>NZ_CM192985.1:0-4430000 GCF_041477645.2 Xanthomonas sp. NCPPB 1325
ATGGATGCTTGGCCCCGCTGTCTGGAACGTCTCGAAGCCGAATTCCCGCCCGAGGATGTCCACACCTGGTTGAAACCCCTGCAAGCCGAAGACCGCGGCGACAGCATCGTGCTGTACGCCCCGAATGCCTTCATCGTCGACCAGGTGCGCGAACGGTACCTGCCGCGCATTCGCGAACTGCTGGCCTACTTCGCCGGCAATGGCGAGGTGGCGCTGGCGGTGGGTTCGCGCCCGCGTGCGCCCGAGCCGGCTCCCGCACCGGTAGCCGCGCCCAGTGCGCCGAGCGTTGCGCCGATGGTGCCGTTTGCCGGCAACCTGGATTCGCACTACACCTTCGCCAACTTCGTGGAGGGTCGCAGCAACCAGCTTGGCCTGGCGGCGGCGATCCAGGCGGCGCAGAAACCCGGCGACCGTGCGCACAACCCATTGCTGCTGTACGGCAGCACCGGCCTGGGCAAGACCCATCTGATGTTTGCCGCCGGCAACGCGCTGCGTGAAGCCAACCCGGGCGCCAAGGTGATGTACCTGCGCTCGGAACAGTTCTTCAGCGCGATGATCCGCGCACTGCAGGACAAGGCGATGGACCAGTTCAAGCGCCAGTTCCAGCAGATCGATGCACTGCTGATCGACGACATCCAGTTCTTCGCCGGCAAGGACCGCACGCAGGAAGAGTTCTTCCACACCTTCAACGCGCTGTTCGACGGTCGCCAGCAGATCATCCTGACCTGCGACCGCTACCCGCGCGAAGTCGAGGGTCTTGAGCCGCGGCTGAAGTCGCGCCTGGCCTGGGGCCTGTCGGTGGCGATCGATCCGCCGGATTTCGAGACCCGCGCGGCCATCGTGCTGGCCAAGGCACGCGAGCGCGGCGCCGACATTCCCGACGACGTGGCGTTCCTGATCGCCAAGAAGATGCGCTCGAACGTGCGCGACCTGGAAGGCGCACTCAACACCCTGGTGGCACGCGCCAATTTCACCGGCCGCTCGATCACGGTGGAGTTCGCCCAGGAAACGCTGCGCGACCTGCTGCGTGCCCAGCAGCAGGCCATCGGCATTCCCAACATCCAGAAGACCGTGGCGGACTACTACGGCCTGCAGATGAAGGACCTGCTCTCCAAGCGCCGCACGCGGTCGCTGGCGCGCCCGCGTCAGGTCGCCATGGCGCTGGCCAAGGAACTCACCGAACACAGCTTGCCGGAGATCGGCGATGCGTTTGCCGGCCGTGACCACACCACCGTGCTGCATGCCTGCCGGCAGATCCGCACCTTGATGGAGGCCGACGGCAAGCTCCGCGAGGACTGGGAAAAGCTGATTCGCAAGCTCAGCGAATGAGGCACTGACGCCGATCGCGGTCCACGTGGAAAAAAGCGTGGATGAGTTGGGGTCAAATGCGGGAGAATCTGTGGATAACGTTGCCCTGCAATCCGGGCGGAAAACTATCCACAGGTTTTCCCACCAGACCAGGGGCATTAGTCCAACGGCTTTCGGGTGCTGAAATTCCTTTGGGAACAAAGAGTTATGGTGGTTATCCGCTGAAAACGGCCCTACCATCACCACCAAGCTTTTGATTTATCCATTATTTTTTAAAGCATAGGGGCACGGAACCACATGCGTTTTACACTGCAGCGCGAAGCTTTCCTCAAGCCGTTGGCCCAGGTCGTCAACGTGGTCGAACGCCGCCAGACCTTGCCGGTTCTTGCCAACCTGCTGGTGCAGGTCAAGGACGGGCAGGTCTCGCTGACCGGCACGGACCTGGAAGTGGAAATGATCTCGCGCACGATGGTGGAAGATGCGCAGGATGGTGAAACCACGATCCCGGCGCGCAAGCTGTTCGATATCCTGCGTGCCCTGCCCGACGGCAGCCGCGTCACCATCTCGCAGACTGGCGACAAGGTCACAGTGCAGGCCGGGCGCAGCCGCTTCACCCTGGCGACGCTGCCGGCCAACGATTTCCCGTCTGTTGACGAAGTCGAAGCTACCGAGCGCGTGGGCGTGCCGGAGGCAGCGCTGAAAGAGCTGATCGAGCGCACGGCGTTTGCGATGGCGCAGCAGGACGTGCGGTATTATCTCAACGGCTTGCTGTTCGACCTGCGCGAAGGGCTGTTGCGATGCGTGGCCACCGATGGCCATCGCCTGGCGCTGTGCGAGACCGAGCTGGAAAAGGCCGGCGGTGCCAAGCGTCAGATCATCGTGCCGCGCAAGGGCGTGACCGAGCTGCTGCGCCTGCTGGAGGCAGCAGACCGTGAGGTCGAGCTGGAAGTCGGCCGTAGCCATATCCGCGTCAAGCGCGGGGATGTCACCTTCACCTCGAAATTGATCGACGGCCGCTTCCCTGACTACGAGGCAGTGATCCCGATCGGTGCCGACCGCGAGGTCAAGGTCGATCGTGAGGCCCTGCGTGCGTCGCTGCAGCGTGCGGCAATTCTGTCCAATGAGAAATACCGTGGCGTCCGCGTCGAGGTATCGCCGGGGCAGCTGAAGATCAGCGCGCACAACCCCGAGCAGGAAGAGGCGCAGGAAGAGATCGAGGCGGATACCAAAGTGGATGACCTGGCGATCGGCTTCAACGTCAACTATCTGCTCGACGCGCTTTCAGCGCTGCGCGATGAGCACGTTGTCATCCAGTTGCGTGATGCAAATTCCTCAGCTTTGGTGCGCGAAGCCAGCAGCGAGAAGTCCCGTCACGTCGTGATGCCGCTGCGTCTCTGAATTAGCGTTCCACGTGGAACACAAATGCCCGGCGAAAGCCGGGCTTTTTTATGCCCGAGTGCGGACAACGCGAAATGCCGTAGTGCTATGGCTAAAAGCCGCCATGCGGGGATCTAGGTAGCTACAATTCCACGGTCATGCCTGGGAGTAGTAGCTCTGGGCATGCGCGTCTCCCGACAGTCGCCTGGTCCACGCAGACAGCGCAGGTTAGTTGAGTACATCAGCTTCTACGGGCAGAGCCGCGCTCTTGAGGTGCCAGCTTTTGCCGCCGAACCCGCTGGTCACAGGCCTACTCCCAACAGGTGCCTTCACTCCAAGCATCACGTGCCAGGTATCGGGTATGCGCCGATGACAGAGAGCCCGAGTGATGCGCATAGCAGGGGAAGCCTTGTCCCTCCGGCTGCTCCAGCGACGGCGGGTTTGCAATCCGTCTGTCCCGCACCGTTGGCGCAGTCCTCAAGCGAGGGATTACCGCCCGCTGCGTCTGCTAGTCAGAAGGGCGTGACTGGTCCAGCCAGAGCAGACTCATCTCGAATCGTGTTTTGGCAGAACCGGTCGCGCTGTCGGGGAGCTATGAACAATCCAAGGAGCATAAACCTGTTCATATTTCCGCGAACCGCTCGGGAGGATTGGAGCCTTCTTCCGGCGCAAGGAAGTCCTCGATTTAGTTATGCACACCCTGCTCTGCTTTTAAATCTATAAATAACTTAAGAGCTTTGTGGTGATGGTAGGGCCAGATTTCGCCGAAAAGTATACCAACCACTTGTTTCTAAACGAATTTATGGGGTCGAAACCCTGTGGTTTAACCGGTTTTTGGTGATGTGTAACCTGTGGACAAGGGCCAGCGGACCGGTCGCTGTCGTTTTTGTCCCCAAGTTATCCCCAGGCAGTCCTCAACGATCGATCCCCTGTCGCCGCGCGGACGTCGGGTCAATCACGTATCCTGCGCACAGACCGGACGCTCCGGATCACAGCCCGGAGCACACTCAGCGATGCACGTAGTGCGATTGTCCATCCATCGACTGCGTCGGTTCGAGACGGTCGAGCTGCACCCTGCCAGCGCGCTGAACCTGTTGACCGGTGACAACGGCGCCGGCAAGACCAGCGTGCTCGAAGCGCTGCACCTGATGGCCTATGGGCGCAGTTTCCGCGGGCGGGTGCGAGACGGCCTGATCCGCCAAGGCTGCAACGATCTGGAAGTCTTTGTGGAGTGGCGCGAGCGCAACGGCGAAGCGTCCGAACGCACCCGCCGCGCAGGTCTGCGACACAGTGGGCAGGAGTGGACCGGGCGGCTCGACGGCGAGGATGTCGCCCAACTGGGTTCGTTGTGTGCAGCGCTGGCGGTCGTCACCTTCGAGCCGGGTAGCCACGTTCTGATCAGCGGCGGTGGCGAACCGCGCCGGCGCTTCCTCGATTGGGGTTTGTTCCACGTGGAACCAGACTTCCTGGCGCTGTGGCGTCGCTACGCCCGGGCGTTGAAGCAGCGCAACGCGTTGCTGAAGCAGGGCGCGCAGCCACGACTGCTGGACGCTTGGGATCATGAACTCGCCGAGTCGGGTGAAACGCTCACGTCCAGACGCCTGCGCTACCTCGAGCGCCTGCAGGACCGCTTGATTCCCGTGGCCGCTGCCATCGCCCCGTCGCTGGGCCTGTCTGCCCTGACTTTTGCACCCGGATGGCGACGTCACGAGGTCTCCCTCGCAGACGCATTGTTGTTGGCACGCGAGCGGGACCGCCAGAATGGCTACACCTCGCAAGGTCCGCACCGCGCCGACTGGGCGCCCAGCTTCGAGGCGCTGCCCGGCAAGGACACCTTGTCGCGCGGCCAGGCAAAATTGACCGCCTTGGCGTGCCTGCTGGCCCAGGCAGAAGATTTTGCCCATGAACGTGGCGAGTGGCCGGTCATTGCATTGGATGACCTGGGCTCAGAGCTCGATCGGCGCCACCAGGCGAGCGTGCTGCAGCGCCTGGCGGCCGCGCCGGCGCAGGTGATGATCACCGCCACAGAAGTACCGCCAGGCCTCGCCAGCACAGGCGACCTGCTCACGTTGTTCCACGTGGAACACGGAGCTGTTTCCCGCCAACCGGCGTCAGGCTAAGACCACGGCCGACGCGGGCCGACTGGTATAATTTGCCCCGCTATCCCCCTTTTTCCACGGTGCGAAGCGGCTCGGTGCCGCTGGCGCCCGTGTTGTGGAGCCAACGGCACGCGCATGACCGACGAACAAAACATCCCGACGACACCCAACGGCACCTACGACTCCAGCAAGATCACCGTGCTGCGAGGCCTGGAAGCCGTCCGCAAGCGGCCCGGCATGTACATCGGCGACGTCCATGACGGCACCGGCCTGCACCACATGGTGTTCGAGGTGGTGGACAACTCGGTCGACGAAGCGCTCGCCGGCCATGCCGACGACATCGTGGTGAAGATTCTTGTCGATGGCTCGGTCTCGGTGTCCGACAACGGGCGCGGCGTCCCGGTCGACATTCACAAGGAAGAGGGCGTTTCCGCAGCCGAGGTCATCCTGACCGTGCTGCACGCCGGCGGAAAGTTCGACGACAACAGCTACAAGGTGTCCGGCGGCCTGCACGGCGTGGGCGTCTCGGTGGTCAATGCGCTGTCCGAGCATCTGTGGCTGGACATCTGGCGCGACGGCTTTCACTACCAGCAGGAATATTCGCTGGGCGAGCCGCAGTACCCGCTCAAGCAGCTGGAAGCCTCCACCAAGCGCGGCACCACCCTGCGCTTCAAGCCGGCGGTCGAGATCTTCAGCGATGTCGAATTCCATTACGACATCCTGGCCCGACGCCTGCGCGAGCTTTCCTTCCTCAACTCCGGCGTCAAGATCACCCTGATCGACGAACGTGGCGAAGGCCGGCGCGATGACTTCCATTACGAGGGCGGCATTCGCAGCTTCGTGGAGCATCTGGCCCAGCTCAAGACCCCGCTGCACCCGAACGTGATTTCGGTGACCGGCGAGCACAACGGCATCGTGGTGGACGTGGCCCTGCAATGGACCGACGCCTACCAGGAGACGATGTACTGCTTCACCAACAACATTCCGCAGAAGGATGGCGGCACGCACCTGGCCGGCTTCCGCGGCGCCCTCACCCGCGTGCTCAGCACCTACATCGAGCAGAACGGTATCGCCAAGCAGGCCAAGGTCTCGCTGACCGGCGACGACATGCGCGAAGGCATGATCGCGGTGCTGTCGGTCAAGGTGCCCGACCCCAGCTTTTCCTCGCAGACCAAGGAGAAGCTGGTCAGCTCGGACGTGCGCCCGGCGGTGGAAAACGCCTTCGGAGCGCGGCTGCAGGAGTTCCTGCAGGAGAACCCGAACGAAGCCAAGGCCATCACCGGCAAGATCGTCGATGCCGCGCGCGCGCGCGAGGCCGCCCGCAAGGCGCGTGACCTGACCCGCCGCAAGGGCGCGCTGGACATCGCCGGCCTGCCCGGCAAGCTGGCCGACTGCCAGGAAAAGGACCCGGCACTGTCGGAGCTGTTCATCGTCGAGGGTGACTCGGCCGGTGGTTCGGCCAAGCAGGGCCGCAACCGCAAGAACCAGGCGGTGCTGCCGTTGCGCGGCAAGATCCTCAACGTCGAACGCGCGCGCTTCGACCGCATGCTGGCGTCCGACCAGGTCGGCACGCTGATCACCGCGCTGGGAACCGGTATCGGCCGCGACGAGTACAACCCGGACAAGCTGCGCTACCACCGCATCATCCTGATGACCGACGCCGACGTGGACGGCTCGCACATCCGCACCCTGCTGCTAACGTTCTTCTACCGGCAGATGCCGGAGCTGATCGAGCGCGGCTACATCTACATCGGCCTGCCGCCGCTGTACAAGCTCAAGCAGGGCAAGAGCGAGCTGTACCTGAAGGACGACGCGGCGCTCAATGCCTACCTGGCCAGCAATGCGGTCGAAGGCGCGGCGTTGATTCCGGCGACCGACGAGCCGCCGATTACCGGCGAGGCGCTGGAAAAACTGCTGATGCTGTTCACCAGCGCCCATGAAGCGATTGCCCGTAACGCGCATCGCTACGACCCGGCGCTGCTTACCGCCCTGATCGATCTGCCGCCACTGGATGTGGAGAAGCTGCAGGCCGAAGGCGACCAGCATCCCACCCTGGATGCGCTGCAGGCCGTGCTCAACCGCGGCACGCTGGGCACTGCCCGTTACCAGTTGCGTTTCGATCCGGCCACCGAGAACGCCCCGGCAACGCTGGTGGCTGTCCGTCGCCACATGGGTGAGGAATTCACCCAGGTGCTGCCGATGGGCGCGTTCGAAAGCGGCGAACTGCGTCCATTGCGTGAAGTCTCGCTGGCCCTGCACGACCTGGTGCGCGAAGGCGCCCAGATCGTGCGCGGCAACAAGAGCCACCCGATCACCAGCTTCGCACAGGCACACGCCTGGCTGCTGGACGAAGCAAAGAAGGGCCGCCAGGTGCAGCGCTTCAAGGGCCTGGGCGAAATGAACGCCGAGCAGCTGTGGGAAACCACGGTCAATCCCGATACGCGCCGTCTGTTGCAGGTGCGCATCGAGGACGCAGTGGCCGCCGACCAGATCTTCAGCACCCTGATGGGCGATGTGGTGGAGCCGCGCCGCGATTTCATCGAAGACAACGCGCTGAAGGTGTCCAACCTGGATATCTGAGCCGCCTGCGTACCGGCACAGCGTCACGGCGCTGTGCCGGCGACCCGGCAGTCGCAGGATGATGATGAGCACAGCCCTCCCCCCTCCTCCGGCAGCGCGCCGTGCTGCCGGCCGGCCGCCCTTGCTGTCCGTGCTGACCGGCTTCGGGATCGACGTGTTGATCGCCGTTGGCCTGTTGCTGACTCTGAGCGTGGCAGGTTTTGCGGTCTGGGGCGCCATCCGTGGTATCGGCTACGTGCAGGCGGCCAAGGCGCAGGGCCTGTCGCCCTCTTCGGCCGAGGTGATGGCGGCAGTCGGTCAGCCGGGAGTGGTGGTGCAGTTGCTCACTGCATTGGTCAGCACCGCGACGCCCGCTGTCCTGCTGTATTTCTGGCGCCGCCGTGCCACCGCCGGTGAACAGGCCGCCTCGCGCGCCGCCGTGCGCCGTTCGTCCACCTGGGGCTGGACAGCGTTGATTGCCGCAAGCGTGTTCCTGCTCAGCAATCTGGTCAGCGTCGCTGCCTCGGCACTGGGGATCAAACCGGTGCCGACCAATCTGCCGCTGATGGAAGAAGCCATCAAGCAGTGGCCGCTGGCCCTGGCGCTGTTTGCGGTGGTGATCGCTCCGGCCTACGAGGAACTGCTGTTCCGTCGCGTCTTGTTCGGCCGCCTGCTGGCCGCTGGCCGCCCCTGGTTGGGGATCGTACTCAGCGGCGCACTGTTCGCCCTGGTGCACGAAGTGCCCGGCATCAGCGGAAACGGCCCGGCGGCCATCGCCCAACTCTGGCTGGTCTACGGCAGCATGGGGGCCGCCTTTGCCTGGCTGTATTGGCGCACCGGTACGCTGTGGGCGCCCATCGCCGCACACGGCATCAACAACGCCACCGCGCTGGCCGCGTTGTATTTTTTCGGCATCGGGTAGTACGGACGGGCACGGCCAGGTCCTTGTCATGCGGGTAGACCGCATAGCGGTTTGCGCATACCCCTGCCCTCCGCATGTGCCAGCGGAGCCGAACCAGGCACGATTCGCTGCGTTTTCCTGGTCGTTCCGGGCCGCTTGACGAAAAGTTAAGACGAGCCTGCCAAAATGTCCCCAGGGTTCTAGGGGGATAGAATGAAAGCCAGGCTGTTGATCGTTGTTGCCGTCCTTGCACTGACGGCGTGTGCCACCACAACTTCGCCGACCGGCCGCCGACAGGTGGTGGGGGGTGTATCGCAACAGCAGCTCGACCAGCTTGGCGCGCAGTCGTTCGCGCAGACCAAGGCAAAGGAAAAAGTCAGCACCGACGGCAAGCAGAACGCCTACGTGCAATGCGTGGTCAATGCGCTGGTGGCGCAGTTGCCGCCGCAGTGGCGCGAAACCCGCTGGGAAACCGCACTGTTCGTCGATGACGAGCCCAACGCCTTCGCCCTGCCCGGCGGCAAGGTCGGCGTAAACACCGGCATCTTCACCGTCGCCAAGACCCAGGACCAGCTCGCGGCCGTGCTTGGGCACGAGATCGGGCACGTGATTTCGCGCCACCACGAAGAACGCATCACCCGCCAGCTGGGCGCCCAGACCGGTCTGGGCATCATCGGCGCGCTCGCCGGGGCCGCCTATGGCGACGGCGCGGCCAGCGCGGTCAATCAGGTTGGCGGTATGACCGCCCAGACAGTGTTCCTGCTGCCCGGCTCGCGCACGCAGGAAAGCGAGGCCGATGTGGTCGGGCAGCGCCTGATGGCCCAGGCCGGCTTCGACCCGGCCCAGGCGGTGACCCTGTGGCAGAACATGATGGCCGCCAGCGGCAATCGTCAACCGCAATGGCTTTCGACCCATCCGGACCCAACCAACCGCATCCGCGAGCTCCAGGCCGACGTCAACCAGCTCGAACCGGTGTATCAGCAGGCCAAGCAGAACGGGCGCGTGCCGCGCTGTGGCTAGAGTGACTAACGGCAACTGCTCGGCCCTTGTTGACTCGTGCAGGCACTGACCTGGCATCAACGCGCCGCCCACTACACTGCGGCCGCGGGAGCAGCGAGCGGTCACTTGCTGTTAGCAGTGCTAAGACTTTTTCTCGTAACTCCCGATTGCCGCACCACAACATGGAAACCGTTTTCGGGAACTGGGACTTTCTGCTAAGTTTGCCGGCTCAGATTTTCCGTACAGCGTCCATTCCGCTTTTCGCACCGCCCAACGGCGGCTCGTCCGAGGTGAAACATGAAACTGCTCAACCGCAAGCAAGCCCTGTTGTCCCTGTTCATCGCAGCGTCCCTGGGCGGGGCTGTCGTCACCGATGCGGTCGCGCAGTCGGACCGCTCGTCCGAGCGTGCCGCGCGTAAGTCCAAGGGCAGCGGCAAGGCCGAAGAGCTGTACCCGCAGTCGACCCGTCAGGCGCCGACCATCAAGCCTTCGTCCAAGTTGAGCAGCAAGCTGCAGAAGCTGATCGAAACCTTCAACAAGGGCGAAGACTATCCGGGCGTGCGCACCCAGGCCGACGAGATCCTGGCCAACAGCGCCGCCAACGAGGCCGATAAGGCGCTGGCTGCGCAGCTCGCCGCGCAGGCCGCCTACAACCTGGACGACACCGCGGCCGCCAAGACCTACCTGCAGCAGGCAATCGGCCTGAACGCGCTGGACAATAACGGCCAGTTCCAGTCGATGCTGATGCTGGCGCAGCTGCAGATGCAGGACGACCAGCAGGCCGAAGGCCTGGCCACGCTGGACAAGTATCTGGACGAGAGCAAGTCGCAGCGTCCGGAAGACCTGATTCTCAAGGGCCAGGCGCTGTACCAGGCAGAGCGCTATAAGGAAGCGATTCCGGTGCTCAAGCAGGCCATCGCCGCCTCGCCCGAGCCGAAGGACACCTGGAACCAGCTGCTGATGGCGTCCTACGCCGAAGCCGGCCAGACCGGCGAAGCCGTCGCTGCCGCCGAGGCGCTTGCCGCCAAGACACCCAACGACAAGAAGGCCCAGCTCAATCTGGCCAGCATGTATATGCAGGCCGACCAGATGGACAAGGCCGCAGGCGTGATGGACAAGCTGCGCGCTTCCGGGCAGTTGACCGAAGAGAAGGAATACAAGCAGTTGTATTCGATCTACGCCAACACCGAGAACAAGGAAAAAGACGTCATCGCGGTGATCAATGAAGGTATGCAAAAAGGCATCCTCAAGCCTGATTATCAGACATACCTTGCGCTGGCCCAGTCCTATTACTACAGCGAGGACGTGCCGAAGGCGATCGAGAACTGGCAAAAGGCCGCACCGCTTTCCAAGGATGGCGAGACCTATCTGAATCTGGCCAAGGTGCTGCATTCGGAAGGTCGCATCCCGGAGGCCAAGCAGGCCGCACAGCAGGCGATCGCCAAGGGCGTTAAAAAACCAGAAGACGCGAAGAAGATCATCAACCTGAAGTAAAAAAGAAAATAAACCCCCGAAATCCCTGTGTTTTTAGTGGTTACAGGACTCGGGATTGGTATAAGCTTGGGAGTTCCTGCGGTGTCAAAGCCGTCCGAAAACCTGGGGATCATCACAGTGATCCGGGCCCCCACTGAAAGAGCCATTGGCGCATGACGGAACAACTCGTTATCCACAGGCATGACTATGATGCCGGGAACCAGGGTCTGAGCTGGGCCCGCATTATCGGTATTGCTTTTGTAATTGCCCTGCACCTCACTGCACTGATGATGTTGCTGATCCCTGCAGTGGCGCCGAAGGCTCCGGCAGAGAAGGAGCGCACCACCATGGTCACCCTGGTGGATGCACCGCCTCCTCCCCCGCCGCCGCCGCCGCCGCCGCCGCCGGAAGACAAGCCGCCACCGCCGGTCAAGAATCTGTCGCCGCCGAAGCCGTCACCGGTTCCGCCGCCGCCGGAAGCTCCGGTGGTCGACGTTCCCGAACCGCGTCCGAGCGATATCGTTACGCCGCCGAGCCCGCCGGCTCCGCCGCAACCGCCGAGTGACATCGGCGCCAGTGTCGATATCTCGTCCAAGAACATGAACCCGCCGAAGTACCCACCGGCTGCATTCCGTGCCGGCGTCCAAGGTGAGGTCATCCTGATCGTGGATGTGGATGCCAGCGGCAACGTGACCAACGTGTCGGTCGAAAAGTCCAGCCGCAACCGCGACCTTGACCGTGCCGCGATGGACGCAGCACGCAAGTGGAAGTTCAACGCCTCCACTGTCAACGGGCAGAAAGCCGCCGGACGTGTCCGCGTCCCGGTCAACTTTGCTCTGAACTGATCCCACGGGCCGGTCACGGCCGGCCCAGGATCCTGTCTTCCTTTCGCTCCACCCTTCATCACCACACACAACAAAGGTAAGCGTCATGCTGCAGGAATTCTTTATCGCCGCCGCTGCAGGGGGCTCCAATCCGTCGGCCGCTCTGTCGCAGATGGGCTTCGAGCACTTGATCACCGAAATGACCTCCAGCCCCGGCGACTTCGCCGTGTCGTGGGTCGTGTTGATCACCCTGATCGCCATGTCCGCCGCTTCCTGGTACTGGACTGTCATCAACATCTTCCGCGCCACCCGCCTGAAGAGCGCGGCTGACCGCGTCACCACCGCGTTCTGGGATGCCCCGAATGCACAGGACGCCATCCGTGCGATGGAAGAACAGCCGGCTTCCGAGCCGTTCTCGAAGATCGCACTGGACGCAGCCCAGGCTGCTGCCCACCACCAGCGCGCCGAAGGCAGCACCGGTGGCCTGGGCGAGAGCCTGAGCCGTTCGGAGTTCGTCGACCGCGCCCTGCGTCAGGCCGTGACCCGCGAAAGCACCAAGCTGCAGTCGGGCATGACCCTGCTGGCCACCGTCGGTGCGACCGCGCCGTTCGTCGGTCTGCTCGGTACCGTGTGGGGCATTTACGGCGCGCTGATCAAGATCGGTGCAACCGGTTCGGCCTCCATCGACGCCGTGGCCGGCCCGGTGGGTGAAGCGCTGATCATGACCGCGATCGGTCTGTTCGTCGCCATCCCGGCCGTGTTCGCGTTCAACTTCTTCTCCAAGGTCAACAGCTCGGTGATCGCCAAGTTCGACACCTTTGCCCATGACCTGCACGACTTCTTTGCCACCGGTTCGCGCGTTCGCTAATCCGGTTGTAAAGAACGCCTTCGCAACGATTTAGACGGAGCCCGTTATGGCCTTCAGTAGTGGAAACAGCGGCGGCCCGATGGCCGACATCAATGTGACGCCCCTCGTGGACGTGATGTTGGTGCTGCTGATCATCTTCATCATTACGGCACCGCTGATGTCCCACAAGGTCAAGGTGGAGCTGCCAGAGGCCAACTTGATCCAGAAGGAAGATGCGGAGAAACGCCCCGCGCCGATCACCCTGGCCGTCAAGGAAGACGGGTCGCTGTACTGGAACGACGAGCCGATCTCCAAGGAAGCCCTGGAGTCGCGCCTGTCCACCGCCGCACAGCAGACCCCGCAACCGCCGCTCAACCTGCGCGGCGACCGCACGACCAAGATGCGTACGATCAACGAGATCACCAAGATCGCGCAGGGTCAGGGCATGCTGGACGTCGGTTTCGTTGCAACCAAAGTGAAGGGGCAGTAAGCCATGGCATTTAGTACTGGTGGAAGCCGTGGGCCGATGGCCGACATCAACGTCACGCCCCTGGTGGACGTGATGCTGGTGCTGCTGATCATCTTCATCGTGACCGCGCCGATCATGACGTATCCGATCGCCGTGGATCTGCCGCAGCGGGTTCTGAACCCGCCACCGCAGACGACCGAACCGCCGCCGCCGATCGAGCTGCGTATCGATGCCAGCAACCAGGTGTTCTGGAATAACAGCCCGACGCCGGTGGATCAGCTGCAGCAGAAGATGGAAGAAGTGGTGCAGGCCGATCCGACCAATCAGCCGGAACTGCGCATCGATGCAAATCAGGATGCGGAGTACGAGGTGATGGCGAAGGTGCTGGCCGCTGCGAAGAACTCGCAGATGAAGAAAATCGGCTTCATGCAGCAGTAAACGCATCTGCAAGACCGCAACACAACAGTCATGACGCGACTGCAACGCCACCGGAAACGGTGGCGTTTTTTTTATGCCTGCTGCGTGACTCGACGTGCTTGCCGCCCATCCGGCAGATTGCTCACTGATCGATCCGGGCGAGGATCGAACGCCGGCATCACCCGGCCAAACTCAGGCGCTAGCGCGGGCGGTATCCAGTAGCCCGACGTAGGCGCGCACGGTCGCATCCAATCCTTGATACAGCGCTTCGCTGATCAGGGCGTGGCCGATGGACACTTCCAGCACGCCCGGGACAGCGGCGAGAAAATCGCCAAGGTTGGCTTGCGACAAGTCATGCCCGGCATTGATGCCCAGCCCGGCGGCGCTGGCGCGCTGCGCGGCACCGGCGAACAGTGCGAGCGCTGCATCCGCCTGCCCGCCCGCATGCGCGTACGCGTACGGGCCGGTATACAACTCGATGCGGTCTGCACCGAGCATGGCGGCGCGTGCGATGTCCGGGTTGCCCGCGTCGACGAACAGGCTGACGCGGCTACCGAGATCCTTGAACGCGGCGATCAACGCGGCAAGTTGGGTGGTGTCCTGCGCGAAATCGAAGCCATGGTCGGAGGTCAGCTGCCCGTCGCCATCGGGCACCAGCGTGACCTGTTGCGGACGCGTGGCACGGCACAGTTCCAGCAGCCCCGGATAGCCGGTGCGCGGAGGGGCGAACGGGTTGCCTTCGATATTGAATTCCACGCCGTGCTCGCGCGTGAGTGCGCTCAACGCCAGGACATCGTCGGAGCGGATGTGGCGTTGATCTGGGCGTGGATGCACGGTAATGCCGTGTGCGCCGGCTCCCAGGCAGGTGCGGGCGGCCTGCACTACGTCCGGGTCGGTGCCGCCGCGCGAATTGCGCAGCACCGCGATCTTGTTGACGTTGACGCTGAGCTGGGTGGTCACGGTCGTGCGCTCAGGCCTGCGGCTCGCCATCGCGGGCGGCGGCCAGTGCCGCAGCCTTGCGGGCCTCGGCCACCTCGCGCAGCCGGCGCAGTTCGGCCGGGTCGATCATGCTGCTGGTGTCGCGCTGGGTGTCGTCCATGCGCGAGGCGAACCAGCCACGTGTCCACGACAGCAACAGCACCAGTGCCACCAACAGCGACACCACCAGCAACCACACGTGCGGCGTGCTGAACGCCAGCACCAGCGCACCTAGTGCCATGAGCAGAAACAGCCAGTGCATGACGAGCTCCCCGATGAGTGGCGGCAGTGTAGCGCTGCGCCCGGTTCGGTTCCACGTGAGCCGGGGCGTTTCAGAGCAGTGGCGACAGCAGCCGCGCAAAGGCTTCGGGCAGGCGCGAACGCAGCAGCGGGCGGTGGCGCGCAAAGCGCACCTCCTGGGCATGTTGCAGGTCGGTGCCGATCAGGCCGGCCAGCTCGGCGGCCACTGCCTGGTCGCGGAACAGCATCGACAGTTCGAAGTTGAGGCGGAAGCTGCGGCTGTCGAAATTGGCGCTGCCGACGATGCTGACATCGTCGTCGGCCAGCAGTGCCTTGGTGTGCAGCATGCGCGGGCCGTACTCGTAGATGCGCACGCCGGCTTCGAGCAGCTCATCGAAATACGAGCGCGCCGCATAGGTCACCAGGCGCGAGTCGCTGACCCGCGGCACCAGCAGGCGCACATCCAGACCGCCCAGCGCAGCCGAGGTCAGCGCCATGCGCGCGGCTTCGCCCGGAACGAAGTACGGCGTCACCAGCCAGACCCGATGCCTGGCCTCGTGGATGGCGGCGACCATCAGCCGGTGGATGGATTCCCAGGAGGAATCCGGGCCGGACACCAGCACCTGCGCATCGACCGTGCCCTGGGCGCGCGTGGGCATGTCCTCCGGCCACAACTGCTGGCCCTGGAAGGCGGCGCGCCCCTGCCGGGTGGCATAGAGCCAGTCTTCCAGAAACACCAGTTGCAGGCTGCGCACCACGTGGCCCTGCAGCCGCACATGCAGGTCGCGATAGGCATCGCCGCGCACCTGCTCGTTCTCTTCGTCGGTGACATTGATGCCGCCGGTGAAACCGACCCGGCCATCGATGACGATCACCTTGCGATGGGTGCGCAGATTCAGCCACGGCCGTTTGAACGGCTTGAGAAATTGCGAGGGATGGAACCAGGCGGTTTCCACGCCGGCCTCGCGCAGGGTGCGCAGCGCCCGGCGCGTCATGGCCGACGAGCCGATCGCATCCAGCAGCAGGCGGACCTTGACCCCGGCGCGTGCACGCTCCATCAGCGCAGCGCAGATCGCGGTGCCGCTGTGGTCGGGCTGGAAGATGTAGTACTCCAGGTGGATGTGGTCGCGGGCGCTGCGGATCGCCTCGATGATGGCGGCATAGGTGGCCGCGCCATCCACCAGCCAGTGCACTTCGGTGGCGCTGCTTGGCGCAAGCCCGGTGGTGGACTGGGCGATCTTGGCCAGCTCGGTGCAGTCGGCATCCGGCGGGCAGACGCTGCTGTAGCTTTCCATGCCCGAGCGCGAGCGGCCGCGACGCAGGCGTTGCCGCTTCACCTTCTGCGGGCCGAGCCAGTAATAGATCAGCAGCCCCAGGTACGGCAGCGCAGCCAGCGACAATACCCAGCTTAGCGTGGCCACCGGCTCACGCTTTTGCAGCACGATCCAGCCGGCGATCCACAGCAGGTAGAGCACGTAGGCGGCGAGGAGGAGCGCTTCGAGGTGGGGAATGGTGGCCAGCCAATCCCACGCGCCCTGGACCAGTGCGAGCATGTGCGGATTCTACGGGGCGTACGCGGCGCTGCGCTGACCGCGGCGGCAACGCATCGCGCAGGCGACGGTCTGAAAGCTTCATCGTGTTGAACGCCCGGTCGCGGCGGATGAGACACGACCGCCCTACGATGACGCGATGGCAAGCGCAATCAAGGGCCGCGGTGCGACCGGCCACCTGCCCGGACGGTTCGAGGTCACCACACCGCAGGCCGTGGACGACGGCTGGCACGTGGACGACAGCGAAGAGTTCGCTGCCGGTGTGTTGCGCACGCAGGTCACCGAGGAAACCGCGCGCAGCATCATCAGCCGCAACCAGTCGCCGGACATCGGGTTCTCGCAATCGGTCAATCCGTATCGAGGGTGCGAGCACGGCTGCAGTTACTGCTTTGCGCGACCCTCGCACGCGTACCTCAACCTGTCGCCCGGGCTGGATTTCGAGACCAGGCTGTTCGCCAAGACCAACGCGCCGGATCTGCTGCGGCGCGAGTTGTCGCGACCGAGTTATGTGCCCAGCCCGATCGCGCTGGGCATCAACACCGATGCCTACCAGCCGATCGAACGCAAACGCGCGTTGACGCGCCGGTTGATCGAGGTGCTGTGGGAGACGCGGCATCCGTTCACGCTGATCACCAAGAACGCATTGGTCACCCGCGACCTGGACCTGCTGGCCCCGTTGGCGCGCGAGAACCTGGTCAACGTGCATTTTTCCGTGACCACGCTGGACCCGCATCTGTCGGCCAAGCTCGAACCGCGTGCGTCCGCGCCGCATGCACGTCTGCGTGCGATGCGCACGTTGCACGAGGCGGGCGTGCCGGTGGGAGTGATGGCAGCGCCGGTGATCCCGTGGATCAACGATCATGAGCTGGAAGCGATTCTGCAGGCCGCTGCCGAGGCCGGCGCCAGCAGTGCCGGCTACGTGCTGCTGCGGCTGCCACACGAAGTGGCGCCGTTGTTTCGCGACTGGCTGCAGACCCATCACCCGCAGCGCGCGGCGCATGTGATGAGCACCATCCAGCAGCTGCGCGGCGGCAAGGACTACGACAGCAGCTTCGGCACCCGCCTGCGTGGGCAGGGCGTGTATGCGGACCTGCTGGCGCGCCGTTTTGCGCTGGCCCACCGCCGCGCCGGCTTCGATACGCGTGAGATGCCGGCGCTGGACTGCAGCGCCTTCCGCCGCCCCGCTCCACCGGCCAAGCCGGTGCCGCAATCGCCGCAAGGCAGTCTGTTCTAGGGGGCGGGGAATCGGGATTGGGGAATCGAGAATCGGAACAGCAAGAGCGGCGCTGCTGCGAACTGCCGTTGCCGTTGCGATTCCCTACTCCCGATTCCCTATTCCCCGCCGTACAAGGCCCCCGCCGACTGGAACAGGATCCAGCTGGTGGCGATGAACTTGTCGCCGCCGACCGGGCGGTTGCCGCGGTGGGTATGGGTAAAGGCGGTGGGAGCGATCAACAGGCTGCCGGTGCGCGGGCGCGCCTTGCGTTGCTGGAACAGAAATTCGGTTTCGCCCTGCTCGAATTCGTCGTTGAGGTACAGCGTCCACAGCAGGTGCCGGTGCAATGTGTCGGCACTGGCATCGCGTGGATACAGCTCGCAATGCCAGTACGGGTAGCCGCCCTGATCGGCGGCATACCACTGCAGATTGATCGCACCCGGACGCAGGCAGGTGCGTGCCAGGTCGCCCAGTGCCTGGTCGCTCATTTGGGCGATGTCTTCAGCCACTAATCGATGCGGGGTGCCGTCGGCGGTGGTGACCTGCAGCATCAACGGCGAGATCAAGGCCTGTGGATAGTGCCGCAGATAGCTCAGCACCCCGTCGAAGACCGCCTGTTGAAGGCGCGCTTCGACGTCTGCCCATTCGGCGATGCCGCTGATGCGCAGGTCGCGGCTGTGCTTGAGGTCTGGAAACACGCCGCCACCGATGCGCCCGGGATGCAGCTGCTGGCTGTCGCGCATGCGGTGCACGATGGCCGCGCAATCGGCGCGCGAGACGGCGTTGTCGGTGACCTGGATGAAGTCGGGTTGGCTCATGCGCACGACCATAGCAATCTGCAGCACCCCTGCACAGCGCGCCTGTCCCCCCCTGCGCTCCCGCTACGTGTGTCGCTTTGCATTCGTGGACGAGTGACACCGGCGCACGGCCTGGCGCCGCGTATGCGCGCATCGCGACAAAAAACCCCGCCGAAGCGGGGTTTTTCAGCATCCAACGCGGGTTGCGACGATCAGAACTTGTAGTTGACCGATGCAGCCAGGATGTTGCCCTGCACATCATAGGTACCGGCCAGACGGTCGCCGGTGGCGCTGACCGTGTCGCTGGTTGGGTCGCTGACGAACAGGTGGGTGTAGCCGAAGTTGTACTCGGCCTGTTGCGACGGACGCCAGCTCAGACCCACCGACAGCCACTTGCGGCTGTTGTCGGGTACGCGCACGTCGCGGTGCTCGGCAGTGGTCGGGGTCTGGTCGAACGCCACGCCGCCACGCAGGGTCAGCGTCTCGCTCATGCGGTAATCGGCACCGATCGAGGCAAAGGTGGTGTCGCGGTACGAGAAGTCCAGCACGGTGTTGGGCTGGTTGGAGGCGAAGTCCAGCGTCACCTGGTCGAACTTGCTCCAGGCGGTGCGGGTGACGTCGGCCATGATCGACCACTGCTCATTCACGTTGTGCGTGAAGCTGGCGGTGGCGCTGGCCGGCAGCTTGACGGTGGCGCGGCCACTGGTGTCGATGAAGGTGCCTGGGGCGGCACGTGCGAACACGGCCGACGCATTCGGCGGGATGGTGAAGTCGACATCCGCGCCGGTGATCTTGTGCTCTACCTGCGAGCGGTAGCTGAAACCGAGGTGGGTGTCCTCGTCGATGCTGAACAGGCCACCGAGGGTGAAGCCCACTTCGGTGCTGTGGCCCTTCATCTTCAGCGAGCCGTCGGCGTTGCCCGGTGCAAAGCCCGGAACGCGCGAACGCGCCAGGATCGAGCCGGCATCCACTGCGTTGCCCAGTTCGATATCCAGGCGCTCGGCGAACACCGACGCACCGAAGGACACGTACGGGTTAACGTCGTAGGAGAACGCCACGTTGAAGTCGATTGCCTGCAGCTCGGTCTTGGTGCCGTGGTAGCGGCCGACCCAGTCACGGTCGTAGTCGGTCTTGAAGCCGAACGGCACGGTAAGCGAAGTGCCCAGGTGCATGTTGTCGTTCTCGCCGAACGGCACGTGGAAGTACATCGCCGGGACCGGCGCGATCATGCCGGCGTCGCCGCCGTTGCCGCCGGACACCGGGGCGCCGTTGGCGTAGGTGGCGGTGTCGGGCTGGAACTTGGCCGAGAACTGGATGGCGCTGACGTCGGCCTGGAACAGGCGGCCGTCGAGCTGGCGCATGCCGGCCGGGTTGTTGACGATGATCGAGGCATCGTCCGGGGCGCTGCCCGAGCCTGCAAACGCGCGGCCCAGGCCCTTGGCGCTGTTTTCCTTCAGCTGAAATGCGGCGCCGTGCGCCTGGCCAACGGCCAGCACACCGGCAATCCCAACGGCCAGCAGGGTGGCGCGGCTAAGAGTGGAAGCGGTAGACATAAGTTGTAGCTCTCCGGATAAGGACTGCAATGGTCGGTTCAGCGCCCGCGCCCAGCACCAATCCAGTGCCTGGAGCGCGCCGGAGACCCCCCCCCGACATACGACGCCGTACGCAGTATACCCACGACGATTAACCGAACAATAACGACCGGCACGCTGAACGCGCCGGTGGGTTAGGGCTGGGTTCAGGACGGTGGACCGGCTATTGTGCGTCTCCGATGTTCGTCTCCCTCCCCTCCCGCAAGAAACCCACCCCACGCTGGGCGGTGCCTCTGCTGTTCGCCGCGGTATGGCTGGCCTATCTGTGGTCGATCAGCCGCCCCGGCGAGGCGCGCAATACGCTGTGGCTGGACTGGGGCGCATTGTCCAGTGGCGTCTCCAACTTGGGTGACTGGTGGGCGACCCTGCGCGACGGCAGCGTGCTGCGGTTGTTCACGGCGCTGTTCCTGCATGCGGACTGGTCGCATCTGCTCGGCAACCTGGTGTTCCTGTTGATCTTCGGGCTGCCGGCCGAGCGCATCCTGGGGCCGTGGCGATTGCTGCTGCTGTTCCTGCTCGGCGGGGCCGCATCCAACCTGGCGGCGATCTTTGCGATCGGCACGCCGGACCGGGTGATCATCGGCGCCTCAGGCGCAGTGTCGGCGCTGATCGGCACCTACCTGGCGCTGTTTCCCGGCGCCAAGCTCGGCGTGGTGCTGCCGCTGGGCGTGTTCCTGGAATTCATCCGCGTGCCGGCACCGCTGTTGATCGGGGCGTGGGCGCTGCTGCAGGTGGTGTTTGCCTACATCGGCCCGGCCTTCGGCATGGTGGCGTGGTCGGCGCACATCGCCGGCTTCGTGTTCGGCATCGTCTACGGCTTGTACGTGCGCGCGGCGATCGCACGGCGCCTGCGCAAGCGCCACGGGTTCTAGCGCAACGCGCACATAGGTGCGTGTCGGCGCGCTCAGCGCACGGTTGCCGACCACCTGGCGCTGCATGCACTGCAATGGCGCGCCTATAATCGGGCGCATGTCCAAGCCCCTGTACAAAGTCACCTTCCTCAATCACGGCAAGGTGTACGAGCTCTACGCGCGTGAGGTCACCGGCAGCCATCTGTGGGGCTTCAACCAGATCGGCGAGCTGGTGTTCGACGTGCACGACGGGCTGGTGGTGGACCCCACCGAAGAACGCCTGCGCGAAGAGTTCGGCAACACCAAGACGCTGCACCTGCCGATGCAGAGCATCGTGCGGATCGAAGAAGTGGAGAAGAAGGGCCAGTCGGTGATCCGCGACGCGGCCACCGGCGACAAGGTGGTCACTCCGTTCCCGCTGCCGGGCAAACCGCGCTGATGCGCATTCTGGTGCCCGACGACTATCAGGGCGCCGTGTGCCAACTGCCCTGCCTGCAGCGGATGCAGGGCCATGACGTGCAGGTGCTGGGGGCGCTGGCCACCGATCCCGACGAGCGCGCCGAGCAACTGGCCGACGCCGATGTGCTGGTGTTGATCCGCGAGCGCACGCGGGTGGATGCAGCGCTGCTGCAACGGCTGCCGCGATTGAAGCTGATCAGCCAGACCGGGCGCGTGGGCGCGCACGTGGATGTGGCTGCATGCACGCAGATTGGCGTCGCGGTGGCCGAAGGTGTCGGCTCGCCGGTGGCGCCGGCCGAGCTGACCTGGGCCTTGATCCTTGCGGCCAGCCGCCGATTGGGCGAGTACCAGCGTGCCCTGCATCAGGGCCGCTGGCAGGCGCTGGGCGACCCTGGCTTGGGCCGTGTGCTGCACGGCCGCACCCTTGGTCTCTGGAGTTACGGCCGCATCGGCCAACGCGTGGCCGGGTTCGGACGCGCATTCGGCATGCAGGTGCTGGTGTGGGGCGGCGATGCGTCCTGCGCGCAGGCTGCGCGCGACGGCTTTGCGATCGCGGGCAGCCGCCAGGAATTGTTTGAACGTAGCGATGTGCTGTCGCTGCATCGGCGCCTGACGGCGCAAACGCGTCACGACGTCACTGCGCAGGATCTGGCGCACATGCGTGGCGATGCGCTGCTGGTCAACACCAGCCGCGCCGAACTGATCGCCCCCGGCGCCTTGCTGGCCGCGCTGGATGCTGGCCGGCCCGGGCAGGCGGCGGTGGATGTGTTCGAGCACGAGCCGGTGCTCGATCCGCGCGATGCGCTGCTGCGACACCCGCGGGTGCTGGCCACCCCGCACCTGGGCTATGTGGAACGCGACAGCTACGCGCTGTATTTCGAAGCGGCATTCGACAACGTGCTGGCGTTTGCGGCCGGCACGCCGCGCAATCTGGTCAATCCGGACGCGCTGGCCATCGTGCGCTGATGCGGTTCATGCGTGGCGAGTGGGCTCACTTCGGCCGATGACACCGGTCCGATGCCACAGTCCGATGAGATCGGGCGGCGCAGACAGCGCAGCGGGTCTACGCGAACGTTGAGCGCGCATGACGTTGAGGCGGCGCCGTACCCATGCCGCTGGTCATCCGCGCACCATTGCGCACGCTACGAACCGGAGTGATCGCGCAAGTTGCGTGCATGTCCGGGCAGGTGACGAAGCATGAACACATGCGCATTGCAGATTCCAGGCGCGGGCGGGCATCAGCCGACCTGCGCTTGCACCAGCTCGCCGCTTACTTGGCCGGTTCGGCCGGAGCCGGCGTGTCTGCCGGCGGTACCGGGTCTGCGGAGGGAGCGGGCTTGGCTTTCTCGGCGGGTTCTGCCGGCTTGGCCTTGTCGGTCGCCGCCGGGCGCGGCGCTGCCGGCTTTGCCTCGGAAGCGGGCTTGGTCGCTGCCCTGGCCTTCTGGGCGGCCTGGGCCTTGGCCTTGCGGGCCGCTTGCGCCTTGGCCGCCGAACCGGGCTGCTTGAGTTCGGCCAGCGCCGCGGTGATCGGGCCGTCGCCCGGCAACACATCGCCGGCGCTGTAGCCTTCTTCGCCCTCGTCGTCGCCACGCAAATGGCCGGGCAAGGTGGCTTCGCTGTAGTCGGTCAGGCTGGCCGGCACATCGGCGTCGCCCGGCTGCGGTTCGGGGGTCAGGAGCACTTCCGGCACGATGCCGCTGGCCTGGATCGACTTGCCACTGGGCGTGTAATAACGCGCGGTGGTGAGCTTGACCGAATCGCCGTTATCCAGCGGCAGCACGGTCTGCACCGAGCCCTTGCCGAAGGTGCGGCTGCCGATGATGCGCGCGCGCTGGTTGTCGCGCAGCGCGCCGGCCAACACTTCCGAGGCGCTGGCCGAGCCGGCGTCCACCAGCACCACCACGGGTGCGCCGCCGAGCAGATCGCCCGGGGTGGCGTCGAACTTGGCATCGCTGATGGAGATCCGCCCGCGGGTGCTGACGATGTTGCCCTTGTCGAGCAGATCGTCGGCCACCTGCACCGCCGAGGTCAGCAGGCCGCCCGGGTTGCTGCGCAGGTCCAGCACCAGCCCGCGCAACTTGCCGCCGGCCTGCAGCTGCTTGAGGTTCTTCTGGAAATCGGCACCCGTATCGGCCTGGAAGGTGCTGATGCGGATGTAGCCATAGCCGGGCTCCAGCAGCTTGCTGCGCACGCTGGCCACGCGGATGGTCTGGCGCTGCAGGGTCACATCGAAGGGCTTGGGCGCCTTGTCGCGCACGATGGTCAGGGTGACCTTGCTGCCGGATTCGCCGCGCAGCGGCTCCATGGCCTTGCTGGCATCGATCGGCTTGCCGTCGATGGCCACGATGACATCGCCGGCGCGGATGCCGGCACGCGCGGCCGGGGTGTCATCGATCGGTGCGATCACCTTGAGCGTGTTGTCCTGCTGCTGCAGCAGCTCCACGCCGATACCGTCGTAGGCGCCGCTGGCCTGCTCGTCGAAGGCCTCGGCGTCTTCCTTGTCGAAGTAGGTGCTGTGCGGGTCCAGATCCGACAGCAGGCCACGCACGGCGGCGTGCATCAGCTTCTTGTCTTCGACCGGGTCCACGTAGGCCTGCTTGACCGCGTTGTACACCGCCACAAAGCGCCGGATCTCGTCCAGCGGCACCTTGGAAACGGCGGCTTCATTGGCTTCCGGGTCGTCCGCAGTGGCCTGGGCAGCGGCGGCGGGACGGGCGGTCTGCGCCCAACCAGGCGACGCGAACAAGGCCAGCGACAAGGCAACGGACAGGACGGCTACGCGCATGAAGCACTCCGACAAAGAAATAAGACGCCCCGCACGACGGAGCTGACCGGATTATGCGCGAAGCAGCGGTAAATCCACGTTGAATCGCGCGCCGGCCACGCCGGCAGTCGACAGCCGCCAGCGGGCAAGGCAGCGCAGCATCGGAGGACGTCGGCACCATCGTGGAGACCATCCGACTGGCGTGGCGAACCTGCATGCTGCCGACACGCCGACACGCCAGGAACGTTGCCCGCAACAGCAATGTGTCGGTAAGCGATGTCCCGGCGAACGCCTGGCCATCGTCGTGCGTCGCGTGCTGCTGCACGCGCAAGCACTACCGCCGTTGCAACCAGCTAGAAGGATCGACCGGCTGGCCATTGCGCCGCAATTCGAAGTACAGCGCCGGCACGCCCTGCCCGCCCGAGCTGCCGACCTTGGCCACCGCCTCGCCGCGCTTGATCGCTGCGCCGGCGTCGCGCAACAAGGTGTCGTTATGCGCATACAGGCTCATGTAGCCGTTGCCGTGGTCCACGATCAGGATCATGCCGTAGCCGGTCATCCAGTCGGAAAACACCACGGTGCCGTCGGCCACTGCGGTCACCGTGGTGCCCTTGGGCGCGCCGATCAGCACGCCCTTGCTGGTGTGGCCGTCGGGCAAGGTGGCATTGAAGCGTGCCAGCAGGTTGCCCGCCACCGGCCAGCTCAGTCCTCCGACCTTGGGGGCCGGTGCGGTGGCGACGACCTTGGGCGGTGTCTTGCCGGGGCGCTCGGGGCGATCGGATTTGCCACGCTTGGCCTGCGCGGCGGCGTCGGCAGCGGCGCGTTTGGCGGCGGCGCGACGTTCGGCCTCGGCCTTGGCGGCAGCCGCGCGCAGGTTGGCCAGCAGCTGTTCCAGCGATTTGGCGTCCTGGCCCAGTGCCTTTTCGCGTTCGGCGCGCTGTTTGTAGCGATCGTCCAGCTGCGCGACCGTGGCCGCCTGCTGCGAGCGGTCCTTCTGCAAGGTGGCGGCCTGGGCCTTTTGTTGCGCGCGCGCGGCATCCAGTGCCTGGCGCCGGGAGGCGATGTCCTGTTCCACCCTGGCCAGGGCATCCAGCTGCGTGGCCAGCGCCTGGATGCGCTGCGCGCGGGCGTTCTGCACGTAGCGGTGATCGGTCAGCATGCGGTTGGCATCGCCCACCGTGTCCTGCGACAGCAACACCTTCAGCGGCGCGTTGCGGCCGACCTGGTCGGCTGCGCGCAGCAGCGCCGCCAGTTGGGCACGCTGCGTCTGCAGGCCACGCTGCAATTGCGCGCGGTCCTGCTGCAGCGTGGACAGGCGCTGCTCCTGTGCGCGCATTGCCGCTTCGGTGTCGCTCAGGGCGCGCGCGGTCTTTGCCACCTTTTCGTCGGCCTGGCGCAGTTGCTGGGCCGCGGTGCCGCGCTTGCCTTCCAGCGCGCGCCGATCGGCGCTGATGGTCTTGAGTTCATCGCGCAGCTGTTGCAGCTTGCGCTCGGTCTCGCGCTGGCTTTGCGCCGCCACTGCGCCGCTGCCCAGCAGCGTGCACGCCACCAGCGCGGCTGCCAGCCAATGGCGCGCGCAGCCAATGGTTGGGGCAAGCAATGGGCGCGGCAGCGGGATGGGCGACGGGGGCAACGAAAGTTCCAGTGACTTCAGGCAGGTGCGCGATTGTAGCCACCCATGGTGTGATCACCGCCACGCCCCAGACAGCCGCCACCGCGCGAGGTTCAGCATGAAGCCCCAATCTCTTCTCCTGGCGTTGTCCCTGCTCAGCACGAGCGCCTGGGCCGACGAGGACATCAGCAAGGTCAATGGCCGCATCAGCGCCGAGCCTGGCCGCAGCTACGGCGATCTGGAAACGGTCAACGGTTCCATCGAGGTGGGCGCCGGTGCGCAGACCAGGGACGTGGAGACCGTCAACGGCGGCATCCGCATCGGCGAGAACGCGCGCACCGGCGGCGTGGAAACAGTCAACGGCTCGATCACCGTGGGCCAGAAAGTGACCGTGTCCGGCGGTCTGGAAACAGTCAACGGCAGCATCCTCACCGAGCGCGGCAGCCAGATCAGCGCTGGTGTGGAAACCGTCAACGGCAGCATCGGCCTGGTGGCAACCGAACTCGGCAAGGGGATCGAGACGGTCAACGGCGACATCACCGTCGGGGTGGATTCGCATGTACGCGGCGGCATCAAGGTGACCAAGCCGAACTTCGGCTTTTCCTTCAAGCCGGCGCGCAAGCCGCGGGTGGTGATCGGCCCCAAGGCCGTGGTCGACGGACCGCTGGAGTTCGAGCGCGAGGTCGACCTGTACGTGCATCGCACCGCCAAGGTCGGCGCGGTCACCGGCACCACCGCGCGCAGCTTCGATTCGGACGTGGCGCCCAAGGACTGACGCGCTCACCACGCGCACGCTCTAAGATCGGACCTCCGTCGCACGAGGAGTTCCGATGCCCCGCAAGATCCTGTTGTGCCTGGCCGCAACCCTGGCCCTGGCCGGTTGCAAGCGCGACGCCGCCGACACGCCGGCCACACCGGCCACGCAAACGCCGGTGGACACCGCACCCAGCGCACCGGTCAGCCGGCACGCGTTCTCGCCGGAGCTGACCGCCGGCGACTTTGCCGAGCTGGTCAAGACGCTGGCCTCGGACGACTTCGAAGGCCGCGGCCCGGGCACGCCCGGCGAAGAAAAGACCGTGACCTACATCCGCGACCAGATGCAGCGCATCGGCCTGCAGCCGGGCAATGGCGACAGCTGGTTCCAGGATGTACCGATGGTGGAAACCACCGCCGATGCGGCCACCGCACCGAGCCTGCGCAGCGGCGAGCAGAGCCGCACCCTCGCCTTCGGCACCGACATCGTGGTCGGCACGCGCACCGGCCAGCCGGAGGTCAAGCTGGACAACAGCGAGCTGGTGTTCGTCGGCTACGGCGTGGATGCGCCCGAGCAGCAGTGGAACGATTACGCCGGCCAGGACTGGAAGGGCAAGACGGTGGTGATGTTCGTCAACGACCCCGGCTTCCACACCGGCGATACCAAGCTGTTCGACGGCAAGCGCATGACCTACTACGGGCGCTGGACCTACAAGTTCGAGGAAGCCGCGCGCAAGGGCGCGGCCGCCGCGTTGATCGTGCATGACACGCCCGGCGCAAGTTACGGCTGGGACGTGGTGAAAAATTCCTGGTCCGGCCCGCAATACGACCTGCCGGCCAAGGACGACCCGGACCCGCGCCTGCCGGTGCAGGGCTGGATCAGCGCCGACACCGCCAAGCAGGTATTCGCCAATGCCGGTCTGGATCTGGCGCAGGCCTACAAGGACGCCAGCAAGCGCGGCTTCAAGCCGGTGCCGTTGAAGGCCAGCTGGTCGGTGGACCTGAAGAGCACCATCGCGCAGAAGACCTCGCGCAACGTGGTCGGCGTGCTGCCCGGCAGCAGCCATGCCGACGAGGCGGTGCTGTACATGGCGCACTGGGACCACCTGGGCAAGCATCCGGGCGAAAGCGGCGACAACATCTACAACGGCGCGGTGGACAACGCCACCGGCGTGGCCGGCATCCTGGAAATTGCAGATGCCTTTGCGCACCAGGACCCCAAGCCGGCGCGCTCGGTGGTGTTCGTGGCGGTGACGCTGGAAGAATCCGGTCTGCTCGGTTCCAAGTACTACGTGGCCAACCCGAGCTTCCCGCTGGACAAGATTGCCGCGGTGATCAACCTGGATGCGATGTCGGTGGCCGGGCGCGCGCGCGATGTCACCGTGGTGGGCATGGGCAGCTCGGAGCTGGAAGACATCCTCAAGCCGATCGCCGCGATGCAGGGCCGCACCCTGCACGCCGAGGCCACCCCGGAAAGCGGCTCGTACTTCCGCTCGGACCACTTCAACTTCGCTAAGGCCGGCGTGCCGGCGCTGTATGCCGATGGCGGCGAAGACATGCGCGAGGGCGGCACCGCTGCCGGACGTGCCGCGGCCGAGGACTACGGACGCCACCGCTATCATGCCCCCGGCGACGAATACGACGCAGCCACCTGGAAACTCGATGGCACCATCGAAGATCTCCAGGCGGTCTACGGCGTCGGCAAGGAGGTCGCCGCCGGCGAGCGCTGGCCCAACTGGTATCCCGGCAACCCGTTCAAGGCCGCCCGCGACCGCATGATGGCCGACAAGCCAGCCGCAGGCACGGCGGCGGCGGCCGAGCAGGCCGATGGCGACGCGGACGCAGCGCGCGCGAACACGCCAGGCGCGAAATCGAAGGACACCGCGCCTACCCGCTGAGTCATGCGGATGCGCTGCCGGCCCCACGGTGGCGCATGGGTGGCAAGTATCTGTGCGGTAGATGACCAGTGGGTGCCGCCAACGCAAAGGGCCTCCCGATCGGGAGGCCCTCTTTTACAGCGACTGCGTGCGCGTTCGTCGCAACCGTTCGCAGGCCGGCGGCTCAGTCGCCGCTAACAAAGCGGCTAGGCGGCATGGCTGTCGCCTCGTGCACGCTGCACCTTGCAACAGCGCACCGCCCTACCCGCTCAAACGCCTACGCGTCGATGCACGTTGAGCGTGCTCAGTCGTTATCCACGCTGACCACATGCCCATCGTCGGGGTCGACGTGCAGCTCGACCTTCTGCCCATTGCGCTTGGCGTCGGCCTTCCACAAGCCGTCCTTGAATTTCAGGTCGTGCACATCGGCATAGCCGCCGGTGGACAGCGCGGCGCGGACATCGGCTTCGCTCAGGCGCGAGGTGGTCTGGTCGCCATAGACACGGCCAGTGACCGGATCGATGTGGACGTCCACATCCTTGCCGTCGCCGCTACGGGCATCGGCCGTCCAGACACCGTGCTCGAACTTGACGTCGTGCACCTTGGTGTAACCCTTGGCGGCCAGCATGCTGGTGACTTCGTTGGAGGTCAGTGCCTTGGCCGGCTTGGCGGCCTCCTGTGCGACGGCGCCTTGCGAAACGAGCGCCAGCGCGCCGATCAGTGCGGTGGTCATCATGCGATGTGCCATGAGAGGCTCCTGCTGTGAAGTGCCGCCATGCTCGCCGCGTGCAGATCGTGACAAGGTGAAAACCCGGCCTCTTCCATGCGGGAAATTCAGTTAACTGACATCACCATGGGCTGTTTCACCTGCCCTGCACTGTCGATTTACATTTTGCGCCTGGCGGATTTGCCGAGCTGGTTTCCGTCACTCAGCGTGCCCAAAAAAGCCGCCTTGCGGCGGCTTGATGACACTGGTCTGGTCAGCGTGTTTTGCCCGCAACCGGTACGCGGGCAGCAGCAACCGATGCGCGCGTGGCGCGTGTCGCCTGCGGCGAGAGGATGGTCATCTGCGGTTTGTCGGTGCCGTCCTTGTTCGGATGCACGTTGTAGGCATACGACAGGTTCCACCACGAGCCGGCGGCCCACCAGGTCCAGCCCAGCCACACGTCCGCATTGCTTTCCATATACCCGAGCATGCCGCGTAGCGCCTCGTTGCAGACCGCGTTGTTGGCAGTGCCGAATTCGCCGAGGAAGCCGCGCTTGCGATTGATGCGCAACCATTCGGTAAAGTTGCGCAGGCGCTCGGCGCCGATGGTGGAACTGACGCAGACGCTGGAGGTGCCGCTGGAATCGATATCCAGGTATTGATGCACTTCGAACGCATACCGGTTGAGCGGATCGTAGATGGAGACCAGTGCGGTAGCGTTGGAATACCCATCGTTGGTTGGCGAATACCAGCTGTGGGCACCGGTCCACAACGCGCCGGGCACCAGGATCAGATTGGTGGCGCCGGTCCTGCGGATGGTATCGATGGCAGCCTGCGCCGCACCCGCCCACTCGCTGGCGGAGATATTGTTCGGCTCGTTCATCAGCCCGAAAATCACCGCGTTGTCGCCGTTGAATGCCAGCGCCAGGCGCCGCCACAGATCGGTGAACGTGGCCACCGGAACTTCCGGCCCGCCGATCTTGTAGCCGTAATACTTGGCGTAGTTATGGATATCGATCACCAGATACATGCCCGAGGCCTTGGCACGCGCCACGGCCTGCTGCACCAGCGCCAGCTGTGCCGGGTCCAGCTCGCCGCGCGCGCTGGGTTGCAGGCGTTCCCACAGGATGGGCAGGCGGATCGTATTCATGCCGACACCAGCGAAATACGTGTAATCGCTGGCAGCGGCGTACATATAGTCCTTGTTGAGCACGCCGGGTTTTTTCGACGATGCGAATTCGGCGCCTGACAGGTTGACGCCGGCATACGTGAGCACGCGCGTTTGCGCGTTGGCCAGCGGCAGAATGCACAGCATGGAGAACAACAGCGCGCCACGGATCAAATTGCGCAGCGCAAGAGGCACAGCAGACATGGAACAACTCCTTCGACGGCGGGGGGCGATGCGTGCGACCCGCTGTGGACGATCTGCGCGAGGTGCGCCGCATCTGTCCCTTCCAATGCATCTGCTGTGCCCAAATGCCTAGCCGAGTAAATGTGAATTAAATGTGAAGTAAATATGTGCACTGGATCGCATTCGCAGATCGCGAATGGCCTGTGCGTGATAGCGCGCTGATACGCCCGCCTCTGTTGCAAGGCGGTCTAGCGCCTTCGCCGCTGCGGTGACGGCGCGAATTGTCGAAATAACGTCGTACGGACGCGCTTGCTGCCGATCGCATGGCGCCAGTGCACTGGCGCCATGACGCTGCCGCGTGGCTGGCGCACGGTGGAGGCGAGGTGCTGCAGATCACGGCGGTATCTCGCACCTCTGCGTGGGACTAAGGGGTCTTGGTCACCCGCCTGGCATGCGGGCTCAGGATCGACATCTGTGGCTTGTCACGTCCCTGCGCGTCCGGGTGCACGTTGAAGGGGTATTTGCCGTTCCACCATTTACCCGCAGCCCAGAAGGTCCAGCCGGTCCATACATCGTTGTTGGTTTCCATGTACTTCAACATGCCTTCCAGCGCGGCATTGCAGGTGACATTGTTGCCGGTGCCGAATTCGCCGAGAAAACCGCGTTTTTTGTTCATCCGCAGCCACTGGGTGAAACTTTCCAGGCGTTTGACGCCGATCTCCTTGCTGACGCATCCGCCAACGGTGCCGCTGGAGTCCGTATCCAGGTACTGGTGCACTTCGATCGCATAGCGGTTGAGCGGGTCGCGCAGAGTGGCGAGCGCCACCGCGTTGGATTGCCCGGCCACTGTGGAGTACCAGCTATGCGCGCCGCTCCATAGCGCGCCTGGGACCAGGATCAGGTTATTGGCGCCGGTCTTGCGGATGGTGTCGATGGATGCCTGCGCGGCGGCAGCCCAGGACTGCGGGTTGATGTCGTAGGGCTCGTTCATCAGCCCGAAGATCACCGCATTGTCGCTTTTGAATGCAATGGCCAGGCGTCGCCATAGATCGGTCAGCGTGGCGATGGGCACCTTCTGCGTGCCGACCTTGTTGCCGTAGTACTTGGCGTAGTTATGCACATCCACGATCAGGTACATCTTCGCCGCCTTGGCGTTGGCGACGGCCTGCCGGAGCAACGCCAGCTGCGCCGGATCCAGTTCGCCGCCGGCCTTGGGTTGCAGACGCTCCCACAGGATGGGCAGGCGAATGGTGTTCATCCCTTTGCCGGCGAAATAGCTGTAATCGCCAACAGCCGGGTACAGGTAGTCGACGTTGAGCACGCCGGGTTTTTGCGAGGACTTGATTTCCGCGCCGGAGAGATTGACGCCGGCATACTTCAGGCCGGTCGTGCCTTGTGCATGCGCAAACGGCATGGCAGCGAGCAATAGCATGGGCAGCACGCAGCGACGCAGCGCATGCGTGTGGGAAGTGAGGGACAGCATGGGGGAACTCCTGAGACCGACAGAGGGCGATGCGTCGCGCCGTTTTGGACGCGCGTGCGCGACGACGACGCATCCGTCACAACAGTAGGCGTATGCGCCTGCGCAAACTACGGATGCGAGGTATCAGGCTGCGAAGCTGTGCAGTCAATCGCAGTTACGCGGCTGTCGGCGCGTCGATCCGGTCGATGCATCGCATGGATTCAGATGTGCGCCTTGATCGTCTCATGGCGGCGCAATGCGGCGATCGATCCGGCGCCAGCGAGCGCTGTGGTGTTTGCGTGGTGGCGCGGGAAAAGTCACCTGCACTGGTCGAGGTGATCGGTGTGGCGCTGCCGCAGCCACGAACATCGCCATCGCGGCAAGGTCCTCGCAGTGCAACGTTGGCGCAAAAGAAATGGCCGCAGCTGCGCGCTGCGGCCACCATCCCGTGCAAGCGAGGCCGGTTACTTGCCGGCGCGGCGCGCGTACTTGCTCAGGATGCGCATCTGCGGCTTGTCGCTGCCGTCCTTGCCCGGCTGCACGGTGAACGGGTAATCCGGCTTCCACCACGCGCCGGCAGCCCACCAGGTCCAGCCCAGCCACACGTCGCTGTTCTGCTCCATATAGGTCAGCATGCCTTCCAGTGCCTTGTCGCAGACGGGGTTGTTGGCCGTGCCGAATTCGCCCAGGAAACCTTTCTGCTTGTTCTCGCGCAGCCACGCGGTGAAGCCGCGCAGCTTTTCTTCGCCCACCGAATCGCTGGTGCACACCGGCTTGGTGCCGCTGTAGTCCTTGTCCAGATACTGATGCGCTTCGAAGGCCAGGTTGTTGCCGGGGTCCTTGAGGATTTCCAGCGCCTTGGCGTTGGAGACGCCGTAGCTGGTGCTGCGCCAGCTGTGCGCGCCGGTGTACGCGGTGCCCGGCACCAGGATCAGATTCTTGGCGCCGGTCTTGCGGATCGCGTTGATCGCGCCCTGCGCGGCGTTGGCCCAGTCCGGTGCTGAAATGCCGTTGGGCTCGTTCATCAGCCCGAAGATCACCGCCTTGTCGTCCTTGAACTCCAGCGCCAGCCGGCGCCACAGATCGGCCAGTGCGGCAGCGGGAACCTCGTTGGTGCCGATGCGCTGGCCGCCGTACTTGGCGTAGTTGTGCAGGTCCAGAATCAAGGACTGCTTGTTGGCCTTGGCGGCTTCGAGCGATTTTTTGATCAGTCCGAGCTGCGCCGCATCCAGGTTGCCGTTGAGTTCGGGCTGCAGGCGCTCCCACAAAAAGGGCAGGCGCATCGTATTCATGCCCTTGCCGGCGAAGTAGCTGAAGTCCGACGCGGACGGGTAGGTGTAGTCCTTGAACAAGGTGCCGGGCTTCTTGCGCGAGTTGAACTCGGCACCGGACAGATTGACCCCGACATATTTCAGGCCGGTGGACTCTTTGCCGGGACGGCCAGGTTCCTTGGCCTGCGCCAGCGGCAGGGCCGCCAGCAAGGTCAGTGCAAGCGCGGCATTGCGCAAGAATGGGAGCAGCGGGGGAGCGCGGAACATGGAAGCCTCCTTCGGCATCGACGTGGGTGGCCGCGGGGGGAGGGCACGGCCAGCAGGAGATGGTGCAGGGCGATCGGCTGCCCGATGAGCCTAGAAGCTTGCACGTTAGCGTGCCATTCACGCGCGCACCCTGGATTTGATCGCGCAAAAACCCGGCGCAGCGCATGATGCGCCGGCGGTAGCGTTCGCAAGAGGACACACAAGACGCACTGTCGCATGAGCGCGACGGGACGCTGTCTTAAGCTACCGCCACTGTTTTCCTGTCGCCCGCATCTGTTGCGGGTGACGCAACGTCCCGGAGTATTCCATGAGCCAAGCCCACGCCTTTGCCGCCCAAGCCGCCGACCAGCCGCTTGCCCCGTTCGTGTTCGAACGGCGCGCGCCCGGCCCGCATGATGTGCAGATCGACATTGCCTACTGCGGCGTCTGTCACTCGGACCTGCACACCGCACGCAATGAATGGCACAACACCCTGTACCCGTCCGTTCCCGGTCACGAGATCGTTGGCCGTGTGACTGCGGTGGGTGATGCCGTGACCGACTTCAAGGTTGGCGACCTGGCCGGCGTCGGCTGCATGGTCGACAGCTGCCGCAGCTGCGCCTCCTGCCAGGAGGGCGAAGAGCAATATTGCGAAGCCGGCTTTACCGGCACCTATAACGGCCCGATGTTCGGCGGCGGCGAGAACACCTACGGCGGTTACTCCGACCATATCGTGGTCGACCAGAAGTACGTGCTGCGCATCTCCCATTCGGACAACCTGGCTGCGGTGGCACCGCTGCTGTGCGCCGGCATCACCACCTATTCGCCGCTGGCGCACTGGAGGGTGGGCCCCGGGCAGAAGGTGGGCGTGGTCGGCCTGGGCGGCCTGGGCCACATGGCGGTGAAGATCGCCAAGGCGATGGGCGCCACCGTGGTGCTGTTCACCACTTCCGAGGGCAAGCGCGCCGACGCGCTGCGCCTGGGCGCCAGCGAGGTCGTGATCTCCAAGGACGAGGCGCAGATGGCCGCGCAGTACAACACCCTGGATTTCATCCTCAACACCGTGGCCGCGCCGCACAACCTGGACCCGTTCCTCAACGCGCTCAAGCGTGATGGCGCGATGGTGCTGGTGGGCGTGCCCGAGCAGTCGCATCCGTCACCGAGCGTGTTCAACCTGGTGATGAAGCGCCGCACCCTGGCCGGCTCGTTGATCGGCGGCATCCGTCAGACCCAGGAAATGCTGGATTTCTGCGCCAAGCACAACATCGTCTCGGACATCGAAACGATCCGTGCCGACGAAATCAACGAGGCCTACGAGCGCATGCTCAAGGGCGACGTGAAATACCGCTTCGTGATCGACATGGCCTCGCTGGACAAGGCGGCCTGATTCGCGATTGCGGCAGGAGGTGATGCCACCATCTGCACTGCAATACAACGCAGATGGTGGCATTGCGCCAGTGGGGGAGCGCAGCCACGCAGCGCACTGCTCCGGCATCTCGAAGCCCCTGGATTTTCCATCTGCTACGACTGCATGACCATGCGCAGACGGCACTCTTGCAGTGCCCTTGCACTGCCGCAGCGAACTCGATGCCAGTCTGTTCCCTCTGCAACGGAGAGGGGCACGCCATCAGTCGCAACTTGTTCGATCCCGGACACGCTGAGGCCTGTGCAGAAGCCTCGGTGCCGGTAGTCGAGATCAGCAGACAGGCTACGAGCAACTGAGAGCGGGCCCCGAATCTCAGGCCGCTGCCGGCTCCTTGACCTGCGCCTTCACTCCGAGCATCTGCACGATGCTTCCTGCCGCGTCGCGGCCTTCGGCCACAGCAGTGACCACCAGATCGGCACCGCGCACGCAGTCGCCGCCGGCGAACAGGCGCGGGTTGCTGGTCTGGTAGGGCAGGCGGCCATGGCCATCGGATGGGGCGACGATGCGCCCGTTGCTGCCGGCCTCCACGCCTTGCGATGCCAGCCAGTCGGGCAGGGTGGGCGAGAAGCCGAAGGCAATGATCACCACGTCCGCTTCCAGCAGCGATTCGCTGCCTTCCACCGGTACCGCATTGCGGCGGCCGCTGGCGTCGGGGTCGCCGAGTTTGGTTTCCACCACGGTCACGCCGATGGCTTCGTCGTCGGCGCCGGATTCGATCGAGAGCGGCTGACGATTGAACAAAAAGCGCACGCCTTCTTCGCGCGCGTTGGCCACCTCGCGCGCCGAGCCGGGCATGCTGGCCTCGTCGCGGCGATACGCGCAGGTGACCTTGGCCGCGCCCAGGCGAATGGCGCTGCGCACGCAGTCCATGCCGGTGTCGCCGCCGCCCAGCACCACCACGCGCTTGCCGTTGAGGTCGGGCAGGGCGAGCTGGTCTTCCCAACCGGCGATCGGCCTGCCATGCGGGTCGTTGCCGCCGACGATGCGGCTGTTCTGCACCAGAAACGGCAGCGCCGGCAGCACGTTCTTCAGGTCCTGCCCGGGCAGGCCGCCGTCGGTGTAGCGGTACGCACCGGTACCCAGGAACACCGCGTCGTATTCGCCCAGCAACTGCTCGATGCTGATGTCGCGGCCGATCTCCACGCCCAGGCGGAACTGCACGCCCATGCCTTCGAGAATCTCGCGGCGCTTGCCGATCACCGACTTGTCCAGCTTGAAGCTGGGAATGCCGAACTGCAGCAGGCCGCCGATCTGCTCATAGCGGTCGTATACCACCGCCTCGATGCCGGCACGTACCAGCCGGTCTGCACACGCCAGCCCGGCCGGGCCGGCGCCGATCACCGCCACGCGGTGACCGCTGGGCTGCACGTTGCCCAGGTCCGGGCGCCAGCCCATCTTGAAGGCGGTATCGACGATGTACTTTTCCACCGCGCCGATGGTGACCGCGCCGAATTCCTCCAGCGTGCAGCTGCCTTCGCACAGGCGGTCCTGCGGGCACACGCGTCCGCACACTTCCGGCAGCGGGTTGGTGGAATGGCATAGCGCGGCGGCTTCTTCGATGCGGTTCTCCTGCACCAGCTGCAGCCACTGCGGAATGGCGTTGTGCACCGGGCATTTCCAGCTGCAATACGGGTTGCCGCAGTCCAGGCAGCGGCCGGACTGGTACTGCGCGTCGGCCTTGTCGAACTTGCCGTACAACTCGCCCCAGTCGCCGGAGGTACGCAGCTCCACCGGGATGCGCGTGGGCATGGTCCGGGGCAGGTCGAGGAATTGGAAGGCTTGCTTGCGGCTCATAAGAAAATCCGTGGCTGATTCCCTTCTCCCGCGTGCGGGAGAAGGTGCCCCGAAGGGGCGGAAAAAGGGGCGGCGGGGCCTGCGCCCTCACCCCCAACCCCTCTCCCGCCAGCGGGAGAGGGGAGCACTGCGACGACTCTGACGATGTGCTGCCAGCATTGCGACTGCAGTCCTTCTCCCGCGTGCGGGAGAAGGTGCCCCGAAGGGGCGGATGAGGGGTGGCGGGCCTGCGCCCTCACCCCCAACCCCTCTCCCGCAGGCGGGAGAGGGGAGCACTGCGACGACTCTGACGATGTGCTGCCAGCATTGCGACTGCGGTCCTTCTCCCGCACGCGGGAGAAAGTGCCCCGAAGGGGCGGATGAGGGGTGGCGGGCCTGCGCCCTCACTCCCAACCCCTCTCCCGCAGGCAGGAGAGGGGAGCACTGCGACGACTCTGACGATCTGCTGCCAGCATTGCGACTGCGGTCCTTCTCCCGCCTGCGGGAGAAGGTGCCCCGAAGGGGGCGGATAAGGGTGGGCGGGCACACGCCCTCACCCCCGACCCCTCTCCCGCAGGCGGGAGAGGAGAGCACAACTCAGGCGGCGCGCCGCAGTGACTCCGTCAGCGACTCGATGCTGGCGGCCTTGGGTTTGACCAGCCAGAACTTGCCGATGTAGTCGCGGAACTCGTCCAGAATCTGTTGCGCCCATATGCTGCCGGTGAGCTCGCGGTGGCGGCTGATCAGGGTATGCAGGTGCTGGCGATGGTTCTCGAAGCCTTCGGCGGAGACACGGTGGATGTCGATCAGCTCGTGGTTGTAGCGGTCCACGAAGTCGCGCTCGATATCCAGCACATAGGCCAGGCCGCCGGTGAAGCCGGCGCCGAAGTTCAGGCCCACCTTGCCCAGCACCAGCACCACGCCGTCGGTCATGTATTCGCAGCAGTGGTCGCCTGCGCCTTCCACCACCGCCAGCGCGCCGGAGTTGCGCACCGCAAAGCGCTCGCCCGCGCGCCCGGCCGCGAACAGCTCGCCGCCGGTGGCGCCGTACAGGCAGGTGTTGCCCACGATCGGCGTGCTGCGCGCCTCGAAGCGCGCCCCGCGCGGCGGACGCACCACCAGCCGGCCGCCGGCCATGCCCTTGCCGACGTAGTCGTTGGCTTCGCCTTCCAGCTCCAGCTGCAGGCCACCGGCATTGAACGCGCCGAAGCTCTGCCCGGCAGTGCCGCGGAAGCGCAGGTTCAACGGCGCATCGCTCATGCCGTGGTTGCCGTGCACGCGTGCGATGGCGCCGGACAGGCGCGCACCGATCGAACGGTCAGTGTTGTGGATCAGGAAGCGATGGTCGCCGCCGCGCTTGTTGGCGATCGCATCGGCCAGCAGGCCGTCCATCTGCGTGGCCAGGCTGTCCGGCGATTCGTACAGGCGCTGGGCGGCGCAGTGGCTGCCGTCGTAGCGCGCATGGGTGAGCAGGCGCGACAGATCGACCTTGACCCCGGCACGTGGCGAGACCTCCAGCTGTTCGAGCAGGTCGGTGCGGCCGACGATGTCGTCCAGCGAGCGCACACCCAGGTACGACAGCCACTGCCGCACTTCCTCGGCCAGCAGGCGGAAGAAGTGCTCCACCCGCTCCGGCAGGCCGGTGAAGTAGCCGGCACGCAGGCGCTCGTCCTGGGTGGCCACGCCGGTGGCGCAGTTGTTGAGGTGGCAGATGCGCAGGTACTTGCAGCCCAGCACGATCATCGGCGCGGTGCCGAAGCCGAAGCTGTCGGCGCCCAGCAACGCGGCCTTGACCACGTCCAGGCCGGTCTTCAGGCCGCCGTCGGTCTGCAGGATGGTGCGGTCGCGCAGGTCGTTGGCCACCAGCGCCTGGTGCGACTCGGCCACGCCCAGTTCCCACGGCACGCCGGCATAGCGGATCGAGCTGACTGGGCTGGCGCCGGTGCCGCCGTCATGGCCGGACACGGTGATCAGGTCGGCGCCGGCCTTCACCACACCGGCGGCGATGGTGCCGACGCCGGCATGCGCCACCAGCTTCACCGACACCAGCGCGGTGGGGTTGACCTGCTTGAGGTCGTAGATCAGCTGGGCCAGGTCTTCGATGGAATAGATATCGTGGTGCGGCGGCGGCGAGATCAGGCCGATGCCGGGCTTGGCGTAACGCAGCCGGGCGATCAATTCGTTGACCTTGTGGCCGGGCAGCTGGCCGCCTTCGCCGGGCTTGGCGCCCTGGGCGACCTTGATCTGCAGCACTTCGGCGTTGACCAGGTATTCCGGCGTCACGCCGAAGCGGCCGGAGGCCACCTGCTTGATCTTGGAGCGCTTCTCGGTGCCGTAGCGGGCCGGGTCTTCGCCGCCTTCGCCCGAGTTACTGCGCCCGCCCAGGCGGTTCATCGCAATGGCCAGCGCTTCATGTGCCTCGGGCGACAAGGCGCCCAGGCTGATCGCGGCGGTGTCGAAACGGCGCAGGACGTCTTCGGCCGGGGCCACCTCGTCCAGCGGGGTCGGGGTGTCGGCGCGCTTGAGCTGGACCAGGTCACGCAGCGTGGAGGCCGGGCGCGAATGCACCGCGTCCACGTACTTTTGCCAGTCGCCGGCGTCGCCGGTGCGGGTGGCGCGCTGCAGCGTCATGACCACGTCCGGGTTGTACATGTGGTACTCGCCGCCGTGCACGTACTTGAGCAGGCCGCCCACTTCCGGCTTGAGCTGGTCGTTCCAGGCGCGTGCGGTGAGCTCGCGCGCCTCGGTGTCCAGCCGCGCCAGGCCCACACCGCCGATGCGTGCGGGGGTTTCGGCAAAGCACAGCTCCACCACGTCCGGGTCCAGCCCGACGATCTCGAACAACTGCGCGCCGCGATAACTGGCGATGGTGCAGATGCCCATCTTGGAGATGATCTTGGACAGGCCCTTGTAGATGCCCTTGCGGTAGCGGCGGCCGATCTGCGATTGCTCGCCGCCCTTGCTCAGCTGCAGGATGCCGCGCCGGCCCAGGTCGAACAGGGTCTGGTAGGCCAGGTACGGGTACACCGCGGTGGCGCCGAAGCCGAGCAGGCAGGCCATGTGATGCGCATCGCGCGCGGTGCCGGTTTCGATGATCAGGTTGACGTCGCAGCGCAGGCCCACCTTGCACAGGTGGTGATGCACCGCACCGGTGGCCAGTAGCGCATGCGCCATCGGCCGGTCCGGCACCGGGTAACGGTCCGAGAGCAGCAGCATCACCGCACCGGCGCGCGCTGCGGCTTCCACTTCCTGGCAGATGCGTTCCAAGCCGGCCTTGAGGCCTTCCTCCACGCTGTAGGACAGGTCGATCAGGCGGTTGCGCTCGACGTACTGCTCCATCTTCAGCAGCTGGCGCAGCTTGCGCTGGCTGAGCACCGGCGAGTTGAGGATGACGTGGTTCACCGTCTCCGCGCCGGCATGGAAGATGTTGGTCTCCTTGCCGAGCTGGGTGGTGAGCGACATGGCGATGCCTTCGCGCAGCGGGTCGATCGGCGGGTTGGTGACCTGCGCGAAGGCCTGGCGGAAGTAGTCGTACAACGGCCGGGTCTGGCGGCTGAGCACCGCCATCGGGGTGTCGTCGCCCATCGAGCCGGTGGCTTCCTGCTCGGTTTCGGCCAGTGGGCGCAGCACCTGCTCCACTTCCTCGGTGCTGAGCTGGAACAGCTTGTGGTAGCTGCGCAGGGTCTGCTCGCTGAAGGGTTCTTCCACCAGCGAGGGGTCGATCAATTCGGTCTGCAGGTAGGTCACGCCCTGCTGCAGCCATTGCTTGTACGGCGCGCGCGCACGGTTGATGCGGTCGATGGCGTCCGAATCGAGCAGGTCGCCGCGCTTGAGATCGATCGCCATCATCTCGCCCGGGCCCAGCTTGCCCTTGCGGGTGATGCGCTCGGCGGGCAGCTCCCACACGCCGGCTTCGGAGGCCACCAGGAAGTGGCGGTCGGAGGTCAGCATCCAGCGGGCCGGGCGCAGGCCGTTGCGGTCCAGCATGCAGGCCGCATAGCGGCTGTCGCAGGCCACGATGCCGGCCGGGCCATCCCACGGCTCGGTGTTGAGGCCATAGAACTCATAGAACGCGGCCAGATCGGCGTCCTTGAACTCCAGCGACTGGGTCGCCGGCGGCACCAGGATGCGCAGCGCCTGCAGCAGGTCCATGCCACCGGCGATCAGCAGCTCCAGCATGTTGTCCAGGCTCTGCGAATCGGAGCCGTGCATGGAGATCACCGGGTCGAATTCGGCGATATCGAAGCGCGGGGTCTGCCACACCTTGCTGCGCGCCTGCGCCCAGCGCCGGTTGCCTTCGATGGTGTTGATTTCGCCGTTGTGCGCGAGCAGGCGGAATGGATGCGCCAGCGGCCAGCGCGGCAGCGTGTTGGTGGAAAAGCGTTGGTGAAACACGATCGCGCTGGAGGACAGGTCGCTGCGCTGCAGGTCGGGGTAGAACGTGCTCAGCTTGTCCGGCAGCACCATGCCCTTGTAGCTGATGCCATTGGGCGAGAGGGTGGTGACGTAGAAGTTGTCGACCGCATGCAGCGCCTGCTCGGCGCGACGGCGCGCCAGAAACAGCGCCAGGGTGAAGCCGTCTTCGGTCTGCTCGGCGCCGGCATCGACAAACACCTGTTCGATGCGCGGCAAGGTGTCGCGCGCCAGCTGGCCGCACACGCTGTCGTCGGTGGGCACCACGCGCCAGCCACGGAACTGCACGCCGGCGCTGTGCAACTGCGTTTCCAGTTCGGCGCGACATCGCGCGGCCTCGGCCTCGTCCAGCGGCAGGAACACCACACCGGCCGCATAGCGCGTGCCCAGGGTGATACCGGCATCGCGTGCCAGCCCGCGCAAGAACGCATCGGGTTTGCGGATCAGCAAGCCGCAGCCGTCGCCGGTGAGCCCGTCGGCGGCCACACCGCCGCGGTGCGTCATGCGCGAGAGCGCCGCAATCGCGGTGTCCACCAGCGAGCGGGAAGGTTGGTCGTCCAGCTGGGCGACCATGCCAAAACCACAGGCGTCGCGCTCATCGCGCACGCTGTTGTAGAGACCGTCGTCGTGGAGCCCTTGGCGAGTGCGGGGGGCCATGTGTGCCTCGTTGCGATCTAGGAGAGCGGCGACGACGTTGCAGCGCTCGATCCGTGGAGCGTTTCGAAGAGGTCACCGGATGATCGACTAGACCACAGTTGATGCGGTGCCGCAATACACCGTTACAGCTGCAACGAGGCCGGCTGAAAGCCCTTGTGCCAGCTGGCTTGGCGCCTGTCCGGCGACAGGCGCCAGGGCGTGCTCAGCCGCAGCGCACCGAAGCGATGGCGTTCTTGGCGTCCACTTCCAGATTGAGCCGCTCGCCGTTGAATTCCATGGTGGTCATCTGACCGGGCTTGAGCACGCGCACCGATTTGGCGCCCGCATCGCTGCGCGCCTGTTCGCTCACCGCATCGGTCAACGCCTGACCCACCAGCGATTGCACCTGGGTGGCATCGCAACTGCCGATCGGCGGGGCGTCCGGCGCGGCATCCGGCGCAGGCGCAGAGGCTTGTTCGGCCGCGTGCTGGGCAGTGGCGGTGACCGCTTCCTGCTCATCGGGTTGCGGCTTGTTGCAGGCGGTCAATGCAGTCAGCACGACCAGGGTGCAGGCCAGGCGGGCAATAGGCAGGACAGCGCGCATCGATGACTCCAGCAAAGGGGGATGCCCCAAGCATAAGCACAAAGTCGCGCGACGGGCATCGCATGCCCACACGGCGTTGTCGTTGCGTTGACGCGGCCTAGTCCTGCCCGGCCCAACAATCGGCGCCAGTCCCTCGACGTGTGCGCAATGAAAGCCAAACGTGTTCTTCGCAATGCCGCCACCACGGCCAGCACCGTCGGCAAGCTCGCCAGCGTCGCCACCGGTGCGGCGGTGGCCAGCGCTGCCGTCGCCACCGTGGCCGCCGTCGCGCAGGCCAAGGCCACCGCACGCGCGGCCGGGCTGATCTATGTCAACGACCAGCAGCCCGGCATCAGCCGGCGCAAGGCAGGCAAGAGTTTCAGCTACCGCAGCGCCGACGGCGATCGCATCGCCGATGCGGACACCTTGCAGCGCATCCGCTCGCTGGCCATCCCGCCGGCGTACACCGAGGTGTGGATCTGCGCCAAGCCCAACGGGCATCTGCAGGCCACCGGCCGCGATGCGCGGCGGCGCAAGCAATACCGCTATCACGCCGATTGGGCGCAGGTGCGTGGCGAAGGCAAGTTCGAGCGCGTGATCGCTTTTGGCACTGCATTGCCCAAACTGCGGCGGCGCCTGCGACGCGATCTGGCGCTGCCGGGCTTCCCGCGCGAGAAGGTGCTGGCGATCGTGGTGGCCTTGCTGGCCGACACCCTGGTGCGCGTGGGCAATGCCGAATATGCGCGCAGCAACCGCTCCTACGGGCTCACCACGCTGCGCAACCGGCACATGGAGTTTCTCAAGGGCGGGCGTGCGCGGCTCAAGTTCCGCGGCAAGAGCGGGCAGGATCACGAGATCGAGGTGGACGACAAGCACCTGGTCAAATTGATCCGCGAGTGCCAGCAGCTGCCGGGGCAGTCGCTCTTCCAGTACCGCGACGACGATGGCCAGCTGCAGCCGGTGGACTCGGGCGAGGTCAACGACTACCTGCGCGAGGCGATGGGCGAGGACTTCACCGCCAAGGATTTCCGCACCTGGGGCGGCACGCTGGCGGCGCTGCAGCGCCTGGCGCGGCTGCCGTTGCCCGAGCGCAGCAGCGAGCGCGCGCTCAAGCAGGTGCAGAACGATGTCATCCGCGAGGTGGCCGACGCGCTGGGCAATACGCCGTCGGTGTGCCGCAAGGCCTACATCGACCCCTGCGTGTTCGAAGGCTGGCGCGCCGGCGAGCTGCAGGCCATGGCCAATGGCGTGCGTGGCGAGCGGCAATGGGAGGCGGCCACGCTGAAGTTCCTCACCGCCTCACGCGCCAAGCTCAAGACGGCGACAAAGGGCGCTTCCAAGCGCAAGTGAGCGGGAGCGACCCGGGACCGAAAAGCGGCGATGCTTTTCGATTTTCGATTTTCGATTTTCGATTTTCGATTTTCGATTTTCGATTTTCGATTTTCGATTCCCGATTCCCGATTCCCGATTCCCGATTCCTTAGCCGCAATACACCGCGGTGATGTTGTTGGTGGGGCCGGTTTCGATGCTCAGGTGGTCGCCGCCGCTTTCGCTGGCACCCTGCGCCGGGTCGGCCAGGCCGCTGGCGGTGGTGCCGCCGGTGGTGCGTTCGCCGCGGCGCACGCTCACCTGCAGGCTGTCGCTGTCCACGCGCGCGCGCTCGATGGTCTGCGCGGCTGCGGCCAGGCCCACGATGCCGCGGACCTTTTCGATATGGCATTGGCCGGAGATGACGCCATCGATGGGCTGCACCTGCGCGACCTGGTTGGAGGCACAGGCCGAGAGCAGCAGCACGGCGGCAAGCGGGGCGAGGGTGCGAATCATCGGGCGTCTCCAGCGGAAGAATGGCGCAAGCGTGAAGAACCCGTTGTTGGTGTGGCATGAAGACGCTGCGCCACCTTCCTTTCAGATAGGCTGCCCAGGCTTGCCAGCTGTCATCAGTGCATTGAGATAGGTGGGCCAATGATCGCCCACGGCGATTCGCTTGCGACGCTAGCGCTTCCGGTGTAACGCGCCGCACCATGCTGCGACAGGTGCAGGCTGCGATGCGTCACCAAAGGGGATCGGTAGCATGACCATCAACGCGTTGCTGTGTGCACTGTGCCTGGCCTGCAGCGCGCTGGCGCCGGTCGTCGCGCGCGCAGCGCCCTTGCCCCGCCAGACCACCATGACAGTTGCCGGTCTCGAACAGCCGGCGCAGATTCGCGTTGATCGCTGGGGCGTGGCGCATCTGTATGCGAAGACCGACAACGACGCGTTCTTCGTACAGGGCTTCAACGTGGCGCGCGACCGGCTGTTCCAGCTGGATCTGCTGCGTCGCAAGGGCCTGGGTCGGCTGTCCGATGCCTTCGGGCCGGCGTACGTCGAACAGGATCGCGCCGCGCGGCTGTTCTTCTACCGCGGCGACATGGCGCGCGAATGGGACAGCTACGGGCCCGACGCCCGGCGCGATGTCGGCCGCTTCGTGGCCGGCATCAACGCCTATATCGCGTGGCTGGACGGCCACCCGCAGGCGCTGCCCTACGAATTCGGCAAGCTGGGGTACCGCCCGCAACGCTGGGCGCCGGAGGATGTGCTGCGCATCCGCACCACCGGCCTGAGCCGTAACGTCAAGAGCGAAGTTGCGCGCGCCAATGTGGCCTGCAAGGCCTCACTGGCGGTCGATGCGGTGCGCCTGACATTGCAGCCGGCCTGGACCACCGCGTTGCCGGATGGCCTGCACCCCTGCCTGCCGAAAGACGTGCTGAAGGTCTACGAGCTCGCAACGCAAAGCCCGAAGCTGAGCGCCGACACGCCGCTTGCGGCAATTGCCGCAAGGCCTTCGACCATTGGTGAAGAAGCTTCCGCCGAAGGCAGCAACAACTGGGTCATCGCGCCGCAAAAATCCGCCACCGGCCATGCGGTGCTGGCGGACGACCCGCATCGGGCCTACAGCGTGCCCAGCCTGCGCTACTTCGTGCATCTATCCAGCCCCGGCCTGGACATCATCGGTGCCGGCGAGCCCACCGCGCCCGGCATTGCGATCGGGCATAACCGCACCAGCGCGTTCGGCCTGACCATCTTCAACATCGACCAGGAGGATCTGTACGTCTATCGGTTGCGCGACGACAACGCGGCGTACTGGTACCAGGGCCAGTGGGAGCCGCTGCGTACCGAGCACGAACGGATTGCCGTGCGTGGCGCAGCCCCGGTGACGGTGGCGCTGCAATTCACCCGGCATGGGCCGGTGATCTATACCGATGCCGAAAGACATCTGGCGTACGCGCTGCGGTCGGTATGGAGCCAGCCCGGCGCCGCGCCGTACCTGGGTTCGCTGCGTTATCTGCGCAGCGCCTCGTTTGCGCAATTCAAGGCCGCGCTCGCGCACTGGGGCGCGCCGTCGGTCAATCAGGTCTACGCAGATGTCGAAGGAAACATCGGTTGGGCCACTGCGGGCATGACGCCGCGCCGCGATCACGGCGATGGCTTGCTGCCGGTGCCCGGCGATGGGCGGTATGAGTGGAACGGTTTCTGGAACAACGACGCGCTGCCCTCGTCACAAAATCCCAAAACCGGCTTCATCACCACCTCCAACGAGATGAACCTGCCTAAGGACTACCCTATTGCGCAGCGCAAACTCGGCTTCGAGTGGGCCAACGACGCACGTCATGCGCGCATCACCCAGGTGCTCTCGCAGCTGCCCAAGGTGACCTTGGAGGATTCGGAAAAATTGCAGAACGACCAGGTCTCGTTGCCGGCGCAGCGCCTGGTCGCGCTGCTGAAGCCGCTGCAGTCGCAGGACCCTGCAACAAGCGCCGCACTCGCGTTGCTGCGCCCATGGAATGGCGAGGTCGGCGCAGCGTCTGCTGCCGCAGCGCTGGAAGAGGTCTGGTTCAGCCGCTACCTCGGCGATGCCTACAAGGCGCTGCGACTACGCCCGTCAGAGGCCGCCAGCTTCGGCGCGCCCGATGCCGCGGCCATGCTGGATGCGCTGGAGCATCCCGGCGCCGCGTTCGGTGCCACGCCTGCAGCGCGCCGCGACCAGCTGCTGCTGGAGTCGTTGCGCAGCGCGTACCAGGCATTGGTCGCACTGCAGGGCCCCGATCCCAGCCAATGGCAATGGGGAACATTGCACACCAACAAGGTTTCACATGCGATGAGCGCGGTGGCCGGCGCCGACCGTACGCTGCTCGATGTCGGCCCGTTCGCCAAGGGCGGCAGCCCGTATACGCCCAATCAATCCAGCTACGACCCGGCCGATTTCCGCCAGACCATCGGCCCTTCTGCACGCCTGATCATCGACCTGGGCAACTGGGACAACTCAAGAGCCATGAACTACCCCGGCCAGTCCGGCGACCCGGCCAGCCCGCATTACCGCGACCTCGCACCGCTGTGGCTTCAGGGCCGCTACTTTCCGCTGCTGTACACGCGCGCTGCGGTGGATGCGGCAACCGAACAGGTCTTCGATCTGGTGCCGGCGCAGGCGCGTTGACGGTATCGATCGGCGGATGTTTCGCAACACGCGTGGTGAAAACCGGACTGCGCTGTGAAGCAACGCTGCCGTACTGCAGCGTCATGGCATGCAGCGCGGCCTCTTGCGCACGGTGCACAGCAAGCGCGCAACGTGCGCGCGTGCTGTGCATTAGCGATCACGCCCGCGCCGTCGCTTCGCGCACGAAGTCTGCATAGCTGCGCAGCGGGCGTCCCAACATGGCCTGCAATGTTTCAACCGTGCCCTCGGCCGCGTGCATGCCAAAGCGCTGGATGCCGGCCATCATCAGGCGCATGTCATAGGCCAGCCAGGACGGACCGTAGCTAGCCAATTGCGCTTCGAAGGCCGCTACGTCATCGCCGGCGTAGGCGATCTCACGGCCGAGCGCTGCGCTCCACACCCTGGCAGCATCCGCGCCGGTCAGCGCCTGCGGGCCAACCAGTTCGAGCGTCACACGCGGCAGCGGGCCGTCTGCGCGGTCGCGGCGCAGCAGTTCGATCACGGCGATCTCGGCGATGTCGCGTGCATCGATCATGGCGATGCCCTTCGCGCCGATCGGCATCGGGTAAACGCCGTAGTCGGTGATCGTCTGCTGCACCATGCCTTCGTTTTGCATGAAGTACGCCGGACGCAGGATGGTTGCGGGGATGTCCAGGCGTTCGATCATGCGTTCAACGCTGTGCTTGCCGGTGAAGTGCGGCACGTTGGTGTAGGTATCGGCATGGATCACCGACAGATAGACGATGCGTTCGATGCCGGCTTCCTTGGCCAGGTTCAAGGCGATCAGTGCCTGCGTCACTTCGTCGGGGGTGACCGCATTCAACAGGAACAGGGTGCGCGCCGATGCCAGTGCCGCGCGCATCGACGCGACGTCGGTGAGGTCTGCCACCACTTCGGTGACACCTGCCGGGAAGGGGCGCTTGCCCCGTTGGCGAACCAGCGCTGTGACCTGTGCGCCGGCATCGGCCAGGCCTTGGGTGACGAGGGAACCGACAGTGCCGGTGGCACCGGTGACGAGAATGCTCATGGTGAATCTCCTGGTGTGATGTGAGGAATGACGGGGTCAGCGCGACTAGCCGGCGGGAGGAGTGGTGCGCGTTGCGGTGTGGCCGGTGCGTCGCGGTAGGGAAACCATATGCCGTTGCACCGACAGTACGAAGACGCCAAGATGTAGACGACCCGTCTCAAATGTGGAACACCATGGATCTCAATGCCCTGATCGATTTCGCGCTGGTCGCTGCCAACCAGGGCCTGGGCAAGGCCAGTCGCGCCAGTGGCCGCTCCAAGGCGACGTTGTCGCGACGCATTGCCGAGCTGGAAGAGCACCTGGGCGTGCGGCTGGTGGAGCGCAGCCCACGCGGCCTCAAGCTCACCGAAGCGGGGCAACTGCTGATGGACCGTACCGAAGTGCCGCTGAGCGAGGTGGCCGAGGCCATGGCCGCCGCGCGCGAGGGCCTTTCTGTGCCGCGCGGGCGTCTGCGCGTGGCAGCACCGGCGCTGTTCTCGCAGCTGGCGATGGGCCGTATCGGCGCGGAGTTCTGCGCGGCCTATCCGGAGATCGTGCTTGAGGTAGTGGCGGAAGATCGAACCGTCGATCTGGTGGAAGAACAGTACGATGTGGCCATCCGGATCAACCCAAGCCCGGACAGCAGCCTGGTTGGCCGCTGCTTTGCCAAGGATCGCCTGGTGGTCGTGGCCGCGCCCGGCATCGCCATGCCTACCAGCAGCACGATCACACCCGTTGCCGCTGTCGTGATGTCGAGCTTCCAGCCGACTACATGGGCCCTCGATGACGGGCGCCTGGTCCTGGAGCCCATTCCAAGGCTGCGGTTTTCCTCATTCCTGATGATCCGCGACGCGGCAATTGCAGCTGGTGGTGTGGCGTTGATTCCGCAGTCGATTGCATGGAACCAACTTGCGCGCGGCGAACTGGTGCAATGGGGCACGATCTCCGGCGTGGAACCGGCGCTGTGGGTGTTGCACACCTCCAGGCGTCTTGCTGCACCCAAGGTTCGCGCCTTCGTGGATTTCATGTGCGACAGATATCCGGACGTATCGCTTGTGTTGAAGGGGTAGCGATGGCGCCATCGCTCGCAGGAACGCGCACCTCTGCAGTGGCGGCGCTGGACGAAAATTGCTGAAGCGTTGCCGCCACTGAACTTCAGACAGCGCCGCCAAAGCGCTCCATCAACAGATAGGTCAAGACACGGATCTTGCGCGCAGGGTGAGCGGCTGGCGCTCGAACGACATACAGGCCGGCCTCCGGAGGTGGATATCTGGTCATGACACGGACAAGTGCACCGGAGGCAAGGTGATCGGCGATGAGAAAGTCCGGCAGTGCCGCAATACCGAGGCCGGCAAGCGCAGCGGAGGCAATCGCGGTGCCGTTGCCGGCCTTGAAGCGACCGCGCGGATGCAGCGTCACCATCTTGTCGCCGTCCATCAACCGCCAGCTTTCCGTACCCTGCAACAGTGCCTCATGCGTCAGCAGTGCCGCGGGTGTGTCGGGTTCCCCGTGTCTGCGCAGGTAGTCGGGTGTGGCCACCAGGCTGCCACGCATTGGCGCCACGCGACGTGCAACCAGGTTTGAATCGGCGAGATATCCGAGCCGGATTGCGCAATCGAAGCCTTCGGCGACGATGTCGATAAAGCGATCGCTGTAGCAGGCATGCACCTGCAGCGCTGGATGCCGACTGGCCAGTTCGGCGAGCACGGGGGCCAAATGCGTGGGGCCGAACGTCAGCGGCGCCGCAATCCGCAGGCGGCCACGCAGATCGCCGGCAGGCAGGATGGTCTCGCGTGCGGCATCCATCTCGGCGCACATGCGCGCGGCGTGCTCTCGAAATGTCGCGCCTGCCTCGGTGACGGCAGCGCCGCGGGTGGTGCGTGCGAGCAGCTGTATCCCCAGTTCTCGCTCGAGCCGGATCAGACGACGGCTGACAATGGATTTGGCAAGGCCCAGGCGCCTGGCCGCTGGCGACACTCCGCCTGCGTCGGCTACCTCGACGAACGTTCGCAGGTCCTCGAATTCCATTTTGCGTCCCGATTTATGCGACACGGCATGTCGCGTGACGCGGCTAGCTTAGCGGCAATGGGGACGCCACAGTTTGCTCAGGGGCGAACGCACGGCCAGCGTTTCACCGAGCGGAACGCTCTGATCTCACTTCGTCCGGCACACGCCGGCCAATCACCAAGCGCAGCCCATCTTTTCTGGAGCAACATCTCATGCCTACATCCTCCTTATCCAAGCAAGCCATATCCGGGCGTGTCATTCACGGTCTGTCCTGGACCTTGCGCCTCTTCGCCGCCGTGGCGTTCTTCGCTGCCGGTGCTGCCAAGCTGGCAGGTGTTCCGATGATGGTCGAAGTGTTCGACCACATCGGTCTGGGCCAGTGGTTTCGCATCGTCACCGGTGCGATCGAAATCATCGGCGCCATCGCGTTGCTGTTGCCGACGACATTCGCTTTCAGCGCTGGAGTGCTTGCGGCCATGATGTTCGTCGCGACCGGCGTGCACCTGTTCGTCATCGGCGGTAGCCCGGTGCCGGCCATCTTTCTGATGGTGGTGACCGCGACGATCGCCTGGTTGAATCGCGCACGCATCACGGCCGCGCTGCGCACAGCGCGCTCGGCTTGATCAGGAGCGCGCCATGAAGACGCTTTCGCTGCCGATCTCTTCCCCGCTGGTTTCTCTTGTGTCGCCGCCGCTCCGTGCAATCACCCACCGGACGCGCGGCAATGGCGCCGGTGGGCCCATCACGCGACTCATGAGCCCCTCCGACCTTGGGCAAGCCCTGAAACCGTTCGTCTTCCTCGATATCTTCGATGCGCAAGGGCCCATCATCCATACGATGTCCGACATGCCGCTGCACCCGCATTCGGGGATCGCTACCGTCACGGTGTTTACCGAAGGTCGCATGCATTACCACGACCCCGCACGTGGTCGCGGCACCATCGGCTATGGCGGCGTGGAATGGATGCGCGCCGGCCGTGGCGTGTGGCATGGCAAAGAGATGGCCCTACCAGCCGATGCTTCCTGCATCCAGGGCTTCCAACTATGGCTAGCACTGCCGGCAGCATTGGAACTGGCGGAGCCGCAGAGCCACTACATCCAAGCGCAGCACATGGCCAAGGTTGGGCCAGCGCATGTGGTGATCGGTCACTACGAGGGCGCACAAAGTCCGGTCGATGCTCCCGACGGCATCAATTACTTATTGGTGACACTGAAGCCCGGCGAGCGCTGGACCTATAAACCGCCCGCCGGTCACCTGGTGGGGTGGTTGGCCGTTGCCAGCGGCACGCTCGATGCCGGCACACCGCTGCAGCGCGGCGACCTGGTGGTGTTTGCCGACGACGGCGCACCCATCGTGCTTGAAGCACGTGGCACGGCTAGTGCCGTCTTCGTGCTTGGCTCGGCGATTCCGCATCCGCACGCCTTGCACCTTGGCTATTACTCGGTGCACACCAACGCACGGGCATTGGCCATCGGTGAAGAGCGCATCCGGACGCTCGGAAAGAAAATAAAGGATGCAGGCGACAGAACCACGGCTTCCGGAACGATCCCGGTCTTCAGGTAAATGCGGGCATTTCCGCTCATCCGGCCTGTCCGCACGGCTGATCATCGACCTCGGCAACCGGGATAACGCGTGCGCGATGGACGACCCAGGGCAATCCGGCGACCCGGCCGGCCCGCATTACCGCGACCTCGCACCAATGTGGCTGCAGAGCACGTATTTCCCGCTGTCCACGCGCGCTGCGGTCGACGCGGCGACCGAGCAGATCGTGGATCTGGTGCCGACACACGCAAAATAGCGCGTTGCTGGAAGGCGCGTGTAGGCATCGTAGGCGATGCAGATGTGCTGCCGCCTTGTCGTCGGGATGCATCGAATGTGCTGCGTGGATCTGATAAAGCGCAGCACACGCCCGTTTCATGGAATCAGCACATGCAAACAGTGCGAGATAGCGCTGCGTTGATGCAGCAACCGCGCACGCATCGATCTACTTTCGGCCAGAAGCAGTCATCGCCATGTTCTTTCCCCAGCACGCGCTAGTGGCTGGGGTGCTCGCCAGTCCCTGCACAGGAAGCTCCCTCTGCCGCGCAGATGACGCCATCGATCCAGGTGACATAGCGTGAGATACGGACGTTGTAGACCATTTGCCCATAGAACCCAGCTTCTAGGGCGTGTTCTGGAATTGCCGTGATCCAAGATCCCAGTCCAATGAGTTGCCAGGCGCCCTGACCTTGCACCACGAGCGGGCCGCCGCTGTCACCGCTTCCCAATACACCTTCGAGGGGCAGCCCCTGTGCAGGGGGATCGAAGCGATACCAGAGATAGCGGTCGTTCGCTCCCGTAATGGCGTTGTAGGCCCGCCTCAACGCGCCGCGATGTGGAGAGCCGGGAATCTGCCCCTCGATGCCATTGCCGGTTGCCCCCTTTCCTACAAACATGGCGACTTTTGTGACTTCATCGCTGCCTCGATAAAGAGCGACTGGTGCAACCTGCTCAACAGGCGCACCCAACTCGATCAAAGCAATGTCATCCGAACCTGCCAGAAAGGCATGAATTCTGGACGGATTGCCGGACTTCAACGCTTCTTGGCCCAGTGCGTCGGGCATGCGCTTGTAGCCAGGATGGACCAATACCCGAGCAACTTTGTAGGCACTCCCGTTGATGACCACCTCCGCATCCATGCCGTCCATGGGAGCCGCGTGTGCGGCGGTGAGGACCCACTTCCGTGCGATAAGGACGCCATGCCCTTCGCCAGGCATGTCCACCAGAGCTGGAAACGCTGATTGATCGACTCGATAATTTGAGTCGTCAACATCGGCACGAATGACAACGCCTTTCGCCGCGAATGAAAAGGTGAGAAAAACAACAAACAGCCAGCGTTTCATGTGTCCGCACTCCTTGTAGGTATTGATCTGAGCCCTATCTGCAATGTGCTTGCAGATCCCGGCGCAAGATAATTGAGCAGGCGCAAGATAGGGCACGCAATCTAACGAAACGAGCTGGTGCGCGACGAAGCCCAGAAAACGATGCCTGAAGCAGGTAGCAACCTTTGACTCCATCGCCAACCTTCAGATACATGCATGCGCAGCAGCAAGTTCGAGTCGGCTTTCCGCTGAGGGTCGATAACTGACGCGGCCCTGATGCCTCGGTTGGCTCCGTCAAGTTGGTAAATCTTGCAGCGGGGAACTGTCTGTCGGAGGCGCCAATCTTGGCGAACCTTTCCTTCAATGGCTTCCGTCTGATTCTTCATCTGTACCGCCCCCTGCCATCCGACCTATTGACTACAGTTGTCGTCACGCTTACGGTAGCGACAAATGTAGTCATGGAGAGCGGCATGCGTGGCAAGACCATCGGGGACCAGGAGCTGGCCCTGCTGCAACACATCGAAGAACAACGGCAGGCCAGTGTCGGTGAAGTGGCGGCCGCGTTCGGTGAGCCGCGTGGGCTGGCGCGCTCGACCGTGCTGACCATGATGGAGCGCTTGCGCGCCAAGGGCTTTCTGCGCCGCGAGCAGGTGGACGGCATGTATCGCTACAGCGCCACCAGCGGGCAGGACGCGGTGGTGCGCTCGGCGGTGGGTCAGTTTGTGGAAAAGACCCTGCAGGGCTCGGTGTCGCCGTTCGTGGCGTGGATGTCGCAGCGCGCCGAAGTCAGCGATAGCGAGCTGGCCGAACTCGAAGCATTGGTCGCCAAGCTGCAATCGCAGCGCAAGGAGGATTGAGTCATGTCGCCCCTGATCGAAGCGGTGTTATGGAAGCTTGGCGCCACCAGCGTGCAGACCGCGGTGCTGGTGCTGGTGGTATGGGCGTTGTGCCGCGGCGTGCGCCGGTTGCCGGCGGCCACGCAAACCTGGCTGTGGTGGTTGGTGGGCGTGCAGGCGGTGGTCGGCCTGGTGTGGAGCAACCCGGTGCAGCTGCCGGTGCTGCCGGCGCATGGCGTGACCACTGCGCTGGGCTCGTCCGGCAGCCTGGCGCCGATGGCAAACGCCGCCGCCGCGGCATCCACGGCCGCGCATGCCGGCGCCACCGCGCAGGCAATGCAGGTTGGCGCCTGGTCGCCATTCGCTGTGGTGGTGCTGGCGCTGTGGGCGGCGGGGGTGCTGGTGCTGGCCGCCGGCACGGCGCGCGCGTATCTGCGCAGCCGTGCCTTGGTGCGTGCGGCGCAACCGTGCACCGACCGCGCCTTGGTGCAGGCGTTGCAGATGGCTTCTGAGGCGCATGGCTTGTCGCACCCGCCGGCCCTGCGGCTGTCGTCGCAGATCGATTCGCCGCAGTTGATCGGCCCGTGGCGACCGGTGTTGCTGTTGCCTGCGGCACGCCTGCCGCACATGGCCGACGACGATCTGGACATGGCGTTGACACACGAGTTGATCCATCTGCGCCGCCGCGACCTGTGGTGGGGCCTGCTGCCGGCGTTGGCACAGCACCTGTTCTTCTTCCACCCGCTGGTGCATCTGGCCGCGCGCGAATATGCCATTGCCCGCGAAGCCGCCTGCGATGCGGCCGTGGTCGCCGGGCACCGCCATTGCCGCCATGACTACGGTCGCCTGTTGCTGCAACTGGGCGTTGCGGCGCGTCCACGCGGTGGCGTTGCGAGCGCTTCGCCATCGTTCCTCAGTTTGAAACGCAGGTTGTCGATGTTGCAGGACACCCGCGCGTTTCCGCGGCTGGCTGCTGCGATGATCCTGGCCGCAGTGGCCGTCTGCGGAGTGCTGCCATTGCGTCTGGTGGCCATGCCGGTGCCGGCGACGTCCCCACGCATGCGGCCGGTGGTGGTGACTGCCCCGGTAGCGCCCACCGCGGCAAGCGCCCCTGCCAGCAGTGCCGCAGGCGCAGCCGCGCCCATGGATACATTGCCCGCGTTGGCACTGCCTGCGGAAGCCGCCGCCCCCGCTGCGCATGGTGTGATTGCCGATGTGCTGGGCGCCGAGCCGCTCCACGACGAGGACGCAGACCCAACCCAGAGCGGCTGGAATCTCGATCTGGACCGGATCCGCCGCGATGCCACCCGTGACGCGCAAGCCGCCGTGCACGATGCGCTCGCTGCCAACGACCACGACCTTGAACTGCAGCAGGACCGGATGCAGGAAGCACAGGACGCCCTGCAGGAAGCGCGCGAGCAACTGGCGGCGTTGGGCCCGGAACTGGCGCAGGCCAAACAGGACGCGCAACAGCAGGCGCGCGAAGCCGAGCAGCAGATCCGCGACATGGCGCAACAGCATCGCCAGGCGCAATACGCGTACGCCGCTGCGGTGCGACAGGCGGCTGAGGTGTCCCGGCAGCAGGCCGAGATGGGCAAACAGGCCGCACGTCAGGCCCGCGCCGAGGCTGCGCGCGGGCAACGGGAAGCCGCGCAAGCGCAACGCGAGATGGCGCAAGCGCAGGCAGACGCCGAACAAGCGCAAGCAGAGGCAGAACAGGCGCAGGACAACCAGGAGTCATGAACCAGGCCACCGCGCTCACCGTCAGGCAGGTGTGGCCGGTGCCTGGCGTCGGCATGGATCACGTGCCCGCTCCGGCTCCGGGCGTAGCGCTCTGCTGAGCGAACCATCCGCATCGGCTGACGGCCGCTCGCAGCGTCTTGCCGGCCGCTGCAGGTAGCGAAGGGATGCAGCGGCCGAACTTAGAGAGCCAACTGTTGTGAGGTCGCTGCAGATGGCGCGTCACCTCAGCACTGGTCTCTGGTAGCTACACAGCGGTAACGCGTGGCGTGCAGCCTCGCTCCAGTTCCGGCCGTGCACGGCCGGTAGACAGGCGGCCGCAGTCAGCACGTCCTGACGCCAGCACCGGCCGGTGCAATGCGCCGACATCGCGTCGGGCAAGGCAGCAACCGCACCACCATGGGCCCGCCACAGCCCGCACTCCCGCGCGACGACGCCTGCAGCGTCGGCTACGCCGTGGCCGCGTGATCGCTGTTTCCATCCGCCGGCGTGTCTTGCGCAGGCGGCACCAATCGACCTGTGCCTTTCGTGGAGATCTCACATGATTCAGACCACTGTTCCAGTGCTGTGCCTGCGTTCGGCGTTGCTGCTGGCGCTTGCTGCAGTTACCGGCCCCGCCGCGATCGCAACCGCCTCTGCGGCGCCTGCGCTTGCCCTGGTGCACACCTCCCTTACTGCGCCGTTGCTGGCGGCTCCCGCCAGTGCTTCGATGATGCCGGTTGCCTCCATCGCGCGTGTTTCGCCTGTGGGCAGCGCAACGACTGTACCGGCAGCACCTGATATGACCTTCGCGCAGGCCTCGCCTGGTGTTTCTGCATTGCGCGCGCCGGCGATGTCTCCGGTCGCGCCGGTCGCATCCGTGTTGCCTGCACGTGCAGCTGCATCAGCACGGCCTGCGGTTAGTGCAGTACGCGCGTTGCCAGCTGCACCTGCGCCGACAACGCCGATTGCACCCCCGGCACCGGTTGCACCAGCAGCACCCGCACGCCTGCCTGCAAGCGTGAACAGATCTTGCGGTAACGCGACCGCAAGCATCCCGTCCGAAGGCGACGCCTACGTGCTGGTGCACGGCGATCGCCAAGTGATGCACGGCACGCTTGATGATCTGCAGACGGCGCGTCGCTACGCAGGCAACGGCGCGCGCGTGCTGTGGTTTCGTGCCGATGGGAAGCAATACCTGGTCCGCGATCCAACCCTGCTGCATCAGCTGGGCGTGGCGCATCTGCGCAGCCAGCAATTGGCCGACGCACAGGCCAGAGTGGCCGCACGTCAGCAGGCCTTGAGCGAGCGGCAAGCCGCACTCGCCGCGCAGTTGTCTGCCAACGCGGAACCGCGCCTGCTGCAGGCTTCGGCGGGCACCGCATCGGCCGCCGCATCCACCTCGGCGCAGCAGCAGGTGGCAACGCCCGATGCACTGCAGGCGCTGGCGCAGCAGCAACATGCCCTGGCACAACAGCAGGCCGTGCTGGCACGCCAGCAGGCCGGCGCATCCAGGCTGGCAACGCGGCAAGCCTTGAAGGTGTTGCGTGAGGCCTTGCGAAGCGGCCGCGCGACGCGCATTGCCGGTTAGCCGCACCGCACAGGCCGCGCGGCTGCGTGCGGATGTATCGCGCGCACGCGGCGCTCGCCGATACTGTGCGCAGGCACAGACGGCGAGCAGGCAATGACGTATCGGGTAGTGGTGCTGGGTGGGTTCGGGCACTTCGGTGCGCGCATCGTGCGCGCGCTGGCAGCCACGGCGCAGATTCACGTCATTGCAGCGGGCCGGCATCCGGGCGATGTGCATGCGACCTGGCCCGATGCTGCGCCCGGGCAGATTTCCGCCTGCAGGCTGGACACGCATGCACGTGAGTTCGCCACGCAACTGGCCGCCACCGGCGCCGATGCGGTGGTGCACACCGCCGGCCCGTTCCAGGGCCAGGACTACGCGGTGGCGCACAGCTGCCTGCAGGCCGGCATGCATTACATCGATCTGGCCGACGGCCGTGCGTTCGTGCGTGACTTCGCCGGCGCGATGGACGCCACTGCACGCCAGGCGCAGCGCGTGGCGATCAGCGGGGCCAGCACCTTGCCGGCACTGTCCAGCGCCGTGATCGACGCACTGCTGCCGCGCTTTTCGGCGCTGCAGGAGATCCGCATGGTCATCGCGCCCGCACAGGGCACGCCGTTGGGCCTGGCCACGGTGCGTGCGGTGCTGTCGTACTGCGGCACGCCTTTCCACTGGTGGCAGGCTGGTCGCTGGCAGCAGGTGGTGGGGTGGGCACGGCCCACGCGGGTGCGGTTCGCCCAGCTCGCCCCACGCCTGGCCTCGCCTTGCGACGTGCCCGATCACGAGCTGTTGCCGCAGCGTTATCCCGGCGTGCAGACCGTGCAATTCCGTGCGGCGCTGGAAGTGGCGTTCCTGCAGCGCTGCCTGGCTGTTGTCGCATGGTTACGCCGCTGCGGCCTGCCGTTGCCGATGCAGCGCCTGGCCGAGGTGTTCGCGCACGCCGCGCGCTGGTTCGACCGCTTCGGCACCGACCTGGGCGGCATGCGCGTGGAGCTGCGCGGTACCGGACAGGCCACGGCCGCGCAGGGTGCTGCGCGGCCACTGCAGCTGCAATGGGACCTCACCGCGCCCATGCTGCATGGGCCGGAAATTCCGTGCTTCGCGGCGGTGTTGCTGGTTCGCAAACTTGCCGCTGGCCAGCCGCTGCCGATCGGCGCGCATCCCTGCATGGGGCTGCTGACGCTGGATGACTTCGCGCAGGAGTTTGCTGCGTGGCAGATGGCCACCGAGGTGTCAGAGGCGGGTGAGGGCATCTAGTGCAACACCGTATGCGGTGTCTGCCAGCTTTGGCACGTGATCGATCATGTGCATCATCAACCTGTGCGCGTGCGTTGGAGTGCCTGTGCTGCCAGCGCGGAGTGGGGGCGGGGCGGGGAAGCACCGCAGCTCCCACACCGCAATACGTCGACGGACGTGCTTGGATCGAGAATGTTGGCCACTGTAGACAAGCGAGATTGCGCACCCTCACCCCAACCCCTCTCCCGGTGGGAGAGGGGCTAAACGGCATCGGTGTATTCTGCGCATCAAACTTCCTGCACCGTCCGAAATGCGTCCATGTCGGCAAACGTACAAAAATGGAAGTGCGGGACGGTGATCGGGCCGGCTGCCGCGAGTCGCTTGAGCCAGTCGTCCACTGTGGCACGGTAGTCCGCTTGCTCCGCGGCATCGAGCGTCTCGCACAGGTAGGCGAGCGAGATGTGGAACTGGAAGTTGGTGTAGTCCGGGCGCTGCAGCCGGGTCAGGGTCATCAACGCCTGGCGCGCGGTCTCCAACCGTTGCGCGGTGTGCGCGTCCGCAGGATGCAGCGGGATGAGCAGGTTATCGTTGGCGCCGGTCTTTGCCGTTGCCGGGTTGACCACAAAGCTGCACGCACCCAGCGGCGCGGCGGTGCGTTGCGCCAGCCGTGACAGAAACGCCGCATTGATCTCGCTCAGCGCCATGTCGCGACCCATATCATTCGGCCAAGGCCCGCGCGCGCGGTCGATCTCGTTGACGCCGCCCAGCAAGGTCACGTGATAACTGCTCGGCGACAGCAACGCAAACTTGTTGGCGAAGCGGTGCGCGGGCAGCTCGCGGTAGATGTCCAGCACGCGGTTGAAGCTGTCGTAGCCATCGCCCTGCTGCGCCAGATGCCCCAAGAAGGTATTGCCGGCAAACGGCATCGGCCGTCTGTTACGCAGGAATTTGCGGCCCACATCCGGCGGTGGCGAAGTCTTGGCCAATGCGGGCACCGCGATCGCCAATGCCGCGGTGCCGGCAGCGGCTGCCATCAGGCGACGGCGGCTGAGGCGGGTGTCCATGAGTGACGGCATGCGCAGTCCTGATTCTTGGGCCAAATCCACGGGTTATGCAAAAAGCGGTGTTGCGCGCGGTACGTCTGCCTGCGGGCGATGATGTGTGGAGCGGTTTGCACAGCACCGCCGCGGCACTGTCGTGCGCGCATCCTTCCACACTGCAGGCGGCGGTCCGGCATCGCAGGTGGCGATCACATGCACACTGCCGCTGTGCACACTTGACGCGCACGCCGCCAAGCGCACGCCGATCACAGCACGTGGATATGACAACAAGGCACCTATCGCGCTGGCAACGTGCTCGGCTTCGCGAGCGCGGCCATGTGTTCGGAGTGCACCGGTTGCAGCTGCACGACCCACCTGGATGCTTTCGCCGCGGCCATGCGGTGCCTCGTCGCGGTATGGCATCGATGTCTAAACCGCATCCATCAACGGAATCACCTCGCGGTCCTGCGCCTCGACCGCCACCAGGCGTTGCATCAGCAGCGAGAGCGTCACCACGTCCTGGTGGTTGTGGTCGGCCACGCGGCGCAGGTTGCGCGCGCTGCCGCCGCGCAGGTAGCTCAGCCAGGCGGCGGGGGCTTCGGAGCCGGGCAGGTCGTCCTCGCGCACCACGCGCAGCAGCTGCCGCTCGATGGTGGCCAGCTTGCAGTTCTCCCAGGTGCCGCGATAACGGCGGCGGGTGGGGAACAACAGGTCCACATGGTCCAACGCGGAAATCGGGTCGCCGCGCCGCGCCAGGCGGTAGCGTGTCTTCAGCAATGGTGCGTCATAGCAGCGGCCGTTGTAGCTGGACAGCACCGTGCGCGGCGTGAGCCAGGTGCGGAACAGGTCCAGCATGGCGCTTTCGGCGGCCATGGTGGACATCATCAGCTGGCGCACGCGCAGTCCGCTGCCTTGCACGGCATCGGTGCACCACTGCGCCACGCCGATCATGAAGGCGCGCGTGCCGGTGCCGCCGGCCAGGCCGGTGGTTTCGGTGTCGAAGAACAGCAGGTCCAGCGGGTCGACCGTATCGTCGCGTTTGGCGAACGCCAGCGAGAGCGCCTCGCACGGAATGGCCTGCGGCAGAAACGCTTCGATCAGATGCAGGCCGGGTGCGATCTCGGTTCCCGGCAGGTGCCGGTCGTTCGATGGCGCGCGCACGGGTGTCTGCGCCGACACCGCACGCTCGCGCAGGCCGATCATCTTGCGCAGGCCGGCAATGTCGGCGCGTCGCTGCGGCGGTGGTGCCGGCGGCATGGGTGTTGCCGACGGTGTCGTTGCGCTGCGCGCCACTGGCCGATGGCGTGCGACCTCCGTATCCACCGCGCTGGTGGCATCGGCATCGGCAGCCGATGGCAACGCCGGCTTGTGGCGCACATCGTGCTCCACCCACGCAAACACCGATGCGTCACGCGCAGGCGGTGCCGAAGTGGGTGATTGCAAGGCGCGGCGCGTGAGTGCCGGTGCGGCGCGCACATCGTGCGGGCGAGCGGCCGCAGCGTCATGAGGCGCAGCGGCTGCATCGCGCGATGGCAAGCGTGCAGCAGATGACGCGGTGCCGGAGACCGCTGCCCGCTGCGCACGTGTCGGCATCACCGCATCGTCCTTGCGCGATGCAGGCGTCAGCCCGCCGACCTGACGGCGCAGCAGGCGCAGACGTTCTGCGCTGACGGCCGGAGCATCACCGGGCGCAGGCGGCATGCCCTGCGTGGCCGCGCCGGAAGCCGGCTGCGTGACCTCACCGGCCAGTGCGGCCTCCACTTCCTTCGCATTTAATGCCACTGCAGCTTGCAGTGTATCGCCTTCAGCATCCGCCGCATGCGCACGCACATCCGCATGCCCGGCCTGCCGGCGCAGCAAGCGCAGCCGGTCCGCACTCACACTCATGCAAGCACGTCCAGCGCCAGGTCGTCGTCCACCTGCGTGGCATGCCGCAGCGGTGCATCGGCATCGAACAACAACGCCAACACCGTCAATGCCAGCGACTTCGGCGATTCGCCCTTGCCTCCCTCGTGCGCGGCCAGCACCGGGCCCACGCAGGCCGGGCAGCCGGCGCTGCAATCGCAACGCCGCACCAACTCGTCCGCGCGCTGCAGCAACTCGGCCTGGCGCAGCCACAGCGGCTCGCTCAGGCCAACGCCGCCGGGGAAGTTGTCGTACAGGTACACCGTGGGCACGAATGCCTGCTGCAATTCCACCGTGGCCGCGTCGCCTTCTTCCACCCCGCGCAGTTGCCCGCGCCCGGTCTGGTCGGCCACCGCAAACCACGCGCCGTCGCCGTTGCCCACGGCCTTTTGCAGGTCGCGCGCATCGGCCATCACCGCCACCGTGGCCACCACGTGCAACGCGTAAGCCGCGCCCAAAAATCCATCCAGTGCATCCTGCTTGGACGCGAACGCCTTGCCCAAAATCGCCTGCGGCAACTGCCACCACACTGCGGTGGTGTGCAATTCCTGGTCGGGCAGATTCACCGGCCCGTAGCCGATGTTTTCGTGCGTGTAATAGCGGATCTTCTTGTAGCCGGACACGCGCCGCACCACATGCACTTCGCCATGGTGCGAGTCGCCGCGGCCGGCCACGCCGCCGTCGAAGCGGTCCAGCACCTTCAGCTTGGTGTAGTCGATGCTGTCGGTGTAGTAGTCCACATGGGTACGCGTGACATACGCCTTGCGGCCTTCCCAATCCAGCCGCTCCACCTGGTACGGCGTGCTCTGCACCATGTGGATGGCGCCTTCGTACAAGGTGAGCGCGGCGGCGGAATAATCCACCTCGGCGATGATCTGCTGCTTGCCGTCGGTCTTGTCCACCACCACGAAGTTGCCGTCGGCCACCGAGCGCAGGCTCACCGCGTTGGCCGGGTAGCTGTCGGCGATCCATTCCCAGCGGTCGCCTTCCTGGTGGATCACTTCGCTTTCGGCCAGTGCTTCCAGAAACACCAGCGGGTCGATCGGCCCGAACGGCTCGCTGGCAATGAACGGTAATTCGAACGCCGCGCAACGAATGTGGTCGAACAGGATCAGCGGCTGGTCCGGCGCGGTGCGCGCATGTTCGGGCGAGGCATCGGCGAAGAAATCCGGGTGCCGCACCACGTACTGGTCCAGCGGTTGCGAACTGGCCACCAGCACACCCAGCGCCGGTTGCTGGCGACGCCCGGCGCGGCCGAAGCGCTGCCATGTCGCCGCCACGCTGCCGGGGTAGCCATTGAGGATCACCACGTCCAGTGCACCGATATCCACGCCCAGCTCCAGCGCAGAGGTGGAAATGATGCCGTCGATGGTGCCGGCGCGCATTGCGCGTTCCACCTCGCGGCGTTCGGTGGGCAGGTAGCCACCGCGGTAGGCGCGGATGCGCGCCGGCTTGCGCGGGTCGTGGTCGAAGATGTCCTTCAGGTACTTGGTCAGCACTTCCACCATCAAACGTGTCTGCGCGAACACCAGCGTCTTCAGCCCGCTCTTGATCGCGATGCGCGCAATGCGGTTGCTCTGCGAACGCGCCGACGCGCGCAGGCCCAGGTCCGCATTGACCACCGGCGGGTTCCACAGCAACACATGCTTGTCGCCGGTGGGCGCGCCGGATTCGGTGATGGCATGCACGCGTTCTTCGATCAAGGCCTGCGCGTGCGCATGCGGGTTGCCGATGGTGGCCGAGCACAGGATGAACTGCGGGCTGGCGCCATAGAACGCGCAGACGCGCTTGAGCCGGCGCAGCACGTTGGTGACATGGCTGCCGAACACGCCGCGGTAGGTGTGGATCTCGTCGATCACCACATAGCGCAGGTTCTCGAAGAACTGCGCCCACTTGGTGTGATGCGGCAGGATCGCCTGGTGCAGCATGTCCGGGTTGCTCACCACGATGTCGCCATGCAACCGGATCGCCTGCCGCGCATCGCCGGGCGTATCACCGTCGAAGGTGAAGGCCTTCACCCCGAGCTCGCCGGCGCGGTTCAATTCCAGCAGTTCGGCCACCTGGTCCTGCGCCAGCGCCTTGGTCGGGAACAGGTACAGCGCCTTGGCGCCGCTGGTCATCGCCGCGCTCACCACCGGCAGCGTGTAGCACAGCGACTTGCCCGAGGCGGTGGGCGTCACGATCGCCACATGCTCGCCGCGCTGGGTGGCCGCCCACGCATCGGCCTGGTGGCTGTAGAGCTGGCTGATGCCGCGCGCGTGCAGGGCATCGGCCAGCGCACTGGGCACATCGTCTGGGATGGGCGCGTAGCTTCCCTCGCGCCCGGGAATGGTGAAGCTGCCGGTGATGCGGTCGTGGTAGCGGCGCTCCAGGCGCTCGGTGAGCAGTGCGCCGTCGCGGCTGGGGCGGCCGTCGGTGGTGGCCAGCGCGCGTTCGGCGGTTTCGGTGCGGCGGGCCAGGACATGGGCCATTGCGGTCAGCATCCAAAGCATTGCAGGTAAGCAGAACAGCGTCTCAGAAAGTGAGACGCCGGAGCAACGCCCGTCAGCCCGCGTAGCTGATCGCTTCATGCGCGCAGCGCCCAGGTGCAACGGGCTGCGGAAATGGGCATTGCACCGATGGTGGCGCCGGGTGCGGCATCCCTACGCTGCGCATGTCCCTCGCGTGGCGGCGGACACCTCTTCCTCTTATGGAGTCAGCGCATGGTCAGTGACCAGTTCTTGCAGGACAACCGTTTCAGCAACAAGGCCTCGACGGCCCAGAATGTCTATATCAAGGATGTCACCAATCAATTGAAGGATGCCGAAGGTTTGCACGCGCATCTGAAGGTGACATTCACCAACGTGCAACGCACCGATTTTGAGATCCACGGCACCATCCGTAGTGCCGCCGACGCCGAGGCGCTCGGCCAGCGCAAGGGCGACGACGGCACCGTCGGGCGCGCGCTGTGGATCTATGCCGACGGCACGTTCCGCACCTCGGTCGACGCCGCGTTCTGGGAGGACGAGGCAGAAGTCACGCTGTCCCAACTCAAGTGCTGTGCGCGCGAACTCAAGGCGCAGGTGAGCGAGTGGGAAGGGCAATTGGAGCGCGAAGGCGCAGTGAGCCACCCCTCGGGTGCGGACAACAAGCGCGCCATCGACACGCTCTACGCTACCGGCAAGTGATCGTGGCGGCGGCAGGCCTGAGCGCCTGCCGTTTCAGCGCCCACAACGGGTGCTACGCGCGTGCCAGCCTGGCGCGGCCGCCTGTCAGGGGTGCGTAGCACGCAAGCATGCATGCGTGCACCGTCCGACAACGCTGACCTGATCGTCGCCGCCAACGCGTATCCTTGTGTTCCCCCCTCGCGCAGCGACGCCGTCCCTTACGCGTCGAAGATGCTCCTTGTCCGTACCTGCTCCCGCCCCGCCCCCACATTACAAGACCGCTTCCGCCCGCCGTGCCGATGTGATCGTGCATGCGGCCGGCCTGTTCCTGGCCATTGTTGGCGGCACCTGGATGGTGTGGCGCGCGCACGCCAGCCAGACCATGGTGGTGGCCACCTGCGTGTATGCGCTGGGCCTGCTGGTGATGTTTGCCTGCTCGGCGGCCTACAACTTCGCCCCGCCGCAGCGCCAACCGATGCTGCGCAAGTTCGACCACGCCGGCATCTTCGTGATGATTGCCGGCTCGTACACGCCGTTCTTCCTGCTCGCGCTCGATGGCAGCTGGCGCTGGAGCATGATCTTGAGCGTCTGGTGCGTGGCCTTGTTCGGCGTGTTCGCCAAGCTGTGCCTGCCCGGCATCGCCAAGGGGTTCTGGGTGGCGATCTACCTGCTGCTGGGCTGGGCCGGCATCGTGGTGATCAACCAGATGATTGCCGGCCTGGACAGCGCCGTGCTCTGGCTCATCGTGGCTGGCGGCGCGTTCTACACCGTGGGCGTGGCGTTCTACGTGCGCAAGGCGATGGTCTACAACCGCGCCATCTGGCACGCCCACGTGCTGGGCGGTGCGCTGTCGCACTGGTATGCCATCTGGTTGTGCCTGCAGCCGCTGGGCGGGGTGTAGCCTCGCCGGGCGCAGCCGGCTTGCCCTACCCGGAGTGATACTTTAGTGTCACTGCATGCGCACAGAACTCGTCACGACGCTCAAGCGGCAGGCCACCGAGCTCCTCGCAGATGTCGAGCGCGACAAGGAGCCGATCCTGATCACCCAGCATGGCCTGCCCAGCGCCTACCTGGTGGATGTCGCCAGCTATGAGCGCATGCAGCAGCGGATGCTGATCCTCGAAGGAATTGCCCGTGGTGAAATGGCCGTAGCGGAAGGCCGCAGCCTGAGCCACGAGCAAGCCAAGCAACGCCTGGCGCGATGGCTGAAATAGTCTGGTCGGAGCCGGCACTGGCCGACCTGGACGCGATTGCCGATTACATTGCACTTGAGGACGCTGCCGCCGCAGCGGCGCTGGTGAGACGGGTGTTTGCGCATGTCGAGCAATTGGCCGAGCACCCGGAGAGTGGAAGCCGGCCGCAGGAGCTCAAGCGCTCCCGCTATCGTCAGATCGTCGAGCCACCTTGCCGCGTGTTCCATCGTGTGGACGGGCAGCGCGTCGTGGTGGTTCACGTGATGCGGTCGGAGCGATTCTTTCGCAAGAATCGTCTTTCGCGCTGACAAGCGCGACCCTCGTTCCACCCGTCTCGCGTTGAACACGCGTAGCTGCGCGCGCGCTCCCACACCCGTCTTCGTAGGTCATCGGCTGCAGCAGGCTGATCAGACGGACCGCGCAGGCGCTGTGCTGTTCACGCCAACGCCAACGCCATCGACCTCGCCCAGCAACAAAATCGTGCGAACGCTGCGCTTGCGCACGGCGGTGAGCGTACAGCCAGGCTGCTGCAGTGAAATGCCCGGCCTCCGGGCGCGCTGCGCGTTTTCCGCATCCGGCAACCGCCGCGCGCGGTGGATGCGGATCGCTGCCAGTTGCGCGGTTGTCCTGTCTCTGCTCGATCGCGGCGCGCGCGGTCGGCAGCGCGTTACCGCCGCGCGCACTTCACGACGGCAGCCGCACGCGGATGCCGTCCGTGGCAAGGCACGCCGCCGCCGGTGCACGCTGCTGCACCCACATCTTGCCCATCATCCGGTCCAGCCCGCGGTCCAGGCCGGTCACCAGCCCCGCACCGGGGGTAAAGGTCAGCTCGCCGAAATAGACCTGCCCGTGCTGGATATACCAGTCCACCCGCACGTAATCGAAGTCGCTTGCCAGCTGCTTGCTCAGCTCCAGCGCCTGTTCCAGCAGCGCCGGCGTGCACGGGGGCGCGCGCCCGTCGTCGCGGATGCGGTGGAAGGCCTCGTGCAGGTTGCCGACAAAGAAGGTCATGCCCAGTTTCGGCGTGTCGAAGCGCCCATAGATCACCTGCAGCACGTACTGAAAACTGCCGTCCGCCTGCCGGAACATGTGGAACTTGTAGTCCACCGGCACCTGCTGCGCATCGCCGATGTATTGCTCCACCAGGATGCGCGGCGGAATATCGCGGTAATGGATCTCGCGCACCTTGTCGGAGAAGTCGGTGCGCAGCCATTGGTCGCAGCGCTCGATGATGCGGCGCTTGTGCTGCGCATCCGGCTCATCGCGCACCACCTCCACCATCGCCGCACCGTGGTTGGCCTTGATCACGGTCTGCCGCCACTGCGGCAGGCGCAGCAGCTCCTGCGGGTCGGTGGTGTCCAGCAGCAGCGGGATCAGGTGCGCCTCGCCGATCCTGGCCGCCACGTACGGGCGCACCGCAAACTTGTCTGCCAGCCGGCGGTACAGCGGGTAATCACCGTGCACGCATTTGCGGTAGAGCACCTTCTCATTGAAGCAGGTGGGGTTGTACAGGTTGGGCAGCCGCCCGAAGGTATTCAGGAAATACAGCCGGTCCTGATGCCGCCACGGCAGTGTCCTGACCAGGCGGCGCGCACCTTTGCGCAGCAGCCGTTTGAGGTTGGGGCTGTCTGGCTGCGGCACCGGTGCCGGCGGCAAACGTACCGGCCGGTTGTCGGTAAACGGGGTTTCCAACGCAGGCAACAACGTGGTCCAGCCCCGGCCGGCACGGCCCGGCGCGCCCATCGGCTGCGCCTGCAGCCCCGTTCTGTGATCGGTCATGACAGCTCCCTCTTCCGGTCGATAAGTGCGGTGTGCGTCACATTAAAATGTGACGGAAAGCACGGTATATCTAATAGGTGAGACGAGGGTGGCAAAACGTCCCAATCGGCCCGATTACGCAAAGAACCGGGCGCTTTACGCCTAATCGGGCCGGTTCGGGCCGGTCGTCGGCAGCAAGGGCGGCGCCGCGCAGCACCCGGCACGCAAGGCGCGCGCCGCCCGGTGGCAGTGGAATGCAGGGGCCGTCCAGCAAGGCGGGCGCATCGGGCAGGGCCGCACGCGCAGGCAGCGGCCGCTTGCAGGCGCGGCAACAGAAGGCGGGTCTTTCACCGGTAGCAGGCGGCTCCTACACGGCCGTGCAGACCAGGCGCGGCCCGAACAAGGCGGCCCGTTCGCCACAGGGGGCAGGCCGCGCCGCCCGGCAAACGCAGGGGCCGGCCTTGCCCATGGCGCCGGCCCATCGCAGGCGTACCCTACGGCCTCAGCCGCCGACCAAAGGGAGCCTGCCCACCATGACGATCACCATCACCGCCTTCGAGCGCTCGCCCGATGGTGGCCAAGGCCTGGTGCGCGACACCCGCCTGCGCTGGGCGCTGGAAGAAGTGGGCCAACCGTACGAAGTGCGCCTGCTGCCATTCCGCGCGCTCAAGCAACCGGCGCACCTGGCCATCCACCCGTTCGGCCAGATTCCCACCTTCGAGCACGGCGAGCTGGCGCTGTTCGAAACCGGCGCCATCGTGCTGCACATCGCCCAGCGCTACCCCGGCCTGCTACCGCACGACGACAACGCCCGTGCGCGCGCCATCGCCTGGATGTTTGCCGCACTCAACACCGTCGAGCCGCCCATGCTGGAGCTGGGCAACGCCTTGCTGCTGGAAGCCGACAAACCCTGGATGGCAGAGCGCCTGCCGCTGCTGCACAAGCGCATCCAGCGCCGCCTGCAGCACCTGGGCGACTACCTGGGCAGCAACCCCTGGCTGGAAGGCGAGTTCAGTGCCGGCGACCTGCTCATGATTTCGGTGCTCATCCGCATCAAGCTCACCGGCCTGCTGGACGGGTATCCCAACCTGCTGGCCTACGTCACCCGCGGCGAACAGCGCCCCGCCTATCAACGCGCATTTGCGGCGCAGTGGGCCATCAATGGCGCGGATGCATGAGACTTGCCGCCCAGGCCAGGAGCAGGCCGGGGAACGCGAAGGACGCGCGCTGCGGCATCACGCTGTTTTTCAGCAATCCGCACATACGGCAAGGGTCGCTGACAGCGGCGTTTGCCCAAGACGCCCGATTCGGTGGAATGGTTTCGCGTTGGGGCAGCGAAGGATCCCTACCTGCACCGGTTGAACAGGCACCAGGAAAATCGCTGCGTCGCAGCCACTTCAGTGTGTACGTAGCGCGCGCTGACGACGAAACAGATCGCGCGACACACCTGCATTGCCGATCGATCACCCAACCGTGTTGAGCTGCGGAATCTTCGCGAATTCTTCCGCAACGAAATCCATGAACACAATCGCCCGCTTGGGCACCAGCCGGTTGGCGGCGTAGACGATCTGCATCGGTGCCGGCGGTGGGGCGAAGTCGTCCAGCACGGTCTGCAGCTCGCCCGAGGCCAGGCCGTCTTCGTAGAGCCAGGTCGGGCCCTGGCCGATGCCAAGCCCGGCGGTGACCGCCGCGCGCGTGGCTTCGGGCGAGTTGACCCGGAACCTGCCCGACACCGGCACATCGGTGTCCTTGAAGCGCCAGCTCGTCCCGGTGGCGAGCAAGGTGTACAGCACGCAGTCGTGGTGACGCAGGTCGTCGGGCACGGTCGGCACTCCGCGCTTGTCCAGGTACGCACGGCTGGCCACCATCACCCGTTTAAACGCGCCGATCCGCCGTGCGCGCAATGCGCTGCTGTCCAGATGACCAATACGGATCGCCAGCTCCGCGCCTTCGTCGAGCAGATTGACGTAGCGGTCGCTGATCTGCAGATCCAGCTCCAGTGACGGAAACCGCTGCAAAAATGCCGGCACCAGCGGCAACACGAAGGTGTGCGACAGCGCCGTAGGGCAGGCCACCCGCAACAACCCGGAGGGCTGCACGTCATCGCGTAGCGACATTTCAGACTCGCCCACCGCATCCAGGATGCGGCGCACCTCAGCGTAATAACGCTCGCCCTCCGGGGTGAGCACCAGCTTGCGGGTGGAGCGGTTGAGCAGCCGCGTTTGAAGATGCTCTTCCAGCGCCGCCACGTGGCGGCTGACGTTGGGCTGCCCCAGCCCCAGGTCGCGCCCGGCCGCGGAAAAGCTGCCGGTTTCCACAGCGCGGGCAAAGCAGTTCATCAACAGAAAACGGTCCATGCCTGCCTTCGACTCATGCGTGGGAAGCATGAAAGTTATGCGGTCGCAGGATCTTATCGCAGATCAAGCATGGGGCAATGATGCGCTACCGAAGGCCCGCCAATGTGGTCGGCCTCCCTCACCAGGAGCAACGCATGTCCCGTCTAGCAGGCAAACGCACCCTTATCACCGGCGGCACCAGTGGTATTGGTCTGGAAACCGCCAAACAGTTCCTCGCCGAAGGCGCCCGCGTCATCGTCACCGGTGTCAACCCGGACTCCATCGCCAAGGCCAAGAACATTCTTGGTTCCGAAGTGCCGGTGCTGCGCGCCGATTCGGCCAGCGTCGCCGCCCAGCAAGAACTGGCGCGGGCCGTCGCGGAACACTACGGCCAGCTCGATGTGGCCTTCCTCAATGCCGGCGTCTCGGTCTGGCTTCCGATCGAGGACTGGACCGAGCAGGCCTTCGACGCCTCCTTCGCCATCAACGTCAAAGGCCCGTACTTCCTGCTGCAGGCGCTGTTGCCGGTGTTGGCCAACCCGTCGTCGGTGGTGCTCAACACCTCGGTCAACGCCCACGCCGGGGTAGCCCGTTCGTCGGTGTACGGTGCCACCAAGTCGGCTTTGTTGAACATGGCCAAGACCTTGTCGAGCGAGTTGCTCGATCGCGGCATCCGCCTCAATGCGGTCAGCCCGGGTCCGGTGGAAACGCCGCTGTACGACAAGCTTGGCATCCCCGACGCGTACCGCGCGCAGGTCAACCAGGACATCGCGGCCACCATTCCGATGGGCCGCTTCGGCACCCCGGAAGAAGTCGCCAAGGCCGTGCTGTACCTGGCCTCGGACGAATCCCGCTGGACGGTGGGGTCGGAGTTGGTGGTCGACGGCGGCCGCCTGCTCAACGGCTGACCATGGCCGCCGTCCTTGCGGCACCGGCAGTGGGGGCGCGCAGCGCCGCTCCTGCCGGCAATGCCAGCGTTGACCGCCTGCCTGCGCAACCGACCGGTGCGCGGGTGCAGGCCCGGCAAAGCGCCCTGCGCGCTGGCACGCACGCAAGGCCCGGCGTCCATTCCGCTGCATGCACGGCGGTCTGCGCGCGCTGCGTAGCCCTGCGCGTCCTTCTGCCATGGATGACGTGCGAATCCATGGCCCTGCGCACGGCCGCCCCTGTAACACCCCTCTCATTGCGACCCAGATAACCCATGTCTACCTCCCTGACCCTGATCAGCCACCCGCTGTGTCCCTTCGTGCAACGCGCGGCAATCGTGCTGCTGGAAAACGCTGCGCCGTTCGAGCGCATCAACGTCGACCTGTCGGCCAAGCCGGACTGGTTCCTGGCGCTGTCGCCCACCGGCAAGGTGCCGCTGCTGCGCATCGGCCAGCCGGACGGTAGCGTGGCAACCGTGTTCGAAAGCGTGGTGATCTGCGACTACCTCAACGACATCAGCGGCAAACCCAGCCTGTATCCCAACGACCCGCTGCAACGCGCGCAGCAGCGTTCTTGGATCGAGTTCGCAACGCCCACCTTTGCCGATGGCTGGCAGTTCCTCAACGCCAGCGACCAGGCTAGCGCCGACGCTGCACGCGCCGCGTTCCGCAGCAAGCTGCAAAAGATCGAGGACGTGTTGGGCGAAGGTCCTTACTTCGCCGGCTCCACATTCGGCATGGTCGATGTGGTGTTCGCGCCGCTGCTGCGCTATTTCGGCCTGCTGCCCGCCGATGTCTATGCACCCATCTTTGAAGGGCTGCCGCGCATCAGCGCATGGCGCGCCGCACTGGCCGCGCGGCCCAGCGTCATCGGCGCGGTGGCGCAGGACTACGCCAGCCGCTTCCAGCAGCATCTGCACAAGCAGCGCGCCCTGCTGGCAGACGCGGTGTGTGTGCCGGCGTAAGCAGCCAACGGCGCCGTGCGGCACGCTAGGTGAGGTAGAGCTGATCAGGCTCGCGTAAAGCAATACGGCAGATGCACAGACCGGCCTTGTCATGGCAGGCGCATGCCTGGTTGACAGGCCTTTCGGTCCCGGCTAACGTCTGCCCCAACAACTAACCCTCATTGCTACGGGCTTGCACCATAGGAGTCAGGGAGAAAAAGCCGGCCTTGAGCCGGTTTTTTCATTTCAGGGAAACGGAAATGGCAACGCTAAGGACGCGCGTCTATATAGACGGCTATAACCTGTATTACGGGTGTCTGCGTAGGACACCCTACAAGTGGTTGGATCTAGTCGAACTGTTCGGCAAGCACATATTGCCCTCGATTCTGCATCGAACCGCGCCGCATGCGCCTGCTTCTCGCATGGTTCTGGACCACTGCGCAATCCGTTATTTCACCGCCCCCATTGTGCCCCGGGCTGCAAAAGGTACCGACTCGGTTGCATCGCAACTTCAATACCACCGTGCCTTGGCTACAAACGACCGCATTTCGATCACATCGGGCTATTACTCACTCAGCAAGTCGAACCAGTACGTCGTAGATGCAGCGGATCCTGACAGAGATCCACGCGAATGCGGGAAGATCACCGTGTGGAAGCTGGAAGAGAAGCAGTCAGACGTCAATCTGGCGCTATCCTTGTATGACGATGCAATCAATTGCCGCGAGCTCGATCAGCTGGTGGTTGTCACCAACGATACCGACATCGCACCAGCACTGGAGCTGATTCGCAGAAAAGCCACCTACCTGATCATTGGTCTGGTGATTCCAACCAGGCGCGATGACAACAACCCAATGAAGAAAGAACGCCAGCCCAACGGCGAGCTGCGCAAGCATGCGCACTGGGTTCGCAAGCACATAGCACTTGAAGAACTCGCTGCCTCGCAATTGCCTCGCGTGATCCCCGGAAAGAACAAGGACGCCACCAAACCCATCTCCTGGTACGCGCGTCCCGATCTTCTACAAGCTGCCATGATCGCTGCCAAACCGATCAAGCCAAAGCCCAGAGATTTTTTCCAATGGGCAGACACGCACAACCCGTATCTGCGCAACCAGCGACCGATCGACCTGCTGGAACACGATGCCGGTGCGGCATTGGTGATGGCATATATCGAGCAATACATCCGCGATCACATGCCGACAGGCGCCAGCCTCACCTAAGCTGCCATGCCCATGTCATCGATCCTTCCGCCGATGGCGCGCGGGACATCGGGCGTTGAAGTGATGGACATCCTCAAGCTGGACCGCTGACGTATCGTCGCCTGGCGTGATTACTTCGATGTTAGTGCGGGCCAGGCGATTTCCACCGGTGCAGGAAGCCCCGAGTAACCGCCACCGCTCGTATGGCAAGCTGCGCATGGGCCCTGCAGGCATCGAAGCGACGAGGATGGGTGGATGCCTTCGCCGCGCCGCAGCCACCTGGCGCATGCGCATCCCAACCCCGCCTCCAGCGCGGACCGACGTTACGGCGCAAGGCGGCTGAGCCAATACTGCGCAGGTCTTCTTTCAGTAGAGTGCCATGCGCGCCTTCTTTTTCTATGTTGCGGCGCCTTCGATTTTGCTGTCGGCGTTGGCAACCGCCCACGCGACCCCTGCCGCTGAGTTATGCGAGGTCTTGCGCGCCTTTGTCGGTGCAGTACAGCCGGGCCAGGTGCGCAGTTTTGCGTTCCACACCTCATGGGGAACCAACTTCAGGCATGCGCAAGAGCAGGCGCTTTCCGCCAAACGGTGTGAGCACGGTGGCGACCCCGCCGCGCAGGCCGTCTGCGCCTACCTGATGCAGCATGGGCAAACAGAGCTTGCAGACGCCACGGTAATGGACTCGGTGGCCTGCCTATCGAGCGGCACCACATTTGATAGCAGCCTGAGACTGCATCACGCCGAGCTGTCCTTTCGCCATGAGGCCATCAACGCAGGCGCGACGGTCACAGTCACCTTTGGCGATGAGACGGAACAGGGCGGCAGGGTGTTTCGACTTCAGGCAGAAGGCGACTAGGCGCCGCCCTACATTTGCTCAGAGGCGCAACGCGCGTCGAGGTACCAAGCAACCGCTCAGTAACCGCGCGTGCGGTTGCGTCATGCGGCTGTGGAAGGTCCGCATCCGGGCACGTGCTACCGGCGCAATACGCCGGCATGCCGCGTCAATGAATCCGCAACGCCGCAATCTTGCCGCCCACCAGTTGGAACACATGCTCCAGCTGCAGCGGGCTCTGCGGGAAATCGCCAGACACCTGCGCGGTGACACTCACCTGCTCGCCTTGGGTGTGCACGCCAACCGGCACCGCACGATACGGCGTGGTGGCCTGCGCCTGTGCCAGCCAGGCCGCAATGGCGGCAGCGCCACGGTGCTGGCGGTGCTCGTCGTGCACCACCGCATCGTCGGCCAGGTGCGGCAGCAGCTCCGTGGCATCGCCGGCGTTGCTGGCGGTAAAAAAGCAGGCAACGGCGGCGGGCAGGGCAAGCGACATGGCGGCGGTCCGGTAGAAACGGTATGCCATGATCGGCAGCGGCATCACCTGCCGCAAGAACGCACGCAAAGGTAAGTCACGCACCCATGGGAAAGCCGCACACCCCGGACACCGCCGCGTGCGATGTCGAAGCCCTGCTCAAACTCATCGAAGGCCGCTGGAAACTGCTGCTGCTGTTCCACCTGTTCGACGGCAAGGTGCAGCGCTACTCGGACCTGGAGCGGCTGATTCCCGCCATCTCGCAAAAGATGCTGGCCCAACAGCTGCGCCAGCTAGAACGCGACGGCCTGGTGCTGCGCACCGTCTACGCGCAGGTACCGCCGCAGGTGGATTACCGCCTGACGCCGTGGGGCCAGGCCCTGTGCCCTGCGCTGGATGCAATGCTCACCTGGGGCCAGGCGCGGCAGCCGTTGCCCGAACCATCGCCGCAGTGATGATTCGGCACGATGCTGTGGCACGCCGGCCTTAAAACATCAGGCACACAGCGCCACGCATGTCGCCAAAGAACTGACCCAGATAACACACCGGCGGTCTTGCAGTATCTGCCGTATCGCGCGCTGCAACCAGACTTGTGCGGCCAACATAATCGGCCTAGTTTCGCCTCGCCACCATTGGGGTGGCGAGGAGGTCACACGCATGGCGACCAACGAGAAAACCGGCCCCAAAGCGGCAAAGGCCGCAAGCAAGGTCTTGCGTAGCGGCAGCACCGGCAAAGATTCAAAAACAGCGGCCGCGTCCGCTTTGAGTCAAGCACCGGACAAGAAAAGCAAAAAGAAGTAAGCGAGCGCTGCAGCAAATGAGTAGAGGCATTGGCACAACCGCCGGCGTCTCTAGTCATGAAATTTAGTGCGTGCAATCACAGTGGATGACACCGCTGATACAAAATGTCGGGTACCCCGCTGACAAAACTGTTACACAACGGTAGTGTGCGAGTTGGAACGGGGGTTTCATGCATGGGACGCAAACGGGAAAGCACCGGGTTTACCGCTGTGCGGTCATCGCCATGGCCGCTCGGCTTCGCTGTGGGAGTTGGCGCTTTTTTCGCCATACGTACCGGCGTGCCGTGGCTGCTATCGCGCCAAAGCGCTCCACTCGCACAAGATTTAATCAAAGCATCAGCGCAGTGCTCGCGCCCATCGCATGGATGGTCCTGAGCATGTGCTGTTTGGCCGCGCTCGCTTCGTTTGTTGGCAGCTACCAGCGCTGCGAGCTGCTGGATACTCGCACTAGGCTAAATAGCCTGCCCGCTTGGCTATGCCGTGGAAGAAACTGGCTTGGACGCCGCCGACGGCGGCATAGATCTAGCCACCAAAGCGTAAATCAAACATCAGCCATCTCGTCAAAATTTAGGAAATTGCACCATGTTAGAAATTAACGCAGCTCAAGCACGTGCTAACTCGGAAGCATCCACTCATGGAGCTGATGAGGTTGTTAGACAAGTCGGGCAATCTATAAAGGCAGTCTCTCAGACTGGAGAAACATTCGTCATCCATTTTCTTAGCAAGAAAGCCGTGAGTGAGAAAGAGCTACAAGGCGCTATTGCTGAGTTGGAAGGTGGCGGCTTCAAGGTGGAGCGTGTTGGCACAACTGCCTCTCAGAACGCCATTAAAGTTAGCTGGTAGTTCTATACGACTACTAAGTTTCTAAGGCCGTGGACTGCTTTGCAGTGCGCTCGCTTATGTGGTTAGACGAAAAGGATGGAGTTCGTGGGACTAAACTATCAAAATCTCAATTCGCGGACTCGGAAGCAGATGACTGATGAGATCGCCCATGACGTTGCTGGCGGAACGCTGTATGTAAGCAATCGCCTCACAGAACAGGGAGCTAGAAATTGGGCGGCTCTAATTAATGAGGCAGCAGAGCATCACGATGACTCTTGGCTGGCAAATGAGATTCAGGTGCGAGGTTATATAAAAGCGGTTGAAGAACGGCGAACATCAACAGGGGGTGCAACAACCGTAAAGGTTCCAGTTACTGCGCACACCACGCTTGCTGAGGGTGAGTTCAATCGGTTCTACGCACGCGGTTTGTGTAAATTTGCAATCAATAACGGAATCGATCAGCTGGAAGCTTATCGAGCTAGGCATTCAGGAAGCCCCAGGGCTGAGTCAGAGGCCATTATTGGAAGAAAGTTCAATCCGACGGCACTACTTTCTGATCTGCGCAGCTCCGTAGGGGTAGAGCCGGCATTAGGTGTTCCTCCCGGTCCGAATTCTGGACTTTCAGTGAGGATTCCATAAGTTCGATCGACATAATTTAAGCACCGCCTCGCAGTTCGAATCAGCTAAAGGTTGGGATTTTAAAGCCGACAGTGCCTTGTGATGAATAAAAATAAAACTCTAGAGAAATTCGAGCTTTATATTCTGTCTTTGTGGCTCCTGTTTTTACTAATAATAGTTGTCACGATTGATGTTCCATTTTGTTTTAAGCCTGCTTGCAGTTTTATAGGTGCGAAAGCATTATTAGCCAGAAATGTGGTGCCAGCTGTCGCTTTTCTGCTGATAACACTGGGTGCACTCTACTACTTCAGGTTCAACTACAAGATTGCCGGAAGCAAATCAATACCTGTTGAAGTCTCTTGTGTCGAAGATATTAACTATGAGCACTTAACGTTTCTGACAACTTACATAATTCCATTGATCTGCTTCAATCTAACCAGTGGAAGATATCTATTCGCACTGGGGATCCTTCTGATTGTTATTGGAATAATATACGTCAGGACCGATAAATTCTATGCAAACCCAACTCTTGCGGTGCTTGGATTTCGTTTGTACTCAGTTAAACTGACCCGAAGGACCGGGGAAGAACTAAAGATTACTCTTATTACCAAAGATCAGATCCGTAACGGAGATAAAGTTAGGTTTCTCGAGTTAGATGATCGTGTTTACTACGCTAGGGGGAGCCGATGAGTCTCGATGCACTAAAGGCGAAGATATCCGATGTGATTTTAGACGATGCGTGTTCAGCCGAATTTTACTTTATTCTCAAAAAAGACGGTGGGATAACAATCAAAATTGCGGACATTGATCAAAGTGCATCTGATGAGTTGGCTGGTAACTTTATAGAAAGCATTAAAAAAACTGTCCTGCTGAATGATGAATTATCATTGTTAAATATATCTGGTGCAGATGATCGCACAAATGCCATTTATCGATATGATCTGCCTGACATCCCAGATCAAATCAAGAGTTTGGAAAAAGTTCTAAAGAATGACAAATTTGAGGTGTTCAGCTTTAAAACGGACGAGCTACAAGATTTAGAAGGGATACTAATTATTCTGGGTCATGGTCAGAAGCAGTTAGCTATTTATAAGCATCAATATCCTGTAGCGCTCCTCAAGCGCGATAGCACCTTCGGTCTTGTCCGGAGTGAAAATAGGTTGGTCAAGCTCGAGGATGATATCCTTCGTATAAATTCAAAATTCGAGTTTATGAGTGTTGATGGCGAATACTTTATTGTCGACATCAAGACGCTGGAAAGATTTTTTGGATTTCATGAGGCCGTTCGAAATGTAGCCGTGCAGGGAATAGATAATATAGATAAGTCCAATCTGGTAGTTGACACGGCGGTACTTACGGATAGGATTAATGATATATCGTTTTCTCGTAAGCTTGTCCGGGCCGCAAAAGCTTCCCCAGTTCTGGGTATTGTCCCTAATGCTCAGGTGATTGCTTTTGTCGAGAATCATCCCACGCTGCGAGGAAAATTTCGGCTAAGCGATGATGGCTCGAAGCTCAAACTTGATACGAAGGTTTCTCAAGATCTTTTTCTCAAAATTTTGAACGACGATTTTCTGCAATCTGAATTGACGAACCGCTACTATGCGAGTCTTGCTAAAGATAGCCTCGAGGCCTCCGCGGCGCCTAGCCATTAGCGTCGCAGGGTGATGGCCAACTCGAACCAATAATACGTGTACAAGATTGGTGCAGAACGTGCTGCGGGTGCGGGCGATGGGGCAGCAGGCAGATCGTCTGCCTTCTCAGACGGCCGGGTGCACGCGCTCGGCAGCACCGAGGTCAGTGCCAAGCAAAGCAGTAGCGTGAATGAGCGAAAGCGGGTCATTGTTGTCTTGTACGCCGGCGCGGCGCGTTGATACAAGGCAAGGTGCTCGCCCACGTCCAAACCGGCCAGCCCGTAGATCGTGGGACTGGCACGCTGACACAGACAGGCACAGCGCTAGGGAGCGGTACTCAAATCCCCAAGCACATCGTCCACCTGCTCGGCCAGGTGCTGCAGGCAATGGGCCCATTGCTGCAGTGGAATCGTTGGCGTCCCCAGCGCGGCTTCGTCGCGGGTACGTGGTGTGGCCAGGGTGGCGAGCAGGCGCAGTTGGTCGCGTACGCGCAGCAGGTGGTATTGCGTGCCTTCGGACATCCAGTAACCCGGTTCGTTGTGCATGCCGCTCTCCTTGCCGTGAGGCAGCTCCCGCTGCACAACGCAGCGGGATGCCGGGAGGCTAGAAACCGCACACAGCCGGCGGGCTTATTCCCCTTGCGGGTGTTGTATTCGCCGCCCTCCCGGCGTAGGAACGCCGAGCAGTGCCAAGCCAGATGGCCGAGCACAAAAAACCCACCAAAACTCGGAGGTGGGTACCGCTGTGTGGGGAGTTTCTAGGCTCCGGCTGGAAGTGTGCGGGTGGCGCAGGGCAGGGTCAAGCTGAGGTGACTGTCCGGGTGCGGGGAAGCCGCCTACATAGAAGAATTCTCTGGCTAAGCGCAGCACTGCAATGAGTCGCTGCAACCAGTTGACACACCACCCAACGCGTAGCAATCTCGCTGCAAGGAGCCTAGAAACTCCTCACACAGCGGCACCCACCTCCGTCAAACCGGTGGGTTTTTTGTGCCTGCAGTTTCTTGCATGCGTAATCGGCGTGACACTTGCGTCGGAAAGCGGCTAATGCGAATCCCTTTGGGAAAACGCCCGCCGTCTGTGTGCGGTTTCTAGCCTCCCGACATCCCGTCGCGTCGTGCGACAGGGCTTGTTCGTCAAGGAGGGCTTTGCCATGCGTCGATCCCCATCCCGTTCCACGTCTGCGCGCAAGCGCGCCACGGTGCCGCCGCCTACCGAAATCGTCTGGCGCTCGCTGGATCCATCGATCCAGCCGCGTCCGTACCTTGAGCGCACGCCCATCCCCGAACCCCGCGCCGAACCCCGCACACCGCGGCGGCCCGGCCGCCCACGTGCGCCGCAGCAGTGCACCGTCGGCTATGGGTACTATCCCGACAGTCACCAGCGCATTCCCACCCTGCGCCTGCGCGGCCGCTGGCTGGAACAATTGGGCTTTGCCATCGGCAGCAAGCTGCACATCCGCCAGCGCGATGGCGAGCTGGTCATCAGCGTTGTAGACCCTCGCTGATCACGCCGCAGCGCATGCGCGCACCGCATGTGCTCGGCACGTTGCTGGAGACGTCGCATGATGAGTGAGGGCATGACCGGCGCGTCGCGTGCAGACCGCCACGGTGTCATCGGCCAGGTGGTCGCGGCGCGCGCATACGCCGCAAGCGCGGTGCTGGGTGAGCGCTACGGCAGCCGCCCGTGGCGCCACCGCAGCGCCTACGCCGTGCGCGAGTTGCCGGCCCGCGCGCCCATGGCGGGCATCTACGCGCTTGGCCGCTTCACCACGCGCTGGCAGGTGCGCGAGGAGCGCGCGCCGGCCAGGGAACGCTTCGACCAGGCCGTGGTGGAGCTGCAGGCGGAGCTGCTCACCTACATGCGGCGGCGCCTGCGCGACCCGCACACCGCCGCCGACCTCGCCCAGGAAGCGCTGCTGCGCCTGCTGGCCTACCGCAACACGCCCGACATCCACAGCTACAAGCTGCTGCTGTACCGCATCGCCCACAACGTGGTGCTGGAGCATTGGCGCACGCGCCACCGCAGGCACGCCTCCCGCCACGTGCCGCTGGAGGGCAGCGAACCGCTCGCCGCCGCCGGCACGGCGGTGGACCAACTGGTGGACGCCCGCCGCACCCTGCAGCACCTGCACACCCACACGCTGCCCGCGCTGCCGCCCAAATGCCGCCAAGCCTTCATGCTCAACCGCTTCGACGGCCTCACCTACCCGGAAGTCGCCGCCGTCATGGGCATCTCGGTCAAGATGGTGGAAAAACACATCAGCCGTGCTCTGGCTGCCTGCCGTGCGGCTGTGGGTGAGTGATGCCGGCAAATTGCGCCGCCGACCATTGGGGCGCATTCCGCCGTGCAGTGGTACCACGCAGTGACGCTTGTCAGGCGTAAGGGAACAGACGCCAAGGCACCGCCGCTGCCAGCGCCGCCGAGATGGAACCTGCGGCACTCTCCGCCAACGCATCGCGCAGTGGATCGGTGCTGCCGCCAGCGCTGCCGTTCGGCATGGCGTCTAGCCGCAGGCGCGCTATTGGGCGATGAGATCGAAGGTGTTGCCATCCGGGTCGGTGAGGGTCGCGTAGCGGATTTGCGGCAATGCAACGGTCTGCACCAGCGTTCCCCCAAGCGCAACCAGGCGCTCGGTTTCGCTGTCCAGATCAGGCGTCCTCAGATCGACATGGACGCGGTTGCGTTGGGTCGGCACGTGGTCGATCTTTTGAAACTGGAACAACGGCAGGTCCGGCGACGCGGCCAGTTGCACCACCGTGCCGTAGTCGTTGGCAACGGCGATCTTCAGGGCGCGTGACCACCAGGCGGCCAGTGCCTGCGGGTGGGCGGTGTCGATGGTGACTGCGTGGATCTTCATGCAGGTGTCCTTGTCATGGGGTCCGGTCAGCGGGCGCTGTCGATGAGGGAGCCGCCGTCGGGCGTGAGGCTCGACCCGGTAATGAACTGGCTGTCGGCGCTGGCCAGAAACAGCACGACCGGGGCAATGTCTTCTTCCGGCGAGCCGTAACGGCCCAGCGGATTGGTGGGCGCCGGGACGTTGGTCTCTGGCCCCCACGTTTGCGCAACCGGCAGGATGGTGTTCACCGTGATCTTGTCCGCGCCCCATTCGCGGGCGGCAGTGCGGGTGAGGGCGCGGATGGCTTCCTTGGCCATGTTGTAGGGGCCGTAGCCCGCCATCCCGACCACGCCGGCCATCGAGCCGAAATTGATGATGCGGCCGGCGCCGCTTGCCTTGAGGTAGGGGTAGGCCGCCTGCATCGCGCGCAGGTACGCGACAGGGCCAAGATCGAGGTTGCGCTGCAACTGCTCCGCCGACAGCTCGAGGATCGAGGAGAACGGCACGCTTGGGTCGAAGGCGTTGTTCACCAGGATGTCGATGCCGCCGTAGGTGGCGGCCACCGTGTCGATGGCTGCGGTGAGCTGAGCGGCCTCGCCGATGTCGCAGACAATGCCAAGTGCCGTGCCGCCTGCAGCAGTGATGTCGGCAACGACTGCATCCACGTTTGCGGGGGTGCGCGAGAGCACGGCGACCTTTGCGCCTTCTGCGGCGAACAGCTTCGCGGTTGCCCGGCCAATACCGCGTCCTGCACCGGTGACGATGGCCACCTTACCGTTGAGTCGGGACATGATGTTCTCCTTCGGGGATCAGGGTGTGCTCAGGGATGCCGCGACGACCGCGGCATACGGTGATGCGGGGTGGCGTGCGGCGTTCTGGGTAGTGAACGAGGCCACCAGCACCACCAGCCCCAGTGCCGCCGGAATGGCGCCCTTGGGGGTGCGCGCGCCCAGATGGGCCATGCCGGATAAGAGCAGGTGATAGAACATGCCGGCGTAGGCCAGCTCGCTCAGCACGAGGTTGACGCGCGACAGGATCACCAGTGGGCCCAGCAGTTTGATGGCGATCATGAAAGGCACCAGTAGCGGCGCCGAATACCCCAGCGCTGCCTGCGCCTTGCGCACGACATCGCCTTTTGCCAGATACACGGCGGCAGAGGTCAGATAGAGCGCCGACAGCAATGCGGTGCTGGCCCAGTACGTGTAGAGGGTGTTCATGGAGTTCTGCCGTGCGACAGGTGGTTGCCAGGTGCGCGCAGAATGTCGTCTAAGATGACGCTTGAAAAGTAGGATGAATATCAGGCGTTTAGTATGAAAAAGCAGACCAATGCAGCGGGCGCAATCAATATGCACGAGGAAATGCGCCGTGCGTTTGCACTGTTGTCGGGTAAATGGAAACTGGAAATCATGTGGCTGCTCAATCAGCGCGTGTATCGCTTCGGCGAGCTTCGCAAGGCCATCCCTGGTGTTACCCAACACATGCTCACCGCGCAATTGCGCGAGCTGGAAGCAGATGGCCTGATCACGCGCACCGTGTTTGCGCAGGTGCCACCGCGCGTGGAATACGCCATCACGCCAAAGGCACGCGGACTGGGCCCAACGATGGAAGCGCTGACCGCGTGGTGGCAGCAACATGGCGACAGCGTTGCAAAGCGGCCCGCTGCACGCGGGCGCAAGCCCGGCGTTTAGGACACAGTCCAGGGAGCGCGTTGTGCGCGTGCACGTGGCTTGATCACCGTTGCGGCGACACGCAGACAATCCTGGCCGTCAGCCCGGTAAATCAAAAACCATTTCCAAACCCTAAAACGCCAACGCCCCGATCATGTCGGGGCGTTGGTGCGATCTCTCGCCGAAGTGGAATGCACCGTCTACGTCGTCGTGCGTGACGCTTGACGGCCAATCCGCTGCTTCAGCGCGGCGGGCGTAATGCCTGCCTACGGTGCTGACCTGCCAGCGTTACTTGGCGGCGTCGCGCACTTTGTCGGCGACCTGGCCAGCCTTGTTCTGCACCTTGCCGACATTCTTTTCGGCAGCGCCTTCCAGCTCGGTGCTCTTGTCGCCGGTGACGCGGCCAACGGTTTCCTTGATGGAACCCTTTACCTGCTTGGCGGTACCTTCGATACGGTTCTTGTCCACGGGGTGCCTCATACGGTTGGGGATGTTGCAGCCCAGTCTGTACCCGCAGGACGTGAGTGCGACGTGGGCATGCCGTCATCCCCGCGTCAGCACGCCCAGCTGGCGCGCAGCGCCACCGCGGGGCACGCGCGCGTCTGCACGGCTTGCTGAGGTCGCTGCGTGCCACAATGCGCGCACTTTCCGCCAGGCAATGCCGTCACGTGAGCACACAGCGCCCCGCCACCGAGTCCGCCGGCCTGGAGTTTCTTGCGGGGGGCGGCGAGATGGGCGCGTTGATGCGTGCACACGAATGGGCCGCCACGCCGCTGGGCGCGCCGGAGACCTGGCCGCAGTCGCTGCGCTCGTCGTTGTCGGTGGTGCTCAACTCCACCCTCCTCGGTGCGGTGCTGTGGGGGCCGGAGCTGCGCCTGCTCTACAACGACGTGTACGTGCAATCGATGGGCGAGCGTCATCCGCAGGCGCTGGGCCAGCCGGTGACCGAGGTGTGGAAGGAAACCTACGCGCCCATCGCACAGGACTTCGCCCGGGTGATGCAAACCGGTGAGGGTTTCGGCCAGGGGGTCATCGCCTTGCCGATGCTGCGCAACGGCGTCAACGAGATGACCTACTGGAATGCCACCGCCTCGCCGATCCGCGGCGAAGACGGCAGCATCGTGGGGCTGATGAATATCGCCATCGAAACCACCGCGCAGGTGGCGGCCGACCGCAACCGCGACATCCAGCACGCGATGTTGAGCAACGAGAACACCCACCTGGTGCACGAGGTGGTGAACCGCACCAGCGAGCGGGATCGCGCGCTGGAGGCCGAAACCGTGGCGCGCCGCAATGCCGAGCGCGTGCAGCTGGCGCTGGCGGCCGGGGCGATCATCGGTACCTGGATCTGGGACCTGCCCACCGACGCGTTTTCGGTGGACGAGGCGTTTGCGCAGAACTTCGGCTTCGATCCGTCCATTAGACGCACCGGCCTGTCGCTGGAGCAGGTGATCCAGACCGTGCACCCGGACGACCGCGAGGGGCTGCGCGTGGCCATTGGCGAAGCCATCGCCCGCGGCGGTGCCTACGCGCACCAGTACCGGGTCAAGCGGCGCGACGGAAAGTACTACTGGCTGGAGGCCAATGGCCGGGTCGAAAAGGGCGCCGACGGCACGCCGCTGCGGTTTCCCGGCGTGCTGCTGGACATCGAGGCGCGCCACGCACTGTCGGAAGAGCGCGACCGCGCGCTGGCAGCACTGCGCGAGCTGAGCGACACGCTGGAGCAGCGGGTCACCGAGCGCACGCGCGAGTTGATGACGGTGGAAGAGGCGCTGCGCCAATCGCAGAAGATGGAAGCGGTGGGGCAGCTCACCGGCGGGCTGGCGCACGACTTCAACAATCTGCTGGCGGGCATTTCCGGCGCGCTGGAGCTGATGAGCCTGCGGATCGAACAAGGCCGCTTCCGCGACCTGGAGCGTTACGTGGCCACCGCGCAGGGCGCCACCACGCGAGCGGCTGCGCTGACCCACCGGCTGCTGGCATTTGCGCGGCGGCAGACGCTGTTGCCCAAGCCGACCAACGTCAACCGGCTGGTGGTGGACATGCTGGAGCTGATCCAGCGCACGGTGGGCCCGGGGATCTGCGTGGAAAACCTTGCCGCGGCCGAGCTGTGGCTGGCGCTGGTGGATGCGCCGCAGCTGGAGAACGCGCTGCTCAACCTGTGCATCAACGCGCGCGATGCAATGCCCGACGGCGGGCGCCTGTGCGTGCAGACCAGCAACCGCTGGATCGACCGCGAGATGGGCCAGCAGCTGGGCATGCCGGAAGGCCACTACCTGTCGCTGTGCGTGAGCGATACCGGCACCGGCATGCCGCCGGACGTGGTGGCGCGCGCGTTCGATCCGTTCTTCACCACCAAGCCGATCGGCGAGGGCACCGGCCTGGGCCTGTCGATGATCTACGGGTTTGCCAAGCAATCCGGCGGGCAGGTGCGCATCCATTCGGAAGTGGGCAAGGGTTCGACGGTGTGCATCTACCTGCCGCGGCATGCCGGTGCCGACGACAGCAGCGACGGCGGTGCCGCCACGCTGGAACTGGCGCCCTCGCTGGCCGGTGAAACCGTGTTGATCGTCGACGACGAACCGTCCATCCGCCTGTTGTTCACCGAGGTGCTGGAAGAGCTGGGCTACACCGTGCTGGAGGCCGTCGACAGCGCCGCGGGCCTGGGCATCCTGCAGTCGCCGGTGCGGATCGATCTGTTGATCAGCGACGTGGGGCTGCCCGGTGGCATGAACGGCCGGCAGATGGCCGATGCCGCGCGCGTGGGCCGGCCCAAACTCAAGGTGCTGTTCATCACCGGCTTTGCCGAACACGCGCAATTGAACGACCGCCATCTGGAAGCGGGCATGGCGGTGCTGGCCAAGCCCTTCAGCGTGAGCGTGCTTGCCGCGCGGGTGAAGGAGATGATTGCAAGCGAGGGTTGAGCGCTGCGGCGCCATGCAGGCGCTTGCCTGCCTGCGTGTGCCCGACCTGGCGCGAAGCGGCCGGCCTCACTCCACGCTGGAGGCCACCAGCCGTTGCCATAGCGCGGCGTTGGCCGCCTGGTCCGGCTCCAGCGTGGACAGCACGCTGAGCGCGTGCTCCTCCTGCTCGGCGCCATGGCGGGCCAGCATGGCCAGCACGGCGGCCAGGCGGCCGTAACGCAGGGCACGGCCCAACGGGCTGGCGAGCAGGGTGGTGTCGTGCTCGGGGCGTTGTTCGTCCAGGGCGGTGCCCAGGGCTGCCGGCAGGTCCCAGGTGGTGGCGATGGTCTTGGCCACCGCCGCGGTGTGGCGTTCGACCAGGGCGGCGGCGATCTCCAGGCTGTAGGGCAGGCCCGGGCGCTCGGCGTAGGTATCGCGCAGCACCCGCAGGATCACCACCGCGCCCAGGCCCTGCAACAGGCCGGCCAGCTGTGCCGACAAGGTGTCCCCGCCCCGTTCGCGCATGTAGGCGGCTGCGGCGGCGGCGGTGCGCAGGGCGTAGTCCCACACCGCTGCGGGCAGGCGCGCGTGGAGGCCACCGTCCAGGCTCAGCACCGGCTGCATGACCGCTGCGGCAACGATCTGGCGCACGCCTTCGGTGCCGATATGCACCACTGCGCGCTCCAGGCTTTCCAGCGGGCCGCCCTGCGGACGATACAGCGCGCTGTTGGCGATGCGCAGCAGGTTGGCGGCCAATGCCGGGTCTTGCGCGATGATGGCGGCAATGCCGCGGCCGGACGCATCGGGGTCGTTGACCGCACGCATCAACTGCGGCAACAGGTGTGGGCGACGCGGCAACAGCTGCGGACGCAGATCGACATGCGCCAGTGCGTTGCCGACGGCCTCCAGCACCGCCAGCTGGGCGGGGTCGCCGGGCAGGCTGGCATTGGCCAACGACGGATTGGCCATCACCGCGGCATACATGCGCCGCAGCAGCGGCCGCATCGGTGGCGGGTCGGTTGGCGAGGGGGGCGCCACGCCGTGCGTTGGCTGCGGCACGGGGGCGGTGTGGCTGTGGGAGGAAGCCGCGACGGGTGTGGCGGCCGCCGCTGCACGGGCCGGCCGCGTGGTGGGCGCGTCCGAGGCAACCGGCGTGGGCGCGCGTTGGCGCATGTGCATCCACACCAGGGCACCGACGATCATCGCGACAGCGATCAGTCCGGCAGCAAGCAGCACCACGGTCACAAGCATCATAGGCAGTCGTCTGATCAGTGCTGCGACTATCGGCGATGGCGGGCATGGCGGCAATGCGCAGCGCAGCTACCGGGCACGCTGCGCTACGGCGGCGCTTGCCAGCGGCGCTGGCGACGCACGGCCTGCCGCGCGGCCTGCCGCGCGGCTAGCGTACCGGTGCAGGCAGGCGCTGCATTGCACCGGGCATGGTGCATGCCGTTGCCGTGCGGCACTGACTGGCGCGTGGTGCTGACGACTGGTCATCCGCACCCGCGGCGCGCGCGTTGTCTGGAGTGTCGGCATCGCCGGCGCATGCCCGCGCGCGGAACAACTGGCCGTTGGCCGAGCGCCGCAGTGGTGGAGCGCGTGACCGGTCGGTAGGCGCGCTGGCGTTTAGCGTGCGTGCATGCAGTCACCGCTGCCTGCACTGCCGCCCGGCTGCCGCAATGGCGCGCATGGGCAAGCGCTGCAAGGCGCGCGTGTCTTTGCCCGCAGTGCAGCAATGAGCGGGATGTCTTCAAGCTGACCGCGGCACTGCACGTGGCGCTAACGCACCGCCCCCCACCATGTGTCACCAGCTGTGCAGTTCTAGAGCATCTAGGCAGCTTAAAGGGTGCAGGCATCCGCAGTTGGACCACCTTCGACAGGCACCGTGCAGCGCGCGGTGTCTGTTTTCATTTGTGCAGCCGTACATGACGCGGCAAGGCGCAGAAACCAATTGGTGCAGGCGCCGGTCCACGCCACCGTGGTGTGCGGTGATGATAACGGGAGCCTCCCACCGGCGTACGACGCGCTATGCCCTGGGCCGAGCCGGCGTGTGGCCCCGGGGCACAGGGCCGGTGGAACGTCATCTCGCGGTACGGGTGGCAGACCTTCAATCAGCGCCAGACACGGCGCGCCTTGCCGCGATCGCCATGCCCGGCGTTCAGTCCAGCTGCGACAGCGCCTGCTGGATCGGGGTCTGCCCGTCGATGAACCCCACCGTCTTGCCGATACTTGCCGGGGTGGCGAGTGCGGCGGCGATCACCTGGGCCACGTTGGCGCGCGACACACCGCCGTCGGCGTCGCTGCCGGGGTCGCGGGTGATGCGGCCGGAAGGCGGATCCTGGGTGAGCCGGCCGGGGCCCAGCACCGTCCAGTCCAATACGGTGCTGCGCAGATGCGCGTCGGCCGCGGCCTTGGCTTGCGCATAGGCGAAGAACCCGTCGTCCGGGCCGATGCCGTGTTCCAGCCCGGCCCCGAGATACGACACCATCACATAGCGCCGCACGCGTGCCTGCTCGGCCGCGTGCATCGAGCGGATCGCCGCATCGCGGTCCACGGCATAGGTGCGCGCTGCATCGCCGCCGCCGGCACCGGCCGACCACACCACCGCGTCATGCCCGGCCAGCTGCGCGGCGATGGCCGCGGTATCCGCATGTTCGATGTCGAACACCACCGGCGTGGCGCCATCGGTGATGACATCGCCTTCGTGCTCGGGGTTGCGGAACACCGCAGTCACGTGATGCCCGCCACGCACCAGCAGCGGCGTGAGCAAACGCGCGACCTTGCCATGACCGCCGATCACCAGGATACGGGACATATCACCTCCAACAGTGCGCGCCGCACCGGCGCGGAAGGGCGTCATCCTCGCCAACGCGGCGCTAAGGCGGTGTTATCGACGTGCCAACAGATGTTGGTGATTGAACGCCCACCTACGACGCCATCAGGCAATGTCGAGTGGCGAGAACGGCAGCTGCAGATCTTCGCCGGCACGTGCCGGTGCGATTGCAGTCCGACGACGCGGTATGCGGCTGCGCTCGCAACGCAACGCCGGCGATGTGAACTGCGCCGCAAGCGTATCCACACCCATGCCACCTCTCACGTGGCACGGGCGGCATGGCCATGCCGCGTCTGGCAGTGCAGTTCGTCGCGCGTGATCCGCAACGCATGCCGGCAGGTGCACTTCGACCACCAGGCACGCGCCGCGCCCAAAAGCTCGCCGCGCTGCGCATATCGCTGTACCGCGCGCTGACCATATCGGCAACATCTGTGACACTAGCCGGCCTTGTTGCGAGATGCGCCATGCCCACTTCCGATCTACGTCCACGCGTTGGCTGTGGCGCCTTTATCCAGCGTGCCGATGGCCGCCTGCTGCTGGTGTTGCGCGGGCGCGCGCCGGAGCAGGGGCACTGGGGGCTGCCCGGCGGCAAGGTGGACTGGATGGAGACCGTGGAAGCCACCGTGGTGCGCGAGGTGCTGGAAGAAACCGGCCTGCAGGTGCACCCGCAGCGGGTGCTGTGCGTGGTCAGCCACTTCGAGCCGGACATGGACCCGCCGCAACACTGGGTGGCGCCGGTGTATCTGGCCAGCATCGATGGCAGCGAACAAGCACAGTTGCGCGAGCCGCAGGTGCTGCTGGACATCGGCTGGTTTGCGCTCGATGCGCTGCCCACGCCGCTGACCCGCTCGGCGGTGCAGGCGGTGCGGCAGGTGCGGGCCGAGCAGGCTAGGCCGGTCGACTGAGTCGCGTCGCCGCAGCGGGACCCTAGCCAGACTTGGCGCAAGGCCGGGGCGGGAATCGGGAATCGGGAATCGAAGAGCGGCTTGCGACTCAGGCAGTGCGATGCGTGCGCGGATGGAGGGTATTGGCATCACCCACGACAGGCGCACTGGTGCCAGTGCGCCGCATTGGCCCTACGTGTCAGCGGCCCACAGTGCGCGGCACATCCACGCGCCGACGCTGTGTGGCAGCCGGCGTGGTGCGTTCAAACAGCGCCGTTACTGGCGCGTGCGGCGCTGTTGCACGGTGTGGCGACACGTTCTTCTCGCTGGCTTCGCTAGGCTCCGGGCTTGTTTTTGCAGTGAGTGGCCCATGCCTTCTTCCGATCTCCGCGCCTTTGCCGTCCGTGTGATCATCGTGCTGGCCCTGGTGGCGTGCGCGTGGATGCTGTGGACGTTGTCGGACCTGTTGCTGATGGTCTTCGGCGCGATCGTGGTGGCGGTGTTGCTGCGGGCGTTGGCCAGCTGGGTAACGCGCCACACGCGCGTGTCGGACGGGTGGGCGCTGGCCCTGGTGGTGGTGGTGCTGACGGTGGGATTTATCGCACTGCTGTGGCTGTTCGGCTCGCAGCTGGCCTCGGAAGTGGGAGCCTTGCAACGCACGTTGCCGCAGGCGTGGACGCGCTTCCACGATTGGGTGGCGGCCGGGCCCCTGGGGCCGACACTGGAAGAACTCACCCGCCAGGCGCCGGCACGTGTGTCCAACCTGGCCCCACGCGCCGGTGCGTTTGCGCTCAGCATCACCGGCGGTGTGGCCAACCTGTTCCTGGTGCTGGCCGGCGCGGTGTATCTGGCCGCGCAGCCGCAGCTGTACCGGCGCGGGGTCTTGCTGCTGCTGCCGGCGCACGCGCGCGCCACCACCGACGAGGCACTGCAGGCCAGCGGCACCGCGCTGCGGCTGTGGTTGCGCGGCCAGCTGATGGCGATGGCGGTGGTGGGCGTGCTCACCGGGCTGGGGCTGTGGGCATTGGGCATCCCCGGTGCGTTGGCGCTGGGCATCGTTGCCGGCCTGCTGGATTTCGTGCCGATCGTCGGGCCGGTCGTGGCGGCGATTCCGGCCATCCTGCTCGGGTTTACGGTCAGCCCGCAGATGGCGCTGGCCACCGCGGGTCTGTTCGTGGTGGTGCAGCAGATCGAAGGCAACCTGTTGCTGCCGCTGATCCAGCAACGCACGGTGGATCTGCCGCCGGTGTTGCTGCTGTTTTCGCTGTTCGGCATCGGCATCCTGCTGGGGCCGGCCGGCGTGTTGCTGGCCGCGCCGCTGACGGTGGTGGCGTTTGTGCTGGTCAAGCGCCTGTATGTGCAGGAGGCGCTCGGCACGCCCACCTCCATTCCCGGGCAAACACCGCACTGAACGGCGCACGCCGGCCGCAGGGTGCACGCCCAACGCAGGCCGCTGAGCGAGCCTGACGGCATTGCTGGATACCGCGTGGCGCCGCGCATTCGTGCCGACACCGGGGGCTGGGCCGATGGGGTCGCTGCGAGAACTTGCCGGAATGCCAGCAGGTGTTGCGCGTGATGGCGCGCTTTTTCAGCCGCCATCTGGGGCTGCCGCCGCCGCCATTGGCAGCGCCACTAACGCCGCGCTGACGCCGGCTAGGCACCTTGCTTACATCTGCTGACCTAGGTTGAGGCCGACTGGGTGCGGCACACGCCGCACCGATCATCGAAACAGGAGAAATCGGATGAGTCTGCAAATTCCGCAGGGTGCCTTGGTCGTGGTGGCCGACGGCGGCGAAGCGCGTTGGTTCACCAATACCGGCAACGAAGCCAAGGTCGTGCTGCGCCAGCACGCGCGCACCGACGTGCAGAACGTCGACGACGATGGCCCGGCCGGCAAGGCACCGCAGGATCTCACCGAGGCAGACCTGGACGAGATGACGTTTGCCAAGCAGCTGTCCAAGGCCCTGAACGATGGGGCATTGAAGCAGGAGTACACGCACCTGGTGCTGGTGGCCGACCCGACCACGCTGGGCCGCGTGCGCCCCCTGCTGCACAGGGAAACCCAGCAGCGGCTGGTTGGCGACTTGGCCAAGGACCTGACCAACCTGCCGCTGGAAGACATCCAGCGCGCGCTGTCGTAAGCGGCAGGCGCAGCGCCGGTGGCGCATACGCACGCCGCCGGCGCCCGGCACCTGATGTACGCCGCGTACACTCCGGTACCCGGGCGCCGGTACGTTACAGGTGCGCCTGCGCGCAATGCTGTGTTCTCACTCAGCGTCACGGAGACAGTGCAGATGGGGTTTGTTCGCGACTACGCCACGCAGGCACCGGAGCGCAGCGACATCGATGCGCATCGCGGTGTGCAGGTGCTGGAATTCGGTACCGATTGGTGCGGGCATTGCATTGCCGCACAACCGCTGCTGCAGAAACTGCTGGGTGGCTATGAGGCGATCGAGTACCGCAAGCTCGAAGATGGAAAAGGGCGCCCGCTGGGCCGCTCGTTCCGCGTCAAGCTCTGGCCCACCGTGATCCTGTTGCGCGATGGCGAAGAAGTCGCCCGCGCGGTCCGCCCGCAAACGCGCGAGGACCTGCAGCCGCTGTTGTCGGCACTCGACCTCGGCTGATTGCTGGCCTCGGCTAACTGCCATGGGGCGTACCGGGGCGCGAAGGGCATTACCGATACCGCCGTCGCGCCCGGGTGCGCTCCTACAGGCGCGTGCACAGTGGTGTGCGCGTGGACCGTCTGCAAAACCCCGCAAAAAAGACCCCAAATCCAGCCCCATATGCAGTCGCGTCTGCAGCGATCTGCACGCTGGTGTAACATGGCGCACTGATCAAGCCCTTGGGCATACGCCCATCTCGTTGGTCATCTGTCCCGCAGCGCCGCTGAGTTGACGCGGCCGTCCGGGAATGCCTCCGGCCACTCCAGTGCATGTGCCTGTGCCGTGTATGCGTGATGTGCCGTGTCCTGTGCAGGTGCCGGGACGTGCGGGTAGCGGTGGCCGCAAGCCAGTCTGGAGACCAAGCTCATGCACGACACGCGCGCGATCCGTTCGCATTTCGGTTGGTTCAAACGCCGCCGCCAACTGCACCTCGACGAGGTCACCGTGGTGGACCGCAGCCTGCTGCGCAGGGCGGTCGGCGCCGCCGCGCTGGGCAATGCGATGGAGTGGTTCGACTTTGGCGTGTACGGCTACCTGGCGGTGACGCTGGGCCAGGTGTTCTTTCCGGCGAGCAATCCCACGGCGCAGCTGATCGCCACCTTTGCCACCTTCACCGTCGCGTTTCTGGTGCGGCCGATCGGCGGCATGGTGTTCGGCCCGCTGGGCGACCGCTACGGGCGCCAGAAGGTGCTGGCGGCCACGATGATCCTGATGGCGCTGGGTACCTTCAGCATCGGCCTGATTCCGTCCTACGACCGCATCGGCCTGTGGGCACCGGCCCTGCTGTTGCTGGCGCGCTTGCTGCAGGGGTTTTCCACCGGCGGCGAATACGGCGGCGCGGCGACCTTCATTGCCGAATACGCCACCGACCGTAACCGCGGCCTGATGGGCAGCTGGCTGGAATTCGGCACCTTGGGCGGCTATATCGCCGGCGCCGCCACCGTGACCGCGTTGCACATGAGCGTGACCCCGGCGCAGATGCTGGATTGGGGCTGGCGCGTGCCGTTCCTCATCGCCGGGCCGCTGGGTCTGCTGGGCCTGTACATGCGCATGAAGCTGGAAGAAACCCCGGCCTTTCGCGCCTACACCGAGCAATCGGAACAGCGCGTGCGCGAAACCGCCGGCCAGGGCCTGATGACCTTGCTGCGCCTGCACTGGCCGCAGCTGCTCAAGTGCGTGGGGCTGGTGCTGGTGTTCAACGTCACCGACTACATGCTGCTGACCTACATGCCCAGCTATCTCAGCGTCACGATGGGTTACGCCGAGAGCAAGGGCTTGTTGCTGATCATCCTGGTGATGCTGGTGATGATGCCGCTCAATATCGTCGGCGGCCTGTTCAGCGACAAGCTGGGCCGGCGCCCGATGATCATCGGCGCCTGCATTGCGTTGTTTGCGCTGGCCATCCCGTGCCTGTTGCTGATCGGCAGCGGCCACGATGGATTGATCTTCGCCGGGCTGATGCTGCTGGGCCTGGCGCTGGTGTGCTTCACCAGTTCGATGCCGTCCACGCTGCCGGCGCTGTTCTACACCCCGGTGCGCTACAGCGCCCTGTCGATCGCCTTCAACGTGTCGGTGTCGTTGTTCGGCGGGACCACGCCGCTGGTGACCGCCTGGCTGGTGGAACGCACCGGCGACCCGCTGGTGCCGGCGTATTACCTGATGGGTGCGGCGGCGGTCGGCTTGGTGACCATGCTGTTCGTGCGCGAGACCGCCGGCCTGCCGCTGCGGGGTTCGCCGCCGGCGGTGGCCAGCGATGCCGAAGCGCGCGCGTTGCTGCAGTCCGACAGCCCGGTGACGGTGGATGCGCAGTTGCCGGTGCCCGCGGCACCGTCGCTGGGCCAGCCGCGCACGGCCTAGCGGCACGGCGCGCGGTTAGCGCGCGGGGCTGCGGGGGTCGGGCACGTCCGGATAGGGCGTGCCTTCCCCGGTTTCGACGTAGCGCTTGAGGCTGCTGCCCAGGAAATACTGCCAGCCCTGTGAGCAGGCGTCGAAGCATGGCGACTCGCGGTACCCGGACTGCACGAACTCCACCCGCGTGCCCTGGCTGGTGGAGATCAGATCGAAGCGCATCACCGTACCTTCCCAGGCCAGGGTGTCGAGCATGTTGGAGCGCTCGCAGTGCCAGCACACCAGCCGGTGGTCGGCGCCGTCGTCGATGCGCAGCTCCACCTGCCAGCCGTGCCCGCTCCAGTCCAGGCACACGCGGCCGTCCACCAGCCGCACCTCACGGGTCCACCAGCGGGCCAGCTGGGTGGGCTCGGACAGCGCGGCGGACACCACTTCCGGCGCGGCGGCAATCACGATGCTGTGGCGGATCTCACGGTTCATCTGGTGGGCATTGCCTGCGTGGACGCCGATGATCGCGCATTTTGCCGGCATCTGCAGCGGTAACGAAGTTTGCGCACGCCGCTCGTCCGACGCTCACGCGGGGCTGGGTACCATCGGCCCAGGCCCCTTACGAGCGAGAGCAGGCATGACCACGCTTCCGATACCGGTGATGGACGCTGCCGCGCAGCGCGACCTGGCCACCGCCCACGCCTTGCTGGAAAACCCCGGTGTGGCGGCGCAACTGGCCAACGCCCTGGGCGCGCCGATCGAGAGCCTGCTCACCAGGCGGCTGCCCAGGATGGTGACCCGCAGCATCGACGGGGTGACCCGCCGCGCGCTGCAGGTGGCGATGAAGTCGGCGCTGCTGAGCCTGCGCGGCAAGACCGAGCCCCTGCAGCCGGCGACCACCACGCGCCACACCATGGCGGTGGCGGTGGCCGGCGGCGCTGGCGGGTTTTTCGGCCTGCCGGGGTTGATGGTGGAGCTGCCGCTGACCACCACCGTGATGCTGCGCTCCATTGCCGACATCGCGCGTGCCGAAGACGAATCGCTGCAGGACCCGGAGACCGCGCTGGCCTGCCTGGAAGTGCTGGCGCACGGCGGCCGCAGCGTGGTGGATGACGGCGCCGAGTCGGGCTATTTCGCGGTGCGTGCAGCGATGGCCCAGCAGCTCAGCGCCGCCGCCCGCCACGTGGCCGCGCACGGTTTTGCCAGCAAGGGCGCACCGGCGCTGGTGTCGCTGGTCGCGCGCGTGGCTGCCAAGTTCTCGGTCAACGTGGGCGAAAAACTCGCCGTGCAGGCGGTGCCCCTGGTCGGCGCGGTCAGCGGTGCCACGCTCAACACGGTGTTCATGCGCCACTTCCAGGCGATGGCGCGCGGCCATTTCATCGTGCGCCGGCTGGAACGGCAGTTCGGCGAAGAGGCAGTGCGGCAGGCGTACGAGGCCTTGTCTGTGCCGCGGTGAAAAGAGTCTTCTTCTAACGCGCGCCGCGATCCGCGGCGCGCAACGCCAATCATCTTCCAGCGTCCCAAGATATTGGCAAACCAGCAGAAACGTGCCTTTCGACAACAAACATCAGCCGAATATGACTGGATTTTCCGAGCTGGGCGTCATGGGGTGTCGCGGCATACCCATTCTGCAGTGACATTTTCCCATCTTCCGGTCAGACTGCTTTGCGGAACAGCCACCCGTCTCAAGGCTATCGACTTCGTGGCGCCGTTTCGGGTCCTGCAAGCGGCGTAACCTGCGCCCCAGAGCGAATTGAAGACTTCTTGGTTGGTAGGCCTTGCATTTCTTGGATCTCCGGTAACAGTGCCTGTCACTCTGACCACGCCGATATCGCGCGCTTGGGCGTGTTGCACAGTCGAAAGCGTAGCGGCGAAAAGCACGCAGAGCGCCAGTGCTCTGGAACTCAGGAATCGATCATGGCGAGATTTCATATCTAGGCCTCTTATGCGTGGTCGTTGAGTGTCGGTCGAGTGCATCGATCGAACGATGCAGTCGCACACTATATGAGTATGATTTTCTCATTGACCGTAGCTTCGCTTTTGAAGAAGAATTTTCTCGAATAAACAAAGTTTGAAACATTTTCATCAATTCATTCCAAACATTTTTAGAGTGCGTACGTTGTTTGTGACCAGTCGCTCAGTACGTGGGTGCTGCGATACCTTTTCCACAGTCACCATTTTTTCGCACTATTTCCCTGATCGGCACGGCAGCGGCGCAGATCACGCAGTTGCGCCGTGGCGGATAATCGCTGAAGGCTATAAAGACACATGACCATTTCCAAGCCGTTCTCACCCGCTTGCGCGCGCAACCGCGATCCGATTCTTGCGGTGTTGCAGCGGCATTTCGCCGATCGCCACCACGTGCTGGAAATCGGTGCAGGCACCGGCCAGCACGCCGTGCACTTTGCCGCGGCGATGCCGTGGTTGCAGTGGCAGGCCAGCGACCACGCCGATCATTTGCCAGGCATGCAGCAGTGGCTGGATGAAGCAGGGTTACCGAACATGCTGGCGCCGATTGCGCTGCAGGCCGTGCCGACGCCGGCGCCCGGGCTTGCGCCATGCCCGCCATTGCCGGTGCTGCCGGATGGCGGGCATGGCTACGACGCGGTCTACAGCGCCAACACGCTGCACATCATGGGCTGGCCGCAGGTACAGGCACTGTTCGCGGGCCTGTCGGCCGTGATGGCGCCGGATGCGGTACTGGCGATCTACGGCCCGTTCAACCGCGATGGGCGATTCACCAGCGACAGCAACCGCGCCTTCGACGCGATGCTGCGCGAACGCGACCCTGCATCGGGCATCCGTGATGCCGAAGCGGTGGATGCGCTGGCAGCATCGGTTGGGTTGCAGCTGATCGACGACGTAGCAATGCCGGCGAACAATCACTGCCGCGTGTGGCGACGCGGGTAGCCTCCGCCGCGTCGGGAGTAGCGATGCAAAGCCCGGTCGATCTCCGAGCAAAGGCCATGCATCGGCGCCACGAGCGCGTCACCGACACGCCAGAAAAACCCCCCAGCCCCTCGCGGTGTCGTGCAGGCCTCAAGGTGCTCGAACACACGACGCTGTCGACCACACGCTCCCTTCTCCCTCCGGGAGAAGGTGCCCGAAGGGCGGATGAGGGTTCGGGCGAAGCCTGCAGTGCGGGCCAACCAGGCTTCGCCCGTACCCTCACCCCAATTCCCGCTCCGCGCCCGGCCCGCGCTGGTAGCGCAGGCACTCCAACGCACACGCGCCAATGCCGCTTAAGCGATTCTCGCCCCAAGTGACCGCCGTGAACGCCTCGCACTGCACCCCTTCCTGCCGGCGATGTGCGGCGCACGTAGCAAACGGCATCGGTGCTGAACTGTGCATTGAACCGACCCAGACCCGCAGCGACACAGCGAACGCGCGTGCCCGCAGTGGCGCGCGGGAAGCCAGCGCACACCGGCCACGCGCGCGGTGACGCCTACCCCTGCCTGCCCGCAGGCGCCGGGCGATCCGCACGCCGCCGCTCCAGCCACCACAGCAGCGCGGCGGCCACTACAAACCCCAGCCACCACGGCCAGCGGGGGCCGGGCTGCGGTGCGGGCTGCGCCTGGCGGGTGGCATTGCTGGGGGTGACCAGCGCCAGGGTGGCGTCGCGTTGCGTGTTGGCAGACAGCGCGGGGGCGTCGGCGGGGGCACGGATGTAAAGGGCACCACCGCGGTGCGCGTCCTGCCAGCGATACCAGCCGGTGTGCTCTGGCCAGATGCCGGCGCAGGCCGCCGGTCCGGTGGCCGGGTCCGGTGGCAACGGGGCAGTGGTGCCGTCGGGCGCCTGCAACTGTGCTGCGCTGCCCAGGTTGCACACGCCGATGCGCTGGTTGCGCCAGCCGGTGCGGGTGGCCAGGCGTGGTGCGGGGTGGGCGCGGGCCAGGGGCGAGAGCGTCTGGCTCCACAGCGCGGCGTGCAGTGCGGGGTGGCCCTGCAGCACCAGGCGGTAGCTGTCGGTGAGGGTGATTAGGCCGATCCGTCCGCGCCCATGCGCACGCCACCATGCCGATGGCGTGCCGTTGGCGGTGCGCAGCACGGCGATGGCGTCGTCTGCATCGGGCACCAGAGTGCGACGTTCCAGCACGGGCAATGCCGGCACTGCGCTCCCGTCGGCCCCTGTAGCGGGTTGCTGCGCCATCGCCGAGGCAGGCTGCGGCGCAAGGGCAGCCGCCATCTGCACCGGCGCGCCGGCGTCATCGCCACGCAGCGGCAGACCAAGCTCGGCAACGGCGCTGCGTTGTACGGCGTCCAGTGGTCCGGTCAGGCGCAGCAGCAGGCCAAGGCCACGCTCGACCGCGGCGCGCAGCGTCATGCGTTGCGCGCGCGACAGCGCGGCCAGGGCGCGTTCGTCGATGACCAGCAGGTCGGTGCGGTCCAGCGTGGGGGCGTCCAGCACCCGTGGGGCGTCGCCCAACTGCGCGCCGCCGCCGGTGGCGATCTGGCTGTGCAGCTGCAGGCCGGCGTCGTGTGCCCAGCGGCGCAGGTACTTGAGCTCCGGCTGCGGCGCGCCGGCAAGGATCCACAGGGCGGCGGCAGGCGTATCGACGGCCGACACCGGCACATCGGCCCGGTCGCGTGGGCGCCCGTCCGGGCCGAGCACGCGCACCACGAAGACGCTGTCGCCGGCGGCGCGCACGCTGCCGGTGAGCCGGAAACGTCCGGCGCTGTCGGGGGCGACCAGGTCCACGCGGCGGCCGGCCGGGTCCAGCAGTTCGACGGTGGCTGCGGGCAGGCCGGTGATGCGGCCGGCGATGGCCACGTCGTCACCCGGCGCCGCCAGCGGCGGGGTGACCAGCTCGGTCAGGCCCGGGGTGGGGGGCGGCGCGCTGTAGTGCAGCGGCCAGCCACGTGCCGCGTCGCGGTCGCGCGCGGGCAGGCCGGCGCCAACGATGCGCAGCCCGGTGGTGCCGGGATGGCGGCGCAATGCGGTGGCCAGATCGGGCATGCGCTTGGCGTTGCGCAGGCCGGGCGGTGCTTCGGGCAGCGCGATGAGACGGTCGCCGGGCGCCAGCGCGAGCGAGGCCCTGCCGGCGCCGGCGGTGGCCACCACCAGGGTGCCGCTGCGGCCGGGAAGCGGCGGCGGGAGCAGCGTGCAGTACAGCAGCGCGGCGCACAGCGGTTGCAGGGCGAGCAGGGCGGCCTTGCGCCAGCCGGCGATGCGCGCAGCGCGCAGGCGCCACCACGCCAGCAGCGTGATCAGGGCCAGCAGGACGATGACGAACCAGGCGGGCATCAGCGGCGCTCCTGTGCGTGCAAGGCATCCAGATACCGCTGGCCGCCGGCATCGGGGGCCGCGCGCGGCTGCACGGCGGCCGGTGGGCGCACCAGCACCGGCCAGAGCAGCGCGCGCAGGTGCTGCCGGCAACGGGCGCAGTCGGGCGTGGCACGCAGGGTCTCGACGGCGGCGGCCAGATCCAGCGGCGCATCGAGCTGGCGCTCGTGGGCGGCCAGCCAGCGCGCGAAGGCATCCAGCGCGGCGGCATCGTGCATGGGTGCGGCCTCGCCCAAGGCCTGCCAAAGCGCCATCGGTTGCGGGTCGGGGCGGGTGCGCGCATCCAGCGCATCGGGGCCGGGGCCGATGCCATCGCGCTTGCCGCTCATGCGCCGGCTGGGGTCGATCGGCGGCAGCTGCGTGCCGACCCGCGCCAGGTAGATGCGCTCGGCCTGTTGCACCTGCTTGATGAAGCCCAGCGCCTTGTTGGCGTAAGGCAGGGCGCGCTCGGGGTGACCCTGGCGCAGCTCGCCTTCGGACTGCCACATCTGGTCCAGCGCAGCGCGCAGCAGGGCGCGGGTCTGCGGGTCGAGCAGGGTGGCGGCCTCGGCGTGATCGTGGGTATGGCCGTACTCGGCCAGCACGTTCTCCGCCTGGCCGAAGCTGCTGCGTTCGGGCCGGCCGTTGCCGCCGCCGTGGTCGTGGTCGTGGTCGTCCAGCGCGGCGGCGCTGGGTTCGGCGGTGCTGGCCTTGTCGTGATCGTCGTGGTCATGCCCGGCGTGCGCGTGGGTGTCTGCAGCAGCGGCGGGCGCGCTTGGCGCATCGGCGGTGGGCATGTCGGCAGTGGGCAGATCGTCGGCGGGGGCGTCGCTGGTGGGTGGCGCGTCGGCGGTCGGCGGACCTTGCGGCGCGCCTTCGCTCTCTTCGCCCAGGAACTGGCCGTAGCGCAGCCGCAGCAGGCGCTGGTCCACGCCGATGGCGTCGGAGCGCTTGAGGAACGTGGCCGCGTCCAGGCGCGGCTGTTCCTTCAGCAGGGCCTCGGCGTCGATGATGATCTGGCGCTGGCTGCGGAAGTACGCCGGCAGGGTCTGCTTGACGCTGGCCTCCAGGCTGGTGGCCATGGTCTGCTCCGGCGGCGGCCAGCGAAGGATCACGCTGGCGCTGCGGCCTTCCTGCGGGCCGGGCTGGCGGGTGTCGTGGACGATGAGTTGCGCGATCAGGTCGTCGCCGGCCGCCATGCCCAGGGCCTGCGGCTGCAGCGTGGTGGCGAAGCTGCGGCGGGTGGCCGGGCCGCTGCCGGTGAGCGTGCGGCGCTGGGTGGTGAAGGTGATGTTTTCGCCGCTGCCCTGGGCCAGGGTGAGCCGCAGCTCGGCGCCGGCGGCCACGGCGTAATCGTCGCTGGCTTCGAAGCGCAGCGCCCAGCTGCCATTGGCTGGCGTCCACAGCACCAGGCTCTGTTCGGGCGCGAGCACGCGCACCTGCGGCGGGCGGTCGGGCAACACGTCCAACCGATGCAGCTGGCGGTCCGCCGGGGCGTTGTCGATCAAAATGCGATACAGGCTGGGGCGTTCGGCGATCCAGTGGCCTTGCCAGTGGTCGCTGCCGCCTTGCCGGGCAAGCGGGATCAGGCGGCCGTCGCTGAGCCGCAGCGCCACGCTGCGTGGCGCCGGGCTGACCTGCAGTTGCCAGTCAAGCCGGGTGCCGGCGGGCACCCGCGCATCCAGCCCGGACAGGCGCGCCGCCGGCAGACCGGTGTAGGCGGGCGGGGTGCTGCGCAGCTGCGCCTGACGCAACACCGGGGCGCCGCGACCGGCGCGCGCCGCGGCCACGCGGTCGCTGCCTGCGGCAGGCGGGTGCGGGCGCGGCGGCCACAGCAGGAGCGTGCCGCAGGCGATCAGCCCCAGCAGGCTCCATGGCCAGGCGCGCCGCCACGGCCAGGCCGGGCGCAGGTCGCGCGGGGAGCTGCGCAGGCGCTGCTCCAGCCGCTGGCGCTGCAGCGCCTGCAGCGGGTTCAGCTGCGCGGCGGGCGCGAACAGCAGGTCGCTGCTGTCGTCCAGATCCGGCTCGCGGTCCAGCCGGCGGATCAGCCAGGCCTGGTCGAGCCGACGCGCCTCCAGCGCTGCCACGCCGAGCACTGCCAGCAGGCCCAGGAGCAGTAGCGGAATCACCGCTGCCGGCGCACCGGCCCGCCACGCCAGTGCCGCCGGCACCGCCGCCAGCGGCAGCCCGAACAGCAGCACACCTGCGGCCTGGCGCCGCCGTGCCGCCCGCCACGCCTGCTGCAGTGCCGGCGTGCTCATGCGGCGTTGGCCCGGCGCGGCGAGGTGGCGAGCCAGCGTTCGAGCGCGAACAGCAGCAGCACCAGGCCGATCAGCCACGGCGCCAGCGGCCAGGGTGCGGTGCTCAGGCGCGTAGCGGCACCGCGCTGCGGTTGCTGGGTCTGCGCCAGCGCGCGCTGTGGTGTGGGCGCCGGCTGCAGGGTGTCGTGCAGCCGGGTTGGGAAATCGGCCTCCAGCAGCGCGGGCAGTTGCTGCGGCTGCAGCGGCGCAGCCCACCGCAGCACGCGTCCGCGGCCAAGTGCTGCGGCATCGATCACTGGTTCGCCGGAGGCCGCCTGTTGCACCGGCTGCAACGTGGCGGCGAGGTCGGCCGGGAGGGGTGTCTGCGCATCCACCAGCAACTGGCCGCCGGCCGCGACCCAGGCCATCACCGGCGCGGGCGGGGCGCTGTGCGGCAGCCAGGCCACCACCGTGCCGGGAGTCCAGCGCGCCGGCTGGGCAGCGGCCGGCGTGCCCACTGCCAGGCTGCCCGGCAGCGCCCAGGCGGCATGCACAGCGCGCAGATAGCGCAAGGCCGGTGCGGCGTCGTCGTCGGCAATCGCCTGCAGGCGCAGCGGCGCGGCAGCGGCGGGCGCCGTCACCGGTGATTGGCCGGGCACCACGTGCCAGCGCACCTGGCGCGATAACTGCAGGCGTTGCGCATCCAGCGGGCCCCATTGGGCCGGTACGATGACGCTGAGCGCGGCGCCCGGCGTCAGGCTGGCATCGAGTTCGCGCAAAAGGCTGGAGACTGGCTGTGCGGCATTGGCGGGTGTGGCGGATGTCGTCGGGGTATCGGCATTCGCATCTGCATTGACCGGCGGGAAACCCGGTGCCAGCCACACCCACTGCGCGTTCGCGGCGTGGCCGAGCTGGCGTGCGGCGGCCATATCGACCCCCGGGCTGAGCGCGACACGCGGGCGTGCATCGTCATGCTCGCGCATGGCCGGCTCGGCCAGCAGCAGCGCGACGGCGGCCAGCAGCAGCAAGCGCACCAGCAGCAACGGCAGCTCGTCCAGGCGCACGCGGTGACGCGGGCGCGGCAGGGCCCGCAACCAGCGCAACGCGGCAAAGTCGGTGGGCCGGTGCTCGCTACGCCGCGCCAGATGGATCAGCAGCGGCATCAGCAGGGCCGCCAATGCGGCCAGCCCGGCGGGGAAGAGCAGCAGCAGGGTCACCGCCACGCTCCGGCGTTGCCGCAACACGGCCGTGCCGCGGCTGCGCTGCAGGAGCGTGGACGGTGCCGCTGCGCGGCGGGGGTGCCGGCCGCTGACCGGCTGGCCGCCAACCACGCCCGCCGCACGGCGCGCTGCACCCGCACGCTCATCGCGTCATGCCCCGGGAAAACACCTGGCGCAGGGTGGCGTCGGGCGGTGCATCCAGATAGTGCACGGCGTGCGCGATGCCGGCGGCCTGCCAGCGTGCCTGACGCGCGCGCTGGGCGGCGGCAAAGCGCTGCAGGTAGTCGGCGCGCATCGCCGCGCCATCGCCGAGCAGCTCCTCGCCGGTTTCCGGGTCGCGGAAGCGGTGGCCGCCATCGAACGGGAAATCGCGCTCATCGCAGGTCAGCACCTGCAGCTGCACTACGTCGCGGCGGGCGGCGGCGAATTTTTCCAGTGCGCTGGCCAGTTCTTCATCGAAGCCGTCGCCGATGGACAGCAGCAGGTCGTGTGCGGCGATGCGTTCCCATAACGGACGCACCGCATCCAGCCCCGGCCAGCGGCCACCGGCGCGCAGGCCGTGCAAGGCCAGCCACAGCCGGTCGCGCTGGCGGCTGCCGACGCCGGCCGGCACCGCCACCAGGCCGCCGCCATGCAAGGCATACAGCCCGACGCGATCGCCCTGCTGCAGCGCCACCTCTGCCGCACAGGCGGCCAGCGTGGCCATCGTGTGCAGGCGGGTGTGGTCAGGGCGCGCGCTGTCGGCCTGCCCGGCCGATGCGGTGGCATCGAGCAGCAGCCACACGGTGAGCGGGCTTTCGCGCTCGGCTTCGCGCACGAAAAAGCGGTCCGAGCGTGCGTACAGCTTCCAATCGATCTGGCGCAGCGCATCGCCCGGTTCGTAAGCGCGGTATTGGGCGAATTCCAGACCGGCGCCGCGGCTGCGGCTGGCGTGCTGGCCGATGCCGTGGCCGCCCTGGGCCTGACGCGCCCGCAGCTGCAGGCCGCGCAGGCGGCTGCGCACATCGGCTGGAATCAGCGCCGGTAACGGGGCGTGCATGTCGTTGCGCTCAGCCCGGGTACGGCACGGCGTGCAGCAGCGCGGCGACCACATCGTCGGCGCTGCGCTGTTCGGCCTCGGCGGCAAACGACAGCAGCAGGCGATGGCGCATCACCGGTGCTGCCAGCGCCAGCACATCCTCGCGGGTGGCAGCCAGGCGCCCGTGCAGCAGGGCACGGGCCTTGGACGCCAGCACCAGCGATTGCCCGGCGCGCGGGCCGGCGCCCCACTTGACCCACTGCCGCACCGCGTCGCCGGCCTGCGGGCCGGGCCGGCTGGCCCGCGCCAGGCGGTTGATCCAGGTCAGCAGCTCCGCGCCCACATGCACATCGCGCACCTGTCGCTGCAGCGCCTGCACACTGGCCGCGTCCATCACCTTGGGCACCTGCGCGCCGGCGCTGCCGGTGGTCTGGCTGAGGATGTCGCGCTCTTCCTGCTCGCTGGGGTAATCCACCCGCACATGCAGCAAAAAACGATCCAGCTGCGCTTCCGGCAACGGGTAGGTGCCAGCCTGTTCGATCGGGTTCTGCGTGGCCAGCACGAAGAACGGCGACGGCAACGCATAGGTGGTGCCGGCATAACTGACGGTGCGCTCGCTCATCGCCTCCAGCAGCGCCGCCTGGGTCTTGGGCGGGGTGCGGTTGAGCTCGTCGGCCAGCAGCAGGTTGGTGAAGATCGGCCCCTGCTGGAAACGGAAATGCCGATGCCCGGTGCCATGGTCTTCTTCCAGCAACTCGGTGCCCAGGATGTCGCTGGGCATCAGGTCGGGGGTGAACTGCACGCGGCGGAATTGCAGTTCCAATGCCTGCCCCAGCGAGCGCACCAGCAGCGTCTTGCCCAGGCCGGGCGCGCCTTCCAGCAGGCAATGGCCGCCGGCCAGCAGGCCGATCAACAGTTGTTCCACCACCGCGTCCTGCCCGACCACGGCCTGGGCCAGCGCGGCGCGCAGTGCGCCAAGTTGCGAGAGCTGGGCGCTGAGGGTGTCTTCGTTGGGGGAAGTCATGGGAAACGTCTCGTTATGTGGCTGCTGGCGTAGGAGCGCGCTGGCGCGCGATGCGTCGTTATCGATACGGCATCGCGCGCAAGCGCGCTCCTACAAAGGCGTACGCGGCTGGCGTATGCGACGGCGGATGGCTGGCGGTGGATGTCATGCCTTGAAAAAAAATCTCCCGCGATTCCTGTAGGAGCGCGCTGGCGCGCGATGCGGCGTTACCGATAAAGCCTCATCGCGCGCAAGCGCGCTCCTACGGATCGATGTCAGTTGGTCAACGCATACATCACGATGTTGACGCCGAAGCGAGTGTTGTCTTCGGCCAGGAAGCGCTTGTTGCGCCAGTCGTAATCCCATTCGCAGCCGTAATCCTTGTTGCTGTACAGCACTCCCAGCCGGCCGTCGATGCTGATGCCCTTGAGGTAATCGTGCACCAGGTCATCGCCCCAGCCATTGAGCTCGAAGCTGGTGGCCGGCGGGCCATCGGGGAACTTGAAGAACGCGCTGTAGAGGCGATGCGACTTGGGCAACTTCTTCAGTACGGTCTTGCCGAAGATGGAGGCCATCTGCGCTTCGAACGAGGTGGCGAACAAGCCATCGATATCGTGGTTACAGTCGTCCGCGAACACGAAGCCGCCATTGCGTACGTAGTGCTCGAAATTGCGCCGCTCGGCCGGATTGAACTCCACCAGCTTGTGCCCGGACAGATAGCAGAACGGCGCCTGCAGCATGCGCGGGTCGGCCAGATCCAGCACATGCTCCTCCGGGTCCACGCGCAATTGCGTGTAATCGATCAATGAGGTGATCAGGTTGGACGGCATGCGCGCATCCACGTCCCAATCGCCGGAGTCGTAGCGCAGCCGGGTGAACCAGAAATCGTAACTGCCGGCCGCGCGCGCGCGCTGCGGCAGCGCCAATGTGGCGACGCTACCGAGCAGCAGACCGAGAAAGTGGCGGCGCGGTGTCAGAGCCGGGACTCGGGATCCGGGACCCGGGACCCGGAGCGAAAATGTCGGTAAGGCCTCGGCGTGCCGTGATGCGTTATCGCTTTCCGCGATCACAGACCCCGTACGCTCGCAGGGTATGAAAGTCGGCAATGGCCCGGAGTGCAAAGCCCCGCCGTTGCCTTCCGGGTCCCGGGTCCCGGGTCCCGAGTCCCGGCTCTTACTCACACCGCATCCGACAACGAGGTAAACGTAAAATCACGCAGCCGCATCGGCGGAATCATCATCACGAAGCTGGATTCGTCGCCAGCCACGCGCACCGGCTTGCCCAGCTCGTCGATGTTGTTGAGCATGATCACCGGCGATTCGTTGAAGCGGAAATTCTTCACCGGATACTTGATCTGTCCGTTCTCGATGTAGAACGTGCCATCGCGGGTGAGCCCGGTGAGCAGCACGGTCTGCGGGTCGACCATGCGGATGTACCAGGTACGCGTGACCAGGATGCCTTTCTCGGTACCGCGCACCAGCTCGGCGATGTTCTTGTCGCCACCGGCCATCAGCAGGTTGCCCGGCTCGCCGACCGCACGCTTGCCGTTCTTCTGCGCCCAGAAACGCGAATACTGCAGGTTGGCGATCTTGCCGTTTTCCACGATGGCCATCTTCTCGCGCGGCAGGCCTTCTTCGTCCCACGGCAGCACCGCCGCGCGCGCATCCCACGGGTCGGCGGTGATGTTCACGCGCGGGTCGTAGACCTGCTCGCCGAGCTTGTTTCCGCCGCCCTTCTTGGACAGGAAGCTGCGGCCTTCATCGGCGCGGCGTGCGTCGAAGAAATTCATCATGAAGGAGATCAGTCCGGCTGCCGCGGCCGGCTCCAGGATCACCGTGTACTTGCCCGGTTCCAGTGCCTTGGCCTCGGACGAATCGCTGGCCTTGCGCATCGCGATGCGGATGTCCTGCTCGGCCTTGAAGTCGGCGGCATCCTTCAGGTTGCGGCCCACCCAGCCCGAGCCGCGGCCATCCTCGGTGCGCACCGTGCAGGTGTAGTCGAAGCGTGCGCCCCGCTGGTAGCCGAAGTTGCCCTTGCTGTTGGCAAACGCGGTGAAGCTCTGGCCATCTTCGAGAAAGCCGGCAGCGATCAGGCCCTTGCCCTTGCACGGGGCGATCGAATCGGCCGCCACCTGCGCACGGAACGCCGGGTCCACCGCTGCCGTGGACTCGCTGAAGGTGGGGCTGGGTTTGTAGGTCTGCTTGTCGACCGCCGGCATGAACTCCGGGTTTTCCGGTGCCAGCCGCGCCAGGTCTTCTGCACGGCGCACCACCCGTTCCAGCGAGGCGTCGTCGAACTCGTTGATGGTGGCAACGCCCACGCGCTTGCCGAACGCCACCTGCACCTGCAGGTCGGTGTTGTCGACGATGCCGCTGGTGGACACGTTGTTGAGCGCAAACCGGATGTTGCCGTCGATCGAGCCGGTGAGCGTGGCGGTGCACTCGTCGGCCTTGGACAGCTTGATGACCTTGTCCAGAATGGCCTTGGCCTGCGCTTCGGTAAGGATGCTCATGTGGGTTTCTCCTGTCAGCCGAGCGAGCGGGCGGTGTTGATGACGTTGATGCCGTCGAAACGGGCAGTGGACGACCCATGCGAGACAGCCGAGACCTGACTCGGCTGGCCCTTGCCATCGAAGAACGAACCGCCCAGGCGGTAGTCGCGTTGATCGGCCACGGCGCTGCAGGCATTCCAGAACTCCGGGGTACGGATCTGGTAGGCCACGTCTTCGAGCATGCGGGTGATCGCACCATTCTTGATTTCGTAGAACAGCTGCCCACCGAACTGCGCGTTGTAGCGCTGCTGGTCGATGGAGAACGAGCCGTCACCGATGATGTAGATGCCGTTTTCCACGTCCTTGATCAAGTCGCTCACGCTCAGCGGCGTCTTGCCGGCCGCCAGCGACACGTTGGCCATGCGCTGGAACTGCACGCTCGACCACGAGTCGGCATAGCAGCAGCCATCAGAGGCGGTCTTGCCCAGGATATGCGCCTGGTCGCGGATGGCCTGGTAGTCCACCAGCTTGCCGTCGCGGATCAGATCCCACTGCTTGGTCTTGACGCCTTCATCGTCGTAGCCCACCGCGCCCAGGCTGCCGGGCTGGGTCTTGTCGGCGAGGATGTGCACCTTGTCGCTGCCGTACTGGAAACCGGCCTTGAGCTTGTCCAGCGTGGCAAAACTGGTGCCGGCAAAGTTGGCTTCGTAGCCGAGCACACGGTCCAGCTCCAGCGGGTGGCCGACCGATTCGTGGATGGTGAGCCAGGTGTGCGAGGGGTCCAGCACCAGGTCGTACTTGCCCGGCTTCACCGATGGTGCCTTGAGCTTTTCCTGCGCCTGCTTGGCGGCAGCAATCGCATCTTCCTTCATGTCGTAGGACAGGCCGTAATTCACCACGCCGTTGGGCGAGACGAACTTGCCGGACGCGGCGCCATCGAGATATTCGTAGCCCAGGCCCATCGGCGCAGACAGCCCGTCGCGGGTGCGGAACTTGCCGCTGGCCTTGTCGATGGCGGTCACGCTCATCGGCGCCCAGATGCGGTGCACGTCCTGGTCGATGTAGGAGCCGTCGGTGCTGGCGAAATACTTCTGTTCGTTGACCACGAACAGCATCGAGTTGACGAAGTTGGCGCCGGCGGCAGTGGCGGCGGCGTTGACGCCGAGCAGCAGGTCCACCTTGTCCTTGATCGGCACTTCCATCGCGTTCTTCTTGATCGGCGTCTTCCAGCTGACTTCGCCAACGCCCGGCGTCGGCGCCAGCTGCACCGGCGTGCCTTGCACCTTGGCGTTGGCCTTGGCAATCGCCGCCGCCTGCGCCGCGGCCTTGGCCACGCCTTGTTCGGTGAGCTCGTTGGTGGCGGCAAAGCCCCATGCACCGCCCACGATCACACGGATGCCGGCCCCGATGGACTCGGTGTTGACTACATTCTGCACCTTGTCTTCGCGGGTGATCACGAACTGGCGCAGATAGCGGCCAATGCGCACGTCGCAATAGCTCGCTCCGGCCTGACGCGCAGCGTTCAAGCCGGCGTCGGCCAGGCGCTTCTTGCGGCCCACATCGAAGGGTGTCAACAACTGCTCGGCGGCGATCGCCTTGCCGAAATAGGCCGGCACGATCAGCCCGCCCATGGTCAGCCCGGTGAGGGCCAGGAAATCACGTCGCTGCACGGGCAACTCCCCAATAGTCCCGCGCGGCGCGCAGGTGGTGTGGTGATGCGTGGAGCGCTCCACGCGGCATCGCCGATTCTTGCCGGGCGATGATTGCTGCGTCAAATGACTTTCGGCAGGGGTCCGTGAGCAGGTGGAATACCGGCATGCATCGCGTGGTGCGGCTTGGCTGCCTGCGAATGTGGCGAGCGCCGCTGGAGGAACGCAGACCGCGCGCTCGTTTTGCCACGCAGGGCAGTCGATTCGTCGCAGGCCGGATCAACTGCAACGTTGCTGCAAGGGCCGCTCACGATGGTCTTGCGCAGAGCCTCAAAAAGAAACCAGCAACATGGCATTTTCGATTTTCAACAAAACCACCAACCAACTGTCTGGCGTGGTGTGGCGAGAAAAGATCAGTGGAGATGGTCGGTGCGCATGGATCTCAACAGCGACTCGCAAGCTGGCTGCGCGGTGACCTTATGCTTTTCGACAAAACCACCAACCAACTGTCTGGCGTGGTGTCCTCGCCGATTGCGGGACCGTGTGGCGGCATGGATGCCGCCACCGAGCCTGCAGGGGACGTACTTGCGGCGTGTCCCGCGAGCGGTGAGGGCGCCGCGCCCTCGATCAGGCTTGAAGCTTGAAGATCACCAAGCGCTCGCGATACGCACGATGCAGTCGTCGCCATCTGATTGCTCAATACTGACAGATCAGGCGGAGAGCGGATCATCTGCGCCGTTGCTGCAGGGCCCTTGCCCGCCCACCATCGCAGGACACGCTGTGAATCCGTCCCTGGAGGCTCTGGCGCGGCATCCATGCCGCTCAAGGTCCCGCGACGGTGGGCGGGCAAGGACCAGTGGAGTTGGTCGGTGCGCAACGTTTTCAACAAGCACCCAGTAGCGATCTGGCGCGGTGCCATCTGTTCTTCAATAAACCCACCAGCCAACTGTCTGGCGTGGTGTCCTCGCCGATTGCGGGACCGTGTGGCGGCATGGATGCCGCCACCGAGACTACAGGGACGTACTTGCGGCGTGTCCCGCGAGCGGTGAGGGCGCCGCGCCCTCGATCAGGCTTGAAGCTTGAAGATCACCAAGCGCTCGCGATACGCACGATGCAGTCGTCGCCATCTGATTGCTCAATACTGACAGATCAGGCGGAGAGCGGATCATCTGCGCCGTTGCTGCAGGGCCCTTGCCCGCCCACCATCGCAGGACACGCTGTGAATCCGTCCCTGGAGCAACTGTGTTGATCAGGATCTCGATCCGCGAGCTCTGATCGGTTTCCTTCAGACGTGTTCATCCATAGGTGGCGGCCGCTGGCCGGCACGCTTTTGCGTCTGCTCATGGCCATCGAGCATGCTCAGGCTGGCTGCGTGGCGGCTCTTTCATCGCGCACGCGCGCATTGAGGATGACCAGCATCTTGCGCATCACCGCCACGATCGCGACCTTGCCTTCCTTGCCGCGTGTCCGTAACGCTCTATAAAAATCACGCAGGCGGGGCTCGTGACGCGCCGAGGACATCGCCGCCATGTACAGCGCTTGCCGGATATCGGCACGGCCTCCGCCGATCCCTCGTTTCCCACGCATCTTGCCGCTGTCGCGCGATAGCGGGGCAACCCCCACCAATCGGGAGATCTGCTTTCCGTTGAGCGTCCCAAGCTCCGGCAACCGGCACGCCAACACGGCCAGCAATACCGGACCGACCCCTTTGAGCGTCTTCAACGCCGCCAGGTGCGGTTGCTCGATGAGCAGCGTCTTTAGCTGCCCGGCGATCAGTTCATCCAGCCGCGCCACACTGCGCACGAGCTGGTTCACGTTGGCCTGCAGCAGCTTGCGTAGCGGTTTGTCCGCCACCTGCAACAGCTGTTGTTTGGCCGTCTTCAGCAGATCGATGAGCTGGCGGCGGGCGCGGACATGCTCGCCCAGATGACGCTGCCACGGCGGCAGTGGAACATAGGGATGAAGCTCCATCTTCTCGGCCATACACGCCAGCATGCCCGCGTCCAGCCGATCGGTTTTTGCCAGTCCCAAGCCGTTGGCCAAGTGACGCGCCCGAGACGCATTGGCGCGTGCCACCGGGATTCCCGCCTGATGCAGCGCGTCCAGCGCGGCCAGCTCGTAGCCACCGGTCGCCTCCAGCACCACCTGCCTAACTGGCAGTGTCCTCAGCCAATGGACGAGCTTGCAGTGCCCGCTTGCCGTGTTGCTGAACTGGCGGGCCTCACCTTGAAAGACAGCCGCATCCAGGGACTTCTTGCACACATCGATCCCGATTCCGCTCATGGGAGATCTCCGCTAGGCTGGAAATGTCGAGAGCTCCCTCGCCTGCCCAGTCTTATCGTTTCGAGTGTCACCTCGGGCAACTGTTCGGGCGAAACAAGGGAGATTCCGGCGTGGGTGCCAAGCTCCAAGGCGATCGCTTAGATCCAGGCTCATACGGCAGCCCACGCCGGCTCTCGACACCTACGCTGCCACATTCCGAACAGATAAGGCTCTGGCGCGGCATCCATGCCGCTCAAGGTCCCGCGACGGTGAGCGGGCAAGGACCAGTGGAGTTGGTCGGTGCGCAACGTTCTCAACAAGCACCCGGTAGCGGTCTGGCGCGGTGCCATCTGTTCTTCAATAAACCCACCAGCCAACTATGGTGCGGTGTCCTCACCGATTGCGGGACCGTTGGCGGCATGGATGCCGCCACCGAGCCCCCATGGACGGATTGACGGCGTGTGCCGCGAGCGGTGAGGGCACCGCGCACTCGACTCACTAGACGTGGAATAGCCAGTCCATGCAACGGGCTAAGTTACAGTGTCCGACGTGATTGATTTAGCCCAAATAAAAGCGTGGTTGATCCATCGGCCCTCACCCCAACGAACGCGCGGTATTGATCACGTTGATGCCATCGAAGCGTGCGGTGGATGACCCATGCGAGACTGCCGAGACCTGACTCGGTTGGCCCTTGCCGTCGAAGAACGAGCCACCCAGACGGAAGTCGCGTTGGTCGCACACCGCGCTGCAGGCATTCCAGAACTCCGGCGTGCGAATCTGGTAGGCACCGTCTTCCACCAACCGCGTGACCTGGCCATTTTCGATTTCATAGAACAGTTGCCCGCCGAACTGCGCGTTGTAGCGCTGCTGATCGATCGAGTACGAACCGCGCCCGTGAATGTACAAGCCGCGCTCGACGTTCTTGATCATCTCGGCAACGCCAAGCGGTTGCTTGCCTGCCGCCAGCGAGACATTGGGCATGCGCTGGAATTGCACGTTGGACCACGAGTCGGCGTAACTGCAGCCATCGGAGGCCGTCTTGCCGAGCAGGTGCGCCTGATCGCGCGTGCACTGGTAGTCGACCAATATACCGTCGCGCACCAGATCCCACTGTTTGGTCTTGACGCCTTCATCGTCGTACCCCACCGCGCCCAGGCTACCCGGCTGGGTGCGGTCGGCGACGAAGGTCACCGCGTCGCTGCCCCAACGGAACTTGGCATCGCGCTTGTCCAGCGTAGCGAAGCTGGTGCCGGCGTAATTGGCCTCGTAACCCAGCACGCGGTCGAGCTCCAGTGGGTGGCCCACCGATTCGTGGATGGTGAGGAACAGATTGCTCGGGTCGATCACCAGATCGTACTTGCCGGCCTTCACCGACGGCGCGGTGAGTTTGGCGCGCGCCTGCTTTGCCGCGGCAATCGCATCTTCGCGCGCGTCGTAGCTGTGGCCGTAGCCGATCAGCCCGCCTGGCAGTCGATGCTTCTGGCTGGCATCGCCATCAAGATATTCGTAGCCCATGCCCATCGGCGAAGACAGCCCATCGCGGGTGCGGAACTTGCCGCTGGCCTTGTCCACTGCGGTAACAGTGAAAGGGAGCCACAAACGATGCACGTCCTGATCGATGTAGGAGCCATCGCTGCTGGCGAAATATTTCTGCTCGTTGATCGCAAACATGCGCGAAGCCACGAAGGTGGCACCGGCGTTGAGCGCCGCGGCATTGACGTCCATCAACAGCGCCACCTTGTCCTGCAGCGGCACTTCCATGGCGTTCTTCTGGATCGGCGTCTTCCAGCTGACCTGCCCGGCCGGCGTCACCGGCGCCAGTTGTACCGGCGTACCGCCCAAGCGCGCATTCGCTTTGGCGATGGCCACCGCCTGCCGCGTAGCCGTGGCCACGCCGTCGCTGGTCAACGTGTTGGTGGCAGCAAAGCCCCAGGCGCCATCGGCCAGCACGCGCACCCCCACGCCACTGGATTCGGCGTTGACCACGTTCTCCACCTGCGCCTCGCGGGTGATCACGAACTGGCGCAGATAGCGCCCCACGCGCACATCGCAGTAGCTGGCACCGGCGGCTTTGGCGGTGGTGAGCGCGGTGTCGGACAAGCGCCGGTTGCGGGCCGCATCGTTCGGCGCCAGCAGCTGCTCGGCAGCGATCAGGCGGGTATGCGGCAGCAGCAGCCCGGCAGCACCGATGCCGGACAGGGTGAGGAAGGTACGACGGTCCACGGGTGGTCTCTCCGATCGATGCCTGTGGGGAAATTCCACACGCCACTGCCCGAGACTTACCGCGCAGGCCGGATTGGTCAAGTGCCGACTACCGCACGTTTCGTATCGCGTGCGCGCCTGCGGCAGAACATCGGTCGCCAAAACCGAACCCGAGTGCTGGTGGCAACAGCGCAGCATCGCTAGTCTGCGCGGCTGCAATCGATACGTCGATGCGGCCCTCGCCGCGATGCAGCCCTCACGCCGCCACCACCTTCTCACCCAGCTCCAGGGACCCATCCGATGATCACCACCTCCCGCCTTGCCGTCGTGGCGATGGCACTTGCAGTGTGCATGCCCACTTCGCTGGCACTCGCGGCCGATTGGTATGTCTCGCCCACCGGCGCGGACAGCAATGCCGGCACGCGGGCGGCGCCCTTTGCCAGCGTGATGGCGGCGCAGGCCGCTGCGGCCAGCGGCGACACCGTGTACCTGCGCGGCGGCACCTATCGCCCCACCAACGCGAATGTCAGCGTGAGCGAGCGCACCTATGCCATCGTCAATGACATCACCAAGGACGGCATCCGCTACGTCAATGCCGCCAACGAGCGCCCGGTGTTCGACTTTTCCGCAGTGACGCCGGCAGATCGCCGGGTGGTGGCATTCCGCGTCCGCGCCAGCAACTGCGTGTTTCGCGGCTTCGAGGTGATCGGCGTGCGCATCACCATCGCCGACCGCCTGACCCAGTCCGAAGCCTTTCGCGTGCAGGGCGGCAACGGCAATCGCTTCGAGCGGCTGGCCATCCACGATGGGCAGGCGATCGGCTGGTATCTGGTGGCGGGCAGCAACAACCAGGTGCGCAACGTCGATGCGTACAACAACAAGGGGCTGAACACGTTCTCCTACGGCAACATCGATGGCTTCGGTGCGCATCCCGGCGCCGCCGGCAGCGTGGGCAACCGCATCGAGGGCAGCCGTGCCTGGAACAATAGCGACGACGGGTTCGATCTGATCAATGCCTGGGAAGCGGTCACGCTGGAGCACAACTGGGCGTTCCGCAACGGCCTGGATACCGATGGCACGCCGCTGGGCGACGGCAACGGTTTCAAGGCCGGCGGTTTTGGACGCAACGGCAGTGTCTACCCGCAACCGGTGCCGCGCCATCGCATTGCGTTCAATCTGGCGGTCGGCAACCGCACCAATGGCTTTTATGCCAATCACCAGATCGGTGGGCAGGACTGGATCAGCAACACCGCCATCGGCAATGGGCGCGCCAACTTCGACATGCTATCCACCCTGGCGGACAATCGCACCGACGTGGCTGGCTACGATCACACCCTGGCCAACAACCTGGGCTACGGTACGCGCACCGAGATCGCCAACCTGGGCGCCGCCACGGCCAACGAGATCGGGCGCAATTCCTTCAGCATTCCGCTGGTGGCGATTGCGCATGACTTCGTCAGCCTGGATGAGCGCCAACTCACCCGTCCGCGCCAGGCCAATGGCGATCTTCCGGTGATCACCTTCGCCACGCTTGCGCCCGGCAGTGCGTTGATCGATGCCGGTGCCGACAGCGGTGCGGCATTCAACGGGCGTGCGCCGGACCTGGGAGCCTTCGAATCGCTCTAGCGATGGCGCAGGCGATTTCACGGCGACGACTCGGTCTTGCGGCGCGTCGACGGAACGGAGGGACGGGCCAGCCCGGGCCCTGTCTGCCTGGCAGGCAGGGCCCGGGCGGCGGTGCTAGGGCTTTGCCTGCTTGGGCGCATACCCGAAATACGCCTTGAACGCGCGGCTGAAACCGGCTTCGGACTGATAGCCCACCCGGCGCGCGGCATCGCCCACGCCGACATTGCCGGAGCGGATCAGATCGTCGGCCACGCTCAACCGCCACAGTGCGATGTAGCGCATCGGCGGCTCGCCGGTGACCTGCACGAACTGCTGCGCCAGCAGCGAACGCGACAGGCCGGCATGCCGGGCCAGGTGCTCCACGCTCCAGCGGCGATACGGATCGGCATGGATGGCGTGCAAGGCCAGACCGACGCGCTCGCCGGCCGCGCTGGTGAGCCAGCGCGATTGCTGTGGATGCAATTCGGCCCAGCTGCGCAGTGCGCGGATCACCAGCAGATCGATGATGCGCGAGACCATCAGCTGCGCACCTGGCCGCACCTCGTGTGCTTCGGCCATCAAGAAATGCGAGAGCAGGCGCAACCATTCGGGCACGCGTCCGGCATCGCCCGGGATATGGATCAGCGTCGGCAGTGCCCGCATGATCGGCGGCAACGGCAGGCGCTCGTAGCGAAAGATGCCGCCGATGACGCTGGCCATCGCAGCGCCCTCGCCGTGACGGATCTTCAGGCGCGCCGGGTCGAACCGGTCGGCTGCAAAAAAATCCTCGGCACTGCGTGCCGGGCGCTGCGCTTGCGACAGCGTGTGGCCACGGCCATGTGGCAGCACGACCAGATCGCCGGTCTGCAGCTGCAGTGGTGCACCGTCATCTGCAGTGATCCATAGCGAGCCCGCCTCGACAAAATGCAGATGCGATGGCCCGGCCGGCACCCGTGCGTGCACGCCCGCCGCCAGCTCGGCGCTGTACACGCCATCACCCTGCAGGCGGATCAAGGTGAGCAGTTGCGACAGGATGTCGGCGCGCGCGGGCTGGGCATCGCCCGCCGCCTGCGGCGCTGGAGGATCGGTCATGGAAGGCGGTGTCCGGGTCATGGTGTCGCGCGGTGCGCAAGCGGAACCTTAGTGCATTCCGACAGAGCCGAGGTGCCCCATGAAACGTACCACCTGCATTCCCATCGCCGCGTTGCTGTTGTGCGCGCTGTGCTCCACCGCCGTGCAGGCGCTGCCGGCGCCGCGCCCCACCATCGTGCTGGTGCACGGCGCCTGGGAAACCGCCGCGATCTGGCGCCCGGTCGCCGGCCAGCTGCGTGCGCACGGCTACCGCGTCATCGCGGTGAATCTGCCCGGCCGCCCTGGCGCCTCGCAAGCACCGGAGGCGATCAGCCTGGCGGCGTATCGCGATGCGGTACTGGCCGCGATCAAGGACGAGACGGCACCGGTGGTGCTGGTCGGGCACAGCTTTGGCGGCGTGACCGTGACCAACGTGGCCGAAGCCGCGCCGGCCAGGATCAAGACGCTGGTGTACCTGGCCGCGTTCGTGCCGCAGGACGGCCGCACGCTGCTGGCGCTTGCACAGGCCGACACCGGTAGCCAGTTGCCGCCGCATCTCGCGTTGGACAAGAGCAGGGGCGTCATGTCGGTGGCAACGTCGGCACGCGCGGAGGTATTCGCCAACGACGCCACGGCCGCGCAACGCGCCGAGGTGCCGGCCATGCTGGTGGACGAGCCCGTGCAGCCGATGATGACGCCGGTGCAGCTGACCTCGGCGCGCTCCGGCAGCGTGGATCGGGTGTACATCCGCACCCTGCAGGACAAGGCGCTCAGCCCTGGTTTTCAGTCGCAGATGATTGCCGCCGCACCGATGCGGATGACCATCGATCTGGACACCGGACACTCGCCCTTTCTCACTGCACCGGCGGCGCTGGTGGCGGCGATCGAACAGGTGGCGCAATGAGCCCGCAGATCGAATTGAGTGTGGTGGCCACCCTGGCAGTGCTGTGCCTGTGCCTTCCCTTGGTATTTTCCGCACTGTATGCGCGCCAGGTCGGTGCCAAGGCGTTGATCGGCAATCGCGACGGCATTGCCGACCCGGACGGGGCCGCGGGGCGTGCGCTGCGTGCGCATCGCAATCTGCTGGAAAACTTCCTGCCGTTTGCCGCAGTCGCGCTCGCTGCCATGCTGTTGCAGGTGTCCGGAACCATCACCGTCATTGCATCGTTGGTGTTTTTGGGCGCACGCATCGTGCATGCGGTTTGCTATCTTTTCGGCATTCCCGGTTTGCGCACACTGGCCTATCACCTCGGCCTGTGGGCGACGCTGGCCTACGCATCGCAGTTGTTCTTGTGAGGTTCCCGATGCACGCCAGACACACCGCAGACACGTCGTCGGCAATGTCCCCGCCGGCACGCACCACGGTAGTGACATCCGCTGCAACCGACCCTGCCGGTGCGCTGCGCAAGGCCGTTGCCGGGCGCGTGCTTGCGCTGTCGCTACTGGTCGGGGCGCTGGCGCATGTGCAGGCCGTCTCCGCTGCCGAGCGCGACAGCTTCAGCGTGACCATCAAGCCGTTGACCGCGCAGGACGGGACCGTCACCGGGCTGGCAGTCACCGAGCAGATCACGCGTGCAGACGCGCGTAGGCCGCTGAGCTTGGTGCTGCCCTCGGCCTTGCCAGCCGTGCCGCATAACGCAGACGCCATCAGCGAGCTACATGTCAGCGACGCGCATGGCGATGCGGCGCTGTCGATCGCCGAAGGCGCAGCGGTGGATGGCTTCGACATGCGCCGCTGGAGCACCGAGCGGCCGGTCGGTCCGCAGGTGACGGTGCGCTACCGCGCCGCCTTGGTGCCGGTAAACAGCGGTGGGCCACCCTTTGGCATGAAGGCGGCCGGGCTGGGTGTGGCAGGCAGCTCCAAGAGTTTTGTGCTGCTGCCCGAACAGCTGGACAGCGACGCCAGCACGCTGATGTGGGATCTGTCGGAACTGGCGCCCGGCTCCATCGGTGTCGCCAGCGGCGGCGTCGGCACGGTGCGGGTGCCGGGCCCGGCAACGGTCATGGGCGATCTGTGGCTGCTGGCCGGGCCGGCCGTGGTGGCCCAGGCGCAGGACGATGCCGTGTTCAACGCCTACACGATCGGCCAACCGCCCTTCGATGCTACAGCTACCATGGCGTGGGCACGGCGCGCGTACGACGTGCTGGCAACCGGGTTTGGCTACATCGACGCGCCGCCGCGTTACGACCTGTTGATCCGCGCGTTGCCGGTGGCCTCGTACGAAACCGGCACCGCGCGCCTGGCAGGCGGTAGCAGCCTGATCACGGTAGGCAACGTGTTTTCGCCAGGCCAGGATCTGCACAGCGTGCAGAGCACCATCTTTCACGAGATGGGGCACCAGTGGGTGGGCCAGCTCACCAATGCCGTGGAGCCGTGGTATGCGGAAGGGGTCAACGTGTTCGTGCAGGCGACCTTGCCGTGCGCGGCCGGCCTGCTTCCCCACGCGGCCTGCGCCGACGCCATCAACGAATGGGCGCAGCAGTACTACGCCAGCCCGGCACGGCACTGGTCGCTGCAACGTATCGATGCGGCCGGCTTTGCGCAGGAATCCATCCGCCGTATCCCGTATGCGCGCGGCATGTTGTACTTCGCCAGTGTCGATGCCGCCTTGCGTGCACGCTCGGCCGGCAAACGCGGCTTGCTGGAGGCACTGCGACCGCTCTACGTCGCACGGCACGCCGGCAAAGCGTTCGAACGCAGCGATATCGAAGCGCTGCTGCGCCGCGAACTGGGCAATACCGAAGTCACCCGCTTCCGCCAGGTCGTGATCGACGGCACCCAACTGATCGTGCCGCCTTCCAATGCCTTTGGCCCCTGCCTGCAGCGCCAACCACACCGCCAGATCAGCGAAGGGAAAACAGTGGAAGGCTATGTGTGGGAGCCGGTATCCAGCGGCGCACGCATAGCCACGTGCCGATGATGCAGATCGCAAGGGACGCATCCGACCGCTGATTACTCGCGCTCCCTCTGTGCTGAGCACATCTCTTGCGTGCTCGGCGCGGTAGTGCAGCGACTCAGCTCACCCCATCACTTCTTGAAATCGGTGGGACGCTCCAGCTGATAAACCGCCTCACCCAGATCTTCCAGCTTGCCGGCGATGATGGCTTGCGCATCATAGACACCGCGGTTGTAGAAATACGCGCCGACTTCCCCGGCGAAGAAATCGAGCAGGAACTCGGCATCGAACCGCCCGATCTCCTGCCTGAGTTCTTCGGTGAAATACAGCTGGATCTTGCGGGTGATTGCCGCCCGTTCGGCTTCGGTGAATTTGATGTCGGTCATTGGTGCTCTGGTCTGCTCAACTACGTATCCGGGCGATGACGTTGCGACACAGCAAGCTCAGGCGGATCTGTGGCTGTTGAACCCGAACGCTTGCCTGGCAGGCATTGAGATTGAGCGTCAGCTGACAACGGGCCAACAGGAAGGCCTGCCTGCCCGAATGTAGTCAAGGTAGTCGGACTCGGCAATTCCGACGTTGGTCCAGCGATCGGGATCTGCCGCCAGGTGTGTACGGGCATACGCGACGGCGGCGGCTGCGTCCGGAAAAACGGCAACAGGGGCGTGCTGTTCATCCGGCTCGAAATGCGGGAAATCATACAGATCCGAGTAGCCTTCGCTGCCAACGTCCTCAACGTCATGAATCCACAGCTCGATTGAATCGTTTGCTGGTCGTAACTCGATATGGCGAATGTACGTCAGGTCGACTGGACTTCTCCCGAGGAACTGCTCGACTGGCTTGTTGCGCCGTAATGTGGCTGGAATATCAATCGGTAAAAGATGTCGCATACAGGCTCCTTGCCTTCAAGCCGCCGCTGCTTCACAGGCACGTCGAGCTACGCCGTAATGTGGCGCGGCTCGACGTCGCTTACTTGGTTTGACCTTGCGCGCGCTTGAAATACGCCGTGCGCATCATCGGGTTACCGTCCTTGAAGTAGGCTTCAATCTCGGTCATGACCTTGCCATCGGCGCTGACCGTATAGGTGCGTGTGGATGCCGGGACGCCTTGATACATCAACTGCATCACCAGCACGCCGGGCTCGGGCATTTTGACGGCGGCACGATCGACCAGGTACGTACCCGAGGCCTTGCCCGGCGTGCCGTCCAGCAACAGTGTGGAGTGTGCCTGCAGCGTCTTGTTGTCGTGTTCGATGATCTCGGCGCTGGTGGCCCACTTGTTGCCTGGAACCTGTTTGAACTCCAGGACGACACGTTTGGGTCGTACCGCTGCCGGCATCGGGAGGCTGCTGATATCCAGCAGCCAGGTTCCGACCAGCGGTGATGGCGCGGTTGATGCGGAGAAGGCGGGTGTGGCTTGCAACAGAACGGCAGTCACCAATGCAGCGCATGCGGTCTTCATGTGAACTCCCTGATCGATAAGTGATCCCTGCGGGCAGTCAGGCGACTGTTTGCAAGGCACCATGAGTAGATCAACTTCCCGTAGACCGCCCCACTCCGGCCTGAGCGCGGTATACATCTCTGCCCGGAGCGGAGTCAATTGAGGGCAAGAAATGACGGTTGGCGCGATGCTCTCCGGTCGCCACGTCATCGTGTGCTGCGTCGTCGGAGATTGCCACACATAAAGACACCCGCACTGGGCGGGTGTCCTGGGTGATCAGCGCTGCGTATCGCTTGCGCCCAAAATCAGCCTTGCGCCTTATCCGCCTCCAGGTGATATCGCGTGGCCTCATTCACCTCATTCTTCGAGCCCAAAAATACCGGCACGCGCTGATGCAACTGTGTCGGTTGAATATCGAGAATGCGCTCGCGCCCGGTGGTTGCGGCGCCGCCGGCCTGTTCCACCAGCATGCTCATCGGGTTGGCTTCGTACATCAGGCGCAGCTTGCCGGGCTTGGACGCGTCCTTCTTGTCCCACGGGTAGATGAAGATGCCGCCGCGGGTGAGGATGCGGTGCACGTCGGCCACCATGCTGGCGATCCAGCGCATGTTGAAGTCCTTGCCGCGCGCGCCGTCCTTGCCGGCCAGCAGGTCGCCCACATAGGCCTGCATCGCCGGTTCCCAGTGGCGCTGGTTGGACATGTTGATGGCGTATTCGGCGGTGTCGTCTGGCACGCGCATGTCGGCCTGGGTCAGCAGGAAGCTGCCTTCCTCGCGCTCCAGGGTGAAGGCGTGGGTGCCGTGGCCGAGCGTGAGCACCAGCATGGTGCTGGGGCCGTAGATGCAGTAACCGGCGGCGACCTGTTGGGTGCCGGGCTGCAGGAAGTGTTCGTCACCGGGCTTTTCCGTGCCCTTGGGCGCGCGCAGTACCGAGAAGATGGTGCCGACCGAGACGTTGACGTCGATGTTGGAGCTGCCATCGAGCGGGTCGAACAGCAGCAGGAAATCGCCGCTGGGGTACTGGTCGGGCACCGGCTGGCTGTGGTCCATTTCTTCGGAGGCGCACGCGGCCAGATGGCCGCCCCAGGCATTGGCTTCGAGCAGGATGTCGTTGCTCAGCACATCGAGCTTTTTCTGTGCCTCGCCCTGCACGTTGCCGGTACCGGCATCGCCGAGCACGCCGCCCAGGGCGCCCTTGCTCACGGCAATGGAGATGCGCTTGCAGGCGCGCGAGACGATGGTGATCAGCTGGCGCAGTTCCGCATCGATACGGCCGGCGTGTTGTTCTTCGATCAGGAAGCGGGTCAGCGAGGGACGCGACATGGAGCGGGCAGCCTGTTGTAGGAAGTGGGCCGCCATTGTCGCCATTGCGCCGTTAGATTTCGATCACTTGCTGCGCGGTTTGTAGCGTGGCTGATCGAATTTGTGCGAATGGCGCCGGTGACGGCGATGCTTGCCCTCATCCGCCCTGCGGGCACCTTCCCCCGCGGGCGGGGGAAGGGAGCGGCGTCTGCGGGTACAAGAAAACCGGGAGGCTGGCGCGCTCCCGGTCTGCAGTACGTCGATGCGGCTGCGCGCCGCGGCGGGGCCGCTTACACCCGGCTGACGGTCGCCACGGCCTGGGCCACGTAGTCCAGGTTGCGCTGGCTCAGGGCGGCCACGCAGATGCGGCCAGTGCCCACGGCGTAGATCGCAAACTCGTCGCGCAGGCGGTCCACCTGGGTCTTGGTCAGGCCCGAGTACGAGAACATGCCGGCCTGGCGCTGGATGAAGTCGAACTCCGGCGCGCCCAGCGTGGCGAGTTTGTCCACCAGCCCTGCGCGCAGGGCGTGGATGCGTTCACGCATTTCGGTGAGTTCCTGCTCCCACAGATCGCGCAGCTCCGGGCTGGTCAGTACGCCGGCGACGAGTGCGGCGCCGTGCGTGGACGGGCTGGAGTAGATCGTGCGGATGATGCGCTTGACCTGCGACTGCACGGCCTTGGCTTCGGCGGCGGTAGCCGAGACCACCGACAGCGCGCCCACGCGCTCGCCATACAGCGAGAACGACTTCGAATACGAGCTGGCGACCACGTAGCTGTCGATGCCTTCGGCGGCCAGCAGACGTACCGCATACGCATCGGCCTCGATGCCCTTGTCGAAGCCCTGGTAGGCAATGTCGACGAACGGGAACAGGTTGCGTTCCTTCAACAGCCCGGCCACCTGCTTCCACTGCTCGCGGGTCAGGTCGGCACCGGTGGGGTTATGGCAGCACGCGTGCAGCAGCACCACGGTGCCGGGCTCCAACTTGGCCAGGTCGGCGAGCATGCCGTCGAAGTTCAGGCCATGGCTGGCGGCGTCGAAATAGGTGTAGTCCACCACCTCGAAGCCGGCCGCGCCGAACACCGCGCGGTGGTTTTCCCAGCTGGGGTTGCTGATGGCGATGGTGGCCGTGGGCAGCAGCTTCTTGAGCAGGTCTGCGCCAACGCGCAATGCGCCGCTGCCGCCGACGGTCTGCGAGGTCGCCACGCGCCCGGACGCCACCAGCGCCGACTCGGCGCCGAACAGCAGTTCCTGGGTGGCCTTGTCGTAGGCGGCCAGGCCGTCGATGGGCAGGTAGCCACGCGGTTTGGCCTCCTGCGCAAGCTGCTGCTCGATCTTGTGCACGGCGCGCAACAGCGGGATGCGCCCGTTTTCGTCGTAATAGATGCCCACGCCCAGGTTGACCTTGGTGGGGCGGCTGTCGGCGTTGTAGGCCTCGGTCAGGCCCAGGATGGGGTCGCCTGGAACCTGTTCCACGTTTGCAAAGAAGGACACGGCATGACTCGCTGAAGGACGAAAGAGTGGGGTACTTCCGGGGTGCTCGGCCGCGGCTGGGCCAAACTACTTCATCGTAGCAGCCCATGGCGGGCGTAGCATGCTTCGTTCCGTACGCAACGATGCGGCCACAGTACGGATAAGGGACACTATCCCCATGCCCAGACTCACCCTGTTGGCCGCCGCCTGCGGCCTGTTCGCCACGAGCGCCGCGCCGCTCGTCCTGGCCGCCGATGCGGCGCCTTTGCAGGTCCTCCCTACCGTGCAGGTGGACGCCGCCCGTGTGCACGGGGTGGACGACTTCGACCTGCCGGCCTCGTTCACCGTGGTGGCGGCCGACGACGACAACCGCCGCGGCACGCAGGTCTCCGAGTTGCTGGACGGCATCCCCGGACTGGTGGCGCGCGACCGCCAGAACTATGCGCAGGACACCCAGCTGTCGATCCGCGGCTTCGGCGCGCGCTCCACCTTCGGCGTGCGCGGCGTGCGGCTGCTGGTGGACGGCATCCCGGCCAGCATGCCCGATGGCCAGGGCCAGCTCTCGCACTTCAACGTGCTGGGCGCGCAGCGGGTGGAAGTGCTGCGCGGGCCGTTTTCGGCGCTATACGGCAATTCCTCCGGCGGCGTGCTGCAGCTGTGGAGCGCCGACGGCAAGCCGGACGACCCGTGGCGGCTGCGTGCCACCTACGGCAGCAATGCCACCGTCAACGTGGGTGCGCAGTTGCTCGGCCAGCAGGGCGCGGTGCATTACAACCTGGCCGCCAACCATTTCGAGACCGACGGTTTCCGCGACCATAGCCGCGCCAGGCGCGAGTCGGTCAATGCCAAGCTCGGGTTCGATCTGGCCGAGGGCCGCCGGCTGGACCTGGTGCTCAATTATCTGGACGCACCGGATGCGCAGGACCCGCTTGGCCTGACCCGCGCCCAGTTCAACGCCGACCCGGCGCAAGCTACTTCGGTGGCCACCCAGTTCAACACCCGCAAATCGGTGCGTCAGTCGCAGGCCGGGGCGATCTTCACCCAAGAATTCGATAACCAGACGCTGCGCTTGATGGCCTATGGCGGGCAGCGCAGCGTGGAGCAGTTCCTGGCGATCCCGGTGGCGGTGCAGCGCAACCCGCTGCATTCGGGCGGCGTGATCGATCTGGACAGCAATTACGAAGGCGCCGATGCGCGCTGGGCCTGGCAGGGTGAAGCGCTCGGCCGGCCATTGCAGCTGACTGTCGGCGCCAATGTCGATCGCCAGCGGCAGCACCGCACCGGTTACGAAAACTTCGTCGGCGACACGCTGGGCGTCAAGGGCGCGTTGCGCCGCAACCAGCGTGACCAGGTGGAAAACATCGACCAGTTCGCGCAGGCGTGGTGGCAGTGGAGCGAGCGCTGGTCCGCGCTGCTGGGCGTGCGCCATAGCCAGGTGCGCTTCGATTCGGACGACCACTACATCGTCGGGCGCAATCCTGACGACAGCGGCCAACGCGATTACTCGGCCACCACGCCAGTGGCCGGCATCGTGTTTCGTGCCACCGAGGACCTACGGGTTTACGCCTCGGCCGGGCGCGGCTTTGAAACGCCCACCTTCAACGAGCTAGGCTACCGCAACGACGGCGGCGCCGGCCTGGCGCTGGACCTGGGCGCGGCGACAAGCCGCAACTACGAGGTGGGCAGCAAGTGGCGCGCGCAAAGCGGGGCGGCGGTGGAGTTCGCGTTATTCCGCGCCGACACCGATGACGAACTGGCGGTGGCCAGCAACACCAACGGCCGCAGCACCTTCCGCAACATCGGCGCTACCCGCCGCCAGGGCGCGGAACTGAGCTGGCAGCAGCCGGTGGGCGCCACTCAGCAGCTGCAGCTGGCCTACACCTTTGTCGACGCCACCGTGCGCGATGGTTACCTCACCTGCGCCAGCAGTGGCTGCGCGGTGCCCACCGCGCCAGTGGCCAGCGGGTCGCGCCTGCCCGGCGTGCCGCGTCAGCAGCTGTTTGCGCGCTGGCAATGGCAGCCCATGCAATGGCAGTTCGCCGCCGAAACGGTGGCCTCCGCCGCCACCGTGGTCAACGATCTGGCCACCGAACGCGCGCCCGGCTATGCCCTGGTCAACCTGGAAGCCTCGCGCCGCTGGACTACCACGTATGGCGCCGTGCGCACCTTCGCGCGCATCGACAACGCGCTGGACCGCCAGTACGTCGGCTCGGTGATCGTCAACGACGGCAATGGGCGCTATTACGAGCCCGGCCCGGACCGCACCTACACGGTGGGGCTGCAGTGGGATTTTGGTGGGTGAGCAAACAACCGGCGCCCCGCACGACATCACGCACCCTGCTGTTGTAGGAGCGCCCCCGGGCGCGCATCGCTCTGCGCGCTGCTGGAGATCATCCTGTTCCGGTCCGAGTCGATCGGCAGCGAGTCCAGCGATGCCAGAGCGCGTGCTAGCCTCTGCCACTCATTCTCGGCATGGAGTGCACTGATGATGACCTGGAAGCGAATGGTGAGCGTGTCGGCAATGGTGGCCGGCCTTCTGCTCTGCAGCGCAGCGTGGGCAGACCACGTGGATATGCGCATCGTGCGCGACTATCCAGCCGGCTCCCCCGCCATCGCAAACATACACGCCTGGCTGCAGCAGCAATCCGGGCTGAGCACGCAGCCCAGGCAAACACCGCCGCCGGCCGATGCCGCCGCGCTGGGGCCTGTACGCATCAGCACCTCCCTGTTCAATCGTCCGCTGAGCACGCGCGCCGACACCGCGAGTGACCTGGCCCCGCTGCCGGTGCGTGGCCAACCGCGCGACGAGATCACCATCGACGCCTGCAATGGCGATCAGCAGTACCACTGGGTCTATGTGTGGGCAGAGACCGCTGCCACGGCTGCGTGGCAGTTGCGCTCCTATCAGCAAAAAACCGTGGCCGATTGCAAGTCATCACCGAATGCAGCGCCGGCCACGGCACATGCCGCTGCACCGTGATCGCACCCCGTCACCGCCGCGTACCGGCGGTGACGTGCTCGGGTCGACCGCGTCATAGCCATCGTATCGTTGCGGGGCCGTCGCGTTGCCTACGCATCGGCGCGATGACGCGCTGCAGCGCATTTGGGTAACCGCACCCCGCCCTGCGCCGGCTGCGTGGTGACGCAGCGCAACAGCCCGCGCGCGGAGATTGCACTGGCACCTGGCTGGGTATACACGTGGCTTCGCCTTTCCTGCCGGAGACCATGATGAACGCGCAACCCGCCACCAAGCCGCTCAGCACCGACCCGCAATCGATCTTCAAGCCGCGTTACGACAACTTCATCGGTGGCAAGTGGGTTGCGCCGAACAACGGCCAGTACTTCGACAACACCACGCCGATCAACGGCAAGGTGTTTACGTCGATCGCGCGCTCCACCGCGCCGGATATCGAAGCCGCACTCGACGCCGCGCACGCGGCCAAGGACGCGTGGGGCAAGACCTCCACCACCGAGCGTTCCAACGTATTGCTCAAGATCGCCGACCGCATCGAGCAGAATCTGGAACTGCTCGCCTATGCCGAGACCTGGGACAACGGCAAGCCGGTGCGCGAAACGCTCAATGCCGATGTGCCGCTGTGCGCGGACCACTTCCGGTATTTTGCCGGCGCCATCCGCGCGCAGGAAGGCGGCATTTCCGAGATCGACAGCGACACCATCGCCTATCACTTCCACGAGCCGCTGGGCGTGGTGGGGCAGATCATTCCGTGGAACTTCCCGCTGTTGATGGCCTGCTGGAAACTCGCACCGGCGCTGGCCGCCGGCAACTGCGTGGTGATGAAACCGGCCGAGCAGACACCGGCGTCGATCCTGGTGCTGATGGAAGTCATCGGCGACCTGCTGCCGCCCGGCGTGCTCAACGTGGTCAATGGTTTTGGTCTGGAAGCCGGCAAGCCGCTGGCCAGCAATCCGCGCATCGCCAAGATCGCCTTCACCGGCGAAACCACCACCGGCCGGCTGATCATGCAATACGCCAGCCAGAATCTGATCCCGGTAACGCTGGAGCTGGGCGGCAAGTCGCCCAACATCTTCTTTGCGGATGTCATGGCCGAAGACGACGATTTTCTCGACAAGGCGGTGGAAGGCTTTGTCATGTTCGCCTTCAACCAGGGCGAAGTGTGCACCTGCCCGTCGCGCGCGCTGATCCAGGAATCGATCTATGACAAGTTCATGGACAAGGCGCTCAAGCGGGTGGCCGCGATCAAGCAGGGCAACCCGCTCGACCCTAACACCATGGTCGGTGCGCAGGCCTCCAGCGAGCAGCTGGAAAAGATTTTGTCCTACATCGACATCGGCAAGCAGGAAGGCGCCGACGTGTTGATCGGTGGCGAGCGCAACACGCTTGACGGCGAGTTGGCCGAGGGCTTCTACGTCAAGCCCACCGTGTTCAAGGGTCACAACGCGATGCGCGTGTTCCAGGAGGAAATCTTCGGCCCGGTGGTGTCGGTGACCACCTTCAAGGATGAAGCCGAGGCGCTGGCGATCGCCAACGACACGCTGTACGGCCTGGGCGCCGGCGTGTGGAGCCGCGATGCCTCGCGGCTGTACCGCATGGGCCGCGCAATCCAGGCCGGCCGCGTGTGGACCAACTGCTATCACGCCTATCCGGCGCACGCTGCGTTCGGCGGCTACAAGCAGTCGGGCATCGGGCGCGAAAACCACAAGATGATGCTCGACCACTACCAGCAGACCAAGAACCTGCTGGTGAGTTATTCGCCAAAGGCGCTGGGGTTCTTCTGATCGCATCCCGCCGCGTCACCCGGCAAGCGCCGGTGCGGTAGCGGCGGTCCGTGCACATTGCCTGCGTGGGGGGCGCTTGCGCCCTCGATGGAGGGCGTGCGGGTCGGGCCATTTGACTTCGATCAAGGCCACGCCTGGGCGAGGCGCCTAAGGTGGCTGCAATCTCGGTGCGGAGCGTGGCGATGGACATGACAATGCAGGCGGCGGTGGTGCGGCAGTTCGGGGCGCCGTTGGTGATCGAGGAGGTGGCGGTGCCGCGGCCGCAGGCCGGCGATCTGCTGGTGAAGATCCAGGCCTGCGGGGTCTGCCATACCGATCTGCATGCCGCGCAGGGCGACTGGCCGGTGAAGCCGAACCCGCCGTTCATCCCCGGCCACGAGGGGGTGGGGTACGTGGCTGCGGTGGGCGCGGGCGTGCGCCACATCAAGGAGGGCGACCGGGTCGGCATTCCGTGGCTGTATTCGGCGTGCGGGCATTGCACGCATTGCCTGGGCGGCTGGGAGACGCTGTGCGAGGCGCAGCAGAACAGCGGCTATTCGGTCAACGGCGGCTTTGCCGGCTACGCCCTGGCCAATGCCGAGTATGTCGGGCACCTGCCTGCCGAGCTGGGCTTTGTCGAGGTTGCGCCGATCCTGTGTGCGGGAGTCACCGTGTACAAGGGACTGAAGATGACCGATACCAAGCCGGGACAGTGGGTGGTGATTTCCGGCATTGGCGGACTGGGCCACCTGGCGGTGCAGTACGCCTGTGCAATGGGCCTGCAGGTGGCCGCGGTGGATGTGGACGATGCCAAGCTGGCGCTGGCACGGCGTCTTGGCGCGACGGTGACGGTCAATGCGCGCACCACCGACCCGGTGGCGTTCGTGAAACAGCACATCGGCGGCGCCCATGGCGCGCTGGTCACTGCGGTCTCGCCCAAGGCGTTCGAGCAGGCCATCGGCATGGTGCGGCGCGGCGGTACGGTCGCGCTCAACGGCTTGCCGCCGGGCGACTTTCCGCTGGATATCTTCGGCATGGTGCTCAATGGCATCACCGTGCGGGGCTCCATCGTCGGCACGCGCCTGGACCTGCAGGAATCGCTGGAGTTTGCGGCGCACGGCAAGGTGGCGGCCACGGTGTCGACCGACCGGCTGGAGAACATCAACGCTGTCTTCTCGCGCATGCACGCCGGGACGATCGAGGGGCGTATCGTGCTCGACATGGCGGCCTGAGGTGGCCGCAGGAGACAGCCGATGCACCACACCACTCCGCGCGTCGAGGTGCCGCCACAGGTGATGGCCACCCTGGCGGCGTCGCAGTTGATCGACACGCTGCGCGCGCGGCACGGCGATGTGCTGTTCCATCAGTCCGGTGGCTGCTGCGATGGGTCTTCGCCGATGTGCTTTGCGGTGGGCGAGTTCATCGTGGGCGACCGCGATGTCCTGCTGGGCGAAATTGCCGGCGCACCGTTCTATATCAGCGCGCCACAATTCGCCTACTGGAAGCACACCCAGCTGATCATCGATGTGGTGCCAGGGCGCGGCGGCATGTTTTCGCTGGAGAACGGCGAGGGAGTGCGCTTCCTGGTGCGGTCGCGTCTGTTCAGCGATGAGGAGATGGCACAGCTGCAGGCGGCCGGGCGCGTGTGAGGTTGGGCGTGTGGATCGTCACCACGGTCTTGATGTGACGGTCCGGCGGTCATGGCCGCCGATGTTTCGACGAGCGCATGTTGACGCACCCTGCAGATGAGAGGAAGCCGGCAGCACTGGGCGCGTTGCGCTGCCACGGACGGCTGGCACGTCAACGTCCAGGTACGCCAGCTCCAGGTTGCGCCACGTCACGCGCGCCCTGCGCCTCGATGCCCTGCGCCACGGCCGGTGCTGCGCGTGCCGGGCGCGCACACCCGGCCATGACGGCGAGCCGTTACGGCGCAGTGCCGGGCTTCTTGGCCGGGGTGGTGTCGTCGGCCGGAATCAGCGTCTCGGGTGCGTCGCCGGCACCGCGGTCTTCATAATGCTCGGCATCGCGCTTGCCGTGTTGTTCGCCCGGGTGAGCGGGCTGGTCGCGCAAGGGGTCACGGGACATGCAGGGCTCCTGGTTTCCATGAGGGGGCGCCAGTTCACCGCGCGCGCAGTGAAGGTCACGCAAATCGCAGACCATGCGGATTTCTCACGCATGGATCACGTCAGCAGCGTTACTGATGTGCCCCCCCAATGCCGCATCGTGGAGCAGACCATGCGCCCCCTGGACCGTCGTCCCGATCGTCGCCTGTTCAGTACGTCTGCCGACCCCACGTTGCCCAAGCGAACGCATCGCACACGGGCTGCGGTGGACGCCGATGGCGTGGCGCAGGACTTCCGGTGTTACAGCCGTGCCGACTATCACCGTCGTCGCCGACGCGGCGGGCCGACCTGGGGCGATCTCGCGCCGGCCTACGCGTTTGCGCGCGTCACCCACGCCGCAGACTGGCCGCGTGGCGCCGATGCGCAGTGCGAGCAGGCATTGGCTGCGCACTGGGACAGCATGCGCGGCGGCTCGCGTCTGGACTGGCCGCACGTGCGCGCCGTCGTCGAAGACGCGTGGCTGGCGCTGGACCACATTCCCGATGCTGCCGTCCATGGAGTGGCGCACTGATGGCTCGACCGATCTGGACCGGAACATTATCGTTTGGCCTGCTCAACGTGCCGGTGTCGCTGATGTCGGGCGAGCGCAAGGTGGACCTGCACTTTCGCATGCTCGATTCGCGCGACAAGAAGCCGATCCGCTTCGAGCGTGTCAATGCCGACACCGGCGATGAGGTGCCGTGGAAGGAGATCGTCAAGGCATTCGAGTACGACAAGGGCAGCTACGTCATTGTCGAAGAGCAGGACATCCGTTCGGCCGCGCCGGAAAGCCACGAGACCGTGGAGGTGGAAACCTTCGTCGACGCGTCCGATATCGACCCGCGGTATTTCGAAAAGCCCTACATCCTGGTGCCGGGCAAGAAGGCTGAAAAGGGCTATGTGCTGCTGCGGGAAACCTTGCGCGACACCGGCAAGGTCGGCATCGCCAAGGTGGTCATCCGCACCCGCGAATATCTGGCCGCCGTCATGCCGCAGGGCGATGCATTGATCCTGTTGCTGCTGCGCTACCAGCAGGAGGTGGTGGACCCGCAGGACTTCAAGCTGCCGGCCGGCGCGGTGGGCGAGTACCGCATTACGCCCAAGGAGCAGGAGATGGCCAGGCAGCTGATCGAGTCGATGTCCGGCACCTGGCAGCCGGAGGACTATCACGACGAGTTCCGCGGCAAGCTGGAGCAGATCCTGCGCAAACGCATCAAGGAAAAGGCCGGCACCACGCAGGTGGACATCGAGCCCACCCAGCACGAAGACGCCACCACCAACGTGGTGGATTTCATGTCCTTGCTGCAGAAGAGCCTGCAGGCCAACACGCGCACGCCGGCAAAGAAGACCGGCACGGCAGCGGCGGAGCAGGCGCCGGCCAAGAAGGCCGCTACCAAGAAAGTGGCCAAGAAGGCCGCCAAGAAAACCGCGACAAAGGCCACCAAGAAGACCGCTGCCAAGGCTGCGCCGCGGCGCAAGGCCGGCTAAGCGATGGGCCTGCGCGATTACACGGCCAAGCGCCGCTTCGACCAGACCCCGGAGCCGGCGGCAGATGCGCCGGTGCCTGCCAGTGCCCAGCCGATCTTTGTGGTGCAGCTCCACCACGCCAGTGCGCGCCACTACGATTTCCGTCTGGAAGCCGATGGCGTGCTCAAGAGCTGGGCGGTGCCCAAGGGGCCGTCGCTGCGGGCCGGAGAAAAGCGCCTGGCCGTGCAGGTGGAAGATCACCCGCTGTCCTACGCCGGCTTCGAAGGCGACATCCCGCAAGGGCAGTACGGCGGCGGGCATGTGCAGATCTTCGACCATGGCCACTGGCACTGCGATGGCGACGTGCTCGCCGCGCTGGAGGCGGGCAAGCTGGAATTCACCTTGCAGGGCAAGCACCTGCAGGGCGGGTTTGCGCTGGTGCGCACCCGCATGCGCGGCGGCAAGCCGCAGTGGCTGCTGTTCAAGCGCACCGATGCGTTTGCGGCGGACCTGGATGCCGATGCCATCGTGGAACGGGCCGGCGACAGCGCTGCCGTAGCACCTGGCAGGCGCGCCAAGGACAGCCGTGCACAGCGGCAGCCGGCCAGGGCGTTGGCACAGCAAGCGCCCCGGCCCGCACGCAAGCAGGCACCCTCGCCGCGCGCTGGCGCGGCGGCCGATGCCGCATGGCGCCGCCGCGCGCTGGCGCTGGATGGCGCACGCGACGGCGCATGCCCCACCGGCCTGCGCGCGCAGCTGACCTTGCTGCGCGACCAGGCGCCGGATGGCGAGGCCTGGCTGCACGAGATCAAATGGGACGGCTATCGATTGCTTGCCGATCTGGTCGACGGCAGCGTGCAGCTGCGCTCGCGCAACGACCAGGCGTGGACGGAGCGCTTTCCTGAGGTAGTCACCGCGTTGCAGGCGCTGCCGGTGCGCGACGCGCGGCTGGATGGCGAGCTGGTGGTGCTGGACGCGCACGGGCGCAGCGATTTCACTGCACTGCAGCGGGCCATCGATGGCAGTGCCCGCCAACCGCTGCGCTATCTCGCGTTCGACCTGCTCGGCGTGGCCGGGGTGGACCTGCGCGACACGCCGCTGCTGCAACGCAAGCAGCTGCTGCGCGCGCTGCTCGGTGAGAAGCCGGGCACCTTGGCCTACAGCGAGCATGTCATCGGGCGCGGCCCCGAGGTGTTTGCGGCCAGCGCGGGCAAGGGCTGGGAGGGCATCGTGAGCAAGCGTGCCGACGCTGTGTACCGCGGCGGGCGCAGTGCCGACTGGGTCAAGACCAAGCACGAAGACAGCGACGACTTTGTGGTGGTGGGGTACACCGACCCCAAGGGCGCACGCAGCGGCTTTGGCGCCTTGCTGCTGGCGCAGCCGGACGGCGACACGTTGCGCTACGTCGGCCGGGTGGGCACCGGTTTCGACGGCGCGCTGCTTGGGCAGATTGCCGCGCAGCTGCAGGCCTTGCAGAGCGACACGGCCACGCTGGAGCTGCCTGCGCATATCCCCGGCCGGCCGCGCGATGTGCATTGGGTGCGCCCGCAGCTGATCGCCGAGATCGCATTCCGCGGCTGGGCCAAGCAGGGCTTGCTGCGGCAGGCCGCCTTCAAGCGTCTACGCGAGGACAAACCGATGACCGATCTGGGCGGCGACCGCGCAGCGCCCGGCACGCCTGCGGCCGGCAAGCGCGCGACCGCGGAAAAAACACGCACCGCCACGCGCAAGACCGTGACCAAGACGGTTGCAAAGACGGTTGCGAAGACGGTGAGCAAGGTGGCCACCAAGACCGCACAAAAACGCGCGGGCAAGCGCGCCTCGGCAGCTGGCGCGAAGTCTTCAACCGTGGCTGCGTCTGCGGTGTCCACCGCATCGGCCACCTTGTCCGTGGACGCGGTGAGCATCACCCATCCCGAGCGCGTGGTCTTTCCCGCATCGGGCATCAGCAAGGGCGATGTGGCGGCGTACTACCGTGCGGTGGCGTCGCTGGTGGTGCCGGAGGTGGCGCGTCGGCCGCTGTCGTTGTTGCGCTGCCCGGACGGCGTGGGCGGCGACTGCTTCTTCCAGAAGCACCAGGGCCGCCAGTTGGGCGCGCACGTCAAGGCGATTCCGCTCGAACAGAAGAGCGGCACCGAGGACTACCTGTATATCGAAGACGCCGCCGGGCTGCTCGAGCTGGTGCAGATGAATACCCTGGAGCTGCACCCCTGGGGCGCACGGGTCGACGACCCGGAGCGCCCGGACCGCCTGGTGTTCGATCTGGATCCGGGCGATGCCGTTGCCTGGCCGGAGGTGGTGGCCGCCGCTCGCGAGATCCGCGCCAAGCTGCGCGCGGTCGGGCTGGAAAGCGCGGTGCGCCTGTCCGGCGGCAAGGGGCTGCATGTGGTGGTGCCCATCGTGCCCGACGCGAGCTGGGACCGGGCGCGCGACTTCTGCGAGGCGTTCGCGCAGGCCCTGGCCACGCAGGCACCGGAACGCTACGTGGCCACCATGAGCAAGGCCAAGCGCCACGGCGTGATCTTCGTGGATTGGTTACGTAACGGGCGCGGCAATACCAGCGTGTGTTCGTGGTCGCTGCGCGCGCGCGGAAAGGCCACCGTCGCCGTACCGCTGCGCTGGGAAGAACTCGGCAAGATCAGCGGCCCGGATGCCTTCCCGATGGACAAGGCCATGCAGCGCGCCAAGCGTCAACGTGCAGATCCTTGGCAATCGGTGCTGGCGTTGCAGCAATACTTGCCCACCGGCGACGACAACCAGTAAGAGCAGTCACCAAGGCGACTGCGCAGCCACTGGGCGGGCAAGGGCCCTGCAGCAAAGCCGCAGATCATCCGCTCTGCTACCAACGAATCCCGAAGCCCGTCAAGGCGAGACCACGTTCTCCCGCGTCACCCGGCTCAACGCATCGCCGCTGATTTCGGCAATCGAATGGGTGCCGGTCAGCGTCATCGCCACGCGCATTTCCTTTTCGATCAAGCTCAGCAGGTTTTCCACGCCAGCCTGGCCACCGGCCGCCAGCGCATAGACGAACGCGCGGCCCAGCAGCACCGCATCGGCACCGAGCGCGAGCATGCGCACCACGTCCAGCCCGCTGCGGATACCCGAGTCGGCCAGGATCTTGAGCTGCCCCTTCACTGCATCGGCAATCGCCGGCAACGCGCGCGCGCTGGACAGCACACCGTCCAGCTGGCGCCCGCCATGGTTGGAGACCACGATGCCGTCGGCGCCGAAGCGCACTGCATCGCGCGCATCGTCCGGGTCCAGGATGCCCTTGATCACCATCGGCCCGGTCCAGAACTCGCGGATCCATTCCAGGTCCTTCCACGAGATGGACGGGTCGAAATTGGCCGCCAGCCAGCCGATGTAGTCCTGCAGGCCGGTCGGGCTGCCGCGGTAGGCGGAAATATTGCCTAAATCATGCGGCTTGCCGAGCAGGCCCACATCCCACGCCCAGCGCGGGTGCGTCACCGCCTGCAGCATGCGCCGCAGCGACGCATTGGGCCCGCTCATGCCAGAGTGCGCATCGCGGTAGCGCGCGCCCGGCGTGGGCATGTCCACGGTGAACACCAGCGTGGTCACCCCGGCGGCCTTGGCGCGCTCCAGTGCATTGCGCATGAAGCCGCGGTCCTTGAGCACGTACAGCTGGAACCACATCGGCCGGCTGATGGCCGGCGCCACTTCTTCGATCGGGCACACCGACACCGTGGACAAGGTGAACGGAATCCCGCGCGCCGCCGCGGCGCGCGCGGCCTGTACTTCGCCGCGGCGCGCGTACATGCCGGTCAGCCCCACCGGAGCCAGCGCCACCGGCATGGCCAGGGTTTCGCCGAACAGCTCGGTGCTCAGGCTCAGGTCCGACATATTGCGCAGCACCCGCTGGCGCAGCGCGATATCGGCCAGGTCGGAAACATTGCGCCGCAGCGTGTGCTCGGCGTACGCCCCACCATCGATGTAGTGGAACAGGAAGGGCGGCAAACGCGCCTGCGCGGCGGCACGGTAGTCGGAAGCGGCGGAAATGATCATCGAAGACGGACAGCGGCGGCGGGGGAGCCCCGGAGTGTAAGGCGATCGGTGCGGCGCAGGGACGGGGCTGCAGGAGTGGCCGGCGCAGGTGCGAGGGTTGCGAGCCGTCTGGCAAGCAGCATGTGATCGCTGCACGCCAGCGTTCCGCTCACCACACCAGCGGCAGCAATCGCCGGCTCTGCGCCGCATACGCCGGGTAGGCCACCGGAAACGCGCGCTGCAACGCGGCTTCTTCGATGCGGATGCGGTGCAGGAAGACCAGGGTCACCGGCACCACGATCGCCGCCACCGACAACGCGTTGCCCATGCCCAGGGCCAGCCCGTAAAAGGCCAGCAGTGCGCCGGTGTAGGACGGATGCCGCAGCCAGCGATACGGGCCGCGGCGCACCAACTGGTGATCCGGCTGGATGGTCACATCCACCGTGAACCAGCGTGCCAGCACCTGGATGGCCCACACGCGCAACGCCAGCCCGCTGCCGATCAAGGCGCAGCCGGCCCATTGCAGCGAGGCATCCCAGCCCTGCGGCCAATGCGCCAGGCCGCTGTAGGCCAGCGCCACTGCAACCGCCACCGCCGCAGACAGCACCCGCCATAGATGCTTCAAGGTGCCCTGGTCGTGCGCGCCACCATCGTTGGCGCGGCGGCGACGGCTGAGCAGCAGCTCATAGCCGCCCCAGGCCAGGTTGAGGACGAGAAACAGACTGGAAGCAGACATGGCGTAACTCCGTGGCGATGGGGTGGGTTGGTGATGCCAGTGTGCGCACGCGCCGCATCGACCACAGGGGCCGCAGGTCATCGATCCCACCTGCCGGAAGTCACTTTCTGCAGGCACAGCATTGCCGAGCGGCCCCAGGGCGGTCAGCATCGCCGCATGCATTCGTCCTTCTCCCATCTATTGCACCCCCTGCGTCTGGCCGGTGGGTTCACCATTGCCGCAGTGGCGCTGTCGTTCATGCCCGACGCCTCGCCCCAGGGCGTCTGGCGTTGGGGCCTGCTGGCCGGCTTCACCGCGTTGTTTGTATTGCATACCGTGCTGCCCCAGGCGCTTGCTTTACGGACTGTGGCGACGCTGTTGCAGGCGGTCCTGGCATTGTTGCTGGTCTGGATGGAGCCGCGTGCCGGCACGGCTCCGGTATTGCTGGTGATGCTGGTGGCGCAGGCAGGGATGACCTGGCCGCCGTTGCGCGTGCTGCTGCTGGCACTGGTGTTGAACGCGGGCATGTATGCAGTGTTGGTGCAGGCCGGGTTCGAGCGGGCGTTGTTGATCGTCAGCATCTACGCCGGCTTCCAGGCCTTTGCCGCGCTCACTGCGCACTATGCGCGCAGTGCCGAGCGCGCACGCGACGCGCTGGCCTACGTCAATGCCGACCTGCTGGCCACCCGCGCGCTGCTGGCCGACAGCGCCCGCGATGCCGAGCGCCTGCGCCTGGCGCGCGAGCTGCACGACGTGGCCGGGCACAAGCTCACCGCCATGCGCATCAACCTGCGCCTGCTCAGTGCCGACCCGGCCTTGCGGCAGCGCGACGACATCCGGGTGCTGGAACAGCTCTCGGCGGAACTGCTGGCGGACATCCGCAACGTGGTGCAGTCCATGCGCGACGACCAGGGCCTGGACCTGCAGACCGCGCTGCGCGCGCTGGCCGCCCCGTTCCCGCGCCCGGCGCTGCGGCTGCAGATCGATGCCGACGTGCGCGTCACCGACGCGCGCGTGGCCGAGCTGCTGCTGCGGCTGGTGCAGGAGGCGCTGACCAACGCCGTGCGGCATGCCGATGCCGACGAGGTGGCCGTGCATCTGCACTATCGGGATGCCCAGCTGCACGTGGACATCTGCGACGACGGCCGCCGCGCCGAGCGCATCCGCGAAGGCAATGGCATCACCGGCATGCGCGAGCGGCTGGCCGCCCTGCACGGCCATCTCGACCTTGGCCGCACCCCCAATGGCGGCATGCACCTGACTGCGAGACTTCCGCAATGAGTTCACTTCGAATCGCCCTGGCCGACGACCAGATCCTGGTCCGCGCCGGCCTGCGCGCGCTGTTGCAACAGCAGGGCGTGGCCGTGGTCTGCGAGGCCGACGACGGGCAGGGCCTGCTGGATGCGCTGGCCACCCACACGGTGGACGTGGTGCTCAGCGACATCCGCATGCCCGGCATCGATGGCATCCAGGCGCTGGAGCAGCTGCGCGCCCGCGGCGACCGCACCCCGGTGCTGTTGCTCACCACCTTCGACGACAGCGACCTGCTGCTGCGCGCCAGCGACGCCGGCGCACAGGGTTTCCTGCTCAAGGACGCCGCCCCGGAAGACCTGCGCGACGCCATCGCCCGTGTCGCCGCCGGCGACACCCTGCTGCAGCCGGTCAGCACCGACCCGGTGCGCGCCCGCTACCAGTTCCGCGACCAGCAGGCCCCGCGCGAGACCTTCAGCGAACGCGAGGTGGCCATCCTGCGCCTGCTGGCCGGCGGCTACTCCAACAAGGAGATCGCCCGCACCCTGTTCCTGGCCGAAGGCACGGTGAAGAACTACGTCTCCACCATCCTGGAAAAACTCGGCACCCGCGACCGCACCCGGGCAGTGTTGAAGGCGATTACGTTGCGGGTGATCTGATTGCCGGGATTCGGGATTCGGGAATCGTAAGCCCCTCTCCCTTCGGGGCGATAAGGCACAGCTTGCGCGCCACTGGCGCGCGTGCCTTGGAGCGCCCGCGCTGCTAGCGCGGGCTGGGGCGCGGAGCGGGGGTTGGGGTGAGGGTACGGGCGAAGCCACTCGGGGTTTGGCCAGCAAACGAAGCTCGCCCTGTGCACCAAGTCTATGCAACTGTTCTGTAAGGGATTTCGCGCATCCGTCAGACATGGACAGCAACCGTAAGGTTGCCGTCAGGTCAGCCGCGACGCCGTGCACGAAGGTCGCCCGGCGGCTCGAAAGCCGCCCGGAAACGCGCCGCGCTCCGGTCTGCTGCGGAGTCCGTCATGCGCCACCCCCTCCCTATTGTCCTGCGCGCCGTTCTGCTCGCCCTGGTGGCCTGGGCGGGTCCCACCCAGGCCGAACTGCCTGCACCCTGGGTCCAGGCCGCTTTGCTGGCCGAGCCGTCGGCCGTTGACCCTGTGCTGAGGATGGTTGTCGGGCCCGGCGCGCCGCAGCTGCGACGCGCCGCTGCCACGGCATGCAATAGGCATCCATGTGTCTCGTCTGGCCCGGGCGCGCCTGCGGACTGGCTGTGACCGTTCCGCTCGGGCGAGCACCTATCCGCAGACAGGCAGTGGCGTCAGCACTGCCGGGGACGCCTTGAGCGATCCCCCAAAAACCTAGCGCGCAGTCGTCAGGTGGGTGCGGCCGGCGCACAGGCATCGCAATGGACGCGTGGTGCATGCCGTACCGAGCGCCGGCCGCGCCCGCCTGATGGTGAGCGCAGTCGTCTTGTTATCTGCCCTTATTGATTGGCGGCACTTCCTGCGGGTTGATCTTCGGGTCGTTGCCGACCTGGGGATCGCAACTGAACCAGACTTTGTTGCCCTTCTTGTCCGTGCGGGTTGGGTCTTCGACGATGATGGTCAGAAAGATCAACGTGGGGACGCTGTTGGCGTTGACGACTTCGACGCTGCGGCCGTCAGGGGCGATGACGGGGTCACCGATTTGTTTGAATGCATCGGTCGTCAGCAGGCTCTTGATGATGAAATGCTTCGGAACAACGTCTTCATCGAAGTGATACGTCAACGTCGAGACACCGTCGTCCTTGTCGACAATCAGCAGGTCCGGAGCAAAGCTGTAGAAATATTCGCCAGCGCCTGTATTTCCTCCAAATCCCACCCGCGCCACCGTGAGCTTGATGCTGAAATCCGTCATGACTTGTCCTGTTCCTTGAGAGGCGGGCCGTAGAAGGAGACAAACCCCGGGTGGCGGTAGCCCGCCTGGTACAGCCACCCGAGCTGTTGCGTAACGGCAGAGCGCTGGCCCAGATGCACGTGGGCGCGAATCCAGGGGTCGAGCAGGTTCTTGTCGCGGCTGTTGCCGCCATCCTTGCCGAGCAGCGTCACCACGCGCCGCCATGCTGCACGCGCGCCCTCGTGATTGCCGGTTGCCGCGCGGTGTTCGCCCTGCCAGACCAGTGCCAGGGCCAACGTCGAGATGGCCGACAGATCGTCGGGTTTGGCGCGATGCACCGCATCCACGCGCGCGACGATTCGATCGAGATCGCCTGCGTTGGCAGCGTGGATGCGGTGCAGGCGCATCTCGATGATGGCATCCAGCAACTGCCAGTCCGGCAGCGGCTGCGACTGTTGCAGCAGCCGGGTCATGGTGTAGTGCGCCTGGCCAAGTTGCTGCCTGGCTTGATCGGACTGCCCGTCCAGTGCCGCGATCCAGCCGGCCTGCGCGTAGGCATGCCCCAGATCGCTGCGCCAGGTCTGGTTGTCCGGCTGCAGTGCGACCAACGGCTGCAGCATGCGCACGCTGTCCTGTGCGTCGCGCTGCGCCTGGAGCAGGTGGCCTTGCACCAACGCCAGATTGGAGACGCGGATCAGCGACACCGCCAGACGCCGTTGCCAGGCATGGGCATCCGGATCTGTTGCCACCAGCACGCGTAGCATCGCGATCTGGTCGCGGTAGCCCTGCTCGGCAGGCGCCAACAAGCCCTGGTTCTCCTGCGCCAGGCTCAGCCCCGACAAGCTGTCGATCAACTCGTAGCGCAGCGATGCGTTGTCCGGACTCCGTGCGATCAGCAAACGCTTGAGCGCAATGTCGCGCGCAAAAAAACCGATTGCCGTCCGGGAATCGCCCTGTGCCATGGCAAGCATGCCGAGATTGTTGAGTGCGTACGACAGCTCCAGCTGCCAGCGAGGGTTATCCGGGACGGTGCGCACCAGCCATTCACTGGCGGCCAGATAGCGCGACCAATGCGTCCTGGCCAACGGAAACTGCTTGCTGCGATAGGCCATGCTCCCCAGCCAGAACGCCGCCTGCCCCATTTCTGCACGTGCCTCCAGCACGTCGGGCGCACGCAAACGCGCCTGTTCGGCGGTGGCGGCGGCATGCGTGAAAGCGGCCTGCGCCTCTTTCAGCTTGCCCTGATTCATCAACACCTCGCCGGTGGTGCGCAGGGCGCGGGCGTGGTTGATCAGGTCGCCGGTGTGCATGCTCGCGCTAGGCAAATCTTCCAGATAGCGCAGCGCGCGGCTGCCCACGCTATCGAGCAATGTCAGGTTGCCCACGGTGCGCAATTGCTCGGCCAAGTCGCCCAGCATGTAGCCCACCAGTTGCTGCGCCTGGTCGCGGCGCTGTTCGGCCACCTGCTGGGCCTGGCGTGCCTGCCAGCCGAGCAGCAGCGAGGCGCTGGCCAGCATCACCAGCAACGCTGCGGCCGCGGCGTATAGCCCACGCCGTTGCCGGTGCGCGCGTTCGCAGGCGCGCAGAAACGCCAGCTCCGACGCATCCAGGTCCTGCGGCATGCGCCGCGCCGCTTCGCGCGCTTCGCTCAGCGGGCGGCCGCTGTTGAGCAGGTGGTCGGTGCGGCGGCCTTCGGCGGCCCAGCGTTGCGCGGCCAGGTGCAGGCGTTTGCGTGCCTGCAGCAGGCGGCGGTTTTCATGGATCCACTCGGCCGCGCGCGGCCATTGCCGCAACACCGCTTCGTGCGCGACCGCAAAGCCCGGCTCGCCGGCCACCAGCTCGCTGACGAACAGCCGCGCATGCACGAATGCATCGACCAACACGCGTGCGCCGCTGCCGTGAGGCAATGCGGCCCACAGCGCACGCCGCGCGGTCACCGCATCGCTGTCGGGGTGGATCACGCTCAGCAACGTCAGCACCTCGCCGAGCGCGGCCTGCGCATCGGCCGGCAGTGCGCCGAAGGTGTGGTCGGCATGATGCGCCAGCGCGCCTTCCAGCCCGCCCAGGGCGCGGTACGCCGCAAAGGTCAGCAGGCCATCGGCGCTGCGTTGCGCGTGCAAGGCCTGCAGCAGGTGTTGCAGCAGTGGCAAGGCATCGGGCTGGCGCGCGGTGGCATCGCGCAGCACATCGTCCAGGTGGCTGGCACTGTCGTGGTCTTCTTCGAAGCGCAGCCCCGCCATCGCGGCCGGCACGCGGATGATCTGACCGATCTCGCCATCGCGCGGCGGCAACAGATCCACATGCCCGTCGCCGCGTTTGAGCTCGACGATGTCCGGCAATGCATCGATCAGGCGCGGATAAAAATCGCTGCGGGTGCCCATCAGCACGGCCACGTGCGCGCTGGCGCACAGTGCCTGCAAGGCCTTGGCCAGCGCAGCGCGATCGGCGTCGGTGATGCCGGGTGTGGCCACCATCGCTTCGGCGTGGTCGATCACCAGCAGCAGATGCCGCTGGCTCGGCAGGCTGTCGCGCGCCGGGGCGCAGTGGCGCATGGCTTCCTCGATGGCCGCATGCAGCGGGGCGGGCTGCTGCAGCCACCCGGGCAGGTGTGCCGCCTGCGCCGGCGAGAACACCGCACGGTCGCCCGGCGCCCATTCGCCCAGTGCGCGCGCGAGCGTGTCCAGCACGTCGCCGCCGCGGCACTGCGCCAGGTTGCAATACGCCACCGCCAGCGCTTCCAGCCCATCCAGCCCGCCGGGCTGGCACAGCAACGGCACCACGCCTGCCCGCAGCAACGAGGTCTTGCCGCAGCCGCTGGCGCCGCTCACCAGTACCAGCCCGCGCCGGCTGTGCAACTGCGCACGCACTGCGGCCGCCACCTGCGCAATGGCATGGCTACGCCCGAAAAACACCTGCGCATGTGCCGGGTCGAAGGCCTGCAGCCCCACGTACGGGCTGCCGTGCGCCCAGTGCTGGCTGCCCAGCACCGCGCCGCGATAATCCTGCGGAAACACCACCGTGGGCAGCAGGCGATAGCCGCGTTTGCGGATGGTTTCGATAAAACGCGGCTGGCGGCTGTCGTCGCCCAGCTTGCGGCGCAGCTGGGCGATGGTCTTGTGCACCGGGTTGTCGCCGTAGAAGCTGCCGTGCCACACCTCGATCAGCAACTGCTCGGCACTGACCACCTCGCCGGCGCGCTCGGCCAGGGCGATCAGCACTTCCATCATGCGCGGTTCCAGCGTGATGGTCCGGCCGTCGTCGATCAGCGCCAGGCGCTCGGGTTCGACCAGCAACGGGCCCAGGCGGAACCGCGGAACGGAGCCCAGCTGCGTGACGCGCTCGCTACGAAGGGACATGCACTCGGACACCGGTCGCACAACTGGAAGGGGCCTTGACGATCGCCAACAGGCGCGGCCAGGCACGGCACGGCAGGGCCGAAAATACCACAGCCGTGACGGCCGCAATTGCCCAACGTCGCGCTTTATGCACTCTGCGCGTGCGCAGCGCGCCGCCGGTGCGGCGCGGTCGGTGCAAGCGGCCAGAAGCCCCTGGCACCGCCGCCACGCGCGTCTCCATACAGCAGCGTGTGTTGTGCATCAGGCTGTTTCGCGCGCGTCACACGCACTAAGATGCCGCCAGCATCTTGCTGACCAGGAGTCCACGTTGATCATCCATCCCAAAGTGCGCGGTTTCATCTGCACCACCACGCATCCGCTTGGCTGCGAGCGCAATGTGCTCGAGCAGATCGCCGCCACGCGCGCGCGCGGCGTGCGTCACGACGGCCCAAAGAAGGTGCTGGTGATCGGCGCGTCCAGCGGTTACGGCCTGGCCTCGCGCATCACCGCCGCATTCGGCTTCGGCGCCGACACGCTGGGCGTGTTCTTCGAAAAGCCCGGCACCGCCACCAAGGCCGGTACCGCCGGCTGGTACAACTCGGCCGCGTTCGACAAGCATGCCAAGGCCGCCGGGCTGTATAGCAAGTCGATCAATGGCGATGCGTTTTCCGACGCGGCGCGCGAGAAGGTGATCGAGCTGATCAAGACCGAAATGGGCGGGCAGGTCGATCTGGTGGTGTATTCGCTGGCCTCGCCGGTGCGCAAGCTGCCGGGCAGCGGTGAAGTCAAGCGCTCGGCGCTCAAGCCGATCGGCCAGACCTACACCGCCACCGCCATCGACACCAACAAGGACAGCATCATCCAGGCCTCGATCGAGCCGGCCAGCGCGCAGGAGATCGAAGACACCATCACCGTGATGGGCGGGCAGGATTGGGAGCTGTGGATCGACGCGCTGGACGGCGCCGGCGTGCTCGCCGACGGCGCACGCAGCGTGGCCTTCAGCTATATCGGCACCGAGATCACCTGGCCGATCTACTGGCATGGCGCACTCGGCAAGGCCAAGGTGGATCTGGACCACACCGCGCAGCGCTTGAATGCGCGCCTGGCCAAGCACGGCGGCAGCGCCAATGTGGCGGTGCTCAAGTCGGTGGTCACCCAGGCCAGCGCGGCCATCCCGGTGATGCCGCTGTACATCTCCATGGTCTACAAGATCATGAAGGAAAAGGGCCTGCACGAAGGCACCATCGAACAGCTCGACCGCCTGTTCCGCGAGCGCCTGTACCGCGAAGACGGCCAGCCGGCCGAGGTGGACGATGAAAACCGCCTGCGCCTGGACGACTGGGAACTGCGCGACGACGTGCAGGACGCCTGCAAGGCGCTGTGGCCGCAGGTCACCACCGAGAACCTGTTCCAGCTCACCGACTACGCCGGTTACAAGCACGAATTCCTCAAGCTGTTCGGCTTCGAACGCGACGATGTGGACTACGACGCCGATGTGGCGACGGATGTCACCTTCGATTGCATCGAGTTGGGGTGAGGAATCGGGAATCGGGAATGGGGAATCGCAAGAGCGTGGTTCCCTGATTCTTTGGCTTTCCGGGCGCATAGCGCGATAAAGAACGGCCGGCAGTGATGTCGGCTGTTTTTTATTGGGGCCTGCAGTGGTGGTTGGCTCCGCGGCGCGATGTGGTATCGACGCGCGCTGATATGAGGCGCTTGTGCAGTGCTTGCGTCGCGGCGTCCGGTGAGTTGGTCGACGAACCTGTAAGGCCGTCATTGGGTCAACGCGGCAGGTGGCGCAACGTCGAGCGGCCGTACCCTCATCCGCCCTTCGGGCAGCTTCTCCCCCATAAAGGGGGACAATGTCCCGAGGGGAGAAGGGAGAAACACGCGCAGCACGCGCCGCTTTCCGATTCCCGATTCTCCACTCCCGATTCAGCGCCGCACATCAAACCGCGCATCCCCCACGCACGCCTGCACCTCGGCCACCGACAACGGATTGAAATCGCCGGGGATCGAATGCTTCAAACAACCGGCGGCCAGGCCGAAGCGCACCGTGTCCTCCAGCGGCCAGCCTTCGATCAACCCGTGCAGCACGCCGGCTGCAAACGCGTCGCCACCGCCAATGCGGTCGATGATGGGGGTCAGTTCCTCGCTGGGCGCGCGCGCCACCGCGCCTTCGCGCGGCACCAGCATCGCGCCCAGGCTGTGGTGGTCCACGTTGTGCGCCACGCGCTGGGTGCAGGCCATCAACTGCAGCTGCGGTAATGCCGCAAACGCCTGCTGCGCGGCTGCCTCCACCCGCGCCTCCAGGGTGTCCTGCGGGAACTCGCCGCCCAGCACCACGCCGATGTCGCGGTAGTCGGCAAACACCACATCCGCACATTCGAAGAGCTGGTGCAGGATGCCGCGCGCATCGCCCTGCCAGCGCTGCCACAGCTTGGGCCGGTAATTGCCGTCGAACGACACCTTGACCCCGGCCGCACGTGCGGCGCGTGCCGCCGCCAGCGTGGCCTGTGCCACGTCCGCGCCCAGCGCCGGGCTCACCCCGGACAGGTGCAGCCACTGCACGCCCTCCAGCAGCGCAGGCCAGTCGTAGGCATCGGCCGGCGCCAGCGCAAACGCCGAGTCGGCGCGGTCGTAGACCACCTCGCTGGGGCGGTGGATCGCGCCGGTGGTCAGGAAGTACAGGCCCATGCGGCCGTCCACCCGCCGCACGTGGCGCGTGTCCACGTCGTGGCGGCGCAGCTCGCCCAGCACCGCCGCGCCCAGCGGGTTGTCCGCCACCGTGCTGACCATGGCCACGTCATGGCCAAAATGCGCCAGCGAGACGCCGACATTGGCCTCCGCACCACCGCAGTGCACGTCCAGCCGGGGCTGCTGCAGCAGCAGCGCGTGACCAGGCGCCCCCAGGCGCAGCAACAACTCTCCAAAACACAGGATGCGGGTTCGACTCATGCGGCACTACCTCGGCTGTGTGGTGCGTCACGGGGTGGGGGACCCGCAGCGCGTTACGATGACCATCGGTGTCATTCTAGCCCTCCCGGAACACGGCGGGTGAGACCCACTATGCGACACGGCGTGACGGCTTGCGCCCCATTTAGGCGAAATCCGGACGCATTTCTGCTGCGCTGCAAGATGTTGAACGACGATTCAGCTGGTAACGTCGTTTTGACCAGCGGTGTCATTGCCGCTCACACCCCCGCATTTCACATTGTTCATGGACCCTTGGGAGGGGAGGACATGCAATTTCGGACCACCAGCCGGAAGACACCGGTTACCTTGCTGGCATTGTCGATCGGCCTGGCGCTGAGCGGCCACGCCGCCGCACAAGACGCCGCCACCCCACCTGCCGAGCCCGCCGTGGACCTGGACACCGTCACGGTGACCGGCTACCGCGCCAGCGTGGAAAAGGCCCTGGACATCAAGCGTGGCGAAGCCGGCGTGGTCGATGCCATCGTCGCCGAGGACATCGGCAAGTTCCCCGACCTCAACCTGGCCGAGTCGCTGCAGCGCATCCCCGGCGTAGTGATCACCCGTGAGGCCGGCGAAGGCCGCGCCATTTCGGTGCGTGGCCTGGGCCCGGAGTTCACCCGCGTGCGCATCAACGGCATGGAAGCGCTCACCACCGTGGGCGCCGGCGACCAGAGCGGCGGCACCAACCGCGGCCGTGGCTTCGACTTCAACGTGTTCGCCTCGGACCTGTTCTCGCAGCTGATCGCGCGCAAGACCGCCTCGGCCGACGTGGAAGAAGGCTCGCTGGGCGCCACCGTCGACCTGCGCACTGCGCGTCCGTTCGACTACAACGGCTTCACCTTCGCCGCCAGCAGCCAGGCGGCCTATAACGCCATGGCCGAGAAGGCCAACCCGCGCGTGGCCGGGTTGATCGCCAACACCTGGGCTGACAACACCTTCGGCGCCTTGCTGTCGGTGGCCTACACCGAGCGCGAAGTGCTGGAAGAAGGCGCCAACACCGGCCGTTGGGCCAATGGCCCCAGCAATGGCGGCTTCAGCGCCACCTCGCCGTTCGCCGCCGCGCGCTCGGCCGATGTCTACCATCCGCGCTTCCCGCGCTACACCCAGCAGATCCACGACCAGCAGCGTCTGGGCGTCACCGGCTCGCTGCAGTGGAAGCCCACCGATCGCACCACGCTGTCGCTGGATGCGCTGTATTCCAAGATCGACGCCAAGCGCGACGAGCACTACATCGAAGCGATCTCCTTCAGCCGCGGCGGCAATGCGCGCCCCGTGCTCGTCGGCAAGCCGGCCACCGTCGTGCGCAACGGCGAGATCCGCAACAACGCGCTGGTCTATGGTGAATTCGACAACGTCGACATCCGCTCGGAAAACCGCCACGACGAGTGGAACACCGAGTTCAAGCAGATCAGCTTCGATGTGGAGCACCGCTTCAACGATGCCTTCAGCGTCAATGCCCGCGTTGGTACCTCGCGCTCGGCGCACGAGAACCCGGTGCAGACCACCATCATCATGGACAAGTACGACGTCGACGGGTACAGCTACGACTACCGTGGCAACAGCCGCGCGCCGGTGCTGAACTACGGCATCGACCCGACCAATCCCAATGGCTGGGAGCTGGCCGAAATCCGCCTGCGTCCGCAGTCGGTGGACAACGACTTCGACACCGGCCAGATCGACTTCAACTGGAACATCAGCCCCGGCTTCCGCCTCAAGGGTGGCGTGCTGGCCAAGAACTACAGCTTCAGCACCGTCGAACTGCGCCGCGCCAACGAACTGGCCGTGCCCACCTTCGCCAATGGCACGCGCATCGTGCCGGCCGACCTCAACGAACAGGCCGGGCTCAAGGGCATCAACGGCAGCCCGGCGGCGTGGGTGGTGCCCAACCTGGATGCGGTAGCCAACCAGTTCGGCATCTACAGCAACAGCGGCACCTTCGCCGTGGCCCCGCGCGTCAACAACAGCCGCAGCGTGGAAGAAAAGGACCGCGGTGTGTGGTTGATGGGCGAGTTCTCCACCGACCTGGGCTCCATCCCGCTGTCGGGTAATTTCGGTGTGCGCTACGTGGAGACCGAGCAGGAATCCACCGGCTACGCGCTGATCAACAACGCACCGGCGCTGACCACGGTGGGCCGCAAGTACAGCAACACGCTGCCCTCGTTCAACCTGGTGGCCGAGCTGGCCCCGGACCTGCTGCTGCGGCTTGGCGCGGCCAAGGTGATGTCGCGTCCCGGCCTGGGCAGCCTCACCCCCGGCGTGACCGTGGCGGTGGCCGGCGGTGCGCGCACCGTGGCCGGCGGCAACCCGGACCTGGACCCAATCGAAGCCACCAACGTCGACCTCGGCCTGGAGTGGTACTTCAACGAAGGCGCCATGCTCGGTGTCGGCGTGTTCTACAAGGACATCGAGAGCTTCATCCAGACCGCGCGCGAAGTGCGCCCGTATTCCAGCAGCGGCCTGCCGGCCGAATTGCTGGAAGGCACCGGCGCCACCGTTAACGACGACTTCGCCTTCAGCATCCCGCTCAACACCCCGGGCGGCGAACTGAAGGGCGTGGAAGCCAACTACACCCAGCCCTTCACCTTCCTGCCGGGCAAGTGGGCCAACCTGGGCGTGCAGCTCAACTACACCTGGGTCGATTCGCAGATCCAGTACCTGGCCAGCAGCGGCGCGCCGGTGATGAAGAACGACCTGCTCGGCCTGTCGCGCTCGTCGTGGAACGCCACGCTGTTCTACGAAGGCGACATGTTCGCCGGCCGCGTCTCGGCCACCAACCGCGACGACTACCTCACCCAGGCACCGGGTGCGGAAGCCGGCTTCAACGTCGATGGCGTGCACGGCATGACCGGCACCACCATGCTCGACGCCTCGCTGCGCTACAAGATCAGCAAGCAGCTGGAGCTGAGCCTGGAAGGCATCAACCTCACCAACGAAGCCTCCGACGAGTGGGTGTCGTCGCCGCGCACCGGCCAGTTGCCGCTGCAATACGCCGAAACCGGCCGGCAGTACCTGCTGGGCCTGCGCTACAAGTTCTAAGTGTCGCCCGCCCGCTGCGCACATGCGCAGCGGGCCTTCTTCCAACGCCTGATCGCGCTTGCGTCTGCGCCCACCCGAGGTGGGCGTCTGCAACGCGGTGGGCGTGCTGTTTCTAGCCGCTGCCGCACCACCGCGCACGCCATCGCATGAGGCCTGCCGTGTTGCCGGTGGCGCATCTCGATTCGACGCCGCGGGCCTGTGGGGAGGCTGCATGCGTCTTTGCAGCAGTGCCACCGGAGTGAGTGCATCATGCAAGTCCGTTCGCGTCGTACCGCCGCATTGGCGGCCGCCCGCCTGCCCACCGCGCGTCTATCGGTGGCCATTGTCCTGGCACTGCACGCGGCCGCGGCCGTGGCGCAGACCGCTCCCGCGCCAACCACCGACGCGGTGGACTTGGACCGCGTGCAGGTCAAGGCCACCTACCGCGAAAGCCTGCAGCAATCGCTCGATGCCAAGCGCTACAGCGTGGAGCAGGTGGACGCCATCTACGCCGAAGACATCGGCAAGTTTCCCGATCTGAACCTGGCCGAATCGATGCAGCGCATCGCCGGCGTCTCCATCGACCGCGAAGGCGGCGAGGGCAAGCAGATCTCCGTGCGCGGCCTGGGCTCGGATTTCACCCGCGTGCGCATCAACGGGCTGGAAGCCCTGGCCACCGCCGGCAGTGGCAGCGATGGCGTCAACCGCAGCCGCGGTTTCGACTTCAACACCTTCGCCTCCGAACTCTTCAGCCGCGTCACCATCAGCAAGACCCAGTCGGCGCAGATGGACGAAGGCTCATTGGGCGCCACCGTGGATCTGCGCGGCTCGCGCCCGTTCGATTTCGACGGCTTCGAAGCGGCCGCGTCCACGCAGTACGGCTACAACGATCTCTCGCGCGAAAAGGATCCGCGTTTTTCCGGTCTGATCAGCAACATCTGGGCCGATGGCCGCGTCGGCGCGTTGATGTCGGTGTCGTATAGCGAGCGCCACCTGCGCGAAGAAGGCTACAACCCGGTGCGTTGGGAGCACGGCAACTACCGCAACTCCAACCAGAGCACCGCCACCAACAACGGCACCTATGGTTTCTGTTCGCCGGTGGGCTACAACCCGCAGACCCCGCGCAACCCGCTGGCCAATGAAACGCGCGCTGGCGTCGGTTCGCAGGCCAACCAGGACCGCAACAACGGCTGGGGCAGCTACGGCATCAGCGCCACCAATTGCGGCACCGGCATCCCGCGCCCGGCCAACACGCCGGAGAACATCCAGGCCTACGAAACCGCCACCAACGCCTGGATTCCGCGCTACCCGCGCTACATCCGCACCGATCATGAAATCAAACGGCTGGGCGTCACCGGCGCGCTGCAGTTCAAGGTCAGCGACGACACCCTGCTGAACTTCGACATGCTGTATTCCAAGCTGGACAAGGACCAGCGCGAAGATTCGGTCGGCGCCAACCTGCACCGCACCGCCAACTTCGGCGGCAAGACCCAGATTGCCGTGCGGCAGGCGCAGGTGGACGACCAGAACCGCCTCACCTATGGCGTGTTCGACAACGTCGATTTCCGCACCGAGTCCAGCAACATCGAAGAATCCACCGAGTTCAAGCAGTTCAGCCTGGACCTGGCGCACCGCTTCAACGACCAGGTGCGCCTCAATGCCTTGGTCGGCCACTCGACCTCGGACTACGAACGCCCCGAGTTTTCGATGGTGAGTTTCGACAACACCAATCTGGACGGCTTCGTGCTCGACCGCCGCAATGGCGGCGATTATCCGAGCATGAGCTTCCCGTTCGATGCGGGTAACCCCAACAACTGGCAGTGGCTGGGCTATGGCGCAGTGCCGGTCAACAGCAACGGCACCGCGCGCGGCACCAACATCAGCGAGGTGCGGCTCAACCCGCAGTCGGTGGGCAACACCTTCGACACCGCCAAGGTGGACCTGGAATTCAACATCAGCCCCACCTTCACCTTCCGCACCGGGCTGGCCTACAAGAACTACGACATGGACACGTCGGAGTCGCGCAACATCTCCTACGGGCGATTGGCGCAGGCATTGCCGGCCGGTGTGGGCGTGGGTGACCTGAGCACCAACCTGGATGGCTTCGGCCGCAGCTTGAACGGCAGCTTCCCCACCACCTGGGTGATTCCGGATTTCCAGAAGGTCGCCGACCTGCTCAACATCAATTGCAACTGCGACACCGGCGTGCCCGGTGGCGACTACCGCCTGGCCGATGTCGGCCACTTCGGCTCGTCCAACAACAATTTCGCGGTCAACGAAAAGAGCCTGGGCACCTACCTGCAGCTGGATTTCAACACCGACCTGTGGGGCCGCGCGCTGCGCGGCAACCTGGGCGTGCGCTATGTGCAGACGCAGATCGCCGCCAGCGGCTATGCACCGTGCACGGCGACTGCCGCCGGCGCCATCTCGCCCAACTGCGAATCGTTCTTCGGCGTGGCCAGCGCCACCGCCGCAGCCGGCGAGCGCCTGCTGGTGCCCACCACCGTCAACCACAACTACCGCGACATCCTGCCCTCGTTGAACCTCTCGTGGGATGTCAGCGACGAGGTGGTGCTGCGCTTCGGTGCGGCCAAGACCATGGCACGCCCCACGCTGGCCTACCTGTCGCCCAGCGTCAGCGGCGGCCCCACCCAGTTCTTCGACGACGGGCGCTTTTTCTCGATCAACCTGGGCAACCCCAAGCTCGACCCGTTCCGCTCCACCAACTACGACCTCAGCGCCGAATGGTATTTCCGCGAAGGCTCGCTGTTGTCGGCGGCGGTGTTCTACAAGGACATCGACAGCTACGTGCAGCGCACCCGCGTGCTCAGCACCTGGGAAGCGATGGGCTACTCGCTGGACCTGCTCCCGGCAGGCTTTACGCCGGACACCATCTTCAATGTGCAGAGCTACTTCAACACCCCCGGTGGCCCGCTCAAGGGCTTCGAGCTGACCTACCAGCAGGCCTTCGACTTCCTGCCCGGCTTCTGGCGCAACTTCGGCATCCAGCTCAATTACACCCAGGTCGATTCCAAGATCAATTACCTGTTCAGTACCGCCGGCAACAGCAACACCAGCATCACCACCACCGCCACCGAGCGCGACCTGCTCAACCTTTCGCCGCAGTCCTACAACGCCACCGTCTATTACGACGACGGCCGCTTCAGTGCGCGCGTGTCCACCAGCTACCGCGATGGCTACATCAACAACATCCTGGCCCAGGAAGACGTCTACGACCTGGACGGGCGTCGCCTGGTCACTGCCGATGTCACCGGCAAATACAGCGTTGAAAACGTCGACTTCAACATGTCCTACAAGCTCAACGACCACATCTCGCTGACCTTCGAGGCGATCAACCTGCTCGACACCCCCGACCGCCGCTACGTCGATTCCACGCTGGAACTGCCCGACAAGTACACCGTCACCGGGCGTCAGTACTACGTCGGCGCGCGCTACAAGTTCTGACAGGAGCAACGCATGCAACCGCATCGCAGGAACGTGTTACGCACCTTCGTCGCCACCGCCGTGCTGGCCGGGCTCTCGCTGGGCAGCAATGCTGCCTTTGCCGCCGACCCGGTCTACACCGTGGCCAAGCAGGGCAGCGCCGGCTACCGCACCGTGCAGGCCGCCATCGACGCCGCCGTACAGGGTGGCAAACGCGCGCAGATCAACATCGGCGCCGGCACCTACCAGGAACTGATCGTGGTGCCGTCCAACGCACCGGCGCTCAAGCTCACCGGCGCCGGCGCCACCCAAACCGTCATCACCTACGACAACTACGCCTCACGCATCAATCCGGCTACGGGCACCGAATACGGCACCTCCGGCTCGTCCAGCGTCATCATCGCCGGCAACGACTTCACTGCCGAGCAGCTGAGCTTCGGCAATCACGCCGGCCCGGTGGGGCAGGCGGTGGCCGTGCGTGTGGATGGCGACCGCGCCGCGTTCCGCAACGTGCGCTTCCTTGGATATCAAGACACCCTGTACCTGCGCGGCGCCAAGCTGTCGTATTTCCTCGACTGCTATGTCGAAGGCACCGTGGATTTCGTGTTCGGCGCCGGCACCGCCTTGTTCGAGAACGTGCAGCTGCACTCGCTGGGCGATGGCTATCTCACCGCCGCCTCCACCCCGCAGGAGGCGGCACGCGGCTTCGTGTTCCGCAATGCCCGCGTCACCGCTGCCAGCGGCGTCAGCCGCGTGCACCTGGGCCGCCCGTGGCGCCCCTATGCCAGCGTCAGCTTCATCAGCAGCCAGCTCGGCGCGCACATCCTGCCCGAAGGCTGGAACAACTGGGGCAACGCCGCCAACGAGGCCACCGCCCGCTACAGCGAATACCAGAGCAGCGGCGCCGGCGCCAACCCCTCGCGCCGCGTGAAATGGTCGCGCCAGCTCACCGCTGCCCAGGCCGCCGCGCAAGACCGCGCCGCCATCCTCGGCACCTGGAGGCCGTTCTGATGATCAAGTTCTCAACCTTCGCGTTGACCGGCGCGCTGCTGCTGGCCCCGCTCTCGGCCATGGCCGACACCATCGCCGACAACATGCTGCTGCTGCAGACCGCCTCCGGTGGCTGGTCCAAGCAGTACAAGGGCGTGGCGGTGGATTACACGCGCACCTTCACCGCCGCAGAAATTGCCGAACTGCAGCAGCCCGGCCGCAAGGACGACGCCACCATCGACAACAAGGCCACCACGTACGAAATCACGTACCTGGCCACTGCCTTCAAGAACGAGAAGAACGCCAAGTACATCGCCGCCGCACGGCGTGGCGTGGACTACCTGCTCAAGGCGCAATACGCCAATGGCGGCTGGCCGCAGTTCTACCCGGACCTGTCGTCCTACCACCACCAGATCACCTACAACGACGACGCCATGGTGCGCGTGCTCAACCTGTTGCAGGACATCGGCGAGGGCAAGGGCGACACCGGCGCGCAACTACGCAGCAGCCATGGCGCCAAGTCCACCCAGGCCGTGGCCAAGGGCCTGGAATGCGTGCTCGCCACCCAGGTCAAGATCGGCGGCACCCTCACCATCTGGGGCGCGCAATACGATGAGGTCACCCTCAAGCCGGCCAAGGCGCGCGCGTATGAGCTGGCTTCGTTGTCGTCGGGCGAGTCGGTCAGCATCGTGCGCTTTCTGATGCGTCAGCCCAACCCCTCGGCCAAGATCAAGACGGCGGTGCAAGCGGCCGCTGTCTGGTTCGATACTCACCGCATGCGCGACCTGGCCACCAAAAAGATCGACGACCCCGCCCAGGAAACCGGCAAGGACGTGATCCTGGTCGCGCAACCGGGCGCCTCCTTGTGGGCACGCTTCTACGACCTGCAGAATCAACGCCCCCTCTATGCCAACCGCGACGGCGTTGCATTGACCGACTACATGAAGGTGCCCAACGAACGCCGCGTCGGCTACGCCTGGCACGGCACTTGGCCGGACAAGCTGTTGAAGGAAGATATCCCCAAGTGGCGTGCCGCCAACGGGCTGTAGGCAAAACCCCGCCGCGCGGCGACCCCGCGCGGCGACGTTCTTTTTGAAGTGAGGTAAGCGTGCTGAAGCTTTTGATGGGTGTGGTGTGTCTGATCGCGTTGCCGGCAAGCGCGGCCTCCGTTGCGGCACCGGAACTGCTGTTCCGCGTGTCCGCCGATCGCAGCCTGGACGCGGACGTCGCCCGCGGCGATGGCGTGCCCAACTTCCGCGACAAGATCGCCCTGGTGCCCACCGGCAAGCGCGGCAACGCCATCGAATGGGCCGACGACGGCGTGCTGTCGTGGAATGCGCCCGGCAACCTCTACACCCAGCGCGGCACGCTGAGCTTTTTCTGGCGCTCGCGCTATCCCGTTGGCGAAGCGCCGTTCGTGATCTTCCGCGTCGGCTACGCCGACCACACCAGCTGGGACATGGCCTGGCTGCGCATCGACTGGAATGGCCACGGCTTCGACGCCTTCGTCACCGACGCCAATCTCGCGCGCACCCGCGTCTCCTTCAAGCTGGATAAACCCCCCACTGCCAGCGACTGGACCCATATCGCCTTTGCCTGGGACGAAACCCGCGGCGTGCGCCTGTATGTGGACGGCAAGGAGGCCGCACGCGTGGACTGCGGCGCACCCTGCGCCAACGGCGGCGCACTCGATTTCGACGCCGCGCTGGACCAGTTCGGCCTGGCCGGGCGCGTGATGTCGCCGCACCAGGTACAGAGCCGCTACAACTTCCTGCGCGGCAGCGACTTCGACGAGATCCGCATCTACGACCGCATGCTCGACGCCAGCGGCGCCGCCGCGCTGGCACGCCTGCAGGAGCCCGCCACCGCTGAAGCACCCACCGGCAACGCGCAACACGCCGCCTTCCTGCACCGCTTCGGCTGGGACAACGGCCACGCACCACCACTGCTGGACGCACCGTTCACCCGCATCCGCAAGGTGGAGTTCGCCGACGCACGCGACCTCAAACAATGGATGTGGAAGGCCACCGACGGCATCGCCGAGACCACCTGGCCCGGCGTCTACAACCGCTCGCGCCTGCCCGGCCGCAACGACTACTTCCAGCTCCCGGACTGGAACACCTACGTCGAAGGCGGCAAGGCGCTGGACCTCACCCTGCCCGACGAGCCGGTCAACCGCATCGAGCTGCGCGGCGCCGCCTACGGCCAGGCCACTTACGCCGCGCCCAACGCACAGGCGCAGCCACTGTTCGCACGCAGCCAGGGCGTGGTGCGCAGCGTGGACCAGTTCCCCGAGCGCCGTGGCGGCACCCTGCGCTTTGCCAACACCGCGCAGGAAACCCCCATCCAGGAAATCTGGGCCTACAACGTGCAACCGGGCGAGGTGCCCAAAGGCAGCGCGCAGCTCAGCTACACCGTGCGCAGCGACATCCAGCCCGACTACGACAACCTCGCCCCCTTGCGCGACGTCATCGCCGGCCGCTACCCGCCTGGCGAGCGCCAGACCGTCATCGCGCTGCCCACCAAGGCACCGGCGCGCAAGCGCCCCAGCGACAAGGCCGCAGCAAGCGCGCAGCAACCCATCGTGCACATTCTGGTGCCGTCCAGCCTGGGCGACCCGCCGCCGGACCAGGCGCTGATGCGCAGCTGGTCCTACGGCTGGGAGAACATGCACGACGGCCTGGACGGCATCGCCATCACCTTGCCCGCGCTCAACCTGCCGGCCACCCACAACGGCAGCATCCCGCTCAACATCCGCATCAAGGACCCCATCTGGCCCGCGCGCGACATGATCGACGTCTCGGTCGCGGTTACCCCCGGCCAGGCCCGCACGCTGTGGCTGGACCTGCGCGACAGAATCCTCAGCAACGACAGCTTGATGCTCAGCATTGCCGCCGCCGCGCCCGGCTTCGATGCCAATGCGCTCGACGGCACCCAATTGCAGCTGGTGTTCAAACCACGCGCCGAGGCCATCAAAGAGCACGTCGCCGACCGCTTCAACCAGGTCAAGGACAACTGGGGCTTTCTGGTGGAAGAGCACACCACCTCCAAGCGCCAGCTGCTCTACAAGCGCCTGGACGCCGACATCACCGACCTGCTGCGCGTCGACCCGGACCACGCCCTCGGCCGCCAGTACTGGAACGACATCAGCTACGCCAACCAGGGCGAGTTGCCTGTCGAACTGCCCAGCGTGCCCAAGGGCGTGCCCGCCTGGGCGTTCTGGCAGCTGCAGGACCTCAGCGCCACCCGCCGTTACATCCGCTGGTGGATCGAGCAGCGCCAGGTGGCCTACGGCGATTTTGGTGGCGGCATCTCGGATGACTCGGACCTGGTGCAGCAGTGGCCCGGCGTCGCCCTGATGGGCGTGGACCCGGACCTGCTCAACGCCTCCATGCTCGCGCTGTCCGATGCCAACTACCGCAACGGCATGTTCACCAACGGCCTGTCCACCATCGAAACCGACGAGCTGCACTCGTATGAGGAGGGCATCAACCTCAACAGCGCCCTGCTGTACCTCAACTGGGGCGACCCGCGCACCGTCGAGCGCCTGATGGAAACCGTCAAGGCCTTCGACAATGTCATCCAGGTCAACCCACAAGGCCACCTGCTGTTCGCCAGCAACTGGTTCGGTGGCCGCACCGTCTATCGCGAGCCCAACTGGCAATGGCAAAAACCGTACTCCTTCCCCATCGTGCACCCGGCCATCCTGCTGGGCGGCTATAACGCCGACCCCAACAGCCGCCGCATCGTTACCGGCCTGGCAGACGGCTATCTCGCCCACGCCTACACCAACGCCAAGGGCAACTGGGCGCTACCCAACGAGATCAACTGGCAAACCGGCAAAACCCGCGGCGGCGAACTGTTCGAAGGCAGCGGCGGCGCCGACACCTTGCACACCTTCTGGGCCGCCTACCGCTTCACCGGCGAAGACCGCTATCTCAAGCCCATTAACTACCGCGTCGCCAACAGCGGCCCCAATGGCCTCTCCCTGCTCAACGAAAACTTCCTCGACGTCATGGGCAAGCGCAGCGACTGGAGCAGCAAGCTCATCGATGCCGCCAACAAGGACGACGGCAGCGCCCCGGACTTCCCGCACCATGTGGCCTGGGAGCAAACCGGCAATCTGGATTATCTCGCCGCCATTTACCGCAGCGAGGCACGCGAGAAACTGCAGAACTTCTACATGAACACCGAAGGCCACTGGTGGAGCGACCGCGTGGAATCCCCTACGGTCAACCTGCAACGCGCACGCTTAGGGGGTGTGGCGCTCAAGCGCAATCAAACCTACCCCGGTCACACCGTGAGCTGGCGCTTCGCCGATCCCGAAGCCGCAACCCAAGTCGCCATCGCCATCCCCGCACCCCAGCAAGACCGCTTCACCGTCATCGCCTACAACACCTCCAGCAAACCTCAGCGCGCCAGCATGACCGGCTGGAACGTCGCCCCAGGCCAATGGCGCATCACCCAAGGCGTGGACCGCGAGGGCGACGGCAAGATCGACGGCACCGGCACCACGCGTGAGCTGGCCTTCGAAAAAAGCGCCTCCATCGACATCGACTTCCCCGCAGGCCGCACCACCGTCCTGCAGCTCGAACGCATCGCAGCCACCACCCCGGTCGAACTGCGCCCGGACCTGGGCATCGGTCACGGCGACGTGCGCGTGACTGCAGACGGTATCGAAGTGACCGTGCATAGTCTTGGCCATGCCGATGCACCGGCCGGGTTTGTGGTGCTGGAAGATGCGCGTGGCAGGGAGCTGGCAAGAACCCCGTTCCCGTCACTCGCGGCACCACGCAATCTGCAGCCGATCACCACCCAGGTACGCCTGCTGCGAACCAACGCCGCGAATCTAAAAACCGCGCACCTGCGTGTGATGACCGAAGGCAACGTCCCAGAGATTACCGGCCTCAACAATAGTCTCGCGCTACCCACCCCAGCCAAGCCGGCAACCACAGAGAACCGCCAATAGCCCAACACACCAAGCCCTTCTCCCGCACGCGGGAGAAGGTGCCCGAAGGGCGGATGAGGGCAAACCCGATAAAGCCAAAAATCAACTGCCCAAGCGCATTGACGCAACCCAAAAACTCGGCGAGGATCAAGTCACGCAGTATCTAGTGCAGCCGCAAAGCCACACATTTCTTCAGGGGGAAGAAACAATGTTGAGCAAAGCATGGAGCATCGTGGCACTGACTGTGGCCGCACTGGGGATGCGGCATAACACTTGACGTCAGAGGGAAACCGCTAAAAAAGCGATTGGTATCAAATGCTTATTGCACTTGACCGAGGTCAGGACGTCGGCGAGGATCCTGTTATGCCGCGCTTAGGCGGTCCAACTGAAGTTAGACCTCTGGAAGCATCATCGGTGACTGAAGAAAAGACAAACACCTGCTCCGCCACATTAGATCTTGTTGCTCCACCGATTCCCAATAGTTTGGCGATAGATCTAGTGGGCAACAAGGTTGCCGAGTCGATCCTTAAGCAGAGCGACTTCTACATGATTGCCGGTCGTGCTCAGGCGACCTTCGGAAACTTTCGGCATGATTCTGCGACTGGACGCCTCCACTTCGAGATCGCCGTGGCAGGTGGCAAAAAAGACTCCGGATGGATTGTTGTTGATCAAATCCCCCACATTCGAGACAGTTTGGACGATCTGGATATTCAAGTTCGGTGGGGAGATTCGCAAATCGCATTCTTTGAGATCAAGGACGATGGAAGCAAACAGGTATTTGCCGCCTTTACGCCCGATGATGTCTTAATGAGGCGAGGTAGAAAAGAGTCTGTGCTTGGTGGCTTCAATTCTTATCTCGACCTTGCGATATACGACCTGCTTTACGTTGGCATCGCAAAGAAAAGTGACACCTATGAGCGTCTCTTCGCTAAAGGTCACCTCGCAAGAATGGAAATTTTGGCTAAAGAGCCGCAACGGTATCCTGGCGCACGCGTTAGTGACGAGACATATCTCTTTGCGTTTAAGGTAGAGCCTCTGATGCTCAAGGTCTTCGGGCCTGACTCAGAGATCAACGACGACGACCTAGACTTCAGTTATGACAATAAGCGGCTAGTGGCCGATGCCGAAAAAGCGATGGTTAGCCTTCTAAAGCCGCCATACAACAAGACTCTCTATCCGAATTACCCTAAAGGCACAGATGGTCTATACGGGAGCGGGCTTACGGCCTATACATACGCAATCTCTGAAGGCATGTCTTTCAGGACGGCATATGGAACCATCAAGGGTGGTAGAGAACGCGACTTCACCATGTCGAATGAAGCTGACTTCATGATGGTCAAGGGGAATAAAGTGAGTTTCCATATTTCAGGCGTTGACTTTGCAGTCAGGTAGAGGACAAGGTCTAATAATTCGTTCGAGCTGACGCCGTTTCACGGCGGGGTTCAACTCAGGTGTTAGGTGCCGCTATGAACGATGACGCAAGTCAAGAAAACCTAAAACGATGGTTTAACTCTACGGGATTTCCGCTGGAGATCCGATCTGCCCGCGCTTTTGTTCGCGCTAGATTTGCAGTCGAGCACTCTGCCGTCTACATCGACCCGGAAACTAGTAAAGGCAGGGAAATAGACATCCTGGCCTATCGGCGAGATGCAACTGGATGTTTTGCAACTTTCTTCGTCGTTGAGTGCAAGTCGAGCGACAAGCCCTGGGTAGTCCTAACCAATAGAAACCAATACAACAGGTTCGGCGGGCTCTGGATCGCCACTATGTCCCAGAAGGCTCGTGAGGCCATGGGCACCCACGTCTCGGAATATCTACTTGCATACGAGGACTATCTGGGCTCGTCGGTCGGTGGCTATGCCTTGAAGCAAGCGTTTTCTGGTCAATCGGACCACGCGTACACAGCCTCCATTGGGGCTCTAAAGGCGGCGGCGTCCCTCGTAAAGACAGAAGATTCGGCGCTAGCATTTGGCTTCCCCACGATTGTAGTTAGTACTCCAATTTATGAGTACTCGGAGGGTCCAAATGGAGAGCAGCGATTTCTAGAGGTCCCGGCTAGCTCGTTCGAGTTTAGTGCTCATTGGGAGCGCTACAATCGTGCCGTTATCCGCATTGTCTCGGAAGCACACCTTCCAGAGTACGCAAAGCAGTGTGACTTGCTGGCGGAACGCTACCAACAGATGTTCGCTCAGGAGATAGGTGAATCCCTTCGGAGCGGCATGTAATAATTCGTTCAAGCCGTGGCCGCTTCGCGGCTTTGGTGGAGCGCTGGAAGATTTCACTCAGCCGTCGCCGCGTAGCGGATCGGCTTAAATCAGGCCTTTGAACTTACATAGAGATGTCCGCATGCCGTTCGTAAACATTGACGACTTGGTGTCTTTCGCAACCAACCACGGCGTGATGGTTCACGAGAAAGCGCTTTCGGTGGAGCCAGAAGAACTAGCAGCTGTGGTTCGGATTGCGTATTCCCACCTCAATGACCCAGCGTTAGTGGCCGCATGCTGCGGCGGCAGAGGGCCTCTGGCTAACTATCGCAACTTGGACTTTGCGGAATACCTTGAACTTCTACGAGAGATCGAGATTTCTGAGGCTGGTGTCGCAGAAAAGAAGCGGCACACTCAGATTAGGCGATCCGAATTCAATAATCTGCGCTCTGACCTCGTTCTCGCAATGCTAAACTCGGGCGTCCCACACATCTGCGCGGTCCCCGGTTGCGATATCACGTCTGGTCTCACTATAGATCACATCAAGGCCTTATCGCGCGGTGGCACAGATGACCTCACAAACCTACGCTTCTTGTGTTTTCCTCACAACAGTTCCAAGGGTGATCGGGATGAGGTCTAACAATTCATTAAAACCGACGCTGTTTCGCCACGCGGCTTAATTCAGTTGGTAGGACTCATGACAAAAATTCCTGAAGGCGAAGCGTCTAAAGGCAGTCCTCGACCTGATCGGGCACAAGTGGCCGTTGCCATTGCTGGATTCGCGTTTCTCGGATTCTTGGTCTTTAAATATGGGGTGACGTATCCATTCAAAACCACTGTAGCTTGCAGCAAAATCGAGGGCGGGGAGTCGTGTTTGGTACGTCACGACTCGAAAGAAACTCAGACAATTGCGCAATGTATTCGGATCAAGCGTGTCTGCGCAAACGGCGTCATGTCGGATGCCTCTGCATGTTTTGAACAGGCTATCGGCGTCAAAAAGTATGGCAAGATCTTGTTCGCAGACTCGGAGTTTTCTGACAATGATCGTTGCGACAAAGTCGTGGACCACGCCCTTATTCTTTCAACGCGCCAACCCAAGGCAGAAGAGCCTTAAAAGAAGTGTAGGCAGAATGGGGTCACAAGGGGTCAGGTTCATTTAAAGAAGTCCAGAGGATGGGGGCTAGGTCACTTAATGAGTTGACCTGGCCCCGCCTACCCACCCGCGGCCTAAAAATTCGTTCAAGCCTATGCCGTCGCGGAGCAAGGTTTAACTCAGGCCATAGCCATCAAGGTGAGATTGATGCATGTTTTTGACGAAGGCCGAAAAGCCTTCTTGGAATTCTTACGAAACCTGACGCCACAAGTTGCTCTGCTGTCGCTAGCATACTTTATCGGCACTCGCCTGGATTTTAACCGAGTAGACCTTTCCAATTGGGCTGCGACGCTTCTGTTTTTCGCACTCTTGTTGCTTGCAATAATCAGTGTGGCTGCAAATTCCATCAATTTCATGAGCGACTATTGTCGAAGTCTAGATGTGCTAGACAAAGCCGTTAAGCTTAGAATTTCAGCGCTAAAAATCGAACCATCAGCCATTCCATGCTGTGGTTATTGCGGGCTCGAGCCGCGGCCTGCTACAAAAGTGGGGGTGCTCGGGCTACTCGGAATAACGCTAGAAGAGGCAGCCAAGATCAAGGTTTCGCTGCTAGCTGAGCTACTTTTCACGGTGCTTGCTGTTCAAGCCCTCATGTTTACCGTGTTCATTAGTAGTATTTTCGGCGGGGCTAACCTGCTTAAGATTGCCAGCTGATAGATAACAATTCGTTTGCGAAACGGGGTCAGGTTCACTTCTTGAAACAAGTGGGAAAGTGAAGGGATCAAGACATTCTGCGTGCAGCGCATCGGCAGGGGGGGCACTCTCAGATTCTCATCTATGCTCTGCCACCCCAAGCAGTTGACATCCCAACCAACCCGCAGCAATCTCTACCACAAGGAGCGTAGAAACTCCTCACACAGCGGTACCCACCTCCGTCAAACCGGTGGGTTTTTGTACCTGCAGCGTTTCGCGGGTACAACCGACGCGATGCCTGCGTCGGGAGGGCGGCTAATACAACACCCTTCGGGGAATACGCCCGCCGACTGTGTGCGGTTTCTAACCTCCCGACATCCCGTCGCCAGCCGGCGGCGGGGCCTGTTCGTCAAGGAGGGCTTTGCCATGCGTCGACCCACGTCCCATCCCACATCAGCACGCAAGCGCACCAAGGTGCCGCCGCCCACCGAGGTCGTCTGGCGCACCCTCGACCCCACACTCAAGCCACCGCCGTACCTTGAGCGCACGCCCATCCCCGAGCCCCGCACCGAACGCCGCCCCCCACGCCCCGGCCATCCCCGTGCCCCCCAACACTGCACCGTCGGCTACGGCTACTACCCCGCCAGCCACCAACGTATCCCCACGCTACGCCTACGCGGCCGCTGGCTGGAACAACTCGGCTTCACCATCGGCAGCAAACTCAACATAACCATGCGCAACGGCGAGCTGGTCGTCAGCATCGCACCTACGGACTAACCAGGTGCGCCGCGTACGCGCAGCACACACCCGCACGCCCCGCGCCGAGCGCAACGCGCCAATCGCCGCACCGTGCGCGCTCCCCGCTCACCGCGCAGAGGAGGACACAGATGGAGCACCCTTCCGTCGTCTTGTATGTCACGCTGGACCAACGCGACCAGCTCGACCGCCTGCTACGCATCCTCATCGCTCACGGCGACATCATCGCCATGAGCAAGCCGGAGTGCCTGGAGGCGCAGACGCTGCCCACGCTCGGGCAAGCCATCTTCGATGCTGCCAATGCCGTGCGCGAGATGCTTGAGCAGCGGGCGACGTCCCCCCAATTTTGAGTAGCACCTCAGTTTGGAGTCCAATTCCCTACCCCAAGGAGATTGGACGTGAAGAAGCGTTTTTCCGAAGAGCAGATCATCGGCTTCCTGCGCGAGGCCGAAGCGGGCATAGCGATCAAGGACTTATGCCGGCGGCATGGCTTCAGTGAGGCCTCGTACTATCTGTGGCGCAGCAAGTTCGGCGGCATGAGCGTGCCCGACGCCAAGCGGCTCAAGGACCTTGAGGCCGAGAACGCGCGGCTAAAGAAGTTGCTGGCCGAGCAGTTGTTCGAGAATGACCTGATCAAGGATGCTTTGCGAAAAAAGTGGTGAGCGCACCGGCGCGTCGTGCGCTGGTGCGCGAGTGGATCGGGCGTGGTGCCAGCGAGCGTCGTGCGTTGGCGGCGATCGGCATGAGCGCCAGCGCGCTGCGCTATTGCCCACGTCAAGACCGCAATGGCGAACTGCGCGAGCGCATTCTTGCGTTGGCGCATCGCCATCGCCGCTACGGCGTGGGGATGATCTATCTCAAGCTGCGACAGGAAGGACGCCTGGTGAACTACAAGCGCGTGGAGCGGTTGTATCGCGAGCAGCAGCTACAAGTCCGGCGCCGCAAGCGCAAGAAGGTACCGGTTGGCGAGCGTCAGCCGCTGCTGCGGCCAGCGCAGGCCAACCAGGTGTGGTCGATGGACTTCGTGTTCGACCGCTCCGCCGACGGCCGAGTGATCAAGTGTCTGGTGATCGTGGACGACGCAACGCACGAAGCGGTCGCCATCGAGGTGGAACGCGCGATCTCCGGGCACGGGGTTGCGCGCGCGCTGGATCGGTTGGCACACAGTCGCGGCCTGCCGCAGGTGATCCGCACCGACAACGGCAAGGAGTTTTGCGGCAAAGCGATGGTTGCCTGGGCGCATGACCGGGGTGTGCAGCTACGGCTCATCCAGCCGGGCAAACCAAACCAGAACGCCTACGTCGAATCGTTCAACGGCCGGCTGCGCGACGAATGCCTCAACGAGCACTGGTTCCCGACGTTGCTGCATGCGCGCACCGAGATCGAACGCTGGCGACGCGAATACAACGAGGACCGACCCAAGAAAGCAATTGGCGGCATGACGCCGTCCGCTTATGCCCAACATCTGGCAAACACCGATATCATCAACCCCGGACTCTAAACCCGACCGCTACTCAGGGCGGGGGGACGTCGAGCCCAAGATGGGCAACCAGCTCGTTGCCCGCGCTCACCAAGCGGCCGTTGGCCGCGAACACCGCTAGCGCCAACGCGCGCACGTGTGCGTTGTCTGTCTGCATGCAATCGACGCCATTCAAATTGACAACATGTTGTCAATTGAATGGTGAGCAGTAGGTGACGCAGGTGTTGCAGAAGTCCCGTGGTCACCGCGGGACCGCGATAAGTGAACGCGGCGCCGGGGAGCAGGGGATGGCTGAAGTGTCACCGCACAGAGGGGCTGCCTGTCATTGACCCTGGCCTGACTCAAGCCAATTGGAAGACGCCCGCCTCTCCGGTCCCTACGTCGTACGCCACCAATGCCTCTTCAGACGCGTCGGCGCTGCACACGCATTTTCCGCCACTGCTCCAGATAGCAGACTGGCCCGCACCGATGAAGGTGTCGGCGGCGCCCACACAGTTGGCCATCACCACGGTCATGGAATGTTTCTTCGCAATCATCGGGTAATGCCCATAGGCCGATGCGACGCCTCTCTCAGACTTCGCCACGCTTGCCAGATACACGTGAGCGCCTAATGCGGCTGCGTGTTCGGCATGGCTGGCCTGCAGTGATTCATAGCAAATGGCGGGCGCCAGGACATGATCTGCCTGCGTGAGCACAAGCTGCTCGGCGCCTGGGGTGAAAAAAGGCAATTCGTCGAGGTGGAGATGCTGTTTCGAATAGGTACGGCGTTTCAGCCCCGGCTGGAAATAGACCATACCGATTTCGGTACCGTTTGCTCCCCTGGTGGGCGCGCCCACGGCGATGAGCATGCCGTACCGGTCACTGGACACCTGAAACGCGTCAAAACGCTTATCCGCCGGGTTCACCGCCAGTGACTCTGCCAGCCTCGGCTCGTAACCGGTAAGGGAAAGCTCGGGGAACAGCAGCACGTCGGCACCTTTGCTCGCAGCGAAGCGAATGACATCCAGGTGTCTACCAATGTTCCTGTCGATCTCACCCGGTGCGGAACGAATTTGTGCAGCGATGAGCTTCATTGCTGGTCTCGCGTCCATTCGTGAGCACCAAGCTTAGTCCTGCTTGCCTGGGCACAGCCGGGCTTGTTTGATTTTCGTCAATTCGGCCGACACATGAAATTCGCAGGCCGGGTGCTTGACTGCATGGGTCAAGAATCGTTGCGGAGTTGCGCATGAGTGCAGTCACGGTAGGCAGGGTCGACCAGGCGTCGAGCGGGCGGGCATCGGTGCAGCAGGCGGCGGCGCAGCATGCGTCACTGCCGCTCGCATCGGTCCGAGCGGGGGGAGGGCCGGCGCGTGGGCAGCGAGCGCTTGCGGCAGCATGGAGCGGCGGCTGCCGCGTGACGTCCACCCTGACGGTGCGTTCGCGCGCCGTTGCCTGCTGAGGGGCGGTCATGCGGATCTGTGTACTCAATGAAACGACCCCGAGCGCCACCGGGCTGGAGCAGCGCTGCGTGGCGGCGCGCGAGGCCGGGTGCGACTACGTGGTGATGGCTGCGCCGTTCGAGCGTGATGCGGATGGCCGGCTCATCGAGCCGGCTGGTGCTGCCGATGTGCAGCACGGCCCGTTGCGTGAGGCGGCGCAGGCCGCGCATCGCGCCGGGGTGAAGCTGCTGATCGATCTGCGGCTGGATGAAGTGGGCGGGGCCAGCGCGGTGGTGCGCGATAACCCGCAGTGGTTCCGCGCACGCAGTACGGCGGTGCCGGACCCGCGTCAGCCGCGCGCCACGCCGGAAGTGGCTGAGGCGCGCTTCAGCTATGCACAAGAGGGCGCCGCGCTGGTGGAGTGGTGGAGCGCACGCTTGCTGGAGTGGGCCGGGCAGGGTGTGGCCGGGTTTCGGCTGTTGCAGCCGCAGCAAGTGCCGGCACAGCGTTGGCGCGAGCTGATCGCCCGCGTGCACGCGCAGGCGCCGGAAGTGGTGTTTGCGGCGTGGACGCCCGGGCTGGGGCTGGAGGCGCTGCAGCAGCTGTCCGGTGCCGGGTTCGATGCGGCGTTCTCGTCGCTGGCATGGTGGGATGGTCGCGGCAGCTGGTTCTTCGACGAAGACACCGCGCTGCGTGCATTGGCCTCGCAGGTGATTGCCGTGCTGGATGCACCGGATGGCAAGCGTGCCGCCGCGCCCGAGCAGCACTGGCAGCTGGCGCTGGCCCTGGGTAGCGCCTGGTTGCTGGACGATGCGCATCTGGACGCGTTGCCGTTGTCGATCCGTGCCACCGATGGTTTGCCCACCAGCAATGCGGGCATGCGGTTGCGGCCGCTGCTGCGCGAATCCACCGGCTTGACCGCGGTGGCAGTGGAGCCGCTGGGCGGCTTGCCCTCCTTGTTATTGATCAATGGCGATACGCGGCATGTGGTGCCGGTGCCGGCATCGGATCTGTTGCGCCTGCTCGGCGACGCCGAAGCGCTGGTGGCCGACGACGGCCGCACCTTGTCCGGCGCGACGCTCGACGCGCTGGAGCCGGGCGAGGTGCGCGTGTACCGCAGCGTGCCGGCGCGCCACGTGCTGGCGGTGCCCCGCATGCGCCCGCGTGCGCAGACCGCCGCCACCTGGCCGCGGGTGTGCATCGAGTCGGTGACGCCGTCGGTGGACAACGGCCGTTTCCCGGTCAAGCGCACGGTGGGCGACCGCATCTGTGTGGAAGCCGATGCGTTCTGCGACGGACACGACCGCATCGCGGTGGCGGTGCTGTGGCGCCCGGCCGATGCCAAGGCCTGGTCCAGCGCACCGATGCGTGCACTGGGCAACGACCGCTGGCGCGCGGAGTTCCCGCTGGAGCGCATCGGCACCTATGAGTTCCGGGTGGAAGGCTGGCGCGATGTGTTCGCCACCTTGCATGCGGACCTGGAAAAGAAGCGCGCGGCCAATACGGTGCTGCCGGTGGACGTGCAGGAAGCCGTCGCCGTGGTGCAGGCAGCGCATGCGCGTAGCAGTGGCGCGCTGGCCGAGCGCCTGCAGGCGGTGCTTACCCGTATCGGCGCGCAGAGCGAGCCCTTGCAGCAGCTGGCCATCGTGCTGGAGCCGGACACCGCGCAGGCGATGGCGGCAGCCGACGACAAGCCGTTCCGCTCAGAGACGCCGGTGACCTACCGGGTGGAATCGGAGCGCCGCGCGGCGCATTTTGCCAGCTGGTACGAATTGTTCCCGCGCTCGCAAAGCGGCGACCCGCAGCGGCACGGCACCTTCGACGATGTGATCAAGCGGCTGGCGCACATCCGCGCGATGAACTTCGATGTGCTGTACATGCCGCCGATCCATCCGATCGGGTTGAACAACCGCAAGGGCCGCAACAACTCGGTCACTGCGGTGGAGGGCGAGCCGGGCAGCCCGTATGCAATTGGTGCCAGCGATGGCGGGCACACCGAGGTGCATGCCGAACTCGGTGGGCTGGAGGGCTTCCGTCGCCTGATCCAGGCCGCGCGTGCACATGGGCTGGAAGTGGCATTGGATTTCGCGATCCAGTGCGCGCCGGACCACCCGTGGTTGAAGGACCACAAGGACTGGTTCACCTGGCGCGCGGATGGGTCGATCCCGTATGCGGAGAACCCGCCGAAGAAATACCAAGACATCGTCAACGTCGATTTCTACGCCAGTGGCGCGGTGCCAGACCTGTGGAACACGCTGCGCGATGCGGTGCTGTTCTGGGTCAACGAAGGCGTCACCCTGTTCCGGGTGGACAACCCGCACACCAAGCCGTTCCCGTTCTGGGAATGGTTGATTGCCGATGTGCGCGGGCGTCGGCCGGACGTGGTGTTTTTGTCGGAGGCGTTCACCCGCCCGAAGATGATGTACCGCCTGGCCAAGTGCGGCTTTTCGCAGTCCTACACCTACTTTACCTGGCGCAACCACAAGCACGAGCTACAGGAGTACGTGGAAGAGTTGAACGAAGGCGTGCCGCGCGAATGCTTCCGCCCGCATTTCTTCGTCAACACGCCGGATATCAACCCCACGTTCCTGCAAAACAGTGGGCGCAACGGGCATCTGATCCGCGCCGCGCTGGCAACCACCTTGTCCGGGCTGTGGGGCATGTACCAGGGCTTCGAATTGTGCGAGGCCACGCCGCTGGCACCGGGCAAGGAAGAGTATCTGGATTCGGAAAAATTCCAGCTACGTGCATGGCCGGAGCGGTCGCCCGGCGACATCGTCGATGAGATCACCCGTTTCAACCAGCTGCGCCGCATGCATCCGGAGCTGCAGTCGCACCTGGGTACGCGCTTCTATCAGGCGCATAACGATCAGGTGCTGTACTACGGCAAGTTCCTGGATGCCGGCTACCTGTCGCGCAGCCGCAGCATGGTACTGGTGGCAGTCAACCTGGACCCGCATGCCGGGCAGGATGCGGATATCGAAATCCCGCTGTGGGAGCTGGGCCTGCCCGATCACGCCACCGTTGCGGTGGAGGATCTGTGGGACGGGCACCGGTTTGAGTGGCACGGCAAATACCAACACATCCGTCTAGAGGCAACGCGACCGTTCGCGTTATGGCGCATCCGCGCAGGAGAGGTCGCATGAATGCAGTTGCAGCGTTACAGGCCGATGCCGAGCAGTCGTCGGTGGTTGCCGACCAGCTCTGGTACAAGGACGCCATCATTTACCAGGTGCACGTCAAGTCGTTCTTCGACTCCAACGACGATGGCATCGGTGACTTCCCGGGGCTGATTTCCAAGCTGGACTACATTGCCGAACTGGGCGTGGACACCATCTGGCTGCTGCCGTTCTACCCCAGCCCGCGCCGTGATGACGGCTACGACATTGCCGAATACATGGCGGTGCACCCGGACTACGGCAGCATCGAGGATTTCGAGCAGCTGGTGGCGCAGGCACATGCACGCGGCATCCGCATCGTCACCGAGCTGGTGATCAACCACACCTCCGACCAGCACCCATGGTTCCAGCGTGCACGCAATGCGCCGGCCGGCTCGCCGGAGCGCGACTTCTATGTGTGGTCGGACACCGACCAGGAATACGAAGGCACGCGGATCATTTTCTGCGACACCGAAAAGTCCAACTGGACCTGGGACCCGGTGGCCGGGCAGTACTTCTGGCACCGGTTCTATTCGCACCAGCCTGACCTCAACTTCGATAACCCCGCAGTGCTGGAAGCGGTGCTGGAAGTGATGCGCTTCTGGCTGGACCGCGGGGTGGATGGCCTGCGTCTGGATGCGGTGCCGTACCTGATCGAGCGCTCCGGCACCTCCAACGAAAACCTGCCGGAAACCCACGCGATCCTGCGCAAGATCCGCGCCACGCTGGATGCCGAATACCCCGACCGCATGCTGCTGGCCGAGGCCAACATGTGGCCGGAAGACACCCAGCAGTATTTCGGCCAGAACGCCGACGAATGCCATATGGCGTTCCACTTCCCGCTGATGCCGCGCATGTACATGGCGATCGCGCGCGAAGACCGCTTCCCCATCACCGACATCATGCGCCAGACCCCGGAGATTCCGGAGAGCTGCCAGTGGGCGATCTTCCTGCGTAACCACGACGAGCTGACGCTGGAAATGGTCACCGATTCGGAGCGCGATTATCTGTGGCAGACCTATGCCGCCGACCGCCGCGCACGCATCAACCTGGGCATCCGCCGCCGCCTGGCGCCGCTGCTGGAGCGCGACCGACGTCGTATTGAATTGATGACCTCGTTGCTGCTGACCATGCCCGGCACGCCGGTGCTGTATTACGGCGACGAGATCGGCATGGGCGACAACATCCATCTGGGCGACCGCGATGGCGTGCGCACGCCGATGCAGTGGTCGATCGACCGCAACGGTGGCTTCTCGCGCGCCGATCCCGCGCAGCTGGTACTGCCGCCGGTGATGGACCCGCTGTACGGCTTCCAGGCCGTCAATGTGGAAGCGCAGATCCGCGACCAGCATTCGCTGCTGACCTGGACCCGCCGCGTGCTCAGCGTGCGCAAGCGCTATCAGGCCTTCGGGCGCGGCAGCCTGCGCTTCCTGTACCCGGGCAACCGCCGCATGCTGGCCTACCTGCGCTGCTATCAGGACGAGACCGTGCTGTGCGTGGCCAACCTCTCGCACACGCTGCAGGCGGTGGAGCTGGACCTGTCCGAATTCGAGGGCCGCGTGCCGGTGGACATCATCGGCGGCGGCAGTTTTCCGCCGATCGGCCGGCTAACCTACCTGCTCACCGTGCCGCCATTCGGTTTCTACGCGTTCCAGTTGGTCAGCGAAGGCACCTTGCCGGATTGGCATGTGCCCAGCCCGGTGCCGTTGCCGGATTACCGCACGCTGGTGCTGCGCAGCGACACCGATGAGAGCAACGCCTTGCTGCCGCATCTGGCCACGCTGGAAGGCGAGATCCTGCCGGCTTGGTTGTCGGCGCGTCGCTGGTTCTCGGCCAAGGATCAGGCATTGAAGAACGTGCGCATCTCGCGCCGCACGCCGCTGCCGGGTGATGAGCCGATGAGCCTGCTGGAGCTCGACGCAGAGCTGGAAGATGGCCGCCACGAGCGCTACATGCTGCCGATCGGCATCGTGTGGGAGCGCGACCACCCCAGCACGCTGGCCGAGCAGCTGGCCCTGGCGCGCGTGCGCCAGGGCCGCGAGGTGGGCTATCTCACCGATGCGTTCGCACTCAAGCCGATGGTGCGCGGCGTGATCGATGCGCTGCGCAGCAATGCGGTGCTGGACGTACGCGATGGCGACGATGCCGCGCAGCAGGGCCAGGTGCGCTTCGAAGCGACGCCGGCACTGGCCAGGCTGGAGATCCCTGCCGACCCGGACATCCGCTGGTTGTCGGCCGAACAGAGCAACAGCTCGCTGGTGGTGGCCGACAAGGCGGTGTTCAAGCTGCTGCGGCATGTGGCGGACGGGGCGAACCCGGAGATCGAGATCGGCCGCCGCCTGACCGAAATGGGCTACGCCAATGCTGCGCCGTTGCTGGGCAGCGTCAGCCGGATCGACGCGCAGGGCACCGTCACCACCATCGCCTTGTTGCAGGGCTTCATCCGCAACCAGGGCGATGCCTGGCGCTGGACGCTGGATCACCTGGCGCGCAGCTTCGATGAGTACGCCACCGCGCAGACCGACGAAGCACGCGCCGAAGCCATTGCCGGGTACGACGCCTTTGCCGCGGTGGTCGGCAAGCGCCTGGCCGAGCTGCATGAAGCCTTGTCGCGTGCCAGCGACGATGCCGACTTTGCCCCGCAGCGCATCGACCTGCCCGCCGCCAACGATGTGGTGGCCGGCGTGGCGCGACAGGTGGAAGAGATGTGGGACACGGTCAATACGCGCCTGGCAGGCACCGACGACGCCACCGAGCGCGAGGCACTGGAAGCGGTGCTGGCGCAGCGCCCGCAACTGGACAGCCTGTTGGCGAAGGCTCCCAGCGTGCTGGCCGATTCGCTGCTGACCCGCGTGCATGGCGACTTCCACCTGGGCCAGATCCTGGTGGCTTTCGACGATGTGGTGTTGATCGACTTCGAAGGCGAACCGGCCAAGCCGCTGGCCGAACGCCGCGCCAAGGCCAGCCCGCTACGCGATGTGGCCGGCTTCCTGCGTTCGCTCGATTACGCCAGCGAAGTCTCGGCACGTGGCGAAGAGGGCACGGCCGCGCGCGCAGGCGTCGGGGTGGACACGCATCTGGACGAATTCCTGGTGCAGTTCCGCCGCCGCTCCACACAAGCCTTCCTGGACGCTTACCATGCCGTGCTCGACGCCAGCGCCCACCCGTGGATTGCGCCGGCGGCGTTCAACGCGGCCACCTTGCTGTTCCTGGTGGAGAAGGCCTGCTACGAGGTGCGTTACGAAGCGGCCAACCGCCCGGGCTGGTTGATGGTGCCGATCGAAGGCTTGCGACGCATCCTGCAACGCGCACGCGCCGGTGCAGGAGACACATGATGAATGGAGTAATGACAGCAGTGACCAATCGATGGGACCCCGGCGTGGTACGCGCGCTGGCCGAATCACGCCACGGCGACGCCTTTGCCGTGTTAGGCGCGCATCCGACCGACACCGGGCGCGTGTTGCGCACCTATCTGCCGGGCGCCAACCAGGTGAGCGCCGTGCTCGACGACGGCCAGACGATCGCCCTGGAGCCCGGCCCGGAGCCGGGCCTGTTTGCCGGCGACCTGCCGGCGCAGGGCAGTTACCGGCTGCGTATCGGCTGGCCCGGCGGCGAGCAGGAAACGGCCGATCCTTACGCATTCGGCCCGCAGCTCACCGACTTCGACCTGCACCTGATCAGCGAAGGCCACCATCTTCAGCTGGCCGACGCATTGGGCGCCAACGTGGTCGAGGTGGATGGCGTACGCGGCACGCGCTTTGCGGTGTGGGCGCCCAATGCCTCGCGCGTGGCGGTGGTGGGCGACTTCAATAGCTGGGATGCGCGCCGTCATCCGATGCGGCTGCGGCATCAGTCCGGCGTGTGGGAGCTGTTCGTGCCCGACGTTGGCCCCGGTGCGCACTACAAGTACCAGCTGCGTGGCCCACATGGGCACGAATTGCCGGCCAAGGCCGACCCGGTGGCGCGGCGCGCGGAACTGGCGCCCGGCACCGCATCGATCGTGGCCGACCCGGCGCCGTTCCAGTGGAGCGACGACGGCTGGATGGCCACGCGTGCGCGCCGCCAGGCGCATGACGCACCGATGAGCATCTACGAGATCCATGCCGGTTCCTGGCTGCGCGAAGAAGGCGTGGACCTGGACTGGGATGGCCTGGCCGACCGGCTGATTCCGTACGTGGCCGATATGGGCTTCACCCATGTCGAGTTGCTGCCGGTGAGCGAGCATCCGTTTGGCGGCTCGTGGGGCTATCAACCGCTGGGCCTGTTCGCACCCACCGCGCGTTTCGGTTCGCCGGACGGCTTTGCCCGCTTCGTCGACCGTTGCCACCGCGAAGGCATCGGCGTGCTGGTGGACTGGGTACCGGCGCACTTTCCCACCGACGCGCACGGCCTGGCGCATTTCGACGGCACCGCGCTGTACGAACACGCCGACCCGCGCGAAGGCTTCCACCGCGACTGGAATACCTTGATCTACAACCACGGCCGCCGCGAGGTCTCCGGGTTCTTGATCGCCAGCGCGCTGGAGTTCTTGCAGCGTTACCACGTGGACGGGCTGCGCGTGGATGCGGTGGCTTCGATGCTGTACCGCGATTACAGCCGCAATGCCGGCGAGTGGGTGCCCAACATCCATGGCGGGCGCGAGAACTACGAAACCATCGCCTTCCTGCGCCGGCTCAACGAAGTGGTGCGCGAGCACACCCCGGGCGCGGTGATGATTGCCGAAGAATCCACTGCATTCCCCGGTGTCACCGCCGATGTGGCGCACGGTGGCCTGGGTTTCCACTACAAGTGGAACATGGGCTGGATGCACGACACCTTGCATTACGCCGGCCTGGACCCGATCTATCGCCGCTACCACCATGGCGAGCTGACCTTCAGCATGGTGTATGCGTATTCGGAGCGCTTCGTGCTGCCGATCTCGCACGATGAAGTGGTGCACGGCAAGGGCTCGTTGCTGGGCCGTATGCCGGGCGACGAGTGGCAGCGCTTTGCCAACCTGCGTGCGTATCTGGGCTATATGTTCACGCACCCGGGGCGCAAGTTGCTGTTCATGGGCTGCGAGTTCGGCCAGCCCACCGAGTGGAACCACGACGCCAGCATTCCGTGGCACCTGCTCGACGACCCGCGCCACCGCGGGGTGCAGACCCTGGTGCGCGACCTCAACCGGTTGTACGCGGAATATCCCGCGTTGCATGCGCACGACGACGACCCGGCCGGGTTCGCCTGGGTGGTGGGCGACGATGCCGCCAACAGCGTGCTGGCGTTCCTGCGCAAGGGCAAGCGCGGCGATCCGCCGGTGCTGGTGGTGATCAACTTCACTCCGGTGGTGCAGCACGGCTACCGCATCGGCGTACCGCAGGGCGGCCAGTGGCGTGAGGTGTTCAACAGCGACGCCGGCATCTACGGCGGTGCGAACCTGGGCAATGGCGGCATCGTGACGGCAGAGCAGCAGTCCATGCATGGCCATGCGCAGTCGCTGCCGTTGCTGTTGCCGCCGCTTGGCGCCATCGTGCTGACGCCGCACGGCTGATGCGTCACGCACACCGCCAGACAGCTGGTCCGGCGGTGTGCCACCTGTTAGATTGCGCGCCGTAGAGTGGCTGACACCCTGCCGCGCATGCCCGCCGGGCCGCGCTGCAGGATTGCCGGCTTCTTCTTAGGCAGCCCAGGGAGGGCTGCCGGGCACAGCCGCCGCCATGCCTTCCGTCGATCCTCTTGCGGGAGTGGTGTGCGTGGACGTCTTGATCGCTGTAGTGGGTTTTCCGCCGGTTGCGGCCGTTCGCTGCGTCTTGGGCGTGCATGGCCGTGCGCAGGCAGACGTGTGGACGGTGGTGCCGCTGCACGCAACCGTGCAACCTCGCTGCGCGCGTCGTGCCCAGCGTGGTGCGCCGCCTTCGCTCACCTCAATGCAGGCTGGCGCATGAGCGCGCTGATGACCGCACTCTATCTGCCTGCCGCTGCCGCCTCGGCCCTGGCGTTTTATCTGGCAACCACGCATCAACGTCTGTTGCTGCAGCGACGCCCGTCGGCGCGCGGGTTGCGCGTCGGTGGCTGCGTGTTGCTGGCGTTGTCACTGGCCTGCGCCATCCATGCGCTGGGCGTGTGGGCCGGCATCTTCGCTGCCGTAACGGCGCTGATGCTGGCGGCAGTGGCGCTGCCGGTGCTGGATGTCGGGCGGCAAGTGCGCGCACAACGCAGGCAGGCACGCCATGTGGGCTAAATGGCTGAGCGCGGTGGTCTTGGGCTTGCCGCTTGCGGTGGGCGTGGTCGGCCTGTGCGCCTTGCTGCTGCCGGGGCCGCAACAGCGCTATACCCTGGTGTGGTTGCTGCTGATGTTTCCGGTCTGGATCGGCGCGATGGCGTTGCCGTTCGCGTTCCGGCGGGGATTGCATGCCTGGATCGTGCTCGGCGGGCTGACGCTGCTGTGCTACCTCGCACTCGCCGCGATCAAGGCACTGGGCTGGACGGAGCTGAGCGCATGAAAGCATCGACCTTGCGCGCATTCCTGTCCGTGCACAGCTGGATGGGGTTGCTGGCCGGCATGGCCTTGTTCATTGCCTTCTATGCCGGTGCCATCACCGTGTTCACGCATCAGCTCAGCGAGTGGCAGAGTGCACCAGCGGTCACCGAAACGGCGCCTGCCGATCCGGTGACTGCGGCGCAGTCCTTGCTGGACACGGTCATCGCCACGCACCCGCAGGTGGCCGATTCGTTCTTGCTGCTGTTGCCGGGCGAACACGGGCCGATTGCGCGGGTGTATTGGTATGGCGCGCAGGCCGATGCCAACGGCGGTATGCGCCAGTATCAGGCAGGGCCCGATGGCGGCTTGCTGGAGTTGCCGCAGCGCGTGGGCTTTGCGGATTTTCTCTACGACCTGCACTTCACCGCCGGCCTGCCGCGCGTGCTCGGCACCTATCTGTTCGGGGTAGTGAGCGTGTTGTACGGGCTGGCGCTGGTCAGCGGCGTGGTGTTGTACGCGCCGGTGTTTTTCAAGGACCTGTTCGCGCTGCGCGTGGGCGCCAACGTCAAGCGACTGTGGCAGGACGCGCACAATCTGGTGGGCATGCTGTCGCTGCCATTCCATGTGATCTTTGCCTGGTCCGGCGCGGTGCTGTGCCTGGGCGTGCTGCTGCTGGCGCCATTCCAGTTCCTGGTGTTCGACGGCAAGCTGATGCAGATCCTGGAGCCGGATTTCGAACTGGCACCGCATGTGGTGCCGGCCAAGCGTGCAGCGCCGTTGCTGCCGGTGGCGGTGCTGTTGCACAAGGCAATGGCAGCCAGCCCCGGCTTCGTGCCGGAAAGCCTGGCGTACCACGATGCCGGCGATGCCCATGCGCGGGTGGAGATCTACGGCCATCACGACCAGCGCCGGCTCAACACCTTGGGTGGCGTGGCACTGGATGCCAGCACCGGGCAGGTGTTGCGCGTGCTGGAACCGGCCACGATGTCGCCCGGCACCGCCGCGTTGCGCGGGTTGCAGGCGCTGCACTTCGGCAACTTCGGGCATGCCGCGGTGCAGTGGCTGTACTTCCTGCTCGGCCTCGGCGGCGTGTTCCTGTTCTACAGCGGCAACCTGTTGTGGATCGAAACCCGGCGCAAGCGCCGCGCCATTGCGCAGCCGCGTCGCACACATGCGATGGCACGGCTCACCGTCGGTGTCTGCCTGGGCAGTGTGGCCGGCATCTCGGCGCTGTTTATCGCTGCGCGGTACCTGCCGCAGGGCCAGGAGCGCTATGTCTATTACGCAGTGTTCGCCGCAACGCTGCTGTGGGCCCTGGCCCGCCCCACCGCACGCGGTGCATATGAGGTCTTGCTGGCCTGCGCCGCGTTGACGGCGCTGATTCCGCTGGCCAGCTGCATTGGCGCACACGGCGCGACCGCGCCGTGGCAGAGCGCGACCGTGCTCGGTATCGATCTGGTTGCGCTGCTGATGGCCTGGGCCTATTGGCGCATGGCGCTTGCGAGCAAACGCCGTGGCATGCAGGGCGATCCCAATAGCGTATGGGCATGGCCGGCGCGCGGGGTCGCTTAGGTGCGGCGAACAGATGACTGCGCGCATCGCCAGGCGGGCGCGGTCGCTGCCCGGTGCGGCATGTACCACGCGTACGCGATGGTTCCAAGCGTGGTGACGGCACCCATCTGACGACCGCCCGCTACGTTTTTTGGTCACGCTACGCCGCGGGTGATTGCGGTGCAGGCGTGGAGTAGTGAATGTCGCAGGTGACCGCTGGTGCAGGCGTGCAGCAGTGAACGTGTAGTACCTGCACGGCGTTGAGCTGCGGCGTGCGACCTCTGCATGCGCTGGCCTCACGTCCGGCGCACGTGCAGTGCGTAGCATGTGCCGCTTCTGTCTGCGCAAGAGGATGCCATGCCCGCCCGCACACGCATCGGCCTGATCTCCGACACCCATGGATTGTTGCGACCCGAAGCAGTGGCCGCGCTCGTGGGAAGCGATGCGATCATCCATGCCGGCGATGTCGGCAAGCCGGAGATTCTCGCCGCGTTGCAGGTGCTGGCGCCGCTGCATGTCATTGCCGGCAATATCGACAACAAGCCCTGGGCAGCGGGCTTGCCGCAGACGCTGGATGTGCTGATCGCTGGCGTACGCATCCATGTGCTGCACGACCTGAAAACGCTGGTGCCGAGCGTTGCAGCAGACGTGGTCATCAGCGGGCATTCGCACAAGCCGGCGATCCAGACACGCGATGACGTGTTGTACGTCAATCCAGGCAGCGCCGGGCCACGTCGCTTCAGTCTGCCGATCAGCGTGGCCACGTTGTGGCTGGGCGATGGCGCGCCACGCGCACAGGTGCATGAGCTGGCACTGGGCTGAGTTCGCTGACCTGGCATGCACACGCGCGGGGCCATCCTCGTGGGCCACGTTGTTGCAAGGAATCCCGATGAATACACGCCGCCAATTTCTTTCCGCTGCCGCTGCGGGCACTGCGGCATTGGCCGCTGCACCGCTGCTGGCACAGGCTTCTGCGCCTGGCAGTGTGATGCCGACGCGTGGCAAAACCGCTGCGAACGCGTTGCCGACCAATTCCGTCGTCAAGGGCGCACGCTACCGGCCGCGCAGTCGCCTGGGCTTTGGCGGCGTGGCGATCGGTAATGGCTTTGCGCCCACCAGCGACGCACAAAGCGAGCAGACGCTGGCCGCGGTGTGGGAGTCGGGGGTGCGTTATTTCGATACCTCGCCATGGTACGGGCTGGGCCTGTCGGAGCGGCGCACCGGCCATCATCTGCACAATCACGCGGCCGATGATTATGTGGTGTCGACCAAGGTCGGGCGCTTGCTCACCGCCACCGACAAACCGCCCAAGACGATGTGGGTGCAGCCCTCGCCATTCGACTATCGCTACGACTACAGCGCGGCAGGTGTGCGGCGTTCGATCGAAGACAGTCTGCAGCGTCTGGGCGTGTCGCAGATCGACATCGCCTATATCCACGACCTGTCGCCGGAGAACGAAAAAGACCTGGGCATGCCGTGGGAGCAGCGTTTTGCCGAAGCGGTGAAGGGCGCGATGCCGGAGCTGACCAGGATGCGCAAGGAGGGCCTGATCAAGGCCTGGGGGTTTGGCGTCAATCGCCCGGAGCCTGCGTTGCGCGCAATCGAAGAGGCCGACCCGGATATCTTCCTGCTGGCCTGCCAGTACTCGCTGCTCGATCATGCGCAGGCCTTGCATGACACCTTCCCGAAGATCGCCAAACACGGCGCCTCGGTGGTGGTGGGTGCGCCCTTGCTGGCCGGGTATCTGGCCGGCCGCGAGCGTTATCTGTACGACGGCACGGTGCCGGAATGGGCACCGGCCAAGCGGCAGAAAGCGCTGGCCGTTTGCGAGCGGCATGGTGTGGATCTGCGTACCGTGGCGTTGCAATTTGCCGCGGCGCCGCAGGTGGTGTCGTCGGTGATTCCTGGCGCGCGCACGGCCGAGCAGGCAATCGCCAATGCGGCATCGATGCGGGTGGCAATTCCGGCGGCGGTGTGGGAGGAGCTCAAGCGCGAAGGCGTGATCGAGGCGGATGCGCCGGTGCCTGTTGTGCGTTGAAGGACGACGCTAGGAGCGGCTCATCAAACATTGCGTAGCCGCTGGGCCGGCGCGGTCGGTGCTGTGCGATGCGTCCAACAAAACGCAGCCACGCTGCGTTTCCTTCTCCCACCGGGACATTGTCCTCCTTCATGGGGGAGAAGGTGCCCCGGAGGGGGCGGATGAGGGTACGGAACAAGCGACCATGTCCCCGATAAGCAGTTGATTGCACCAACCCCGCGCTGCACGTCTGGGAACGCCTTCAGCGCCGTTGCGCGCGGCAAACTCCCGAGCGTGCCAAGCGCAGTTGCCGTCAACGCATCACGGAATCAACAGCGGCCGCAAGGCCGGCACTTGTCTTGCCAACTCGTCTGCGACGATCGCCGCAAAGACATCTGCGCCCTCGGGGCCAAGATGCGTGTAGTCGAACGCAAGTTTGGCCTGGCCCATCGGTTCCGCACTGGCATTGTCCTGTGCCGTGGCAGGTGCGGTGGCCGTAGCCACGCTGGCGCCTTCAGGCACTTTCGACGATGGCGATGACGACGGCAGCGTCTGCGCCGGTGTCTTGCCGACGGTGGTGCCCGCTTGCGCAGCGATCACTTGCTGCGGGTCGGCCGGCCGCTGCGCAAGCCGCATCGCCAGCACCGGCCCCATGCCCTGCACCACCGCGCGGCTGCGCGCGTGCAGGTCGATTACCGGCACCTGCAACTCGCGCGCAACCGCACGTGTGGCCTGCGCCCATGGCGCCAGGTCGTCCAGCAGCTGGCCGCGCTCGAACTGCCGCCGCGTCAACGGCGTCACCAGCACCGGAACCGCGCCTGCGGCGCGCGCCTCGGCCACATAGCGGCGCAGGTTGGCCGGGAATTCTGTCGCCAGGTCGGTGGAGCGCCCCGGCTTGCCGGGCTGGTCGTTATGACCAAACTGGATCAGCACCACCACCTGCCGGTAGCCACCGCTGCGCAACTCCTTGAGCGCAATGTCCCACGACCCTTCCGCACGATAGTTGGAGGTACTGCGCCCGCCGCGCGCCAGATTGAGGCAGCTCAAAAACGAGGTCACATGCTGCGCGCAGAAACTCGGCCCCCAGCCACCCTGCACGGCGGTGGTGGAATCGCCCACCAGCACGATCTTGCTGGCGGCAAACGACGCTGTCGCGGCAGGGGCGTTGTTGTTTGAGGGATCGGTGGTGGATGCCGGGGACGCCAGCGGCGTGTCGGCCAACGCGGCAGCGGCGGCATCGGCCAACGGAAGGCAGGCAGCTGCCAGTGCAGCCAGCAGCAGCGATAAAGCAACAGACTCATGACGCATGCATCACCTCAAGATCGAATCAACACTGCTGCAGGGTCGAGTAAGCGCGGCTGCGCAGCGCAGCTAGGGCGCAGCCGCTGCGTGAACTGGCATGTATCAGGGGCTCCTTGTGTTTCCGCGCAGAACGCCTTCATACGAGTGGCGACCATTCGGCACGTCCGTTGTTGTTCCAAAACAGAAATGGTCAGAACGTACCGCGCTGGATGAAGGGGGCCTGCTGGTATAGCCGCCGTTCGCCGCTGCGCGGGTCGTTGGCCAGCCGGCTCGGCACGTCGAACAGCAGCGTCTCGCGCCGTTGCAGCGAATACTGCGTCCAGTGCGGGGCGCCGCGGTGGTTCGGGTCGCCATGCCGCGCGAACGCGATCAGCGCATCGCTCATCTGATCGGCCATGCGTTGCGCATCAATGCTGTTGCCGGTGCGCGAGCCGGGCTGGCGTATGGTGTCGAACACCAGCGGAATATCCAGCGTGTGGAAGGCGCCGAACTTGCCGCCCTCCAGCGGCGAGCCCCAATCCAGTTGGTAGGCCCAGGTGGGCGCGCCCTGACGCGCACGCGCTTCGGCTTCTTCGACCGCGCCACGCCACGAGCGGCCGGCAGTGGTGGCGGCAAAGAACACCTGCGAAGGCGAGTACTGCGGATACAGCCGCCGGTATTCGGCAATCACCACCTGCGGCAACAGGTCCACGTATTGCTGCGCTTCCAGCTTGGCCGGCAAGTCATCCCAGCTCAGCGCAAAGTTTTTTGCATCGTTGCCGAGAAAGCCGCGCGTCTCATCGCGGGTATTGCCGATCACCATCGGAATGCGCGCCGATTGCACTGGCGCCGTGGGCCAGAACGGATGCACCGGCACGTTGCGCGCATCCAGGACCGGGCCGAAATACAGCGCGCTGTTTTCCACCCGCGACGGGTCGCGCACCTGCGCGGCGGCCAGCAGGTCCGCCACCGGCACGCTGCGCAGCCGCGCCAGATCGCCTGGCGCAATCTTCAATGCGTCCAGCAGCAGCTGCGCGCGCTGGGTGGCCGCGCGCGGGCCGGCCACGGTGACCTGCTGCCCGCTCATGGTCCAGGCGCGATGGAACAGCCCACGTGCGGCCGGCATCGCCATCAGCGTGGCGATCTTGGCGCCGCCACCGGACTGGCCGAACACGGTGACATTGCCGGCATCGCCACCGAATTCGGCCGCATGCTGGCGCACCCAGTGCAGGGCCTGGATCAGGTCCAGCTGCCCGGCATTGCCCGAATCGGCGAAGCTCGCATCGCCCAGCTGCGCCAGCGACAGGTAGCCGAACAGGTTGAGCCGGTGATTGACCGTGACCACCACCACATCGCCGCGCGTGCACAGGCGCACGCCGTCGTAGAGCGGGTCGCTGCCGGAGCCGGTGGTGTAGCCGCCACCGTGGAGATAGACCAGCACCGGCCGCTTGCCGCCATCGCGCAGGCCGGGCGTCCACACGTTGAGGAACAGGCAGTCCTCGCTGGTGGGCTCGCTGGCCTTGGGTTGTGGGGCCGCAGCGCCGAAGCCGGTGGCATCGCGCACGCCTTGCCAGGGCGTTTCCGGCACGGGTGCCTGGAAGCGCCGCGCGCCGGTATCGCTGCCATACGCGATGCCCTTGAACACGCAGATGCCTGCATCGCGCAGGCCGCGGACGGCGCCGCCGCGCAGCCGTGCCACCGGGGCGCTGTCGTTGCGTGGCGGCGGCGCCACGGCACCGGCGAAACCCGGCAGCGCGACGGCGACACTGGCGAGCAATCCACTGCGCAACAGCGTGCGTCGGCGCACGTCGGGCATGGACGGCGCTGTCATCGCGCCGCGTCCTTTGCAGATGCATCTGCTGGTACCGAGCCCGGTGCCTGTGCCGCTGCAGCTGTCTGCGCCTTGGTCACATGCGCAATCCACGCCTGCGCCAGCTGCGGCCATGCGGCCAGCGTCAACCCGCTGGTGCGGCCGGTGCCGAAGCCGTGGCCGCCCTGCGGGAAGACATGCAGCTCGCTCGGCACGCCGGCGCGCAGCAGCGCGTCGTACATCAACAGGCTGTTGCGCACCGGCACCACGGTGTCGTCCTGCGCATGCAGCAAAAATGTCGGCGGGGTGCGCGCATCCGCGTGCAACTGCGGGGAATACGCGCTGACCTGCGCCGCGCTGGGCGCCTTGCCGAGCAGGCGTTCGCGCGAGCCCATGTGCGCGTTGGCGCTGTCCATGTCGATGACCGGGTAGACCAGCAGCTGGAAATCCGGCCGCGCGCTCAACGCATCGGCCGCATCCACCGGTGGATACACCTGCGCGGCGTAGCGCGTACCCAGGCTGGCCGCAACGTGGCCGCCGGCCGAAAAGCCCATCACTCCCACGCGCTGCGCGTCGATGCCGTAGCGCGTTGCATTGGCGCGGATCAGCCGCAGCGCGCGTTGCGCATCGGCCAGCGGCACGCCGGCACCGTTGGGGTGGCCTTCGCCCGGCAAGCGGTAGCGCAGCACGAACAAGGTGATGCCGGCCTGGTCGACGAAGCTGGGCACCAGCGCGCTGCCTTCGTTGTCCAGCACGATGCGTTGATAGCCGCCGCCGGGGGTGACCAGTAGGGCGGTGCCGTTGGGCCGCTTGGGCCGGTAGACCACCAAGTATGGGTCGCTGATGTTCTGGATGTAGCGGTCGGGCCGGGCGGCATCGCTGCTGCGGTCGACGATGCGCTGTGGCTGCGGCAACGCGGTGTCTCCCGGTGCCGGTGCGCGCGGCCACAGGCCGATGCGGCTGGCCTGTTCGGCTGCGGTGTCGGCGCTGGCCACCTCCGCCGACCACGCCGGGGTAGCAACCAGGGCGAGCGCGCCCAGGGCCACCGTCATTGTTCGGCGCAACGCGTGCAAAAGCCCGCTGCCCCTGCGTTTGCGACATGTCTGTTGCATCCACCCCTCCCAGGGCCAGTTCGTTATCGCGGTCACAATGCCGCACTGCACATTGCCAATGACACCGGTTTACCATATACAGCACACCGTGCCGCTGTCGATTGGCAGTGCAACAAAACACCTATCAGGGAGACACCCTTGAGCAACGACGCCGCCACCCCGCCAACGTCCACATCCGCGTTGTCCGACATCGCCCAACGCTTTGTGGAGGCTCGCCGTGCCGGGGCTTCACTGCCCGACTTTCCCGGGCAAATCCCGGACGATCTGGTCACTGCATACCAGGTGCAGGACATCGCCATCAGCCAGTGGCATGACCAGGTGGTGGGCTGGAAGGTGGGCTACATCGCCGCCGAGCGCCGCGATGCCTCCGGCGACGAACGGCTGCTGGGCCCGATCTTCTCTCAGAAGCTCTGGAATGCTACCGGTGGAACAACCGAGTTCCCGATCTATGTCGGCGGCTTCGGCGCGGTGGAAGCCGAGTACGTGCTGCGGCTGGAGGCCGATGCTCCCAGCGGCAAGACGCACTACACCGCCGACGAGGCCGCCGCATTGCCGGCGCGGCTGTTCATCGGCGTGGAAATCGCCAGCAGCCCGCTGGCCACCATCAATAAGCTGGGCCCGCGCGTGGTGATCTCCGACTTCGGCAACAACAACGGCCTGATCCTGGGGCCGGAAGTGACCGATTGGCTAGACCGCGAGGAGACTGCGCTGACTGCCGAAACCCTGATCGACGACCAGGTGGTCGGCACCGGCGGCGCCACCACGCTGCCCGGCGGGTTGCGTGCGGCCTACGCATTTGCGCTCAGCCGTTCGGCCCAGCGCGGGCGCCCGCTCAAGCGCGGTGATCTCATTGCCACTGGCAATGCCACCGGTATCCACGATATCGAAGTGGGACAGCATGCCCTGATTCGCTTCGCCGGCATCGGCGACATTTCCTGTACGGCTGTGTCCGCCAACTAGGTGCGGGCCCCCGTGACCAGACGCTTGGGAGGGCGCCAATGATCACACGCAGACATTTCCTCGGTGCCGGGCTCGGCGCCGCCGCCGCTGCCCCGTGGCTGGGCGCCGGCGCCACCACGCCGATTCCCGGCGGGCAGTTGCTCACCGCCACCGACGTGCACGTGGGCGACTACCCCACGGTGGAAGCGGTGCGCTGGTTCGGCAAGCAGCTCGAGGCACGCACCAACGGCCGGCTCAAGCTGCGCCAGTATCACTCCGGCCAGCTGGGCCGCGAGTCCGAGGCGATCGACATGGCGCGCTTCGGCGCCATCGACATCACCCGGGTGTATTCGGGCGCGTTGAACAACACCTTTCCGCTCACCCAGGCGCTGTGCCTGCCGTACGTATTCGACTCGGTGCCGCATCTGCGCCGCGCCATCGACGGCCATGTGGGCGACAGCGTGCTGCGCAGCTTCGAGCAGCGCGATCTGGTGGGTCTTGCCATCTACGATTCGGGCGCGCGTTGCTTCTACAACACCAAGCATCCGCTGCACCGCCCGGAAGATCTCAAGGGCCTGAAGTTGCGCGTGGCCTCGTCGGACATCTTCCTCAAGCTGATGCGCATGCTGGGCGCCAACCCCACGCCGATGTCGCTGGGCGAGACGTTTTCGGCGATGGAAACGCACATGATCGACGGTGCGGAAAACAACATGCGCAGTTTCCAGTCCAGCCGGCATTTCGAAGCCGCGCATTACTGGTCGCAGAGCGAGCATTCCTACGCGCCGGACATCCTGGTGATGTCGCGCGCCAGCTTCGAATCGCTGAGCCCGGCCGACCGCGGTCTGGTGGTGGAACTGGCGCGCGCCTCGGTGCCGGTGATGCGCAACTTGTGGGATGCGTCGGAAACGGTGGCGCGCAAGCAGGTGATCGATTACGGCGTGAAGCTCAACCAGGTCGACATGCCGGCGTTCCGCGCCGCTGCCGCGCCGCTGCTGGCCGAATATCGCAAGCAGCCGGAGATCGAAGCGCTGTACCGCCGCATCCGCGATTTCGCATAGAGGTGACCCGATGACCGAACCCGAGACTCTCGCCGTCCCGGTCGCGCCGTTGCAGCGCGCGCTGGACCGCGTTTCCGATATCGCCGTTGGCGTGGCGTCGCTGGCGCTGCTGGGCCTGGTGGTCGTGCAGGGCTGGCAGGTGTTTACCCGCTACGTGCTCAACGACTCGCCCAGCTGGACCGAGCCGGTGACCCTGCTGCTGCTGAGCACCGCACTGAGCCTGGGCGCTGCCGCCGGCGTGCACACCAATCGCCACTTTGGCTTTTATCTGCTGGGCGAACACGTGCCGCCGCTGGTACGCAGAATCTTCGAAGTGATTCGCCCGCTGATGATTCTCGCCATTGGTGCTGTGCTGGCGTGGTGGAGCGCGGCGCTGCTGGTCGATGGCCTGGACATCAAGATGGCCGGCGCGCAGATGCCGCAGAGCATCAACTACCTGCCGCTGTCGATCGGCGGTGCGCTGATGGTGCTGTTTGCCTTGTACAAGTTGTGGCGTGTGCTGCGCCCGGTCCATGTTGGAGGAGTGCGCTGATGGGCATCGCCATGTTGTTGGGAACCTTTGTGGTGCTGCTGCTGATCGGCGTGCCGGTGGCGTATGCACTGGGCGCGGCTGCACTGGCCACGCTGCTGTATCTGGACCTGCCCACGGTGGTGCTGGTGCAGCAGATTTCCGCCGGTAGCGGCTCGGCCTCGCTGATTGCGATTCCGCTGTTTATCTTCGCCGGCGAGCTGATGTTGCGCGGTGGCATTTCCGAACGCCTGATCGCGTTGGCGTCCTCGTTGGTGGGGCGCGTGCGTGGCGGCCTGGGCCAGGTCAGCGTGCTGTCGTCGCTGTTCTTCGGCGGCGTGTCCGGGTCTGCCATCGCCGACGTGTCGGCCGTTGGCGGCACCATGATTCCGCAGATGATCAAGCGCGGTTACGACCGCGATTACGCGGTGAACGTGAGCATGACCGCTGCGCTGGTGGCGTTGCTGGTGCCACCCTCGCACAACCTGATCCTGTTTTCGGCCGCGGCCGGCGGCGGCCTGTCGATTGCCGATCTGTTTGCGGCCGGCATCGTCCCCGCGTTGTTGATGACTGCAGCGATGATGGTTACCGGCTATGCGGTGGCGCGCCATCGCGGCTACGGCACCGAGCCGTTCCCGGGCTGGCGTGCGGTGGCATTGCGCCTGTTCGGTGCATTGCCGGGCCTGGGCCTGGTGGCGCTGATCTTCATCGGTATTCGCGCTGGCATCTTTACCGCGGTAGAGAGTGCGGCGATCGCGGTGGTGTACGCGCTGATCGTTACTGCGCTGCTGTATCGGCAGCTGCGCTGGGCCGAGTTCTTCGCCGCGGTCACGCATGCCGCGCGCACCACCGGCGTGATCCTGTTCGTGATCGCCACCGCGGCGGTGTTCGGTTGGTTGCTGGCCTATCTGCAGGTGCCTGCTGCCGCGGTGAAGTTCCTGCAGGCCATCGCCGACAGCAAGAACATGGTGCTGTTGATGATCGTGGTGATGCTGCTGTTGCTGGGCATGTTCATGGACCTGGCGCCGAAGATCCTGATCTGCACGCCGATCTTCCTGCCGGTGGTCAAGGCCTATGGCATCGACCCGATCCACTTCGGTCTGGTGATGGTGCTGGCCGGCGGTATCGGCCTGATCACCCCGCCGATCGGCTCGGTGCTGTTCATCGGCACCTCCATCGGCCAGATCACCATCGCGCAAAGCATGCGCACCATCTGGCCGTTCTGGCTGGCGGCGCTGTGCGTGCTGTTGATCGTGGCGTTTTTCCCCGAATTGTCGCTGTGGTTGCCACGCGCCTTGCGCGCATGAGGAGCTGAGCGACGGCGTGCCTGGCAGGCGCGGATCGCTACGGCAACATCGCCGTATCTCCCGTCTGCCAAGCACGCGCGATGCCTGGCGTGGGTTGGGCATCGCTGCTGGCGGGAGGGTTCCCGCCTCATCCGGTTAACCGGTGGCATTGCCTGCCGGCGACCGCATCGCCCCGCACCGCGGGGACCAGGAGAAAGCATGCGTGTACGTATCACCCCACCCCGGCTGCGTTGGCTGCTTGCCGCCGGACTGCTGCTGTGCGCCGGCCTGAGTGGCGCGGCGGACTGGAAGCGCGGCATTGAACACCAGCGCATCGCCGACCAGGGCAATGGCACCTTCCTTAACCCCGTGCTGGCCGGCGATCACCCCGATCCGTCGGTGCTCAAGGACGGGCAGGACTACTACCTCACGCTGTCTTCGTTCGATGCCTATCCAGGCCTGCCGATCTGGCACTCGCGCGATCTGGTCAACTGGCAGCCGCTGGGCCACGCCATCACCCAAAACGTTGGCGCGATCTGGGCGCCGGACCTGATCAAGCACGGCAAGCGCTACTACATCTATTTCCCGGCCCGGCGCGGCGACCAGGGCGAGCGCAGCAACTTCGTGGTGTGGGCCGATGACATCAAGGGCCCTTGGAGCAAGCCGATCGACATCGGCCTGGGCAAGTACATCGACCCCGGCCATGCGGTGGGCGAAGACGGCAAGCGCTATCTGTTCCTGAGCGGCGGCGATTACGTGCAGCTCTCCGACGACGGCCTGAACGTGGTCGGCACGCCCAAGCACGTCTACGACGGCTGGAAATACCCGGAAAGCTGGGACGTGGAAGGCTACGCGCAGGAAGGCCCCAAGATCACCCGCCACAACGGCTGGTACTACATGACCACCGCGGTGGGTGGCACCGCCGGCCCGCCGACCGGGCACATGGTGATCACTGCGCGCTCGCGCTCCATCCATGGGCCGTGGCAGAACGCGCCCAACAACCCGATCACCCGCACCAAAAGTGCCGACGAGCCGTGGTGGTCGCGTGGCCACGCCACCCTGGTGGAAGGCACCGACAAGCGCTGGTGGATGCTTTACCACGGCTACGAACACGGCTTCTGGACGCTGGGCCGGCAGGCGCTGCTGGACCCGATCGAATGGACCCCGGACGGTTGGTTCGTCGCCAAGGGCGGCGACCTGGGCACGCCGCTGAAAAAACCCAGCGGCCAGGCGCTGCAACACGGGCTGGCATTGTCGGACGACTTCCGTGCCAGCACGCTGGGTCCGCAGTGGGCGTTCTTCAACCCGGCCGCCGACGAGGCCAAGCGCCTGCAGGTGGGCGATGGCGTGTTGCGCCTGCAGGGCAAGGGCACCGCCCCGCGCAATGCCTCGCCGCTGACGGTGATCGCCACCGACCCGGCCTACCAGTTCGAGGTGCAGATGACCGTGGCACCGGGCGGGCAGGGCGGGGCACTGCTGTTCTACAGCGACAAGCTCTATGCCGGCGTAGGCAGTAATGGCGAACACTTCGTCATGCACCGCTACGGCGAAGAACGCCCCGGCACGCTGGCGCCCAGTGCTACCGGTGGCACTTTGTGGCTGCGGGTCACCAACAACCGCCACATCGTCACCATCCACAGCAGCACCGACGGCAAGGCGTGGACCAAGTACCCGGTGCAGATGGAGGTGTCCGGCTACCACCACAACGTGGCCGGCAAGTTCCTGGCCTTGAAGCCGGCGCTGTATGCCGCAGGCCCCGGCCAGGTGGAGTTCCGCAACTTCCGCTACCGCGCCCTGGACTGACCGTTCTGCATCGTCGGGCATGCCGCGGCACGGCCTGCCGCGACAGGCCCTGCATGGCGGGCCTGCGCTCTCGGCAGGCTGCGCTCAGGTCTGCCGGCCCTGTGGCCGGTAGAATCCAATCAACTTCAACGGTTGACCGCTATGCCCGCCCGCAAGATGCCTGAAGAGGGAATGCCCGGCCTGCCGAAGGGCAAGGTAGCCACGATCAACGACATCGCCCGCATGTCGGGCGTGTCCAAGAAGACCGTGTCGCGGATCATCAACAACTCGCCGCTGGTGCGGCAGGACACCCGCGAGAAGGTCGAGGCGCTGATGCGCGAGGTCGGCTACGCGCCGGACCCGCTGGCGCGCGGGCTGGCGTTCCGGCGCTCGTTCCTGATCGGCATGGTCTACGACAACCCCACCGCCCAGTACATCGTGGACATGCAGTACGGCGCGCTGGACGCGCTGCGCGGCTCCAGCTTCGAGCTGGTGGTGCACCCCTGCGACAGCCGCAGCCCCGGCTACATCGAGGGCGTGCGCCGTTTTGCGCAGGCGCAGAAGCTGCACGGGGTGATCCTGGTGCCACGCGCCTCCGAAGACCAGGCGCTGGCCGACATGCTGGCCGAGATCGGCTGCCGCTATACCCGCATCGCCTCGATCGCGCTGGACGCCACCTCGCAGACGGTGATCACCCACGACCGCGACGGTGCGGCCGAAGCGGCCGATTACCTGCTCTCGCTCGGCCACCGCGACATCGCCCTGGTCACCGGCCCCAGCGCCTACCGCTCCTCGATCGAGCGCACCTCGGGCTTTGCCGACGCACTGACCCGGCGCGGCATCGAACTGCCGCCCGAGCGCATCGTGGAAGCCGGCTACACCTTTGAATCCGGCGTGGCCGCGGCCGAAAAGCTGCTGCTGGGCAAGAAGCGCCCCACCGCCATCTTCACCGGTAACGATGAAATGGCCGCCGGTATCTACAAGGTGGCCCTGCGCGCCGGCATCAGCATCCCGCGCCAGCTCTCGGTGATCGGCTACGACGACAGCTCGCTGGCCTCGCGCCTGTGGCCACCGCTGACCTCGGTGCGCCGCCACACCCGCGACACCGGCCGCACTGCCGCCGCGATGCTGATCCAGCCGGACAACGCCCCGCAACTGCCCACCGCCAGCGTGCGCCCGCACCTGATCGTGCGCGACTCCTGCCAACCGCCGGAAGATTGAGCGCCTTGCGCCGCGACCCCTCGCGGTGCTGGCCTTCCGCTCCACTTTGCGGGACGGAGCCCGTCAAGGTGAGAACAGCAGCCTTGGTCGGCCCACGGCGGCCCCCATCCGCCCTTCGGGCACCTTCCCCCGCAGGCGGGGGAAGGCATCCGCCGATCACTGCGACAAAGCCCCCCTCCCAACGGGAGAAGGACTCAAAGCCCCTCTCCCGCCGGCGGGAGAGGGGTTGGGGTGAGGGCAAGGCGGCAGACAGCCATCCAAAAAAGCCAAGCCGCGAGCCTTGGTAGCAGGTCCACATACGCCTCTACCCGACCACCAGGCTGCGCACCCAACACCATCCGCAGCCTCGCACCCTCATCCGGCGCTACGCGCCCCCTCCTCCCGACAGGAGAAGGGGTTAAAAGCCCCTCTCCCGCCGGCGGGAGAGGGGTTGGGGTGAGGGCAAGGCGGCAGACAGCCATCCAAAAAAGCCAAGCCGTAAGCGTTGGTGGGAGGTCTACATAAGCCTCTACCCGACCATCAGGCTACGCCCCCAAACACCACGCGCAGACTCGTACCCTCATCCGGCGCTAAGCGCCACCTTCTCCCGACGGGAGAAGGGGTTCCCATTCCGCCACAGCTCCATCTTGCACTGCGCAATGACACCGGTTAACCAGAGCCGGTAGACTACCCCGGTGCAAGCCCTCTTTCCCCCCGCTTGCCCCGGAGATCGCGCATGTCCCTGTACTGCAAGACCCACTACGCCACCCACCCGGACGCCATCAAGGGCGCCAGCAACGACGACCTGCGCGAGCTGTATCTGCTCGACGGCCTGTTCGTCGACGGTGCGGTGACCCTCAAATACACCCACTACGAGCGCTTCGTGCTCGGTGGCGCCGCACCCTTGGGCACCGCAGTGGAGCTGCCCAAGCAGACCGAGCCGGCATCGGCCGCCGGTCACGCGTTCCTGGAGCGGCGCGAGCTGGGCGTGATCAACGTTGGCGCGGGCGCCGGCACCGTGACCGTGGATGGCACCGCCTACACGCTGGGGCCGAAGGACGGCCTGTACGTGGCGATGGGCAGTACCGATGTCAGCTTCGCCTCGGACGATGCCGCCAACCCGGCCAAGTTCTACCTGGCCTCGACACCGGCGCATGCGCGCTTCGAGACCAAGCAGCTGTCGATCAAGGATGCGGTGGCGCTGGACCGCGGCGCGCTGGAAACCAGCAACGAGCGCACCATCTACCAGTACATCGTGCCGGCCACCTGCCAGTCCTCGCAGCTGCTGCTGGGGCTGACCGTGCTCAAGCCGGGCAGCGTCTGGAACACCATGCCGCCGCATCTGCACGACCGCCGCAGCGAGGTGTATTTCTACTTCGACCTCGGCGCCAACGACCGCGTCTACCACTTCATGGGCGAGCCCGACGCGCAGCGCCACATCGTGATCCAGAACAACGAAGCGGTGGTGTCGCCGCCGTGGTCCATCCACATGGGCGCCGGCACCAGCAATTACGCCTTCATCTGGGCGATGGGCGGCGAAAACCTGGATTACACCGACATGCACGTGCTGGACATCTGCCAGCTCAAATAAGCCCGCGTTTCAACAAGGCCGGCACCACAGCGTCGCCTCGGTCGCGCTAGGCGCCGGCACTGCACCCGTTCGAACAATGCAATCGGTCGCGCATCGCGCGGTTCACTCATCACATCACGGCACATCCAGCAGGAGCGACAAGGTAATGAGCAATCCGTTCAGTCTCGAAGGCAAGGTCGCACTGGTCACCGGTGCCAATACGGGCTTGGGCCAGGGCATCGCGCTGGCACTGGCGCAGGCCGGCGCCGACATCGCTGCCGCCGGCATCCAGGCGCCCACCGAGACCGAACAGAAGGTCAAGGCGCTGGGCCGTCGCTTCCTCGCCATCGAAGCCAACCTGATCAGCATCGAACCGGTGCAGCGCATCGTCGACGAGACCATCGCCGGGCTGGGCGGGCTGGACATCCTGGTCAACAACGCCGGCCTGATCCGTCGCACCGACGCGGTCGATTTCAGCGAGCAGGATTGGGACGACGTGCTCAACGTCAACCTGAAGTCGGCGTTCTTCATGGCGCAGGCCGCCGGCCGCCATTTCATCGCCCAGGGCCGCGGCAAGATCATCAACATCGCCTCGATGCTGTCGTTCCAGGGCGGCATCCGGGTGCCGTCCTACACCGCCAGCAAGTCCGGCATTGCCGGCATCACCCGCCTGCTCGCCAACGAATGGGCCAGCAAGGGCGTGACCACCAATGCCATCGCTCCGGGCTACATGGCCACCGACAACACCGCGCAGCTGCGTGCGGACCAGGATCGCAACAAGGCCATCCTCGATCGCATCCCCGCCGCGCGCTGGGGCGAGCCGTCCGACCTTGGCGGCACCGCGGTGTTCCTGGCCAGCAGCGCCTCGGATTACGTCAACGGCGCCATCATCCCGGTCGACGGCGGCTGGCTGGCACGCTGATCCAGATCGCACGGCGATGGCGCACCGTCCAGCGCGCGCCGCCGCCGCCCCTGGTGCTGCCGCGATGTGGTGTCCTTCTCCCGCCTGCGGGAGAAGGTGCCCGAAGGGCGGATGAGGGCAGCCCTCGCCCGCCAACGCCCCGGACGGGCAGCGCAACCGAAAACGCCTCGCGGCGGCACCATCGCCTTCATCTTTTTCCGAACCACTCTTCCCCAACCAATCGGAGCATTCCCATGAAAATCGCACTCATGAATGAGTTTAGCCAGGCCGCCAAGAACCCGGTGATCCTGCAGCAGCTCAACGATGTCGCCAGCGAGCAGGGCCACAGCGTGTTCAACGTCGGCATGGACGGCGACAACGACCACCGCCTGACCTACATCCACCTGGGCATCGTCGCCAGCCTGCTGCTGAACTCCAAGGCCGTGGACTTCGTGGTCGCCGGCTGCGGCACCGGCCAGGGCGCCATGATGTCGCTGAACGCGCACCCGGGCGTGTTCTGCGGCTACTGCATCGAGCCGACCGACGCCTACCTGTTCGCCCAGGTCAACAACGGCAACGCGCTGTCGCTGGCATTCGCCAAGGGTTACGGCTGGGGCGCGGAAATCAACGTGCGCTACATCTTCGAAAAGGCCTTCAGCGGCGAGCGCGGCCTGGGCTACCCGGCCGAACGTCGCGAATCGCAGGCCGCCAACGCCGGCATCCTGACCCAGGTCAAGCAGGCCACCGCCAAGTCCTACCTCGACGGCCTGCGCGCCATCGACCCGGAGCTGATCAAGCAGGCCATCGGCGGCGAGCGTTTCCAGCAGTGCTTCTTCGACAACGCCCAGGATGCGGAAATCCGCAACTTCGTCGCCGGTGTACTGGGCAAGCCCGAAGCTGCAGCTGCCGCCGCGTAACTAGCAAACGCGCGTGAGCCCATCTCCCGCCGGGGCGAGAAGGTACCGCTTGCGCGCCATTGGCGCGCGTATCTTGGAGCGCCCGCGCTGCTAGCGCGGGCAGGGGCGCGGAGCGGGGGTTGGGGTGAGGGTACGACGGAAGACAGCAACCCCAAACGGGGAAGGCTTGGACGACGGCAGCACCGTCCAATAGTTCCAATGCAGTTGCACCCTCATCCGCCCTCCGGGCACCTTCTCCCAAAGGGAGAAGGAACAGCGCTGTGCACTTACCACCTCCCCGGAGCCCATCATGCGTCTGCTGCTGTTCGCATCGCTGCTGCTCTTTGCAAGCATTGCCCACACCGCACCCCACCACATCTTCATCGCCGGCGACTCCACCGCCGCCGATTACGGCCCGGAGCGCGCGCCGCAAGCCGGCTGGGGCCAACTGCTGCAGGAGTGGTTCGACCCGGCGCAGTGGCAGGTGCACAACCACGCCAAGGGTGGCCGCAGCACGCGCAGTTTCATCGCCGAAGGCCGCCTCGATGCCATCGCAAAAGAATTGCAACGCGGCGACATCCTGCTGATCCAGTTCGGCCACAACGACGCCAAGCGCGAAGATCCCACGCGCTACACCGATCCCACCACCGACTACGTGCAGTTCCTGCGCCGCTACATCGCCACCGCACGTGACACCGGCGCCACCCCGATCCTGATTACCCCGGCCGCACGTCTGCTCTACGACTTCGGCGCGCTGCTCGACACGCACGGCCGCTACACCCTGGCGATGCAGCAACTGGCCGCCGAAGAACGCGTGGCCCTGATCGATCTCAACGCCAGTTCCAGCGACTGGATCCGCGCACTCGGCGAACAAGCCGCCAAACCGTATTTCCTGTTCGTGCCCGAACAACACAAGGCAGACGGCACCCACTTCAGCCGCGCCGGTGCCACCGCCATCGCCTGCCTGGTCGTGCACGGCTGGGTGCAACTGCAGCCCGAGCTCAAGACGCAACTACGCCGCGATGCCGACTGCGGCGCAGCACCCGACACCGCCGCCCAACGCACCGCACAGGCGCATCCCTCGCTGGTGCTGCACGAACGCGATCTCGCCCGCGAACAACCCGGCCCCCACGGCGGCGCCGGCCCCACCACGGCCTACCCATTCTTCGCAGACGCGCCGGAGCTGAAGTTCGTGCTGCGCAAGCGCGTGCTGCACAAAGGCGCCGGCATCGGCCTGCACCTGCACGACAAGGACGAGATCTATTACATCGTCAGCGGCCGCGGCCTGTACGCGCTGGATGGCAGGCAGTACGACGTCAGCGCCGGCGACGCGCTACTGACGCGGCCTGGCAGCACGCATGCCTTGCAGCAGATCGGTGAGGAACCGCTGGTGCTGCTGTTGGCCTACACGCAGATACCGAAAAACTAGCGCAAATTCGCATCAGATGTCTCTGATGGACGGGTGCTGTACCACTCGCTCAGCTGTGTAGTGAGAACGTAATGTAACGGCGCAGAACATCGCTGTCGGTAAGAGATTCATTCTGTGCCGAATCACCCACGCAATCACGTATTCCCGACGTTGAGCGGCTAAAAAACATGGCGAGCAGTCGTCGTCAGATGCCTGCCGACGGCGCGCTCGGAACGCTGTGTACGACTGCACCATGCTGATTCCCGAGCACCGGCCGCGCCGGCCTGGCGATGAGTGCAGGCGTTCGTCAGCTGCTCTCAGCACGGCATTCGTGCATCCAGGCACGCCAAACCCATTCGGCCTATCGCGCGGGATCGATCACCGCCTCCATTGCGGCGATCTCGGAACGGCTGGCATTGCAGCGCAGCGCTTCCTGTTGCCAGCGGGCTACGGCAGCGCGTACGTCCTCGATGATGGTCAGCGCCTGTGGTTTGCTGAGCCGATAGTAGGCATGGGTGCCCATCAACAACGCAATCCGTGGCGTAGGGTCATCCAGACCAATGGCCAAGACATGCGCATCCTTGTCCTGATTGGGATTGACGTCGAACGCAGGCGCCAGTCGCCAGCCAGCTGGCTCACGCAAGAACCCATGATTGCGCAGGTGGTCATCGCGGTTGCCGATAAGCACATTGAAGGCGACGCGTCGGAACAGCTGATGGAGATCGTCCTGGATGGCATGCGCCGCGCCAAACATCTCGATGGCGTGCGCGATATCGACATAAGACGATTCTTCGCTGTGGTCCACATCCAGTAGCGTCAATGCCGACGCATAAGTACGGCGGCCCTGCGGTGTGCGATCGAAGCGCTGCACTGCGTAGGTGGTGCCGTGCTTGGAAAGTTCCAGCGGTCTGGCCGTCGACATGCTGATGCCCGCCAACAACGCCAGCCGATAGGTGATGTATTCCCAGCGGCCGACGTTGTAGTCATCCTCGGCAGAAGGGAACTTCGCCAGCCACAGCGTGTCATCCGCCTCACGCACACTGGCTTTGGGACGCGCGCCGCCCAATGAGGCACCGGGTGCGATCAGTTGCTTGATCCACGCCAGGTCCGTGTCGTTGTCGCCAATTTCATCGTGCTCGAGCCGGCGAGCGATTGCCTCCAGCTCGCGTAATTGCGTAAGCGGTGGTGCGCTCAGTGCATGATCATCGAGAAACCTGCCGCTGACGCTGTCTTTCAATCGCAGGGCGCCCATGCGCGAGACGTCGTTGACGCCGATCAGATAGTCCCAGGGCCGCAAGGCACGCACCTTGCGCCCTTGTTCGCGGGCCTGGATCACCTCTTTGCGCTTCATCAGCAGTTTGCCCCACCGGTCGGGCGAACAATCGAGAAACGCAGCGCTCAACTCCGATGCACCCGCGCGTGCAATCAGCACGCCTGCGTGGAGCGGCAGTTGCGGATCGAGCGCGAAGGCGCGGACAGGTGCCTCGTTGGCCAGCCATCCCGCGGCGTACTCAAAATGAAGCGTGTCGCCGCGTCGGCTGTTCTGCCGGGTCAGATATCCCGCCAGTGCATTCCCGCCCAGTGAGGGATCCTCCACCCACACTTCCACCTTGCCGATTTCCTGCGGAGTGCTGGACGCGTTCATGGCGGTGTCCTGCCAGCGGGGCCTGGCCGACGTAAACGGCTGTCCTGCAGCGCTCTTCCCAGTGGATCGGTCTTTGCCAACAGATCAATGTCCTTGTCCAGACCGAGGACGGTGAGCACGCGCAGGACGGCCGCCAGGCTGATCGATGGATCGCCGTTTTCGAGCTTTGCCAGGGTGGGTACGCTGATGCCGACACGCATTGCCAGCTCGCGCTGGGTCATCTCGCGGCGCAGTCGCGCCGTGCGCAGGCGCTCTCCCAGTGCTTCGATCTGGCGAAGTGCGCGGGGCATTGTGGGCGGGATATATTTCGGCATGCCAAATTAAATTACTCTTCCGGCCCTGGAAAGCAAGTTAATTTGGTATTGGCCAAGGGTGTGGCTGGAATCTGCGACCTGTGTTGAGGCTTTCAGGTGAACGGCCGTGTGATGGCAACGGGTACGTCACCAGCTCGCTGATGCAGTTCGTGCAATCGCCAGGCAGCACGGGCGAAGCCCTCAGGCCTTGTCCACGCCGTAATGCGTCAGGCCCAGGCGCGCCAGGTCGCCGACCCGGCGGTAATACACCTCTTCCCACCCCTGTACGCGCTGGCGGTCGGCCTCGTTCATGGCGTCGAGGATGTCTTCGATGCTCAGCAGGTCCGGGTCTTCTTCCAGCCGTTCGAACACCGCGCCCAGCCCTTCGATGGCCTGCCGCGTCTGCGCTGCGCCCATGGCCGCCAGGCCGCGCAGTGCGTCGCTGCGGGTGGCCGCATCCCAGCGGTCGAAATAGCGCGCATAGCCGCTTTCGCTCATGTCCGCATCCAGGCGCGCGAGTGCGACTAGCTCGCGTTCGCCCGGCGTCAGCGCGTCCAGGCGTCCACGCAGCGTGGCCAGTTTTGCCTGCGCGCGTGCAGCACGCCGGCGCCACAGCAGCTCGGGCATGTGGAGCAGGCCTTCGGGCGTGGGTGGTGCGATCGCCGGCCAGTTCACCCCGAAGCCGTCGTCGGTGAGTTGCCATTGCGCACGCTGCGGCGGTGTCGCCTTGAGCAACAGGCGATGGGCCTGGATGGGCTCATCGATGCGGATGCCGTTGGCCAGGGTGAACAGCAGGCGGGTGTCGTCCAGCTCCAAGCGCCGGATACGCAGATGCGTCAGGTCCATTGAGCGAAGGCGGTGTGGGGAGGCTTGACCTTAGTCCGCAGTGGCAGCGGTGTCGAGTCGGTGTGCCTCACATCGCAGCGTCACCAGCATGCATCGCCGCACGCCGTCACAGCGGGTAGCACGTGACTTCAGCTTGTGCCTCACACGTCGCCGTCGCGGCTCCAGCCCTCGCCGGTGCCGCGCTGGAACGCCAGATCGCTTGCCAGCACATCGCCGGCCGGCACCTGCGCCTGCTGGGCGAGATCGGCGTAGATCGGGGTGAAGTCGGGCGCGGTGGCGTCCATCAGCTGCGCAAAGCTGTCGATGACGAAATAGGTCTTCTGGAAGCTGTCGATGCGGTAGCGGGTGCGCATGATGCGCTGCAGATCAAAGCCAATACGGTTGGGTGCAGCCGACTCCAGCGAGTACAGCGACTCGCCCTTGGATGAGACGATGCCGGCGCCATAGATCCGCAGCCCCTGCGCGGTCTTGATCAGGCCGAACTCCACCGTGTACCAGTACAGCCGCGTCAGGTTCTGCAGCGCGTCCGCACCGATGCCATGCGCCTTGACCCCGCCACGGCCATAGGCCTGCATGAAGTCGGCAAACAGCGGGTTCATCAGCAGCGGCACGTGCCCGAACAGGTCATGGAATAGATCCGGTTCGGCGATGTAGTCGATCTGGTCGGGCCGGCGGATCCACCACGTCACCGGAAAACGCTTGTTGGCCAGGTGATCGAAGAAATCCAGCTCCGGCAGTAGGCCTTCCACCCCCACCAGCGTCCAGCCCGTCGCCGCCTGCAGCACGGCATTGAGCGCATCGAAGCGTGGAATCTGCCGATCGTCCATGCCCATCGCGTCCTGCGCCTGCAGGAACTCATCGCAGGCGCGGCCCACCAGCAACTCGCGCTGGCGGCGATACAGCGTGCCCCAGGTGGCATGGTCGTCGCTGCTGTACCCGTCCCACGGCTGGTTGACCACGGCGGTCGTGTAGACCGGCACGTAGCCCTTGTCGGTGAGCTGGTTTTCGACGCGGCGCGGGGCAGTGTTCATGCGGTAGAAATCCCATGGCGGCAGCGGTTCACCTTATCCGGATCGCGACGCAACAGGCTTGCGAACCTTGCGTGTCGCGACCGGTTGCGCGCAAGATTCGTGCGTCTGAATCTGCTGCTGCGCAACATATGGACCAGCCAATCGCCCTGGACCGCACCGATCTGCGGTTGCTTGCCCTCCTGCAGACGCAGGGGCGTACCAGCAACGCCGAGCTCGCCATGCAGGTGAACCTGTCGGCCTCTGCCTGCCTGCGCCGCACGCAGCGACTGGAGGCCGCCGGCATCATCGCCGGCTACGGTGCGCGGCTGGATGCGCGCGCGCTGGGGCTGGGCCTGCAGGCCTTCGTGCGGGTGCAGCTGGAACAGCATGGCCAGGCCGATATCGACCGGTTCGCCGATGGGGTGCGCGGTTGGGACGAGGTGGTGGCGTGCTGGGCCCTGACCGGCGACATGGATTATCTGCTGCAGGTGCAGGTACGCGACCTGGAGCATTTTTCGCGGTTCCTGCTGGATCGCCTGCTCAATGCCACCGGCGTGTCGGACGTCAATTCCAGCTTCGTGCTGCGCACGGTCAAGGCGCCGGAAGGGCTGCCGCTGTCGCATCTGGGCTGAGCGGGCGCGCTGCGCAGGCATGTCGCTGGCGGGCCCCCACGTTGTTCCCAAGTGCTGCGCGCCGCGTTGGCCAGTTCGCGCGCGTGCGTGGCTGCGATGGGGAGCCATCCTTCGTCGTCATCCATACCACCGGTGTCGCCCATGGCCGCGTCTTTCGGCAGCGTGAGCGTGTTACCAGCACGCGCGCGCTGCCACCGACGGCGCCCGTGACCTGCCGGATGCGCCGTCGTGTTCACCACGCCGCGGCTGGTGATGCACGACGCGCGTTGCCGAGCCATTGACGTGACGGCTCGCCGCGACCAAGCGACCCCAACCGCGCCGCACTTGTCGCATAAACGATAACGATTTACATTTGCGTAACGTCTGGCCGGCTCCGGCCATGTCCTCTCGTCGATCCGCCAGCCTTTGCCAGGCCAGCCAGCCATCGCCTGAGCAGGACGCTGACACATGACTGCCTCCCTGCTGCCACGCCACGGCGTGCGCCCACGATCGATGAGAGACCGATGCCTGCATTGCCCCATTCCCTGACCACGCTGTCTGTCGCCCTGCTGTGCGCGCTGAGCTTGCCGGCCCCGGTGCACGCGGCCGACCTGGCCGATGCCAAGACGCTCGACCAGGTCAACGTCAACGGCACGGTGAGCCGCGCGCAACCGGCCACCACCACGCGCCTGCCGCTCACGCTGCAGGAAACCCCGCAGTCGGTGAGCGTGATCGGGTTGCAGCGCCTGGAAGACGAATCGCTGTTCAGCATCGACGATGTGATGCGTAACGTCACTGGCGTCAACGTGTCGTTCTACGACACCCAGCGCCCCCTGTACTTTGCGCGCGGCTTCCAGATCACCGATTTTCAGGTCGACGGCCTGCCGACCTATAGCGGGGCGACCAATCAGGAATACGATACGGTCTTCTACGACCGCATCGAAGTGATCCGCGGCGCCAATGGCCTGCTCACCGGCGCGGGCATTCCTTCGGCCACGGTGAACCTGCTGCGCAAGCGCCCGGGCAAGGACTTCGATGCGTCGTTTGCGGTGAGCGCGGGCACCTGGGATTTCCGCCGCATGCAGGCCGACGTCAATGCACCGCTGACCGAAGACGGGCGTTTTCGCAGCCGTGTGGTGGCCGCCTGGCAGGACCGCGATTATTACTACGACCGCTACCACGACAACAAGATGTCGGGCATGGCGGTGCTGGAAGGCGACCTGACCGACAGCACCACGCTCACCGTGGGCTACCAGCGCCAGGACAACAGCCCGGTCGGCTCGACCTGGGGCACGGTGCCGTTCTTCGCCGCCGACGGATCGTTGGCCAATCTGCCGCGCTCCACCAACATGGCACCGGAGTGGACGCGCTGGCAGCGCGAAACCAGCACCGCCTTCGCCAACCTGGAACAGCGCTTTGGCGAGGACTGGCTGCTGCGCGTCAACTACGCCCATACCAAGGGGCAGGTGCAGAACATGCGCGTCTACGGCACCGGCTATCCGGCGGCCGATGGCAGCGGCATCTTCCTGCGCACAGCGGCCGGCGAAACCGAGGATGTCCGCGACAGCGTGGACGTGTACCTATCGGGCGGGTTTTCGCTGTTTGGCCGCCAGCACGATGTGGTCGTCGGCGGTAGCTGGCAGGATCTGCAGTCCACCGCGTACCCCACCGTGCAGACCTATCCGGATGACTGGGCCACCTGCATCAGCCCGACCGGGGCGCGCGAGCGCTGCTATTTCATTCCGGACATCCGCAACTGGAACGGCGACATTTCCGAGGTGACCTACGCGCGCAACGGCCGGCGCAATGAAGCGCGCACCACGCAACGTGGCGTGTACGCCTCCACCCGCTTCCGTCTGGCCGAGCCGCTGTCGCTGATCGCCGGCGCACGCCTGAGCACCTGGCAGACCCGCACCCAGGCCTTCAGCGCCAGTGGCAGCTATACCGGCACCAGCGGCCGCTACAAGGTGAGCGACGAGGTCACCCCGTATGTGGGGCTGGTCTACGACATCGTGCCCGATGTGTCGGTCTACGCCAGCTACACCGAGATCTTCAATCCGCAGAACTACCGCGACAAGGACAACAACCTGCTCGCGCCGGTGGAAGGCTCCAATCTGGAAGCCGGCATCAAGGCGCAATTGCTCGACGGCCGCGCGATGGCCACCGCCGCCGTGTTCGAAGCCAAGCAGGACAACTTCGCGGTGCGCGACATGACCCAGCCGGAAGGCGCATTGCCCGATGGCACTTCCGCCTTCATCGGCGTGGACGGCACCAAGAGCCGTGGCTGGGAAGTGGATTTCAACGGTGAGATTCTGCCGGGCTGGACGGTCAACGGCGGCTACACGCACGTCAAGGTCACGCGGGCGCCGACCGATGCGATCTACGCAAATCTGCCGGAGGATTATCTGCAGCTGTCCACCCAGGTGCGCCTGCCCGGCGCCTGGGACCGCCTGAGCATCGGCGGTGGCATCAGCTGGCAAAGCGCGGTGCGCGGCTTCAATATCGCGCGCCCCACCGGCGACGGCAGCGGTGCCACTACGCCGGTCACCGTGGTGCAGAACCCGTACGCGCTGGTGCATTTCAACGCCAACTACCGCATCAGCGATCAATGGACCGCCACGCTGGCGGTGCGCAACGCCTTCGACAAGACCTACTGGGCGAATCTGGATTATCAGAACTATGGCGAGCCGCGGTTCGTCAGCGTGTCATTGCGTTGGCGGTATTGAGGTCGATGGCGATGCATGAGCTTGAGTGAGACACGGGGCTGGGTGGCGCGCACGCCGTGCGATGCGCGCATCGCGGTCATCGGGACGGCAGCGCGACCAGGGTCGCTCCTACCAAAGCAGTGCAGTGACCAGGCCGTTGTAGGAGCGGCCAGGCCGCGATGCCGTCCCGATAACGCCTGGCCCTCGAGCACCCACGACATCACTCAGGCCCGCGGTCCGCGCCAAGCACGCCAATCTGCCCACGGAGGAGCGCGTTCACGCGCGGCGGGACACCACCAGTCACGTTCCCTCGACTGGGCACCACCAGTGACGTCCCCTCGCGCGCAAGCGCGCCGTAACAGCGAGGCCTGCACATACGCCGTTGTAGGAGCGGCCCCGGCCGCGATGCCGTCCCGATAACGCCTGGCCCTCGAGCGCCCAAGACATCCAGCAGCCCCACACTCCGCAGCTACACGCGACTCTCCAGCGCGCGCGACGGGCATCACCGGCAACTCCTCGCGCGCGCGCCCTGGCAACAGCCGCTCCCGGCCGCCGATCCCATCCAACTCAGCCCGGCCGCGTCACGGTGCCACGCAGGCCTCGTCCTTGCCGCGTAGTTTTTCCCAGCGCGAGCGTTGTTCCAGGCAGCGCTCGTAGGCCTGCTGCCTTGCGGCCCTGGCCTGATCGGCCGCCGTGCGCGTAGCACTGCTGCGCGCGGCCTGCAGCTGCGCAATCTTGGCGCGAATCTGCGGCATCAACGCCATGGCGGCGCGTTCGCCTTCCAGGATCGCAGCGCTGCGCTGGTTGAAATCGGCCGAGCCGATATCGTTGACCTTGGGGCGCACCACCACGTCCGCGCGCTTGAGTTCGGCCTCGCCCAGGCGCTGGCCCATGATCGAGATGGACTGGTTCACCGTGCCCAGCAGGTCGCCCGGATTCTTGCCGCTGGCCTTGCTGGAAATATCCACCGCCACCACGAACTCCGCGCCGAGCTGGCGTGCGGCATCCACCGGCACCGGGCTGACCACGCCGCCATCGACAAAGTGGGACTGCCCGATGGTCACCGGCTCGAACACACCGGGAATACTGCTGGACGCACGCACCGCCTGGCCGGCATTGCCGCGCACAAACACTGTGCGCTCGCCATCTTCCAGGCGCGTGGCCACGGCGGCAAACGGCTTGCGTAACTTTTCGATCGGCTTGCCGCCCAACTGGTCGTTGACGTAGTCCTGCAGCTTCTGGCCCTGCACCAGGCCGCCGGAGAACAGCCGCACGTCGCGGATGCTGGTCTGGTCCAGCGCCACCGCCTTTTCCTGCATGTCGAAGGCCGTCATGCCGCTGGCATACAGCGCGCCGACCACGCTGCCGGCGCTGGTGCCGGACACCACCACCGGGGCAAACCCGTTGGCTTCGAGCATCTTGATCACGCCGATATGCGCAAAGCCCTTGACGGCGCCACCGCCAAGCGCGATCCCGATCTTGACCGGTTTGGCTGCCGTTGCCGACGGCGGTTGCACCACCGGCGCGGGCAGGGCCGGGCGTGGCTCGCCACCGCAGGCCGAGAGCAGACCGAGCAGGGACAACAGGGCAAGCGAGCGGGAGCGGCGAAGCGCAGTCATGGCGAAAACGTCGATGGGAAAGGCGAGGGAGAATACACGCGCGCTGCCACTGCTGCTGCAGTGATTGGCGTGGGTGGAGCTCATTCAAAACGGCATCATCTGCAGGCCTTGCATTCCCTTCTCCCACCGGGACATTGTCCCCCTTCATGGGGGAGAAGGTGCCCCGTAGGGGCGGATGAGGGTACGCGCGAAGCGTCGTGCATCCATTCCGAAGAGTGGCTTCGCCCCGTACCCTCACTCGCTAAACCACCACCACGCCAACCCGCCGCAGCACCCACTCAGAACCGGTTATCCCCATCCAGCAGCCGGCCCAATCCGCCCAGCACCGAGCCTTCGCCGCGTTGCTGGCCGCCGGCTTGCGGAGCGGCCTGCAGCATGCGGCCGGCCATGCGCGAGAACGGCAGCGATTGCAGCCAGACCTTGCCCGGGCCGGTGAGGGTGGCCAGGAACACGCCTTCGCCACCGAAGAACATGCTCTTCAGGCCAGCCACGCGGCGCACGTCCATGTCCACGCCGGCGTGATAGGCCACCACGCAGCCGGTGTCCACGTCGATACGCTCGCCAGGACCAAGCTCACGTTCGACAACCGTGCCGCCGGCATGCACGAACACCCAGCCGTCGCCTTCGAGCTTCTGCATGATGAAACCCTCGCCGCCGAACAGGCCGGTGAGGATCTTGCGCTGGAAGGCGATGCCCAGCGACACGCCGCGCGCGCCGGCCAGGAAGCTGTCTTTCTGGCAGATCAGCTGGCCGCCATGCTCGGACAGCCGCAGCGCCAGTACCGTGCCCGGGTAGGGCGCGGCGAATGCGACCTTGGCCTTGCCGCTGCCGGCGTGGGTGAACACGGTGGTGAACATGCTCTCGCCGGTGACCACGCGCTTGCCGGCCGACAGCAGCTTGCCCATCAGGCCGCCACCGCCGCTCTGGCCGGCATGCGAGCCGTCGCCGAACACGGTGTCCATCTGCACTGCGGAGTCCTTGTACATCAGCGCACCGGCCTCGGCGATGGCGCTCTCGCCCGGGTCCAGCTCGACTTCGACGAACTGCATGTCGTTGCCGACGATGCGGAAGTCGATCTCATCGGCGCGACCGGCCGCGCCGGTCAGCGGTGGCGGCGCACTGCCGCCGCCCTGCAGTTCGGCCAGCTGACGGGCCGGGGTCCAGCCATTGAGCCCATCGCGCCAGGCCAGTGCGTCGGGTTGGCGCTGCGCGTATACGCGGGCATTGGCAGCGTCGAGCGGGCCGACGCGTTCGGCCTGTCCGGGAACATGGAAATACCACTGGGCCATCGGGACGACTCCTGTCTGTAGGTGCTGCGAGTCTAAGCGCAACCGCAGCGGCGGCGTCCCGTGTCCAAGGTCATGCGCTGGGTGCAGGTGGGCACGGTGGCGGGGCGTCCCACGCGCAGCACCGTGCATCGCAGGGCACGCAGCACATCCGCGCCACACACGCGCATCGGCGTGCAACGGTGCGATGCGAGCCAAGGACAACCGCGCGCCAGCACGGACCGACATCGTGCCAAGACACGTTCACGCGCTTGCACCCAGGCAAGCCACCGTAGCCATCGGGAAACAGCGCGCACTGCAGCCGCGTCGGCTATCCACGCCGCACGTGCGTGGCTACCGCGCACACCGCAGATCCCATCGGTACCCGCTCGCGTCTGACAGGCAGGCGCGCAGGATCACCCTGCAGCTCTCACTCCCCAACGCTTGCCCAATAGCGCTCACCATCGCGATGCACGCGTACAGGGCCATCGAACACCGCCGACAGGCTGGCATCGGTCAGCACGGCATCGCGCACGCCGTCGGCCACCACCTTGCCCGCGCGCAACAGGATCACCCGCGCGATCTCCGGCACGATCTCTTCGATGTGGTGGGTCACCAGCACCAGGGTGATGCCCTGGCGGGCGAGATGGCGCATCGTGTCCAGCAGGTGCTGGCGCGCCACCAGATCCAGGCCGGTGGAGGGCTCGTCCAGCAACAGGGCGCGCGGGCGGTTGACCAGGGCGCGTGCGATCAGCACCCGGCGGGTTTCGCCGGCCGACAGCTCGGCAAACGGGCGGTCCAGCAACGGCAACGCCTGCGCCAACGCCAGTGCTTCGCGGGCACGGGCGCGCATGCCGTCGTCGATCTCCCGATGCGGCGGTACCACGTAGCTGGCGAAGAATCCGGACAGCACCGCGCTCTCCACATCCAGCCCCGGCATGTCAGCCAGGTTGACGCTCAGATCGCTGGTGACGATGCCCAGCTGCGAGCGCAACCGGTCCACCTGCCAGCGCGTCTGCCCCAGCACCTTGACCGAGGCCTGTCCGTCGCCGCGTGCCAGCGGGTACAGCTCGCGGGTGATGAGTTTGATGAAGGACGATTTGCCGCAGCCGTTGGGTCCCAGGATGGCGGTGTGCTGGCCCAGCGCGATGCGCAATTGCAATGCATGCAACACGCGAACCTGGCCGCGCATCACACTCGCCTGGTCGAGTTCGATCAACGCCGGCGCGTCGGCGGGTGCAGCGGCAACATCGGTAACAACAGTCATACGGAAGGCATCAGGCAGTGGGAAGACGGACGTGTGAACCGCTTTAGGAATGTAGGGGTGACCCTACGCTTGCGAAGGGTGAAGTTTGCCGCGATCGCCCCCATCATGTCTGCATCGACCAACGAGATGCGCCGCCGTGGACCTGCCGATGTTGTCCGACCCGATCATCGACTTCCTGACCGCCGGCGTGGCCGGGCTGGGCGTGTGGGGCATGCTTGCAGTGCTGCTGGTGTTCACCCAGCTCACCATCTTCTCGGTGACCTTGTACCTGCATCGCAGCCAGGCCCACCGCGGCGTGGACTTCCATCCGGTGGTGGCGCATTTCTTCCGCTTCTGGACCTGGCTCACCACCTCGATGATCACCCGCGAGTGGGTGGCGATCCATCGCAAGCATCACGCCAAGGTGGAGACCGAAGAAGACCCGCACAGCCCGCAGACCAAGGGCATTTCGCAGGTGTTCTGGCGCGGCGTGGAGCTGTACCGGGAGGCGCGCGCGCAGCGTGCCGACATCGAGCAGTACGGCAAGGGCGCACCCACCGACTGGATCGAGCGGCACCTGTACACCCCGCATGCCAATGTCGGCCCGGTCGCCTTGCTGGTGCTCAACACGGTGCTGTTCGGTCTGCCGGGCATCGCGCTGTGGGCGATCCAGATGGCGTGGATTCCGTTCTGGGCCGCCGGCGTGGTCAACGGCCTGGGCCATTGGTGGGGCTATCGCAATTTCGAATCCGCCGACACCTCCACCAACCTCACTCCGTGGGCGCTGTGGATCGGTGGCGAAGAACTGCACAACAACCACCACGCCTTCCCGAGTTCGGCGCGCTTTTCGATGCGGCGCTGGGAACTGGACATCGGCTGGATCGCCATCCGTGGATTGCAGGCTGTGGGGCTGGCCAAGGTGCTGCGTGTGGCGCCGTCGCTGGATGTCCGCCCCAATATCGCCGTGCCCGATGCCGATACGCTCAAGGCGCTGTTGTCGCATCGCTTCCAGGCCATGACCGACTACCAGCGCAATGTGCTCAAGCCGGCGTTGCGCGACGAGGCCGCCGCCACCGGCGCCAAGCTGCGCGAGCTGTTGCCGCGACGCTTGCGCAAGGGCCTGGTCGATGACGGGCGCTGGCTCCAGCCGGACGCGCGCGCGCAATTGCAGGCGTGGGTGGCGCAACGCCCGCGCATGCGCACCCTGGTCGAGTACCGCGCACGGCTCAGTGCGGTGCTGGAGGCCCGCAGCCACGATGCATCCGAGCGCCTGAAGCAGTTGCAGCAGTGGTGCCACGAGGCCGAAGCCAGCGGCAATGCAGCGCTGCAAGCCTATGCGGCGCGGCTCAAGGGTTATGCGCTGAGTGGGCCGTAAGCCCGGCGGCACGCGTATTGCCGTGAGTGCGCGTGCGTTGCAGCGTCTGGCGCCGCCTGCGCTGCCGATGGCCTGCGTTGTATTGTCCTGCCTTGTACTGGCCTGCCTTGTACTGGCGTGGGTGCCCGCAGCGCATGCGCAGGTGCAGGACAGCCAGGAATATCTCAAGCGCATGGACAGCGATGGCGATGGCCGGGTCAGCCGCGATGAATATGTGGCCTGGATGAGTTACGCCTTCGATCAGCGCGATGCCGATCACGACGGCGTGCTGCAGGGCGAAGAGTTGCCCGGCCGCCGTGGCAAGCCGATTACCCGCACGGCGCACCGCGCCAGCCTGATCGAGCGGTTTGCGCGGCAGGATGCCAATGGCGACGGCTATCTGAGCGCACGCGAGCTGCTGGCGCCGCCCCGCTGATGCCTACCTTCGCGCCCGGCTGACGTCGGCTTGGGCAAGCTCGAGCGCATGTTCACTCTCGATCAGGTCAGCCGGCACTACGGCCAGTCCATTGCGCTCGACAACGTCACGCTGACTGTTGCACGCGGTGCGACCACGGCGTTGATCGGGCCGAGCGGCGCCGGCAAGTCCACCGTCCTGCGCATGCTGGTCGGGCTGGAATGGCCCGACAGCGGCAGCGTCAGCTTCGATGGCACGCCGCTGGCGCGTGCCGGCCTGCAGGCGCAGCGCCAGCGCATCGGCTATGTCATCCAGGAAGGTGGCCTGTTTCCGCACATGGACGCGCGCAGCAATGCGGTGTTGCTGGCACGGACCCTGGGCTGGCCGCGCGAGCGCATCCAGGCGCGGCTGGAGAGTCTGTGCACGCTCTGCCAGCTGCCGCCGGCGTTGCTGGCACGCTACCCGGCCGAACTCTCCGGTGGCCAGCGGCAACGCGTTGGCCTGATCCGTGCCCTGATGCTGGACCCGCCGGCGCTGCTGCTGGACGAGCCGCTGGGCGCGCTGGACCCCATCGTGCGGTACGACCTGCAGGCGCAGATGCGCGAACTGTTCGCCCAGCTTGGCAAGACCGTGGTGCTGGTCACCCACGACGTTGCCGAAGCCGCGTATCTGGCAGACACCCTGGTGCTGATGCGCGCCGGCCGCGTGGTGCAGCAGGGCAGTGCGCAGTCCTTGCTCGCGCAGCCGGCCGAGCCGTTCGTGCAGCGCTTTCTCAGCGCGCAGCGCAGCATCGGCGACGCGGCATGATCGCGCGCGTGCTTGCCATGGTGATGCTGCTGATCTGCAGCGGCGGCGCGTCGGCCGCCGGGGTGACGGTGGGCTCGAAGAATTTCACCGAGGCGGTGATCCTGGGCGAGATCGCCACCGCTGCCGGCAAGCGCGCTGGGGTGGACGTGCAGCACCGCGCCCAGCTCGGTGGTACCCGCATCCTGTGGCGCGCGCTGGAGACCGGGCAGATCGACGTCTACGCCGAATACACCGGCACGCTCGCGCAGGAACTGCTGCAGCTGCCCACCGCCAGCCAGGCCGAACTGCGCGCGGCGCTGGATGCACGTGGCCTGGCGATGACGCAATCGCTGGGTTTCGAGAACAACTACGCATTCGGCATGCAACGCGAGCGGGCACGCGCGCTGGGCATCGCCACCTTGTCCGATCTGGCCCGTCATCCAACCCTGAAGATCGGCCTGAGCAACGAATTCATGCAGCGCGCCGACGGCTGGCCCGGCATGCGTGCGGCCTACGCCTTGCCGCAGACCGCCACCGGGCTGGATCACGATCTGGCGTATCGCGCGCTGCAGAGCGCAGCGATCGAGGTCACCGATCTGTACAGCACCGATGCGGAGATTCCGTATTACCGGCTGCAGGTGCTGCGCGACGATCGCCATTACTTCCCGGAGTACCAGGCGGTCTTTCTGTATCGCAAGGATCTGGCACAGCGCGCACCGGCAATGCTCAAGGCGCTGCAGGGTCTGCAGGGGCGTATCGACCAAGCCACCATGCAGCGGCTCAACGCACAGGTGAAGCTGGAGCGCCAAGGCGAAGCGGCGGTTGCGGCGCAGTGGCTGGGCGTGGCGCCGGCCACGCAAGCCGATTCGCGTTTCAGTCGCTTGCTGCGTCACACGCGCGAGCATCTGGCATTGGTCGGCGTTTCGTTGGGCTTGGCGCTGCTGATCGCCTTGCCGCTGGGCGTGCTGGCCGCACGGCGGCCGCGTCTGGGCCAGTGGGTGCTGTCGTTGACCGGCGTGCTGCAGACGCTGCCGTCATTGGCCGTGTTCGTGTTCATGATCCCGCTGTTCGGCATCGGCGCGAGACCGGCGATTGCGGCGTTGTTTCTGTATAGCCTGCTGCCGATCGTGCGCAACACCTACGCCGGGCTGACCTCGATCCCACGCGAGCTGCGCCAGACCGCCGAAGCGATCGGCGTGCCTGCGTGGACGCGCCTGTGGCGGGTGGAGTTGCCGCTGGCGCGCCGCACGATCGTGGCCGGCATCCAGACCGCCGCGGTGATCAACGTGGGCACCGCCACGCTGGGTGCCTTGATCGGTGCCGGCGGCTATGGCCAGCCGATCCTCACCGGCATCCGTCTGGACGACATCGGCCTGATTCTGGAAGGCGCGATCCCTGCGGCGGTGCTTGCGCTGATCGTGCAGGCGCTGTTCGAGGGGCTGGAACGCTGGGTCACCCCGCGTGGCTTGCGCATCAGCCGTGCCTGAACGCGTAGGAGCGGACCCGGCCGCGACGGGGCGTTACCGAGCGTTGTCAGGCATTACGGGGATAAAGCCGTGTATCGGTAACGCCCGTCGCGGCCGGGTCCGCTCCTACATGCGCGGCTTTATGCCTCTGGCAGCGCTGCGATGAGACCTGACAGCGCCTCACCGGTGACGCTCAGGTGCGGTGCGATACGCAGGCGTCCGTGCCGCCGCGTGCAGATCGCCCCGCGTTCGCCAACGGTCGTTGCCACGGCCTCCAGCCGGTGTGCCGGCGGCTGCAGGGCGGTCAGGTGCGGCGCATGCGCGGGCGTGGACCAGCTGCCCAGACCGCGTGCCTGCAGGGCCGCATCCCACTGCGCGGTGAGCGCGCCAAGCGCTGCGGCGATTCGCGCAGGTTGCCAGGCAAGCACCTGTTGCAAGGCGGCGGTGGCCATCGCGATCCTCAACGGATCGGTCACCCCGCCGGCATCGAAACGGCGTGCGCCCTCGCGGTAGTGCGGTGCCTGCGCGATGGGGAATTCCCAACTGCTGCCGGCATCGCGGCCGATCCAGTGCTCCTCGATCGGCACCCCGTCGACGCGCCACGGTGCTGCCACCCACAGCCACGCCAGACCCATCGGCCCTAGCAGCCACTTGTGGCCGACGCTGACCACGAACGCCGGCCGCCAGCGCGGCAGATCGGTCGGCAGCACGCCCAGGCTCTGGCTGAGGTCCAGCACCAGCGCCGCACCGCGTGCATGCAGCGCCGCGCTGATGCGGTCCAGGTCCAGCTGCCGCCCGTCCAGCCAGTACGCCTGCGGCAGGCTCGCGATGCGCAGCGCCGGTGTGCGCTCGATGGTCTGCAGCACCGCCTCGCTCAGGTCGGCGCCGCTGTCGGTCGGCACCGCCACGAGGTGCGCACCGACCTCGCTGCACCGCCGCTGCCAGATCAACAGGTTGGACGGGAACTGCCCTTCCAGCACCAGCACCGCTTCGCCGCGCTGCAACGGCAGATTGCGCGCGGCCGTGGCCAGCCCATGCGCGGCCGATGGCAGCATCGCCACCGCGTCGGCATCGCCATCGAACACCTGCGCGGCCAACCCACGCAGCTGCTCGATGTCCCGCACCCACGTATCGAACGGCAACCGCCACGGTGTGGCCATCGCCGCGACGGCCTCATGGGCAACGCCCTGCACCGCACGCAGCAGTGGTCCGCGAGAGGCCGCGTCCAGATAGATGACCTCATCGGGCAGCGCAAACGCCTGTTGGCGGTGCGCCCAATCGAAGGGGGCGGCGAACGAGCTGGACAGCGAAGACATTGGCATGCCAACAGCTTACCGCTGGCTGCCATGCCGCCGACACGGCGCGTTCACAGGCGCTGACCAAGCATACGGCGATGTCTGCAACCTCACCCCTGCTGGTCGATCGCCAGCAACAGCAGTTGTCCCTGCTGGAACGCTATGCGCAGACTCGCGCGTTGAGCGATCGCCTTGCCGCACCGTTGAGCGCCGAAGATGCGATGGTGCAGAGCATGCCCGATGCCAGTCCCAGCAAATGGCATCTGGCCCATACCACCTGGTTCTTCGAACGCTTCGTGTTGCAGGCCGACCCTGCGTATCGCGTGTTCGACCCGGCATGGGATTTCCTGTTCAACAGCTATTACCAGAGCGTGGGCCCGATGCACGCGCGCGCGCGTCGCGGCGTATTGTCGCGCCCATCGCTGCAGCAGGTGCGCGACTACCGTGCGGCCGTCGACGGCCAGATGCAGCAACGCCTGCAGGAGGGGCGGCTGGACGCGCAGGCCTGCACCATCGTGCAGTTGGGCATCCAGCACGAGCAGCAGCATCAGGAATTGCTGCTGACCGATATCAAGCACGCGCTCTGGAGCAACCCGCTGCAGCCGGCCTACCGCGATGCGCCGGCGCCGCCTGCCGCCATTGCCAGTGCGCTGCGCTGGCACGCGCGCGACGAGCAGATCGTCGAGATCGGTGCTGCCGCATGGCCCCGCTGCGACAGCTTTGCCTACGACAACGAATCGCCCCGTCACCGGGTGCTGGTGAGCGCGCATGCGCTGGCGCATCGGGTCGTGACCAACGCCGAATTCCAGGACTTCATCGACGCCGGTGGTTATCGCAGTGCCGGCGCCTGGCTCAGCGATGGCTGGGCCATGGTGCAGGCGCAAGGCTGGCAGCACCCGCTGTACTGGGACGCGGACGGACGCGAGTTCACCCTGGATGGCTGGCGCATGCGCGACCCGCATGCGCCGGTCTGTCATCTGAGCCTGTTCGAAGCCGATGCCTTCGCGCGCTGGGCCGGCGCGCGCCTTCCCACCGAAGCCGAATGGGAACAGGCCGCCACCGGCGTGCCGGTGCAGGGCAATTTCGTCGACGGTGATGCGCTGCACCCACGGGGCGCCGAGGCCGTGGACACCGGGTTGCAGCAACTGTTCGGCGATGTCTGGGAATGGACCGGCAGCGCGTATCTGCCGTATCCCGGTTTTGCGCCGTGGCCTGGTTCGCTGGGCGAATACAACGGCAAGTTCATGAACGCCCAGTGGGTGCTGCGCGGCGGCAGTTGCGCCACGCCGGCCAGCCATATGCGCGCCAGTTACCGCAACTTCTTCCCCTCCGATGCGCGCTGGCAATTTGCCGGCGTGCGCCTTGCCAAGGATCTGCCTTGAACGCCGCCGCCCATGCCATGCAACGCGCCCATGCCGCGCTGACCGATCTGCGCCCGCAGCCGGACGACATCACTGCCGATGCTCTGGCCGGTCTGTCGCAGACGCCCAAGACGCTGCCGTCGAAGTATTTTTACGACGCCCGCGGGTCGGAGCTGTTCGAAGCCATCACCCGGCAGCCGGAGTATTACCTCACCAGCACCGAGCTGGGCCTGCTGGAGGCCAGCATGGCCTCGATCGCTCAGGCAATCGGCCCCGGTGTGCATGTGGTGGAATACGGCAGCGGCAGCGGGCGCAAGACCGAACTGCTGCTGCAGGGCCTGCGCGATGTGGTGGCCTACACGCCGCTGGAAATCTCGCGCACCGCGCTGCTGGACAGCACCGCGCGGCTGGCCCAGCAGTTTCCGCAGATCCAGATGCTGCCGGTCTGCACCGACTTCACCAAGCCGCTGCGTCTGCCTGACGCACAGCGCCCGGCGCGTCGCCACGTGGTGTTCTTCCCCGGCTCGACGCTGGGCAATTTCACCGACACTGCGGCGGTTGCGCTGATGGATGCCATGCGCCAGACCATGGGCAGCGACGGCTGCGCACTGATCGGCATCGACCTGGACAAGGACGCCAGCCTGATCGAAGCCGCCTACAACGATGCGGCCGGCGTCACCGCCGAATTCACCTTGAACCTGCTGGCGCGCCTCAACCGCGAGATCGGCAGCGACTTCGATCTGGGCGGCTTTCGCCACCATGCGGTGTATGCGCGCGAGCGCGGCCGCATCGAAACCTTCCTGATCAGCCAACGCGCGCAACGCGTGCAGGTCGGCGGCCAGGACATCGCGTTTGCCGAGGGCGAGGCGATGCAGGTCGAGTACAGCTACAAATACACCGACGCGCGCTTTGCCGAGCTGGCCGCCGCGGCAGGGCTCAAGGTCACGCACGGCTGGAACGACGCCAAGGATTGGTTTGGCCTGCGCCTGCTGCGTCCCCTGTCATGACGCGGTGCAGGCGTGCAACCGCCCGATGACGCACAGATTGCCGCGCTGATTCGGCACTTGCTCACGCAACGGCGGCCCGAGCAATCGATCTGCCCATCGGAGGTTGCGCGCGCACTGAGCGATGATGCGTCCGTGTGGCGCGCCCTGATGCCGCAGGTGCGCGCGGTAGCTGCGGCGGCCGCAGCGGCCGGCGTCGTCCGTGTCACCCAGCAAGGCAGAACCGTGCAGCTGCCCGCCGTACGCGGGCCGATCCGCCTGATGCGCGGGCCGCAGTTCGACTGAGGTCCCATTGATTGGATGCGCCAGCTGCCGTGTGTAACGGTATTAAACCAATCAGTCCGGCTGCAACAGCTTGCGCATACGGCTGCATGCGTTGGCGATTTCCTCCACCAGAGCATTCAGGATCGGGTGCGTGACGTCTTCTCGCGCAAGCGAGGCAAGGAGTTCTTGCGCTCGATCGGGCATGTCGCTAACGGCCCCGCGCATCCATGCAAGGCAATCAGATGCATCCAGGCGCAATGTGCTGGCGACCTGTATCCAGTCGCTTGGACGGATGTCCCACCAGCGATAATGGCTGCCCATCTTCATTGCCAGTTTGATCCGACGTCGCTGCAGCTGGGGATACGGCAGAGCGCTGGAAATGTCGTATAGCGGCGCCAGGCGAACCTGCCTACCCTCGCCGAGCAGCAGTGAATAGTTTTTCGCATGCGCATCGGTGCCGCCGATCAGGTAATTGAAGACCAGGGCCTGGAACAAGGTTTCGACGTCTTGCCGCGGTTGCGATGAGTGCGTCCACAATAGCTGCGACATCGCCTCCACTCCAGGGCCGCCCTGGTTCTGATACTTGATGTGCGGCATCACTCCCAGCGCCTGGCAGATATCTTCCTGGTGGATGCGCAGCAGTGTTCCTTCGATATGGAGACGATCGTAGCGCTCGACGCAAATGGCGGTCTCCTCGCCGAAGCGCAGCGCCTGGCAGGCCGCAGTCGGTAGCCCGATGCTGCGCGCCAAGCGTAGGCAGAACAGTTCGTTCTCGACGAACCCGTCGTATTCGCCGCTCGGTGGTTTGAGGATGTGTGTGGTCGGGATGCGCCCGGCCGGGATGGCCCACTGCCGACCATCGTGCAGCAAGGCAATCTTCGCCTGCGCGCCGGCCAGGCTGAACTGACCGACGTCATCGACCTGACGTGCTGCGCCAACGTCGCGACGCAGTCTGCGCAGGCGCGTTTCCAGTTCGGCATCCGTCAGAACTTCGATGCTATCGCTGGCGCCGGACAGCACGTCCTCGAGCCGGTCTTCGGTTACGAATTGCACCGCGCCGGCACAGTCCTCACCGACGTGCGACAACAGGGCGAGTGGGTTGCGCGGCGAAACCTGAAATCTGGATGCCCAGCTTTGCAATGTAGTTTCGTTGTCAGGCAGCAAGCCCCACAACACCGCACCAACGGCCGCAGTTGGGTGATCTTCCCGGCTGAGGGGAAGATTCAATGAAAGCGGTAGCGCGTTCTTCGATTGTTGCCAATCGCGTGTGTAGGCAAATAGCGGGCGGCCATGCGCGTCGGAGCTCAGATGACCGATCACCTGGTCTCCAATCAACGTCAATAGCCTCATTGATCGTCCTTCTTCTTCGAGGCGGACGTGATGGCGGATTTTTTTGCTGTATTACCGACCTTCGGTTCATCGAGCACCGAAAACTGCTTTTTCAAGACCCCGTGTGCAGGATGCCGCTTCTGGAATGTATCGATAGTCGAGTACGAGGTTTTGAATGCTTGTTGCGACAGGGCTGAGAACGACCTGGGAGTGGCGCTGTTCGATGGATGAGAAATGCCGGTGCCTGACGGCAGGTTGCCGCGGTTACGTTCAAGGATTGCATCAAGATTGATCGATGCGGCGGGGATGGGATTGAGCATCTCGCGCTCCTGCGCCTGAGCGGAGTCCGGGCTCAGCGCTAGCTGCAGTCCCAGAACGCGCAGCGCCCTTAGGATCAATTGCAGCTCGGCGCGCGGCTTGCCCTTCTCGATGTCGACGATCCACTGTCGGCTCACACCGATCTCCCTGGCAAGGCGAGCCTGATCCCAGCCAAGGTACTTGCGCCTTGCGCGAACGACGTTGCCTATATCGGAAGGGGTGCGCACGGTCTCCATGAAGACAAATGTAAGCGATCGACGACACTGACGCAATGTCGGCGATCGATTACATTTAGGCTGAAATCAGACGGCGCCTGCTTGGAGTCACCGAACGGTGACATAAGAGAAATGTCATCGTTCGGTGACATCAAGCCACCTGCACCACATGTAACACCTTAGGATTACGCCACTGCGCCAGCAGCGCGGCTTCACGCGCCTTGGCTTCCTGCAGGTGCGCATGCTTGACGTGGCCATAGCCGCGAATGTGTTCTGGAATGCTGGCGATCTGCGTTGCAAGACCGACGTTATCGGCATCCAGCCGCTCCAGCAGCATGTCGATGGTTGCGCTGTAATCGGCAATCAGCCGACGCTCGCCACGTCGCTCGGCGGTGTAGCCAAACACGTCGAGCTTGCCCCCGCGCAGGAATTTCAGCTTCGCCAGCAGTTTGAAGGCGGTGAACATCCATGGCCCGTATTCGCGCTTGAGCAGGTTGCCGTTGGCATCCTTCTTGGCCAGCAACGGCGGCGCCAGGTGGAAGCGCAGCGTGTAGTCGCCTTCGAACTGCTGTTGCAGCCGGCGCTGGAAATCGCCGCGCGTGTACAGGCGCGCCACTTCGTATTCGTCCTTGTAGGCCATCAGCTTGAATGCGTAGCGCGCCACCGCTTCGGTCAAGGCGCTGCTGCCCGGCGCGCGTTGGGTTTCGTGCGTGCGTACGCGTTCCACCAACGTGCGATAGCGCTGCGCATAGGCGGCGTCCTGATAGTCGGTGAGGAATGCGACGCGGCGCGCGATGGCCTCGTCCAGCGATTGCGCCAGCTGCTCGTCATCGAGCGGATGTGCCGGTGCATCGGCACCGCCATGCAGCGTGCTGCCATCGGTCTGCGCCAGTGCACGCGGTGCGCTGGCACCGCTGAGATCGTGTTCTTCCCAACTGCCCGGTGCGCGTGCGGCCGGCGTGTCGCCGTGCAGGTGCGCAGGTGCGTCCGTGGTGCCCAGGCCTGCTGCACGACGCACGGCCGGCAGATCCACCGCCGCCAGCCGGCCCCACGCAAAGGCCTGCTGGTTCATCGCAACGGCCGCGCCGTTGAGTTCGATCGCGCGCATCAGCGCCGCATGCGATAGCGGCACCAACCCGTGCTGCCACGCGTAGCCGAGCACGAACAGATTGCTGGCGATGGCGTCGCCCAGCAACGCCGTTGCCAGCTGCGTGGCATCCAGCAACAACGGCTCCTGGCCACCGAGCGCAGTGCGCACACCGGCGATGATCTCGGCAGCGGGAAACTGCAGGTCCGGTTGCGTGGTGAACGTGCCCGGCATTGCTTCGTAGGTGTTGAGCACCACCTGGGTGCGGCCATCGCGCACTTTGGAGAGCGCCCAATAATCGTTGACCACCACCATGTCGCAGCCCAGCACCAGGTCTGCTTCGCCGGCGGCGATGCGCACGGCGTGGATGTCGGCGGGCTGGCGTGCGATGCGGATATGCGTGGTCACCGCGCCGCCTTTCTGCGCCAGGCCGGTCTGGTCCAGCACCGTGGCGCCCTTGCCTTCCAGGTGCCCGGCCATGCCGAGCAGCGCGCCGATGGTCACCACGCCGGTGCCGCCGACGCCGGTGATCAGGATGTTCCAGGGCCGTTCCAGCGCGGTGCGCTTGGGCGGTGAGGGAAGCGTGTCCAGCAGCGTGCTGGCGTCGCGCCGCTTGCCCTTGCGCGGGGCACCGCCATGCACGGTGACAAAGCTCGGGCAAAAGCCCGCGACGCACGAATAATCCTTGTTGCAGTTGGACTGGTCGATCTGGCGCTTGCGCCCGAATTCGGTTTCCTTCGGCAACACCGACACGCAAAAGCTTTTCTCGCCGCAATCGCCGCAGCCTTCGCACACCAGCGAATTGATCATGACCCGCTTGGGCGGGTCGATCAGCTTGCCGCGCTTGCGGCGGCGGCGTTTTTCGGTGGCGCAGGTCTGGTCGAAGATCAGGATCGACACACCCTTGACCGTGCGCAGATGCTGCTGCACCGCATCCAGTTCGCCACGATCGTGAAACGCGACCTCGGCGGGAAACAGATCGCGCCGCCGCGTCCACTTGCCGATGTCGTCGCTGACGATGGCGATCTCGTGGATGCCTTCGGCGCGCAGCTGATGCGCGATGTCCGGCACGGTGAGCGTGCCGTCCACCGGCTGGCCACCGGTCATGGCCACCGCGTCGTTGTAGAGGATCTTGTAGGTGATGTTGACGCCGGTGGCCACCGATTGCCGGATCGCCAGCGAGCCGCTGTGGAAATACGTGCCATCGCCCAGGTTCTGGAACACGTGCGGCGTGTCGGTGAACGGCGCCTGCCCCGACCAGGTCACGCCTTCGCCGCCCATGTGGGTGAAGGTGTCGGTGGCGCGGTTCATCCACGTCACCATGTAATGGCAACCGATGCCGCCGAGCGCGCGCGAGCCTTCCGGCACCACCGTGGAGGTGTTGTGCGGGCAGCCGGAGCAGTAATGCGGCACGCGCGGGAACTGCGCGCGCGGCAAGGCCATCTCCGCTTCCTTGGTCTCCATCCAGCGCAGCCGCTGTTCGATCGCGTCGGCGAATGTGCTCGATGGCAAGCCGAACCGCTGGATGCGCCTGCCGATCACCGCGGCAATGGTGGCCGGGGTCAACTCGCCGGTGGACGGCAGGATCCACGCGCCCTGTTCGTCGTACTTGCCGACGATGCTCGGCCGCGCCCCTGCACTGGCCGGCCAGTTGTAGAACAGCTCCTTCATCTGGCGCTCGATGAAGGCCTTTTTCTCTTCCACCACCACGATGTCTTCGAGCCCGCGCGCAAACGCGCTGATGCCCACCGGCTCCAGCGGCCAGGTCATGCCGACCTTGTACACGCGGATGCCGATCTGCGCGCAGGCCTGCGCATCCAGGCCCAGGTATTCCAATGCCTGCAGCACGTCCAGGTAGCTCTTGCCGGTGGTGACGATACCCAGCCGCGCGCGTGGCGAATCCAGCACGATGCGGTCGATCCGGTTGGCCCGCGCAAAGGCCTGCGCCGCGGCCACCGCATAGCGGTGCAGGCGCATTTCCTGATCCACCGGCGGGTCCGGCCAGCGGATGCTCAACCCGCCCGGCGGCAGCGCAAAGTCCTCCGGCAGCACGATCGTGCGTGCGAATGGGTCCACGTCCACCGAGGCGGACGATTCCACCGTTTCGGCAATCGTCTTGAAGCCGATCCAGCGCCCGGTGTAGCGGCTCATCGCCCAGCCCAGCAGACCCATGTCCAGGATGTCCTGCACCCCGGCCGGGTTGAGGATGGGCATCATCGCGCTGACGAACTCGTCTTCCGAGCCGTGCGGCAGGGTCGAGCTGCGGCAGGCGTGGTCGTCGGCGGCCAGCGCCAGCACGCCGCCAAAGGGCGAGGTGCCGGCGGCATTGCCGTGCTTGAACACGTCGCCGCTGCGGTCCACGCCCGGGCCCTTGCCGTACCACATGCCGTAGACGCCCTGCACCTTGGCGCCGGGGAACAGGTTGGTCTGCTGGGTGCCCCACACCATGGTGGCGGCCAGGTCCTCGTTCAGGCCGGGGGTGAAGGTCACTCTGGCCGCGTCCAGATGCTTGCGTGCGCGCCACAGTTCCAGGTCCAGCCCGCCCAAGGGGCTGCCGCGGTAGCCGCTGATGAAGCCGGCAGTGTCCAGGCCGGCAGCCTCGTCGCGCAGGCGCTGCAGCAACGGCAGCCGCACCAGCGCCTGCACGCCGGACAGATAGATGCGCCCGTCGGTGCGCGTGTATTTGTGGTCCAGCGTGTAGTCCGCATCCACCCGGCCGAGCTCCGGCGTGTTGGCAGAGTCGGGAGAAGAAAGTGCAGCGGTACTGGTCATGGCGTGCCCGGAAAGGGTGGCTGGGACCCGGTGCGGGTCATCTGAAACCAGATGATCCGCCCGACGGATTCCAAAACGGCGGCGCAAAGTGTAACAGTCAGCCTTCACGCGCCCGTTTGCATGCGGATGCGCAGCCGTCGCGCTGCGGTTAGGATGGGGACGGGAAGGGGTCGTTTGCTGTCAGGGGAAAACACAGTGAAAAGGAAATACGCATGGGCCGCCTTGGCCCTGCTCGGGGGCGTGTGGTCGTTGGCGCAGGCACAGAGCCTGCCCAAGCCCAAGGAGTTCTATTTCGACGAAGACCGCAGCACCACCAAGGCGGTGGTCGCGGTGCAGGGGCAGGGCGATGCCGTGGTCGACCGCCTGGCCGCGATGGTGCAACGTGACGCACGTGCGGCCGAACCGCGTGCCCAGCTGGCCTCGCTGGCCTATGCGGGCGGGCGCACGCAACTGGGTGATGAGCTATACCAGGGCGCGCTGGCACTGGTGTCCAACGGCAGCCAGCAATACCGCGCGATTACCTGGAATTACGGCTGGGACCTGCTGCGCGCCGACAAGCCCGACAAGGCGCTGCAGCAGTGGGCCAACCTGGCCAATGGCCGCCCGGCCACGCCGGAGTGGCTGCCCGTGACGGCCGCGCTGGCCCTATGGCGCGCCGGGCGCAAGCAGGAGGCTACCGAGTGGTATGCCGCCGCCGTGCGCACCTGGCCCGATCGCTGGAGCAGCACCGCCAACTACGCCAGCCTGCTGCCGGACTGGCGCGAGGCAGAGCGCGCCAGCCTGGCCGAGGTCTTCGCGGCATGGCAGGCCAACCCGCCCGCGTTCCCGTAAGCGCTTCGCCCCGCTGCGGGAATGTCGCGCAGCGGGCCGTGCACCGGGCCGAGTTGCTGCAGGGCCCTTGCCCGCCCGCCATCGCGGGACACGCCGCAAGTACGTCCATGCGAGGCCTGGCGCGGCATCCATGCCGCTCAAGGTCCCGCGACGGTGGGCGGGCAAGGGCCAGTCGAGATGGTCAGTCTGCAAGGATCTCAATAGCGACTGGAAAGTTGGCGATGCGGTGTCTTAGCTTTCAACAAAACCACCAGCCAACTGTCTGGCGTGGTGTCCTCGCCGATTGCGGGACCGTGTGGCGGCATGGATGCCGCCACCGAGACTACAGGGACGTACTTGCGGCGTGTCCCGCGAGCGGTGAGGGCACCGCGCCCTCGACGCTGCGACATTGCTGCACTTCCCTTGCCCGCGCACCATCGCGGGACACGCCGCAAGTACGTCACGTCAGCGCTCATGCGGGATGCCGACTTCGGGATAGACCAGATGACCGAATTGCGTGCCGCGCCTCGCGTCAGCGCGCCCCACGCCAGCGCTCTGCCGACGCCCGCGCTGCGTCATGCGATCCTGTGCCTCTGTTTCCATTGGACGTGACCCCGCATGGCGGTGGATGCCTTTGCGTTGATCCTGGCGATGCTGGGCCTTGGCTTGCTGTTCGCTCGTCTGCGGGTGCTGCCCGACAACAGCGCCGACGTGCTCAATCGCGTGGTGCTGTACATCTGCCTGCCCGCCTCGGTGCTGACCTACGTGCCGCGGCTGCACCTGGACGCCTCGCTGGGCGGGGTGATCGCCACGCCGTGGCTGCTCACCGCGATCATCGTGCCGCTGCTGTGGGCTTGCAGCCGCCTGCTGCGATTGGGCCGTGCCGACTACGCCGCGCTGCTGATGTGCGTGGTGTTCACCAACTCCAGTTTCATCGGGTTTCCGATGGTGCGCGCATTGCTTGGCGATCAGGCCTTGCCGTATGCGGTGGTCTACGACCAGTTCGGCACCTTCGTGCTGCTGTCCACCTTCGGGCTGTACGTGCTGGCGCGCTACAGCGGCGACACCCCGCCGACCGCCAGGACCATCCTGACCCGGGTGCTGAAGTTCCCGCCGCTATGGGCACTGCTGTTCGCGCTGACGTTGATGCCCGAGCAGCCGCCGGCCTGGATCGGCTCCGGGCTCAAGAGCCTGGCCGATGCCATGCTGCCGCTGGTCATGCTGGCGGTCGGCTTCTCGCTGCAGTTGCGTCTGCCTGCCGACGAACTCAAGCCACTGGCGGTCGGCCTGGTGTTCAAGCTGGCGGTGATGCCGGTCCTGGCGCTGCCGTTGTCCTGGGCGCTGGGCCTGCGCGGCCTGCTGCTGCAGACCAATGTGCTCGAATCGGCCATGCCCACCATGATCACCGCCGCCGCGCTGGCCATCTCGCATCGGCTGGCCGCGCGTCTGGCGGCAGCGATGGTCGGCTACAGCATCTTGCTATCGTTGCTCACGCTGCCCGCGTGGGCCTGGTTGCTGGCGCAGCTGGTAGCTTGATGCGGTTCAACCCTTATGAAATGCTGATCTCAACAACGTGCACCATCACATGGACAGGAGCAACACATGTACGGATATCGCGTGATCGGCAGTACGCTGCTTTGGATTGGTAGCGTCTGCATGGCACATGCCGCCTCGGTGCCGTCCTCCAATTTATCGGCTCCGGCAAATGACCCTGTCGTGGATCACTGGGCGCAGCAGGTCGGCCAGACCATGCAGGCACGCCTGCGCAGCATGGCGGCCAGCGGTGATCCCAGGCAGCTGTATCTGGCCGGTCTGTTGTGGGCCGATTCCGAGCACGACGACACCGCGCCCGCCGCAGAGGGAGGCTACGCGCCCATCCAGCGCGTCTGGCTGCAGCGCGCCCTGGACGCGCGGCCGCGCGACCCGATGGTGGCGCGGATGGAAGCAGTCGGTTGCGCGCCCGGATTGCGCTGCGATCCAGACGCAGCGCTTGCCTTCCTGGAGCAGGCCGATACCGGCAATGCGGATGTGCACCTGCGTGCCTACGCCGCTGCAATGCGTCGTGGCGATCAGCCGGGTGCCGAACGCGCCTGGCAGGCGGCGGTGCAGGCGGATCATTTCGACAGCGGCGCGCTGGAACTTGGCAAGGCCCTGCATGCCACCTACGACGGCGTGCAATGGCCATCGCTGACCTCGGTCAGCTTGCGCTCGCAACTCGACGCGCAAGGCCTGCCTTCCACCGGCGCGGGCATGGCCGCGATGTTCGTGATGGGTGCCTGGTCTGCACATGCACTTCCCGCGTTAGGCGATTTGGTGCGCCGCTGCACTTCCAATGTCGCGACGCCCGCATTGCGCGATGAATGCATGGCAGTGTTCAACAGCGTGGCCAATGACGAGTCCACCATGCTGACGGCCATGGTCGGCGCCAGGCGCATGGCCGCATTGAGCAGCGGTGCCGACGCCACGCGCTGGCAGGCGCGGCTGCGAGAGCTGGAGTGGCTGCAGCAGCAATACCAACGCCGCGCGCCCACGGCCACCGACCAAGCCATCGATCTGGACGCCCTCCTGTCGCAAGGCGAGGTGCCTGCATTGCGCGCGCTGGTGCAGCGTCAAGGCCTTGCAACGCAGCCGCCTGCGCAGTGGCAGCCGAGCGCAGCGGTCCAGTAGTCCAGATAACCTGCTGGCCGCCGTATGCCTGCGTCGGCTACCTTGCCGGCGAGCGATGCTGCGTTGCGACACCTCCCGCCGTTCGACGTTTAACGCCTTTCGACTACTTCCTCACCCAGCTGCGGTGTACGCTGCCGGCTTGCTCCCGGAAGCGAGGCGTGCATGAAGACAGTCCTGGTGGCCGCCTCCAAAGGCGGCGTCGGCAAGACCACGATCGCCACCAATCTGGCCGCACACGCGGCATTGCAGGGCCAGCGTACCGTGCTGGCAGATGCCGATCCGCAAGGTTCGTCCACCCGCTGGGCGCAGCGTCGCGCCAGTCTCGAAAGTGCGGTGCTGCCGATCGATGCCACCAAGCGCCGCAACTGGCAGGCCGCGGTGCCCGATGGCACCGACCAGCTGATCATCGATGCCCCGGCCGGCGCCATGGCCGACGACCTGAGCGGTTTCCTGGACCATGTCGACGCCATCGTGGTGCCGGTGCTGTCTTCGGCGCTGGACATCGAAGCGGTGGTGGGCTTCCTCAATACGCTCGCCAAGGTGCCGCGCGTGCATCAGCGCAAGCTGCCGGTGGGCCTGGTGCTCAACCGCGCACGTCCCTGGACCCAGACCTCGCAGCAGGCCGCCGAGATGATCGGCACCTGGCCCTATCCGCTGCTGACCCAATTGCGCGACACCCAGGCCTATGTGGTCATGGCCGGGCTGGGGCGCAGCTTGTTCGATTACCGCTCGGCGCAGGTGCGCGACCATCAACAGGACTGGGAGCCGCTGTTGAAGTGGCTCAAGAAGTCCTAACCGGAAAGTTCCCATGCGCGAATTGATCTTGTTGCGACACGCCCACGCCGAACCGGCCGACACCGGCCAGGCCGATTTCGACCGCCCGTTGTCGCCGCACGGCATCGCCGAGGCCGAATCGGCCGGGCGCTGGCTGCGCAAGCAGCGTCTGGTGCCCGACCGGGTGCTGTGTTCGCCGGCGCGGCGTGCCCGCGAGACCCTGGAAGCGGTCCTCGAGCTCACCGGCTATATCGAACAACGGCTGGACGAACGCATCTACGAGGCCACGCCCGGCACCCTGGCCAGCCTGGTGGACGAGCATCGCGAAGCCGAACGGCTGCTGATGGTGGGCCACAATCCGGGCCTGGAGCGGTTGGCTGCGTTGATGCACAGTGGGCAGACCGGCGATTACCGCGGCATGCCGACCGCCTCGATCGCCCTGCTGGCCCTGCCGCTGGATGCCACCATCGAGCCGGGCATCGCCCGCCTGACCGCCTTCTGGTGGCCTTGATCCGTGACATCGTCGCTGCGCTGGTTCGCCTGGCTCGCGCTCTGGGTCGCGCTGCCCTGCCTTGCACAGCAGAAGGTGCACACCATCGACCCGGCGCAGTCGCGCTTCGGGTTCGAGATCAAGACCCGCTTCGGAATGAAGATCGAGGGCTTTTTTCCCCGTTTTCGCGGTGAACTGGTGGAGCTGCCCGACCGGCGCCTGCAGGTGCGCTTCCGCCTGGACGCCACCCAGGTGGAGATTCCCGGCAAGGACCGTTACACCAGCTGGATGCGCGGCGAGGATTTCTTCAACGTGGCGCGTTACCCGGTGGTGGAATTCGAGTCGCTCCCCTATGCCGAAGAGGTGGTCAACCAGGGCGGCGACATCACCGGCAACCTGACCATCCGCGGAATCACCCACATCGAGACCCTGCATGTGGCGCCAGCTGAATGCGCACGGCCGGGCTATGATTGCGACGTGATCAGCCGAGGTACGGTCCTGCGTGGACGTTACGGAATGAATGCGTGGCAGATGGCCCTGGGCGACAGGGTGACGTTCATTCTGCGTGGGCGGCTGCAGGAGGCGCGGCGCCCGTGAGGTTCCTGTTGAGGGTCCTGGTGCTGGCAACCCTGTTGCTCGGCACCGGATGCGCCGGCCTGTCGCAAACCGAACGCAACCGCGCGGCCGGTGTGGCCGCTGCCGCGCGCAGCACGGTGGTGGATTGCACCCAGACCAACCGTTGCGCCCAGCCTTCGCCCTTGCGCGCGCTGGGCGGGCAGGCCATCACTGCCTCCACGCCGGCCGCGCCACGGCATTACGCCACCATCCTCGACCACGGCGAGGAATCGCTGGTGGCGCGGCTCAACCTGATCCGCAGCGCCACCCGCAGCATCGACCTGCAGACCTATATCTTCGACAAGGACGACAGCGCGCGCATGGTGCTGGACGCGCTGACCGACGCCGCCCGCCGCGGCGTCAAGGTGCGCATCCTGATCGACCAGCTGTCGGCGATCGCCGATCTGCAGATCCTGGGCGCACTCGCCAGCAGCCACGACAACCTGCAACTGCGCATCTACAACCCCACCTTCGGCAAGGTCAAGCTCAACTACTTCGACTATGCCGGCAGCGTGCTGTGCTGTTTCCGTCGCTTCAACCAGCGCATGCACAACAAGCTGCTGGTGGTGGACGACGTGCTCGGCGTGGTCGGCGGGCGCAATTACCAGGACGACTATTACGACTGGGACAGCGAGTACAACTTCCGCGACCGCGACGTGATTCTGGCCGGGCCGGAAGTGCGCGCGATGGCGGCCAATTTCGATGCGTTCTGGCGCGCGCGGCGCAGCATTCCGGCCGAGCGTCTGAACGATGTAGGCCGGCTGTTGCTGGAGGAGGGCGCCCCGCAGATGCCGCCGGCACAGTTCCGGCGCCCGGAGCGGGTGGCGCGGGTCGATCGCGAGGCAGGCGACGCGCAGTTCATACGCGACGCCTTCGTGACCCCGGCCATGCCGGTGCAGCGCGTGCTGTACGTGGCCGACCTGCCGCAAAAGCACCGCAAGGAACATGGCGCAAAGGCGGTGTCCACCGCGCCGGAACTCGATGGACTGATCGCCACTGCGCAGCAGGAAGTACTGCTGCAGACGCCGTACCTGGTGTTGTCCGACGAGGCCCAGGCCATCTTCCGCGATCTGCGCAAACGCCCGCAGCCGCCGCGCGTCGTGGTGTCGAGCAATAGCCTGGCCGCCACCGACAATCCCATCGTGTACGCGCTCTCGTACAAGTTCAAACGGCGCAACCTGCGCGAGCTGGGCTTCAACGTGTACGAGTTCAAGCCATTCCCGCTGGATGCGCCGGTGGACTATGCCAACCTGGTGCCGGATCCGCTCAACCCCGCCTCCGAGATCAACGAGGACAACCGCGACAACCGGTTGATCGGCGGCAGCGCCGCCGGCAATGCGATGCGGGGCAGCAGCGGCGGGGACGGGCGCACAAGTGCCGGAAGCGTGATTCGCGGCAGCAGTGGGGGTGGCCGTGCACCCGGCGGTAGCGAAGTCGATCGCCGCGTGTTGCGCACCGAAACGCGGCCTTCGTTCCTGGGCACCCGCGCGGTCAACAAACCGCTGCCGGTGACCCGCGCCGGTGCGCGCATGGGGCTGCACGCCAAATCGCTGGTGGTGGACCGCCGCATCGGGGTGATCGGCACGCACAACTTCGATCCGCGCAGCGAGAACTACAACACCGAGGCCGCGGTCGTCATCGACGATGTGCGCTTTGCGCAGGCGCTGGCGGCCAGCATCGAGCGCGACATGAGCCCGGAGAATGCCTGGACGGTGGCTCCGCGCGAAAAACCGCCGCTGTTCAGCGGATTGAACTACAGCGTGGGCAAGGTGTCGGAAGCCTTGCCGGTGCTGGATTTCTGGCCCTGGCGTTATGCGACCAACTACGAGTTCCAGCCCGGCCCGGGCTGCCCGTTCCCGCTCAAGCGACAGGACCCGCAGTTCCGGCAGTGCTATGTGGCGGTGGGCGATTTCCCCGAGGTCAACGTCGGGCCGAAATGGCTGCTGGTACGCATGCTGACCGCGTTCGGTGCGGGCCTGGTGCCGATTCTCTGATCGCTGCAGCGTGCTGGCCTGGGCCGGGTGTAGACGGCGCATGGTGGGGGCATCGTGCCGTGGCGCGCCGCTGCAATGGCACGTTGCGCGGAAATAGGCCGCGCCGCCAACCCGCTGAAAGCCGCTGGCGCAATTCGGCCCGCAGATAGCCGAAAGGCAGTTGCATCAGACCCCAGCGCCGCCGATGCTGTCCCGATTCCCGATTCCCGATTCCCGATTCCCGATTCCCGATTCCCTGCCCATGACCTTCCGCGCTCCCGTCGACCTCGTTGCCCTCAACGCCTCCAGCAAAAACACCCTGATCGACCATCTGGGCATCGTGTTCACCGAGGCCGGTGACGATTGGTTGCGCGCCACCATGCCGGTGGACACGCGCACCAGGCAGCCGTACGGCCTGCTGCACGGCGGCGCATCGGTGGTGCTGGCCGAAACCCTGGGCAGCAGCGCCGGCAATCTGTGCGTGGATATGACCACGCAGATGTGCGTGGGGCTGGAAATCAACGCCAACCATCTGCGCGCGGCCACCGACGGCCTGGTCATCGGCACCGCGCGCGCAGTGCATGTGGGGCGCAGCACCCAGGTCTGGGACATCGTCATCGATAACCCGGCCGGCAAACGGGTCTGCGTGTCGCGCCTGACCCTGGCCGTGGTGGCACGCAGCAATGGCTGAGCACGCCCGGCAACGGCATGGGTGGAACAGCGCCATCCGCTGCCGGCGCTGCGCCGCGCCCAGGCTGCTGTCACAATCGTCGTGCTCCCTTTCCCTGTCATCGGTCCCGTTGGTCGAATGAGCGAGTCATCCCTGGACGCCACGCGCGAGGCTGGCGGCGCGTCGCGTTGGTTCCGGTACCTGTATCGGGTGCCGCTGCTGCTGCTGCACCTGTGCATCGGCCTGCCGATCACCATGCTGTGCGTGGTGGCCCCGCCGCTGGCGCGCATCCGCACCGGCCCTGCAGACACCCTGGACGAGCGGATGATCCGCTGGTGGCAGGGCAACCTGATGCGCATCTTCGGCTTCCGGCTGCGCCGCTTCGGCACGCCGCTGTCCGGCGCGACCCTGTTCGTGGCCAACCACGTCAGCTGGGTCGACATCTCGATGCTGCACAGCCAGCGCGTGATGGGCTTTGTAGCCAAGCGCGAAATCGCCGGCTGGCCGCTGGTGGGCTGGCTGGCGACCAAGGGCCAGACCATCTTCCATCAGCGCGGCAATACCGAATCGCTGGGCGGGGTGCTGCTGGAAATGCTGCAGCGCCTGCGCAGCGGCAAGCCGGTGGGCGTGTTCCCGGAAGGGCGCACCCGCGGCGGCACCGAAGTCGGCCCGTTCCATGCGCGCATCTTTCAGGCAGCGGTGGAGGCCGGCGTGCCGGTGCAGCCGGTGGCGCTGCGCTACGGCGTGCGCGGCAGTGCGCAGGCGGTGGTGGCCTTCGGTGAGCGCGAGAGTTTCTTCGCCAATATCGTGCGCCTGCTCGGCGAGCCGTCGCGGCTGGCCGAGGTGCATTTCCTTGAGCCGATCGCCGCATTCGATCTCGAAGGACGTCGTCGCCTGGCCGATACCTCGCGGCAACGCATCATCGCCGCGATGGAGTCCTGAGCCGACCATGCACGCACGCATCTTCCTTGCGGCCAGCGTCCTGCTGCCGGGCCCGATGCGCGCATGAACGCCTCCGACTTCCAGCCGCCGCGCTGGCTGCGTAACCCGCACGTGCAGTCGGTGCTGGGCAGCAGCGCCTTGCGTCGCCTGCGCAGCCGTCAGTTGCTCAGCGCCAGCGGCGCAGTCACCCGCGAACATATTCTCGATGGCGGCGACGGCGTGCGCCTGCAGGGCTGGATGAGCGTGCCGCCCGGCGATGCGCCGGTGCGCGGCACCGTGTTGCTGCTGCACGGCTGGGAAGGCAGCGCCGATTCCAATTACATGCGGCTGACCGCCGCGCGTTTGCTCGGCCTGGGCTACCAAGTGTTCCGGCTGAATTTCCGCGACCACGGCGGCACCCATCACCTCAACGTGGACCTGTTCCACTCCGATCGCATCGACGAGGTGGTCAACGCTGCGGGCGATCTGTGGCGGCGCTTTCCTGCGCCGCAGCTGCTGGCGGCCGGGTATTCGCTGGGCGGCAACTTCGCGCTGCGGCTGGCCTTGCGCGCACCGGCCGCCGGCCTGCCGCTGGCACGCGTGGCGGCGGTGTGCCCGTTGCTGGACCCGGCGGCCACCATGACCCAGCTGGAAAAGGGCCCGCAGTTCTACGACTGGTATTTCCGCCGCAAATGGCGCGAATCGCTGCTGCGCAAGCGCAAGCTGTTTCCGGACCAGCACGGCTACGACGATGCGACCCTGGCATTGGACATGCGCGAGCTGATGGCCTGGCTGGCCGTGCAGCACACCGGCCACGGGTCGCTGGAAGCGTATTTCAACAGCTATTCGATTGCCGGCGCGCGCCTGGCCGGCCTGCAGGTGCCCTCGGACATCCTGATGGCCGAAGACGACCCGGTGATTCCGTTCGAGGATTTCGCCGGCTGGCAGTTGCCCGAGCATGCGCACCTGGAAATCGCGCGCTGGGGCGGGCACTGCGGGTTTCTGGAAAATGCCCGCGGCGACGGCTTCGCCGAGCGCTGGGTGGCCGAGCGGCTGGCCGCTGCCAGGTAGGTCGGCGGCGCAGCGCGCATCGTTACAATAGCGGTTTGTCCTGGACACCCCGCCGCCATGCAAGACGCCATTCTTCAAGCCCTGCGCCGCAATGCGGCCGACGATGCGGTGGCGCTGGCCCGCGAGTGGGCGATCAGCGCGCCCGACAGCGCCGCCGCACACCGCTGGCTCGGGCTGGCCCTGCAGCAGCAGGGCCAGCCGGCACTGGCGCTGACCAGCATCGACACCGCGTTGGCCCTCACACCGGAAGACGCCGACCTGCACCTGCTGCGCGCCGGCCTGCTGCTGGCTGCACGCGACCTGTCCGCCGCCGATGCCGCCTTGTCGCGCAGCACCGCGCTGGACCCGAACCAGTTCAACGCTTACGTGATGCAGGCGCACCTGGCCGTGGCACGCGACGATCTGGACGAGGCCGAGCGGCTCAGCCGCACTGCCGCGCGATTGGCGCCGGAGCATCCGCAGCTGCTCGCGGTCGATGGCGTGGTGGAGATGCGCCGCGGCCAGAGCGACCGCGCGCTGGCGCTGCTGACCCGCGCCGCCGAGCAACTGCCGGACGACTCGCGGGTGATGTTCGCGCTGGGCTTTGCGTATCTGCAGAAGGAGCATTTTGCATTTGCCGAGCGCGCCTTCGAGCGCGTGGTCGAACTCAATCCGCCGGGCACCGCGCTGCGCGCCTTCATCGCCCAGCTGGCCCAGCGGCAGGGTCGTCTGGACGATGCGCTGACCGCGATGCAGGGCGTGCTGGCGCAACCCGATGGCGACCTGCCGGCCATGCGCCGGCTGGCGGGCGAGATGGAATTGCAGGCCGGCCGCCCCGACCAGGCCGTTGCGCACCTGCGCCTGGCGCTGGCCCACTGGCCGGCCGACCGCCGCACCTTGCACGCGCTGCTCACCGCCTGGGAACGGCTGGGCGCGACGGACGATGCGCGCGACACGCTGGACGCGGCGCTGGCCACCTCGGCCACGGCGCACGACCTGTGGCTGGCGCGCCTGGCGGTGGAGCCGGTCGGCGGGCCGCAGGCGCAGGCGGTGATCGAACGCTGGCTGCTGGCCATGCCCGAGCACCTGCCGGCACTGGAAGCGCTGATGCGCGTGCACGACATGCAGGGTCACGCCGACGAAGCGGAAATGGTGGCGCGCCAGATCGTGGCGGTGGAACCGGGCCGCATCAGCGGCGAGCAGCGCATCGTCGAGGCCTTGCTGGAACGCGACCCGCCGGCGGCGATCGCCTGCGTCGAATCGCTGATCGAGTCGTTGCCGCCGCCACAGCAGACCGTGCTGCGGCCGTGGCTGGGCAATGTGCAGGACCGCGCCGGTCAGCCCGACGCCGCGCTGGCCACCTGGATGCAGTTCCATCGCGAACAGGCCCAGCACCGGCTGCCGTTGCCGCCGCAGGCCGCCAGGCAGCCGATGCAATGGCCTGCGCTGGGCAGCATTCCGGACAGCGTCACCGCGCGCCCGCTGTTCGTCTGGGGCACGCCCGGCTCGCATGTCGAACGCCTGATCGCGGTGATGGACGCTGCCACTCCGCTGGTGCGCGGCGATCGCTACGGCACCACCCCGCCGTCCGATGCGCTGCAGAGCTACCGCACGGTCGAGCAGCTGGCGTCCGGCGAGCTGGCGCCGATGGCGCTGGTGGAAGGCTGGAAAGCGCAGCTGCCGCGTCGCGGCATCGACGACGGCAATGTCATCGACTGGCTGCTGTGGTGGGACAACACCCTGCTCACCGCGCTGCGCCCGCACCTGCCCGAAGGCCGGCTGGCGATCGCGCTGCGCGACCCGCGCGACATGCTGCTGGACTGGCTCTCGACTGGCGCGCCGGCACCGCTGGCGCTGCAGTCGCCGCAGCAGGCCACCGACTGGTTGCTGGCCGCGCTGGAACAACTGGCGGTGTTGCACGAGCGCGATCTCTACCCGCACCGGATCATCCGGCTCGACGGCATCGAAAGCGACCCGCAGGGAATTTCCGACGCGCTGGAGCAGGCCTTCGGGCTGCGCTTCCCGCTGGTCGAACCACGCGGCCCCGCCCGCCTGGCCTCCGGCCGCTGGCGCAACTACCGCAGCGTGCTCGGTGCCCAGTTCGACCAGCTCACCCTGATCGCGGTGCGCTTCGGGTATCCGCAGGACTGACGCGCGGCCTGCCGCATATCCCGCAAGCGCGACGCCGTCGTAGGAGCGGACCCGGCCGCGACGAGGCGTTACCGATACCGGTGAAGCCCGTCGCGGTCAGGCCCGCTCCTACAGAGATCCAAAGCCCGGACCACGCGTGCCTGCGATCCGTGCCCGGAGATCCCCGATGCGCAAGGCTGTCGTAGGAGCGGACCCGGCCGCGACAAGGCGTTACCGGTACCGGTGAAGCCCGTCGCGGCCAGGTCCGCTCCTACGGGGATACAGAGACCCGGACGGCGCGGCGCGTGGACGCCGATGGCGTTCACGCGTGCCTGCGATCCGTGCCCGGAGATCCCGATGCGCAAGGCTGTCGTAGGAGCGGACCCGGCCGCGACGAGGCGCGCGTGGACGCCGATGGCGTTCAACGATGCCTACGATCCGTGCCCAGGGATAGTGCAGCTTGCTGTTTGGCGTGTTGCTCGCCTTGGTGGGCGCATCGCGCGCTCCACTCTCGCTGCGCTCTGCCGCACGCTGAATTGGCTGACAACACGCGCACACCAAACGCGCCTGCTGTGCCACACAAGGTTCCACTGCGACGGCTTCCGTTGCGGTGCCAATCCAGGCAGGCTGGGTGTTTGGATCCACGGAGACTTTGCATGCGTCTGACCAGCACCAGCATCGAAAACGGCAAGCCTATCGCAGTGGAATTCGCCGCCGGTACCCCGGACGGCTTCGCGCCCAACCGCAACCCGCATCTGGCCTGGAGCGATGTCCCGCAAGGCACGCAGTCGTTCGCGCTGCTGTGCCTGGACCCGGATGTGCCCACCGTGCCGGAGACCGTCGGCCGCGACGATATCCAAATCCCGGTGGACCAGCCACGCACCGATTTCGTGCATTGGGCCATGGCCGATATCCCCGCCGACGTGCATGAAATTGCGGCAGGCAGTTGCAGCGACGGTTTCGTGGCCAAGGGCAAGCAGCAGCCGGCCGGCCCGGCCGGTGCGCGCCAGGGCCTGAATTCGTACACGCAGTGGTTTGCCGGCAATCCCGACATGGCCGGCAATTATCTGGGCTACGACGGACCGTACCCGCCGTTCAACGACCTGCGCGTGCACCGCTATTTCTTCCGCGTGTTCGCGCTGGACGTGGCCAAGCTCAGCCTGCCCGAGCCCTTCACGGCCGCCGATGTGCTGTCGGCCATCCAGGGCCACGTACTTGCCGAAGCCGCGCTGCATGGCACCTACACACTGAATCCTGCCCTGCGCTGAGAGCCCGACTCCCGACTCCCAATTCCCGAACCTACCCACTGGCCTCGATCATCTGATCCAGCACATACACTGGGGCACCATCTGCGCCGGGATACCGGGTGACGCGCAGCAAGGTGCGGATGCCCGCTTCGTGGTCGAAGCCCTCGATCCGGCCATCGAAGGGGCGCCAGGGTTCGGTTGCGGGCTGGCCATTCGCCGTCTGCTCGCGCAGCTGCAGACATGCGCGAGACGGGGCGGCGGGGCAGGGCACGGTTTCGGCGGCCACCTCGAGCAACAGTGTCTGGCCGGGCCCGCCGTAGCGGGTGGCGGCCGTGGGCGTGCTGCCGAACAGCAGGCGGGTGCCATCGCTGCGGGTCAGGGCCAGCTGCGGCGTGGCCTGCGCCCTGTCCATCGTCACCGCGAAACGGCCGGACAACAGGTCGCTGGCAGCACGTTCCTGCGCCATCTTGCGCGGCTGCGCGCACAGGCGTTTGCTCGAGACCACCCGGCCGATCTGCAGCTGCGTCCCGGCCACGCTGTAGCTGGCGCCCAGGGCGTTGCAGGTCTGGCTGACGTGGATGCGCTGGTCGCTGAAGTCCAGTTGCAGCGGTGCGCTACCGGCAACGAACAGGCTGCGTAACGCGGTGCCATGGGCATCGCTGGCCTGCAGCAGTTGCCAGTGCCTGGCCTGCAATGCCGCGCGCAAGGGGGCGTTATCGACCAACGGCGCAGCGGCGGCGGTCGCGCCGGGCCCGGTACCGCCAGGCCCGGTACCACCAGGATCCCGCGCATCGGGCAGCGCACCCGAACCGCAGGCCGTCACGCCCGCCGCCAACAGGGCTGGGGCGAAGAACACGGCACGCATGGGCGGCTCCCGGTGGGCAAGGCCTCAGTGATACCGCCGGCGTGGCGCCAGGGCAATGACCGGCGTCACTGCCCGTGCAGTTGCCCTGCCTCGCTGCTCAAGCAGCGACAGGCAGGGCCACGGCCGTGGCGGCTCAGGCCGCGACCGGCAACCACAGCAGCAGGGCGGCGCCGAGCACGATGCGGTACACCGCGAACACCGTGAAGCGGTGCTTCTTGATGTAGCCCAGCAGCCACTTCACCACCACAAAGCCGGTGAGGGTGGCCGCCACGAAGGCCACTGCCACATCGGTCCAGTTTTCGCTGCCGACGCCGCCTTCCTTGTACATCTCCAGCAGTGCATAGCCGCTGGCCGCGAACATGGTCGGGATGCCCACCATGAACACGAAATCCGCCGCCGCCGAGCGCTTGCTCAGGCCCAGCAACATCGCCAGGAAGATCGCCGAGGCCGAGCGCGAGGTGCCGGGAAACACGCCGGCCACCACCTGCGCCAGGCCCACGGCAATGGCCACCTTCCAGGTCACCACGTCGCGCTCGGGCAGCTTGCCGGCGAAATGCTCGGCCACCAGCATCCACACACCGCCGATCAGCAGCGCCCAGGCCACCGGCTGGAGGGTTTCCGGCAGCTGCCAGCCGGCCTTGCGCACGATCAGCCCGACCACTGCGGTGACCATGAAGGCCACGCCGATCTTGAGCACGTAGTCGCGGTTGGCGCGCTCGCCCAGGCCGGTGGCCAGGGTCCACAGCTTCTGTCGCAGCGCCAGGCAGATGGCCAGGATGGCGCCGGCCTGGATGACGATATTGAAGAAGTCAGAACGGCGTCCGAGCCATTGTTCGGCGATCAACAGGTGGCCGGTGCTGGAGATCGGCAGAAATTCGGTGAGGCCTTCGAGAATGCCCAACAGCAGGGCGGAAATCAGATCGGACATCGGACTGGAGGGGAGGGTTGGGGGAGGCGTCAGGATAGTGCATTGCGGCATGCACCATATTTGTGCAGAGCGGCTCCGGTTAGCACCTTTCCGGTGCTAACGCCAATGTGGCGGTCTCAAGTGATGCAAGCAAAATCAACGACTTGTGAAAATCCGCGATTTGGCACGGTCCCTGCTGTATTCCCGTCCACGAGCCACTTCACTCCAATCCGAGGTTTCTTCCGATGTCCGTGGAAAACGTTGAAAAGCTGATCAAGGACAACAAGGTCGAGTTTGTCGACCTGCGCTTCGTCGATATGCGTGGTGTACAGCAGCACATCACCTTTCCGGCCAACATCATCGAGCCGGCGCTGTTTGAAGAAGGCAAGATGTTCGACGGCAGTTCGATCGCGGGTTGGAAGGGCATCAACGAGTCGGACATGGTGTTGCTGCCCGACGCCGGCACCGCGTATCTGGATCCGTTCTTCGCCGATCCGACCATCGTGCTGACCTGCGACATCCTCGACCCGGCCACCATGCAGAGCTATGAGCGCGACCCGCGCGGCATCGCCAAGCGCGCCGAGGCCTACCTCAAGTCCTCCGGCACTGCCGACCAGGCGTTCTTCGGCCCGGAACCGGAATTCTTCATCTTCGATTCGGTGCGCTTTGCCAACGACATGGGCCACACCTTCTTCCAGGTGGGCTCGGAAGAGGCGGCCTGGAACACCGGCGCCAAGTACGACGGCGGCAACAGCGGCTACCGCCCGGGCGTGAAGGGCGGCTACTTCCCGGTACCGCCGACCGACACCCTGCACGACCTGCGCGCGGAAATGATCAAGACGCTGGAACAGGTCGGCATCGAGACCGAAGTGCACCACCACGAGGTGGCGACCGCCGGCCAGTGCGAGATCGGCACCAAGTTCAGCTCGCTGGTGCAGAAGGCCGACGAACTGCTGACCATGAAGTACATCATCAAGAACGTCGCTTACCGCAACGGCAAGACCGCGACCTTCATGCCCAAGCCGATCGTCGGCGACAACGGCTCGGGCATGCACGTGCACCAGTCGTTGACCAAGGGCGGCACCAACCTGTTCGCCGGCGACGGCTACGGCGGCCTGTCGCAGATGGCGCTGTGGTACATCGGCGGCATCTTCAAGCACGCCCGCGCCATCAATGCGTTCTCCAACTCCGGCACCAACAGCTACAAGCGTCTGGTACCGGGCTTCGAAGCGCCGGTGATGCTGGCCTATTCGGCGCGTAACCGTTCGGCCTCGTGCCGCATTCCGTGGGTCACCAACCCCAAGGCGCGCCGCATCGAAATGCGCTTCCCCGATCCGTTGCAGTCCGGCTACCTGACCTTCACCGCGCTGATGATGGCCGGCCTGGACGGCATCAAGAACCAGATCGACCCGGGTGCACCGAGCGACAAGGATCTGTATGACCTGCCGCCGGAAGAAGAGAAGCTGATCCCGCAGGTGTGCTCCAGCCTGGATCAGGCCCTGGAAGCGCTGGACAAGGACCGCGAGTTCCTCAAGGCCGGCGGCGTGATGAGCGACGACTTCATCGACGGCTACATCGCGCTGAAGATGCAGGAAGTGACCAAGTTCCGTGCGGCAACGCATCCGCTGGAATACCAGCTGTACTACGGCAACTGAGTTCCACCGCGGTGATGGCGGAGGCCCCCCCTCCCACCTCCGCCATCGCCGCACATGTTTGACGCTCCACGGCACCGGCCGTGGAGTGAGGGGAACGAGAGAGCACACAGTTCGCGGTGCGCGGGCCTGACCTCTCCCACGCGGCAGATGCATCGCATCGGCCGGGGTCTGCGCGATCTGCGAACGATTGGATGCCGGGGTTGGCATCCAGGTGACTGACACCGCCGGGCGGCGCAATGCCGGCCGGTTCCTTCCACCTTTCGGGGTATGCGCATGAAATTGATCACCGCCATCATCCGGCCGTTCAAGCTCGACGAGGTCCGCGAGGCCCTGTCCGCTGCTGGCGTGTCGGGTATCACCGTTACCGAGGTCAAGGGCTTCGGTCGCCAGAAAGGCCACACCGAGCTGTATCGCGGCGCCGAGTACGTCGTGGACTTCCTGCCCAAGATCAAGATCGAGACGGTGGTGACCGACGACCGGCTCGATGCCGTGGTCGAAGCGATCCAGAACGCGGCCGGCACCGGCAAGATCGGCGACGGCAAGATCTTCGTCACCGCGATCGAGCAGGTGGTGCGTATCCGCACCGGCGAAATCGGCGCCGATGCCCTCTGAGTCCACCACCTCCGGAGTTCGTATGAAGACAGCTCTTTTTGCCGGGTGGAAAGCCCGGTTCTACAGCGTGTGCATGCTGATGCTGTTCAGCGCGCTGGTGGTGGGCGGCATGGGCAGCGCGCAGGCGCAGTCCACCCCGCAGGTCACCCCGCTCCCGACCGAGCCGGTCACCACCGAGCCGCTGCCGTCTGCGCAGCCGGCCGCCGCGCCGGTGGCTGCCGCCGAGGCCGCACCGGTGGTGGACAAGGGCGACGTCGCCTGGATGCTGACCTCCACGCTGCTGGTGCTGCTGATGGTGGTGCCGGGCCTGGCGCTGTTCTACGGCGGCATGGTGCGGGCAAAGAACGTGCTCTCGGTGCTGATCCAGGTGGCCACGGTGTTCTCGCTGCTGACCATCCTGTGGGTGATCTACGGCTACAGCCTGGCGTTCTCCGGTGAAGGCGCGTGGATCGGCAACCTGGACAAGGCGCTGCTCAAGGGCGTCACCATCGAGACCCTGTCGGCCACCTTCACCAAGGGCGTGAGCCTGCCGGAATACGTGTTCGTCGCCTTCCAGGCCACCTTCGCCGGCATCACCGGTGCGCTGATCGTCGGCGCCTTTGCCGAACGCGCCAAGTTCGCCGCGGTGCTGCTGTTCTCGGTGATCTGGTTCACCTTCGGCTACCTGCCGCTGGCGCACATGGTCTGGGCCACCGGTGGCTACCTGTTTGGCCTGGGCGCGCTGGATTTTGCCGGCGGCACCGTGGTGCACATCAATGCCGGTATCGCCGGCCTGGTGGGCGCCTACTTCGTCGGCAAGCGTGCCGGGCTGGGGCGTGAGGCGATCAAGCCGCACAACGTGACCCTGACCTTCGTCGGTGCCTCGCTGCTGTGGGTGGGCTGGTTCGGCTTCAACGCCGGCTCCAACCTGGAGGCCAATGCCGGTGCGGCGCTGGCCTTCCTCAACACCTTGCTGGCCACTGCCGCGGCCATCCTGGGCTGGTCGTTGACCGAGAAGATCATCAAGGGCAAGTCCTCCGCCCTGGGCGTGGCATCGGGCATGGTCGCCGGCCTGGTCGGCATCACCCCGGCCTGCGGCACCGTGGGCCCGTTCGGCGCCATCGTGATTGGCCTGGCGGCCGGCGTGCTGTGCGTGTGGGGCGTCACCGGTCTGAAGCGCCTGCTGGGCGCCGACGACAGCCTGGACGTGTTCGGCGTGCATGGCCTGGGCGGCATCATCGGCGCGATCCTGACCGGCGTGTTCTCGGCGGCCTCGCTGGGCGGCCAGAAGGGTGGCGATTACGACATCGTGCACCAGGTCGGCATCCAGGCCCTGGGCGTGGGCATCACCGTGGTGTGGATCGGCGTGGTGTCGGTGGTGGGCTTTGTGGTCGCCAAGCTGGTGTTCGGCCTGCGCGTCACCGAAGAAGCCGAGCGCGAGGGGTTGGACATCACCTCGCACGGCGAAGCCGCCTACGAGTCCTGAGCATGGCCACCCGCGGCTCCCTGGCCGCGGGTGGCGCAACGGCCCGGCCGGCGCTGCCGTGCCGGGGACGGTTTCTCCCGCGGCCCGTGCTGGCGCGGATCCACTACCGAGGTGCCTGCATGACCAGCCCCCCGCCCGTCACTGTCGGCGCGGATGCGCGTCGGGTCGGTGCACGCCACCACCGTCGGACCCCGGATGTCCTGATGCACGCTTCGTTCGGCGCGCCACACGCGCACGCCGACGCTGCTTGCACTAAATTGGTGCAATGCTGATGACGACCCCCACACCGTCGCTCGACAGCCTGGGCACGCCGGTAGCCTGGGCCGACCGCGAAGGCCGCGTGCTGGGTGTCAACCCGGCCTTTGCGCGCTGGCTCGGCGTCAGCGCCCGGCGCCTGGTCGACCAGCCGCTGGCCGCGCTGGAAGTGCAGGGCGATGCGCTCGCGCGCTTCCTGCTCAACGACGAGCGCGACGTGCTGCGCCTGCATCGCCTGGCCCTGGGCCTGCCCAACGACGCGCCACGCTTTGCCGAAGGCTGGCTGTCGCGGCTGGATGACGGCGGCTGGCTGCTGGAAACCCACCCGGTCGACGAATTCCCCGCGCTGGACCCCACGCACGCCTTGCCCAACGCCTTGAGCGCGGCGCTCAAGGGGCTGGCGCACGAACTGCGCAACCCGCTGGCGGGCCTGAAGGGCGCAGCGCAGCTGCTGGCCCGCCGCTCGGCCGGCCGCGACGAGGACGAGCGCGAGCTGATCGAGTTGATCGGCACCGAGATCGAACGCCTCAACACCTTGCTCGAGCGCCTGCTCTCACCCTCGCCGCTGCGCCCGCACGAGGGCCTCAACATCCACGTGGTGCTCGAACGCGTGCTGCGCCTGGCCGAGGCCGAAGGCGGCTGGTCGGTGCAGGTGCAGCGCGACTACGACCCCAGCATTCCGGACATCCTCGGCGATGTGGACCGCCTGACCCAGGCGGTGTGGAACCTGGTGCGCAATGCCTTCCAGGCCGGCGCCACCCGGGTGACCCTGCGCACCCGCGTCGAACACGGCCAGCGCATCCGCGACCGCGTGCATGCGATGTCGCTGCGGCTGGAAATCATCGACGACGGCGGCGGCGTGCCCGAAGAGCTGGCCGAGCACCTGTTCCTGCCGCTGGTCAGCGGCCGTGCCGAAGGCAGCGGGCTGGGCCTGGCGCTGGCCCAGCAGGTCTCGCGCGAGCACCACGGCACGCTGACCTACCGCTCGCGTCCGGGCCATACCGTTTTCACCCTGCTGCTGCCCGAGCTGGCCGGCGATCACGACAAGGAGCACCTGCATGGCTGAGGCCGCCGCCGCATCCCACCATATCTGGGTGGTCGACGACGACCGTTCGGTCCGATTCGTGCTGTCCACCGCGCTGCGCGATGCCGGCTATGCCGTCGATGGCTTCGACAGCGCTGCCGCTGCATTGCAGGCGCTGGCGATGCGGCCCACCCCGGACCTGTTGTTCACCGACGTGCGCATGCCCGGCGAAGACGGCCTGACCCTGCTGGACAAGCTCAAGGCCAAGCATCCGCAGCTGCCGGTGATCGTGATGTCGGCCTACACCGATGTCGCCAGCACCGCCGGCGCCTTCCGCGGTGGCGCGCATGAATTCCTGTCCAAGCCGTTCGACCTGGACGACGCCGTCGCGCTGGCCGCACGCGCCTTGCCCGACGCCGATGCCGGTGTCGACGAGATCATCGGCACGACGCTGGCCGAGGGCTCGGCCGCATTGATCGGCGACACCCCGGCCATGCGCGCGCTGTTCCGCGCCATCGGCCGGCTGGCGCAAGCCCCGTTGTCGGTGCTGATCAACGGCGAAACCGGCACCGGCAAGGAGTTGGTCGCACGCGCGCTACACAACGAATCGCCACGCGCGCGCAAACCGTTCGTGGCGCTCAACACCGCCGCCATTCCGGCCGAACTGCTGGAAAGCGAGTTGTTCGGCCACGAAACCGGCGCCTTTACCGGTGCCACCAAGCGCCACATCGGCCGCTTCGAACAAGCCGATGGCGGCACCTTGTTCCTGGACGAAATCGGCGACATGCCGCTGCCGCTGCAGACGCGCCTGCTGCGCGTGCTGGCAGAGAACGAATTCTTCCGCGTCGGCGGGCGCGAGTTGATCCGCGTGGACGTGCGGGTGATCGCCGCCACCCACCAGGATCTGGAGGCGCTGGTCGAACAGGGCCGCTTCCGTGCCGACCTGCTGCACCGGCTGGACGTGGTGCGCCTGCAGCTGCCGCCGCTGCGCGAGCGTCGCGGCGACATCGCGCAACTGGCGGAAAACTTCCTGGCCATGGCCGGACGCAAGCTCGACATGCTGCCCAAGCGGTTGTCGTCGGCCGCGCTAGAGGGCCTGCGGCAGTACGACTGGCCCGGCAACGTACGCGAACTGGAAAACGTGTGCTGGCGCCTGGCTGCCCTGGCCACCGCCGACATCATCGACGTGGTCGACGTGGACGCCGCCCTGTCGCGCGGCCGTCAGCGGGCCGGCCGCAGCGATGGCCAATGGGACGACATGCTGTCCAGCTGGGCCGCGCAACGCCTGAGCGAAGGTGCCCAGGGTCTGCATGCCGAAGCCCGCGAACGCCTGGACAAGACCTTGCTGGAAGCCGCCCTGCAACTCACCCAGGGCCGCCGCGCCGAAGCCGCCGCCCGCCTGGGCCTGGGCCGCAACACCGTGACCCGCAAGCTCGGGCCGGGGCGCAAGCGCCGCTGATCAGCCCGCACGCCGCGTCGAGCCCCTTTCCGCTTGCGGGAGGGGGTTGGGGTGAGGGGCGCTGCGAAACGCAGTGCTGCGCGCGCAGGTGCTGGAGCCAGGCAGCGAACCAGGCGGGACTGACGCGCATCACGGCGGCAAGCGTGCATGCGCTCACCGGTTTGCTCGCACGTGCCACTGTCTCGATTAGCTGGCGGCGCACAACGCCCCCCATCCGCCCTTCGGGCACCTTCCCCCGCACGCGGGAGAAGGCAAGGTAGGCGAGAAAGGCAAGGCAGGCAGGCACGGGCAAGGCAGGCGGGCAAGGCGGGCGGGCGGGCAAGGGCAAGGCAGGCGGGCAAGGCAGGCATAAAACTTCGCAGTCGAGCCCCTCTCCCGCCTGCGGGAGAGGGGTTGGGGTGAGGGGCGCTTTTTGCACATACCCCGGCTCGCGACACCAGCCCCGTAAACTCCTGGGCTACCTAAGCGCATTTCATGACACGTGAACATGCGCCCGCATAGGTTTCCAGCCTGATCAGGAGAACAGCTCGATGCGTTACCGGTCGCCCACGATCGTTGCCCTCACCGCGCTGGCGCTTGCCGCCTGCAGCAGCACGCCACCGCCGCCAAAGACACCTCCACCGCCGGTGGCGCGGGTAGTGCCCACCCGTCCGGTGCAACAGGCCGAAGCAGTGCTGGCATCGGCCTCGGGCAGCCTGGTCAGCGGTCGCGTCGTGCTGGTGCCTGCATTGCAGGGCATTCGCGTGACCGGAACCGTCGGTGGCCTGCGCCCCGGCGGCGTGGCCGGCTTCCATGTGCATGAACGAGGCGATTGCAGCGCCGCCGATGCCAGCAGCGCGGGCGCGCATTTCAATCCGGCGGGTGCGCCACACGGGCGCGCTGGCAGCAATCCCCACCACGCCGGCGACATGGACAACCTGCGCGCCGATGCCGAAGGCGTTGCGCACCTGGACATGATCGTTTCGGGCATCACCCTGGGCGATGCCGCGCCCAGCGATGTGGTCGGCAAGTCGCTCATCGTGCATGCCGATCCCGACGACTATCGCAGCCAGCCCAGCGGCAACGCCGGCGCACGCCTGGCCTGCGGCGTCATTCGCGTCACCCAGTGGCGCACACCCCCTTCGCAGCCCTGAGTTGGGGCATCCATGGCCGCCTGCGCGGCCCCTACAGGAGTTTTCCATGCGCATCCTTCCCACTACGCTGTTTCTGGCCACCGCCCTGGCATTGACCGCATGCAAGCGCGAGGAGCCCGCGCCGGCCGATCCCGCCCCCGCACCGCAGGCCGGCACGCCGGCTGAAGCGGCGCATGGTGGCGAGCATGCCGCCTCCATGGTCACCGAAGCGGCGGCCACCACCACGGCCACCGCCGAGCTCAAGCCGACCAAGGGCAATGACGTCAAAGGCACGGTGACCTTCAAGACGGTCGACGGCGCGCTGCGCGTTACCGGCCAGCTGAGCGGCCTCAAGCCCAACACCGAGCACGGCTTCCACATCCACGAAAAGGGCGACTGCAGCGCCCCGGACGGCAGCAGCGCCGGCGGCCATTTCAACCCTGCCCAGTCCGACCACGGCAACGTCAGTGCCGACCCGCACCACGGCGGCGACATGCCCAACATCAAAGCCGACGCGCAGGGTAATGCCAGCATCGACGGTCCGGTCTCGAGCAACGTCAATCTCGGCAAGGCGGACCAGTTCGACATCGCCGGACACGCCGTGATCGTGCATGCCGATGCCGACGACTACAAAACCCAGCCTACCGGCAACGCCGGCGGCCGCCTGGCCTGCGGCGTGATCACCACCGACAACGCGCAGGCGGCGACTAAATAAATAGAGGTGTGGCGCACCAGTGGCCACACATCCTCATCGATGGACGCGGCTGCGTAATCCAGCTGCGTCCATTGAGAATGGAGCCCGAGTGAATGGCTGAGGCGTCGGTGGGTGTCGCCATGCTGTCGTCCTCTGTGCAGCAAGTAGCGAAGGACGTGCATGTGCGAGCGCATGCGAGCGACACGGCCGCCTAACTGCCGTTTCGCCACAGCGACGATCAGTAATTGGCCCAGAGCCCCGGAGTGGCTAGTTCCAGCAGGTGCGCATCGGGATCGCGGAAGTAGATGCTCTGTCCGCCTCCGGGCCATCGCGTGCGGCCTTCGATCGGCACCGCGCACTCACACAGATGTTCTTCCCAGCCGGCCAACGCGTCGGTGGCGATCGCAAAGGCGTAATGCGTACGCCCGCTACCGTCGTGCGGCGGAATGGTGCCACCAGGCAGGCTGACCGTGGTTGCCGTGCTGCCCTGCAGAAACAGCAGCAACACCTGTCCTGGTGCGATTGCATAGGCAGCCATGCGCGCATCGCGATGCATGGGCTGCAGCCCCAGAACACGGGCATAGAACGCACACGCACGCTCCAGGTCGGCCACATACACGCCGGTTTCCAGCACACCCTGCAACGCGGGCGGCAAAGAAACCTGCGCCTGCGTCACGCCGCCAGCGCCTGGCGCGGATCCTGGCCCGGCTCGACATGCACGTACAGCACCGGCAACCCATGCGCTTCCAGCACGGCCGCCATTTGCCGCTGGCGCGAGAGGAATTGCTCATAGACGCCGCGCAGGCGTTCGCAATGCTCGCGGTCGTGTGCGTAGTAATCGCACCAGCCGGCCGGATCGAACAGCGCAATGCGCACTTCGCCGCCGACATAGCGCAGCACCGGCTCCGGCGCCTGTTCCAGCCATTCTTCGCTGGTGGATGCAAGCAGGGCGGCTTCGATCAGCGGCCACAGCGGCGCCAGGCCCTGGTTGTCGTACTGCATCGAAATCATCGCCGCCAGGTCGTGCGCGGTGAGGTAGCGCGCGTGTTCGATGCGCGCACCGAAGCTCTCCTGCGCCAGCAGCGCAGTGTCGGCCTGCGCCATGCCCTGGGCCAGCAGCACTTCTTCCATCGCCTCGGCGACGCTGGCCACGGTCTGCGCATCGCCGGTCAGCAGGAACGGCAGCACGCGCAGGCCGCCACCGGTGAGCTGGGCATCGGCCTGGAACGGCAACGGAATCTCGCCTTGCGCATCGGCGCCGAAGGCCAGCACGCGCGGGCCCTGGTCGCGTCCGGGCGCACGCGCCTGCAGTTCTTCCAGGCGGCGATGCAACGGCCAGCCGGGCCGCAGGACCTCAGCCGGGTCGAAATGCGCCATTGCCACGCTCAGTTCCAGATCGCGGATCTCCGGGATCCATTGCGCCAGGTCGCGGCCAATGCGCTCGGCCAGCATGCCGGCCTGTTCGGGCGGCAGGGCGCCGCGCTCGGGGGCGCTTCCGCCGGTCAATTCCAGCGCCAACACACCCATGGCGGTCACGCCGTGTTCGGTCTTGCTCATGATTCGCGGTTGGCCCATCACGGGGTCGAAGCTACACTGCGACCATTATGCCTGCCGGCCCTGTGCAGGCCATGTCCCCGAGTCCTCCATGCCAGGTCAACCGATGCCCGCAGCCCGTCCCGTCGCCATCCTGGGCGGCGTTCGTATCCCGTTCTGTCGTCAGAACACCGCTTATGCGGACGTGGGCAACCTGGGCATGTCGGTGCGCACCCTGGGCGCGCTGGTCGAGCGCTTCGGTCTGCACGGGCAGCAATTGGGCGAAGTGGCGATGGGAGCGGTGATCAAGCACTCCTCGGACTGGAACCTGGCCCGCGAGGCCGCGCTGTCGTCGGGCCTGTCGCCGCTGACGCCGGGCATCACCCTGCAGCGCGCCTGCGGCACCAGCCTGGACTCGGTGATCACCATCGCCAACAAGATTGCGCTGGGCCAGATCGATTCGGGCATCGGCGGCGGCTCGGACACCACCTCGGAAGTGCCGATCGTCTACGGCAAGAAGCTGCGCGCGCGGCTGCTTGCCGCCAACCGTGCCAAGGCCACCGGCGACAAGCTCAAGGCGCTGCTGCGCGGGTTCAAGCTGAGCGAGCTCAAGCCCGAGTTTCCCGGCGTGGCCGAGCCGCGTACCGGCAAGAGCATGGGCGACCACTGCGAAGACATGGCCAAGGAATGGAACATCTCGCGCGATTCGCAGGACGAGTGGGCGGTGGCCTCGCACCACAAGCTGGCCGCAGCGTATGAGCGCGGTTTCTTCGATTCGCTGATTGCTCCGTTCCGCGGCGTCTCGCGCGACAACATCCTGCGCGCCGACACCTCGCTGGAAAAACTCGCCACCCTGCGCCCGGCCTTCGACAAGACTTCCGGCCGCGGCACGCTCACCGCGGCCAATTCCACTCCGCTCACCGATGGTGCGGCCGCCGTGCTGCTGTCCAGCGAAGCCTGGGCGCTGGCGCACGGCCACACGCCGATGGCCTACCTGCGCGACGCGCAGGTGGCGGCGGTGGATTTCGTGCACGGCGAAGGCCTGCTGATGGCGCCCACCATCGCGGTGCCGCAGATGCTGGCGCGCCAGGGCCTGACCCTGCAGGATTTCGATATCTACGAAATCCACGAAGCCTTCGCCGCGCAGGTGCTGTGCACGTTGCGCGCCTGGGAGAGCGAGGATTACTGCCGCAACCGGCTGGGCCTGGATGCGCCGCTGGGCCGCATCGACCCGGACAAGATCAATCCGCTGGGCTCGTCGTTGGCCACTGGCCACCCGTTCGCCGCCACTGGCGCACGGGTGGTGGCTACCGCCGCCAAGCAACTGGAAGAGCGCGGCGGTGGACGCGCGCTGATCTCGATCTGCACTGCCGGCGGCATGGGCGTGGTGGCGATCGTCGAGCGCTAGGCTGCTGCGCAGCGGGATTGGGCATTCGGGATTGGGGATTCGCTAAGGCGAAACCCGCTCTTGCGATCCCCAATCCGAATCCCGAATCCCCAACCTGCAAGGACGCATGGATGTCGAACGATGCAAAGCACCCGTCGCCCAGCCTGTATCTGCCGCCGGTGGACGGCGATGTCTGGCGCGAGGGCGATGTGCTGGTCTGCACGCCGGGCGCGACGCTGCCGCCGCGGTGCGTCAAGTGCAACGCGCCGGCCGATATACCGCCGCGCCGCTACATCTTTCACTGGCATCACCCGGTGATCTACGCCGCGCTGTTGCTCGGCGTGCTGCCGTATCTGATCCTGGCGATCGCGCTGCGCAAGCGCAGCGCCCATGTGCTCATCCTGTGCGAGCAACACGAGCGTCGCCGCGTCCGCTATGTCGCGATGGCGGTGGCCTCGGTGCTGGCGCTGCTGGTGTGTGGGCTATCGCTGGATAGCCCGTCCCGCTGGCTGATCGGCGCCGGCGTGATGGCTGTGATGTTGCTTGTCGCTCGCCTGGGGTCGCGCGTGTTGTCGCCGACACGGGTCGGTCATACGCAGGCGCGCTATCTCGGCGCCTGCGATGCATTCCTGGACGATCTGCCACCGCCGCCGTGGGTGTCGCGCGGACGCTGACACTGCGCAGCGCTGTCTATCTGCCGCGACGGCCAGCGCCGTCATATCCACGGCCTGAGCCCGTGTCACAGAATCCGGTCGTCCGGTGGGGGCGCAAAGGGGTCGGCCGCAGGCGTTGGCCCCACCGCCACGATCGGACCGCGCAGCGACTGCTGCGGCATGCTCTGCTGCACCGGCTCGCCGCGTGCGGCGCGCAAGGCATTGGCGTAGCAATGCTGGGCGGAGAGCAGGTCGCCGGCAGCCGCAAAGCCATGCCCGAGCTCCTCCCACGCATCGGCGCCGGCGCCGGTGGCGATGGCACGGTGCAGGAATTCTTCAGCCTGCGACCACTGCTGCTGATGGCGTGCCAGGCGTGCCAGCGTCAACAGCAAGCCCGGGCTGTCCGGGTACTGGGTGAGCCAGCGCTGTGCACTGGCCCGGCGCGAATCGTATTTTTCCAGCGGCAGCACGCCGTACAGGCGCACCAGCGACTCGTCCCACTGCGCATCCAGTGCCTGTTCCAGGCTATGCACGGCGGCGTCATCCCAGTGCAGCACCGCTGCCCGTTGCGCATAGGCCCCGACCACGGCCGGATAGGTGCGCAGCGGCTTGGGCAAGGCTTCCCAGCGCTCGGCCAGCGCATTGGCATCGCCGGCCTGCAACAGGGTCTGTTCTGCCAGCGTGGCTTCCAGTGCGCCATAGGCCTCCGGTGCCAGCACCGCCTGCTGACGCAGGGCGCCGAGTTGGCCGTAGGCCTCATCGGCACGGCCGATCTGGGTCAGCGCATGCGTGCGCAACAACAGCCCGCGCGCCGGCAGCGGCTGCGCATTGGCGGCATCGAGTGCATTGATCGCTTCCACCGGGCGTTGCCGCGCCAGATGCCGTTCGCCCTGCAACAGCGCATGCGCGGTGGGGTCGCGCTCGGCCAACTGCAGCGCAAGCGCATTGGCCGAGGCCTCATCACCGCGCGCATCGGCCACACGCACTGCGCTTGCCAGCGCAATCCCGCTGACTTCCTCGTCTTCGCTGGCAGTGACCAGCAAACGTTCGGCGCGTTGCCACTGGCCATGGTCGGCGGCGCGCAGCCCTTCGATCAGGCGCGCGCGGCCTTTCTTGCGGCGGTACTTGCCCCACACCCGGAACGGCAGACTGATCAACGTCCACAACAGCCACAGCACCAGCAGCGCGATGATCAGGATCAACACCGCCTGCGGCATCGCGGCGCGGTAGTCGTTGCCACCGACGCTGACCACGACATTGCCCAGGTCGTAACTGTTCTGGTGCGACAGCCACTGCGCACCAAGCACGCCCAGTGCCACGGCCACCAGCAAGATCAAGACGGTACGCAACACTTTCATTGGGTGGATCTCCCTTCACGCATGGCCTGCAGTTGCAGCAGGGTGGTGCCCAGTTCCGGCAGACGCGGACGCAGTGGCGCTTGTTGCAACGTGCGCAGGCGCGCAAGCATCTGCGCACGTTGCGGCGACTCCGGCCACAGCCGGGTGGTCCAGGTGTCCACGCGGCGCAGCGCGTGTGCAAAGCCGTCCGCATCGCCGCGTTCTGCGGCCGCACGGGCCAGGCTGAGTTCGATCTGCAGCGCATCGCTGGCGGCATGGCGGTCGCTGTGGGTCAGCGGCGCATCGCCGCGATTGGGCCGGATATCCACCAGCGGTGCGAGCACCTTCTGCCACCACGGTCTGGCCGCGTCGCTGGCCTGTGCGGACTGTTCGGGCAGGTGCTGCAGATCGGCGGCGATGCGGTCCAGCGTCTGCCCCGCCTGCGCCTGCGGGCCGGCGCCGAGGCGGTCCAGGGCATCGCGCTCCTGCACCAGGGCCTGGCGCAGGTTGAGATAGCCCGGATCGTCGATGCCATTGAGCGCGCCATTGGCCAGCGCGTAGGCGCGGCGTGCGCCGTCGGCATCGCCGGCGATGCTGAGCCGTTGCTGGCCGAGCCGCAGCAGCAGCTCCACTTCATCCAGCCGCAATGCCTGTGCGCCGTGACGATTGGGGTCGGCCAGCTTCTGCACGGTGTCTTCGAGCAAGGCGCTACGCTGGCTCAGGCCCAGCATTTCGTCGCGCAGCACGCGGTTGGTCGCTGCCGCATCCTGCAGCCGCTCGTTGGCCAGGCGTTGATCGCGTCGCAGCGTTTCCAGCAACTGCTGCGTGCCATCCCAGCGCTGCTGCTGTGCCTGCGCCGCCTGCAGCTGCGCTGTTTGATAGCTCTGCCATGCGCGCCAGCCCAGAAACAGCGCCACGCCCACGGCGACCACCGCCACTGCAAGCAGCAGCCAGGCCAGCGGAAAGCGGCGCGGGGAAGCGGGGACTTCGGTCATTCGGACATCCTCGGGCGGTCACAACGGGCGCAGGCGCCGCAGTCATCCCACACAGCATGGCGTGCGCCGGCAGACGCCCGCAAGCTGTGCTTGAGTTCGCAGTTCAGCAAGGTCGCGACGATGTCACGACGGCAGCTGCCGCAGCGGCCAACTGCTCCGGCAGTGGGCCCTCGGCACGCGCCACGTGGGTGAAACCGGCGGCCTGCGCTGACGCGAGCATGCGATCGCTGGACGCCACCACCGGCTGTTGCCGCCATGCCTGGACCAACGCATGCGGAAGTTGCTGCAGCACCAATGCCAGCGCCTCGGCACTGCTCAGGGCCAGGACGCTGCGCGGCATTGCGGCGGCCAGTGCCTTTACCTGCCCGGCGCGCAAGGGCAGCGCGAGGCGTTGGTAGACATCGGCGCGCAGGATGCGCGCGCCACGCTGTTCCAACGCGGGGGCAAGCATGCCGCGCCCGCCGGGTGCGGTGACCAGCCCCACCGATGACAGTGGCGGCTGGAACAGCGGCAGGGCGAGCAGGCCTTCGCTGTCCATGCGGGACGGGCGCACCACCTCGTCGATACCGCAGGCATGCAGGGCACGCGCGGTGCCGTCGCCCACGCTGACCCACTGTGCCTGCGGCGGTCGCTGCAAGGGCGCAAGCCGATGTGCTGCCTGGACTGCGGCCGGGCTGGTGAACACCACGATCGGTGCCCGCAGCGCCTGGTGCAGGGCAGTGCGTGCCTGGTCGGTGTCATTCGGTGTCAGCCGCCACGGCGACAGGGCAAGGACGCGGGCGCCATGGCGCGCGGCGGCACGTCGCAGCGGGCCGTGTTCACCGCTGGGCCGCAGCGAGATCAAGGTCCAGGCAGCGGTGGCAGGGGCAGGGCGGGTCATGGGGCGATTATGCGAGAGCTGCCTGGCCGCCGTGCGGGTGCAGCGCGACGGCGATGTCGCGCTCGGCGATTCGTTCGCCCTGGCCTGTCATTCCAGGACGTACCCGGCCCCAGCCTGGCCCGGATCACTCCGAGACTTGACGCGCATTTCCACCCCTCTTGCAAATACGCCCAATCGCGCCACGATCCGCCACGACAATCGAGCTGGAGCGGCGCGTGATCAAGTCCTACCTCATCAACATGCAGCGCAGCGGCGACCGTCTGCAGGCGATGTCGGCGCGGTTCCAGGCGCTTGGCTTGCCGTTCGAGCGTCTTCCGGCCGTCGATGGCGCCACCTTGAGCCCGGAGCAGATCGCCGATTTCGTGCGCGAGCGCCCGCTCGAGGGATCCGGCGATGCCTACAGCTCCGGCCCCCGGAGATGGACCGCCTCCAATATCGGCTGCTTTTTGAGCCACCACGCCGCGTGGCGTATCGTGGCCGAGTCCGACGATGCCTACACCGCCATCTTCGAAGACGACATGCATCTGTCCGATGCGCTGCCGGCGCTGTTGCGCAGCACCGACTGGCTCCCGCCGGGCAACAGCATCGTGCGGCTGGAGCCGTCCTACAACCGGATCAAGCTCGATGCCAAGGTCGCCGACGTTGCCGGGCGCCAGCTGCGCCTGGTGCGTCCATCGCCTCACCAGCATTGCTGGCCGGTGTGCGCCGGTGCGTTGATCATCAGCCGCGATGCGGCGCGCCTGCTGCTGGCGGCGCAGACGCGCTGGCACACCATGGCCGACATCTTCCTGTTCGGCTGGAACGAATCGCCGGTGGCGCAGCAGCTATCCACCTACCAGCTGTCGCCGGCGGCCTGCATCCAGGACAAGTTCTTCCACGCAGCGCCGGAGCAGGTCGTGTTCACCAGCACCATCGACGCACCGCTGACCCAGGCGCAGAAGCGACGCAGCGCGCACTGGAAGGCCAAGGCGACGGCCCTGTTGCGCGTGGCGCAGGGCTATCGCAAGGTGGGGTTCGCACCCTGAAACACCGCTGCAGCACGCGTGCGCATTGCCGATAGCGGAGCCGTCGCGCATGCGCACGGAGCGCGCGTGCGGGGCACACGCGCGTGTGCAGTGCGTGGTGTCCGCCGGCGATTGGCGCGGGCAAGCGCTCCTGTTAGATGCGGCATCGGCGACACGACGCGCACCGCAATGCTGCACGCGTTCACCATGCGGTACCGCATGTCATCGAACAGCACAAGACGCTTGCCGGACATTGCGGCATGATGCCGCCCTTCGCCGTCTTCCTGCCTTTCCGATGACTCCTTCGTGCACGCTCGTCTCCGCCCTGCAGTCGCTGCAGCAGCAGTTCATCGCCATGCCGCCGGTGCTGTCGATGGGCATTGCCGTCGACGGGCTGCACGACGGCGCGCTGCGCCTGCGCGCACCGCTGCAGGCCAACGTCAACGACAAGGCCAACGCGTTCGGCGGCAGCCTGGCCTCGCTGATGACCCTGGCCAGCTGGGGGTGGCTGACGCTGCAGCTGCAACTGGCCGGGCACGAAGCCGACGTGTATGTCGCCGACAGCCAGCTGCGCTACGTCGCGCCGGTCTACGAAGAACTCGTGGCCGACGCCGAGCCGGCCGAGCTGGGCGGCTGGGATGCGTTTCTGTCCACCTTCCGGCAGCGCGGCAAGGCGCGTATCGGCATGCGCGCGCAGATCGCGCTGGGGTCCGGCGCGGCAGCGGCCACGTTGAGCGGGCGCTTCGTGGCGTTTCCAAAACGGTAGGATGCGGGCTGGATGGAAGGGGGATTACGCATGCGTGCAGTCATTGGAGCACTCGTCCTGCTGGGGCTGGCGATGCTGAGCGGGGTGGCCACCGCCGGCAGCCGCGCCCAGGCGCGCGCGCTGGAAACCACCCAGGCCGCCTACACGGCGGCAGTGCGCTGGAGCGATTTCGATGCTGCGCAGGGTTTTGTCGAACCAACCTATGCGCAGGCGCATCCGCTCAGCGACCTGGAACGTTCGCGCTACGAGCAGGTGCAGATTTCCGGTTACCGCGAGCTGCGCGTGGGCGAAGACGCCAATGGCGACCTGCGCCGCGAGGTCGAACTGCGCGTGATCAACCGCAATACCCAGGCCGAGCGGCTGGTGCGCAGCATCGAGCTGTGGCGCTGGGACGCCGAGCACAAACGCTGGTGGCTGGCCAACGGCCTGCCCGACCTGTGGAAGGGCCAGTAGCCCGGCCCTGCGCGCGCTGGCCGTCGCGTGCGCCAGCTGTGCGACAATTCCCGCCCGCTTGACTGACCCTGACCCCGTGAATTTCGAAGAGCTGCAGGCCTTTGTCGGCCGCAACCCCATGTTGTCGCTGGCCCTGGTGGGCCTGACCATCGCCCTGATCGTCACCGAGGTCGCGCGCCTGTTCCGTGGGTACCGCGCACTCAAGCCGGCCGAGCTGACCCGCCTGATCAACAGCGAAGACGCGCTGGTGATCGACCTGTCGCCCACCGCCGATTTCGAAAAGGGCCATATCGCCGGCAGCCGCAACGTGGCGCTGGCCAAGTTCGACCCGGCCAGCAAGCTGCTGGCCAATGCCAAGGCGTCTCCCGTGGTGGTGGTCTGCCGCAGCGGCAACACCTCTGCAGGTGCGGCCAAGACGCTGAAGAAAGCCGGCTTCGAGAAGGTGTACTGGCTCGAAGGTGGCATTGCTGCCTGGCAGATGGCCGAGCTGCCACTGATCAAGGGCCGCTGACCCGCCTTGTGCGGTCCCCCGCAAGCCCCCATTGCTGGCATGAGAGACTCGCACTTTCACGTCTGCATCACTCAACGCTGCATCCACCGAACCGTTTCTGGAGTTAGGAATGTCCGACGAAATCCTCAACGGCGCCGCTGCGCCGGCCGACGCCGCTGCTGCTGGCCCTGCCTTCACCATCGAAAAGATTTACGTCAAGGACGTGTCCTTCGAATCGCCGAATGCACCGGCTGTCTTCAATGATGCCAACCAGCCCGAGCTGCAGCTGAACCTCAACCAGAAGGTGCAGCGCCTCAACGACAACGCCTTCGAAGTCGTGCTGGCCGTGACCCTGACCTGCACCGCCGGTGGCAAGACCGCCTACGTGGCCGAAGTGCAGCAGGCCGGCGTGTTCGGCCTGGTCGGTCTGGAGCCGCAGGCGATCGACGTGCTGCTCGGCACGCAGTGCCCGAACATCCTGTTCCCGTACGTGCGCACCCTGGTCAGCGACCTGATCCAGGCCGGCGGCTTCCCGCCGTTCTACCTGCAGCCGATCAACTTCGAAGCGCTGTACGCAGAAACCCTGCGTCAGCGTCAGGGCGAAGGCACCTCGCTGGCCGATTCCGAGCCGGCCGGCAACGCCTAAGCACTGTCTGCGCCGATGAGCGAGTCGACCCGGAAAATCGCCGTGCTCGGCGCCGGCTCCTGGGGCACGGCGTTGGCTGCGCTGCTCGCCAGGCACGGTCATCCGACCGTGCTGTGGGGACGCGATGCGGCGATGGTGGACACCATCGACCGCACCCACGAGAACGCGCGTTACCTGCCGGGCATTCCACTGCCCGACAGCCTGCGTGCCACCACCGACCTGCAGGCAGCGATTGCCGATGCCGCCTGGATACTGGTGGTGGTGCCTTCGCATGCCTTCACCGAAACCATCCGGCTGATTGCACCGCTGCGTCCGGCCAACGCCGGCGTGGCGTGGGCAACCAAGGGCTTCGAGCCCGGGTCCGGGCGGTTTCTGCATGAGGTGGCGCGCGATCTGCTCGGCCCGGCCGTTCCGCTGGCCGTGGTGACCGGGCCGTCCTTCGCCAAGGAAGTCACGCTCGGCCTGCCGACCGCCATCACCGTGCACGGCGACGATGCCGCGTTTGCACAGGTCGTGGCCGATGCCATGCATGGCCCCACCTTCCGCGCCTATACCGGCGATGACATGGTGGGCGCCGAGCTCGGCGGCGCAATGAAGAACGTGCTGGCCGTGGCGACCGGTGTAGCCGATGGCATGCAGCTCGGCCTCAATGCGCGTGCCGGCCTGATCACCCGTGGCCTGAACGAGATGTTGCGGTTGGCTGCGGCGATCGGCGCGCGTCCGGAGACCTTGATGGGCTTGGCTGGCCTGGGCGATCTGGTGCTCACCTGCACCGGCGATCTATCGCGCAACCGGCGGCTCGGATTGGCGTTGGGGCGTGGGCAGAGCTTGACCGATGCAATCCGCGAGATCGGCCAGGTGGTCGAGTCGGTGCAGACCGCCGACGAGGTGATGCGGCAAGCCGAGCAGCACGGTATCGAACTGCCGATCTCCAATGCGGTGCGCGCCGTGCTGCACGGCGAGATCACGCCGGAGGCCGGTTTGAAAGGCCTGCTGGCACGCGAGCGCAAGCCCGAGTACCCGCACACCTTGTTTACCTGAGTGACCCAGCGCGCCGCGTGCGCTGCGCAGAATGCAAAAGCCCGGCACTGCCGGGCTTTTTGCTGTAACGACCCTGGCCGATGGCGCTGCGATCACGATACGCACGTGGTGCGTTGCCCGAACGCCACGCCAAATGCGGCATCTGACGCCAACTGCTGCTGGCTTCACCGATCGCACAAAAGAAAGAAGCCCGGTCGGGGGACCGGGCTTCCGATGCAGCGCGGGAGAGAGTCGCGCTGCAGTCAAACGTGCGGCTTACCAGCTGAAGCGCGGGCCGACCGACCATTCCTTGTTGCCGTCGCCATCCATACGGATGTCGCCGTTGATGCCCCAGTTCTGGTTCAACTTCACCTGGGCGCCGAGGCGGCCGTAGAAGTTGTCGCCGATGTCGATGCCGCGCTTCTTGGAGAAGTCTTCGTAGCCAGCCAGGGCATAGACTTCGAAGTGCTCGCCAAAGGCGTTACGCAGACCGGCTTCCACGCTGTAGCCGTCGAAGCTGATGTTCGGGGTGTCCAGGTCCAGCTTGCGGTAGGCAACGCGCGCAACGAAGTCGGTGCTGGTGGCGATCTCGTGGTTGTAGCCCACGCCCACGCCCCACTGCTGGAAGTCGGAGTTGGAGCTTTCGAACACGTTGTCGTTGTCGTCAGCGTTCTGCTTGCTGTAGTCGCCGAACACGTGGAAGTTCGGAGCAACGGCGTAGGACGCCTTCAGGCCCCAACCGTCGGCGTCGCGACCTTCGGTCGGCGTGCGCACGTAGTCGCCTTCGACGAAGTTGTAGGAGAGATTTTCAGCAGCGGAGGCCGCAAACGGCAGGGCTGCGAGGAGGCCGAGGGCCAGCAGTGAGTTCTTCATGATCGATACCTGTACTTATGGTTTGGGCCGGCGCTGAGGCGGATGCCGTTCGCTGCCGAGATGTAAATTCTCCGTTATTCGATGGAACGCGACATGAATTCTGGACTGACCAGTGAATGAATCATCGCGCCAGATTCAGCTGCGCTTTCTTGTGACGCTCAAGCGATGCGCGTAGCGCACGCGTAAAGCGTGACGGCATGACGCTTGTGCGGCACCGATGTGAGATCCCCGTGCAGAAATGCAAAATCCCCGCAATTTCCGCTGCTTTCGCATGTCAGCACATTGTACTGACATCGCCGCTGGGAGCATTGCACGCTCCTGGATGAGTGCGGAGCTGCATCGTGGCGAAGAAGAAGACGTTGGCGCGGTTTCTGGCCGAGACACTGCAGAGCGCGGGGGTGGAGCGGATCTGGGGTGTGACCGGCGACAGCCTCAACGGCCTGACCGACGCGCTGCGCGAGATGCAGACCATCGAGTGGATGCACGTGCGCCATGAAGAAGTTGCCGCATTTGCCGCTGGCGCCGAAGCGGCGGTCACCGGCGAACTGGCGGTGTGCGCGGGAAGCTGCGGGCCGGGCAATCTGCACCTGATCAACGGGCTGTTCGATTGTCACCGCAGCCGCCAGCCGGTGCTGGCGATCGCCGCGCACATTCCGTCCTCGGAGATCGGCCTGAACTATTTTCAGGAAACCCATCCGCAGGAGCTGTTTCGCGAGTGCAGCCACTTCGTGGAATTGGTGACCAATCCGGCGCAGTTGCCGGAAGTGCTGCACCGGGCGATGCGCTCGGCCATCCTGCAGCAGGGTGTGGCCGTGGTGGTGATTCCCGGCGATATCGCCTTGCTGGAAGTGGACAGGCACCTGTCCAGCGCATGGCCGGCGCTGCGTGCGCCACGCGTGCTGCCCGCCGCGCAAGACGTGCAACAGCTGGCCGAGTTGCTGCAGCAGAGCAAGGCGGTCACCTTGTTGTGCGGCAGCGGCTGTGCCGGCGCGCACGATGCGGTGGTGGCACTGGCCGATACGCTGGGCGCGCCCATTGTGCACGCGCTGCGCGGCAAGGAATACGTGGAATGGGACAACCCCTTCGATGTGGGCATGACCGGCTTGATCGGCTTCAGTTCCGGCTACCACGCAATGCTCAATTGCGACACCTTGCTCATGCTGGGCACGGACTTTCCGTACCGGCAGTTCTATCCGAAGGACGCCACCATCGTGCAGGTGGACCGCGACCCGAGCGCGCTCGGGCGGCGTACGCCGTTGCAGCTGGGCATTGCGGCGGATGTCGGCGAAACCATCGCCGCGTTGCTGCCGCAGCTGCAGCGCCGCGAAGAGCGCGGGTTCCTTGAAAAATCGCTTGCGCACTACCGCAAGGCGCGCGAAGGCCTGGACGATCTGGCAGTGCCGGCCGACCCAGGCGAGCCGCTGCACCCGCAGTTCGTAACCCGGCTGATCAGCCAGATTGCCGATCAGGATGCGGTGTTTACCTGCGATGTCGGCACGCCGACGGTGTGGGCGGCACGTTATCTGCGCATGAACGGCAAGCGGCGCCTGCTGGGTTCCTTCAACCACGGCTCGATGGCCAACGCGATGCCGCAGGCGCTGGGCGCACAGGCGGCATTCCCGGGGCGCCAGGTAATCTCACTGTCCGGCGATGGCGGCTTTGCGATGTTGATGGGCGATTTCATTTCGCTGGCGCAGTTGAATCTGCCGGTGAAGATCGTCGTGTTCAACAACGCATCGCTGGGATTTGTGGCGATGGAGATGAAGGCGGCCGGGTATCTGGATACCGGCACCGAGCTGCGTAATCCGGACTTTGCCGCGATGAGCAATGCAATGGGCATCCTCGGCATTCGTGTCGATGAATCGGCGCAGTTGGAACGTGCATTGCGACAGGCCTTTGCGCATTCTGGTCCGGCGCTGGTGGATGTGCGCATCGCCACCCAGGAACTGGCGGTGCCGCCGGCAATCAAGCTCGAACAGGCCAAGGGCATGGGGCTGTACCTGCTCAAGGCGGTGATGAGCGGGCGTGGCGATGAGGTGATCGAACTGGTCAAGACCAACCTGCGTTAATTCAGTTGCACTCGCGCACACTGGCCGCCCTCTTCAGGCCGCTTCGTCCATGCCCCGTTCGCTGCTACGGCAACTGTTGCTGATCTGGGTGGTGATCGTGGCCGCCTGTCTGGGCGTGGCCACGATGCTGTACGGCTTGTACCGGCAGACCGAAGGAGTGCGGCTGGAGGAAGCGCGGCAGCAATTGAGCGGGCAATGCGCGCGCATCGTGCAGCGCTATGCCGGGGCGAGCGAGGCGGCGCGTACCGGCGACGATGGCGTTGGCCTGGCTGCGGTGGTGGTGCACTTGGTGCTGGCCGATGCGCCAGGTGTGGAAGGTGGCGTGTGGGACCTGCACAAGGGTTTCGTTGCCTACGCGTACCCCACCTACGACGGGAGCGATCACAAGACCGACATTCCTGCTGCGGAATGGACCACCATCGTCAACACCGCGCGGCAGAGCGTGAGCGAGGACACGCCGGTGCACTACCGCCGCGACGGCAGCCGCGAGGTCCTGTTGATCAGCGCCTGTCCGTTGGCATCGCACAGTGCGGCATGGACGATGACGCGGGTGCCGGCCAGCAAGGCCGATGCGTGGCGGCCGCTGGTCGTCGGCATGCTGTTGATCTTCGCGATGGTGGCGGTGTCGGTCATTGCGCTGGGCGTGGTGGTGCGGCGCTGGCGCCAGCGCCTGCAGCGCATCGAGCAGGCGCTGGCCGCCGACACCGAGACGCCGCAGATCCCGCCAACCGGTACGCCGGAACTGGATCGGCTGGGCGCGGCGGTCAATGACTATGCGCAACGTACGGCGCAGGCGCTGGTGCAGACGCGCAGGTTGGCCGACGAACTGTCGCGGCACGAACGCCTGGCCGCGCTGGGCCGGATGACCGCCACGGTGGCGCACGAGATTCGCAACCCCATCGCCACCATGCGGCTGGCGGTGGAGAACGAAATCGCCCAGCGCGAGGCCACCCCCGACTCGGCGGCCCATGCCGAGATGATGCTGGCGCAGATCCGGCGCCTGGACGGGGTGGTCGAGAGCCTGCTCGGCATGGTGCAGCCGATCCGCCTGCACCTGGAGACGGTGGTGGTGCAGGACTGGCTGGCCACGCTGCTGGAGCCGAGTCCGTTGCCGCCGGGCACGCCGCCGCCCCGCTTGCTGCTGCCGGCTGCGCCGCTGCACTGGACCCTGGACCCGCAGCAACTGGGGCGCGCGGTGCACAACCTGCTGCGCAATGCCGGGCAGCACGCCGATCCGGGCAGTGCGATCACGCTGCAGGCGGCAGCGGTGGAAGGCACGCTGCAGCTGCAGGTCTCCAACCACGGCGCTGCAATCGCCGAACCGATCGCCGCGCACTTGTTCGAACCATTCGTCAGTGGCCGTAGCGACGGCAATGGCCTGGGGCTAGCGCTGGTGCGCGAGATCGCGCGCGCGCATGGCGGGCAGGTGCGCTACGCGCATGCCGACGGGCAGACCCATTTCATCCTGGAGCTGCCATGGCGCGCATCCTGATCATCGACGACGATGCCGCGTTCCGCATGACCCTGCAGGCCACCTTGCGCTCGCTCGGGCACACCGTGATCACCGCCGAGAACGGGCCGGACGGGCTGGCCCGGCTGAGCGAAGGCGGGATCGACATGGCGTTCGTGGATTTCCGCATGCCGGGCATGGACGGCATCGCGGTACTGCGTGCGCGCCAGGGCGATGCGCAGTCGCGTCAGGTGCCGCTGGTGATGCTCACCGCCCATGTGTCCAGCGGCAATACCATCGAGGCGATGACGCTGGGCGCTTTCGATCATCTGGTCAAGCCGGTGGGCCGCGCCGACATCGTCGAGGTGGTGCAACGTGCGCTGCTCAGTCGCGCCGATGCGCAGGCTGCAGCAACGCAAACGCCACGCGCGCCAGACGAGGACGACGACGCGCTGGTGGGACACAGCCCGGCGATGCGCACGGTGCACAAGCGCATCGGGCTGGCGGCGGCGTCCGAGTTGTCGGTGTTGATCACCGGGGAAACCGGTACCGGCAAGGAGCTGGCCGCACGCGCCCTGCATCGCGCCAGCCCACGTGCCAACGCGCCGTTCGTTGCGGTCAACTGCGCGGCCATTCCGCTGGAGCTGATGGAGAGCGAATTGTTCGGCCATCGCAAGGGTGCGTTTTCCGGCGCCGGCAGTGACCGTCTGGGGCTGATTCGCGAGGCCGACGGCGGCACGCTGTTCCTGGACGAGATCGGCGACATGCCACTGCCGATGCAGGCCAAGCTGCTGCGGTTTCTGCAGGAAGGCGAGGTGACGCCGTTGGGTGGCAGCGGCCCGCAGAACGTGGATGTGCGCGTGCTGGCCGCCACCCATCGCGACCTGGCGGCCTGCGTGGCCGATGGACGCTTTCGCAGCGATCTGCGGTACCGGCTCAACGTGGTGCCGATCGAACTGCCGCCGTTGCGCGAGCGTGGCCAGGACATCCTGCTGCTGGCCAGGCACTTCCTCGGCACCAGCGCAGCGCGCGCGCAGCGCCTGTCGCCTGCCGCGCAGGAGCGCCTGCTCGCGCACAGCTGGCCCGGCAACGTGCGTGAATTGCGCAACGTCATGCAACGCAGCCAGGTGCTGGTGCGCGGAGCCAGCATCGATGCGGCCGATCTGGACGAGGCACTAGCCGAGATCAGCGAGCCGCCGCCCGCCATCGTGCCGGAGCCGACCGGAACCCTGCCGGAGGCCGTCGCACGGCTGGAGAAACAGATGATCCAGTCCGCCCTGGCGCAGAGCCGGGGCAACCGTGCCGAGGCCGCGCGGCGGCTCGGAATCCACCGGCAACTGCTCTATCGCAAGCTGGAGGAATACGGCCTGTGACGCGCGCGCGGAGTGGTCGCAGACAGCCGGCAGGTGTCCCCGAAGCGGACAGGGTGGATGAAACGCAGACGTCTCCTCCGCGCGATCTGATTGAACAAGCCCTGTAAAACAAGGATTTAAAGGTTGGCATGATTGCTGCTTTGCTTGTCGGCACGCGGCTCCTTTCCGCCGCGCTGGAGACATCCCCATGATGCGTCAGACCGTTCTTGCAATTGCCCTGGCCTGCACCATCGGCGCCGCCGCCGCCCAGGTTGCCGCCCCGCCACCGCCGCCGGCCCCCAATGGCCCGGTCGGCAGCCCGCCGGCCCCGCCGACCCCCGTCGCCGCCACGCCGGTGCGTGTGAGCGGGAGCGTGGAGCGCTTTCTGCTCAATCCCAATGGCGAAGTCGACGGACTGTGGCTGCGCGACGGTACCCAGGTCGGGTTTCCACCGCATCTGTCCACCGAGGTGAAAGCGGCTGTGCGTAGCGGCGACAACGTGGTCGTGCAGGGCTTCCGCCTGGGAAATCTGCCCGTGCTGCGGGTCAGCTCGATCCGCTCCGGCCGGAGCGGCCGCGAGGTGGTCGACCGCCCACCCGCCTTCGGGGCGCCGCCACCGCCGCCGCCGACCCCGGGCCAGCTCACCCCGCTGCAGTCCGACGGCACGATCCAGCGCCTGGTGTATGGGCCGGCCGGCGAGGTCCATGGGGCGCTGGTCAGCGATGGCACGGTAGTGCGGATGCCGCCGCATCTGGCGCTGCAGTTCAGCGACCTGCTGCGCGTGGGCGCACCACTGAGCGCCAACGGATTTGGCGTGGCCACTCCGGACGGTCGTGCGATCGAGGCCACCCAGGTGGGGCGCGACCGCGCCTCGCTGCGTGCGCTGTTCAGCGCGCCGCGTCCGGATGGCCCGCTGCCGCCACCGCCGCCGGGCGCTCCGGTTCCGCCGGCCGGCCGTTGAGCCGGACTGCACGTTTCGTGTGCGTTGTTCCCTCCGTTGGCCGCGCCGAGCGCGTGGCCAACGGCTTGACCGGCGTCGCCGGTTTCTTCTTCGGAGTATTCCATGCATTGGGTCGACCCTGATTTCCTGCCCGCCACCCACGGCACCCTGGCGCGTTTCCTGCTCAATCCCAAGGCCGATATCGACGGCCTGCTGCTCACCGACGGCACCGAGGTGCACACGCCGCCGCATTTGTCGGCCGCGTTGCTGAAGGCGCTCAAGCCGGGCAGCACGCTCACCGTGCGTGGCCTCAAGCCGCGCGACGTGGACATGCTGGTGGCGCTGGCGATCGATCCGGATGGCGGCAAACGCATCCTCGACGAAGGCCCGCATGGGCCGCATGCCAAACCCAAGCCCAAGCCGCCCGGCAAGCCGCCCAAGCCGGAGGTCAGCCGGCACACGGGCACCATCACCCGGCTGCTGCACGGCCCGCACGGGCAGGTGCACGGCGTGCTGCTGGACGATGCGGTCACGGTGCGGTTTCCACCGCATGCCGGTGGCGACTTCGCCAGACAGCTGGTGGTCGGCAAGCCGCTAGTGGCCGAAGGCGAAACCAAGGCCACGCCGCATGGTGTGCTGATCCATGCCCATGCCCTGGGTGGCAAGGCGGCGACGCTGAAGCAGATCGCGCATCCGCACGGCCCTGCGCACAAACCCAAGCCCAAGCCCAAACACTAGGAGCCGGACATGCAGCCACCGCGTGCGGTTGAGATGCGTGTCCTGCGGTGTGCCCTGCGTGTCTGTGCATGCGCTGGCAGTGCATCCGGCAGCGGAGCACTGCCATGCCGATGACCAGGGCCAGGCCGCGCGGCACACGCGCGCTGGAAGCACTGCACTTCAGCGTGGCCGATGTGCAGGATGGGCTGGGACCCTTCCTCAGCGTGTTCCTGCAATCCAAGGGCTGGTCGGTGGCGGCGATCGGCACGGTGATGAGCATGGGCGGCATGGCCGGCATGCTCGCCACCACGCCGGCCGGCGCGCTGGTGGATGCGACCCGGCGCAAGCGCGCCGTGGTGGTCATCGGCTGTCTGGCGATCCTGCTTGCCACCGCGCTCATCTGGCTGCGCCCGACCTCGACGGGCGTGGCTGCCGCGCAGATCGCCTCGGCCTTGGCGGCGGCCGGCATCGGCCCGGCGCTGACCGGCATCACGCTGGGCCTGGTACATGCGCGCGGCTTCGACCATCAGCTGGCGCGCAACCAGGTGGCCAACCACGCCGGCAACATGCTGGCGGCGGTATTGGCCGGCTGGTTGGGCTGGCGCTACGGTTTTGCTGCGGTGTTCGTGCTGACTGCGGTCTTCGGCGTTCTGGCGTTGGTAGCGGTGCTGGCGATTCCAGCCGCGGCGATCGACCACCGCGCAGCACGCGGTCTGGCATCAAGCGATGGCGGCGATGCGCTCAGTGGCTGGCGCGTGTTGCTGACCTGCCGCCCGCTGGCGCTGCTGGCGGTCACGCTGGGGCTGTTCCATCTGGGCAATGCGGCGATGCTGCCGTTGTACGGCATGGCGATCGTGGCGGCGCATGCCGGCGACCCGAGTGCGCTGACCGCCACCACCATCGTGGTGGCTCAGGCCACGATGATTGTCGTTGCACTGTTGGCGATGCGCTGGATTCGGGTACATGGACACTGGTGGGTGCTGCTGGTGGCCTTCATGGCGTTGCCATTGCGCGCGCTGGTGGCGGCCTCGGTGATCCATGGCTGGGGCGTGTTCCCGGTGCAGATCCTCGATGGGCTGGGCGCCGGCCTGCAAAGCGTGGTGGTGCCGGCGCTGGTGGCGCGGTTGTTGCAAGGCACCGGTCGCGTGAATGTCGGCCAGGGTGCGGTGATGACGGTGCAGGGCGTGGGCGCGGCACTGAGCCCGGCGTTCGGTGGTTGGCTGGCGCATGCCTTCGGCTACCGCATCGCGTTTCTGGCATTGGGCGCGATCGCGTTGCTGGCCGTGGCGTTGTGGGCCGGTTGCCGCGGCATGTTGCAGGCGGCGACGTCGGTACAGGCGCAGACAGTGTTGTGATCGGCGCAGGGTGCGCGCAAGGACGCGCCGATTGACCGACAGCCATTGCAGCTTGCGCTTTCGTTACTGCACTGCACTGCACTGGCGAGGATGGCCAGGTGTGGTCTGACCGGAACCGCGTCTTGTCGTCTTAGGACGCGCCACGGGCGTGCAGATGACGTGGCATGCCTCATCGTTCCCGCCAGGGCCGGTCGATGGGTGCCTCTCTCCGTCGACCGGGCAGCCAGCACGGTTGGCGAGTCTTCGTTGTAGATCCATGCGCGTCACTGGAGATCCCACCGTGCACGTGGCCCGGCGCATGGGCCGCGGGTGCGTCGGCGCGAATGGTTGCGCGCAATCTGCGGCTACTGGCCGCCAGCGAAATTCCACTGCCGCCAGGCTTCGAACACCATCACTGCAACGGTGTTGGACAGATTGAGGCTGCGGTTGTCCGGGCGCATCGGCAGGCGTAGCCGGTGCTGCGGCGGGATCGACTCCAGCACCTCGGCCGGCAGGCCGCGCGTTTCCGGGCCGAACAGAAAAGCATCGCCATCGGCGAACTGCGGAGTGTCATAGCGCACCGTGCTACGGGTACTCAGCGCGAAGACACGCTTGGGACCGATGGCCGCCAAAGCAGCCGGCAGATCGGCATGCACCTGCAACGGTGCGTATTCGTGATAGTCCAGGCCGGCGCGCTTGAGCTGCTTGTCGCTGAGGTCGAAGCCCAGCGGCTCGATCAGGTGCAGGCGCGCGCCGGTGTTGGCGCACAAGCGAATCACATTGCCCGTGTTGGGCGGAATTTCCGGTTGAAACAGGATGACATCGAGGACGGGTGCTGGCATGCGCGCAAGTGTAGCTGCGCGCGTGCTCAAAGGCCGACGGTGGCGCTGACCAGCGCTTCCAGTTCGGCGGGCGAGGGCTGCAGCTGCGGCACCGGCAGGTTGACGATGACCTGGCCCATCAACGCACCGACGGCCGCAGCCGCCTGGCCAACGCCGGTCTGGGTGGCGGCGGTGGCGCTGCGGACCACAAGTTCGGCGCGCTGGTCGGCCGAAGGACGCACCTGCACCGCAGCCAGGGTGACGATGCGCGGGCCAGCCTGTTCGGCGGCCAATTCAGCCACCTGTTCGGCGGAGGGGCGCACCTGCACGGCGGCCAGGGTGCGGATGTCGCTGCTGCGTTCCAGGGCCTGCTGGGCAATCTGGTCGGCGGCCGGGCGGACCTGGACGGTGTCCAGGGTGGTCAGCTTGGCCGCCTGGGCGACACCGGCCAGGCTGGCGCCGGCAAACAGGGCGGCGGAGAGGGCGATGCGCAGGGTCTGGGTCTTCATGGCGAGGTCTCTTGGTGTGGTTAATCAGTGGTGTGGTAGTAAGGTAGTACACCGTTTCAGTACGCGCAAGAAGTTTTTTGTCGTCTGGCTAATTGTTCAGTTAAAAGTCAGCTTCAAGATTCGGCATCTGGGCGTGTATGTAGCTGAGCAAGCCGCATGCCACCCGGGAGTCATTGTTTTTCATGGTGTTTTTTGCAGTCTCAGGTGTCCGTGTCCGGACACCCGGACGCAACGGTGGGCAGCGGACGGCGCTGCGTCTGCGGGAACGCGGTCGTCTCGCCACGGTCGGGTGCGCTGAATGGGGTCGTGTGCTGGGCGCGCAGCACGCACGAAGCCGCCGGCCAACTGCGGCACAATCCGGCTTTGCCCACAGGTGTGATGACGTATGCGCGTGCTGATGCTGTCTGTTCTGGTTGCCACCACTACGGCGGCGTGCACCTGGGTACCGATTGAACAAAGCGGCAAGAGCGTGCAGGTCCTGTCCGCAGGCCCTGTGCCCGCTGGCTGTCAGCAGCAGGGCGAGGTGGTGGTGACGGTCAAGAGCAAGGTCGGCTTCTACAACCGCAACCCGTTGCGGGTGCAGGAGGAACTGGAAACCCTGGCGCGCAACGAGGCACCGGGCGCCAACGCCAACGCGGTGCAGGCGCAAGGCCAGCCGGCCGAGGGAAGCCAGCGTTTCAGCGCCTTCCGCTGCCCGCCGCGCTGAACCGTTGGGCTGGGGCGCAGTCCATTCAAATGTAAAGATGCGGTAAAACCAGCCAGCAGCTAGACTAACGCCCCCTCGCCTGACGCCATGGCGCTACTTCGATGCTCTTCCAGAATGTCTCCATCGCGGGACTGGCGCATATTGATGCGCCGCATACGCTGACTTCCAAGGAAATCAACGAGCGCCTGCAACCGACCTACGACCGCCTCGGGATCAAGACCGACGTGTTGGGCGACGTTGCCGGTATCCATGCACGGCGCTTGTGGGACCAGGATGTGCAGGCCTCCGACGCCGCCACCCAGGCCGCGCGCAAGGCGCTGGTCGATGCCGGCATCGGCATCGAGAAGATCGGCCTGCTGGTCAACACCTCGGTGAGCCGCGACTACCTGGAGCCGTCCACCGCCTCCATCGTGTCCGGCAACCTGGGCGTGGGCGACCACTGCGTCACCTTCGACGTGGCCAATGCCTGTCTTGCCTTCATCAACGGCATGGACATCGCCGCGCGCATGCTCGAGCGCGGCGAGATCGACTACGCGCTGGTCGTCGATGGCGAAACCGCCAACCTGGTCTATGAAAAGACCCTGGAGCGGATGACCTCGCCGGATGTCACCGAAGAGGAGTTCCGCAACGAACTGGCCGCCCTGACCCTGGGCTGCGGTGCCGCTGCCATGGTGATGGCGCGCAGCGAGCTGGTACCGGACGCCCCGCGCTACAAGGGCGGCGTGACCCGCTCGGCCACAGAATGGAACAAGCTGTGCCGGGGCAACCTGGACCGGATGGTCACCGATACCCGCCTGCTGCTGATCGAAGGCATCAAGCTGGCGCAGAAGACCTTCGTGGCTGCCAAGCAGGTGCTGGGTTGGGCGGTGGACGAAGTGGACCAGTTCGTCATCCACCAGGTCAGCCGCCCGCACACCGCTTCATTCGTGAAGTCGTTTGGTATCGATCCGGCCAAGGTCATGACCATCTTCGGCGAGCACGGCAACATCGGTCCGGCCTCGGTGCCGATCGTGCTGAGCAAGCTCAAGGAGCTCGGCCGCCTCAAGAAGGGCGACCGCATCGCGCTGATGGGCATTGGCTCGGGGCTGAACTGCTCGATGGCGGAAGTGGTCTGGTGACTACCCGGGCGGGGACGCGTTAAAAAAAATGGATTTTTAGAACGCGTCCCTGCATCATGTTCGTTCTCGCGACATGAGCCCGTGACATGGACGACACGCCCGCCTTCGACCCGACCAAGCCGCACAACGCGCTTGCGCCGCTGCCGCCGGCGGGAGATATCGAAACACGGAGCCTGCTCAAGGCGTGCATCGTTGCCCGCACCGCCCTGGCCGAGTTGAAACAGGCCACCGCGCTATTGCCCAACCCGGCCGTGCTGATCAATACGATTCCGATCCTGGAGGCGCAGGCCAGCTCGGAGATCGAAAACATCGTCACGACCACTGACGATTTATTTCGTTACGCAGACGACCAGGAGCGTGCCCAGAATCCCGCGACCAAAGAAGCGCTGCGTTACCGCAGTGCGTTGTACGAGGGATTTCAATCGCTCCAGCAGCGGCCGCTGTGTACCGATACTGCCGTCGTGGTGTGCAGCCGCATCAAAGCGGCGCAGATGCAGATCCGTCGGGTGCCGGGTACCGCGTTGGCCAACGACCAGATTCAGCAGATCATCTACACCCCGCCGGTGGGCGAAACGCTGCTGCGAGACAAACTCGCGAACTGGGAGCGTTTCATCCACGAACACACCGATGTCGATCCGTTGATTCGGATGGCGGTTGCGCATTACCAGTTCGAAGCGATCCACCCGTTTACCGATGGCAACGGTCGCACCGGGCGGGTGCTGAATCTGCTGATGTTGATCGAACAGGGATTGCTCGATGTGCCGGTGCTGTACTTGTCGCGCTACATCATTCGCCATCGCAGCGATTATTACCGCCTGCTGCTGGACGTGACCCGGCATGGGCACTGGGCCGAATGGATCCACTACATGCTTGCTGCCGTTGCAGAGACTGCTGCGTGGACAACCGCAAAGATCCAGGCGATCCGCGGCCTGGAGGCGCAGGCGCGCGATCATGTCCGCAGCCTCGCACCCAAGGCGTACAGCCGCGAGCTTGCCGATGTGATCTTCAATCAGCCGTATTGCCGCATTCAAAATGTCGTGGACGTGGTGGGGGTCACGCGCCAGACCGCCGCGCGTCATCTAAAGGAGCTGGTGGCGATTGGTGTGCTCGAGGAACAGCGCTTGGGCAAGGAAAAGCTGTTCCTGCATCCGGCATTCCTGCAATTGCTCTCCGCTGACGGTCATCAACTGCCACCTTATCGGACAGGTCCGCGGGCAATGTCATGACATCCATGACTTCTGCAATTGCATGCATCGGTGCTGCCGCCTGATATGGCCCAGCATGTCATCACTGCTGGAGTCTGTTCTGCATCGCCCAGGCGTACGCCTGCCCCTTTCGCGCTTCTCGAAACACACCGGATCCCTTCGGAATGAACTACCCAGGCTATCCCTTCACTCCCAAGCGCCTTGAGGTGCGTCCCGGCATTGCGATGTCGTACCTGGACGAAGGTCCGCGCGATGGCGAGGTCGTGATCATGCTGCACGGCAACCCGTCGTGGAGTTATCTCTGGCGCAACCTGGTGAGTGGCTTGTCCGATCGCTACCGCTGCATCGTGCCCGACCACATCGGCATGGGGCTGTCCGACAAGCCCGATGATGCGCCCGACGCGCAGCCGCGTTACGCGTACACGCTGCAATCGCGCGTGGACGATCTGGACACGCTGTTGCGGCATCTGGGCATCACCGGTCCGGTCACGTTGGCGGTGCACGATTGGGGCGGCATGATCGGCTTCGGCTGGGCGCTGTCGCACCACGCGCAGGTCAAACGGCTGGTGATCACCAACACCGCAGCGTTCCCGTTGCCGCCGGAAAAGCCGATGCCCTGGCAGATTGCGATGGGGCGCCATTGGCGGCCGGGCGAATGGTTCATCCGCACCTTCAATGCGTTTTCGTCCGGCGCATCCTGGTTTGGGGTGTCGCGCCGCATGCCGGCCGCCGTGCGGCGTGCCTATGTCGCGCCGTACAACAACTGGCGCAACCGCATCTCCACCATCCGCTTCATGCAGGACATCCCGCTGTCGCCCGCCGACAAGGGCTGGTCGTTGCTGGAGCGCTCGGCGCAGGCGTTGCCCTCGTTCGCCGATCGCCCGGCCTTCATCGCCTGGGGCTTGCGCGACATCTGCTTCGACAAGCATTTCCTGGCTGGCTTTCGCAAGGCGTTGCCGAATGCCGAGGTGACTGCATTCGAGGATGCCAACCACTACGTGCTGGAAGACAAGCACGAGGTGCTGGTACCGGCGATCCGCGCGTTTCTGGAGCGCAATCCGTTGTAACGCCTTGCCGCCGGCATTGGATCGCACGTGCTCGATAGCTGCGAGCGGTACCAAGCAAATGCGAGGCGATGCAGCGGACCGGTGGTGCAGGCGATGCGTCGGCCGTCTTCAGGGATGCACTGCGTGCGTGCTGCGCGTTACAGCGTCGGCAACGGGTTGCGTTGTGCATCGTCCACGCCAGCCCAGTCGGCCTCGGTCAACGCATGCAGGCCATGCGCCAGGCGCGATTTATCGCACTGCGCACTGCGCTGCCCGAATTCCAGCGAGGCCGGAACGGCGGCGCAGGACGACGGGCGCCGGTCGTGGATGCTGCAACGGCTGTACCGGCCGATGTCGGCGTCCAGGGCGATGCAGCGTGGTTGCGATTGCGAGGTGCCGCGCATCACCCGCTCGTGCGTGCGCAATGCGTCGGTCAGTTCGATCGGCACCCTGCCGCCCAACGCGGGATCGGCTTCGCTCCAGTGGAAACTGACGCGGAAAAAGGCGCAGCAGGCGCCGCAGGTAAGGCAGGGGTGTGCCATGGAAGCCGGGCCTGGCGCGGCGAAATCGCGTGGGGAGCGCGGCATTCTGACCGAACCACGCCGCGATACAAGTGGCACGGCCGCGCGCGGGTTAGCGGTTCATCTGCGTAGTTCGAACTGGCACGTGTGTGCGCAACGCGGAGCGGCTCGCGCGAACGCTGCGCCCAGGTGACGCGCAGTCACCTTGGCAGGCGCAGCCGCGCTGTGGGCACGCCCCAGCGTAGCGACGTGCGCGATCAAGCGGCCGGCACCGTCGGCGCATGGGTGATAATGCGGCGATGACGACTCTTTGCAATATCGCCGCTACCTTGCCGCAGCTGGCGCTCGCGCGCCCCGACCAGATCGCCATCCGTTGCCCGGGCCGCCGTGCCGCCAACGGATTTGCCGCCTACGATGTGACCTTGAGCTATGCCGAGCTGGACACGCGCAGCGATGCGATCGCCGCTGGCCTGGCCTTGCATGGCATCGGCCGTGGCGTGCGTGCGGTAGTGATGGTGCGGCCGTCGCCGGAGTTCTTCCTGCTGATGTTTGCGTTGTTCAAGGCCGGCGCGGTGCCGGTGCTGGTGGATCCGGGCATCGACAAGCGTGCGCTCAAGCAATGCCTGGACGAAGCGCAGCCGCAGGCATTTATCGGCATTCCGCTTGCGCAGCTGGCGCGCCGTCTGTTGCGGTGGGCGCGCTCAGCGGAACGGATCGTCAGCGTCGGCGGCCGTTACGGTTGGGGTGGGGTGACATTGGCGCGCGTGGAGCGCGATGGCGCCGGCGCCGGAAGTCAGCTGGCCGACACTGCGCCGGACGATGTGGCCGCGATCCTGTTCACCAGCGGCTCGACCGGCGTGCCCAAGGGCGTGGTGTACCGGCACCGGCATTTTGTCGGGCAGATCGAATTGCTGCGCAATGCGTTCGGCATGCAGCCCGGCGGTGTGGATCTGCCGACGTTTCCGCCGTTCGCCCTGTTCGACCCGGCCCTGGGGCTGACCTCGGTGATTCCGGACATGGACCCGACGCGCCCGGCCACCGCCGATCCGCGCAAGTTGCACGATGCCATTGCGCGCTTCGGTGTCACCCAGTTGTTCGGCTCGCCTGCGCTGATGCGCGTGTTGGCCGACTATGGCCAGCCGCTGCCCAACGTACGCCTGGCCACCTCGGCCGGTGCACCGGTGCCGCCGGATGTGGTGGCCAGGATCCGTGCGCTGCTACCAGCCGATGCGCAGTTCTGGACCCCGTACGGCGCCACCGAATGCCTGCCGGTGGCCGCGATCGAAGGACGTACGCTGGATGCCACACGCGCGGCCACCGAGGCCGGCGCCGGCACCTGCGTGGGCCAGGTGGTCGCACCCAACGAGGTGCGCATCATCGCCATCGACGATGCGGCCATTGCCGAGTGGAGTGGTGCGCGCGTGCTGGCCACGGGCGAGGTCGGCGAAATCACTGTCGCCGGCCCCACCACCACCGACACCTATTTCAATCGCGATGCGGCCACACGCATCGCCAAGATCCGCGAGCGCCGCCGTGATGGCAGCGAGCGCATCGTGCACCGCATGGGCGATGTCGGCTATTTCGATGCCGACGGCCGCTTGTGGTTCTGCGGGCGCAAGACCCACCGCGTGGAAACGGCCACCGGCCCGCTGTACACCGAACAGGTGGAGCCGGTCTTCAACGTACATCCGCAGGTGCGGCGGACCGCGTTGGTCGGTGTGGGCACACCCGGGCAACAACAGCCCGTGTTGTGCGTGGAATTGCAGCCGGGCGTACCGGCGTCGGCATTTGCGCAGGTGCAAACCGATTTGCGCGCGCTGGGCGCGGCGCACCCGCATACTGCGGGCATCGCGCGTTTCCTGCGCCATTCCGGCTTTCCGGTGGACATCCGCCACAACGCCAAGATCGGCCGCGAAACGTTGGCAGTCTGGGCGGCGCAGCAGCGTGCGTCATCGGCTGCTGCGTGACACCGCTGCGTCGGCGTGTAGCGCCACGCGCGCGGGTAGTCGTTCTTCTTTACGTTCTTGCAATGGAGGTGGTGCGTGCGGATTCTGGTGACCGGTGGTGGCGGTTTTCTCGGTCAGGCCTTGTGCCGCGGGTTGCGTGCGCGTGGGCACGAAGTGGTGAGCTTCCAGCGCGGCGATTACCCCGTGCTGCAGACGCTGGGCGTGGGCCAGATCCGCGGCGACCTGGCCGACCCGCAGGCGGTGCGGCATGCCTTCGCCGGCATCGATGCGGTGTTCCATAACGCCGCCAAGGCCGGCGCGTGGGGGAGCTACGACAGCTATCACCAGGCCAACGTGGTGGGCACGCAGAACGTGCTCGATGCCTGTCGCGCCAACGGCGTACCGCGTCTGATCTACACCTCCACACCCAGCGTGACCCATCGCGCCACCAATCCGGTGGAAGGGCTCGGCGCCGACGAAGTGCCGTATGGCGAAGACCTGCGTGCCGCATATGCGGCGACCAAGGCGATTGCCGAGCGTGCGGTGCTGGCGGCCAACGATGCGCAACTGGCAACCGTCGCCTTGCGTCCGCGGCTGATCTGGGGGCCGGGCGACAATCACTTGCTGCCGCGCCTGGCAGCGCGCGCACGCGCCGGCCGCCTGCGCATGGTCGGCGATGGCAGCAACCTGGTGGACAGCACGTACATCGACAACGCTGCACAGGCGCATTTCGATGCGTTCGACCACCTTGCAGCAGGCGCTGCCTGCGCAGGCAAGGCGTACTTCATTTCCAATGGCGAACCCTTGCCGATGCGCGAGTTGCTCAATCGCCTGCTGGCGGCGGTCGGTGCACCGGCAGTGACGCGCTCGCTGTCGTTCAAGACCGCGTACCGGATCGGCGCGGTGTGTGAAACGCTGTGGCCGCTGTTGCGTCTGCCAGGCGAGGTGCCGTTGACGCGCTTTCTGGTGGAGCAGCTGTGCACGCCGCACTGGTACAGCATGGAACCGGCGCGCCGCGATTTCGGCTATGTGCCGCGCATCAGCATCGAAGAAGGGCTCAATCGGCTGCGATCCTCATCTTCCAACGACATCGCCGTCACCCGATAAAGACCGGCACATCCACAAGATACGTCTGCGCCGATTCGGCACGACAACTTTTGGAACCATTGCCATGCTGCATTACGCCATCATCTTCTTCGTCATCGCCATCATCGCTGCCGTCCTGGGCTTCAGTGGTATCGCCGGTGCGGCGACCAACATCGCCTGGATCCTGTTCGTGGTGTTCCTGATCCTGGCAGTGATCTCGATGTTCCGTCGCGGCAAGGTATAACGCCTAAACGCGATACGTCACGGCAGCGGCGCTGCCGATCGGCGCTCACATGGCCCGCTTCCGCAAGGAGGCGGGCCATGTGCGTTTTGGGTTGCGCGATGCAGTGCGCTGCATTACAGCCGCTTTTCCAGGTAGCGCACCTGTTTGCCGCTGGCCAGTACCGTCTCGCCGATCGACACGAACCCCAGCTGCTCATGCAGTGCCAGCGAGGCCGGATTGGGCGGCTCGATATTCACCTCGCACACCACTCGCAGGTGCGCTGCGGCGCGCGCCCTGCGGATGAGGTCGCCATACAGCTGCATGGCAAGGCCGCGCCGCCGCGCATGTGCGGCGATCACGATGCGGTCGACATAAACGAAGCGCGCAAAGCGCTCGGCCAGCCACGCGAAGTTGGCGTTGGCATAGGCGGCATCCTGATCCAGCGCAATCAACAGGCCATCGGCCGGCGCAACGACGCGCGCATGCCAGGCTCTGCGCAATAGCGCAGTCAGCCCGTCGGCATCGAGCAACGACAACTCGGTGGCATGTGCATTGTTGAGCGCAAGCAAGGCCGGTGCGTCGCACGGTTGTATCGCGCGCAGGGGAGCGGCGGTCATGGGTGCGTGGGTAGCGCGCTGCGCAGCAACTGGTCGTCGGCATGCCGCTGCAATGCCAGGTCGATCAATTGCGTGATCAGGCTTGTGTAGTCCAGTCCACTTGCCTGCCAGAGTTTGGGATACATGCTGATGCGGGTGAATCCGGGCAGCGTGTTGACCTCGTTGATCACGATGCGCCCGTCCGCGTCCAGAAAGACATCCACCCGTGCCATGCCGGCACAGTCCAGTGCCTGATAGGCCTGCACGGCGACCTGCTGGATGTGCTGTTGCGTCCGTGCGTCGATCGTGGCGGGGATCACGATGTCGGCGCCATGGGCGCTGATGTATTTGGTCTGGTACGAATAGAACGCGTCGTGCACCACCACCTCGCCGCAGACACTGGCTTGCGGGGTGGCATTGCCGAGCACGGCGCATTCGATTTCGCGTCCGGCAATGGCCGCTTCCACCAGCACCTTGTGGTCGTATGCCAACGCCAGGGCAAGCGCGTCGGCGAAGTCCGCTGCGCTGCGCACCCGGCTGACGCCGACCGAAGAACCCTGGTTGGCCGGTTTGACGAACAACGGCAGCCCGAACCGCGCGATCAGCGCATCCACATCGGCGTGCGCGGCTGTGTGGCGGTTGAAGCACACGAACGGCGCCACCTCCAGGCCGGCATCGCGCAGCACGCGCTTGGCCATGTCCTTGTCCATTGCCAGCGCCGAGCCCAGCACGCCGGAGCCGACGAAGGGCAGGTTGGCCATGCGCAACAATCCCTGCAGCGAGCCGTCTTCGCCCAGGGTGCCGTGCACGATCGGAAACACCACATCGATCTGCGCCAGCGCCTGCTCCGACTCCACCGGGCGCAGCTGCGCCTGCTCGGCGCCGGGCAGCACCGCCACTGCGTGACCGCTGCGGTGCAAGGCGATCCGGCTCGGATCGTCTGCATCGCGCAGAAAGCCGTCCTGCGCGCTCAGATGCCATTGGCCCTGCTTGTCGATGCCGATCAGCACCGGCTCGAAGCGCTGCGGGTCCAGCGCCTCCAGGACGTTGCGCGCCGACTGCAGCGAGACCTCGTGCTCGGCCGATTTGCCGCCGAAGATGAGACCGACCCGGATCTTGCGCATTGCCTGCTCCTGCCAACTGTTCGAGAAGGGCGCCAGCATGCCCGTGACCGGCCGGCCGAAGGAAGTCGGCAGATCGCGTGCGGCCGGCAAATCCGCACGGACGCCGCACTGCTCACCGCAGGGCGCGATGGTCGCAATGGGCCGCCCGCCCAGCGCAGCGAGTGCAGCCTACCCACGCGCCGCCGCACAGCGCCGGCAGGCCAGGCCCTCCAGGCAGCGACCGCTGCATCGATCGCTCCACCGCCAAGCAAGCGCATGCCATGGACGCCGCGGCAGCCTTAGGTGTGCAGCGTCCCATCATCGTCAGCCAGCTGCGACATGCAGGGACGGTAGAATGCGGCCATGCCCGGATCACTCTTCAATTCCCTCAAGCCGCTCGCCGGCCAGGCCCTGCAGGCCGCGCTCAATCGCGCGCTGGCGCTGGACCCGGATACCCGCGACGCCCTGTTGCCGCTGGAAGGCCAGCGCATTGCGCTGACCCTGGACGCGCCCGCGTTGGCCCTGCAGATCCGCGTGCACGAGCGCCGGTTGCTGGTCGGCCCGGTCGACCCGGCGCAGGAGCCGGATCTGGCGGTGCGCAGCAGCCTGGCCGGCTTGCTCGGGCAACTGCCGCTGCTGGCCAAGGCACGGCGCAGCGGCCCGCCGGCCGGCCGGCTCAAGGTCTCAGGCGATGCCGAACTGGCGCGTCAGCTGCAGCAGCTGGCCGGCCGCTTCGACCCGGATTGGCAGTTACCGTTCGTGGCGGTGTTCGGCGACATCCTGGGCGTGCAGATTGCCGGTGCGGTGCGTGCAGCGCTTCAGCAGGCACGGCGCAGTGCAGTGGATCTGGCGCAGAGCGCGGCCGAATTCGTCACTGAAGAATCGCGCGATGTAGTGCCACGTGCCGAGCTCGAAGCCTTCCACGACGACGTGGACGAGCTGCGCGACGATGTGGAACGGCTGGCCGCACGCGTGAGCCGCCTGCGCACGAACGGAGGCGCGGTATGAAGGCGATCCTGCGGGCAAGCCGCATCGGCCGGGTGATCCTGCGCTACCGCCTGGACGCCTTGCTGGAAGGCACCCCGGCCGAGCGCTGGCTGCGCCTGGCAAAGCCCTTCGTGCCGCGTGCCAGCGCCGAAATCGCCGCGCAATCGCGTGGCGCGCGGCTGCGCCTGGCGTTGCAGGAACTGGGGCCGATCTTCGTCAAGTTCGGGCAGATTCTCTCCACCCGGCGCGATCTGATTCCGGCCGACGTGGCCGAAGAACTCACCCTGCTGCAGGACCGGGTCAAACCGTTCGATGGCGAGGCCGCACGCCTGATCGTGGAAGGCGCGCTCGGCCTGCCGGTCAGTGTGGCGTTCGCCTCCTTCGACACCGTGCCGCTGGCCTCGGCCTCGATCGCGCAGGTGCATGCGGCCACCTTGCCGCCGGATGCCAATGGCGTGCGCCGCGCCGTGGTGGTAAAGGTGCTGCGCCCGGACATCGAGCGCCAGATCGATGCCGACATCGCGCTGCTGCATTCGCTGGCTACGCTGGTCGAACGCACCCACCCGCGCGCCGACAAGATCCGTCCGCGCGAGGTGGTGGCCGAGATCGAGGGCACCTTGTCGGCCGAACTCGACCTGCAGCGCGAAGGCGCCAATGCCAGCGTGCTGCGCCGGTTCTGGGAAGGCTCGGACGATCTGTACGTGCCGGAAGTGATCTGGTCGCATACCGCCGAACGCGCGCTCACGCTGGAGCGCGTGTACGGCATTCCCTCCGATGACATCGTCAAGCTCGATGCCGCCGGCATCGACCGCAAGGCGCTCGCGGCCAAGGGCGTGCGCGTGTTCTACACGCAGGTGTTCCGCGACAACTTCTTCCACGCCGATGCGCACGCCGGCAACATCTGGGTCGATTCGGACCCGGAGCGCCGCCTCAACCCACGCTTCATCGCGCTGGATTTCGGCATCATGGGCCAGCTCTCGCAGGAAGATCAGTACTACCTGGCCGAGAACTTCATGGCGATCTTCCACAAGGATTACCGCCGCATGGCCGAGTTGCATGTGGAGGCGGGCTGGATGCCGTCGAACGTGCGCATCGACGAACTGGAAGCGGCCGCGCGCTCGGTGTGCGAGCCGTATTTCACCCGGCCGTTGTCGGAAATCTCGCTGGCGCAGGTGCTGATCAAACTGTTCCGCGTGGCGCAGCGCTACGAGCTGACCCTGCAGCCGCAATTGATCCTGCTGCAAAAGACGCTGCTCAATATCGAAGGCGTGGGCCGGCAACTCGATCCCAAGCTGGACATCTGGGCAGTGGCGCGGCCGGTGCTGGAGCGCATCCTGCGCGAGCGCTACAGCCCGCGCCGGGTGCTGGGTGAGTTGAGCAAGCGCCTGCCGGAAATCATGACGCACGCACCGGACATGCCGCGCCTGGTACATAGCTGGTTGAAGCAGCAGGTGGAAGGGCGGCATCAACTGGAGATCCGCTCGGCCGAGCTGCGCGCGCTGGATGCGAGCCTGCGCAAGCTGCAGACCCGCGTGGTCACCGCCATCACCGGCAGCGGGCTGCTGGTGGTCGCCGCGGTGCTGTACGGCCTGCACCCGGATGGCTGGTACCTGGGCACGGTGCCGGTGTGGAGCTGGATCAGCGGCGGCGCCGGCTCGGCCGCCCTGCTGGTGGCGTGGCTGCGCCGTTAGGCAAGAGGCTGCGCCAGGGCGCTCATCCGTCGGCGGTGCGGTGGTGGTGTGCCAGGTGTGCGGCGGTCTTGCCGCCACATCGGCAGCGGGCAAGGAGTAAGGGCGTGGCGAGCGATCTGCAGGCATTGAAGGACGAGCTGGCGCGCTTTGGCAGCGCCAACGACGCGCGCGAGTCCGCGCGCGACCGGCGCATGCTCAACATCACTCCGGACACCGGTGCCTTGCTGGCCGTGCTGGTGCGTGCCACCGGCGCGCGCCGCGTTCTCGAAATCGGTACCTCCAACGGCTATTCGACGGTGTGGCTGGCCGAGGCGGCTGCGGCGATCGGTGGGCATGTCACCACCGTGGAGCTTGCCGCCGACAAGGTGGCCCTGGCGCAGGCCACGCTCGCACGCAGTGGCTTGGCGGCGTCGGTGGATGTGGTGCACGGCGACGGCGGCGCGTGGCTGACGCAGGCAGCCAGCGCCAGCGTCGATCTGGTCTTCCTGGATTCGGCGCGCGACGCGTATGTGCGCTGGTGGCCGGCACTGCGCCGCGTGCTGCGCCATGGTGGCCTGCTGGTGGTCGACAATGCGCTGTCGCATGCCGACGAACTGGCGCCGTTCACCGCGCTGCTGGCTGCCGATCCGGCGATCACCTGCAGCGTGGTGCCGGTGGGAAACGGCGAATTGCTGGCGGTGTGCGGCGCGGCCTGAGCACACACCGCTGGCCTGCTAGGCCTCACGCCTGGAGGTGCGCGACTGGCGCGCGCCACACGCTCCACCGGTGCCGGATGCGGTCAATGGCGGCGCGGCGTGGCACTGCGATGGCATGCCGCGGCCACGGCGCGGATAATCCGCCGGTGAGCACATCCCCCAAGCATCTGCAGATTCTCTACCAGGACCCTGTCCTGGCCGTCGTCGACAAACCCGCGGGCCTGATGGTCCACGACAGCAAGCTGGCGCGTGGGGAGGACGACTTCCTGGCCGACCGCCTGCGCGAGCAGTTGGGCAAGCCGATCTTTCTGGTGCACCGGCTCGATCGCGCCACCAGCGGCTGCCTGCTGCTGGCATTCGACCGCGACAGCGCCAGTGCGCTGGGCAAGGCCCTGATGGCGGGCGAGGTGGATAAAACTTATCTGACCGTCTGCCGCGGCTGGCCGGCCGAGGAGCGCTTCATCGTCGATCACGATCTGGATGGCGGCCCCGGCAAACCGGTCAAGAAGCCGGCGGTGACGCATTTCCAGCGTCTGGCCACCGGCGAGCTGGAGATCCCGTCCACCGGTTTCACCACCTCACGCTATGCGTTGTTGCGCTGCCAGCCGCAGACCGGCCGGTTCCGGCAGATCCGCCGGCACATGAAGCACCTGTCGCATCACATGATCGGCGACACCAGCCATGGCGATGGTCGGCACAACCGCAGCTTCCGCATGCTCGGCATCCACCGCATGTTGCTGCACGCCGAACGGCTTGAATTTCCGCATCCGGCCGACGGCAGGCGCATCAGCATCACCGCGCCGCTGGATGCGGAATTCACCAAGGCGTGTGCGTTGTTCGGCTGGGACGTGGCGCAAATGCAGGCGATGCCACTCGCACAGTGATGCGGGGGTGCCCAGCGGTCTGTCGATGCCGCAGTGGCGACCGGCAACGCGTCCGGGGAGCCGTGCCCTCACCCCAACCCCTCTCCCGCAGGGAGAGGGACTTTGCATGCGTACCATGTTGTTTCTCGCGGCAGCGTCTCACTCGTGTGAGCAAATGCTTCCTTCTCCCACCGGGAGAAGGTGCCCCGCAGGGGCGGATGAGGGTACGGGCGAAGCCTCGCGCAGTTGAACAACGCTAGGGCTTCGCCCCGTACCCTCACCCCAACCCCCGCTGCGCGCCCCGGGCCGCGCTAGCAGCGCGGGCGCTCCAAGGCACGCGCACGCTGCCTTCTCGCCCCGCACGGAGAGGGGGCGAGAGCTGGGCTCTTACGAATCCCCAATCCCCACTCCCGAATGCCCGCCCCTCAGGGCCTCTTCGCCGGCACCGGCTCGTTGACGATCTTCTCCAGATCCTTCTGCAGATCGGCAAACAGCGGCAGCATCTTCTGCTGGATGGCGCCCATCAGGTTCTGGGTCAGGGCCGGGGTCTTGTCGAGCAGGCTCTGGCCGGCCGAGCTCTCGTAGAACTCGGCCATCGCCAGCACGTCCTCGCGCGAGAACGAGCGCTTGTAGATGTCCACATACATCGGGCGCAGCTCCGACCACGACAGGGCTTTGCGCACGGTCTGGCGGGTGCGCTCCTGGATGCGTTGCAGCTGCGCCTGCTGGTCGCCGCTGAGCTGGCGCTGCGCGGTGAGTTGAGCGAACTGCTGCTGCTGCATCGCTTCGATCTGCGGCAGCATGGTGTCCAGCATGGTCTGCGCGCGCGAGGCGGCCAGCAGACGGTTGACGTCGGCATCGCTGGGCGCCTGTGCCAGCGCGGCAGGGGCCGCCACGGCCAGGAGGCCGAGCAGCAGCAGCCGGCGGGCAAGGCCGCGTGCGGCAGCAAGCGAAAAGGAAGGTGTCATCGGAGCATCCTGCAAGCGGGGAACCGGCGGCAGCATACGGGAAGCCGGCGTTCGCGCGCGCGTCCACGCTGCTGCCGATACAATCGGCGCAATGGCCAGCGACCCGATCCAGATCACCCCCAGCCTGACGATTCCGCCCAGCGAACTCGTCGAACGCTTCGTGCGCGCCAGCGGAGCGGGCGGGCAGAACGTCAACAAGGTGTCCACTGCGGTGGAGCTGCGGTTCGACGTGGCCGGGTCGCCCTCGCTGCCCGAGCCGTTGCGGGCGCGGCTGCTGTCACGGCGCGACCGCCGCATGACCGCCGAGGGCGTGCTGGTGATCGATGCGCAGCGCTTCCGCACCCAGGACCGCAACCGCGACGATGCGCGCGAGCGGCTGGCCGAGATCATCAGCGCGTGCCTGTCGGTGCCCAAGCGCCGGGTCGCCACCAAACCGAGTCACGGTGCCAAGCTGCGGCGGCTGGATGCCAAGCGTGAGCGCAGTCAGATCAAGCGTGGACGCTCTGCGTCCCACTGGGAGTAAGCGTGAGTCAACCCGACCCGTCGTTGCCACCGGTAACACAGGCCAACATCCTGCTGCAGCCATCCCCGCCCAGAATGCCGCGTGCGCACGGCCGTTTCGGCCGCTGGCTGGGCCGTACCGCCCTGCGCCTGACCGGCTGGCGCCTGCTCGGGCGGCTGCCCGACGAGCCCAAGCTGGTGATGATCGTGGCGCCGCACTCGTCCAACTGGGACGGCTTCCTGGGCTTTGCCGCCAAGTTCGCGCTCGGCTTCGAGGTGCGCGTGCTGGGCAAGGCGCAGCTGTTCTGGTGGCCGCTTGGCCCGCTGCTGCGCAAGCTCGGCGGCATCCCGCTGGACCGCAGCTCGCCGCAGGGCACCATCGGCCAGGCGGTGCGGCTGATCCGCAATTCCGAACAGATGTGGTACGTGATCACCCCCGAAGGCACGCGCAAGCGCGTGGAACACTGGAAGGCCGGTTTCTGGAAGATCGCCTCCGATGCCAAGGTGCCGATCCTGCCGGTGTACTTCGATTACCCCAGCAAGACCGTGGGCATCGGCGAGCCGTTCTGGACCGGCAACGACATGGCCGCCGACATCGCCGCGATTCGCACCTGGTACCGGCCGTGGCGCGGCAAGCATCGCGATACGTTGTAGCTAGCGTGGTGTGCATGTGCCGGTGTGCCTTGCCCAGAGGTGCTGGACCAGACATAAGAGCAGCGGACAAGTGAGGGCTCTTGTATGAGGCCGCTTCTTCCTTCGTGACTCAATGGCGCTACCTACCCAGACAAAAGGCCGAGGGTTCAAACGCGTAATGGGGGACAGATTGTTCGAAGTTCTGGAATCCGTGCGGGATGAGGCATCGTTCGTGCGCTTTGCTGAGCTCCTGGCGGCCGATCGTCGTTCGGCAGATTCTCTTGCAGTGACTGTCGATGGGTTTCGGGGAGAATGGGCTAATCAGTCAATTGCCGACTTTCTGGAGGCAGCGTCCGCGTGGGCGACCAGCTCATCTTTCGGCGAGCTGCCTGGACCCAAGCCAAGCAATCCTTGGCACGCGTTTGCTCTATTTCTATGGGCTGGGCGCGGTTATGAGTAACGCAGCTAATGCTTCATTCAAGCCGACAGCGTTTCGTGTTGCTGCCTTACCCAGGGCGTATTCGATAGGGCAGGGAAGCGTGCATGAGACGAGACTGGCTTGCTCATGGCACCTTGCGCAGTGCCAGTGTCGCCATTCACTGCCATGAAGGTTTGAGGAAACACCATGATCGCTTCGTCCACCCGCGCGTTATTGCTGTCCTTGCTGCTGTGTACCGGCCCGACGCTCGCAGCCACGCCGATGCTGGTCATCCACGGCGGCGCGGGCGTAGAGAAATCCAGCCTCTCACCCGACGAACAAACCCAGGCCCGTGAGGCAATGCAGCACGCGCTGCGCGCCGGGCATGCGGTGTTGAATGGTGGCGGCAGCGCGGTGGATGCGGTGGCCGCCACCATCACCGTGCTGGAGGATGCGCCGCAGTTCAATGCCGGTCGCGGTGCGGTGTTCACCCACGACGGCAAGAACGAACTGGATGCGGCGATTATGGACGGGGCCAGCGGCAAGGCCGGTGCGATCGCCGGCGTGCACACGGTCAAGAATCCGATCCAGCTGGCGCGCAGCGTCATGGACCGCTCCAGGCACGTGATGCTGGTCGGCGAGGGCGCCGAACAGTTCGCGCGCGAGGAGGGCATCACCCTGGTGGACCCGAGCTACTTCCGCACCGACAAGCGCTGGCAGCAACTGCAAAAAGCGCTCAAGGCCGAAGCCGGCGACCGCCAGGCCCAGGCCGCGCTGGATCTGGAAACGGCCAAGCACTTCGGCACCGTCGGCGCGCTGGCGCTGGATCGCGACGGCCATCTGGCCGCCGGCACCTCCACCGGCGGGATGACCAACAAACGCTATGGCCGCGTGGGCGATGCGCCCATCATCGGCGCCGGCACCTATGCCAACAGCCAATGCGCGGTGTCGGGTACCGGCTGGGGCGAGTTCTACATCCGCGCCGTGGCCGCCTACGACATCTGCGCACGCATGAAATACGCCGGCCAGTCGTTGCAACAGGCGGCCGAGACGGTGATCGATCAGCAGATCCCCGCCGCCGGTGGCGACGGCGGCGCCATTGCGCTGGACGCGCAGGGCAACGTAGCGTTTCCGTTCAATACCGAAGGCATGTACCGCGGTTGGATCGGCGCCGACGGCACCCCGCATGTGGCGATCTTCAAGGACGAGACGCTTTGAGGGAGCACCGCGCGCCGGCACGGTGCGTTGGCTGTCCTGCAGCGCTACCACCGTCGGAACGGTACCGATGGCCAGCTTTCGCTCCTGTCGCCGCATACCACCGCCGCTTGCCTGGCTCGCCGCCTCGTCCTTCTCCCGCACGCGGGAGAAGGTGCCCGAAGGGCGGATGAGGGCCACGCACCCTCGGCCGCCTCTGTCCGCACATCGCCATTCATCGATCCCCCAGCCAACGGCACATGCCGGCGCCGCCCAAACCCGCTAGCGTGGCCGGCTGCACTACCCACTCAGGAATCACACGCCATGTCGCGTACCGTCGTTCTGGCCGCTGCCATCACCCTGGCGCTGGCCGCTTGTTCTGGAAAAGAGCCATCCGGTAAGGAGTCCACCACCGTGCCCGAGAAGACCGCCACCGCCCCGGCTGCGGACGCTGCACCGAACCCGTTGCTGACCGCCAGCACGCTGCCGTTCCAGGCGCCGCCATTCGACAAGATCAAGGACAGCGATTATCTGCCGGCCTTCGAAGAAGGCATGCGCCTGCATCTGGCCGAGGTGCGCAAGATTGCCGACAACAGCGAGCCGCCCACCTTCGACAACACCATCGAAGCACTGGAGCGCAGCGGCGAGACGCTGACGCGCGTGTCGCGCATCTTCTTCGGGTTGGTGCAGGCTGATACCAGCGATGCGCGCCAGAAGATCCAGGAAGAGATCGCGCCCAAGCTGGCCGCACACGAAGACGAGATCAATCTCGATCCCAAGCTGTTTGCGCGCGTCAAGACCATCTACGACCAACGCGACACGCTGAACCTGGATCCGGAACAAAAGCGCCTGGTCGAGCGCGACTACGAAAACCTGGTACGCGCCGGTGCGCAGCTCTCGGATGCCGACAAGGACAGCCTGCGCAAGCTCAACGTGGAAGAAACCACGCTCTCCACGCAATTCCATACCCGCCTGGTGGCCGCCTCGGCCGCCGCTGCGGTGGTGGTGGACGACAAGGCCAAGCTCGATGGCCTGAGCGAAGGCGACATTGCCGCCGCCGCCGAAGCGGCCAAGGCGCGCAAGCTCGATGGCAAGTATCTGCTCGCCCTGCAGAACACCACCCAGCAACCGGTGCTGGCGTCGCTGAAGAATCGCGAGCTGCGTGCGGAGGTGTTGAAGGCGTCCGAAACGCGTGCGGAAAAGGGCGATGCCAACGACACCCGCCAGACCATCCAGCGCCTGGCGCAGTTGCGCGCGCAAAAGGCCAAGCTGCTCGGGTTCGACAGCTATGCGGCCTACAGTCTTGGCGACCAGATGGCCAAGACCCCGGCCGCCGCGCTGAAATTGCTGACCGACACCGTGCCCGCTGCCACCGCCAAGGCGCGGCGCGAAGTGGGCGAGATGCAGAAGGTGATCGATTCTCAGAAGGGCGGCTTCAAGCTCGCCGCCTCCGATTGGGACTTCTACGCCGAGCAGGTGCGCAAGGCCAAGTACGACCTGGACGAGTCGCAGATCAAGCCGTACTTCGAACTGGACAATGTGCTGCAGAACGGCGTGTTTTATGCCGCCACGCAGTTGTACGGCATCACCTTCAAGCAGCGCACCGATATCCCGACCTACCACGCCGACATGAAGGTGTATGAAGTCTTCGATGCCGATGGCACCTCGATGGCGCTGTTCTACACCGACTACTTCAAGCGCGACAGCAAGTCCGGTGGCGCATGGATGGACGTGCTGGTCGAACAGGACGGCCTCACCGGCGCCAAGCCGGTGGTCTACAACGTGTGCAACTTCACCAAGCCGGCCGCGGGCCAGCCGGCCTTGTTGAGCTTCGACGATGTGACCACGCTGTTCCACGAGTTCGGCCACGCACTGCATGGCATGTTCTCCAAGGTGAAGTACCCCTCGATCGCCGGCACCAGCACCTCGCGCGATTTTGTGGAATTCCCCTCGCAGTTCAACGAACACTGGGCCTCGGATCCGGCCGTCTTCGCCAACTACGCCAAGCACTACCAGACCGGTGCGGCGATGCCGGCCGAGCTGGTGGAGAAGATCAAGAAAGCCAAGACCTTCAACAGCGGCTATGCCACCACCGAGTACCTGTCGGCTGCGCTGCTGGATCTGGCCTGGCATACCCAGCCGGCCGATGCGCCGCTGCAGGACGTGAGCAAGTTCGAGGCCGATGCGCTCAAGCGCTTCAAGGTGGACCTGGCCGAAGTGCCGCCGCGTTACCGCAGCACGTACTTCGACCACATCTGGGGCGGCGGTTATTCGGCCGGTTACTACGCCTACTTCTGGTCGGAAGTGCTCGATGACGATGCGTTCGAATGGTTCAAGGAAAACGGTGGCCTGACCCGCAAGAACGGCGACACCTTCCGCGCCAAGATCCTTTCGCGCGGCAATACCGTCGATCTGGCCACGCTGTACCGCGATTTCCGCGGCAAGGATCCCAGCGTCAAGGCGCTGCTGGAAAACCGTGGCTTGACCGAGTGATCTTCCAGAAGCAATAGCCGAGCAGTCACGACGGGGTAGCCGATCGGCTCCCCGTTTTGCTGATGGAGTCGACTATTGATTCGTCTGCATCGCTAGGTTCACTGTCTGCATAGCTACGCTCCTTATGTTGGCTGGTCAATGTCCGATTTGCCTTTTTGCATGGAATGCACTGCTTAACTACGGCAATCTGCAACGCCCACCAATTCGGCTCTCAAGCTATCTGCACAGAGTGAAATACGATTCATCGAACAATGCCTGCGGGGCAGATTTCTGGGCTACCTGCACGGCAGTGAGCCTGCCCCACCCGCGCCCGCTGCTGTACCGGTTTTCTGAGCTGCCCACACGGCAGTGGACGTGGTCGGTCAGGTCGGCGGCTGCGCGGTGATTTTTGAGCTGCCTGCCCGGCAGTGAACAACGAACAATCCAGCAATTCCGGACAGTTGCATTTCTGAGCTGCCTACGCGGCAGTGAACGTTCATGTCACGGGCTACCGCTGCCGGCTGGGTTTCTGAGCTGCCTACGCGGCAGTGAACGCTGCAGTGGTCCAGTGCTATCGAAGTTCATTTTTCTGAGCTGCCTACGCGGCAGTGAACGAGATCGACATCGAGTCGTTGCAGGGCTTCATTTTCTGAGCTGCCTACGCGGCAGTGAACGTCGGGCCAGCTCGGCAGATCCGGGTGATAGATTTCTGAGCTGCCTACGCGGCAGTGAACAGGCAGGGCGCCTACAAGATACTGCAGGATATTTTCTGAGCTGCCTACGCGGCAGTGAACTTGACCGCCGGCAGCGACATGACGCACTGCGATTTCTGAGCTGCCTACGCGGCAGTGAACAGGCCCTCCCCAGGGACTCGTTTGCCCCTTCATTTCTGAGCTGCCTACGCGGCAGTGAACGGCCACGTCTTTGACCTGGGCGTGTTCGCTGATTTCTGAGCTGCCTACGCGGCAGTGAACCCACTGGCATCCGGGGCACGGCATCGGCCACTTTTCTGAGCTGCCTACGCGGCAGTGAACTCAAAGACAACTACATCAACAGCTCCGCCTATTTTCTGAGCTGCCTACGCGGCAGTGAACCAATCGCGGAAGCAAGACCGGAAACCATGCACTTTCTGAGCTGCCTACGCGGCAGTGAACCCTCCCAGCTTACCGGCAGGCGGGCACCTTTATTTCTGAGCTGCCTACGCGGCAGTGAACCGCACGTTCTTGCCAGCGGCGATCATCGTCTTTTTCTGAGCTGCCTACGCGGCAGTGAACAGGCCGCTATCGCCGTAGACGGGCGCCCTATTTTTCTGAGCTGCCTACGCGGCAGTGAACCCCTGGACGCGCCGCTCATGAACACTGGTGCATTTCTGAGCTGCCTACGCGGCAGTGAACCTTGGCAGCCGATCGAGACTGCGCCGAAAAATTTTCTGAGCTGCCTACGCGGCAGTGAACATCCGGCTGGTCCATCCAGAGGATCGACTGATTTTCTGAGCTGCCTACGCGGCAGTGAACACTGCAACGGCGCCGGTGCGAGCGTTGACGCTTTTCTGAGCTGCCTACGCGGCAGTGAACTTACAGCATCGCCTTTTTCAATTTCATTTCCATTTCTGAGCTGCCTACGCGGCAGTGAACCCCTACCATGGACGCTTAGCGGCCTGGTCATATTTCTGAGCTGCCTACGCGGCAGTGAACGTGGCAGGAGCGCAAGAACGGACAGGGTCTGATTTCTGAGCTGCCTACGCGGCAGTGAACGCGAACATGAGATTGGACACGCTGCAACGTTTTTTCTGAGCTGCCTACGCGGCAGTGAACGTGCTACATGTCGCCTCTCCGGCGAGGGTGCATTTCTGAGCTGCCTACGCGGCAGTGAACTTGGCGTGCGATACGCGATTCGATCCCGCAAATTTCTGAGCTGCCTACGCGGCAGTGAACCCATCCGGCTAGCGTGCGGGTGGCCGGTGAGTTTTCTGAGCTGCCTACGCGGCAGTGAACTTCGGTTTGCTGTGTGCTGGGGTGATGCTCTTTTTCTGAGCTGCCTACGCGGCAGTGAACAACCTCTACAACCCTGCGACGCTTCCGACGATTTTCTGAGCTGCCTACGCGGCAGTGAACAATCGTGACCATGCGAGGTCGCCCCGGCATCTTTTCTGAGCTGCCTACGCGGCAGTGAACAAAAACGCGTCTTGGCCTCGGCCAATATCTGTTTTCTGAGCTGCCTACGCGGCAGTGAACCTCCTGGAGTATGCCAAGGCGCGCATCATGCATTTCTGAGCTGCCTACGCGGCAGTGAACACGACCACATCGGCGCACACGTCGTACGACAGTTTCTGAGCTGCCTACGCGGCAGTGAACGCGGGATCGCGATACAGGTCGTAGACCGTGTTTTTCTGAGCTGCCTACGCGGCAGTGAACATAATCGGGCTGTTGGCGTACTGTCGCATGATTTTCTGAGCTGCCTACGCGGCAGTGAACAAGAGCGCCGCGCGGCGTCAGTCAACATTGGCTTTCTGAGCTGCCTACGCGGCAGTGAACGAAGTTGTTTCCCGGCACTTGCTGAATCTGCATTTCTGAGCTGCCTACGCGGCAGTGAACTTGCGTTCTTGCCACTTCCGAGTCTTGAGCCATTTCTGAGCTGCCTACGCGGCAGTGAACGCTCAACCCTCGCCGCATCGTTGTTCGCAAACTTTCTGAGCTGCCTACGCGGCAGTGAACTGAGCAAGCCTCGCATGCGTGTCCGACACAACTTTCTGAGCTGCCTACGCGGCAGTGAACAGGAACACCGAACGAAAATGGGCAATCAGCCGTTTCTGAGCTGCCTACGCGGCAGTGAACCGATCAGCCAGCACCGACATAAACGAGTCCTTTTTCTGAGCTGCCTACGCGGCAGTGAACAAAACGTTGGCAGTGGTGTGGACGCCGGCGATTTTCTGAGCTGCCTACGCGGCAGTGAACTCTGACTTTTCGTCTTCGGAGGCACTCCCATCTTTCTGAGCTGCCTACGCGGCAGTGAACGGCATCGACCTGACCGCTTGCCAGCTTCTGGATTTCTGAGCTGCCTACGCGGCAGTGAACCCATCCTTCGCCGCTGCCGGCTGGGGGTGGGTTTTCTGAGCTGCCTACGCGGCAGTGAACGGGTGGCGAGTGCTTTGCGCAGCGCAATCAGTTTTCTGAGCTGCCTACGCGGCAGTGAACTGAGTTTTTCCCGACGTGTGGCAGTGGGCCGATTTCTGAGCTGCCTACGCGGCAGTGAACGTCGAATGCTGCAGCGCTGAGCTTCTGGCTGGTTTCTGAGCTGCCTACGCGGCAGTGAACGCGAGCGCTTCCCCGGCCCTTGCGCGCTGGCTTTTCTGAGCTGCCTACGCGGCAGTGAACAATTCCGCATCGTCAACGTCGCAGAGTTCTACTTTCTGAGCTGCCTACGCGGCAGTGAACGCTTTGCGGCTGGGATCATGGCGCTATTCATCTTTCTGAGCTGCCTACGCGGCAGTGAACCAGTTTCGCTCCAGCGAGGCCATGACCTCATCTTTCTGAGCTGCCTACGCGGCAGTGAACAGGTTCCAACTGCGCGGCCGCCGGCGGGAGATTTTCTGAGCTGCCTACGCGGCAGTGAACTCAGGGCATGGCAACGCGGATGCGCTCTTCTTTTTCTGAGCTGCCTACGCGGCAGTGAACGGCGTGTTGACCTTGTTGGCTGAATCAATCCATTTCTGAGCTGCCTACGCGGCAGTGAACTGGCCGTGGGCAGCGTGCAGATCGAGGTCATGTTTCTGAGCTGCCTACGCGGCAGTGAACGATGTGCGCGTGTGCGCGTCCACCGGTTACAATTTCTGAGCTGCCTACGCGGCAGTGAACTTCACCGCCTGCAACACGGCGGCTTGCCATGCTTTCTGAGCTGCCTACGCGGCAGTGAACCGAACCAGTCCGGGAGGCGGACTAGTTCAGATTTTCTGAGCTGCCTACGCGGCAGTGAACCTGTCGCTGCAAAACCAGCGCCAGCACTTGCCTTTCTGAGCTGCCTACGCGGCAGTGAACATAATCCAGCGTGGCGGCGGAGACGGCGGACATTTCTGAGCTGCCTACGCGGCAGTGAACAAATCGGTCGCGGTGCACGGCTACCACATCCATTTCTGAGCTGCCTACGCGGCAGTGAACTACGCGGTCTACAAGGCCTATCGGATCTACAATTTCTGAGCTGCCTACGCGGCAGTGAACCTGGCACAGGAGGCCGGCCTGCTGCTCATCCGTTTCTGAGCTGCCTACGCGGCAGTGAACGCTGACGCAGGCAGAGCGTGGGGATCGCTACTTTTCTGAGCTGCCTACGCGGCAGTGAACGCTCGGCCGTACGCCGCACACCGTGCGCGTCTTTTCTGAGCTGCCTACGCGGCAGTGAACAGCAGCAGCGGGTGGTCCGATTCGGCCGCAGCTTTCTGAGCTGCCTACGCGGCAGTGAACATTCCTGGCTTGGTGTATGGAGTACTCGGATTTTTCTGAGCTGCCTACGCGGCAGTGAACAGGCCCTTGGCACTGCCCTGGCTACACGTATCTTTCTGAGCTGCCTACGCGGCAGTGAACCTGTCCTTCGCCGTGAACGATGCCGCTGCCGTTTTTCTGAGCTGCCTACGCGGCAGTGAACGGTGACCACCTGCGGTGCAAGGCGCGCAAGCTTTTCTGAGCTGCCTACGCGGCAGTGAACTGGATAACCGGGATCATTGAGTCGCCTCGACCTTTCTGAGCTGCCTACGCGGCAGTGAACAGACCTGAGGGCATACCGTTACCCCTCGAATATTTCTGAGCTGCCTACGCGGCAGTGAACCGCATCTGCTGGGTTACACCTACAGGATTCCCTTTCTGAGCTGCCTACGCGGCAGTGAACGCGGGGCGGTGTAGAGCGGGCGGGCGGTGTGTTTTCTGAGCTGCCTACGCGGCAGTGAACGGCTGGCGGGCGGCGTTTAGCTCAGCCAGCAATTTCTGAGCTGCCTACGCGGCAGTGAACAAGCGCGTGCTCCCGTACGGCAATGTCATAACTTTCTGAGCTGCCTACGCGGCAGTGAACACCGTCAGCAACATCCCGACGCAGGCTTAACCTTTCTGAGCTGCCTACGCGGCAGTGAACATGATTCCGTCGATTTCCTCGCGGCTCATGCATTTCTGAGCTGCCTACGCGGCAGTGAACATGGTTTGGGCCGCCCTGGCGCTCAATCGATTGTTTCTGAGCTGCCTACGCGGCAGTGAACAGGAGCCGGTGCTTCAAGTAATCGAAGGACCCTTTCTGAGCTGCCTACGCGGCAGTGAACCGCAGCTGGTTGCTGTTGATCAGATTGCCGATTTTCTGAGCTGCCTACGCGGCAGTGAACGCACCGCTGCGATCGGCTGGCTTCATGCATATTTTCTGAGCTGCCTACGCGGCAGTGAACGTACGTGGTACGGTGGGTCAGGTCCTCCCCGTTTTCTGAGCTGCCTACGCGGCAGTGAACGCGAAGAACAGTGCCGCCGACATACCCCGATATTTCTGAGCTGCCTACGCGGCAGTGAACACCAGGATCTGACCGTCTGCGGTGCGCAGTGTTTTCTGAGCTGCCTACGCGGCAGTGAACAACCTGGCCAACGACAAGCCGCTGGCCAGCGTTTTCTGAGCTGCCTACGCGGCAGTGAACACGTCGTCTGCTGCGACTTTCTCATCGCAGTATTTCTGAGCTGCCTACGCGGCAGTGAACTCGGCATAGAACTCCGAGTCCTCGATCATCTGTTTCTGAGCTGCCTACGCGGCAGTGAACGTGATGGTCTGCGTACCAACTGCCGAGCTGTATTTCTGAGCTGCCTACGCGGCAGTGAACGACCGCGAGCGAATCGCTAACGCTCACCTAATTTTCTGAGCTGCCTACGCGGCAGTGAACCAAGACAAAAAGTCACTCAACCCGTTGAAGCTACAGGAAAAGCGCGCCTCAAAAAGAACGGGCCCCTTTTTTCAGGAGGCCCGCCAAGTCGTTGATTTTAAGGAAAAGCGTGGTGCTCTTGGAAAAAGGGTCAGAACCAGGGGATGGTGGCGTCCTGGCTCAGGCCGTAGCTGTTGAAGCTGCCCGGTAGTGCGGTAGACGACAGTGGACCCTGGCAGATGAAGAGTGGGAACGACGGTTGCCCTGTGCTGCGGCTGCCCAGGAGCACGAAGGGCAGTTGCAACTGTTCGGCGACCGAATCCGGAATGCGCTGCAGCGCCGCTTCCGCATCCAGTCCGTGACGCCGCATCGCCCGGCGACGTAGGCGCGACGGGCTGCTCTTTGCCTGTACCCGTGTTACTTGTCGATGCTGTGTGTCAGCGGGCACCGCGCCGATGTCCGATACTGACAGATAATCGTTCATGCCTTGCAACCAAGGCAGGGCCATCACTGTATCTAACGAAGCATGCAATCCATGCAGGCGCACGTGGGTACCCAGGCTGGGCTTGCGCAAATCGTAGCGGGGGAAGCTGACGCCGATGTCCTGCCGCTCGTGCTGCGCGAGCATGCGGTGCAGCCGGACATACAGGCCGCTGAGCAGTTGATGCGGCGCAAGCTCCGGGTCGGGGCGAAGTTGGATATCCACATAGTGGTCCATGGCGTCAGCCCGCGTCGCCGAAGACGCCGCCCCGGATCAGCGTGGCGATCACGAAATGCTGTTGGTCCGGTTCCGGCAGCTTGTCCTTGATCACCCAGCCGTCGAGCAGGTTGTAAAAATCCAGCTTGGCCTTGGGCTGCCGGTAGGCCTTGCCTTGCGTGGTGACCGAGCCATACGGTTCGACCGCAATCGGGCCGTTCTCCTCCGCCTCCGGGTACCAGGTGTCGATGGTGCGCAGCGCATTGCCGATCTTCTGCGAATGGATGGCGGCCACTGCGTTGTCGCCCTCGCCGACGTGGTAAAGGGTCTTGCTCTTTTTGCTGCTGCCCTTGTCCAGGATCAGCTCCTGGGAGGGAAACACCTCCTGGCCCGCGCCCACGCGGACGAAGGCAGTGACCTGCAGCAGCACATGCGTGCTGCCCGCCAGCGCGGAGGCAATCAGCGCGGACAATTCGGCCAGATCCGTGGTTTCGGCCGCTGGCCCCTGCAGGCTGCGCAAGGAGTGTGCGTGTGCCTGGAACGTCCACTGCGCGGCGGGCGTCCCGCTCTTCAGGTGCGCTACCTGCACTTCCACCTGTTCTGCGCCGATCCGGTTACGCCAGAGAAAGCGCCCATTGGCGAGATTGGCCGCATAGCGCTGCGCGAGGGCGTCGAAGCCGTGTTGTTGCACGTAGCCGGCGACTGTGGCGGCGAGTTTCTTGCGGTAGTCGGCATCGTTGCAGGCCGAGGGCGTGCCGGTGCCACCGAGCACGCGCAAGGTGAATTGCACCTTCAGCGTGTCGGCCGTCAACGGCAAGGCGGCCACGTCCACGGTCTGCAGGTTGGGGTTCTCGATCGCCGCGTCGAGCTTGGCCGGATCCTGGTCCTTGGTCTTGAGCCGGTTGGAGATGGTGCCGCGCACGGATTTCTCGCGCAGCTTGACGGGTTGCCAATCGGCGGATGCTGCGCGCGCCGCCCAGCTGCCGGAAAACAACAGTGCGTCGGACGGGTCGAGTTTGCGCTCGAAGGCGAGGACGGAGGCGGTCTTGAGTTCGGTTGCCATGCTGGAATTCCTTGTCGTGAGGTCGGTCAGTCGAGAGCGAAATTGAAATCTTCGTGCGGTTCGGGCGTGGTGGTTGTTGCAGCGGCAAAGTCGTTGCGGCAACGGTACAGCCCCTGGTCCGGGGAGTTGCTGGCGTACCAGAGCAGCTGTTGCGGGGTATCCAGGCGGTGCGGACTGATCCACTGGCCGAGCGAATACAGGCTTTCGACGAAGCGGAACGGTGTGGTGGCGTCGCGTGCGTTGGCCACGCTGCCGGCCGCATGCACATCGCCCAGCGCGCCGTAGCCCACCGGGATCGGTACGGTCCAGCCGCCTCCGCCACGGTCGTTGCTCCATACGCCGTCGTCTTTCGGGTGCTCGCCCGCGCGGTGGCGCCAATTGATGCGCGACAGCGAAAGCCACGCATCGAGCCGGGTGGCGGCGGGGTCGATGGCCTGCAGTTCGGCGGCACGGGTATCGAGCAGGTCGCCGCGCTCCACCAGTGCGAAGCCGGGCAGCAGCCGCATGCGCGTCTTGCGGAATTGCGCGGTACGGTCGTTCTCGGTGCCGGTCAGGTCCAGCGTCCATGGCTGGTAGCGGTGCCGCGATGGCTGCGCCGGTGGCCGCACGCTGCCACCGGCGATGCGCATGCCGGAGAGCAATTCGGCCACGGTGGCCATGTCGGCCTGATGGACACGCGGGTCGTCCATCCAGCGCCTGCTTTGCACGCCAAGCAACAGGCTCAGCTCCAGATGGATGCGGCCCTCCTCGACGATGGCGGCGGTCTTGCCGTCCTTGCCGACCGGGTTGCGCGTCAAATGGAATGCCTTGACGAAGCCGCCTTCGGTCACGTGTTCTTGGTGGTCATGGCAAATCGCGCCAACCGCCCGAAATGCCAGGTCCAGCCCGACCGCATGGGTCTTGCGTTGCAGCGCCCACATGACTCCCAGCAGCGCGGTCATCGACGGGAAACCATGCGTCAGCGGGCTAGAGACGGCGTTGGCGTTGTGCACCTGCAGGCGGGGCAACACCAGCAAATGACTGAAAGCGGGACAGGCGTTCATAGGTGACTCCCCGCGAGCGGGCGCCGTTGCAGCGGCATTGGCCAAGCTGCATCGACAATCGCTTGCCAGGCCCAGTGGCGGTGTTCGCTGTCGCCGACGCTGGTCAGCCCTGCCTCGCGCAGCCGCGCGTTGACCCAGTTGGCGAAGTGATCGGCCACCGCGTCCGGCCAGTCGCCGAAGGTATAGGCAGCATTGAAGTCCTCATCGTCCTGCGTCCATTCCGGGTGGTGCGGATTACTGCGCACAGGCAATTCGGTCCGTTCCGGATCCAGCCACAGCCGTTCGTAGAGCGGAAGCTGGCAGTCCGCGTCGCGGGTCCAGCCGGGTGGGAAGCGGGCGTGGGTTTCGGCGGCGAACAGTGCCAGCTGCGCGCCGAGTTCCTGCTCGATCGGTTGGCGCGTGTCGCGCGTTTGCTTGTTGGGAGGCGGTTCTGTGAGCAGGAAGTCCGTCAGCCGCTTCATCGTGGCGCGAACGCCCTTGAAATAGCCAATCCGGTCGATGGCCGAGGCGGTCTTCAACAGGCTGCGCGGATGTTCCTGCGTCCAGGTTGGCGGCAGCGATGCCAGCAGATAATTCACGCCGCCACGCTCGCTGTTGAGCTGGGAAATGTTCTGCGGCTTGGTGCCCCCGAGCTTGCGCGCCACCAGGTTGCGGTAATCGCGGTAGCTGCCGGCGTGCGGCTCCCTGGCGCGCCAGGCCTGGCGCGCCAGCTTGTTCGTCTCGCCGAAGCGCGCTTGCTGGATGTCCGCATGCACCACGTGCGCCAGTGCGCTGGAGAACATCGGTTGCAGCAAGTGGTATTGCGTGTCGTCGGTCGGCTGGTCGCCGAGCAGCCAATAGACCTGCTTGGCTTGCGCATGCGAGACCGGTTGCGGATCGCTGCGCACCAGCGTGCCGAAGGCCTGCATCCAGCCGTCGGCGACCTCGGCGTCGGCATGCAGGGCGGCGCGCAGGTCGCTGTCGCCGGCCAGCATCCAGTCCAGCAGCCGTCGCCCCTCGACCTCGATCTTGAGGAACTTGAACACGTCCAGTGCGGCGGCATTGCCGACCACGTCCTGCGCATAGCACTCGCCCAGAAGGTGGCTGCCGATCTCGGCATGCCGCGGCAGGTCGCCGGGCGGTACGTGCAGGCTGCTGCCGCGCGCATCGGGATGGGTGGCCTTGAGCACGTGGGTGACGGCCTGGATCTGGCCCACCCGGCGCGCCGCGTCGGCCAACCAGGTCCCGTATTCGTATTTCGACGCCGGTCCGGTGGCGTCCTCGCCTTCGTCGTCCTTCAGCTTGGCCTGCCGCCGTGCTTCGATGAAGTCGGAGATGGCTGCGTGGAAAATTTCTGGTCTTTCGGTCAGTTCTGCCATCAATGGTCTCCCTGTTGATCCTTCAGCGTTTCATTTGATAGCCGCATGTAATCTCTTAGACTGAGATTGCCTGCTTCATCCTCCTTTGAATTTTGCAAACCCCAACCACGGGTGATATCGCCAGCCTTGGTCATTAGCCGGCACCCTCACCGTGGCCAGCTTTTTTGCGCAGGCTTCCAGTGGCAGATCCAGGTACTCGGCCTGCTCGGCGAGTAGGCTTTCTAGATCGAAGCTGCCCCATGGGCCGATGCCGGGGGCGGGAGTCAGCGCGATCTCGCGCCGTTGGCTCTGCTCGATGCGCACATAGAGGTCGGTGCCGCGACCGCCAGACGATTGTTCGATCCGGTGCAGTCGCGGTGCCTCTTCCTCGTCCGGCAGGAACACCAAGGTGGTACTGGGTTGGCTATCGTGGCGGAACGGTTGTTGCTGAGGCAGCACGCCGGTCAGGGCGGCCTGCGGATATTTCCAGGCGACGGCCGCCTGGTCGGGTTCCAGCGGGGCGGACAGGCCGCTGGATGCATCCGCCGCCAGGTCTTTCAGCATGCAGGTGGCGATGCGGGCCTGTTCCAGGTCGACGAAGCTGCTGGACGGTTGCCACTGCGCGTTGGGCCGAGGCCGGATGCGTGGCAAGGCCGTGAGCGTGCGGTATTCGTCCGCGAGCAGGGAGTCGTGCAGCCAGGGGCTGGTCAATTGGAACCGCTTTGCGGATCTACCCGTTCCTTCCTTCTCGAACCCAGGTCTGAGATAGATCCGGCGGTCCTGGCCGCCAACTTGAAAGTGTCGCAGGTTGGTGTCGAAGATCAGCACGTTCGGCGCGTCGCCGGTGGTGCCGCGATGGCGTTGCACGCGCCCGGCGAGCTGGATCAGCGAGCGCATCGACGAAGGTTCGGCCACTGCCCAGTCGGCGTCCCAGTCGCGACCGACCTCGCACACCGGGGATGCCAGCACAACGAACATCTGCTCGCGCTGCGGGTGGGCGTCGATCAGCGCACGGATGGCCGGCAGGCTGTAGACGCGCTTGCCATCGCCACGCCGATCGAAGGCCGCGTCGAGCTGGTGTTCGATGGCCGAGCGTTGCACCAGCGGAAAGCGGGCGTGATAGACGCACAGGTGGATCTGCGTGTCCTGCGGCGCCCCAGAGGCATACAAGGCCTGCGCGACACCGAACAGGGGGTCAATGTTGGCCATGCGCACCAGGCCGAAACTGATGCGCTTGCCGCTGACAGTATCGTGTTCCGCATGCGCACCGTGCAGGCGCAGGCAGGCATTGCGGACATGCGCGGCGAATGCGGCATGCAGTGACGCATCCTGCAAATGAGGCGGCAGGTCCAGCGGCAGCAGTTCGCCGCGTCGCAATGGCGTGGCCTTGGCGAGCAGCGTGGCGCGCTTGTCGACGAACTGCGTGTGCTGGTCTAGGAAGCCGCTGCCGCTTGGGCATGCGGCGACCTGCACGCCGAACTCGTCGCTCCACAGGCAAGGGACCGCCAGCGTCGCGTCGGCCCGGCCGCCGTCTTCTCCACGGTTGCGCCGATAGTGCTGGCGTCCCGCGCGGTAGGCCAGGTACATTCCGGTCACCAGTGCTGGCGGCAGCGTCGCCGAGGACAGCACGACGCGCGTGCCGAGCATGCCGGCCCAGTGCACCAGCCGTGTCAGCGCGGGCAGGTCGTCGAGATCGTAGTCGTCCAGTTCGTCGAGGATCAGGTCCGCGCTCATCAAGCGCAGCATCGGCGCGATCTGGCGGCCAGCGCGCAGCGACTCGGTGGCCGGCACCATGTGGTCCACCGTGCAGACCAACATTGGCGCGGACAGTAGTTTGCCGATCTCCGGGTCGTGCAGCGCCCGCGACAGCAAGGGGTGATCGGTAATGACGCCTTCGTACAGCACGTGGCTGTCTTCCTCGATCAAGTCCTGCACGGAGGCCGAGCCATGCGCTTCGGCCTTGTGTTCGTAGAACGCGAACAAGGCGCGGCTGGCCGAGCCGCCCACGCGGATCGCCAGTTCGTCCTCGTCCAGGTGCAGATCGGTGCGGAAGCTGCGGCCGGTCTGCAAGGTCAGCGTGCGCAGGCCCAGGGCATAGGTGGCGCGCAACCCATGCTGGGGATCGGCCAGGGCGTAGAGGATGCGCGCGTTGGCGAGCGTCTTGCCGCAACCGGTTGAGGCCATGTTGACGATGAAAGCGCCTTGGTCACGCGCCGTCTCGCGCAACGAGGCGGCCGCATCGAATGCCTTGTCTTGCCAGGAAAAACGTGGATCGGCACTGCGTTTGCGCAGTCCGCGGTGATTGGCCAGCCTTGGCAGATGGCGTTCGAAGCCCGGCAGCGCATGGGCGATCAGGCCGGCATCGCGGGCGACCCCGAGCAGGTGCTCGTCCAGCGGTTGCTTCAGGTCGCCGTGGTAGTCGGTATTGGCGTACAGCTGCGTCCGGCCGTCGCCGTGCAAGCGCTGCGGCGAGGCCTTGGGTAGAGCCGAATAATGATGGTCGGCCAGCATCAGGCTGAGCCTGGCCAGATGCATGACGTAGGGATTGTCGAGCCAGTTGTCCGCGCGGCCCGCACGTCGTTCCAGCAGGCGTTTGGCCAGGCGCGCGGCCTGTGCGCGCCACTTCGTCTCCATCACCGGGAGTGTGCCTGCGGGTGTCCAGTACGACTGGATCCTGTTGATGTCGGCCGGCTGACGGATTTCGTTCCAGTCGTGCGCCAGCAGCGACAACGGCGTCTCCAGCCATGCGGAATGGAAGGTGGGCGCGCGCTTGCCCAGCCGGGCCTGCGCACCGTCGTCCTGGATGACCGGCACGACCGGAAGCCGGTGATGGGTGAGCACAAGCCACGCCACGGCCGCCGCAATCGGTGGCAGCTCGCGGAAGGGAAAGTGGGACGCCGCGTTGACGCCGTCGCGCTGGTAGCGCGTGTCGGCCAACCAGTCGGCTTCGTCGTAAGCGTCCGGGTCGGCCAGTCGTTGCAGCCACTGCGCATCCTCGTCTTTGCCGACGAAGGCCTGAAACAAGCGCAGCGATACCCATTCGTGGCGATAGAGGTTGCGCTCCTGCAGCTGCCCGCACAGCCGTGCCTGGAAGGCGATACTGGCCTTGCCCATGTCGTGCAGCAGGGCCGCCAGTTGCGCGAGCAGGCGGATATCCTCGGCGGTGTGCCAGTCGTTTTCGTCTTCGCGCCGCAGCACGTTGCGCGTGGTGGTGTTGGTGGGTACCGCGCCTTCGGCATTGAAGCGGCGGGCGTCTCCCACGATCCACAGCAGTTCGGAGTGGTCGCGGCCGCGGATCCAGTGGCAGGCGACGGCGCTGTTCTTGCGCGCGGTCTTGCGCAGCAGTCTGCGCAATGTCGTCAGGCCGGCTTCGGTGATCGGCGTTTGCCAGGTGCGGTCGCCGAGCCGCTCGGCGAATTGGTCAAGGATGCGCCGTGTTTCGGTCAGCGCACGCTTGTCGCACTGCGAGATCAGCAGGACGTTCACCGCGCAGGTCCCGCGCTCTTCGCCGCGGCGGTCTGCAATGCGATGGCCTTGAGCGTATCCAGCATGAAGTCCAAGGCTTCGCTGCGGGTGAGGACTTCTATGCAGTTGCGGCGAAAGGCCTGTTCGTCGTCGCCGCGCATCGCCGACAGGAACGCCTGCGGCAGGATGCTGGCGTCCTTCACCAGGTCCGCGATGTCGAACACCAGGCCACCGCGCCGGGTCTTGCCGTGCAGTACGGCCAGCCCGTGCGGCAGGCCCAGAACCCAGCTGGCGGTTGCGCCCAGGCCATAGGCCAGGTAGTTGCCGTGGTCGAGGAAACGGTTGGCCGGATCGGTTCCGCTGCCGCGCTTGGCGCGGGTGAAGTCGCCATAGCCGACGGTATCGACGGCGAGTTTGAACAATGCCTTGGTCAGCCTGGCCTCTTCGGTCAGCAATGCGGTGTTGTCCTGGGCCTGTTCAATAGTGCGGCGGGTTTTCGCCAGCAGTGCATCCAGTCTGGCGATATCCGGCGCGAAGCCCGCTTCCTTGAGCGCGCGCTGTTGCCATTGTTCGCCGATGCGCAGCGCGCGTGCGTGTTGGAATGCCTTGGCGGCCATCAGCCGCAAGTCGTCCTCGAACCAGAAAGACACCCAGGCCTGCAGGTACTCGGTGGGCCGATATTCGCTCTGCGGCGAGAACCAGGCCACTTCCACATCCATTTCGTTGGCCGAGAACAGCGGCGTGCCGCCGCCACCGCAAAAACCCACCAGCACGCCTGCCTTGGCCAGCTCACGCATCGCCGCCTGTGTGATGGACGTGCCGGTGCCGAGCAAGACCGTGGTGGTATTAGCGATCGGGATGTTCCAGTACAGCGCGCGCTTGCCTGCGTCGGTGACGTATTCGACCCGGCCACCGTTGACGAGGACGCGGCAGTGCTGCAGGTAGTAGATGTTCGCGCGCTTGGAATGCAGGATGGTCTTAAGGTCCGATGCCGACAGTTCTTCCATGTGCGGACCTCTCCTTGAGTAGGCGGCTTGCCGGCAGCCTTCCGCCCTCGATACTAGGGTGTATCAAGCGGGCTTCGCAAGCTGGCTCCCGCGTCGGCGGACTGGCATTTTTCGGCCATGGTAAGGCGATGGAAAGCGTCTGCTTTCAAGGCGATGCGCGGTGTGCAGTGATGCAGAACGCATACCGTGGACGTCCCTTATACCGTTGACCACTCGACGCACATGCCGGTATCCGCATACCTCGCAAACAGCGCTTGCTGCGCCGCTTCGCTCTTGTCTAGGTTGCACGCGATCAGCACAAGGTTGGCTCCGGCACTGGCTAGCGCGTTGTCGTAATCCAGCCCGCCGGGACTGGCGCCGGTGATCACGGCCACCCGCGCCCGCTGCGGCGGCAGGTCGGCCAGCGTCCAGCCGCTCATTGCGCCAGCGCCCGCGTTTCAGGCAGCGTGCGCCACCAGCGCTCGCCGGTGGCCGGCTGGCGCAGGTCCACCCACTCGCCCATCTGCGGCGTGGTCAGCGGTACGTTGGCGGCCGCCGCCAGCGCGACGATGCGCTCGAACGGTTCGGACCAGACATGCATGGCCAGATCGAAGGTGCCGTTGTGGATCGGCAGCAGGGTGCGGCCGCCGATGTCGATAAACGCCTGCAGGCTCTGCTCCGGCTGCATGTGCACGTCCGGCCACAGTTGGTCGTAGGCGCCGTTCTCGATCAGCGCCACATCGAACGGCCCTAGACGCTGGCCGATCGCCTTGAAATGCGGGCCGTAACCACCGTCGCCGCTGAAGAACACGCGCAGGTCGCCATCCTGGATCGCCCACGAGCACCACAGCGTGCGGTCGCGATCGAACAGGCCGCGTCCGGAGAAATGCCGCGACGGCGTGGCGGTGAGCGTCAGGCCATCGACCTGCACCGACTGCCACCAGTCCAGCTGCTGCACCTTGGCCGGATCCACGCCCCAGCGCACCAGCAGATCGCCCACGCCCAGCGGCGCGACGAACACGCCAACGCGGTCGGCCAACGCACGGATGGTGGCGCGGTCCAGATGGTCGTAATGGTTGTGCGACAGGATCACCCCGGCCAGCGGCGGCAACGCATCCAGTGCGATCGGCGGCGCGTGGAAGCGCTTGGGCCCGGCGAAAGCAAACGGCGACGCGCGCTTGGAAAACACCGGGTCGGTCAGCCACAGGCCGCCACGCAGCTTCATCAACACGGTGGAATGGCCCAGCCGGAACAGGCTGTGATCCGGCGCGGCTTGCAGCTGCGCCGCAGTCAACGGCGTGACCGGCAGCGCCTGCGACGGCACCGTGTGGGCCGGCTTATTGAACAACACCTCCCACAGCAAGCGCAGCCCGCCCAGAACCCCGGGGGTGCTCAGCGAGGTCGGCAGTGTGTTGCGAAAGCGCCCATTGCGAAATTGCGGCGAAGCGGCGTGCGATGCGGCGTGGGGCAGCTGACGGGACTGGGTGAGCACGACAGGTTCCATCGTTGGGCAGGGGCGAACACGGAAGTTGCACTAAACTTACACTGCACAGTGTAGTTTTATTCGGCAAATGTAAACTGACGGGTGTAACATGCAGCCATGTCCAGTTCATCCGATTCGGCCCCGGCGCCGCAGCGGCTCACCGACCGCAAGCGCCACGCCATTGTTGAGGCGGCCATCGCACAGTTCCGCCAGCACGGGTTCGAGGCCACCAGCATGGATCGGGTCGCCGCCGCCGCGGGTGTCTCCAAGCGCACCGTCTACAACCATTTCCCCAGCAAGGACGCCTTGTTCGGCGAGATCCTGCGCGGGCTATGGCAACGCAGTGCCGAGGCGGTGAGCCTGGCCTATCGCCCAGACCAATCATTGCGCATGCAGTTGACGCAATTGCTGCAGCAGAAGCTGCACCTGCTCGACGATGCGGCCTTCATCGATCTCTCGCGCGTGGCCATCGCCGAAGGCATCCACTCGCCGGAGCGCGCACGCGCGCTGCTGGCGCAGCTGGGCAGCAAGGAAGAGGGCACCACCACCTGGCTGCGCGCTGCGCAGGCCGATGGCCGCCTGGCGCCGGTGGACCCGGAATTCGCCTCGCAACAGCTGCAGTCGCTGATCAAGGGCTTTGCGTTCTGGCCGCAGCTGGCGATGGGCCAGCCGCCGCTGTCGGCTGACCAGCAGACACAGGTGGCCGAGTCGGCGGTGGCGATGTTCCTGGCGCTGTACGGGCGCACGTAAGCGCCGCTTGCAACATGGCGGCGCGTACGCAGGCGGGTGCGGCCCTACGCCCGGAGGCGGCCATTGCCGCTCTCACCTTGCGCGCTGTTCGTGCCGTCCATGCGCCGCTGGCTGACCTGCGATGTTCTGCCTGCCGCTGCAGTGCAGCTGTGCGCACCGGCAGGCATCGTCCAGCATCCACATCGCGTTCGAGCACGCTGCGTGCACGCAGGCGCACCGGCAATGCCCAACATGCCTGTCGCTGGCTGCGTATCTGCACCGTGGAAGGCTGGGAACGTCTACGCGCAGTCGGAGGCAATCATGTCGCGCGGCTCACGCGCCGGCAGCATCCTGCGTCCACACCGCCAGCGCGTAGCCGTGCGGGTCGGTGAAGTGGAAACGTCGCCCGCCCGGGAATGCGAACACCGGGCGGGTGATGGTGCCGCCAGCGGCTTCGATGCGTGCCTGGGAGGCGGCCAGATCGTCCGAGGCCAGGACCACCAGGGCGCCACCTGGTTGCGGGGCTCCATGGAAGAAGCCGCCGCTCAGGCGGCCGTCGCGGAATTCGCAATAGTCCGGTCCGTAGTCCTGAAACGTCCAGTCGAACGCCGCAGCGTAAAACGCCTTGGCGGTGGCGATGGAGGCCACGGCAAATTCCAGATAGTCGATACGGTGATGCTGTGCGTTGCGTTGCATGGCGATGTCCTCGCGGTCGGTGGCTGCACAGCGTGCCCTGCGCAGCGACCTGGCGGCTTGGCGAAAACGGCCATCACCGTGCGTGTTGCTGCACCAGCTCACGTGGACTCAGCTGGGCAAGCAGGCGCGCATCGCGCACCAGATGCGGTGCATCGCCATACCCGGCCTCCAGCGCGGCGGCGGTCAGCGTGGGTTGGCTGCCTGCCAGCCGCAGGAAACGCTGCAGCCGCAAGATCCGCTCCAGCGTCTTGGGGCCATAGCCGAATGCTGCGTGACAGCGCCGCCGCAGCTGCCGCTCGCTGATCTCCAGGCTTGCGCACAACGCCGGCAGGCGCGGCGCTGCAGGCCCGGCCAGCTGGGCGAAGGTGAAGGCCATCTGTTGGTCCACGGCCACCGCGCGGTGACGACACAGCGCATGCAAGGTCTGCAGCACGTCGCTGCCATCGCACAGCTTCTGTTGCCACTCGCCTGCATCGCGGCCCCACAGCGCATCCAATGCCACGCGCTGGTCGGCAATATGGTGCAGCGGAATGCCCAGCACACCGGCGGCCGCGCCTGCAGTCAATCGCACGCCGGTGAGCACGTTGCCGGCGGCTACGCAGGCCATGGTCGCGACATGGTCGGGGCCGGCGACGAACAGTGCAGCGCCATCCCAGATCAGGTCGACACAGCCGTCGGGCAACACCCGCACCGGCGCATTGGCCGCACCTTGCCGGTGGCGCCAGCTGCAACGCAGCTGGGTGCGCAACTCGGGCGGAGGTGGGAGCTGCGTATAGCGGGATTGGATTTCTGAGGACATGGCGCCAGTCTGTAACACGACGCGTCAACGCGCCTGGCGGAAGAACTGTGCTGTGAGGCGGATGCCGCCAATGCGGCAATCGCGCAGCGCAATCACCCTTGCCACCCGCGTTACCGGTGGTGGCAAGGGCGCTTCACGTCCTGCCGGTGCGATCGCGCGCGAGCAGCGCAGTGTCGACGCGCAGCTCGCATGGCTGCCGGTGCGCGCTGATGCAACGTCGGCAAGTGCAGCGGCAGACAACACGTCAGTGACCCGGATGGTTCGCTTGCATGCCGTCGGCCGGGGCCGCATGGCGCCGGCCATGAAACCAGGCCACCATCGGCGAGGTCATCACCGTGGTCACCAGCGTCATGCCGAACAACAGCGTGAACAGGTCCGGGCCGATCACGCCGCTGTCCAGGCCGATCTTGATCACCACCAGTTCCATCAGGCCACGTGCATTCATCAGCGAGCCGACGGTGAGACTATCGCGCCAATCGTGCCCGCTCAGCCGCGCGCCCAGCGTGCAGCCCGCCAGTTTGCCGGTCACCGCCACGCCGATCACCAACACGAAACCGGCAATGCCGGCGCCGGCAAACGCACTGGGGCTGGTGGCCTGTCCGGCGACGGCAAACAGCACCGGCATCAGCAAGGTGATCGCCAGCGGTTCGATGCGCCCGGCCAGATGCTCCAGCAAACGGTCGTCGCGCGGCAGGCAGATGCCGAACACGAATGCACCGAAGATCGCATGCAAACCGATCCATTCGGCCACCGCCGCGCAGCCCAGCAGGCCGATCAACACCCACACCAGCGCAGTGGAGGCATAGCGGCCATCGCTCGCCCGCGGCCGCAGCAGCCGCGCATACGCCGGCTTGAGCACGCCGAACACCAGTGCGATCAAGACCAGCGCACCGGCCGCAGTAAATGCCACACCGCCGTGCGCAGTGTTGCCGGTGAGCGTGAGCACGATCGCCAGGAAGATCCATACCGTGGCGTCGTCGATGACCGCCGCGCCCAGTGCCAGACGGCCGGCCGGCGTGCGGGTCATGTTGCGGTCCTTGAGGATGCGCGCCAGCACCGGAAATGCAGTGACCGACATGGCTGCCGCAATGAACAGCGCAAACGGCCAGAAGCCGACGCCGTGCGGCGCAAAGCGCGGAAACAGCCACGGCGCAGCGGCCAGTCCCAGTGCCAGCGGCAACACGATGCCCGACACACCAACCAGCACCGACGCGCGCACCTGTGCCTTGGTGCCTTCCGGTGCACGCAGCTCCACGCCGACGACAAACATGAAAAGCACCACCCCCAGATTGGCCAGCCCCGACAACGGCGGCAGGCTTTTGGCGGCGAACAGCGCGTCATGCAGCTGGGGCAGCCACGCGCCGAAGGCGATCGGGCCCAGCAACAGGCCGGCCGCCATTTCACCGATGACCGGCGGCTGCCCGACCCGTTGCAATAGCGCACCACACAGGCGCGCCGCCCCCAGAATCACTGCCAACTGCACCAGCAACAACGTGGTCGGATTCATTGCGTCAACGTTCCATTGGTTGAGTCGGCTCGACGTGCGGGTCGAGCGCGCTGCATGCGGTCCGTCGTTCCCCTGGACAGACCACGCGCTCGTGCGCTGCAGTGTAGGCGGACGTCATTGCGTCGTGCATTGCACGATCGTGCATCGCGCGCAATGTCGCCTCCAACGGTGTGTAGGAGCCACACACCGTGCATCGCCGTCCTGTCGCGTTTGCTGGTTTTGTTGCACAGCACACGGCGCCTGCGCAATCGACACATGGCACGTGGCAACCTCGACCGCGACGCGCACTCATGGAGCGGGGTGCGCCAATAAATTCGGGTGATCGCGTCGATCACCTGACGGCTCAGCGCTCCGAGTCGCCGCTCTCGTCATAGCCGCGCGGCGTAAACAGATCCGGCTGGATCAGTTCGATGAAGGCGCGTGCCTGCGGCGACAGATACTTGCCCTTGCGCACCACCACGCCGTAGCTGCGGGTAGGGAAAAAATCCTTGAGCGAGCGCGTGGCCAGTTTGTCGCGATCGGCATCGGTGACGCAGATGGCGGTCACGATGGAAATGCCCATGCCCATCGCCACGTACTGCTTGATCACCTCCCAGCCGCCCACTTCCAGCGCCACGGTGTAGGGCACCCGGGCCTGTTGAAAGATCAGGTCGACCAGGCGGTAGGTCACCTGCCGCCGCGGCGGCAGGATCAACGGATACGGCGACAGATCCTGCAGCGACACCGTGGGCTTGTGCGCCAGGGGATGGTCGGGCGGTGTGATCAACAGCTGCTCGAAGCGGTACACCGGTGCGTAGTTGAGGTCGGCCGGCACGTCCAGCATCGAACCAACCGCCAGATCCACCCCATCCTCGCGCAGCAGGTCGGTGCCGTCGGCGCTGATCGCGTTGTGCAGGGTCAGCCGCACATCCGGATGGCGCGCACGGAAGTTTTCCACGATGCGCGGCAACAGGTACAGGATGGTGGAGCTGTTGGCGGCGATGGTCAGCTCGCCCGCATCCAGCCCGCGCACCTTCTCGCGGAAGCTCGCCTCCAGCCCGTCCAGGCTTTCCACCAGCGGCAGTGCCATGTCGTACAGCAATTGTCCCTCGCGGCTGGGCGCCAGCCGCCGTCCGGAGCGTTCGAACAAGGGCACACCCAGGTCGCGTTCCAGTGCCTGCAGTTGCAGGGTCACCGCCGGCTGGCTGACGTACAGCGCCTCAGCAGCCCGTGAGACCGAGCCCAGTCGCACGGTCTGGCAGAACGCCCGCAGCGGTTTGAGCCGATCGGATTTGTAGGAAAATCGAGGGGTTGGCGCCATATCGGTAAGCGATCATCGCTTGATATAAGTCCACCTTATTTACAGCATTGATAAAACTGCTTTGTCAAATAGTCCGTCGGCGCGCACGGTGCAGGTCCGGACGCACAAGGAACTCCCATGTCTGCCACCGCTTTCGCTCCACGTCCTACCGACCGCGCCACGCCAGGTCTGTCGTTGACCACCCAGGTCGCCGGGCAGGCAGAACTGCTGCCGCCAGCGGCGCTGGCGCTGCTGGTCTCGCTGCACCGCGCGATCGAGCCCGGCCGTCAGCAGCGTCTGGCCCAGCGGCGCGCCCGCCAGGCCGCCTTCGACGGCGGCCAGCTGCCGGATTTCCGCGCCGACACCCATGCCATCCGCGAGGGTGACTGGCGTGTTGCGCCGTTGCCGGCGGCATTGCAGGACCGCCGCGTCGAAATCACCGGTCCCACCGATCCGAAGATGGTCATCAACGCGCTCAACTCCGGCGCCAAGGTGTTCATGGCCGACTTTGAGGACTCCACCGCACCGACCTGGCGCAACCTGCTCGCCGGCCAGCGCACCCTGGCGGCCGCCGTGCGCGGCGATCTCAGCTTCGATGCGCCCAACGGCAAGCACTATGCACTGCGCCCGGAAGCCGAACGAGCGGTGCTGATCGTGCGCCCGCGCGGCTGGCACCTGGACGAAAAGCATGTCCACATCGACGGGCAGCCGCTGGCCGGCGGCCTGTTCGATGCGGCCCTGTTCGCCTTCCACAACGGCCGCGCGCTGCTGGCCAGGGACCGCGGCCCGTATCTGTATCTGCCCAAGCTGCAGAGCATGGAAGAAGCCGCACTGTGGGAAACGGCGCTGTCGCATATCGAAGCGATGCTGGGCCTGCCGCACGGCCAGATCAAGGTCACCGTGCTGATCGAAACGCTGCCGGCGGTCTTCGAGATGGACGAGATTCTGCACGCACTGCGCGAGCGCATCGTGGGCCTGAATTGCGGGCGCTGGGATTACATTTTTTCGTATCTGAAAACCTTCCGTGCGCACCGCGACCGCGTCCTGCCCGAGCGCGGCCAGGTCACCATGACCCAGCCCTTCCTGAAGGCGTATTCGGAACTACTGATCAAGACCTGCCATCGCCGCGGCGCGCATGCGATGGGCGGCATGGCCGCGCAGATCCCGATCAATCACGACGAAGCCGCCAACGAACAGGCGATGGCGCGTGTGCGTGCCGACAAGCTGCGCGAAGTCAGCGCCGGCCACGATGGCACCTGGGTGGCACACCCGGCGCTGATCCCGGTGGCGATGAAACTGTTCGACGAGCACATGCCCACCGCGCATCAGCAGCATGTGCTGCGCAACGACGTGCAGGTGACGCGCGACATGTTGATCGCCCCGTCGCCGGGCACCATCACCCGCGCCGGTTTCGACGGCAATGTCGAAGTCTGCGTGCGTTATCTGGCTGCGTGGCTGGACGGCAATGGCTGTGTGCCGATCCACAACCTGATGGAGGACGCGGCCACTGCCGAAATCAGCCGCGCGCAACTGTGGCAGTGGCTGCATCACGGCCAGCATCTGGATGATGGCACCGCCATCGATCAGCACCTGCTGCAGGCCACCTTGCGTGCGCTGCCGGCCCGGTTGGGCGCCACCACCACGTTGCCTGGCGCCGCCCGCATCGATGAGGCGATCGCCTTGCTGCAGGAGCTGAGCGTTGCCGATGCACTGGCCGACTTCCTCACCGTGCCGGCGTACCGCCTGATCGATTGATCGCTGCCGCGGCACCGCCACCGCGTATCGCCGCAGCTCCTGCCTCACCGCAGCACACCGCCCGTTGCGCGCCACCGCGCAACGACGGCCTTGCCTTGCCGCGTGCGCCGTCGGGCACGCCGCTTCCCTGTTCCATCCGTCGTCCCCCTCCGGAGAACGCAAGATGAGCACCACACTGCAAAGCGCCGAACAACTGCAGCAGGACTGGGCCAGCAATCCGCGCTGGACAGGCATCACCCGCAACTACACCGCCGCCGACGTGGTGCGCCTGCGCGGCACCGTGCATGTCGAGCACTCGCTGGCGCGGCTGGGCGCCGAAAAACTATGGACGTCCCTGCATGCCACCCCGTTCGTCAACGCGCTGGGCGCCTTGACCGGCAATCAGGCGATGCAGCAGGTCAAGGCGGGCCTGAAGGCGATCTACCTGAGCGGTTGGCAGGTGGCGGCCGATGCCAACCTGGCCGGGCAGATGTATCCGGATCAGTCGCTGTACCCGGCCGATTCGGTGCCGGCGGTGGTCAAGCGCATCAACAACACCTTGCTGCGCGCAGATCAGCTGCATCACGCCGAAGGCAACGATGCCATCGACTTCCTGCAGCCGATCGTGGCCGATGCCGAAGCCGGCTTCGGCGGCGTGCTCAATGCCTTCGAACTGATGAAGGCGATGATCGAAGCCGGCGCCGCTGGCGTGCACTTCGAAGACCAGCTGGCCTCGGTCAAGAAGTGCGGCCACATGGGCGGCAAGGTGCTGGTGCCCACGCGTGAGGCGATCGAAAAGTTGAACGCCGCGCGCCTGGCCGCCGACGTGCTGGGCGTGCCGACGCTGCTGATCGCGCGCACCGATGCCGAAGCAGCCGACCTGCTCACCAGCGACGTGGATGCCAACGATCAGCCGTTCACCACCGGGCAACGCACGGTCGAAGGTTTCTTCAAGACCCGCAACGGCCTGGACCAGGCGATCAGCCGCGGCCTGGCCTACGCGCCCTATGCCGATTTGATCTGGTGCGAAACCGGCAAGCCGGACCTGGCGTTTGCGCGCGCCTTCGCGCAAGCCATCCATGCCAAGTACCCGGGCAAGTTGCTGGCCTACAACTGCTCGCCCAGTTTCAATTGGAAGAAGCATCTGGACGATGCCACCATCGCCAGATTCCAGACCGAGCTGGCCAGCTACGGCTACAAGTTCCAGTTCATCACCCTGGCCGGGTTCCACGCGTTGAACCACAGCATGTTCCAGCTGGCGCACGGTTACGCCCGCAGGCAGATGAGTGCGTTTGTCGACTTGCAGCAGGCCGAATTCGAAGCGGCCGACCGGGGCTTCACCGCGGTCAAGCATCAGCGCGAAGTCGGCACGGGCTACTTCGATGCAGTGACGCAGGCGATTCAGCAGGGCCAGTCGTCCACCACGGCCCTGCGCGGCTCTACCGAAGAAGAACAGTTTCACGGCGACAAGGCCGCCTAGCCTGCAGCGGGCGGCCAGACGTTCGCCACCCCGGGAGGGGGAGGGGCCCGGACAACCGGGCCCCTTTTTTTTCTGGCATACCCGTCATTTCGTCTCTTTGCTTGTGAGAAAGAGTGTGACCTGGTACTGAACAAGGGGGTCCTGTAGGATTTGTCCATGGGCTAACGTTGTAGGCCGGCCTAAGGAAACTGGATGACTTGCCACAACTCCACAGGCGCAGTCGAGCCGACGGGAAGCGTTGCCAAAACGCTTTCGGACGGGCTGCACGCGTCGATGACTGCCGAGGAACTTGCATTTTTCGCGCGTTTTGGCCGGCTGCGCGACCTTGCCGCGGGCCAGGCGCTGTTCGAGCGCGGCGCGATCGGCACGCAGATGTTCATCGTGGTCAGTGGCCAGATCGACCTGGATTTCGGCGAAGACCTGATGCTCAAGCATCTGGGCCCGGGCGAGTTCTTTGGCGAGCTCGGCCTGCTGATTGGCGACCATGCGCGCAGCGCGGGCGCCAGTGCGTCGATGGACAGCCGCCTGATCGAACTGGCACACGACGATTTCCGGCGCCTGGTCGACCACGACCCGTCGATGGTGGCGCACTTTCTGCGCCGTTCCATCGTGCGTGTGGTCAATAACGAGCAATTGCTGATCCGCCAGTTGCGCCGCCGCAACCATGACCTGGAAGCGGCGCTGGACAACCTCTACGTCACCTCGCACCAGCTCAACCATACCGAAGAGCTCAGCCGCACCGACGAGCTGACCGGGTTGCACAATCGCCGCGGCCTGGCGCTGTATCTGCAGGAATGCCGCCGCGCCGGCAACGTGCCCGGCGTTGGCCTGATCCTGATCGATTGCGACCGCTTCAAGCGCATCAACGACGAATTCGGTCATCTGGCCGGCGACCGTGTGTTGCAGAACGTGGCGCACGCATTGCGGTCGGTCATCGCCGAAGGCGATCTGGCCTGCCGGCTCGGGGGCGACGAATTCTGCGTGCTGGTGGCGCAAGGCACGCGCGAGCTGGTGCACCACATCGGCGAATGCATCGTGCGCGCGGTGGAAGCGCGCCTGTGCAACGGACCGAGCGAGCAAGGCTGCTCGGTCAGCGTCGGATTGTGCATGATCGATGCGGATGCGGCCTGGAACGATTGGTATACCCTCGCCGACAGCGCCCTGTACGAAGCCAAACGGCAGGGCGGCAACGTGCTGGCCATGCACGATGCGATCGCATCGGCGATCTCGCCGCCGCCCGGTACCACGCCCGATTCGGGCCATCGTTAAGTCATGAGCGCCCGCAACGCACGCAAGGACGCGTCGTCGGAGGCTATCCAGGCACCACGTCTGCGCACCTTGCTGTTGACCGATCTCTGCGACTCGACCGCGCTGGTCGAACGCATCGGCGACAACGCCGCCGCCGCCCTGTTCCGCGAACACGACCGCCTGGTGGTCAAGCTGCAGCAGCACTGGCGCGGCCGCCTGATCGATCGTTCCGACGGGCTGTTGTTGTTGTTCGATCGCCCTATCGACGGCCTGGGCTTCGCGCTGGATTACGCGCGCGGGCTCAAGGCCATGAGCGATGCCCATGCCCAGCCGCTGTGCGCGCGGCAAGGGTTGCACGTGGGCGAGGTGCTGACCTGGCGCAACAGCGACGAGGCGGTGAGCATCGGCGCCAAACCGCTGGAGGTCGAAGGCCTGGCCAAACCGACTGCCGCACGCCTGATGTCGATGGCACGCCCGGGGCAGATCCTGATCTCGGCAGTCGCCGAATCGCTCACCCACCGCGCTGCGCGCGAGCTGGGCGACCGCGTCGAACGCATCCTGTGGAAATCCCACGGCCGCTGGCGCTTCAAAGGCGTCCCCACGCCGATGGAAATCTACGAAGTCGGCGAAATCGGCCTGACCCCGTTACGCGCCCCGAAGAACTCCACCAAAGCCTGGCGCGATGTCCCGCTGTGGCGGCGGCCGGCGGCGTTGGTGGCAGAAGTCGGCGTTGTGCTGGCAGTAGGAATTGCGGTGTGGTTTTTCGTTCGCCCACAACCGGCCATTGCGTTTGCGAAACGCGACTGGGTGGTGGTAGGTGATTTGACCAATCTGACCGGTGACGGGCTGATGGATGGCTCGTTGGATCAAGCGTTTCGCATCAGTCTTGAGCAATCCCGTTACGTGAACGTGCTTGGCGACGATCGTGTGCTGAAAGCTCTGGAAATGATGCGTAAAGATCCAACGATAAATCGCCTGGATCGTGCAACCGCATCGGAAGTTGCAGTTCGTCTGGGAGTCAAAGCGGTATTGCTGCCATCCATCGCGTCGGTCGGGGGGCGGACACGCTTTGCGGTCGAGGTTGTAGAGCCACAGAGCCAGCAGACGTTGGCAGTCAGCACGGCCTTCGGCTCGGGATCGAGCGTACTGGCTGCCGTCGATCAGGTAGCTCAGGACTTGCGTGATCGCTTGGGCGAAGATGCCAAAAGCATCCAGCAACAAAGCCACCCGCTTCCTGAAGTGACAACGTCCAGCCTGGATGCGCTGCGCGCCTATGCTCTCGGACAAAGACGATATGCTCGAGGGGATTATGAAAATGCGTTAGGTTTTTATCGCAAGGCAACCGATATCGATCCACACTTTGCGTTGGCTTGGCTTGGTCAGACCCGGGCGTACTTCGCCAAAGTCGACTACGCTAATGCATTGGCGGTCTTGGCCCGTGCGAAGGTATTGATTGCCAGACTTCCAGCCAGAGAAGCAATGTATGTGGAAAATTGGGACATTCAGATAGTCAATCCGCCTGCAGCTACCGATGGGTGGATCAGGATGGCAGAGCTGTACCCTGACTACGCTCCGGCTTCGCACAATGCGGCGATAGGGCTTTACGCGGCCAATCGCTTCGGTGACGCCTTGCCGTACGCCAAGCGAGTCGCAGACAGCAAGGTGGATCTTACGAGTATCGGTCTGGATCAGTATGGCCGGATCTTGTTGGCGCTTGGAGATTTTGAAACCGCCGACTACGTGCTCGGTAGGGCAGTCAAGTCCGGATGGAGCGGTGCATTGCGACGCCAAGCATCGGTTGCTGCTGCAAAGAAAGACTTTGCCAAGGCATGGCAACTACTCGCTCGCGTCCCGGAGAATAACTATCACGCGGACATCGAGCGCACGTCGGTCGCCCTCGATTCCAATGATGTCTTCACTGCCGTTGTGCGGTCAGAGTCAGGTCTTAGGAACGGCCCCGCTCAATCGGGTGCAGACCAACGGATCTACTATGTACCGGCTGCAACAGCAAAACTGATGAGTGGAAACGCGGCTGCCGCAATCTCTTACGCACGGCAGGGCGCTAAAGGGGCCTTGGACGCGTTAGACCATGAGAGCGCTGCCGATGCGATTGACGATATGGCGATTGCACTTGCAGCCGCCTTGGTCGCGCAGCAGGCAGGGGATCAAACGGTGGCGACAATGACGCTGAAGCGTTTGGAGACAGGTGGCCCAGCCAAGGACAATCGTCTCATCAGCGAACTGGAGGCGATCGTACGCGCAGAAAGGCGACGCGTAACTGGCAAACCCCTAGAGGCTTTGTTGCTGCTTGAACCCTTCCTCGATACACAATCGCGCATTCAGACCCGTGCCGCTGCGATGCGAGCCGCAGCGGACGCTGGAAATCAATCAATGTCGCGCGAGCACGCATCGTGGCTACGCGCTCGCCGCGGGATGGCTTATGCGGAAGCTGAGTGCGGCTATTGTCTACAGCCACTGAACGTGGTCGCTGTCGATGCGGCTACGGATCAGTTTGATGGGTCATAACAGACACCCGGAAACGATCAATGCATGCCCGAACATGTGAGGCGCGTGGTGACTTGGGTGGTGTTGTGAGGGCGAAGAGACCTAGATATAACCTGCCGGAGCAATGCTGCTGCGCTTGCGAGTGCCCGACGTCCACGATGCAGCATCCGTGCCGCGACTCGCTTAGAGTTGACCACGCGAGGGCCGGCCTTAGCACCACACTGCTTCAGTCCGTGCTTGGATAGCAGCGCTTATTGCCTGTGTACCGATTCCATTGCCAAGCAGGTGCTGGATGAAATTACCTGAGTGTCCTGGTGCCACCGAAGCCGGCTTCAAGCATCGGAACAGTTTGACTTGTGCCACTGGTCAGCATTGCGTTGATTTCGTCCCGTGCATCGGCAATGGTCCGCTTGTCTGCCAGTTCAACTGCACCGCAATCATTGACGAAATTCTTCAGGTCATCGGGATCTTCTGCGATATGCCCCGCCCGCGCCAGGGCTGCAACAGGGTCCTTTACAAATAGTTCTCTGAACGCATCGTCCTGAGACAGCAGCTGGACCAGGGCGTTGGCGACAGCTGGCTCTAATTTCAACATTGGCATGACGCTTGAAGATCCGAAGAATGAAATCGGCTATCGGCCGAGCTCGCGCGGGCTTTAGCGCCAATGATGAAAAAACTTAAGTTGTACCTAAAACCGACGATAGTGTCTTGCGTACAGACACGCGAGGTATACGTGAGCAGGAGGAAGGGCGGATGCAGGTAAGGCGCTGTAGCGTGGTGATGCTGGAGCCTCGCGAGACTGTGGAATTCGAACTGCGAGCGCTTCTCACAGGTGGCAATGGATTGCGTCGCCAGATGGTGTGGTTCGCCTTAGCCCCCCATCTGGATGAGGCGGTGAAGGTCACACCGTGTGAATTGAAATTGCTGGGCGTGCTTAGCCCAACCGAATGGGTCGACAGCGCATCGCTCGATGTGGACGTTTCAGTCATCCAAAGCCTGTTGAAGGCGGGTTTGGCGTTGGAGCGTGCCGACGAAACGAGTCCATCTGCTCTGCGTGATGCACGCTTACGTGCCGCGCACTGGCATCCACTTGGTGCCACTCTGCATGCCTTCACCCGCTGGGATGGCGTGGATGCTGTAAAAAATATGCGCGATTCCGGAACGGAAACAGCACTGCAGATGCGGGAGGTGCTCGGTATACCCCCACCGGAGTTCACGGCTTTGGCCGAGGATGTGCAGCTTTTTGAGCTGCCACACTCCAGCGCTACGGAGTTTGACGTTTTGCTGAGCCGTCGCGTGACGTGTCGAAACTTTGATACTGCCCAGGCCCTGACCCTGGAGCAGTTTTCGCATGTGATGCAGCGCGTGTTCGCAGCCCAGGCCCAAATGCGCGTCGGTGCTGATCTGGTTTTTCTCAAGAAAAGTGTGCCTTCAGGCGGAGGCCTGCATCCAATCGATGCCTACGTTATCATCCAGCATGTGGAGGGCGTCGATCCCGGGCTCTATCACTATCGATCAGACACACACGCGTTGGCCGCTGTTCCTGATGTAAAAAAGCTCACACGGGACTTCGTGATGGAATGTGTTGGTCAGCAACATTGGTTTGCCGACGCACATGTACTGATCGCCCTCGTCCCCCGCTTCGATCGCACCTTCTGGAAGTACCGTCAGCATGCAAAGGGATACCGGGTGGTAGCAATGGAGGCTGGGCATCTCTCTCAGACGCTCTATCTTGCCGCAACAGATCTCGGCTTGGGCGCCTTCATCACTGGTGCTATCAACGAGAAGCATTTGGAACGGGCTTTTTCGCTGGATCCTACCGTACAAGGCGTAATGGCCATTTGTGGTTTTGGCCTACGCGGAAAGCGGATGGAAACCGCCGAGCTGGATCCGGAAGGCGTGATATGGCGACTTCCGGAGGTAGGAGCTCAACGCTACCAAGACAATTGACGAAGATGTGCGGCTTCGGTCGGCTTTTCCATCGAAGAAGATAGTCGCTGGGAGCCATCCTCTGCTCGGTGACTACGGGTGCGCTACTGATTTTTCAAGTGATGCAGCGATAGTCTTGCACGATGACGTCTGATGCCAATGCGTTGCAAGGCTGCAAGAGCGACGTTTTAAAGACACATACGGCATCTTCTAATTGGCAAGTGTTACGAAGAAGGCCGGCGTAATCCTTGCCGGCCTCTTTCGGATCGGATGTCAGTGCAGCTTAGGTGTGCTGCACTCCTGTAGCGTTGCGCCCTACTGCCGAATCGCCTGCGTATGTGTCTTCAACGCATCGGGCAGGCCGTTGATCTTGTCTGCGCCCTCCGGGACGGTGATGCTGGAGCCGTCGAAGTCTGCGCCGATCGGTTGCGCGCGGCCGCCCAGGCACTGGCTGAGGAAGCCTTCGGTCACCGCGTTGAAGGCCTTGCTGTTCTCGGGGCGACGGAAGCCGTGGCCTTCGTCCGGGAACAGCACGTAGGTGACCGGGATGTTCTTGGCCTTCATCGCGTTGACGATCTGGTCGCTTTCGGCCTGCTTGACGCGTGGGTCGTTGGCGCCCTGGCCGATCAACAGCGGTTTGCTGATCTTGTCGACATGGGTGAGTGGGGAGCGTTCGGTCAGCCATTGCTTGCCGGCCTCGGTGGCCGGGTCGCCCATGCGGCGGGTCAACTGTTTGTAGAAGCTGGCCCAGTACGGCGGCACGGTGCCGAGCAGGGTGTTGAGGTTGGCGGGGCCGACGATATCCACGCCGCACTTGAAGGCGTCCGGGGTGAAGGTCATGCCCACCAGGGTGGCGTAGCCGCCGTAGCTGCCGCCCATGATGGCGACATCCTCGGGCTTGGTGACGCCTTGCTTGACCGCCCACTGCACCGCATCGAGCAGATCGTCGTGCATCTTGGCGGCCCACTCGCCGTTGCCGGCATTGGTGAATGCCTTGCCGAAGCCGGTGGAGCCGCGGAAGTTCACCGACAGCACCGCATAGCCGCGGTTGGCCAGCCATTGCTCGTAGGGGCCGTAGCCGTAGCTGTCGCGTGCCCACGGGCCACCATGCACGAACAGCACCAGCGGTACCGGCTTGTCCGCCTTGCCGTCGTGATTGGCGTCGGCTTCAGCGGGCAGGGTGAGGTAGCTGACCAACTTGAGGCCATCGCGTGCAGTCAGTTCCTGCGGCCACATCGGTACCAGCGGCTTGCCCTCCAGCGCAGGCCGTGCGGAGAACAGCTTGGTCAGCTTGCCGCCATCGGCGCGATCGTAGCGGTAGTAAGTCAGTGGCGTTTCTGCTGCCGAATAGCCAACGATCCAGATGCGGTCGTCGAGCGTACGTGCGGCAACGCTGGCATCGCCTGCGCCCAGGGATTTGAGTTTCTGCAGGTCTGCCGCAATGCCGGTATCCAACGCCTTCCACTCTTCGCGCAGGTAGTCGGTCGATACCGCCTGCACCACGCCGGTCCTGGGGTCGTTCAAGGTGGCACCGACGTCGGCGCGCGGGCTTTCGAACAACAGTGTGCGTGCGTTGCTGGCGGTGTCGATGGCGTACAGGGCGGCGGTATCGCGATTGCGCGAATCCTGCATGTAGAGCGTCTTGCCGTCGTCGGTCAGCCCGTCGGGCAAGGTGTTGGTGACATCTTCGAATGGAATGCGGTCCACAGGCTTCCAGCCCTTGCCATCGGGCACCAGCAGTTCCCGGCCGGCGTCGTCGGTGGCACGCGTGGCGTAACGCAGCTGGAAGTTTCCATCCAGCAGATAGGAGTCCAGGCTGTCGGTGTTCTTCTGCACCAGGGTGCGCTTGCCCGAGGCCAGCTCCACCCGGTACAGGTCGTGCCACTTGGCGTCGCGGTCGTTCATGCCGACCATGATGGTGTCCGGATGCTGCGCGCTGACGCGGTACACCTCGGCATTGGTCTTCTTGAACGGGGTCAGGTCCTTGCTGCTGCCATCGGTCAGGTTGACCGAGAACAGATGGAAGTCTTCATCGCCGCCGGTGTCGCGCAGATACAGCAGCGTGTTGGATTGGTAGGTCCAGAAATAGGAGCGGATGCCGCGCGCAGTGTCCTTGGTGATGGCGCGCGCCTGGTCCGGTGCATCCACTGGCGCCACCCAGACATTGAGTACGCCATCCAGCGGTGCGACCCAACTGAGATACTTGCCGTCCGGGCTGATGCTGACATTGGCGCGCTCGGGATTGCCGAACAGCGCCTCGCGGGTGATCAGTTCAGGGGGCGCCGTGGGCGCTGCCGCTGCGGGGGATGCTGGCGGTGTGGCCTTGTCGGATGCGGGAGCGGTCTTGTCGCTGCAGGCAGACAGCGCCAGCAGCATGCTGGAAGCAAGGAGCAAACGTTGCATGAAGCCTCCGGTGGGTAGACGGCCAGTCCGGCCGAGTGCCCACGCTAGGGGCAGCGCCTGCGCCAGCGGACGTGCCGTTGGTCACGCTCCCATGCGGCACTACGCAGATGCGGACACAAATTCCACCAGGGCGACACCGTCGGCCACCAGATCGCCCTCGGCCACCAGGTAGGCCTTGACCATGCCGTCGCCGGGCGCGTGCAGGGTGTGCTCCATCTTCATCGCTTCCAGCACCACCAGCGCCTGCCCGCGGGTGACCGGCTGGCCCACCGCCGCCGCCAGCGACACGATGCGCCCGGGCATCGGCGCCGTCAGTCCGCCGGCCTCGTGCGCGGGCTGGTCCGCGTTCTCCAGCGCATCGTGGTGGCGGAACATCGCGCGCTGCGTGGAGCCGATCACGGTCACCGTATTGCCGTCGCGCAGAAGCCGCGCACGCCACTGCCGGCCATCCATGTCCACGCGTACGTCATGGTCGTGGGAGTGGTGGCGCAGGTGATGCGTCTGGCCGGCATGGGTGACCTGCCAGCCATCGGTGAGCCGACGCACGCCCAGCGTGCGATGTTCGCCCGCTGCCTCCAGCTGCACGGCACGCGCCGCATGTGCGCCGATCCGCCAGCCGTCGGCGGTCTGCCATGGCGAAAACGGATCGGCAGGATCGGGCGCAGGCTGCAGCGCTGCTTCGGCGATCGTGACCGCAGCCAGGCACCACCAGGCATTCTCGGGGACGGTGGCGTCGGCAAACAGCGCAGCGTGTTCGCGCTCGATCAGCCCGGTATCCAGATCGGCCGATGCGAACGCGTGGGTGCGGATCAGGCGTGCCAGAAATGCGCTATTGGTGGTGACGCCGACCGCATGAACCTGTGCCAGCGCAGCGTGCATGCGTGCCAGTGCCGCAGGGCGGTCGACATCCCAGACGATGAGCTTGGCGATCATCGGGTCGTAGTACGGGCTGATGCTGTCGCCTTGCTCCACGCCCGCATCGATGCGCACGTGCGCGCTGGTGGCAGGCATCTGCAGCTGGCGCAAGGTGCCCGTGGAAGGCAGGAAGCCGCGCTCGGCATCTTCGGCATAAAGGCGCGCTTCCAGCGCATGCCCGTGGATGCGCAACTCGTGCTGGCGGCGCGGCAGCGGTGCGCCTGCGGCAACCTGCAATTGCCACTCGACCAGATCGGTCCCGGTGATCAATTCGGTCACCGGGTGCTCCACCTGCAGCCGGGTGTTCATTTCCATGAAATAGAAATCGCCCTCCGGCCCGGCGATGAATTCCACCGTTCCCGCGCCCACGTAACCCACCGCGCGTGCGGCATCGACCGCTGCCTTGCCCATCGCTGCGCGGCGCTCCTCGGTCATGCCGGGCGCGGGCGCTTCCTCCAATACCTTTTGATGGCGGCGCTGTACCGAGCAGTCGCGCTCGAACAGGTACACCACCTCGCCATGGGTATCGCCGAAGACCTGGATCTCGATATGGCGCGGGCGCTCGACATATTTTTCCACCAGCACATGGGCATTGCCGAACGCCGACTGCGCTTCGCGCTGGCAGCTGGCCAATGCATCCTCGAACGCGGCGCTGGCATCGACCCGGCGCATGCCCTTGCCACCACCACCGGCGCTGGCCTTGATCAGCACCGGGTAGCCAATCGCACCGGCCTGCGCACGCAGGAACGCCGGTGCCTGTTCGTCGCCGTGGTAGCCCGGCGTCAGCGGCACGCCGGCGCGTTGCATCAATGCCTTGGCCGCGCTCTTGTCGCCCATCGCGCGGATCGCAGCGGCCGGGGGCCCGATGAACACGATGCCGGCCTGCGCGCAGGCGTCGGCAAAGTCCGCGTTTTCCGAGAGGAATCCGTAGCCCGGATGGATCGCCTGCGCACCGGTGAGGCGCGCTGCCTCCAAGATCGCTTCGCCACGCAGATAACTCTGCTGCGCAGGCGCCGGACCCAGATGCACCGCTTCATCGGCCAGGCGCACATGCCGCGCATCACGATCGGCATCCGAATACACGGCCACCGTGGCGATGCCGAGCGTGCGACAGGTGGCGATCACCCGGCAGGCGATCTCGCCGCGATTGGCGATCAGGATCTTGTCGAAGGGCGCTTGCGTTGCTGCGGCGATAGGGTCGCGCTGGGTCATCGGATCAGTCTCTGCACGTCGCCGTAGCGGCGGGTCGTCTTACGAAGATAAATGGCTTGTCTGTTTGCACATGTACATCGAGCGCGAGCAGGTTGGTTGGCACACGGCGCGGTGTTGCTGCAAGCCAACTGCGCAAACCTCCACGATTGCCGGCCCGCATATCACAACCTCACTCCACAGCTGCACATCGGAGGCGGGCGCCGCAGCAGGCACAAGTGCGGCTGCAGTGCTCCCTGTACTCACATGCGAAACACGCCAAAGCGCGTGGGTTCGATCGGCGCGTTCAGGGCTGCCGACAAGCCCAGGCTCAGTACGCGCCGGGTATCGGCCGGGTCGATGATGCCGTCGTCCCACAGGCGTGCGCTGGCGTAGTAGGGGTGGCCTTGCTGTTCGAACTGCGCGCGGATCGGCGCCTTGAACGCGTCTTCTTCTTCGCCCGACCATGCCCCGCCCTTGGCCTCGATGCCGTCGCGGCGCACCGTCGCCAACACGCTGGCGGCCTGCTCGCCGCCCATGACGCCAATGCGCGCGTTCGGCCACATCCACAGAAAGTTCGGCGAATACGCGCGGCCGCACATGCCGTAGTTGCCGGCACCGAACGAGCCGCCGATCACCACGGTGAACTTGGGTACCTTGGCGCAGGCCACCGCCATCACCAGCTTGGCGCCGTCCTTGGCGATGCCGCCGTGTTCGTACTTGCGCCCGACCATGAAGCCGGTGATGTTCTGCAGGAACACCAGCGGAATGCCGCGTTGTGTGCACAGCTCGATGAAGTGCGCGCCCTTGAGCGCGGACTCGGAAAACAGGATGCCGTTGTTGGCGATGATGCCCACCGGGTAGCCATGCAGATGCGCAAAGCCGGTCACCAGGGTGCTGCCGTAGCGCGGCTTGAATTCGTCCAGGCGTGAGTCGTCGACGATGCGCGCGATCACTTCGCGCACGTCGAACGGCTTGCGCGTGTCGGCAGGAATCACCCCGTACAGCTCGTCGGCGGCATACCGCGGCGGCACCGGCGTTTGCAGTGCCAGGGAAGCAGGCGGCTTGCGCCAGTTGAGCTGCGCGATGATGGCGCGGACGCGTGCCAGTGCCTGCAGATCGTTGTCGGCAAAATGATCGGCCACCCCGGAGATGCGCGTATGTACATCGGCACCGCCAAGCGCTTCGGCAGTGACTTCTTCGCCGGTGGCCGCTTTCACCAACGGCGGGCCGCCGAGAAAGATGGTGCCCTGCTCGCGCACGATCACCGTCTCATCGCTCATTGCCGGCACGTACGCACCGCCGGCCGTGCAGGAGCCCATCACGCAGGCGATCTGCGGAATGCCGTTGGCCGACAGGTTGGCCTGGTTGTAGAAGATGCGCCCGAAGTGGTCGCGATCGGGGAATACTTCATCCTGCAGCGGCAAGAACGCGCCGCCGGAATCGACCAGATAGATGCATGGCAAGCGGTTCTGCTGCGCGATGTCCTGCGCGCGCAGATGCTTCTTCACCGTCATCGGGTAGTAGGTGCCGCCCTTGACGGTGGCATCGTTGGCCACGATCACGCACTCAACGCCAGACACGCGGCCGATACCGGCCACCACACCTGCACACGGCACCTGGTCGTCGTACATGCCGTGCGCGGCGAGCGGTGCGATCTCCAGCAGGGCGCTGCCCGGATCCAGCAGCGCATCGATCCGGTCGCGTACCAGCAGCTTGCCCCGTGCGGTGTGCTTTGCCCGCGCCGCCTCGTTGCCGCCAAGCGCGGTCTGCGCCAGGGTGCGGCGCAAATCATCGACCACCACGCGCATTGCCGCCGCGTTGGCCTGAAAACTCTCGCCGCTGATCTGCAGCTGGCTGGTGATCACGCTCATGAGGGCTCCGTCAGGCGGTGCGTTCGAACAGTTCGCGGCCGATCAGCATGCGCCGGATCTCCGAGGTCCCCGCGCCAATCTCGTACAACTTGGCGTCGCGCCACAAGCGTCCGGTGGGGTAGTCGTTGATGTAGCCATTGCCGCCCAGCACCTGGATCGCCTGGCCGGTCAGCCAGGTGGCCTTCTCGGCGGCATACAGGATGGCGCCGGCCGCGTCCTGGCGCGTGGTACGCCCGGCATCGCAGGCACGTGCCACCGCATACACGTACGCGCGGCAGGCATTGAGTCCCACATACATGTCGGCCAGCTTGGCCTGCATCAACTGGAAGGTGCCGATCGGCTCGCCAAACTGCTTACGCTCGTGCACGTAGGGCAGCACCACGTCCATGGCTGCGGCCATCAGCCCCAGTGGCCCGCCGGCCAGCACCACGCGTTCGAAATCCAGCCCGGACATCAGCACGCGCACGCCACCGTTGAGGGTGCCGAGCACGTTCTCGGCCGGCACTTCGCAATCGGTGAACACCAGCTCGCAGGTATTGGAACCACGCATGCCCAGCTTGTCGAGCTTCTGCGCGGTGGAAAACCCCGGCATGCCTTTTTCGACGATGAAGGCGGTGATGCCGCGCGCGCCGGCGTCCGGGTCGGTCTTGGCGTAGACCACCAGCACGTCGGCATCGGGGCCGTTGGTGATCCACATCTTGCTGCCGTTGAGCACGTAGTGGTCGCCGCGCGCGTCCGCTCGCAGCTTCATCGACACCACGTCCGAACCGGAGCCGGCCTCGCTCATCGCCAGCGCGCCTACATGCTCGCCCGTGCACAGCTTGGGCAGATAACGCTGCTTCTGCCCGGGCGTTGCGTTCTTGCGCAGCTGGTTGAGGCATAGGTTGGAATGCGCGCCGTACGAGAGCCCGATGGCGCCACCGGCGCGGGAGATTTCTTCCATCGCCACCACATGCGCCAGGTAGCCCATGCCGCTGCCGCCGTATTCTTCTTCCACGGTCAGCCCCAGCAGGCCTTGCTCACCGAACAGGCGCCACAGTTGCGATGGAAAGACGTTGTCGTGATCGGCCACCGCGGCGAGCGGGGCGATATGGTGGCTGGCGAACGCCGCAACGCTTTCGCGCAGCAGATCGATCTCTTCGCCAAGCTCGAAATTCAAGGACGGCACATGCATGGAGCAACTCCACAGGGATCGGGACGTGCCGGGTGGGGGCGGGCGGGCCGCGCGGCGTAAGCAGGCAGCCTAGCCGTCCCCGGCAAAAAAGTGAACTAAAATTCAACTATTGAACCCAGACTCACACCATGGCTTATCGACGCTCCGCCCTGATGGAAGAACGCCTGGCCGGCAACCGCGAACGCATCCTGCACGCGGCCCGCGCGCTGATCGCCGAGGGCGGCTACCGCAATGCCCCGATCACCGCGGTGGCGGCAGCCGCTGGCGTGTCAACCGGGCAGATTTATCGGCATTTCCCGTCCAAAGCCGAGCTTTTCGTTGAAGTTTTAAATGCGGCGGTGCAGCGTGAGATGACCATCCTGCGCGCCATTGCCGCCACCGATGCCAGTGCGGCCGAGCGCCTGCGCACCGCCATCGCCACCTTCGTGCGACGCGCGCTGGCCGGTCCGGCGCTGGCATACGCCTTCATCGCCGAGCCGGTGGAAGGCGAAGTGGATGCCGAGCGCATCCGCGGCCGTCGCCTGTTCGGCGAAGTGTTCCGGCAGTTGTTGGCCGAAGGCGTGGCCGCCGGAGAATTTCCCGAACAGTCACTGGATGCCGCAGCGGCCTGCATCGTCGGCGCCTTCACCGAGGCCCTGGTCGGGCCGATCGCGCCCAGTCGCGGCGACCCGCAGCAAGGCGAACAGCTGGTGGAAGCGATCAGCGGCTTCTGCCTGCGTGCGGTAGGGGCGGCCAGGCAGGTCTGACACTGCGCTGACCATGCATCCCGCCGTGCTGGATGGATGCTGATTGCTGTGCATATACTGTGCACGTCACCTGCCCGAGCACACCCATGGTCGCCGTCCTTAATCCCCTCTCCCTGACCGAGCGGTTGCGCGCGCCCGACCGCACCATTCTTTCGCCGGCAGCCATGGCCGGCCTGCTGGAGCTGTCGCAGCAGGAGTTGGCCGAGCTGGCCGGCGTGCATCGCAACAGCCTGCGCGTGCATCCGGAAAGCCCGCGCGTGCAGGAGGTGTTGCGCAATCTCTCGCGGTTGCTGGTGGCGATGGCGCAGATCCAGCCGGACGAACACCAGGTGGTGTTCCATCTGAAAAACACCCCGATCCCCGTCTTCGAGTTCGCCACCCTGCTGGAGGTGGTCAAGCAGGGACGCACCGACGATGCGTTGACCTATCTGCGTACCGTCGCCTCGGGGGCAGCCGGTTGAAGCTGAGCGCTCCGGCGCACTGCACGCTGTATCGCGCCTTCACTCCGCGCTGGGCCGCCGAACCCCTGAGTGGTGCCGGTGCGGCGCGCTCGGGCGGGCGCTTCAATCGTTTCGGTCAGCCGGCGCTGTACCTTTCGCTGCAACTGGACACGGCGGCGGCCGAATACGCACAGGCCGCCCCGTTCCTGCCGCCGTTCACGCTGGTCAGCTACGCGGCCGAGTTGCCGGCGCTGGCTGATTTGCGCCTGCTCGATGCCAGCTGGGACGTGCTCTGGGCCGACTGGACCGACGACTGGCGCAAGGCCCTGGTCACCAAGGTCGAGCCGGTGAGCTGGGTGCTCGGCGACCTGCTGCGCGAGGCGCAGATTCCCGGGGTGATCTTTCCCAGCCTGGCAGCGCCGGACGGGATCAACGTGGTGCTGTTCCTGGACATGCTGCAGCCCGAGCAGGTGCTGCGGGTGCTCGACGATGGCCGGCTGCCGCGCGATGGGCGCAGCTGGGGCGATCCGCCGCCATGATCCGCCGCGGTCTCAGCCCATCAGCAGGTGCGCGGCGCCAGCCAGCACCGGCACGGCGATGGCGGCCGGCAGCACCGCGCCACGCCGATAGGGCAGCAGCCACAGTGCCAGCACCGTCGCGGCGGCAGTCAGCGTTCCCAGCCACAGCACCGGGCCGATGCCCCACCCCTGCGCGCGGACCGCCAGGCCAAAGGTGAGCAGCAGCAACAGCCAGCCGATGCTGCGCAACTGCCGCGTGCGCGCAGCGCCCAGGCTGCGGCCACGCAGCTCGTGCTGGTGTTTTTCCATCGCCAGGCACAGCGCTGCGAAGCCGGAAAAATTCAACGCCAGCAACAGCATCACGCTCATGCACTTTCCTGCAGCGGTACGCTGTTTTGCGCCGGGGCGGCGACCGTGGCACGCGCACGTCGGGCAGCCGCGGATTGCGGCGCTTTCCAGTGCTGCAAGCGCCAGCCGGCAATGCCCAGGCAGATACCCAGGCCCAGGCAGACCAGATCGACGCCGGCCAGCATCCATTGGCCGGACGGCAGCGTCACGCCCAGATGCACATCGGTGGTGATCGCGTTGAGCAGCGGCACCAGCGCAAACAGGGCGCCGCCCAGGTACAGCTGCCAGCTCCACATTGCGCGGCGCGGCCAGACGAACGCAGCCAACAACGCGCTGGCCCAGGCGGCAAAGAACAGGTTCGCTTCCATCGCTGCGCGCGCTTCCAGCGCCACCGGCAACAACCGGTTTGCCCAGAAGAAGCTGGCAAAGGCGATCGGCAGCCCGGCCACGGTGCCGATGTTGAGCGCGTCCACCAGGCGCAATCCAAACCCGATGCGTCCAGCCTTCAGGTGCTTGGGGCGTTCCTTCACCGCCCACATCACCACGCCGCTGGCCACCATCAGGCAGCCAAGCAGGCCGGAAGCAAAAAACAGCACCCGCAGCCACGGACTGGCAAAGTGCGCGATGTGCAGCCCCACCATCACCCCGCGTGTTTCGCTCGCGCCGCCGGGCACGCCGCTGCGCTGCAGGCGCGTGCCGGTGAGGCCGTCGTACAGGATGGAGGGCGCGGTGCTGGACAGCTGCGCGGCCAGTTGGCTGACGCCGACTGCCGCATGCGCATCGTTGGGCAGCGACACCGCCACGTTGCCGATCTCGCCCCCGCGCAGGTCGCTGCGGGCGCGCACCACAAACTGTTCCAGCGGCAGCATGTGCGCCGGCGTGCCGGCCGCCTGCCGGGTGTCGGCCACGCGGTTGGCCGACTCGTCGTAAAAGCGCATCTCGTCGCTGGCATAGCGTGCCTTGATGCCCCACGGCAGGTACATGAACATCAAGGTCACGATGCCGGTATAGGTGATCATCGCGTGGTAAGGCAGCGCGGTCACTGCGCTGACGTTATGGAAGTCCAGCCACGAGCGCAGGCCCTTGCCCGGGCGGAACGTGAAAAAGTCCTTGAAGATCTTCTTGTGCGTGATCACGCCGCTGATGATGGCCACCAGCATGAACATCGCGCAGAACCCGACGATGTAGCGTGCCCACATCACCGGCAGGTAATGCAGGTCGAAGTGCAGCCGGTAGAAGAAGTCGCCGCCCAGCGTGTCGCGCGCGGCGATCTCCTTGCCGGTGGCCGGGTCGATGATGGCGTTGCCGTACATCTCGCGGCGACTGGCCGGTTTGCCGTCGGCCGGCGCCGGGTTCTGCCAGTACATGCTGACCACCGGCGTCCGCGCGTCAGGCAAGGTGATGTTCCAGCTCACTGCGTCTGCTGCATGGGTCTGCAGATACTGCTCGGCGCTGCGGACGGCGGCCTCGCTGCTCACCGTGGTGGTGGGCAGTTCCGGGCGCATCCAGCGGCTGATTTCATCGCGGTAGTAACTGGCGGTGCCGCCCATGAAGATCAGTAGCAGCACCCAGCCGACCAGCAGGCCGGTCCAGGTATGCAGCCATGCCATCGACTGGCGAAACCCCTGCTTCATGCCGCTCCCCGCTGCAGCCAGGCCGCCAGCGCGAACATCAGCGCCGCCGGGACCGCGATTCCCGCCCAGGCCCGCCACACGCTGGCGGTGGCAAATGCCCACAGCGGCGCGCAGGCGCATACCACGATGCCGACCAGCATGCTGGTCAACACCGCTTCACTGCGCGGCATCGGCAGGACCAGGGCCAGCAACAGGTTGGTGGCGCTGGCCAGCGCATAACCGCCAACAATCGCGGCCAACGTGCGCGCCAGCACGCCCAGCCACGGGCGCCTGAACCAGGGAAGCGACAGGTGTGGGGCGCTGGACATCAGGCAAGCGTTGGAGGTGGCCGGTTCATTCGGCGACGAAGGTCAGCGTGCTGATGTGGTGCACCAGCGTCACCTGCTTGCCGGCGAGCTCGCGCTTGACCGGCTCCTTGTTGTTCACTACCAGGATGTGGCGACCGGGGCGCAGCTTGGGCAGGGTGACCTGGCCCTTGGCGTCGGAGGTCAGCGTCTTCTGCCACTTCTGCGGGTCGATCACGGTGACCTCGGCCTTGGGCAGCGGCTTGTTGCGATACAGCACCGTGAGCGTGTTGCTGTTGGCGGTGGTGGGCACCAGTTCCAGATCCAGCTTGGCCGACGGGGTCGCGCGGCCGGCACGGGCGTAATAGCTCACGGTCTCGAAGCCGCCGGCTTCACCCTTCCACGGCTCGAACACGCTGTCGTCGCTCAACCAGGCATCGCCCGCCCCAGACAGAGGTGCAGTCAGGAACTCGCTGCCGCGTTGCAGTGCACCGGCCTTGCCGGCAGTACCGAACACGGTCGGCTTGACCACGCGCTTGATCTCGTCCTGGCCGTGATCGAGCGTTTCCTGCGCCGGCTCGCCGAAGAAGATGCGCACCGGGCCGCTGCCATCGCGTTCGATCCAGATTTCGTGGGCCTGGGCGGACAGACTGAGGCTGGCCAAGGCCAGGCAGGACAGCAGGAAGGATTTCATCGGGGCGACTCCTGGTAACGGGACCGGGCGAGGCGGCAGGCGCGTCCCCGTGGATTGATGGGAATGATACGCAATTCCGTCGGGCCAGACCAACGCGCCATGCGGCATTGCGGCAATTTGCCGGCAGGCGCGAGCGTGCCCGTGCGCAGGAACCATATCCGGGTGGGGCAGGCTGCACATTGGCTGCAATCACTGTCACGCACGCTGGTCAGACTGGCAGGAACTGTGCTCTATACTCCGGCGCTAGCAGAGGTCTTCGACCAACAGCCAGGGGTGAGCGCGTGCGGAATTACGACCTCGAGTTCCTGAAAAAATTCTCGATGGTGATCGGATTACTGGTAGTGATCACCCTGGGCCTGATCGCCCTGGCAGCGTATTTGCAACGCGCCATTCCCGACGAGGTCTCGCCGACCGCCGCCAAACGCGTGCAGCAGCGCATCGCGCCGGCCGGCGCGGTCTATGCCGGCACCACCGGTGCGGCGGCGCAGGCAGCCGCCCAGGCGGCAGCGCTGGCCAAGGCCTCATCGCAGTCGGCCTACGGTGGCACCACCGACGGCAAGACCATCTTCGACAACCTGTGCACCGCCTGCCACACCACCGGCGTAGGCAAGGCGCCGACGCTGGACCACTCGCACTGGGATGCGCGTATCGCCCAGGGCAAGGACACCTTGTACAAGCACGCGATCGAGGGCTACACCGGCCCGGATGGCGGCATCATGCCGCCCAAGGGCGGCAATCCGGCGCTGACCGAAGAACAGGTGCGTGCAACGGTGGACTGGATGCTGGGCAATCTGAAGTAAGGTCGCTGTGGGGCATCGCGGGGCGTGGTGTGCCGTTGGCGCTCCTGCACCGCCAATCGCCAGCGTTGTCCGTTGCTCGAGCGGATGCGTCGCCTGCAGACCCTGGTGCGGGCAAGGGCAGCGGCGTGTCGATGCAGCACACTGGTCGCATCGCGTGTCCCGTAAAGAACACGCCTGGCGGCACGTCACTGCGGTTTGTTAGCCTGTTCCCGCGCTTCACCCCTCGCGCCGCCTTCCGGGCGGCGCTTGCGTTTGATCATCCCATCTGGAGTCGTTCGATGTCGCATCGCCCGCTGCTTGTGCTCGGTCTGGCCGGTCTATTGGCGCCACTGCTTTGCAGCGCTGCCGACGGTGCCGCGCAGCGGCTCTCGATTGCCGACGTGCAGGGCGAGGACACCCGCAGCCCGTACGATGGCCGGGCGGTCGAGGTGGAAGGCATCGTCACGGCCGACACGCGGGCGGGCCTGGCCGGCCTGTTCGTGCAGCAGCCGGGCGTCGAGCCGCGGCGCTCGCATGGGCTGTTCGTCACCGGTGCGGGCAATGCCGAGGTGGCGGTGGGCGACCGCGTGCGCATCGTCGGCACGGTGCGCGAGGTCTCGGCAGGTGGCGAAGCGAGTCTGACCACGCTGGAGGCCAGCAGTATCGAGCGGCTTGCCAGCGGCCAGCCGGTGCCGGTGCGCATGCTCAGCGGGCCACCGGCCAACTGGGAAGCGCTGGAAGGCGAGCACGTGCGCATCGCCGCGCTGACGCTCAACGGCAGCGATCGCCTGGACGCCGACGGCGAGCTGGTTGCCGCGTTCGGTGGGCGGCTGTGGCAGCCGAGCGAAGTGGCGGCGGCCGGCACCCCGGCCTTCGCCCAGGTGGAGGCCGATAACGCGCGTCGCCGCGTGTTGCTGGACGATGCCCGCAACGGGCGCAGCCCCAAGCAGGTGTCCTACCTGCCGGCCGATGCGGCATTGCGCAGCGGCAGCCTGCTCAAATCGGTCGATGGCATCGTCGATCAGCGCTACGACGGCCGGTACCGCATCCAGGTGCTCACGCCGCTGGCCGTGCCGGCCATGCCCACCTCGGTGGCGCCACAGGTGGGTGGCGACCTACGCATCGCCTCGTTCAACCTGGAGAATTTCTTCAACGGCAATGGCCGCGGTGCCGGCTTTCCGACCAAGCGCGGCGCACGCACGCACGAACAGTTCCAGGCGCAGCTGGCCAAGCTGGTCGCCACCATCGTGCCCTTGCACGCCGACGTGGCCGCGCTGATGGAGCTGGAAAACGACGGCAGCGGCGCCGATACGGCGGTGGTGCAACTGGTGGCTGCGCTCAACGCCGCCGGCAAGGACAAGGATTGGCAGTTCGTCGATACCGGCAGCGGCCCGGGCGATGACGCGATCCGGGTCGGCATCGTGTACCGCAGCTCGCAGGTGACCCCGGTGGGCAAGCCGGCCACGCTGACCGGCGGGCCGTTCGAGAACCACAGCCGCGTGCCGCTGGCGCAGGCGTTCCGCAGCACGCGCGGGGCGACCTTCGTGGTGGTCGCCAATCACTTCAAATCCAAGGGCTGCGGCTCCGCCAGCGGCGCCGATGCCGACCAGCGGGACGGCCAGGCCTGCTGGAACGCCACCCGCACCGAATCGGCCAAGCGCCTGCACCAATGGCTGCAGACCGACCCCACCGGTGCGCAGACCAAGCTGGCCGTGCTGCTGGGCGACTTCAACGCCTACGCGATGGAAACGCCGATGCGCAGCCTGCGCGCCAGCGGTTGGCAGGACGCGTTTGCGGTAGCCGGGGTGAAACAGCCTTACAGCTACGTCTACGACGGCATGAGCGGACGCCTGGACCACGCGCTGCTCAGCCCGGCCATGGCCAAGCAGCTGCGCGGCGCGGTCGAATGGCACATCAATGCCGATGCGATGGACGAGGCCGGCTATGCCAAGCGCAATCTGCCCGGCCCGTGGCGCAGTTCCGATCACGACCCGGTATTGCTGGGCTTCTCGCTGTAGCGCAGGCCGGGGATCGAGGTGGCGCGGTGATCGCTCCTGCCGCTAGCGCGCGCAGTTTCCGTGTTGGCGCCGCAGCCGCAGATTCACCAGGTGGGTGCTTGCCAGCAGCAGGCTGCCGACGACGGTGATCGGTGTTTCCCACGCGCCGGCAAGACCGCTCGCGCCGAGCACCAGCCCGGTCAGCCCGCAGATCGCCAACACCCAGACCGGTGGCGGCAGCGCGTGCCGGCGGTGGGTGCTCCACAACGCGTAGCCGCTGAGCGGTACCGCCGCCGTGGCAAACACCACATGCACCCATTCGGCCCGGCTCCAGGCGCCCAGCAGTGGCAGCGCGGCGGCCAACAGCGGCAGGGCAAGGCAATGCAGCAGGCACAGCCCGGACAAGGCGATGGCCGAGCTGTCCAGCAGGGAAGTGGTGGCGCGCATCTACGGTGTCCTTTCGGCAAAGTGTTATATAGTAACACTTTATCTCAGCCAGGCCTTCAGGATGTCCCTGTCCCCCAAGCGTGATTCGCGTCTGCCCGTCACCGTGTTGTCCGGCTTTCTGGGCGCCGGCAAGACCACCTTGCTCAATCGCATCCTGCATAACCGCGAGGGCCTGCGCGTGGCGGTGATCGTCAACGACATGAGCGAGATCAACATCGATGCGCAGCTGGTGCGCGAGGGCGGCGCGGCCTTGCGGCGCACCGAAGAGACGCTGGTGGAATTCAGCAATGGCTGCATCTGCTGCACCCTGCGCGATGATCTGCTGCAGGAAGTCCGGCGGTTGGCCGAACACGGCGGCTACGACTACCTGCTGATCGAATCGACCGGCATCGCCGAGCCGATGCCGGTGGCGGCCACCTTCGCCGTGCGCGATGCCGATGGCTTCAGCCTGTCGGATATCGCCCGTCTGGACACTATGGTGACCGTGGTGGATGGCAGCCGTTTTCTGCAGGACTTCGGCTCGGCCGCGACGCTGGCCGAACTGGGGCAGCAGGCCGGCCCGGACGACACGCGCGGGCTGGTGCAATTGCTCGGCGAGCAGGTGGAGTTCGCCGACGTGCTGGTGATCAGCAAATGCGACCGCATCGACCCGGCGCAGCTGCAGCGCCTGCGCGCGGTGCTGCGTGCGCTCAATCGCGAGGCGGCGATCGTGGATGCGGCCCATGGCAATGTGCCCTTGCAGCAGCTGCTCGATACCCGGCGCTTCGACTTCACCCGTGCGCAGCTGGCGCCGGGGTGGATGCAGGAACTGCGCGGCCAGCACACGCCGGAAACCGAGCAGTACGGCATCAGCAGTTTCGTGTATCGCGCACGTCGGCCGTTCCACCCGCAGCGCTTCGCGCGCATGGTGGGCAGCGGTCTGCCGCAGGTGATTCGCAGCAAGGGATTCTTCTGGCTGGCCAGCCGTATGGACTGGGTGGGCGAATTGTCCAGCGTCGGTGGCGCCACCCAGACCAGTGCGGCTGGCTTCTGGTTTGCCGCACGCCATCGCGTGGATGCGCAGGCGATCGGCCAGCCACAGCAAACCAGCATCACCCCGCTGCCCTACACCGATATCGGCTGGCAGCGGCAACAGACGCACTGCTGGAGCGCGCCGCTGCCGCAGCTGCACGAAGTGGGGGACCCCAAAGAATATGCCGCCATGCAGCGGCTCTGGCACCCGCTGTGGGGCGATCGCCGCCAGGAGCTGGCGGTGATCGGCGTGGACATGGATGCACCGCGCACCCGCGCGGCGCTGGATGCCTGCCTGCTCAGCGACCAGGAACTGCGACAAGGTCCGGCACACTGGCAGCTGTTGGATGACCCGTTCCCGCACTGGGAGCGCTAAGCCCGGCGTGCTGGCGCATGACGCGCACGGCCATCGTGCACGTCATCACGCCACGACGCGCTGCGTCAGCGTGAGCCCCACGCGATCACTGCGATCGCCACCACCGCCAATGCCAGGCCCACGCGGGTCCAGCGTGTGGTGCGTTCGCCAAAGACCAGCATGCCGACCAGCGCGCCGAGCACCACCACACCGATGTTCATCGCTGCAAACACCGTGGCAGGGCTATGCGCCAGGTGTTGATGCGCACGCACGTAGAACAGGATGTTGCCGAAGTTGAGCACGCCCAGCAGCAAGCCGGCGGCGATGCTGGGCAGGTGCAGGCGATGACCACGTCGCACGCGCAACACCTGCGCGCACAGCAGCAGCGCAAAGGCGAGGGCAAAGCACAGCGTCAATGCAGTGAGCGAGGGCGTGCCCGACAGCGCGATGGTCTTGAGCAACACATCGATCAGCGCAAAACCGGCCCAGACGCCCAGTAGCCATGGCCACGCGCGTGCCTGCACCAGCGGTTCCGACACGGGCTCGACCGCAGGCGCTGCGCGCGGGCGCTGCACGATGCCGACGATGGCCAACACGCCGATGCCCAGGCCTGCCAGTTTCCAGACCCCGGCGTGCTCGCCGAATACCGTGAATGCGGCTGCAAGCGACAGCAGCAACGACAGCCGCTGGGCCACATCGGTACGCACGATTCCGGCCACCCGCACCGAGCGCGCCAACACCAGGAAAATGCCTGGTAACGCGACTGCCAGCCCTAGCAGCGCGAGCCATGGCGTGCCGGGTGCATGCAGGCTGGCAAACGACGGCTCGAGCAGTCCCACGGCCAGCACGCTGGCGGTGGCGTAGTTCCAGGTGATGGCCTGAAAGACGTCGATGTCGCGACGCGGTGCGAGCTTCAACAACACCGACACCAGGACACTGCAAATGACGGCAAACAACAGAAAATGCATGGGCAACGCAACGAAGTGTGCAGGCAGGGCGATGAACGCGGCCAGCGGGGCGGCTATTATGAGGCCATGTCCAATCCCCCATTCCCCACCGAATCCGCAGCGCTGACGCTGGGCGGGCCTGTCGGTCCGCTCGATGTCGCGGTGGATCTGCCCGACGCGGACGTGGCCGTGCAACCGGTCACCGCCATCGTCTGCCACCCGCTCTCCACCGAGGGCGGCAGCATGCACAACAAGGTCGTCACCATGGCCGCACGCGCGCTGCGCGAGCTCGGCATCACCGTGGTGCGTTTCAATTTCCGCAGCGTCGGCACTTCAGCCGGTGTGTTCGATCATGGCAATGGCGAGCAGGACGACCTGCGCGCAGTGGCCGAGTGGGTACGCGCGCAGCGGCCGGACGACACGCTGTGGCTGGCCGGTTTCAGCTTCGGCGCGTATGTGTCGTTGCGCGCCGCCGGAGCGCTGGCGCCGCAGACGTTGATCTCGATCGCACCGCCGGCGGGGCGCTGGGATTTCAGTGACATGCAGCCGCCGGCGCAGTGGCTGGTGATCCAGGGCGATGCCGACGAAATCGTCGACCCGCAGGCGGTGTACGACTGGCTGGACACGCTGGAGCAGCAGCCCGAGCTGGTGCGCATGCCCGACACCAGCCACTTCTTCCACCGCAAATTGATCGACCTGCGCGGTGCGATCCAGCATGGTGTCCGGCGCTGGCTGCCGGCCGCCGTCTGACCGCGGCATGGACCACGCGTATCGCCTGGCGATGCGCCGTTGAGCGGGCAGGGCAGCAGCCGGCCCGCGGAGAATGCAATGAGTGAGATGACCCCGTCGCAGCGCTACGCCGCCGGCGTACAACGTGGCGACTGGCGTGCCGACCCTGCCCAGCAGGCGGCCCTGGCGGAACTGGACCGTATCCACGAGGCGCTGGTGGACAGCGCGCAGGATGGTTGGCTGGACCGGCTTTCGGCCTTCTGGAAGAAACCCGAGCCGGTGCGCGGCCTGTATTTCTGGGGCGGAGTCGGGCGCGGCAAGACGTTTCTGGTCGATCTGTTCTACGACGGCCTGCCGATCAGGCAGAAGTACCGCACCCATTTCCACCGCTTCATGCGTGGCGTGCACGAGCAGCTGCGCGAGCATGCCGGGCAAAGCGATCCACTGGCCAAGATTGCCCAGCAATGGCGCGAAAACCTGCGCGTGCTGGTGCTGGACGAATTCTTCGTCACCGACATCGGCGATGCGATGTTGCTGGCGCGCCTGCTCGAGCGCCTGTTCGCCGAAGGCGTGACGCTGGTGACCACCTCCAACACCGCGCCGGAAAATCTCTATGCCAACGGATTGCAGCGCGACAGCTTCATGCCGGCGATCGGGTTGCTGCAGAAGTTCTGCGTGGAGCTCTATGCCGAAGGCACCGAGGATTACCGCATGCGCGCATTGACGCGCTCGCCGGTGTACCGCGCGCCGCTGGACGCGCAGGCCGACGACTGGCTTGCGCAACGTTGGGGCGAGTTGAGCGGCAATGCCGAGGCGCGCGCGGGCAATATCGAAATCGAATCGCGCAAGATCCCGGTGCGCGCGCGCGGCAAGAGCATCGCCTGGTTCGACTTTGCCGCGCTGTGCGAAGGCCCGCGCGGACCCAGCGACTACATCGAGATCGCGCGCGAATTCACCACCGTGTTGCTTGGCGGCATCCCGCACTTCGACCGCATCAATGAAGACGCCGCGCGTCGCTTCGTCAACCTGATCGACGAGTTGTACGACCGCCACGTCAATCTGGTCTGCACCGCGCAGGACGCGCCGCCAGACCTGTACAGCGGCCAGCGCCTGGCCGGCGCATTCGAGCGCACCGCCTCGCGCCTGATCGAGATGCAGAGCGCGGACTACCTGGCAACGGCGCATCGGGCGTGAGTTGATGGCGTGACAAGCGCAGGCCACAGGAGCATTGCGCCGATTGCGTTGCTGCCAGGTTCTTGCAGCTGCCGGCGTCATAGCCGGCAGCTCTTTCACCAGGGGCGAGGCCTCCCTTCAAGTGAAGCGCTCTGAGGGTAGCGGTAAGGTCGCGCAGCCGATGGCCGGCGATGCGATCCCGATTATTTATCGCTCGGAGGGCTGTGCTGCGGACTGCGGCAAATCGTGGCTGTGTTAATCGCCTGCGTAAAATCGCTTGCTATTGAATAGCGCGCTATGTAAAGTGCAATCCATGGACACCGCCGCCACCACCGCCCGGACAGACGCGCTGCTGCAGCTCGACAACCAGCTGTGCTTTGCGCTGTATTCGGCCAATCTGGCGATGCACAAGCTCTACCGCGGGCTGCTGAAGGGGCTGGACCTGACCTATCCGCAGTACCTGGTGATGCTGGTGCTGTGGCAGACCGACAGCCGCAGCGTGTCGGAGATCGGCGAGCGCCTGCACCTGGATTCGGCCACGCTGACGCCGCTGCTCAAGCGGCTGCAGGCCGCCGGTCTGGTGACGCGCACGCGCGCTGCCGTCGACGAGCGCCAGGTCATCATTGCGCTGACCGATGCCGGCCGCGCGCTGCGCAGTAAGGCCGGTGGCGTGCCGGAGCAGGTGCTGTGTGCGTCGTCCTGCTCGTTGGATGAACTGGTCCAGCTCAAGCAGGATTTGGAAAAGCTACGCGCCAGCCTGGGCGTGGGATAAGGCGGGTCGTGCCGCTGCCACCGTCTGATACATCGCACCCTATTAAATAGTTACCGATTCACTCACCGCGCATTGCGCTCATCAGGAGAACCACCATGGCCTCACCCGAAAAGATCCTCTACACCGCCCACGCCACCGCAACCGGCGGTCGCGAAGGCCGTGCGGTGTCCTCAGACAGCGCGCTCGATGCCAAGCTGTCCACTCCGCGCGAGCTCGGCGGCGCCGGCGGCGACGGTACCAACCCGGAACAGCTGTTCGCCGCCGGCTACGCCGCCTGCTTCATCGGCGCGATGAAGGCCGTGGCCGCGCAGGACAAGCTCAAGCTGCCTGGTGAAGTCAGCATCGACAGCAGCGTCGGCATCGGCCAGATCCCGGGCGGCTTCGGTATCGCCGTCGAACTGCGCGTGGCCGTGCCGGGCATGGACAAGGCCGAGCTGCAGACGCTGGTCGACAAGGCCCATCAGGTCTGTCCGTACTCCAACGCCACCCGCGGCAATATCGACGTCACCCTGACCCTGGCCTGAGATCGGCCGACGCCGTGCGGCAGACGCATGGCGATGTCAGCAGCGGCCCGGCGCATGCGTCGGGCCGCTGCATTGACGGGGCCGGGTGTTGCCAGGGCTTGGCACACGGCACACTGCAGCAATGACACTGCATCTCTTCCCGGCTTCGGCCGGCAGCGTCGGCGCATGAGCGTCGATCGCCCCACACTGTTGCTGCTGCCAGGTCTGCTCAACGATGCCGAGCTGTGGCATGCGCAACGCGAGGCACTGGCCGACATTGCCGATTGCGTGGTCGGCGATCTCACCGGCGCCGACAGCATGCGCGCGCTGGCGCTGCAATTGCTCGCGCAGCTGCCGCCGCGTTGCGCGGTGGCGGGTTTTTCGTTGGGTGGCTACGTGGCGCAGGAATTGCTGCGCGTGGCGCCCGAGCGGGTGGAGCGCCTGGCCTTGCTGGATACCTCCGCACGCGCCGACACGCCCGAACGCCTCGCGCAGCGACGCGCGCAGGAAGCCAGCGTGCTTGGCGGCAAGAGCTTTCATGGCTTTGGCGAGCGTTTGCTGCGCCACTACGTGCATCCCTCGCGCTGGCACGACCAGGCGCTGCTCGCGCGCGTGCGCGGCATGACCGGGCGGTTGGGCGTGGATGTGTTCGTGCGACAGAACCGCCTGGAGCGGCAGGACGGACGCGCCCTGTTGCGCGCCTACCCTGGGCCGGTGCTGGTGATGTGCGGGGAAGACGATGCGATCACCCCGCCAGCCCTGCACGAAGAGATGGCCGCACTCGCTCCACAGGCACAGCTGGTGCGGCTGCCCACATGCGGGCATCTGTCGCCACTGGAACAACCGCAGGCGGTGTCGCAGGCGCTGCGGTACTGGCTGGCGCGCTAGCTGATCGTGCAGCGCCGCTTCAATCGCTCAGCCGGCACCTGCGGAATGTGGCCTGCGCAAGCCTCATGTGACATGGGCGCTGCGGCACCCCGGCAGCAATATGATCGGCGCTCGGAACACCGCCTCTTGCCGACCTGACACTTCAGCGCACGAACGTCGCCACCACGCTGCCGGATGCGGCGGCGTCTTCGTCCTGCGGATGGGTGTTGAGCTCGAGCATCTGCAGGCGTTGCCCGTCGATGCGGTACTCCAGCGCCTGCTGGATGGCGTATAGCGCCTGTGCCTGCACGCAGACCGCTCGCGCCTGTGCCTCCAATGCCTGACTGCGCTGCTGCATGGTCCGCTCCAGCTGCGCATCCAGCGCCGCGCCACGGCGTTCCAGCTGTCCTGCGCGGCCGGTCATCACCGTCCACAGCACGCTGCGGGTGAGGCTGCCGGCCAGATCTTCGGCCGCAGCGTCGACGCTGGCCTGGAAGCGCGCATCGAACAACTGCTGCTCCCAACGCCCACGTCCCAGGCTGCCATCGACCTGGGCCAGCGCGCCGCTGCGCAGCTGCTCGACCTTGCGCTGCTGGCGCGCGCTACCGGACAGCACATGCACCACACCGCCCAGCGCATCGAAGGTGATGTCGACCACCGAATGGGCAATGCCCGTCACCGCCGGCATCAGCGCGCGGGTGCGTTGTTCGAGTTCGCGCAAGCGCTGCGCATCCGCTGCACTGACCGGCGCCGGCTGGCGGTCCACGTTGAGCTCGCCACCGTGGAAGAAGATTTCGCGCGGGGCGCCCTGTTTGCGGCGCAGCCAGATCCCGCCGCCATCGGCCAGCACGTCGTAGGAGGTGCTGACCTCGCATTGCCGCGAGGACAGGGCCGGCCTGGTCGTCTCGGCCCGCACAGCGCAGCTCGCCAGCAGCAGGATGGGCAGGAGGGCAAGGCGCATGAGGATGGCCGCTGTAGGGGACTGCAGCATCACGCAGCGCCACGCAGGCTGCATGGGCAGGAAGTCAGGGTGCCGGTACGCCGGCCGGTGGTCGCAGGAAAGCGTGAACCGGGTCGAGCATCGGCGCGCTGACGGTTTTCCAACGGCGAGATCACTTGATTCTCACGGCGGATGGTGTGAATTATGTTGCACAGCAGCATCGGAGCTCCGCAATGCTCGATTCACGTATCGAAAAGGTTGACCTGGCGTTGACCGAGATCGCCCAGGACCCATCGGAAAAGGTGGCGCTGTGGCAATGGGCGTGCCGGGAGATGCTGCACGAGACGCTGATCGGCATGCACCAGCTGTCGCACCTGGCCGGCATCGCCCGCCATGTCGCCAACGACTGGCGCGCTCCGGTGGACGTGATTGCGCCGGCAAAGCCCTACCTGGCGGCGTCGGCCTTGGCTGACCGCCGTCTGCCGCAGGTCCTGGACGGCCTGGGCAGCACCCAGGACGACAACGACCGTGCCAACCTGTGGAGGCTGCGCTACGCCAGCTTGATCGCCTCGACACTGCAAGGCATGCAGGCATTGGCCGAGAAGCACCGGATTGATCGTCAGGCCATGGCAATGGGCCAGTTGAACTAGGCAACGGCCACGCCACTGCCCAAGGGCGGCAGCGGGCGTGGATGTGCGCACCCAAGTATCAGCCTCGAGCAAGACGCCGCCTGCCTCGTAGGAGCGCGCCCGAGCGCGAGGGCATTACCGACCGATTCCCCTCAAATCGCGCAGCACCGCACCGTCGTTGTAGGAGCGCGCCAGATGGCGACGGGCAGGACCGTGTAACGCCCATCGCGCGCAAGCGCGCTCCTACAACTGCAGTCATCTCTAGTGCTTCGTGCCAGCACGTTGCAGGTGCCGCCAGGCATCGCGCACAGTCGATACCACGGCACCGATAGCGTCGATTGGGAGCGGCAGTCCGCATCCTGCAACGCGCGATACAACTGCGCTTCGGATACCTGCGGATAGGCCAGATAGATGGCGTCGCCCCGCGTCGGTACGCGGGCATCGTCGTCAAACGCGTAGCCACCCAGATCTCCGTCTGCATGGAGATCGCGCAACTACGCGATCTCCGCGTCAACGTTGGCGCGAGTGCGGGGCAGAACGAATGCGGCCTGCATGCATGGGAAGGACTCCGTCAGCGAGACTGCTCCCCTGTCGCAGAACCGTAGCAGCGCGTTACAAGCCCACCAGCGCGCGACGACGAGCGGTCGTCGCGCGCTGCGCCTGCATCGCATCAGCCAAGGCGGATGCGCACTGTGGGATCAGTCCCAGTCCGGCGCGATGGCGTGCGGGTTGGCCAAGCGCTGGCCACGGTCGAGTGCGGCAATCTCACCCATGTCCTGCTCGCTCAAACGCAGCGCCTGCGCCTTGAGATTGCTCTCCAGGTTCGCCCGCTTAGTCGACGAGGGAATCACCGAGTATCCCTGTTGCAATGCCCAGGCCAGGGTCACCTGTGCCGGGGTGGCGCCGTGGCGGGCGGCAATTGCCTGGATCACCGGATCCTTCAGTACCTCGCCCACGGCCAGCGTCATGTAGGAGGTGACGTGGATGCCCTGTTCGCGCAGGAAGGTGGTCAGCGCGCGATTCTGCAGGTACGGGTGTACCTCGATCTGGTTGGTGGCGATCGCCTCCGCGCCCAGGATCTCGATTGCCTGCTTGACCAGCGCGATGGTGAAGTTGGAGACGCCGATCGCCCGCGTCAGACCCTGCGCCTTGGCCTGCGCCAATGCTTCCAGGTACTCGCGCATCGGCACCTGGTCCTTGGGTGAGGGCCAGTGGATCAGGGTAAGGTCGACATGGTCGGTGCCCAGCTTGCGCAGGCTTTCCTGCAGGCTTGGCACCAGTGCGTCGCGGTCGAACTTGTCGACCCAGATCTTGGTGGTCAGATACAGCTGATCGCGCGCGATGCCGGATGCGGCGATCGCCTCGCCCACCTGTGCTTCGTTGTCGTAGATCTGTGCGGTATCGACCGCGCGGTATCCCAACTCAAGCGCATTGCGCACCGAGTCGATGACAACCTGATCCTTGAGACGGAAGGTGCCGAGGCCGAATGCGGGGACAGTCATTGTGTTCCTTTGGAGATGGGGAATGGGGAATCGCAAAAGCGTGAGTTCTGCGCGGCGCTGCGAGTTGGTTAGTCGAGGGCGACGACGGCTTTTCCGAAATTCTTGCCGCGCAAGACGTCGATCAGGCCTTGCGGAGCGCTGTCCAGGCCGTGCAGGACGTGCTCGCGGTACTGGATGCGGTCTTCGCGCAGCCACTGGCCCATTTCGCGCAGGAAGGCCGGCATCAGGCGGATGAAATCGTGCTGGATGAAGCCGCGCACGGTCAGCCGCTTGCGCAGCACCTGACCCATGAAGTCCGGTAGCCGGTCGGGTCCCGGCAGCGCCTGGCCGCGGCTGTTGTAGGTGGCGATCACCCCGCATACCGGGACGCGCGCAAAGTCGTTGAGCTGCGGCAGTACCGCGTCGAAGACCTTGCCGCCGACGTTCTCGAAATAGATGTCGATGCCGTCCGGCGTGGCGGCACGCAATTGCTCTGCAAAGTCGTCGGCGCGATGGTCCAGCGCCACGTCCACCTTCAGCGACTCGCGCAGGTAACGCACCTTTTCTTCGCCGCCGGCAATGGCCACCACACGCAGCCCCTGCAGGCGCGCCAGCTGCGCCACCGTGGCGCCGACCGGGCCACTGGCCGCTGCCACCACCAGGGTCTCGCCGGCCTGCGGCTTGCCGATTTCATGCAGGCCGGCATACGCGGTAAAGCCGGGCATGCCGTAGACACCGAGTGCGGTGCTCAGCGGCAGGCTGTCGTCCTTGGGCAGCTTGCGCAAGGGTGTGGTCGGGGTGAGTAGGCTATGGGTCTGCCAGCCGCCGCCGAGCACGAGCAGGTCGCCGGGGTGATAGTCGGCATGGTGTGACTCGATGACTTCGCCGATGGTGCCGCCTTCCATCACCGTATCGATCGCAACGGGTGCGGCGTACGAGGGGCCTTCATCCATGCGGCCGCGCATGTACGGGTCCAGCGACAGGAAGCGGTTGCGCACCAGGATTTGGTCGTGCCCGGTCGGCGGCACGCTGGCTTCTTCGATGCGGAAGTTGTCGGCCGTGGGTTCGCCGTGCGGGCGCGAGGCCAGCACGATGCGGCGGTTGGTGATCGATGTCATGCGGGAGATCCTCGCAGCGGGGCCGCAGGTGTGCGGCCAAAGGAGCACAGCCGCACGGGCGGCTGCGCGAGGGAAGGAGCAGGGGTGCGCTGGTGCGCGGGGTCAGGACGCAGCCGGTTCCGGTGCGCTTGCACTGTCCAATTGCGCAACCTGGTCGGCACTCAGCGACAGCTGCGCTGCGGCCAGCACATCGTGCAGCTGGGTCACGCTGGTGGCGCTGACGATTGGCGCGGTCAAGCCCGGGCGCGCAATCAACCAGGCCAGCGCGATCTGCGCCGGGGTGGCATTGTGGGTGACTGCCAGGTCGTCCAGGGCCTGCAGGATGCGCAGCCCGCGTGGATTGACGTACTGCTTAACCACCGAGGCGCCGCGCGCGCTGCTCTTGCCGGCGTCCTCGGTGCTGCGGTACTTGCCGGTGAGAAATCCGCTGGCCAGCGAGTAATAACTGATCACGCCCAACTCGCGCTCGCGCGCCAGCGGCTCCAGTTCGGCTTCATAGCCGGCGCGGTCGTAAAGATTGTATTCGGGTTGCAGGCTTTCGTAGCGCGGCAACGTGTATTGCTCGGAAATATCCAGTGCATTGCGCAGACGCGCGGCGGTGTAATTGGACGCGCCGATCGCGCGTACCTTGCCTTGTTCGATCAAGCGGCCGAACGCGGCCAGCGTGGCTTCCAGCGGAATTGATTCGTCGTCTTCATGAGCCTGGTACAGATCGATCACATCGGTCTGCAGACGCGTGAGCGAGTCTTCCACGGCGGCGGCGATGTTGTCCGGCGACAGGCCGGGATGCTCGCTCCATTTGGCGACCTTGGTGGCGATCAGCACCTTGTCGCGTTTGCCGCTGCGTGCCAGCCAGCGCCCGATGATGGTTTCCGACTCGCCACCGCGGTTGCCGGGCACCCAGCCGGAGTAGGCATCGGCAGTGTCGATCAGATTGAAGCCGGCATCGACAAAGGCGTCCAGCAACGCGAACGAAGTCGCTTCATCGGCGCTCCAGCCAAAGACGTTGCCGCCGAAGACGATGGGTTGAACCTGCAGGCCGGAGCGGCCCAGTGCGCGGGGGTGAGTCATCGTGGAGGCTCCTGATTCGAACTTCCCACAGGATAGTCATGCGCATCGATCGTGCGTGTGACACCAACGTGGATTCAGCGTTCCGTCGATCGTGCCCATCGACTCACAGGATGTGAACAAGTCGCTCACGGCCTGCGCTGCGAACCGCTGCTGCGCGTGGCGAGGCGGGCTGATGGCAGGCTCCGGGCCGCATGCTAGGCTCGCGCTACTTTTTACCCGGAAGAGGGCGCTGCGATGATCCGCAACAAGCTGGCCTGTGCATGTGTGATGAGTGTCCTGGTGGCGATGAGCGCGCCGCTGGCGCTGGCGATGAAGCCGGCCGACAGCGCGAGCCTGCCTGCGCCCGATGCCGCGTTGCAGGCGGCCATCAATGGCAACTGGCGCGACCGCGTCTATGTGCAGCGCGATCAATACCGCCATCCGGGCCAGACCCTGGCGTTCTTCGGCATCAAGCCCACCCAGACCGTCATCGAGATCACCCCCGGTGGCGGCTGGTATTCGGAGATCCTGGCGCCCTACCTGCGCGAAAAGGGCAAGTACGTGGCAGCGGTGGTCGACCCGGTCTCTGCTGCGGAAGGCCGCGCACGCGACTACGCCCAGCGTGCGCGCGACGAGCTGGAAAAGAAGTTCCAGGCCAAGCCCGACCTGTACGGCAAGCCATCGTTCGTGTCGTATGTGCCGAAGTCGCCTTCGTTCGGCGTGGACAACTCGGCCGATCTGGTACTGACCTTCCGCAACGTGCATAACTGGCGCATGGCCGGCAATGCCGAGGCGATGTTTGCCGGCTTCTACAAGGTGCTCAAGCCCGGTGGCGTGCTCGGCGTGGTCGAGCATCGCGCCAAGACCGACGTGCCGGCCGACGACAAGAGCGGCTACGTGGGACAGGCGCAGGTGATCGCGATGGCTGAAGCGGCCGGCTTCAAGCTGGCCGGCAAGAGCGAGCTCAACGCCAATCCGCGCGACACCAAGGATTATCCGGGCGGCGTGTGGACGCTGCCGCCAAGCAACAACCACGACGCGGCCGACGACGCCAAGTACCAGACGATCGGCGAGAGCGACCGCATGACGCTGAAGTTCGTCAAGCAGTAGCGCGTGTCTGCATGCCGGCGCCAGGTGCGGCCGGCATGCAGCGTTTGAAGCGTCTGCCGCAGTGACGTGCCCGGCGTTTAGGTGTGCATGTCGTCTTCTGCACGCAGGCAATGCGTCTGACGCCAGCGTTCAAGACCGGCCGCGCGCTGGCCAAGCGACGCCGCTGACCGTTACATGCGCGTTGCGCCCGATGGGATTTCCCGCTTTTTGTGCTGCAGTCCAGCGATCGCGATGGCGGCGCCCAGCCCGATCACGCACCATGGCGTGCCCGGCGATGGCCGTGTGCAGCGTTCCTTCCGCAACAGGTCTGTCCATGCTGGTGTTGTTGAACAAACCCTATGGCGTGTTGTCGCAATTCAGCGACCGCTCGCAGCCACCCAAGCGCACGCTGGCCGAGTTCGGATTGCCGGCAGACGTGTATGCGGCAGGCCGACTGGATCACGACAGCGAAGGGCTGTTGCTGCTCACCGACGATGGCGCGCTGGCGCATCGGCTCACCGACCCGCGCCACAAACAGCCCAAGACCTATTGGGTCCAGGTGGAAGGCGAGCCGCAGCAGGCGCAGTTGCAGGCACTGCGCGAAGGGGTGGTGCTCAACGATGGCCCGACCCGGCCAGCCCAGGTTCGCCGGCTCGACCCCGCACCTGTCCTTTGGCCGCGCGATCCGCCGGTACGCGTGCGCAAGACGGTGCCCGATGCGTGGTTGGAGCTGCAGATCGGCGAAGGCCGCAACCGTCAGGTGCGCCGCATGACCGCAGCGGTCGGATTGCCCACCCTGCGTCTGGTGCGGGTGGCGATCGGGCAGTGGACCCTGGACACGCTGGCGCCCGGGCAATGGCGGGTGGAAGACACGTCACCGGCACGGCCGCGTCGCAACGCGCGCTGATCGCACTGTGTTGGGTCAGCCAAGGGCACGGCCGTGATGGCAGGCATCGGTCCCATCCGTTACCCCGTTTGCCATCGCGATCGTGAAGCGCATCGATGCGGTGGATGAGGCAGTTGGAACGCCCAGATCCCGTAGCAGGCCAGCGCGAGAACGCGCCACAAATGACGACGCCACGGCGACAAGCCGTGGCGTCGGGCACTGCATGTGTCATCGCCGGATCGGCAAGACGATGGCTTACTCGATGCCGTCGCTCGGGGTCACGGCAGCGCGGCGCTGGTAGGCAGCGCGGCGTGCATTGGCGTTGCTGGCATGTTCGCGATCGAGGCGGTGCACATTGCCGCCCAGCACCTGCTGGTCGCGCTGACGCTTGCGGTAGACCGCATAGCCGATCAGGCCCAGGCCGGCGACGGCAGCCGCTACGGTGACGGCGGGGTTGCGCTTGACCAGCTTGGTGGCGACCTTGCCACCGGTGCGCACGGCGCCCAGTGCCGCGCCGGTCTTCAGCCATTCGCTGGCGCCCGGGCCGAAATGACGCAGGCTGCTGCCAGCATGGCGCGCCTGGTCGCCGGCATTGGAGGCGGCGTGACGCAGGTGGTCGCCCGCATTGCCTGCCAGTTCCAGGGCACGCTCCAGGGCGCGTTCGGTGATCACGGTCAGCTTGCTCATTGGAGGCGTTTCCTTTCTGAGTACGTGGCCGCAGTGTGTGGGCTGGTCCGTATAGACAGCGTTAGCGGGACCAGGCGCTGTTTGGCTTGCGGTTAGGAAGGACGCCACGCGCCGCCGCGACTGATGCTTCTCCCGGAAGCGACGGAGGTCTGAACTTGAGCGGTGTCGACGATGAAAGTCCCCCTTCGGGACACTGTCTTCCTTGATGGGGAGAAAGTGCCCCGAAAGGGCGGGTGAGGGTACGGGCGAAGCCTGGGGGTTTGGATGAGTGAGAAGCGTCGCCCCGTACCCTCACCCCAATCCCTTTCCCGACGGGAGAGGGGCTCAGGTGCCACGTGGTTTTGCTCTGTGCGTTGCAGCGGCGGTCCAGGGGTCGTCCGGCCATGGATGCCGCGGATACCGCCCTTTCATCTCTTTTTTGACGTCTGGGTAAGTGTTGGCCCAGAAGCTCTTCAGGTCCTGGGTCACCTGCAGTGGGCGGCCGCCGGGCGAGAGCAGGTGCAGGGTCAGCGGGATACGGCCGTCGGCGATGCGCGGGGTTTCGGCCAGGCCGAACAGTTCCTGCAGCTTGACCGCCAGCACCGGCGGCAATGGCTGCTGGGCGTGGTCGAGGGTGTAGCTGATCTGCCGCTCCATGCCCGATGGCACGCTGATGCGGGTAGGGGCGTGACGGTCGATGCCCTGGCGGCGCTCCCACGGCAGTGCGGCCTTGAGTGCTTCGCCCAGGCTGGCCTCGTCCAGCGCGTCGAGCCTGGTTTTCCCGACAAACGCCGGGCGTAGCCAGGTGTCCAGCGTGTCCAGCAATGTGGTGTCAGAGAGATCGGGCAAGGCGAGCTCCGGCATCCATACGCGCAGCGACTGCACGCGTGCGCGCCACTGCTGCAGGTTGTCAGTCCATGGCAATGCGTCCAGACCGAGTTGACGTACCGCGTCGGTGAGCGCGCCGGCCGCCTGCGCCGGGTCGACGCGGCCGGCCGGACGGCTGTCGAGCACGATGCGGTCGAAGCTGGATTGGCGGCGCGCGACCAAGGCGCGTTTGTCGGCGTCCCACTGCACCACGTCCTGCTGCACGAAGCGCTCGGGCAGGCTGCGGCGCAGATAGCCCTCGTCCACTGGCGCGGCACGCAGCAACAGGGCGTCCTTGGCTTCGTAGCGCAGCTCGCTGGCGACCAGCCACGGTTCGCCGCGCAGATCGCTGTGGTCGAACAGGCGCGCGCTGCGGCCGTTGGCCAGCAGGTAGCGCAGCGGGTCGGCGGGGTGGCGTGCGGCGATACGGTCCGGGAAGGCATGGGAGAGCAGATCACCCAGTGCATGTGCCTCCACGCTGGTGGGCGGGGCGCTGTCGCAGCGCAGCCGGCGTCGCCATTGTTTGGCAGCGCTGTCGATGGCAGCCAGGCCACCGCGATTGGCGTCGGACCCGATACGGCCCTGACGAAACGCGGCCAGGGCGCGCCAGCGCGCTGCCAATCCATCGCCGCCCTGACGCAGCGGGTCGCGCGCCTCCAGCAGCGCGGCCAGATCGCAGGCCAGGGCCAGGCGGGGCGCATCACTGGCCTGCGCCAGCATCGCGGCCAGCCGCGGATGCGTGCCCAGCGCGAGCATGCGACGGCCCAGGGCGGTCACGCCGCCGGAGTCGCCGAGCGCGCCCAGCCGTTGCAGCAGTTCGCGCGCGGCAGCCAGTGCGCCGGTGGGCGGCGCATCGACAAAACGCAGCGCATCGCTGCCCCAGGCGGCCAGCTCCAGCGCCAGGCCGGCCAGCTCCACCTGGGTGATCTCGGCGCGGCGCTGCGGTTCCAGCCGCTGCGACTGCGGCCACAGCCGGTAGGCCCAGCCGCTGGCCACACGTCCTGCGCGCCCGGCGCGCTGGTCGGCCGAGGCCTGCGAAATGGTGGCCACGTCCAGCCGCGAGAACCCGCTGTTGGGGTCGTAGTGCGGCTCACGCGCCTGACCGCTGTCGATCACCACGCGCACGCCCGGCAGCGTCACCGATGACTCGGCCACGTTGGTGGCCAGCACCACGCGCCGGCGCCCCTGCGGGTCGGGTTGCAGGACCTGCGTCTGCGCCTCTACCGACAATTCGCCGTGCAACGGCAACACCTGCACGGCCGGGTCCAGCGCTTCCTGCAAGGCGCCGTGCACACGCGTGATTTCGCGCTGGCCGGGCAGGAACACCAGCACATCGCCGGGATGGGAGGCCAGTGCATGCTCCACCGCGCGCCGGGTCTGCGGTTCCAGCGCTTCGTCGCGTCGCGCAGGGAAATGCGCGATGTCCACCGGAAAACTGCGCCCGGCGCTGCTCAGCCGCGGGGCCTCCAGAAAGCCGGCCAGCCGCTCGCCATCCAGCGTGGCCGACATCGCCACGATGCGCAGGTCCTCGCGCAGCTGCGCCTGGACATCCAGCGCCAGCGCCAGACCCAGGTCGCCGGCCAGATGGCGCTCGTGGAACTCGTCGAACAGCAGTGCGCCCACGCGTTCCAGCATGGGGTCGTCCTGGATCATCCGGGTCAGGATGCCCTCGGTGACCACTTCGATACGGGTACGCGCGGAGGTCTTGTTCTCGAAGCGGATGCGGTAGCCCACGGTCTCGCCGACCGGCTCGCCGAGCTGGCGCGCCATAAACGTCGCTGCGCTGCGGGCGGCCACACGGCGCGGTTCGAGCATCACGATCTTGCGGCCGGCCAGCCACGGCGCGTCCAGCAGCGCCAGCGGTACCTGGGTGGTCTTGCCGGCACCGGGCGGCGCTTCCAGGACCAGCCGTGGATGGGCGGCGAGGCTGTCGCGAATCTGCGGCAACAATGGAGAGATCGGAAAAGCGGGGTCGGTCATGCGCGGGAAGGATACGGGGCCGCCACAGATGCCGCGATGGTCGGGCGGACGGGTGAAGCCTGTCGGGGAATCCGGAAGTGCTCACCTCTTTGGGCATTCAAGGCAGATTCTGGTGCCGGGCGCTGCTTCAGACCGGTACTACACCTGTCGATAACCGGAGCAATCCCCGCTCTGGACGCCGCATGTCTGTTGCCACCCCGAAATTCGTCAGCCTGCAAAGCAAGCTGCTCGGCGCGCTCGCGCTGGGTCTGTCGATCATCCTGTTGTGTGCCCTCGGTGGTTTGGGCACGGCGTGGCTGAGCCTGTCGGGCAAGGTGCCGCCCGAGGTGGCGCAGGCCTCCACCAGCGAGGAGATCACCCGTGATTTCCGCCTGCAGGTGCAGGAGTGGAAGAATGCCCTGATCCGCGGGCGCGACCCGGCGCAGCTGGACAAGCACCTGGATGCCTTCCGCGAGCAGGGCAAGAAAGTGCAGGCAGGCACCGAGGCGCTGGCCAAGGCAACCCGGGACCCGCAGGTGCGTACGCTGGCGCAGGACTTTGCCCAGGCGCATCTGGGCCTGCAGCGCCACTACGAAGCAGCGCTGGGCAAGTTTGCCGAGGCCGGCCATGACACCCAGGTGGGCGACCAGTTGGTCAAGGGCCAGGACCGCGCGCCCAGCCAGACGCTCGAAGCGCTGGTCAAGCGCAGCAAGATCCTGGCCGACGCTGCGGTGCTGGCCAGCTCGCAATCGGCACAGCACAAACTGGTCTATTCGGCAGTCGCCACGGTGGGCGCCGCGCTGTGTCTGGTGGCGGTACTGGGCTGGTGGATACGGCGCTCGATCGTTCGCCCGATCGAAACGGTTGCACACGCGGCACGCCTGGTGGCGGCCGGCGACCTGTCGGCACGCGCGGCGGTCGGCAATCGTGACGAGATCGGGTTGCTGGGACAGGCAATGGGGCAGGTGGTCACCACGCTCACCGATGTCTCAAGCGCACAGGCGGACATGGCCCAGCGTCATGAAGCCGGGCAGATGAGTTACCGCATGGACGCGCAGGCATTTCCTGGCGCGTATGGCCGCATGGTGGACGACACCAACGGACTGATCGGCGCGCAGGTGGGATTGATCGGCACCATGCTGCAGGTGATGCAGCATTACGCGGTGGGTGACATGTCGGTGGACATGCCGCGCCTGCCGGGCGAAAAGGCGCAGATCACCGAGGCGATGGACACCACCAAACGCAACCTGGCCGCGATCAACGGCGAAATCCGTGGCCTGGTCAATGCGGCTGCGGCCGGCGACTTTGCCACCCGTGGTAACACCGACGCCTATCAATTCGAGTTCCGCGGCATGGTCGAGGGCCTCAATGGCCTGATGCACAACGTGGACCAGAATCTGGCCGAGCTGTCGCAGCTGCTCAAGGCAATTGCCGATGGCGATCTGACTGCGCGCATGCACGGCAACCAGCAAGGCGTCTTCGCGCGCATGCGTGACGATGCCAACGCCACCGTGCAGCGCCTGACCGATATCGTCGGGGATATCACGCTGGCCGCACAGACCATTCGCACCGCGTCCGCCGAAATCGCCGCCGGCAACAACGATCTGGCGCAGCGTACCGAACAGCAGGCGGCCAATCTGGAAGAAACCGCTGCATCGATGGAAGAGCTCACCTCCACCGTGCGGCAGATGCCGACACGGCGCAGCAGGCCAGCCGCGGTGCGCAGGCGGCTGCCGAGATTGCCAGCCGCGGCGGAGACATGGTGGCCAGCGTGGTCGGCACCATGGGCGAAATCGAAGGGTCGTCCAGGAAGATTGCCGACATCATCAGTGTCATCGACGGAATCGCCTTCCAGACCAATATTCTGGCCTTGAACGCTGCGGTGGAAGCGGCGCGTGCCGGCGAGCAGGGGCGCGGCTTTGCGGTGGTTGCATCCGAGGTGCGCGCGCTGGCACAGCGTTCAGCCGGCGCCGCCAAGGAGGTCAAGCAGCTGATCGATGCATCGGTGGACAGCGTCGAGCGTGGCAGCGCACGCGTAAGTCAGGCCGGGCGAACGATGCAGGACATCGTGCAATCGGTGCAGCAGGTCACCACGCTCATTGCCGAGATCTCCGCCGCATCGCGCGAACAGTCCGCCGGCATCGAACAGGTGGCGCGCACCGTCAATGACATGGACGAAACCACCCAGCGCAATGCCGCGCTGGTGGAGGAAGCTTCGGCCGCCGCGCGGGCGATGGAAGAGCAGGCGGTGGAGCTGAGCGAAGCGGTCTCGGTGTTCCGTCTGGATGCCCACAAGCCGCGTCTGGCGGCGGCTGCATAGAAGCCGACTCGGAATCGTAGCCGTGCATGCTGGCCGGCTCGCACGGGTGCTTGTTGCGCCATCGTAGCCGTGCATGCTGGCCGGCTCGCACGGGTGCTTGCCGCGCCGGGGGTACCGGGCGCATCTGCACCTTCCGGCCTGGCGCCTGCTGAAGCACGTGTGCGGCGGTTGATCGCGCTCGCGTCGAGTGCAGGCATCTCCAGGGCGCCTGTCTCAAGCGCGCCACCCTATCTGCTTCGAACCGAAGGCCAGGGCTGACGTCGCCAAGCAGGCCCAGCACAGATTCCCCAAGTGCCGGACAGGCCGATGTGGTGTCTGCGCACTCGGCGGACACCGGCGGGTCATTGCCATCGTGAGCGCACGCCTGCGCGATGGCACGTTTCAGCGGACGCCTCGCGCGCGAGCGCGCTCCTACGAGGAGCGGCGCTTTGGGGCGGTGGTGACGTTCAACCGGCTTCGCGGACCCGGGCGGTCAGGCCCTTGAGGAAGGCGCGCAGCAGTTGGTCGCCACAGGGGCGGAAATTCTTGTGGCCGGGCTGGCGGAACAGTGCGGAGAGTTCCGGCTTGGACAGCGGGAAGCCGGCGCTGGCGAAGATGGCGTGCATGTCGACGTCCTTCAGTTCGAAGGCCACGCGCAGCTTCTTCAACACCAGGTTGTTGCCGACGCGGGTTTCCAGCGGGCGTGCCGGCTGGGTCTCGTCGCGGCCGCGGAAGCGCAGCACCAGGCCGTCGAGAAAGCGTGCAAGCATCGCATCGCTGCAGGGCTCGAAACCGGGCTCGTCTTCCTTCTTCAGCCAGGCCTGTACCTGCGGCTTGTCGAGCGCGAACCCGGGGTCGGCCAGGTGGGTGATCTCCACCACCTTGTCGTCGCTGAGGTCGAGCATGTAGCGGATGCTGCGCAGTACATCGTTGTGGATCATGACCGTTCCGGTGCCCCGGCCTGTCGCCGGAAAGGCGCCATTCTACGGGGCCGTGGCGGAACGCGGCGTGTGTCGCGCCGAACGGTTGCGAGGCCGGTGCCGCCTAGGCTGCCAAGATGTTGCAGGCAGGTGTCAGGCGGCTGCATAGATCGCGCAGTGGCAGTCGAATGCTCTGTAGTGATCCACGGTGCCTGAGGCAGCGTGCGCGTACCAGGCAGGCCGCCGCGCGGGGCGGTCTGTCGTTTTCCGCCGGGATGAGGCCGTCGCCGGGACCGGTAAGCCTGGGTCGCTCTGGCAGTCGCCCCAGCTCTCGCGCCAGCGGCTTTCAGCTACCGCGATAAGTGGAATATCCATACGGCGAGAGCAGCAGCGGCACGTGGTAGTGGCCGTCGTCGGCAATGCCGAAGGCGATGGGTACCTGCTCCAGGAACGGCGGGTCGGTCAGGGCGACGCCGGCCGCACGCCAGTATATGGCGACCTCGAATTCCAGCCGATAGCGTCCGGGCGGAAGCGTGAGTGCGGCCAGTTCCGGGCAGCGCCCGTCCTGGTTGGTGACACCGTCGAAGTGCAAGGTATCGCCTGCGAACAGGCGCAGCGGCACACCGGAAGCGGGGCGGCCGGTGGCGGTATCCAGCACATGCGTGGACAGCGTGCTCATGCCACCGCCTGGGTCGGTTGCGGCCATTGGCCGACGAACTCGGGCTGGTCGTAGGCCAGATAGGTCTCGACGATGGCCTGGCGGTCGTCCAGGAACAGCTGGTCGGCCACCGCGCGGGCCAGCCGCGGCAGGGCGACCTTGAGCCCGGACAATGCCGCGGCCGAGGGGCCGTGATTGATCAGCGCCGAATAGTTGAAGGCGAACAGCCCGTGCAGCAGCGCGGCGTCGTCGGGCGTGCGTGGCAGCAGTTCGAAACCCGGCCCCAGGTAGGGGTGCGCGTCCAGCACCGGGTTGGCCTGACCCGGCGGTGGCTGATAGCGGTCGCCCCAGCAGGCGATGCGCCCGGACAGCGCGGCCAGCTCGGGGCGTAGCTGCGGGTCGGTGACCAGGCCGGTGGCCACCGCCAGAAAATCGAAGCGGTGTTCGCCCTGCGGCGTGCGCACCACACTCTCGCCATCGCGCTCGGCCACCTCCAGCCACGGCGCACCCAGATGCAGTGCGAAGCCGGCGTGCGCGCAGGCGCGCTGGAAGGTGTCGTTGGTCGGCGGTTGGTTGTGCGCGAAGAAGCTGGCCATCATGCGGTACTTGTCCGCATCGGGGAGGGTGAGAAAGCGCGGGATGATGCCGGCCTGTTCCATGTGGCGGAAGGGATTGATGCGCGGCAATTCGCTGCGGCGCACGAATACCTCGGCGCTGGCGACGCCGTGATCCAGCGCAAAGCACGCATTGTCGAAGGCCGAGGCACCGCCACCCAGGATGCCCACGCGCTTGCCGGCCAGCGCGGCAAAGTCGATGTGGCCGGAGGTGTGCGCGTAGCGGTGCGCGGGCAGGGCGCGGCTGATCCAGTCCGGCACCATCCATTGGCCGCCGCCCTGGATGCCGGTGGCCAGGATCAGTTTGCGCGTCAGCAGTGGCGCGCCCATCGCCAGATGCAGGCGATGGATGCCTGGGGCGACGTCCGGTTCGACACGCGCCAGTTGCGTGGCATTGCGCACCGGCAGGCGTAGCACCGCGCGGTACCAGCGCAGATAGTCCATCCAGCTGCCGCGTGGAATCTTGTCCAGGCCGTCCCATGCAGCGCTGCCATGCTGCGCCTCCCACCAGGCGCGGAAGGTGAGCGATGGCACGCCCAGGTCGATCGAGGTGATGTGCTTGGGCGTGCGCAGGGTTTGCATGCGCGCGTAGGTCACCCACGGGCCTTCCTGCCCCGCCGGGTTTTCGTCGATCACCAGCACGTTGTGCACGCGCTCGCGTTGCAACGCGAACGCCGCGCCCAGGCCGCTCTGGCCGGCGCCGACGATCACCACATCAAAGACATGCCCGGCTGGATGCACGCGCGGTGCCACCCAGGCGTCGCCGCCGTGGGCAAGACGCTGCAGGTCGCGGGCGAGCTCGCGTTCGAGTTGGGCCAGGCTCATGGCAATGCCTCCAGGCGCAGGTGCACGATCTTGCCGATCTCGGCAATGGCGGTGGCGATCTCTGTGTTGCGCGGCGCATCCAGGCGCCGCTCCAGCGCAGCCAGGATGCCGGCCTTGTCGTGCAGCCGCACGCAGATCACGAACGGAAATCCGAAGCGATGGCGATAGGCCTGATTGAGCGCGTGGAAGCGCTTGAACTCGTCTTCGCTGAGACGGTCCAGCCCGGCCGAGGCCTGCTCCGCGGCCGATGCGGCAGTGAGCGTGCGGTCGATCGCCGCCTTACCGGCCAGTTCGGGGTGCGCGCGAATCAGCGCCAGCTGGTCCTCCGGCGACGCATCCAGCACCACCTGCATCAGCCCGCGATACACATCGGCGAACGGGCGCCGCCGTGCGGCGCGTTCGACCACCCAGGGCGAATGCTCGAACAACTCGCGGTAGCGCGCCACGAAGGCGGCATCGTCCAGCACGCCGTCGTCCACCACGCTCATGCGTGCGTGCCCTGCAGCGAGACATGCGCGGCCACCACCTTCCAGCCATCGGCAAAGCGCACCCAGCTCTGGCTTTGCCGCCCGCGTGCACTGCTGCCTTCACGGATGAATTCTGCATGCGTGGTGGCGAAGTCGTGGCCGAAGCCGTGTACCTGCACATGCACGAGCTGGCGCTGCGGCGAGCCACCACGGCCGATGCGGAACGCGCGGATCGCCTCGATGCCGTACAACACCTCGCCCACCCCGTAGCGCACTGTGCTGGGCGCTGCATGGAACAGCGCATCCATCGCGGCGATGTCGTCGCGCATCAGGGCGTCCTCGTAGGCGTGGAAGGCCGCGCTCACTTGCGCGATCACCTCGGGCAGATCGAGCTCGGACATTGCAATGCTCATGCCGGATGCACCTGCAGCCAGTGGCGCGCGATATCGATGCGGCGCGCCACCCAGGCGTCGCCACTGGCCAGCACGTGATCGACAAAGCGCGCCAGGGCTGCCGCGCGCGCCGGCTTGCCGACGATGCGGCCGTGCAGGCCGACCGAGAGCATGCGCCCGCCTTCGCTGCGCAGCTGCTCGAAGCCATCACGCAGATAGCGAAAGAACGGCTCGCCATCGGCAAAGCCGTTGTAGGCGACGAATTTCATGTCGTTGGCATCCAGCGTGTACGGCACGATCAATTGCGTGCGGCCATGGCGTGCGTCGTAGTAGGGCACATCGTCCGCGTAGCTGTCGGCGTCATAGACAAAGCCGCCTTCTTCGGCGATCAGGCGCGCGGTATTGGGGCTGGTGCGGCCCTGGTACCAGCCCAGCGGGCGGCTGCCGGTCACCTGCGTGTGCAGCGCGATGGCCTGCGCGATATGCGCGCGCTCGGTGGCTTCATCGACATGCTGGTAGTCGATCCAGCGCAGGCCGTGGCTGGCGATTTCCCAGTCTGCGGCCTGCATCGCAGCCACCGCCTCGGGATTGCTCGCCAACGCGTTGGCCACGCCAAACACCGTGACCGGTACGCCGCGCGCGCTGAACAGCCGGTGCAGCCGCCAGAAGCCGGCGCGGCTGCCGTATTCGTATAGGCTTTCCATGGCCATGGCGCGTGCGCCCGGCTGCGACTGCGCGCCCACCATTTCCGACAGAAACGCCTCGGAGCCGGCATCGCCGTTGAGCACGCAGTTTTCTGCGCCCTCTTCGTAATTGATGACGAACTGCACGGCGACGCGGGCGCCACCGGGCCACTGCGCCGCCGGCGGTGTGGCGCCATAGCCGACCAGCGCGCGCGCGGCGTTCACGCCGCCGGCTCCGCATGCCAGGCCGCCAATGCGGCGTCCACGGCCAGGCCGGGGGTGCAGGCGTAGCCTTCGGCGCGCAGCACCGCTTCCAATGCGGCCAGGGTGATCAGCACCTTGTGCTTCATCGCGTTGTAGCCCATCGCGCCGATGCGCCAGATCTTGCCTTGCAACGGGCCGAACGCGGTGCCGATCTCGATCTCGAAATCCTCGCGCATGCGCCGGCGCACCGCGTCGTTGTCGATGCCGGGCGGGATCACCACGCCGGTGACGTTGGTCATGCGGTGCGCATCGTCGCCGAAGACCGCAAGGCCCATCGCACGCACGCCGGCGCTCACCGCGCGGCCGGCGGCAGCGTGGCGCGCGAAGCGTGCGGGCAGGCCTTCCTGCAGGGCCACGCGTGCACATTCGCGCGCGCCGTAGAGCATGGTGGTGGCTTCGGTGTGGTGGTTGAGGCGCTTGTCCGACCAGTAATCCATGATCATGGCCAGGTCGAAATAATTGGAGGCGATGCGCGGGCCATTGCCGTTGACGATGTCATCGCGCGCGATGCCGCGCTCCACATGGCGGCGTGCAAAGATGGCCTCGGCGGCACGCTCGGACACGGTGATCGGCGCCGAGCCCGAGGGCCCGCCCAGGCATTTCTGCAGGCCGCCGGTGACCACGTCCACGCCCCAGCGGTCGCTGGCGATGTGCATGCCGCCGAGGGTGGCCGTGGCATCCACGTAACTCAGTGCGCCGGCCGCCCGGCACAGTGCGCCCAGCCCGTCGAGCGGCTGCGCCATGGTGGTGGAGGTGTCGCCGTGCACGGTGGCCACCAGTTTGGGTGCTACCCGTGCGATTGCCTCGGCAATGGCGTCCAGCGGCACCACCTCGCCCCAGGGCGCATCCACGCTGTGCACGTCGGCACCGAGGCGCTGCAGGATTTCGGTGAGCAGCAAACCGAAGCGGCCGAAGTTGATCACCAGCACGCGGTCGCCCGCACTGACCAGCGACACCAGCGCCGCCTCGATACCGGCACGCGCGGTGCCATCGACCAGGAAGGTCCAGCGATTCTCGGTGCCGAACAATGGCCGGTACAGCGCCATCACCTCGTTCATGTAGGTGGTCATTTCCGGATCGAACTGGCCCAGCAGATCGGCCGCCATCGCGCGCAGCACGCGCGGATGCGCATTGACCGGGCCCGGGCCCATCAACAGCCGCTGCGGGGGATCGAGTTCGCCGAAGGTGTGCAGGTGGCGCAGATCAGGTGACAAGGGGGTCTCCCAGGTGTTCGATGAAATGGCGCATGACCGCCAGGGCGAGGTCGGCATCGGCCGGGTCGACGTGTTCATCCGGATGATGGCTGATGCCGCCGGCGCAGCGCACGAACAGCATCGCGGTGGGGCACAGCGCGGCCATCGTCATCGCGTCATGGCCGGCACCGGAGACCAGTCGGCGTGGAACGATGCCCTGCGCGGCGACGGCGTGTTCCAACCGGAGCATCAACGCGGGGTCGCAGGGGCTGGCGGCCAGTGTCTGTAGCGGCTCGATGGCGATGGCGATGCCGCGCTGCGTGCCGATCTGCGCGAGCGCGTGTTCGATTTCGCGCACGGCCGCGTCGCGGGTGGCATCGCTGCCGGCGCGCACGTCCAGCGTGCAGTCCACCCGGCCCGGCACCACGTTGATGGCGCCGGGGGCGAGCTGCAGTTTGCCGACGGTGGCGACCAGATCGCTGCTGCCGGCGCGCGCGATGCGCTCGATCGCCAGCAAGGCGTCGGCCGCCGCGCTCAAGGCATCGCGACGCAAGGCCATGGTGGTGGTGCCGGCATGCCCGGCGCGGCCATCGAAGCGCAGCGCGAAGCGGCGCTGCGCGGCGATGGCGGTGACGATGCCTACCGGCAGCGCTTCGGCTTCCAGCACCGGGCCTTGCTCGATGTGGGTTTCCAGATACGCCAGCACGCTGCCCGGCGGACGGGCGGCATGGCGGATCTGCGCGATATCCAGGCCCCAGTCGGCCAGCGCGGCGGCCACGTCGATGCCGCTGGCATCGCTGACCGCCAGCGCGGCGGGGTCCAGCGTGCCGGCCACTGCGCGGCTGCAGAACATGGAGGCGGGAAAGCGCGAGCCTTCTTCGTCGCCGAACGCGATCACCTCGATGGCGAACGGCAGGCGGCGCGCCTGTGCGTGCAGGGCGGCGACGCATTCGATGCCGAGCAGGATACCCAGCGGGCCGTCGTAGCGGCCGGCATCGCGCACGCTGTCCAGATGGCTGCCGATCAGCAGGGCAGGTGCCTCGGGACGCGCGGCCTCGTAACGTCCGACCAGGTTGGCCGCCGCGTCCACACGCACCTGCATGCCCGCCTCGCGCATCCACGTGCTGACCTGGGTGACGGCGGCGCGGTGCGCCGGGCTGAGCCAGGCACGGAACAGGCCATCGGGCGTATCGCTGTAGGGCGCACCACCCAGCTGGTCGCAACGCGCAACCGCACGCGCGCCGCCGGGGCGGGCAGGGTCGGTGGCGGGCGGGGCGGTGGGAACGACAGCAGGCATCGACGGGACCGAGAGGGGCTGCGGGACGCGCGCGGCGATCCGGAAGCGGGCAGGGGATGACGCTTCGACTATAGGGAGCCGCTGCTGTCGCCATCAAAGAGTTTTTTCGCCGGTTCGCGCTGCAAAAAATGCAACGCGCGGCGATGCTGTCGCCAGCAGGCGTGGGTGCGGTCGGTGGGCAGTCGGCCCCATCGCGCGAAGTGGCCGGCAGTGGCCGGCGCGGCCGCGGTGGCTCGAAAGCGGGGCCAATGCGCGCGCTGCATGACGCCATGGGCCACACGCATTGCCCGGCATCGTCCACGACGGCCGTCGACCGCGCGACGGTACCGCCGAGGGCGGCGATGCGGATATGTTCCGGCACCCCCAGGAATGGGCGGCACCACCCGCGTTGCGCGTGCGGCGCCGCCCGCGCAGCGGCGAGACCCGCTGCAGGCGTGCCTGGCTGGGTGCGCGACGCTCAGGGTGATAGCACCGTCTGGGTGCACGCTTCCCTGGCAAGAAAGCCAACTACTGACGCGGCGTTTGCAGTCACCACGCCCAACGCGACGTCTTACGCGTGTGCCAAACGGCCATTACGCCGCCCGCACCCGGCTGCGATGCCGGGTGCCTGGCCAGTGTCAGAACGTCAGGTTCCAGGCCGCATACACGCCACGCCCGTCGGCCGGGGTAAAGCCGGAGATGCCGCTGTCGAAGAAGCCATACACGTACAGCTTGTCGGTGACGTTCTTGATCTGCAGCGACAGCTCGTTGCGCGGGTTGACCTGCCAGGTGGCGCTGACATTGCCGATCACATAGCCGCCGTAACGCCCCAGCGTGTTGGCGCGGTCGATGTAGTAGTCGCCCTGCCCGTTGCCCCACAAACTGAACTTGAGGCGGTCGCTGGCCTGGTAGTCCACGCCGCCGGTGAGCAACCAGTTGGGGACGTTTTCCACTTCCTTGCCACGCGTGTCCGGCGCGCTGGGGTCGGCCACCACGATCTGCGCCTTCTGCCGCGAGTAGGCCAGCCATGCGCGCCAGCGCTCGCTCGGCTGCAGGTTGAGTTGCGCGTCCCAGCCGCGACGCAAGGTGCGGCCGACATTGCTGACCTCATCCACCGCCACCGCACCATTGACGCCGATCACGCGCGCCACCTCGCCGGACGCGCGCTGCTCCCAGTACGCCAGGCGGGCGTCGGCCCAGGACCAGGGCTGGAACTTCAGGCCGCTTTCCCAGCCGTCGTTGATCGAAGGCCGCAGATTGCGTGCCTGGGTACGGTAGGCGCCGTTGCCGCCACCGATCTGCCAGGTGCGGCCCCAGTTGGCGTACGCGGTGGCGCGATCGCTCAGGCGATAGGCGGCGCTGAACTTGGGCTGCAGGATGCTGCCGAAGTCGTAGGTGGGAAACCGCGTGCCGCTGAGCGCATCCAGAAAGCTGCCGCGCACCTGGTCGATGCGGTAGGCCGGCACCAGCTTCAGCCGCTCGGTCGGGCGCATCACCACTTGCAGATAGGCGCCGCGGGTATCCAGGCTGTAATCCCAATCGCGCAATGGGCGCACCCGCTCGCGCTCCACGGTGCGATAGCGTTGCGATACGTTGTCCTGCCACTGCGCGTCCACGCCGGCTTCCAGCGCAAATTCGCTGAAGCCCGCCAGCTCCGGCCGCCAGGTGGTGCCGGCAATGACGCCGTGGTGGGTCTCGTTGGTCACGCGCTCCTGTTGCGGATTGCGTTCGACAAAGCGCACGAAGCGCTCGTTCTGGTAGCGGTTGACGTAGGTCTTGGCGGTCCAGCTCCAGTCCTGGCCCAGCGTGCCGTCGGCATGCAGCACGGTCTGGATCAGCTGACGCTCGCTCTGGTCGGTATTGGCAAATGCCGGCGAGCTGCGCGGCGCCTGCTGCGCCTGCTGGAAGGTGAGAAAGCCCGCTTCCTGCGCAGTGGCGTGATAGAAGCGCGTGCTCAGGCCGGCGCGCCAGCGGGCGTCCGGGTGGGTGTACAACCATTTGGCGGCGAAGTTGCGCTTGATCGCCAGCGCATGGTCGCGATAGCCCTCCGAACTGCGCCAGCCGACAAAATAATTCTGGCTCCAGCCGCCCTGCTCGAACCCCTTGGCAGCCTGCACGTCGTAGGTGCCGAAGCTGCCGGTGGCGAGGCTGAGCGTGCCGTCGTTGCCGCCGCTGCGGGTGACCACGTTGACGTCGCCGGCGATGGCGTTGAGCCCGTAGCGCGGGTCATTGGTGCCGCGCACGATTTCGATCGCCTCGATGTCCAGCGGCGAGATCATGTCCATGTACGGCATGCCGCCGAGGTTGTCGTTGCCGGGCACGCCGTCGATCAGCAGCTTGACCGCGTTGACGCGGCCTTCGGCATTGAAGCCGCGGAACGAGAACCGCCCGGCTTCGGTGCCGACCTTGAACTGGGTGACCTGCACGCCGGGTGCGCGCGCGAACAGCTCCCAGCTGAAATCCACCTTCTGGTTTTGCAGCAGGTCGGCGCCCAGCACGTCTACCGACGAAAACACGCTGTGCGCGGCGAGCGTGCCGTTGGAGACGGCCGTGGCCTGCACCTTGCCCAAGGTCAGCACCGAGTCGTCCTGCGGCGCGTCGGCGGCATGTGCGCCCTGCGCGCAGGTCAGACCCATCGCCAGTGCGGCGGTGAGGCGATGAAGCGTGGTGGACATCGAAAAACTCCGTGCGGCCTTGCGCAGGCCGTTGCAGCGAATGAGAAGGCGCAGACAGCACCGGCAATGGCCGGGCCGCGCGTGAGGCATGGCGGCGCGATCGACACGACGAGCGCGCGGCGAGACGAGGCGTCAGCCGATCGCCGACAGCGGCGGCCCGCGCACCGGGTGCGCAGCGCGCATGCGTGTCATGGGCCAGGCCGGGTGCGGTGGCCAGGCAAGCACGCGGCGGTGCACGGTCGGCAGCAGGCATAGCAGCGCCGTCGCCAGCGGGAGCAACGCGCGCGCTGCCAGCTGGCATGCCTCGCACGTGGAGGTGTCTTCCGTACCGGGCTGGTCGGACCGCTCGCCGCTGCGGGCCGGCGTCGATACGTCCGCCTCGCCATCGGCATCGGCCACGCGGGTGATGTGGTGCGGGCTGCCAGTGCCGGAGAGGTGCGTGGGCAACGCCCGCGCGTCTACCGGCCATGGCCGGGGCGTCGCCGACGCCGCCTGCGTCAGCCGTGGATGACCCAGCACCGGCAACACCACCAGCAGCAAGGTCGCCAGAACGGCGAGGCTGCGGAACAGGCGCGATAGCGGGGTGGATGACATCGTTACACTATAACAAGTGTGATGGCCATGCGCTGCAGATGCGTGTGCGCGTCCTCAGGCAGGGCCCTCCCAGGTAGAGCCGCTGCATCGCGGATGGGCCAGAACGCCATGCGCCGTGATGGTGCTCGCGATCAGCGCCCCGGCATGCAGCCAAGCACCGGGCGGCATGCTGCCAGGCTGATCCCTCGATCGGCGCCACCCGCAACTGGTGCCCGCGTGTTGCTGGGCCGTCGCTGGTGGCCGCTGCGGGCGACCGTCTTCAGGCCTGACGGCGCGGGCGCGTCATCAGGCATCGTTCGGAGGTGCCAGTTCCTGCCGCAACGCGTCCACGCAGTCGTCCACGAAGCTTCGCACCTTCGAGGAGCTACGGCGTCCTTCGAGGTAGACCACATGCACCGGCTCCGGCGCGACTTCGAAGGCGTCGAGCACGCTGACCAATTGGCCGCTGCGCAGATGATCGCGGACCTGGTACGACGGCACCTGCGTGAGTCCCCAGCCCTGCACGGCGGCCTCGATGGCGCCATTGCAGCCGTTGACGCTGAGTCGCGAGTCGGCATCGACCAGATGGGCGTGCCCGTCCACGCAAAACGGCCACGGTGCCGGGCGCTCGGCCGCGGAGATCGAGATGGTTGCATGCTGCGGCAACGCGTCCGGATGCTGCGGGATGCCATGCGCATCGAGGTACTGCGGTGATGCGCAGACCATGCGACGTACGCCGCCGACCGGGATGGCGGTCAACGACGAATCGGGCAGCGCACCGATGCGCACCGCCACGTCGATGCCTTCGTCCAACATCGGCACAACACGGTCGAGCAGGATGGCGCGCACGCGTATCAGCGGGTACCGGGCCAGATAGCGCGTTACCACCGGCATCACATGCATGGCACCAAACAGGTGCGGCGCCGTGATCGTGAGCAGGCCGCTGGGATGCGTGTGCAGGCCGGCAGCACGGCGCTCCACCTCATCGAGCTCGGTCAGCAGGCGCCGGCAATCGTTGGCGTATTGATGTCCGGCATCGGTGAGCCGCATGTTGCGGGTGCTGCGCACCACCAGCAGCACGCCAAGGCGTTGCTCCAGCTGCGCGATGCTACGTGTCACCGTGGCGGTGGAAATCCCCAGGCGCCGCGCGACCGCGGCAAAGCTCGCCTGCTCGGCGAGGGCTGCAAACAGCGTCATTTCCTGGATGCGATCCACCGCAGACTCGGCAATTGGCGTTCACCACAGCGTAGCAGCGTCCTGATGCCGTCGCGGTCCACCTGCAGCACCAGGGCGCCGCGTGTTGTCATCGATGCAGCATTACGAGCGCCGCAATGGTCAATTGCGCTGCCTGGGTGTTCTGCTGCTGCGCGCCGATGCCTAGCATGGCTCTCACTTCATCCGCGTTTGATTGTGCCATCGCTCGATCAGAGCCATCAGCCGCGTCCCTTGCCGACAACGCCCCGGCAGTGCCCACGTCCACCGTGCTGCTGGTCGCATGGGCCGTGACCGCTGCCTCGGTGGGCGCTGGCATTCCAAACGTGGCAACGGCCAGACAACCACAGACAGTGAAAGGAGACATCATGTTTCATGACCACAGTACGCGTGTGAGCTACAAGACCCAGCAGGTCGGGGACGTCGAAGTGTTCTACCGCGAGGCGGGGCGCAAGGATGCGCCGGTGTTGCTGCTGTTGCACGGGTTTCCCAGTGCCAGCCACGTGTTCCGCGACCTGATGCCGCTGCTCGCACAGCACTATCGCTTGATCGCGCCGGATTTGCCCGGCTTCGGCAATACCAAGGCGCCACCGCGCGGGCAGTTCGATTACACGTTCGAGAACCTCTACAACGTCATCGAAGGGTTCACTGAAGCCTTGGCACTCGCCAGCTACAGCGTGTACGTGTTCGATTACGGCGCGCCGGTCGGCTTTCGCCTGGCTGCTGCAAACCCGCACAAGGTGAGCGCCATCATCAGCCAGAACGGCAATGCCTATGTGGAGGGCATCAGCGATCAATGGGGTGCGTGGCAGGCGTACTGGCGCGAGCCGAGCGCCGCCAATCGTCAGGCACGCCGTGCCTCCTTAGCGCCGCAGGCCATTCGCGACTGGCTGTACGGCACCGGCGCCGATCTAGGCAAGCTCTCTCCCGATGGCTACACGCTGGATATCGCATACATGGCACGAGAGGGTGCCGAAGAGATCCAGCTCGATCTGATCCTGGACTACCGCAGCAACGTGGCGGCCTATCCTGCCTTCCACGCGTATTTCCGTCAGCATCAGCCAGCCTTTCTGGCAGTGTGGGGCAAGCACGATCCCGCCTTCATTCCGGCCGGTGCACAGGCCTATCGCAACGACCTGCCGAACGCCGAAATCCATCTGCTGGATGCTGGCCACTTCGCGCTGGAAACGCATGCGCCGGAGATTGCGCAGTACCTCCACGATTTCCTGTCACGCACGCTCACGGCATCGTCGTAACGCGGGCAGCTGAGTGGGCACTGCGGGCGTGGCGACAGTGCTGCGTGAGCGCGCAGAGATGGCGGTGACTGCGCGTGCTACGTTGCCGCACCACCCCCAGGGAATGACCGAGATGCTCACCGTGTACCGATGGAGCGGCTTGCTGGCGCTGGCCAGCCTTTTGCCGGTGTGTGCCGCTGCAGGCACGCCCGATGGCAGTTACCGGCAGCCGCCGGAGCCTTTGTTGAGCGTGATGCGCGCGCCGCTCAATCCGTCGCCGCGGCCGGACCCGACCGGCAAGACCCTGTTGCTGGTGCAGCGCACCCAGTACCCGCCGATTGCGCGTGTGGCCGAGCCGTATCTGAAGCTGGCCGGGGTACGGGTGGAGCCGCGCACGCATAGCCGCCACGACATGTCCAATGGCTACGGCATCCGTTCGTGCCTGCAGGGCTTTAGCTTGGTCGATATTGCCAGTGGCAAGCAGACCGCGGTGCGCCTGCCGGCCGACGCTTGCCCGGCAGCGCCGGTGTGGTCGCCGGACGGGCGCCGCTTCGCCTTCAACAACACCGCTGCCGACCGCGTCGAGCTCTGGGTGGGCGAAGTGGCCACCGGCAGCGTGCGCAGGATCGACGGTGTGCAACTCAACCCGGTGCTGGGCGGCGAGATCCAGTGGCTTGGCGGCAGCGACACACTGCTGCTGAAGACGGTGCCGCAGGATCTGGGCGTTGCGCCGCGCAAGGCCGCCGTGCCGCCGGGCCCGGAGGTCAAGGAAACCATCCAGGGCAAGGGCGAAAGCAGCACCTACGAGGCCCGCGACACGCTCGCCAGCCCCGAAGACGAGGCCTTGTTCACCTACTACGCCACCTCCCAGTTGCTCACGGTGGATGCGGCCAACGGCAGCCAGCGCAAGCTCGGGACGCCAGCGATTTACAGCAACGTGGACGGCGCGCCCGACGGCCGCCACGTGCTGGTGCAGCGGCTGAAGCAGCCGTATTCGTATGTCACCACCTATGCGCGCTTCGCCCACGATGTGGCGGTGCTGGACCTGGTCAACGGCAAGGAGCGCGTCCTGGCCGATCTGCCGGTCGCCGACCGGGTGCCGGTGCAAGGCGTGCCGACCGGCCCGCGCGCGTATTCCTGGCGTGCCAACCAACCGGCCACCCTGGTCTGGGCCGAGGCGCTGGATGGTGGCGACTGGAAAACCACTGTGCCGGCGCGCGACAAGTTGATGACGCTTGCCGCACCGTTCATCGCCAAGCCACGTGAACTGACCCGCGTGCAGCAGCGCTATGCCGGGCTGTCGTGGTTTGCCGAGGGCGGCCAGGCGCTGCTGGACGACTACGACGAAAACCGCCACTGGCGGCGCACCACGTTGCTTGACGCGGACCGCCCCGGCACTGCCGGACGGGTGTTGTTCGATCTTTCCACCGACGACCTCTATGCCGATCCAGGCCTGCCGGAGACACGCGTGCTGGCCAACGGCCAGGCCGTGCTGCGCGAGGCGCAGGGCGCGTTGTTCTTCAGCGGGCAGGGCGCCTCGCCCGCGGGCGACCGGCCGTTTCTGGATCGCTATGAGGTGGCCACAGGCAAGACCCAGCGGCTGTTCCGCAGCGATGCCAATGTGGATGAGCTGTTCTTCGGATTTGCCGGCGACGATGTGTCGCGCCTGTTGACCTGGCACCAGTCGCTGACCGACCCACCCAACGTGTATCTGCGCACGCTGAGCCAGCCACTGCCGACCACGGCCGCTGGCGAAGCGGTGGTTGCGTCCACCGCCACGCCGGTCACGCATTTTCCGGATCCGACCCCGCTGGTGCGGAAGATCGGCAAGCGCCTGGTGACTTACAAGCGCAAGGATGGCGTGGAGCTGTCGTTCACCCTGTACACGCCGCCCGGCTACACCGAAGGCACGCGCGTGCCGGCGATCCTGTATGCCTACCCGCTCGACTATGCCGACCCCTCCAAGGCCGGCCAGGTCAGCGGCGCCAGCGAGCGCGACTTCACCCGCCTCAGCAACTACCAACTGCTGTTGCTGGCCGGTTACGCGATCATCGACGATGCCGCCTTCCCCATCGTCGGCGATCCCAAGACTGCGTACGACACCTATCTGCAGCAGCTGGTGGACAACGCCACCGCTGCGGTGGACAAGGCCGTGGAGCTGGGCGTGGTCGATCGTCAGCGCATCGGCGTCACCGGGCACAGCCACGGCGCGTTGATGGCGGCCAACCTGTTGGCGCATACCGACCTGTTCCGTGCTGGCGCCGCCACCAGCGGCAGTTACAACAAGACGCTGACGCCGTTCGGTTTCCAGAATGAGCGCCGTTCGTTCTGGGCCGCGCCGGAAATCTATGCGCAGGCATCGGCGTTCTTCCACGCCGACAAGATCAACGAACCGCTGTTGATCGTGCATGGCATGGACGACGCCAACCCCGGGACCGAAACCACCCAGGCACCCCGCCTGTTCCAGGCGATCCGCGGCAACGGCGGCACCGCACGCCTGGTGCTGCTGCCGTTCGAACCGCACTGGTACACCGCCCGCGAATCCAACGAAGACGTGGTGGCCGAGATGCTGGAGTGGTTCGACCGCTACGTGAAAAATGCGCCGCCGCGCGATGCGGGCAACAAGACGACGCAGTAAGTCCTGTGCTGATGCCGCGTCTCATCTGAGACGGGCGTTGGCATCAACGCGGAGTTGGAGCGTTCTGTGCAGGCAGATCCTGCCTGGTAAAGCGCGCTCCTGCTCCGTCTTGTGAGTGGCAGCATTGTCCGTCACGCCGCCGTGCCTGCATCACGCAAACATGCCACGCACCACGTCGGCGTTGCTTTGCCCATCGGGGTTGCCCACCGTGCTGTCGGAGGCGAGGTTCCAGCAACTCAGATGCGCCAGCGCGTTGACCAGCGGATAGGACAGATGCAGCTGGGTGACCGTGCCATAGAGGGGGAAATCGTCCACGCTTTGCAGATCCAGCTCGATCTGGGTTTCATCCGGCAATTGTTTCCACCATGCACGCACCAAATCGTTGTACACCCACAGTATCTCGACCGACTGCTGCGCAGGCACGTTGAACCAGTCGTTCTCCAGCACGCGCAAGCGCTGCCGCACCAGTAACGCGCCGCCGGATTTTTTGGCTGCCAGCAGGTCCTGCTTCAATGCATCGAATGCGGTGGTATCGAAGACCTGGTTGTGCCGGAACATGCCGTTGGCGTCCTCGCACAATTGCTCGTTGGCATACGCCGGGTAGCTGCGGGTTTTTTCGCAGAACGGCTGCAGCCCGAACAACGGCGGCAGGTCGTCGGCAACCACGGTTTCGCCCGATTCCGGATCGATGTTCACCCCTTGGTCCGAGTTGACGAACACCAGCAGGCGCGTGAAGCCACGTGCGAGCAGCGGCATGATGCCCAGGTTTTCCAGGTTGCCGCCGTCGGCGAAGCGGTAATTCTCCGTCGATTGATCACGATCACCGACGGGCCAGTACGGGTAACGCGGCACCAGCCCATTGATCTCGGGAAACCTCTCTTCGAAGTCTTCGGCCGGCGCCATGCTGCTGCACCCGGCGATGTCGTTGAGGCTGAAGGCGCGCTGGGGCACGCGGGCGGTGACCATGCCGGCACCGTGGTCGGCGGTGTAGTCGCTGCCCATCGCAAACGACTCGATGAGACCACCACCCATGACACCGAGTTGGTCAGGCTGGTCGAAGAACCCGCGGATACCGAGAAACCAGTTGGCTTCGAACGGCAGCAGATCCGCGCTCACGCCATCGTTGATGAAGACGGCGGTGTTGAAGATCGGTAGCGGCCGCCCGTCTCGCAAGGTGTAGAAGTCGTCTGCGGTCAACTGGGGATTGCGCTGCAGCGGGCCTTGCGCCAGATACGTCGCCGTGCCGGTGAAATAATGCGGATCGATGCCGGTGGCATCGGGCTTCCACAAACCGTAGTCCTTCAACACCAGCTTGCCGATGACCGCTTGCCACATATCCGATGGGGCGTAGCGTTTGCTCAGCCGGTACTCTGCCAGTTCATTGAGGATCGGCAGCGTGCCAAGCCGATACGGCACCTGGCCGAGATTGTTTGGCGCCATCTGCGCCAGCACGTCCAAGCCGAGTTGCGAAGGATCCAGCACCACCGGGCCCAGGAATTCATCGTCGCTGATGCCCTTCGGCAGGTAGCTGTACAACACGTTGGCCCAGGTCCCGCCGGAGACCGATGAAATCGCGCTGACCCTGTCGAGCAGCCCCAGGTAGCGCAGCCCCCGTAGCTGCCCCAGCGCACACGATAGGGCACGGCTGCCGCCACCGGACAGGCAGATGCCGACGCCACTCGACGATGCCGGGGCCGGTGGCGTCTCCAGTACATCGATTGCCACGGTGAATGTCGCCACTGTGTCCCTTCCCCTTCGCACGTAGCCGTTGACGGCGCAGTCGCAAGCCTAGCGCTCAAGGTTCCGTTGCCACGCGACGCTGCGCACAAATTGCGGCGATTTTGCTCGCTCACAAAGATCAGCACTGCGTCAGGGGATGCGCGGGAATGGTCATCGCGCGTCGCACTTCACGCTGTCGGTCGGACTCAACCAGACGCCATGCCTGCGACGCCAGGCATGACGGCAGGTCGCAACGCCGCACCGGCCAACGTAGTGACGATGACCTCGGCGCATGGACGCACCCTGGACGGGGCGCTGCGACGGCGCAACCCGGTGATCCTGCAAGCCCAGGACGAGCGATGCATCATGGCGCCAGCGTCAGCCAGCGCTAATCCGCAGAAAGCGATCCCAGGGTGAAGCCGGACACAGCGTTGACCTTGCCACGCCAGAGCACGCCACGGTTGCTCGGCAGCGGCTGGCCGGCGGGTGAAAAGCAGCGCGCATCGATCAGGTGGATGAACTGCGGCGGTGCGCTGCTTTGCTGCGCATCGTCCTCGCTGTCGTAGATGCTGGCGTGGCTGGCAAACGCGCGGCGGATCTCCTCCCTTTCTTCGGCATCGCCGGGGTAGGCGGCAGAAAATTCCTGCGCAAACGCCTCGAAATACTGCTTCCCGCTGACCAACTGGCCGGACACGATGATGCCATCGACAAACAGCGTAATGCCGAATTGCGCATCCGAGGAGTTGGCAATACCGACCAGCTTCTGCAGATACCAGTCCACGCTCTGGCCGTCGAACGCCAGCTTGACGTCTTCCAGGCTGGGTTGATGTTGCTCTTGCTCTGTCATGTGGCTCTCCCTGAGTGGATTCAACGACGCGTCAGAAGTAACGCAGATGCGGATGTCTCGCATGGCGTGCGCAAGCATGGCATACGCCGTACCGAAGTTGCCGCGGTTGGGTTCGCTAGGACCTTCCCGAACAGACGGTCTTGCGATGTGTGAACGCTTTTATCCTGATGTGCGCGCCATCGCTCGGGCGAGGCGAGTCGCCACTGCAGTCCGGATACGGCCGCGGTGGTCACCACGCCGATACCGCACCATCCGAGCGCGGATCACTTGCCCCACTGAGTACGCCATCGACCTCGCGCACCAGCGCGCCGGCATGTCCCATGACCGAGGTATAGGCGGGCAACAGCTCCACCGCATGCCCGGCGTCGCGTAGTGCTTGCACCACTGCCGGATCGAAGCGGTCTTCCAGCTTCAGCGAGGTGCTGGCTTCGCCCCAGGTGCGGCCGAGCAGCCAGCGCGGTGCGGTGATGGCCTGTTGCAGCGGCATGCCGTAGCGGGCGTAGCGCGAGAACACGGCGGCCTGTGTTTGTGGCTGGCCTTCGCCGCCCATGGTGCCGTAGGCCATGATGCGGCCATCGTCGAAAGTGGCCAACGCCGGATTGAGGGTGTGGAAGGGTTTGCGCCCCGGGGCCAGGGCGTTCCAGCCGTCCGGCGCCAGACGGAAGCTGCAGCCGCGGTTTTGCCAGGTGATGCCGGTGCGCGGCAGTACCAGGCCGGAGCCGAATTCGAAATAGGTGGACTGGATGCAGCTGACCGCGCGGCCGTACGCGTCGATGGCGCCGAACCACACGGTGTCGCCGGCTTGCGAGGGGTGCGGCCAGGGCAGGGCATGGCGCATGTCGATGTGTGCGGCCAGCGCATCGAGGGCGGCGGCATCGTCCAGCAGCGCCTGTGGGTCGAGCGACATCCAGGCGGGGTCTCCGACATGCGCATCGCGGATCAGGAAGGCCTGCTTGGTGGCTTCGATCAGGCCGTGCAGATGCGCGTAGCTGTCGGGGTGTTCGGCATGCAGGCGATCGAACAAGGCAAGGATCAGCAGCGAGGCCAGGCCTTGCGTGGGCGGTGCGTGGTTGTAGAGGCGCGCGCCGTGGATGGCGACCGAGAGCGGCACGCTGGCGTCGGCCTGGTGCTGTGCCAGGTCGTGCGCGCGTAGCGGGCTGCCGAGCGCCTGCAGGTCGGTGGCGATGTCGTCGGCGATTGCGCCGCGATAGAAACTCTCCAGGCCGTGGTCGGCCAACCGCTGCAAGGTGCGGGCGAGCTGCGGTTGCTGCAGCAGCGCGCCTTCGTGCAGGGGCGCGCGGTGCGGTTCGAAGATGCTGGCGTAGGCACCGGGCTGCACGCGCAGTTCGGCGCTCTTGCCGGCGGCGATCTGGGCACCGCCCAGGGTCACCGGTACGCCATCGCTGGCATGGTGGATGGCCTCTTGCAACAGGCGTTGCAGCGGCAAGGTGCCGCCCGCGTGGTGCAGGGCCAGCGCCCAGCCGGAGACGGTGCCAGCCACGGTATTGGCCGCGTCGGGGCCGCGCCACGGGATGCTGCTGTGGCCCCGATAGAAATCCAGCGTGGCCGCCTGTGCAGCGCGGCCGCAGGCGTCGATGGCATGCACGCGGCCATCGGGTTCGTGGATGAGCCAGAAGCCATCGCCGCCGATGCCGGTCATGTGCGGGTACACCACCGCCAGGCAGGCAGCGGTGGCCACGGCGGCTTCGATGGCATTGCCGCCGTCGCGCAATACATCGCGCCCGGCTTGCGCCGCGAGGTGGTGCGGGGCCACCACCATGCCGCGGCGCGCGCGCAGGGTCTGCAGCATCAGCGTGTCTCCGGCGGCGGGCTGAAGGCGAGCAGGCCATCGCGTTCGAGGTGCGCGGCGAGCGCGAACAGGCGGTCTTCGCGGCCGGGCGCGGCAATCAGCTGCACGCCGAGCGGCAGCCGCCCGGGACGCGGCAACGGTGCGGCCAGCACCGGGCAGGCGGCCAGCCCCAGCGGTTGGGTGAAGATGCCCAGATTGGCGCGTGCCGACACCGGCAGGCCGTCGATCTGGATGGTGTCCTGGTCGATACGCGGTGCCACGCACGGCGTGGTCGGCGCGATGAGCACATCCACATCGTCCCATAGCGCGTGCATGGCGCCGGCAAACCAGTGGGCGAAGCGGTGCGCGTCGGCCACGGCGCTGGCGGGCAGCTGCAGGCCGGCCAGCAGGCGATCGCGCGTGGCGGGGTCGAACTGCGCGGCGTGCGTGGCCAGTGCGCTGCGGTGCCGGTGTCCGCCTTCGGCAGCGGTGAGGACGAAGGCGGCTGCGCGTGCGCGCTCGGCCTCCGGCAGTTCGATCGAGGCACTGCTGTTGCAGGCGGCCAGCACGGCCGCCAGCGCGGCATCGAGGTCTGGATCCAGATTGCGCTGAAACCAGCCGCCCAGGCGTGCGATGCGCAGCTTGCCGGTAGTGGCCGCGGGCAGCGCATGCCCGCGCATCACCTCATAAACAAGACGCAGATCGGCCACCGAGGTGGCGAACGGGCCGACCACATCCAATGCATCCACAAACGGAAACACGCCATCCAGCGGCAGCGCGTCATGCGTCGGGCGCAGGCCGTAGACACCGCAGAGCGCGGCCGGCACGCGGATGGAGCCGTTGGTGTCCGAGCCGAGCGCGAACGGCACCAGCCCGGCGGCCACTGCCGCGGCCGAGCCGCCCGATGAGCCGCCGGCCAGATGCTGGTGGTCATGCGGGTTGGCAGTGGTGCCGTAGTGCGCGTTGACGGTGGCAAAGCCGTAGGCGAATTCGTCCATGTTGGCCGTACCGATCAGCACCGCGCCGGCATCGCTGAGCCGCTGCACAACCGTTGCATCGCGCGCAGCAGGCAGGTAGTGCGCGCGAACCGCAGCACCGGCGGTGGTGACCTGCCCGGCGACGTCGAACAGATCCTTGACCACGAACGGCACGCCAGCCAATGCGCCGCCGTCGCTGCCCCCGGCCAGTGCAGCCTGCACGCGCGCGGCATCGGCGGCGGCGCGCGCCGGCAGCAGGCGGGTGATCGCGCACAGGCTGTCGTTGACCTGGTTGATGCGCGTCAGCGTCTGCGTTGCCAGCCGCGCGGCCAGCGTGGGCTGGCTGCGTGTGCTACTGACGATGGAGGCGATCTGGCCGCGTGGGCCGCTTCCATCACGCGCGGCAGTAGTGGGCGCGTTGAAGGTGGCCAGCAGCTGCGCATGGCTGCGCAGCACTTCGGTATTGCGATCGACGCCGGCCTGCCACTGCGCTGGGAGTTGCATGGGTCACCTTGGGTTGCTGGAGTGGTACGGGTGCTGGTCGAGCCGCTCTCCCGCCGGGGCGAGAAGGTGCGACCTGCGCGCCACTGGCGCGCGTGCATTGGAGCGCCGGCGTCGCAAACGCGGGCTGGGGCGCGGAGCGGGGATTGCGGTGAGGGTGCCCCGGGAGGTGGAGGTGTGTCGGCGGCTCATTGAGCCGGCTCGTTTTCGTACTCGACTGGCATCGCATTTTTCTCGGCTGACGTACCCTCATCCGCCTTTCGGGCAGCTTCTCCCGGTGGGAGAAGGGGTAATGGCAACCCGACTGCTGGCGGCTGCGGCGCAGTGAGGCGGTCGACCAACAACTGCTCGAATGCCTGCACATCCACCGCATGCACCACGCGTTGCGCCTGCTCGCCCAGGCCCGGCTGGTAGCCCGGTGCCCACGACAGGATGTCGCCATATCCGGCATCGAAGGCGGTGTTGGTGTCGACATACAGCGTCTCCAGCTGCGTGGCCAACGCCGGCTGCAACCACACCGCCGTGGCCAGTTCATCCCACATCGGAAAGCCAGGCTCGCGTCGGCGCAACGCATGCCCAATGGTGGTGTCGGCCCCGCTCATGCGCGCCAGCAACTCAGGCGTGAGCTCGGTGGCGGTGGAGGGGTCGACCGGCACCATGGTGATCTGGCGCCACGGTGCGCGCATGACGATGCTGGCGGCCTCCGGGTCCCAGCGGATATTGAATTCGCGGCGGGGCGAGTTGACGAATTCGCGCGCGAACTGCCGTGCACTGACACTGTTGCGCTGCTGCCGCGGATTGAGGCTGCCGCCCATGTACACCAGCTCGCGCGCGAGCGTGGCAAACGCCGGGTCCAGCGATTGCGCAAGCGCCAGATTGGTCAACGGGCCGGTGGCAATGATGCTCACTTCGCCCGGGTACTGGCGCACCATGCGCAGCATGAACAACGCGGCCGGCTCGTCGCTGGGGCGCACCACGCCGGGATTGCCCAGCGGCAGGTCCGGCACCACGTCGTGCGCGTGATAGCGCGGTGCACTTTGCACGGTGTCGCCCTCCACCCAGTGCTTGGTCCACGCACCTTTCCACACCAGCTTGCCGTACAGCGCTTCCCAGCGTTCGGTGGCCGCTTCGCTGTTAAGCAGCGGATGCACCGGGCCGGGCAGCACCGGAATCTGCGGGTGGCCGGCCAGTTCCAGCAGCCGGCAGGTGTGCGCCAGCACTTCATCGCGCCAGATGTTGCCGCTCACGGCGCTGATGCCCAGCACCTCGACCTCGGGCGATTGCAACAGCAGCAGCTGCGCAGGCGTGAAGCCGTCGATATCGTCTTCGAGAATGACGCGGCGTTTGGATGGGGCGGTGTGTGGGGAAGTCATTGCGCGTTGGTCGTGTGGGTTGAGTGCATTGCAGCGGAGAGGGAGCGGGACGTTGCCTGTGTAGGAGCGCGCTTGCGCGCGGATGGCGTTGCCGGTAACGCTTCATCGCGCGCGAGCGCGCTCCTACCTGTCATGTGCCAGCGTGTTGTTGCCCCAATAGCGTGCGTTCGTACTGTGCCAGATCGGCGTCCAGCTGCCATTGCAGCCGTGCCTTCTCGCTGCCCTGGCGAAATGCCTGGCACGCGGCGTCGTCGGTTTCGCTCTGCAAGGCAGTGGCGCAGGCCGGGGCAGCTGCACCATCCGCATTCCACAGGCTGGCGCCGGGCAGGAAGCTGTAGGTCAGGCCATTGCGTGCCAGCTGCTTGAGCGTTGGGTAGTCGATGCCTTGCTCCTGCATGGCGCGTTGATATTCATGGGTCATGTCTGCGCGCGAGACGCCGGCATCGTCGGTGGACAGCACCACCGGGACGCCGGCGTGCAGATACATCGACAACGGGTGCGCGGCGCCCTTGATGCCAAGAATCACATCGTTGCTGGTGAGGTTGATCTCCACCGCCACCTGCTTGCTGCGCATCTGTTCCAGCAGCGCCTGGGCATCGTCTTCGTAGGGCAGGTCCACGCCGTGCCCGATCCGGCGCGCGCCAACATCCACCGCCTGGCGGATGTGCGTGCGCAAGTGCGCAGGCGGCACCAGCCCCAGCGTCAGTTCACCGGCATGCAGGGACAGCGGCACGCCCGGGTAGCGCGCGGCAAAGAAACGGAACATCGCCATATGCCGGGCGTAATCGGCCACTGCCACCGGGTTGTCTTCGGGGGCGACGATGTTCACTGCAACCGCGCGACTGCCACCGGCGGTGATCAGCGCATGGGCCAGTGCCATCTGCCCGAACACCATCGGCTGCGGCAGCACGCGCAACACATACGGCACGTAGCGGTAGGCGACCCTGCAGCCGGGACGGGCATCGGCCTGGTCGCAGCGCAGCACGCGGCGGACCTGCGTGTCGGTGGCGGCCAGCTCGCGTTGCGCTGCCTGCACCAGTGCCGGCAAGGCATCCTGCAGGGCGCGCAGGTTCGCGGCATCGTCATCGCCGTTCCAGGGTAGCGCCTGCATGCGCTTGGCGGCCTGGTCCATCTGCGGCGGGTTGGCGATGATCTCCACGTACGGCACACGGTCGCGGGCAGCCTGGTCGAGCACCGCAGCTACGGTGTCGGCCATGTGCGCGCGTACCACCGCGTCGAACTTGCCAAAGGTGCCGAAGAACTGGCCATGCCCGGTGGGTTGCGCGGGGCTGGGGACGAACTTGCGCATCGACAGCGCATCGACCACCCGCCCGTACAACGCGGCATCGCGTGCGGCCAGGCCGCTGGCCGGCTGCTGCCCCTTGCCGCACGGCGGTGCCCGCAGGCTCAGGTCGTCCAGCTGCACGCAGGCACCATCGTCACTGGCCCATTGCAGATAGTCCTCGGCATAGATAGAGCCGGACAAATGATTGTGCAGGTCGCCGCCCTTGGGCATGGCCTGCAACAACGCGCGCAGCTGCGCAGGTTGCGAGGCAGCGGCCTGGAACAGCTGTGCCACCTGCGTCTGGCGTTGTTGCGCCGGTGTTTGCGCGGGGCGTGCGAGCGCTACGTTCGGCAGCACCACGCATAACGACAGGAGTAGATAACGAAGAAGACGGGGCATGCGGTGGGCTCTGAGAAAAAGGGGGCGGCGCCGTGGCGCTGCAGTGCGTGATGCCACGTGCCGCGCTGCATCTCGCGTGGCCAGAAAAAATGGCGGAATACGCGGCGCGGCAGCGGCCTCATTCCAGCGCATGGCGCAGTACGAACAGGCCGGCGATGGCCCATGTGGCCGGATGCACGGCGCGCCAGCGGCCGCTGCCGAGCTTGAGCACCGCATAGGTGATGAACCCAAGGGCCAGGCCGGTGGCGATGGAGTAGGTGAGCGGCATGGCGAGCATGCAGATGGCCGCAGGCAAGGCTTCGCTGATATCGTCCCACGGGATCTGCGTGCATTCGCGCAGCATCACCGAAGCCAGATAGATCAGCGCCGGTGCGGTGGCGTAGGCCGGCACCATGGCGGCCAGTGGCGAGAACAGCAACGCGAGCAGAAACAATGCCGCGACCACCAGTGCGGTCAGGCCGGTGCGCCCGCCCACCTGCACGCCGGCAGCGCTTTCCACGTAGGCGGTGGTGCTGGAGGTGCCGAGGAGAGAGCCGGCCAGGATGGCAGTGCTGTCGGCCAGCAGGGCGCGGTCGAACTGGCGGCGTTGGGCCTCGGTACGCAGCAGGCCGGCGCGCTGCGCCACGCCCATCAAGGTGCCGGTGGCATCGAACATTTCCACCAGCACGAACACCAGCACCACGTGCAGCACGGCGGTGAGCGCGCCGCTGCCACCATGGCCGTGCAGCGCACCGGCGATATCCAGCTGCAGCAAGGTCGGCGCGAGACTTGGCGGCAGCGACAGCACGCCCTGGTAGTGCACCAGGCCCAGGGCCAGTGCCGCGGCCGTGACCGCCAGGATGCCGAGCAGCATCGCGCCCCGCACACGGCGGACGTCCAGCACCCCGATCAGCAGCAGCCCTGCCAGCGCCAGCAGCGGCTCGGGCCGGTGCAGGTCGCCCAGGGTCACCAGCGTCTGCGGATGCGCCACCACCAGCCCGGCCTTCTGCAGCCCGATCAATGCCAGAAACAGGCCGATGCCGGCAGCGATCGCGCTGCGCAAGGTCGGCGGGATGCCATCCACCAGCCAGCGCCGCGCGCCAGTGACGGTGAGCAGCAGGAACACGCAGCCTGAGACAAACACCAGCCCCAGCGTCTGTTGCCAGCTGTAGCCCAGCGTGCCCACCACGGTGAAGGCAAAGAACGCATTCAAGCCCATGCCCGGCGCCATGCCGATGGGGTAATTGGCCAGCACGCCCATCAGCAGCGAGCCCAGTGCGGCGGCCAGGCAGGTCGCCACGAACACCGCGCCGCGGTCCATGCCGGTGGTGGCCAGGATGTCGGGGTTGACGAAGACGATGTAGGCCATCGTCAGGAACGTGGTGGCACCGGCCAGAATTTCCGTGCGCGGGGTGCTGGCATTGGCAGCAAGGGCGAATCCGGGCCAGCGCATCAGCGTGCGCCCTCGGCAGGCCACAGGGTGACGAACGAACAGGCAACCATCAGCAGACTCTCTTCGATGCAGGGACAACCCGCGCAGGCACACCGCGCGGGCCGCTCATCTTGCACTGCGCGTGCCGGTTTGCCACCTTGCGTGGTCGGTAGCGGAGCCGGGCCTGGCCATGCCGCCAGACATCTGCGGCAGCCAATCGCGCTTGCGCTGCCGGTCGACGTGCAGGGCGGCCCTGGCCCGCAGGCCGGTCACGCACTCACAGATCCAGCACCAGGCGCGGCGAGCGGCTGCGCGAGCAGCACAGGGTGATCTGGGCATTGCTGGCGCGTTCGCTGTCGCTGAGCACGCTGTCGCGGTGATCCGGCGTGCCGGCGATCACGCCGGTCAGGCAGGCGCCGCACATGCCCTGCTCGCACGACAACGGCACCTCGATGCCGGCATTCAGCAGCGCGCTGGCAATGCTGCAATCGGCCGGCACCTGTACCACACGGCCGCTGGCAGCCAGCTCCACTTCGAAGGCGTGATCGGCATCGTGTGCACGCCGCGGGTCGGCGGCGGCAAAGTGCTCGCGGTGCACCTGCGCCGCGCGCCAGCCATGGGTCTTTGCAAGCTGCGTGAAGTGGTCCATGAACGCCGCCGGCCCGCACAGATACAGTTGGTCGTGCGCGCGCGCCTGTCCGAGTTCCTCGGGCACATGCACGCGCGGGCTTTGCCCGCCATCGCTCAGGTGCATCTGCACCTGGCCGTGCAGAAAGCCTTGCTGCAGGCGCTGCGAAAACGCCACATCGGTATGCCGGCGCACGTAGTAATGCAGCACGAAGGGCTCGCCGCGCGCTTCCAGCGCTTCGGCCATCGACAGCAGCGGGGTGATGCCGATGCCGGCGGCCAGCAGCACGTGCCGTTCGCCCGCATGCAGCGGGAACAGGTTGCGCGGGTTGGAAATCTGCAGGCGGTCGCCGGTGCTCAGCTGCTCGCACAGGTGCCGTGACCCACCGCGCGAGGCGTCGGCCAACTTGACGCACAACAGATAGTGATCGCGCACATGCGGTGCGCTGGCGATCGAATACTGGCGGATCATGCCGTCCGGCAGATGCAGGTCGACATGCGCGCCGGCCTCGAAGGCGGGCAGTTCGGCATCGATCGGTTCCAATCGGATTGCACGCTGGCGATGGCCCTGGTCGATGACCGCGGCAACGCGCACTTCATGCAGGCTCATGGCGTGCTCCTTGGCGGTCAACGCAGGAAGAAGTCGCTGTAGCCCTGGCTGCGCAGGCCACGGCGATAGGCGATGGAACTGCGGTCGGCCGGGATGTGCACTTCCAGCAGCGGGTCCAGCGGCAGGTATTCGGGCCGTTGCGCCTCGACCATGGCGCGGTCTTCTTCGAATACGCGCAGGTTGAAGGCATGCACGTCTTCCACCGGCAGATGGGTGTCGAAATTGCGTGCGATCGGCACCAGCAGCCGGGTCTTGTGCTTGGAGACCGGGCTGGCGGCATTCATGATCACCAGCCGCTTGCCCGGCACCGGAAAATGGATGGTGAGCGTGGCCGTAAACGGCAGATGCACTTCGAAATGCCGCAGCCACTGGAAGTCGGGGTCCACGTCCGGCAGCGGCATGTCCACCGAATAATTGGCCACGCTGCTGAGGTAATCGGCGTTGAAGCCGGTTGGTGTTTCGGTGGTGGTGTAGGCCGGTACTTCGCGCTTGTCCGGCTGGGCGAAGGTGGCGGTGTGCACGAAGGCGAAATGCGCCACGTCGATGAAGCCTTCCAGCTGGCGTGCGGCACTGCCGCCGATGTCGAAGGCCGGGCACACGATCTGCTGGAAGCCGTCTTCGTCCCAGCCCGGCATCGGCGGGATCTGTATTTCCGCATCGCTCACCCCGGCCGGTCTGGACAGGCACACCCAGATCAGCCCGTAGCGCTCGGCCACCGCGTAGGTGTGCAGGCGCATCTTGGCCGGGATGTTCTGGCTGGGGCTGGCGGGGATGTGGTTGCAGCGCCCACCGCTGCCGAAGCGCAGCCCGTGATAGGCGCACACCACGCCGCCGCCATCGGCCGTGCCCATGCTCAGCGGCACGCCGCGGTGCGGGCAGACGTCGCGCGCGGCCACCAATTCCTCGCCTAGCCGGTACAGCACCAGCGGCTCGTCCAGCAGGGTGGCCTTGAACGGTGCCTGCCCCACCTCGCTGCTCAGCGCCACCGCGTGCCAATGCTGGGCCAGGCGCTGCCAGTCGGCGGCGGCGAAGGTGCAGTGCAGCGGCAGGGCGGGGACGGCGACATCCATGGGGCGGTCTCTGGCATGAGGCGGGAGCGGTGCCGGATTGACTCTAGGAAGCCGGGGGTGTGTGATCAAACATCGTTTTTCCGCCAAGCCATTGCAAAAAATGCAACGCCAACCGAGCCATGCCGCATGCTGACCTTTTCCCGCTTCACCCGTTACTTCATCGAAGTGGCCCGCTGCGGCAGCATCCGCAAGGCCTCCGAGGTGCTGCACGTGTCGGCCTCGGCGATCGACCGGCAGATCCTCAAGGCCGAGGAAGAGCTGGGCGCGCAGCTGTTCGAGCGCCTGCCCGGCCGGCTGCGACTCACGGCTGCCGGCGAGCTGTTGCTGGTGGACGTGCGCGGCTGGGAGAAGGCCTACGCCCGTACCCTGGAGCGCTTCGACGAGCTCAAGGGGCTGCGCCGCGGGCATGTGGAGATCGCCATGATCGACGCGCTCAGCGAAGGCGTGGTGCCGGCGGCAGTGGCCGCGCTGGTGCAGGAGTACCCCGGCATCACCTTCAACCTGTCCACCGCGCGTAACCAGCGGGTGATGGAAATGGTGACCTCGGCCGATGTGGATATCGGCCTGCTGCTGGACCCGGTGAGCAGCGTGGACCTGGAAGTGCGCGCCTTTGCCGATATCCCGCTCGGCATTGCGATGCCGGTAGGCCACCCCTTGAGCACCCGCACCGAGCTGCAGCTGAGCGAGACGCTGGAACACCGCCTGCTGCTACCGGCCGCCCCGCTGATCGTCGGCGAGCACGCCAAGGTGCTGTACCAGCGCCAGCACATCGACGTGAAGCGGCTCACCCATTGCAACGACGTGCGCACCCTGCGCGGCCTGGTGCGCGCCGGTGCCGGCGTGGGCCTGATGTCGTGGCTGGATGCCGCCCCGGATGTGGCCGACGGACGCCTGGCCTTCGTGCCGTTCCGCCAGCACCTGACCAAACCGATGACGCTGGCTCTGTGCGTGGCCCCGCAACGGCAGCTCTCGCGCTCGGCGCAGCTGGCGATCCAGGCGCTGGCGGCAAAGATCGATGCGATGGCGGTGCCTGCGATGGGGTGAGTGCGTTGCGCAAGCGGCCCTCACCCCTGCCCCTCTCCCGCAGGCGGGAGAGGGGAAAGGCCGTGCGTTCGTGCGGCCGAGGCGGTGCCGGTGATGGTGTGAGTGTGTTGCGCACGCGGCCCTCATCCCTGGCCCTCTCCCGCAGGCGGGAGAGGGGAAAGGCGTGCGTTCGTGCGGCCTAGGCGGTGCCTGTGATGGGGTGAGTGTGTTGCGCACGCGGCCCTCACCCCTGGCCCTCTCCCGCAGGCGGGAGAGGGGAAAGGCTGTGCGTTCGTGCGGCCGAGGCGGTGCCTGTGGTGGGGTGAGTGTGTTGCGCACGCGGCCCTCACCCCTGCCCCTCTCCCGCAGGCGGGAGAGGGGGAAAGGCCGTGCGTTCGTGCGGCCGAGGCGGTGCCGGTGATGGTGTGAGTGTGTTGCGCACGCGGCCCTCACCCCTGCTCCTCTCCCGCAGGCGGGAGAGGGGGAAAGGCCGTGCGTTCGTGCAGGCCGATGGCATGCAGGTACCGCTGGCCGCCTGCCGATCCCGTTGCGGACCTCCCTTCTCCCGCCTGCGGGAGAAGGTGCCCGCAGGGCGGATGAGGGCAACGTGCACCCAGTGAGGGCAACGTCCACCCAGTACAATCACACCTGCTCTTTCAGGCGACACCGCAGCATGCAGTTGATCGATATCGGCGCCAACCTCACCCACGACTCCTTCGACCGCGACCGCGATGCCGTACTGCAACGCGCACGCGATGCCGGTGTGACGCAGTTGGTGATCACCGGTGCCAGCCGCGAGCATTCGCCATTGGCCCTGCAACTGGCGCAACAACACCCCGGATTCCTCTACGCCACCGCCGGCGTGCACCCGCATCACGCAGTGGAATTCACCGCCGAATGCGAAGTGGAAATGCGCACCCTGCAGGCACATCCGCAGGTGGTGGCGGTCGGCGAGTGCGGGCTGGATTACTTCCGCGATTTCGCACCGCGCCCGGCCCAGCACAAGGCCTTCGAGCGCCAGCTGCAACTAGCCGCCGACAACGGCAAGCCGCTGTTCCTGCATCAGCGCGATGCGCATGACGACTTCCTGTCGATCATGCGCAGCTTCGACGGCAAGCTGGGTGCAGCGGTGGTGCATTGCTTCACTGGCACGCGCGAGGAACTGTTTGCCTATCTGGACCGCGACTACTACATCGGCATCACCGGTTGGCTATGCGATGAGCGCCGTGGCGCGCACTTGCGCGAGCTGGTGCGCAACATCCCGGCCAACCGGTTGATGATCGAAACCGACGCGCCCTATCTGCTGCCGCGCACGCTCAAGCCCCTGCCCAAGGACCGTCGCAACGAGCCGATGTATCTGGCGCATATCGTGGAAGAACTGGCGCGCGACCGCGGCGAAGCAGTGGCCGTGACCGCCGCCAACAGCACTGCGGCGGCACGCGCGTTTTTCCGGTTGCCGGCGCCGGCCAGCGCTGCATGAGTGGGCAGCGCGGCGGCTCACGCCGCCAGCAATTCCCACCCTTGCGCATCACGCAGGCGCAGGCCCGGTTGCGGCGTGTCCACGCTGACGCGCAGGCCGTCGGCCCAGGGCAGCTGCCGTTGCTGCGGAAACCACCGCCGGCGCTGGTCGACCACGATCAACAAGCCGTGGTCATCGCCCAATGCGGCAAAGCCCTCCACGGGCGGAGCGAATGGCCGCAGGCCAAAGTGATGCGCAACGCTGCGCGTCACCACCTCGACGTTGTCGCTGGGTAACCCGATTTCGCTCAGGCACAGCAGTTCTTCGCCGTGGAACTGGCCGGTGCCGGCCGGCGCATCCTGCAAGGCATCGCGTGCGATCAACTCCAGCACCGCACCATCGGGGCCGGCGAAATACACCGACTGCGATTGCCACGGGCCGTCCAGAGCGAAATGCCGGCGACCTTGCGAATCGCCCATCAGGCTGGCGCGCGCGCCGATCCAGTGCGCAGCGGCCTCGAAGCGCGATGGGGCCACGTTGAAGGCCAGGTGCACGCTGCCCACCGGTTGCTGGGCCTGCACGCATTCCAGCGTGCTCCACCCGATACGCACGGTATTGCCGTGCGACGGTTGCTGCAGCACATCGCGGTAAAACCGCAGGGTGAGGTCGGGATCCAGGCAGGGCAGCACAAGGTGACGGAGATGCATGGCACTCAAGATCGGTGAGGGGCCTGCATTGGACAACCTCAATCGCGGTTGAGGTCAAGCCATGCTGCGCCGGTCGGCAGCCAGGCGCGGCGTCGCTGCGGTCGTCCAGCGCGATGCATGCGTCCGATGCGCTGCATCGCAGAGCCGACGACGCCTCAGATCAACTCCGCCAGCGCCCATAACTGACGTACCAGTGGCGCGCTGTCCAACGCGCCGGGTGCCACCGCCAACGCCAGCCGCGCCAGCGGCATGCGGCCTTCGATATCCAGGTAGCGCACGCCGGGGCGCTGCAGCTGCGCGGTGGAGGCGGGCACCACCGACACGCCCAGTTCGGCGGCGACCAGATTGATGATCGACGACATCTGCGGCGCTTCCTGGGTGATGCGCAAGGTCACGCCCGATTCGCGGCAGGCGGCCAGGATTTCGTCGTACAGGCTGGACCCGAAGCTGCGCGGAAACAGGATGAACGGCTCGCCGGCCAGCGCCGCCAACGGGGCGCTGGCGCGCGCGGCCAACGGATGCGCCGCCGGCACCGCGATCTTCATCGGCTCGTCGGCAAAGCGCAGCAGTTGCAGGTCGGGCGGGGTGCTCAGCCCGTAGCGCACGAACGCCGCATCCAGGCGGCCATCGGCCAGGCCCACCAGCAAGCTGGCGGTGTTGGTTTCTTCCAGCAGCAGCTCGACCTGCGGCCATTGCCGGCGGAAATCGCGGATCAGCCGCGGCACCACCGGGCTGAACGCGGCCGAGGCGGTGAACCCCATGCGCAGCCGGCCGGACTCTCCGCGCGCCACGCGCCGGGCGGTGTCGGCGGCGCGCTCCACGTCGGCCAGCACGCGGCGCACCTCGCCCAGGAACGCCTCGCCGGCCGGAGTCAGCTCTGCGCCGCTGTGGGTACGGCGGAACAGCGGCGTGCCCAGCTCACGTTCCAGCGTCTGGATCTGCTGGCTCAGCGGCGGCTGGCCGATGCCTACCCGCGCCGCAGCCCGGGTGAAGTTGCCTTCCTCGGCAACCGCCAGGAAATAACGCAGGTGACGCAGTTCCATAGGCATCTTTTTTATATATGGAAGCTGCCAGCATCATATATTGGACAGGGGGTGGGCGCAGGCGAATACTCGCCGTCCCTGGTCTCCAGTGCGCTCCCGTGTCTTCCTCCGATCGTAGTTCCGGCACGTCCGGCCCATCGCCCGGCGCCGACGCCGGCCCGCCCGCAACGCTGCGCATCCGCCTGGCGTTGTTCCTGGCCGGCTTTGCCACCTTCTCGCTGCTCTACAGCGTGCAGCCGGTGCTGCCCGAGTTCGCGCGTGCCTTCGGCGTGGATGCGGCGGTTGCCTCGCTGCCGCTGTCGCTGGCCACCGGCGGGCTGGCGGTGGCGATCTTCTGCGCTGGCGCGGTGTCGGAAAACCTGGGCCGGCGCGGGCTGATGTTCGCCTCCATCGCGCTGGCGGCCGTGCTCAACCTGGTGGCCGCGTTCCTGCCGCACTGGGGCGCGCTGGTGGTGGTGCGCACCTTGTCGGGTATTGCGTTGGGCGGTGTGCCGGCGGTGGCGATGGTGTACCTGGGCGAAGAACTTCCGGCCAACAAGCTGGGGGCAGCCACCGGCCTGTATGTGGCCGGCAATGCCTTCGGTGGCATGACCGGGCGCATTGCGATGAGCGTGCTGACCGACCACACCGACTGGCGCACCGCGTTGGCGCTACTGAGCGTGGTCGACCTGCTGTGCGCTGTCGCGTTCGTGTGGCTGCTGCCGCCCTCCCGCCACTTCGTGCGCCGGCATGGCGTCAACCTGCAGTTTCACCTGCGCGCCTGGGCCGGGCATCTGCGCGACCGCAACCTGCCGTGGCTGTTTGCGTTGCCGTTCCTGCTGATGGGTGTCTTCGTCAGCCTCTACAACTACGCCGGCTTTCGCCTGGGCGGGCCGGAATTCGGTCTGAGCCAGAGCCAGATCGGCATGATCTTCAGTGCGTACGTGTTCGGTATCGTCAGCTCGTCGGTGGCCGGTGCGGCCTCGGACCGGTTCGGGCGTGGCCCGGTGGTCAGCGCCGGCATCGTGCTGTGCGTGCTGGGCGTGGCGCTGACCCTGGCGCATGTGCTGGCGCTGGTGGTGGCCGGCATCGTGCTGGTGACGATCGGCTTTTTCATCGCGCATTCGGCGGCCAGCGCGTGGGTGAGCCGGCTCGGTGGCGCGCATCGCAGCCATGCTGCGTCTCTGTATCTGCTGGCCTATTACGCCGGCTCCAGCGTGGTCGGCGCGCTGGGCGGCTGGTTCTGGCAGCACGGCGGCTGGTCTGGCCTGGTCGGCATGTGCCTGACGCTGCTGGCACTGGCCTTTGCCGCCGCACACGTCCTGCGCCAACGTGCGGACGACGCGCGACCCTACGGGCGCTTTGCGCCGCATCCTGCGCGAGGTGAGTGATGCAGATCGAGCGACTCGGTCATCTGGTATTGACCGTGGCCGACGTGGAGGCCACCTGCGCGTTCTACGCACGCGTGCTCGGCATGCAGGTGATCAGCGTCGGCGAGACGGCGCGCACCAGGGGCGGCCAACGCACATCATCCCGACGGCGGAGTGCGCTTGCAGTGCGTGCGTTGCGGCGTGGCCCGCGCTGACGGATCTTGCGCCAGGCTGGCCAGCAAGCGCGCGCGTCGGCGTTCCAGGTCGGCCAGCTGGCGTTCGATCAGCTGCAGCCGTTGCCGATGCGCCGGCAGGGTTTCCGGGCACAGCGGCGCGCCTTCCACCAGCCGCATGCAATCGGGAAACCGGCGGATGTCGTCCAGGCTGAAGCCGGTGCCGATCAGGCGTTGAATCTGGCGTACCTGCGTCACGCAGCTGGCCGCAAACAGCCGATAGCCATTGGCGCTGCGCGACGACGTCAGTAGGCCCTGGGCATCGTAGTGGCGGAGCGAGCGCACGCTGACGCCGGTGCGCTGCGCCAGCGCGCCGATGCGCATGTCAGCGGTGGAAGAGGTGCCCATCTGCCAAGCATACGTGGCACGCCGCGCTTGACCCTCACATTGGTGTGAGGCCCGACGATGCCGTCTTCCCTGTTCTGCAAGGCATCTCCATGTCCATTCGACCCGCTTCACCTGCCTGTGCCCGCTGGTGGCAGCGCACGCTGGCCAGCCTGCTGCTGTGTGTCTGCGCGATCGCGTCAGCAAGCCCATCTGCAACCAGCAACTCGCGCAGCTACCAGGTGACCGCCCCGGACGGCGTGGTCCTGGCCGTGCAGGAGCATGGCGCCGCCGACGGCCAGGCGATCGTGTTCGTGCACGGCCTGCTGGGCAGCCGCATCAACTGGGACGCACAGCTGGCCGACCCGCAACTGCAGGGCTACCGGCTGATCAGCTACGACCTGCGCGGCCACGGGCTGTCCGGCAAACCGACCGCGGCATCGGCGTATCGGGAAGGCGCGCGCTGGGCGGACGATCTGGCAGCGGTGCTCAAGGCCACCGATGCCCGCAATGCGGTGCTGGTGGGGTGGTCGCTGGGTGGTGCGGTGATCAGCAACTATCTGAGCCGCTACGGCGATCGCGGCCTGGCGGGCGTGGTGTACGTCGATGGCGTGATCGAACTGCGCGCGCAGCAGTTGGGGGCGCATCCGGCCATCTATCGCGACCTGGTCTCCGACGACCTGCGCACGCATCTGCAGGCAGTCCAGGACTTCCTGCGGCTGTGCTTCGCCACCCAACCGCCTGCGCCGGTGTTCGACACCCTGCTGGCCAATGCAGCGCTGGCCTCGTGGGACATGCAGCGTGCGGTGCAGGGCATGTCCATCGACGTCGCCGGCCTGCAGCGCACCCGCCTGCCGATACTGCTGCTATACGGTGCCCGCGATGCGCTGGTGCTCAGCGAACCGGCACTGGCACGTGCGCGCCAGTTGCAGCCGCGCGCACAGATCCACCTGTATCCGGACGCCGGCCACGCCCCGTTTCTGGAAGACAGCCCGCGCTTCAACCGGGATCTGCTGCAGTTCGTGCAGCAGACGGGCGTTGCGCACTGAGTGTTGCGCCCACCCGCGCCGGGAGCGTGCGGACGAGAGGATGCATGGTCAAGAAGGCTGTCCCAGCTGTCAGTGGCCGGCAGGGCGCCGCCTGACCACCGCGACACCGCCCGCCGCCGGTCCCGCCTGCACGCCTTCTCGTGATGACGCAGCATGCGCTGCGCGCTTGCTTGGAATCGACCAGCGCAGCCCCAGATCTATGAGCGCGCGCATGCACCAGGCGCGGCCGTCGGCGTGCATCCGCCGCCGTCGGTGTTGCGTAGTACGTGCTGGGCCGCGCCGGGTGGCAACGCGCCATGCCACTGTATTTGCTGCGCCATCGAGCAGTGGAGCGGGGGGCCGGTCTGGCAGCGCCTGCAGGGCGGTCGTAACGTGATCCCATGGCTATTGGAGGTGTTCGATGACCGCTGTTCCCGCCCACGACAACGACGCGCTGCAGGCGTTCATCGAGCGCCATCAGCGCCTGTTCGTGCTCAGTGGTGCCGGCTGCAGCACCGATTCGGGCATCCCGGACTACCGCGATCTGCAAGGCGGCTGGAAGCGTCCGCAACCGGTGACCTTTCAGGCCTTCATGGGCGAGCTCTCCACGCGCCAGCGCTACTGGGCGCGCAGCCTGATCGGCTGGCCGCGCTTCGGGCAGGCCAGACCCAACGCCACCCATCACGCGCTGGCCGCACTAGAGGCGCGCGGGCAGCTGGAACTGTTGCTGACCCAGAACGTGGACCGCCTGCATCAGGCGGCCGGCAGTCAGGCGGTGATCGACCTGCACGGCCGTCTGGACGTGGTGCGTTGCATGGGCTGCGAGCGCCGCATGCCGCGCACCGAATTTCAACTGTTGCTTGAGCAGGCCAATCCGGGCTGGGCAGCGCTTGAGGCCGCACAAGCACCCGACGGCGATGCCGATCTGGACGATGTGGCCTTCGACACCTTCGTGGTGCCGCCGTGCCCGGTCTGCGGTGGCGTGCTCAAGCCGGATGTGGTGTTCTTCGGCGAGAACGTGCCGCGCGAGCGGGTGGAGCGCGCCTTTGCGCATCTGCAGGCCGCCGATGCGGTGCTGGTGGTGGGCTCGTCGCTGATGGTGTATTCGGGCTTTCGCTTCGTGCAGGCCGCCGCGCGCAACGGCCTGCCGATCGCCGCGCTCAATTTCGGGCGCACCCGCGCCGACGATCTGCTCACCTTGAAAGTGGAGCAGTCGTGCGCGCAGGCGCTGGCCTTCCTGCATCAGCCGCCGGACCCGCTGCGCAGCGCGCAGGCCAGGTACGACAGTGCGCGCTCTGCATGACGCTGTGATCCATTGCAGCGGTTGTGTCGCAGCGCCGGGCGCAGTGCAATGGGCGCCCCCACGCTGCGTCTGGATGCTGCCTTGAGCCAGTTGTTCTCCCCCATCGCCTTCGGTCCGCTTGCGCTCGCCAACCGCATCGTCATCGCGCCGATGTGCCAGTACTCCGCGCAGGACGGCCGTGCCAGCGACTGGCACCGCATCCACCTGGGCACCTTGTCGCAATCCGGCGCCGGCCTGTTGATTCTGGAAGCGGCCGCGGTGCTGCCGGAAGGGCGGATCAGTTACGCCGATCTGGGCCTGTACGACGACGCTACCGAGCAGGCGCTGGACGCGGTGCTGCAGTCGGTGCGCCGCTGGTCGCCGATGCCGGTCGGCATCCAGCTGGCACATGCCGGCCGCAAGGCGTCCACCGATCTTCCCTGGAAGGGCGGCGAGGCCATCGCCCCCGATCACGCGCATGGCTGGCAGACGGTGTCTGCCTCGGCCGTGCCGTTCAAGGCCGGCCAACCGGCGCCGCAGGCATTGGACGAGGCCGGCATCGACGCGGTGGTCGCCGCCTTCGTGGACGCGGCCACACGCGCCGAACGCCTGGGCCTGGACCTGATCGAGTTGCATGCCGCACACGGCTACCTGATGCATCAGTTCCTGTCGCCGCTGAGCAACCAGCGCAGCGATGCCTATGGCGGATCGCTGGAAAACCGCATGCGGTTGACGCTGCGCATCTTCGACGCCGTGCGCGCGGCGGTGTCCGCGCGCATTGCCGTCGGTGTGCGCATTTCGGCCACCGATTGGGTGGACGGTGGCTGGGATCTGCAACAAAGCATCGCCCTGTCCAAGGCGCTGGATGCACGCGGTGCGCACTACATCCATGTCTCCAGCGGCGGGCTGGACCCGCGTCAGCAGATTCCGGTGCAGGCCGGCTACCAGATTCCGTTCGCGGAGCAGATCAAGGCGCAGGTCGCCACGCCGGTGATCGGCGTAGGCCTGATCACCGAGCCGGCGCAGGCCGAAGCGATTGTGCGCGACGGCCAGGCCGATGCCATCGCGCTGGCGCGTGGCATCCTGTACGACCCGCGCTGGCCGTGGCATGCCGCCGCCGCGCTGGGTGCCTCGGTCACGCCTGCGCCGCAATACCTGCGCTGCGAACCGCGCGATGCGCGTGGCGTGTTCGCCACTTGATCCGCACCATCAACGCCATTCCGAACAAGGACACCGCATGCCGATAGGGTTTCTGGGCTTGGGCACGATGGGCCTGCCGATGGCGCACAACCTGCTGCGTGGCGGCTTTGCGTTGAGCGTGTGGAACCGTTCGCCCGAACGCGCCCAGCCGCTGCGCGATGCTGGCGCCACGGTGGTGGAGCAACCGCGCGATGCCGCGCATGGCCCGCTGCTGTTTTCGATGCTGGCCGACGATCATGCGGTGCGCCAGACCGTGCTGGATGGTGGCGTGCTGGATGCGCTGCCGGCCGGCAGCGTGCACGTCAACATGGCCACCATCTCGGTGGCGCTGGCGCATGAGTTGACCGCCCTGCACGCCGAGCGCGGGGTGGCTTATGTGGCCGCGCCGGTACTCGGCCGTGTCGATGTGGCTGCAGCAGGCAAGCTCAACATCCTGGCTGCCGGCGATGATGCCGCGCTGGCCCGCGTGCAGCCGATGTTCGATGTGCTGGGGCAACAGACCTGGCACATCGGCAGCGCGCCCGAGCAGGCCAATGCCGTCAAACTGGCCGCCAACTTCTGCCTGGCCAGCGCCATCGGCGCCATGGCCGAAGCCAGTGCACTGGCACGCGGCCATGGCGTGGACGTCACCCAGTTCCTGGGCATGCTCACCAGCACCTTGTTCGCCGCGCCCGCGTATCAGGGCTACGGTAAGTTGATCATGCAACGCCAGTACACGCCGGCCGGCTTCACCGCCACGCTGGGTCGCAAGGATGTGGATCTGGCCATCCAGGCCGGTGCCGACAGGCAGGTGCCGATGCCGCTGGGCGAACTGCTGCGCGCCAACCTGGACGAGGCCATTGCCCATGGCGATGGCAACGCCGATTGGGCAGTGCTGGCGGAAGTGGCCGCACGTCGGGCGGGGCAGGCGTAGCGCGGTCGAACGCACTGGCGTCAGTAGGCGTACTGCCTGCGAGGTGAGTTGGTTCAAGAAACGTAGGGCGCTGCTGCAGGCGCACCTTCAGTGCAACGAACATCATGGCCGGGCGCAATGACGCGTCTGCATCTGCACCGCATTGCGGCCAAGGAGCGGGCGCGGCAGACGCCAACGCCGCTGCACTGCACGTCAGAGCGCCGCCACACCGTCATGCCGCGCTCAAGGTGTTGGCTGGCTTGAGGCAATCTGCGCAAGCGGCTAAGGTGCCTGCTCGATTCGGCCAGGCACTGCGCTGCGCGATGCGCAACGCGGTCCGGCCACCACCAGCGCCTTCACGGAGAATGCGATGCGATACCTGCACAACAGGCCCGGTTCCACCGCGTGCCCTTCGCGCGCAGCAGCCTGTGCCGGTGACGCGCAATGACCACCCCACCGGTCGTCAGCCAGGGCCAGGTGGGCCCGGACCATCCCGAGCATCCGGACCATTATCTGTTCGCGCAGATTCGTGAAGCGGTGGGTGTGCTCGATGCCGAATTGAACAAGCCCACCGACGCGGCCAGCGAGCGCATGGCCGCGCGCTTGTTGCCGCTGGCAAAACAGCATGGCTTCGACCAGGTGGACCACGTGGTGCTCAGCCGTCATCTGGGCGAGGTCGGCGAAAACGTGTTCCTGGTGCGCGGCGATCTGGGCGACCCGGCGCATCTGCGGGCGCACATCACCACCCAGGACGCCATGGACACCTCGGTAGAAGACTCGCTCGCGCAGCTGGATGAAATCAATCGTCGCCTGATGCTGCGCCTGCCGCCGCGCTGAGCGCACGCGCCATCTCCAGCCCGGGCCTGGGCGATGGTGTGACCGCCGCCTTGCCAATCGATAGGCTGCTGCTCGGGTCACGCCAGCGGCACCGCGGTGACCAGCACCGTCGTTCGCGGTGCAGCGTCATCGGTGCTATCGCCGCGCTCGCACCATGCAACAGTTACCGACGCAAGCACTGCGCCAGCGGCGTCATGCATTGGCTATCATTGCGCCGATGCGCTCCGACTACATCCTTACCCTGTCTTGCCCCGATCGCACCGGTATCGTGTACCGCGTCACCGGGCTGCTGTTCGATCTGGCCTGCAATATTCTCGACGCCCAGCAATTTGGCGATGACGAGAGCGGCCGCTTCTTCCTGCGCGTGCATTTCGACAAGCCGCCGGGCACGGATATCGCCAGCCTCGAGCAGCGGTTTGCCATGTTGGCCAACGCATTTCAGATGACGTGGCAGTTGCACGATGCGCGTCGGCGCGCGCGGCTGCTGGTGCTGGTGAGCAAGCAGGGCCATTGCCTCAACGATCTGCTGTTCCGCATGCATAGCCGGCAATTACCGGTGGACATCGCGGCGGTCGTCTCCAACCACACCGACTTCGCGCCGTTGGCGGCGTCCTACGGCATCGCCTTTCATCATCTGCCGGTCAGCGCCGACACGCGTGCCGCACAGGAAGCGCAACTGCTCGCGTTGGTGGATGATCTACACATCGATCTGGTGGTGCTGGCGCGCTACATGCAGATCCTCTCGCCCGGCCTGTGCCGCGCGCTGGCCGGGCGCGCCATCAACATCCATCACAGCTTCCTGCCTAGCTTCAAGGGCGCCCAGCCGTATCACCAGGCGCACGCGCGCGGGGTCAAGATCATCGGTGCCACTGCGCACTACGTCACCGAAGACCTGGACGAAGGCCCGATCATCGAACAGGACGTTGCGCGCGTCGACCATGCCATGACGCCACGCGACCTGGTGCGCCTGGGCAGTGATACCGAATCGCTGGTGCTCGCCCGCGCGGTGCGCCGCCATGTCGAACACCGCATCGTGCTCAACGGCCATCGCACGGTGGTGTTTCGCTAGCGTCCAGGCCGCATCCCCGTCACCACGGGCTGGTTGCGTCGACGCAATCGGTTCGCATCATGCGCGCGTGTGCGCATGCAGGCCGTGGCGTCACAGCGCTTCTGCCGCCGCACTCTGCGCGCGCACATAGTGCGAGGGCGCACTGCCGGTGTGACGAGTGAAGGCCACGCTAAAGCTGCTGGCCGAGCCGTAACCCACCCGCTGCGCCGCCTGCGCAACGCCAAGCCCGTGTTCTGACAGCAGTGTCTTTGCCAGCGCCATGCGCCATGCCAGCAGATATTCCATCGGCGCCATGCCCATCGCACGATTGAAGCGCGTGAAGAACGAGGATCGCGACAGCGCCGCTTCCCTGGCGAGCGCCTCGACCGTCCACGCATGCGCCGGTGCAGCGTGCAGTGCGCGCATCGCCGCTGCCAGGCGCACATCGGAGAGCGCGCGCACCAGCCCTGGCGTTGTGTCGCTCGCTGTCAGCGAGCGCAAGGCTTCGATCAACAGCACTTCCAATAGCCGCGCAAGCACTTCCGCGCGTGCGGGTCGGGTTGCGCGTGCCTCTTCGCCCACCAGATTCACCAACGTGGCAAGGCGTGGCTCACCACGCACATGCACCAGCCGGGGCAGCAGCGACACCAGTAGCGCCGCATCGGGCGAACCGAAGCTGCAATGGCCAATCACGACACGAAGATCTACGGGGCCGTCCTGCGCACCGATACGGAAACTGCCATCGCCCATATCGGTCGGCACCGTGTGGGCCTGCTCGGCCGACGCCAGCACGCTGGAGAGCGTGATGGCGAGCATGGCGGGTGCCAAAACGAAGTCGCCCGCTTCAAGAACGCGCACCTCGCCATCCTCAAGCGCCAGCCGGCACGATCCTTCGATCACCGCGCAGTAAAACGGGCCTGGCGCATCGGAGCGGCATACCGACCACGCACCAGCACCAACCACAAGCTTGGAAAACCGTGCCGCCGGCCGGAGCAGCAGTACAACCTCGGCAAGCGGGTCGAGCATCGTTGGACTCTGGCAAATGGATTAAATACTTTCAGGTATCGAAAGTATGGTTCTTGAAGACTAACGTACATCTCTCGTCACGTCACCGAGGGTGCTTCATGCAAACCGTACTCATCACTGGCTGCTCGTCGGGCTTTGGCCTGGCAACCGCCAACTATTTCCTGGAGCGCGACTGGCGCGTGGTCGCCACCATGCGCACGCCACGCGATGACCTGTTTCCGGCGTCGCCCCGGTTGAAGGTATTGCAGCTCGATGTCACCGATACCGACAGCATCCAGGCCGCGGTTGCTGCGGCAGGCACGATCGACGTCCTCGTCAACAACGCAGGCTTCGGTGCGCCCATGCCGCTGGAACTTGCAAGCCTGCAGTCGGTACGCGAGCTGTTCGAAACCAACACCTTCGGTACGCTTGCAGTGACGCAGGCGCTCTTGCCTCAGATGCGTGCGCGCCGCGCCGGGGTCATCGTCAACGTGTCGTCGAGCGCAACGCTCAAGCCGCTTCCGCTGATCGGTGCCTACCGTGCAGCCAAGGCCGCGGTGAACGCGCTGAGCGAATCGCTGGCCACCGAGCTGGAGGACTTCGGCATTCGCGTGCGGGTCGTGTCGCCAGGCTCGTGCGGAGAGACGGCATTCCGTGCCACCGCTCGTACCGGTCTGCGTGGTCTCGACAACGCGGTGTATGGACCGTTTATGCAGCAGACAATGGCACGCATGAGCGCGTCCACTGGCCCGGGAACCCAGTCGATCGATGTTGCTGAAGCGATCTGGCGCGCAGCCACCGACCTGGACGCGCCGATGTTCATCCCTGCGGGCGCAGATGCAGAACTATGGGCATCCGAAGCGGCTCGGATCGGCCAATAAGACCGCTCGAACGCTGCGCCGCACGCTGGCGGCTCAGTGTGTCGAACATGCGGCGCCTTCACCGATGGTGAGGCACACCGTGAATCCGTCCGTGGAGTTGCGTTGGCGGCATCCGTGCCGCCAACGGTTCCGCAATCGGTCAGCACACCGCAGCAGGCCGTTTGCTGGTGTCCCTATCGAGAGACTTGTATGCCGGCCATCTCGATTTCAGGCAGCGATTGTTCGTGGCCCGCTCTGTTTGCAGCAACGCACCGGTGCTCCCATGCATGCCGCAATGGTGGCACGCGCGCCGGCCATTTTCGTGCGTATCGCGAACACCGCACTACCTGGCCGCATTCGCATTCATCACCGCATTGCGGTTGGCATCCAGGTACTGCGCCGGGTCGCGCATGCCGGTGGTGTGGCATTGGCCAGTGGTGTGGCCACGATTGACGCCGCCGGGCAGCTGCGCGTTGACCTGCTCCACGGTGCCGTCTTCCGGGTCGTTCAACACCAGGTCCGAGGCCGCATTGCAGTAGTCGTTGGTATACCAGTTGGTCTTGGCAAACGAGGTGGTGTAGTAGTTGACCTTGGCGCGCGCATCGGCGGGAATGCCGGCCAGCCAGGCCTTGGCGCCGTCGTAGGTCATGTCCGAGTTGGTGCCGCAGCCCACGCCGAACCACGACCCCACCGCGGCCAGGACGCCGGATAGATTGGTGCCTTGATACGGCGTGCCCACCGACTGCATCACGCGGCCGCCGCTGGCGTTATCCAGCCCGCTCCAGTAGTAGGTGTACAGGTGCAGCGCGGCCATGCCGCCCTGGCTGTGCGCCACCGTGGAAAACGACGACCACTGGCTGGCGAACTGCGCAATGCGCTGTGCGAACTGGTCGTTGCTGCGGTTCTGCTTGGCGTCCAGGAACGTGGACGCATTGGTGAACTGCGCCTGCGGCCACACACCGTTGGAGCAGTAGCCGTGCACCAGCACCAGCTGCGAGCCGGCCGCCTGCGGCTGCGCCATCGCGGTGGCACTGGCCAGCGCGGCCGGGCGCGGGCCCATGCGCATGCTTTCGTCGATGCCGCCGGTGGCCCGCGCGATGCTGGCGCGCCGCAAGGCGGGCAGCTGCAACGGCAAGCTGCCGGCCTGCACCAACGGGATGTAATGGTCCGGGTCTTCGATGCGCAGCCCACGCAGCGAGAACGGTGCGCGCGCACCCGCACGTGCGATCCAGCGCTCGTCCAGGCTCAGCGGCAGCTGCCCCTGCTGCGGCGTGAGCATGCCGCCGATCCACGCCACCGGCACGTCCTTGCCCTTGGCATCGGTGCCCCAGACCTGGCCGAACACGCGATAGTGCGACGGTGCATTGCCGCGTGCCGCCACCGGCAATGCCAGGGTCAACCGGGTCCCGTCGGTCGCGCGTGCGCTGAGCGCATTGCCCAGCAGGCGCAGCGAGGTATCCAGCACCGGCATCACGTGCTCGCTGGTCCGCACGAACGGCTGCCCGGCCTGATCGTGGCCGCGCACAATGACCTGCGCAATCCAGGTGCCCTCGCGGCCTGGCTGGAAGCTCCCGCCATACACGCCGTCGCCGGCAGCGCCATCGTTGTGCGCGCCGTCGTCGGCCATCGGCAGGACCCGCACCGCGCCTTGCGGATCGATCACCCGCAGGCTGGCATCGTCGATCTGCCCCGCCTGGCCGGCGAGCAAGGTGGTACCACGTGCATCGCTGCCGCTGAGCATCGCATTGAGCGTCAGCGACTTGCCCACCAGCTGCTGGCGGTCACGCGGGTACGATGCCAGCTGCGTGCGTGCATCGCCTTCCGTCAGCACATACCCGCGCTGCGCCACCGGCGAGGCCGATTGCAGGGTCAGCGACCAAGCGCCGTTCTGTGCAGATTCCACCGCGTAGCGCATGCCGCTGGCGCCGCTCTCGGCGGTGCCCAGCAATGTGCGCTGTGCCTGCAGTTGCGGCGCGGCAGCGGCGCGTGCGCCGGCAACACGTGGTGCCGCCACGGCGGCGTCCCATGCCTGGTCGCCCGCCAGCACCATGAAACGCAGGTGGCCGTTTTCCACCGGCAGCGTGCCCTGCCAGCGTGCGGCGTTACCGGCCGGTGCCAGCTCCACCGGCAGCAGGGCGCTCTTGGACAGGATCGCCGATTCGGCCGGATCGGGCGCGCGCATCTGCGCGAATTCCTCCGGTGGGCCGGCAAGCAGCTTGGGTTGCAGCTCGGCCGCCGCCAGCGGCAGCGAGACCAGCGACAGGGTGCACATCACGGACAACAACGAGGGCTTGGGCATGGCGACATCTCTCCTTGGACGTTGCGGATGCAATGCCATCGCGTGCAGCAACGGCATCGGATGCAGCGCCCCCCTCGCCGCGATTCGCCGATGGTTATACCCCGCGCGTGTGACAAGCCTGCTGTGCGCTGCAACACCTCACGCGTGCAACAGAAAAACACCAGAATCAAATAGTACGTTCTGTGATTCCGGTCGCGGACACGCCCACGTTCGCCCTGTTTTTGCCGATCGATCTGCCGCCCAGGGCGGCTACTGAGCGCCGAGCCGGCGTGCGTGCGCGGCACCGGTAGGCGGGCACCCTCTGTTTAGGTCGTCGGCAGATCGGTGGCAGCGGCAAGCGCCGTGCGGGAGCGGTAGTGCTCGGCCCACGCGAGCGACCGTGCGATGCCGCCGAACGGAAACATGTGCAGGCGCACATCGCCGTGCGCTGGCGTCAGACCTGCCGCGAGGCGATCGACGAAGTGGTCCGGCCCTGCGGTCCCCAGCAGCTTGCCGAGCGAGATGCCGTACTTGGACAGCGTCGCTGCGCTTGCGCCCACACCGCAGCGTGCGGCATAGCGCGCAAGTACCGCGACGCCGGCAGGACCGGGCACGCCCACGCGTACCGGAGCTTCGATGCCATGCGCGCGCAGCGCGTTCAACCAGGTCAGCACCAGGTCGGCATCGAACGCGAACTGGGTGACGATCAGGGGTGCCATGCCGCGCTCGGCGATGCTGCGACACTTGCGTTGCAGCACCGCCCATCGATCGTCTGCATGCATGGCCGGATGTCCTTCCGGATGTCCCGCCACGGCAATGGTCTTGATGCCTGCGCGCTCGAATACGCCTGTTGCGATCAGCGCCAGGCTGTCCGGAAACGGCCCGAGCGGCAACGACGGATCGCCTGCAACCACCAAGCAGTGCGCAACGCCGGCGTCATCGGCGGCGCGCCCGACAAAGGCCTGCAGCGCGTCCAGCGAGGCGATGCGACGCGCGGACAGGTGGGGCATGGGCGCAAAGCCAAGCCCACGCACCCGCTGTGCGGCAGCCAGCCGCGTCGCGTCGTCCTGGCCGGGCAGCGACGGGATGGCAATGAGGGTGCCAGGCACGATCCGCGGTGCCACCGCAGACAACGCGGCAATGTCGTGTGCGCCCACCTCCAGCGAATAGGCATCGGTCAGTATGCTGGCGGGCCTGGGCGTGGCTGGATGCATCAACAGGCGTTCCGTTCTTTGGAGTGGCGCAGGCATGTCCGCACTGATGACCGAAGGCCGGGTATCGGCATGGCCTTCATCAACGCACCAGAGTGCGGCGCGCTGCAGCAACGCAGCACATCGCGTCGTGGCCGCCCGGCAACCCAGGTGGCGTGCACAGGCCAGTGGCGCGCATCAGGTGGCCGCCGGTGCGTCAGCGGTGGCATTGGCAGGCTGGCGCGCCAGTTCGATAAAGGCGCGCAGATAGTCGACGGCGATATCGGCCTCGCGTGCGCCCAGGTAGATCTGCTTGGGGATGCCGCGCGCACCCAGCCGCACCGGCACCACGGCCATCCTGGCCGCGTATTCCTCCACCAGCCAGCGCGGCATGGCGGCCACGCCGCGGCCGCTGGCCACCATCTGCATCATGATGTCGGTGGTTTCGATGGCCTTGTGGCGCCGCGGCGTGACGCCGGCCGGCAGCAGGAACTGGCTGTAGATGTCCAGCCGCTCCAGGTCCACCGGGTAGCTGATGAGCACCTCGCGGGTCAGCTGCTGCGGCTTGACGTAGGCCGCCGACGCCAAGGCATGACCCTTGGCCACGACCAGCACCTGCTCGTAGTCGAACACCGGCTCGAACCGCAGCCCGGGCTTGAACAACGGGTCCGGCGTGACCAGCAGATCGATCTCGTAGCCGAACAGCGCGCCGATGCCGCCGAACTGGAACTTCTGCTTCACATCCACATCCACGTCCGGCCAGGTGGCCAGATACGGCGCCACCAGCTTCAGCAGCCACTGGTAGCACGGATGGCACTCCATGCCGATACGTAGCGCACCGCGTTCGCCCTGCGCAAACTGCCCCAGGCGCTCTTCGGCCAGATCCAGCTGCGGCAGCACCCGGTTCGCCACCGCCAGCAGGTACTGGCCGGCCTGGGTCAGGCGCAGGCTGCGCCCTTCACGCAGCCAGATGTCGGTGCCCAACTGCAGCTCCAGCTTTTTCATGCTGTGGCTCAGCGCCGACTGGGTCAGGTTCAACACGCCCGCTGCAGCGGTCAACGACCCTTGCTGCTCGACCTGCTGGACGATGGTGAGATGGATGCGCTCAAGCATTCAGATGATCCGAATTCATGGATTGTTGAAATAACACCATTTTACTTCATTGAATGCGGCCCCTAGCATCGGGATCGTCGTCGCTCGCCCGCTTCGGAACACGCCTGCAACCAGATGTCGGCACGGGCGGCCCCCTCCGACGGCGCCACGCGCCTCCCACTGCTCAGGTCACCCCACATGACTGCACACCCGCCACATCCGCTCCGCGTCGTTGCCGTCTCCGGTGGCCTGCAACGCCCCTCCAAGGCCGCTGCCCTGGCGCAACACCTGATGGCCCTGATCGGCGAAGCGGTGCCGTGCGAGCAGCATCTGGTCGAACTCGGCGCCCTGGCACCGCATTTTGCCGGCGCGCTGTGGCGCTCGCAGCTGCATGACACCGTAGAGCAGGAACTTGCCGCCGTGGAGCAGGCCGACGTGCTGGTGGTGGCCACACCGGTGTATCGCGGCTCGTTTACCGGGCTGTTCAAGCATTTCTTCGATTTCATCCATCAGGATGCCCTGGTCGATACCCCGGTGCTGCTGGCGGCCACCGGCGGCAGCGAACGCCACGCGCTGGTGATCGACCACCAACTGCGGCCGCTTTTCAGTTTCTTCCAGGCACGCACGTTGCCGCTGGGCGTCTACGCCACCGACCGCGATTTCCTGGATTACCGCGTGCACAACGAGGCGCTGGCCGAGCGCGCCAGCCTGGCGGTGCAGCGCGCACTGCCACTGATCGCACTGACGCGGCCCGCAAGCCCCGGCGCCGCAACCACGGTGGCCGCCGCCTGAGCGGCATTCGCTCCACGGCGGTCATCTGCGGCAGGAGCCATTGGCGCCCGCCCGCTGATCCAAAGGCAGGGCGCGCATCCATCCGATACCCACCGCTGCGCTGCAGAGCGCGCGTCTCATCCAACGAATCAAGGCGTCAGTTGCAATGACTCAGCAATTCACCTTCACCATCAAGAGCCTCCGCTTCGACGAGGACTATCAACCCGCGGCCAACACGCGCAACACCACCAACTTCGCCAACCTGGCCAGGGGCGAGCGTCGTCGGGAGAACCTGCGCAACACATTGGCGATGATCAACAACCGCTTCAACGACCTGGCGCACTGGGACAACCCCACGCGTGACCGCTATGGCGTCGCGCTGGAGATCATCTCTGCCGAGATGCACATCGACAGCAACGCAGCGGGCGATGCGTTTCCGTTGATCGAAATCTTGAAGCCCACCATCGTCGACCAACACACCGGCGCGCATATCGACGGCATTGCGGGCAACAATTTTTCGTCCTACGTACGCGACTACGATTTCAGCATCCTGCTGCCCGCACACAATCAGGACGCAACCGGCTTCGCCATCCCGGAGGACTTCGGCAGCCTGCACGGCACGCTGTTCAAGCAGTTCCTGCACTCAGATGCCTACACCGCGCGCTTCGACAAGCCACCGGTCATCTGCATCAGCGTCTCCAGCAGCAGGACCTACCACCGCACCGGAAACCAGCACCCCATCCTGGGCATCGAATACAGCCAGGACGAGGGTTCATTGACGGACCGGTATTTCGCGAAGATGGGCCTGAAAGTGCGCTATTTCATGCCGCCCGGCAGCGTCGCGCCCTTGGCGTTCTACTTTGTTGGCGACCTGCTGAGCGACTACGGCAACCTGGAGCTGATCGGCACCATCAGCACGATGGAAACCTTCCAGAAGATCTACCGGCCAGAAATCTACAACGCCAATTCCGCGGCGGGGGCGATCTACCAGCCCAGCCTGAAACACCAGGATTATTCGTCCACCCAGATCGTCTACGACCGCGAAGAACGCAGCCGGCTCGCCGTGACGCAGGGCAGGTTCACCCAGGAGCACTTCATCCGGCCCTACGGCAACCTGCTCGCGCAATGGGCCTCCCGCCACGCCTCCTGATCACCACGCCTACAAGACACCAACATCATGACGAAGCTGCTCCCCACCTCAACCGCCGGTAGCCTGCCCAAGCCGTCCTGGCTGGCACAGCCGGAAACACTCTGGTCGCCCTGGAAACTGCAGGACGACGCACTGATCGAAGGCAAGCAGGACGCCTTGCGCCTGTCGCTGCAGGAACAGCAACACGCCGGCATCGACATCGTGAGCGACGGCGAACAGACCCGTCAGCATTTCGTCACCACCTTCATCGAACACCTCAGCGGTGTCGATTTCGAAAAGCGCGAAACGGTCAGGATTCGCGACCGCTACGATGCGAGCGTACCGACCGTGGTTGGCGCGGTGAGCCGGCCCAAATCCGTATTCGTGGACGATGCCAGATTCCTGCGCCAGCAAACCCGCCAGCCCATCAAGTGGGCGCTGCCGGGCCCCATGACCATGATCGACACGCTCTTTGACGCGCACTACAAGAGCCGCGAAAAACTGGCCTGGGAATTTGCCAAGATCCTCAACCAGGAAGCCAGGGAACTGGAAGCGGCCGGCGTGGACATCATCCAGTTCGACGAGCCGGCCTTCAATGTGTTCTTCGACGAGGTCAACGACTGGGGTGTCGCCACCCTGGAGCGTGCAGTGGAAGGGCTCACCTGCGAGACTGCCGTGCACATCTGTTACGGCTACGGCATCAAGGCCAATACCGACTGGAAGCAGACCCTGGGCTCGGAGTGGCGCCAGTACGAAGAGTCCTTCCCCAAGCTGCAGACATCCTCGCTCGACATCATTTCGCTGGAGTGCCACAACTCGCACGTGCCGATCGATCTGATCGAACTGGTGCGCGGCAAGAAGGTGATGGTCGGCGCCATCGACGTGGCAAGCACCACGATCGAGACGCCGCAGGAAGTGGCCGAGACCTTGCGCAAGGCGCTGCGGTTCGTCGATGCCGACAAGCTCTACCCGTCCACCAATTGTGGCATGGCACCACTCGCCCGGCATGTCGCACGCGGCAAACTCAGTGCGCTCAGCGCAGGCGCGCAGATCGTGCGTGGAGAGTTGTCGGCTTAAGGACCAGCGGCACAAAAAAAGCCCCCGCAAGCGGGGGCTTTTTCGTTTTCCATCGCGTTGCAGCGATCAGTAATTGACCTGCAACTGCAGCCGCAGCAGATCGCCTTCCACCACCGGGTACGGCGCGGTGGTGACGTCGGTGCGCTTCATCTTCGAATAAGCGAACACCAGCTCCAGCGCGTCCATCGGCTGCCACTCGATACCGGCTTCCACTTCGTCCAGGCGCATGCGCGGGGCGTTGGTATCGAACTTGGAGCCGCCACGGTAGGTCTGCCATTTGAGGTAGGGCAGCAAGGTGCCGTAGTTGCCATCGTGCTTGTACATCGCCTGCACGTAGCCGCCGCTCAGCGAGCGGGTGCGGATGCGGCGCTGTTCCACATCCAGTTCCGGGCCGCGTCCCACCGTCCACTCGGCCTGCAGGCCGAACGGCTGCGGGTAGTAGATGACGTGCGCGGCCACGCGCTGGTCGGTGTAGCCGTTGGGGTCGGTGATGGCCGGAGTGAAGTTGCGCCCGCCGATGTTCACTGCCGCCGCGGTCGGCACAAAGCGCCCGCTATACGCATCGGCGCCCACTTCCAGGTACTGCCCGTTGGCGAACTTGAACGGGTAGGTGGCGTGCACCACCGCATGCATGCTGTCGTTACGCTCGGCGCGGTTGGCGCCCTGGCCGTTGTACACGCCTGCGCCCAGCACACCGTAGTCGCCCGAGCCCTTCAGACCGGATTTGATCAGGTCCTGGAAGCGGCCCTTGGCCACGGTGGGGCTGTAATAGAACACCGCACCGATATCGCGTTCGTCGCGCAGGCCGGAGTTGAGCGCGTCGGCGCGGTCCAGGGTGAGGCGGTTCTGGCTGGACTGCAGGTTTTCCCAGCCGTACGGCATCTTCGACTGGCCCACACGCACGCGGTACTCGCGCTTCTTGTCGAAGAAGATGTCGGCGTAGGCATCGCGCAGCTGCGCGAAGTTGGTGGTGTTGGTGCCGGCCGGCGTGCTCGCAAAGTCCGGCTGGAAATACAGTGACACGTGCTCGTTGAGATCGCCGCTGAGCACCAGGCGCGCGCGCCGGATGCCCAGGCTCTGGTCGTTGCCGATGAAGCGGTCGCCCGGCGCACGCAGGTCCTGCGCGTCGCCACCGATGCCCTGGTTGTAGCGGATCTGGGTGTAGCCACGCAGGCTGAGCTTGTCGTACCACTTCTTGCCGGCATCGCTGGCCTTGGCCGGTGCGGGCGCCGGAACCGGGGCGGGGGCGGCCTGGGCAACGGCGGTATCGGCCGGCGTGGTGACGCCCGGCGCAGGCGGCAGCGGCTGTGCGGGGGCGGCGGGCATCGCCGACGCCGGCAGCTTGCCGTTCTCGTCCACCTGCACGAATTTGCCCAGCTTGTCGCGGCCCGGCGCCGGCTCGGCGAAGATCTGCTTGGTCTTGCGGTCGACGTAGAGCTCCAGCTCGGCGGCCAGCGTGCTGCCGCTGGCGGTCGCGCTGAGCGCGCACAGGACGGTGGCGAGATTGCGTTTTTTCATTGGTCCGGCTCGTGCAAGGGGAAACGGGTCGGCGGCAATGTGGGCCGGTGCGCCCCTGCGGGGCGGCAAACACGGCGCCGACGTGCCCACCAGGGCGCCCGGTCATCCCTGACGGTGCGGCAATGGCGAACAGTTATATTTAGATTTGATGTCAGTTTGGTGACATCGCCGGAGCCAGCGGCCCGGGGCCTTGTGTCAGCCGCGTGTCCGCGCGATGGCAATTGCGCGACGGCTGCAAGGCGGGCGCGTCTGCGCAGATGCGGGCCGTAGGACCGGGCCGCCGGAGCGCGCGGGGCCGATTGGCGCGCGCCACAGCACCACGCCTGGCCCGCTTGCCGGATGCTTGACCGAGCACGCCAAAACGTATCAGCCGACGCAGGCGCATTCACCACACCCACCCACTACGTGCCGCGTGCCGAGTCTGTCGTGGCGGGACGCTTATCGACTGCTGATGGATGCCGAGGCGGGCGGGGCCGCCTCCGATCATCCAGGCGCGATCAGGCGCGTGGGCGCCTGCCGGCAGCGACGCCCTGCCGCGCGGGCAAGGCGTCGGGTGCTGCTCAGCGTGCGGCCAGCGCCGCCGCCACGGCATCGCGCAGCGGAGTGGTGGGGCGGCCGATCAGCCGGCTCAGGGTGTGGCTGTCATCGAACAGGCTGCCACCGCGTGAGGACGCAGAGCACTGCGCCAGTACCTGGGCGAAGCCGGCCGGCAGGCCGATCTGCACCAGCGCCGCCGCGTAATCGGCTTCCGGCAGGTCGTGGTAGGCCACCAGCTTGCCCGACTGCTGTGCCACTTCGGCGGCATACTCGGCCATGCTGAAGGCGATATCGCCGGCCAGTTCGTACACCTGCCCGGCCTGCGGCGCCTCCGAGGCCAGCACCGCTGCCGCTGCCGCTGCATAGTCGGCACGCGTGGCGGCGCTGATCCTGCCCTCGCCGGAGCTGCCGATCACCGCGCCGTGCTCCACTTCGGCCGCGATCGAGCCGGTGTAGTTCTCGGTGTACCAGCCGTTGCGCAGCAGCACATGCGGCACGCCGCTCTCGCGCAGCAGCGCTTCGGTGGCTACGTGCTCGTTGGCCAGCGACAGCGTGCTGGTCTCGGCATGCAACACGCTGGTGTAGGCAAGCAGGTCCATCCCGGCGCGCTTGGCCGCCTCGATCACATTGCGATGCTGCGGCACGCGCGCGCCCACCGCGTTGGACGACACCAGCAACACCCGGCCAACGCCGGCAAAGGCCGCATCCAGGCTCTGCGGGTCTGCATAGTCGGCCCGACGCACCGCGATGTCGCGTTTTGCGAACTCGGCAAGTGACGCGGTATCGCGGGCCGTTGCTACGATGCGGCTGGCGGGCACGCGTTCAAGCAGCGCTTCGACAACCAGCGCACCCAGCTGCCCGCTGGCGCCGGTGACAAGAATCAGGGGGGATGCAGATGGCATGGTGTGCTCCGATAGGGTTGTATAAGAGATTTGGTCTACTATTTAGACCGTGTTGTCCGCCAGCATAGTGTCAGCGCCGCCCGGGCCTCCGCAAGGAGGCAGTTTTCCTCCTCCTGGTTACCGAGAGATACCCCGTGAATGCGATTGCCTTGTTCCCGCCGCCGCCTTCTCTTGAAGGTCCCTTCGACGCTACCAAGTGCCCCGTGCGCGATGTGCTCGACCAGATCGGTGACAAGTGGACCTTGCTGATCCTGTTGACGCTGATCCCCGGGCCGTCGCGGTTCAGCGCCATCCAGCGCGCCGTGCCGGACATCTCCAAGCGCATGCTGACCCAGACCCTGCGCAACCTCGAGCGCAACGGCATGATCACCCGCAAGGTCTACGCCACCAAACCGCCGAGCGTGGAATATGCGTTGTCCAAGCTGGGCATCGCGCTGCTCGGCCCGGTCTCGCAATTGCTCAACTGGGCCGGCGAACACCACGCCAGCATCCGCGCCGCCCGCGAGCGCTTCGACCGCGCGCAACAACCGGTGACCGCGCTGGATGCCGAAGACGCCATAGCCTGACGGTCAGCCTGGCCGTTGCGCGGTGCGCTGCGGCCAAGGCACCACGCGTTACCGCCGGGCATGGTCAGGCGCCTGCCCGGTTCACACACCGCGTCCATCGAGCCGGACCCCTGTGAGATTCCACCGTGTTGCCGCGCTCCGCGGAGCCGATTGCACCATGCCGGTCCATGCCGAACATGCGGCAGACAATCGTCGCCTTGCCATCACAGCGAACGGTGCGTGCGTTTGTAAAACGCTGCATAGGTGCCGCCAAAGCGCGCAGCAGATAATGTGCTTCGGCCAGGATCTGGAAGCGTGTGACGTAAGGCACGCACCGCCGTCGAAGTGGGCGACGTACTCACCGCCACATACCAGATATCCAACCAGACATTACACAGGCTCGGCAACGTATCGCAGCAACGTGGAACTGGCGAAGTAATTCCCGTAGTACTCGTTCTGCCGCAACCCCGGGTTCGCCTCAAAGTCGATGTAAGGCTCGGAACAATGCGGGCAGCGAAACGGATTGAGGTAAGCGTAGCTGGACCCGTCCGGCGCCAAGGGCAGTGCCTGCTCCAGCGCAGCAAGCGCCTGGGCATCGGGCTCGGACAACGCCGCGGGGCTGCCAGGCAGATGGCTGTCGACGGTGATGGTGTGGCTACCGGACCCGGAATAGAAGTAACCCGCCTCGCTGAAGCCGGCATGGTAGGAGCGGATCAGGAACGAGCGCTTGCAGTGCTCGCACTCGCAGGAAAGCAGCACGTTGCTGTTGGTGACGAGCCCGCTGAAATGCAGCCCCCTCGCAAACAGCCCCTTGCCTGCGAGCGCAGCGTTGGAAACGGCCGCACCCGGCAGGAAGAACGGCTGAAACCGGATCCCCGCTGCCTTGCCCGTGGCAAACGCATCGGGGTCGAGCTGCTCGGTCTGGGAAATGACACAGTCCGCCTGGCAACCCAGGTTGGCATGCACCCGAATGGAAAAGTGGAACCACCCAGATGTGGCACCGAGTTCATGTCGGTGCACGTCTCCGATCGAATCGACAAACTCCAGAATGCTATCGGCTTCCAACCACACACACGGTTTGATCTCGCACGGAAGATCGCTTTGGCTGATCCGACACAGCTCGCGTCCATTGGCTTGAACAATCAATAATGCAGCGGCTTTCTTCTTGAAGATGGAGAACATGCTGTCCTTGGCGGTATGGCGTGAGGGAAAGCGTGGTGGGCAAGATCCGGACACACTGAAATGTCAGCGCGGCCTGGGTCGAATGACCATTCAACGCCGCCACCGCAGCCGGAACGTACTTGGTTACACCACGCACCGTGAATGCTATCGATTTCTCAGTGCGTAGCGGCAAGTGTGAATGATGCGGGATATGCGGGATATGCGCGACACACGCAACATCTCGATGTGCTCGATGTGACGCTGTACGTCTGCGTTACGTGCACGGCATGCCTGGTTAATCCGTAGGTACCACACTGACGACCAGCTCGCCGTCGCGCAGCCGGATCTGCACCTTGCTGCCGATGGCAAAGCCCAGTTGTTCCAGCCAGCGTCCGCGCAAGCGCAGGGTGGGGATGCGGTGGTTGCTGGCCGGGTAGTAGCCATAGCCGATGGTGCAGTGGTGCGGGGCGCGTGGATGCCCTGGCCGCGGCGTACGGGGTTCGCCGCGTGGCTCGGGGATCGGCGTGCGCTCGGCGTACACTCTTGGCGGGATCGAAGGATCGAGCGTGCGCCAGCCGATCTCGGTAGGCGGCGGCACCATGACGCGCTTGCGCGCCGATGTAGGACGGGGTGGGGATGGGGATCGACGCATGGTAAAGCCCTCCTTGACCAACAGGCCCCGCCGCCGGGTGGCGACGGGATGTCGGGAGGTTAGAAACCGCGTACAGACGGCGGGCGTATTCCCCTTGCGGGTGTTGTATTGGCCGCCCTCCCGACGCAGAGCATCGCGTCGGTTGCACCCGCAGAATCTGCAGGCACAAAAAACCCACCGGTCTTTCGGAGGTGGGTACCGCTGTACGAGGAGTTTCTACGCTCCTTGAGCTAGAGATTGCTGCGGGTTTGTTGGGATGTCAACTGCCCGGCGGCCGGGCCTCGATAAACTTAGCCTCACCAAGGGTTGTCCCGGTGTAGCTTCCTCGCATTTCCGTACTAACTAAAACTAGAGGTCTGCGGTTGAAACCATCCAAAGCGACAGAGCCTCAGAGACAAGCCAGCGCTACTCGGTCATCAGGACATCAGGTGACTGGCCTGACAGGTCTACTCTCAGCTCTCGCCAAGTAATCTTCATATGCGCCCTGACGCCTCAATAAGCCATTCCGCAAGGCGGGTCTGGCTTGAAAGAATTGTTAGCCCCCAGCGCGACGGACCAGTGCTGATGGATCACGCCGATGATGGAACACCGCAACGACAAGAAACTCATCACCGTGAACCCGATAAACCAGTGAGAACGGAAACCTGCGCAACAAAACCCGCCGACAGCTACCGGCAACAGCCTCGAATGCCTCTGGGCTTCTTACAGCTGCGGCCACAGTAGCATCCAAGGCCCGAGCAAATTCCAAGCCAAGTCCAGCAGCGCGAGACTCATACCAGGCCTGCGCCTCAAGAGCCTCAGTCCTGGCTTGAGGCCGAAATAAGACACGCATTAGTGATTGCGCTGGAAAAGATCAGCGCGGACCTGATCCCAGGGCACTGCAGTCGCCGGATCCAGGTCATGCTCTTGCAACCGAGCCTGCACTGCCTGGAGCTGGGCAGGTGTCAACGTCGCAGACTCCGGATTCTCAGCAGCAATACTGTCCCAAATGTCTTCCGCAAGCTGGATACGCTCGGCTATGGAGAGCTTGAGGAAATCGGGTCTGGGCTTGCTCATAGGGGCAGTATAGACCGATGCACTTCTGGGAGCTAACGCATGAGTCAAGCCATGCCGCGAAGCGGCATCGGCTTGACTGAAATGTTAGGGCCCACTAGACGACGGGCTAGCAAGCCGAAAGTTAAGCCGTACGCCAAGGTTACGGGGAGAGGTTGAAGGAAGTCCCCGTAGAGCATCCAGGCGGGGAAGGCAGCATAGTAGCGCCATGGCTTGGATATGCGAATAACGCAGATTGCCAACAGCCAGGCAGTGGGAATAAAAGCGCATGTGGCTGAATTTGGAATCTTGCGAATACTCAAGCCACCCAACGTGAGTATTGGCAGAAGACTTGTGAAAGATACACCTGAAAGGCCAATCCAAAGAAAGGTGTCTGGAGTCGTTATGTTCCAGCGGGATGGCCAATAAGCAAAGTACATGCCGAGCGACAGGGCCGCGGCCATGATCCAGGCGCCCACCATGCAAAGTCCGACTCGCAGCATACGTTTCATGTCGGCCTAACGCCTGAATTAAGACGACCCGCGAAGCGGCGTCGGGTTGAACGAATTGTTAGACCGCACTCTGTTTGAGGACGATTGGCTCAACAGGCGAAGCTTGCCATAGCTGCAGACGGTAGTGATCTTGGCCATCAAGCCCATCCTCCGACAGTGAGCTTAAGCCGGAGGAGGAGAGTCTCACTCTATACGTGCCTGGCTCTAGATCAAAGCAAGCTGTCGACTCCCCGTAAAATTGGTCCATCCATAGTTAGAGGTCTCCGGGCACACTAGCCACCAAGGAGACTAACGATGCGCAAGAGCAAGTTCACCGAGAGCCAGATTGTCGCCACGCTGAAGCAGGTTGAGGGCGGCCGCCAAGTCAAGGATGTGTGCCGTGAGCTGGGTATTTCCGATGCGACGTACTACGTCTGGAAGTCCAAGTACGGTGGCATGGAGGCCGCTGATGTGCAGCGCCTTCGCGACCTGGAGACCGAGCACAGCAAGCTCAAACGCATGTACGCCGAGCTCGCGATGGAAAACCATGCATTGAAGGATGTCATCGCAAAAAAGCTGTAGACCCGGCGCACAAACGCCCGCTTCTTGCCTGGCTCGTCGAGCAGCATGGCTGGAGCGAGCGCCGGGCCTGTGCGGTTGTTGGCGTGGCTCGCTCGACAGCGCGCTATCGGCGCCGCCCCGATCGCGACGAGGAGGTCATTGCGCTGCTTTCCGAATTGGCCGAGCGCTTTCCCGAGCGTGGTTTTGGAAAGCTTTTTCAGATCATCCGCCGTCGCGGATATGTGTGGAATCACAAAAGGGTGTGGCGCGTGTACTGCCTGATGAAGCTCAATCAACGTCGTCGCAGCAAGCGCCGGGTCCCGACGCGCCATCCACGGCCGTTGGCATGCGGAGCACACCCCAATGCCGGATGGTCGATCGACTTCATGTCCGATGCGCTGTGGGATGGTCGACGCTTCCGTACGTTCAATGTCATCGACGACTTCAGCCGGGAAGCCTTGGCGATCGAAGTGGACTTGAATCTTCCGGCCGCGCGCGTCATCCGCACCTTGGAACGCATCGCGGCCTGGCGCGGCTATCCGAACAAGCTTCGTTTGGACAACGGCGACGTCCCCCCGCCCTGAGTAGCGGTCGGGTTTAGAGTCCGGGGTTGATGATATCGGTGTTTGCCAGATGTTGGGCATAAGCGGACGGCGTCATGCCGCCAATTGCTTTCTTGGGTCGGTCCTCGTTGTATTCGCGTCGCCAGCGTTCGATCTCGGTGCGCGCATGCAGCAACGTCGGGAACCAGTGCTCGTTGAGGCATTCGTCGCGCAGCCGGCCGTTGAACGATTCGACGTAGGCGTTCTGGTTTGGTTTGCCCGGCTGGATGAGCCGTAGCTGCACACCCCGGTCATGCGCCCAGGCAACCATCGCTTTGCCGCAAAACTCCTTGCCGTTGTCGGTGCGGATCACCTGCGGCAGGCCGCGACTGTGTGCCAACCGATCCAGCGCGCGCGCAACCCCGTGCCCGGAGATCGCGCGTTCCACCTCGATGGCGACCGCTTCGTGCGTTGCGTCGTCCACGATCACCAGACACTTGATCACTCGGCCGTCGGCGGAGCGGTCGAACACGAAGTCCATCGACCACACCTGGTTGGCCTGCGCTGGCCGCAGCAGCGGCTGACGCTCGCCAACCGGTACCTTCTTGCGCTTGCGGCGCCGGACTTGTAGCTGCTGCTCGCGATACAACCGCTCCACGCGCTTGTAGTTCACCAGGCGTCCTTCCTGTCGCAGCTTGAGATAGATCATCCCCACGCCGTAGCGGCGATGGCGATGCGCCAACGCAAGAATGCGCTCGCGCAGTTCGCCATTGCGGTCTTGACGTGGGCAATAGCGCAGCGCGCTGGCGCTCATGCCGATCGCCGCCAACGCACGACGCTCGCTGGCACCACGCCCGATCCACTCGCGCACCAGCGCACGACGCGCCGGTGCGCTCACCACTTTTTTCGCAAAGCATCCTTGATCAGGTCATTCTCGAACAACTGCTCGGCCAGCAACTTCTTTAGCCGCGCGTTCTCGGCCTCAAGGTCCTTGAGCCGCTTGGCGTCGGGCACGCTCATGCCGCCGAACTTGCTGCGCCACAGATAGTACGAGGCCTCACTGAAGCCATGCCGCCGGCATAAGTCCTTGATCGCTATGCCCGCTTCGGCTTCGCGCAGGAAGCCGATGATCTGCTCTTCGGAAAAACGCTTCTTCACGTCCAATCTCCTTGGGGTAGGGAATTGGACTCCAAACTGAGGTGCTACTCAAAATTGGGGGGACGTCGACGGACCAGAATTTGTCGCATTGGCCTTGGCCGAGTGGGCCGAGCGCAAGGGAGTCGCCTTGGACTTCATCGAGCCGGGACGGCCGATGCAAAACGGTTTCATCGAACGCTTCAACGGCAGCTACCGGCGCGGCGTGCTGGACATGCACATCTTCCGCACGCTGAGTGAGGTTCGCGAACAGACCGAACACTGGCTGGCCGACTACAACCAGCAGATCCCGCACGACAGCCTGGGCGGGCTAACACCGCCGAGTTCCGTGATCAACATCAGCCACAGACCTCTAGTTTTGGCTGGCACTGAATTAAGGGGAGTCGACACACTGATGGCCGGGTGTCTGCGGGCACCCAGAACCAGGCGTTGGCGGCGCTGTTGTTTCTTTGCCGCGAAGTGCTGCGCATCGAGCTGCCGTGGATAGAAAACCTGGTGCGCGCCAAGCGGCCCAGGTGCATTCCGGTAGGCTTTCGCGCCAGGAGGTGGCACGTCTGCTGGCGGTGCTGGAGGGGCGGTGCTGGCTGATGCCAGCCTGCTGTACGGCAGCGGGATGCGGTTGATGGAATGCCTGCGCCTGCGCATCAAGGACGTGGATGCCGCGCGTGGCGAGATCTTGGCGCGTGATAGAGAACGCGGATCGGGGGGCTGTAGATTAGCTTGTGCAGCGCGAGCGGACGATGATCTTGCATGCCGAAAATCAGTTCGAAAGGGCCGCGCGCATCCTTGCTAATTTATTGCCTGAAAGGTTTGACCTTAATTATAGTAAATGTTTTTACTGACAATATGATGGGTGAATCATGCGATGCCCGGGATCAGGCGAGGCACGAATGGATGTCTGGAGCCAAGCCAGACATCCATTCTTGATATAAATTATTTGGCGAGTCCAGAATTAAGAACGCCTTTCTTACCTTCTTGCTCAGGTACAAGTTTGACGTTTGCACCGCCTACAAAAACACCGATTTTGATGTATTGCTCAATAAAATAATTCATGCCTGCCTGCGCGATGAACTTGAACGCATTATCACTAAATTCGGACTCAGTGGAAACCGTGTGCTCGCCTGGCTTGACCTGTTGATAGAAGTAAGTTTTATTTGCGCTCTCGCCTAAGAATTTTCCATCAATATAAACGTTTTTCTTGAGGGCTTGGCCGGCAAAGCTGTTTCTGTAGATATACACTCCAGCGTGCCCCTCCGCGGGTGCGGGGAACTTTTTTAGTGCTGCATCTTGTGCTGCAGGCCCCATCGGCACCGAGGCGCAGCCAGATGCAAGAGCAACAAATGCTACTAGCGTGAGAGCAAAAACTTTGATCATGGTGTCCCCTGGACATATCAAGTAGAAGCGACCTATATCTGAACAAGGATTCGCACCACATCAGCTGCAGACTGCAGCTGCGTCCCCGGCGCTCACCTCTGACTTAGTGTGCCACAGTCCTCAGAAAACATCTTACCAAAGGCGTGAATTAGGTATTCGCTTTAGCGAATGATGGAGACTAGGCCCTGCGTAGCCGATCAATTGAGTACACGCCAGTATCCGTGCCAATGGCACTCATTTAAGAGAAGCATGATCCACCCGCGCAAGACCAATCAGAAGCTGTGCCGATGACGCGCCATGTCCATCTACGTGCATCACATCAGGTTGCTCTAAATGTCGGCCTCAACCGTCCAGCAACGCCTTATCCCGCACCGCACCCTTATCCGCACTGGTCGCCAGCAACGCATACGCTTTCAACGCTGTAGTGACCTTGCGTGGACGCACCTCCACCGGCTTCCAGCCCTTGGCATCCTGCTCGGCACGACGGCTGGCGAGTTCTTCGTCGGACACCAGCAAATTGATCGAACGATTAGGAATGTCGATCAGGATCTTGTCGCCGTCGCGCACCAGGCCGATCGCACCGCCTGCTGCAGCTTCTGGTGAGGCGTGGCCGATCGACAGGCCCGAGGTGCCGCCGGAGAAGCGGCCGTCGGTGAGCAGGGCGCATTGCTTGCCCAGGCCCTTGGATTTGAGGTAGCTGGTGGGGTAGAGCATTTCCTGCATGCCGGGGCCGCCCTTGGGGCCTTCGTAGCGGATCACCACGATGTCGCCGGCTTTCATTTCGTCAGCAAGGATGGCCTTGACGGCCGAATCCTGGCTCTCAAAGACGCGGGCGTTGCCTTCGAAGACGTGGATGGATTCATCCACGCCTGCGGTCTTCACCACGCAGCCGTCGCGGGCGATATTGCCGTACAGCACGGCCAGGCCGCCCTCCTGCGAGAACGCATGCGCCACATCGCGAATGCAGCCCTCGCTACGGTCGGTGTCCAGCGTGTCCCAGCGTGTGGCCTGGCTGAAGGCGATCTGCGTGGGAATACCGGCCGGGCCGGCCTTGTAGAACGTGTGCACCTTTTCATCGTCGGTCTGGGTGACGTCCCATTGCGCGATGGCGTCGGCCAGCGTGCGTGCGTGCACGGTGGCTGCGTTGGTATGCAGCAGCCCGCCACGCGCCAGCTCGCCGAGAATGGCCATGATGCCGCCAGCGCGATGCACGTCTTCGATGTGGTATTTCGGCGTATTCGGGGCGACCTTGCACAGCTGCGGCACGCGCTTAGAGAGGCGGTCGATATCGCGCATGCCGAATGCCATCTCGCCTTCCTGCGCGGCGGCGAGCAGATGCAGGATGGTGTTGGTCGAGCCGCCCATGGCGATATCCAGCGTCATCGCATTTTCGAAGGCCTCGAACGTGGCGATGCCGCGCGGCAGGGCGGTGGGGTCTTCGGCGCCGTACCAGCGGTGACACAACTCCACCGCCACGCGTCCGGCGCGCAGGAACAGTTGCTCGCGGTCCGCGTGCGTGGCGACAACCGTGCCGTTGCCCGGCAACGACAGGCCCAGCGCTTCGGTCAGGCAGTTCATCGAGTTGGCGGTGAACATGCCCGAGCACGAGCCGCAGGTGGGGCAGGCGCTGCGTTCGAATTCGGCCACCTTTTCATCTGAGGCGCTGTCGTCGGCGGCGATCACCATCGCGTCGATCAAATCGAGCTTGTGCTCGGCCAGCCTGGTCTTGCCCGCTTCCATCGGGCCGCCGGAGACGAACACGGTGGGGATATTGAGCCGCAGCGCGGCCATCAACATGCCGGGGGTGATCTTGTCGCAGTTGGAAATGCACACCAGCGCGTCGGCGCAATGCGCATTGACCATGTATTCCACCGAGTCGGCAATGATCTCGCGGCTGGGCAGCGAATACAGCATGCCGTCGTGGCCCATCGCGATGCCGTCGTCCACGGCGATGGTGTCGAACTCCTTGGCCACGCCGCCGACGCGTTCGATCTCGCGCGCGACCAACTGCCCGAGATCCTTCAGGTGCACATGCCCCGGCACAAACTGGGTGAACGAGTTGGCGATGGCGATGATGGGCTTGTGGAAGTCGCCGTCCTTCATGCCGGTGGCGCGCCACAACGCGCGCGCGCCGGCCATGTTGCGGCCGTGGGTGGAGGTCTTGGAGCGGTACTCGGGCATGGCGAATTCGACGGCTAGTCAGCGAGCGATGGCTGGCAATTAGACCGCACGGCGACTGTTGCTGCTGCAACCGTCACCGCCAAGCGGGGGCGTAACAGGTCCAGGCGCAAGGAATTGCAGGCGCTTGGTTGCGCGCGCGAGCGGCGCTCGCATGCACGGCACCGTTGGCGGGCGGGCGTTGTGTCTGCCTGCCTCCGGCTGCAACGCGGGCACAGCCGGTGCGTGGCTGTCATGTAATGCGATGTAAACGTATGCGCCGTTTCATGCAGTGACAGCCTGCGAACCGGGTCGCAGACGCGACCGCGCCGCGTCCGCACCATGGCGCCAGGCCGGTGCGCACAGGGGGAGCAGCACCGCCATGGATCCCACCACGGCACCGCAGGAGGCGCCCATGTCCGACCATCCACATCCCCGCCGTCGCTCCAGCACGGCGTGCTCGCATCCTCCCGACCAGACGCTGGCAGCAGCCGGTGGCATCACCCGCCGCCGTGTTCTGCAAGGCGTCACCGGCGCCGCAGTGCTGGCATCGGTGGGGTGGGGCGGCAGCGCCGCTGCGCAGAGCGCCACCTTGCCCTTCGCCGGCCTGAACCTGTCCGGCCTGGCGTCCAACAGCTATGTGGACAATGCCGAGATCGGCACCCACTACCGCGCCATCACCGCACAGCACGTGGCCGCGGCCGGGGCCTGCCCGTTGTTCCGGTTGCCGACCACGGCGGCACGCTTCACGCGCGGGCAGGGCCTGCCGTTGAACGAAACCTATTGCGCGCAGGTCCAGGCAGCGCTCGACAACATCGCCGCGCGCGGCAAACGCGCGATTGTGGAGCTGCACGACTACATGCGCTTGCCGCAGCGGGTGGCGGCCAAGTCGGGCTACCGGCGCGATGCCAGCGGCGCCATCGTCGATGCGCGCGGCAACCGCATCGACAATCTGGTCGACCCCGCGCTCTGGGCCGACACCTATCCGCTGCGCAGTTTCGGCTACCAGGGTTACTTCGATCGCCGCGACGGGCTGCTCAAGCTCTACGAGTACCGGGTGATCGGCACGCCGGGCTGCACGCTCTACAACGAGGCCGGCTTGCCCGACCTGTGGGCACGCATCGTCAATCGGTTTCGGCAGCATCCGGCCGTATTCGGCTGGGGCGTGATGAACGAGCCTTACCAGGGCAAGGAACTCAATGCCGATGGCAGTGTGTTGTCGATGGCGGCACACTGGCAGAAGACCGCCACTGCGTGCTGCAAGACCATCGTCGATCGCGACCGTGACCACTTCGTGTTCGTGTGCGGCAATGGCTATGCCAGCGCACGGCTCTGGCAGGAGGATTCGATGAGTCTGTTCGACATCCCCGACCCCTACGCGCGCATCGTCTACGAAGCGCACAACTACCTGGACAGCAACGGGGCGGGCGGCGGCAACTGGATCGGGCCTGGCGGGCGCGACGAGGTGATCCGGCCGGACACCGGCATCGAGATGGTGACGCCCTTCATCGATGCGTTGCGGCATGCCGGCAAGCGCGGCTACCTCGGCGAGCACGGCTACCCGGCCGGCAATCGCAGCGCGGAGGTCGCTACCACGCGCATGCTGGCCCATCTGCAGGCGAACAATATCCCCAGCACGCAATGGTGCTTCGGCCCCGGCTGGCCGGATGACGACGTGCTCGGCATGAGCCGCGACGTGGGCGCGGACATCCAGGCCAAGGGCAACCTGGCCGCGGTGCAGGCGTTCTTTGGCGTGCGCGTGTCCAGCTATGTCCCGCCACGCTAGCCGCCAACGATGACCGGCCGCCGCCGGACCATGGGCGGCGGTTTACACTGCAGCAATGCCCATGGACATCCCGTGCCGCGCCGGCTGCGCGGCGTGCTGTATTGCGCCGTCGATCAGTTCGGCGATCCCCGGCATGCCGCATGGCAAGCCGGCGGGCGTTCCGTGCGTGCAGCTGGACGGGCAGGGCCGATGCCGGCTGTTCGGGTTGCCGACACGGCCGTTGGTGTGTGGCAGCCTGCGTCCTTCCGCGGAGATGTGCGGGAGCTCGCGCGCCCAGGCATTGGCCACCCTCACCGCGCTCGAGCATGCCACGCGGCCCTGAGCCGCGTTCTGCAGGCACAGGCGCGCTAGGCACGCGCACAGCGCCGCCGCGCATCGCGTCCAGGCCTCGGCCGGCAACAGGCATCCTTCGGCCAGCGCGGCCTCTTGGTCTACGCGCATGTGGGCCATCGTGCCGTGCGCGGATGCGATGCATGCGCTCGGAAGCCCGGGCATCGGCCGGCCGCTCGATTCACCCGCTCGCCTTGCGCGTGGGTAACTGCTGCGGCAATGCTCGGGCGCTCACGCGTTCGTGCCATCACCACGCGTGCGATGGCGTCTGACGACTGGTGCGGCGTGCTCAGTGGGCGGCGGGCGTGCCCAGATACTGATCCTTGAGCCGCACATAATGCTGGGCGGAGTAATGCAGGCTTTCGATTTCCTTGTCGCTGAGCGTGCGTGCCGGACGCGCAGGATTGCCCAGCCACAACTCGGCCTCGCCGACGACCTTGCCCGGGCCGACCACCGCACCGGCACCGACAAAGCCATAGCGCTTGACGGTGGCGCCATCGAGCACGCACGCGCCCATGCCGATCAGGCACAGGTCCTCGATGGTGCAGGCATGCAGGATGGTGCCGTGGCCCACGGTGACGTCTTCGCCGATCACGGTCGGGTAGCCGGCCTTGTTGAAGGGGCTGTGGTGGCTGACGTGGATGATGGTGCCGTCCTGCACGTTGGTGCGCGCGCCGATCTGCACATGATTGACGTCGCCGCGGATCACCGTGCCCGGCCACACCGACACGTCATCGCCCAGGCTCACCTTGCCGATGATGGTGCAGGCCGGGTCGATGTAGACGCGCGCGCCCAGCTGAGGGGTGTGGTCCAGAAATGGGCGAATCGGGGTCACGGCACTCTCCGGCAGGTCAGTGTGCCACCGACTGCAGCACCGCAGCATGATACCTGCGCGGCGCTGCTGGCTGCCGCAGGCATGACCCACGCGACAGCGGGCATGGGGGATGAGCAGCCTGTTGCGATGTGCAGGCAAACGCGGCCTGCGACCGTGAGAGTAAGCGCCTACGGATGTTGGATGTCGCACACATTGACCGGCGGCACTTGGCGCGCGCTTGACCGACAGGCCCGGCGGCCTTGGTCATCGCACCGCGACATCGAACGTGCGTGGCGACGTTGCCCGTGCTGCGATGAATCGCACGACGCGTGTGCTGTTGCACGTCACCAGGTGACTGGTGGCCGAGGACTGCCTGCAGCAGCCATCCCGTCGCATGCGCCTGCGCATCGCACTACGGCGCGCATGAATCGCCGCGCCTTTGCCGCCGGCATCGACGCACCACGCGACAAGCCAGGGCGTTGCGGCCAGGGGCATCGATGTCGGCATGCAGGGTGCGGCATGGGTGCGCATGCCATTGGCGCTCCCGGCTCACCGACCGAACGTGTGGCTGGGCAAGCGAAGCGGCGGCCCGCCGCGTCCGATTAGCGCACAGCCGTGCGCTGGCCCGGCTTGAACAGTGCGTGCGATGGGCCTAGCGTGCGTGCAGTCATCGCACTGCCGTGTTCGCCAGGCATTGCCTCGCCCGCGCGCACGGCAGTGTGCCCGTCCACGGCGATGCCATGCCGCGGCCGTGCCCACGTGATCGGTACCGGCCCTTCCATGCACAGGACATGCCCATGCTCCAACGCACCCCAGACGCTGCGCCCTTCGTGCTGGAGCGCATGACGCCCTTCCAGTGGCGGGCGGTGGCGGTGTGCGTGTTGTTGACCATGCTCGATGGCTTCGACGTGATGGCCATGGCCTTCACCGCGCCGCATGTCTCGGCCGACTGGCAGTTGTCGGGCAAGCTGCTGGGGGCGTTGTTCAGTGCCGGGCTGGTCGGCATGGCGGTGGGCTCGCTGCTGCTGGCGCCGCTGGCAGACCGCATCGGGCGCCGTGCGCTCACCCTGATCTGCCTGGCCATTCTCACGCTGGGCATGGGCGCGTCCGCCCTGGCCGGCAATGCCTGGCAACTGGGCGCATTGCGGGTGTTCACCGGGTTTGGCATTGGCGGCATGCTGGCCTGCGTGGCGGTGACCGCGGCCGAATACTCCACTGCACGCTGGCGCAGCACCGCCACCGTGCTGCAGGCGACCGGCTACCCGGTGGGCGCGACGCTGGGAGGGGCGATTGCGGCGCTGTTGCTGCAGCAGTGGTCGTGGCCGGCGGTGTTCTGGCTGGGCGCGCTCGGGTCGCTGCTGTGCGTGCCGCTGGTGCTGCTGTTTTTGCCGGAGTCGCTGGAATTTCTGATCGCCCGTCGCCCGCCCGGGGCGCTTGCGCGCTTCAACGCCGTGCTGGCGCGCATGGCAATGCCGCCGCATGCGCAGCTGCCGCCGCTGCCGGTGCAGACCGATGCGCAGACGCATGGCTATGCGGCGTTGTTTGTCGGGGCGCTACGGCGGCAATCGCTGCTGATCGCATTGGCTTTTTTCCTGCTGATGTTCTCGTTCTACTTCGTGCTCAGCTGGACTCCCAAGCTGTTGGTGAATGCCGGGCTGTCGGCCGCCCAGGGTGTCACCGGCGGGGTGTTGTTGAACCTGGGCGGCATTGTCGGCGGCAGTCTGTTCGGTTGGCTGGCGCTGCGCGCGCGGCTGTCGTGGCTGACGGCCGGCGCCCTGCTGCTGGTAGCGGCGGCCATGGTCGCGTTCGGGCTGAGCAGCACGGTGCTGCGCTGGGCCTTTGCCACCGCGTTGCTGACCGGCGCCGCCATGACCGCGGCGATGGGCGGGCTGTATGCGGTGGCGCCGGTGGTCTTCCCGGCGGCGGTGCGCTCCACCGGCATGGGCTGGGCGATCGGCGTGGGGCGTGTCGGCGCGATCCTGTCGCCGCTCTGCGCGGGCGTGTTGCTGGACGCCGGGTGGTCGCCGGCCCTGCTGTATGTGGCCTGCGCGGTGCCGCTGCTGTTTGCCGCGGCCGCGGTGCTGGCAATGCGCCTGCCGCATCGCTGAATCGCTCAGCCGAGCGCGGCTGGCCGCTGCGTCGCACGCGGTGGCCGGTGGTCAAAGAAATCGAGCCGGTTGCCGATAACCACGAAGGTCGCCAAGCCCGCGGCGGCCTCTTCCGTGACTCTTGTGCAGACCAGCGCCGGCATGCTCAGAACCATCGACTCCGACCAACTCCGTCCCGGCATGTATGTATGCAAGCTGCTGGGCGCGTGGGTGCATCATCCGTTCTGGAAGACGTCGTTCCTGGTCGATTCGCAGGACGTGGACAAGATCCATGGCAGCCGGATCGAGCAGTTGGTGATCGACACCGCGCGCGGGCTCGACGTGGACACCGGCGCATCCACGCCCGCACCCGTGGCGACTGACACGCCATCGCCGCCTCCCGTGCCGGAGCCACCGGAGCCGGCGTCCAGCACGCGCGGTGTGCGTACCAACAGCGTCACCGCGCAGGTCGGCATCGAGGCCGAAGTGGTGCGCGCACGCAAGATCTTCGAAGACGGCCGCGACACGGTGGAGGCGATGTTCCGCGACGTGCGGCTGGGGCGCACCGTCGACACCGAGGCGGCGATGCCGCTGGTGGAGGCCATCAACGATTCGGTGCTGCGTCATCCGCAGGCCCTGATCAGCGTGGCGCGGCTCAAGACCGCCGACGATTACACCTACCTGCACTCGATGGCGGTGGCCGGCCTGATGAGCGGGCTGGCGCGTCAGCTCGGTTTGCCCGAGCCGCAGGTCGTGGAAGCGGCGATGGGCGGCCTGCTGCATGACATGGGCAAGGCGGTGACGCCGCTGGACATTCTCAACAAGCCCGGCCGGCTCACCAACGACGAAATGGACATCATGCGCCAGCATCCACTGGACGGGCATCGGTTGCTGGTGGCCGGTGGCGTGCAGAACGCGGTAGTGCTGGAAATTGCGCTGCACCATCACGAAAAGATGGATGGCAGCGGCTACCCGAACCGTCTGGCCGGCGAAGAGATCTCGCTGATGTCGCGGATGGGCGCGGTGTGCGATGTCTACGACGCCATCAGCTCCGACCGCCCGTACAAGCGCGGCTGGGATCCGGCCGAATCGCTCAAGCAGATGGCGTCATGGAAAGGCCACTTCGACCCGGTGATCTTCCAGGCCTTCGTGCGCCGGCTGGGGATCTATCCGGTCGGTTCGCTGGTGCGTCTGGAATCGCAGAAGCTGGCCGTGGTGATCGAACAGACGCCCGACGCGCTGCTCAAGCCCAAGGTCCGCGTGTTCTATTCGGCCAGGCTGCGCAGCCATGTGCTGGTGCAGGACATCGACCTGTCGCGCCCCGACTGCCAGGACCGCATCGCGCAGATGGAAAGCCCGGGCGACTGGGGCTTCCGCGATCTGGAGAAACTCTGGCTGCCGTAAGCGGGCCGCGTCATCTGGCCGTGCAACGCCTGCGGCTTGCGGCGTGTATGTGCGCCGCAAGTCTGCACCGGCCGCCTGCGTGGAGCGTTACAGGCAGCAGCGTGTCGCACCGCCTCGCGCACCGGCTGGCCTTCATCCAGTCCGCGAGCTAGCGGGCGCGACCATGCTGCGGTGCAGCTTGGCAATGTAGTTATGATCCATAACTATTCCGGAACGCAATCACATGCCGACCGGATCCCATGTCCATTCCGTGCCTGGATCACCGCCGTCCCCCGCGTGCCGCAGCACCGCTGCCGCGCAGCCGGGCACGCGTGTGGAAGGCGGCCGCTGCCGCTGCGCAGGCAGACACCTGCACAGCGCAAGCGAGGACGGGCGGCACGTCCACATCGGTACGGCCGGCCGCGTCTACAATGCGGTGCACGCCGGGGATCGGCGTTGCGGACCGGGCGCCTGGGGCGTCCCGTGCCGCCCGCTGCCTTTGTCGCGAGAACCGTCATGTCCGCTACCGCCGCCGTTGCACCGTTGCCCGATGCCGTCACCACGGTGGACCAGGCGCGCCTGTTGCGGTTGCTGGGCTACCGCATCACCCGCACCGAGCTGCTGGTCCGGCGGATGTTTCAGGACTGCGTGGCGGCCTTCGATCTGAAGCCGGTCGACTTTTCGCTGCTGATGCTGGTGGACGGCAACCCCGGGATCAACCAGCGGCAGATCGGCGATGTGCTGCATGTGTCGCCGCCCAACCTGGCCATCGTGGTGGCGCGCCTGGTCAAGCGCCGTCTGTTGCGGCAGGTGCGCGGGCGTCAGGACCGGCGCATGCAGCATCTGTCGCTGACGCCGGCCGGCGTCACCCTGCTGACCGATGCCGAAGCCGAGGTGCTGCGCATGGAGCGGCAGCTCAGTGCCGTGCTCGGCACCAGCGAGGCGCCGTTGCTGCGCGCGCTCGATCGCCTGGACCGGCTCGACTCCCCGTAAGCCGCGCGCTGCAGGCCAGCGCCTGGCAGCGTCCTACTTCGCACATCCTGTTTGCACGTGCTGTGTACAGCGCGGCGCTGCCGCCTGCCTGACGCGTGCCGTCTGGCACGTCCTGTTGTTTCCTCCCAACGCTGGAGATGTCCGCAGTGATTCGAACAACGGTGGTGCGTGGCGCAGGTCGACGGGTGTCGTGGACGCTTTGCGCCGCACTTGGCGCGGTGGGGGTGTGTGCCAGCGGTGCGGCGCTGGCGCAGGGCGTTCCGCAAAGCGCGGCGCTGACCAACGGCCTCAATACCGGCGGCACCAGCTTCCTGGACGGTTTCACCCGCACCACGCCCGGCTGGGCGGTGGTCACCTATCTGCGCCAGACCTCGCTGGATGCGGTCAAGGACGCACAGGGCGACGATGTGCCGGTGTTCGCCAACCCACGCATCGACTCGACCCTGCTGCTGACCCAGATCGCCTATGTCACGCCGTATAAGCTCTTTGGCGGCGCGCTCGGCATCAACACGCTGATACCGCTGATCAACCTGGACGCCTCGTTCGGCCGCAACAGCATCGCCACCCTGCGCGACAACGGCGCCGGCGTGGGCGATCTGACCTTCGGGCCGTATCTGCAGATGCTGCCGGTGATGCGCGACGGGCGGCCGGTGTTTTCGCAGCGTTTCGAGATCGATGCGGTGGCACCGGTCGGCAAGTTCGACCGCGACCGCGATCTGAATCAGGGCGCCGGGTATTGGTCGCTGGTGCCGAACTACGCCTTCACCGTGCTGCCCACGCCCAACTGGGAAATCAGCGCGCGCCTCAACTACGTCTACAACTTCCGCAGCGAGCGCCGACCGAATCTGCCCGACGGATTCGACTTCCGTAACGGGCAGGCCGGCGATGCGGGCTGGATCAACTTCGCCACGTCCTGGGAAGTGGCGCCGGATGTGCGGCTGGGCGTCAACGCCTATTACCTGACCCAGTTCCGCGACAACCGTACCAACGGCCAGCGCGTGCCCGACAGCCGGCAACGCATCCTCTACGCCGGCCCGGGCGGCGCGTGGCGGCTGGATGCCAGCAACATGCTGTTTGCCAATCTTTACCTGCCGGTGGAGGTCAGGAACGCGGCCTCCGGCAACAACGTCAACCTGCAGTACGTCCATGTGTTCTAGCGCCGGCACGGCTGGCTCCTACGGAGGGTGGCAATGAATTTGCAGAACAAGACGATCGTGGTGACCGGTGTGGCGTCTGGCATCGGCGCAGAGGTCGCACGGCTGGCGCGGTTTCATGGCGCCACGGTGATCGGGGTGGATCGCACGCCGGTGCAGATGACCCTGCACGGCTTTCATCAGGCCGACCTGGGCGACCCTGAGTCCATCGACGCGCTGGTCAGCGCCTTGCCGGAGCGCATCGATGCGCTGGCCAATGTGGCCGGCGTGCCGGGCACCGCGCCACTGGATGCGGTGGCGCGCGTCAACTACCTGGGCCTGCGCCATCTGAGCCAGGCGCTGTTGCCGCGCATCGTGTCCGGCGGCGCCATCATCAACGTCGCCTCGATCCTGGGCGCAGACTGGCCGCAGCGGCTGGACCTGCACAAGCAGCTGGCCGCCACCGACAGTTTCGAGGCCGGCAGCGCCTGGCTGGCTGCGCACCCGGTGGCGCACGACACCTGCTACCAATACTTCAAGGAAGCCTTGATCGTGTGGACCTTGCTGCAATCGCGGCCGTGGTTCGCCGAGCGCGGCATTCGCGTCAACAACGTCTCGCCGGGGCCAGTGTTCACGCCGATCCTGGGCGATTTCGCTGCGATGCTGGGCGAGGAACGCGTCAAGGAAGATGCCAAGCGCATGACGCGCCCGGCGTATGCCGACGAAGTGGCCGACGCCATCGTGTTCCTTGCATCCGATGCCGCGCGCTGGATCAACGGCATCACCCTGCCGGTCGATGGCGGCCTGGCATCCACCACCCTGTAAATCCCCCCCACTGTTTTCAGCAGGAGGCTAGACCATGAATGCTCTTCCCAGCGCAGCGGTCGCTGCAAACGACACCCCCGCGTGGCACGGCTGCATCTTCAACGGCGAGTGGGTGCCCGGCAACGGCGGCGCCCTGCCGATCTATGAGCCGGCCACCGGCGGCCTGCTGCACGAGGTGAGCAAGGCCGACCTGGCCGACGTCGAGGCCGCCGTGGCGCAAGCCAAGCAGGCGCAGCGCGCATGGGCGGCGACCCCGCCGCGCGAGCGTGCGGCGATCTTCCATCGCGCCGCCCAGGTGATGCAGGCGCGCAGCGCGGAAGCGGCACTGCTGATCGCACGCGAAACCGGCGGCATCCTGCCCAAGGCGCAGCGCGAGGTGGATGAGGCGGTGGTGTTCTACCAACAGGCGGCCGGCCTGCCGTTGCAGGCGGTGGGGCAGGTGCTGCCGACCGCCGCCGGCCAGCTCAGTCTTGCGCGCCATCTGCCGCTGGGCGTGATTGCGGTGATCTCGCCGTTCAACTTCCCGCTGATCCTGTCGCTGCGTTCGGTGGCGCCGGCACTGGCGATGGGCAATGCGGTGATCCTCAAGCCCGATCCGCGCACGCCGTACACCGGCGGGGTGATCATCGCGCAGGTCCTCGAAGAAGCCGGCCTGCCCAAGGGGCTGCTGCACGTGCTGCACGGCGATGCGCAGATCGGCCAGGCGCTGGTGGAATCGCCGGAGATTCCGATGATTGCCTTCACCGGCTCCACCGCCGCCGGTCGCCGCATCGGCGAACTCGCCGGACGGCATCTGAAAAAGGTCGCATTGGAGCTGGGCGGTAACAATGCGGTGATCGTGCTGGACGATGCGGACCTGGACAGGGCCGCCTCGGCCATCGCGTTCGGTTCCTACCTGCACCAAGGCCAGATCTGCATGGCCACCGGCCGGGTGCTGGTGCAGCGCAGCGTGGCGCAGGCGCTGACCCAGCGGCTGGCGGAAAAGGCGCGACACCTGCCGGTGGGCGACCCGGTCAGCGGCACCGTGGCGCTCGGGCCCATCATCGACCAGCGCCAGTTGCAGCGGGTGATCGACATCGTCACCGACAGTGTCGCTGCCGGCGCCGTGGTGGAAGCCGGCGCCACCAACGAAGGGCTGTTCTACGCGGCTACCGTGCTGTCCAACGTGCGCCCCGGCATGCGCGTGTTCGACGAGGAAGTGTTCGGGCCGGTGATCAATATCACCGTGTTCGATACCGATGAAGAAGCTGCGCAGATGGCCAACCACGGCGAGTACGGGTTGGCGGCCGGCATCATGTCGGCCTCGGTGTCGCGTGCGATGGCCCTGGGCGAGCGCCTGCATCCGGGCCTGCTGCATATCAACGACCAGACCGTGGTGGATGAGGTGATCAACCCGTTTGGCGGTACCGGCGCTTCCGGCAATGGCACCAGCGTCGGTGGCCCTGCCGATTGGGAGCAGTACACCCATTGGCAGTGGCTGACGATCAAGAACGAGGTGCCGCAGTACCCGTTTTGATCGCCTGCGTCGGCATCGGCGTGCCCGGTGTCGATGCAAGCCGGGGTGCGACATGGCCGCTTGCTGTCGCCATGGCGGCCAACGCGGCCAACGCGGCCAATGCGGCCAATGCGGCCAACGCGGCTGCGGCGCACGTACGCGTGTGGCGTGGCTGCGCGCTTACGCGCTCGCGCGGAATTGCGTGGGCGAGCATCCCGCGTGCCGTGCGAAATAGCGGCTGAAGTAGGCAGCGTCGAAAAATCCAAGCGCTGCGGCAATCTGCTGCACGCTCAGGCTGGTGTAGCGCAGGCTGCGGCGCGCTTCCAGCATGACCCTGCGCTGCAGCAGCTCCAGCGCCGAGGCATTGGCCAACCGGCGGCACAACGCCGTGAGATGCCCCGGCGTCAGTCCCAGCTGACCGGCGTAGCGGGAGATCGGCCAATGTGCGCGGTAATGCTGGTCGATCAACACCTGATAGGCGCGCAGATGGCGCAAGCCGGGGTCGCCCTGCGCTGCGGTTTCCGCTGCCGCGTGCAGGCCCTGCAGCGCGGCACGTGCGGTCCAGATGACCAGGTGGGCCGCTGCCGCCTGTAGCGCCGCCTCGTGCCCCGGGCGCTGATGCGCGTGGTCGTCGGCGATGCTGGCGAACAAGGCATCGAGCAGGCGCCGCGCCTGGGCTGCCTGCAGTACGGCCGGCGCCGCCAGGCCCGGTTGCAGCAGCGGTGCCGCGCCCAGTGCGCTGCGCACCAGTGGCATGCACAGGGTGATGATGTGGCCACGCACGCGCGGGTCGAACGCAAAGCCGTGGACGCAGAGCGGCGGCAGCCACACCACGGTGGCGCCACGCAGGCGCTGTGTTCGTCCATCCAGCTGCAACGTGGCGGGCCCGCGTTGCACGTAGAGCAGCTGCGCCAGGTCCTGGTGACGGTGCGGGCTGATATGCCAGTCATGCAGCCGGCTGCGTGCGGCGATCGATTCCCAATGCAGCAGTTCAGGCGCGTGCGCGTGCCGCTCGCCATACAGGCCGAACGCGGGCACAGCAGTGGATGCATCGGTCTGGCGCGCGCGTGTGGGCATCGTCGAAAAGTCCAAGCACTGCGCGTAATCATCCCTTCAATGCCCGCGTTTGGCTACCGACACTGCCGGCCTGGTCATTGAGAACAGGAGCGCCCCATGCGGACGCAGGTTGCGATCATCGGTGCCGGCCCGTCCGGCCTGTTGCTGGGCCAGCTGCTGCTGCGCGCCGGTATCGATACGCTCATCGTCGAACGGCAGACGCCCGACCACGTGCTGGGGCGTATCCGTGCCGGCGTGCTGGAGCAGGGCAGCGTGGACCTGCTGCAATACGCTGGCGTGGGCCAGCGCATGCAACGCGAAGGCTTGCCGCATCATGGCTTCGAGCTGACGCTGGACGGCCGGCGCGAACGCATCGATCTGCTGCACAGCTGCGGTCGCGCGGTCACCGTGTATGGCCAGACGGAGGTCACCGCCGATCTGATGCAGGCACGTCAGCGCAGCGGTGCGCCCACCCACTACAACGCGGACCAGGTCAGCCTGCACGCGCTGGACAGCCCTGCACCACGCGTGGAATTCATGCATCACGGTACCCGCCTGCAGGTGGACTGCGACTACATCGTCGGCTGCGATGGATTTCATGGCGTCAGCCGCGCCAGCATTCCCGCCGAGCGCCTGCGCGTGTTCGAGCGCGTGTATCCCTTCGGCTGGCTGGGCGTGCTGGCCGACACGCCGCCGGTGCACGATGAGCTGATCTATGCGCGGCATCGGCTGGGGTTTGCCTTGTGTTCGATGCGCTCGCCCACGCGCAGCCGCTACTACGTGCAGGTACCGGCCGACGCGCGCGTGGACGCCTGGAGCGACCAGGCATTCTGGGATGCATTGCGCGCACGTCTGCCGGACGCGTTGGCCACGCGCCTGGTCACCGGCCCGTCGATCGAGAAGAGCATTGCGCCGTTGCGCAGTTTCGTGGCCGAACCGATGCAGTACGGCCGCCTGTTCCTGGCCGGCGATGCGGCGCATATCGTGCCGCCGACCGGCGCCAAGGGACTGAATCTGGCATTGGCCGATGTCGGCCTGCTTGCGCAGCTGTTCGCGCGCTGGAAGGCCTCCGGCGATGCCGGTGTGTTGCAGCAGTATTCGGCGCTGGCATTGCAGCGGGTGTGGAAGGCCGAGCGCTTTTCCTGGTGGATGACCACGCTGCTGCATACCTTCGACGATGAAGACGCCTTCACCGCACGCATCCGCGCTGCCGAGCTGGATTATCTGCTCGGCAGCGCGGCAGGGCGCACGACCATTGCAGAAAACTACGCCGGGCTGCCACTGGTCGATCCGGTCAGCGCCTGACACCGCAAACCCTGAAGGTAATTCTTTGATTACCAGCAACTGCGGAAGTGTCCTGGTGCACTTTAGGGTGGCTAGCGCGGTAACGGACGTGCTCGGTAGGGTGGCCTGGACGCGTGGCGGTCGCTGTCCGAGCACGCTCGCGTCAACCCAATGGTGAGCCGTATGCCGAGTCCCCCCCACGCGCAAGGCCCCTTCCACCCGAGGAGATCCCCATGAAAAAGACCCTGTTTTCCCGCGCTTTGTTACTGATCATGCTGGTCGCGCCGATGGCGGCATTCGCGCAGACCGCGGTGACCGAAAACACCAACCACCAGAAGATGCTGATCGGCTCCAACTGGCTGGAAACGGCCAACAAGCGCCTGGTCTACGATTTCTGGCGCATCGTGTTCGAAGCCGGCCAGGTGGATTACGCCCCGTTTTACATGGACAAGAACTACATCCAGCACAACCCGAATGTGGCCAACGGGCGCGATGCGTTCATCAGGTTCCTGACCGCGTTCGTTCCCAAGAGCCCGGTGCAGGAGCGGGTACAGTTGCCGCTGGTGGCCATCACCGCCGATGGCGATCTGGTGACGCTGGTGTCGGTGCGCACGCTGCCGGACCCGCGCGATCCGAGCAAGACCTACACCACCACCTGGTTCGACATGTTCCGGATCGAGAAGGGCCTGATCAAGGAGCATTGGGACCCGGATACCATCGCCGGCCGCGCCAATACCGGCGGCCAGTAAGGGCAGCTTGCAAAACCGCTGCGCGGCCGCCAGACGGGCACGGTCGGTGCTCGGAATCTCATGTACCACGCGTACACTGCGGTTCCCCCACGCCGTCCGCAACTACCTGACGACCGCTCGCTACGTTTTGTTAGCAGTTTTAAGTCGGTGCCTGATCGCCGGCCTGCAGGCTGCAGGCCGGCGATCTGCGTTTCAGACATGCATGACCCGCGCGTCGGGTAAACGCAGGCAACGTCTGCGCGGGCGAATCACTCAGCTGATGCGGAAACCCATCGTCGCTTCCACTGCCTGCTGCCAGCCGGCATACAACTGTTCGCGCTTGTCCTCGGCCATCGCCGGCTCGAAGCGACGATCCACCGCCCATTGCTTGGCGATCTCTTCGCGGCTGCTCCAGAACCCGGTCGCAAGCCCGGCCAGATACGCCGCACCCAGTGCCGTAGTTTCGGCCACTTCCGGCCGCAGCACCGGCACGTTGAGGATGTCGCTCTGGAACTGCGCCATGAAGTCGTTGGCGATGGCGCCACCGTCGGCGCGCAGCTCCTTCAGTTCGATGCCTGAGTCGCTCTGCATCGCGGTGAGCACGTCGCGGGTCTGGTAGGCCATCGATTCGACCGCCGCACGCACGAAGTGTTCCTTGCTGGTGCCACGGGTCAGGCCGAACACCGCACCGCGAATGTCGCTGCGCCAGTACGGCGCGCCCAAACCCACGAACGCCGGCACGATGTAGACGCCATCGTTGTCGCCGGCGCGTTCGGCATAGGCCTGCGAGTCGCTGGCCTTGCCCAGCATGCGCAGGCCGTCACGCAACCACTGCACCACCGAGCCGGCGACGAAGATGGCCCCTTCCAATGCGTATTCGACCTTGCCGTCGACGCCCCAGGCGATGGTGGTCAACAGGCCGGCCTTGGACGCCACCGCCTTGTCGCCGGTGTTCATCAGCATGAAACAACCAGTGCCATAGGTGTTCTTCGCCATGCCCGGCTCGAAACACGCCTGGCCGAACAACGCGGCCTGCTGGTCGCCGGCAATGCCGGCGATGGGCACCTGTTCGCCGTAGAAATACTGGGTCTGGGTCATGCCGTAGACTTCGCTGGACGAGCGCACCTCCGGCAGCATTTCCTTCGGCACGTCGAGCATCGCCAGCAGCTCGGCGTCCCATTCCAGCGTGTGGATGTTGAACATCATGGTGCGCGAGGCGTTGGTGTAGTCGGTGACGTGCACCTTGCCGCCGGTGAGGTTCCAGATCAGCCAGCTGTCGATGGTGCCGAACGCCAGCTCGCCGTTGCGCGCGCGCTCGCGCGCACCTTCGACATGGTCGAGGATCCACTTGACCTTGGTGCCGGAAAAATACGCATCGATCAGCAGGCCGGTCTTGTCGCGCACCATCTGCTCGTGCCCGGCCTCCTTGAGCTGGGTGCAGATGTCCTTGGTCTGCCGCGACTGCCACACGATGGCGTTGTAGATCGGCTGGCCGGTGGCCTTATCCCACACCACCGCGGTCTCGCGTTGGTTGGTGATGCCGATCCCGGCAATCGAGCGCGCGTCGATCTGCGCGTTGTTGAGCAGCTCGGTGATGGTGGTGTAGACGCTGGTCATGATCTCGCGCGGGTTGTGTTCCACCCAGCCCGGCTGCGGGAAGATCTGGCCGAACTCGCGCTGCGCCACGCCGGCCACCTTGCCCTGGCGATCGAACAACATCGCGCGCGAGCTGGTGGTGCCTTGATCGATCGCAAGGACGTACTGCTTTTCCATCAGGGTTTCCTCAAACGATGCCGGCGGTTGCGCACGGCGAGAGTGGTTGGTGCAGCCCGGCGAGCTGCGCAGCCGCGCGTGAATCCGCCGCTGCACGCGGGTCGTTGGGGCCGCAGGGCCGGCGTGCCGTGATCAGCGCGGGTCGTGCGGGGTTGGCTCGCCCTGCAGATGGCGCACGCGCGCCGGCAGGAAGGGCAGGATCAGCCACTGATACGCCAGTGCGCCGATCGGCCCGCCGATGAGCGGCCCCACGATGGGGACCCACCAGTAATTGTCCTTGGCCGGCAACGCCGCCTCGCCCCATCCGGCGAAATATGCGAACAGGCGTGGGCCGAAATCGCGCGCCGGGTTCATCGCCCACGCTTCCAGATAGCCCATCGATGCGCCCAGCGTTGCCACCAGCAGGCCGATCATCAACGCCCCGGAATTGGCGCCCGGCGCGGCTTCGTTGAAGCGCTCGGTAATGGCGAAGATGCCGAAGATCAGGAACGCGGTGATGATGATCTGGTCGACCAGCGCATGCATCGGCGTGACCGCCAGACCGGGTGCGGTGAAGAACACCCCGGCGGCACCGCCGGCTTCGCGGGTGAGTTGCTGCACCTGGTTGTAATGGTCGATCACCGGCCCGTACAACTGGTAGACGATGGCCGCACCCAGGAACGCACCGATGACCTGGGCGATCCAGTACGGCACGACCTTCTTCCAGGAGAAATCGCGGAACAACGCCAGCGCCAGGGTCACCGCCGGGTTGGCATGGGTGCCGGACACCGAACCGGTGACATAGATGGCCAGCGTGACCGCCAAACCCCAGGCGATGCACACGCCCCAATAGGCGTTCTGATACGGGCTGGGGTCGTAGAGCACATACATCGCCGCGACCGAATCGCCCAGCGCGATGATGATGAACATCGCCACCGCTTCGGAGATCAACTCACCCACGAGCTGACGGTTCATGCGGGTAGTCCCGGATGCTGGTCACGGCTGCGGGCAGGGTGCTGCGACACGCGCGCTGGCGCGCCGGGGAATCGGGTGGTGCTCATCAGGGGTGCCCTCCACGTGGCTCGGGGTGATGCCGGCAATGCGCCAGGATACGTTGCCGGACGACCCGTCCTCGCCGGCAACGCGTGTGTTCAGACGGTTGCGGCGTCGCGTTGCTGCAGTGCGTGCGTCTGCAGATAGTCTTCCAGCCGCTGGCGGCCGGCCGCATCGATGCGCAGGCCGAGTTTGCTGCGCCGCCACAGGATATCGTCGGCGGTCAGTGCCCATTCGTGCTGCTGCAGGTAATCCACCTCGGCCTGGTACAGGTCCGCGCCGAAGTGCGTGCCCAGACCGGCCAGGTCCTGCGCATCGCCCAATAGCTGGTCTGCACAGGTGCCGTAGTTGCGCACCAGCCGCTGCGCGGTGGCCGCCGGCAACCAGGGCCGCGCGTTGCGCACCCGCTCCAGCAGGCTGGCGATGTCGCGCTGCTCACCGCCGGGCAAGGCTTCGCCGCGTGCAGTCCATGCCGGCTTGCGCGCGCCCAGCGCATGGGTGAGCCGGTCGACCGCTTCTTCGGCGAGCTTGCGGTAGGTGGTGAGCTTGCCGCCGAACACGTTGAGCAACGGCGCACCGTCGTTGACCACTTCGAGTTGATAGTCGCGGGTCACTTCGGCGGCGTTGTCTTCGGCGTCGTCCAGCAGCGGGCGCACGCCGCTGTAGTTCCACACCACATCGGCGGGGCTGATCTGCTGCTGGAAGTACAGGTTCACCGCATCGCACAGGTACTGCACTTCGGCCGCATCGATCTTCGGCGCGGCCGGATCTGCCTCGTAATCGACATCGGTGGTGCCGATCAGGGTGAAGTCGTGTTCGTACGGAATGGCGAACACGATGCGCCGGTCCGGTTGCTGAAAGATGTACGCGTGGTCGTGGTCGAACAACTTGGGCACCACGATGTGGCTGCCCTTGACCAGACGCAGCGCGTGCTGGTGCGGCACCGCGGCGACCTTGTCCAGGAACGACACCGCCCACGGGCCGGCGGCATTGGCCAACGCGCGCGCCTGCACGGTGCGGCGGCGGCCCTGGCGGTCTTCGAGTTCGGCGTACCAGAAGCCGGCATCGCGCCAGGCACCGACACAGCGGGTGCGGGTATGGATCCTGGCGCCGCGCCTGGCGGCATCCATCGCATTGAGCACCACCAGCCGTGCGTCCTGCACCCAGGCATCGGAATACACGAAGCCGGTGCGCAAGGATTCCTGCAGCGGCGCGCCAACCGGATGCGTGCGCAAGGAGAGCCGGCGCGAGCGCGGCAGGCTGCGCTTGCTGCCGCCCAGGTGGTCGTACAGGAACAGGCCGGCACGGATCATCCAGGCCGGGCGCAGATGCGGCTGATGCGGCAAAAGGAAGCGCAGCGGCCAGATGATGTGCGGTGCCAGCCGCAGCAGCACTTCGCGCTCGGCCAGCGCCTTGCCGACCAGCGCGAACTCGTACTGTTCCAGATAGCGCAGGCCGCCGTGGATGAGCTTGGTGCTGGCGCTGCTGGTATGCGCGGCCAGATCGTCCTGCTCGCACAGGCACACCGACAGGCCGCGGCCGGCCGCATCACGGGCAATGCCGACCCCATTGATGCCACCGCCTACCACCAGAAGATCGTACGTCTCGCCCATCGGTGCCTCCGTCCGGATTCGCTACTGAGCGAACCCAAGTTGTCATGTTCGAACATATTCGAACATCGCACCTTGCGGGAGCGTGAAGAGCCAAGAGGGTACGCCAGGCGACGGGGCTCCGTTGATCAACTATCGAAAGCCAGGTTTGCGATTACTCGCAGCTATCGCCAGCGACCTGCACCCAGGTCGGAAGTTCAGGAATGTACACAAACGAACATTCGGCTCAGCGGGGCTCTGGCGCATCCGCCAGATGCACGCGGGTGCCAGCTTCGGCCAGCACTGAAGCCAACTCCTGCGGCGGCGGTCGGTCGGTGAACCAGTCGTGCACCTGGGCGATCGCGCCCAGCCGCACCATCGCATTGCGGCCGAACTTGCTGTGGTCGGCCGCCAGCAATACCTGCCGCGAGTGCTCGATGATGGCCTGGGCCACGCGTACTTCCTGGTAATCGAAATCCAGCAGGGTGCCGTCCAGGTCGATGCCGGAAATGCCGATCACCCCGAAATCCACCTTGAACTGGCGGATCAGCTCCACCGTGGCCTCGCCGGTCACGCCCTGGTCGCGTCCGCGCACCACGCCGCCGGCCACGATCACCTCGAAACTGGAATTGGCGCTGAGCATCACCGCCACGTTGAGGTTGTTGGTGATCACGCGCAGGCCGCGATGCTGCAGCAACGCGCGCGCGACTTCCTCGTTGGTGGTGCCGAGGTTGATGAACAGCGAGGCATCGTCGGGAATGAAGCGCGCCACCTGCGCGGCGATGTGCTGCTTTTCGCGTGCCTGCAGCGCCTTGCGCGCGGTGTAGGCCAGGTTCTCCACGCTCGAAGGCATGCTGACGCCACCGTGATACCGGCGCAGCACGCCGGCATCGCACAGCAAGGTCAGATCGCGGCGGATGGTCTGCGGCGTGACGTCAAAGCGCGTTGCCAGCCCTTCGACGTCGGCAAAGCCCTGCTGCCGCACCAATGCCACCAATTGCTCCTGGCGCGGGTTCAAGGCCGGCGCCGGGACAGTCCTGTAGTGAGTCGACTCCATGCGCAGATGATCGCGCATGCGCGTGAGGATGCAAGCACGACGGCGGCGCGGCGGTGCGCAGCGCGGCGCGGCCAGTCATGCAGCCGTGCGGGCCTGTCTGGTCCCGCACGGACGCGCGCATGCCACCGCCACACGCGCCCGCATGCCAGCGGGGTGACGATAACTGGCATGCTCAGCCCAGCTCGCCGCGGTAGCCGGTATCGATGCTGATGCTGCCGCCCACCGCGCGCGACACGCAGGCGCAGAGCTTGCGGTTTTCGCGGCGTTGTTCGTCGCTGAAGAACACGTCGCGGTGGTCGATGTCGGCCGCGCTGTCGAGCACGTCCACCGCACACAGGCCGCATTCGCCGCGGCGGCATTCGGCAATGAGCTCCACGCCGGCATCGGCCAGCGCATCGAGCATGGATTCGTTTTCGGCCACCGGCACTTCCAGTCCCAGCCCGGGCAGCTTGACCACGAACGCCTGCGCCGGCACCCGGCCGCTATTGCCGAAGGTCTCGAAGTGCAGCCGCGCGCGTGGCCGGCCGGCGGCGTGCCAGTGCTGGCGTACCGCCTCCAGCATGCCCAGCGGCCCGCACACATAGACCTCGGCATTGGGCGACAGCCGCGCCAGCTCGGCGGCAAGATCGGGCGGACCGGCGCTGTCGTCGCAGTGCAGTTGCAGGCGCTCACCAAGCTGTGTTTCCAACTCGTCCACATACGCCATGGCGCGGCGCGAGCGGCCGACGTAAAGCAGGCGGAACGCCTGGTGCCGCTGCGCCAGCCGCTGCGCCATGCCCAGGATGGGCGTGATGCCGATCCCGCCGGCGATCAACAGGATCTCCTCGCCCTGCTCGTCCAGCGCGAAGTTGTTGCTGGGGGGCGACATCTCCACCACATCGCCGGGCTGCAGCGTCCACATGTGGCGCGAGCCGCCGCGGCTGTCGGGCATCTGCCGCACCGCGATGCGGTAGTACCCATCCTTGCGCGGCTCGCCCACCAGCGAATACGAGCGCACATCGTTGCGCCCCTGCAGATGCACGCGGAAATCCACATGACTGCCCACCTCGAAACTGCGCGCGGCCGGGCCTGGGTCGAGCACGATTTCGCGCACGCCCTCGCAGGCATCGGCAATGCTGACGACGTGGGCGCGGTGCCACTGGGTGTCTTTACGCATGGGGTACTCCGGGCAGAAGGCCAGGCCGGGCGGTGCCGGCGTTGGAGGCATGGGCACGGCCGATCAGGGCGCCACCGCGCACCTGGCTGACCGCGGCTGGGGTTTGCAGGATGTGGCGCAGATTGCGATGCGCCAGGCGTGCGTGCTCGCGCATGAGCGCCTCGGCGCGGCCGCCCTGGCGGTGCTCGATGGCGGCAATCACTTCGCGATGCTGGTCCTGCGCCAGGGTGAGGATGAGGCGTGCATCGGCATCGCTGGTCTGCGCCATGACCAGCCCATTGGGCGAGGCGAACGGCAGCTGCACCACGCGGGTCAGGGCGCGTTCGAGCACGTCGCTGCCTGCCATCGCGATCAACAGCGCATGGAACTGCGCATTGGCCTCCACATACGCGCTGAAGTCGACGGTCTCCAGCGGCGCACCGATGATGGCGTCGATCTGCGCCAGCAAGGTGCGCGCCTGGGCCAGTTGCGTCGCGGGCACGCCGCGCTCGGCGGCGATCCGCGCGGCCAGGCCTTCGAGCGTGCCGCGCAGCTCGATGGCGTCGTGCACGTCGCGTTCGCTGAAGGCCTGTACCGCATAGCCGCCGCCCGGCAGGGCGTTGGCCAGGCCTTCTTCGCACAGGCGCTGCAAGGCCGCGCGCACCGGAGTACGCGACATGCCCAGCCGTTGCACCACGGCCAGCTCGGACAGCCGCGTCCCCGCCGGCAGGGTACCGTCGAGTATCAGTTCGCGCAGCGACAGCAGCGCGCGCGTGGTCTGCGCGGCACTGCTGTGGAAGGGCGTGGTCGGTGGCATGGTGGTCTCCTGCGCAATGCGCTCAGCCCACCATGCGCAGCGACAAATCCTGCGCGCGCTGCTCTTGTGCGATCAGGCGGTCGATCACCCGCCGCGCCCACATGCCGCCGGCATCCACGTTGAGGTTGTAGAAGGTGTGATCCGGGTGCGCGTCGATCGCGCGTTGCTGCGCTTCCAGCACCGCCTCGTCTTCGCCGAATACGCCGGTGACACCGGCGCGGGTCAGCGTGGTCAACGACTGATCGTGCAGCGCGTAGTTGCGCATGAACGCCCAGAAGTAGTGGCAGGTGGTGTCGGTCTCGGGGGTGATGGTGTTGAGCACGTAGCCGTTGACGCCCTGGCTGCGGTCGCCTTCCGGTGCGCCGGTGCCGGCGATGGCCACGCCGACATCGATGGCGATGGTGCCGGGTGCTTCGAAACGGATGATCTGCCAGCGGTCGACCTTGCCGTGGTAATCCAGGTGGCGGGCGATCTGGCTGGCCCAGAACGGTGGCGGGTCGATGTTGTGCATCCAGCGCGACACCACCACCGAGCGGTCGCCGTGCACCACATCGAACGGCGCTTCGGCGATTTCGTCCTGGCCGATGCTGGAGCCGTGCACGAAGGTCTCGTGGGTCAGGTCCATCAGGTTGTCCAGCACCAGCCGGTAATCGCACTTGGCGTAGATGGTGCGGCCATCGCCGGCCCAGGCCGGGTCATGCGCCCAGTGCAGGTCGGGAATCAACGCGGTGTCGGCCTTGGCCGGGTCGCCCGGCCAGATCCACACGTAGCGGTGCTTCTCGGCCACCGGAAAACTGCGGACGCAGGCCGACGGGTTGATGGTTTCCTGCGACGGCATGTGCACGCAGCGGCCCTGGGTGTTGTAGACCAGGCCGTGATACCCGCACACCACGTCATCGCCGCGCAGCTTGCCCATCGACAGCGGCACCAGGCGATGCCAGCACGCGTCTTCGAGCGCGATCACCGCCCCGGCGGTGCTGCGATAGAGCACCACCTCCAGGTTGCAGACCTTGCGCGGGTTCAGGGCGTGCTTGATTTCGTGGTCCCAGGCGACGGCGTACCACGCGTTGAGGGGAAACAGCGGCTTGGACTGGGACATGACCGTGACTCCTGGGGTTTGTATACAACCTGGGATACGAATCGGCGCCGACGCGCCGGCGGGCAACCAGTGGACGCCCATTGCGACGCTGGCGTCCGCTTGCGAGCGAAGTTATGTATACACCGGAGACAATGTGGACGCGTTACAGGCCCATCGAAAATGTGCGATTATCGAATTAATTCGTCGATAATCGCATTGACCCCGCCCTCTGGCCGGCTCTACCGTGGCAGCACGTTCGCAGCCCCGGGGTCGTGCCATGGTCGAAATCGTTTCGCTGAACCATGCGGTGTCGCAGCTGATCGCCGATGGCGACTGCGTGGCGATGGAAGGCTTCACCCATCTGATCCCGCACGCGGCCGGGCACGAGGTGATCCGCCAGCGCAAGCGCGACCTGCGGTTGGTGCGCATGACGCCGGACCTGATCTACGACCAGCTGATCGGCGCAGGCTGCGCATCGGCATTGCGGTTTTCCTGGGGTGGCAATCCAGGCGTGGGCTCGCTGCACCGGCTGCGCGATGCGGTCGAGCATGCCTGGCCGCAGCCATTGCACCTGCGCGAGCACAGCCACGCCGACATGGCCAACGCGTATGTCGCCGGCGCCTCGGGGCTGCCGTTTGCGGTGCTGCGCGGGTACGTGGGCTCGGACCTGCCGCGTGTCAACGACAGCATCAAGTTCCTGCGATGCCCGTACACCGGCGAAACGTTGGCCGCGACGCCGGCAGTGAACCCGGATGTCACCGTGATCCATGCCCAGCAGGCCGACCGCCGCGGCAACGCGCTGCTGTGGGGCATCCTGGGCGTGCAGAAGGAAGCCGCGCTGGCCGCGCGCAAGGTGATCGTGACGGTGGAAGAGATCGTCGACACCCTGGAGGCGCCGCCCAATGCCTGCATCCTGCCGCGCTGGGTGGTGGACGCGGTCTGCCACGTGCCCGGCGGCGCGGCACCGTCCTACGCGCACGGCTACTACGCGCGCGACAACCGGTTCTATCTGGGCTGGGACGCGATCGCACGCGACCGTGCCCGCTTCCAGGCCTGGATCCAGACCCACATTCTCGATACCGAGGACTTCGCCGCCTTCCAGCGTGTGTATGCGCACGCGCAGCAGCAGGTGGCCGCATGAGCGACTACACCACCAACGAGATGATGACTGTGGCGGCTGCGCGCCGCCTGCCGGATGGGGCGGTGTGTTTCGTCGGCATCGGCCTGCCGTCCACCGCGGCCAATCTGGCCCGGCTCACGCATGCGCCGGATGTCACCCTGATCTACGAATCCGGCCCCATCGGCGCCCGCCCGGATGTGCTGCCGTTGTCGATCGGCGACGGCGAGCTGGCCGAGACCGCCGACACCGTGGTGTCCACGCCGGAGATCTTTCGCTACTGGCTGCAGGGTGGCCGCGTGGACGTGGGCTTTCTGGGCGCGGCGCAGATCGATCGCCACGCCAACCTCAACACCACGGTGATCGGCGATTACGCCGCGCCCAGGACGCGCCTGCCCGGCGCCGGCGGCGCGCCGGAGATCGCGGCCAGTGCCAGGCAGGTGTTCATCATCATGCGGCAATCCAGGCGCAGCTTCGTGGCGGCGCTGGACTTCATCACCACGGTCGGGCATCTGGACGGTGGCGATGCACGTGCCCGTGCCGGCCTGCCCGGCGCCGGCCCCACCGTGGTCGTCACCGACCTGTGCGTGATGGAGCCCGATCCGGTGACCCGCGAACTCACCGTCACCTCGTTGCACCCGGGCATTGCGCCCGAGCAGGTCAGCGCCGCCACCGGCTGGCCGATCCGCTTTGCCGCCGATTTGGTGCAGACCAGCCCGCCCAGCGCAGACGAACTGCAGGCATTGCGCGCGCTGCAGGCACGCACCGACGCCGCGCATGGCACCCAATCGGCCGGAGCCGACGCATGAGCGAGGTCTATCTGATCGATGGCATCCGCACGCCGATCGGCCGCTACGGCGGTGCGCTGTCCAGCGTGCGTGCCGACGACCTGGGCGCGGTGCCGATCGCCGCGTTGCTGGCGCGCCAGCCGCAGCTGGACCCGGCCGCCATCGACGACGTCTACCTGGGCTGCGCCAACCAGGCCGGCGAAGACAACCGCAATGTCGCGCGCATGAGCCTGTTGCTGGCGGGGCTGCCGAGTTCGGTGCCGGGCTGCACCCTCAATCGGCTGTGCGGCTCGGGGCTGGAGGCGGTCGGCACCGCGGCACGCGGCATCCGCGCGCAGGAGCTGGGCCTGGCCATTGCCGGCGGCGTCGAATCGATGTCGCGTGCGCCCTGGGTCATGGGCAAGGCAGAAAGCGCGTTCGCGCGCACCCAGCAGCTGGAAGACACCACCATGGGCTGGCGCTTCATCAACCCGCGCCTGCAGGCGGCCTACGGCACCGAGCTGATGGGCGAAACCGCCGAAAACGTGGCGCAACGCTATGCCATCGCACGCGCGGACCAGGACGCCTTCGCCCTGCGCAGCCAGCAACGCGCGGCGGCGGCGCAGGCGGCCGGGTTCTTCGATGGCGAGATCACCTCGGTGCCGGTGGCTGCGCGCAAGGGCGGCGAGGCCAGCACCGTCGAATACGACGAAGCGCCGCGGCCGAACACCACCGCCGAGATGCTGGCCAAGCTCAAGCCGGTGTTCCGCCAGCCCGGCAGCGTGACTGCCGGCAATGCCTCGGGCATCAACGATGGTGCGGCCGCCTTGCTGCTGGCCTCCGCGCAGGCCGTGCAGACCCATCGGCTGACGCCGCGCGCCCGCGTGCTGGGCTTTGCGTCGGCAGGCGTGGAGCCGGCGTACATGGGCATCGGCCCGGTGCCGGCCACCCAGCGCCTGCTCGCCCGCCTGAACCTGCAGATCGACCACTTCGATGCGATCGAGTTCAACGAAGCCTTCGCTGCGCAGGCACTGGCCTGCACGCGGGCATTCGGGCTGGACGACGATGCGGCACGGGTCAACGCCAATGGCGGCGCCATCGCCCTGGGCCATCCGCTCGGCATGAGCGGTGCGCGGCTGGCGCTTACCCTGCTGCGGCAGCTGGAGGCCAGCAACGGGCGGCTCGGCCTGGCCAGCATGTGCATCGGGGTGGGGCAGGGCGTTGCCCTGGCCATCGAGCGTCTCTAGGCCATCGATGGCAACCGACCGCGCCACACCGCACACCTACACCGCTTGAACGCGCCGCACCGCGGCCGACGGAGATCTCACGATGCGCGATGCCACCCCTGAGACGCCACCCGCCGATCCGCTGCTCGGCTACCGCCGCACCCGTCCGGGCACCCAGCCGGCCTACCTGCATCCGGCCTATGCCTCCACGGCCCTGCGTGGCCCGCTGCAGGCACCGATCGAGATTCCGGCCACGCTGTCGGAAGTCACCGGCCCGCGCATGGACCGCCTCACTCTGGGAGAGCATGCCGCCGATCTCACCGCAGGATTCGATGGCCAGCCGCTGGGCGAGCGCATCATCGTGTCCGGCCGCGTCCTGGACGAAAACGGCAAGCCGGTGCGCAACAGCGTGGTGGAAGTCTGGCAATGCAATGCCGCCGGCCGCTACCAGCACGAAGGCGATCGCCACGACGCGCCGCTGGACCCCAACTTCCGCGGCACCGGCCAGGTACTGACCGACGATCACGGCCGCTATGCATTCAAGACCATCAAGCCGGGCGCGTATCCGTGGCGCAACCACTACAACGCCTGGCGGCCGGCGCACATCCATTTTTCGTTGCATGGCGACGGCATCGGGCAGCGCCTGATCACCCAGATGTATTTTCCCGGCGACCCGCTGCTGGCGCACGACCCCATCTACAACTGCGTCGACGATGCGCAGGCACGCGAGCGCATGGTGTCCCGTTTCGACTGGGAAAACGCCATCAGCGAATACGCGCTGGCCTACCGTTTCGACATCGTGCTGCGCGGTCGCAAACAAACGGTCTGGGAGTAAGCCGATGAGCCTGCACGCCACCCCGTCGCAAACCGTGGGCCCGTACTACCGGCTCGGGCTGGAGCCGCTGTATCGCGACCAGCTTGCACCCGGGCACGTCGCCGGCACGCCCGTGCAGATCAGCGGTAGCGTCTTCGATGGCGCCGGCGTTCCGGTCGCCGACGCGGTGCTGGAGCTGTGGCAAGCCGATGCCGCCGGCATCTACGCGCATGCCGCCGATGCCCGTCATGCGGCGCACGCCCCCGACTTCGACGGCTGGGGTCGCGTGCCCACCGACGCGCAGGGGCGTTTTGCATTCACCACCATCAAGCCGGGCGCCGTGGCCGGGCCGGATGGCCGCCAGCAGGCCGCGCACCTGACCGTCCTGGTGTTCATGCGCGGCTTGCTGCGTGGCGCCTCGACACGGTTGTACTTCGCCGACGACCCGCAGCTGGGCACTGATCCCATCCTGGCCCTGGTGCCGGCGCAACGGCGTGCCAGCCTGCTCGCCCAGCCGCGCGGCGGCGGTGCCTACGCCTGGGACATCCATATGCAGGGCGATGCGGAAACCGTGTTCTTCCGTTACTGACGCGCCCGCTGCCTGCGCGATGTCGTCGGTGCGATGGCGGGATGCCGGCGGTTCGCCGGGTGGTGCTTGCCCAGCACGGTGCCTGCGTGAACGGCATGCACGTCGTCACTTGCGTGCACCGCCTTCGCCAGCACGCGCAGAAGCGCCCGGCGGCGCGCGCATCAACACAGCGGCGCGCTGCATCACCGGTGTCGCTACCGGCGGCGGCGCGGCTCGCATTGCCCTAACGTCTAGTTGGCACCCCCCTGCTTCGGTGCCATGCTGCCGTCACGCCAAGAGAGGCAATGCATGAGCGCGATGTCGTTGCTGTTGGGATCCTTGTTTGGCGAGCCGGCGTGCGATGCCTTGTTCAATGATGCGGCGCGCGTGCAGGCCATGCTCCACTTCGAGTCCGCGCTGGCGCGCGCGCAGGCGCAGTGCGGTGTGATTCCTGCCGACGCGGCCGCGTCCATCGCAGCCGCCTGCGATGTGCAGCACTACGACATCGCCACCCTGGCGCAGGCCACCGCGCTGGCCGGCAACCCCGCCATTCCATTGGTCAAGGCGTTGACCGCGCGCGTCGCCATGCAGGATGCCGCCGCCGCGCGCTGGGTGCACTGGGGCGCCACCAGCCAGGACGTCATCGATACCGGCATGGTGTTGCAACTGCGCGCCGCGCTCGATCTGCTGCTGCCGCGCCTGCAGGGCCTGTGTGGCGACCTGGCTGCACTGGCTGCCCGCGAGCGCGACACCGGCCTGCCCGGGCGCACCTTGTTGCAGCAGGCGGTGCCGGTGACCTTCGGGCTCAAGGTGGCCGGCTGGCTGGATGCGCTGCAGCGCGCGCAGCAACGCCTGCAGGCATTGCAGGACGATGCGCTGGTGCTGCAGTTCGGCGGCGCCGCCGGTACCCTGGCCTCGCTGCAGCAGCGCGGGCTGGACGTGGCCCAGGCGCTGGCTGCCACGCTGGCGCTGCCGCTGCCGGCCTTGCCATGGCACACCGCGCGCGACCGCATCGTCGAGGTCGGCTGCGCGTTCGCCCTGCTGGCCGGCACGCTCGGCAAGATCGGTGGCGATGTGGTGCTGCTGATGCAGTCGGAAGTCGGCGAAGCCTTCGAGCCGTCTGCTGCCGGGAAGGGTGGCTCGTCGGCGATGCCGCACAAGCGCAACCCGGTCTCCAGCGTGGCAGCGGTGGCCGCCGCCACGCGCGTGCCCGGGCTGGTGGCCACCTTGTTCAGCGCGATGGCGCAGCCGCACGAGCGCGCGGCCGGGCAATGGCATGCCGAATGGGACACCGTGCCGCAGATCGTCTGCCTTACCGCCGGCAGCCTAGCGCAGATGCAGGCCTGCCTGCGCGACCTGGAGCTGGACCGCGCGCGCATGCGGGCGCATCTGGACAGCCATGGCGGCGTGCTCTACGCCGAGGCGGCGGTGTTCGCGCTGGCCCCGCAGCTGGGCAAGCCGCAGGCCCACGCGCTGGTCGAACAGGCGGTGGCGCGCGCGCAGGCGCAGCAGCGGCATCTGCGCGAGGTGCTGGGCGAGGACACACAGGTGAGCGCGGTGCTCACGCACGCGCAACTGCAGGCGGTGTTCGATAGCGACAGCTGGCGCGGCATGTCCTCGGTCTGGATCGATCGCGTGCTGGCCGGTTCTTCTTCCCGCTGACGGTGCTCCGATGGCTTATCTCCAGTTGCCCACCCATCGCCTGCACTACCGCCTGGACGGTACCGAAGGACGCCCCTGGCTCACCTTCTGCAATTCGCTCGGCACCGACCTGCACATGTGGGACGTGCAGATCGACGCCTTCGCCCCGCACTACCGCATCCTGCGCTACGACCGCCGCGGCCACGGGTATTCGGACACGCCCGCCGGCCCGTACAGCGTGGCCGACCTGGGCCAGGACGTGCTGGCGCTATGGGACGCGCTGGGGATCGAGCGCAGCGACTTCTGCGGCCTGTCCATCGGTGGCCTCATCGGGCAGTGGCTGGGCCTGCACGCGGCGCAGCGGCTGCGGCGGCTGGTGCTCTGCGCCACCGCGCAGAAGATCGGCAACACCGCCACCTGGGAAACCCGCATCGAGCAGGTGCGCAGCGAAGGCCTGCCGATGCTGATCGATGCCACCTTGCAGCGCTGGTTCACGCCGGGCTTCGCCCTCAGCCATGCGCAGCGTTTGGACATGATCGCCGCCGCGTTCGTGTCCACCTCGCCGGCAGGCTACATCGCCTGTTGCCAGGCGGTGGCCGAGGCGGATTTTCGCGGCGCGCTGGACGGGCTCACCCTGCCGCTGCTGGCCCTGGCCGGCGACGACGACCCGGTTTGCCCGCCGCCGAATCTGCGCGAGATCGCCTACGCCGCGCCCGATGGTCATTACGCCCAGGTGCCCGGGCGACACATCTGCAACCTGGAATCGCCGGCTGCGTTCAATGACGCGGTGCTGGGCTTTCTCCAGGCCGATTGATCCTTCCCCCAACGAGGCCCCTCATGCACGAAGACGAGCGTTACCAGGCCGGCTTGCGCGAACGCCGACGCGTCCTGGGCGATGCCCATGTCGACCGCTCGCTGGCCGCACGCACCGAGCTGACCAGCGAGTTCCAGGACCTGATCACCCGCTACGCCTGGGGCACCATCTGGACCCGCGACGGCCTGCCTGCGCATACCCGCTCGCTGATCACCCTGTCGATGATGGTCGCACTGGGCCACGACGAAGAATTCAAGCTGCACGTGCGCGCGGCGCGCAACAATGGCGTCACGCCCGAGCAGATCAAGGAAGTACTGCTGCAGGCGGCCATCTACTGCGGCGTGCCGGCGGCCAACCACGCCTTTGCGCTGGCAACGCCCATCCTGCAGGAACAGGCTGCCGAGCGCTGAGGTGCGGCATCACCGCCTTGCGCACCCCCCGCGCTGCCTGCCGATGTCAGCGCGCCCATCACGAGACATAGCATGACGTTCCGACCCGCCTGCCTGTTCCTGCTCCTGCTGGTCTCGCTGGCCGCGCCTGCCCAACCGCAGCCAGGACCGGGCACCGGCTGACCCAGGTGCGCGCCGACGATGGTCAGTCACTGGCCGTGTGGTCGCGCGTGCCCGCGCAGCCGCGTGGCACGGTGCTGCTGGTGCATGGCCGCACCTGGAGTGCGCTGCCCAATTTCGACCTGCAGGTGCCGGGCGAAGCGCCCGATGCGCGCTCGGTGCTTGCCGCGCTGGCGCAGGCGGGGTTCGCGGCCTATGCGGTGGATCTGCGTGGCTATGGCGGCAGTGCGCGCGACCGCAGCGGCTGGAACACGCCCACGCGCGCGGTGGACGACGTGCAGCAGGTCCTGGCCTGGATCGCCCGGCAGCATCCGGAGCTGCCGCCGCCGGCGCTGATCGGGTATTCCAACGGCGCGCGGGTGGCGCTGCTGCTTGGCCAGCAGCAACCGCAGGCGGTGTCGGCGCTGGTGCTGTATGGCTTCCCGGACGATGTCGATGCGCCAGCGGCCGCCACGCCGTCGCCGGCCCGGCCGCTGCGGGAACCCACCACCGCTGCCGCAGCCGGCGAAGATTTCATTACCGCCGGCGCCGCGCCGGCCCGCGTGCGGGACGCCTACGTTGCGCAGGCGCTGGCCGCCGACCCGGTCCGTACCGATTGGCGGGCGATGGAGCAGTTCGCGTTCCGGCCCGAGCAGGTGAGCAGCTTGCCGGTGTTGCTGCTGCGTGGCGTCGACGACCCCATCGCCACGCAGGCCGACAATGCGCATGTCTACGCGCGCCTGCGCAGCGCAGATCGCAGCTGGGTCACCTTGCCGCATGCCGATCATGTGGCGCATGTCGAAGACAGCCACGCGGCCTGGGTGGATGCGGTGGTGGGCTTCCTGCGCCGGCCGCGATGAGCCTGCGTGCGGGGCAGCGGTCCTGCGTGCGCACCGGCCATGTGCAACGTCACCGGCTTGCAGCGCCTGCGCCGGCACACCACCGGCTGTCTTCAGCTCAGCAACGCACCCAGCCGCTGCGCGGCCTGTTTCAGCGGGTCCACCCATTGCGTCTGCATGGTCTGCAGGCTGACACGCCCGGCCTGGGCGCCGATGTTGAGCGCGGCGATCACCTCGCCACGCAGATTGCGCACCGGCACCGCGATCGAGCGCAGACCGATCTCCAGCTCCTGGTCGGTCAGGCACATGCCTTCGCGGCGCGCGCGCGCCAGCACCTCGAGCAGGGCCGAGGCCTGGGTCACCGTGCGATCGGTGCGCGGGCGCAGCGTGGTGCGTTCCAGGTAGGCCTGCAAGGTGTCGCCGGGCAGGGCCGCCAGCAGCACCCGCCCCATCGAGGTGCAATACGCCGGCAACCGGGTGCCCGGGCGCAGCCCGATCGACATGATGCGCACCGTTTCCGCGCGTGCCACGTACAGCAGATCGTCGCCATCCAGCACGCCCAGCGAGCAGGATTCGTGCAACTGGTCGCGCAGCGCGTCCAGCACCGGCTGCGCTGCGGCGGTCATCGACGACGAGGCCGCATACGCACCGCCGATCCCCAGCACGCGCGGCAACAGGACGTAGCCACGGCCCTGCTCGCCGACATAGCCCAGCCTGGCCAGTGTGTGCAGCACACGCCGCACCGCCGCGCGCGAGATGCCGGTCTCCAGGCTGATCTGCGACATGGTCACTTCGCGCGCGTGCTGGGCGAACACGCTCAGCACCACCAGCCCGCGCCCCAGCGAGGTCATGAAGTCCGGGTCGCCCTGGGCAGCGGCGATCTGCTGCATCAACTCGTGCGGCAGACCGCGCTCGCTACCGGCCGCGGCCACGGCGGCGGGGCGTTTGCGGCGGCTGGTGGCAGGCTCGGGCATTGGGTCGCGTACGTGACAGGTCCTGTGCATGGTAAGCGCTTGCGCCAATGCATGCCCTCGGTCGCAGTGTGCGCGCCGGCATGTAAGCGCTTCACCCTGCTTGCCGCATAATCGGTGCTGACTTGTTTCGGATCGGTCCCCTTCGTCCATGAAAACCCCCACGGGCCTGCAGCCGCTGATCGACGACGGTGTCATCGACGAAGTGTTGCGGCCACTGAAGAGCGGCAAGGAAGCATCCGTCTATGTGGTCAGCGCCGGCGACGACATCCTGTGCGCCAAGGTCTACAAGGACATGGCCCAGCGCAGCTTTCAGGCACGCGTGCAATACCAGGAGGGCCGCAAGGTGCGCGGCAGCCGTCAGGCACGCGCGATGGGCAAGGCCACCAAGTTCGGCCGCAAGGAAGCCGAGACTGCCTGGAAGAACACCGAAGCCGATGCGCTCTACCAGCTGGTGGATGCCGGCGTGCACGTGCCCAAGCCGCGCGGTTACTTCCACGGCGTGCTGCTGATGGACCTGGTCACCGACGACGCCGGCCACAGCGCACCACGCCTGGGCGAAGTGGAGCTGGAGCCGGAACAGGCACGCGCCTTCCATGCCAGCCTGATCGGCGATGTGGTCAAGATGCTGTCGCTGGGCCTGGTGCATGGCGATCTGTCCGAATACAACGTGCTGGTCTCGCCCGATGGCCCGGTGGTGATCGATTTCCCGCAGGTGGTCAGTGCCGCGGGCAACAACGCCGCGCGCGACATGCTGCTGCGCGACGTGCACAACCTGCGCGATTGCCTGGGCCGCTTTGCGCCGGAGTTGCTGGACACCCACTACGGCGAGGAGATGTGGGCGCTGTTCGAGAAGGGCGAGTTGCGCCCGGACAGCGTGCTCACCGGCCGCTTCAAGTTCGACACCAAGCGCGCCGACGTGCGCGCCATCCGCGCCTCGATCGAAGACGCACGCCAGGAAAACCTGATCCGCCAGCAGGGCCGCGAAGCCGCTGCCGAAGACGACTGAGCACCCTGCTCAGGCGTCTGAGCATCCTGCATCTTGGGCGGTAGGCGGCCTTGCCGGATCGGGCAGGGTGGTGCCCAACTGCAGCTGTCTGTACGCGTCGCACCTGCACCGCAGTGCGTTTGGCCACTCCGGTGGATCTGCAGGTACCGCCGAAGCGGGCGTTTGGCGCATCGTTGCAGACCGCACCCGCAGCGCACCGTTGCCGTCACTGCCGCTGTATCAGTGACGGCAACGCATCGGTGTTCGGTGCATGCCCGCCATGCCGAACAGATTCTGTCCGGCCGCGGATTCGCAGACGTCGCGTGCATCGCGCAGGGGCGCGATGCGATGCAGCAAACACCGTCATGCGAGCGGCCAGGCCGCGGTGAGAGCCCTCGTAAACAGCGGCGTTGGCGGGCGCCCGGACTGTTCCGCATGCTTGGTTATGCAAATGAATGGTGATGGCTCATAACAATCTGGCAAGCTCCGCACATCGTCCGCGCATGATGGAGTCGCCATGTCCTTCGATCCAGATGTCGTCCGCCTGTTTGCACAATTGCAGCAGAGCGGCGCGCCGCCGATGGAGGCGCTGCCGTTGCCGGAGGCGCGCGCCATGATGCGTGGCATGAGCGCGCAGCTCGGCTTTCCGGTGCTGCCGATGCAGGTACGCGACCTGCGCGCCGCCACTGCCGCCGGCGACGTGCCGCTGCGCCTGTACCGGCCGCCCGGCCTGAGCGACGATCCGGCGCCGACCTGTCTGTTCGTGCACGGCGGTGGCGGGGTGGTGGGCGACCTGGAGTCGCACGACGATGTATGCCGGCAGTTGGCGGCGTGTGCCGGTTGTCAGGTGCTGGCGGTGGATTACCGCCTCGCCCCGGAACACCCGGCTCCGGCGGGCGTGGAAGATGTCATCGCCACCTTGCACTGGTTGGCGGCGCATCCGCAGCAGGTAGGTGCGGATGTGCGGCGGCTGGCGGTGGCCGGCGACAGCATGGGCGGCGCCATGGCCGCCGTCGTGGCACTGGTCGCACGCGATGCCGGCATTGCCCTGCGCTGCCAGTTGCTGCTCTACCCGCTGACCGATGCGCGCGAAGGCAGCGCAGAGCATGCCTCACGCTCGACCAATGCCGACATTCCGCCATTGACTCGCGAGGCGGTGCGACTCTTCAACCAGCACCTCTTCAAGGATCCGGCAGTCATGCACGACTGGCGGATTTCGCCATTGCTGGCACCTGAGGTGGCAGGCGTTGCACCGGCGCTGATCGTGCTGGCCGAGCTGGACATCCTGCATGACGAGGGCGCGCGCTATGCCGACCGCCTGCGTGCGGCCGGCGTGGAGGTGACGGTCCATCGCTTCCCCGGCATGATCCACGGCTTCATCACCATGGGTGGCGTCATCCAGGCGGCCGAGACCACCGTGGAGCTCTGTGCCCAGACGCTGCGCAAACAGCTGTTGCCGGAATAAAGGCAGCTGATGAAACATCTGCGCTTGCCGGCATGCACAGCGCGCGCGTCGCGGCGCGCTGCTGCATCGGCCACGACGCGTCAGAAGTTGAAACGGAAGGTTGTCATCAGCACGTGGTTCTCGCGGTCCACTGCCGATGTGTTGACGAACTGGTTCAGATAGCCCACGTCCACGTTGGCGATGGCGTTGAATTTCCAGTTGATGCCAACGAATACACGGTTCTGGTCGATGCCGCGCCGTGCACCCCATTGCGTCTGATCGAGGTTGACGAACAACTCGTTGAACAGCACCCAGGACAGCTGCGGACTGAAACCGCTCGGGCGCGTGGCGCGGATCATCTGCCGCACGCGGTAGCCCTCATCGCTGAAGTCTTCGCGATGGCGCTGTTCCAGACGGGTGCGGCTGGTAATGGTGATGTCGGCAATCGGGTCGAACTGGTATTGAAATTGCCCCCACCAACGATTTTCGCGATTGGACGGCTGGCCTGCCGGGTGGCTGATGATGGTGTCGTACCCCATCCAGACGCTGGCCTTGGGATTGAGCCGATAAAACACGGCCGGGCGCAGGATCAACTGGTCGAACTGCTCGCCTTCCTCGCGCCAGCGCGGATGGACATCCATGCTCCAGTACAGGTTTTCAACCGGTAACTTGCCCTGCGCGTAGATACTCAGCCAATACCGGCCGTCTTCTTCCGTATTGGCGTGGGCCGAACTAACCGTGGCCAGCATCACCAGCAGCACAGGGCAGGCGATGCGGAACGTCGCGGTGATTAACGTGCTAAATGCGTTCATTTAGTTAAAATGTGTCGTCGTTGGCAAATCATAGCAATATCTTTTCTGTTTCCATGGACCGTCTGGTCGGCTGATACCCCCGTGTTTCGCTTGCTTCTTCGTTATTCGGGATAGTCCATCGCATTGCCAGATATGACACCGGTATGCCGGTCTGTGAGCTGCCGTCGGCGCGCGGAGACAAGGGCCGTTTCATGCCTTGATCCGTGTTCGATGCTGCATGACGGCCGTCAATCCGTAGATGACGGCGGTCGTGCAACACATTGCAGTAGATAAACCAATCGCGTGGCGATGTGACGCGTCAGGCGTCCCACCAACGTCCCCGCAGCCAACGCACGCTGATGCGGAAGCCCGTTGTCAGGCATGCCGAGGCATGTGGGTTACTGCGCGTATGGCTGCCGCGGACTGGTTGATGTGCATGCGTGCGGGTGCGACACCCGGCAGCCGGCTCCACACCCATCAGGTGCGGAAGAGGCACGGCAGACGCAGCATTTGCTCGCCGGCCGCTCAGGTTATGCAGGGCCTGCTCACCATCCGTCCCTCAGGCGTCATGCCCTCCGCTCGTGGGCGGATCTTCACTGCCGCTCGGCGCCCCGCACGTTTGCCTGGGAACTCCAGCAATCGCTGCCACCGTCACCGCGATCGCCCGGGCCGATCACGCCACCTGGCTGCGCCGCGCACGCTCCAGATGCACCAGCAGCAGCGAGATGGCCGCCGGCGTCATGCCCGGGATGCGCTGCGCCTGGCCAATGTGTTGCGGGCGCACGCGCTCGAGTTTCTGCTGCACTTCGATCGACAGCCCGCGCACGCCGGCATAGTCGAAACCTTCCGGAATGGGCGTGGTCTCCTGGCGTTGCTGGCGCGCGATGTCGTCGCGCTGGCGGTCCAGGTAGCCGGCGTACTTGACGCTGATTTCCACCTGTTCGGCGACCTGCGCATCGTTCACGCCCGGCCCCAGTGCAGGCACGCGCATCAGGCTGGCGTAGTTGAGTTCCGGGCGCTTGATCAGATCCAGCACATTGGTTTCGCGGCTCAGCGACACACCCAGCGTCTGCGTCACCTCGCGCCCCAGGGCATTGCCCGGGGTGGCCCACAGCGCGGACAGCCGCGCGCTCTCGCGCTGCACGGCATCCTGCTTGGCCGAAAAGCGCGCCCAGCGCGCGTCATTCACCAGGCCCATGCTGCGGCCAACGCCGGTCAGGCGTGCATCGGCATTGTCTTCGCGCAGCTGCAACCGGTATTCGGCGCGGCTGGTGAACATGCGATACGGCTCGGTGGTGCCGTGGGTGATCAGATCGTCCACCAGCACACCCAGGTAAGCCTCGTCGCGGCGCGGCGACCACGCCGGCAGGCCATGCACGTGGCGTGCGGCATTGAGCCCGGCCAGCAGGCCTTGCGCGGCCGCCTCTTCGTAGCCGGTGGTGCCGTTGATCTGCCCGGCGAAGAACAGCCCGCCCACTACCTTGGTCTCCAGCGAGGCCTTCAGCCCGCGCGGGTCGAAGAAGTCGTACTCGATGGCGTAGCCGGGGCGGGTGATGTGCGCGTTGGCAAAACCGTGGATCGAGCGCACCAGCGCCAGCTGCACATCGAATGGCAGCGAGGTGGAAATACCGTTGGGATAGATCTCGGTCACCTCCAGGCCTTCGGGCTCGACGAAGATCTGGTGGCTGGTCTTCTCGGCGAAGCGCACCACCTTGTCTTCGATCGACGGGCAGTAGCGCGGGCCGATGCCTTCGATCTGGCCCGAGTACAGCGGCGAGCGATGCAGTGCGCTGCGGATGATCTCGTGCGTTTGCTCGGTGGTCTGGGTGATCCAGCAGCTGACCTGACGCGGATGGTCGCTGCGCTGGCCCATGAATGACATCACCGGCAGCGGGTCGTCGCCGGGTTGTTCGGCCATGACGCCGTAATCGAGCGTGCGCCCGTCGATGCGTGGCGGGGTCCCGGTCTTGAGGCGGTCGATCCCGAATGGGCGCTCGCGCAGCCGTGCGGCCAGGGTGGTCGCCGGCGGGTCGCCCATGCGCCCGGCCGCGTATTGGGTTTCGCCGACATGGATCTTGCCGGCCAAGAACGTGCCGGCGGTCAGCACCACCGACGGCGCCTCGAAGCGCAGCCCGGTCTGGGTGATGACTCCGCGCACGCTGTCGGCTTCAGTCGCGCCGTTGTGGATGATCAGATCGTCCACCGCCGCCTGGAACACGGTCAGGTTGGGCTGCGCTTCGACCATGCGGCGGATCGCATTGCGATACAGGTTGCGGTCGGCCTGGCAGCGGGTGGCCCGCACCGCCGGCCCCTTGGAGGCATTGAGCGTGCGCCACTGGATGCCGGCCAGATCGGCCGCGTGCGCCATGGCCCCGCCCAGTGCATCGATCTCCTTGACCAGATGGCCCTTGCCGATCCCGCCGATGGCCGGGTTACAGCTCATCGCGCCCACGGTTTCGATGTTGTGGGTCAGCAGCAAGGTGCGCGCACCGGTACGCGCGGAGGCCAGCGCGGCCTCGGTGCCGGCATGGCCGCCGCCGATCACGATGACGTCGTAGCGATGGAAAGAGTCAGACATGGGCGTGTGGACCAGGAGCAGAAGGAAGGTGGCGGCCGCGAAAGTATCGGCTGAAGGGCGAGCGAGGTCACTCGACGGGCAAAAATGTGATTTAAGTCACACTATCGAATACTGACCCTCAAGTTGGCATGTATCGTGCGGATATCCCTACTGCACCCGTCGCGGCATTGCGACATGGGCGCAAAGGCTGGAATTGGAACAGGGGCCAGCCGCGCGTGCGACGGGGTAGCGTAAGGGTCGGTAGTCGGGGGACTGCCGACCCTTATTTTTTTCTGCGTCGGTGGGGTGCTGACAGAGGATCCAGCCTGCAGCGTCATCTCGCGCCGCCAAGCAAGTGCCAAAAACATAAAGCCCCGGCATGCCGGGGCTTTATGCATTGGAGGCGCCGATATCCGACAGGGCCGGAACAGGGGGGATCCAGATTTCCCTGTCGGACATCGACATAAGTCGGTCAGTGGGCCGGGCCGGGTCAGAAGATGACGTGGCGGGTCACACAGAGCACCTAGCTTGCGACCAAGTGCCGGCTGAACGCAAGCCCCCAATGTTGCCATTTGTGGGGCCTGTCGCAGTCAGCTTGTCACGGAATCTGCTCGCGCGTGTTGCGTGGCGCGGTCTGCCGCTGGATTTCGCGGATCACGCGCGGCGGTGCGCCAATGCGGGCCGGGGGCCGTGACGGCGGAGCGCCGGTTGCCGGCGGGCGATTGGGTTGCTGCGGGCGCGGCCCGTTCGGACGGGGGCCGTTGTTGAACGAGCCATTGGGACGCGGCGGACGGTACTGCGGGCGACGATCATTGGGGCGGTAGTAATACCCGCCGCCACGATAGACCGGGTAGACCGGGTAGTCGTACAGCCCGATACCGCCCGCGCCATACGGCACGCCGTATGGGCCGCCATAAGGACCGCCGTAGTAGGGCGAGTATCCGGGCGGATAGCGATACTGCACGGCGGGCGCGCCACGGTAGTAACCGCCTGACCCGCCTCCGGTGTAGTCGTAGGTCGCACAGCCGCCCAGGGCCAGGAGCCCGGCGGCGAAGATCAGACGGAATTTCATGGATGGTGCCCTCCTGCAACCATGATGGCACTTTCGAGCCGATGCATTGAATCGGTCCTTAACTGTGCCGCAATGTGGCGCTTTGTCATCGATCCAGCATGCGCGGGCGGTGTGCGTGCGAGCCGTGAAGAGCAGGGCGATACGTTAATCTTGCAGGCATGATCGACACGGTTCCTCTTGCCCATTCCGATGTCCTGCAGGCCGCCGCGCGCATTGCCCCGCACTGCGCGCCGACACCGTTGCTGACCTCGCACAGCCTGGATGCGCTGTGTGGCGCGCAGCTGTTCTTCAAGGCCGAGCATCTGCAGCGTGGCGGCGCCTTCAAGTTTCGCGGGGCCTGCAACGCGGTGTGGTCGCTGCCGGACGCGCTGGCCCCGCGTGGCGTGGTGACCCATTCGTCCGGCAACCACGGCGCGGCGCTTGCCCTGGCGGCGCGTACCCGCGGCATCGGCTGCCATGTGGTGGTGCCCGAGGGCGCGGTGGCCGCCAAATTGGCCAATATTTCCCGGCACGGCGCCACGCTGTGGCGCTGTGCGCCGACCATCGCCGCGCGCGAGCAGCTATGTGCCCAGGTGCAGGCCAGTGTCGGGGCGACCCTCGTGCATCCGTACACCGATCCGGCGGTGATCGCCGGGCAGGGCACGGCCACGCTGGAGTTGCTGCACCAGAGCGGTGGGCTGGACGTGGTGCTGGCGCCGGTCGGTGGTGGCGGGCTGGCTGCCGGGGCAGCCCTGGCGCTGCAGGCCGCCCCCGGATGCGCGCTGGTGCTGGCCGAGCCCAGCGGGGCGGCCGACACCGCACGCTCGCTGGCGGCCGGGCAGCGCCTGGTCGACTTCATCCCCGACACCGTCTGCGACGGTCTGCGCGGCACCCTGGGCGCGCCGAATTTCGCGCTGCTGCAGGCGGCTGGCGCGCAGGTGATCACCGTGGACGATGCCGCCGTGGTGCAGGCGATGCGGCTGATCTGGCAGGTGCTCAAGCAGGTGGTGGAGCCGTCGTCGGCGATCACGCTGGCGGCGCTGCTGGCCGACCCGGCGCGGTTTGCCGGCAAGCGGGTGGGGGTGATCCTGTCCGGCGGCAACGTCGACCTGGACGCAGTGCCCTGGGCCGCCGCGTGAGCAGGCGTCGGCGCGGGCTCGGCCTGTGGGGCTGGGGCTGGCGGTTATGCATGCTGGCGGTGATCTGGCTAGTGGCGGTGGCCGGGTGGATCGTGTGGGTGGGCGACCGCGACCAGGCCGCACCGGCCGATGTGATCATCGTGCTGGGTGCGGCCGCCTACGACGCACGTCCCTCACCGGTGTTCGAAGAACGCATCCGGCATGCGCTGGACCTGTACGCCCAAGGGTATGCACCGCGCCTGTTGTTTACCGGCGGCTTCGGCAACGGCGCGCGCTTTGCCGAGTCGCAGGTGGCACGCCGTTACGCGCTGCGTCACGGTGTACCGCCGGACGCGATCGTGATCGAGACGGTCTCGCGCACCACCCGGCAGAACCTGGAACAGGCCCGCGTGCTGATGGCCCGCCATGGCATGCACCGGGCCATCATCGTCAGCGACCCGCTGCACATGGCGCGCGCGCTGCGGCTCAGTCAGGAACTGGGCGTGGACGCGCTGGCCTCGTCCACGCCCAGCACGCGCTTTCGCAGCTTCCACACCAGCTGGCGCTTCCTATTGCAGGAGGTCTATTACTTCCATCGCGATCTGGTGGTGCAAGGGCCGTGACTGCGAGCCTATGATGCGGCTTTCCCAGCGGCAGGTTCGAGCATGAGCGAGAGCAATCGGCAACGCGCCACCGGCCTGGTCCAGGCCTATTACGAAGCATTCAACCGCGGCGATTGGGACGGCATGTTGGCGTTTTTGGCCGACGATGTCGCGCATGACCTCAACCAGGGCCCACGCGAGATCGGACGTGCGGACTTTGCCGCCTTCCTGCAGCGCATGAACGACAGTTACCGCGAGCAGCTGCGCGATGTCGTGATCACCGCCAGCGACGACGGCACGCGCGTGGGGGCCGAATACGTGGTGCACGGGGTCTACCACACCACCGACGAAGGCCTGCCGGAAGCCAATGGGCAGACCTACGTACTGCAGGGCGGGGCCTTTTTCGAGGTGCGCGAGGGCAAGATCACCCGCGTCACCAACTACTACAACCTGCAGGAGTGGATCGCGCAGGTGTCGCGCTGAGTGCCGTGATCGGCGCAGCCAGCCCGGCGTAGGAGCGCGCTTGCGCGCGATGCGGCATTCCCGGTAACGCCTCATCGCGCGCAAGCGCGCTCCTACGCGGGTGGTCCGGGTTACAACAACACGATCCCGACCACCACCAGGATGAAGATGCTCCACTTGAGCACCTGGTAGAGCGGGTTGTTGCGTTCCTTCAACGCCTTGGCCTTCAGCCGCGCGGCGTAGAAGTATCGGAACACGCGGTTGATGCCGCCGGTCTTGTCGCCTTCCTGATTGGGTGAGGCACCGGCCGAGAGCAGGCTGCGGCCGACGAAGCGGTTCACTGCCGCCGCCCAGCGCCAGCGCATCGGGCGCTCGATGTCGCAGAACAGGATGATGCGGTCCTGGTCGGTGTCGTTGCGCGCGTAGTGGATATAGGTCTCGTCGAACATGGTCCACTCGCCATCGCGCCAGCTGTGGCGCTGGCCGTCGACGTCGATGAAGCAGCGGTCGTCGTTGGGCGTGGCCAGGCCAAGATGCAACCGCATGGAGCCTGCGAACGGGTCGCGGTGCGGGCGCAGTTCGCTGCCCGGCGGCAGCTCGGCGAACATCGCCGCCTTGACCGTGGGGATGGATTTGAGCAACGCGGTGGTCTGCGGGCACAGCTCGGCTGCCGACGGGTGCGCAGTGCCGTACCACTTCAGATAGAAGCGCTTCCAGCCGCGGCGGAAAAACGAATTGAAGCCGATGTCGGTATAGCCGTCGGCGGCGCGGATCTTCTGCATCTGCTGCAGCGCCACCGCTTCATCGCGGATCACCGGCCAGTGGGCGCGCAGCGGCGCCAGCTCGGGAAACTCCTTGCCCGGGTCGATGAACGGCGTGGTCGGCACGCGCGAACACAGATACATCAGCGTGTTGATCGGCGCCATGAAGGTGGAATGGTCCAGCAGCTGCCGGCTGAGCCGGTGCCGCACGCGACCGCGGTAATGGATGTACAGCGCCGATGCGATGAACAGCGCGATGAGGAGCCACTTCAACATGGGGAACGCCAATGGGGGCGGGGGGCCGCAACAGAGGGGAAGGCCGCCGGCGGGCAACGCCGGGCAGGGGAAGCCTTTAGCGGATGAATTCTACCGGGTGTGGCGGCTGCGCCCGGCCACTGCACAGCGGCGCCGGCGCAATACTGTGTGTCACCGGAACCGGCGCACGGGCGCGACCACTGTGCACTGCCTCAATCGCGGCGGCGGCGGATCGGAATCGAGGCCACCGGCACGCTGGCGACGTCATGCCCCTGTTCGCGGATGGGCGCGCCGGGCGCCGGAGCCCAGGCGTGTGCATAGATCACTTCCCAGGAGCTGGGCAGGGTGCCGTCGGGCCGGCGCAGCGGTTCGTAGGCGGCACTGGCGGCGGCAAAGCGGCCGCGTCCGGTCAGCGTGGCGCGGCGATTGCTGAGCGCGTTGGTGGCGCCCATTGCCCGCAGCTCGCGCATCAGGGCGGGCAGGTCGTTGTAGGTGAGCGTGAACAGGTCGCGGTCCAGTACCGGGTCGCGGAAGCCGGACATCAGCAGGGCATCGCCGAACTGCGCGATCGGCGGGAAGCGGCTGACATGCGGGGCGGGGTCGGCCTGGGCGAAGGCATCGCGCAGCTCGATCAGGGTCTCCGGGCCGAAGGTCGAGCACAGCAGCAGGCCGCCCGGCCGCAGGGCGCGGCGGAAGCCGGCGAACACCGCCGGCAGGTCTTCCACCCATTGCAGGCACAAATTGCTGAAGATCACATCCACGCTGCCATCGGCGACGGGGAGTGCGCGCGCATCGGCGCAGACCTGCGCAAACGGCTTCCACCACCCGGCTGCCTTGCGCGCCTGGCGCAGCATCGGCATGGCCTGGTCGAGCGCGATCACCTGCGCCTTGGGCCAGCGTTTCTTGATCGCAGCGCTGGCATGGCCGGGGCCGGCGCCGACATCCAGCACCACCTTGGGCACCTGCTCGCCCAGGTAGTCGAGCGATTCGAGCAGGCGCGTTTCCACTTCGCGCTGCAGCGCGGCGGCGGCGGCATAACTGCTGGCGGCACGCGCAAACGCGCGCCGGACGTGGCGGGGGTCGAAAGTGCTATTCATTACGGCGCTATTGTCGCCTCTGGGCGAGGCGGAGGGAATCGATGGATGGGGCCGGGCGCGGCGCTAGAACGTGCCCGGATAACTGCCGCCATCGATGAGCAGGTTCTGCCCGGTGATGTAGCCGGCCTGCGCGGCGCACAGGAATGCGCAGGCCGCGCCGAATTCGTCCGGCTCGCCAAAACGCGCCGCCGGGATGCCCGCACGCTTGCGCTCGGCGACTTCTTCGAGCGTGCTGCCCTGCTGCTGCGCGATGGTGGCGAAGTTGCCCCGCAGGCGGTCGGTGGCGAACTGGCCGGGCAGCAGGTTGTTGATGGTGACGTTGTCGGCCACGGTGCTGCGCGCCAGCCCGGCAACGAAGCCGGTGAGGCCGGCACGTGCGCCGTTGGACAGGCCCAGGATGTCGATCGGCGCCTTCACCGCACTGGAGGTGATGTTGACGATGCGGCCGAAGCGGCGCGCACGCATGCCATCGACGGTGGCGCGGATCAGGTCGATCGGGGCGAGCATGTTGGCGTCCAGCGCGCGTAGCCAATCGTCGCGTTCCCAGTGGCGGAAATCGCCCGGCGGCGGGCCGCCGGCGTTGTTGATCAGGATGTCCACCTGCGGGCAGGCGGCGAGCGCGGCGCTGCGTCCCTGCGGCGTTGCGATATCGGCGACCACGCTGCGCACCTCGCCAGCGCCGGGAACCGCGCGCACTGCCTCGGCCGCATGCTCCAGCGCGTCGCGGCCGCGCGCGACGATGACCACGTTGACGCCTTCGCCGGCCAGGGCGCGTGCACAACCCAGGCCCAGTCCCTTGCTGGCGGCGCAGACCAGGGCCCAGCGGCCGGCGATTCCAAGATCCATGCGGTATGTCCTCGATCAGCGATGTTGCATGATCGGCGATCCGCTCACGGCACGGACGCAACGAAGCGTTGCAGTGCCTCGCTCACTTGATCGGCGTGACCCAGAAAGGGGGCGTGGCCACCGCCGGCAATGGTGAGCGCCTGCGCATGCGGGGTGAGCGCAGCGGCAGCATGCATGCCGGCGGCAGGCACCAGGCGATCGCGCTGGCCGGCAATCCACAGGCTGGGGCGTGCGAGCTGCGGCAAGGCACGGCGCAGGTCTGTGCGTTCGAGCAGGGTGAGTCCCTGCTGCAAGGCCTCGGGCGCCGGTTCTCCGCGTGCGGTGAGCGTTTCGCGCAGGCTGCGCAGTTCGCTGCGTGCATGCGCCGAGCCGAGCGTGTCCAGCGCCAGAAACCGCTCCAATGTGCCGCGGTAATCGCGCGTCAACTCTTTGCCGAATTGCACGAACACGTCGCGCTCGACTGCGTCCGGCCATTCGCTGCCCCGCACGAAACGCGGCGTGGCCGCGATCATCGCCAGCCCGCGCACCTGCGGTTGGGTGGCGGCGGCATGCAGCGCAAACAGCCCGCCCAGCGACCAGCCCAGCCACACCGCAGGCGGGGTGGCGGCGGCAATGGCCGCGACCACATACGGTAGAGCCAGTGGCGTGCTGTCGTCGCGACTGAAGCCGTGCCCGGGCAGGTCGACCAGATGCAGTTGATAGTGCGGTGACAAGCGCTCGACCAGCGGCGCGAACACCCCGCCGTGCAGTGCCCAACCGTGCAGGAGAACCAGCGCAGGCCCATGGCCGATGACATCGATATGCATGGGCGCATTGTCGCCGATTGTTGCGTGCCGATACGCGTTGATTGCGGCGCGTTGGTGCTGCGACAGGGCTCAGAAATACTGGATGGTGGTGGTCTTGCCGCCGATTGCAGTTTGCCGATCGGCGCTTGGGTGTTTAGGTACGGCGCTGCTGCTGCGCGTCGGCGTCAGTGCGAGACGGCTGCACGCAGCGCGCCGATCTTCGGGGCCAGCAACGCCCACTGCGTGCGCGCATAGCCGCGCCAGCACCAACGCGCCGGCCAGCGCCAGCGCCGTGCACGCCGCGCCTGGATCGCCGCGGCCAACCACTCGGGATCGAATCCGTCCCACACGCCGGCCACGCTGCGCAGATTGCCGATCAGCACCGGGTGCACCTCGTGCAACAACATCGTGCGCAACTGCATCAGGGTGAACGGCGAGGCGGCCAGCACGTAGGCGATGCCATCGTCGTCGCGACTGTCGGTGTCCAGATACAGCAGCGACAAGGCTTCCCATACGCGGCGCTGCGCCGCCGAGGCTGTGTGTGGTGTCGCCGGCGGCATGTCAGTGAAAAGAGGCCATCGATGGCGAACACGCAAACGCTGCATCACCGGTGCGATGCATGCTGGGCCGGTTGCAACGGGGAATCGGCGCGCGCTTGCCGCCCGTCGCGCGCGCGCCTGGTGCAGGCGATGCATTGGTCGGGTAACCGCTGCTGCTTTCAGCGCAGGCCATGCAGTAACTGCGGCTCGCCTCAGGCAGAGGCACGCAGCGGTTGCCGGCTGACCACGTCGCGCGCCTGCACGATCGCCTCGATCAGCGCCTGCACCTGCTGCGGGGTATGCAGGGCCGACAGGGTCACCCGCAGGCGTGCCTTGCCCTCGGGCACCGTGGGTGGGCGGATTGCGCCGACCATGAACCCGGCCTGCTCGAGTGCGGCCGACATCGCCATCACCGTGGCTTCTTCACCGCACAGCAGCGGCTGGATCGGGGTATCGGAGGCCATCAGTTCGAACCCATGCCGGCGCGCGCCATCGCGGAAGCTGCCGATCAGTTCGACCAGGCGCGCACGCCGCCAGTCGTCGCGACGCGCCAGGCGCACTGCGGCCAGGGTCGCGGCGACCTGCGCCGGCGGCAGGGCCGTGGTGTAGATGTAGGGGCGCGCGGTTTCGGCCAGGTGACGGATGAGTGCCTCATCGCCGACCACCACGGCGCCATAGCCGCCCAGCGCCTTGCCCAGCGTCACCAACTGCAGCGGCACTTCGGCCACGCCCAGCCCGGCATCGGCCACGCAGCCGCGCCCCTGCGGGCCGAGCACGCCAACTCCGTGCGCATCGTCGACGTAGAACAAGGCCTCCTGCATGCGTGCCACCAGGCTCAACGCGCGCAGCGGCGCCACATCGCCATCCATGCTGAAGACGCCGTCACTGGCCAGCATCGCCGCGCCCTCGGGGGCACCCTTGAGCTGGCGCATCGCGCCTTCCACATCCAGATGCGGATAGCGCCGCAGCCGGCAGCCGGCCAGGCGCGTGGCATCGAGCAGGCTGGCGTGATTGAGCCGGTCCTGCACGCAGACATCGTCTTCTTCGCTGAGCAAGGCCTGCTGCACGGCCAGGTTGGCGATGAAGCCGCTGCCGAACAGCAGCGCCGATGGATACCCCAGCCACTGCGCGATTTCGCGCTCCAGCGTCTCGTGTGCGGTGTGGTGGCCGCAGATCAGATGCGAGGCAGTGGCGCCGGCACCATCGCGCGCGGCCGCGTCCTGCAAGGCGGCCACCACTTCGAACTGCTGCGCCAGGCCCAGATAGTCGTTGGAGCAGAACCCGGTCAGCCAGCGGCCATCGATCTCCAGGCGCACGCCATCGCGGCGACCGACCTGGCGGCGTACCCGTACCCGTTCCTGGGCGAGGCGCAACTTGCGCAGCGACGAAATCCGTTCGTGCAGATCGGGGCGAGCCATGGGGAGTCGACATCGAAAAAGGTCCGCTAGCGTAGCGTGCCGCGGTCACCTCGCCCAGCCGACACCGACAGCCGGTGCAGTGTGATGGCCCATGGCGTCGGGGTGCTGGAAAGCGCGTGCAAGCCCGGCGGCGGTTGCCGGAGGCCTCGCGCGTCAAGGCGGTCTGTGACCGCTCAAAGTCCACGACAGCGGCAACGGCGAACCTGCAGGGCGCAGTGCGATGGAGTGATCGATTGCGTCGCGCTGTCGGCGGCGCGCTTCTGCCACGGTCCGGATGATCGGGTGATAGTGCTTGTAACCGGCTCCGGGCATGCGCTGGCTGAGGGCCGGTCCTGCATCCGGTGCCATCGCGGGTTGGCGATGGCCCGATCAGGCGCTGCCGCAGGATCGGCTGCAGGTAGGCGCTGTCTCCAACGCAACGCCTGCCGCCGGCCCCGCCCATCGCCGCAGGACGGCTCAGGCGCGGTGCGGGCTCAGCCGACGATGCGGCGCTGCGCGGTCATGCCGCGCGTTCGCAGGCCTGGCCGCAGGTGATGTCCGCATGCACGGTGCCCGGGTGGTCGTGGTCGGCGGCATCGACAGTGATCTGCATCGGGCGCAGGCCCAGGCGCTGGAACAGGGCCTGGTCGCGTTCGGTGTCCGGGTTGCCGGTGGTGAGCAGTTTTTCGCCGTAGAAGATCGAGTTGGCGCCGGCCAGGAAACACAGTGCCTGCAGCTCGTCGCTCATCGCTTCGCGGCCGGCGGACAGGCGCACCATCGATTTGGGCATGGTGATGCGGGCCACGGCGATCATCCGCACGAACTCGAACGGATCCAGTTGCTGGGTGCCATGCAGCGGCGTGCCGGCGACCTGCACCAGCTGGTTGATCGGCACCGAATCCGGGTGCGCCGGCAGCGTGGCCAGTGCCAGCAGCAGGCCGATGCGCTGGTCGCGGGTTTCGCCCATGCCGACGATGCCGCCGCAGCAGGTCTTCAGGCCCACGTCGCGCACATGCTCCAGGGTGTTGAGCCGGTCCTGGTATTGGCGGGTGTGGATGATCGAGTCGTAGTAATCCGGCGCGGTGTCCAGATTGTGGTTGTAGTAGTCCAGCCCGGCGTCCTTCAGCGCGCGCGCCTGGCCGGCGTCGAGCATGCCGAGCGTGGCGCAGGTCTCCAGGCCCATGGCCTTGACCTCGCGGATCATCGCGGCCACCTTGGGGATGTCGCGCTCCTTGGGCGAGCGCCAGGCGGCGCCCATGCAGAAGCGCGAGGCGCCGGCCGCCTTGGCCTGGCGCGCCTTGGCCACGACCTCTTCGGTCTCCATCAGCTTCTGCGCGGTCACGCCGGTGTCGTAGCGCTGCGCCTGCGGGCAGTACGCGCAATCTTCCGGGCAGCCGCCGGTCTTGACCGACAACAGCGTGGAGACCTGCACCTGCGCCGGATCGAAATGCGCGCGGTGCACGCTGGCTGCGTGGTGCAGCAACTCGGGGAACGGCAGATCGAACAGCGCCTGCAGCTCTTTGCGATCCCAGTCATGGCGGACGACAACAGACATCGGAGTTTCCTGACAGTCAGCGGCTTGGAAGCCAGGCAGTCTGGTGAGCATGGAAGAGGCTGTCAACTTCAATGGGGTGGGCTCGGTTTACAGGTGGCCGCAGCGGGTGTTGCGGTTTCTGCTGCCGAGCCTGTGCCTGGTCTGTGCCGAGGCGGGCATGGCCGACTGCGATCTATGCCCGTCCTGCCGCGCCGCGCTGCCCGAGCACGGCCGTGCCTGCCTGTGCTGCGCCAGCCCGCTGTTCGCGTCCGATGGCGTGGCGTTGTGCGGGCAGTGCCTGCAGCAACCCCCGCCACTGCAGCGCGTGCATGCCTGCTTTACCTACCGCTGGCCGGTGGATGGCCTGCTGCGGCGCTTCAAGTTCCACCAGGACCTGGCGGCGGGGCGTCTGCTCAGCGAGCTGATGGCCAGGCGCTGCGCCAGCCTGCCGCGACCGCAGGCGCTGGTGCCGGTGAGCCTGCACCGCCAGCGCTTGCGTCAGCGCGGTTACGACCAGGCGCTTGAGTTGGCCAGGCCGCTGGGCCGCGCGCTGCGCCTGCCGTGTCTGCCGTTGCTGCGGCGTGTGCGTGCAACTGCGCCGCAATCCGAGCTTGACGCAATCGAGCGGCAGCGCAACGTGCGCGACGCATTCGTGGCGCGTGGCGCATTACCGGCGCACGTGGCGCTGGTGGACGACGTGATGACCACCGGCGCCACGCTGCATGCGGCGGCCAGGGCCTTGCGCCGCGCAGGCGTGCAGCGGGTGGATGCATGGATGTGCGCGCGGGTGCCGTGATGGATGCGGTTTCTGTTTGACGTGGCTTTAGAAGAAAGCGCAAAGACACGTCAGTGGGGTGCTGCAGGCGCTGCGTGGTCCCGTACCCTCACCCCAACCCCTCTCCCGTAGGAGAGGGGCTTGCTGCCTGCGGAGTGGTGCCCTGCGGCGCAGGCTTCGCTTTGGATCGGTCAACGCTTGTCATGCGCGAAGCACATCATTCAACGGGCCCTTGTCTGTCGAACGCTGCCGCCTGCCAATCCCAGATTCCAGATTCCAGATTCCAGATCCCAGATCCCCGGACTCCAATTCCCGATTCCCAATTCCCGCTGCTAACGTGCTGCCACCGCGATCGCGATCCCGAGGAAGATCGCCAGGCCCACCCAGTTGTTGTGCAGGAAGGCGCGGAAGCACGGGCCGCGTTCGCGGTGGCGGGCAATGCGGAATTCGTAGACCACCAGCAGCGCCGCCACGCCCAGGCCTGCCCAATAGGCAGCGCCGAGCGCGGCACGCAGGCCAACCGCCGCCAAGGTGGCGAACATCAGCGCATACAGCGCGCCTTGCGCCAGCAGATCGTACTTGCCGAACAGGATGGCGGTGGACTTGCTGCCCATGCGGATGTCGTCGTCGCGGTCGACCATGGCGTACCAGGTGTCGTAGGCGGTGGCCCACAGGATATTGGCCGCATAGAGCAGCCAGCCCAGCAACGGCACGCTGCCCTGGACGGCTGCAAAGCCCATCGGAATGCCCCAGCCGAACGCCATGCCCAGGTAGACCTGCGGCAGGTGGGTATGGCGTTTCAGATAGGGATAGCTCGCAGCCAGAAACACGCCCGGCACGCTCAGCGCCACGGTCAACCAGTTGAGGCTGAGCACCAGTGCGAACGCCACCAACATCAGCGCCACGAACACCCACAACGCCTCACGTCCGGATACCGCACCGGTGGCCAGTGGGCGGGTCTTGGTACGCTCGACATGCGGGTCCAGCCAACGGTCGGCGTAGTCGTTGATGACGCAGCCGGCCGAGCGGGTCAGCCAGACCCCTGCGGTGAACACGAACAACGTCCACAACGGCGGCAGGCCGTCCGCGGCCAGCCACAGTGCCCACCAGGTGGGCCACAGCAGCAGCAGGCTGCCGATCGGGCGGTCGCCACGCACCAGCTTCCAGTACTGCCCCAACCGTTCGGACCACGTCAGCGCGGGCGCTGCCGCAGCCTGTTCAAACCCATGCTTGCTCATGCCGCAAAGGGTAGCAGCGCGCCCCGGCCCCGGCCATGCGGAGATTGGCGCGCCGCGCATTGCGCAGGCAGCGGGCATCAGGTGGGCAGGTGTGTAGGGGGACAGGAAAAATTGGAGAACAGCAGGAGCAGCAGGAGCAGGGAAACAGGAGGAGCAGGGAACCGGACGGGCTTGGGTTGGGTGTGCATGACCTCGGACAAGCACGACAGACGGCAGCGGGGCGTGCGGGCGCCCAGCGCTGGCGGGTGGAGGCCATCGCATGGCTGGCCTGAAGCGAGCTGCTTCTGCTTCCGCTGCCGAGGCTGGTTCACGTGGTCGCCGGCGGCGGCTCACCCAAGCGCCTTGCCGGGAACTGCCGGACATCGCGCGGCTGGCGCCGGTCTGGCATAATGCCCGGCCAGGCGCTCGTAGCTCAGCCGGATAGAGTAGTGGCTTCCGAAGCCATTGGTCGGGGGTTCGAATCCCTCCGGGCGCACCAGATGAACCCTCCGGGGACATCCCAGAAAGTCCAAAACCCCCGAGAAATCGGGGGTTTTTGTTTCCTGCACGTCCACCCGGCCCACCCGGCCACCCTGATCGCTGACCTCCAGCCTGATCGGGCACGGAGGAGCGTCGGCCCTGCTGCGTAAAGATGCCGTGCGGTCCGGGTCTGCCTAGCGGTGCGGGCGGGCGCTTGCGTTGGCGTAGCGTCGTCGCCCTGATCGGGGTCTGATGCGGTCAGAGCAGGCCGGCCCTTGAGCCGCCGCGTCAGATCCGTCGATGCTCAAGCGAACCGCGTGTTCAAGGTTGCTGCGGATGAACGGCATGGCTGCGCCGCTTCGTGAGATTTCCTTGGCATCGAAGTCGCGCGGGTCTTCAGCGTGCAATCCGATGGAGCAAACATGCACCAGCACCTGTCTCGCTGATCTGGCCAGACCAGTCTGTCGTGCTCAACGCGTCAGTACAGCAGCGGTGCGACGCACAGCAGCTGCACATTAGCGAGCACGCGTCAGCACGATGTCTTTATCGGGTCTGATCAAGAAGGTGTCGACCCGGCCTGGATCAATCAGCTTGAACTGGCCGCGAACTGCTCACGCTATTGCACAGCCACGTGGGACATGTCCTTCGCTTGCTATCCAGGCACGCTGACGCATGACAGAGCGACTGAGCCTGAAACGATCACTTGGCACATGAGTAACGATTGTCTGGCGTCGCCACGCGTTCACATCTTCGCGCTGCGCCTGCGGAGCGCGCTGCCGTTGCAATAGATGTTATCTCTCGGTTCGATTGATGGGAGCACCACCAGACACAGCCCGCACGTCTGCCCGCGAATTGCTTGAGCATCGAATACTGAATCGGTTTCGGGTCGTTGCAGTGGAGCTATGCCTTTTTGTCAGGCAAGGTATTCAGTCGCTCAATAGCGAGTCGATATAGACGGAGCACAGGCATTGCACACGTGGTGCATGCCTGCCTCTTTCCATATTTCTGGTCGAACCCACTGATGAACACGTTCTTGCAGCGCTACAACGTTGGCCGCCGACTGGGGATGGCCTTCGGTATTCTCATTCTGTTGTCGGGCTTGCTGGTGGCCACGGGCCTGAGCACCATGGCCAGCGCCCGTGCCGAGATGGACTCCATCGTCAAGGTCAACGTGGCCAAGATGCAGCTCAGCAACGCCATGCGCGATGCCAACTCCAATATCTTCATTGCACTTGGAACGCTGGCGATGGTGACGTCTGACGAGTTGAATGAGCAGGCTGCTCAAGCCGTCAAGGAACAACGTCAGCGCTACGCGGACGAGCGAAAGGCGCTTGAGACGTATCCTGCGACCGATGCCGGCCTCAAGCTCCGCGCCGAAATCGATGCCGCTCGCGAGGTTTCGCGTGTTTTGAATGATCAGGTCATTGCACTGGCGGCGGAAAACAAAGACGACGAAGCACAGCTGTTTCTAAGTGAGAAGGCGCGCCCGGCGATGCTCGTCTGGCAGGCCAAGATCGCCGAGAACGTCAAGCTGCAGGAAAAGCAGACTGCGCAATCCTACGACGATGCGGTTGCCGCGATGAACCGGGGCAAGACCCTGCTGATCATCGGTGGCGTGGCGGTGGTGCTCATCAGCAGCCTGCTTGCCTTCACCATCACCCGCAGCCTGACGCTGCCCCTGGGCCGGGCCACGCGTGCCGCCGAGGCGATTGCAGGCGGCAATCTGGACAACGATGTGGACACGCAGGCCAAGGATGAAAGCGGACGCCTGCTCAACGCGATGAGCAAGATGCAACTGCAGCTGCAGAACCTGCTTGCTGCGCAGGCCGACATGGCAAAACGTCACGACGACGGGCAGACCAGTTTCCGCATCGACGCATCGGCGTTTCCGGGCAATTACGGGCGTATGGCGCACGACACCAATGACCTGGTGGCCTCGCACATTGCGGTCACGGCGAAGCTTGCGCAGATCATGGGGCGCTATGCGATCGGCGACCTCAGCCAAGACATGGACAAGCTGCCCGGCGAGAAGGCCGTGCTCACCGAGACCATGGTGCAGGTCAAGCAGAACCTTGGCGCGATGAATACCGAGATCAAGCATCTCGCGCTGGCCGCTGCCGATGGCGATTTCACTGCCCGCGGCGATGCGGACCGTTTTCAATATGACTTCCGCGTCATGGTGGAGAGCCTCAACACCTTGATGTCCACCGCCGACGGCAACCTGCAGTCGCTGTCCGGTCTGTTGCAGTCCATTGCCGCAGGCGACCTCACCGCGCGCATGAGCGGCGAGTTCCGTGGTGTCTTCGCACAGATGCGCGACGATGCCAACGCCACTGCCACGCAGCTTGCCGAGATCGTCACCGGCATCAAGACCTCTGCCATTTCGATCAAGGGCGCGGCCAGCGAGATCGCTGCGGGCAACCAGGATCTGTCGCAGCGCACCGAGCAGCAGGCGGCCAACCTGGAAGAAACCGCCGCCTCGATGGAAGAGCTCACCTCGACGGTCAGGCAGAATGCCGAGGGCGCGCGCCAGGCCAATCAGCTCGCCATCGGCGCCGCCAGCGTCGCCGCACAGGGTGGGCAGGTGGTGAGCAAGGTGGTCGAGACCATGGCAGGAATCGAGGCCTCGTCCAAGAAGATCGCCGACATCATCTCCGTCATCGATGGCATCGCGTTCCAGACCAATATCCTGGCCTTGAACGCGGCAGTGGAAGCCGCACGTGCAGGCGACCAGGGGCGCGGTTTTGCGGTGGTGGCAAGCGAGGTGCGCACGCTCGCGCAGCGCTCCTCCGGCGCTGCCAAGGAAATCAAGAGTTTGATCGATGACTCGGTACAGCGTGTCGCCGAGGGTTCGGCGCTGGTGCATAGCGCCGGCACGACGATGACCGAAGTGGTTGCCAGCGTGCAGCGCGTCACCGACATCATGGGCGAGATCTCCGCTGCGTCGCAGGAACAGTCGGCAGGGATCGAGCAGGTCAATCAGACGGTCACCCAGATGGACGAGACCACGCAGCAGAACGCCGCGTTGGTGGAAGAGGCAACGGCAGCGGCGCGCTCGCTGGAAGAGCAGGCCGTCCATCTCACCGACGCTGTCGCGGTATTCAAGACCGATGCAGCCGGTGGTGCGGCCGTCACCGCGCTGCTGTCCAGCCTTTCGGTCGCAAAGACGGCAAAGCCGAAGCCAGCCGTCGTTGGCCGTAGCACCCCTGCAATGCCGCGGCCGGCACTGGCTGCGGTCAGCAACGAGACCAGTTGGCAGGAGTTCTGAGACTCGCTCGCCCGCGTGCGGCGCCCACCCGGCGCCGCGGCGCATCACCGCGCGACGCCGCGCGGTCATCGCTCGGCACACGTCGCGACGTTGTGGCATGCGCCCCGTCGACCCGCAAGAACCTGCGTCGAGCCGCTGGCATCCGGTATGCAGCCGCGCGGTGCACCTTGCGAACTCATCTGCACGGCGCGTGGACGAGCGCCTCGTCACCATGGAGCTCTTGTGACCGAGGTGGTGCATGGCAAAGCCGACGCTGTTTTTTCTGCACGCCCTCGGGGGCAGCCGCAAGGAATGGAATGCTGTCATCCAGCAGCTGGCGGAGCGTTTTGAGTGTGTGGCATTGGACATTCCCGGCTTCGGCGATGCGGAGCCGCTGGACGATGCAGGTGTGGGCGCACAGGTGGCCTGGTTCGTGGACCAGGTCGTCGAGCGCCAGCCCACGCGCTGGTGTGTCATCGGGCACAGCATGGGCGGGAAGATCGCCACGCTGGCCGCGGCGCAGGCGCGCGATGGCGTTGCCGGTCTTGCCGGACTCGCCGGTGTCGTGCTCGTCGCCGCATCGCCTCCCGCGCCGGAGCCCATGGATGAAGTGCGGCGACAGACCATGCTTGGCTGGTTCGAGAACGGGCGCCCTACGCAGGCCGAGGCGGAGCAGTTCGTCGATGACAACTGCGCGCTGCCGCTTCCGCCAGCACTCAGACAATGCGCGGTTGACGACGTGCTGCGAACCAGCGCCAAGGCCTGGTTGGCCTGGCTGACCCATGGCAGCCGGGAAGACTGCCGTGAGCCGGCCGGTTGCATTAACGTTCCGGCATTGATCGTGGCCGGTGGTGAAGACGGCGACCTCGGCGAACCCGCGCAAAGACGGCTGAACCTGCCGCACTACGCGCATGCCCGTTGTGTGGTTGTCGACGGCGCAGCCCATCAGATCCCGTATGAGCGTCCGCAGGAGCTGGCGCAGCACATCGCTGCCCATGTGGAGCACTGCGTGCAGCAGTGCCTGCCTGAAGCGTTTGTGGCCTTGCTCAATGCCAGCCGGGTGGCACCGCGGATGCGCAAGGTGCTGCTCGCGCGCCATGCGGGCCCGCCGGCGGCGGCCACAGGCATCCTGCGCCCGCATCAGCTGGAGATCCTGACCGCGGTGGTCGCGCGCGTGCTGGATGGCGCGCGCGACGCACGGCAGATCGCACGGCGCATCGATGTGCAGCTTGCCCAGGGCGCAGGCGACGGGTGGCGGCACGCCGACCTGCCGGCCGATGCCGCGGCGCTGCCACTGGGTCTGGAGACGCTCGATGCCCTGGCGCACGGTTTTGTCGCCTTGGCCGCCGAGGACCAGGACCGCTGGTTGCATAGCATTGCCGCTTGCGCAGCGGGCGACACGTCGGCCTATGGCCTGGATGCCACCCAGCTCGCCCACTGGTTCGAGGACGTGCGTGCCGAGGCGATCCGCACCTGGACCAGCCTCCCCGCCACGCTGGCGCTGCTGGGCTACGATGGATTTGCCGTGGGTGGTGCGGGCCTGGACAGCCCGGGCTATGAACTCACCACCGCCAACCGGCACGAGCAGTGGCAGCTGTGCGCACCGGGTGCCCGGTGAGGCCCGACTGCAGCACCGACATCGTCGATGCGGTGGTGATCGGCAGCGGTGCCGGTGGCGGCCCGGTGGCGGCCAGGCTGGCGCAGGCCGGGGTTTCGGTGGTGGTGCTGGAGGCGGGCGCCGCGTTCACCCCTGACGCGCATCTTCCCGACGAGCTCACCACCGGCATCTACTGGATGGACGAGCGGTTGAGCGGCGGGCAGACCCCCACCGCGTTCGGGCCGAACAACTCAGGGTCCGGCCTGGGCGGCTCGACGCTGCACTGGGGCGCGTTCTGTCCGCGGCCGGACGCACGCGATCTCGCGCTGCGCACGCAGACCGGTGAGGGCGCCGATTGGCCGATCGCGTCTCCGGAGCTGCTGTCGTATGTCCGCCGGGTCGAGGAGTTCATCGGCGTTTCCGGGCCCGCGCATTATCCGTGGGACCCGGAGCGCAGCTATCGCTATCAGCCGGCACAACGCAATGCGCCGGCCGAGGCGATGGAGCGCGGCTGCCGCGCGCTGGGTGTGACGGCGACCGATGCGCCTGCGGCGTTGGTGACCACGCCACATCATCAGCCGCACTGGGGCCGGCGAGCGGCCTGCAACAACTGCGGCGGGTGTCACCAGGGGTGCAGCAACGGCGCCAAGGTGAGCGTCGATACCACCTGGCTCCCGTTGGCCGCTGCCCACGGCGCCCAGCTGCGTGCCGACAGTCGGGTGATCGACATCGAGCGCGATGCGCGTGGAACGATCAGTGGGGTGGTCTATCAGCACCATGGGCGGAGCCTGCGCCAACGCTGCCGTGCCGTGTTTCTGTGCGCCGGCGGCGTGGAGACGCCCCGCCTGCTGCTGAATCTGGAGCTGGCCAACTCCAGCGGGCAGGTCGGGCGTAATTTCATGGCGCACGTGGCCACGCAGGTGTGGGGGGAGTTCGATGCGCAGATGCGCATGAACCGCGGCTACCCCTCGTCGCTGATCACCGAAGACATGCTGCGTCCGCCCGGCGCCGAGTTCATCGGCGGCTACCTGGTGCAGAGCCTGGGCGTCCAGCCGGTGACGCTGGCCAACACGCTGGCGCGCGGCGCAGGAATGTGGGGCAACACCTTGATGACCACCCTGCAGCGCTACAACCACCTGGCCGGCATCGGCATCAACGGCGAGTGCCTGCCGTACGACCGCAACCGGCTGACCTTGTCCGACGAGCGCGATGCCTTCGGCCATCGCAAGGCGCGGATCGACTTCAGCTATGGCCCCAACGAGCAGGCACTGGATGCGCATGCGCGGCGCTTCCTGCAGGCGGTGTGGGAGGCTGCGGGAGCCCGCAGCATCTTCGCCGCGGCCCGCTCCGCGCACACCCTGGGCACCTGCCGGATGGGCCGCGACCGGCAAACGGCCGTGGTCGACCCGGACGGCCGCTCGTTCGACATCCCCAACCTCTACCTCTGTGACAACTCCGTGTTTCCCAGCGCGTTGGCGGCCAACCCGGCCCTGACCCAGATGGCACTGGGCCTGCGCACGGCCGAACGGTTTCTTGCGCGCGAGTGACGCGTACACCACACCCTCTTTCAACTACCAGGAGCTCACCATGGATCTCGGAATAGCCGGTCGCGTCGCCCTCGTCAGTGGCGGCGATTCGGGAATGGGCAAGGAGACTGCACGCCAGCTCCTCGAAGCCGGCGCACGCGTGGCCATCACCGATCTGCCGGGCGGCACGCTGGCGCAGGCGAAGGCGGAGCTGTCCGACCTGGGGCAGATCATCGCCATCGAGGGAGACGTCACCCGCGAGCACGACGTCACCGCTCTCTGGGCCCAGGTGCGGGAACAACTGGGCGACCCGGACATCTACGTCAACGCCGCCGGTGTCACCGGTGCAACCGGTGACTTCCTGGAGGTCGACGATGCGGGCTGGCTCGAGACCCTGGACATCAACCTGATGGGCGCGGTGCGCATGTGTCGCCAGGCCATCCCTGCCATGCGGCGCAAGCAGTGGGGGCGGATCGTGTTGTTCGCGTCCGAGGACGCCGTGCAGCCCTATGTGGACGAGCTGCCGTACTGCGCCTCGAAGGCGGCCATTCTCAGCCTGGCCAAGGGGCTGTCCAAGGCCTATGGCGGCGACAATGTGCTGGTCAATACGGTGTCGCCGGCCTTCATCGCAACACCGATGACCGACAAGATGATGGAAAAACGCGCGCGCGAGAACGGCACCACGTTCGAGCAGGCGGTTGCATCGTTCCTGGATGAAGAGCGGCCCGGAATGGTGCTCAAGCGCCGCGGCCGCGCCGAAGAAGTGGCATCGGTGGTCGCGTTCCTGTGTTCGGAGCGCGCCAGTTTCATCAACGGCGCCGGCGTACGCGTGGATTCGGGCTCAGTCTTCACGATTGCCGGATGAGGTGACCGGCAGCGCGGTGGTGCGTGCAGTTGTGTGGACGTGGGGCATCACGCACTGCCTGCGTGAGCGCAACGGACGGATGTCTCACCGACGCATGCCTGTGTCACGTTGCAGTGCATGTAGATCGATCCGATAGCCGGCACTGGAAGCAGACGAAGATGCATGCAGGCTCACACACGGTTGACTGATGAGCTTCTAGATTCGGCCGATGCTTCCTTCAGTCACCGCGCCTGATCACGCACGTCATGAGAGCCGAAGGCCGCACCGCGGCAGTCTTTCGTCGCATGTGCTGGACCATGTGCGCGCGGTTCCCGATCTGCCCTGGCCGGGCGCTGGGCAGACCCGTGCGCGCTGGCGCGCATTGAGCGCACTGGGAGCCGAGAGCCTGCCATTGGCAAAAGTGCTGGAAGCGCATTACGACGCGCTTGCCATCCTGTCCGAGGCGGGCGAGCCGGCGCCACCGGCCGGCACCCTCTGGGCGGTGTGGGCAGCGGGCGGCCCGGACGATACCGTGACCTACGACCACCGTTTGGGTGCGTTGTCCGGCACCAAGCCGTGGTGCAGTGCGGACGGTGTGGTGACTCACGCCCTGGTGACCGTCAAAGATGGCGAGAAGCGTCCTCTTGCCGCCGTGGAGTTGGGTGCGGGCAGTTTCGAGCTGGATGCCGGCCAGTGGCACGGCCCGGGCATGGTGGGTATTCCTACCGGGATCGGCCATTTCGCCAGTGCGCCTGCCCGCCTGGTGGCCGATGCCGACTTCTATCTCCAGCGGCCCGGGTTCTGGCACGGCGGTGCCGGCATCGCGGCTTGCTGGTATGGCGCGGCAACGGCCATCGCCGAGCAGGTGCGGCGTTCTTCCCGGATCGTGGGTAATCCGTTTGCTGCAGTGCATGTGGCGGTCATCGATGAGCAGCTCCATGTCGCCAGGCTTGCGCTGTGCGAGCTGGCCGCGCAGATCGACGATGCGCCGGGCACCGACCATCGTCATGCGGTGACGCGCCTGCGGTGCCTGATGGACCGCGTGTGTCGCGACGTGCTGGAACGCGCGGCCCTGGCGCTTGGCCCGGTGTCGCTGTGCTGCGACGCCGAGCATGCACAACGCTGCGCAGACCTGGCCGCGTTCATCCGCCAGTGTCACGCAGAGAAGGACGAGCAGTGGCTGGGAGAACAGCTGCATGCCTGCGAGCACACTCCGTGGGCTCTCTGAGGGGCGGGCACATCGAAGGGCAGGGCATCAGCGAAGCACGCTGGCTTGCCTCGCGCACACTGGCGACATTGCCGCGCATCCGTCTGGGCCAACTCATTGGCAGCGCTGCCAGGCTGGTCGTGGTTTCCCCGCATCCTGATGACGAGGTGCTGGGATGCGGCGGGCTGCTGGCCATGGCCGCAGCCGACGGGATGGACATCGTGATCGTTTCAGTGACCGACGGAGAGGCGGCCTATCCTGGCGAGGTGGCGTGGCCGCCGCCACGGCTCGCCGCGGCGCGGCGCCAGGAGCTGCATGAGGCGCTGGCCTGTCTTGGCATCGATCCGGCAAACGTGGTGCGCATCGCGGTTGGCGATGGGCAGGTGCAGGCGCATGGCGACGTGCTGGCTGCCCGACTCGCTGCGTTGATCAGGCCAACGGATGCGGTCTTTGTGACCTATGCAGGCGATGGGCATCCGGATCATGAAGCCTGCGCCGATGCGGCGATCAGCGTGGCGGCCGCGTGTGGCGCACGGCTCGTTCAATACCCGGTGTGGGCATGGCACTGGGACGACCCGGAGAACAGCACGATGCTGGCATCGGCCACGCGCCTTGCACTGACCGACACCGCGCGTGCAGCCAAGGCGACGGCGCTTGCCGCGTTCAAGACACAGACCGGCGAGGTCGTTCCCCGGTTAGCCGATCCCATCCTCCCGGAGTGGGCGTTGGCCCGTTTCCGGCGAGATTTCGAGGTCTATATTGCATGAACGCCCAGACCAACGCGGATTACTTCGACGGCATCTATCAGCGCCCGGACCCATTCGGCTACGGCACGCGCTGGTACGAATCGCGAAAGCGCGACATCCTGCTGTCCACCCTGCCGAGGGCGCAGTTCGCACGCGGCTGGGAGCTGGGCTGCTCCAATGGCGAGGCCACGCGCGGGCTTGCGGCGCGATGTGACAGCCTGCTGGCAACGGACATGTCTGCGGGCGCGGTGGCGCAAGCCAGGCAGCGCGTGGGCGAACGCAGCAACGTGGAGATCCTGCAGGCATGCCACCCGCAGCAGTGGCCCGTGGGCAGTTTCGATCTGATCGTGCTGAGCGAGATCGGCTACTACCTGGAGCCACAGGAACTCGATGACCTGATCACACGGGCCCAGCGCTCGCTGACTGCGGAAGGGCTGTTCGTTGCCTGCCATTGGAAGCATCCGTTCGATCAGGCCCGCCAGGATGGTGTGTCGGTGCATGCCTGCATCGCACGTCTGCTCACGCTCCCGCTGGCCTACCGCTACGAGGACAGCGACTTCCTGCTCGAAGCGTGGGCGGTGCAGGCGGTATCGGTTGCCCAGCAAGAAGGCCTGCGATGATCGCCGTGCTCATTCCCGCCCATAACGAGGCCGACGATATCGTCGGATGCCTGACCGCGGTCTTTGCCGCCGCTTCGCATCCGGATCTGCGCGAACCTGTGGATGTCATCGTGGCGGTGGACCGATGCACCGATGCGACCGCGAAGATCGCATCGCTGATGGGGGCCAGGGTGGTCGATGTGGCCAGCCCGTGGGGCGTGGGCGTGGCGCGCGCCGCGGCCGCTGCTGCGGCGATCGACCTCGGTGCCGATTGGCTCGCCATGACAGATGCCGACTCGCGCGTTCCCGCTGACTGGCTGGTCGAACAGCGCCGTATCGGTGCCGGGGTCTTCTGCGGGATCGTGGAAGTGGCCGACTGGTCGGGCTATGCGGACGAGGTCCGCAGCGCCTTCGAACAGACCCAGCCCAGGGGCGAAGGCCACGGGCGGATCCATGGCGCCAATCTGGGCGTCAGCGCCGAGCTGTATCGACGCTGTGGTGGCTTCCCCTCGCTGGCTTGCAGTGAGGACGTGGCACTGGTGCGCGCGCTGCAGCGCATCGGTGCCCCAATCCGCTGGTCCCCGCGTGCTGTGGTCATCACCAGCGCGCGTCGGCAGGCGCGTGCGACCGGTGGGTTTTCGGACTTCCTGAAACAGCTGGAGGCGTGCCCGCCAGTGGAAGCGCACGCGGTGGCCGTCCCTACGGTGTGACCAGGTTTGCGTCTCATCCACCCGCAAGCGCATCGATAGCAGAATCCCTGGCGCAGGTCGCGGCGCTACGGCAAGCGACTAGCGTCCACCCTGAAATCGAAAGCTGAAGCGGGCTGTCGATGCGGACTCTCCAACGATGGGCGCAGGCGTGGCATTCACCAGGGTCAGCATGCCGTCGGCCACGGGGACCGGGATGCCCAGCGTGAGATCAAGCTGCTTCGACCAGCCGCCGCCCATTACCGTGGCCCTGACGATCAGCCGCCCGGCGTGGATGCACTGAACATCGGCCAGGCAGCGGCTGTCTTCGATCACCCGGTCGGGACGTACCTTGGGTCCATCGACTGCCGCAATGTCGCCCAGACGGACAGGGCCTTCGATCGGCGCATCGGCGGTAGCGTCCATCGCTGCACACCCGGCAAGCGAGACGGCCCAGAGCATGACGGGTACCAGAGCGCGCAGGAGCGGGCCAGTTGTGTGGCGTTGACGCATGATTATCCTGTTCCAGGTTCGATCCTGCTGGGTACCGGCCAATTGCCCGGTTGGTGCGACGGCATCGGTTTCGGAACGGGCCACGTGACTTCCGGGCGTGCGTTGCGCATTGCTCGGCATCACAACGCAGCTGCGGGCCATGGGCTGCGAGGCGTTGCTCGATCAATTCAGACGCGCGACGCCAGTACAGTGCTCCAGCTGTGCTACAGCGGGCTGTTACCGAAAGGCATCCGTGCCGGCTCGACATTGCGGCAAGGACCAGACACTCCCACTTCATCGGCGTGCGTCGGCGGTTCTGCCGAGTTGCTCCTGCATTCGTGAAGCGCCCCGACGCCATGCATTCAACGTAGGCGCCGGGGCGGCCAGGCCCTGGACCAAGGCGGCGCGGTGAAGCGCCCGCCGTTACAGCAGCTCAGAGGCTATCCGGCGCCGGTGCTGTGGCCTTGGCGTGCTGCTTGCCGCGTGCATGCTCGATCGCCGTGCGCAGCTTGCGGGCAGCGCCGGTCACGGCCGAAGCCGTGGTCTCTGCGCTGTTGGTGGCCGCAATCGGCGGCAGGCCGGCGACGTGGGCTTCGATACTGCAGGTTCGATCCGCTGCGCCGCCGCGCTGGCCGTTCTCGTCGCGCAAATGCACGTCGACGCGGGTGATGTCGTTGGCAAAATGCGCCAGCTGGGCGGTGCAGGTCTTCTCGACATGCTGCACGACAGAGGGGTCATGCGGCACGTGCTTGTCGGTCTGGATCTGAATCTGCATAGATGTCTCCTTCGCGGTCATCCGCTGCGTCTGCCGTAGCGGTAGCTTGATTCTGCGGCAGCGCGGTGTTGCCGCAAGGTGACAAACCGCCGCATGTTCATGCACGGGTTGGCTGTGGCTTGCGGCTGAGGCCGGCTGGTGCAGCGCATGAGGTTCGGAGGCATGGCCAGGTGCACGCGCACGACCCGCTGGCAGGTGAGCCGCTGTTGCGAAGCAGCAGCCCTGTGTTGAAGCACCCGCGTTTGGGTCGTCATGTAGTCGGCAGCCGGGCGGCGGGTTGCATGAATCGTCCCCGAGGTGACGCTCGGCGCGACCGGGGTGGTGGCTTAAGATGCCCGCACCGCGCGGTGCTGCGCCTGTCCGATACCTGCCTGTGTCCGAGCTTCGATCCGCCCTGAGTGCCCGTTCGCGCGTGTTGCGGCATGTGTTGGTGTGCTGTGTGATGTGGTTGGTCTGCGCCGGCGCGGTGCTCGCGCAGGACGAAGACGCCCTGCTTGAGACGGCACAGAAGCAGTTGGACGGCACGCAGAAGGTGCTGGATCAAGCGGATGTCGGATTGGAAAAGGCAGACGACGAACAGCTGCGCACGCTGATCGACCAGGTGACGGCGGCGCAACGGCAGGTACAGGATCTGGCGCGTCAGCTGGATCCGCCGCTCAAGCAGGTGAGCTCTCAGCTTGCGGGGCTGGGTGAGGCGCAGAACGGCGAAGCCACCGATCTCAAGAAACAGCGCGCATCATTGAAGAAAGAACAGAGCGCGCTGGATGCGGAATTCAAGCGGGCCAATCTGCTGGAGTCAAAAGCCCGCGACCTCGCTGATCGCCTCGAGCAGAAGCGCGCTCAACTGTTCAGCGTGCAGATGACGACCCGCGTTGCCTCGCCCTTGTCGCCGGCGCTCTGGAACGACATTGCGCAACACTGGCCGGACGACCGCACGCGGCTGCAGCGCCTCTACGAGGAGGCCGCCCAGCTGCTGCGTACCGGGATCGCCGCCAACGGCGTCGGCGGCCTGGTGACCGGTGGATTGATTGCGCTGCTGCTGGCGTTTCCGCTGCGGATGTTTCTGCGACACCTGGGGCGGCGCTATGCAGCCTCGCGTGCGCCCGGCGGTCGCTTGCGGCGCTCCGGGCTGGCGTTGTGGTTTCTGTTGGTCGGCATGCTGAGCCTGGGCATGGCGGCATGGGTGCTGGCCGAAACCGTGCGTGCGATGGCCCAGGTACCGGCCGACCTGGACGAGCTGCTCAGTGCATTCGTCATCATCAGCTTCGTTGCGGCCTTCGTGGGTTCGCTCAGCGCCAGCTTGCTGATGAAACATCAGCCGACCTGGCGGCTGTTTCCGCTGGATGACGCCACCGTCGATCGCCTGCGCGTGCATTGCCTGGCCACCGCTGCGGTGATCTGGTTCAGCGGCATGGCGATCAAGCTCAACGAGGTGGTGCAAACCAGCAGCGCGGCCACCACCGCCACCGACGCGGTGGCGGCATTGGTGTACGCCGGGCTGATCCTGTCTGCGCTGGCCGGCCTGAGCCTGTCGCTGCGCGCGCGTGCGGCCAGCGCCGGGGCGGCCAGTGCCGACAGCACCGAGCCACCACCGGTGGTCTCGCGGGGGGGCGGGGTCATCGTGCTGATCCGTCTGCTCGGGCATGTGGCGGTCATCGTGGCCCTGCTGTCAGCGCTGTTCGGCTATCTCAACCTCGGCTTGTTCATCGCGCGACAGATCATCTGGATCACCTTGATCTGCAGCTTGCTGGGGCTGCTGGTGGTCTTTGCCGACGACCTGTTGACCTGGGTCTTCAAGCCGGACGGGCGTTTCAATCGCGCGCTGTCGCATGCCTCCGGCGTCGGCAGCGGGCGGCTGGTGCAACTGGGTCTGTTGCTGTCGGCCCTGGTGCGCGTGGTGCTGATCCTGCTGGGCATCGCCGCACTGGTGACGCCGTACGGCGCCAATCTCTCCGCCGTGACCGGCTGGGCCGAAAACGTGTCGCACGGTATCCAGATCGGCAAGGAACTCACCATCACGCCGGCGGCAGTGGTGCGCGCGCTGCTAGTGTTTGTGCTGGGGCTGGGCGTGGTGCATGTGGTGCAGCAGTGGTTGCTCAACACCTACCTGCCCAAGACCGAACTGGATGCCGGGGCGCGCAATTCGATCAGCACCGTGGCGCGTTATCTGGGTTGGCTGGTGGTCGTGGTGTGGGGTCTGACCGCGTTGGGTCTGGATCTGAAGCGGCTGGCGCTGGTGTTGAGCGCGTTGTCGGTGGGTATCGGTTTCGGTCTGCAGGCGATCACGCAGAACTTCGTGTCGGGCCTGATCCTGCTCGCCGAGCGGCCGGTCAAGATCGGCGACTGGGTGCGCATCGGCGATCAGGAAGGGGACGTGCGACGGATCAGCGTGCGTGCGACCGAGATCCAGGTGGGCGACCGCTCCACGTTGATCGTGCCCAACTCGGAGCTGATCACCAAGAGTGTGCGCAACATGACGTTGTCCAACCCGATGGGACGGGTGCAGCTGCAGTTCTCGGTGCCGTTGGAAACCGACGTGGCGAAGGTGCGCGACATGTTGCTGGCGCTGTTCGCCGAGCATGCCAAGGTGCTGGCCGAGCCCGCGCCATCGGTGTTCATCGATTCGCTGGCGGGCGGTCACGTCAACTTCAATTCGTTCGCCTACGTCAGTAGTCCGCGTGACTCGTATGGGGTGCGCAGCGAGTTGTTCTTCGCCCTGTTGCAGCGGATGGAGGCGGTGGGTATCGCACTGCAGTCACCGCAGGAAATCCGCTTCAGTCGCGCAGGTGCGGCGGCGGCGCGTGACGCAGGGGATGGCACGCCTGTCTCGGAAAACTGAGCCGTGGGCCCCGCGTGGCCACGTTGCAGTCACTCGTTGCTGCAATGCTGTGCCGAGGCGGCCGTACCTGGCCTTCGCCGCCGCTGAATCCACGCTCAAGTCGAAGACGTGCAGCGGCTCGACTCAGGAGCGGTCCGCCACCGGGGTGTCCTTGACCAAGGCCAGATCGTCCACGCTGACGTCTTCGGTGTAGTCCAGCCAGGCGCGAATTTCCAGGTCTTCCACCGCATGTTCCAGACCGACCGGCATGCGGATGCGTCCGGCGGCGTCGGGCACCACCCACTGCTGGGCCAGCACCACCTTGCGTTCGGACGACACCGCTTCGACCCAGAACGCGCGGGTAGGGCGACGCTTGGCATAGAGCTCCAGCATGTAACTGCCGGCATCGGTCTTGCGTGCGGCCTGGGTGAGCATGATGGGCTGACGCACACGGGGGCGCGGGCCTTGCTGCGTTGCCTCCAACGGCGCATCGACGGCGATGCCGCGGGTCAGGTCCGGGTCGCGGTACAACTTCATGTTCTGCTGGCGATCGACCACCAGCGCGCACCAGTCGCCGTCGGCCGAGCCGTCTTCGAACGCAGTGCAGCGGTCCACGTAGGCCAGCGTGCCATCGGAGTGGCTGCGGTCGAACTGGCGCGAGGTGTTTTCCAGATACACCGTTTTCAGCTCGGTGTCCTGGTCGTATTCCAGCAGCACCGGCGGGCGCACCTGCTGCACGCCCACCACCACATCGCCATTGCCGTTGACGCGCAGCATGCGCGTGCTGCGCCCCGTCCAGAGCGTGCGGGCGTAGGCAAGATAACGGGGATACTCCTTGCCGCTGTCGCGACTGGCGGCCACGCTGGCGCTGGGCGGCGCATCGCTGGCGAGCAGCGAGCGGCCGAACCCCAGCGTGCGCATGCCCGGTTCCAGCAACTGCAGCAGCGTGGCGCCCGAATCGAGCGTGCTGCCCGCACGCGTGACCACCTGCTGCGGCGCGATGCCCTTGCCGAGGAACAACAGCAGGTTTTCGCGCTTCTGGTGTGCAAGCACGTCGCTGAGATCGTTCGGCATGGCCAGGTGATCGGAGGCGATCACGATGATGGTGTTGTTGGCATAGCGGCTGTTGCGGATGCGCGCGACCAGCTCGCCGATCAGGCGGTCGCTGCATTTGATGGCGTGCAGCAGGCCGATGTCGCCCAGCGCGCTGTCGTAGTGTTGGCCCTTGCAGGCCAGCGGCAGGTGCCCGGCCGGGTGATGGGTGTCCATGGTCAGGGTGGTCAGCATGAATGGCTGGCCTGCGCGCGACAGCGTCTGAAAGCTTTCCCAGGCATCGTCCAGCAGCACGTCGTCGTGCACGCCCCAGGCCGAAAAGTGCTGGGGCGCCACGCCCTTGTCGCGGAAATGGTGAACGTCGTGCACTACATCGAAGCCATGGCTGGACAGAAAACTGCCCTTGCCGGCGAAGCTGGCATCGGCACCGCCCACGTAATGGTTGCGGTAGCCCTGGTCCTTGAGATAGTCGCCCAGGCAGCGTGCTTCGGGCAGGAACAGGCCCATGCGGTCCATGCTGTTTTCATCGCCGGGCGCGGTGGTGAGTGGCACCCCGCACATCGAGGCCACCATGCCGGCGATGGTCCAGCCACTGCCTTCGGTGGAAGTGAGATTGCGCACATCCACCGCCTCGCTGGCGAGCGCGCGCAGGTTGGGCGTCAGGCCGGGAAACACCGATTCGTCGAAGTAGGTGCGCTCCAGACTTTCGCCATAGATCCAGACGATGTTCTTGCGCTTTTGCAGCGGTTGCTGCGGGACCTGGTATTCCGGCACCACGGTGGCGTAATCGACCGGGCGCCACTGGTAGTACAGGCGCTTGCCGTCGCGATACAACGGGCTGACCGCGATGCTGACCAGCAGCATCGCCACGAATCCGCCGAATACCGCCGCGCCACCGCGGGGGCGTCGGAAGCGGCGCACCCTGACCAGCAGCAGTGGGCTGAGCGAGAGCAGCAGCATGCCGACGAAGACGGCGATATAGCCGGAAAAATCGCTGACGCCGGCGCCATCCATGTCTGCACGCAAGTGATAGAGCGTTGCGGCGTTGATGCCGTCGCCGCTGAGTCGGTCGATCAGTCCCCAGGCGCTGAGCAGCAGCAGAAACAGCGATAGCAGGCCAGCCTTGAGCCACGCCAGACGCGGCGAGGCGACCAACAACCACAGCAACAGCAACAACGAGAACAACAACATCCAGTGCATGCGCAGCGTCCGTGGGGGAATGATGCGAGCGCGTACCGGACGCCTTGCTCGCCATGTCCGGTGCCATCTGCAATGTGACACCTGGATGACGGACTATGCCGCGCTGAAGCTGACTGAAATGTTTGCTGAAGCCCAGCGGCTGCCCCAACGCGGCACAGCGCGCGCGCCGACGATCACCTGGTCGCCGTCGCGCTCGCTGGCGGGTGGCAGTCTTTGTATTCCGCACCCGGCGTGCTTCCCGCGCCTGGGCGACATATGGAGGCCGCCACATCGCCCGGCCCACGTTACGCGCGGTCTTGGCAGGCGAAGCGGGGTGAAACCCTGTCGCGCCCAGGTGCGCTCCTACGCGGCGGTGTGGTTTACGTGTGGCGCTAGCGGTGCCCGCGTTCTTCGCGTGCACGCACGCGGCGGTCGAACAGCAGTGCACTGAGCACGATGCCAAGGCCCAGCACCACGCCGAGCAGGAACAGCACCATCGCAATGGCCGGATAGCCCCACAGCTTGAAGCCGGTCTCGATGCGCATCATCTGGGCCGAGGCCATGATCAGCGCGGCGGTGACGATGCCGGCCGCCACGCGGTTGGCGATCTTCTGCAGGCTTTCCATCAGATGCGATTCTTCCAGCCCGGTCACGCGCATCTGCAGCCGATTCTCTGCGGCCAGCGAGAGGATCTCGGACATGCGGCGCGGCCCTTCGCGCACCAGATGCTGCAGTTCCATTGCCTCGCTGGCCAGGTTGGCTGCAGACAAGGATTTCTTCAGGCGCGCGCGCATCACGTGCTGCAGGTGACGCTCGACGATGCGGCGGGTGTCCAGCGTGGGCGACAGCGCGCGGCACACCCCTTCCAGGTTCAACAAGGTCTTGCCGAGCAGGCTCAGCTCCGGCGGCGTACGCAGGCCGGTGGAGGTGGCGATCCGCACCAGATCCAGCACCACGCGGCCCTCGGAGGTGGTGTCGTGCGCAGCGTAGCGCGCGATCATCTGCCCGGTTTCGCGCTGGTAACGGTCTTCGTCGTAGTCCTCCAGGCGCGTGCTCAGCGCAATGGTCTCTTCGGCGACTTCTTCGCCACGCCCGTCGACGGCGGCAAACAACAGCTTGAGCAGGCGCTCGCGCAGGCGGGGCGGCACGTGCGCCACCATGCCCAGGTCGAAGATGGCCAGGCGCCCGTCCTGCAGCACGCGCAGGTTGCCCGGGTGCGGGTCGGCATGGATTTCGCCATGCACGAACATCTGGTCCAGATACCCCTTCACCAGCTCGGCGGCCAGGTTGTCCATCGGCTGCTCGGTGCGGCGCAGGCCGGAGATCTTGTCCACGCGCACGCCTTCGGCCAGCTGCATGGTCAGCACCTTGCGGCTGCTCAGGTCCCAGATCGGCCGCGGCACCCATAACAACGGGAACGGCTCCAGGTGCTTGCCAAAGCGCACCAGGGTCTCGGCTTCGTCCTCGTAATTGAGCTCGGCGCGCAGGGTCTTGCCGAATTCGCCCAGCCAGTCGGCAAAGCGCACGCGCCGGCCGATGCCGGTCAGCCGGTCGGCGGCGGTGGCAAAGCTCTTGAGCACGTCCAGGTCCGAGCGCACCTGCGTGGCCACTTCAGGCTTCTGCACCTTGACCGCCACCGGCGTGCCGTCGCGCAATGCGGCGCGGTGCACCTGTGCCAGCGACGCGCAGCCCAGCGGCACCGGGTCGAAGTGCGAGAAGGCCTTGTTGACCGACACGCCGAGTTCTTCCTCGATGATCTGGCGGATGCGCTCCACCGGCACCGAGCTGGTGTTCTCCTGCATGCGCTCCAGCGCGGTGGCGAACTCCGGCGGCACGATGTCCGGGCGCGTGGACAGCATCTGGCCCAGTTTGACGAAGGTGGGGCCGAGCGATTCCAGGTCCGAGACGAACTGGTCCGGGGTGCCTTCGGCAGGCACTTCGTACTCGTTGATGGCACCCGGGTCCAGGTTCATGCCGGCAAACACACCCGACCCGCGATAGCGCAGCAACAGACGCAGGATCTGCGTGCGCCGGCTCATGCCGCCCACCACGGCGTGTTCGGCCGGGGTCGCGGCAGAGGCCGGTGTGCGGTGCGGGTCGTTGGGACTCAAGGCCATCTCCGGTGCGTCATGCAAGCGGCGAGTGTGGCCAGCGCCGGGTCGTCAGGCGGTGAATCCGGGCGCGCCCGCAGCCGTGGTGCGCGCACTGCCGGCAGCCGCCGCAGGATGCGCCTGCGATGCAGACCACTGCCGGCATCGGCCGCGCAACGGCGCGCAACGATCGCGCAATGGTCTGCCATCACCCCACGCGCGGGCGGGATCGGCGAGAATTCACGCCCACCCACGCACGACCACCCCCAAGGACCTCCGCATGGCCGGTGCCAGCCTGTTCACCCTGCTCGACGACATCGCCACGTTGCTGGACGACGTTTCCATCCTGACCAAGGTCGCGGCCAAGAAGACCGCCGGCGTGCTGGGCGACGATCTGGCGCTCAACGCGCAGCAGGTGACCGGGGTCACCGCCGACCGCGAGCTGCCGGTGGTGTGGGCGGTGGCCAAGGGCTCGCTGGTCAACAAGGTGATCCTGGTGCCGGCGGCGCTGGCGATCAGCGCGCTGGAGGCCTGGCTGCGCGGGCGCGGCTACAACATTCCGTTGGTGATGCCGCTGATGATGATCGGCGGTGCCTATCTGTGCTTCGAAGGCGTGGAGAAGCTGGCGCACAAGTTCCTGCATGACGAAGAGGAAGAGGCGCAGCGGCATGCCGAGCGCACCCGCGCCCTGGCCGATGAACAGGTCGACGTGGTGGCGCTGGAAAAGGACAAGGTCAAGGGCGCGATCCGCACCGACTTCATCCTGTCGGCCGAGATCATCGTGCTGTCGCTGGGGGTGGTGGCGGGCGTGTCGTTCGGGCAGCAGGTAGCGGTGCTGGTGGCGATCGCGCTGGCGATGACCATCGGTGTGTACGGCCTGGTGGCGGCGATCGTGAAGCTGGACGACCTCGGCCTGTACCTGACCGGCAAGGGCGCCGCACTGGCTGCGTTCGGTCGCGGCATCCTGGTGGCCGCACCGTGGCTGATGAAGTTCCTGTCGGTGGCCGGCACGCTGGCGATGTTCCTGGTCGGCGGCGGCATCCTGGTGCACAACATCCCGGTGCTGCATCACCTGGTCGTGGACCTGGCCACGTCGGCCGGTGGCCTGGGCTGGCTGGTCGAAGCGCTGGGCAACATGCTGGTCGGCGTGGTCGCCGGCGCGGTGGTGCTGGCGGCGGTCACCGGGTTCCAGAAGCTGCGCAGGACCAAGGCGGCCCATTGATGCCTGGCGCCGGCGTCGGTCGGGCGCCGCAGTGGCGTCCTGACCAATGCCGTATCGCCCGGGCCGGCCTGGTCACTGCGGCGGGGATTCGCACTTGAACGCGCCCGGCCTGCCCCGCCAGCGATGCACATGCCGTGCGCTGAGCATCAGTCGGCGCTGATCACCCGGTTCTTGCCGGCGGCCTTGGCGTCGTACATGGCGCGGTCGGCGCGGCGGACCAGGTCGTCCTGGGTTTCGTCGGTATGCCGTAGCGCCACGCCGGCGCTGAAGCTGACAAAGATCCGTACGTCCTCGTGCAGCAGCGAGCGTTGGGCCAGGGCGCGCTGGAGACGGATGACCGCCGCGCTGGCTTCGAAGATGGTGGAGTCCGGCAACAGCAACACGAATTCCTCGCCCCCGAACCGGGCGACGGCGTCGGTGGTGCGCAACACCGCCTTGGCCACGTCAACGGTGTGGCGTAGCGCGGCATCGCCACCAGCGTGGCCGTGGGCCTCGTTGAGCCGGCGGAAGTCGTCCAGGTCCAGCAGCGCCACGCACAGCGGCTGCCCGCCACGTTGGGTGCGGGCGGCCTCGCGCTGGAACAGTTCTTCGAAACCGCGCCGGTTGAGCGCCCCGGTGAGCTGGTCCTCGCGCACCAGCCCGGCGACGGCATTGAGCTCCTGTTCGAGTGAGGCGATGCGCTGTTCGGCGTCTTCCACCTGGCGGCGTGCCGACAGCAGTTCGTCGCGTGCAGCCAGCGCCTGCGCCTGGACGCCAGCAGTGTCCTGCAGCACATCCTGCAACAGGCGATTGAGGTCGGGAATGCTGCGAGCGTCGCCGATCGCCTGCGAATAGCCGGCAACGCGGTCGTGATATTCGCCGGTGCTGGTCGCCATGCCATCGAGTCGGTCGACGAAGGACACCATCATCTCGCGCATGGCGGTCTTGGAATCGGCAATGCCCTGCTTGAGCAGGCCCTGCTTGTAGATCACCTCGCGCAGGGTGCCGCGCGCCTGCTCGATCGACTCCCCGTCCAGCGGGCCGGCCAGCAGCTGCCGTACCACCGAGATCTGGCCCTGCAACCAGCTGCGATCGTCCAGGAGTTCGCCGACGTTCTCCAGCAAGAGGTCGAATAACCCGAGCAACAGGTTCTGTTGTTCGCTGGCATCCTCGGCGCGCAGGCCGATCTGGTGGCTGAGCTCGCGCAGGCGCTGCTCCAGCGTGATCAGCTCGTGTCCGGGGCGCCAATGGCGTAGCGCCGAGGCCAGCGTCTGCGCTTCCTCGGCCAGCTCCGGGCTGCGTTGCAGCAGGGTGGCCAGGGCATTGCCTAGGGCGTGCCGGAGCAGGTCGCGCAGCTGTTCGGCTTCGGTGCGGCCTTCGGCCAGCGAATCGCCGATGTCGATGGTACGGATGTACTTGTCGATCAACTGCCGCAGCGTGCGGCCGTAGCCCAGCCAGTCGCCGGCCGCATAGGCCGCACTCAGGCGCACGCCCATGTCGCCGAGCTCGCCGTGCAGGCTGGCAATGCCTTCGGCAAACGCCAGCAGCAGGGCCTCCGGATGCGCGGCATGTGAGAACAGCCGGATCAGCATGGCGGTGGCGGCCGCCGGGTCGGGCGCGCCCGACTTGGCCTTGGCCGGCACCAACTGATGGGCTGCCAGCCCATGCCCGCCATGCGTGCTGCCGCGCACGCTCGGAAGCGCGGCAGTCGTGCGCGCGCTGTCGGTGCCGCCCCACGGCAACAGACGGCGCAGCCCGCCACGCGGGCGGCTTGGAAGTTCAGGCTGGTCAGCCATGCCAGGTCTCGAAGGTCGACGTGCTATGGCGGGTTATCGGCCCGCGCGCGGGTCGCTTGAGCGGGCTCAGGCCCTGTCGCGGCTCGATTGATCACCCCTTCGGCCAGGAATCGCGAGTGCATCACGCCTTTGCCTGCGCATGGGCTGGCGCGCATGAAGCGGTTACGCGGATGACGGCGAACGCGGCCATGCGCTCCCGCATTCGGTGCGTTGCAGTGCAGATGCACCGATACGGGGATCTCCTGGCCCTGCAATGCATCGCTTATGCCAGCAGACATACGCAACCGTGCGTAACGGAATGTGGGCTGTCGCAGAAAAGTCAGCACATGTTCACGCATATTTTATTTGGACGGGGTGTAGATTCGTCAGCAAGGACGACGTGGAGTACGCGCGTCGGCCCCGCTCCTCATTCGCAGCAGGTCGTCTGGCCGGATCGGCAGACGATGGTTTTCGCTTCGCCGTTTTCCGTCTCCACCCACTTTACGACGGACGTTTAGATGGTTGCCATGATGCCGCTTCACGCCACTACTGCACGCTTGGATCGCAGCACGTTGCTCCCCACGCTGAAGAAGAGCGGGCGGCCGCGTGATGCGCGCGGGCGATTCATCCGTCATCACGAGCGTCTGCCGGTGTCCCTGGCCGATACCCGTGGTGCGCTGTTCGTGGTGTCGGAGATGGCGGACTTCATCAAGGCCGGTGGCTTGGGCGATGTGGCGGCCGCGCTGCCGCGCGCGCTGCGTCACCGCTACGACGTGCGCGTGCTGATCCCCGGCTACCGCGCGGTGCTCGAGCGTGCCGGCAAGGTCGAGATCGTGGGCCGCGTGCTGGCGCATGCCGCGCTGCCGGCCTGCGACATCGGCCGCATCGTGCAGTCCGACGGGCTGCCCATCTACATCCTGCTGTCCAAGGAATTGTTCGAACGCGATGGCTCGCCGTATGTGAGCACCAGCGGGTCGGAGTTCGAAGACAACGCCATCCGCTTCGCCACCCTGTCGCATGCCGCCGCGCAAATCGCTGCCGGCCATGCCGGGCTGGGCTGGAAGCCGCGCCTGCTGCATCTGAACGACTGGCCGTGTGCGCTGGCGGCCGGCTATGTGCGCTGGTCCGGCGGCACCACGCCCTGCCTGCTGACCATCCATAACCTGGCCTACCAGGGGCTGGTGCCGTATTCGATGGCTGCCGCATTGGGCATCCCGGCCGAGCGTGTGGCCGAGCTGGAGTTCTATGGGCAGATGTCGTTCCTGCGCGGGGGCATCGTCAATGCCGACCACGTCAATACGGTCAGCGTCAGCTATGCCAAGCAGATCACCGGCCCGGCCCAGGGCTGCGGGCTGGACCGGCTGTTGGCCGGCCGCGCTGCCAAGGGCGCACTAACCGGCATCGTCAACGGCATCGACGCCAGCTGGGACCCGCGGACCGACGCTCACCTGGATTCGCATTTCAGCGTGAACCAGTGGCAGGGCCGTCAGGCCAATGCGGCCCAGGTGCGCAAGGCGTTCGGCCTGCGCGAGAGCACCGGCCCGCTGTTTGCGGTGGTCTCGCGGCTGGTGCACCAGAAGGGCCTGGACCTGATCTGCGAGGTGGCCCCGCAGATTGTGGCCGCCGGCGGCCAGATCGCGGTGATCGGTGGTGGCGAGCCGGAGATCGAACACCAGGTGGCCGAGCTGACCCGCCGGTATCCCGGCCAGGTCGGTGCTTTCATCGGTTTTGAAGAAGGCTTGGCGCGGCGCATGTTTGCCGGTGCCGACTTCCTGCTGATGCCGTCGCGCTTCGAGCCGTGCGGCCTGAGCCAGATGTACGCGCAGCGCTTCGGCTGCCTGCCGATCGCCCATGCCACCGGCGGGCTGATCGACACCGTGGACGATGGCGTGACCGGCTTCCTGTTCCAGCACGCCAGCGTGGAGGCCCTGCGCCGCTGCCTGGAGCGCGCGTTCCGCACCTTCCGCCTGCCCAGCCTGCTGTCGGCGATGCGCCGCGCGGCGATGCTGCGGCCCAGCGGCTGGGATGTGGCCGGCACGAAATATCTTTCCCTCTACGAACACACCGCTGCAACCGCGCCTGCGCTTGCGACGGTGTCATGAGCGAACGGCAGGGCGTGCAGGGGCACCACACGGAAGACGGTGTGACCACGGAAGGGATGTCTGACGTCATGCACGCCTTGCAGGCCTTGGCCGACGGCGCGCCGGCCGATGCATTTGCCGTGTTGGGCCCGCACCTGCAGGCCGATGGCCGCCGCCGGGTTCGTGTGCTGGCACCGGGCGCCGAGGCGATGGGCCTGATCGATCCGCGTGGCAAATTGCTCGCACGTATGCAGCCGGGCGCGTTCGACGGCGTGTTCGAAGGCGAGCTGGCGGTCGAGGGGCCGTACCGGCTGCGCATCGTTTGGCCGGAGGCGGTGCAGGAGATCGAAGACCCGTACGCGTTTGGCCCGACCCTGGACGAATCGATGCTGCTGCAGATCGCCGCCGGCGACGGGCAGGCGCTGCGCGGCGCCTTGGGCGCCCGGCACCTGCAGTGCGCCGATGTGCCCGGAGTGCGCTTTGCGGTATGGGCGCCGCATGCACAGCGCGTGGCCGTGGTGGGCGACTTCAACGGCTGGGACGCGCGGCGGCATCCCATGCGGCAGCGGATCGGCGGCTTCTGGGAAGTGTTCCTGCCGCGCGTGGAAGCCGGTGCCCGCTACAAATATGCGATTACCGCTGCCGATGGCCGGGTCCTGCTCAAGGCCGATCCGGTCGCGCGCCAGAGCGAGCTGCCGCCGGCCACCGCCTCGGTGGTGCCGGGTGCCGCCGCGTTTGCGTGGACCGATGCCGACTGGATGGGCAAGCGCCATGCGCAGGCGCTGCCGGCGCCGCTGTCCATCTACGAGGTGCACGCTGCGTCGTGGCGCCGCGATGGGCACAACCAGCCGCTGGACTGGCCCACCCTGGCCGCGCAGCTGATCCCGTACGTGCAGGAGCTGGGCTTCACCCATATCGAGCTGCTGCCGATCACCGAACACCCGTTCGGGGGCTCCTGGGGCTATCAACCGTTGGGGCTGTATGCACCCACTGCGCGTCACGGCAGCCCGGACGGCTTTGCGCAGTTCGTCGACGCCTGCCACCGCGCCGGCATCGGCGTGATCCTGGACTGGGTCAGCGCGCATTTTCCCGATGACGCCCACGGCCTGGCCCAATTCGATGGCGCCGCGCTGTACGAGCATGCCGACCCGCGCGAAGGCGTGCACCGCGACTGGAACACGCTGATCTACAACTACGGCCGGCCCGAAGTGACCGCCTATTTGCTGGGCAGCGCGCTGGAGTGGGTCGACCACTACCATCTGGACGGCCTGCGCGTGGATGCGGTGGCCTCGATGCTGTATCGCGACTACGGCCGTGCCGAAGGCGAATGGGTGCCCAACGCCCATGGCGGCCGCGAGAACCTGGAGGCGGTGACGTTCCTGCGCCAGCTCAACCGCGAGATCGCCGCGCGCCATCCCGGCGTGCTGACCATCGCCGAAGAATCCACCGCCTGGCCCGGTGTGACCGCGCCGACCAGCGACGGCGGGCTGGGGTTCACCCACAAGTGGAACATGGGCTGGATGCACGACACGCTGAGCTACATGCAGCGCGATCCGGCCGAACGTGCGCAGCACCACAGCCAGCTCACCTTCGGCCTGGTGTACGCCTTCGACGAACGCTTCGTGCTGCCGTTGTCGCACGACGAAGTGGTGCATGGCAGCGGCGGCCTGCTCGGGCAGATGCCCGGCGACGACTGGCGCCGCTTCGCCAACCTGCGCGCCTACCTGGCGCTGATGTGGGCGCACCCCGGCGACAAACTGGTGTTCATGGGCGCCGAATTCGGCCAGTGGGCGGACTGGAACCACGATCAGTCGCTGGACTGGCATCTGCTCGACGGTGCGCCACATCGCGGCGTGCAGCGACTGGTGGGCGACCTCAACGCCACCTTGCGCCGGGTGCCTGCGCTGTACCGCGGCACCCATCGCACCGACGGCTTCGACTGGAGCGTGGCCGATGACGCACGCAACAGCGTGCTCGCCTTCATCCGTCACGACCCCGACGGCGGTGCGCCGCCCCTGCTGGCAGTGAGCAACCTCACCCCGCAGCCGCTTCACGACTATCGCGTGGGGGTGCCGCGTGCCGGCCTCTGGCGCGAGATCCTCAACACCGACAGTGCCCATTACGGCGGCAGCAACCTCGGCAACAGCGGTCGTCTGGCGACCGAGCCGATGGGCATGCATGGGCATGCGCAATCCCTGCGCCTGACCCTGCCGCCGCTGGCCACGCTCTATCTGCAAGCGGAGAAATAACGATGAACCAGCGCAACGACACCACCCCGGCCTGGGGCGCATGGCCAGCGGGTGAGGGACAGGTGCGCTTCGCGCTCTGGGCACCGGACGCCACGCGCGTGGAGGTGGTCTTCGACGATGGCACCCGCCACGCGCTGCAGGCCGGAGCGGACGGCTTTTTTACCGCCACGTTCGCCTGCGCGGCGGATGCGCGGTATCGCTACAGCGTGGACGGCGGCGAGCCGGTGCCGGACCCGGCCTCGCGCTGGCAGCCCGAAGGCGTGCACGGCCCCAGCGCGGTCCAGCCCACCGACGGCTACGCCTGGCAGAACACCCAGTGGCAGGGACGGCCATGGGACGAGGCGGTGATCTACGAGCTGCACGTGGGCACCTGCGGTGGTTATGCCGGAGTGCAGGCGCAGTTGCCGCACCTGGCGGCGATGGGCATCACCGCCATCGAGCTGATGCCATTGAGCGCGTTTCCAGGTGCGCATAACTGGGGCTACGACGGCGTGCTGCCGTATGCGCCGGCCGACGCCTACGGCACCCCGGACGCGCTCAAGGCGCTGATCGATGCCGCGCACGGACACGGCCTGATGGTGTTGCTGGATGTGGTCTACAACCACTTTGGCCCGGACGGCAATTACCTGCACAGTTATGCCGCCCCGTTCTTCAACGAAGACAAGCCCACGCCGTGGGGTGCCGCGATCGACTTCCGCAAGCCGCCGGTGCAGCGCTACTTTCTCGACAACGCACTGATGTGGCTGCACGAATACCGCTTCGACGGGCTACGCCTGGATGCGGTGCATGCGATCACCCCGAATGCGTTCCTGGACACCTTGCGCGAGACCGTGGAGACCAGCCTGCCGGCCGGGCGTCACGTGCACCTGGTGCTGGAAAACGAGGCCAACCAGGCCTCGCAGCTGCAACGCGGCTACACCGCGCAGTGGGACGACGACTTCCACAACGCCCTGCATGTGCTGCTGACCGACGAAGAAGAAGGCTATTACGCCGCATTCGCCGACAAGCCGACCGAGCATCTGGCGCGTGTGCTGGGCGAAGGCTTTGCCTACCAGGGTGAGCCCGACCCGCGTGGGCATGTGCGCGGCGAGCCCAGCGGTGCGCTGCCGCCGCATAAATTTGTGGTGTTTGCGCAGAACCACGACCAGATCGGCAACCGTGCCCGCGGCGAACGGCTGAGCGTGCTGGTGGCGCCCAAGCGCTTGCGTGCCGCATTGGCGCTGACCGCGTTGACGCCGATGATCCCGCTGTTCTTCATGGGCGAGCCGTGGGGCGCGACGCAGCCGTTCCTGTTCTTCACCGACTTCGGCCCGCCGCTGGACGATGCGGTGCGCGAAGGCCGCCGCAAGGAGTTTGCGCACTTTGCCGCGTTTGCCGACGAGGCGCAGCGCGCCACCATTCCCGACCCCAACAGCCATGCCACCTTCGAAGCGTCGCGATCGCCGATCGACGATGCCGCGCACGGCGATGGTGCGCGCTGGACGGCGTGGTTCACCGCGTTGCTGGGCGTGCGGCGTCAGTGGCTGGTACCGGGACTGGCCGAAGCGCGCGCTCTGCGCGCCAGCGTGCTGGCCGAGGGCGCGCTGACCGCGACCTGGGAGTTGCCGGATGGGCTGTGGCATGTCGCCTTCAACGTCGGCGCCGCTGCAGTGCCACTGCCGCCACTGCGCGGACGCGTGGCGTATGCCGAGAATGTCGATGCCGATGCGCAGCAGTTGCCGGTGGACGGCTTCATCGCCTGGCACGAGGACCGCACATGAGCACGAACCCCTTGCACACCCTGGCCGCCGCGGCCGGGGTGATGGTGGATTGGGTGGATGCCAGCGACCAGCCGCGGCAGGTATCCGAGGCATCGGTACAGGCGGTGCTCACCGCGCTGGACCTGCCTGCCGCCACCGCCAGTCAGCGCGAAGACAGCCTGCGCCGCTGCAAGGCGCAGTCCGACGAAGTGGCGCCGCTGCTCACCGTGCAGGTGGGCGAGCCGCTGGCGTTGCGGGTGCCCGCCGACGCCAGCGGCCGCTGGACCGATGAGGCGGGTGGCAGCGAAGACGCGCGTGCCGATGCACAAGGGCAACTGCGCGCACCGCAGCGCTTCGGTTACTGGACGTTGCAGATCGGCGGGTTGACCCAGCAGGTGGCCGTCGCCCCGCAACGCTGCTTCAGCGTGGCCGACGCCTGCGGCCAGCCGGCGCCGCGTGCCTGGGGCATGGCGTTGCAGGTCTACTCGGCCTGCAGTCTCGATGACGGCGGGATCGGCGATGCTGCCGGTACAGTGGAATGGTTGCGGCATGCGGCATTGGCCGGCGCCGATGCACTGGCGCTGAGTCCGGTGCATGCCTCGCGCCCGGTCACCGGCGGCTACAGCCCGTATTCGCCCAGCGACCGGCGCTTTTTCGACCCGCTGCATGCCGCGCCGGTACGCGTGCTGGGCGAACTGGCGCTGCAGGCGATCGCCGAAGTCGAGGGCCTGCGTCATCGCTTCGACACGCTGCACAGCAACGCCTTGATCGACTGGCCGGCCTCGGCGCAGGCCAAGTGGGAATTGCTGCGCCATCTGCGCACGCGCGTGGCACCAGACCATGCCGATCTGGTCGCCTTCCGCAACGCGGGCGGCGATGCATTGGACGGCTTCGCACGCTTTGCTGCGCGCGATTTCGGCGACAACGACCCGCAACTGCATGTGTTCACCCAGTGGCTGGCCGCGCGCAGTTGGTCCGATGCGCAACGCGAAGCGCACGAGCGCGGCATGAAGATCGGCCTGATCGCCGATCTGGCCGTGGGCTTCGACCCCAACGGTGCCGAAGCCGCAGCCGCTGCAGACACCGTGTTGCGTGGCCTAGTGCTGGGCGCGCCGCCGGATGCCTTCAATGCCGATGGCCAGCACTGGGGCATCGGTGCGTATTCGCCCACGGCGCTGCGGCGCAGTGGTTTTGCGCCGTATATCGCGCTGTTGCGCGCGGTGTTGCGCGACCGCGGCGGGATCCGTATCGATCACATTCTTGGCCTGATGCGGCTGTGGGTGGTACCCGATGGCGCCGGCTCCAACGAAGGCGCGTATCTGGCTTACCCGCTGCGCGATCTGCTCAATCTGCTGGCGCTGGAATCGTGGCGGCATCGCGCCATCGTGATCGGCGAGGACCTGGGCGTGGTGCCGCCGGGCATCCGCGAGGAACTTTCGCAGCGTGGGGTGATGGGCATCGATGTATTGATGTTCACCCGCGACAAGGACGGCGCATTCGTCGCGCCGTCTTTGTGGCGGCCCGATGCCATCGCCACCACCACCACGCATGATCTGCCCACGCTCACCGGCTGGCGTGCGGGCCGCGACATCGAATGGCGCCGCACGCTGGAGTTGATCGCGCCTGCGCAGGCAGACGGCGACACCAACGACCGCAGCAAGGACGTCGCGCGGCTGGACGCGGCGGTCGAACACGCCGGCTTGGCTGCTGCGGGCGACGCACTGCTGGGCGCGCTGCGCTTTACCGCCACCAGCGTCTCGCCACTGGCCTTGCTGCCGGTGGAGGACGCGCTGGCGCTGGAAGAACAACCCAATCTGCCGGGTACCGTCGAGGTCCATCCCAACTGGCGTCGACGCCTGCCCGATCCCTTGCCGCATGCGCGCCTGAGCACGGCGCTGCAGGGCTTTGCCGAGGCGCGTCGCGTCGCGGCCGTTACGGAACCGCACCCATGATCGACCTTCGCGCCACCGCCCGCCTGCAGCTGCATGCCGGGTTCACCCTGCACGACGCGCTCGCGCAGGTGCCGTACTACGCCGGCCTTGGCATCAGCCATCTGTATCTGTCGCCGATCGGCACTGCGGTGCCGGGCTCCACGCATGGCTACGACAACATCGACCCGACCGTGGTCAACCCCGAGCTCGGCGGCGAAGACGCGTTGATCGCGCTCTCGCAAACCGCACGCGAACACCGCATGGGCCTGATCGCCGACATCGTGCCCAACCACATGGCCACGCACGCGCAAAACGCCTGGTGGTGGGATGTGTTGCGCAACGGCCGCAGCGCCAAGCATGCCGACTGGTTCGACATCGACTGGCGCGCACCGGGCCGCGACGGCAAGTTGTGGCTGGCGGTGCTGGATCGCCCGTATGCCACCGCGCTGGCCGAAGGTCTGATCACTCTGGTGATCGAAGACGATGGCAGCCCCGCGCTGGCGCATTACGACCAGCGCTACCCGATCCGGGCGCAGACGCTGGAGGTGCCGGACAAAGCGGCACGCGCGCAGTGGCTGCGCGACTACAACGATGGCGCCAAGCGCGGCGATGGCCGGCTGCACAAGTTGATCGAACGCCAACCGTATCGCCTGAACTGGTGGCGTGTGGGCAACGACATGCTCAACTACCGCCGCTTCTTCGACATCACCTCGCTGGTGGCGTTGCGGGTGGAACTGCCGGCCGTGTTCGACGCGGTGCATGCGCTGCCGCTGCGGCTGGTGGCCGAAGGCCATCTGGATGGCCTGCGTATCGATCATGTGGACGGGCTCACCGACCCCACCGGGTATGTGCGCAAGTTGCGCAGCCGGCTGGATGCGGCCGGGCGTACGCGCGGGCTCAAACCCGGCACGCTGGGGCTGTATCTGGAAAAGATCCTCGCCCCCGGCGAGCACCTACCGGCCGACTGGCCCTGCGATGGCACCACCGGCTACGACTTCATGGACCAGGTCGGCGGCGTGCTGCACGACCCAGCCGGCTTCAAGCCGCTGGCGCGTGCCTGGCAGCGGGTGAGCGGACGCAGCGGCGATTTCGCGCAGGAAGAGCGCGCTGCACGCGACGAGATGCTGCGTGGCCCGCTGCAGACCGAATTCAATCGCGCGGTGGGTGCGCTGTCGGCCCTGGCGCGGCTGGACCCGCCCACGCGCGAGTTCAGCCCGCAGATGCTGGCGCGCGGTTTATGCGTGCTGCTGCGCTGGTTCCCGGTGTACCGCACCTACGCCGGTGCCAAGGGCATCGTCGGCAGCGAGGCAGAGCGGCTGCGTGCCACCGCTGCGCAGGCGCGCGAGGGCATGCCCGAGTCGATCGTGGCGGCCGTGGATGCGATCGAGCGTTGGCTGCTCGACGATAGCGGTGCCGACCGTGCGCAGATCGCGCTGCGACGCATCCTGCGCCGGCGTGTGGAGCAGCTGTCTGCGCCGCTCAATGCCAAGGCGGTGGAAGACACCGCGTTCTACCGGCATGGCGTGCTGCTCTCGCGTAACGAGGTGGGCAGCCATCCAACCCATTTCGCCAACGAGGCCGCGGAGTTCCACGCGCAGAATGCCGAGCGTGCCAAGCATTACCCGCGCGCGCTGCTGGCCACCGCCACGCACGATCACAAGCGCGGCGAAGACCTACGCATGCGACTGGCGGTGCTGTCCGAACAGCCGCGGTGGTGGGTCGAGCAGAGCACCCAGTTCGATGCCCTGGCCGAAGCACTGGAATCGCCCGCGCTGGCCGGCGGCGACCAGCAGATGCTGTGGCAGACCCTGGTGGCCGCATGGCCGATCGGGTTGGGCGCCGACCAGGCCGAGCCGCTGGCCGAGTATGCCGAGCGCGTGGCGCAGTGGCTGCTCAAGGCGGTGCGCGAAGCCAAGCTGCATACCAGCTGGACCGACGGTTCGGCCGCCTACGAACAGGCCGTGCAGGCCACCGTGGAGCAGGTGCTGACCAGCCGCGCCGGGTTGCCGCTGCGCCGCGCCTTGTTGCGCGCCAGCAACCACATCGCCGCGGCCGGCGCGCGCAATGCGCTGGTGCAAACCACGCTGCGTCTGACCGTGCCCGGCGTGCCCGATCTGTACCAGGGTACCGAAGGCTGGGATCTGTCGCTGGTGGACCCGGACAACCGCCGCCCGGTCGATTACGCCCAGCGCCAGCAGTGGCTGGAGCAGGCGCGCGACTTCAACAGTCTGTTGCGCGGCTGGCGCGATGGCGCGGTCAAGGCGCGGCTCACCGCGCTGCTGTTGCAGCTGCGTGGCGAACATCCGGCGCTGTTTGCGAAGGGCGACTATCAGCCGTTGAACGTGGCTGTCAGTGGCGATGCGCAGGTGCTGGCGTTCCGTCGTCAGTATCGCGGGCAGGCGCTGGTGGTCGCAGTCACCCGGTTGGGCGCCGGTGATCAACACGAGGGCGATCTGCCGTTGCTGGTGCCGCCGGCGACCTGGGGTCAGGCGTCGTTGGCATTGGCCGAGGGCACATACCGTAATGTGCTCGATGGCAGCACGCTGCAGCCGCAACGCGGCCGCGTGGCACTGTCCACGCTGTTTGCACGCTCGCCAGTGGCAGTGTTGTTGACCCCCCAGTAATCGACATCGAGAGAAACGTACGCAATGAACGACATGGAACGGCAGGCGCGGCTTCGCCAGTTGGCACAGGAGATCTGGGAGGCCGAAGGCCGTCCCGATGGGCATGCGGACCGCCACTGGGCCATGGCCGAGCGGCTGGTGGATGCCGAAGAACGCGCCGCCGAGCAGGCCGCCGAGTCTGCGGCCACGCCCATCGCTGCACGCCAGTAAGGTGGTCCCGGGCACCTTGCACGGGCGCCGTATGGCGCGCCGTGCGGGTGGGCCCGCCGGCAATCGCAATCGCACACCGTCTTGAGTTCACCGTTCTAAGGAGTCACCGATGGCCACTCGCAAGTTCACCCAGCGCTCGCGCATCCGCGAAGGCCGTCCCAACCCGCTCGGCGCCACCTGGGATGGCCTGGGGGTCAATTTCGCGCTGTACTCGCGCAATGCCACCCGTGTGGAGCTGTGCCTGTTCGACGAGCGTGGCCGCGAGCAGGAGCGCATCGCACTGCCCGAATATACCGACGAGGTCTGGCACGGCTACCTGCCCGACGCCCGCCCCGGGCAGTTGTACGGCTACCGTGTGCACGGCCCCTATGCCCCCGACGCGGGGCATCGCTTCAACCACAACAAATTGCTGCTGGACCCCTACGCCAAGCAGATCGTCGGCGAACTCAAATGGGCGCCGCATCTGTTCGGTTACACCATCGGCCACCGCGACAAGGACCTGAGCTTCGATCGCCGTGACAGCGCGGCATTCATGCCCAAATCCGCGGTGATCGACCCGGCGTTCACCTGGGGCCAGGACCGCCCGCCGCAGACGCCCTGGAACCGCACGGTAATCTATGAAGCGCACGTGCGCGGCCTGAGCATGCTGCATCCGGCGGTGCCGCTGGACGAACGCGGTACATTCTCGGCCTTGAAGACCGACGAGCTCATCGACCACATCAGCTCACTCGGTGTGACCGCGGTGGAACTGCTGCCGGTGCACGCCTTCGTCGACGATCAGTACCTGCTGGAAAAAGGCCTGCGCAACTACTGGGGCTACAACACGCTGGGCTTCTTCGCGCCGCAGGCGCGTTACATGTCCACGCGTACCGTGGCCGAGTTCAAGCAGATGGTGGCGCGCCTGCATCACGCCGGGCTGGAGGTGTTGCTGGACGTGGTCTACAACCACACCGCCGAAGGCAACGAGCTCGGGCCCACGCTTTCGTTCAAGGGCATCGACAACGCCAGCTATTACCGCCTGGCCGACGATCGCCGCTTCTACATCAACGACACCGGCACCGGTAACACCTTCGACCTGACCAACGTCGGCGCGCTGCGCATGGTGATGGATTCGCTGCGTTACTGGGTGCAGGAAATGCACGTGGACGGCTTCCGCTTCGACCTGGCCAGCATCCTCGGCCGCGAACGCTATGGCTTCGATCCCTCCGGCAGCTTCCTGGACGCGGTGCGCCAGGACCCGGTGCTGAGCCAGACCAAGTTGATTGCCGAGCCGTGGGATATCGGACCGGGCGGGTACCAGGTGGGCAATTTCCCGCCCGGCTGGGTGGAATGGAACGACAAATTCCGCGACAACGTGCGTGCGTTCTGGCGCGGCGACGGCGGCCAGCTGGCCGAGCTGGCCACGCGCCTCACCGGCTCTGCGGACCTGTTCAATCATAGCGGCCGCCGCCCGACCGCCTCGGTCAACTTCGTCACCGCGCACGACGGTTTCACCCTGCGCGATCTGGTCAGCTACGAGGGCAAGCACAACATGGCCAACGGCGAGGACGGCCGTGACGGCAGCGACCACAACATCTCCGCCAACTACGGCGTGGAAGGCGACACCAACGACCCGGCGATCAAGCAGCTGCGCAGGCAGCAGATGCGCAACCTGCTGGCCACCTTGCTGCTGTCGCAAGGCACGCCGATGCTGCTGGCCGGCGATGAGTTCGGGCACAGCCAGAATGGCAATAACAACGCGTATTGCCAGGACAACGAGCTGACCTGGATCGACTGGACCGCCGCCACCAAGGCCGCGGCGGCCGATCAGGCCGCCTTCGTGCGCCGCCTGATCCGCATCCGTCAGCGTTACCCGCTGCTGCATCGCGCACGCTTTTTCGACGGCAAATTCGACGAAGCGCTGGGTCTGAAGGATCTCACCTGGCTGGCGCCCAACGGTACCGAGATGGACGAAGCCGCCTGGCACGACCCCGAGGCACGCGCCCTGATGCTGCGCCTGGACGGCCGCTCGCCGACCACCGGCCTGCGCGAGATCGCCGCCAACGTCACCTTGCTGATGCTGATCAATGCCGCCTCCACCAGCGTGTCGTTCATCCTGCCGGCCATGCACGACGAACACTGGCGCGTGCTGGTGGACACCGCGCGTCACGGCGGCCGCGTGGTGGCTGGTGGCAGCGAGTGGAAGGCGCCCGCCCATTCGCTCACCCTGCTGGCGGTGGAGCGCGATCGCGTGGTCAGCAGTGCACGCATCGTTTCGGAGGGTGCACGCTGATGGATGTGTTATTGGCGGGGGCGACCGGCCTGGTCGGCAAGCAGGTCCTGCAGCAATTGCTCGCCGATACGCGCTGCACTGGCGTGGTGGCGCTGACGCGGCGGCCGCTGACGCAGATCCATCCCAAGCTGCGCAACCAGGTGATCGACTTCGAACGCCTGGAGCACTGGACTGCCCCGCGCATGGAAGCGGCGATCTGCGCGCTGGGCAGCACCATGAAACAGGCCGGCTCGCGCGAGGCGTTCTACCGCATCGATCACGATTACCCGATGGCGCTGGCACGCGCGGCGTGCGCGCAGGGCACCTCGGTGTTCGTGCTGAATTCGGCGGCCGGTGCCGATGCGCACTCGCGCATCTTCTATAACCGCGTCAAGGGCGAACTGGAACGCGATCTGCGGACGATTGGCTTCCCGTCGCTGACCTTCGTCCGCCCGGGACTGATCGGCGGCGAGCGCGACGAACGCCGCACCGGCGAACACCTTGGCGGCCTCGTGCTGGGTGCACTCGGCCCGCTCCTGCCACGCCGCTTCCGCATCAACCCGGCCGAGCGGATTGCCGCCGCGATGGTGGGCGCTGCGTTATCGCCAGCACGCGGCGAGCATCGTGTTGAGGCGGCGGAGTTGGTGTAGCAGCTGTGTTGATTGCATGGCTTGTGTAGGAGCGCGCTTGCGCGCGATGGGGCGTCATCGGGAACGCTTCATCGCGCGCAAGCGCGCTCCTACAGACCTATCGCGCTACCCGCTCACACCCCCAGCGACTGCCCGCCATCCACTGCCAGCACTTGGCCGGTGATCCAGCGCGCCTGCGGCGAGGCAAGAAACAGTGCGGCGTCGGCGATGTGCTGCACCTGCCCGAATCCACCGAACGGGATGCTGTCGCGGATGCGTGCATGGAGCTCTGGTTCCTCGCGACTGCGCTTGTCCCACAGGCCATCCGGAAATTCGATCGAGCCCGGTGCGATGGCGTTGACGCGGATGCGCTCGCGCGCCAGCTCTGCGGCCAGCGTGGTGGTGTAGTAATTGAGCGCGGCCTTGGCGGTGGAATAGGCGATGGCACGTGGGGTGGGGCGTTGTGCGTTGATCGAGCTGATGTTGAGGATCACTGCTGCATCGCTACTGCGCAAATACGGCAACGCGGCGCGATTGCAGCGTACCGCGGCCATCAGGTCGATATCCAGCCCGGCCTGCCAACTGGCATCGTCCGTGCCGTGACCGTAGCCGGAGGCGTTGTTGATCACCACGTCCAGGCCGCCCAGCGCCTGCGCGGCGGCATGCACATAGGCATTGATCTGGGTGGCGTCGGCCAGGTCGCAGGGCCGTGTGTGCACCGGCGCGCCATGCGCCGCCAGTGCGCTCGCAGCCTGTGCAAGGCCAGTGGCAGTGCGTGCGCAGATCGAGACCTGCGCGCCGTGACGCACGAACGCCTCGGCGATCGCCAGGCCGATGCCACGGCTGCCGCCAGCGATCAGGACACGTTGCCGGCGAACAGCGGGAGTGGACATGACGGGGGCTCGGATCGGAAAGCTGCATTATCAGGCAGCCGGGCGACACGGTCGCCTCATGCACGGTCAGCCAGCCACGCCCAACCACGCCCGTCCGTCCTTGAACTGCACCAGCACGTTCGCCACGACAGACGCGGCTGCCGTTGCGCAGCGCCGCAGCAAACAGCCGCGTGCAGCCGGTGCCGACACCACTGCGTGCAGTGGCGGCCGCTGTCATATCGCTGCCATGTGCGACAGCCGTTGCCTGCGCCACAAGCCTCATCACCGCTGGCGATGTGCTCATGCCGTTTCGGCCGCGCGCCGCTAACCAAACGTTTACACACTGGCGCCGCGCTGCGGGCACAACGTGCGGGTCATTCAGTGGGAGTTGCACATGGAAACCCATATCACCGTCATCGGGGCCGGCTTCTGCGGCACCGCGCTGGTCCGTGCACTGGCGCAGACGGCCGATGCGCAGGTACGCATCACCCTGGTGGGCGTGGCCGAGACCTTCGGCAGTGGCATCGCCTATGGCGCGGCGCGGCCGGAGCATCTGCTCAACGTGCGCGCCAAGGATCTGGGCATCGATGCACAGTCGCCCGGCGCCTTTGCCGACACCTTGCATCTGGGCGAGAGCGGGCGGCTGGAGTTCCTGCCGCGTCTTGCCTACGGCGACTACCTGCGCAGCGAGCTGGATGCGGCGGTGAGCGGCGCGCAGGCCTCGGTCATGCGGCTGTCGCAGGAGGCGGTGGCGGTGGAGCGCGTGCGCAAGGGCTTTCGCGTCTTCCTTGCCAATGGCGATGCGTTTCAGAGCGACCGCGTGGTGCTGGCGGTGGGTGCGTTGCAGCCGCAGGCGTTGGCGGGCATTGGCCCGCGCCTGAGCGTGCACCCGCGCTACATCGGTTGGCCGTGGCAGGGCGATGCGTTGTCGCGGCTGGCGCCCGACGACGACGTGCTGATCGTGGGTACCGGGCTGACCATGGTGGATGTGGCCCTGACTCTGCATACGCGCGGACACCGCGGGCGCATGTTGGCGATTTCGCGGCGTGGGCTGGCACCGCAGGCGCATCTGCGCCAGCCCGGCGCAGCGCTGGAGTTGCCGCCGCATCTGCAACGTGCGCTCAAGGATGCCGACCTGCGTGGCCTGCTGCGCGGGGTGCGCCAGCTGAGTGCGGTGGTCGACGACTGGCGTCGCGTGGTGGATGCCTTGCGCCCGCATCTGCAACCGCTGTGGCAGCGGCTGGACCTTGCCCAGCGTGCGCGCTTCCTGCGGCATCTGCGCCCGTATTGGGAAGTGGCGCGGCATCGGGTGGCGCCGGGTGCGGCCGAACAGTTGGCGCAGCTGCAGGCATCCGGACAGCTGCAGGTGGTGGCAGCGCGGCTGCTGCGCGCACGCTGGGTGCCGGACGGGGTGGAAGCGGTGATCCGCCCGCGCGGCGCTGCCGATGCACAGACGGGCCATTACGACGCGGTGATTCGCGCTACGGGTCTGGATACCGATATCGACCGCACCAGCGACCCGTTGATCGCCGGCATGCGCGAAGCCGGTCTGTTACGCGCCGATCCGTTGGGCCTTGGGGTGGACACCGATGCGCAGCTGCGCGTGCGCGATGGCGCCGGGCAGATCGTGCCGGGGCTGTATTGCGTGGGTCCGCTGCTGCGTGGGCGTTACTGGGAAATCACCGCCGTCCCCGAATTACGTGTGGCCACGCGCGCGCTCGCCGAGCGCTTGTTGCTGGGGGCAACACCGGCGTTACAGCCGGAACCGGAACAGGTGCCGCGCGAGGTCAATGCGCGGTTGTAGGGGCGTGCCGGGCCTTCTCCCCTCGGGTCAGCAGCCGTGACAACAGCCTCTGCGCAGGAAGGCATAACCAAACTGTGCGCCGTGCCCGCGCGTTGTCGCGCAGCGCAAACATGCCGCGCAATGCGTAGCGCGGCGGGCGGCGGCGGGCGCGCCTGGCGCATGGTGTCCGCCCTGGGCTGACCGACGTCCAGGGCGCTTGATTCCCTCCTCTGCCTGGAGTTCGCCATGTCCCGCCTTATCCCCGCTGTGGTTGCCGCTGTACTGTGCGCCAGTGCATTGCCTGCATTGGCCAGCGAATCGTTGAAGACGCGAGCCGACGTCATTGCCGCATTGGAATCCGGTTACGACGTCAGCCTGACCACCGATCTCGGTCGCTGCACACCCGAGCAAGGCACGCCGATCAGCAAGACCCGCGGTGGCCGCCATATCGATGCCTATCGCATCACCGACGATGGTACCGCCGCATTCTCTGGCTCGCATTTCACCGTGGCCAACGATGGCAAGCCGATCCAGCAGTTCATGCGTTACCAGCTGCGCCCGGATGGCAGCGTGCGCTTCACCACCTACATGTACGACCTGCCGGCATTGCAGCAGCGCGGGCCGGTGCTGGCGTATCAATGCGCGATCAATGAGGGCATTCGGTTTCATGCCGATTGATTGCGGTCAACGCGTTACGCGCTACGTGCGTTGGACGCTCGGAGTTGTGCATCGAAGTTGCACGCATCGATGTTGTACGTTCGGACTTGCGATGGTGTAGCGAGACGCGGCACGGCGACGCTCCTGGGGTAATGAAAAGGTGCGCAAGCAATCCAGGCTTCGCACGTACCCTCATCCTCCCCTGCGGGGCACCTTCTCCTCCATGAAGGAGGACAATGTCACGGTGGGAAAAGGGATGTCTTTTCACTGTGCGGTGCAGTGCACGCAGCCGGAGCCCCTCTCCTGCGGGAGAGGGGTTGGGGTGAGAGTACGGGGCGAGAGTACGGGGCGAAGCCACACGCGCTCTACCGCTATTGCTACTGCCGCTGCACCGCCACCGCCGCATTGCCTCCGGTCTGCCAGCCACCACCCAATGCCCTGAACGTCGCCACCGCACTGCGCGCAGCCTCGGTGCGCGCCTGCACCTGCGCATCGGACGCGCGCAGCAGGCTGTCGTCGGCGTTGAGCACTTCGATCAGGCTGACGGTGCCTTTTTCGTAGGCCAGTGCCGAGGCGCCACGCGCCTTGCCCAACGCCTCCACACCCTGCGTCAGCACATTGGCCTGCTGCTCGCGTTTGACCAGCGCAGTGAAGGCGTTTTCCACATCTTCGGTGGCGCGCAGGACAGCCAGGCGGTACGCAGCCAGTTGCTCGGCTTCCTGGCCCTTGGCCTGCGCGATCTGCGCGTTGATGCGGCCGAAATCGAACAGCCGCCAACGCAGCCCCAGCACGCCGGACGACTGTGCGGCGTCGCCGGTGAACAGATTGCCGCCGGAGATGGCGGTGGCACTGCCAAGCAGGCCGCTCAGCGAGAACTTGGGGTAGTACTCGGCCATCGCCACGCCGATGCGCGCATTGGCCGCGGCCAGCCGGCGCTCGGCCACGATCAGGTCGGGACGGCGGCGCAGCAGATCGGCCGGCGTGCCGCTGTCGGCGATCTGCGGCGCAGCCGGGATGGGTTTGCTGGCCGCCAGCTCCGCGCGGTGGGTGCCGGGCGCCACCCCCAGCATCACATCCAGCGCGTTCATGGCCGCCACCAGCCCGGCCTCCAGCCCGGGCACCGTGGCCTGGGCCTGGGCCAGTGCACCCTGGGCCTGCTGCAGTTGCAGTTCGGCCGCCAGGCCCTTGCCGTGCAGCAGCGTCACCATCGACACCAGGCCCTGCTGGGTGGCGACCTGGCGTTGGGCCACGTCCAGCCGCGCCTGCAGGCTGCGGATGCCGATGTAGATGTCGGCGGTCTGCGCGGCGACCGCCAGGCGCGTGGCTGCCGCGCCGGCGTCGGTGGCCTGGTAGTCGGCCAGCGCGGCCTGGCGCCCGCGGCGCAGGCCGCCGAACAGATCCAGCTCCCAGCTGGCGCCCAGATTGGCCTCGTAGATACTCGCGTAGCGATCGAAGTTGGGAAGGCTGTTCAGCACCTGGCCCTGCGGCGTCTCCAGCGACTGGTAGGCGCGCGTCGCGCTGCCGTTGATGTTGCCGGAAGGCAGCAGCGCGGCGGTGGCGGCGGTCAGCCCGGCACGGGCCTGGGTCACCCGCGCGGTGGCCTGCGCCAGGTCCAGGTTCTGCGCCAGTGCGGCAGTGACGTAGCGGCTCAGGTCCGGGTCGTTGAAGCCGACCCACCAGCTGTCCAGATCGGCCTGTGTGCTGGCCTGGCGTTCAGCCACGGCGGCCTGACCGAGATAGTGCTCGGGCAGGGGAGCATCCGGACGAGCATAGTTGGGGCCCACCGCACAGCCTGCGGCGAGGCTGGCGGCGATAAGCGCTGCAAGGGTGCGGAGTGACGGCATGACGGAACCAGAGTGACGGGACGGTGAGTGACTGTAATACGAAATGGTCACTTTTGTAAGTCGGGGGCAACAGCGCTAAGCTGTCGAAATGAACAAAGCATCCAGTTACCCAGTTTCCGGCCGGGGCCCGGTCGATCACGACGTGCGCGACCAGATCGTCGTCGCCGCCACCGACCACTTCAGCCGCTATGGCTATGAAAAGACCTCTGTCTCGGACCTGGCCAAGGCGATCGGGTTCTCCAAGGCCTACATCTACAAGTTCTTCGAGTCCAAGCAGGCCATCGGCGAGTCGATCTGCACCAACTGCATGCGCCAGATCGAGACCGAGGTCTGCGCCGCAATGGACGAAACCGACCAGGCGCCGGAGAAAATCCGTCGACTTTTCAAGGTGATTACCGAGGCCAGCCTGCGGCTGTGCTTCCAGGACCGCAAGCTGTATGAGATTGCGGCGTCGGCCGCCACCGAGCGCTGGCAGTCGGTCGTGGCCTACGAGGTCCGCATGCAGAAGCTGGTGCACGATGTGTTGCAGCAGGGCCGCCTGAATGGCGATTTCGAGCGCAAGACGCCGCTGGACGAGGCCTCCCAGGCCGTCTATGCGGTGCTGCGCCCGTACATGAATCCGGCGATGCTCCAGTACAACCTGGAGCAGGTCGACGACATGCCGGTGCTGCTGTCGGGTCTGGTGCTGCGCAGCCTGTCGCCATAAATTGCGTTGTGACTATTGACTGATTTGGTCACAAGTCCCAGGATGCGAGCCTTCATCAGATCGCTTCGGGATTCCCATGCTTCGGCGCCGCCTTGTTACCTCCACCGTCCTGTGTGTCCTGCCGCTGGCACTGAGTGCCTGCGGCGGAAAGGCACAGCCTGATCCACGCACTGCCACCCCGCTGGTCCGGGTAGCCACGGTGGGCGACGCCAGCAGTGCGGCGCGCAGCTTTTCCGGCACCGTCGCGGCGCGAGTCCAGAGCGACCTGGGCTTCCGGGTGGCCGGCAAGGTGTCCGAACGGCTGGTCGATGCCGGCCAGAGCGTCAGGCGCGGGCAGCCGTTGATGCGCATCGACCCAGTGGATCTGCAGCTGGCTGCCCGTGCGCAGCAGGACGCGGTCGCCGCCGCGCGTGCCCGCGCCCAGCAGGCCATCGACGACGAGGCCCGCTACCGCGACCTGCGCGGCACCGGTGCCATCTCGGCCTCGGCCTACGACCAGATCAAGGCCGCCGCCGATGCGGCCAAGGCGCAGCTGAGCGCCGCCCAGGCCCAGGCCGACGTGGCGCGCAACGCCAACCGTTACTCAGACCTGCTGGCCGATGCCGATGGCGTGGTGATGGAGACCCTGGTCGAGCCGGGCCAGGTGGTCGCGGCCGGGCAGCCGGTGGTGCGGCTGGCGCATGCCGGCCCGCGCGAGGCGGTGATCCAGCTGCCGGAAACCCTGCGCCCGCAGGTCGGCTCGGTGGCCCAGGCCACGCTGTTCGGCAATGCCGGTGTCAGCGTGCCGGCCACCTTGCGCCAGCTGTCCGAGAGTGCCGACCGGCTCACGCGCACCTTCGAGGCACGCTACGTGCTCGACGGCGCGCTGGCGCAGGCGCCGCTTGGCACCACGGTCAGCGTGCGCGTTCCCGGCACCGCCACAGCCGGCACCCAGTCTGGCCTGCAGGTGCCGCTGGCCGCGCTGTTCGATGCCGGCAAGGGGCCGGGCGTGTGGGTAATTGCCGGCAACCCGACCAAGGTGAGCTGGCGGCCGGTGAAGGTGCTGGGCCTGGACGATGACCATGCCAATGTCGCCGGCACGCTGGCGCGCGGCGAGCGCATCGTGGCGTTGGGTGCACACCTGCTGCGCGACGGTGCGCAGGTACGCATCGCCGGTGCCAGCGCTGCCGGCAGCACTGCCGCCACCGCTGGCAACACCGCCAAGGCGGCAGGAGCGCAGCCGTGAGCGAGGGCCGGTTCAATCTCTCGGCGCTCGCCGTGCGCGAGCGCTCCATCACGCTGTTTCTGATCTTCCTGATTTCGCTGGCCGGCCTGGTGGCGTTTCTCAAGCTCGGGCGTGCCGAAGACCCGGCATTCACCATCAAGGTGATGACGATCGTGACCGCCTGGCCGGGCGCCACGCCGCAGGAAATGCAGGACCAGGTGGCCGAAAAACTCGAAAAGCGCATGCAGGAATTGCGCTGGTACGACCGCACCGAAACCTATACGCGCCCCGGTCTTGCGTTCACGACGCTGACCTTGATGGACAGCACCCCGCCCGGTGAGGTGCAGGAGCAGTTCTACCAGGCGCGCAAGAAAGCCGGCGATGAAGTGGCCAACCTGCCGGCCGGGGTGATCGGGCCGCTGATCAACGACGAATATGCCGACGTCACCTTTGCGCTGTTCGCGCTCAAGGCCAAGGGCGAGCCGCAGCGGTTGCTGGCACGCGATGCCGAGACCCTGCGCCAGCGCATCCTGCACGTGCCGGGCGTCAAGAAGGTCAACATCATCGGCGAGCAGCCCGAGCGCATCTTTGTCGAGTTCTCGCATGAGCGTCTGGCCACGCTGGGTGTCAGTCCGCAGGACGTGTTTGCCGCCCTCAACGCACAGAACGCCTTGAATGCCGCCGGCTCGGTGGAAACGCGCGGGCCGCAGGTATTCATTCGCCTGGATGGCGCGCTGGACAGCCTGCAGAAGATTCGCGACACCCCGTTGGTGGTGCAGGGCCGCACGCTGAAATTGTCCGATATCGCCACCGTCAAACGCGGTTACGAAGATCCGTCCACCTTCATGATCCGCAGCGGCGGCGAACCGGCGTTGCTGCTGGGCATCATCATGCGCGATGGCTGGAACGGCCTGGATCTTGGCAAATCGCTGGACAGCGAAGTCAGCGCAATCAATGCCGAGCTGCCGCTGGGCATGAGCCTGAGCAAGGTCACCGACCAGGCGGTCAACATCGACGCGTCGGTCGGCGAGTTCATGACCAAGTTCTTCGTCGCGCTGCTGGTGGTGATGCTGGTGTGCTTCGTCAGCATGGGCTGGCGGGTGGGCATCGTGGTGGCGGCAGCCGTGCCGCTGACGCTGGCAGCGGTGTTCGTGGTGATGCTGGCCACCGGCAAGAATTTCGACCGCATCACGCTGGGCTCTTTGATCCTGGCGCTGGGCTTGCTGGTGGACGACGCCATCATCGCCATCGAAATGATGGTGGTGAAGATGGAAGAAGGCTATGGCCGCGTCGCTGCATCGGCGTACGCGTGGAGCCACACCGCCGCGCCGATGTTGTCCGGCACCCTGGTCACGGCAGTCGGCTTCATGCCGAACGGGTTTGCTGCCTCCACCGCCGGCGAATACACCAGCAACATGTTCTGGATCGTGGGTATCGCGTTGATCGTGTCGTGGGTGGTGGCGGTGGTGTTCACGCCCTATCTGGGCGTGAAGATGTTGCCCGACCTGAAGAAGGTGGAAGGCGGCCACGCGGCGATGTACGACACGCCGCGCTACAACCGCTTTCGCGATGCGCTGGGCCGTGTGATTGCCCGCAAGTGGCTGGTGGCCGGTTCGGTGGTGGGGTTGTTCGTGCTGGCGATCGTCGGCATGGGCATCGTCAAGAAGCAGTTCTTCCCGATCTCCGACCGCCCCGAAGTGCTGGTGGAAGTGCAGCTGCCGTACGGCACCTCGATCACCCAGACCAGTGCGGCGGCCGCCAAGGTGGAAGCCTGGCTGTCCAGGCAGAAGGAAGCGAAGATCGTGACCGCGTACATTGGTCAGGGTGCGCCGCGCTTCTTCCTGGCGATGGGCCCGGAACTGCCGGACCCCTCGTTCGCCAAGATCGTGGTGCGTACCGACGACCAGCACGAGCGCGATGCGCTGAAGCTGCGCTTGCGTGAGGCGATCGCGCAAGGCCTGGCACCGGAAGCGCGCGTGCGCGTGACGCAACTGACCTTCGGCCCGTACTCGCAGTTTCCGGTGGCCTACCGGGTGAGCGGTCCCGACCCGCAGGTGCTGCGTGGCATCGCTGCACAGGTCAAGCAGGTCATGCAGGACAGCCCGATGCTGCGCACCGTCAATACCGACTGGGGCGTGCGCACACCGACGCTGCATTTCAGCCTGGACCAGGACCGCCTGCAGGCAGTGGGCTTGACCTCGACCGCGGTTGCCCAGCAGTTGCAGTTCCTGCTGACCGGCGTGCCGGTCACGCTGGTGCGCGAGGATATCCGCAGCGTGCAGGTGGTGGCGCGGTCGGCCGGCGACACGCGCTTCGATCCGGCCCGCATCGCCGACTTCACCCTGGCCGGTGGCAATGGCCAACGCGTGCCGCTGTCGCAGGTGGGTAAGGTGGATGTGCGCATGGAAGAGCCGGTCATGCGTCGCCGTGATCGGGTGCCGACGATCACCGTGGGTGGCGATGTCGACGACCAGCTGCAGCCGCCGGATGTCTCGGCAGCGATCACCAAGCAGCTGCAGCCGATCATCGACAAATTGCCTGGCGGGTATCAGATCAAGGAGGCTGGCTCCATCGAGGAATCCGGCAAGGCAACCACCGCCATGCTGCCGTTGTTCCCGATCATGCTGGCGGCCACCTTGCTCATCATCATCCTGCAGGTGCGCTCGATCTCGGCGATGGTGATGGTGTTCCTGACCAGCCCGCTCGGCCTGATCGGCGTGGTGCCCACCTTGATCCTGTTCCAGCAGCCGTTCGGCATCAATGCGCTGGTGGGGTTGATTGCGCTGTCGGGCATCCTGATGCGCAACACGCTGATCCTGATCGGGCAGATCCATCACAACGAAGCCGAAGGACTGGACCCGTTCCATGCCTTGGTGGAAGCCACCGTGCAGCGTGCGCGCCCGGTGATCCTGACCGCGCTGGCCGCGATCCTGGCATTCATCCCGCTCACCCATTCGGTGTTCTGGGGCACGTTGGCGTACACGCTGATCGGCGGCACCCTGGCCGGCACCATCCTGACCCTGGTGTTCCTGCCGGCGATGTATTCGATCTGGTTCAAGATCCGGCCCGACACCACCGGGAGTAAGCCTGCGGTGGCACGGCACGCGTAAGGCGCCGGGCGGCGGCAGCGGTGCTGCCGTCGCCCAGGCGTGTGGTCCTTGCATCTCTTTCGAACCGCGGCGCCCGCGTCGGCCTTGCTGCGCAAGCGCACGCTGCTCTCCTTTTCATTCGAGGAACCTGCAATGCAACAACAGACTGTGGTGCTGATCACCGGCGTCTCGTCCGGGATCGGGCGCGTGGCCGCCGCGCGTTTTGCCGCGCGTGGCTGCATCGTCTACGGCACGGTGCGCAATCGCGCTGGCGCAACACCGCTGCCGAACGTGGAGCTGGTCGAGATGGATATCCGCGATGCAGCGTCCATCAAACGGGTCGTCGATGGCATCGTCGGGCACAGCGGCCGCATCGATGTATTGGTCAACAATGCCGGCGCCAACCTGGTGGGCGCGGTGGAGGAAACCAGTGTCGAAGAGGCCGCCGCACTGCTGGACACCAATGTGCTGGGCATCCTGCGCACCCTCCAGGCGGTGCTGCCGCACATGCGTGCACAACGTGCGGGACGCATCGTCAACGTCAGCTCGGTGCTGGGGTTTCTGCCGGCGCCGTATATGGGCGTGTACGCCGCCTCCAAGCACGCGGTGGAAGGGCTGTCCGAATCGCTGGACCACGAGCTGCGCCAGTTCGGTATCCGGGTGACATTGGTGGAGCCGGCGTATACCAAGACCAGCCTGGGCAGCAATTCGCCAGTGGCGCAGACCCCGATTGCCGAGTACGACCGCGAACGTGGCGTGGTCAGCCGTGCGGTCACCGGCCATATCGACAACGCACCGGAACCGCAGGACGTGGCCAGCACCGTGGTGGACGCCGCGCTGGGCGCATGGCGCATGCGTCGCACGCCCCCCGGGCAGGCATCGCTGCTGCGCAAGCTGCGCCGCTTCATGCCCGCCGGTGCGGTGGATGGCAGCCTGCGCAAGCAGCTGGGTCTGCGCTGACGCGTGGCGGCCGCGTCGTGCCAGCCACTGCGTGCATCGTGACGCCCGCCGAGTGCAGCGCCGGCCCTGCACCGGGCCGCGTCCTGGACCAGCCATACGCCGGCGCGGCGGGATGGCTCGCCGCAGCCGACCACCCGGCCCGGCCTGCCGCCCCGCGATGCCATGCGGCATCCGCGCCGGCGCGCGGTCCCGGCGACGGCGCATCACTGCATCGCCCTGGGCGCGGACGGTTCAGGCCACTGCGGGCAGTGCGGCAGCTGCCGGGAGTGCGATGAAACCGCACATGCACCTCACCGTGCAGATGGCGGCCGGATACGGGGTGGAACCGGGAAGCTGGCGCTGGCCAGGGGAGAACCCGGCGGCGTTCATCGACGTGGACACCTTCGTCAAGGCGGGCCGGATCGCCGAGCGGGGCCTGGTCGATGCCTTCTTCATGGACGATCGTCCCGGCATTACCAACGATCTGTCCGGCGAGCCGCCGCACAGCGGGCTGGACCCGCTGGTGGTGCTGGCGGCGATGGCGGCGGCCACCGAACGTGTCGGACTGGTCGCCAGCGTCTCCACCAGTGTCAACGAGCCTTACACCATCGCCCGGCAATTGCGCTCGCTGGACCATCTCAGCCAGGGGCGCATGGGCTGGAACGTGGTGACCACCAATGCGCCGGCGGCACTGCAGAACTATCTGGCAAGCGCGCCCCGACCCGAGCACAAGCATGTGCGCGCGCGCGAAGTCTGGCAGGCCGTGCTGGCGCTGTGGGGGAGCTGGCCCGACGATGCCCTGCTGCTGGACGTCGCGGCCGGCCGCTTTGCGGCGACGCACCGGCTGCGTCCGATCAACTTCCGTGGCCGCCATGTCGCATCGCGCGGGCCGTTGGGCCTGCCGCCTTCGCCGCAGGGCATGCCGGTGGTGTTCGCGCCCGGCGATGGTCCGTATGGATTCCGGTTTGCCGCACCGGGCGTGGAGGCGGTCTACAACCAACCGCTGGATCTGGCCGCGGCACGCCGCTACTGGCGCACGCTGTCCGAGGCGCTGCGGCGCCAGTCGCGTGCGCCGGACGAGGTGACCGTGTTCTCCTCCGTGGTCACCTCGCTGGCGTCCAGCGAGCGTGAGGCGCTCGACCGTCGCGCTGCACTGGACGCGTTGGGCAACCCGCAGGCACGCCTGCGCCAGCTCGCGGCGATGCTCGGGGTGGAGGCCGAGCAGCTCGACCCCGACCGGCCGATCCCCGTGCAGAGGCTGCCGCAGCCGGTTCCCGCCAGCGCCGATCCGCGTGCGCAACGCGCCTACGTGCTGGCGCTGCAGGGGTGGTCGCTGCACGACATCCTTGCGCATGGCGTACTCGGCCATCACCCCGTCGCCATCGGCACGCCCGAGCAGGTTGCCGACTTCCTGGAAGCCTGGTTTCGCGCCGACATCGGTGGCGGGTTCACCATTCTCCCCGACGCGGGCCTGGGTGCCCTGACCGATTTCGTGGAGCAGGTGGTGCCGATCCTGCAGGCGCGTGGCCTGTTTCGTCAGCGCTATACCGGGCAGACCTTGCGTGACCATCTCGGCCTGCCGTACCGCAACGGCCCGGTGCCGGGCTGAGCCCCGTCTACCGGCGATCGCAGGGTGCCGCCAGGTTGGCGGTGGTGAGGGCGCGCCGGCACCGCCGCGCCACGATTCACCCAGACCGGCCACGTGGCCTCACAATAGGCGGCCAGTTCCGGAACGATGTCGCCATGCGCAAGACCTACCAGCTCAACCTTGAAGGCAAGAACCGCGATCGTCTGCTGGAGTCCAGCAAGCACGATATCCGCAAGTACATCCGTCGCGAGCGCCGCAAGGAGTTGCCGGAAGGTGCGGACTACTGGGACTTCGACATGCGCTTTGGCGTGGACGAAGCCAGTGCGCAGCCGCTGCCGCCGGCAGAGCTGATCCGCGCGATCAACACGCTCACCAGCGAAGGTGGCGACCAGTTCTTCGTGGAAATCCTGCGCAAGCCCGCCAAGCGCACCCCGCGCACCGACGGCGATGCGCTGGCCGGCGGCGAGCTGGATTTCGAGCAGGACTGAGCGCCGCTCTCATGACGACTGCGCCGCCGCCATGACGGCGCGGCCGGTGCTCTGGACCGGCATCCAGCACGCGTGCACCGCAGTGCCCTTGCACCGTCCACTCCTAGGTGTCAGCTGCTGTCGTGCGCTTGAAGCGCGGCTTTCATCGCGGTTGCGCAGCGGCCGGGCAGGCGATGCTGCAGGCCGGGAAACAGCTGCACTCTGCAGGCGCTGAGGTTGCGCTGCGGCGTCCGTAGCTGACGGATGCGGATCGCCAGGTTGTACGCCAGCTTCGTCGCGCTCCGCACAAGGCGGCATTTGTCGCCATGTGGTTGGCGGCGAACCGGACCTGCGCGGCTTTACTGCGGCAACGGGGTCCTGCCACCGCGCGTCGCCCGCGGATCGAGGTGCCTGCGCAACGCGATGTACCGCGCTGCTGGCGCGTCAGTCCGGTTTACTCGCAGCCTGCGCAGCCGCGCGCAGCTTGTCCTTCTTGCTGGGCCGCTTGCCCTTGATGCCGCCGTTGTCGTCGGCTGCGCGGATGGGCGCGCCCGCAGCGGGCGCGTCGCCGGGCGTCGGTTCGAAGCCGGGGACGATCTCGGGGGCGACACGCAGCGCCTGGCGTTTTTCGATCAGCCGCCATTGCTGGGCGTTGTCGGCGGTGACGAAGCTGATTGCCACGCCGCTGGCGCCGGCGCGTGCGGTGCGCCCGATGCGGTGGGTGTAGTCGACGGTGGAGCGGGGCAGGTCGTAATTGAGCACCGCCGGTAGCGCGTCGATGTCGATGCCGCGCCCGGCCAGATCGGTGGCCACCAGCACTTGCACCTCGTGCTGCTTGAACGCGCGCAGCGTGCGTTCGCGGCGGCCCTGGCTCATGTCGCCATGCAGCGGCTGGACCGTGATGCCGGTCTTGCCCAGTTTTTCGGCGACCTTCTCGGCGGTGTGGCGGCTGGCGACGAACACCAGCAGCTGCGGCCATGCGTGTTCCTGCAGCAGATGACGCAGCAACTGCGTGCGTTGGCCGGCATCCACCGTGATCGCGCGCTGTGCGATTGCCGGTGCCTGCTCCGGCGTGGCCTCGATGGTGATGCGCAGCGGGTCGCGCAGGCGGCGTTTTGCCAGCGCGGCGATGGCCGGCGGATAGGTGGCCGAAAACAGCACGCTCTGCCGCTGCGCAGGCAGCAACGCCAGGATGCGATCGAGCTCGGCGCCGAAGCCCAGCTCCAGCAGGCGGTCGGCTTCGTCCAGCACCAGCGTGGCTACCCCGCTCAGGCGCAGCGCGTTGTGATCGACCAGATCCAGCAGCCGGCCTGGCGTGGCTACCACGATGTCGGCGCCACCGCGCAGTGCGAGCAGCTGCGGATTGATCGAACTGCCGCCGGTGGCGACCACCGTCTTCAGGCGCCGCGGCAGATGCGCCGCCAGCTGGCGCAGCGTGTCGTCCACCTGTGCAGCCAGCTCGCGGGTGGGCACCAGTACCAGCGCGCCGAGCACGCGCGGTGCGCTCTCCGGCGCCAGCATGCGTTGCTGCAGCAGCGGCAACGCATAGGCCAGGGTCTTGCCCGAACCAGTCTGCGCCATTGCAATCAGATCGCGTCCGGCCAGCATCGGCCCGATGGCCTGTTGCTGGATCGGCGTGGGCGTGCGCACGCCGGCCTTGGCCAGCGCGGTATCGAAGAACGGCTGCAGCTGCGGCGACAGCGAGAGATTGGAAAAGGACATGCGCCGATTATCCAGGCATTGCACCGCAATCGCTCGGTCGCTCTCAATCGGAGTTTCCGGCGAACACTGCGTCGGTCCGCAGCGGCCTTGCCGCCAGGCCGCAGATCGCCGCTCGACAACTCAGCCGCGCGACAATCCAGGCTCGCAACCGCCGAATCGTTGGCCTGCGGATGGCAGCCGCCAGGCTAGCCGCGCCCATCCAGCGATGGGCAAGGCCAGTTGCCCGCTGCGCCTCAGCTGGCCAGCGCCAGATCGTCCAGCATCGCGCGCAGGAAGCGCGCCGCTTCGCCGCCGGTGGCGGCGCGGTGATCGAAGGTCAGCGACAGCGGCATGACCTTGTGGGTTTCCACCCCGCCCATGACCGGGGTGAGCTGATAGCGCGCACGGCCGGCAGCCACGATCGCCACGCACGGCGGCACCACCACCGGTGTGGCGTAGCGGCCGGCGAACATGCCGAAGTTGGATAGCGAGATGGTGTAACCGCTCAGTTCCGAGGCGGCGATGCTGCGGCTTTCCACCTGCTGGCGCAGGCGGTTGACGCCCTCGCGGATGCCGTGCGCATCCAGCATGTCGGCGTTGCGCAGCGCGGGCACGAACAGGCCTTCTTCGGTGTCCACCGCGATGCCGACATCGACCTGATGGTGCAGGGTGCGGCTGAGAGCATCGCCATCGAACCAGGCGTTGAGCGCGGGCACTGCCTGGCACGCGCGCACGATGGCGCGCACCAGGCGCACGGTCACGTCGTTACCGGGCTGCCAGGCATGCAGGTCGGCGTCGTCGTTGAGCGTGGTTGGCACCACCTTGCTGTGCGCATCGGCCATCACGCGTGCCATGTTGCGGCGCACGCCCTTGAGCTGTTCGGGCTGGCCCTTGGCGCTGATGCCGGGCGATTGGGTGCGCATCGGCTTGCCGCTGGCTGAGAGCGGCGAGCGGGCAGAGCTGCCCTCATCCGCCCTGCGGGCACCTTCTCCCGCAGGCGGGAGAAGGGTCGCCGTTCTGCCGTCGGCAGCGATCGCAGCGGCTCTCCCACCGTCACCCATCGAACCACCTCTCCCACTGTCACCGATCGAACCACCTCTCCCACCGCCAGCGATTGCACCACCTCTCCCGCTTGCGGGAGAGGTCGGCGCGCCATGCGCGCCGGGTGAGGGCTGCGCGGTGCCGGCGGCGGCTGCCTGCTTCACATCTGCCAGCGTGACCGTGCCGTCCGGCCCGGTGGCGCGCACCTGCGCCAGATCCACGCGCAGCTTGCGCGCCAGTGCCCGCACCACCGGCATCGCGCGCACGCCGCCGACGGCGATGGCCTGCTCGCTCTGCACGGTGTCGGAGCTTTGCATCGCGCCCACCACGGTACCGGCGTCGTCGCGCTGCCCGGTGCCAGCATCGGCATCGGCATCGGCAATTTCGCCGCCGTCATCGGAGGCCACCACGCGCTCGGTGGGGCCGGCCGCGCTCTGGCCGGTGCTCGGTGTCGTGGCCTGGGCGGCGTGACCATGCCCGTGGCCGGTATCCTGGCCATCGGCGCGCTGGGGCTGCGAGGCATCCAGCGCAAACTGCGCCAGCATGGAACCGGTCACGATCACATCGCCGGCCGCGCCGGCCAGCTTGACCACGGTGCCGGAGAACGGCGAGGGCACGTCGACCACCGCCTTGGCGGTTTCCATCGACACCAGTGGCTCGTCCAGGCGCACGCTGTCGCCCTCCTTGACGAACCATTCGACGATGGTGGCATCCGGCAGGCCTTCGCCCAGGTCCGGCAGATGAAACGTCTTGCTTTCGCTCATGGCAGATTCTCTTGCGCCGCAGGCACGTGCGGCGTGGTGTCGTCGAGGAGTTCCAGGTCGGCCGCCGGCAGCCAGCCCTGCGCGCCGTCGGCACGCTCGGACCACCACCAGCCACCATGTTCGTGGTGCAGCAACACGTCCTCGCCGGTGTCGGCGGTGAGTTCGCGTGCGTCGTAATCGCGCAGCGCTTCGGCCATGCCGTCGCCCAACGGGCGCAGCCAGGCCAGCGGCGCCCAGCCGGCACGGCCGTCGCCGGTGGTGACCCAGGCGAACGCCGGCCATTCTTCATCGCGTACACCCACGCTGACCCGCTGGCCGGCCTGGAAGCGGACCGGGTTGGCGTAGGCGGCGCGGTGCGTGCAGAGCAGACGGGCGCGCATGTCAGCCGGCAGCTACAGCGCGCCGTGCGGCAGTGACGATGCGCTCCACGCTGGGCAGGTACTTCATTTCCAGCCGGAACAGCGGGATATGCGTGTCGTAGCCGGTGACGCGTTCGACCGGAGCGCGCAGGTCGTACATGGATTTTTCGGCCAGCTGCGCGGCGATTTCCGCACCGAAGCCGGCAGTGCGCGGGGCTTCCTGCACGATCACGCAGCGGCCGGTCTTTGCCACCGATTCGGCGATGGTGTCGAAGTCCAGCGGGCGCAGCGTGGCCACGTCGATCACTTCGGCGCTGATGCCTTCGCCAGCGAGTGCGTCGGCCGCTTCCAGCGCTTCCTTGACCTGCGCGCCCCAGGTGACCAGGGTGACGTCGGTGCCATCGCGCAGCACGAAGCACACATCCAGCGGCAGTGCCTCGCCGTCGTTGGCCACCACTTCCTTGTACTGGCGGTAGATGCGCTTGGGCTCCATGTAGATCACCGGGTCCGGGTCGCGGATGGCGGCCAGCAACAGGCCGTAGGCACGCTGCGGCGAGGATGGCAACACCACGCGCATACCGGGCACGTTGGTGAAGATGGCCTCGTTGGCTTCGCTGTGGTGCTCCGGTGCGCGGATGCCGCCGCCCCACGGCACGCGCAACACCATCGGGCAATGCAGACGGCCACGGGTGCGGTTGCGCAGGCGCGCGGCGTGGCAGATCAGGTGATCGACCATGGGATACACGAAGCCATCGAACTGCGCTTCGGCCACCGGCTTCATGCCCTGCGCGGCCAGGCCCACGCTCAGGCCGGCGATGGTGGTTTCGTCCAGCGGCGTGTCCAGCACGCGTTCGCTGCCGAAGCGCTGCTGCAGGCCGGCAGTGGCGCGGAACACGCCGCCATTGACGCCAACATCCTCGCCCAGCACCAGCACCGCGGGGTCGTGTTCCAGCTCCCAGGCCAGCGCCTGGGTGATGGCTTCGATCAGGGTGATGGGCGAACTCATGGCAATTTCTCCGCGCGTTGCAGCGGCGTTGTAAGGAGCACTGGCGTGCTGCGACGTGTCGGCGGGCACATGCTTGAGCTCATCCATGACGCGTCTCCAGGGCCATCACCTCGGCGCGCTGTGCCAGCAATGCGGCCGGCGGGTCGCCGTAGAGGTAATCGAACATCGCCTCCACCGGTTGCACCGGCGTGTTCAGGTACGCGTTGACCTCTTCGTCGACGCGCGCGCCGCATTCGGCTTTCCACGCGTCTTCCTGCGCCTGGTCCCACAGGCCCTGCGCGGTGAGATAGCGGCGCAGGCGCAGCAGCGGCTCGCGGGTCCAGGCCTGTTTGACTTCGTCTTCGCCACGATAGCGGCGCGCGTCATCGGCCGTGGTGTGATCGGTGAGGCGGTAGGTCATGAACTCGATCACCGTGCCGCCGTCGCCGGCCAGCGCACGCACGCGCGCCTGGCGCATGGCTTCGAGCACCGCAATCAGGTCGTTGCCGTCCACCTGCAGGCAATGCAGGCCGCCGGCCAGGCCTTTTTGCGCCAGGGTCTGCGCGCCGGTCTGCGCCGAACGCGGCACCGAGATCGCCCAGCCGTTGTTGATCACGCACAGGATCAGCGGCAGCTTGTAGGCACCGGCCGAATTCAGTGCGGCATAGAAGTCGGTCTTGGAGCTGCCGCCGTCGCCGCAGCAAGCGACCGCCACCTGTGGCTTGTTCTGCAGCTTGAACGACAGCGCCGAGCCGGCTGCATGCAGGCACTGGGTGGAGATGGGCACGCAGATCGGGAAGTCGATGGCCGCATCGGCGTCGCGCGGATAGTCGCTGCCGCGCTCGTCGCCACCCCAGTACAGCAGCACATCGCGCGGGCGCACACCGCGCTCGAACATGGTGCCGTACTCGCGATAGCTGGGCGCGAACACATCGCCGCTGCGCATCGATGCACCGATGCCCACGTGGGTGGCTTCGTGGCCAAGGCTGGCCGCGTAGGTGCCGAGCTTGCCGGTGCGCTGCAGGGCCACCGACTTGGTGTCGAAGGTGCGCACGAACAGCATGCGCTTGAACAGGGCGAGCAGGGTCTGCGGATTGGCGGCGTCGGCCGGAAGGTCGTCGCGGACGAGGTTGCCGTCCGCATCCATGTATTGCAGATAGTCGATCTGGAACTGCGCGGCTACGCTCATTGCGGCGACACCTTCATCAAGAAGTTTCAAATGATATGAGTTGCCATGTTAAGGACGGCGGAGCAAAACGCTGTCCTGCACCGCAGCACACAATGATGCTGGGATGCACAAAAAAAAGGGCGCGGACCAGGCCGCGCCCTTTGTCGCAGTAACCCACTGCGACGTGTTGCAGTGCGATCAGCGGCGGCTGTTGCCCCCGCCGATCGGGGTGACGATCAGCGCCGTGTTGTCGGCCGGATTGGCATCGGGCGAGCTGGAGCTGGCCGTGGCCTGCACCCGCACCGCGCCTTCGGCCGGGAGTGGCTTGGTTGCCACGGTCAGCTGGAAGGCGGCCTGCGCGCCGGGCACTACCACCGCCGCAGTGCTGCAGACGAAGCGGGCGCTGCGCAGCGATTGCACCTGCTTGTCGCAGCGCCAGCCCTGCGGCGGCACCAGCTGCGACAACGCCGACACCGTGTTGCCTTCGATCACCAGGCTGGGGCGTTGCGCCGGTGCGGCGCCGATGTTGCTCAACAGCACACTGTAGCTGGCATTGAAGGCGGTGGTCGGCAGACTGGTGGGGCCGTCGAAACGCACCGCCAGGTCGCTGCGGGGTTGCGGCCGTGCCTGCACCGAGACCGTCGCGGTGTCGGTGTTGTTGTCCGGCTGCGGGTCGGGAGACTGCGAGGCGACCGACCCCGCCAGCATCACGGTGCGGCCTGCCAGTTCCGAGCCAGTATCGAGTTGCACCGCAAAGCTCTGCATGGCGCCGGGGTTCAATGCGGGCAGATTGCAGGTGAACGTGGTCTGCGTGGCGTTGGTCTGGTTCTGGCAAATCCAACCGGTCGGCGCTGTGATACGCGCCGGCACGGGCAGGTCGAACACCAGCGCCAGCGCTGTAAACGGTGCCCGATCCGGCCCACGGTTTTCCACATCCACGGTGTAGTCGATGCGCTCGCCTTCGGTGACCTGCGCACGTGCGGCCGTGACTGCCACGCCCAGGTCCGCGTTGACCTGTTTGGTCATGCGCAACAACACCACGGTGGGATCGTGATCGGACAGTCGCGTCGGTGTATTGGCATCGTTGCGCGCGGTGCCGGGGAAGTCGGCATTGATGCGCGCATGGCCTACCAACAACGAGGCGATCTGCGGCGTGCGCATCAGCGCATCGCTGGCCAGGATGTGGTCCAGCGATTGCACGTTGCCGTCGAAGGCGTACGAATAGCTCTGGTCGGGCGTGTTGAACCAGGTCAGGTCGGTGTAGTCCGGGTTGACCAGATCGGCGCCATCGCCGCCCACCACGGTCTGCGCATCCGGCGCCGGTTTGCCGGTGACGGTGCCCATCGCATCCACATAGCCGTCGTTGAACTCGAAGGCGTTGAAGTCGCCCATCACCAGCACTTTTTCGTCAGGGATCACTTGCTGACGCGTCTGCAGCAGGCGCGCCAGGTACTCGGCCTGCGCCTGGCGCTTGGCGCGGATGCGGGTACCGGCCGCATCGTCGGTCTCGGCGCCGTTGAGCGAGCGCTGATGCACCACGATGGCGGTCAGCGGCAGCGTGCGGCCATCGGCCTGATGCACGTTGGCGCTGAGCACCAGCGGCGGGCGGTCGTTGAGCAGGCTCACGCCGCCGGCCGGTTCGGTCCAGGTGGCGGTCTTGCCTTCCTGCGCGATGGAGAGCACTTCCACCCGCGGCACGCCGCCGGCGACCCAGGCGGTCTTGACCAGGAAGCCGACGTCGATGCCGCCGACGTCGTTACCTTCCTGCAGGTAGGCCACGTATTGCGGATTGGACTGCCCGCCGGCCACTGCGTCGGCATTGATGCGCGCCGCCAACGCCTGCAATACGCTCAGGCTTTCCACTTCCACCGTGCCCAGGATGTCGGGCAGATGCAGATAACGGCGGATCGCCAGCGAGGCCTTGTTGAGGCGGGCCTGGAACGCGACCGGCGTGAGTACCGGTTCGCCGATCGCCGGGTCGTTCTGGTCGTCGAAGAAGCGTTCCATGTTGTAGGTCGCCACGGCCACGTCGTCAGCCTGCGGCAGCGGTGCCGGACGCGGTTTATCCGCATCGTTGCAGACCACCTGCGGGGTACGTTCCGGGTATAGCGTGTAGCGGCGGAAGCTGTAATCCAGCGGGCCGACCACATTGAACACCATGCAGCCGGAGGCCAGATCCAGCCGCTCGCCACCCACGCCGGCACTGCCGACCGCGATCACTTCCGGGTTGGTATTCCAGCGCGGCACCCCGGCTGGCGAACCGGCCGGCAGCGGGTCGGGCAACTGCACGCCCGGCTCGCGGAAGGCGCGCGGCACGCCGGTGACCACCGCATGGAACACGCCATTGCTGGTGGCCGTGGCATTGGTCTCGTTGACGCTGCCGCCGGTGGGCGCATTGACGGTGAGGCTGGCGGCGGCCACGCGCATGCCTTCCAGCGCTTCGAGCTGGTCATAGGCGCCGTTGGGGTTGGGGAAGTCGGGGCGCAGGATTATCGGCGACGGCAACGGGTTGCCGGTGGAATCGGCCAGCACGGTGACGCTGCCGCCGATTTCGGTCAGCGGTGGCTGGGTCGGGTCGGCGGTGGGCACGTATTCGATCACCGTGCCCTGCACGCGCACGCGGTTGCCGATGGCGGCCGCTTCCGGCGGTGCGCTGCCGGTGTAGACGTACACGCCTTCGGAGGTGGCCGGGTCGCCATCGCCTTCGGTATCCGGCGCCTGCAGGAAGAACCCGGCGCTGCGGCGTGCGGTGACGATGCCCGAGGTGGCGACGACCTGGCCGTCCAGCGGCGAGCGGGCGCCCTTGCCCTGGATGGCGTGGATCGGCAGCAGGCTGAAGTCGTCGTTGAGGATGGTGCCGGTGGCACTGAGCGTGGCCGGCAGCGCGCCGGTGACCCCGCTGATCTGCAGGCGGAAGCTTTCATCCGGCTCGGCGATGGTGTCGCCTACTACGTCTACCGCAATGCTGGCAGTGCGTTCGCCAGCGGCGATGCGCAGGGCAGTGGCGGGCAGGGCGACGTAATCGCTGCCGGCGGTGGCGGTGCCATCGACGGTGGCAGCGGTGAAGCTCACCCCGCCCGCGCCGGCTGGCTGGCTCAGGCTCAGCGTGAACACGACGCTGCGGGTGCCGGTATTGCCCTCGGCCTGGCTGACATCGGCCAGCGTGGCGATCGGCTGGCCGACGCCGCTGCACAGGCGCGCACCGCTGGCGCTATTACGCGGTGCCGGCGCGCCGGTGGCGAAATCGGCTGCGTTGTTGTCGGTGTCGGTGCAGCCTTCGTTGCCGCGCAGCACCGCCAGCGTATTGCTGGGCGCTGCCGTGGGTGCGTTGCCTTCGGCGCAGCTGGCATTGCTGCCATAGCCGACCAGATCGGCGTAACCGGTGGGGCAGGTGCCGCTCAGCGCCGCGCTCGCATTGCTCAGCGCCACCTTGCCGGCGGTGCCGCTCATGGCCAGCGTGCCGGTGGCGTCGGGCGTGGGCAGCGCCACGCTGCCGCCGCTGCCATCGGCCTGCTTGACCAGGTAATAGCCGCCGGCCGGCACGCTGCCTGCCAACGGGGTGACCTGCCAGCTGCTGCCGGCGGCCGAGGCGTACTGCACCGACCAGCCGTCCAGGCTGACCGTGCTGCTGCCGATGTTGTGCAGCTCGATGAAATCGCTGCGGAGGGTGGCGCCGCTATTGCCGCCACCGCCGTAAACCTGGCTGATGACGACCTGGGCATTGGCATGGCCGGCTAGCGCCAGCCCACACAAAAGTAAGGCTGCACGACACTGCAACACTGGCATGAGATGAGAGTCCCCTGGATCCTTGAGACGTGAAACGCTCCCCTGGTCCGGCCACGTCCCTGGCCGGCAGCGCCGTTCGATTCTGCATGAATTTGCAGACCTTGGTTGACGATAGGGTGACAGCGGCGCAGTGGATGCGACTGCGCCGGACCCCTGCTGAGTGGTTCAGAGATGAAAGAAGCGGCCTCGACACGGAGGGCCGAGCGTGCCACTCGTGCGTACGGGTTTTCTACGAGGGACCTGCGCAGGTATCTCGCTGGCCCCGATCCCCTCAGGGAAGCCCGCCGGGGGTGCAAGCAGCCAAGCCAAGGCCGGCATGGCCATGGCCGAATACTCCCCGCCATCCGCCATCCGCCATCCGCCATCCGCCATTCCCCATTCCCCATTCCCCATTCCCCATTCCCCATTCCCCATTCCCGAATCCCGAATCCCGAATCCCGAATCCCGAATCCCGAATCCCCGCCGCTGCGCTACCCTGCGTGGCCCGATCTTCAGCGCTGCGCCATGCCCGTCGACAAGAACCTACGTGACCTGGAACCCGGCATCCACACCGATCTGGAGGGGCGGCTGACCTACGGCGGCTATCTGCGGCTGGACCAGCTGTTGTCCGCGCAGCAGCCGCTGTCCGAGCCGGCGCATCACGACGAAATGCTGTTCATCATCCAGCACCAGACCTCCGAGCTGTGGCTGAAGTTGCTGGCGCACGAACTGCGCGCGGCCATCGTGCACTTGCAGCGCGACGAGGTCTGGCAATGCCGCAAGGTGCTGGCGCGCAGCAAGCAGGTGCTGCGCCAGCTCACCGAGCAGTGGTCGGTGCTGGAGACGCTCACGCCCAGCGAGTACATGGGCTTTCGCGATGTGCTCGGCCCCTCGTCGGGCTTTCAATCGCTGCAATACCGCTACATCGAGTTCCTGCTCGGCAACAAGAACCCGCAGATGCTGCAGGTGTTCGCCTACGACCCGCAGGGCCAGGCGCGGCTGCGCGAAGTGCTGGAAGCGCCGAGTCTGTACGAGGAATTCCTGCGCTATCTGGCACGCTTCGGGCACGCGATTCCGCAGCAGTATCAGGCCCGCGACTGGACCGCCGCGCACGTGGCCGACGACAGCCTGCGCCCGGTGTTCGAGCGCATCTACGAAAACACCGACCGCTACTGGCGCGAGTATTCGCTGTGCGAAGACCTGGTGGATGTGGAGACGCAATTCCAGCTATGGCGCTTCCGCCATATGCGCACGGTGATGCGGGTGATCGGATTCAAGCGCGGCACCGGCGGTTCCAGCGGCGTGGGATTTTTGCAGCAGGCGCTGGCACTGACATTTTTCCCGGAACTGTTCGACGTGCGCACGTCGGTGGGCGTGGACAGCCGCCCACCGCAGGGCAGTGCGGTAAGTTAGAGCGCGCTGAAGCCCCTCTCCCGGTGGGGCGATAAGGCATTGCTTGCGCGCACGGGCGCGCTTGCCTTGGAGCGCCCGCGCCGCGAGCGCGGGCCGGGGCGCGGAGCGGGGGTTGGGGTGAGGGTACGGGCTTCATCCCCTTGGGTCAGCCAGATTTTCCCAAGGCGAGTCCCGTAATCGGCACCATCCAGCGACACCGCACCCTCATCCGCCCTACGGGCACCTTCTCCCGGCGGGAGAAGGGAATGCAGGCATGGCCGCCATGTTCTGAGCCCCTCTCCCGGTGGGGCGATAAGGCATTGCTTGCGCGCACGGGCGCGCTTGCCTTGGAGCGCCCGCGCCGCGAGCGCGGGCCGGGCCGCGGAGCGGGGGGTGGGGTGAGGGTACGGGCTTCATCCTTTTGGATCAGCCAGAGCCAAGGCGAGTCCCGCAACCGGCACCATCCAGCGGCACCGCACCCTCATCCGCCCTACGGGCACCTTCTCCCGGCGGGAGAAGGGACGGCGCGGCGGTAGGGGATAAGGGGGGGCACTGCCGACGCAGACGCTTCGGCACCATCCTTGGCACTGGCAATGGTCTCGCACACGCAGGTGGGATACCCATCACACCTGCCAAATCACACCCAATCCAACCACTGCCATCAAGCCGCCGACTCCGGCGAATTTGACGCGTACATGACGTCTAAGTGATCCTCGCGCGTCGCCCAGGGTTCGGCCCTGGTGCACCCAGCCATTACTGAATACGCAAGGGACTCCACATGAGCGTTGACGCAACTGCGCCGACATCCGCTTCCACTCCGCCGCAGCCGCCTGCGCCTCCCGAGTTCCCCACGTTGCTCGGCCACCCCCGGCCGCTGTGGATGCTGTTCATGACCGAATTCTGGGAACGCTTTGCGTTCTACGGCATTCGCTGGGCGCTGGTGCTGTACATCGTGGCGCAGTTCTTCGGCGGCGATGCCACCGGCCAGGCGCCGGCAGGGCGCACCTACGGCGCGTATCTGGCGCTGGTGTATGCGGCGGCGATCTTTGGCGGCTACGTGGCCGACCGCGTGCTCGGCTACCAACGCTCGATCCTGGTGGGCGCGGCGGTGATGGCCACCGGCCTGTTCCTGATCGCCATTCCCGACCACACCATGTTCGAGATCGGCCTGGCCACCGTGGTGGTGGGCAACGGCCTGTTCAAGCCGAACATCTCCACCATGGTCGGCAAGCTGTATTCGGTGGCCGATCCGCGCCGCGACAGCGGCTTCACCATCTTCTACATGGGTATCAACCTGGGCGCGATGATCTCGCCGGTGCTGACCCAGCTGCTGGCCGAAAAGGTGTTCGGCACCGAGGCGATGCCGGCGTACAAGATGGTGTTCATGGCCTCCGGCGTGGGCATGCTGGTGAGCCTGGTGTGGTTCTGGATCGGCCGCGCCCAGCTCAAGGGCATCGGCGCGCCGGCACCGCACGCGCAGGGCCTCGGTCGCGTGCTGATGGTGCTGGTGGGCTGCCTGCTGGCAATCCCGGGTGTGTACTTCCTGCTCGCCGTGGGTGCGGACGTATTGCAGATCGTGCTGACGGCGCTGTTCATCGGGCTGTCGGTGATGCTGCTGGTCGAAGGCATCCGCGAGGGCAAGGTGCAGCGCGACAAAGTGATCGCGATGCTGATCATCTTCGCCTTCAACGTGCTGTTCTGGATGTTCTTCGAGCAGGCCGGCAGCTCGTTCACCTTCCTGGCCGACAACATCGTCAACCGCAACTTCGGCAGCTGGACCTTCCCGACCGCGTGGTTCCAGTCGGTCAACTCCATCGCCATCATCGCGCTGGCACCGGTCATTGCCTGGATCTGGGTCAAGTCCGGCCGCTTCAATCCGTCGATTCCGCGCAAGTTCGGCCTGGGGCTGATCTTCAACGGCCTGGCCTTCCTGCTGCTGATGTTCGCGCTGTCCAGCCTGGTGAGCGATGCCGGCAAGATCCCGTTCTGGACCTTGTTCATGGTCTACGTCATCCAGTCGGTGGGCGAGCTGTGCCTGTCGCCGATCGGTCTGTCGATGGTGACCAAGCTGGCGCCGGTGCGCCTGGTCGGTTTCGGCATGGGTGGCTGGTTTTTGTCCACCGGCATCGGCAACAACCTGTCGGGTATCTTTGCCGGGCATGTCAGCGGAAGCGAAGGCATGAGCGTGGCGTCGGCGCTGGGCGGATATACCTTCGGGTTCTGGGCGCTGGTGGGCGCCGGCGCGCTGCTGTTCCTGATCGCGCCGCTGATCAACAAACTGATGCATGGTGTGAAGTGAGGAGAAAAGCGATGCCGATCAAACCCCTGGTCTGTGGCCTGTTGCTGACGGGCCTGTTGAGCGCCTGCGGGCAGCCCACCGAGCAACAGGAGGCGCCACGGCCGCTGGATACGTCGATGCAGAAACCCCCCAGCGCCGACCCCAGCCAGCCGGTGTCCTCGGGCAACACGCCGACCGCGGCCGATATCGCCGCGGCGGCCGCACTCAACGCGCAGTACGACCCCTCGCGCGATCCGGCGGCGGATCTGGAAACCGCCAAGGTCGAGGCCAAGCGCGGCGGCAAGCGCATCGTGCTCAATGTCGGCAACGCCGCCTGCGAGCCGTGCAAGGCGTTGGACGAGCTGATGGGCGGCGACGCCGAGCTGCGCAGCTTCCGCGATGCGCATTTCGTGGTGGTCAAGGTCAATCGCGATGCGGCCAATGAAAACGCCGCGTTCCTGTCGCAGTTCGCCCAGCTCAACGACTACCCGTCGCTGCTGGTGCTGGACAACGACGGCAAGCTGCTAACCACCCAGGCCGGCCCGGAGCTGCGCAAGGGCGAGGGTTTCGATCGCAAGAAGCTGTTCGATTTCCTCAAGCAGTGGGCACCGCCAGAAGCCTGAGCGCGCCTCACGGTGCGGCGTGCGTGCAAGCGTGTGGCCGGGCAGTGTCTGCGAGGATGCGCCGAGGAGCGGCCCCTCATCCGGCGCGTTGCGCCACCTTCTCCCGCAAGCGGGAGAAGGGAGTGTGGTTGGCTGCGCATTGGTCGGAGCGCTTCCTTCTCCCGCTTGCGGGGGAAGGTGCCCGCAGGGCGGATGGGGGGGCGAGCGAAGTGTGCCGTCAGTCCTTGCCTGCCATGGGTGGCAGCCGGTCCCTGGTCAGCCGAACAATCAGGTGCTTCAGCAACGGCTGCCCGTCGGCGCTGAAGATCGACATCAGCCACTGGTCCATCTCGCTGACCAACGCAGCGACGGTCTCGTAAACCTGGCGCCTTCTCCCGCGCGCGGGAAAAGGGAGTGCGGTTGATTGCGCATAGGCCGGAGTGCTTCCTTCTCCCGCAAGCGGGAAAAAGGAGCGTGGCTGGATGCGCATTGGTCGAAGCGCTTCCTTCTCCCGCTTGCGGGGGAAGGTGCCCGCAGGGCGGATGGGGGGCGAGCGAAGCGCGTGCCGTCAGTCCTTGCCGGCCATGCGTGGCAGCCGGTCCCTGGTCAGCCGAACAATCAGGAGCGCTTCCTTCCCCCGCTTGCGGGGGAAGGTGCCCGCAGGGCGGATGGGGGCGAGCGAGGCCTGCCGTCAGTCCTTGCCGGCCATGCGTGGCAGCCCGTCCTTGGCCAGCCGGTCGATCAGCCGTTCCAGCAGTTGCTGTTCCTCGTCGCTGAACACCGACATCAGCCGTTGTTCCATCTCGTTGACCAGCGGCGCGACGGTCTCATAGACCTGGCGCCCGGCCGGCGACAGTGCCAGCATCGAACGGCGGCGGTCGTCGCCATGGGTTTCGCGGCGGATGAAGCCGCGCTCCAGCAGCCGGGCCACTGCGCGGCTCACTGCCACCTTGTCCATCGCGGTGCGGTCGGAGACCTCGCTGGCCGAAGAACCCGGATACAGCGCCAGGATGGTGATCACCCGCCACTCCGGAATGGCCATGCCGTAACGATCGCCGTATACCTTGGCGATGTTGCTGCTGATGCGGTTGGACAGCACGCTCAGCCGATACGGCAGGAACTGCTCCAGGTTGAGCAGCACGGGGTGTTGCGGCGGATGGGGGGCGTCGTGATCGCTCATGTTGCACTGTGTCTTGATTTTGGTTTCATTTGCAACTACAAACGGAGGGTGGCCTGCGCATTCTCGCGGGTCTTCTGCTAGTCCGCATAGCCCTGCGACGCCCCAGCGTGGAGAAACGACGATGAGCGCACAACCGAACACCACTGTAGCCCGCCCGGATCCGGGTATGCAGGTCACCACCTTCGACAATCCGATGGGCATCGACGGGTTCGAATTCGTCGAGTTCGCGGCACCGGCCGGCCAGGCGGCGCAGCTGCACGACTATTTCCGCGCGATGGGCTTCAGCGCCGTACTGCGTCACCGCAGCCGCCCCATTACCGTCTATCGCCAGGGCGGGGTCAACTTCCTGCTCAACGAAGACCCCGATTCGTTCGCGGCCGATTTCGCCGCCGCGCACGGCCCCTGCGCCTGCGGCTTTGCCATCCGCTTCCGCACGCCGGCCGACACGGTGCTGCAGACGGTGCTGGGCAACGGCGGCGAAGCGGTGCAGAACAAGCCCGACACCCGCGCGGTGCCGGCACCGGTGGTCAAGGGCATCGGCGACTGCATGCTGTACCTGGTGGACCGCTACGGCGATGCGGGCAGCATCTACGATGCCGACTTCGAACCGATCGAAGGCGCCGACCAGCACCCGGCCGGCTTCGGGCTGACCTTCATCGACCACCTCACCCACAACCTGTATTTCGGCAACATGCAGCGCTGGTCGGATTATTACGAGCGCTTGTTCAACTTCCGCGAGATCCGCTACTTCGACATCAAGGGCGCCAAGACCGGCCTGGTGTCCAAGGCGATGACCGCCCCGGACGGCATCGTGCGCATCCCGCTCAACGAATCGTCCGACCCCAAGAGCCAGATCAACGAGTATCTGGACGCCTATCAGGGCGAAGGCATCCAGCACATCGCCTGCTTCACCGACGACATCTACACCAGCGTGGAGAAGATGCGCGCCGCCGGCGTGAGCTTCCTGGATACGCCGGACACCTATTTCGACGTGGTGGACCTGCGCATTCCCGAGCATGGCGAAGATGTCGAACGCCTGCGCCGCAACAAGATCCTGATCGACGCCGACCCGGATACCAAGCAGCGCAAGCTGCTGCAGATCTTCACCATCAACTGCATCGGCCCGATCTTCTTCGAGATCATCCAGCGCAAAGGAAATGAAGGCTTCGGCGAAGGCAATTTCCAGGCGTTGTTCGAGAGCATCGAGCGCGACCAGATCAAGCGTGGGGTGCTTTGAGGGCGGGGATTGGATATTGGTGATTCGGGATTCGGGTCAGCTGCACATTGGCACGTAGTGGAGCCCCCGCACTCCGTAACGCGGTTGCCTGACAACATAGGCCAATGAAACCGCACGTGCTTAAAGCCCCTCTCCCGACGGGGCGAGAAGGCACGGCTTGTGCGCCATTGGCGCACGTGCCTGAGAGCGCCCGCGCGGCAAGCGCGGGCCGGGGTTGGGGTGAGGGTACGGTGGAGCGATGAGGATCAAACCGCCACTACCCACCGCCACACTTACCCACGCACGTGCATCACGCACAACGATGACCGACGCAGAGCGAGCACTCCGGTGCTCTCTGCGTCGCAAGCAGCTACAAGGTTTGAAGTTCAGACGACAGCATCCGATTCCACCGTACATCGCAGATTTTTGCTGCATTGAAGCCAGGTTGATCATTGAACTGGACGGGGCGCAACACAGCGCATCCGTCGATCAAGCAAGAACACAGTGGCTGCGATCGAAAGGATGGACGGTGCTGCGCTTCTGGAACAACGACGTGTTGCTGTCGCTGGATGCGGTGGTTGAGGCGATCTTCATAATAGTCACTACCCCGTACCCTCACCCCAACCCCTCTCCCGGTGGGAGAGGGGCTTAAATCCCAGCCTCCTTGGGGCTCATTCGGACGCATGCCATGCACAACCCACAGCGCTACATGACCGGCTTCGGTAACGAGTTCGCCACCGAAGCCGTTGCCGGTGCTCTACCGGTCGGGCAGAACTCGCCGCAGCGCGTGGCGCATGGGCTGTATGCCGAGCAGTTGTCCGGCACCGCGTTCACCGCGCCGCGCGGCGAGAACCGGCGCAGCTGGCTGTATCGCATTCGCCCGGCCGCCGTGCATGGCAGTTTTTCGTTGATCGAGCAGCTGCACGTGCACAACGCCTTCGGCAGCGGCCCGGTGCCGCCGGATCAGCTGCGCTGGAGCCCATTGCCACTGCCATCCGTGCCCACCGATTTTGTTGATGGCCTGTACACCATGGCAGGCAATGGCGGCCCGGAAGCGATGACGGGCGTGGCCGTGCATCTGTATGCCGCCAATGCCTCCATGCACGAGCGGTTCTTCTATAACGCCGATGGCGAGTTGTTGCTGGTGCCGCAGCTGGGCCGGCTGCGCGTATGCACCGAGCTGGGTGTGCTCGAACTGGAGCCGCAGCAGATCGGGGTGATTCCACGTGGCGTGCGGTTTCGCGTTGAATTGCTGGATGGCACCGCGCGCGGCTACGTGTGCGAAAACTTCGGTGGCCTGCTGCGCTTGCCCGACCTGGGGCCGATCGGCTCCAACGGGCTGGCCAACCCGCGCGATTTCGAAACCCCGCATGCGGCCTTCGAACAATGCGAAGGCGCGTTCGAACTGGTCGCCAAATTCCAGGGTCATCTGTGGCGTGCCGACATTGGCCACTCGCCGCTGGATGTGGTTGCCTGGCACGGCAATTACGCGCCGTATCGCTACGACCTGCGCCGCTTCAACACCATTGGTTCGATCAGTTTCGATCACCCGGACCCCAGCATCTTTACCGTACTGACCTCGCCCAGCGACACGCACGGCACCGCAAACATGGACTTTGCGATCTTCCCGCCGCGCTGGCTGGTGGCGCAGCACACCTTCCGCCCGCCATGGTTCCACCGCAATGTGGCCAGCGAATTCATGGGCCTGGTGCAGGGCGTCTACGACGCCAAGGCCGAGGGGTTCGCACCCGGTGGTGCATCGCTGCACAACTGCATGAGCGGGCACGGCCCGGATGCGGCGACGTTCGCGAAGGCTTCGCAGGCGGACCTGACGCGTCCGGACGTCATTGCCGACACCATGGCTTTCATGTTCGAAACCCGTGCGGTGCTGCGCCCCACTCAACAGGCGCTGCAGGCCAGTCATCGGCAGGGCGACTATCAGCAGTGCTGGTCCGGCCTGCGTGCTGCATTCACCAATCCGTCCACGGACTGAGCAGCGCCGCAGGGAATGCGGGTCGCGCCAACTGGCACAGAGGCGCAGAGGCGATCAAGCACGTGATCGCCAGTGACCCTGTCCTTGCGGCAACCGCCACGCATCGACGAGCGGGCTGCAATCAGGCGGCCTGCAATGCCTCCGGAAGCAGTTCGCCGATACGCGTCCGCACGCGTTCGGCGTACGAGGCCGAGGTGAACTGCGGCAGCTCCTGCAATGCCACGCCGATGGCGATGCCGATCGCGTCGTCCGCACGCGCCGCCTGCAGCTGGCGATGCAGTACTGCGGCGGCCGGGTTGCGCTGCAATTGCAGGATGTCCAGCAGATACAGCCGGGCGTTGGTGGCCGCGCGCCGGCGCTGGCGGTGCAGGTCGTCGGCGGTGGGCAACGCTTGCAGGGTCTGGGCCACCGCGGGTGCCGTTGCAATCGTGGAGGCTACGGTACATGCATCGGTCTCGGGCACGGCTGCCTTCGCGCTGCTGTCGGCAGGCGTCAGATAGCCCATTGCACACAGCGTCTGCACCAGCGCGGTGCCGTTGTCGCCGAGCAACTTCGCAAGTGCGGTCAAGTCACGTTGGCCATCGGCCAGGATCAACGCACGCCGCTGCAGCAGGGTCAGCGGGCTGCGATGCGACTGCAGCGCAGTCAGGGCGAGTGCGGTCTTGCGTGGGGTCATGGCGGCGATCCTGCGAAGCCGGCAGGGTGAGCGTTGCCAATGAAACGCCGATGACATTGGCGCGACACCTTGCACCGTACGTGCCAGTGCCAGCATCGATGGCAATAACCTCACCTCCACACCGCCACCCTGCGCGCTGTGTACGCTTGGCCAACGCACAGGAGCATATCGATGACATCCAGATTGTCTGGCTTGCTGGGAATGGTGCTGGTCGTTGCCGGCTGCCATCGCGCGGACGACACGCCGGCTGCAGCAGCGCCGGCCGAGGCGGCCCACACGCCGGTGGCGTCCGCCAACGACCAGCCTGCGGACGCGGTACCGCCGGCCACGGCGCCGGTAGGCACGTTTCCACCGCAGGTGCGGCCGCAGCCCACCACGCTTGCGCGGATGGATGGCTACGGCGACCTGCGCCTGGGCATGGATGCCACGCAAGCGCGTACGGCGTGGGGTGGCGAGCTGCGCGGCAGTGCAGCCAGCGATGGCGGCTGCTACCTGTTGCGTCCGCAATGGGCCCAGGATGCGCGGGAATTCGGTTTCATGTTCGAAGGCGATCACCTGGTCCGTTACCAGACCACTGAGCCCAAGGAAGTTGCGCCAGGGGGCGGCAAGGTCGGCATGACGCTGGCGCAGCTGCGCGCGTTGTATCCGCAGGGGCTTGAAGCGCAGCCGCACAAATACCTGCCGGGCGCGCAGACGCTGCGGCATGCCGATGCCGCCACCTCGTCGGCGCTGGTATTCGAGACCGATGCCGGGGGGAGGGTGAGCAGCTGGCGAGTCGGGCAGCCGCCCCAGGTGGACTACGTCGAGGGCTGTGGCTAGCCGCCTGCGTGCGAGCAGGGCGCGACACCATCGGGTCAGACGCGTGGCACGCGCCCTGCCGGGCGCTGCCTCGATTACAACAACGCGTGCCAGACACGCAACGTGGCGGCGACGGGCCTCCAACGATGCGGGTGCGGGTGCGGATCCGACTCAGTCGCAGTGCGCGCTCCAGCATGCCACGCGCAACACTGCGCCCTAGCCCTAAGCCCTAGCCAGCGATGCTGCAGCCGCAGCCGCAGCCGCACGCTCAGCGCGGCTCGGACGACGGCCGCTCGTGCTGCCTGGCGGTTTCTTCGTTCTCGCCAACATCGCCGTCGCTGGCCGGCGTGGGCAGGCCTTCGTTTTCCATCTCGCCGTGATTGGGCACTTCCGGGCGATCTTCCATCATCAGCGACAGCGCGGCCTTGGCCATCATGTGGGCGCTGATCGGTGCGGTGATGAACAGGAAGACGGTGATCAGCAACTCGCGCGGCTGCGGGTCCACGCCCAGGAACAGGTGATAGCCCACCGAGCCCAGCAGCACGCAGCCCACGCCCAGGGTGCTGGCCTTGGTCGGCGCATGCAGGCGCTTGAAAAAGTCCGACAGCTTCACCAGCCCGAACGCGCCGATCAGGATGAAGAAGGTGCCGACCAGCAGCAGCGCGCTCAGCAGATATTCGGTGAGCGCGATCATTCGACGATGTCCCGGCGCAGCACGTACTTGCTCAACACTACGGTACTGCCGAAGCCCAGCATCGCAATCACCAGCGCGGCCTCGAAGTAGATCGGCGAATCCAGGTACATGCCCAGCAGCATCAACTCGGCGATGGCGGTGATGGACAGTGTGTCCAGCGCCAGGATGCGGTCGGGTACCGTCGGCCCGCGCAGCAGTCGCCACAGTGCCATGAGGATGGCCAGGCCCACCGCATGCATGCAGATGACGATGGTCGATTCGATGAACATGTGACCGGTCATGGAAAGATCTCCATCAGGGGCTTTTCGTAGCGGGCCTTGATCTCGGCGATCAATGCGTCCGGATCGTCCAGATGCAGCACATGCACCAGCAGGTACTTGCGGTCGTCCGACAGCGCAGCCGACACCGTGCCGGGGGTGAGCGTGATCATGCTGGTCAGCGCGGCAATGCCATGGATGTTGGCGATATCCAGCGGCACCCAGATGAAACCGGGATGGATACGCGACTCCGGCCCGAGCACCTGCACCGCGACCTTGATATTGGAGCGCACGATGTCGCCTGCGGCCACCAGCAGCATGCGCGGCACCGAGCGCAGCGAGCCGATGCGGGCGAATTCGCGGTCCAGCCGTGCGGCGAAGATCGGCACCACCACGCCCAGCAGCGCGCCCAGCACCCACTGCTGCGGGCCGAAGCTGTCGCTGAGCAGCAGCCAGAACACGAAGACCATCACGCTCAACGGCGCGGATGGAAAAAGCCGGCGCCGCCACGGCACGCGTGCGTTCATGGCTGCCTCCGTTGCGGGGTGGTCGCGCGCACCTGTTCCACATAGCGGCCGGGGTCGCGCAGCTGCGCGGCGGCATCGTCGGTGTAGCGCATCAGCGGCCCGGCGCAGACCGTCATTGCCACCAGCCCGCTCAGCAGCAGCAGCGTGGCGGCCGTTTCCACCGGGCGCATGCGGCCACGGCGCTGCGGTTGCAGCTCGGGCGTGTCTTCCACCGCCGCCGGCACGCGCCAGAACAGGCGCACGCCGGCGCGGGTCAGGCCGATCACCACCAGCAGGCTGCTGCCAAGGACCGCGCCCCAGACCGGCGCCACCAGGCCTGCGGGCACGTGCTGCAGCAGCGCGGCCTTGGCCAGGAAGCCGGACAGCGGCGGCAGCCCGGCGACCGCCACGGCAGCGACCATGAACATGGTGCCCGGAATGGCGCGGCCCGGTAGCGGTGCCACCACTTCCTTGCGGTCGCTGGCGCTGCCACGCCGCCGCCGGATCAGGTCCGAGACCATGAACAGCGCCGCGGCCACGAAGCTGCTGTGCGGCAGGTAATACAGGCCCGCGCCGAGCGCGCCTGCGTCGTCGAGCGAGAAGGCGATGAACAGGGTCGCCGCGGAAAACACCACCAGATACGACACCATCACCCGCAGCCGCGAGGCGGCCATCACCCCGAATGCGGCCATCAGCAGCGTGCCGATGCCCAGCCACAGCAACGCGTGCCGGCCGAAGCCGTGCAAGGCCCCGGCACCGGCGCCAAACCACAGGCTCGATACGCGCAAGACCGCGTACAGGCCCACCTTGGTCATGATTGCAAACAGCGCCGCCACCGCTGCCGGTGCGCGCGAGTAGGTCTCCGGCAGCCACAGGTACAGCGGCAACAAGGCGGCCTTGCTGCAGAACACCAGCAGCAACAGTCCGAGCGTGGCTTTGGCCATCGGCACATCCTGCGCCGGCAGCTCGGCGATGCGCTGCGGCAGCTCGGCCATGTTGAGCGTGCCGAACACGCCGAACAGCAGCCCCAGCCCGATCAGGAACAAGGTCGAGGCGCACACATTGAACACCACGTAATGCAGGCCCACACGCATCTGCAGGCCACGTCCGCCGCTGAGCAACAACCCATAGGAGGCGATCAGCATCACTTCGAAGAACACGAAGAGATTGAAGATGTCGCCGGTCAGGAACGCACCGTTCAAGCCCATCAGCTGGAACTGGAACAGCGCATGGAAATGCGGCGCGCGGCGGTCCCAGCCGGCGCAGGCATGCAGCAGGCAGGCCGTGCCCAGGACCAGCGTGGTCAACAGCATCCACGCAGACAGCCGGTCGCCCATCAGCACGATGCCGAACCGCGCTGGCCAATCGCCCAGCAGGTACACCAGCACGCTGCCCTCGGCAGCGCGGGCAAACAGCGCCAGCACCGCGGCGGCCAGCAAGCCCATGCTCACCCAGGCCACGCTGCGCTGCACGCGCGGCCCGTAGCGGCGGTGCTCGACGAACAGCGACGCCGACGCCCCCAGTATCGGGATCAGGATCGGCAGGATCAGCAGATGGTTCATCGCCGCGCCTGCCGCGTATCGACACCGGTGGCGGCATCTTCATGCGCATCCACGTGGTCGCTGCCATTGTCGCTGCGGCTGCGGATCGCCAGCACCAGGCTCACCGCGGTCATCGCAAAGGCGATCACGATCGCGGTCAGCACCAGCGCCTGCGGCAGCGGGTCGGTGTAGTGCTCCAGATCCACCGGCACGCCGTCGCGCAAGACCGGCGGCTGACCGGCGCGCAGCCGTCCGCCGGCGAAGATCAGCAGGTTGGTCGCATACGACAGGAAGGTCATCCCCAGGATCACATCGAAGCTGCGCGCACGCAGCAGCAGATAGATCGCCAGGGCGGTGAGGACGCCGATCGCGCTTGCCAATGCCAATTCCATCAATGCTGCTCCGCGGTGCGTGTCGAACGTTGGGTGGGATCGATTTCGCCGCGTTGCGAACTGCGCGTGCGCGACGGTTTGATCGTGCCCATCATCGACAGCATCAGCATCGCCGCACCGAACACCACCAGGTACACCCCCACGTCGAAGCCCAATGCGCTGGCCAGCTCCAGCTCGCCCAGCAGCGGCAGCGGCAGATCGACGTGGCCGCTGCTCAGGAATGGCAGCCCGAACAGCAGCGAACCGGCACCGCTCAGCAATGCGCACAACAGGCCAATACCGATCAAGCGGATGTAATCGAAGCCGAAGCGCGACTCCACCGACGCGGTGCCCTGGATCACGTACTGCATCAACAACGGCACCGCCAGCACCAGGCCGGCAATGAAGCCACCGCCAGGCGCGTTGTGGCCGCGCAAGAACAGGAACAGCGACACGGTGAGCGTCAGCGGGAACATGATCTGCGCCAGGTCCGCCGGTACCGGCAGCCGGATCGCCGGCCCCGGCATGGTGCGCTCCGGTGCCATCCGCGAGCGTCGCAGCAGCGCATGCACCACCAGTCCGGCAATTGCGAACACGGTGATCTCGCCGAAGGTATCGAAGCCGCGGAAATCCACCAGGATCACGTTGACCACGTTGCGCCCATACGCCTCGGGCAACGCGCGTTGCAGCAACTCGCCGGCCACGGTGTGGGTGGGTTGCGTCATCAGGGTATACGCCAGCGCGGCCAGGCCGGTGCCGCCAATGATCGCGATGGCGACATCGCGACACTTGCGCAGCCGCGCGCGCTCGGGCAACGAGCGCTCCGGCAGGTAGTTCATCGCCAGCAGCATCAGCACCAGCGTGACCATCTCCACCAGCAGCTGGGTCAACGCAAGATCCGGTGCGGACAGGAACACGAAGGTCAGGCTGACCGCCAGGCCGGTGCCACCAAGCACCAGCACCGCCAGCAGGCGTTGCTTGTACAGGAACAGGCTGCCCAATGCGCACGCGATCAACAGCAGCCACACCGTCCAGCCCAGCAGCGGCATGGGCGTGGGCGCAGGCCACTCCGGCAGCGCGCCCCCTTGCAGGAACGGCACCAGTGCCACCACCACCGCGCTCAGTACCAGCAGCATCAGCATGCGTTGCAGGTTGCCGTTGGTCACCGCATCGGTCATGCGGGCGGTGGCGCTGAACAAGGTGCGCAGGTTCCAGTGGAACAGGGCCTTGCCGGGCGAGCGGTTCTGCACCGCGTACAGATCCAGCATGCGACGGATCGCAACGTACAGCAGCGCCCCGCCGATCATGCCGGCGATGCTCATCGCCAGCGGCCAGTTGACGCCATGCCACAGCGCCAGGCTGTACTCGGGCAGTGCATCGCCGAGAATGGCGCCGGCACCGGCGCGCAGCACCGGTGCAACGGTCCAGGCCGGCACGATGCCCACCGCCAGGCAGATCAGCACCAGCACATCCACCGGGATGCGCATCCAGCGCGGCGGCTCGTGCGGCGTGGTGTCCAGATCGAGCGGGCCATCGCCAAAGAACGTGTCGTGCACGAACCGCAGGCTGTAGGCCACGCCAAGCACGCCGGCCAGCAATGCGGCGATGCTCGCCAGGATGCGCATCAGCTGCGGCGCTTCGGTTTCCAGCGCCACCGCGAAGAACATTTCCTTCGACAAGAATCCGTTGAGTAACGGAATGCCGGCCATGGCCAGCGACGCGATGATCGCCAGCGCACTGGTGACGGGCATCAATCGGCGCAGATTGCCCAGCCTGCGCATGTCGCGCGTGCCGGTTTCGTGGTCGATGATGCCCGCAGCCATGAACAACGAGGCCTTGAACACCGCGTGGTTGAGGATGTGGAACACGCCAGCCACCACCGCCATCGGCGTGGACAGGCCGAACAGCATCGTGATCAGGCCAAGGTGTGAAATGGTCGAGTACGCCAGCACGCCCTTGAGATCGTGCTGGAAGATCGCGTACCACGCTCCCACCAACAACGTGATCGCTCCGATGCTGGTAACCGTATAGAAAAACAGGTCGCTGCCGGCCAGCGCAGGATGCAGCCGCGCCAGCAAGAACACGCCGGCCTTGACCATCGTGGCCGAGTGCAGATACGCCGACACCGGCGTGGGCGCCGCCATCGCGTGCGGCAACCAGAAATGAAATGGAAACTGCGCGCTCTTGGTGAAAATGCCCAGCAGCACCAAGCCCAATGCATATGGATACAGCGGGCTGGCGCGGATCACATCGCCGGCGGCCAGCACCGCATCCAGCTGAAAACTGCCGACGATGCGGCCGATCATCAAGACCCCGCCCAGCAGTGCAAGTCCGCCACCGGCGGTCAACACGAACGCCATGCGTGCGCCTTCGCGCGCATCCTTGCGATGCGACCAGAACCCGATCAGCAGGAAGGAGCTGATGCTGGTGAGTTCCCAGAACACCATCAGCAGCAGCAGATTGCCCGACAGCACCATGCCGAGCATCGCGCCCATGAACAGCAGCAGATACGCAAAAAAGCGCGATGCGCTGTCGCGTGCACTCAGGTAGTAATGCGCATACAGCACCACCAGGGCGCCGATGCCGAGCACCAGCAGCGCAAACATCCAGGCCAGGCCATCCAGCCGCAGCGAAAACAGCAGGCCGATCTGCGGCAACCATGCATGCTCGCTGGCAATCACCTCACCGCGCAGCACTGCCGGCGTGAGTGTGGCAAGCACCAGCAACCCCGCCAACGGCGCGGCCGCAGCCAACCACGCGGTGATCGAACGGGGTGCGCGCCGGAACAGCGCAGCGGCGGCCGCCATCAGGAATGGCAGCGCAAGCAGAATTTCCAACGAAAAAGGCATGCAGGGAACACAAGATTCGCGAGCAGGCCAGAGAGCTTAACAAACCGTTGACTGACGTCCGTGTCAACGCTGGTGCTGCATCACGCGCGGATGGGCCGCCAGATGGCTACGCAACTGCGCGGTGTACTGGGTATGCTGCCGTCATTCCCGCCTGCGCCGTTGCCCCGTGACCGCTACCCATCCCGCTCCGACCACTGCCGTTTCTGCGCCGCGCGCCCTGGTGTTCGGCGGCAGCGGGCAGATTGGCGAGCGCCTGCTGACCCGTCTGCTGAGTCGCGGCTGGCAGGTCACCGCCTGGTCGCGTCAGCCGCGCGCCGCGCGCGCTGGATTGATCTGGAGACAAGGGGATCTGGCGATGCCGGCCGCCGCGGGCGAGGCGTTCGAGGTGATCTTCAGCTGCGGGCCGTTGGACCATTTCGCCCGCTGGTATGCAGAAAACCCGGTGGTTGCACCGCGCATCGTGGCGTTTGGCTCCACCAGTGTGGAGGTCAAGGAACATTCCATCGATGCCGCCGAGCGCGACGTGGCGCAGCGCCTGGCCCATGCCGAACAGGCGCTGTTTTCCGCAGCGCAGGCGCGCGGCGCCACCGCCACCGTGCTGCGTCCGACCCTGGTGTACGGTGCCGGACGCGACAAGACGCTGACGCAGATCGCCGGGCTGGCGCAGCGCACCGGTGCGTTCGTCCTGCCCGCCAACGCCACCGGCCTGCGCCAGCCGGTGCACGTGGATGACCTGGCCAGCGCTGCGCTGGCGGTGATCGGCCAACCTGCCACCCAGCAACGCAGCTATGCCGTGGGCGGCGGTGAAGTGCTGGCCTACACGCAGATGGTGGAGCGCGTGCTGGCGGCATTGCCGCGACCGGCGCGGTTGTATCAGGTGCCACCGGGCCTGTTCGGCTTCGCGCTGACCACGGCGCAGCGCCTGGGGCGGCTGCGTGGCATGAATGCGGCCGCGTTGCAGCGCATGCGCGACGATCTGGTCTTCGACCTGGAGCCGGCACGTCGTGATTTCGGTTACGCACCGCGCGCGTTCCGGCCATTGCCGGAAGAGCTCGGCATCGGCGAATAACGCGCAGACCTTGCCCGCAATGCCCGGATCAGACGCGCTTGCAGGCCATGAAGCGCCAGTCGCCGCGTCGCGTACTGCGCAACGAGGCGATGGCCCGCAGGCAACGCCGCGCATGGCGCCGGCTGACAGCGCGCGAGCCTCGCGCCACCGCCCCTCTCAGTAACGCCACCCCAGCTGCCGGTACACCTTGGCCAACACCCAGATCGGCCCGATCAGCAGATAGGTCAGGTCGGTGAGAAAGCTGGGCTTGCGGCCTTCGATCTTGTGCCCCACGAACTGGGCGATCCACGCCAGCACGAAGACCGACAGCGCGCTGGTGAACACGCCGCCCAGACCGATCCGGCCTTCGATGAGCCGGCACAGGCAGCCGAAGAAAAAGAAGATCCCCAGCATGCCCAGCCCGAGCGGGCGCGACAGCCGGTTGTAGTACGACCACGCCGCAAACATCGCCAGCGCCGCCCAGACCCCGCTACTGAACCAGGTGCCGCCCACCGGGATGCACCACAGCAGCCCCACCACAGACCACAGGATCGCCGGCACCGCCACCACGTGGATCAGCTGATTGGTGTCGTTGCGGTGGTCGTCGGAATAGCTGGCGAAATAGCGGTCGATCGGTCGCGCGGTCGTGGTGCGTTCGGTCATGTTCCCTCCCAGGAATGACCCAAGCATACGCGTGCGAACGGCCGTGGTGGCACTACGCGGAGGACCGGTCCCTGCCACGCCGCAATCGCGTGGCAGGGACCGGTGCAGGTCAGTTGACCGACACCGCACTCCAGGCGGCAGCCACTGCCCGGTACTGCGTGGACGTGCCGCCATACAGATCGGTGGCCGCGCTCAGCGTGGCCCGACGCGCGGCTGCGTAGTTGGTGGAGGAGGTCATGTAGACGGTGAGCGCGCGATACCAGATGCGGCTGGCAGCGGCGCGGCCGATGGCCGTCAGCGCGGTATTGCCGTTGCAGACCAGCCCGGCCGGGGTCAGGTTGTAACTGGTGCCCGCGCCGAAACCGCTCGGCACCACTGCCCCTTCGGCCAGCAGATAGTAGAAATGATTCGCCACGCCGGAGCTGTAGTGCACATCGATGGAGCCCAGATTGCTGCGATAGCAATCGGGCGAATCGCCGTCCAGGCTCGGCTTGAACATGTAGCGCAAGGCCAGCGTACCGCTGCTGTTGCCGGCGATGAGTTTCTCGCCGATCAGATAATTGCCCGGCTGCGCGCTGTTGTTGGCGGAGAATTCCACCATCGCGCCCATGATGTCGGAGGTGGCCTCGTTCAGGCCGCCGGACTCACCTGAATACACCAGCCGTGCCGAGCGACTGGTCACCCCGTGCGTCATCTCGTGCCCGGCCACGTCCACCGACACCAGCGGTGTAAACGTGCTGCCGTCGCCATCGCCGAAGGTCATGCAGAAACAGCTGTCCGACCAGAAGGCATTGTTGTAGCGGCTGCCGTAATGCACGCGGCTGCGTGCGCCCTTGCCGTCGTTGGCGATGCCGCTGCGCGCGTGGGTGGTCTTGAAGTAATCCCAGGTCAGCGACACCCCGTAGTGCGCATCCACCGCCACCGTGGTGGTGTCGCTGTTGGCGCCGCTGCCCCAGGCATTATCGGCATCGGTCAGCAGCGTGCCGTTGCCCGAGGTGCTGTTGCGCATGTTGTAGGTGGCGCCGCCACCGCGGCCCAGATCGGTCATCTCGAAGCCGCTGCTGCACCGCGTGGTCGCCAGGCCCACGCTGCCCGCGTACAACGAACGCCCGGTGCCGGCGGCACTGGTGCCACCCGCGCAGGCGGTATGTACCGTGTCCCAGGAGTCGAGGATGCGTTGATCCACCGCATCGACGATGTAATGCATTTCGGTCGGCGTCTGATCCGGCTTGATGCCGCTGTAGATCACCTCGTACGCCAGCCGTGGCGCCCCCTGGCGCGCGTACAGTGCCAGGCTTGCACGTGGCGCGGCATCCTGCGGCACGTCGAACTGCGCTCCGGCCACACGCAGCGCGGTGGTGGCGTCGATGCCGGGCGCAAGGTCCGGACGCACCGGCGTGTCCAGGGTCTGACTCAATTGGCGCATCACCCCACGCCGCGAATGCACCACCACGTCGCCGCCGATCACCGGCAGCCCCCGATAGGTGCGATCGAAGCGCACATGCTCGCTGCCATCGGCATCGACGATGCTGTCGCGCGCGATAAAGACATCGGCCGGCGCACGATTGGCCATGGCCGACGCGGTATTCCCCAGTAGTGTCTGCGCACGCGTGACCGCCGCATTTGCAGAAAGATCGGCCGCACCGGCGGCAGCAGAAAACGATAGCGCACAGCAGATGGCTGCGCCCAGTACATGGAATTGCATGACGACTCTCTCCCAGAACGTGCAATGCAAAAACCGGCGAGATGACGCACGGCCGGTCGCGATCGGCAGCAGGTGCCGGCAGACAACCTTGCATAGTCCTGGACATTGCAATAGTAAAAATTACCGGCGTATTGCGTTCTGTGCGTCGGGCCACATTGCGTTGGGCAACGTATCGCACTGCGATGGACGGCCAGTCGCCGTACCGATCTGTCCTGCTTGAACGTGGCTTGGCAACTGCATGTGCGCTACGACCGATGAATGGGAATGCGTCGGGCGTTGCAGATCGCTCACCGCGTACAGTCCATGCGGCGCGCCATGGTCGCGGTGATCACAACGCGCACCGTGTCGGCCGCTGCCAGTCAGAATTCAATCGCGCCGACGCGTGCAGCCGGGCATGAAAAAGCCGGCCACCCACTGGCCGGCTTTTGGTTGCACCCGTCACACCTCAGCGCGCACCCATTGCCACCTTCTGCTGCTCCTCGCGGACCTGGTGCTGCTGCGCCTGACCGGCCAGCAGCTGCGCGCTGGTCTGCTCCAGCGGCGGCGCAGGCTGGTTCAGATCCACCGCCGCACGGAAACCCGGCGTGGTGCCCATGACGAACGCCTTGCCGTCCTGCACCGTCACGCTCTGCAGCTTGTCTGCGCTGTCGATGCCGTTCTGCTTGGCCTGCAGCGTGACATGGGCGGCCGCATCGTTGGAGATCATGCTCGGCAGCCTGCTGCGGATTGCGTTGTGCAATGCATGGTCCGGATGCGACGCATCGGTGAGCGAGGGCCCGGTCGGCGCTGCAACCGGGGCCTGCCGTGCGGGCGCCTGCGTGTGTGCCGGCACAGCCGACAACGCCGCCTGCGTGTTGCGGCCAACGATCCCGTCCTGCTGCAGCCCATGCTGCTTCTGGAATGCCATCACCGCCTCGCGCGTGTTGTCGCCAAAGCGCCCATCCTCGGCAAGCCGATTGCCCTGCGCATCGCGCACGCCAAGGCGGTTGAGGTCCTGCTGCAGCGACTGTACCTGGTTCCCGCGAACCCCATGTTTAAGTGGGTTGTGAGAGGTGTCATCACTCGGACCCTGGTGACTTTGCGACACATTTGCTGTTGCCTGAGCGCGCTCTGCGGTGGACTCGGCCATGCCATGCAGCGGGGCACGCACCTGAAATTCAGCTTTAGGAGTCAACGCACCAACGATACGCGTACCGCCGCCATCCCAGTATCCGCCAGGAGTGATTGTGACCTCAGCTGGCCCTGTGCTGCCCTGGGAGCCGATGAACTGGATATTTCCCTTTGCGTCGTAGCCCTTGAAGATGCCTACATGCTGCCCCTGCGACGACGAGAACATCAAAATGTCGCCCTGATGTAAAGACCCATGCGGCTTGCGTGCATCTGCGGCCGACGTGACGTCGAAATGTTCGCGCGCATACGACGTGATGTTGTTACCGTTGAACAGTTTGGCGGTCGTAAAAGCAGCAGCATTGTCGCCGGGCACGTCGTATCCAGCATTTTTGAGTCCCCGCCAGACGAAGGCGGAGCAATCCACTCCCCGCCGTCCATCGCCGTCGGCATCGCGCTCTAGTCGGCTGCTGTCTCGGCCGGGGCGCGGATTGTCCGGACGCCCATACTCATATTTCTGGCTTCCGCCAAGGAAGTACTGATGCGCCTCGTTATAAACGGCAGCACCACCAGCTCCCGCAGCCTGGCCGGCAGAGGGAGCTTGCTTGGCTTGTGTGATGGATGATTGCGTTTGTACAGGCGCCGTTGTTGGTGTGTGGGAAGGTTGCTGGACTGTCTCTACTTCGCCTGCGCGCCAGCCCTCGAAACGTCGAATGCCATCTGCAAGCACTTCGCGTTCGCGTACGCTCATCTGTCCAATAGTTTTCGCGCGCAGGTCCACGCCATGTCGATCGCCCTCCGCAAAAATCGCGGCGGCCTGCTCTTTGTGGTGTGTCTTGCCACTATAGTCAGTGGTCGAATAACTGGGCAGCATCTCCTCGACAGTTTTTTCCGCGAAGCGGCGCTCCAGTAGCTGAATTTTGGCTGCTCGGCCGGCTTCGTAGCTTTCGAAGACAGCATTGCCCCACTGGTCCAGGCCAGCCACGCCCTGGTAACGGCCTTGCGCGTCGTGGAGTGCCTGTTCGCGGGTGCGTTTGCTATGAACGGTCGTATCGGCACTCCCGGCGAATTCAAACTTGAGATTGCCAGGGTTGTTGTTACGCCAAGATACAGTGCCTCCCGAGCGTGTAATGATGCTGCCGTCGTCCATCTCCAGCGTACGCGTCTTGCCTACGCTACTGACCACGCGGGTAATTTTGGGATCCGACATGAGCTGTTCCTTTGCTGATTGATTGTTCGAACCTGGTGCGGACTACATGAGTCACAGTCCGTTCGAAAATACATCGAGTGCGTCCGCACTCACCCATCCTTGCGCGCAATTGCCAACGTATTGTCCCGGTGCTGCTGCACGGCAGCTCTCGCCACGTGCAGGCTTGATCTGCTTGATTGGCCTGTCGCTATAGGTGTTGCACAACGGGTTGTTCTTGCACTTTGCAATGGTATCCGCCGGAATTGCAGCAACGTAGTAATAACGCGGGTTCTGCCCAGCGCGGCCGATCGCCTGCACGCAGACAAGCTGGCCTTGCGCCAACCTTGCGGTAGTTGATGCGCTGCTGCCGGTGGCAGGCACGACATCTAACAGGTCTACTCCGTTGGCCTGGGCTATGCCGGCAAAGAATCCCTCATCGCCACAATCGGGCGAAAATTCCACATCATAAAAGTCGCCCTTGTCGACGTTGCCTGCTATGCATCCTTTTGCGGCCTTCGTATCCGCGCAGGTAACATGGGTGGCCTGTATCAGCGCGCCGAGCCGGTCGTTGACCTGTGATGCTGAAGGTGTATTGCTTTTCGCGGGTGCTACGGGCGTCGCTGCAGGGGGGGCAGATTCGCCGGCCACGCAGGCGCTCAGTGCGAGCAATAAACCGGGAAGTACCGCACTGCGGAAAGCAGGCAACATGCGGAAGAAGTGACTTGACTGAGCCATCGCAACCTCGTTGGGCAGGAGAGCACGCCATTGCGGCGAGCGGGGTAAGCTAAATTAGATACGACTGCGTGCAGTGGTCGTCATAAGGTTTCACGAATACCGCCGGCCTGGCCTCAGCTGGCCGGCGATGGACCAATATCACGCTGAGTGTTTCAGCGCGCCAGTCATGACAGCGTCAGCGTAGTACGACCCCATGCCCCGTTTGACCTGGGGCAAACCATCAATCGACCGAAATCCCCGCCAGCCGCTGCAGTGCTTCGGCATATTTCGCGCGGGTGCGATCGATCACGTCAGCCGGCAGGCTGGGGCCGGGTGCGGTCTTGCCCCAGTCCAGGGTTTCCAGATAGTCGCGCACGAACTGCTTGTCGTAGCTCGGCGGGCTGGTGCCCACTTCGTACTGGTCGGCCGGCCAGTAGCGCGACGAGTCCGGGGTCAGCATCTCGTCCATGATGTAGAGGCGGCCATCGGCATCGGTGCCGAACTCGAACTTGGTGTCGGCCAGCAGGATGCCGCGTTCGGCGGCAAAATCAGCCGCAAAACGGTAGATGCGCAAGGTGGCATCGCGTACGCGTTCGGCCAGTTCGGCGCCCACCGTTTTGACCATCGCATCGAAGTCGATGTTCTCGTCATGGTCGCCGACCGCTGCCTTGGTCGATGGGGTGAAGATCGGTTCGGGCAGTTTTTCGGCCTGGCGCAGGCCGTCGGGCAATTCGATGCCGCTGATCTTGCCGGTGCGCTGGTAGTCCTTCCAGCCGCTGCCGATGAGATAGCCGCGCGCGATCGCTTCCACCGGCACCGGCTTGAGCTTGCGCGTCACCACGGCACGCTTGGCGTACAGGGCCGGGTCCACACCGTCGGGCAGCACCTGCTCGACGCTGATGTCCACCAGGTGGTTGGGCATCAGGTGGTCGGTCTTGTGGAACCAGAAGTTGGACACCTGGCACAGCATCTCGCCCTTGCCCGGAATCGGATCCGGCAGCACCACATCGAAGGCGGACAGGCGGTCGGTGGCCACCATCAACAGGTAGTCGCCCGGGGGGGCGTCGGCGGGCAGGCGGTCGCGCGGAATATCGAAGACATCGCGGACCTTGCCACGGTGACGCAACGGCAGGCCGGGCAGATCGGATTGCAACAGCGTGGTCGACACAGGCACTCCTAAGGACGTCGCTATGACGCTGTCCCCGGGACCCGGCGGGCCCGCGGGTGGGCAGCGGGCCGCGTAGTGTACGGCGCTTCGTGGCGCCCTGCTGGGATTTGTCGGACGGCTCTGCGTAATGGCTGTAGAGGCCCGTCAGCCAGGCCGGACGGGCGTTCGGGTAAGATCGCCAACCCGCCTTCCCCACGCCGATCGCCCATGTCCTGGTACGGAAAACTGCTCGGCGCACTGGCCGGCGCCTTGCTGTTCCGTGGCGCGCCGTTCGTGGGACTGATGATCGGCCTGGCCATCGGCCACGCGGTGGATGCCGGCTGGTTCAAGCGGCGTGCGGAAAACCCGTATGAGGCCCTCGGACTGGAGCCGGACGCGACCACGGCCGAGATCGACCTGGCCTATCGGCGGCTGATGTCGCGCTATCACCCGGACAAGGTGGCCAACGCCGAGCCGGAAGCGCGCCGCCAGGCGGAGAAAAAGGCCAGCCAGATCAATGCCGCCTACGATCGTATCCAGCGGATGCGCAAGCGCTGATCGCATGGCGCGTGGTTGTGTGTGGGTACCGCCAGAGCGGTGTGAAACGTGAGTGGGGAAGTCGAGTCGCCGATGGGTCGGCCGTACCTTCATCCCAGCCCCCGCTGCGTGCCACGGCCCGCGCTTGCGGCGGCGGCGCTCCAAGGCACACGCGCCAGTGGCGCGTGTGCCTTCTCACCCCCGGCGGAAGAGGGGCCTGGCGCGATACGCAGAAGTAATGCGTGATTCGCAGGTCTGGCCAGGACATCAAGCCGTGTTGCACGGCGCAGCTAGCGCTGGCCGGAAAACAGCACTGCGAGTCAGCAATCAGAACTTGTACGTCGCCGTCAGCCGCACCGCGTTGGTGGAAAAGTCCGTATCGGTGCGACGCAGATCGGTGCCGGCCGGATTGACACGCAGGAACGGGTTGGTCGCCGGCGCGGTGCCCGGCCCAACGCGCACCCGGGTGTCTTCGTCCTGCAGCCGCGTAAACAGGTATTCCACGCCTACCGACACGTTGTCGCTCAAGCGACGCTGCAGGCCAACACCGGCCTGGTAGCCATTGGCGCTGTCGCCGCCGCTACCGGTGAAGCTGTTGGCGGTGTTGCTGCTGACGAAACTGTGATCGAACTCGCCGCGGGCCGCGCCGGCGGTGAAATACGCCAGGTAGTCGCCCTGCTCGCCGAACGCATAGCCGATCCGGCCGCGCAGCGCGGCGGTGCGATTGAGCTGGCGGGTGAAGGTGTACAGCGCAGGCGTCGTGCTGAAGGCGCTGACGCTGTCGCGGATGTCGTTGCGGGTGTACTCGGCCACCACGCCGTAGACCCAGTTGCCGACCTGCCAGTCGTAGCCCAGCCGCGCACCGTACTCGGCACCGCCCTTGTCCTTGCTGCAGCCGCTGGCCGGCGTGCGGCCGGCGGCCGCCCCGCCGCAGAAGCCCGGAGAAAACGCATCGGCACCGGTGGCGGTGCTGACCTGATCGCCGTCACGGCCATCCAGATTGGTATCGAAGCCAAAACGGCCGCCGGAGACGCCGGCCGGATCGGCACCGCCGACATTGGCGCCGATGGAGAAGCCGGACCAGTCGGCCGGGCCGGATTGCGCCCAGGCCGATGGCGCAAGGGCCAGCAGGACGATGGCAGCGGAGGCGAGCGGGGTGGTTTTCATGAAGTCTCCTCAAGTCGGGCGCGGCGCGCCGGTCAAGGGCATACGCAGCAGAGCCCGCCACGGATGCACGCCTTTCCTCGCCGGGGCCGGGTTGCGACAATGCGGTTTCCGTCTTCCTACGAGCTACCCATGCAATCGACGGCGATCGCCCCGTCCATCCTGTCCGCCGATTTCGCCCGTCTTGGCGAGGAAGTGAACAACGTCCTGAAGGCCGGCGCCGACTGGGTGCACTTCGATGTGATGGACAACCACTACGTGCCCAATCTCACCATCGGCCCGATGGTCTGCCAGGCGCTGCGCAAGCACGGCATTACCGCCCCGATCGACGTGCACCTGATGGTCGAGCCGGTGGACCGCATCGTGCCGGACTTCGCCGAGGCCGGCGCCACCACCATCAGCTTCCACCCCGAAGCCAGCCGCCACGTGCACCGCACCATCCAGCTGATCAAGGCGCACGGCTGCCAGGCCGGACTGGTGCTCAACCCGGCCACGCCGGTGGATATCCTGGACTGGGTGCTGCCGGAGCTGGATCTGGTGCTGGTGATGTCGGTCAACCCGGGCTTCGGCGGGCAGGCCTTCATTCCGTCGGCGCTGGACAAGCTGCGTGCCATCCGGAGCAAGATCGACGCCACCGGCAAGCCGATCCGGCTCGAAATCGACGGCGGGGTCAAGGCCGACAACATCGGCGCGATTGCCGCGGCCGGTGCCGACACCTTCGTGGCCGGCTCGGCGATCTTCAACGCACCCGACTATGCCCAGGTGATCGCACAGATGCGCGCGGCCGTGGACGCGGCGCGATGAGCCAGCCCGCGCCGCAGATCCGCCGTGCCACGCCCGCGGATGTTCCCCTGTTGCACGAGTTGATCACCGCACTGGCGGTCTACGAACGCGAGCCGGAAGCGGTGACGGCCACTCAGGACGATCTGCACGCCAGCCTGTTCAGCGACGGCGCCACCGCGCACGCAGTGATCTGCGAGCAGGACGGCCAGGCGCTGGGTTTTGCGGTGTATTTCTTCAATTATTCGACCTGGCTGGGTCGCAACGGCCTGTATCTGGAAGACCTGTTCGTGCGCCCGCAGGCGCGCGGGCGGGGTGCCGGGCTTGCGCTGTTGCGGCATCTGGCGCAACTGGCCGTGCAGCGCGGCTGCGGGCGTTTCGAGTGGTCGGTGCTCGACTGGAACCAGCCGGCCATCGACTTCTACCAGGCGGCCGGCGCCCGCCCGATGGACGGTTGGACCGTGTACCGGCTCGATGGCGAACGCCTGGCCGCGTTTGCCGCCGGCGCCTGAGCGCAGCGGTCGATTCGGCGAGGAACGTCGGGCCATTACGCCGGAGCGCAGATCTGGCTTCAGCCGCAAAGTGGGGCGCGCCAGTGGCTGAACGACCTGGGCGAGCGGCAGGTGTCGGCGCAATCGAGCGCCGACATTGCATTGTCGCGAGCGCTGGACGTCACAGCCGGCCTGAACCTGTGACTTTCGGCCGGTTGACCTCGCATGGGGTGGCCTTTCAGCATCGGAGTCCCCATGCGCGCCACCGATGCCAGATGAACGCCTTCTATACCCGTTGTGTCGCCACCGTGTTGGGTGGCGTCGGCCTGCTCGCTGGGCCGGGCCTGCTGCAGGCCGCGCCGGCCGCGGTCTCCACGGACGCTGCGGTCGCCGCACCCTTGCAGTGGACCAGGCTCACCATTCGTCAGTCCTCTGGCGTGCGCGCATTCGTGCCGGCCCGCCTGAACGGACAGCCGTTTTCGTTGATGCTGCATTCGCTGGCGTCGTTCTACATGCAGACCACGCACGCCAATGCGGCCCGGGCGGAGATCGCGCTGGAGGGTGAAAAGCGCACGTTCGGCATCGAATCCGAAGGCAAGGTCAGCGCGCTCGGCCGCCAATACGGGCACGCCAACGAGATCTCGGTTGGCAACGACGTGGCCCGGAACAAGCGTGTCGAAATCTTCGAAGTGCTGCAGAACGCTGCGGACGGCAAACTCAAGGACGGCATGCTTGGCAGCCTGTGGTTGCACGACCGCGGCGCCATCATCGATTACGGGCGCCGGCAACTGGCCGTCCCCGCAAGCGCCGCGGCCGCTCAGGCGTTCGATGCCGGCCTGGTCAAGGCCGGCTACAGGCAGCACGCCATGCACTGGGATGACCAAGGCAAGCTCTATTACGTGCTTGCGTCCATCAACGGAGTGCCGGCGAAAATGCTGGTCAGTACGGTGGCAGGTGATGCCGTGGACGCAACGTTGAAGGACAGGTACCGGCTTACCCTCAAGGTCCGGCCCGAACAGCAGGCCGGGCCGGCGGGCGCGGTTGTCCCGGTCTTTGACGTTGTCGGCCCGACAACGCTGACCGTCGACGGCACGCATTTGCGCCCGGCTCCCCTGCAGGCGTGGGATCGCAATGCCTACGATTCATCCCACGCCGAATCACGCTACGACGGTGTGCTCGCGTCGGGCCTGATGTTCAAGAATGACGCCGTCATCGACTTCAAGACCGGCCATATCTTCTTCAAGTAGGCCTGTTGGCCGGCCCGGTGGCCACAAAAGGAAGGCCGCCCCATCGGAGCGGCCTTCAAGAAAATTGGAGGCTGATCCTGCCTCCGCCCGTCGTCCCTGCTATGGACTTCTATCTTCCGGGTCAGCCATGACATGGCAATGACAGCCGGGCGACATCACGTATTCACGATCCCCAGTGTGGCGCGCTGCTAGCCTGCGCCAATCACCCTTACAGCATCGGCAGCGCGCATGGCCCCGTCCCACTGGCGTCTGATCCTCAACGGCAAGTCCACCGACAATCTGGACCTGCGTGAGGCGGTGGGAACGCTGCGCAAGCGCGGTCTGCAGCTCGAGGTCCGGGTCACCTGGGAAAACGGTGATGCCGAGCGCTATGTCGCCGAGGCCGTGGCCGACGGCGTGCAGACGGTGATCGCCGCCGGTGGCGACGGCACGCTCAGCGAAGTGGCTGCCGCCCTGGCGCATCACGACGCCGACGCGGCCACCCTGCCATCGCTGGGCCTGGTGCCCCTGGGCACCGCCAACGACTTCGCCACGGCGGCCATGATTCCCATCGAACCCTTCGAGGCGCTCAGCCTGATCGCCGAGCGCCCGGCACAGGCGATCGACCTGCTACGCCTGGACACCGCGCACGGCCCGCATTGGTGCGCCAACGTCGCCAGCGGCGGCTTCGGCACCCAGGTCACCGTGGAAACCGACGAAGGTCTGAAGAAGATGCTCGGCGGGCTGGCCTACCTGATCACCGGCATGTCGCGACTGGGCCGGATCGACCCGATCAGCGCCCGCTTCAGCGGCCCGGACTTTGAATGGGACGGCGAATTCATCGCGCTGGGCCTGGGCAACGGGCGCCAGGCCGGCGGCGGCCAGGCGCTGTGCCCGGAGGCCTTGATCGACGACGGCTTGCTGGATGTCACCATCGTCCCAGCCCTCAACGGCGAAGTGGCCGCCACCCTCGGCACCCTGGTCACCGGCGGCAAGCAGGCGGCCCTGGAACGCGTGGCCGTGCGCGCCCGCGTGCCGTGGCTGGAGATCGCGTCCCACCAACCGCTGACCCTGAACCTGGACGGCGAACCGGAAACCTCGCTGCATTTCCGCATCGCCTGCGTCCCGGCGCGGTTGCGGATGCATTTGCCTGCCGATTGTCCGTTGGTCGGGGGTTGAGTGCCGGGAATCGGGAATCGGGAATCGGGAATCGTAAGAGCGTGATCGGCCTGCGCTGATGTGTCGCCCGGTCGATGCATGCGCGCGAACGGGCAGCGCCACGCCATCCCACGATCAAGGCCAGCTGGCTTCGGACAGTCGCACTTAAATCGATCACCTCCGGCAAAGCGAATAGCTGCGTCACAAGCTGAGCAACGGCGGCACACGCGAAGTGTCTGCATTACAAGCGCCGCAACGACCAGCACGCGGCCCTAAGCCCCTCTCCCGCCGGGAGAGGGGTTGGGGTGAGGGTCCCTGCGCCGACATTGGCGCCGCCATCACGGCCCATGCTCCAAAGCAAACCGCTCCTGCAGCGCCACATACACACACCCCGACACACGCTGCCCGCGTCCGACGTCAGCCAATGCGCAAGCCCACACAACCCCGGCCCGCCTTCGCAATTCCCACCGCTTTGGCCCCGGCCTGCTGCCCTGGGCCGACACTTGCGCTACAGTACCCGCGTGTCCCGCCTGACGACCCCACGCTCCTTCTCTTCCGCTCGCCGCTGGTGGCGATGGTGGCCCGTTGCCGTCGTCCGCCCCGCCACAGAGTCCCGAAAGGAAAGTCGTCTTGATCACTGCAGAGCAGTTCCAGCGCCAGGCCGCTGAAGGTCACACCCGTATCCCCGTTGTCCGCGAAGTGCTGTCCGACCTGGACACGCCGCTCTCGGTCTATCTCAAACTCGCCGACGGCGCCTACACCTACCTGTTCGAATCGGTCGAAGGCGGTGAGCGCTTCGGGCGCTACTCCATCATCGGCCTGCCGGCGCGGCGCGTGTACAGCTTCCGCGGCCACACGCTGGAAGTCAGCGAGCACGGCGAAGTCATCGAGACCCGTGAGGTCGCCGACCCGCTGGCCGAAGTCGATGCCTTGCGCGCCGAGCATTCGGTACCGCAACTCGATGGCCTGCCCGGTTTCACCGGCGGGCTGGTGGGCTGGTTCGGCTTCGAATGCATCCAGTACATCGAGCCGCGGCTGGGCAGCGGCGACAAACCCGACGAGCTCGGCACGCCCGACATCCTGCTGATGCTCTCCGAAGAGCTGGCGGTGTTCGACAACCTCAAGGACCGGCTGTACCTGATCGTGCACGCCGACCCGCGCCAGCCGCAGGCCTATGTGCGCGCCAACCGGCGTCTGGACGAACTGGCACATCGCCTGCGTCAGGGCGGCGCCGGCTATCCGCAGGCGCAGATTTCCGATGCCATCGACGAATCGGATTTCCATTCCTCGTTTACCCGCGAGGAGTACCACGCGGTGGTGCGCAAGGCGCAGGAATACGTGCGCGCCGGGGACATCTTCCAGGTGGTGCCATCGCAGCGGCTGCGCGTGCCGTTCCGCGCGCGCCCGGTGGATGTGTATCGCGCGCTGCGTGCGTTGAATCCCTCGCCGTACATGTATTTTCTCGACGTCGGTGGCACCCAGGTGGTCGGCTCCTCGCCGGAAATCCTGGCGCGCCTGCGCGATGGCGTGGTGACCGTACGCCCGATCGCCGGCACTCGCCCGCGCGGTGCTACGCCGGAGCTGGACAAGGCACTGGAAGCCGAACTGCTGGCCGACCCCAAAGAGCGCGCCGAGCACGTGATGCTGATCGATCTGGGCCGCAACGATGTGGGCCGCGTCGCCGAACCTGGCACGGTCAAGGTGGGCGAGCAGTTCGTGATCGAACGCTATAGCCACGTCATGCATATCGTCAGCGAGGTCACCGGCACGCTCAAGGCCGGCCTGAATTACAGCGACGTGCTGCGCGCCACGTTCCCGGCCGGCACCGTCAGCGGCGCGCCCAAAATTCGCGCGCTGGAAATCATCCGCGAGCTGGAGCCGGTCAAGCGCAACGTGTACTCCGGCGCGGTCGGTTACATCGGCTGGCACGGCGATGCCGACACCGCCATCGCCATCCGCACCGCGGTGATCCAGGACGGCTATCTGTATGTGCAGGCCGGCGGCGGGGTGGTCTACGACTCCGACCCGGACCTGGAATGGCAGGAGACGATGAACAAGGGCCGCGCCCTGTTCCGCGCCGTCGCCCAGGCCGCCAAGGGCCTGTGATGGACGGGCAGGGTAGTGGAGCGCGCATCAGTTTCCGCAACGACTACAGCGAAGGCGCGCATCCGCGTCTGCTGCAGGCGGTGGCGCAGGCCAGCGCCGAGCAGCACGCCGGTTACGGCATCGATCGGCTGAGCGCACGTGCTGTAGAGTTGATACGCACTGCCGTTGCGCAACCGCACGCGGATGTGCATCTGCTGGTCGGTGGCACGCAGACCAACCTGATTGCGATCAGCGCGTTCCTGCGCCCGCATCAGGCGGTGATTGCGGTGGAGGCCGGGCACATCGCCACGCACGAAACTGGCGCCATCGAAGCCACCGGCCACAAGGTGCTCACCGTGCCTGCGCTGCACGACAAGCTGACGCCTGCATTGATCGCGCCGGTGCTGGAGGTGCACAGCAACGAGCACATGGTGCAGCCGCGCCTGGTCTATATTTCCGACAGCACCGAAAGCGGCACCATCTACACGCATGCCGAACTCGACGCGCTGTCGCGGTTCTGCCGCGCAAACGATCTGCTGCTGTACCTGGACGGCGCGCGCCTGGGTGCCGCGCTGACTGCCAACGGCAACGATCTGGATCTGCCCACCATTGCCGCACTGACCGATGCGTTCTACATCGGCGGCACCAAGAATGGCGCGCTGCTCGGCGAAGCACTGGTCATCGTCAATCCCGCATTGCAGGCCGATCTGCGTTACCTGATCAAACAGCGTGGCGCATTGCTGGCCAAGGGTATGGTGCTCGGTTCGCAATTCGCAGCGTTGTTCGAAGACGGCTTGTTCTTCGAACTGGCCGCGCACGCCAACGCCATGGCGCAACGCCTGCGCGCGGGACTGCTGGCCGCTGGCGCGCAGTTCACCAGCGACTCGCCGACCAATCAACAGTTCATCGCCGTCAGCGCGCAACACACTACGCAGCTGGCACAACGCTACGACTTCGAGCGCTGGGAAGTGCGCGCCGACGGCAGCCACGTGATCCGCTTCGTGACGTCATGGGCCACCACGCCCGAAGCGGTGGATCGCCTATGTGCGGATGTTGCAGCTCTGCTGCGGGATCCTGCCGTGCAGGGCCATGACTAGACATCAAGGAGGACGACAATGAAAAAGATCATCGCTTGGACGCTTGCCGCTGCCCTGATCCTGCCCGCCGTGGGCGCAGCGCAGATCAATACCTTGCCATCGCAGCCGCATTTGCTGGTGAAAGGTCAGGCGTTCCGCACGGTGGACCCGGATCGCTTCATCATCGACCTTAAGGTCAGCAAGACCGATCCGCAGCCCGATCTGGCGCGCAAGTTCGTTGAAGACCGTGCACGGGTTGTTCTGGATGGATTGCAGCGAAATCACGTACTCAAAGATTCGCTTTATGCATCCGCGCTGACGATTGCCCCGCAATCGCGTTACGAGGCAGGCAAGTCCGTCTTCGAAGGGACCAGGGTAGAGCGCAAGATCCGCGGCACCTTTACCTCGTTGAAGGATGTACGTGCCTTTCTCGGCGGCTTGGACGCCACTGCGTCCGTGCAGGTGCTGTCGATGCAGACCGCCTACGGTGATGCCGCCGCATTGCGCGCTGAGCTCAAGCGCGAAGCTGCCGCGCAGTCGCGCGAATCCGCCCAAGGGCTCGCCGCCGCCTATGGCGTGCGCCTTGGCGGGATCTACAGCATTTCCGATGTCGCCCCCAGCTTTGCCTACGGCGTCGAAGCAGGCACCTGGTCGGCCCCCAATGCGCCAAGGCCGGGCTCGGTGGTGTCTCCGCCATCTCCACCGGCCCCACCGCCGCCGCCCGCTCCAAGCGCGGGTGCGCAGGGCATTGGCGAAAGTCTGCTGACCGGCACCATTACCTATACCGAAAACATCTATGCGGTCTTCCTGATCGCGCAATGAGTCCTTTGCCATGCTGCTGATGCTCGATAACTTGCATTGTAGTGCGGTATGATCCAATGCGATCCGGGATAGCCTTTTATTTCAATTCTTTTCAAGCATTTCTTGTCCAGCGGGATCCGCTTGGATCCATCGTAATCCAGTGAATTTGCGGGTATCGTAGCGGGTATCAACTGGACGATACCCGCACATGTCGCTGACCGACGCAAAAATCCGAACTGCCAAGCCTGGCATCAAGCCAGTCAAGTTGACTTACGGCGGAGGTCTTTACCTTGAGGTGCGGCCCACAGGGGCCAAGTTGTGGCGCTATCGCTACCGTATCGCCGGCAAGGAAAACGTCTATGCCATGGGCGAGTATCCGGAGATATCGCTGGCAGCTGCGCGCGCCGAGCATGACAAAGCGCGCGCGTTGGTTAAGCAAGGGCTTCATCCCTCCCATAGCCGCCAGGCCGAGCGGCTGTCTAACCAGGCAGCGAATGCCAATACGTTCGAGACAATTGCTAAGGAATGGATTTCGAATAAGTCTGGAAGCTGGACACCGTACTATCAGCGCCAGGTTGAAAACTTCCTTGCCGCGGATGTCTTTCCTCAAATCGGTAGGCTGCCGATTCGTACCGTGACGGCAGCGCACCTCCTTGAGATCATCAGGCGAGTGGAGCAGCGTGGAGCCTCTACCGTGGCCTTGCTAGTAAGGCAGTGGTCTTCGGCGATCTTTCGCTATGCGGTGGCTACGCTTCGTGCAGACAACGATCCTGCAGCTGCTTTGAGGGGCGCGATCCATCGCCCCAAGGTAGAACACCACAGGCCTCTGTCGCGGGAGCAGATCGTGCATTTCGGTGCGACGCTGGAAAAGTACGGTGGCTATCGCACTACAGTCATTGCCCTGCGACTGATGTTGTTGACCTTCGTTCGTACGGTTGAACTGCGTAACGCGCAGTGGTCCGAAATCGATCTTGATCAGGCGATCTGGCGGATCCCTGCAGAACGCATGAAGATGCGTGAGCCGCATATCGTCCCGCTGTCCAAGCAGGCTGTCGAGCTGCTGAAGGAACTGCAAACGTACACGGGGGGGCGTGGCTTCCTATTTCCTAACTACCGAACGCCCAAGGAGTCCATGACGGCTACCACGCTGAATCGTGCGCTTGAACGGATGGGGTTCAATGGAAAAGATAGTATCGGCTTCTCCGCCCACGGTTTTCGCGCGACCGCATCGACGTTCTTGAATGAAATGGGTTTTCGGCCAGATGTCATCGAGCGACAGCTTGCGCATGCCGAGCGGAATAAGGTTCGGGCAAGCTACAACCAAGCCGAATACATGCACGAACGAGAAATAATGATGCAGAAATGGGCGGAATTTCTTGACAATCCGACTGAAAAAATAAAGCAAGTAGTCAATGCTCCAAGTGTGTTTGAGGTGGTTTCAAGGCTTGGGAACCCATAAAAGGGGCGTTGGACTCCCAACTTAGATGCTACTCAAAATCGGAGAGACATCGGTCTCTCTAGTTGGCCAGTCCGCCCGGGTATTTCCAAGCGGCGACTACATCTACATCCAGCCACCGCCGCAACTCACTTCCTGTGCCGAAGTTTGCGCCGGTGTCGGTGACCACTTTAATTGCGGCCAGCCGCGAGTTGAAGCCCGCTTGGATAAGGATCGATGCGGAGCGACTGAGGGTGCCAGTTACGACCGCCGGCACGGCGAGGCCAAGCTCATGGTCTTCTAGACTCAAGCCATTGGTCCCTACCGTGTCGCCATTTGCGCTAGCGCGGACTCTGATTGCTTCCATAGCCCAAGGGAGCCGGTATATCAGGCCTCCTTCAATAAACTGAAGTACTTCCGATGGGATCTCCTCAAATAGGGAGATGAGAGGCTGGCCAAGCAACCAAAATCGCAGGATGCCTCTCCAGTTCGCCGGCAACGGGTCGGGTATAAACGGATAAAATGCAAATACACGCTCGGCGATGCTGGTGATGGAGCTGATCGCGATTTCGGAATCACCCGCGAGGATTGCACTATTAGCCTGGATGAGAAGCATGTTGACTTCTGAGACAATGGTGTCGAGGGCGAGACCAGTGGTCAAACCAACGCCTGCCAAAAAGTAGCCGCTACGTTGGGCTGCGGTCGAATTGTTCCAGATCAGCCGGCTGCGAGACGAAAGACCCGCCTTCAACAACCGTTGTAGTTCAGGTTCCAGACGCAGCAGGCGTCGTTGCCATAGTGAAGATTGGAGGATGTCGTCCAGAGCTGCCTCAATCCCTTCATCTGGAATGTCGCTCTCCCCGATGAGGCTGAGGATGGCTGTATCGAGCGTCGCAATGTGCCGCTCCCAATCTTCCATGGCATGCGTACGGTCCTCCGGCTTTTCATTTACTATCTCGGGGAATGTCCAGGCTGCGGTGTTGTTGACCACATTATCAACTAACTGATTGATGTCACCTCCTATACGGGCACTCATTCGCGTCAGCAACTCCACGACCAGCAGGACAAGACCGCTTTCCATATTCCGCGCGCGAAGATCCGTGACAAGTGCGTCCCAGGCAACTCTCTTTCTTTGGGCGTCCTCGAACATTGGAAAGAGCACTACGCCTTCGATGTCGACATAAGCCCGTCCGGCACGACCGATAACGTTCTTGAATTCGCTGATTTCGATCAGCTCTCCCGCGCGGTGCAGGGAGTGCATGATGACGGCAGTAGCGGATAGGTTAAGGCCCTGCGCCAAGGTCGGAGAGGAGATTGTCACTTTTAGGACATTCTCGCGTAGTAAACGTTCGATCTCCTTACGGTAAGCCGTAGGCAGCGCGCCGTGATGAAGGGCGACGCCGAGCCTTAGGCATTTAATGATGGGGTTTTTTGAGCCAAGCCATTCCTCGCCCAGTGCGATTGCGGTGTTCAGTACATTCGGATTGGCATCAAGCAACGAGCGCAGGGCGCCGCGCTCATGCAGATCAACGATGACGTCAGCGTATGGTTCGACGCTGCGGCGTTCTGGACAGAAGATCAGCACCGTTTGACCGTCATCGACAAGCCGCCAAGCAGTGGCAAGGCAGAGTTCACGCTGGTTCTTAGGAAATAGCTGTAAGCGACGGCGCTTGGGCGGAGTCCAGTTGGGAGGGGCGGCGCCAGTGAGGAACCTTTGGACCCAGGGTCGTTCTTCACCGACTTGTAGGTTGAGCCGAGCATTGGGCGATGTCCATACGACCTCACCGAAGCGTAAGCGGGTTGGGCGCCAATCATTCTTGATCAGCCCGCCGGGATGATCGCGACGTAGCCACGCGGCAAAGTCATCGAGTTGATCCCCATCCGGAAGGATAGCCGATAAGCATACGATTCGACGCTCCGATGCGTCGGCGCGGCGCAGGAGCCGCTGAATCTGTACTTCGTAGCGGACCTCACGTTCATTGAGGCCGATCATGTGCCCTTCGTCGAAGACCAGAAGGCCGACGTCATCGAATCGGCGTTGCTCATCCCGCGCTGTGTTTAAGCAGCGCCTCGCCGATACTCATACAGCTTCCGCGAGGTCCTCGTGTCGACTCCCCGTAAACTTGATCCAGCCATAACCAGAGGTCTCCGGGCACACTAGCCACCGAGAAGACCAACGATGCGCAAGAGCAAGTTTACCGAGAGCCAGATTGTCGCCACGCTGAAGCAGGTCGAGGCGGCCGCCAGGTCAAAGATGTGTGCCGTGAGCTGGGTATTTCCGACGCGACGTACTACGTCTGGAAGTCCAAGTACGGTGGCATGGAGGCAGCTGATGTGCAGCGCCTTCGCGACCTGGAGACCGAGCACAGCAAGCTCAAACGCATGTATGCCGAGCTCGCGATGGAAAACCATGCACTCAAAGATGTCATCGCAAAGAAGCTGTAGACCCGGCGGACAAGCGCCCGCTTCTTGCCGGGCTCGTCGAGCAGCATGGCTGGAGCGAGCCATGGCCTGTGCAGTCGTTGGCGTGGCTCGCTCGACAGCGCGCTATCGGCGTCGTCCCGACCGCGACGAGGAGGTCATTGTGCTGTTGTTCGAATTGGCTGAGCGTTTTCCCGAGCGCGGCTTTGGAAAGCTCTTTCAGATCATCTGCCGCCGCGTGCATGTGCGGAATCACAAGGGCTCTGGCGCGTGTATTGCCTGATCAGCGTCGTCGCAGCAGGCGCCGGGTCCGGTGCGTCATCCACAGCCGCTGGCATGCGCACAGCGGCCCAATTCCGCATGATCGATCGACTTCATGTCCGATGCATTGTGGGACGGTCGGCGTCTTCGCGCCTCCAAATGTCATTGACGATTTCAGTCGGGAGGCCTTGGCGATCGAAGTGGACTTGAATCTTCCGGCCGCCCGCGTCGTCCACACCTTGGAACGCATCGTGGCCTGGCGCGGCTACCCCGGCAAACTTCGTTTGGACAATGGACCGGAGTTTGTCGCATTGGCCTTGGCCGAGTGGACCGAGCGCAAGGCATCGCCTTGGACTTCATCGAGCCGGGGCGTCCAATGCAAAACGGTTTTATCGAACGCTTCAACGGCAGCTACCGGCGCGGCGTGCTGGACATGCATCTGTTCCGCACGCTGAGCGAGGTTCGCGAACAGACCGAACACTGGCTGGCCGACTACAACCACCAGATACCGCACGACAGCCTGGGCGGGCTAACACTCTCCGAGTTCCGTGATCAACATCAACCGCAGACCTGTAGTTTGGCTGGCACTGAATTGCGGGGAGTCGACAGGCTCAGCAGGAATTCGAGGCCGCTATTGAGGTTGAGGGGGTGGTCACCGCAGGGAAGAAGCGCGAACCGTCGGTCTCGCGCAACAAAGGCTGGCTCAGTGACCGGGACCTCCAGGAGGTCAACGTGCTACTGGAGCGGCTCAGCGAGGTCACTAGTCAGCCCAAAGCCGAAGGCCGGAATCGACTCGCGAGTCTTGCGTTCGCACTCGTGCCGACGAAGGCGCAGCCAAAGCGACGCGGTACACAGGGCACCAGTCCCCAGCAAATGAGAAAAAGCTCATATCTCAGTGCGAGGTCGGATCTCGGTGCGAGATCGAGAGAGGCACAATCGTCGCCCCGCCACGCCTGCGCTATTCATAGAGCCATTCGACGCGGTGCTGAAGGGGGCAGATGTACCCGCCGACTTTGGCAACCTGGTAGGTACTGCTGTTCAGCCGCATAGCAAAACGCCGCCCGGAGGCGGCGCCTTGCTGACTGAAAGTCACTTCAAATTCAACCGGATGCGGATGACACAGGCTGTGTTATGGACGCCGACCCGTTGTGCTCACCCGGATGTGAGTCGCGACCGTTCCGTCCTACCCGTCGGTAGGTGCCAGTTCCCACCCAGCATTTTCACCGCTGGGGGAAAGCGGATTATCGTCGCCGGCAGCGGTGGGCAGGTCGGCCGGGGCGAGGGAGTAGCTATACAGCTCGTGCAGCACCTGTTGCATCGGTGTGTAGTAGACGATAGAACGGCCTTCAGGCTCGCCAGAGGAAATGATTCCGATCAGATGCCGGTCGTAGGTGACGACTGGTCCGCCAGAGTCGCCGTTGTCAAGACTATTGAGCTCGGATGCGTGAGCAGTGCTGATGTGCTGATAACTCGGTCTCCAAATTCCAGGCGTGAGAGAGAAGCCGTTCCACACGCATCGGACGCCGGTGCGCCAACCGCTGGTGCAGAACTGCCCGTCGGGCGCGTTCGACCACCCCGTTACAGCAAGGCGCGCCTCCCGCCCTGCGCGCGGCATGAAGACCTGATTGTTCGCGCGGGGGGTATAGGACTGGATCGGATTGCAAAAGGCTGCGCTGCTGTGGGAGGCGCAGTACAACACCGCGGTCTGATCCTGCTGGGGCGATACCCGCACAAGCTCAATGTCCGAGGTAGCCGACTGCCACACGACGTTGCCGATGGAGTCAGTACCCACGTGGATACTTGCGTACATGGGCGCGCAGTGCTTAGCCAGCACGATCCATCGCGTTGCACGTTGGTAAGACGTCAACCTGTGGAAGATGCTTGTGGGCACCAACACGGCCCCCACGGTGCATGATCCAAAGGGAGTGCTGACTTTCGAGCCGGAGATCACCGGAAGCACCGCGCGGTCGGGATTTCGAGGTGCCACGACGCCCGGGGTTTGTGCCGTGGCGATCGAGGATGCGAGCGTGGTGACGATGGCAAATGCGAGGACTGCCACATGCTTTGGCAGTGGTGAGGTTTTCATCAGTGATAGGGTTCTTTCAGGGATGTCGTGGAGGGGAGCGGTCGTTCGGAAACGCCCATTCGCGCGTTAATAGAGTGGCGGTGTTCGGATGGTGGATAGGCCCGAAACGGTGAGCGTAGCCATCCTTGGTTCCATCAACTTGCTGGACGATGGTCGTCCCCGACTGCCACTTTCGTAGTTTTCTTGCGAGGATGGGATCATCGACGGTGCCGCCCACACCGCATGGCTTGGCTACGAACTGCAGGGTCTCGGAACGAAGGGTCGAGCCGTGCGATGTTTGTCGATAGCGCTGCCGCACAAAACGAGCGAGCGGACTCAGTAGGGTAGCGCGTTGCACCATAAGGCTGCGCAGGCCTTTGGTGCGTGCGTACCACAGATGTCGGTAGATGCGTTCGAGCAGGTAATCAAATACGCGCTGCCACTGTTCATCGGGTTATGGCGGCTCAGCAATAGGGTCGATGTCGCGGCACAAGTGATCGCGCTTCCGGAGTTGGAGGGGCTGCGCTATGACTTTCAGCATGATGTCGAGCGCGCCGTGCTGATCTTGATGCGTGGTGCCCGCTGCTGAGTGGCTTTTTTCAATTCCAGCGATGGTCCTGGCGACTGCTAGTGTGGCGTTCCGTCGATAACTTTGCAGAGCCGTTCGATCTTGGCGAGGATCGAGTCGGCGGTCGCAGTCCATTTGAACTGTCGCGGGTTTTGGTTGTAGTGCTCGACGAAGGCGTTGATCTTGCGTTTCAGATCGGCCACAGAATCGAAGGAGTCGCGCCTGATCGCCCGCTGGGTGATCAGGACGAACCAGCGTTCGACCTGATTGAGCCAGGAGCTGTAGGTCGGCGTGTAGTGGGTGTGGTAGCGCGGCCGTTTGGCCAGCCATGCCTTGATCCTGGCGTGTTTGTGGGTGGCATAGTTGTCGCAGATCAGATGGACGTGCAGATCCTTCGGCACCTGCGTGTCCACACCTCGCAAGAACGAGAGAAACTCCTGATGTCGGTCTGGGGCTTGCGCTGGGTGATGACCTGCCGTTGGCGATGTCTAGCGCGGCAAACAGGGTCACCGTGCCGTGGTGCACATAGTCATGCGTGATGCCTTCGACGTATCCCAGCCCCATCGGCAGTACCGGCCGGGTGCGCTCCAAGGCCTGTACTTGACTCTTCTCGCCCACGCACGGCACCAACGCATCATCCGGCGGGTTGAGATACAGACCGACGATGTCGCGCACCTTCTCGATGAAGAACGGATCGGTGGAGAGCTGGAAGCTCTTGGAGCGATGCGGCTGCGGGTCGAACCGCGTCATGTGGCGGTGGACGGTGGTGGTGGAAAGTCCTGTTTCGACCGCCAGCGTGCGGCGTGACCAGTGGGTGTTGCGGTTCGGCTTGCGCGTTAAGGCGGGTTGACCAGTTCCGCCACCTTTTCATCACTGGTCGTGCGCGGCCGACCGGGCTTGAGTTCGTTGGGCAGGCCGGCAATGTCGCGCTTGGGATAACGTGTACGCCACAACGTGACTGTCGGGCGGCTCACTCCATAGCGATGCGTGATCGTCGTCTGCGGTTCGCCGTCGGCCATGCGAAGGATAATCTGTGCACGGCGCGACAAGGCCGCCGGCAAACTTTGCGAGCGTGGCCATTGACTCCAGTTGCAAATGATCGTCGGTGCCGACAACCAACGGTTTGGCGGGTCGTCCCATGAGCGAGCGATCCAGCTTCCAAAGGTCATCCTTGGGCAACGCTAGATAAGAAAAGTTACATGCGGAACGCCGCACTGGAGTAAGAGCGGCTAACAAAACCCAGGAAGCACGCGTAAGCAGATGATGGAGGATGCAAGCGAGAGCAACGCTAAGTGGATATCGATGCGGCGTTCGAAGCGGATACGCAGCTTGCCCATCCCGGCGAACCAAGCGTGCGTACGCTCCACGACCCAGCGATGCTGGCCCAGACGGTCGTTGCTTTCGATGCCCTTGCGTGCAATCCGCGCAATGATGCCGCGCTGCTTGAGGGCGTTGCGGCAACGGTCGATGTCGTAGGCCTTGTCGGCATGCAGTTTGCCTGGCCAGCGTCGCGCAAGCCCTGGTTTTCCGCCGATTTCAGGCAATGCATCAAGCAACTCCTCGAAGACAACCGAGTCGTGTCGATTGGCACCGGTGACGCACGCAGCCAGCGGCACGCCGTTGCGATCGACGATCAGATGCCGTTTGCTGCCGAGTTTGCCGCGATTGGTTTAGCCCTGTATAAGAGCCCCCCGGGGGGAGGCCACGCTGGCGGCGTCCAGACTGCTCGGCTCATATCCAGCGTGTCGGCGCGGCGTAGCTCGGCCAGCAACACCTGATGGATGCGATGCCACACCCCGCCGACTTGCCAATCACGCAACCGCCGCCAGCAGGTCATGCCGCTCCCATAGCCAAGTTCCCCAGGCAGCTCTTCCCACGGAATACCTGTGCGCAGCACATAGATGATTTCATTGAGCGCCTGCTGATCATTGATACGAGGTCGTCCACCTCTTTGGGAAGCCTTGACCTGCGGAATCAGTGACTCGATGCGCTTCCACAGCGCAATTGGGATCTCGTTGCGACGTGTCATGCCGGCGATGATGCCGCCGGTTCAACAGAATTCAAGGGTTTTGTTTGCCGCTCTTATGCGGCCGACTATGCAGCATTCTAGCTACGGCCTGGACCCTCAAATGATCGTCATTGGAGGACGGTTTCCGTTCCCAGTGGCCGAGGCCTGGTGGCACGTTTGCAGATGCCGCGTGCGCCAAACCGTCACGGCCTGTATGCCCCAATGTCCGTGTCACAGCGCAGGGCGGCTGCTCTTTCAGACGAAATCCAGTACTTCGCTCACAGGCCGACGCGGCTTCTGCGGCCAGTTGCCAGATAGAGCCTTACCGATGGATAGCAACATGACCGGCACTTCGTCTTCAGCCAGTGCAAAGTCGCAGGCAACCGCATCGGCGTCAAAACCTATCATCGGTGTTGAGCCCAAGCCCAAAGCATGGGCCGCATAGATCAATGCCGTTGCACCAATGGCGCCGGTGCGAACTGCTTCGTCGCGCTGACGCTGTGGCTGCTCAGAATATAGGACGCGTGCGGCGCCTTCCCAACCTGCCACCATCTGCGCAGACATGATTCCCGCTGCCTCCGCCGGCTCTAAGCGCTGCCGCAGCAAGCTGTAATCGATTAACTGTCCGCAGATGATGAAGGTCACGGCAGCATCTGTGATCTTGGGCTGATCCCACGAAATCTTGCGCAGCCGCGCCTTGGCTTCTGGCGTGCGAACGGCGACGAAGCGCCAGTTCTGGAAATTGAAGGAGGTGGGTGCAGTGGTGGCGATGCCAACCAACTCTCGAATTTGTTCGTCGCTCAACGTCGCTGCTGGGTCGTACAGATTGGTCGTCGCACGGCTCAAGAGGGAGTCGATGACAGAGTTGCTCATATTGATTCCTGTGCTGTAGTCGATAAGTGCTGGTTTGATGGTGCTCTCCCCAAGAGCCTAGCTGCGGGTCCCAATAGATAGAACGTTTTTATCTGGGAACATCTGTGTTGGAAAAGCGAGGAATTTGGTATTCGCTTTCTCTTGAGCAAAGGTAAGCGACGATAGCATTTCAGGCCCACCCGATACGCCCAATTTTTTTGCCTAATTATCTCAATTTTCTTGACTGATAGCGGGCGCACGCCATACTCATGCGATGAGCGACGAACTTGCAACCCACCTAGACATTGCCCTGCGCCATGCGTCGGTAGGGGCGCATAACACACTTATTTTGCAGGGCCCGCAGGGGCGGCTTCTGCGCCATATCGCCCAACCTCAGGGTGCATTGGGGCGCATTCGACAGGCGGTCGGGTGGGTCAGGGAGCACTATAACGTACCCTTTCGCATCGAGTCGCTGTGCAGTGCCAGCGGCATGAGCCGGGCAAGTCTGCATCGCCATTTTCTGGAAATTACTGGACTAAGTCCGCTTCAGTATCAAAAGCAGCTTCGCTTGCAGGAGGCTCGAAGATTGCTTCTTTCAGGAGAGCGTATTGCGTCTGACATCGCATTTGCCGTTGGCTACGAAAGCGCATCCCAGTTCAGTCGAGAGTATCCTTGGCAGTTTGGCACACCACCAGCGCGTGATGCTCGGAAAAATCGACAAGAATCCCAGTCTTAGGTGGATATTTAAACGCCTTTCCGATATCGTGTACATTGCGCCTCGGAAAATTTTTGATAACCAGAGCGATACTAATGGCCCTGTTGTCTGAAGTGGCGGGACAATTTAGAAGAGGCTATTTTCTGGATATTGACTGACCGGCGTTGACATCAAAATAGTCTCGCCACGCGATGATCTGTTCGCCGTCTAGCTCGATTATCCCCATCACGGTGACGGCTAGGATCTTACTGCCGTCAGCTCTCAGGAATGTGTCAAGGCGTTCGGTCAGCACTTTGTTGCCTGTTGCGGCAATGGCAATAATCTGAAATTGGGCGGCGACGATGCTGGACGATTTCTCTACTTTTTCGATAAAACTAATCGCTTCGGCTATGCCTGTAGTAGTGGCAACTCCCTCGTTCACCCAGCGCGTATGCGGTGTAAACCACCGTTTAATGGTGGTCCGGCCGTGATCTTCTTGGAAGACGGAAAAAAATCAGTGACAATTTCAATTGGAGTAGTCATGGGTTTCACTACGGGTAGATGAAAAGCTACTGTGCTCGCCGATAGGAGTGTGCGGCTTGGTGCTCGGAATCGACATGTACCACGCGTGCACTTTGGTTCCTGTGCGTTGCGCGCACCCGTCTGACGACCGCTCGCTACGTTTTGTTAGCCGCTGTAGTTAAAAGAGGGGAGTTATTGGTTGTATGTTCGGGGATCTAGATGTCTGTATACCTATCTCAGGGGGCTTGTGGGCATCTATGACGGATGTGCAGTCATATCCTTCGACGAATTCATGCTACTCCACGCATACAATCCACAGCCGATCCAGATCATGCCAAAGGTGGCTAGCTGGATGGGGCCGATTGGCTCTTGATAGAGCAAGACTGCTTCTGCAAGCAGAAGCGTGGGTGCGATGAACTGTAGCAATCCAAGTGTTGTATAGCGTAAGCGCTTTGCTCCTGCCGCGAAGAAGAGCAGGGGGAGTGCTGTGATCGGTCCTGCAAGGATCAGGAGAGCATCTGTACGGCCACTTTGCCCAAAAGCTGCCTCACCCATGCTGCCGAAGTAAAAGAGAAGGCACAGTGCGAGCGGTGCCAAAAGCGCAGTTTCGATCGACAATCCGCCCAGTGCATCGATCGCCACCACCTTGCGAATCAGTCCATAGAAGCCGAAGCTCAACGCCAGCGTTAGCGAGATCCAGATCTGGCCGCCGCCAGTTGCGGCAAGGATGAGCACACCCGCCCCCGCTACACCGATTGCCACGGCCTGCGAACGTGCGATTCGCTCCTTCAGCAGCATCGTGCCAAGCGCGACGTTGACAAGGGGAGTTATGAAATAGCCAAGGCTCGCCTCCACCAGATGCCCGTTGGCTGCCGACCAGATATAGACGAACCAGTTGACTGCGATGAGTGCGGCACTGACGGCCAGCAATCCCAGGGTGCGGCCGCGCGCTGCTGCAACGAGTGGTCGCAGCCTTCCCCATAACGCGAGGAGCGTGCCGAACACCAGCAACGACCACACCACACGGTGTGAGAGCACTTGCAGAGCATCCACGCCCTTGAGGAGGTTTAGATACAACGGCAGCACCCCCCAAAGGACATTGGCGGCGATCCCGTAAAACAAGCCTGTTCGGCTATCAGCAGTGGTGATCATCGGAACCTCGGGAAGATCGGCAGCGACAGGGACTACGCGGTCCCTGTCGCCGGTTGTCATGCTGCGTGTGGGATGACATCGAAGGCTTCGATATCCGGTTCAGCTGCAATGAAAGCGGAAGTTAATGGACGATGGACTGCCATGTGCTGCGCACTCCGGTGTGCATCAAGCGCAGCTTCGTTCTCGTAGATCTCGATGAGCATGTAGCTGTCAGGTCCGACCCGCGACTTGAACACCTCATAGAGCCGGTTGCCCGGTTCGTTCGTACGTACTGCTGCAGCCTGAGCGGCGAAGGCGCTTTCGAACGCCGCGCTGCTGCCTGGCTTGACTGCCAGTTTCACCATCATGCCGATCATTGGGCTTGGCCTTTGCGATACAGACATCAAGCCTGTTTGATGAAGTCCTGGGTGGTCATGGCATTGGCATAGAATGGGGCGATCTCGTTCAAGAACGCTGTCTGTTGCTCGCGGGTGAATGCGGCAGAAGCGTCGTAGATGACATTGGTGTTGTAGCCAAGATCGTGCGCATTGCGCATCGACGACTCGACGCACTGCCTGAGCGCGAAGCCCGCCAGATAGATGTCAACAATCCGATTGTTGCGGAGGTAGCTGTCGAGCGTGGTCGACGCAAAGACGCTACTGCCGCCAGTGCGTTCACGGATGACATATTCGCCGTCCTGAGGCTCGAAACCAGGAAAGAAATCTGCCTGCTCACCGAGGAACGAGCCGTAATCGCGCATCATCTTGCGCAGGCCGTACTTGCCGTCGCCGAGGACCTTGAACGTTGGCTCAAACTTGAGGGATGCGTGAATGACTTCCATGCCACGGCGGCGGGCCTCTTCAAGCATCACCTTCGAATTGGCAATGGCATTATCAAGTTGTTCGCGATCCTGCAATTGGCCATTGATGCCACCGGTGGGAGCCAGCCAATCGTTTACATATTCAATCAGGATGAGTGCACTTTTCGGTACATGGATATTCGGGGATGTGCTGGTCATGGTGAATTCCTTGGAGTGTATTGAGCGCGTGTGTTGAAGTGAGCTATGTCGCGGGTGATGCCATGTGGATGGAAAGCTGTTTGCGAAGCTGGGTCTCCAGCAGTGCCGCGTAGCCGTCACCCACGGCGTGAATGACGCTGGGACGTGTCACTAAAGCTGCCCGCCATGCGGAAGCGCGAGGAAGATTTTCGAAAATTGGCAGCGATAAGCCCGGTTCGAGGACATCGAAATACCGAAAAACTGGTGCGAATACAGCGTCGACCATGCTGAAGGTCGCGCCACCGAAGTAGGGTCCGCCGTCGAGTTCTGTTTCGATACGTTCAAGCTTCGTCCTGACAGCTGTCTGTCGTGTACTCGCCATCTGTGGATCGGTCGCGTGGAGGAATTGCCAAATGTCCGACAGGGCCTGACCAGCAAACTCGGTCCAGCCGCGTTGACGCGCACGTGACAGCGCGCTGGCCGAGTACAGCGGCGGGCCAGGTTGCGTTTCTTCGAGGTACTCACAGATCACCATGCTTTCGAAGATTGCCGTCTTCGTGCCACTTGGCTCAGCGACCATAAGTAACGGCACTTTCCCGGTTGGCGAAAGGGCCAGGAACCAATCCGGCTTGGCTGCAAGATCGACCTGGATCCGGTCGAACGGGACGGCCTTTTCCAGCAGGACGATGGCCGCGCGTTGCACGAACGGGCACAGCGGGTGACTGATCAGGGTAAGGACGTTGGGCATGGGCGGTATGGGGACGTTGTAGGGAAGGTGGTGCCAGAGTAGGCGACGGCGTGGCGATGGATCGGCACGTCATCCATGGCAGGAGGACGCGTAGTACCAGGCAGCCGGTACATGCCGGCGTGCAGTGCATTGGATGGAGGCCGGACCTTGTGTGGGTGCCGACGCGGGGCGCGCCCCGCCGATCGGCTGCACACGTGCCGGCTAGCTTGATCGGCGGGTTGCCGCGGGTGCGTTCGCGCTAGTGGCACCCAAGCGCGCCGCCACTCGCCGCGCCTCAAGGACGGCGGCCATGCTCAGCCGTTGAGCAGGCGGCCGCCGTCGACCACCAGCTCCGACCCCACCGTCCAGCGCGATTCGTCCGAGGCCAGGTACAGCACGGCCTTGGCCACTTCGTCCGGGGTGCCGAAGCGGCCCATCGGGATGCTGGCGGCGATGTCCTGGTTGACCTGGGCGCGGTAGGCGTCGGGAATGCCAAGCTTGTCGTACAGCGGGGTTTCCACCGGGCCGGGGCTGACCGCGTTGAGGCGGATGCCGCGCGCCAGCAGTTCGCTGGACAGCGTCTTGGTCATGCTGAGGAAGGCTGCCTTGGTCGCGGCATATACCGACGAGCGGGCCATGGCCGCATGTGCATTGATGGAGGTGTTGAGCACCACCGACGCGGGGTTGGCCAACACCGGCAGCAGCGCCTGCAGCAGGAAGTACGGGCCTTTGACGTTGATGGCGAAGGAGGCGTCGAAGGCCTGTTCGGTCCACTCTTCGATCGGCGCCCACACCGAGACGCCGGCATTGAGGAAGGCGATGTCGAGCTGGCCGTAATGCGCACGCACGGCCTGGGCGAGTTCCTGCTGGGCGGCAACGCTGGCCGAATCGGCACGCAGCACCAGCACCTCGGCGCCGAGGGCGGCCTTGGCCTTGGCGATGGACTCGGGGTTGACGCCGGTAACGATGACACGGGCGCCTTCGGCGAGGAACTGCCTGGCGGTCTCCAGGCCGATGCCGCTGGTGCCGCCGGTGATGAGAGTGCGCTTGCCTGCTAAACGGGTCATGGGGTGCTCCTGGCTGTGATACGAGGCCCGCCGTGGTTGGTGGGCCTTCGATGTGACACAGCCTGCGCTCATGCGGCATTTGCCGGAAGACCATGAGTGCGCATAGCATTCATACTTTAAAAGCATGAATGGAGCGGCGCAATGGATCGGTTTGTGTTGATGACCTGCTTCGCGCGTGCGGTGGAAACGGGCAGCTTTTCTGCGGCCGGGCGCGATCTCGGCCTGGGCCAGCCCAACGTCAGCCGCCATGTGGCCGCGCTGGAAGAGCATCTGCAGACCCGGCTGCTCAACCGCTCCACCCGCAAGCTGATGCTGACGCCGGAAGGTGAGCGTTACTACGCGGAAGTACGCCGCATTCTGGACGCGGTGGACGAGTCTGAAATGTCGCTGCGCGAGAACGTGCAGCCCACCGGCTTATTGCGTGTGGCCTGCCCCACGGCGTTGTCGCATCAGTATGTGATGCCGCTGGTGCCGCGCTTTTTGCAGCGCTACCCGGGCCTGCAGCTGGATCTGCAGATCAACGACCGCTTCGTCAATTTGCTCGACGAAGGTGCCGAACTGGCCATCCGCATCGGCCATCTGGAAAACAGCGCGCTGCGCGCGCGGCGCATCGGTGCGTTCAAGCGTGTGTGCGTGGCCAGCCGTGCGTATCTGGCCGAACGCGGCGTGCCCACTGTGCCCGACGATCTGCGCCATCACGATTGCGTGCTGTACACGCTGTTGGCGTCGGGGGCGACGTGGCGTTTCAAGGACGTGGAAGTACCGGTTTCCGGCAGGATTCGCGTCAATTCACCGGAAGCCGCGCGCGAGTCGGTCAACGCAGGCCTGGGCATCGGCCAGGGGCCGGAATGGTTATTCGAGCAAGGGCTCAATGCGGGCCATTTACAGATTGTATTGAACGAATTCTCCGCTCCTGCAGTGCCCATGCACATCATGTATGCCGCCAATCGCCTGATTGCGAAACGGGCAATTGTGTTCATGGATTTTATTGCAGAGGAATTTTTGAAGACTCCTAGACTGAACGTGAATGTGTAAGGGATATTAGCTTGGCGACGAGGCCGGCGGTTGATCGCCTACCGCTATGCCCACGGGACCAAGTGCCTTGGCACTAGGAGAGAGCTAATGGAAAGCACGTACGGAAATCTGGCCACAAAGCCCCGTGGCAAGCAGGGGAGGACTTCGGCCAACCAGCGTGTCCCCGCGTCGGATATATTGAATCAGATTGCGTGAGCTCTTCAAGACCCGGCAAGGCAATTGTGCCGGGAAGTAACGTCAGTAGCTCGTTGGTCGGCATAACGCTATTCTGCAGGCAAATAACGGGGGCTCTGCCGGGGACCCAAGCAAAGCGCGTAATGTCAGGGCTGCGTCATGCAAGCCAGTTAGCGCAGGCTGATGGCTTATTCTTTTCAGTGCAACTTGTCTGCGCTTTTTTACGCAGGCGATCCAGAACCGCAGCTGTAATCTGACTCTGTTTGCCCCAGCTCTTCAGCGACGCACCGACTTCCTCAAAATGCTCGTGATTGTCATTCAAATAGCCGTCTGACTGCTGCGTTAGATCGTTGATCACTCGCGTTGCGAGATTCTCAATACTCGCGTTGTCGTTTGGGTTGATCCGGACCAGCGCGTCCAGATAGGTCATGCCTCGCTGAACGACGGTACCTTGACTGCCAGGTGAGTCGTAGGCCTTCTTGAACCAAGATAGCGCAGCCTTGGAGTCACCCCGCTGCTCAGCAAGTATTCCCAGGAATGGCATGTAGTAAGACGGTGTCTTGCTACGCGACAACTCAGCCTGCATCAGGTCAGCAGATCCTTTGTTATCGCCCACCAGCGCCAACAGCCCGGCAGCAGATGCAATCGTGGATTGACGCTCCTCATCGGTTTTCGCCTCTGTGACTGCCCAGCGAACGCGCTGCTGTATGGTCATGGTGACATCTGCAGGCAATGGCGGTGGTGGCCCATCCATCTTCGGCCGTGTCGGCATTCCCTGCGCCAAGCGCGCCAACTCGATCTCCGCGTAGCCGGTCTGGAGGCGGTCAGCAATGGGCAGCGCCGGATCAGCATAAGCCTTGGCAAGCGATCGCCTAAAGTCCCTGGTTAGCGCAGTTCGCTCGTCCGCATCGGTGGTCGTGGCAGAAACCAGCGTGGCAGCACCCGCGATAAGTACATTGAAGTTGTTCCGAACCTCGGATGGGTCGGAAAGCACTGTTTGCAACAAAGAGTAAGTCGCTTTGCTTGTGCCGGGTTTCTGCTTTGCGACGACTATCTCAAGCAACTTGAAGCGACGTTGCAACGCAGGATTCGGTGCTATTTTTGCTAATGCTGCGAGGACTCCGGGCGCTTCCTTCGGTTCTATGAGCTGATCGTCCTGTAGCCAGTTGTAATTGCTTAGGAGGGTCCAATCAGATGGGTGTAACGCCGATGGGCTTTTAAGGGCCTGTGCCAGGATCTGTTTTGTGCTCGTACTGGATCGAGAAGCCACCCGAAGACTATCGGTAAGCTGTGAAGTGCTGTTGTCACCTACAAGCCTAGTGATTTCGCTGAGATCCGGGCGTAGCAAGACAATGGTGGGGTAGCCCTTGACGCCAAATCGGTCCGCCCAGGTCTGGGCGTCTTCCTGGTCGCCATCCAGATGGATCGCTACAAAATGCTGCGTTTGTGCGATGAATCCTGGATCCTTAAAGGTGGTCGCTTTGAGGCGATTGCATGGAGGGCACCAGATCGCGCCCCAATACATCAGGATAGGCTTGCCAGCTCTTTTTGCTTCATTGAGAGCCCTTTGAATATCTCCCTCCTGCCAATCGATACCTTTCGTAGCGGCAGGCTGCGAATCTGTCGCGTGCGGCAGATTTGCAGCTGAAGGAGCAGATCTTTCACAGGCAGTCAGCGCTGAAAGCAGGCTAGCAAGTCCGATCAGCATGAAAGAGCGGGAGCCAGGAGGCAATTTTTTCATAGCGAGCATTTCTCGATGTGGGCTGGACGCGCTTTTCCACAACAAGAGGGTCCATGCCTGATTTGTTGTTTGAAGAGTTACCTATTGCGAGGTTGCTCAGAGCACGGAACGCGAACTGCTGTCACGCCGAACGCATCGTTAGCGCATTCTCGAGCAAAAAAAGTGTCGTTCAGCATGGGATCGGGTGCCGAGAAGCTCAATGGTCGACGTGTAGTGACCTGGCGCTGGCTGCGCAATCCTTCCATTAACCGCTGCTAATGGAACGCTATCGGGCTAGGAGGTGTCGCCGATGACATCGGCGCACCTCTCAATAGCGAGGCAGTGGTAGTCCCTCGCTCATTGATCCTGCAGCAGACATCCGGCATCTCACGCCGACGGATGCGGAGACTGTTGGTCACTCAATGCCCTACATCTGTCCAAGCCTAAATCGTCTAAGAAAGAGATGGGGCAGGTGATCTATGCGGCAGTGCTGCTGCCGCTCGGCGGCAGCGTTGCCGTCCAGAGCCTGATCGATTTTGCCGGGCACTGACGCAAAGGCGCAGTGCCACTATTCACATTACCACGCCGACAAAACGCCGTGTCGACACTGTGTTGTTCGCAGAGGAAATCTCAGCTACAGGGGACCTCGGTGACTTCCGTCAGCGACCAGTCTTGGTTATGAAATCACGCAAGTCTGCAGCCAAATGACGGCGTTGCTCTGCGTCCTCGGCAATGCCATGCCCCGCCGGATAGGCCGCCAATGTCAACCGTGACCGATCGATATCGGCGTGATCGAGCAGATATCGGGACGCGTAGAGTGGCGTTGCGGTGTCGTAAAAAGCACCCGCTGCGAAGACGTGCAGCTTGGGGTGGGCGTTCATGGCATCGACAAGCCAATCGGTTCCGTCGATCGTGTCTTTTTGATCTCCCGTGGCGCTGGGAGGCACACGGTAGTACCAGGTGCCGTGGTTGATTGATAGGTTGAGCGGACGATAGGGCGCCGCCACCTGATAGCCCAATGTAGCCAGATAATGCTCCATGACCGAGGCAGGGCGCCTGCCAAGCGTCATTGATGGATCACTGTAAGGAGCTGGGAGACTGTCCAAGTCGGTGCTGCCTGCCACGCGAGTATCCAGGTTGCCGATACGAGTGTTTTGCTGGCGCAATTTCAATGTCCGGTTGAACTGACTGCGGTCGATGCGCAACCTGGACGCTTCCAGTATCTCGGCTGGCACTCCAATCTGATCGCTCATCTCGGCTGCGACGGCTCTGAGCCGCTCGACGCTCAGCGTATTGCCCTCCAGCAGAGCTGGCGCGTAACGATTACGGGCGAACTCCAGCGCTGAATCGTAGGCTTGCTGCGGCGAGGATGTTGGGATACGCCGCAGACCATGCACGTACGCCGTGGTTGCCAGACTTGGCAGCAAGGTTACCGCTGCAAGATCGCGACTTTCTGCATGTCCCAGGAAGGGAGACAGCAGGACCACGCCCGATACATTGAGTCTTGGCTCTGCGGCATCGGCGTTCAATACCGCGAGGTTACGTAGTGCTCCATAGCTTTCGCCTATCAGCACCTGAGGGCTCTTCCCTCGGCGATTGGAAGTCAGCCAACTGGAAATCACCTCGACGATGGAACAGGCGTCGCCCGGTGTGTTCCAGACGCTCCTTGCGTCCACTCCGGCAAAAGGAAAACTGGCACCGGTTCCCAATGGGTCGATGAAGACCAGATCGGTGACATCCAGGATGCTGTCCGGATTGTCGATCACGGTTCCGCTGGCAGCGTCATACAGCTTCGGTCCGATACCCTCCATTTGCAGCGACCAAGACGCCGCGCCGGGACCGCCGTTGTAGACGAATGTCACCGGCCGCACCTGGCCTTGCCTGGCGTTGGCAATATAGGCTTGAGTTACAACAAGACCGAGCACGTTGCCATCGGCCCCACGCACCGGCCACTCGCTGACGATGGCTTGGTAGGGCAGTCGCCTACCTGTAAGCGCTAAAACATGCGAGGTCGTGACGGGTGCGGCTGCCTGCCGGGAACGTGTGTCGGTGGGCGCAAATGCACTGGCTGCGGCTGCCGCAGCAGTGACATCGGGAATCTGAGCTGCCTGAGCCGGGCCAATCGCGAGCGAAGCAAGTAAGCAAAGGATCAACTGCGAACCACGCATGGACAACTACCTCGGTAGGCTGAGACTTTCAAAAGATCACCATGAGCCTTGTCGACGCTGAGCGTGGCACAGGCACCAGATGATGCGGACCCTGCACGGCTACCACGCCTGCAGGCTAGCAGACGATAGCGGACCAAGATCCGCCGTGCTACCTCAGCGTATGGCTTGAGCTGTTACGAGGTGCCGCATGTGTAGTTGGCAGGGCAAGCATGTCAAGGTTGCCGGGAGGCGATGAGATTCCAACTCCGGCTCGCCCCCTCTCAGGCACGCACGCGCCCTTGCACTCGCAGGGTTGTACCGGGCGACCGAAAGCGTCTCCCGACCCAAAAGGTGGCGAGGCGTAAGAAATCCCTAACCGAAGTAGCCCCCGCGAGGATTCACGACAGCTAACCGCTTGGTGCAACGAGCCGAACGCAGGGGGGAGGCGCGCCCACCAGCATCGTCTGGACGCTTTCTCACGGGGCAAGAGACTGCGAGGATAGTGAAGAAATCTTTCCGCAAGGTTGTCAAAGCGGCACTGTTCAAGCATTACCTTTCAAGCGGGCGCTACCTCGCGCAATCAGCGGGTCCACGCTTTCGCACCTCGCGCAGTTACGCACAAACGAGCTAGGAGCCAGCCTTGAAGCATAGATTCGTTGTAGTTCCGCTGATCGCGGCCTTGATGTCCCTGCCGGCTTCGGCTTTGGCTGCAGTTGAATCTGCACTCCCACGCGATCTGACGGTTGTGGCGATGTTCCATCAGGCAGACTGGGTAGTGAAGATGGTGATGGGGATCCTGGTGCTTGCCTCGGTCGCCACAGTGAGCATCTGGATATTTAAGACCTGGGAAATTGTCAGCTGCCGCCGAGCCATCGCGCGAGCACTGCAATCCCTGTCCGAAGGCAGTGCGCTGGTCAGCTTCACCCAATTGCCGGATCCTGCAGCCGCTGCGATGGTCCGTGCCGCAATTGGTGAACTTGAGCGCCATCCACAAGGTCACCGATATGGTTTTGCCGAAGGCATCAAGGAGCGTGCGGCCGCGCAGATTTCGCGCGTGGAGGCAGGGCAGCAGCGCAGACTGTCGCGCGGTACCAGCGTATTGGGCAGCATCGGCGCTGCCGCGCCCTTCATCGGCTTGTTCGGCACGGTGTGGGGCATCATGCACAGCTTCATCGGAATTGCGAATTCGCAGACCACGAACCTGGCGATCGTGGCCCCTGGCATCGCCGAGGCGTTGCTGGCGACGGCATTCGGCCTGGTCGCGGCGATCCCGGCGGTGCTGGTCTACAACGCGATCACGCGCGCAATCGCGGGCTATCGTGTGCGCATGAGCGATGCTGCGACACAAGTCATGTGCCTGCTGAGCCGGGAGCTGGAAGTCGATCTGAACACACGATGCGCGGAGGACTTGAGCCATGTCGTTTAAGCTCGACTCCGAAGATGAGGGCGATGCCGGCCTGCACGAGATCAACGTCACTCCCTTCATCGACGTGATGTTGGTGCTGTTGATCATCTTCATGGTGGCTGCACCGCTGGCCACGGTGAATGTGCCATTGGACCTGCCGGTCTCCAGCGTGCAAGCGAAGCCGGAGCCGCAGGAGCCGGTAGTTGTGAGCCTGAAGGCCGACCTGCGGGTGTTCGTGGGGGAAGCCGAGGTCGAACGTATCGCACTGGGCGATGCGTTGCACACCTTGTTTGATGGAGACCGCGAGGTGCGTGTGTACCTGCGCGCCGACAAGACCGTCTCCTATGGCGACCTGATGAATCTGATGAATACCTTGCGCGAGCAGGGCTACCAGAAGGTCGCGTTGGTTACGCTGGACCAGACGGAGACCTAGGTATAATGGGGCAGCGCAGGGTTTCCGACTCCACCCGATGGGTGGGCAGTATCGCCAGCGCGCTGCTAGTGCACGCTGGCGTCGCGGCTTTAGTGTTGGTTGATTTCGGTACGCAGCCTCCTACAGCGGTCGCGCCTCCCATGGCCGCCATGACGGTCGAGCTCTCGCCGATGCCCGCAGCGCCGGAGCAACAGGTCACTCAGAGACCGGAGGGTCCAGAGCAGGTCGAGTCGCGGGTACAGCCCAAGCCTCAGCCAAAGCCTCGTGCATTTGATCCGCCACCAGAGGTCAGGACAAATCCACCACCGGATGCGTTGGCCGCTAAGCCCGAGGAAGAGCCGAAAGCCGACCAGGAGTCGGCGGCTGACAGTACAACCGCAGCGGTTTCCGCCCAAGCCGCAGCCGATGCCGCGCTTCAAGCGCCGGTCCAGGGTGCCTCTAGCGAAAATGCCAAGGCCCTCATCCAGACATGGGAGAACCGTTTATTGACGCATCTGGAACAGCACAAGCGCTATCCGAGTGCCGCCCAGCGCCGCCGCCAGGAAGATGTGGTGTACCTGCGCTTCACAACGGATCGCGGCGGCAACGTGCTGCATTGGAGTATTTGGCGCAGCCGTGGTTACGCGTTGCTGGATGAGGAAGTCAATGCGCTGATCCAGCGCGCTTCCCCAGTGCCGCCACCGCCGCCGGAGATGGCGGGGAGCACCGTCGAGATGATCGTACCGGTAGAGTTCTTCCTGCACCGTCAGTCTGCCCAAGGGAGGCGGCAATGAAGTGGAGACGTCACGAAGCTTCGGTGCCAGCGCCTGGCGCAACGGATGAAACCGTGTTGACTGCCGTGCTGACCACGGAGGAGTTAACGCGCATCTTCATCGAGATCCGGCCGAGTCTGGAGCGGGTGATCGAGCGCCGTATTCTTGATCGCCATACCGCGCAGGACCTCGCGCAGGATATCTATCTTCGTCTTGATCGAGTCTCCAATTTGTTGTCAAACGAAGAGGATGCTCGCCGCTACCTGATGCGCATGGCCGTGCATGCAGCGCTCTACCATCTACGCAGTGAAAGCAACCGGGTGCAATTGCTTGCAGGCGCACTGATCTTGTTCGAAGGGCATATCGCCCAGCCGGAGGAGCACGCACATGCGCGCGATCAGGTGGGCCTGATCGAAGCCACGCTTGCCGAGCTCCCCGCCAAGTGCAGGGACGTGCTGTATCTGACGCGCGTTGAGGGCCTGCCACGTGAGGAAGTGGCAGCGCGTCTCGGCGTTTCCTTGAGCCTGGTGAACAAGTACGTGTTGATGGCGTTGAAGAGTTGTGCGCAGAAACTGGGTGAGAGATGAACGGACGCTCGCCCCCATTGTCATTTTCAGGCTCGCTGGGCGTTACAGGAACAGGCAGATGAGCGACGACGACGCAATGCAGATAAAGATGGAGCCCGACTCCAATGATCCGATGGACCAGGCGCTCGTGTGGGTCTCCCGTATCGTCAGCGGAGAGGCCGATGCGAATGCGCTAGCTGAATTTGAACGCTGGCGCGATGCAGATATACGCCACGAGAAGGCGCTCAACGACGCCCGACGACTGTGGTTGACGCTCGGTGCGCCATTGGAGGAACTATACGCGCCCGTGATGGTCAGCCTTCCTGCGAACGCTGCACAACGGCAACGAGCCCGGAGGGGTCGCTTTTGGCGCCCGGCACTCGCAACTGCAGCGGTTCTGATGCTGGCGGTGTTTCTGGGCGACCAGTGGCATCGGGATTGGCGATTCGACCAAGCCACCGGAAGCGGCGAGCAACGCACGATCGCGTTGGCCGATGGCAGTACGATGTGGTTGAACATCGGTAGTGCTGCCAACGTGCGGATCGATGAGGGGACACGCCATATCTATCTGGCAAGCGGCGAAGCCTACTTCGACGTGGCACACGATCCGCACCATCCATTCACTGTCGATGCCGGCGCCGGTCAGGTGACTGTGTTGGGTACAGCGTTCGGTGTGCGACGTGACGGAGCTGATGTTGTAGTGACCGTGCAGCGGGGCAAGGTGCAGGTCGCCAGTGCAGATGCGCCAACAGTGTCCATCACTGCGAACGAGCAGGTTCAGGTGCATCCAGGGGAAGTGATGCCGCGCATCGAAGCGGTCCGCGCGGAGCAGGTGCTGTCCTGGCGCACTGGGCGCCTGCAGTTCGAGAATCGCCGCATTGGCGAAGTACTAGAAGAACTCAAACGCTACGACAAGCGCCTGGTGCTGGTCAGTTATCCGCAGAGCGATCATCAGCGGGTAAGTTCCATTGTGGATCTGGCGCGCCTGGACGAGTGGTATGACACGTTGGAGCAATCCTTGCCTGTCAAGGTGACCCGGATCGGCCCGATCGTTTGGATCCGCGCGGTCTGATGTAGGAATGGCGCGTACCGAATTTTCAAGCTCCTGAGCTGCACTCAGCCGATCCTGCTTTGGCACTGCATGCGAGCAATGCTCCACGGTGTGCAATGTCGCATCAGCGTCTAGCTAGGCTCGCGCAATCTGGTTGAAATTTTTCTGTCAACTTCGACCTCTTCAAGCATTACCCCTTAAAAGACCCCGTTCACGTGTGCAAGGCGCGGGGCGGTATCGAATTCCACCAAGGGGAATAGGGAATGAGGCGCTCGGCTCTGAACGTGTCACTGGTGTCGGCTCTTGGACGAGTGGTGCAGCGCTGCACGACAGGGGCGCTGATGGGGGCCGCTGTTGGGGCCCTTGTGTGGGGAGGTGGGGCGACAGTGGCTAATGCTCAGCAAGTATCCGCGCAACAACGGCAGATGCATGACTTCGACGTCCCCGAAGATGCACTCAGCTCGGCGTTGCTGCGTTTCGGCACCCAGTCCGGTCTGCAGTTCAATGTCGACAGCCGTCTGACCGATGGCAAGCGCACCGGCGGAATTCGGGGGAGGTATTCGATTGAGACGGGCTTGAGTCAGCTGCTGACCGGAAGTGGCCTGACCTTTCGTTTTACTGGACCACGTACGGTGCTGATCGAGGCGATGCCGGATGCAGGAGATGCACACCTGATCGGTGCGTTGAGAATCGAGGGCGCAGCTAACGGTGTCGGGATCAACAACGTCAACGGAAGTGGCGATCTCACTGCGACCGAAGGCAGTGGCAGCTACACCACTGGAGCGGCCAGCGTTGCCAGCAAACTCCCGTTGTCGCTACAGGAGACGCCACAGTCAATCAGTGTGATCACGCATCAACGTCTCATTGAGCAGAACATCACCGATTTCTCCTCATTGATGAACCAAGCCACCGGCATCAGCACGGTCACCGGTGGCGATGGTCCCGTGGAGGCGGAGTTCTATTCGAGGGGTTTTCGCATTCAGCGTATCCAGCTGGATGGCGGTGCGCCGATGGATATTTCGAATCCCAACTACAGAATGGTGCCGCAACTGGATATGGCGATGTACGACCACGCCGAGATCCTGCGCGGTGCCGATGGACTCTATAACGGCTATGGCCAGCCCGGCGGTGTCATCAGTTTGGTACGTAAACGCCCGCTTGATCGTGCGCAAATAACCGCCGAAGGCCAGATTGGGAGCTGGGACAACTACCGTACTATGGTCGATGCGACCGGGCCCTTGGGGCTTGACGGTGCTCTGCGTGGGCGAGGTGTCGTGGTGTGGCAAGACCAGGATTACTTCTACGACATCGCCCACAACCAGAAAAAGATGGTGTACGGCGTCGTGGACTGGGACGCGACGCCTTCGACCGTGATCGGCATCGGCGCCAGCCGCACCTGGCAGAACGCCTTGCCTTTTAATGCCGGATTGCCACGTTACCGCAACGGTGCATCGCTAAACCTGCCTCGCAATACCTGTCTTTGCCTGCCTTGGTCCCGCTATGACATTGACGCTACTGAAGTATTTGGGCGTATCGAGCAGACGCTTGGCGACCACTGGAATGTGACGGTGAATTTGGGCCGGACCAAGCAAGATCGAGCTCTAGTCACGGGTATCGTCAATGGACCCATCGATGTAGAGACGCAGGGTGGCGGTAATCTTAGTCAAGCACGCGAACAGGGCGCCAGTACACAAGTGACCGGGGACCTGACGTTGTCCGGAAACTTCAATTTTCTTGGCCATGAGCAGAGATTAGTCATCGGCTCCAACTACGCCGAGGCCGACGGTGGAGGGGCGACTCTATACTCACCGCCGGCAGCGATGCCTACGCCGATTCCTAACATCAGGCGATTCGATCCCAATGAGCTGACCTACGCTAGGGGGACGGAAGATGTGCGGCAAACCTACTACCCGGAATACCTCAGCCGGCAGCTTGGCGCATACGCATCACTGACGATGACGATCTGGGACCCGCTGCATCTGAACATTGGAATGCGATACACCAAGCGCAAGTCCAGCAATATCACCCAGGCCTTTTGCATACAGGTGCAGGGTTGTGTGGATTTCGATACAGGCCAGACATGGGCGCAAGGCGATACCCTGTTTTCCAGTACTTTTCGAGTCAAAACCAAGGATCTGAGCTGGCCCCCACAATTATCGCTAGTATATGACGTTAGTAGGAAGCTCTCGGTATATGCCAGCTACAGCGATGTCTATCTGGAGCAGTCCGAGCTTCTTGGTCGCGATGGCAGTGAAGTCGATCCCATTACCGGCGGAAATATCGAAGCAGGAATCAAATGGTCTGGCCGCGATGGCCGCCTTACAGCATCGCTCGCAGTTTACCGCATTGAGCAGAAGAACTTTGCCCAGCTCGATGGGGACTTTGGAAATCCGGACGACTATTTCAGTCCGGATGGTGGCACACGCTACTGCTGTTACACGGCCGATGCCGATTTACAGCGGGTGAGCCGTGGCGCGGATCTGGAGTTGAATGGTGAGATTATGCCAGGTTGGCAACTGTCCTTAGGCTACACCAATAATAAGAATGAAGAAATCGGGGTGCTGTCCTTCCAAAACGGAGCGCCTCTGGAGTCACGCCTTCCCAGGCACCTGCTTAAGCTCTGGACCAGCTATCAGTTTCAGAACGGCGAGCTCAGGCGCGTGAGCCTGGGCGGCGGTGCGAATGCCCAAAGCAGCGGATATTTCGAAGGGGTCGCTTGCCTGGTCTATGACATCACCGGAAGTACCTGCGTCGGAGGCTTTGCTCCGTTTCAGTTCACGCAAGGCTCTTATGTCGTATTTTCCGCACGCGCCGCCTATCAAATCGACGACAACTGGTCGATCGCCCTGAATATAAACAACTTGTTCGATCGGACCTACTACCAGACAGTTCAGAACAGCATATCTGGCAACTGGTACGGCGAGCCACGTAATTTCATGTTGAATATTCGCGGCCAGTTCTGACCAGGCATTGGGTCGTCTAAATCGCCGACGCCGTGGCACCCTAAAAAAAAAATTCATTACGGATCACACCATGAAACGAAGTTCCTTTCTCTTCGCGCTTTGCTTATCCTCCATCGCGATGTGTGTCAACATTGAGTCCGCGAATGCAGAAACAGCGATTCCCTCCGGCATTAGTGCCGGCCCTAGTGTAGAGGGAATCAGCGAATACCACCTAAAAAATGGACTCCGCATACTGCTCTATCCGGATGCAAGCACACCAACAACGTTGGTCAATGTCACCTATTCTGTGGGGGCGGCGCAGGAAAATTATGGCGAGAGTGGCATGGCCCACCTTTTAGAGCATTTGCTGTTCAAGGGTACTCCCTCGGTCAACAGTATCGCCGCAGAGTTCAAGAAACGGGGGATCACATTTAATGGCACTACGGCGCATGACCGAACCAACTACTACGGCTGGTTCTCGACCAACGAGAAGACTCTTGACTGGATGCTGAAAGTCGAGGCCGATCGCATGGTTAACTCCAACGTTGCGAAGAGCGATTTGGACAGCGAAATGACCGTAGTCCGCAACGAACTGGAGATCGGCGAGAACAAGCCAACGCGTATCTTGTTGCAGCGGATGACCTCGCAGGCGTTCCTGTGGCATGCCTACGGAAAGAGTGTGATAGGTAATCGCGAAGACGTAGAGAATGTCCCGATAGAACGACTGCAGGCGTTCTATCGCACTTGGTACCAGCCGGACAACGCCACCGTCATCATCGCCGGGAGCTTTGATCCAGGCCGCGTCCTGGCGACAGTGCAGGATACATTCGGCAGACTTCCTCGACCTACACGGAAGCTGCCGTCCAGATACACTCTGGAGCCTGCGCAAGATGGTGAGCGAGAAATCAATATCCGCCGCGTCGGCGAGTTGCCATTGATCGCAGTGGGCTATCACACCCCATCGGCCTGGCATCCCGATGCGGCTGCGATGGAGGTGCTCGATAGCATCATGGGCACGGTGCCAAGCGGACGGTTACACAAAGCTCTGGTAGCTACGCGTTTAGCGTCGAATGTCGATAACGAAGTTGACAGCTACCTTGAGCCGGGGCTGGCCGGCTTCTATGCGACGCCCGCTGCTGGCAGCGATACTAGTAAAGTAGAGACGGTGCTGTTAGATCAGGTAGAAGGTCTGGTAGCTCACCCGGTCACGGAGGATGAGGTTGCGGCAGCCAAGCAGCGTATCGCAAACAGGTATAAGCGCATACAAGACAGCAATGTCATTGGCACCGCCAACGCATTATCCGAGTCGATCGCTGCTGGAGATTGGCGGCTGGGTTTTGTACGCCGCGACGCGATCAGTCGAGTTTCCGTCGCGGACGTAAACCGTGTTGCACGAACATACCTCGTACGCGATAACCGGACGTTGGCGCGCTTCATTCCGACCGCTAAGCCCGGTGCTGTAAAGATCTCGGACGCGCCGACGATTGTCAGTCTTGTTGACGGCTACAAGGGAGGCCCGGTGGTCGCACCTGGGGAAATTTTTGATCAATCTCCTGAAAACATTCAGGCGCGCACCGAGACGCTAACCATCGGCGATCGCTTGAAAGTAGCACTGTTGCCCAAGCGAACTCGCGGCGATAGGGTTGTGGCAGAGATGATGTTCCACTTCGGCGATGACTCGTCAGTTATCGGAAAAGGCGATGCCGCAGGCTTCGCCGGCGGCCTGCTGATGCATGGCAGTAAAACCATGAGTCGCGAACAAATCGCAAAGCGCTTTGTTGACCTGAAAGCTGAAGTTCAGGTGACAGGCAATGCACAGATGGCCTATGTCTCGGTGAAGACGGGCCGTGAAAATCTGAGCCCATCTCTTCGACTGATCGCCGACATCCTGCGGAACCCCGCGTTCCCAAAAGACGAGTTCGAGCAGATGCGAACTCAATCAATAACGGCGCTTGAAGCCGGCAACAAAGAGCCGGGCTACATCGCTGACTTGGCAATGCGCATGCATTTCGGTTCTCACCCGGTTGGGCACCCTGAAGCAGTACGTCCGGATGATCAGGTTCTAGCTGCAGTCAAGGCACTGACCCAGGACGATGTGCGTAATTTTCACCGCGATTTCTATGGCACATCTGTCGGTGAGGTTGCGGTCGTAGGTAACTTCGATCCATTGCAGGTGAAGCAAGAGCTGGAAACCTTGTTCGCAGCATGGAAGTCGCCTAACCCCTATGTGGAAGTGAAGGACCGTTACTTCCAGCCAGAAAAAGTTGTTCGTGAAGAATTCGAATCACCGGACAAGGCGAATGCCGTGATTGTTTCACGCAGTAATTTTCCGGTACAGGATAACGATCCGGATCATCCTGCATTGGTTCTGGCTGGTCGTGTCTTTGGTGGCGGCTCAATGTCGTCTCGACTAGGCGACCGTGTGCGAGGCAAGGAGGGACTCAGCTACTACGTTGGTGGCGGGATGATCATCAATCCAAATGATGAGAATGGCGTCTTCTACATGCAAGCCACCTCGGCGCCCCAGAGTATGGGCAAGGTCGAGTCGTTGATGACCCAGGAGTTGAGTCGCTTGGTCAGTAACGGAATTACGCAGCAAGAGTTGACAGATACGAAGTCGTCGTTGCTGGAATCGTACCGTGATGGCCGCTCCACGGATGGCACGATTGCCGCTGGGTTACGGCAAAATCTTTATCTGAATCGTACGATGCAATGGGATGCGGACTTCGAGCGCCGTATCGCAGCACTCACAGTAGGTCAGGTTAACGCAGCAATCAAGAAGCACATTGACCCTAAGGCCGTCAGCACATTTGTTGCGGGAGACTTCGCCGGCTCGAAGCGTAAGGTGACAAATTTGCCTTAGTCAGCGGTCAGAAATTGATACGCCCAGTGTTTCCTATACATCTTCAAACAGTGCCAAGGTTCTGCGCCTGAGGGCCGAATTGCGTCGCGTCACCGAGGAGTGCGACACCCTAAAGAAGGAAGCCGCGTACTCTGCCGAGGTATGAAGGAAAAGTACGCGTTCATGCAGGACCGTCTCAGGAAATCCAGGTTGTGCGCGATATGCCGAGTGTTGCGCGTCAATCGGGCGGGCTATTACCCCTTGTTACGCTCACCCCAAAGCGAGCGTAACAAGGAAGACGAAAGCTTGTTGCGACTGATCGAGCACTAGCGGCTCGCTGACGGCATTGTCTATTGGTATCGCAAGATCGTCATGGATATGAGCGATCTAAAGCCGCTCTTGATGCGTTACCAAATCTGTGAACGTTCCTGCTCGGAGCGCACCATCGCATCGCCGGCCTTGCATGAGAATGCCTTGGCGTACTGCGGCATGTTGGCTGGCCCGGCATTGACGCGCACGACACTGGGCGGGTGGGGGTCGGAATTGAGTGCCTTCACCTGTGCTTCTTCCCGGCGCGCATTGCGATAAAGCCGAGCCCAGTTGACGAAGAATCGCTGTTCGGGCGTATACCCGTCGATAGCGACATTCCGGTCGGGATGTTTCTTTAGGTTTAGCATCAGCGCGTCGTAGGCGATGGTGACCCCGGTGAAGTCGGCGATGCTCTCGCCCAGAACCAGTTGCCCGTTGACGTGCAGGTCCGGCCTGCTCTTGAGTGGCACGTAGCTGCTCACCTGCTGCTTGATTTTGTCGGAGCGGGTCTGGAATGCGGCAACATCCGGGGGCAGCCACCAGTTGCGGTTGGCACCGATGGCATCGAACTGTCTGCCCTGGTCATCAAAGGCGTGACTGATCTCGTGCCCGATCATGCCCCCGATCCCGCCATAGTTGAGGCCGTCGTCGGCGGTCGCACTGAACAACGGCGGCTGCAGGATCACTGCGGGAAAGTAGATGCTGTTTTCGCTAGGGTTGTAGAAGGCGTTCACTGTCTGTGGTGCCACTTCACCCCAACTCATCCGATCGACCGGCTTGCCGATCTTGGCCATGTCGGCGTGATGATTGAACGCAGCAGCGCGCTCGATATTGCCACGGTAGGCGCCCTCTTCCAGTTGCAAGCCTGACCAATCCCGCCAGGTGTCCGGATACCCGATCTTTGGGATGATATTGGCCAGCTTATCCAGCGCCTTGGCCTTGGTTGGCGGGCTTAGCCAGTCGGCGTGTTCGATCCGAAGCTTCATGGCGGCACGCACATTCTCTACCAGTTCGAGCGCGTGTTGCTTGGAGGCAGGAGAGAACTCCCTAGCCACATAGAGCTGGCCCATTGCCTCTGCGATCGTATCGTTCAATGACTGGATCACCTGCTTCCATCGTGGCGTCTGCACCTGCCGGCCTTCCAACGTCCTTGCATAAAAATTGAAGTGATTCTCGACGAATGGCTTGCTCAGCGCCGGTGCCGCATCATCGATGGCACGGAAGCGCAGATAAGCTCGCCATTGCGACGCTGGCGCGGTTTGCAACAGCTTGTCGAATGTCTTGAAGAACGCGAGCTGGGACAATGCAACGCCTTTCTCTCCGGTCACGCCCTGCGCCGTCATAAAGCTGTCCCATGCAAAGTGTGGGGTTAAGGCATTGGCTTGCGCAGTGGTGAGCCAGTGATACATTTTTTTCGGGTCCCGCTGTTCGGAACGTGGCAGCAATGCCGCCGCCAGACGGCTTTCCAGTTGCAGAACCTGCCTTGCCTGCGCTGCGGCTTTGTCGACTGGTGTGCCAGCCAGTACAAACGACTGCTGGACATACGTGAGGTAGGCCGTGCGAATGCCTGCATACTGCGCATCGACATAATAGTCTTTTGAGGGAAGCGTCATGCCCTCGACCCAGGCTAACCCAACCATTCTCGACACAGTCTGTGCGTCGGGCTGTGCAGTAAACTGGAACAGCACATTGGCGCCCTCGGCGTGGCGTTGGGTGATGAAGCGGGCAATGTCGCGCTGATCCTTCAAGGCATCAATTTGAGCGAGTCGGTGCTGTATCGGTGTTGCTCCTAGGCGATCTATGCTCTCGGTGTCCATCCCGGATGCATAGAAGGTTCTGACCAGCTGCTCGATCGAGCCGGCTGCAGGGCGCGACTGCAGCAACGTCTGGGCAATCTCATGCTGATCGCGATAGCTGGCGTTGTAGACGTCATAGGAGGTGCCGATGCCGATCTCGTCATCGGGAATCCCCTTGGCCAGCGTTTTTCCATTGGCAAATGCATTCAGATCCTGGCATGCGTCGATACGAGTATCAAGCTCACCGATATCCAGCGCCGGCGTAGCCGCAGCTGCTGTGGAATGCTTTGTTGCGGGCGCTTGGTCGCCGGTTTGCTTACAACCGGTCAAGGCAATGAAGATCGCTAGTGCAAGTGTCTTTTTGCTCAGTGGGATCATGGTTGCTGTGAGTGGAGATATTTCCCACAGCTTAGTTGCCCCATTCGAGCAGATGGGCGTCAGCTGAGCAAAGTTGAGTATTCCCGCTCTACGCTGGACTTGTATGTGCGTGAAAGCGAAGTGTTGGATAAATTTGCGGATGAAGGTGAAATCACCGGCCCAAGCCAAGCCCAGCGTGGTGGTGGGCTCGGATGCCCTGCTTTACCAGCGCACCGAGTCAGGACAATGGGCTGGCAAGGATGGTATCGCCAGCGGCAACTTGGCAGTGGAGCTGGAACTGACCGACCAATTGTGGCAGCCCTCAATTGAGCGCTCCGAAGAAGCCTTGGCGGCCATCCAGTCACTTCCCGCGCCCACTGCTAAATCCATGAGAAGCACAACGAACTGGTGCAGCTGCGGACCTCGATCAACTATTGGGGACGCGTCGCACAAGCAGACCTGGCGCCCTGTGGAGAGGGACGGCTCTGCGCCAACTTTGAGAAAAACGGGCCGCGCTATGGCAGCCAGCGGCAATACAGAGCGATCACTCTGCCGATAAAGGCGTGTCATCTCGCCACATTAAGGATACGCCGGCTTCATGCCGCCGAGCACACGACACAGCCCGGCGCGTGTCCTCAAAGTAAAAATATTTCAAACCCTTAATACCTACACGAGAGCCAGAAGGTGTCTGGCCTTGCGTGGGGGCGGTCCGCACTGATCCGTCCATTGACTGGGTGATCTGATGAGGGACAAGTCTGAGTTCTTGTACTGCGTTTTTATTGTGGCGGCCTCCATCCTGGCAGCCGTCGCGCGCTGTTCCTTTGCTCCCAGTGGTTCGGAGTTCTTCCGTAACGACTGATCCATCATCCATAGGCACCGCACAAGGCCCGGTATCGTCCGGGCCTTGTGCGTTTTATGCCGCCGCATTTAGGAGAGACACGTGCATCTTGTTGAATCGATGGCATACATGGGCCAGACACCTTGGCATGGCCTGGGTAACAAGCTGAGCAAGCACCAACCCATAGAAGTCTGGAGGCGCCAGGCTGGTATGGAATGGGAGATAAAAGAATCGGAGGTGCGTTACAACACGCAGATCGGCAGCTCAGGTGGCGCTAGCACCTTTCCTGAGCAGAAGGTGCTTTATCGATCGGACACTCAGGCGCCGCTAGCGGTGGTGTCCAAGCGCTTCCAGGTTGTGCAGCCGGGCGAGATCCTGGAGTTCTACCGCGACTTGACCGCACTTCATGGGTTTGAACTTGAAACCGCTGGCGTCCTGCGTGGAGGGAGGAAGTTTTGGGCGTTGGCCAGGACCGGCCAAAGCACCGCCCTCAAGAGGCACGACAGAGTCGATGGATACCTGCTGCTGGCCACAGCGTGCGACGGGACACTAGCTACAACAGCGCAGTTCACATCCGTTCGCGTGGTATGCAACAACACGCTGCAGATCGCTGTGGATCAGAGCGGCGGCGCCATTAAGGTTCCGCATCGCAGTCAGTTCCAACCCGACGCTATCAAGCGGCAACTCGGCATTGTCGTTGGTGGGTGGGACGGCTTCGTGGATCGAATGAAGGCATTGTGCGATGTGCACGTCCCTCCGGATTCTGTGGAGGGGCTGCTGCGTCGTGTGTTGGTGTATGGAGGCTCGACGCCGGGCTCGGCAGTTGTCAATGAACATGCCGTGGCAAGGGTGCGCGCGCTATACGAGGGCGGTGGGCGTGGGGCAACCCTCTCCTCCAGTCGCGGAACTGCATGGGGGGTGCTTAACAGTCTGACCGAGTTCGTTGACCATCACCGGCGTGCGCATAGCGATGACAACCGCCGGGACGCTGCCTGGTTTGGATCGGGGGCTGCAATCAAGCAGCGCGCGTGGGAGGAAGTGATGGGGACGATAGCGTGATGCCGGTCGAGACACGCACATGTGCGCCGTCTGATGGCAGGCCTGCACCATCTCAGGAAGTCATTCGCGCACGGGATGACAAGATCTTCGCGCGTGCCCTGCGCATCCTCGAACAGCGTGCCTGCGAGCCAGGGCCACGACTAAGTGACGTCTCCAAGGGCGGTGCGTTCTTCCGGCTGCGGTTGGGCGGTGAGATACGGGAGCATTTCGAGGTTGCTTTCCTCGATAACCAGCACCGGCTCATAGGGGTTGAGCGCTTGTTCTCCGGGTCCGTAGAGGGCGCGGAGGTGCATGCGCGCATCGTCGTCCAGCGCGCGCTGGCCTTGAACGCCGCGGCAGTCATCGTGGCTCACAATCACCGGAGTGGCCACACTGAGCCTTCTGCAGCCGACCGGGCTGTCACGGTCCAGTTGAAGACTGTCTTGCAGTTGGTGGAGATCCGGATGCTGGATCATTTCGTGGTCACAGCCCGCCAGGCGGTCTCGATGGCCACCCGGGGATGGGTGTAGGGATGACATCCGCTGTGGGGCCAGTCTCGGCACAGCGCGACCGGCCAAGGCCAGACATCTACTCGTCTTGTCCCGCGTGTTCAGTGGCCGAGCCCTAAGGGGCCGGCCACAGAATTGCCGTCAGTCGAGAAGTGACCCGGGGCGAACCCGGAGCGCCAGTGCGATGCGCTCGATGTTGTAGATCGTCACATTCTTCTCGCCGCGCTCAAGCATGCCGATGTAGGTCCTGTGGACGCCGGCTGCCTCGGCGAGGTCTTCCTGCGACAGCCCGAGCTCCTTCCTCAATCGCCGGACGTTGCCAGCAAAGACGGTGACCAACTGAGTTTCGTGAGCTGCCCGAGCCATCGCGAGATGGTCTGGGTTTGAATACTAGTATTCGACATACTATAATTAGCATAAAATCGTACTAGGGCTGGCTTAGGCGGTGTCAGGTCGGTTGGGCAGCAGGCCAAAAGCCGGGTGGGCGAATGCAGAAGGTGGCTCCTGCCTGCATGTTGCGTGCGTCCGCCTTCCTAGTCGGTGGCAGAGGGAGGCGCCGTCCTGCGCTTACGCACATGGGCACTTTCGAATCGACGAGACGCAGGAGATCTAAGTTGGGGAAGGGCTACTACGAAATACTTGGAATCCGTGCGAATGCCGGGCCGAAAGAGATAGAGCTGGCATACCGAGGCCGACGTAGCCAGTACCACCCGGACCGCTACGCAAACTCGGATGCGGAAACGCTGGACTGGGCGACCTCAAGGATGCAGGAGGTCAACCAGGCGTACGCGGCACTTCGGGATCCGGTCAGTCGTGCGCGAGTGGATGAAGACGTGCGAACTAAGTCAGCGCGCCCACCAGGCACGGCAGATGCCACCTGCGCGCGCGAGTCGGAACAGTCGTATGCACTGACGTTAGTGCAGGCGCTGGACGGCCTCGCACTGAACGGTGAACCGCTTGAGCGGATCTTCATCGCCCCGCATATCCCTAATAAAAAACTTGCCGGCGCACTGGAGTCCTATGGGCAAGGACTTCAACCACAGGATGTGGTTGTGCTGATCGACGACACGCTCTTTGGCGGTGCACGCGAAGGTGTCCTGATCACCGAGGCACAGATCAGATGCAAGGCGGTGTTCCAACCAGTGGAGATTCGCCTGCTTGGAGTCCTTTCGGCGATCACGACAGAAGGGAAGTACGTCTACATCAATGGCGAGCGCTTCGCCGATCTAAATATGCCTAACAAAGACGATTTAAAGGCGCTCTTCAAGGGCGTAAGCCGCTATCTGCAGCAGGGCCGTTGACCATCACAATAACAGGGGGAAAGAAATGAAATATCTGATTGGCCTCTACGGAGCCTCGGTCGTAGTTGCAGCAATCTGCTTGGCCAACTGGGGGCAATACGCCTACAGGGGTTTTGCCTACAACCTCGGCCGCGCGCTGGTCTGGCCAGCAATTGCGTTCCCGCCGTTCGGGGGGCTTCTCAGCGGGTTGATTTGGCTTGTCGTCATCGGCGGCGTGCTGGTCCTTGTGCAAAGGAGGGCCTAGTCATGGCACGCAATGTCGCGAAGATTGCGGCTGCTCTGGCGGCGTTGCTGATGCTTGGAGCATGCAGCAGCAAGGCGGACAAGGCTCGGAACGAGTTCGTCGGCAGCTGTGCCAGCAGCGGAGGGAACGAGTCTGTCTGCGAATGTGCTTTCGACAAGCTGCAGGCGCATTACGGGGAAGAAGGAATTGTTGCAATTCAGTCCGAGGGAGCTCCGCCCCCGGACTTCATCGATCAATTGGCCAATGCCGCACAACAGTGCAGGAAGCGATAAGGGAATGAAGATGATGCAGATTTACCGGTCCACGATGATCCTGCTAGCTGCGCTAGCCGTAACGGGATGTAGCAAAGCAGATGAGGTGACGAAAGCAGCCGATATCAACCTTGCTGGCTGCGAGGTTCCGGCGGGTACCAAGCGTGCAGAGGCCGAGGCTATCCAGTGTGATGCCACCAAGGCCGTAAAGGCCGAGGCAAAGAAAGCGCCTCCGCAGGAAGCTGTCCAGATCACACCTGATGCTGAGGTCATCAATGCAGTCATCGCCCAGGAGGCAAAGAAGGCTGACGGAGCGACCGAGTACAAGGACGCTCGGAAGGTGGTCGAAGGCGATCTGACCGGGGATGGCAAGCCAGAGGTGGTGGCCTTGTACACCCTGGAAGGCGGTGGCGGTGGCAACGGAAGTGGTAGTTACTTGGCGGCTTTCCAGCGCAAGGAAACCGGCCAGTTGCAGCTGGCAGGCACCACGTCCGTTTCTGGCTTCGGAGTTGCTGCTCAGAATGTGAGTCTGGAAGACGGCACGGTGCATGTGAAGCTGCTTGTACAAGGGCCGGATGATCCGGACTGCTGTCCGTCAACGGAAGAGGAGGTCTTGTATGTGGTTCATGGGAACAAATGGCTGCAGGTGCAACCATCGCCTTAATCTGCACTGTAGCATCCAAGTAGGGAGAGCACATGCTCTCCCTACTTGGCGCAAATTCAACGCTATTTTTTTGACGTCACAGGCGCCCGTCCGAGATATAGGAAGGGCGTGTGCAAGGGTTCGTATGCGGCGCACATCATCTGTACCCAAAACGATGACTTGCTCCCTACGCACGAGCCATTCCACTGATTTTTTAAGCGCAATGACGGCAAACTTGCTCGACATTCAACATCTTCGAGGAATGCCTCATTATTTGAACGTAGCTTGCGCGTATTCCACACCGACTCAATAACCCGGCGCGCATAATCGGAAGGGCTTTGCCTGCGCAGTCCGGTAGGAGGTGCTGGGCTAAATAGCTTCTGCTTAGGCTCCTGGCGAATCGCTTCGACGAACACCATGTGATGCTGCGTAAGCAACCACTCCACGATCGCTACGCACGGACAACCATCTCTTCGCTGATCTCGCCGCTTTCTTCGCAAACGGTGTGAAAGGCAGCAGCCAAGCGCAGTGTGCTTTCCCAAGCATGATCAACGGAAGGCTTGATTGCATGGTAGTACCTGGGACAGCAATCTCTGATGCCTTCCTTCAACATGCATGTTTACGGCAGCATCCTCGCTCAGTGTCACGACGGTGCGCGGTGTCTACGACGCGCACTGCTGTGTTCGATCGACAAGGATCTTAAAATCACCTGTAGGCGAGCAATGTGGCCCTGTCCGTTGTTGGGGTGCCATGAGCGGCTTAGGGGCTCATGGAGATAATGGATCAGACTGCCGTCATGTTTGGCCGCAGGTCGATGGCGTCGGCATCCTCGGCCAAGCAGATACGCGATGGCCAGCAGCGCCGGTAGGTCTGCGCTATGAACCGGCGGCGTTGCCCCTGGCTTACACAAGCAAGATGGGATCAACACCTCCGGGTGCGCTAACGAAATAGCAACGCCGACTTGAGCACGGATGTCAGCTGGTTCAGTATTTAAAGTCGCGGGTCAGCGCGATCAGCGCCGGCGCGTCCCAAGTAAAAGCAGCAGGCGGCGCATCGATTAGAGAGTGCGTTGACACTGTCAAAAAGAACCCCGGGAAGACGGCAGTGATTTTGGGATCAACCGCGGCAGCAGCAGTCGTAACCGGGGGTGCTGCGCTCGCTGCGGCACCTAAAATCGGCGCTGTCGTGAGTGGCATTGGATTCGGCGTGGGTGGTGGAACTCTCAGTGGAGCTGCTGCCAGCTCTGCGGGGCTAGCTGCACTTGGTGGGGGCAGCCTTGCCGTTGGTGGTGCCGGTATGGCCGGAGGAACGGTAGTGGTCACCGTTGCCGGTGCCGCAAGCGGAAGCTTGGCTGGCGGGGGCGTTGCGGCCGCAGGGGTCACCCTGGTCAGAAGGGAGAAGCACCTCCAATGAGCTTCGCAAGATTTATCAGGGACGTGGAAGGGGTCAAGAGTAACAATCCTGGTGTCAGCTGGAGCTGACCTATGTAGCCAAATCAGACCGGCAGTCGAACAATTCGGGCGATGGGCCGGAATGCCCTAGTCTCAAAGACTCGCCGATCTTTCGGTAGGTCTGTCACTCGCGTCGGCGTGCCACCACCTGCGTACCATCGACTAGGGCGTAGCGTTTGGACACCGCTTTGGACAGGAGCTGCGAGAGGCCAGACCAGAAGCTCCCTCGCGGCCGAGCCATCTAGCCACTTGTAAGCGGCACGCAGACTGACCCGCACGCCTGCGCCGCCTCCACGCGCAACCCTTCCTGCAGGATCCGACGCACGAGCAGCGCTCGACTATGGGCATCAATCGGGCATGTGTATGGATGCTCATCCGGGGCTCCTGGGGCGTGAGTGGGCTTGGTAACTACTGTCTTCCAGAGATGCCCAGGATGAATAACCTACAGATAGATGACGGCTAGCGTTGTGCCACGCTCTGTCAATAACAGAGTGACGGCGGAAGTGCCACTAATGAAAGCGGCAGGAAGGGACGAGAAAAGTCAGACGCCAAGAGGTAGATTGAAGGCGAATTACTACTGCGTCGTCGCCTCGGCGGCTTGCTTGGGTTAGTACCGCGAAAAATCCTTCTCAGCATGAAATGAATGCGTTTCTGCGCATAGGTGCGCATAAACGCATCGTTTTTGGTCAGGTCCAATTTCACCGGGACGATTTCCCTGGGGCGATAGGTGGATCCTCACAGCTGCCCCCCAAGGGAGCGACGCCCCGCCGTGGGCCTAGTTTTCTCCGTCCTTGTTCGCCGCGTGCCCTCGGCGTTTCTCGCCCATCATCCTCTTGACCTTCGCCGGACCCAGATGAGTTCCCGGACTTCGATCGATGCCCTGATCTCGGAGGCTTCGGTGATCGACGCGGACCTCCAACCCGGCTTCGGCCAGTGCCTCATTCGCCAGATCGGCGATACCTTCCCGGGTGGCTACCAATTCTTGGCTCACCTGCTGATGCGTCATGCCCCCGCTGAGCTTTTTGCACCCACCTCGCCCGGGATGCCTAGCGTTGTATCGGCAGAAGTACTGCTGGGGGGGGCGCGGGATGCCATCGGGTGCCCTGTCCGAGGTCATCACGTGGATGTGCGGGTTCGGGTTGCCCGAGAGCTTTCCCTCCGGACCGTGGAAGGCCATCTGCCAGGGCCGGGGCCCGGCCACCAGCAATGCGATCTTCCTCCCCAGCCGCATATTCTGCTCGTGATCGAGTTCGTTCGGCAGCGAGATGATCCATTCGCGATAAGCCGCCGCGTTCTTGCGCTCATGATTGTCGGCGTGCTTCCAGAAGAGCAGGGGTTTGTCCTGGCTCCAGTCCGGGAAGTTGCCGAATTCAAATCCGATCAGGTCATCCCTGTCCTCCCACTTGTCTCCGATGCGGGCGTCGTAGCGACTGTGCTCGACGCAGGCTCCCTTCTTGCCGCTTTTCACCTCAACGCGATAGTTGGCCATGCTTGTGTCCTCTATTTCTTGCAAAAGAAAAGCCGGCGAGGAAGGTCCTGGCCGGCTGCTATATCTCATAGGTTTAATGGATTTTGGAGGGAAACGGTAACTGCGCTTCCTCATTTCCCCCTGAATTATTTGAAAGGCCGATCAAGGTCAACATTTGGGCGATGATCGGAAGGGATATGTGAGTTATCGATAGTTGCGCTACTTCTCCATAAGTTTACCGCTTGCTACGTAGAGAATTACATGCAGCACCGCACCTATGTGCTCCACAAGTGCGGCACGCTGTTGGGGCGCAAAAAAAGCCAGCTCCTGAGAGCTGGCTGGCATGGGGTAGGTAAAGAGCGGCTGGCTCGGCTGATATCAGAGTCTGTCTCTCTGCCTAATCATGTACTTGCGCTTGTCGCGCTCATGCAGGGCAATGGTGATCTCCTGCCAACGAATCAGCACATCGACTGCCGCATCCATGCGGGCCTTGGGGCGGATCCCGCAGTTGTGAGCGACCACGGTGCTTTCAACTTCCCTTACCCCGAACTTCCAGTACTTGTTCTCCAGGTACCGCTTCAACGCCATGGCGTCGACTTCCTCTCCGGGCACACTGCCATCGACGAAAAGCCGCTGGAATTCGTGGAGATGCCATTGCGCAATTTTGATGGAACGCCTCAGGGTTTCTTCGTGAATTTCGCCTGTGTGGCCTTCAAAAAGGTGCATGATGGCAGCGATCCTGCTTGCATTCTCCATGAGCTTGGAAGCGACGTCGCTACATTCGGCGTAACGGCCATCGTCTGGACGCATTTCGTGTTCGATCTCATTCGCGGTTCGCCGCCAAAGTGCTGAGGCTTGATCCGAGAACCTGAGCTTTGAACGTTCCGTGATTCCGGGATCAACCAGTTCCTCATTCAGCTTGAGGAGCTCACCAAGCCGCGATTTGAATTTCTTGAGGTATGGCATTACGGAAGGTTCGTTTCGAGCCTCCCGGTAGCCCTTGGTCGAAGGAGGCATCGCCATCAGGAATCGGGCGAGCGTTCCGGACCCCCGGGCTATATCGCCTTTCTTTTGAAGGTACTTTTGGACTACCGGGTGGTGCGTCATGACGTGCATCGAAGTTCTCGGGTTGTGAGCCGAGACAACCTTGTTGTCTGCGCGGTGCATCGGGAGCGTCCTGGGGCCATCCCAGAGCTTGTTGAAGAGTCCGAGATTACGCATGGTGGGGGACTCGAGCATGATTTGTCCCTCGTCGGTGATGAAGGAGATGGATTGGCCATCCCCGTCCAGAGCTTCATAAATCGCGGTCTCGGTCATGTTCTGGTGCACGATCTTCCGTTGTTTGGGAGGCCGGGGCTCAAGCCTGTTGTGTTCGATCAGTTCCAACTCGAGGTGGGCTATATCCATGCCATCATCCTGAAACTGACTAATGGTCCTGAGGAGGCGCGTCTTCGTCAGCTTCCAGATCTCACGCTTGGACCTGTAGACGCTCATGTACTCGGTCCGCTTTATGGAGGCGAGTTCGTCGTGATCGTAGATCGGTGCTGCGATCATGGAGTTGACGGTGGAGCGCCGTTCTCCGGATTCGCCTATGAACATCAGGTACAGCGAGACCGGGCTCACCAGTCCACCCGCTACGGGCAAGACCACATCGATAAGGCGTTGGCATACAGTAGCGGCCGACGAAAGAAGAACCAGCGCCACCAGTGATTCCGGTGTCTGCGTGGCGTCATATACCTCCTTGCCTGCGTAGAAGAAGCTGTCCGTCAGCGCGTCGATCGGATAGTGTTCAAGGTTCGGGCGGATCATTGCGTACCTCCCGTGTGGGTGGAAGCATTCCCTGCCGTCTTTACCGGTTCCTCATGCAGCTTCGGTACGAGAGTCTGGCGACAGGTCGGGCACAGTGCCGGGTGGCCGCCCGACTCTCGGGCCTCACGTTCGCCTTTCAGAAGTTCCCGAAAGCTGGCTGCGTGCAGCTTCAGATCGTAGGTTTCATTCACCAGTGCGATGATCTCCTTTTGAGAAAGCCCATTTTTCATTGCGATCTCGATGATCTCGTAAGCTTCGGAGAAGATGTCCTCTGCGCTGGGGGCCTTCATGGCGGCCGCTTGTTCGAACTTGCGCTGGAGCTTGGACAGACGCTCGTCCTTGGGTTTGTTGTTGGTCGTGGTTTCGTTCTTGATCTTCATGTTTTGTGCCCCCAGTTAGCGATTGCGCGACGCGGCTGCGCGGGCTTCGAGATAGGCAATAATTTCCGAATGCCACCAGACTGAAGGCGAGCGTTCGGACTTGCCCAACTTGAATGGCTGGGGAGCTAACGGGTCATAAGAGCTGGAGCTTGCACTAAGGCGTTGGTACCAACTGCTCTTGCCGATGCCCAAGATGTGCAGCACTTCAGGTAGGCGGATTGCACGATCGCTGGAACGATTATTGGCTCGAGCGAGCTGAAAAATGTCCTTGAGGCGGTCCAAGATCTTGCTTTTGTGGAGTTCTTGGAGAAGCTCCAGGTCAAAGGTAGCCGAAGACTGGTTATTAACCGCCGATGCAGACCCTATGGTCAGGCTAGAGCGCTTGACCTGACGAGGTGTGGCTTCAGAGTGGATATTGGTTGAGAGCATTTCAAACTTTCCCTTATGGTTGCCTGGGGCGCAGTAGTGCGTCCCAGTGCGGGAGAGTCTGACGAGGAGGTATGTGGAGGTCGAAAGGTCAGCCGCAGACCATTTGACATGCTCTGCGTGGTTGGTGTAAGCCCGCCGCTCTTTGAGGCGCGGCGTGTAGACCGCTGGTTTACTGATCCTGAGCCTTGTCGTGGCCCAGGCGCAGGCACACGACATCACCGTTTGCCAGTAGATTGAAGATACGCGTGTGGTAATCGGCCGTTTCGAATTCGAATGACTCGCTGGTGGCTCGCGCCGGGCCGGATGCGGGCGGTTCTGGGGAGGCGGAGGAAGGATTTGTTCGATCGAATGCCGCGAACGCCTCGGCCATCTCTGGATAGGGGCTTTTGCGGCCGGCCCAAGTGTTTAGGGTGTTCTCAAGTCGATCTATCGCACCGTTCTTTTTACTACGCTTGGCCCCTTTGGGCTTCAGGCGGTCAAGCTTCTCCAGTTCAGACAGGAGTACACCTGTGCCCTTCTTGTCCTTGTAGCTTTGGATGAACCCAATGACTGCTCGCTTTGCCTGAGCGACGCTGGTGATCGACTTGTCGTCTTCCAGGCGTTTGAGGACCTGTAGCACGATCGCGCGCGCGTACTCGCTGTCGTCGGCCTTTTCCTTGGCAGCATAGGTCGCGAACACGTGCGAGGCCGACTTGGTCGTGTTCAAGCCCAGGTTGTAGTAGGCAAGAGCGGTGATGTGCCACACCCGGCCAGTGTCACCGACTTTGCAGAGGCGCCTGGCTTCTTGGAGGTACAGCGCGGCGATCAGAAGGCCTTTGTAGGGATAAGGTTCTAGTCTGCTCCAGGAGTCTGGTACAAGCGCATTAACAGTGACCTGCTGGCGCAGCCATTCTAGATCAGAGTGGGTCGGCGCCTGACTCTGCTTCTCCAGCTCGGCTTCGGCAAAGGCCCAGAGCGGGCTGACGTCATGAAGCTCGTTCGCGTAGATCTGTTCGTGCCACAGCAAGATGCCGTGCTCTACCAGCACGGCCGGATCCACGGCTCTTTCTCCTTCGTACTCGTAGAAGAAATGGGTCTTAGGGAAGTTAGCATCGGCGGGATAGAGCGGTTTGCTTTTATCTGTATCGGTCTTCTTATTAATCATAGTGCAGCTTATCGACGTTGCTGGTGGTTGATGAGGGATCTTACTTGTTCACTGGGCCGGCAGGCGCGGTGTTTAAGTCGCCATGCTCTGGACTTCTTTGCCCTTCTTGCTCGCCGCGTAAAGTTCAGTAACCACGTTAGTACGTTCGATGATTCCCGTCATATCCAAGATCTCCATTCTCCTCAGATAGATGATTAGCTGGCTTACATCATTCGCGGCCCAATCCTGCTTGGATCATCCTGGCTGTGATCACGCGCCTGTGCGAGCTCTTGCAATCGCGTTTGCTCTTGCGTGTCGCGTACCTTGTTCGCCACCAGATACTGTTGTTCGGGAGCCGCTGCCTCGGGCTTTCCCGCGTCTTGCCGCAATGGTTACTTACGACTCTAACCAGGCGCGTTCAATTGCCGTGGAGCTTTCCGCGTGATCGTACATGAAGATCAGGGTCTTCCAGTTCACAAGGCGCGCTTGGCAGTCCTTCCTGAGGGCGCACCGGATGTTGCCAAGCATGAGGCGTCGGCTGGTTACCTCTTTATCTACTTGATGTCCGAGATTGCCATCTGGCACAGCGAATGAAGATCGGGCAGTGAGTCGCCGCTTGCGAGCATGGCAATTCCACGGTACACGTGACGACGTAGCAGAACCGTCAGGGCGGCATCATCGGAGGCGCAACCGTCAATAGCGCACCTTTGTTTTAGCAGCGCCAGATAGACTTCTCCGTAGTCGCCGGTAAGTACCTTCCAGCTAAGTTCGACGCTGCTTGCCGCGACCAGGCGTGAGGCTCCCACTGGGCGGGGATCAGAGAGGGATTTACAGAGCGCCCACCGGCACAAGGCGTTCCAGTGCTTGATTCCCGTAGATCGCCGAAGACGCATCAGCTGGTCTTTAGAGCTGTCGGAGAGGCGGAGAGTATCGATCACGCTGCATCATCCATATGTGACCCGTGCACCTGCCGGATTTCGGACCGGCGCTCTTCCTGCAGGTACAATATTTCGTAGCTTAGGGATGTTCTTGACGAAAGCTGCGCTGTCACTTCCGGATCGAGTTCAGTATCGGTAGCCAGTAGCACGACCTGATGGGCCGCCTTTACAAAGAATCGATCCACCAGGCTTTGTCGGTGGGCCGAGTCCAAGCGTCCCAACAGGGTATCTACGACCTACGGCAGAGGGCGACCGCTAGCGCGAAGGATGGCCCAGATGGTGGCTACAAGGTGCCTAAGCCGCTTTGCGTCGGACACGCTCATCCCACCGAACTTGCTGCGCCACAGGCAGAAGAGGCTTTACTGAAACCATGGCGCCGGCACAGGTTTTTGATCGCAACGCCCGCTTCGCCTCGCGCAGGAGGCCGATGACCTGCTCTTCGGAAAAACGCTTCTTCACGTCCAATTTCCTCGGGGTAGAGAATTGGACACAAAACTAGTGCGCTTCTTAAAATCGGGGGGCGTTGTTCAATAGCCGATCGGAGCTCTTGACCCGTCAGCCAGAGTCAGGCACTGAGCTATACCAGCGCTATCCGCGACTGGCATTAATCGATCCAATACGTGTCTGCTTAGTGCATATTAATAAAACGAAAGTACTAAACTAAAAAAGCGTAGAGCAGGGGGAGTTCTTCGTAACACACTTCCTGGAACCATACCCCGACGTGGCAGTCTAAACCGCGAGGCAGATTATTGCTCGGATTAATATTGATTCTCGCCCTCTTTTTTGTGTGATGTCATGCAAAATGAACTGGGATGGTCGTCGCATAAATAAGATACAAACAGTTTTTCCGGCTCTTAAAAGTATGTCGATTCAACTATACAAACAGTAAGTAAATTCGAATTGACTTATCTCAACGAGGTGGCAATTATCAACTTGGTAGATACATGTATCTTGACGTCTACTGTAATTGAATAGTAGACCTGCTGCACGACCTAGATAAGGATTGGAATGCTAAACGATCTTATTCGAAGTTTTATCGATGAAGTGGAAAGCTGTAACGACAAAAAGGACTTGCAAGAAAAGTTCGAAAAGTACCTGTTATACTACGGCGTAAGATTTTTCGCGTATAATATCCATCGGATAAGTCCACTAATATCTCACAGCCATCTGGTGTCTGATTCTCAGCGTTTTTTAATAACGAATTATCCCCAAGATTGGTTGTCGCATTATTTCTGGGAAAAATACGATACTGTTGATCCGGTAATTGAATTGTTATCTTCGAAATCAGGTTTTGTTGACTGGGATAACATAAAAGATCTAAGTAGATTAAGTAAAAGGCAGGCGGTCGTCATGATGGAGGCGCGTGGCGTTGGTTTATCAAGTGGAATTACATTTCCTCTCTTAGCCGAGTTTGGGGAATCAGTTGCGATTAGTCTTGTGCCGCAGGGGCGGGTGGAAAAGGAAAGATTAATTTCATCAATATCCGAAATATATATACTGGCGCAATGTTTTCACCATAGGGCTAGAAAAATTATATTTGGCCAATCGATGAAAGAAATTTCATCTCGCAGAAAGACACTGTTATCTTCCAGAGAGGTGGATGTGTTGACCTGGATTGCGAAGGGTAAAACAGCCGCTGAGATAGCGCAAATACTAGAAATTTCAAAGAAAAGCGTGGATTTTTACACGGAAACTGCAAGAGAGAAACTTTATTCTGAAAATCGAGCTCATGCAGTCGTGAAAGCAATAATATTAGGATTAATTGAGTTATAAATTTTCTCTGGTTAGCGCTGAATTTTAGTCATGAAGGGATTGCTCTACAACAGGTGATGAGTGGATAATGCTGCCGTGGTGCTGATCTTGATTGCCAATGCAGTGAAGTCGAATATTTTGGCGTACCTCGCTGGATCGGATTTGATTGCGGCAATCGTTTAGGATTTTTACTGACACTTCATGCTCAAGTGCCACGGTCGGTACACCATCAATTTCATGTATTTGACCAAGTCGTCTAAATGAATAACCTGTTTTAGTCAGCATGCTTTCTAGATGGAGATAAGTTACTGAGACAAGTTTATCGGCACCGATAGCCAGCGCTGTAGCTTGAATGCCCCATAGTAAGGAGGCTCGAAGATCTAAGTTGTCTCTTATGCGATCCTTGCGCTGGTCGATAGCAAAACGGGTTATTTCGAAAGTTCGAGAAGACCTCGGTGAATTAGCATCAATCAGTTCCGGGAACATGTCTATAATTCCGGGAGTAGACGTTGGAATAAGACGGGCACCTGCAACCACCTGGCCCCGGCTATTATTTATCATTAAATAAATAGCTTGATCGTTATCAAATTCATCCTGTTCCATTCTGTCGTTCGCCGTCGGGATACGCCAGCCTAGCTTCTTAATGAAAATGTCATGGCGAAGTTCAAGAAAAGACTCAAGGAAATGATTATGCGTTTCGGAACTATGGTTTCTTAATAAAGATATCATTTATCGCTCTCATCCAATGATTAAAAAAATGATTAATCACTTGGCGAGAGATTGAATCTGGGAAAATAACTGCTTTGATGGGCAGGTAAAATTACCAGGTGCCCTATGTCGCGCGTACATCTAATGGCACGGTAAGGCGATCTAAAGATTCAAGTGCAATGCATGATTTGATAGGCGCGAGTTATTTTTCCACCGCTTCCCTGGATGTCTTCCATACCGGTGATTGCCGGTGGATGCGCGTTCATCGGTAACGTGATGTGATTTATATACCTCCGGCTGATGGTGGCTAGATTCGCCCCTTTGGACAGGAGCTGGCGAAGTAGATCGTTAGTGTTCTCGTTGCCGCCGGATCGCCACTGTGCATCTGGATCGGCAAATCACGGCCGATGTTCAGCCGCTCTATCAGTTCGGTAAAACGCATATGTCGGGCCCACTATCAGCCCCGCTGCAGGACTGCATTTGTCAGCCTCCCGTAAAATTGATCCATCCATAGTTAGAGGTCTCCGGCACACTAGCCACCGAGAAGACCAACGATGCGCAAGAGCAAGTTCACCGAGAGCCCAGATTGTCGCCACGCTGAAGCAGGTTGAGGGCGGTCGCCAGTTCAAGGATGTGTGCCGTGAGCTGGGTATTTCCGACGCGACGTACTACGTCTGGAAGTCCAAGTACGGTGGCATGGAGGCAGCTGATGTGCAGCGCCGACGTCCCCCCAATTCTGAGTAGCGGCTCAGTTTGGAGTCCAATTCCTTACCCCCAGGAGATTGGACGTGAAGAAGCGTTTTTCCGAAGAGCAGATCATTGGCTTTCTGCGTGAGGCCGAAGCGGGCGTGGCAATCAAGGATCTGTGCCGGCGCTACGGCTTCAGTGAGGCTTCGTACTATTTGTGGCGCAGCAAATTCGGCGGGATGAGCGTGCCCGAAGCCAAACGGCTCAAGGACCTTGAGGCCGAGAACACGCGATTGAAGAAGTTGCTGGCCGAGCAGCTGTTCGAGAACGATCTGATCAAGGATGCGCTGCGAAAAAAGTGGTGAGCGCATCGGCGCGTCGTACGCTGGTGCGCGAGTGGATTGGACGTGGTACCAGCGAGCGTCGCGCTTTGGCAGCGATCGGCATGAGCGCCGGTGCGCTGCGCTATTGCCCGCGCGAAGATCGCAATGGCGAACTGCGCGAGCGCATTCTTGCGTTGGCGCATCGTCATCGCCGCTACGGTGTGGGGATGATCTATCTCAAACTGCGACAGGAAGGACGCCTGGTGAACTACAAGCGCGTGGAGCGGTTGTATCGCGAGCAGCAGCTACAAGTCCGGCGCCGCAAGCGCAGAAGGTACCGGTTGGCGAGCGTCAGCCGCTGCTGCGGCCAGCGTAGGCCAACCAGGTGTGGTCGATGGATTTCGTGTTCGACCGCTCCGCCGAAGGCCGAGTGATCAAATGTCTGGTGATCGTGGACGACGCAACGCACGAAGCGGTCGCCATCGAGGTGGAACGCGCGATCTCCGGGCGCGGCGTTGCGCGCGTGCTGGATCGGTTGGCACACAGTCGCGGCCTGCCGCAGGTGATCCGCACCGACAACGGCAAGGAGTTTTGCGGTAAGGCAATGGTCGTCTGGGCGCATGCATGTTGCGTGCAGTTGCGGCTGATCCAACCAGGCAAACCGAACCAGAACGCCTACGTCGAATCCTTCAACGGCCGGCTACGCGATGAATGCCTCAACGAGCACTGGTTCCCGACGTTGCTGCACGCGCGCACCGAGATCGAACGCTGGCGACGCGAATACAACGAGGACCGACCCAAGAAAGCAATCAGCGGCATGACGCCGTCCGCTTATGCCCAACATCTGGCAAACACCGATATCATCAACCCCGGACTCTAAACCCGATCGCTACTCAGGGCGGGGGGCGTCGGCTGGCATTGAATTGCGGGGAGTCGACATATAGATAAGTAAGCCGCTAGGCAGGACATCAACGCATACTATCAAGCGCGCGCTTCAGGTATTTGGCAGCATCAAAATATCCACATCTCGTTGCTTCTTTAAAAAGATACCGTAGCGCGCAAATAAATCTATATTTCTCTTCACATTCTTGGTCGATTCTAGGCTTGGAGTTCCTCGATTTTTTTAGTGCTGTTATAGAAAAAAATAAAAAAATAGAAGCACATAGGGCGTATATAAGAAAAAACAAGAGCATCATATTAGCTTCCAATTGCTAGTAGACAAAAAGTGCGGGGACTCTAATGATGCCACTTTTTATTAGCATAGCAAGAAATATAAAACGAAGAATCTAGGAGTTTTACGGGATGTTGAGACGGTTGATTTGGTTAACGATGGTGTCGCCAGTTGACCTCATTAGTTTCTTACAAGAATTTCTAAAATTCGTTTAAGAACATTCCGTGGCTCGCAAAGGTAAAATTTCCCATGGAAACTGCATCATTAGTTCCACCATTAGATGAATCATTTGCTTTTAGTCAAGAAGAAGTTGACCTGTTCTCGCTCTTAAGCGGGGATCTCAACCCACTTCATATAGATCCTCAATATGGGAAGCGATCTTCCTTTGGCGCTTGCATTGTGCCCGGTGTGATGGGAGTTTTAGCAGCACTCGAACGAATAAATATTACATTGATAGGGAGGCTGGGTACGCTTAAAGTCAAATTTAAAAATCCTCTCTATGTGAATCGTAGTTACTCCTGCACAGTCGATCTAGAAAGCGAAGGCTTCTGCAGGTTTTCCGTGCGGGAAGGAACGCGGGTCCTAATACAAGTCGAAATTTATTGGCTGATCGGAGATGACAACGGGCAAGCTGTTTTAGGCAAGCTTAAATATGAACTTGCTGGGCAGCAGCAGGAATATATTAAAGAGGCTTCTGATATCTGCGACTACGACGACGCTGTGCTCAATGCTGGCGTGGCGATGACTGGTAGCTATGCGTCGACAGGACTTGGTAAATTTTATAAAAGTGCAGTCAAGCGGTATGGTTCAGCGTTAATTGACATGCTTGCACTTACAAGTTACCTGACGGGTATGAAGCTGCCTGGGGAGCGGGCGATATTTTCTGGGCTGAGCTTAAATTTCGAGCGCGGATCGCAAGCCGGTTATTTTAAATATATTCTATCGACGCAACACTTTAATCGAGATTATGGATTGTTAGAAACGCAATTGTCGGTAGATGACACGCAATCAACATTCGCTCGGGGAGAGCTCCGATCGTTCGTTAGAAAGAAAATAACTGATTTACCAGTCCGAAATTACATCGCTGCGCTTGAGAGCTCAGAGACCCATCTTCTTTCAGGCAAGATTGCGTTCGTTACAGGAGGAGGGCGGGGACTTGGCTCAGCGCTTGTTCGAAGTCTTGCTGTGCTGGGCGCACACGTTTATCTAAATTACCGAGATAGCGGTGATCAAGCACGTGAAGTAGCTCGCGACCTAGAGGAGCATGGCCTATCTGTGACCCTGCTTCATGGCAATGCCGGAGACAGCACTTGGCTTGCTTCTGTAGAAGCTGAGCTGTCTGCGAAACACCAACGGCTTGACATCCTCGTTTGCAATGCTTGCGAACCTCCCTCAAGGGTGGATGAAGACGCGTCATCCTCACTTTACCGAGCCAACTACGTCAAGCGCAATTTGCATCTCATTGATGCGCCGCTCAGTGCATTCTCAACTCTGCTCGCGGCAAGTGGCGGTACGTGCGTGGCGATCTCTTCGGAAATGGTCGACACCTCGCCGGCGGGGTATGCGCATTACGTTGACTTAAAGCGACGGACAGAAGCGCGCGTGCGGGAGCTTGCCGACGCCGAACCGTCGGTCCGCACGCTCGTCGTGCGTCCGTCGAACCTGTTGACCGAGATGAGTAACACGCCGACGCGAATACTGAACGCGCAGGCGCCAGACGAGGTTGCGATGCGGATCGTAAACGTGCTGTCGACGATGGATGAGCGGCATTGTCTGCTGACGAATTTCTCCGATAAAGCTGCGGCGGTTGCGGTGTCGGTGCTGATGTTGACCGGCAACTTCACGCTCGATGCGATGCTCGATGAATTCGACGGATGGCTGGCATGCCTGCCCGGTCAGCACGCAGTTCGGCAGACTGGCTACAACCGGATGATGCAGGATCTGGTGAGCCCGGACAGTACGTTGAACACGGCCGAGGGTACGGCTAACCTGCTGTATGTGCGCGTGTCGGACTGGCTACACGAGCGCGATGCCTGCTGGCGCGACAGCGGCCTCAATCTGTCCGGCGAGGAGGCGTTCGTTCATCAGATCGCCGATGAGTTCGTCGCTGCGTTGCGCGGCTTTGCCAGACGCAGTCGCGCAACGCAACTGCTGATCGTCTGTCCCGATCCGCGCCTCGATCCGGCCGATCCGGGTGCTCCGGCCTTGCTCGAGGCGATCTATGCGCAGTTTGCGGCCCTCGCGATCGAACTGCCGAACCTGATGACCGTATTTGCGCGAGATTATCACGCGATCCACGACATCGACCCCGGTCGGATCGACGACGCCCAGCGTAACCGGATCGCGCATATCCCGTATGTGCAGAGCTATTTCCGCTTTCTGGCGGCGCTGGCCGTGCGCATGCTGAACGCAAAGCGTCAGCAGACAGCGAAGGTGGTGGTGCTCGACTGCGACAACACGTTGTGGAAGGGGGTTTGCGGCGAGGAGAACGATGTCCGCAATCTCGTGATCGACGAACAGATGCGCGGGTTCCAGCGCTCGATGAAGGATCTGCTAAGCCGGGGTTTCATTTTGTGTCTTTGCAGCAAGAATCGCGAGGAGGACGTCTGGCACGTATTCGATCAGCATCCGGACATGGTGCTCACGCGCGACGATATTGCCGCTGCGAAGATCAACTGGCTGCCGAAATCCAGCAATCTCCGTGCGCTCGCAGGCGAACTCGATCTTGGCTTGAACAGCTTCGTGTTTTTCGACGACAACCCGCTGGAGTGCGCGGAGGTTCGGGCCAATGCGCCCGAAGTGCTGACGATCTGCACGACGCAGAGCGAGGTTCCTCTGTCGCAGTGGACGGGGCTGCTGTGGGTGTTCGACCAGTTGACCTTGACCCGCGAGGACGGTGCGCGCACTCAGATGTATCGTGAGCAATCGCAACGTGAAAGGTTCCGAGAGTCCGCCGAGTCGTTCCGCGGTTTCATCGAAGGACTGAATCTGCAGGTTGCGGTCAAGCCGATGACGCCGGAGATGGTGGATCGCGTTTCGCAGCTGACGCTGCGCACGAACCAGTTCAACAACACCACGATCCGGCGTGACCGGTCGGAAGTCATTGCGATGATGCGCGACGACGCATGGCATCTGCTCGTGATCGACGTTGTCGACCGATTCGGTGACTACGGTACGACGGGATTCGTCGCGTATCGACTCGAACCGTCGTGCCTCTACGTCGAATCGTTCCTACTCAGTTGCCGAGTGCTCGGCCGAACCGTGGAAGACCGGGTGATGCAGCGGCTCATCGAAATCGCTGAGGAGACCGGCGTCGGGCAGGTCCATGTTGCGTTTGCGGCGACCAGGAAAAACACGCCGTTCCGGCAATTTCTGGACAAAATCGCGCCACAGGAGATTGTCTCCGGCGATGGTGCGGAGGCCACGCCTAGCCGCTACCTGTTCGATCGCGAGACTTTGCGCGACGTGCTCGATCGGCAGGCATATCTGGCGCAGCAGGAGGGCAGCGATGACGCGCCGGCCGAGCGCCGGCCGCCATTCGTCGTAAACGAACGGCGTCTGACGCACGACGTCGACTACGGGAAGATCGCGGAACGTATGAACCTGGCATTCGACGATATCCGCGTGTCCGGCGTTGAGGCGATCGCGTTCGGTGCCATGCAAGCGGACGTGCAGCCGATTGCCGGTGCGACTGTCGCTGCAGCCGACCAGCGTATGGCGATGGGCGTGGTTGGCCGCGAGGCGGAGCGCGAGGCGGCACTGATGCGTGAAGTCAAGGCGCGCTACGCGCGCGTGTTAGGTATCGGTCCCGACACGATCGACGAATACGAGGAACTCGAGCGATACGGTCTCGAGTCGATCGACGTGGTGAACCTGACTGTCGAACTTGCCAAGCTCGTACCGGGCCTCGCGCCGGCCTTCCTGTTCGAGCATCGTACCCTGCACAGCGCCGTACGCGCATTGATCACCGATTACAGCACGAGCGTGCCTGGCGCTGCACATGAAACTGCACAGCCGGTCGCAACTCCCACTGCGCCGGCGGCGTCCAACACGTCGCGGCGGGCGCCGGCCGACCATGCTGAAGCGAACGAGAGTGACGGTACCCGCGAGGACATCGCGATCGTTGGCTTGCACGGCATCTATCCGGGCGCCGACGACATGAACGCGTTCTGGCAATTGCTGCAGACCGGCGAGTGCCGGATCGTGCCGATGCCCGAAGCGCGCCGGCAGCTGATCGATCGCGCGTTCCCGGGCATTGCATCGACGCTGCACGGTTACATGGACCGCGCCGGCTATCTAGACGGAATCGAGCGTTTTGAGGCAGAGCTGTTCGGCATCACGCCGAAGGAAGCCGAGTTAATGGACCCGCAGCAGCGCTTGTTCCTGCAGGTCGTTTGGGGGCTGTTGGAGGATGCCGGCTATACGCGGCATACACTCGATCGCTCGACTGGCGTGTTTGTCGGCGTGCTGTCGAACGACTATGCGATGTACGCAAATCTGCATGCTTTGCAGCATCCCGAGCAGTACCGCCACACCGACTACTACCAGATCGCGAATCGCGTGTCGTACCACTTCGACCTCACCGGGCCGAGCATGGCGATCGACGCGGCCTGCGCGTCGTCGGGCACCGCGTTCCATCTCGCTTGCCGGTCGATCCGCGATGGTAATTGCGAGTCGGCGATCGTCGGTGGCGTGAACCTGATCCTGCATCCGAGTCGCCTGATCCAGTACTCGCAGACGGGCATGCTGTCGGACAGCGGCAGCTGCACGCCGTTCGGGCAGCACGCCGACGGCACGCTGCTCGGCGAAGGGGTCGGCGCGGTACTGCTGAAGCCGCTGTCGCGCGCAGCTGCCGACGGCGACAACATCTACGCGATCGTAAAAGCGTCGTCGATCAACAGCGGCGGCAAGACCAACGGCTTCACCGTGCCAAATCCGAACGCGCAGGCTGGCCTGATCGCGAGCGTACTGCGCGCATCGCGCGTGCCGGCGCCAGGTATCGCGTACATCGAGGCGCACGGCACCGGCACTGCGCTCGGCGATCCGATCGAGGTCAGCGCACTCAGCCGCGCATTCCGCGAAATCGGCGGCGAGAGCGTACGGCGCATCGGATCTGTAAAGGCGAACGTCGGCCACGGCGAATCGAACGCGTTCCTTGCGAGCCTGAGCAAGGTGCTGCTGCAGTTCCGCCATCGCCAATGGGCGCCGACGCTGACCTCTGAGCAGGGCAACCCGGCGATCGATTTCGCGGCGGCTGGCTTCGAGGTACAGCGCACACTCGGCGATTGGTCCGAGCGTGAGGCCGAAGGGACGGTCGCCGCGTGTATCAGCAACTTTGGCGCGGGCGGCTCGAATGCGCACGTGGTGCTGGAGGCGTGGCCCGCGCGTGCGGCGCGCACACCTGGCGGCGCGACGCGCCATCTGGTGCCGTTGTCCGCGCATCGGGCAGAGCTTTTGCCGCTCATCGCCCATCGTCTGCGCGAACATCTGCTGCGTGTCGACGCGATCGCGTGCGATGTCGGCTCGATCGCCTACACGCTGCAGATCGGCCGTCAACACTTGGACCACCGCGTCGTCTTCATCGTCGACGGGCGGAGCACGCTGCTCGATGCGCTTGAGCGATTCGCGGCAGGCGCTGGCGCAGACCCGTGCTGGCTGTGCGGCAGCACGGCCGAGCGCAATGTACTCGGCGATTTTCTCGACCGCCAGCCGGACATGCTCGAGCTGCTCCGGAAATGGGCTGGTGAGCACGACCATCATCGGATTGCGCAACTGTGGTTGCACGGTTTCACCCTGCCGTGGGAGGAGCTGCATGCCCCGACCCCGCCGGTGCGGATCAGTCTACCGACCTATCCGTTCCGCGGACGTCCGCACTGGCTCGAACACACGTATGCGCCTGCAGGACTTGCCGCGAAACCGGCTCCGGCCTCCGTTGCCTCCGCCGATGGCGACGCGTCGTTGTTCACGCCGGCATGGGTCCGTGAGGATCTGCCCACCGAGGCGCGCTTGCCGGCGCGTAGCGGCGCGCGCCATATCGTGTTCTGTGGGCTCGACACCGTCGCGAGTGTTGCGCTGCGCGCCGCGCTCGGCGCAACCGACGCGACCGTGCAGTTCTTGCCGCCTGTACAGCCGGAGGACACCGCATTTGCCGACCACGCAGCCGCGCTGTTCGCGTCGCTGCGCGAGCGGCTCTTGCACGGTCTGCACGAGCCAGTGCTCGTGCAGGTGACGGCGGCCGGCGCAGACAGCGAAACCTTGGACGGACTCGCGGCGCTGCTGAAGACGGCGGGGCAGGAAAATCCGCATCTGTCGGCGCAATGCATAGTATTGGACGAGGCGCCGGCTGCGGCCGCATGGCTCGATATTCTGCATGACGAAATGCGCGCTGGCCGCGACGTAGCGGTCCGCTATTGTCCGCAGCGGTGCGTGCGCGCATGGCAGCCGTTGACGCCGGCAGTCGGGCCGTTCTTCGACGGGCTTGTCGTCTCCGCCGGTACGCCGCGCGCGTACCTGATCACCGGTGGATCGGGGGCACTTGCGCTGCCGTGTGCCAGATGGATTGGCGCGCACGATCGCGACGCGACGATCGTCCTGCTCGCGCGTCGCGACGAGGCCGACTTGATGCGTTCGTCGCAGGGCCACCGGATCGACGCGCTGCGCGCCGAAGGGGTGCGGGTCGCATACCGGCGCGTCGATGTTGGCGACCGCCGCGCGCTTGCGGAGTGCGTCGAGGAGATTTGCGCGTCACTGGGGCCGATTCACGGTGTGATCCATTGCGCGGGCATCGTCCGCGACGCATTTCTGATGCACAAGTCCGAGGAGGACTTCCGCGCGGTCCTGACGCCGAAGGTCGCCGGCGCGCTGAATCTTGACTGGGCGACGCGGAACCAGCCGCTTGCGTTCGTCGCCTTGTTCTCGTCGATTTCGGGCGTGCTCGGCAATGCTGGCCAGGCCGACTATGCGACGGCCAATGCGTTTATGGATGCGTTCGCACATCGCCGCGCCGCGCAGGTGCGCGCAGGTGCGCGCTCGGGTCGGACCGTGTCGATCAACTGGCCGTTGTGGCGGGACGGCGGAATGACGCTGGACCGCGAGCTAGCGACGCTGTTGCACGAACAGCACGGCCTTGCGTCGATCTCGAACGACGCCGGAATGCGGGCGCTCGATCGTGCGCTTGGCTCGGACGCGGATCAAGTGTTCGTCGGGACCGGTATCGAGGACGAGGTCGCTCGTCTGCTGGCCGCGGCGGCGCGTCGGCAGCCAGCGGAGAGTGGCGGTCGCCAGCCGGTGGCGCCGTCTGCGCTCACTCTGGCGCCCTCGGTGTTAGCCGCGGCCGATCTGTATCCGTATCTGAAGCGGGTGCTCGGCGACGCGACGAAACTCGATGCCGCGGCGATCGACCCGCATCGGCCACTGTCGGAGCTCGGTCTCGATTCGATCATGCTCGCGAAGTTGAACAAGGTGCTGGCCGGGAGCTTCCGCCAGCTGCCGAGGACGTTGTTCTACGAATATCCGACGCTCGAGGCGCTCGCCGGCTATCTGGCAGAGCAGATCCGCATTCAGGATATTCCCGCCGACCGCTTTGTGCCCGCGCATGCGTTGAGCGAACCGGCGGCGCCGGCGCTCGCGACGCGCTCCGCGGCAGAGCCGGCGCGGCTGATACAGCCGGCGGACGCGCCGGCCGCCCGGCCGCCAGTGCATCCTGCGATGCGCAGCGCAGCCAACACGCCGGCCATGCGCGATGCCGACCCTCCGCGCGAACAGCCGATCGCCATCATCGGTATCGGCGGTCGCTACCCGAACGCGCCGTCGTTCGAGGCGTTTTGGCGCCGTCTAAAGACCGAATCGAGCGAGATCGGCGAGCTGCCGGTGCGCCGCTGGTACGGTCCGCAGGCGGACCCGGAGAGCGACGTGCATCCGCTGCTGCGCGGCCGCAAGGGCGCGTTCCTCGACGATTTCGCGCAGTTCGATCCGGCCTTTTTCCAGATCGCGCCCATCGACGCGTATTCGATCGACCCGCAGGAGCGGCTGGTGCTAATGGCGAGCTGGGCAGCGCTCGAAAGTAGCGGCTACACGCGCCAGCGGCTCAATTCGCGGCACGGGCGCAATGTCGCGGTCTGCGTCGGCGCAACCAAGAGCGGTTTCAATCATTTCTCCTCGGGCGCCGCCGTGCAATCCGGCGGCGCCGACGCACGCGAGACCGTCACGTCGACCTCGTTTGCGAACATGGCTAACCGTGTGTCGTATTTCCTCGACCTGCGCGGCCCGAGCATCGCATTCGACACCATGTGCACGTCGTCGTTGACGGCGATTCATCACGCGTGCCGGTATCTGCAGCAGGGCGAGGCAGAGCTTGCGATTGCGGCCGGCGTCAATCTACATCTGCATCCGAACGATTACCTCGCGCTGGAACGGCTCGACATGCTGAGCGACGACGCGCAGGTGCGCTGCTTCGCGATGGAAGGCAACGGCTTCATTCCCGGCGAGGCGGTCGGCGCGGTCGTTCTGAAGCGCCTCGAGGCGGCGCTCGCCGACGGCGACCGGATCGACGCGGTCATCACGGCGACAGGCGTCAGCCACAGCGGGCGTACGCATGGCTATACCGCGCCGAGCCTCGCGCAACAGGAGACGCTGATTCTTAAGGTCATCGAACGCTCGGGCAATCACGTCGACGACATCGCCTACGTCGAATCCGCTGCGAACGGATCGAGCATGGGCGACGCCATCGAGTGGGGCGCGTTGAAGAATGTGTTCCGCACGCGGACGCAGCCATGCGCGATCGGCTCGGTCAAGCCGAACATCGGCCATCCGGAAGCCGCCGCCGGCATTGCGCAACTCAGCAAGGTCGTCGCGCAGCTCAGGCACCGCGCGCTCGCCCCGACACTCGTGGACGAGACATCGCTGGACAGCGATCTGCTCGCCGATAGCGGGTTGCGACTTGTCACGCGTTACGAACCCTGGCCGGCGCAGACCGGCCCGCGCAAATGCCTGATCACGGCTGCGGGTGCAGGCGGCACCTACGCGGTGATGGTGGTCGAGCAGGCGCCGGACCGAGTGGATGCACCTGCGGATCGTACCGCCAACGCCGTCGTCGCGATCGCGCTGTCCGCGCGCACCGCAGAGGCCTTGAAGCGCGTCGCCGCCGATCTGCACGATCATCTCGCTGCATATCCCGAGCATCGGTTGGAGGACATCGCCTACACGCTGCACGAGGGCCGCGAGGCGATGAAGGTGCGCACCGGCTGTGTCGTCACGAGCCGCCGGGAGCTGATGGGCCGGTTGCGCGCAATGGCGTCGGGCGAGCCACCGACGTCTGGCGAAAGGGATGCCACGCTGCCTGCGACGTCCGTGCATGCGCAGATGCGGCTGGAGGTGGCGTTGCAGGCGTGGGTGGACGGGCAGAATGTGGACTGGTCCGATGCGTACGGCAGCGCGTGGACGAACGCGCATGGCGCGCCGCTCGCGCTGCCCGCATACCCGTTCGAAACGCGCGACTATTGGCGCGCGCCAGCGCATGCGCCGGGCGTAAGTGGGCGCACGGGCTCAGCCTCGGCGCCGGTCGAACCGGAAGTGGCTGCGTACTCGCCCGCGGCATCCGCGCAGCGCAACGACGCCGCGTCGAGACCCGCGGCTTCGCCCTCAGCATCGCCTGCACCTGCGCCTGCACCTGCACCTGTGTCGCCCGAGGCGACGTTGCGCGAGATCGTCGCCGAGGTGAAAGATGCGATACGTGCGCTACTGGGTTTCGACAAGGCCGATGCGATCGACGACGGGGCGACGTTCTTCGAACTCGGCATCGACTCGATTCGGATGGTGCCGTTCGTAAGCGGAATCGCGGACCGGCTCGCAGTCGACCTCGACGAGACGGTGCTGTTCGATTACCCGACCATCGCCAGGTTCTGCGAACACATCGCGCGCTTGCGCGCGGCCACCGTGGACCGTGCTACCGGGATGGATGACGGTGCTGCCGGTCGCAGTGCGCCGGTCGCGCTCGCGACGGCCGGCCGGATGCGCGTCGAGACGGCCGCACCGGTGACCGATGCGGTCCTGCGGCAACTGAAGGAGCTGGTCAGAACGATCCTGCAGTACCCGGAAACGGAGATCCTCGACAACGACGTGACGTTCTTCGAGCTGGGCGTCGATTCGATCCGGATGGTCGGTTTCGTCCGCGAACTCTCGGCGAGACTGGGCCTGGATCTCGAAGAGACAGTACTGTTCGATTATCCGTCGATCGTCGCGCTCGCCGGCCATCTCGCTGTGCTCCGGCGGGCCGACACCGCGGCGCTTGCCGATTCGCCGCCGGCATGGCTCGGTCAGGCGGAACTGCAGCAAAACCTGCGCCGCTACGGACGCACCTATGAAGAAGCGGTGCCGCTCCAGACCGAGGGGGAGGGCCCATTGTTGTTCTGCCTGCATCCGGCGTCCGGCGACGTCGCGATGTTCGGCAGGCTGGTCACGGCGGTCGGCACACGCTGCCGCGCGGTGGGTATCAAAGCGCGCGGTTTCCTGACGAAACGGCCTTTGTGCGCCGACGCCTGCGAGATGGCGGAGTACTACGCCGAGGTGATCCAGGCGATCGATCCGGTCGGACCGTATTACGTGATGGGTGCGTCGATGGGTGGGGTCGTCGCCTACGAGGTTGCGCGCGTACTGCAACACGCGGGCAAGCACGTGAAGTCGGTGTTCATGCTCGAGACGCCACTCATCACCGACCAACGCGACGAGGACATCTTCGCGCTCGACGAGCTGCAGAACTGGTTGACCAACGCGAACTTCCTGATGATCGCAATGCTGCATCTCGATCCGGCATTCCGGCAGCGCAAGAAGGCCGGGCTCGTCAAATGGGAAGATCTCGTGATCACCGAGTCCGATTTGCGGATCGACGACGGCGCAGCGCTCGATGCCGACCAGGTCGAGGCGAGCCTCGTCGCACTCATCGTCGAGCGGGGCGTTCGCCAGGCGGCGGATATCCTGCGCCTGCGCCTGCGGTCGATGTCCGACACGCACCGAAACAATTTGCGCAGCATGCGCGAATACCGCTGGCAACCGCTCGCGCGGCCGGACGAGGTCGAGATCCTGATGTTTCGTACCGAGACCGCCAAGGCGACGTCCGACGAGGTCTACAACCCGAACTATCTGTACAAGCTGCAGCGCGTGCACGGATCGATGATTCCCGTGCTCGATACATGGGTCGAGAAGATGCCGCAGGTTCGCACCGTGATCGTGGGCGGCAACGACCATTTCCAGCTCTGCAGCCAGGGCATCGGCAATGAGGAAGTCATCGGTCCCGTGCTCGCGTCGATGCATCGCATGCACCCGGCCGCGGCGCAACATGCGACGCCCGCCGACAGCGCGCCGATCGTCGCACAGGCGCCAGCCGCGGCGCCGGCGACCAGCGCCGGACCGGGCGCGTTTCGGGTCGCTGTGATCGGCCTGTCCGCGCGGTTTCCGGGTGCCGAGGACGTCGATGCGTTCTGGCGCGTGCTGTCTGCGGGCGAGAGCCTGATTCGCGCGGCGCCGGCCGGGCGCTTCGCCTCGGCGGACGGCGCGACGGACTACGGTTGCCTGTTCGAGCGCATCGACGAGTTCGACAATGCGTTCTTCCATCTGAGTCCGAACGAGGCGCAACTGATGGAGCCGGCCGAGCGGTTGTTCCTGCAGGAGGCGTGGCGCGCCGTCGAGGATGCCGGTCTCGTGTCCGATCGACTCGCCGGCTCGAAGTGGGGGGTGTTCGCGGGCAGCGGCGGCGACTACAACCTGCACGTCCAGACCGTACTGGGCATCGCGCCGCAGGTCTCGCAATCGACGCTGCCTGGCCGCGTTGCGTATCACATGAATCTGACCGGGCCGACGATGGCGATCGATGCGGGCTGCGCATCGTCGCTGATGGCGATTCGGCATGCATGCGACAGCCTGCGGCTCGGTCAGTGCGAGATCGCGATCGCGGGCGGCGCGATGGTGTATTCGACGCGCAACCTGATCGCGACCAGCCATTACTACCGCCTGCTGAGCGACACGGAACATGGTGCCGCACTGCTCTCCGGTACGACCGGCATGCTGCCCGGAGAGGCGGTCGGCGCGATGGTGTTGAAGCCACTCGATGCGGCCGAGCGCGACGGCGACCGTATCTACGCAGTACTCGATGCGTGGGGCAGCAACCACAATGGCCGGACCCAGGGCATCGCGGCACCAAGCGCCGTCGCGCAGGCGGATCTGCTGACGTCCACCTATCGGAGCTTCGGCATCGATCCCGATTCGATCGGCTTCTTCGAGGCCAACGCGAGCGGTTCGCCACTCGGCGACAAGGTCGAATTGCAAGGGCTGCGGAAAGTGTTCGGTGAGCGCTCCACGCAGCGGCTGGCGCTCGGCACCGTCGAGAACAACGTCGGCCATTCATTTGCCGCCTCGGGAATCGCACATCTGCTGAAGGTGATCCTTGCGCTTCATCGCGACACGCTGCTACCGACCGCGAACATCGATCCCGCGACGGCGATCGCCGGCAGCGACGGTGACACGTTCGAGCTTCCAACGCGCGTCCGGGCGTGGCCGCGTCAGGCGGGCGTGGCGCGTCGCGCGGGTGTCAGCTCGTACAGTGCGACAGGCATCAACGTCCATCTGGTTGTGTCCGAAGCGCCGCCCGCCGCTTTCGCGGCATCGTCCGCGCGACCGGAGCCGGTGCTGCTGGCGATCTCCGCGCCCACGGCCGACGCGCTGCGGCAGCGCTGCCGCGATCTGCTCGATTACGTAAGCGCCACGCCGGCGCCGCCATGGTCGCTAGCGCAGCTCTCCGCGAACCTATTGTTGCGGCGCAATCACTTCCGTTATCGGTGCGCGCTGCGCGTGCGCGATCGCTTGCACACCGAGACCTTGCTGGCGCGGTTCCTCGCAAACGAGGCCGATCCCGACGTGCTGACGAATCTCGACTCGGCGTCGGGCGATGCGGAGTCGGCGGCCGACCAAGCGCGCCTTTCGGCACTGCGCCGCGATGCCGCGGAGTTCAACACAGGGCAGGACGCGTTACCGCTCGCGCATGCCGCTCGCTGGTATGTGCACGATGTCGCGTTCGACGCTCGGCGCGGATTCGCCGCGAGCGATCTGGCGCCACTGTCGCTGCCCGCCTATCCGTTCGAGCGGACCCGCCATTGGTTACTGTCGCAGGCGATCGCGGCGCCCGTCGCACCGGAGGAGCCGGCAGCCGAACGGCCGGAACGCTGGTTGCTGCGGCAGGTCGCGACGATCACGGGCGACCAACCCGACGCGTTGCGCGCCGATACGAACTGGAGCACGATGGGCTTCGATTCGCTGATGAGCATGCGGTTGCTGTCGGCGATCAACGAGCAGATGGGCGTCGAGGTGCAACTCGTCGACCTGCTAGACCGACGTACGCCGGCGGAACTGGTCGAGCATTTGAACGGGCTCGGTGCGTTCTCACCGCCGGACGGCGGGCGCGAGAGAACATCCGATCCGGTGGCGATGACGCTGCCGATGGTCCAGTACCCGTGGTTTGGCGAACGGCTCGCGGCGCTGCGTGCGCCGATCAGCGTGGCGAGTTTCGCGTTGCAACCGCAAGCGTCGGCGCCGGAGCCTCAGATCGACCGGCATCTGGTGCTGTCGTATATGCTCGACGCGGGTATCGCGGTGTTCCGCGATACCGACAAGGCGGTGCTGCTGGCCACGCGCTCGTTCGACATCGACGCGCACCTGCGGCACTTTCCCCACGACGCGGTCGCGGCGAGCCTCGGCGCGCTCGTACCCGGACGCTTGTGGGCGCCGCTGTCGCAAGAGCAGGCGCGCAACCTGTATCTGACCGAGCGGATGGACAACACTGCCTGGAACGTGTTCCACGTGTTCCGCCTGTATGCCGCCGCCGTCGATTTCGAACGGCTGCAGCATGCATTGACCCTGCTCGCGCGGCAGCAGGACCTGCTGCGCACGCGTTACGTGAAGGTTGGCGACGGTTATGCGCAATGCGTGTCGGAACTGGTATGCGTGTCGCTTGATCTGATCTCGACAAGCAGCCGTCAGGCCTTCTATCAGTTCATCCAGAGCTGCCGCAGTCACCAGATGCTGGAGGAACACGGCGGCTCGGCGATTCGGATGTGGCTGACGGAAACAGACGGTGCGTTCCATCTTGGTGTGGTCGCGCATCACGCACACGCGGACGCGTTCACGCCGGGCCTGCTGTTCTCGCAGTTGATGGCGCTGTACGAAAGTCTCGACGGCCAGGAAGCAGTACGCGCCGACGCCTATGCGCAACGCGACCAGTACTGGCTGTACGCGCTTCGTCAACACGATGCGGGCGGGGCCGACGCCGAGGTGCACCGTGCGTACTGGCGCAACGCGCTGTCCGGCGTCGATGTTGCCATGCGATTGCCGTATCGCGACGACATCGCATCGGCGCCGTCGTCGCGCAAGCTCGCGGTGAACCAGATCGTGTCTGTGTCGCCCGGGCTTGGCGATCGGATCTCGACACTGAGCAGGGAGCACGGCATTTCGTATCCGCAGCTGTTCGCGGCAGTGCTGGCTGTCGTGTTGCGCGAGTTCTTCGGCAACGATCGTCCGGTGCTGCAGGTGATCCACAACCAGCGCGATCGCGCTGCGCTGGCCGCATGTCTGGGCGACTTCTCGAACGTCGCGTTCGTGCCGTTCGAGATCGACGCGCGGCAAAGCGTGCTCGACACCTTGTACGCGGTGCGCCGAACCCTGCTGACCGGGTTGCAACATGCGCGGATTCCAGCGACGGAACTGCTACAGATCGTTGGTCTGGACGGTTATGCCGGGTACACGGCGATGGTCGGCGATGTCGTGTTGGACAGCGCGGATATCGATACGGCGAACGTCAGTGTCGCAGGCGAGCACGGCGTGTCCACGTACATGGATGCGGTGCTCGAGCAGCGCCGCATCCACTTCCTCGACCAGCCGCTCGCTTCGATGTTCTTCCAGTTCCTGCGGATCGATGGACATCTGTACATCTTCCACTCGTACAGCCGTGCGCTGTTCGAGCACGAGAAGATGCAGAAATTTCCGCAACTGATCGTCGAACTGACCGGCGAGATGCTGCGCGATCTGGACGCGCCGGTCGCCAGCCTGGTCGCCGCATTCGGGCGGCAGTTCGGCGAGATCGGTCACGCCGTGCGTGCGCTGCCAACGCGCGATGCGCCGACTGGCGAGGCCGCCGGTCTGCTGGAGCGCTTTCTTGGCGGCGATCTGTCGGTCGGTCAGTTGCGCAGCACGCTGCGCGCGGCGTCCGGCGATGTCGAGGCTCTCGCCAAATGACCGGCGGCGCGGGAACGAAAGGTGACCCGGGCGAGGCGCACATGCTGCGCTGCGCGTCCGGAATTGAGGATGGATCGATGAGGCAAAAGCGAGACGGGAGCGGTTCGATGAGTCTACTGAACAGAGTGACGGAGCCTGGAAGCAACAAGAGCGACGACGCACAGCGCGTTCTGAACGGGGACGACGTCGAGGTATGGTTGAAGCAGCATTTCCTGCTGGACGCGATGTCGCCGCTATCGCAGAACCAGAAGGGCATCTGGTCGCGGCAGATGATGTATCCGGCAGATCCGCTGTACAACGTGGCCGTCGCCTGCGTGGTCGGGAACGGATTCGAACGTCAGGCGTTCCGGCGGGCGTGCCAGCGGTTCGTGAACAACCATCAGCTACTCAACGCGGGCATCGTCGCTCACGGACGCGAACTCGTGCAGTGCATCGATTCCGGGCGTGACCTCGCGTGGCGCGAATTCGATTCCGACGACACGCTCGAGGCGTGCGTGGCGCGCGCGAAGATCGATGCGGACGCACCGTTTTCGCTCGACGACGGTCCGCTGTACCGGATTCACCTGTATGCCACGGCGTCCGGCCAATCAGTCGTGCTGCTGGTCGTGCATCACATCGTTTGCGACGGCAGCTCGCTCAGCCAGTGGCTATCGACGATCTGGCAAGACTATCGGGCCATGCGGCAACAGCGTGCGCTATCTGCGCCGCCGGCGGCGGCCAGCTTCTTCGACTTCGTAAAGTTCGAAGCCGAGCATCTCAGCTCCGCGGCGGGGCAGAAGAGCCTCGCATACTGGCGCTCGCAGTGTGCGGACGGCCTGCCGCCGCTCGACCCGAAACTCGATGTCGCGCCTGCCGCCGACGACGCATCGGTATTTGCGACCGATCGATTGTCGTTCGCGATCGACGCCGAACTGGCCGCCCGCGTGCACGGATTCCGCGAGACGGGTTCGTTCAACGCGGCCACGCTGCTGATGGGCGCGTTGTTGCTGGCGCTGTCCGCCTGGCGGGACACGCAACGCTTCACGATCGGCTTGCCGACGCTCGGCCGCCCTGCGAGCGAGTTCGCGTCGACGGTGGGCAACTTCGCCAACCTGGTGCCGGTCGTTTGCGATCTCGATCCGACCCAGCAGTTTTCGCGCTGGCTCGATGACTGCCAGCGCTACGTCTATCGCGCGCTCGACCACTGGTATCCCTTCGCCGGGCTGGTAAATGCGCTGCCGCGACACTCGGACCCGCATCAGGCGATCCAGGCCGTGTTCACCTACCAGAAGTTTGGCGACGCGATCGATATCGGCACATTGCCGCATCGCATCGGAGACACGATCGACCTCACGTTCGCTCACGACATCTACCAGCGCGACGAATACCCGCTCACTTGCGAAGTCGTCGAGCAGGGCGATACCTGGGCGGTGAATCTGAAGTACAAAACTGCGATGATCGGGCGCGACGATGTGCTGTCGCTGCAACACGCATTTCTGGGCGTGCTTGACGACGCGCTTACGGACCCCGGACAGCCGGTGGGTGTGCTGACGGCGCGCAATACGCATCGCGACGACTGCCCCATGGCGGATGCCCAACTCGTGTCAAATGGCGAGGCCGTGTCGGATGCCGGAGCCGCGCCGGATGCCGGAGCTGCAGGCGCGGCGCAACCGTCGCTCGATGCCATGAGTCTGCCCGCGCGATTCGCCGCACAGCGCAGGCGCGATCCTGCGCGGCACGCCTTAACGTTCAACGGCCGCCACGTCACGTACGGCGATCTCGATCGTGAGAGCGACGCCCTTGCCCGGCATCTGCTGGCGCTCGGTGTGAAGCCGGGCGATCTCGTGCTGTTGTGCGCCACGCCATCGCCGGAACTGATCGGCGCAATTCTCGCGATCCTGAAAGCCGGCGCGGCGTACGTGCCCGTCGATCCCGCATCGCCGCGGCAACGAATCGACCATATCCGCGCGGACACCGGAGCACGCTACGCCATCACGACGTCGGCGTGCGAGGCCTCGGTCGAAGGCGTCGCGCATCGCGTCGTGCTCGACCGCGACGGTCGCTCGATCGCGGCATCGGCCGCACGCGCGTCGGCGCATGCGCTCCCCGAGGTGCGGCGCGAGGACCTTGCCTACGTGATCTACACGTCGGGCACCACGGGCAAGCCGAAGGGCGTGATGATCGAGCACGGCAATGTGTTGCGCCTGTTCGACCGGACTGCCCACTGGTTCGATTTCGGTCGGGACGACGTCTGGGCCCTGTTCCATTCGGTGGCATTCGATTTCTCGGTCTGGGAGATCTGGGGCGCGCTGCTGTACGGCGGCCGGCTGGTCGTTCTCGACGCCGAGCAACGCAAGGACACGGAGCTGCTGCTCGACGTGCTAGCCGACGAGAAGGTGACGGTGTTCAATCAGACACCGGCCGCGTTCTATTCGGTGGTGCGCGCGGCGACCGGCGGTACGGATCGACGGACGCTGTCGCTGCGCTATGTGGTGTTCGGCGGCGAGAAGCTCGACTTCGCACAACTCGCGCCTTGGGTCGAGCGTTACGGCGAGCATCGGCCCGCGCTCATCAACATGTACGGGATCACCGAGACGACAGTGCACGTGACCTATGCGCCGGTGACAACGGCTGGCATAAAGGGCGCGCATGCGTCGGTGATCGGCAGACCGATTCCCGATCTGGATCTCCATCTGCTCGATGAGAACCGCGTGCCGGTGCCGGCCGGCGAGATCGGCGAAATCTACGTCGGTGGCGCGGGCGTGGCGCGCGGTTACCTCAACAGGCCGGAGCTGACGCGACAGCGCTTTGTCGAATACGCGGGTGCGCGGTTCTACAAGACCGGCGATCTGGCGCGCTATAACGCGCAGGGCGAGCTCGAATACATCGGGCGTAATGACGCGCAGGTCAAGATCCGCGGCTTCCGCATCGAACTCGGAGAGATCGAGGCGTGCGTCAACCAGCATCCGGCCGTCGAGAACTGCGTCGTGGTCGCGCACGAGCACACCAACGGCGTCAAACATCTCGTCGCGTACTACTGCGCGAAAACGTCGGCCACGAGCGGCAGCGTCGAGGCGCGCGCATTCCGTGAATTCGTCGGCGCAAGCCTGCCTGACTACATGGTGCCGGCTTTTTTCGTCGAACTCGCACAGCTGCCGGTGACCGGCAACGGCAAGTTCGACCGGCAGGAACTGAGCCTTAGGTCGATCGAGCTGGCGCCCGGCGAGCACGCCGCCGCTGCCGCGAGCGCCACACAGCAGCGAGTGCGCGCGCTGTGGCAGCAGGTGCTGAGCGTCGCGCCCGTGCATCTCGATCAGGGCTTCTTCGAGGCAGGCGGCGATTCGCTATCGGTGGTCTTCTTCGCCCGCGCGATCGAGCAGACGTTCGACTGCGTGTTTTCGCCCGCGAATCTGTTCCGGTATGCGACGGTGCGCGACATAGCGAACTACCTTGACAATCTCAAACCGGTCGCTGTCGAAAGCGACGCAGTGCCTGGCGATACGCCGCTGATCGCCGGTGTGGATAATGAAATGTCGTCGCCGGTCGTGCCCGCGTATTACGCCGACAGCCTGGCGATCATCGGCATCTCGTGCGAAGTCCCGGGCGCCGTCGATCACCACGCGTTCTGGGCCAATCTGTTGGCCGGCCGCGAGAGCTCGGAACGGCTGTCGCGCGCCGCGCTCGACGATGCGGGCGTCGGCCCGGAACTGGCCGACCACCCCGACTACGTCCCCATCCGTTTCACTATCCCGGACAAGACGACGTTCGACGCGGACTTCTTCAAGCTGTCGGCGAAGCTTGCGGAGTTCGCCGATCCGCAATCGCGCCAGTTGCTGATGCATGCGTGGAAGGCGGTCGAGGATGCCGGCTATGCGCCCGCGGGGCTCGACGACACAGGCGTATTCGTCGCGACCGGCAACAGCGGCTACCAGACGTTGCTCGACAACGCCGACGACATCGAGCACAACGATCGCTATCTGGCGTACGTGCTGTCGCAGGCCGGCTCGTCGGCGGCGCTGATTTCCTACCATCTGGGTCTGACCGGCCCGAGCATGCACATCGGCACGAATTGCTCGTCGTCGCTGGTCGCGATCGACGCCGCGTTCAAGAGCCTGCGCGCAGGCGAATGCCGGCAGGCGATCGTGGGCGCATCGACGCTGTTTCCGCATCCGAATGCGGGCTTTCTGTATCAACCCGGCCTCAACTTCTCGAGCAGCGGGCATTGCCGGACCTTCGACGCTGACGCGGACGGCATGATGGCCGGCGAAGGCGTCGCGGTGATCGTTTTGAAGAACGCGCTACGGGCGATTGAGGACGGCGACGCGATCTACGCGATCTTGCGTAGCGTCGCCGTCAACAACGATGGTCGGCAAAAGAGCGGCTTCTACGCGCCGAGCGTGGAGGGCCAAGGCCGAGTGATCCGGACCGCACTTGAGCGCGCGGCCGGCGTCGACGTCGAATCGATCGCGTACGTCGAGGCGCACGGCACCGGCACCAGGCTCGGCGATCCCGTCGAGGTGATGGCGATCAACGACGTGTACCGGCAGCGGACCGACGCGATGCAGTTCTGCGCGATCGGCTCGGTGAAACCGAATATCGGCCATCTGGACACGGCGGCGGGGCTGGCCGGCTGTATCAAGGTCGCGTTGGCGCTGCACGCTCGCACGATCCCGCCGACCATCAATGTCGCCACGCCGAATCCCGCGATCGACTGGCAGGCGTCGTGCTTCCGCCTGCCGCGCGAGGCGTCGCGCTGGCCCGAGACCTCGCATCCGCCGCGCGCCGCGCTGAGCTCGTTCGGGCTCGGCGGCACGAACGCGCATGCGATTCTCGAAGCATGCCCCGACGCGTGGACTGCGCCCCGGCGTGCCGCCGGGCCGGAACGCCGACCGCAGCTGCTGGTGCTGTCCGCCGACGATCCGCGCCTGCTGCCGACGATGGCAGACACGCTGGCCGGATACTTGGCGGCGCATCCGGATCTGCCGCTCGATTCGGTGGCCTGCACGCTGCAGCTCGGCCGCCAGCCGATGCGGCACCGGCTCGCGATCGTCGCGGCCGACCTAAGCGAGGCCTGCGCGCTGCTCCAGCAGTACGCACGCGGTACGGAGGCCTCGCCGCTGCCCGCGGCGATTGCGATCTCTCGGCTCGACAAAACAGCACCGGCCGCTGGCGACGCGGCCGATACGGTTGCGGCCGGGCTCGCGCGCCGCGATCTGGCTGCGCTGGCCGAACTGTGGGTACAGGGACACGCCATCGACTGGCAGCCCCTGTATTCCGGCGTGCGGGTGCGTCGGACGCATCTGCCGACCTATCCGTTCGCGCGCCGGCACTACGCGGTTGCCGCCGGCCCGGCCTTGCAAACCGGTGGGGCCGCATGGGCGGGTTCCGCCGCGACGTCCGCGCCGCGCATCGCGTTGCAGCTCGACGAAGACGGATCGAGGAAGGTGCAGTTCCGCCTGCGTCGCGACGATTTTTACCTCGCCGATCACCGCGTTGACGAGCGCGCGGTGCTGCCGGCGGTGATGACGTTCGAACTGCTGCGTGCGGCCGCGATGACCGACGGGACGATCCCCGGCGAGCCGTTGTTGCGCATCGAGCGGGTGGTCTGGATGCGACCGGTGGTCTGCGACGGCGACGAGGTGCTGCTGAGCGTCGAGCTCGCCGCGCGGGGTGGCGACGCGCAGGACCGGCGCGCGCCCGTCGCGTTCGCGCTGACAGGCGCCGATCCAGCGACGGGCGAGTCGTTCGTGTTCGCCGAGGGCGAACTCAGTCTCGACACGGGCGACGGGCGGCACGCAACAGACGCGGGCGCTGGCGAGGACGTGGCCGCGTCGGCGGCGTTGCCGCAGCCGCTGTCGTCGAACTGGATCGACGGCGAGGCTTTTTATCGCCGCATCGCTGCGGGCCGCGTGCACTACGGAGCGGCTTATCTGGGTCTCGTCGAGGCGCACTGGAACCAGGACGGGTTGACCGCTCGCGTGCGCTTGCCGGAGTTGCTGTCAGGGTCGCTTGCGGCATTCCCGCTGCATCCGAGCTTGCTGGATGGCGCATTGCAGGCGAGCGCCATGCTAGACATGATTCGGCAGCACGGCGGCGACCCTGCCAGCTGGCCGGCGGCAGCGCTCGCGGGGCAGAAGTTGCCGTTTTTCGTTCAGCAGTGCGATGTGCTTGCGCCGCTCGAACCGGAAGTGATGGTGCGCGTGCGCGACCACCAATCGGCGCCGGCCGCGGGCGAGGCGCGGCACGACATCTTCATTTATGGGGCTTCCGGAACGCTGCTGCTCGCGATTCGCGGTTTCGTCACGCGCGCGCTACGCACGGCGCCCGGCGAGCGCCGTACCGGGTCCGGTCTCGAGGTCGAAGCCGATGCGTCCGGCGTGACGCGCGCTGACGACGTCGACGAGGTCGGCAGCGACCTGAGCACACTGACGATAGGCTGGACTGCGCTCGGTGCCGATCGCCAATCCGGCGCTTCGCCCGCCCCTGTCGTGCTGTTCAGTATCGGCGAAAAGCCGCCTGCCGCGCTTGACGCGCATTTTGCCGGCCGTCTCGCCCGTTACGTGCCGCTGCACGCGGCGCCGGATAATTGTTTGTTGGCGGCCCTGCCGGCCGACGCGCAGATGGTGTTCGCGTTTCCGGCGGTCCAGACGCCAGCCGACGATCCAGCGCTGATCGACGCCCAGCGCGATGGCGTGATCGCGGTGTTTCGCTGGATTCGGGAGATGGTAGGCCACGGTTTCGAACACACGGACTTGGACTGTACGTTCGTTGTCGAGGGTACGCAGCAAGTGCGCGATGACGATACGGTCGCTCCTGCGCACGCAAGCGTGATCGGCTTTGCGCAGAGCCTCGCCGGCGAATACGCGCACTGGCGGGTTCGCGCGCTCGACGTGCGCGCGTTCGCCGAACTCCCGGAGCCGGCGCATTGGCCACGCGCGGACGGGCAGGTCGTGTTCGCCTGGCGCGATGGCCGCTGGTTCGCGCGCGGCCTGGTCGAGATCTGTACACCCGCGCCGCGCCCGACGCTGTATCGGCAGGGCGGTCACTATCTGGTGCTCGGCGGCGCCGGCGGCATCGGTCGCACCTGGACCGAAGCGATGATCCGCGACTACCGCGCGCGGGTGATCTGGCTGGGACGCAAGCCACGCAACCGCGAGATTGACGACGAGATCGCTCGTCTCGGCACGCTTGGCCCCGCGCCGATCTACCTGCAGGCCGACGCAACGGATCTTGCGTCGCTACGCCGCGCGCGGCATGCGCTCGCCGGACTCGGCATCGACACGCTGCACGGCGTCGTTCACTCGGCGCTCGTGCTCGACGATCGCGGCATCGCAAGCATGAGCGAATCGCAATTCGTCCGCGCGCTCGACGGGAAGGTCGCCACCTCGGTGAATCTCACCCACACATTCGGCGATTGCGACCTGGATTTCATGCTGTTTTTCTCCGGCACGATCTCGTTCGTGAAAGCCGTGGGCCAGTCCAACTACGCTGCCGGTTGCAGCTTCCAGGATGCCTATGCAATGGCGATCGGGCAGCAGTGGCGCTGTGCAGTCAAGCTCGTTCATTGGGGTTACTGGGGAAGTGTCGGGATCGTCGCGACGCCGGAATACCGTCACCGGATGCGAGCGGCCGGCGTCGGCTCGGTCGAGCCAAACCTTGCGATGCAACGACTCGCGCAATTCATGCAGGACAATCACATGCAGCAACTTGCCTTCGAACAACGTTTGTCTGCGCCCGGCGCGCCTTCCGCAAGACTGCCGGTGATGGCTGCGGCAGAAGCCTCGCTCCCGCCCGCCACGGAACCCGATGCCGCGGTCGATTATCGGCAGCACCGGTTGCACAACGCCGCGAGCCCGCTGCTACGTCACCTCGATGCGCTGCACGAACACAACGGGCTGCGCGATCCGGTCGTTGAGCGCGCGGCGCTGCTAAAGGTTCGCCAGGCGCTCGGCGAGATCGATGCGCTGCCGATCGGCCGTGCCCACGATGGCGCATACCGCGCCGGTCCGCGCAGCCGCCTCGTCGAAGCGTACGAGCGCTGGTATCAGGAAAGCTGCCGGCAGTTGCAGCGCTACGGTCTGCTCGACGTGTCCGGCGTTGGCTTGCCGGATGCAGACGAAGCTCCGGATGCGGCCTGGGCACAGGTGCGCGACCGCTATTGCGCGCATCCGAGCGTGCGCGCCGGCATCGAGCTGATGGATGCTTGCCTGCGCACTCTGCCGGCGATCCTGCGCGGCGAAACCGCCGCGACTGCGGTGATGTTTCCCGATGGATCGATGCAGCTCGTTGAGAACGTGCACCGCAATCATCCGATCGCCGACTACTTCAACGAGGGCGTTGCGGAAACGGTGACCGACTACGTGAGCTATCGCGTCGGGCGCGATAGCGGCGTACGTCTGCGAATCCTTGAAATTGGTGCGGGAACGGGCGGCACCAGCAGCAAGGTATTGCCGAAGCTGCTGCCGTGGCGCGAGCAGATCGACGAATATCGCTACACCGATCTTTCCAAGTCCTTCTTGTTCTATGCGCAGGACACCTACGGTCCGGACGCACCGTTCCTGAAGACTTCGATTCTCGACATCGAGGCGCCGCTGACGGCCGAGCATGCGCATGCAAACAAGCGCGGTAGCTACGATGTCGTGATCGCGGCCAACGTTCTGCACGCTACGCGCAACGTCGACCGAACGCTGCGCAACGCGCATGCGTTTCTGCGCGATGGCGGCCTTCTCGTGCTGAACGAAATGAGCGAGAACTGCGCGTTTTCGCATCTAACGTTCGGTCTCCTCGAAGGCTGGTGGCTCTACGACGACGAGTCCGTGCGAATGCCGGGGTGCCCCGGGCTCTTTCCCGGCGAGTGGGCGCGCCAGCTCGAGCGTATCGGTTTCGCAGACGTGCATTTCCCGCTCGATGGCGCGTTGTCGCTAGGCCAGCAGGTGATCGTTGCGCAACGTGCGTGCGACCGGCAGCCGACGCCGTCCGCGCCCGAGGATGCATATGCGGCACGCGACAGCCGCAGCCGAAGCGACCAGAGCCGGCGCGATCAGAACAAGCATGACAAGGCCGGGATCGTGGCGGTGCTCGTCGCATCGGTCGCGGAGGTGCTGCGTATCAGTGCCGGCGACATCGATCGGGAGCGCAGCTTTTCTGACATCGGTCTCGATTCGATCCTCGCGATCCAGTTGACCAATCGGCTGAACGCGCGTTTCGGGATACGGCTTGCCACGATCGAGTTGTTCGACCATAACACCGTTGCGCTGCTGGCCGCGCATCTTGTCGACCGGTATGGCGTGACCGGCGCGGTCAGCGGCACGGCGGTTGCGGACGCAGCGATCGAGGCCACGTCGTCCGCCGGCGCCGGGTTCGCAGGCGTGATGGCGGTCGTACTGGAGCAGGTCGCGAACGCGGTGCGCGTCGGCGCCCATGAGATCGATCCGCACCGCAGTTTCGCTGACCAGGGCGTCGACTCGATCATCGGCGTACAGCTCGTCAACCGGCTGAACAAACTGTTCGGCCTGCGGATCGCGACGACGGCGATCTTCGACCACAACACCGTGCATCGTCTGGCTGGATTCCTGCACGAACGGCACGGCGCGACGCCGTTGGCGAAACCGACTGAAGCCGCCGCACCCGCTTTACCGGCCTCACAGGCCGCACCTGCCCCCGGGCGGCGCGACGCCGCGCCGGAGCGTCAGGCGATTCGCGCGCTGCTCGTCGAACGCTTGGCGGCCGTGCTGCGCATTGCCCCGGACGAGGTCGATGCGCAGAAAAGCTTTGCCGATCAGGGCGTCGATTCGATCATAGGCGTACAGCTGGTGAATCAGCTCAACAAGCGTCTCGGCCTCCGAATCGCGACGACCGTGATCTTCGATCACAACACCGTCGATCGGTTCGTGGCCCATCTGTGCGATGCGCACGGCGCCGCGCTTGAATCGACGGCTGCCACGGACCCTGCGTCGACCCGCAGCATGGCGGGCGGCACCACCGCCGCGGCGTTCAGAGGCGCGCACGATCGCGCCATCGTGCCCGCGCCGACGCCGGATTCCGCACCGGTCGCGATGCCGGCCGCCGCGCCGGGACGGATCCGCGCGGTCTCGATTGACGGGCCCGGCGATATCGACGACCTGTCGATCGTGACGCTAGCGCCGCGCAGCCTTGCACGCGACGAAGTACGCGTGGCGGTGCGCGCGTTCTCGTTGAACTTCTCTGATCTGCTGTGCGCACGTGGGTTGTACCCGAACATGCCGCCGTATCCGTTCGTGCCAGGCAACGAAGCGGCCGGTGTCGTGATGGAGGTCGGCGCCGACGTGACAGGGTTGCGCTCCGGCGACGCGGTCGTCTGCCTGAGCCAGGGCTGCCACGCAGAGCAGGTCGTCTGTCCGATGAACCAGGTGTTCGCGAAGCCCACGAGCTGGAGCTTCGAGCAGGCATGCGCGTTGCCGATCGTCGGTATCACGATGATCGATGCCTTCCGCAAGGCGGCCGTCACGCACGGCGAGCGAGTCCTGATCCAGACCGCGACAGGCGGCACCGGGCTGATCGCGATGCAGCTCGCCAAGCACCACGGCGCGGAAATTTTCGCGACGGCGGGCAGCGAGCAGAAGCTGCGGTATCTGCGCGAGCTCGGCGTCGTGCACGCGATCAATTACCGGACGCAAGATTTCGCGCAGGAGATCCAGCGACTCGCGCCTGGCGGCGTCGACGTCGTGATCAACACGCTCGGTGGCGATGCGCTGCAGAAGGGACTGAACGCGCTCGCACCGGATGGCCGTTATATCGAGATCGCGATGACGGCCTTGAAGACCGCGCGGAATATCGACCTGTCATCGCTGTCCGACAACCAGACATTCTATAGCGTCGATCTCGCGCGCCTGGGCGCGCGTTCCCCGCAGCGCATCGCGCAGTACTGGGACGAGCTTGTGTCGCTCACGGAGCGCGGCATCATCGCGCCGACGATCTCGGAAGTGGTCGAGTTCCGGGAATTTCGCGATGCCTATCGACGTCTCGCCGATCGGGCGACCATCGGCAAGATCGTCGTGCGCGTCAGCGAACCGACGCCGGTGGCGCGCAGCGCCATGCGCGCAGCCGGCACGCCGGCCCGCATGGCCGGCGCGGCCGACGACGCGACGCGCGGCGGAGCGCGCGCGCTCCACGACGACGACATCGCGATCATCGGGATGAGCGGGCGCTTCGCGCGCTCGCCGGATCTCGATGCGTTCTGGACGCATCTCGCCTCCGGCACCAGCCTGATCGCGCCGGTCACACGCTGGGACCTGGGTGACACCGGCCAGGCACGTTGCGATACCGGTAGTTTCCTCGACGACCTGTCGCTATTTGATCCGTTTTTTTTCAAGATCTCCGGCACCGAAGCGCGCTATATGGATCCGCAGCAGCGCTTGTTCCTCGAGGAAGCGTGGAAAGCGCTCGAAGACGCCGGTTACGCCGGCGAGCCCGGCAAGGCGCAGCGCTGCGGCGTCTATGTCGGTTGTTCCGGCGGCGACTATCACCTGCTGTTTCCCGGCCCGGGCGCGGCGGGCGACGCGGGCGAGCGGCCGCCGATCCAGTCGTACTGGGGCAACGCGGTGTCGATCATCCCGGCCCGTATCTCGTACTTCCTCGATCTGCACGGCCCGGCCATCGCGATCGACACGGCCTGTTCGAGCTCGCTCGTCGCGCTGCACATGGCATGCGCGGCACTGCGCAACGACGAGATTTCGATGGCGCTTTGCGGCGGTGTGTTCGTCCAGTGCACGGCCGGCTTCTACCAGCAGGCGCAGCGCGCCGGCATGCTGTCGGCGACCGGCAATTGCTACGCGTTCGATGCGCGCGCCGACGGTTTCGTGCCGGGCGAGGGCGTCGGCGCGATCGTGCTGAAGCGGCTGAAGGACGCGATCGCAGACGGCGACCATGTCGACGGCGTGATTCTCGCGTCGGGCATCAACCAGGATGGCAGCACCAACGGCATCACGGCGCCCAGTGCGCGCTCGCAGGAGGAACTCGAAACAGACGTCTACGACCGCTTCCGGATCGACCCGCGCGGCCTGCAAATGATTGAGGCGCACGGGACCGGTACGCCGCTCGGCGACCCGATCGAGTTCGCCGCACTCGCCAACGCGTTCGGCCGCTACACCCAGGACCGCGGCTTCTGCGCGCTCGGTTCGGTGAAGACCAACATCGGCCATACGACCACGGCGGCGGGAATCGCCGGGGTGCTGAAGGTCCTGCTCGCGCTGCGGCACCGCCAGTTGCCGCCGTCGTGCAACTTTGCGAACGGCAATCCCGAAATCGATCTCGAGAACAGCCCGTTCTATGTCAACACGCGGTTGCGTCCGTGGGCCGCCGATGCGGGCGAACGCCGGATGGCGGCCGTCAGCTCGTTCGGCTTCAGCGGCACCAACGCGCACGCGGTGATCGCCGAAGCGCCGCCGGTCGCGGCCGCTGGCCGCCGGCCGGCAACGGACGAGCCGGTGTTGCTGGTGCTGTCCGCGCAGACACGCGAACAGCTCGACCAGCAGCTTGCGCGGATGGCGGAGTTTGCGTCCGGCTCTGACGCGGGCGAGCTGTCGCTTGCCGACGTCGGCTTCACGCTCGCGGTCGGACGGCGCCAGATGCGTCACCGCTGGGCCTGCGTCGCGACGCGCATGGACGAATTTGCCGCGTATTGCCGTGCTGGCGTACCGGTGAAACCTTCAGCGTCTGCGGTGCTCTATGGCGATGCCAACGCGCCAGCGGCGCCGGGCGGCGTGGTCAGCGCTGCGCACGGCGCCAACGGCGATCTCATGGCGCGGGCCCGACAGTACGTTGCAGGCGATCGGCTCGATCCAGCGTTGTGGAGCGGCCTTGGCCACCGCCGCGTGCGGCTGCCGGTGTATCCGTTCGCCCGCGAATCGTATTGGTTCCAGACGCCGACCAGCGCGCCGGCCGAGGCGCGCAATCCCTGGCCGCCGCTCGCAGCGACGGGCGGCGAGCGCGGACACGCGTACAGCTTTTCACGGCGTCTCGACGGGCAGGAGCCGTTCTTGCGCGACCATCGCGTGCATGGCGAGCCCTGGCTGCCGGCCGTCGTCTACTGGGAGATGACGCGCTGGTCGGTCTTGCAGGCCACGGACGCGGCGGACGCGGCGGGCCAGGTCGTCGTGCGCGACCTGGTCTTGCAGCAGCCGTTGTCGCTCGGCGCCGGTCCGCGTACCGTGTTCGTTCATCTCGACCGCGACGGTGCGCAGGCCTCGGCACCGCGCTTTCGCTTCACGATCGAAAGCCGGCTTGCGGATACGATCGGCGATGCGGCGGTCTATCTGACCCATTGCAGCGGTACGGTCGAGATTGCGCACACCGATGACGCCGATGCGCGGTGCTTCCTCGATCCATCGGCGTTTCGCCATCAGGCCGAGGAACTCGACGTTGCCGCGTGCTATCGCACACTTGCGGAGCTAGGCATCGAGTTCGGCCCAAGCCATCGCGGTCTGAAGAAGCTGTTCCGCTGCCGTGGCCAGCTGCTCGCGCAGGTCGGCCGTTCCGGCGCGGCCGGGGTCGATGCCGGCTACCTGTTATCGCCGACGATCCTGGACGGCGCGCTGCAGGCGAATATCGGCAATCTGATCGACAGCGCCGCCGACACGCTGCCGTTGCCCTACGCGATGGACAGTCTGACGATCGTCGACGCGCCGCAGGATCCGAGCTGGGTCTGGATCTATCCGAGCCGTGACGGCGCGCGCACCGCGACCGGCGCCAGCCACGACATCGAGGTGTTCGACGACAGCGGCCGGCTGCTGCTGGTGATGCGCGGCTGCCGTTCCGCGCAGGCGAAGCGCCAGCGCGCCCTGCATCCGCTCGTGCACGCGGCACCGAACGCGCACGAGCGGCACTATGTCAGCGCCTTCGACGGTCGCGAATTCTTTCTCGACGGTCACCGCATCGCCGGCGTGAAGGTGCTGCCCGCCGCGTGTTATCTGGAAATGGCGCGCTACGTGAACCAGTGCGCGGGTGCCGACGCCGGCGTGTTGCGCGACGTGATCTGGCTCGCACCGTATCAGGCGTCCGGTTTGCAGGACGGCGCGCTGCCGGCGTCCGTCGCGACGCGTCTGGACGCTGGCGCCGAGCGGCGCTGCCGGATCGGCAGCCGCCGCGCGTCGGGCGACGAGGTACTGCACTTCGTCGCCCGCTGTGACGCTGCGTCGGAGTCGACGCCTGACAGGGTAGACGTCGATGCCGTCGTACGACGCACGTCCGGCCGGCTCGACCGCGACGCAATGGCCGCGCTGGTCGAAACGGCATCGTCGTTCGGCGAGGCGTTCCAGGTGATGACGTGGCTACAGCACGGCGAGGACGAGGCGATCGCCGAGTACCGGCTGCCAGCCGGTCACAGCGAGCCGTTCCACTGGCATCCGGGCATCCTCAGCGCGGCGTTCGGCGCCGTCGAGATGTGGATCGCCGCGCGCGGCGAGGCCGGCGCACATCGTCTGCCTTACGGCATCGACAGCGTATTCGATTACGCACGACCAGCCGATAGCGGCTACATCCTGGTGCGTCGCGTGTCCGGCGAGGGCGCAAAGCTCGAACGCTACGACGTGGATCTGCTCGATGAGCGCGGTCACGTCGCGACAGCGATGCGTGGGTATTCGGTGCGGCCCTGGGTGCCGGGCGAGCGCCGCGAGACGACGGATAGGGCCACGCGCGCCAGCGCCGTGCCGGTGACGACGGCGACGCTGGGCTGGCGCGATGCGCCGGTTCCGGCGCTGACCTCGGTACAGGCGGCGACCGACGTCGACCGGCTGTTCTTCGTGCCGGAGCACGACGTCGCGTTGCAGACGCTGCTGCGCGACCTCGATCCGGCGGCGCGGCTGTGCCGCCTGGATTGCGCCGACGCCACCGCCGATGCCGAACCTGACGACGACGCCGTGGCGCGCCTGGAGCGCGCGTACCGGCAGGCGTTCGAGATGCTTCGCGACTTCGCCGGCGCGTCGGGCACGCGCGCGGCGCACGTGCTGATGCTGGTGCCCGACTCCGGGCACGACGATGTGATGCCGAGCCTTCAAGCGTTGTGCGCGACGGCCGCGCTCGAATACGGCCGGCTGGCAGCGAGGACCGTGTTCTACGCCGTGTCCGGAGTCGCCGACCCGGCTGCCGACGCATACCGGTTGCGGTTGCAACACGAACTGTTGCGGCTCGACCCCGACGCGCCGGAGGTGCGTGTGGCGCTCGACGGAGGGCGCCACGCGCGGCGCGTCGATGTGAGCGTCTTGCCCGAGCGCGCGACGCTTGCCGGGCAAAGCCGCGACGGCAGCCTTGGGGTGCGTCCGCTCGAGCGCGGCGACGTGGTCTGGCTCGTCGGCGGGATGGGCGGGATCGGGCTGCATGTCGCGCGCGATCTCGCGGCGCGCGGGATGCGGGTGACGATCAGCGGCCGTCGTGCAGAGCCGTCCGGGTGGCACGCGCTCGCCCGCGCGGCGGGCGCGACGATCGACTATGTCGCGGTCGATGTCGCCGATCAGAGCGACGTCGAACGCGCGGTCGCCCGCATCGTCGCGCAGCATGGGCGCCTCGACGCCGTGATTCATAGCGCCGGTGTGATCAACGATGCGTATCTACGTCATAGCGACGCGGCGGCCGCGGAGTCCGTGTTCGCTCCGAAGCTGCGCGGCAGCGTCAACCTCGATCACGCGACGCGTGCGTTGGACCTGAAGTGCTTCGCTATGTTCTCGTCGCTGTCCGCGCTCGGCAGCCCCGGGCAGGCCGCCTACGCGGTCGCGAACGCGTTCGTCAACCGATTGGCTGTGCGACGCAATCGCGACGTGCTCGCGGGTACCCGGCGCGGCCGAAGCTTCGCGATCGGCTGGCCGCTTTGGCTAGACGGCGGCATGGAGATGCCGCCGGAGCGCCGCGCAATGATGCGTGAGTTGACCGGGCTCGAAGGACTGTCGGCCGTGCAGGGCCTGGATGTGCTCGACGCAGTGCTGAACGCATGCCCGATCGGTATGCCCGACGATGGCGTGCTGCTGGTCGCGCCAGGCGCCGATCGCGAGCGGATCGTGCGCATGCTCGACAGCCGTTTCGTCGTCGCCTACGCTGCCGGCGATGCCGTGGCCGGCAGCGTCGCCGATGCGGTCGCGGCTGAGCCGGCACGGCTTCGTGCTGCCGTGCTCGATGCGCTGAAGACGATCATCGCCGCACAGCAGACGATCCCCGTCGCCAAGATCGATGACGGCGCGCTGTTCTTCGATCTTGGTTACGACTCGATCAGCCTGATCGGTCTTGCGCGGGATCTCGGCGAACGGCTCGGTCTGAGCCTGCAGCCGACGCTGTTCTTCGAATATCCCGCGCTTGGGGCGTTCGCGGACCATCTCGTCGAGGCATATCGCGAGCGGCTGGCTGCGCAGTTCAATAGCGTGCCGATGCGAGCGGACGCCTCGCCAGACGCCGGTGAGGCCGTTGCCGGCGTCACGCAGGAATCCGATGGCCCTGCACGCGCTAACCATGTCGTACGCCACGGACACGCCGTGCATGACGCTGGCGCCAGCCAGCGCGAGCGTGCCGGCGATAACGGCTGCAAGGCTTCACCCGGCGCTGCGCCAGCGCCGATGCTGCTTGACGGCTTGATCGCGGTCGTTGCCGCGCACTGCCCGGACGCGCCGCAGGCGGTCACGGCGGACAGCGCGTTCTACCGGCTCGGCCTCGACTCCGTGGATTTTATCCAGCTCGCCGACACGTTGAGCGCTGCGCTGTCGATTCAAATACAACCGACACTGTTTTACGAGTGCCCCGATCTTCGCGCGCTCGGCGAACATCTCGCGCGCACATGTCCGGACCTGTCGTGCGACGCGCTGGCGTCGCTCGCCTCGGATCTGGCGCGGTCCGCTGCCGTCGAGGCCGTCGCACCGCCCGTGGCAGAGGAGCGCATCGCGGTGATCGGGATGAGCTGCCGGTTTCCGGGCTCGGACAACCCGGACGAATTCTGGCGCAATCTGTCCCAGAACCGTGACTTGATCGGCCGCATGTCCGGGCTGCGCGCGGCGCTGTCCGCACGCGACACGATCGATGGCGACCGTACGCCGCCGCTTGAGGGCGGCTTTGTCGACGACATCGAGCGCTTCGATCCGCAATTCTTCGGCCTGACGCCGATGGAGGCGGAGTTCATGGATCCGCAGTCCCGCCAGTTCGTGCAGTGCGCATGGCGCGCTGTCGAGGATGCCGGCTACCGGATCGGCGATCTGGCGAAGCGCCGCGTCGGGGTGTTCGTCGGCGTGACGACGAGCGATTACCGCGATCTGTGGCTGAGCCGGATCGGCGCAGAATCGGCGACCCATCTTGGCTTGGCGCATTTTATGATCGCCAACCGCGTGTCCTACCTGTTCGACCTGCGCGGCCCGAGCGAGGTGATCGACACGGCGTGTTCGAGCTCGCTCGTCGCCATTCACCGCGCCTGCGAGAGCCTGGCGAGCGGCAACTGCGAGATCGCGATCGTCGGTGGCGTCAACGTGATCGCCAATCCCGCCGTCACCGAGGCGGCGAGCGCCGCCGGCATGCTGAGTCCGGACGGGCGCTGTAAGACCTTCGACAGCGCGGCCGACGGCTTCGGCCGCGGCGAGGGCGTCGGTGTCGTCGTGCTCAAGCGCGTGTCCGATGCGATCGCGCACGGCGACCATGTGGACGCTGTGATCGCCGCGAGTGGCGAGAATCACGGGGGCCGCTCAAGCTCGCCATCGGCACCGAATCCCGACGCACAACGCCAGCTGATAGTCGATCTCTACCGTCGTGCAGGCATCGACCCGGCGAGCGTCGGTTACATCGAGGCGCATGGCACAGGCACCTCGCTTGGCGATCCGATCGAGGTGAAAGCGCTCGTGCGCGCGTTCGCCGAACTGGCCGAAGGCCGAGCCGCCGCCTCTGCGCACTGCGCGCTCGGTTCGGTGAAGGCGAACATCGGCCATCTCGAAGCCGCCGCCGGCATTTCTGGATTCATCAAGACGGTGCTGATGTTGAAGCACGCCCGAATCCCCGGCAATCCGCACCTGAAGCAACCGAATCCGTATCTCGAGCTGGACGGCAGCCCGTTCCATCTCGTGCGCGAGACGCACGACTGGCCCGCTCCGCAGCGGCGCGCTGGCGTCAGCAGCTTCGGGATGGGCGGCTCGAACGCGCATGTCGTGGTCGACGCGGCCGAGGCCTACGTGATCACCCAGGGCGCCACGCCGGAAACCGCGCAGCGTCCGCTCGCGATCGGGTTGTCCGCGCGCCGACCGGCGGAACTCGACGAGATCGTCGGCAATCTGCTGACGTTCCTGTCATCGCGACCCGCGGGCGAGCTGGCGCTGCGCGATCTGGCGTTCACGCTCGCGCGTGGCCGCGAGGCGTTGCCGCACCGGCTTGCGTTCGTTGCGTGTGATCTCGACGACCTGCAGCGCAAGCTGACTCGCGCGCGATCAGGTGGCGACGCGCACGAACTCGCAAGGCAAGGGATCGCCATCGGCCGCGCCGGCGACGCCGCGCGCAAGGCCGATACGCAGCCGTTGGACGATGCGCTCGCCGCGGCGTATCGCGGCACTGCGCTCGCGCCGGACTCGCTGCGCGAGGTGAGCGCATGGGCGCATGGCGACCTGGACGTGTGGAGCGATACCCTCGCTGGCGACGGCAGGCGTGTCAGCCTGCCGACCTATCCCTTTGGCGGCAAGGCGTACTGGCTTCCCAATCCGGAGCCGGCGTCGCAGGGGCCTTCAGCGCCCACCGCTGCAATACCCGCCTCCCCGACGTCTGCCGGCGATGCGACGTCGGCGCATGCGCTGCATCCGCTCCTCCATCGCGACGAGCCCGTCGACGCACGCACGCGTCGCTTCGTCTCGTCGTTTTCCGGTAACGAGTTTTTCCTCGCCGACCATCGGGTTCAGGGACTGCGGCTGCTGCCGGGCGTGGCGAGTCTGGAGATGGCGCTGACAGCGGCGTGCATCGCGGCCGGCGAAACCGGCGACACGGGCGCAGTGCTGCGCAATGTCGTCTGGTCGCGCCCGGTCGTCTGGGAGCCCGCGCGGGCGACAGTCGCACTGGAACTGTTGTCCGGCGCCAACGTGCAGTCGTGGCGATACCGGCTCAACGACGGCGGCGGCGACGCGTGTGCCGAGGGCGAGATCGCGCTGACGGCGTCCATGCCGGCCGGCAAGCTCGACCTCGACCGGATGCGCCATGAGCGCGACGCCTCGCTCATCTCCGCCGAGGAATGCTACCACCGCTATCGCGAGGTCGGGATCGAATATGGGCCGGGCCATCGCGCGCTCGAGCGGCTGTTCGTCGGCCGTGACGATGTGCTCGCCGAGCTGGTGTTGCCGGCGGCCTTTGTCGACAGTGCGAGCCATTACCGGTTGCATCCGGGGCTGCTCGACGCCGCCTGGCAGGCAGTGATCGGTCTCGCGCCCGATCGCGGGCAGCGCGAAGCGCGCCTGCCGTTCGCGCTCGACGCGATGCAGATCGTGCGGCAGCCTCGCGCATCGCGACTGTGGGCCTGGATTCGCCCGAGCCGCGACGACGATGCAAGCGTAGACATGGATATCGCGCTGCCCGACGGCAGCGTGTTGATCATGCTGCGCGGGCTGCATACGCGCAGCCAGGCTGCGGCTCCCGTGCGCGAATCCCGCGCCGACGCGTCGCAAGATCGCGCGGCCGGCCCGGATGGCGATATGCTGCCCGTCGGCGAGGTCACGCTGAGCCCGATCTGGGAACCGCTGTTGGCCCCCGATGCGGTGTCGCCGCCCGAGCGCGACGCGCTGTGGGTGTTCGGCGCAAACGACGAGGTGCGTCGGGTGCTCGGCAGAGCGCGCAATGTCGCGTTCTTCGACGGTCTTGACGGGACGGAAGATGCGTTCCGCCGCGCATTGCAGGCACACGTGGCGGACGCGAGAGGTGTCGCCCCGCATGTGCTCTGGATCGCCGGTGGTGGCACCGACGACGGCCTCGATCCGGATGTGCTGATCGCGCGTCAGGCGCACGGCATCCTGCCGCTGTTCCGGTCGATCAAAGCGCTGATCGGCGCCGGTCTCGACGTTGCGCCGCTCGCGTTGACCGTGGTCACGCGCAACGTCCATGCGCTCGCTGCCGATGGGCGCCACGACGTGTCCGATGCCGGCATCGTCGGCTTTGCCGGTGCCGTCGCGCACGAGTATCCGCACTGGACCGTCAGGCACTGGGACATCGACGCACCGGCTGACGCCGGCGGCCTCTTCTTCGGCGCGCTGGACGCGCATCTGGCGGCAACGGCCGGTTCCGACGGCGATGTTCGCGTGCATCGCGATGGCCGCTGGTATCGGCAGCGTCTGGTACGCGTCGTCGATGAAGGCACCGCCGAGCCGTCGTATCGCCAAGGCGGCGTCTACCTCGTGATCGGCGGCGCGGGCGGCCTTGGACGCACCTGGTCGCGGCGCATGATCGAGAGGTTCGGCGCTCGCGTCGTCTGGATCGGACGACGCCCGCTGGATGGTGAGATCCGCACGCATCTCGACGCATTCGGCGCGCTCGGCCGCGGCGGTGTCACCTACCTGCAGGCCGATGCGGGGAATCCGTTCGAGCTGGAACGCGCGTACGCAGAAATTGTCGCGCGTTTCGGCGCGATCCACGGCGTCGTGCATGCGCCGATCGTGCTGGCCGACCGCTCGTTGGCACACATGGACGAGGCGACCTTTGCTCTCGGCTACGACACCAAGCTGAAGACCTGCGTGAATCTGTATCCGCTGTTCAGCCGTGAGCCCCTCGACTTCATGCTGTTCTTTTCGTCGCTGAACGCGTTTTCGCGCTCGGCGGGGCAGAGCAACTATGTCGCCGGTTGCACTTTCACCGACGCCTACGCGAAGAAGCTCGACACGCTGCTCAGCTGCGACGTCAAGGTCGTCAACTGGGGTTACTGGGGCGATGTCGGTATCGTCTCGGGCGAGCGGCACCGCGTTCGCGCGGGTACCGCGGGCCTTGATTCGATTGGCGCCGACGATGGGCTGCGCGCGGTCGATGCGCTGCTTGCGCGTCCCGGCGCGCAGATCGCCTACGTCAAGATCGCCCGGCCGATTTCCGCGCGCCATTACGATGCATCGACGGTGATGCACCGCTATGCGCGGACGATTCCTGACGTCGCCGCGCAGCTTATCGCGCCGCGTGCGGTCGCGGCGCCGGCTGACGTCACCGCACTGAGTCGAGAGACGCTGGCGTTCCGGCGTCGCGCGGGCGCGCTCGTCGAGCGCCTGCTGCTGGCGACGCTGCAGCAGGCGGCGCTCGCGCCGGAAAGTACGACGAGCGCGCGCGCCGCTGCGTTCGGAGATCGACTGCGCGCCTATGCGCCGCAGCATGTCGAGGTCTACGAGAAATGGCTCAGGCAGAGCCATCGGCTGCTTGTCGAGGCCGGCCATCTGACGGACGCCGGCGGCGAGTTGTCTTGCCGGGTGTCGGCCGTCGCCATCAGTACGCTGTGGACCGACTGGCGACGGCTCGCCGCCGATTACGTGTCCGCGCCCGGCTACGTCGCGCAGATCGACCTGCTCGAATGCTGCCTGCGCGCGCTCGGCGACATCCTGCTTGGCCGCGTCACCGCGACCGACGTGATGTTCCCGGATGGCGGTATGGCCCGGGTAGAGGGCATCTACCGCAACAATGCGGTGTCGGACCACTTCAATGCCGTACAGAGCGAGGTGATCGCCGCCTACGTCGAGGCGCGGGTACGGATGCAGCCCGACGTGAAGCTGCGCCTGCTCGAAATCGGCGCGGGCACCGGCGGCACGACAGCCGGCCTGCTCCGCCGGCTCGAGCCATGGCACGAGCACATCGCCGAATACTGCTACACCGACGTATCCAAGGCGTTTCTGATTCACGGCCGTTCGCAGTACGGCGCCCGCTATCCGTTCCTGACCACACAGTTGTTCGACGTCGGGAAAGCGCCGCTCGCGCAGGGAATCGCCGAGAACCGTTACGACGTGGTGCTCGCCACCAACGTGTTGCACGCGACAACGTCGATGCGCGACACCATGCGCCATCTGAAGGCGACGTTGCGCACTTCCGGCCTTGCGGTCGTCAACGAGGTCAGCGAGGTGGACGTGCTTGGGCATGTCACATTCGGGCTGCTGCCGGGCTGGTGGCTCAGCGAGGATCCCGAGCTGCGGATTCCCGGCAGCCCGGCGCTGTCGCCCGATGCATGGGCGGATCTCGGCGCGGCCGAGGGGCTGCGTGCGCTCGCGTTCCCGGCGCGCGAGCAGCATGACCTCGGGCAGCAGATCATCGTGTTCAAGAGCGACGGCCTGGTTCGCGCGCAGCCGCCTTCCAGCGCGATGCCGGACGCGACGGGCAACAGGCCCGAAACGCCCACGGGCAGCATCGCAGTGCCGGCGCTGCCGGCCGTAACCACGCCAATGCCGCCGTCGGAAGACACGCTGATGGAGCGTTCGCTCGCGTTCGTGCAGCGGCTCGTCGCCGATACCCTGAAGCTCGAACCGGACGAACTGACGCCCGACGAGCATTTCCAGGCGCTGGGGCTCGACTCGATTCTCATCGTCCAGTTAACGAACCGGTTGCGCCACTACTTCGCCGACATCACCAGCCCGCTGCTGTTCAAGGTATCGACGGTGCGCGCGTTGACCGCGCATCTGCTGAAGACCGAACGTGAACGGCTGGTCGAACACGTTCGTCTCGCTTCGCCGGACGTGCCGGACAGCGGGTTCGTCGCAGTGGCTCTGGACCCTGCAGCGGGCCGTCCGGACGACGAGGCGCCGAAGCCGCGCGATGACTGGCACGGCGCCGGAGACGACGGCATCGCGGACACCGATATTGCGATCATCGGCATGAGTGGCCGGTTTCCGCGAGCGCCGAATCTCGCAGCTTTCTGGCGCAATCTGCGCGATGGGGTGAACTGCATCAGCGAAGTCCCACCGTCGCGCTGGCGCTGGCAGGACTACTACGATCCGGAACCGGGCAAGGACGGCAAGATCTATGCGCGCTGGGGCGGGTTTCTGGACAGCATCGATCGCTTCGATCCGCTGTTCTTCCACATCTCGCCGAAGGATGCGGAACGGATGGACCCGCAAGAGCGATTGTTCCTCGAAGAGGCCTACCGTGCGATCGAGGACGCCGGCTACACGCCACGCGGGCTTAGCGACACGGGCAGCGTCGGTGTGTTCGTTGGCGCGATGAACGGCGTCTACAACGCGCAGCCGAATTTCTGGTCGATCGCCAACCGGGTCTCGTACTGCCTCGATCTGTCCGGCCCGAGCATGGCCATCGACACTGCGTGCTCGTCATCGCTGACCGCGTTGCATACCGCGGTCGAAAGCCTGCTGTGCGGTTCATGCGAGGCGGCGATCGTCGGCGGCGTCAGCCTGATCGTCGATGCTGTCCAGTACCAGGGGCTGTGCGCCATGACGATGCTATCGCCGGGCGATCGCTGCAAGGCGTTCGGCGCCGATGCGGACGGGTTCGTCGATGGCGAGGGCGTCGGTGCGTTTGTGATCAAACCGCTGCGCAGGGCGCTGGCCGACGGCGACGCGATTCACGGAGTACTGAAGGGAAGTGCGATCAACGCCGGCGGAAAAACGCACGGCTACATGGTGCCCAATCCCGTCCGGCAGTCGGAGACGCTGCGCCGGGCGCTCGAACGCGCCGGCGTGACGCCGGCGCAGATCGGTTACGTCGAGGCGCACGGCACCGGCACCGCACTCGGCGACCCCATCGAGATCTCGGCGCTCACCGACGTGTTCGCCGGTGCAGCCGACGCAGGTGGCGACGCCGCGCACTGCGCGATCGGCTCGGTGAAGTCGAACATCGGCCATCTGGAGAGCGCGGCCGGCGTCGCCGGCATCACGAAGGTGCTGCTGCAGATGCGGCATCGCCAGCTGGTCGCGTCGCTCCACGCGTCCGATGCCAATCCTGAGATTGATTTCGGCCGCACGCCGTTCCGCGTGCAGCAGCAATTGGCGGACTGGGCGCCACGCAGGTCGGGCAACGGCGTGCCGGCGCGCATCGCTGGCGTTTCGTCGTTCGGCGCGGGTGGCGCGAACGCGCACGTGATCATCGCCGAGGCGCCCGAGCGCCGGACCGCCGCGTCGCCATCCGCGACCGGTGCCACGTGCTCGCCCGAGATCGTCGTACTGTCCGCGAAAAGCGCGGACGCGCTACGCAGGAAAGTGAGCGATCTCGCGCGCTATCTGGAAACGGATGGCGCCGGCGTCTCGATTACCGATCTTGCGTTCACTCTGCAGACCGGCCGCGAGGCGATGCATTGGCGCGCCGCGTGGATCGGCGACAGCGTCGAAGCCGTGCTCGGCCAGTTGCACGCGTGGCTCGTGCTGGAGGGCGAGGCCGGCAACGCCACTGGCACTGGCACTGGCGCGCGCGGCGCGGGCGCACGGCACGCCGATGCCGATGTGCGACGTCTGCTCGACGACGGCGAACTGGCGGGCGTCGCGCGCGTCTGGGTCAACGGGGCGCAGGTCGACTGGACGCGCCTGCAGCGCGATCCGGGGGTGTCTGCGCGCCGGCTGCATTTGCCCACCTATCCGTTCGCCGGTGCGTCGTACTGGCGTGCTTGCGCGCAGGCGACGTCGTGCGCGGAGCCCGGAGCGGGTGTCGGCGATGGCGGAGACGAAGATGCGTTCGACGAGGCCCTGTATGCCTCAGTGATCGACGATTTGATGCACCGGAATCTGGACGCGCACGCGGCGCTGCAGATTGTTCGTTCCGGTCTCTGAACCTGGTCGTGCGACGGCGCTTCGGCGTCCGCCGGCAAGACCCACTACGGAAAACTCATGGCTAATTTCACTCTGGACATCTTTGGGCAAGTGGAGCGAAGCGATCTGCGGCGCGACGAAGCGCTGGATCTGCTGCGCCAATATCGGCGTTCGGGCTGCGTCGACGCAACGGGCGTCGTTCGCTGGCTGCATACGCGCCTGCCGGGAGTGGGTCTTCATTCCGGCAGCGGCGCGCGCGCGGTGCTGATCTGCGCGCTGACCGGCCGCGAGTTCTTCCTTGCCGATCACCGCATCGACGGCGTGCGCGTGCTGCCGGCTGCCGCCTATTTCGAGTTCGTGCGCGCAGCGGTCCGGCACGCGGGCATGATGCCGTCGGACGGCTTCGTGCTGAAGCATGTCAGTCTTGAGCGGCCGCTCCCGCTCGACGGCGACGGTGATGGCGACGAGGCGCATCTGCTCGTGGTCGAGCTGCTGGCCGACGCGCGCGGCCGGATCGGATTCACGCTTGCCTCGACCGCGCTGCCGCTCGCCGAGGCCGCACCGCGCCTCGACGCGACCGCGCCTGGCGCGCTTGCGACCGATGCGGAACTGACCGTTCATTGTATGGGCGTCTACCTGCCGGCGCCGGCGCCGGCGTCGGCCGACCCGCTCGCGGCGTCGGAGCGGTCGTCCGGGTTGACAGGCTTCGACGCCGAGACTTGCTATCGCTTCATGGCGGCACGCGGTTTCGAATACGGCCCGCGGCAACGCGCGCTGCAACAGGTCGCGTTGCAGTCGGACGATTGCCTGTACGCGGATCTCGTGTTGCCGGCGTCGCTCGCGTCGAGCCTGCCGGGGATGCTACTGCATCCGAGCCTGCTCGACGGCGCACTGCAGGCCGCGGTCGGTTTCCATCTTGCGGACGCGGACGCCGCTGGCACGCAAGCCGGTCTGCCGTTCGCGGTCGAGGAGATCAGCGTGTGGCGTGCATGCGAGTCGCGCATGCGGGCACGGGTTACCCGTCACGCGATCGACGCTGGGTCGGTCAGCCGCGTTGATGTCGACCTCCACGGCGCCGGGGGGCGGCTCTGCGTCAGCCTGAAGGGTCTGACGTCGCGCGCCCGGCGGACGCATGCGTCGCACGAATACGCGCTGCTGCTTGCGCAGCCCGTCTGGCGCTCCGTGCCGCTTGCACTGCGGACCGGGCGCGAGCCGCAGCCCGGAGCGCACCGGATCGTGCTGGTCGGCGATCTCGGCGCTGGGGCGCACACCGGCGAGGCGCTCGTCGCGGCGCTGAACGCGCGTTGGCCGGCAGGTCTGCGAAGGCCCGAGGTCGTCCGCATCGACTCCGAAGCGGTGGCGCACGGCGGCGATCCGATCGCGGGGAGCCTGAGCCTGAAGCATTGCCTGCAGGAGTGCGTCGCGACACCGCCTCGGGAGTCCGAACGATTGCTGCTGGCCATCGACGACGCATCGGCGCTCGCGCATAGCGCGCATGCGCTGCTGAAATGCGTCGCGGCCGAATATCCGCAGCGCCAGCCGAAACTCGTGTCCTGGGCCCGGCCCGCGACCGTAGACGAAATCGCCGACGCGCTCGTCGGCGAGGCGCTCGCGGGCGACAGCGCCGACTGCGTGCGCTACGCCAGCGAGCGGGAAGTGAAACTCTGGAAGCCGCTCGCCGGCGATGCGCCCGCGCCCGCGCATGCCTGGCGCGACGGCGGCGCCTACCTGATCAGCGGAGGCGCCGGGCATCTCGGCCTCGATTTCGCGCGCGATATCGCGGTGTCGGTCGCCGCGCCACGCATCTTCCTGCTCGGCCGCGGCGACCCGGCGATGCTCGACGAACGGCAGCAGCAGCGTCTGCGCGAGATTCGCGATGCCGGCGCGCAGGTCGTGCAGTACCGCGTCGATGTCGCCGATGCCGACGCGTTGCGGGACGTCGTCGTGCAGATCGAGCGCGAGCATGGCCCGCTGCACGGCGTGCTGCACGCGGCGGGCGTGATCGGCGATGGCCTGCTCGTGAACAAGACGGACGCTGAGTGGGAGCGCGTACTGCGTCCGAAGGTGTTGGGCGCGGCGAATCTCGATCGGGCGACGCGCCACATGGCGCTTGACTGTTTCGTGTTGTTCTCGTCGGGTAGCGCCGTCTTCGGCAACGCCGGACAGAGCGACTACGCCGTGGCGAACGCGTATCTGGGCTGGTACGCAGAACGGCGCCAGGCCGATGTCGACCGAGGCGCCGCGCATGGCCGCTCGCTGTGTATCCACTGGCCGCTGTGGGATGGCGGGATGGCTGACGCAACGCTCGACGCGGACCAATTGTACCGCGCGACCGGCATGCGGCCGATGCGCGCTGCGCTCGGTATCGAGGCGTTCTGCCGCGGACTCGTGGCGCCGTGCACCGAACTGATCGCGGCGGCGGGCGACCGCGACCGGCTCGAACGCCACTTGCCGGGCGCCGATCGCGCCGATGCTCAGCAGGACGAAGGAACGCTCGGCGCTGCAGCGGTGCAGCGCCGAGCGACGGACGCGGAGCGCGTGCCCGACACGCCGCAAGCCGATGCGGCGACACGACACGCCGCCGCCGCGCGCCTGCTGCATCGGGTCGTCGCCGCCGCACTGAAGCTGTCGGCGGATCAACTACGGACCGACCAGCCGCTCGACCAGTACGGCATCGATTCGGTCGACATGATGAAGGCGACGCGCGAACTCGAGAAGACCTTTGGCACCCTGCCGAAGACGCTGTTTTTCCAGTACCCGACGATCGACGAACTGGCTGCGTATTTCGCCGACAGGCATGCCGGACCGCTCACCGCGATGGTGGCGCCGATTACGCCGGCCGCGTCCGCGCAGGCACCGGTGCAAGCGCCTGCCAAGCAGGAGATCGAAGCAGTCGGCGCGCGGCGCGCGGCGCATCCGGGCACCACGACCGACCTGCCGGACGCTGCGCAGCGCGACCGACCCAGCGCGTTGCCGTCGTTCGGCGACCCGGAAGTTGACATCGCGATCATCGGCCTGTCCGGGCGCTACCCACGCGCGACCGACATTGCTGCGTTCTGGGACAACCTCGCGGGCGGTGTCGACGCGGTTGGCGAAATTCCAGCGCAGCGCTGGGACTGGAATGCGTACTACCGCGACAGCGACGGCCATCGCCCTGGCGCGCACGCGAGCAAGTGGGGAGGCTTCATCGACGGCGTCGACGAATTCGATCCGCTGTTCTTCAATATTTCGCCGAGCGAGGCGGAAATCATGGATCCGCAGGAACGTCTGTTCCTCCAGCACGCATGGGCGGCGCTCGAGGACGCAGGCTACTGCCGCAGTCGACTCGCAAGGGGCCGATGCGCGCGCGACACGGCCGGCCCAGGCGAGACAGGCGTCTACGTCGGGGTCATGTACAGCGAATATATCCAGTGTGCAGACAACGATCCGGAACGGCTCGTTGGCAGCAGCTATGCGAGCATTGCCAATCGCGTGTCTTATGCGCTCGATCTGCGCGGTCCGAGCCTTGCGATCGACACGATGTGTTCGAGTTCGCTGACCTGCCTGCATCTGGCGTGTCGCGAACTCGCGTCGGGCGATATCGCAATGGCGCTCGTCGGTGGCGTCAATCTGAACCTGCATCCGAACAAATACCACCTGTTGAGCCAAGGCCGTTTCGTCTCGCCGCGCGGCCGCTGCCACAGCTTCGGCGCGGACGGCGACGGTTACGTTCCGTCGGAAGGCGTCGGCGTCATCTGCGTGAAGCGGTTTGCCGACGCGGAGCGCGACGGCGATCCGATTTACGCGGTGATCCGCGGCAGCTCGATCAATCACGGTGGCAAGAGCCAGGGTTACAGCGTGCCGCAGCCGCAGCGGCAGCAGGACGTGATCCGCCGGGCGCTGAAACACGCGCGCGTCGACGCGCGTTCGGTCAGTTACATCGAGGCGCACGGCACCGGCACCTCGCTCGGCGATCCGATCGAGATCGCCGGCCTGAGCGACGTGTTTGCACGCGATACCGGAGACACGCAGTTCTGCGCGATCGGCTCCGTCAAGTCGAACATCGGCCATTGCGAGGCGGCGGCGGGAATGTCCGCGCTGACGAAGGTGATCGGCCAGATGCGCGCCGGCGAGCTGTTCCCGTCGTTGCATGCACAACGATTGAATCCACACATCGATTTCGCCGCGAGTCCGTTTTCGGTGGTCCAGCAGCGGCAACCTTGGGCGGTCTCGGGGGAGCGACGGATCGCTGGCATCTCGTCGTTCGGCGCCGGAGGCTCGAACGCGCATATCGTGCTGCAGGATTACCCGCTGCCGGCCGCCGACAGCGACACCGGCGAGCCGTGTCTGGTACCGCTATCGGCGCGCACGTCGGAACAACTGACGCTGCAAGCGCGCGCACTGGCTGCATACCTGGCCGATTGTGCACAGGCCCGGGCCGGCGGCCAGCCGCGCAGCGCGAAGGACTGGCTGCGTCCGCCTGCCGGACTCGCCAGTATCGCGTACACGTTGCAGACAGGGCGCGAGCCCTGGGAGGCGCGCGTCGCGTTTATCGCTGATTCGCGCGACGAGCTGCTCGGTCTGTTGAACCGCTATCTGGACGGGCGGCCGGACGAGCGCCGCACGTTTGCCGGTACCCGTGCGAACGGCAACCGGCTGCTGCCGCTCCTCGGCGCGGACCAGGACAGTCACGCGCTGATCGATGTCTGGTTCAAAAAACGCAAATACACGCAGCTGTTGACTGCCTGGGTCGAGGGCATCGATCTCGACTGGGAACACCTGTATCGCGACGATGCTGGCGCAACAGGCCGTCGGCCGCGCCGGGCGAACCTGCCGACTTATCCGTTCGCGAAGGAGCGCTACTGGCTGCCGTCGGCGGGCGCCGATGTTCCGCAGCCGGCCACGCCGGACCGCGCCAGCACGGCGCGTGCGCCGGCCGCGCCGCGTCTCGGCTATCGCGTGCCCGTATGGGAGCGGTTGCCGTCTGCGGCGTCTAGCGAGGAGGCCGGAAGCGGGCGCGTGACGGACGTGCTGCTGTGCGGATGGGACGCGAACGCGGCACGACGGCTGATGTCGCAATGGCCGGCTGGCCACTGTCGTGTCGCCGCCGGTGGCGATATTGCCGATTCCGTCGACGGCGACTTCACGGGTAGCGCGCTGTCGCTGTTTGCCGAACTGCAACGCCTCCTGCCCGACAGCTCTGGCGCCGCCGTTCGCGTGCAAGTGCTGGTACCGTCCGGCGGCCGTGGCGACCTGCTGACCGCGCTCGAGGCGATGCTGTGCAGCCTGGCGTTCGAACAACCGGCGTTTGCCGGCCAGCTCATTCAGTGCGATGACGCGTCCTCGGACGACGCCGCGCGCGGAGTGCGCGAGCAGGCCGAAACGGCCGCGCGGCATCTGCGTGCATCGCTCATCCGCTGCCGCGACGGCGTACTGTCGCGCCGCGTGTGGCGCGATGCGGCAGTGGCCGGGGCTGTCGAGCCGCAGTGGCGCGAGCGCGGCGTGTATCTGATTACGGGCGGCGGCGGCGCACTCGGTTCGTTGCTCGCGCGACGGCTTGCGCGCGCTATGCCGTCGGTGGTGTTGATCCTGACCGGCCGCCGCGCGCAATCCGGGCGCGCGGACACGCCGGTCGGCACGCTGCTCGACGAGATGCGCGGACAAGGAATCACGATCGAATACCGGGCAGTAGACATCGCAGACCCGGCAGCATGCGATCAGCTCGTCGCCGACATCGAACGCGAGCACGGCGCGCTCCACGGTGTATTCCACGCCGCCGGCGTGACGCGCGACGGTGTGGCCCTATGCAAGACCCCCGACACGCTCCGCGCGGTGTTCGCGCCGAAGGTGGCAGGCACCGTGAATCTCGATCTGGCGACGCGCCACCTGCCGCTCGATTTCTTCGTGCTGTATTCGTCGCTGTCGGGCGCGATGGGCAACGCGGGCCAGAGCGATTACGCAACCGCCAACGCGTTCATGGACCGTTACGCGGCGTATCGCGACGCGCTGGTCGCGACAGGAGAACGCCGCGGCCGAACCGTGTCGATCGGCTGGCCGTGGTGGGAAAGCGAGGGCATGGCGCCGGACGCGCATGCGGCACGGCTGCTGCGCGAACAGACCGGCATGCTGCCGCTCCCCGCCGATGACGGCATGCATGCGCTGACATGCGCACTCGCACACAGCGGCGAACACCTGCTGGTCGTCTTCGGCGACGCGCAACGGATTCGCGAAGCCGCCGAGGCCGCCGAGCACGGCCAACCGGCTCCGGCGCGGCCGGCGACTGGCGATGCGATACCATCGCCGTCCGTCTCCGGGATCGACGAACGCGTGACGGACCGGCTGCGCGAAATGCTCGGCCGGCTCTGCAAACTGTCGCCGCAGCGCATCGATCCACTTGCGCAGATCGAGAGCTACGGCATCGATTCGGTTCGCATCCGGCATCTGCAACAATCGCTCGGCGAGCACTATCCAGGCATCGGCACCGCAGTGCTGTACGAGCACACGACGCTCGCGAGCCTAGCCACGCATCTGGTCGCGCAATACCCGGCTGAGAGCCGTACCTGGGCCGGCGTTCACGCGACGGTCGCGACTGCAACGCCGGCGATCGACGCCACCGCGGAGCGTACGCCCACGCCTGTCGCCGACGCGCGCGGCATTGGCGACAACGGCCGCACCAACGATGACGGCCTGGTGGCGATCATCGGCATCGCGGGCCGCTATCCGAAGGCCGCGAACCTTGACGAATACTGGCGCAATCTCGTCGCGGGCGTCGACTGCATCGGCGAAATCCCGGCTGAGCGTTGGCCGCTCGAGGGTTTTTACGTGGGCGACAAGGACGAAGCGTCGCGGACCGGCCGCAGCTACAGCAAGTGGGGCGGTTTCATCGACGGTTTCGCCGATTTCGATCCGCAGTTCTTTTCGATCGCGCCACGCGACGCGTATCTGATGGATCCGCAGGAGCGGCTGTTCCTGCAATGCGCCTGGGAGGCGCTCGAGGACGCCGGATACAGCCGCGAAGCGCTTGCCCGGCATCGCGACCGTGCGGGCGTGTTCGTCGGCGCGACCAAGACCGGATTCGAGCTGTACGGGCCGGAGTTCTGGCGTCAGGACAAGGCGTTCCTGCCGCGAACCTCGTTCGGCTCGATCGCGAACCGCGTGTCGTACTGCCTCGATCTCGCGGGGCCGAGCCTGGCGATCGACACCATGTGTTCGAGTTCGCTCGTTTCGATTCACGAGGCTTGCGAATACCTGCGCCGCGGCGGCTGCGAAATCGCGATCGCCGGTGGTGTGAACCTGTATCTGCATCCGGCCAATTACGTGTCTCTGTGTTCGGGCCACATGCTGTCGGGAGCAGGGCGCTGCCGCAGTTTCGGCGCGGGCGCGGACGGCTTCGTGCCGGGCGAGGGCGTCGGCGCGGTGATCCTGAAGCCGCTCGCGCACGCACAGCGCGACGGCGACACCATTCACGCGGTAATCCGCGCGAGCGGCATCAACCATTCGGGCAAGACGCATGGCTACATGGTGCCGAGTCCCGCGTCGCAGCAGGCGCTGATTCGCCAGACGCTGGCGAAAGCCGGCTGCGATGCGGCGTCGATCAGTTATCTGGAGGCGCACGGAACCGGCACTGCGCTAGGCGATCCGATCGAGTTCCGCGGCCTCGTGCAGGCGTTTGGCGGCGAACGCGGCGACGGTGCGCAATGCGCGCTGGGCTCGGTGAAGTCGAACATCGGGCACCTGGAGGCGGCGGCCGGCATTGCCGCGCTGACGAAGGTCGTGCTGCAGCTACGCCATCGCACGCTGGTGCCGACGCTTCACGCCCGCGAGCTGAATCCCGAAATCGCGCTGGCCGGCTCCGGCTTCTATTTGTCCGACACGCTGCGCGACTGGACGGCGCAGTCGGGCACAGACACGCCACTGCGTTCGGGCATCTCATCGTTCGGCGCCGGCGGCGTCAACGCACACCTCATTGTCGAGCAATATCGCGACGCCGATGCCGCGCTCGACACGTCGGCAGGCAGTCCGGAGACGCCCGCGATGTTCGTGCTGTCCGCGCGTAACGCCGATCGGCTCGATGCCTATCTGGACCGGATAATTGACTTCCTCGCCAAGGGCGGCGGCCCGCTGGCGGAGCTGTGCTGCGTGCTGCAGACGGGGCGCACGGCGATGCCGGAGCGCTGCGCGTTCGTCTGCCGCTCGACGTCGGAACTGCTCGACGCGCTGCGCGCGCATCGGCGCGGCGAGCATGTCGACGGCTTCCACCGTGGACGTATCACCGGCGTGCCCGCGGCCGGCGAACCGGAGGCACCGCTCGCGCCGGGCGACCTCGACGCATGCGTACGTGCGTGGGTGCGTGGCGCGGTGCTCGACTGGCGCGCGCTGCGCGCGCCGCCGCATGGTGCGCGGCCGGCCCGCGCCATCGCCGTGCCTACCTATCCGTTCAAGCGGCAGCGGTTCTGGCTCGATACGCTGCCGCCCGCGCTGGCACTCGATGCATCGCGCGACGGCGCGGCTACCTCGGCAACCGCCGACAGCGGCGCGATGGGTCCGACATCGCCGCGCAACTCGGTGTCGGTCGGCGATGCCCGCGAAGCGACCGGCAGCGGCGCGATCCGACTGCCGGCGTTGCGCGCGTTCGTTGCGTCGCGCCGCCACACGGTGGCGATGCCGATCACGCTCGCGGCGCCTGCCGCGCGCGCAAACGCCAGGCTGAGCGCGGCGTCTGAATTCGCTCCGGCGACGCGTTTGCCGGCTGCAGAGCCGCCGCGCGCGAGCTACCCGGGCGAACCGCTCGTCCCGTTGCGCGATAGCGCGCATCCGACGCGCGTTCACGTTGCGCTGCCCGCCGGCTGCGACGCGATGCGGCTGGTCACGCAACTGACCGCGCTGTTCGAACAGCCTGCGGACGGCGATCCGATCGACGTGGTGGTGTTGCACGGCCCGCCCGACGGACTGCGCCAATCCCTCGGCGGCGTGTCCGATGGCGCGGCGACACGGCTCGTCGATGCGATCGGCCGATCGTCGTCGGTCGTCCTGGCCGCGTTCCACGGCGATGCGATCGAACTCGGCTGGGTGATCGGCGCCGCAAGCGATCTGCTGATTGTCGACATCGACGGCCGCTATGGCTGCCCGTCCGCGCCGCGTCGCGCGATCGACTGCGCGCTTCGTGCGCGTTTCGGCGCTCGCCCCGGCGCCGCCGCGATGCTGTCGGGCGAGGTGCGCACCGGCGCGGCGTGGCAGGCGGAAAATCTCGGCATCCTCGCACTACCCGCACACGCGATCGCCGCACAAGCGCTCACGACCACCGAAGCGCTGGTTGGCGGTGGCGGTCGCGCGGGCGGCTTGCTCAAGGCGCATTGGCGTACGACTTTCCTTGGCGAAGACGGTGCGCTGGGGAACGTGTCGTCGTGGCCGCTGCTTGCGGAGCGTGCGCTCGCGCCGGATGTGGCGACCGTGGGGCCGGACGCGACGGACCTCGGCAGCCCGGTGCCGCTGCCGCATCCGTGCGTCGAGCTGACGTTTAACGCGCTCGGCGTCGCCACTGCGCGGCTCAACCAGGTGGCCAGCAAGAACGCATTCACCCCGGAACTGGTCGCCGCGATGGAGGCGGTCGTCGCCTGGGCCGGCGCGACCCCTGCGTGCAAGGTGCTGATCCTGACCGGCTACGGTCACTACTTCGCAACCGGTGGGACGCTGCAGGGCTTGCAGGCTATCCAGCAGGGCAACGCGAAATTCACCGACGCGCGTCTGTACGAACTGCCGCTTGCGTGCCCGGTGCCGGTGATCGCGGCGATGCAGGGACACGCGATCGGCGCCGGCTGGTCGATGGGGATGATGTGCGACGCGGTGCTGTTCGCGGAGGAGAGCGTCTACCACAGCCCGTATCTGTCGTACGGCTTTACGCCGGGCGCAGGGTCCACCCTCGCATTCCCGATGAGGCTAGGCCTGGATCTCGGCCGGGAAATCCTGCTCGGCGCACAGCCCTACAAGGGACGGGAATTGCGCGAACGGCTGCCCGGGTTGTCGGTCGTGCCGCGGGACGAGGTGCTCGCGCTTGCGCACCGGATCGCGACGCGCTGGGCGACACCACAGACGCGTGAAGAATTGATCCGCGCCAAGCAGCTGCGTCTTGCGCCGCTTGTGCAGGGGCTACCCGAAACGATTCAAAAGGAACTGGCGATGCACGAAAAAACGTTCTATCACAACCCCGCCGTCGCAGCACTGATCGACCGCTCCTTCGGTCGCGGCGCGGCGCGCACCGGTGACGCGCCGGGCGCGAACGCCGTCGCCGCGCGCGCCCGGACCCTGGAGACGCTGCTGAAATCGACGCTCGCCGCCGAAATCCAGCTCGCGGTCGAGGAACTCGACGATCAGGCGAGCTTCGTCGACCTCGGACTCGATTCCGTGACCGCGGTGACCTGGACCCGCACGATCTGCCGCGCACTGTCGGTCGAGCTGTCGCCCGCGCATGTCTATGAGTATCCGAGCGTTGCCAGGCTGCTCGCGTATCTGCTCGACATCACCAGCGGTGGGCTCGTGCAACACCCCGTGCCGGCGGACGCGCGTGCCGAGTCGCCGGTACTGCCTGTGCCGACACCGGCGCCCGCCGAACGCACGATCGCCGACATCGTCATGCAGACGCTTGCGGCCGAATTGCAGCTCGACGCACAGGACATCGACGCGCAGGCGAGCTTCGTCGATCTCGGTCTGGATTCGGTGACGGCGGTGACCTGGGCGCGCAAACTGCACGAACAGCTGTCCGTCGAGATGTCGCCGACCCATCTCTATCAGTATCCGAACGTCGCTACGCTGAGCGCGTATCTCGGTAGCGCGGGCGCATCGTTGCGCGTTGCGCAACCCGCCGCGACGAACGTGGCGAGCGCGCTGCCGCCGGCCTCGGTCACGCTGCACGGCAGCAAGCCCGGCGAACCCGCCGTGGGCGTTTCTGCGGTTGTCCCCGCCTCGCGCGAGGCGACCCCTTCGAGCGCGGCACCAACATCAGCACCAGCACCAGCACTCACGAGGTCGCCAGGCGAGCCTGAATCCCGCAAGCGCGTCGATATCGCGATCATCGGTATGGCCGGGCGCTTCCCGGGCGCAACCGACCTCGACGCATTCTGGCGCAATCTGGTCGAAGGGCGCGACAGCATCGTCGAGGTGCCGGCGCACCGTTGGTCGCTCGATGGGTACTACGACCCGAATCCGCAGGCGAAAGGCAAGACCTACAGCCGCTGGATCGGGCTGCTCGACGACGCCGACGCGTTCGACGCCGAATTCTTCGGCATCTCGCCGCGCGAGGCGGAACACATGGATCCGCAGCAGCGGGTGTTCATGGAGAACTGCTGGCATGCGATCGAGCACGCGGGCTACAACCCGTTCAGCCTCGCGACCAAGCACACAGGCGTGTTCGTCGGGTGCGCGACCGGCGACTACGCCGATCTCGGCGAGCGCAACGAAGCCGGTGCGCAGTCGTTCATGGGCGGCGCAAGTTCGATCCTGTCCGCACGGATGCCGTATTTCCTCAATCTCGATGGCCCGTGTCTGGCGATCGATACCGCATGCTCATCGGCGCTCGTGGCGGTCAACGAAGCATGCAACAGCCTGTTGCTCGGCAACTGCGATCTGGCGATCGCCGGCGGCGTGTGTGTGATGGCCGGCCCGACCCTGCATATCCTGTCGAGCAAGGCGGGGATGCTGTCACCGACCGGCCGTTGTCGCACGTTCGACGACGCGGCGGACGGCTTCGTTCCCGGCGAGGGCGTCGGCACCGTGCTGCTGCGCCGGCTCGACGACGCGATCGCCGCTGGCGACACCATCCACGGCGTGATCCGCGGCTGGGGCATCAACCAGGACGGACGCACCAACGGCATCACTGCGCCCAATCCCGACGCGCAGCGGCGGCTTGCCGCTGGCGTCTACCGCCGTTTCGGCATCGACCCGAAGCGCATCACGATGGCCGAGGCGCATGGCACCGGCACCAAACTGGGGGATCCGATCGAGGTCCGCGCGCTGACCGAGGCGTTTCGGGAGTTCGACGCCGGTACCGGCTACTGCGCGCTCGGCTCGGTCAAGAGCAACATCGGACATCTCGCGCTTGCCGCGGGGATCGCCGGTCTGATGAAGGTGCTACTGAGCCTGCGGCACCGGACGATTCCGCCAACGCTGCATTGCGAGAACGTCAATGAGCACATCGATCTGGCGCATTCTCCGTTCCACGTCCCGCGTGTCGCGCAGGCCTGGCGCACGCTCGACGACGAGTCGCGGATGGCGTGTGTGAGCTCGTTCGGTTTCAGCGGAACCAACGCGCATATGGTGGTCGAGGAGGCGCACGCCGAGGACCGGCGCGCCTCTTCCGACGACGGCGCGCGCGACCGTCTCGTCGTGCTGTCGGCGCGGAACCCGGAGTCGCTGCGGGCGTCCGCCGCGCGACTGCGCGACGCGCTCGCAGCGGGCATCGCGAGCGATGACCCGCCTCACCTGACCGATGTCGCATACACGCTGCAGACCGGGCGTGCCGCGTTCCGACACCGGCTCGCGATCGTCGCGCCGTCGGTCGCCGCACTGATCGAGCGGCTCGACGCATGGCTCACGCGCGGGGCCGATGCGGGTGTCGGCATCCACGATGGCACGGCGCCGGCATCGCATGCCGCCGAACGCTCGGAGAGTGTCGCGCAGGCGCTCGCCGATGGCGATGCGCGCGAGGCGGCGTCGCTGTGGGTCGAGGGCGGCGACATCGGCGGCGATACGCGTGCGTTCGATGGGCTGTCGCCGCGTCGGATCGCGTTGCCCGGGTATGTGTTCGCCAAACAGCGTCACTGGATCGGCGGTGCGACGCCGGCGGCGGCTCCGCATATCGATGCGACGGCCGCCGCTCGGCATGCCGATGCGCCGGCGGCCGGCCGGTCGCGCAAGCGGATCGCGGTGGTCGGTGCCGGACCGGCGGGACTCGTGATGGCGAAGTCGCTCCTCGAGGAAGGCCATCAGCCGGATGTATTCGATCGGCAGGCCGATCTCGGCGGCGTCTGGGTGCTGCACACGCAGAACAAGCGCGCGGGCGCTTACCGCAAGACACGCTTCCAGACGTCCAAGCATACGAGCGCATTTTCCGATTTCGACGGCGCGTTGACCGACGGGCACTTTCATGGCGTCGCCGACATGCATCGCTATCTGCGCGACTATGCCGAGCACTTCGGTGTGTCCAAACACATTCGCTACCGGACCGAGGTCAGCCGTATCGAACCGCACGGTGAGCAATGGCGCGTCACCACGTTGCGCGACGGGGAAACCCGCGCCGAGGTTTACGACGGCGTGGCGCTGTGCCAGGGGCTGTACTGGAAGCCCTGGCGCCCTGCGTTTGACGGACTCGACAAGTTCCGCGGCCAGATCCTGCATTCCGCCGAGTACATCGACGAAGCCTGCCTGAAGGGCAAGCGCGTGCTCGTCGTCGGCAACGGGATCAGCGGGATGGATATCGCCGAGGAGGCGACGAAGAGCGCCAGTCAGGTGATCTGGACCATGCGCAAACCGAAATTCATCATGCCGCGGATGACAGGGTTCGTGCCGAACGACTTCCAGTCGCCCGCAAGTCTGCTGGCGACGGTCGATCCGGGACAGATGCTGGAACGGCTCCGTTACTCGATGCCCGAGTACTTCCGTCAGTACCAGGACAGTGGCCTGCTGCCCGACCTCGAAGATTTCCGCAAGCAGCCATTGGTGCAGATCAACGACGGTGTCGTTCCGCTCGTCGCGAGCGGCCGGGTTGAGGCGGTGGTCGACGAGATCGGCGAGTTCGACGCGAGCGGTTGCCGGTTCCGGCATAGCGGGCGCCGCGTCGATGTCGACGTCGTGGTGTTTTGCACCGGCTACACGATGGACGAGCAACTCGACTGCCTGCCGGGCGTATCGATGCGCTCCGATTTTGCGATGGGGATTTTCCACCGCGACAGGCCAAGCCTCGTATCGACGTCGTGCCCGCTGCCCGTTGCGTACTCCGGCACGTTCTTTTTCCCGGAAATGGCGGCCCGCTGGTATTCGCGCATGATGTCCGGCAACACGGAGCTTGCCCGCAGCGAACGCGACTACCGTTTCGATCGCCGTCACGCGGCGATCAATGGGCCGATCGCGAATGTGATGTTCGGCCTGAGGCTCGGCCTGCTGCCCGATCCGGCGCGCGAGTTCCGCGCCTTCTGGGAACTTGCGAATCTGCCATCGTTCCCGCCGATCTACCGGTTGCGTGGCGAGCACGCGGACCCGAATGCCGCCGCGCGTCTAAAGGCGCTGAACCGGCGCAACCTGACGAGCGCCAAGTCGAGCGCAGCCCTCGACACGGTCCGCTACCGGATGCTGGCGGGACTCGGTGACGCGGCGTTGCGCGACCTGGTCGCGCGCGGCGAGATCGACGAGGACGACTACCGGAACGCTGGTCGACACGTGGCCGACGCGATCACGCTCGACTGGAAGCTGCAATACATCCTGCGCACGGACGTTGCGGAGCCGGCCCAACCCGAGCGCGTTCCGCAACTCCCGGATCGCGAGCTGCGGCCAGGCAGCCCGGAATGGAACAGCTATCGGACGCTGCTGGATCGGCTCAAGGCCGGAGAGCTGGATATGCAGGGCGTGCTGAGCGCCCTGGCGGAACAAGGGGCATTGACATGAATGAGAGTTTCGACGGTCTATTGGATCGGCTGCGCAGCGATGAGCTGGGCGAAGCCGAGGGCATCGCCCTGCTCGCGAAACTCCGCGGCACGCTGCAAGACCGCGGCGCGCAGCAAGAAGGTGGCACGCAGCAAGACGGCAGCACCAATGACCACGGCATGCAGTCGCTGCATCTGCTCGCGCATCCTGCGCCACAGGTCGTCGTCTTGCCAGGAAATCGCGCGACGATCGACCGCGCTTTTCTTTCGCCGCAACGGTCGGGAGCGGCAGCGGCGGTCGCCGATGCCTTGCAGGCTCGCGCGCAACCGCAGGCTGCAGACGCTCTGGAGTCCGAACTTCGCGCACTGATCGCGCAAACGCTGAAGATGGAAGCGGAGGCGATTGTCTGCGATACACCGTTCAACGAATATGGCTTCGACTCGATCCTGTTGACCGAACTCGCCTCTACGATCGGCCGACGCTATCCGGACCTCACGCTCGCGGTCGATGTGTTCCTCGATCATCCGACACTGCGCGAGCTGAGCGCGTGGATGCATGCGCGGCTGCCGGCCGTGCCGGCAAAGGCCGCCGGCAACGATGGTGCATCCTCTTCGGGTCCGGGCGATAGCACCATGCCAGCGCACGACGTGCTGCTCGATGGGCTGCGCGCACCTTATGCTGCAGACGCTCTGGAGTCCGAACTTCGCGCACTGATCGCGCAAACGCTGAAGATGGAAGCGGAGGCGATTGTCTGCGATACACCGTTCAACGAATATGGCTTCGACTCGATCCTGTTGACCGAACTCGCCTCTACGATCGGCCGACGCTATCCGGACCTCACGCTCGCGGTCGATGTGTTCCTCGATCATCCGACACTGCGCGAGCTGAGCGCGTGGATGCATGCGCGGCTGCCGGCCGTGCCGGCAAAGGCCGCTGGCAACGATGGTGCATCCTCTTCGGGTCCGGGCGATAGCACCATGCCAGCGCACGACGTGCTGCTCGATGGGCTGCGCGCACTGGCGTCGACGATCCTGAAACTGCCCGAGGCCGACATCGATGCGGACGCGTCGTGGTCGCAGTTCGGTTTCGATTCGATCACCCTGAACGAATTCGCGACGCTGATCGCACGTGCGTTCCCGACGGCGTCCATCGCGGCAGATCTGTTCCTGTCGCGCGCCACGCTCGCGGAACTGGCTGCGCATCTGGGTGCGTTGCTGCCGGCGCAGGTTCCGCAAGCGCCCGCGCCGGCGCCGGCGAGCATCGGCGCGGACGCGGGCGGCGCGTTCGACAACGCGCCCGCGAACGACGCGCCGAGCGCCACCGAGGAAATCGCCATCATCGGCCTGGCCGGACGTTTTCCGGCTGCCGACGATCTCGCCGGCTTCTGGCGCAATCTCATCGAGGACCGCTGTGCGGTGACGGCGATTCCGGCGGATCGCTGGCGCTGGCAAGACTATGTAATGGATGCACCTGGCGAGCCGGGCGGCACCGATTGCCACCACGCCTCGTTCCTGACCGCGATCGACCGGTTCGACGCCGCGCACTTCGGTATCTCGCCGCGCGAAGCGGAGCTGATGGATCCGCAGCAGCGGTTGTTGCTCGAGTGCGCGTGGGAGGCGTTCGAGAACGCGGCGATCGCGCCCGACTCCGTGCGTGGCCGCAAGATCGGACTGTACTTCGGCGCGGAGAAGAACGACTACCTGTCGCTGATCGCCGACGCCGACGTCGCTATGGATGCCTACATCAACACCGGCAACGCGCACGCGATGCTGACCAATCGCGTCTCCTACTTTTTCGGCCTGACCGGGCCGAGCATCACGCTGAACACCGCGTGTTCGAGCTCGATGACCGCGATCCGGGCAGCCGTCGCAGGCCTGCGCAGCGGCGAGTGCGAGATGGCGCTCGCCGGCGGCGTGAACATCCTGCTGAATCCCGGCCTGTTCGCGTTGAACCGCAAGATGGGAATGTTGACTGCCGACGAACACGTCAAACCGTTCGATCGGGACGCGTCCGGCCACCTGTTCGGTGAGGGACTCGGGCTCGTGCTGCTGAAGCCGCTGCGCCAGGCGTTGCGCGACGGCGATCCGGTGCACGGGGTGATTCGTGCCGCCGACGTCGCGCACGGTGGCCACGGCAGGTTCCTGACGTCGCCGCACGCGCCGTCGCACCAGGCGCTGATCCGTAGCGTGCTTGATCAGGCTGGCGCGTCGCTCGACGACATCGATTATCTCGAAGCACAGGGCAGCGGCGACCAAGTCACCGATCGCATGGAACTGGAGACCTATCACGCGCTGTACGGAGCCAGCTCGCGCCGCGCGCCGCTGCCGATCGGAAGCATAAAGGGGCACATCGGCCATCTCGGCGCGGCGTCCGGCGTGACCGCGCTGATCAAGGTACTGCTGTGCATGAGCCAGAATCGCCTGCTGCCCGTGTTGCATCACCGCCAGCTCAACTGGCCGCACGACGCACCGTTCGCGTGCCGGTTGCTGACCGAGCATGCCGAATGGCGCCCGAAGACCATCCAGGGGCGCCGCGTGCCTCGCGTCGCCGCCCTACACAACTACGGCTACGGCGGCGTGAATGGCCATCTGCTGGTGCGCGAATGCCTGCCGCTGCCCGTCGCTGCCCTGCGCTGGCCCGTGCTCGCGCGGCTCTGGATTTTTTCCGCGCGCACGGCCGCGCAGCTGCGGCAGACGGTTGCGCGCTTCGTCACCTACCTGCGTGACGGCGGATATCGGCTGTACGGTCAGCCCGAGCCGGGTGTCGAATCAATCGCGTATACGCTGCAAACCGGACGCCAGTCGCTGAAACACCGTCTTGCGCTGCTGATCGACGACGCGCCCACGGACGCTGCGCTGCATAGCGCACTCGGTCGTCTCGACGGATGGCTTGAGCACGGACAGGGCGACGAACGGTTGCTGGCTGGTGTCGCGACGCCGGCTGGCGTCGCGGCCGACGATGAAGCGTTCGACGCGCCTCTGCGCGTCGCCGCTCTCTGGGTGAACGGCGCCAGGATCGATTGGGCGCGTTTCTATCGCCCGGTGCGCCCGACGCGTATCAGTCTGCCGACTTATCCGTTCGCCGCGACCACGCACTGGGTCACGCCGCCCCGCGATTCTGCGCGCACGCCTGCCGTCATGCCGGCCCGGTCGTTCGCCGCCGCGCAGTCGTCGTTCACCGCGTTGCATCCGCTGCTGCACCGGATGTCCGGCTCCGATCGCGATCTGCGCTTTGTCAGCACGTTCTCCGGCGACGAGCCGTTTTTCCGCGACCATCGCGTGCAGCGCACGATGACGCTGCCGGGCGCCGCCTGCTGCGAGATGTTCATCGCCGCAGCGACGCTGGCCACGCCGGAATGCGAGCGGCAATCGATCGGCTACCGGCTCGAGAACGTGGTCTGGACCCGCCCGCTAGCGCTGACGGTCGCGCCGGTCGACATTGCCGTCGTCATGGAGCGGGTCGACGCGCCGGCACGCCACACCGGCGTCGCCGGATACGACGCTTTCCGCTTCCTGGTCAAGGACGCGCATGGAGATGATGCGCCGCCCTATGCGCAGGCCATCGCGTATCCGGAAGCGCGCGCCACGCTCGCTTCGCCTCCCGCCGTCGCTATCGAACGCTTGCCGGTCAATCTGCACGGCGCGCGGATCGACGGCGCGCAGGTGTATCGGCTCTTTCGCGAACTGGGTTTCGATTACGGTCCGAGCCATCGATGCATCGATACGTTGTTCCACGATGGCGACGACGTGCTCGCCCGCGTGCGTCTTCCGGAGACGAACGGGCCCGCGGTGGCCGGCTATCTGCTCGATCCGGGCCTGCTCGACAGCGCATTGCAAGCGTCGATCGGCTTCGGCCTCGGTGCGCTCGAACCAGGGGGCGTCGCGACGCCGCTTCTGCCGTTCGGGCTCGAACGGCTGCGTTGCTATCGCGCGTCCGATCTGTCGCGCCAGATCCGCTGGGTCCATCTACGCCGGCGTGCGGATACGGCCGGCGACCCGGTCGTGAAGCTCGATGTCGATCTGCTAGACGGCGACGGCGGCGTTTGCGTTAGCCTGGAAGGCTACAGCGCACGCCGCGTGAAACCTGATGTGCCCGCCCGGCCCGCGCATGCGCGTGGCAAGACGGTGCAGGCAGCGCCAATGCCGGTGGCCTGGCGCGAAGAGCATGGCGCGCGCGTCTATCCGTTTCGTTTTCATCCGGACGATGTGTATCTGCGCCACCACCAGATCGACGGGCGCTATCTGCTGCCGGCCTTCGCGATGCTCGATCTCGCGCGCAGCGTCGCCGATACGCTGGCGCATGACGACGACGCGGTGCTGCGCATCGGCCGCGTGACGTGGTGCAAGCCGCTATACGTCGGTGCGGCGGGTCGCGATGCGGCGGTGCGGATCGTCCCGCGCCACGGCGGCTGGACGGCAGCCCTCGAAAGCGACGACGAAGGTGGCAACGCGACCGTCTATGCGCAATGTGCCCTCGCATGGATAGCGGATGTGCACCCCGTCGAGGTTTGGGACGATCTCGCGCGCGACGCGGCCGATCCGCCGAACATGCAGGATATCGCGACTTCGCTTGCCGATTCGCTGCGTGTGCCCGGCGGGATCGAGGTGGTCGAGTGGACGCGCGACGACGACATCATCCGGCTGACTCTCAACTGCGGCGAAAGCCCCGGCGATGCGGCGCCGGATTCCGGTACGACGAGCTTCGGCCTGGGATTCGTAATCGCTGGCCTCTGCGACCGTAGCGATGACTCGGCCGGATTCGCGATGCCCTATGGGATCGACGAATGCCTGCTGTATGGCGCATCTGCGCGGCAGGTGCGCGCCGAGATCCGCGTGATGCAGCCACCGACCGGTGCGCACACGCGCGCTTACGATATCCGCATCGCCGATCTCGAAGGCCGACCGATGATGAAGTTCACGCGGTTCGTGATGATCGCGGCGCACGAGGCTACGCCGCGACCTGTGCCTGCCGTATCCGTCGTGGAGACCAGCGCTGCGCCCAGTCAGTTGGCGGCATTGCAACGCTGGCTTCAGGGACAGCTATGGGAATTGCAGAAAATCGACCCGGACCAAATCGGACTCGACGACGACCTCACACAGTTTGGTCTCGACTCGTTCAGCTTCACTGAGTTGTCGAACCGGGTGAATCGCCGGTTCTCGATTGATACGATGCCGACCCTATTCTTCGATCATGGCACCGCGCGCGCACTCGCCGACTGCCTGCTGCGTACCTATCCTAATCTCGATCTCGAGGCCTGCATGGGTGACGCCGGCCCCGAGACGTCGCCCGACCTCGCGTCGGCGGAGCATGCCGCGACGTCACAGCGCATGGACATCGCCCAGCGTCGCGACAACGTCGATACCTCGCACGAGCACGACAAACTGGGCGATGATGGGGGGCTGCCGAAAGGGACCGCCGAGGCGCCCGAAGCCTTTGATGCCTCCGATGATCCGTTCGTACGCTACTACCGGATGGCGTTCGGTGCGATCGATGGTTTCGGCCGTGAATTTGTCGCGCTACCGAACGGTATGACGCTCGATGTGCTGCACAACTTTAACCAGGACAACCCGAAACCGCCGCTGCTGCTGTTATCGCCGATGGCGTGTCTTGGCACCGCGTGGCTGCATCAGGTGCGCGAGTTTGCTGCCGACTACTCGGTGTTCGTTTGCCATTACCCCGGCCATGCGGCGAGCAGCGGGGCGGGTGCGCTGCGCAACGGCGCCGGCGGCCTGGACTGCGTCGCGGAGCTATTCTGGTCGGCTCTCGATTGTCTCGGGGTCGACGCGCCAGTGCATCTGGTCGGCTGGTCGATGGGCGGGCTTGTCGCGCAGTGTATGGCGCGCGTAGCTTGCGCCCGGGTCGCATCGCTGACGCTGGTGAATTCGATCGAAGGACCGAGCGATGTCGGTGGTGGGGTCGCCGGCGCGATGCGCGCACTGGTCGGCGAGATATCGACGCACGTCGCGCCGGAGGTTAACCGTCATTTTGACGGGGACCATCGCGCGATCAAAGCTTGCTACGACGTGTCGACGTACGACGTCTATCAGCGTCTCGTGATGCAGGGCGGAGTGCTCTCCTGGTTAGCATATCCGCCATTTCCGGTACTTGTGCTCGCGGGCGAGCGCGATCGCGTGGTTCCGATCGAGACCGCGCGGCGCTTGCACGCAAGGTTGGGCGAAGCTGCGTTTGAAGTGTTAAACGAAGCCGGGCATTACCTGCCGATGACGCACGCCGGATTTTTCAACAAGCGGCTGCGTCAGCAGCTGGAAGCGACGTTCTAATCGTCTTTCGTTGGGGGCCGCAGTGAGGCCTCCAACGCCCTCTTTCATCCTGCGAAGCGATGTACATAATGAGAAAAGTCTTCATGTTCCCCGGGCAGGGCTCCCAGCGTCGTGGTATGGGGCGCGAGCTGTTCGGCGAGTACCGCTCGCTCGTCGCGCAAGCGAGCGAGCAGCTCGGCTACGACGTCGCTGAGCTGTGCACCGAGGATGCTCATGGCGAACTCGGCCAGACACGTTTCACGCAACCGGCGCTCTACGTCGTCAGCTGTCTGTCATATTTGCATCGGATCGACACAGGCGAAAGTGCGCCCGATGTCGTGGCCGGGCACAGTCTTGGCGAATACGCGGCCCTGTTCGCCGCCGGCGCATTCGATTTTGCGACAGGCCTTTCGATCGTGGCAAAACGCGCGATGCTGATGGGCGAGGCGCTCGATGGCGCGATGGCTGCGGTGCAGGGTATTGAAGAGCTGCGTGTCCGAGAAATACTGGACAGTTACAACGAAGAAATTTCCGATAACGCGCGAGTGCAGGGCGCTGTTTCGTCTGCTCCCGGGTCCGTGGTCGAGATCGCCAATCTGAATCATAGACTGCAATGCGTGATATCCGGGGCGCGTGAGCATGTGACCGGTCCGTCACTCGCGCAGCGCTTCGATGACGCCGGCGCGAGCTTCATTGCACTGGATGTCAGTGGCGCGTTTCATTCTGCGCGCATGAAAACGCTGTCTACGCGTTTCGCCGATTTTTTGTCCAACATCGCACTTGCACCGCTGAAGATGCCGGTCGTCTCAAATTGGACTTCGCGCGTGTATCCAGGCGGTGATTACCGGCCTGCGATGGTCAACCAGATGTTCAGTCCGGTGAGATGGTACGAATCGATATCCCGGCTATTGACGCGAGATTATCGCGAGTTTCACGAAGTCGGACCGGGGGACGTGCTTAGCCGGCTGCAACGCCATATCGAAAACGCGCCGTTTCAGTGCACGTGAGGCTTGCCACGGCGATGCAGTCGACCCCTTTGGAATTCATAAACGCTCCAGGCAACGAGGTTATTCATGCATTCAGATCAAGAGAATTCGATGATGAAAAAGCCTCCGTTTGAAGGCGTTTGGTCACTTATTTCATATGTCGCACGGAGCACATCTGGAGAGGAGTCACTTCCCTTTGGTGAAGAACCGATGGGCCGGCTCATCTACACCCCAACGGGGCATGTGTCCGCAACTCTGTGCCGAATGCCGAGACATCTGGTTGCATCCGACGAAAAAAGTGTGAGGATGGACGCCGAGTTTCATATGACATCTGATTGGTTCGACGCCTATGCGGGGATCTATGAAATTGATGTTGCCGCCAACCAGGTAGTGCATCGCGTCGCGCTGTCCAGTCGGCCCAACATGATCGGCACGGACCAAATCCGATACTTCAAGTTCGAGAATAATGATCATCTGGTTCTGTCAACGCCACCAATTATTTCGTGTGGCCACGAGTTGGTTCTTAAGCTTGTGTGGTGGCGGCTCGCGTGACGGTGTCTGTCTCTTCCTTCAACCGGACCCGCCTGTGGCGGTCCGTTTGAGTCATACCTAGACGGTGGTGGATTGAGAATCTTCTGGCCTCCCGCTCCACCCGCTATAGCCGCTATCGATGGCCGGCTTTGGGGAGCAATTGCTGTGTTTATGGCAATCGATCTCGCGGTATTGCGGCCTTGGCTATGCTGGATCGGGCAGTGCAATGCTTGGCCATGAGCGCCTGCATCAGGGGTGTCTCATGACTGCTGATGTTGTCGAAGATGAAATGGATCTGGCGAAGGCTGAACTGAGTGTCGAGCATGTCTCGGAAGCAGCCTACGAACTGCTGGTGTGGCGCGCGGTGGCCTTGCCCCAATACTTCATCTGTGCAGGTATTGAGCGAAGCGAACAGGGGCGTATGCTTCTACGCCTGTAGTCGAATCAGTAGCTTTCAGCGTACCTGAGCGGTAGCGGCAGCATACGATCCTTGCGATCAAGCGCCTGGATCACCGTCTTTTTAATCTATGCAAAATACTGCTGCGTGCAGATCCAGGCCGATCACGTAGGCGGCTTTGGTCTCGAGCTTCAGATCATCGGAGGCCATTGGGTCGTACGCCGATGCGGGTGCCCTTCACATTTGCGCCATATGGGCTGCACAGCCGAGAACGAGACATCGCCAAATTCTGTCGCCAGCTCTCAGCTGCCCCAGCAGATCGAGCCGTCTTTTGGAAGACACTTTAGCGTGCGACTGAACACAAGTGATTCCAGTGCGGCCGTGGAGGTTTTCGGCACACGGCCTGAGTGAAGCGAGAACAATCTAGCCGATCTCTACTACGGAAAGCCACTATGAACTTGGAGATGAATGCATCGTTACAGGCAAGGTCTACACGAATATCGACTAGCCGCTCACCGTCGCTTCGAAACAAAACGCAGCGTGCCGGGCGCGGCAAAGCGACAATATACCGTGACTGCGACGAATTATCGACTTAACCGCGCGCGCTGTTCGATTATTAGGTCGGTATTTGCGTGTATAAATAGTGATATAAAAAAATTAATTATAACTTAATTATTCAGTGAACTAATGCAAGTAGACCGTTAACGCAAAGTCATAGCCACGTAGCGCACATGCTTGTGCGGCCTACGTTAGATAAAAATATCTTAACTGTCTTAACAGGCCTGCTAAGGTATCGGGCATTTTTTTGCTGCTGCTCTATTTGCGTATATGATAAAAAAAGCGATCACGCTTTTATTGTCATCCCCTGCGGACGTAACGCTGGCATAATCTTTTAAGCAGCAGATAATATATTAAAGTGCCTAATGAAATATATAAATATAGTGATGAACCGGTTAGCTAAACTGGTGCGCAGATAAAGAGTTTCTTTGTGAAAAATTTGGGCGTCCTTCGTTGCATCTGGGATTTTTCCTGGATTTTTTTTGCACCGCTTTCGCGGAACATTGGGTCGTACTTTTGCTCTTTGCTAGAGCGTGTTGTGCAAGTTGAGATGCGATGTATGGTCGTTGGCGGCGCGGGTGCAGTATGGCAAAGGCTTGAAAGGCGCCAAGATAAGAGGGGTAAAGCATGTATTGCCCTGGCACATCGGAATCTGCATCGCATTCGCCCCGAAGGACGCGCTGTCTAATTTGAGATAAAAATGGATATGGTCGGAATCGAAGCAATGAATTTGTATGCGGGTGTTGCCCGTCTGAACGTGGCGACGCTGGCCCGGCATCGCGGCCTCGACATGCGGCGCTTTGAGAATTTGCTCATGAAAGAGAAGACCGTCGCGTTGCCGTACGAAGATCCTGTGACGTTCGCCGTCAACGCGGCGAAGCCCATCGTCGATGCGCTAGCGCAGCGCGAGCGCGACCAGATCCGGATGGTGATTACCTGTACCGAATCGGGTTTCGACTTCAGCAAGTCGATGAGCACGTATTGCCACGATCTGCTCGGACTCAGCCGTCATTGCCGGATGTTCGAGATCAAGGGCGCCTGCTATTCGGGCATGGCGGGTCTGCAGACGGCGGTCAACTTCGTGCTCTCGCAGACGTGCCCCGGTGGCAAGGCACTTGTGCTTGCGACCGACGTGTCGCGCTTCATGGTCGAGGAGGGTAGCGACGCGCTGTCGGCAGACTGGTCGTTCTCCGAGCCGAGCGGCGGCTCCGGCGCGGTTGCGATGTTGGTCAGCGATCAGCCGCACGTGTTTCAGATCGATGCCGGTGCCAATGGCTATTACGGTTTTGAGGTGATGGACACCTGCCGTCCGGCGTCGGACACCGATGCCGGCAACGCCGACTTGTCGCTGCTCTCATATCTGAGCTGCTGCGAGAATGCGTTCCTCGACTACCGCGAGCGCGTCGCCGACGCGGATTTCGCGACGACCTTTGAGTACCTGGCGTTCCATACACCGTTCGGGGGCATGGTCAAAGGCGCGCATCGGACGATGATGCGCAAGCTGGCGATGGCGAAACCGCCTGCAATCGAGGCGGACTTCGAGCGGCGCGTGGCGCCGGGCCTTGCGGACTGTCAGCGCGTCGGCAACATCATGGGCGCGACCGCCGCATTGTCGCTCGCGAGCACGATCCGACATGGCGATTTCGTAGAACCACAGCGCGTCGGCGTGTTTTCGTACGGGTCCGGTTGCTGCTCCGAATTCTTCAGCGGCGTTGCGACGCAAGAGGGCGCACGCCATCTTGCGGCGCTTGAGATCGGCGAAAGCCTCGACCGGCGCTACGACCTGACGATGGCGCAATACGACACCCTGCTGGAGCACAGCCGCGAGATTCGCTTCGGCACCCGGAATCTCGACTCTGACGCCAGCTTCATCGCGCAGGCGCGCGGCGTGCATGCCAGGCCGACGCTTTTCCTGAAGGCAATTCGCGATTTTCATCGGGAATACGAATGGGTCAGTTGAACGGAACATGGCCCAACCTGCGCGTCCGGCTGGACGATGGCGTCTGCCGGATGCAGATCGATCGGCCGGATACCGGCAATGCGATCGATGCGCATCTGGTCGGCGAAATGGCGGACGTGCTCGATCGCGTCGAAGCGACGGCGCGGATCGTCGTGCTTGAGGGGCTGCCCGACGCATTTTGCGTCGGGATGGATTTCGCGCAGCTGGACGCGCGGCGTGCAGGCGGCGCACCGCCGGCGGCGCCGGATCCGGCGCCGCTCTACGATCTGTGGCGGCGGCTCGCGGACGGCCCCTATATCAGCATCGCGCATGTGCAGGGACGTGCGAACGCGGGCGGTGTCGGATTCGCCGCCGCCTGCGACGTCGTGCTTGCAGCGCCAACTGCGAGCTTCAGTCTCTCCGAGCTGCTGTTCGGCTTGATGCCGGCCTGCGTGCTGCCGTTTCTGATCCGTCGGGTGGGCTTTGCGAAGGCGCACTACATGACGCTGACGACACAGCCCGTCGACGCCCGGCAAGCGCGCGACTGGGGGCTCGTCGACGTCTGCGATGCGAACAGCGACGATCTGCTGCGCCGGCATTTGCTGCGCTTGCGGCATCTGCAAAAGGACGCGATCGTCCGCTACAAGCGTTACGCGGCGTCGCTCGACGACAGCCTCGCTAAATCCCGTGCGCCGGCGCTTGCCGCCAATGTCCAGGTGTTCGGCGACGCGGCCAACCTGGACGGCATCTCGCGCTTCGTAAACGCCGGCAGGCTGCCGTGGGAACGCGACTGACGCCGGATGCACGGCGGCCGCGCGCCTGATCTGCCGCATCCACGCATGCTTCGCTCATTGATACTTCAACCAACGCGAGAGAAGAGCCATGAGTCAGCAACATATTCTGGAAGTGATTATCCGCCACGTGCGCGACGTCGTTCCCGGGCTGGAAAATCACGTGTTCACGCCGGGTGATTCGCTGCGCGAAATCGGCGCCAATTCGATCGATCGAGCAGACATCATCATGATGACGCTCGAATCGCTGTCACTGAGCATCCCGCTCGTCGACATGGCCGGCGCGCAGAACATCGGCGAAATTGCGGATATCATCCATGCAAATGGGTGAATCACATGCCCCAATCATCAGCGGCGTCGGCGTGGTGTCGGCGATAGGTCAGGGCAGCACGGCGTTCGCCGATGCACTGTTCCAGGGACGCCACAGCTTCGATGTGATGCGTCGGCCTGGGCGGCAGTGGTTACTGGACGGCAAGACCCAGGGCACCCGATTCCTCGGTGCCGAAATCGGCGAACTGATGATTCCGGAGACCATCCCGCGCGGTCCGTTGCGTACTGCGTCGTTGTCCGCGCAGGCGGCGCTCGCGGCGCTGCATGAGGCATGGTGCGACGCACGCCTCGACGATGTCGCACCGGAGCGGGTCGGCCTCGTTGTTGGCGGCTCCAACGTGCAGCAGCGCGAACTCGTGCTGCTGCAGGACGCCTATCGCGAACGCATCCCGTTCCTGCGTCCGACCTATGCGATGTCGTTCATGGACACCGATTTGTGCGGACTGTGCTCGGAAATGTTCGGCATTCGTGGTTTCGCGCAGACGGTGGGGGCCGCCTCCGCAAGCGGCCAGATGGCGGTGGTGCAGGCGGTCGACGCGGTACTGTCCGGACGTGTTGATGTCTGCATTGCGCTCGGCGCGTTGATGGACCTGTCGTACTGGGAATGCCAGGGGTTCCGCTCGCTCGGCGCGATGGGGTCCGACCGTTACGCTACGCAGCCGGCGCGCGCGAGTCGGCCGTTCGATGCCGACCGCGACGGCTTCATCTACGGCGAGGCGTGCGCGGCGCTCGTGATCGAGCGCGATGGCGCGCGGCACCGCGACGGTGTGACGCCTTATGCGCGCATCGCCGGCTGGAGTCTCTCGCTCGACGCGAACCGCAATCCCGATCCGTCGCTTGACGGGGAGATCGCCACGATCCGTGGCGCCCTCGCGTGTGCCGGTCTCGATGCGCGCGACATCGACTACGTGAATCCGCACGGCAGCGGCTCGCTGGTCGGAGACGTCATTGAACTGCAGGCGCTACGCGAGTGCGGACTTGCGCATGCTTATCTGAACGCCACTAAGTCAGTCACTGGACACAGCCTGACCGCCTCCGGCGCAGTCGAGCTGGTTGCCGTGCTGTTGCAAATGCGCGCTGGACGCCTGCATCCGACGCGCAATCTCGATTGCCCGATTGCGCCAGATTTAAATTGGGTGCGGCAGGAGCCGATATCGCACGCTATCCGATACGCGCTGAATCTCAGTTTTGGTTTCGGAGGCATCAATACTGCTGTGTGTGTGAGTCGCTACGACGTCGCCGCCATTAACTCTTTCCAGGAGCAAGCGCTATGAAGGTATTCATGTTTCCGGGCCAGGGCTCGCAAGCTAAAGGTATGGGTCGCGAGCTGTTCGATCGGTTCGTCCACCTAGCTGACGAAGCGAGCGAGGTGCTAGGCTATTCGCTTCGCAGCCTGTGCGTCGACGATCCGCGCGGTGAGCTGAAGCAGACGCGCTTCACGCAGCCAGCTTTATATGTCGTAAACGCACTTTCTTATTACGCGCGAATCGAGGATGGCGCGAGCGCCCCGAACTTCTTGATAGGCCACAGTCTCGGCGAGTTCAATGCGCTGCTCGCGGCCGGATGTTTCGATTTTGTGACCGGCCTGAAGCTGGTCCAGTATCGCGGCGAGTTGATGGCGCGCGTGTCGAATGGCGCGATGGCCGCAATCGTCAATGCAGATAAGCCGACCATCGAGAGGATTCTCGCCGAGAACCAGCTGACGAAGGTGAGCCTCGCGAACTACAACACGCCTTCGCAGATAGTGATCTCGGGCGCTGCCGACGAGATCGCGAAGGCGCAAGCGCTGTTCAGCCAGAATCCGATGCGTTACTACCCGCTCAACACAAGTGGCGCGTTTCACTCGTCTTTCATGCGTCCGGCACGCGAAGAGTTCGCGCGCTTCTTGAAGTCGTTCCGTCTGAACGCGCCGCAAGTGCCTGTGATCTCGAATGTATCCGCGCGTCCGTACGAGCTGTCCGGCATCGACGAGTGCCTCGCAAACCAGATCGACAGCGCTGTGCGCTGGTCCGAGGGTGTCCAGTATCTGCTTGGCATCGCCGAGCGCTGCGGTGAGAGCGTTGAATTCGAAGAATTAGGGCACGGCGACGTGCTGTCACGCTTGGTAAATGCAATCCGGCAGCAAACACCGCAGGGCGCGGCTGCGCCCGCCATCGCGATGGAGAGGGACGCAATTGGTGACGCGTCTGGTCGTACGGATTCGACAGAATCGCGGACTGCTGAGGATAAAGTTGCAGAATGGAACCGCCGCTATACTGTCGGCACGCGCGTGACTTCGCGGTTGCCAGATTACCGGGACTTGACTACGCGGACGGAGGCGATGCTGCTGTTCAAACATCGTGCAGCAGTCTATATGAACGGTTATCACGGCTATTTCGATCTCGACGATCTTACCGCCGCTTGAATGCTTGTCTTGATCAATCCGTCGTCGTTTTCGGGAAGCATCCAGGTGTCCAAATCACGCGTCACATTTTTGTTTTCCGGACAAGGTTCGCAGTCGTTTCAGATGGCGCGCCCACTTTACGAACGGAACCCGGTATTCCGCAAATGGATGGATTTGCTCGACGACGTCGCAAGCGAATTGGCCGGTGAGTCGATTCTGGCAACGCTTTACCATCGCGACCACGCTCGGACTCAGTCGTTTTATCGCACGCTGCTGAGCCATCCGGCGATCTACATGACCGAATACTCGCTCGCGCGCACGTTGATCGCTGCGGGGGTTGAACCCGATGCGACTCTCGGCGCGAGCCTCGGCACCTTCGCGGCGGCAGCGGTGGCGGGATGCATCGATGCGCGCGACGCGCTCGCGGCAGTCATCCGCCACGCACAAGCGCTCGAGGCGAGCTGCGCGCCCGGTACTATGATCGCTATTTTTGCGGAAGCAAGCGTGTTCGATGATGCGAAGCTAGGGCGACATTCCGAACTCGCGGCGCTAAATTTTGACGGGCATTTTGTAGTTGCTGCGACGCTGGCAGGCGCAGTTGAGGTCGAACAGATCCTGCGGAAACGTCAGCTCACATTTCAAAGGCTACCTGTTGAGTTTGCTTATCACTCGCGCCATGTCCGTGCTGCTGAATTGCCACTTAAGGTCGCGCTAGATAAGATGGAAGTGCGCGAAGGTAATATGCCGGTGGTGTGTTGCGCAAGCGCTGACCCTGCTAAGCCAATGAGCCATGCACATTTTGTCGCCGCAGTGCGCGAGCCCATCTATTTTGGAAAAGCGATTGAGCGAATGGAACTTTCTGGTCATTACGACTATATAGATGTGGGACCGTCTGGAACGCTTGCCACGTTTGTAAAATACGCGATACCTAGCGCCACCTCACGTACTCATACGATATTGACAATTCAAGGCAATGACCTCGAACGGCTTGCTCATGTAATCTCGCGATTCACTGCACACAACGCGTTCGTTGCTTGACGTGTGAGATGAAATCATGCGAAAGGTGTCTCGGATTGACGATCAGCGACGGGCAATTGAGCTATGGTGCGCTACGCCTTCGCAAATCGATGAATCACTTATGAGCGAGTATCGAAAATTGCTCAGTGAAACAGAGCGTGCGCAAGAAATGCGAATGTATTTTAACCGTGATCGATGCCGTTATCTTGTAACGCGTGCGCTAGTGCGGATTGTGCTTTCGAAGTACGCACCGGTAGCACCAGAAGATTGGGTTTTTGCGTTATCTCAATATGGAAAGCCAAGTATTAGTAGGCCACACTCGTTCGCTGCTGATATTTCGTTCAATATAACGCACGGTGGTAATTTAATAATTATCGCTGTTACGCGTGGAATTGATATTGGTGTAGATACAGAAAGTATATCTTCACGTTTGGCTCCTTTGGGGGTGCTAAAAAGTAGTTTCTCGAGTTCGGAAATATCCAGCATATTATCTTTGTCAGAAGATGAGAAAAATCAAAGATTTTACGAACATTGGACGCTCAAAGAGGCATATGTAAAGGCGCGTGGGCTGGGTACCTATATCCCTCTAGAAGCCGTTGATTTCGATTTAAAAAAAGAAGGATTGATAGAATTAAAGGTCGATCCAATATGGTCGGATCAATCTTCTCGCTGGTATCTATGGCAGCTGTGGCCAGATGATGAACATGTGGTCGCCGTGTGTGCGGAGAATCTAGGAACGGACCCGCCGAAACTATCTATGACATCGATAGTGCCATTTTTAAAGGAAGTTCCGTGTTCCTACCGACTGACACGCGTATCTGCATTGCCTAAATTTTAGCTTTTATGGATTATTGCTTTGGATTAATGCTGAATCAGTATGTAAGTTGCATCTAGGTATTATGATCTAGCTAATGTTAAATAAATATTTTATGCGGATAATATAGTTATCAGTGTTGAGATAAGCTTTTTGATATTAACATGATTTTAATCAGTCTATGTTATTAATCAGCATTGTTTAATAAGTTGCTCGGGGCGCGCAGAATCGCAAGGCCCGGTGCTTCGTTTGAGCAGCGAGTTCCAGGGTCATTAGCTAATAGAGGTTTCGGCCTGATTTGGCGCCTGGGAATTCGCTTGGGACGCGTAATTTCGGGCGAATTCTTCAGGGGTTTTCCATGCCAGTGCAGTGTGGGGTCGCTCCTGATTATAGAAGCGCCGCCACTGCTCGATTTTGCTTCGTGCGTCGGCCAGTGACAAGAACCAATGCGCATTGAGACACTCCTGCCGCAGGCGTCCGTTGAAGCTTTCCACCAAGGCGTTATCGGTGGATGTGCCACGCCGGGTGAAGTCCAGCTCCAACCCGTTGTCGTAGGCCCGGCGATCCATGACCTTGCCGGCAAACTCACGTCCATTGTCCACCTTGATCGCCGCAGGCTTGCCTCGCAGGGCCACTAGCCGCGTCATCGCATCGGCAACGTCCTGGCCCCGACGTCCCCCCAATTTTGAGTAGCACCTCAGTTTGGAGTCCAATTCCCTACCCCAAGGAGATTGGACGTGAGGAAGCGTTTTTCCGAAGAGCAGATCATCGGCTTCCTGCGCGAGGCCGAAGCGGGCATAGCGATCAAGGACTTATGCCGGCGGCATGGCTTCAGTGAGGCCTCGTACTACCTGTGGCGCAGCAAGTTCGGCGGCATGAGCGTGCCCGACGCCAAGCGGCTCAAGGACCTTGAGGCCGAGAACGCGCGGCTAAAGAAGTTGCTGGCCGAGCAGTTGTTCGAGAATGACCTGATCAAGGATGCTTTGCGAAAAAAGTGGTGAGCGCACCGGCGCGTCGTGCGCTGGTGCGCGAGTGGATCGGGCGTGGTGCCAGCGAGCGTCGTGCGTTGGCGGCGATCGGCATGAGCGCCAGCGCGCTGCGCTATTGCCCACGTCAAGACCGCAATGGCGAACTGCGCGAGCGCATTCTTGCGTTGGCGCATCGCCATCGCCGCTACGGCGTGGGGATGATCTATCTCAAGCTGCGACAGGAAGGACGCCTGGTGAACTACAAGCGCGTGGAGCGGTTGTATCGCGAGCAGCAGCTACAAGTCCGGCGCCGCAAGCGCAAGAAGGTACCGGTTGGCGAGCGTCAGCCGCTGCTGCGACCAGCGCAGGCCAACCAGGTGTGGTCGATGGACTTCGTGTTCGACCGCTCCGCCGACGGCCGAGTGATCAAGTGTCTGGTGATCGTGGACGACGCAACGCACGAAGCGGTCGCCATCGAGGTGGAACGCGCGATCTCCGGGCACGGGGTTGCGCGCGTGCTGGATCGGTTGGCACACAGTCGCGGCCTGCCGCAGGTGATCCGCACCGACAACGGCAAGGAGTTTTGCGGCAAAGCGATGGTTGCCTGGGCGCATGACCGGGGTGTGCAGCTACGGCTCATCCAGCCGGGCAAACCAAACCAGAACGCCTACGTCGAATCGTTCAACGGCCGGCTGCGCGACGAATGCCTCAACGAGCACTGGTTCCCGACGTTGCTGCATGCGCGCACCGAGATCGAACGCTGGCGACGCGAATACAACGAGGACCGACCCAAGAAAGCAATTGGCGGCATGACGCCGTCCGCTTATGCCCAACATCTGGCAAACACCGATATCATCAACCCCGGACTCTAAACCCGACCGCTACTCAGGGCGGGGGGACGTCGGCCCCTTTCAACGACTGGTCCACAACGATCTCCAGGCACTCATGCGTGAAGTGATCGACCACCGTCAGCGATCGGAAGCGGCGTCCATCGAACAACGCGTCACTGACGAAATCCATGCCCCACAGTGCGTTTGGTGCAGTGACAACTTTCACCGGTTGACGGCGCCGTGCGCTGCGACTGCGGCGCGGCCTGCAATGCCTTAAAGACAGGCCTCCCTCTTTGTAAATGCCGTGTACGCGCTTGTAATTGTCCCACCATCCTTCACGACGCAACACCACAAAAACGCGCTCACACCTGTAGGCACGCGCGTCTGGGTGATCTCACGCATCCGCAGCCGAATGGCGCTGCAATCGCGCGCCTTGGCCTTGTAGGAAAACGCAGAGCGCGACATCGCCATGATCCGCAGCGCATGCCGCCCGCTGACCCCAAAGCGCTCACGGAGCTGGCCTACCCAGGTGCGTCGCTGGGCAAGCCTTAGATTTTTTTTTAACGACTCCCTGCAGCATCGCTTATCCAAGCTCAGGTCGGCCAACAGCTGCTTCAGCTTCCGATTTTCCTCTTCTAGTTGCCGCAATCGCTTGAGCTCAAAGGGGGCTAGGCCGCCGTACTTCTTGCGCCAACCGTGAAACGTGGCCTCGGCAATTCCCATCTTCCGACAGATCTCGCCGACCGCCATCCCCAACTCAGCCTGCTTGAGCGCGTAGGCAGTCTGCTCCTCGGTAAAACCTGACTTCTTCATCGCTTGAGTCCTCGTGATGACGGGGGCCCATGTTGGCGAAGTCTCTACTTTACGATCCGCCTGTTCTTAGGGGGGAGGGGGGTGGGGGCAGCATTGGAAGAAGACATTGCTTACTTCACGTGTTGTACTTGCATCTTCAGGCAGCCCTTGTACCTACTGCACCTTGTGCGTAGGTTTCTGCAATTTTTGGAATCTGCTGACCACCTAGCTTGGTGATGTGGAGACAATTCAGAGTGGTCGGGACACCGAATTTTAAGGTAACTAATTGCATCGCTAATCTTTCTTACTTGGCACCGGATTTTTCCCAGATGAAAGATGGGGTCGAACGGAATATTTTTAGGCGGTGCCACGGGAAAAATTGCAAATTTCAGAACAAAACTACCAAATATAAATTAAATAGTTATCGCTATTTTTTTATCAAAAAAGGATTGCTAAATTGAAAGTTTTTGACACGAATACTACCTCGCGGCGGGCGGGCATTAATAGTCAAGTCATAGAAGAATCATTGCGGGGGATAGTCATCGATCCAGGCCGACCAAGAGCATATCCAGAGTTTTCAAAGAAGTTATCTCACCTTCCGGGGAGAAAAGGAATCTTCCCGGCCATTTCTACCGCCATATCAATACGACGTGAGGGCATTGATTATTTCAGAAAACAACGCGAAGCCTACGGCGACATTTACCGCGATTGGCTTGGCCCCTATCAGACAGTCGTCGTCACAAACCCCGACATCATCGGCGAAATTCTTCGAAATGAAGACAAGTTATGGTCCTCGGGCATGGCCATCGGAAAAATAACTGAAGGCCTCAGCCTCGACGTTCCTCCATATAAACGACGCTATCTGCTGGGACTAGACTTCGACCATCACCAAAACGCGCGAAAACTGGTGCAGTATGCCTTCAGCGGAACAGCGCTACAAGGCTACAGTTCAATTATTTACTCAAGCTTCGATGAGGATATCGGCGGCTGGCAGCAGCTTAGCACTGTCGGCTTCAAGCAAGAAATAAAGCATATTCTCTCAAAATTGTCGGCGCGTCTGTTCCTTGGAATTTACGATGAGCGAGATGCGAACCTGATACTGGATACGACAGACGCTTTTTGGAAGGCACTTGTCTCGTTAATAAAAAGCCCCTCCCTCAATCCTAAACGCCGAAGAGCTCTCGAACTCAGAAAGGCATTGCGTGATCAGATATTCTCGTTAATTCCCGCTAGACGCGCGCAGCCGGGAGCCGATTTTCTCAGCTATCTCTGTTCTATTGACGAACGTCTTGAAGACTGGGATGACTGGGAGCTTGTGGATCTGATTCTTGGAGTCATATTTCCGTCTTTTGACACTACAGCACTGGCCTTATCCAGCATGTTTTACTTGCTCGCAACCAATCAAGAATGGCAAGAACGTTTACGAGTAGAGGCCATGCTTTTGCCGGAGGATTTCAGCTTGGTTGATCTTGCGGAGATGGTTGCGACAGAGTGGGTATGGAAAGAAACGTTACGTCTGTATCCGGTTTCTCCATCTTTGCAAAGAACCTCTCTTCGGTCTACGCGACTGGGGGCATACGATATCCCGGCAGCAACTCTAGTAACGCTGTCCATAGGGCAGTTAGGCTTCCTGCCCCAATACTGGGATAAACCGGCGCACTTCGATCCTGAGCGGTTCTCGCCAAATAGGGCTGAAGATAGGCGACACAAGCACATTTACATGCCTTTCGGATCCGGCCCCCATCGCTGCATAGGCGCGCAATTTTCGTCTATGGAAGTTAAAATCTTATGCGCGGCCATTCTCCGACGCTACCGGGTCGAGCTTGACCGGCCCTACGATGGAAAGCATCAAATCTCGCCATTAGGCGCTGTATCCGGGGATGTCTCGTTAAAACTGAAGAAATTATAATCCGCTTGCGTTTGCTTCCTTGTGGGGATTGAACAGACAACCATCCTATCGGAGCTTCGGCCAACATCGCTGAGTGATGCAGCGTGTGCGCTTGCGTGGTGTCCGCCGCGTCGGTCGCGATTGGGTTGTGGCCAAAGAATTAGCATAACCCGCGCATTCGCACCGGTACTGCGGATACGGCGACAAAGCCGCATTGTCGACTCCCCTTAATTCAGTGCCAGCCAAAACTAGAGGTCTGTGGCTGATGTTGATCACGGAACTCGGCGGGTGTTAGCCCGCCCAGGCTGTCGTGCGGGATCTGCTGGTTGTAGTCGGCCAGCCAGTGTTCGGTCTGTTCGCGAACCTCACTCAGCGTGCGGAAGATGTGCATGTCCAGCACGCCGCGCCGGTAGCTGCCGTTGAAGCGTTCGATGAAACCGTTTTGCATCGGCCGTCCCGGCTCGATGAAGTCCAAGGCGATTCCCTTGCGCTCGGCCCACTCGGCCAAGGCCAATGCGACAAATTCTGGTCCGTTGTCCAAACGAAGCTTGTTCGGATAGCCGCGCCAGGCCGCGATGCGTTCCAAGGTGCGGATGACGCGCGCGGCCGGAAGATTCAAGTCCACTTCGATCGCCAAGGCTTCCCGGCTGAAGTCGTCGATGACATTGAACGTACGGAAGCGTCGACCATCCCACAGCGCATCGGACATGAAGTCGATCGACCATCCGGCATTGGGGTGTGCTCCGCATGCCAACGGCCGTGGATGGCGCGTCGGGACCCGGCGCTTGCTGCGACGACGTTGATTGAGCTTCATCAGGCAGTACACGCGCCACACCCTTTTGTGATTCCACACATATCCGCGACGGCGGATGATCTGAAAAAGCTTTCCAAAACCACGCTCGGGAAAGCGCTCGGCCAATTCGGAAAGCAGCGCAATGACCTCCTCGTCGCGATCGGGGCGGCGCCGATAGCGCGCTGTCGAGCGAGCCACGCCAACAACCGCACAGGCCCGGCGCTCGCTCCAGCCATGCTGCTCGACGAGCCAGGCAAGAAGCGGGCGTTTGTGCGCCGGGTCTACAGCTTTTTTGCGATGACATCCTTCAATGCATGGTTTTCCATCGCGAGCTCGGCGTACATGCGTTTGAGCTTGCTGTGCTCGGTCTCCAGGTCGCGAAGGCGCTGCACATCAGCGGCCTCCATGCCACCGTACTTGGACTTCCAGACGTAGTACGTCGCATCGGAAATACCCAGCTCACGGCACACATCCTTGACTTGGCGGCCGCCCTCAACCTGCTTCAGCGTGGCGACAATCTGGCTCTCGGTGAACTTGCTCTTGCGCATCGTTGGTCTCCTTGGTGGCTAGTGTGCCCGGAGACCTCTAACTATGGATGGACCAATTTTACGGGGAGTCGACAATACGAAGCAGGACTTCCCTTGCTTCGCGTTGGGCGCTCCGCATTGCAGTGCCAGCTTAGGATGCAGGTAATGATGAAGAGCAAGGTCGAATTGGTCTACTGCATCAAGGTTGTAGCCAAAACCGCCATGGAGGGCATCGTCAAATTCACGGTGGCGGCGACTTGCCCTAACTGCAGTGATCTCTTCGATCACTGATCGGTATAACCAACGTTACCTCTCACAAGGCCCGGCTCGTCCGGGCCTTGTGCATTTATGCCCTCAACTACTAGGAATCGACAATGCACTTGCTTGAATCAATGGCCTATATCGGCCAAAAGCCCTGGCATGGGCTAGGTAATCAGCTCACTCGACAGCAGCCTATCGAGACATGGAAACAACAGGCCGGAATGGATTGGAAGATCGAGGAGTCGGAGGTTCGATACATCGCCGGTAGCCAAAACATGGGAGCAATCAGTGCGTTTCCTGGGCGACGTCGTGGGAACAAGGCCCTCTACCGCTCTGACACCAAAGCGCCTTTGGCAGTGGTTTCGAAGCGATTTCAAGTCGTCCAGCCAGGGGAGATCCTGGAGTTCTACCGGGATCTGACGGCGAACAACGGATTTGAGTTGGAGACGGCCGAGTCCTGCGTGAGGGCGCAAATTTTGGGCGTTGGCGCGAACCGGGTAGAGTGTTTTGCTTCGGGGCAGGGACAAAGTAAATGGCTATCTTCTGCTGGCCACTGCCGGTGATGGGACACTGGCTACGACGGCTCAATTCACTTCCATCCGGGTGGTCTGCAACAACACGCTAGCTGTTGCATTGGGAGATAGTGGTGGCGCCATCAAGGTGCCGCACCGAAGCCACTTCGATCCGTACCTCGTCAAGCGTCAGCTTGGAATCACGGTTTCAGCCTGGGGCGGTTTCGTAGACCGAATGGAAGCACTGTGCGAATCTCCAGGAGATCCAGACGCTGCTGATGCTCTGCTGCGCCGTGTGTTGACCTACGCCACTCCCACTGCGGCGCAGGTGGTCAACGAACAGGCAGTGGCTAAAGTGCGCGCGCTGTATGAGGGCAATGGGCGAGGATCCAAGCTTGCTTCCAGCCGAGAAACGGCTTGGGGTCTGCTCAACGCCATCACAGAGCATGTTGATCATCATCGACGTGCTCGAAGTGATGACCATCGTCGGGATGCGGCTTGGTTTGGGCAGGTAGCCAAGATCAAGCAGCGCGCGTGGGAGGAAGTGATGGGGACGTCTCCGTCCTTGTCGAATCTTGTGGTTGAGTAGGGCGCCCTGGCCAGCGAGGATGGCCGGTCGCGCTAGTTCATCGAGCCCCCTGCGGCGTCTCTCCCCTAACGGGCTTCCATCGTTCCCTCGGTCCGCTCGGCTGACGCCTCTGGCCCGGCTTCCAGTTTCGGGCCTGCGCGCTCCGCTTGCCGTACGGTCAGCGCAAGGGGATGGTCGTTGCCATGTCCAGTCGTCTTCCCTGAGTTCATCGCCCGCGACGGTCAGGAGCCGTCAAGGCACGCACGGCTGGGTCCTAGGCTGCGCCTGCGGACCGCACCACCTCGCTCGACCGCCGCATCCAGATGCTGTGCACTGCGATGGGGCTACTGATCGCCACTGCGCTCGAAGATCCCAAACATGCTGGAGACGTTTGTCCCTGCGACCAGAGGATTCAGGAAAGCAGCGATGTGCAAGGTCGCGTCACCGAAACAGCCCTGACGATGCGGACGCATTTACCACCGCCCAAAGCGAAAGCGTAGCCCACGGGCTACGCTTTCGCTTTGGGCGGTGGATTGCGACAAGCCGTGGTTATGATGATCAAGGGATTTGCCCGCTGTGCCGCCCCCGGGCTTACTGCCGCGAAGCGCCTATGCGGCACATAATTCATAAGTGGCGAGGAACCGTCGGAATCTGGCCTAACCTGTTGCCACAAAAGACCTTTCGCCCCACTGCATGTCTGCATGAAAGACTTGACAGCAGACATTTTTTCAAGCCCGAGTGACGGTCCTGTGCCCACGGGTAGTTACAGATGCAAGTTCGAAAGCTCGAGCGAGCCCGTGCGAAGATGTGCTCCGGCGTTGCTTACTCCTCCAGCAGCTCGGGTATCAGACAAGTTTGAGGGTATCAGGGCGGGTATTAACAAGCAGTTTTGGAATTGACTGCTTTCAAAAACAAATAGATAGGCCTGATATGTTGCTGATGCTCGATAACTACGACAGCTTCACCTACAACCTTGTGCAGTACCTGCAGGCGCTGGGCGCCGAGGTGACGGTGGTGCGCAACGATGCGATGAGCGTCGACCAGATCGCCGCGCTCAGGCCCGAGCGCATCGTGATCTCGCCCGGTCCGTGCACGCCGAACGAGGCCGGCATTTCGCTGCAGCTGATCGAACAGCTGGGGCAGACCACGCCGATCCTGGGCGTGTGTCTGGGCCACCAGAGCATCGGTCAGGTGTATGGCGGCGATGTGATCCGTGCGGGCAACATCATGCACGGCAAGACCTCGCCGATTCGCCACGAAGGCAAGGGCGTGTTCGCCGGCTTGCCGGACAGCTACGAGGCCACGCGCTATCACTCGCTGGTGGTGGACAAGACCACTCTGCCGGACGCGCTGGAAGTCACCGCCTGGACCGAAAATCCGGACGGCTCGGTGGAAGAGATCATGGGCCTGCGCCATCGCCAGTTTCCGGTGGAAGGCGTGCAGTTCCATCCCGAGTCGATCCTGACCCAGCACGGTCATGCACTGCTGAAAAACTTTCTGCAGCGTTGATCGCGATGGTTTTCGCGCACATGGCCGTCATCGGCGCAGCTTGCATCGGCATCCACGCACCAGTGGGGAGCGCGGCTGTCTACGAGACGCTACGCCGCCGCTCGCAGACGCATGCAACCAGCGCCTTTCCTACCCAGTAATGCCTGCGCGCGTCGCAGTCACCAGAGATCGCTTCACGATGAATCAGCCCGACGACAACGTCCATTTCTATGAGCCTACCCAGGGCCACGGTCTGCCACACGATCCGTTCAATGCCATCGTCGGCCCGCGACCGATCGGCTGGATCGGCTCGCGCAGCGCCGAGGGCATTGCCAATCTGGCGCCGTATAGCTTTTTCAATGCCTTCAACTACACGCCGCCGATCGTCGGCTTTGCCAGCATCGGTCGCAAGGACAGCCTGCGCAATATCGAGGCCACTGGCGAATTTACCTGGAACCTGGCGACCCGCCCGCTGGCCGAAGCAATGAACGCCAGCGCGGCGATGGTGCCCTCCGAAGTCGACGAATTCGATCTTGCCGGCCTGCAGATGGCGCCATCACGCCTGATCGCTGCGCCACGGGTTGCCGCCAGCCCGGTGAGCTTTGAATGCCGGCTCAGCCAGCTGCTGCCGCTGCAGACCGCCACCGGCCACGCCATCGAGACCTGGTTGGTGCTGGGCGAGGTCGTCGGCGTGCATCTGGCGGCGTCGGCACTGCACGAGGGCATCTACGACCCGGCCGCGGTGCAGACGATTCTGCGCGCAGGCGGGCCGGCCGACTACTACGAAGTGCAGCCGCAGGCGCGCTTTCGCATGAAGCGTCCAGGCCAATGATCGCCACAGGTGCAGCTGCTTGGCCTTGGTACATCTGCTAGCTTCCGCGCGTTCCCACACTGATCGAGCGCGGCGCACGTCGCCTGCGTAGCCACCCATCACGTTCTGCCACGGTTGTTCCCATGCCCATCACACCGCAAGAAGCCCTGCAGCGCACCATCGAACACCGCGAAATCTTCCACGACGAAATGGTCGAGCTGATGCGGCAGATCATGCGTGGCGAGGTGTCGGACATGATGGTCGCCGCCATCCTCACCGGGCTGCGGGTCAAGAAGGAAACCATCGGCGAGATCGCCGGCGCCGCTACCGTGATGCGCGAGTTCTCGCGCCGCGTAGAGGTGAGCGATCGCCAGCACATGGTCGATATCGTCGGTACCGGCGGCGATGGCTCGCACACCTTCAATATTTCCACCTGCGCGATGTTCGTGGCTGCGGCCGGTGGCGCGAAGGTGGCCAAGCATGGCAACCGCAGCGTGTCGTCCAAGTCCGGCAGTGCCGATGCGTTGGAAGCGCTGGGCGCGGTGATCGAGCTCCAACCCGAGCAGGTGGCGGCCTCGCTGGCGCACACCGGTATCGGCTTCATGTATGCGCCGGTGCATCACCCGGCCATGAAGGTGGTGGCGCCGGTGCGTCGCGAAATGGGCGTGCGCACCATCTTCAACATCCTCGGCCCGCTGACCAACCCCGCTGGTTCGCCCAACATCCTGATGGGCGTGTTCCACCCGGATCTGGTCGGCATCCAGGCGCGTGTGCTGCAGGAACTGGGCGCCGAGCGCGCACTGGTGGTGTGGGGCCGCGATGGCATGGACGAGCTTTCGCTCGGCGCCGGCACCTTGGTGGGCGAACTGCGCGATGGCCAGGTACGCGAGTACGAAGTGCACCCGGAAGACTTCGGCATCGCCATGTCGGCCAGCCGCAACCTCAAGGTGGCCGATGCTGCGCAATCGCGCGCGATGCTGCTGCAGGTGCTGGACAACGTGCCCGGCCCCGCCCTGGACATCGTCGCGCTCAACGCCGGCGCTGCGCTATACGTGGCCGGTGTGGCCGAGAGCATCGCAGACGGCGTCGTGCGCGCCCGCGCGGTGCTGGCCGATGGCTCGGCGCGCGCGCGGCTGGACGGCTATGTCGCCTTCACCCGCCAGATCGCCGCATCGGCCTGACCATGCACCTGCCAGCACTGCGCCGGCCATCACACCGCGGCATCCTCACCAGTGCGCAGGCATGCTGTGCAGGTGGGCGCGCAGCGACGGTGCGGTGTCGCCGTCTTGACCGATAATGCCCGCCCGCCAGGACCCGATACGATGAGCGACATCCTCAACACCATCCTTGCCCGCAAGGCCGACGAAGTGGCCGAGCGCAGCGCGCGCGTGCCATTGGCAGAGCTGGTCGCGCGCAGCGCGGATCTGCCGTCCACGCGCGGTTTTGCCGCCGCCATGCAGGCCAGCATCGCCGCCGGCGACCCGGCGGTGATCGCCGAGGTGAAAAAGGCCAGCCCGTCCAAGGGCGTGATCCGCCCGGACTTCCACCCGGCCGACATCGCGGTCAGCTACGAATTCGGTGGCGCCAGCTGCCTGTCGGTGCTGACCGACGTGGATTTCTTCCAGGGCGCCGATGCCTACCTGCGCGAGGCGCGGGAGGCCTGCACGCTGCCGGTGTTGCGCAAGGATTTCACCGTCGACCCGTACCAGGTCTACGAGGCGCGCGTGCTGGGGGCCGACTGCATCCTGCTGATCGTCTCGGCACTGGAGGATGCGCAGCTGGCCGACCTGTCCGGTCTAGCCATGCAGCTGGGGCTGGACGTGCTGGTGGAAGTGCACGACATCGACGAGCTCGAGCGCGCGGTGCAGGTGCCGGTGCCGCTGATCGGCATCAACAACCGCAACCTGCGCACCTTCGAGGTGTCTCTGCAGACCACCCTGGACATGCGCGCCGCAGTACCGCGCGACCGCGTCCTGGTCACCGAGAGCGGCATCGTCACCCATGCCGACGTGCAGCTGATGCGCAGCCACGGCGTGAACGCGTTTCTGGTCGGCGAGACCTTCATGCGCGCGCCCGAACCCGGCGAGTCGCTGCGTCAGCTATTCTTCGCGCATGACTGAGTCGTTTCCCGCACCGCGCGACGATGCACCGCTGGTGGTCTTCGACTTCGACCACACGTTGTACGACGGCGATTCCGGCAGCCATCTGTTCGCCTGGCTGATCAAGCGCAACCCGTTGCGCCTGCTGGTAGCGCTGCTGGCATCGCCCATTCTGGGGCCGATGGTGGCGATGTTGCCCACCCGCCGGCGCGGCGTGTCCGGCTACGTCTGGATCGCCACGTTCGGCCTGCACCGCGCGCGCGAGTTCAACCGGTTCATCGACGCCTACGTGCTCAAGCATGAAGCACAGATCCGGCAGCGCCTGCTGCCCCACGCCTTGAAGGTGTTCACCGACCATCGCGCCGCCGGTGACCGCGTGGTGGTCGCCACGGGGGCGCCGCCCGAGCTTGCGCGCGCCATTCTCGGCTTTGTCGCCCATCAGGATGTACCGGTGATCGGCAGCCTGGTCGGCCCGCGCCTGGGTGCGGTCACCGCGCGGCGGCACTGCCACAACGAAGAGAAGATGCGCATGTTGCGCGAGCGCGGCTACGCCGACATTGCCATCGCCTATTCCGACAGCACGGCAGACCTGCCGCTATTGAAGGCGGCCCGCGCGCCGGTGGTGGTCAATCCCAAGGCCAATCGCGAAGCGTTGTTCCGCCAGGTGCTGCCTGCCGGCACGCCGATCCTGAACTGGGGTTGCCGCGACCGCGGCGGCAAGGCGCTTTAAGGCCCGCTTGTTTCTACACAGCGGGACGCGATGCACATCTGAGGGCTCGCAAGCCCAAGCCATGCAGCACCGCGTCAAGCACAGGCGTAAGCAATGAGCAGACGCAAGCAATGAAACCAGCGTGTCGCGGCGGCGACAGTCAGCGCCACCGCAGCGGCTCGCGAAGGCGCAGCCACCAGTGCAAGCACACGTCCATGCACAGACTGCGTTGGCCTGCACTACTGACGAGGCGCAACGTACGCACTGCGCACCAGCTCGACACGAGCTCCGCGCAGCGGTGTGGGGGGCGCAAGCATCAGCCCGCTACAGCCTGGATTGCATCAGCCCGGTTTGCCGTTCCGGAAACAACGGTCGGTGCGACCTCCGCACCGACCGTGGACCGCTGGCGGTTTCTCAGCGCGTGCCGTACAGCACGACGGTCTTGCCGCGTGCATGCAACAGGCCGTCGGCCTGCAGCTTCTTGAGCACACGGCCGGCCATTTCGCGCGAGCACCCGACCAGGCGTGCCAGCTCCTGTCGCGACACCCGCAGCTGCGTGCCCTGCGGGTGGCTCATCGCCTCCGGCTCCTTGGACAGATCGTGCAGGGTGCGCACGATGCGGTCGGTCACGTCCAGGAAGGCCAGGCGGCTGGCTTTCCTTGTGGTGTCGAGCAGCCGTTTTGAAAGCTGAACACCCAGTGCGTACAGGATGCGCGGTGCATCCGGTGACAGGCTGGTCTGGAACAGCTGCTGCAGGCGCTCGTAGCTGATCTCCGCCAACTCGCACTGGGTGCGGGTACGCAGGATCACTTCGCGGGTATCGGATTCGATGAACAACCCCATCTCACCGACGAACTCGCCGCTCCCGAAGTAGCCCAGCACCAACTCACGATCGTCATCTTCTTCGGCAATGATGCTCACCGAGCCGCTGATGACATAGTAGAGGGTGCCGGCCGGGTCTCCTGGCCGGAACACATCGGTCCGGGTCGGATAGCGCCTGCGGTGGCTGTGCGCCAGAAAACGCTCGATGGTGCCCGCGTCCAGCGCCAGGGAAGGGGTAGCGTTACGTACCGTCGTAGTCACAACCGTCGTGTTTCCTGGGCTCATGGTAGTTCCGCGTGTAATTCCCGAAGCTTAACGGCATGAGTCATGCAAGGTAAACCATTCTCAACATCGGCATTTCGTTGCTGGGATCTTTGGCTCATAATTGACTCCTTTCCCGCTTTCCATAAGGACAGACCGACGTGGTCAAGCCGTTGCCTCGCCTGAGGCTACAGGGGTTCAACAACCTCACCAAGGCGCTGAGCTTCAACATCTACGACGTCTGTTATGCGCGTACCGAAGAAGAGCGTCAGCGCTACATCGAGTATATCGATGAGCAGTACGACGCCGATCGCCTGACGCAGATCCTGACCGATGTGGCCGAGATCATCGGTGCCAACATCCTCAATATCGCACGCCAGGACTACGATCCGCAGGGCGCATCGGTGACGATCCTGATCTCCGAAGAGCCGGTGATCGACAAGAAGCAGGCCGGCAAGGAGTTGATCTCCGATGCCGTGGTTGCTCATATGGACAAGAGCCATATCACGGTCCATACATATCCGGAAACGCATCCGCAGGAAGGCATCGCCACCTTCCGCGCCGACATCGACGTCGCCACGTGCGGGGTCATCTCGCCGTTGAAGGCGCTGAACTACCTGATCGAGAGTCTGGAATCAGACATCGTGATCATGGACTACCGCGTACGCGGCTTCACGCGCGACGTGAAGGGCAAAAAGCATTACATCGATCACAAGATCAACTCGATCCAGCACTTCCTGGCCAAGAACGTGAAGTCGCGTTATGAGATGTTCGACGTGAACGTCTATCAGGAAAACATCTTCCACACCAAGATGCACCTGAAAGACTTCGATCTGGATCAGTACCTGTTCGAAGAGCGTGCAAAGAACCTTTCGTTCAAGGAGCGCATGAAGATCGAAACGCTGCTCAAGCGCGAGATCGAAGAGCTGTTCCACGGGCGTAACCTGAGCGAGTAAGCGCAGCGAACGACCGATGCGCGCCTGTTTGCAGGTGCGCAACCGAATCAAGGCGGGACGGCCCGCCACGCGATGACCTCGCGTTCCACAGCCGACGGCGGCCCAGTGTGCACACACTGGGTCGCTTTTTTTTTGTCCGTTTTTCCTGTGAGGAGTACTGCAATGCCTTGGATCTATCTCGTTCTGGCCGGCGTGTTCGAAATCGGCTTCGCCATGGGGCTCAAGTACAGCGATGGCTTCACCCGACTGTGGCCAACCGTGCTGACCATTGGCTTGGCCGGCATCAGCCTGTGGTTCCTGACCCAGGCCCTGAAGACCATTCCGGTAGGCACCGGCTACGCGATCTGGACCGGCATCGGCGCGCTGGGCGTGACCATCGCCGGCATCGCACTGTTCGGCGACAGCGCTTCATGGTCACGGCTGGCCTGCATCGGGCTGATCGTCGCCGGCGTGATCGGGTTGAAGTTGGTCAGTTAGTCAGCCCGCTGCACGGGCCGGCGCCCCACTTTCGACAATCCCGACCCCGGCTAGAGCCGGTAGGCCACCGTCTTCATCAGCTTGGACGCCAGCGCCATGGCGGTGGGGATGGGGGGCGGCAGCAGGCGTGCGCCGGCCTGCTCGGCCTGATCGGCGTGGCGGGCTTCGTCGATCTTCATCACGCGCAGGATTGCGCGGCTGCGCTGGTCGGTCGCGGGCAGGGTTTCCAGGTGCTCGTCCAGGTGGGCTTCCACCTGGCGTTCGGTCTCGACCACGAAGCCCAGGCTCCAGTCGTCCCCGCGTAGCCCGGCCAGCGCGCCGAGTGCGTAGCTGCCGGCATACCAGAGCGGATTGAACAGGCTGGGGCGGCTGTTCAGCTCGTGCAGGCGATCGGCACACCAGGACAGGTGGTCGGTTTCTTCCTGCGCGGCTTCCAGCAGATGGTGCTGGGTATGTGCGTCGCGGGCGACCGCGGCCTGCCCGAAATACAGGCCTTGGGCGCAGACTTCGCCGACGTGGTTGATGCGCATCAGGCCGGCGGCATGGCGGCGCTGGTCGGGTGACAAGGCGGCCTCCGGGGTGTCGGCGGCGGGATTGGGGCGCTCGGCAGGCGGGTTGCCGAAGACGGTCTCCAGCGCGCGCTGGGCTTCGACCAGCAGCCGGTCGAGCGGACTTTGCAGTCGGGTAGGGGAGGTCTGGGTCATGCAGAGATTCTGGCCCCCGGCCGACTCGCTGCCAACCGTCCGCCACTCGTTGCGGGGGGGCAGCTTGCGCCGCGGTGGGCTGGCGCGTACAATCCCGCCTCTTCTGTTTCGCCTTCACAACGCGTGGCAAAGTTCCAGTGGTCTTCGGCCGCTGCAATCCGCCCGACCACTCAAGAGTTTTCTCATGACTACGTTCACCGCCAAGTCCGAGACCGTCCAGCGCGATTGGTATCTCGTCGACGCCGCCGGCAAGACGCTCGGCCGTCTGTCCACCGAACTGGCCCGCCGCCTGCGCGGCAAGCACAAGCCGGTTTATACCCCTCACGTCGATACCGGCGATTACCTTGTGGTGATCAACGCCGAGAAGATCGTCGTCACGGGCAACAAGCTGAAAGACAAGAAGTATCACCGCTTCACCGGCTACATCGGTAACCTGAAGACCGAGAGCCTGGAGCAGGCGCTGCAGCGCCACCCGGAGCGCGTGATCGAAATCGCCGTCAAGGGCATGCTGCCGAAGGGCCCCCTGGGCCGCACCATGTACCGCAAGCTCAAGGTCTATTCGGGTGCCGAGCATCCGCACGCCGCCCAGCAGCCGCAAGTTCTGGATATCTAATCATGGCTATCACGCAAAACTACGGCACTGGCCGCCGCAAGTCCTCCACCGCTCGCGTGTTCCTGCGCAAGGGCACCGGCAAGATCACCGTCAACGACCGTCCGCTGGACGAGTTCTTCGGCCGTGAGACGGCGCGCATGATCGTGCGTCAGCCGCTCGAGCTCACCAAGAACACCGAGAGCTTCGACATCCTGGTCACCGCCTCCGGCGGCGGCACCACCGGCCAGGCCGGTGCGATCCGTCTGGGCATCGCCCGTGCGCTGGTCGAGTACGACGAAACCCTGAAGTCCGAGCTGCGCAAGGCCGGCTTCATGACCCGCGACGCCCGTGAAGTCGAGCGTAAGAAGGTCGGTCTGCACAAGGCACGTCGCGCGACCCAGTTCTCCAAGCGCTGATCCATCGCGTTTGCTGCGCCCCGGTTCCCCGGGGCCGCTGCTTCAAAAGCCCGGCATTGCCGGGCTTTTGTCGTTTTGGGCGATCCCTATGCGCATGCCCGCGTAGGGCAATGGCAAGGTAAGGGCTTGCCCCAATCGATTGGCGTGGCACGGCAGTAGTCGCGGGCAGGGAGGCGAAGCGGCATGGCGCGCATGCGTCGGTCGGTGCGGCCGTGCGTCCGGAGGGCCAGACGGCAGCGCGGCGCTGCTTCGTGTGTAATGCGCCGATGGCGGTTTCGGTTGCCTGACGGTCGTCCCGTATGAGCGCGATCAGCTCGGGCGACGTCGTAGTGGCTGTCCCGGTATCGGTTGGGTGGAGGTGGCTGCGCTGTCGGGCGCGTTGCTCTGCGAACGGCCGAGCCGGGTCATGGCGGCAACAAAAAAGGCCCGATCTTTCGATCGGACCTTTTGTGCCTGGCTGCCCCGGATGGATTCGAACCACCGAATGCCTGAGTCAGAGTCAGGTGCCTTACCGCTTGGCGACGGGGCAATAAAAACGTGTTGTCCCAGAGTATCGCATGCCTGGGCAGGCCTGGATACCTTGGTGGCTATGGGTGGACTCGAACCACCGACCCCAGCATTATGAGTGCTGTGCTCTAACCGGCTGAGCTACATAGCCTAGGGAGCCGGCAATTCTTACGAAGCATCCGGGCGTTGTCAAGCATTTCGTTTTCAGCTTGTGAGCCGGGCGTCGCCGTGGCAGAGTCGGTGACAGTAGATTTTCAGGAGTCCGCATCGTGATCGATCCGGACGGCTTCCGGCCAAACGTCGGTATTGTGCTGATGCGCAAGGACGGTCAGGTGTTCTGGGCACGACGTGTGCGCAGGGACGGCTGGCAGTTCCCGCAAGGCGGCATGAATACCGACGAGACGCCCGTCGAAGCCATGTACCGCGAGTTACGCGAAGAAACCGGGTTGTTGCCTGAGCATGTGGAACTGCTCGGCGCCACGCCCGGCTGGCTACGCTATCGCCTGCCGAGCCGGGCGGTGCGCCGCAACGAGCGGCAGGTCTGCATCGGGCAGAAGCAGGTGTGGTTCCTGCTGCAGTTCACCGGCGACGAATCCCATCTCAAGCTCGACCATACCGACACGCCGGAGTTCGACCACTGGCGCTGGGTGGATTTCTGGTACCCGGTCGAGCACGTGGTGATGTTCAAGCGCGGGGTCTATGCGCGTGCGCTGCGCCATCTGGCGCCGCTCGCGCAGAATCTGGCGGGGCCGGCAGCGGTCGGGGTCATGCCGGAGCGTGCGCTGGAGGCATGGTTGCCGGGCAGCAGTGCGGCCGGTCACGACAGCCCGCGCAAACGCCCACGCAAGCGGGGCGGGCCTCGCCAAGTGCGGATTAATAATGATTAACGTTTGGAATTGACACCTATTCTCGTTTGCGGTGCAATCGGTGCCGGTCCTCTCCGGATCGCAAGCACCCGACCGATACCGTGTACGTCTGCATCTGTAATGGGGTCACCGACCACCAGATCCGCGAAGCGGCCGACAACGGCTGCGCCAGCCTGGCCGAGCTAACCATGCGAACCGGCTGCGGCTCCAACTGCGGTTCTTGCCTGGACATGGCAGCCGACCTGCTGCACCAGGCGCACGCAACACGTGCGCTGCCGCTACCGCTGGTGGGGCTGGCAAGCGCTGCCTGAGGGAACCTGCTGTGCGGCGGTCGGTCGTGGCGGCGTCTCCTGGCCCGCCGTGGATCGCCCCACTGCATAGCCGCGCTATCGGGTGGCTACGTTCGGACTTCTGCCCAGGCCAGAGACGAGGTCGCTGGACTCCATCGTGGTGCTGTGTCATTGACTCTAGAGTGGTGCGGTTGCGCTTGCGTTGATCGCAGCTCGCGCATCGGCAAGTGCTTCGCTGCGGTCGTTGCCATGACTGCCGGGGGCAGCCCGCTCGCCCCTAGAGATGGCCTCGTTGGTCTTGGCGGGCATCACGCAACTGATCACGATTCGCGTTCCTTCATGCCTTGCGCCAACGCGTTAAAGTGCGGCCGGCTCACTGTCTCGGAGACATCGCATGAAGGGCGATACCAAGGTCATCGAGTACCTCAACAAGGTGCTCTACAACGAACTCACTGCGATCAACCAGTACTTTCTGCACGCCAAGATGCTGAAGAACTGGGGCCTGAAGGAACTGGCCGAGCATGAGTACAAGGAATCCATCGATGAAATGAAGCATGCGGACAAGCTGTCCGACCGCATCCTGTTTCTCGAGGGACTGCCGAATTTCCAGGCGTTGGGCAAGCTGCGCATCGGCGAAAACCCGACCGAGATGTTTCGCTGCGACCTGACGCTGGAGCGCGAGGCGGTGGTCGTGCTGCGCGAAGCCGTCGCGTATGCGGAGACCGTCGGTGATTACGTGAGCCGCCAGCTGCTGGTGGATATCCTGGAGTCCGAAGAAGAGCACATCGATTGGCTGGAAACCCAGCTTGATCTGGTGGCGCGCATCGGCGAGCCGAACTACCTGCTGACCAAGCTGGATGACTGAGCGCCCGGTGGGCGCAGGTTGTTGAGTTGGTGATGGGCAGTTGGGCCGGGTAAGAGCGGTTGGCTGCTGGTCGTTGTTTCGCTTCGGGCGTCTGGCTTCGCGCCTGAATTGCATGCTTCGCGCGTAGCTGCACCTCATGCATCTTCCGGTGGGGAATGGACTTGGTGCACCCCTGTCGTGTGATGCGTTCTTTGTTGTTCGGTGCGTCGTCGCGATGGTTACGCAGGCGGGAATGCGCGTCGGCGCCTGAGTGTTTGTCACTTGATGCTGTTGGCAGTGGTTCGCGTTGCGTGTTGGTGCAAAGCTCGGTGCGTGCATAGTGATGGGTGTGAATTGCGGGTGGCTTTGCCCCGTACCCTCACCCCAACCCCTCTCCCGGCGGGAGAGGGGCTTAGTCATGCGCCAGCTTCTGGCAACATCTGACTGACGTCAGACGTCAGACGTCAGACGTCAGACGTCAGACGTCTGACATCCCGAATCCCGCATCCCGCATCCCGAATCCCGAATCCCGAATCCCGAATCCCGAATCCCGAATCCCGTAAAGATGGCGATCGTCAGCCGGCTGCGCGGGTTGCGGCCTGCAGGCGGGCGACCTGGCCCAGCAGGGCGAGGCGGGCGCGGGCGTATTCGGCGATGACCAGGGCGACCATGACCGAGGGCCGTTCGATGGTGCCGGTACGCGCGGCCAGTTCGATGCGGCGTGCGGCGTTGGACACGGCCAGGGCGCCGACGTTGGCACTGGACGACTTGAGGGTGTGGGCCAGGTCGCGCAGCTGCATGCTGTCGCGGTTGGCGGCCGCAGCTTCCAGCTGTTCGATGATGCCCGGGGCGTCGTCCAGGAACAGCTGCAGGATGGTGATGGTGTCGGCGCCCGCCACTTCGTAGAGCTCGTCGATGACGCTGCTGTCCAGGATCGGCAGCGCGCGGGCCTGGGCGCCGGCGCTGGCGCTTTCGGGATCGGCCGGCGCTGCACCGCTGGTGGGGCCCGGGAGCAACGGCTGACGGGGCAGCCAGCGCTGCAGGCAGGCATCGAGCTGCTCGCGGGCGACCGGCTTGGAGAGGTAGTCGTCCATGCCGGCAGCCAGGCAGCGTTCGCGGTCGCCGGCCATGGCGTTGGCGGTCATCGCCACGATCGGGATCGGGCGGCCGCCGCTTTCGGTTTCCATTGCACGCCAGCGGCGGGTGGCGGCATAGCCGTCCAGTACCGGCATCTGGCAGTCCATGAACACCATGTCGTAACGGGTCGATTCCATGCGGCTCAGTGCCGCTTCGCCGTCGGTGGCGGTGTCGGCCTCGAAGCCCAGAACCGCCAGCAGCTTCTGCGCCACCAGCAGGTTCACCGGGTTGTCCTCGACCAGCAGGATGCGCACCTCGCGCGCATTGGCCATGGGCGGCGCCAGCGGCTCGGGAATCATCGCCGACGTCAGTGCAGGTGCGTGGACGGGCTTGGGCTCCGGTGGCAGCACCAGCGTGCGCAGCAGTTCGTCCGGGCTCTGCCGCGGGACCAGGCTGGCGTTGTCCTGCAGTTCGGCGGGCACCGGCTCGTCGCCGTAGAGCCAGATCAGCTGCGAGCCGCTGCTGTCCTCCGCGCGGGCCAGCGCGCGATGCACGGCGCGCGCGCTGTAGCGCAGGGTGTCGTGGTCGGCAATGACGCAGCGGAAGCCTTCGCCGTCGCTGTGGCGGCGCACGCGTTCGAGCGCGTCCTGGGTGGTTTCCATCAGCACATGCGACACACCCCAGCTGTCGAGCAGGCGCTTGAGCCGCTGCGTCAGGCGCGCATCGGAGCTGATCACCATGACCCGCGCGGTATCGGCGCCAGTGGCCTGCTGCAGGTCGCCGATGACCTTGAGCAAGGGAATCTCGAACCAGAACGTGGCGCCGCGCCCGGGCTCGGATTCCACGCCGATGCGGCCGCCCATCAGGTCGATGATGCGCTTGCAGATGGCCAGCCCCAGCCCGGTGCCGCCGTACAGGCGGGTGGTGGAGGCGTCGGCCTGGGCGAAGGAGCGGAACAGGCGCGCCTGCTGGTCCGGGGCGATGCCGATGCCGGTGTCGCGCACCTGGAAGCGCAACAGATGCTGGGCGCGGGTTTCGCCCAGGCGGCGCAGCTGGATATCGATGCTGCCACGCTCGGTGAACTTGATCGCATTGCCGATCAGGTTGCCCAGCACCTGGCGCAGGCGGATCGGGTCGCCGCGTACCAGCAGGCGCACCGATGGCTCGATGTCCAGCCCCAGGCGCAGCTGGCGGCTTTCGGCGGTGCGCTGCAGCAGCTGCACGACGCCGTCGAGCAGCTCGCGCAGGTTGAATGTGGTGATTTCCAGCTCGAGTTTGTTGGCTTCGAGCTTGGAGTAATCGAGGATGTCGTCGACGATGCGCAGCAACTGCAGCGAGCTGCCGGTGGCGGTCTGCAGCATGTCGCGTTGGTCCAGGCTGAGCTGGCCACTGGAGATGAGCTCCAGCATCGGAATGATGCCGTTGAGCGGGGTGCGGATTTCGTGGCTCATGGTGGCCAGGAACTCGCCCTTGGCCAGCGCAGCGGCTTCGGCTGCCTGCTTGGCGCGGAGCAGTTCCTGCTCGAGTTCGCCGTGGCGTTGCAGTTCCTGCTGCAGCCGCTCGCGCGCGAGGTCGGCTTCTTCCAGGCGCTGCGCCAGCAGTTGCTGCAGGCGGACGCTGCGATAGGCCGCCACGGCCGCGCAGCCGGCAAACACCACGGCCAGCGCGGCAGCGGCGGCGGTCAGCGCGCGCCACGGGCCCGGGACGGCACTCCATTGCAGGCCTGCGCCCAGTGCTGCGGCGAGTGCGGCGACTGCAACCAAGATGCTCCAGCCACGAAGGCGTCCTGCCTGTGCCGTCACTCAGAGCACCGCGTTCGTGAAGTCGAAGTCCAGTTCCTTGCCGACGGTCTGCACCAGGTTGCCCTGGATGAAATCCACGCCGCTCATCCACATGGCGGCCGCTGCCTGCGGGTCTTCGATGCGTTGGCCGATGATCAGCAGGCCGCGCTGGTGGGCGATGTCGATGACGCCGCGCAACTGGTCGCGCACCGTGGCATTGCCATGCGCATCGGCAAAGCGATTGGCCATGCGCACGAAGCTCAGCGGCAACTGGCTCAGCAGCGCATTGGCTTCGTCGCCGGGCTCGAACTGGCTCAGGCAGAACTGCACGCCGGCGGGCATCAACCTGGCGCAGAACTGCTGCACGGTGACGGCGTGGATCAAGGCATCGTCCAGGCGCAGGTCCACGATCAGCGATTGCCCGGCCACGCCACGTTCCACCAGCGCCTTGAGCAACCAGTCGGCAAACGCGTCGCGCGCCAGCGTGCGCGGGGATTGCGACACGAACAGGCGCAGCGGCGGGCTGGCGTGCTGGTACAGGTGCAGCAGGCCCAGCGCGTGGTCCATGACCTGCTGGTCCAGATCGGCGATGCGCCCGGCCGCTTCGGCGGCAGGAATCACCTGGCCGGCCGACAGCAGCGTGCCGTCGGCCTGGCGCAGCCGCAGCAGCACCTGGTACTGCGCGGTGTCGCCGCCGGCCACGGCCACGATCGGCTGATAGGCCAGCTCGAGCTGGCCTTCGACCAGGCGCAGTTGCTCCTGCTGTTCGGCCTGGCTGGGGGCCAGATAGGTCTGCACGCCGTTGCTGCGCAGGCGCGCCTGCAGGGCGGTGCGTTCCACTGCTTCCAGCGCGCTGCCGGTATCGTCGAAGCCCAGGCTCAACGCTGCCGCGCCGATGGCGCAGCGCACGTGCACGGATTCTTCTTCGCGCACCGGGAAGCCGTTGGCAGAAAGCCGCTCGCGGATCTCCAGCGCGCGCTGCTCCAGGCCGGCTTCGTCCATGTCCACGGCCAGCAACAGGAAGCTGTTGTCGTTCAGACGCGCCAGCGGGTACGGCTGGGCGGCGGTGGCCAGACGATGGCCGGCCTGGGTCATCAGGCGCTCGTAGGCGGCATAGCCATAACGCTCGCGCAGACCGAGCGCACTGGCGATTTCGATGAAGAACAGCCCGCCGGACTGCTTGCGCTCCAGCGCATCGGCAAGCAGCTGCATCACGTGGCCACGCGTGGGCAAACCGGTTTCCGGGTTGCTGCGCACGCTGACCTGTTCGCCGGCCTGCTGCAGCGCCTGTTGGCGTGCGCGACGGATGCGGTTGGACACCGCGGCGATCAGGTGGCGCGGGCGGATCGGCTTGGTCAGGAAGTCGTCGGCGCCGCTGTCGAGCACTTCGAACTGACGCTCCGGGTCCGGGTCGCCGGTGAGAAAGACGATCGGCAGCAGGTGCTGGCCGGGTTGCTGGCGGATCAGGGTGGTCAGACGGATGCCGTCCAGCTCGGGCATGTGCAGATCCATCAGGATCAGATCCGGGTGATAGTCCTGGATCGCCTGCGGCACGCTGGCAGCGGTCATTTCCACCTGCGCATGCATGCCGGCGCCATGCAGCACGCTCTGTGCGAACAAGGCCTGCGAACGGTCGTCTTCGACGATCAGCACCCGATACGGCGCGTCGGCAGCGATGGTGTCGCTGCCGTCAAGGCTGGCGCCAGCCATCGCCGCGGTGGGTGACGACGCTGCTGCAACGGGCGAGTGGCCGGCCTGGCTCACCGCCCGCACTGGCGCGACCATTGGCGTTGGGCCTGGGGCGGCAGCGAGGATGGGTGCGGGAATGATGGCGGCGCTCACCGGCGCGGCAGCGTCGGATGCGCCGGCGGCCTCATCGGCCCAGCGGCGCCAGTAGTCGGCCGGCGGTGTCTCGGCGCGCAGCGGGCGATTACGCGTGGCGGTGTCGTCACGGGTGGTGAAAGGAACCGGATCTCGGGCGGCCATCGATACTCCCTGCAGTCGCGATGATTATGCGATGAACTTCACGATAGCGGGGAGCGGCGTGGAGCCGGCGTGCTGGCAGCGCGCATCGGCGCCACCAGCCGGCGCATGCCACGCCACAACAGTCGCCACACCCACCACACCACCAGCGCGGCCAACACGCTGGAGCCCACCGCAACACCCAGTGCCAGCCACGGGTGCGCCAGGGCCAGCGCCAGGGCGGTGGTGGCGATGGTGTCTTCGGCCAGCGAGGCGACCCAGTTGCTGGCCGGCTCAGGCGAGGTATTGAGCAGGGCGCGGGTGCCGGCCTTGAGCGTGTGGCTGGTCAGCGCCACGCCGGCACCGGCCGCCAGGGCGCCGGCGCCCAGATCGCCGTCCGGCGACAGCGTGGCGGCGGCCAGGAATGCACCGGCCGGCACGCGCGCCAGGGTCTGCAGCAGATCCCAGCCCGAGTCCACGCCCGGGATCTTGTCGGCGAAGAATTCGGCCACCGCCAAGGCGCCGGAGGTGCCCAGTACCCACCACGACTGCGCCGGATGCAGGGCGGGCGGCAGCTCGATCCAGCCGAGCAGCCCGGCCAGGCCGACGCCGAACACGGTGAGGTAGACGCGGATGCCGGCCAGCCAGGCCAGCAGGATGCCGATCACGAACAGATGGGCTTCGCTCATGGCGTTGCTTCCTGCGGACAATGCGGAACTATCGGATAACGGCCGTTCCAGCGCCAGCGCGACGGTCGACAAGGCTCTGGCACACTACGCCGCCGACCACAGCGCCGGCCCGTCCGGACCCGATGCCCATGAGACCAGCCGCACGCGTTCAGATCGTCCACCGGGAGTCGGGCGGTGGCCGTGCGACCGGCCGCTGGCTGTGGATCGTGCTGGCCCTGGTCTGGCTGGCGTCGTTGGCCGGGGTGTGGTGGATGGCCACACGCACCGCGGCACCGCGCCTGGTCCAGGCCGAGGCGGCACTGCAGCAGGCCCAGCGCAGCCAGGCCCAGCAGCGGCGCACCATCGAGCAATTGCAGCAGCGCCAGGTCAACCTGGCGATGTCGGACAAGATCAGCCGGGCCGCCAATACCGAAGTGCAGGCCTCGCTGGCCGAGCGCGACGAGCAGATTGCCGCGCTGCGCGCCGATGTGGCGTTCTACGAGCGGCTGGTGGGCTCCACGGCGCAGCGCAAGGGGCTCAACGCGCATTCGGTGCAGTTCACCGCCGAAGCCGGCGGTACCTGGAATTACAGCGTGGTGCTGACCCAGAACCTCAACCGCGGCGCGATCAGCCAGGGCCAGCTGCGCTTTGCGGTGGAAGGCGTGCGCGCCGGCAAGCTGGTGACGGTGAGCTGGAACGAGTTGCACCAGACGCCTGATGCCGCCGGCCAGCCTTACTCGTTCCGCTATTTTCAGCAGCTCGATGGCAGCGTCATCCTGCCGAAGGATTTCACCCCGCAACGTGTCAAAATCTCCCTGAGCGGCGATGGGGCGCCGGTCACTCAGACATTCGACTGGAAAGTCGCCGGCAATGGCGCGGGGGAGTAGCTCATGTTCGGAAACAAATCCAACCGTGGTGCGCAGACCGTGGTCGACACCTTGATCGGCCCGCAGGTGGTGATCCGCGGCGATGTGCTGTTCAGCGGTGGCCTGTACGTGGAGGGCCGTATCCTGGGCAAGGTGATCGCCGAGGACGGCGCCAGCGCCACCTTGACGGTGGCCGATCAGGGCAGCATCGAGGGCGAGGTGCGCGCACCGGTGGTGATCATCAACGGCCAGCTGACCGGCGATGTGCATGCGGCCGAGCGGGTCGAACTGGCTGCCAATGCGCGCGTGCAGGGCAATGTGCATTACCAGGTGGTGGAAATGAGCGCCGGTGCGCAGCTCACCGGGCGCCTGATCCATGCCGCCGCCGCCGTGGGCGTGACCGCCGCATTGCCGGCACCGGACCCGAGCCGCGCCGAGCCGGCCAAGACCTTGCAGGCCGAAACCGCCGAGGCCTGAGCCGGTGGGCGGCTGAAGCGCGGCGCGCTGGCTGTCGGGAGCGGCTTGAAGTAAGGCCGCCCGACCCCCATGCTGGGGCCATGAGTACGCTCGTTTCGCTTCCCACCGCCGCCCCGGCGCCGGACTACCAGTCCATCGACCGGCCGCTGAACTTTTCCGGAGCCGCCGCCGCCAAGGTGCGCGAGCTGATCCAGGAAGAAGGCAATGCCGACCTGGCCTTGCGCGTGTATATCGAAGGCGGCGGGTGTTCCGGCTTCCAGTACGGGTTCGAGTTCGACGAGAACCGTGCCGAAGACGATCTGGCCGTGGCGACCGATGGCGTGACGCTGCTGGTCGATCCGCTGAGCCTGCAGTACCTGATGGGCGCCGAGGTGGACTACACCGAAAGCCTGACCGGGGCGCAGTTCGTGATCCGCAACCCGAATGCCAAGACCACCTGCGGGTGCGGTAGCAGCTTCAGCGTCTGACGCCGGCTGGCCGGAAACGTCCGCTGCAAGGACGGTGCACGATACGTCGGGGCACCGCCATGGACCTGCGGCGCCGGAGTGGCCAGATGCGCCATGCGGGTTCGTCTGTACCGAGTCACACGCTGGCATGAACCATCCTTCGATCTGCCGATGGCTCACGCTTTGGCTGTAGCGCACACGTCATGGCGATGAGGCCGCGCACCTGCTGCGCGGACCTGCAGCCTGGTGCGGTGGTCACCGTCTGAACGCGCGCCGCGAGATGGCCGGCGACCGTGCGCTGCATGGTTGCGGGTGTCGCCGATTATCGGCAGGCTTGCGCCGATGTCAGAGTCCACTTTTCCGTTGTCCAGTTTTGCCTTCAGCCAAGCGCCGCTCGACCGCGGCGATGCGCTGCGTGACGATCCTGCCGCACTGGCGCAGCTGTGGCCGCAGGGCCGCGTGCTGTTGATCGATGCCAAGGGCACTGCCCTGGCCGATGCACAGGGGCAGCCGCTGGTGCTGCAGGGCGCGGCGCTTGCCGATGGTCCGGAGGCGGCGATCTTCCTGGGCCTGCGCGGGGAGGAGGGCTGGTTCTGCCTGTCGGCCGATCCGCTCGACCTGAAGGCGCCGCAGCGGGTGGATCTGCGCCAGGCGGCGGCCGAGTGGCCGGCGGAGATCGCCACCGCAGTGGCGTATGCGCGGGCGATGCTGCATTGGCAGGCGCGCACGCGTTTTTGCGGTGTGTGCGGCGGGGCGATCGTGTTCCGCCGCGCCGGCTTCATCGCACACTGCACGCAGTGCCAGACCGAGCACTATCCACGCGTGGACCCGGCGATCATCGTGGCGGTCAGCGACGGTGCGCGCCTGCTGCTGGGCCGCCAGGCCAGCTGGGCGCCGCGCCGCTATTCGGTGATCGCCGGCTTCGTCGAGCCGGGCGAATCGCTGGAGCAGACCGTGGCGCGCGAGGTGCATGAAGAAACCCGCGTGCGGATCCGGCACTGCAGTTATCAGGGTGCGCAGCCCTGGCCGTTTCCCGGCGCGCTGATGCTGGGCTTCAGCGCCCATGCCGACGCCAGCGAAGTGCCGCAGGTGACCGGCGAACTGGAGGATGCACGCTGGGTCGGCCATGCCGAGATCGGCGCCGCGCTGGCCGGGCAGGGCGGCGAGGAGGGCATCGGCCTGCCGCCGGCCATCTCGATCGCCCGTGCGCTGATCGAGCACTGGTATCGCACCCATGGTTGAGTGCATCGGCGGCGCGCGCACGCGTCGGGTGGGCAGCGCAGCCCATGGGTGCCTGGCACAGGTGGATGGTACGTGGCCGACCGGCCCATTGCGCGGCGGTTGCGCCCGCTCGGCTAGACTCGGCTGAGGAGGGACACCCATGTTCACGACCCTGGTTGCCGTTGTCGTCGCACTCACGCTGGGCCATCTGGTGCCGGCGCAGGTCGCCAGGTTGCGACGGTTCGACTGGTTCGGCCATTGGCTACGCCGGTTGGACAGCCATGCCGCCGGCCGCGGCGCCTGGCAGGGCCGCTATGGCGTACTGCTGGCGCTGCTGCCTGCGTTGTGTGTAGTCCTGCTGCTGCAATGGCTGCTGGACGATGTGTGGCACGGCTTTCTGTCGCTGGTGTTCGGTGTGGCGGTGCTGGCCTGGACCTGGGGCCCGCGCGATCTGGATCGCGATGTGGAAGCGGTGATCGATGCCGACGAGCCCGGTGCGCGGCGCGAGGCCATTTCGCACCTGCAGGCGGCCGGCGGCAGCGTGCACGAAGAGGTGCCCTCGCTGGTGGAGGCGGTGGTGATCAACGGACTGCGTCGCTGGTTTGCGGTGCTGCTGTGGTTTCTGCTGCTGGGGCCATTCGGCGCGCTGCTGTACCGGCTGACCGCACTGGCGGTGGAAAGCCCGCTGTCGGTGTTGCTGCCGCCACGCAATCTGGCTGGCGCGCGCTGGCTGCTGGCGGCGCTGGAATGGCCGGTGGCGCAGTTGATCGCCGTGTCGATGGCATTGGTAGGCAACTTCGACACCGTGTTTCGCGCATGGCGCGAGGCGCATGGCAATCGCTGGACGTTGGAGCCGCATTTTCTTGGTGCGGTGGCGCGTGCCAGCGTGAGCGCCGAGCTGCGCGAGGAAGCGCACGACTACACCGATTCGGGCCTGGTACCGGTATGGCGCCGCCTGCCGGAAGTGCGCGATGCGATGAGCCTGGTGTGGCGCGTGCTGCTGCTGTGGATGGTGGTGCTGGCGTTGCTGGTGATTGCCGGGTGGGTGCGGTAACGCCGTGCCCGATGAGAGGCAGTCAGTCAGCCGCGCCATTCGTGGAAAGCGCAAGGGCATCGCCATCGACGCCCACGAAGAGCCGGCTTCCATTCGAACCCGATGACGACTTGCCAGGCGGTGACGTCTGGCAGTCTTCCTGGCTAATCGTTCGATAGCGTGCCTGGATTCTTGCCCCGGGACCGCGGGGTTGATTCTGACGACCTAACCCGGCGCCAGCAGCGTGAACGGGTACCACGGCAAATTGCGGGCGATCCAGTAGGTGGGCAACGCCCATAACCAGAACTTCGGTTCGGACATCACGGCCACCACCGGTGCGAACCAGCGCGCGCGCCAGCCGGCTTTCCAGGCGATCAGGCCGGGCAGGGTGAACAGGCCGAGCACGGCGGCCGGATTCATTGCGAAGGCGCCGGGGAGATCGAAATGCACCAGCGCATGGAGTGCGCGGGTCATGCCGCAACCGGGGCAGTAGCAGCCGGTGACGGCGCGGAACACGCAGGGCGGGAACGGGCTGTTGCTCGCGTTCGGGTCGAAGCGATACAGCAGCGACACGCCAAAGGCGGCCACGCTGGTGGCCGCCCCCAGTCCAAGCCAATGGCGTGGACGCAGCTGCATTACTGCATGTGCTGCAACTGCTGCATGTAGTCCATGTAGCCCTGCATGCCGCCGGTGGCGACCATGCCGATGTTGATCAGCAGGCCGATCGCAGCCAGCACGCTGGTCACGATGCACCAGGTCTTGGCGGTGTTGGAGGCGCGACGCGCGCCGTCGATGTCGCCCTGGTTGAGCAGGCCGTTGACCTTGCTGGAAAACACGATCGCCACGATGCCGGAGATCAGGGCCGGGCAGCACAGGCAGAAGCCGAGCACGGTGGACACGATCGCCCAGATCAGGTGATTGGGCACCGGGCCGGGTGCGGCGCTGGATGAGGGATGGATCGGCGGTGGGATGGCACTCATGGTGAAGCTCCTTGGGTGGTAAACAACAGCGAACTGATGGGTGAGTGGGGTGACTTATCCGGCGACGACTGCATCGGCATGCCCACCGCCGCCGGCACGACGGCCAGCCGCTGGAATGAGCGACGCCCGCCGATCACGGCAGACGCCTCAGGCGCGATGATGTTGAGCACAACGACTTCCCCCGGTGCGGCCTGTCGCGCTCGCTTGGCGAACGCGGCGGCAAAGCGTGCAGTGGCGCACAGGCTACTCGCGGTGCGCGACAGACGCAAAGCCTGCGCCCGCCAGACTCAGGCGCGGTCCTCACGCAATGCGCGCACCTGCTGTTCGAGCGATGCGGCGCTGGCCTGATCGCCGGCCACGGCGGGGCCGGCTACCACGTCGATCCGGGCGCGCATCCGGCGCGGCACGCGCATGCGGCCCAGGCGGGTGTCGCGGCGGCTCCACATGCTCGACCACATGCCGCGCAGCGCCAGCGCAATCACCGGCACGTTGCGGCGCGCCAGGATTTTTTCGACGCCGGATTTGAACGGGGCGATCTCGCCGTCCTTGGTCAACGCGCCTTCCGGGAAGATGCACACCAGTTCGCCATCGGCCAATGCGGCATCGATGCGGTCGAAGGCCTGCTGCATCAACGCAGGGTCTTCGCGTGCGCCGGCGATCGGGATGGCCTTGGCGGTGCGGAAGATCCAGCGCATCACCGGGATGCGGAAGATCTTGTAGTACATGACAAAGCGCACCGGGCGCGGAATCACCGCCGACAGGATCAGCGCGTCCATGTAGCTGACGTGGTTGCACACCAGCAACGCGGCGCCGTCGTCGGGCACGTGCGCGTCGATGTCGCGCGCACGCAGGCGGTACAGCACGCTCACCAGCACCCAGCTGAGGAAGCGCATCAGGAACTCAGGCACCAGGGTGAAGATCCACAGCGCCACCAGCGTATTGGCGATGGCCAGCGCCAGGAACACCTGCGGAATGCTCAGGCCGGGCAACGGAAGACGCACCCCGAACAGCACCACCTGCGGCAGCTGCAATGCGATACCGATGACGGCCGCGGCCACGATGAACAACGAGTTCTGGATGTTGAGCCCGGCGATCACGCGCGAGAGTTCGGCCTTGGGCGTGCGGCTCTGGATCAGCGCGAACAACGGCACCACGAACAGACCGGTGAACAGGCCGATGCCGACCAGATCGACGATCAAGCGCACGCTGCCGGCCTGCTGCACGAACTGGCCGATCGACAGCTCGCTCACCGGCGCCGCGCCGGGACGGGCGAAGTACAGGTCCAGCAGGAACGCGCTGATGCCGAACGCGCCCAGCGGCACCAGACCGATCTCCACGGTGCGCCCGGACAGCCGTTCGCACAGCAGCGAACCGACGCCGGTGCCGATCGAAAACAACGCCAGCGCGAACACGTACAGGTCCTGCTGGCCGCCCAGATTGAGCTGCGCGTAGGTGGGCAACTGCGCGGTGAGCACGGTGCCGACGAACCAGAACCACGACACGCCCAGCACCGAGTTGCGCACCGCCGGCGTGCGCCGGGTCAGGCGCATGATGGCGCGCGATTCGGGAATGGGGTTCCAGTTGATGGTCAGCTCGGGCGCGCCGGCATCGACCCTGGGCACCAGCCGCGCCACCAGGTTGCCGGTGACCGCGATTGCGATCACCGCGGTGGCCGCCGCCTCCGGGCCATGGCTGCCGGCAATCTGGAAGATCAGCCCGCCGAAGATCATGCCGCACAGGATCGAGATGGAGGTGCCCATCTCGACCAGGCCATTGCCGCCGGTGAGTTCCTCGGGTTTGAGCACCGAGGGCAGGATCGAATATTTCACCGGCCCGAACAGGGTGGACTGCAGGCCGGTGCAGAACAGCGCAATCAGCAGGATCACCATGTTCTCGGTGATGAAGCCCACCGCGGCCAGCGACATGATGGCGATTTCCATCGTGGTGGTGATCACGATGAGCTTCTGTTTTTCCAGTTTTTCGGCGATCTGGCCGGCCAGCGCGGAGAACAGGAAGTACGGCAGGATGAACAGTGCCGGCGCCAGATTGGTGTAGAGCGTGCGCTGCGCGGCATCGATGCCGAGATAGAACAACAGCCCGATGATGGCCTGCCGGTAGACGTTGTCGTTGAACGCGCCCAGCGCCTGGACAGCGAAGAACGGCAAGAAGCGGCGCTGCCTGAGCAGGGCGAACTGACTGTGACCGGACATGCAGTTTCCTTTGCGAACGCGCGCAGCCTAGCAGGCTTCCACGGCGCGCTGGTGGATGCCGCCTCGCTCAGCGCGCTGCACGTGCTGCTGGCGTGCGGGGCGCGCGTTGGGCGCGCAGCAAGGCGACGAAGGCGCGCGCAGCCGGGGTGGGGTCGGGCCGCCACACGGCGTAGGTGAGAAAGCGGAAACGCTCCTTGAGCGCGACCGTGACCACACCGCGCATGGCGCCGGCCATGGTGTGCGGCACGATGCCCACACCCAGGTTGGCGGCGACCAGTTCGCGCACCAGGTCGGCATGGGTGACCTCGTACTGCTGGCGCTGCCGCAGGCCGGCCTGCGCGAAGGCGGCATCGATGATGCCGCGCACGCCTGCACCGGGAATCAGCCCGGCCATCGGTTCGTCGTCGAGCTCGGCCAGCGCCACCCGTTTGCGCGCGGCAAAGCGGTGGCCGGGGGCCACGATCAAGGCCAGCGCCTCCTCATGCAGCAGCAGGCGCTGCGCCGGCACCGCGACCTGCGGGCCAACGCCGACCAGGGCCACATCCAGTCGGCCTTCGCCCAGATCGAGCAGCAAGGCCTCGCTCATGGCAGTGCGCAGGTGCACGTCCACCCGCGCGTGCGCACTGCGGAACTGATGCAGCAACGCCGGCAGCTGCACGGTGGTGAGCGAGGAAATCTGCCCCAGCGTGAGCCGCCCGCGCACCGTGCCCAGCGCCTGGGCCATTTCCTCGTGCAGGCGCTCGGCCGCGCGCAGGGTTTCGCGGGCGTTGTGCAGAAAGACCTCGCCAGCGGCGGTGGGCCGCACCCGGCGGCTACCGCGTTCGAACAGGCGTGCGCCCAAGGTCTCTTCGATCTTGGCGACCTGGTGGCTGAGCGCCGATTGCACGGTGTTGCAGCGGCGCGCGGCCGCGGTGAAGCCGCCTTCTTCGGCCACGGCGACGGCAAATTCCAGTTGGCGCAAGGTCAGCATGCAATCTCGAAACGCGATGGACACGGTGAAAACAATACATTGGAAAGATGCATCGCCGCTGCCCACACTGCGCCCATCCTTTCACCAGGCACATGCCATGACCCCCGAGCCGACGTCCCATCCGCCCTTGCCGCGCCGTCTGGTGCTACTGATGGCCGCCGCCACCGGTCTGGCGGTGGCGAGCAACTACTACGCCCAGCCCTTGCTGGAAACACTGGCGCAGGCGTTCGGAATCCAGGTGCGCAGCGCCGGTGCGGTGGTGACCGCCGCGCAGCTGGCCTACGCGGCCGGCTTGCTGTTGCTGGTGCCGCTGGGCGACCGGCTGGAGCGGCGCAGCCTGGTCGTGGGCCTGTTCGTGCTGAGCGCGCTGGGCCTGCTGGTGAGCGCCAGTTCGCACAGTTTTGCGATGTTGCTGGTGGGCACGATCGTGACCGGCGCCAGCTCGGTGGCGGCGCAGATCCTGGTGCCGTTCGCTGCCACGTTGGCGGCGCCCAACGAGCGCGGCCGGGTGATCGGTACGGTGATGAGCGGGCTGCTGCTGGGCATCCTGCTGGCGCGTACCGCGGCCGGCGTGCTGGCCGGTATGGGCGGCTGGCATACGGTGTACTGGATCGCGTCCGGGTTGCTACTGGTCACCGCCTGGCTGCTGTGGCGTGGGCTGCCGCGGCATCCCGGCAATGCGCAATTGTCCTATCCGAAGCTGGTGGGCTCGGTGCTGACGCTGCTGCGCGACGATGCGGTGCTGCGCTCGCGTTCGGTGCTGGGCGGGTTGATCTTTGCCGGCTTCAGCATGTTCTGGACCACGCTGGCGTTTCTGTTGTCCGGGCCGAGCTATGGCTATGGCACCGTGGTGATCGGGCTGTTCGGCCTGATCGGTGCGGCCGGTGCGCTGGCGGCCAATCGCTCCGGGCATTGGTCCGATCACGGCCATGGCGACCGCGTGAGCTGGGGCGGGCTGGTGATGTTGCTGCTGTCATGGGGCTTGCTGGCGTTGGCGCCGCAGTCGATCGCGCTGCTGATCGTGGGCGTGCTATTGCTGGATATCGCGGTGCAGGGCGTGCATATCGCCAACCAGAGCGTGATTTATCAGCGCAACCCCACCGCGCGTAATCGCATCACCTCGGCCTACATCACCTGCTATTTCATTGGCGGTGCGGTGGGCTCGACCCTGGGCACGGCCGCGTATGCGCAGGCCGGCTGGATGGGGGTGGTGATCGGTGGCGCGGTGCTTGCTGCAGCGGCGCTGGGTTGGGTGGGGCTGAGCGTGGCGCGCAGGCAGTGGAAGTAGGCGTGGCTGATGAGGCGACGACGTGGCGATTGCACGAATGGCAGTTGCGCGGCATTGCATGGCTCGGTGTCGCCTTGCACAGGGACGCTGCGTTGGCTGCACGGCCACCGCACCTGTGCACAACACGCCGCTAAGCCTTGTTGAGCGCCAGGCGCGCCGTGTTCTCTGCCGGCGCGGTGGTCACCGCCAGCGCCGCAGCGCGCAGTTTGGGCAATAAGCGCAGCGTCAACGCCAGCTGGTCGCGCACCAGGCGCTGTTTGGGTGGCAATTGCACGGCGTGGTGTTCCAATGCGTCGGCGGTGGCGAGTTCTTCGCTTTCGTCGTGCACCGGCAGCGGATGGCGTTCGCGCAAGGCGGTGGCGATCTCGCCTAGCGCGCGCTGCAGGTAGTCGCCTGCCTGCGCGATGGCGGGATCGTGTTCGCCCTCCAGCGCGGCGCGGTGCGCGCCCAGTGCGGAAAGATAGCCGAGCAAGGTGTTGGACAGCGCCAGGAAGCGGAAACCCGCGTCCAGATTGCGCCGGTAGCGGCCCGGTTCGCGCAGCATGTTGGACAGGGCCACCGACAACGCGGCATCGGCGTTGTGCATGTCGCGGCGTGCGATGCGGTAGGGCAGATCGTCGCGCATGCCGCTGGCGTACTGCTCCAGCACCTGGGTCAGGTAGCGCGCGCAACTGGCCAGCACCGTGGCCATCACCTGGTTGAGGCGGCGGCCCTGCCAGTCCGGCAGGATCAGGAACGAGGCCGCCGCGGCAATCGCGCAGCCGATCAGGGTGTCGATCAGGCGCGGCCAGATCAGCACGAAACCATCGCCGAGCAGGTTGAAGCAGAACAGCGCCATCACGGTGATGCCGGCGGTGGCGAGCATGTAGCGATCGGTGCGGGTGACGAAGAAGATCAGCGCAGCGGCCAGCGCCAGCAGCAATTGCACTTCAGTGCCAGGGAACAGCTGCATCAGCGCCCAGGTGGCGACCAGGCCGATCAGGGTGCCGGCGATGCGTTGCACCAGCCGCAGGCGGGTGGCGCCGTAGTTGGGGCGGCACACGAACGCGGTGGTGAGCAGGATCCAGTAGCCGTTGTCGGCATGGATGGACTGCATCACCGCATAGCCCACCACCAGCGCGATGGCCATGCGCAGGCCATGGCGGAACAGCACCGAGCCGGGCGTGAGCTGCTGGCCGAGCCGGGCAGCCATCTCGCGCAGGGTATGCGGCGAGGAATCGCGCAGGCGGGTGTCGAGGTTGTCGCTGGTGGAATCGAATTGCGCCGCTTCGGACAACTTGCGCTCGATGGTCTGCAGGTTGGTGACCAGCAGTTCCAGCGCGCCGAGCAGGCGCGCCAGCGCCGGGTCGGCGCGCGCATGCAGGTAATCCAGCGACTGGCGCAGGTCTTCGGTGGCCAGGCGGCTGTTGTCGCCGTAATCGAAGGGTTGGCGCAGCCGGATCGCCTCGCCCAGCGCGGCGCAGGCCTTGCCCTGCAGCGCGAGCAGGCGCTGGCAGCGGTACAGCACATCGCTGTGGAAGAACGCGTCGGTGAGCGCTTCATACGGGTAATGCGAGGAGCTGGCGCGCTCGTGGAATTCCTGCGCCATGTAATACAGCCGGAAATACAGGCCCGATTGCACGCCCGGCCGCCCCGAGCGGCCGAAGCGGCTCATGATTGCGGTCTTGGCGGCGTTGAGTGCGCCGACGACCCTGGCGTTCTGTTCGGCCAGCGCCAGCCGGCGCGCGTGCAGGTCGCTCTGGCGCACCGGTTCGAACAGATCGGCCTTGAGCCTGAGGTAGCGGCCCAGTTCGAAGAACAGCCGCGACAGCCGCTCGCGCACCGGGCGATTGGCAAACAGGATGGTCCACAGGATCGACAGCACGCCATACCAGGTGGCGCCGATCATCAGCAGCGCTGCGCCATGCCAGGCAATACGCGGATCGTGGCTGCCATGCTGGTCCATGCCGATCATGGCGTAGATCGACAAGGCCACGGTGGCCTGCGCGATGGACGCGTAGCGCTCGCCCAGCGCGCCCAGCAGGGTGAGCGAAAAGGTCGCCAGGGCCATGCCGATCACGAACGCCAGCGGATACGGGAACAGCAGCGTCACTGCAGCCGCGGCGGCGGCAAAACACAGCAACGACAGCAGCACCGATTTGATGCGGCCCAGCCAGTTGTCGTCGGTCTCGGCGATGGCGCTGGCGATGGCGCCCAGGAACAGCGCCGGTACCGCGGTGAGTTGATGCCAGTGCCAGCACACGCCCATCGCCACCGCCAGTGCGATGAACACGCGCAGGCCATAGCTGGCCTTTTCATGGGCCCACAGGCGGCTGAGGCGGGTTTCGAAGGTAGTGGCGGCCACGGTCTCGGCAAGGGCAGGCGTGACCGGCATTATTGCCGCACGCGCACGCTGTCGGTGTGGACAGGCGCTAGTCCTTTGTCAGTAGCCGGCATGGGTGCGGACTGGAGCGAGATGCGCGATTGCACCGCAGCCCCGCTGCACGACCGCTTACCGCGCTTGGTGGCCTTGCAACCTGTTGAACACTGCCTTCTCGACGACCACAAGCGAGCTGTTGCTCTATTCGGCCGACAACCAGCGGATGTCTGTGCTTGCCCCCATCCGCCCTTCGGGCACCTTCCCCCGCCGGCGGGGGAAGGACGCTGCTCAGCCCTGCGCGTCGCGCTCGCGGGCGATCGCGCGCCAGCCGATGTCGCTGCGCTGGAAGGCGTTGGGCCAGTGGATCGGCTGCAGGCCGGCGTAGGCATTGCGCTGCGCTTCCAGCACGCTGTCGCCGAGCGCGGCAACGCACAGCACGCGGCCGCCGGCGCTGATCACCTGCCCATCGGCGTTCAACGTGGTGCCGGCATGGAAGACCTTGGCGGTGGCCGGCACCGCGTCCAGACCGGTGATGACCTCGCCGGTGACCGGGGTTTCGGGGTACGGCCTGGCGGCGATGACCACACCCAGCGACGGGCGCGGGTCCCACTGCGCCTGCGCGCTGTCGAGCGTGCCGTCGATGGCCGCGTCGAGCAGATCGACCAGGTCCGACTGCAGGCGCAGCATCACCGGCTGGGTTTCCGGGTCGCCGAAGCGCACGTTGAACTCGATCACCTTGGGCGCGCCCTGCGCATCGATCATCAGCCCGGCATAGAGAAACCCGGTGAACGGCACGCCGTCGGCGATCATGCCTTGCACGGTCGGCTCGACCACCTCGCGCATCACCCGCGCATGCACCTCGGGTGTGACCACCGGGGCAGGTGAGTAGGCGCCCATGCCGCCGGTATTGGGGCCGGTGTCACCGTCGCCCACACGCTTGTGGTCCTGGCTGGTGGCCATCGGCAAGGCGTGTGTGCCGTCGACCATGGAGATGAAGCTGGCTTCTTCGCCATCGAGAAATTCCTCGATCACCACGCGCGCGCCGGCATCGCCGAACGCATTGCCCGAGAGCATGTCGCGCACCGCGTCTTCGGCTTCGCGCAATGTCATCGCCACGATCACGCCCTTGCCGGCCGCCAGGCCATCGGCCTTGACCACGATCGGTGCGCCTTTCTCGCGCACGTAGGCCAGTGCGGCGTCCACGTCGGTGTGCACGGCGTAATACGCAGTGGGAATGCCATGACGCGCAAGAAAATCCTTGGCGAAGGCCTTGCTGCCCTCCAGCTGCGCGGCCTTGGCGCTGGGCCCGAAGATGCGCAGGCCCCGCGCGTGGAAGCGGTCGACCACGCCCAGCACCAGCGGTACTTCCGGCCCGACCACGGTAAGCGCGACATCTTCGCGTTGCGCCAGGGCGAGCAGGCCATCCAGATCATCGACCTTGATCGCCACATTGCGGCATTTGGTTTCGGTGGCAGTGCCGGCATTGCCGGGTGCCACCAGCACCTCGCTCACGCGCGCGGACTGCGCGATCTTCCAGGCCAGGGCATGTTCACGGCCGCCGGAGCCGATGACGAGGATTTTCAAGGGGGCTGCTCGCTAGTACGGGGGAAAGGGGGCGCTACCTGCAGCCTTCGCGCTGCAGTGCGTTGGGGAATGGGTAGGTCCAGGTCTTGGTGTCGAGCGCGAACACGTGCGTCTTATCCAGGGCAACGCCGCAATCGCTGCCGTGCTCGTGGATGCGCAGCGGCCAGGTGCGCGCCTGCGGCTTGCTGTTGTCCACCTCCAGCGCGAAATCCACATCGAAGGCCTCGGCAAGGCATTGCGCCTGCGTCTGTTCCGGCTCGCGCGCGTCGTCGTCGCAAGCCAGTGCGCCGCTATTGTCGATATGTGCACGCAGCGAGCCGGCATTGACCAAGCCCTTGGGGCTGGGCACGACCAGATCCTGCGATTCCAGCATCAGGCCCTGGCCCATCCAGAAACTGTGCACGGCAAAGCCGTAGAAATCGCTGCCCAGCCGCAGGATGTCCACACTGCCGGGTTGGCCATCGCTGCCGTAGCCATCGGCGAGCCGTTCGACCACGACCTTGAAGCCGTCGCCATCGCCACGCAGCACGAAGAAATCGACCAGGCCGGGGTTGCCGTGGCCGCCATCGAGGAGGCTATGGCAGACCGCCAGCAGTTGCTGCACCTGGTCGCCCACCACCACCGGCTGTTCGGCGCAGACCTGGCTGTCGGCCTTGAATCCGTCCGCCTCGCCACTCCATTGCGCGGCCAGGCCGGCCTTGGCGCCATAGCGCGTACGCAGAAACCCATCCAGCCGCTCGGTGCGGCTCAGGTGAGCGCTGTTGGCGGGCGCTGCAGGGGCCGCTGCAACCGGCGCCGCAGCCGGCGCAGGCGCCTGCTTGCAGGCGCTCAACAGCACGGCGGTGGCAATAAACGCAGCAAGACAACGCAAACGGTGCATCGACCTATCCCTGTGCCGGTGACATCAATGCCGGAAGTGACGCACGCCGGTGAACACCATCGCGATGCCGTGTTCGTCGGCGGCGGCGATCACTTCGCCATCGCGCATCGAGCCGCCGGGCTGGATCACTGCCTTGATGCCGGCCGCGGCGGCGGCATCGATGCCGTCGCGGAACGGGAAGAACGCGTCCGAGGCCATCACCGAGCCGGCCACTGTGAGCTTGGCCTCTTCGGCCTTGAGCGCGGCGATCTTGGCGCTGACCACGCGGCTCATCTGCCCGGCGCCCACGCCAATGGTGCGGCTGTCCTTGGCATACACGATCGCGTTGGATTTGACGTACTTGGCCACGCGCCAGGCGAACAGCAGATCGCCCAGTTCCGCCTCGCTGGGCGCACGCTGGGTGACCACGCTCAATTCGCCCAGCGACATGCCGCGGTTGTCGGCCGATTGCATCAACAAGCCCGAGCCGATGCGCTTGGTGTCGTAATTGTTCAAGCCGTTGCCATGCGGAATCTTGAGCACGCGCACATTGGCTTTCTTGGTGGCGTATTCCAGCGCGCCGGCCTCGTAGTCGGGCGCGATCAGCACCTCGACGAACTGGCGATCCAGAATGGCCTTCGCCGTCGCGGCATCCAGGGTCTTGTTGAAGGCCAGGATGCCGCCGAACGCGCTGGTGGGGTCGGTGGCGTAGGCCAGTTCGTAGGCATCGCCGCAGGCCGCGCCCACCGCCACGCCGCAGGGGTTGGCGTGCTTGACGATCACGCAGGCCGGCGCATCGAACTGACGCACGCATTCCCACGCTGCATCGGCATCGGCCAGGTTGTTGTAGCTGAGCTCCTTGCCCTGCAACTGCTGGAAGGTGGCCAGCGTGCCCGGCACCGGATACAGGTCGCGGTAGAACGCGCCGGACTGGTGCGGGTTTTCGCCGTAGCGCAGGTCCATCACCTTGACGAAGTTGGAATTGATCTGCGCCGGGAACGGGCTGCGGGTGGGCACGCTCTCTGCACTGTCGGCCACCGCCGACAGATAGTTGCTGATCGCCGCGTCGTACTGCGCCACGCGGTTGAATGCGGCCACCGACAGCGCGAAGCGCTTGGCCGCCGAGAGTTGGCCATCGTTGGCGTCGAGTTCGGCCAGCAGATCGGCATACTGCGCCGGGTCGGTGGCCACTGCCACGCGTGCGAAGTTTTTGGCCGCGCTGCGCAGCATCGCCGGGCCGCCGATGTCGATGTTTTCCACTGCGTCGGCCAGCGTGCAATCGGCCTTGGCGGTGACCGACTCGAACGGGTACAGGTTGAGCACCAGCAGGTCGATCGGCACGATGCCGTGTTCGACCATCACCGCCTCATCGACGCCGGCGCGCCCGAGCAGGCCGCCGTGCACCAGCGGGTGCAGGGTCTTGACCCGGCCGTCCATCATTTCCGGGAACCCGGTGAGATCGGCCACGTCGGTGACCGGCAGGCCTGCCTCGCGGATCGCCTTGGCGGTGCCGCCGGTGGACAGCAGCGCGACGTTGCGCGCTGCCAGCGCGCGGGCCAGATCGATCAGGCCGGTCTTGTCGGAAACGGAGAGCAGGGCCCGGCGCACGGGCAGCAAATCAGTGGCCATCGGTGGGGGATGTCGTTGCGGAGCAGCCGATATTGTAGGCTGCGCCAGCGCTCGAATGGACTCAACACCCCGTATGGCCTCGATCTATGCTTTGAAAGGACGCTTCCAGGCGTTGCTGCGGCCGATGGTGGGCGCGCTGTACCGCGGCGGGATCACCGCCAACCAGGTGACGCTGGGCGCGGCGGTGGTGTCGTTGCTGGTGGCAGCGGTGGTCTACCGTGCCGGCGCCGGCTGGCCGCTGCTGTATCTGTTGCTGCCGGTGTGGATGCTGCTGCGCATGGGGCTCAACGCCATCGACGGTATGCTGGCGCGCGAGTTCGGCCAGCAGTCGCGCCTGGGTGCCTACCTCAACGAACTGTGCGACGTGGTCGCCGACGCGGCGTTGTACTTGAGCCTGCTTGGCGTGCCCGGTGTGAGCGCGAACTGGCTGTGGATCTTCGCGCTGCTGGCCGCGCTGACCGAATACGCCGGCGTGCTCGGCCTCATGGTCGGCGCCAGCCGCCGTTACGACGGGCCGATGGGCAAGAGCGACCGCGCCTTCGTCATTGGCGTTGTCGGCGTGGGGCTGGCCTGCGGGTTGCTGGGTGCGCGCGGCGTCACCTGGGTGGCCATCGCGCTGAGTCTGGCCTGCATCGCCACGGTGTGGCGACGGGTACGCGCCGGGCTGGCGGAGGCGCCCGCCGGCTAAGCGCGCTGCCTGCGCGCCGCAGTGCGCATGCGGTGTCCGCTGCACTCTGTTTACTTTCTTCTTTTTCAGGATGATCCGATGCGTGATGTCGTCGAGCGCGAGTTCGCCAGTTTCGATGGTGTGCAGTTGTTCTATCGGCACTGGCCGGCCCCGGTGGCAGGTGGCGCGCCCAAGGCGGTGGTGCTGCTGCATCGCGGGCATGAGCACTCCGGCCGTGTGATGCATCTGGCCGAGGAGCTGGACCTGCCCGATGCGCAGTTTTTCGCCTGGGATGCGCGCGGAAATGGCCGCTCGCCCGGCGTGCGGGGCGATGCGCCGGGCTTCGAAGCGCTGGTGCGCGATCTGGGCAGTTTCATCGCGCACATTGGCACCACCCACGGCATCGCGGTGCAGGACATTGCGGTGGTGGCCCAAAGCGTGGGCGCGGTGGTGGCTGCTACCTGGGTGCACGACTATGCCCCGCCACTGCGCGCGCTGGTGCTGGCCTCGCCGGCGTTCAAGGTGAAGTTGTACGTGCCGTTCGCACGCGCCGGGCTGGCGCTGATGCATGCGCTGCGCGGCAACTTCTTCGTCAACAGCTACGTCAAGCCGCAGTGGCTCACCCACGATGCGCAGCGCGTGGAAAGCTATCGCACCGACCCGCTGATCACCCGTCCGATTTCGGTGCGCGTGTTGCTGGGCCTGTATGCGGCGGCCGCACGCGTGGTGGACGATGCGCAGGCGATCACCGTGCCGACCCAGTTGCTGGTCTCCGGCTCGGATTTCGTGGTGCATCGCGGCCCGCAGGACCGCTTCTACGAAAACCTGCGTTCGCCGATCAAGCAGCGGCATTGGTTGCCGGGCTTCTTCCACGACACCCTGGGCGAGCGCGATCGTGCGCTTGCGATCGCGCCGATGCGCGCGTTCATCCAGGCGCGTTTCGCAGCGCCGCCGGTGCGCGCGCAGTTGCGCGACGCGCACCGCAGCGGCCCCAGTTTCGAAGAGGCCGAGCGGCTGGCCTGGCCGCCGCCGCGCAACAGCCTGCAGGACCTGCGCTGGCGCGGCGTGCGTGCCGGCCTGCGGCTGGGGGGCACGCTCTCCGAGGGCATCGCACTCGGCCTGCAGACCGGTTTCGACTCCGGCAGCACGCTGGACTACATCTACCGCAACCAGGCGCGTGGTCGTGGGCCGCTGGGCCGCATGATCGACCGCAATTATCTCAACGCGATCGGTTGGCGCGGCATCCGCATCCGCGGCGCGCATCTGGGTGAATTGCTGCGTGATGCCGCGACACGGTTGCGTGGTGCCGGCATGCCGGTGCGCGTGCTGGACGTTGCCGCAGGGCACGGGCGTTACGTGCTCGACGCCTTGGGCAGCGGCGCGCAACGTGCCGATGCGATCGTGCTGCGCGATTTCAGCCCGCTCAACGTCACCCATGGCACCGCGCTGATCCAGGCGCTGGGCGCGGGCGAGATCGCCCGGTTCGAGCAAGGCGATGCCTTCGACCCGGCGGCGTTGGCGGCAGTGCAACCGGCGCCGACGCTGGCGGTGGTGTCGGGCCTGTACGAGCTGTTTGCCGATAACGACCAGGTGGCGCGCTCGCTGGAAGGTCTTGCCGCCGCAGTGCAGCCGGGGGGCTACCTGCTCTACACCGGCCAGCCCTGGCATCCGCAGCTGGAATTCATTGCGCGCGCGCTCACCAGCCACCGCGATGGCGTGGCCTGGGTGATGCGTCGGCGGAGCCAGCAGGAAATGGATGGCCTGGTGGAAGCGGCGGGCTTTCGCAAGGTGACGCAGCGCATCGATGCGCTCGGCATCTTCACCGTGTCGATGGCGCAGCGGATCCAGGCATGACGCATGGCGCACGCCCGACCGCTCGCGCTGCGCTGTGGCTGGCGTTGCTGGGGCCGTTCTTTTTCCTCAGTTATGGCCTGGCCAATACGTTGGCCGGGCGGGCCACGCAGGTGCCATCGGTGGTGTTCGGCTGGGAACATGGCATGCCGTTCTGGCCATGGACCATCGTGCCGTATTGGTCGATCGACCTGTTCTACGCGGCGTCGTTCTTTGTCTGCCGCACGCGGCGCGAGCTGGACACGCACGCGTTGCGCCTGCTCAGCGCGCAGCTGCTGTGCGTGGCGTGTTTTTTGCTATGGCCGTTGCGCTACAGCTTCGTCCGGCCCGATACCGATGGCGTGTTCGGCTGGTTGTTTGCCGTGCTGCTGGGTTTCGACAAGCCCTTCAATCAAGCGCCATCGCTGCACATCGTGCTGCTGGTGGTGTTGTGGGTGCGCTATGCGCAGCATCTTTCCAGTGTGTGGCGCTGGCTGTTGCATGGCTGGTTTGCGCTGATCGGCGTGTCGGTGCTGACCACCTATCAACATCACTTCCTGGATATCCCCACCGGCCTGGCCGCGGGTTGGCTGTGCGTGTGGCTGTGGCCGGAGCGCAGCGCTGCGCCGTTTGCGCAGGCACGGCTGACAGGCGACGCGCACCGTTGGCGATTGGCCGCTGCGTATCTGGCCGGCGCGTTGGTCAGTGGCGCGCTTGCGCTGTGGAGCGGTGGCACCGGGCTGTGGTTGCTGTGGATCACCCTGGCCTTGTTGCTGGTGGCCATGAATTACGCGCTGCTCGGCCCGCTCGGATTCCAGAAGCGCAGCGATGGGCGCTTGAGTCTTGCCGCGCGCTGGTTGTATGCGCCGTATCTGCTGGCGGCATGGTGCAATTCGCGGCTATGGACACGGCGCGATCCATTGCCGCGCCTGGTGGCCGATGACGTGTGGCTGGGGCGGATTCCGTTGCCCGGGCAACGCGGCACCATTGCCGCAGTCGTGGACGTGTCTGCAGAACTGTCGTTGTACGCCGCAGTTGCGCAGGACCAGGCGGTGCCGATGCTGGATCTGGTCACCCCGTCGCCAGCGCAGTTGCGCGCGGCGGCGCAGGCGATCGAACAGGCCCGTGCGCACGGCCCGGTGCTGGTGTGTTGCGCCCTGGGGTATTCGCGCAGTGCGGCCAGCATCGCAACCTGGCTGATCCGCAGTGGGCGGGCTGCCGGCGTGGACGCTGCCATTGTGCAACTGCGTGCGGCGCGGCCGGCGATCGTGCTGCGTGCGCATCACCGTGCGGCCATTGCGGCCGCCGGCGCAGTGGACAGCCACGATGCAGTCACCGGGCAGGTGCCCGCATGAGCGCGACCATGACACTTGCCAGCATGCGTGCGGTGTTGCGCCAGGGCGCTGCACTGGACCGGTGTTCGCTGCTGCTGTTGGCCGCCGTGATCGTGCTGCTTGGCATCACCCATGCACCCGCGCCGATCCAGCTGTGCTACGCGCTCAGTGTGGCTGCCGGCGTCGTGCAGCGCGTGTGGGCGTTCCGGGTCGGCCTGGATGCGGACCTGCTGGAGGCCGTGCTGCAGCAGATTGCCATCGACAACAGCGACGAGCATCGCGCCGCGCAACAGCTCGATCAGGCGCTGCAGACGATCGGCCTGCTGCGCACGGTGCCGGCGCCACGCGACTGGCTGGCGCGCTGGGCCGGCATGCGCCGTCTGCTGTTGAGGCAAGTGGGTAGCGTGATGGTGCAGGGGCTGGCCCTGTGCGCCGCACTGATCGGCAAGGCACTGCTGTGAGCGGGGCACGCGCGGCACAGGCTCTCACCGCGCCGCTTGTACGGTTGCAGCGATTGCTACCGGCCACCGCTCAAGCCAGCGCATTGCGCGGATGGGGCCACGCCCTGCGCGCGGCGTGGCAAGCGCAGGGTGCCTCGGCATCGACACCGGCGATCTCGCCCGCCGCTGCAGCACCGATCGTAAAGGTAGCGCTGCGCACACCCGTGCGCGCATTGGAGTGGACATGATTGCCCGTTTGATCGCGCGTGCCTGCAGCGGCGCCATTCGTACCCTGACCGGCGCGCGTGCGCTGTGGCGTGGGTGTGCGCCCTCCAACGAACGCAGCGTGTATTACGGCAATCACGCAAGCCACGGCGATTTCGTGCTGATCTGGTCGTCGCTGCCGGCCAGCCTGCGGCATACCGTGCGTCCGGTCGCTGCTGCCGATTACTGGCAGCGCACTGCACTGCGCCGCTACCTGATCCACGCGGTGTTCAACGGTGTGTTGATCGAGCGCGATGCCGCGCAGCGCACCCGCGACCCGATCCAATGCCTGTGCGATGCAGTGGACGCCGGCGATTCGTTGATCCTGTTTCCCGAAGGCACCCGCAACCCGGACGAAGGCGTGCTGCCGTTCAAGAGCGGGCTGTATCACCTGGCGCGGCAACGCCCGGAACTGGAGTTCGTGCCGGTGTGGATCGACAACCTCAAGCGCGTGATGCCCAAGGGCAAGTGGCTGCCGTTGCCGCTGTTGTGCACCACCACCTTCGGGGCGCCGTTGCGGCTGGGCGCCGATGAGGACAAGGATGCGTTCCTGGCACGCGCACGCGTGGCGCTGCTGGCGTTGTCGCCGGAGCAACTGGAGGCGCGCGCATGAATCCTTATGTGTTCAGCGGGCAGCTGCAGCAGTCTTCGATGCATCAGCAGACGCTGTGGTTGTTCAGCGGCATTGCGCTGGTACTGGTGATTGCCACGCTGATTTCCGAGACGCTGCGCTGGCGTGCGCGCGAACGCCCGAGTGCGGTGCTGGACAACCTGGTCGCACGCATCCGCGCATGGTGGGTGATGGCGGCGGTGGTCGGCATTGCGTTCGTGTTCGGCCGCGCCGGCGTCATCGGGCTGTTCGCGCTGGTGTCGTTGTTTGCGCTGCGCGAGTTCATCACCCTGACCCCCACGCGGCGCGGCGATTACTACGCGCTGCTGGCCGCGTTCTACATCGTGCTGCCGTGGCAATACGGGCTGGTGTGGACCGGCTGGTACGGCATGTACACCTTGCTGATCCCGGTGTACGCGTTCCTGGTGCTGCCGATCCTGGCCACCATCGGTGGTGATACCACCGGCTATCTGGAACGCACGGCCAAGGTGCAGTGGGGGCTGATGATCTGCGTGTTCTGCATTTCGCACGTGCCCGCGTTGTTGAACCTGGACATTCCCGGGTACGCCGGGCGCAATCTGCTGCTGATCGCGTTCCTGGTCATCGTGGTGCAATCGTCGGACGTGCTGCAGTACGTCTGGGGCAAGCTGGCCGGCCGCCATCTGATCGCGCCGAAGCTGTCGCCGTCCAAGACGGTGGAAGGCTTCATCGGCGGCGTGCTGTCGGCCAGCCTGCTCGGCATGGCGCTGTGGTGGATCACCCCGTTTGCGCCGTGGCACGCGTTCGGGCTGGCGCTGGTCGCCAACCTGATGGGCTTTTTCGGCGGGCTGGTGATGTCGGCGATCAAGCGCGATCGCGGCATCAAGGACTGGGGCCACATGATCGAAGGCCACGGTGGCGTGCTCGATCGCCTGGACTCGGTGTGCTTCGCCGCGCCGGTGTTTTTCCACCTGATTCGCTACGGGTGGGCGTAAGGCCGCAGCCCACCATCGCGCACGTCGCCCATCAGCGATGCAGCGCCGCGCTTACGATTCCCGATTCCGCAATCCCGATTCCCGGCTTAGGTCAGCCCGTACTCTTTCAACTTCTTGCGCAAGGTCGCCCGGTGAATGCCCAGCATCGCCGCGGCGCGGCTCTGGTTGCCTTCGCAGTGGTTGAGCACTTCGACGAACAACGGGATTTCCATTTCGCGCAGCACGATCTCGTACACATCGTCCGCGTCGCTGCCATCCAGGTCGCGCAGATAACGGCGCACGGACTGCGCCACGTGTTCGCGCAGGGGCGACTTGGGGGCGCCACGACTGGTGTCAGGACGGGAGGAGGCTGCGTTCAAAGGAAGTTCCCAGTGTCACGAAGCCGGGACGCGTGGCCGGCGAGGGGGAGTGAGTCTAGCGCGTGACCTCACCGCTCGCCACGCCCATGTGCGCGGCGAGTGCGGGTCGCGTCCGCTTAGCGGAAGTCGAAACTGAAGGCGGCCGTGCTTGCGGCCGGTTCGCGCACCGCAAACGCCACCTGCACCGCCTGGCCCGGCGCAAGCGTGTCCTGCGCGGCCGGCGCCTTGCCCAGATACTCCTGCGGTGTCAGCACGCGGGTACCGATCACCCGTCCGTCGGCATCGGACAACGACAGCTGCAGCCACGGCCAGGCCTGTGCCCAGCGTGCATCGTTGCGGAAACTGGCCTGGACCTGCAGCACTCCCGCCGCGCCGGGCAGCGGACGCACATCGCGGGTGAGCAGGGTCAGCGCGGCCGGTTCGCGCCAGGCCGGCAACGTGCAGCGCGCCAGCGTGCAGGCCGCGCTGACCAGCGGGCGCCAGCGCGCGTTGCCGGCCAGCTGGGCACGGTCGGCAACGACGATCTGCAGCCCCAGCAGCGCCACCAGGCCGATCAACACCGCCCACTGCCGGCCGCTGGCGCGCAGGCGCGGGCGGGCGAACCCCCGGCGTGCAAACGTGGGAGCCGCGACAGCGGGCAGTGGGTGGAACGGCGATGCAGGGGAGGCCGGATCGCCTGCGTCGCTGGTGGCGATGTCGGCCTGTGCGGTGGGGTCGGCCTCGGCAGCGGGGGGGGCCGGGAGATCGGCATCGGGCGCATCGGGCCGGTCTGCGGTACCGACCGCGGCATCCGCAGCGCCGTGCATGCCTGGCGTGCCTGCGACATGGTCCGGTTCGGCGTCTGCATGTGCAGTGCTGGGTTCGTGCGGCGCTGCCGGCGCGCGGCTGGGCTGGTTGGCCGGCAGGCCGGGCACCGGCGCAGCCGGTGCGGAGATGACCGGTGCCGGCGGTGGCGGCACCACCGGCTGTGCGGGTGCGGGCGGCAGCGCGGGCGCCGGCACCGGCACCGGCAATACCTGCTCCGGCGGCTCGGCGGCGGGCACCGTCGGCGTCGGAATTAAGGTCGGCGCGGCGGGCGGGGTTGCCCGCAGGAAGGTGGCCAGCGGGCGGCGCGGTGGCGGGGTCTGGGACATCGGCAGGCGTGCAGCGGGAAGAGCGCTATTCAACCACGCGCGCAGCGGCCGGCGAACCTGGATGCATCAGCCCGGGCAACGCCACGGTGCAGGTGGCAGCGCGCAGTCGCTGCCTGCAGCGACCTCAGCTACCGCATCCGCTCCCTGGCACAACGAGCAGTGCGACAACCACGCTGCCGCTGCCGCTGCCGCCGACTCCCGATTCCCGATTCCCGATTCCCGACTCCCGACTCCCGACTCCCGACTCCCGACTCCCGAATCCCGAATCCCGAATCCCGAATCCCGAATCCCGAATCCCGAATCCCGAAACTCAGCGCCGCCGCCGCGTCTTGCCCTCGGCCAGCAACAGATCCAGCAGCCCGCTGCGCTGGCGCGGTGCCAGGGTGTCGAAGCGGGCCAGCAGCACGCGTTGCTGGTCATCCAGGCGGCGGTACTGGGCAGGTTCTTCGGCGATGGCCGGGACCGGCGGGCCGAACACACGCTCGCCGCGGCCGGTGGCCAGGTATTCGAAGGCCATGCCGCTGCGCCTGGCCAGGCCGATCAGGTTCTCCACCGACGGCGCGGTACCTTCGGCCATTTCCCACTGGGCCACCGCGCTGCGGGTGACGCCCAGCTCGCCGGCCAGGGCTTCCTGGGTCAGCTTGGTGAAGCTGCGGGCTTCGCGTACTCGTTCGTACAGCTTGCTCACACGGCACCGATGGAAGGCAGACGGGGCCGGGAGATATAGCCCTAGCAGCCCTCGGGGATAGTTCGTATAACTTTCATATAGGCATATGTTTGCGATACTGTCGGTGAGACGTCGATGAAGAGATCACAGCGAACTCAAGGAGGAAGTTCATGGTCGAGCCTGTCACTCCGAAATCCCGGCCCACCGGCGATCAATGCCCACCCGCCAGCACGCGGTGGCCCGCCGATTCGCCGCTGGATCCGTCGGTCCAACGCTTCCGCGGGGCGGCCGTCTACCAGGTCTGGCGGCGCGGGCAGGACTGGACCGCCGTCGCCGAGGGCGTGCACTGGTCAGCGGCGCTGGCACCACGGGGCTGGGCGCTGCGTTACCGGTATTGGCCGCTGCTGACGAGCGGGATGCTGCTGGCCACCATCGCCGTGGGAGTGGCGCTCGCTGGCGCGCCGCCGTGGGTAGCAGGCGGCTGGGCCGCGCTGCTGGTGGCCGAGCTCGCGCTGCGCGTGGTCGCCGGGCTGCAGGCCGGGCGCTGGCGCAATCAGGCATTGCAGCGCAGCGGCTGGCAGGCGGTGACCCGCCTGCGCGCGATCAGCGTGAACGATGCGCTGACCACCGCGCAGATCCGCGCCGGCCGGGCGCAGCGGTGAACCCGCCCGGCCGGCTCAGTGGCGGCGGATGCCGTCGATGCGGATCCAGTCTTCTTCGCGTTCGCAGCGCAACTGCTCGAACCACGGCGCGTAGCGCTCCAGCAGTTCGTCTTCCTGCCCCTGCAGGATGCCGGACATCGCAAAGCGTCCACCCGGCGCCACGCGTGCGGCCAGCAGCTCGGCCAGTGCGTCCAGCGACGTCGCCAGAATGTTGGCCACCACCACCGAATAGGTCTGCACCGGCTCATCCTCCGGCATGCAGGCGGTCAGTTGCGCCTGAAGGCCATTGCGCTCGGCATTCTCGGCGGTGGCCAGCAGCGCCTGCGGGTCGTTGTCCACGCCCACCGCGCTGGCCGCGCCCAGCTTGAGCGCGGCCAGCGCCAGGATGCCCGAGCCGCAGCCGAAATCGAGCACGCGCGCATCGCGCAGCACGCCACTGCTGCCCAGGCTGTCGAGCCAGCGCAGACACAGCGCGGTGGTCGGGCTGGCGCCCGAGCCGTAGGCCAGGCCCGGGTCCAGCCGCACCACGGCCGCTTCCGGCGTGCTGGCCGCTTCGGGCAACGCCTGATCCCAGGGCACGATGAAGGTGCGCGTGCCGAACTGCATCGGCTTGAACAGGTCCATCCACGCGCGGATCCAGTCGCTGTCTTCGACCATGCGAAACGACACCTGGCTCCAGTCCAGTTCCGGGTCGAACGCATCCAGCGCGGCCAGGACCTGCAGCGGGTCGCTCTCGCTGTCGAACAGCGCGGTCAACTCCAGCTCCTTCCACAACGGGGTTTCGCCGACGCCCGGTTCCAGGATGGCGTGGCTATTGCTGCCATCGTCGTTGCCGTCGAGCGAGGTCACCGCCAGCGCGCCGACTTCCTCCATGGCGGTCTGGAAACGGGGCTGATCGGCATCGGTGCAGGGCAGGGTCAGTTGAAGAAACGGCATCGTGGCAGTCGGTAACAATGAAGGCGTGCATCGTAGACCATTCGCGCAGGCCGGCTGCCGTGCAGTTGGTCATGCGCCGCGACTGGTAGCGGCGACCCAGCGCGGCGGTTGCGGCGATATGGCCGCGTGTGCCGCTGCCATCTGCGTTGCATCTGCCTCCGGCACTGCGTGCCTACTGCGTGCGACCCAGTCATCTGCGCCCGGCGCTGTTCGTCGCCGCGCGAGCAGCCGTGGCAGCGTTCGCCAGGCCGCGATGGCCCGTGCAACCGGGTGCTAGACTCCGCGCCGTCGCTGCGGGCGTTTCCGCCGCTGGTTGCCGCTGTCATGCCGCTTGCTCGTGCCCGCCATCTCTGGCTGTTGCTCGCTCCCGTCGCGCTTGCGGCGGCGGGCTGGTGGCATGTGCGTGCGCATCCGGCCACGCCAGCCACCACGACCACCGCGCCGGCCACTGCCGTCACGCAGCCGGCCGTCGCCACGCGGCCGGTGCATGCGGCCTTCGAACGTGGCACGGCATTGCGGTTGCGTGATCGCGATGCGGTGGATGCACAGCCGGATCTGTATCGCTACGCGCAGCACCTGCAGCAACGCGTGCAGGCCGGCGATGCGCAGGCCGGCTGGCGCTTGAGCCGGGTCTACGATTACTGCGCACCGTATGCCGCCAGCCCGGCCGGCTATGCCGCCGACAGCGCGTGGATCGCCGCGCACGCCACGCCGGGCGTGGCGGCCATGCATGCCGCGCGCGACCGGGTGGCGCAGCGCTGCGCCGGTTTCGCGCCCAGCGACGGCCTGAGCCCGCGGCTGGTGGCGCAGCAACGCCTGCGCGCGGCGCGCGCCGGCAGCCTGGCCGCCGAGGCCGCCCTGCTCGCGCTGGGCGAACCCCTGCAGGCCACCCCGGCCTACAAGCGCACGCTGGTGCGGCGTGTGCTGGCCTCGCGCGACCCGGAGGCCTATCTGGCCCTGGCACCGGCGATGGGCGCGCGCGCCAGCGGCGATGACAGTCTGGACGGTTATGTGGCCGGCGATCAGTTCGCCGAACTGGCCTGGCAGGTGGCGGCGTGTCGGCTGGGCCTGGACTGCAGTGCCGACAGCACGCTGGTCACCAGTTATTGCGCCAACGCGGGCATCTGCTCGCGCGCCGGCGCGCAGGATTTCGTGTCGTTCGTATTCGACGCCGCGGTGCCGCGGCAGGGAGCAGACAGGGTGGATGAGATGGTCGATACATTGGTGTCCGATCCGGGAGCACAGTCATGAATTACCGTCGGTTGGCGCATGGCGCCAAGTTCTGGTTCTGGGTTGCCCTATTCGTGGCGTATTCGGCCGCGGCGGTGGGCATCGTGATGATCGATACCGCCGATCACCGCTACCAGCCGCTGTCGGTGAAGTCCACCAGCGTCACCGCCGACGAACAGCAGCGACGGCACGGCGCAAGCCAGGTCGCCGCGCTGTACCGCGCGAGCAGCGCCATGCCGTTTTCCACCTTGCCGGCCGGCTCGACCTTTCAGGTGGTCTGGCCGGACGGTTCCACCGAAACCATGACCGTGGTCGACCCGTCATCGGCCAGCGGCATCGTGCCGGTACCGGGCAGCCAGCAGGCGCCTGCGCCGCGGCGTTGAACGGTGCGTATCCGCGCGGACGACGGACGATCTGCGCAGCGGACCCGGCAGCACCCTGGATCCCGTAGGAGCGCACCCGGGCGCGACGAGGTTCCGCCGATAAAGCGCTGTCGCGCCCGGGTGCGCTCCTACGTACAGGTCGACTGGTGGCATGGTTTGCCGGTGTGGGGTGTCGTCCAGCCGCGTGCATGGCCTGCGTGAGGCACTGCCGGCGCGACGCACCGCAACGCAAAAGCACATCGGATCCGGCAATGGCTTTCGGCCTCCAGGCCTCGCACCCGCGGATTGCGTAGGAGCGCACCCGGGCGCGACCGGATCTAGCGATAAAGCCTGGTCGCGCCCGGGTGCGCTCCTGCGCATGACCGGCCGTCGGTGCGACGCAGTCGCGGCGCGATGCACCAGGGTGCAACGAAAAAGCCCGGTTCCCCGGGCTTTTTCGTTGCCATGGCGCTTGCGATCAGGTCAGTGCGATCGACTTGTTCTTGCGCTCGGCCAGGCGCTTTTCCAGGTAGTGGATGTTCTGCCCGCCGGCCTGGAAGCCCTTGTCGCGCATGATGCGCTGCTGCAGCGGGATGTTGGTCTTGATGCCGTCCACCACCATCTCGCTCAACGCCACGCGCATGCGTGCGATCGCGGTTTCGCGATCGGGGCCATGCACGATCAGCTTGCCGATCATCGAGTCGTAGTTCGGCGGCACCTTGTAGCCGGCGTAGATGTGCGTATCCACGCGCACACCCGGGCCACCGGGCGGATGGAAGGCGGTGATCAGGCCCGGGTTGGGCATGAAGGTTTCCGGATCCTCGGCGTTGATGCGGCACTCGATCGCATGCCCGCGCAGCACGATGTCGCTCTGCTTGATGCTGAGCTTGTGGCCGGCGGCGATGCGCAGCTGCTCGCACACCAGGTCGATGCCGGTGATGCGCTCGGTCACCGGATGCTCCACCTGGATACGGGTGTTCATTTCGATGAAGTAGAAACGTCCGCCTTCGAACAGGAATTCGAAGGTGCCCGCGCCGCGGTAGCCGATGCGGATGCACGCATCCACGCAGACCTTGCCGATCTCGTTGCGCAGTTCTTCGGTGATGCCCGGTGCCGGCGCTTCTTCCACCACTTTCTGGTGACGGCGCTGCATCGAGCAATCGCGTTCGCCCAGATGGATCGCACCGCCCTGGCCGTCGGCCAGCACCTGGATTTCCACGTGGCGTGGATTTTCCAGGAACTTCTCCATGTAGACCTGATCGTTGCTGAAAGCGGCCTTGGCTTCGGACTTGGTGGTTTCGATCGCGGCCTTGAGCGCCGCCTCTGAATGCACCACGCGCATGCCGCGCCCGCCGCCGCCGCCGGCGGCCTTGATGATCACCGGGTAGCCGATCTCGCGCGCGATCTTGGTATTGGCGATGATGTCATCGCCGAGCGGGCCGCCCGAGCCGGGCACGCATGGCACGCCGGCGGCCTTCATCGCGCGGATCGCTTCGACCTTGTCGCCCATCAGGCGGATGGTGTCGGCCTTGGGCCCGATGAAGATGAAGCCGGATTCTTCCACGCGCTCGGCAAAGTCGGCGTTTTCCGACAAGAAGCCGTACCCGGGATGGATGGCCTGCGCATCGGTCACCTCGGCCGCGGCGATCAACGCCGGGATGTTGAGGTAACTGTCGCTGGACGCGGCCGGGCCGATACACACCGACTCATCGGCCATGGCGACGTGCTTGAGGTTGCGGTCGACCGTGGAATGCACCGCGACCGTGCGGATGCCGAGCGTGTGGCACGCGCGCAGGATGCGCAGCGCGATTTCACCTCGGTTGGCAATGACGACTTTATCGAGCATGGGAAAAGTTCCGAACGCAGGGTGATGTTCGGGACCCGGGACCCGGGACCCGGGACTCGAAAAAGCAACCGGCTGCAGTTTTCATCGCAGCCCTTGCTCTTCCGGGTCCCGGGTCCCGGGTCCCGGGTCCCGGCAAATCAGTCGATGACAAACAACGGCTGATCGAACTCCACCGGCTGGCCGGTTTCGCCGAGGATGGCGACGACGGTGCCGGAGACGTCGGCTTCGATCGGGTTGAACATCTTCATCGCTTCGATGATCGCCAGGGTGTCGCCGGCCTTGACCGCCTGGCCCACGGTGACGAACGCCGGCTTGTCCGGCGAGGGCGAGGTGTAGAACGTGCCGACCATCGGCGCGCGCAGCACGTGGCCCTCGGGCAGCGCGGCCGCCTGCTTGGCGCCGCCGGTGGAGGCCTCGGTGGGCGACTGCATCGGCATGCTGGCCGCCGCCGCCGGCGCGGCGGCCGGGGCGGGTGCGTACTGCTGCACCGGTGCGCTCATCACCTGGGTGCCCTTGGGCACGCGCGCCAGGCGCACGCTTTCTTCGCCTTCCTTGATCTCGATTTCGGCGAGATTGGATTCTTCGAGCAGGTCGATCAGTTTCTTGATTTTGCGGAGATCCATAAGGGCCTCTTGAGGTGAATCGGTGGAGAGTGCCGGCGGATGCCGGCGGAATGGGGTCAGGCCGTCGGCGTGGTCGCCGAGCCCGGGACGGCAAGGGTCATGGCGCGCGCTCCAGCCGCGCGATCACCGCTTCCAGCGCCAGCCGGTAGCTGTCTGCGCCAAAGCCGCAGATGACGCCGTCGGCCTTGTCGCTGAGGTAGCTGTGGTGACGGAACGGCTCGCGCGCATGCGGATTGGACAGATGGATTTCCACGAACGGCAGGCCCACACCCAGCAGCGCGTCGCGCAGCGCCACCGAGGTGTGGGTGAAGGCGGCCGGGTTGATCAGGATGTAGGCGGTGCCGTCCTCGCGCGCGGCGTGGATGCGCTCCACCAGCACGTGCTCGGCGTTGGATTGCAGGCAGGCCAGCGCATGCCCGGCGGCCTGCGCACGGTCCACCAGGGCCGCATCGATCTGCGCCAGCGTGGTGCGCCCATAGACCTCCGGCTCGCGGGTACCGAGCAGGTTGAGGTTGGGGCCGTGCAACAGCAGCAGGTGGGCCATGACATCCAGCGCAGCGGAAAGGCCGGAAGTCTGCGCGATGCTGGCGATGCTGTCCAGATAGCAGAAGTTATAGCTGTTTTAAACGATCGATTGAATTTCTGCGGCGTGCGCGTGCCGCGCCAGTGGCGGCGGGCATTGGCGCCCGCAAGGGCAGTTGCACCGGGCCCGACACCTGCACCGGAGCGAGGCTGGCGGCGGCAGCCTGTATTCATGATTGTCACGCCGTTGCGCGCTGATGACAGCCAGGCAATCGCACCGCGGCCGTCACACCCGCATCGTCTCCTGCCGCATGTCGGCGTTCTGTGCCCGTGCAGCAGTCCGCTCGTCTCCGGTGATGCGGCTACAAGCTCCGGTGTCCACGCAGGGCGTCGCTCGTATCGCCCCCATCTTGCGCGCGTGCCCTGGGTGGACGCGGTCGTCGCGGGTGGAGGTTGCGATCATCGTGGGAGGGTAGGACGTGCCCGGATCGAACAGATGGTAGGGAGAGAAGGTGCGGATGAACGCCCAGTCGGCAGTGTCCGGGTTGCCGTACTCTTCCATCCACGACGCGCCGGCCAGCAATTGGCTGTAGCGCCGCATGTCCAGCAGCGGCGACTCGATCACCACGGCGTCGAACAGCTGCGGGTACTGGACCAGCATGTTGCCGGCCATCAGTCCGCCGTTGCTGCCGCCGTGCACGGCCAGGTGGCTGGCGGACGTGACCTTGCGCGCAATCAGGTCCTGCGCAATCGCGGCCATGTCTTCGACACTGCATCCGGCGTGCCGATGGCAAGAAGATGCGCTGCCATTGCAGGCGTCGCTGCGGCCAATGGCCAGCCACTCGCATGAGGCGCATCAACGCGGCAGGTGCGCATGGCGGTCGCAACGGCGCTGCGTGGTCGTCGGCAATCGGCAGTCGGCAATGCGTGTCAGTTGCCAGCAGCGGCCAGCGCGCTACGCACCGGCATCACGTGCCAACGTAAGCCGGGCCGGCGCACGCAAACGCCACGCGTGCCCGCCCACGCCGTGGCACGCTCAGGCAGCGTGCCTGCGCAAGCCGCCGCCTCAGCGCGCTGCGCGTAGCAGCGCGTCCTCGGTGATCGCGCCGGTCAACACCGTGGGCAGGATCGCCGGCGGGGCACCGGGGCCGTACACCACGTAAAGCGGCACGCCCACGGCCTGGTGCTGGTCGAGGAAGGTGCTGATGGCCGGGTCGACGTTGGTCCAGTCGCCTTTCATGTAGACCGCATCGACGCGGCGCAGGGCGTCGCGGAATTCGGCACTGCTCAGCACGTTCTTTTCGTTGGCCTTGCAGGTCACGCACCAGTCGGCGGTCATGTTGACGAACACCACGCGGTTGTCGGCGCGCAGGCGGTCCAGCAATTGCGGCGAGAACGCCACCACGCCTTCGCTGGCGGCGGTGGCCGCCGGCAGCCGCAGACGGGTGACGCCGACCACCGGCACGATGGCCAGCACCAGCATCACCGCCGCCAGGCGCATGCCGGTACGATGGCTGTTCCAGCGGCTGCGCTCGAAGCACCACAGGCCCAGCGCCAGCAGGGTGGCGCCGACCAGCATCAACGCCAGCGCATCCACCCCGCGCTGCTTGCCCAGCACCCACAGCAGCCAGATCGCGGTGAGATACATCGGGAACGCCAGCACCTGCTTGAGCGTCTCCATCCATGCACCGGGCGTGGGCAGCCGCCGCGCCAGCGACGGGACGAAGCCGATCAGCAGGAACGGCAGCGCCAGGCCCAGGCCCAGCGCCAGGAACACCAGCATCGCCAGCAGCGCCGGCGCGGTGAACGCATAGGCCAGCGCGGTGCCCATGAACGGGGCGATGCAGGGGCTGGCGACCACGCAGGCCAGCACGCCGGTGAAGAAGTCGCCCAGCGGCCCGTTGCGCGCGGCCAGCGACTGGCCGATGCCGCCCAGGTTGCTGCCCAGCGTGAACACCCCCGACAGGCTCAGGCCCACCGCGAACATCAGATACGCCAGCGCCGCCACGAACCAGGGCTGCTGCAGCTGGAAGCCCCAGCCGGCCGCCTGGCCGGCCGCGCGCAGGCCGATCACCAGCCCGCCGATGGCGGCAAACGACACCAGTACGCCCAGCGAATACCAGATGGCATGGCTGCGCGCATGGCTGCGGCTCTCGCCGCTGTGCGCCAGCCCCAGCACTTTCAGCGACAGGATCGGCAGCACGCAGGGCATGAGGTTCAGCACCAGCCCGCCGAGCAGGGCCAGCGCCAGCATCGCCAGCAGGCCCTTGTCCGTATGTGGCGGCTGGGTGCGCTGCGGATTGTCGGCCGCGGCACTGGCAGCCGGCGGCGCCGCAGAGGCGCTGGCTTGGGCGGGCGCGGGGTCGGCAGGCGCCTGCCCGGCGGCCAGCGGCGAGATCATCAGCGGCGCGGCCTGCGCCTGGTTTTGCGGCGAGACCGTGCCGGCAGGCAGGTCGAGCGCCACGCGGCGGGTCATCGGCGGGTAGCAGATGCCGTCGGTCTGGCAGCCCTGGAAGGTGGCCACCAGGGTCACGTGCGCCGGCTCGGCGCGTTCGCGCAACAGCGGCAGGGTGACTTCGGCCTGGTCGAAATACACCACCACGTCGCCGAAATGTTCGTCGCGGTGGGTCTTGCCCTGCGGCCAGCGCGGCAGCCCGGGGCGCACGCCGGTGCTGCCTTCCACGGCCAGCGAGGTGCGGTCGCGGTAGAGGTAATAGCCCGGTGCCGGGGTAAAGCGCAGCAGCAGGCTGTTGCCGTCGCCGACGATGGCCTCGAAGGTGAAGGCCTGCTCGGCCGGCAGCGGCAGCGCGTCCACGCCGGCGGCCTGGCCGGTGGCGCCGAACAGGCGCGGACTCGACGCGCCGCGCGGCACCAGCGCGCCCAGGTTTTCGCGTTGCGGTGCGGCGGTGGTCGCGCCAGCGGCCGCTGCCTCGGGCAGCGCGACGCGGATCTCGCGCCGCTGCGGCGGGTAGCACACTCCGGCATCGGCGCAGCCCTGGTATTGCACCTGCAGGACCGCCGTTTTCAGGGCCGGCTCGGCCCTGCCGGCCAGGGTGGCCTGCAACTGCTTGCGGTAGGTCTGCACCTGGCCGAAGAACTCGTCGTGCTTGCTCTCGCCTTCCGGCAGCGCCAGTTCGCCAACGGAAAAGCCCTGACCGGATTTGACGCTGATGCGATGGCGATACAGGTAGTAGCCCGGCGCGATCTTCCAGTTCAGAGCGATGCTGCCGCGGCTGTCGGCCTGGGCAGTCAGCGCGAATGCCTGGTCCACCGGCAGCAGGTCGGCCTCGCTGACCGCCTGCGCGGGTGGCGCCACCAGCGCCAGCGGCGCGGCGAACAAGGGCGCGGCCAGCAGCGCGCAGCGGGCGATCCAGCGGGGCAGAGACTTCATGGACGTCAGGATTCCTTGCGGGTGTCGGCCCGGACCCAATCGAGGTAGGCCGGCAGCCCGGCGCTGGCTTGGACAGCAACCGCCTCCGGCAGTTCATACGGATGCAAGGCCTGAAGCCGCGCGATGGCGTCGGGCAGGCGGTCTTCCCAGGTCTTGATCAGCAACTGCACTTCCGTGCTGCGCTCGATGGCGCCGTTCCAGCGGTACAGCGATTGCGCGCCGGGCAACTGGGTGACGCAGGCCGCCAGGCGCTCGTCCAGCAAGGCGTGCGCGATGCGGTCGGCGCTGTCGGCATCCGGGCAGGTGCTGAACAACAGATGGAGGGAAGAGGCGCTCATTGCAGCTGCGCAGTGTAATGCCCCGCCTGCGGTGGATCGACCGCCGATTCCGGAACAGGGCGTCAACTTCGCTGCCTTCGCAGTGCCGGTGGGCAGGGCGGCCGTGCGGGGTGCAGCTTCGCAGTGAGGCCGACAGAGCACCTGCCACACTGCGCCGGCCTTGCCGTGGCGCGTAGCGCGGGCCGGATGCGAAGCCCGGCCGACAACGGTTGGGAGAGCGTTGCGCCGGTGACCCGGCGGTCACCTCGCCCAGCGCGAGGAGACCGGGGGCGTTGGCCAGGCGATCTTGAAAGCGTGCATGTCGGTGCGGAGGCGACGCATCGCCACGCCCTGCGGTAGTCAGCAGCGCCGGATCCGATCGAGGGCGTGTCGCCTGCTGCGACCCACGCCGTCGGCACCGGCGCCTGGCCGCCATCAGGTGCCGTACGTTTTCCGCGTGACCCAACCCCACCGGCCCGACGCATCACGCGCCGGGCCGGTGCAGCTCAGTTCGCCAGCTGGCAGCTGGCCGGCTTGGCCGAAGTGAACAGGCCGGCAGTGGCCCATTCGGGATGATCCACGAACGGGTTGCGGTTGCCCTGGAAGCTGAAGATCACCTGGTTGCGGGCACGTTCGGCATCGTCCGGCGGGTCGGCCTGGTGCCAGGCCAGCAGCGTGGACAGCAGGCCCATGTACGCGGGCGAAGACGAGGTCTGCACGATCCGGCTGCGGTCGTCGGTGAGCTCCAGGTCCGGCTCGGACTGCCCGGTGGCTGCATCGGTGCCGCCTTCGTAGCGAATGGCCATGTACATCACCGCACGCGCCATGTCGCCCTTGCGCCGGCCCCACACTTCGAAGGTGCCACCGTTGCCGTCGGGCGTGCGCACCCAGTTGGAATTGCCCGGATAGCGCCCGCTGCCGCCGCCACTGCCGTCGTTGACCTCGGTCACCCGCTCACCGCAGCTGCTGGTGCAGGCGGCATAGGGCTTGTTGCCGCGGTCGGCGTTGAAGGTGGTGTCGGTCAGGTACAGCATGTGGGTGTCGGTGTAGGGCGCATACGGCAGGCCGCGGTCGCCGGTGGCGCTGCCGAAGCCCAGCGAGTTGGGCCAGGTGTGCTCGCGGTTGTAGGTCAGCCCGCTGCCGGTACCGGCCCGGTCGCTGACCTTGGCGTAGCTGCGGTTGCGGTAGGCGTCCAGGATGCGGCCGCTGTTGTTGGGGTCCTCGTCGGCCATCTCCAGGATGGTCCAGGTGTTTGTGCCGGTGCCGCTGTAGGGGTAGACCGTGTGGCCGCGGATGGTGGCGTTGAGCGAGCAGCGCAGCTGGCTGGGGCTGGTGGTGTTCACCCGCGAGTAGTAGCCGGTGGCGCCGCCGCTGGCGGTGGCCACGGTGAAGGCGATGGACTGGCCGGCCGCCGGGCTCAGGCCGCTGGCATCGCGGATGGCGCTGGCGATGATGGCCAGGGTGCAGCGCTCGCCGCCGACCAAGGCGGTGTTGGTGGACAGGGTGAAACGGGTGCCCGTCGTTGCGTAGCTCAGTGCCACGTTGCCGGAACTGGCGCAGCTCAGCGCGAACGCGCCGCTGCTCAACGTCACCGCTTCGCTGAAGCCCACCGCCAGGTCGCCGGCCGCCGGGAAGCCGGTGGCGCCCTGGCTCGGCGTGGTGCTGGTGATCGTCGGCGCACCGGTGGTGCCGCCACCGCCGCCGCCGCCGTTGAAGGTCTGGCCGCGGTTGCAGGCGCCGAAGGTCTGCGCCGCCGAGCCGGCCCAGCTGAAGTTGGCTGCCGCGCTGCCGGTGCCGGTGAGTTGCAGCGAACTGCCGACCGCGCTGCTGTTGCTCTCGCTGACCGGCAGGTTCTGGCTGGTGACCCCGGCCGCCGGGCCGCCGCTGCCGGTGATGGCGCCTTCGTAGCTGAGGAACTGCACCAGTTGCCCGTTGGGGTCGACCAGCGCCACGCCGTCGTTGGGCCCGTTCTGCACGCCGTTGCTGGCGTAGCTCACGGTGGCCAGGCGGACCTGGCTGCCGCAGCTGACCAGGCTGCCGGCCGGCACCGCGGTGTTGGCGTAGACCGTCGCCGCACTCGGGGCGCTGCCGTTGTACAGATAGATGCGGTAGCCGCTCAGCGATTCGCCGGCGGTGGCCACCACTTCCACGCCTTCGCCGCTGTCGCCGGAGGCGCCTGCGTCGTCGTAGTGCAGCTCGTTGATGAAGACCGCCGCATGGGCGGCGGTGGCGCTCAGCGCGAACGCGCAGGCCAGGGGCAGGGTGCAACGCAGGGACACAACACGGGACGGCAACCTCATCGACAGCTCCTTGTGATCGGGAATGCGATCCCGACTGTAGAGCGTGCGCATGACAAACGGTGGAACCTGGTTCCATTTCTAGCGTGTGGCTGGATGCGCGCCTGGTAATGAGCGGGCGCCGCAGTCGTCCTGGCCCCCGGATGAGACCGGGTGGACGAAAAATTTTTTACGCCCAGCCCTTGAAAGCCGCTCGCCCAGCACAATCTCTGGCCCGCACCCGCTCTGTCGGGTTTTTTCCGCGCGCTGTGCTGGCAGTCGTCATGTGCGAGTGCTAACATCGCCGATAATTTCCAGACCAATCAAACACTTAAGAGGGTCTTTCTCTATGAGCATCAAGCCGCTTCACGACCGCGTTGTAGTCAAGCCGATCGAAGCCGACGAAGTTTCCGCCGGCGGCATCGTGATCCCGGACTCCGCCAAGGAAAAGTCCACCAAGGGTGAAGTCGTCGCCATCGGCGCCGGCAAGCCCCTGGACAACGGCAGCCTGCGCGCGCCGGTGGTCAAGGTTGGCGACAAGGTCATCTACGGCCAGTACGCCGGCAGCAGCTACAAGTCCGAAGGCGTCGAGTACAAGGTGCTGCGCGAAGACGACATTCTGGCCGTCATCGGCTGAAGCCGTTGACGGCGGGATTCGGGAGTCGAGATTCGGGATTGGTCAGTGCGCTTTGCGCAGCTGATCCCGCATCCCCCCGGAACCCGCTCTAGCCAATCCCCAATCCCCAATTTCAAATCCCGGAGTTTCAGACAATGGCTGCTAAAGACATTCGTTTCGGTGAAGACGCACGTACCCGCATGGTCCGTGGCGTCAACGTGCTTGCCAATGCCGTGAAGGCAACCCTGGGCCCGAAGGGCCGCAACGTCGTGCTCGAGAAGAGCTTCGGCGCGCCGACCATCACCAAGGACGGCGTCTCCGTCGCCAAGGAAATCGAACTGGCTGACAAGTTCGAGAACATGGGCGCGCAGATGGTCAAGGAAGTCGCTTCCAAGACCAACGACAACGCCGGCGACGGCACCACCACCGCCACCGTGCTGGCCCAGGCCCTGATCCGCGAAGGCGCCAAGGCCGTGGCCGCCGGCATGAACCCGATGGACCTCAAGCGCGGTATCGACCAGGCCGTCAAGGCCGCCGTCGCCGAGCTGAAGAACATCTCCAAGCCCACCACCGACGACAAGGCGATTGCCCAGGTCGGCACCATCTCGGCCAACTCGGACGAGTCGATCGGCAACATCATTGCCGAAGCGATGCAGAAGGTCGGCAAGGAAGGCGTGATCACCGTTGAAGAAGGCTCGGGCCTGGAAAACGAGCTGGACGTGGTCGAGGGCATGCAGTTCGATCGCGGCTACCTCTCCCCGTACTTCATCAACAACCAGCAGAGCCAGTCGGCCGACCTGGACGACCCGTTCATCCTGCTGCACGACAAGAAGATCTCCAATGTCCGTGACCTGCTGCCCGTGCTGGAAGGCGTGGCCAAGGCCGGCAAGCCGCTGCTGATCGTGGCTGAAGAAGTCGAAGGCGAAGCGCTGGCGACCCTGGTGGTCAACACCATCCGCGGCATCGTCAAGGTCGTGGCCGTCAAGGCACCGGGCTTCGGCGACCGTCGCAAGGCGATGCTGGAAGACATGGCCGTGCTGACCGGCGGCACCGTGATCTCCGAGGAAGTGGGCCTGGCGCTCGAGAAGGCGACCATCAAGGACCTGGGCCGCGCCAAGAAGGTGCAGGTTTCCAAGGAAAACACCACGATCATCGATGGCGCCGGCGATTCGGCCGCGATCGAGTCGCGCGTCGGCCAGATCAAGACCCAGATCGAAGACACCTCGTCCGATTACGACCGTGAGAAGCTGCAGGAGCGCGTGGCCAAGCTTGCCGGTGGCGTTGCAGTGATCAAGGTCGGCGCGTCGACCGAAATCGAAATGAAGGAAAAGAAGGCCCGCGTCGAAGACGCCCTGCACGCCACCCGTGCAGCCGTCGAAGAAGGCGTGGTCCCGGGCGGCGGCGTGGCCCTGGTGCGTGCGCTGGTGGCCGTCGGCAACCTGACCGGTGCCAACGAAGACCAGACCCACGGCATCCAGATCGCCCTGCGCGCCATGGAAGCTCCGCTGCGCGAAATCGTGGCCAATGCCGGCGAAGAGCCGTCCGTGATCCTGAACAAGGTCAAGGAAGGCACCGGTAACTACGGCTACAACGCGGCCAACGGCGAGTTCGGCGACATGGTGCAGTTCGGCATCCTGGATCCGACCAAGGTCACCCGTTCGGCGCTGCAGAACGCAGCCTCGATCGCCGGCCTGATGATCACCACCGAAGCCATGGTGGCCGATGCACCGAAGAAGGACGAGCCGGCGATGCCGGCCGGCGGTGGCATGGGCGGCATGGGCGGCATGGATTTCTGATCCACGCCATTCGGCTGTTGCAGCACAAAAGGACCCCGCCGCAAGGCGGGGTCCTTTTGTGTCTGGTCGTGGATGCCACACGAGGCGATCGTCGATTGGTCGTGCCTGGTCCACGCAACCCCATGACCCCGTAGGAGTGCACCCGGGCGCGACGGGGCGTTTACCGGGAATGCCCAGTCGCGCCCGGGTGCGCTCCACGCAGGGTCGACGCGGCCCGCGCAGCCAGATCGCGGCCCCAACCGTGTTCACCATCGCAAAAGCCCGCAGATCGCGACGCCAATCACACTTAAATGACAACCTGTTGACACCGATGTCATCGCAGTTCTAGCGTCGTTGGGCAGGCGTTTGCGCCGAGCGGTCGGGGGGCCATCGGACAAGGGGCAGCGGTGCATGCATCGCTGGCGGACGTCGTTGCAGTGCACTGCCACGCCGGCCACGTCCGGCTTCTCCCGGGGATCTTATGAACTGCCGCAGTCATCGTCTTGCCTTGTCGATTTCCGTGTCCTTAGCGCTGACGGCTGCCGTCGCGCCACCGCTCATGGCCCAGCAAACCGAGCCGGATACACCGCGCGCCACCTCCACCCTGGATGCGGTCAGCGTCACCGGTTCGCGCATCAAGCGCGCGCAGGTCGAGGGCGCCCAGCCAGTGGTCACCATCTCGGCGCAGCAGATCCAGCAGGAAGGGTTTGCCACTGTCTACGACGTGCTCAACAGCATGAATCAGCAAGGCTCGGTGGAAGCCGATACGCAGTGGGGTTCGCACACGCCCAATGCTTCGCCGATCAATCTGCGCGACCTCGGCCCGGGCCGCACCCTGCTGCTGGTCAATGGCCACCGCGTGGCCGATTACCCGCTGCCGTACGGCGGCGAAAGCAACTTTTCCAACTACAGCAATATTCCCTCCGCAGCGGTGGAGCGCATCGACATCCTCACCGGTGGCGCATCGGCCATTTACGGCTCCGACGCGGTGGCCGGCGTGATCAACGTGATCCTCAAGCGCGACTACCAGGGCGACCAGGTGCGCCTGCGCGGCGGCACCGCCACCGAAGGGGGGCGCGACAGTTTCGACGTGTCCTGGGCAGGCGGGCGCACCGGCGAGAACTGGAGCCTGACCTACGCGCTGCAGGCCACCCGGCGCGATCCGTTGAGCGGGCGCGATCGCCCGCAGATGGACGACTCCGACGACATGTCCTATTCCAACTGGACCGGCCAGAACCGTCGCTACGGCTTCAACCCGTTCACCGGCCTGAGCCTGGTCGACGCCAATACCAACGAACGCCTGGCGCCACCTGCCGGCACCTGCGCGCGCTTCGGCGGCGAGTTCATCGACGGGCAACGGCTGAGCTACGACCAGAACATCGGGGTCGTCACCAATGCGGGCGATTATTGCGGCGTGGCGCGCGACTACGGCGACTGGGGCCTGGTGACCGGCAGCGAGGATTATTCGGCGTATCTCTACGGCACCTGGAAGTTCGGCGAGGCCACCGAAGCCTGGGCCACGCTCTCGGCCAACCGCAGCATCGGCCGTTGGACCTACGACCCGCCGTATGCCTATCTGGGCCCGTTTCAGGATGCGGCCACTGGTCGCTCGTTGAACCTGATCCGTCAGCTCACCCGGCGCGAAGCCGGCGGCTGGGACCGGCTGGCCAACTACAACAAGGAGCAGTCCTGGGATCTGAGCGCCGGTTTGCGCGGCGTGTGGGCCGACCGCTTCGATTGGGAGCTGAGCGTGGGCCGCTCGCGCTACACGGTGGACGAATACGTACGCACCGTGGATACCGCACGTGCCACTGACTATTTCCTCGGCAGCCCCACCGGCACGGCCGCCGATGGCGCGCCGATCTATGCGATCAACGAAGCGCGGCTGTACTCGCCGTTGTCGTCGAACCAGTACGACGACCTGGTGGCCAAGTCGCACAACTCGGCGTATTCGTGGGTCAATCAAGCCAGTTTCAGCTTGAGCGGCGATGTGGTGCAGGGCTGGGCCGGGCCGATCCGCTTTGCCACCGTGGCCGAAGTCGCCAAGCAGGGCTATCAACTCTCGCCGGACCCGTGCGCCAACGAGTGCTACCCGGTGGACGTGGTGGACAACGGCGGCGGTGAACGCATGCGCAGCTCGGCCGGGCTGGAATTCCAGATTCCGTTGCTCTCCACATTGAGCGCGAATGTGGCCGGCCGTTACGACCGCTACGGCAACTACCGCTCGTCTGCCGCGATTCCGACCGATGTCGGCACGCAGAGCGACACCACCTGGAGCGCGGGCCTGGAATGGCGGCCGGTGGAGAGCCTGCTGGTGCGCAGCACCGTGGCCACCAGCTTCCGCGCACCGGACATGCACTACGTGCTGGGCGAACCCAGTTCCACCAACCAAACCGTGATCGACCAGTATCGCTGCATTTCTTCCGGCGCCTACCTCACCGGCGGCTGCAACGACGAGAACAACAACATCTTCTACACCGTTGATGTGAACCGTCGCGGCACCCCGGATCTGCGCTCGGAAACCGGCCGCTCGTTCACCGGTGGCGTGGTGTGGGACATCGCCCAAGGGTTGTCGTTGAGCGTGGATTACTACCGCATCCAGCTGGAGGAAATGATCAAGGACCTGGGCCGCGACGAGATCCTGTCGGCCGAAGCCGGCTGCCGCACCGGCACCACCATCAGTGGTGGCGCCTGGAATAATCCGGGCGGCGCGGGCTATTGCGACACCATCACCTCGCGGGTGACGCGCAATGCCGACGGCACCCTGGCCAGCATCGAGCGCGGTCCGATCAACCTGGCGCAGATGGAAACCTCCGGCATCGATGCCGCGCTGAAATACCGCCTTGCCACTGCAGGCTGGGGCAACTTCCAGCTGTCGCTGGACTACAACAATCTGATCGCCTACCGCGAGCAGATCTACCGCACCGACAGCGACGAAAACCGCCGCGACGAACGCGTGCGCAGCCGTGTGCGCGGCAGCGTGCATTGGGACAACGGCGGCGCCTGGGACTGGACGGTGTACTTCCGCCGGCTCGGCTCGATGCGCGCCGTCAACTGGGGCACCTGCGCCCGCTTCGACGACGGCTATCAACCCAGCGCCTCCGACGAGTGCCTGGTGACCGATACCGCCAACGTGCATCTGGGCGAAACCAGCAAACGCTACTTCGGCCGCGTGGGCCCGGCGATCTACTGGAACCTGAGCACCGGCTACAAGATCACCGACCACGCCAAGGTCAATTTCTACGTCAACAATGTGTTCAACGAAGTGGGCTACGAAAACAAGGAGCGCTTCTACGGCTACGGCTTCTACAACACCACCTTGTTCAATCCCATCGGCCGTGAAGTGGCGGCGGAGTACGTGTTTACGTTTTGAGTGAGGTTTGCCGCGTGGCACGCCACGGCCTCGTTGCCGTGGCGTGCAGCGGCGCGTCGCGGTGGCATGCTTGGCGCAAACGCGTCATCAGGCAAGACGCGCCGCGGTGTGGCGCAGGCTCGCCAACGCGCGCGTGGCGATGTCATGCATCTGATCGCTCAAGGCGTCGTCGTCGATGCAGCGCTGCCAGAACTGTTCGGCCATCTGTGCGGCGCGCCGCCACTGCGCAAACTGCCCGACCGTGGGCGCCGGGATCTCGATGTCCCTGGGCACGATTTCGCCACTGGATGCCGGCCGCAGCGCCATCGGCAACATGTCGTACACCGGCGCAAGCCGCAATGGCAGCGTGTCGGCAAGGATCAGTGCTGCGTTGCCCAGGTGCATGTCGGTGTTGCCGATGAGCGCGCCGAACCAGCTGATCACCTCCAGGTGCTCGGCATCTTCCGGACTCAGCCAACCATCGCGCTTGAGCAGCGGCGCGAGCGCGCGCCATGTGCCCAGCTCCGACTGCCCATAGAACGCGGCGTAGATCGCCATCAACGAAACAAAACCGCGTCGGCCCAACGTCGGTGTGCGATCGAAGCGTGTGGATTCGAGAAAGACGCGCTCGCCTGCCTGCAGCCGCTGCGTCGTTGCCGCAGCAATGCCACCGGCAAGCAGTACCTGGCTGGCCAGGTGCTCCATCTGCAGCAGGTCCGCCCAGCGGCGCCCGGCCGGCTGATCGATGCGGTCGGAAAACTTCACGATGACCGGGCGGTACACGCCCTCTTCGCGCAGCACTGCAGTGAACTTCGGCTGCTCGCCTGCAGCGGACGAGCCGACGTCTTCACCGCGCAGTGCGGCATCGGCCTGCTCAAGATAGGCCTGCGGGCGCGCGCTGATGTCGATGTCATCAGGCTGGTCGATCGACGACAGTGCGCGCGCCAGCGCCTGCTCGCCCACGAGCAGGTCGCCGAGCTGGTCGTGACCATCGGACAGCAGTGCGATGAGCGCGTCACTGGGCGACCACAGCGTGAGATTTTCGGGCAGCCGCAACGGCCCGGAGATGCGATGTGCCAGGTTGCGCCCGAGAAATCCCTGCGGACGTTGGTCATCCAGAAACCAGGGCAGCGACGCGAACTCGCCCAGATGCAGCGGCGGATGCAGGAGCACGGGGTTGTCCTGCAGCAGCTCCACGAAGAAGTGGTCGCGATGGAGTGCATGCAGCTGGCCCAGCGCCACGACGCGGGCATGGCTGTCGATGCGGTAGAGCGGCCAGACGCGCTCACCGCGCACCGCGCCCGTGGCGATGTAACTGGTGGCGCGGGCGCTGCCGTAGCGCCGCACCGCCGTTCCTGCAGCGGCAACCAGACGCGAAAGTGTCGCCTTGCTCACCCCCAATCGCGCCGCGAGTTCGGCGCCGCGCAGCGGGCCGTCGATGCGCAACGTGGTGACCAGGCGTTCTATGGCATCGGGCTGTGGCATGCGGATCAGCGATGAAACGATTTTTGAAACGATACATTAGGACGGATGGCGCCGCAAATAACTGACTTGTATTGATAATTTGAACTTCAGGGAAAGATGGTGCATTAAAAATGAAACGATACTTTTGGTTCCCCTGAGCTGGCCTCGGGGGGCCGGACCGCAGCGCCTGCACGGCGCTGGACAGCGCCAGAAACGCCAGGCGAGTCACGCGCATGCAGCGGCGGAAACGGCGAGACCGGCGTGCGTCTCCGCTTGCCGCAGGGAGCTGATCTGGAACGTCGCGGGGTCTGCCGTGCGTCGGCGCAGCCTGCCCTCATCGCGTCCGGTTTCAGAGCAGGTGGACCTCCATGCCGCGCAACGATCGCGTTGCGCCGGGCACGCAGCACAACAGCGCATGACACGGCTGCTCTGCGGAAGGCACGACCGCCGCACCTTCGATCGGTTTGCGCCACGCGGCCCTGACCAGCACGTTGGCGCATGCGTCCGCCGCTCTGCTGCACTACCTGTCGATTGCGTCGCCGCGCCCGTCCGTTGCCGATGAAACAGTGGCAACGCGCAAAAGTGCGTGGTATCAATGCATCCCATGAACGCACCCCGCAGCCAGTTTTATTTTTGGTACTACGGTTTTCCGATGCCGCTGGCGGAGGAAGGAGTGCGCTCACCCTGAAGGACACTTCAGCAGCATTCCCGAAAAGCCGCCAGCGCACACTGGCGGCTTTTTTGTTGCCGCAACGCCTGGCTCCCTGATGCAACACCGCCCAACGAGACACTGTTATGCCGCCTGTGACCGATGACCTGCGTATCCGCAAGATCGAAGCCCTTGCACCGCCTTCGCAGCTGCTGTCGCTGCTGCCATGCGACGAGCGCGCCTCCGACACCGTGACCAACTCGCGTGCCGCGCTGCACGAGATCCTGCACGGGCGCGACGACCGCCTGGCGGTGGTGATCGGGCCATGCTCGATCCACGACCCGGTGGCTGCGATGGAGTACGCGCAGCGCCTGCGCCCGTTACGCGACCAGTTCGGCGATGCGCTGGAGATCGTGATGCGGGTGTATTTCGAGAAGCCACGCACCACCATCGGCTGGAAAGGGCTGATCAACGACCCGGAGATGGACGGCAGCTTCCAGATCAACAAGGGGCTACGGGTGGCGCGCGGATTGCTGCGCGATATCAACAACCTCGGCCTGCCGGCGGGTGTGGAATTTCTGGACATCATTTCGCCGCAATACATCGCCGACCTGGTGGCTTGGGGCGCGATCGGCGCACGCACCACTGAGAGCCAGGTGCATCGCGAAATGGCCTCCGGGCTCTCGTGCCCGGTGGGCTTCAAGAACGGCACCGGCGGCGACGTCAAGATTGCGGTGGACGCCGTGGGCGCGGCCTCGCATCCGCATCATTTCCTGGCGGTGACCAAGGACGGCCACACCGCGGTGGCGGCAACGGCGGGCAATCCGGACTGCCACGTGATCCTGCGTGGCGGCAAGGTGCCCAACTTCGATGCGGCAAGCGTGGATGCGGCCAGCCAGGTGCTCAACAAGTCGGGGTTGCCGGCGCGGCTGATGATCGATGCCAGCCACGCCAACAGCGGCAAGAATCCGGACAACCAGCCCAAGGTGGTCGACGACATCGCGCTGCAGCTGGAAGGTGGCGAGACGCGCATCGTCGGGGTGATGGTGGAGAGCCACCTGGTTGGCGGCCGCCAGGAGCTGGTCCCCGGCTGCGCACTGACCTACGGCCAGAGCATCACCGACGGCTGCCTGGGCTGGGACGCATCGGTGCAGGTGCTCGAACGCCTGGCAACGGCAGTGCGCGCACGCCGCGCAAGGCGGATTGCCGAAGCTGCGTGAGCCGGGTGCTGGCGACGGGCCGATGCTGATGGAGTGCGCTGCCGCCCAACGACGTGGCGGGGTTACCCATCCAATCCCGTGCGACCAGACCAGACAAAAAAACGCCGGGCCGGCGCAGGGAGCCGGCCCGGCGTGGTGAACAACACCACCCACTGGTGACCCGTCGCTGCGGCAGCCAGGAGCCAGAGCACCGTTCTGCACCGCCAGCGAGCGGGTGCAGCCGTTATCGCCCACGCGCGTGGCCTGCGAATGTCGCTGCGTAGCGCAGGCAGACATGAAGTGTCGAAAGCGCTGACCGGCTGCAACGACACCGCCGCAGGCAATGGCGCCCAGGCAGGCGTTAGACCGGCGCCCGCATTCGTCGCGCGGGCCGCGGCCGTGGCGCTTTTCGCTGCTCAGACCAACGACTGCAGTGCACGTCGAGTCGACCGCATCAATCTGGGTGGCGAGCAGGCTCCGGCCCCACGGCACTGCGCGTTACCTCGTCTATCGACGTGCAACCTCTCAGCCCAGCATGTCGCCGCTGTCCAGCCAGCGCTGGTGCCACGCCAATGCCTCGGGCAACAGGTGCGGGGTGTGCTTGCCGTAGCTGTCGCGGTTGGCGCGTGCCACATAGTCTTCCAATGCATCGCGATAGCGCGGGTGCACGCAGTGATCGAGTAGCTGGCGCGCGCGTTGCTTGGGGGTCAGGCCGCGCAGGTCGGCCAGGCCCTGCTCGGTGACGATCACCGAGACATCGTGCTCGGTGTGATCGACATGGCTGACCATCGGCACGATCGATGAAATGCTGCCGGCCTTGGCGATGCTGGGGCTCAGGAAAATCGACAGAAATCCATTGCGCGCAAAATCGCCCGAACCGCCAATGCCGTTCATGATGCGGCTGCCCATCACGTGGGTGGAGTTGACGTTGCCGTACAGGTCGGCCTCGATCATGCCGTTCATGCCGATGCAGCCGAGCCGGCGCACCAGCTCCGGATGGTTGGAAATCTCCTGCGTGCGCATGACGATGCGCTGCCGGTAGAACGCGATATTGCGCTTGAACTCTTCGTTGCCTTCCGGGCTGAGCGCAAAGCCGGTGCAGGAGGCATACCGCAGTACGCCATCGCGCAGCAGCGCGAGCATGCCGTCCTGGATCACCTCGGTGAACGCTTCCAGATCGCGGAAGCCGCTGCGTGCAAGCCCCGCCAGCACCGCGTTGGGGATATTGCCCACGCCCGACTGCAGCGGCAGCAGGTTGGCCGGTAGCCGGCCCTTGCGCACTTCATGGCGCAGAAATTCGATCAGGTGCTCGGCAATGCGTTCGCTGTTGTCGTCGGCAGCGGCAAACGGGCTGTTGCGGTCCGGCCCATGCGTGCGCACCACCGCCACGATCTTGGCCGGGTCGCAGCGCAGACTCGGCTCGCCGATGCGGTCGTCGCCATGCAGCAGCGGGATCGGTTTGCGCTGCGGCGGCAGGGCGGTGCCGTAGTAGATGTCGTGCATGCCGTCCAGGCCGGCCGGCTGCCAATCGTTGACCTCGACGATGACCTTGCTGGCCAGGTCCAGCCAGGTCTTGTTGTTGCCGATCGAGGTGGACGGCACCAGGCTGCCATCGGCGCGGATGCCCGACACTTCCACCACCGCCGTGTCGATCTGCCCGTAAAAACCGAACCACACGTGCTGGGCCACGTGGCTGAGATGGATGTCGATGTAATCCAGCGTGCCGGCGTTGATGCGCTGGCGGGCGTCCGGGTCGGACTGGAACGGCATGCGCATGGCGATGCCATCGGCCTTGGCCAACGCACCGTCGAGCTCGGGCGCGGTGGAGGCGCCGGTCATCAACTTGATCTGGAACGGTTGGCCCTGCAGGTGCGCCGCCTCGATGCGCTGCGCCAGCGCCATCGGCACGGCCTTGGGATAGCCGGAGCCGGTGAAACCGCTCATGGCCACGGTTTCGCCAGGCTGGATCAGCGCGGCGGCCGCGTCGGCAGACACCAGTCGGTCGCGCAGCGGCGCGTACAGGATGCGTTCGTCGGACATAGGGCAGGCACGGCGGCAACAGGGGGAGCGCGATTATCGCCGCTGCAGGCAGCGGCCGGGGTGCGACCTTGGTGCAATGGCCAAGCGCACGGCGCAGCCCCGCGATCGCTTCTGGAGGGGAAGTGCCGGCGAGCGCGACCGCTGCCCGCGCTTTGCACCGCTCGCTGTGGAGCATCTACCCGCTGCACCACTGAACTGCCGGCACGCGTCGCGTCCAGTGTTCACGCTTCGCCGCCGGCCCAACCGCGATAGTGGTGACAGATTCCTGCCTGCCTGCGCCCATGCCCTCTGTTCGCGATCGCTTCCAGCGCTGGCCCCGGCCGTGGCGTGTTGCAGTGTGCGTGTTGCTGGTGCTGTACACGCTGTATCTGCTGGCCGGTAACGTGTTTCTCAACACGCCGTTGTTCGATGCCACCACCAACCGGCAGCCGCACAAGTTCACCATGCAGACCGGCCCGGCGCTGACGCTGTTTCCGGGCCAGGTGATGGCCTGGAACGTGCGCATGCGCGGTCAGGCCAATCGCACCGTGTACGTCTTCCATGCCGACCGCGCACATGCGCGGGTGGCGCTGCTGCCGCTGCTCCGGCGCGAGGTGCGTCTGCCGTGGTTGCACGCCACCGGCCTGAGCGCCGAGGTGGAGTCCGCCGACACGCCCATCCCGCCGCCGCCGCGCGGCGATACCGGCTGGACGCTGCGCTTCAATGCGATCACCAGCAACAGCATCCGCAGTGCGCGCCTGGGCAAGCTACTGATCGCCGGCAACGGGCACGGCACGGTCGGCTTCCTGAAGCAACTCAAGGGCGGGCCGTCGGAGCTGTTTCCGTCCGAGGCGGGCTTCAGCGATGCGGTGGTCAGTTACGACGGTGTGCAGGTGTTCAACGGTGCCGAGGTGGACGCGCAGTTCCAGTTTCCGCGCCACTACCGCGACCAGGCGCCGGGCCTGCGCAAGCTCGGCATCACCCACGCACGCCTGCAGTTGAAGGCCGCGACGGTGGCGCTGAAGATCGATACCGGTGCGCCGCACGTGGATATCCGCAGCGGGCCGTCTGCTGCGCGCGTTGAGGCCGACATCACCCTGGACCGCGGTGCCCTGCAGCCGGGCAGCCACGCGGTGTGGCGGCTGCCGTTGCTGGCCGGCGTCGGTGCCACCGACCGCGGCATGCTGGCATTGCAGCTGGATGTGGCGCGCGACATCCGCGTGCAGGCACGCCTGCCGCGCGACGACACGACCGGTAGCGAACTGCAGGCCGATCTACGGATCGCCGGGCGCGGTGTTCCGTTCGAGCAACCGGCGCAGGTGTTGCCGCGTCTGTCGGGGCAGGTGCGCGGGCGCTGGAAGTTCGAATCCTTGAACTGGATCGCCGAGCTGTTCGTGCGCAAGCCGTGGTTTCAGCTGCAAGGCGGCGGTCTGGTCGAAGCGGATCTGCGTCTTGCGCAGGGCCGGCTGACCAGTGGCAGCACCCTGGATATCCCGCGTGTCGAGGCCGTGGCGCAGGTATTCGACACGCGCCTGGCAGGTATCGCCAAGGCGCACGGGCGCATCGACGATGCCGCCACGCCGCAGGCGCATCTGGACGTCAGCATTCCCACGTTCAAGGCGGCGCCGCGCGACGCGCCGAAACAGATCTTGCTGGATGGTCGCGATCTGCAGCTGGCGATGCACGGCGATGCCGAACTGGCCCGCTTGAGTGAAACGCTCAAGGCGCAGCTGCGTTTCAGCGATTCGCGTGTGCCCGACCTGACCGTCTACAACCGCTACCTGCCCGGCAACAACGTGCGCCTGCTCGGTGGCAGCGGCAGCCTGACCGGCGATGTGGCGCTCAATGCATCTGGCGACGTTGGCAACGGGCATGCGAATCTGCGGGGGCAGGGCGCGCATCTGGCAGTGGCCGGCGTGCAGATGCGTGGCGATGCGCAGTTGCAGGCCAGGCTGCAACGCGCCGATTTCAAGAACAAGTTCTTCGACCTCAGCGGTACGCGGGTAAGTCTGCGCAATATGCGCGTGGGCGACGACGATGGCGATGCCAACTGGTGGGGCGAACTGCAGGTCGGTGCCGGCACCATCCAGGCCGAGGCACCGTTCCAGGTGGACGCCGACGCGGCCATTCGCATGCGCGATATCGCGCCGTTGCTCTCGGTGTTCGCGCAGCGCGCAGACTACCCGCGCTGGGTGCTGGGCTTGCTGGATTCGGGCGAACTGGATGCCACCGGGCGCGTGCGCTGGCGCAAGCAGCAACTGACGGTGGACGACCTTCATGCGGAAAACGCGCGTCTGTCTTTGCGGGCACGGCTGGCGCTGGAGGATGACCAGCGCCGCGGCGATCTGTATCTGCGCTGGGGCGTGCTGGGTGCCGGTATCGAGCTCGATGGCAAGCAGCGGCAATGGCATCTGGCCGGCGCACGCGAGTGGTACGACAAGCAGCCGGGCTTGTTGCCACCGGTGTCCAAGCGCACGTCAGGCACGCGCTGACAAGCGCGGTGCGCGCCGTCGGGTAAGCCACGCTGCAGCGATGCAGCAGGGTGCGCGGAGATGTGGTGCTGGATCGCGGGAGCGCGCCCGACACGCTGCGGACGCTGGTCGGCCGACGATGGATCCGGACGTTCTGCGCGCCATTGCAAGGCGTACCCGCTGAGGGTCGCACTGCTGGTACATCCAGCACCCAGCACACCCAGCACATCACGCGCATGAGGCACACCACGCGCATGAGGCGCATGAGGCGGTTGCGCGCCGTGCTCACGGTCGGCTTGGCACACTGCGCGGTGCCGCGTGCGCGGTCTTCAGGAGCCTGCCGTCATGACGATGCCCGTCCGCGCCCGTTGGCGCGCAGCGCCCGCCGTACTGCGTTGGCCGATCCTGGTGGCTATCGCGTTGTATGCCAGCTACCTGGTGCTCGGAAATCTGCTGCTCAACACGCCGCTCGGTCCGGCAGTGCTCAATCGCACGCCGGACAAGTTCGCGATGCATTGGGGGCCCGCAGTCACCTGGTGGCCGGGGCGGCTCGTGCTCTGGGACGTGGCGCTGCACGGCCAGTCCACGCGCAACCGCTGGGATGTCAGCGCCCGACGCATGAGCGGGCAGGTCCGTCTGCTGCCGTTGCTGAGACGGCAATTGCTGGTGCCACACCTGCAGGTGCAAGGCGTGCGCGCCGGCCTGCAGGCGGCAACGGCCGTTCCGGATGCAGCCAGTGCCACGCGGCCGGCCGCGCCATCGCAGGCGCAGCAGGCAGGCAGGACGCAAGGCCCCAGATCGGGCCCGGCCGTGGCGGGCACCGCTGACCCTGGCGCCCTGGCCGCAACCGCAACAACCACTTCGTCGCACGCGACTGCGAGCCCGTCGCACGCTGCAGCGCCATCAACAAGCGCGACGCCGGTCGCGACATCCGCATCGGCCAAGGTGCCAGCAGCAACTGCATCAGCAACTGCAACACCCACCACCTCAGCCAGCAGTTCGCCAGCCGTCACCAAAGGGGCCAGGCCTGCCTGGACCCTGCAATTCGACCGCATCGAGGCGCAGCAGGTGCACGCGCTGTCGCTGCGGCAATTGCGGATCGAGGGCGATGGCCAGTTGCAGCTTGGCCTGTTCAAGCAATTGCGCGGCGGACCGCTGGAAGTGTTTCCGTCGCACGCTGCGTTCGACAATGCGCAGGTGCGTTGGGCCGATACCGAGGTGCTGCGCAATGGTCAGCTGCGGCTCGAAGCCAGCGTTGCGCGGCATGCGGCCGATCAGGCGCGCGGGCTTGCGCTGTTGCAACTGACAGACGCCCTGGTGGCCGTGCATGGCGACACTGCGGCGCTGGATGTCACGCGCACGGCACAGGGCCGCCACACGGTTGCCACGCGCCCCGGCAAGGGACGTGCCGATGGCGAACTGCGCTGGACACGCGGCGCATTGCAGCCCGGTAGTCAGCTGCACTGGCGGGCGCCATTGCACGACAGCACGCGCACTCCGGCAGCAGTGCTGGGCGAGCTGGCTACGCAGCTGCAGGTGGACGACAACATGCGTCTGAGCATCCGGATGCCCGAGCCGGCCGATGCCGGGCTCACGCTGGATGCGGACCTGCGCGTGCAGGGCCGCCAATTGCCCTTGCAATCCATGCGTAGCCTGCTGCCGCGCACCTCCGGGCATGCGCGGCTGCATTGGCAGCTGGCCTCGCTCAGCTGGATCCCCGCGCTGTTTCCCGATGTGGACTGGCTCACGCTGGAAGGCGATGGCCTGGTGGATGCGGATTTGCGCATCGCGCGTGGCCAGCTCGGTGCCGGCAGCCGCCTGCAGGTACCGCATGTGCGCGCGCATGTCGGGGTGATGGGGCATGCGATCGACGGGCAAGCCAGTGCCGATCTGCGTGTGGACGCCGATGCAAACGGTCAATTGCTGCCTGCACTCGCGTTGCAGATGCAGCAGTTTTCAATTGCTCATGGCGAGTCACCAGCGCGCCCGTTCGTGCAAGGCCGCGATCTGCGCCTGGACCTGCAGACGCGCGCCGACGCCCGCAACCTGACCACCCTGCGCGATGCCACGCGTGCGCACCTGACCTTTGCCAATGCACGCGTGCCGGACCTGCGGGCCTACAACCGCTATCTGCCGCAGCAGCAATTGCGTTTCGACGGTGGCAACGGCGTGCTCAGCGGCGATCTGCAGATCGAGCCGGGCGGCCGCATCGGCAGGGGCGGCCTGCGCATCGGCGCGCGTGCGGCGCGCCTGCAGTTTGCCGGGCTGGCGTTGCGCGGCGATGTGGATGCCGATCTGCGCCTGCAACGCGGCGATCTGCGTGCGGAGCAATTCAGTCTCGATGCCAGCACCATCCAGTTGCGCAATGTCGGATTCACCGGCCCCGATGGGCAACGGCGCGATGGCTGGTGGGCGCGCATCGCGCTGGAGAACACGCGCATGCAATGGCGGCAGCCGATCGGCGTGGATGGACGCGTGCGCATCCAGGTGCGCGATCTGGCGTTTTTGATGGCGCTGTACGCACGCGATCGCTCGATCCCGAACTGGATGTTGCGCCTGGTGGATGCAGGGCAGGCACAAGTGACTGCCCGTGCGCAGTGGCAAGGCGAGACCGTGGTGGTCGATCGCTTGCAGGCACGCAACGATCGCTTCCAGGTGGATGCGCGTTTGCGCCTGCAGGGCAGCCAGCGCAGCGGCAGCCTGCTCGCGCGCTGGGGTGTGTTGAGTGCGGCAGTGGGGCTGCGCAACGACACGCCGGAATGGCATCTGCTGCACGCCCCGCAGTGGTATCAGGCCCAGCCCGATCTGCTGCGGTGACCGCCGCAGCGCCATCGCCGCGTGAAGGAATTCCGGCCAGTTCTGTACTGTCTGGTGTTGTTTTGCAGTGCAGCGTGCAAGTCGGATTCGGGGCGCGCACTATGATCCTGCATCCCGACGTGGGGGAGGGAGCAAAGCCCGCTGGCAGTTCGCTGCAAGCGGGCTTTTTTATTGCCTGAACGTTGCCGGGTCAAGCGCTGACCCGCGGGTGGCCAACCCGGCAAGCCCTCGCCACGCCACACGGGGCTGCGGCCCGCGCGCAGTGCAATCGCCACACTCGCAGGGCTTATTGCGGCAGCTCCAGCAACCACAGCGCGCTGCCGCCGGTAATGAACAGCCGCCGCTGCTCCAGATCGAACGTGCAATTGGAGGCCGTTGCCGGCGTCGGCACCAGGCCGAGCCATTGCCCATCGCGGTCGAAGATGCACACGCCGGCGCCAGAGCTGCTCCACAGCCAACCGTGGCAGTCCACGCAGAAGCCATCCGCCAGGCCCTCTGGCACCACCGCGAACCGACGCTGGTTGTGCAGTGCGCCATCGTGCCAGTCGAAGGCGGTGATCTCCGGCTCGCCCGGGCCGCCTTCGGGCGTCTGCGAGACATACAGCACGCGTTCGTCGGGCGAGAACGCCAGCCCGTTGGGGTGGTCCAGCGTGGTCATGCATTGCAATGCGCCGCCATCGGGAGGCAGCCGGTAGACGCCGTGATGGTCCAGTTCCTGCGGGGCCGGGCAGCCCTGGCTGGGCTTGAGCAGGCCGAAGGGCGGGTCGGTGAACCAGATCGCGCCATCGCGCGCCACGATCAGATCGTTCGGCGAATTGAGCCGTTTGCCCTCGAAGCGGCTCACCAGCACGTGCGCCTGGCCATCGCCGTCGCTGCGGGTGATGGCGCGGCGCCCGTGTTCGCAATGCACCAGCCGTTGCTGCGCATCCACGGCGTTGCCGTTGGTGAACGCGGTGGCGTCCAGCAACACATCCACCGCGCCGTCCTCGCGCCAGCCCAGCACACGGCGGCCCACCACATCGCTCCATACCAGGGTGCGCTGCGCCTGCCACCAGGCCGGCCCCTCGCTCCAGGTGGCCTGGTCGTAGAGCGTGTGCAGCCGCGCAGTGCCCAGGCGAGTGGCCAGGCCTGCATGCTCGGTGCTGGGCGGCGCGCAGTCTGTGGGGTGCGCCGGGCCTGGCGGGCGCACGCGGCACGGGCGGTCCATCAGTGCGGCGCCTCGTGCCCGAACGGATGCGCAGTGGCGGCCCCAGGCGATTGCGCAAATTGCACCATCATCTGCAGGCAAGGCTCATCGCCCAGTTGGCCGGAGCGGTGGCCACGCTGATCGGTGGTGCCCTGATCCTGGCCGAAGTGGATGTCGCCAGGCCCCATTTCCACCCGTGTGCCGTCGCCGGTTTCGATGAACCAGCGGCCGCGCAGCGGGATCACCCATTGCGGATGCGGGCTCTCGTGCCAGTCGCCCACCCAGCCCATCGGCAGCACCGCAAACTGGATGCCGAGCACCTCGCCCGGGAACGGCCGCAGCCATTGTGGCGCCGCCCCGCCACCCACGCTCTTGCTGCCGAAGCCGGGCAACTGCGAGGGATTGAGGCGGCTGTTGCCATCTGGACCGGTCCACAGATGCAGGAACGGCAAGCTGGGCGGCAGTGCGGGATCGTTGCCGTCGGTGTCGAGCCGGATCTGCGAGGGCAGCAGGGCGGAGGGCAGCAAGGTGGGGGACATTGGCAATGCCTCATGCGAAAACCGCAGTGCAGCATGGCCCTTGTCAGGGTTCCGTAAGGGAGATGTTCAAGGCCGCAGACGTCGTCACATGCGGGGCCTTGCGGGTGCCGCATCAATGTTCGGTGCGGCAGGTGGCGGCTGCGACATCGCTGATGCCTTGCCTGGCAAGGTTCGCGTTGGACGACGCATGCGCGGGACGCGTTGTGTGGTCTCGGGTCGCGGATGGAGTGAGGTGCCCACGTGTGGTCGTCTGCCGCGGCAGCACTGCTGCGCAGTGCAATGACGCAGACGTATGCGGTGGCATCGACATGCCGGCATCGCACAGGAATGCCAGAATCCGTAGATGCCATCGCCTCCCACATCCCCATCTGCCGCACTCGCCGCCGTGATCGAGCGGGCTGTCGCGCGTGTCCGTCATGCACTGCCTGCTGATCAGGCGTGGCCGGGGGGCGATTTCGATCGGCAGCTTGCCCAGGTCGCGCTCGTCAGCGACTTCGCGCTCGATACATTGGCGCGGCAACCGGCATTGCTGCAGCACTTGGCGCAGCCCGACCCACCACCGTTGCCAGTGCCGCAGCTGGATCCAGCGCAGCCGCAGCTGTGGCCTGCCCAACTGCGGCGCTACCGCAGCGCCGAATCCACGCGCCTGGTGTGGCGCGATGTGCTGGGCCTGGACAGCGTGGATGCCACCCTGGCTGGCGCGACCCGGCTGGCCGAAAACTGCCTGCAATGCGGCCTGCGGGCGTTGCAGCAGCAATTCGACGCCCGCCATGGCCAGGTCATTGCCGCGGACGGCAGCGTGCAGCGGCTGGTGGTGTTCGGGCTGGGCAAGCTGGGCGGTGGCGAGCTGAATTTTTCCTCGGACGTGGACCTGGTGTACGCCTATCCGCAGGGCGGCCAATCCGACGGGGCGCGCCCGTTGGCGGCAGAAGAATACTTCGCGCGGTTGGGTCAGCAGCTGGCCAGGTTGCTCGACGAAACCACGGCCGATGGTTTCAGCCATCGGGTGGATCTGCGCCTGCGTCCGTTCGGCACTGCCGGCCGCGTGGCGTTGTCGTTCACCGGCATGGACCAGTATTTCCAGCGCGAAGGCCGCGATTGGGAACGCTACGCCTGGCTCAAGGCGCGCGCGGTGGCCGGCGATATCGACGCCGGCGAAGCCTGGCTGGAAACGCTGCGGCCGTTCGTCTACCGGCGCTATCTGGATTTCACCGCGCTGGATGGCCTGCGCGAGATGAAGGCGGCCATCACCGCCGAGGTGGCACGGCACGACCGGCTGGACGACATCAAGCGCGGGCCCGGTGGCATCCGCGAGATCGAGTTCCTCGCCCAATCGCTGCAACTGATCCGCGCCGGCCGCGAGCCGGCCCTGCGCGAGCGGCGCTTGTTGCCCGCGCTGCAGGCGCTGGTCGCCGCCGGCCAGATCGAAGCCGACAACGGCGCCGCACTCACCGCGGCCTACCGCTTCTTGCGCCGGCTGGAAAACCGCCTGCAAATGCTGCGCGATGCACAGACCCACGCCTTGCCGCAGGCGGAGATGGATCGCGAACGCATCGCGCTGGGCCTGGGGTATGCCGATTGGCCCGCCTTGCTGGACGCGCTGGCCCCGCACCGCCGGCGTGTGGCCGCCGAATTTGCCGAGTTGCTAGCGCCACGCGTGCGGGCCACCGCGCCGGACGCGCTGGCCGACTACTGGCGCGCGCTGCCCGATGGCGATGCAACGCCGCTGCTGGGCATTGGCCTGCACGACCCGGATACCGCGCATCAGGTGCTGGGCGATTTTGCGCAGTCGGCCGGTGTGCACGCGCTGTCGGACACGGCGCGCGCGCGGCTGGATCGCGTGGTGCCGGCACTGCTGCACGCCGCCACGCGGGCCAGCCAACCCGATGCCGCCGTGCGCCGCATGCTGGGCCTGTTGCAGGCCACCTTGCGCCGCACCAGCTATCTGGCCTTGCTGGACGAGCAGCCCAGCGCACTGGCCCGGCTGGTCGATGTGCTCTCGCGCAGCGCCTTGCTGGCCGAGCGGCTGGCGGCGCACCCGTTGTTGCTGGACGAGTTGCTGGATACGCGTATCGGCGGCCCGTTGCCGGATCGCGCGGCGCTGCAGGCTGCCTGCGTGGAGACCTTGCAGATCGCAGACACCGAGGCGGCCTTGCGCGAGCTCAACGAGCGCCGGCTTGCGCTGAGTTTCCGGATCGCCCTGGCCACGCTCGACGGCCGCCAGCACGCGGTGCAGAGCACCCGGCAACTGGCCTGGCTGGCCGAGGCCGTGGTGCAGGTGGTGCTGCAGCTGGCACGCAGCGAGCTGGTTGCCGCGCACGGACAGGTGCCGGGCGGCCTGTTCGCCATCATCGGCTACGGCAGCCTGGGCGGGCTGGAGCTGGGGTTCGGTTCGGATCTGGATCTGGTGTTTCTCTACGACCACCCGCGCACGGTGGACAGCTCCGACGGCAAGCGGCCACTGGATGCGGCGCGCTGGTTCGCCCGTCTGGCGCAAAAGGTGATGGCCTTGCTCGGCGCCGAAACCGGTGCCGGCCGCCTCTACGACATCGATGTGCGGCTGCGCCCGGACGGTGGCCAGGGCGCGCTGGTGTCGTCGCTGGCCAGCTACCGCGAGTACCAGCGCGAGCGCGCCTGGACCTGGGAGCATCAGGCGCTGGTGCGTGCCCGCGCGGTTGCCGGCGATGCCGCGCTGTGCAAGGCCTTTGCGCAGGTGCGCCACGACACGCTGACCCGCACACGCGACCCCGCGCTGCTGCACGACGACGTGCGCAAGATGCGCACGCGCATGCGCGCCGAACTCGATCGCAGCGATGCCGGCCGGCTGGATCTCAAGCAAGGTGCCGGCGGCCTGGTGGACCTGGAATTCGTGCTGCAGGCCGGCGTGCTGGGGCAGGCCGCGCAGCATGCGCCGTTGCTGGCATGTTGCGATACGCCTGGCATGATCGATGCGCTGGTGCAGGCGCAGTGGTTGCCCGTCGAGATGGCGCAGTCGCTGCATGAGGCGCATGCCGCGCTGGTGGAGGCCGGGCTGGCGTGCACACTGGACCGGCGTCCACGCTTGATCGCACCGACACCGGCCATCCAGCAGGCGCGCAGCGTCATCTTCAACGCAGCGCGTGCACAGGGGCTGGCATTTCCGGCCGGCAAGGACGCGGCCACGCTCTAGCGGGGCCGCGGGTGCCGGCTGTCCGCAGCCGCCGGTCGTGCATGCCAGGCCGATGCCGCCGCTGCGTGCAGGCGAGGCATTGGCGCAGGTCAGGCGGTGCACTCGGCGCGTCCGGTTGCCCATCGGTCTGCCGGAGGTGGGCAAGGGGTGTTGTGCTGTTGCCTGGCGCGCTCGGTAGCGACAGCGCACCGCGCTTCAGACAGGGCGGCGTGGTGCGCTCCGCCACAGCAACGCGCGAAACGGCCCGAGCAGAAACACGCCCATGCCCAGCTTCACCGCCAGATCGCCGGCCGCCCAGCTCACCCACGGCAGCGCCGCACCGGCGAAGGCGATGCTCCAGAAGATTGCGGTATCCAGCGTGGCGCTGCAGGTGGTGGCCACGATCGGCGCGCGCCACCAGCTGCCATTGCGCAGGCGGTCGAACACGGTGATGTCGAGCAGCTGGGCGGCGATGAAGGCGGTGCACGAGGCCACCGCAATGCGCGGCGTCGCCAGCCACACCGACAGCACCACCGCCAGTGCAAAGCCCCACCACGCCACCGTGCGTGCCGCACGCGGCCCGAAGCGACGGTTGATCAGGTTGCTGACCAGAAACGCCAATGGATACGAAAACGCACCCCAGGTCAGCCAATCGTTGATCGGGTACTGCACCAGGACGTTGGACAACAGCACCACCGCCCCCATTGCCAGCACCGCCCAGGTCAAGGCACGGGCAGTGAGCGGAGCAAACAGCGGGGCGGGGGCAGCGGACATGACGGCAGGGCAAAGGCGGTGCGCGGATTATCCGCGGGTCGGTGGCAGTGGGCCAGTACATAAGGCCGCAGCAACTCACCGGCGCGCGCCGTGGCGAGGGCGTGGTTCGCCGTGCCATCGCTGCCCGATGGCGCCGCGAAACAGCCGACACGACCACGGTGGCACGTGCACGCAACCCGGACGCGATCGCCAACGTACATGTAGCAGATCGGCCGCCGCGCATCGGTCGGCGTGCTCACCAGTGCGCCGTTGCACGGCGGTGGCGAGCACATCGCGCGTGTCGTGTGCCACCGTCAGGCGCGTGGTCATACCGACAGGCGCGCGCGCACCTGCAGGGCGATGCGCTCGGTTTCGCGCACTGGAGTGATATCGACAGCGGGCGCGAGCACTTCATCGGCTGCCTGCAAGCGCTGGCGTTGCCGCAAGGTCTGCAGGTAGCTGCCTACGCGCCCGCTCGCGCGCTCGCCGAACGCGGCCGCCACCGGCACGCGTGTGGCGCAGGCTTCGGAGAGCAGGTTGACCGAGTCGGCAGTGGCGATCAGCGCATCGGCCCAGCCCAGCAGGCCGGCATACGGGTTGGGTCCGTCGCGCATGTCGCACCACAGCAGGTGCGGCAGGCCGGCGCAGGCCGCACGCAGCGGGGCGATGGCCGCGGGCGGGGTGCGCCGGGAAACGGTGACCAGCAGGCTGCCGCCGGCCGCATGCAGCTGGTCGCGCAGCGCCGCGCACAGCGCCGCCAGGTCCTGCACGGTCCAGGGCACCTGGGCGGTCGGGCCGCCGATCAGCAGCGCCAGACGCGGGCCGGGCAGGGCGCCCAGCTCCGGGAAGGTGGCCCGCCCGGCGGCCAGCCAGGCATCGTCCACCGGGTGCAGGCTGCCCAGCAGGGTCAGCACGTTGGCGCCGCGCAACCCATCGTGCTCGGGCACGACCAGCAGGTCCCAGTGGCGCGGGTCCAGGCGCGGGTCCAGGATCTGTACGCTGCGGCTGCCGCGTGCACGCAGCAACCGCGTGGCCAGCGCGGCCTGGCGCCCGCAGCCGATCGCCAGGGCCGGTGGGTGCTGCAGCTGCTGCGCAAATGCAGCGCCGAAGGCGGCCCTTGCACCGGGTAACCGGCGCGGCGCCGCCCAGCGCCAGGGCGCCTGTGCGTGCAGATGCATCGGCTGGAAGGCGCCAGGCTGCAGTGCCCGCGCCAGCGCTTCGGCCTGGCGCGCGTTGCCGGCGCGGCCGTCGCTCAGCGCCCAGGTCAGCCTCATCGTTTCAGATCCGACATAGATTTGTTTCAGATTGAACGCGTGTGACGGCAATCGCACCACTCTACACTGCGGGTCTTCACACTGACGCCGATGCCGCCCGGCCTGGCGCCTTTCCCCTCTTCTGGAGTGCTCATGTCCGACTCGCTCAACGCCGCCGCACTGGACCAGCTGTTCCGTACCGCCCGCACGCAAAACGCGTTTGCCGACACGCCGGTCAGCCAGGACGTGCTGCGCGAGCTCTATGAGCTGGTGAAGTGGGGCCCGACTGCGGCCAACAGCTCGCCGGCGCGGTTCGTGTTCGTGACCAGCGCCGAAGGCAAGGCCAAGCTCAAGCCGGCCCTGTCCGAGGGCAACGCGGCCAAGACCCTGGCCGCACCGGTGACGGTGATCGTGGCGCACGATGAGGATTTCCACGAGAAGCTGCCGTACCTGTTTCCGCATGCCGATGCCAAGAGCTGGTTCGACGGCCCGCGTGAGGGCCGCGCCGAGTCCGCATTCCGCAACAGCTCGCTGCAGGGTGCGTATCTGATCCTGGCCGCGCGCGCGCTGGGGCTGGATGCCGGCCCGATGTCCGGCTTCGACAATGCCAAGGTCGATGCGGCGTTCTTTGCCGGCACGCCGATCAAGTCCAATTTCCTGGTCAATCTCGGCTACGGCGATCCGGCCGGGCTGTTCCCGCGGTCGCCGCGTCTGAGCTTCGACGAAGCCGCGCGCTTCGAGTGAGCGTGGCAGCGCAGTGCGGCCTGTGATGCAACATCGGCGCTGCATGCGGGCTGCCGGTGATCGCACGCACGGGGTGTGTGCTTTTGAAGCGTGAGTGCTGCGTTGTTTTGCCTGCGTGTGGAATGTTGTGATCAGCACGTGCGCTCGTGTCCGCGTGAGCGCAATCGGTGCCCGCAGGCGGTCAGCTCGCTACCGAGCCTGCCGAGCCTGCCGCGCATCCGCGCTGATCACCGCATGCAAGAAGTGTGTGTCGCCCAGTTTCCTGCAGTCCTCGTCCGTCTGCGTTTCGCCCCATCCGCGTTGATCCAACGCGTCTCTCATCACATGGAGTTCCAATGAAGATCACCCACAAGCTGTTGCTGCCGCTCGCCCTCACCGTGGCCATCGCAGCCTGCTCCAAGCCGGCCGACAACACCGCCGCACCGGCGGCCGACGCCCCGGCCGCGACCACTGCACCGGCGGATGCCGCTGCTGCCCCGGCCCCGGCCGCCGACGCGGCCGCTTCGACCGCCCCGGCCGTGCAGGTTGCCTCCGGCACCTACACCCTGGACCCGAGCCACACCGACGTGATTGCGCAGTGGAGCCACTTCGGCTTCTCCAACCCGAGCGCGCATTTCGGCAATGTCGACGGCACCCTGGTGTACGACGCAGCCGACGTGACCAAGTCCACCGTGCAGGTCACCCTGCCGCTGTCGGGCTTGAACAGCTTCACCGCCAAGTTCGACGAGCACCTGAAGAGCGGTGACTTCTTCGACGCGGCCAAGTTCCCGACCGCCACCTTCAAGAGCACCAAGGTCGAAGCGGCCGGCACCAACAAGCTGACCGTTACTGGCGATCTGACCATCAAGGACCAGACCAAGCCGGTCGTGCTGGACGTCACCCTCAACGGTGCCGGCGAGCACCCGATGAAGAAGGTGCCGGCAGCCGGTTTCGATGCCACCACCACCATCAAGCGTAGCGACTTCGGCGTGGGCCAGTACGCCCCGAACGTCAGCGATGAAGTAAAGATCCGCATCACCACCGAAGCGCTGCAGGCCAAGGCCGGCGACGCCGCTGCCGCGAAGTAAGAGCAGCTAGCAAAACTGCTGCGCGGCCGCCAGGCGCGCGCGGTCGGTGCTCGGAACCCTCATGTACCACTCGTACACTACGGTTCCTCCGCGCCGCCCGCCCCCACCTGACGACCGCTCGCTACGTGTCGTTAGCCGCTCCAAGACCCGCGCAGATCGCGGTATCGATGCGCGCAGCCGCCCGATGCCGCAACCCAAAAGCCCGCCAATCGGCGGGCTTTTGCTTGTGTGCGCAAACGCGTTGCCACTCCGGGCGCGCGCTTGCGTAGGAGCGGACCTGGCCGCGACCGCGTTACCGACATCCTCTCCGACAACGCGCGGCCATCTCGGGCAAGCCCCGTCGCGCCCGGGTGCGCTCCTACGCGAGGATGCTGCACCCCATCCGTGGCAGCGAGCACGCCAGCCCTATGTAGGAGCGGACCTGGCCGCGACCGCGTTACCGACATCCTCTCCGACAACGCGCGACCATTTCGGGCAAGCCCGTCGCGCCCGGGTGCGCTCCTACGCGAGGATGCTGCACCCCATCTGTGGCAGCGAGTACGCCAGCCTACGTAGGAGCGGACCTGGCCGCGACCGCGTTACCGACATCCTCTCCGACAACGCGCGACCATTTCGGGCAAGCCCCGTCGCGCCCAGGTGCGCTCCTACGCGAGGATGCTGCACGCCATCCGCGACAGCGAGCACGCAAACCTACGTAGGAGCGGACCTGGCCGCGAGTGCGTTACCGACACCCTCTGCGACAACGCGCGACCATTTCGGGCAAGCCCCGTCGCGCCCGGGTGCGCTCCTACGCGAGGATGCTGCACCCCATCCGTGGCAGCGAGCACGCCAGCCCTATGTAGGAGCGGACCTGGCCGCGACGGCGTTACCGATGAACCCGCCACAAGGCATGCGATCTCGATAAAACTCCCTCGCGCGCCAGCGCGTTCCAACAAGAGGTGCGTGTTGCATCATTCCTCTGCGGAATGTGCCTTCCAGTAGCCCTTCGCGCGGATCCATTCCTTGTCCACGCCCAGGTGTTCTTCTATGAACTTGCGCATTGCACGGGCGCGCATGGACTCGGTGCCGATCCAGTAGAACGTGTCGCCGTCGTGCGGCTCGTAGTCGCGCAGGCTATCTTCCAGCAAGGTGCTGCTGGCTGCATCGAAGCCGTTACGCTCCAGCCAGTACACATCGACATCGGCCGCACTCAGCAACGCCTGCCGCTCGGCGGCATCGGCCACTTCGATGAATACCTCTGCCTGCAGGTCGGCCGGCATCGCCTCCAGCCAGCGGCCGATTGCCGGCAATGCGGTTTCATCGCCGATCAATACATAACGATCGAAGTCATCGGCCACCAGGAACGAGCCGCGTGGGCCGCCAATGCGCAGTTCGTCGCCTGGCTGCGCCTGGGCGGCCCAATCGGAGGCTACCCCGTCACCGTGCAACACAAAATCGATGCTGAGCTCGCCGGTTTGCGGGTCGAACAGGCGCGGCGTGTAGTCGCGGCCGGGCGAGGGCAGGGCGCCGTCGGCGTAACGCGGTCCTTCCGGTGTCATGGTCGGCAGTACGAACGCGCCGTCGGCATTGGGGAAAAACAGTTTGACGTGATCGTCCGGTGCGTCGCTCTGGAAGCCGGCAAGCTCGCTGCCACCAAAGACAATGCGGCGCATTTGTGGCGTGATCGACTCGCAGCGCACCACCTGTACGGAGCGCAGGCGCGGGTCGCGACGGATTTGGGTGCTGGTATGCAGTGCCATGGGGTGCAGTTCCTGGAGATACGTTGCAGTTGCGTGGTGGTGGAGGTGGGAGGTCAGGAGCAAAACTGACGAGGTGACGAGCAGTAAGTAACCAGTGATGGGCAGCGGCTGTGGGCGATTCCTTCTCCCATCGGGACACTGTCCTCCTTTATGGGGGAGAAGGTGCCCCGGAGGGGCGGATGAGGGTACGAGCGAAGCCTCGTGCAGTTGCAATAACGCGTGGCTTCGTCCGTACCCTCACCCCAACCCCTCTCCCGAAGGGAGAGGGGCTTGATGCGCGGCGCCTGAGTGATGTGTTGATTCTGAAATTGAATGTTTTTCAAGACAGACAACCAAGCCACTGCAAAGGGACACGATCGCCGTGGCAATTTGCCGAGTGATGAAACTCGCAAACGGCGCATCCACCGCCACTCCTGCACGCCACTCGCATCAGCAAGCAACCTGTCGTAGTGACGCAGCCGCAATGACAGATTTGTAGTCGCCAAGCACACCCGCTCAGCCGTCATCGCGCTCCATGCCGTCAGCGGCGGCGTTGAGTAGCGCGGCAATGCGTGTGGTTTCTGCATCCGTCCATTGCCCATGCCGCGCAAACAGGCCGTGCTTGATGCGGTGAATGGCTTCGCGAATCGGCGCCGGGGTCTGTGCCTTGATCAGCTCGCGCGCGCGGCGGTGGGTGCGGGCCAGCGCCGCATCCAGTGCGTCGCGGTGCTGCGCCGCATGCGTACGGCCGGAGGCGGTGACCTGGTAGCGCTTGCGGCCCTCGTCCAGCGCGGTCTGCACCCAGCCATCGGCTTCGAGCTGCGCCAGTGCCGGATAGATGGCGCCTGCGCTGGGCGTGTAGAGGCCTTTGAACAGTGCGGTGATCTGCCGCATCAACTCGTAGCCATGGCGTGGCTGTTGCTCGATCAGCGCCAGCAGCAGCAGGCGCAGGTCGCCATGTTCCAGCGGCCGCGCGCGCCCGGCGCCACCACGGCGCGTGGCACTGGGCGCCACGGATGGATCGAGCTCGCTCGGCAGGTCGTCGCGGTGGGAGTGCATTGTCATTCGATATATCGAAGCATGCTGAAAAGATATATCGAAGTATGGCGGCCTGCAAGCACGGCCTGTCGCCCGGCTGACCAACATGGCTATCCCCGCGGCTCATGCTGCAACGCGGCTAGACACAACTGGCCTCCATAATTACGATGTAATTACTTCGACATTACGGGCCTGGCCCGGTGAGGCAGACGCATGAGTCGACAGTGGGACACCCAAGCCGAGAGCCGGCGTCAGCGCCTGCAGCGCGCCGCTGCACTGGCGCCACAGGGGCGCGTGGTGGCCGCCGACGATGTGGTGGCGCTGCTGGAGGCGGTCATCGAGCCCGGCGACCGCGTGTGCCTGGAAGGCAACAACCAGAAGCAGGCCGATTTCCTGGCGCGCTGCCTGACCGAGGTAGACCCTGCGCGCGTGCACGACCTGCACATGGTGCAGTCGGTGCTCTCGCTGGCGGCACACCTGGATGTCTTCGAGCGTGGCATCGCCAAGCGCCTGGATTTTTCGTTTTCCGGCCCGCAGGCCGCGCGCCTGGCCGGGCTGGTCAGCGAAGGCCGCATCGAGATCGGCGCCATCCACACCTATCTGGAATTGTTCGGCCGCTACTTCATCGACCTGACCCCGCGTATCGCGCTGGTCACCGCGCAGGCGGCCGACCGCCACGGCAATCTCTACACCGGGCCCAATACCGAAGACACGCCGGTGATTGTGGAAGCCACTGCGTTCAAGGGCGGCATCGTCATTGCGCAGGTCAACGAGATTCTCGACACCTTGCCGCGCGTGGACATCCCGGCCGATTGGGTGGACTTCGTCACCCAGGCGCCCAAGCCCAATTACATCGAGCCGCTGTTCACCCGCGACCCGGCGCAGATCTCCGAGATCCAGGTGTTGATGGCGATGATGGCCATCAAGGGCATCTACGCCGAATACGGCGTGGACCGGCTCAATCACGGCATCGGTTTCGATACTGCCGCCATCGAGTTGCTGCTGCCCACCTACGCCGAATCGCTGGGGCTGAAGGGCAAGATCTGCCGGCATTGGGCGCTCAATCCGCACCCGGCGTTGATCCCGGCGATTGAATCGGGCTTCGTGCACTCGGTGCATTCGTTCGGTTCCGAACTGGGCATGGAAAACTACATCGCCGCACGCCCGGATGTGTTCTTTACCGGCGCCGACGGCAGCATGCGCTCCAACCGCGCGTTGTCGCAGACCGCAGGCATGTACGCCTGCGACATGTTCATCGGCTCCACCCTGCAGATCGATCTGCAGGGCAACAGCTCCACCGCCACGCGCGACCGCATCGCCGGCTTCGGCGGTGCGCCCAACATGGGCTCGGATGCACGCGGCCGCCGGCATGCCAGCGCCGCCTGGCTCAAGGCCGGGCGCGAAGCGGCAAAACCGGGTGAGATGCCGCGCGGACGCAAGCTGGTGGTGCAGATGGTGGAAACCTTCCGCGAGCACATGGCGCCAGCCTTCGTCGACAGGCTCGATGCCTGGGAACTGGCCGAGCGCGCCAACATGCCGCTGCCGCCGGTGATGATCTATGGCGATGACGTCAGCCATGTGTTGACCGAAGAAGGCATCGCCAACCTGTTGTTATGCCGCACGCCGGAAGAACGCGAGCAGGCGATCCGTGGCGTGTCCGGCTACACCGCCGTGGGCCTGGGACGCGACAAGCGCGTGGTGGAAAACCTGCGCGATCGTGGCGTCATCAGGCGGCCGGAAGATCTGGGCATTCGTCCGCGCGATGCCACGCGCGACCTGCTCGCTGCGCGCACGGTCAAGGATCTGGTGCGCTGGTCCGGTGGGTTGTACGACCCGCCGAAACGTTTTCGCAATTGGTAAGGGCTCAGCATGGAAACCCTGCGATATCGCTTTGACGGCCAGCACGGTGCACGTGTTGGCGTGGATCACGCACTGGTCGGCGTGGTCGCCTCCGGCAACCTGGAAGTGCTGGTCGAGCGCGTGCCGCTCGACGGCGCGATGGAGATCGAGATCCTCACCGCCGCACGCGGCTTCGGCGCGATCTGGCAGGCGGTGCTGGACGACTTCGCCGCGCGTCACCCACTGCGGGATGTGCGCATCAGCATCAACGATGTCGGCGCCACGCCGGCGGTGGTGAGCTTGCGCCTGGAACAAGCGCTGGATGTGCTGCAAGGAGCCGATGCATGAGCCGCCCCATTTACCCCGTAGGAGCGCACCTGGGCGCGACGGGCATTGCCGGTAATACCCAGGTCGCGCCCAGGTGCGCTCCTACGCATGCCGTCTGGAGACAGGGATGAGCACCACCATTCCCATGGCCGAGCGCAGCTACTACGAAGCCGATGCCCGCGAACGCATCGATGGGTTGCTGGATGCTGGCAGCTTTCGCGAATTCGTCGGCCCGCGTCGCCGTCTCATCAGCCCGCACCTGGCACAACTTGAGACACCCGGCGCCTTCGATGACGGCATCGTCGTCGGCGAGGGCACATTGCACGGCCGCAGCGCGTTGATCGCCGCACAGCAAGGCGCTTTCATGGGCGGCGGCGTCGGCGAGGTGCACGGTGCCAAGCTCACCGGCCTGCTCGAACGCGCCGCAGCCACGCAACCGGCTGGGGTGCTGTTGCTGCTCGACACCGGCGGCGTGCGCTTGCATGAAGCCAACGCCGGCCTGATCGCCATTTCCGAAATCATGCGCGCCACCCTGAACGCGCGCGCTGCCGGCGTGCCGGTGCTGGCCTTGATCGGCAGCGGCAACGGCGCCTTCGGCGGCATGGGCATCGTGGCGCGCTGCTGCAGCGCGGTGATCATGTCCGAAGAGGGCCGGCTGTCGTTGTCCGGCCCGGATGTGATCGAAACCGTGCGCGGGGTGGAAGAGTTCGACGCGCGCGACCGTGCCCTGGTGTGGCGCGTGACCGGTGGCAAGCACCGCTACCTGCTGGGCGACGCGCAGACCCTGGTGGCCGACCGCATCGCGGCGTTTGCCGATGCGGCGCTCACCACGCTCGACACACTCGCAGAACCCGACGGCGGCGATGCCGCCTTGCAGGCCCTGGAGCACGCGCATCACCAGCTGGCCGTGCGCATCGATAGCTATGGCGACTGCCGCGATGGCCTGGAGATCTGGCAACGCCAGGGCATCGTCGACGCGCAGCGCCTGCCGTTGCTGGACACCGACGCCTTCCTCGCCGCCACCGCCGACCGGAGCACGCCATGGAACTGAGCCAACTGCTGGACCAGCTGTTCCCGCTCGGCCACGCCATCGCCCGCAACGCCGATGTGCTTACCGGTAGCGCGACCACCGCAAACGGCGAGGTCACCGTGATCGGCACCGCCAACACGCTGGAAGTCGGCGTGGACCATGCGCTGGCATTGGCGGCCAGCGTACTTGCCAGCACGCGCGCGCATCCGCAGCGCCCCATCGTGATGCTGGCCGACACGGCCGGGCAACGGCTCGCACGCCGCGACGAACTGCTCGGCATCAATGGCTATTTTGCGCATCTTGCACGCGCGCTGGATCTCGCGCGCAGGCGCGGCGCGCGGCTGCTGACCCTGGTCTATGGCGAAGCGGTCAGCGGCGGGTTTCTGTCGTTCGGGCTGATGGCCGACCACATCCACGCGCTGCCGGACGCGCAGGTGCGGGTGATGGATCTACGTGCGATGGCGCGTGTGACCAAGCAATCGGTGGACACCTTGCAGGCGCTGAGCAAGAGCTCGCCGGTGTTCGCGCCGGGCGTTGAAAACTACGTGCGCATGGGTGCGGTGGAATCGCTGTGGGATGGCGATCTGGCGAAAGCACTACTCGACGCATTGGCCGCGCCCAACGATGGCGACCAGCGCCGCGTACTCGGCGCGCAGCGCGGCGGGCGCACCCTGGCGCGCGATGTCGCCGCTGCCGTGGCCGCAGGCGAGGTGTGAGCATGCCCGGCCGCCACGCACTGGTGTGGTTGCGTCCCGGCGCGCGCTGGCAAGCGCTGACGCCGGGTGCGCAGCCACGGCTGCAGCAGTGGTTTGCTGCGGGCCTGCCGGCAGTGGTGGCGCGTGGGGATGGCAGCCAGGCACCCGGCCGCGTGCGGCTCGGCGTGCCGTTGCCGCCGGACGAAGGTAAACAGCGCCTGGCCTTGAGCGCCGGGCTGGACGACATCGCACGCAGCACCGCCCCGATGGCGCTGGATGCCGTGATCGCTACCGCTCCCATTGTGGTGCAGCCTGCACTGCGGGCCCTGCTGACGCAGGCCAATGCCAGCGGCCTGCAGCCGCGCGTGTTCGGCAGCGTTGCCTGGCAGGCCCTCACCGGGCTCGCGTATGTGCATGCGCAATCGGATCTGGATCTGCTGTGGTCCGTCGCCACACCCGAACAGGCGCACAGGGTGGTGACGTTGCTGCAGCGCTGGGAACGGGACCACGGGCTGCGCGCAGACGGCGAGCTGCTGCTGCCCGACGACACCGCGGTGAACTGGCGCGAATACGCCGGCAGCGCACCGCAGGTCTTGGTGAAATCCAGCGACGGCTGCCGCTTGCTGCCGCGCAGCGCGCTGTTTCCGGTGGGGTATGCGGCATGAGGACGCTGGTCGAACGCACCGCCGATGCAAGGCCCTCGGGGACGCAGTGCATTGCGGCCGGGCGGCAGCCACCCACACCACCGTCAACAGACAGTCGTGTTGCACCACACCTGGCTTGTGCGGCTCGCCCTCCGACAGGCCTGGCACGTGCGGGGCGCCTGTCGGCACCGGTACCGGCACCTGCAGCACCGCAGGACTCGCCGTCGCAACCAGGGCCTGGCCACGCTCCCGTGGACGGCGGCAGCAGCCTCATGCATGCGCCATCGCGTACTGCGGCCGCACGCGGCGATCTGCAACACAATGCAGTGCTGCAAGGCACATCGCATGCGGCTGCCGGCACCGCCAGCGCGCTGGCGCGTCGGCTGGGCCGGCTCGCGGTCGCCGCCTTGCATGCAGAACTGAGCTGCGCACCCAAGCCCGGCCTGGTCACGCCGTTCGACCGCGGCAGCCACACCGATATGGACGCGTCGACGTTTCTGCGCAGCCTGTTCGCCCTACGCGGCTACTTCGTTGCGATTGCGCAGGCCGGTATCGACAACGCGCCGTTCGAGCAATTGCGCCAGCTCGGCATCGCGGCCGAAGCGGCGATGCTGCGTGCCACCGGCGGTATCAACACCCATCGCGGCGCGATCTTCAGCCTGGGCCTGCTCACCGCGCAGGCCGCGCGCCTGCGTGTCGCGCACGGGAGCCGCCCCCGCGGCGAAGCCGTCTGCACCGCAGTGCAGGTCTGGCGCGACCCCTTGCGCACCGCGCCGCTGGATCCCCACAGCAACGGCCAGCGCGTGCGTGCAGCGTTGCAGATCGGTGGCGTGCGCGAGCAGGCCGCAGCCGGTTATCCATTGCTGCGCGAAATCGCATTGCCGTCGCTGCGCGGCGCACTGCACAGCGGCGCCACGCGCCAGGCTGCACTGGCGCAGACCTTGATGCACTTGATTGCCGAGGTCGACGATCTCAACCTGTTGCATCGCGGCGGGCAGGCAGGGCTGGCCTACGCAAGGACGCAAGCACGTGCATTTCTCGCCGCGGGTGGTGTCGCACAAGCGCAGTGGCGCGCTCGCTTGAGCGCCATTGGCAGACAGTTCGTCGCGCGTCGTCTGAGCCCGGGTGGCAGCGCCGATCTGCTGGCCTGCGCCTGGTTCCTGCACTGTCAGGAGACCATATGAGCACGCAGCAGCCACCGGCAGCGGCGAAGACGCTGTACGTGCACACGAGCGGCAATGGCGCCCAACCCACTGCCCCAGGAAACGGCGTCCTGCGCTGGCGCGCGGAAGAACAGGCCCGAAGCGCGGATGCGGGCCATGCGCGCATGGCGCACGGCGTGACCTGCACGCAGGTCATCCCATGAGCCTGGCCGTGCTCTGTCCCGGCCAGGGCGGTCAGCACGCCGCGATGTTTGCGCGTGTTGCCGATGCGCCTGCCGCGGCCGGCGTACTTGCTGCAGCGAGTCAGGTGCTTGGCGCCGCGCCGCACATCCTTGCCGCAGACCCGGGCCGCTATGCCAACGCCATCGCGCAGCCACTGGTGTGCGCGGGCACCCTGGCGCAGTGGCAGGTGTTGCGCCAGCAGCTCCCCGTGCCGTTGCTGGTGCTCGGCTACAGCGTGGGCGAGCTGGCGGCGCATGCAGTGGCCGGCAGCGTCGACATCGAAACCTGCCTGCAGCTTGCAGCCACCCGCGCCCGCCTGATGGATGCCGCCAGCCCCGACAACGCCGGGCTGATGGCCGTCATCGGCCTGCCACTGCCCACGCTCGCTGCGCTGTGCACCGCGCACGGCGCAGCGCTGGCCATCGTCAATGGCGATGACCATGCGGTGCTTGGCGGTCCACGTCCTGCACTGCAGGCGCTGGGCGACGCAGCGCAGGCGCGTGGCGCACGCGTCACGCTGCTGCCGGTGAGCGTGCCGGCGCACACCCCGTGGCTGCGCAGCGCCGCCGCTGCATTCGCCATCGAATTGAACACCGCCCGCATCGGTGCTCCGAAGGTGCGCGTGCTCGCCGGCATCGATGCACGTGCGGTCGGCACCAAGGCGCAGGTTGCCGACAGCCTGGCCGCGCAGATCGCGCAGACCGTGCGTTGGTACGACGTACTGGTGCAGGCCGCCGAACGCGGCGCGCGCGTCTTTCTCGAACTCGGGCCCGGCAGCGCCTTGGCGCGCATGGCGCGTGAGGTCTTGCCGGCGTGCGAGGCGCGTTCGGTAGACGACTTCCACAGCACCGAGGGTGTTGTGGAGTGGGTCAACGCCGCGTGCGAGCGTGCGGCATGACGATCAGGCAGGTGCTGCACACGGTGTGACCCTGGGGTGGCGGGTGGCCATCCGTGCTGTACGCGTATCAGGTGTCTGGGAGGGCGCATGACCCCGCAAATTGCAACGATTCTTGGCTTGGTGATCATGTTCATCGTCGCCACCGCATTGCCCATCAACATGGGTGCGGTGGCCTTCGCGCTGGCGTTCATCGTTGGCGGCGTGTGGGTGGGGCTGGATGGCAAGGAGGTGCTGGCCGGCTTTCCGGGCGACCTGTTCCTCACCCTGGTCGGCATCACCTATCTGTTCGCCATCGCGCAGAAGAACGGCACCATCGATCTGCTGGTGCACTGGGCGGTGCGCGCGGTACGCGGGCGCATCGTCGCCATCCCGTGGGTGATGTTCGTGATCACCGGCCTGCTCACTGCCTTCGGTGCGCTGGGGCCGGCCGCGGTGGCCATCATCGGCCCGGTGGCGTTGCGCTTTGCCAAGCAGTACCGCATCAATCCGTTGATGATGGGCCTGCTGGTGATCCATGGTGCGCAGGGCGGCGGCTTCTCGCCGATCAGCGTGTATGGCGGCATCACCAACAAGGTGGTGGAAAAGGCCGGGCTGGATGTCACCGAGATGGCGGTGTTCCTCACCAGCCTGGGCTTCAACCTGATGATGGCCATCATCTGCTTCTGCGCCTTCGGCGGGCTCAAGCTGATGCGCCGGCAAGAGGTTTCGCTGGCCGATGCGCAGTACGTGCCGGTCAGCGGCGATCAGGCCTCGCAACGGCGCTTCGCCATCGAAGGGCATGGCGCACTGGTGGCACCGGGCGGCGGCACCTTGTCCACCGACCCGCTGGCACTGGAAGCGGTCTCCATCACCCGCGACCGTGTGATTACCCTGGTCGGCCTGCTGGGTCTGGGCGTTGCGGCGCTGGTGTACAACCTCAATGTCGGGCTGGTGTCGATCACCGTGGCGGTGGCACTGGCGCTGATCTCGCCCAACGCGCAGAAGGGTGCGGTAGACGGCATCAGCTGGTCCACGGTGCTATTGATCAGCGGCGTGGTCACCTATGTCGCCGTGCTGGAAAAGGCCGGTGCGGTGGACTACATCGGCACCGGCGTCTCGCACATCGGCATGCCGCTGCTGGGCGCCTTGCTGGTCTGCTATGTGGGCGGCATCGTGTCTGCGTTCGCGTCGTCGGCGGCGGTACTGGGCGCCACCATCCCGCTGGCGGTGCCGTTCCTGATGCAGGGCCAGTTGGGCGCCGCCGGGGTGATCTGCGCGCTTGCCGTGTCGTCCACCATCGTCGATGTCAGCCCGTTTTCCACCAATGGCGCGCTGGTGGTGGCCTCGGCCGCCAAGGAAGAGCGCGACGGCCTGTTCCGCCGCTTCCTGGTCTACAGCGGGCTGGTGGTGTTGCTAGGGCCGCTGGCGGCGTGGCTGCTGTTCGTGGTGCCGGGCTGGCTGTGAGGGTGGCAGCGTCGGGCAGGTGCAAGGGGCGCCCCGCTAGAATGGGCGCCCTAGCCCCGATGCCGACGACCTGCCTGCCATGACCCTCGCCCCTGATTCGCGCGTGTCCAAGAAGCGCGTACCGCTGTACGAGGAAGTGGCCGAGCGCCTGCGCCAGAAGATCTACGACTACGCGCTGCCGCCGGGCGAATGGATCGACGAACCGGCCCTGGCCGAGGAACTGGGCATCAGCCGCACCCCGCTGCGCGAGAGCCTGAAGTTGCTCGCGGCCGAAGGCCTGGTGCAGCTGGATGCCGGCCGCGGCAGCCGGGTCACGCGGCTGACGCTGGAAGACCTCAACCAGCTGTTTCCGGTGATGGCGATGCTGGAAGGCCGCTGCGCGCACGACGCGGTCAAGCGCCTGGATACGGCTGGTGTGCAACGGCTGGAAGACCTGCATGCGGCGATGGAAGCCGCATCGGCGGCCGGCGACCTGGCCGAGTACTACCGCAACAATTATCTGATCCACGAAACCGTGCAGCAGTACGCCGGCAATCCGTGGTTGATCCGGGTCACCCACGACCTGCACCGCATCTTGAAGATGCACCGCGGGCGGCAATTGCTGACCCCCGGGCGCATGGCGCAATCGCTGGCGGAACATCGCGAACTGATGGACTGCGTACGCCGCGGCGATGCGGAAGGTGCGGAGCGCACCATGCACGGGCATCTGCTGAGCCAGGGTCAGGCGCTGGCAGCCTATGTGGCGGCCGGCGGAGTGCTGAATGTACCGGCGCCGTTGCCGCGCTCGGGCGGGGTGTAGTCGTCTGCTTGAACGGGGCGGCGTGCTGCGCCCGGTATCACGTGCGGCAGCTGGGTGCCCGCGTAGCTGATCGAGAGCACCACGACCATGCAAGGCACGCGCAAGGAAGCCATGCGCGCGGACGTGATGTCGAAACGGGCGTTCGCTTGGCGAGCGACCAACCGGATGCTTGCGGCGAAAGACGGAACGGCTAGACCGCTGCCCGACACACCACACCGCTGGCACGTCCAGCCCCAGCAGCTGTCGCCACGTCCTTCTCCCACCTGTGGGAGAAGGTGCCCGAAGGGCGGATGAGGGCTGCGCCTGGTGCTAGCGCACGCCCAGCGCAAGCAAGTCTTCCACGCGCTCGATCAGCTGCGTTCCGGCCAATCCGGCAAATACCTCCGGATGCGCGTAGCCCCAGGCTACCGCGGCGAATGGCAGGCCCAGCACCTGGGCCGCTTCCCAATCGGCGACCTGGTCACCCACATAGATCGCCTGTGCTGGGGTGTGTGATGTGGCGCGCAGCACGCGTCGCAGGGCGCGCTGTTTGCCCAGCAGATGCGCGCCGCCTTCGATGAGGGCGAACTTCGTACTCAGCTCTTCGCCCAGTACGCGTTGCACGTTCTCTGCCGAGTTGGACGACACCACCGCCAGCCGCGTCCCCCCGGCGTGCAACGCGCTCACTGTCTGCGCAATGCCGGGAAACAATGCCGCCGGCGGCGCGGCGCGCATCAGGCGGATGAAGTCAGCCGCCACCAGTGGAACCTTCCAGGCGGGCAATCCGGACTGCTTGATCAGCGCGCGCGTGCTCAACCTGCGCGCGGCGTCCACTTCATGCGTTTCGGCCGCGCGGAACCCGTGCCGCGCAGCCAGGTCGCGCTGTGTGCTCAGAAAGAAATCAAACGAATCGGCCAGCGTGCCGTCGAAATCGAAAATGATCAGTGCAGCCATGGCAACGCACGCAGCGGGGCGCCATAGCCTAACCAGACGCGTGCAGCTAGCGCACGCGCACACGTCCCCACGTGTACGCGCACGCGATGCCGCTTACGCTTCGGCGAAATGCGGCACGATCGGCGTATCGCCTTGCGCGCTCTGCTCGATCACCTTGCGCTGCATCGCGGCCAGGTAGGCATCCAGCTCTTCGGTGGAGGCGAACACATCGCTCAACGGCACCGCCTTGACCATGTCGAAGACCTTGCGGATCTGCGGCTGCGGGTTGCTCACCAGCACCTTGCCCTGGCGCGTGGCCAGCGCCTTGCGCGCCTTGAAGATGCAACGGATGCCGGCGCTGGAAATGTATTCCAGTGCGCCGAGGTCCAGCACCAGGGTAGTGATGCGGGTGCCCAGCAACGGCGACAGCGCCGCATCCAGGTCCTGATAGGTGTGAGTGTCCAGCCGCCCGGTCAGGATGACGCGTTGACGGGTGTCTTGCGGCGGGTCAATCTGGATGGCGAGCGTGGTCATGACAGGGCCTCGGGGACAGGGGCGTACGGGTGGAGCAGGGTGACGCGCACGATGTTGTATGCACCATCGCGGCGGTAGTCGATGTGATCGGCGAACTGATGCACCAAAAACAACCCCAACCCGCCGATCTGGCGGTCGTCGAGCTCGCTGGCGACATCGGGCATATGCGCCGCGCAGGGGTCGAACGCGATGCCGGCATCGTGCATCTCCAGCACCAGCGCCTGGGGGTCCAGCTGCAGTTGCAGGCGCAGCGGCTGCTCGGCGCACTGCCCATGGGTGAGCGCGTTGCAGCCGAGCTCTTCCACGATCAGCCGCACCTGGCCGATGCGCTCGGCGTGCAGGCCTTCGCGCGTCAGCGAGTCTTCCAGCGCGTCGTTGGCGCCGGCCAGCTGGGCCAGCGACGGGGCAATGGCCAGATCGAGCTTCATGGAGCCGTCACCTCTCCGGGAACGCCCCGGCCGGTCTCTGCGACCCGTCCAGCATGCTCCTGGCGCAGCCGGATCGCCAGCAGCGTGATGTCGTCATAGGGGTCGGCCTGGCCAGTGAAACGGGCGATATTGGCCACCACCGCCTTGCACTGCGCGGCAGCGCTGCGGCACGGGTGCAGCGTGGCCAGCAGCCGCTCCAGCCCGTAGCTGGCGCCGTGTTCGTTCATCGCCTCGGTCACGCCGTCGGTATAGCCCAGCAGGGTCTGGCCGGCGGTCATGCGCCCGTGCAGCACCGGAAACGAAACCTGCGGCTCGATCCCCAACGGGGCGCCGGTCTCCAGCGGCAGGACGCGTGCCTTGCCATCGATATCGATCAGCAAGGGCGGCTCGTGCCCGGCGCTGGCCAGCCAGTAGTCGCCGCTCACCACATTGATCAATCCGCACAACACGGTGGCGAACATGCAGGTGTCGTTGTTCTCGGCCAGCCGCGTGGACGCGGCAATCAGGATCCCGTCCGGACGTGTATAGCGGCGCGCAGCGATCTCCAGCACGCTCACCGCGCGCGCCATGAACAAGGCCGCCGGCACGCCCTTGTCGGACACATCGCCCACCACGAACCACAGCAGCCCCGGTTCGGTCTCGAAGAAATGATAGAAGTCGCCGCCCACCGCCTTGGCCGGCTCCAGCCACGCGCAGGTTTCCAGATGCGAACTGGCGCGGTCGAAGGTGCGCCCGGAGGGCAGCATGGCCTGCTGGATCTCGCGCGCAATCTGCAGCTCGCTGTGCATGCGCTCGCGCGCGGCCGTCATCTCGCCGATCTCGCCGATGTGGTGACGGATCGCATCGCGCGCCGTGTCGAACGCGCGGGCCATCACGCCCACCTCGTCGTCGCGTTCGATATGCCGCAACGGGTACTCGAATTCGCCGCGCCGGAAGTGCTCGGCGGTGTCGGTCAGTTCCTCGATCGGCCGCGTCAACTTGCGCGTGATCCGCCCCATCAACCACCACCACACGCCCGCGCCCAGCAACGCCGCCATCGCCACCCACGCGACCAGCCAGTTCAGGCCGGACAGCACGTAGCGTTCGGAGGCGGACAGCACGAAGGTCCAGCCACTGCGGCCCACCGCCGCGCTGTGGGTCAGGAACCGCTCGCCATCCGGCGCGGTATGCGCAAACGAAATCGGCTGGCCGGCTGCCAGTGCGCGCTGCAATGGCCGCAGGTCCGGCCGCGAGCGCGCCACATAGCTGTCCAGGCTGTGGTGCAGATTCAGCGCCGGGTCGGGGCTGAACACCAGCATGCCTTCCGGCGACAACAGCATCGGCTGGATCCCGATGTCGCGCGGCAGCTGGTCGATGATCTCGCGCAGATGTTGCAGCGGCAGATCCACGCTCACCATTCCCACCGGCGCCGCATCCGGCGCGTCACCGGGGCGCCGCAGCGGCAGGTTGTAGCTGGTGTACAGGACATTGCCGCCATTGCGGTTCAGGTAGGGCTCTGACCACCACGCACGGCCCTCGCGCTGGGTGCGCACATACCACGGCATGGTGCGGTAGTCGTCGCCCAGCTCTAGCGCCGATTTCTCCACCAGATGGGTGCCGTCGCGGCGCACGTACCAGACAAACCCGGTATCGCCGGCCTTCTGCGTGCGCGGCTCGATGATCAGGCGCGCCGCACCGATATCCGGGTCGCCACTGAGCGTGGCTAGCAGCAAGGCACGCAGATTGAATGGCTGCAGTCCCACCGCACTGCTGCTCGCGGCCAGGGTGCGCCCGCTCACCTGCACCGAATCCAGCATCGCCGCCAGGCTGCGCGCGGTCTGCTCGGTCAGCCCGTCCACTTCGGTGCGCGCCGCTTCCACCAACTCGGTGCGCGCCCCGACGTAGAACACCGTCCCCAGCACCACCAGCAACACCAGCAACACGGCAGTTGCCGCCAGCATCACCCGCGTGCGCAGGCTGTTGCGCCAGTGCACACGCGGGGTGGCTGGCGATGGCCGTGCGGGCGGGCGGGCAACGGTGGCGATGAAGCGCGCTCCTTGGCGGCGGCTGCGCCCGATCATGGCAGCTTTGCACTCATCCACAAGCGCGGCGAGCGGCCTCATCCTCACAAGCGTCCAATTGACCACCCGAACTCAAGCGGACTAGATTGGCGGCCCAACTGCCACGGAGGCCGGCCTTGCGCCAGATTCTGACCCCAAGCCTGCTGGCCCTATTGCTTACGGCCTGTAACGCCCCGGAGACCAGCATGACCCAGACCCTTTCCCCCGCCACCGAGGCCACCGCAGAAGCCGACGTCGAGGCCGGCGGCCGCGGCCTTGCCAAGTTGAATCCGAGTCCGCGCAAGGCGTATGAGGTCACGCTCACCCTGGACAAGGCGCCTGGTGCGTTCGGCCTGGTGGAAGCTGCTGCGCAATACGATGTCAGCAACGAGCAGGAGTGCGGCAAGATCCAGCCGGAAACCGGCACTGCCGGCCGCATCACCAGCCAGGAAAATGTCGCGCTCAAGAAGATCTCCGACACCGAATACCGCGGCACGGTCTATCTGGATCTGATGCAGGACGAAGACTATTACGGCCGCGGCGTCTGCCATTGGGAATTCAGCGGCGCCAGCGTGATGCTCAAGGCGACCGGTGCGGAAGAAGAAACACGCTTTCTGTCGTTTATCGAAGCCAAGGCAGTGACTGCGCAGCAGGCGTTGACGAAGTACTACTGGAAGGAGGGCTATCCGCGCTCGGAGTCCAAGAGCTTCCCGGACACCGGTGAACTCAGCCCGGAGACATTCAAGCCCGACATTCGCGGCAATCTCTTCACCATCACCCTGGCTGCCAAGGAAGTTGCGCCATGAGCATTCCTTCACCGCAATACGCCGGTTTATCCGAGGACGTCTATAAGGATCGCGCGGTCGGTCGGCGCGCGCCGGGGCACGAAGAGATCGTTACGATTGAAGGACAGCGCTACGCGGTTCTCGATCATGTCAACAACAAGTCCAATGGTTACCAGGGCACGATCTATCGCCGCGAAAGCAGCGGCGAAATCGTCGTGGCGCATCGCGGTACCGAAGGCGCAGTCAATGACGTTCTCACCGACGCCACCATGGTCACTTCGCGGACCAACCCGCAGGCCGCCGATGCGCTCGCACTGACCAAGAATGCGATGGACATCGCCAGGGATGTTGGCAAACGAACCGGTCATCAGCCGGAAGTCACCGTCACCGGGCATTCCCTAGGTGGTGCGCTCGCACAGGTGTCCGCGCACCACTACGATCTCAAGGGCGAAACCTTCAACGCTTATGGCGCAGCCAGCCTGAGCTACCGCATTCCCGAAGGTGGCAACAGCGTGATCAACCACGTGATGGCATCGGACCCGGTCAGCGCGGCGTCGCCGCATTTCGGGCAAGTGCGCATGTACGCCAAGCCCGACGAGATCGCCACCTTGAGTGGCGCCGGCTATAGCAACAGCAAGGCGAATTTCTTGATCCCGGACTACCCGCTGGTCGCTGCCGGTGGCTCGCTGGGGGCCCATAAGTTGGGTAACTTCCTGGGTGAGCACTCCGCGCTCACTGACCCCAATGCACGCCCGCTCGCCGAAAAGAACGCGCGGATGATCGAGGAATATCGCAACGACGTCGATGGGCTTCGCACCGGCACCACCATCCTGACGCGCAGTGCGCGCGGCCTCGGCCAGGACGCCATCGACGCCATCCGTGGCCCGCTCGCTCCGGGCGAGCCGGCCAAGCGCGACGCGCGCGAGCATGGCAACGACCACACCTCGCTGCGCATCGATCAGCCGGGGCACGTGGGTAACTCCTTGTTCCAGGATGCCCAGCGCGGCGTGCATGCGCAGGATGCCCGCGCCGGCCGCACGCCTGACCAGCAGAGCGCGCAGCTATCGGGCGCGCTCGCCTCGGAGATGCACGCCGCCGGTGGCCAGCGCATCGACGCGGTGATGATGACCCCGGATGCCGCACGGACCTTTGCGGTGCAGGGGCGCGTGGACGACCCCGCGCAACTGCGCGTCAGCGTGGAGACCATGACCGCCATGAACACCCCGCTGGAGCAGAGCAGCCAGCGCGTGGCCGACAACGCCGCGCGTCAGTCGGTGGCATTGGAGCAGCAGCAGGCGCAGACCCAGCAACAGCAGCAAGGAGCGCGCGCCATGGGCTGATGGGTGAGGGTGGCATGCTGCCGCGGCGGATGAGTGCGCGGGTGTGCATCACCCCGGTACGCGTTGCGGCGTGTGGCGCCCAGCCTGCCCAGCACCACCATCGCGTCTCTACCGAAACGCCGGGCTTGCCCGGCGTTTTCGCGTTCAATTGCGCAGTAATACGCAGGGGTGCTGCTGCACCCGCACAACCGCGCGCCTCCACAACGCACGTGGACTCAAGGTTTTCCTGCCTCGAGATATGCCGCAACACGCTTGCACCTATAGCGGCCTCAACCGCGCTGTACTGCCGTGCTTGAATCGCACCCGCTGTGCAGCGGCACACGGTGAAGCGGCAGCGCTCGCGCGCACCGTGGCCGCATGCACACCGCAACGCAGGGAATCACGCAAGGCGCCGCCCGGCGCGACATCCATCGATCGAGGAACGTGTCATGGCTATTTTTCGCATCCAGTACCACCGCGTGCTGCTCGTGCTGGCGCTATGCCTGTGCAGCGCCGGCGTCAGCGCCCAGGGCATTGCCAAGGGCGCCGACGTCAGCTGGCTCAACCAACAGGCCGCCAACAATCCGCCGCAGGTATTTCGCGATGCGGCCGGCAACACCACCGACTTCATCAAGCTGTTCAAGGACGTGGGCGGCAACGCGATTCGCCTGCGCGTGTGGGTCAACCCGTCCGGCGGCTGGAACGATGGCCGCGACACCCTGGATAAAGCCAAACGCGCCGCCGCCCAGGGCATGCGCATCATGATCGACTTCCATTACAGCGACAGCTGGGCCGACCCGGGCAAGCAGACCAAGCCGTCCGCCTGGGCCGGGCACAGCGTCGCCCAGCTCAACACCGATGTGTACAGCCACACGCAAGGCATCCTCAAATACCTCAAGGACAACGGCATCACCGTCACCTGGGTGCAGGTGGGCAACGAGATCAACAGCGGCATGTTGTGGAACGAAGGCAAGACGCCCAACTTCGCCAACCTGGGCCAGTTCATCAACAGCGGCTACAACGCCACCAAGGCGGTGTATCCCAACGCCAAGGTCATCGTGCATCTGGCCAACGGCTACGACAACGCCAACTTCCGCTGGTTCTTCGACAACCTGCGCTCGGCCGGCGGCAAGTGGGACGTCATCGGCATGTCGCATTACCCGCCTGTCGGCAGCTGGCAGGACTACAACAACCGCCTGGACACCAACTTGCGCGACATGATCACCCGCTACGGCAGCGACGTGGTGGTGGCCGAAGTCGGCATGGACTGGCAACAAGCGGCCACCACCCGCGCCATGCTCACCAACCTGCTCAGCCGCAGCAACGCCATCAACAGCAGCCACAGCAAGCAGGTGCTCGGCGTGTTCTATTGGGAGCCCAACGCCTACCCCGGCTGGCAGGGCTACACCATGGGCGCAGTCACCAGCGACGGCAAACTGACCGAAGCGCTGCAGGCGTTCTGACCAACACGCCACCGCGTAGGAGCGCACCCGGGCGCGACGTGCGTTACCGATAAAGCCCCTCGCGCCCAGGCGCGCTCCTACGCCGCGCCGCGGCACCCGCCGCTGGGACATGTCCGGCCGGCGGCAGCCAGCCGTACCCACAGCCCGCGTCATCTCGTAGGAGCGCACCCGGGCGCGACGGGCACTACCGAGAAAGCCTCTCGCGCCCAGGTGCGCTCCTACAGCGCGGGGGCCGCCCGCCACTGGGACATGTCGGCCGACGGCGACCAGCCGTACCCACAGCCCGCACCATCTCGTAGGAGCGCACCCGGGCGCGACAGGCATTACCGAGAAAGCCCCTCGCGCCCAGGTGCGCTCCTACAGCGCGGGGCCGCCCGCCACTGGGACATGTCGGCCGACGGCGACCAGCCGTACCCACAGCCCGCGCCATCTCGTAGGAGCGCACCCGGGCGCGACGGGCATTACCGGGAAAGCTCCTCGCGCCCAGGTGCGCTCCTACGGGGCATGCACATCGGTCCATTCCAGGCGGCAGCAGCCGCCAACCCTGCCGCTGGCCCTTATCCTTTGGTCGTACGCCGGCCGCGCCCGCTGCGCCGGATTCTCGCTCCAGCCGGCACCGATGCCGCACCCGGCGCACAACACCGTCCCATTCCATACGCACCCGTAGCGAGGAATGGCAACAGGTGCGTGCGGTACACTTGGGGGTTCACGAATTCACGATGTCGACACACCCGCGGGGTGTGTCCCCCCGGGAGCGCTAATGAACTGGTTGAACGAAGTGCTGCACAACGATCCGAACCCGCTTGAGACGCAGGAGTGGCTCGAATCGATCAAGGCCGTCATCGACGTCGAAGGCCCGGAGCGCGCCCATCAGCTGCTGGAAGGCATGGTCGAACAGACCCGCCGCGCCGGCGCTTACCTGCCGTTCTCGCCCACCACCGAGTACGTCAACACCATCGCACCGGCCAACGAGGCCAAGAACCCCGGCGACTCCGCGCTGGAGTGGAAGATCCGCTCGATCATCCGCTGGAACGCCATGGCCACCGTCGTGCGGGCCAACCGCAAGCCGGGCGACCTGGGCGGCCACATTGCCTCGTTCGCCTCCAGCGCCACGCTGTACGACGTGGGCTTCAATCACTTCTGGCGCGCGCCCAGCGACCAGCACCCGGGCGACCTGCTGTTCATCCAGGGCCATAGCGCCCCGGGCGTGTACGCCCGCGCCTTCCTGGAAGGCCGCATCAGCGAAGCCCAGCTGGACAACTTCCGCATGGAAGTGGACGGCCAGGGCATCTCCTCCTACCCGCACCCGTGGCTGATGCCCGAGTTCTGGCAGACCCCCACCGTGTCGATGGGCCTGGGCCCGCTGGCCGCCATCTACCAGGCGCAGTTCATGCGCTACCTGGAAAACCGTGGCCTGATCGAGAAGTCCGACCGCAAGGTGTGGTGCTTCATCGGCGACGGCGAGTCGGACGAGCCGGAAACCCTCGGCGCCATCGCGCTGGCCGGCCGCGAAGGCCTGGACAACCTGATCTTCGTGGTCAACTGCAACCTGCAGCGCCTGGACGGCCCGGTGCGCGGCAACGGCAAGATCATCCAGGAGCTGGAGGGCGTGTTCCGTGGCGGCGGCTGGAACGTCATCAAGCTGCTCTGGGGCGGCTACTGGGACGCCCTGCTGGCCAAGGACACCGACGGCGTCCTGCGCAAGCTGATGATGGAAACCGTCGACGGCGAATACCAGAACTGCAAGGCCTTCGGCGGCGCCTACACGCGCGCCAACTTCTTCGGCAAGTACCCGGAGACCGCGGCCATGGTCGCCGGCCTGTCCGACGACGACATCTGGCGTCTGAACCGTGGCGGCCACGACCCGCACAAGGTGTATGCCGCCTACCACCAGGCCGTGAACACCAAGGGCATGCCCACGGTGATCCTGGCCAAGACGGTCAAGGGCTACGGCATGGGCTCGGCCGGTGAGGCGCTCAACCCCACCCACCAGACCAAGAAGCTGGACGACGCGGCGGTCAAGCACTTCCGCGACCGCTTCAACATCCCGGTGACCGACGCCCAGCTGGAAGACGGCCAGGTGCCGTTCTACCACCCCGGCGAAGATTCCCCGGAAGTGCAGTACCTGAAGGAGCGCCGCAACGTGCTGGGCGGCTTCCTGCCGTCGCGCCGTCCCAAGGCCAGCAAGTCGTTCGTGGCGCCCACGCTCGACAAGTTCGAGCGCCTGCTCAAGGACAGCGGCGAGCGCAGCTATTCCACCACCATGTCCTTCGTGCAGAGCCTCAACATCGCCCTGCGCGACAAGGAACTGGGCCCGCGCATCGTGCCGATCGTGGCCGATGAGGCGCGCACCTTCGGCATGGAAGGCATGTTCCGCCAGATCGGCATCTATGCCCCGTTCGGCCAGAAGTACAAGCCGGTCGATGCCGATCAGCTGATGTATTACCGCGAAGACCAGACCGGCCAGGTGCTGCAGCAGGGCATCAGCGAGCCGGGCGCCATCGCCTCGTGGATGGCCGCAGGCACCAGCTACTCGGTGTCCGACGTGCCGATGCTGCCGTTCTACATCTACTACTCCATGTTCGGCTTCCAGCGCGTGGGCGACATCGCCTGGCAGGCAGCGGACATGCGCACGCGTGGCTTCCTGCTCGGCGGCACCGCCGGCCGCACCACGCTCAATGGCGAAGGCCTGCAGCACGAAGACGGCTTCAGCCAGGTCATCGCCGGCTCCATCCCGAACGTGCGTAGCTACGACCCGACCTTCGGCTTCGAAGTCACCGTCATCATGCAGCACGGCATGAAGGCGATGATGGAAGACCAGATCGACGAGTACTACTACATCACCCTGATGAACGAGAACTACGCCCACCCCGGCATGCCGGACGGCGCAGCCGAGGGCATCATCAAGGGCATGTACCTGCTCAAAGACGCCGGCAAGCCCAAGAAGGGCGAGCTGCGCGTGCAGCTGCTGGGCAGCGGCACCATCCTGCGCGAGGCCATTGCCGCCGCCGAGCTGCTGGACAAGGACTTCGGCGTCACTGCCGACATCTGGTCCTGCCCCAGCCTCAACGAAGTGCGCCGCGACGGCTATGCCGTGGAACGCTGGAACCGCCTGCACCCGGAAGCCGAACAGCGCAAGCCCTACGTCACCCAGCTGCTGGAAGGCCGCCAGGGCCCGGCCATCGCCGCAACGGACTACGTGCGCGCCTTCGCCGACCAGATCCGCGCCTTCGTCCCGATGACCTACACCGTCCTCGGCACGGATGGGTTCGGTCGTTCGGATACGCGTGCCAATCTGCGTCGGTTCTTTGAGGTCGACCGTTACTACATCGCGCATGCGGCGATTGCCGCGCTGGCGAAGGATGGCAAGATGACCGGCAAGGATGTAGCCCGGGCGATCAAGCAGTACAAGATTGATCCTGAGAAGGCGAATCCTGTTGGGGTTTGATTTGTCTGATTATTCGTAATACAAGGGCGATCATCTGATCGCCCTTTTTTTGCCCAGGATTAATCGGAGTCAAGGAATGCTCAGTAAGGATGAGGAAGCTGCAGTTTCGTTGGCTATGCGCCAAGGTCAGCGCGAAGCGGTGGAGGCCGTTAGTAGGTATCTTGCGGTCGACCATTTCGGATCGTCCTTTTTGGCCGTACTGCCTACTGGAGCGGGCAAGTCGGGTCTAATAGCCACCATCTGCCAATCGCATAGCAGTGGGCCTATACTCGTTCTCAGTCCACGTGCTGCTGTATGCAGTCAGCTTGCGGCAGATATTTCCGGTAAATTCTTCGCTGAGCGAGGCGTGGCTGTTGATTCACTTCGCGAGGTGGATAGCTTAGACGGTGAGCTAAAGAGCGACTGTGTTTACGTTGCTACATTCCAGAAGCTAATTCGAATGGATCCTGTCAGGTTTGAGGCGCTCAGCAAAAGCTGCTCCCTGCTGATAGTCGACGAAGGGCATTCAGAGCCCGCGCCTCTTTGGGGGAAGGCGGTTCGAATTTTCGGATGCCATAAAGTCATTGTGACTGCCACGCCCTACAGGAATGACCTGTTCCAGTTCGATATTGGTATTGACTCCACGTATTGTTACACATTCAAAAATGCCATTGAGCATGAAGTTATTGAGCTTCCTGAGTTCTTGCAATGTGAAATATCGGATGAGATTGCATGCATTTCGGATTTTCTGATTGATAATCCTGCTGCAAAAGTTATTGTAAAAACAAAGAGTCTTAGCGACCTTCTGCTAATCAAGCAGAGAATAAATGAGGCTGGCCTGAAGAGCCTGGCGATTCATCAGCGACTCAAGGATGACCCTGTTGCAGGAACCTTTAGTTCTGTTCCAATTGGCCTGAAGGATATGGATGTTCAGGTAGTAATTCATCAACGTAAGCTTGATGAGGGAGTTGACCTGCCGTCAGCCAAAATGTGTGTTCTGACATACCCGGTGGCTAGTGGTCGAGAGCTGGTGCAGACCGTTGGAAGAGTTGTGCGAAAGTATAAGGGTATTAAGCCGGTCATAGTCGATTGCAGTTCGTCAAGCAACGCGAAGCTCTGGAAAAACTATCTAGACTTTGATTCTTATATTTCAACCCCCATTGGATGGAATAAGTTTGTGAAGTCCCTAGATACGGCAAGGTTGATCGAGAGCTACCTTGATACCTTCCCGGACTACACTTACTTGGGTTCAAGCTTCAGGGAAAAGTTTGACCTTTCAGGTTTGGACGTAGATCAGGATATTAAGATTCCAACGGCATCGGTTTGCTTTCTTGCAGTGGAAGATGGCTTCACAATTGAGTCGTTTGCCGACGCGATGTTGTGGCGGCTTCACCAATCCGGTGAGCTGTCTAGGTCGTACGATTCCGCTTATGGGTTCAAAGTAATCACTTCGATCAAGTTTGAGAGTTCGAAGTACCTAAAAAGCAAGCTCCTATTTGAGCCGTCCCTGGAAATCATAGTCGCAAAGCGGATTGGAAACTACCTGGCTATCTTCGATAGCCGTTCAATAAATCACGCAGAAGATAGTGCCTTGGGTACGAAGCAGCCAGTTGCTTCAGAGCGGCTGTTTAATCTTTCTGCGCGCGGCAAGTACACTCGTGTGAAGGAGACTCACGCAAAATCGATTAGTACCTCGCGCAAAAGGCCAGAAAGAGTGTCGCATGTAGGTCCGGAGCTTACTCCCGCATTTTCTGGGCAGTCCGCGGCAAGTTATGCGCTATCTGTTGCTAGAGTTGACAACATAGACTTATCCAATAGGGTGGAAAGCAGTTACTACCTAAGTGCCGGGTCTGGCCGCATTGCTGATCAGCGATCGAGCTCGTTTAGCTTGAACAAGTTGTCGGACTGGCTCGACGAAGTTGCATCCGTACTAGATGAGGATGCAGCGCCATTGGGCCCTGTTATTGGCGCTTTTGCATTGCCTATTGATCCAGGAGCAGTGAGCGGGCCGTTGTCATTGACTATTGATTTTACCGATCTTCCGCCAGGAGCCCAAGTTGGCAGAGGTGCAAAGTTTGGAGCGCTCGATTCTAGTTTTCTTTTCCAAGAGTGCTCCGAATGGAGTGTAAATATTGGGGGGGCGATTCTAAATTTTGAGTACTCCGAGGATCAGCGGAAGATTGTATTCAGCTCGAGCCGTCCCGTTGAATTAGTCCTCCCGGGCGAGCCGACTAAACCCCTCGTCGATGATATGAACAGAAGGTCTGTCAAGATCCTCTTCGCCGATGGAATTTCCTACGTCGATGGAAAGTTCTATAAGTCTGCTCTGCCAACGGCAGCGGGATTGCGGTTGGCCAGTACCGTGATCGGTAGCTCCTTCTATCCAATCCCTGAGCTCCAAAATCCCGCGTTAAGCGAAAAGGGAAGAATGGAAAAAGAGGAGTATGTCGAAACGTCTGCAGTGAATTTCGACCCGGATTCAGTCTTTCATCTCATCGATAATATCGCGCATGGTCGAGACCCAAAATTTTCTTCTGTCCAGTACGGAATTATTAGTAAGCTGGTTCCGGATATTGATCTTGTTATTTGCACTGACATGGGGACGGAGGCCGCTGATTTCGTCATCTCTTCCCCAAAGGCGCTTTGCTTCGTTCACGTAAAGTGCGGAAAATCTTTACGGCCTAACTCACCAGCCGGTGCTCTTGCTGAGGTTGGATCTCAGGCAATTAAGAACATAGAATATTTGGTGTCTTCGGATGAATCCCTAGCTTTTGGGAACGAGTTACGGATCGCTCAGCCTTGGCCGAGCATGGGGTCAGTAAAGCGGCTTAATCATCGGCTTCGATTTATTGCTAAAGATGGGGTTGAGCGCTCGATTCCTACAACGCCCAAGGCGTACTCGAAACGACTTATTCAAGCCATTCAGACAATTAAGGAGCGTCGTCGATCTCTCGGGTGTAGGAAAGAGGTGTGGATAGTCGCAGCTAACTCGTTCTCGTATAAATCCTTCGAGCGGGAGATGTCGAAGGGGGCCAATGCCAAGGCTGAATCGCTACAGGCTTATCAGCTTTTAGACGCTTGGTTGGCCGTCGCTAGTGCAAATGACATTGAACTGCGGTTGATGGTGTCGCCTTAGTTTCGATGCATCCATCTATGCAGGGTGAAGAGGAGCTAATCCTGTGAAATCGAGGGGCGGGCTAAGCCGGCCCCTCGTTCCATTCTCAATAGCAGTCGCAAAAGCGAATAACGGGGTCAGGTTCACTGATCAGGCGATGGTGCTCTGTTTGCGCGGCCGATGAGCGGGCCTTATGCCTGCAAAGCGGCAGGTCTTGGCTCGATCATTGCGCGGAAGGCGTCGTGGCCCAGAGCTCGCTGCTGTTGTGGATCGGAGGCGGATGCTAGTGAGCAGGTCGCTGGAGAGGGCTTCATCGAGCTGAGCGTGTTAAGCGTTGAATCTGACAAGACATACTTTGTAGCGACCGGCCTTCCCATAGCATGTCGTGGCGCCCGTGGTGGCCGTTAAATAGCCCTATGTAGTTGCACCACGCTGCTGCATCAGCTGCTCCGAACCGTCTTATTGCGGGCGTCGCGGCAGGCAAGTGCACGTGGTTGTCCGTCAATACTTAGGGATTTTAGTTAGCAGCCTGTGGCGTATGGTGCCCGGTGCTGAGCAGGTGCAGGCAGCGCACTCGGTGGCCATAAGAATAGCGAGCATACAAAAACGCCGCCCTCGGTTAATTAACTAAAACATTTCTTGATCTCAGCGATTTGATTGATGTCCGGGCCTCTATGCCGTCCCTGCTAATAATCCGAACTGCCTGGAAGTCTCTATCATACAAAGCAAATTTTTCGTCTGTAGATGCTACTATGCGCCCGCGCGCAATACGTCGATCTGATTTCCAAAACTCTGTGTCCTCGTTAGAGGCAGAGCTCAAGAATCTCTCTTGTTGTTTTAATGCTTTGATATTTCCCGCGCGTTCGCCAAAATATCCTGGGAGAAGTAGTATGAAAAATCCGACAAAGAAACATAGCGTCGCTAGATACATTCCAAAAGTTGACCCCATTATCGATAGGAGTAAATTCTTCAGTAGAATATGGCGACGATTTAGCCAGTCGGATAATGTGGTGTTGCGTTTTACGGGCAGTTTAATTATGAAGATGCTCAATGCAATTCCAATAAATATCCCTAATGCACGGCTCCAGGGGAAATCTTCAAGAAGGCCGGTGCCGAGAGTGATGATCGCTTCATAACCTGCGATTATTTTTAAGTCTCCAGCTTGGGGTGAGAAGCTTTCGTCCAAGCCCCACTTATCTAGATACGTAATGGTAGCAACGTGTCCGCAGGCATGGAGAAGTATTCCTGTAAGTGTGCATATGGCCAGAAGCGCACCAGTGAACATTGTGACTGTCGTGCTGAGAGAATTGATGGAGCGTTTTTGCCTAGGAGTATTCATTGTTGTAATTAATTATTTGGGTTGTTATCCGGTAGCGCGGAGGTTGCTACGAGATAGATCAGATTTACATTTAAAATGAACCGAAATGTTGTTGGTGTGTAGATTAAATGCGGTACACTTCGTAAATGGTGGCAGGTCATAATGATAAAAAGGCATAAAGGGGACTTGTGCTCCGTTATCGAGTAAATGAGTGGGAAGGCTAATAGTCATCAGACACTCATGCGTGGTGCTGGCCTCCTGTTGGCTCCATGCCAGGTCCTGCTGTCGTATCTGCGTTTGTTCCTGGACGATAGCTTGGTTGGCCGCTTGTAGCTTTGCGTCCGACTGCTCCAAAGGCATCTGAATTGCTTGGTCGATAGAGACGGCTGCGCGTTTGTATAACGGGGTCAGGTTCACTTACTTATCGACGGCGCTTTGCTTGCGTCGCCGATTGAACCAAGTCTATGCGCCGGTTGCTGCTTCATCCTTTTCTTTGTTCTTCAATGCCATGTCGAGCAAATATTCGTAGGTCTGAAGCTTGCCCCTAGCCGAGTTGTTACCCAGCACGCCATCCAAAAGAATAGCACAAAAATACCAACCATCGCTGTCATTGGAGACATCGCTAAAGGATTTCCGATGTCCCTCCTTAAGTAGCAATCGCTTGAACTAGGTAAGAATATCTCTGAATTCCTGCGTAATAGTCATCACTCCCATTTCCGGGCCATATCGCCTGATTTCTCGGATTTTCGGCTCGATCTCATCCCAAATCTCAACGATCCTGCGGAAATACTGTTTGCCCGCATCGTCTTTGTTGATGATGGAAAAAAGGATTTCCGGATCGACCGGTCTTTCGTCGCTATGCCGGCCCAACCAGAAGATAGCGCCGATATAGGCAGCGTGGCCGATTAATCCGACCAATTCTCTTCTGTCTATCATATGGTGGGTCACCGATCTGACCGGATGCCAGTCAAGAGTCTCGACAATGTGTGGAATCAATAGCTCCAACCTTCGAACAGGATGTGGATGGCTTCCCTCTGGCAGTTGTTGTGCATCCAAGTGCTTGTTATCCAAGAAGCGATAAAACAAGCAAGGAAGCATTGCGGCCAGAAGGTAGGTAGTTCCCAAGAAAAATTCGAGATCACAGCTGTTTTCCGAGTCTCTGAAAGCATGTCTGAGTATTTCGGAAATAGACAAAGTAATTGCCTCGAAATCTGCAGCTACCTCTGTTGTGTGTGATACCTCCGAATCGCGGGGGCTCAAGGCTTTGCTAAGACTGCCGTTGGCTTCGCTAACGAGGGTGATACCTGTTGGTTTGTCCGAATAAATTTCGCGTATATATCCGTGTTCCTGTATCAGATGGCCGATTTCATGGAAGTAGATCCAGGTAATTCCGGCAATGAACATGTTGGATACAGCTGCCTGTCGATCAAAGCAAGCGAGAGCAGACGGATGTTTTCCAGTAACTTCCTCGAGCATCTTGATAATGGGTAGATCAAGCTCGTCCTTGAAAGTTGAGAAATCGTAAAAGTCCTCGGCATCTCTGTATGTGCAAATAGCCAATTCATAGCTGAAGCATATCTTGTGTACAGGAGGTTGGCTCGGACACGAGTTGCTTTCCGCCCAAGCGACAAATCCGGGTTGAGTGGACCACGAAAACGTCAACGACGACATCGGATCCTTATAGTGCTCTTCATTTAGATCGCGAGTTATGGCGGATAAGACGTCATGCGCAAGATTACATATGTCCTCGACTGAGGCTGACTGTGTAGTGCGATTGCTATCTGTGGACATTGCGCGCTCCAAGCAGATCCTGTGGTTAGTAAATTAATCTAGCATGACAGGTATAGATGCAGGAGGCAGATTTGGTCTGAGTGTAGGCTCAATAACGGGGTGATCAATAAAGGGGTCAGGTTCACTTATCAATCGACGGCGCTCGGCGTGTGTAGCCGATGCGCGGGCTTGACGCCTGGAAATAACGGGGTCAGGTTAACTTATCAGTCGGCGGTGTTCGGTTTGCGTGGCCGATGAGCGGGCCTGACGCCGGCAAAGCGGTGGGTCTTGACTTCGATCATTGCGCGGAAGGCGTCGTGGCCCAGGGCTCGCTGCTGCTGCAGATGAAGACGAATGCTGGTAAGCAGTTCGTCGGAGAGGGCTTCATCGAGCAGAGCACGGTAGGCGTTGGATCGGGTCGCTGCCAAGCGCAAGCCAACAGGGATGTGGTGTCAGTGCGGAGTACCTGCGCTGGCCTAGGTTAGCTGGGCAACTGGACCAGCGATACGCCGCCGGGTTGTCGGTCAGGCGAGCACGCACCGGATTGAGCTCAATGTAGCGATAGCAGCGAAGGACGTAGTCCGCACTGTCCACAAGACACGCTTTGTACCGCCCTTCCCATAGCGTACCAGTGCGCCCGCGGCGGCCATCGAACAATGCGACATAGTTTTCTCCAAGCCGCTGCATCAGCTGCCCGATTCGTCCCGCTGCAGGTGGCGTGACTAGTAAGTGCACATGGTTGTCCATCAAGACGTAAGCGTGCAGCTGACAGCCTGTGGCGTGCAAGGCCTCATGCATCAGGTGCAGATAGCGCAATCGATCGCCATCATCCAGAAAGCAGGGCAAGCGGTTGTTCCCGCGCTGCACGATGTGCTGCGGGATGCCAGGAAGGTCGATGCGTGGAAGCCTGGCCATGGGACAAGACTCGCAGCCCGGCGTTGGTGCTGATAGCGGGGAAACCCTCCCGAAAGCTGAGGCCGTAGCCTGAAATTTGGCTAGGAAGTGAACCTGACCCCGTTAGCGACCCCGTTAGCGCCCGATACCTTGATCGCGGCGTTGCCGGCGTCGACGACATGTCCGCCAGTCGTCTATCGGTTGGGAGCATGGGGCTGCGGTAAGAATAGGCAAGGGTTGGGGGCGCTATTGAGTAGCTTTGTAGTGGCAAGGCCGGCAGAGATTCCAAGAGCAATCATGATCACTGCGGCGTACTGGCGACGCGATCCAGGGTTCACTGATGCGGGTATCTCTTTACGTTGCGTCCTCCTGGTAAGCATGTCGAGCTGTCGGGCTGCACTGTCCCAATCATTGCAATGAACCAGAACCTGATGCACTTCATCGGCATCATTTATCTGCACTCTGTACAAGCGCTTGCTAGTCTCGTACTCGATTCGAGATTCAGTGAGCATCAAAGTGAGCGAGTCGCAAAGTATCTTGTCCGTACCCGAGTAGAGGATTTCCATGGAGTGAGCGCTCCCATTGGGCCGTGCAGAAAAATGCTGGCGGCTCGAGTGAATAGTGAGATAGGTAGCTGCATGACCGGCTGAATGTCGCGGTCACGCATTTTATTGCTAAGACTAACGCGGGCAGGTTGAACTGACCCGCGAGCACAGAATTTAAAACTAAGGCGAAAATTTTTCTTCTGTATCCACGTAAACCAGCAAGACCTCTTCGCCCGCATAGGGTACGGTGACTTTCGGCGTCCAAAGCTCGGCTGGTGGGATGACAGCTTTCGCCATGGCGTCGCACCTAGCACTAATGCCACATCTGCGGATGGCAATGCGCAAGACGCCGCGGGTACTTAAAAAATCAACGCCGGGAGAATAAAATTTGCTTTCCGCCGGCATGTGATAGGTGATTTGGAGCGAGTTGGATCCTGCCTTTGCAACTTTGACCGGCTGCACATCAATCTTCCTGTAATCAGAGCGCATACTTACTTCTGCAGAAGCAGTCGAGATTGATAGCGAAAGTAGTGCTGTCCCAAAGATGAGCCTAATTTTCATATCTAAGTTCATGCCAAGGTTTGGGATCCGTCTAGAAACGTTAGCACCTGCCACCTCGGCAAGCCAAAAGCTACCGCAAACGCCGGAAGCGAGCTACTTGCCAAGTGTCTGAATACTTACGTGTTGTCTCTGCTTGGCTGGTCGAAAGGCTGCTATGACCAGGTCAATCAGACTTGCAGCCTTGGTGCATCCTGCTTTTGATTCTGCTCCTGAGTTTCAGCACTCATCGCGAGTGCACGTGTCTGTTCGGCGGATTGCACGCGCGCTTGGCTTTGCTCAACCGAACTCTCCACCGCATCTGCCGTGCGCATTTGCTCACGGTGGTACACGGAGGTGGATGGATCTCCCTGGACCAGGAAAACGTACTCGCCGGCGGCTGCCCGGGTGCCCGCTTGGCCAAGCACCACGTTGTCTACACGTTCTAGACCCTGCTCTTTGGCAAGGGCATACAGGCTCCAGGTCATACGGTCACTTGCCGCATCGGGAACACGATTCAGCGAATGATCGATCCGATGTACGCCATCCTGGATTTGAGCAAACATGGGATCGCTAGGCGATGGAGCCTGCGCGCTGAGCTTGAAACCATCCGATGATCCACGCGACGGCGCGGCCGGATCCTGTGGTACCAATGGCTGCCCACTCGTAGGAGGCGCGATTTTACGATCGTCCGCATCGAACCACTGCTTGCCGTCAAACCTGTATCCGCTGCGTACCGATGCCGCGCCGACGTCTTGATAAAGGTCTTCCCCGAAATCCGGGGCGTTGACTGTCTCACCTTGTGCGTTCTTCGGCAGAACAGGTTGAACGCCGCTGGCCTTCAGCAAGTTGCTGACAACACCGTTGCTGTTGTTGTACAGCGGAGAATATTCCAGTTGTGCGTGATTGATCTGATCCCCAGCCTTCAGGGCAGACTCAAGTTTTGTGGATAACTCCTGGTCAGAACCGCTCCAGGCAACGATGCGCTCGTGGCGCTCGCCCGGTGCGGGCCAGTCTGGTGCGGTGACTGTCGCTTTCACGATGTTGCCCTTGGCATCCCTCGCAAGAGCCGGCTCGGAAGGATCCAACTGGTTCAAAGGTACTGGCTCGTAGTTGCCGTCTTGTTTGAGCCGGTACCCAATTTCATAAGGGGCAATGTAAGGGGCTGCTTCAACTCGAATGTGCCCAAACTTCTCCGAGCCAAGAACTGTGCTCTCGGCAAAGTTTGCCAAGTCATTTCCCTCGGCTCTAGTGTCGGGTCCCCCACGTACTACCGTCTGGCTGCCGTCGGATTTCTGAAAGAGCAGGTAAAGATGGCGGCGGTCACCAGCAACCTCGCTTGCCCCCACCAAAATTGTTGCCTTCTTCTGCTCATCCATGACTTATTCCTCAATATCTTGCGGAGCTCGATTCACTACCAGTTTGCTCAAGTAGATTCCGTCAGCAGAATGAAAGCCCACCATCCAGGTAACCGGCACAGCTGGCGCTGTCACCGATGGCTGCGCCTCTTTCACGACAGGGGAAAGCGTGCACATCATTGACGCTTTGTAACCTGCGCCAGGAGAGTTCAGCGCTTGGCAGCGAAATCCAAGATCCTCAAGGTTCTTCTGCGCAGTCGTAAGCGGTGACCCGATAGGATTAGCGGCCTGAAGCTCTTGCCTCGCCTTGGCGGCAGACTGCTGAGTATCAAAGCTGGGCCGTGAGTCTTGCTGCATGGCAGAGCACCCTGGTATGAAGAAGAGACTAGCGGCTACTAGCAGTGCTAGAGAACTAAGGTTGCTGCGAGGATTCGTTTGCATGATTTGACAGCTCCAACGCAATCACACAGATGGTCATCCATGCGTAGCTCGGTTGCAAGTATGCGCCCCCAAGAGATAGCGGAGCTATGAAGTTACAGGGGCAGGGTGACTTGGCCTGACCTCGACTGGCCCCCAATCTTATGCGTCAGCTGCTGCTGCGCCTTTCTCTTTGCCTTTTAGCGCCATGTCGAGCAAGTATTCATAGGTCTGCAGTTTACCCCTGGCCGACGTGGCAACCCAGCAGATCATCCAGAAGAACAACAGGAAAATACCCACGATTGCTGTCAATGGAGACATCGCCAGAGGATTGCCACCAGCGCGCAGAACCAGGAAGAGCGATGCCGCAACCGGCAGAAGGCCTAGCTTGTCGATGCTTCCAGCCAATAGCGCAATGCGGCCCGCACGGCGTGTATGGCTGTAGCGAGCGTGATCCAGCATGACTTGCAAGGTTGCTGCCGGATACCCTTGCAGCCAGGTCACCTCCTGCATAAATTGCTCTAGCTGATGATCAGTGCGCATTGCTTGATCTAATGTCCATCGACGCAGATCACTCGCGATCCCGTAAATGCCGAGCAGCATCAGGACGCCCAATGCTACTAATGCAACCCGGAGGCCGGCGGTTGCTACCTTTACTAGCAACTGAGGCGGAACACTCGTGAAGCTGAGGAATGATGCAATCAGCGTCGAAGCGATTGCCAACGCCATGACGATGCCTGCGCCGCGCACGAGGCGGCTTGGGCTGGCGGTATCTGCTGGAAACTCCGGTAGCGCGCTGAGGCGCTCTTCTAATGCCTTGAAAGTCAAAGGCACGACCGGTGCTACGCCGCTACTTTCCATGACGCCTGCCATCGTTGAGTGATACGGCAAGATTAGAGGTGTCTGATCTATACGACCAGGTGGAAACGTTGGGACAGTACGAAAAATTTTCTTCTAGTGCGCCCGATGCGTAGCGGGTCTGTGATCTTAAATATCTGAGCACACGGGCTGTGCATCCGTGCTTTTTGGATCTGCCTTTTAAGAACAGATGGCGACAGTTGACATCGCGATCCGTGCGCTGCAATCTCCAAGTCAAGGAGCGTCGAAACTCCTCACACAGCGGTGCCCACCTCCGTCAAACCGGTGGGTTTTTTGTGCCTGCATCCTGCAGGTACAAGCCGACGCAATGCCTGCGTCGGGAGGGCGGCTAATACAACACCCGCAAGGGGAATACGCCCGCCGGCTGTGTGCGGTTTCGAACCTCCCGACATCCCGTCGCCGTTGGCGGCGGTTCTTGGGTCGTTCCAGGAGGGCGTTGCCATGTCTACCGCACCATCCACGCCGGCCCCGGTGCCGGGTTATCTATTGCCAGCCTCCGCTCACCGCCTGCTGCTAGATGTAGGCGGGATGCTGCGCCAGCTCGCCGCACGCGCAGCTGTTGAGCAGGCGAGCGCCCATTGCGCGCATCCGCTTAGTTGCCAGCCCGCTGTGCTGCCGCACACCTCGCGCCGCCGGTTCGTACACAAGGCCGTGGCGTTGCAGCAGTGCGTCGCCGCATCCATCACCCGCCACCAGCCGGAGGCGCCATGACACGCCGCCGCCCACCCACGGCATCTGCCAGCGTACGGCCCACCCGCACGCGTACGCGCCCCGCGCCGCCCAAGCGGGTGCAGTGGGTCGTTGTGGAACCCGACCGCACCAAGCTGCCACCGATGCTGCCGCCCGATCCGGACGCCTCCCCGCAAGGCCCCGGCACGCTACGCGCACCCCGCCGCGCCCGCCGCCCGCGCCAATGCACGGTCAGCTACACCCATTACCCCGGCGCCCACGACCACGCCGGCGACCAGCACGTGCCCCATGTCCGCCTCAGCGGCCTATGGCTGGAACAACTGGGCTTTGCCATCGGCACCAAGCTGCGCATCACCGCCAGCGAAGGGCAGCTGTTGATGGAGGTATTGCCGCCGGTGGAGGTGCCGGCCAAGGCGCGCAGCGTGCGGCGATGATGGTACGGCTGCCAGACCCCTTGCGATTGACCTCGGTGCCGGATGCCACTAGCGTCGCAGCCACACCAGCGCACAACGGACGCTTCATGATCGCGCGCCCCCTCTACGCCTTGCTCGCCACCCTCGCTCTGGGCGCATGCGCCCACACGGCGGCCACCCCAGCCCCGGCAACCGTCACGGAGACATCTGCCATGAGTTCCTCAGCCAATCACGTACCTGCAGATCCTTCCAAAGGTGGACCACGTACCGCGCAGGAAGCATTGGAGCGGGTACTGGAGCTGATTCGCACAAGCACCAGTATTGAATCGTTCACTGCCGACCATGTGTCTCGAGCAATGGGCCAGTCGGTACAGCATCGCGGTGATGGTTCCGGGCGGTTCGGTGCCAGCGGAGTGCTGACCCGAGACTGGAACTACGGGTTTGGTGTCAACAAAACTGAAATAAAGGGTGCATGGTTCGAGTTCCTGTTCCTGCCTAATCCACCAGAAGTGTCTCCGTCTATGTCGGATATCTGCCAGATCGACTTCGAGGCATTTGCGGCGCACCTCGAAAAAATGGGTTTCTCGCGACAACGCAATCTTGTCGAAGATGGGCGATGGATGAGCGATATCTTTCAACGCCCAGGGATGCGCGTAGAGCTCTTCCCGCGTGGAGAGGCTGACGAACCTTTAGCGCGCACCACTCATCAGTGCGTCGAGTGGGTTCAAATTCGCTAGTCCAAGGAGCGGACATGTTGAGCCAAGAAGCAAGTGCTGTGGTGGCGTCATTCGGTCAGCAACCAGGTGTCACACGTGAGCATCTGGACAACTTCAACCGGGTCCTGAACGATTCGCCCGAGTTGACCCGCCAGATCAACGAGGCGGTGCAGAAAAAGGTGCTGAAAGGCTTCGCGCCGTTAAACGATCCGCATGCGGGAGGCACCTATGATCCACGCGATCAGAAAATTCACCTGCCGCTTGCAGCGCTGGTGAATGATGCCAACGGCAAGCATGCAGCAGCAGGCGATTTGACTTTCGTCTTGGGACATGAAATTCAGCATAGCCTTTACAGTCCCACTGCTGCGCTTGCGCGGGAACAGTTCAAAACAGAGGCAATAAAAATCGCCCGTAGCACGCACGATTACACTGCTGCTGGCGAGAAGGTACTTGCCAGTAACCGTGCGGACGAAGCAACGGCCGAAATAGCCGGATGGAACGCTATCGTGAGCGCGGTTAAGAGTCGTAACCCTAATCCTACGCTTGAAGATGTGTACCTGTTTGCGGATGGTCGGGCCAGAGATTTCGTCACGCGCAGCGGTTATCCAAGTGTCTACACGCCGAAGGCAAACCTGACGTTCAATAGCGACCTGACGTTGTCGCCCACGGCGGGTAATGTCGAGGCAATGGGAGTGAATTACTTCGACAAGTCGGTCAAGGACACCCGTATCGGTCATGCGGGCCAGTCCGACTACGTCAACCATTACGGTCCGTGGGTGGTCGGCACAGCCGCCATCTACGAGCGACACTACAACAAGTCAAAGCCCGGCGAGCCGGAGCAGCCAATGATCCTGGACATGCAGCGCCTGGGATTCAATGAAGAAATTTTGGAGCACAACGGCATTGACCTGGGCAGCGACACCCGTCCCATGCCATACCTGGACAGTAGTACGCAGCCGCCAACCCCTGGGCTCTTCCAGCACAGCAAGGACACTCACCTGCACGTCTCGCCGATTTCTGCCCAGGCGCTGGAGCAGGAGCTGCGAGAGCGCGACCCACAATCGCCACGTTCCCCGGCGCAGACGCCTTCACAGCCAGGCCACCCAGACCACGCGCTGTATCAGCAGATCAAAAGTGGTGTGATGCAGCTCGACGCCCAGCACGGCAAAGAGTGGGATGGGGCAAGCCAGCGCATGACTGCCAGCCTGCTTGCGCTGGCCAAAGAGGAAGGCTTGTCGCGGGTGGATCATGTAGTGCTCAACAACCCCACAGGTCAGCTGGCCGGCGGCGAGAAGGTCTTTGTCGTCCAGGGCGCCCTCAACGACCCGGCACACCAGCGTGCACACATGCCGACGGTGGACGCCGTGCAGGCACCAGAGAGCCAGTCGTTCGACCGTCTGCAGGCAATCAACCAGGCTCAGGCCCAGGCACGCGAACAGCAGCAGGCGCTGGAGCAGTCGCAGCAAGCTGTTACCCAGACAGGACCATCAATAGCGCGCTGAGATATTCCATGTCGTCGGTATTGCTGTCACTGAGTGCGACTGACTTGTCTATTGTGTCGTTGATCCACCTTCACAGAGCTGTAATCAGATGGGCGACTACTCAAATCCAATGTAATTGTCTGATCGAAATCTCCAGGACTTCCTCGGCAGGCGTGGGCCGGAATTCGCTAGATGGGGGCGTCGCTATTCCTGTAAGGATGCGTGCGCTTTGTGCTTCTGGTAAAACATCGCTTTACCGCTGGAAGGGGCCGCGCTGTATGCCATTCGCTATCTTCCCTCATTACTTTTCGGCATCGGCCGCAGTGGTTGTTGCCACCTTTGCAGGATGCGCCATGAATGAGCCACCGATTTCAAAGGAACAGTTTTCCGAGCATGTTGTGGCGCTGCTGGCCGGCAAGGATTCGGCTGTGGTTGAAGCCGGCAAGCTGACAACTTTTGCTTGGAAGCGGCTGTGCTTCGAGCGCGATGACAGCCTGTTGCTGAAGTTCGACCGCGACGGAGAAACATCCGTGCTGCCGTTGCCTTATGAAGAGTTCTTCGTGGATGAGGGACATGTTGCCAATTCACTGGAGGACAGCTGCGTCTCGCCATCAGACCACATCCTGATAAAGAAGAAGTATCCGGGCTATCAAGGGCCTATCGAGTTTCAGAAGGCAGCGCAGGGAGGCTAAGCCATGGTCGATATCACCGATCCGAAGGGTGCCAAGCGTCAGATTGAGCAGGAAGCCTATCGGCACTACGAACAGCTGAGCGGCATCACCTTGGCAAAGCGTCCCGATGGCAGTTTCCAATCGCAAGGGCACAACGATGAGCTCGATGCCTTTCGACATGCGTATACCAGCGGCCGTGTCACCCAGCTTGCGTTAGGTCAGCAGTGGATCGCACGCAGGTTCGGAGATGATGCCGAGATTGGGCCAGCCCATCCAAATGATCCCTACGAACATCGCATGGATCTATGGAACAACGAAGCCGGTCGCCGGCTCGGCGATCAGACCTCCGGGCAGGATGAGCTGGCGCGACAGGCCTACACTGCCCTGCGCCAGGGCGATCTGGCGACCGGTTTGAACGATCCGCGGCTCAGGCAGCTGTTTCCCGACGATCCACGCTTGGCGCGGCCCCAGGGAGATCCTCAGCGTGATCTTGTGACCAGCGGCGATGTTGACCGGATCAACAAGGATGTATCCCGCTTGCAGGACCAGGCGCGTGACAAGTTCCCAGACACGCATCCGGATCGTGCGTATTTCCAGACGTTGCGTGGGCAGCTGCCGGCATCCGTTTCCGATACCAAGGTTGCCGAGGTCATGATTGCCGCAAAGCAGGCCGGCGTGGAACGGGTCGACCAACTCGCCGGCGCCGTGTTACGTGACGATCACATCTTCGTGGCTGGAAAGACGCCGGGATTTCGGGCGCAGGTGGACGCAACAACTCCGGCACCCGATATGCGCCAGAGCCTCTACACGGCCGACCAGCAGAATGCTGTCCACGCCTATGACCAAGCGCAGTCGCAAGCTGCACCACAAGCCCCTGCACCTGCACGTTAGCCGGCCCACGGTGGCCTAGTGGGCGGTTGGAGATTGTCGCGTGCTACCCGATGTCTTTCGTATCCCCGCCTATCGGTCATGGCTAGTCCTTCTTTTGCCTGGCTAGCCCTTTTTTGCACAACCCAATATTGGTTCTAGCTGCGCGGACGATTGCCAGATAGCGATCGGCAAGGGCCGGCGGCCAGTTGTCCGTCACCGCATCGTCTGGTGACGCTGTATCTTCAGCGTAGTCGTGCAGCGTTTCCAGGCACTGCGTGTACTGGGAAGTCTTGTACTGGGTGATTGCCAGGTCGTTGCGCATATCTCCCTTCTCGTCCCATTCCAGTGTATGCCCGCACTGGGTCAGGATGGGAGACAGTGTAGAGAGTGCTGCTTGGTAGTCCTTGCGATCGTAGTGTTGCTGAAACACCGCGCGCGTGCGGGCAATGGCGTTGCGGTCGCAGCCTGTCGTGGTACGAAGGTAACGCGCCTCAAAACCGCCGTTATAGCCGCACAAGGTTTTGCATTCCATCGGGGTGGGCGTTGTGACGTCGATGCCTTCGGCGACTGGTGAGAACTGAACCTTGCAGCCTATAGCGCCAGCTTCATCCTCTGCGCTGCCTTGCGTGCCGCGGACGGCGCCCTGCAGTGAACACATGGATTGGCCGGTGGTGCTTTCCACGGAGAATCGGAGCGCGCCATTGTTTTCGGTCAGCAGCAACCGGCCCCATCCCGCGTCTGTAATGTATTCACCTGGCTCAGGCGGCCTGGCTTCCACATGCTGCGCAACGGCAGATGTATGGGGAGCTGCCGTCAATGCGGTTGGCCCAGGCTTGCCGATGGTTGACTGTGCCGCAATTGGCGCGGCGATGAGGGTGCCGGCAAGCCCTGCGATCATCCAGGCGGTACGCATGAGGTAGTCCATTACGTTGGGTTTCCTTTGCTTTTATGCGTGTGGCGTAAATTGGCTGCCTCGGTCTACGCGGCATCCGAATCCGGATGGCAGCTTGCCCTGATTCCGTCATCTGCACTGCAGACGATAGTCTGCCCGTTTCGCCTTGCATCTGCCGTATGTATGTGCCTGCTGACCGCAATGTGCGGGCTCAGTTGCTCTCGTCCACATGCATTGGCCCATTGCCCGCTTCGTAGCAAGCCGCGTATCCATTGTTCGCAATTGCTGCAGCATTCCGCTTGTTGTTTGCATGGAGTGCGCCCAAAAAAAGCGTTGTAACCGTGCGATGCCGCGGGCAGGACTGCGCTTGCAGCGACCAGGTGTGGAGTGCGTGGTGATCTCGACCGAGGCTGATTAACACCCACAACGTAGGGGGTTAGCATCGCTTGCCGTCATAGAGGAAGAGGTGGGGCTGCGGTTCGGGGTGCGGCGCCCACCACCCACTCTCCATCTTTCGGCTGCACTGCTCATGTTCAGATCCACTTGCATGACCCTCGCGCGCGCGTTGCGCTGGTGCGTCGTGTCGCAAGATGCGTGGGGGAGTTGGTGGGCAGCGGCACTTGGCCGAAGGCGCGGCGATCACGATGAGCTCGCGTGACGGGCCGCCCATGGCGCGCGGGCAGCCGTCGCTCGCCGAGAGGGACCGTCTCCGCGCCGAGTTCGACCAGGCATTGGCCGCACTGCATGCCGAGCTGTTGGTGTACCTGCGCCGCCGTACGCGCGATGCCGAGACCGCTGCAGACCTGGCACAGGAGACCTTCTCGCGGATGATGGTGTACCGCGATGCGCCCAACATCGGCGACCGCCGGCTGTTGATGTACCGCATTGCGCACAATCTGGTGATCGAGCTGCGGCGGCAGCGTCACCGGCGGCTGGCGGCGCAGCATGTGTCGCTGGATCAGGTGGCGCCGATCAGGGCCGACGAGGCCGGCGTGGACGAGATTGCCGATGCGCGCCAGACACTCGATGTGCTGCTCAAGCGCACCTTGCTCGAGCTGCCGCCAAAGTGCCGGCTTGCGTTCAAGCTCAGCCGGTTCGACGGGCTCACATATCCGCAGATCGCCGCGAAGATGGGGATTTCCACCAAGATGGTGGAGAAGCACATCAGCCGTGCGCTGCTGGCGTGCCGCGCGGCGGTGGGGGAATTGCCGCAGTAACCGGGCTGCAAGGCGGTTGGCTGGCGCCGCCGGAAGATGCTGGTAGCATCGTGCGCGAGGGCGCAGCAGACGGCCCGTCGGGAGTCACCAGCCATGCGTGCAGAGTCCGGGCGCATCCACGCGCAGGCGGCCGCCTATCTCGTTCGACGCGGCAGCGAGACTGCTGCCGAGCGCGCTGCGCGCGAGGCGTGGCTGGCTGCCGATCCGCGCCATCGTGCGGCCTACCAGCAGTTGCTCGAGGTGGACGAACACGCATCGGCAGTGCTGGATGACCCCGAGTTGCAGGCCGCCACCGCACGCGATCTGGAACTGCTGACGCCGGCCTCTGCCCGGCGTCGTCGCTGGCCCTGGCTGTTGCTGGCAGCGATGCTGGTTGCCGCGATCGGCTATGCGGTGCATCACCTGCTGGTGCAGTAGCGCGCACTCAGCGCTCGGCACTCAGCAAACCGCACTGCGTGTTGCAGAAACCGTTGAATGTGCGCTCTGTTGCAGCGCTGCCTGCATATTGCACACGTTGCTGGTAGGGCATTGCGCTTGCGCAACATCACTTGTTGTCGGGGGACGCAATGGCGATGGTGCCGCGCCCAGGACGCGAAGGATGCACATGCAAGCACGACGGGCAGTAGCGGGGCGCGGTGTGGGTTTGGGGCCTATACCGCAGATTGGGGTATGGCTTGTATCGCGGCAGCCGCCGCGCACACATGGCGTGTCGCAATGCATGGCCGCGCAGCATGTGCAGCACCAGTGGTGCAAGCCATACGCAACGCGCTGATGCGCCTGCGAAGGTAGCCACGGCAGCGCGTGCGCTGGTGATGGCGATGCGGGTATAGCGCGCTGGACGCAGAGCAGGTGGTAGGGGAAGAGCAAGAGCGCCCACAGCGATGACGTGTCGGGCCCGGCTGGGTACCGAGCCACTGTGCGTGGGCGATGATTGCTCGTGAATCAAACGGTTAGCGATACTGATCACTGCTTCCGCGTTGCGGTATGCGTGTTTCAGCAGTCAGGTGCAGGACCGATCTTGCTCAGCTGGCGATGCGCTCCGGGCGAACCGGGCGCGCTGTCGGCGGGCCAACCCAGGCAGGCCAAAGGACGCAGCATGAAGACACGCACATTACGCGACGCCATTTCTATCGCCCTGTTCGCCGTGGCAAGCGGGACGGCAGGTGCGGTGGCGGCGCAGGCGGCGACAAGACCTCCGGCAGCGGCGCAGAAGACGCCGGCAGCCGTGGCGACGAACGCAGCCCCGCCGCCCGGTGCCAGTGCCCCGGAGGCAGCAAGTGCGGCAGTCCTGCCGGCGCAAACCGCCGCAACCGAGTTGGAGTCCATCGAAGTCACCGGCACGCGCATCAAGGGCGGTACCGTGCCGTCGCCGGTAATCGCGATCAACGCGGCGCGTATCCAGGAAGAGGATTTCGGCGATCTGGGCGAGGTGATCCGCAGCGTGCCGCAGAACTTCTCCGGTGGACAGAACCCGGGGGTGTTGAGCGGCAATCTGGCCGGGGCCGGCAATGCGAACCAGAACATGACCGGTGGCGCGAGCCTTAACCTGCGCGGGCTGGGTGCCGACGCCACGCTTACCCTGCTCAATGGGCGTCGTCTGGCGTATGGTGGCTTCACCCAGGCGGTGGATCTCAGCGCAATCCCGGTGGAGGCCGTGGAGCGGCTGGAGATCGTGGCCGACGGTGCGTCGGCAATCTATGGGTCGGACGCGGTGGGTGGCGTCGGTAATGTGATCCTCAAGCGCGACTACGACGGGGTGAGCGTTGGCACGCGCTTCGGGCGGGCCACGCAAGGCGGGCTCACCTCGCGGCAATACAGCGTTACGGCCGGCACCACCTGGCGCAGTGGTGGAGTGATCGCGACCTATCAGGACGCGTCCGCAGACCCCATCTACAGCCGTCAGCGTAGTTACACCACTCAACTCACCGACCCGTCCACGCTGTATCCGGGCAGCGACCTGCGCAGCGGGCTGCTGAGTGCCTACCAGGCGCTGGGCGACAACGCCGAATTGCGCCTGGATGCGTTACGCACTGAACGCGACCAATTGCACTTTTATGCTGTCAGTGGCCGCAACAGCCGGGTCACGCCGACCACCACCAGCCTGCTGTTGTCGCCGAGCCTTGCGGTGTGGTTGCCCAACGACTGGACGCTGACATTGGGCGCCACCGACGGCAACAGCAAGCACGATCAATACCGCCAGGAAACGGCGCTGGCCAGCGGTGCGGTGAGCGTGACCGACCTGTGCTACTGCAACGACAGCCGCAGCTACGAGCTGGGCGCCGAAGGGCCGCTGCTTGCGCTGCCGGCAGGCGATGCGCGCCTGGCCGCCGGGGTGGGGTATCGCAGCAACACGTTCCGCAACATCAACCACGTCAACGGCGTGGAGACGATCGACGGCAGCGAAAGCGCGCGCTTCGCCTATGCGGAGGTGAGCCTGCCAGTGGTGGACCCGGCGCAGGGCGTGCCCGGTGTGCAGCGACTGACGCTGACAGCGGCGGTGCGCGGGGAGGACTACAGCAGCTTCGGCGGGGTGACAACGCCCAAGTTCGGTGCGCTGTATGCGCCTGGCAGCGATGTGACGCTCAAGGCCTCATGGGGCAAGTCGTTCAAGGCGCCCACGCTGTTCGAGCGCAACTATGCGCAGGAGGCATGGCTGTTCCAGCCGGGCGCGTTCGGCGGGGTAGGCTTTCCCGCCGGGACGACGGTGCTGGTGGCCGATGGCGGCAACCAGGATCTGCAGCCGGAGCGCGCCATTACCCGCTCAGTCTCGCTGGCCTGGCACCCCGAGGCGCTGGATGGCCTGGAGGCGGAGCTGACCTGGTTCGGGGTGGACTACAGCAACCGCGTACTGCAGCCGATCGCCAATGCCAGCCAGGCCTTGCGCAATCCGATCTACGCGCCCTTCGTGGACCGTACGCCGACAGCGCAGGCGCAGGCCGATGTGATCGCGCTCGCCGGCCGGTTCTCCAACTTTGCCGGCGTCGCCTACGACCCGAGCCGGGTGGCGGCAATCATCTACACGCAGTACGCCAACGTGGCACAGCAGGACATCGAGGGCCTGGACCTGAGCGGCAGCTACCAGGTGGCGTTGGCGCGCGGCACGCTGACCCTGCGGGGCTCGGCGAGCTGGCTGGACAGCACGCAGCAGACATTGCCCGCGCAACCGACGTTCGATCTGTCCGGCACGCTGTTCAACCCGCCCAGGCTGAGCAGCCGCGTGGGCGCGGTGTGGAAACAGGGCGGGCTCACTGCCTCGCTGTTCGGCAACTACCGCGGCGGGGTGCGCAACCGCGCCGATGGGATGGAGTCGGCATCATTCACCACCTTCGATATGGCATTGCGCTACGCCACCGGTGCACGCCGCGATGCATGGGCCGGGCTGGAATTCGGGGTGTCGGTGGACAACGCCTTCGATCGCGATCCGCCGCTGTATCGGGTGACCTCGCCGCTGTACGTGGCGCCGTACGACTCAACCAACTATTCGGCGATTGGTCGCTTCGTGAGCGTGTCGGTGTCCAAGCACTGGTGATGCGTGGGCTGCCTGCTGCAGCCAATGTACTGGCGATGGTCCTTGAGCGTTGCTGAGAGGAGTGTGTGTGTGAGGAATCACAAACCATGGCGCCTGCTGCTTGCAGGCGTGCTGATGGCGGCAGGTGCGTGCGTGGGCCATGCGCAAACGGTATCGCCCCAGCGATTGCTGGAGGTGGTGGATATTGGCAGCCCCACGCTGTCGCCGGATGGCCGCAGCGTGGCCTTTCGCACCGAGCAGGCAGCGGTGCAGCGCAATACCTACGACAGCGTCTGGTACGTGCAGGGCCTGCAGGACGCTGCGCCCAGACGCGTCGCCGATGGCGGCGTGCCGTTGCGCGATTCGGCAGGCGGGTCCTTGCCTGCAAAGGTGCTGTGGTCGCCGGATGGGCGCTGGCTGTACTACCGCGCGTTGATCGATGACGTGATTGCGGTGTGGCGCGCGGCGGCGGACGGGTCCGGCGCGCAAGCGGTGACCCACGATGCGGCCGACGTGCAGGAGTTTTCGCTGGACGCGGATGGGCGGGTGCTGCGTTACCGCGTCGGTGCCACGCGCGCGCAGGTCATGGCGGCCGAACAGGACGAGTATGCGCAGGGCATCCGGATCGACGAGACGGTACCGCTCGGGCAAGGCCTGTTCCGTTCGGGCAATGTCGACGGGCGCCTGGCCACGCAGCGTTTCGGCTCGGTGTGGTTCGACCGTGCCGGGCTATCGGCGGGAGTGCCGGCACGGTGGATCGCGCTGGATCTGGCGACTGGGGCCACCCAGGTGCTTGCCGATGCGCAGCGACCTGACGCAGAGCCCGGCGTCAGCGCGCTGCGCGGCCTGGTCGGCGATGTGTGGAAATCTGCGCGCGCGCCACAGGGCGGCGCGGTAGCGGTATTGTCGCGCGTGGGCGACGGCACTGGGCAGCTGTCGCGGCCGGACGTGGCGCTGTCGGTAGTACCGGGTGCTGGCGCACGCAAGGCAGTGCAGTGCGTGGCGGCAGCCTGCGTGGGCAAGGCGATCAGTGGCATGCAGTGGCGCCCCGGGAGCACGGAGGTGCTTTTCACCATCACCAATCCCGCCTTGGGGCTGGCGCAATCCATCCACCGCTGGGACCCGGCCAGTGGGCAGGTGCAACTGGTGGTGCAGGGCGGTGGGTTGGTCAATGGCGGGCGCGATCCATCGGCACCCTGCGGCGCATCGGCTACGGCACTGGTGTGCGTGACGGCCGATGCCGATCGCCCGCCACGCCTGGAACGCATCGCGCTGCACGACGGCACGCGCGCCGTCCTGTTCGACCCCAATGCGGCGTTGGCGGTGGACATGGCAAACGCGACGCCCGCGCGTCTGTTGCAGTGGACCGACAGCCGCGGGCGACACTACAGCGGGCGGTTCTTTGCGGCACACGGCCACACCGACGGCCAGGCGCCCTTGTTCGTTACCTACTACAGTTGCCCGGGCTTCGTCCGCGGAGGGGTTGGCGACGAGTGGCCGTTGGCGGCGTTTGCGCAACTGGGAATCGCGGCGCTGTGCATCAACCAGTTGCCCGGCTACACCATGGATGCGGTGGAACGGCACGGCGAAGGGCTGGCGGCGGTGGACAGCGCGGTGGCGTTGTTGTCGTCGCAGGCCGGCATCGATCGCACGCGGGTGGGCATGGGCGGGCTGAGCTTCGGCGGTGCGGTGACCTTGTGGACGGCGACCGAATCGAACCTGCTGGCCGCCGCTTCGGTGGCCAACCCGGTGGTGTCGCCGTCGTACTACCTGTTCGGCAGCATGAAGGGCGAGCCCTTCCTCAAGGGGCTGCGCGAGATGTGGGGCCTGGGTGCACCGGAGCAGACACCCGAGCGGTGGAAGGCACTGTCGCCGGCGTTCAAGCTGGAGCGGATTCGCGCGCCCATCCTGTTCCAGCATTCCGAGCAGGAGTACCTATACGCACTGGATTATGTGATTCCGCTGCTAAGTGCGCAGCGTGCCGAACTCTATGTGTTTCCGAACGAGCCGCACCAGAAGTTTCAACCCCGGCACAAGTTGGCGGTGTATGCACGCAATGTGGACTGGTTTCGTTTCTGGTTGCAGGACTACCAGGACGCTGCGCCGGAAAAGGCCGCGCAGTACGCGCGCTGGCGCGCAATCAAGGCGGCACTGCCGGCGCGTGGCAACTAGCGTGCGTGGTGCGGCTGGCGTGTGGCACGTTGGTGCGGGCGACACGCATCTACGCAGCGCAGGCAACGTCAGCGCTGATGACAGACCCAGTTCTCGACCGCACACAGGTCGAAGATGCGCATGACGCTGTGGTCGCTGTCGGCCGATGTGTGGTCGAAATGGTGGCGCAGGGCATCGGCGTCCAGTAGCCCTTGGCCTGCAAGCCGGCCCTGCAGCAGATAATCGCGGATCTGCTGCCTGCCCCGACGATAGACCGCGCCGGAGTAGTTCATGAAGGTGCCTTTGCTGCGGCGATGCAGGATCTGCGCAGGCAGCACATCCGCAAACGCATCGCGTGCCACAGCGCGATTGCGGCCGCCAGCGATCCACATCCAGCTCGGCACTGTCAGGCAGGCCTCCACCACCGGTTGCGACAGCAGCGGCATGCGCAGGTGCCACGACGCACTGCGTGCCAGCCCATCGCGGAACACCTGGGTGCCGGCCAGATCGACGATACGTTCGCGGTCACCGGGCAGGCTGTCGGGTGGGGCATCGAACCAGGGATGTGATTGCAGTGGAACCGCAGCCTGCGTGCCTGGCAGGAACGATCGCTCCGGCGTGCGTGGCGGTCCGGCCTTGGCGAGGAGTTTCTTGATCGTTAGCCTGCCTGCTTTCCAGAGCGTGCACTGGTGCAGTTCGGCAAGCGCATGGACTGCGCTGACGCCGGCGCGCAGGCCGCCTGCACGGAAGGCATCTGCGGCGGGCGCGGCGGTTCTGGTGTTGCAGAACACGGTGTCGCCACCGCCGCCGGAAAAGAAACTGGTAATGGCCAGCTGCGTGCCGATCGCTTCTTTCAGCGCATTGGAGGCATGTTGCAGAAACCAGGTGCTGGGCACGACCGCATGTGCCGGCGGTGCGAAATCGACCGGTGCAGCGTCGAACCCCAGGGTGCGCACGATCAGCTCGGTGCCCAACAGGTCGCTCATCTGCCGGGCATAGTGCCGCTCGTCGGCGCCAGGCACCGGCGTGACCAAGTTGCAACATGCCACGCGCGCGGTGGTGTCTTTCAGGCATGCGGCGAGGATGGAGGAGTCCAGCCCGCCAGAGAGTTCCAGCAGCACGGACACATCGGTCTGCGCCCAGCACGTGACGCTGGCGGCCACCGCCTGACGTACCTGCGCCTGTGCGTCGAGTGGGTCATGCCGGCGCTGCGGTGCTGCGACGAAATCCCAGGGGCTCCAGACCTGTTCGACACTGCTGCGGTCGGACTGGATGCGCAGTTGGCTGCCCGGCAGCACTTCGCGCACCCCGACCAGCCCGGTGCGCTCGGTCTTGAGGTGCGGGTAGCGCAGATGGTGAGCGATGGAGTCCCAATCGATCTCACGCGTGTACAGACCCGCATGCGTGGCGATCGAGATGTCTGAAGTGACGAAGCCATGCTGTAGCGCGTAGACGCAGGCCACGCCGCCGGAGGGCTCGCGCATGAAGGTGACAGTGCTCGGCGCCTCGTGCGGTGCGTGCAACAGCAGGTACTCGCCCCAGTACGCATCGATCAGGTGCCATGTTCGCTGTGCTGCCGACAGTGCATGCAGCGATGCGCCGTCCAGCAAGGGGGCATTGTCGCGCCGCGAAAAGACATGGCCGATCAGTGCACCGCCACCAGGCAGGTCGAGCACGGGCGTGTCGTCTGATGCGTACAGATCGATGTATTCCGTGCGTTGCCGTGGAAGCAGCCCGATCTGTCGCAGTGCCTCATCGACAGCGACGCGGTTGCCCTCGCGGCGTGTGTGCGGATGCTTGAGCAGGGCGATGTAGCGGTACATCACACCACCCGGATGGGCGTATGCGCGTGGACGTTTCCAACCGTGTCGTTCAAGACCAGATCGCCGGCCTGCACCCAGCAATGCGCCGAAAACGGATCGAGCGCAACGCCGAAGACAATCCGGGCATCGAGCTGGCGTCTCCGCAGGAATCTTGCCAACGCGACCGAATCGAGCAGGCAGCGCATCTCGACCGGCACCCACAGGCGTGCGTGCCTGAAGACCGATGCCGCATCGGTGAGCCGTTGCTCGAGTCCGGCGACCGAACATTGCTGCATCCCCCGTTGCTGAACTCCAGCGGAGAGGCTGCCGAGTATCTTACTGAGCGGAGTGCGCTTCAGCGCCAGGCGTGTGGACAGCACAAGCGCAAGCACCTCGAGCGTTTCAAACAGCTGTGGTCGTCGCGCTGGTATGGGCATTTCTATCGCGCTACGCGCGACCGGCATGACGGAAGGCTGCGGGCAGGCGGCCGCTTGCGCGCCTTCCACCAGCAGTCCCGGTTCGACAAGCGCATTGATCTCCAGCTCCGATACCGGGTCGTGCGCGAGATAGGCGAGCAGGGAGTGTTCTTGTGCACTTGGTAGACGGAAGTAGCGGTCGTTGCCGACATCCAGGAACACCAGGCGCTCGCCGATGCGGCAAAACGATAGGTCGTCGCGCAAGGTGTAGCGCTGCATGGCGTGGTCCTGGAGAGAGAGAGAAGGGGCGCACCGCTGGAGTGCGCCCCGTGGCCTGGGAAGTGACGCATCGGCATGTACAGCCGAGTGGCGACTGCCGCGCGTTAGCCGTGCCTAGTCCTGGCTGATGCCCAGCGTGGTGGTGCCACCCATTTCCTCGCCGGCCAATGGCCCGCCCTGTGTATCCAGGCTGGCGACCCCGAGCACGATGAGATCCTGGTCCAACGCCGTGGTACGAGTGTTGTCGTTGCTGGTATCCATGGTTTCTACTCCTGGTGGGAGAGGCGTGCGCATAGGCACGCCTCGGGTTCACTCTTCGGAAATGCCCGGCACATTGAAGCCGCCGATTTCTTCGCCAGCGAGCGGGCCGCCCTTGGTGTCGGTGCTGGCAACGCCGAGCACCGTGATCTCGCTGGATGCATCGCTGTGGGTGGTGTCATTGATGTTCATCGCTGTCTCCTGGTTGTGTCATGGGATCCATGACACCAACACGTTAGGAAACGGGACTGTTGATTTTCAAATGATTAAGTCGTAACACCGCAATAATTAAATTCACTGTGTGACCGCCATCGAAGATGGCCGTGGAAACTTTGCCGGTGGCGTCGCATCGCGCCGCACATGCCGCATCAGGTGCACGTTGCCGGCAGTGCGCCGGCGCAGCATGCAGATCTTGCGAGGCCATGCGCTGGCGACAGTCAGCCGCCAAACCGTCAAGCCTGACGGCTGCGCTCATGCATGGCGGCCACGATGCGCGGCACGGCCTGGATGCGGCGCACGTGATAGGCATGCATCGCCGTTTGCAGCGCCGCAAGGTCGTGCCGCTGCCAGTGCAACGTGAGCTCTGCCAGTTCTTCTTCGAGGGCGTCGAGCAGGCCATGTTTGGCACGTCGCACCGGGGCCAATCGGTCATTGGTCTGCCTGACGGCTTGATGCAGCGACCAATGCGCAGTGGCGTGGGCAATGGCGTCGAAGAGCTTCCAGGTCTCCTTAATCACATCTGCAGGGGCTGTGGTGGGCTCCTGCTCGCCGGGGGCATGCGGCATCGATGCAACGCCGATTTCGCAGGCCATCTGCAACAGGCGATCCATCCAGTCATAGAGATCCCGCAGCGCGACCTCAGTGAGCAGCGGTACCTGCAAGCCATAGCGTGCGTGATCGATGAGCAGGCCTTCGCCAACCAGGCGATACAGCGCAAAGCGCACCGGCGTGGGGCTGACCTTGAACTCTTTAGCCAGTGTTCCCGGGTCGATGCGCTGACCGGGCGGATACCGGCCGGATTGTAGTGCGCGCCTGACCTGTGCGTAGGCGACAGCACGTTTGGAGTGGGACCCGGGCATGGCGAACTCCTTGTCTGACCTCGACTCTTCCCCTGGATGGATCGTACATGCAATGACTGTGGCGGGTGGCTGCTGCAGTAGCCTTTTCAGTCCCAGGCTGGGCACAGCGCGACGCGTGTTAGGCAGTTCCGAGCCAATCGCCTGTCCCGACAGTAATAGTTTTAATAACGTAGAAAAGAGAGAAAGCCGAGGGCCACCTGGTATGCCCGGGCGGCCCTCGTGCGTTGTACGTTATCTGTCCCTGCTATTGCGGGGCACCACCGCTGTGCCAAGCGCGGTGGCTTGTCTAGCGAAACGACTCACGTAGCCGCTTGCCTGCGTATTCCTGCGCGGCCTTCGCCTTGGCAACGACTGCCGCACAACCGAAGAACTCGTGCGTCACGCCGGTGTAGACCTCGCGCTCGACCGGTACATTGGCCTCCTTGAAGGCGTCTTCCAGCTTGGCGCCGTCGCTGCGCAGCGGGTCGATGGTGGCGTTGATGAGCGTCACCGGTGCCAGGCCGCGCAGGTTGGCGTTGACCAGATCCAGGCGCGTGTCCGCCTTGTCGGCATCGCTGCAGATCAGGTGGCCGACAAACCATTCGATCATGGCTTTGTTCAAGGGTTTGGCGATGGCGTTTTCGATATAGGACTCTGTGTGCAGGCTGCCGGTTTGCCCGACCGGGTAGACCGCCAGGATGTGCGTGGGTGCCTGCAGGCCCTTGTCACGCGCGGCCACGGCGGTGGCGATGGCCAGGTTGCCGCCTGCGCTTTCGCCTGCAAGGGCAACGCGCTGGGGATTGCCGCCGATGCTTGCCGCGTTGGCCAGCACCCATTCGTACGCGGCGAGTGCGTCGTCCCAGGCGGCGGGGAATGTGTGTTCGGGCGCTGGGCGATAGTCGACCGAGACGACGATGGCGCCAGTTTCCTTGGCTAGCCCGCGTGCGCCGCCGTCATACACCTGCGCGTTGGCAATCACCCAGCCGCCACCATGGAAGTAGACGATCACCGGCAGTTGCGTGCCGCCGCTAGGGGTATAGATCAGTGCCGGAAGATTGCCTGCTGGCGTCTCCAGCGTGTGCGCCGTGCGTTTGACGCCGGGCACCAGGACTTCCGGGTCGGTGGTCTTGCCCTGGTCCTGCAATACCTTGTTGACCGCATCGGCAATGGTGGGCTGCTGCCGTGCTTCCTGTGGCGTCAATTTTTCGATGGCCTTGGGTTCCAGCGCTTCGTGCGCCAGTGCTACCTGGTGCATGTCGTCATCGGCGCGAAGGGTGCCGATGATGTTTGCGAGGGTGTCGATGATGGGATTGGGTTTGCCGTTGTCGGTCATCTGCGCGTCTTCTGAGGAGTGGTGCGACGCTAGCGCCGATCTGATCAATGGTGTGGCAAGGGAGCACGACCGTTGTGCACGTGGTTGCAACAATTGAGCTCGCCTGGCCGCACGGCGACGCCGGAGCGGTTGGAGCAGGGGCAACGGGCCGCCCTTCACTGAGCGGGTGCGTTGGCCTGGACACTGATTGACCAGGGTGTGTCGTCGCTGCTGGCGTTGTGCGATTGCGCTGCGAACCATCTGCTGCGCGCGCAGCGCGGCAACGCGAGCCGCGTGCGTTGACGGATGAGTGACCGTTTCATGCCCCCAGGGCACGGGCAGCCTTGCAGGCGTGCACTGGCGCAGTCGCCCCATCGCCGGATAGGGCAACCAGCCGACGGCGTCTGAAATCAGCTGCCCGGACGCCGAACGCCGTACGGCATCGCAGCGTGGCAATGTGCCGAGATGCGCCGACCTAGTGCAGGTGCGTGAAAACCCAGCAGGCGCCACTCAGCAGCGTGACGTAGCCAGTGACAAGTGCCGCATGGATGGCACGTTGATGCGTTCTGATCAGCTGCATGCTTCCCCTCGCACACAAACAGTTGCTGTTGGAGTGCCGGCTCTGGATGTGCTCCGCATCCCACGAGATGAGCGGCCCATGGCCTCGTGTCCGACAGCGTGATGTTGGTGTGAAGGTGGGCGCCAATCCAATAGAAAATTCCTATGGCTCGATTCCGGAGCGGGCCCGCCGGCTCACGGCGTCTCGATTCGCCATTTTCGATCATTGCGCGCATGAATAGTGGTAACCAGATCACAGCGCGAACCGTGACTGTCGCGCCCGGCGACACGGGGCGCGCCGGCAGCAAGATCACCGTCGAGTTGTCTGCCCATCCCGACCCGCGGTGGCAGGCGTGCTTCCAGTTCGTGGTGCAAGGCCGCGACGGTTTTTTCATGGAGGCCAGGCCGGTGTTCGACCGCGGCAGCTTCGAGGGGATGGTGCCGCCGGCGCACGTGGATGGGTTTCGTCAGGAACTCAATGACGTCATCGCAGCGGCCAATGTGCTTGCACGTGCGCAGGCCAACAAAGACGCCCCGCCTCGACGCCGCTGAGCCTGGCAGGTGCGAGGTGGTGCGAGGGCAAGCGGTCAGGCCGCGAGGATGCGCGCCCACTGCGTCACCGCTGGCCTAGCGCCGCGGAGACCCGATCCAACCGCTCATTCAGTACCTCACGACCGGCATCGAGCGCGGTGTTGCCGATCCGCTGCTGCCACGCGGCAGTCGCCGATGCCATCTCGGCAGGCAGGCCCAGGGCGGCCACAGTGGCGGCAACCTCGTGCATCTCTGCCGCGCGGCGGACGCCGTGCACCATCATGCGCTCCATGTTGTAGCTGGCCTGCTCGCCCCAGGTGCGTTGTGGTGCAGACGCATTAAGCGATGCGATGACCTGGTCTTCGACACCTGCACGCCGTGCGGCGATGAAGCATTCGGCGCACAGCGCCTCGATACCCTTGACCATCACCGAGCGCAGCATCTTGATGGACGAGGCCTGGCCGACGAGGTCGCCAGTGATCTCGGGCCGCATGCCCAGCGCCTGCAGCACGGTCAGCGCGGCAGGCGCATGCGGGCCGCTCACCAGCAGCGGCACGTGGTGCCGTTGCGGCAGCACCGGGGCCATGACCGCAACGTCGACATAGCGGCCGCCAGCCGCTTCGATCACGGCCGCTGCCGCCTGTTTGGTGCCGGGTGCACACGAGTTGCAGTCCAGCCAGAGCGCTGCCTTGCGCAGGGCAGGCGCTGCTGCGTGTGCTGCCGCTTGCGCACGGTCGGCAGTGACCAGGCTGAAGACGATATCTGCCTGTTCCACTGCAGCTGCGGCGCTTTCGCAGCCCACCACGGCATGGTCGAGGTAGCGCGCATGCATGGCAGGTTGCGTCTCGGGGTGGTCGCTCTTGATGTCGTAGGCCGTGATCCGGCGCTGACCATCGAGTGCCCAACCCTCGTGGAATGCGCATGCGGCTTCGCCGAAGCCGATGAAGGCGAGTGCGCCGTACGGTGCTGACATGCAGGAGCTCCTGTGCCGCGGGTGGTCGATCAGGCGGGTGAGGGGTGTCTGATGCAACGCTAAGAGGTGCCGTCAAGCCGGACTGTCTTGGGTTGGATGAAGTGGCCCGTTCATGCGTTGCCTCGTTGATGCAACTTCAAACGCACGCAGGGCTCGGCGACGCGTTGCAGGTCTCCACCCTGACCTCATGCGTCTTGTACGTTAGGGCCAGCGATGCGAGGGACGACAGTTCAACATGCATGCCGAACCGGCACGGGGCCGGAGCGCGAACCGACGCGTGCTTCCGCGAATCAATGGACCGCCACGTGAGGCCTGCGCACGCACTGGCCGGTGCGCGTGTGCGGAGCCGGCATCGCATCACGATGCGGTGCGCCGGTGCGGCCTGATCCATCACCAATCCGTCGGCGCGTAATCCTTCAGGAACTGGCCCCACACGTGCTCGCCGGTATTGAAGCCGTGGATGATCGGGTCGACGATGCGGGCGGCGCCGTCGACGATGTCCAGCGGCGGGTGGAAGCGCTCCTGCTGGACCTTGAGCGCGGCAATGTCGGCCGGATCTTCGTCGGTGACCCAGCCGGTGTCGACGCTGTTCATGTGGATGCCGTCGTTTTGATAATCGGCCGCGGAGGTGCGCGTCATCATGTTCAACGCGGCCTTGGCCATGTTGGTATGCGGGTGACGTGTGGTCTTGAAGTTGCGATAGAACTGGCCCTCCATCGCCGAGACGTTGACGATGTGCTTGTCGCGTTCGGGCGTGCGCAGCATCAGGGGCTTCAGGCGCGCGTTGATGATGAACGGCGCGATGGCGTTGACCAGTTGCGTTTCCAGCAGCTCCACTGATGGCACTTCGGCCATCAGCAGGCGCCAGGAGTTGCGTCCGCGCAGATCGACCTGCTGCAGGTCCTGGTCCAGCCGGCCTTCGGGGAACAGGTGTTCCTGACCCACCAGCTCGTCGTCCAGCAGTGCGATCTGCGACAGCTCTGCAGCGCGGGTGAGGCCGTCTGCATCGTCGAGACCACGCCCATGCACGGCCGGCAGCGCGGTGGCCGATGCGTCGCGCAGCAATTCGGGCGTGCGCAGGCCTTCGTAATGGCCGACGAGTTGTTGCACCGTCTCCGGCAGGTCATGCAGGGCAGCGGTTTCGTTGGCCATCATGTGCGCATAGAACTGTGGTGGGCGGCGCACCGTCTGGCAGGCGTTGTTGATGATGAAATCCAGCCGCTCGCGGGTGGCCAGCAATTGGCTGCAGAAGGCCTCCACGCTGGGCGTGTGGCGCAGATCCAGGCCAAAGACCTGCAGGCGGTGGCCCCACTGCGCGAAATCCGGTTCTTCCGCATAACGGGCGGCCGAATCGCGCGGAAAACGCGTGGTGACGATCAATTCCGCGCCGGCACGCAGCAGCTTCAATCCGGCCTGATAACCGATCTTCACCCGCCCACCGGTGAGCAGCGCCACGCGCCCGCGCAGGTCGGCGGTTTCGGTGCGCTTGAAGAAATTGAGTTCGGCGCAGGCCGGGCACATCTGGTCGTAGAAGTGATGCAGCTGGGTGAACTTCTGCTTGCACACATAGCAGTGCCGCAGCTCCGGCGAGTGCAGCTGCTCCGGTGCCTCGGCGGCGTTCTCGCCGTTGTGCGCGTCGTGCAGGCCGGCGGCATGCGGCGGAAAGTAGTTCGGCGTGCTGAACACCGGCTTGCGCCGCAGTGCGCGGATGCCACGCTGCTCCAGCAGCGCTTCGGCCTTGCGCACCTTTTCCTGATGCCGCTCGCGTTCGCGCTGCTTGAGCAGCTGCCGCCGCGCCTTGGGCTCGGGGTGATAGACCTTGGCGACCACCTGATGCAGGCGCACGCGATCGGCCTCGGGCAAGGTGTCGAGCACACTGCGGTCGGCCTCGATGGCCTCCAGCAGATCCAGCGCCGCGCGCAGGCGGTCGGTCAGGGGCAGGTCGTCGTTGGCGGGCAGGGGCGGGGTGGTGGTGTTCAAGGCAGATCCGGGAAAGACGTTGGGCATCGGTCGCGTGCCAGGCACGCGTGAAGGAGGCCGCGGCAGGGAGCGGCGAGTGTGGGCGCCGGGCGGCCCCAAGGCGCGATGACGCGTTATTTTCACCGATCCGGGCAGGTTGGCGCCAATGCCGCCGGCCGGGTGGCCAGCCACCTAGCTACGACGATGCGTGACCGGCAACCGAGCGGCTGCCCAGGCGCTGCTCGCGCCCGCCGCGGATATGTGCAGGCCCGTCTTCGCTGCCTTTGCCTAGCGGCAAGCGGTGCGGTGTGGATGGCTTAGCGCTCACGCACCCTCCAGTGCTGCTGGGCTAGGGTGGCCGCTCATGCTGTGGCGGGAGAACACGATGGGCCTGTTGGTCGATGGCAAGTGGCAAGACCGGTGGTACGACACCGACAAGAGCGACGGGCGATTCGAGCGTTCTCAATCGCAGTTTCGCAACTGGGTGACACGCGATGGGTCGGCCGGGCCGCATGGCGAAGGTGGGTTCAAGGCGGCCGCGGGCCGCTACCACCTGTATGTGTCGCTGGCCTGCCCGTGGGCGCATCGCACGCTGATCTTTCGTCGGCTGAAGGGGCTGGAGGCCTTGATCGATGTGTCGGTGGTGCACTGGCTGATGGGTGAGCAGGGCTGGACCTTCGACCCTGGTCCGGGCGTGGTAGACGATCCGGTCAACCATGCCACGCGCTTGTACGAGGTGTATCTGAAGGCCGATCCGCGCTACTCCGGCCGCGTGACGGTGCCGGTGCTCTGGGACCGTGAGCGCGGCACGGTGGTGAGCAATGAATCGGCCGACATCATCCGCATGTTCAATAGCGCCTTCGACGACGTGGGTGCCCGCGCGGGCGATTACTCCCCTGCGCACCTGCGTGAGCAGATCGACGCGGTCAACGCACGCGTGTACGACACCGTCAACAACGGCGTTTACAAGGCGGGCTTTGCGACCACCCAACACGCCTACGAAGAGGCCGTGACGCCACTGTTCGCCTCACTGGACTGGCTTGAGGCGCGCCTTGGCCAGCAGCGCTATCTATGCGGCGACACCTTGACCGAAGCGGACTGGCGCCTGTTCACCACCTTGGTGCGGTTCGATGCGGTGTATGTGGGGCACTTCAAATGCAATCTGAAAAGGATTGCCGATTACCCGCAGTTGTCCGGCTTCCTGCGCGAGCTGTACCAGATGCCGGGAATCGCCGAGACGGTGAATTTCCAGCATATCAAGGGCCACTATTACCAAAGCCACGGCATGATCAATCCGACCGGAATCGTGCCGATGGGGCCGCTGCTGGATCTGGATGCACCCCACGGGCGTGGCGGTTGAAGTGCAGGCGTTTCAGGCAGCCTATGTGCCCGATTGCAGCTTGGCGATGGAGTGTGCAGCAAGGGTGGAACGCAATGGCCGAGGCGCCGGAAGCGCGCGCCTAACGCCAGGCGGGGTACTGCAGCACGGCCGTGCTGCGGCCACGGTGCAGAAGTCGAACCATGGCGTAGCACTGCATGCAGGCACGTCAGCGGGAATTAGCGCTTGCGGCGTCCCGGATGATCAAGGTGGCCGCTCCCACCGAGATGGCGTCTTCGACAATGCCGGTGCTGGTCTGGCCGTAGCGTTCGATGGCGCGCATGCGGGCGTTGAAGGTGAGATAGGCAGCGGCGACCGCGGTGGTTGCACCGAGCAGGGCGGCAATGCCACGTTGCTCGCGCGGCGCCAACGCAGTGCCGACGATGACGCCGGTGGCGATGCGGGCGATCATTCCGGGGAGCACGATGCGGTCCGGGGCGGTCTTCATCTTGTCGCCCGCCAGCTCACCGCCGGCCAGCGCCAGCATGCCCGCCGAGGCGACAGGGTTGGCAAGCAACGCCGGGGCGCCATTGTCAGCAGGAAGCTTGCCGGTGCGGGCGGCGTTGGCCACTGCTGCCAGCGGCGTCATCGAGCGCATGCCGGCGACGGCGCTCATCAGGATGGAATGAATCAAAGCCATGTGCACCTCTGCCTGTGGTCGACGAGCGCAAACCAATGGCACTGCGAACGTCACGCTGTTGTGGATCGCCACACACTAGGGCCGGGCATGTGTGGGCGCTGGCAAGACCTTGTGCACGCCGTGCATCGGTTGCGCCCGTATGCCGGTGCTTGCTGTTCGCCACGCGCCGCCGGGTGGCGGCGCGTGGCAACCGGGTGGTGCGTAGGTCATGCGGCGCGCAGCCTCTGCAGCTGCCGCCACAGCGAACGGATCAATAAGGCGTGCGAAATGCGGGCGTCGCCTCATTGCCTGGCGAACTGACCGCGGCGCCATGCCAGCCACACGACCGAGAGGCCGACGGCGAGGCAGACCAGCATGCCGACCAACGATGCTTCGGGGCCGAACGTGCCGCCGGTCAGCCATTCCGGCAGCGCGGCATTGAATGTACTGCGCGCGATGGCGGGGCCCGCTGCCACACCGGAGACGGCGGCGCCAAACAGGTAGCCCTGGGTGAAATTCCAGGCGGCATGCGCACCGATCGACACCCAGATGCGCCCGGTGAGCGCGTAGAAGGCGCCCATCATGACCCCGGCTTCCAGTGCGATGCAGAGCGCGGCAAACACCGTGGCATTGGGGTTGCCCAGATGGGAGATGCCGAACACTGCCGAGGACACTGCAAACGCCGTCCACGGGCCGAATGCACGCCACACCAGACGCAGAATGGCCGCACGCATCATCAGCTCTTCCACCACGCCGGCCTGCAGCGCTTTGCGAAGCGGCGTCCAGGCCGATGCCGGGCCGACGAACTGGATGTCGTACAGGCCGAACAGCGCCATGATGCCCATCACCGTGGCAAACATCGCGGCACCCGCCAACAGGCCGATGGTCAACTGCGGCAGCATGGGGCGTAATGCGATTTCCGATGGGGTGCGTTTTTCGGCCAGGCGGACCGCCAGCGTATAGATGCCCAACGCGACCAGCGCCCCGACCAGGCTGACCACGAACTGCACCGGCTCATTGGTCTTTGGCCACAGACTGCCGAGAAACCGCGTGACCACGCCGGTTGGAATGGCCACCAGGAAGAATAGCGCCACTGCCCAGCCGCATGCGCGCAGCCAGCGCAGCCGGCCGGGGCGCAGGACGCCACGCTCGCCCAGTTCGATGCGCTGCGATGCGTGCGTTGCTGGAGATGCCGCGAGGGGACCATTGAATTGCGTCATTGCATGCATGTGCGACTCCTTGTGGATGCTGCGGCTATGGGGCAGGTGCGGTCGCTGCCGCGGAAATACGGGTGGCGAAGGAGCGTTGGTTCAATGCGGCAATGGCCTCTGCAAGCACCGCAGACAAGGGAACGGACAGCTCCGCGTCCAGTTGTGCGGCGGCTGCATTGGTGGCCGCCCATTGCCGTTGCAATGCCGGAATCATCTGCCTGGTCCTGGCGGTGAGCACCACGATGCGCTCGCGCGCATCCGTACCGGGCTTGAGGGCGACCAAGCGTTGCTTGACCATCTGCGCAACGGTCTGGCTGGCGGCGGAATGGGTGATGCCGATCTCTTGCGCAAGCACCTTGATGGAAACGGGCCCCAGCCGCATGAGCACGCGCAACACCGGCGTATAGCGCGGCCGCCACGCCAGCCCCGAGGCTGCATAGACCGCTTCCAGGTCGCCGTCCAGCAACTCGATCAGATGCCGGACCAGGGTACCGAGTGTGGGTGAGGGCGTGCTCATGACACGAATATATAAGCGCTGTTGTAATTGCGCCATGTGCCGGAAGTCGGGGGGGGCAAACCTTGGGTCGTCAGCTCAGCGGGGGGGCGCGCTGCGCGGTTGCGGTGCCCAGCAGCGTCTTCAGCCCATGCGTGGCGCCGCGTGGAGCCGCGCTGAGGTGGTCTTCGTCGTTGAGCACATCGAGGTCGATCCGCAGCGACGGATAGTGGCGGTTGCGTGCCGTCTGCACCATGCGCCGTGCGTCGGGGACCATGTCGTAGTTCTTGTGGTAACGCACCTGTTCGTACTCGCCGACATACAGGTAGGCTGCGCGGGGAGATCGGTGTGGGTGGTGGCGTAGGCAGCTTCACGCTGCGCCATGACATGCGCGCCGTACCAATACGACGGGCTGCCCAGGATGTAGCCGGAAAACATCTGCGGTGTGCTCAGCAGGATCTCGGTTCCGAGCAGGCCGCCATACGAATGACCAAGATACAGGCGCCACTGTTCGTCAGTGCGGTAGTGCTGCGCGATGAAGGGCAACACCTGCTCACGCAGATACGCGATAGACGCCGCGCTCTTGTCGTGCCCGGCGTCTGAGACCAGCGCGCCGCGCCGCTCACCGGCTGCGTCTCGACACCTTGATCGCGCATCTCAGTTCAATTGTCCGACCACGGCGAGCGCTGGTGCGTGCGCCATATCGTTCGGGTTGCTGCCGGGTACGTCCTGCGGAACCTGCATGCCGCGGCTGCGGTAGAAATCCGTCCAGTATGGGGAGATCCTGCCGGTCTGCAGGTTCTTGAAGTTCATCGGTTGCAGCGCAAAGACATGATGTGCCCGGAACGCGCGCTCGATGAAGTCCGAGCAGTAATAGCTGTCTTCGTTCGGCACATAGGTGTCGTTGTAGGGTTTGCCGAGCATACGGCGCGCCTGGGCGACGGCGTCTGCAATGGCAGGGCGATGCTCCGGCGTGAGGCGATACACGATGATCTGCCGATGCTTGGCGGTCGCCTCGTCGATGAACGTGCGCAGTGACTGCTGGCGCGAGCCCTGTTCGTCGGCGTGCAGGACGATCTGCGTGTTCCCTTCGTGCGCGACCAGTGCCACATGGTCGAAGCTGGGCGCGCCCGGTCTTGCGGTTGCATCGTCGATCGCACCACTGAGGCCGGTACGTGCGGCGGTGACGAACAGCAGGTCGCCCTCGTGGACGCGTAGGGCTGATGCCGTGACGGGCAGCAAGGCGAGCAGGAGTGAGAGCAGCAGGGCGAGACGCATGGTGCGGGCCTGAGGACAACAAGACCTGCATTATTGCCTGGACGGGCAACTGGTGCGTTGCTCCAGCCAGATGCACTGCAGGAGTGGGCTCGGACGCTTGGCAGCAGTGCACCGGCACCCGCTGCGGTCACCACCTGTAAACTCGGTGGGCCAGCGGGCGTCGCCGCCGCCATCGCGTCGCGGCAATCCCTGTGTCCACTGGAGTGTTGCATGCGTGCGTCTTCTGCGTTGTCGCCGATTGGCCGGCTGTTTGCGTTGGCTGCATTTTTCGAGGGACTGACCTGGGCCGGCCTGTTGCTCGGCATGTTTCTCAAGTACGGCTTGCAGAGCACCGAGCTGGTGGTTTGGTTGTTCGGTCGCCTGCACGGCGCGGCCTTCCTGTTCTATCTGGCGGTGAGCGTGCTTGCCGCGCTGCGGCTGCGCTGGCCGTGGTGGGCCTGGGTACTGAGCCTGCTGGCCGCAGCGCCGCCGCTGGTGACGGTGCCATTGGAGATGTGGTTCCGGCGTATCGGTCTGTTGGGTGTGCCGACGCGAACTGTCGGCTGAGCGCGTCGGGGCGAACACCGATGCGGCGTGATCGCCATTGCAGTGGAGGTGATCGACCAGCGCATCCGCTGTTTATGGACGCCACTGGCGATCGGCGTGGTAGAGCCTGCACCTGCCGGACGATGTGCCGGCTGAGACAAATCGACGGGTCGGTGCGCATCGGTTCGGGGATGCTGGGGTTCTCGGGCACTCGGTGCTTTCGCAGATAGCACGGCCGCGTTCTCGAGAGCATCGATCATTGGTGCTGTCCCGGTGTGGCAGCAGGCCGGCAGTGGCTGTGTTCAATGGCAAGCGTTGATGGAGCGTCCAACGCGTCCGGGTTCGGGCATCGGTGGTCGCAATCCGGCATGGACCCAAGGCGAACGGATCCATTGGACCACACCCAGGTGACGTAAACAGAACGTCTGGATCCGAGAACCAGCGGTCCGGATCTGGCGGTGACATTCCTCGATTCAGTGGTTGACAGCATCAGGAGACGATCCATGCAAGCGCAGAAGAAGCCGTTTTTTCCCTTTGCTCTGAGTTCGGCCCCGCAGGTGACCAGCATCGCGAGTGCGATCGGTACCTCGCGTGTATTGGCTGCCGTCTCCAACGATCCCTTGCCCATCGATCAGCAACTTGCAAACGCATTCAATGCCAATAATGCGGTCATGGCCTATGTCTTGGGCATCGGCAATACGCAGTTGCCAACGATCTCGCCTTCGCCCACGTGGTACAGCACGTTCCAGACAGCGTTCAGCGATGCACAGATTCACGCCAATGGCTGGTATCCGATTGCGACCAATCTCGTCAGTATCCCCAACTCGATTGCGGGCTATGGCATTTCCTTCAATGTCAGCATGTCCACCATCAATTCCCTGGTGGCGGTGCTGCAGAACGATCCGACCAATGCCGCTGCGATTGCTGCGCTGAAGTCTCAGTTCGGCAGCATGATCTCCCAAATCACGTCCTATACGCAGAGCGCGGTGAATGTCCAGCAGTCCATCACCACATTCAGCAATAACCTGACCTCCGATGCGGCAGTGCTGACGCAGGCAGTCGTTGATTCGACCAAGGAGCAGGAGGTGGATCAGGCCAAGATCGCTGCGTTCAAGGCCGATATCGCGTCGCTGCAGTCGGAAATCAGCCATTGGCAAACCGTTGAGACGGCATCTGCGATTGCCGCAGGTGTCGCCTTCTTTACTGGCGCGGTGATTGCAATTTTCTCATTCGGGATCGGCTTGGCATTCGGGATCGTCGCCGCAGCAGCGCTGATCACCACGATGGTCATCGCATCGAACAAGATTCAGGCGTTGAAGAGCCAGGTAGAGGCCGACAACAGCAATATGAATGCTGTGACCCAGCAGGCGGCCAGCCTGGCGGTGCTGAATGACCAGGTCAATGGATTGATCGCGCTTTCGCAAGCGGCCAGCACGCAGATTGCCCTGGTATTGGAAGTCTGGCAGGAACTTGAGTCCGAGTTGAACACCGTGCTGACGGACTTGACCAACTGCAACGGCAACGTCACCAATTTGAACTTGCCACAGCTTCAGTCGAACCTGAATTCCGCCAACCAGGATTGGCAGACCTTGGTGGGACTGTGCAATACGATTGCCTCGATCAAATACAACCAGGCAACCCCCGCCACAGCGACGATTCCCAACGCCGCCACTGCCTGACGATTTGCATTTTGTGGATGGATGAGGTGGCTGCGGTGCCGAGTCACGTCCATCGGGTCGCCATGGATGGGTGAGCACGTGACCGGGCTGGCGGATGCGGGTGGGCGACCACATTCTTCCGCCAGCCCGGCAGCTGAAACGCGTCGGCTGTGAGCGATACGCCGGCTGCCGTTGCAGCGTAATCGGTACCTGCAGGTATCGGCAGTGTGTACCGCTGAGCGCTAGCGCCATAGCGCGCTGGGCGTGTGGCCATTGGTGGTCTGCACGACGCTGCATTGGCGTCCGACTGAGCTGTGCGTGAGCACCGCTCAGTCCTTCGGCATCGGCTTCATCTGGTACTGCGCCGGTGGTGTGGCGCCGAGCAGGTACTGCACGAAGTAGTCCCAGCGGCGGCGGGCGACGTACGGGGTGAGGTCGGCATAGCCGTGCTTGGCGTTGGGCAGCATCAGCATGTCGAAGTCCTTGTTGGCCTTGATCAAGGCATCGGCCACCAGCAGGGTGAGGTAGGGCGGCACGTTGTCGTCCAGGGTGCCGTGTACCAGCATCAGCCGGCCCTTGAGTTTGCCGGCGTGGTTGGCGTTGGCCTGGTCGTCGTAGTTGGATGTGCCGTCGGCGTTGACGATGTGCTCGCCGTGATACTTCTCGGCCCAGTCGTCTTCGTAGCCGCGGTTGTCGTGGTTGCCGCTTTCCGACCAGGCCACCTTGAAGAAGTCCGGATAGCGCAGCATCGCCGCGGTGGACGCATTGCCGCCGCCGGAATGGCCCCAGATGCCGACGCGGTCCAGATCGATCCACGGGTAACGCTTGCCCAGTTCCTTCAAGCCGGCGACCTGGTCGGGCAAGGTGTTGTCGCCCATGTTGGCGTACCAGGTGTCGTGGAAGGTCTTGGAGCGCCACGGCGTGCCCATGCCGTCGATGGCGACCACGATGAAGCCGAGTTCGGCCAGCGATTGATTGTCGCCATGGCCGGCCAGGAAGCTGCGGCCGCGCACCGAGCCGGTCTGCGGGCCGGGGTAGACGTAATCGATCACCGGGTATTTGCGCGTCGGGTCGAAGTTGCTGGGCTTGAACATCAGCCCGTACAGCGTGGTCTTGCCGTCGCGTGCCTTGACCGTGATCGGTTCCGGCGGCACCCAGCCGGCGGCATTGAGGCGGGTGATGTCGGCAGTGGCCATGGTGCTGACGGTGCGGCCGTCGCCGGCATCGCGCAGCAGCGTGACCGGCGGGGTGACCGAGGTGGAATAGGTGTCGACAAACCGTGCGCCATCCGGTGACAGCGCAATGCTGTGATCGGCTGCTTCGGGGGTGAGCAGTACCGGCTGCCCACCGTCCAGGCTCACTTTCCACAGCTGCTGGTAGTAGGGGTCCACGCCCGGGCTGCGGCCGACGCCGACAAACCATGCAGTGCGGCTCACCGGGTCCACGCGCAACAGCTCGGTGACGTTGCCTTCGCCGCTGGTGATGGCGCGCTTGGGTTTGCCGGTGGCCAGATCGTAGAGATACAACTGGCCCCAATCGCTGCGCTCGGAAAACCATATCGCTTCGTTGCTGGCTGGCAGATAGGCCCAGTTGGCGGCGACCTGGCCGCTTTCGTAATAGGTCTTGGCGGTTTCCTCAAACGCGGTGCGCACGGCGCCGGTGCCGGCATCGGCGATACGTAGCCAGGTCTGCTTGTGGAAGCGCGAGGTGGAGGCGAACGCCAGCGTCTTGCTGTCCGGCGCCCACTTCACGTCGTCCCACAGGCCCGGCGAGCAACTGACGTCGTCGCACAAGGTGGAGCGGTGCTGATCCGGCGGCAGCTTCAGACGCAGCACGCTGCGCGCGGGCACGTCGATGATGACGCGCTCGATCATGGTCACGTCCTTGTCGCCGGCCAGCGGGTATTTCCAGGATTGCAGTTCCGGATGCCCGAGCTTGGTGCTGACCAGGTACATGTCGCCGGTCTTGCGCTGATCCTGCTGGAAGGTGGCGATCTTTCGCGAATCCGGCGACCACGCCACGATGGCGTTGTCGCTGTGCTGCCAGCCGGCGTTGTCGGTGGCGTAGCCGAAATTTTCCACGCCGTCGCGGGTGAGCTGGGTTTCCTGGCCGCTGGCCAGATCGCGCACCCACAGGTTCCAGTTGCGGATGAAGGCTTCGCTGCGTTTATCCGGCGACAGCACACCCGGTTCGGGGTTGTCCTTTGTGTAGAGCTTGCTGCAGCGCGCCCGCGCATCGCAGACCACGGCGGTATCGCGCACACTGAGGCGGTAACGACCATCGGCGGTGCGCTTGACCACCGGTGCGAAGGTGTCGGCCTTGAGCGGTTTGTCGCCGGTCTTGAGCAGCGTGTTGAGCGCAGCGACCAGCGTGGCCTGTTTGAACAGCGGCGCGGTCTTGCCGGTGGCGGTATCCAGCTGCAGCACGCGGTTGCCCTTGGCATCGTGATCGACATAGGCCACATGCGTGGCATCGAGCCAGGTGACGCGCGTGGGGGCATGGTCGAGCAGTGGTTGTGCGAGATGGTTGATCAGGCGTTCGGCACGCGCGTAGTCGGCCTCGGTGACGCTGGGCGCTTGCGCGCTGGCGATGGCCGGTGACACAGCCAGCGCGAGGGGGGCGAGCAGGTGCCGCATCGGCAACGGGGTGGGCATGTAGGACTCTCCGGGACAAGGGCGCGCACGACCACGGTCAGCGCGACCGACCGATGCTATCGGCCGGGGGCGGGGCATGCCTCTGCCAGAAGTCGTGCCGGTGCACAGGCCAGTGCGCTATGCATGCCGGCCAGGGCGGCCTGGCAGGCGAGACATCGGCAGCGCCGGTCGCCGTGCGGGTGCCTGCCGGGACGGCGGCGCTGCGCCGCAGTGCACGCAGCGATGGTGGCGATGCGACGCGCCTGTGCGGCTTGCCAGCGTGTGCGCCGCGTGCACCGCGCTGGGTGGGGCGCCCGGTGCTTCGCATGGTGGGCGCCGTTGCAATCACGCGATGGCGCAGCCTGCCGCAGGCAAGGCGCAGGCAATGAGCGCTGCTGCCGCGCTTGCCGGCCAGCACTTCACCAAGCGGCTCACTTGCCCATGCAGCGCTTCCAGCGTTCGTTCACCCGCTGGGCGAACCACGCCGTGGTGAGTGTGCGGGTGATCTTGGGGCTGTCCAGGGTGATGCCGGGCAGCACCGCATGCGGCAAGGGCGCGCCGGCAGTGCGGTCGGCAAGGGCGAACACCTCGCGGTACAGCGAGGTGTCTTCGAACTCCAGCGTGTTGCCAGCCTCCAGGGCGCGACGGATCTGGCGGTCGTTCATTGCCAGCTGGCTGGCGAGTGCGCGTGTGGCACGTTCGGTGCCGCCAGGCGCATCCAGGCTGGCGCCGGGTGTGAGCAGGTCGCCATCCAGTGCCAGCGAGATGCCGCTGGCCTTGCTCAGCGCCGCCTGGAAGGCGGCATTGCGGCTGGCGTACCACCCGGCGTTGAAATCGGCGAAACGGTACAACAGCTTGTCGTAGGTGGCCGGGTACCCAAGCAAATGCTGGGTGCCGAACCACAGCCCGCCACGGCGGCTGAAGACCTCGTGGCGGATCGAGTCGCCGGGCGGGTAGGGGTAGCGCTGCGCGTGTTGTTCGGCGAAGGCGATGCTCACCTGCATCGGCCCGGCGGTGTGCACGGGGTTGAGACCGTCGAACAGGCGCGCGCCCAGCGGCACGCTGCCGGTGAAGTCTTCGAAGATGCGGCTCAGCTCCTGCTCGGTGCGGGCGGCGGCGATACGGGTGGCGTAGCTGCGGCCGTCCGGCGAGGTGATGCGCAGCGCCGCATCGACCATGAAGGCGGGAATGTGGTGCGCGCCGGCGCGGCGATCGATTTCCGCGCGCGAGATCTTGCCCAGGTTGGGCACGGTGGGATTGGCCTGATAGGTGGACTCCTGCTCGGTGACCGCCAGCACCGCGCAGATGTGCTCGGCGCTGGTGTCCAGCGCCTGCGACGACAGCGCCACGTAGACATCGTTGGCCCAGCCGGCACGGTCGGGCAGGTTGGCCGGCAGGCGCCGTGCGATGTCGGCCTTGACCGCCTCCGGCGAGCGTTGCGGTGCGCGCGGCGCCTGGGTGGCGCAGGCCGACAGCAGGGCGATGGCCAGCAGCGTGAGCAGGCGGGGCAGGGGGCAGGTCACGGTGTCTCCAGGATCGATGGCGGCAGTCGCCGTGGCGCAGTTTACGTGGCCTGGGTGTGGCGGTTTTCATGGCGCGCGAGGTGGCGCGTGGCGGCCGGCGGCATCGCCGATGTCGATCGTGTCAGCTGGCCGGCAGGACGCACCGCGTGAGCGTAAGGCCTGCCGCACCGCACGGCAGCCAACGACAACGGCGATACACCCCTTCGGCTGCGTGCGGACGAGCCGGTGAGTGACCTCGATCTGCGCAGTGAACCTCGGGCACCGTGTGCAGCAGGCCACCCGGTGTGCCATGGCCGTCATGTGCACGCGGGCCGCGCCCAACCGATTCATGCAGCCCGATTCAAGACGTGCGCAACGCGGCCGATAACGGGCTCGACCCCGCTGCGCGCTCACGTGACCTGCCGTGTCTGCCAGTCATCATTGCAGCCGCAAGACATCGAGCGCGCCGTGCAGGCGGCTCACCGGATTCCACCGCTGTCAGACCAAGGGAGTGCCCGAGATGCCGCCGCAAACAGCCAGCCCGGGCCGGGCCACGGGTCTTGCCACGTGTAGTGCCATGGGCGCGCTGCGCATGCGGTCTGGTCCGCAGCGACCGTGAGCACCGGTTGAGCAGGACCGCGACCGCCTGGCGAGGTGTGCTCACTGCGTGCATGGTGCTGTTGTTCAGTGCACCGGGCTGGGCGCAGCCGCAGCCGTGGAAGACCATCGAATCGGCCACGCTCGACGACCCGATGCAGGCCCTGCAGATCGCCCGGCAGGCGCTGCAGCGGGCGCGCGCCGATGGCGACAGCGATGCGCAGTTCTGGGCGCAGCTGGCGCAGGCCCGGGTGCTGATCTCCCTGGAAGACACCGACGCGCGACAGGCGGCGCTGGCGCAGGCGCGTGGCCTGCTGGACCAACTGCACGGCAACGCCGCGCAGGCGCGGCTGTGGCTGGAGATCGTGCAGGCGCTCAGCGACGTACGCGAAAATCCCAATCGCGGCATGGTGGCGCGGTTGAATGCATTGCGGCAGCAGGCGCGCGCGCTGGGGCGCAGCGATCTGGTGTGCGAAGTCGAAGCCGTGGACATGTGGAGCATGCTGGCTTCCGGCAGCAGCGACGAGGCCTGGAGCGCCGCGCAGACCAGCTACCAGTGCGCCGTGCGCGAACATCAGCTGGGTCTGGAAATGGACGGGCTGACCCAGCTCGGGTCGTTGGCCAGCCGCGTGGCCGGCCGGGTTGCCGACGACACCGACGCGCAGGATTACCTGCAGCGTGCCCTGGCGCGCCTGCAGGGCCAGCCGGCGCGCTTCCAGCGCAGCCTGATCGAATACGAATACGGTACCTCGCTGGCGCAGCAGCAGCCGGCAGCGGCGTTGCTGCATTTCCGGCGCGCGCTGGCGCTCAGCCGCGAGCTGGGCGATCAGGCCGGCGTGGCGGCGGCGCTGACCAGCGCCAGCGAGGCATTGATCGACACCGGCGATGCCGCGGCGGCGCTGAGCATGGCGCGCGAGGCGCTGCCCGTGATGCAGTCCCAGGGCAATGTCGGCCGGGTCGCCGCGTGCCACACGGTGCTGCTGCGGGCATTGATCGCGCTGAAGTCCGCCAGCCTGGGCAGCGCAATCATCGCGGCCAGGGACGCGGACGACCCGAACCTGACCCTGAGCCGGCGTGCAGAGCTGGTCGAGGCCATCGCCCAGGCACTGGCGGCCGAAGGCCGGCATGCCGAGGCATACCAGGAGCTGCAGCGTGCCAACGCACTGCGCGCGCAGAGCCTGGAGCGCCAGCGCGACACGGTGATGCTGCGCCTGCAGGCGCGTTACGAAGATGCGCGCCGCGAGGCGGAAAACGCCGAGTTGCGCCGCCGCAGCGAAACCGCGCAGCTGGCATTGCAGGCGCGCGAAGCCGGCCAGCGCGCGCTGTGGATCGCGTTGTGCGCGGCCTGCCTGCTATTGCTTGGGGCGCTGGTGGTGCTGGCCTTCGGGGCGCGGCATCGCCGGCAGCTGTCGCGCCTGGCCATGCGCGACGAACTCACCGGCCTGCCCAATCGCCGCGCCATCCGCGCCGAAGCGCAACAGCAGATCGAGCAGGCGTTGCGTGCGCACACCCCGTGCATGCTGGCCTTGATCGACCTGGACCACTTCAAGCTGATCAACGATGTGCACGGGCACGCCATCGGCGATGCGGTGCTCAAGGCGCTGGCCAGCGCGTCGACCCTGGCACTGCGTGCGCAGGACCGCCTGGGCAGGCTGGGTGGCGAAGAATTCCTGCTGGTGCTGCCGGGCTGCAGGCCGGATGAAATTCCGGCCGTGTTTGCGCGCTTGCGCAATGCGGTGGCCGCGATCGAGATCCCCGGCCTGCCGGCAGAGCAGCCGGTGCGCTTCTGCATGGGGGCGGTTAGCGTGGCCCCGGCCACCGGGCTGGATGTGCTGCTCGGTCAGGCCGATCTGGCGCTGTATGCCGCCAAGACGGCCGGGCGCGATCAATGGGCGGTGTGCTGAACCTCTGAGGCAGGCCGGCCGTTGCACCACGCGCGCGGCGGCCTTGCGTCACGGGTCGAGGCCGATGCCTGCCCTGCGGGCCGCTGCGGTCAGCGCTGGATCTGGACGCTCACGTACACCGCACGGCCATGAGCAGGCTCGCCGCTTGGGCAGGCGTCGCAGCGGCTCGCCGCCGCGGCAGCGTGCCACCGTGCAGGGCTGGAGCGTGCGTGCAGCGGCGGCACTCGCCTGTTGCGACGGCGATGGCTGCTGCAGGCGGTCCTGACGGCCGCCATGTCAGCGTGGTGCGCGCAGATTGCGCACGCTATGGGTGATGGTGCGGCTAGCGCCGGGCCGGCAACGTCGCGAGTACGCCATCCAGCGCCAACTGCGCACTGAACCCGGCCTTGGTCAGGCGCTTGCTCACTTCATTGGGCACATCGCGCCCGCTGGTGAGCTTGTTGGGCGCGCCGGTGTAGTGGAACAGCCGCCCGCCACGGCGCAGCACGCGCGCCAGCTGGTCGTAGAACACCTGCGAATACAGCTCGCCGGCAATGCCGAAGCGCGGCGGGTCGTGCAGGATGGCATCGACCGAATCGTCCGCCAGCGTGGCGATCTGCTGCGCGACATCGGCATGCACCAGCTGCAGCCGCCCGCCGGCAGCGGCAGCCTCCGGGTCCGGCGACCATGGGTTGAGCGTGCGCAGCCACAGCACGTCGGCGTTCTTTTCGAACGAGCGCACCTGCGCTACACCGTCTTCCAGCGCGCAGGCTGCGAAGTAGCCCAGGCCGCCACAGGTGTCCAGCACGCTCTTGCCGCGCGGGTTCACCAGCGCCACCTTGCGGCACGCATCCTCGAACGGCGACAGCTGCGCCGACGGCAGCATCTTGATGCCGTCGATCTCGAAGGTGGGCGCGCCCCATTGGGTAGGCACCAGCTTGATCAGTGCGCTGTCGAAGCGCGAGATCGGCGCGAAATCGTCGCCGTCCCAGAAGTACAGCGTGCGGTCCTTGAGCTTGCCCGGATACGGGTAGCCCCGGCCGCGCCATTGCCAGGTCTGCGCATCCAGCTGCGCGGTCCCGGTGCTGCGGCCCAGATCCAGCGACCCCGTCCACGCGACGCGGCCGGCGCCACGCGCGGCCAGCAAGGCCTGGGCATCGGAAAGGGCGAGCAAGGGTCCGGAATAGTGGGGCACGGCTGGCAGGGACATGGAGGGCGGGCGCTGCGCGAGGCGGCGCGCAGAGGGCTGGCATCGTAACCGACCTGGTGCTTCCGGGCATGGCCCGGCAGGTTGGCGAGGAGGGCCAACGTGAGAGAGACCACCGCCTGCATCCTGCGGGATCGCTGCGGTGCTGGCATGTGCCGGCCCGGGAGTGCACCGCTGCCGCGCAGTGCGCTGCACGGCTGCTGCCAATGCGTGCCCGGCCGCACCCGGCCGAACGCAGCGAGCACTGCGTGGTGCTTGCGCGCGGTTCCGCTGACACATCCCGCACCGCATACTGCGGGCCGTCCGTATCGATACCCGCATCGATCGGCGTCAACCGTGGAGTATCGGCAATGCTGAAGGGTGTGTTGTTGGGGTTCGCCTGTTACGCGGCCTATTCGATCAGCGATGCGTTCGTGAAGCTGCTCGAAGGCACCTTGCCGGTCTACGAGGTGTTGTTTCTCGGTGCCCTGCTGATGCTGCTGGCAGTGCCTTTCCTGAAGAAGCCCGACGACCAGCTGCGCGAGCTGGTGATGGCAAAACAGCCTGCACTGTGGCTGCTACGCGCCTTCACCGGGGCCATCGGCAACCTCACTTCGGTGATCGCCTTCACCACCTTGCCGATGGCCGAAGCCTTTGCGTTGATCTTCCTGATGCCGATCTTCGTCACCGTGCTGTCGGTGATCTTCCTCAAGGAACAGGTGCATTGGCGGCGGTGGTCGGCGGTGATCGTCGGCTTCATCGGCGTGCTGATCGTGCTGCGGCCGGGCTTTCGCCATCTCACCCATGGGCATGTGGCAGCGATCGTGTGCGGCCTGGTCGGCGCCATCTCGGTGATCACCTTGCGCATGGCCGGACATAGCGAAAAGCGCCTGACCTTGTATGGCGCCGGCGTGATCGGCCCATTGGTGATGGGCGGGATCATGATGTTGCCGAGCTTTGTGTGGCCCACGTTGTACCAGTGGGGGCTGCTGGCCGGTTACGGCCTGCTGGCCGGGCTGGCCGCCATCTGCATGATGTACGCCACGCGGCTGGCACCGGTCAGCGTGGTTGCGCCTACGCAATACAGCCAGATGCTATGGGCGATTGCCTTCGGCTACCTGCTGTTTCACGATCATCTGGACTGGCCGATGGGCGTGGGTATCGCGCTGATCCTGGGCGCCGGCCTGTTCACCCTGGTGCGCGAGGAACAGGTGTCCAGGTGGTGGCGGCGGACCAAGATCGTTTGAGGGCGGGGATTGGAGATTGGGGATTCGGGATTCGTAAGAGCACCGCCAAAGGCGTCGGATCCAACTGCTGTTCCGATTCCCTATTCCCTATTCCCTATTCCCTATTCCCGCCAGGCGGCAACGATGCGCCCATACTCGCCGCTGGCCTTGCTCAGATGCAGCCACTGATCGACATAGGCCTTCCAGGTTTGGTCGTCGCGCGGTAGCAGGAAGGCCTTTTCGCTGTATTGCAGCGGCTGTTTGGGGGCGATGGCGCACAGGCCCGGCAGCCTGGCCTGCTGGTACAGCGCTTCGGAGGCATCGGTGATCATCACGTCGGCGCGCTGATGCAGCAGCTCGTGGAAGATGGCGGTGTTGTCGGCAAACAGGCGCAGTTGCGCGCGTGGCAGGTCGCGCCGCGCAAAGGCTTCATTGGTGCCACCGGGCGGCTCGATCACGCGGACCTCGGGGCGATTGAGTTGCTCGATGGTGCGGTATCGCTTGCGGTCTGCGCACCGCACGAGCGGGATCTTGCCATCCACGTCCAGCACCGCGCTGAAGCTTGCCTGGCGCTGCCGTTGCAAGGTCACCGAAATCCCGCCCACCGCGATATCGCAGCGATCGGCCAGCAGGTCGGGCAGGAGCGTCGGCCAGCTGGTCTGCACGAATTGCACGCGCACCTGCAGGCTGTCGCCTAGCGACTGCACCAGCGCAATATCGCTGCCCTCGAAGCGGCCATCGGCGCGCAGCAGCGAGTACGGCCGATAGTCGCCGGTGGTGCAGACGCGCAGCACACCGGCCTGCAGTACCGCATCCAGGCGGGACGTGGGCGTGGCCGCCTGCGTGCTGCCGATGGTCATCAGCACGGCGAGAAGGACGCAGTAGCGCATGGCGTTGCCTCGGAGGTGAGTGCGCATGATAGCGGTGGCACGACCGGTGAGGCTGGCGTGCTGCGGAGCTCTGTCGCCGGGCCACTGTGCAGCGGTGACCTGCAGCACCGGCAGTCATCGTCGTTGAAGGGAAATACGCTGCGGCGTGCGCGCTGCAGGAACACTGCGCTGGGCGGGACGCGTCAACAAGGCGTCACGAACGCCACCAGCCGGCTCACAGCCCGGTAGCACCGTGCGGCCTAGCGTTGTCGCTACCGTCAACCGCAAGGAGTCAGACATGCATCTCAATCCACGCACCGCGCGGCCTATGACCTCGTTCGCGGCAGGTCTGTCGGTCCACGGCACACCGGATCCGGATACCAATGAGGAGCAGACTCCTCTGGAAGAGCAGCCGCCGCAGAAAGGCGGCCTGCGCGATGAAGTTGGTGACCTTGAACAGGATGACGACCAGGCGCTGCCGGGACGTGTGGGGGGTGGGTTGGCTGGTGGTTGATGGATTGGTGAGTGCTTGAGTAGTGCGCACGGTGTGGATGTATGGCGTGCGTTGAGTGTGCGGTTTTAGCTCTACTGCATTGCATTGCATTGCATTGCTTTGGAGCGCGCATGCTTTGAATGAATGCGATGGGATGTACCAGCGTGATTGAGGCTGCGTAATGTGCGTGACCGGTGTGGCCGCCGTACCCTCACCCCAACCCCTCTCCCGGTGGGAGAAGGGCTTTTGCATTGCGGTCTGCACCGTGTTGGCGATGGTTGGCCGGAGTGCCATTCGCTAGATGCGCCGAGGCTGGATTGCGCTAGCTAACGCTGGCGTGCACTCACTGCATCAGTTGGCTTGCACTCTCTGCGTCGCGTCCACCTGCGTCACGCACGGCCATGCAGAAGTTGCTTGACCACGTGGATCACCGCTGTGCCGATGCTTCTGCACGAACAACGAGACACATCGATCGGTACGCAAGTTGCTACGGAAACTGCACCTGGCCCGGCTGGAAATACGCCGGATGGCTGCCGTCTTCATAGAGCGCGGGAATGGTATCGAGGATGGCCTTACCGCGGATGTCGGTGATGCGGATGGAGAGGGGTTGATTGCCGAGCTGTTCGCCGAGGAAATGGTTGTAGTCCGTCTTCTGCAGGCTCTTCCATGTGCTGCCTTGTTTGACCTCGAACTTGACCACGGGATAGGCGTGGTTGCGCACCTGGATCGCGGCCCACCAGCGTGAGCTGCCTTCCTTGATGCGGTACTGCACGTTGCCGCTCACCGGTGCGCGCACCACCTTCCAGCTGATCGGGATGCGCCCGTCCACCATGTTGCCGATCGCAGCAAACGCGTTGTGCGACAGATCCAGCCCGCCGGAGGCGCCTTCCGGATAGAGATCGGTCACATAGACGGTGGTCTTGCCCTTGGGGCCGGTCACTTCCAGGTAGGCGCCGGCCAGCGCAGCCTTGACGCCGCCGAAGTTCAGCTGCGTCGGGTTGAGCGCGGTGATGAAGGCGGTGCCCGGGATCGGGTCCAGCAGCAGCGCGCCGCCGGAGTAGCCGGAGCCGGTGTACGTGGCCGTGCCGGTGAAGGTGCCGTTCCAGGCGGTTGCCTTGCTGGCATCTTTCGTGCCGGCAGCCTTTGCCGAGGCAACCGACCCCGCTGCAGGGTCGATGCCCCACGCACGATGCAGCACCTGCAGTTTGTCCGCACGCGGGCTGCCGTCCGGCCCGAGCAGGCCACCGTTGTTGGCATTGCCCACCTCCCAGCGACCGAGAAATGCGCTGCGCATGCCACTGCCGGAGAGATAGCTGCTCAGGGCGGTCTGCCATGCGGCATCGCGCGGATCGCCATCGCCCAGGCCGCCGCCGATGCTGACCGGGATCACCGCATGGTCCACTGCAAACGTGCCGAAATCGCGTTGCCAGGTGGCGGGCAGCAGCTGCGCAAAGTTGGGTGCCGCAAACGCCTCGGCCGCATCACGATCGGGCCCGGCCAGCTTCGGCATCAGTACCAGCTGCCGCGCCGGAATACGCAAGGGCACGCAGGCCAGCGGTTGCAGATTGCTGCCTGCGGCCTTGCGTGCGGTGTCGCTGCACACGGCGTTGCTGCCGACGCCTTCCACACCCACCATCCAGCGCGGCGCCTGCGCAAGCACCGCTGTGGCGGCGCGCGAGGCTACGCGGTTCCAGTCCGACGCTGCGGCGCTTCCCGCCCAGGTCGCGTTGCGATAACCGCTGCTGCCAAGGTCCACGCCCATCACGCCGGCGTGGTTGCCGTAGCGGCGTGCGAGGGTGACCAGATCGCGTGTCCACGCCTGTGGATGGCTGCCCAGTTGCGGCGCCTCCTCGTCGCAGCCGCCATCGGCAAAGGCAAACAGCACCTGCATCCCGCGTTCGCTGCTGGCACGCACCACTGCATCGAGCAGTTGCAGAGAATTGAGCGCGTGCAATGCCGGGTCGCCGGCCACTGCCGCAGCGGGCACCGGCCTGCCGTGCAGCGCCGCGGCGCAAACGGGCAGGCGCACGGCGTTGATGTCCGACGCCTGCATCTGGTCCAGCAGCTGCGCCAGTGTGCGGCTGTGCAAGCCGGTCGCCACCAGCGTGCTGCGATCGAATCCCGGCCAGGTCACGCCGCGGAGCTGCAACACCCGCCCCTGCACATCGACAAGCTGCCCGCGCGAGTCGACCTGCATGGCCAGCGATGTGACCGGGGCGAGCAGCGCGAGGGCGAGCAATAGGTGGGTGCGTGATTGCATGTAAGTCTCCTGGGTGGTGGCTGCGCAGGAAACCAGCGATTGCCCGGCGCGGTCCGTGCGCCCAGTCAAGGAAGCGTGCGCGAGGGCGCGGGCATACACAGCGAACTGTCGCACTGGAACGGGGATCGCTGTTTGTGCGAGATGCCGCACCATCATCGTCGTGACGGGCACGGTGGGCGCCGCCTGGGAGTGCTGCCGAAGTGTCGGTCGCCGCGCAGGCCAATCACAGGGATCTGTGGACGGGGGACCGACGCGGCGATGCGCTGGTCGGGATCGCTTCGACGTGTGACGCTGGCGTCGCCCGGGTGGATGCTGGCCTTGGCACCAGCTACCCGAAAACGCTGGACGTCGAGCGGCATTGATCGGTTGAGCCGCTGCATGCAGTCCATGCCGGCATGCGAGCGGGTCGCGCTGCGCACCATCATGGGGCGTGCCGCTAATTGTGAGTGGGCCGGTTCGTTTTCGATGCAGGCAACTCCAGTCAGACCCCTGGTGCGAGCCGACGCGATCTCGTATTTTTGACGGCTTGTTCACTTGCCGGTGCCGTGCCCATGTCCGTTCCGTCCGCGCCCGATCATCTGCAACGCAGCCTGTCCAATCGCCACCTACAGTTGATCGCGATCGGTGGGGCGATCGGCACCGGGCTGTTCATGGGCTCGGGCAAGACGATCAGTCTGGCCGGGCCGTCGATCCTGTTCGTCTATCTCATCATCGGCGCGATGCTGTTCTTCGTGATGCGCGCGATGGGCGAGTTGCTGTTGTCCAACCTGGAGTACAAGTCGTTCATCGACTTCTCCACCGATCTGCTTGGGCCATGGGCCGGGTTCTTCTGCGGGTGGACCTATTGGTTCTGCTGGATCATCACCGCCATTGCCGATGTCATCGCGATCGCTGCATATGCGCAGTTCTGGTTTCCCGGGTTGGCGCCATGGATACCGGCCATCGCCTGCGTGCTGTTGCTGCTTGCATTGAATCTGGTGACGGTGAAGCTGTTCGGCGAGATGGAATTCTGGTTTGCGCTGATCAAGATCATCGCCATCGCCGCATTGATCATCACCGGCGCCGGCTTGGTGGCCTGGGGCTTCCGCTCGCCGTCGGGCAACGTGGCCTCGCTGTCGAATCTGTGGAACGACGGTGGCATGTTCCCGATGGGGATTGGCGGTTTCTTTGCCGGCTTCCAGATCGCGGTGTTCGCCTTTGTCGGCATCGAGCTGGTCGGTACCACCGCTGCAGAAACCGCCGACCCGCGGCGCAATCTGCCCAAGGCGATCAACTCGATTCCGGTGCGGATCCTGATCTTTTATGTGCTGGCCCTGGTCGCGATCATGGCGGTGACGCCGTGGCGGCAGGTGGTGGCCGACAAGAGCCCGTTCGTGGAGCTGTTCGTGCTGGCCGGTGTGCCGGCCGCGGCCAGCCTGATCAACTTCGTGGTGCTGACCTCGGCCACCTCGTCGGCCAATAGCGGCATCTTCTCCACCAGCCGCATGCTCTACGGCCTGGCCGAAGAGCAGCATGCACCAAAGGGCTTTGCCAAGCTCTCGCGCGCTGCGGTGCCGGCACGTGGACTGCTGTTTTCCTGCGTCTGCCTGCTGCTGGGCGCGATGCTGGTGTACCTGATCCCGAACCTGGTCACTGCATTTACGCTGGTCACCACGTTGTCGGCGGTGCTCTTCATGTTCGTGTGGTCGCTGATCCTGTGCGCCTACATCGCCTATCGCCGCAAGCGGCCGGAGCAGCACGCCGCCTCGCAGTTCAAGATGCCGGGCGGTGTGTTGATGTGTTACGTGTGCCTGGCGTTCTTCGCCTTCGTCATCGTGCTGCTGACGTTGCAGGCCGACACGCGGCAGGCGTTGCTGGCCAGCCCGGTGTGGTTTTTGATCCTGGCGATCGGGTATGCGGTGAAGGGGCGGCAGGCGCGCGCCTGAGCAGAGGCGCGACACTGCCGGCGCGCTCCGGCATGCCGGCAGTGCCCGAGCGGCATTGCGTTGCCAGTGTACGCACCGTGGCGTTTACTGCCGAATGCCTTGCGGGTTCGATCGGTGCGCGGCGCAACAGCCCTGTACCGCCGGGCCGCACCGCGGCTGCACGTCGCCACGATGTAGGCCACTGGCAGCTGAGTGTGCGTGTGGGGTGGCGTTGACGCCGATGGAGCGGGGCCGGATGCTCGCGGCCATCCATCGCCACGGCCTGCCGCATGATCACGATCCACCCGATTGCCGGAACTCACCACACGCAGGGCTGTTGGGTGGACCTGTGCCAGCCGAGCCCGCAGGAGCTGGCGCAAGCCGCCGAAAAGGTCGGCTTTGCGTTGCCCGATCGCGCGGCGATTGGCGAGATCGAATTCAGCAGCCGGGTGCGCCGCCAGGGCGATGTGCTGTTTCTCAATGTGCCGCGGTTCCAGGATGACGACGGCCCCACCGCGCCGCTGGGGTTTGCGCTGTCGCCGACCATGCTGGTAACCCAGCGCGAGCAGCGTATCGGCTCGCTGGAGGCATTGGCCGCGCGCCTGGAACACGCGCCCTGCCATAGTTCGGACGACCTGCTGCTGCGCATGTTCGACCAATTGGTCGGGCGGCTGGCAGACCGCCTGGAAGCGCTGGAAGCGGCGGTCACCGACACCACGCGGCTGGTATTCGACAACCCGCACAAGACCAAGGATCTGGAACGCATGCTGCACCAGGTCGGCGGCATGGGCCGCCAGCTCGGCGGTCTGCACAACGCCGGGCAGGGCCTGCTGCGTCTGGTCACCTATCTGGATGGCGCCACGCCGGACTGGTTCGGCGCCGATGCGGCCAAACGCATCACCCTGCTGCACAAGGACCTGACCACCTTGAGCGAATTCCAGCAGCACATGGACGACCGCATCGAGTTCCTGCTCGACAGCGTGCTGGGCATGATCAACATGGACCAGAACAACGTGATGAAGGTGATGGCGGTGGCGTCGGTGGTCGGCATCCCGCCCACCGTGCTGGTCGGCATCTGGGGCATGAACTTCGCCTACATGCCCGAGCTCAAAGCACACGATGCGTACTTCTGGGCGCTGGGTGTGATCGCGCTGAGCGTGGTGATTCCGCTGGCGTGGTTTCGCAAGCGCGGCTGGGTGTAACGCATCAGAGCCATAAACCGGTAGGAGCGCACCCGGGCGCGACGTGGCGTTACCGGTAAGTCCCTCGCGCCCAGGTGCGCTCCTACAGGGGGCTGGGGTGCGCAGCTGTCACCGCGCACCGTGTCGTTACTGGAAAACTGCCTAGCGTGCGACCAGGCGATGCGCCTTGCTGATTGCTACGGGGCGCGCTGTATCAGCCCTTGGCCTGAAAACTGGCTTCTTCGTACGGCTGCACCACCACCCAGCCTTCGCCGGCGAAGCGCATCTGCAGGCTTTCGCCTGAGCCGCGGCCGAACAGCGTGCCGATCGACACGTCGGTGACCAGCTCCGGGGTCAGCGTGCCCGACCACGCCACGGTGGCATTGGGGTCGGTGAACACCGGGCCGCTGGCGGCGGTGACCGGCAGGGTCAGCGGCTCGTAGTGCGAGGTGATCGCCACGATGCCGTGGCCGCTCAGGCGCACGTTGAACAGCCCGCCCGACAACATGCCGGCCACTTTGCGCATCATGGTGATCTTGTGCTCGACACCCGACTCGAACGCCAGCACATCGTTGCCGTTGACGAAGATCGCCTCGCCGTTCAAGCGCAGCAGCGTCACCAGCTTGCCGACGTCGGCCAGATACACGCGGCCCTGGCCTTCGGCCTTCATCAGCTGCATGCCTTCGCCGCTGACGGCTTTTTTCAGCAGATTGCCCAGCCCTTGTTCCAGCAGCCCCTCGCGGGTGAACTTGACGGTGCCGGTGCGCGCCACCATGGCGCCGGCCTTGGACCACACCATGCCGTTGAGGCGCACTTCCAGCAGATGCGGGTTTTCCAGTTCGAACGGATCGGGGCTGACGTCCTTTTCCTTGGAATGGGCGAGAAATTCGTTGAGCGTGCGTACGGCCATGTGTCCGTCCTGGAGTGAAAGAGTGCGCATGATACGCGGCAGGCAGGTGTCTTCGAAGCGCCGTGGGCCAGCTGCCGGTTCCCTGAGTGTGGCGCGCTGCGGTGCCGGCACATCTGTTTGTGGCCGTGGCTGGATTGTCGTGCTCAAGCTCAGGTTCTGCCAGGCGACCGGTCTGAAGTTGCATGTCGTGCTGGAGTAATGCCACGGTTGCTGCGGGGCCACTACGTTCGCGATGTCCTCAGTGCCGTGCAACGGACAACGATCATGGCAATGCATCACCGATGCAGCAGCCGGGCATGTGCGATCCATGCGCGATGGCATTGCGGTTGCGTTAGACAGCCCGCCACCAAGGCGCGTCGCAAAACATGGCGCCAGACCGCCTGCGCCGTGCTTCTGAGATCGGCGTCGGATTCATTGCAGTGCTGCCGAGCTAGATTGCTCCTACAGAAAACATCTTGATGGTGTTCAAGGAGCAAGGCGATGCGCGTTAGTGGTAGCAGTCGAGTGAAAGAGGGCTGGTCCGGCATGTCGCTGCGTGGCGGCGCGTTCGCATCACTAGTGGCCCTGGCCGCCGCTGCAACCGGCTCGCACAGCGCACCCGCGCAAGCGGCCGTGGGGCCGGGCGTGGTGAGCGGCGACACCATCGTGCACGATCCGTCGATGCTCAAGCTGAGCGATGGGCGTTACTACATCTACGCCACTACCGGTGCGGTCACCAGCACCGACCGGACCAGATTCAGCAATGCGGGCGCGATCTTCAGCAGCATGCCGAGCTGGGTACGCAGCTACAACCCGGACAACCAGCTGTGGGCGCCGGATGTGTCCTTCCATGGCGGCAAGTATCTGATGTATTACACCGCCTCCAAATTCGCCACCAACACCTCGGCGATTGCACTTGCCAGCAGCAGCACCGGCAAGCCTGGCTCGTGGAAGGATCAAGGCATCGTCTATACCTCCAAAAGTAGCGACGACTACAACGCCATCGACGGCAATCTGGTAGTGGACGGCAATGGCAAGTGGTGGTTGGCGTTCGGCTCGTTCTGGTCGGGGATCAAGCTGATCCAGCTCGATCCGGGCACTGGCAAGCAGTTGTCCAGCAACACGGCGCGCTACAGCCTGGCGAGCCGGCCGTACCCGGGCGCGGTGGAGGCGCCTTTCATCCAGCAAGCCAATGGCTGGTACTACTTGTTCGTGTCGTTCGATGCGTGCTGCAAGGGCGCCAGCAGCACCTACAAGATTGCGGTGGGGCGTGCGCGTTCGGTGACCGGGCCGTATCTGGATCGCGCCGGTGTGGACATGCGCAACGGCGGCGGCACGGTGATCCAGTCCGGCTTGGGCAGCATGCATGGGCCGGGCGGGCAATCGGTTTTTCGCGATGGCGACGGCGACATCCTGGTCTACCACTACTACGACGACCGCGGCGACGCGCGCCTGGGCATCAACCGGCTGGGATACGACAGCAGTGCATGGCCGGTGGTGCAGTAGCAGTAGTCAATCGAACGCGCTGCTGCGCCCTGCAATGGCGCAGCGATCAGGCAATGCATGGTGTAGCGATCCGCCGGTGTTGCCGATTGCCAGAACCCCGATGCCGCCAGCGCTGACGGGCAGTACCCGGCAGCGCTGATGCACACTCAGCGCGTGGCCGCTTCGGGCTTGCGCACGCGTTTGACAGGCGCTGGCTTGGTCGCCGTGTCCGGATACAGATTCAACAGCATCAAGGTGACGCCGTTGGTCCAGCCGAAGCCGTCCTGCAGCGCGTATTCGCCACCGCCGCCGCCGGCTGCATCGGCTTCCAGGCCGTATTTTTCGACCAGTTTGTGTTCGCGTGCGAACAGCGCCTGTACCTGGGCGAGGAAGCGTTCGCCGATGGTGCGGGCCAGCGCGTCTTCGCCATAGCGACGCAGGCCGTCCACGGCCACCCATTGCAGCGGCGCCCAGCCATTGGGTTCGTCCCATTGCTGGCCGGTCTTCACTGCGGTGGTGGCCAGGCCACCCGGGCGCAGCAGCGTTTTGCGCACGGTGCTGGCAGTGCGCTTGGCGTGATCGTCCGAGGCCAGGCCGGCGAACAGCGGATACAGCGCCGCAGCGGTGACCTGGTCGCTCAACGTGCGCGCCTGCCAGTCGTAGTCGGCGTAATAGCCGGCCTTGTTCCACAGATGCGCGTCGATGGCCTGCTTGCGCTGCTGCGCGAGTGCGGCGTAATCGCGCGTGCAGTCTGCGCCCGGTTGCGCACAGGCCTGGGCCAGGGTGCGTTCCAGATGGTAGAGCAGGCTGTTGAGGTCGATCGGGATGATGGCAGTGGTGCGGATGGTGCGCAGGTTCTGGCCATCGGCCAGCCAGCGGCTGGTGTAGTCCCAGCCACTTTCCGCACCGGCGCGCAGGTCGCGATAGACCTCGGCAGCGGGGCGGTCGGTCACTTCGGCGGCGGTGCGGGTGTCGTGCAGCCAGGCTTCCGGGCGCGGGGTGTCGCGCTCGTCCCAGTAGCGGTTGAGCATGCTGCCGTCGGCCAGGCGCACCACATGGCGCGCGGCCTCGCCCGGCTTCAAGCCATCGCTGCCCTGCATCCAGTACGCGTACTCCTTCTGCAGCTGCGGCAGGTAGCGCTGATAGACCGCCTCACCTTCCACGCCGGCCTGCAGCTCCACCATGTAGGAGAAGAACGGCGGCTGCGAGCGGCTCAGGTAGTAGGTGCGGTTGCCGTTGGGAATATGCCCGTAGGTGTCGATCAGGTAGGCAAAGTTGTCCAGCATCTGACGGCTGAGCGTGGTCTCGCCGCTCTTCACCAGGCCCAGCATGGTGAAGTAGGAATCCCAGTAGTACACCTCGCGGAAGCGCCCGCCCGGCACCACGTACGGGTGCGGCAGCGCCAGCAGGCTGCTGTGCGGCGGTACATGGGTCTGGCTGCGCACCAGCTTGGGCCACAGCAGGTCGATGTGCTCGCGCAGCGCGGTGTCCTGGCGGATCGCGTCGGTCTGCACCGGCGGCGATTCTTCGAAATTGGCATCCACGAACTTGCGCAGGTCGAAACCGGGGTGGTCGTGCTGCGCCAGATAATCGGCGTTGATCAGTGCCGGGTCGCGCAGCGGCAGGAAGTCGACGAAATGCTTCTGGTCGTCGAACAGTTCGCCGCTCTGCACGGCCTGAAACAGTTCCGGGTAGGCCAGGTCGGGCGTGGGCGGCGTGGAGGCCGGCGCATTGACGACCGGAGTGTCCAGTGGAGCGGCGGTCAGCGTGCACGGCGCGACGAACATGCTTAGGGATAGGCCAAGCAGCGACGTGCAACACGGGGGCGCGGCAGAACTCATGGCATCTCCAGAACGGGCAGTGACGTGGGGCATGGTAAACGACCGAAGTGGCGGGCGGGACCGCGTGGGTTGCCGGAGTGCCGGCAGACTTCGCGCGGTGACAACAGGGTTCAGCAAGGTGATCCGGCGTGCCGCCGCAACGTGCGCCGATCCTGGCGTATCGGCGCGGATCGAGGCAGCTTGAGCGTAGCGCCGGTGCGCAGGATCGCCGGTGTCGTTGCAAGAAGTGCGCCAGGGTGCGGGATGCAAGGGTGTCGCGGACAGCGCGAGTGCCTGCGGCGTGTTGGGCGGGCAGCAGCGGATGCAGGCAAGCGGGACGTGGCGCGTACACCCGTGGCCGCCATGGCTGGAGGCTTGTGCAGGTGCAGGCCGTGGCTGCGCTATACCCGGGCAGGCCCATTACCGCCAATGCGCATCACACCGCGCGGTCGATGCCCAGCAGTGCCTGCAGCCGTAGCGCATTGGGCACCGCCAGGCCGGCGGCGGTGTTGTCGAAGATGATCCAGCGTTCGGTCTGTGGCTGGCCGGCCGCACGCACCGCTTCGGCCAGTGCCTGCAGCGCCTCCTCGTCGTAGGCGCTGTAATAGATCCGCGGGCTGCCATGCCACCGCCAGTACTGCGGCCCGGCGCTCGCGCTCGGTGCCGCTGCTTCAGCCACCGGGGCCGGGTCGGCCGCGCAGCGTGCGATGCGGTGGCGCGCCAGCAGCGCCTGTGCCTGCGGCAGGAACCAACTGGCGTGGCGCGGCTCGCACACCACCGCACCGTCCCAGCGCCGCCGCAGCATCGCAAAAAACCTCGCTGCCACGCGCGCGTCGAACGCTGCGCTGGGTGGCAGCTGCAACAGCAGGCAACCCAGGCGCGTACCCAACGCGCCGGCCTGTGCCAGAAATGCGTCCAGCAACGGCCCGGCAGCGTGCAGGCGTGCATCGTGACTGATGCTGCGCGGCAGCTTGACCGAAAAACGGAAATCCTCCGGCACGCTGTCGGCCCAGCGTGCGTAGGTACTGGCGCGATGCGGGCGATAGAACGAGGAGTTGATTTCCACCGCAGCAAAGCGCGTGGCGTAGCGCTGCAGCACGCTGGCACCCTCACCAAACGCGGCGCGGTCGGCAGCAGGAATCGACCAGCCCGCGCAGCCACAGCGCACACGAGCATCGGCAGTGGGGAGACGAGCAGGCATGGCGGACGAGGCAAGGGGCGGCAGCACTCTATGCAGGGGCATCCGTCAGCAACGCGTGTGCGCAGCGATCACGGCCGACTCACGAGCGGCTTCGATACTGGGCGTATGCCAGAAGGTCCCTCACTCGTCATCCTGCGCGAAGAATCGGCTCACTTTGTCGGCCGCAACATCCTTCACGTTTCCGGAAACAGCAAGCAGGACATCGCACGCCTGGAACACCAGAAAGTGCTGGCGCTACGCACCTGGGGCAAGCACTTTCTGATCGAATGCGCGCAGTTCAGCGTGCGCATCCATTTTCTGTTGTTCGGCAGCTACCGCATCAACGAAGAAAAACCCAATGCGGTGCCGCGCCTGCGCCTGGAATTCTCCAAGGGCGAGCGCCTGAACTTCTATGCCTGCTCGGTGCAATTCATCGACCGCCCGCTCGATGAGGTCTACGACTGGACCGCCGATGTGATGAACCCGCTGTGGGACCCTGCGCAGGCGCGTCGCAAGCTGCGCGCCGCGCCCGGCATGCTGGCGGCCGATGCCTTGCTGGATCAGACGGTATTTGCCGGCGTGGGCAACATCATCAAGAACGAGGTGCTGCACCGCATCCGCGTGCATCCGGAGAGCGAAGTGGGCGCACTGCCGGCGCGCAAGCTCGGCGAGCTGGTGACCCAGGCACGCGACTACAGTTTTGATTTCTACACCTGGAAAAAAGCCTTCGTGCTGAAAAAGCATTACCAGGTGCATACCAAGGCCAGTTGCCCGCGCGACGGCGCGCCGCTGCAATACCGCAAGCACCTGGGCAAGGCCGGGCGACGTGCGTTTTTCTGCGAGGTGTGCCAGCGGCTGTATCGGGCCGACCAGACGTAGCAAGCGGCGCGGGAAGCGTTGCGATCGGCGCTGGGCCCGGACGCCCGTTCTGCGTTCGATGGGTGCGTACGGTAGAGCCAGGCAGTGTTCTTCGACCACCGAGTGCGCAGCGCTGGCCAATCCTGCCGCGCAGGGCGCCAGGGCGCAGGACGGGTCAGACCGTGGGGCGCCCAATGTGAATGGCGGCTGGGGAGGGCTGGCCGGACAACGAATTCCAAACGCGCGCAAACGCTGCGCCCGCTAGATTTGCCCGCTGTGCACCAGGGTCAGCGGTGCCGCTCCCGTCTTTCACTCACCGGTCTCCCGCATTGTGACTACCCGCAGGAAGGAAGCGCTTGTCCCGCATGTTGCCGCCGCCGCATGCACGGGCGCCATCCTGTTTTTCCTGGCCTGCCTGTTGCTGTACATGCCGGCGCCGCGCCAGACCCTGCAACACGACGACAGCTTGCAGGTGTATTTCGTGCCGCGGCCGCAAGAAGCGGCCCCCACACCGCAGGAACCGCCGCAGGAGCCCGAGCGCACACCGCGCGCTGCGGCAGCGTCGGCTGCGCGCACGGTGCCGCCACCCACGCGCACCCCGCCACCGCAGCGGCAGGTGGCCGCCGCCGATGCGCCCGCCAGCGACGCCATGGCGGCTCAGCTGTATACCCGCGAAGGGCGTCTGCGCATGGCGCAGGTGGACCCGATGGCACAGACCGGCGGCGCGGCGCCGCCGGGCATGACCGACGAGCGCGCGCAGGCCAAGGCGCGCAACGTGATGGAGCGGGTCAACCCGGTGCAGTACCAGGACACCCGCTTTGCCAAGGACTGGAAGAGCGATGGCACCCTGGGCGATGTGGCGATGCAGGAAATGAATCGCGGCATGAAGAAGTTCAACGACATGCTCAACGGGCCACAGACGCAGGTGGCCAAGGCCCGCCCGCCGCCGGAGGTGCGCTTCAATCCGGCGCTGGCCGGCAACCAGGCCGAGATGGGCAGCGAGGCGACCGGCGATGCGTACAAGGCCGCGCCGATTGCGCATGAAACGCCGCCGGATCTCAAGGGCGAAGCCAGCCGCCGCATCCGCGAGGCCCTGGCGGCGCTGGAACAACGCAGCGCACGTTGCGACGCCTCCAGGCGCAAGTCGCTGTTATCGCCGGTGCGTACGCACCTGGGCGATCTTGAGCGTGCCGAGCATGCCTTGAACAACGGCGCCGATCCGGTGATGGCTGCGCAGCTGCTGCCGCGCCAGGCCGACAGCGCCTACGACCTGGCACGTCGCGCGCTGTGGTACGCGGACCGGCAATTGAAGCAGTGCGCGGTGGGGTGAGTGGCGCGGTGGTGGCGCGTTGACGCGTCGGCGGCTGGTGACCGTGGCGGATTGGAGAGCCAGTCAGTCGGCGCGAGGTTGGGGGGCAACGCAGTGCCTACGCCAGGCTCTGCCGGTAGCGATCCTTCTCTGCACTCAACGCGATTTCCGCGCGCAGGAAGACGTGCCCGATGGGTTCGTCGGCGCGGCTGGCCAAGGCTTCGCCGAGCAGTACCGTCAGGCCCAGGGCATGCTGCTGATGGGCCACGTCGCGCAGGTGTTGCAAGGTGCGTTCGGCGTCGGGGCCGCGTAGCACGGCGATGAATTCCGCGCTGTCGGTGACCCGGTCGATGCTGTTGCCCGGCCCCTGCACCAGTGCGGCAAATGCCTGGTCGAGTTGCTGCAGCGTGCGGCCAAGCAGCCGCTCGCTCTGGCGTTCGGCCAGGGCGGCCAGCTCCTGTACTTCCAGGATCACCAGCCGGTACGGGCCTTCGGCATCCACGGCGGGTGCGGCCGCCGCTGCCGCCGCTGCCGGCTGCAGGATGGCGGCGCGTTCCTGCTGCAGCGCTTCCTGGCGTGCGTCGAGCAGGTTCATGGTGACGCGCGCCAATGCCTGCAGCCCGGTGCGTTGCAATTCATTGAGCGTGCGTGGCTCGGTGTCGAGCACACACACGGTGCCCAGCGCCACGCCCTCGGGCGTCACCAACGGCATGCCTGCATAGAAGCGCGCGCCGGTCTCGCCCGTGACCACGGAAATATCGCGAAAGCGCGGGTCCTGGGTCAGGTCCGGCACTTCCATCAGGTGGCTGGGGTCGCGGATGGCGTGGTCGCACACCGCCTGGCTGCGGTCAGTCTGTTGCAGCCCCAGGCCGAGCTGGGCCTTGAACCACTGGCGGTCGCGGTCCACCAGCGACATCAGCGCAATCGGCGTTTCGCACAGCGCGGCGGCCACCTGCACGATATCCTGGTAGGCAGCTTCAGGCAGGCTGTCGACGATGCGATAACCGTCGAGGACCTGCTGGCGGGAGGCTTCATCTGCCGTCGGCATTTCTTTCATCGGATCAGCTAAACACCTGTCGAAGAGAGCGGCCAACCTTACCGGGCTGGCCGATAACATGGCGTCGACGTAAGCATCGCCGCCGCTGGAGATAAAACGATGGACACGCGCGTGCCCGATGCCTGGTCAGTCCGGCCTGGCGGCGAGCCCGCCCATCGACTGCGCCTGCGAACACGTATGCAAGCAGGCCGCTGATGATCAGTCGATCGATGGACGGTCTTGGTCGTCGTCGCCGACCGGCCGGCGCCGAGCACCGGCGGCACTCAGCCCATCATCCCACCGCGCCTCACACGCCGCACAGCGCGCCAACGCCGTGCACCTGCCCGCCTGCGTGGCGCAAGCGGGCAGGGCAGGCGGGCCGTCAGCGCTTGACCGGCTTGCCGTCCACGTCCAGCACCTGCACCTCGCCCAGCTTGAGCGCACGGACGGGGGCTTCGATCTTCTTCAGATCGCCCACGATCACCCAGGTCATGGCCTCCGGCTTGATGATCTGCTTGATGGCCTTTTGCGCGGCCGGCTGATCGATCGCTTCCAGGCGCGGCTTGAGCGTCTGCACGTAGTCATCGGGGCGATCGAACTGCACGATGCCTTCGATCGCGCCCAGCACCGCACCGGTGGTTTCGAAGCTGCCGGGCAGGGCGCGGATGCGCTGGTTCTTGATCTTCTCGATCTCGTCGTTGGACAGCGGCTTGTCGCCGATGATGGCGGTGGCTTCCTTGAAGATCTCGTTGGCCGATTCGGCGGTCTTGTCGGTCTGCACCGGTGCCGAGAACAGGTACGGCCGCTGGCCCTGCGCATCCACCATCTGGGTGCGCGCACCGTAGGCCCAGCGCTTGTTCTCGCGCAGGTTCATGTTCAGGCGCGAGGTGAAGGTGCCGCCGAAGGCGCCGTTGGCAACACCGATCGCCAGGTTGTCCGGTGCCTTGGTGGAGGGGGCCAGCAAGCCGGCCAGGATTACCGACTGCGGTGCGTCCGGGCGGTTGATCAGGTACACGCGCGGCTTGGGCTGGGCGGCGACGTTGGCCAGGTTTTTCTTCGGCAACGCCGTCGTCGGGGCCTTCCAGTCGCCGAATGCGGCATCGAGCTGGGGGATGATCTGCGCCAGCGTGGTGTCGCCGGCCACCAGGATGCGCAGGTTGTCCGGACGCAGCCACTGGCTGTGGAACTGCTGCAGGTCCTGCGCGTTGAGGCTCTTGATCGCCGCCTCGGTGCCGCTACCGGTGAGCGGGATGCCGTACGGATGCTGGTTGCCGAACAGCAGCGGCGGCAGCGCGCGCAGGCCCAGGCTGTTGGGCTGGGTCTTTTCCTGGGCGATGCCGGCCAGCCACTGGCCGCGCACGCGCTCGATGTCGGCGGCCTTGAACGCGGGGTTGCGCACGATGTCGGAGAACAGCTCCAGCGAGGGCTGCAGCTGGTCGTTGAGCGCATCCAGCGAGGCGCTGCAGCTGTCCAGATCGCAGCCCACCGACGTGATGGCGCCCAGCCGCTGGCGGCGCTGCGCCACTTCGACCGAATCCAGCGCGGCGGTGCTCTCGTTCATCAGCGCGGCGCTGAAGCTGGCGGTGCCGAGCTTATTGCCCTGGTCTGCGGCGTAGCCGGCGTCGAACAGCAGCTCCACCTGGGTCACCGGAATGGTGTGGCGCTCGGCCAGGATCACCTCGATGCCGTTCTTCAACTTGCCGCGCTGCAACTGCGGGAAGCTCAGGTCCGGGAATTGATCGGTCTGCGGCACGCCCTTGCTGCGATCGAGCGTGCTGGCAACGGTCTTGTACTTGCCTGCGGCCGGCAGCTTCGGCGCCGGCTTGCCGGCTTCTTCGCCGCGTGCAACCACCGCCTTGTCCTCGGCGGCCGGGTCGAAGTCCTTGCCGGCCGGCAGCACGGTGAGCAGGTAGTCGCCCTTGCCGAACCAGGTGGCAGCGGCCTGCTTGACGCTGTCCACGGTGGCGGCCTGGCCGCGTTGCAGGTCTTTCTTGTAGGCGCCCGGGTCGCCGCGGTAGACCTGGCCTTCAGCCAGGATCACCGCCTTGCCACTGAAGCCGCCGACCTTTTCCAGCCCGCGCACGAAGCCGGCGCGGTAGGCCACCTGCGCGCGCTGCAATTCGTCGGTGGTCGGGCCTTGCGCGATGAACTTCTTGAGTTCCTCGTCGATGATCGCCTCGACCTTGGCCGGGTCCACGCCGTCCTTGACGTCGGCCTGGATCTGCACCTGGCTGGACAGCGCGAACGGCTGCACCGAGGCGGAGACGTCATCGACCAGGTTGTCCTGGTAGACCAGGCGCTGGTACAGCCGCGAAGTCTTGCCGCCGCCGAGCACGGTGGTGGCCAGGTCCAGCTGGATCACATCGTCGGTGCCCAGCTGCGGCGCGGCCCAGGTGCGGTAGATGCGCGGCTGCGAGACATGGTCGTGCTGCACGCCGCGCTTCTGCGCGGGCAGCGGTGTCACCCACGGCTGCTGGCGCGCCACCGGCTTGCCGGACGGGATATCGCCGAAATACTGCGCGGCCTTGGCGCGCGCCTGCGCCACGGTGATGTCGCCGGCCAGCACCAGGGTGGTGTTGGCAGCGCCGTAGTTGTCGTTGAACCACTGTTTGACGTCGCCCAGCGACGCTGCGTCCAGATCCTCCATCGAGCCGATGGTGTCGTGCTGGTAGGGATGGTTGGCCGGGAACAGGTTGGACAGGATGTTCTGGTCCACGCGGCCGTAGGGGCGGTTTTCGCCCTGGCGCTTTTCGTTCTGCACCACGCCGCGCTGGGTATCGAGTTCTTCCTGGCCGATGGCGCCGAGCAGGTGGCCCATGCGGTCCGATTCCAGCCATAGCGCGGTGTCCAGCGCTGTGGTCGGCACGGTCTCGAAATAGTTGGTGCGGTCGAACCAGGTGGTGCCGTTCATGTCGGTGGTGCCGACCTTTTCCAGCGGTGCAAAGAAGCTGCCCTTGTTGTTTTCCGAGCCGGAGAACATCAGGTGCTCGAACAGGTGCGCAAAGCCGGTCTTGCCGGCCGGCTCGTCGCCGGAACCGATGTGGTACCAGATGCTCACCGCCACCACCGGCGCCTTGTGGTCTTCATGCACCACCACGGTCAGGCCGTTGGGCAGGGTGAAGCGGGTGTAGGCGATGTCGGGAATGGCGCTGCTGGCCGCGCTCTTGGCCAGGCTGGCCGGGGTGGCAGCGACGGCGGGGGCAACGGTACCGGTGGCGACACCGAGCACACCGGCGATCAACAGGGACAGCGGACGCAGCATGTGACACTCCAGAACAGGGCAATCGGCCGAGGGTAGTGGCTGCTTGGCGGCGCCGCAAATGCACTTGGGCATGGGTGCGGTGGCGGTTGCCGGGAGGGCGGCCGGACCCTGGACCGCTGCGCCCGGCGGGCGTGATGCGGCGATGGGGCCGCGCCGCTGATCTGACCCGGTGCACGGGAGCAAGTCCTGTCCCGCGTGTCCCAGCGCTGCGGGACGGCCTGGAGCGCGCCGCAAGGCGCCAGCACCGTCGGGGCAGGCAAGCGATGCCGGCCTGCGTGGCGCCGGTGGACGGCTGCATGCCTGCCAAATCGAGCGGCGGCAGCGCTTGCGGATGCGCAAACGCAGGCGGCATGCAGCCAGGATCGGTGCCCGGCGCAGGCGGACCTGGCTGCCCGGTGTGCGGGGCCGTGGACCACGCGTTTGGCTGCCGGTTAAGCGCGCGCCGCCGCACGTGCTCAAGTTGACCATCGCTTCGCCGTTACTTCGGGCGACCTACCCTCGCCAGACGCTATCCACCAAGCACGCCATGACCGCCCTGTTGCCGCCCGTGCCGATTCCCGCCGACGACGCCCTGCGCGTGGACGCGGTGCGTCGGCTGGGCGTGCTGGACACCGAGGCCGAGGCCGAATTCGACGACATCGCCTGGCTGGCGGCGCATGTCACCGGCGCGCCGATGGCGCTGGTGTCGCTGCTGGATGCCGACCGCCAGTGGTTCAAGGCGCGCTGCGGCACCGACCTGGAAGGCACCCCGCGCAGTGTGTCGTTCTGTTCGCACACGGTGATGGGCACCGAACTGATGGAGGTGCCGGACGCCGAGGCCGACCCGCGCTTTGCGCAGAACCCGTTGGTGACGGCGGCCCCCGGCGTGCGCTCATACGTGGGCGTGCCGTTGATCGGCCGCGAGGGCTACGCCTACGGCACCTTGTGCACGCTTAGTACCAGATCGCGCGTGCTCGATGAGCAGCAGAAGCAGGCCTTGATCCGGCTGGCGCGCCAGGCCGCCAAGCAGCTGGAGGCGCGCCGCGACCGGCTGGCCGCGCAGGCGCAGCGGCAGACCCTGAGCATGTTGCTGGAAGCCATGCCTGACGGCGTGGTGGCCTGCGGCACCGACGGGTTGCTGCGCGAGTTCAACCATGCCGCGCGGCAATGGCATGGCACCGACCCGCGGGTGCTGCCGCCGGCGCAATGGGCGCAGCATTTCGACCTGTATACCGCCGACGGCAATGGCTTGCTGCCTACCGAGGCCATTCCGCTGGTGCGCGCCTGGCGCGGCGAACACGTGCGCAACGCCGAGCTGGTGATCCGTGCCAACGGGCAGGCGGCGCGCACCGTGCTGTGCAACGCGGACCCGGTGGTCGGCGACCAGGGCACCGCGCTGGGCGCGGTGTGCGTGATGCACGACATCACCGAGCTCAGGGATGCGTCGGCAGCCTTGTCTGCCGAGCGCGCGCGGCTGCAGGCGCTGGTGGATGCCTCGCAGGACGTGGCGATCATCGCCTTCGATCCGCATGGCCGGATCGAGTTGTTCAACCCCGGTGCCGAGCAACTGCTGGGCTACACCGCCGAGGAGGTGCTGGGCCGTTGCCCGGCGCAGTTCCACCTGCAGGCCGAGCTGGACCGCCACATGGCCACGCTGGCGTTGTCGCCTGCGTCGTACGTGAAGCTGGCCGCGGCCGCTGCCGGCGATGTGCTGGCAGAGGAAATCTGGACGTTGGTGCGCAAGGACGGCGAATTGCGCCGCGTGCGGCTGTGTTTCAACGTCATCCACGACGCACAGCAGGGGTTGGCCGGATACCTGGCCATGGCCATCGACGTCACCGCCGAGCTGCAGGCACAGGCGGCCGCGCAGCTGGCCGCCGAACGTTTCACCGGTGCCTTCGAAACCGCGCCGCAGGGCATGGCGATCGTCTCGCTGGATGGCACGTGGCGCGACGTCAATCCCTCCCTGTGCAGTATTCTTGGCTATCCGCGCGAGCAGCTGTTGCGCACCACCTTCCAGCAGATCACCCATCCGGACGACCTGCAGCTGGATCTGCAGCTGGTGCAGGAATTGATCGATGGCAAGCGCGACAGCTACAGCCTGGCCAAGCGCTACATCAGCCAGCACGGGGCGGTGATCTGGGCACAGCTGTCGGTGTCACTGGTGCGCGACGGCAGCGGTGCGCCGGTGCATTTCGTCTCGCAGATCCAGGACGTCACCGAGCGCCATGTCGCAGCCGAGCGGCTGGCCGAAAGCGAAACCCGGCTACGCGCGATCAGCGATGCCACCCCGGCGTTGGTCAGCCAGTTCGATGCCGAGCAACGCTGCCTGTTCGCCAACCAGGCACACCGCGACTGGCTGGGCGTGGAGCCGTCCAGCCTGGTCGGGTCACCCATCACCCGTCTGCTCGGTACTCCGCTCAGCGGCCCGGCACGGACGGCACTGGCACAGGTGGCCGACGGCCAACGTGCCAGTTTCGAGCATGTGCTGCAGGTGGGCGGCAGCGCCCGCGACGTGGAGATCACCCTGGTGCCGGAAACGGTGGGCACGTCGGCGGGCATGCAGGGATTCTTCCTGATGGCCCAGGACGTCACCGCGCACAAGACGCTGCACCGGCTGATGCACGAACGCGCCACCCGCGATGCGTTGACCGGCCTGCCCAACCGCCATGCCTGGACCGAGGCGCTGCAGGCGGCGGTGCTGCAGGCGCATCAGCTGCAGCGCGCGGTGGCGGTGATGTTCCTGGATCTGGATGGCTTCAAGCGCATCAACGATACCTATGGCCACCGCGCCGGCGACGCGGTGCTGGTGGGGTTCGGCCAGTGTCTGCAGCGCGCGGTGGAAGGCCGCTACCTGGTGGCGCGTCTGGCCGGCGATGAATTCGTGGTGCTGCTGGACAATCTGCAAGCACCGCAGATGGACTGCGCCACGGTGGCCGAGCGCATCCGCCAGGCCGCGGCGGCGGGAGCGATGTTTGGCGAGCAGTGGTTACCGATCCAGCCCAGCATCGGCGTGGCCTGGCAGCACGGCGATCAGGCCGAGGCCGCAAGCCTGATGCACGCCGCGGACGAAGCGATGTATGCGGCAAAAAACGCGCGCTGCAAAGACGCCGCGACGAACGGCCGCGACGCTACGCGTTGAAGACGCCATGCGTTGAAGAAATGGGTCATTGACGGCGCGTCGCTGTTCCTTCTCCCCTCGGGAGAAGGTGCCCGAAGGGCGGATGAGGGTACGTCAGCCGATGCGGTGATGGCAGTCGCCCGTTTTATGCTGCCTGAGCGGCGCCGTGGCGCTGCGTCGAGGCAGGCTGTGCCGATGCCAACCGGAACACCGCCACCGCACGGGTCAGATCCGCCGCCTGGTCTTCCATGCTGCGCGCTGCCGCGGTGGCTTCTTCCACCAGCGCTGCGTTCTGCTGGGTCATTTCGTCCAGCTGCATCACCGTGGTGCTGACCTGTTCGATGCCGGCGCTTTGTTCGGTACTGGCGGCGGTGATCTCGGCCATGATGTCGGTCACGCGCTGCACCGAGCTGACCACCTCGGTCATGGTGCTGCCGGCTTGTTGCACCAGGTGCGAACCTTGCGCCACTTTGTCCACCGAATCGGAAATGAGCTGCTTGATCTCCTTGGCGGCACCGGCCGAGCGCTGCGCCAGGGCGCGCACTTCGGTGGCCACCACGGCAAAGCCGCGGCCCTGTTCGCCCGCACGCGCCGCTTCCACCGCCGCATTCAACGCCAGGATATTGGTCTGGAAGGCGATGCCGTCGATCACCCCGATGATGTCGGAAATGCGCGCCGACGATTGCGTGATCGCCTGCATCGTGCTCACCACTTCTTGCACCACGCGGCCACCGCTTTCGGCCACCTCGCCGGTGCCCTTGACCAGCTGATTGGCCTGGCGTGCGTTGTCGGCGTTCTGGCGCACGGTGGAAGTGAGTTCTTCCATCGAGGCGGCGGTTTCTTCCAGGTTTGCGGCCTGATGTTCGGTGCGCGTGGAGAGGTCGGCATTGCCGCTGGCGATCTCGCCCGCTGCCGTGTTGATCATCTCGGCCGAATGCTGGATGCCCTGCACGATGCCGGTCAATTGAATGGCAGTGCGGTTGGCCGCACCGGCCAGACGCCCGAACGCGCCCTCGTAATGCGACTCCACGCGCTGCGACAGATCGCCGTCGGCGATGGCGGCCATGATGCGGCCCACATCGTCCAGCCCCGCGTCGGCCTGCTGCATCAGCCGGTTCAACGCCTGCACCATTTCCGCAAACGCAAACTGGTAGCGCGATTGATCGCCACGTGCAGAGAAATCGCCGCGCGCGGCCGCGTCGGCCAGGCGTGCGATATCGCTATTGATGGCGGACAGATTGTCTTTGACGGTATCCAGCGCTTGATGCAGGGCGGCGCGCTGGCCAGGCAGGCGACGCATGTCGCGGCGCAGGTCGCCGCGGCCGTACTCGCTCATCACGTCCATCGCTTCGTTGATGGCATCCAGGTGTTCGAACACCACCGTGTTCACACCGTGCGCCAGCGTGCCGTAATCGCCGGGGAAATCCTCCGGAATGCGGTGCGCGATGTTCTCGCCCTGCTGCAGCCGGATCATGGTCTGCATCTCGCCGTTGAAGCGCTGCAGCTGGCTTTGCATCTGCTGCATGCTGTGCATCAGCTGGCCGGTTTCATCGCGCGATTCAACGCGGATGTCGTTGTCGAAGCGGCCCGAGGCAATCGCTTCCGCCGTGCGCGAGGCGGCACGCAGCGGCGCGGCCATGGCCGAGGCGATCAACCAGCACAGGCCGATCACCAGCGCCACCAATGCGCCACCGATCAAGGTCAAGGTGCGCGTGAATCCCCACGCCTGCACTTGAATGTCTTCGGCATAGACGCCCATCACCAGGACCCAGTTCCAGGCCGGGAAGGTCTTGGCGTAACTGATCTTCGGCAGCTGTTCTTGTTTGCCCGGCTTGGGCGCGTCGTAATAGCTGAAGCCGTCGCCGCTATCGATGGCGGTCTTGATGTCGCGATACACGTATTGCCCGGCATCGCTCTTGTAGTCACTCATGTCGGTGCCGACCGGGCGCTTGGGATGCATCAGGATGCGCATCTGCGGGTCGACGATGAAGAAATAATCCACGCCATCGTTGGTGCGCATGTCCGCCAAGGTGGTGCGCGCCGCTTCCTTGGCCTGGTCCAGGCTCAGTTCGCCGGCTTTGACCTTGTCGGCGTAGTGCTGCATCACGGTCAGGCCCATCTCCACCTCGGTCCTGACGCTGAGCTTGCGCGCCTCGATCAGGTCCAGGTACTGCAGGCGCGCGGCGGCCATCGCCAGCAGGATCACGCCCACCGCCAACAGCGTGCACAACAGCACGAACTTGCGCGTGAGCGGGAGATTGGCAACGTGACGACGCAACAGGGAGACAACGGGCATGGCAACGACATCCAGAACGCGCGCACGGCGCTACGTCATGGATAACGGCTGATGCACGCAGGTGTTGAACACTATCTGCGGCAGCGCCTGCTTGGAGGAGACATTTGATAGGTGATGCGCGATGCGGAATGTGCGGAGGCAGTCTGCGTCACTGCCATGTAGGAGCGCCCTTGGGCGCGATGCGGCGTTATCGACAACGCTGCATCGCGCCCAAGGGCGCTCCTGCTTTGTTTCTACAGATCTCTGCTGTAGTCAGCCCGTTGCAACAACGACATGCATCGATCAAATGTGCTGCATGTCGTCATCGCGCGCAGCGCAGACTGTTGCAGTCTGCGCTGCGCCGTTGGGCGCGAGCTGCACGCCCAACGCGTGTCGATCAACCTGCCGCGCAGAAACCGAATTCTGCCGTCGCACCTGCAGCCAGGGTGCGGTTGAAATCCACCCCGCTGGCCTTGAGCGTGGTGCCGCTCTGCGACCAGGTGACGTTCCAGGCGTTATTGACGGTGCCGGTGACCGGCAGTGAGATCGCCCAGGTGCCGCTGGCGGTACCGGTGTTGGTGACCTGCACGCGATTGCAGTAGCCACCGTTCCACTGGTTGTCCACGGTCACCTTGGTGCTGAAGCCAGCGCTGGGTGTCGGTGTCGGAGTAGGCGTGGGGGTCGGCGTTGGAGTCGGAGTCGGCGTGGTGGTGCTCACCGTTCCCCACAGCGTCCGCAACAGCGTCATCTTGTCCTGGCGCACGGTGGTCCAGTCATCGCGCAGGATCCCGCCGGTGTCGCCGCTGTTGGGGTTCCACGACCAGTAGAAGCCTTCGTTGATGCCCTTGCTGCGCAGGTACTTCACCAGCGCGTCCTGCCACACCTTGTCGCGCGCATCGCCTTCGCCGTACTTGCCGCCGAACTCGCCCAGCAGCAAGGCGTACTTGCCGGCGAACTGACCGAAGTGGCGGTCCCAGATGGCCGGCATGTTGTTGGGGAAGTTGCTGTCGTTGAAGTACGACTGCACATACACGTCCGGGCCGTACACGTGCGGCGCCAGCAGCAGGCGGTTGGCCGGAATGTTCAGCGGGGTGCAGGCCAGCGGTTGCAGGTTGCCGCCCCAGAAGATGCCGCCGTTGGTCGAGCACACCGGGTTATCGGTGATGCCTTCCACCGCGATGATCCACTTCGGCGCCACGGCCAGCACCGCAGCCGAACCGCGCTCGGCGGCCTTGTTCCAGTCGGTGGCGGCGTTGCCGGTGCCCCAGGTCGCGGCACCATGCGGTTCGTTCTTCAGATCCAGGCCGAGCACGTACGGCACGTTCTTGTAGCGGTTGGCCACAAAGCGCAGGTCGGCCAGCCACTGGGCTTCGGTGTAGGAGCCGGTGTACCAGAGCTCGGAGATGCCCGCGCAGTCGGGGGTGTGGTGGTCCAGCAGCACGTACATGCCGCGTGCGTTGAACTCGTTGATCACCTTGTCCAGGATCTGCAGCGAGGTCAGGCCCTGCAGGTCGGCATTGCGGCTGTAGTCGATGCTGCTGGGCATCTGGCCGCTGCGCAGCGTGGCCGGGCAGAACGGCAGACGCACTGCATTGAAGCCCAGGCCCTGCATCTGGACGATCATGTCCTTCCAGTTGCGCGCCCACAGGCCGTGCATGACATGGTTGCCGGTCTCGAAGCCGAAGACGTTGACGCCCTTGAGCTGAACCACCTTGCCGCTATCGTCGACAATCTTGTTGTTGCTGATGGAATAGCTGAATGCCGGTGCGGCGGCCACGGCCAGCGCGGTGGCGAGTGCAAGCGTACTTGCAGTCCTGAAGATGGACATGGTGGTCTCCCTAGATGACCGGACTCGACACCCGAGCCCGGTGAGGGGGGCATCTTGGTCTGCGGCAGCGTCGCGTGGCGTGATCCCAGCCACAGAAAGGCGCATTGGCGCACGGGTCACAGGCAGGCTGCGGGCGCGGTCGCTTTCCCGCACACTATTGCCGCTGCGGCGTGTCCGCAGGCTGTCCTTTCTGTCCCCGGAGTGTCCCCGATGTCCCTTTTGCGTGCCGAACTGGCGCAATGGCGCGCCTCACCTGCGCGCGAACTCATGGCCGGTGCGGTCGCCACCTTTGCGCTGATTCCCGAAGTGATCGCGTTCGCGTTCGTGGCGGGGGTGGACCCGCAGGTCGGTTTGTTCGCCTCCTTCGTGATCGGCATCGTGATCGCGTTCTGTGGCGGGCGCCCGGCAATGATTTCTGCTGCTGCCGGCTCGGTGGCGCTGGTTGCGGCGCCGCTGGTGGCCGCGCACGGGCTGCCGTATCTGCTGGCCGCCGGCTTGCTGGCCGGCGCGGTGCAGGTCCTGTTCGGCGTGCTGCGGCTCGGCGTGCTGATGCGCTTTGTCAGCAGTTCGGTGCGTACCGGTTTCGTCAACGCGCTGGCGGTGCTGATCTTTGCCGCGCAGCTGCCGCATCTGCTCGGCGCCAACATGACCACGTGGGTGATGCTGGGCGTGGGCCTTGCGATCATCTACGGCCTGCCGCGGCTCCGCGTGCCCGGGCTGTCGGCGATTCCCTCGCCGCTGCTGTGCATCCTGCTGCTCACCATTGCCGGCAGCGCGCTGCAGTTGCCGCTCAAGACCGTGGCCGATCTGGGCAAGTTGCCCAACGCCCTGCCGTTGCTGCAATGGCCGGCGGTGCCGATGACGCTGGAGACCTTGCGCATCATCGCGCTGCCGGCATTGGCCATTGCCATGGTGGGCCTGCTCGAATCGCTGATGACTGCGCGCGTGGTCGATGAACTCACCGATACGCCCAGCAACAAGAACCGCGAGTGCACCGGGCTGGGCATCGCCAACGCGGCGGCCAGCCTGTTCGGCGGCATTGCCGGCTGCGGCATGATCGGGCAGACCGTGGGCAACGTGAAGTACGGCGGCCGTGGCCGGCTCTCCACCTTGTTTGCCGGCGTGTTCCTGCTGATCCTGATGGTGCTGCTCAAGCCGTGGGTGTCGCAGGTGCCGGTGGTGGCCTTGGTGGCGATCATGGTGATGGTGTCGGCGGAGACCTTCGACTGGCGCTCGCTGCGCACCGTGACCACCCATCCGCGCACCTCCAGCGTGGTGATGCTGGCCACGGTGGCGGTGACCTTGATCACCCACAACCTGGCCGCCGGGGTGGCGGTGGGCGTGGTGCTGAGCGGGGTGTTCTTCACCTTCAAGGTGGCCGGCCTGCTGCAGATCGTCCACAGCGACGGCGCGGACGGCGTGCGTACCTACACCGTGCGCGGGCAGGTGTTCTTCGCCTCGGCCGATGTGTTCATCGACGCCTTCGACGCACGCGAGGTGCCCGGCCGTGCGGTGGTGATCGATGTGGGCCGTGCGCATTTCTGGGACATCACGGCGGTGGCGGCGCTGGACAAGGTGGTGCAGCGGCTGCGCCATCACGGCCTGGAGGTGCAGGTGAAAGGCCTGAATGCCGGCAGCCGGCGGCTGATGCAGCGCCACGCACTGGGTGAAGACGCGCTGGAATCCGCACTGCCCTGAGCCACCGGGCCGGCTCCCCGCTTGGGCACCGTGCGACGCACTGGCTGGTGTGCCGTGCGGTGCTGGCTGGCCCGGTGCTGAGCAGGGCCGGCGAGCGGTCTCAAGTTTGCCAGGCGGGCGCCGATGAACCGGCATCCAGATTGCCGGTCGCTGTCGTGAAGCCTGTGCATTGCCATTCCCGTTGTCCGTCGGCCTGCTGCGTGCGGCACGGCCGGCCTGCGTCCGCGCATCGGCGGGGGCTGCAATGAGCGACTCGCCGTTGCTGGAGCGGATGGTGGACATGACGGCCATCCGCGATGCCGATCTGCTGGACCTGAGCCTGCTGCGCACCATGCGCGAGGTCTGTGCGGCCGAGGAGCTGTCGTTGCTGCGCATCGCGCCGGACGGCCGCACCATGGCCGAAACCCGGCTGCGCGACGACGGCCGCCTGTCGTTGACGGTGGCCGAGCTGAAGGATGCGCAGATGCGCTCGCAGCTGGCCGATGCGCATGGTCCGGGCGAGGCCGTGCAGCTGCATCAGGACGGCCGTGCGCTGCTGGTGTACCCGATGATGGAAGCACGCGGCATCCGCACCTGCCTGCGGGTGGGCGGTGCCCGCCCGCCTGGCGCCGCCGAGCAGGCCATGCTGCAGGGCTTTGCACGCTTCTTCCAGAACTACCGCAGCCTGCTCGACGATGCACAGCGCGATGCCCTGACCGGCCTGCGCAACCGCAAGACCTTCGACGACGTGATCCTGCGCCTGTTCTCCGGGGCGCAGTCCACGACGGAGCAGGGCGTGTGGCTGGGTATCGTGGACATCGATCACTTCAAGCGCGTCAACGACACCTTTGGGCATCTGTACGGCGACGAGGTGCTGCTGCTGGTCGCGCAGCTGATGCAACGCACGTTCCGCCAGGACGACCTGCTGTTCCGCTTTGGCGGCGAGGAGTTCGTGATCGTGCTGCGCGGCGTGGACCGCGAATGCGCGGTCAGCCTGTTCGAGCGCTTTCGTCTGGCCGTGGCCGAGCATGTGTTTCCGCAGGTCGGCCAGGTCACGCTCAGCACCGGCATCGTGGAATTGACCCAGGGCCGCCTGATCAGCCAGTCGCTGGACGAAGCGGACAAGGCGCTGTACTGGGCCAAGCAGCATGGCCGCAACCGCGCGGCCGTGTACGCCGACCTGGTGGGCAATGGCCAACTTCAGCACGTCACCCAACCCACCGGCAGCGTCGATCTGTTCTAGCGGCGCCCCGCCCGGGCCTGCGCCACGGGGCATCGCGTTGGGCAGTCCTGCTGCCCCGGCAGTACGCGGCGGCACGACAGCGTGCAGTGCACCGCACGCATCCACATGCATCCGCTTGCACCCGCGGCTGGCTACACTCCAGGGCTGTCTGATGATCTGGGGTATGCAATGAAGCGAGTTGCGGTAGGACTCTTGGCAATGGCGGTCTCGACCGCACTGATGGCGGCGACGCCGACCTTCGATGGCGCGCGCATCTCGCGCGACGTCAAGGAGATGGCCTCCGATGCCTATGAAGGCCGCGGCCCGGCCACGGCCGGCGAAGACAAGACCATCGCCTATCTGAGCAAGCAATTTGCCGACGCGGGCCTGCAGCCCGGCGGCGATCTCACCGGCGGCAAGCGCCTATGGACCCAGGCGGTGCCGCTGCGACGCGCCGATATCGTCGGTGCGCCGACTATTGCGCTGGCCAATGCCGGCAAGCCGCAGACCCTGACCCAGGGCCAGCAGATCGCCATCCGTGCCGCGCTCGACGGTTCGTCCAAGGTCGACATCGCCAACGCACCGCTGGTGTTCGTCGGCTACGGCGTCAAGGCGCCGGAGCGCGACTGGGACGACTTCAAGGGCGTGGACCTGAAGGGCAAGATCGCGGTGGTGCTGATCAACGACCCGGATTTCGAAACCGGCAAGGGCGCCTTCGATGGCGCCGGCATGACCTACTACGGCCGCTGGACCTACAAGTACGAAGAAGGCGCCCGCCAGGGCGCGCTCGGCGTGCTGGTGGTGCACGAAACCGCGCCGGCCTCCTATGGCTGGGACACGGTGGCCAGTTCCAACACCAACACCATGTTCGATGTGGTGCGCGACAACCCGCGCAGCGCGCATCCCACCCTGGAAGGCTGGATCCAGCGCGATCTGGCTGCCGACCTGTTCAAGCACGCCGGGCTGGACTTCGATACCTTGAAGAAACAGGCGCAGACGCGCGATTTCGAGCCAGTCGAGCTGAAGGGCCAGCGCCTGAGCGCCAGCTACCAGGTCAAGTCCGACGTGATCACCTCGCACAATGTGGTGGCGCGCCTGGAAGGCAGCAAGCGCCCGAACGAAACCCTGATTTACAGCGCGCACTGGGACCACATCGGCGTGGGCAAGCCGGATGCACGCGGCGACACCATCTTCAACGGTGCCTTGGACAACGCCAGCGGCACTGCCGCGCTGCTGGAACTGGCACGCGGCTTCGCCACCGGACCAAAGCCCGAGCGCTCGGTCGTGTTCCTGGCCGTCACCGCCGAAGAAAAGGGGCTGCTGGGTTCGGAGTTCTACGCCTCCAAGCCGCTGTACCCGCTGGACACCACCGTGGCGGTGATCAACATGGACGGCATGAACCCGTTCGTGCCCTCGCGCGATTTCGGCATCTATGGCACCGCCAAGCTCGAGCTGCTCGACCAGCTCAAGAGCGTGGCCGCGCAATCCAAGCTGCGTTACACCCCCGATCCCAAGCCGCAGGCCGGGTATTTCTTCCGGTCCGACCACTTCTCGTTTGCCAAGCGCGGCGTGCCGGCGCTGTCGTATGCGGCCGGGCAGGATTGGGAAGTAGGCGGCGTGGCGGCAGGCAAGGCCGCCTCGGACGACTACACCGCCAAGCGCTATCACCAGCAGGGCGACGAGTGGAAGCCGGACTGGACCTTCGCCGGTGCGGCGCGCGATCTGGGCGTGCTGTACACGCTGGGCCAGCAGCTGGCCGATTCGCGTCAATGGCCGAACTGGAGCAGCGATTCGGAGTTCCGCGCTACCCGCGACGCCAGCGAGGCGGCGCGCAAGTAGCAGCCGCTCACCAATCTGCGGGCGGCGAGGGCACCGCCCGCTACCAGACGTGAAGACCGCCAAGTGATCGCGAGACGCACAGTGCAGGCGTCTCGATCTGATGGCTTAGTACGGAAAGGTCAGGCGCAGAGCGGATGAGCTGCGCCTTTGCTGCAGGGGCTCTTGACCAGACTTGAAGATCGCCAAGCGCTCGCGATACGCACATTCCGTTGTCTCAACCTGATTGCTCGCTACGGACAGATCAGGCGCAGAGCGGATCATCTGCGCCTTTGCTGCAGGGCCCTTGCCCGCCCACCATCGCAGGACACGCCGCAAGTACATCTCTATAGCTCCGTGGCAGCATCCATGCCGCCACAGGGTTCGGCGACGGGGGCGGGCAAGGACCAGTCGAGATGGTCGGTGTGCATAGATTTCAACAGCAACCAGCACACCGTGCGACGCGGTGTCTTTGCTTTTCAACAAAACCGCCAGCCAACTTTCTAGCGTGGTGTCCTCACCGATTGCGGGACCGTGTGGCGGCATGGATGCCGCCACCGAGCCTACAGGGACGTACTTGCGGCGTGTCCCGCGAGCGGTGAGGGCACCGCGCCCTCGACCGGACTTGAGGATCGCCAAGCGCTCGCGAGACGCACAGTGCAGGCGTTCGATCTGATGGCTTAGTACGGACAGATCAGGCGCAGAGCGGATCATCTGGGCCTTTGCTGCAGGGCCCTTGCCCGCCCACCATCGCGGGACACGCTGCAAGTACATCCATGTAGCTCCGTGGCGGCATCCATGCCGCCAAGGGTCCCGCGACGGTGGGCGGGCAAGGACCAGTCGTGATGGTCGGTGTGCATAGATTTCAACAGCAACCAGCACACCGTGCGACGCGGTGTCTTTGCTTTTCAACAAAACCGCCAGCCAACTTTCTAGCGTGGTGTCCTCACCGATTGCGGGACCGTGTGGCGGCATGGATGCCGCCACCGAGCCACCATGGATGGGTTGACGGCGTGTCCCGCGAGCGGTGAGGGCACCGCGCCCTCGACAGACTTGAAGATAGCCAAGCGATCGCGAGACGCACGATGCAGTCGTCGCTGCCTGATTGCCCAATTACTGGTAGACCAGGCAGAGAGCGGACCGTCTGCGCCGTTGCTGCAGGGCCCTTGCCCGCCCACCATCGCAGGACACGCCGCAAGTACATCCCTATAGCTCCGTGGCAGCATCCATGCCGCCACAGGGTCCGGCGCGGGGGGGGGCGGGCAAGGACCAGTCACGATGGTCGGTGCGCTGTGTCTGCAGTCGGTGCGCAGTGGTTTCAACAATCAGCCGACCAGCCACGCTTCAACGTCTGGCTTGACCGCATCCAGCGGCCCGACGCCAAGGCCCCGTCGCTGCAACCGATTGCGCCTCATGGCACGCCACTTGCAGTCTTGCGGTATGACAGCCCGGCCAGCAGCCCGTGACAGCGCGTGGGCCAGGCTGCAATCTGTTGGGGTTGCGTTCGGTCGTCACGTCGTAGTCTGCCGCGCGGTCCTCGTCGGGAGGGGCGAAGACTGCACAATGGCCTTCGCTTCCTTTAACGGTCGATTCTTTAGGATGAGCTGCGACGTTGCGTCGCCGCCAGGAGAGTTTGTGCATCGGAGTGGTTTCATAGCTGCCAACACCGCGACCTGGTCGCACGCCGCCGGGTACGTCCTGCATGCGGCGCACCTGGCAACGTCGCTACGCGTTGCGGGGATGGACCTCCCGCATCAGCCCTTACTGTCGTCAGCGTGCGACGGGCAGCCTTGATGGACGGCACCGTGACTCTTCCCCCCGCACCAACCGCAGTCTCTTCCGCTTCCGCCCTCGACGCCGGCCAGCCTACGCTGCCGCCGGAAGCGCCCTTGGCGATGCCCGAACAAAGCCTGCGCGAAGGCAGCCTGCAGGTTCGCCACCAGCGCACCTCGCCGGTGGGCATCGGCGTGCGCCGCTTCTATCTGATCGGCGGCACCTTCGCCACCACCGCCATCGCCGTGTGGGTGATGCTCAGCGTGCTGTGGCCCGACGGTATCAGCGTGCTGGAAGGCTGCCTGCTCGGCCTGTTCGTGTTGCTGTTCGCCTGGATCGCCATGTCCTTCGCCAGCGCCGTGGCTGGCTTCGTCACCGTGGTGGCGCGCGCCGGCCGCAAGCTCGGCATCGACCCGGAGCAGCCCCTGCCCACGCTGCGCTCGCGCACCGCGCTGCTGATGCCGACGTATAACGAAGACCCGCGCCGCCTGCTGGCCGGCCTGCAGGCCATCTACGAATCGGTGGCCGAAACCGGCCAGCTGGAGCACTTCGATTTCTTCGTGCTCAGTGACACCACCCGCGAGCACATCGGCCGTGCCGAAGAACTGGTCTATAACGAACTGTGCGACCGCGTCGACGGGCACGGCCGCATCTTCTACCGCCGCCGCGCCGACAATGCCGCGCGCAAGGCCGGCAACGTGGCCGACTGGGTGCGCCGTTTCGGTGGCAGCTACCCGCAGATGCTGATCCTGGACGCCGACAGCGTGATGACCGGCGACACCATCGTGCGGCTGGTTGCCGGCATGGAAAACAACCCGGACGTGGGCCTGATCCAGACCCTGCCGGCCGTGGTCAACGGGCAGACCCTGTTCGCCCGCATGCAGCAGTTCGGCGGCCGCGTGTACGGGCCGATCATCGCCTTCGGCGTGGCCTGGTGGCATGGCGCCGAGAGCAACTACTGGGGCCATAACGCCATCATCCGCACCCAGGCCTTCGCCGATCATGCCGGCCTGCCCTCGCTGCGCGGGCGCAAGCCGTTCGGCGGGCATGTGCTCAGCCACGACTTCGTCGAAGCGGCGCTGATGCGCCGTGGCGGCTGGGCCATGCACATGGTGCCGTACCTGCAGGGCAGCTATGAAGAAGGCCCGCCCACGCTCACCGACCTGCTGATCCGCGACCGCCGCTGGTGCCAGGGCAACCTGCAGCACGCCAAGGTGGTCGGCGCCAAGGGCCTGCACTGGATCAGCCGCATGCACATGCTGATCGGCATCGGCCACTACTTCACCGCGCCGATGTGGGGCCTGCTGATGCTGATCGGCATCGGCATTCCGCTGGCGGGCGGCGGCATCGATCTGGCCGGCAACCTGCCGTTCTCGCCGGCGCGCTACTGGCACGGCAGCAGCCAGGGCAATGCGATCTGGATCTTCGTCTGCACCATGTTCGTGCTGCTGGCGCCCAAGCTGCTGGGCTATATCGCCCTGCTGCTCAACCCGCGCGAACTGCGCGCCTGTGGCGGCGCCATCCGCGCTATGCTGAGCATCCTGCTGGAAACCGTGCTGGCTGCCTTGATGGCGCCGGTGGTGATGTACCTGCAGTCGCGCGGCGTGTTCGAAGTGCTGGCCGGCAAGGATTCCGGTTGGGACGCGCAGGTGCGCGACGACGGCAAGCTGTCGTGGCCGGCCTTGCTGCGTAGCTATGGCGGGCTGACCGTGTTCGGCCTGTTCATGGGCGCGGTGGCCTACACGGTGTCGCCGTCGCTGGCGGCCTGGATGGCGCCGGTGATCGTGGGCATGGCGTTGTCGATCCCGGTGGTGGCGCTGACCTCGCTGCGCCGTTCCGGCCTGGCGTTGCGCCGTGCCGGCATCTTCTGCATCCCCGAAGAACTCGACCCGCCCAAGGTGCTGGTGCGTGCGTCCGAACTGCGCCGTGCCGCCGCGCTGGAACCCTCGCTGATCTGAGTGCCCGCGGGGTGATCCGCCATAGCTGACCGGCGCGTGCCCCGGGGCGCGCGCCGATCGCTACAGACCCATATGCCCGCTTCCGGTCCTGCGCTGCGGCGGTCCGGCCCTGGCGTGATCGGGCCGATCCGGCGCGCAAGGCATAATGCCCGGCCCCCAAGCGGAGCTGGATGATGCTGGAAGTGATCGAACGCGAGACCGGACCGAACCCGCAATGGAGCGTGCTGTGGCTGCACGGGCTGGGCGCCGATGGCAGTGACTTCGCCCCGATGGTGCCGGAGCTGGTGCGCCCGCAATGGCCGGCGCTGCGCTTCGTGTTCCCGCATGCGCCAATCCGCCCGATCACCATCAACAACGGCGTGCGCATGCGCGGCTGGTACGACATCGTCGGCATGGATTTTGCCCAGCGCGCCGACAAGGCCGGCATTGCCGAATCGGTGGCCCAGGTCGACGCCCTGATTGCCCATGAGCAAAGCCGCGGCATCGCGCCTGAGCGCATCCTGCTGGCCGGCTTTTCGCAAGGCGGCGCGGTGACCCTGGCCGTCGGCCTGCAGCGCAGCGTGCCGCTGGCCGGGCTGATCGCCCTGTCCACCTATCTGCCGGATCCGGCCGCAGCCGCCAGCCAGTTGCAGCCGGCAGCCCTGCGCCAACCGCTGTTCATGGCCCATGGCACCGCCGACCCGGTGGTGCCGTTCGCGGCCGGCCAGGCCAGCATGCAGGCCCTGCGCACGCTGGGCTTTGCACTGGAGTGGCAGACCTATCCGATGGGGCATCAGGTCTGCCTGGAAGAGATCGAGGCCCTGCGCGACTGGATGCAGGCGCGCTTCACCGCCGCCTGAGCCCATGGCCACCGGCGCGCCGCAGGTCACCTGGATGCCGGACCTGTGCCGGCTGCCCCGGCTGGGCGCGATGCTGGGCCTGGCCGAACTGGTGGTGCTGGTGGTGACCCTGGTGCCCGACGCCGGCGCCGCGCGCGGGATCACCCTGTCGCGCTTCATCTCGGCCAGCGGCCTGGCGCTGTGGCTGGCCCTGGCGGTCAGCGTGCTGCTATGCGTGTTGCGGCCCTGGTTGTCGCGCTTGCCGCCCAGGCTGGGCGGGCTGGCCGCGCTCTCGATCGCCGCGGTCGTGGCGATGCTCGGTGCCGGGATCGTGCACGGCCTGTACGCGGTGCTGGACCAGGCCCCGCTTGGCCGCCTGGTCGGCTTCTGGCGGTTCACCCTGGGCAGTGCCGCCACGGTGGTGCTGATCACCGCGCTGGCGCTGCGCTATTTCTACGTCAGCGACCGCTGGGAGGCGCAGGTGCAGGCTAACGCGCGCGCCGAGGCCGATGCCCTGCAGGCGCGCATTCGGCCGCATTTTTTGTTCAACAGCATGAATCTCATCGCCAGCCTGCTGCGCCGTGACCCGGTGGTGGCCGAGCAGGCCGTGCTGGACCTGTCGGATCTGTTCCGCGCCGCGCTGGGGGCCGGCGAGGGCCTGTCCACCCTGCGCGCCGAATGCGAACTGGCCGAACGCTATCTGGCGATCGAATCGCTGCGCCTGGGCGAGCGCCTGCAGGTGCGCTGGCACCGCCAGGAGCCGTTGCCCTGGGAACTGCCGATGCCGCGCCTGGTGCTGCAACCATTGGTCGAAAACGCCGTGCTGCATGGCGTGTCGCGCATGCCCGAGGGCGGTACGCTGTACCTGTCGTTGCGCCAGCGCGGCAACCAGCTGCAGATCCGCATCGTCAACCCCGCCCCGCAGCCCGGCACCCAGTTGCCGCTGCTGGCCGGTGCCGGGCACGCCCAGGCCAGCATCTCGCACCGGCTGGCGTTCCAGTTCGGGGCCGGGGCACGGATGGCGGCCAGCTGGACTGAAGGCTACTATGCCTGCGAGATCACATTGCCGCTGCCGTGAGGGGAAAGTCACTGCAGCGAGGGGGAGCCCATGACGGCCACGCAAGTGCGGGTGCTGATCGCCGATGACGAGCCACTGGCGCGCGAGCGTCTGCGCATGCTGCTGGCCGAGCATCCGCAGGTCGAGGTGATCGGCGAGGCCGAAAACGGCGCGCAGGTGCTGCAGCAGTGCGAACACCTGCACCCGGATCTGGTGCTGCTGGATATCGCCATGCCCGGGGTGGACGGGCTGGAAACCGCGCGCCTGCTGCGGCAACGCCAGCCGCCTCCGGCGGTGGTGTTCTGCACCGCCTACGACCAGCACGCGCTATCCGCCTTCGACGCGGCCGCGCTGGATTACCTGATGAAACCGGTGCGCCCGGAACGCTTGGCGTCTGCGCTGGAAAAGGTGGCCACCTTCCTGGCCGGCCGCGCGCCCAGTGCCGCGCAGGCCCCGCTGCGCACGCATTTGTGCGCCCGTCTGCGCGGCAGCCTGCGGTTGATCCCCGTCGGCGACATTCGTTACCTGCAGGCCGAGGAAAAGTACGTCATCGTCCATCACGCCCGGGGCGAAGACCTGATCGAAGAGTCGCTCAAGTCATTGGAGGACGAATTTGCCGACCGTCTGGTGCGCATCCATCGCAACTGCCTGGTCGCTCGCGACGAACTGGTGGAACTGCGCCGCAGCAGCGATGGCCAGGTGCACGCAGTGCTGCGCAACGTGCCGCAGCCCCTGGAAGTGAGCCGCCGTTGCGTGGCCAGCCTGCGCGAACAACTGCGCTAGCGCAGGTGGATCGCCGTGGGCCGGCTGGAGCGGCACGGCACGGAGCAGCGGGCGATGGCGGGGGAGCTGCGGGGCAGCAGTCATCGCCGGCGCACGCGGTGTAGCGCAACGTGACCCAGCCGCTGGAAGTGCGGCGACGCAGCGTAGCCAGACTGCGCGAACGACTGCGCCAGAGCAGGCCAATCGCCGTGGGCCGGATGGAGCGGAGCGTACGCGCAGACACGGTGCGCCGCTGACGGCGGACGAGCGAGTCCTTCGCCGAAAGATGACGCTGCCACCGCCGGGACCTGCTCCGCGGTCTTGGGCGTCATCGGTTGCACCGCTCTAGCGCTGATCTCTCCATGTGCCGCAGGCTGGCGCCAGCCTGCGGCGCCGCGCGCTGACGGCCATGCAGTCGCCTCAGCCTTCCTGTTGCGGGGTGTGTATGAGTTACGCGCCGGCTCCGCGATAATGGGTGGATGACCACGCTCCGCATCGCTACCCGCAAGAGCCCGCTCGCCTTATGGCAGAGCGAACACGTCGCCGCCGCGCTGCGCCAGCACCATCCCGGCCTGGAGGTTACGCTGGTGCCGATGAGCACCCGCGGCGACGAGGTGCTGGACCGCTCGCTGGCGGCGATCGGCGGCAAGGGCCTGTTCCTGAAGGAGCTGGAGCTGGCCATGCTGCGCGGCGAGGCCGACTGCGCGGTGCATTCGCTGAAGGACGTGCCGATGGAGCTGGACGCGCCGTTTGTGCTGCCGGCGATCCTGGGCCGCGGTGATGCTGCCGATGCGCTGGTGTCCAACCTCTACGCCAGCCTGCAGGCCTTGCCGCTGGGCGCACGCGTGGGCACCTCGTCGTTGCGTCGCCAGGCGCAGCTGCGCGCCGCGCGCCCGGATCTTGAGCTGATCGACCTGCGCGGCAACGTCAATACGCGTCTGGCCAAGCTGGATAACGGCGGCTACGACGCCATCGTGCTGGCCTGTGCCGGCCTGCAGCGGCTGGGTCTGGATGCGCGCATCAGTGCGCGATTGGACGCGCCGGAATGGTTGCCGGCACCGGCGCAAGGCGCAGTGGCGGTGGAGTGCCGTGGCGACGATGCGCGTGTCCACCGTCTGCTGGCGGTGCTGGACGCGCCCGCCACCCGCGTCTGCGTGGAAGCCGAGCGTGCAATGAACCGCGCGCTGCACGGCAGCTGCCACGTCCCGGTGGCAGCATTCGCCCGCTGGGAAGGCGAGGGCCTTTACCTGCAGGGCATGGTCGGCAGCGCCAGCGACGGACGCCTGATCCACGCCGATGCCCATGGCAGCGCTGCAGAGACAGAAGACCTGGGCCGCCGCGTCGCGCAGGGCCTGTTCGACAAGGGTGCCGCGCAGCTGCTGGCCGAGCTCTGACCCGGCCCGTAAACAGACATCTGCCTCATAGGAGCGGCCCTGGCCGCGAGGGGCGTTACCGCGGTAAAGCCCTCGCGGCCAGGGCCGCGCCTACAGGGGCGCAGTTGCGGATTCGAACGTGGGACCGATCGACCACCGCCTCGGCCAGGCCTATCCGGCAAGGCGCCGCTCTTCGTAGGAGCGGCCTTGGCCGCGAGAGGCTTCACCGGGAAAGCCCTCGCGGCCAGGTCCGCTCCTACAGGGCGCAGTTGCGGATTCGAACGTGGGACCGATCGACCGCCGCCTCGGGCAGGCCTATGCGGCAGGGAGCCGCTCTTCGTAGGAGCGGCCTTGGCCGCGAGGGCTTCACCGGGAAAGCCCTCGCGGCCAGGTCCGCTCCTACAGGGCGCAGTTGCGGATTCGAACGTGGGACCGGTCGACCGCCGCCTCAGCCAGGCCTATCCGGCAGGGCGCCGCTCTTCGTAGGAGCGGCCTTGGCCGCGAGGGCTTCACCGGGAAAGCCCTCGCGGCCAGGGCCGCTCCTACATTTGCGGGTTGTTTACTTGAAGGTGTAGACCAGGTTGACCGTGGTCAGCGTGTCGGTCTTCTTGTCGCCATCGCTGACCTCGCTGTTGTGGCGCATCTGCCAGGCGGCCTTCAGCGCGAAGTGCGAGTTCATGCTCACCTGCACGCCGAAGTCGTTCTGCGCATACGTGTTGTATTCGCCCGATTCCACCAGCAGCGTGTTGATTAGGTCGGTGTTGTCGGTGACGGTGTACTTCAGGTCGAACAGGCCGCGCCCGATCAGGCCGGTCTCGTTGCGGTCCTCGTCGCTGTTGTGCGCGCGGCGGATACCCGGGCCCACCTGCGCGTCCAGATAGAACCGGTCGGCGTTGATCAGGCGTGTGCCGTAGCCGATACCGAAGGTGGCCAGGCGATCGTAGGTGGCGAAGTCGTCGTGTTCATAGCGGCCGGTGGCGGTGAGCTGGCGGTGTTCGCCCAGCTGCAATGCGCTGCCGGCGCTGCCGGTGTAACGCTCGGCGGTGGTCTGGCGCTCGCGCGTGGTGCTGCCATCGTCATTGGTGTTGGTGTATTCCGAGCTCGAGCGCAGCGCGGTGGCATCCAGGCTGTGGATCCAGTCGCCGTCGGTATAGCGCAGGCGGATGCGGCCGTTCAGGCTGTCGGTGGTGCTGTTGCCATGCGCGGCGGCGTAGCCGAGCTCGCCACTGCTGCCGCCCCAGGGCGATGGCATCACCGCCGCGGCGGGGTCCACCGGCGTTGGTGCAACTGCCTGGGCCCAGACGGCGGGCGTGATCAACAACAACGGCAGCAAGGCAGACAACGGGGCACGGCGGGACATGGGCGGCTCGCTTGAGGGCAGGGCAGGAGGGTGGAAGCGATTTCATGATAACGGACTGTGCGGTCCGTCATAACCGGGTGAACGCCACGCTTCATTGGCGGTTGGGATGCTGGTGCGTGCGTCCCGCTTGAGCTCGGCATACGGGTTTGGTTGCCGCCACGCTGCTGGAACCCACCACGGTGCCCGCAGCACCTGTGCCTGGATCCCTGGCACCGGGCCATGGCTGGATCGCGCTGCCACCAAGCTCGCACGCCAGCCGCCAGAAGGCGCGTCTGCCGGCAGCGCCTCCAGCACACCACGCGCCCGCGGGCGCCCGCCGCACCACGGCACAGGTGCCACGCTCACCCCGTCGCGCGAAGACTCGGACATAATCGGCGCATGGACCGCTATGAACGCATCAACTCCCTGCATCGCTTGCTCAAATCGGCGCGCTACCCGGTCACGGTGGCGCGGCTGCAGGATGAGCTGAGCTGTTCCCGTGCCACCGTGTACCGCGACCTGGCGTTTCTGCGCGATGCGCTGATGGCGCCGGTGGAAGGCGATGGCGAATCGGGCTTCCGGTATCTGTCCGGCGAGAGCGATCGGTTCGAACTGCCTGGCCTGTGGCTGAGCTCGGAAGAGCTGCACGCGCTGCTGGCCTCGCAGCAGTTGCTCGCACGCACCGGTGGCGGGGTGTTGTCCTCGATGCTGGCGCCGTTGCAGCAGCGCATCGAAGGCCTGCTGGCCGCCCAGGCGGGTGTATCGCAGTGGCCGGTGGATCGGGTGCGGGTAATTCCGCACCGCGGCCGCAAGCTGGACGAAGCCAGCTTCCGCACGGTGGCTTCCGGCGTGCTGGAGCGCAAGCAGCTGAGCTTCGATTACCGCGCGCGCAGTACCGACGAGTCGACCAAGCGCACCGTGTCGCCGCAGCGCATCACCCATTACCGCGACAACTGGTACCTGGATGCCTGGGACCACGGCCGCGACGGCGTGCGCAGCTTCGCGGTGGACCGCATCAACCACGCGCGCCTGCTCGATGCCGCGCCGCGCGATGTGCCCGACAGCGAGCTCGATGAGCAGCTCGCGGCCAGTTACGGCATCTTCTCGGGTGCGCCCAAGGGCTGGGCGACCATCGTGTTCAGTGCCAAGGCTGCGCGCTGGGTGGCCGACGAGCACTGGCATTCCAAGCAGCAGGGCCGTTTCATGCCCGATGGCCGCTACGAGCTCAGATTGCCATACAGCAATTCGCGCGAACTGCTGATGGACGTGCTGCACTACGGCTCGGACGCAGAAATCGTCGAGCCGATCTCATTGCGCGAGCAGGCCAAGGCGCTGCTGTCGCTGGCATTGAGCAACTACGACTGAGCCGGACTGGCCGCATCTGCGCACGCGTCTTGTGCACCTATTGGGCGGTCCGCTAGCGACATCCAGGGTCACGGGCCATCTCTTCAACGCAGGCACGCTGCTGACGGGTCGCCCGCGCGCGGCGCCGGTAACCGGTGCCTCCGCCACTGTGCGTGCACGCCACGCGCGTGGACGATCACTTGCTGCCACAGAGACAGGCTTGCTGCCGAAGCGTAACGGCAGCCGGCCTAGCGCTCGTTCGGCACTTCAAAGCCCAGGCGTCCCACCTGTTCACGCAGCTGCGGCACCCGCTTGAGTTTGTCGGTGTAGATGGAATAGTCGTCGCGCATCTTGTTGACCAGGGTGCGGTACTGGTCGCGGCTCATGTCCGGCTTGCGCGCGAAGATCCAGGCCAGGTCGCGGCCGGGGTAGGAGATCAGCATCCAGGAACCATCCGGTGCGATTTCCAGGATGCGCTGCTTGGCCGGGATCACCTTGTAGAACCACACCCGCCAGTCGCGATTGCCGCTCTCTGCATCCACCGACGCGCGTGCGTTGACTTCCTTTTCCGGCTCGCTGAAGCCTTCGCGATACAGATAGCGCACCGCCACCTTGCCGTCTTCGACCAGGGTGTATTCGTCGCGACTGGTCACGTGGCCGCGCTCGACCGCGTTGGGCATGCGCGCAATCACATACCAGGTACCCATGATCTTGGACAGATCGATCGCCGGCTCGGTGGTGGACGTGTCCCTGGCATGTGCCACGGGCAGGCCGAGGACGAGCAGGAAAGCGAGGGCGATCGTAACGGTCAGGCGCATCGCAACATCACAAAGGGGCGGTAGGTGCAGCACACTACCGCATGCAGGGGGCAAGTTCGCGTCAACGGTCGGGCCTGGCGCGCGCCACCGGCCCAACGGCAGCCGCTGGCACCCCGAACGGCGGGTGACGCGTACGCAGCGGGTGCCGTTCAGTCCGGCCAAGGGCATTGCTGCGCATGGCTGGAACACCGGCATGGTGCCCATGCCGTGTTGAAGGGGGCCGCACATCGGGCTGCGGTGGCGAGGTGCGACATTGGACAGGCGTGCTGGCTGGCCGATCGCGCACTGAACGTGCATCGGTGCCGCCGGCTACCTTCTCGCTGACAGGCCAGCGCTGCCGCATGTCGGCAATGCGAAGGGGCGGTGCGAACGGCGTTGTCCCAAGCGCGCGAGTACTCGAACCCCGGACCCTGAATCCCGCCGGCCCACTCAACGCGCCCACGATCGCCACATGCCGCTGCCGAACGGCGCCGACCGTCCGCCGCCGCCCAGGCCCCGCGCAGCACCCGTCCGAGCGCCCGGCGATCCCAGTATCCAGGTCGCAGTCGGTGAGATGGACGCAGGCAATGCTGCACGCCTGTTCCGATCCCTTCTGCCACGGAGTGCCGCCATGTCGCATCGTTCTTCCCGTCGTTCCGAACGCCCCGACCCGCGCGTGTTGCGCCCGATCCGGCAGGTCGCCCTGGCCGGCCTGGCGCTGGTGTTGGTATGGCCGGCCGCGCGCGGATATAGCGAGTGGATCGGCTGGCTGCCGCTGTGGCTGGTGGGCATGCCGATGCTGGCCTGGTGGAGCCTGCACCGGTTCGCATTGCCGACGCTGGTGCGTCCAGGGGCACGAAGGGCCGCGCCGCGCCGACGCGGCCCGCAGGCGCAGCGCCGGGGGGTGGCTTCGCGGGCGGCGGCTCCGGCGCGCGCGGCCTGACCTTCGGCAGGGGAGGGCCGGCGAGGCGCTGTGCTAGGTTTTGCGGCATTGGTTTTTCCGGAAAAATACATGCCCAAGTTCGCCTCGATCTGCCTGGTTGCCGGCCTGATCACCGCTGGCGCCGTCTCTGCAGAGGAAACCGCTGTGTCCAACGACCCCTACGCCTGGCTGGAAGATGTCACCGGCGCCAAACCGCTGGACTGGGTCAAGGCCCAGAACGCCAAGACCGAAGCGCGCCTGGCCACCACGCCGGCGTTCAAGCAGATGGAAACCAGCATCCGCGAGGTGCTGGATTCGGACGCCAAGATCCCGGGCGTGCAGAAGATCGGCGCGTACTACTACAATTTCTGGAAGGACAAGCAGCACGAGCGCGGCCTGTGGCGGCGCACCACGCTGGACGAATACCGCAAGCCGGCGCCCAAGTGGGAGACGGTGCTCGACCTGGACGCGCTCAACAAGGCCGAGGGCGAGAACTGGGTCTGGCACGGCGCCGACTGCCTACGCCCGGAGTACCAGCGTTGCCTGATCGCGCTGTCGCGCGGCGGCGCCGATGCCGATGTCACCCGCGAGTTCGACCTGGGCAGCAAGCAGTGGGTCAAGGACGGCTTCTTCCGTCCCGAGTCCAAGGGCGGGCTGGGCTGGATCGACCGCGACACGGTCTATGTCTTCACCGATTTCGGTGCCGGCAGCATGACCAGTTCCGGCTACCCGCGCATCGCCAAGCAGTGGAAGCGCGGCACCCCGCTCAGCGCCGCGGCGGTGGTGTACGAAGGCAAGCCGACCGACATGTACATCGCGGCGATGCACGACGACACGCCCGGCTTCGAGCGCGATTTCGTCAGTCGCACGCTGGCCTTCTACAACGACGAGCTGTATCTCAAGGGCGCCGACGGCAAGCTGGTCAAGGTGGACGTGCCCAATTCGGCCAGCAAGGCGGTCAAGCGGCAATGGCTGACGCTGGAGTTGCGCGAGCCGTGGACGGTCGGTGGCAAGACCTACAAGGCCGGCTCGCTGCTGGCCACGCGCCTTGACGACTTCATGGCCGGCAAGCGCAGCTTCGATGTGCTGTTCGAACCCACCGAGACCACCTCGCTGGCCGGCGTGGCGTGGACCAAATCGCACCTGGTGTTGAACGTGCTGGAAGACGTCAAGAACCGCCTGAGCGTAGTCACCCCGTTGCAGGACGGCTGGAAGAAGAGCGCCTTCGTCGGCGCGCCCGCGTTCGGCACGGTGGATGTCAGCGCGGTGGACAGCGACGACAGCGATGCGCTGTGGCTGACCGTCACCGACTACCTGACGCCCACCACCTTGTCGTGGGTCGAGGTGGGCCGCGCGCCGCAACCGCTCAAGACCATGCCGACGTTCTTCGATGCCGGCAAGGACAGCATCGAGCAGCACTTCGCCACCAGCAAGGACGGCACTCGCGTGCCGTACTTCCTGGTGCGCCCGAAGGACCTCAAGCTCGACGGCAGCACGCCGACGTTGCTGTACGGCTATGGCGGTTTCGAGATTTCGATGACGCCCAATTACTCCGGTGGCCTGGGCCGCGCCTGGCTGGAAAAGGGGGGCGTCTACGTGGTGGCCAATATCCGCGGCGGCGGCGAATACGGCCCGCGCTGGCACCAGGCCGCGCTCAAGCAGAACCGCCATAAGGCCTATGAAGACATGGCCGCGGTGGCCAAGGACCTGGTGGCGCGCAAGATCACTTCCACCAAGCACCTGGGCGTGCAGGGCGGCAGCAACGGCGGCCTAATGACCGGCAACATGCTTACCCAGTACCCGGAGCTGTTCGGTGCGGTGGTGGTGCAGGTGCCGCTGCTGGACATGAAGCGCTACAGCCACCTGCTGGCCGGCGCCTCGTGGATGGCCGAGTACGGCAACCCGGATACCGACGACTGGAAATTCATCCAGACCTTCTCGCCGTATCACCTGTTCGATGCGAAGAAGACCTACCCGCCGGTGATCTTCCTCACCTCCACCCGCGATGACCGCGTGCACCCGGGCCACGCGCGCAAGATGGCGGCCAAGATGATCGAGGCCGGCAAGGACGTGACCTACTACGAGAACATCGAAGGCGGCCACGGCGGCGCAGCCAACAACGCGCAGGCTGCGCATATGGCGGCGCTGGCCTACAGCTTCCTGTGGGAGCGGTTGGCCGACTGAGTTGGTCTTGGAAGCAAATCCTCAACTTGATCTGCTTTTTTATGTGTTGCGTTGAACCAAGCCCTGGGCCGAGTGGTCCAGGGCTTTTTGTTATTTCCTTCTCCCGCCGGGAGAAGGTGCCCGAAGGGCGGATGAGGGTACGGTCGCACGCAGAAGGAGGTGTTCCTGAGCGCAAAAAGTAAAAGCGCAGAGCCTGAAAAAAGCTGCTTTTATCGACCGCAGTGAGCGATGTTGCGGCTGAATGCCGCTACAGCGATGAGCCGTGCGAAACGCGCGTCATGTGATCAAAAATGCTTCAACCCACGCGCAATCCGCTCCACCGCCTGCTCCAGGCGTGGCAGGCTCTGTGTGTAGGCGATGCGTACGTGCTGGTTGGCGCGGTGGAAACCGAAGTCGATGCCTGGCGTAAACGCAACATGTTCGGTTTCCAGGAAGTGCGCGCAAAACGCCTGTGCATCGTCTGAAAATCCGCTGATGTCGGCGTAGAGGTAGAACGCGCCTTGCGGTTCGACGGCGATCGTGAAGCCTAGCTCGCGCAGGGCGGGCAGCAGGTAGTCGCGACGTTGCTGGAACTGCGCGCGGCGCGCTTCGAAAATGGCGATGCTGTCTGGGGTGAAACACGCAAGCGCCGCGTGCTGCGCAATGGTGGAGGCGCTGATGTAGAGATTCTGCGCGAGTTTCTCCAGTTCCGGCACCGCGTCGGGCGGCGCGATCAGCCAGCCCAGCCGCCAACCGGTCATGCCGAAGTACTTGGAAAAACTGTTCAGCACAAACGCGCTGTCGTCCACTTCCAGCACGCTGTGTGCGTCCAGGCCATAGGTCAGGCCATGGTAGATCTCGTCCACCACCAGATGCCCGCCATGTGCACGCACGGCATGCGACAACGCGGCCAATTGATCGTGTGACAGCACGCTGCCGGTGGGGTTTGCCGGCGAGGCGACCAGCGCACCTACGCTGTCGGTGTTCCAGCACGCGTCCACCAGAGCCGGGGTGAGCTGGTAGTCGCTGTCGGGCCCCACAGGCACCAGCTGCGCGGCACCTTCGACCAGGCGCAGGAAGTGCCGGTTGCACGGGTAGCCGGGGTCGGCGAGCAACCAGTGCTTGCCGGGGTCCACCAGCAGGCTGCTGGCCAGCAGCAGCGCACCGGAGCCGCCGGGGGTGACCAGGATGCGTTCCGGGTCGACGGTGCAGCCGTAGCGTTGCGCATAAAACCCAGCAATCGCCTCGCGCAATGCGGGCAGCCCGCGTGCGGCGGTGTAGCGGGTATGCCCGGCGGCCAACGCGGCCTGCCCGGCGGCCACGATCGGCGCGGCGGTGGTGAAGTCGGGTTCGCCGATTTCCAGGTGGATCACATCGTGACCTGCCTGTTCGAGTGTGTTGGCGCGGGCCAGCAGCGACATCACATGGAACGGGGCGATGTCCTGGCTGCGTCGGCTATACCCGGCCGCGGGCGAAAGCGTTGAGTTCATTGCGAAGATGATAGGCCAGCATGACCTAGGACACATGACGTCCGGCGACGGGCTCTTCCACACTCGGGCGCTGGGATGGCATTGCGTTCATCCGACGGACCCCAATCTGATGAAACCTGTCCTGACCTTGTTGATCGCCAGCCTGATGACCACAACCGCATCCTCTGCACTTGCCGCTCTCCCCACGCCGCCAGACGTCGCCAGGCACCCGCATGTGGTCAAGGCGCCGTTCGGTGCGACCCGCAACGACGACTACTACTGGCTGCGCGACGACAAGCGGCAGGACAAGGCGATGCTGGCCTACCTCAACGCCGAGAACGCCTACACCGACAAGGTGATGGCGCCACTCAAGCCGCTGGAAGATGCGCTCTACAGCGAGATCGTTGGGCGCATCAAGCAGGATGATGCCAGCGTGCCGTATCGCGAGCGTGGTTATTGGTATTACACCCGGTTCGAGGCCGGCAAGGATTACCCGATCCAGGCGCGCCGCAAGGGCAGCATGGAAGCGCCGGAAGAAATCCTGCTGGACGTCAATCAGATGGCGCAAGGCAAGGGCTACTTCAGCGTGGGCGAGGCGGAGGTCAGCCAGGACAACCGCATTCTTGCCTGGGCGGACGATGCGATCGGCCGCCGTCAGTACACGATCCGTTTCAAGAACCTGGACACCGGCGAGATCTATCCGGATACCGTGGAAGGCGTTGCGGCCAACCTGGTGTGGGCCGATGACAACAAGACGGTGTTCTATGTCGAAAACGACCCGGACACACTGCTGACCGTCCGCGTCAAGAAGCATGTGCTGGGCACTCCCGCCAAGGACGATGTGCTGGTCTACGAGGAAAAGGACGACAGCTTCTACATGGGCGTGGGCCGCACCCGCGACGACAAGTACATCACCATCGGCGTGGAAAGCACGGTGTCCTCCGAAACGCGTTACGCATTGGCGGCCAAGCCGGACACCTTCAAGGTGCTGGCCAAGCGCGAGCGCGATGTGGAATACAGCGCGGAACACTTCGATGGCCGTTGGGTGATCCGCACCAACGCCGATGGCGCCGAGAACTTCAAGCTGGTGACTGCACCGACCGACGCGACCACGCGTCAGCAGTGGACCGACTGGGTGGCGCACGACGAGAGCGTGTATATCGAAAACTTCGAGTTGTTCGACGGCTTCACCGCCATCGAAGAACGCTCCGGCGGCCTGGAGCGTGTACGCCTGCTCAAGCGCGATGGCAGCCATGAATACGTCAAGGCCGATGAGCCGGCATATTCGATGGGCCTGTCGGTCAATCCCGAGCCGGACACCGCGTGGCTGCGCTACAGCTACACCTCGTTGACCACGCCGGCGACCACCTACGAACTCAATACGCAGACCGGCGAACGCAAGCTGCTCAAGCAACAGCCGGTGATCGGCTACGACCCGGGTAAATACGTCACCGAGCGGGTCTGGGTGACCGCGCGCGACGGCGTCAAGGTGCCGGTGTCGCTGGTCTACAAGCAGGGCTTCAAGAAGGACGGTACCGCTGCGTTGTTCCAGTACGCCTACGGCAGCTACGGCATGTCCACCGACCCGGCGTTCAATCTGCCTGCAGTGAGCCTGCTAGATCGAGGCGTGGTGTATGCGCTGGCGCATATCCGTGGCGGCCAGGAGATGGGCCGCAAGTGGTACGACGATGGCAAGTTGCTGCACAAGAAGAACACCTTCAACGATTTCATCGACGTCACCCGCGGGCTGGTGGCGCAGGGGTATGCCGCCAAGGACCGGGTTGCGGCGTCCGGCGGCAGTGCCGGTGGGCTGTTGATGGGCGCGGTGGCCAACATGGCGCCGCAGGACTATCGCGTGCTGGTGGCGCAGGTGCCGTTCGTCGATGTGGTGACCACCATGCTCGATGCCAGCATCCCGTTGACTACCAACGAATATGACGAGTGGGGCAACCCGGAAGCGAAGGACTATTACGAGTACATGCTGTCGTACTCGCCGTACGACAACGTGCGCAAGCAGGCGTACCCGGCGCTGTTCGTGGGCACCGGCTTGTGGGATTCGCAGGTGCAGTACTGGGAGCCGGCCAAGTGGGTGGCGAAGTTGCGCGATGACAATACCGGGACGCAGCCGATCGTGTTCCGCACCAACATGGAGGCGGGGCACGGTGGCAAGTCCGGGCGTTTCCGGCGCTACCGCGAACTGGCCGAGTCGTACGCGTTCGTGCTGGATCAGCTGGGCGTGAAGTGATCTGCGGGGCAAAACGACGCAACTGAGACTGCGGCATGCCTCCTTCTCCCGCCGGGATAAGGGGGCCGAAGGGCGGATGAGGGAAAGGTTGCGCAAAGGCATTGCAGCGATGCGATGACACGCGCCGTCTGAAGTCGTGAGTCCAGCCTTGAAGGCAGGGCTTGAGATAAAGCGTGGTCAAGGGCGCCGTGCGCGGGTGACCCGTGTTTGGCAAAGGTCACCTCACCAGAGCCGCTGTCGCTGGACGTGATGACGTCCTGCGCTTTTCCGCACGGGGCACTCTGCCTAGCTCGCAGCGCTCAGACAAGGGCGCTCCCGCGGCCGCACGCGGCTGCCATGCTCGCTCGCTGTCAGGTGGCGTGCTGAAACATGGCAAGGCACGCGCAACAGCCATGCGTGACGGTAGTGCTGCCAGCGCTCGGCCTGGCGCGCGTAGGGCCGCGTGGCCGCGAGGACAGGCGCGATTCAATGCGATGCGCCGGCACCTCGGGTCGGGACAGGCAGGACGCGCGCCTTGGCTGCGCTGGAGAGACCACCGTGGCCCGCTGTGGTCGTATCATTTGGCCATGACGCGACCGAACCGATTCCGCTGGGCCTGGTGGTTGCTGGCCTACGCCAGCCTGGCCACCGGCATCGTCGGGATCTTCGTGCCCGGGTTGCCGACCACCGTGTTTATCCTGATCTCTGCCTGGGCGGCGTCGCGTGGCTCCGAGCGCCTGCATGTGTGGTTGCTGTCGCATCCCCGCTTCGGGCCGGTGATCGTGGAATGGCAGACCTATCGCGCGGTCAGCCGCAAGGCCAAGTGGATGGCGACGCTGACCATGACGGTATGCGCCGGGATCATGCTGTGGTGCGTGCCGGTGTTCTGGGTGAAATGCCTGTCGATCGGCAGCATGGTGGTGGTGGCGATCTGGTTATGGCTGCGTCCGGAGCCGCCGCCGCGGGCGATGCCGGCGCCGCAGTGAGCGCACACGGCAGTCAGGGTGTTCTGGCTATACTCCGGTCCATGAGCATCATGTCCCGACCGTCTGTTCGTCTCGCACTGGTTGGTGCGACCTTCGTCCTGCTTGCCGCCTGCGGCAACAAGGGCCCGCTGGTGATGCCGCAGAAGCCGGTGCCGGTGGAAGCCCAGCCGGTGCCGCAGCCGCCGGATGCGCCGCAACCGCTGGATGAGTCGACGCCGGCACCTGCGCCCGCGCAGACCGAGCCCACGCCCGCCCCCACCACCGACCAGCCCGCTAGCAGCGGCAATGAGCGCTGACGGTCGCAGCGCGCGTCTGCGTTTCACCAAGATGCATGGCGCCGGCAACGATTTCGTGGTGCTGGATCTGCGCGACGGGGCGCCACCCCCGGACGCCGCATTGGCGGCGCGGCTGGCCGACCGGCATTTCGGTGTGGGCTGCGACCAGATCCTGACCATCGAGGCCCCGCGCAGCGACGGCGCCGTGGCGGCCTATGGCATCTGGAATTCCGATGGCTCGCCGGCGCGCCAATGCGGCAACGGCGCGCGCTGCGTCGCGGCCTGGCTGGTGCGTGACGGCACCGCCCAGGGCGAGCGCTTCGTCATCGACAGCCCGGTCACCGCGCACGCGGTCGAACGCATGGATGCCGGCACCTACGCGGTGGCCATGGGCGTGCCGCAGTTCGAGCCGACCCGCATCCCCCTGGCAGGGTTTGCACATGCGCGTGAGGAATATGCGTTGCCGGTGCACGGCGAGACGGTGCGCTTTGGCGCGGTTTCGATGGGCAATCCGCACGCCGTGCTGGAGGTCGGGCGCGTGGATGCCGCACCGGTGGAGCGCCTGGGCAGCTTGTTGCAGCAGAACGCTGCCTTCCCCGATTCGGTCAACGTCGGCTTTGCGCAGGTGGTGGACCCCACGCATGTGCGGTTGCGCGTATTCGAACGCGGCGTCGGCGAAACACTGGCCTGCGGAAGCGGGGCATGTGCCGCGGCGGTGGTGCTGATGCAACGCGGCCGCGTGGAGCGCGACGTGCGTGTATCACTGCCCGGCGGCGAGCTGCGCATTCGATGGCCCGGCGATCAGGACGAGGTGGTGATGTCCGGCCCGGCCGTGTTCGTCTTCGATGGAGAATGGAACTGATGAGCGACAACACGGACAAGTTCGGTGCGCACGAGGTCGCAACGTGGTTGCGTCGTCATCCCACCTTCCTCAAGCAGTTCCCGGATCTGGCCGTAAGCCTGCTGGTGCCGCGCGACGACGGCCCCACTGCCTCGCTGGCGACCTATCAGCTGGAAGTGCTGCGCGACAAGAACCGCGAGCTGTCGCGACGCCTGCACGAGCTGGGCAGCAATGCGCAGATCAACGAGCGGCTGGCGGTACGCACGCACCAGTTGACGCTGGCGTTGATGCGCCAGACCAGCGCAGCCGACACGCTCAAGGCAATGGCGGCCTCGCTGGCGGAAGATTTCAACGGCGAACTGGTGCGGCTGGTGTTGCTCAAGCCGGTTGCTGCGCTGGAGGCAGACTGGCTGCAGGTCATCGCCGCCGACGATGCGCGGCTGGCCCCGTTTCGCGATTGCCTGAGCGATGGCGAGCCGATCTGCGGCCGCCTGCAGGCCGACAAGCATGCGCTGCTGTATGCCGACCAGGCGGGCGAGGTGCAATCCACGGCGTTACTGCCGTTGCCGGGCATCGGCCTGATCGCTGTCGGCAGTAGCGATGCCAACCGGTTCTATCCCGGTATGGGCACGTTGTTCCTGCGCATGATGGGCGAGTCGCTCGGCGTGGCGCTGCAGCGTTTCGACGCGTGATGCCGGTCGCGCGCCGCATTGCGTTGCGGTTGCGGCGCAACGCAGCGTCGATGGCGCGGCAACGGGGTGGCTGAAGTGTCGTCGTCGGTGGATGCCTTCCTGTCGTACCTGCAGGTCGAACGCCAGGTCTCGGCACATACGCTGGATGCCTACCGGCGCGATCTTGCGGCCTTGCTGGGCTGGGCGGCCGAGCAGCACGGCGACGGCGCAACCGTGGAGGTTGCACAGCTGGATAGCGCGCAGTTGCGGCAGTTCGTGGCGGCCGAGCATCGGCGCGGCCTGTCGGCCAAGAGCCTGCAGCGGCGCTTGTCCGCCTGCCGCAGTTATTACGCGTGGTTGCTCAAGCATGGCCGCATCGCGGCCAGCCCGGCGGCGGCGTTGCGCGCGCCCAAGGCGCCGCGCAAGTTGCCGCAGGTGCTCGACGCCGACGAGGCGGTGCGGCTGGTCGAAGTTCCCACCGATGCGCCGCTGGGCCTGCGCGACCGTGCGCTGCTGGAGCTGTTCTATTCGTCCGGGCTGCGCCTGAGCGAACTCTGCGCATTGCGTTGGCGCGACCTGGATCTGGCCAGCGCATTGGTGATGGTGCTGGGCAAGGGCGGCAAGCAGCGGCTGGTGCCGGTAGGTTCGCATGCGATTGCTGCATTGCGCGCGTGGCAGCGCGACAGCGGCGGCCGCGCGGACACGCATGTCTTCCCAGGGCGCGCGGGCGGTGCGATTTCGCAACGCGCGGTGCAGATCCGCATCAAGCAACTGGCGGTGCGCCAGGGCATGTTCAAGGACGTGCACCCGCATATGCTGCGGCATAGTTTCGCCAGCCACATCCTGGAATCGTCGGGTGATCTGCGCGGTGTGCAGGAGTTGCTCGGGCATTCGGACATCGCCACCACGCAGATCTACACGCATCTGGATTTCCAGCACCTGGCCAAGGTCTACGACGCCGCGCATCCGCGTGCGAAGCGTAAGAAAGCGACTGAGTAAGCGCTGGGGTGTGTGATGTCAGCGACATCGCTGCATGATTGGCTGATGGACCTGATCTGGCTAATGCAGCGGCGAGCCGTCCATTAGCGGCGGCGGGCGCGTTCTGGAGAGGGGCTAGGTGGCTAGCGCGTTGGCATGGCCTCACTGTCTGCTTTCGGAGTGAGTGCGGCGCGCGTCCTGTTGAGGCAGTCGATCGCCGTGTCGCGACGCTTCTCTGTGTCGCGTGCCCGCGTCGCTTCGTCGCAGCGCGCTTGAACCCGGCAGGGGCGTCCCCACCTCTTTGGAAACCCCCGGAGGACCCATGGATCCCAGCCAGAACCCCAACATCGTTCACGCCACCACCATCATTTCGGTTCGGCGTGGTGGGCATGTCGCCGTCGCGGGCGATGGTCAAGTCACGCTCGGCCATACGGTCATGAAGGGCAACGCGCGCAAGGTGCGCCGGCTCGGCCGCGAAGGTCAGGTGCTGGCGGGCTTTGCCGGCGCGGCCGCCGATGCCTTCACCCTGTTCGAACTGTTCGAAGCCAAGCTCGACAAGCACGGTCAGCTGACCCGCGCCGCGGTGGAACTGGCCAAGGACTGGCGCACCGAGCGCCGCCTCGGCAAGCTCGAAGCGTTGCTTGCGGTGGCCGACAAGGAGACTTCGCTGATCATCAGCGGCACCGGTGATGTGATCGAGCCGGAAGACGGCATCATCGCCATCGGTTCCGGCGGTTCTTACGCCCTGTCGGCCGCACGCGCGCTGCTGGCGCATACCGAACTGGATGCCAAGACGATTGCCGTTGAAGCAATCAATATCGCCGGCGATATCTGTATCTATACCAATCGCAACGTGGTGGTTGAAGAGCTGTGAATCGGGAGTGGGGATTGGGGATTCGCAATAGCGCTCCTTTCCCTGCGCCCGGACACCTCTCGACCGTTCCTACTCCGCTTTTACGAATCCCCAATCCCCAATGCCAAATCCCGATACTTCAACCATGACTCCGCGCGAAATCGTGCAGGAGCTCGATCGTCATATCGTTGGCCAGCACGACGCCAAGCGCGCGGTTGCCATCGCGCTGCGTAACCGCTGGCGCCGCATGCAGTTGCCGGAAGAACTGCGCAACGAGGTGATGCCTAAGAACATCCTCATGATCGGCCCGACCGGTGTCGGCAAGACCGAGATTGCACGACGTCTTGCAACACTGGCCAACGCACCGTTCGTCAAGGTCGAAGCCACGCGCTTTACCGAGGTGGGCTATGTGGGCAAGGACGTGGAGCAGATCATCCGCGACCTGGCCGACACCTCGGTCAAGCTGTATCGCGAGCAGGCCAAGGTGCGCGTGCGCAACCAGGCCGAGGAACGTGCCGAAGACCGGATCCTGGATGCGCTGCTGCCGCGCCGCGCGGCCGGCATCGGGTTCGACCCGGAAGCGGCGCGCAACGAGCCGTCGTCGCAGGACAACGAAACCCGCATCAAGTTCCGCCGCATGCTGCGCAACGGCGAGCTGGATGAGCGCGAGATCGAGCTGGAAGTGGCCGTCAATGCCAGCATGGACATCATGACCCCGCCGGGCATGGAAGAAATGGGCCAGCAGTTGCGGCAGATGTTCGCCAACATCGGTGGCGGTAAGTCGCAGAAGCGCAAGCTCACCATCAAGGCCGCACGTCCGCTGTTGATCGAGGAAGAAGCCGGCAAGCTGGTGAACGAGGACGATGTGCGCACTGCGGCGATCGAAGCCTGCGAGCAGCATGGCATCGTGTTCATCGATGAGATCGACAAGGTGGCCAAGCGTGGCGAAGCCGGCTCCAACGGCGGCGATGTCAGCCGCGAAGGCGTGCAGCGCGATCTGCTGCCGCTGGTGGAAGGCTCCAACGTGTCCACCAAGTACGGCACGGTCAAGACCGACCACATCCTGTTCATTGCATCGGGCGCGTTTCACCTGGCCAAGCCCAGCGACCTGATTCCGGAATTGCAGGGCCGCTTCCCGATCCGGGTGGAATTGACCGCGCTGACCAAGGCCGATTTCGTGCGCATCCTCACCGAGCCCAAGGCGGCGTTGATCAAGCAGTACGAAGCCCTGCTGCAGACCGAGGGTGTGCGCTTGACCTTCGGCGCCGATGCGGTGGAGCGCCTGGCCGAGATCGCCGCGCAGGTCAACGAGCGCCAGGAAAACATCGGCGCGCGCCGGCTGCACACGGTGCTGGAGCGTCTGCTCGATGTGCTGAGCTACGAGGCGCCGGATCGCGACGGCCAAAGCGTCACCGTCGATGCGGCCTATGTCGATGCGCAGCTCGGCGAGCTGGTGCAGGATCCGGACCTGAGCCGCTACATCCTCTGATCGCAGCGCAGCTGCGCGCAGATGCCGAATGCAATGCGCGGATGGCATCTGGCGTGAAATGCAGTGCAAGCGCGGCAGAAACGCATCGCAGGACAATGCATGCTGGCAGATGCAGTCAAAGGCCGAGTCGGTCGAGGGCGCGATGCCCTCACCGCTTGCAGGACACGCCGTGAATCCATCCCTGAAGGCTCGGTGGCGGCATCCATGCCGCCACACGGTCCTGCAAGCGGCGAGGACACCGCACCAGACAATTGGTCGGCGCTCATCTAAAAAAGCTGTCCGTCGTGTGGTGTGCATCAGACCTGTAGCCAATGCTTCAACGATCGAACAAGGCGCATCCAGCACCGCTCTACCATGCATACCGGCCATCTCGACTGGTCCTTGCCCGGCCACCGTCGCGGGACCCTGAGCGGCATGGATGCCGCGCCGGAGCCTACATGGACGTACTTGCGGCGTGTCTCGCGATGGTGGCCAGGCAAGGGCCCTGCAGCCAGCTTGCAGATCACTCCCTGCAACGACCCCTGCAACGACGGCTCAGATCATCGCCTCTGCAATGGCCCCTCACCTCGGCAGCCGCCTGCACTGCACAGCCACCTGCTAAATCCGGCAAACCGCTCAGTCCTCGCCGATGTCCTCGTTCCACACATCCGGGTTGGTGGAAATATAGCCACCGAGCAGATCGATGCATTCCTGGCTCTGCAGATCGATCACGTTGACGCCGTGCTCGCGCAACCACGCGATGCCGCCCTGGAAGGTGACCGACTCGCCGACTACCACGGTGCCGATGTTGAACTGGCGCACCAAGCCGCTGCAGTACCAGCACGGCGCCAGCGTGGTGACCATGATGGTGTCCTTGTAACGGCGCTGGCGGCCGGCCTTGCGGAAGGCATCGGTTTCGCCATGCACGGACGGGTCGTTTTCCTGCACGCGGCGGTTATGGCCGCAGCCGAGCAGGCGCCCGTCGTTGTGATACAGCGCTGCACCAATCGGGATGCCGCCTTCGGCCAGGCCCTGGCGGGCTTCGGCAATGGCGGTGTCGAGCAGGGCGCGGTAGTCGGGGGTGGTGATCATGCGGACTCCAGGGTGGCCGCGCCGGCGGGGCGCAGCATGTCGAGATGGGGAATGCCGTCTTCCAGATACTGCGCCGATGAGGGCACAAATCCGTGGGCGGCGTAGAAGGCGTGCAGGTGGGCCTGCGCACCCAGTTGAATCGCGCTGCCGGGCCAGTGCGCGTGCACCAGCCGGATGCCTTCGCGTAGCAGCGCGTGGGCCAGGCCGGTGCCGCGCTGTGCGCCGGCGACGACCACGCGGCCGATGCTGGGCTCGGGGTAACTCAGCCCCGGCGGCAGCACACGCAGGTAGGCGGCCAGCTCTCCGGTCTGCGTGCTGCCCAGCACATGCAGCACGCCGGGCTCGGTGTCCTTGCCATCCAGCTCGGGATAGGCGCACTGCTGTTCCACCACGAAGACATCCGTGCGCAGCCGCAGCAGCGCATACAACTGCACGGTGCTCAGCTGCGCAAAGCGCAGGTGCTGCCATTGCAGGGGTGGCGTTGGCATGGAGGGCATGCGCGCATGATAGCGGCTGCTCCGCCTGCGGGCGGCAAGCGGGTGCGGCGCATGGGGGCTGCGCCGGCGACCGAAGCGCTCTGCACTGCAGTGCACGCATCTGGGTCCGCACGCCGTGCCTGTGCACCCGCGATACCGTCAGCCGCGCTCAGTCGCCCGCGCTGGCGGTATCGACCGCGACCACCACCGACATGCCCGGGCGCAGCCGTGGTGCCAGCGCCTGGCCGGGGTCGACGCTGATCCGCAGTGGAATGCGCTGGGCGATCTTGACGAAGTTGCCGGTGGCGTTATCGGCCGGCAGTACGCTGAATTCCGAGCCGGCGGTCGGCGAGATCTCCTGCACGCGGCCCTGCAGGCGCGCGTTGTCCAGCGCGTCCACGGTGAAGCTGGCGCGCTGGCCCACGCGGATCTTTGCCATCTGGGTTTCCTTGAAGTTGGCCACGACCCACAGCGTGTCCGGCACCAGCGACATCAGTTGGGTGCCGTTGGTGACGTAGGCGCCCTGGCGCACGCCGAGCTGACCAAGCTGGCCATCGCGCGGGGCCACGATGCGCGTATTGTCCAGATTGATCTGCGCCAGCTGCAGGGCGGCCTGTGCATTGGCAACGGCCGCTTCCAGCGCGGCGCGATTGACGGTGACGCTGCGCGCGTTCTCTTCGGCTGCCTGCACGGCAGCACGGGCCTGGGTGACGCCGGCATCGGCCTGCGCGCGTGCGGCAAAGGCGGTGTCGCGGTCCTGCTCGGAAACCAGCTTCTGGCTGGCCAGCTGTTGCGCACGCGCATACGCCGAGCGGGTACGGTCGCGCTGCGCCTGATTGCTGCTCAGCGCCGCACGTTGTTCGGCAATGGTGGCCTCGGCGCTATGCCGCTGCTGCTCCCAGTTGGCCAGGTTGGCCTGTGCGGTCTGCACTTGCGCCCTGGCCTGTTCGAGTTGCTGGGCGTAGATGCGGTCGTCGATGGTGGCCAGCAACTGGCCATGTTTGACGTGGGCGAAGTCCTGCACCGGCACGTCGGTGACGTAGCCGCTGACCTGCGGCGCGATGACGGTGATCTGGCCATGCACCATGGCATTTTCGGTGCGCTCCACGGCACTGACGAACGGCGGCAACTGCCAGGCGTAGAGCACCAGCGCCACGCCGATCAAGGCGAGCCCGCCAAAACCAATCGCGCCGGTGATGCGCCGGCGGCGCCGGCGTTGCTGATCGGCGACAGAGGGAGCTTCGGCAGGTGTATTCATGGGCGCACAGGGGAGGCAGGAGAAGGGGACGGCACGGACGGGCGCAGATAACGCCGCCACACCAGCACGGACAGGATCCACAGCCCGGTGGCGATGGCAATGCAGCCGATCAGCAGGAACACATCGTTGTAGGCCAGCACATTGGCTTCGCGCGTGGCCACGCTGCCCAGTGCACGCACGCCCTGCGCCTGGCGCAGCGCCGGGTCGCCGATGGCGCGCCCGTAGACGTTGGCGTATGCCTGCACGCGCGCGGCCACTTGCGGGTCGGTCAGCACCAGATGCTCGACCAACTGGCTGGAATGGTATTTCTCGCGTACCACCTGCACGGTGCCGAGCAGGGCGCTGCCGAGCAACCCGCCCATGTTCTGTGCCATGCCGAACAGCACGATGAAGCTGATCAGGTTGCCCGGTTGCGCAATGACCCGCCCGATCCCGGCCACCATGGCCGGGCCGATGAAGAACGTGCTGCCGAAGGCGAGCAGGAATTGGCTGACGTACATCTGTTCGGGGCGGGTGAGGCTGGTGGCATCGGCGTCCATGAAGCAGCCGATGCAAATGGCGGCCACCGCGATGATCAGGTGTTCGGCAACCCGCGCCGGGTTGATCAGCCACGCACTGGCGGCCACGCCCACCACCGCGCCCAGCAGCATCAGCGCAAACAGCGTCTGCAGCTGCACGTTGGCCAGGCCCAGGGTCTGAAAGAAGCCGATCGCGCCGGTGCTCTGTTCCGACAGCACCAGGCGGATCAGCAGGATGGCCAGCCCCAGCCGCAGCATGTCCGCGCTGGCCAGCCAGCGCGTGTTGATCATCGGGTTGCGGCGGTTATGTTCGATCCACGCCGCCAGGCACAGCAGCACGATCGAGGCCGCCAGCACCACGCCCAACCACGGCGTACTGGTCCACCACAACAGCCGGCCCAGCGACAGCACCGCCGCCAGACCGGCCGCACCGGCGGCGAACAGGCTGAAGGTAAGGAAATCCAGCGGCTCGAATACCCGATAACGGTCGCCCGGCGGCAGCTTGAGCGCCAGCACGCAGGCCAGCGCAAACACCGCCAGCCCGAACTCGAACAGATACAGCCCCTGCCACTGGCCAAATTCCAGCAGGTCGGTGGAAAACACCCGCGCCAGCGGCAACGCCAGCTGGGTGACGCCCAGCCCCAGCACCACGGCCTTGAGCCGGTATTTGCCCGGAAACGCCTGGATCACGTAATACAAGCCCAACGAGCTGAGCGCGGCGCCGACCAGGCCGTGGGCGGCACGCACGGTGATCGCCGAGCTCAGGCTGTGCACGAACAGATGCGCCAGTGCGATGGCCGCATATAGGGCCAGGAAGATCTCGGTGAAGCGGCGCAGCCCGAACTGCTGGCGAAATTTCACCAGCAACAGGTTCGCCGACATGTTGGTCATCACATAGGCGGCCGGCAGCCAGGCCATTTCGGTGGCGTAGGCGCCCAGCGCGCCCTGCAGGTAGGGCAGGTTGGCGGTGACCAGCGCATTGCTCAGGCCCCCGGTCAGCGCCACCACCATGCCGACCAGGCCGTACTGGATGCGGCGCCGGGTGGGGTGCAGCGGGGTGGAGGCCGAGCCCGGCAGGGTGGGCTTTTCGTGGGGCTGCCAGTCGCGCTGGGCGTACTTGTCACGCACGCAATGCTCGCAGGGCAGGGGCGGAAGAGTGCGCGATTGTGGTCCGGTTGCGGTCATGGTGGCGTCAGCAGTGCGATAATCCGGCCATGAGCGAATCCCCCTATACCTCCGGTACCACCCATTTCGGCTTTCGCGATGTCGCTGCCAAGGACAAGCAGAAGCTGGTCGGCGAAGTGTTCACCTCGGTCGCGCGCAACTACGACCTGATGAACGACCTGATGAGCCTGGGCGTCCATCGCGCATGGAAACGCTACTTCGTGGCGACCGCGCAGGTGAAGCCGGGCGACCGCGTGCTGGACCTGGCCGGCGGCACCGGCGACATCGCCGTGCTGCTCAAGGAGCGCGTGGGCGAAGAAGGCGCGGTGGTGCTGGGCGACATCAATGCCGGCATGCTGTCGGTGGGCCGCGACCGGCTCACCAACCGCGGGCTGGTGTCCGGGTTCGACTACGTGCAATGCAACGCCGAAGCGCTGCCGTTCCCGGACCAGAGTTTCGACCTGGTGACCATCTCCTTCGGCCTGCGCAACGTCACCGACAAGGACGCCGCACTGCGCGAGATGTACCGCGTGTTGAAGGTGGGCGGGCAGGCACGTGTGCTGGAGTTTTCCGAAGTCACCGCCGACTGGTTCAAGCCGATCTACGACTTCCACTCGTTCAAGATCCTGCCCAGGCTGGGCCAGCTGTTCGCGCGTGATGCCGACAGCTACCAGTACCTGGCCGAAAGCATCCGCAAGCACCCGCCGCAGGAGTCGCTCAAGGGCATGATGGGCGAGGCCGGATTCGCGCGTTGCCATTACAAGAATCTGACCGGCGGCATCGTGGCCATCCACTCCGGTTACAAGATCTGACCACGCGCGCCGGGCCGCCTAGGCGGTGCGTGCATCGCGCGCCGCGGTCTGGATGAGCCCGCGGCGCTTGGGTTCGCTTGGCGCGCCCTGGCTGCTTGCACAGGTGTGCGCACCAGCGGATTTCTGGGACGTTCGTCGCGTTGGCTCCACTGACTGTCGGCGACACTAGGCGCCCCTTTGCCGGAGAGTTGGATGCGCTTGTACGCCGGGCTCTCGCGCGTGTTTCCCCGTTCCTTCAGCGCCAAGTTGCTGGCGGTGACCTTCATCGGGATCCACCTGCCGCTGCTGTTGTTGATCGCCTGGCTGGCCTCGCAGAGCGAGCTGGAAGGCCGCCCGTTGTGGTCGGTGATCATCGTGGCCTTGCTGGCCACGTTGGCAGGCACCGCGCTGACGCTCTCGGCGCTGTATCGCCTGCTTGCCCCGTTGCGCATCGCCGCCGACGCGCTGGACACCTACTACGCCGACCAACGTCTGCCCAGCCTGCCCGAGCATGGCGACGACGAACTGGGCCGGCTGCTGCGCGGCATCAACCGCAGTCTGCGTGGCATCGATGCGGGTATGCGCGATCTCAGGAAGCATGCGCTGTTCGACCCGCTGACCGAAGCGTTGAACCGGCGCGGTTGCGAACAGGCCATGCGCGATTCGGTCGCCGCCTCGCAGCGCGAAGGCTGGCCGTTCGTGTTGTTTGTGCTGGACATGGACAACCTCAAGCCGATCAACGACCGCTTCGGGCATCTGGCCGGCGACCGCGTGCTGGTGCGGCTGGTGGAATCGGCCTATGGCTGGCTGGGCGCGCAGGACTGGATCGGGCGCTGGGGCGGCGATGAATTTCTGATCGGCGTGCATGCCAGCGAAGACGAAGCCACGCTCAAGCTCAATCAGTGGCTGTCGATGCTTGAACGCGAAGACGGCGATGAAGCGCCGCTGCATCTGAGCGCCGGCAGCGCGGTCTGCGAACAGGGGCTGGACGCCACCGAACTGTATCGACGCGCTGATGCGGCGATGTACCGCGCCAAGTTCTCCGGCGGGCGGCGGCTGGTGCGCGATGGCCACGACACCCCGCGCAGTCATCCAGTGACCTGAGCGCCGGCGGCGCGGCAGCGCTGGCGTGAGCAGGCGCTGGCCGTCGGCTGCGCGCCCGCACCCGCACCCGAACCCGGCGGCACGGGCAGGCCGTGGCCTGGAGCGCTAAAATGCCCAATTCCCTCGCTGCGGTGCTGTCGATGCGCTTCACTTCCCTGTCGCTGTCCCTGGCCGTGTCCCTCGCACTGGCCGGCTGTTCCAATGAGTCCACGCCGCCGGCTGCCACCACCGCCGCACCGGCCGCCACTGCCAAGGCCCCCGTGAAAGCAGACGCCCGCACCCACGACGAGAGCTCCTACGCCCAGCCGCAGCTGGTGGTCATCAAGGACCTGGCGCTGGACCTGAAGCTGGATTTCGATGCCAGGCAGATCGGCGGCACCGCCACCTACACGCTGCAGTGGAAGGACAAGGCCGCCAAGCAACTGGTGCTGGACACGCGCGAGCTGAGCATTGCGCAGGTGCAGGCCGACGATGGCAAGGGCGGTCTGTCGCCGTTGCAATTCGCACTGGCGCCGGCCGACAAGACCTTCGGCAGCAAACTCACCATCGAAGCGCCGAACCAGCCGGGCAAGGTCGTGATCACCTATCACACCGCGCCCACCGCCTCGGGCTTGCAGTGGCTGGAGCCGGCGATGACCGAAGGCAAGCAGCTGCCTTTCATGTTCAGCCAGTCGCAGGCGATCCACGCGCGCAGCTGGGTGCCGCTGCAGGACACCCCGAGCGTGCGCTTCACCTATAGCGCGCATGTCACCTCGCGCCCGGACGTGATGGTGCTGATGAGCGCCGACAACGACCCCAAGGCCGCGCGCGACGGCGATTACAGCTTCAAGATGCCCGAGCCGATTCCGTCCTACCTGCTGGCGATCGCCGCCGGCGATGTGGTGTTCAAGCCGATTTCCGCACGCTCGGGCGTGTGGGCCGAGCCGGCGATGGCCGACAAGGCCGCCAAGGAGTTCGAAGACACCGAGAAGATGATCGGTGCCGCCGAAAAACTCTATGGCCCGTATCGCTGGGGCCGTTACGACATGCTGGTGCTGCCGCCGTCGTTTCCGTTCGGTGGCATGGAAAATCCGCGCCTGACCTTCGCCACGCCCACCGTGATCGTTGGCGACAAGTCGCTGGTGTCGTTGGTGGCGCACGAACTGGCGCACAGCTGGTCGGGCAACCTGGTGACCAACGCCAGCTGGAAGGACATCTGGCTCAATGAAGGCTTCACCACCTACGTGCAGGGCCGCATCACCGAAGCGCTGTACGGCACCGAGATGGCCGAGATGGAGCGCGAGATCGACCAGGGCGATCTGCTGGCGGAAGTCAAGGACATGCCGCCGGCCGACCAGGTGCTGGAGTTGCCGCCGCTGGCGCAGCGCGACCCGGACGAGGCCTTGAGCCAGGTGGCTTACGTGAAGGGCGCGTGGTTCCTGCAGTTCCTGGAGCAGCGTTTCGGGCGCGAGGTGTTCGACCCGTTCCTGCGCGGCTGGTTCGACGATCACGCGTTCCAGAGCGCCACCACCGACCAGTTCGTCGATTACCTGCAGAAGAACCTGCTGGCCAAGCACCCCAACACGGTGAGCGCCGCCGAGGTGGATGCCTGGCTGAAGCAGCCGGGCATTCCGGCCTTCGCCGCCAAGGCGCGCTCGCGCAGCTTCTCGATCGTGGACACCGCACGCATCGCCTGGAGCGGCAGCGGCACGCTGCCCAGCAAGCAGGTCACCGGCGAATGGGGCACGCAGGAATGGGTGCACTTTCTCAGCGGCATGGGCGCCACCTTGAAGCCCGAGCAGCTCAAGCAGCTGGATGAGGCGTATCACTTCACCGGCACGCCCAATGGCGAGATCGCCATGCGCTGGTACCCGCTGGCGATCCGCAGCGGCTATACCGAGGCGCGCCCGGCCGCCGGTGAGTTCATCGAGCGCGTCGGCCGTCGCAAGCTGGTGCTGCCGATCTATACGGAACTGTTGAAGACCCCGGACGGCATTGCGTTTGCCGAACAGGCGTTCGAAAAGGCCAAGCCGGGTTACCACCCGATCACCACTGCGTCGGTGACCGAGATGATCGCCAAGGCCAAGGCGGCTGCGCCGACGCAGCCGTAGTGGCGACGGAGGGCGTCGTAGACGCCCTCCGTCGCTTCCATCGCCGCATCGTGCCTGCAACCACCATCGTAGGAGCGCACCCGGGCGCGACAGGGCTTTGCCGGTGAAACCCCCGTCGCGCCCGGGTGCGCTCGTACAGTGTGCGGCGGTTGATCGCGGGTCATGCGGGCGGGCTGGTATCGTTGCCGCTGCTTTTCATGCATTCCGGAGTCGACGATGAAGTATCTGCTGAGCGCGGCCTTGTGCGTCGCGGCCCTGACTGCCTGCACCGACCGCGAGGCGCAACGCAAGGCGCAGGAAACTGCACAGGCGCAGGCCAAGGAGACCCAGGCCGATGCGCTTGCCAAGCAATACGACGAGGCGGTCAAGGCGCAGAACTGGGACATGGCGCGCGCCCACGGCGCCGCCTTGCTCGAAGGCTATGCCGGCACTGCAGCCGCCACACGCATCGAGCCCGGCTATGCCGACATCAAGGCCAAGGGCGAGCAGGCGCGCGAACTGCGCCGCATGCAGGCGCTGTGGCAGTACTCGCAGGTGCCGGCCAAGGGCGGCACCCAGCGCTCGGCGATGATCGAGGCCAGGGAGCGCGTGGATGTGGATGGCAGCGGGCCCAAGCCGGTCAGCCTGGTGTTCCGCGATCATCCGCAGTGGAAGCGCCACAGCTATCTCGTGCTCAAGGCCGGCGACTTCAATTGCTACGCTGGCTGCAAGGTGCAGGTTGCGACCGACGGCGGCGCGCCACGCGCAATGGCGGCGCATCGCCCGGATACCGATGAAGCGATCGCCATGTTCATCGACGACGACAAGGCGCTGTGGAAGCTGGTGCGCAACGCCAAGCGCATCAGCATCGCCTTCCCGGTCAAGGCCGGCGGCACGCGGACCGCGGAATTCGAGGTGGGCGGGCTGGACACCACCCAGATGCCGGGCTGGAAATAACCCATGGACGGCGCGATTGCCGCACGCCTGCCGCTGTCTGCCTGCCGGCATTGGGTGTTCGACATGGATGGCACGCTGACCGAGCCGGCGCACGATTTTGCATTGATCCGACGCGCGCTGGAGATCCCGCCCGACGCGGACATCCTGCATCACCTGGCTGCATTGCCGGCCAATGAGTCGCAGGCCAAGCATGCCTGGTTGCTGGAGCACGAGCGTGCCTTGGCAGAGGCCGCACGCCCTGCGCCCGGTGCGCAGCCGCTGGTGCGCGCGCTGCAGGCCGATGGCTGCCGGCTGGGCTTGCTGACCCGCAACGCACGCAGCCTGGCGCAGGTGACGTTGGGGGCGATCGGTCTGGCCGATGCCTTTGCGCCGGACGACATCGTCGGCCGTGACGAAGCGGCACCCAAACCCGCGCCCGATGGCCTGCGCTATTTCCAGCGGCGCTGGGCAGTGAGCGCCGCGGCGTTGCTGATGGTCGGCGACCATCACAACGACCTGGCCTGTGGCCGCGCCGCCGGCGCAGGCACCGTGCTGGTCAACACCCCGGGCGATCCCTGGCCTGGCCTGGCAGATTGGCGCCTGCGCGATTGCGCTGACCTGTTACAGCACTGGCAGGCCCGCGCTGGTCAGTAGTTTCGCTGTCTTCACTTGGCACGGCGGCATATCGTGTGGCGCTCGCGCGTTGCGAGTTGCCCCGATGTCGCGCCGACGCAGCTCGCCAATCCACTGTCGCGCGCCTTGCGGCATGGGTTCGGCAGGCTGCGATCGGTCAATGTGCGGCACTGTGTTGCAGCGCTGTGCTGCAGAGCGCGCACTACATTGAGTTCCTGCAGCACACCTGCCCTCATCCGCCCTTCGGGCACCTTCTCCCAGTGGGAGAAGGGAGGCGTCTGATGCGGTGATTGAAACGTACTGCATTGCGTCCCTGCAGCACACCCGCCCTCATCCGCCCTTCGGGCACCTTCTCCCGGTGGGAGAAGGGAGGCGTCTGATGCGGTGATTGAGACGCACTGCATTGTATCCCTGCAGCACACCTACCCTCATCCGCCCTTCGGGCACCTTCTCCCGGTGGGAGAAGGGAGGCGTCTGATGTGGTGATTGAAAGCGGTAGCGTTGCTACTGGTGAGCAGAACAAGAGCAAGCTCCAACGCTTAGCAAAGTGCTAGAGCGCTCAGCAAGGCGCTAGCCCCTCTCCCCGCGGGAGAGGGGTTGGGGTGAGGGTACGGCCCAGGCGCCATCGGCACATCCTCGCGCCTTCGGCACATCCTGAGTGCATCGCGCAACGACGCTGCGCGATGCGTGCATCGTCGTGAGCGGTGCACCGTCTCCAACCGTCCAATGCCCGCTCTCATCCTTCATCGTGCTTGGTCTCCCAGCGGGCGAAGGCAGGCAACACTTTTCAACGATCCTGCGCACGTGCCTGGGCACCGCAAGAGCGCCACACCTTCACCCACCCGCACGCAGTGCTCCACCAGTGCGACAGCACGCCCGGCGCAAATTGTGCCAAATGCGTGACACCTGGCGTGCTGCGGCAACCACGCATGCGCAATGCGCTGTCACTGCAAGGTGCTGCGACGCAACAGTGCGCTGGCACGCGCTGTGCTCTGTCGTCTCCCGGTACCCACCCGTTTGCGCCGTCGCTGTGCAGCAAGCGCGCGTGGCTCTTCGTTCGATTGGATTCTTCACCGAGAGGGGTAGACGCATATGCACCAATCTTCCTGTCGCCGCATCGGCAGCTCGGCGCTGCTGATGCTTGCGCTGAGCATCGTGTTGGCCGGTTGCAAGAAAGACACGCCGGCTGCCGATACCGCAACGCCCGCACCTGCCGCCGCACCCGCCGCGACGCCGGCCGCCGCCGTGGTCGACACCGACGGCGAATTCACCGCCAACGCCAGCAATGCAGACAACTGGGGCGGCGTGGGGCGCGACTTCGCGCTCACCCGGCATAGCCCGCTGGCCGAGATCAATCGCGACAACGTCAAGAATCTGAAGATGTCGTGGGAGATGAAAACCGACGCAACGCGCGGCCACGAAGGCCAGCCGCTGGTGATCGGCAGCATCATGTACATGGTCAGTGCGTACCCGAACAATGTGTTCGCCATCGACCTCGCAGCGCAGGACGACGGTGGCAAGGTACTGTGGAAGTACACCCCGCAACAGGACGAACGCTCAGTGGCGGTGGCGTGCTGCGACACGGTCAACCGCGGCGCCTCGTATGCCGATGGCAAGCTGGTGTTCGGCAGCCTCAGCGGCGATGTGATTGCGCTCGATGCCAAGACCGGCAAGGAAGTGTGGAAGCAGAAACTCGCGCACCCGGACAAGGGCGAAACCATCACCATGGCGCCGATCATCGCCGATGGCAAGGTGGTCGCCGGCATCAGCGGCAACGAGTTCGGCGTGCTCGGGCGCGTGGCCGCCTACAACCTGTCCGATGGCAAGCAGGCCTGGTCCTGCGATGCGGCCGGCACCGACAAGGCCATCTGCCTGGGCCCGGATTTCAACAAGGCCAATCCGCAGCATGGCCAGCTCGGCGATCTCGGGGTGAAGACCTTTCCCAACGACGAGTGGAAGCGCGGTGGCGGCGCGGCCTGGGGCTGGTACAGCTACGACCCGAAGTTGAAGCTGGTCTACTACGGCACCGGCAATCCCGGCCTGTGGAGCCCGTCGTACCGCTGCGGCAAGACCACGCACGAGGAATGCAACAACGGCGAGCATGACAACAAATGGTCGATGACCCTGTTCGCCCGCAAGATCGATACCGGCGAAGCGGTGTGGGGCTATCAGAAGACCCCGTTCGACCAGTGGGATTACGACGGCATCAACGAGCCGATCCTGGTGGACCTCACCATCGACGGCAAGCAGGTTCCGTCGGTGGTGCAGTTCGATCGCAACGGGTTTGCCTATGTGCTCGATCGTCGCGACGGCACGTTGTTGCGCGCGCATAAATTCGTGCCGGCCAACTGGGCCGAACGCATCGACATGAAGACCGGCCGCCCGGTCAAGGTGGCGGCGCATTCGCCGTTGGAACGCGGCAAGAAAGTGCAGGCGTTCCCCTCGGCGATGGGTGGCAAGGACCAGCAACCGTGCTCGGTGGACCCGGCCAACGCGGCGGTATTTTTCTGCGGCACCAACAACTGGCACATGGAGCTGGAGCCGCAGGAGCGCGGCAATACCATGATGGGCCTGCCATACGTGTTTGCCAACGTGATGATGAAACCGAACGAGCCGGGTGCGCTGGGCATCGTCAAGGCGTTCGACGTGGTGGAGGGCAAATCCAAGTGGGAGATCAAGGAGAAGTTCCCGGTGTGGAGCGGCACCCTGGTCACCGATGGCGGGCTGGTGTTCTACGGCACGCTGGATGGCTGGTTCCGCGCGGTGGACAAGGACACCGGCAAGAAGCTGTGGGAGATGAAGCTGCCATCCGGCATCATCGGCAACCCGATCGCCTACAAGGCCAACGGCCACCAGTATGTGGCGGTGTTCTCCGGCATCGGTGGCTGGATCGGCCTGCCGGTCGCAGCGGGGTTGGATCCGAGTGACCCGTATGGCGCACTGGGTGCGGCCGGACTGGCGTTCGGGGCCGGCTTCGACAAGATTCCGCTCGGCGGCATGGTGCATACCTTCCGCCTGGATGGCGCCGGCAAGACCGTGTCGACCACCGCGACGGCCACCGCAGCGGCCGGGGGCGGCGGTACCGCCAACGCAGCAGCGAAGACGGCACGATGAGCTCCACGCACGGCGTCGGACGCGCATGTCGGCAGATGCCTGCCGGCGTGCGCGGCATGACTGCGCACCTGCACACGGTGCTGCTGGTTTGCAGCCTCGGACTCGTCGCCGCAGGTTGCACACGCGAGCCGTCTTCACCGACGGCTCGCGTTTCTGACTCCGGTGCGGTGCCGGCCGCGGCGCCGGCACCTACCGCGCCACCGGCATCCACTGCAGCGTCGGTGTCTGCGCCGCCGCCCACGCCCGATCCGACGGTGCTGCGGGTGTGTGCAGACCCGGGCAACATGCCGCTGTCCAACCAGGCCGGCGAAGGCTTCCAGAACAAGATTGCGCAGGTGGTGGCCGCTGCCATGGGCAGGCGCCTGGAATACGAGTGGCGCACCTATTACCAGCGCGGGCTGGCCCGCAGCACGATCAACGCGGGTCGCTGCGATCTGTTGATGGACCTCAACAGCGATTTCGAGCAGGGGTTGACCACGCGCCCGGTGTATCGCTCGGCCTATGTGCTGGTGACGCGCAAAGGCCTGAACCTGGTACCGACCTCGCTGGACGACCCCGCACTGAAGAAGCTGCGGCTGGGCGTGTTCCAGAGCTCGCCGGCGCGCCAGGCGCTGTACGAACACGGCGTCAGCGGCGAGGTGCAGTACCTGTTCTACGACTCGGCCACCGCACCGGAAGAACATCCCGGCAAGCTGGTGGAGCGGGTGGCCGCCAATGCACTGGATGCGGCCGAATCCTGGGGCCCGGTGGCCGGCTATTACGCGGCGCGCAGTGGGCTGGGCATGGTGCCGTTGAACACCATCGACGATGCGGTGCTGGAATACTCGATGGCCTGGGCGGTGTCGCGCAAGAACGCGCAGCTACGCGATGCATTGAACAAGGCACTGCAGGACAACGCCGCAAAGATCGCCGAGATCCTGCAGGGCTATCACGTGCCGCTGGTCCGTTGCAGCGACTGCATCGTGGCTGGCGATCTGCCGTCGCATGGGCCTTACACCACACCGGCCCCCGCATCGACTGCGCGCAGTCATGCCGCCTCGTCGCAGGAACTGGCGCAGCTGCAGCTGCGCATCGCGGACGGCGCCAACCCCAACCAGGAACTGGCGCATGCGCTGGATGCCGGCGATGCGCTCCGTGCGGCCTGGTTGCTGCGTCACGGTGCCGACGCCAACACGCCCAACCTGCTCGGCGAGCCGCCGCTGCATCAGGCCATCCGCAACCAGGAACCGGATCTGGTCGGTCTGCTGCTGGATGCCGGTGCGCGGCTGGATGCGCGCGATGCCAGCGGCTGGACCCCCTTGATGAAGGCAGCCTGGGCCAACGATGCCGACAGTGTCAGCCGCCTGCTGCGCAAGCGCGCGCCGGTGGACACCGTGTCCGGCGATGGCTGGAGCGCGCTGGATCTGGCGGTGTCCTACGCCGACGCCGAGGTGGTGCAGGCACTGCTTGCTGCCGGCGCAAATGCACGGCGCGCCAACGCCACTGGGTTTACGCCGGTGATGTTTGCAGTGGCACGCGACGACCCGGCCATTCTCGACGCGCTGCTGGCACGCGGTGCCGATGTGCGGCATGCCAATGATGCAGGCGTTACCGCCCTGATGCTGGCCGCCGCGGCCGGACGCCAGGACGTTGCCACGCGTCTGCTAGCCGCCGGCGCAGACCCGGCCGCACGCAATCGCGACGGCAAGACGGCCGTGGCACTGGCGCAGGCACGTGGCGACACCGCATTGGCCACGCTGTTGACCGAAGCCAGGCGCCCAGTGCGCAGATGACTGCATCACCCGCCGCGTGCACGGGGTGCGCGGCGTTCCCTCCGATCAGAAAGGTTCGTCCATGCGCAAGTCCACCGTGGGTTGTATCGATCGTTCCGTCCGCGCTCCGTTGTGCGCGTTGCTGCTTGGCGCGCTGCTGGCCGCATGCGGCAAGGAGTCTCCGCCGGCCCCCGCAGCTGATCCGGCACCTGCACCGGCCGCCGGCGCGTCGGCACCGGCGGCCCCCGCGGCCACGCCCGCAGCGCCCCCGCCGGCGGGCGCCTCGCCTGCCATGCCCAACCTCGCTGCCGGACCCGCACCGGACCCGTCCACCCCGCCGACACCGCCGGCCACCGTGGTGCCGATTCCGAAGGGACCCGAGGTCAAGGTCACCCCGGAGCTGGTGGCCGAAGGCAAGAAGATCTATTTCTCTGCCGGCTGCAATGCCTGCCATGGCGGCACCGGTGGTGGCGGCATGTGCCCGCCGCTGACCAACGACATCTGGGTGTATGGCAGCGACGACGACACCTTGCGCGCGCTCATCAGCGAGGGCACTGCCGCGATGATCACCCACGGCAAGACCCGCATCGGGCACGAAAAGGTGGTCGGCCAGATGCCGCCGTTCGCACCGGTGCTCAAGCCGGGCGACACCGAAAAACTGCTGGCCTTCATCCATTCGATCAACAAGACCGCAGGCAAGCCGCAATGACGCATGGCCCGCTGCGAACGGCGTGCGCAAGCTGGCAGCGCCGCTGCACCGCGGTTGCGGTGGGCGCACTGCTGGCCTTGGCCGGCTGCCAGCGCGATGCGGCAGCGCCGGCGGCGGCTGCCGGCGCGCCGCCTGCTCCGGTAGACGCCGCAACTTCACCTACACCCGCACCGGTCGTTGCCTACGTGCCCAATCAGCGCAGCGGCACGGTGTCGGTGATCGATACCGGCACCGACACGGTGGTGCGCACGCTCAGCGCGCAGGGCCAGCTCGGCAAGCGCTTGCAGCAGGTGTTGCCCGGCCCGCAGGGGCATCTGTACCTGATCGATGCCGAGCACCACCGCTTGATCGAACTGGACACCGCCAGGGATGCGGTGCTGCGTCAGGTCGACATCGGCGAAAACGCCGAAGGCATCGCGCTGTCGCCCGATGGCAAGCAGTTTGCCGTGTGCGTGGAAGGGCAGAACCAGGTGATGCTGATCGATGCCGCGCAGTTCCGCGTGCAGCAGGTGGTCGCCACGCGCGGGCAGGCACCGGAGCACTGCGCGTATACGCCCGATGGGCAGTGGTTGCTCACCAGCAACGAGGGTTCCAGCGACATGGACATGATCGAGCTGGCCACGCGGCGGTCGCGTGGCGTGGTGGCTACCAGCGGGCATCCGCGCGGCATGGCGTTCGCCCCGGACGGGCGCAGCGTCTACATCGCGCAGGAGACCGCCAACGTGGTGGACGTGATCGACCTGCAGACCCGCACCCGCCGCGCCAGTCTGCCGGCCGGCGTGCGCACCGCCGGGGTCGCCTTGTCGGGCGATGGCACGCGGCTGTACGCGTCCAACGGCGGCGCCGGCACGGTCAGCGTGATCGACACGCAGAGCGGGCGCAGCGTGGCCGAGATCCCGGTCGGGCTGCGGCCCTGGAATCCGGCGCTCACCCCGGCCGGCGACAAGCTCTACGTGGCCAACGGGCGCTCCAACACGGTGAGTGTGATCGACACCGCCAGCCTGCGCGAACGCAAACAGATCCCCGTCGGCGAACTGCCGTGGGGCGTGGTCATCGCGCGCTGAGCGGCGGCCATGCCGACGCGCGCCGGGGAGGCGGGATGAAGACACGCGCTGCGGTGGCCTGGGGTCCGCATCAGCCACTGACCATCGAGGAGGTGGACCTGCAGCCGCCGCGTCCCGGCGAGGTGCTGGTGCGCCTGGTCGCCACCGGCGTCTGTCATGGCGACGCGCACGCATTGGTGCATGGCCGCGCGAGCAGCTTCCCGGCGATCCTGGGCCAGGAGGGCGCGGGTATCGTCGAAGAGGTCGGCATCGGCGTCACCAGCGTGCGCGCCGGCGATCACGTCATCCCGCTGTACATGCCCGAATGCGGCGTATGCAAGTTCTGCCGCTCCGGCCGCACCAACCTGTGCCAGGCGATCCGCAGCAGCCAGGAATGCGGCCTGATGCCCGATGGCAGCAGCCGGTTTTCGTTGAACGGCCGGCCCATCCTGCACCACATGGGCACCAGCACGTTTTCCCAATACACCGTGCTGCCGGAGATTGCGGTGGCACGCATCCACCCCGACGCGCCGCTGGACCAGGTCTGCCTGCTGGGTTGCACGGTCACCACCGGGGTGGGCGCGGTGCTCAACAGCGCGCATGTACGCCCCGGCGATTGCGTGGCGGTGTTCGGCTTGGGCGGCATCGGCTTGTCGGTGATCCAGGGCGCAGTGCTGGCGCAGGCCGGGCGCATCGTCGCGGTGGATATCGACCCGGGCAAGTTCGCACTGGCGCGCGCGTTGGGCGCCACCGATTGCCTGGACCCGCGCGACTACGGTGCACCCATCCAGCAGGTGATCGTGGACCTTACCGATGGCGGCGCCGACCACAGTTTCGCGTGCGTGGGCGACGTCGCGGCGATGCGCGCGGCGCTGGAGTGCTGCCACAAGGGCTGGGGCGAGAGCGTCATTCTCGGCGTCGCCGACGACGCGCAGGAAATCAGCACCCGTCCGTTCCAGTTGGTCACCGGGCGGGTCTGGCGAGGCAGTGCATTCGGCGGGGTGAAGGGGCGCAGCGAATTGCCCGGCTACGTCGAGCGCTATCTGCAGGGCGACATCCAGCTGGCACCGCTGATCACCCGCAGGCTGGCGCTGGAGGACATCAATCAGGCGCTGGCGGATCTGCGCGCAGCGCGCGGCATCAAATCGATCGTGCTTTATTGAAGGAGACGACATGACGTCGACCCACCAGGTGCTGGCTCATTGCAGGACACCGCGACCTCGCGCTGCACAACATCGATGCAACGCGCCACGAAAACATCGCTTGGCCTGCGCCTGCGCCTGCGCAGCGCTGCTGTGCAGTAGCACGATCGGCAACGTCCTTGCCGACGATACTCCGCAGGTGACCTGGCTGGACCGTATCGAAGTCACCGCCACGCCCATCCCCGGCACCACCATCGATGCGGCGCAACTGCCGTACATGGTGCAGTCGGCGACCAATGCCGAGCTGTCGCGCGGGCGCAGCAACAACTTGAGCGATCTATTGCAGCGGCGCTTCGTGGGCGTGGACGGCAACGACGTGCAAGGCAGCGCGTTCCAGAACGACCTCACCTTCCACGGTTTTCGCGCCTCCGCCTTGCCGGGCGCGTCGCAAGGCGTGTCGGTGTATCTGGATGGCGTGCGCGTCAACGAACCGTTCGCCGACATCGTCAGCTGGGACATGCTGCCCGAATCGGCGATCACTGCGGTGACGCTGATGCCCGGTTCCAACCCCTTGTTCGGGCCGAATACGCTCGGCGGCGCGGTGGTGCTGTCCACCGCGTCCGGACTGACCGCGCGCGGGTTGCAGGGCGAAGTCAGCAGCGGCAGCGGCGCGCGCAAGCGGCTCGATGCCAGTTACGGCGTCGCTGGCGCCGATGGCTGGCATGGCTTTGTGGCGGTAACCGGGTTCGATGAAAACGGCTGGCGCGATGCCTCCGAGGGGCGGCTCGGCACGCTGTTCGGCAAGCTGGGCAGGCAGGGCGAGCAGACCGACTGGAGCCTGTCGCTGCTGCATGGCCGCAGCCGTTTGATCGGCAACGGGCTGCTGCCCGATACGCGCTACACCGACGAAGGGCCGGCGCCTGGCTTGTACCGCGCCGATCGGCGTTCGGTGTACACCTCGCCCGATCTCACCCGCAACCGCAATACGCTGCTGACCGCGCAGCTGGACCACCGTTTCGATGAAGACACCGCGTTGCACGCGCTGGCCTATTCGCGCGTGGGTCGTCGCGACACCGTCAATGGCGATGTCGGCGAAGACTACGAAGAGTTCGTGGAAGAATGCGCGTCCGGCTACGCCGCCGACGGCAGCGCGCTGGATGCCGGATGCGATGTTGCGCGCGTCGATGCCGATGCCTTGCCCACCGGCGCGCTCAATACCACCCAGATGCGTCAGGAAGCACAAGGCGTTGCGCTCAACCTGAGCACGCAATGGGGCGCACATGCGCTCACCACCGGCGTTACCTTCGACCGCGGCCATGTGCGGTATCGGCAGTTCGCCCGCGAGGGCTGGGTGCAACCGGACCGTTCGGTGGTGGCCGATCCGGCTGCAGAGCGGGCGTTCTTCTCCGGCGTGCGCGGCAGTTCCAAGACGCTCGGCGCGTTCGTCGCCGATACCTGGGAGCTGGACGCTGCCACCCACCTCACCGCGGCGGTGCGCTGGAACCGCGTCGTGGTGGACAACATCCTGTCCACCGCGGAAGACGGCGACCGCCCGCGCGAGCGCTTCGTCTATGCCAAGGCCAATCCCTCGCTGGGGCTCACCCACCGGCTGGAGTCCGGGCTGACGGTGTACGGCTCGGTCGCGCAGAACACGCGTGCGCCCACGGCGATCGAGCTGGGCTGCGCCGACCCCACCCAGCCATGCCGGCTGCCGACCGGCCTGCAGGCCGACCCGCGCCTGGAGCAGATCGTGTCGCGCACCTACGAACTGGGCGCGCGCTGGGCGCCGTCGGCCGACAGCAACGCCACCGTGTCGGTGTACCGCGCCGACAATCGCGACGACATCCTGTTCCTGCGCGCGCCGGAGACCCAGCTGGGCTACTTCGACAACGTGGGCCGTACCCGCTACCAGGGCGCCGATGTCGCGCTGGCGCTGCGCAGCGGCGCTTGGCAGTGGTCGGCCGGGTACAGCTATCTGGACGCCACCTATCGCAGCGACGGCGAACTGTTGTCCGGCGAGCGTGTGATCACCCTGCGGCCCGGTTTACGGATCGCCGCGCTGCCAAGGCACCAGCTCAAGCTCGGGGTGGACTGGCAACGCGACGCGCTGACACTGGGCGCCGGCGTGCGTGCGGTGTCCGGGCGCGTGGCCAGCGGCAACGAGGATGGCCAGGTCGACAACGCGCAGGAAGGCGAGGCCGCGCCAGAGCGCATCGACATCGGCACCGCCGGCTACGCGCTGGTCGATCTGCAGGCGCGCTGGGCCGTCACCGCGCGGGTAGCGGTCTTCGCACGCATCGACAACCTGTTCGATCGCCAGTACGCCACCTATGCCGCCGTGGCCGAAGACGTGTTCCCCGACGGCGAACTCGCCCGCCCGCAGGACGCACCGGTGGAAACCGGACCGGCACGCTTCCTGGCGCCCGGGGTGCCGAGGCAGTACGTGATCGGAGTGCGTTGGGCGTTTTGACTTGGGAGAATCGGGAATCGGGAATCGGGAATCGGGAATCGGGAATCGGGAATGGGGAATCGCAGAGCCAAGCACACTTGCTTTTACCGATTCTCCATTCCCGATTCCCGATTCACCCGGTATCGAGGCCGTGCTTGCGCAGCTTGCGATACAGCGTATTGCGGCTGATTCCCAGCGCATCGGCGGTGCGGCTGACATTCCAGCGGTGGCGTTCGAGTTGTTGTTGCAGCACCAGGCGTTCGGCCTGGTCGAGTGCGACGCGGCCGGGCATGTCGTCGGCGGCCACCGCGCGCCCGTCGACAAGGCACGGTGCGCTGCCGGCGTCGACGATTTCCTGCGGCAGGTTCGGTAGCCGGATCACCCCGTCGCTGCACAGCACCGCCGCGGTGCGCAACACATTGCGCAGCTGGCGCAGATTGCCGGGCCAGGCGTAGCTGAGCAGGGTGTGCATGGCTTCTTCGCTGATGCGCACGCTGTGCTCTGGGTTCTCTTCGCGCAGCAGGGTGCGGATCAACTCGGCCTTGTCGCTGCGCTCGCGCAAGGGCGGCAGGTGCAGCACCACGCCGTTGAGGCGGTAATACAGGTCCTCGCGAAATTCGCCAGCGGCCACGCGTTGCGCCAGATCGCGATGGCTGGCGCTGATCACGTGCAGCTCCAGCGGCACCGCGCGCTCGCTGCCGAGCGGGGTAACGCATTGTTCTTCCAGCACGCGCAGCAGGCGGCTCTGCAACGGCAGCGGCATGTCGCCGATTTCGTCGAGAAACAGCGTGCCGCCGCTGGCCTGCAGCAATTTGCCATGCCGGCCTTCGCGCGCCGCATCGGTGAACGCGCCGCGCGCATAACCGAACAACTCGCTTTCGATCAATGCCTCGGGGATCGCCGCACAGTTGATCGCCACGAACGCGCCGCCGGCCCATGGCGAGCCGCGATGGACAGCCTTGGCAAATTCTTCCTTGCCGGTGCCGGTGTCGCCACGCAGCAGGATCGAGACGCGATGCGCGGCCAACTTCAATGCATTGGCCAGGTTGTGGCGCATGCGCGGGTCCGAGCCCACATGTTCGCCCGGCGGCTGTTCGCCCTCCGGCGCCACCTGCGCGGCGGCGCCCACCGACGGCATCGCCGGGCGTGAGCGGGGCGGGCGCACCAGCGCGTAGAACCGCCGTCCGTGGCAGGCGCAGCGGATCGACCACAGCGTGCCCGCGTCGCTGCCGGCACGATGTTCCAGCGTATCGAAATCCAGCTGCATCACCTGCGAGATATCGCGGCCGACCAGCTGGCTGCGGTCGAGTTTGCCCAATTGCTCCAGCACCGCTTCGTTGACGGCCAGCACGCGGCCATCGGCGCCGATCGCGATCAATGCCTCGTGCAACAGTCCGGCAAATTCGGGACGGCTGTGAAAGCGCAGGATGAAGGCATGGCCGAACTGGTTGAGGAAATGCGAACGCGAGATCTGCGCGGCCGACATGCTCACCAGGGCCACGGTGTGCCGCTGGATCTGCTTGCTGTCCTGCGCATTGGGGGTGGACGCATCCAGCACGGCCAGCAGCCCGCCATGCGGGTCCAGAATCGGCGCCCCGCTGCACGACAGCGGCAGATGCCGGGTCAGGTAGTGCTCGCCGCGGTGCACGCTCACCGCAGTGCGCTCGGCCGCGCAGGTGCCCAGGCCGTTGGTGCCTTGGTGGCACTCGGCCCAGCTGGCGCCGCAGAACAGGCCGGCCTGGCGGAACTCGCGCAGCAGGGTGGAGTCGTGCACGCTGTGCAGCACGGTGGCCTCGGCATCGCCGAAGATCACCGCATACCCGCTGCCGGCAATCTGCTCGTAGAGGTTTTCCATCTCCACCCGGGCGATGCGCAGCACCTCGCCCAGGCGTTGCTGGCGCTCGCGTACGTGCAGCGCGTCGTGCACCAGGGGCTCGGGCGTGGCCTCGGGCAGCAGCGCGTACTCGTCCAGGCAGCGCCGCCACGAGCGCGACAACGGTGCCGCCAGCGACGCGATATCGCGCAGCCGCCGGGTCTGCCTGAGGACATCCGGCTCGATCTGGGGCGGGGCGGTGGAAGCAGCGGCGACAACGCTTGGCTCGGACATGGCCCAGCGTTCCTCAGTGGACGCGAGGCGGCAGTAGAGACACAAATCGTCCCCATGCTCAAACTGCGTTGCAGCAAAGTGCGTTGCCGCTGCCGATGCCGCCATAAAGCCCCTCTCCCCCGGGGGAGGGGTTGGGGTGAGGGTACGTCGCGCATAGCGCCCGAGTTCTCGAACTGCGCGAGGCTTCGCCCGTACCCTCATCCGCCCCTTCGGGGCACCTTCTCCCCCATGAAGGAGGACAATGTCCCAGTGGGAGAAGGGCGAAGCGGGCGTCAGAGCGCGTAGCCGAACTGTTGCTTGAACTGGTCGTTGAACTCGGCGAAGTCGAAGCGCTGGTTCTGGGTGCCGGGGTGTTCCACCTTCAGCGCGCCCATCAGGTTGCCCATGCGCCCGATCGTCAGCCAATCGTAGTTGTGCTGGATGCCGTAGATCAGGCCGGCGCGGAACGCGTCGCCGCAGCCGGTGGGGTCGACCACGCGGCGTTCGTGCGCCGGCGGAATGTCGTAGGTCTTTTCCGGCGTATGCACCAGCGCGCCCTTCGGGCCCTGCGTGGTGATGTAGGCCTGCACGCGCGAGACGATGTCCTTCTCGTCCCAGCCGGTGCGTTCCTGCAGCAGGTTGGACTCGTAATCGTTGACCACCACGTAGTCGGCCTGCTCGATAAACTGGCGCAGCTCCGGGCCGTTGAACAACGGCATCGCCTGGCCGGGGTCGAAGATGAAGGGGATGCCGCCGGCAGCGAACTCTTCGGCGTTCTGGATCATGCCTTCGCGCCCGTCCGGGCCGACCAGGCCCAGGGTCACGCCCGGCACGTCCTTCACGTGATTTTCGTAGCTGCGCATCATCGCGCCCGGATGGAAGGCGGTGATCTGGTTGTTGTCGTGGTCGGTGGTGATGAAGGCCTGCGGGGTGAACAGGTCGTCGATGATCTTCACCCGCGACAGGTCGATGCCGAGCATCTCGAAATGTTCGCGGTACGGGCCGAAATCCTGGCCCACGGTACCCATCGGAATCGGCGCGCCACCGAGCAGATGCAGGTTGTAGGCGATGTTGCCGGCGCAGCCGCCGAACTCGCGGCGCATGCGCGGGACCAGGAACGACACATTCAGGATGTGCACCTTGTCCGGCAGGATGTGGTTCTTGAACTGGTCCGGGAACACCATGATGGTGTCGTAGGCGAGGGAACCACAGATCAGTGCGGACATCGAGTCAGGCCTTTGCGTAAGGAAATACCCGCCAGTTGCCGGGCATGGCAGCGGGACGGCAGCAACGCCGCGGCGCAAAGGGTAACGGCTGCGACCGATCAGGGCCACAACCGCGTGCCATGGCCGGCGTGACCGGCACATGAAAACCGGGCCGGCAGATCCGATTTTTCCTTGCTCACCCCGGGGGGGATTGCTAGGCTAGCCGACTTCGTTTTCTGCCCAAAATTTCGCCACGCTGGCGGCCGGGCGCGCGACTTACCCAGGACCAACTCCCTCGATGTTCAAGAAACTGCGCGGCATGTTCTCCAACGACCTGTCCATCGATCTGGGCACGGCCAATACGCTGATCTACGTGCGCGGGCAGGGCATCGTGCTGAACGAGCCATCGGTGGTGGCGGTGCGTCAGGACCGCGCAATCGGCGGCACGCGTTCGGTGGCGGCGGTCGGCGCCGAGGCCAAGCAGATGCTTGGCCGCACGCCTGGTCACATCACCACCATCCGCCCGATGAAGGACGGCGTCATCGCCGATTTCACCTACACCGAGGCAATGCTGAAGCACTTCATCAAGAAGGTGCACAAGTCGCGCGTCCTGCGCCCCAGCCCGCGCGTGCTGGTGTGCGTGCCGGCCGGCTCCACCCAGGTGGAGCGCCGCGCCATCAAGGAATCTGCGGAAGAGGCCGGTGCGCGTGATGTGTACCTGATCGAAGAACCCATGGCTGCCGCGATCGGCGCCGGCATGCCGGTGACCGAGGCGCGCGGCTCGATGGTCATCGACATCGGCGGCGGCACCACCGAAGTGGCGGTGATCTCGCTCAACGGCATCGTGTATTCGCAGTCGGTGCGTGTGGGCGGCGACCGCTTCGATGAGTCGATCACCAATTATGTGCGCCGCAACCACGGCATGCTGATCGGCGAAGCCACCGCCGAGCGCATCAAGTTGCAGATCGGCTGCGCCTACCCGCAGGACGAGGTGCAGGAGATGGAAATCTCCGGCCGCAACCTCGCCGAGGGCGTGCCGAAGATGATCAAGATCAACTCCAACGAAGTGCTCGAAGCGCTGCACGAGCCGCTGTCGGGCATTGTCTCCGCGGTCAAGCTGGCACTGGAGCAGACCCCGCCGGAACTGTGTGCCGACGTGGCCGAGCGCGGCATCGTGCTCACCGGCGGCGGCGCGCTGCTGCGCGACCTGGACCGCCTGATCTCCGAAGAAACCGGCCTGCACGTGCAGGTGGCCGACGACCCGCTCACCTGCGTGGCCCGCGGCGGTGGTCGTGCGCTGGAGCTGGTGGACATGCATGGCAATGAGTTCTTCGCGCCGGAGTGATGCGTTCGGGATTCGGGAGTCGGCATTGGGGATTCGCAAAGGCGGTTCCTGCCTACGGCCCGGCGGGATTGCCGCGCAGTTCCGCTGATTCACGTGTTAGCCGCATTCGTCTCGGGGCCAGCCAAGTGCTCCCCGAATCCCCACTCCCGAATCTCCCTTCCCGGCCCTGAAAGTGCCCTCCTACGCCGGTCCTCCCGTCGCCTCCCGCCCGGGCGAAGTCACCTCCACGCTGCGGCTGCTGGTCTATCTGGTGCTGGCGATCACCCTGATCGCGCTCGATAGCCGCGGGGGCTGGCTGAGCCAGGTGCGCCTGCAGGCCAATCTGCTGATCCAGCCGATCTGGGCGGTGGCCGGGTTGCCGGGGCGGATCGGCTCGCAGGTGCGCGACAACGCCGCCACCCATGCGCAACTGGTGGAAGAAACCCGCGACCTGCGCAATCAGCTGTTGGTGGCCAACGCGCGCCTGACCCGCTTGCAGACCGCCGCGCTGGACAACGCGCAGCTGCGCGAACTGCTCAACGTGGCCGAGCGCCGCGGCCTGGACGTGCAGCTGGCACCGATCCTGGATATCGACCTGGACCCGACCCGGCAGCGCCTGCTGCTGGATGCCGGCAGCCGCGACGGCGTGCTGATGGGCCAGGCGGTGATCGATGCCGGCGGCCTGATGGGGCAGGTGATCGAAGTGACTCCGCTGCATTCCACCGTGCTGCTGCTCACCGACCCCGACCACGCGGTGCCGGTCAGCGTGGCGCGCAACGGCGTGCGCCTGATCGTCTACGGCCGCGGCGACCGCCTGGAACTGCGCGACATCCCGCTAAGCGCCGGTGTGCAGGTGGGCGACGAAATCGTCACCTCCGGCCTGGGCGGCCGCTTCCCGGCCGGCTTCCCGGTCGGCAAGGTCTCCGAGCTGCATCCCGACGACACCCACGCCTTCCTGGTCGGCGAACTCACCCCGGCAGCCAAGCTCGATCGTGGTCGCGATGTGCTGTTGCTGCGCGCGGGCAAGCCGCTGCGGGTGGTGCCGGGAGAGCCGGGGCCCGGGACCCGGGACCCGGGGCCCGGCAATAGCAATAGCAATAGCAACAGCAACAGCAACAGCAACAGCAACGATGGTAGCGCCCCTGCCCAGGACCCGGCCCCTCCGCCGTCGGCGGAGCGTGTGCACCCGGCTGCCGCTGCTGCTAGCGCGGCATCCACCGCTTTTCCCCGGGTCCCGGGTCCCGGGTCCCGGGTCCCGTCTCCAACGGAGACGGACCAATGACCCGCATGCGCAACACCTGGATCCTGCCGGCCAGCATCTTCATCGCGCTGGTGCTGGGCCTGCTGCCGTTGCCGGCCGTGGTGCAGCCGTTGCGTCCGTACTGGCTGGCGCTGGTGCTGGCCTACTGGGTGATCGAGGAGCCGGACCGGGTTGGATTGGGCGTGGCCTTCGTGGCCGGCGTGCTGGCCGACCTGCTGTACGGCGGGCTGCTCGGCGAGCAGGCGCTGCGGCTGGTGATCATGACCTTCATCCTGCAGCGCTTCCGCGCGCGGATGCGCTTCTTCCCGGTGTCGCAGCAGGCGCTGGCGATCGGCGGGTTGCTGCTCAACGACCGCATCGTCTCCTCGGCGGTCCATCTGGCAGTCGGCGAGCCGACCCTGCCGTGGAGTTACTGGTGGGCGCCGCTGCTGGGCATGGCGCTGTGGCCGCCGCTGTTCGTGTTGCTGGATGCGGTGCGGCTGGGCAAGCGGAGCAAGAAGTAGCCCATGCACGGCCGTCGCCAGCCCAAGAACCCGCACGCCGAGGCCGAGCAGTTCCGTCGTCGCGCGGTGCTGGGCTTTGTGATGGTGGTGATCTGCCTGGTCGGGCTGGGCGGCTGGTACTTCAAGCTGCAGGTGCTCGACCACGAGGTCTACGCCACCCGCTCGGAGGCCAACCGCATCAAGCCCAAGCCGGTGGTGCCGGGGCGGGGCATGATCTACGACCGTACCGGCCGGCTGCTGGCCGAGAACGTGCCGGCCTTTCGTCTGGATGTGACCCCGGACAAGGTAGCCGACATGGACGCCATGCTGGCCGCGCTGGGCAAGGTGATCCCGATCGCGCCGGAGGATCTGGAACGCTTCAACCGCGAGCGCAAGGCCCGCCGCAGCTTCCTGCCGGTCACGCTCAAGCTGCGCATGAGCGATGAGGAAATGGCGCGCTTTGCGGTGGAGCGCTGGCGCTTTCCCGGTGTGGAGCTGGAGCCGTATCTGACCCGGCGCTACCCTTACGGCCCGCTGTTCGCGCACATCATCGGCTACGTCGGCCGCATCGACGACAAAGACCTGGCGGTGCTGGGCGAGGGCAATGCCGCGCTCACCCACATGGGCAAGTCCGGGCTGGAGCGCTACTACGAGCAGGACCTGCGTGGGCAGGTCGGTTACGAGCAGGTCGAAACCAACGTGCAGGGGCGGGCGATCCGCACCGTCGGCCGGGTCGCGCCGCAATCCGGTGCCGACCTGCGGCTGTCGGTGGATGCCGACCTGCAGCGCGCGATGGTGGCCGCGTTCGGCGAGCACGAAGGTGCGGCCATTGCCATGGACCCACGCACCGGCGAGATCCTGGGCATGGTCAGCCTGCCCAGCTACGACCCCAACCTGTTCGTCAACGGCATCTCGCATACCGATTTCAAGATGCTCAACGACAACCCGTCGCGGCCGCAGTTCAACCGGCTGGTGCTGGGCGGCGTGGCGCCGGGCTCCACGCTCAAGCCGCTGATCGCGCTGGCCGGCCTGGACAGCGGCCTGCGCCGGCCGGAAGACCGCGTGCTGTCCACCGGCATGTTCTATCTGCCCGGGGTCAGCCGCGGTTGGGGCGATTCGCACCGCGGCGGGCATGGCTGGACCGACCTGCGCAAGTCCATCGCCCAGTCGGTCAATACCTATTACTACCGCCTGGCGGTGGACATGGGCATCGAGCGCTTCGACCACTACATGGCCGAATACGGCTTTGGCGCGCCCACCGGAGTGGACCTGCTGGGCGAGATCGGCGGCATCCTGCCGTCGCCGGCCTACAAGTACAAGACCCGCAAGGAACGCTGGTACCCGGGCGACACCGTCAACATCGCCATCGGCCAGGGCGACTGGAAGGTGACCCCGCTGCAGCTGGTGCGCGGCGTCTCGGCCATCGCCAGCGGCCTGCTGCTGCGCCCGCATCTGGTGCTGGAGCAGCGCACCGGCTTCGATCACCCCTGGCAGCCGATGATCCAGCCGCCGGGCAAGCCGATCAGCCCGAGCGCGGCGCATCTGCAGGTGGTGCGCGAGGGCATGATGGACACCATGCGCCCGGGCGGCACCGGCTACGCCATCACCCCCGGGGCGCCGTATCAGATGGCCGGCAAGACCGGTACCGCACAGGTGGTCAGCCGCAAGGGCGTGGCGGCGGTGGACCCGCGCAGCCTGCCGTTGCATCTGCGTCACCGTGGCCTGTTCGTGGGTTTCGCACCGGCCGACAACCCGGTCATCGCGGTGGCGGTGGCAGTGGAGGGCGGCGGTTTCGGCACCAGCTCGGCGGCGCCGATCGCACGCAAGATCTTCGACGCCTGGCTGCTGGGCAAGATGCCGGCCGGCATCCTGCCGCTGGACAGCGAGCTGGGCATGACCGCGGTGGGCCTCAACCAGTTCGAAGCCGGCGCCACCGACGCGCGCGCAGCCGGCGACGCGGCCGCCGCCACGCTGGACGAGCTGCCGGTGGTGATCGGCCAGGCCGCCGTTGCGCTGGACCCCAACACGCCCGCGCAACCGGTGGTGCCGGACGTGCCGGACGCGGTGCAGGAGACCGACCATTGAGTGACATCCTGCGCTGGCTGGTGGACATGGCCGCGCGCTTCACGCGCAGCCTGGACTGGGTGCTGTGCCTGGCGCTGGGTGCGTTGATGGTGATCGGCCTGTCGGTGCTCAAGAGCGCCGGCGGCGCTGCCAATGGCGATCACCTGGTGATGGCGCAAGGCGTGCGCTTTGCCATCGGCGTGGCCGCGATGTGGGGCATCTCGCGCATGTCGGTGCTGCGCCTGCGTGCCTGGACGCCGTGGGTGTACGGCCTGTCGATGCTGCCGTTGCTGGCGGTATTCGCGCTGGGCACCGGCAAATACGGCCGGCAGTGGCTGGACCTGAAGGTGTTCTATCTGCAGCCGGCAGAGCTGCTCAAGATCAGCCTGCCGATGATGGCGGCCTGGTATCTGCACCGCATGCCGCTGCCGCCGCGCATCTCCACCGTGCTGGTCACCTGCATGATCATCGGCGTGCCCACCGCGCTGATCATGCTGCAGCCGGACTTCGGCACCGGCGTGCTGATCGCCGCCAGCGGCGTCTTCGTGCTGCTGCTGGCCGGCCTGCCGTGGTGGTGGGTGGCGGTGGGCGTGGGCGGCGTCTCGGCGGCGGCGCCGGTGGCCTGGTTCTGGCTGCTGCGCCCGTACCAGAAGGACCGCATCATGATGTTCCTCAACCCGGAAAACGACGCGCTCGGTGCCGGCTGGAACATCATCCAGTCCAAGATCGCGATTGGGTCTGGCGGGCTGGATGGCAAGGGCTGGGGGCTGGGCTCGCAATCGCATCTGAACTTCATCCCCGAACAGACCACCGACTTTGCGTTCTCGGTGCTCAGCGAAGAATTCGGCTGGATCGGCGTGGCCACCGTGCTCACCCTGTATCTCATCGTCATCGGCCGCTGCCTGTGGATCGCCTCGCAGGCGCGCGACACCTATTCGCGCCTGGTCGCCGGCGCCACCGGCCTGGCGTTCTTCGTCTACGTGCTGGTCAACGGCGGCATGATTTCCGGCCTGTTGCCGGTGGTGGGCGTGCCGATGCCGCTGATGAGTTACGGCGGCACCTCGGCGGTGTCGCTGCTGGCCGGCCTTGGGCTGGTGATGGCGGTCAGGACGCACCGGCCGGTGCACGGGTATTGATGCGGGAGGGTCGCCGCGTTGCGCCAATGCCGTGCGCGTGTCCTCGCGTACGCGGCGCATGCAATCCCGCAGCGTCGATCGATGCGACAGGCGTATGTCAAACGCTGACACGTTTTCGGGCGCATCGCGTTTTTGCGTAGTGCATTGCAACGACGCGACACCGGCGTAAGCCTGCTTCGTTCGTGCGGTGCCGGGTTCGCGCACCTGCTGCATGCGGGCACACCGCTTCGTAGAGTCCGCCTGGCCGCCGCAGCGTTGGCGGCCGCGTCGCCTCGCCTGCACAGGCGCGCGCCATTCCTCATTCGGGTGACCTCTTCCATGAAACTGCTAACCGCCACCATCGGCGGTATCTGTCTGTCGCTTTGCGCGCAGGCGGGCGCCGTCACCTTTGCCACCGGCGATAGCCGCGCGGTCGCGCAACCGACGATTCCAACCGTGTGTTCGTCGCTGCCCGCCCACCTGACACCGACCGGGCACCTGTTCGATGCGGCGCTGGAAAGTGCGCCGCCCGATACCAAGACCATCCAGGCGGCACTCAATGCGTGCAAGAACGGCGCGGTGCTGCTCACCGGCGGCAGTGGCAACGCCTTTCTGACCGGCCCGCTGACGATTCCCACTGGCGTCACCCTGGTCATCGATCAGGGCGTGACCCTGTACGGCTCGCGCAACCCGGCCGATTACGGCAGCGGCTGCGGCAGCGCCGGCTCCAAGAGCGGCGGGTGCGTGCCCTTGATCAGCGTCAAAGGTGCGAACTCAGGCGTGATGGGCATCCGCACCGACGGGCGACAAGGCACCATCGACGGCCGTGGCGATCAAGTCATGCTCGGCAAGAGCACCACCTGGTGGGAGTTCGGCGAGAACGCCAAGGCGGCCCGTCAGGTGCAGAACAGCCCGGACCTGATCAAGGTGCAAAACTCCAGCCAGTTCACGCTCTACAACGTCAATCTGGTCAATGCCGCGTATTTCCATTTCTTCTCGCACATCGTCAATGGCCTGACCATCTGGGGCGTGCGGGTGAAGTCGCCGGCCACCAGTCCCAACACCGACGGCCTGGATCTGGACAGCGTGGTCAACGCCACCATCCACGACAGCGATGTGATGGGCGGCGACGATTGCGTGGCGATCAAGACCATCGCGTCCAAGTCGGCCAACATCACCGTGCGCAACAGTCGCTGCTACGGCACGCATGGCATTTCCATCGGCAGCGAAGTGATGTCCGGCGTCAGCAACGTGCTGGTCGACAACAACGCACTCGTCTCCACCGACGATGCGGGCAATCGCAGCACCGACAACAGCGGCCTGCGCATCAAGACCAGCATCGTCAAGGGCGGGCCGGTCAGCCGGGTCACCTACCGCAGTACCTGTCTGTACGGCGTCACCAGCCCGCTGGTGATCAACCCGTTCTATGCCGGCGGCAGCAGCGGCACCAAGCCGACCTTCAGCGACATTGTGGTCGATGGCCTGCGCAGTGCCAACGACGCCGGCGGCAAGGGCTGGATCCTGCGCGGCTACGACGCACAGACCCCGCTGGAGCTGGTGTTGGCCAATGTGGCCACGGCAAGCGCCTCGGTCACCGTCACCGCCAGCAATGCCCGGATCGGGCTGAGCAACAGCACGCTGACGCCCACCGGCACCGGTGTCACCACCGCCCCGGTGCAAGTGGGCGGTGCGGTGCCCACCTGCTCGGGCGCACCGCGCTTCCCCGCGCTGTGAGCTGAGGGTCAGGCGCGGCCGTCGGGCCGGTCGCGCCTGACCCATTACCTGGATCGAATCATCGAGGCCGCCATCGACCATGCCGCCAGCGGTTCGGTATCGGCCGGCTGCAGGCAAGCACCGCGGCCAGGCAACCATCCCCATCGCTGTGCGCTGAAGCAGCGACCCGGTACAGGCATCGCCTCCTGTTCCCCCAGACCCAGCACGCGGCGCGCGCTGCGTCGCCAAACCGGACGCAACACCGCCCCGCACGTCGCGCCCACCCTCTGATCCGTCTCCCGTCTCCCGTCTCCCGTCTCCCGTTCCCCATTCCCGAATCCCGAATCCCGAATCCCGAATCCCGAATCCCGAATCCCGAACAAACAAAACCACTCCCACTGCTGCGGCCGCCCTTGACTTTGGCTAAAGTCTTTTCGTTTCATGGTCTTATTGCCAGAAGTTCATCCGATGTCTGTTACCCTCGGCCGATGATTCGACGCACTCTGACCTGCCTGCTCACCCTCGGCCTTGTCGCCTGTGCGACCCAGCCCAGTCCTCCGTCCCCGCCGCCGGCCGCCAGTGCGCCCCCGGCCAAGCCGCCTGCTGCCCCCGTTGCAGCTGCCGTGCCTGCCAGCGCTGCCGCCGAAGCACCTGCCTTGCCGCCGGTGGATCTGACCCCGGTGCCGTTCGAGATCGCGCGTGCCAATTTCGTGCGCGACACCGCCGCCAGGTACGGCCTCGATGCCACGCAGATCGAAGCGACCCTGGCCCAGGCCCAGTTCAAGGACGCCATCGTCACCGCCATGTCGCGCCCGGCCGAGCGGGTCAAGCCGTGGAACGAATACCGTCCGATGTTCATCACCCAGGCGCGCATCGACGGGGGGCGCAAGTTCCTCGCCGAGCATCGCGCCGAGCTGAACAAGGTCGAAGCCGCCACCGGCGTGCCGGCGCAGGTCATCGTGTCCATCATCGGCGTGGAAACCAGCTATGGCAGCAATGCCGGCAAATACCGCGTGCTGGATGCGCTGTACACGCTGGCGTTCCGCTACCCGCGCAGTGGCGACCCGGCCAAGCTCGAGCGCGAAGTGCGCCGCGAGCTGTTCTTCCGCGATGAGCTCGGCCAGCTGTTCGCGCTGGGCAAGGAAGAGCAACTCGATGTCACCACCCTGATCGGCAGCTACGCCGGTGCGATGGGCATGGGCCAGTTCATGCCGTCCAGCTACCGCCAGTTCGGCGTCGATGGCGATGCCGACGGCAAGCGCAACCTGTTCACCGACTACAACGACGTGTTCGCTTCCATCGCCAACTACTTCGTCAAGAAGGGCGGCTGGGTACGCGGCGGGCAGGTCGCCGTGCCGGCCACGCTGGCCGCCGGCCACGAAGAATTCAACCCCACCGACTGGTCGCCGGTGTACACGCTGGCCGACCTGTCCACGCGTGGGTATCACCCGAGCGCGCCGGTGGTGGCCGGCAGCACCGCCACCCCGATCAGCCTGGACGATGCCAACGGCAAGCAGTACTGGCTGGGCTTCCAGAACTTCTACGCAATCACCCGCTACAACATTTCCAAGATGTACGCGATGGCCGTGTTCCAGCTGTCCGAGGCCATCGCCGGCAAGGAGTTACCCCCGGCATGAACAGCACGACAGGCCCCAAGTGGCTGATCCCGATGGCGCTGATGCTCGGCCTGGCGGCCTGTAGCAGCGCACCGAAGAAAAGCGCGGGCAACACCGGCGGCGGCGCGGTCAAGGGCGTCAAGGTCGAAGGCAAGGGGCCGGCATATGTGGCCACCGGCTGCCCTTCCACCTCGCCATACGCCGCCGCCAAGGAAGACCCATCCACGCGTGGCGACTACACCGCCGGCGGCCTGTACAAGCCCGGGGTCAAGGACAGTACGCCCGACCATGTGCCCAACGTGGCCTGCATCCCCGAGCCGCTGGTCACCAACGAGCCGCGCTCGGCGGTCGGCAACCGCTCGCCGTATGAAGTGCTGGGCAAGCGCTACGTGGTGATGGACAATCCCGGCGATTATGTCGAGCGCGGCACCGCCTCGTATTACGGCAACAAATTCCACGGCCGGCTGACCTCCAACAAGGAGGTCTACGACATGTACGCCTTCACCGCCGCGCACAAGACACTGCCGCTGCCGAGCTTTGCGCTGGTGACCAACACCGACACCGGCGAGTCGGTGGTGGTGCGCGTCAACGACCGCGGCCCGTTCCACGACGGCCGTGTGATCGATCTGAGCTACGCCGCCGCGGTCAAGCTGGGCATCACCGGCAAGGGCACCGGCAACGTCGAAGTGCGTGGCCTGACCGAAGCCGACAACGGCAATCTGCTCGCCAAGCGCCGCAGTGGCCAGGCACCGGTGAACGCCGCGGTTGCCAGCGCGCGGCCGGCTGCCAGCGCCAGCCAGATCGATGGCCTGGTGCAGCGGCTGCCCACCCGCACCGTGCCGCCGCGCGTGGCTGCGGCAGGCACTGCAACAGCGGCCGCCGCGCCGGTCGCCGCATCGGCGGCGGCGCCGGTCACGGCCGCCGGCGAGCGCTGGCGCTATCGCGTGGCCGACTCGCGTCAGCCCGGCAATGCCGACAACTTCGATGCGTGGATGAAATCGCAGGGCGTGCGCGTGGCCACCGGCAAGCCGGCCGCCGCGACCCCGCGCCCCGCTGGCGCAACCACCGCTCCCGTGCCGGCAGCACCACCGGTCGCCGTTGCGGCAGTCAAGGCGCCGGATAGCGCGCCCGCGCGTCCGCTCAAGACCGCGCAGGCCCCGGCCCAGGTCCCGGCCAAGGCGCCAAGCGTGGCCGAAGCGGCGCTGGGCGACATCCTGTTGCAGGTGGCAAGCTTCGCCAGCCGTGAAAACGCCAATCGCGCACTGTCGCAGCTGGCCTCGGCCGGCATCGCCGGTGCCAGCGTCAGCGACATCGTCAGCGGTGGCCGTACCCTGTGGCGCCTGCGCGTCAATGCCCGCGATCATGCCAATGCCTCGGAAATCTCCCAGCGGATCGCAGGGCTGGGCTTCGGGCGGCCGCAGATCGTCGCCAACTGAGCGCCGCTGCGCGAGTGTGCCATCGCCTGGCACGCCCGTTGAATACACTCGTCCCGCGTGCAATGGGGTGGTTTCCAGCTTCGTCCACTCATCGTCTGCGGCGTGCCACCCGCCGCATGGGGCGCGCGGACACTGAACTGTGCAAGCGCGCTCGCACCTTCGCGCGTCGCCCCGATCGCCGTGGCGCCTTACAATTTCGCATTACCCAGCCTTCGGGCCCGTCAGGAGTCGTTCTTCAATGAAATTCCGCTTCGCCGCCGCTGCCGTGGCCACGTTCGCCTTCGGCCTGGTCTGCGCCCAGACGCCTGCGCCGCAGCCGACGCCCGCTGCGGCTACCGCGCCGGCCTCACAGGCTGCATTGCCGGTCCCACCCGCGCCGGCGCCGGCCGTGTCCAAGTCCTGGATCCTGATGGACTACACCACCGGGCAGGTGCTCGCCGGCGAAAACATCCACCAGCAGCTGGCACCGGCCAGCATCACCAAGGTGATGACCTCCTACGTGGTGGCCGCTGAAATCAAGAACGGCAAGGTCACCCGCGACGACCAGGTCATGATGAGCGAGCGCGCCTGGCGCGAGGGCGGCGCCGGTACCGACGGCAGCTATAGCGGCTTCCCGGTCAACCAGACCGCGCGTCTGGAAGACATGGAAAAGGGCATGGCGATCCAGTCCGGCAACGATGCCGCCATTGCCCTGGCCGAGCACGTGGCCGGCAGCGAGGAAGCCTTCGCCTCGCTGATGAACAGCTACGCTGCCAAGATCGGCATGAAGAACTCGTACTTCGTCAACGCGCACGGGCTCAGCGCCGAAGGGCACCATTCGACCGCCTACGATCTGGCCATGCTGGGCCGCGCGATGGTGCGTGATTACCCGGAGACCTACGCCTACAACAAGATCAAGGAATTCCAGGTCGGCACCATCAAGCAGAGCAACCGCAACCGGCTGCTGTGGCGCGACCCGGCGGTGGACGGCATCAAGACCGGCCACACCTCCGAGGCCGGCTACTGCCTGCTGAGCTCGGCCAAGCGCGGCGACCAGCGCCTGATCGCCGTGGTCATGGGCGACAGCTCCGAAGAGCAGCGCGCCACCGACAGCCTGGCCCTGCTCAACTGGGGCTTCCGCTTCTTCGAAACCCACAGCCTGTACGCGCCCGGCAAGGTCGTGACCCAGCAGAAGGTGTGGAAAGGACAACAGGACGAAGTGCAGCTGGGCGTGGCGCAGCCGCTGCTGGTCAGCCTGCAGCGCGGCCGCTACAACGACCTCAAGCCCAGCATGGAAGTGCCAAAGAATCTGCAGGCGCCCATCAAGAAGGGCCAGCAGGTGGGTACGGTGAAGGTCAGCCTGGACGGCAAGATCATCGCCCAGGCCCCGCTGGTCGCCATCAACGCGGTCGAAGAGGGTGGATTCTTCAAGCGCCTCTGGGACGCATTCTGGATGTGGTGGGAATCAGAATAAAAAAAATGCCGGCGAAAGCCGGCATTTTTTTTTGCAATCGAGAATGGGGAATCGGGAATCGGTAAAGGCAGGAGCACAGCGTTTGCTTTTGCGATTCCCGATTCCCCACTCCCGATTCCCAGCCCTCAAAGCATCCGGCTGATCGTGAAACTGCCATACACCGGCGTCTCGCGCTGGGTCTCGAATTCGCGGGTGCGGTGGTAGCGGGCAATGGCGAATTTCCAGCGGCCGTACATCACCGCCAGGCCGTAGCCGACGTCGCCCACGAACGGGCGCTTGTCCACGCTGTGGCTGTTGCGGAAGGTATTACCGTCCAGTGTGATGTCGCGGATCACCCAGCGCGCATCGGTGGTCAGGAACACATGCCCCGACCAGCCGCTGGCGCGTCCCAAGCGGCTTGGCGCAGTGTTCTCGCCGGCCGGCCGGGTGGGCGTGCTGCCGAAGTCGTCCGGCAGCTTCCAGCCAAAGCGCGCTTCGCCGCCTGCGTTCACATGCGTGGCCATGTTGCCGAGCGAACCGCCCCAGTGCGAGATGAAGTCCCAGCCGAAGCCGCCGGCATTGCCGCTGGCGTCGGCCGGCCAGCGGCGCATGCGTTCGTGCACCAGGTTGATCAGCGGCTCGTTGTGCAGCTGGTTGTCCCAGCCCTGGAATTTCTCGTCGCCCAGTGCGTCGTGGATCGCATCCTGCGCCTCCTGCGCAAAGGCCCACGGGCCAACCACGCCGATCTGCAGCTGGGTGGTCCGCAGGTGGGCATCGTTGCGGGCGTTGTAGCCGAAGCTTGCCAGCAGGATGCCCGCATACGGGCGGTCGTCCGGGATCACGTCGCGGCGGGTGTAGTCGGTCGGGGTAAAGATGGCCTGGCCAATCGAGAACACCATGTTCTGTTGGTCGAACTCGCCCGGATGCAGGCGTTCCAGGTAGCTGTTGACCCAGCGCGCGGTGCGCGGCAGGCAGGGGTCGTCGGTGTAATCGACCAGGTTGGGCGAGACCAGGGTCAGCACGGCACCGTTGGAATAGCCCTGGTCCTGGTCCTCGCCGCCAAACAGATCGTTGTCGACCCGGAAATTCACCGCCGGCGGCGTACGCCCCAGCCGGCTCGAATCGCATTGATCCGCCGCCAGGGCCGGCAGCGACAGCCCGGTAAGAGAGAGCAACAAGGCAACAGACAACGCGCGCGGTCGGAGCATGGAGGACCTGGGGAGTAAGGAGTGACCTGGTTCGGCAAAGGTGCCTGGGCGCACGGCTGTGCCGCGTGAAGTGCGCGCCATCATGCGCCTGGATGACCGAGCTGTAGCAAAAGCTGCTGGCACCGGTGCGTTCCATTTGCGAGGTGGACGGAACCGCACGCCTGAGCCATGAAAAGCCGGCGCGAATAGCATATGATCCGCCCCCGGGGGAAACGCCCCAAGGAACGGCGGCCTTTACAGGCCATCTCATCACCAACGGATCGCGTTCGCCGACGGCAGCGCAGGTGTTAGGGGACTACTTAATGAGCAAGACTATTTCTGTAAGCGCGGCAGTGCTGTCGGGCATGCTGGGTGTTGCGTTGAGCGGCGTCAGCGCGCCGGCATCGGCCGGCTTCAAGGATGCCTTCAAGGGCTCCGCACAGGACCAGCGCAAGGAGGCCGCCGCGCAGATTCCGGTGTGCGCCAAGCCGCTCGGCAGCCTGTCGGTGATCGAGCCGGAAGACGCGGTCAACTGGTGGTCGGGTCAGCAGCTGCCGGCGCCGTCCAAGTTGATCAAGGTGTTCGTCAACAAGTCCCGCTGCTTCACCCTGGTGGACCGTGGCGCCGGCATGGCGGCATCGCAGCGCGAGCGCGAGATGGCGGCCAATGGCGATCTGCGTGCACGTTCCAATGTCGGCAAGGGCCAGATTCGCGCGGCCGACTACGTGATGACGCCGGACCTCATTTCGCAGAACCGCAATGCCGGCGGCAGCGCCATTGCCGGCATGCTGGGTGGCCTGGTGGGCGGCAATGCCGGCAACCTGGTAGGCGGTCTGAATCTCAGCAAGAAGACGGCAGACGTGGTGTTGACCATCACCGACGTGCGCTCGTCCGAACAGGTCGCCATGGCCGAAGGCAACGCCAAGAAAACCGACCTGGGCTGGGGGGCGCGCGGCAACGTATTCAGTGGCGGCGACTATGGCGCGGCCGGTGCGGGTGGTTACGCCAATACCGAAATCGGGCAGGTGATCACCCTGGCCTATCTGCAGGCCTATACCGATATCGTCGGCCAGCTCGGCGGCCTGTCCGGCAACGCGGCTGCATCCAACGCGCAACAGGCGGTTACCGTGACGCGTGCAGGTCGGTTGCTGGCCAATGCCAAGGGCACCGGCGCAGCAGTGCGTACGCTGGAGCCCGGCATGATGCTGTATCCCACCGGTACCAAGGAAGGGGTGATGTGGGAAGTTGAAGACGAGATGGGCAACCGCGGCTGGGTGTCCTCGGCCATGCTCGAACTGTCCAAGTAAGTGCTGTCCTCGGGCCGCTGCGCTGCCTAGTTCACGCAGCGGTTCGATACGCTTGCAAATAGTCGCTGACCGGTAGACAGATGGTCGAGTGATGTGCCGCCGCCTGAGCAGCGGCATGGTCGATGGGGCATGGTCGCCGCGCGTTCCGGCCACCGTGGTCCGGCAGTTCCAGCCAGGCGTCAATGCCTGGCAAGGCAGCGGAGCCAGTGCCCGGCACATGGCTCCGCGCGTCGTTTCAGGCGGCGTGGACTTGGGTTTACCCACTGCCGGCCCGATAATGGGGCGATGGATATCAGCACCGACAACCCTGATCACGGCTTTCAATTCCCCGGCACCTTCGAACTGAGCGCGATGGGCGCGGCCGAACGCGGTCTGGAAACCGAGCTGCCGCGTCTGCTTGCTGCGACCGGCGTGGAACTGCTGGAGGAAAGCGTCAGCTGGAAGCATTCGTCCAGCGGCAAGTACGTCTCGGTCAAGATCGGCTTCCGTGCCGAGAGCCGGGAGCAGTTCGACGCGGCGCATCAGGCGCTGCGTGATCACCCGGAAGTGAAGTGGACGCTGTAGCGACCCAAGCGGCGCCGGCCGCTGTGTCGGTGCCGCCCGCATCGCTGCGCGACCTTGGCCGGCAGGACTATGCGCCGGTATGGCGCGCCATGCAGCGCTTCACCGACGCGCGCGATGCATCCACCGCCGATGAGGTGTGGATGGTCGAGCATGCGCCGGTGTTCACGCTGGGCCAGGCTGGCAAGCCGGAGCACGTGCTGGCGCCGGGCGAAATCCCGGTGCTGCAGGTGGACCGTGGCGGGCAGGTGACCTATCACGGCCCGGGCCAGCTGGTGGTCTACCCGCTGCTCGACCTGCGCCGGCTCAAGATCGGTGTGCGCGACTACGTGTGCAAGATCGAGCAGGCGCTGATCGACACCCTGGACGAGTGGAACATCCTGGCCGAGCGCCGGGAGGGCGCGCCCGGCGTCTATGTGGGCGATGCCAAGATCGCCGCGCTGGGCATCCGGGTGCGGCGCGGCTGCACCTTCCACGGGTTGTCGTTCAACGTGGCGATGGACCTGGAGCCGTTCCACCGCATCAATCCGTGTGGCTACCAGGGCCTGCGGGTGACCTCGGTGCTAGACTTGGGCGGCCCTTCCGGGATGGCCGCCGTCAAGGCGGTGCTGCTCGATCAGCTGGCGCGCCAGTTCGGTCTCGTGTTGCAGCCTGTCTCCGCATTGCCCGACCTTTCGCTTCCGGCCTGAGCGCCCGTACCGTCATGACCCAGCCTATCGCCCGTTCCATTCCCTTGCAGGTCGTCTCCGGCGACACCGCCGCGCCTGCGCCGCTGCAGACCGGCGTCAAGCAGATCGGTGGCGACAAGATCAATCGCTCGCCGGTGCAGTTCGTCGATGCGCCGGTGCTGCGCAAGCCGTCGTGGATCCGGGTGCGGATTCCCTCCGGCAATGCGGTGCAGAACCTCAAGGCCAAGCTGCGCGAAAACCGCCTGGTCACGGTGTGCGAAGAAGCCAGCTGCCCGAACATCCACGAGTGCTTCAGCCACGGCACCGCGACCTTCATGATCCTGGGCGAGGTGTGCACGCGGCGCTGCTCGTTCTGCGACGTGGCGCACGGCCGGCCCAAGCCGCCGGACGCCGGCGAGCCGGCCAGCCTGGCCGCCACCGTGGCCGACATGGGCCTGAAGTACGTAGTGGTGACCAGCGTGGACCGCGACGATCTGCGCGATGGCGGGGCCCAGCATTTCGTCGACTGCATTTCGGCCATCCGGGTCAGTTCGCCCAAGACCCGCATCGAGATCCTGACCCCGGATTTCCGCGGCAAGGGCCGCATGGACCGCGCGCTGGAGATCCTGGCCCTGAGTCCGCCGGATGTGTTCAACCACAACATCGAAACCGTGCCGGACCTGTACCCGAACGTGCGTCCTGGTGCCGATTACCAGTGGTCGCTGACCCTGCTGCAGCGTTTCAAGGCGCAGCACCCATCCATCGCCACCAAGTCAGGCATCATGCTGGGACTGGGCGAGACGATGGAGCAGGTGCAGGCCACCCTGCGCGACCTGCGCGCGCACGATGTGGACATGATCACGATCGGCCAGTACCTGCAGCCGACCCCGCACCACCACCCGGTGATGCGCTACTGGACGCCGGAGGAATACAAGGCGCTGGAGGAGTACGGCAACGCGCTCGGCTTCAGCCATGTCGCCTCCGGGCCGATGGTGCGTTCGTCGTATCACGCCGATCGCCAGGCGGCCGGCGCCGGCGTCGCTGCCTGAGCGACGCAGCGCGTACTCCGGGCCAGGGTCCGGAGTACGCGCCGATCATCCAGCCCACCTTGGCGGTGGCGATGCCTACTGCCACTGGTGACCTGCTAGCTGACCAGCCAATAGACCGTTCGCGCTTCCACATGGCCTCGTGCATCGCACGGGGCCGTGTCGTTTTTGGCACCGGAGCGCGCGGGTGCAAGGTACGGTCGCGTTCACAATCTGCTACGTGCCCGGCGCTAGGCTGATTCAGCCAGCGGATGACAACGCCAGCAACTTTGGGCACTGTCATGCTGTCTGATCCGTTCACCGCCTTTCTTTCGTCGGCCCCGTGCCGAGAGCCATTCGATGACCTACAACGTTTCTGCGTCCATGAAGGCCGGCCTGCTGGCGCTGGTGTTGACCACTCCGATGGCATTGCTGGCGCGCGCCGATACCGCGCTGCCGGCGGCCGCCACGCCCGAACAGGCAACGGCCACCAAGCTCGTCTACGGCCTGCTGTCCGACAGCCGCTATGCATATCGTCCGCGCACCCTGGACGAGGCGATGTCCAAGGACGTGTTCAAGCGCTACCTGGAAACGTTGGACGGCGGTAAACAGTTCTTCACCCAGGCCGACATCGACGGCTTTGCGCCGTTGCAGGCCGGCGTGGGCGACGCACTGCGCGGCGGCAACTTGGAACCGGCGTTCCAGGTGTTTGCGGTCTATAAGAAGCGTGTGGACCAGCGCGTCAAGTACGCGCGCGACCTGCTCAAGCAGGACTTCGATTTCACCGGCAGCGACAAGTTCGAGTACGACCGCAAGGACGTGCCGTGGGCCAGCGACGACAAGCAGCTGGATGTGTTGTGGCGCCAGTCGGTCATGAACGATTGGCTGCGCCTCAAGCTGGCCGGCAAGAAGCCCGATGACATCCGCAAGACGCTGGACAAGCGCTATGCCGCGCTCGCCGATTCGGTGAAGCAGCTCAAGGGCGAGGACGTGTTCCAGTTCTTCGTCAACGCCTACACCAACGCAGTCGACCCGCACACCGATTACTTCACCCCGCGCACTGCCGAGACGTTCAATCAGCAGATGTCGCTGTCGCTGGAAGGCATCGGCGCACAGCTGCAGAAACAGGACGACATGGTGGTGATCCGCGAGGTGATCCCGGGTGGTCCGGCGGCGGTGGATGGCACGCTCAAGCCGGGCGACCGCATCGTCGGCGTGGGCCAGGCCAAGAATGGCGCGATCGAAGACGTGATCGGCTGGCGCATCGACGACGTGGTGGCCAAGATCCGCGGCAGCAAGGACACCCAGGTGCGCCTGGAGTACATCCCGGCCGAATCCGGCATCGACGGCAAGCACCGCACGGTGACGCTGACCCGGCAGAAGGTGCGTCTGGCCGAGCAGGCCGCCAAGGGCGAAACCATCACCTTGCCGGCCAAGGGCAGCGAACCGGAACGTCGCATCGGCATCATCAAGCTGCCGGGCTTCTATCAGGATTTTGAAGGTCGTCGCCGCAATTCGACCGACTATGCCTCGGCGACCCGCGACGTGGCCAAGCTGCTGGCCGGTTTCAAGACCGACAAGGTCGACGGCGTGGTGCTGGATCTGCGCAACAACGGTGGTGGTTCGCTGGACGAGGCGATCGAGCTGACCGGGCTGTTCATTGAACAGGGTCCGGTGGTGCAGGTGCGCGAATCCGGTGGCCGGGTCACCGTCAATGGCGACAGCAATCCGAAGGTGGCCTGGGACGGCCCGCTGGGCGTGCTGATCAACCGCGGTTCGGCCTCTGCCTCGGAGATCTTTGCCGGCGCCATCCAGGACTACGGCCGCGGCCTGGTGATCGGCGAAACCAGCTTCGGCAAGGGCACGGTGCAGAACATCGTCGACCTGGACCGTTGGCCGGCCGCGGAAGGGCAGCGCTATGGCCAGGTCAAGCTAACGATCGCGCAGTTCTTCCGGGTGAGCGGCTCCAGCACACAGCACAAGGGCGTTGTGCCGGATATCGCCTTCCCGGCCAGTGTGGATGCCACCGAATTCGGCGAAAGCACCTATGACAACGCGCTGCCGTGGACGCGCATTGCCGCTGCGCCGCACACCCAGTACGGCAACTTCGCGCCGCTGCTGCCCAAGCTGCAGTCCCTGCACACCGCGCGAATCGCAGCCGACAAGGAATTCCAGTGGTGGGAGGAAGACGTCAAGCAGTTCCGCGATGAGAAGGCCAAGAAGTACATCTCCTTGAACGAGGCCGAACGTGTCGCCGAACGGCAGAAGCAGGACCAGCAGCGCAAGGATCGTCAGCAGGTCCGCAAGCAGCTGGGTTTGCCGCTGGATCCGCTGGCCGATGACAGCGACGACGGGCTGACCGGCAACGAACGCGACATCGTCAAGGACACGGCACGCGAAAAGGCCGCAGAAAAGCGCCCGGATCCGTTGCTGCATGAATCGGCGGCCATCCTGGCCGACGCGCTGGGCCTGCTTGCGCAGGATCGGCCACTGTCGGCGCAGGTACTGCCGCAGTCCACAGCGCCGGGGCGCTGGGCGGACTGACAGCCAGCACGACCGAGCACTGACCAACGCCACCACTTGTCGGTGGCGTTTGTTTTGGGCCAATGCACCGCGCCGGCCGTACAGTGGCAACGGCCTGCCGCGTCTCAGTTCAGCGCCTGCCAGCAGGCCTGCAGGCCCAGAAGCAGCAGGGTGCAGAAGAACACGCCCCGGAACGTCTCGGCGGAAATGCGCCGCCGGACCCGGGTGCCGGCCCAGACCCCCAGCGCCGTCGGCAGCAAGGCCAGCAGCGACGGCACCCCCGCCGACAACGGCACGCCACCGTGCCAGATCAACGCGATGGCCAACGCGAGCGTTGCGGTGCCGAAGCAGGCTGCCAATGCGCGGATCAGCATCTCGCGAGGCAGCCCCAGCGCGGCGAAATACGGCGCCACCGGCAGCACCACGACACCGGTGGCGCCGTTGAGCAAGCCGCTGGCCAGGCCGGTCAACGGGCTGGCCCAGCGTTCATGGCGGGGTGGCAGCGTCCACTGCCAGCGCGCCAGCCCGAGCAACGCGTAGGCCACCAGCAGGGCGCCGAGCCCGGCGCGCAGGCTGCGTGGGTCGCCGCCGATCATGACACCCACGCTCAGCCAGGTGCCCACGCTCATCAGCGTCAGCAAGGGCCAGATGCGCCGCAACAGCGCCCCCGGTGCCGGTCCCCAGGCCTGCTGCAGATTCGTCACCAACGAAGGCAGCACCAACAGCGCAGCTGCCTGGCTCGGCGGTAGCCACAACCCCAGCAGGCCCATCGCCACGGTGGGCAGCCCCATCCCCGCGACACCCTTCACCCCGCCAGCCAGCAGGAACACGCCCGCAATCAGGACCCAGTGCAATCGATCATCAGTCATGCCGGGCAGGATCCGGCGGCGGTGGCGACACGGCAAGCTGTCTTTGTTTGAGGCAGACTTCGTCCACGCCGAAGGCTGTGGGTGCGCAATGCAAGTGGAGTTCGTCGATCTGCGGATCTTCGTGGCGGTGGCCGAGACCGGCAGCATCACCGCCGGTGCCGACCGCGTGGCGCTGTCGCTGGCCGCCGCCAGCGCCCGTATCCGCGCACTGGAGCTGCAGGTCGGCGCGGCGCTGTTCGAGCGTGGCCGGCGTGGCGTCACCCTTACCGCTGCCGGCCAGGTCTTGCTGCGCCACGCCCGCACGCTGGCCCGGCAAGCGCAGGCGATGCGTACCGAACTGGGCGATTACGGCGCGGGCGGGCAGGTCAGCCTGCGGCTGGCCGCCAATACGGCGGCGCTGTCGGAATGGCTGCCCGAATGCGTGGCCGACTTCCTGCTGGCGCATCCACGGGTGGACCTGACCCTGGCCGAATGGGGCAGCGAGGAGGCCGCCGATGCAGTGCGCGAGGAGCGCGCGGATCTGGCGGTCGTCGCCGGGCATGCGGATTTCACTGGCCTGCAGCGGCGACCATTGCGCCATGATCGCCTGGTCGTGGCGGTTGCGGCCGGCCACTCGCTTGCCGGCGCGACCGCGCTGCGGCTGGCCGATCTCACCGACATGCAGTTGCTGGCGTTATCGGTGGACAACGCCCTGCAGCGCCATTTGCGCACCCATCTGGCACGGGCGGGCGTGCACCTTCGTATCCGCGCGCGTGTTCCGGGGATCGAAACGCTGTGCCGCATGTTGGCGCGCGGCATCGGCGTGGCCATCGTGCCGCGCGCCGCGCTGGCGTGCTCCAGCGTCAGCCAGCAGCTGGTGGCCGTGCCGCTGGACGAACCCTGGGCGCGGCGCGAGCTGTCCATCGTGTGGCGCGACAGGCCCTCGGCGATCCTGCAGGCCTTGCTGGAATGGTTGCAGGCAAGCGCGGCGCAGGCAGGGATTCAGCCGCCGTAAGCGAGCGTGCTGACCATCAACCAACCAACCAACCAACCAACCAACCAGCCAATCAACTAATCAACTAATCAACTAATCAACTAATCGACCGGCCAATCCCGCGTGAGTGCGCTCAGCGCGGCCAGGCGAACTCGGCGAGCACCGGATAGTGGTCTGACGGCAACACGCCGCCGGGGCGGTCATCCAGCGTGACGAAGTGCGTTGGCGTCAGCCCGCGGAACAGGATCCAGTCGATGCGCCGGGTCGGGTGAGTGGTGAAATCCTGGAAGGTCTTTTCCGGTCCGCTGCGTTTTGACGCCTTTGCGCGTGCATCGCCCAGCACGGCAGTCAGCGTGGGGTAGGTGATCTTGTCGGGGTCGCTGTTGAAGTCGCCGGTCAGCACCACCGGGATCTCGCTCGGAAGCTGCGCGATGCGCGACAGGATCAGCTGCGCGCTGCGTTCGCGCGCGGGTTCGTCTTCGTCTCGATAGGGGAAGTGCGTGTTGAACAGGTAGAAGCGACGCTTGTCGCTGCGCCGTTCGAACAATGCCCAGGTCACCATGCGCGGCAGCACGTTGCCCCAGGTGATGCTGGCGGGGACCTCTGGCGTGTCGGAGAGCCAGAAATTGCCGGATTCCACGACATCGAGCTTGCGCGCGTCGTAGAACACGCCCATGTGTTCGTCGCTGTCATCGCCGCGTCGCCCCTGGCCGAACCAGCGATAGTTGGGCAGCTGTGCAGCCAGGTAGTTGGCCTGCCCGCTCACCAGCTCCTGCGTCCCGAACACATCCGGATGCGTCTGCCTGATCAAGGCGACCATTGCGCTGCGACGCACCTGCCAGCGCTTGTCGCCCTCGGTGTCGGCAGGAACCCGCACGTTGAACGACATCACGCGCAACGGTGCAATGGCCGGTGCGGCCAGTGCCGGCAAGGCGATGCACAGCAGGGCGATGGCAAGGAGGCAGCGCGTCAGTGCGCGTGTGATCGGACGTGGCATGCAGGCAGATTCCCGAAGAAACAAGACGCCAAGTCTAGCCAGCAATGATGACGGCCGTGACAGCGCGGCGGTGGGGTCCGTCGCTGCCACTGCACGCTTGACGTCCCTGCGCAACGGCGTAGCATTTGTTGCAGGCCTGCGGATAGACCGCTGGCCTCACCACTCAACCGTGAGGGATTCTCATGGCAGCACCGTACGACTATCTCGTGTTTATCGGGCGTTTCGAGCCCTTTCATAACGGCCATGCCGCCGTCGCCCGCCACGCGCTGGGCAAGGTGCGCAAGCTCATCGTGTTGATCGGCTCGGCCGACACCCCTCGCACCATCCGCAATCCATGGACCGTCGCCGAACGTGCGGTGATGATCGAGTCTGCGTTGCCGGGTGAGAGCGAGCGGTTGATCCTGCGGCCGCTGCGCGACCATCTGTACAACGAAAGCCTGTGGATTGCCGAGGTGCAGCGTCAGGTTGCCGAGGCCGTGCAAGCCGATGGCGGCACGCCGGATGCGCGTATCGGGTTGATCGGCATGGACAAGGATGCCAGCAGCTATTACCTGCGTGAGTTTCCGCAGTGGCCGCTGGAAGATGCGCAGCACACCGCCACCCTCTCGGCCACCGAATTACGCCGTTATCTGTTCGAGGCCGGCGACATCGGGTTTCATGGCGGGCTGTTGATGCTGCGTGGCAACGTGCCCGCGCCGGTGTACGACATGCTGGAGGCGTTCCGGCGCAACTCGCCCAGTTATGCGCAGCTGGTGGCCGAATACCGCTTCATCGAGCAGTACCGTGCCGCGTGGAAGGATGCGCCGTATGCGCCGACCTTCGTGACCACCGATGCGGTGGTCGTGCATTCGGGGCATGTGCTGCTGGTGCGGCGTCGTGCCGAACCGGGCAAGGGCCTGTGGGCGCTGCCGGGCGGTTTCATCGCTCAGGACGAAGGCCTGCTGGAAAGCTGCTTGCGCGAGCTGCGCGAAGAGACCCGGCTCAAGGTGCCGGTGCCGGTGCTGAAGGGCTCCCTGCGCGGCCGCCAGGTATTCGACCATCCCGAGCGCAGTCTGCGCGGGCGCACCATCACCCACGCGTTCCACTTCGAATTTCCTGCGGGGGAGTTGCCCGCGGTGCGTGGCGGCGACGATGCCGACAAGGCGCGCTGGATTCCGATCGCCGAAGTGATGGCGATGGGACCGCGGCTGTACGAAGACCACCTGCATATTCTTGAATTTTTCCTGGGCCGTGGCTGAGGGCACTGCCATCGCCTGCGTGCTGCCGCCGACCGACGTCGACACGGTGCGATGGGCTCGCCTGATCCACGACCTCCCACCGGCGGACAGACCGCTGGTTTACCCGACGCGAAGGAGCTTCCGTCATGCATTACCTCGATAACCTGCTGCTCAACACCGACAGCTACAAGGCCAGCCACTGGCTGCAATATCCGCCCGGCACCGATGCCTCGTTTTTCTATGTCGAATCGCGCGGTGGCGTGTACGACCAGACAGTGTTCTTCGGGTTGCAGTCGATCCTGAAGGAAGCGATCAACCGGCCGGTGACGCATGCCGATATCGACGATGCGAAAGCATTGCTGGCCGCGCATGGCGAACCGTTCAACGAAACCGGCTGGCGCGACATCGTCGACCGGCTGGGCGGACAACTGCCGATCCGCATCCGCGCGGTGCCCGAGGGCGCGGTGGTGCCCACCCACAATGTGTTGATGACCATCGAGTCCACCGACGCCAAGGCGTTCTGGGTGCCCTCGTATCTGGAAACCCTGTTGTTGCGCGTGTGGTACCCGGTGACGGTGGCCACGGTGAGCTGGCAGGTCAAGCAGACCGTGCGCGATTACCTGGAGCGTACCAGCGACGATCCGGAAGGGCAGCTGCCATTCAAGCTGCATGATTTCGGTGCGCGTGGCGTGTCCAGCCTGGGCTCGGCTGCATTGGGCGGTGCCGCGCATCTGGTGAATTTTCTCGGCACCGACACCTTGTCGGCGTTGCTGCTGGCACGTGCGCATTACCACACGCCGGTGGCCGGCTATTCGATCCCGGCAGCCGAGCACAGCACCATCACCAGCTGGGGCCGCGAGCGCGAGGTGGACGCGTATCGCAACATGCTGACGCAGTTCGCACGCCCGGGATCGATCGTGGCGGTGGTGTCGGACAGCTACGACATCTACCGCGCCATTCGCGAACATTGGGGCACGACCCTGCGCGAGGAAATCATCGCATCGGGCGCAACGGTGGTGATCCGTCCGGACTCCGGCGACCCGGTGGACGTGGTCGAGCAGTGCCTGGTGCTGCTGGACGAAGCCTTCGGTCATCAGGTCAACGGCAAGGGCTACAAGGTGCTCAACCACGTGCGCGTGATCCAGGGCGATGGCATCAACCCGAGCTCGCTGCGCGCGATTCTGGAGCGCATCACTGCCGCCGGCTATGCCGCCGACAATGTTGCCTTCGGCATGGGCGGGGCGCTGCTGCAGAAGGTGGACCGCGACACGCAGAAGTTTGCATTGAAGTGTTCGGCGGTGCGTGTGGATGGACAGTGGATCGATGTCTACAAGGACCCGATCACCGACCAGGGCAAGCAGAGCAAGCGTGGGCGGCTGACCTTGCTGCGCGACCGTCGCGACGGCAGCTATCGCAGTGCGTTGCTCGATGAAGTGGCTGCCCATGCCGAGAGCGAGGACGCCTTGGTGACGGTGTGGGAAAACGGCGTGATGCAGCAGGAGTGGACGCTGGAGCAGGTGCGCGCGCGTGCCGACGCTGCACGCCGTTGATGGCCTGCCGGCGGGCATGAGCATGCCCGCCTGCAGCGATGCGGGTTCTGCATTGCCCCCCTCGGCACTGCTGGCGCAGCTGCGCGCCGTAGCACCGAGCCTGCAGCAGCGCGTGCCGCTGGAAGACGACGCCGGCCGCTGGCACCGGCTGCAGATCGGCGCACGGCGCTTGCGCGCGGCATTGCCGATCACGTTCACCCCGTATGCGTCGGTGCGGCCCTGTTCGGCACGCTGCGGGTTCTGTTCGGAAAACCTGCGCCAGCACGGCAGTGGCCCGGCGGCCTCGATGCTGCGCCCGGGGCCCGCCTATTTCAGGCAGCTGCGTGAGGTGTTGCAGCTGCTGCACGCAGTGCCGTTGTCCTATTCGTTGTCCGGTCTGGAAATGACCGACGACCCGGACTGGTTGCAGACCCTGCTGCAGACCTTGTCGACCGCCGCCGAGGGTCCGCAGGTCGAGCAGCGCGTGCTGTACAGCAACGGCGCCGGTCTGGCGCGCACGCATGGCGGCCGCCTGCTCGAGGCACTGCTGCAGTTCGGCCTGTCGTGGATCGAGCTGTCGCGCCACCATCCAGTGCAGGCGCGCAACGATGCGATCATGCGTTTCCGCCCCGGCGAGCCGGTTGCCGATGCGGGCGTCTTCCTGCAGACCGCCCGCCGCTTGGCTGCGCGTCTGCCGGTACGCCTGGTCTGCATCGTGCAACGCGGCGGTGTGTGCAGTGCCGATGATGTTGCGCAGTACATCGACTGGGCACGCAGCTGTGGTGCGCAGCAGGTGATCTTCCGTGAGCTGTCGCGGCTGGACGATGCGTATCGCAGCAATGGCACCTGGCGCTACATCGCACAGCATCGCGTCGGGGTGGAGCCATTGCTGGCCGATTGCATGCAACAGCCGTGGTGGTCGCGCTGGCAGCTCGACAGCATGACCGAAGGGTATTACTTCTGGAATGTGCGCCTGCGCAGCGCGGACGGCATGCAGGTGGTATTCGAAAGCGCCGACTATGCCGCGATGCATGCGCGTCACGCCACCGGGGATGTGTACAAGCTGGTGTTCTTTGCCAATGGGCGCCTGTGCGCAGGTTGGGACCCGGACGCAGATGTATTGTGGGACGCCGCCGGGGCGGAAGCGCGCGATGGATGAGTTCGATCAGCGCAGTTGGTGGACGCCGGCGGCGGACGATGCGGCCTGGGCCTTGCCCGATGATCTACGGGCAGCCGATCCACTCAACGGGCGCGATTGCGGATGGGTCAACCAGATGCGGCCGTTCGTGCGCCATTTCAGCCAGCCGGGCGAGCAGGTGTTCGACCCGTTCTGCGGGTTTGGCAGCACCTTGCTGGCGGCGGCTTTCGAAGGTCGCGCTACCCACGGCATGGAGATCGATGCCGGGCGCGCTCAGCTGGCCCGCACGCGCCTGCAACGGCACGGGGTGACGGTGCCGATCGTGGTCGGCAGCGTGGTGCACACCGCGCCGGCGGCAGCGATCGATCTATGCCTGACCAACGTGCCGTACTTCGGTTGTCAGTGGCGCGGGCAGACAGTGCCGGGCCAGCTGTACGCCAGTGCCGACTACGCCAGCTATCTCGCGGGAATACGCGCCGTATTCCACGCGCTACGGCAGCGAATGCGGCCAGGTGCATTCGGCGTGGCCATGGTCCAGAACGTGCGCGTTGGCGGGCGCTTGCTGCCGCAGGCGTGGGATCTGGGGCGGCTGCTGGGCAGCCTGTTCACACTGCACGAGGAGCGCGTGCTGTGCTACCAGCGCCCGGCCGATGCGCTGTCCCACGCGTGCACCGACAGCAACCGCAGCCACGAGTACGCACTGATCTTCCAGCGCTGCCATACCCGGATGGACCTGCAGCAGGCGGCACAACTGCTACAGGCGGTGCAGGCGCTGGGCCTGCCGGTGGTGTTGCACGGCAGTTACGCGCGCTGGTTGCAGTCGCCGACGCTGGTGCCGGACGGCCCGGCGGACCTGGATCTGATGCTGGCTGCCGAGCAGCCGCTCTGGGACCGCCTGACCAGCTGGCTGCAGGCGCAGGGCTTCAGCCTGAGCCTGTGGGGCGAGCCGTGCCGCGCACCTGTGCCGTTGGCGGCGGTGCGCGCGCATCACTACCTGCGTGCCGAGCGCATCGGTGCCGACGGCAGCCGCCTGCAGATGGACCTGCAGCTGCCTGCGGATGAACCGCCGGTGCCCTGAGCCGGCAACGCGACGCCGCGCGCACATGGCGTGCGGCTATGCTCTGACCGGTTTTGGATGATGGAATCTCCCAATGTCTTGCACTTCCCTGATCGCGCGTGGCGCGCTGCTCGGCGCGCTGGCAACCCTGGCCGGCTGCGGTGGCAGCAAGGGCGACACGATGCTGATGCGCGAGTCGTTCAATTCCGATGACACCTATTCGCGCAGTGTGGCGGCCAGTTCGCCACAGGCCTGCGAAGCCGCACGCCGCGTGTTGCTGAGCCAGGGCTACGCGGTCACGCGCGCCGACGCCGCAGCGGTGGAGGGCAGCAAGAATTTCCAGCTGAAGGAAGCCGAGCAGAGCGAGCAGCTCAATCTGCGCATTTCCTGCGCAACCCAGGATGGCGGCAAGGCGCAGGTGTTCGTCAGTGCGCTGCAGGACCGCTACGCGCTGAAGAAGAGCTCCACGTCGGCCAGCGTGGGCGTCGGCGTGCTCGGCTCGTTGTCGTTGCCGGTGGGCAGTAGTGGCGACTCGCTGGTGCGCGTCTCCAGCACCACGGTGCAGGACGCAGCCTTTTACAAGCGGTTTTTCGAGCGTCTGAACTCCTATCTGCCCAAGGTGACCGACGTGGCGCCCGCCGCAACGAGCGCTGCGCCGGCACCGACACCTGTGGCCCCGCACCCGCCCGCGCCGGTGCCTGCAGCGGCATCCACCGCTGCGCCGGCGGTCGGCACGCCAGCTGCCGCAGCCACGCCGCCGGCCGCATCCAGCACCGTGGCGCAGCCGCCGGTTGCACCGTTGCCGGTGGAAGCGCAGGACCCGCCGCCGGCGCCGGTCGATGGGCCACAGAGCGAGCCCGCCAAGCAGCCGTGATGGCGCGGTTCACGCACCGCTCCAAAGACTGAATAGCGGCGCGTGCGCTTCACGTCGTGTTCTCGACGCAGCGAACAGAGTGCAGCCATGACTCGCCGAATGGGCGAGAACGATGGAGACCGACGATGAAGATGCGTAATTCCTTGCTGGGTATGTCCCTGATCGGCCTGATGGCGACGAGCACGTTTGCACAGGCGCAGAACTACTCGCATCAGCAGCGGTATTCCGAGGCAGACGAAGGCCGCAAATTCTCCGACGGCACGCGCGTGCGCTGCCGTAACGTGGAAGTGCAGAAGAACTCGACCGACCCCAATCGCATCGGCGGTACCGTTGCCGGCGCCGCGATCGGCGGGCTGCTCGGCAATCAGGTCGGCGGCGGCAACGGCAAGAAGCTGGCCACGGTGGCCGGTGCAGTGGCCGGTGGCGCGGCAGGCCGCACCATCCAGGGCAATCGCCAGCAGGCCAATGGCAACCGCCAGGTCGAGCGCGTCTGCGAACGTCGCTAAGCCGGATGCGGTGACTGTCACAAGCCCCGGCCCTGCCGGGGCTTTCTTTATTGCCAAGGCGGCTGCGTGCTGCCCAGTCGACCGCTGACCGATGCGCGCCTTCCGGATCTGCACACTGCAACACCTGCTGATGCGACATGCAACGCGAGGTCGCGTTGCTGCAGTGGTGTGCGCCTTTGCCGTGTTGGTTGCGCAGATGCAGCAGGTTGCTGGCGCAGCGCCCAGTGCGGCCGCAACCGCGGCCACTGCTGACTGCGTGGAAGCGCTGCTCCGCCGGCTGGGCTGGAGGATCGAGCGCGCCGCCGTATCTGCACCGGTCATCGAGCGCGGTGCGCCGTGCACGCGCGGCTCGCTTGCGCAGGCGCATGCTGCCGGCGACCTGACGTTGACCGTGCCGGCTGCCTGGGATGCGCAACAGCGCAGCGCGTCGATGACGGCGTTGCTGGATGACAGCGCCACCCAGTGTGCATACGCGTTCGAGGTCGGTGCGGCAACGCGTCGCGCCGTAAGCCAGTTGCAGGACAATCCGGGGTATCGGTTTTCTGCGCTGCAGCTGGGCTGGATCGGCTTCGGTTGGCGCGGTGCGGCCGCGCAAGGGTGGAGCGGCTTTCGCAGTCTCGGCCGCGGCTATCAGCCGCGAGGCAGCAACGCACAGGCACTGGATGCGTTCTACCGGGGGCGGGTGCGCTCTGAATGCGGCGTGGGGCGGCAGGTTGCCCAGCTCGCCACCCAGCGCGAGTTGTACGGCGACGCGGGTTTCGACCAGGTGTTTACGCCTGGCGAGTTGTCGATCGGCACCTTCCTGACCTTGCACGACACCGACAGCATTCTGCTCGGCGCACATGCCGGCGATTTTTTTGCCGACGGCAAGGCGGTAAAGACCTCGCAACTCGGGCGGCAGGCCTTCGTCGGTGCGCCGGGTTTCATCGCGCATGTGTTCGACAAGGCGTTTCTGGACGACATCCACAATCAGGCCGAAAACTTCGTGGTGGTGGATGTCGGCGATGCCGCCGCGCAAGCCCTGGCGCAGCACGGGGGCTTTGCGCATTACGACGCGCTCAACCGCCAGATCTGGGAGCTGGCTCAGCCGTTGCGTGGACCGGGCAAGCGGCGTTTCGAGCGCCTGCTGTACGAGCGCGATGCGCAGCTGCGCGCCACCCTGGATGCGCAGCAGCAGGCACGGCTGCACCAGCTGCAGACGCTGCTGGACGACCCGTTCTATCAGGGGTTCCTGGTTTATGTGCATCCCAAGGGCGTCAAGCCGATCGGTTACCACGTGGCGCGCCTTCTCGATCGCAACCCGCGCACGCCGTATGCGATCGACCTGACCCTGCACAATCTGCGCACCACCTTGTATTGGCGATGGATCGACTGGCAGCTGCAACAGTGCGCTGGGCACATTGCCACGGAACAATCCATTGAGGATTCCGCGACGCCGGCGTACGCCGGCCGTGGCACCCTGCACTGATCAGATCACGAGGAGTCGTTATGGAACTGGGTATGGTGGGTTTGGGCCGCATGGGTGCCAACATGGCCGAGCGTCTGGTGCACGGCGGACACGTTGTGCATGGGTACGATCCGGGCGCGGCCGCACGCAGCAGTGCGCAGGCCAAGGGGATCGTGACGGCCGATGCGCTGGCATCGCTGGTGGCAGCGCTGCCCAGCCCGCGCGTGGTGTGGCTGATGGTGCCGGCCGGCAAGATCGTCGACGACACCTTGGCGCAGCTGCTGCCGTTGCTGCAGGCCGGTGACATCGTCATCGATGGCGGCAATTCGTATTACAAGGATTCGCAGCGGCGTGCGGCGCAGTTGCAGGCCAGTGGCATCGCGTTTGTCGATTGCGGCACCAGCGGCGGCATCTGGGGCCTGCAGGAAGGCTACAGCCTGATGGTTGGGGGCGAGGAAGCGGCGGTGACCACGCTGCACCCGATCCTGGCCACGTTGGCACCTGCGCACGACAAGGGCTGGGGCCGGGTGGGCCCGAGCGGCGCGGGTCATTTCACCAAGATGGTCCACAACGGCATCGAGTACGGAATGATGCAGGCCTATGCCGAAGGCTTTGCGTTGATGCAGCACAAGAGCGATTTTGCGCTGGACCTGCACCAGGTGTCGGAGATCTGGCGCGACGGTAGCGTGGTGCGCTCGTGGCTGCTGGATCTGACCGCCGACGCGTTACGCCACAACCCCACCATGGCCGGTATCGCGCCGTTCGTGGCCGATTCGGGCGAAGGTCGCTGGACGGTGGCCGAGGCGATCGATCTGGAAGTCTCTGCACCGATCATCACCCTGTCGTTGATGGAGCGGCTGCGTTCGCGCGACAAGGATTCGTTCACCGACAAGTTGCTGGCGGCGATGCGCAACCAGTTTGGTGGGCATGCGGTGATGACCACCACCACCACCGCAGCGCCGACGATCGGCAGCAAGGACGCATAAGCGCGATCCGTCAGACGGCCACGCGTGCCTTGCGGCAGGCGTGGCCGTCGGGTTGGGGCGGTGTGCTGTCAGGGTCATGCGTGTTGCGCGAAAGCTCACGCCAAGCCGTCTGTGGCAAGCATGCGGTTCGCCGCAGGTTCGAACAGCGCAGCGCTCAGGCGTATTGGCTGCACCGACGGATCGCGTAGTCCGACGTCACGCGCTTTCCGGGCAGCCGCGTGCCCGCTGGCGATGCAGGCGCTGTTCGATCACGATCGGTGGCGCTGCATCGTCGTCGTCCGCGCGGCCTGCGCAACACAGGCTCATCATCGCCGGATGCTTTTGCGGACCGACAGCGCACGCTCGCATGTTGATGCGCGTGCTATGTGGGCCGCGCGCACCGTGTAGTTGATCGTGGCCTTACAGGCCGCGCGCGCCATCCAGCCACTGCACCTGGCCGCTGGCGGCACCGCGCTGTGCCAGCTCCAGCAAGTGGATGAGCAGCACCGCGTCGGCGCCGCCCACCGGTGCCGGGCCAGTGCCGGCCAGCGCATCGCGGAAGGCGGCATAGCACTGGCGGTAATCGCCCGGCAGGTTTTCGGGTTGATGGCTGTGCACACGCCCTTCGTCGTCGATGCGGGTGAGCGTGCCCGGCAGCGGGTCCACCCCCCAGCCCACCGTGCCCGGACGGCGTCCGGCACGTAGCTGGTCTTCCTGCGTGTCCAAACCATGCTTGAGATAGCTGCCACGCGTGCCATGCACGGCGAAGCGCAGGCCGTTGTCGGCCACCAGCGAGCCGGCATGCAGGATCACGCGCAGCCGCGGGTAATGCAGGGTGACGTGGAAATAATCATCGCTGCGCGCCTGGCTGCGCTGGCGCTGCAGGTCCGCAGCGATGGCCTGCGGCGTGCCGAACAATTGCAGGGCCTGGTCCAGCAGATGCGGGCCCAGGTCGTACCACAGGCCTGCACCGGGAGCGTCGCTTTCGCGCCAGCGGTCGCGTACCTGCGGGCGGTAGCGATCGAAGTGCGAATGGAATTCCACCACCTCACCCACCTGGCCTTCTTCGATCAGGCGGCGCACGGTGAGAAAGTCCGCGTCCCAGCGGCGGTTCTGGAACACGCTGATGACGCGCCCGGCCTTGGCGGCCGCATCGACCATGGCGCGTGCCTGCGTGGCGTCGAGTGCGAATGGCTTGTCCACCAGCACATGCTTGCCTGCGGCCAGGGCCTGCAGCGCGAACGGCGCGTGGGTCTGGTTGGGCGTGGCAAGGACGACCGCGTCGAGCGCAGGGTCGGACAATGCACTGTCGAGGTCGGCAACCACGGTGACGTCGGGGTAGTCGGCTTGCACTTGTTGCGGCTTGGACGACACCACGCTATGCAACCGCAGGCCAGGCGTGCTGGCGATCAGCGGGGCGTGGAAGGTGTGGCCCACATAGCCGTAGCCGACGACGGCCAGATTGAACGGTTTAGGCATTGAAAACGGTTCATCGCAACGACGGAGGAAGCCGGCATGGTATTGCACACGCCTGTGTGCGCCGGGTTCACAACCTCTGCATGTTGCGGTCACGTCTGCTCGACGAGCGCCACCGCAAGCTCCACGCACATTCAACAGGAGCGTCTCGGATGAAGAACATGATGCATGCACGCAAGCTGCTGGCAGTGGCGCTGTCGCTCGGCCTGACCCTGGGCGCCTCGCAGGCGTTCGCCGCACCGCAGGACATGGGTGCGCACAAGGACCACGCCACCAAGGACCACGCTGCCGACAACATCAACGAGTCCAAGAAGCCGGTGACCGACACCTGGATCACCACCAAGGTGAAGGCCGACCTGCTCGCTACCGACAATGTGTCGGGCACCGACGTCAAGGTCGAGACCAAGAACGGCATCGTGACCCTGACCGGCACGGTGGCCACCCAGGCCGAGCACGACAAGGCTGTGGCTGTCGCCAAGGGCATCGAAGGCGTCAAGAGCGTCAAGTCGACCGGCCTGAAGGTCACCGCTGCGAAGAAGTAAGCGCAGCCGCTGCGAATGCCGGGCCGGCCGAGGCGAGGCGGCGGGACCGAGCACCAGGCGCACTCCCCAGGAGTGCGCCTTTTTTGTTGCCGTACTGCCGGCGTCGGGGACGCCGCAGCGCGACCGGATGCTCTCGTGGTTTTCACATTTGCTGCACGTATGATATGCCCATTCAGCTATGTCATGACGGTATCTGATTTGCTGAATCGTTAATCTCGTTCGGGGCGCAATCGGAGACAATGCCGGCTGGTCCCGGGCACACGCAGCGAGCGAAGACAGACCTGGTAATGCAGACAACGGTCCAAGCAGACAGATGGGATCGCTGGCGCCTGCCTTCATTGGCGGCGGCCGTGTGCCTGATCGTCGTGGTGCCGTCGTTGCTGTTGCAGCGGATGGCGCACAACGCCAATCAGGCGGCGGTGTGGGTGTCGCACAGCCAGGACGTGCAGGAAAACGCGCAGCGCCTGGAAGCGGCGATGCGCAATGCCGAGTCGGCTGCACTGATGCGCTCGCACGGCGTCGAGCGTCCGGCGCTGCTGGAGCGCATGCGCCGTGGGCGCAGCGAAGCCTTCGCTGCGGTGCAGCGTCTGATCGAACTGACCAAGGACAATCCCGCGCAGCAGGTGCGCATGGGGCGGATCCAGAGCACGATCGAGCGGCGGATGGTGCTGGCCGAGCGCATCGCGGTGACCACCTCGCCGGAGCAGATCCGCGCGCTGATCAACGAGATGACGCTGAGCAACCCGATCCGCGTGCTGATCGACGAGGTGCAGGTCGCCGAGGGACGCTTGCTGACCTTGCGCAATGCGCGCGCCGAGACCGAGCGCCTGCATTACGCAGTGTTGAGCTGGGCCGCGCTGGCGGTGCAGCTGCTGTTGCTGGCCACGGTGATCTGGCTGCTGCAGCGGCAGATCCGTCGCCGCCTGGCGGCCGAGCAGGAATACCTGCGCGCCAACGGCCGTGCCAGTTCGGTGCTGCAGACCGTGCGCGAGCCGATCGTGTTGCTGGATGCCAGCCAGCGCATCGTGCTGCACAACCCGGCCTTCGCCGAGCTGTATGGCCTGGAGGATCGCGGCAACGAATTGATGGCGTTGGACGAGGTGGGCGAGGGCGCGTGGCGCGATCCGCAGATCCACCAGCGGCTGGCCGATGTGTTGCTGCGCGGCCGCGAGCTGTGGGATTTCGAGCATGAGCAGTGCGGCGCCGATGGCGTGTTGCGCACCATGCTGATCAACGCGCGGCGCATGCCGTTGCCCGACACCGCCGAAGAGGACGTGGTGCTGATGACGGTCAGCGATATCAGCCTGCAGAAGGCGTCGCAGCTGCGCATCCAGGAGCTCAACCGGCAGATGGAAGGCAAGGTGGAGCAGGTCTCGGAGGTCAACCGCGAGCTGGAAGCCTTCAGCTATTCGGTCTCGCACGACCTGCGCGCGCCGTTGCGGCACGTGGCCGGTTTCTCGGACAAGCTGGCGCGCCACCTGGGCGATGCAGCCGACGAAAAATCGCGCCATTACATGGAAGTGATCAGCTCCTCGGCGCGGCGCATGGCCTCGCTGATCGACGACCTGCTGGTGTATTCGCGCCTGGGCCGCAGTGCGTTGCGGCTGCAGGCGGTGGACATGCAATCGCTGGTCGCCGAAACCCGCGCGATCCTGGATTCCAACCTGCAGAGCGAGAATACCGGCCACCGTGTGGACTGGCAGATTGCGCCGCTGCCGGTGCTGGTGGCCGACGAAAACATGATGCGTCAGCTATGGATGAACCTGCTGGGCAACGCCGTCAAATACAGCGCCAAGCGCGAGGTGGCCAAGATCGAGGTCACCTATACGCCGATGGCCGATGGCGGCCATCAGTTCAGCGTGCGCGACAACGGTGCCGGCTTCGACATGGAGTACAGCGCCAAGCTGTTCGGCGTGTTCCAGCGGTTGCACAAGGCCAGCGAGTACGCCGGCACCGGCATCGGTCTGGCCAGCGTGCGGCGCGTGCTGACGCGCCATGGCGGCCGCATCTGGGCCGAAGGCATCGTCGATGAAGGTGCCACGTTTTATTTCGTGCTTCCCCCTGCGCTCGAAGCGCCCAACCAAGAGTTCACCGAATGACCGCCATTCGTACCATTCTTCTGGCAGAAGACAGCCCGGCCGATGCGGAAATGGCGGTCGACGCCTTGCGCGAAGCCCGTCTGGCCAACCCCATCGTGCACGTCGAGGACGGCGTGGAAGCGATGGATTACCTGCTGCGCCGTGGCGCCTTCGCCGATCGTGAGGAAGGCCTGCCGGCGGTGTTGCTGCTGGACATCAAGATGCCGCGCCTGGATGGGCTGGAAGTGCTCAAGCAGGTGCGCAGCGACGAGACGCTCAAGCGCCTGCCGGTGGTGATCCTGTCGTCTTCGCGCGAAGAGAGCGACCTGGCGCGCAGCTGGGACCTGGGCGTCAATGCCTATGTGGTCAAGCCGGTGGATGTCGACCAGTTCTTCAACGCGGTCAAGACGCTCGGGACCTTCTGGGCGGTGATCAACCAGGCACCGGAGCTGGACTGAGCCATGCCGCATGAGGGTGGCAATCTGGAGCAGCTGAAGATCCTTCTGGTGGAAGATTCACCGGAAGATGCCGAGCTGTTGTCCGATCAGTTGCTCGATGCCGGCATCGATGCGGCGTTCGAGCGCGTGGACAGCGAGCCCTCGCTGCGGAGCGCGCTGGATACGTTCCAGCCGGACATCGTGCTGTCGGACCTGAGCATGCCGGGGTTTTCCGGTCACCAGGCGCTGCGGTTGGTGCGCCAGAACGGCGCCACCCCCTTCATCTTCGTCTCCGGCACCATGGGCGAGGAGACCGCGGTCAAGGCGCTGCAGGATGGCGCCAACGACTACATCATCAAGCACAACCCCACGCGATTGCCGAGTGCGGTGGTGCGCGCGATCCGCGAGGCGCGCGCCGATCTGGAACGCCAGCGCGTGGAGAGCGAGTTGATGCGCGCGCAACGTCTGGAAAGCCTGGCGATGCTGGCGGCCGGCCTGAGCCACGATCTGCGCAACATCCTGCAGCCGTTGCTGATCGTGCCCGACCTGCTGGCCGGGCGCACCGACGACCCGCAGTTGCGGCAGCTGGCCAATGTGGTGGCCGAGTGCGGCCGGCGCGGCCACGAGATGGCCGAGTCGATGCTCTCGTTCGTGCGCGGCTCCAACAAGCCGCGCGAGCAGGTGTCCATCGCCAACCTGTTCCAGGCCGTGCAGATGCTGCTCAAGAGCAGCCTGCCCGACGGGGTGCGCCTGCAGATGGACAGCATCGCCTCGGACCTGACCATCGAAGCCAACTACACCGAGTTGCAGCAGTGCCTGCTCAATCTGGGCCTGAATGCGATCCAGGCGATGCCCGGCGGCGGCACCCTGATTCTGGCGGCCGATCAGCACGATGCCACGCGCGTGCGCATGAGCGTGGCCGATACCGGCGTGGGCATGAGCGACGAAACCCGCGCTCGCCTGTTCAGCCCGTTCTTCACCACCAAGGCCGATGGCACCGGGCTTGGCCTGATCTCGTGCAAGCGCATCGTGGAAAGCTACGGCGGCAACATCCAGGTCGACAGCCGCCTGGGCGAGGGCACGCGCTTCGACATGATCGTGCCGATGCGTGCGGCGGCAGTCGTGGCGGTCGAGGCCGACCCGCCGCTTGCGCTGGGCCACGGGCAGCGCATCCTGTTGGTGGATGGCGAGGCCACGCGCCTGTCGCTGCTGGGCAATGCCCTGTCCAGTCAGGGCTATCAGCCGCAGCTGGCCACCGATGGCGCTGCCGCGCTGCAGCTGGTGCAGCAGCACGCCATGCCGGATCTGGTGATCATCGACAGCGACATCATCCTGCTGTCTGCGGTAAGCGTGCTGCTGAGCATGCAGGAGTTGGGATATCAGGGCCCGGCAATCGTGCTGGAAGACATGGGCGCGCCGTTGCAGCGCGTGCACTTTCCGCCGGATATCCCGGTGCATGTGTTGCGCAAGCCGCTGGAGATGCGCCGCGTGTTCCGTGCCGTGGCGCACGCGCTCGAAGTGGCCTGAGGCCGCATCGGTCCGCTGCGTGGGTGCCGGATCACCGCCGGCATGCCGCAACAGTTGACGCTGACGCCGGCCGCATGCGCGAATACCGCATGACCACCGTGCTTCTCAGCCTCGGCAGCAATGTCCAGCCGACCCATTACCTGCGCTTGGCCGTGGCGGCCTTGCGCGCGCGCTTTGGCCCGCTCGCGGTATCCCCGGCGTATCGCACGCCGGCCGTGGGCTTCGACGGGCCGGATTTCGTCAACAACGCCGTGGCGCTGCAGACCGATCTGGAGCTGCATGCGCTCGATCACTGGTTGCATGCGCTGGAAGACGCGCATGGCCGCGATCGCAGCGGGCCACGCTTCAGCGACCGTACCCTGGATGTGGACGTGGTGTTCTTCGGCGATTGCGTCATCGAAGGCCCGGGCCAGTTGCGCATCCCGCGCCCCGAGCTCAAGCACGCGTTCGTGCTGAAGCCGCTGGCCGACATCGCGCCGGACTTCGTCGATCCATTGAGCGGGCAGACGCTGGCCGCGCTCTGGCAGGCGCATGCGCAGTACGGCGCTGCCTTCACCACGGTGGACCTGGAGCCCGCAGCGGCGACGGCCGATATCGCGCAGTAGCGCCGCCGCCCGACCGGCGTCACTGCGCCACGGTGGTTGCGTGCAGCGCAGGGCGATCGCGTGGATGCGCTGTGACTGGCGAAGGTGGCCGGCGTCGCAGCCGCGCGTGCAGGCACGCAAGCCCCCCAAGAGCGGCCGACAAACCGTAGCAGGCAGTGTCAGGTGTGGGCCGGCCGGCGCGCAGGAACTGGCGCGTACGAGCGGCACATGCCGATTCCGGGCAGCGGCCGCGCGCGCCTGGCAGCCGTGGCGCTGGCCGCTTTAGCTGAGCTGGCGGCCGCCATCCACATGCAAGGTGTGGCCGGTGATGAAACCGGCGTCGTCCAGCAGCCAGCGCACGGCCTCGGCAATTTCTTCCGGCGTGCCGATGCGCGCCAGCGGGGTGCGTGCCAGCAGCGCCTGCTTGGCGTCGGAGGGCTTGCCTTCTTCCGGCCACAGGATCGCGCCGGGCGCCACCGCATTGACGCGCACCTGGGGCGCCAGCTCCAGCGCCAGCGAGCGGGTGAGCATCTCCAGTGCGCTCTTGGAGGCGCCATACAGGGGATGGTTGCGCATCGGCTGCTGCGCGTGCAGGTCGGTGAGGTTGACGATGGCGCCATGGTGCTGGCGCAGCTGCGCGGCAGCGGCCTGGGCAATGAAGAACGGCGCACGCGCATTGACCGCAAACAACGCGTCCCATTGCTCCGGCGTGGCCTCGCCCAGGGCGGTGGGAAAAAACGCCGAGGCGTTGTTGACCACCGCATCCAGGCGGCCGAACGCATCGATGCACTCGGCCACCAACTGCGCAGGGGCCTGTGGCAGGCGCAGATCCGCAGACAGTGCGTGCGCACTGCCGGCGCGTTGTGCGCGCAGTTCGGCCACGCGTGCGTCCAGCGCCTGGCCGGAGTGGTGCGCATGCAAGGCCACGCGGTAGCCGGCTGCGTGCAGCGTGGTGGCGATCTGTGCGCCGATGCGGCGGGCTGCACCGGTGATCAACACCACCTTGGAACTGTCTGTCATGGCGTACTCGCTCGGCGTTGCAGAGGGCTCGGCTATCCTGTGCATTGTCCCCGCAACCGGTGCCCGCATGCACGCCGACCTTCCCACTCCCGATTCGGACGCGCTGGCGCACAGCGACCAGTTGGCCGCGCACCTGCGCGCCGAAATCCAGGCCGCTGGGGGTGCGATTCCGTTCTCGCGCTTCATGGAGCTGGCGCTGTATGCGCCGGGCCTGGGCTATTACAGCGCCGGCGCTAGCAAGTTCGGCGAGGCTGGTGATTTTGTCACCGCACCCGAGCTTGGGCCGTTGTTTGCTGCCACCGTCTCCGGTGCGCTGGCCCCGGTGCTGCAGCAGCTCGGTCCGCAGGCGCGGGTGCTGGAAGTGGGGGGAGGCAGCGGCGCGTTTGCCGAAGTCACCCTCAAGCGGTTGCTGGAGCTGGATGCGCTACCCGAGCGCTACGCGATCCTGGAGCCCAGCGCCGACCTGCGCGAGCGGCAGCGCGAGCGCCTGGGCCGCAGCCTGATTCCGCCGGTGTTCGATCTGGTCGAGTGGCTGGATGCGCCGTTCCCCGACGATTGGGATGGCGTGCTGTTCGCCAACGAGGTGATCGATGCATTGCCGACGCCGCGGTTCGCGTTGCGCGATGGCGAGGTCTACGAGGAAACCGTGGTCCTGGACGCGCAGCAGCAGTTTGCACGTGGCGAGCAGCCGGCCGATGCGTTGTTGAGCGCGGCGGTGCGCCACCTCGAGCGCTACCTGCAACAGCCGTTTGCCGACGGGTACCGCTCCGAGTTGCTGCCGCAGCTGCCGTACTGGATCCAGGCGGTGGCCGGTGGTTTGAAACGCGGTGCAATGCTGTTTGTCGATTACGGTTATCCGCGCGGCGAGTTCTATCGTGCGCAGCGCGAAGACGGCACCTTGCGGGCGTTCTATCGCCATCGCATGCATGAAGACCTGTATCGCTGGCCAGGTCTGCAGGACCTGACGGCGTCGGTGGACTTCACCGCATTGGCCGAGGCCGGCACCGGCGCCGGTTTCGAGTTGGCCGGCTACTGCACTCAGGCGAGTTTCCTGCTGGGCAATGGGTTGGATGCCTTGCTGGCCCAGGCCGAGACGCGCACCGATGACGTGGGGCGCATGCGCCTGCGCGAGCAGATCAAGCGGCTGACCTTGCCCAGCGAGATGGGCGAGCGCTTCCAGGTGATGGGGTTCTCGCGCGATGTGGATTTCGCTCCTGCATTCCTGGCCGGCGATCTTACGTGGCGGCTGTGACCCCGGCGCTACTGCCGTTCCATCGGCCGCGCGTGTGGGTAGGATTGTGGGTCGCGGCCATCGGCGTTCTCATCGCGGTGTGCCTTGGGCCGCCGCCGGAATTTCCGGAGCTGCCGTCCAACAGCGACAAGGCCGAACATTTCCTAAGTTTTGCGCTGTTGTGCTGGGGGGCAGTGCAGTTGTTCGCAACGCGACGCGCGCTGTTGGTGGCGGCGTTCGGGTTGGTGCTGTTGGGGATCGGGATCGAGATTGCGCAGGGGGCACTGACCACCAATCGCAGTGCCGATCCCTATGACGCGCTGGCCGACACCTTGGGCATCCTGGCCGGGTTGTGCCTGACATGGACGCCGCTGCGCTTGGTGATGCTGCGAATGGATCAGCGTTTGTTTGGTGCACGCTGATTCTGCAAGACGGTATGGGCGGGGCCGCAGATTCATGGGGTGTCCTGCTGGCAGTGAGGGTGCGGCGCTTTCGACCATGCTTCAAGAGCCGGGGGATCACGATGCGCACAGCGCATGGGTCTCAACCTGATTGTTCACTACGGACAGATCAGGCGGAGAGCTGATCATCTGCGCCGTCGCTGCAGGGCCCTTGCCCGCCCACCATCGCGGGACACGCTGCAAGTACATCCGTGTAAGCTCCGTGGCGGCATCCATGCCGCCAAGGGTCCCGCGACGGTGGGCGGGCAAGGACCAGTCGAGATGGTCGGTGTGCAGAGCTATCAGCAGAGCAACCAGCAGAGCAACCAGCAAACCAACCAGCAAACCAACCAGCAAACCATGCGATGCGGTGTCTTCGCTCTTCAACAAAACCACCAGTCAACTGTCTGGCGTGGTGTCCTCGCCGATTGCGGGACCGTGTGGCGGCATGGATGCCGCCACCGAGCCTCCACGGACGGATTCACGGCGTGTCCCGCGAGCGGTGAGGGCGCCGCGCGCTCGACCAGACTTGAAGATCGCAAAGTGATCGCGATAGGCACAGTGCAGGCGTCTCGACCTGATTGCTCAAGACGGACAAATCAGGCGTAGAGCGAATGATCTGCGCCGTTGCTGCAGGGCCCTTGCCCGCCCACCATCGCAGGACACGCTGCAAGTACGTCCTTATAAGCTCCGTGGCGGCATCCATGCCGCCAAGGGTCCCGCGACGGTGGGCGGGCAAGGACCAGTCACGATGGTCGGTCCGCAGCGTTTTCGACAAGCAATCGACAAGCGGCGTGACGCGGTGTCTTTGCCGTGGAGCTGATCTAGTCCTCTGGACAAGTCGTCGGCAGCGCGGCAGTTCCATGGCGACCGCATACGGAAGGATTGTCGTTGTCAGACGGGCATGCGTACCGGGCGCTCGCGCAACCACTTGGTTGCCACCCACTTTTCGCCGGCCAATACGGGGGCGCCGGCATGCAGGCTACGCGTCATCGGGTGTGGGCGGTCGTAGCTGAAAAACACTGCGTTACCTTTCACTGCGGAAACGTCCAGATGCACGTCGGGGAAGCGGGTGGCACCACCGCGTTCGGGCGTGTTGAGGTACATCACCAGCGACGCGACGCGTTGACCGCCGGCCTGCAGCAACACCGGCGTGCCCGCGGCGTCGGGGTCGAAGTAATCGTAGTGCGGCTGATATTCCGCACCGGTGACGTAGCGCAACACCTGAAGGCCTTCGCCGTGGTCCACCGGCCAATCGAGCAGGCGCGAGATGCGCGCTTCGATGCTTCGGCAAAGTGCATCCTGGCCAAGCTGCAGGCACATGCTGTGGCTGGTGCGTGCGGCATGCACGATCTGCGCGCCGTTGCGGTTGTCTACCGTACGTGAGCGCACCAGGTGCGGTTGTGCGAGTGCGATCAGTGCATCGCATTCGGCATCGGACAGGAACTTCTCCAGCACTACCACGCGCGGCAGCAGCAGGCTGATCAGTACGCGCACCTGGCGATTGCCCAGATCCAGTAGCGATGCATCGTCGTGTTGCAGCAGTGCGGGTACGCGCACCGGCAAGGGCAGGCCGTTTGCCTGTGCGTGTTGCTGGATATGGGCGCGCACCAGCGTCTCGACTGCATCGATGGCGTCCTGCTCGTTCCAGCCCTGATCGAGCAACGGCTGTAGCGTTTGCTCGGGTGGTTGGCCGGCCACGGCCTGCGCAACGATCCAGTCGGCCAGTGCTGGAGCAATCGGGAGGGATGTCATCCCGCCACAGTGCATGCCGAGGTGTGTCAGTGGTGTGTCAAATGTGTCGTGGTAAGACAAATGCAACAGACGGCCCCTATAACGGTGACGGGGATCTTGAACGTGCTCGCCACTGCAGTGAGCGGAACGCAACCAATTCTTGACGACTCCTCTTCATACCGGACCTTTTGACCTGGAGATCAGCCGCATGTCCGTTCGCAATAGCAGCAAGACACTTCTCATGACGTTCGGGACCGCGCTGGCATTGTCTGCCTGCGGTGGCGGTGCCGACCGTGTCGCGTCGCCGGGCGAAGGCGCGTTTCCGCCCGCACCGGCGCCCGCACCGACGCCGGCGCCCACGCCTGCACCGACGCCTGCACCCACACCGACCGGCCCGGCCGCGGATTGCCCGACCGGCTTTTCCAACGTGGGCACCATCGCCAACAACACGCTGCGCTCGTGTCAGTTGCCGGAGACCATCACCGGCAATCTGGTGGTGCCGGCCCGTGCAGGTACGGCGTATTCGATCAGCGGGCGTGTCAACGTCGGCACCGATCGCGGCGGCAATGCCACCGCGCCAGCGGCCGGCAGCACGCAGGGCATCCTGACCATCGAACCAGGCGTGACCTTGTACGGTTCTGCCGGCAGCGACTACATCGTGGTCAACCGCGGCTCGCAGATCTTTGCCGAAGGCAGCGCCACCGCACCGATCGTGTTCACTGCGCGCCAGGCGCTGGATGGCACGGTGAGCGCCAACACCATCGGCTTGTGGGGCGGCATCGTGGTGCTGGGGCGTGCGGCGATCAACAACTGCCCGGGCACCACCGTGTCGGGCACACCGGAGTGCCAGGCGCAGGTCGAAGGTACCAACGCGTTCTACGGCGGTAACAGCGCAACCGACAACAGCGGCTCGCTACGCTACCTGCGCGTGATGTATTCGGGCTTTGAAATCTCGCCCAACAACGAGCTGCAGGGCATCACCCTGGCCGGCGTGGGCAGCGGCACGCGCCTGGATTACGTGCAGATCCACAACAGCTCCGACGACGGCATCGAATGGTTCGGTGGCACCGTCAACGGCAGCCACATCGTGATCACCGGCGCCGACGACGATTCGCTGGATACCGATGCCGGCTGGAGCGGCGCCCTGCAGTACGGCATCGTGGTGCAGCGCGCCGGTGGCGGCGACCGCATGAACGAGTGGAGCAGCCTGCGCCGCCAGCCGTATTCGCGCCCGAAGGTGGCCAACTTCACCTACGTGGGCAATGCGCGCGCCGGTGCGGCGATCATGCTCAACCAGGGCACCCAGGCAGCGTTCTACAACTCGGTGTTCACCCGTCCGGCCGGCGGCACCGGCGATGGCCTGGTGTGCCTGAACATGGCCGACGCCGACACCGCGGGCACCTTCCACTCGGTGTTCTTCGCCTGCCCGACGGCATTCGGCAGCGATGCGCGTGCAGCCAGCCAGTTTGCAGCCGGCACCAACAACGTTGCCAACGGCGTGTCCACGCTGCAGAACACCTTCATCAATGGCGCCAACGAAACCGCAGTGCCGGCGTTCCAGGGCTTGAACGGGGTGAGCAGCTTCTTCCAGCAGGTGAACTACATCGGCGGCGTGCGCGATGCCAACGACACCTGGTGGCAAGGCTGGACCTGCGGCCTGACCGCCGATCGTCCCTGCTGAGGCACCGCCTTGCGCGGCGGCCCGACGCCGCCGCGTGATGCGTCCCGCTTCATCTTTCTGTTGCCAGGGCTCCCACGATGCGAACCTCCACTGTTGCCCGTCTCTCGCGGACGGGCCTGTCTCTTTCCATTTCCACCTTGCTGATGTCCGGCGCCGCACTGGCGCAGTCGACCACCAGCGATGCTGCCGGCGGCAGCAGTTCCAGTGCCGCCATTGCGCCCAAGCAACTCGACCAGGTCGTGGTGCGCGGCGAGTACATTCCCGAACCGATGCTGCAGACCTCCGAAGTGGCCTCGTTCGTCACCCGCGAGGACATGGAGCGCACCGGCGACAGCAGCGCGGCGGTGGCGTTGACGCGCGTCACCGGGCTGAGCCTGTCGCGCGGCAAGTATGTGTATGTGCGCGGCCTGGGCGAGCGCTATTCGTCGGCGTTGTTCAACGGCTCGCCGTTGCCCAGCCCCGAGCCAATGCAGCGCGTGGTGCCGCTGGACCTGTTCCCCAGCGACGTGCTGCAAAGCGTGACCGTGCAGAAGACCTATTCGGCCGATTATCCGGGTGAATTCGGCGGTGGCGTGATCGATCTGCAGTCGATGACGGTGCCGGACAAGCCCTTCCTGTCGCTCACCGTGGGCGGCGGCGCCAATAGCGTCAGTACCGGCGAGAAGGGCCTGACGTATTACGGCTCCGGCGACGACGAGTGGGGCTTTGATGATGGCACGCGCAAGCAGCCGGGCGCGTTGCGCGATGCGATCGGCAGTGGGCGCCGCGTGGACCTGGGGAATTTCTCGCGTGAGGACATCCGCCGCATCGGGCGCAGCATGAACGACGCCAACCTGTATGTGCTGCAGGAAAAGGACAGCATTGCCCCGGACGTCAACGTGGGCGGCAGCGCCGGCTACAGCATGGACGTGGGCGAGGCCAAGCTGGGCATCGTCGCCGTTGCCAGCTACGACAACGAATGGCGCACGCGTACCGGCAAGCAGCAGGACGGCATCTTTGTCGGCGACAGCGTGGAGTTCAATTCCAACTACGATTTCGCCACCACCCGCAACAACGTGCGCAGCAACGGCATGCTGGGACTGGGCTGGGAATACGGGCGCCACAAGATCGGCTGGACCACCTTGTATGTGCACGACGCACTGAAGGTGGCGCGCAGCCGTGCCGGCCGCGATGAGCTGGCAGGTTTCGATGTGCGTGACGACAACACCGAGTGGTACGAGCGCCAGCTGATCAACAACCAGCTGCTCGGCTCGCATGCGTTCGGCGAATACGATGACCTCAAGATCGAATGGCGCGCCGCAGTGGCCAATGCAAGCCGCGATGTGCCCTACGAGACCGGCATCCGCTACGAGTTGCTGGATGGCTACTGGGCGCACGACGCGTCGCGCGTGCAGAACTACACGCGCTTCAGCAAGGTCGATGACACCGTGGCCAGCGGTGGCGTGGATGTCACCTGGCGCCTGCCGATCGAACACGACCTCACCATCAAGGGCGGCCTGGCGTATCTGGACAACGACCGCAGCGCGTGGAGCCGCGAATTCCGCTTCCTGGCGCTGGATGGCCCGCTGCCGTTCCTGAACCAGTATCAGCGCGTGGACTATCTGCTCTCCGACTACAACCTCAGCAACGACCTGCTGCGGCTGCGCGAGACCACCGGCAGTTTCGGTGCGGCCGCCTACGACGCCACCTTGAAGGTGAAGGCGGCGTACCTGCAGGCCGAAGGCGAGATCGTGCCGACCCTGCGGGCCACCGTGGGCGTGCGTTACGAGGACGCCACCCAGGCGGTGCATCCGTACGACATCTTCACCGGCGCGCGGCAGGACAGCGTGGCGCCGCTGCAGAACAGCTACGCGCTGCCCTCGGTGACGGTGACCTGGAATCTTGCCGAGAACCAGCAGCTGCGCTTCGGTGCCTCCAAGACCATTGCGCGGCCGCAGTTCCGCGAAATGGCGCCGCAGCAGTATCTGGACCCGGATATCGACCGCCAGTTCTTCGGCAACCCGTTCCTGGTGGACAGCGAGCTGGTCAATCTGGATGCGCGCTACGAGTGGTTCTTCGAGCCGGGCCAGTACGTCACCATCGGCGCCTTCTACAAGGACATCGACAAGCCGATCGAAGCCATCGTCAACGACGCGCCCGGCGGCGGCATCGTGCAGAGCTTCATCAATGCGCCCAAGGCCACGCTGTACGGTGTGGAGCTGGAGGCCAAGAAGTACCTGGACCTGCCGATCGCCGCGGACTGGTGGGGCGACAAGCGCGTGTTCGTGTCCGGCAATTACACGCGGACCACCTCGGAGGTAAGCGCCAGCGCCGGCGACACGGTGCAGCCGTTCGGCTTCAGCGCACCGGTGCAGGCCAACCTGTTCATTCGTGATGGCTCCGCACTGCAGGGGCAATCGGATGACATCGCCAATCTGCAGATCGGCGTGGAAAGCGAGAGCACGCACAGCCAGGCCACGTTGATCGCCAATTACGTGGGCGAGCGGGTATCGGCGCGTGGCCGCCCCGGCCAGCCGGATTACATCGACAAGCCCGGCACGTCGCTGGATCTGGTGATCAAGAAGGGCCTGGTGTGGTCGGGCGATACGTTGTCGGTGAACGTTGCCGCACGCAATCTGCTCAAGACCAAGTACCAGGAGTATCAAAAGCTGGGCAGCAACCGGGTGGACCTGTACACCTATCAGCCCGGCATCAGTTATGACATCAGTGTGACCGCACGCTTCTGAGCCGTCGCACGCGTCCGTCACCGCAAACGCCCGTCGTGCCACGCACGGCGGGCGTTTGCGTTCTGCCGCACGTCGGCCTGTGCCGGCCTGTGTCACCGCTTTCTTCGAACTGACACATTGCTGCCGCATTCTGTCATCCGTTCGCAATCCTGAGACGGATGTCTGCTTTGCAGCGCGTATTACCCCCCTTGAATGCCGTCATGTCGCTGCGTGGTGTACGCACGGCCGTGGTCTGCGCGCTGGCCGTCCTGCTGGCGGTACAGGCGCTGCGGCTGGTGTGGCTGGTGGTCACGCCGATCGGCCCGTTGGGCACGCGACTGCCCGCCATCGAGGCGACATTGGATCTGTCTGCGCTTGGCCGCGACGTGTTCTATCGCAACGTCGGCGACGCCAGCAGCGATGGGATCGTGCTGCATGGTGTGCGCGCCGGTGACACGCACGCGGCCGCCTATCTCAGCCGCGGCGACGGCAGACAGGGCGCCTACCGGGTCGGCGATGCGGTGGTGCCCGGTGTGGTGGTGCAGGCGATCGCTGCCGACCACGTGCTGCTGCGCACCGGCAGCGGCGTGCGCCGGCTGGGGTTGATCGACGCTGCGCCGCAGGTGCCCGCCTCGACGACACCGGTAGCGGGCACGACAACAGCAGGCACCGCCGCTGCGGTGATGTCGAACGTGGGCAACGCCACCAACGCATCCGCCGCCGCTGCCGTGGACCCGCAGCAGTTGCTGAGCTCCGCCGGCTTACGCGCAAGCGAGGACGGCAGCGGCTACACGCTCATTCCGCGCGGCGATGGGGCATTGCTGCGACAGGCCGGCCTGGCCGCCGGCGACGTCCTGACCCAGATCAACGGCCGCACCCTCGATGCCGAACACCTGCGCGAGCTGCAGGACGAGCTACGCGATGGTCAGGCGGCCACGCTGACCTACCGCCGCAACGGCCAGACCCACACCATGACCCTGAAGCGCCCGCAATGAGTGCCGTTCGTCCCCTCTGGCTGATGACGGCCACCTTGTTGCTCGCGCTGCCCGCCATGCCGGTCGTATCGCTGCGCGCGGCAGATGCGCCGGCCGTGCGCCTGCAGGATGTGGACCTGCGCGCCTTCATCCAGGATGTGTCGCGCGCCACCGGCATCACCTTCATCGTGGACACGCGCGTGCAGGGCACGGTGAACGTGGCACGTGCGCAGGCGATGTCCGAGGCCGATCTGCTGGGCATGCTGCTGGCGGTGCTGCGTGCCAATGGCTTGATTGCGGTGTCCAGCGGGCCGGCGACCTACCGCATCATTCCCGACGACACCGCCGCGCAACAGCCCGGCAGTGCGGCCGATGGCAATCTGGGGTTCGCGACGCAGGTGTTCACCCTGCAGCGTGTGGATGCGCGCAGCGCCGCAGAAATCCTCAAGCCGCTGATCGGGCGCGGTGGGGTGATCATGGCGATGCCGCAAGGCAACAGCCTGTTGATTGCCGATTACGCCGATAACCTGCGCCGCATCCGCACCCTGGTGGCGCAGATCGATACCGACCGCGCGGCCATCGACACGGTGACGTTGCGCAACAGCTCGGCGCAGGAACTGGCGCGCACGCTGACCACGTTGTTCGGGCAAGGCGGCGAGCGCAGCAATGTGCTGTCGGTGTTGCCGGTGGACAGCAGCAACTCGTTGATCGTGCGTGGTGACCCCGCACTGGTGCAGCGGGTGGTGCGCACCGCACTGGACCTGGACGAGCGCGCCGAACGCCGCGGCGATGTCAGCGTGGTGCGGCTGCAGCACGCCAGTGCCGAGCAATTGCTGCCGGTGCTGCAACAGCTGGTCGGGCAGACCCCGGGCAATGAGGCGCAGCCCGGGCAGGACACGCGCTCCAACGCGGTGGATGTGGCCAATGCAGCGGGCGCCGCGCAGACGCAGGTGATCACCCCGGCCGCTGGCAAGCGCCCGGTGATCGTGCGTTACCCCGGCTCCAACGCCCTGATCATCAATGCCGACCCGGAAACCCAGCGTGCGCTGATGGAGGTGATCCGTCAGCTGGACGTGCACCGCGAGCAGGTGCTGGTGGAAGCGATCGTGGTGGAGATCTCCGACACCGCCGCCAAGCGCCTGGGCGTGCAGCTGCTACTGGCCGGCCGCAACGGCACCGTGCCGTTGATCGCCACGCAGTACAGCGGCGCGTCGCCGGGCATCGTGCCGCTGGCTGCTGCGGCCGCCGGTACCCGCAGCGGCAATGCCGATGACGATTCGGTGCTGGAACAGGCGCGCAATGTGGCCGCGCAATCGCTGCTGGGCTTGAGCGGTGGCCTGATCGGGCTGGCCGGGCAAAGCAACGATGCGGTGTTCGGCATGATCATCGATGCGGTCAAGAGCGACACCGGCTCCAACCTGTTGTCCACCCCGTCGATCATGACCCTGGACAACGAACAGGCACGCATCCTGGTCGGCCAGGAAGTGCCGATCACCACCGGCGAAGTGCTGGGTGCGGCCAACGACAACCCGTTCCGCACCATCCAGCGCCAGGACGTGGGCGTGGAACTGGAAGTGCGCCCGCAGATCAACACCGCTGGTGCCATCACCCTGGCGATCAAGCAGGAAGTCTCGGCCATTGCCGGGCCGGTCAGCGCGCAATCCTCGGAGCTGGTGTTCAACAAGCGCCAGATCGAAACGCGCGTGGTGGTCGAGAATGGTGCCATCGTCGCGCTCGGCGGCCTGCTCGACCAGAACGACCGCCAGACCGTTGAAAAGGTGCCGCTGCTTGGCGATGTGCCCGGGCTGGGCGCGCTGTTCCGGCACAAGTCGCGCAATCGCGACAAGACCAATCTGATGGTGTTCATCCGCCCGACCATCATCCGCGACGCGGCCGATGCGCAGCGCGTGACCGCGCCGCGCTACACCTATCTGCGCGATCGCCAGTTGGCCGATGGCGACCCGGAAGCCGCGCTCGATGCGTTGGTGCGCGACTACCTGCGCGCGCAGCCGCCGCAGCTGCCGGCCGCGCCATCGTCGGCCGTGCCCGCACCGACAACAACGCCTGCGCCCGGCGCGCGTCCCGCGCAGCGCTGATGCCATGAACACCGCGCGTGCCAGCATTTCCTACGCGTTTGCCAAGCGCCACGGCGTGGTGCTGCTGGGCAGCGACAGCGCCGCGCAGATCGGCCTGCGCGAAGGCGGCGACGTGCAGGCGCTGATCGAGCTGCGGCGTGCGCTGGGCATGCCGTTGCAGGTGCGCACGCTGGCGCCGTCGGTGTTCGACCGGCATGTGTCGGAGATCTACGCCGATGCCGGCATGGAGCAGGGCGTGCAGGTCGAGGCGCTGGACCTGCACGGCAGCCTGGATTCGTTGATCGACGACATCCCCACCGCCGATCTGCTCGACAGCCAGGACGATGCGCCGATCATCCGCCTGATCAACGGCATCATCGCCGAGGCCGCCCGCCTGGGCGCCTCGGACGTACATCTGGAATCCTACGAATCGCGGCTGCGCGTGCGCCTGCGCGTGGATGGGGTGATGCGCGAGGCGGCCACCTTGCCCGGACGCATCGCGCCGTTGCTGGTGTCGCGGGTCAAGGTGATGGCGCGGCTGGATATCGCCGAAAAACGCATCCCGCAGGATGGCCGCGTGTCGCTGGTGATGGGCGCCAAGGCACTGGACGTGCGCGTGTCCACGCTGCCGACGCGCAGCAGCGAGCGGGTGGTACTGCGCATCCTGGACAAGGAGCAGGGCACCTTGTCGCTGGCCCAGCTGGGCATGCCACCGGCGGTGATGCACACGGTGCAGCGCGCCCTGCAGGTGCCCAACGGCATCGTGCTGGTGACCGGGCCGACCGGCTCGGGCAAGACCACCACGCTGTATGCGGCGCTGAGCCTGCTCAACGATGGCTCGCGCAACATCCTCACTGTCGAAGACCCGGTGGAATACGCCATCGATGGCGTCGGCCAGACCCAGGTCAACGCACGTGTGGGCATGACCTTCGTCGCCGGCCTGCGCGCCATCCTGCGCCAGGACCCGGACGTGGTGATGATCGGCGAGATCCGCGACACCGAGACCGCACAGATCGCAGTGCAGGCCAGCCTCACCGGTCATCTGGTGCTCTCCACCGTGCACACCAACGATGCGGTGGGGGCGGTCACGCGCCTGCGCGACATGGGCATCGAACCGTTCCTGCTGGCATCGAGCCTGCGGCTGATCCTGGCGCAGCGGCTGGTGCGGCGCTTGTGCCCGCACTGCCGCCGCGAGCGCACGATCGATGCGGGTACGCGCCAACTGCTGGATGCGCCTGCCGACGCATTGATCTACACAGCCGTGGGCTGCAGCGTCTGCCATCACAGCGGCTACGCCGGGCGCGTAGGCATCTACGAAGCCATTGCGGTGGACGATGCGATGCGCCGCCTGATCGGCGACAACGCCGACGAAGACGCGCTGGCGAAGGTGGCCTTCGCGCGCGCGCCGCAGCTGGGCGATGCCGCACGCGCCGCCGTGTTGCAAGGCCTGACTACGCTGGAAGAAGCGCTGCGTGTGACTCGTCAGCAGGACGACGCGCATGCCGCAGTTTGATTACACCGTGCTCGATCTGCAGGGGCGCAACCGGCACGGCGTGATCAGCGCCGACAGCGTGCAAAGTGCGCGTACGCAGCTGGAGCAGCGGCATTGGGTGCCCGTGCGCGTGGAAGCGGCCGCAGCGACAGCCGGCACGGCCGTGCGCGCAGCGCGCTTCAGCGGCAAGGACCTGGTGTTGTTCACCCGCCAGCTCTCCACCCTGGTGGAAACCGCGCCACTGGAAGAAGCCCTGCGCACCATCGGCACCCAGTCCGAACGCCGCGGCGTGCGCCGGGTCACCAGCCAGACGCATGCGCTGGTGCTTGAAGGGTTTCGCCTGTCCGATGCGATGGCACGGCAAGGTAGCGCATTCCCGCCGCTGTACCGCGCCATGGTGGCCGCCGGCGAAAGCGCGGGCGCCTTGCCGCAGGTACTGGAACGCCTGGCCGACCTGCTGGAACGCCAGGCGCAGGTCCGCAGCAAGTTGCAGTCTGCACTGGTCTATCCCGCCGCACTTGCATTGACGGCCGGTGCGGTGGTGATCGTGCTGATGACCTTCGTGGTGCCCAAGGTGGTGGACCAGTTCGATTCGATGGGCCGCGCCTTGCCCTGGCTGACGCGTGCGGTGATCGGCGTGTCGCAGTTTCTGCTGCATGCAGGCGTCCCGTTACTCCTTGCGCTGGTGGTTGCGGCGGCGGCCACGTTGCACATGCTCAAACGCCCGGCGCTGCGCCTGGCGGCAGACCGCGCGCTCTTGCGTGCGCCCCTGCTGGGCCGGTTGATCCGCGATCTGCACGCCGCGCGCATGGCACGCACGCTGGCGATCATGGTCAACAGCGGCCTGCCGTTGATGGAGGGCCTGATGATTGCCGCGCGCACCGTGGACAACCGTGCGTTGCGGCTGGCCACCGACAGCATGGTCACCGCGATCCGCGAAGGCGGCAGCCTGGCCGCGGCGATGAAGCGCGCGGGGGTGTTTCCACCGACGTTGCTGTACATGGCCTCCAGTGGCGAAAACAGCGGGCGCCTGGCGCCGATGCTGGAGCGCGCCGCCGATTATCTGGAACGCGAATTCGAGTCGTTCACCACCGCCGCGATGAGCCTGCTGGAGCCGGCCATCATCGTGCTGCTGGGCGGGGTGGTGGCGGTCATCGTGCTGTCGATCCTGTTGCCCATCCTGCAATTCAACACCCTCGCGCTTGGTTGAGCGCGGCCGTTTCTTCCGGAGATCCTCATGCAGTCCATTCAATGCCGTGCACGCATCGACGCACTCACCCCGCACAAACGTGCGCGTGGCTTCACCCTGGTCGAACTGATGGTGGTCATCGTCATCATCGGCCTGCTCGCCACCGTGGTGATGATCAACGTGATGCCCAGCCAGGACCGCGCGATGGTCGAGAAGGCACGCGCCGACGTGGCAGTGCTGGAACAGGCGCTGGAAACCTACCGCCTGGACAACCTCAGCTACCCGAGCACCGAACAAGGGCTGCAGGCCTTGCTCAACCCGCCGAGCGGATTGACGCGGCCGGAGCGCTATCGACAGGGCGGCTATATCCGCCGGCTGCCGGAAGACCCGTGGGGCCACGCCTATCAATACCGGCGTCCGGGTCGCAATGGCGGCTTCGACGTGTATTCGTTTGGCGCCGATGGTGCAGAGGGCGGCGATGCCGACAACGCCGATATCGGCAACTGGCGCTGAGTGCCGACAGTACCTGCCACTGCACAGCCACCATCCATGTGCATGCGAGTGCACGCGGCGCCAACGCACGCGCGCGGCTTTACCCTGCTCGAAGTGCTCGCGGTACTGGTGATCACCGCGCTTGCCAGCACGCTGGTTTTGATGACGTTGCCCGATACGCAGCGCAATCTGCACGATCACGCCGATACCCTGGCCAGCGCGCTGATGCAGGCACGCGATGAGGCGATCATGAGTTTGCGCATGGTAGAGGTCAGTATCGATGCCGGCGGCTACGTGTTCCGTCGCCAGGCGCAGCAGCGCTGGATCGCATTGGATGAAACGCCGTTCGCAGCCATGCGCTGGCCGGACGGCATCCAGGCGCAGTTGCCTGCCGGCAGCGAGCGACTGAGCGTGCGTTTCGATCCCACCGGCGCGGCGACGCCGCAACGCATCGCATTAGCGGATGGTCGGCAGCAGATGCAGGTGGTGGTGGATGCCGCCGGTGTGGTGCAGGTCGATGCGCCCTCTCGCTGAGCCACGCGCATCTGGCGGATTTTCGCTGCTCGAACTGATGGTCGCGCTGGCGATCTTCGGCATGGCGGTGGTCGGTCTATTGAATCTGTCCGGCGAGAGCACCCGCACGGCGGTGGTGCTGGAAGAGCGTGCACTGGCTGCGGTGGTAGCAGAGAACCAGGCGATCGAGGCCATGCTGTCGCCCGCTGCTGCCTTACGCGCACCAGCGAACGGCCAGGCAGTGCTCGGCGATCGCCGCTGGCAGTGGCAACGCCAGTCGATGCCGGCCGGCGCTGCAGGCCTGTTGCGGGTCGAGGTGCGCGTGCGCGCCGCAGGCCAGGCGCAGGAAGTGGCCAGCCTGAGTGTGTTGCGGAGTGTCGAATGATCCGCAGGCAGCGCACGCGCGGCTTCACCTTGATCGAACTGCTGGTGGCTCTGGCGGTATTCGCGCTGGTGGCCGCAGCGGCGGTGGTGGTGATGCGGCAGAGCATCGATCAGCGTGATGCCGTGCGCGTGCGCCTCCAACAAATCCGCGATTTCCAGCTTGCGCATGGCTTGCTGCGCAGCGACCTGCAACAGGCCGCAGTGCGCCGCACCCGCAACAGCGAGGGCGGTGCTGCCCGTAGCGCATTTGTCGCAAGCGCGCCGGGGACGCAGGGGCCGTTGTTCGGCTTCGTGCGGCGTGGCTGGAGCAATCCGGACCAGTTGCCGCGTGCGTCGCTGCAATACGTGGAATACCGCGTGGTGGATGGGCGGCTGGAGCGCAGCGCACGCCCTGCGCTCGACGGCGCAACCGCCGGCACGCCGCAAGTGCTGTTGCGCGGTGTGCGCTCGGCAGTGGTGGCGTTCCATTACCGCGCGCAGTGGAGCGATGGCTGGAGCGGCGGACTGGAAGCAGTGCCGGATGCGGTCGCGCTGGAGCTGGAGCTGGAACACTGGGGACGGGTGCGCCAGCTGTTCCTGCTGCCGCAGGGGCGCACATGAGCACACTGCACGTCCCTGCCAGGCAACGGGGCGTGGCCTTGCTCACGGTGTTGCTGCTGGTTGCAGTGATGACCTTGCTGATGGCCGCCGTGCTGGACGACCTGCGCTTTGGGCTGCGCCGTAGCGGCAATGGCGCGGCGATGACGCAGGCGCAGTGGTACGCACTGGGGAGCGAGACCGTCGCGCGCCAACGGCTGCAGGCCATGGCAAAGCGCGATCCGCTGCGCACCACCCTGGACGGCGGCTGGAACGACCAGCCGATCCGCTTTCCGTTGGACGACGGTGCCGTGAGCGTGCGCCTGCGCGACCGCGGCGGCTGCTTCAATCTCAACAGCGTGGTCGTCGGTGCGCCCGAGCAATGGCAGCGCAGCGATGAAGGTGCACGTCAATACCGCGCCTTGCTCGAAGTGATGGGCATCGCTCCGCAACAGGCGCAGGCGCTGACCGATGCGCTGGTGGACTGGATCGACAGCGACGCGCAGCCCGGCGCGCAAGGGGCCGAAGACGACCGCTACCTGCAGGCGGCCGTGCCGCTGCGCACAGGTGCGACCTTGCTGGCCGGCGTCAGCGAACTGCACGCCATCGTCGGCTATACGCCGCAATTGGTCGCGCAACTGCAGCCGTACGTGTGTGCGCTGCCGGAAGGACGCCTGTCGCCGATCAACGTCAACACGCTGCGTCTGCAGGATGCGCCGGTGCTGGTGGCGCTGACCGAAGGCGCACTGGGCCTGCCGGCCGCACGTCGCGTGATTGCGGCGCGGCCGCCTGGTGGCTGGCGCGATGCGGCGGTGTTCTGGAGCGCACCGGCATTGCTGCAGGTGTCGCTGCCGGATGCGGTGTACCAGCAGATCGAACTGCGCACTGCATATTTTTCGCTCTTCAGCCAGGTCGACCACGCCGGGGCGCAGGTCATGCTGGAGGCTTTATTGCAGCAGGATCCTGCCGGCCGCGTGCGGTTGGTGGCGCGTCAATGGAGTTCCGACCAATGAGTATCACCCTGGCATTGCTGCCAGCCGATGCAGCTGCGCCGCTCACACGGCTGCACGTAGATGCGCACGGGCACGCAAGGTTGCACGCGGTAGGGAGCGAGCAGCCCGCCGCTGCCACGCAGACGGTGTTGGTGGTGCCCGGCGCGGATGTGCATCTGCGCTGGATGCGCGTGCCCGGGCGCAGCATTGCGCAATCGGTAGCTGCGGCACGCCTGCAACTGGCTGAGCACCTGGCGGTCGACGGGCAGGCTTTGCACGTGGTCATTGCCGACCAGGCAGACAGCGATGGCGAACGCTTGGTGGCGGCCGTGGATGCAGACATCATGCGGCACTGGCTGGAGCGTGCTGCCGGCTTGGGCATCGTGCCCGATTGCGTGGTACCGGACTGCCTGCTGCTGCCGGAGGCAGCGCCCGGTCAGCCGCCCACGCTGGTGGGCTGGGACGGCCGTTGGTTGATGCGCGGCAGGCGCCTGGCCTGCAGTCTGGAACCATCGCTGGCGGCCGTGCTGCTTGCAGCACTGCCGCAATCACCGCAATCACCGCAATCACCGCAGGAAGACCCGCAGCACGCCATCGCGCACTTCGCCCGACACGCCGCAAGCGTGCCGATCAATCTGCGTCAGCAGGGCTTTGCCGTGCCAACGCCACAACGCGCACGCGGTAGCCGGCGCACGCTGGCCTGGCTGTCCGGGCTACTGCTGGTCTCGCCCGTACTGCTCATGCTTGCCCAGAACCTGCGTTACGAGATCGGCGCGCAGCGACTGCAGCGAGCCGTCGCGCAGCTGCCCGGCGCCACCGACGACAGCGGCAGGCGCGGTGCCTCGACCGCGGCACGAGGTGCGAATCAACCGGATGCATTCGCCGCGCAGCTCGCGGCGCTGTTCGCCGCAGTCGATGCCGTGCCTGGCGCAGCGTTGGATGCGCTTGTCTATCAAGATGGCAGGCCCTTGCGCGTCACGGTGTTGCATAGCGATGCCGCGCAACTTGAACACATCACCGCTCAGCTCAGCCGTGCCGGCTGGCAACTGCGGCCCGGCACCAGCCAGACCCAGGACGACCGCATGCAGACCCCTCTTGAACTGGAGCCGCCACGATGAGCGCGCTGCAACGGATGCATCCGTGGTGGCAGGCGCGTGCGCCACGCGAGCGCATCATGCTGACGGTCATGCTGCTTGCGATCGCGGCGTTCATCGCGTGGTATGCGCTGCTGGTGCCGTTGCGCCACTGGCGCCTCAGCGCGCAAGCGCGTTACGACCAGGCCGCAGCGGCGCTGCTCATTGCGCGTGCCTCACAGCCCAGCGCTACAGTGGCCGCAGTCCCGCTTGCGCGTATCGTGCAACGCGCGCAGGAGGCCGGCATCTTCATCACCCAGCAACGTCGCGGTCCCACAGGTGCGCTTGAATTGCAGATCGATGCCGTTGCCGGCCCAACCTTGTTCGCCTGGCTGGAGCAGCTGCGCCAGCGCGACGGCGTGACGCCAGCCGGGCTGGACATCCGGCGGCACGACGGCCAGCTGCAGGTGCGTTGCCGCCTGACGGGCATCGCACCGTGAGGGTGGTGCGCTGGATGCTGCTGAGCGGTGTGCTGCTGGTGGCTGGCGTGATCGCCACCTTGCCGCTGCGCCTGGTGCTGCCTGTCGACACGCTGCCGTTTGCCGCACTCGAAGCGCAAGGCTCGATCTGGAACGGCAGCTTGCGTGGGGTGACCTGGAATGCGCTGGAGGTGGGCGATGTGGACGTGCACCTGCGCCCGCTGCCCCTGCTGCGCGGCGAGCGCCAGGTGCAGCTGCGCTCGGCCACTGCGCAGCTGGTTGCCGTGCAGGGGGCACGGCACGGCGTGGAGCAGGCCAGCGGGCGCCTGCTGCTGCGTACGCCGGGCGGCGTGCAGCTGCTGGACCTGGCGATCGACCTGCGCGCCGTGCGTGCGGTCTTCGATGCCAGCCACTGCCTGCAGGCCGGTGGCGACGTCGCCGTGCAGGTGATCCCCAACGACGGCGGCGCGGCCGCCGGCGTGCTGTCCCTGCGGCTGCGTGGCACCCCGCGCTGCGTGGACGATGCCGTGGTGTTGACGCTGACGCCCGACGATGGCCTGCCGGCAGGCGTCCAGCTCGGCGCAGAGCTGCGCCTGCAGCGCGATGGCCAATGGCAGTGGCGCACCCAGGTCGACCCCGGCAGCGACAGCGACAGCGCCCTGCAACTGGGGTTGCAACTGCTCGGCTTTACCCGGACCCCGGAACGCTCGCTGGTCCGGCTGGATCAGGGGCAGTTGTAGATCACGCGCAGGCTTGGGTCATCCCGCTGCCTGACCATGCACTACGCTTTGGATCGCATGGTCAGCACCTGCAGGGCAGGGCGCCCCTGGCGATCTGAAATTGGTCTGATCCGAATGCGGCGATGTACGGCCGCGCGTCGCCCTTCGTCCCGCTCGCCGATCCCGAAACAGGCACCGAAAAGGCAGACCACGGACCCACCGCGCCGTAATCAGCAGTTCATTGCCCCAGGTGCGGCGGTGCCTGGCCGCCGCGGGCCGAAACCACTCTACCCGACCAGCCAGGGACAGGGCTGGTGCGCTGGCGTCGATTGGTACTATATTGGACCTATCGAATTGGGCGGGCAGGATTCAACAATGGCCAAGGCCAAGGCGGATGCCGACAAGCGACTGGACGACCTGCAGCTGGACGCATCCGCGCCGACCCCGCTGTACCTGCAGTTGGCAGGGAAGCTCACCGACGCCATCCGTGGCGGGCAATGGAAGGCCGGCGAGGCGCTGCCGGCCGAGCGCCAGCTGTGCGAGCGCCTGCAGATCTCGCGGGTGACCCTGCGCCAGGCGGTGGATGTGCTGGTCGAACAGGGCCTGGTCTCGCGCCGGCAGGGCGCCGGCACCTTCGTCACCACCCAGATCCAGCATCAGCTCAGTGGCCTCACCAGCTTCAGCGAGACGCTGCGCATCAAGGGCTACGAACCCGGCACGCGCTGGCTGGAGCGGCGGCTGCGCCCGGCACACGGCGAAGAAATCCTGCGGCTGGGGTTGTCGCCGGATGCGGCGGTGGCCTCGCTCACGCGTTTGCGCAGCGCCGACGACCGCGTCATGGCCTACGAGCACGCGGTGCTGCCGCAACGCATCGTCGCCGACCCGCAGCAGATCGGCGATTCGCTGTATAGCTACCTGGATGCGCAGGGCACGCCGGTGGTGCGCGCGCTGCAGTATTTCCGCGCGATCAATCTGCCGGCGCGGCTGGCCGACCACCTGCGCATGAAGACCGGCGAGGCGATCCTGCACGTGGTGCGCGTGGGCTATGCCCGCGATGGCAGCGCGATCGAATTGACCGACACCTATTGCCACAACGATTTCTACGATTTCGTCGCCGAACTGCGCCGCTGACGCCGACGGCATCCCCCACGACAACCTCAGAGCCCGCCGATCCATGACTACCGCCAGGCCCGCAAATCCCGTTGTCTCGATCGCCATCGTCGGCGTGCTGTTTTTCATCATCGGCTTTTTCACCTGGATCAACGGGCCGCTGATCACCTTCGTGCGGCTGGCGTTCGACCTCAACGAGGTCAACGCGTTTCTGGTGCTGATGGTGTTCTACCTGTCGTACTTCTTCCTGGCCTTGCCGTCGTCGTGGATTCTCAAGCGCACCGGCATGAAGAAGGGCCTGGCGCTGAGCCTGGTGGTGATGGCGGTGGGTGCAGCCGGCTTCGGCCAGTTCGCCACGCAGCGCTGGTATCCCGGCGCGTTGGCGGGGCTGTTCGTGATCGGTAGCGGCCTGGCCTTGCTGCAGACCGCGATCAACCCCTACATCAGCATTCTCGGGCCGATCGAAAGCGCCGCGCGCCGCATCGCCCTGATGGGTATCTGCAACAAGATCGCCGGCATCCTGGCGCCGATCCTGATCGGCTCGCTGGTGCTGCATGGCATCGGCGATCTGTCCGCGCAGGTGGCCAGCGCCACGCCGGCCGCCAAGGAGCAGTTGCTCACCGCATTCGCGGCCAAGATCCACGCGCCGTATCTGGTGATGTCCGGGGTGTTGCTGGTGCTGGCCATCGGCGTGCTGTTCTCGCCGCTGCCCGAGCTCAAGGCCTCCGAAGCCAATGCCACGCCAGGCGCGACTGGCGTGCAGAAATCCAGCATCTTCCAGTTCCCGCACCTGTGGCTGGGCGTGCTGTGCCTGTTCGTCTACGTGGGTGTGGAAGTGATGGCCGGCGATGCCATCGGCACCTACGGCCACGGCTTCGATCTGCCACTGGACAGCACCAAGCTATTCACCTCCTACACGCTGGGCGCGATGTTGCTGGGCTACATCGCCGGCCTGGTGCTGATCCCCAACGTCATTTCGCAGGCGCGTTACCTGAGCGTGTCGGCGGTGCTGGGTGTGCTGTTCTCGCTTGGCGCCTTGCTCACCCACGGCTACGTGTCGGTGGGCTTCGTGGCTGCGCTTGGGTTTGCCAACGCCATGATGTGGCCGGCGATCTTTCCGCTGGCCATTCGCGGGCTGGGCCGCTTCACCGAAATCGGCTCGGCGTTGCTGGTGATGGGCATTGCCGGCGGCGCGATCATTCCGCAGTTGTTCGCCATTCTCAAGCAGCACTACGACTTCCAGGTCGTGTTCGCTGCGCTGATGGCGCCGTGCTATCTGTACATCCTGTTCTATTCGCTGCGCGGTCACCGCGTGGGCCTGCCGGCCCAGGCCAAGTGAACCAGCCAGCATGATGCGTTCCGACGAACAAGGCACACCCATGCGCAGGCCCACCATCAAAGACGTCGCCGAGCGCGCCAAGGTCTCGTTGAAGACCGTGTCGCGGGTGATCAACAACGAGCCCTCGGTGATGCAGGCCACGCGTGCACGCGTGCTGCGTGCCATTGCCGACCTCGACTACGAACCCGACCCGTCCGCGCGCAACCTGCGCAGCGGCACGCCGTTCGTGATCGGCCTGGTCTACGACAACCCCAACCCGTACCACATCATCGGTATCCAGAACGGCGTGCTGGCTGCCTGCCGCGAAACCGGCTTCGGCCTGCAGATCCATCCCTGCGATTCCACCTCGCCGCTGCTTGCCGAAGAACTGGCCGAATGGGTGCAGCGCTCGCGCCTGGCCGGCGTGGTGTTGACCGCGCCGATGTCCGAGCGCCCGGAACTGCTCGCCGGCCTGGCCGCGCGGGGCATCAAGAGCGTGCGCATCATTGCCTCCACCGAAGACCCGGGCGATGGCCCGTGCGTCTACATCGACGACCGCGATGCCGCCTATGAAATCACCGAGCATCTGATCCAGCTCGGCCATCAACGCATCGGTTTTCTGTGGGGTGGCCCGCAGCACCGCTCCAGCGGCGAGCGCTATGCCGGCTACGAAGCGGCGTTGAAGGACTACGGCATCAACCTGGACAAGCATCTGGTGATTCCCGGCGACTACACCTTCGACGATGGCTTCCGTGGTGCGCGTCGGCTGTTGTCGTTGCGCGAGCCGCCCACGGCCATCTTCGGCAGCAACGACGAAATCGCTGCCGGCGTGCTCGCCGCGGCCAAATCCACCGGCATGAACGTGCCGTACCAGCTGTCCATTGCCGGCTTCGAAGACAGCCCGTTCTCGCGCCAGTCGTGGCCGGCATTGACCACCGCCAAGCAGGCCACCGAAGACATCGCGCGGCATGCCGCACGCTTGCTGATCAGCCAGTTGCGCAGCGATGCCTACGACGACCAGCCTGCGCAATTGCAGAACCGCGGCTTCGTGCCGCAACTGGTGGTGCGCGGCTCCACCGCGCCGGCGCCTGCGTCCACCGGCAAACCCCTCCCCCCCGAATCCGCCTGAGCCACGATGAGCCTTCCCACCGAAACCGACACCTTGATGTTCCGCGAGGCGGCGCAGACCGCCGATGTGGTTGCTGCACAGTTCGCGCGTAACGCCGACACCATCGCCGCGCTTGCGCAGTCGCTGCGCGACAACCCGCCACCGTTCGTGGTGACCTGCGCGCGCGGCAGCTCCGATCATGCCGCCACCTACGCCAAGTACCTGTTCGAGACGCAACTGGGCATCGTCACCGCTTCCGCCTCGCCGTCGGTGGGCTCGGTCTATGCAGCGCCACTGCAACTGCGTGGCGCGCTGTACATCGTGATTTCGCAATCGGGCAAGAGCCCGGACCTGCTGCGCAATGCCGAAGCCGCCAAGGCCGCCGGCGCGCGCGTGGTCGCCCTGGTCAACGTGGAAGATTCGCCGCTGGCGCAGCTGGCCGATGTGGTGATTCCGCTCGGCGCGGGCCCGGAAAAAAGCGTGGCCGCCACCAAGAGCTATCTCGCCTCGCTGGCCGCGGTGCTGCAGCTGGGCGCCGTTTGGAAGAACGACCCGGCCCTGCTCGCGGCAGTGGATGTGTTGCCGCAGCAACTGCGCAATGCCTGGCAGGCCGATTGGTCGGCACTGACCACCGGTTTGACGCCCGCGCACAACCTGTTCGTGCTGGGCCGCGGCCTGGGCCTGGGCGCGGCGCAGGAAGCGGCACTGAAGTTCAAGGAAACCTGCGGCCTGCATGCCGAAGCCTACAGCTCGGCCGAGGTCAAGCACGGGCCGATGGCATTGGTTGGCCCGGGCTTTCCGGTGCTGGTGTTCGCGCAGCCGGATGAAACCGGCGCCGGTACCCGCGCGCTGGCCGAAGAATTCCGCGCACGCGGTGCGCAGGTGTGGCTGGCCGCGCCCGATGGCGATCTGCCGCTGGCCGACGCCGCGCATCCTGCCTGCGCACCGCTGCTCACCGTGCAGAGCTTCTACCGCGCGATCAATGCGCTGGCGCTGCAGCGCGGCCATAATCCCGATCTGCCGCCGCACTTGAACAAGGTTACGGAAACCGTTTGAACATGGATGCTTCCCGCACTCAGGCATTGTGCAACGCACGCGTACTCACCGACGACGGCCTGCAGGATGGCCTGGCCGTATTGCTGGACGGTGCGCAGATCCAGGCGATCGTGCCGGCCGATGATGCACGCGTGGCGCAGGCGCACACGCGCGTGGATCTGGGCGGCGCCACCCTGCTGCCGGGCTTCATCGACATCCAGGTCAACGGCGGCGGCGGGGTGTTGTTCAACAATGCACGCGACCCGCAGGCATTGGCCACGATCGCCGCGGCGCATCGCCGCTTCGGCACCACTGGCATGCTGCCCACGTTGATCAGCGACACTGCCGAGGTGATGGCCGAAGCGATCGATGCAACGCGTCAAGCCATCGCTCAAGGCGTGCCCGGCGTGCTCGGCATCCATCTGGAAGGCCCGTACCTCAGCCCAGCGCGCAAGGGCACGCACGACGCGCACAAGTTCCGCGTGCCGGACGCGCACGAGATTGCAGTCGACACCTCGCTGGACAATGGCGTCACCCTGATCACGCTCGCGCCCGAGCGCGTGCCGCTGGACGATATCCGTGCCTTCGTTGCCGGCGGCGCGATCGTGTTCGCCGGCCACACCGCGGCGACCTACGAGCAGGCACGCGACGGGATTGCGGCCGGCGTCAGTGGTTTTACGCATGTGTACAACGCGATGTCGCAACTGGCCGGACGCGAACCCAACGCAGTCGGCGCGGCGCTGGAAGACCCCAATGTGTGGTGCGGCGTCATCGTCGATGGCGTGCACGTGCATCCGGCCAGCCTGCGCGTGGCGCTGGCGGCCAAGCCGCGCGGCAAGTTGCTGCTGGTCACCGACGCCATGCCGATGGTCGGCAGCGACAGCCCCAGCTTCGACCTGTATGGCGAAACCATCACTGCGGTGGACGGCGTGGTGCGCAATGCCGATGGCGCACTCGCCGGCTCCGCACTAGACATGGCCACCGCCGTGCGCAACAGCGTGCAATGGCTGGGCGTGGACGTGGCCGAAGCCGCACGCATGGCATCCACCTATCCCGCGCAATGCATCGGCCTGGGCGACCGCCTGGGACGCATCGCGCCGGGCTACCAGGCCGACCTGGTGCTGGTGGATGCCGAGGTACAGGTGCTCGGCACCTGGATTGGCGGGCAGCGGGAGTAAAGCGTTGCGCTTGCTCCGCGCGACCACGCGCGGCGTTCATGGCGTGTCGCATCGTCGCGAACCTTCGCCTACGTCGCAGTGCGGCGTCTCTTCAGCGTCGCTACGCATTGCCGACGCTTCATGCACACCACACTGCGCGCGTGCAGACTCTGCGCCGCACCATTCGTGCGCGCAGCGGTGTGGCAACAGGCTGCAAGGCCAACGGTCGGCACGCGCGCCGAAAGCAGTGAGACGACGGTCACGCGATCATCCAGATATCTGCGCAAAACACGCTGTTTGAGGCATAAAAATCCGCGTTCGTGCGGATGAGTTGACAGTGCCGCTTACGAAAGGCACCTTCGTTGATGACGTTGTCAGCGAAGAGATTGCTCCACGTCCGAGAAAACATTGCCGGCCGCGCATCTTGCGGCTTGGCGCTACCCGCGTGCCGTCATCGAATGCGGGTGGTCGCTCGTATCCGGTACAGGGGACGGATTGCGGGCATGACGCGCGCGTCGCGCGTCGTTGCGCAACCAGACGGTTGCCATCCGACAACAGTCATGAGGTCTACGCAATGCTGTCTCCCCGTATGTTCGCTTCGTCCCGTCGTGTGCAAGTGCATGCGTCCATCGCTGCGTTACGCCGCTCTCCATTGAGTGCTGCCGTCAGGCACTTGCTTGTCGGTGGCGCGACCTTCGCCTGCGTTGCAGCGCTTCCAGCATTCGCGCAAGAACAGCCTGCACCTGCGCAGCAACAGCTCCCTACACAAACCAATCCATCGGTCTCCACCCTGGACGAAATCAAGGTGGTGGGCTACCAGGCCAGCCTGGGCAAGGCGCTCAACGTCAAGCGCAATGCCGATGCGATCGTGGATGCGATCAGCGCCGAGGACATCGGCAAGTTCCCTGATACCAACGTGGCCGAATCGTTGTCGCGCCTGTCCGGCATTACGGTGGATCGCCAGTTTGGCGAAGGCGAAAAAGTCAGCATCCTGGGGACCGATCCGGCGCTCAACCGTGTGCTGCTCAACGGCCAGACCATCGCGTCGACCAGCTGGGGCGGCGACCCCAACGACCCGGATAGCCGCTCGTTCAACTACAGCACGCTGGCGCCCGAAGTGGTGGGGCTGATGGAGGTCTACAAGACGCCGGAAGCGCGCATCGACGAAGGCTCCATCGGCGGCACGGTGATCGTACACACGCGCAAGCCGCTGGACCTGGAGCGCAATACGCTGACCGGCACGGTGAGCTACGGCTACAACGACCGTTCCGAGGAGGGCAAACCCAACGCATCGGCGCTTTACAGCTGGAAGAACCAGGACGAAACACTTGGCGTGCTCACCTCGGTGATGCATTCGCAGCGTGTCCTGCGCCGCGACGGTGTGGAGATCTTCGGCTATGACGATGTCGCCGGTGCCGGGTTTCCGCCGGGTGTGGTCGGCAACAACACCGGCGTGTTTCCCACCTCGATCAATACCGCGCTGTTCCAGCAGACCCGCAAGCGCGACGGCGTCAGTGCGGCGCTGCAATGGAAGCCCGATGCCGACTTCGAGCTCAATCTGACCGGTTTGTACGTCAAGGAAAGCTTCGACAACTACAACCAGAGCCGCTATGGCTACTGGGGCTCCAACCCTGGCGATGCGCAGGCACTGGGCTTCGAAAATGGCGTGGCCACCTCTGGGACGTTCGGCGATCAATCCACCACATTCCTGGATGGCTACCTGCGCAACAGCGATGTCACCACCGGCAGCATCCACCTGCGTGCAGACTGGCATGGCGATGGCTGGAATGCATCGAGCCAGGTCGGTTACACCAGCTCACAAGGCGGTGCCGAGCGCATCTACGGCATTCAGTTCCGTAACCTGGCCGGCTACAGTTACAACATCGACGGGCGCCGCACCGCGATGGACTACAGCACCGACCCCACCAATGCAGCGGCGATGCAGCTCAACAGCGCCTCGGCCAGCCATAGCCCGCAGTACGACAAGGAGCGTTACCTGCAGCTGGACTTCGACCATGCGGTGGAGTGGGGGCCGTTCACCCAGATCCTCACCGGCATCAAGCTCACCAACCACGCCACCGGGCAATCGTCCTACAGCCGCACCTGGGCACCGAACGATGGCAGCACGCTGGCCGATTTCTCGCCGGGCATCACGCCATCGAGCTACCTGGACGGCCTGTCCACCAGCGCCGACATGCAGCGCTGGTCCACCATCAATCGCGGCGCCATCAGCCAGTACATCAGCGGCCTGGAAGGCGATGATGGGTTGCCGATCAGCTACGCCGGCAACTACAGCATCGAAGAACAGAACCGCGCCTGGTTCCTGCAGGGCAACTTCTCCGGCGCGCGCTATCGCGGCAATATCGGCGTTCGCTACGTGCATACGCGCGACTCCACCGATGGTTTCAGCTACGCACCGGGCGGCGGCTACACACCGGTCAACTTTCTCAGCAGCTACGGCAAATGGTTGCCGTCCTTCAACATCGCCTATGACCTGCGCGACGATCTGCTGCTGCGCTTTGCCACCTCCAAGGTCATTGCGCGGCCGCGCTACACCAACATGACTCCGTATGTGGCCACTGACGACACCACGCTGACGGCGTCCACCGGCAATCCCGGCCTGAGCCCGTACGAATCGACCAATCTGGGCGCTTCGGTCGAGTGGTACTTCTCCGACAGCAGCTTGCTCAGTGGTGAATTCTTCTCGCGCGATATCTCCAACTACATTCTGACCACGGTGCAGGACCGGGTGTTCTTCAACAACGCCACCGGCGGGTCGAGCACGTACCAGACCTCGGTGCCGACCAATGCCGGCGATGCCAAGGTGCAGGGCGTGGCGCTCAACCTGCAGCACAACTTCGGCAACGGCTTCGGCGTGGTGGCCAACTATACGTACTCCGATTCCAACACCGATGGCGATTACAGCCTGCCGTACAACTCGCGCAACGCCTACAACATCAGCCCGTATTACGAGCAGGGCAAATGGAGCGCGCGGGTCAACCTGGGCTGGCGTTCGGAATACTTCACCCAGATCGGCCGGCTCAACGGCCAGCAGATGACCGATGCGTTTACCCAGGTGGATGCCTCGTTCGGTTACCAGGCCACCGAGCGGCTACGCGTGGCGCTGGAGGCCACCAACCTGCTGGATGAAACCTACTACAGCTATATCGGCAACAAGAACCAGCCGTACTACATCTACAAGAACGGCCGCTCGTTCATGCTGAGCCTGAATTTCAAGATGTGATGGAGATGGGGCGGCTGCACGAAGCAGTCGCTCCAGCGTCGGTGCCGCACAGAGCGCAGGTCACGGCCGGCTCATCGCGTGATCAAAAGCCAGTGACACACCAGTGATGGCGCAGCCCGGCAAGGCCGCTGCGCTACTGCAACCACACAGTCACGCAGTCACGTTGCGCAGCTGCCCGGCACTGCACGGCCCGTGCCGCCGAGTGCAGCCAGACCCCTGATGCGCCGCCGCGCCCGATCAAGGTGCGGCAACAGACTCCGTGCCGCCGCCGCGTCTGTCGCCGCCGCGCGCGGCAGCAATCGCGGCAATGCGTGCCCTGGCCAGTGCTTCGCCGACCTGCGGGCCTTGCAGGCCTTCGGCTGCCAGGTCGCGTGCATTGATCGCCAGGGCAGCAGCGTGCAGGCGTGTGAGTTCGGCCCCTTGCGGGTACGGCATGTCGGCGCTGCCCAGCCTGCCGCGCTTGTCGGCCTCGCACACCAGCGCCAGTTGCGCGATGCGTTCGGGCCGCCGGAATCCATCGCAGCGCACCAGCAACTCGTGCACCGTGCGATCGCGCAGTTCCGCCAGACGATGCACGTTGAGATGCTCGCGGCAGGCGGTGACCGCAAGCTGACGATGGTCCTGCGGCACCTTGAGGCGTTCGCACAGCGCCTGCAGCGGCGCGACCCCGCGCTGTTCGTGCATGACGTGGCGCGGCCATTGGTCCGGCGGGGTCAGCGCCTTGCCCAGATCGTGCGTCAACGCGGCAAAGCCGATCAGCGCATCGCCGGGTGCCAGCCGCGCGGCCATGTCGCTGACCATTTCCTGATGCACGCCGGTGTCCACTTCCGGATGAAACTCGGCACGTTGCGGCACGCCGTACAGTGCGTCGATCTCCGGCAGGATCACGCGTAGCGCATGCGTTTCATGCAGCGTGCGCAGAAACGCCGAGGGCCGGGCGCAGATCAGTGCACGGCGCAGTTCCTGCCACACGCGCTCGGGCACCAGGGCGTCCAGCTCGCCGCTGGCCGCCATCTCGCGCATCAGCGCCGCGGTTTCCGGGGCGAGGCTGAAACCCAACGGCGCCAGTCGCGCCATGAAGCGCGCGGCACGCAATACCCGCACCGGGTCTTCGACGAAGGCCGGGCCTACATGCCGCAGTACCCGTGCCTGCAGGTCGCGCGCACCGCCGTACGGGTCCACGAGCTCGCCGCTGTCTTCGTCGCGTGCGATGGCGTTGATGGTGAAGTCGCGCCGCAGCAGGTCTTCTTCCAGCGTCACCGATGGATCGGCATCCACCACGAAGCCGCGGTAGCCGCGCCCGGACTTGCGCTCGGTGCGCGCCAGGGCATATTCCTCACCGCTACGCGGATGCAGGAAGACCGGGAAGTCCTTGCCCACCGGCTTGAAGCCCTGTGCCTGCATGTGCGCCTGATCGGCGCCCACCACCACCCAGTCGCGGTCGCCGGGCGGCTGACCAAGCAATGCATCGCGGACGGCGCCGCCAACGAGATAGATCTTCATCGCCACATGATGCCCGATGCGGTGCTTGCGTCGAAACAAGGCGCGGCCAGCGCTGTCGGGTTTTGCTTGGGTGTGGTGCCCGGCGGGAGCATCGCGTAGATATCGGTGTCTGCAAGCGATTGCTGCGGATGGATGATGCGCCAGGCGTCTGGTCTGCGACTTGGCTGCAGGGCCCTTGGCCGCCCACCGTCGCGGGACACGCCGTGAATCCGTCCATGGAGGCTCTTCTGCGGCATCCATGCCGCAGAAGGGCCCGCGACGGTGGGCGGCCAAAGGCCGGTCACGATGGTCGGTGCACCACCAAGCAGTGCGTGCATTCATCGCTCTGAGCGATCCGCCCAGTGCCCGGCCCGGTGTTGCCGTCGCATCGGTGCCGCTTGCACGGATGCGTGGCCGTGCAGTTGCAGCGCACCGAGACAATCCGCTCCGTCAGATCTTGGCGCGCTGTTCCCGTAGGCCGGTCAATTGCACGGTCCAGTCGTTCAAGCGCGCGCGCTCCTGTTCGACCACCGCCGCCGGCGCGTTCTGCACGAAGGTGGCATTGCCGAGCTTGCCGTTGCACTTGCCGATCTCGCCTTCCACGCGCTTGATCTCCTTGTCCAGGCGGGTGCGCTCGGCTTCCATGTCGACCAGGCCTTCCAGCGGCACCAGCAAGGTGAGCTCGCCGACGATGGCGGTGGCGGCCGGTGGCGTGTCCTGGCCGGCGTCCAGCCAGTCGATCGTCTCCAGCTTGAGCAGGAACGACAGCTGCGAGGCGAAGCGGGCAACGCGCGGGCGGTCCTCGGCAGTGCCGGCCTGCAGCAGCAGGCGCACCTGCTTGGAGGGCGGCACGTTCAATTCGCTGCGCACGCGGCGTAATGCCGACACCATCGACTTCAGCCATTCGACATCGGCGTCTGCGCTGGCGTAGCTGCTGGTGTCCACATCGCCGACCTGCGGGAAGGCCTGCAGTGAGATCGTTGCAGCGGTGATGCCCAGGCGCGGTGCAACCTGCTGCCACAGCTCTTCGGTGACGAACGGGGTCAACGGGTGCAGCAAACGCAGCAACGCATCGAGCACGTACAGCAGGGTGTGGCGGGTGCTGGTCGCATCCGCGGCGTCCTCGCCGTTGAGCGCGGGCTTGGCCAGTTCCACGAACCAGTCGCAGAACGCATTCCAGGCGAACTCGTACAGCGACTGCGCGAGCAGGTCGAAGCGATAGTTGGCGTAATGCGCGTGCGTTTCGGCAGTGACCTTGTCCAGCCGCGCCAGGATCCACTTCTCCGCTTCGGTACGCGGCTGCGGCACGCCGTTGAAGCGTGCGCCTTCGGTGTTCATCAGCACGAAGCGCGTGGCATTCCACAACTTGTTGCAGAAGTTCTTGTAGCCTTCGGCGCGCCCCAGGTCGAACTTGATGTCGCGGCCGTGGGTGGCCAGCGCGGCGATGGTGAAGCGCAGCGCGTCTGCACCGTGGGCGATGATGCCGTCCGGGAATTCACGGCGCGTGGCTTTTTCGATCTTTTCGGCCATGCGCGGCTGCATCAAGCCATGCGTGCGCTTGGCAACCAGCGCTTCGATGCTGATGCCGTCGATGATGTCCAGCGGGTCGAGCACGTTGCCCTTGGACTTGGACATCTTCTGGCCTTGCGCATCGCGGATCAGGCCGGTGATGTAGACATCGCGGAACGGCACCTGGCCGGTGAAGCTGTCGGTGGCCATGATCATGCGCGCCACCCAGAAGAAGATGATGTCGAACCCGGTGACCAGCACGCTGGAGGGCAGATAGCGCTCGAAGCCGCGCTCGGCCATCGCGGCCGCCTCCGGCCAGCCCAGCGTGGAAAACGGCCACAGCTGGGAGGAGAACCAGGTTTCCAGCACATCGCTGTCCTGATGCAACGCGATCTCTGCGCCCAGGCCATGCGTCGCACGCACCTCGGCTTCGTCGTGGCCGACGTAATACTTGCCGGCATCGTCGAACCACGCCGGAATGCGGTGGCCCCACCACAGCTGACGGCTGATGCACCAATCCTGGATGTTTTCCATCCAGTGGCGATAGGTGTTGATCCAGTTCGGCGGCACGAACTTGACCTGGCCGCTTTCGACCAGCTCCAGGCCGCGCTTGGCCAGCGCGTCCATCTTCACGAACCACTGGTCGGTGAGATAGGGCTCAATCACCTGGCCGGTGCGATCGCCGCGCGGCACCTGCAGCTTGTGCGGTTTGGTTTCCACCAGGATGCCGAGGTCTTCCAGCTCGGACAGCACCAGCTTGCGCGCGTCGTAACGATCCAGCCCGCGATAACGCTCCGGCGCGTTGTCGTTGATGGTCGCGGTAACGGTAAATAGGTTGATCAACGGCAGGTCATGCCGCACACCCACCGCATAGTCGTTGAAATCATGCGCAGGTGTGACCTTGACCACGCCGGTGCCGAATGCGCGGTCCACGTAATCGTCGGTGATCACCGGCACCTGGCGGCCGGTGAGCGGCAGCACGATGCGTGCGCTGTGCAGGCTGGCATAGCGCGCATCGTCCGGGTGCACCATCACCGCGGTGTCGCCCAGCATGGTTTCCGGGCGCGTGGTGGCCACCACCAAGTAGTCGCGGGTTTCGCGCAGGGTCTCGACGCCGTCGGCATCGTGCTCGACGTGTTCGTAGGTCACGCCATCGGCCAACGGGTAACGGATCGACCACAGGAAGCCGTCTTCTTCGACGTTTTCCACTTCCAGATCGGAGATGGCGGTCTTCAGCACCGGGTCCCAGTTGACCAGGCGCTGGCCGCGATAGATCAGGCCCTGCTCGTACCAGCGCACGAACGCTTCGTTGACCGCCGCCGACGGCTGCGGATCCATGGTGAAGGTGCTGCGCGACCAATCGCTGGAGGTGCCCAGCCGGCGCATCTGGCGCTCGATGGTGTCGCCGGATTCGGCCTTCCATTCCCACACCTTGGCGATGAACCCTTCGCGCCCCAGCGAGTCGCGCGTTTCCCCGTTGCCTTCCAGCGCCAGATTGCGCGACACCACCATCTCGGTGGCGATGCCGGCATGGTCGGTGCCCACCTGCCATAGCGTGTCGTAACCGCGCATGCGGTGATAGCGCACCAGTGCATCCATCAGCGTCTGCTGGAACGCATGGCCCATGTGCAGCGTGCCGGTGACATTCGGCGGCGGCAGCAACACGGTGTACGGCTCGCCCTGGCCGGACGGCACGAAATAGCCAGCCGCCTCCCACTGCGCATACAGGCGCGATTCGAAGGAAGCGGGGTCGTAGCTGGAGGCGAGGGTGGTCATAGAGGGGCTGGGATTCGGGAATCGGGAGTCGGGATTGGTTGCGTCATGGGGCCGGCGAGAATCACTGGCCATCCACTCGTTAACGTCAGTGTTGGTGCTGTGGAGCGAACATCGGCCGCGTTGGATTGGTCGTTGGATGTAGCCTCGGGGCGCGCAGCAATCTGCTTTGACGAATCCCCAATCCCAGCTCCCCAATCCCAGCCCCACTCACATGTCGTACTTGGTCAGTTCCAGGCCCAGGGCCTTGTATTGCTTCCAGCGTTCGCGCAGCGGTTCGCGGGCGGCGGGGTCGGCGGGCACTACTTCCAGCACGCGGTCGCAGGCGCCCAGGTACGGGTCGTCGCGCAGGTTGATCACCAGCGGGCGCGAGGGCGCGGCGAATTCGGGCGCGGCGATCAGCACCGGCGCCAGTTCGTCTTCCTCGTCGGTGCCGGCGATCTGGTGCGGCACATAGGCTTCGTCGTCGAACGCCCACAGCAGGTCGTCCAGTGCTTCGGCCTGTTCTGCATCGCGGGCCAGGATCAACGTGGACAGGTTGGCGTCGTTGGCCTTGCGCGCGAGCTCACAGACCAGCCGCAGCGGTTCGTTGAGGAAGCGCGGCTTGGCGATCAGATAGAAGTCGGCACGGGGCATCAGGGCAGGGAATCGGGAGAGGGGAATTGGGAATGGGCACAGCAGCGCCGTGACCTCCGAGGTCGCGGCGTTGCTTGAGGATGAGGGGCTTTCACAATTCCCGATTCCCGATTCTCAATTCCCACCTTCGGCGCGGTCCAGCAACCACTGCGTCAGTAGCCCGACCGGGCGGCCGGTGGCCATGCCGCGCTTGCCTTCGTCGCTGGCCACGCCGGCAATGTCCAGGTGCGCCCAGCGCTGGTTTTCGGTGAAGCGCGACAGGAAGCAACCCGCCGTGATCGCGCCGCCCCAGCGGCCGCCGATGTTGTAGACGTCGGCGAAGGTGGAGTCCAGCAGGCCCTGGTATTCGTCCCACAGCGGCAGGCGCCAGGCGCGGTCGAACACGTGCTCGCCGGCGGCCAGCAATTCGTTGGCCAGGTCGTCGTGCTTGCTCATCAGGCCGGCGGTCTGGTGGCCCAGTGCCACCATGCAGGCGCCGGTCAGCGTGGCCACGTCCACCAGCGCTTCGGGGTTGAAGCGTTCGGCATAGGTCAGCGCATCGCACAGGATCAGGCGGCCCTCGGCGTCGGTGTTGCCGACCTCGATGGTCTTGCCGGACATGCTGGTGATCACGTCCGACGGGCGGTACGCATTGCCGTCGATGGCGTTTTCCACCGCCGGCACCACCACCACCAGGTTGATCGGCAGCTCGGCCTTGACCGTGGCCACGAAGGTGCCGATGACGTTGGCACCACCGCACATGTCGTACTTCATTTCCTCGATGCCGCCCTGCGTCTTGAGGTTGACGCCGCCGGTGTCGAAGGTGATGCCCTTGCCGACCAGCACATACGGGCGCGCGTCGCCGCCGCCGTTCCACTTCAGCACGATCAGGCGTGGGCGGTTGGCCGAGCCGCGCGCCACCGACAGCAGCGAGCCCATGCCCAGCGCGTCCATCTGCGCCTCGTCCAGGATCTCGGCCTCGGCGCCGGGAAACTTGCCGGCAAACGCGGCCGCGGTGTCGGCCAGGTAGGCCGGGGTGCAGTAGTTCGGCGGCAGGTTGCCCAGCTCGCGGGCGAACTCCACGCCCTCGGCGGTGGCCACGCCCACGGCCAGTGCGCGGGCGTCGTCGCCGGCGATGGCCAGGGTGCTCAGGCCGCTCTCGTCGACCTTCTTCTTGCCCAGGGTGGCGGTGTAGCGGTAGGCCGCGTGGTCGCTGACGGTCACCGCCTGGCGGATGTTCCAGGCTGCATCGCGGGCCTTGACGCTGAGTTCGGTCAGGGTGAGCAGGGCGGTGCCCACCGCGCCGGTCTTCAGCGCACGGGTCGCATCGCCGATGGCCTTCAGGTAGGGCGCCACGCCGAACTTGCCGGCTTCGCCCAGCCCCACCACCAGCACGCGCGGGGCGCTGACGCCCGGCAGGTCATGGACCAGCGTGGTGCTGCCGGTCTTGCCGGTCACGTCGCCGCGTGCCACCAGCGCGCTCAGACGGCCCTGGCTGGCGCTGTCCAGCGCCTGGGCGGCAGGCGAAAGGGTCTTGTCGGCGAACACGCCAACCACGATGCAGTCGACGGCAGCGCTTGCCGGCGCGTCTTGGTTCAGGGTGAATTGCAGGGCCATTGATCAGATTCCGTAGGCAAATCCGTACAATCGCGGGCTGTTTACGCCAACCGGACTAGGCTGGCGGCGCCGCGAACGAATCCGAGAGTTTAAAACAAGCCCACCCCATGCCGAAGCTCGATCGATACCTGCTTAGCGATTTCACCCAGAGCTTCCTGGCCACCTTGATCGTGCTGCTGGTCGTCAGCGTCGGCGGTGTGCTGGTGGATATCCTCGGCAATATCGCCGACGGCCGCATCCCCGCTCGCTTGCTGCTGTCGCAGGTGGGCCTGCAGTTCGTGGCCTACCTGCCCATCATCCTTCCGCTGGCGCTGATGCTGGGCCTGTTGCTGGCGCTGGCGCGGCTGTACCGCGATTCAGAAATGGCCGTCATCACCGCCATTGGCGTGGGTCCCAGGCGCATGTTGCGGCCGATGCTGATGCTGGTGGTGCCGGTGGTGGCCATCATCGGGCTGTGTTCGCTCTGGTTGGGCCCCTGGGCCAGCCGCACCGCCGAGACCATGCTGGAAGACGCCAACCGCAGCGTGCTGATGGCCGGCCTGGAGTCGGGCAAGTTCACCCCGCTGTCCGGCGGCGGCGTGGTCTACCTGACCACGATTTCGGCCGACGGCAAGGGCCTGGGCAAGGTGTTCCTGCAGCGCCAGAAGGACGACCGCATCGATGTGGTCACCGCGCAACGCGGGGCGATGTTCTTCGAAGGCAAGACCGACCGCTACCTGCGCCTGGAAGACGGCTACCGCATCGAGGGCCCGGCCGCGGGCGCCACCCTGGATTACCGCCTGATGGAGTTCGCCAGCAACGACGTGGCGCTACCCGACCGCACCCAGGTGCACGATGCCAACGACCCGGAAGTGATGTGGACCACCCAATTGCTTAGCGATGAACGCCCGGCCGCGCGTGCGCAGCTGCACGAGCGGCTGGCGCCGCCGCTGCTGGCGCTGGCTTTTGCCCTGCTGACCCTGCCGCTGTCGCGCAGCGCGCCGCGCCAGCAGCGCTATGGCCGGATCATGCTGGCGTTCCTGGCGTACATGGTCGGCACCAATCTGATGATCGTCGGCACCCAGTGGATCGCCAACGGGAAGACCCCGGCCGCGCTGGGCCTGTGGTGGCTGACCCTGCCGCTGCTGGGCGTGGCGATCTGGGCATATGCGCGCGATGGCCGCGTGCGTCGGCCGAGGGTGCGCGCATGAGGCTGATGCCGCGGGTCCACGATTGGTATGTCGGTCGGGTAGTGTTGTTCACCGTGCTGCTGACCTGGGCGGTGCTGTTGGGCCTGGACCTGGTCAATGCGTTTGCCAGCGAAGCCAAGAGCATCGGGCAGGGCAGCTACAGCTTCGGGCATGCGGTGGCCTATGTGGCCTATACCGTGCCGCGCCGGGCTTACACCTTGTTCCCCACCGCCGCCGTCATCGGCGCGCTGATGGGCCTGGGTCAGTTGGCGGCAACCTCGGAATTGACCGCGCTGCGTGCGCTGGGCGTGTCGCGCAAGCGCATGTCCGCTTCGGTGGTGGCCGCAATGGCGCTGCTGACCGCAGGCATGGTGATCAGCGGCGAGACGATCGGGCCATGGGCCCAGAACCAGGCCGACACGCTCAAGACCAGCGCGCGCTACAACAGCAACATGGCAATGGCGCGCTACTCGGGCCTGTGGGCGCGCGAAGGCGACACCTTCCTCAATGCACTCAGCGGCGAAGAAAAGCTGCTCGAGGGCGGCGGTACCGCGCTGGCCCTGCACGACGTACGCCTGTATCACCTGGACGCCAGCGGCCGCATGCAGCAGCTGACCTACGCAGCGGTGGCCGAGCACCGTGATGGCCGCTGGACCTTGCACCAGGTGCGCCGCGATACCTTCCAGGAACGCTCGGTGCAGCGCGAAACCTTCCCGGAACTGCCCTGGCAGTCGCAGCTGAGTCCTGCGGCGCTGGCGGCCGGACTGGCCAAGCCGCGCAATCTCTCGGCCCACGAACTGCAGCAGAGCATCGAGTACCGGCGCCGCAACGGCCTGGATGCGCGCGATTACGAAGACCAGTACTGGAGTCGCTGGTTCTACCCGCTCAACGTGCTGGCGCTGTGCATGGCGGCCATCCCGTTTTCGTTCGGCTCGCTGCGCAGCGGTGGTCTGGGTAAACGCCTGTTCCTGGGCATCCTGTTTGCACTGGGATTCTGGCTGCTGCAGCTGTTCTTCGGCCGCATGGCCGGCGCGCTCAAGCTGGACTACCGCATCGCCTACGCATTGCCGCCGATGGTGATGTTGGGGGTGTCGGTGTGGTTGTTCAGGCGACGCAGTAGCTAAACGCTGCTCCTGGCGCGATGCGATGCCGTGTGTGCCGCAGGGCATTAGCTGGTCCGTTACGCCGCGTCCGCTGGCGCGGCACGTCCGCCAGCCGGGAGATGATGTGCTAGCCAATGGTGCCGTATGCGTCGCGTAAGTATCGGTGGGCTGCTGCTGTGTCTGCCTTATCTGGCGGTAACCCTGCTGTGCGTCTGGGCCGCCAATGCGAGCACCGACCCGAAGGGGAGCTTCGTCCTGTTGCAGCTGCCGCTCACGCCGCAGCTGGAGATGGTGCATGCAGTGGGCGCGACGGCCTTTCTGGAGCATCTCTCCTGGGCGTGGGCGTACGCCCTGTTGTATCCGCCGATGCTGGCGGTTCTGTACCTGCTTGGTTACGGGCTGCAAGCACTGATCGAGCGGCCCTCTGCCGACTTTTAGGCAGCAGCGAAGGTGGGTGCTGGCCGCCTTGCTGGACACGCGGTGCTGGCGGGCACGCCTTGAGGGGCAGTGCGGTTGAGTGCAGACGCGTCACGTACGCCACTGCCGTGTCGACGACCATGGTGCAGTGGGGACGGTTATCGGGGTTGATGGCCTGGCTGGATGCGGCGCTCCAGCCGGGTGCCACTCGCACGGTCATGCCAGGTCAGGCGCTCGCGATCCAGCCATGCCCACCAGAATCCGGCGCCGCCCAGCATCAGCGACAGCGTGCCCACTGCATAACGCATCCAGGCCTGTCGCCAGCTGGGTGATGGCCCTTGCAGCTGCAGTCGCCACGGGCGCATGCCCAGGGTCTGCCCACCGCGCCGCCAGCTCACCGTGGCGTAGATTCCGCCGGCGACCCAGCAGCACAGCCACAGCAGCCACTGCCAACTGCTGAAGGGAGCGATGTTTTCGCGCGCCGGGTGCCCGGCGAGCGTAAAGCCCAGCGTGAACGCGGCGGAGATCAGCATCGACAGCGCCAGCACCGGCCAGGCGTCGTAGCACAGCGCCAGCAGTCGCCAGCCCACCAGGGCGGGGGGCCGTGCAACACGAGGCGACGGGATCGAGGTCATGGCGCGAGCATAGCGGCCGGCAGGCGCGGCGCAACGCTGCGCTGCGGTGACGGCGATCCGGGGCGTGCACGTGCTGCGCCATCTACATCGCGCCGCGCCAGGCGTCTCGATCGGGCGCGTGCCTGTGCCCAGCGTCTGCCTGCCGTGGTGCCGGCCCGCGGCGCGTAGACCGCCGCATTCCCGCCACACCGCTGCCGGTTGTCGGTCTCTGTGGAGGTGACGAGGTCGGCCAAGCCTGGCACAGCCGCTTGGCGCAGCGGCACCACGACGCCGCGCATCCGGGCAGGTTGCGCAGGCGACAGCCAGCGCAGCGCCCCTCAACCGCGCCGCCCGTTATGCTGTTGCGATGTCAGCCAGCAGTCCCGCCGAACGCCGCCAGCTTGCCCAGCAGTTGCCACCCGTCCAGGCGGCCGACGCCGCGGCCATCGAGCGCTTTCTGGATCGGTTGTGGGCCGAACAGGGCGTGGCGCGGCAGACCCTGGAGAGCTACCGGCGCGATCTGGAAGGGCTGGCACGCTGGCGCGATGGTGCCGGCGGCGGCCTGCTCGGCGTCGACCGCGCGGTGTTGTTCGACTACCTGCGCTGGCGCACCGAGGCGCGGTATTCGCCGCGCAGCAATGCCCGGCTGTTGTCGACCTTGCGCGCCTTCTACGGCCTGTGTCTGCGCGATGGCGTGCGCAGCGACGACCCCGCCACGCTGCTGGACCCGCCGCGATTGCCGCGCTCGCTGCCCAAGGCGCTGACCGAAACCCAGATCGATGCCTTGCTGGCCGCGCCCGACATCCAGACGCCGCTCGGCCTGCGCGACCGCGCCATGCTCGAGCTGATGTATGCGGCCGGGCTGCGGGTCAGCGAGCTGGTCACCCTGCCGGCGGTGGGCGTCAACCTGCGCCAGGGCGTGCTGCGCGTCACCGGCAAGGGCAGCAAGGAGCGCCTGGTGCCGCTGGGCGAAGAATCGCAGCATTGGCTGGAACGCTATCTGCGCGAGGCGCGCACGCTGCTGGCCGACGGGAAGCCGGTACCCGCCGTGGACGGGCAGGTGCCCCTGTTCATCGACGCTGCGCGCCAGCCGCCCAGCCGCCAGCAGTTCTGGGCGCTGGTCAAACGCTACGCGGCGCCGGCCGGCATCGACCCGGCAACGGTCAGCCCGCACGGCCTGCGGCATAGCTTTGCGACCCATCTGCTCAACCACGGCGCCGACCTGCGCGCGCTGCAGATGCTGTTGGGCCACAGCTCGCTGTCCACCACCCAGATCTACACGCTGGTCGCACGGCAGCACCTGCAGACGCTGCATGCCAGGCACCACCCGCGCGGCTAGCGAGGTGTTGCCGGGACGGCACCGTCGCCTGCACGCGCGTTCCCCGAGGATCGATGGCGCCGGTCGCGCAATTGGTAGCGCCCGCGGGCCTGCGGTGCATGCCCGGCGTCGAATGGTCACGAACCCACCGGCCGGCGAACGAACAAACTGTCGCGGCCGCTGCCTGGCTTCATCTGCCCTGTGCGAGAATCCAGCCACCCCATTCCACTGGATGCGTGAATGTATCGTCTTGCCATCGCCGCACTGCTGGGCGCCCTCAGCCTCACCGCCTGCGCGCAATCCTCGCAGCCCGCGGCAAGCAACGCTGGCGCCAAGCCGGCCGCCACCGCGCCTGCCGCTGCTGGCAATGTGGATCAGCGTGTGGGCGCGGCGCTCAAGGCGCTGGACCCGGACTTCAAGCCCGACTACATCGGCGCCGCGCCGTTCCCCGGCTTCCGCGAAGTGGTGGTCGGTGGGCAGGTGCTGTACGTCAGCGATGATGGCCGCTACCTGATCCAGGCCCAGCCGTTCGACATCCAGAACAAGCAGTTCGCGGCCAGCCCGGGCCTGCTGGCCTATCGGCGCAAGCAGCTGGACACCGTGCCCAAGGCCGATCGCATCGTGTTCGCGCCAGCCAACCCGAAGTACACCGTCACCGTCTTCACCGACGTAGAATGCGGTTACTGCCGCAAGCTGCACAGCGAGATCGGCGAGCTCAACAAGCAGGGTATCGCCGTGGAATACCTGGCATTCCCGCGCATGGGGCTGGGTAGCCAGGACCACAAGGAAATGATTGCGGTCTGGTGTGCGGCCGATCGCAAGCAGGCGCTCACCGCCGCCAAGTCCGGCCAGCCGGTGGCGTCCAAGGACTGCAAGAACCCGGTGTCGATGGAATACACGCTGGGCCAGCGCCTGGGCGTCAACGGCACCCCGGCGATCTTTGCACCCGACGGGACCCAGCTCGGCGGCTACCTGCCGCCGGCGCAGTTGCGTGAAGCGCTGGAAAAGCGTGCCGTGACCACGGCGGGCGGCAGCCGCTGAGGCGGGCTCAGCCCTGATCATCGCGGCGCCTCGTCGATGGCGCCGTCGCGGTGGTGGTCTGTGCAATGGCAAAGGCCCGGGTGCGTCCGCATCCGGGCCTTTGCTGTTTCCGGCGCCCGGACGCCATCTGGCCACATCCCCTACTGCCGGCCGGCGCAACACGCCGGCATGGGCATGGGCCCGCGCAAAGGCCTGCATGCCTGACGATTCCGACTCCCGACTCCCGACTCCCGACTCCCCATTCCCCATTCCCCATTCTCCATTCCCCATTCTCCATTCCCGATCCGTAACACCGCACACCCGACCGACGCCGACCCACCGGCTCCGTTACAATCTGCAGCCCCGTTTCTGACACGGTTCCCCGGACATGATGGTCCTCGAGGGCGCTTCCGCCCTTTCGCCGTTCCGCCGCGCTCGGCTCGAAACCCGCCTGCAAACCCTCGTTCCCGCGCTGCGCATCACCGGCGCCTGGCACGTGTACTTCATCCGCGCCGAAGCCGGGCAAGCGCCCGATCAAGCCACCTTGCAGCGGATCCTGCAGGCCGACGCCGCCCCCGCGCCATGCGACGCGGATGCCTCCTCGCGCTATGTGGTGCCGCGGCTGGGCACGCTGTCGCCGTGGTCCAGCAAGGCCACCGAACTGGTGCGCGGCGCCGGGCAGCCGATCCAGCGCGTGGAACGCGGCACCCGCATCGACCTGGCCGGCTGGCCGGAGGACGCGGCCGCGCAGGCTGCCGTGGCCAAGCTGCTGCACGACCCGATGACGCAGTCGCTGCTTGGCTCGGCCGCCGCTGCCGAGGCACTGTTCAACGTGCCCGACCCGGGCCAGTTGCAACGCGTGCCGCTGGACGCGCTGGAGCAGGCCAACCGCGATCTGGGCCTGGCGCTGGCGCAGGACGAGATCGACTACCTGCGCGAACGCTTCGCCGCGCTGGGGCGCGACCCGGCCGATGTCGAACTGATGATGTTCGCCCAGGCCAATTCCGAGCATTGCCGGCACAAGATCTTCAATGCCAGCTGGACCATCGACGGCAAGCCGCAGGAACGCTCGCTGTTCCGCATGATCAAGCACACCCACCAGCAGACCCCGCAGCACACCTTGTCCGCCTACAGCGACAACGCGGCGGTGGTGGAAGGCGTGCCGGCCGCGCGCTATCGCCCGGACCCGGTCAGCGGCGAGTACCGCAGCGAGGCGGTGCTGCCGTCGGCCTTCGCGATCAAGGTGGAAACGCATAACCACCCCACCGCGATCGCGCCATTCCCCGGTGCGGCCACCGGCGCGGGCGGCGAGATTCGCGACGAGGGCGCCACCGGCCGCGGCGGCAAGCCCAAGGCCGGCCTGACCGGGTTTTCGGTGTCGCACCTGCGCATTCCCACCCTGCCGCAGCCGTGGGAAGCGCCGCGCGCGCTGAACCCGCGCATGGCGCCGGCGCTGGACATCATGCTCGACGGCCCGCTCGGCGGCGCGGCCTTCAACAACGAATTCGGCCGGCCCAACCTGCTCGGCTATTTCCGTAGCTTTGAGCTCGCCGAAGGCCCGGGCCTGACCCGCGCCTACGACAAGCCGATCATGCTGGCCGGTGGCCTGGGCGCGATCGATCGCAACCAGGTCGAAAAGCTGCGCCTGCAGCCGGGCGATGCAGTGATCGTGCTGGGCGGCCCGGCGATGCTGATCGGCCTGGGCGGTGGTGCGGCCAGTTCGGTGGCTGCCGGCGACAGCGCCGAAGCGCTGGATTTCGCCAGCGTGCAGCGCGAAAACCCGGAAATGGAGCGCCGCTGCCAGGAGGTCATCGACCGCTGCGTGGCGCTGGGCATCGACAATCCGATCCGCTGGTTCCACGACGTGGGCGCGGGCGGCCTGTCCAACGCCATTCCCGAGCTGCTGCACGACTCCGGCGTGGGCGGCATCATCGACCTGGGCCGCGTGCTCACCGACGACCCCTCGCTGTCGCCGCTGGAACTGTGGTGCAACGAATCGCAGGAACGCTATGTGCTCGGCGTGCCGCAGGCGCGCCTTGAAGAATTCGCCGCAATCTGCGCCCGCGAACGCTGCCCGTTCGCCACAGTCGGCGTGGCCACGGCCGAGGAGCGGCTGGTGGTGGGGTATGGGACGTTGGACGCTGGAACTCGGGCCCCGGGACCCGGGGCCCGGGAAGAGCAAACGCAACAGCTTGCGTCGGAAGGTGCTGCGATACCGACGGCAGCGCGGGACGCCGCCGTTACGGGTCCCGGGTCCCGGGTCGCGGGTCCCGGCTCCTCCAACGATCTCCCCATCGACCTCCCAATGGACGTGCTCTTCGGCAAGGCGCCGAAGATGCATCGCGATGCCGTGCATCCGCCGGCGCCGCAGTGGCCGGTGTTGCAGACCGCCTCGCTGGACCTGCAGCAGGCCGGCCTGCGCGTGCTGGCGCATCCCACCGTGGCGTCCAAGAGTTTTCTGGTCACCATCGGCGACCGCAGCGTGGGCGGGTTGACTGCGCGCGAGCAGATGATCGGGCCGTGGCAGCTGCCGCTGGCCGATTGCGCGATCACCCTGGCCGGCTTCGACACCTTCGAAGGCGAGGCGATGTCGATCGGCGAGCGCACCCCGCTGGCGCTGTTGAACGCGGCTGCGTCCGCACGCATGGCGGTGGGCGAAGCGATCACCAACCTGTGCGCTGCCCCGGTGCAGCGGCTGGACAGCATCAAGCTTTCGGCCAACTGGATGGCCGCCGCCGGCCACAACGGCGAAGACGCCTTGCTGTACGACGCCGTGCGCGCAATCGGCATGGAACTGTGCCCTGCGCTCGAACTGAGCGTACCGGTAGGCAAAGACTCGCTGTCGATGCAGGCGCAGTGGGTGACGGGCGGGACCCGGGACCCGGGACCCGGGACTCGGGAAAAGCAACCGCAAACGCAAGAGCGTGAATCAGCGTCGTTCGCCGATGGCGCCTCCGTCGCCGCCGATCCTGCTGTTCCGGGTCCCGGGTCCCGGGTCCCGGGTCCCGTCATTACCCACAAGAGCGTTTCACCGGTCTCGTTGATCATCAGCGCCTTTGCGCCGGTCGGCGATGTGCGCCGGCAGTTGACGCCGTTGTTGCGCAACGACGAAGAGAGCGAGCTGTGGTTGATCGGGCTGGGTGGCGGCAAGCAGCGTCTGGGTGGCTCGGTGCTGGCGCAGGTGTATGCCGATGACGCGGCGTTGCCGGCGTTTGGCGGCGAAGTGCCGGACCTGGACGATGCGCAGCGGCTGCGCAGCTTCTTTGAGCTGATTGGCGATGCACGCGAGAGCGGTCTGCTGCTGGCGTACCACGACCGCAGCGATGGCGGTGCGTTTGCGGCGCTGTGCGAGATGGCGTTCGCGTCGCGTCAGGGCCTGGACATCACCCTGGATGCATGGGGCGAGGACGCATTCCGTAGCCTGTTCAACGAAGAGCTCGGTGCGGTGGTGCAGATCGCCAGCGAAGACCGCGCCGCGTTCGCCGATCTGGTCGAGCGCCACGCCTTGACCGAATGCGCGCAGCGCATTGCACGCCCCACCGGCGCGCCGCGCATCCGCGTGAGCGGGCAGGGCCGCGTGCTGGCCGAATGGCGCTGGGAAGAGCTGTTCGACGCGTGGTGGTCGGTGACCCATGCCATGCAGAAGCTGCGCGACAACCCGGACAGTGCCGACGAGGAGCGCGCGCTGGCGCGCGATTTCCAGGCGCCCGGGCTGCGTCCGAAACTGGTGTTCGACCCCTCGGAAGATGTGGCGGCGCCGTTCGTGGCCACCGGTGCGCGGCCCAAGGTGGCGATCCTGCGCGAGCAGGGCGTCAACGGGCAGATCGAAATGGCCTACAACTTCGAGCGCGCCGGTTTCCGCGCCTACGACGTGCACATGAGCGACCTGATCGAAGGCCGCGTGGAGTTGAGCGAGTTCGTCGGCTTCGCAGCGTGCGGCGGTTTCAGCTACGGCGACGTGCTGGGTGCCGGGCGTGGCTGGGCAACCTCGATCCTGGAGCGGTCGGCACTACGCGATGCGTTTGCCGCATTCTTTGCGCGCGGCGATACGTTCGCGCTGGGCGTGTGCAACGGCTGCCAGATGCTCAGCCAGCTCAAGGACATCATTCCCGGTGCCGAGCATTGGCCGCGCTTTCTGCGCAACCGCAGCGAACAGTTCGAAGCACGCACCGCGCTGCTGGAAGTGGTGGAATCGCCGTCGATCTTCCTGCGCGGCATGGCCGGTTCGCGGATTCCGGTGGCGGTGGCGCACGGCGAAGGCCGGGCCGAGTTCGAGACTGCCGTGGACCAGGCCGCCGCGCGCGTGGCCTTGCGTTTCGTCGACGGCGACGGCGCAGCGGCCTTGCGTTACCCGCTCAATCCGAACGGCTCGCCGGACGGCATCACCGGGCTGACCAGCACCGATGGCCGCGCCACCATCCTGATGCCGCATCCCGAGCGCACCCCACGCACGGCGAACCTGAGTTGGCATCCGGCCGACTGGGGCGACGATTCGCCGTGGCTGCGGATGTTCCGCAACGCGCGCGTCTGGTGCGGCTGATGGCTGCACGCCGCGCGCGCTGACCCGGGCGCGCGGCGATCCGGCTGCATTTGGCGCACGCCGTGCGGCCGGCGCGGGAACCAGCCGCATGCCGGCCGATTGCCGGAACCAGCCGGGTGAGCGACGGACCTCGCCCGCTGCCAGCGCCATCATTCACGGCCGTGTGCAGCCCTGCGCGCGGGCGTTGTCGTTTGCGCGATGGCCTGACATCGGCGTTCGCCAGGCGCGCCGCGTGGTGGCAGCGATGTCCCTGCGCCGGTGATTGATGGCGCCCGCTGGGCGGCCAGCGCGACCGCTGCGCCGTGATACCTGCTGCGCCCGGCCTGGCGCAGGGCCGGCCAGCACGACAGCCGAGCGCACTCCGTACCCCACCCCGACCGCCCACGGCCTCCAGCAGATCGAAGCGCAAGCGCGCTGCGCGATGCCGGTCTGCAGGTGGCATGAAGATCGTATGCAAGTAAATGAAAACGCCGGTACGTGGTATTTTTTAAGTAACTAATAAAAATACTAGTTTTTCAGGGGTGGATGGTCGCCACTTCGATAATGCGACGTCTAGCGCATTTGAATACTGTGTTTTTCAATAGATTCATCTGGCGTTATCCAGTTGCGGAATTTCCGCATTATCTGCTGCATCCGTTTATTTACTTGATTGAATCTTTTGCGCAGGAGGTTTTTCCGCCGCAGAAGGCGTGTGTGCGCATGTCGACAGAGCCTCAGGGGGACCGTGCGATGCAATCGCGCGGTGGCCGGTTTTTTTACACACCAGGCCAATGGGGAGTAAGGCGTAATGAAACGACATTATCTGCAGGACGGTCTCGAGCAGGGCGCTCTCGACCGAATGGCGGCGCATGCCTGCGCCACCGGACATCACCGGCCAAGCATGCGGCGGGCACAGGCCGGCAGCCTGCTGACGGCATCCATGGGGGTGGTGCTGTTCGGCATGGCGGGTGTTGCCGGTGCGGCCACCGCGCAGGCGGCGCCGGGCGCGCAATGCCGCCTGATCGATGGCCAGCAACACTGCGGTCCCGATGCGGGCATCGATGCCGCCCCCGCGGCTGCACCGTTGGAGCGTGCAACGACCCAGCGCGCGGCAACACCCGCGGCCGACAGCGACCTGCCGCCCTTTGTCGACGGGCAGGATGCGCTGGCGTTGGGCAATGCAAGCAATGCCCTGGGCGATGGAACCATCGCGCTCGGCGGCGGCAGCCTGGCGGTGGAGCGCAATGCCACCGCAATCGGCTACAACGCAACGGCTGCCGGAGAATCGGCCGTCGCCCTCGGGGGGGTGGCCACCGTTTACGACTACGACGCGTTCGGGTTCGTCATTGGTCAACGCGAACTGGCCGCGCAGGCGGCAGGCGTTGGCGCCACCGCCATCGGGGGCGGTGCGGTGGCCGCCACGCCATTTGCCAGCGCGCTTGGCAGTGGTGCCAGCGCCGACGGCGTGCAGAGCACGGCGCTGGGCTACCGCGCGCAGACCTTCAGCGACGGGGCGACCGCAGTAGGCGGCCTGTCCACGGCAAGCGGTTTCCTGTCCACTGCCGGTGGCTACCTGTCGCGGGCCAGTGCCGACACGGCAACCGCCTTCGGCTACCGGGCGCGCAGCGATGGCGCCAGCAGCGTTGCGATCGGCGATACCGCTTTCGCCATCGGTGCGCAGAGCGTGGTGATCGGGGGTGTCAGCGATTTCGGCGCAATCACGGCGGCCACCGGGCGTGGTGGCATCGCCTTCGGTGCGGGCGCGCAGAGTCAGTCCGACTATGCCATTGCGATCGGCTACGACTCCAACGTGTTTCCCAACCGACCCGGCAACACCGATTCGATAGCGATCGGGCACTCGGCGGGCACCTTCGCACCGGGCACCGTCTCGCTGGGCGGTTTTGCGTTGACGATGGGCGACGGTAGCATCTCGATCGGCCAGGACAGCGTCACCTATACCGAAAACAGCGTCGCGCTCGGTGCCCGTGCCAGCACCTCGTGGTTCAACGGCAACAACACCGCCATCGGTGCCGATGCGCAGACCAACGGGATCGATGCGGTGGCACTCGGCTATGGCGCGCGGGTAGGCGACTTTGTCGACGATGCGTGGAACCGTTCTGCCTCCAGCGCAGTGGCGCTGGGCGCGTTTTCCTACGCGGACCGCAGCAACACGGTGTCGGTGGGCAACGTGCAGACCGGCCTGACCCGGCAGATCACCAATGTGGCGGCCGGGACCGAGGCATCGGATGCGGTGAACGTCGCGCAGCTGGACAGCGTGCGCGCGGTCGCTGTACGCCTGGATAGCCATCTTGCGTTGGCCAAGTCCGACACCGACGAGCCGGCGGCCTTTGCCGAAGGCAGCAATGCGATTGCGCTTGGCAGTGCCAGCAATGCGCTGGGCGAGGGAGCCGGCGCGCTGGGATCGGGCAGTGCGGCGATCGGGCGCGACGCCGTGGCGGTTGGCCGCAATGCCAGTGCCTCCGACGCCTCGGCGCTGGCGGTAGGCGGTGTTGCCACGGTGCCGCTGGTGGATGCCGCCGGCTTCATCATCGGCGAGCAGGAGCAGGCCACCACCGCGCAAGGGCGCGGCGCAGTCGCCCTGGGCGGCGGCGCCACCGCCATGCAGGTGTTTGCCACCGCCGTGGGGACCGGTGCCAGGGCACTGGGCACGCAGTCGACCGCGGTGGGTTTCGGCGCGCAGGCGCTGGAGGACACCACCGCCGCGTTGGGAAGTTTCTCGGCCGCACGCGGCGCCGGATCGTCGGCGTTCGGGTTCAATGCCACCTCCGCCGCCAGCCTGGCGACGGCGGTGGGCTTCAATGCGCTGGGTTTTGGCGAAAGCAGTATCGCCGTTGGCAGCAGCGCGGCATCGACCGGCGAGCGCAGCATCACCGTGGGCGGCTTCTCGCTCATCAGCAACACGCTGCGCAGTGCTGGCGCGTCCGGTGTCGGGGGCATTGCCATCGGGGCTGGCGCGCAGAGCCAGGCCGACTATGCAATTGCCCTGGGCTACAACGCCAATGTCTTTCCCAATGGCAGCAATACCGATGCGGTGGCGATCGGCCATAGCGCAGCGGCGTCCGCGCCACGTGCCGTGGCGCTCGGCGGCGCGGCCTCGGCCTGGGGCGAGGAAGGCATTGCCATCGGCTACGACGCGCGTGCCGCAAACAACCGCAGTATTGCAATCGGCAGCGGTGCCGACACCTCGATCGTCCATCGCGATGCCATCGCGCTGGGCACCAACGCCAGGGCCGACGCCGCCGATGCGATTGCGATCGGGCGCGACGCCAGCGTCGGGGTGTTCGTCGGCGACATCGGCAGTGCGGCGGTCGCGTTGGGCGTGCAGGCGCGTGCGCTCGGCAACAACAGCCTGGCACTGGGCTACAACGCCTTTACCCGCGAGAGCGGGCGCAACGCGGTGGCGGTGGGCACCAACGCCGGTGCCAACGGCGCCGATTCCGTTGCGCTCGGCGCAGGTGCACGCAGTGACCAGGCCGAGGTGGTCTCGGTGGGCAATGGCAACGGCCGCGGCGGTCCGGCCAGCCGTCGCATCGTCAATGTCGGTGCCGGTGCGGTTGCAGCGGGCAGCACCGATGCGCTCAATGGCGGGCAACTGTTCCAGTCGTTGAGCAATGCGGCCAGCTTCCTGGGCGGCGGTGCGGCGATCGGCGCGCAGGGCATGTTCGTCGCGCCGACCTACGTGATCCAGGGCAGCAGTTACAGCAATGTGGGCGCTGCATTGACGGCCCTGGACAGCAAGGTCAGCGAGCTGGATGCGCGTGGCGGCACGGCAGTAGCGTCACGCGGCAGCGCCGCGCGCGTGGCATCGGCCCGCGTGTCGTCGGCGGCCAATGCGGTGGGCGGCAGTGGTGCAAGCGACCTTGCCGCTGGCGCACTGGCAACGCAGGCAACGGACGACACCGGCGATGTCGCGGTCTCGCTCGCCACGGCGTCGGCAGGCAGTCCTGCGCAGGCCGATGGCGTGCAGGGCACGCCCACCGCCGCCGTGGTCGGCAGCATCACGCCGTCGGCAACGTCCACGGCGGTCGGCACTGCGGCAGTGGCCAACCACGTCACCGGTACTGCAATTGGCGGCAGCGCGTATGCGCATGGCCCCAACGACACGGCGATCGGCAGCAATGCACGCGTCAATGCCGATGGCAGCACGGCGGTGGGCGCCAATACGCAGATTGCCGCGGTGGCCACCAATGCGGTGGCGATGGGCGAAGGCGCGCAGGTCAGCGCGGCCTCCGGCACGGCGATCGGTCAGGGCGCACGTGCCAGTGCGCAGGGCGCGCTGGCCCTGGGTCAGGGCTCGGTGGCCGATCGTGCCAACACGGTGTCGGTGGGCAGCGTCGGCGGCGAGCGTCAGGTGGCCAATGTGGCGGCCGGAGTGCGCGCCACCGATGCGGTGAACAAGGGGCAGTTGGACAGCGGGGTTGCGGCGGCCAACAGCTACACCGACAGCCGCTACAGCGCGATGGCCGACAGCTTCGAAAGCTACCAGGGCGATATCGAAGACCGCCTGCGTCGGCAGAACCGTCGCCTGGACCGTCAGGGCGCGATGAGCTCGGCGATGTTGAACATGTCCGCCAGCGTGGCGGGTATCGCGTCGCAGAACCGCATCGGTGCCGGTGTGGGGTTCCAGAACGGCGAATCGGCGTTGTCGGTGGGCTACCAGCGTGCGATCAGCCCGCGCGCCACGTTGACGGTGGGCGGTGCGCTCAGCGGCGACGACAGCTCGATCGGCGTGGGTGCCGGTTTCGGCTGGTAACGCAGGCCCTGCACGTGTAGCGGTGGCATGTGCGGCCGCTGCGCGCTCACTCATTCGCCATGCATTTCATCTTGAAGAGGACGTCATCGTGATTCAGACCCATCATTCCCGCGCGCTCGCCATCGCCTGCAGCGCCGTACTCTTGCTGTCCGGCGGCAGCGCCATTGCGGCTGCCGCCGATGCCGGCATGCGCACCGTGCAACGTCAGCAGGCCCTGCGCGATGCGCCGGTTGACGGCATCATCGTCAAATATCGCAGCGGCACGGTGGCCGCGCGCAGTGTCGGCGCCGTGTCGGTGGCCACGATCACCGCGGCGGCGTCACGCGCTGCCGTGCAGTTGGCTCCGGCCGCGCGCAGCGGCGTGCATCCGGCGCCGACGCATGTGCGGACGCTGGCAGTGGGCAGCGAGTTGATCAAGTTGCCCACTCGACTGCGCCGCAGCGACGCCGATCGCCTGGTACGTGCGCTGCAAGCGGATCCTGCGGTGGAATATGCGCAGACCGACACGCGCATGTATCCGTTGCAGAGCAGTGGCGGCAGCCTCCCCAACGACCCGTTGCTGGCGAGCAATCAATGGCATCTCACCGATCCGGTCGGCGGCATCGATGCGCCGGCGGCGTGGAAGACCGCGCAAGGCGAGGGCGTGGTGGTGGCCGTGATCGACACCGGCATCCTGCCGGCACATCCGGATCTGGCCGGCAATCTGCTGCAGGGCTACGACTTCATCACCAACGCCGACACCTCGCGACGCGCCACCGATGCGCGCGTGCCGGGGGCGCTGGATTACGGGGATTGGGAAGCGACGGACGGCGAATGCGGGATTTTTTCAGCGGCCCGCGACAGTTCCTGGCACGGCACGCACGTGGCCGGCACCATTGCCGAAGCCACCGGCAACGGCATCGGCGGCGCCGGCGTGGCCTACAGGGCCAAGGTGTTGCCGGTGCGCGTGCTTGGCCATTGCGGGGGTTCGTCTTCGGACATCAGCGATGCCATCGTGTGGGCGTCCGGCGGGCATGTGGATGGCGTGCCGGACAATCGCGATCCGGCGGAAATCATCAACATGAGCCTGGGCGGTTTCGGTCCCTGCGATTCGGTGACGCAGGCGGCGATCAACGGCGCGGTAGCGCGAGGCACCACCGTGGTGGTGGCGGCCGGCAACGACAGCTCGGATGTATCCAGTGCAGTGCCGGCCAACTGTGCCAACGTGGTGTCGGTGGCGGCCACCCGCCTGACCGGCGGGCTGGCGTACTACAGCAATTTCGGCAGCTTGATCGATCTGGCCGCACCCGGCGGCGGCGCGCGCGATCTGGAAACCGACACCTTGTACGACGGCCCGATCGGCAGCTGGATCTGGCAGACCGGCTACACCGGCAAAACCACGCCCACGTCCGGGCAATTCACCTATGTCGGGCCTGGTTTTGCCGGGACCTCGATGGCCTCGCCGCATGTGGCCGGGACCGCCGCACTGGTGCAAAGCGCCTTGATCGCCGATGGCAAACCGCCGTTGACACCTGCGGCGCTGGAACGCCTGCTCAAGCGCAGCGCGCGCGCCTTTCCCGTGCAGTTGCCGCTGACCACGCCGGCCGGCAGCGGCATCGTGGACGCCGCCGCGGCCATCGATCGTGCACTGCGCCGCTGCGACAGTGGCGACCTGAGCTGCCAGCTGGACGCGCAGACGCTGCGCAACGGCGTGGCCGAACGCGGTCTGTCGAACGTGGCCGGCGATGCCGGCGTCTTTGCCTTCGAAGCGAATGCCGGCGCGGTACTGAGCTTCATCAGCTTCGGCGGCAGCGGGCAGACCGCGCTGTATGTCGCGTTGGGCCGCGCGCCGACCGCGACCGATAACGACGGCATGTCCAGCCGCAGCGGAACCAGCCAGACCGTGCGCTTCACCGCGCCACGCACCGGAACCTATTTCCTCCGGCTCGATGGCAGTGGCTTCGATGGGGTGAGTCTGTTGGCGCGTCAGTGATCCGACACGCGGCAGCGTAAGGGAGCGCTGTCGTCGGTTTCTTGGCGCAGTTCTGTAGGTAACACCGGTCTCGGCGACGAGGGCGCAGCCTGAGGACGGCGGCGCGGGAGCGCGCTGACCGGCCTTCTGACCTGTTCCGCGTACGGTTTTGCGCAACCAAGCCCGCTGGCGTCCTGCCAGCGGGCTTTTTTGTCCTCACCAGACACGGCTATTCAGGATCCGAATGTCTTGTGAGACACGATCTAGGTCGCTGTTTTCCAAAGAATTATCAAAAAAATAATAAAAGCAAGCAGAAGTGTGACCAAATGCGCGCTTATCTTCGCTTTCTGTCAAAAACTTGACGCCTGATTTGACGACTGTTAACACTTCGCGCAGTTCTATGGTTGGGTAGCGTTCACTTTTTGACTATCCAGGGTGCAGGCGCGAGCCGCCCATCGCCGCAAGGTCCATAGCGCAACCAACCGCGGGGAATCGCCTGGCCGAACGGCCTTCCGATGGTGGGTGTTCGCCAAAAACCAGTCCAAACAACTCAGGAGTCGTGCGTCGATGAATCGGATTTATCGCAAGGTCTGGAACAAATCACTGGGCGTATGGGCCGTGGCATCGGAATTGGCCAGCGGTGACAGCCCCGGAGCCGTCGCTCCAGCCTCGCTCATCGACCGCCGCCAGAGCCTGGCCCTGGCCGCCGCCATCACCCTGGCGCTGGGTGGCGCCGGACTTGTCACCCCGCTCCCCGCAACCGCGCAGTCGGTCGAAGTCGGCCGCGGCGCTGCTGCACCCGCCGCCAAGGCGACCGCCATCGGCGCAGGCAGCCATGCCAGCGCGACCGGCGCAGTGGCCACCGGCGCCGACAGCAGCGCCAGCGGCGTGAACAGCAGCGCGATCGGGCGCCAGACCAATGCGATCGGCGAAAACGCCGTGGCCATCGGCTACAACAGTTTCGTGCGTCAGGCCGGTGAAAACGGCGTGGCGCTGGGCGCCAATGCGGGCGTCACCGGTGCAAATTCCGTGGCGCTGGGCGCAGGCTCGCGCACCCACGAAGACGACGTGGTGTCGGTGGGCAGCGGCAACGGCCGCGGTGGCCCGGCCACGCGCCGCATCACCAACGTCGCCGCCGGCGTCAACGCCACCGATGCGGTCAATGTCGCGCAGCTGCGCGACGTGGCCGATGTGGCCGAAGACACCGCAACGTTCTTCAAGGCAAGCCCGGGCGAAGACAGCGTCGGCGCCTATGTCGAAGGCGAGCGCGCCCTGGCTGCAGGCGATGGCGCCAATGCAGTGGGCATCGCCACCACCGCGCTGGGCAGCGGCGCCAATGCCGTGGCCGAGAACGCAACGGCAGTGGGGTTCAATGCACTGGCATCGGGCCAGAACAGCGCGGCCTTCGGCCATAACGCACAGGCCACTGGGCCGGCCAGCGTGGCCGTTGGCGGCGCGGCAGTGAACGAAGACGGCCAGCCGTTGATCACCAACGGCGGCGTGCCGGTCGATACCGGCGCCACCAGCGCCGGCGTCGGCGGAACCGCGGTCGGCGCCAGCGCCAATGCCGATGGCTTTGCCGCGTCCTCGTTCGGCGTCGGCGCGTATGCGGCCGGTGCGCAGTCGTCCGCGTTCGGCGCGGTAGCCAATGCGGCCGGCGATTACGCCACGGCCGTGGGCACGCAGACCAGCGCCAGCGGCACCAGCAGCACTGCTGTCGGTGGTCCGGTGGACCTCATCCCCGGCCTGGGTTTCTTCGTGCAGACCCAGGCCAGCGGCGAAGCGTCCACCGCGCTGGGCGCCGGTGCGATCGCGTCGGGCACCTACACCACGGCCGTCGGCACGCTCAGCGAAGCCTCCGGCACCGAAGCCACCGCCGTGGGCTACTTCGCCTACGCACCTGGCGAAGGCGCCACAGCGGTTGGCCCGGAATCCTGGGCCAGCGGCGAACTCAGCACCGCGCTCGGCTACTACAGCACTGCACGGGGCGCCAACTCGGTTGCGTTGGGTGCCAACTCGGTCGCCACGCGCGCCAACACCGTATCGGTGGGCGCGGCCGGCGATGAGCGTCAGATCACCAACGTGGCCGCTGGTACCGAGGGCACCGATGCGGTGAATCTCGACCAGCTCACCGCGGTGTCCGACGTTGCATCCACCACCGCGCGTTCCTTTGTCGCCACCGGCGATGGCGCCGCCGTTGCAGAAGGCGTCGACAGCGTCGCTGCCGGTTCCAATGCATCGGCCTTCAGCGATTACAGCACCGCGCTGGGTTCGAGCAGCGCGGCCTCTGCGCAGGGCGCAACTGCCGTTGGCAGTGGCGCCAATGCCACCACCGACAACGCCACGGCGGTGGGTTTCAACAGCGCCGCAATCGCCGAAAACACCACCGCGCTCGGCGGCAACAGCAGCGCTTCGGGCGAGTCCAGCACCGCAGTGGGCGGCGCAAGCCAGGCCACCACCAGCGGCGCGACCGCCCTGGGTTACGAAAGCATCGCCAACGGCGCCGATTCCACTGCGCTGGGTGTGGGCAGCGTGGCCTTCGGCGACACCAGTACGGCCGTGGGCGGCGCAAGCGTCGCGTTCGGCGATGACAGCGCCGCCTTCGGTGCCAATGCCGCCGCCGGTGGCAGCGCATCCACCGCGATCGGCGCAAACAGCAGTGCCTTCGGCGAGCGCACCGTTGCGCTGGGTAGCACCAGTAACGCGTCGGGCGACGACGCCATTGCGCTCGGTGCAGGCAGCCAGGCCTCCGCGCTGGGGACCACGGCGGTCGGCAGCAATGCCAACGCCAGCATCGCCAATGCCACGGCGGTGGGCTTCAACAGCAGCGCCGGCGACGACTACGCCACTGCGCTCGGCGGCGACAGCAATGCATCTGGCTATTTCAGCACTGCCGTCGGCGGCAACAGCATTTCCAACGGGCGTGGTGCAACGGCAATCGGTTACGAAAGCATCGGCAACGGCAGCGCATCGACTGCGCTGGGCTTTGCCAGCGTGGCATGGGGTAACGGCGGCACCGCCATCGGTACCGAAAGTGTGGCCTACGGCGATGACAGCACGGCAGTGGGCGCGAATGCGTTTGCGGCCGATACCGGCGGGATTGCGGTGGGCACCTATGCAAATGCGTATGGTCCGCGTGCCATTTCGCTCGGTGGCCAATCCAGCGCGACTGGCGATGACAGCATTGCACTGGGTTGGGGAGCGCAGGCTGAAAGCGAGCAGAGCATTGCGCTCGGCGCGGGCAGTCAAGCCGATGCGTACTCCACAGCCATCGGCAGCTACGCCAGCGCCAGTGGTTCCTTTGCCACGGCAGTGGGGAACAACAGCCGTGCCGTTTACGAAGCCACCGCGCTTGGTATCGCCAGCATGGCGTCGGGAGATTCCAGCACGGCCGTCGGCGCCTTCAGCGTCGCCGATGAGCGTGATGCAACGGCAATCGGTAAGGCAAGCATCAGCAGCGGAATCGCATCGTCCGCGCTGGGCTCCGCCAGTGTTGCGCGGGGTTTTAACAGCACCGCAATCGGTACCGAAAGTTTGGCCGATGGTGAACAAAGCACGGCGCTGGGCGCATATGCGCGGGCAAGCTACGATTCGTCGGTGGCGCTGGGCGCAAATGCGCGGGCAGACAACTACTATTCGGTCGCCCTGGGCACTTACGCCCTTGCGACAGGTGAAAGCGCCACGTCGATTGGCGGCCAGTCCTATGCGCCTGGTTACGAGAGCGTTGCCTTGGGCTGGCAATCCAACGCCTCGGGCGAGCGGAGCATGGGCCTAGGCGGCGGTGCAGTGGCATCTGCCGACGGCAGTGTCGCGCTGGGTGCGGGTTCGGTTGCCGATCGCGCCAACACGGTGTCGGTGGGCACGGCCGGCAGCGAGCGCCAGATTGCCAATGTTGCGGCCGGCACCGAGGGCACCGATGCGGTGAATCTCGATCAGCTCAACGCCGTGGCTGGCGCTGCGGAAAATACCGCGCGCCTGTACGCGGGCACCGGTGACGGCACCGCCTTCGCACAGGGCGACGACGCGACCGCGGCCGGTTCCAATGCCACCGCAGACGGCGATTACAGCAGCGCGTTCGGTGCCGGCAGCCAGGCCACCGCAATCGGTACGGTGGCCATCGGCAGCGGTGCCAGCGCCACGGCGCAGTACGCCAATGCGGCCGGTTACAACGCCGCGGCCAGCGGTTTCGGCAGCGTGTCCAATGGCGCCTTCAGCCAGGCCAGCGGCGACTACGCCGTGGCCGTGGGTGGTGAGAGCGAAGCAGCCGGCGCGCAGAGCACCGCACTCGGCGCAGCGGCAGGCGCGTACGGCGATGGCTCGCTGGCAGTTGGCGCGCTGAGCGAGGCGCAGGGCAGCGAATCCACCGCGATGGGCTATTTCGCCAGTGCCAGCGGCGAATCGGCCACCGCCGTCGGTGCGGAGAGCGTCGCCAACGGCACTAGTGCGGCGGCCTTCGGCTTCGGTGCCGAAGCCACCGGCAACTACACCACCGCCTTGGGCGGTTATTCCACCGCCAGCGGTTTCAACAGCACCGCGCTGGGTAATTTCAGCACGGCCAGCGGTTCCAACACGCTGGCCGTGGGTAGCGATGCAACCGCTACCGGCGCCTACAGCGTGGCGGCCGGCCAGGGCAGCGTGGCTAGTGGCTACAACAGCGTGTCGGTCGGCGGCGCGGTGCTCGGCCTGTTGCCGACCGAAGCTTCCGGCGATTTCTCCACGGCACTCGGCGGCGCGGCGTGGGCACCAGGCCTCAACAGCACCGCGCTGGGGAATTTCTCCGAATCCACCGGCGAAAGCAGCGTGGCGTTGGGCGCCGATTCGGTAGCCGATCGCGACTTCGCGGTGTCGGTGGGCAGTGCCGGCAATGAGCGTCAGATCACCAACGTGGCAGCCGGCACGCAGGGCACCGACGCGGTGAACCTGGATCAGCTCACCGCGGTTGCCGAAGCCGGTGCCGCCACCGGCAAGTACTTCCAGGCCAGCGGCAGCGACGACAGCGACGCCGGCGCCTATGTGGAAGGCGATGATGCATTGGCCGCTGGCGAAGGCGCCGCTGCCACCGGGACAGGCACCACCGCGTTGGGTGCAGGGGCGAAGGCAGTCGTCGACACCGCCACCGCAGTTGGCGTCGCCGCGCTGGCGGGCGGCATCGGCGCGGCAGCGGTGGGCAACAACGCTCAAGCAGTGGGCGAAAACAGCAGCGCGGTCGGCAGCAACGCTTTGGCCAGCGATATCGGCGCCACCGCGAACGGTGCCGGTGCCCAGGCGATTTCCACCTACACCACCGCACTCGGCAGCGAAGCGGTGGCCTCCGACAATCAGGCGACCGCTGCGGGTTTCCGCAGTGCCGCCTCCAATGTCGGCAGCGCCGCATTCGGTGGCTACAGCGAATCCAGCGGCCGCCTGTCGTCGGCACTGGGCTACGGCGCCGTGGCTTCGAGCGACTACAGCACCGCCGTCGGCGCTGCCTCGCTGGCCTCCGGCGCCAGCGCGGTGGCCGTGGGTGAATTCAGCGAAGCCACCGGCGACGAAAGCGTGGCGGTGGGCGGCAGCACGTTCTTCGGGTTCATTCCGGCGCGTGCGTCCGGCACCGGCGCGGCCGCCTTCGGTGCAGGTGCGTGGGCAACCGCGGACTACACCACCGCAATCGGCTGGAATTCCTATGCCGACGGCGCCAATGCGACTGCACTGGGCCAGAGCGCAGCCGCGCTTGCCGACAACACGCTGGCATTGGGTGGCGGCAGCCGCGCCGATGCAATCGGCGCCAGCGTGGTCGGTGTGGATGCATCGGCCACCGGCATCAACAGCACCGGCGTCGGTCGTCAGGTCAACGTCATCGGCGAAAACGCGGTCTCGGTTGGCTACAACTCGTTCGTGCGCCAGAGCGCGGTCAACGGCGTGGCCCTGGGTGCCAACGCCGGTGCAACCGGTGCCGATTCGGTGGCGCTGGGCTCCGGTTCGCGTACCTATGAAGCCGACACGGTGTCGATCGGCAGCGGCAATGGGCGCGGCGGTCCGGCCACGCGTCGCATCGTCAACGTCAGCGATGGCCAGGCGGCGACCGATGCGGTCAACAAGGGCCAGCTCGATGCGCTGACGGCCGATGTGCAGAACACCAGCAGCAAGTTCAAGACCACCGGCGATGCAGTGGCTTCGGCGACCGGCGAGCGCAGCACCGCTGCCGGCTCGGGCGCCGCCGCTACCGGCGCACGTAGTGTGGCCATCGCCTCCGGAAGCAGCGCGTCGGCCACCGGTGCCAGCGCGATGGGCGTGGACAGCAGTGCCAGCGGCGTGAACAGCACCGCGATGGGCCGTCAGACCAGTTCCATCGGCGAAAACGGCGTGGCGCTGGGCTACAACTCCTTCGTGCGCGAAAGCGGCAGCAATGCCGTGGCATTGGGTGCCAACGCCGGCGCCAGCGGTGCCGATTCGGTGGCACTGGGCTCGGGCTCGCGCACCTACGACGCCAACACGGTGTCGGTGGGTAGCGGCAATGGGCGCGGCGGTCCGGCCACGCGCCGCATCGTCAACGTCAGCGATGGCCAGACCGCCAGCGATGCGGTCAACAAGGGCCAGCTGGATGCATTGGCGGCCGATGTGCAAACCACCAGCGGCATGGTCAAGACCACCGGCGACGGCGTGGCCGTGGCAACCGGTGACCGCGCGACTGCTGCGGGTGCGGGCGCCACTGCCAGTGGTGCACGCAGTGTGGCCATCGCCTCCGGCAGCCGCGCGTCGGCCACCGGTGCCAGCGCGATGGGCGTGGACAGCAGCGCCAGCGGCGTGAACAGCACCGCGATGGGCCGTCAGACCAGTTCCATCGGCGAAAACGGCGTGGCGCTGGGCTACAACTCCTTCGTGCGTGAAAGCGGCAGCAATGCCGTGGCATTGGGTGCCAACGCCGGTGCCAGCGGTGCCGATTCGGTGGCGTTGGGCTCGGGCTCGCGCACCTACGACGCCAACACGGTGTCGGTGGGTAGCGGCAATGGGCGCGGCGGTCCGGCCACGCGCCGCATCGTCAACGTGGGCGCCGGTGCGATTGCCGATGCCAGCACCGATGCCATCAACGGTGACCAGCTGTTCCAGTCGTTGAGCAATGCGGCCAGCTTCCTTGGCGGCGGTGCGGCGATCGGCGCGCAGGGCGTGTTCGTTGCGCCGACCTACGTGATCCAGGGCGCCAGCTACAACAACGTGGGCGCGGCATTGACTGCGCTGGACAGCAAGGTCACCGAACTGGATGCGCGTGGTGGCAGCGCGGTTGCCGGCACGACGGCCGGCACCGCGTCGCTGCGGACCGCAACGGTGCCCGCGGTTGCCGCAACTGTCACGAGCGATGCGGCAGGCAACGTGAGCGCCTCCACGGCGACGAGCGGCGTGCATGGCACGCCCACCGCCGCCGTGGTCGGCAGCATCACGCCGGCGGCAACGTCCACGGCGGTCGGCACTGCTGCAGTGGCCAACCACGTCACCGGCACCGCGATTGGCGGCAGCGCGTATGCGCACGGCCCCAACGACACGGCGATCGGCAGCAATGCACGCGTCAATGCCGATGGCAGCACGGCGGTGGGCGCCAATACGCAGATTGCCGCGGTGGCCACCAATGCGGTGGCGATGGGCGAGGGCGCGCAGGTCAGCGCGGCCTCCGGCACGGCGATCGGTCAGGGCGCGCGTGCCAGTGCGCAGGGCGCGGTTGCCCTGGGGCAGGGCTCGGTGGCCGATCGTGCCAACACGGTGTCGGTGGGCAGCGTCGGCGGCGAGCGTCAGGTGGCCAATGTGGCGGCCGGCGTGCGCGCCACCGATGCGGTGAACAAGGGGCAGTTGGACAGCGGGGTTGCCGCAGCCAACAGCTACACCGACAGCCGCTACAGCGCCATGGCCGACAGCTTCGAAAGCTACCAGGGCGATATCGAAGACCGCCTGCGTCGGCAGAACCGCCGCCTGGACCGTCAGGGCGCGATGAGCTCGGCGATGTTGAACATGTCCGCCAGCGTGGCGGGCATCGCGTCGCAGAACCGCATCGGTGCCGGTGTGGGGTTCCAGAACGGCGAATCGGCGTTGTCGGTGGGCTACCAGCGTGCGATCAGCCCGCGCGCCACGTTGACGGTGGGCGGTGCGCTCAGCGGCGACGACAGCTCGATCGGCGTGGGTGCCGGTTTCGGCTGGTAACGCGGCACACGCACGCGCAGTTGCATCACACGCGGCGGCGCGCACATGCGCCGCCGCGGCAAGGCAAGGCCTGAGGGGGCGGGCAAGGACCGTGGCTAGGCCAGCCAACGGATTCGCATGGAGTGATGGCCGTACCAGGAGCGATCCACAGCAACAGCGCAGGCCGTTTGACGGCTGCGCGCCGTTGCCGACGTCGCTCCAAGCCTGATTCACGAAAAACACGAAGAGGATTTCACCGTGATCGACAAGACCTTCCGCCTCACCCCGCTGACCGGCGCCATCCTGATGATGGCCCTGGGTGCATCCGGCACCCTGGCTGCCGCACCGAAACTGCTGGTCAAGGAACCGACCCAGGCAGCGCCGGCCGGCGCCGCATTCAGTAGCCGCCTGATCGTGCGCTACAAGGACAACACTGCCGCTGCGACCGATCGCAGCAGCAAGCTCAATGCCGTGCAGGCCGCTGTCGGCCGCGTGGGCGCCAGTACCGGCGCACGCAGCGCTGCCGCCGCTGCCAAGGCGACGTATGTGCGCAAGCTGGGCATCGGTTCGGACCTGATCAGGCTGTCCAGCACGCTGACTGCCGCACAGGTGAACAAGGTGGTGGTGGAGCTGAAGAACGACCCGTCCGTGGCCGACGTGCAGATCGACCGCATGCTGCGTCCGATCGACATTCAGAAGAACGTGCCGGCCACCGACGTGAGCCCGCAACTGGTGCCCAACGACCCGCTGTACGCGCAGTACCAGTGGCACCTGAGCAACCCGACTGGCGGCATCAATGCGCCGGCGGCGTGGGACCTGTCGCAGGGCGCCGGCGTGGTGGTGGCAGTGCTGGACACTGGCATCCTGCCGGGCCACCCGGACTTTGCCGGCAACCTGCTGCAGGGCTACGACTTCATCACCGACGCAGAAGTCTCGCGCCGCCCGACCGATGCCCGCGTGCCGGGCGCGCTGGACTATGGCGACTGGGAAGAGGCCGACAACGTCTGTTACACCGGCTCGGTGGCACAGGAGAGCTCCTGGCACGGCACCCATGTCTCGGGCACCGTGGCCGAGGCCACCAATAACGGCATCGGCATGGCCGGCGTGGCGCCGAAGGCGACCATCCTGCCGGTGCGCGTGCTCGGCCGTTGCGGCGGCTACACCTCCGACATCGCCGACGCCATCGTGTGGGCGTCCGGCGGCACCGTCGAAGGCGTGCCGGCCAACACCAATCCGGCCGAAGTGATCAACATGAGCCTGGGCGGCGGCGAGCCGTGTGACTCGGCCACCCAGCTGGCGATCAATGGTGCGGTCTCGCGCGGCACCACCGTGGTGGTGGCGGCCGGCAACAGTGGCGAAGATGCGGCCAACCATTCGCCGGCCAGCTGCAACAACACCATTACCGTGGGCGCCACGCGCATCACTGGCGGCATCACCTATTACTCCAACTACGGCAGCAAGGTCGACCTGTCCGGCCCAGGTGGCGGTGGCAGCGTGGACGGCAATCCGGGTGGTTTCATCTGGCAGGCCGGCTACACCGGTGCGACCACCCCGACCTCCGGTTCCTATACATATATGGGAATGGGCGGCACCTCGATGGCGTCCCCGCACGTGGCCGGCGTCGTGGCGCTGGTGCAGAGCGCGTCCATCGGTCTGGGCGATGGCCCGTTGACCCCGGCCGCGGTGGAAGCCCTGCTCAAGCAGACCAGCCGCCGTTTCCCGGTGGCCCCGCCGGCCAGCACCCCGATCGGCAGCGGCATCGTCGATGCCAAGGCCGCGCTGGAAGCGGTGCTGGTGGAGCCGTGCGACCCGTCCACCGAGAGCTGCGCGCCGACCGCCATCGCCCTGACCAACAAGGTGCCGGTGACCGGCCTGAGCGGCACTGCCGGCAGCGCCACGCTGTACAGCTTCGAGGCCAAGGCCGGCGCCGTGCTGAGCTTCATGACCTATGGCGGCACCGGCGATGTCTCGCTGTACGTCAGCCATGAAGCCGAGCCCAGCGCCACCAGCTTCGATGCCAAGTCGACCCGCCCCGGCAACAGCGAAACCGTGCGCTTCACCGCGCCCAAGGCAGGCACTTACTACATCAAGTTGGTGGGTGCGTCGGCCTATGCGAAGGTGACGCTCGTTGCGCGACAGTAAGCGCATGCAATAGTGTGACCGATGCCCCCGGCTCATCACCGGGGGCATCGTTTTTCAGGGGGATTCAGATGCGTGCGGTTGATCGTCGCGGCAAACTGCTACAGTCGGCGCCGGACCAGTGGAGACGAGTGTGAACGCGGTTGCCGTCGATCCAATTGAGCAGCGAAGTGCCGAAACGCGCATCGTCGAAGCACTGCTTGAACGCCGTCGTCTGAAAGACTCCGACCTGCTGCGCGCGCGCCAGTTGCAGGCCGAGTCAGGCATGGGTCTGCTGGCCCTGCTCGGCCGTCTGGGCCTGGTGTCCGAACGCGATCACGCAGAGACCTGCGCCGATGTGCTCGGCCTGCCGTTGGTGGATGCGCGCCAACTCGGCGATACCCCGCCGGAAATGTTGCCGGACGTACAGGGCCTGTCGCTGCGCTTCCTCAAGCAATTTCATCTGTGCCCGGTGGGCGAACGCGATGGCCGGCTGGAGCTGTGGATCGCCGACCCCTACGACGATTACGCCGTGGATGCCGTTCGCCTTGCCACCGGCTGCGCATTGTTCCTGCAGGTCGGCCTGCGTTCGGAAATCGACGATCTGATCGAGCGTTGGTACGGCCAGGGCCGCAGCGCGATGGGCACCATTGTCGAAACCGCCGATGGCGATGCCAACAGCAACGACGACATCGAAGCGCTGCGCGATCTGGCCTCCGAAGCGCCGGTGATCCGGTTGGTGAACCTGGTGATCCAGCACGCGGTGGAACTGCGCGCCTCCGACATCCATATCGAACCGTTCGAAAGCCGGCTCAAGGTGCGTTACCGCGTCGATGGCGTGCTGGTGGAGGGCGAGAGCCCGCCGGCCAAGCTCACTGCCGCGGTGATCAGCCGCATCAAGATCATGGCCAAGCTCAATATCGCCGAGCGCCGCCTGCCGCAGGACGGCCGCATCATGTTGCGCGTGCAGGGCAAGGAGCTGGACCTGCGCGTCAGCACCGTGCCCACCGCGCATGGCGAAAGCGTGGTGATGCGCCTGCTCGATCGCGAAACGGTGGTGTTCGACTTCTACAAGCTGGGCTTCACCGAAGAGTTTCTGCCGCAGTTCCGCAAGGTGCTGGAGCAGCCGCACGGCATCATGCTGGTCACCGGCCCCACCGGCTCGGGCAAGACCACCACGCTGTACACCGCGTTGAGCCAGCTCAATACCTCCGACGTCAAGATCATCACCGTCGAAGACCCGGTGGAATATCAGATCGAAGGCATCAACCAGATCCAGGCCAAGCCGCAGATCGGGCTGGATTTTGCCAATGCGCTGCGCAGCATCGTGCGCCAGGACCCGGACATCATCATGATTGGCGAAATGCGCGATCTGGAGACCGCGCGCATCGCGATTCAGTCCGCGCTCACCGGCCACCTGGTGCTCTCGACGTTGCACACCAACAACGCCGCCGGCGGCATCACCCGCCTGCTGGACATGGGCGTGGAAGATTACCTGCTGACCTCCACCATCAACGGCATCCTGGCCCAGCGGCTGGTCCGCAAACTCGACCTGGCCAACGCCGAACGCTATGCCGCATCGCCGGAGGAGATCGACAAGTTCGATCTGCGCCGCCTGCAGCCGGAGGGCGAGATCTACCTGTATCGCCCGCGCCCCTCCGCCGCCGCACCCACCGGTTACCTGGGCCGCACCACCATCGTCGAGTTCCTGGTGATGAACGATGAACTGCGGCGTGCGGTGATGCGCCGCGCCGGCATGGGCGAGATCGAACAACTCGCACGCCAGGCCGGCATGCGCACCATGTACGAAGACGGCCTGTCCAAGGCCCTGCGTGGCGAAACCACTATCGAAGAAGTCCTGCGCGTCACGGAGGATGCGTGAGAGGGCCGGGACCGGGGACCCGGGACCGGGGGCCCGTGAACAGCCAAGGCAAGGGCGCGGTGGGGTGCTTCGTATTCGCTGACCAAGGCGCTGGCGCGTTTCGGTGCGGCAGTGGAGTGCTGCTGGCGGGACCCGGGAACAGCCTCGTCAACGGCGCTGTTGGTGAGGCCGCATGCGCCGACCAACGCGCTGCCAAGTCTCAGTGCTGCATCGTGCTGCGTTTCCCGTGTCCCGTGTCCCGTGTCCCTGGTCCCGGTCATTCCTGATGCCGCTCTACCGTTACAAGGCGCTCGACGCCCACGGCGAAATGCTCGACGGCCAGATGGAAGCGTCCAGCGATGCCGAGGTGGCGTTGCGCCTGCAGGAGCAGGGCCATCTGCCGGTGGAAACACGCCTGGCCACCGGCGAGAACGATTCGCCATCGCTGCGCATGCTGTTGCGCAAGAAGCCGTTCGACAATGCGGCGCTGGTGCAGTTCACCCAGCAGCTGTCCACCCTGATCGGTGCCGGGCAGCCGCTGGATCGCGCGCTGTCGATCCTGATGGATCTGCCCGAAGACGAAAAAAGCCGGCGCGTCATCGGCGACATCCGCGACACCGTGCGTGGCGGTGCGCCGCTGTCGTCGGCGCTGGAACGCCAGCATGGGCTGTTTTCCAAGTTGTACATCAACATGGTGCGCGCGGGCGAAGCTGGCGGCAGCATGCAGGACACGCTGCAGCGGCTGGCCGATTACCTGGAGCGCAGCCGCGCGCTGCGCGGCAAGGTGATCAACGCGCTGATCTATCCGGCGATCCTGCTGGCGGTGGTCGGCTGCGCATTGCTGTTCCTGTTGGGCTACGTGGTGCCGCAGTTCGCGCAGATGTACGAAAGCTTGGACGTGGCGCTGCCGTGGTTCACGCAAGCGGTGCTGAGCGTCGGCCTGTTGGTGCGCGACTGGTGGATCGTGCTGATCGTGGTGCCCGGCGTGCTTGGGCTCTGGCTGGATCGCAAGCGCCGCAACGCTGCATTTCGTGCGTCGTTGGATGAGTGGCTGCTGCGCCAGAAAGTGGTCGGCAGCCTGATCGCGCGGCTGGAAACCGCACGCCTGACGCGCACGCTGGGCACCTTGTTGCGCAATGGCGTGCCGTTGCTGGCGGCCATCGGCATCGCACGCAATGTCATGTCCAATCTGGCGCTGGTCGACGATGTGGCCACTGCGGCCGACGACGTCAAGAACGGGCATGGCCTGGCAATGTCGCTGGCGCGCGGCAAGCGCTTTCCGCGCTTGGCGCTGCAGATGATCCAGGTGGGCGAGGAATCCGGCGCGCTGGACACGATGTTGCTCAAGACCGCCGACACCTTCGAGCTGGAAACCGCGCAAGCCATCGATCGCGCACTGGCGGCACTGGTGCCCTTCATCACGCTGGTGCTGGCCTCGGTGGTGGGGCTTGTCATCATCTCGGTGCTGGTGCCGCTGTATGACCTCACCAATGCGATCGGCTGAGCGCAATGACCAACATCGCTGCAGCGCCGTCAGCCGGACCCGAGCGGGGCTCGGCATCGGTACGCATCGCTCGTACACTTCGGTGGCAATGCACAGCTCCATGACCGCAGTAACGGCTTCACGACAACTTTCCGGTGACCGCACGACACCCATGCGGGAACCAATGCAATGGCCGCCGTGTCCTTTGTTGGCGGCAGCATCCTTCATCGACGTGCAAGGAAATCGTTCATGATCAAGCGCTCCATCACCCGTAGTCCGTCGCGCGCAGGCCAGGCCGGCATGAGCCTGCTGGAAATCATCATCGTCATCGTGCTGATCGGTGCAGTGCTCACCCTGGTCGGTAGCCGCGTGCTCGGTGGTGCCGATCGCGGCAAGGCCAATCTGGCCAAGTCGCAGATCCAGACCCTGGCCGGCAAGATCGAGAATTTCCAGCTCGACACCGGCAAGTTGCCGGGCAAGCTCGATGACCTGGTGACCCAGCCCGGTGGCAGCAGCGGCTGGCTGGGCCCGTACGCCAAGCCGGTGGAACTCAACGACCCGTGGGGCCACACCATCGAATACCGCGTGCCCGGCGATGGCCAGCCGTTCGATCTGATCAGCCTGGGCAAGGACGGCAAGCCCGGCGGCAGCAGCTACGATTCGGACATCAAGTACCAATAAGCCCTCGCCATGCGCGTTGCGTGTCAGCCGTTGCGTCATCGGCATGGAGTGGTCGGCCCTGGTCGTCCGCGCACGCGTGGCACATCGTTGCTGGAAATGCTGCTGGTCATCGCGTTGATCGCCATGGCCGGCGTGCTCGCGGCCGCGGCATTGAACGGTGGCATCGACGGCATGCGCCTGCGCACCGCCGGCAAGGCGATCGCCTCGCAACTGCGCTACACGCGCACCCAGGCGATTGCCACCGGCACGCCGCAGCGGTTCCTGATCGACCCGCTGCAACGTCGTTGGGAAGCCCCCGGCGGCCATCGCGGCGACCTGCCCTCGTCGCTGCAGGTGCGTTTCACCGGCGCGCGCCAGGTGCAGTCGCGCGAAGACCAGGGCGCCATCCAGTTCTTTCCCGACGGCGCCTCCACCGGCGGCCGCATCGATCTGCAGGTGAAGGACGCGCGCTGGCGCGTGGACGTGGGCTGGATCACCGGCGAAGTGCGTTCGGGCCCATTGCGGACGCCGTCGCCATGAAGCGTCAGCGCGGTTACACCCTGATCGAAGTGATCGTGGCCTTCGCATTGCTGGCGTTGGCGTTGAGCCTGTTGCTCGGGTCGTTGTCCGGTGCCGCACGCCAGGTGCGCGCGGCCGATGAAAGCACGCGCGCCACCTTGCACGCACAATCGTTGCTCGCCCTGCAGGGCATGGACAAGCCGCTGGTGCCCGAGCAGCAGCAGGGCAGCTTCGAGAACGGGCATTTCCGCTGGTCGATAGATGTGCGCCCGTACGACGAACCGCGGCGCAACCCGCAGGCGCCGGTCGCGCCGGGCGCGCACAAGTTGCTGCAACTGACCCTGGTGGTGCGCTGGGGCGAGCAGCCCAATCAGATGCTGCAGTGGCGCACCTTGCGGCTGGTGGCCGCCACCGCGCAGGACGGCGCCTGATGCGCCGTTCGCGCAGTGCAGGGTTCACCCTGATCGAGGTGCTGCTGGCCACCATGCTGCTGGTTGGCGGCCTGGCGCTGGCCTTTGCCACGCTGCGCTCGGCCAGCGCAGTGAGTCAGCGCGGCGAGGCGATTGCCCAGCGCAGCGAGCGCGTGCGCGCGGTGGAAGAATTCCTGCGCCGCCGTCTGGCGGCCGCGTTGCCGCTGGCGATGAGCATCGACCCGCAGAGCCAGCAGCCGATGCTGTTCGTCGGCGAGCCGCAGCGCATGCGCTTTGCCGCCGACGTGCCGGATTACCTGGGGCGCGGCGGCCCGTATCTGCATGACCTGGCGGTGGTCGGCGACGGCGAGCAGCGCACCTTGCAGATTGCCTTGACCATGCTGCAGTCGGGCAAGTCGATCGAAGAAGGCAGTGCGCTGCCGCCGGAGCCGCTGGCGCAGGACGTGCAGCAGGTGAACTTCCGCTATCGCGGCATGGACCCGCAGACCGGCCGCCTGAGCGCATGGTTGCCGCAGTGGGAATGGCACGACCGCCTGCCGCTGCTGGTGCGCATCGACATCCGCAGCGGCGATGCGGCATGGCCGTCGCTGGTGGTGGCGCTGCCGCAATCCAGCAACCCCGGAGCAGGGCAATGAACCGGACGCGCGGCGCGGCGCTGGTGCTGGTGTTGTGGCTGATTGCCCTGCTCACCGCGATGATCGGTGCGTTCGCGCTCACCGCACGCGTGGAAGCGTTGCAGGGCAGCATGCTGCGCAACGGCGCGCAGGCGCAGGAATACGCGCGTGCTGGCCTGGAATACGCACTTTCGCGCTTGCAAAGCACCGATACCCAGGCACGCTGGCGCGCAGACGGCCGGCGCTATCGTTGGCAGCTGGACGATGCCACGGTGGAGATCCGCATCACTGACGAAAGCGGCAAGGTGGATCTGAACATGGCCGAGCCAGCGCTGCTGGCCGGGCTGGTGCGTGCGGTGGGCGGCGAACAGGGCCGCGACACGCGCATTGCCGGCGCCATCGTCGATTGGCGCGATGGCGATTCGTTGAGCCAGCCCGGCGGCGGCGCGGAAGATCGCGATTACGCCGATGCCGGGCTGCCGTACGGCGCAAAAGACAGCCCATTCGAAACGCTGGGCGAATTGCGCTTGGTGCTGGGCATGGACAGCGAGTTGTATCGCAAGCTGCTGCCCAACCTCACGCTGTACAGCGGGCGTTCGCGTCCCGAAGCGCGCTTCGCGTCCGGTCCGGTGCTCACCGCGATGGGGCTGGATGCGCAGCAACTGCTGGCGCAGCGTGACGCGCCGCTGGGTTTGCCGGGCAGCGAGGCGACGGTCGGTGGGTCTGACACTTATAGTATCGAGAGCCGGGCGCGACTGAGTCAGGGACGCGAGGCTGTGTTGCGGGCGGTCGTGTCCACCAGCGCGTCCGCCGTACCAGGATCGGCCTACACCGTGTTGCGTTGGGAAGAGGGAGCAGCAGTGCAATGACCGCATGGCGGGATACCTTGGGTCGTATCGGCGTACGCGCCATGCCGGGAGCCGGAGGCTTCTGGCGTTGGTGGCAACAATCGCTGCTGGCCTGGCTGCCGCAACGGTGGCAGTGGCAGTTGGGTCTGTCGCAGGCACGCCTGTTGTTGCAGCTCGATGGCGACACCTTGCAGTTGCTGCGCCAGCGCGACCATAGCCGCGAGGCGGTCGCCAGCCTGCCGTGGCCGGTGCAGCCGCAGGAAGTCAACGCCGTGCTGCCGAGTGCGCTGGATGGGTTGCCGCGGCATTGGCTGCTGCCGTCGGCGAATGCGCTGCGGCGCCCACTGCGGCTACCGGCCGCCGCCGCCGCACGTCTGCAGGACGTGGCGCGTTTCGAGATCGACCGGCAGACCCCGTTCACGGCCGACCAGGTGTATTTCGATGCGCGCGTGCTCGACGTGCGCGAAGACGGCCAGCTCGATGCCGAACTGGTGGTGGTGCCGCGGCGCATGATCGACGGCCCGGCCGGCGTGCCCGATGCCTGGACCGGCGCGTTGTCCGGCATCGACGTGGCCGACACCCAGGGTGTGCCGCTGGGGGTGAACCTGCTGCCGCCGGCGCGCCGGCTGCGGCGCAGCGACCCCATGCAGCGCTGGAACCTGATGCTTGCCGCCACCGCGCTGGTATTGCTGGCAGTGGCCGGCTGGTTGCTGCTGGACAACCGGCGTCAGGCGGCCGACGACCTGCGCGCCAAGGTGCAGGCCAATGCCGCGCGTGCGCGCCAGGTGGCCGCCGAACGTCAGCAACTGATGGACCTGGTCGAAGGCGCCAACTTCTTCCAGAAACAGCGCGCCACGCGTCCGACCTCGGTGGAAATCTGGGACGAGCTGAGCCGGCGTCTGCCCGGTGGCACCTATCTGGAAAAATTCTCGGTCGAAGGCGGGCAATTGCAGTTGATCGGCTTGAGCAACGAAGCCTCCTCGCTGGTGCGCCGTCTGGAAGGCTCGCCGTTATGGCGCACGCCCTCGCTGACCGGCGTGCTGCAGAGCGATGCCGGTCGCAACGTCGACCGCTTCACCATCACTGCCGAGCTGGCCGGCCCCGACGCCAAGGAGGCGGCCGATGCCACGCAGCGTTAAGCGCGATCGCTGGATCGCTTTGGGATTGTTGCTGCTGGTGCTGGGCGTGGCGTATCTGGTGCTGGTGCACCCGTGGTTCACCCAGCCGATGATCGCCGTGCAGGACGACCTGCAATCGCTGCGCGAGCGCGAACTGCGCGTGCGCGTGCAGCTGCAGCAGGCGCCGGAAGTCAGCAAGCGGCTGAGGCAGGCACGCCAGACGCTGGAAAGTCGCCCGGGCTTCCTGCCGGAAACCTCCGCCGAGCTGGCCTCGGCCGGGCTGGTGCAGCGGCTGGAACGCGCGGTGGTGGAAGCCAGCCCCGGCAACCGCAGCTGCGCCATCAGCAACCGCTCGCCGCTGCAGCCGGAGAGCAAGGATCGCTTCACCCGCGTGGCCGTGCAGGTGCGCCTGCGCTGCGGCACGCCGGAGCTGGCCTCGGTGTTGTACAGCCTGGAAAACGGCACGCCGCGGCTGTTCGTAGACAACCTCAATGTCATGGCGCAGCGTTACCAACTCTCTCCCAACGAAAGTGGCAACGGGCTGGATATCGCCTTCGAACTGGCCGGCTACCTGCGCCCCGGCGCCAGTGCCGCACCGTTGAACACCGATGCCGCGCCCGCCGCCGCCGGGGAGGCCAGCAATGCGCCTTGACCTGATCGGTTTACGCACCTGGTTGCTGGCCACCGTGGTCGGCTGGGCACTGCTGGTGTGCATCCTGGCGGTGGCCGGCCTGGGCAAGCGCGTGGAGCTGCTGCCCGACGACCCGGCGCTGGTGCAGCGCCTGCCCACGTTGCCGGCACCGGCGCCGGAACGGCTGGGCGCGTTCGAGAAATATTCGGAGATCGCCGCGCACCCGGCCTTCGCCGAGGACCGCCTGCCGCATCCGTTCTTCCTGTCCGGCAACGATGGCAGCGGCGCGGCCTCGACGGTGCGCCTGACCGGCGTGCTGCTGACGGAAAACTTCAAGATGGCCACGCTGACCCTGGACCCGCAGGATTCGGTGCGCGTGCAGCTCGGCGGCGACGCGGTCAAGGGCTGGCGCCTGCTGGCCCTGCAGCCGCGCAGTGCCACCATCGAAGGCCCCAGCGGCACGCAGACGTTGAAGCTTGAGGTGTTCAACGGCCAGGGCGGGCAACCGCCCACCGCCAATGCCGCCGCGCGCGGGGCTGCGGGCGCCACCCCGCCGTTGCCCTCGCCCGACGCAGCCGATCCTGCCGCCACGGCGCAACCGCCGCAGCCGCAGCCGGCCACCCCGCCGCAGCATCCCGGCGGGCAGGCCCCGCCCACGGTGCCGCCGCAGCGCAGCGATGGCGCCCAGGAAGCCCCACGCCCCTCCGACGATCAGATGCGTGCCATCCGCGAACGCATCGAAGCCCGACGCCGCCAGCTGCAACAGCAGCGCCAGAGCGGCTCTACCCCCGGTCAGACCCAATGAGTGAACGCATGACGCCGCGCCTGTTTCCCGTGTCCCTGCTGATTGGCCTGCTGGCCGGTTGCGCCACCACTCCGCCGCCGGACGTGCGCCGCAACGCGCGCCTGGACCCGCAAGTCGGCGCTGCCGGCGCCACCCAGACTCCCGCCGAACAGCGCGCCGACGGCGATGCCAACGCCAAGCCCAGCCCGGTGATCCGCCGCGGCAGCGGCACCATGATCAACCAGAGTGCGGCTGGCGCGCCGGCGCCCACGCTCGGCATGGCCAGCAGCGGCAGCGCCACCTTCAACTTCGAAGGCGAATCGGTGCAGGCCGTGGTCAAGGCGATCCTGGGCGACATGCTCGGGCAGAACTACGTCATCGCGCCGGGCGTGCAGGGCACCGTGACCCTGGCCACGCCCAACCCGGTCTCGCCGGCCCAGGCACTCAACCTGCTGGAGATGGTGCTGGGCTGGAACAACGCCCGTATGGTGTTCAGCGGTGGCCGCTACAACATCGTGCCGGCCGACCAGGCACTGGCCGGCACCGTCGCGCCCAGCACCGCATCGCCGTCGGCCGCACGCGGGTTCGAAGTGCGCGTGGTGCCGTTGAAGTTCATTTCCGCCAGCGAAATGAAGAAGGTGCTCGAGCCCTATGCACGGCCGAATGCCATCGTCGGTACCGACCCCGCACGCAACGTCATCACCCTGGGTGGCACTCGCGCGGAGCTGGAAAACTACCTGCGCACCGTGCAGATCTTCGACGTGGACTGGTTGTCGGGCATGTCGGTGGGCGTGTTCCCGATCCAGTCCGGCAAGGCCGAAAAGGTCTCTGCCGACCTGGAAAAGGTGTTCGGCGAGCAGAGCAAGACGCCCAGCGCCGGCATGTTCCGTTTCATGCCGCTGGAAAACGCCAACGCCGTGCTGGTGATCACCCCGCAGCCGCGCTACCTGGACCAGATCCAGCAGTGGCTGGATCGCATCGACAGCGCCGGCGGCGGCGTGCGGCTGTTCTCGTACGAGTTGAAGTACATCAAGGCCAAGGACCTGGCCGATCGGTTGTCGGAAGTGTTCGGCGGCCGCAGTAGCGGTGGCGATTCCAATGCCTCGCTGGCGCCGGGCGCCGAGAGCAGCGTGCTCGGCGGTCAGCTGGGTAATCGCGACAGCACGATGGGCGGCAGCTCCGGCCTGACTGGTGGCAGCGTCGGCGAAAGCGGCGATGGCAGTGGTTCGGGCAGCTTCGGCGGTAGCAGCGCCATGGGTGGCGGCAGCAGCGGTAGCGGCGGCCTGGGCAACGGCAGCCTGCAGCTGTCGCCGCGTAGCAACGGCAATGGCGCCGTGACGCTGGAAGTGCAAGGCGACAAGGTCGGCGTGTCGGCAGTGGCCGAAACCAACACCTTGCTGGTGCGCTCCACCCCGCAGGCATGGACGTCCATCCGCGATGTCATCGAGAAACTCGACGTGATGCCGATGCAGGTGCATATCGAGGCACAGGTGGCTGAGGTGAATTTGACGGGTGCGCTGCAGTACGGTGTGAACTGGTATTTCGAGAATGCAGTGAGCGTGCCAGTGACATCCGGTGGGCCTGGCCTGCCACCCGCTGTAGGACGCGGCATCTGGGGCGATATTGCAGGTACCGTCACCAACGGCGGCGTGGGCTGGACGTTTCTCGGCAAGAATGCTGCAGCAGTCATCAGTGCCCTGGATACGGTCACCAATTTGCGACTGCTGCAGACACCGTCAGTCTTTGTGCGAAACAATGCCGAAGCGACGCTCAATGTTGGCTCACGCATTCCGATCAATTCCACGTCGATCAATACTGGCCTGGGCAGCGACAGTAGTTTCTCGTCGGTGCAATACATCGATACCGGTGTGATCCTGAAGGTGCGCCCACGCGTCACCAAGGACGGCATGGTGTTCCTGGATATCGTGCAGGAAATCAGCACCCCGGGCGCACGGCCTCAAGCGTGTACGGCAGCAGCCACAACCACCGTCAACAGCGCTGCTTGCAATGTCGATATCAATACGCGTCGTGTCAAAACCGAGGCGGCAGTGCAAAGTGGTGACACCATGATGCTGGCCGGCCTGATCGACGACAGTACGACCGATATCAGCGCTGGCGTGCCATTTCTCAGCAAGTTGCCGGTTGTCGGCGCCCTGTTTGGTCAGAAAAATAAAGATACCAACCGCCGTGAAGTCATCGTCTTGATCACTCCCACGATCGTGCGCAACCCGCAGGAAGCGCGCAATCTCACCGACGAGTACGGCCAGAAGTTCAAGGCCATGGAGCCGCTGAAACCCAGCCAGAAGCCGCAATGAGTGCGGCACTGCCCGTCGTGCTGGTGCCGGTCGGCACCGACGACGAGGCCCTGGACGCGTGCCTGGGTGCACTGGATGCGGCCACACCTGCAGGCACGCGGGTGTGGCTGGCCGACGACGCGCAGGCCGGCCCGCGCGGGCGTGCGGTGATCGAACACTGGTTGGCACGCACTCGATTGCAGGCCCATCACACCCGTCGCCAACGCATGTTCGGCGAGGTGGCGCATCTGGATGAAATGCTCAGCGCCTGCGGCGACGCCGATGTGGTGGTGTTAGGCGTGGACGCCTGCCCATTTCCGGGCTGGTTGAGTCAGTTGAGCGCGTGCTTTGCGCGCGATGCGGCGATCGCCACGGCCACGCCATGGAGCAATGTGGGCGAAGCCTGCAGTTGGCCGCGGCTGGGCGAACTCAACCCGTTGCCGGATGCGCCGGAACGGTTGGCCGCTGCCTGTGCGGCCATGCCGCCGTTGCACCCGGAGCTGCCTTCGGCGGTCGGCCACGCGGTGCTGTTGCGGGGCACCGCGCGACGCAAGGCCGGCGGCCTGGATGCCAGCAGCTACGGCTCGTGGTACGCCGCGCTGGTGGACCTCAGCCTGCGCATGGGCGGGCTGGGCTGGCGCAATGTGTTGTGCGACACCGCCTTCGTCGCCTCCCCGCACGAGGGCCGCCCGGCCGATGGCGACATGGATGCACTGGCCACCCGCTGGCCAGCCTGGCATGCCCGCCTGGCCAACTTCCTGATGCACGACCCGCTGCGTGCGCAACGCGAACAACTGAGTCGGCTGCTGGCCGAACTGCCGCCCCCCGATCCGCAACGCATGCTGTTCGACGCCTAGCCGTCCGCAATCAAGGCCTTCCACGCATGCCGGTGGTGGTGCAGCGGCGTCGCGATGACGGACGAGACGTCGCGATCACGCAAGAAGATGCAAGGGCAAAACCACTGCGCAGTGGTCAGCACACGCAGCTGCTGCCCGGTACAGCACACAGCACAGCGATCCGCATTTGCGCCGCTCGCCGCCTGGTGTCAGCTGCAAGACCATAATCACCAAGACACACGCAACACTGCCGATAGCAGCGCATGCTTTTCCCGATTCCCGATTCCCGATTCCCGATTCCCGATTCCCGATTCCCGATTCCCGATTCCCGATTCCCGATTCCCGGCGCTAAAGCGCATCCCGCGTCGGCGCATCGGTCCGCACCACCACATCCAGCGCGTCGTGACGCCAGGATTCGATATCCAGTTCCACCGCGCGGCCGTCTTCGGCAAAGCTGGTCCGCTGCAGGCGGAAGCAGGGCGTGCCGGTGGTGGACTGCAGCAGCAGCGCCTGGGTGGCATCCAGGCCGGCCGGATGCATCGACACCTGCGCGCGGCTCAGGAACAGCCCCAGCTTCTGGTTGAACACGCTCGACAGCGAGCCGGCCAGATCATGTTCCAGCAGGCCCGGCGCCCACGCTGCAAGCACCACATTGGTTTCCAGCAGCACCGCGCGGCGGTCGATCCAGCGCCGGCGCTGCAGCACGAAGACATCCTCGTAAGGCGACGCCAGACGCAGTGCGGCGGCGAAGGCGGCGCCGGCCGGTTGCCGGGTCGCACTGAGCAGCTCGGTGCGCGGCTTTCGCCCTTGCGAGGCCACGTACTGCATGAAGCCGGCAATGCTGGTGGGGTCGTAACGCACGCGTGGCGCGCTGACGAACCAACCGCGGCGGTTTTCGCGGTAGATGCGTCCCTGCGCTTCCAGTTGCTGCAGGGCCTCACGCAAGGTGATGCGGGTGCAGCCGAACCGCTCGGCGAGTTCGCGCTCCACCGGCAGGCGCTGGTCAGGGCCCCATTCGCCGGCAGCGATCTGCGCGGAGATGATCTCGGTGATGGCGTGCTGGCGCGAGGCGCTCATGCGGCGTGCCGCCCGGCAAGGAGTTGACGCATCGGTAAGGCAACAGGCTGAAAGTCGTGCATGCGCCGATGGTAAAGAAGAACGCGCCGGCAAACCGCGCCGGACTCAGTGCAGCGCCGCCGGATTCCGGTTCTGTTGGGGTTTCCAGCTGCGCCACCCGTAGACCGCCAGCGCCACGAAGCCGGCGTAGAGCAGGGCAGTGGGGTACAGGCCCTTGCTGACGAAGACGCCGACATACACGCAGTCCAGCACGATCCACAACACCCAGTTGGCAATGCGCTTGCGCGCGGCCCACGCGCTGGCGACCAGGCTGAAACTGGCCAGCGCCGCGTCCAGCCAGGGCAGTGCAGCGTCGGTGCGGTGATGCATGTACGCGCCCAACCCCGCCGCGAACGCAGCACCGATGCCCAGCGAGATCCACAGTTCCTGTTGCGGCATCGGCAACGGACGGATACGCGTGTCCGTGGCATTGCCACGCTGCCACTGCCACCAGCCATACAGCTGGGTCAGCACGTACACGCCCTGCAGCAGCATGTCCGAGTACAGCTTCCACTGGTAGAACAGCCACGCGTACAAGCCCACTGCCACGATGCCCACCGGCCAGCACCAGCGGATGCGTCGCGCGGTCAGCCACACGCCCAGCAGGTTGATCACGACAGCGATGGATTCGAGCAACGACATGCAATGCCTGATGGAAAGTGGAGAGCAGGTGCAACCCGTGCAAAACCGTGTTGCAGTCGCAAGTGGATGCTGCGCGACTCCGAGCCTGTATGCGATGGAAATCCAACAGCGTCCTCACCGCCGAGCCCTGCCTCAAGAGCGGCTGACACAAGCTGGCGCCCGCCCGCCTGGCGGCCGCGCAGGAGTGCTGTCAGCTGCTCTCAGCTGCCGCCATCAGCCAGTGCCTGAAACCCGCCCAAGCACAGCTGATTCCGACGTCCTTCTCCCGCTTGCGGGGGAAGGTGCCCGAAGGGCGGATGGGGGAGGCAGCAGGCCTCAAAAATCCACCTGCACCGTCAGCCGCGCCGTACGCGGCGCACCCGGGAACAGATACGCATCGCCCTGGTATTCGCCGGAATCGCGCCAGTAGCGCTTGTCGAACACGTTGTCCACGTTCACCCGCCACGTGGTTGCCAGTGTGCCCAGCGTCGTGGCGTAGCGCGCGCCCAGATTGGCCACCGTGTAGGCGGGTACGCTGGCATTGCCAAGGCGGTCGGCGAACTTGCGCCCGCTGTATTGCACGCCGGCCAGCAGCGCCAGCCCATCGACGCCAGGCACGTTGTAGTCGGCCTGCACGCTGGCGCGCAGCTTGGGCACGTTGATGGCCTGATGGCCCTCATACGCTGCAATGTCGGTGTCTTCTGCGCGGGCGCGGATGGCCGCGATGCTGGCGAACAGGCGCAGCTGCTCGGTCGCCGCGCCATCGGCCGACAGCTCCAGGCCGCGGTTATGCAGGCGTCCCTGCTGCACGAACAGCAGGCCACCGTCGGCTTGCGGCTGGGTGAACTGGTAGGCCTGGCGGATGTCGAACAGCGCCGCGCCCAGGCGCAGGCCCTGCAGATCGATCTTGGCGCCGGTTTCCAGCTGATACGCACTGGTAGGGGGCAGGATCTCGTCGGCATTGTCGGCAAACCACGGCGCGGTGCCGCCGGCGGCCAGGCTCTTGGCGTAGCTGGCATACAGCGACACGTTCTGCTGCGGCTTGAACAACAGTGCCGCCTGCGGCAACACCGCGTCCTTGCGGGTGCGGCGTTCCAACAGCCCGTCGCGATCGAACGCACGTTCGTCCAGCCGCACGGCGCGCGCGCCCAACGACAGCTCCCACTGCTCACCCAGGCCGATACGGTCGGCCAGCACCAGCGCGCGCTGGCGGCTGTCCAGGCGGCGTTGTTTCGGGTCCAGCGGCACGTCGGTCTGCGCGAAGACTTCCGGGTCGCGGTCGATGCTGCCGCTGCCGACGAATTCGTTGACCGAACCAAAGCGGTCGATGGTGCGGCGCAGCCAGTCGCCACCGATGCTCAGGCGATGCTCCAGCGCACCGGTGACCACGCGGCCTTCCAGGGTGGCGCGCAACTGGTCGTGCACGCGGGTGTCGTCCGGGCTGCGGTAGTCGTAGACGTCGTACTCGCCCTGCGCGCTGAAGAAGTTTGGCGTGGCGATGTCCGCGCAGCTTGCCGCGCCGTAGCAGCCCCAGGCGAACGCGGAAAAATCGTTGATCGTCGAGCGGCTGCGCGACGCGTCGACGGTGGCGCGCCAGTCGTCGTTGAACTGATAGGCGTAGCGCAGCTGCGCGTTGAGCGAGTCCATTTCCACCGGGCGTGACCAGGGCTGGTACCCGAGCAGGCGGCGCACGTCGATATCGCGCGGCACCTGCGTGCCGCCGAGCAATTGGTAGCCGGGCACCGAGCGCTGTTGCCGATGCTGGTATTCCACGTCCAGCTGCAGCAGCGACTGCGGGGTGATCTTCCAGTCGCCGGCCAGCGACAGAAAATTACGGTAGCCATCCGCATGATCGACATAGCTGTCGATGTCTTCGCGTGCGGCATTCACGCGCAGGCCCAGGCTGCGCTCGGCACCGAACCAGTCGCCCAGGTCGGCCGCGACATAGCGCGAGCCCTGCTCGTCGGTACCCAGGGTCACGCTGCGCACACGCTCGGGCCGCTTGGTGCGGTAGTCGATCAGCCCGGCCGGTTCGTTGACACCGGACTGCAGCCCGGCCAGGCCTTTGAGGATCTGGACCTGCTGCTTGTTCTCCAGCGCGATGGATTGCTCGCCCACCGCACTCAGGCCATTGATGCGGTAGCTGTTGGCGGCATTGAGCGAATACCCGCGCACCACGAAGTTTTCGTAATAGCCGATCGGCGCATACGCATCGCCGGCGGAGGCGTCGGCACGCAGCACCTCGCTGAGCACGCGCGCCTGGCGATCGAGCAATTGCGGGCGGTCGATCACCGCGATGGAGGCGGGCGCATCCAGCAGGCGGGTGGCGCCGAAGCCGGTCAGCGCGGTGGCTGCCTCGCTGCGTTGCCCAAGCACGTTGACCGCGTCCAGTTCCACCGCTGCGCTGTCGGGTTGTTGTTGTGCCAGGACGGGGCTGGACAGGCACACCGCCAGGGCAAGCGCGAGCGGGCGGCGGGAGAGCAGGCGAGTGGATGCGAAGGACATGGGTAAGGCTCGATGGAAGAAGGGAAACCGCTCAGGGCGAGCGGTGCGCGCGCGCATACAAATGCGCGAGCAGGGCCTGGCCATCGGCGCTGGAAAACCAGTCCGCATGCCCAAGCAGATAACGGTGATAGGCGATGTCCACGTTGTCGGCGGAGCGCGTGATGCCGGCGAAATAGTCGATCTCGCTCAAGGCGAAATCGACATGCACGATCGGCAGCAGTGCGGCCAGGCAATGCAGCTGTGCGGCACCGAGCGGGCAATGCGCAGCGTAGCCATCCAGCAATGCATCCAGCTGCGCCAGCTCGGGCTGCGCGCGTGCGCCGGTGTCCAGGTGCAGCCACGGGATCAGGTTGCGTTCGATGGCGGTGGCCAGATCGAACAGCGCGCTGTTGCGATCGCTCAATCCGAAATCGAAGATCGCGCTGACCCTGGTGTCGCCGTGGTCGGTGTTCCAGAGCAGGTTGGACGCGTGCCAATCGCCATGCGTCCACAGCGGCGGCATGGCACCCGGTGCAGACAGCAAGGGCCAGGCACGTGCATGCCAGGGCAGCACGTGAGTGGCCAGGTCGCGCTGCCAGGGATACCCGTGCAGGGCCGCAGCCAGATGCGGCCGTGTCGGTAGGGCGCGCTGCAGCGCCGGCAGTGGCTCGGCCTGCGCGAACACCTGCAGGTTGGCAACCAGCACGGCGCTGGAACGTGCGGGTGCAGCGAAGCCCCGCGCAGCGCGGTGGAGCTGCGCCAGCGCCGCGCCGGCGGCGTGCGCGTGGGCGGTGTCGATGAACGGCGTCCACGACACCGCATCGCGATACAGGTCGTGGCCGGCACCGACGCGCTGCACTTCGTAGACCCAGGCGTCGTGGGCAAACGCGGTCTGGCCGTCCGCCGCGTGCAGCACCTCGACCACCGGCGCGCCGGCCCGGCGCAGATGCGCCATGAACGCGTGCTCCTCGCGCAACGCGGCAACGCTGCGCACGCGGCAATGGTGGCGTTTGACGATCACCGGCCCGGTGGCGGTTTCCACGCGGGCGGCGGCGGAGAACGGTCGCGCACTGTGCCACTGCACGTCCTGCGCACCGCCAAGCGTGGGCAGGCGCTGCAGCACGCGCCGGATTTCCCCAAGGGTCAGCACCGGCCAGTCGGGCGGCGCCAGCGCCAGGCTCATGCCATGGACCTGATGCGGCGCGTTCACGGCTGCAGGCTCCACGTGCAAGCCATAGGGAGATCGAGTGGTATAGACCAACCGGGTAAGGCCGATCCGACGGGCCCGGCGCATGTGCCGGCATTGCGGACGGCGCTGCCGGGCCGTCGGTGCAGGGCGGGCGCCATCAGGCGGTCGCACTGCATGGAATGAAAGGGCAGCGCGAAACCGAAAGGTCGCTGGCCGTCATCTCTGAGGATCAAGTGGGGGTGCCGCGGACGGCGCCGACGCAGGCCGCGTGGCGGCTGTCGGGCGCGCAGTATGCCTGCTGCTGCGGCACGCCGCCATGCCGGGGCGCCACACGCGATGGCGCGGCGGTGGCCCCGCACCGGATAATGGGCGGATGACTCCAGTCCAGATCGCCGCCGTTGTCGTCACCTACCAGAGCAGCAGCACCATCGATGCGTGCCTGTCGCGGTTGCGCGCGGCCGAGGGCATCCGCGAGATCCGGGTGGTCGACAACGCCTCCAGCGACGACACCCTGGACGTGGTGCAGCGGCACGCGCTGGCCGACGCCCGCGTGCACTTCATCGCCAACCCGGACAACCCCGGCTTTGCCACCGCCTGCAACCAGGGCGCGCGCGACTCGCAGGCGCCGTGGCTGGTGTTCATCAACCCGGATCTGATGGTCGAGCCCGACACCCTGGTGCAGTTGCGCGCGCGCGCGGCCGGGCATGCTGCCGTGCTGCTCGGCGTGGAGCAGGTGGACGAACAGGGCCGCCCCGACGCCGCAGTGCGCCGCCGCGACCCGGACTTTGCGGCCATGCTGCGCGCGCCGCGTGCCGCCGCCCAGCTGGCGATGCCGGCCGACCCGTCGCAGGCGCTGCAGGCGGTCGATGCAATCTCCGGTGCGCTGATGCTGATGCAGCGCAGCCTGTTCGACCGGCTGGACGGCTGGGACGGCCATTACCGGCTGCATGCCGAGGATCTGGACCTGTGCCGGCGTGCCCGTCAGGCGGGTGCGCTGGTCGCGGTGGCCAACGATCTGCAGGTGGTGCACGTGCGCGGCGTCTCCAGCCGAGCCCGCCCGTACTTCGTCGAATGGCATAAACACCGCGGTCTGTGGCGCTATTTCCGCAAGTTCGAAGCCGCCCAGCGCGGCCCACTGACCCGGGTCGGCGTGTGGCTGGCGATCTGGGCGCATGCGGCTGCGCAACTGCCGCGGTTGGTGCGTCGGGCATGACGCGCGGCCCGTTAAATTAGTGATAAATCCGTGATGGGGAGCCGGTCGTAACTGTGATACGTTGCGTGGCGAAGTGTGATCCAGTCAGTGCTTCCTGTCCCTAACGGGTCCCCCATCAGGAAACGTACAAATGTCCTTACAGATCGACCCGCGCTCGCGGGTACGTCACTCGTGCCTTATCCCCCTACAGTCCAGTCCGGTTGCCTGGCCGTCGGCCTCTTTTCGTTCCCTCGGCCGCAAGCCGCTGGCCGCGCTGTCGGCGCTGGCGCTGGGCTGCACGCTGGCCGCATTGCCGGGCGCTGCGTTTGCCGGTGCCTGGACGCAACCGCAGGGCGACACGCTGGTGATCGCCAAGGCGCTGCATAGCGATGGCCGCGGGTGGTTCGACGACAGCCATCACCGCACGACCTTCGGTGACGGCCAGCAATTCGACGGAAACGGGCGTAGCCGCCAGGACCAGCTGAATGTCTACGTCGAGCACGGGCTGACCGACAGGCTCAGCGTCATCGGCAATTTCTATTTCAGCGATGTCGGTTTCAGCAGCCATGACAGTGGCCGCGGCCGCCAGCAGACCAGCACCACCGGGTTTGCCGATCAGGAAATCGGCCTGCGCTATGCGTTGCCGAGCGCGCCGGACGATGTCTGGCGCAGCTCGGTCCAGGGGCTGGTCAGCATCCCGGCGTATGGCCGCAGCAAGACCTACCACCCGAACAATCCCCAGGCGAACACCGATCCTGCGCTGGGTTTGGGCGATTACGGGCTGGAGCTGCGTTACAGCCGTGGCCGCGGGTACACGCTGGGCGGACGCAACGGCTATGTCGATCTGGGTGGCGCGGTGCGCCTGCGCGGCAGTGCGGCCTCCGACGAGGTGCGCGTGGATGCCTCCACCGGTCTGAGCCTGACCCCGAGCTGGTTGCTGCTCGGCGAGCTCAACGTCATCCAGGGGCTGGGCAACGGGCGTAACAACTTCGATGTCGCAGGCTCTGCGGGCGGCGTGGGTTTCGTCGCCACCGGCACCAACTACGACCTGACCAAGCTGCAGCTGTCCACGCTGTACACCGCTCCGGGCGGCAGTCAGTGGCAGCTGGGCTATCAGCAGCCGGTGATGGGACGCAACACTGCTGCCGCAGGCGGGCCGTTCGTGGCCGCCTGGTGGCGTTTCTGAGGACGCCACGCCCATGACGGTCAGCTGCGAGAGCGAGGCGCTGGGACGGGTGCCGGATATCGGCCGCGAACGCGGCCTGCTGGGGCGTGCGCTGGTGTCGGCGGGCGTCATCACCGACGAACAACTGCGCGCGGCGCTGGCGCTGCAGCAGCGCTGGAACTCGCGCCTGGGCGATGTGATCCTGGCCCAGCGCGGGGTGCCTGCGCAGCGCTTCTACGCCATCGTCGCCGCGCACTTCGGGCTGGAATTCATCGACCTGGTGCAGCAACCGCCGGATCCGGCGCTGCTCACTGCCGGCGATCTGGACAGTTACGCCCAGCGCCTGCTGCTGCCCTGGCGGCGCGAGGACGGCGTGCTGGTGCTGGCCGTGGCCGACCCCGACCCGGCGCTGTTCGCCTGGGCGCGCGCGCACTACGGCCAAGACGTGCGCTTTGTCGGCACCGCCAAGTTCGACATCATCTGGAGCCTGCAGCGCCATGCCGACGAGCAGCTCACCGACAACGCGCTGAACCTGCTGGCTGCGCATGCGCCGACCTATTCGGCACGCCAGGTGGTGACGCGCGGGCAGAAGCAAACCCTGTGGGCGATTGCCGCAGCGTTGCTGATCGCGATGGTGGTGTTTCCGGTGCCGGCCCTGATCGCCATCAACGTGCTGGTGGCGCTGGGCTTTCTGGCGACCTTCGGTTTGAAGCTGCTGCTGGTGTGGTTCGGCTCGCGCCACCGCATCGACATCAAGGTCACCGAAGACGAAGTGGCCGCGCTGCGCGACGACGACCTGCCGGTCTACACCGTGCTGGTGCCGATGTACAAGGAACCGGAAGTCCTGCCGATCCTGGCCAATGCGCTGCGCAAGCTGGATTACCCGATCAGCAAGCTCGACGTGAAACTGGTGCTGGAAGCCGACGACTTCGAGACCATCGAAGCGGCCAAGAAGCTCGGCCTGGAAGCGTTCTTCGAAATCATCCGGGTGCCGCCCTCGCAGCCCAAGACCAAGCCCAAGGCCTGCAACTACGCGCTGCATTTTGCGCGCGGCGAACTGCTCACCATCTACGACGCAGAAGACAAGCCCGAGCCGGATCAGCTCAAGCGCGTGGTGGCGGCCTTCCGCAAGGCCGAGAAGGACGTGGTGTGCATCCAGGCGCGGCTGAACTACTACAACGCCGACGAAAACTGGCTGACGCGGATGTTCACGCTGGAGTACACGCTCTGGTTCGACTTCTACCTGCCGGCGCTGGAATACCTGCGCATCCCGATTCCATTGGGCGGCACCTCCAACCATTTCCGTCTGGATGTGTTGCGCCAGGTGCGCGCGTGGGACCCGTACAACGTCACCGAAGACGCCGACCTGGGCGTGCGGCTGATCCAGAACGGCTACCGCGTCAACGTGGTGAACTCCACCACGTTCGAAGAGGCCAACGTCAGCATTCCCAACTGGATCCGGCAGCGTTCGCGCTGGCTCAAGGGCTATATGCAGACCTGGCTGGTGCACATGCGCGACCCGGTGCATCTGTATCGCAGCACCGGGTTCAAGGGGTTTTGGGGCTTTCAGTTCTTTATCGGCGGCGGTTTTTTCACCGCACTGGGCGTGCCGGTACTGTGGACGCTGTATACGGTGTGGCTGCTCACCGGCACCAGCATGTTCGAGCGCTTCTTCCCGCCGTGGCTGGGCGCGGTATCGCTGGTCAATCTGCTGCTGGCCAACGCGTTCTTCATCTACATCACGCTGGTGGCGGCGTTCAAGCGCGACTACTTCAAGTTGGCCCCGTACGCGTTGACGGTGCCGTTGTACTGGGCATTGCAGTCGATCGCCGCCTACAAGGGGCTCTGGCAGCTGATCCACAATCCGTTCTACTGGGAGAAGACCACGCATGGCATCAGCAAGCATTCGGAAAACGAGCGCCGCGCCGCACTCGAAGAGTGACTCGGTAACGCCGCGTCGCGAAAGTGGGCTGCCGGCGTTCCTGGTAGCCGTGGTGGCATTGTCGCTGCTGAGCCAGCCGTTGCTGCTGCAGCCGGTCGGCACCGCAGCGCCGACCATTGCGCCGGGTGCTGGCTTGCCGGCAACTGGCCTGCTGGCGTGGGCGCTCGATCTGACCCTGCACAGCTGGAATCTGCCGTTCCAGATCTGGCCGTTCCTGGCGGTCGCCGCCAACGCGTTGTTCCTGTCGCTGCTGTGGCGCGATCTGGCCGGCGTGTTCGGGCGTGGCTGGGCCAGCGGCCTGACCCTGCTGGTGGGCTGCAACCCGCTGTTCCTGCTGCCGATCGCGGCGGGCGGCAGCCAGGCGGTGGGCCTGCTGGCGTTCTACGGCCTGTGCCGCACGCTGCGCCGCCTGCAGGCGCCGGTGGAAGCGTTCACCTACCTGCGCATCGCCGGGTGGCTGTGCATCCTGCTGTGCCTGGATCTGCAGACCCTGGCGTTGTCGACGATGGTGGCGCCGTGGCTGCTGCTGGTGATGCCGCCGCAGATGCTGCGCAAGGCGCCCGGCTCGTTCTATCTGGTGTGCTATCTGCCGTTCGTGTTTCTGGTCGGCATGTGGGCCTACGTCAATCTGACCGTGTTCAACGCGCCGTGGCCGACGCTGTCGAGCATCGGCCAGGCCGCACATCCGCTGCCGTTGCCGCTGGCCACCCAGGCGCAGGACTGGCTGCCGGCCGTGCGTTGGGGCGTGGCCGCAGTGGTCTGCTTCCCGGTGCTGGCGCTGGTGGTGCGCACGCGCAGTGGTGCCCTGGCCCGCGGCGTCATCGCCAGCGCCGGCACGGTGATCTGCGCGGCGGCGCTGTCGTTTGCGTTCGGCTGGGCCGGGTTCGACGCCTTGTTGTTGCTGTGGGTGCCGGCGGCGTTGTTGCTGCGCGCGCTGCAGGCCGACCAGCGCACCCAGGCAGCCGGTTTGTTGCTGCTTGGTCTGGTCGGTGCGGCCTGGGTGCAGCCGCCGGGCTGGGGCAGCTGGCTGCGTGCGGCGCCTGCCGACGAGCAGTCGCTGCTGCAAGGTGAGGCGGTCGTCATCGCCGCGCCGGTATCGCTGCCGGTCAGGCCCGCAGCGATACCGTCGGCAGCCGTGCCTGCAACGCCGCGGCTAGGGGACGATGCCGTGCTCACCGCGGCGGCCGCACCGGTGGCGAGCGCACCGACGGGGCTGGCGGGCCCTGCCACGGCGACGGTGGCGCAGCCGCAACCCGGCAATGCAAGCGTGCAGGGCAGCACATGCGTGCAGGGCACGACAGCGTCGACCACCGAGGCGTCTGCGGCATGTTCAAGCGCGTTCTGACGCTCGTGGCAGTGCTGGCGGTGTGCCTGCTTGCCAATGGCTGCAATGCAGCCGCGCCGATGTGGATGGGCGCCAACGTCAAGGTGTCGGCCAATGCGCCGTGGCAGAGCGCCGCCGCCGCGCAATCGCTGGATGCGTTGGCCGGCACCGGTGCCAGCAAGGCGCTGCTGGTGGCCTTTGTGTGGCAGGCGACCCCACATTCCAGTGACCCGGTCCTGGGCAGCGACAGCAGCCTGGAGGCCATGCGCGCTGCGTTGCGGCAGAGCCAGCGCTCCGGTTTGCAGCCCACGCTCAAGGTGCATGTCTGGATACCCGGTCACTGGGCTGGCGAGGTGGCGCCCGGTGATCAGGCCGCCTGGTTTGCGGCGTATCAACGGGCACTGCTGCCGCTGGCGCAATTGGCCGAAGACGAACACGCCGAGGCGCTGGTGGTCGGCACCGAACTGCGCAAGCTGCAGGACGCGCCGCACTGGCCCGAGCTGGTGGCTGCGGTACGCAAGGTCTACCACGGCAAGCTGCTGTACGTGGCCGATGGCATGGAGCATGCCGAGAGCTTCCGTTACTGGTCGCTGTTCGATGCGGTCGGCACCAGCCTGTACCCGCGCCTGTCCGAGGCGGGCGATGCCCGCACGGCGGAAATGAACGCCGCCGCGCAGCGCCTGCAGCAGCTGGGCCAGCGCGTCGGCAAGCCGGTGTGGGTAGCCGAGCTGGGCCTGCGCTCGGCACGTGGCAGCCTGGCCGCACCGTGGGAAAGCCCGGAGCAACGTGCCGCCGCAGTGGATACGCAGCTGCAGCTGCAGGTGCTGCAGCAATGGCGCAAGGTGCTGCAGGCGCATGGCATCGACGGGATTGCGCTGTGGTGCTGGTACACCGACCCCAAGGCCGGCGGCCCGGGCGACAGCGACTTCACCGTGCAAGGCAAGCCGGCCCAGCAGGTGCTGGCGCGCTGAGGCGCCCAGCTGCGCCTGCGGACGGCGTCGCGGCAGTGGATCGAGTGGGAGGCTTGCCGCGCAGCTGCCTGTGGCAGCGGCGGCAACAGCCGATGGTCGGCACGCTGGGCGGGGCGCGTGCGCGTGGCAGCCGGCGCGTTGGCGGCCTTGCACGTCCCGCCAGCGCCGCTGCGGGCATAATCCGGCGGCATGATCATCCATTCGCTGCTCGACACCGACCTGTACAAATTCACCATGATGCAGGCGGTGCTGCATCAGCACCCGGCCGCGCAGGTGGAGTACCGCTTCAAGTGCCGCACCCCTGGCGTGAACCTGGCGCAGTTCATCGATGAGATATCACGCGAGATCGATGCGCTGTGCCGGCTGCGCCTGCGCGAGGACGAAGTGGATTACCTGCGCAGCCTGCGCTTCATCAAGCCGGACTTTGCCGACTTCCTGGCGCTGTTCCATCTGGACCGCAAGTACCTGCAGCTGTCGGCATCGACCGCCCATCCGGGCGAGATCGAGCTGACCATCCGTGGCCCGTGGCTGCACACCATCCTGTTCGAAGTACCGCTGCTGGCGATCATCAACGAGGTGTGGTTTCGCAACACCTCCGAGCCGGATTTCGAGGAAGGCCGCAGCCGCCTGCGCGCCAAGGTCAGCAGCCTGCGCAGCATGCCCGCCGGCTGCAAGATCGCCGATTACGGCACCCGGCGGCGTTACTCGCGGCACTGGCACGGCGAGCTGCTGCCGCTGCTGCGCGATGGCCTGGGCGAGCAGTTCGTGGGTACCAGCAACGTGTATTTCGCCAAGCACTACGGGTTGACCCCGCTGGGCACGATGGCGCACGAATACCTGCAGGCATTTCAGGCGCTGGGGCCGCGGCTGCGCGATTCGCAGGTGGCGGCGCTGGAGTCCTGGGCGCGCGAATACCGCGGCGACCTGGGCATTGCGTTGTCGGATGTGGTGGGGCTGGATGCGTTCCTGCGCGATTTCGACCTGTACTTCTGCAAGCTGTTCGACGGCATGCGCCACGATTCCGGCGACCCGTTCGAATGGGGTGAGCGGGTGATCGCGCACCTGGAGGCGCACCGCATCGATCCCCGGACCAAGGTGCTGGTGTTCAGCGACGGCCTCGATATCGACAAGGTGATGCAGCTGTACCAGCACTTCCACACGCGCTGCCGTCTGGCCTTCGGGGTGGGCACCAGCCTGACCAACGACCTGGGGCCGACCCCGTTGCAGATCGTGATCAAGATGGTCCGCTGCAACGGCCAACCGGTGGCCAAGCTCAGCGACTCGCCCGGCAAGAGCATGTGCGAGGACGTCGGCTACCTGCGCTACCTGCGCGATGTGTTCGGCCTGCCGCCGATGCCGGACGACAGTGGCGCTGCGCGTCAGTAGGTGACGCCCGCCGGCAGGCGGAACGGTGGACAACCCACCCTGGTGTAGGGGAATCGCCAGAAAAAAATGAGAACCCCATCGCGCTTGCACGTTGGCTGACGTTAACATTGGCATCACGCCGCCATCACATTGGATGCGGCGGTCGCTGACGTCCCATCTTGCGAAGTCCGTTGATGCCCGCACTCGACCCGTTATCGCTGTACCGCGCGCGTCGCTGCTCCCGGCAGTGGCTGGGCTTTGTCCGCGCCATGGCCGAGGAGTTCGGCGCCGAGTTGCCCGAGCACGATCTGGCCACGTTGATGGTGCGGATCGGCCGTCGGTTTGCGCGCGAGCACAGGCTGGCGCCCTGCAACGCGCTGGCCGAGGTGCAACAGGCCGCCAACGCGATCTGGGACGGCTGCGACTGGGGCCAGTGCGCGATGGACGAGCACGCCGACCATGTGCAGATCCGCCACGGCGGTGCGCCGCTGGGCGTGGCGCTGGATGGCGCCGCCTGGAGCGACGGATTCCTGCAGGGCGTCTACGAAGGCTGGTTCCAGCAACTGGGGATGCTGGCGGGCCTGTCCGTACAGGCCGTGCCGGGAGAGAGCGTGGACCTGCGCCTGTTGGTGCTGGCGCGGACGCCATGAACAGCGGTCATCGGACAAGGAGAATGTGATGGCGCCAAAGAACACCAGAAACACACCGGGACACGACGATGTGTCCGGCCTGTTCGCACGTCTGGGGACGCAGGCGAGTCAGGGGTACCAGGATTTCGCCTATCCCCAGTTGCCGCCGCGCAAAGCCGGCGGCCTGCCTGCCGGCGCGCCGGTCGCTGGCGCAGCGGTGCCGGATGCGACCGACGCGGTGGCGCCGCCCGCGCCAGCGTCGCCAGCTGTACCGGTAGCCGGCACGCCACCTGCTGCGCCGCCGTCACCGGTACTGCAAGCAGCTGCGGCGGCGGAACAGACCGCAAGCCTGCAGCGCAGCGATGCGCTGGCACCGTTACGCAAGCTGCGCCAGGTCGACGAGCCCGGCCCGCGGGGCCTGCCATCGCCGTCGCGGCCTGCGCAGACGCCACTGGAGCAGCTGTTCCAGCGCCTGTTGCAGGCCGACGCCCGCAGCAACGCGCACAGCCCGCTCAAGCGCCTGCGTTCGCGTTGATGCCTGCCCACCCGTAACGCCCGGCACGCATAGCGCGCGTATCCCGGTGCCGTACCGCACGTCTGCCATGTTTTTCAGGATTGCCCGATGACCGTTGCCCACCGTCGTTCCGTCTCGCCGCTGCCCACGCTGGCAACCTGGGCGCTGTGGCTGCTGGGCGCGCTGCTGCTGGTCTTCGTGGTGGCCGTGCCGATGGACGTCACCCAGCAGCTGGTGTTCTCCGGGGTGCTGTTTGCCGTGGCGCTGGCGGTGCGCAAGCGCGGCGGGCGCGTGGTGGTCCTGATGATGATGGGCATGTCGCTGGCGGTGTCGTGCCGCTACATCTGGTGGCGCATGACCCAGACCATGGGCCTGGGCAGTGCAGGGGATTTCATCCTCGGGCTGGGCCTGCTCGGCGCCGAGCTGTATGCCTTCGTGATCCTGGTGCTGGGTTACTTCCAGGTGCTGTGGCCGCTCGATCGCAAGCCGGTACCGCTGCCTGCCGACCAGCGCCTGTGGCCGAGCGTGGACGTGTTCATCCCCACCTACAACGAGCCGCTGTCGGTGGTGCGTACTACCGTGCTGGCCGCCAGCGTGATCGATTGGCCGGCCGGCAAGATCACCATCCACCTGCTCGATGACGGCCGCCGCGACGAATTCCGCGAGTTCTGCGCCGAGGTCGGCATCAACTACGTCACCCGCACCAACAATGCGCATGCCAAGGCCGGCAACATCAATGCCGCGTTGAAGAAATGCAGCGGCGAATATGTGGCCATCTTCGACTGCGACCACATTCCCACCCGCAGCTTTCTGCAGGTGGCGATGGGCTGGTTCCTGCGTGATACCGGGCTGGCACTGGTGCAGATGCCGCACTATTTCTTTTCGCCCGATCCGTTCGAGCGCAACCTCGACACGCACGGCAAGGTGCCCAACGAGGGCGAGCTGTTCTACGGGCTGCTGCAGGATGGCAATGACCAGTGGAACGCCACGTTCTTCTGCGGTTCGTGCGCGGTGATCAAGCGCAGCGCACTGGAAGAAGTGGGTGGGGTGGCGGTGGAAACCGTCACCGAAGATGCGCATACCGCGCTCAAGCTGCAGCGCCGCGGCTATCGCACCGCGTATCTGGCGGTGCCGCAGGCCGCAGGTCTGGCAACGGAGAGCCTGTCCGGGCATGTGGCGCAGCGCATCCGCTGGGCGCGCGGCATGGCGCAGATTGCACGCATCGACAATCCCTTGCTGGGGCGCGGGCTCAAACTGTCGCAGCGGCTGTGCTACCTCAACGCGATGCTGCATTTTTTCTACGGGCTGCCGCGCATCATCTATCTCACGGCGCCGTTGGCCTATCTGTTCTTCGGTGCGCACGTGATCCAGGCGTCGGCGCTGATGATCCTGGCCTACGCGTTGCCGCACCTTCTGCAGGCCAACCTGACCAACCTGCGCGTGCAGAGCCGCTTTCGGCACCTGCTGTGGAACGAGGTCTACGAGACCACGCTGGCCTGGTACATCTTCCGCCCGACGCTGGTGGCCTTGCTCAATCCCAAGCTGGGCAAGTTCAACGTCACCCCCAAGGGCGGGCTGGTGGCGCGCAGTTATTTCGATGCGCAGATCGCCAAGCCCTATCTGTTCCTGCTGCTGCTCAACCTGGCCGGCGTGGTGGCCGGCGTGCTGCGTCTGGTGTATGTCGGCGGCAGCGGCGAGCAGCAGACCATCTGGTTCAACCTGGCCTGGACGCTCTACAACATGGTGCTGCTGGGCGCCACGATCGCCACCGCCAGCGAAACCCGCCAGGTGCGCAGCGCGCATCGGGTGCCGTTGGATATCCCGGTCACCCTGTATCTGCCCGACGGCAGCGTGTTGCCAAGCCGTTCGGTGAATTTTTCCACCGGCGGCATGGCGATCAAGCTCGCGCAGCCGCAGCCGATCGAGCCCGGGTCGGCGGTGCAGATCGGCCTCAGCCACCGCGGTGTGGAGCAGACCTTGCCGGCGGTGGTGCGCCAGGACCGCGATGGTCAGGTCAGCATCCAGTTCACCGCGATGTCGATGGAACAGGAGCGCTGGCTGGTGGCATCGACCTTTGCGCGCGCCGACATCTGGCTGTCGCAATGGGGCCAGCACGACCGCGATTCGTTCTGGCGCTCGATGGGCCAGGTGCTGGCCGCCAGCGCGCGCGGGTTCGGGCGCCTGGGCCGGCATATGGCCGACAGCGCACGCCAGGGCTTCCGCCCGGCACGTGCAGTGGATCTGGAGTCGTGAGCGTGATGCCTGGTGTTTCCCTTTCCCCTGCCAAGAAGCCACTGATGCGAATTTCTCCGCCGCTGTTGACCTGCGCGCTGACGTTGCTGGCGGGCCTGGCGCAAGCGCAGCAGGCTGCGCCCACCTCCACCGACGGACCGGCCGGCAGCACTGCACAGACCGCCACCGCAGCGCCGCTGGCACCTGCTGCACTGGCGCCGCTGCCGGGCGGTAGCACGCGCGCGGCCTCACTGCGCGATCTGGGCATCGACTACGAAATCACCTTGCGTGGTGTGCAGGGCAGTGCCGGCGTGCCCTTCAGCGTGCGCAGCGACGAGATCGTCACCGCCGCCACGCTCAATCTGAGATACAGCTACTCGCCGTCGTTGTTGCCGGACCTGTCGCACGTCAAGGTCACCGTCAACGGCGTGACCGTGGCGACCTTGCCCGCCGACAAGGCCAATGCCGGCAAGTTGCTCTCGGCCGATCTGCCGATCGACCCGCGCCTGATCACCGACTACAACCAGCTCAACCTGCAGTTGATCGGCCATTACACGCGCGAGTGCGAAGACCCGGACCACAGCAGCCTGTGGGCGAATGTGGATGCGGCCACCAGCCTGTCGCTGACGACCACGCCGCTGGCGCTGGCCAACAACCTGGCGTTGCTGCCGGTGCCGTTCTTCGATGTGCGCGACACGCGCCGGCTGGAACTGCCGTTCTACTTTCCGCAGCAACCGGACCTGGCCACGCTGCAGGCGGCTGGCACGGTGGCCTCGTGGTTCGGCACCCTGGCCGGCTATCGCGGCGCGGTGTTTCCGGCATCGACCACCAGTCTGCCGGCGACCGGCAACGCGGTGGTCTTCGCCACGCCCGACACCTTGCCTGCGCAGTTCGCCACCGCCGACAGCGGTGTGGCCGATATCCGCGGCGCGACGGTAGCGGTGGTGGTCAACCCCACCGATCCCAACGGCAAGTTGTTGCTGGTGCTAGGCCGCAACACCGAGGACCTGCAACGCGCGGCCACGGCGCTGGCGCTGCATGCGCCGTTGAGTGGTGCGGTGGCGCGTATCGGCGAGCTGTCCGCGCCGGCGCCGCGCCAGCCCTACGATGCTCCCAAGTGGGTCTCCAGCGAGCGCCCGGTACGCTTCGGCGATCTGGTCAGCCAGCCCGGCGCGCTCAACGTCACCGGCTATCACCCGGATCTGATCCGGGTCGGCCTGCAGCTGCCGCCGGACCTGTTCGTGTGGGAGCGCGACGGCATTCCGGTGGCGTTGAAATACCGCTACACGGTGCCGGAGGCAGACAACAAGTCCGCGCTCAATGTCAGCATCAACCGGTCGTTCGTGACCACGCTGCCGCTGACCGGGCGCCCGTTCGCCGAATCCACGCCGATGCGCTGGTGGAACAGCCTGGGCACGCGCGGCAGCATGCCGGTGCATCAGGACCTGACGCTGCCGGTGGGCGCGTTTTCGGCCAATAGCCAGCTGCGTTTCCACTTCTTCTTCGATCGCCCGCAAGGCGAGGCGTGCAAGAACTCCTTCCCTGATGTGTCGGGCGCGATCGATGCCGATTCCACCATCGACCTGAGCGGCTTCCATCACTACATGGCGATGCCCAACCTGGCGGCCTTCGCCAATGCCGGTTACCCGTTCACGCGCCTGGCCGACTTGTCCGAGTCGGCGATCGTGCTGCCCGACAATCCGGGCGACCAGGATTTGGGCAACGTGCTGACCCTGCTCGGACGTTTCGGGGCCTCCACCGGCTACCCGGCGCTGCATGCGCAGATCATCGCCGCCAGCGCCGTGCAGCAGCACGCCGACCGCGATCTGCTGCTGCTGGGCAGCGCCGAGTCGCAGCCGTTGTTCAAGCAGTGGCGCGCGCAACTCCCGGTGAGCCAGGACGGGCAGAGCCGGCGCATCGGCCTGACCGACTGGCTGTTCGAAAAACTGCCCGGTTTCCTGTCCTTCGATGCGCGCCGCACCGACTTGCCCACCACCAGCGAGATCGCATTGCAGCCGCAGCCCGACGACGTGCTGTTGATGGGCTTCGAATCGCCGCTCAAATCCGGTCGCAGCGTGGTCGCGTTCCAGACCGAAGACCCCGCCAACATGGGCCGCCTGTTCGATGCCTGGTTCGACCCGACCTTGCTCAAGGACTTCCAGGGCAGCGTGGTGGTGCTGCAGCAGAAGAAGGTCACCAGCCTGGTCGGCAACCAGACCTATTACGTGGGCCACCTGCCGCTGCCGACCTGGCTGCGCTGGTATTTCTCGCACCATCCGGTGTGGCTGGCCTTCACCGTGGTGCTGCTGGCGCTGCTGCTGGCCCTGGCCGCGCGCGTCCTGCTGCGCCGGCACGCCGCCGAGCGCCTCAGCGAAGGCGGCAGCGCATGAAGACCGGTGCCCACGTCACCACGATGACGCGCCGCTACCTGCTGCGTGCCGGCGCACTGGCCGGCCTGGCCGCGGCGCTGCCGGCCGGCGCCAGGCCGGCACCTGCGCAGTGCGGCAGCTGGCCGCTGTGGAATGCCTTCGTGTCCAGGCACATCCAGCCCGATGGCCGGGTGGTGGATTTCCTCAACGCCGATCAACGCTCCACCTCCGAAGGGCAGTCGTACGCACTGTTCTTCGCCCTGGTCGCCAACGACCAGGTGCTGTTCGACAAGGTGCTGGGCTGGACCCGCCATAACCTGTGCGGCGGCCGCCCGGACCTCAACCTGCCGGCCTGGCTGTGGGGCCGCGACGACAGCGGCAGCTGGCGCGTGCTCGATGCCAACACGGCCAGCGATGGCGAGCTGTGGATTGCCTACGCCCTGCTGGAAGCCGGCCGGCTGTGGAACCGCCCCGGCTACGTCAAGGCCGGCCAGCAGATCCTGCAACTGATGCGCACCCAGGAAGTGGTTGCGCTGCCCGGCCTGGGGCCGATGCTGTTGCCCGGCCGCAGCGGATTCGTCGAGCCGGGCCGCTGGACCTTCAATCCCAGCTATCTGCCGATCCAGCTGCTGCGCCGTTGCGCCAATGCCGATCCCAAGGGCCCGTGGGCGGCGATCGCCGGCAACGCGGCGCGCGTGCTGCGCGAGAGTGCACCGGTCGGCGTTGCGCCGGATTGGACGGTGTGGGACGGCAAGGCCTTCGGTGCCGATCCCAAGCGCGGCAACCTAGGCAGCTACGACGCCATTCGCGTGTACCTGTGGGCCGGCATGCTCGATGCCGGCGAGCCGCTGCGGGCGCGGTTGTTGCAGGACCTGTCCGGCCCATCCGACCTGCTCGCCGCCGGCACCGGTTTTGCCGAAAAGACCGACACCGCGCGTGGCGTGGGCAGCGGCACGCTGCCGGTCGGGTTTTCCGCCGCGCTGCTGCCATACCTGAGCGCACGGGGTCAGCCGGCACTGCTCAAGGCGCAGGCGCAGCGCATCCCCGCGGCCGCCGAGCCCGCAGCCGCCGCCCTGCCGTATTACGAACGCACGCTGGCCCTGTTCGGACAGGGCTGGCTTGAGAACCGCTACCGCTTTGCCGCAGACGGGCGCCTGCTGCCTGCCTGGAGAACCCCTGCATGCTCCGCAAACACCTGACGCCGCTCTATCTCGCCGGCATGCTCGACCTGTGCCTGCTCGCCTGCCCGGCGCAGGCGCAGGCCAGCGCCACCCAGCAACTGGTGGGGCAGGGCAACTACTGGCACGACCAGGGCCGCGACGATCTGGCCGCCGATACCTGGAAGAAGCTGCTCGGCATCGACCCGGACCAGCCCGACGCCCTGCTCGGCCTGGCGCAGATCGATCTGGCACAGGGGCGCCAGTCCGAAGCGCGCAAGCGCCTGCAGCAACTGGACGCGGCCCACCCGCAATCGCCGCAGGCCCAGCGCCTGCGCGTGGCGATCGGCGCGCGCGGCAGTGCCGCCGTCGGCGAAGACCCCAACCTGCGCAACGCCCGCCGCGCCGCCGCGGCCGGGCGCTACGTGGAAGCGGCGCGCAGCTACGAGGCCGTGTTCGCCGGCAAGCCGCCGCCGCCGAACCTGGCGCTGGAGTACTACCAATCGCTGGCCGGCACGCCCACCGGCTGGGAACGCGCCCGCAACGGGCTGCGCACGCTGCAGGCCAGCGAACCGGGCAACCCGTCGCTGCAGCTGGCCCTGGCCCAGGTGCTCAGCTACCGCGAGCCCACCCGCCGCGAAGGCATCGCGCAATTGCGCACGCTGGCCCAGCGTGCGGATGTGGGTGGCCCGGCGCGCACCAGTTGGCGTCAGGCGCTGCTGTGGCTCAATGCGAGCAGTGCCGATGCGCCGCTGTATCAGGCCTTTCTCGCCGGCACCCCGAACGATGCCGAAGTCACCGCCAAACTCGGCCAGCTACGCGAACAGCGCGCTGCTGCGGCCGCGGCACCGGCCGATCCCAATGGCATCGCGCTGGGCGAGGGCTTCCGCGCGCTGAGCGCCAACAATCTGAGCCTGGCCGAACAACGCTTCACCCAGGTGCTGCGTGCCCGTGCGCGCGACCCGGAAGCGCTGGGCGGGCTGGGTTCGGTGCGCCTGCGTCAGCAGCGCTTTGCCGAAGCGCAGGAATTGCTGCGCCCGGCCGCGGCCAGCAACGGCAAATGGAAAAGCGCACTCGACAGCGCCCGCTACTGGCAGCAGCTGCAGCAGGCCGAGGCTGCGCGTGCGCGTGGCGACATCGCCCAGGCACGCCAGCTGGTGGAGCAGTCGGTCCAGTTGCTGCCCAACGAACCGGCCGGCCACGTGGCGCTGGGCGGCTTGCAGGCCGCCACCGACCCGGACGCGGCCGAGGCCAGTTATCGCAAGGCGCTGTCGCGCGATGCCGACAACGCCGGCGCCTTGCAGGGCCTGGTCGGGCTATACAGCCGCCAGGGCCGCATGCAGGAAGCCAGCGACCTGTTCAATCGGCTGCCGGCGGCCGAACGCGCCAAATCCGGCGGCCAGGCGCTGTTGCGTTCCAACGTGCAGCGCGCCCGCGCCCGCCAGTCGCTGGAGGCCGGCGATGTCGTCAGCGCGCAGGCCGAGCTGGAAACGGCCATGGTCGAACGCCCGGGCGATGCCTGGATCCGCCTGGATCTGGCGCGTCTGTACCAGCAGGCCGGTCGCCCCGACCAGGCCCGCAGCGTCATGGATGGCCTGCTCGCCGTGCATGGCGAGCAACCCGAAGCGCTGCATGCCAACGCCTTGCTCGCACAGGAAAGCGGTGACTGGCAGGGCGCCTACGACAGCCTGGAGCGCATCCCGGCCGCCGCGCGCACGCCGGAGATGACCCAGCTGCGCACCACCGCCTGGATCGAACTGCAGGCGCGTCAGGCGCGCCTGCTGGTGGAACAGGGCCGGGTGGGCGAGGCGCAGCAATTGCTCGCGCGTACCGAAACCGCGCTCGGCAACCAGCTCGACGACCCGCAACTGCTGGCCGCCCTGGCCGGCGCGCACGCCGACGCCGGCAACACCCCGCGCGCGCTGGTGCTGGCGCAGCGCCTGGTCACCGGTGCCAATCCGCGCACCGAAGACCGCCTGCAATATGCAGACGTGCTGCTGCGCGCACATCAGGACGCCGAACTGTCGGCCGTGTTGCGCCAGCTGCAATCCACCACCATGACGCCGGCGCAGCTGCGCCGCGCCCAAGCGCTGCGCAGCGCCTACACGCTGCGCCAGGTGGATGCGTTGCGCGAGCTGGGCAATCTAGAAGCTGCCTACGATGCGCTGTCGCCGATCCTGGCGCAGCAGCCGGACAACCGCGATGCGCAGGCCGCGTTGGCCCGCCTGTACGCGGCCTCCGGCGATCAGCGCCAGGCCCTGGCGATCTATCAGCAGATCCTGCAGCGTCATCCCGACGATCTGGACGCGCTCACCGCCGCCGCCAACAGCGCGGCCGCACAGTCGGATCTGCGCACTGCCGAGAGCTATCTGCAACGCGCACTGGCGCAGGCACCGCAGTCGCCGGATGTGCTGGCGGCTGCGGGCCGGGTGTATCGCAGTGCCGGCAAGAACCGCAAGGCCGAGCAGTATTTCCGCGCCGCGTTGGCCGCGCAGCAACGCCAGGCCGGGCAGCTCGACAACGGCCTGCCGGCCGCGCGCGGCCCGGCTGCAGTGGCCAGTTCCGGCCGCCCGCTCAATCCGTTCTCCGGCATGACCGGCGCCATGCCGCGCTCGCCGGCGCTGGTGTCCGAGCGCATGGACGCCGGCAGTGCCTATCCGCAGACCGCGTTGGCGCCGCTGCCCGCGCAACCGGCCACTGTCCGCTTCGCTACGCCCGTTCCCGTGCCTGTGACTGCCGACGCGTATGCCTACGCCGGCAACAGCGCCGATCCCTTGCCACCGCCGGTGAGCGCCAGCGCAGCGCCGCCCAGCCATTCGCGCCTGCCCGCACGCAGCACGCCGACGCTGGCACCGGCCGACGACCTGCGCCCGCGCGGCGCCGCGGCGCAGGCACTGCTGCCGGCCAGCAGCGGCAATAGCGTGCTCGACGAATTGCGCGCCGTGCAATCGGAAAACAGCGACAACCTGGCCGGTGGCGCGCTGTACCGTTCGCGCGATGGCGAAGACGGCCTGGGCCGCCTGGACGATATCGAAATGCCGCTGCAGGCCGAGTTCGCGGTGGGCGAGGGCAAGCTCGGCGTCACGCTCACGCCCACCGTGGTCGATGCCGGCACGCTGACCACCGACTACGCGACCGCCAGCCGCTTTGGCGCCGGCCCGCAGAGTGCGGTGAACGATGCGCTGGCCGCCGATCGCAGCCCGATCGATGCATTGGTCAGCTCGTCGGTGTACCAACTGCTTGCCACCCAGGGCGACACCGCGGCCACGCGCGAGCGCCTGCGCCGGTATGCCTTGAGTACCGGCCTGTTCGGCGAGCTGCTCACCGAAAACAACAACAGCACACCCGCCGCCCTGGCCAATCAACCGTTGCCTGCGTATCTGCTCAGCGTCAACGCATCCAATACGTCGATCGCGCAGCTGGCACGCGACATCCTCGGCAACACCGCCATCAGCGCGCAACTGGCCGCCGGCGATGGCGCCGCACTGCAGGCGCTGGCCAGCAGCAGCGCCGCCGCGCAGCAGACGCCCACAGCGCTGGCGGCCACCCTCAACAGCATGGCCGCCACCGGCAACGGCGCGCGCCGGCTCAGCCAGGACGACACCGGCGTGGGCGTCGGCGTGCGCTACCGCAATGGCGGGTTCAGCGCCGACGTGGGGAGCACGCCAATCGGCTTCCAGGAGCAGAACGTGGTGGGCGGGCTTGGCTATCGCGGCGAACTCGGCGAGGCGGCGGGCTGGTCGGCCGATGTATCGCGGCGCGCCGTCACCGACAGCGTGCTCTCGTTCGCCGGCGCGCAGGATGCACGCAGTGGTCGCGAGTGGGGCGGGGTGACCAGCAACGGCATCGCCCTGTCGGCCAACGCCGACAACGGCCTGCTCGGCGGCTACGCCAATCTTGCCGCGCATCGGGTGACCGGCACTCACGTGGCCGACAACGACCACCGCCAGGCCGATCTCGGTTTCTACGTGCACGCGCTGGAAACGCAGAATCAGTCGCTCACTGCCGGCGTCAATCTGACCGCCATGCAGTACGACAAGAACCTCAGCGGCTTCACCTACGGCCACGGCGGTTACTTCAGCCCGCAGGAGTATGTGGACCTCGGCTTCCCGGTGCACTGGAGCGGCCGCAGCGCCGGGCAGAGCGTCAACTGGAAGGTCGATGCCAGCATCGGCGTACAGCATTTCAAGACCGATCCCACGCCGTATTTCCCTACCGACCCGACCCTGCAACAGGCCGCCTACGATGCCGCATCGCTGGCCGCGCTGCTCGGCCTGGTCGATCGCTACACCGATCCGGTGTACGCGGGCGAAAGCCGCACCGGGGTGTCCTACAACCTCAGTGGCGCCGCCGAATGGCAGGTGGCGCCGCAGTTGTTCCTGGGCGGGCGCATGACCTTCAACAACGCACGCGACTACAACCAGTTCAGCAGCAATCTCTATCTGCGTTTCGTGATGGATCGCCTGGGCGCCGCGCTGGGCCGCGCACCGCAGGTGCTGACCTCGCCATATGCTGCGGATCGCTGAGTCAGGCAACGAGGCACGGCGAGTGAGGCCAGGCGTCTTGTGATGCCATGCAACCGGGCGTGTGTGCATCAGTGAAGCACGCACCGGTTGCCGTCGCGCAGCCGTACCGCATCGCGGCCCGGAGGTGACCTGCCATCAACGCCGTGCATCGGCGCGCGTTGCCGCAGGCAATGTTCTGATCGCGGATAAACGAACGGCGCCTCCCGGCGCCGTTCGCATCTTCTCCAGCCACATGCGCCTGGGTTACGGGCGCACCTTGGTCGCGCAGACGAACGTGGCAGCCTGCTGTACACGACTGATCGCACCCTGGTCTTCCAGCTCGCGGATGTGGTCGTTCATGCAGGTCAGGTAGCCGAGGCGGTTGCCTGCGTTCTGCGTCTTGCACAGGCTGCTTTCGGCCGTCAGGTTGGCGCCGACGATCAAGCCGCCCGGCTCCACGGTGGGCACCAGCGTGTTGCAGCTGCCCAGCCGGGTCAGGCCACGGTTCAAGGTCCAGCCGATATCGGCAAACATCGCTGGGGTCAGGTCGATGTTCAGATGTGCCTGCACCTCCGGCGTGTCGAACGGCTCCATCAACGCATTCGGCTGCAGATCGGTATCGAAGTGCGAGAACGTCGACCCGCCGGCCACCACGCTGGGGGCGTACAGGCGGGTGCGGCCCGCGGTGTCGGTGCCCTGCAGCAGCTCCGGATCCTCGTACAGCCCGGCTATCACGGCGGTGCTGCTCTTCAAGCGTGCGCCGTCGGCCTGCGAGACCATGATCGCCGGAATGGTGATGTCGGTGATCGGTGGCGCGGCATTGCCCATGGTCTGCACGCCGGCGACGTTGTTGGCCACGATCACGCCCACCGCACCGTTGAGCTGGGCGTTCTTGACCTTGATGGCGAAGGCGCAGGTACCGCGGTCGATCAACGCCACCTTGCCGGCCACCGCTGCCGCATTGACGAATGGCGTCTCGCAGCCATCGCTGCTCGATGCAGCGGCAACGCCGTCATCGACCGTGACGACCGCACGCGCCGGGAAGTTGCGCGCGGTGGCCAGCGGCCCGAAGCTGGCAAAGCCCACCTCGAACTTGCCCGCCGCAGCGCTGGGCGCGGTCACCCGCAGCAGGGTGCGCGGATCCAGGATCAAGGCCGCCTCGCGATTGACGCCGGTCCCGGCCCACACCGTGCGGCCCGGCGTGCGCATCGCTTCGGCGCGCAGGGCATTGGTCATGGCCGGGTCGTCGAAGCGCTTGTTCTGCACGTTGTCGTAGGCCTGCGAGGTGTACACGTCGGTCAGGCCGCTGCCCGAGCCGAGCACACCGGTGGTCTTGTTGAGGAAACCGGCAGCACCCAGGCCATGGCCGATCTCGTGCATCACCACGTTGAGGAAGTTGATCTGGCCTTCCGGCGTCTTGCCGTCCAGACCCAGGTACCAGCCGGAGCCGGCCAGGCAGTCGTCCTTGCCCAGGTCGCCGTTGAACTGCGAGAACACGTCGGCCGGATCGGCCGGGTCGGGCACCAGGTCCTGTCCGGCGATTGCATCGCCGAGCGCCGACGGGTACAGCGTGTTCGGCTTGGCGCCGGGAAAATTGTTGACGATCCAGTTCGGGCCGGCCTGGCCCAGCGTGCCGCCGGTGGCGGTGCAGTTCAGCCGCGCGAACGAGGCATAGACCTTGATCTCCACGTTGCTCTGCAGCACCGCACCCCACAGGTCCATCGCGTACTGGTAGGCGATCCGGCGCTGTTCGCCCACCGAGCGCCCGGGATTGCCGCCCAGCGGCGTGGCGGCGGTCGGGTCGTTCAAGCCGACCACGGTGCCGGCATCGCCATTGATCAGCGTGACGGTGGCAGCCGAGGCCTGCAGCGGAGCGAGCGCCGCACCCACCGCCAGGGACAACAGCAACAAGGGCTTATTCATGCGGCAGCGCTCCGTGCTCGGCGTGGGCGGGTAGGGTCTGGGCGTCGTCACTGTGTTCGATCACGACACGGCCATCTGCCTGGCGGGTGGCGGTCAGCGAACTCATTTGCGTGGCCGGCAACTTGCGCGCCACGGTGCCGTTGGGCAGGCGGCGTTCGGTAGCGCGGGCGGCCGCTTCGGTCTGCGGCAGCGTCGGGCCGGTCGTCGCGCGACGGGACGCCGCACCGGTCTGCTGGGCCTGTTGATCCAGCGCCGCGCTTTCGGCATCGGTCAGTGGGCGCAACTTGCCGGTGATCGGGTCGATGCCGACCTTGGAACTGGCGGCGACGTCCTGCGCCCCGGCCACAGCCGGCAGGCAGGCAACGCACAAGAGGCCGGACAACATCCATCCGGGCTTGCGAAAGCTCATCATTGTTGGGGTTTCCTTGGGGTCCAACCAGAGAAAGAACGCCGTGCAACAACCGGCGTTCGGGAGAATCCTTCCGATTTAGTCTGTTCATGACTGAATCATGAATCCGTGACTTGTGTCAATCTTTTGACAGACGAGGCGCTGGAAGCGAGGGCGCGGCCTGAAAAAGTCAGCTTGCGGCTTGTGTTTTGCTGGTTTTCAAAAATTCAGTAAGCACCGCCAGGCGGGCCGGGTCAGAAATTTGGCGCCAAGGCCGGCCCGGTGCGCGTGTGTCACCCAGGTGCCCGGCGGCTGCGCGGTGGCTCTGACGCTTTTACGGATCAGGCTGATTGCGGCGTGTGGTTTTCTGAGAGGGCGCCGAGAGCGCTCCGAGACGATCCGGCGGATGAGCGAAAGGTGCCGGAGCAGGGGGCGCGAACTCCGCCGGCGCGCCGTCTTCGACTACGCGAAGAAGGGGAGGAGCAAGGGCGAGAAAGGGGCGCCCGGCGCACCAACGGATCCGCGTCGGCTCCCTTCTCCCATCGGGAGAAGGTGCCCCGCAGGGCGTCAACGGATCCGCATCGGCTCCCTTCTCCCGTCGGGAGAAGGTGCCCGCAGGGCGTCAACGGATCCGCATCGGCTCCCTTCTCCCGTCGGGAGAAGGTGCCCCGCAGGGGCGGATGAGGGTATGGGCCGAGCCTGGTGCAGGCGGGCGCCGTGAGCGGCTTCGCCCCGTACCCTCACCCCAACCCCTCTCCCGCAGGAGAGGGGCCTGCAGTCCTGCTGCATCGAGACCGTCGGCATTGAGGCAGTGGGCTGGAAACAGCAAGCAGCAAACAACTACTAACCAAAGAGGCGATCAAGTCCCAAGCTGACAATCGTGCAAGTGCCCTTAAAAAGTGGTGTTGGTGTTGGTGTTGGCGCTAAGCGCTAAGCGCTACGAGCTAAGAGCTAAGCGATAAAAAGCGATAAGCGATAAGCGCTGGTGCTGAGTGCTAAGTACTGAGCACCAGTGCACGTAGCCTCACGCATCCCCCGTACACTGCGCGTTGAGCGTATCGCTGCGTCATCAGCGATCGCAAAATCCAGTCTTTATCGAACCAGTCGGGCCGCGCATGCACGTCGTCATCTATCACAACCCTGCCTGCGGCACGTCCCGCAATACACTGGCCTTGATCCGGCATGTCGGTATCGAACCGCAGATCGTGCACTACCTGCAGCAGCCGCCGGACCGGCAGACGCTGCAGTCGTTGATTGCCGACGCTGGTCTGTCGGTACGCGGGGCCATCCGCCAGAAGGGCACGCCGTATCTGGAACTGGGGCTCGACGACCCCGCGCTGGACGAGGCGGCCCTGCTGAGCGCCATGCTGGCGCATCCGATCCTGATCAATCGCCCGTTCGTGCAGTCGCCGCTGGGTACGCGCCTGTGTCGTCCATCCGAGCAGGTGCTGGAGGTATTGCCGCCGGCCAGCGGCCCTTTCGTCAAGGAAGACGGCGAGCGCGTGCTGGACGACACCGGGCAGCGGATCGTGCGCTGAACGCTGCGGTGCCCGGCAAGAGCGGGGCAATCGAGTCGCGGCGTTGACGCCCAGGCCGTCATGTACCTCGCCATGGCATGGCGGCACGGCATGCAGCACTGCGTTTCGGCAACGGCCGCTGGATATGGCGGCACCTGTGCCTTGAGGTGCAGACCGCTACGCTCACCTCAAGGTACGCCACACGCCCTAAGATCGCTGCATCGTTTATCAGGAGCATCCGCATGATTCGCGAGATCATCCGCATGGGCGACAAGCGCCTGCTGCGTGTCGCCCCCCCGGTGACCAACCTCGGCAGTGCCGAATTGCAGGCCTTGGTGACCGATATGTTCGAGACCATGGACGATGCGCGCGGCGTGGGCCTGGCCGCGCCGCAAATCGCGGTGGACCTGCAGTTGATGGTGTTCGGTTTCGAGGCCAGCGAGCGTTATCCCGAGGCGCCCGCGGTGCCGCGCACGGCGTTGGCCAATGCGCAGATCGAGCCGTTGTCCGAGGAGATGGAAAACGGCTGGGAAGGCTGCCTGTCGATCCCCGGCCTGCGCGCGGTGATCCCGCGTTACCGCTACATCCGCTATCGCGGTTTTGCGCCTGACGGCAGCCCGATCGCGCGCGAGGCCGAGGGCTTCCATGCGCGCGTGGTCCAGCACGAGTACGACCATCTGGTCGGCCGCCTGTACCCCTCGCGCATCGAAAACTTCGACACCTTCGGGTTCGAAGATGTGCTGTCGTACGAGCTGTAACATCTGGGGCGATGGCCGCAGCTTGCGGTGTTGCCGCAGGCAGCACCTGGCGGCCGGCTACATCGCTCCAGGCGCGCAACATCCACACCCGCATAGCCGCCGGGACGGAAAACAACAAGGGCGCCTGACGGCGCCCTTGTTGTGCTTACTTCAGCGCCTTGAAGCGCAGGCGTTTCGGGCCGGCGTCATCGCCCATGCGGCGACGCTTGTCTTCTTCGTACTCGCGGTAGTTGCCCTGGAAAAACTCCACGTGCGAGTGGCCTTCGAACGCCAGGATGTGCGTGGCGATGCGATCCAGGAACCAGCGATCGTGCGAAATCACGAAGGTGTTGCCGGGGAATTCCAGCAAGGCGTCTTCCAGCGCACGCAGGGTTTCGATGTCCAGGTCGTTGGACGGTTCGTCGAGCAGCAGCACGTTGCCGCCCTGCAGCAGCGTCTTGGCCATGTGCAGGCGACCGCGCTCACCGCCGGACAGCGAGCCGACCATCTTCTGCTGGTCCTGGCCCTTGAAGTTGAAGCGGCCGATGTAGGCGCGCGACTGGATCTCCACGCCGTTGATGTTGAGGATGTCCAGCCCGCCAGCGATCTCCTGGAAGACGTTGTGGTTGCCTTCCAGCGCGTCGCGGCTCTGGTCCACGTAGGACAGCTGCACGGTGGGGCCGACCACGATCTCGCCGGAATCGGGCTTTTCCTGGCCGGTGATCATCTTGAACAGGGTCGACTTACCGGCACCGTTGGGGCCGATGATGCCGACGATGGCGCCGGGCGGCACGATCATCGACAGGTTGTCGATCAGCAGGCGGTCGCCGAACTTCTTGGAGACGTTCTTGAACTCCATCACCGAGTTGCCCAGGCGCTCGCCCGGCGGGATGAAGATTTCATTGGTCTCGTTGCGGCGCTGGTAATCCACCGACTGCAATTCTTCCAGGCGCGCCAGGCGTGCCTTGCCCTTGGTGCGGCCGCCCTTGGCGTTCTGCCGCGACCATTCCAGTTCCTTCTGGATCGCCTTCTGGCGTGACTTTTCCTGGTTGTCTTCCTGCTTGAGGCGCTCGTCCTTCTGTGTCAGCCAGTCGGTGTAGTTGCCCTTCCACGGAATGCCGCGGCCGCGGTCCAGTTCCAGGATCCACTCGGCGGCGTTGTCCAGGAAGTAGCGATCATGCGTCACCGCCACCACGGTGCCGGTGTAACGCGCCAGGAACTGTTCCAGCCATTCCACCGACTCGGCGTCCAGGTGGTTGGTGGGTTCGTCGAGCAGCAGCATGTCCGGCTTCTGCAACAGCAGGCGGCACAGCGCCACACGGCGCTTCTCGCCGCCGGACAGCTTGCCCACGATCGCTTCCCACGGCGGCAGGCGCAGCGCATCGGCGGCCACGTCCAGCTGGTTTTCCAGGGTGTGCGCATCGCCGGCGGCCAGGATCGCCTCCAGGCGCTCCTGTTCCTTGGCCAGCGCGTCGAAATCGGCGCCTTCCTCGGCATAGGCCAGATACACCGCATCCAGCGCGGCCTGGGCCTGCAACACGTCGCCCACGCCTTCTTCCACCGCTTCGCGCACGGTGTGCTCGGGGTTGAGTTGCGGTTCCTGGGCCAGATAGCCGACCTTGATGCCGGCCTGCGGGCGGGCTTCGCCCTCGAAGTCGGTGTCCACGCCGGCCATGATCTTGAGCACCGTCGACTTGCCCGCGCCGTTCAGGCCCAGCAGGCCGATCTTGGCGCCCGGGAAAAAGCTCAGCGAGATGTCCTTGATGATCTGCCGCTTGGGCGGGACCACCTTGCTGACGCGGTTCATGGTGTAGATGTATTGCGACATGGGTGCTCCGTGGACGCAGGCAGCCCGCCGGCCGAGGCCGGAGGCAGCGGAAAAGGGATTGCGCCGATTATACCGGCAAGTGCCGCGGGCCCGGCAGGCGACAGCGCAGCTAAACGGCAGCCTACCTATTACCTGAATAGGCGTTTTCGTAACCGATTCCAGCAAGAATGCGTTAAGGCGAGCGGCGTCTTAATGAAATTGCGACATCGCAAACAGGAGCTGGGCCATGAACCGCAAACGCATCGTTACCGCTGTGCTTTCCTCCATCCTGGCGCTGGGCTGCGTGGCCCCGGCGTTTGCCGGCGACTGGGACCGCGACCACGACCGCCGCGGACATGACCGTGGCCATCGCGATCACCGTGGTGACCGCGGTGACTGGCGCAACGATCGCCGCGAGTGGCGGGATGACCGCCGGGCCGACCGCCGCGAATGGCGCGACGACCGCCGTCACTACAGCAACGGCTACCGCGAGGGGTATCGCGACGCCCGATACCAGGACCGTCGCTACGACCGCAACCGGGTCTATGTCTACGACCGCCCTGCGTACTACCGCGCCGGCCCGCCGCCGCGTCCGTACTGGGCGCGCGGTCAGCGCTATCACGGCCCGGTCTACGTGATCAATGACTACGACCGCTACGATCTGCGCCGCCCACCGTACGGCTACCGCTGGCAGCGCGATGACCGCGGCAACCTGCTGCTGGTCGCGATTGCCTCCGGCATCATCGCCGACCTGGTGCTCAACAACTAAGAGCCCCTAACCACGCTACTGCGAGGCCGTCAGGCGGGCGCGGCCGGCGTTCGGAATCCTCGTGTACCAAGCGTACACATCGGCTCCGGCGCGTCGCCACACCCACCTGACGACTGCCCGCGCCGTTCTGTTAGCCGCCCTAAGCCGGCAGTGCCCGGTTCGCCTGTTGGGCAATCGGGCCGGCCATCACACAAGGGCGCACCTCGGTGCGCCCTTGCTGTTTCGCGGCGCATGCGTGGCGCCGGCCGCGCGCCAGGCGCCAGGCATGCGATTGGTCACCCGTGCGGCGGGGGCTTACAATCGGCGGCCCTACTGGCTGCAGCTGCTCCGGAGCTTTGCATGTTCTCGCGCGACGTCCGACTGGAAACCTACGACCCCGAACTGGCCAAGGCCATCGCCGCTGAAGTCGGCCGCCAGGAGGATCACGTCGAGCTGATCGCCAGCGAAAACTACTGCAGCCCGCTGGTGATGGAAGCACAGGGCAGCCAGCTGACCAACAAGTACGCCGAAGGCTATCCGGGCAAGCGCTACTACGGTGGCTGCGAATACGTCGACATCGCCGAGCAGCTGGCGATCGACCGCATCAAACAGGTGTTTGGCGCGGGCTCCACGGAAGATATGTATGCAAATGTGCAGCCGCATAGCGGCTCGCAGGCCAACCAGGCGGTGTATCTGGCGCTGCTGCAGCCGGGCGACACCATCCTGGGCATGAGCCTGGCCCATGGCGGCCACCTGACCCACGGCGCCAAGGTCAATGTCTCCGGCAAGCTGTTCAACGCCGTGCAGTACGGCGTCAACGAGCAGGGCCTGATCGATTACGACGAGGTGCAGCGCCTGGCCACCGAGCACAAGCCGAAGATGGTCGTGGCCGGTTTCTCTGCGTATTCGCAGAAGATCGACTGGGCGCGCTTCCGTGCCATCGCCGACAGCGTCGGTGCCTACCTGTTCGTGGACATGGCGCACATCGCCGGCCTGGTGGCTGCCGGTGTGTACCCCAGCCCGATGGAGCACGCGCATGTGGTCACCTCGACTACCCACAAGACCCTGCGCGGCCCGCGCGGCGGCATCATCGTGGCCAAGGGCGCGAGCGAGGAGTTGCAGAAGAAGCTGCAGTCGATCGTGTTCCCCGGCATCCAGGGCGGCCCGCTGATGCACGTCATCGCGGCCAAGGCCGTGGCCTTCAAGGAAGCGCTGGAGCCAGCCTTCAAGACCTACCAGCAGCAGGTGGTCAAGAATGCCCAGGCCATGGCCAACACGCTCATTGCACGCGGCTACAAGATCGTCTCCGGTGGCACCGAAAATCACCTGATGCTGGTGGACATGATCGGTCGCGACGTCTCCGGCAAGGAGGCAGAAGCCGCGCTCGGCAAGGCCCACATCACCGTCAACAAGAACTCGGTGCCCAACGACCCGCGCTCGCCGTTCGTGACCTCGGGCCTGCGCCTGGGGACCCCGGCCATCACCACGCGCGGCTACAAGGAACAGGACAGCATCGACCTGGCCAACTGGATCGCCGACGTGCTGGACGCACCAACCGACGAAGCAGTGCTCGCCAAGGTCCGCGATGCGGTGACCGCGCAGTGCAAGAAATATCCGGTGTATGGCTGAGATGCCGGGATTGGAGATTCGTGATTCGGGATGCGCTAACCGCGCGTCCTTGCTTGTGCTGTTGCCAATCCCGAATCCCCAATCCCAAATCCCGGACGTCTGATGCACTGCCCCTTCTGCCAGCACAACGACACCCGGGTGATTGATTCGCGCGTGTCCGAAGACGGCACGACGATCCGTCGGCGGCGCGAGTGCGAGGCCTGCGGCGAGCGTTTCAGCACCCTGGAAACGATCGAACTCAAGCTGCCCACCGTGGTCAAGAGCGACGGTGGACGCGAGGCGTTTGATGCGCGCAAGTTGCGCACCAGCTTCGACCGCGCGCTGCAGAAGCGCCCCGTCGCCGAAGAACAGATCGAAGCGGCGGTGCGGGCGGTCGTGCATCAGCTGCGCATGTCCGGCGAACGCGAAGTGGGTTCCCTGCGGGTAGGCGAATACGTGATGGTCGAGCTGCGCAAGCTCGATCACGTCGGCTACGTACGCTTTGCCTCGGTGTATCGCAGTTTTCAGGACGTGGCGGATTTTCGCGAAGAGATCGAAAAGCTCGAACGCGAACTGCCGGTCGGCAGCGAACAACTGCCGCTGCTGGAAGCGGCACTGGAACGCGCCGGCAAACCCGGCAAGCGGTGAGCGCGATGCGCATCGCCTGCGTTGCAGAAACGCCGGACGATCTGCCTGCGATTGCGCAAGCGCATCTGCAGGCCTTCGGCGCGTTGTTGCCGGAGTGGAACCTCGATGAGGCGCTGAGCGAACTGCGCAGCCATACACGTGATGGCGTCATCCCGACGACCTGGGTGGCGCTGGATCGGGCGCAGTGGCTCGGCTCGGTGAGCCTGCTCGAAAACGACGACGCCCGCATGCGGCAATGGTCTCCCTGGCTGGCCTCGTTATACGTGCGGCCGCAGGCGCGCGGGCAGGGCATCGGCGAGGCACTGGTGGCGCATTGCGTGCAAGCCGCTGCGCGCCTGGGCGTGCCGCTGCTGTACCTGTACTGCCAGCCGGTCCTGGTGCCGTTTTACCAGCGTCTGGGATGGCAGACGCATACCGAATTCTCGCTGGGGCCGATGCAGATCGTGGTGATGTGCATTGCGCCGGGAGTGCAACGCAATGACTGAGACCACGACGGGCGCGAGTGCCGACGACCACCGCTGGATGGCGCAGGCCTTGCGCCTGGCCGAGCGCGGCGCCTACACCACGCGCCCCAATCCGATGGTGGGCTGCGTGATCGTGCGCGACGGCGTGTGCGTGGGTGAAGGCTTCCACCAACGCGCCGGCGGCCCACATGCCGAAGTGTTCGCATTGCGCGCAGCCGGCGAGCTGGCGCGCGGGGCGACCGTCTATGTCACCCTGGAGCCGTGCGCGCATTACGGGCGCACGCCGCCGTGCGCGTTGGCGTTGATTGAGGCAGGGGTCACGCGTGTGGTCGCGGCAATGGCCGACCCGTTTCCACAGGTCAATGGCGGCGGTTTCGCGCTGCTGCGCGAGGCTGGGATCGCGGTGCTGAGTGGGGTGATGCAAGCCCAGGCGCGCCTGCTCAACCAGGGTTTCCTGTCGCGCGTGGAGCGTGGCCGGCCGTGGGTACGGGTCAAGCTCGGCGCCAGTCTGGATGGACGCACCGCCCTGGCCAGCGGCGAATCCAAATGGATCACCGGAAGCGACGCGCGCGCCGATGTGCAACGTTGGCGCGCACGTGCCGGCGCGATCCTGACCGGTGCCGGCACCGTGCTGGCCGACGATCCGTCGATGACGGTGCGGCTCGGCGACGACACTCCCTTCGTGCCGCCGTTGCGGGTGGTGCTGGATGCCGGCCTGCGCAGCTTGGCGTGCAGGAACATTCGCCACGGCGATGCACCGACGTTGTATCTGCATGGCGATGCCGTCGCGCCGACCGCGGTGGATGGTGCGGAGTGCGCGGCATTGCCGCTGCGCGCTGGTCGCTTCGATCTGGCTGCGGTGCTGGCGTTGCTGGCCCGGCGTGGCATCAACGAAGTGCACGTGGAAGCCGGCGCCACGCTGGGCGGTGCGCTGTTGCAGGCCGGGTTGGTCGATGAGCTGTTGGTGTATATGGCGCCCGTGTTGCTCGGCAACACTGCAAGGCCCCTGCTCGCTGGCCTTGGCATCGAAACGCTGGCGCAGCGGCATGCATTGCAGCTGTGCGATGTGCGTCAGCTCGGGCAGGATCTGCGTCTGCGCTATACGCCGCTCGCGATGGCGTGAGCGCCGCAAAAAGAAAGGCCCCGCATGCGGGGCCTTTAACTGCCGGTAACGCGCGTGATCAGAAGCTGGCGCGGACACCGACGCGGTACTGGTTGGCGTTGTCGATGAACTCGACTTCGCCGACCAGGCCCCAGGTGGTGGTGAAGTTGACCTGGCCGCCGAGGGTACCGACGAATTCGCCTTCGTCCACGTCGCTGCCGTCGATGTAGCCGGCCTTGATCCAGGCTTCGGTACGCGGCGAGGGCTTGCCGCGCAGGCCCAGGTTGCCGAAGCCCAGGGTGCTGGTATCGGACGAATCGCCAAGCGAACGGCCGCCGCGACGCAGATCGGATTCGACCTTGGAGCGCAGCACGCTGATGTCGGCGGTGAATTCGACGCGCTCGGTCATTTCCTGGCGGTAACCAATACCCAGATTCGCCTGCTGGAGTGTGCCTTCGAGCACGAAGCCCGCGCCCAGGTTGAAGTCCTTCTCGGCACGCTGGTAGCCAGCGAACACGTAGACGGGCTCGGCGATCTGCCACGAACCGCGGATGTAGCCGCCATCCAGGTCGTCCGAATCCTCGTTGACGCTGATCTCGGTACGGTTCCAGCCGCCTTCGACGTAGCTATAGCTCAGGCCTTCCGCAGACGCGGCAAACGGGGCGGCGGCCAGCACGGCAGCCAGAATCAGGGTAGTGCGCATTGAGTGGTCTCTCCGAAATGATGTCCGTGTCTCCACCCCGTTGCGGGGCGGAAGGGCGACGTCTCCCGTCGCGGGGTGCAATTTAACAGACTCTTCACAAAACTGGCTATGGGGGATTTCCTGACATGACGCAGCGTCCTGTCAGCCATGGCTTTCAGACAGTTGAGGGCAGAACAGGCGCTGCTAAACTGCGCGAGCCGGTTCGCCGGCACTTACGAACGTCTTCAGGGCGGGGTGCGATTCCCCACCGGCGGTAGGCACGTGCAAGCGTGCGAGCCCGCGAGCGCTTCGCAGCGATGGTTGGCACTGCATGTGTCGGGCATCGCGCGAAGGTCAGCAGATCCGGTCCAATGCCGGAGCCGACGGTATAGTCCGGATGAAAGAAGACGGCCACCGCGCAGCCCTGCGGCTGTGCGCGCGCCTGTTTGCTTTGCCTTGTGGCGTTTTTCGCTCAACTCCTGCGAGAAACGACTATGTCTTTGCATCACCCGCTGCGCTGTAATGCACCTGCTCACCGCCCGACTTCCGCGCAGCGCTCGCTGCAGAAGGGGGCGCGCTGATGTTCACCGGAATCATTGAAGGCGTCGGCCACCTGGCCGCGCGCCAGCCGCAGGCCGGCGATGTGCGTTTCACCTTCGCCACCGGCAGCCTGCCGTTCGACGCCGTGCAGCTGGGCGAGAGCATCGCGGTCAATGGCGTGTGCCTGACCGTGATCGCGTTCGACGCAACCAGCTTCCAGGCCGATGCGTCCACCGAAACCCTGTCGCTGACCACATTGGGTGCGTTGCCCGAAGGCGCGGTGCTCAACCTCGAACGCGCGATGCGGCCCACCGACCGGCTCGGCGGGCATCTGGTCAGCGGGCATGTGGATGGTCTGGGCCAGGTGCAGTCGGTGCATGGCGATGCACGTGCGCAGCGCTGGCGGTTTGCCGCCCCATCATCGGTATTGCGCTATGTGGCCAAAAAAGGCTCGATCTGCGTGGACGGCGTCAGCCTGACCGTCAATGAGGTGGACGAAGACGGGTTCGAGGTTGCGCTGATCCCGCATACGGTGGCCAACACGGCGTTTTCCGCGACCGCGGTGGGCGCGGCGGTGAATCTGGAAATCGACCTCGTGGCGCGCTATGTCGAACGCCTGCTCGGCGCGCGGGGTGCGGCATGAACTTCGCACCGGTTCCCGAGCTGATCGAAGAGTTGCGTGCCGGGCGCATGGTGGTGATCGTCGACGACGAAGACCGCGAAAACGAGGGCGACCTGATCATGGCCGCCGAGCTGGTCAAGCCGTCGGACATCAATTTCATGGTGACCCACGCACGCGGGCTGGTGTGCCTGTCGCTGACCCGCGAGCGCTGTGCGCAGCTTGGGCTGGCGCCGATGGTGCGCAACAACACCGCGCAGTTCCAGACCAACTTCACCGTCAGCATCGAGGCGGCCGAGGGCGTGACCACCGGTATTTCGGCCTACGATCGCGCCCACACCGTGCGTACCGCAGTGCGCCCGGATGCCCGGCCGCAGGATCTGAGCCAGCCGGGCCACATCTTCCCGCTGATTTCCCAGCCCGGCGGCGTGCTGACCCGTGCCGGCCACACCGAGGCCGCCAGCGACCTGCCGATGCTGGCCGGGCTGGAGCCGGCCGGCGTGCTGGTGGAAGTGCTCAACCCGGACGGCAGCATGGCGCGCCGCCCGCAGCTGGAAGTGTTCGCACGCGAGCATGGGCTGAAGATGGGCTCGATCGCCGACCTGATCGCCTACCGCCTGGCCAACGAGCACACCGTCGAGCGTGTGGACGCGCGCGAGATCAGTACCGAATTCGGCCCGTTCCAGCTGGTGACCTACCGCGACCGCATCGCCCACGACTTGCACTTTGCCCTGGTGCGCGGCAACGCGGATCCACAGACGCCGACACTGGTGCGCGTGCAGGTGGAAAACCCGCTGGCCGACCTGCTGCACTGGCAGCGCGAGGATTTCGGCGTGGCCGCCACCGATGCCTTGCGCGCGATCGCCGCCGAAGGGCAGGGGGTGATGGTGGTGCTGTCGGCCCCGCGCGACAGCGAATCGTTGTTGGCACGGCTGCGCCAGCAGCCCGAAGCTGCGGCCAACGCCAAGGATGTGAGCCAGTGGCGGCGCAATGGCGCTGGTGCGCAGATCCTGGCCGAGCTGGGCCTGGGCAAGCTGCGCGTGCTCGGCACCCCGCGCCGGCAGGTGGGTCTGGCCGGGTTCGGGCTGGAGGTGGTGGAGTACCTGGAATGCCATCCCGGCGAAGGCGCGCGCTCGGTGCCGCCGTCCGCGGTCCCCTGAGCTGGCGGCGAGCCATTGCCGCCGTCAGCTGATCCGCCCCGAAGACCCCGGCCGCTGCCGCTGCCGGTGCTGAGGCCGGGCTGGCGGCGCGCGCCGTCAGTCGTGTCCCGGCCCGGTGTCGGCCGCCGGTTGCCGCCGTGGGCTGCGCCAGCTGGCGCACCGGCGGCGAGTCGCCGCCCCGTCTGTGTCTTGAATCGGAAGGCCGGGTCTGCTTGGGCGGACCCGGCCTGCACGCGGCGGCCGGGCCTGGCGCGGCAGCTGTTAAACTTCCCGCCCCCTCGAGTTGCCGACCCGCATGACCCACTACGAAGGCGATCTCCGCCCCACCACCGCGCGCTTTGCGATCATCGCCAGCCGCTGGAATGCCCGCATCACCGACGTGCTGGTTGCCGGCGCGCGCCAGAGCCTGGCCGGCAACGGCATCGGCGAGGACGCCATCGACGTGATCCGCGTGCCCGGCGCCTGGGAAATCCCGATCGCCGCCAACCGCGTGGCGCAGTCCGGCCAGCATGGCGCGATCATCGCGCTGGGCTGCGTGATCCGTGGCGATACCCGCCACTACGAGCACGTGGCCGACCTGTGCGCCGAAGGCCTGATGAGCGTGCAGTTGCAGACCGGCGTGCCGGTGCTCAACGGCGTGCTGGCGGTGGAGCGCGTGGAAGATGCCGAGGCACGTGCCGGCGGCAGCCACGGCAACAAGGGCGAGGAATGCGCGCTTGCGGCGCTGGAACTGGTGAATTTGATGGAGTTGTTGCCATGAGCAAGTCCGGTGGACATGCCCGCCACGGCCGTCGCGACGGCATCGACCCGGTGCTGCGCTCGCGCGCGCGCCGCCGCGCCCTGCAGGCGGTGTATGCGTGGCAGATTTCCGGCGGATTCGCCAAGCAGGTGATCGCCCAGTTTGCGCATGAGCAGGCGCACGAGGTGGCCGATCTGGCGTACTTCGAAAGCCTGGTCGATGGCGTGATTGCCAATCGCGTGGAGCTGGATACCGCGCTGACGCCGTATCTGGACCGCGGCGTGGAAGAGGTCGATGCGATCGAACGTGCGGTGCTGCGCCTGGCGGCCTACGAGCTGTTGTACCGGCAGGACGTGCCGTACCGCGTGGTGATCAACGAAGCGATCGAAACCGCCAAGCGCTTCGGCTCCGAACATGGGCACACCTACGTCAATGGCGTGCTCGATCGCGCGGCGGTGGAGTGGCGCAAGGTGGAGTCGGGTGCCAGCGGCGCCTGAGCGCCGCGAGAATCGGGAGTGGGGAATCGGGAATCGTAAAAGCCTGCGTTCCCGCGATGTCCCGATGCATTTGCGATTCCCAATTCTCGATTCCCTATTCCCGCCCCGATGCCTGAATTCGATCTGATTGCCCGTCTGCGCGCGCGCATTGCCACGCGGGCCGACGTGCCGTTGGGCATTGGCGACGACGCGGCATTGCTGCAACCGCCGGCAGGCGAGCAACTGGCCATCACGGCCGATACGCTCAATGCCGGGGTGCATTTTCCGCTTGAGACGCGCGCCGACGATCTCGGCTGGAAAACACTGGCCGTCAATCTGTCCGATCTTGCCGCGATGGGCGCGCAGCCGCGCTGGTGCACGTTGTCGCTGTCGTTGCCGCACGACGATCTGGCCTGGGTGGAGGCATTTGCCGATGGCTTCTTCGCGCTGGCCGATGCGCACGAGATTGCCTTGGTCGGCGGCGATACCACGCGCGGGCCGCTGTCGTGTGCGGTGACTGCCATCGGCAGCGTGCCGCCGGGTGCGGCGCTGCGTCGCGATGGCGCGCGCGTGGGCGATGACGTGTGGGTGACCGGTGCGCTCGGCGAGGCGGCGGCGGCGTTGTCGTTATGGCAGGCGGGCCAGTTGGATGTCACGCGCGTGGCGGCTGATCCGGTGCACGAACGCTGGCGCGGCCGGCTGCTGCGTCCGCAACCACGGGTGCAGGCCGGCCTGCGCTTGCGGGGTCTTGCGCACGCCTGCGTGGATGTCTCGGACGGTCTGCTGGCCGATCTGGGCCACTTGTGCGAGCGCAGCGGTGTGGGCGCACAGTTGGCGTCAGCGGCCTTGCCGGCGATGTCGCGCAGCGCAGGAATCAGCGCACTGCAATGCACCGGCTGGCAATTGGGCGGCGGCGACGATTACGAGCTGTGTTTCACCGCCGCGCCACAGCACCGCGACGCCGTGCTGCAGGCACTGGCATTTGCCGACGTCGCGGCCACGCGCCTTGGCCGGATCACGGCCGCGCCGGGCGTGGTGGTGCACGACGCCGAGGGCCGTACCTGGCAACCGCCGCAGCGCGGATACCAGCATTTCGTCGGCTGACCCGTAAGGATTGCTGCAGGCGCGAATGCTGCGCTGCTCGATGGCAGCGGCGGCGGGGTGATGCGGCGCGCAGCAGCAGGTGCTTCGATCAACGCACCGAGTGACGTTGTCTCGACGATTTGGTGGCCCTCATCGCGCAGCTGCAGCGCCAATTTCTCTGCTGCTTGCGCAGCAACCGCAGGCACGATCGCCCCGGCAGCGACATGCGTGCGCGTCGAGTCGGCCCGGGATTCGAGAATTGCGAACTGCCGTGTTCGCCACATCCGCTCGTTGCCGCTTCTCCGCAGGCGAGAGGTGGACGTGCCCCGCCGTGCCGATCCGGATCTGAGACAGGCGACTGTCTGAGCCAATGGGGACCAGGCTGGCACCTATCTTCGCCTCCCCATTTCCGATTCCCGGCCCTTGAGCCCCACCGTACCGTCTGGTACGTTCGCTCGGCGTTCTCCCCCGAACCACGGATGCATGGCAATCGCCGCTGGGCCATCCCGGCCCGGCCTCGCGTGGGAGAGAGCAGCATGAACAGGGTTTGGATCCGCGGCATCGCCGCCATCGCATTGCTCGTGGCGGCGGCGTCAGCAACTGCGGGCGCTTTCAGCAAGACCTACGAGCGCATCCCCGGCTGGGATGGGGCGCCGATGGGCGCACTGGTGCTGGTGCCGCAAGGGCAGGGGAGCGGGCCGTTTCCGCTGATCGTGATGCCGGCCAGCTGGTCGTTGCCCAACCTGGAATACCTCGGGCGGGCTACCCAGCTGGCCAGCGATGGCTACGTGGTCGTCAGCTACACCTCGCGCGGGTTCTGGGACTCGGCCGGGCAGATTGACATTGCCGGGCAGGACACCGTGGAAGACGTCAGTGCGGTGATCGATTGGGCATTGGCGCATACGCCCTCCAATCCCGAGGCGATCGGTGCGTCGGGCATCTCCTACGGCGCGGGCATCAGCCTGCTGGCCGCCGAGCGCGACCCGCGCATCAAGGCAGTGGCGGCGCTCAGTGGCTGGGCGGACCTGGAGGCGTCGCTGTACTCCAATCGCACCGTCAGCCAGCAGGGTGTCGGTCTGTTGGTGGGCGCAGGCGCGCTGACCGGCCGACCGGGGCCGGATCTGGCGCAGATCGGCGCACGCGTTGCGCAAGGCGATTACGACGGCGCGGTGCAGGGCTTCCTGCCGCAGGCCGCCTCGCGCAGCCCGGCCACCGAGGTGGCGGCCCTCAACGCGCGCGGCACCGCCGTGCTGCTGGGCAATGCCTTCAACGATGGGCTGTTCCCGCCGAACCAGATGATTGCCTTCTTCAATCAGCTGCGCGGCCCCAAGCAGTTGCTGCTCAGCCAGGGCGATCACGCCACCACGGAGTTGCCCGGCGCGCTGGGGCTGCCGAACGAGATCTATACGGCAGCCACACGCTGGTTCGATCGCCATCTCAAACAGCTGCGGAACGGCGTGGACGCCGAGGCACCGGTGCGGCTGTCGCCGCGCGCCGGACAATGGCTGGCATATGCGGATTGGGCGGCGGTGCAGCAGGGCAGCACGCGCCTGGGACTGTCTGCACCGACCGGCGTGCTCAGTCCGACCGGTGGGTTGATCGGCGGCACTGCCAGTGGCTGGCAGTCGCGCATCGCCACCGATGTGCCGACGGTGGCAGACTCCGGCGTGGTGCTGGTCAGCGGCCTGCTGCAGGGCATCGGCGTGCCGGTGACCACCTCGATTCCGCTGGTCAACCGCGCCGGTGCTGCGGTGTGGGTAGGCTCGCCATCGAGCAGTATGCGGCGGCTGGCGGGCAGCCCGTCATTGCGAGTGACCGTAGTGCCCAGCCAACCGAAGGTGAGCCTGTTCGCGTATCTGTATCGCATGGACGCCCTGGGCGTGGCGCAACTGATCACGCATGCGCCGTATTCGCTGCGCGATGCAACGCCCGGCCGCGCGGTGACGCTTGACTGGCAGCTGCAAGCGGCAGCAACAGAGATTCCTGCGGGGCAGCGGCTGGTACTGGTGATCGACACCCGCGATGCGCGTTACACGGATGCCAGCGACGGCGGCGGCACGGTGACATTCTCCTCGCCGGTGGCGACGCCTTCGGTGTTGAACCTGCCGCTGCGTTAATGCGTCGACCAGCGTGCGGCGCATGGCGTTTTCGAAGAGTGGGGTGGGCCTGGGTTCCGCATGCGGAGGTATCGGATGACACGGCAGGGCTCGGAGCCAAACAACGCCATGACCTCAAGAACCTCCGCTGGCGAATGATTGCTAGCCTGGATAATTCTGCTTCAGAGCTTTTAGAGCGTCAAAGCTGCAGCTCTGCACCGTTGCTGCAGGGCCCTTGCCCGCCCACCATCGCAGGACACGCTGCAAGTACGTCCATGTAGCTCCGTGGCGGCATCCATGCCGCCAAGGGTCCCGCGACGGTGGGCGGGCAAGGACCAGTCAAGTTGGCTGGTTCGCAAAGTTCTCAACGAGCAACGGCAAGCCGTGACACGCTGTCTTGATTCTTCAACAAAACCACCAGCCAACTGTCTGGCGTGGTGTCCTCACCGATTGCGGGACCGTGTGGCGGCATGGATGCCGCCACCGAGCCTCCACGGACGGATTCACGGCGTGTCCCGCAATCGGTGAGGGCGCCGCGCCCTCGACCAGACTTCAAGAGCCAAGTGATCGCGATACGCACAGTGCAGCCGCCTCGACCTGACTGCTCAATACCGGCAGATCAGGTGGAAAGCGGATCATCTTCGCCTTTGCTGCACGGCCCTTGCCCGCCCACCATCGCGGGACACGCTGCAAGTACGTCCATGTAAGCTCCGTGGCGGCATCCATGCCGCCAAGGGTCCCGCGACGGTGGGCGGGCAAGGACCAGTCAAGTTGGCTGGTTGGCAAAGTTCTCAACGAGCAACGGCAAGCCGCGACACGCTGTCTTGATTCTTCAACAAAACCACCAGCCAACTGTTTGGCGTGGTGTCCTCGCCGCTTGCGGGACCGTGTGGCGGCATGGATGCCGCCACCGAGCCTCCGCGGACGGATTCACGGCGTGTCCCGCAAGCGGTGAGGGCGCCGCGCCCTCGACCGGCTTGAAGGTCAATCGCGATAGGCACGCGATGCAGTCGTCGCTATCTGATTGCTCAATACTGGCAGATCAGGCGGAGAGCGGATGATCTGCGCCGTTGCTGCAGGGCTCTTGCCCGCCCACCATCGCGGGACACGCTGCAAGTACGTCCATGTAGCTCCGTGGCGGCATCCATGCCGCCAAGGGTCCCACGACGGTGGGCGGGCAAGGACCAGTCGCGTTGGTCGGTGTGCAGGCTTTCAACAGAGCAACCAGCCAATCGTGCGACGCGGTGTCTTCGCTCTTCAGTAAAACCACCAACCAACTGTCTGGCGTGGTGGCCTCATCGGTTGCGGGACCGTTGGCGGTATGGATGCCGCCATCGAGCCTTCTCTGTTCGGAATGTGGCAGCGTAGGTGTCTAGGGCCTGCGTGGGGACCGCACACTCGCAGGCCTCGGCTCGACCTGGCAGGAACGTGCCTGCAGCGCGTCCGCATTGCATGATTTATGCGGAATTTACGCGGCGGCCAATTCAGGTCCATAGCGACTTTACGCCGGGCAGGCAGAAACTGCGCGCAGTGGCGGAGCGGTTCCGCTGTGGACGATCCTGATGCATCCCTTGACCTGTCTGCTCCATCGGCGCGGCGCGCACGGTGCGGCAGCGCTTTGCCGTGTTGGCACGCGCCCGTTGCCTGCGCCGTCGCACCTCGCATCCATCGCGCCGCGCTGTGCGCGTCTGGGGGAGTAGCCCATGCCTGCCTGGATGTCCCTGTTGTGCGGCGTGGCCGTACTCGTTGCTGCGGCCTACCTGTTGTACGTGGTGCTGCGGCCCGAAGACTTCTGATGCGAGTGCGCTCCAATGAGTGAAACCTTTCTTGTCTATGCGCTGGCCATCGTGCTGGCGTGGCCCCTGGGCCGTTATCTGGCTGCGGTGATGCGCGGCGCGCCGATGCGCGGCGATGCGTTATTCGGCTGGATCGAGCGTCCGTTGTATACCTTGCTCGGCACGCGTCCGCAGCAGGGCATGTCGTGGCGCGGTTACAGCGTGGCCTTTCTGCTCAGCAATCTGGCCGTCGGCGTGCTGACCTGGGTGGTGTTCATGACCCAGGCCTGGCTGCCGTTCAATCCGGACGGCATCGCGAACCTGCGCTGGGATACGGCGCTGCACACCATGGTGTCGTTCGTCACCAACACCAACCAGCAACATTATTCCGGTCAGGCGCAGCTGTCGTACCTGTCGCAGATGACCGGCATCGTCGGCCTGCAGGTGGTGACGCCGATGATGGGCCTGGCGTTGGCGGTGGCCACCTTGCGCGCGTTGTTCGGTGGGCGAGTGGCCGCGGGTTTGCCCGATGCCTTGCCGGTATTGGATACGACGGCGAGCACACGGATGCAGATGGTCGCTCAGCCCGATCCGGACGCAGCAGCAATGCGGCAGGGATGGCAGCAGCCGACGCCTGACGCAGCGCTTTCGCCTGACGCCGACGTGGGCAATTATTGGGCCGACGTCATCCGCGCCAGCGTGCGCGTGCTGTTGCCGCTGTGCCTGTTGTGGAGCGTGCTGCTCGGCTGGCAAGGCGTGCCGTCGACCTTGCAGGGCGCGGCGACCGCAACGCCCCTGGATGGCAGTGCCAGCATGTCCAGCCAGACCATTCCGGTCGGCCCGGTGGCGGCGATGGTGGCGGCCAAACAGCTCGGCACCAACGGCGGTGGCTGGTATGGGCCCAACAGTTCGGTGGCGCTGGAAAACCCCACGCCGTTGAGCAATCTGCTTGAAACGCTCGCATTGGTCTTGCTGCCGATGAGCGTGGTGTTCATGGTCGGCTCTCTGACCGGGCGCAAGCGCCTCACCGCGTTGGTGTTCGGCACCATGTTGACGATGTCGGCCGCGTCCACTGCATTGTTGCTGTGGTCCGAAGCGCACTCGGCCAGCGCGGGTTCGCCCGCACTGATGGAAGGCAAGGAAGTGCGCATCGGTGCCGATGCTTCGGCGTTGTGGGCGGCATTGACCACGCAGACCTCCAACGGCTCGGTCAACGCGATGCACGATTCGCTGGCGCCGTTGAGCGGCCTGGTCACGTTGGTCGACATGCTGATCAACGCCATCTGGGGCGGCATCGGCTGCGGCTTGCAGCAGTTCGTGGTGTATCTGTTGCTGAGCGTGTTTCTGGCCGGGTTGATGACCGGACGTACGCCGGAATTGTTCGGCCGCAAGATCGAAGCGCGCGAAGTGCAGTTGCTTGCGTTGTTGATTTTGCTGCAACCGCTGGTGGTGTTGGGCTTCACCGCAGTGGCGCTGGCGGTGCCGGCATTCACGGCCAATTCCAATCCTGGTTTCCATGGCATCAGCCAGGTGTTCTACGAGTACACCTCGGCGTTCGCCAACAACGGGTCCGGTTTTGAAGGCCTGGGCGATGCCACGTACTGGTGGAATCTGAGCTGCTCGGCGGTGTTGGCGCTGGGACGGTATCCGGCGTTGATCCTGCCGCTGATGGTGGCCGCGCGCATGGCAGTGAAGCGGCGCGCGCCGGAGTCGGCCGGTAGCCTGCAGGTCGAGACGCCTACCTTTGCGCTGACCCTGATGGCCATCGTGCTGGTGCTGACCGTGCTGCAGTTCATGCCGGCGCTGGTGCTGGGCCCTATCGCTGAACACCTCGCCCTGGCGGCGTCCTGAGAGTCTTGAGCAATGTCTACGATCGATACGACTGAAAAACGCGCGCGCGGCGACGCGGCGTTGTTCGATGCTGCCGTGCTGGTGGCGGCGATGCGCGCGGCCTTCATCAAGCTGTCGCCGCGGCATCTGCTGCGCAGCCCGGTGATAGCGGTGGTGATGGGCGGCACGGCGCTGGCGGCGGTGATTACCGCCAGCGGGCATGGCAATGCCGGCTTCGGCTGGGCGGTGACGGCGATCCTGTTCGTCACCGTGTTGTTCGGCAATTTCGCCGAGGCCATTGCAGAAGCGCGTGGCCGCGGCCAGGCCGCCTCGTTGCGGCGTGCGCGCAAGGATCTGGTGGCACGCCGGGTGGAAACCGCACTGGGTGGGCGCGAGACGCGCGTGCCCGCCGCCGAGCTGCGGCCGGGCGATTATGTGATGGTGTCCGAAGGCGAGTTCGTGCCGGCCGATGGCGAAATCGTGCGTGGCGTTGCAACGATCAACGAAGCGGCGGTGACCGGCGAATCGGCACCGGTGCTGCGCGAGGCGGGCACCGACCGCAGCGGTGTGATCGGCGGCACGCGCGTGCTCTCCGACGAGATCGTGTTCAAGGTCACCGCCGAGCCCGGCCAGAGTTTCCTGGATCGCATGATTGCGTTGGTGGAAGGCGCCAATCGGCAGAAGACGCCGAACGAAATCGCGCTGACCTTGTTGCTGGCCGCGATGACGCTGACCTTCCTGATCGTGGTGGCCTCGTTGCCGGCGATTGCCGGGTTCGTCGGCGTAACGCTGGATCCGTTGCTGCTGATCGCGCTGCTGGTGTGCCTGATCCCGACCACCATCGGCGGGCTGTTGCCGGCGATCGGCATTGCCGGCATGAACCGCGCGCTGTCGGCCAATGTGCTGGCCAAATCCGGCAAGGCAGTGGAGGTGGCCGGCGACGTGGATGTGTTGCTGCTCGACAAGACCGGCACCATCACCTACGGCGATCGGCAGGCCACTGCGTTTCATCCGTTGGCCGGCATCGACCGTGCGCAACTGCGCGATGCGGCGATGCTGGCCTCGTTGGCCGATCCGACGCCGGAAGGTAAATCCATCGTCAAGCTGGCACGCCAGCAAGGCGCGGTGGCCGTCGAGCCCGAGGGCGCACATTTCATCGGCTTCACCGCGCAGACGCGCATGTCCGGTGTGGATCTTGCCGGGCGCAGCATCCGCAAGGGCGCCGGCGATGCGATCGTGGCCTATGTGCAGGCGCAGGGTGCCACGGTATCGCCGGAATTGCAGGGGCGTATCGAAGAAGTCGCGCGTGGCGGTGCCACACCGCTGGTGGTGGCCGAAGGCCGGCATGTACTCGGTGTGGTCGAACTGAGCGATGTGGTCAAGCAGGGCATCAAGGAAAAGTTCGCGCAGCTGCGTGCGATGGGCATCAAGACGGTGATGATTACCGGCGACAACCCGCTCACCGCCGCCGCCATTGCCGCCGAAGCCGGCGTGGACGATTACATCGCCCAGGCGCGCCCGGAAGACAAGCTCGCGCGCATCCGCGCCGAGCAGGCCGGTGGGCGGCTGGTGGCGATGGTGGGCGATGGCACCAACGATGCACCGGCGCTTGCCCAGGCCGACGTGGGCCTGGCGATGAACTCCGGCACGCAGGCGGCCAAGGAGGCGGGCAACATGGTGGACCTGGATTCGGATCCGGCCAAGCTGCTGGCGGTGGTGGAAGTGGGCAAGCAGCAACTGATCACGCGCGGCGCGTTGACCACGTTCTCGCTGGCCAACGATGTGTCCAAGTATTTCGCGATCCTGCCGGCGCTGTTTGCCGCAGCGATTCCGTCGATGGCCGCGCTCAATGTCATGCAGTTATCCAACCCGCGTCATGCGGTGCTGGCGGCGTTGATCTTCAATGCGTTGATCATCCCGGCGTTGATTCCGCTGGCCTTGCGCGGCGTGCGCTTTCGTCCGTCCAGCGCCACCGCCTTGTTGCGCCGGAACATGCTGATCTACGGGCTGGGCGGCGTGCTGCTGCCGTTCGCCGCCATCAAATTGATCGACCTGGCGCTTGCCGCCACCCTGGGTGCCTGAGCCATGACCACATCTTCCATCACCACTGCCACCACGCCAGCGTTGCGCGATGACGGCGCAGTACGCGCCTCGGTCGTGCTGGCGCTGTTTATCTTGTTGGGATTGGGCCTGGCCTACTCGCTGATCGCCACCGGCATCACCGGTGCGCTGTTTCCGGCCCAGGCGCACGGCTCGCTGCTGCGCCAGGACACGCGCGTGATCGGGTCGGCCCTGGTCGCCCAGCCCTTCAGCGATGCGCGCTACTTTCAGCCGCGCCCATCGGCGGCCAAGTACGACCTCACCGCCGCCGCCGGCAGCAACCAGGCGCGCTCCAACCCGGACCTGCAGGCGCGCATTGCCGCCACCCGGGCCGAGGTCGCCGCGCGCGACGGCATCGCCCCGGACGCAGTGCCCGGCGAACTGCTGACCCAGTCCGGCAGCGGCCTGGACCCGCACCTGAGCCCGGCCGGTGCCCAGGTGCAGGTGCGCCGCATCGCCGCCGCCCGCGGCTGGCCGGAACCACGCGTCAGCGCGCTGCTGCAGGCTGCTATCGAACCACCCCAGTTCGGCCTGCTCGGCCAGCCGCGGGTGAATGTGCTCGCATTGAATCTGGCGCTGGATGCTGCCAGTGATCGGTAACTGTCGGGAATCGGGACCTGGGACCCGGGACCCGGGACCCGGGACCCGGGACCCGGAAAGCATAGCCTCTTCGGCCTTGCGCTTTGCCGCTCCCCGACGGCATGACTGGCAAGCGCCGTCACCGCCCAGCGTTGCGCGCTAAGCTTCTCCGGGTCCCGGGTCCCGGGTCCCGGGTCCCGCCCCGAACCCCGAACCCCGAACCCCGAACCCCACCCCGGCCTCCATGCCCGACGCCCGCACCCAGCAAGCCGACGCGCTGATCGGCGAATTACAGCGCGAACACGGCGGGCGCCTGACGGTGTTCCTGGGCGCCGCGCCCGGCGTGGGCAAGACCTACGCCATGTTGTCGCGGGCGCGCGAGCGGCTGCGCCAGGGCATGGATGTGGTGGCCGGGGTGGTGGAAACCCACGGGCGTAGTGAAACGGCCGCCTTGCTGGACGGCTTGCCGCTGCTGCCGCGCGCCCGCGTGAGCTATCAGGGGCGGGTGCTGGAAGAACTGGACCTGGATGCACTGCTGGCGCGCAAGCCGCAGCTGGCGCTGATCGACGAGCTGGCCCACCGCAATGTGCCGGGTAGCCGGCATGAGCGCCGCTGGCAGGACATCGTGGAACTGCTCGATGCCGGGATCGACGTCTACACCACGGTCAACATCCAGCACCTGGAAAGCCTCAACGACATCGTGCTGCGCATCACCGGGGTGCGCGTGTCCGAGACCGTGCCCGATGCGGTGTTCGATCGCCTGCGCGACATCGTGCTGGTGGACCTGCCGCCACGCGAACTGATCGAGCGCCTGCAGCAGGGCAAGGTGTATCTGCCCGAACAGGCCACGCAGGCGCTACAGGCGTTTTTCTCGCCGTCCAACCTCACCGCATTGCGCGAGCTGGCGATGCAGACCGCCGCCGACCGTGTCGACAGCGATCTGCGCGACACCCAGGCCGCACGCGGCCTGCCCGGCACCGCTGCGTTGCGGCGCCGCGTGGTGGTGGCCATCGATGGGCGTGGCAGCTCGGATTATCTGGTGCGGGTGGCGCGGCGGTTGTCGGAGCGCCGCGATGCGCCCTGGACGGTGGTGACGGTGCAGACACGCACCGTGGCCGATGCCCACTGGCAGCTGGAGATCGACCGCGCCTTCGCGCTCACGCGCCGCCTCGGCGGCGATACCGCGCTGCTGCATGGCGCCAATGTCGCCGACGCCTTGCTGGATTTCGCCGCGCAAAACGGCATCTCCACCCTGGTGCTGGGGCGTACCCGCGAACGCCCGCTGGCGCGCATGTTCAACCGCACCCTGACCCAGCAACTGCTGCAACGCGGCGCGCATTACGAGCTGGTCATCGTCAGCTCCGCCGATGCGCGCGCACGCGCGCGGCAGCGCTGGCGCAACCCGCGCCAATGGCTGCAGCGGTACGACCTGGCGTTCGCCGCAATCGCTGCGGCAGGTGCGGTGGCGGTGGCGTGGTTGCTGCAGCGCTGGACCGACATCGACGACCTGTCGATGGTGTTCATCGTGGCGGTGGTGCTGGTGGCCTCGCGCACGCGCATGGCGGCCGCCGTGATCGCTGCGCTGCTGAGTTTTGTCGCCTACAACTTCTTCTTCATCGAACCGCGCTTCACCCTGCATATCAGCGCGCGCCAGGGCGTGGTGACGGTGTGTTTGTTCCTGATTGCCGCGCTGGTCGCCGGCCGGCTGGCCTCGCGCCTGCGCAGCCAGGTGCTGGCCTTGCGCGCGGCCAATGCGCACGCCAACGCGCTGCAAGCGCTGGGCCGCCAGCTCAGCACCGCCGCCGATCTGGGCCAGGTGCTCGAAGCCGGCCGTCGCGCCCTGGCCACCGCGCTGGATGCCGAGGTCTGGCTGCGCCTGGAGCAGCGCGAAAGCGAGGTGCCCACCAGCTTCGGTGCGCTCGATCGCAGCGCAGCGGACTGGGCCCAACGCCATGGCCAACCGGCCGGCCGTTTCACCGACACTTTGGCCGGCGCCCACTGGTGGTGCCTGCCGGTGCGCCACGAGCGGGGCACCCTGGGCGTGGCCGCGCTGCGCTTTCGGCAGGCCGTGCAGCGGCCCGGCCTGGAGCAACGCCGCCTGGCCGAAGCGATGGTGGAAGACATCGGGCAGGCCGCGCTGCGCACGCGCCTGGTTGCCGATCTGGAAGGCGCGCGCGTCAGTGGCGAGACCGAGCGATTGCGCTCGGCCTTGTTGTCGTCGGTGTCGCACGATCTGCGCTCGCCGCTGGCCTCGATGATCGGCTCTGCCAGCAGCCTGGCCAGCTACGGCGATGCGATGGACGCGCAGGATCGCCACGCGCTGCTCGACACCATCCAGCTCGAAGGGGAGCGGCTGGATCGCTACATCCAGAACCTGCTCGACATGACCAAGCTCGGCCACACCGGGCTCACCTTGAATCGCGACTGGATCGGCGTGGACGAATTGATCGGCTCGGCCACCCGCCGCCTGCAGCGCTACCAGCCGGAAACGCGCCTGCAGCTGGAACTGGCGGCCGAGCTGCCGGCCATCTGGGTCCACCCGGCGCTGGTCGAACAGGCCATCTTCAACGTGCTGGAGAATGCGGCGAAATTTTCGCCAGCCGGTGCGGCAGTCACCGTGCACGCGCGCCTGCAGGCCGGCGCCTTGCAGATCGATATCGGCGACCAGGGCCCGGGCATTCCCGAAGACGAACGCGCGCGCATCTTCGACATGTTCTACAGCGTGGAGCGCGGCGACCGCGGGCGCAACGGCACCGGGCTGGGCCTTGCCATTTGCCAGGGCATGATCGGCGCGCATGGCGGCAGCGTGCAGGCATTGGCCGGCGCACATGGTCACGGCACCACCATTCGCATTACGCTGCCGTTGCTCGTCCCTGCCGCGCCACCTCGCCCCGATGCCGACTGACCCTACTGCCATCCCGCCCGCCCGCGTGCTGATCGTCGACGACGAGCCGCAGATCCGTCGTTTTCTGGACATCAGCCTGCGTGCGCAGGGCTACCGCGTGCTGCAGGCCGGCACCGCCGAAGAAGGCCTGGCCACGCTGGCCGGGCAGGGCGCCGAATTGGTGGTGCTGGACATCGGCCTGCCCGACCGCGATGGGCACGAGGTGCTGCGCGAGATCCGCCAGTGGTCCAACGTGCCGGTGATCATGCTCACCGTGCGCGCCGGCGAAACCGAAAAGGTCGCCGCCCTCGACGCCGGGGCCAACGATTACGTGACCAAACCCTTCGGCGTGCAGGAACTGATGGCACGCATCCGCGCTTTGCTGCGCCAGGCCGGCGCCGGTAGCACGGTGGAAGAAAGCGTGTTCGACGATGGCCGCCTGCATATCCATCTGGGCCTGCGCGAAGTCACGCTAGCAGGCGAGCCCGTGCCGCTGAGTCGCAAGGAATACGCCTTGCTCGCACTGCTGCTCAAGCACGCAGGCCGCGTGGTTACCCAGCCGCAACTGCTACGCGAAGTGTGGGGCCCCACCCACGAAGAAGACACCCATTACCTGCGCATCCTGGTCGGTAAACTGCGCCAGAAACTGCACGACGATGCCGCCGACCCGCACTACATCGTCACCGAACCCGGCGTCGGGCTACGCTTTATCGGTGTGACGCGCTGAGGCAGGTGTACTGCCATCCCTGCCGCGCCAAGTTGCTGCAAGCAGCAAGGTGGCCTCTTTCCCGGTGCTGTCATTGCGAGTGAGCCGATGCGAGCGGCGCAGTGCGGTGCGTCGATAGCCGCATCATCGCAGACGCCGTGTGCATCGCAAGCGCACAGCTCCGCGCTTGCGAGTACGCGTTGCAGTGTCGCAGGCGCGCAACCTCACTCCAACGGCGGCAGCACCTTGCCCGGATTCAAGATCCCATCCGGGTCCAGCGCGGCCTTGACCGCGCGCATCGCCGCCAGTGTGGGTGCGCTGAATGCCTGCGCCATGAAATCGCGCTTGGCCACGCCGATGCCGTGTTCGCCGGAGAGCGTGCCTTCCAGCGACAGCACCAATGCGAACAGCCGCGGCAACGCCGCGTGCGCGCGTGCGTCTTCGCTGGCATCGGCGGGGTCGTACATGATGTTGACGTGCAGGTTGCCGTTGCCTGCGTGGCCGAAGGCGACGATGGGCAGCGCGAATTCCGCAGCAAGCGCTTCCACGCCGGCCACCAGCGCGGGAATGCGCGACACCGGCACCACCACGTCTTCGTTGATCTTGCCGGGCTTGATCGTGCGTAGTGCGGGCGACAGCGCGCGCCGCGCGGCCCACAACTTGTCGCGCGCGCTGCCGTCGGCGGCGATGTCCAGACTCAGCACGCCCTCGCCATTGGCGGCGTCGTGCAGTGCCTGCAATGCGTAGGGCAGGGTGTCGTGATCGCCGTCGGCTTCGACCAGCAGCATCGCGCCGGCGTCGGGTACATCGCTGCCATTGCGGCGTAGCAGTGCAATGGCACTGGCATCCATGAATTCCAGCATGGTCGGCGTGGTCGGCTGCGCCATGATGCGCGACACCGCGGCCGCAGCGCTGGACGCGTCGCGGTACAGCGCGCGCAAGCCGGCCTGGGCGATGGCGCGTGGCGTCAGTTTCAAGGTCGCTTCGACGATGATCGCCAGGGTGCCTTCGCTGCCCACCAATAAATGGGTGAGGTCGTAGCCGGTGGAATTCTTGGTGTATGCGCCGCCGCAGCGGATCACCTCGCCGGTGCCGGTCACCGCCACCAGGCCGAGCACGTTGTCGCGGGTGGCGCCGTACTTCACCGCGCGCGGGCCGCCGGCGTTGGTGGATAGATTGCCGCCGACGCTACAGATCTCCGCACTGGAGGGGTCCGGTGGCCAGAACAGGCCGTGCGGCTGCAACGCCTGTTGCAGGTCGCCATTGAGCACGCCGGGCTGCACCACGGCGCAGCGGTCTTCCGGGCGCAACGCAACGATGCGATTCATGCGCGCCATCGACACCACCACGCCGCCGGAAAACGGCACCGCCGCGCCGGTGGTGCCGGTGCCGGTGCCGCGCGCCACGATCGGCACGCCGTGCGCGCGGCAGGCCTGCACGATCGCCACCACATCTGCGGTATCGCGCGGCAACGCGACGGCAGCAGGCAATGCCCAGCGGCGCGAATCGTCTTCGCCGTAGCGGCGGCGCGCATCGTCGCCTGTCAACCAGCCCTCGGCACCGAGGCGCGCGGCCAGCAGATCGGCCAGTGCAGCGGGAAGTACGTCGGTCATCGCATTTGATCCTGTGGTGTCGTGCGCTGGATGCATCTCCAGCCCAGCACGGCGACGGTGAGCGGCAGCCAGACCCAGCGCAGCTCGGAGCGCAGCGTGTCCAGGCCGCGCGCATTGAAAAATCCGTTGGCGAACGGCGACACGCGAATGGGCCGCCACGGTGCGAACCAGCGTGTCTGGTCCCACGGCCAGCCCAGTGCCACGCCCAGGCCGCCGGAGGTCAGCGCATCCAGCAACGGGTGCGATGCGGCGCAGACGAACAAAAACACAGCCGCCTGCACGGCATCGGCACGCAACAGGCGATGCGCGGCGCCCCCGAGTAACGCCATCACTGCGGCGAACAACAGCGAGTGGCTGGCACCGCGATGGCCGAACGCATCGGCATACGGGATGTGCAACGCAAAGGCCGCCACGTCGGCGTCCGGCAGCATCGCCGCCAGCACACCGGCAGCCAGCAGGCGTGGCGAGACGCGGCCGCGTTCACTGGCGCACCAGAGCGCCAGCGGCACCGCAGCGTGGGTCATGATGGTCGGCATCGAACGTCGGTAATGGCGTGGGTAGCGAGCGTCGGGCGTGGTCAGCAATCGTCGGCGCGGAACGCGTCGCGGATCCAGTGCAACACCGGCGGTTCGCCACTGGCGTCGACCACATCGAAGCGGCACGGCAGCGCCGCCAGCGCGGGGTGATGGACAAGAAACAATTGCGCGGCCAGTACCAGCTTGCGGCGCTTGCGCACATCCACCGAAGTCGCGCCGCCGCCGAAGCGGTCGTCGCGCCGGTAACGCACTTCCACAAACACCAGCGATTGCCCGTCGCGCATCACCAGATCCAGTTCGCCGCCGCGGTAGTTGGCATTACTCACCACCAGCCGCAAACCGGCCTGCTCCAGCATGACGCGTGCAGCCGCTTCCACTGCCGCACCGCGCCGCTGACGCGCAGCCGGCATGGCCTCAGCGGCCGTCGGCGATCGGCGTCGGGCGGCCACCGTTGAAGGTGGACCAGGCCGGCGTGCGCAACACATTGCCGAAGCCATCCAGATGCAGGGTGCCGGTGGCGCCGCGCAGGCCGCCGTCGGTGCCGGTGGCGAGTTTTTCCAGATACGCGCTGATCTTCCAGGCGTCGTAGCCGAACGCGAACAGGCGGGCGGCCGGGCCGCGTGCGCTGGGCAGGGTGCTGGCCACCTGGCTGGCTGCCGGCAGGCCGGACACGCCCAGGGCGGTCCAGGTTTCGCTTGGGTAGACGATGCCATCCAGTGCCAGGTCGTCTTCGACCTTGCCGGTACCGGCCACCAGCTGCGAGGTGCCCACGCGCGACTTGCCGGCAAACCCGCTTAGCGCCAGCTGCGGGGCCAACGCGCGCGCGGTGTTGCCGCGTACCGCCAGGAACACCGCATCGGCGGTGCCGTAGTTACGCAATTGCGCGCCGATGTCGCCGGGCGCATCGGCCACGCTGATGCTGCCGGCCACCGTGCCGCCGCGTTCGCTGAAACGGTCGCGGAACGCCTTGATGGTGCGCTTGCCGTTGTCGTCGCTGGTGCCGACGATCAGCACATTGCGGCGTTCGCGCGAGAGCAGGTATTCGGCGGCCATGATGCCGTCGTCTTCCGGCGCCAGCGAGAAGCCGGCACTGCCGGTGGGCGGCGCCTTGTTGTCGGTGGGGCGGTTGAGCGCCAGCACCGGCACGGCGAGCTGGCCGCGTGCGAACAGGGCGCTCACTTCATCGCGCCCCAGCGGGCCGACCACGTAATCGACACCGGCGCTCACCGCTTTGTCGTACGCGGCATTGGCACCGGCCGCAGTGCCGGCGGTGTCGAAGAACTGCACTTCCGGGCGGCGGCGGGTCTCGGCGTAATAGCCAGCCAGCAGGCCGTCGCGCACCGGGGCTGAAGCGGTGGCCAGGCTGCCGGTAAGCGGCAACAGCACACCCAGCTTGACCGGTGGGCGGTAGCCGTCGCGTTCGGCCGGCGGGCGCTTGCTGGTGTCGAAGCCCCACTGCGCATCGCGCTCGAACGCGCGCGGCAGCCCCAGCCCGCGGCTGATCAACGCGCGGCCGGCAAAGTTGTACAGCGGGTCGCCGGCCGGCAGCGCGGCGGTGCGGCCCTTGAGGGTGGCATCGTCCAGTGCGGCCAGCAGGCGCACGATGGCGCGCTGATTGTCGCTGCGCGCGGTGCCGGTCAGGCTGGCATCGGCGCGCGCGCGGTCGGCGGCCGCGCCGAACAGGTCGCCGGTGGCTTCCAGCGCGGCGGCGCGGGCCACCAGCCAGCGCGTCTGCAGCGGCTGCGGCAATCCGTGCGGGCTGTCGCCCAACGCCTCCAACGCCTGCGCGCCCTGCTTGTCGAGCACCGCCAGCTCGCCGGTAAGCAGCCCGAAGCGGGCACGCTCTTCGCCGCTGAGATGGCGTGCGTTGACCTGCGCCAGCAGCGTGCGGGCACGCGCATCGTCGCCGGCGTCGTGCCAGCCGAACGCGGCGGCGGCCAGCAGCCGGCTGCGCTGTGCGCCACTGGCACCGGCGGCTTCGGCTTCCAGCTGCTGCGCCGCTTCGCGCGGCTTGCCCTGGTCCAGCAGCGCCAGCGCCGCGCTCTGCGTGGGCGAGGCGGTCTGGGTCACGCTGCTGGTGGCGCAGCCGGCGGCCAGCATCACCAGCAGCGACAGGGCGGAGATCCTTGCAACACGCTTGTTCATTTCAGATCCATTGGACAGGGGCCGCCTGGGCGGCCCGTTGAAAACCGCTACGATTCTACCCTTTGCCCCCGGAAGGCCGCTGATGACGTCCCCTGGAACCTTGCACGTGGTCGCCACGCCGATCGGCAACCTGGCCGACCTGTCGCCGCGCGCGCAGGAGGTGCTGCGTGGCGTGGCCGCGATCTGCGCCGAAGACACCCGCCACACCCGGCAATTGCTCAGCCATTTCGGTATCGACCGCCCGCTGCTGGCCCTGCACGACCACAACGAAGAAGCGATGTCCGAGCGCATCGTGGCGCGCCTGGGCGAGGGCGAATCGCTGGCCATCGTCAGCGACGCCGGCACCCCGCTGGTCAGCGACCCCGGCTTCAAGCTGGTGCGCGCCGCCCGTGCCGCCGGTATCAAGGTCAGCCCGGTGCCGGGCGCCTGCGCGGCGATCGCCGCGCTGAGCGTGGCCGGCCTGCCCAGCGACCGCTTCGGCTTCGAAGGCTTCCTGCCGGCCAAGAGCGCCGCGCGCCGCGAGCGCCTGGCGCGGCTGGCCGGCGAGACCCGCACCCTGGTGTTCTACGAATCGTCCCACCGCATCGTCGAGTCGCTGGCCGACCTGCGTTTCGCCTTCGGCGACGAGCGCCCGGCGGTGATCGCCCGCGAGTTGACCAAGCTGTTCGAAACCGTGCTCGACGGCACCCTGGCCGAGCTGCAGGCCCGGGTCGAAGCCGACGACAACCAGCGCAAGGGCGAATTCGTGGTGATGGTGCAGGGCGCCGCCGACGCCGCCGACGGCCAGCTCGCCGAAGGCCGCCGCGTCTACGCCAAGCTCGCCGAACACCTGCCGCCGTCCACTGCCGCCAAGCTGGCTGCCGAATTGACCGGCGCGCCGCGTAAGGCGTTGTATGGCGGCTGATGCGGTCCTCGCAGGAACATGCCTGGAAGCGACGGTGGTTGGTCGGTACCGCCTCTCGCGCCCGGGTGCGCTCCTACAAGGCAATGGTCAGCTGGAAATCGCCGTGCCGTTTCGCATGGCGGCGATAGCGTAGAATGCGCCCCGGCGGAGTCGGCCAGACAGTCGCGTCACTCGCAAGAGTGCCGAGGAAAGTCCGGGCTCCATAGGGCAAGGTGCCAGGTAACGCCTGGGCGGCGCAAGCCGACGGAAAGTGCAACAGAAAGATACCGCCTACGTCCCTCGTCACCCCTCTGCCGCCACTGGAACGTGCCAGCGATGCATCGCATCGCCAAGTGCGCCCCGGAGGCCGCAGAGGGGTGGCGAGGGGCCGGTAAGGGTGAAATGGTGCGGTAAGAGCGCACCGCGAGTCCGGTAACGGACCGGCACGGCAAACCCCACCTGGAGCAAGACCAAATAGGGATCCATTGGCGTGGCCCGCGCTGGATCCGGGTAGGTTGCTTGAGCGCTGCGGTGACGTAGCGCCTAGACGAATGACTGTCCACGACAGAACCCGGCTTATCGGCCGGCTCCGCCACCTTCGTTCGGGCGTTCGCCCTTCTCGAAGGTGCCCACGTTTCGTACCGCCGCAGGCGGTACAAAACGCGGGTCCCGCTCCGGGCATGCCATATCCCCGCGGCTGTCGCCGCGCCCCCTTGACTCAAGGGGGCTTGCAGATAGGTGGTTGGCTGGGGCGCTGCGCACTAAGTGATCAACTCCCTTCTACCGCTTGCAGCGATAGGTGCTCGGCTCCCTTCCACCGCTTGCGGGGGAAGGTGCCCAAAGGGCGGATTGGGCCAGCATTCCGTGCCGCCTGCAGCGGTACACAACGTGGGTCCCGCTCCGGGCATGCCACATCCCCGCGGCTGTCGCCGCGCCCCCTTGACTCAAGGGGGCTTGCAGACAGGTGGTTGGCCGGGGTGCCTGCACGTGACCTGGATCAACTCCCTTCCACCGCTTGCAGCGGTAGGTGCCCGGCTCCCTTCCACCGCTTGCGGGGAAGGTGCCCGAAGGGCGGATGGGGGCCAGCATTCCGTGCCGCTTGCAGCGGTACACAACGCGGGTCCCGCTCCGGGCATGCCATATCCCCGCGGCTGTCGCCGCGCCCCCTTGACTCAAGGGGGCTTGCAGATGGGTGGTTGGCCGGGGCGCTGCGCACCAAGTGATCAACTCCCTTCCACCGCTTGCAGCGGTAGGTGCTCGGCTCCCTTCCACCGCTTGCGGGGGAAGGTGCCCGAAGGGCGGATGGGGGCCAGCATTCCGTGCCGCCTGCAGCGGTACACAACGCGGGTCCCGCTCCGGGCATGCCAGATCCCCGCGGCTGTCGCCGTGCCCGCTCGACTCAAGAGGGCTTGCAGATGGGTGGTTGGCCGGAGTGCCTGCACGTGACCTGGATCAACTCCCTTCCACCGCTTGCAGCGTTAGGTGCTCGGCTCCCTTCCACCGCTTGCGGGGGAAGGTGTCCGAAGGGCGGATGGGGGCGAGCTTTTCGCTCTGGCGTATGGCGGCAAATCGGGCGTCAAGCGCTGAGATGCTGGATCAGTGGATGCTTCAGCGTGCGCAACCTGCCGCGATCTGTGTCATGAGCGTCTCGCTCACGCTGCAGTTGCCAGCGTGCTACCTAACCGAACGAGCGGGTGAACAGCTCGTCCAGGGCGTCGACGATGCGTTGCCCTTCGTCCCTCAACGAGCCCGCCGGGTGGGTGAGTACCGAGAGCGGTACCGAGGTCATTTCCAGTGGTTGCAGCACGACGCGCTGGCCGGCGACGACGAATTCGGGGGTGAAGCGGGAGGGGGTCGGGGAGTGGGTGGAGGCGATGACCAACGGTACGACGACGCGGCGGGGGGATGCATCGAAGATTTTCGATTGGACGACCACAACATAAGGAATGTTCTTGTTGCGTCCGACGTTGGCGTAGATATCGAACTGGTCGGTCACAGGGTGGAGAACTCGTCGGCGAAGGCGCCGTGCGCGTCGGTGAAGGCCTTCCATTCGCTTGCGGCGCGTTGCAACTCCATCGCCCGGGCGCTGTGGCTGTCGCGCTCCTTCGTCACGTACTCGGCCAGCAGTTCCTCCACCTTTGCCGACAGGTTGCCGGTCATGGCGCGGGCCTGGGCGGCCAGGTCGGCATTGATGGTCAGGTTTAGGGGCTTTTTGGGTGCGGAGCTATCGTAATAACGGCTCATGACGGGCCTCCTGCGGTCATGCGCACGCTATGCGCATGATTTCGGGCTGTCAATGCGTGCTAGCGATGTCCAGCCGTGTTTCGCCTTGGAAGATGCCGTTCGGGCCAAAGCGGCGTTCGTGGATGAAGCCGCGGCCTTGGTGGTCCACGGCAACGACCGTACTGGCGCGGGTGCCGTAGCTGGCGCCACCGATAAAAGCCGCCGAGAGCAGGCGCTCGGTGGCCAGGTCCACGCCGGTGTGGGGAAGGGCGTGGTCGGGCGCAGTGTCCGGGTTGCCCAGGGCCGTCCACAGCGGCTGCAGATCGCCGCTGGCGTCGTCGCACCAGGCGCGCAGGGCATCGGTCAGGGCATTGGTCTTGGGCCAGTGCGCGTCCAGCGGCCCGTTGGACATGCCGTGGATACCGGGTGCCAGGTGGCGCGCCAGCGGCGGATGGTTGCTGAGGTGCTCGCAGTGCTCGGCATCGCACAGCAGCAGGTTGAACGGTGGGAACTCGTGCGCCGCGGCGGCCAGGTCGCCCGCGTAGGCGCGGGCATCCAGGGTGCCGCCCAGGTAGTCGGCAATCAGATGTCCGCGCGAGCGTCCCGAACTGCTGGCCAGCGGGTCGCGCACATTGGTCACCACCGCGACACGGCCATCACTGCCCAGCCCGACCCAGCTGCCGCCCGAGCGCAGGTCGCGACCGGCCAGCACGCCGTCGGCCGGTGCGGCCCAGCGCGCCAGGGCAGCAGTGGGACGCTCGTGGAATTCGTCGCGGTTGCCGGCCAGCAGCAGGCGCCAGCGCGGGTGGGTTTTCCAGGCGAGAGCGACCAGGCACATGGCATCGATTGTCCTCTCTTTGCGCAGTTGAGATATGCAGCTGGCGCAATGTGAAGTGAGACGAGGGTCGGGTTTACATGCCCTTCACGCCCCTGAATTTTTGTTCAATCTCAAAATCTGAGACGAAACAGCAACTTGTGGATAAGCTTTGAACAAGTCTCTAAAGAGTGCTGCAACTCATTGATGCAACTGGCGATTTGTGACCCGGAAAACTGTTGACAACCTTTGACGCGCTGCTAAGGTGGGCATCGGAGGGAAAACCAGGTGTTTTGTGGTTTTTCGTGGTTCAATGATCCCCCAGCGGGTATTCGAGGTTGCATTCGGTGTTTCAGGGCGAGACTGCCATCACGGTGGACGACAAGGGACGCATGGCGGTGCCAACCGCATATCGCGACCTGGTCACGCGCGTGAGCGGCAACCGCCTGGTACTTACCTACAACCCGTTCGAAGCCGGTTGCCTGTGGCTGTACGCGGAGAAGGAGTGGGAGCGGGTGCGCGACGATGTGATGTCCAAGCCCAACACCCAGCGCGTGGTCCGCACGCTGCAGCAGAAACTGGTGGGTTCCTCGGCCGTGCTGGAGTTGGACGCCAATGGACGTCTGAGCATCCCGGCCAGCCACCGCAACGCGGTCGGCATCGAAAAAAAGGCCGTGCTGTTGGGCATGGGCGACAAGTTCGAACTCTGGAGCGAGCAGGCACATCGCGCACTGATCCAGCAGACATTGTCTGACGGGGATCTGGGCGATGAATTGCTCGATCTCAGGTTGTGAGCCGGGGTGCCCGGATGCGCGGTGAAGCGCAGCCCGGTCACCCGGTGTCGCAGCCGCCGGCGGCCCACGTGCCGGTGCTGTACACGCAGGTTCTGGATGGCCTGCAGGTGACCGAAGGCGGAACCTATCTCGATGGCACGTTCGGGCGTGGCGGACACGCACGCGGCGTGCTGGAACACCTTGGCCCGGGAGGTCGACTGCTGGTGATGGACAAGGACCCTGAAGCGATCGCAGTGGCCGAACAGGCGTTCGGTGGCGATGCGCGCGTGTCCATCCATCGCGGCAGCTTCGCCGGCCTTGGCCAGGTGGTCGCCGCAGCGACCGTCGACGGCATCCTGCTGGACCTGGGCGTGTCCTCGCCGCAGCTGGACGTGGCCGGGCGCGGTTTCAGTTTCGGCAAGGACGGCCCGCTGGACATGCGCATGGACCCGGACAGCGGCCAGAGCGCGGCGCAGTGGCTGGCCCACGCCAGCGACCGCGAGATTGCCGACGTGCTGTGGACCTATGGCGAAGAACGCCAGAGCCGCCGCATCGCGCGCGCCATCGTGGCGCGTCGTGCCGAGCAGCCGCTGCTGCGCACCGCGCAGCTGGCCGACCTGATCGCCTCGGTGATGCCGCGCGGCGACAGCAAGACCCACCCGGCCACGCGCAGCTTCCAGGCGATCCGCATCCACATCAATCGTGAGCTGGCCGACCTGGAAGCCGGCCTGGACGCTGCGCTGGGCGCACTCAAGCCGGGCGGCCGGCTGGCGGTGATCAGCTTCCATTCGCTGGAAGACCGCATCGTCAAGCAGTTCATGGCCCGCTACGCCAAGGCCCCACCAAGCAATCGCCGCCTGCCCGAAGCGCAACCCTTCGTACCGACGCTGCAACTGGTCAGCGGCGCGATCAAGGCCGACGACGCCGAACTGGGCATCAACCCGCGCGCGCGCAGCGCGGTGTTGCGGGTAGCTGAGAAGCTGGCGGGACCCGGGACCCGGGACCCGGGACTCGGTGACAGCAGGCGCAACGGCGACGGCGATGAAGATCGGGCCGCCTCGGCTGCTCGCTTTTTTCGGGTCCCGAGTCCCGCGTCCCGGGTCCCGAACACGCTCCTCCGGAGCGTGCCATGAGCCGCTTGCTGCTCATCGTGCTGCTGGCCTGCAGCATCGCCTCGGCGATCGGGGTGGTGTACATGCGCCACATGCATCGCAAGCTGTTCGTGCAGCTGTCCAAGCTCGAACACACGCGCGACGAGTTGAACATCGAATTCGGCCGGTTGCAGCTGGAGCAGGCCACCTGGGCGGAAAGCAACCGTGTCGATCAGGTCGCGCGTGCGCGCATCGGGATGAAGTTCCCGGAGACGAACGACATCGTGGTGGTGCGCCCATGACGAATTCGCGCGACAGCCGTTTTGCACGGCCAAGCTGCCTGCGGGGAGGTACGCGGTGAAGGCTGGTCGCAACCGCCCCCGCAGCAATTTCAACTTGCGCGGCCGCCTCACCTTGGTGGGCGTGGCGCTGGGGCTGTGCTCGGTCACCCTGATCGGCCGGGCGGCCTATGTGCAGCTGGTCAACCGCGATTTCTATCAGCGCCAGGGCGAAGCGCGTTACCTGCGTGAACTGCCGATCGCCACCTCGCGCGGCATGATCACCGACCGCAACGGCGAGCCGCTTGCGGTGTCCACGCCGGTGGAATCGATCTGGGTCAATCCGCAGGAACTGCTGCGCAACCCGGACCGTATTCCCGAGCTGGCCAAGGCGCTCGGCCAGCCGCTGGACGAGCTGAACGCCAAGCTGGCGCAGAAGGCCGGCAAGGAATTCATGTACCTGCAGCGCCGGATCAATCCGGACAAGGCACATGCCATCGTCGATCTGAAGATCCCGGGCGTGTTTTCGCAGCGCGAGTTTCGTCGCTTCTATCCGCAAGGCGAAGCGATGGCCCACGTGCTGGGCTTCACCAACATCGACGACCGCGGCCAGGAAGGTCTGGAGCTGGCGTTCGACGAATGGTTGCGCGGCAAGCCCGGCTCCAAGAAAGTGGTGCGCGATGCGCGCGGCGCCATCGTGGAGAGCGTGGATCTGGTGCGTCCGGCGCAGCCGGGCAAGGACCTGACCCTGAGCATCGACCGGCGCATCCAGTTCCTGGCCTACAAGGAACTGCGCAACGCGCTGGTCGAAAACAATGCGGCCGGCGGGTCGATGGTGGTGATGGACGTGGCCACCGGCGAAGTGTTGGCCATGGTCAACCTGCCGACCTACAACCCCAATTCGGTGACCGGGATCAATCCGTCGGCGCGGCGCAATCGCGCCGTCACCGACCTGGTGGAGCCGGGATCGACGATGAAGCCGCTGACCGTGGCCACCGCGCTGACCGCCGGCGTGGTGACCAAGGACACCGTCATCGACACCAACCCCGGCTTCATGTCGGTGGGGCGCTTCACCATCCGCGATGTGCCGCGCAACAACGGCGTGCTCAACGTCACCGGCGTGATCACCCGCAGCTCCAACATCGGTGCGGCCAAGATTGCCGCCAAGGTGCCGGACCAGACCTTCTATCAGTCGATCCGCAACTTCGGGTATGGCAGTGCACCGCACAGCGGGTTCCCCGGCGAATCGTCCGGTGTGGTGCTGCAGCCGGCACGCTGGAGCGGCCCGTCCAAGACCACGATGTCGTACGGCTACGGCCTGTCGGTGACGCCGCTGCAGATCGCGCAGGCCTACGCCACGCTGGGCAACGGCGGCAAACTGACGCCGCCGACCTTCGTGCGCGGCCAGCACAACGAAACCCGCCAGGTGGTGACGCCGGAAGTAGCGCGGCAGGTCATCGACATGATGGAAACCGTGGTCACCCAGGGCGGCGCCAAGGGCGCGGCGATCCTGGGCTACCACGTGGCCGGCAAGACCGGTACGGCACGCAAGAACGGCGCCAACGGCTACGAGCGCGGGCACTACAACGCGCTGTTTGCCGGCCTGGTGCCGGCCACGCGCCCGCGTTTTGCCACGGTGATCGTGATCAACGATCCGCAGGGCAAGGTGTATTACGGCGGCCTGGTCTCCGCACCGGTCTTCCATCGCGTGATGGAAGGTGCGCTGCGCCTGATGGACGTGCCGCCGGACGATATCCAGTCGTGGCTGGCCGCGCAGGCCGCCGGCAAGACCGGCCAGCCGATCGTCAAACCGCAGCCGGTGGATCTGGATCCGGCGCTGGTGCCCGATCCGGTGGACGAAGTCTCGGCCGGTATTCCGACCGCCGCCGCGCCGCCGCCGGCCGCGCCTGCATCCGCGCAGCCCGCGCCGCTGCAGGAAAGCCGCCAGTGAGCCGCTCGCTGCCGCTGTCGCAGCTGTTGCCGGACCTGACGCTGGCGCACGACGTGCAGGTGTCGGGCCTGGTGATGGACAGCCGCGCGGTACGCCCGGGCGATGCCTTCGTGGCCATCGCCGGTTTCGGCGCACACGGGCTGGGCTTTGTCGAACAGGCGCGTGCCAACGGCGCGGTGGCGGTGTTGTTCGAGCCGCCCGCACCGGCCGATCTGCCGGCGCCGGCCGATGCGATCGCCGTGCCGGGCCTGCGCGCGCGGCTGGGCCGCATGGCCGACCAGTTCCATGACCATCCGTCGCGCGCGCTGTGCATGCTCGGCGTCACCGGCACCAATGGCAAGACCTCCACCGTGCAGCTGCTGGCGCAGGCGCTGACGCTGCTCGGCACACCCACCGGCACGCTCGGTACGCTGGGCGTCGGCCTGTACGGCGCTGCCGTGCCGACCGGCTTCACCACGCCGCTGGTGCTGTCCACGCATGCGCTGCTGGCGCAGCTGCGCGATGACGGTGCGCAGGCGGTGGCCATGGAAGTCAGCTCGCACGCGCTCGACCAGGGCCGCGTGGATGCGGTGCATTTCGACGTGGCGGTGTTCACCAATCTCACCCGCGACCATCTCGATTACCACGGCGACATGGCGCAGTACGGCGCCGCCAAGGCCAGGCTGTTCACCCGTGCCGGGCTGAAGGCGGCGGTGGTGAATCTGGACGATGGCTTCGGCCGCACGCTGTTTGCCTCGCTCGATCCTGCGCTGCGCGCGATCGGTGTGAGTTCACGCGGGCAGGCCGATGCCGGCGTAAGCGCCAGCGATCTGCAACTGGACTACACCGGCATCAATTTCGCGCTGCACATCGCCGGTGAGGCGCATGCGGTGCGCTCGCCGTTGCTGGGGCGGTTCAATGTGGACAATCTGCTGGCAGTGGCTGGCGCGTTGTCTGCGCTGGACCATGCGCCGGCGCGGATCGCCGATGTGCTTGGGCAGCTGCAGCCGATCCACGGCCGCATGAACCGGCTCGGTGGCGCGCACGGCGCACCGCTGGTGGTGGTGGATTACGCGCACACCCCCGATGCGCTGGAACAGGCCTTGGCCAGCCTGCGCTCGCATGCGCAGGACCGGTTGATCTGCGTCTTTGGTTGCGGTGGCGAGCGTGATACCGGCAAGCGCCCGCAGATGGCGGCGATTGCCGAGCTCAATGCCGATATGGCGATCGTCACCGACGACAACCCGCGCGGCGAAGACGGCGATGCGATCGTGGCCGACATCCTGCGCGGCTTTGCGCACCCGGACGCGGCCATCGTGCAGCGCGATCGCGCGGCCGCGATCCATCAGGCCATCGCCATGGCCAGTGCCGCCGACATCGTCTTGATCGCCGGCAAGGGCCACGAGCCCTACCAGGAAGTCGCTGGCGTGCGGCATGCGTTCGACGATGCCGCCGTAGCCGCGCAGGCCTTGCTGCCGCGCACCACGCTGGGAGTGCGCGCATGAAGCTCACCCCGTTGTCGTTGATTGCGCACTGGGCAGGCGGCGAGCTGCAGGGCGACGACGCCATGATCGATGCGGTGAGCAACGACACGCGTACGCTGTCCAACGGCAGCCTGTACGTGGCGCTGCGCGGCGAGCGTTTCGATGGGCACGACTTTGCCGCAGACGCAGTGGCGCATGGCGCCAGCGGGTTGCTGGTGGAGCGCCTGTTGCCGGCGCTGAGCGTGCCGCAGGTGGTGGTGGAAAATGCCGAGCTGGCGTTGGCGCGGATCGCCGCCGGCATGCAGCGCGACCGCGCCACCCGCGTGGTTGCGCTGACCGGTTCCAACGGCAAGACCAGCGTCAAGGCCTTGCTGCTGTCGATCCTGACCGAAGCCGGGCGCGTGGACGGCACCACCGTGTACGCCACGCCGGGCAACCGCAACAACGAAATCGGCCTGCCGCTGGCGGTGATCGCCGCGCCGGACGATGCCGACGTGGCGATCTACGAAATGGGTGCCGGCAAGCCGGGCGATATCGCCTATCTCACCGACATCGCGCGGCCGCAGGTCGCGCTGGTCAACAACATCGCGCCGGCGCATCTGGAGCGCCTGGGCAGCCTGCTCGGCGTGGCGCAGACCAAGGGCGCCATCTACGCCGCGCTGCCGGGCGATGGCGTGGCGGTCATCAACGCCGACGACGCGTTCGGCGCCTGGTTCGAGCAGCAGCTGCTGGCGCAGCCGCTGCAGGGCCGTCGCGTGTTGCGCTATGGCTTGCAGGCCAGCGCCGACATCAGTGCACGCCAGCTGCGGCTGCAGGCCGACGGCGCACAGTTCACGCTGGTGACGCCGCAGGGCGAGGCGCAGATTGCGCTGCCGCTGCCCGGTCGCCACAACGTGCTCAACGCCCTGGCGGCCACCGGGCTGGCGCTCGGCGCCGGCATCGCGTTGCCGGTCATTGCCGCAGGCCTGGCGCAGGCGCGCCCGGTGGCCGGCCGGCAGATCGCGCATCGGCTGCCCGGCGGCGCGTTGTTGATCGACGACAGTTACAACGCCAACCCCGGCTCGCTGGACGCGGCCATCGATGCACTGGCCGCCGCGCCGGGCGATGGCTGGCTGGTGCTGGGCGACATGCGCGAACTCGGCCCGGAAGGTGCCGCCCTGCATGCCGCTGCCGGGCGGCGCGCACGCGCGGCCAAGTTGCAGCGTCTGTATGCATTGGGCGAACTCAGTGCCGCCGCTGCGCAGGCGTTCGGTGAAGGTGGCCGGGTATTTGCCACGCATGCGGAACTGATCGAGGCGTTGCGGGCGGATCTTGCCGAAGCCGGGACCGGGGACCCGGTCCCGGGGACCCGTGAACAGCAACAGCAACAGCACGACGCATCAGAAAATGCGCAGGAACACGCTTTGATAGAACAACAACAGTCGCAGCCCGCACCCGCTTCTACGGGTCCCGGGTCCCGGGTCCCGGGTCCCCGCGCCATCACGCTGCTGGTGAAGGGCTCGCGCGGCAGCGCCATGGACCGCATCGTCACCGCGCTGCTCGCACCGGCGGAGGATGCCTCCCATGCTGCTTGAGTTGGCGCGTTGGCTGCAGCAACTGGAGAGCCTGTTCGGGCTGTTCAACTATCTGACCTTCCGCGGCATCCTGGCCGCGCTGACCGCACTGTTCCTGTCGTTGTGGATGGGCCCGGCGGTGATCCGCAAGCTGGCCCAGTTCAAGGGTGGCCAGCCGATCCGCCAGGACGGCCCGCAGACGCATTTCTCCAAGGCCGGCACGCCGACCATGGGCGGCTCGCTGATCCTGCTCACCGTCACCTTGTCGGTGCTGCTGTGGGGCGACCTGCGCAACCGTTACGTCTGGTTGGTGCTGGCGGTGATGATCTGTTTCGGTGCGATCGGCTGGTACGACGACTGGATCAAGATCGTGCGTCGCGACCCCAATGGCCTGAAATCGCGCTGGAAATACCTGCTGCAGTCGATCTTCGGTCTGGCCGCCGGCCTGTTCCTGTACTACACCGCCGACGTGCCAGCGGCGATCACCTTCTACATTCCGATGTTCAAGTCGATCGCGCTGCCGCTGGCCGGCGTGAGCTTCGTGGTGATCGCCTATTTCTGGATCGTCGGCTTCTCCAACGCGGTGAACCTCACCGACGGCCTGGACGGCCTGGCGATCATGCCGACCGTGCTGGTGGCCTGCGCGCTGGGCGTGTTCGCCTATGCCTCGGGCAACGTGGTGTTTGCCGAATACCTGAAAATCCCACTGATTCCTGGTGCCGGCGAGCTGATCATCATCTGCTCGGCGATCGCCGGGGCAGGGTTGGGCTTTCTGTGGTTCAACACCTATCCGGCCATGGTGTTCATGGGTGACATCGGCGCGCTGTCGCTGGGCGCGGTGCTCGGCACCATCGCGGTGATCGTGCGCCAGGAAATGGTGCTGGTGATCATGGGCGGCGTGTTCGTGATCGAAACCCTGTCGGTGATGATCCAGGTGGCCAGCTTCAAGCTGACCGGCAAGCGCGTGTTCCGCATGGCGCCCATCCATCACCACTTCGAACTCAAGGGTTGGCCGGAGCCGCGGGTGATCGTGCGCTTCTGGATCATTTCGGTGGTGCTGGTGCTGATCGGCCTTGCCACGTTGAAGGTGCGCTGATGAACGACATGTCCCGCCAGGCCACGCGACTGGACGCCATCGGCGGTCGTTACGACCCGTGGTTGCTCGGCGCGGCCGCCACGCTCGCCTCGCTGGGCGTGGTGATGGTGGCCTCCAGCTCGATCGAGTTGTCGGATAACCCGTTCTATTACCTGACCCGTCACCTGCTGTTCCTGGGCATCGGCATCGGGCTGGCGTTCTGGGCGATGCGCACCGAGCTCAAGACCATCGAGCAATACAACCAGGTGTTGCTGCTGGCCTGCTTCGGGCTGCTGATGGTGGTGTTCGTGCCGGGGCTGGGCAGCAGCGTCAACGGCGCCAAGCGCTGGATCAACCTGGGCGTGTCCAAGTTCCAGACCGTCGAAGCGGTCAAGGTGCTCTACATCGTGTGGCTGTCCAGCTACCTGGTGCGCTTCCGCGATGAAGTCAACGCCACCTGGCCGGCCATGCTCAAGCCGCTGGGCGTGGCCATCGCGCTGGTCGGCCTGCTGCTGATGCAGCCGGACTTCGGCTCGTCCACGCTGCTGCTGGCGATCACCGCCGGCATGCTGGTGCTGGGTGGGGTAAACCTGCCGCGCATGTCGATGCCGATCGTGTTCGGCCTGCCGGTGTTCGCCTTCATCGCGATTCTGGAGCCGTACCGCCTGCGTCGTATCACCTCGTTCCTGGACCCGTGGGCCGATCAGCTCGGCTCCGGTTATCAGCTGTCGAATGCGTTGATGGCAGTCGGTCGTGGTCAGTGGACCGGCGCGGGCCTGGGCGCCTCGGTGCAGAAGCTCAACTATCTGCCCGAGGCGCATACCGACTTCATCTTCTCGGTGATTGCCGAGGAGCTCGGTTTTGTCGGCGTCTGCGGTGTCATTGCGCTGTACGCGCTGCTGGTCGGCCGCGCGTTCTGGCTGGGCATGCGCTGCGTGGAAATGAAGCGCCACTTCTCTGGCTACATCGCGTTCGGCATCGGCCTGTGGATCAGCCTGCAGAGTTTCGTGTCGGTGGGCGTCAACCTGGGCATCCTGCCGACCAAGGGCCTGACCTTGCCGCTGATTTCCTCCGGCGGTTCGTCGGTGCTGATGACCTGCGTGGCGATGGGCCTGTTGCTGCGCGTGTCCTATGAAATGGATCGCGCCGAGCGCCTGCGCAGCAAGTTGTCGCCGCAGGGTGCGGGCACTGCGGCTGCCGAGCCGGCCGAACCTGTCGCCGACGCGGCGCCGCCGCCGTATTTGCCAGCGCGCAAGCCGCAGCGCGAGACTGCTGCCGCCGCCGCGCCGGTGGCCGCCGCACCGGTCGCTGCCGCCTCGGTGGCACCGGCATCGGCGATCTTGCGCGGTACCAGCCGTATGCAGCCGCGTGTGGAACCGACGTTCGGGAGGATCGCATGAGTGTTGATGCGACTGCCTCGCAAGCATCCGCAGTGTCTGCCGGAGCTCGGCCTGTGATGATTCTGGCCGGCGGCACCGGCGGGCATATCTTCCCGGGGTTGGCCGTGGCCAAGGTATTGCGCGCGCGCGGCGTGCCGGTGACCTGGCTGGGCGCCGATGGCGCAATGGAAACCCGTCTGGTGCCGCAGCACGAGATCCATATCGACACCCTGGCCATCAGCGGCCTGCGTGGCAAGGGCGTGGTGAAGTTGCTGGGTGCGCCGGTGCGGGTGATGCGCGCGGTGCGCGCCGCCGGCTTCGTGCTGCGCAAGCGCCAGCCGCGTGCGGTGATCAGCTTTGGCGGCTTTGCGGCCGGCCCGGGCGGCCTGGCCGCGCGCCTGCTCGGCACGCCACTGCTGGTGCACGAACAGAACCGCGCGCCCGGCATGACCAACAAGGTGCTGTCGCGTTTCGCGCGCCGCGTGCTGACCGGCTTCCCGGGCAGCTTCGTCGGCGAAGAAGCGGTAGGCAACCCGGTGCGTGCCGACATTGCCGCACTGCCTGCGCCGGCTGCACGTCTGGTGGGCCGCGATGGCCCGGTGCGCCTGCTGGTACTTGGCGGCAGCCAGGGCGCACGGGCATTGAATCAGGCCGTGCCGGCCGCGCTGGCTGCACTCGGTTACCCGGATGTTGAGGTGCGGCATCAGTGCGGCGAAAAGCTGCGCGCCGAAGCCGAAGCGTCGTACGCACAGGCCGGTGTCAACGCCAGTGTAGAACCCTTCATCGCCGACATGGCGGCCGCTTATGCCTGGGCCGATCTGGTCGTGTGCCGCGCCGGTGCATCCACGCTGGCCGAACTGTGCGCCGCCGGCATCGGCAGCGTGCTGGTGCCGTTCGCCGCAGCGGTGGACGACCATCAAACCCGCAATGCGGAATACCTGGTCAGCGCCGATGCCGCCGTGCTGCTCAAGCAGGACGACAGCCTCGCGGTGCGTCTGCAGCAGCTCCTGCAGACCCTGCTCAACGACCCGGCCCGTCGCCTGTCGATGGCGCAAGCCGCCCGCACCCTGGCCAAGCCGGATGCCGCAGAGCGGATCGCCGACATCATTTTGGAAGAAGCCGGGACTCGGGACCCGGGACCCGGGACCCCGGAAGCACACAAGCAACAGCAAGAGCAGAAAGACATGCATGCAGACGATTTCGGCGGGCAGGCGCGCGGCGCCGCTGCGTTTTCCCCGGGAGCCGGGTCCCGAGTCCCGGGTCCCGGCTCCGCAGGAGGTGCCCTGTGATCCGCCGTCTGCAGGACAGTGGCGATCTGGTGCGCGCATTTCCGCGCGTGCATTTCGTCGGCATCGGCGGCACCGGCATGAGCGGTATTGCCGAGGTCATGCTGACGCTGGGTTATGAAGTGTCCGGTTCGGATAATTCGGATAACGCGGCGACGCGGCGGCTGGCCAAGCTGGGTGCGCGCGTGATGCGCGGCCACTCCGCCGCCAACGTGCTCGGCACCGATTGCGTGGTGGTGTCCAGCGCCATCCGCGAAGATAACCCCGAGCTGATGGAAGCGCGCAGCCAGCGCATTCCGATCATGCCGCGCGCAGCGATGCTGGCCGAGCTGATGCGCTTCCGCCGTGGCATCGCCGTGGCCGGCACGCACGGCAAGACCACCACCACCAGCCTGGCGGCAGCCGTGCTGAGCGAAGGTGGCCTGGACCCGACCTTCGTCATCGGCGGGCAGCTGCTGGCCGCCGGTGCCAACGCAAAGCTCGGTGGCGGCCAGTGGCTGGTGGCCGAAGCCGACGAGAGCGACGGCAGCTTCCTGCGCCTGAATCCGTTGATGGCGGTGATCACCAACATCGATTCGGATCACCTGGAAAACTACGGCAACGACTTCGCCCGCGTGCAGGCCGCATTCGCCGAATTCCTGCAGCGCCTGCCGTTCTATGGCCTGGCGCTGTTGTGCATCGACGACCCGGAAGTGGCTGCACTGGCCGGCAAGACGCCGCGCCACGTGATGAGCTACGGCATGAGCGAAAGCGCCGATGTGCGCGCCGAGGACGTGGTGCAGGACGGCCCGCGCATGCGCTTTACGCTGCGTCTGCCCGAAGGCACCACCACGCCGGTCACCCTGGCGCTGCCGGGCCGTCACAACGTGCTCAATGCCCTGGCCGCCGCCGCAATCGGTTGGCAGCTGGGCGTGGAGCCGCAGACCATTGCGCGCGCGCTGGAAAACTTCGCCGGCATCGGCCGTCGTTTCAACGATCTGGGCGAAGTCACCACCAGCACCGGTGCACGTGTGCGCGTGGTCGACGATTACGGCCATCACCCGCGCGAACTGGAAGCGGTGTTTGCGGCAGCACGTGGCGGCTGGCCGGACAAGCGTCTGGTCGTCGCCTTCCAGCCGCACCGCTACAGCCGCACCCGTGATCAGTTCGATGCCTTCGCCGCAGTGCTCAGCACGGTCGATGCACTGGTGTTGAGCGAGGTCTACCCGGCCGGCGAAGCGCCGATTCCCGGCGCCGATTCGCGTGCACTGGCACGCGCCATCCGTGCGCGCGGCCGCAGCGAGCCGGTGGTCGTGGGCCAGATTTCCGGCCTGGCCGAAGTGTTGCCTGACGTCCTGCAGGACGGCGACCTGCTGTTGATGATGGGCGCCGGCGATATCGGCTATGTGGCCCAGCACATCATCAACAACGGGTTTGTCGGGGGTGCGGCGTGAGCATGTCTTCTATCGGGACCCGGGACCCGGGACCCGGGACCGGGGAAAAGCAGGGCAATCAGCGCACGCATGCCGCTGTAACGGGTCCCGGCCTTCACAAACGCACCAGCGACCCGGCCGCATTCGGCCGCGTTGCGGTGCTGCTCGGCGGCACCTCGTCCGAGCGTGAAGTCTCGTTGAACTCCGGCAGCAATGTGCTGGAAGCGCTGCGCGCACGCGGTGTGGATGCACAGCCGGTCGATGGCATTCCGGCGTTGGCCAAGGCATTGGTCGCACAGCAGTTCGATCGCGTCTTCAACGTGCTGCACGGCCATAACGGCGGTGGCGAAGACGGCATCGTGCAGGGCCTGATGGAAGCGTTCGGCGTGCCGTACACCGGCTCGGATGTGCTCGGCTCGGCGCTGAGCATGGACAAGATCCGCACCAAGCAGGTGTGGCTGTCGCTGGGCCTGAGCACGCCGCGCTACGCGCGTCTGGCCGCCGGCGCCAGCGCCGACGACATCCATGCCGCGGCCCGGCAGATCGGCTTGCCGGTCATCGTCAAGCCGGCCAACGAAGGCTCCAGCGTCGGCGTCAGCCGCGTGTTCGACCAAGCGCAACTCGAAGAGGCGGTGACCCTGGCTGCCCGCTACGACGGTGCGCTGTTGATGGAGCAATTGATCGAAGGCGATGAACTGACCGTTGCCGTGCTCGGCGATACCGCGTTGCCGTCGATCCGCATCGTGCCCAAGGGCCAGTGGTACGACTACAACGCCAAATACCTGGCCGACGATACGCAATACCTGTGCCCGGGTCTGGAGGGCGAAGCCGAAGTGCAGATCCGCCAGCTCGCCCTGGACGCCTTCCGCGCTGCCGGCTGCCGCGGCTGGGGCCGCGTGGACGTGATGCGCGATGGCAGCAGCGGCCAGCTCTATCTGCTTGAGGTCAACACCGCCCCGGGCATGACCAGCCACTCGCTGGTGCCCAAGGCCGCCCACCAGCTCGGCATCGACTTCGAAGAACTGGTCTGGCGCGTGCTGGAGCAGACGCTATGACGCCGGGATTGGGGATTCGGCATTCGGGATTGGTGAACGGTGGCGCCATGCGCGTTGTTGCTGTTGCCGTTGCCGTGACAAATCCCCAATCCCCAATGCCGAATCCCGTGTGCGGAGCACACCCATGAACGCCACCCTGCGCATCCTGGCGTGGTTGCTCGCAGTGGCGCTGGTCGCGTTGCCGGTGGTGGCCGTGCTCAACGGCTGGGTCGGCGCCGAGCGCTGGCCGCTGGCGCGGTTGCGGGTGTCGGGCGATTTCAAGCGGGTGCCGGCCGAGCAGTTGCGTGCGGTGGTCCTGCCATATGCGCGCGCGGGCTTTTTCGCGGTGAAGTTGCAGAGTGCGCAAGATGCCATCGCGCGCCTGCCATGGGTGGAAAGTGCGCAGGTGCGCAAGCGTTGGCCGGATGTGCTGGAAGTGCACGTGACCGAGCACAAGCCGTTCGCGCGTTGGGGCACCGACCGCATGTTGTCCGAGCAGGGCCGCTTGTTCCGCACCCCGCCGCTGTTGAAGGATTTCAAGTTGCCGCAACTCGGTGGCCCGGACAGCAAGACCCAGGAGGTGGTGGCGCTCTACAACGAGTCGCGCGCGTTGTTCGCGCCGACTGGGCTGGATGTGGAGCGTCTTGAAATGGATGCGCGCGGCAGCTGGTCGCTGGGCTTGAGCAACGGCGTGCAGATCGTGATCGGCCGCGACGATGCCCGTGCCCGCCTGCAACGCTTCGCGCGCGTGCTGCCGCAGCTGGCCGACCCGCAGCGCCCGATCGCTCGCGCCGACCTGCGCTACACCAATGGCTTTACCGTCGAACGGCGAATGGAGAATGGGGAATCGGGAATCGAGAAGAAGCCAAAGCCCGCATTGCCCGCTGCGCCTCACACACTTGTTCTCAACTCTCCCCGCATTCGTGTACCGCTGTTGACGATTCCCCATTCCCCATTCGCTATTCCCGGCTTTAAGACATGAACCGCAAAGGCGACAAATCCCTCATCGTTGGACTGGACATCGGCACCTCCAAGGTCGTTGCGCTGGTCGGCGAGTATTCGCCCGGCAATCCGATCGAAGTGATCGGCATCGGTTCGCATGAATCGCGCGGTCTCAAGCGCGGCGTGGTGGTGGATATCGAATCCACCGTGCAGTCGATCCAGCGTGCGGTGGAAGAAGCCGAGCTGATGGCCGGCTGCGAGATCCGTTCGGTGTATGCCTCGATCTCCGGCAACCACGTGCAGTGCAAGAACTCGCCCGGCATCGTGCCGATCCGCGATGGCGAAGTGACCTGGAGCGATCTGGAACGCGTGCTCGATGCGGCCAAGGCCGTGGCCATTCCGGCCGACCAGCGCATCCTGCATGCGATTCCACGCGAGTACGTGCTGGACGATTCGCAAGAAGGCATCCGCAACCCGGTCGGCATGACCGGCGTGCGCCTGGAGGTGCATGCGCACCTGGTGGTGTGCGCGCAGTCGGCCGCGGCCAACATCACCAAGTGCGTGCAGAAGTGCGGCCTGCAGGTGGACGATCTGGTGCTGTCGTCGCTGGCTTCCAGCGTGGCGGTATTGACCGCCGACGAACGCGAACTGGGCGTAGTGCTGGTGGACATCGGCGCCGGCACCACCGACCTTGCGGTGTACGTGCAGGGCGCGATCTGCCACACCGCCTCGTTGCCGATCGCCGGCGACCACGTCACCAACGACATCGCGCACATGCTGCGCACGCCCACGCCGGAAGCCGAACAGATCAAGGTGCGTTATGCCTGCGCGCTGGCGCAGCTGGCCACCGCCGAAGAAAGCATCCAGGTGCCGTCGGTGGGCGACCGCCCGCCGCGCCGCATGCCACGGCATGCGCTGGCGCAGGCGGTGCAGGGCCGGTACGAAGAAATCTTCGAGATGGTGCAGGCCGAACTGCGCCGTTCGGGTTTTGAAGAAATGGTGCGCGCCGGCATGGTGCTCACCGGTGGCGCTTCGAAGATGGAAGGTGTGGTCGAACTGGCCGAAGAAATGCTGCAGATGCCGGTGCGCGTGGGCATTCCGCAGCACGTCACCGGCCTGGGCGAAGTCGTCGGCAACCCGGTGCACGCCTCCGGCGTTGGCCTGCTGCTGATGGGCAGCCAGATCGAACATCCGCGCCGTCCGTCGATCCCGACCGGGCGCGCGGGCAGCTTGTTCAAGAAATTGAAGAACTGGTATCGCGGCGAATTTTGAGGCCGGGACACGGGACCCGGGACCCGGGACCCGGAAGAGCAAAAAAGCGGACAGCGGAAGGTGGCGGAGAGATTGGGTTGAATCGGTAGGTGGTTGAGCGGCACGCAGCATTCATAAGAAACATTTTGCCGGTCCGAGTTTCGGGCCGGGAGCCGGGAGATCGCTTCCCGGGTCCCGGGTCCCGAGCCCCGGGTCCCGGCTTCATACAAGAGGACACTGACATGGCACATTTCGAACTGATTGAAAAAATGGCTCCCAACGCGGTCATCAAGGTCGTTGGCGTCGGCGGCGGTGGCGGCAATGCCGTCGCGCACATGGTCAACACCAATGTCGATGGCGTGGAATTCATCACCGCCAACACCGACTCGCAGGCGATCAAGAACTGCGGCGCCAAGTTGCAGCTGCAGCTCGGCACCAACGTCACCAAGGGCCTGGGCGCAGGCGCCAATCCGGAAGTCGGTCGTCAGGCCGCGCTGGAAGACCGCGAGCGCATCATGGACGCGCTGCAGGGTGCGGACATGGTGTTCATCACCGCCGGCATGGGCGGCGGTACCGGCACCGGTGCCGCACCGGTCGTCGCACAGCTGGCCAAGGAAATGGGCATCCTGACCGTGGCCGTGGTCACCAAGCCGTTCCCGTTCGAAGGCCGTCGCCGCATGCAGGTGGCGCTGAAGGGCATCGAAGAGTTGAGCCAGCATTGCGATTCGCTGATCACCATCCCCAATGAAAAGCTGATCACCGTGCTGGGCCGCAACGCCACCATGATCCAGGCGTTCCGTGCGGCCAACGACGTGCTGCAGGGTGCCGTGCAGGGCATCGCCGACCTGATCGTGCGTCCGGGCCTGATCAACGTCGACTTCGCCGACGTGCGTACCGTGATGTCGGAAATGGGTCTGGCCATGATGGGCACTGGTTCGGCACGCGGCGACGATCGCGCGCAGGCCGCTGCCGAAGCCGCCATCCAGAACCCGCTGCTGGACGATGTGAACCTGGCCGGTGCCAACGGCATCCTGGTCAACATCACCGCCGGCCCCGATTTCACCATGTCCGAGTTCGACGAGATCGGCCGCACCATCGAAGCGTTCGCTTCCGAAGATGCGACCGTGGTCGTGGGCACCGTGCTCGACCCGGACATGCAGGACGAAGTGCGCGTGACCGTGGTCGCCACCGGCCTGAACCGTGCGGTTGCCCGTCAGACCCAGCGTCCGGACCAGCGCGCCCCGATCAAGCTGGTGCGCAACGCCACCACCGGCCAACCGGAGTTCGGCGACTTCGACGCCTCCAGCGGTGATGCGGTGTCCAAGGCCGTCGGCGGCAGCATGGGTCTGGGCCTGCGTCGTCCGAGCAGCGATTCGGTCGGCAGCAGCCATAGCACCGGCAATTCCGCACCGCCAGCCGCAGACCTGCCCAACGATTACCTGGACATTCCGGCGTTCCTGCGCCGCCAGGCCGACTGAGGGGCGCCGGCGGCGCCGCCACGGCGGCGTCGCCCGTCCCACCCGAGGGTTGCCTCGGGGCTGTAATGCCATGTCCTTTCTGCCGGATCGGTGACGGTCCGGCAGCTTTTGCACTGGCGTGACCGCAGGATTACAGCGCTCGTCACGCGCAACTTGTTAAAATTCGGATAATCTCACCGGATTAGACAGCCGGTTCAGCGTCTGTCTGCATTGTTCCCCCAGACTTCGCATATGACCCAGCAACGCACCCTCAAGAACACCATTCGCGCCACCGGCGTCGGCCTCCACAGCGGCGACAAGGTCTATATGACGCTGCGACCGGCCCCGGTCGACCATGGCGTGGTGTTCCGACGTGTGGACCTGGAGCCGGTGGTCGAAGTGCCTGCCGATGCGGAGCTGGTCACCGAGACCACGCTGTGTACCGGCCTGACCTGCAACGGCGCCAAGATCCAGACCGTCGAGCACCTGATGTCGGCGCTGGCCGGGCTGGGCGTGGACAATGTCATCGTCGAACTGTCGTCGGCCGAGTTGCCGATCATGGATGGCTCGTCCGGCCCGTTCGTGTTCCTGCTGCAGTCGGCAGGCATCGTCGAGCAGGACAAGCCCAAGCGTTTCATCCGCATCAAACAGCCGGTGGAAGTGCGCGAGGGTGACAAGGTCGCGCGCTTCGAGCCGTATGACGGCTACAAGCTGGGCTTCACCATCGAATTCAACCACCCGATGATCCCGGCCAAGCAGTCGCGCCAGGAAATCGAGTTCTCCACCTCGGCGTACGTCAAGGAAATCTCGCGCGCGCGCACCTTCGGCTTCATGCGCGACCTGGAATACATGCGCGAGCGCAATCTGGGCCTGGGCGGTTCGATGGACAACGCCATCGTGCTGGACGAGTTCCGCGTGCTCAACGAGGACGGCCTGCGCTACACCAACGAATTCGTCCGCCACAAGATCCTGGACGCCATTGGCGACCTGTATCTGGCCGGCGGCGCCATCCTGGGTGCCTACGAAGGCTTCAAGTCCGGCCACGCGCTCAACAACAAGCTGGTGCGCGCCCTGCTGGCGGATCAGGCTGCCTGGGAATGGGTGAGCTACCCGCAAGGGTCCCAGCAGCCGCCGGTCACCTACGCCAGCCCTGTCTACGCCTGAAGGCAGTGATCGAACCCTCCGCAGCGGGCGACGGGCGCGGCCAAGGCCCAGCGTTGCAGCGCCCGGCATCCGCTGGTCGTGTCACGCGTGCCATCTGCCCCGGCGCAGCCGAGCATTCGGCAGCGTTTGTGTCAGGGAATGCCGCAATCGGCATTCAAAGTGTGAACTCTGTCAGATTTCAGGTCGGTTCTTAACTTTTATTTAAGACTTCTCTAACTCCTGCGGCCTCCACGCCCGCTAGGATGCGTCGGGTCGTGCGTGGTCTTCGCAATCTTTTCACGCACAGGCGGTCGCTTCGAGAGGGCGGCCAGGACGTCACCGCTTGGTCGGTAAGACGTCCTGCAAGGACGCCAGCGCTTCGCGCAGACCTTTGTGCGTGGCTTCGGATACCGGCCGTGGACGGTCGCGGTTCTGCTGTGTTGGGGAATGCAGCGGAGTGCTTGCTGTCTTGACGGTCACTGCGGTGGCCTTCAATCCGATGGATCGGGCGGCATCAAGGAGTTGGGTCTCGGCAAGCCGCACCTTGGCATGCCAGATCGGTGAATCAACCAGAAAAACGAGCTGTTCGCCTCGGACATTGGCCAACCGGCAACGGGTGGCCAGATGGGGCGGTAACAGGGGACGCAACTGCCGGTCCAGCGCATCGAGCCACAAGGCCCGGCGCAACGGGTCGCCAGCCTTTTCCCCCAGCGCGGCCTCGATGGCCGGTTGTGGTGTGGAGGGGTTGCGTGCGTTGGACTTGGGCTTGGACATGACACTCATATGGCGTTGAAAAAAGTTGTAATCAAATCCCGTCAGACACGGGCAGAACGATTGACCCGGCAGATCCAGGGCTTTGCCGCAGATCGGCCGATGCTCGTCCTGGGCGCGGTACTTGGCCTGGGCATGCTGATGGGCGTCGGCGCCAGTACCGCGACCGGCATGGTGACCAATTCCGCGCTGCAGGCCAAGGTCGCGCAGCAGCAGGTCGAGCTGGCCCAGGCGCAGCGCGCCTCGCAGGCGCAGGTCAACGCGCTGGCGGCCCGCATGGGCGAGCTGCAGGCGCAGGCCACCCGCCTCAATGCGCTGGGTGAGCGGTTGACCGAAATGGGCAAGCTGAAGGACGGCGAGTTCGACTTCGACGAGCCGGTCGGCGTCGGTGGCGGCGACGAGCCGGTCAGCGACATGCCGGTGAAGGAGCTCACCGAGACGTTGGGCCAGGTCGAACAGCAGTTTTCCGCGTCCGGGCAGCAACTGAACGTGCTGGCCTCGCTGATGTTCGATCATCAGCTCGAGCAGAACGCGGTGCCGTCGCGGATGCCGATCCGCAACACCTACATCACCTCCGGCTTTGGCGGCCGCGCCGATCCGTTCGATGGCGGCTCGGCCTTCCACAAGGGTGTGGATTTCCATGCCAACGTGGGCGACCCGGTGATGTCGGTCGCCGACGGCGTGGTCAGCTATGCCGGCGTGCGCGGCGGTTACGGCAATGTGGTCGAGGTGGACCACGGCAACGGCTATGTGACCCGCTATGCCCACAACTCGCGGCTGGTGGTGAAGGTGGGCGACCTGGTCCGCGCCGGCCAGCAGGTGGCCAGGGCCGGTTCCAGCGGCCGGTCCACCGGCGCACACGTGCATTTCGAGGTCTGGGCGGACGGGCGCGTGGTCAATCCGCGCAAGTTCCTGGGCGACACCAACACGCCGGTGGGGCGCCGAGGGCGCGGTTGACGAAGGCATGGCAGGCTCCTGCGGAGCTGCTTGATTCGTGAAGGCTCGCCCCAAGCTACAATAGGGTGTTGCCATGACAGGGCGCAGTGCGCCCTGTTTCGTTTACGGCGGTCGGGTCTTGGGGACCGGCGTCGGTCAAACCGTTCCTTTTCAACCGGTTTCTTCAATGATCAACAGTCTGCTTACCCGTGTCTTTGGCAGTCGTAACGAACGCCAGCTGCGCCAGCTCAACCGCCTCGTCACCCAGATCAATGCGCTGGAGCCGACGATCGAGAAGCTCTCCGACGCCGAGCTGCAAGCCAAGACCCCGGAGTTCAAGCAGCGGCTTGCCGCCGGCGAGTCCCTGGACAAGATCCTGCCCGAAGCCTTTGCGGTGTGCCGCGAGGCCAGCCGCCGCGTGCTGGGTATGCGCCATTACGATGTGCAGCTGATCGGCGGCATGGTGCTGCACCTGGGCAAGATCGCCGAGATGCGCACCGGCGAAGGCAAGACCCTGGTGGCGACCCTGCCGGTGTACCTCAACGCGCTGCAGGGCGAGGGCGTGCACGTGGTCACGGTCAATGACTACCTGGCGCGTCGCGACTCCGCGCAGATGGGCAAGTTGTACAACTGGCTCGGCCTGAGCGTGGGCGTGGTGTACCCGGGCATGCCGCATAGCGACAAGCACGCCGCTTACGCTGCCGACATCACCTACGGCACCAACAACGAGTTCGGCTTCGATTACCTGCGCGACAACATGGCGCTGTCGCGGGCCGACCGTTACCAGCGCAACCTGCATTACGCCATCGTCGACGAAGTCGACTCGATCCTGATCGACGAAGCGCGCACCCCGCTGATCATTTCCGGCCCGGCCGACGAGTCGCCGGAGCTGTACATCCGCGTCAACCGCATCGTGCCGCAGCTGACCAAGCAGGAAAGCGAGGAAGGCGAGGGCGATTACTGGATCGACGAGAAGGGCAAGCAGGTGCATCTGTCCGAGGCGGGCATGGGCCACGCCGAAGAACTGCTGATGCAGGCCGGCATCCTGGAAAATGCCGAAGACGGCCTGTATGCCGCGCAGAACCTGAGCGTGGTGCACCACCTCAACGCCGCGCTGCGTGCGCATGCGATCTATCAGCGCGATGTGGACTACATCGTGCGCGATGGCGAAGTGGTCATCGTCGACGAGTTCACCGGCCGCACGCTGTCCGGGCGGCGCTGGTCCGACGGCCTGCACCAGGCGGTCGAGGCCAAGGAAGGCGTGCCGGTCCAGCGCGAGAACCAGACGCTGGCCAGCATCACCTTCCAGAACCTGTTCCGCATGTACAAGAAGCTGTCCGGCATGACCGGTACGGCCGATACCGAAGCCTACGAATTCCAGAGCATCTACGGGCTGGAAGTGGTGGTGATCCCGACCAACCGCCCGACCGTGCGCAAGGATCATCCGGACCAGGTGTTCCTCAACCGCAAGGGCAAGTTCAATGCGGTGCTGGCCGACATCGAAGACTGCGCCAAGCGCGGCCAGCCGGTGCTGGTGGGTACCACCTCGATCGAAACCTCGGAGATGCTCTCCGAGCACCTGCGCAAGGCGGGCGTGAAGCACGAAGTGCTCAACGCCAAGCAGCACGAGCGCGAAGCCACCATCGTGGCCAACGCCGGCCAGCCGGGCGCGGTGACCATTGCCACCAACATGGCCGGTCGCGGTACCGACATCGTGCTGGGTGGGTCGCTCGAGTCCGAATACCACGCACTCGGCGAGGAGGCGACCGAAGAAGCGCGCTTCCAGGTCAAGACCGAATGGCAACGTCGGCACGACGCGGTCAAGGCGGCCGGCGGCCTGCACATCATCGGGACCGAGCGTCACGAATCGCGTCGTATCGACAACCAGCTGCGCGGCCGTGCCGGTCGTCAGGGCGACCCGGGGTCGTCGCGCTTCTATCTGTCGCTGGAAGACAACCTGATGCGCATCTTCGCCTCGGACTGGGTGCAGAAGGCGATGCGCATGATGGGCATGAAGGAAGACGACGTCATCGAAGATCGCCTGGTCAGCCGGCAGATCGAAAAGGCGCAGCGCAAGGTGGAAGCGCACAACTTCGACATCCGCAAGAACCTGCTGGATTTCGACGACGTCAACAACGACCAGCGCAAGGTGATCTATGCCCAGCGCGACGAGTTGCTGGATGCCGAATCGGTCAAGGACAACGTCGACGGCATCCGCGGCGATGTGATCTACGACCTGGTCGCACGCTTCGTGCCGCCCAACTCGGTGGACGAACAGTGGGACCTGCAGGGCCTGGAAGCCACGCTGGAATCGGAGCTGGGCATGCCGCTTGCGCTACGCGAAATGGCACGCACCCAGGAAGAACTGGACGCCGAACAGATTGCCGCCAAGGTGCAGGCAGCGGTGGACGCGCACTTCGCCGAGAAGGAAGCGGCCGTGGGCAACGACACCATGCGTGCGTTGGAAAAGCACGTGATGCTGACCGTGCTCGACCAGGGCTGGAAGGAGCATCTGGCCAAGATGGACTACCTGCGTCAGGGCATCTACCTGCGTGGTTACGCGCAGAAGCAGCCCAAGCAGGAATACAAGAAGGAAGCCTTCGAGCTGTTCTCCGAGATGCTGGAGAACGTCAAGCGCGAGGTGATCAACCTGCTGGCACGCGTGCGTATCCGCAGCGAAGACGAAGTGGCCGAGCTGGAAGAGCAGGAGCGTCGCCAGGCCGAAGCCCGCCTGATGGCTTCGCAGTTCCAGCACCAGGATGCCGGCGGCTATGGTGCCGACGAAGAAGTGGAACAGATGCAGGGTGCCAACGCCCCGGTGCCGGTCTCGCAGGTCACCCGCGACGAACCCAAGGTCGGCCGCAACGACCCGTGCCCCTGCGGCAGCGGCAAGAAGTACAAGCACTGCCACGGTCAACTCAGCTGATGCTGAGTTGACCGTGGAGCAGCCCGCTTTGCGGGCTGCTCACCCGCTATCCGCAACGCGGATAGCGGGCTCACGGTGTTGCTTCCGATCCCCTGCTCCTTCGGCGCGCCCCCCTTACCAAGGGGGGCTCTGCTTACGGGGAGTTGGTGGGGCTCTTGAGAAGTGGAAATTGTTTGAAAAGTGAGCGGTGAATGTTGGAGGCTGGGCGCAAGGTCCTGCTTCCCGATCCTGCGTGCGTTGGGCCGACTTCCTGGTAACAGTGTTGCTGGTTGAGTCGGTCGGCATTCGGTGGGATACCACGGCATCAACGCCAGAACCGCGCGTTCAAGACGCCTACTCTGGTGAGCGTGAGCTGCAGCTACGCAGTCGTAAATCGCTTGATGCGTTACCTGTGCCGCCGTGCGTCACGCTGCTGCGTCTGTGCGATTGCGGGGCGTATGCTCATTGCCCGTCCTGCGTGGAGTGCGGTCATGTCGCAGCTGTCCAGCCAGCAACTGAAGGTCTTCGTGCCTGCGCGCGATTACGCGGTGTCGCAGCGGTTCTATCGCGCGCTCGGATTCGTGCAGGAAGACGAGGTCGGCAATGTGACCTGCCTTCGGCATGGCGCGCAGTGCGCGTTCTTGCTGCAGGATTTTTACGTGCGCGAGTTGGCGGAGAACCTGATGCTGCATCTTTGGGTGGACGATGCCGACGCCTGGTGGCAGCTCGTGCACGACATCGGCCTGGATGCGCAGTTCAGTGTGAGCTTCAGCGCTCCGGAAGACCGGCCCTGGGGCGCGCGATTTCACCTTGCACGATCCCAGCGGCGTGCTGTGGCGAATCGGGCAGCCTTTGTGAAGCCGGGATTGGGGATTCGTGATTGGGGATTTGTAACAGCTGGTGCAATACAGGCGTTAGCCAATCCCGCATCACGCATCCCAGCCCTCAAGCGATTGCGCCGAGTGGCCCACTCGCGGCACTCTTGCGCCATGCCCGATTCCCTTCGATCCATTCACGTCGTTGCCGGCGTGATCACCGACCCCCGCGGTCGGATCCTGTTGACCCGCCGCACCGAAACCCGCGACATGCCGGGGCTGTGGGAGTTCCCTGGTGGCAAGCGCGAACCTGGCGAAACCTCCGAGCAGGCGCTGGTGCGCGAGCTCAACGAAGAGCTCGGCATCGAGGCGCAGGTGGGCGAGTGGGTCATGGAGGTGCCGCAGCTGTATCCGGACAAGCGGCTGCGTCTGGAAGTGCGCCACATCACTGCCTGGAAAGGCAGCCCGCGCGGACGCGAGGGCCAGGCGATGACCTGGGTGGCGGCCGACAAGCTTGCCCGCTATTCGATGCCGCCGGCCGACGTGCCGGTGGTGGGTGTGCTGCGTCAGCCCGACCATTATCTGATCACCCCCGAGCCCGATGACGCTGCGTTATGGCTGGAAGGTCTGGAGCGCGCCTTGCAAAGCGGACTCACGCGCATCCAGTTGCGCGCACGGCAGGCCGAGCCCGCGCACTGGAGGGCCTTGCTGCAACAGGTGATGGGCTTGCGTGGTCGTGCACGCGCGCAGCTGTTGCTCAACCGCGACATCGCGCTGGCCGGGGAGCTCGGCATCGGCGTGCATCTGGGCTCGGAGCAACTTGCCACCTTGCAGGAGCGTCCGTTGCCAGCCAAACAGGTCGTCGCCGCGTCGTGCCATGGCCTGGAGGATCTGCGTCACGCGCAACGGCTCGGCTGCGATTTTGCGGTGCTGGGGCCGGTGCAGGCGACGGCGTCGCATCCAGGCGCGACGCCGTTGGGATGGGACGGATTTGAACGATTGCGCGAGCAGGTCGCGCTGCCGATCTACGCACTCGGCGGGATGCAGGCCGACGACCTACGCGAAGCGCGTTCCCACGGCGCACAAGGTATTGCGGCGATTCGCGCGCTGTGGCCGCAGTGACTGCGTCGTCAGCGACCTTGGTGGTGTTCGGCGGATTGCCGGCGATCTCCGCACACGCAGCCGCCTGCTGGAAATCGAAGGAGTGTGCCGCGAACGCAAGATGCATCGGCAGCGCGTGGAATCGTGGCAGAGCGCGGTGCCCGGATTGCGGGTGCCGGATTGGTCCTCCGTACTCGCGCATGAATATGCGGTGTGGACCGAGCCGCATTGGGTGATCGACAGCGCCGGGCCGAACCCGCAGCAGGCGGCTATGCAGATCATGGACCGGCTTGCCGCGTAGCCTGCAGGCGTCACCTCCCGAGGCATGGGGTCCAACGGACTCGCGGAGCCGATACGCTCTACCGACGCAGGCACTTCGCCACTGCAATCCGCTGGCGTCCTCCAAGGGGGCGCTGCGCTAGAAGGTCACCCAGAAGCAGTTGTACTGCCGGCGGAGCCGCAACACGCTCCGCGCCGGAGTACCGCTGGCGAGGTTCTGTTCCAGGCGCAATCCCCATGGGCGGGGACGCGTGGGTGCCGGCAAGGGCGCATCGATTGTGCTGCCGTCCAGCGAGGGTGTTGTTGCGGTGTTGTCCACGTCCCAGGTGGGCGGGTCGCTTTGCGGATACATCGGCACGATGTCCAGCAAGGGGCGTTGCACGATGGCCTCCAGCCGGCTCAGCACCTGGTTGGCCGCCGCGTCGGATTGCCCGCTCCACAGGTACAGGCTGGACAATCGATTGACGTCGCGGCTGTCTACGGCGGTTTGCAGCAACGTCACCAGTTCGCTCAGCCGCCGGGGGCAGCCATAGCGATGCAGCCCGGTGTTGCCCGGCGCGCGCGGGGCAGGTGGCGCGCGCGTAGCGGCGCCCACGTCTTCGCAGCGGCGGTCGGTGAACATGGTCTGCCCATCCGGCGTCACGCAGCGACGGATCTCCTGTGCCTGCACGCCGATAGCGGCAGACAGGCCAAACAGCAGCAACAGCATGGGCAGGATGCGGGGCATCCGCGCAGCGTAGCCGGCCACGTGTGAGCTGGCGACAAACACCAGGATTCATGGCCTTCCGAGTCTGGTTCTGCCGGCCACGCCTACGTGGTGGACTTGATGACAGCCCCCGATGCGGCAGGCCTGCCGGTTACCGACTTGTGCCGTGCGCAGCATGTACGAGCCGGCGGCGAGGGTAACGCACGTGCGGCGCATTGCCCGTGGCCAGGTGCGCTGCTGCGCTCAGCGACCGAGCAGCTGCAGCACCTGGGTGGTCGGCTTGGCCAGGTTGAGCGTGTAGAAGTGCAGCGCCGGCGCGCCGCCGGCGATCAGGCGCTGGCACAACGTGGCCACCACTTCCGCACCGAAGGCACGCACCGCGTCGGCATCGTCGCCATAGGACTGCATCTTCTTGCCGATCCAGCGCGGAATCTCCGCGCCGCACTGCTCGGAAAAGCGCCGCAATTGCGAAAAATTGGAGATCGGCATGATGCCGGGAATGATCGGGATCGCCACGCCCATGCGCTGTACCGCATCGCGGAAATGGAAGTAGGCATCGGCGTTGTAGAAATACTGGGTGATGGCCGCATCCGCGCCGGCATCCACCTTGGCCTTGAAATAGCGCAGATCGCTCAGCGCATCGGCCGCCTGCGGATGGGTTTCCGGATAGGCGCCCACCTCGATCCGGAAGGCATCGCCGTGCTCGGCGCGGATGAAGGCGATCAGGTCCGAGGCGTAGCGCAGGTCGCCGGGATGGCCCATGCCCGAGGGCAGGTCGCCGCGCAGCGCCACGATGCGGGTGCAGCCGATGGCGCGATACAACTTGAGCAGTTCGCGGATCTCCTGGCGGCTGCCGCCGACGCAGGACAGGTGCGGCGCCGCTTCGAACCCGTGCTTCTGCTTGAGGTGGCGCACTGTCTCGGAGGTGTAGCTGAGCGTGGAGCCGCCGGCACCGAAGGTGCACGAGACATATTCCGGTGCATAGCCTTTCAACCTGGCCGCGGTGCGGTCCAGCTGCGCGCGCTGGTCGTCGGTCTTGGGCGGATAGAACTCGAAACTGAGATGCGTCATCGCGGCGGCTTCTGCGGATCGTGCCGGCATACTATCGCTTCATCGCGATGAATGCATATCTGGTGGCGGATGATGCTGCGCAGGCGCGCGATGCAAGGTGCGCGGCATCTGCGCCACACGTTGACGTCTGCCTGCCTACACTGGGCACCCCTCAACAGAGCGCCTGCATGAGCGACACCACGATGACCGCCATCGCCATCCGCGATGGCAAGGGCGACGCCGATGCGCTGTACGCCACCGAGCAACCGCGCCCGTATGCGGCACCGGGGCAGGTGCTGATCCGCGTGCATGCCGCCGGCATCAATCGCCCCGATCTGCTGCAACGCGCCGGCCACTATCCGCCGCCGCCGGGCGCGCCGGAAACGCTGGGCCTGGAAGTTGCCGGCGAGATCGTGGAGCCCGCCGGTCGCTGGAAGGTCGGCGACCGTGTCTGCGCCTTGCTGGGCGGCGGCGGGTACGCGCAATACGCCGCGGTCGATGCGCGTCATGTGCTGCCGATTCCTGCAGGCATGGATCTGGTGCAGGCGGCCGCGCTGCCGGAGACCATCTTCACCGCCTACACCAACCTGTTCGAACATGGCCAGCTGGCAGCCGGCCAATGGCTGCTGCTGCATGGGGCGACGTCCGGAATCGGCGTCACCGCCATCCAGATGGCCAAGGCTGCCGGTGCGCACGTGCTGGCCACCGCACGCTCGGCAGCCAAGGCGGCGCAGGCGCGCGAGCTGGGCGCCGATATCGCCATCGACTCCACCCGTGAGTCGTTCGTCGACGTGGCCAAGGCGCACGCCGGGGTGGATGTGGCGCTCGACATGGTGGGTGCGGCCGTCTTTGCGCAGACGCTGGACGCGCTCAACCCGCGCGGACGCATCGTCTATATCGCCTCACAGGCCGGGTCCACCATCGAGGTGCCGATCCCGCAGCTGATGCGCAAGCAGGCCGTCCTGACCGGCTCGACCCTGCGCCCGCGCAATGCCGATGAAAAGGCGCGGCTGGCGGCAGAGGTCGAACGCGTGGTGTGGCCCTGGATCGAACAGGGCAAGATCCGCGTGCTGATCGACAAGCGGTTCCCGCTCAGCGAGGCGGCCGCCGCGCACCGCTATCTGGAGCAGGGCAGCCACCTGGGCAAGGTGGTGCTGGAAATGTGAGCGCACGCGGTCAGCAGCCTGGCGATGCGACGGTAGGCCATGCTGATGCTCATGCAACGACGCAGCGCCGGGCGGTTTATCGCGTGCCTGCTCGCACCGCTTCCAGATGGTGGCCGTCGGGGTCGATGACAAAGGCGGCATAGTAGCTGCTGCCGTAATCCGGCCGCAGACCGGGTGCACCGTTGCAACGGCCGCCGTGTTGCAGCGCTGCCCGGTGGAAGGCATCCACCGCTGCTGCATCGATCGCGGCAAAGGCCAGGTGGAAGCCGTCTCCCGGCGCGCAGTGCGTGGCCGGGCGTTGCTTCAATGCCAGGCTGTCTTCGCCGCCGGGTCTGCCGTAGCCCACGGCCTGGTCGAGCGTGCCCGGCTCCAGATCGGACCACACCCGTACATGGCCCAGCGCCCCCAGAACGGCGTCGTAAAACACGACAGATGCCTCGATTGCGCGAACGCCCAGCGAAACGTGGTGCAACATCGAAGCGGCCTTCCGTGACGACGGCACATCGGCGTGCCGGCGGCGATGCTGGGCTGCATCGACGGTGAGGTCAATCGCAGGACAGGACCATGCCGCTGGCTGGCGCGGGAATGCCGGCGCTTGCAGGTCGCCATCGCCGGGATGGCAAGCACGCCGGCATCGCCGGCCGTGGGCAGGTATAGCAAAACAAGCAGGAGCGATGTCTCGCGGTGGGCTGCGCGCTGACCGTACACTGCATCGCGCTGGCGGATGCGGCCCACGGCTGCGCTGCCCCATGGTGCGCGATCAGTCGATCGTGTCGCCGCTCTCCTTATCAGCACGAAGGTTTCGATGAAGCATCCAGACGCATTGCGCATTGCCCTGGTGGGGATCGGCAAGATCGCCCGCGATCAACACGTGCCGACCATTGCCGCGCGCCCCGATGTGCAGTTGGTGGCCACGGTAAGCCGGCATGGCACGGTCGACGGCGTACCGGCGTACCAAACCCTGGATGAGGCGTTTGCCGCGCATCCGGAGCTGGAAGCGGTCGCGTTGTGCACGCCGCCGGTGGGGCGACATGCGTTGGCGCAAGCGGCGTTGACGGCTGGCCGGCATGTCTTCCTGGAAAAGCCGCCGGCGGCCACGCTCGCCGAGATCAACGATCTGCGCACTGTGGCGCAGCATGCGCAGCGCAGCCTGCTCACCAGCTGGCATTCGCGCTACGCCGCTGGCGTGGAGCCTGCGCGTGCGTGGCTGGCCGACAAGCAGATCGTGCGGACGCACATCACCTGGAAGGAAGACATCCGCCACTGGCACCCCGGGCAGGACTGGATTCTCGAACCCGGCGGCATGGGCGTGTTCGATCCCGGCATCAACGCCTTGTCCATCGTCACGCATCTGCTGCCGCGCCCCTTCGCCCTGCGCGAGGCCGAGCTGCACACGCCGGAAAACCGCCAGGCACCGCTGTCTGCCCGGCTCGCCTTCGTCGATACCGCCGGCGTGCCGGTGACGGCGGAATTCGATTTCCTGCAGACCGGTCATCAGCGCTGGGACATCGAGGTGGAAACCACGCAGGGGCTGCTCGTGCTCAGCGAAGGCGGCGCCAAGCTGAGCATCGACGGGCAGCCGCAGGCAGTGCCGGCATCCAGTGAATACGATGGGCTGTACCGGCGTTTTGTGCAGCTGGTGCGCGCGGGCGACTCGGACGTGGATGTCGCACCGTTCGTGCATGTGGCCGATGCGTTCCTGCTCGGTGCACGCAAGGTCACCGCGCCGTTCGCCTGGTAACTCCAGGCCGCAGCGATCCGCAACGATGCCGATGGCTGCCTTCATTGAACATGGCGCTCATCGTGATGACCGCCCCGGGCGCGGTGATCGCCGCGCCTGAGGCGGGCCGCGTCATCGGTTGTCCAGTGCGACGTCGCCTGGTGTGCCGGGCGGCGAAGCCGCCGTCGTGGCGCGCGCAGGGTGCTGCTGCAACGCCGGCTTGATCTGCGCACGGAAGCGCCGCACGACCCAGGTTTCATCCAGGAGCGCGAAGGCGAAGAAGCTCAGCAGCGTGCCGGCCACCAGGGTGGGCGCATGCGCGAAGGTGCCTGGCAGCAATAGGCTCAGCCACAGGAAGATGTTGGGCGATGTCTGCAGCAGATGGATATCGGAGCGGATCGCCGGGCCGATGCGCTTGCCGGTGACGCGCTGATGCAGGTACAGGGACGCCGCGCTGCCCAGCCGGCATGTCAGCAGCAGCGCAAACGGCAACAGCAGTGCGCCCCAGGCCCGCCAGCCGCCATGCGCCAATGCATCCGCCAACGCGGGGCCACCGGCGCGTAGCGCGACCAGCAAGGCCATCGGCACCATCGTCAGTGAGCCGACCCAGCCCCAGTTGGTTGCCAGCTTGCCCGCAGCGATCGGACGCGCACGCCGCCAGCTCTGTGCCAGCAGGCAGGGCAGGGCCAGCGCAAGCAGCAGCACCACGAAATACCGCTCCAGTGCATGCGCATTGCCCAAGACCTCGCGGTGATCCAGGAACAGCAGCAACAGCACCACCGGCAACAGCATCGACAGCACCAGGGTATAGCGCGCGGCAAAGAAATAGTCGCCGCCGCGCGCCAGCGAAAAGGTCGGCACCGAGAGCGCCGGTGGCACGATCAGCAACAGGCCCAGGACGTGCATCCACGCGTTGTCGAACTGGGTAAGCAGCACCATCGCAATCAGTGCGCGCGCCACACTGATCACGCTGAGCGCGACGTTCTCCGGGCCGCGGGTCAGTCGCATCGCGTCAGGTTCGATACGCACCGACAGGAAAAACGCATTGGCGGCCAGCAGCGCCACGATGGCGGCGGAGCTGATGCCATGCGGGAGCGACACGCCCAGGCACGACAGCGCAAAGCCGGCCACTGCGGCAATCAGCATCCATTGCAGTAAATGGATTTCGGTCTGCTCGCCCAGGTAGTTCATGCGCGATGAACTGCGTGCGGTCATGTGTTTGAGTTCGTCCCACGACAGCGGCCGCGAGTTGGGAAGCCGGAAGTCGATGTAGTCGGCAGGCGGCAGGCCGGCGGCGATCAGGGCGAACACCTCGACGATGTATTTGTGCGCCACCACCAGCACCTGCTTGCCCTGGCGGTCCAGCGGCGCCAGCACGGTGTCGTAGTACTGCTTGCAACGCGCGTACATGTCCATCCAGTGCTCGCCGTCGGGTGGCGCGCCTTGCGCGTCATGGAAGCAGGCGTCGTAGAGCCGGTGGCCGATGGACTTCTTGATCAGGGTCTTGTTCTTGCCGGCGAAGATGCCGAAATCGCGTTCCACCAATGCCGCGCTGGAGATGACCTGCGGCGCCCCGGGCACACCGTCGAGAATGATCGCCGCGGTCGCCTGTGCGCGCTCCAGCGTCGAGACGTGGACCTGGTCGAACTGCAGTCCACGGCGCCTGACCTCCTCGGCCGCCTGCCGCGCCTGGCGACGTCCCAGCGAGGTCAATGGCGAGTTCTGCGCGCCGGCAAAATAGTTCTGTTCGTTGGCGAGCGACTCGCCGTGACGCACGAAGTACAAAGGCATCGGCTTGCTCCGGTTCTGCTCCTCGGGTGCGAGATCGCGTGCGTTGCCACGGTGGCGCGCTCGCGTCGCGGTCGGCCGTCTGCACGCCGGGTGGGCAGATGAATCGGCATGCATCGGGCTGCGAGGTAGGTCCACCCGGCAGCGGGTTTTGTTGCGTCCGAAGGCCTGGTCTTTTCGATCAATTCATGTTGCAGCGAAGTTCGTATCGATCGTGACCTGGCGCATGTCTGACCAGACCGCTCATCGCATGACCAAGCGGAGCAAGCGCAGGCTGCAGAATGAAAAACGCCTCCGCGCGCGCAAGGCGGCGGAGGCGGTGTTTGCTTGCAACGGTCTGATGCACGCAACGATGTCCAGGTCTGCTTTACATAACCTGGGCACGTTGTGGGAGCGCGCGCTGTGCGCGGTCTGCGGCTTGGCTCAGCGGCGCCACATGCGCGCGCCCCGCGCCGGCAGCGTGAACGTGTAGGAGCCGCTGGAGATACGCACCACGCTGCCCGAACCCAGGGCATCCACGTAGTCGGCATTCCAGTACAGCACGCTGTTGTTCATGCCGACCGTGGTGTTGACCGGGTTACCGCACTTGTTGATGCCCACGATGCCGAGGCTGCCGCGGCGGAACAGGATGTGGCAGGCGCTGGACGACAGCACTTGCATGTCGGTGCCCTGTACGCTGTTGTGAAAGCCGATCATGCGACGCAGGTCATCGCGCTGATACGCGTTGACCCAGCGGTTGTCGCCACTTTCGTTGTTGTCGGTGTACACCATCGGCATGCCGCCATTGCGTCCGATCAGATAGGCATAGGCCAGGGTTTCGTCCACCGGGTCGAGAATGGCGTAGCGGAAGCCGGCGTTGTTGGGGATATCGTGGGTGATGGCGAAGGTGACCGCACGGTTGCCCGGCAACGCCTGCCCCGACGCGGCGGGGTCCACCAGCTGCTGCATGCTCGCACCGACCGCGAACGCATTGCGCACCGCATTGAACAACGGGAAGTCGTAGGCCGCATGCGGTGTGGATTGCAGATACGGCGCCAGGAACTGGTCGTAATCGCCGTTGCCGCTGCCGCCGCCGGTGATGACCTCGCCAAACACGTACACGCCCGAGCGAATGCCTGCATCGAACACGCGGTTGAGATGATCGAAGGTCATGTGCTTGGCTGCATCCACGCGGAAGCCGCTCACCCCCAGGCCCTTGAGTGCCTGCAGATAGGCACGCTGCTGCTGCACCACCCAATCATTGCCGACCAGGTCCGGCAGACCCGGATCGCTGCCGCCGCCGCAGATACGGTAATTGCGCACCTGGTAGGCATCGTTGTAATTGCTGATGCATTGCGCCGGGCCGAAGTCGCTGGCGCTCAGGAAATTGGACTGCAAGGTGCCGAACAGGCGCAGCGAATCGTAGCGGCCGGGATTGGCGGCGTACTGCGACAACACCGCGCTGCCGGGGTAGTTCAGATCCGGACGCGTGGCCGCTTCGTTGGCCATGTGGTTGAGCACCACGTCGGCATAGGTTTGCACACCGTTGTTGGCCAATGCCTGCACCATGCGCGAAAACGCCGCGGTGTCGCCGAGCGGCCCGTCGATCACGCGCAGATCCTGCGGCTGGTAGCGCGCCCACCAGGCACTGCCTTGCGAACGGTAGGCGGGTGCCACCAGCACCTTGCGATAGCCCGCATCGGCGATCTGCTTGGCGCGTGCTTCGACGGTGGCATATGGCCAGTTGAAGGCGTGCAGGATCACATCGGCCTGCACATTTGCAGTGGTCAGCAGCAGAACCAGTGCCGTCAGCAACAGGCGGGTGCATCGCTGCGTGAGCGAAGGCGGAGAAGGAGCAATGAGGGTGTGCATCGGGTGGATCTCCAGTCGGTAGGAGCGAGCATCCGCGCAGCTGGCGATGCCCACATTCAAGCCTCCGGCCCCTGTTCCGGAAAGCGCGCGCACGGCGTGCAGCGCGCGGTGATGCTAAGCGCGCATCGCGCCGCAACATCGGTGGTGTGCATACGTATTCAATGCGGTGAACCGCCGAATTGCGTGCAGGGTTCGACGGCAACGGGGTGCCTGGTCGCAGAATTGCCAGCCCTCCGCGATCGCGCTGGTACGCAGGGACGCGGCGCCTGCTTCAGCGACGAATGTATCTGCTGTGGCAGATCACTGGCTGGGTGACCGGCTCGGCCAGCGCAGGTGTCGCCAGGCCCGGCGCCATCATCATCGGGGATGCAGGTCGTACGCGGGCCACGAGCGAGCATGCTTGCCGCAGGAATGCACGTGCGGTCCGCGACCCTCCCTTCGCAGTGATGGCCAGTTGCCCAAGGGCGCGCATCGGTGAGTGGTGCCGTGAGCAGGCGATGCGGCATGATGTTGGGGCACGGCTTGTCTCCGGTAGCGGCAATGCCGTGGTGCGGACGATGCATTCATCGGCGCAGCGGCCGGCCGGCGCGCTGGCCGGGAGGGCGCGGCAGGGGCTGCGACGGGAGCCCGCCGCCTGCCGCGCTAAACTGGCGGCCAATTCACTGCCGACGTCTCCCATGCGCAATCCACTGCAAGAACAGCTGCTCAAGGCCGGGCTGGTCAAAAAAGCCCAGGTGGACAAGGTCGCGCGTGAGCAGGTCAAGCAGCGCCACGCCAAGGGTGGCGCGGTGGCGCCGGCGCAGACCGACAAGGTGGATGCCGCACGGCTGCAGGCCGAGCGTGCCGAGCGCGATCGCGCACTGGCCGAAGAGCGCAATGCGCAGCTGCGCAAACAGGAAGTGCTGGCCCAGGTGCGCCAGATCGTGGAGACCAGCAAGGTCAAGCGCGAGGGCGAGATCGACTATCGCTTCAACGATGGCAGCGTCATCCGCAGCGTGCTGGTCAATCCCGCCTTGCGCACCCAGCTTGCCAGTGGCGCCCTGGTGATCGTGCGACATGGCGAAGGCTTCGAGCTGATTCCGCGTGCGGCCGCCGAGAAGGTCTACAGCCGCGATGCGGCAACCGTGGTGCTGGATCACGGCCGCAATGGCAGCTCGCCGGCACCGGACAGCGACGATGACTATTACAGCCAGTTCAAGGTGCCGGACGATCTGATCTGGTGACGCCGCAGCGGGCGTTGACGCGGCCCGTCGCTCGACGCGCGCAACCGTGAGCCCGCTTCAACGGCAGCGACGCATGCGTTGCATTGCGGCCCGTTTGCCAGCGCCGGCCTGCGCGTGAGAACTGCATGCAGGGGTTACCCTTGACGGCCTTACCGCTGCCCGCACTGCCATGTCCATCGTTCTGACCGCGTTTGCCCGTCCCCGCCTGTTTCCGCGCGATGGCCGTCGCAATGCCATCCAGGACTGCACGCCCGAGCAGTTCATCCAGCATCTCAATGACGCCCCACCGTTGCGCGTGATCGAAGGCTACGCGCCGTTCTGCCAGCTGCACGTACACCGCAACTGGACCAGCACGCGCTGCCTGACAGTGCCGATCACCGCAGACAACCGGCACCTGCTGCGCTCGGGCTACGAAGCGCGTAACACGCAGGAACTTCCCGTTCTGGTGCGTTGGTTCGAAGGCGTGGAGTCGCCGGTCGCGCAGTACATGGTGCCGATCCTGTACAGCCGCGAGCAGCTGGCCAAGGAAGGCGCGCCGATCGATGCGGACTGGGGTGTGGTCGGCTGTCTGTACACCGCCGAGCCCGAAGACATCCCGATGGCGCCGATTACCATGTTGCGCAATGCATTGGGCGTGGATGAGGGCGGCTCCGGCGTGCCGCTGGACCGCGCGGCCTACCGGCGCAGCGTGGCGTTCTGGGAGGCCAATGCAAACTGGCGGCCGTGAGCCTGATCATGATCGCGCCGCTGCGTTTCAAGCATCGCGTGCGTAGCCCGTCTCGCGTTGCGCGCGGTGACCGATCACGACACACCGTGTCGGTCACATCCACGTAGCGATATGACGCAACATGCCCGTGCGAACCGCAGCCCATCACCGGTTCGCGCTTGTCTCCATGCACTGTGCGGCCAATCAAACGGATTGCCTGCCAGCACGTCGAACGCTGACATCTCCTCGGCTCTCTCTTCTGCACGACCTCGTGCCAGGCGCTGCGTTGCGCGGCCTCCCTCGGTGCATGATCTGCCGGTACACCGTTCGAGGCGCGCTCAGGCGCTGGGCACGTAAAAAAACGGGCGCCTCGCGGCGCCCGTTTATGCATGGCGATGGTTTGCCAAAGACTCAGTAGCGGTAATGATCCGGCTTGAACGGGCCTTCCACCGGCACGCCGAGGTAGTCGGCCTGGTCCTTGGTCAGGGTGGTCAGCTTGACGCCGATCTTTTCCAGGTGCAGGCGGGCCACTTCCTCATCCAGGTGCTTGGGCAGGATGTAGACCTTCTTCTCGTAGCTGTCGCGCTTTTCCCACAGGTCGATCTGGGCCAGGGTCTGGTTGGCGAACGAGTTGGACATCACGAAGCTCGGGTGGCCGGTGGCGCAGCCCAGGTTGACCAGGCGGCCGTCGGCCAGCAGGAAGATCGCGTTGCCGTTGGGGAACACATACTTGTCCACCTGCGGCTTGATGTTGATCTTTTCCACGCCCTTGAGTGCATTCAGCGCATCGACCTGGATCTCGTTGTCGAAGTGGCCGATGTTGCACACGATGGCCTGGTCCTTCATGGCCTGCAGGTGCTCGACGGTGATGATGTCCTTGTTGCCGGTGGTGGTGACATAGATGTCGCCACGGCCCAGGGTGGATTCGATGGTGTTGACCTCGAAGCCTTCCATCGACGCCTGCAGGGCGCAGATCGGGTCGATTTCGGTGACCACCACGCGGGCGCCATAGGCGCGCAGCGAGGCGGCGCTGCCCTTGCCCACGTCACCGTAGCCGCAGACCACGGCGACCTTGCCGGCCAGCATCACGTCCATCGCGCGCTTGAGGCCATCGGCCAGCGACTCGCGGCAGCCGTACAAGTTGTCGAACTTGCTCTTGGTGACCGAGTCGTTGACGTTGATGGCCGGGATCAGCAGCTTGCCGGCTTCGGCGATCTGGTACAGGCGGTGCACGCCGGTGGTGGTCTCTTCGGATACGCCCTTCCAGTCTTTGACCACGCGGCCCCAGTAACCCGGGCGCTCCACTGCCACGCGCTTGAGCAGCGCCTTGATCACGCTCTCTTCGTGCGAAGACGCCGGCTCGTCGACCCAGGTGCTGCCGTTTTCGAGCTCATAGCCCTTGTGGATCAGCAGGGTGACGTCGCCGCCGTCGTCCACGACTAGCTCCGGGCCGGTGAGGGTGCCGTCGGGCAGGGTGAAGGTCAGCGCATCCAGGGTGCAGTCCCAATACTCTTCCAGCGTCTCGCCCTTCCAGGCGAACACGGGTGTGCCGGTGGCGGCGATCGCCGCGGCGGCATGGTCCTGGGTGGAGAAGATGTTGCACGAGGCCCAGCGCACGTTGGCGCCGATGTCCTTGAGCGTTTCGATCAGCACCGCGGTCTGGATGGTCATGTGCAGCGAGCCGGTGATGCGCACATCCTTCAGCGGCTTGGTCTGCGCATGCTTGCGGCGGATCGACATCAGGCCCGGCATTTCGTGCTCGGCGATGTCCAGCTCCTTGCGGCCCCAATCGGCCAGGGAGATGTCGGCAATCTTGTAATCGGCGTGCGGGGTAATCTTTGTGACAGCGTTCATGCAATGGCTCCGGTAGGCAAACGAATGTCTGCAATTCCGGGCGCCGTTGAACGGTAACTGCTGGTCGAGCCTGGCCGTATTGCCTGCACCTTGTGGTGCAGTGAGCGGATCAGTCCGCCCTACCGGTCGCAGCGCCCCTCGACGAGAGCGCCGATTATATCGGCAGCACCCACCTCCGGCATGAATTGGCCGGTTTGAAGTGGCATGACCCCAACCAACGGCAGGGGAGCGGCCGACAGGCGGCTGCTATGGTCGCAGGTCGATCATCACCGGGGACGGGCAATGCAGGAGAAACCGCATGCGCAAGGCTGGCGGCAGCACACATGGGCGCTGGCAGGGGCGCTGGCATTGGGCGCGCCGGTGTTGGCGATGGCGGCCGGCCCGGCGGCCGGCGCGACAGTGACGCAGCCAGGCGCTGCGGCAGGCAGCGCCTACCAGCTGCCGTCCAAGGCGCTGCAGGCGGTGGTGGACGCACCGCGCGCACCGTTGCTGCAGCTCTCGCCCAAACGCGACCTGGCCGCGATGCTGCAGTTGCCGGCACTGCCGGACATCGCCGAGGTGGCCCAGCCCGAGTTGAAGCTGGCCGGCCTGCGCATCCACCCGAAGACCTTTGCCGCCAGCCGGTTCTCCTTTGCCAGCAAGTTGTGGCTGTTGTCGGTGGCCGATGGTGGTGAGCGGCAGATCGCCGGACTGCCGTCGCCGCTGTCGCTGGCCACGTAGAGCTGGTCGCCGGATCAGCGCTATCTGGCGTTCCGCCGCGAGGACGCGAGCAGTGGCGCCAACGAACTGTGGCTGGTGGACGTGGCCGCCGGGCAGGCGCGGCGTCTGGTCACCGGCCTGAATACCACCGTCGATGACGAACTGCGCTGGCTGCCCGATGGCAGCGGGCTGCTGCTGCAACAACAGGTGGCCGGGCAGGGCGCGCCGCCGACCCGCGATGCGACACCGGCCGGCCCGGCGATCCAGCAGACCAGCGCCGCCGCCGGGGTGCGCTCGCTGCCGACCTATCAGGACCTGCTGCGCAACGAGGCCGATGCGCGCGTGTTCGAGTACTACGCCACCGGTCAGCCGATCATCGTCACGCTGAGCGGGCAGGTCCGCCCGATCGCCGCGCCCGGCATCCATCTCAACCTGTCGGTGTCGCCGGATGGCCGTTACATCCTGAGCGAACGCGCTGAGCGGCCGTTTTCGTATCTGGTGCCGGCGGACAATTTCCCGCGCCGCATCGAGGTGCTGGACCTGCAGGGCAAGCTGGTGCGCCAGATCGCGCAGCTGCCGTTGGTCGAAGGCCTGCCGACCGGCAACGACGCCGTGCCCACCGGCGTGCGCGACATCGCCTGGCGGCACGACGCACCGGCCACGTTGGTGTGGGCCGAAGCGCAGGACGGCGGCGACCCGGCACGCGAGAGCACCATCCGCGACGCGGTGCGGATGCAGGCCGCACCGTTCAACCGCGCACCGGTGACGCTGGCACAGCTGGAGAGCCGGTTCGAGGGCATTCAATGGGGCCGCGGCGACCTGGCGATCATGAGCGAGAGCTGGTGGAAGACCCGCCGCACCAAGCAGTGGCGCATCGCACCGGATCAACCGCAACGCGCGCCCGACCTGCTGTGGGACCGCTCCTCGCAGGACCGCTACAAGGACCCGGGCACGCCGGCGACAGCGGCCGATGGCAAGGGCCGCACCTTGCTGCAGACCAGTGCAGACGGCAACAGCCTGTTCCTGCTTGGCAAGGGCGCCTCGCCGGAAGGCGACCGCCCGTTCGTGGACCGGTTCGATCTGCGCAGCAAGCAGGCCACGCGCCTGTTCCACTCGCAGGCGCCGACCTATTCCGCACCGCTGGCCTTGCTGGACGCACAGGCCACGCAACTGCTGCTCAGCCGCGAATCGCCGGAGGAGCCGGCCAACTATGTCGTACAGACGCTTGGTGATGGCGCGGCCGCACCGCGTGCATTGACGCATTTCGCGCACCCGCTGCCGCAGCTGCGTGGTGTGCAGAAGGAGCAGATCCGCTACAAGCGCGCCGATGGGGTGGACCTCACCGCCACGCTGTTGCTGCCGCCCGGCTATGACCCCAAGCGCGACGGCCCGCGGCCGCTGCTGATGTGGGCCTACCCTGGCGAATTCAAAAGCGCCGACACCGCCAGCCAGGTCACCGACTCGCCGTACCGCTTCAACGCCATCAGCTACTGGGGGCCGCAGGCATTCCTGGCAATCGGCTATGTGGTGCTCAACAACCCGACCATGCCGATCGTGGGTGAAGGCGATGCCGAACCCAACGACACCTATGTGCCGCAGCTGATCGCCGATGCGCAGGCCGCCGTGGACGAAGTGGTGCGGCGCGGGGTCACCGATCGGCAGCACATCGCCATCGGCGGGCATTCCTATGGCGCCTTCATGACCGCCAACCTGCTCGCGCACACGCGCCTGTTCAAGGCCGGCATCGCGCGCAGCGGCGCCTACAACCGCACGCTCACCCCGTTCGGGTTCCAGGCCGAAGAGCGCAACTACTGGCAGGCGCAACCGGTGTACCAGGCGATGTCGCCGTTCAACTACGCCGACAAGATCAAGGACCCGCTGCTGCTGATCCACGGCCAGGACGACAACAACACCGGCACCTTCCCGATCCAGAGCGAGCGCATGTTCGCCGCGATCAAGGGCCTGGGTGGCACCGCGCGGCTGGTGATGCTGCCCAACGAATCGCATGCCTACCGCGCACGGCAATCGATCATGCAGATGCTGGCCGAGAGCGAGCAGTGGTTGAAGACCAATGTCGGCGAGCCGGTGCCGGAGAAGCGCGCCACACGCACGCGTTGATCGGTGGTGCGCTGGCCCGGTAGGAGCGCGCTAGCGCGCGATGCGGCGTTACCGATGAAGCTTCGTCGCGCCCGGGTGCGCTCCTACCGCAGATGAGGATGTGGCTGATGCGCTGCCGGCAACGGCTGCCGAGCCGCATAGATGGGTGCCGCGATCACCTGTAGGAGCGGGCCTGCCCGCGATGGGGCATTACCGGGAACGCCGCATCGCGCGCGAGTGCGCTCCTACGCGATTCATCGCCACCTGCGCCAGCACACGATGGTTGGTGTTGAAACCGTCGTGCCGGTCGCGATCATCTAATCCTTTTGGGTTAGTCTTCGACGACTTTGCGCTTGAAGAGGGTGTGCGTTTCCGATGAACGAGTACCGCAGCAGTCTTGTGTTCGCTACCCCCGATCTTCCCTTGCGCGACGATGTGCGTCGGCTCGGTGCACTGGTGGGCGATCTGCTCGCCGAGCAGGTATCTGCGGAATTCCTCGATGAAGTCGAACGCGTCCGTACCGCCGCGATCTCGCGCCGCGAAAGCGATGCTCCGCCATCCACCTTGAGCGAACAACTCACCGGCCGCGAACCGCGTGAAGCCGAAGCGCTGGTGCGCGCCTTCAGCACCTATTTCCAGGTGGTCAACATCGCCGAGCGCGTGCATCGCATCCGCCGCCGCCGCGAATACCAGCGCAGCGGCACCGACACCCCGCAGCCCGATGGCCTGCACGATGCCATGCGCCGGCTCAAGGCGCAGGGCGTGACCCTGGAAGAGCTGAGCCAGTGGTTGCCACGCATCGATGTGGAGCCGGTGTTTACCGCGCACCCCACCGAGGCGGTGCGGCGCGCGCTGCTGGAAAAAGAACAGCTGATGGTCGCCAGCCTGGTCGACAACCTGGACGGCATGCGCACGCCCAACGAACGCGCCAGCGACGCCGCACGCTTCCGCATGGCCTTGACCGCCTCGTGGCAGACCGCCGATTCCTCGCCGGTGCGCCCCACCGTGGACGACGAGCGCGAGCATGTGGGCTTCTATCTCACCCAGGTGCTCTACCGGGTGGTGCCGGTGATGTACGAAACGCTCGAACACGCCATCGAAGAAACCTACGGCAGTGTGCCGCCATTGCCGCGCCTGCTGCGCTTCGGCACCTGGGTGGGCGGCGACATGGATGGCAACCCGAACGTGGATGCCACCACCATTGCCGGCACCCTGGATGCGCAGCGCCGCGCGGTGCTGGACCGCTACCAGAAGGAACTCTGGCAACTGGCCAGCCTGCTCAGCCAGTCGACCACGCTGGTGCAGGTCAGTCCGGAACTCACTGCGCAACTGGAACGCTACCGCGCGCTGCTCCCTGAAGACGCCGCACGTTCGCGCCCGCGCCACGGCGACATGCCGTACCGCCTGCTCAACGACCTGATGCGCGCGCGCCTGCAGGCCACGCTGGACGATGCCGAGGGCGCCTATGCCGCGCCCTCGGAACTCGAATACGACCTGCAACTGATCCTGGACAGCCTGCAGGCCAACAAGGGCCTGCACGCCGGTTGGTTTGCGGTTCGCCGGTTGCTGTGGCGCGTACGCAGTTTCGGTTTTCATCTGGCGCGGCTGGACGTGCGCCAGGAATCGAGCGTGCATGCGCGCGCGGTGGCCGACGCCCTGGGCCAGGCAGAGTGGGACGAACAGGACGCCAAGCAGCGCGCTGGCTTGCTCGGCCCGTACGCGTCCGGCGAACAGGCATTGCCGCGCGTGGCCGACGAAGGCAATGCGCGCCTGGACGCGGTGTTTGCCGCGCTCGCCGATGCGCGCACGCGCCACGGCGCCGATGCGTTGGGCAGCTACATCATTTCGATGGCGCACAACCGCGCCGACGTGCTCACCGTGCTCGCATTGGCGCGCCGCGGCGGGCTGGTCGACGACGCGGGCGCGGTGCCGCTGGACATCGTGCCGCTGTTCGAAACCGTGGACGATCTGCGTGGCGGCACCGGCACCGTGCAGGACCTGCTGGCCGACCCGGTGTATCGCCAGCACCTGGCCGCGCGCGGCGACACGCAGATGGTGATGCTGGGGTATTCGGACAGTGGCAAGGACGGCGGCATTGCGGCCTCGCGCTGGGGTCTGCAGCGCGCGCAGGTCGAGCTGCTGGAAGCGGCCGCCGAGCTGGGCGTGCGGCTGACGTTTTTCCACGGCCGCGGCGGTTCGATTGCCCGCGGTGGCGGCAAGACCAGCCGCGCGCTGGATGCCGCACCGCGCGGCAGCGTGGACGGCCGCCTGCGCGTCACCGAGCAGGGCGAGGTCATCCACCGCAAGTACGGCATCCGTGCATTGGCGCTGCGCTCGCTGGAACAGATGACCGGCGCGGTGTTGCTGTCCAGCCTGCGCCCGCGTGCGCCCGAGCCGCGCGAGGAGCGCTGGCGCCCGGTGATGGACCTGGTGGCCGAACGCAGCACCGTGGCCTATCGCGCCTTCGTCGGCGCGCCGGACTTCATGCAGTACTTCCGCCTGGCCACACCGATCGATGTGATCGAGCGCATGACGCTGGGCTCGCGTCCGTCGCGGCGGCTGGGCCAGGATGCGGCGTTGTCCAACCTGCGCGCGATTCCGTGGGTGTTTGCGTGGAGCCAGGCGCGTGCGGTGATCCCGGGGTGGTACGGCGTGGGCAGCGGCCTGCAGGCGGCAGTGGATGCCGGGCGTGAAGACACCTTGCGCGAGATGGCGCAGGACTGGCCGTTCTTCCGCACCTTCCTGGACGACATCGCCATGGTGTTGTCCAAGGGCGATCTGAATATCGCCGAGTTGTTCTCGCGGCTGTCCGGTGATCTGCACGAGCGCTTTTTCCCGCAGATTCGGGACGAACTGGCCTTGACCAAGGGCTGGGTCAAGGCGCTGCTGCAACAGCAATCGCTGTTGCAGCACGACCCGCGGCTGGCGCTGTCGATCCGCCTGCGCAACCCCTACATCGACCCGATCAGCGTACTGCAGGTGGACCTGCTGCAACGCTGGCGGGCCACCGACGGCGAAGACGACGCGCTGCTGCGCGCGCTGGTGGCCTGCGTCAACGGCGTCTCGCAAGGCGTGCAGAACACCGGCTGATCCGGTTTGCCGAGTGGACCATCGGCTCCGATGGTCCACTCCGACGACCCAAGCTGACGGTCCACTCCGACGACCCACTCCGACCGTCGGTCGGGGAGGGGGTCGATTGAGCAAGCGGACTCTGGCGTTACCGGACAAATCTGTCCGATAATGCCGGCATGATGACTTCCCGCCCTGATGCCGCGCTGCGCCGCCGGCAGATTCTCGATGCCGCCGACGAAGTGTTCAGCGAACACGGCGTCAATGCCCCGCTGGAACTGGTGGTGGAGCGCGCCGGCCTTGGCCGCGCCACCCTGTACCGCAATTTCCCGGACCGCGTGGCGCTGATGACCGCGCTGATGGCGCGCGGGCTCGATGGCCTGGAGCGGCTGGCCGCCGACCTGGCCGACCGCCCGGACGGGCTGGCCGTGCTGCTGCACGACGTGGCCGAACACATCGCCCAGTCCGCACCGCTGGTGGACTTCTGGCGCTCGATCGAGCGCGCGCACCCGGCGGTGGAGGCGGCCGACCAGCGCGTGGTGGCGATCTTCCTGCCCTTCGTGCACCGTGCCCGCGACGCCGGCCTGTGCCGGGCCGATGTCGACGACGAGCAGCTGCTCTTGGTGATCGACATGCTGGGCAGCTGCCTGCGCGGCAACGATGAAGCAGAACGCAAGCGGCTGGCCCACCGTTCGGCCGACCTGCTGATGCACGCGCTGGGCATGCAGGTGCCGGAGGGCGGCACGCGATGACACCGGCCACCCGCGCACGCATCGGCCGCTGGGCGTTGCGCACCGCGCTGGTGTTGGCCGCGTGCTGGGGCGGGCTGGCGATCTATTTCGCGCTCAGTGGCAATGCACTGGTACGCATCGGCTGGGTGGCCTCGTGGTGCGCGATGGCGCTGGCCGCGCTGTGGGGCCTGCGCCGTGGCCGCGAGAACTGGGCGCTGGTGGGCATCTTCGCTGCCGCATTCGTGGTGCTGGCGGTGTCGTGGGGGTTCATGCAGCCCAGCCAGGACCGCGACTGGGCCGACGATGTCGCGCAGCGTCTGCAGCCGCAGGTGCAGGGCAACATCGTCACCCTGCGCAACGTGCGCAATTTCGACTGGCACAGCGAAACCCGCTACGTGCCGCGCTGGGAAACCCGCCAGTACGATCTGGACCATCTGGTCAGCGCCGATCTGGCGTTGTCGTACTGGATGGGCCCGGCGATCGCGCACACGCTGGTGTCGTTCGGCTTCGACGATGGCTCGCATGTGGTGTTCTCGCTGGAAATCCGCAAGGAGCGCCACGAGGCGTTTTCGGCGCTGGGCGGGTTTTTTCGCAGTTTCGAGGAAACGCTGGTGGCCGCCGACGAGCGCGACATCCTGCGCGTGCGCACCAATGTGCGCGGCGAGGACATGTACCTGTATCGCCTGGCCATTCCCAAGGCCGGGTTGCGTCGCATGTTCATGGGGTATGTGGAGCTGGCCAAGGAGCTCGATCGCACGCCGGCGTTCTACAACACGCTCACCAGCAACTGCACCACCATTGTGTTCGCGCTGGTGCGGCAATTGCAGCCCACGCTACCGCTGGATCACCGCCTGCTGCTGTCCGGCTATGTCGACGAATACGCCTACGACCATCACGGCCTGATGCCCAGCTACGACTTCGCTACCTTAAAGCAGCGCGGGCATTTCACCGCGCGTGCGATCGCCGCCGACAAGGCGAGCGATTTCTCCGAGCGCATCCGTGCCGGCATGCCGCAGGCGCCGGCGCCCGGCACCTCGGCGAGTGCGAAGCAGTGATGCCGCGCAGGCCATGGCGGCGGGCCACGACCGTGCTGGTGGCGGTGGTGATGAGTGGGTGGTTGAGCGGCTGCGCCATGGTCACGGTGCAGTCGCGCAACAGCGGCGATTACGTCGCGCAGACGCGCGGCGATGTGCTCAGCACCGGCGCGCTCAGCCAGACCGGTAGCGAAACCCTGCAGGTGGCCGGGCTGCAGCCCAAGGCCTGCCGCACGCAGCCGCTGCCCTGCCTGCAGCACCTGACCACGGTGGCAGGCATCGGCGAAGAGCGTCGCCTGGCCACCCAGGCCGAGCTCTGGACCGCGCGCGCAATCGACCTGGGCGGACGCAATCCGGCGCAGATGAGCGACGTGGCCACCGATGCCTGGCTGGAGGCGGCGCGGCATGCGTATGCCTACCTGTTTTTCACTGCGCGCGCGCCCAGTGCGCGTGCGTTTGAAAACCGCCAGACGCAGGTGCGCGACTACTACAACTATGCCGTGCAGCAGGTGGTCGAGCGCCTGTTTGCGCGCTCCCAACAGGCCGGCGACACCACCCCGGCGCCCACCGCAGTCGGCCGCTGGCAGGTGGTGGTCGACATGTCGGCCTACCGGCTGCCCGGTGGCGGCAATACCCCGCGCGCCATCTTTGCCGCCTCGGCATTGCGCTTCAACGGATTACGCAGCACCTATCGGCGCGACGGCTTCGGTGCCGAGCTGGTGGCCGAAGTGGACCCGCAACTGGTCGGCGATCCGGCCGGGCTGGCGGTCCAGCAAGCCATCGCCCCGAGTGCCGCGCCCGAGCGCCCGCTGCCGACCTTCAGCGAGATGCCGTACGCACCGGCGACGCTGTTGCTGCGCTTCGATGGCGACACGCTCGCAGCGGTGCTGAAGACCGATCTGGTGACCCTGGTGCCGTACGACCCGTACCGCCAGAACGAGGTGGTGCTGCATGGGCAGCGGGTGCCCTTGGCGGCCAACTTCACCGCCGCCTACGGGCTGTGGCTGGCCAAATCGGGGTTTGCGGCGCAGTCACTGCGCTCGATGCTGGGCAGTGCGCGCGGCATCGAGCGCCCGCATCTGTATCTGATGCAGCCGTACGACCCCGATCGTCGCGTGCTGCTGATGCTGCACGGGCTGGCCAGCAGCCCGGAGGCCTGGGTCAACGTAGCCAACGAAGTGATGGGCGATGAAACGCTGCGTCAGCGCTACCAGATCTGGCAGGTGTACTACCCGACCAATGCGCCCATCGCGGTCAATCGCGCGGAAATCCAGGCGTTGGTGGAACGCAGCCTGCGCCATTTCGACCCGGCGGGCAGCGCCGTCGCCTCACACGACATGGTCCTGATCGGCCACAGCATGGGCGGAGTGATCGGACGGCTGCTGGTGTCCTCGTCCGGCGAACAGCTGTGGGACGCGCTGCTGCGGGATTACCGGCTGGACGGCGAGCGCGGTGCCCGCGTGCGCGCGAAGCTGTCGCCGTTGCTGCATTTTTCGCCGATGCCGCAGATCGACCGCGCGATTTTTATCGCCGCGCCACATCGCGGCACGCCACTGGCCGAAGGCGGGTTGGGGCGCTTCGTCGGGCGCCTGGTGCGGCTGCCGATTACGTTGCTGGACCGGTTTGGCGATGTACTGCAGGATCTTGCCAACAGCGAACGTGGAGGCAGCGGTGGCCAGTCCCGGCGCAAGGGCCGCCTGCTGCCGCCGACCAGCATCGACAACCTGCGCGATACCGACCCGTTCGTGCGCGCCACGATGGATCTGCCGATTTCACCGCAGGTGCAGTACCACACCATCGTTGGCCGCGAAAAACCGCAGGTGCCGCTGGCCGACTCCGACGACGGGTTGGTGCCGTATCGCAGCGCGCATCTGGATGGCGCCGCCTCCGAACTGGTGGTGACCTCCTGGCACAGCGTGCAGGAAACGCCGCAGGCGATTCTGGAGATCCGCCGCATTCTGCATGCGCAGTTGCAGGCCGAAGCGGCAGGAAGTACGGCGGCTGCGGGACACCGCGCAAATACGTCGCCGTAAGCTTCATGGCGGCATCCATGCCGCCAAGGGTCCCGCGACGGTGGGCGGGCAAAGACCAGTCAAGTTGGCTGGTTGGCAAAGTTCTCAACGAGCAACGGCAAGCCGCGACACGCTGTCTTGATTCTTCAACAAAACCACCAGCCATCTGTCTGGCGTGGTGTCCTCGCCGCTTGCGGGACCGTGTGGCGGCATGGTGCCGCCACCGAGCTACATGGACGTACTTGCGACGTGTCCCGCGAGCGTTGAGGGCACCGTGCCCTCGACCCACTCGGCATCTGGCCTGGACGTCTGACGGCATCGCCAAGACGTGGCCGGGAAATCACTGCACGCACGCAAATACACACGCACACGCACGCACGCACGCCTGACTGGCTGACGGACGGACGAACGCACGGCAGGTCTGTCAGCCGCTCTTAGCGCGGTGTTGACCAGGCTCGTGCTATCAGGCGGTTCCCTCGAACTCGCTCGAACCAAGGAAGACGCGATGCGCACGACGTTGTCGGCAGTGATTTGGGTTCCCTTGCTATTGGCGGCTTGCAGCCGTGGCGAAGGTCAGAAGACCGCGGCAGACGTTGCAGGCACAAGGCCGCAGGCAACGCAGACCGCAACGCCTGCCACCGATGCGCCACCCGCGACCGATGCGGCAGTGCCCGAATTTCCGGCCATCCCGATGATCGTGGTCCCCGACATCGTCGGCGTGACCCCGGCGCAACGCGCACTGGAAGCCTCGCTGCAGGACGTGCTCGACCCGATCGAAGGCGTCAGCGTGGCGCCCGCGCGTTGTGGCGATGGCGGCACGCTGATCACCGATGCCGGCATCACCAGCGTCGATGCCCATGACAACCTGCTGCGTAACGGCGATGGTGGTTTGTTCGATCTCAAGGCCGACGGCAGTGGCACCGCCAACTTCGACGGTGGCTTGATCCGCATCAACGCCGATGGCAGCGGCACCATCAACGGCACCGGCCAGAACGGCGACGATGCGCTCATCGACGTGCAGTCCAATGGCGGCGGCACCTACAACGGCCCGGCCGGTTTGATCAGCCTGGACGGCAAGGGCGCCGGCACCTGGAACAGCAGCAAGAGCGGCCTGATCGACAATCGCGGCGATGGCAGCGGCACCTGGAACGGCCCACGCGGGCTGGTGACCATCAACGCCGACGGGTCGGGTACCTGGAACGGTCCCGAGGGTCTGGTGCAGAACCACGGCGACGGCACCGGCACGGTGGGCAGGCCTCCCCGCGAGGTGCGCATGCCGCCGCTGCCCAAGGTGCCGCCGGCCGGCCGCTTCCCGCCGCTGCAGAAGTTCGCCCCGCCCGGTGCGCCCTGCGGTTATCTGATTACCTTGAACGACCGCATCCTGTTCGACTTCGACAAGTCCGACATCCGTCCCGATGCGGCACGCGTGCTCGATACCCTGGCCGTTGCGCTCGGCAAGGTGACAGCACAGGACATGCAGGTGCGCGGGCATACCGACAGCAAGGGCGAGGATGCCTACAACCAGGCCCTGTCCGAGCGCCGCGCCAACGCCGTGCTGGCCGCGCTGCGTACGCGCGGTACCGCCCAGACGGCCAGTGCGAAGGGCTATGGCGAATCGCAGCCGGTGGCGCCCAACACCCTCAACGGGCAGGACAATCCCGGCGGACGGCAGCTCAACCGGCGCGTGGAGATCTTTCTGCGGACGTGAGTGCGGCCCGGTGCCAACGGCATGATGGCGGGTGCATGGTCACGCTCTGTGGAAGAAGAGTATTGGATGGCGAAACAGGCTGCGGGGGCGGTAGTGCGAGTGTCCGCACTGCGATCCGAGTGGAGATGTCTGCGACCGCACCGCGGCCCTCGTCTGCGCAGCCCGGCTGCCATTCCAGCTGCGTGCTCGCGCAACTGTGCTGACGTACGCGCCTGAGGCATGCAGATTTCGGGTCTTGCCCGGGCGTCACCTGGGTGAAACAACCCATCCCCATCATGCGCCGCGCCTGCCTGCAGGCGTGGTGCAGGGCCGCTGCATCGCTTTTCCGCTCGTGCCGTCGCACTGTCGGGAGGTCCGACGCTGTTGCAGCCCGGCTGTGCTCTGGATGACGGAATGTACGCTCGTTGTTGGCTGCTGCACCGCTTACGAAGCTCAGAGGACATGCGGACGATGTGGGCTGCCGTCATCGACAGGTGCCGGCGCAGCAGGATCGCCGCGCGCGAAGTCAGTGATGTAGGGCAGGGTGCCGGGCCGCAGGGGGCGTTCGCCGGCAAGCGGGAATTGCCGCGGTCCGCAACGGATCGATGCAGCGGGCGCGATGCGATGGGGATCGCGTGGCGCCCGCCGCACTCCACGGGGCACCCTGCGCCGCCGGCAAGCAGCGCAACGCATGCCGCGCGCATGCCGCGTATCGGTATGCCATCGATGTTCGCCGCAAGCGCGCTGTGGACGTCGTTAGCCGCCACGTTGTTGAGCGGCTGCGCAGCATCGGAACCGCATGCACCGCTGCCGTCGTCGGATGCGCGCACGCAGGGTAGCGGCGCCGCAGCGGGACCATCACCCGCTACAGCCACGGCCCACCTCGAGCGCGTGGTGGTGATCTTCCGGCACGGCGTGCGTGCGCCGCTACAGGGCGAAGCAGCGGCGGCACGCTATGCCGACCAGCCCTGGCCGCAGTGGTCCACCCCGGCCAGCCTGCTGACCCCGCGGGGTCGCACGGCCGTGCGCTTGAGCGGGGAGTATCTGCGCCAGTGGCTGGCGGCGCAGGGGCTGCTACCGCACGCCGGCTGCCCGTTGCCGGGCAGCGTGTCGGTCTGGGCCAACACCGATCAACGCACCATCGACAGCGGCGCGCTGCTGGCCGACGCACTGGCACCCGGCTGCGGCCTGGTCGCCGGCCACCGCGAGGCAGGCAGCGACGACCCGCTGTTCCGGCCGATCGAAGCCGGCACGGTGGCATTCGACGCGGCCGCTGCCGTGGCATCGATCCAGCGGCAGACCGGCGGCCCGGCCGCCTTGCTGGTGGGCCACGCGGCCGAACTGCAGGCGATGCAGCAGATTCTGGGCTGCCGCCGCATGCCCTGCGATTTTGCGCGCATGCCCTCCACGCTGGCGCCCTCGGCCAATGGGCGGGGCCTGGCCCTGGGAGGGCCGATCGACCTGACCTCCGGCACCGGCGAAGTGCTGTTGCTGCAGTATGCCGATGGCCTGCCGCTGGCGCAGGTCGGCTGGGGCCGCGCCACACCCGAGCGTCTGGCACAGGTGTCGCGATTGCATGCACTGCTGTTCGATCTCTATGCACGCCCGCACTACATGGCGCAGCGTTCGGGCGCCCCTTTGGCGCGCGCGGTGCTGCAACGGTTCGGAAATGCGCAGGCGCCGAAGGTCTCGCTGTTCGTCGGCAGCGACACGCATATCGCCGCGCTGAGCAGCCTGCTGGGCGTGCACTTCCACTTGCCCGGCTACGGCGCCGACGACCCGCCACCGGGCGGCGCGTTGCTGCTCGGCCTGTGGCGTGCGCCAGACGGCACCCAGGCGGTGCGCGCACGTTACCTGGCGCAATCGCTGGACCAACTGCGCACGCTCGCGCCGCTGGATCTGGACCACCCGCCGCTGCAGCAGGAACTGTCGCTGGGCCTGTGTGCACCGGAGCAGCGCACGGCCTGCCCATTGGCGGGTTTTGCTACGGCGCTGCAGCAGCAGTTGCAGCTCGATCGGTAGCAACAGGTTCGCGACAACTGTCCTGCGATGGTTGGCATGGCCTGGGACTTCGACCCGTACCCTCACCCCCAACCCCTCTCCCGCAGGGAGAGGGGCTTGAGCAGCGGTTGGCGTCGTTGTCCCTTCTCCCGCAAGGCGGGAGAAGGTGCTCCGTAGGAGCGGATGAGGGTATGTGCGCAGCCAGGGTGCTATTCGGCAGGGAGTGGCTTCGCCCCCGTACCCTCACCCCAACCCCTCTCCCGCAGGAGAGGGGCTTGAGCCGTGGTTGGCGTCGTTGTCCCTTCTCCCGCAAGGCGGGAGAAGGTGCTCCGTAGGAGCGGATGAGGGTACGTGCGCAGCCAGGGTGCTATTCGGCAGGGAGTGGCTTCGCCCCCGTATCCTCACCCCAACCCCTCTCCCGCAGGAGAGGGGCTTGAGCAGCGGTTGGCGTCGTTGTCCCTTCTCCCGCAAGGCGGGAGAAGGTGCTCCGTAGGAGCGGATGAGGGCGTGCGCAGCCAGGTGCTATTCGGCAGGGAGTGGCTTCGCCCGTACCCTCACCCCAACCCCTCTCTGCGCCCCGGCCCGCGCTTGCGGCGCGGGCGCTCCAAGGCACACGCGCCGGTGGCGCGTAAGCCGTGCCTTCTCGCCCCGCGGGGAGAGCGGCTCTATTTCGTCACGCCCGTCCGCGTGCGGGTCTGCCATAAGCCGACGCCTTCGCAACTTGCCATGTATTGAAGTTGGGCAACCCACCGACAGACCGCCAAAACGCAACCGGGCCGCATCAGCGGCCCGGTCGTCACGCATCGCGCCCGCTCCCGCAGGAGTGGCGTGATTATTTCAGCTTGGCGTCGGCACGCAGGGCGTCGGCGCGGTCGGTCTTTTCCCACGAGAACGAGGTGGCGGAATGCTGCACGCCGGCACCGTCGGTGTAGGTGAAGTCCTTCGGCTTGCGGCCGAAGTGGCCGTAAGAGGCGGTCTGCTGGTACATCGGGTGGATCAGGTCGAGCATCTGGATGATGCCGAACGGACGCAGGTCGAAATGCTTGCGGATCAGCTTCTCGATCTGCTCGTCGGCGATCTTGCCGGTGCCGAAGGTGGTGACCGAAATCGAGGTCGGCTCGGCCACGCCGATGGCGTAGGAAACCTGCACTTCGCAACGGTCGGCCAGACCCGCGGCCACCACGTTCTTGGCCACGTAGCGCGCCGCATAGGCAGCCGAACGGTCGACCTTGGACGGATCCTTGCCCGAGAACGCGCCGCCGCCGTGACGGGCCCAGCCGCCGTAGGTGTCGACGATGATCTTGCGACCGGTCAGGCCGCAGTCGCCCACGGGGCCACCGATCACGAACTTGCCGGTCGGGTTGATGTGGAACTTGGTGCCCTTGTGCAGCCACTTGGCCGGCAGCACCGGCTTGAGGATTTCCTCACGCACGGCTTCGATCAGGTCTTTCTGCTTGATGCCCGGGTCGTGCTGGGTCGACAGCACCACTGCGTCGATCGCGGTCGCCGCGCCGTCTTCATAGCGCAGGGTGACCTGCGACTTGGCATCCGGACGCAGCCAGGCCAGCGCCGAGTTCTTCTTCTTGCGGATCTTTGCCTGCTGCTCGACCAGGCGGTGCGACAGGTGGATGGCCGCCGGCATGAAGCTGTCGGTTTCGTTGGTGGCATAGCCGAACATCAGGCCCTGGTCGCCGGCACCCTGTTCTTCGGGCTTCTTGCGGTCCACGCCCTGGTTGATGTCCGGCGACTGCTTGCCGATCAGGTTGAGCACGCCACAGGTCTCGCCGTCGAAGCCGACGTCGGAGCTGTTGTAGCCGATGTCCAGGATCACCTTGCGGGTCAGCGCTTCCAGATCGATCCAGGCGCTGGTGGTCACTTCGCCGGCGACGATCGCAACGCCTGTCTTGACCAGCGTCTCGCACGCCACGCGGGCACGCTTGTCCTGGGCCAGGATGGCATCCAGCACGGCGTCGGAGATCTGGTCGGCGATCTTGTCCGGATGGCCTTCGGAGACCGATTCGGAGGTGAACAGGTAGCTGGACATCAGGCTTATATCCCTTAATTCGGATGAAAAGATGGGTGCGGATGATACACGCCCCGTGTGTCGGTTGCATTGTGCGCCTGAACGCGATGCCGTGGGGTTAAGCCGATGTCGGTGGGCGCGGCGCGTCCGGCGCAGGAGCCGGCGCATCCACAGCCCCGCGCCGACGAAACGTGGCGGTGGATATTCCCATGCGTGCATGTCGGGCCTGCTAGCATCGGCCGATGGATTCATTGACCCAGATCGTTCTTGGCGGCGCCATCGCCGCTGCCATCGCGCCGCCCGGACAGCGGCGCGCTGCCTTGTTGGCCGGCGCAGCACTGGGCACCTTGCCCGACCTCGACTCGCTGGCGTTGCTGCCGCTGACCGACGACCCGGTCACTCTGATGACCGTGCACCGCAGCGCCAGCCATTCGTTGTTCGTGCTGCCGTTGGTGGGCTGGCTGATCTGGTGGCTGTTCCGGCGCTACGGCAACGGGCGCGTGGCCAGTGCACCCACGCGCTGGTTCTGGGCGATCCAGCTGGCGCTGATCACCCATCCGCTGCTGGATGCCTTTACCGTCTACGGCACCCAGCTGTGGTGGCCGCTGCAGCCGCACCCGGCCATGTGGTCGAGCGTCTTCATCATCGACCCGGCGTACACGCTGTGGCTGTTGCTGGCCTGTGCGGTGGCCTGGTTCGCGCGTGCGCGCCCGCTTGCGCAGCGCGCGCTGGTGATCGGGCTGGTGGCGAGCAGTGCGTACCTGGGCTGGTCGCTGATGGCCAAACACCTGGTCGACCAGCAGGCCGATCGCGCGCTGGCGGCGATGGGGCTGGCCGACGCGCCACGCTTCTCGGTGCCCATGCCGTTCAACACCTTGCTGTGGCGCGTGGTGGCGATGACGCCCAGCGGTTATGTGATCGGCGAACGTTCGCTGGTGGCCGACAGCGGCCCGATGCAGTTCCGCGGGTTCTCCAGCAATACCCAGGCACTGGGCGAAGTGGCCCGGTTCGATTCGGTACGCAGGCTGACCTGGTTCAATCGCGGCTTCATGCGCGCACGCCTGGTCGATGACGACCTGATGCTCAGCGATCTGCGCATGGGCCTGGAGCCGGACTACAACTTCAATTTCGTCGTGGCCCATCGCGAGGACGGGCAGTGGCAGCCGATCGTGCCGCGGCAGGTGCAGGCGGCGTATCGCGCACCGGTGGCCCGCGACCAGATCGGTGCGGTGCTGGCGCAGATGTGGCGCCGCATCTGGCAGGCGCCAAGCGGCACGACGTTGACCGGCGACCTGGACACGGCCGGGACGCCGGCCGCCGCACCTGTTCCGAACGCTCAATAGACCGTGGCGCGGGCCTGCACGAACGAGTAGAAGAACACCGCATTCGGGTCGCTTTGCACCTGCGCCAGTTCGCCGCGCATGCCCTCCACGGTGTCTGCGTCGACGGCGCCGGCCTGCAGCAGCTGATCGGCCGCCGACAGCAGCACTTCTTCCCAGAACCCGATCATGGTCTTGCGCCGGCCGGGCTCGCGGTTGTCCAGATGCAGGGTCTTGATCTGCGTGTGCACATCGCGGAAGCCGCCGGCCAGCAGCAGGTTGCCCAGCTTGGCACCGACGAACGGGTCGCCGCCCTGGTCGTGCTGGAAGTCGTTGAACGCCATCCAGTAGCGCCACAGGTTGGGCGAGTACGGGTGCAGCAGGAACGAGGCATTCATCACCTCGGTCACGTAGACCGGCGCGCCGGGCAACAACACGCGGCGCACTTCGTTGAGTACGCGCGCCGGCGAGGGCACGTGTTCGAGCACCCAGCACAGGAAGGCCGCATCGAACTGGCGCGCCTCGAATGGTAGGTCGCCCGCATCGGCCTGCTGCAGCGTGTAGCGCTCGCGGCACCACGCCAACCGTTCAAGATTGGCCCGCGCCGCGCCCAGCTGCGCCTCGCTCAGGTCCACGCCGGTGACGTGCAGGTCGGGAAACCGGCGCAGCAGGATCTCGGTCTGCGCGCCGACCCCGCTGCCCACTTCCAGCAGGCGCCGCGCGCCGCTGTAGTCGACCTCGTTGAACAGGGTCGTTTCCAGCAGCCGGGCCTGTTTGAGCAGGCGCGCCTGTTCGGTGGCCGAAAATCCGTGCAGGTAGGTCGGGGAGTCGTGCGGTGCGCTCATGTGTGCAGCTCCAGCAATGCAGGAAAACTCAGGTTGCGTCCGACAATTCGGGCGCCACGCCGGCAATCAAGGCATCGAAGTAGTCGCGCGTCAGCGCCAGTTGTGCCTCCGGCGTCTCGGCGCGATTGACCACCGCGCGGAAGTCGGCGCTTTGCGGGTGATCCTTCGCATACCAGCCCAGGTGCTTGCGGGCGATGCGCACGCCCTGCGGCTGGCCGTAGAACGCGTGCAAGGCCTCCAGATGCCCCAGCAGCGTGTCGCGCACGAATGCCAGCGACGGCGGCGGCAACAGCTCGCCGGTAGCCAGATAGTGCGCCACCTCGCCAAAAATCCAGGGGCGGCCCTGCGCGGCGCGGCCGATCATCACCGCATCCACGCCGGTCTCGCGCAGCACCTGCGCGGCCTTCTGCGGCGAATCGATATCACCGTTGGCGATCACCGGGATCTTCAACGCTGCCTTGATCTGCGCGATCGTCGCGTACTCGGCGCTGCCGGTGTAATGCTGGTCGCGGGTACGCCCATGCACGGCGAGTGCGGCAATGCCACAGTCCTGCGCGATGCGGGCGATGGCGGGGCCGTTGCGATGGTCGCAATCCCAGCCGGTGCGGATCTTCAAGGTCACCGGCACATCCACCGCCTGCACCACCGCGCGCAGGATGCGCGCTACGAGCGCCTCATCGCGCATCAATGCCGAGCCGGCCCAGGCATTGCACACCTTCTTGGCAGGGCAGCCCATGTTGATGTCGATCAGCTGCGCACCGTGGTCCACGTTGTAGCGCGCCGCCTCGGCCAGTTGCTGCGGCTCGGTGCCGGCGATCTGCACGCTGATCGGGTCCGGTTCGCCGGCATGATCCATGCGGTGCAGCGATTTGCGCGTGCCCCAGAAGCGCGAGTCGGAAATGGTCATCTCCGACACCGCCAGCCCGGCGCCAAGCCGCTTGCACAGCAAGCGGAATGGCTTGTCGGTGACGCCGGCCATGGGCGCGAGAATCACCTTGGGGGCGATGGAGTAGGGGCCGATCTGCATGGGGGCATTGTAGCTGGGTGGGGAATGGGGAATCGGGAAGCGGGAATGGGGAATGGGGAATGGGGAATGGGGAATGGGGAATGGGGAATGGGGAGTCAGGAATGGGAATCGGGAATCGGGAATCGGGAATCGGGAAAGCGTTTCCGGCCTTCGGTCCTGCACGATGCTGTGCGGGGCGCGCGACTAGATAGAACGAGGCGGCGAACCTGTTGGCTGACCGTACCCTCACCCCAACCCCTCTCCCGCGGGGAGAGGGGCTTCTATTCCTTCTCCGCCTCGTGGGTAGAAGAGCAGCTTCTTTCCTTCTCCACTTGGGAGTGGGAGCAGCTTCTATTTCCTTCTCCCGTCGGGAGAAGGTGGCGCGTCAGCGCCGGATGAGGGTACGGGCGCCCGACGCTGCATCACGCCTCATTCCCTAGCATCACGCCTCATTCCTGTACCCGACGCTTTCCGACGAAGGCGACCGAAGTTCCTGCACCAGCAGAGCTCGCAGCGTCCGTCGGCAGGCACGTCTCAACCTGCGGTCCCCGGCGCAAAACAGTCTCAACGTTCATACCAAACCCCTGAACGCAGAAGGCGACCGCATCGCTGCAGTCGCCTTTGTTGATCGCTTGACGCGTGCGGTTTACACAGCCACGTCAGGCAGCATCCGTGGCATCGAGGTCGCCGCGCCTTCCACCTCGGTGGAGCGCGCCGCGTAGCGGGTGGCAAAGCGCACGTGGGTGATGAAGCTTGCCCCCGGCGACTGCGCCAGCGAGGCGACCAGTGCGCCGTTGAAGGCGTCGCCGGCACCGGTGGTGTCCACCGTCTGCGCGCTTTCGGCGCCCACGCGGTAATGCGCGGCAGTGTCGCCGCGCAGCTGTTCGTCGGCGTGCGAAATGAAGGCGCCCACCGCGCCCAGCGTGACCACCACGGTCCCGCCCGGCAGCAACTTGCGGCACAGCGAGTGCAGCGTGTTGCCATCCAGCGCCGCGACATCGTCGGCATTGATGCGCTCGCCGACGTGACGGCCGAGCAGGGCGGCGAATTCGGTTTCGTTCGGGGTCAGCACGTCCGACAGCTTGAGCAGGCCGATCGAGGTCGGCGCATTGGCGGGCGCGGCGTTGAGCACGGTCAGCACGCCGCATTCGCGTGCAAGCGCCAGTGCCGATTCGACGGTTTCCGCCGGCGATTCCAGCTGTGCCAGCAGCACGCGTGCCGAGGCCACCAGCGCGCGCTGGTTGTCGACAAAGGCCGCACTCAGCACCGAGTTGGCGCCGGCACCGATCACGATGGTGTTGCGGCCGTGACCATCCACATAGATACCACCGGTGCCGGTGGGCTCGTTGCTGGGCTCGGCGATCAGCGCAAAGCCGTCGTGTGCGGCCAGCGAGCGCGCCAGCGCGCCGCCTGCATCGTCGCCCAGCGCGCACAGGAAATGCGTCCTGGCACCGGCACGTGCGGCCGCGACCGCCTGGTTGAACCCCTTGCCACCGGGCCCGGTGCTGTAGCGGCCGGCGATGGTGGCACCCGGCGCCGGCAACACGTCGCAGCGCCACACGTGATCGACATTGAAAGACCCGACAACGACGACCGAACTCATAAATACCTGCTTGCTTGAATGACTTGAATGAAACGTGGCGTGCGGCGATTAGACCGTGACGCCGATGAACCCGCGCCGCCTCAACCGAAGTGCGAGAGCACCCCGGCAATGGTAGCGGTCATGAAGGTGGCGATCGAACCGCCGAGCACCGCACGCAGGCCGAATTTGGCCAGATCGTGACGACGTTCCGGCGCCAGCCCGCCAATGCCGCCGATCTGGATCGCGATCGAGCTGAAGTTGGCAAAACCGCACAGGGCATACGTGGCAATCAGGCGGCCTTCTTCGCTCAGGCTCACGCCGGCCACCTGGCCCTTCACGATCTGCGACAACTCGGTGTAGGCGACGAACTCGTTGATCACCACCTTCTGGCCGATCAACGAACCGACCGTGGTCGCGTCCGCCCAGGGCGTGCCGATCACCCAGGCAACCGGCGCCAGCACATAACCGAAGATCGTCGACAGGTTGGTCGGCCGGCCCAGCGCGGCAGCCGCGCCGGTGACCTCGCCCAGCCAGGTCAGCGGTGCGTTGATCAAGGCGATCAGCGCGATGAAGGCCAACAGCATCGCACCGATGTTCAGCGCCAGGCGCAGGCCGTCTCCGGCTCCGGCCGCCGCCGCGTCGATGATGTTGCTGGTGGTCTTTTCCACTTCCATCTTGACCGTGCCGCGGGTCAGCGGGGTGCCGGTTTCCGGCACCAGCAGCTTGGCCACCACCAGGGTGGCGGGTGCGGCCATGATGCTGGCTGCAAGCAGATGCTTGGCATAGAACGCCTGCTGCGCGGGGTCGCTGCCGCCGAGCATGCCGACGTAGGCGGCCAGTACGCCGCCGGCGATATGCGCCATGCCGCCGATCATCATCGTCAGCAGTTCGGACTGGGTCATCTTGGGGATGTAAGGGCGCACCGTTAGCGGAGCTTCGGTCTGGCCGATGAACACGCTGGCGCACACGCTGGTGGTTTCCGCGCCGGACACGCGCATCACCTTGGTGATTGCCCATGCCATCGCCCGCACCACTACCTGCATCACGCCCAGGTGGTAGAGCACGCCCATCAGCGCAGAGAAGAAGATGATGGTGGGCAGCACCTGGAACGCGAAGATGAAGCCGTAGCTTTCGATGTTCATCAGGCTGCCGAAAATGAAGGTGGAGCCTTCATTGACGAAGCTCAGCACCTTCACAAAGCCCTTGCCCAGCGAATCGAACACATCGCGTCCGCCCGGCACCAGCAGCACCAGCGAGGCGAACGAGATCTGCAGCAGCAGGCCGGTGCCGACCAGCTTCCAGTCGATCGCGCGGCGGTTGCTCGAAAACAGCCAGGTGATGCCGATGAGCACCGCCAGACCGAACAGGCCGAAACCGATCCTTCCCAAACCTTCGACCATTCCAATCCCCGGGGCTGCTGACGGCAAAACGAGAAGCCTAGAGCAGGGGGTGTCGGCGGGCAAGGCGAGCGGCATTCAGACGGCCGTCACAGGCTTGCGCACAGCCCCGGCCCGGTAAACTGCGCAAGCCGGTCCGGGGCAGGTGCCCCGGAGGTTGCAGGAGTTCGCCATGCTTTACCGTCGTCTGGGTTCCACCGGGCTGCAGCTGTCGGCGTTGTCGTTCGGGGCCTGGGTCACCTTCGGCAAGCAGATCGGGCGCGGCGAAGCGCGCAACCTGATCGCTGCGGCCTGGGACAACGGCATCAATTTCTTCGACAACGCCGAGGTCTATGCACGCGGCCGCGCCGAAGAGGTGATGGGCGATGTGATCGCCGATCTGCGCCTGCCGCGCGACGGCTACTGCGTGTCGAGCAAGGTGTTCTTCGGTGCGGTGGACAGCCCGCGCCCGACCCAGCGCGGGCTGTCGCGCAAGCACGTCACCGATGCCTGCCACGCCGCGCTCAAGCGCCTGCGCGTGGACTATCTGGATCTGTATTTCTGCCACCGGCCCGACCCGGACACGCCGGTCCAGGAAACCGTGCGCGCCATGGACGCGCTGATCCGCCAGGGAAAGGTGCTGTATTGGGGTACCTCCGAGTGGAGTGCCGACCAGGTGCACGCGGCCATCGCCATCGCCGAGCAGGAGCACCTGCATGCGCCGGCGATGGAACAGCCGCAGTACAACCTGCTGCATCGCCAGCGGCTGGAACACGAGTACGCGCCGCTGTGCGGGCGCGGACTGGGCACCACCATCTGGTCGCCGCTGGCCTCGGGCCTGCTCACCGGCAAATACAACCAAGGCGTGGGCGCGGACAGTCGTCTGGGCCAGCCCGGCAACGCCTGGTTGCAGGCAGAGGTGTTGGGGGCAGCGGAGTCGCGCCGTGTCGAGCGCGCACGCGCGTTCTGCGCGCTGGCCGCCGAACTGGGCCACGCGCCCGCTCAGCTGGCCATCGCCTGGTGCCTGCGCAACCCGCACGTGTCCAGCGTCATCCTCGGTGCCAGCCGGGTCGCGCAGCTGGAAGAAAACCTCGGCGCCCTGGAGACGCTCGCGCAGATGGATGCAGCCGGATGGGAGCGGGTGGAGGCAGTCACACTTTGACGCATGGCACCACTATCGATTGATCCGGTCAATTGAGAACTATGAGTTGATGTAAAGATCCAGCCATTCAGATGGGAATGGCTCTTGATCATTAAATGAGAATGGTTATTATTTGTCTGGCCAACCGACTGGAGATCCAGATCATGACCGCTCATCCCGTGCTGCTCCGCTCCGAACCGGTCAACCTGCGCGACCGCGCCGCGCCGCGTGCCGTGCCTGCCGAAGACCTCATCAGCAGCGAGGCGCTGCTCAAGGGCCGCCGCGAAGTGCTGATCCAGCATGGCGACCGTGTGTATCGCCTGCGCCACACCAGCAACGACAAGCTCATTCTCACCAAGTAACCCTGGCAGCGCGCCCGGCTGCGCCCACCACGCGGGCGCGGCCGGACGACGCTGAAGGCAGGACAGGCGCGCCCTCGGGCTAGTGTCCAGGGCACCGCTGCAACAGCAGCGCTTCACTGCTATCGATTTGCACCAACGCACCCGCTGACGGGTGCAGCATCACCGCTGCGGGCGCTGCCGCCGCCGTCCGCCATTCCGTTCTCCCTCGGTTGCCGCATGCGGCGTATCGCCGCGCGCAAGGTCCGGGGTCTCCCACAAAGGTTCTTGAATGATCCGCCTGCATCCGCTGGTGGCCGCGCTGTCGCTTGCGCTGCCTGCAGTTCCGTTGTGTGCCCATGCTGCCGACGCAGATGCTGCCGGCGAGTCGGCGCGTGAAGTGCACGATTTCGACCGCCTGCAGGTCACGGCCACGCGCACCCAACGGGCGTTGGTCGACGTGCCGGGCACGGTGGACGTGATCGACCGCGAGCAGCTGGACAACCAACTGGTGCGCGAACTCAAGGACTTGTTTCGCTATACGCCCGGTGTGTCGGTCACCACCAACAGCGGCCGTTTCACCGGTGCCAGCGGCATCCGCGTTCGTGGCCTGGACGGTAACCGCGTGGCGATCCTGGTCGACAACGTGCCGGTATCGGACACCTTCGCGTTTGGCAGCTATCTCAATGCCAACCGTAACTTTGTCGATCTGGAAACGCTCAAGCGCGTGGAAGTGGTGCGCGGGCCGGCCAGCGCCTTGTACGGGTCCGATGCGCTGGGCGGCGTGGTGGCCTTCGTCACCAAGGATCCATCCGATTATCTGAGCGACGATACGTCCAGCTACGTCGGCCTAAAGTTCGGCTACGAAGGCGACTGGAACGGGCTGTTTGCCGGCGCCACCGGCGCTTTCGGCGGCGAGCGCTGGAGCGGGATGGTGGCCGTTGCGCACCGTCAGGGCCAGGAGGCGCAAAACCAGGGCGACATCCGCAGCCGCGATTTCACCCGCACTGCGGCCAACCCGCAGCAGGTCGACGGACGCAGCGTGCTGACCAAGCTGGTGTATGCGCCAAGCGCACGACAGCGTTTCAAACTCACGGTCGAAGGCAACGAAGACTACGGCAGCATCGATGCGCTCAGCAGCATCGACACGCGCTCGCCAAGCGCATCGTTGCGCATCCTGTCGCAGGAGGGGCGCGACCATCAGACCCGTGCGCGGGTGTCGCTGCGGCACGAGATCGATGCGCTGGATTCCGCACTGGCCGACGATCTGCAGTGGCAGATGTATCGCCAGGACAGCGAGAGCCTGCAGCGCACCAACGAGTTACGCGGCAACAACACCCGTCGCCATAACGAACACACCTTCGATCAGCGTGTTTACGGCCTGCTGGTCAACGCCCACAAAGCCATCGACACCGGCACGCTTCGCCACGAAATCACCTATGGCCTGGACGGCACCTGGACCGACACGCGTGCCAAGCGCGATGGCTATTCGGTCAACCTCGCCAATGGGGCAGTCACCAATCGGGTCGGCCAGGACGTGTTTCCGGTACGCGATTTCCCGACCAGCGAAACCACCAAGCTCGGGTTGTATGCGCAGGACGAAATCGGCCTGATCGATGGCCGCCTGTCGCTGACGCCGGGCGTGCGCGTGGACTATTTCCGGCTGTCGCCGCAGGTGGACGACATCTTCCGCGAGGACAATCCCGGCGTTGCCGCCGCGACCATCGACCAAACCCAGGTCTCGCCCAAGTTCGGTGCGGTGTGGCGGTTCTCCGACGCATGGTCGGCGTACGCCAACTACGCGCATGGCTTCCGCGCGCCGCCGTACAACGACGTCAATATTGGCTTCACCAATCTGCAGGGGCGCTATACCGCCATCGCCAACCCCGACCTGAAAGCGGAAACCAGTCGCGGTGGCGAACTGGGGCTGCGCTTCAACGACGCGCTCGGTTATCTCGGCCTGGCGGTGTACTACACCGATTACCGCGATTTCATCGAGTCCAATGCGCCAGCCGGGGTCAACGCCGACGGTTTCATGGTGTTCCAGTCGCGCAACGTGGACGATGTGGTGATCAAGGGCGCAGAGGCACGCGGCGGCCTGGATCTCGGGGTGCTGGCCGGCTGGCAGGGCTGGTCGTTGAACAGCGCGGTTGCCTATTCGGAAGGCGACAACCTGACCGACAACACGCCGCTCAACTCGGTAGACCCGCTGCGCGGCACGCTCGGCGTGGCCTTCGACTGCGACAGCTGGGGCGCCGAGCTGATCGGCAGCTTCGTCGCGCGCAAGCGGCGCCCGCAGTTGGCCAGCTATTACACCCCGGCCGGCTACGCCACGCTGGACCTGATGGGGCACTGGGAGTTCGCACCCGGCGCCAGGCTCACCGCCGGCCTCTTCAATCTGGCCGACCGCCGCTATGTGGACTGGAATGCACTGCCCAACGGCACGCTGGCCGGCAGCACGGTGGTGGACCGCTTCACCGGCGCCGGGCGTACCGCCGCGGTCAGCCTGGCCGTGAGCTGGTAGCGGCCATGCCCATCGCCCGCACACCGCTTGTGTCGTCGCATGCACGCGCTACCGCTACGGCGCTGCCGCGTCCGCCGCAGTTGTCGGCGTTGGGCACGGTGCTGTGCCTGTACCGCCCTGCGCTGGGCAATGAACTCGATGGCTGGCAGCACGCGGTCGATGCGGCCGCCTTGCGACAGGTCGATAGCGAGGGCGTGCGCGAGAGCGTGTGGTTCTTCGATGCCGACGGTCACTGCTGCTGGCGGTTGTACCTGTTGCCGGACAGCGACTTCCTGAGTTGGGACCGGCTGGTTTCGCGCTTGCCGCCCGTACCGGACGACACCCAGGGCCTGGGCGTGGGCGAGCGCCTGTGGCGGCGGCTGGCCGGACGCATGCGCGGCGAGAGCTGGCGGTTGAGCGCGCTGCGGTTGCACCCGGCCGGCGGGCGCGCGCAACCCCTGGCGGCGAGCCTTGCGACCGTGTCGGCGTTGGGGGCGGAGGTCGCCGCACGGCTTGCGCGGGAAGAAGGCATCGACGGTCGCGTGGCCGTGGACGATTGCTGCTGCGCGCGCGCTGCCTCGTCGCGCGCGGCGCAGGCCGACGCGCGCGGGGCCGATTCCACCGCCATGACCGCTGCGCTGCTGCGCCTGCGCCGCTGACATCTTCGTCTTCACCACCGAGAGCTCCGATGAGTCGATTCGTCCCCCCTTGTCTTGCCCTGACCCTGAGCCTGTTACCCGTGGTCGCCACTGCAGCGACAGATGCCGAGCGCGATCGCCAGAGCATCCTGGCGATGCAGGGCGAGTACGCGGTGGATTTCGCCTTTGACGAAACCGTGTTGCTCAAGCCCGGCTACGAGCGCGCCTCGGCGATGCGCAGCGGTGCAAGCGAGGTGGTCATCGTGGTCGAGGACAGCCCGCGCAAGATCGTGTTGCAGCACCTGCTGGTGGACGAGAAGACCAAGCACGTGACCAAGCACTGGCGGCAGGACTGGGTCTATCAGGCGCCGCAGCGGTTCGAGTTCAGTGCGGACCAGACCTGGCAGGTACGTGCGGTGCCGGCCGCCACGACCACCGGTGCGTGGACCCAATGTGTGTTCGAGGTCAGCGATGCGCCACGCTATTGCGGTACCGGCCGCTGGGACTACGCCGATGGCCACCCGACCTGGACCAGTGACTTGAGCTGGCGCCCGTTGCCGCGCCGCGAGTACACCAAGCGCAGCGACTACAACGCGCTGTCGGTGATCAACCGGCATACCCTCACGCCCAATGGCTGGACGCACGAACAGTTCAACACCAAGGTGCTGCGCAAGCCCGACGGCAGCCAGGAAGCGATCGCACGCGAGTTCGGCTTCAACGACTACCGCAAGACCACCGAGGTCGATTTCGCTCCGGCCTATGCCTACTGGAAGGGCACGCAGGATTACTGGGCCAAGGTGCGTGCACGCTGGGCCAGATTTCTGGACACACCGCCGGGCCTGCACCTGAAGACCAAGCCCGATGGCATGGCGATGATCATGCCGATGTTCGAGCAGGCCGAAGCTGTGCAAGCGGGCAAGCGGATCAAGGACGCGCAGATCGATGCAGTGTTCGCGCAATGGGTGGAAGCGGCGAACTAGCCAGCCCAGGTTGTAGGAGCGCACCACGGCGCGACGTGGCATTCCCGACACGCCCATCGCGCCGCGCCCTGGGACGCGGCTGCGAGATCGCGCCCTGGTGCGCTCCTACGGGCGAGGCGGGGGCTGGTTGCTCAAAGGGCCATTACTCCTTGAACATCAAAAACGCCGCCACCAGGATCAGCCCGAATGCGGCCCAATGATTCCATTTCAGCGACTGGCCCAGGTAGAACGTCGAGAACCCGGCAAACACCAGCAGCGTGATCACTTCCTGCATGCCCTTGAGCTGCGGCGCCGAATACACCGCGCTGCCCAACCGGTTGCCCGGCACCTGCAGGCAGTATTCGAAGAACGCAATGCCCCAGCTGACCAGGATCGCGATCATCAGCGGGGTGCTCTTGTACTTCAGATGCCCGTACCAGGCGAAGGTCATGAATACATTGCTGGCGAGCAGCAACAGGACCGGATACAGGTAGGCAGTGAACGACGCGGTGGGCATGACGGCAGACGGCAGCGACGGGGCCGGCAGCATAAGCCAGACCCGTTAAGCGCACGCGACCGTTCCGATGAGCCCGGCAGGCAGGCTGAGGCTGCTCAGGGACAGCCCGACATGGCTGCATGCAGCCCAGTCAGGCATCAACCCCGGCTGCGCATCGCCGCCGCCGGGACAGAGCCGCTAGCGTTGCATGCCCCAGCGTCGCACGGTGAGCCGCTCGATCGCCTGGAACACCACGCCCTCCACCAGCAGGCCCAGCACGATCACCATGGCCAGGCCGGCAAACACCTTGTCGGTGTAAAGCTCGTTGCGGTTCTGGAAGATGTACCAGCCCAGCCCGCCCTGACCGGAGGTGGCGCCGAACACCAGCTCGGCGGCGATCAAGGTGCGCCAGGCGAACGCCCAGCCGATCTTCAGGCCGGACAGGATCGCCGGCAGCGCCGCCGGAATCAGCAGCTGCGCCACATAGCGCGGCCCACGCAAGCCGTAGTTGCGGCCGGCCATGCGCAGCGTGTCGGGCACCGCCTGAAAACCGGCGTAGGTAGTCAGCGCCAGCGGCCACAGCACCGAGTGCACCAGCACGAACACCAGGCTGCCGGTGCCCAGCCCGAACCACAGCAGGGCCAGCGGCAACAGCGCGATGGCCGGCAGCGGGTTGAACATGGCGGTGAGTGTGCCGAGCACGTCGCGGCCCCAGCGGGTGGAGGCGGCCACGGCGGTCAGCAGGAATGCCGACACCACGCCGAGCAGATACCCCTGCGCCAGCACCCGCAGCGAAGCGCCCACCCGGCGCAGCAGTTCACCCGACAGCAGGCCGTCGTAGAACGCGCGGGCAGTCTGCACTGCGCTCGGCAGCATCAGATCGTCGCCGACCACGCGCGCGGCGACCTCCCAGACCGCTCCAAGGACCAGTAGCACCACGGCCTTGCGCAGCCAGGCCGGCGCCTGCCATCGGATCGGCGTAGCGGCGGTCAACAGGGCTGGGTCCAGTGGCTGCAGCGTCAATTCGTATTCCGCGCGCACCGGTGGAATCGGCGGCAACGTGGTGGCGGGCGAGCGGCTCATGGCAGCGCCTCACGCTGCAGTGGGGCAGTGCGACGCAATGGCGCCACCTTGTCGTTGTCCAGGGTGTCGTCGGGCAGATCGAACAGCAGCCGGTGAATCCGTTGCGCGGTCTGCTGAAACGCCACGCTACCGGCGCTATGTGGCCCGAAGGCATGCGCGTTGAGCTCGGCGCGCACCTGGCCGGGGTGCGGCGACAGCAGCAGCACACGGTTGCCGACCACCAACGCCTCTTCGATGGAATGAGTGACGAACAACAGCGTGAAGCGCGATTGTTCCCAGAGCTCCAGCACCTGCTCCTGCATGCGCGAACGCGTCAGCGCATCCAGTGCCGCGAAGGGCTCGTCCATCAGCAACACGCGCGGGCGCATCGCCAGCGCGCGCGCAATGGCGACGCGCTGCTTCATGCCGCCGGACAAGGTATGCGGGTAGGCCTCGGCAAACGCGCTCAGCCCGACCTGGGCCAGACTCTCGTCCGCCCGTTCGCGTGCTTCGGCGCGCGACAGCGTGCGCGCCGCCCGCAGGCCGAAGATCACGTTGTCGCGCACGGTCTTCCAGGGCGCCAGCTGATCGAACTCCTGGAACACCACCACCCGATCCGGCCCCGGTCCGGTTACCGCCTGTCCGTCCAGACGGATCTGCCCCTCGCGCGGGCCGACGAAGCCGGCCACCGCCTTGAGCAGGGTGGATTTGCCGCACCCCGATGGCCCCAGCAGCACGAAACGGTCGGCTTCATGCACATCGAAGCGCACCCGATGGGTGGCGCGCACCACCCGCTGGGCGGACGCGTATTCCAGGCTGACATGATCGACCTGCAGCAAGGGCGTGCTCATCGCTCAGCTCCCGCCCGCAACCAGCGGGTCGTCGAAGAAATAGTCGCTGACCTTGGCCGGTGCCTGCTTGATCGCCCCGCTGTGCTGCATGAACTTGCCCAGCTTCAACGTGTTCTGCGGTGCCACGGTGAACTGCACCTCGGGGTCCTTGAGGATCTGCAGCACCAGCGCGCGGTCGATCCCCGAGCCATTGCGGCGCAGGAAGATATCCGCCGCCTGATCCGGATGCGCGGTGACGAACTTGGCTGCCTGGTCCAGTGCGGCGACGAAGGCGCGATAGGTCTTGGGATTGTCGCGGCGGAATTTTTCGGTGGCGTACAGCACCGTCGCCGACGAGGGGCCGCCCTCGATGTCGTAGGAACTGGTCACGATATGCGCGGCCGGGTTGCGCGCCAGCTCCTGCTCCTGGAACGGCGGGCTGGCGAAATGCGCGGTGATTTCGGTGCGGCCACGGATGATCGCCGCCGCCGCATCCGGGTGCGGCAACGCCACCTGCAGCGGATCGAGCTGATGGGTGCCCTTGTCGCCCCAGCGCTGTTGCGAGGCATGCTGCAGAAAACGCGACTGCACCGACACGCCGGTGGCAGGCACCGCAATGCGGTCCTGCGGGGTGAAATCACCGATGCTCCTGATGCGCGGGCTATTGCTGATCAGGTAGTACGGAAAATTGCCCAGCGAGGCCACCCCACGCACATTCTGCCGGCCGCGCGTGCGGTCCCAGATGGTGAACAACGGTCCCACGCCGGCACCGGCGATATCGATCGACCCGGTGAGCAACGCATCGTTGACCGCTGCGCCACCGGAGAGCTGCAGAAACTGCACGTCGATCTCGACACCGGCGGACTTGCCCTGCTGCTCGATCAACTTCTGGTCCTGCGCCACATCCAGCAGCAGATAGACGATGCCGAACTGCTTGGCGATGCGCAGCTTGCCTTCGGCCTGCGCCTGCGGGCTGTGCAGCAGCGGCAAGGCGGCCAGAAACAGCAGCGCGATGGGCCGCAAAAAGCGTCGGCGCTGCGAAGGTGCGTGAGAAGTGACAGTCAAACGCATGCGGCGCTCCGGTCGATGAGGGGAGAGGGCAGGCGCGCGCTCAGAACGGCGCATCGCCTTCGATGGTGGTGCGGTTGAGACGGCGACGCAGGTGATCGGGCGTACCGGCGGCCAGATGCATGACCGAGCGGTTGTCCCAGAACACCATGTCATGCGGCTGCCAGCGATGCCGGTACACCAGCGCCGCGCGCGTGCTGTGCGCAAACAAGGTCTGCAACAGCGCCCGGCTTTCGTCCTCGGGCAGGCCGACGATGCGGGTGGTGAAATGCTCGCTGACGAACAACGCTTTCTGGCCGGTTTCCGGATGCGTGCGCACCACCGGGTGCTGCACGGGCGTCACTTCGGCAATTTGCTCGGGCGTCAGTGCCGGCCGCCACGGATTGCGCGCGCGCAGCTCTTCGTATTTGGCCAGATAACTATGTTCGGCGCGCAGGTCCTGCACCGTGCGCTTGAGCGCGTCGGGCAGCGTTTGCCACGCCAGGTGCTGGTTGGCGAAGAGGGTATCGCCACCCTCGCTTGGCAGCTCCTGCGCGTGCAGCAGCGAGCCCAGGCTCGGAGTCTCCTTGTAGGACAGATCCGAGTGCCAGTAATGCCCGGCATCGCCCAGGCCGATCGGCTCGCCGTTTTCCTTGATGTTGGACACCACCAGCACTTCCGGGTGCCCGCGCAGCTGGAAATTGCGCAGCACATGGATCTGCAACGGACCGAAGCGACGGCTGAAATCCACCTGCTGCGCCGGTGTGATGCGCTGATCGCGGAACACTAGCACGTGGTGATCCAGATGCGCCCGATGGATGCGCGCGAACGTAGCCGCGTCCAGCGGTTGCGACAGATCCAGCCCGATCACCTCTGCGCCCAGTGGCGCATCGAACGGCACGATCCGCACGCCTGACGCAGCCGCGGTGGTGGCATCAGCGCGCGGCGGTTGCACACGCGCGGCGGAACGACTGCTGGCCATGACCTTGGCACCTCGACAACGGCAAAGACCGCCAACGGCGACCGGACTGGTCACTCTAGGCAGTCACGCCGTCGCTGCGAACGTACGATTGGCAAGGTGCTTATGCGCTGCGGGCATATGAAATGCGCCACCCACATCGTGCTTCGCCCGCCGCAGATACCGTTGCGCCGATTCCCGCGTTGCCGTCTGACGGCGTAGCACATGCCGTCGTCAGCCAGCACGGCGTGCCCGCGCGCCGAGAGCGGTCGCAGAACGGAGCGCGCACCGCCAGACAGGCGCGGACGGCGCGCAGGAATCGCTGTGTACCAGGGGTACATGCGAATCCCGAACACCGGCCGCGCCCGCCTGGGGTCTGCGCAGCAGTCTTGTTGGCTGCTGCTCTTATTCGCTGCGCAACGCCAACGCCGGTGGCGTGGACAGGATGCGACGGGTGCCTGACCAGCCGGCCAGCAGGCTCAGGGCGAGCCCGAATGCGCCGCCCAGCAGCAGACGTGGCCAGTCCGGTGCCAGTGCGATCTCGAAGGCCTGTTGTCCGACCAGCGCGCCGATCACCGCCGCCGCCGTCACCGCCAGCCCCGCCGCCAGCAGCCCCAGTGCACCAAATTCCACCAGCACTGCGCCACGTAGCTGCCCGCGGCGCGCGCCAAGCGTGCGCAGCACGGCACTGTCGTAGCGGCGCTCGCCGGCGGTGGCCTGCAGCGCCGCCAGCAGCACCAGCACACCGGCGAGCAGGCTGAAGCCCATCACCAGTTGCACCGCCTGTGCCACCTGGTCGATCACTTCGCGCACGCGGCCCAGGATGGCATCGATATCCAGCACCGAGATGTTGGGGTAGTCGCGGCTCAGCGACGCCAGTCTGGGGGCACTGCCGGGCGGCAGGTGGAAGGCGGAAATCAGGTTGTACGGCGCATCGCCGACTGCGCCCTCATTGAGCAGCAGGAAAAAGTTGACCCGGAACGAATCCCAATCGGCCTTGCGGATGCTGGTGACGGTAAAACTGCGTTGCTGTTCGCCCAGCAGCAAGGTGATGCGGTCGCCGAGTTTGAGCTGGTAGCGCTGTGCCCAGCCTTCTTCCACCGAGGCTTCCGCTGCAGTGCTGTCGGCTGCCCAGAACTTGCCCTGCAACAGCGTATTGGCCGGCGGAAATGCATGCCGCCAGGAAAAATTGACCGGGCGGTTGTCGCCGTCGCCATCGTCGGCCGGGTCGCGGTCGCCGCGCACCGGCGGCTTGTCGTTGATGGCGACCAGGCGTCCGGTGGAAAACGGCTCCACCGCTGCGTTGTCCACGCCCAGGCCGCGCAATGTCTGCAGCACCGGCTCGGTCTGCTCGGGCTGGATGTTCATCAGGAAGTAGTTCGGGGTGTCCGCAGGCAGGCGGTCGCGCCATTGGCCGAGCAGGCCGGGGCCGACCACGGCCAGCAGCAACAGCGCGCACAACGACAGCGACAGCCCGACCAACTGCACCACACTTAGCCCGCGTCGCCGTGTCAACGAGGCGAGGCCCAGCTTCCAGGCACCACGCAGGCGGTGCTGGATCGGCCGCAGCAGCGCGAGCAGGCCAAGGCCCATCGCCATCGCCACCAGCGCTAGCGCCGCCAGCCCGCCCAGCACCCAGCCAGCCAGCACCAGGTTGCCGGTGGCATACACGGTCAGCGCCAGCGTCGCGGCCAGGGCTGCGCCATACACCAGCAACGAGCTCGGCGGCACGGCGGCAAAACTGCGGTTGAGCACGCGCATCGGCGGCACGTTGCGCAGCCGCAGCAGCGGCGGCAGGCCGAAGCCCAGCAACAGGGTCAGGCCGATGCCCGCACCGGCCAGCGCAGGGGTAGCCTGCGGCAGCGGCAGGCGGTTCGGAATCAGGCTGCCGAGTGCCTGCACCAGGCCTTCCTGCGCCAGCATGCCCAGCCCGATGCCGACCAGGCAGGCCGGAATGGCGGTCAGCAGCAGCTGCAGCGACAGCATCGCCAGGATGTCGCGCTGCTTCGCGCCCAGGCAGCGCAGCACTGCCACGGTGTCGATACGCCGCATCGCAAACCGGTTGGCCGCCAGTGCGGTCGCCACGCCGGACAACAGCACCGCCAACAAGGCCGACAAGGCCAAAAAGCGGCCGGCACGATCGAACGCCGCACGCATGCCGCGCTGGGTGTCTTCGATACCGACCAGGCGGTACTCGCTGGCACGCGGCTTCAGCCAGGCGCGCAGGTCGGCGATGGCATCCGGCGCACCAGCGAACATCAACCGGTAGGAGGCACGGCTACCCGGCCCGAGCAGGCCGGCACCTTCGATATCGGCACGATTGACCAGCAACGGCGGCGACAGCTGCATCAGCTCGCCGGAGGCATCCGGTTCGGCGCGCAGCACGCCGGTGATGGTCAGGTGGCCGGCGCCGAATTCGAGTTGCTCGCCCACGCGCAGGCCCAGCGCCTCGAGCAGGCGCGGGTCGGCATAGGCCTGGCCCGGCGGCGGGGCGCTGGCAACGCTGCCCTGCGTGCCGGCGACATCCCTCGACACCAGCAGCTGCCCACGCAGCGGGTAACCTGCGCCAACGCCGCGGATATTTGCCATCTGGCTGGCATCGCCATGGAACAGCACGCTGGGGAAGCTGACCATGCGCGTGCTCTGCAGGCCACGTCGCTGCGCTTCTTCGGCGAAGTCGGCCGGAATCTCCTGGCGGCCGGTCACGCCCAGATCGCCGCCGAGCACCTCGGCCGCGCTGGAGGTCAAGGCGAGCGTCACCCGGTCGACCAGCGTGCCGACGGCGGTCATTACCGCAACGCCCAGCACCAGCGCAGCGAACACGGTAAGCAGGTCGCCGGCCAGGAACTCGCGGCGTACCGCGCGTGCGGCTTGTCGCAGCACGTTCATGCGGCCGGACCGGTCTGTGCGTGCAGGCGGCCGCTGTCGATGCGGTAGATGTGCTTGCAGCGCTGCGCCAGGGTCATGTCGTGGGTGACCAGCACCAGGGTGGTATCGCTGGTGGCATTAAGCGCGAACAACAGGTCGCTGATCTGTGCGCCGGTGGCCTGGTCCAGGCTGCCGGTGGGTTCGTCGGCGAACAGGATGCGCGGGCGGGCCACGAATGCGCGCGCCAGCGCCACGCGTTGCTGCTCGCCGCCGGACAGCTGGCGCGGGTAATGGCGCGCACGCGCACTCAGGCCCACCGCTTCCAGCACTTCGCGCACCCGCGCCGGGTCTTCGCGCCCGGCCAGTTCCAGCGGCAGCGCGATGTTTTCTTCGGCGGTCAGCGCCGGCAACAGGTGGAAGCTCTGGAACACGAAGCCCACTTCGCGGGCGCGCAGGGCGGCGCGGGCTTCTTCGTCCAGCTGGCCCAGGTCCTGGCCCGACAGCGCGATGCTGCCGCGGCTGGGCAGGTCCAGTCCGGCCAGCAGGCCGAGCAGGGTGGTCTTGCCCGAACCGGAGGCGCCGACGATGGCGATGCTGTCGCCTTCACTGACCGTCAAGCTCACGTTGTCGAGGATGTGGAGTGTTCCCTCCGGTCCGCTGACGGACTTGCCGACCTCGCGGACGTCGATGGCGGTGCGGGTGCTGGAGCGGGGGGCCAGACTGTCGATGAGGAATCTCCGAATGCGTGAAAGAACACTGCGATATGGCGTGCTGGCCCTGTGGCTGCTGGCACTGTCCCTGCTTGCGCCGGGGATTGCCTCTGCCAAAAGTCCGGCCACCACGGCACCGATCCTGGTCGTTGGCGACAGCCTGAGCGCTGCGCACAACATTCCGGTGCAGTCCGGCTGGGTGACCTTGCTGGACCAACGCCTGAAGCGTGACATGGCGACGCCACCGGCGGTCGTCAATGCCAGCATCAGCGGCGAAACCACCTCCGGTGCGCTGACCCGGTTGCCCGGCCTGCTGGAAAAACACCGTCCCGGCGTGGTGGTGATCGAGCTGGGCGGCAACGACGCGCTGCGCGGCCTGACCCCGGCCCAACTCAAGGGCAACCTGGAAAAGATGATCCAGCTCAGCCAACGGGCCGGTGCCAAGGTGCTGTTGCTGGGCATCGACGTACCGCCCAACTACGGCCCGGCCTACCGCGAGCGCCTCAAGGCCACCTACGCAGACCTGTCGAAACAGTACACCACCGCGCTGGTGCCGTTCTTCCTGGAAAAGGTGGCATTGCAGCCGGGGCTGATGCAGAACGACGGTCTGCATCCGACCGCCGCAGCCCAGCCCAAGGTGCTGGAGACGGTGTGGCCCGCGCTGCGTCCGCTGCTACCGCGCTAGACCCTGCGCGTCACAAAGCGTTATCCGGTCTTCACGTTCTTTCCACCGCCGATCCGGCATGTTTCACAAAGCTGAAGACCGAGGAAAGTCCATGCGTCAGACCAAGGAAACGTCCGGCCTCGTGCTGGTCGTCGAAGACAACCGCAATATCTCCGAAATGATCGGCGAATACCTGGAAGGCCGTGGCTTCGAGGTCGACTATGCGCAGGACGGACTCGACGGTTACCGTCTGGCCGCCGAGAACAGTTACGACGTGGTCGTGCTGGATCTCATGCTGCCACGCCTTGACGGTATCGAAGTGTGCCGCCGCCTGCGTAACGACGCACGCAAGTCCACCCCGGTGTTGATGCTAACCGCCCGCGACACGCTGGACGACAAGCTCACCGGCCTGGGCTTCGGCGCCGACGATTACCTGACCAAGCCCTTCGCGATCCAGGAACTGGAAGCACGCTTGCGTGCCCTGATCCGTCGCGAGCGCCGCCAGGTGGGCTCGGAAGTGCTCAAGGTCGCCGATCTGGTACTGGACCCGGTGAGCATGCGCGCCACCCGTGCCGGCACCGAGCTGCAGCTCTCGCCGATCGGTCTGCGCCTGCTGACCATCCTGATGCGCGAGTCGCCGCGCGTGGTGACCCGCCAGGAAATCGAGCGCGAAATCTGGGGCAATGGCTTGCCGGATTCGGACACCCTGCGCAGCCATCTGTACAACCTGCGCAAGATCATCGACAAGCCGTTCGACCGCCCGCTGCTGCACACCGTGCAGAGCGCCGGCTACCGCATCGCCGACATCGCCCAACCGATGGCCTGATGTCCTGGCCGGCCGCCGTCTGGCGGCCGGCCAGTCCTGTAGGCGCTCGCGCGCCGCTCGTTCTCCCGTGCTGCCGGCTGGCTACACGACGGACTCACGGAAGCGTTGCCTATACTCCGGCGCTCTCCCCTGGATGCAGCAATGCCACACGGGCTCCCGCGAAAAATACGTCTTGCCTTCCTGCTACAGGTCGCGCTGGCGAGCCTGGCGATCGTGCTGGGCGGGTACCTGATTTCGCTTGTCATTAAATACAGCCTGGTGCGCACGGTGCTCGCCGACGAGGCTGTGCATTTCTGGCAGATGCACAAGAGCGCACCGGACAATCGGCCGCCGAATACACGCAACATCCAGGGATATTTCGCACCTGCCGGCGCTGGCGACCAGGCCATCCCGCGCGCGCTGCAGACCTTGTCGCCGGGCTTCAGCGAAGTGGCCGCCGCCGACGCGCTGGTCTATGTGGACCAACATCCGGAAGGGCGCTTGTACCTGGTCTTCCCGCGCTCGCGTGCGGCGCATCTGACCCTGTGGTTTGGGGTGGTGCCGGCGATCATCGTGTTGCTGGGGATCTATGGCGTGTCCTGGTTCACCTACCGCGTCTCCAAGCGGCTGGTGTCACCGATCAGCTGGCTTGCGCTGCGGGTGTCGCATTGGGATCCGCGCAACCCGGATGTCGACGAACTTTCGCCGGAACGCCTGCCCGCAGAGTTGCAGGGCGAAACCCGGCAGCTGGCTGCTGCATTGCATGCGCTGGGGCTGCGGGTCAGCGAGCATGTCGCACGCGAACGCAACTTCACCCGCGACGCTAGCCACGAACTGCGTACACCGCTGACGGTGATTCGCGTCGCCACCGACATGGCACTGGCCGACGACGAGCTGTCACAGCGCACCCAGCGCAGCCTGCGCCGGATCCAGCGCGCCGGCCGCGACATGGAAGCGGTGATCGATGCCTTCCTGATCCTGGCGCGCGAAGCGGAGATCGACCCGCAGAGCGAGACCTTCGATGCGGCCGAGCTGGCCAGCGAAGAAGTCGAAAGTGCGCGCGAGCTGCTCGGCGACAAGCCGGTGTCCCTGCGCATGGTGGGTGACCGCAGCCTGCAGATGTTCGCGCCGCCGCGGGTGATGCGGGTGGTACTCAGCAATCTGCTGCGCAACGCCTGCGCCTACACCGACACCGGCAGCATCGAGGTCGAGGTGACACAGGACCGCATCGTGGTACGCGATACCGGCATCGGCATGAGCGATGAAGCACGTGCGCGGGCATTCGAGCCGTTCTTCCGCGCCGACCCCACGCGCCCGCAGGGCACCGGCCTCGGTCTGTCGATCGTGCGGCGCTTGTGCGACCGCTTTGGATGGCGGATCGAGCTGGAAAGCGAGGCCGGGCAGGGGACCTCGGTGGCCGTGGTGGTTGCCTGACACTGGCGGCCTGCCCGCAGGCAGGGCATCAGTGTCGGCTGCCTGGCGGGATTGATCGGAACGGCTGCGCGGCGAAGGGCCTTCTGCGTCCACGTTGCAGCTTGCCGTTGCGATCGACGCATTGGCGGCGCGCCCTGGCCAACGGCCGCGCCACTGGTCCGAGCGGGATCACTCAGCGGTGACTACGGTTCCAGCACCGGGGCGACGGCCTTGCGCCAGATCGCGTAACCATCGGCGGTCATGTGCAGCATGTCCTCGCGAAACAGCTCCGGACGTGGCTTGCCGGCGGCATCGAGCATGGGCGTGTAGACATCCACGTAGTCCACCCGCGGCAGTGGCGCCAGTGCCGCCTTGATCAGGCGATTGGCGGTGATCACCGCCGGCAGCAATTGCGCGCGCGAGGGGCTGGGCTTGATCGACAGATAACTGATGCGCGCCTCGGGCAGGTCGCGGCGAACGCGGGTGACGAAGGCCAGCACATCGTCGCGCACCTGCTCGGGCGTACGGCCGCTGTTGAGATCGTTGTCGCCGGCATACAGCACCACCTGGCGTGGTGCGTACGGGATCACGATGCGGTCGGCATACCAGGTGCTGTCGCGGACTTCCGAGCCGCCAAAACCGCGGTTGATCACCGGGGCGCCGGGGAAATCCTGCGCCAGCGTTTCCCAGAAGCGGATCGACGAGCTGCCGACGAACACGATGCCGTGCCTGGGCGGCGGTTGGCGCGCGTCGCTGGCGGCGAAGCGCTGCATGTCCTGTTCCCATGCGGTATTGGACACCTGTGCGGGGACGGCCGGTGCCGCGTGCAGGGGCTGCGCATGCACCTGGCTGGACAGCAGCACGAGGGCGCACAGCAGTGTGCGCAAGTTGTGTCTGATCATGCGAGAAACCTGCAGTGATTGAGCGGGCTTGCCATGGTGCAGCAGTCTGCAAGCTGAGGGCAAACCGGACTGCGGCTGGCGATGCGCAGCGCCACGGTGCAAGATTCGCACTTTCCCCAGCAGCGACCATGCCATGCGTTTTCCCTGTCCTCAGACACGCCCTGCCGGGGCGCAAGCACCGACGCATGGCTGATCAACTGGGACACGTGCCGCGCGGCCCGCGCCGCATGCTCAAGGCAGCGATCTGGTCGTGGCAGGGCTTGCGCGCCGCGTGGTTGCATGAATCCTCATTCCGGCTCGAAGTGTGCCTGGCGACGGTCATGGCCCCGTTGGGCCTCTGGCTGGGGCAATCACCGCTGGAACGTATCGCGCTGATCGCGCCGTTGTTGATCGTGCTGGCCGCCGAGCTGCTGAATTCGGCCATCGAAGCGGTGATCGAGCGTTACGGCCCGGAGCATCACGTGCTGGCCGGGCGTGCCAAGGACATGGGCTCGGCCGCGGTGTTCCTGCTGCTACTCAACGTGCTGCTGTGCTGGGGATTGATCCTGTTGCCACGGCTGTTCTGAAGGCCTTCGGCAGCACAGGAGGAATTGTCCCGGAGCGATTGCAGGGCCGCGCGTCCACCGTCGATACGGCGACAGGTGCGGGTATGGAGACATGGCTGGATGGCGATGCCGGCGCGTCCGGTGATCGGGTCGGATGAGTGCCCGCCCGTCCGCTGCCTTTGGGGTGCCGACATCGGTGGCAACCCGCATCGCGGGCCTGGGCCAGAGTGAGCGCCGCTTTATTGCCAGCCAGTTACCGGCCGGGCGCTAGCCACCCGCGTACCGACCATCATTCGCGCTTGCCTGCTGCCGGCCTCTACAACGCAGGGCCGTTTCAGATGCGGGCATGTGCATGCGGGCTTGACCTGGCCCATGGCATGCTCGCGCCTTCTTTCAACGGAATCGCCTGCATGCCTGTCCTGATTCGCGCCCTGGTGTTGCTGATCCTGACCGCGTCGCTGTCCGGTTGCGGCTATAACGCGATCCAGCAGAAGGAAGAAGGCGTCAAGGCCGGTTGGTCGGAGGTGCTCAATCAATATCAGCGCCGCGCCGATCTGATTCCCAATCTGGTGCGCACCGTGCAGGGCTACGCGCAGCAGGAGCGTCAGGTGCTGACCGAGGTGACCAATGCGCGCGCACGGGTTGGTCAGATCCAGGTCAATGCCGATGACGAGGCCTCGTTGAAGCAATTCCAGCAGGCCCAGGGCGAACTCGGGAGTGCGCTGTCGCGGTTGCTGGTGGTCAGCGAAAACTATCCGCAGCTCAAGTCCGACCAGTCGTTCCGCGACCTGCAGGTGCAGCTGGAAGGCACCGAAAACCGCATCACCGTGGCGCGCGGCCGGTATATCCAGACCGTGCAGGACTACAACACCTACATCCGTTCGTTCCCGCAGGTGATCACCGCCAAGATCTTCGGCTACCAGCCCAAGCCGAATTTCAGCGTGGAGAACGAAGCGCAGATTTCGCGCGCCCCGCAGGTGGATTTCGGTAACCAGCCGACGCCGCAGCAACAGCCTGCACCGCAGCCTGCGCAGTAATCAGCAGCCCGCGCAGTAACCGCAAGCCGCTCTCCCGGCGGGAAAGGGGTTGGGGTGAGGGTACGGCGCGAAGCTTCTGTGTCTTCCAATTGCACGTGGCTCCGCTCGCACCCTCATCCGCCTCTCGCGGCACCTTCGAGAAGGGAACGACTGAGCTGTTTCACGGCGTCAAATCGACAAGAGTCTGCAAAACGCATTTGCAAACCGTGTATGAGCAGAATATGAGCCCCTCTCCCGTCGGGAGAGGGGTTGGGGTGAGGGTACGAGCGAAGCCTCTGTGTCGTCCAACTGCACTAGGCTTCGTTCCTGCCCTCATCCGCCCCCGTCTCCCGGTGGAAGCAGGGAACGACTGAATGTCAGTACGCATCAGGTAGGAGTTGGCAATGCGGCGAGCGTCTTTGAGAGTGGTGTGGATGATGGTGTTGCTGCTGCTGCCGGCATCGCTGCTGGCGCAGGATCTGGCTGCCATCCCGCCGCTGCGTTCGCCGGTCGTCGATGTCACCGGCACGCTGGATGCCGCGCAGATCCAGCAACTGGAGCAACAGGCGCTGGCCCTGCAGCAACGCAAGGGCGCGCAGTTGCAGATCCTGATCGTGCCGACCACCCAGCCGGAGTCGATCGAGCAATACACCCAGCGCGTATTCGACCAGTGGAAAATCGGCCGCAAGGGCGTGGACGACGGCGTGCTGCTGCTGGTGGCCAAGGACGACCGTCGCGTGCGTATCCAGCCCGGGTACGGCCTGGAGGGCGCCATCCCCGACATCGTGGCCAACCGCGTCATCCAGGAATATCTGGCACCGCGCTTTCGCGAGGGCGACTACGGCGGCGGTATCCGTGATGCAACGGCGACGCTGGCCGGACTGATCGAAGGCGAGGCGCTGCCGGCGCCGGTCAGCGGGCACGAGGGCGGTGCCGGCGCTGGCGCCAGTGGGGGCTGGATCATGGCGTTGTTCATCGGCTTCGTGGTGGCGATGGTGGCGCGCGGGATCCTTGGCGCGTTGCCGCGCCCGTTGCGTGCCGTGCTGACCGGAGTGGCCGCTGGTGGCGCGGCCTTGCTGTTCACCTCGTTGCTGTTCGCCAGCGCAGGCGCTGCGGTGATCGGGCTGTTGGCGGGGCTGGCCTCCGGCTCGCCGGGACGCTTCGTCGGCGGTGGCGGCTGGGGCGGTGGCGGCTTTGGAGGGTTCGGGGGCGGTGGCCGCGGTGGCTTTGGCGGCGGCGGCTGGGGTGGCGGCGGTGGATCATCGGGAGGCGGTGGCGCCTCGGGGAGCTGGTAATGCGACTGCTCAGGCATCTGTTCGCGCCCTCGGCGCAGCGTCGGTTTCCCGCCAGGTGCATGGAGACCATCACTGCCGCCGTGGCCGACAGCGAGCGCAGCCACACCGGCCAGATCATGGTGGCGGTCGAGGCGGACCTGCCGCTGGGGGCGCTGTGGCGCGGGCAAACGGCCCGCCAGCGCGCCGAGCAGGCGTTCGCGCAGCTGCGTGCCTGGGACACCGAAGGCAATAACGGCGTGCTGGTCTATCTGCTGCTGGCCGACCATGCCATCGAGGTGGTGGCCGACCGCGGCCTGCGCAGCCAGGTGCCGCAGGCGCAGTGGGACGAGGTGTGCCGGCGCATGCAGCAGTTCCTGCGCGAGGGGCAGTACGAGGTGGCGGTGCTGGCGGGTATTGAGGCAGTGACCGAGCTGCTGGTCGCTCACTTCCCGCGCGGCGCCGACGCGTCGCATGAAGACGAGCTGCCCAACCGGCCCCAGCTTTTAGGCTGAGCGCGTCCAAGGTGTCAGAATAGCGGCCTCGCTCTATGTGATCCGCGGTCCGCATGATCTATCTGCACGCCATCGACCCCATCGCCTTCTCGCTCGGCCCGGTACAGGTGCACTGGTACGGCTTGATGTATCTGGCGGCGTTCTTCTCGGCCTGGGCGCTGGGTCGCTCGCGCATCCTGCGCGGCCGCCTGCCCGGGGTAGACATGGACGGTTTTTCCGACCTGCTGTTCTACGGCATGCTCGGCGTGGTGCTGGGCGGGCGCATCGGCTACATGCTGTTCTATGCCTTCGAGACCTTCCTGGCCAACCCGCTGATCCTGTTCAAGGTGTGGGAAGGTGGCATGAGCTTCCACGGTGGCCTGCTCGGCGTGCTGATCGCCTGCTGGCTGTGGGCACGCAAGCACCGGCTGCATTTCTTCGATGTCATGGATTTTGTCGCGCCGCTGGTGCCGCTGGGACTTGGGTTCGGGAGGCTCGGCAATTTCGTCGGCGGCGAGTTGTGGGGCAAGTTCACGCAGGCTGGCTGGGGCGTGATCTTTCCGCATGCGCCGGAGCTTGCCGACCAGTTGCCGGCGCAGATCCAGGCGCAGTACGCCGCCGGCGCATTGAATCAGTTTGCACGCCATCCCTCGCAGCTTTACGAAGCGGCGCTAGAAGGCGTGGTGATGTTCGTGGTGCTGTGGGCGTTCTCGATGAAGCCGCGTGCCCGTTACGCGGTGTCGGGCCTGTTCGCGCTGCTGTACGGCGTATTCCGCTTCATCGTGGAGTTCGTGCGCGTGCCGGATGCGCCGATCGGCTACCTGGCCTTCAACTGGCTGACGATGGGGCAGATCCTGAGCCTGCCGTTGATTGCCGTGGGCCTGGTGCTGCTGGCGATGTCGCGCCGCGCGCCGGTGCTGCAGCCGATGGTTGCAGCACCGGCCACGGCGGAGGCGGTCAAGTGAGGCCGTATCTGGATCTGCTGCGGCATGTGCTGGAACACGGCGCCGAGAAGTCCGACCGCACCGGCACCGGCACGCGCAGCGTGTTCGGCTGGCAGATGCGCTTCGACCTCAACGACGGCTTTCCGCTGGTCACCACCAAGAAGCTGCATCTGCGCTCGATCATTCACGAGCTGCTGTGGTTCCTGCAGGGCGATACCAACATCGGGTATCTGAAAGACAACCAGGTGCGCATCTGGGACGAATGGGCCGACGCCAATGGCGACCTGGGTCCGGTGTACGGCAAGCAATGGCGACGCTGGACCGGCCCGGACGGCGTCGAGATCGATCAGATGCAATGGCTGGTGGACGAGATCAAGCGCAACCCGGATTCGCGCCGGCTGGTGATCAGCGCCTGGAATGTGGGCGAATTGCCGCAGATGGCGCTGATGCCGTGCCACAGCCTGTTCCAGTTCTACGTGGTGAACGGCAAGCTCAGTTGCCAGCTGTACCAGCGCAGTGGCGACATTTTTCTGGGCGTGCCGTTCAATATCGCCAGCTATGCGTTGCTGACCCACATGGTGGCGCAGGCCACCGGCCTGGGTGTGGGCGATTTCGTGCATACGCTGGGCGATGCGCATCTGTATTCGAATCACTTCGAACAGGCGCGCGAGCAGCTGACGCGCACACCGCGCGCGCTGCCCAGCTTGCGCCTGAATCCGGAGGTGACCGACCTGTTCGCGTTCCGCTTCGAAGACATCGCCATCGAAGGCTACGACCCGCATCCGGCGATCAAGGCGCCGGTGGCGGTATGAAGGGCCGGGACCCGGGACCCGGGACCCGGGGCGCGCGAACGGCGACTGCAACTGCAATTGCAACGACCGGCAGTGCTGCGAACGTTACGGATGCGGCGGACCCGGCGTTGGGCGGCACCTCGCTTTCCGGGTCCCGGGCGTCCCATCCGCGCATTTCGCTGATCGTCGCCCTCGACCGCAACAACGCCATTGGCCGCGACAACGACTTGCCGTGGAAATTGCCCGATGACCTCAAGCGCTTCAAGGCGCTGACGTTGGGCAAGCCGATCCTGATGGGACGCAAGACGGCGCAGTCGTTGGGACGTGCGCTACCGGGGCGGTTGAACCTAGTGCTGACGCGCTCGGGGCACGTGCCGTTCGAGGGCATGCAGGCGGTGGCATCGGTGGAGCAGGCCATCGAACGTGCCGCGCAAGAGGGCGCGCAGGCGCTGTGCGTGATCGGTGGCGGGGAGGTGTATCGGCTGACCTTGGAACATGCCGATCTGCTGGCAGTGACCGAAGTGGATACCGTGGTCGCCGGCGCCGACACGCATTTCCCGCCGATCGATCCCGCCGTGTGGGAACCGGTCCAGCGCCAGGCGCATGCGGCCGACGAGCGCCATGCGTTTGCGTTCGAGTACGTGGACTACCGGCGCCGCTGAGCCTTGGCCGTTGCGCTGCGATCTCGCTGTTGCAGCATGCGCGCCTAGCCGTGCCGATCGCTCGGCACCGTCATCCTGCGCCGGGCAGGCGCACCTCTGCCGGAGCGCGTGTTAACGACCAGTTCGCCCTGCGCGATCAGCCGTGCACGCACGACGTTGCGGCTGACTCCCAACAGTGCAGCTGTCCTGACCTGATTCTGGTCGCAGTGCCGATAGGCCGCACGGAACAGCTGCTCTTTGACCGTTGCGTGCAATGCGGCGTCGCCTGTCTCGAACGGTCTGGCAAAGGCCCGTGCAAGCAGCGCCTGGCCATCCGCGGGCGGCTCGTCACCGAGACGGGAGGGCAGGCGCTGTGGCGACAGCTGGATGTCCTCGGCGCGGACCACGCCGTCGCGGTGCATCAGCAAGGCGTGGTGGATGACGGGGCGAACGTGCGTCGCGCGATACGCGCGATTGCGTGCAGCAGATCACGCCATCGGCGCTGCATCGGCGGCTCAGGAATAGAAGCTCGGTGTGGGCGCCTGTTGCCGCAGTGCCCACTCACCGAGCTCGCGCACCTTGTAGTCGACCGGGTCGTGCAAGGTCTGGGTGCGCAGGTTGCGCCAGTAGCGGTCCAGCCGCAGTGCCGCATGCGTGGCACGCGCGCCGGTGACGTCGAACAGTTTGCTGCACACCTCCAGCCCGACACGCGTGCTGGCGACCTTTGCGGCGGCCACCGCCACGGCGACCTGTGCGCGTTCGTCGCGGCCCAGCGCATGCTCCTTGCGCCAGGCGGCGTCGAGCAGTTCGGCAGCCCGCCCGGCCAGCAGGCGGGCGCTTTCCAGGCCCAGCCAGAAGTCGCCGTAATGGGCCAGGATGTACGGATCGTCGCTGGCCTGCTCGACCCCGGAGCGATGCCACGGCCGCGTTTCGGTCAAGGTGTAGCGGCGTGCCTCCTCGAACGCGCCTTCGGTGATGCCGAGGAAGACATGCGCAAACATCAGCTGTGCCAGCAACGGGCGCAGACACGCAAATGGCGTACTCAAGGGTCCGGGATCGAGCAGCAGTTCGCTCTCTTCCACGCGCACGCGCTCGAAGGTGGTGCTGCCGCTGTCGGTCTGGCGCTGGCCGATGTTGTCCCAGTCGTGACCCAGCGTAATGCCGCTGCGCGCGGTGGGAATCGCACCGATCAACAGCTTGCCGCTGCGTTCGTCCAGCGCCGAGGCGATCAGCATCTGCGAATCGATGGCGCCGGAACAGAAACTCTTTCTGCCGGAAAACTCGCGCCAGCCATCGCATTGCACCGCCACTGTGCGCGTATCCAGCGGGTTGAGCGCGTTGCCCCAGAACCAGTGTTTGCGCGCGGTCTGCTCCAGCCAGGGCTGCCACTGCGCCGGCTGGCCGAACAGGCGCACGGTGGCCAGCATCAGGTGGTGGAAGCCGAACACATGCGCGATCGAACTATCGACCCGGGCGAACTCGCGCACGACCGTCAGCACCTCGCTCCAGCTGGCGCCCAGCCCGCCATGCTGCACCGGGATGCTCAGGCCGAGCAGCCCGCTGGCGCGCAGCGCATCGCGCTCGGCCTTGGGCGTGCCGCCACGTGCATCACGTTCGACTGCCGTGGCGGCAAACTCGCTCGCCAGGCGCCGCGCGGTGTGCAGCGGATCGAGCAGGGTCGGTTGCGGTCGGCGGTCGGTCATGCGGGGATCTCGTTCAAGACGCAAAGGGTGAGCCGTGGCGGGGGCTGGCAATCGATTCGGCAGTGCATGCGGTCACTGCCCAGCAGCGACGGATGCATCTGAGGACGGGCCAGCGGCTACAGCACGTGGATGTCGTGCAATGCGGCCAGCAATGCCTGCCGCGCCTGATGTAGCGCTGGCGCATGGTCCTGGCGGTGGCGCGGACGCGGTGTGTCCAGCACCTGCGTTTGCACGATCGACCCGGGGTGACCGCCGATGACGATGGCGCGGTCGCTCAGATAGGCGGCCTCCTCGATATCGTGGGTCACCAGCAACACGGTGAAGCCGTGCTCGTGGGCCAGCCGCAGCAGCAGGTCCTGCAGTTTGATGCGGGTGAAGGCATCCACCGCGCTGAAGGGCTCGTCCAGCAACAGGACCTGCGGCTGCCGATACAGCCCGCGCGCCAGTGCCACCCGCTGCGCCTGGCCGCCGGACAACTGCTTGGGTAAGGCGGTGGCGTGGTCGAGCAGGCCGACCTCGGCCAATAATTGCTGCACGCGCGGCGATTGCCGTGCAGCGGCTGGCGACAGCCCGGTGTCGTCGGCGAAGGCGACATTGGCGGCCACATCCAGCCAGGGCAACAGACGTGGTTCCTGGAAGATCAAGCCGATGCGGCGGTCGGCGCCCTGCACGCGCACGCCGTCCAGCACCACCTCGCCGGTGTAATCGCGTTCCAGGCCGGACACGATGCGCAGCAAGGTGCTTTTGCCGCAGCCGCTGGCGCCGATCAGGCTCAGGATCTGGCCGGGTGCCACGCGCAGGTCGATATCCTGCAGCACGCTGCGCTGGCCGAAGCGCTTTGCTGCGATCCGGATCTGCAGGCCGGCACTCATGCGTCGTGTGCCGCGTGCAGGTGGGCGTGGCTGTTCTGCAGGTTGTCGCGCCAGTGCAGCGTGCGCGTCTCGATCGCCTTGAGCGCGCCGTCGCTGAGTTTGCCGAGCAGTGCCAGCAACACGATGGCACCGATCACGATGTCCGGGCGCGAGGTTTCGCGTCCATCGCTCAGCAGATAGCCCAGCCCCCGCGTGGCGGCGATCAGTTCGGCGGCGACCAGAAACATCCAGGCCAGGCTCAGGCTGGTGCGCAGCCCGGTGAAGATCGATGGCAGCGCGGCCGGAAGCAGGATCCTCCGTACCAGCCGCAGCTTGGACAGGCCGTAGCTTTCGCCAAGTTCCACCAGCGTGCGGTCGACCTGGCGCAGCCCGGTTACCACGCCCAGATACACCGGGAAAAACGCGCCGATGGCGATCAGGGTGATCTTGGGTGCTTCGTCGATCCCCATCCACAGCAGCAGCAACGGCACCCAGGCCAGGCTGGGCACCGCGCGCAATGCCTGGAAGCTGGGGTCGAGCAGGCGTTCCAGCCAGCGGCTCAGGCCCACCCCCACGCCGACCAGTACGCCGAGCCCGGCGCCGATCGTAAAGCCCGCCAGCACGCGCAACACGCTGGCGCCGATGTGGGTAGCCAAGCCACGGCCTGCCTCGTCGGCAAGCGTGGACAGGATCTGGCTTGGCGGCGGCAGCAGGTAGCGCGGCGTCCAGCCGAACGCAGCGGCCAATTCAATAGCGGCGAAGAAGCTGAGCGGCAGGAGCCAGCCAAGGCCGCTGGCCGGCAGCCTGAGTCGCGGCCGCGATGGCGTGCCGGCCAGCGTGCGCGAAACGCGCAAGGAGGTCTCGTTCATGGCCGCGCTCAGCCCTGCGCCACGTGTGCGCGTTTGGCGTAGCTGGCATCGATCAGCGTGGCCAGCACCTTGCTCAGATCGGTGCCGGGCCGGACCAGACCTTCTTCGAGCAGGATCGGCGCAGCGCTCTGCAAGGCGGCATGTTGCTCGGCGCCGATCAGCGGACGACTGAAGTCGTTGCGCTGCAGCTGTAGCTTGGCCACCGGCAGCGAGACGCGGGCCTCCTCGGCGATCAGGCCGACCAGCGCGTCGGGATGCTCGATGGCCCAGCGGCGCGCCTTTTCATAGGCCTGCAGCACCAGCGGAATCTGCGCCGGGTAGGCCGCGGCAAACGCCTCGCTGGTGTTCAGGAAACCGTACGAATTGAAGGCCACGTTACGGTAGATCAAGCGTGAGCCGGCTTCGATCTGGCTGGCCGCCAGGTGCGGATCCAGTCCCGACCAGGCGTCCACATCGCCGCGCTCCAGCGCGGTACGGCCATCGGCATGCTGCAGATGGACGATGTTCACCGCGTTCTTGTCCAGCCCCGCCTGGCGGAGCGCACGCAGCAGGAAGAGATAGGCATCGGTGCCCTTGGTTGCCGCGATCCGCTTGCCTTTGAGCTCGGCCACGCGCTGGATCGGCGAACGCTTGCCGACGGCCAGTGCAACCCACTCCGGCCGGGAATAGACGTAGACCGCCTTGACCGGATTGCCGTTGGCGCGCGCCAGCAAGGCGGCCAGGCCAGCGGTGCTGGCGAAATCGATGCTGTTGCCGGCCAGGTATTCGAGTGCGCGGTTGCTGCCGGCCGACAGCACCCAGGTCACCTCGGTGCCCTGCGCCTTGAGCGCTTGTTCAAGCCAACCGAAGTGCTTGAGCACCAGCGAAGTGGGCGAGTAATAGGCATAGTCCAGGCGCAGTTGCTTGGGAACTGCGGGCTTGGCTTGCGCGAATGCGGCGCGCGGCAACAGCGGTGAACTGCCGAGCGCGACGCCGGCGAGCGTTCCGAGTTTGAGCAGGTTGCGACGCTTCATGAGGGCTCCAGTCAGCGCGCCGAAGCGCGTGGCACGATGGTGTTGGCGATGACTTCGCCGAAGGGCCCGCTCAGTGCCTGGCCGGGAAGTTTTTGTTTGATCGCGCGCGGCAGCAGCGGGAACACCAGCTCGGCGAAGCGGTAGGCCTCTTCCAGATGCGGGTAGCCCGAGAAGATGAAGGTGTCGATGCCGAGCGCGGCGTATTCCTCGATCCGCCTGGCCACGGTCTGCGGGTCGCCCACCAGCGCGGTGCCGGCACCGCCGCGCACCAGACCGACGCCGGCCCACAGGTTGGGACTGACTTCCAGATCGGCGCGTGTCCGGCGCTGACCGCGGCCGTGCAGTGCAGCCATGCGTCGCTGGCCCACCGAATCCATGCGCGCAAACGCACTCTGCGCGCGCTCCACGGTTTCGTCGTCGAGATGACTGATCAGCGATTCCGCCGCCGCCCATGCTGCCTCGTCGGTTTCGCGCACGATCACGTGCAGGCGGATGCCGAAGGTGAGCGTGCGCCCGAGTGCAGCGGCCTTGCTGCGCACCGAGGCGATCTTTTCGGCCACCGCTTCCGGCGGCTCGCCCCAGGTCAGGTAGGTATCCACTTGCTCGGCCGCCAGATCGTGCGCGGCATCGGACGAGCCACCGAACCAGACCGGCGGATACGGCGTCTGCACCGTGGGATACAGCAGCTTGGCAGCCTTGACCTGCAGGTGTTTACCATCGAAGTCGTAGCTCTCGCCGGTGTGGCTGTGGGCGATGATCTCGCGCCAGATGCGGATGAATTCGGCCGAGGCTTCGTAACGCTCGGCGTGGTCCAGGAACACGCCATCGCCTTCCAGCTCGCCGCGGTCGCCACCGGTGACCAGATTCACCAGCAAGCGCCCACCGGAGAGCCGGTCGAAGCTGGCCGCCGTGCGCGCGGCCAGCGCCGGTGCCATCAACCCCGGGCGCAGCGCGACCAGGAACTTCAACCGACGCGTGGCATTGATCAGGCTGGAGGCGATCACCCACGGGTCCTCGCACGAGCGCCCGGTGGGAATCAGCACACCTTCGTAGCCCAGCGTGTCGGCAGCGACCGCCACCTGGGTGACGTACTCGGCACTGACCTGGCGTGCGCCGTCGCTGGTGCCCAGATAGCGGCTGTCGCCGTGGGTGGGGATGAACCAGAACATCTGCATCGTGGTGTCCTCAGGCGTGGATCGGTTGAGCGCTTCCTGCGTTTCAGCGCGCGTGCCGCTCAGGCAGTGCACACCGCCGGCGACTGGTTCAGGCAATACGCAATAGCGCATCTGGTCGCGCACCAAGCACGCCGGCGGCACGTTCTGCGGCCAGCGCGATGCGCTCGCGCAGCGCCGGATTGCTCACCCGGTAATCCTGAAAATCCGCTTCGGCGGCATAGATGCCGACCGGCAGGGCCAGTGCCTGGAAGAAGGCGAACAACGGGCGCAGCTGGTGGTCGATCACCAGCGCATGCCGCTCACTGCCGCCGGTGGCGGCGAGCAGGACGGGCGTATCGATCAAGGCGCTGATGTCGATGAGATCGAACAGATGCTTCAGCAGCCCTGGATAGGAACCGCGATATACCGGTGCGACCACCAGCAATAGATCCGCGGCCTCGATCTGGCGAAGTGCGTGTTCGGTGTGCTCGTCCAGTTCGTTGCGCCACAGTGCTGCACCCAGCGGCCGGGCGATATCGCCCAGGTGCACGATGCTGGGCTTGATCGCAATGCGTTGGGCCAGTGCGGCCAGGGTCGCCTCGGTCAGCGCAAGGCTGCGCGACGGACGGGCCGAGCTGCCGGAGACAGCGACAACATTCAACGGTGTGCGCATGCAAAGGTTCCTATGGTGCGGCGGCCCGGGTCACGGCAAAGCGGTATCTCGTCCCGGCAGCCCCACTGTTGCGATGGAGGCAGACTGTGCTGCGTTGCCACTGTGCGTGCGCAAGCAGCCAGCGATTTCAATCTGCCTGCCGGACCCAAGCGATGGCAATGCCTTGGCGCCTGTAAATGCCCGATGGCTTAGGAGGTTTGAGAATGACGTGATGAAAAAGTGCGCGACTCAGCGGAATCGCGCTGTTTCGCGCGCGTTTCCTCATACCTCTCGATGCATCAGGAAAGTGCGTCAGGAAATAAGCGCGTCATAACTGTTTGTGGAAAAACATCTCCGCAGCAGTGTGTTGGATATCACTCAATGAATAACCGCAGACGGTTGCAGGCCCGATCGTTGGAAATGCCATCCAACCAGCCAGAGAGAAATTCGAAACAGAGATGCAAAGCGGTTAGTGTTTTATTCAATCCATGAGGCGTGATGTGTCGCGATTCGCACGGAGTGATGGCGACGCATATCGCGGCGCTGCACGTAGTGCCGGCACGATCATTCGCGCCTCACCCAGGTCGAAGGGCCTGGCTGCGTCATCGGCTACAGCCGCCATGCGAGTGCCGCAATGGCATGGCCATTTACTCGGTCGGCGCAGTCAGCGGCCGAGCTGCAATTACGGGACTGCCTCAAGGTTCCGGCATGCGGGACATCAGCAATTGATGCGGGCCTAGAACTGGAGCCAGATCTAGGCGCAAGCCTGGTGACACTTGCGTTTTTTCTGCGCATTGAAACGTTGGAATGCTAGGAGCGCGAAGCGTCCGTGCTGAGTCACAGGCCGCACGCTGCTGCATGCGGCGCGCATCGCGCGACCTTGCGATAGTCAGCCAGACGCGCGTCGTGCCGCACGCCTCTGGCGAATCATTCCGTTGCCGGTGTGGCCGGCCGGTTGGGCGCCGTTGTGTCGGCCCCCGTGTTCGCGCCACCGCCACTGCCATGGCCCCGTCCACGGCCACGCCCGCGCTGGCGGCCCTGGCCTTCGCGCGGGCGCCGCGGCGCATGCGCTGCCGGTGCTGCCGGAGTGGGGACTTCGCGCCCGGGGACCTGCACGACACGTAGTTCGTCGGTGTCCAGCTGCAGGGCGGTGAGCTTGCCGCCCCACACCGCGCCGGTATCGATGGCGTGCACGCCCTGGGTGATCGTCAGGCCCAGCGCCGACCAATGCCCGCAGACGATCTTCAGATCGCGTTCGACCCGGCCGGGCACTTCGAACCAGGGATACAGGCCCTGCGCCTGGGTGCCGGGCGTACCCTTGTCGTCGGTGGCGATCCGCCCGCGCGGGGTGCAATAGCGCATGCGCGTGAACAGGTTGATGATCGCGCGGCTGCGCTCATAGCCGCTCAGCCCCGGCGACCAGCCGGGCTGATCGCCGTACATGTTGCGCAACAGCTTGCGATAGCCACCGCCCTGCAACTGCTGCTCGACCTCGCGGGCATGTTTCTCGGCCATCTGGGTGGTCCACTTCGGGGCCAGCCCGGCATGGATCATCATCCAGCCCAGCTCGCGATCCACATGCGCCAGCTTCTGCATGCGCAGCCAGTCCAGCAGCACGTCGCGGTCCTCGGCCAGCACGATGCGCTGCAGGTCTGGATTGACCTTGCGCTGCTCCTCTTCCGAGCGTGCACCGATCGCCAGCAGCGAGAGGTCGTGATTGCCCAGCACCACCACGCTATGCGCGCGCAGCGAATGCACCAGGCGCAACGTCTCCAGCGATTGCCCGCCACGGTTGACCAGGTCGCCGCAGAACCACAGCGTGTCCCGGGCCGGGTCGAAGTTCACCTTTTCCAGCAGGCGCTGGGTGATGTCGTAACACCCCTGCAGGTCGCCAATTGCCCAGACGCTCATCGCGCGCGCTCCATCAATCCAGCAGTCATCAGTGCAGCGTCCTGGGTACGCTCAGCACGAAGGCGGCGATCGGGGCGGTGAATTCGGTGCCATCGTCGGCCACCATGTCATAGTGGCCCTGCATCTGGCCCTGTTCGGTTTCCAGCAGCACCCCGGAGGTGTACTGGAACGCTTCGCCGGGACGCAGCCAGGGTTGTTCGCCGACCACGCCTTCGCCATCGACCTGTTCGGTGCGACCGTTGGCATCGGTGATCTTCCAGTGGCGCGCCATCAGGCGCGCAGGCACCGCGCCCGCATTCTGGATACGGATGCTGTAAGCGAAGGCGTAACGGCCTTCTTCCGGGGTCGATTGGTGGGCGAGGAAGCGCGGCGAGACCTCGACCTCGACCCGATAGCGTGGATCATCGTGCATGGGAAAAGTCTAAATAAACCACTGTGGGAGCGGTGCTCAAGCCAGCTCGACATTGGCCAGCCGGATGAAATCGGCGACCTCGAGCTGCTCGGCGCGGGCATCCGGACGCACGCCGGCGGCCTCGAAATGCGCTGGTTCGCACACATTGGACAAGGCATTGCGCAGGGTCTTGCGGCGCTGCCCGAAACCGGCGCGCACCACATCGGCGAAGCGGCGGCGGTCCTTGATCTGCACCGTGGCCGGGTCGCGCGGCACCAGCCGCACCACGGCCGAGTCCACCTTCGGCGGCGGCCGGAACGCGCCTGGAGGCACCACGAACAACGCGGTGACCTCGCAGTACGCCTGCAGCATCACACTTAGCCGGCCATACACCTTGCTGCCGGGACCGGCCGCCATGCGGTCGACCACTTCCTTCTGCAGCATGAAATGCATGTCGGCCACGGCCGCGGCATGGTCCAGCGCATGAAACAGGATCGGCGAGGAAATGTTGTAGGGCAGGTTGCCGACCAGGCGGATCGGCGTGCCGTCGGCCAGTGCGGTGAAATCCACGCTGAGCACGTCGCGATGAATGATGCTCAGCGCGCCGATCGGCGCTGCAGCGTCGGTCAATGGAGCGATCAGGTCGCGATCGAACTCGATCACGGTCAACGCGCCATGGGTGCGCAATAGCGGGAAGGTGATGGCGCCCTGACCGGGGCCGATTTCGACCATATGCTGGCCGGCGCGCGGGCCCACCGCCTGCACGATCCGGTCGATGTAATACCGGTCGGCAAGAAAGTGCTGGCCAAGCGACTTCTTGGCCGGTGCGCTGAAGGAAGAATTCATCTGCGCAGTTTAACGGAGCCGGCGGCTGCACGCCGTGTGGTGCGACGTGCGCGGCGTATGCCGCCACGGCCAGTGACGCGCACGCAGCTTCGCAATACCTTGCCTGGATGGTGGCTCAGCCGCGCGCCGCCAGCCGCGCGCACAACGCCGTGGCCGCCATCAGGCTGGACGGGTCGGCGGTGCCGCGTCCGGCCAGTTCCAGCGCGGTGCCGTGATCCACCGCCACGCGCGGGTAGGGCAGGCCCAGGGTGATGTTCACCGCCTGCTCGAAACCGCTGTACTTGAGCACCGGCAGGCCCTGGTCGTGGTACATCGCCACCACCGCGTCGAAGCCACTCAGTTTCTGCGGCAGGAAGGCGGTGTCTGCCGGCAATGGCCCGATCAGTTGCAGGCCCTCGCCGCGCAGCTGCTGCAGAACCGGAATGATCACATCCAGTTCTTCGCGGCCCAGGTGGCCGTCCTCGCCCGCATGCGGGTTGAGGCCGAGCACGGCAATGCGCGGCGTCGGCAGGCCGAAGTCGCGCTGCAAGGCGGTATGGGTGATGCGTAGGCACTGCATCAGCGCGTCGGCGCTGATCGCATCGGCGACCGCGCGTAGCGGCAGGTGCGTGGTCACCAGCGCCACGCGCACGATGCTGTTGGCCAGCATCATCACCACCGGGCAGCCGGCCTGTTCGGCCAGCAATTCAGTGGTGCCGGTATAGGCGATGCCGCCGGCGTTGATGACCGCCTTGTGCACCGGGCCGGTCACGATGCCTTGCAGGCGCCCGGCCAGACAGTGGCCAGCGGCCGTGCGCAGGGCGGCAATCACCGCGGCGGCATTGGCGGGATCGGCGTGGCCGAAGCGGGTCGGCGCCGCCTGTCGAACCGGAAACAACGGCAGGTCGCCGGGGCGACGCGCAGGCTGGTCCGGATCGAGCAGGCGCACACACAGCGACAGCGCCTGTGCGGCGCTGTGCAGGGTGTCAGGATCGGCGTAGGCGATCAGGTGCGCATCCGTGCGCGGCCGTTGGGCGAGCCGCACACACAGTTCCGGCCCGATCCCGGCCGGCTCGCCCGGCACTAGCGCGAGCGAGGGGACCCCCATCGGCTCAGCGCGCCGGCTGTGCCGGCGGCGGGGTCGGGGCAGCCGGTTCGGCCGGCTTGGTCGGCTCTGCAGTGGCATTGCCGTCGGCACGATCGCCGGTGCGGTAGCTCACGTACGCTTCGCCACGCAGTTCCTGCAGGTAGCGGTTGTATTCCTCTTCCAGCTTGCGGCGACCGATCGTTTCACGGATCTGCGCACGCTGGTTTTCGGAACTGACATCGGTCTGGCGGCTGCCGACGCGCTGCACGATGTGCCAGCCGGCCTGGGTGCGGAACGGCTCGGACACGGCGCCATCGGCCAGGCTCTCGACCTGCTTGCCGAAGTCCGGGCCGAACGCATCGGCCGGGAACCAGCCCAGGTCGCCGCCCTGGCTGCGGCTGTTGGTGTCCTCGGAGGACTCCTTGGCCGTCGCCTGGAAGTCCGCGCCGCCCGTGATGCGGGCGCGCAGCGTGTCGATCTTGGCCTTGGCCTGCGCGTCGGTCTGGTTGTCGCCGATGCGGACCAGGATGTGGCGCGCGTTGTACTCGGTGACCATCTTCTTCTCGCCGCCGGCATTGGCGTCGCGCATTTCCACCAGCTTGAGCAACTGGAAACCGCTGGGGCCACGCAGCGGGCCGGCCACTTGGCCAGGCTGCATGTCGCGAATGAGCTGGGCAAACGCGTTGGGAATCTCGTCCAGGCTGCGCCAGCCCAGGTCACCGCCTTCCAGCGCGTTCGGGCTATCCGAATAACGCACCGCCGCTGCCGAGAAATCCAGCTCGCCCTTGTCGATCAATGCCTTGACGCCATCGACCTTCTTCTGGCCGGTGGCGATCTGGTCGGCGGTCGCGCCTTCGGGCAGGCCGACCAGGATGTGGGCCAGGTGGTACTGGCTACCGGTCGTGGCCTGCTGGGCCAGCGCGGTATCCACTTCGCCTTCGCTCACGCTGATGCGGCTCTGCGCAAAGCTCTGACGCAGGCGCTGCACGATGATCTCCTCGCGCACCGACGAGCGGAAGTCGCCGTATGCCATGCCGTCGGCCGCCAGCTTCTGGCGCAGGCCATCGACGGTGGTGCCGTTCTGCTGGGCGATGCTGGCGATGGCGCGGTTGAGTTCCTCATCGCTGACGCGGATCCCGCTGCCGTCGGCACGGCCCACCTGCAGCTTGACCAGGACCAGGCGCTCGAGCACCTGACGCTGCAGGACATCGTCCGGCGGCAGCTGGTTTTCGCGGCCCGCATATTGCGACTTGACGTTGCGCACAGCGCGATCGAGCTCGCTCTGCAGCACCACGTCCTCGTCCACGATGGCGGCGATACGATCCAGCGGCTGGGATTGCTGCGCCGAGGCCAGCGGCGAGACCGTGCTGGTGATCACCAGCAGCGAGGCAAGAAGAACAGAGAAAGGCTTGGTCATGGAATCAGGTTCGGATCGTAATCGTCCGGATTGCTCGTGGTGTTGGTGTTGCTGGGCGGGACCAGGTACAGGTCGTCGCGGTAATAACCGAGAATAGCACGGCGCAAAGTGCGGTCCGTGTTCTGCCCAAACGAGCTCAAGCCCTTGAGCACAAACTCGAACTGGATGGAGTTGTCCATCTCGCCATCGCGGTTGCGCACGAACCGGCGTACCAGCGCGCGGACCGCCAGGCAGCAGCTGTCCCACTGCACGCCGCCGATGATTTCCAGCGGCTTGCGATCCAGCAGCGAGTAGTAATAACGGCCAACCGCACTCCAGGTGGGGTTGATCGGGTACAGGAACGAGAAGTCGGCCTGTTTCAACTGGTCGTTGTTGCTGATCAGATCGCGGCGATAGCGGTAGGCCAGATTGATGATGCCGTCGTTGCCCAGCAAGTAGCGCGTGCGCAGGCTGGCCAGGTCTTCCTTGCGCGAGTTCGGGTTCCACTGGTAGGTGGCGCCCATCGACCAGCGGTCGTTGATCATGTAATTGGCATCGGCCACCCAGGCGGACTTGCCCTGTTCGATCGGTTGCTCGCTGTTGGCGGCGGAGCTGTTGATCGTCACCAGCGAATCATTGAAGTACAGGATCTGGCCGGCACTCAGCGAGAGCTTCTCGCGCCCATCTTCCTGGCGCAGCCAGCGTGAGGTCACCGCCAGGGTCAATTGGTTGGCGTCGTTCTGGCGGTCAGCCCCGGTGTAACGGCTGTCGCGAAACAGCTGGCCGTAGCTGAAGGTGAACGGACGGGTGTCGAACACCGGCAGATCGTCCTGGTCGCGGTAGGGCACGTACAGGTAGTACATGCGCGGTTCCAACGTATTGAGATAGTTGGTCCCGAACAGCGAGGTTTCGCGATCGAAATACAGGCCTGCATCCAGCGAGGCGATCGGAAGGCTGCGCGTGGGCGTGCGGTTGCCGGTCAGCGGCGCGGTATTTGCGACAGTCGAATCCAGCTGGTAGGCGGTGTACCGCCACGCCACGGTGGGCGTGAGGAACCAGGCCGCGCCCGAGAGCGGCATCGAGATATAGGGTTTGACGTCCAGGCGCGAACCGCTGCCGTAGTCCTGGTTACGGATGTTGGTGCGGACGTACTCGTCACCGTTGTTGCTGTCGTTGTTGCCGTTGTTCGGGATGAAGTTGACCTGATACGAGTCATCATGCGTAAACCGCACGGCCTCGGCATACACGCCTGCCTCGAAAATGCCGAACGGCTTTTCCCAAGTGAAATACGCACGCGGCTGACGGTTGTAGGGCAGGGCGCGCTCGTCCAGGGTGTAGTCGGTCAACTGCCAACGATCGGCCATCAGTCCAGCAGTCCAGGTTTCGCCGGTGCCGTAGATGCCGATGGTGCTCTGCAGGCTGGAGGCCGAGCCCATGCCGTTCAGGCGGCTGGTGAAGTCCTCCACATAGCGCGTATCGCTGACCCAGGAGATGCTGCTGCGCGCCTGCCAATGGCTATTGACGTTGTGGTAGCCGCTATAGAAGACGCTGCCACGGTCCTTGTCGCGCAATTTGTCGTTGGGCAGGTAATTGCCGGTGATCTCACCGCGACCGCCCTCGTAGAGGTAACGGAATTCGGTGCCGAACATGAAGCCGCGCTTGCTCATGTAGCGCGGCAGCAGGGTGGCATCGTAGTTCGGCGCCAGGTTGAGATAGATCGGCTGCAGGTAGTCGAAGCCGTTGCGGCCGGACAGGCCGAACTGCGGAAACAGCAGGCCGGTCTGACGGCGGTCGTCGATCGGGAACTTGAACCAGGGGAAATACAGTACCGGCACCTTGCCGATCTGCAGCACGGCATTGCGTGCCGTGCCGAAGCCTTCTTCGTTGTCGACGTCGATCTCGGGCGCGCGCACGCGCCAGATCGGCTGCGACGGATCGCAGGTGGTATAGGTCGAGCGGTGCATCTGGCCGACCTGGCCCTGCAGGTCCACCGATTCCGCACCGCCGTTGCCGCGCCGGTCCACCAGTTGGTACTGGATGTTGGTGACCTTGTGGGCGTCGGTGTCCTGATTGCCCTCGGCACGGTCGGCAATCATCCGGAACGAGCTGTCCTGATACCGCACGTTGCCTTCGGCAATGTAGTTGCCGGTTTCGGTGTCCATGCGCAGATTGTCTGCACCCAGGAACTGGTCGCCGCGCTTGAGCGCCACGTTGCCCTGGTATTGCGGAGTGGTACTGGTCCCGGACAGCTGGTCGCCTTCGATGTCGGTCGGCAACTGCGGGCGCATCTCGGCCGCCTTCGGGTCTGCAGCGGGCGCGCCGTCGAAGCCGGGTAGCGGATCCACGGCCGGGCACAATCCCCAGTTCAACGGCTTGTCGGCAGCCATGGCCGGGAGGCAGATGGCAATGCTCAAGGGCAGGGGCAGCAGGCGGAGGGCTCGGCGCACGCGTGGTTCAACCAATAAAATGGCGACTAGCTTGCCGTATACCCCGCATAGGGGCAATGAAGAGCGCCTGCGCCGCGCGGGCGAGGTTCATCGCCGGCGGCCGAGCGCCCAGCGTGCCGACGGGGTCAGCGCAGGGCGGCGACGTGGGCCACGCTGCTCTCGCGCAACGCCTGCAGGTCGTATCCACCTTCCAGCATGGACACCACCCGGCCGCGCGCATGGCGCTCGGCCAGGGTGCGCAGCGCGCCGGTCAGCCAGGCGAAATCGTCGTCGTCCAGCATCAGGTCGGCCAGCGGATCGCGCAGGTGCGCATCGAAACCGGCCGAGATCAGGATCAGCTGCGGGCGGAAGGCGTCGATCAGCGGCAGCATCTCGTCCTCCCAGACATTGCGGAAGCGCAGCCCGTCGCTGCCCGGTGGCAGCAGCAGGTTGTGGACGTTGCCGACGCCGCGTTCGTGGACACTGCCCGAGTGTGGATAGAGCCCGGACTGATGGGTGCTCAGATACTGCACGGCCGGGTCGCGCTCGAAGATCGCCTGCGTGCCGTTGCCGTGGTGGACGTCGAAATCGACGATGGTGATGCGCTCCAGCCCATGCCGGTCGCGTGCGTGGGCAGCGGCCACGGCGATGTTGTTGAACAGGCAAAAACCCATCGACACCTGCGCGGTGGCGTGGTGGCCGGGTGGGCGCACTGCGCAGAAGGCAGTGCGGGTCTGGTCCTGCATCACTGCGTCCACAGCCGCGATGCCGGCGCCTGCGGCGCGCAGGGCGGCCGCGCGCGAGGCCGGCACCATCCGCGTGTCCACGTCCAGTTGGCGATAGCCGTCGAAGGCGGTTTCCAGCACGGCGTCCACCTGCTCGCGCTCATGCACGCGGCACAGGTCGCCCAGCTTGGCCAGCGGCGCCTCACGCCAGTCAAGGTCCGGAAAGGCGGTGCGCAGGGCGTCGACCACCGCTTCCAGGCGGGCGGGGCTTTCAGGATGCTCGGGGCCGGCGTCGTGACCGAGGCAGGCGGGATGGGTAAAGACCAACATGGGACGACTCTAGCCTCTCCGCCGTGCCGGGCACAGGGTCAACCGCGCCGGCGGTCGTGCCGCCACAGCACTTCCTGCTGGCCATCGACCCGTGCCAGCACGCGCGCCAGGACGAACAGCAGGTCCGACAGCCGGTTGAGATAGCCGATCGCCTCGCTGCGTACCGCTTCCTGGCGCGACAGCGCAACGGTCTCGCGCTCGGCCCGGCGCACGATGGTGCGGGCCAGGTGGCAGCGCGCGGCCGCTTCGCCACCTGCCGGCAGGATGAATTCCTGCAGCGGCGGCAAGCCGTCGTTGTAATGGTCCAGGTGGCGTTCCAGGGCGGCGATATCGGCCGCCTCGATCGCCGCATGCCCGGGGATGCACAACTCGCCGCCCAGGTCGAACAGCTGGTGCTGCACGGTGGTCAGCAGGTCGGCGACCGGGGCGGGCACGCCGGGCGCGGCCAACAGCACGCCGAGCGCCGAATTGGCCTCGTCCACGGTCCCGTAGGCATTGACGCGCAGCGCGTCCTTGCCGGTACGGCTGCCGTCGCCCAGGCCGGTGCTGCCATCGTCGCCGGTGCGGGTATAAATGCGCGAAAGCCGGTTGCCCATGATCTAGCCGGCGTGGGAATGGTGCTGCGGCGCTGCCAGGCGCTCGGCCGCGACCTGGAGCAACGCGGCGGCGGCGACATACAGCGCCGCACTGCGTAGGTAGGGCCACAGCCAGTCGGTGTAGTTCTTGAACCAGCCGGCCAGCGTGGGCTCACTGACGCTGGCACTGATCCAGTAGAAGCTGCCCTGGGCGATCAGCTGGCACAGCGCCACGCCGATCAGCAGGGCGGGTACCAGCCGGGCGAGCGCGTTCCAATGGGCGCCGTGGTAGTGCCGGCGCAGCCAGATGCCACCGGCCCACAGCGCGAAGTACGCCGGGATCAGGCACCAGTAGGCCGGCGAGACGCAATAGTGCTGCCAGAAGCTCAGGCCCTCGCGGGTGATCACCAGCCAGTCCACCGCCACCGCAAGCCCCATCAACAGCGGGAACGCCAGCCGCGTGCGCGCTGCCAGGTGAAAGCCGCCGATGAAGAACACCGCCCAAGACGCATCCGGGACCGGCGCGAAGTGATTGATCCGCGTGGCCGCCATCAGGAGGGCGAGCAGACTCAGAATCCAGGTGTCGTGCGAGCGAGACGTCATGCGCGAAGGTGGCCAGGTCACAGGTCGGGGAGTGTAGCGTGGAACCCGGCATGCCCGTGCCGGCCCGGCAGGCGCGCGATCCGTCGAGCGTCTGCCGGAGTGGGGCGTGCCGGCGACGCGGGGGTAGACGGGCCGGGCGCGGCAATCTGTCTCAACGCCCGGCGGCAACCTGCCTGGGGCCAGGGCTTATCATGTGGCGATGACACATCCACATGACGTTTTGATCGTTGGCGGCGGCCTGGTCGGCTCCAGCCTGGCGATTGCGCTGGACCGCCTCGGCCTGGATGTCGGGTTGGTGGAAGCCACCCCGGCCGGCGCGCCACCGGCGGTATTCGACCAACGCAACCTGAGTTTCGCCGCCGCCACGGTCAATGCATTGGGCGCGCTCGGGGTCATGGCAAAGTTGCGCAACCCGCCCGGGCCGATCCGGCGCATCCACGTCAGCCGTGCAGGCGACTTCGGGCGCGTGCAGCTGGATGCCGCCGACTACGGGCGCGACAGCTTCGGCCAGGTGGTGGTGGCGCGCGATTTCGGCGACGCCCTGCAGGCGCGTCTGGACGAGCTGACCCGGTTGCACCGGTATCGCCCGGCACGCTGCATCGGCGTGGAGCCGGTGCAGGACGGCCTGCGCGCAGTCCGCCTGGCGGCCGCCGACGGCGAGCGACTGGTCCGCGCCAGGCTGGTGGTTGGCGCCGATGGCAGCCACAGCGCGGTGCGCGAGCTGCTGCATATCGGCAGCGACGCGCACGATTTCCTGCAGACCCTGTTCGTGGCGCGCGTGCGGGCCGCCAGGCCGCCCGATGGCACTGCCTGGGAGCGCTTCGGCGAACACGGGCCAACCGCATTGCTGCCGCGGGGCGACCGTCATTACGGCGCCATCCACTGTGTGGCGCGTGCCGATGCCGAAGCGGTGGCGGCCCTGGACGAGGCCGGCTGGCTGGCACGGCTGCAGCGCGCGGCCGGCTGGCGTGCCGGGCGCTTCATCGCCAGTGGCGAGCGCAGCGCCTACCCGTTGGTGCAGGTGCTGGCGAACAGCCTCATCGCCGAACGCGTGGTGCTGCTGGGCAATGCCGCGCAGACGCTGCATCCGATCGGCGCGCAGGGCTTCAATCTCGGGCTGCGCGATGCGCTGACGCTGGCCGAACTGATCGAACACGATCGCAGCGATGCCGGCGCCGGTGCGCTGCTGGATGCGTATCTGGCGCGTCGGCGCGTGGACCGTGAGCACACGATCGGCTTCTCCAGCGGGTTGGCGCGGCTGACCGGCAATCCGGCGCCTTTGCTACGGCCGCTGCGCAGCCTGGGCCTGCTGGCGACCTCGCAGGCCGCCCCGTTGCAGTCGATGCTGGTCGGGGGCGCGATGGGCTTCCGTGGCGAAGTCCCGCAGCTGTGCCGGGGTGTGGCATGAACCGGCGCATGCCGCGCGATGCGGTGATCGTCGGCGGCGGTGTGGTCGGCGCCGCCTGCGCCTTGGCGCTGGCCGATGCCGGGCTGCAGGTCACGTTGGTGGAAGGGCATGAACCCGCGCACTGGCACGCCGACCAACCCGACCTGCGCGTCTACGCATTCGCCGCCGACAACGCCGCGTTGCTGGACAGCCTGGGCGTGTGGTCGGCAGTGCGTGCCGCCCGCGTGCAGCCCTACCGGCGGATGCGGGTCTGGGATGCCGGCGGGGGCGGCGAGCTGGGCTTCGATGCCGACACGCTGGGGCGCGAACAGCTCGGCTGGATCGTCGAAAACGCGCTGCTGGTCGATCGCCTCTGGGCGGCCGTGCACGCAGCCGGCATCGAGGTGCATTGCCCGGCGCGCGTGGTCGAACTGGAGCAGGACAGCGGCAGCGTGCGTCTGCGGCTGGACGATGGCAGCCGCCTGGAGGCGGCGATTGCGATCGCCGCCGATGGTGCTGCGTCCACCTTGCGCGAATTGACCGGGGTGCCGGTCTCGCGGCACGCCTACGCGCAACGCGGCGTGGTGGCCTTCGTGGAGACCGAGCGGCCGCACGAGTCCACCGCCTGGCAGCGCTTTTTGACCACCGGGCCGCTGGCGTTCCTGCCGTTTGCCGAAGGCCGCAGTTCGATCGTATGGACCTTGCCGGATGCCGACGCCGCACGTGTGCTGGCCCTGGATGATGCGGCGTTTTCGCGCGAGCTCACCCAGGCCTTCGCCGCACGCCTTGGCCAGGTGCGGGTGGCCTCGCCGCGCGCTGCCTTTCCGCTGCAGCGGCAACTGGTGGAGCAGTACGTCAGCGGCCGTGTGCTGACCCTGGGCGATGCCGCGCACGTGGTGCATCCCCTGGCCGGGCAGGGCGTCAATCTGGGGTTACGCGATGTCGCTGCGCTGCGCGAGCAAGTGCGCAACGCGCGCGCCAAGCGTGCCGACTGGGCAGCGCCGCACCGCCTGCAACGGTGGGCGCGAACCCGTCGCAGCGACAACGCCGTCGCCGCCTACGGCTTCGATGCGATCAATCGGGTGTTTTCCAATGACGAGATGCACCTGACCCTGCTGCGCGGATCGGTGCTCGGCCTGGCCGGCAAACTGCCGCCGCTGGTCGATGTGTTGTGGAAGCGCGCCTCCGGCGGTGCGTGAGCAGCGCCGCGCCGACCGGCGTGAACGCGGATAACCGGCGCAGCCTTTGTTATATGCCTTAAAACTTATAGCGAAGGCCGCATCTTCCATACGACGGACGCGCACGGCCTAGCTACAGTCGGCGCATGACCTCGGTTGCGCACCCACCCAAGCCCCCCTTGCTGCTGCTCTGCGGCCTGCTCTGCGATGCCGCGATCTGGCAGCCGCAGCGCGAGGCTCTGGGGGAACTGGCCAAGGTGCAGGTGCTGGACTTTCCCGGTTTCGACAGCATCGTGCAGATGGCCACCCACGTGCTGGCCGGTGCACCGCCGCAGTTCGCGCTGGCCGGGCACTCGATGGGCGGACGCGTCGCGCTGGAGATCATGCGCCAGGCACCCGAGCGCGTGACCCGGCTGGCATTGCTCGATACCGGCATCGCCCCACGTCGCGAGGGCGAGCGCGAAGAGCGACAAGCGCTGGTGGACCTGGCCCGCACCCAGGGCATGCAGGCGCTGGCGTCGGCCTGGTTGCCGCCGATGCTGCACCCGGACCGTGTCGACGATGCCGCGTTGATGGAGCGCCTGACGGCGATGGTGCAGCGTCAAAGCCCGCAGGGGTTCGCCGGCCAGATCACGGCCCTGCTGGAGCGCCCCGATGCCGCGCCGGTGCTGGCACGGATCCGCTGCCCCACCTTGCTGGGTGTCGGGCGCCAGGACGCCTGGAGCCCGTTGGCCCGGCACCAGGACATGGCGCGGCACATCCCGCAGGCGCGCCTGGTGGTGTTCGAAGACAGCGGGCACATGGCGCCGGTGGAGGCGCCGGCGGCGGTGACCGCCGCCCTGCGCGACTGGCTGCAGGCCGCGTGATGGCCAGCAGGCCACGCCACCGGCGGTGACGCAGCGGTCGCTGGCGACGCCGATCGGTTTTGCTGAAATCCAAGGAGGCTGCATGCACGACGAGGCATCGACCATCATTGCCTGCGAGCAACTGATCCGCAGGTTCGCGCTGTACAACGACCGTCACGATCACGAGGCGCTTGCTGCGTTGTTCACCGACGACGGCGTGTTCGCACGGCCCAGCGCACCCGATGCACCGGTGCGTGGGCGCGAGGCCATCCTGCAGGCATTTCGTGCGCGTCCGCCGCGCACCACCTGCCACCTGATGCTCAATACCCTGGTCAGCGTTCAATCGTCGACCCTGGCGCACGCGCACAGCAATGTGCTGCTTTACACCGCCAGCCAGACCTCTGCGCCACCACCGTTCGCCGCGCAGTCACCGGCCTTGCTCGGCAGTTTCGACGATGTGCTGGTCTTCGAGCAGAAGCGTTGGCTGTTCAAGCAGCGGCTCGGTGCGTTGCTGCTGCAGATCGGTTCCTGAGCCGCCATCGCTAACGCGCAAGAAGCGTTGCAGCCGCCATCGGCGTGCAGCGCTGTCGTATCGCTTTCTCCCCCACGCCGCGCCCGCTGTCACCCACCTGTCCGCACCGGAGATTCGCCTAGTGGAACGCGTCCGTTTGTCTGCTCATTGTCGTTCGGTGTTGCTGCGCGCCCTGTCGCGTCGGCAACGGTCATGGATTGTCGGCGCCACACTCGCTGCGGTGTTGCCGGGTACGGTGATGGCGCAGGCCGTACCGGAAACGGCGGCACCGCCGCAGGGCATCAATGTGGGGGGCACCAGTTTCATGGACGGGTTTGGCTCGCTGACGCCCGGCTGGACCGTCATCGAATACCTGCGCCATTACCACTTCAATTCGATCCGGAACGCCAGCGGCGATGATTCGCCGGCCTTTCGCGACCCGCAAGTAGACGTCAGCGTGCTGTTGACCCAGATGATCTATGTCACGCCCTATACCTGGAAGGGAAGTTCGTTGAGCTTCAATGCCATCGTGCCGTTGGTCAATTACGACACCGCATTTGCCGCAGACAGCCCCGTGCAGCTGAGCAGCAATGGGTTCGGCATGGGCGATATCTCTTTCGGGCCTGCCTTGCAGATGCCGCCGGTCATGCGCGACGGGCGCGTGTTCTTCTTCCAGCGCTTTGCGATCGACGCCTTTGCGCCGGTCGGCAAGTTCGATCGTGATACCGCGATCAACCAGAGCACCGGGTTCTGGTCGGTGGCCCCGCACTGGGCATTCACCGTGCAACCCAGCGATCGCTGGGAAATCAGCGGGCGCCTGAATTATCTGTACAACTTCCGGACCAGCCGCGCCGGCGGCGTGCCGCCGATTCCCGGCTTCCGCTTCCGCAACGGGCAGGCGGGCGACCTGGTCTGGCTCAACTTCGCCACCTCGCTGAAGCTCAACGAGCAGTGGCGGGTGGGGATCAATGGCTACTACCTGCAGCAGTTGAAGGACAACCGCACCAACGACCAGCGCGTGCCGGACAGCAAACGCAGGCAGTTCTATATCGGCCCCGGTCTGTCCTGGCACATGAACGAAAAGAACCTGTTCAACTTCAATGTGTACCTGCCGGTGGATGTGGAAAATTCGGTCGCCGGCAATAACTTCAATCTGATGTTCGTGCATTCGTTATAGGCATCCAACGCCGCCATGCGCAGCGCCTGCGACGGGGCGCTGCGTGTGGCGGGTTAACTGCCGTTGCCACCTGCACGAGCGGGCAGCAAGCTGGTCGCTCAATGGGTGCCGCGTGGCGCGTCTGCGGTGTTGGCGCAGGTGCGTCGTGCTCAGCGCCGGGGCGCGGTAGTCACATTCCCATGCTGTGGCGTTGCGTATGCGCATGTTCGCGGAACAGCAGTTCCGCACGTGCTCCGTCGCGTTGTTCGATCGCCGAGACGATCGCCCCATGTTGGCGGTGCCCGTAATACAGATCGTCGTAGGCCACGGTGGCCGAGCGCTGGCCGAACACCACGTGGCTGGGGCTGACGAACGGCACCACCGTGCAGCGGTCCACGGTTTCGGTGAGGATGGGCTTGTTGGCCGCCACCACGATGGTGCGATGGAAGCGGGCATTCATCGCGGCATAGGCCTGCTCGTCACCGGCATCGAGGCTGCGCTTGGCGAACAGGCGGTCGCCTTCGCCAAGACAGCCGTGCAGGGTGGCGAGTACCTCGGCCGACGCGCCTTGCTCGGCCAGCGTGCGCGCCGCCAAACCTTCCATCAGCGCGCGCACGGCCAGGGCATCCAGGCTTTCCTGCTGGCTGAAGCGGCGCACCGCATAGCCGCGGTTGCCTGTCTGTGCCAGCAGGCCTTCCTGGCACAGCGCCGGCAGGGCCTGGCGGATGGGCGTGCGCGAGATCGCCAGGCGTTCGGCCAGGGCCGCTTCGGTGATGCGTTCGCCCGGGGCAAAGGTGCCGCACAGGATCAATTCGCGTAGCTGCTGGACCGCTTGCAATCGATGGTTGTTCGCCATTGGCTCCATTCTCTCGCGCCGTACCGCAGCGCACGTCCTTGGAAGGGGAAAACTCGCAAATGCGTGTATAAAAACCTTGCGGACGAGATCGCTTGATGGCAATTTGGATCCCAAGGATACCTTTTTGGCAATCCGGAGTGCTCGATCGTCCCTGTTGGGATCCATTGCATCGCCGGTCCCGACCCAATCAATGACGCGCGCCCGGCCTTCCTCGGCAGCGCCGCGTCGCAGGAGCGCAGCATGGCAAGCATCATCGGCGGCATCGGAACCTCGCACGTTCCCACCATCGGGGTGGCCTACGACAAGGGCAAACAACAGGATCCGATATGGAAACCGTTGTTCGACGGCTACGCGCCGGTCGCCGAGTGGTTGGCCCGGCAACGGGCCGACGTGCTGGTGTTCTTCTACAACGATCACTGCACCACGTTCTTTTTCGATCTGTACCCGACCTTCGCGTTGGGCGTGGGCGAACGTTTCCCGGTGGCCGACGAGGGAGCAGGCTTGCGCAACCTGCCGCCGATTCGCGGCGATGTGCAGCTGCAAGCGCATATCGCCGAGTGCCTGGTCAACGACGAATTCGACCTGACCGTGTTCCAGGACAAGCCCATCGACCATGGCTGCGCGGCACCCTTGCCGCTGCTATGGCCGCATGTGCCCGACTGGCCCGGCACGGTGGTGCCCATCGCGATCAACGTGCTGCAGTACCCGCTGCCGACCGCGCGCCGCTGCTACCGGCTGGGTCAGGCGGTGCGGCGTGCCATCGAGTCGTATCCGGAAGATCTCAGGGTGGTGGTGGTCGGCACCGGCGGCTTGTCGCACCAGATCCATGGCGAGCGCACCGGCTTCAACAACACCGAGTGGGACATGGAGTTTCTGGACCGCTTCCAGCATGCCCCCGAGACCCTGACCGACCTGACCCACACCGATTACGTGCGCCTGGGCGGGGCCGAGAGCGTGGAGCAGATCATGTGGCTGGCCATGCGTGGCGCGCTGGAGGGTCCGATCCGCAAGTTGCATCAGAACTACTACCTGATGACCACCACCGCGATGACCGTGGTGGTGTACGAGCCGGGCGAAGAGGCGGCCGATGCGCCGCGTTCGGCAGAGCTGTTGGCGCGTACCGCCAACGCGGCATGAGGGCCTGCACATGAATCCGCAAGTCAACGGCATGGACAAGATCGACGGGACCTATCTGTTCGATCTGCGCACCAGCAACCGCGCGCTGCGCCTGAATCGCTTCTTCTGGCAGATGATCCGCGCGCCGTGGCGCGACCGCTTCTTGCAGGATGCAGAAGTGCTGATGCAGGAGGCCGGGCTCACCGAGCAGGAGAAGGCGCTGATCCGCGCGCGCGACTGGCTTGGCCTGGTGCAGTACGGCGCCAATTTTTTCGTCATCGAAAAGTTCGCCCGTGTGGTGCGCATGACCAATCTGCAGGTCTACGCCATCATGCGCGGCGAATCGTTCGAAGCGTTCATGCAGACCCGGCGGGTGCCCGAGGCGCGCTGAACTGCGCGCCTCGGGCATCTGCCGGGTGCTGTCACCCGACTTCCCAACGTAAGGCCCACCCCCCATGACCATGTCCTCCGTGTTCTTCGAACACCGCATTAAGGTCCGGCATCTACGTGTCATCGAGGCGCTGGACCGGCAAAAAAGCCTGCTCCGCGCCTCGCGCGTCTTGAATGTGACCCAACCTGCGCTCACGCGTGCCCTGCAGGAGATCGAAGAGATCGTCGGGGCACCGCTGTTCGAACGTCACTCACGCGGCGTGCGCCCCAACGCCATGGGCGAGGTGCTGGTGCAGACCGCGCATGTGGTGCTGGGCCAGTTGCGCCGCGCCCAGGACACGTTCGAGGGTCTGCTGCAGGACGACGCGCTCACGATCACCGTGGGCGCCCTGCCGGTGGCGGCAAGCGGCCTGTTGCCGGCCGTGCTGGCGGCGCTCTACCGCGCCGAGCCCACGCTGCGGGTGCGGCTGTTGCATGGCCGTACCGACGAGCTGCTGCCCAAGCTGGCCGGCAACGAAGTCGATCTGGTCGTGGGCCGGCTCTATCCGCTGGCACGCTACGACGCACTGGTCCGCAAGGTGCTGTACCAGGATCCGATCGCGCTGGTGGCGCGCAGCGACCACCCCCTGTTCGCGAATGGCCCGGTACGCATTGCCGAAGCCGCGGCATATCGCCAGGTGCTGCCGACGCTGAGCCAGCACGTGGAGCGTGACGTGGCGCAGGTCATGCGCGAGCATGGGCTGGCCACGCGCGACCAGCTGCGTTCCAGCTCGGCCAGCTTCACCCGCGAGATTCTGCTCGGCACCGACAGCATCGCGGTGATGCCGAGCATGATGGTGGCCGGCGACATCGCCCGTGGCGAGTTGCGTGCTTTCCAGCTGCAGCAGCCGTCGCAGGCGCGTGCAGGTGGGGTGATCTACCGCGACAACAATGCCATTCTCAAGCCGGGCGTGCGCCTGCTGATGCGCGAGCTGGAGCACCAGTTGGCGCTCATGGCCGAGCAGGGCGCGGTGTGGGTGGACGACCATGTCGGCGAAGACGACATCCTGCTGGATGCGTCCGCGTAAGCGATGGCGTGCCTGTCTGCTCGTGCTGCAGTGAAAGGCACGATGCAGGCGGTCTGAGTAATGCACATCGGGCAGCCAAGGCTGCCCGATGTGCGTATTGGGACAGTGGTGCCTACGACGGTGTCTTCAGCACTCGCCCTGCGCGTGCGTTGGATGTAGGGCGAGTGCAGCGTGCTGGAGTCAGGGACGCGCAGCGACACACACACGCTGCCGAGGCCAATCGGCGGGCACGTCGCCGCCGGGCAACGTGTCCGCCCAAGAGCGGCCAACAGAACGTAGCGAGCGGTCGTCAGGTGGGTGCGGACGGCGCGGAGGAACCGGCGTGTACGCGTGGTACATGCGGGTTCCGGACACCGGCCGCGCAGCCGTTTTGTCAGCTGCTCTGCGTCCGACGTGCATCAGCAGACGCTACGCGTCGTTCGCAAGCGCATCCTTCAGGCGCGCCTTCTGCAGTTTGCCTGTCGCCGTGCGTGGCAACGCTTCCACCACGCGTAGATGCTTTGGCACCTTGTACTTGGCCAGGCGCTCGATCAGGTAGCTGCGGATCTGCTCTAGATCCGGGTCCTCGGCGGCTGGCACGATCGCCAGATACCCCACCTCGCCCCATTGCGGGTCGGCCATGCCCACCACCGCGCATTCGCGGATCTGCGGGTGATCCGCGAGCACGGCTTCGATCTCCGCGGGGTAGACGTTCTCGCCGCCGGAAATGAACATGTCCTTCTTGCGGTCCACCACAAAGAAGAAGCCATCGGCATCGCGCTTGACGATATCGCCGGTACGGAACCAGCCCTGCGCATCGCGCATCTCCGCAGTGGCCTTGGGGTCGCGCCAATAGCCGGGGCTGAGATTGGGCCCGCGCAACAACAGCTCGCCGGGAACACCTGTCGGGCAATCGTTGCCGTCGCCATCGACGATGCGGGTCTGCACCGTCGGCGAGCAGATGCCGGCCGCGCCCAGCTTGTTGCGAATGACCTCGCAATCGACCGACATGCCGAACACCGTGCCGGCCTCGCTCATGCCGAAGCCGCAAACCATGGGAATGCCGTCGTCCACCCAGCCCAGCAGGTCGTCGCTGGCGTGTGGCGCGCCGCCGCTGACCAGGGCAGTGAGGTGACGCAGCGCTGCGGGGTCGAAACCCGGTTGAGCGCGGAAGGCCTGCATCATCTGCGGCACACCGACGTAGTGGGTGATGCCCAGCGCCGGATTGCCGAGCCAGCCCAGCGTGCGCTGCGGCTCGAAACCGCTGGAGACCTGGATCGACCCGCCCACCGCCAGTGCCGGCCGCACATTGGTGGCCAGGCCGATGATGTGGAACATCGGTGCTTCGCACAGGAAGCTGCTGCCTGCATCCACGCGGGTGGTGACGCCGAAGTTGTGCGCCACCTGCTGCAGGTTCTGCTCGCTCAGCATCACGCCCTTGGGCTGGCCGGACGTGCCCGAGGTGAACAGGATCAGGCTGACGCGGTCCGGCGGAATGTAGGACGTCTCGGCCGGCGCGAGGCCCTTGGCGGTCTCGATGAAGTCCGTCAGCGCTTCGACATGCGCGCGCCCGGTGGCGACATCATCGCCCAGCAGCAAGCGCGGCTCGGCGCGTTGCAGCAGGGCATCCAGCTCGGTGGCGCTCAGGCGCCAGTTGAGCGGCACGTAGATGGCGCCCACGCGTCCGCAGGCGAAGTGCAGCGCCACCTGCCAGACCGAGTTGCGCGCGAGCACGGCGAGCCGTTCGCCGTCGATGCAGCCGCGCGCCTGCAGCAGGGCGGCGAGGCGGCCGATCAGCTCGTCCAGTTCGGCGTAGGTCCATTGCTGATCCAGCAACAGGTCGCGCGCGGCGAGGCGTTGCGGTGTGAGGCGGGCATGGAAGGAAATCGAGTCAGTCGGCATGGTCATGGCGCTGTCTTCCGAATGCGGTTTGGGGGAGTGGCTGGCGTGAGTGCGACGGCAACGGCAGAAGGTTCACGCGCACGCCCGATGACGCAGCGGGCATTCACCAGCGATGGCGTGAACCGGTTGCAGGAGAGCGGCAGGGCCGCAGCGTTAGCGCCGCGAGGCGGGCGCGCACCGCTGGCCGGTACGCGCTCGGGTGGTGCCCGGCTAGCTGAGATAGACGGTTTTGGTTTCGAGGAAGGCGTGCAGCCCTTCGATGCCGCCTTCGCGGCCGACGCCGGAGTGCTTGAAGCCGCCGAACGGCATGTCGATGTCTACCCACATGCCGTTGATCGAGTGGCTGCCGCTGCGCACGCGGCGTGCGATGCGGTACGCGCGGTCGGCATCCTCGCTGTAGACGGTGCCGTGCAGGCCGTAATCGCTGGCATTGACCTTGGCGACCAGGTCGGCCTCGTCGTGGTAGTCGATGAAGCTGACCACCGGGCCAAAGATTTCCTCGCGTGCGATGGTCATGTCGGGCGTGACATTGGCGAACACCGTCGGTTCGAGGAAAAACCCGCGCGGCAGATGCGCTGGCCGGTTGCCGCCCATCACCAGCTGCGCGCCCTCGGCGCTGCCTTGCGCAATGTAGGACTGCACGCGTTCCAGCTGCCGGCCGAGCGCCAACGGGCCCATGCCGGTGTCGGCGGCGAACGGGTCGCCGAGCTTGAGTGCGCCCAGGGCCGCGCAATACGCCTGCAGGATTTCCTCGCGCCGTTGCGCCGGGACCAGCACCCGGGTCAGCGAGAAACACACCTGGCCGGTGATCGGCATGGAATAGGGCACCAGGCTGGGCAGCACCTTGGTGAGGTCGGCATCCTCGAGCACGATGGCGGCCGACTTGCCGCCCAGCTCCAGGCCGACCCGGGCCAGCCGTTCGGCGCAGGCCACACCGATCAGCCGCCCCGCCTGGGTGGAGCCGGTGAAGCTCACCTTGTCGACGAGCGGATGGCGGATCAGCTGTTCGCCAACGTCGCGACCGGCCGGCAACAGGTTGAACACGCCATCGGGCACACCGGCGGCGCTGATGCATTCGGCCAGGATGTAGGCATCGATCGGGGTTTCCGGCGATGGCTTGGCCACCACTGTGCAACCGGCGGCCAACGCGGCGGCGACCTTGTAACAGAGCAGCACCAGCGGCGCATTCCAGGGCGTGATGGCAGCGACCACGCCAACCGGTTCCTGCACCACATGCACGCGGCCGCCGTTGGCACGTGCGCGCGGTTCGACGAACGGGTGGGTGGTGATCAACTCGCCGTAATAGTCGAACAGCCCCGGCGCCTGCTGCGAGGCGCGGCGGCTGAAACCGATGGTGGCGCCGACCTGGCCGGTCCAGGCCTCGGCCAGTTCCGGCAGGCGGGCACGCAACTGGTCGGCAACCCGCTTGAGCACCGCGCCGCGTTCGGGCGGCGACAGCTGCGGCCACGGGCCGGTATCGAAGGCGGCACGCGCCGCGGCCACGGCGGCCTCGGTATCTGCGTGCGAGGGTTCGGTGTAGCGCAGTAGGCGCTCTTCGTTGTGCGGGGCGACCACGTCGACATGCCGGTCGCCGCTGCTCGCGCGCCACTGGCCATCGATGAACAGGCCCAGGGGCCCACGCGCGGCGATTCCGCGCAGCGTTGCGGATAAGGCTTCCATACTCCCTCCTCGGTGCAGAAAACCACTGGCGGCGCCAGCGATGCGTGGCGTGCACGCAGCGCTGCAGGTGCCGTTGGACGTGCTCAGGTGCTCTTTTTGGTCAGGTCGTATTCGCCCAGGCCGGGCTTGTAGCTCTTCTCGTCGATGAACTGACGGATGCCTTCCTTGCGCGCGTTGTTGTCGAAGGAATTGGCCGCTTCCTGCATGCGCACCAGATAGTCCTCGGCTTCGTCGTAGGTCATGGTGCCCACGCGACGCACCGCATCCTTGGCGTATTTCAGCGCCACCGGGTTCTTGCGCAGCAGCAGCTCGGCCACTTCGCGGGTGCGCGCTTCCAGGTGCTCCAGCGGCACGCTTTCGTTGACCAGGCGCCACTCGGCGGCCTTCTTGCCATCCACCATTTCGCCGGTCAGGGTCATCCACATCGCATCGCGCATGGACAGCAATTCCACCGCCACCTTGGTCACCCCGCCGCCGGGCAGGATGCCCCAGTTGATTTCCGACAGGCCGAACTGCGCCTCGTCGGCGGCAATGGCCAGGTCGCACGCAAACAACGGGCCGAAGCCACCGCCGAAGCACCAGCCGTTGACCATCGCGATGGTCGGCTTCTGATACCAGCGCAGGCGCCGGAACCAGCCATAGGATTCGCGTTGCGAACGGCGCACGCCACGCAGGCCCTGCGCTTCGGTTTCGCGGAAGTATTCCTTCAGATCCATGCCGGCCGACCAGGCGGTGCCTTCGCCGCCGAGCACCAGCACGCCGACGTTGTCGTCGAACTCCAGCTCGTCCAGCACATCCATCATGCGGCGGTTGAGCGCCGGGCTCATCGCGTTGCGCTTGTCAGGGCGGGCGAACTTCACCCAGGCAATGCGGTTTTCGATGCGAACCGATACCACGTCATGCTCGTTCAAGCGGCGTCTCCTTCAAGTCGGGGGCTGCGGGGATCAGAAGTCTTCGGCCAGCGCGGGGTCCGGCGCGGTCGTCCGTTCCAGCGTGGCGCTGGCGTTCAATTTGCATAGCAGGCGCAGCAGGGTCTGCTGCTCGCTGGCCAGCAGGCCGGCGCAGGTGCGTTCGACGGCGCGCGCAAGGCAGCCCTGCGCCACTTCCAGCGTGCGCTGGCCGTGCTCGGTCAGGTACAGGCCCTTGCTGCGGCGGTCGCGGCCGGCCAGGCGTTCGATCAGGCCCTGCTCGGCCAGCGCATTGGCGATCTTCATGCCGGCGGCGCGGTTGACCAACAGGCGATTGCCGAGTTCGGTCTGGTCGCAGCCGGGCTGGTCGCGGATATGAATCAACGCGGTGACACGCGCCGGTGTCAGGTGCAGTTCGGCCAGCTCCTGGCGCGCAGCGTGGCTGGAGGCCAGGGTGGCCAGTTGCAGTTGGTAGCCGAGGTCGGCGGCAAGTGCCAGGCGAGCGGTCATCGATCCATCCAAATTGTATCCGTTAAATACAATCTAGCCGAGCGAAGCGAGCGCTGCAAGGGGGTGGTGTGTCAAAAACGAAAGGCCGGCGCGCGCCTGCGTAGCACCGGCGCGCGTGGCTGCCATGCGGATGTGCGTCAGGGCTACTGGATCAGCCAGCCGGCCAGCTGTTCGCGGGTGAGATAGCCGCTGTGACGGCTATCCAGCGCATCGAATTCGTCGGCCAGTGCGGGGTTGGCCTGGGCTTCGGTGCGACTGATGCGGCCATCGCCGTCCACGTCCATCGCCTGGAAATCGATGCGGTAGCTGCCCGCCACGCTGCTGGGCTGGATCGAGCGCACGATCACGCTGGATTCGCCGCGCGGGCGCTCCAGCTGGGTCTGATGGGTGACCTCGCCGCTGGCCAGCGGCTGGGTGCGGATGACGTTGGGTACCTCGATCAGCGGCATGCTGCTGGCTGGTGAGGGTGCTTGCTGCGCGGGCGCGGCGCCGCACGCGAGCAGCATGGCAATGAGGGTGGCACTACGGCTGGTGGTCATCAGATCCCCCTGATGCGGAACAGCCGCTAAGGATAGTGGGTGTCGAGCCGATTGCGGTGGGCACCGCTTGCACGCTGGCCGCTGCGCGCCACGCGGGCGACCGCCAGCGTGCAGGGCAACGGCGTGTCGCCGCTGCCCTGCACGTCGCTCAGCCGGGAATGAAGGGAAACACGATCTTGAGCAACCCCTTCAGTCCGCCCTCGGCGGTGCTGGCCACGGCCTTGGCGCCCAGGCTGTTGAGTGCGCGGCGCACATCGTCCCAACGCAGCTGGGCGATGTCTTTTTTCAGCAGGTCCGCCACTTCTTCGGCGGTGGGGGTGAGCTTTTGCAGCGCGCGGATGGCCGCCTGCGGGTCCTGCTGCAGATAGCCCCAGCGTTCGGCAATCTTCAACAGCGTGTCGAAACGCACCGCCACCACTTCGCGATTGCGTTCGTACACCGGCAATGCGCCAACGTCGAGGATTGCCTGCTCGAACTGTTGCGCATCGTCGGGGTGTTCGATGCGCACTGCCAGGAAGCCTTCCTTGCGGCTGCGTTCGCTGACGTGCTTGGCACCCGAGCGCAGGTTGTCCTCGGTCAGCACGTTGGCCACGATGCGCTGCATGGCGGCGTCGCCTTCCTCGGGCACCAGCGCACGCCAGCGCGCATAGCCATCGCGACGCAGGGCCTTGACCTTGGCCGAGGTGACCCGCAACTGCAGTGCGACCACGGCATTGGCGCTGTTGCGCGAGATGGCGCCATCGCGTTCGAGCAGCACGAAGATCAACAATTCCAGGTCGCGCTTGGTCAATGACTGAAACCCCTGCAACAGGGTCAGTCGCAGGAATTCGCTGCCGAAGGCGGCTGCGTCCTTGAGTTCGATCGGTTGCATGGGGAGTCCTCCGCGGGTGACCTGCACAATGCCAGCACCCGGTTGCGCGGGCTGAGAACCGATGCGACGCGCACAGCAGTTTCAATGTCCGGTTTCGCGCCCGGGGCGGTCGGATCTGAACGTTTCAACTGCGCCGCGATCCTGCAGTGTCACAAAGACCTGTTTGCCGTCGCTGCCGCCGAAGGCGACGTTGCTGGCCTTGCGCCCCTTCAGCGCAACCGTGCGCAGCAGCCTGCCCGTTGGCGACACCACGGCGATCTGCCCCGCATCGTAGCGGGCGATGTACAGATTGCCATCGGCATCGCAGCGCATGCCATCCATGCCGAAATCGGGGAACGCGATCAGCAGGCGCTTGTTGCGCAGGCTGCCGTCATCGCGACGGTCATACACCCACACCTTGCGCGACATGCTTTCGTTGACGTAGAGACGCTTGCCGTCCGGGCTGACGTCCAGTCCGTTGGGGGTGGTCATGCCGGATTCCAGCAGCCGCACTGCGCCGTCGCGCCCGATGCCCCACAAGCGCCCGCTGTTGTCCTTCCAGTTCGGGTCGCTGGCGTAGAAGCTGCCGTCCGGTGCAAGCGCCAGATCGTTGGGACCATCGGCGTCGGGCAACGCAGCGAACGTGGTCACGGCACGGGTCTGCATGTTCACCTGCAGCAGTTTGTGGCCGGTGTAATCGGCCACGTACATCGCCCCATCGCGAAAGCGGATGCCGTTGCCGGTGCTGCCTGCCGGCAAGGTGACGAACACCTGCGCGTTGGCACTGCCGTCCGGCTGCAGGGTGATGCGTGCGATGGTGCCATCCTTGCCCAGGTTCACGGCGTAGAGCGCGCCATCCGGGCCGGTGGCCGGGCCTTCTGCGTTATGCGTGAAGACGCCATCGCCGATCAGATCACGCGCAACGAAGGGCGCGTCGGCCGCGGCAGCGAGCGGACTGGACAACAACAACGCCAACGTCAGGTAGCGGGCGCGTGCAATAGCCATCATGCGGAATGCTCCAGGCGGGATCGTGCGCAGTGTGCCAGAACGTGCAGCGCGACCATGGCGGTACTCACGCGCGATCAAGTAAGGTGCGCGGGCGGTACCGAACCAGTGCAAGGTGCAGGCGGCAGCTTCTGCTCCGGCAGGCGATGGCGTGGTGCATACGCGTTTTGCATGCCGCATGACATCGCGGTGTCACCGCTGCCCGCCTGACGTCGCTTGCCAGTGCTGGTCGCCATTCTCACTTGAAGGAGGTTTGCATGTCCGTGGAATCCTTGACACGTCGCCGCTTGCTCGCCGCCTTCGGCAGTGCCGGCATCCTGCTGGGCACGCCGGCCTGGGCGCTGCCCAAAAAGAAGCCGGGAAAGCCGCTCAATGTCGCCCTGGCCGGTCTCGGCAGTTATGCCAGCGAACAACTCGCGCCGGGTCTGGCCTTGACCAAGCACTGCAAGCTGGCCGGCATCGTCACCGGCACGCCGTCGAAGATTCCGCAATGGCAATCCAAGTACGGTATCGCCGATCGCAATGTCTACAGCTACGAGAACTTCGACAAGATTGCCGATAACGACGATATCGACGTGGTGTACATCGTCACCCCGACCCATCTGCACGCGCCGCTGACCCTGCGCGCAGCGGCAGCCGGCAAGCACGTGTGGTGCGAAAAGCCGATGGCGATGCACGCCGGCGAATGCGAGGCGATGATTGCCGCCTGCAAGCGCAACAAGGTGGCGCTGACGATCGGCTACCGCATGCAGCACGAGCCCAACACGCGGCGGCTGATTGCGATGGCCAGCGAGAAGCCGTTCGGCGCCATGCAGCGCGTGCGTGCCGAGGCCGGTTACAACGGATATCGCGATACGACCAAGGCCGATCGCCCATGGCGGTTGCGCTCGGAATTCGGCGGCGGCGCGATGTACGACATGGGCGTGTATCCACTCAATGCCGCACGCTACACCGTGGGTGCCGAGCCGCTGGCAGTCACCGCCAAGCGCTGGACCGACCGTCCCGAACTGTTCGATGAAGTGGACGAACATATGGATTTCACGCTGGAATTCCCCAATGCCGTGCGTGCGGCGTGCAAGACCAGTTTCGGTGCCAACATGAACGTGCTGCGTGCCGACTGCGAGCGCGGCTGGTACGAACTGTCGCCGTTCCAGAGCTACCAAGGCGTCACCGGCAAGGCCAGCGATGGCCGTGTGTTCGATGCCAAGGTGCCGCACCAGCAGGCCTTGCAGATGGACGAAGACGCATTGGCCATCATGAATGGCACGCCGCTGCGCGCGCCCGGCGAAGAAGGCCTGCGCGATATCCGCATTGTCGATGCGATCTACCGATCTGCTCGCGAAGGCAGCAAGCGCATCGTGCTGTAAATGAGCCAGCTCCGGCGGCCGACTGCCGCCGGGGCAACCGCAATAGCGGCAGCGGCAGCGGCTCAGGGCCGCTGGGCATGGCAGCACACAGCGGCAACCGACAGCGGAATCTGGGGCGAGCAAGCGGCCAACGAAACGCAGTGCATCATGCTCGCACAATCAACGCTCGACAGCGGCGCGCAGCACGCCAGCGGCAGGCAGCGCCCACAGGTCGCAGAAACGTCGATGCAGTGAGTGGCAGTGAGTGACGGACAAGCGTCATCAACGCGCGGGACCAACCATCTCCAGAATTCCCGCTCCACGTCTTGGGTGCGCTTCAGACGCTCATCGCTTCGCTGTGCAGGAGTTGTTCAAACGCTCAGTGAGCTGCGCGCGGTCGTCGAGGGAATGGACGGCGGCACATACAGACAGGGCGCCAACCAACCGCTTTTACGATTCCCCATTCCCCATTCCCCATTCCCCATTCCCCATTCCCAGCCTCAATCCCGCATCGCCAGCACCGTGATCTCTTCGCGATCGTGATACAGCTGCTTGGCCCGCACGGTCAGCGACTTTTCGGCCTGCTGCTCGAATAGATCCAGGCACAGGCGGGTTTCGTCCCAGCGTTTTTTCATCGGCAGCTTGAGGTTGAACAGGGTGTGGCGACACCAGCCTTCACGCACCCAGGTGGCCATGCGCTCGGCGACGCGGCGCGGTTGCTCGACCATGTCGCAGACCATCCAGTCCAGCGCCTGTGCCGGTTTCCAGTGGAAGCCATCGGCGCGCAGGTGCTCGACCAGGCCGGTGTCCAGCACGTGCTCGCGCAGCGGGCCGTTGTCCACGCTGGTGACATGCAGATGCTGGCGGGTGAGCACCCAGGTCCAGCCGCCGGGCGCGGCGCCAAGATCGGCAGCGCGCATGCCGGGCTTGACCAGGCGTTCGCGCTCGTCGGGCGTCAGCAAGGTGAGCAGTGCTTCGTCCAGTTTGAGCGCCGAACGCGACGGTGCGTCGGGCAGCAATTTGAGCCGCGGAATGCCCAGAGGCCAGGGCGCGCTGTCGTCGGCATCGGCCACCGCCAGCAATGCGTGGTCGCCATCGAGGAAGCACACGTGCAAGCGTGGCAGGCGCGGCTGCGGCTTGTCGGTGAGCAGGCCGGCCTTACGCAGGGCCGGGCGTAACGCATTGCCAAAGCTGCGCGCCAGGCCTGCCAGCGGTTTGCCTGCATCCGAATCCGGATGCTCCACCCACAGGTCGCCGAAGCGCGGTTGCCCGTGCAGTGCGGCCAGGATCGGGGTGATGCGATCGGTTGGGTCGATGCCCTTGAGTTCGGCCAGGACGACCAACTTCTGCCGCGCGAAGATCAGCTCGCGCCACTGCAACCTGGCGGCCAGTTGCGCGGCTTCATCGCAGACGAACACCACATAGCCATCGTTGCGCTGCGTGCGCGCATAGCCGGCGATGCCGACGAACGCGGCGCGCGCGCTCAGTTCTGCGGCCAGTTCCGGCTCGAAACCCTGGCGGCAGTAACACAGCAGCCCGCTCATCGCAGCGCTCGCAGGGAGAGGTCAATAATGGTCACCGCCGCCCTCGCCGTAACTGCGCAGCACCGCGCACGCCTGCTCGCGCTGTACGTCGCGCACCACATCGATGCCGCGGCGGGTGAGCTCGCCCACCCAGTCGGCGGGCAGCGGGCCTTCGTCGAATTCAGTCAGGGCCATCACGTCTTCGGCGCGGGCGCCGATCAGCAGCCGGTCGATGCCCGCCCATACCGTGGCGCCGTAGCACTGGCAGCACGGTTGCGCGGAGGTCGCCAGGGTGATGGGCGACAGCACATCGTTCAGGCGCGGGGTCTGCAGGCGCTGCTGCGCCAGCATGTACGCCATGTTTTCGGCGTGCGCCAGCGAGGTGGTCTGCGGCACCACACGATTCACGGCTGCGGCAATGATGTGATGGTCCGGGCCGAACACCACGGCGCCAAAGGGGCCGCCGCTGCGTGCTTCGACGTTCATCCGCGACAATGCGATCGCCAGCGCCACCTTCTCGTCGTCGCTGGGATAGGCGCGACTGGCATCCACGAAATCATGGATCCAGGCGGGCAAGGTGAGGTGGACTTGCGCGTAGAGCATCACGTGACGACCGGTAGGAGAGGGGGGAAGGGGCGGCGCAGTGTATCGGCCCGGGGGCAGCGCGCAACACCAGGAGGTGGCCGGAGATGAATGCCGTCACTGCCGGCCACGGGCTGCTGCACGCCAGGCGGCAACCAACGTACGCGATCGCTACCGGCGGCAGCCGCTTCACTGCACCCAGGGGCCCTGTCGTGGTCCTACTTGGCGGCGCACTGGCCGGAGACGCATTGGCAGCCGCTGATGTCCTGAAAACCGCACACGCTCATCATGCCGCTGGACTGGCATTGCGCCATCACACCCTTGGGGTCGGTGGCGCTGTTGACGTTGACGCAGGCCGGGAACGCCCCGCAACAGTTGCCGACGTTCTTTACCGTGCAATCGGCATCGACCTTGCACGTGGTGATGACGGTGACGGGTTTGGCGGTCGCCGCAGGTGGCGTGGCGGCCTCGGTCGGCGGTGCGGCGACACAACCGATCAACGTGAACACTACCAACAGCAACAGGCTGCTCAGATACCAGGACAAGGCACGGGACATGCGGTTGCTCCGATCAGGACAGGTGAGAGGTCATGGTAAGCCTTGGGCGCGCCCAGGGGTGCGGCCAGGCGGCCCTGGCGTTGATCGCTGCGCGTTTCGCGACTGCATGTCGCTGGCGTCAACGGGCGTTGCCGCGCGCAGTGTGACCACTGAGGCAGACGGCGTCTGGTGGGTCAGCCGGTTGGCGGGGCACCGGCGGCACCGGCTGTCGCGGTCGTGCAGAAGACCACGGGTCCCCATCCACGGCTCGCTGTACTGCAAGCGCGTGGTCAGCGCCCTCGGGTCAGTGCAGAACCGCAACGGCTGGCCAGGGCCAGTTGCTGCATGCTTTCGTCGCGGCGATCGCTGGGCAGTTCGTCGTCCGGCGGGTGCGGAACGAACAGGCACAATGCCTCGGCCGGGGTCACCGCTTGCGCGTTGTGCGGCGGCGGCGAACAGCCCGTCAGCCCGAGGGAGAGCGACAACACTGCGCCATACAGCGTCCGCGGGCTGGGGCGTGGCAGGCACATGGCGGCGTTCCAGTGGACACAGCCTGCAATCTAGGCACAGCGCCTCGACAGCGCTGGGCGTCAATTCGCTTCCGAATGCAGTGCTGCGCACCACAGCACGCCGACCAGCAGGCACGCGATCGCTGCCAGTTCCAGCGGCGTGGGCAGACGCATTTCCCAGGCAAAGCCGTACAGCAGTGCGAAGATGGTCTCGAACACGATCATCTGCCCGACCAGCGTCAACGGCAGCACGCGGCTGGCGCGGTTCCACAGGGCGTTGCCGATCACCGAGGCCAGGATGCCCAGCAACAGCGAGACGCCCCAGAAACCGGCCCAATCGATCGGCGCATGCGGCGCGCTGCCGATCAGCGCAGCCGGCGCCAGCAATGCCGCCAGTGCGCCGGTGACCACGCCGGTCAGCAGCGACCAGTCGCCGCCGGACAGATCGGGGCGGCGCCGCAACCAGCGTGCATTGACGATCGAATAGGCCGACCACGAGACCAGTGCACCGACGGCGCACAACAGGCCGGCAATACGGGTGAGACGGTCGCTCGCCTGCTGCCCCGAATCGTCCTGCACGGTGTCCAGCGCCACCAGCGTCACGCCGATGACGCACAGCACGCACGGGGCAGCGAGCCGCCGTAACTGCACCGCGCCCGCCGCCCGCGTGCCGATGACGGTCACCACCACCGGCAACAGGCCGATGATCAGCGCGGTGGCGGCGCTGCCGGCCCATTGCACCGCGCTGCCCAGCAGCACGTAATAGATCAGATTCCCCATCAGGCTCAGGCGCACCAGCGCCCACCACTCGGCGCGGCCCAGCCGGGCGGCGGTCTGGCGCGCGCGTGGTGCCAGCACCACGGCCGCCACCGCGCCGTACGACAGGTAGCGCGCCACCGCCAGTTGCAGGGACGTGAACGCCGACAACAACTGCGGTGCCAGAAACACCAGCCCCCACAGCGCGCCCGCGCCGACGCCGCAGGCAAGCCCCACCATCAAGCGCTCACGCATCGTGTTGCTCCTGTCAGTCGTGCAGCATGCAGGCCACGGCCGGGCGCAGCTCCCTGCGCGTGTGCATCAGCTCAGAACGCGACGCGTCTTGACAGCCCTGAGCGGGAGGCGCGGTGCCTGCGGCCCGTCCTTCGCATCGGTAGTCACGTGTTGCGCAGTGCAAAGGCCGCACCGGCGCCTTGATCCGGTGCGGACACCCGTTACTTGGCCCAGGTGTCGCGCAAGGTCACGCTGCGATTGAACACCGGCGAGGCTGCGCTATGGTCGCGGCGATCCGCAACGAAGTAGCCGGTGCGCTCGAACTGGAACGCCTGCTCGGGCGTTGCCTGCGCGGCGGCCGGTTCCACATACCCGCGCACGCTGCGCTTGGACTCGGGGTTGAGATAGTCGCGGTAGGTCTTGCCTTCGGATTCGTCGTCGGGCTTTTCCACCGAGAACAGACGGTCGTACAGGCGGATTTCCGCGTCCACCGCATGCACGGCGCTGACCCAATGGATGGTGCCCTTGACCTTGCGGTTGGCACCTTCCATGCCTGGGCGCGATTCCGGGTCCAGCCAGCCGCGCAGCTCGACGATGTCGCCGTCGGCGTTCTTGATCACCTCATCCACGCGCGCAATGCCGGCGCCACGCAGGCGGATCTCACCGCCCGGTACCAGCCGTTTCCAGCCCTTGGGCGGGACCTCGGCAAAATCCTCGCGCTCGATCCACAGCTCGCGGGCGAACGGCACTTCACGCGTGCCGAAGCTCTCGTCCTTGGGATGATTGGAAAACTTCAGCGTCTCGGTGTGGCCTTCGGGCAGGTTGGTCAGCACCAGCTTGAGCGGTTCGATCACCGCCATGCGGCGCGCCGCCGCTGCGTCCAGATCTTCGCGCAGGCAGCCTTCCAGCACCGAGAAATCGATCAGCGAGTTCTGCTTGCTGATACCCACCCGATCGACGAACAGGCGCATCGCCGCCGGTGTATAGCCACGACGACGCAAGCCCTGCAATGTGTACATGCGTGGGTCGTCCCAGCCGTCCACCAGCTGTTCTTCCACCAGCGCGGTGAGCTTGCGCTTGCTCATCACCGTGTAATTGATGTTGAGGCGCGAAAATTCGATCTGACGCGGCTTGCCGGCTTCGCGCGGCAGGCCTTTCTCCAGCAGCGGCTGCAGCAATTCCGGGTGACCGGCCAGGTCCACCTTGTCCACGCACCAGTCGTAGAGCGGGCGGTGGTCTTCAAATTCCAGCGTGCACAGCGAGTGGGTGATGCCTTCCACCGCATCGCCCAGCGAATGCGCAAAGTCGTACATCGGGTAGATCGGCCAGGTGTTGCCGGTGTTCTGGTGCTCCACGTGCTTGATGCGGTACAGCGCCGGATCGCGCAGGTTGATGTTGCCGCTGGCCATGTCGATCTTGGCGCGCAGCGTGCGTGCACCATCGGGGAACTCACCGGCGCGCATGCGGCCGAACAGGTCCAGGTTTTCCTCGACGCTGCGCTCGCGAAACGGCGAATTGCGGCCGGGTTCGGTCAGCGTGCCGCGGTACTCGCGCACCTGTTCTGCGGAGAGATCGCAGACGAAGGCGTGGCCGTCGCGGATCAGCTTCTGCGCGGCCAGGTAATACACCTCGAAGTAGTCCGAGGCGTGGCGCAGCTGTGCCCATTCGTAGCCCAGCCAGCGCACGTCGTCCTGGATGGCGACCACGAACTCGGGGTCTTCCTTGGCCGGGTTGGTGTCGTCCAGGCGCAGGTTGCACAGCCCGCCGAACTCGGCGGCCAGGCCGAAGTCCAGGCAGATCGCCTTGGCGTGGCCGATGTGCAGGTAGCCGTTGGGCTCGGGCGGGAAGCGGGTGCGGATGACCGTGTGCTTGCCGCTGGCCAGGTCCTCGCGAACGATCTGGCGGATGAAGTCTTTCTTCTCCGCCGGGGCGGTGGCGTCGGTGGCTGCAATCTCGGACATGCGGGGCATCGGCATTAGGTAAACCGCAAGTTTAGGCGGTGGCACCGGTTAGGGGTAGGCGGCGGGGCAGCGGGGCGCGTCGGGCCGGCAGTTCGGGTGTGTCGGCTAGCCGGTTCGTCACCGCTGCAGGCTGTGCTGGCAATGCCTGGCGTAGCCGTGGCCCGGTTTGGCACCATGCAACCCACCGGCGCATCGCGTGGTCCGCGTGCCCGGCGACCAGTGCGCGGTTGCCGCCGTCGGTGCGTCGCAACCGCATTGCGTGGCTGCGGCCGTGCAATCCTGGGCATCGGTCGACCCGGCCCTGCCCAAAGCGCCATCCCGTCGCTGCGCGCTGCAAGGCGGTTGTCCCCACGTGCGGCCGGGCGCGGCTGGCGGGCCTCGGTCGCCACGCGTACGCTGCGCCAACCCCGTTGGAGCGCCCCACCCATGTCACTGCCCCGCCTGGTGATCGGCGACAAGACCCTGTCTTCCTGGTCGTTGCGGCCGTGGCTGCTGTTGCGGCACTTCCAGGTGCCGTTCCAGGAAGTCGCGCTGCCGCTCGATACGCCGGAATTCCAGACCCGTATCGCCGGGTATTCGCCGACGCGCCAGGTGCCGGTGCTGTGGGACGACACCCTGCATGTATGGGATTCGCTGGCGATTTGCGAGTACGTCAACGAGCGTTGGCTGGATGGACGCGGCTGGCCTGCCGAGCAGGCCGGGCGTGCGCAGGCGCGCGCGGCCGCGGCGGAGATGCACTCGGGCTTTGGCGCGCTGCGCACCCAATTGCCGATGGACCTGGCCCGCACGCCCGCGCCCGCGCAGTGGGACGCCGCCGTCGAGCGCGATATCACCCGCATCCAGGCGCTGTGGGCCAGTTTGCGCGCCGAGCACGGCCACGCCGGGCCGTTCCTGTGCGGCGAGTTCGGCATCGTCGATGCGATGTACGCGCCGGTGGCGTTGCGCTTTACCAGCTATGGCGTGCCGCTGTTCGAAGCCGCCGGCGATTATCTGGCCGCACTGGATGCACTGCCGGCACTGCGCGAGTGGAAGCAGGGTGCCGAGCGCGAACGCCTGGAGCGCGGCTGACATGCAGATCGCGTATCGCGCCAGTCACATCATCGACGCGCATCTGGCCAAGCACGCGCTGGAAGATGCCGGCATCACCGCATTCGTGTTCGGCGAGTCGCTATTGGGCGGTGCCGGCGAACTGCCGGCCTTCGGCGTGCTGCAGGTCTGCGTCGCCGACCTGCACCTGAGCCAGGCGCAGGCGGTGCTGGCAGACATTGGCCTGTGCGGCGAGGTCACCCGCGCGCTGTAGCGCAGCGCCAGTTGTAGGAGCGCACCCGGGCGCGACGGGGCCGTGCCGATAAACGCCCCGTCGCGCCCGGGTGCGCTCCTACGCTGTGCAGGCATCATCCCGGCTGGCGCCACCCGGGGGGCGCAGCCTCCGGCGCGGCCAATGCACGCAGGCGCTTGAACAGCACGGTGGTTTCGGCCACGTTCCAGACCCGCAGCGCCACCTCGAAGGTGTCCAGCGGCTTGGTCAGAAAGTCTTTTGCCCCCAGACCCAATGCACGGTGGCGCGCGCTGCGGCTGGGGTCGGCGGTGAGCACGATCACCGGCAGGAAATGCGCCGGGTCGGACAGCCGGGCCAGCTGTTCCAGCAGGGCGTAGCCGTCCAGCTCCGGCATCTTCAGGTCCAGCAAGATCAGATCCGGTGCAAATGCCGAGACCAGGCCCATGACCCGCAGCGGATCGGTGGTGGCGATGACCTGCTGGAAGCCTTCGCGCTGCAGCAGGTCTTCCAGCAGCCGCACATTGGCCGGCTCGTCGTCGACGATGAGGATGCGGGAGCCGAGAATTTCGTCGCGTGTCATGCCAGCAACCTGTCGATCACGGTGAAGAATTCCGCCACGTCCAGTGGCTTGGTCAGATACGCACGCACGCCCTGATTGCCGACGCGCGCCAGCGTGGCGGTGGTGGCATCGGCACTGATCACCACCACCGGGACCTGCGCGGTGGCCGGCTGCGCCTGCAACTCGCGCAGCAACTCTTCGCCGTTGCCGTCGCTCAGGTGCAGGTCCAGCAGGATCAGGTCCGGTACGCCCTGCCGCAGCAGTTCGCGCGCCTGCGCCAGGCTGGCCGCTTCCAGCAGCTGCCATTGCGGGCGGCGCTCGGTGAGCGTGCGGATCAACGCCTGGTTGGAAGGGTTGTCCTCGATGCTCAACAGGCGGCAGACGCCGCTGCCGGTGGTGCTGAGCGGCAGCAGGGTCCGTGCGGGCTCGCTGCGTTGCGGCTCGCCCTGCGGCAGCGAGATCCAGAAGCGCGCGCCATCGCGACTGCTGTCCACCCCGATCTGCCCACCCATCGCCTCGATCAGGCGCTTGCTCAGCGCCAGCCCCAGGCCGGTGCCTTCCACGGCAGAACGCTCGGCACCCAGCCGCTCGAACGGCGTGAACAGCCGCTCGATCTGCGCCGGGGTCAGCCCCGCGCCCTGATCGGCCACGGTGATGCGCACCTGCTCGTCGCCGGCGTGTGCGCTCACCTGCACCTGGCCACCGGGACGATTGAACTTGACCGCATTGGACAACAGGTTGAGCAGGACCTGCCGCAGCCGCTGCGCGTCGGCGCGCACCGTCCACGTCGCTTCGATGGCCGGCGGTTGCAGGGCAATGCCGTATCGGTCCGCATCCGGTGCGATCAGGCCCAGCGCCTCGTGCACGGCGGCGCGCACCGAGATTGGTTCCGGGCTCAGATCCAGCTGATCGGCCTCGATGCGCGCGATGTCCAGCAGCTCGGTGATCAGCCCCAGCAAGTGCCGGCCGGCGCCCAGGATGTGCTGCAGGTGGCGGCGGTGGCCGGGCTCGGGCAGGTCCATTTCCAGCACCTGCGCATAGCCCAGGATGGCATTGAGCGGAGTGCGCAGTTCGTGGCTGCTGCGCGAAAGGAACTCGGTCTTCGCGCGATTGGCGGTTTCTGCTTCGCGCCGCGCCAGCTGCGCTTCGGCCGCGCGCGCGGCCAGCAGTTCGCTGGCCTGCGCCAGACGCTGACCGACCTGGCCCAGCTCGTCGCCGGCACGCGGTTGCGGTGCCAGCGGCAGGCCTTCGCCCAGGCGGTCCGCATTTGCCGCCAGCGTGCGCAGACGCCCGGACAGTGCCGAGGCAAACCAGGCCACCGCAAACACCGCGCCCAGGCCGCCGAGCATGGCTGCACTCAGGGTGATGATGAGATTGCGCTGGCGCAGCCCTTGCGCCTTGGCCGTGCGCACCTGCAATTGCGCGGTTTCGTAATTGCGCAGCTCGCGCAGTTCCGCGCGCAGGATGTCGAGCTTGTACTTGCCGTCCCAGAGCTGGCGGATTTCTTCCTCGCGGCTCAGATCCGGTGCCAGCAGCCGGCGCCAACCCTGCATTTTTTCGGCAAAAAGTGGCTTGATGCGCGCAAACCGCTGCGCCTGGCCCGGGTCGGTAATGCGTTGCGACAGACGCTCGGCCACCCGCTGCAGGCGCGGCTCGGCATCGCGATACGGGGTGAGGAATTCATCGCGCCGCACCAGCCGGTAGCCACGCACACCGGCCGCAGTTTCGGCCAGCAGCGCATGCGCTTCGTACAGATCGCTCAGCACCTCCAGCGTCTGGCGTACGTCGTTTTCGGCGGCGATGTTCTGCCGCTCCACGCTGTAGATCGCCATCAATGCGACGGCCAGCAACAACAACGGCAACGTGACGACCGCCAGGCTCTTGCGGGTGATCGGCCAATCGTTCCAACGCACTGCCAATGCATTCATAGCGCGAGTCCGGCTTGGACCGCGTACACCGCGGCCTGGGTGCGATCTTTTACCTCAAGTTTCTGCAGGATTCGCTCCACATGCACTTTCACCGTGCCGGGAGAAATCCCCAGTTCAGCTGCGAGGCTCGCGTTGGTGAGTCCGCGCGGGAGCAACGACAGCACCTGTTTCTCGCGCTTGCTCAGCGCGTTCAGGCGATCGTCCTGCAGCGGTTTGCGCCGCCGCGTGGCAACCGGTTTGGCCGGTTCGGCCACCATCGCCGGCAGCAACAGGGCGAAGGCCTGCAACGCCTGCACGTCATCGTTGCCGGGGGCAGGGCGGCCGTCGTTCCAGGCCACGCAGACCATGCCGTGGGTAGTGCCCAGTGCATGGATCGGCACCCTGGCCTCGCGGATGTCGGCCGGGCGCGGCGGCATCAGCCAGGCTGCGTCGTGGCTGTCGCCGGCCGCACTGGCCCCGGGCGGCAGGGCCTGCCCACGGCTGGCGAGCACCTGCGTACGCGGCCCGCGCTGTGCCAGCACCGCGCCGTGCTCCAGGCCCAGCAACAGCAGCACGCGCCCCAGCACGGCATCGCAGGCCTGCTCGGGGGTGTGTGCCTGACGCAGCGCCACGGCTGCCTCCCAGAGCGCCTGCCAGCGTGCGCCATCGGAGGCCTCGCGGCGCAAGGCAAGCCGCCAATCACCAGCACTGGTAGGGGTTTCCATGGATTCGCTCTAGGCCGATCAGCATATTTAAGTATATGCCAGTCGGCAGAATTGTTGGGGCCGCTTGATTTCGATACTGAGCTCGCCCGATGAGGCACCCCACAACAACCCAACGGAGATTCCCATGCGTCGCACTCTGTTCTCTATGGTTCTGGCTCTGGCTGCCACCCCGGCGCTGGCTGGCGGCGTGATGCACTACACCGACAAGGCCAAGCTGCCGGCTGGCGGCGAAGAGCGCGAAGTCGCTGCACTGTTTGACACCTGGAACGCCGCACTGGCAACCGGTAACCCGGACAAAGTGGCCGATCTGTACGCACCGGATGGCGTGTTGCTGCCGACCGTATCCAATGAAGTGCGCGCCTCGCGCGAGCAGATCGAAAAGTACTTCGAGATGTTCCTGGCCAAAAAGCCCAAGGGCGTGGTCAATTACCGCACCGTGCGCGTGCTCGATGACGACAGCGCCGTGGACGCCGGCGTCTACACCTTCACGCTCACCGACAAGAACGGCAAGAAGAGCGACGTGCAGGCGCGCTACACCTTCGTGTACGAAAAGCGCGACGGCAAGTGGTTGATCATCAACCACCACAGCTCGGCGATGCCGGAAGTCGATACGCGTTCGGCGGTTGCCAAGACCAAGTAAGTGCCCTCCGGCGACCGTGCGCCGGCCGTGCAGGCTTGAAAGCTGCCGCGGCCGGCGCCATCCAGCAGGCAATCCTCACGATTGCGGAGTTGCACCATGCTGGGAATCGGCGCCTTCAAACAACGCATGCCACGTCCGGGCGAGGCATTGCCCGGACGCGAGCAGGCACTACCGCTGCACAACACGCACCTGATCAACGGTCATCCGTTGCGCGGTGAATTCACCGGCCTGGCCCAGGTGCAGTTCGGGCTTGGTTGCTTCTGGGGTGCGGAACGCAAGTTCTGGAACGTGCCCGGGGTGTACACCACGGCGGTGGGCTACGCCGGGGGCGAGACACCGAACGCAACCTACTCGGAAGTGTGCTCCGGGCAGACCGGCCATACCGAGGCGGTGCTGGTGGTGTACGACGCGCAGACGGTGTCGTTTGCCCAGTTGTTGCGCACGTTCTGGGAAAGCCACGACCCCACCCAGGGCATGCAGCAAGGCAACGATGTCGGTACGCAATACCGCTCGGCCATCTACTGCACGACGCAGGAGCAATACGACGCGGCACTGGCCAGCCGCGATGCCTACCAGCAGCAACTCACTGCAGCCGGGTATGGCGCGATCACCACGGAGATCCGTTTCCCGGCGCCCACGTTCTATTACGCCGAAGACGATCACCAGCAATATCTCGCCAAGCATCCCAACGGCTATTGCGGGCTTGGCGGAACGGGAGTGAGCTGCCCGATCGGGCTGGATGCCTGACGGAAAGGCGGGCCGGATTGAAGCGCTGTCATCCACGTGATCGTGGCAGTGCGCCGATGGCCGACAGTGACCGGCAGCGTTATCACGATCAGGCAGCGCATGGGAGTGCATGCCAGGCAACTTGAATGGCTACGTCGGAGACGACGTGGCCATCTTTTTTTTGGGTGGTGTTCGCAATACGGGCTGGCGTTGGCGCCGTGTGTGTGAACAGCGAATCGGCTGGCGAAGCTGTGCCGCAATCAGTATTGGTGAGTTGCTGCGGCGAGCGATGCAGAAGGTGGATGCACTCGCCGCAACGACTCGGTGGCCAATCACTGCTGGTGAATCGCTGCAGCCAACGGTGCGCAGACCGGGTTCAGTGCATCGGCACGGCGCATCGATGCCGAGCATCAGCTGTGCGTGCCTGGATCCGCTGGATCACACGAATTCACCGGCGAACATGCCGCGCAACTGCGCCAACGTGTCGCTGCGCTCCGGATGCAGCAAGCGCATGCACGCCAGGGCGAAGCCCACCGGGCTGGTGCCCGGTGCGGTAATGATCCCATCGGCGCTGACGACCTTTTCATGGCGGTAGTGCGCTGCGCCCGCATATGGCACGACGTGTTCCTGCAGGAACGCCAGCGCGTTGCTGGTGTGCGCGCGCTCATCGAGCAGGCCGGCATAGGCCAGGGCAATGGTGGCGCCGCAGATGGTCGCGACCGGGCGCTGTTGCTGCACGCGCTCGACCAGCAGGCCGCTCAGGCCGGGAATCTCGCCGGCTTGCCAGCGTTCGCTGCCGGGCAGAATCCACAGATCGGCCTCAAGCGGCGCCAGATCGGACAGCGCAAATTCCGGCGTGATGCGCAGGCCGCCGATGGACTGGACCGGCTGCCCGTCGATGCTGGCGATGGCGACCTGGTCGCCGAACCATTCGCGTGCCGCCGGTAGCACCACGCCGATTTCCCAATCGGCGACGCCGTCGACCATCACCACTGCAATGTTTGCCATTGTCCGTTACGCCAGTTGAGGGAATCCGGATTCTAGGCAGTGCGCGCGTGGCGGGTGTAAGCGGCGTGTGGAGAGCAATGACGGGCCGTGCTCGGCAATCATGTGGCGCGTTACCCGCCGGGCCAGGGCGTGTGCAATAGCCAAGAGCGCAAGGTCGCAGCTGTCCTGGCACTGCGGATACGGGGCTTGAGGCCTGTGCGAATGGCGTGCGGTCGAGGATGGAATGGTGTCGCATCCATCGCTTGGGCCTCGATGGCAGGCGATGTTGCTGCCACCTCCACAAACGACAACGCCCGCAGCCATCTGGCTGCAGGCGTCGTTTCGCAGGAGCACCCTGCCGCTATCAGCCGGCGAGCTTGTCGGCGATGGTCTTGCGCAGGGCCTGCAGATCCTTGGCAAAGGTGTCGATGCCGCCGGCGAGCTTTTCGGTGGCCATCGCATCGGCCGCCAGATCGGTGGCAAAGCTGTCGCTGTCGATCGGGGTGATCTGCGCGTCGTTGGCTTTGGCCGGCGAGAGCTTGCGCGGCAGCTCGCCGTGTTCGGCGTCGAGCTTTTCCAGCAGGTCCGGCGAAATGGTCAGGCGGTCGCAACCGGCCAGGGCTTCGATCTGGGCGGTGGAGCGAAACGAGGCCCCCATCACCACGGTGGACGAGCCGCGCTGCTTGAACTCGTTGTAGACGGTGCGGACGAACACCACGCCCGGATCTTCATCGATCGTGGCCGGGGTCTGGCCCTGGGCGACGTAGTAATCCAGGATCCGGCCCACGAACGGGGAGATCAGGAACACGCCGGCCTCTGCGCAGGCCAGTGCCTGCGAGCGGTTGAAGATCAGCGTCAGGTTGCAGTCGATGCCTTCCTTCTGCAGCTGACGGGCGGCTTCGATGCCTTCCCAGGTTGCGGCGATCTTGATCAGGATCTTGTCCTTGGACACGCCGCGCTCGGCGTACATCGCAATGAACTTGCGCGCCTTGGCGATGGTGGCCTGGGTGTCGTGCGCCAGATCGGCGTCGACTTCGGTGGACACGCGCCCCGGCACCAGTTCGGCCAGCTTGACGCCCACGCCGATGGTCAGGCGGTCGGCGACTTCGTTGACGGTGGCAGTGCGGTCTTCGCCACCGTGCTCGCGGCCCCAGGCCAGCTCGCGTTCGATCAGGTCGGCATAGACCGGCAGGTCCAGCGCCTTCTTGACCAGGGTGGGGTTGGTGGTGCAATCGACCGGCTTCAGGCGCTTGATGGCGTCGTAATCGCCGGTGTCGGCGACAACAACGGACAGCTCACGCAGTTGGGCAAGCTTGGAGGGGGATGCAGTCATGCGGGTTCTCTCGAATCGTGGAACGGGTCGGGGATGACGCAGCGCGCTACGTTAGCGCGCCGCGCGCTGGAAGTCGCCCGCAATGGCGGGTTGGTCGTGCACGGCGGTCACGCGCAGGCGCAGGTTGCGCCCGTCGGGCGTGCGCCAGTCGATGCTCTGGCCGACCGACAGGCCAAGCAGGGCACTGCCGACCGGCGCAAGCACCGAGATGCGGCTGTGCTGGACATCGGCCTCGTGCGGGTACACCAGGGTGAGCGTATGTCGTTCGCCATGCAGCTCATCTTCGCAGTCGATGCGGGAGTGCATGGTGACGACATCGCCGGGAATCTGATCGGGCGGCAGCACACGGGCGCGGCCGAGTTCGTCGCTCAGCGCGGTGGCGGCGGGATGCTTGTGGAAGGCAGGCGAATCGAGCAACGCCTCAAGCCGGGCGAGGTCGTGGCTGGACACAAGGATGGACGGCGGCAAGCCGCTGTGGTGTTGCGAAGTCATGGCGATCTCCTGACAGAAACGGCTCGCCGACATGGCAAGCGGCACCGATAAGATGAGGGCGCCGGCGGCTGATCGCAATGCATGGACGCGTTGCGACTCCAAGGCACCGGCACGTGCCGCCAGGCAGGCGCTGCAGGCCTGGTGCAGCAGCAAGTGCTGCGGTTGAGACAAGCGGAGGGGGCGGGCATAACGGCCGCTGCAAACGAGCCTGCTCCCACCGCATGCCGCAAGCGTCGCAGTCTCATTCTCAAGCAGGCGAACCAACACGCTGCTCGCAAATCGCATGGTCGCGTGGGCAGCGTGCTGCCGCCAGCCGCCAGCCGCCAGCCGCGTCCAGCAGACAGCCGTGTCCAGCAGACAGCGGCGGGTCGATACGCGGCCAACCTCAACAAGAGTGCTGCGCATAGACAAACAAAAAGCGACGCTCGCGCGCCGCCCAATTCAAATCTCCACCCGGCGATCAAAGCGACCGCAACCGCGATACGCTTTTACGATTCCCGATTCCCGATTCCCGATTCCCGATTCCCGATTCCCGATTCCCGAATCCCAACGTTCAGGCAGCCACTGCCTTCGGCCCTGTCGCAGGCTGATCCAGCGCAAACAGGGTGTCGGGCAGTTCCTTGAACAACTGCGACAGTTGCTCCAGAAAACCGGTCATGGCCGAGCTACGACGCCATGCCATCGCGATCCGGCGGCTGGGCTGCTTGTCTTCGCGGAAGCGGATCAGACGGATGTTGTCCGAACGCGCCACCGGCGGCTTGACCGCCAGCAGTGGCAGCAAGGTCACGCCGACATTGGCCGCCACCATCTGGCGCAGGGTTTCCAAACTGGTGGCCTGGAATTCGGATTTCTCCAGCGCGCCGGCCAGGTGGCAGACATCCAGTGCCTGCTCGCGCAGGCAATGGCCGTCTTCCAGCAGCAACAGGCGCTGCTCGGACAGATCGTCCAGGGTCATGCTGTCATGGCGCGACAGCGGGTGGCCTTCCGGCACGGCCAGTACGAAGGGCTCTTCGAACAGGAATTCGGCATGCAGCTGGTCGTCCTGCAACGGCAGCGCCAGCAACGCAGCGTCCAGCCGGCCTTCGCGCAGCTGATGCATCAGTTGATCGCTTTTCTCTTCGATCAACAGCAGTTCCAGACGCGGGAACCGCTCGCGGATGCGCGGCACCACATGCGGCAACAGGTACGGTGCCAGGGTGGGAAAGATGCCCAGCCGCACGGTGCCCGCTTCCGGGTCCTGGCTGCGCCGTGCGGCTTCCTTCATCTGTTCGACCTCGGCCACGATGCTGCGCGCACGCACGGCAGCTTCGCGGCCGGCCGGGGTCAGCATGACCTTGCGCGGCGCGCGTTCCACCAGCGACACGCCGAGCTCGTCTTCGAGTTTCTTGATCTGGGTGGACAGCGTCGGCTGGCTGACGAAACATGCCGTCGCAGCACGACCGAAGTGCTTGTGGTCGGCCAGGGCTACAAGATATTTCAGGTCACGCAGATTCATGTGCAGCAGCCCTCATGGCGATGACGGTGGACGACGGACGCGTGCAGCCAGCTTAGCGCCCGGCTGGGCCGGGCGTTGGCGGCCGCTGCGCTTATGCGGCCTGCGCGACGTTCTCGGCGCTGACCGGGGCGCTGGAGCGGATCAGGTAATCGAACGCGCTCAGGGCGGCCTTGGAACCTTCGCCCATCGCGATCACGATCTGCTTGTACGGCACCGTGGTGGCGTCGCCGGCGGCGAACACGCCCGGCACATTGGTCTGGCCACGGTCATCGACGATGATTTCGCCGCGCGGAGACAGCTCCACCGTGCCACGCAGGAACTCGGTGTTGGGCAGCAGGCCGATCTGCACGAACACGCCCTCCAGTTCCACATGCTGGCTGTCGCCGCCGGTGCGATCGGTGTAGACCAGTCCGGTGACCTTCTGCCCGTCGCCCAGCACTTCGGTGGTCTGCGCACTGGTGATGATGCGCACATTGTGCAGGCTGCGCAGCTTGCGTTGCAGTACCTCGTCGGCGCGCAGCTTGTCGTCGAATTCCATCAGCGTGACATGCGCCACGATGCCGGCCAGATCGATCGCCGCTTCCACACCGGAGTTGCCGCCGCCGATCACCGCCACGCGCTTGCCCTTGAACAGCGGGCCGTCGCAATGCGGGCAATAGGCCACGCCCTTGTTCTTGTACTGGTCCTCGCCCGGCACGTTCATCTGCCTCCAGCGCGCACCGGTGGACAGGATCACGGTCTTGCTCTTGAGCGAGGCGCCATTGGCCAGCTTGATCTCGATCAGGCCATCGGCACCGGCCGGCACCAATTGCTCGGCACGCTGCAGGTTCATGATGTCCACGTCGTACTGGCGCACGTGCTGCTCCAACGCAGCAGCCATCTTCGGGCCTTCGGTTTCCGGCACCGAGATGAAGTTTTCGATAGACATGGTGTCCAGCACCTGCCCGCCGAAGCGTTCGGCAGCCACGCCGGTGCGGATGCCCTTGCGTGCGGCATACACCGCCGCTGCCGAGCCGGCCGGGCCACCGCCCACCACCAGCACGTCGAAGGCGTCCTTGGCAGCGATTTTTGCGGCATCGCGCTTGGCGGCATTGGTGTCGAGCTTGGCGACGATCTGCTCGAGCGTCATGCGGCCCTGGTCGAACAGCTCGCCGTTCAAGTAGACCGTCGGCACCGACATGATCTGGCGGGTTTCGACCTCGTCTTGGAACAGCGCGCCATCGATGGCGACATGCTTGATGCGCGGATTGAGCACGGCGGCCAGGTTCAGCGCCTGCACCACGTCTGGGCAGTTCTGGCACGACAGCGAGAAATAGGTTTCAAACTGGTAATCGCCGTCCAGGTGCTGCACCTGCTCGATCAGCTCGGCAGTGGCCTTGGACGGGTGGCCGCCCACCTGCAGCAGCGCCAGCACCAGCGAGGTGAACTCGTGGCCCATCGGCAGGCCGGCAAAGCGCAGCGAGATGTCCTGGGCCGGCGTGGTCAGCGCGAAGGACGGCTTGCGCTGGTTGTCGTCGCGGTGGATGTCCAGGCTGATCTTGTCCGAGAGCAGCACCAGGTCTTCGAGCAGGTCGAGCATCTCGCGCGCAGCCGGGCTGTCGTCGATGGACGCATTGATCTGGATCGGCCGCGTGACCCGTTCCAGGTAGGCGGTCAGCTGGGTCTTGAGGTTGGCATCCAACATGGAGAACTCCTGGGAATGGGCAAGGGGAGGGCGTGGCGTCGCTGCGCTGAGGCAGGTCGCCGGAAGAGGAAGGAGGTGAACCGCAGCCGGCGCAAGGTCGGAGTGCGTGCTGGCGATGGCTGGCGGGCAGCCCGGCACCGGCTCCGGTTCACCTCCGGCCCGTGCGGGCCGGAGATGCTCCGACCTGATGACAGGTCGGAGGTGACAGCCGGCTTAGATCTTGCCGACCAGGTCCAGCGACGGAGCCAGGGTCTTGGCGCCTTCCTTCCACTTGGCCGGGCAGACCTGGCCAGGATTGTTGGCCACGAACTGCGCTGCGGTGAGCTTGCGCAGCGTCTCGGTGACGTCGCGGGCGATGGCGTTGTCGTGGATTTCCAGGGTCTTGATCACGCCTTCCGGATTGATGATGAAGGTGCCGCGCAGGGCCAGGCCTTCTTCTTCAATGTGCACGCCGAAGGCGCGGGTCAGCTTGTGGGTCGGGTCGCCGATCAACGGGAACTGCGCCTTGCCCACGGCCGGGGAGGTTTCGTGCCACACCTTGTGCGAGAAGTGCGTGTCGGTGGTGACGATGTAGACCTCGGCGCCTGCCTTCTGGAAGGCGGCATAGTTATCGGCGGCGTCTTCCACTTCGGTCGGGCAGTTGAAGGTGAACGCGGCCGGCATGAAGATCAGCACCGACCACTTACCCTTCAGGCTGGCCTCGGTGACTTCGATGAAGTTGCCGTTGTGGTACGCATTCGCCTTGAACGGCTGGACCTGAGTGTTGATGAGAGACATTGAGTTTCCTCGTGCGATGAAAGGGGGGCGGGGGATGGAACAGTCGCCATGGTAGGCAGGACCGATAGATTCCTCAAATCGATTGATGGAATTGGATAGATAGTTTTTGGCTATCGACTTTGCAGACGGCATCTGGTGCTGCAGCGGCGACGCTCCATCTCCGATAATGGTCAGCCGATGTTTCGCATGAGTGAACGATCCGTATGAGCCACGATCCTGCCGCCCTGTCCGGCGAACAGCTGCTGCGGCTGGCGGCGGCGCGGATCGAGCGCAGCGATGCCGAACCCCTGCTATTGCACGCGCTGGGCCGCGACCGCGCCTGGCTCTTCGCCCATGGCCGCGACCCGGTGCCCAGCGCCGTCGCCGCTGCTTTCGACGCACTGGTGCAGCGGCGTCAGGCCGGTGAACCGGTGGCGTATCTGACCGGCTCGCGCGGGTTCTGGACGCTGGATCTGGAAGTCTCGCCGGCGACGCTGATCCCGCGCGCCGACACCGAGACCCTGGTGGAGCTGGCGCTGGAACGGCTGGACCACGCGCCCGGCCGCCGCGTCGCCGACCTGGGCACCGGCAGCGGTGCCATCGCACTGGCGATTGCCAGCGAGCGGCCGCAGGCCGCGGTGGTCGCCACCGATGCCAGTGCGGCCGCGCTCGCCATCGCACAGCGCAATGCCGACAGGCATCGCCTATCGAACGTGCACTGCCGACACGGCAGCTGGTTTGCGCCGCTGGCCGGCGAGCAGTTCGACCTGATCGCCAGCAACCCGCCGTACATCGCGGCCGGCGACCCGCATCTGGAACGGGGCGACCTGCGCCATGAACCGGCCAGCGCACTGGCTTCCGGCAAGGACGGGCTGGATGACATCCGGTTGATCGTGGCGCAGGCGCCCGGCCATCTGCGTACCGGCGGCTGGCTGCTGCTCGAGCATGGCTGGGACCAGGGCGCGGCGGTGGCCGAGCTGCTGCGCGCGCAGGGGTTTGCGCAGGTGGCCACGCATCAGGACCTGGAACAGCGCGACCGGGTGACCCTGGGCCGCTGGGAGGCAGCGGCCACGCGCTGAGCCGCGTTGCCGCCACAGGTGCTCAACACCGGCCGCTCGGCGCCGGCATGCGCAGCGGTGCTGCGCCACAGAAGGGGCAGGCGGCAGCGGTGCCGCCGGTCGATACACTATGCGTTTTCGCCCAGGACCGACGCATGCGCACGCTCTATCCCGAGATCACGCCCTACGAGCAGGGCAGCCTGAAGGTCGATGACCGCCACACGCTGTACTTCGAGCAGTGCGGCAACCCGCAGGGCAAGCCGGTGGTCATGCTGCACGGCGGCCCGGGTGGCGGCTGCAACGCCAAGATGCGGCGCTTCCATGACCCGGCCAAGTACCGCATCGTGCTGTTCGACCAGCGTGGCTCGGGGCGCTCCACCCCGCATGCAGACCTCACCGACAACACCACCTGGGATCTGGTCGCCGACATTGAGCGCCTGCGCACGCACCTGGGCATCGACCGCTGGCAGGTGTTCGGCGGCAGCTGGGGCTCGACGCTGGCGCTGGCCTATGCGCAGACCCATCCGCAGCAGGTCACCGAGCTGGTGCTGCGCGGCATCTTCCTGCTGCGCCGGTTCGAGCTGGAGTGGTTTTACCAGGAAGGCGCCAGCCGCCTGTTCCCGGACGCCTGGGAGCACTACATCGATGCAATCCCGACCGCAGAGCGCGGCGATCTGATCGCGGCCTTCCATCGCCGCCTGACCAGCGACGACGAAGCCACGCGCCTGGCCGCGGCCAAGGCCTGGAGCGTGTGGGAAGGCGCCACCAGCTTCCTGCATGTGGACGAGGACTTCGTCACCGGGCACGAGGACGCGCACTTTGCGCTGGCGTTCGCGCGCATCGAGAACCACTACTTCGTCAACAACGGCTTCTTCGAGGTCGAAGGCCAGCTGCTGCGCGATGCGCACCGCATCGCCGACATCCCCGGCGTGATCGTGCACGGCCGCTACGACGTGGTCTGCCCGTTGCAAAGCGCCTGGGACCTGCACAAGGTCTGGCCGAAGGCGCAGCTGCAGATCAGCCCGGCCTCCGGGCATTCGGCATTCGAGCCGGAAAACGTCGATGCGCTGGTGCGTGCCACCGATGGGTTTGCCTGAGCGACGACGTCAGGGCAGCCGGGTCATGCCCTCGCATGACCCGTAGGAGCGCGCTTGCGCGCGATGGAGCGTTACCGTTAAAGCCTCGACACCCGGTAGGAGCGCGCTTGCGCGCGATGGAGCGTTATCGGTAACGCCTCATCGCGCGCAAGCGCGCTCCTACATTAATTGCCGACAGTGATTGCCGGTTTCAGGGCAGCAGCAATGCCTGTCCCAATGACGGCAGGATACGTGCCAGGCGCTGTGCCCATGCGTGTTGCCCGGCCGCATCGGCGATCAGGTCCTGGCGGATCTCCAGTTCCACATGCGGCAGGCCGCGGCCTTCGCCATACACCGGAATCGCATAGTCGCTGGCATCGCTGACTGCATAGGGCTGGTTGTCGCCGACCACCAGATCCGGTTCGGCACGCAACGCCTGCAACAGGCGATGCGCCAGCCGGGTGTCGCGGTTGTACAGCACGCCGGCATGCCAGGGTCGCGCATGGCCGGCCATGATCGGGGTGAAGCTGTGCATCGACACCAGCAAGGTCGGCTGCTGGCGCTGCGCACGGGTCTCCAGCTCCGCCGCGATGCGTGCGTGGTAAGGCGCGAAGATCTCGTCGATGCGCTGCCGCCGCGCCTCGGCCGACAGCTGCAGATTGCCGGGAATCGATGTGCCGTCGCTCACCTCGGGCATCAGGGTGGCGGACGCGTGCGGGCGGTTGCAGTCGACCACCAGCCGCGAATAGGTCTGGGCGATGGCAACGGCGTCCAGCGCATCGGCCAACAGCTGCGTGACCTGCGCAATGCCGATATCCCAGCCGATATGGCGGTCCAGCTCAAACTGCGGCAGGCCCAGATTGGCCAGCCGTGCCGGCACGCGCTGGCCGGCGTGGTCGGCGATCAACAGCCATGGCGAGGCCGCCTGCGCGTTGTGCACGGTAAACGGTGCCGGATCGTCGGGGCCAAGCAAGGGAGCGACGACAGTGTCAGCCACGCGGCGTGCCATCCAGTGCGTGATCGACCAGGTACAGGCCGGCCCACAGCTTGGGGTCCATCTGGTAGCCCTCGGCCATCTTCTGCACCAGCCAGGTGCCGACCTGCGCGCGTGGAATCTCGTGCACGGTGATGTCTTCGCTGTCGTCGCCGCCGCCGGCGCCGACCCTGCTCAGCCCGGTGGCGCGCACGAAGGCGATCTTCTCGCTGCTGGCACCGGCCGAGGTGGGGCCGATCATCAGCACTTCGGCATGCTCGGCGGTCCAGCCGGTTTCTTCTTCCAGTTCGCGGATCGCCGACAGCTCGATCGACTCGCCCGCATGCACATCGCCCACCAGCCCGGCCGGCATTTCGATGGTGCGCGCCTGCAGCGGCACGCGGAATTGTTCGACGAACAACATCGCATCGTCCGGCGTCACCGCCACGATGATCGCGGCCAGGCCGCCGGCATGCACGCGCTCGGAATATTCCCAGGTGCCACGCACGACCATGCGCTGGTACTTGCCTTCGTAGACCACGGTGGGCGGGGTGTCGTGTCGGTTCATGGGGAGATGCCTTGAGACAGGGAGGCGGGAGGAGGGGGGAGCGCGGCGCCGTCGCACACGGCCAGCAGGCGCCGGCGTGTGAGCGGGCCGAAGCGCAGGCTGTCGCACAGCCCGATCAGCATGTCCGCGTCGGCGTGCGCGCGCGTGAAACCGGCGTCGGTCAGGTCAAGCGGCGCGTCCAGCGCAATGGTGGTGAGCTGGCGCCACAGCAATGCGTGCTCGCGCTGTTCGCGCAAGCGCACCGCCATCTGCGCGGCGCCGCGCAAGCGCAGGAACGGGATCTCGTCGATGCGCTCCAGCAGTGCGTCCAGGCTGCCGAAATGCGCCAGCAGCACAGCGGCCGATTTGGCGCCGATCCCGGTGATGCCGGGGATGTTGTCGATTGCGTCGCCGCACAGCGCCAGATAGTCGGCGATCTGGTGCGCATGCACGCCATGCCGTGCCTTGACCCCGTCCATGCCCCAACGCAGGTTGCGTGCGTAATCCCACTGTTCGTCGTGTTCGAACAGCAATTGCGACAGATCCTTGTCGGCCGACACGATGACACCGCGCAGCCCCTGTGTGCGCACGCTATGCAGGGCGCTGCCGATCAGATCGTCGGCCTCATAGTCGCGGTGCGCCAGCACGCTCAGGCCCAGTGCGGCGCATAGTGCCTTGCAATGCGCAAACTGGCGACGCAACGCATCCGGCGCCGGCTCGCGGTTGCCCTTGTAGGCCGGGTAGATCGCATGCCGGAAGCAGCTGTCCAAGGCCTCGTCGAAGGCGATGGTGATGTGGTGCGGGCGCTCGCGTTCGAGCAGGTCCAGCAAGAAACGCGCAAACCCGTGCACCGCGTTGGTCGGCCAGCCTTGTGCATCCTGAAATTCGTCCGGGATCGAGTGCCAGGCGCGAAAGACGTACAGGCTGGCATCGATCAGGTACAGCGGCTGCGGACGTGGCCTGCCCGGCAGCGCCGCGGCAATCGCACCGGGCAGGCTGCTCATGGGGTCCAGTCGCGCAGCAAGGTGCGCGGGTCCGGGCGCTCGCGCTCGGGCACCTGCATGCGTGGCGTGCCGATATGGATGAAACCGGCAACGCGTTCGTGTTCTTCCAGGCCGAGATAGCCGATGACCGCTGGGTCGTAGGCCATCCAGCCGCTCAGCCACTGTGCGCCGAAGCCGTGTGCCTGCGCAGCCTGCAGCAGCGCGAAACACACGCAGCCGGCGGTCAGCAGTTGTTCCTGCTCTGGGACCTTGTGCCCGGGACGCAGGGCGGCAATCACCACGATCACCAGCGGAGCGTCGCTGAAGCGGTTGCGGTCCTTCTCCACCACCGCCGGCGGCGCCAGCGGATCGGCGGCCTGAATGCGCTCGGCGAGGAAGTCGCCCAGCGCATGCCGTGCCTCGCCACCGATGCGCAGGAAACGGAACGGCACCAGCTTGCCGTGGTCGGGCACGCGCACGGCCGATGTCAGCATGCGCAGCAAGGTGTCTTCATCCGGCCCGGGCTCACCCAGCTGTTTGGACGGGACCGAGCGACGCGCGTCCAGCGCCTGTAGCGAATACGGTGCGTGCATAAGTTGCGGTTCTGGTCGACGGGCAGGCGATTATAGACGGGCCCTTCCCAACGCCCGCCGCATGCTGGCCGGCCGGGTCAATGCCCGTAGCGTGGTCAGTCACCTCATGCCTCCCTCCTGGGTGGTCGGATGACCCGGTTCGCTGCCACCGGCCCGCGGCCCAGACGCAACCGCACCTGCTCGATCAGGTCTGCGACATCGTGCTGATCCCGCTGGCCGAGGCGTTTATCGAGGACGACGCCTTCTGCAGTGTGGTGCAGGGCGTGGTCGACGGTCTGGACGCGTCCGTCAAGCTGAAGCCTTAACCCCCGCAGGCGTATAACGGGTGACGGCAGGCTCCACCGCAGCGTTGCGGGCTAGGATGTCGGCCTGACACGCAAACCCTGGGCGGTCACGAGTAAAGTGAGAATGGCGTCACATTTAACAAACGAGCGAAACGCCTACCATGCGGGGGCGGAATTTGGGGCCGCGTCTGTTTTTCCTCGTTTGGATATTTTCGCGCCTGCAGAGGCGGGGAGCCTTTGCGCATGACTTTTCAGCCCAGTCCGTCGGGACACCCGGGCCGTGACCAACGCTTGCTCGAACAGGCGCACGACGTGTTCGTGCCCGCGCTCGTGCAGGTGTTTGCAGCTGCAGTTGCACATTTCGATGATGTCCTGTTCGATCGCGCCGAGTCTGCGGGCACGTCACAGTTGCTGTTTCTCGATGGCATGCGCGAGCTGCGCCGCAGGCGCGAGGACGTGGCCACGCAATTCCGCCAGCAGCTGGAAGACGGCTGGCAGGCGCTGGTACTGGGTACACCGTTGTCGGCCGAAGTGGTGCTGGCAGGCGACATGGGCACCGGCCCGCTGAGTCTGGTGCCCGAGCACGTGCTCGAATCGCGGCTGGCAGTCCGCAATCTGGCGACCGTGCTGCTGCGCGATTTCAAGCAGGTGCTGTCGCGGGTGGACCGCCGGTTGGGCTGGATCGCCGGCGGCCTGGAACTGGTGGCCGACACCAACCCGATCGGTCCCGAACACCTGGGCGTGGCGATCCATGAGGCCTTTGCCACCTGCGATCTGGCGCCGGAAGTGCGTCTGGTCCTGATCAAGCTGTGCGAACGCGACCTGGCCGAGCCGATCGGCAAGCTGTACGCCCGCCTGGACGAGACGCTGGCCAAGGCCGGCGTGATGCCGGAAATGTCCCAGCCCAAACGCCCGCCGCCGCGCATGCCGTCACGCAGCGAGACGCCGGAAGAGCGCGCGCAGGCCGAGGCACAGGGCGGTAACGTCGAGCTGGGCGGCGACGATCAGAACGACCAGTACGCGCCCGCCTGGGCCAACCGCTTCCTGGACCGCTGGGCGCATAGCCGCGGCCGCATGCAGGCGGCCGCACAGCGTGGCCATGCCGACGGTGCCGGCGGTGGCATGGAGGGCGATACCGATCATCCCGGCGGCAGCCAGGGCATGCTGCTGGATGCGTTGCACGAGTTGTTGCAGCAGACCCGTAACGTGCGCGACAACGCCGCCTCTGCCGCGTCGGTGGCGGTGGGCCAGCAACGGCCGTTGAGCCAGCGCGAAATGATGTCGGTGCTGTCGTTGCTGCAGGCGACGCCGAGCGCGACGCTGCAGGCAGCGATCGGCGACGACAACGAGTCGCTCGCGCAGCGGTTGAAGAACGAGGTGCTCAACAGCGCCACTCGGCTGGGCGTGGACCCGGCCACCGCAAAACTCGACCCGATGGACGAGGATGCGATCGATCTGGTCGGCATGCTGTTCGACGTGATGCTGGACGAGCGCGATCTGGAAAGCCGCTCCCGCGAAATGATCGGCCGCCTGGTGGTGCCGTTCGTCAAGGTGGCGCTGCTGGACCGCAAGATGTTCGTGCAGAAGACCCACCCGGCGCGGCGCCTGCTCAATTCGCTGGCCGAGGCTTGCGAAGGCAACAACGGCGACAGCGCCGCCGAACGCGTGCTGATGGGCAAGGTCGAAGAAATCGTCGACCGCCTGGTGGCCGAGTTCAACGAGAACCTGGCGATCTTCCTGACCCTGGAAGAAGAATTCCGCGATTTCCTGTCGCAGCATCGGCGCCGTGTGGAAATTGCCGAGCGCCGCGCCACCGAGACCCAGCGCGGTCAGGAAAAGCTCGAGCTGGCGCGTACCCGCGCGCTGGCGGAAATGGAGCAGCGCGTGCAGGCCGGTGCGCCGTTGCCCAAGGCACTGGAAGACTTCCTGCGCCAGCCGTGGCTGCACCATCTGACCATGGCGATCCTGCGCGACGGCGACGAAGGTCCCGGCACCGTGGAGGCGCTGGCGCTGGCCGACGGCGTGCTGGAAGAACTGGGCGAGGCACGCCGGCACATCATCGGCAAGCCCTGGCTGCAGGTCTGGCAACCGGCCCTGCACCGCGTCTTCGCCAGCGTCGGTCTGCATGGCGATGCGGTGGTGGTGGCCATCACCGCGCTGCACGACACCTTGCAGGCAATCGCCGAAGCACGCCCGGAGCTGGAAAAGGCCTTGCCGGAACTGCCGCAGGTCAATCTGCCGCCACCGGCGGCCGAGAGTGTCAGCGTGGTACTCGGTGCCGATGCCGTGGCGCAGAGCATCGACAGTGCCGATGCCGAGCGCTTCCGTGCGATGGATATCGGAACCTGGCTGGATTTCGTCGACAAGGACGGCAAGGTGCAGGCCGGCAAGCTGTCCTGGGTAAGCCCGATTTCGCAGCGGTTGCTGTTCGTCAACCGGCGTGGCGTGCGCTTCTGCGTTGCCTCGCCGGAAGAACTGGCGGTGATGGTGCGGCTGGGCCGCCTGCGCGAGCACATCAACGATGGCGCGTTCGACAGCGCGATGCAGGGCGTGATCGACCGGCTGGATCCGCTGCATAACAACAGCACGGTGCACTGAGCGGCGCCCTTCGCGCCGCTGCGTCAGCGTGGTGGATCAGAACGGGCGCGGGTGCGTTCCTTGTAGGACCCGGCAGTGCGCGCAAGCGGCGTGTCATTGCGCAACAGTGGCACTGCACCGGCGACGCGAGCGCGTGCAGCGCAATGCCGCCGCGCTTACCGCGATGCCGGCCCGATGAAGTCCAATGCCCGCGCCATCACCGAGGCATGATCGACCAGACGGTTGTGGCCCAGGCCTTCGGTGCTGAACAGCTGCGCGCCCGGCCACAGGGCGGCAAAGCGTGCGCCTTCGTCCCACGGCGTTTCGCGATCACGGCGGTCGTGGATGACCAGTGCCGGGCGATCGAGCTGCGGCAGATGCAGGCTCGCGTCGAGATCGGCGAAACGCAGGCCGGTCAGCTGGCAAAGCCAGTTTTCGAACGGTGCAAATGCCGCAGGCGCGATCGCGGAGGCGCGGAACTGACGATGCGCACTACCACCGGGTTCGACCAGCGGCGCGATCAGCACGTAGCGCTCGGGCTGCCATGCCGGCTCGTTGGCAAATACTGCCGCTGCCGCGCCGATCGAGTGCCCGATGAAGACGGCAGGGCGACCGAAGCGGCTGCCGATCTGGCGCAGCACCTGCACGAAATGCGGCATGTTGCTGATCTTGCCGCTGCTCAGCCCATGCGCGGCCTGATCGAACGCCAGCACCGCATAGCCGAGCGCGCGCAGCTGCGGCACCCATGCGGCAAAGCGCAGCCCGTAACTGGACCAGCCGTGCGACAGCAGCACATACGGCTGTTGGCGCAGGTCGCCCCACTGGTACACCGCGATGTCGAACCCGTCGATCTGCAGCGTCTGGCGGTGCACGCCGGTCAAGGTCGCCGCAATGGCCTCCGCCTGCCGGCGCCCTGCGTTGGCAGGTGTCACGAAGCGGCGCGCCAGATAGCGCCCGGTCGGGCCGGGGGCCAGGCGGCTGGCGCCAGCCAGCGCACCGCGAAGCATGCGTAGACGCAGTTTGGCAATGGGCGCGCGCATGGGCGAAATCCTTGTGGAGTCGGGCGGATTGCATCTTGTCGATGCCAAGATGCAGCGAGTCTGCGGTCGTATCTTGTCAGCGTCAAGATGATCTGCTCCACTGGAATCCCGAAAAGCGAAGCCGCCATGTCGCGCACCGACGCTCCTGCTGCCTATCACCATGGCGATCTGCCGGCTGCATTGCGCCGGGCCGGCTGGGAACTGCTGGGCGAATCCGGTGTGCGGGGGCTGACCCTGCGCGAATGCGCACGCCGCGCCGGTGTCTCGCACGCGGCACCGGCGCATCACTTCGGCTCATTGGACGGGTTGCTGGCGGAGCTGGCGGCCGATGGCTATGAGCGCATGCTCGCCTGCATCCTCACCGCTCAGCGGGAACTGGCCGACCCGTTGCTGGGCTGTGGGTTGGGCTATGTGCGCTTCGCGCTCGACTACCCGCAGCAGTTTCGGCTGATGCTTGGGCTGGAGGTGTGTTCGCGCAGCCTGCCGCGGCTGGTGCAGGCCAGCGACGCGGCGATGGCGAGCCTGCGCGAGACGGTGCGGACGCAGTGGATCGCCCGCCACGGCCACGCCCCGGCCACCGACGTGCTGCAGCAACGCACGCTGCTGGCCTGGAGCGCGGTGCACGGCTATGCCTCGCTGGCGATCGACCGCAAGCACATGGCCTTGTTGGCCTTTGCGCCCGAGGTGGTGTTTGCGCCGCTGCTGCACGCCGTGCTCGAACCCTGACGACGCGCTCGACCGATCGACCACTCGACCGCTCGGGCGGCGTGCCGGGCATGGCTGCATCCGCCGCTATCGGTTGGCACGGCCGGCGGCGATGCCGCGCTCTGCTAGCATCGCCCCGACTGGGCGCAAGACCGGAGCAACCCATGGCTGTGCAGGTGCTGGTGCTGAAAGAACGGGCCGCTGGCGAACGCCGCGTGGCCGCAACGCCCGAAACGGTCAGGAAGCTGGTCGCGCTTGGCGCCGGCGTCTGGATCGAGCCGGATGCCGGCCGCGCCAGCAGCATGGACGATGCGGCGTATCTGCAGGCCGGTGCGCAGCTGGCCAACGCGCAGACGCTCGGCCAGGCGGATGTCGTGGTATGCGTGCAGGCGCCGCCGACCGATGTCCTGCTGCAATGCAAACCGCACACGGTGCTGATCGGCATGCTCTCGCCCGATGCCGACCCTGCACGCGCGCAGGCCCTTTCCGAGCGCGAGGTGATCGCATTTCCGCTGGAACGCCTGCCGCGCACCACGCGCGCGCAATCGATGGACGTATTGAGCTCGCAGGCCGGCATGGCCGGCTACAAGGCGGTGTTGATCGCCGCGCAACTGGCGCCGCGTTTCTTTCCGATGCTGACCACCGCGGCCGGCACCATGCGGCCGTGCAAGGTGCTGGTGATCGGTGCGGGGGTGGCCGGTTTGCAGGCGATCGCCACGGCCAAGCGGCTGGGCGCGCAGGTGGAAGGGTTCGATGTCCGCCCGGAAACCCGCGAGCAGATCGCCTCGCTGGGCGCACGCTTCCTGGATCTGGGCGTCAGCGCCGCCGGCGAAGGTGGCTATGCGCGTCAGCTCACCGACGACGAACGCGCCGAACAGCAGCGCCGTCTGGCCGAACATCTGAAGGGCGTGGACGTGGTGGTCTGCACGGCCGCCGTGCCTGGGCGCCCGGCGCCGAAAATCCTGACCATGGAGATGGCACGCGACATGCGCGCCGGTAGCGTGATCGTGGATCTGGCCGCGGAAACCGGCGGCAATTGCGCGGCCACCCGCCCGGGCGACACCTATGATCTCGACGGGGTAGTCATCGCCGGCCCGCTCGATCTGGCCAGCCAGGGCGCAGTGCATGCCAGCGAGATGTTCGCGCGCAACGTGTATGCCTTCGCCGCGCTGTTGATCAAGGACGGCGCGCTGTCGTTCGATTGGGACGACGAACTGCTGGCCAGGACACGCTGGTCGGCGACATCGACTGCATAGCGCTGCCGAGTCCATGCGCCTTGTGCGTCGGCGGTTCCGAGTAGGAGCGCGCTGGCGCGCGATGGAGCTTCATCGGTAACACTCCATCGCGCGCCAGCGCGCTCCTACGGTGGCCGCACGCACGTCCACCTGCGCCCGGGATGCACCCGTGCGATGGCGTGCCGCGCTCGCCGCGGCGGCGCTGCCGTCAGTCGTCGGTTGGCGGGTGCTCGCGCAGCCAGGTAGTGCGTTCGGCCGGGCTCATCTTCTGCCAGCGCTGTTGCAGCGCGTCGCGTTGTTGCGGGTTGAGCGTGCGCATGCGGTCGAACAAGGCCTTGGCTTCGCGGCGCTGCTCCGGACTCATGTTGCGGAAGCGGTCCATGCCGGCCTTGGCCTGCTTGCGCTGCTCGGGCGTCATGTCCAGCCAGCGTTGGGCGTGCCGGTACATGCGCGGGCGTTCTTCGGGCACGTCGTTCCAGCGCTCGCGCAGCGCATCGATCAATACCTGGCGCTGCTGCTGGGTCAGGCGGTCCCATTCGGGCATCGGGGTCTCGTCGCGCGGGCCCTGGCCGCGGGGGCCGGGCCCGTCCATGGGCGGGCCCGGCGGCCCGGGTGGGCGGGCCTGGGCCAGCGCCAGGGCGCACGGCCCGGCGCACAGCAACAGGGTCAACAACAGGCGGGTCGTGCGGGTCATCGTGCTCATTCCATGGCCAGGGCGGTGTCGGACCCGAGCCAGACGTACAGGTCGGGGTTCTGGGTCAGCAGGTCGTCGGTGTCGGTGCTGGCGGTGTTGCCTGCTACCGCCTGGGTTGGCGCCGCGCCTGCCGGGGCGGTGTCGCTGGGCCGCATCTGCAGGCCGATGCCGACAGCCAGCAAGGCCGAACAGGCGGTGGCCAGCAACCAATGGCCACGGCGCATGCGCGTGGCCGGCGCCTGGCGTGCCTGGCGCAGGCGCGCCAGGGTCTGCGGCGGCAGCTGGGCGAGCGCGGTGGCGTGCAGTTGGCGCAGCTGCGCATCCAACTGGGCCGGATCGTGGGAGCGATTCACAGGAAATCCTCGAACTGTTTTTGCAACGCGTCGCGGGCACGCGACAGGTGGGTTTTGACCGAGCCTTCCGAGCAGCCCATGGCCTTGGCGGTGGTGGCCACGTCCAGGTCTTCCAGTACGCGTAGCGTGAACGCCTCGCGCTGGCGTGCCGGCAGCGAGCGCAGCGCATCGACCAAGCGCTGGTAGGCCTGCTGGTGTTGTTGTTCGCCGACCGGACCGATGCCCGGGTCGGCCCAGTCGATGGGGCCTTCGTCATCGGCGCGCTCGGCCGGTGCCCAGAACTTCAGGCGGAACGTGCGGCGGCGCTGCAGGTCGATGATGCGGCTGCGCAGGATGCTCCAGAACAACGGCGTCCATTCTTCTGCGGGCCGCTCGCGGTAGCCGAGCAGCTTCACCATGGCGTCCTGCACGGCATCCAGCGCGTCTTCGCGGTGACGCAGACCGGCCTCGGCAAAGCGGAACGCGCGCGGGCCGATGCCGGCCAGAAATGCATCCAGCGACACGGGGACGGCAGCGGCCGGTGCAACAGGCTGCGGATCGAAAGGGGTTCCCACCAGCACAGCGTAGCTTCCGCGACGACGATACGACGTCAACGGCCGGGCGCCGATTCGGTTGACACGCCGATGCATGGGTATGATCGGCGGGCCGCACCGGCCAGTGGAGCGAAAGACCATGAGCGACGGGTTCGTAGCGCTGTACATCTTCATGCTGGCGGCCATCGCCGGCCATGTGATCATCGCGCGGGTGCCGGTGATCCTGCGTACGCCACTGATGTCGGGGTCCAACTTCATCCACGGCATCGTGCTGATCGGGGCGATGGTGGTGCTGGGCCATGCCGATACCACGCTGGAAAAGGCGCTGGGGTTTGTCGCCGTGGTGCTGGGCGCGGGCAATGCGGCCGGCGGCTACGTGGTCACCGAGCGGATGCTGGACATGTTCAGGGCCAGCAAGAAGCCGGCGGCCAGGGAGGAGCCATGACTGTCACCACTGCCGAGCTGCTGGACTGGCTGGTCAAGTCCAGCTATCTGGTCGCCGCTACGCTGTTTCTGCTCGGCCTGCAGCGCATGGCCTCGCCAGTGACCGCGCGCAGCGGCATCCGCTGGGCCGGGCTGGGCATGCTGATCGCCACCGTGGCCACGTTCTTCCTTCCCGAACTTCACAACGTGCCGCTGATCCTGGCGGCACTGGCGATCGGCACCGGGGTGGCGTGGTGGTCGGCCAAGAAGGTGGCCATCACCGACATGCCGCAGATGGTGGCGCTGTACAACGGCATGGGCGGCGGCTCGGCGGCGGCGATCGGCGCAGTGGAGCTGCTGCGGTTTTCCTTCCTTGCCAACCGCGACACTGCGCACTGGAGCGCGCAGGCCATTGCCGAGCTGGCGGCGCGGCGGCCGGATGCCACCACCGTGACGCTGGCGGTAGTCGGCTCGGCGATCGGCGCGGTGTCGCTGTCCGGCTCGATCATCGCCTGGGCCAAGCTGGACGGCCGGCTCGACCGGCGGGTGACCTTTCCCGGCCAGCAGGCGTTCAATCTGCTGGTGGCAGTGGCGGTGCTGGCGCTCGGCATCTGGGCAGCGAGCAGCCTGCAGCCGCTGGCGATCATCGCCTTCTTCGTGCTGGCGCTGGCGCTGGGCGTGCTGATGACCCTGCCGATCGGCGGTGCCGACATGCCGGTGGTGATCTCGCTCTATAACGCCTTCACCGGGCTGGCGGTGGCCTTCGAGGGCTATGTACTGGGCAACGAGGCGTTGATCATCGCCGGCATGATGGTGGGTGCGGCCGGCATCCTGCTGACGCGGCTGATGGCCAAGGCGATGAATCGTCCGATCAGCGGCGTGCTGTTTTCCAACTTCGGTGGCGGCGGGCAGACGCAGGAGATCAGCGGCGCACAGAAGCCGATCGAGGCCGGCGATGTGGCTGCGATGATGGCGTTCGCCGAGCGGGTGGTGATCGTGCCCGGCTACAGCATGGCAGTGGCACAGGCGCAGCACAAGATCTGGGAGCTGGCGCAGCGCCTGATCGCACGCGGGGTCAAGGTGAAGTTTGCGATCCATCCGGTCGCCGGACGCATGCCCGGGCACATGAACGTGCTGCTGGCCGAAGCCGGCGTGCCGTACGACCTGATCGCCGACATGGACGACATCAATCCCGAATTCGCCAGCACCGATGTGGCGTTGGTGATCGGCGCCAACGACGTGGTCAATCCGGTCGCAAAGACCGACCCGGCCAGCCCGATCTACGGCATGCCGATCCTGGACGTGGTCAATTCGAAGAACACGGTGGTCATCAAGCGTGGCAAGGGCACGGGCTTTGCCGGTATCGAGAATGCGCTGTTCTACGCCGACAACACGCGCATGTTGTACGGCGATGGGGCAGAAGCGGCCGGCGCGCTGGTCAGCGAGTTGAAGGCGCTGGATGGCGGCGGGCATTGAGGGCGTGGGTCTTGTCAGCCGAGCCTCTCTTCCACACTGGTTGGTGAGGGCGGCTGTGTTCGCGCGCGATGACGAATCACTGCACCGCAGAGTTGGTTGTTTTTTTAAGAACGAAGGCATCACGTCGCTGATTGCTTTTGGAAAGCTTTACGCACTGACCACCGTCGAGGGCGCGGTGCCCTCACCACTCGCGGGACACGCCGTCAACCCGTCCATGGGGGCTCAGTGGCGGCATCCATGCCGCCCACGGTCCCGCAATCGGCGAGGGCACCGCACCAGACAGCTGGCTGGTGGTTTATCGAAGAACAGAGGGCGCCACGCCAGACCGCTACCGGTTGATTGTTGAAAACGTTGCACACCGACCATCTCGACTGGTCCTTGCCCGCCCACCGTCGCGGGACCCTTGGCGGCATGGATGCCGCCACGGAGCTTACAAGGACGTACTTGCAGCGTGTCCTGCGATGGTGGGCGGGCAAGGGCCCTGCAGCAAAGGCAAAGACGTCGAGGGCGCGGTGCCCTCACCGCTCGCGGGACACGCCGTCAACCCATCCATGGGGGCTCGGTGGCGGCATCCATGCCGCCAACGGTCCCGCAATCGGCGAGGACACCACGCCAGACAGCTGGCTGGTGGTTTTGTCGAAGAACACAAGGTCACCGCGCCGCCAGCTTGCTGGCCGCTGGTTGAGATCCATGCATACCGACCATCTCGACTGGTCCTTGCCCGCTCACCGTCGCGGGACCTTGAGCGGCATGGATGCCGCGCCAGAGCTCCAGGGACGGATTCACGGCGTGTCCCGCGATGGTGGGCGGGCGAGGGCCCTGCAGCAAACACGACGACATCGAATACGCGATGAGGACACCGCACAGAGAGTTTGCTGGTGGTTTTATTGAAGAGCCAGAACAACGCGCCAGGGCGTTGATCGTGGGCCTTGTTGAAAACTCTGTGTACCAACCATCCCTACGCCAAACGCGCCCGACTCAGCGCGCGGCCCACCACGCAACGAATAGCGCGGCGGCGTAGCACAGCAGATCGAAGCCGTTGTTGGCCAGTTGCAACAGGGTCCAGGCCAGGCCGGTGCCCATCTTCTGTGCCGAGGTCCATGGGTCCAGGCCGAGCGGTCCGCCCAGTTGGGCCGAGGCGATCCCCCAGTTGGCGCCGACGATGATCAATGCTGTCGTGACGACGGCGACACCGATGCGCAGCCGGCCGGCATGCAAGGTGCCAAGGCGCAGCATCCAGACGATCTCCAGCGCTGCGACGACCGCCATCCAGCCGGCCTGGTTGCCGAGCGCGAGTGCGATGAGGAGCCAGGCGATGAGGGCGGTGACGCACCCAAGCAGCAGGAGCGGGGGCCAGAGCCAGTGGGCGGTTCTGGCGGACGCGGTGGTGGGCGGCATTGGAGCTCCTGACAGTGCGCACATGATAGAACGCGGGCCGGCCTTTGCGATGCACCACACCACCACGGTGCGGCGGATGGAATGCAGCGTCGTCGCTGACGGGCGCCGCGTGCGGCGGCGATGCCGTCGCGGTCGGCTAGAATGGCCGACTTGCGCGCGTCCGGCGCGGCCCCATATCCAGCCCATGTACTCCCGTAGCAGCGAACCCGTCCAGTTCGAACGCGATTGCGATGCCGTCATGGTGCCGCAGGGCGATTCGGTGACCCTGCCCGCAGGCAGTTACGGCTATATCACCCAGGCGCTGGGTGGCAGCTACACCGTCTTTGTCGAGGGCAATCTGTTCCGCATTGCCGGCAAGGATGGCGATGCGATCGGCAAGGAGGCCCCGCCCGGGCTGGAATTGCCCGACAACGCCAGCGACGAAGAGGTCGAGGCCCTGGTGTGGCAGCAGCTGCGCACCTGCTTCGACCCGGAAATTCCGTTCAACATCGTCGACCTGGGCCTGGTCTACGAGGCCGTGGTCAGCCACCGCGAAGAAGACGATCAGCGTCGGGTGGACGTCAAGATGACGCTCACCGCGCCCGGTTGCGGCATGGGCGAGATCCTGGTCGACGACGTGCGCAGCAAGGTCGAAATGATCCCGACCATTGCCGAGGCCGATGTCGAGCTGGTGTTCGACCCGCCGTGGGGCCGGCATATGATGTCCGAAGCGGCCCGTCTCGAGACCGGCATGCTCTGATCGTCACGCGCCATGTCCACGATGTGGCGCCGCGTCCTTTCGCCCGCCATACAGGAATCTCCCGGTGTCCGTGTCCTTCGCTTCCACCCGTTCTCCGTCGCCGCGCAGCGCCGACGAACTGTCCGTGATCCTGGCCGCGCCCGGTTTCGGGCTGCATTTCACCGACCACATGGTCGCCATTTCCTGGAACAACGAGCAGGGCTGGCATGACGCGCAGGTGCGCGCGTACGGCCCGCTGCAGCTGGATCCGGCGGCGTCGGTGCTACATTACGGCCAGGAGATCTTCGAGGGCATCAAGGCCTACCGGCATGCCGACGGCTCGATCTGGACCTTCCGCCCGCAGGCCAACGGCGAGCGCCTGCAGTGCTCTGCGCGCCGTCTGGCACTGCCGGAATTGCCGGTGGACCTGTTCGTCGAATCGCTGCGCCAGCTGGTGGCGGTGGACGCCGGCTGGGTGCCCTCGGCACCGGAAACCAGCCTGTATTTCCGCCCCTTCATGATCGCCGATGAGGCGTTTTTGGGCGTGCGTGCGGCGCACAAGGCCTCGTACTACGTGATCGCCAGCCCGGCTGGCCCGTACTTCGCCAAGGGTGTGGCGCCGGTGTCGATCTGGTTGTCCACCGACTACGCGCGTGCAGCCAAGGGCGGCACCGGCGCGGCCAAGTGCGGCGGCAACTACGCTGCCTCGCTGCTGCCGCAGCAAAAAGCCTATGCGCAGGGTTGCTCGCAGGTGCTGTTCCTGGACCCGGTGGAAGGCAAGTACATCGAAGAGCTGGGCGGCATGAACGTGTTCCTGGTCTACAAGGACGGCAGCCTGGTGACGCCGGAACTGTCCGGCAGCATCCTGGAAGGCATCACCCGCGACAGCATCCTGCAACTGGCCCGCGACCGCGGCATGCAGGTGATCGAGCGCAAGGTGGCCATCGACGAGTGGAAGCAGGGCGTGGCCTCCGGCGAGATCACCGAGGTGTTCGCTTGCGGCACCGCGGCGGTGGTGACCCCGATCGGCGAGCTCAAGGGTGACGGGTTTGCGGTAGGCGATCTGTCCGCACCGGCGGGCGAGGTCACCATGTCGCTGCGCCAGGAGTTGACCGACATCCAATACGGCCGCGTGCCGGATCGTCACGGTTGGCTGGTGCGTTTGTCATAAGCCGCCATACATCGTCAAAAAATGGCCCTCGTGTGTCAGCACGGGGGTTTTTTTTGGCCTGCTCTGCAGCAAATGCGCCGTGACCGGCCAAAAAACTGTGCGAAGCGGACTGAACAGAGCTGATCGTTGTCACAAAACTGATATTTAAGTTTCAAAAGTGTCGATCTTGTATTGTCCAGTTTGGTTGCGCTGGGGTAGGTTCGCTGAACGGATCGGTAACAGGGGATCGTTCCGGGGACTCGGTGCTGACCGATGGAAGGCGGCGCCGGATAACACCGCTCAGGCGGTTCTCTTTGATTTGGAAGGGAATTCAATGTCGAACGTGTCCTCCCGCAAGCGTCCTCGCGCACTCATCGTCATGCGCGCAACCGCGCTGACCTCGCTGTTGCTGGCAACGCCTGCGTTCGCCGGCGAGGTCTATCTGGATGGCCTTGCCACCGCCCAGACCCACCAGAAATTCATCGTCACCTACAAGGACGGCAGCAATGCCCTGGCCAGTCCAAGCGTGTTGACCAGTTCGCTGCGCGCCGCCGCCCGCGCGGTACCGGCCAAGGCGGGCAGGGCGCTGGGTCTCAATTCGGTGCGCCGCCTGGCAGTGGGGCCGGAGCTGATCCAGGCCGACCGCGCGCTGGACCGTGCCGAAGCCGAGACGCTGATGCGCCAGCTGGCCGCCGACCCGAACGTGCAGAGCGTGGAAGTGGATCAGATCCTGCACGCCGCGCTGACCCCGAACGACACCCGGTTGTCCGAGCAGTGGGCCTTCGGCACGACCAATGCCGGCCTCAATATCCGCTCGGCGTGGGACAAGTCCACCGGAACCAACGTGGTAGTGGCCGTCATCGATACCGGGATCGTCAGCCACCCCGACCTCGACGCGAACATCCTGCCGGGCTACGACTTCATCAGCGATGCGGCAACCGCGCGTGACGGCAACGGGCGCGACAGCAATCCTGCTGACGAGGGCGATTGGTACGCCGCCAACGAGTGCGGCACGGGCATTCCGGCGGCAACCTCCAGCTGGCACGGGACCCACGTCGCCGGCACGGTCGCCGCAGTGACCAACAACGCCACCGGCGTGGCCGGTACTGCCTATGGCGCCGAGGTGATCCCGGTGCGCGTGCTGGGCAAGTGCGGCGGTTCGCTGTCGGATATCTCCGATGCCATTATCTGGGCTTCGGGCGGCACCGTTTCGGGAGTGCCGACGCTGTCGTCGGCGAACGCGGCCGAGGTCATCAACATGTCGCTCGGCGGTGGCGGCGCCTGTTCGACCACCATGCAGAACGCCATCAATAGCGCGGTGTCCCGTGGCACCACCGTGGTGGTGGCTGCGGGCAACGATGCATCCAACGTGTCCGGTTCGCTGCCGGCCAACTGCGCCAACGTGATCGCGGTAGCGGCCACCACCTCGGCCGGCGCCAAGGCCAGCTATTCCAACTTCGGCACCGGCATCGACGTGTCAGCGCCGGGTTCGGCCATCCTGTCCACGCTCAATAGCGGCACTACCACGCCGGGCAGCGCCAGCTACGCGTCCTACAACGGCACCTCGATGGCGTCGCCGCATGTGGCCGGCGTGGTGGCGCTGGTGCAATCGGCGGCCCCGTCGCCGCTGACGCCTGCCGCCGTGGAAACCTTGCTGAAGAATACGGCCCGGGCATTGCCGGGCGCCTGCTCCGGTGGCTGCGGCGCCGGCATCGTCAACGCCGATGCCGCGGTTACGGCCGCGATCAGCGGCAGCAACGGGGGCGGCGGTGGCGGCAGCGGCAACACGCTGGCCAATGGCACGCCGGTGACCGGCCTGGGCGCGGCCACCGGTGCAGAGCTGAACTACACCATCGCGGTGCCGGCGGGCAGCGGCACGCTCACCGTGGCGATCAGCGGCGGCAGCGGCGATGCCGACCTGTACGTGCGTGCCGGCAGTGCACCGACCGACACCACCTACACCTGCCGGCCCTACCGCAGTGGCAATGCGGAAACCTGCAGCATCACCGCGCCGTCTGGAACCTATTACGTGCGGGTCAAGGCGTACAGCACGTTCTCCGGCGTGACCCTGAGGGCCAGCTACTAGGGCCCGGTTGTTCGACGCCGCGTGGCGCTGCCGGTCACGTGCCGGCAGTCGCGCCGGCGGCGCCTCACCTCATCTGCGATGTCTCGCCCACGTCTGCCAGTTCGGCAGGCGCCGGCGGCGCATTGCCGCTCGGCCGGCAAGGACACCGGTCAGTCGTTTCGACGGGCGTCACCGCCCGTGCGTTCCGGCCCGATCCGCGGTGTGCGGCAAGGGGCCGGCCATCTCGCCGCAACCGCGGCACTTCATAAAAAACTGAGGAACGATCGATGTCCAATGTGTCGCAACGTCGTGCACCCGCACGCGCCCTGGTCGTGCTGGGTGTTTCCGCGCTGACCTGTCTGCTGGCCGTGCCGGCGTTCGCCGGTCAGGTCAATCTGTCCGGTTTGGAGTCGCAGCCCACGCTGGACCGGTTCATCGTCAAATACAAGGACGGCTCCAGCGCGGCAGTAAGCCCGACCTCGATGCGCGCATCGCTCAACTCCGTTGCCAAAGCCGTGCCGGCACGCGCCGGCCGTGCGCTGGGCCTGAACCACGTGCGCCGCACTGCGCTGGGTTCGGAAGTGCTCAAGACCGACCGTAGCCTGGACCGTGCCGAAGCCGAAACGCTGATGCGCCGGATCGCCGCCGATCCGAGCGTGGATTACGTCGAGGTCGATCAGATCATGTACCCGGTGTTGACCCCGAACGACACCCGCCTGTCCGAGCAGTGGGGCTTCGGCACCAGCGCCTCCAGCATCAACGTGCGCCCGGCCTGGGATACCGCCACCGGCACCGGCGTGGTGGTGGCCGTGATCGACACCGGCATCACCAGCCACCCGGATCTCAACGCCAACGTGCTGCCGGGTTACGACTTCATCAGCGATGCGGCGCGTGCGCGCGACAACAACGGGCGTGACAGCAACCCGGCCGACCAGGGCGACTGGCGCGCGGCCAACCAGTGCGGTACCGGCATTCCCGCCGCCAACTCCAGCTGGCACGGCACCCACGTGGCCGGCACCATCGCGGCGGTGACCAACAACAGCAGCGGCGTGGCCGGTACTGCGTTCAATGCGCGCGTGGTGCCGATCCGTGCGCTGGGCCTGTGTGGCGGCGCCACCTCCGACATCGTCGATGCCATCGTCTGGGCTTCGGGCGGCACCGTGTCCGGCGTGCCGGCCAATGCCAACCCGGCCGAAGTGATCAACATGTCGCTGGGCGGCAATGGCACCTGTTCGGCCACCTACCAGAACGCGATCAACAGCGCGGTCTCGCGTGGCACCACCGTGGTGGTGGCGGCCGGCAACAGCAATGCCAACGTGGCCAACTTCACCCCGGCCAGCTGCGCCAACGTGATCTCGGTGGCCTCGATCACCTCGGCCGGTGCGCGTTCGAGCTTCTCCAACTTCGGCACCACCATCGATATCTCCGGCCCCGGCTCGTCGATCCTGTCCACGCTCAACAGCGGCACCACCACCCCCGGGTCGGCCAGCTACGCCAGCTACAACGGCACCTCGATGGCGGCCCCGCATGTGGCCGGCGTGGTGGCGCTGGTGCAGTCGGCGGCCAGCCGTCCGCTGACGCCGGCGGCGGTGGAAACCCTGTTGAAGAACACCGCCCGTCCGCTGCCGGGCGCCTGCTCGGGCGGCTGCGGTGCCGGCATTGTCAACGCCGCCGGCGCGGTCAGCCAGACCCCGTAAGGCCGCGCCGACACCCTGGATGCCGGCGCTCTTGCCGGCATCGACGTCGGGCCAACCCCGACGCAGCTGTCGGTGTTTTTTGAAACCTGCACTGCCCCGCTTCGGCGGGGCAGTGTGCGTTCGGGCAGCGGCAATTGCCGGGCTGCCGGCGCAGGCCGGCGGTAACGGCTGAATGAAGCGCATGCGGGCGCAGCGTGGCCGCTTCAGCGCAACCTGCGGCACGCCGATAGCCACCCCACGTGAGGCATGCGCCATCTGCCTGCCCACGCATCGGGCAAGGCGCATCGCCGTGGCGTTAGCGCGTTGCCATCCGGGTTGCCAGCTCCTTGGGGAGGGATGGATTCATGTCGTATCACTCAGTTGGCGCATTGCGCCGCATTGCACTCGTCTGTGCGTTGTCATGCACGTTTCATGCCGCCGCCGGCGAGGTCAGCCTGCAAGGCTTGAACTCCAGCAGCAGCCATCAGCGCTTCATCGTCAGCTACAAGGACCGCGTCGGCAGCAGCCGGGCGACCGGGTTGTCTGCGCCCTGGCGCGACATCGCCCGCGCGGTGCCGGAAGCGCGCGGACGTGCGCTGGGCTTGTCTGCAACGCGTCGGCTCAGTACCGGTCCGATGCTGTTGGTGGCCGATCGCAAGCTGGACCGTGTGGACTCGGAAAGCCTGATGCGCCGCCTCGCAGCCGACCCGGCGGTCAAGCGCGTGGAAGTGGACGTGCTGATGCGTCCGTTGCTGGTGCCGAACGACCCGGGCGTGCCGCAGCAGTGGGCGATGGGCACGACCAGCGCCGGTCTCAACATCCGCCCGGCCTGGGACCGCACTACCGGCAAGGGCATCGTGGTGGCGGTGATCGATACCGGCATCACCAACCATCCCGACCTGGCAGCGAACGTGTTGCCCGGTTACGACTTCATCATCGATCCTGCGACTGCGCGCGACGGCAGCGCGCGCGATGCCAATGCCGCCGACCAGGGCGACTGGACCGCCGCCAACGAATGCGGCCCCGGTGCGTCCGCGTCCAGCTCCAGCTGGCATGGCACCCATGTCGCCGGCATCGTGGCGGCCGTCGGCAACAACGCGGCGGGTGTGGTCGGCACCGCCTTCAACGCCAAGATCCTGCCCCTGCGAGTATTGGGCCGATGCGGCGGCTACATGTCCGACATCGCCGATGCGATCGTCTGGGCGTCCGGCGGCAAGGTCAATGGCGTGCCGGCCAACCCGAACCCGGCCACGGTGATCAATCTTTCGCTCGGCGGCTACGGCAGTTGTTCCACAACCCTGAGCAACGCCATCACCGCTGCGGTGACGCGTGGCAGCGCGGTGGTGGCGGCGGCCGGCAACAGCAATATGGATGTTTCCACCAGCGTGCCGGCCAACTGCCCGAACGTGATCGCGGTGGCAGCCACCACCTCGGCCGGCGCCAAGGCCAGCTTCTCCAACTTCGGCACGGGCGTGGATATCGCAGCGCCCGGGCAGTCCATCGTATCCACGCTCAATACCGGCACCACGGTACCTGGCAATGCCGCATACGCGGGTTATAGCGGTACCTCGATGGCGGCGCCGCATGTGGCCGGCGTGGTGGCGCTGATGCAGTCGGTGGCCCTGAATCCACTCGCCCCGGCCACGGTGAAGGCCTTGCTCAAGAGCAGCGCGCGGCCCTTGCCGGTGGCCTGCGCGCAGGGCTGCGGGGCAGGGCTGGTGAATGCCGACGGCGCGGTGACGGCGGTGATCGAGTCGACCACCTTGACCAGGAATGTGGCTCGCACCGGGCTGAGCGCAGCGCTTTCCGATTCGCTGTATTACCGGGTCAACGTGCCGGCCGGCACGCGCACGCTCAAGGTCGCGCTTGCCGGTGGCAGCGGCAATGCCGATCTCTCGTTACGGGCCGGTGCATTGCCGACCGATGCCGCGTACAGCTGCCGCAGCATGTTGCCGGGCAATGGCGACAGCTGCACGCTGGCCGCGCCCGCAGCCGGCGTGTACTACGTCCGCTTGAAGGCGACGCTGGGCTTCTCTGCGGTCAGCGTCACTGCGGCGTATTGAGGGGTTCCGGCGCGGTGCTGCTGCCGCGTCGGGAGACGCTGACGAGTGCCGCGGCGTGGGCAGTCGTCAGCGGTGCGGGGAGCCTGGCGCGACGTCGATTGGAAGTTGGATACTGAAGTCGAAGTCGAGGTTCGACCGAGATGTCGCGTATGAGCCAGGATTCTAAGCGAGGAACGTGCGCACCAGCGGGTGCGTGCGGCAGCGCGCTGATGCGTCTATTCGCACAGCGCACAGGCGCGTGCGGCCAGTGCCTGTAGCAGCTGGGCGCCGGGCAATTCCAGCAGCAAGCCACGCTGGCCAGCGTTGATCCATAGCGCGGGTGCATCCAGTGCGGTGGTGTCGACCAGCACCGGCGCCTGCCGTTGCTGGCCGAGCGGGCTGATGCCGCCGACCTTGTAGCCGGTGCGGCGTTCGGCATCGGCCACCTCCATCATGCGTGCCGACTTGCCGCCGTACGCGCTGGCGAGTTTCTTCAGCGACACCCGGCGGTCGCAGGGAATCACCACGCAGACGGCGTTGTCATCGACCCACGCCATCAGCGTCTTCAATACGGCGTGCGGCGGTAGCCCCAGCGCCTGTGCGGCTTGTAATCCCTTCGCATCGGCATCGGCCTGATAGGCGTACGGATGCAAGACATAGCCCACGCCGGCCGCGTCCAATGCCTTGGTGGCGCGGGTGACCTTGCTCACCGTGTCAGATCGATTCGAAACGGTTGGCCGCCACGTTCTTGCGTACCTTTTCCGGGTTCCAGATGCGGCCGTTCATGGCGATGTAGACCCCGGCCGGCAACGACTGCACCGCACCCACCGCGCAGCCGATATTGAATTCCGCATCCGAGCCACGGAAGCGCGCCGGGTTCAACGCACCGGTCATCACGATGGTCTTGTCGGCGATCGTCTGCAGCACCTTGCCGGTTTCCACCATCGAGTCGGTGCCGTGGGTGATCAGTACGTGGCGGGTGGGTTGGGCGGCGATGGTGGCGCGGATCAGTTCGCGGTCGGCCTCGGTGATGTGCAGCGAGTCCTTGCGGATGATCGGAATTACCGAGAAGCGGAATGTCACGCCCAGTTCCTTGAGGATCTGGCCGATCTGCGGGTCGCCGATCTGGTAGTCCGATTTGTCGTCGAAGTAGATCTTGTCGATCGTGCCACCGGTGGTGACGATCAGAAGGTCTTCCATTGCTGCCAATCCTGTAGGGCCAACGCGGTGCAGGCCGCGCGAGGGCCGCCATGATACCGCCCGACTGCGGTACTGGCTGCGGCCCGCGGGCAGGCAAGCCGGACACCCACGCTCACCTGGACAGAGGGGCGGTCTGCCACCGGGCCACCGGCGCGGTCAGTCCGCGCGCAGCTGCGCCGGTCAGCGCGCCCTGCGCTTGCTGCCGAACCGGGCCGCCACGCCAGGCCCGCTGACCAGCCCGATCACCAGCAGCGCCAGCAGCAGTTCCAGCCACGCCAGGCCGCGGGCGTGCGGCTGGCTCCAGGCAGCCATCACGCCGTGGCTGAACCATCCCAGCGCAAACACGCCGGCCCAGAAACGTGCGCGGGCGCTGCTTACCGCCAGCACACCGGTCAGCGCGGCGGGCAGCACGAACACGATGAGCGCGGCGATCGGGCGCGCATCGTCGTGGAACCAGACCACGAACAGCAGCGCCAGCGCCAGTAGCGCCACCGTCAGCAGCCAGCGCGTGGCGCGCAGGCTCACGGGGTCGCCAGCCGCCGCGCGATGTCGGCCACTCGGCGGCCGAGCGCGCGTGCCAGCAGGGTCTCGTCCTCGCTCGGTTGCGGGTCGCCGCCGGCGCCGGACACATGGCTGGCGCCGTACGGCGTGCCGCCGCTGGTGGTGTGGCTAAGCGCCGGCTCGGTGAACGGAATACCGACGATCAGGCAGCCGTGGTGCAGCAAGGGCAGATGCATCGACAGCAGCGTGGATTCCTGCCCGCCATGCATCGAGGCGGTGGAGGTGAACACACCCGCCGGCTTGCCGGCCAGGGTGCCACTGGCCCATTCGGCGCCCAGGCTGTCCAGGAAGTGCTTCATCGGCGCGGCCATGTTGCCGAAGCGGGTGGGGCTGCCCAGCAACAGGCCGCTGCATTCGGCCAGATCGGCGCGGTCCACGTACGGCGCGCCTTCGTCCGGCACCGGCGGGGCGCTGGTCTGGGTGACTGTGGCCACCGGCGGCACCGTGCGCAGCCGCGCGCTCATGCCGGGCACTTCGCCGATGCCGCGCGCGATCTGCCGCGCCAGCCGCGCCACCGAACCGCCACGGCTGTAATACAGCACCAGAATCTCCGCCATCGCATCTACCAACTGTGTGAGTTGCCGCAGTATCGGCCAAGCGGCCGGCCTGCTGCACGCCGCAGGTGCGGCAAGGCCGCGATGACGGCGCATCGGGTACCCTTGCGCGATGTCGCGTGTGAACACCCTCCACCAATGGAAAGAGCGTCTGCGCGACCGCGCGCGGACGGTGAGCTTCGGGCGCTTTCTATGGCACCGCTTTCTGGACGACCGGCTGTTCCAGGCGGCCGCCTCGCTGGCCTACACCACGGTCTTTGCACTGGTGCCGCTGGCCATCGTGGTGTTCGGCGTGTTGTCGGCATTTCCGGCCTTCAACGAGTGGAAGGACGCGCTCACCGACTTCATCTTCAATAATTTCGTGCCCGGCGCTGCGCGTTCGGTGCAGAACTATCTCAACCGTTCGCTGGAAGATCTGGGCAAGTTCACCGTGGCCGGTATGGTGGCACTGGTGGCTTCGCTGCTGATCACCCTGCACAGCATCGAGCAGACCTTCAACAGCATCTGGCGGGTGGCCGCTGCGCGCCCCAAGGTGACGCGGTTCCTGATCTATTGGACGGTGCTGACGCTGGGCACCATGCTGGCCGCCGCCTCGATGGCGATGGCGGCCTACGTGTTCGCGCTGCCGCTGTTCCGCACCACCGAAGGCCAGTGGCTGGCCGAATTCGCCTGGCGGCTGGCGCCGATGGCGGTGGAGTTCGTCTGCATCGTGCTGATCTACCGCGTGGTGCCGCAGCACGTGGTGCGGCTGCGGCATGCGCTGCCGGGCGCGCTGCTGGCGGTGATCCTGATGGAGATCGTCAAATGGGGCTTCGGGTTCTATCTCGGTAATTTCCAGACGTATCAGCGTATCTACGGCGCGCTGTCGGCATTGCCGATCCTGTTGTTGTGGATCTACCTGAGCTGGGTGTCGGTGCTGCTGGGCGCCTCGCTGGCCTCGTCGATGTCCGCATTCCGCTACCAGCCCGAAGCGATGCGGCTGCCGCCGGGCTTCGAGATCTACGGGCTGCTGCGGCTGCTGGGGCGTTTCCGCCAGGCGCGCATCCACGGCAACGGCCTGGACGAAGACCGCATCCTGGCGCTGGAACCCATGCTCACCGACACCCTGATGCAGGAACTGCTGTGCGAGCTCAAACGCATCCGCCTGCTGCGTCGCGACGAGCGCGGGCAATGGCTGCTGGCGCGTGACCTAGATGTAGTGACCTTGGCCGAACTCTACGAAAACTGTCAGCTGCGCGTGCCGATCGAAGACCGCCCCCTGCCTTGTCGCGACGATGCCTATGGCCAGGCCGCCGCCGCGGCGCTGGAACAATTGCGCCAACCGTTGCGCAGCGTGCTGGCGCAACCGGTTGGCGACCTCTACACCCACCTTCCCGGAGATCCTCCATGACTGTGCGCCTTGTGCGCGGCGCGTGCGCGCTGCTGTTGCCGCTGTTAGTGCTGACTGCCTGCAAGCCCACCGGCGACGGCGCGCCCGCGGCCGATCATGCGACGGCCCCCACCGCGCCGGTTCAGCCACCTGCAGCGCCTGCCGCTCCCGATCCGGCCGGCGCTGCCAACACCTCGGTCGTGCAGCAGACCGCCGAAATGCCCAAGCTCTCGCTGCCGACCGTAACCGGCGAGACCTACGATCTGGCCGCGCATCGCGGCAAGTGGGTGGTGGTCAATTTCTGGGCCACCTGGTGCGCGCCCTGCCTGAAGGAAATGCCGGAACTGTCGGCGCTGCACACCATGCGCGATGCCGTCGAAGTGGTAGGCCTGGCCTATGAAGACATCACCGCTGCGGACATGCAGGCCTTCCTGAAGGACCATCCGGTCTCCTATCCGGTCGCCATCCTCGACCCGTACCAGCCGCCGCAGGACTTCGCCACGCCGCGCGGCCTGCCGATGACCTATCTGATCGGCCCGGACGGCAAGGTGGCCAAGCAATTCCTCGGCCCGGTCACCGCGCGCGATATCGAAACCGCCGTGGGCATCACCGGCAAGGCCGGTTGATGCAGGCCGCACGCTTTGTCATCAGCGGCGTGGTGCAAGGCGTCCACTACCGGGCCTCCACCCGCGACCGCGCGCTGGCACTGGGCCTGTCTGGACACGCCCGCAACCAGGCCGACGGCAGCGTGGAGGTGATCGCCGCCGGCAACGTGGCCGCCCTGGATGCGCTGGAAGCCTGGCTCTGGCAAGGCCCGCCTGCGGCGCGAGTGGCCGCGGTGACACGCGCGCCGTGCCCGGTTCCGACGACTGAAGACTTTGTAACTGGCTGAGCGCCGGCCCGCACGGCGGGGCAACAGAGTTGGGGCGACGCGCCGATAACCTTGTCAACGCGATCAGGCGTTCAGGGGAATGTAATGGCCGCTCCATCTCAGGATCACAACGACGCGCACGATCAATCGGCACGCCGCCGTCGCCAGCTGGCGCAATCCGCGCCATGGCTGTATCTCGGCGCGCTGCTGGGCAGCGGCTGGCTGCTGTTCGTGCAGCCGTCCACGCGCGTGCTGCAAACCGGCCAGGCGGCAACCAGCTGGCTGGTGGCCTGGACCTTCGGCGGCATCGTGATCGGTGCCTTGCTGTGGAGCCTGCGGCTGGCGCGCCGTGGCCTGGCGCAGCCCTCGGCAAGCTACCCGCTGTCGGCACGCCTGCCTGAATCCTGGGCCGATGCCTACGCCGCATTGCTGCGCCCCGCGCCGCCGGCCCCGGTCGCCGTCTCCCGGTTGGATCCGGCCCACACCCAGCGTGGTGCGGCCTGGCATCGCTTCGGCGGCGGCATGCTCAGTGCGGAAACCTTCGACCCCGACGATGCCACCCGCGCGCCATGGGATGGGCTCGATGCCCAGACCTGCATCGCGCGGCTGGACGAAGTGCGCACCGCCTGGCAGAACGCCTCGGCCAACCGCGCGCTGCAACAGGAACGCCGCTACTGGCTGGACGTGGTGCTGTCGCTGCTCGACCACGGTGTCATGCGGCCGTTGCAGGACGGCTACCTGCCCGACACCGCCGCGCTGCGGACCGAGCGTTTCCTGCTCGGCGCCGATGCCGGCCCGGTGGTACTGGCCGAGGTGCCGGCCCTGTTCGCACGTCGCCTGGCACTGGCCATCGACGCCATGCCGCCCGCCCAACGTGGCGCGGCCGAGGCGCAGTGGCGGCTGCTGCAGCAGCTGCACGCCCTGGTGGCCGAAGGCCGCATGCTGGACGAGCGTTCGCAGGTGATCCAGGTGCTGGCCTGGAACCCGGACGTGGACCTGGACCAGGTCGAAGTGGCCTACATCCTGGCTGCCCAATACCGCGAAGGCATGCGCGACTGGCTGCGCCGCGCCGCCCTGGTGCGCCTGCCCGACAGCGCGCTGCGCCTGGACGAAGTGCTGCTGTCCTCGTGCAGCCCGCTCGGCGCGCAAGCCGATGACGTGGACTACATGGAAGCGATGCGACCGCTGCACCGCGGTTTCATGCAGCTGTTCAGTCAGCGCCTGAGCCAGCTGGTGCTGCAGGCCGAGCAGGCCGAACGTCAGGCCGGCCTGCACCCGCTGCCGCGCGCTACCGCGGCCAGCGATGAAGTCTCTCAGGACTGGCCGGCGTAATCGTCGATCGGCTCCAGCACGCCGTAATGTTCCTTGTGCGGCTTGCCGTGCAAGGGCGGCAACGCGAATTGCGCTTCGGGCACCGACGTGTCCGGGAGCCGATCCAGTAGATCGCGGATCAGGCTCAGCCGGCCCCGTTTCTGATCGTTGAAATCCACCAGCGTCCACGGCGCATCGGGCGTGTGGGTCGCTTCGAGCATGCGCTCGCGGGCGGCGGTGTAGTCGTCGTATTTGTCGCGTGACTGCAGATCCACCGGCGACAGTTTCCAGCCCTTGAGCGGGTCTGCGTGACGCTCGGCGAAGCGTTCTTCCTGTTCTGCTTGGTCCACGCACAACCAGTACTTGAACAACAGGATGCCGTCGTCGACCAGCATCTGTTCAAAGCGCGGCGCCTGCTCCAGAAACGCGGCGTATTGCGCGTCGGTGCAATAGCCCATGACCCGTTCCACGCCCGCGCGGTTGTACCAGCTGCGATCCATCAGCACCAACTCGCCGCCCGCCGGCAGATGCGTGACATAGCGCTGGAAATACCACTGCGTGCTCTCGCGGTCGCTGGGCTTGGGCAGCGCCACCACCCGGCACTGGCGCGGATTGAGATGGCTGGCGATGGTCTGGATCACGCCGCCCTTGCCGGCGGTGTCGCGGCCTTCCACCAGCACCAGGGCGCGCTGATTGGTGTGGCGCAGCCAGCGCGCCATGCCGACCAGTTCCAATTGCAGCGGTGCCAGCAGTTTCTTGTAGGCCTTGCGTTTGAGATGCGACATGCGCGTTCCAGCCGGTGGAGAGCGCGCAGGCTATTCGCCCAGACGTGGACGCAGTGTCGCCAGATTGCACGGTTTGGTCCGCGCATCCAGCTGCGCACGCACGATCTTCTCCCATGCCGTGCGGCAGGCCGAAGTGGAACCGGGCAGGCAGAACACGAAGCTGTGGTTGGCAAGCCCGGCAAACGCGCGCGATTGCAGCGAGGAGGTGCCGATCTCGTCCACGCTGACCGCGCGGAACATCTCGCCGAAGCCGGGCATGACCTTGTCCAGCAACGGCGTGATCGCCTCCGGAGTGCTGTCGCGGCCCGTAAAGCCGGTGCCGCCGGTGATCAGGATGCCGTCGACCTGTGCGTCTGCGATCCAGCCGGACACGATCGCGCGCATGCGGTAACGGTCGTCCGGGCACAGCGCACGTTCGTGCAGCACATGACCTTCGTGGGTGAGGGCATCGGCCAGGTAATCGCCGGAACGGTCATCGGCCAGGGTGCGGCTGTCGGACACGGTCAGCACGCACAGGCGCAGCGGAATGAAGTCGAGAGTGGAAGGCATGCGCGCAGCCTAGCGAGCCGGGACGGCCGGGTACAGCGTTGTGGTGTGAAGTCGTACGGATCGGGTGCCTATCAGGCGTTAGCTAACGCGTCGCTCTAAGCCTCTCTCCCTGCGGGAGAGGGGTTGGGGTGAGGGTACGGTTAACCAGTGTCACGGCCGCAGCAGCACCCTCATCCGGCGCTACGCGCCACCTTCTCCCGAAGGGAGAAGGGAGAAGGGAGCAGGGAGAAGGGAGCAGGGAGCAGGGAGAAGGGAGCAGGGAGAAGGGAGCAGGGAGAAGGGAGCAGGGAGAAGGGAGCAGGGAGAAGGGAGCAGGGAGAAGGGAGCAGGGAGAAGGGAGCAGCATCCATGCTTGACTGTCGCTCTTGTGGCAGCGCCAGCGAAGGATTCCGCGCCTCAAGCACCACGCCATCTCGCATGCCAACCCGGAAGCGCAACATCCGGCAACCGACGCTAACCTCCCAACCACCCACTGCGCCGCGCAATGCCACGCAGCAGCGCAGCCAGATCATCTGCAAATCCATCCATATCGAAAACGCCACTGCGCAGGCGTTGTTCCGCCAATCGCACGCGCACACCACGCAAGGCATCCACATCGCTCGCCAGTTCGATCGCCTTGGCGACAAACGCAGCGTCATCGGCCACATTCATCTCATCCAGCCCCAGATCCCGATTCAGGCTGCCGGCCACGCGCGCGGCGAACGTCTCGCCGGGCGTCGTCAGCACCGGGCAGCCTGCCCATAAGGCATCGGAGGCCGTGGTGTGCGCGTTGTACGGGTGCGTGTCCAGAAACAGATCCGCATGCCGATAGCGCGCCAAATACTGCGGATGCGGCAACTTCGGCATGAACACCAGCCGCTGCGGGTCCACGCCCTGTGCCTGCGCCACCGCGCGCAGTCGCGCATCGGCCCGGCCCGGCCCGGACAGCAGCCACAACACACTGCCGGGCACCACGCGCAACACCGCCAGCATGCGCGCCATGCTGCGTGGAGTGAGTTTGTAGCTGTTGTTGAAGCAGCACAGCACCACACCCTGCTCAGGCAAGCCGCACTCCGCACGCGGGGGCGGTTGCACAACCGTGCGCGAGGTGTCCGACGGTTGAAACACGCGGGGCAGGCGCAGCACCTGTTCGCTGTAAAACGGCTCCAGTGGCGGCGGCAGTGCAAACGCATCGCCCAGCACATGGTCCATCCAGGGCGCACCCGAGGTGCCCGGATACGCCAGCCAGTTGAGCTGCACCGGCGCTGGCCGCAGTGCGAACACTTCCGGGCGCCCGCCACCGCCCCAGCCGCGCAGATCGAACAGCAGATCGATGCCCTGGTCCCGGATGTGCTGCGCGGTCGCCAGGTGCCCCAGTGCGGTGACGTCATGCAGGCGCGTCGCCTGCGCCAGGCGTGCACGAATCTCGCTGCCATCGTCATGGCTGGTCGCGAACAGGTGCACCTGCATGTCCGGCTGACGTCGCTGCAGCGCTTCGAACAAGGCCACGGTCAGCAAGCCGGTGGGGTGCGCGCCAAAGCCGTTGGACACGAAGCCGAGCCGCAGCGCACCGCGGCTGCGCACCGTGACTGCAGGCAGCGGGCGTAAAGACGAGGCAATCGCCTGCGCACGGGTGCGGGCACACGCCAGTTGCTCGGCCGCGCTGGCGTCCTCGCTCAGGAAGGCGAACGGCTCCACTGCCGCCTCGCCCCGCGCCACGGCGGCACGCACGTGCGCAGCCAGTGGTTCCAGTTCGCGCCAATCGCACAGGCGGCGTCGCCAATTGAGCAACTGCGCGGTGATGTAGGGTTCGTCGGGCAGCAACTGATGCGCACGCGCATACGCGTCAGCCGCCTGCTCCGGTTGACCGGCATCTTCCAACGCGTGGCCAAGCCACAACGCGATACCGGGATGCTGCGGCACCAGGTCCGAGGCCTGTTGCAGCAAGGTGGCGGCGTCTGCATGGCGCTGCTGCGCCCAGCGTACCCGGCCCAGCCGTGCAATCGCCTCCGGGTGACCCGGATGCATGGCCAGGGCGCGTTGTACCGCCACCTCGCCGGCGGTGCTGTTGCCCATGCCCAGCTCAGCATCGGCCAACATCAACCAGGCGACAAAGTCCCCCGGTTGGTGCCGCACCGCCTCGCGCAGCTGCAGCAGCTCGCGCGGGACGTTGGCACTCACGGGCTGTCGCTCAACCGCGCCAGTTCGTCGGCCTGATGCTCGTGCAGCAAGCGCGCGATCAGGGCATCCAGATCGCCTTCGATGATGTTGGGCAGGTCGTACAGCGTCAGCCCTTCCACACGATGGTCGGTGATGCGTCCCTGCGGAAAACTGTAGGTGCGGATGCGCTGGCTGCGATCGCCGCTGCCCACCTGCAGCTTGCGCGTCTGCGCTTCGGCGGCGGCGGCCTTGCTGCGTTCGGTGTCCAGCAACTGCGCCTTCAGGCGCTTCATCGCCTTGTCGCGATTGGCGTGCTGGCTGCGTTCGGTCTGGCATTCCACCACCACGCCGGTCGGCACATGGGTGATGCGGATCGCCGATTCGGTCTTGTTGACGTGCTGTCCGCCTGCACCGGACGAGCGGAAGGTATCCACTTTCAGATCGGCCGGATTGATCGCGATCTCTTCCACGTCATCGGCCTCGGGAATGATCGCCACCGTCGCCGCCGAGGTGTGGATGCGGCCCTGCGACTCGGTCGCGGGCACGCGCTGCACGCGGTGCGTGCCGGATTCGAACTTCAGCCGCGAATACGCGCCACGCCCGACCACCCGCGCCACCACCTCCTTGTAGCCGCCATGTTCGCCGGGGCTGTCGGATTCGATTTCGACCTTCCAGCCCTGGCGCTCGGCGTAGCGCGCGTACATGCGGAACAGGTCGCCGGCAAAGATGGCCGCTTCGTCGCCGCCGGTGCCGGCGCGCACTTCCAGGAACAGGTTGCCGTCATCGCGCGGGTCGCGCGGCACCAGCAGCAGCGCCATTTGCGCATCCAGCTCGTCCAGGCGTGCCTGCGCGGCGGCGATTTCCTCGTCGGCCAGCTCGCGCATTTCCGGGTCGCTGCGCAAGGCCTCGGCCGCGCTCAGGTCGGCCTTGGTGCGCGCTTCGTCTTCCAGCGCCACTGCCACCGGCTCCAGCTGCGACAGTTCGCGCGACAAGGTGCGGAACTTATCGTTGTTGCCGACCACATCCGGGTCGGACAACAGGTGCTGCAGTTCTTCGCGGCGCTCGGCCAGCGCTTCGAGCTTACGGCGCAGGGTCGGCGTCATCTGTCCTCACGATCGGGGTAGCTACAGGGGGATGTTGGTAACCGGGCTTTTCCGGAAACAGCCGGTCGGCCGCACTGGTCAGTTCCAGGTCGTTGTTCAGCGCCGCATCGCGCAGCGCAGCGGTGGGCGGATGCAGCAGACGGTTGGTCAGCGCATGCGCCAGCTGTTCCAGCACTTCGTCGGCCGGCTTGCCGTTGCTCAACTGTTGGCGTGCCTTGGCCAGCAACTCGTCACGGGTGCTGTCGCCGAATGCGCGCAGGCGCTTGAGCGGCGCCTGGCGTGCGTTGGCCTGCACGGTCTCGACGTAGCGTGCCACCTGCAGGTCGATGATGGCTTCGGCCTGATCGGCGGCCTCGCGGCGGCTGCGACGGTTGTCTTCGACCGCGCGCTCCAGATCGTCCACCGTGTACAGGTAGGCATCGCCCAGCTGCGCCACCGAGGCCTCGATGTCGCGCGGCACCGCCAGGTCGAACAGCAGCATCGGCTTGCGCTTGCGTGCGCGCAGCGCCTGTTCGACCTGGGCGCGCGTCACCACCGGCTCGCGCGCGGCGGTGGCCGAGAACACCACATCGGCCTCGGCCAGGTGGCGTTCCAGGTCGGTCAACGGCAGCGCATAGCCGCCATGCTGGCTGGCAAGCGTCTGCGCATGGGCGAGGGTGCGGTTGGCGATCAGCAGGCGCCGCACGCGACCCTCGCTCAGATGCTTGGCCGCCAGCTCGATGGTCTCGCCGGCACCGACCAGCAGCACGGTCGATTCGTTGAGCCGGGCGAACGATTCCTGCGCCAGCCGCACCGCCGTGGACGCCACCGACACCGGATTGGCACCGACCCGGGTATCGGTGCGTGCGCGCTTGGCCACCGAAAAGGTCTGCTGGAACAGCCGATCCAGGCCGCTGCCCAACGCGCCATGGGCCCGCGCCACCGCCCAGGCATCCTTCACCTGGCCCAGGATCTGCGGCTCGCCCAGTACCATCGAATCCAGCCCCGTGGCCACCCGGAACAGGTGACGTACCGCGTCGGCATCCTGGTGTTGGTACAGATACCCGCTCAGCCCGGGAGCGTGTGCGTCCAGCCAGCCGGCCAGCGTCTGCGCGTCGTCGGCCATCGCATACAGCTCGGTACGATTGCAGGTGGACAACAGCGCCGCCTCGCGCACCTGCGGCAACGTACGCAACGATTCGAGCGCACGCGGCAGTGCCTCACCGGCGAACGCTGCACGTTCGCGCAGGTCCACAGGAGCGGTCTGGTGATTCAGTCCGAGCACCCACAACGTCATTGTTCAGTTGCTTGCGATAAGCTGGCGGCCATTCAGGGCCCCATTTTACGGCCCGGTTGCCCCCGATGCCTGTACCGATTCGCATCCTGAGTGTTCTTTTGCTGGTCGCAGTCTCCACCAGTGCCACTGCAGCACCCAAGAAAGCACCGCCCGCGCCACCCGCCAAGGCTGCCGGCGCCACCTCGCTGGAACCCGTGCTCGCTGGCGAATTCGCCTTGCAGGCCGGGCAACTGGACGATGCCGCCCGTGCCTACCTGGACGCCGCCAAGGCCGAAGCCGGCGACGCCGGGCTGGCCGAACGCGCCGCCCGCATCGCCATGCTTGCCAACGACGACCCGCGCGCCATCGAGGCGATGGCGCTGTGGCGCGCCCGCGCGCCGTCGTCGATGTCGATGCGCAGCACCGAGGCATCGCTGGCCTTGCGCCGCAACGACCTGCGTACCGCCCGTCGCGATCTGCTCGGCCTGCTCAAGGAACCCGACCCGCGCGGCTGGCGTTTTGCGTTGATCGCCCTGGCCAATGGCGGCCGCGAGCCTGAAGCCTCTGCCGACGTGCTCGAGGACCTGGTCAAGGCCGGGGCCATCCCCAACCAGATCGAGGCCTGGCAGGAATTCGGCCGGCTCGCGTTGCGCATGGAGCGCCCGGCGCTGGCCAAGCGCATCGTCGATGAAGTGGTGCGCCGCTTCCCCGAAGAGCCACGCGTGGCCTTGCTGCATGCCACCCAGTTGCAGCAGGAAGGCAAGAACGACGAGGCATTGGCCTTGCTGAAGGCGGTCGAGCCGCAGGCGGTCAAGGATTCCGAACTGCGCGGCGCGCTGGCCTTCGCCTACGACGCCATGGGCCAGACCGAAGCGGCCGCACGCGTGCTCTCCACCGGGCCGCAGGACACCCAGACCTACGGGTTGCGGGCCTCCATGCTGGCCAAGGAAAAGGACCGCAGCGCGCTTCAAGCGCTGTACGGCGAGCTCAAGAGCAATGCCACCAAGCCGGATCCGGATCGCCGCCTGCTATTGGGCAAGATCGCCGAATTCCTCAAGCGTTACGACGAAGCGGTGGAATGGTACCGCGGCGTGCCGGGCGGCCAGCAGCTGAGCGAGGCGCGGTTGCGCGCGGCCAGCGCGTTGTACGAACTGGGTCGCAAGCCCGAGGCGCTGGCCGAAGTGCGTGCCCTGCAGGGCGATGCCAGTGCCGACGACGATGCCCGTCGCGATGCGTACGTGCTGGAGGCCGAGCTGCACCAGCGCGCCGAGGATGCCCCCGGCGAGCTGGACGCCTTCGAACGCGGCCTGGCCGCCTATCCGGACGACAGTGCACTGCTGTACGCCCGTGGCCTTGCGTGGGAGCGTCGCGACGACGTGCCGCGGGCTGAGGCCGACCTGCGCAAGATCCTGGTGGCCGAGCCGGAAAACGTCGCCGCGCTCAACGCGCTGGGCTACACCCTGGCCGATCGCACCACGCGCTACAAGGAAGCGCTGGCGCTGATCGACCGCGCCCGGACCGCCGACCCGGACAACCCGGCCATCGTCGATAGCTACGGCTGGGTGCTGTACCGCATGGGGCGCAACAAGGAGGCCCTGGTACAACTTCGCCGTGCCTGGGCGCTGGTCAAGGACCCGGAAATCGCCGCCCACGTGGGCGAGGTGCTGTGGGTCAGCGGCAAGCAGGACGAGGCGCGGCGTTATTTCGATGAAGCGCGCCGGCTGGACCCGGACAATCGCGCGCTGCAGCGCGCCGTGGAAAAGTTCGGCCTATGAACCGCGGGATCCGCACGCTGGCCCTGAGCGGGCTGGTGCTGGCTGCGCTGTCCGGCTGCGTGAGCGTGCCGCGCGGGCAGGGCGGCGGAGCAGCGGTGGTCGAACAGGTGTCCGACCAGGCCCGCCAGGCAGAAGCCACGCGCCAGGCCTGGCTGCAGGCCCACCCCACCTGGTCGTTCCAGGGCCGGGTGGCGATCAGCAAGGGCCGTGACGGCGGCAGCGGCCGCATCGACTGGCAGCAGAATGGCCCGCAATACCGCGTGCAGCTCAGTGCGCCAGTGACCCGGCAGAGCTGGGTGCTTACCGGCGACAGCGCCACCGGCGCCGGCCGGATCGAAGGGCTGGATGGCGGCCCGCGCAGTGGGCCGGACGCAGAGCAGGTGTTGCTCGAGGCGACCGGCTGGACCATTCCGGTCAACCGGATGGCGGACTGGGTGCGCGCGCTGCGCATCGCCGACACCGCTGCGCAGCATGTGGACCTGGATGCCGCCGGGCGCCCGCGCACCGTGCAACAGGGCGGCTGGACCATCGAGTTCCTGGCCTGGGCTCCTGCTGGTGACGGTCAGCCCGAGCTGCCGCAACGTATCGAAGCCCACAACGGCAGCGCCAAGGTGCGCCTGCTGGTCGATCAATGGACGGTCTCGCCCTGATGTCGGCGCAGGAAGGGTGGTCAGCATGGCCCGCGCCGGCCAAGCTGAACCTGTTTCTACAGATCGTCGGGCGCCGCGCCGATGGCTACCACCTGCTACAGACCGTGTTCCGGCTGCTGGACTGGGGGGACACCATTCATCTTCGTTTGCGCGGCGATGGCCTGATCCGGCGTATCGGCGAGAGTCTGCCCGGCGTTACGGAAGACGACGATCTGGTGATTCGCGCCGCGCGGCTGCTGCAATCGGCCGCTGGCACGGACGCGGGTGCCGAGATCCGGGTCGACAAACGCATCCCCGCCGGTGGCGGTTTCGGTGGCGGCTCCTCGGATGCGGCAACCGTGCTGGTGGCGCTCAATGTCTTGTGGGGCCTGGGTTTGCCGGTCGATGCGCTGGCCGGGCTGGGCTTGCAACTGGGTGCGGACGTGCCGGTGTTCGTGCGCGGGCACAACGCCTGGGCCGAGGGCGTCGGCGAGCAATTGACCCCCATCACACTCCCGGACGCGGCTTATGTGCTGGTCGATCCAGGTGTTCACGTGCCCACGCCGGCCTTATTTCAATCACAGGAATTGACGCGGGATGCCGCGCCCGCGAAAATAGCGGACTTCGCTTCCGGTTCTCTGCTCGACAATGCATTCGAGCCGGTCCTGCGGCGCCGTGAACCCGCTGTCGAGGCCGTGTTCCTGGCGCTGTCCAGGATCGGAACGCCGCGTTTGACCGGGTCGGGAAGTGGGTGCTTCGTCGAATTCGCCACGCGCGCTGCTGCAGAGCAGGCCATGGCGCAGTTGCCGGGCAGCCTGCGGGCGTGGGTTGTGAAGGGTGCAGCGCACTCGCCATTGCTCGACGCACTGGACGCGAGACAAGTTTGATGCAGGGGCGTCGCCAAGAGGCCCAAGGCACCAGGTTTTGATCCTGGCATTCGTAGGTTCGAATCCTACCGCCCCTGCCAATGTGTTGATGTGGGTCGCTCTGCAAGAGGTGCAGATGCAGATTCGTCTGCAGGCTCCCGCAGCTTCATGTGCGCAGATCGAGGTACGGCCGGGTAACGGCGTGGCTCCTCTGCTCTTCCGCCGACCCGCACGCTCTTCGCCGCCGCCCGAGAGATCCCATGCAAGATCAACGTAACCTGCTGGTGTTCTCCGGCAATGCCAACAAGCCGCTTGCCCAGAGCATCTGCAAGGAGCTCGGCGTGCGCATGGGCAAGGCGCTGGTCACGCGCTTCTCCGATGGCGAGGTGCAGGTCGAAATCGAAGAAAGCGTGCGCCGGCAGGAAGTGTTCGTCATCCAGCCGACCTGCGCGCCGAGCGCCGAGAACCTGATGGAGCTGCTGGTGCTGATCGACGCGCTCAAGCGCGCCAGCGCCCAGTCCGTCACCGCGGTGATCCCGTATTTCGGTTATTCGCGCCAGGACCGTCGCATGCGCTCCTCGCGCGTGCCGATCACCGCCAAGGTCGCCGCCAAGATGATCTGCGCGATGGAGGCCGACCGCGTGCTGACAGTCGACCTGCATGCCGACCAGATCCAGGGCTTCTTCGATGTGCCGGTGGACAACGTTTATGCCTCGCCGCTGCTGCTGGCCGATATCTGGCGCGCCTACGGCACCGACAACCTGATCGTGGTGTCGCCGGACGTGGGTGGCGTGGTGCGCGCGCGCGCCGTCGCCAAGCGCCTGGATGACGCTGATCTGGCCATCATCGACAAGCGCCGTCCGCGCGCCAACGTCGCCACCGTGATGAACATCATCGGCGACGTACAGGGCAAGACCTGCGTGCTGGTGGACGACCTGGTCGATACCGCCGGCACCCTGTGTGCGGCTGCCGCTGCGCTCAAGCAGCGCGGTGCGCTCAAGGTGGTGGCCTACATCACCCACCCGGTGCTGTCGGGCCCGGCGGTGGACAACATCAACAATTCGCAGCTCGACGAGCTGGTGGTCACCGACACGATCCCGTTGAACGAAGCGGCGCGGACCTGCCCCAAGATTCGTCAGCTGAGCGTGGCCGAACTGCTGGCCGAGACCATTCGCCGCATCGCCTTCGGCGAATCGGTCAGCTCGCTCTACGTCGACTGATCTCCCATTCGGTGCCCGGATCTCCCGGGTGCCGGTACCACGTCTCTCCTGGTCGCGGGTGAGACGCTTCATCGCCGCGAGGCGGTATTCCAAACTAGGTAGTGAAACAACATGGCAAAGACTCACGAAATCAAGGTCGAGCGCCGCGCAGACGAGGGGAAGGGTGCGAGCCGCCGCCTGCGTCACGCTGGCGTCATTCCGGCCATCGTCTACGGTGGCGAACTCGAGCCGGTCAGCATCCAGCTCAACCATGAGCAGATCTGGCTCGCCCAGCAGAACGAGTGGTTCTACTCGTCGATCCTGGACCTGAACCTCAATGGCGACGTGCAGCAGGTGCTGCTGCGTGACATGCAGCGCCATCCGTTCAAGCAGCTGATCATGCACATCGACTTCCAGCGCGTCAGCGCCAACGAGAAGCTCAGTGCTGCTGTGCCGCTGCACTTCATCAACGAAGCAACCTCGCCGGCCGGCAAGTCCAGCGAAGTGGTCGTGACCCACGAGCTCAACGAAGTCCAGGTGGTCTGCCTGCCGAAGGACCTGCCGGAGTTCATCGAAGTCGACCTCGGTGCCCTGGAAGTGGGCAACGTGATCCACCTGTCCGAGATCAAGCTGCCGGCCGGTGTTGAAATTCCGGAACTGAAGCTGGGCAAGGAACACGACGTTGCTGTGGTTGCTGCCAAGCACGTGCGCGTCGAGGAAGAAGACGCTGCCGGTGAAGAAGGCAGCGAAGGCGCAGAGACCAAGTAATCCGTTGGCCGATTCCTCGCAGCATGTGGGGAATCGGCTGCGGTCACTGGCATGTCTGCACTTCGTCTGATCGTCGGGCTGGGTAATCCAGGTCCCGAACACGCGCAAACCCGGCATAACGCCGGGTTTCGTTTCGTCGATGCCCTCGTCGAGCGCAGTGGCGCCCGCTGGGGTCTGGACAGCAAGTTGTTCGGCGAGACGGCCAGGGTCGATATCGCCGGTCAGCCCGTCTGGCTGCTCAAGCCGGCGACGTTCATGAATCTCAGTGGTAAATCGATCACCGCCGCATTGCGGTTCTGGAAGATCGAGCCGGAGCAGATGCTCGTCGCCCACGACGAACTGGATCTGTCACCCGGCACGGCACGGCTCAAGTTCGACGGCGGGCATGGCGGCCAGAACGGTCTGCGTGACACCATCCGCCTGCTCGGCCATGGCAAATTTCACCGCTTGCGCGTCGGCATCGGTCATCCCGGTCACAAGGACCGCGTGGTGCCCTGGGTGCTGGGACGGGCAGGGCGCGAGGACGATGTGGCGATTGGTCAGGCGATAGATGCGGCCATCGACGTGCTGCCGCTGGCAATGGATGGCAATTTCAACGAGGCGATGAAGCGCCTGCATACGGAAAAATAGAGAATGGGGAATCGGGAATGGGAGGAGCGTTGCTCTTGCCATTCTCGATTCCCGATTCTCCATTCACTGGAAAACCCATGGGTATCAAATGCGGCATCGTCGGCCTGCCCAACGTCGGCAAGTCGACCCTGTTCAATGCGCTGACCAAGGCGGGCATCGCTGCGGCCAATTTTCCGTTCTGCACCATCGAGCCCAACGTCGGCATCGTGCCGGTGCCCGATCCGCGCCTCAACCAGCTGGCCGAGATCGTCAAGCCACAGAAGCTGATTCCGACCGCGGTCGAGTTCGTCGACATCGCCGGCCTGGTGGCCGGTGCGGCGAGCGGTGAGGGCCTGGGCAACAAGTTCCTGGCGCACATCCGCGAAGTGGATGCGATCACCCACGTGGTGCGTTGCTTCGAGAACGATGACGTCATCCACGTCAACAACAAGGTCGACCCCATTTCCGATATCGAAACCATCGATACCGAGCTGGCGCTGGCCGACCTGGACAGCGTGGAAAAGGCACTCAATCGCGCCGAGCGCAGTGCCAAGGGCGGCGACAAGGAGGCTGCGGCACGCAAGCCGGTGCTGGCCAAGCTGCAGGCGGCGCTGGCTGATGGAAAGTCGGGGCGTACGGCCGGCCTGGATGAGGAAGAGAAGGCGCTGGTGCGCGATCTGTTCCTGCTCACGCTCAAGCCGGTGATGTACATCGCCAACGTGCTGGAAGACGGTTTCGAGAACAATCCGCACCTGGATGCCGTGCGCGCGCACGCTGCTGCCGAAGGTGCAGAAGTGGTGCCGGTCTCTGCCGCGATCGAAGAAGAGCTGTCCCAGCTGGACGACGGGGACCGCGATACCTTCCTGGCAGACCTCGGGCTGAGCGAGCCTGGCTTGAATCGCGTCATTCGCGCCGCTTACACGCTGCTCGGCCTGCAGACCTACTTCACTGCAGGCGTCAAGGAAGTGCGCGCCTGGACGGTCAGGGCTGGCTCCACCGCGCCGCAGGCGGCGGCCGTCATTCACACCGATTTCGAGAAGGGCTTCATCCGCGCCGAGACCATCGGTTTCGATGATTTCATCAAGTATCGCGGCGAAGCCGGTGCGCGCGACGCGGGCCGCCTGCGTCTGGAAGGCAAGGAATATCGCGTCCAGGAAGGCGACGTGCTGCACTTCCGTTTCAACGTCTGATCCGATGCGCGCGGCGTCGTTCGCCGCGCGCTATCGGGTGTGACGAATAGTTCAAAATTTTTGTTGACACCGGGTGCGTCCCACAACAAAATAACGGGCTGCTTCACCCCGAACCGATTCGCTTCACCGCGCAACGGTTTGGTAGTAAAAGCTGGAGGGATACCCAAGCGGCCAACGGGGGCAGACTGTAAATCTGCTGGCTTACGCCTTCGGTGGTTCGAATCCACCTCCCTCCACCAGTTTCACGTTGTGGCATGCAGTTCCCGGCGCGGGAGTAGTTCAACGGTAGAACCTCAGCCTTCCAAGCTGATGGTGCGGGTTCGATTCCCGTCTCCCGCTCCATTGAACGCAAATGCATGGCATAATGCAAAACTCGCTCACGTAGCTCAGTCGGTAGAGCACCTCCTTGGTAAGGAGGAGGTCGAAGGTTCGATTCCTTTCGTGAGCACCATTACTCAATCGTCTTAACTCCAAACGATTACCGAGAACTTGCACCCATGGCAAAAGCTAAATTCGAGCGCACCAAGCCGCACGTGAACGTCGGCACCATCGGTCACGTCGACCATGGCAAGACCACGTTGACCGCCGCGCTGACCAAGATCGGTGCAGAGCGTTTCGGTGGCGAGTTCAAGGCGTATGACGCGATCGACGCAGCGCCGGAAGAAAAGGCGCGCGGCATCACGATTTCGACCGCGCACGTCGAATACGAATCCCCGACCCGCCACTACGCACACGTTGACTGCCCCGGCCACGCCGACTACGTCAAGAACATGATCACCGGTGCGGCGCAGATGGACGGCGCGATTCTGGTGTGTTCGGCCGCTGACGGCCCGATGCCGCAGACCCGTGAGCACATCCTGCTCTCGCGTCAGGTCGGTGTGCCGCATATCGTCGTGTTCCTGAACAAGGCCGACATGGTCGACGACGCCGAGCTGCTCGAGCTGGTCGAAATGGAAGTGCGCGAGCTGCTCAGCAAGTACGACTTCCCGGGCGACGACACCCCGATCATCCACGGTTCGGCCCGTCTGGCGCTGGACGGTGATCAGAGCGAGATCGGTGTGCCGGCCATCCTGAAGCTGGTCGACGCCTTGGACAGCTTCATTCCGGAGCCGACCCGTGACGTCGACCGTCCGTTCCTGATGCCGGTCGAAGACGTATTCTCGATCTCCGGCCGCGGCACCGTGGTGACCGGTCGTATCGAGCGCGGCATCATCAAGGTGGGCGACGAAATCGAAATCGTCGGCATCCGCGACACGCAGAAGACCACGGTCACCGGCGTGGAAATGTTCCGCAAGCTGCTGGACCAAGGCCAGGCAGGCGACAACGCCGGTCTGCTGCTGCGCGGCACCAAGCGTGACGACGTGGAGCGTGGCCAGGTGCTGTGCAAGCCGGGTTCGATCAAGCCGCACACCGAGTTCGAAGCCGAAGTCTACGTGCTGTCCAAGGACGAGGGTGGCCGTCATACCCCGTTCTTCAAGGGCTACCGTCCGCAGTTCTACTTCCGCACCACCGACATCACTGGCGCGTGCCAGCTGCCGGAAGGCGTGGAGATGGTGATGCCGGGCGACAACGTCAAGATGGTCGTGACCCTGATCAACCCGGTCGCGATGGACGAGGGTCTGCGCTTTGCAATCCGTGAAGGCGGCCGCACCGTCGGCGCCGGCGTGGTTGCCAAGGTCATCAAGTAAGCAGTGCCTGCAGTTCGGCGACTTCGGTCGCCGATTTGCGCGAATGGCGGGCCGGCTGAACCTCGGTCCGCCTTCGTTGTCTTGGGGTTTGCGGTAAACGAGTACATACGCCAGTAGCTCAATTGGCAGAGCAGCGGTCTCCAAAACCGCAGGTTGGGGGTTCGAGTCCCTCCTGGCGTGCCACTCCTCTTTCCGGCCCAGCGATTCGGGTCAGATCGGTAACTAGAGCCGGATGAATAGCAAAATCGAGCCTTCCAAAAGCGCGTCTGCTGCCAGCGCTGATATTGTGAAATATGTGATCTCTGCGATCCTGGTGGTTGCGGGGCTGTTTGTGTGGTTCTGGTTTTCCGCTCCCGAGCGCGCGACTCAGCTGGGCGCCTGGACGCCGCAGTTGCGCGCGCTGGCGGTCATCGTCGGGTTGGTGGCGGGTGCGTTTGTATTTTTGGGGACCGGCAAGGGCCGTGAAACCCGTGAATTCATGTCCGAATCCAGGTTTGAGTTGCGTAAGGTGGTCTGGCCGACGCGCCAGGAAGCCATTCGCACCACCTGGGTCGTGATCGTTGTTGTGATCATTCTGAGTTTGCTGTTGGGCGGCTTCGACTTCGTCATCCAGAAGCTCACGCAGTGGTTCCTGGCTCGTTGAGGAGAATCAAGCAGTGAAGCGTTGGTATGTCGTTCACGCCTATTCAGGCTTTGAAAAATCCGTCGCGCAGGCGTTGCGCGATCGCATCGTCCGCACCGAGATGGAAGATCGTTTCGGTGAGGTGCTGGTGCCGACCGAAGAAGTCATCGAGATGCGCGCCGGCCAGAAGCGTCGCTCCGAGCGCAAGTTCTTCCCCGGCTACGTGCTGGTGCAGATCGAGACGCATGAAGAGGCCGGCATTCCGCGCATCGACAACGAAAGCTGGCACCTGGTGAAGGAGACTTCCAAGGTGATGGGCTTCATCGGTGGTACGGCCGACCGTCCTCTACCGATCCGTGACGAAGAGGCGGACGCCATCCTGCAGCGTGTTCAGGACGGCGTTGAAAAGCCGCGTCCGAAGGTGTTGTTCGAACCGGGGCAGATGGTGCGCGTCACCGACGGTCCGTTCAACGACTTCAATGGCGTCGTCGAGGAAGTCAATTACGAGAAGAGCAGGCTGCGCGTTGCCGTACTCATCTTCGGTCGCTCCACACCGGTCGAGCTTGAGTTCGGGCAGGTCGAGAAGGGTTGACCCTCGGTGGGTGCCGGCTAGGCGCCTGCCTCAGATACTGTTATAGTGCGCGGCTCGCTGACCTGGCGACCGCCGGGAAATATTGGCTGCCGCAAGGCGGCCATCTGCGTGTAATGACAACGCGAAGCCGGGACGCGTGATTCTCCCGGTCCGATGGGGAGCCTGCCGTGCAGGCGCTAGCACCCGGAGAGCATCGAAATGGCTAAGAAGATAGTTGCGTACATCAAGTTGCAGGTGAAGGCCGGTCAGGCCAATCCTGCGCCGCCGGTCGGCCCTGCACTGGGTCAGCGCGGTCTGAACATCATGGAGTTCTGCAAGGCGTTCAATGCAGCGACCTCCAAGCTGGAACCGGGCCTGCCGACGCCGGTGATCATCACTGCGTATTCGGACCGCACCTTCACCTTCATCACCAAGAGCACCCCGGCCAGCGTGCTGCTCAAGAAGGCTGCAGGCGTCACGTCCGGCTCGAAGCGTCCCAACACCGACAAGGTGGGCAAGGTCACGCGCAAGCAGCTGGAAGAGATCGCCAAGACCAAGGAAGCCGATCTGACGGCAGCCGAGCTCGAAGCGTCGGTTCGTACGATTGCGGGTACTGCCCGCAGCATGGGTTTGACGGTGGAGGGCTAAGACATGGCACAGACCAAGCGCGTTAAGGCCATCGCGGCCGCTGTCGTTCCGGGCAAGACCTATGCCTTCGAGGACGCAATCAAGATCCTGAAGACCGCCACCAAGGCCAAGTTTGTCGAGTCCATCGACGTTGCCGTGCGTCTGGGCGTGGACGCCAAGAAGTCCGACCAGCAGGTGCGCGGTTCCACCGTGCTGCCGGCAGGTACCGGCAAGAGCGTGCGCGTTGCCGTGTTCGCACCGGCCGGTGCCAAGGCTGACGAAGCCCTGGCGGCTGGTGCCGAGGCAGTGGGCATGGACGACCTGGCCGAGAAGATGCAGGCCGGCGACCTGAGCTACGACGTGGTCATTGCCACCCCGGACGCCATGCGCGTCGTCGGTAAGCTGGGCACCCTGCTGGGCCCGCGCGGCCTGATGCCGAACCCAAAGGTCGGCACCGTGTCGGCGAACCCGGGCGAAGCAGTCAAGAACGCCAAGTCGGGCCAGGTGCGCTACCGCACCGACAAGGCCGGCATCATTCACTGCACGATCGGCAAGGCCAGCTTCGATGACGAAGCGCTGAAGTCGAACCTGCAGGCCCTACTGGCCGATCTGCTGAAGGCCAAGCCGGCGACCTCCAAGGGCACCTACCTGCAGAAGGTGTCGGTCAGCTCGACCATGGGTCCGGGCGTGACGGTCGACCAGTCGAGCCTGTCGCTGAAGTAATTGAATGCGTCAGGCGTCATGCGCCTGACGTGTTTGTGGAGTAGAGCATTGTTTTTCCGGCCCGGGTGACCGTGTGCTGGGAGTCCGTTCCCTCCTTTGGGGTAACGGACATTTTGAAGGCGATCGCCGGCGTGTCCGGCGGTAGCCGTCAAAGACCGCAGGCGCGGTCAGCGCAGGTCGACGACGGGCACGGATGCTCGCACTGGCAGGGAGTCGCCGTCGACGTAGCGGGATCGCTTAATCGGTTCGTTTTCGAACTGGCCGGCGTAGATGGTGTCGCCCTTCTGGAGCTTTCTGGTTTACGCGCGTCTGGGACATCCCGGATCGAGTCCACTCCAGGTCTAGAACGGCCACCAACGGAACATCGGTCGATGTTCCCGGCTTCCAGGATGGAGGCTGCCCTGGACCGCAACCGGCAGGAGCCGCGAGCGGAGTAGTTTGAAGCGGGGATTAGCGATTCGGCATTTGGGATTGGCAACGGCGGCGTGATCGCTGTGACGAATTCCGAATCACCAATTCCGAATCCCGGCTTTAACGGAGGAGTGCAATGGCTCTCAATCTGTCCCAGAAGCAAGACGTAGTCGCCGAGCTGGCAGACATCGCCGCCAAGGCCCACTCCCTGATCGCCGCCGAATACGCTGGCACCACGGTCTCCCAGATGACCGCGATGCGCAAGCAGGCCCGCGAGACCGGCGTGTTCTTGAAAGTCGTCAAGAACACCCTGGCCGTGCGTGCCGTCGAAGGTACCGAATTTGCTGTCGCGTCCGACAAGCTGGTTGGTCCTTTGGTGTATGCGTTTTCGATGGAGGAACCCGGCGCTGCCGGGCGCCTGATCAAGGAATTCGCCAAGAGCAACGAGAAGCTGCAGGCCAAGGTTGTGGCAATTGGCGGGGAACTGTTCCCGGCCAGCCACGTCGACGTGTTGGCCTCGCTGCCGACCCGTGACCAGGCCCTGGCCATGCTGGCTCGCGTGCTGTCCGAACCGGCTGCGATGTTCGCCCGTGCCGTCAAGGCCGTCGGCGACAAGCAGGGTGGTGGCGACGAAGCCGCCGCGCCGGCTGCCGAGACTGCCGAAGCTTGATGTCCTAGCGTTTGCTAGAACCCAATCCAGAATCAACTCTTAAAGGTAATCACAATGTCCCTTACCAACGAACAGATCGTCGACGCCATCGCCGAGAAGTCCCTGATGGAAGTGATGGAGCTGGTCAAGGCCATCGAAGAGAAGTTCGGCGTCTCCGCCGCCGCCCCGGTCGCAGCCGCTGCTGCTGGCCCGGCCGCCGTGGTCGAAGAGCAGACCGAGTTCACCGTGGTGCTGACCAGCGCCGGCACCAACAAGGTTGCCGCGATTAAGGCTGTCCGTGGCGTGACCGGCCTGGGTCTGAAGGAAGCCAAGGATCTGACCGAAGCCGGTGGCACGCTGAAGGAAGGCGCCACCAAGGACGAAGCCGAGAAGATCAAGAAGGAACTGACCGAAGCTGGCGCGACGGTCGAAATCAAGTAAGCAACACCTTGCATCGCCAGCGTTTCATGGTGATGCACTGAAGGCTGGGGGCGTAAAGCTCCCGGCCTTTGGCCGTTTCGGACGTGAGTCGGAGTGAGGGTCGGAAAGTCGCATTTGCAAGGTGTGTGCTCTTCCGATTCCCGAATCCCCATTCCCGATTCCCGGCCTTACCGAGTTGGTAGTTGGAAGTAGCGGGAGAAGGCGTGCTGGTGCCGGCAATACCAGCGACTTCCAACTGACAATTTTGTTATTTCAGGGCCGCCGCGACGTGGCCCCCGCAGCCTAGGGTGAAGACCTCATGACGTCTTATTCGTTCACCGAAAAAAAGCGTATCCGCAAGGACTTCGGCAAGCAGCGCTCGATTCTCGAAGTGCCGTTCCTGCTTGCCATCCAGGTGGATTCCTATCGCGAATTCCTGCAGGAAGACGTGGAGCCGACCAAGCGCAAGGACCTCGGTCTGCATGCCGCTCTGAAGTCGGTGTTCCCGATCTCCAGCTACAGCGGTAACGCTGCGCTCGAGTACGTGGGCTACAAGTTGGGTCAGCCGGTGTTTGACGAGCGTGAATGCCGTCAGCGTGGCATGAGCTATGGCGCGCCGCTGCGCGTGACCGTGCGCCTGGTGATCTACGACCGTGAGTCGTCGACCAAGGCCATCAAGTACGTGAAGGAGCAGGAGGTCTACCTCGGCGAAATTCCGCTGATGACCGGCAACGGTACCTTCATCGTCAATGGCACTGAGCGCGTGATCGTCTCGCAGCTGCACCGCTCGCCGGGCGTGTTCTTCGACCACGACCGTGGCAAGACCCACAGCTCGGGCAAGCTGCTGTACAGCGCCCGCATCATTCCGTACCGCGGCTCCTGGCTGGACTTCGAGTTCGACCCGAAGGATGCGCTGTTCACTCGTATCGACCGTCGCCGCAAGTTGCCGGTGTCGATCCTGCTGCGTGCGCTTGGCTACAGCAACGAAGAGATGCTGGCCGAGTTCTTCGAGATCAACACCTTCCACATCAATCCGGACGAAGGCGTGCAGCTGGAGCTGGTGCCGGAGCGCCTGCGTGGTGAAACGCTGAACTTCGATCTGGCCGATGGCGACAAGGTCATCGTGGAAGCGGGTAAGCGCATCACTGCGCGTCACGTCAAGCAGCTGGAAGCTGCCGGCGTTGCCGCGCTGGCCGTGCCGGACGACTACCTGGTCGGTCGCATCCTGTCGCACGACGTGGTCGATGGTTCCACCGGTGAGCTGCTGGCCAACGCCAATGACGAAATCAGCGAAGACCAGCTGGCGGCGTTCCGCAAGGCCGGCGTCGATGCGGTCGGCACCCTGTGGGTGAACGATCTGGACCGTGGTCCGTACCTGTCCAACACCTTGCGCATCGATCCGACCAAGACGCAGCTGGAAGCGCTGGTGGAAATCTACCGCATGATGCGTCCGGGCGAGCCGCCGACCAAGGAAGCTGCGCAGAACCTGTTCCACAACCTGTTCTTCACCTTCGAGCGCTACGACCTGTCGACGGTCGGCCGCATGAAGTTCAACCGCCGCGTCGGCCGCAAGGACGTGCTGGGCGAATCGGTGCTGTACGACAAGAAGTACTTCGCCGAGCGCAACGACGAAGAATCCAAGCGCCTGGTCGCCGAGCACACCGATACTTCCGACATCCTGGAAGTGATCAAGGTGCTCACCGAAATCCGCAACGGTCGCGGCGTGGTCGACGACATCGATCACCTGGGTAACCGTCGTGTGCGTTCGGTCGGCGAAATGGCCGAGAACGTGTTCCGCGTGGGCCTGGTCCGCGTCGAGCGCGCGGTCAAGGAGCGGTTGTCGATGGCCGAATCCGAAGGCCTGACCCCGCAGGAACTGATCAACGCCAAGCCGGTGGCTGCCGCAATCAAGGAATTCTTCGGTTCCTCGCAGCTGTCGCAGTTCATGGATCAGAACAACCCGCTGTCGGAAGTGACGCACAAGCGTCGCGTCTCCGCACTGGGCCCGGGCGGTCTGACCCGCGAACGCGCAGGCTTCGAAGTGCGCGACGTGCATCCGACCCACTACGGCCGCGTCTGCACCATCGAAACGCCGGAAGGCCCGAACATCGGCCTGATCAACTCGCTGGCCGTGTTCGCCCGCACCAACCAGTACGGCTTCCTCGAGACGCCGTACCGTAAGGTGCTGGACGGCAAGGTCTCCGACGACGTCGAATACCTCTCGGCGATCGAAGAAAACGAGTACGTGATCGCCCAGGCGAATGCGCTGACCGATGCCAAGAACATGCTCACCGAGCAGTTCGTGCCGTGCCGGTTCCAGGGCGAATCGCTGTTGAAGCCGCCGTCCGAAGTGCATTTCATGGACGTCTCGCCGATGCAGACCGTATCGGTCGCTGCGGCGCTGGTGCCGTTCCTGGAACACGACGACGCCAACCGCGCACTGATGGGCGCCAACATGCAGCGCCAGGCCGTGCCGACGCTGCGTTCGCAGAAGCCGCTGGTTGGTACCGGTATCGAGCGTGCAGTTGCGCGCGACTCGGGCGTGACCGTGAATGCGTTGCGTGGTGGCGTGATCGAGCAGATCGACGCGGCCCGCATCGTGGTCAAGGTCAACGAGGCAGAAATCGGCGGCGGCACCGATGCCGGCGTGGATATCTACAACCTGATCAAGTACACCCGCTCCAACCAGAACACCTGCATCAACCAGCGTCCGCTGGTGAACGTGGGCGACGTGATCGCGCGCGGCGACGTGCTGGCCGACGGCCCGTCCACCGACATCGGTGAACTGGCGCTGGGTCAGAACATGCTGATCGCCTTCATGCCGTGGAACGGCTACAACTTCGAAGACTCCATCCTGCTCTCCGAGCGCGTGGTGGAAGAAGATCGTTACACCACGATCCACATCGAAGAACTGACCTGCGTTGCGCGCGACACCAAGCTGGGGCCGGAGGAAATTTCCGCCGATATCCCGAACGTGTCCGAGCAGGCGTTGAACCGCCTGGACGAGAGTGGCGTGGTGTACATCGGCGCAGAAGTGCGCGCCGGCGACATCATGGTCGGCAAGGTCACGCCGAAGGGCGAAAGCCAGCTGACCCCGGAAGAAAAGCTGCTCCGTGCGATCTTCGGCGAGAAGGCGTCCGACGTGAAGGACAGCTCGCTGCGCGTGCCTCCGGGCATGGACGGCACCGTCATCGACGTGCAGGTCTTCACCCGCGACGGCATCGAGAAGGACAAGCGTGCGCGTCAGATCGAAGAGTCCGAAATCAAGCGCGTCAAGAAGGACTTCGACGACCAGTTCCGCATCCTGGAAGCGGCCATCTACGCACGTCTGCGCTCGCAGATCGTGGGTAAGGTCGCCAACGGCGGCGCGAACCTGAAGAAGGGCGACAACGTCACCGACGCATATCTGGACGGGCTGAAGAAGTCCGATTGGTTCCAGCTGCGCATGAAGGACGAAGACGCTGCCGACGCCATCGAACGCGCACAGAAGCAGATCCAGGCGCACGAGAAGGAATTCGAAGCACGTTTTGCCGACAAGCGCGGCAAGATCACCCAGGGCGATGACCTCGCACCGGGCGTGCTGAAGATGGTCAAGGTGTTCCTGGCCGTGAAGCGCCGCATCCAGCCGGGCGACAAGATGGCGGGCCGCCACGGCAACAAGGGTGTGGTTTCCAATGTCGTGCCGGTGGAAGACATGCCGTACATGGCGACCGGCGAGCCGGTGGACATCGTGCTGAACCCGCTCGGCGTGCCGTCGCGTATGAACATCGGCCAGATTCTGGAAGTGCATCTGGGTTGGGCCGCCAAGGGCCTGGGTCGCAAGATCCAGCGCATGCTGGAAGCACAGGCGGCGGTGAGCGAGCTGCGCAAGTTCCTCAACGACATCTACAACCACGACGGCGCGATCAGTGCCGAGCGCGTGGACCTGTCGCAGTTCAGCGATGAAGAATTGCTCAACCTGGGCAAGAACCTGATCGACGGCGTGCCGATGGCCACCCCGGTGTTCGATGGCGCCAGCGAAGCCGAGATCAAGCGCATGCTGGAACTGGCCGACCTGCCGCAGAGCGGTCAGACCCAGCTGTACGACGGTCGCACCGGCGAGGCGTTCGATCGCAAGACCACGGTTGGCTACATGCACTACCTGAAGTTGAACCACTTGGTCGACGACAAGATGCATGCCCGTTCGACCGGCCCGTACTCGCTCGTGACCCAGCAGCCGCTGGGCGGCAAGGCGCAGTTCGGTGGTCAGCGCTTCGGCGAAATGGAAGTCTGGGCGCTGGAAGCCTACGGCGCGGCCTACACCCTGCAGGAAATGCTGACGGTGAAGTCCGACGACGTGCAGGGCCGCAACCAGATGTACAAGAACATCGTCGATGGTGAGCACGAGATGGTCGCGGGCATGCCGGAATCCTTCAACGTGTTGGTGAAGGAAATCCGCTCGCTGGCGATCAACATGGAACTGGAAGAGTGATGAACCGGGACTCGGGACCCGGGACCGGGGACACGGAAAAGCAGGGGCTTCGCGCTTCTCGTTTTTCCGGGTCCCGGGTCCCGGGTCCCGGTCCCGAGATCACGCGTTTCCCGCCCATCTCAGATACGAAATTCCTCCGACCCGGAGATATCAAATGAAAGACCTGCTCAACCTCTTCAATCAGCAGCGCCAGACGCTGGATTTCGACGCGATCAAGATCGCGCTGGCGTCGCCGGACCTGATCCGTTCGTGGTCCTACGGCGAAGTGAAGAAGCCCGAAACCATCAACTACCGTACCTTTAAGCCCGAGCGTGACGGCCTGTTCTGCGCCGCCATCTTCGGACCGATCAAGGACTATGAGTGCCTGTGCGGCAAGTACAAGCGCATGAAGCACCGTGGCGTGGTCTGCGAGAAGTGCGGCACCGAAGTCACCCTGGCCAAGGTGCGCCGCGAGCGCATGGGCCACATCGACCTGGCCTCGCCGGTGGCGCACATCTGGTTCCTCAAGTCGCTGCCCTCGCGCATCGGCCTGATGCTGGACATGACCCTGCGTGACATCGAGCGCGTGCTGTACTTCGAAGCCTATGTCGTCACCGAGCCGGGCCTGACCCCGCTCGAGCGCCGCCAGCTGCTGACCGAAGAGCAATACCTGACCGCACGCCAGGAGTACAACGACGACTTCGACGCGGCCATGGGCGCCGAGGCGGTGTATGAGCTGCTGCGCACGATCGACCTGCAGTCGGAAATGACCCGCCTGCGCGAAGAAATCGCCAGCACCGGTTCGGAAACCAAGCTCAAGCGCCTCACCAAGCGCATCAAGCTGATCGAAGCCTTCCTGGAATCGGGCAACCGTCCGGAGTGGATGGTCATGACCGTGCTGCCGGTGCTGCCGCCGGACCTGCGTCCGCTGGTGCCGCTGGATGGTGGTCGCTTCGCGACCTCGGATCTGAACGATCTGTACCGCCGCGTGATCAACCGCAACAACCGTCTGCGTCGCTTGCTCGAGCTCAATGCGCCCGACATCATCGTGCGCAACGAAAAGCGCATGCTGCAGGAATCGGTCGATGCGTTGCTGGACAACGGCCGTCGCGGCCGTGCCATCACCGGCACCAACAAGCGCCCGCTGAAGTCGCTGGCCGACATGATCAAGGGCAAGCAGGGCCGGTTCCGTCAGAACCTGCTCGGCAAGCGCGTGGACTACTCCGGCCGTTCGGTCATCACCGTCGGTCCGTACCTCAAGCTGCACCAGTGCGGCCTGCCGAAGAAGATGGCGCTGGAGCTGTTCAAGCCGTTCGTGTTCGCCAAGCTGCAGCGTCGTGGCCTGGCCACCACCATCAAGGCCGCCAAGAAGCTGGTCGAGCGCGAAGAAGCCGAAGTCTGGGACATCCTGGAAGAGGTCATCCGCGAGCATCCGGTGCTGTTGAACCGTGCGCCGACCCTGCACCGTCTGGGCATCCAGGCGTTCGAGCCGGTGTTGATCGAAGGCAAGGCCATCCAGCTGCATCCGCTGGTGTGTACTGCGTTCAACGCCGACTTCGACGGTGACCAGATGGCCGTCCACGTGCCGCTCTCGCTGGAAGCCCAGCTGGAAGCGCGTGCGCTGATGATGTCCACCAACAACATCCTGTCGCCGGCCAACGGCGAGCCGATCATCGTGCCGTCGCAGGACGTGGTGTTGGGCCTGTACTACATGAGCCGCGCCCTCGAGAACAAGAAGGGCGAGGGCATGGTGTTTGCGAACACCAGCGAAGTGAAGCGCGCTTACGACAACCGCGTGGTGGAACTGCACGCCAAGGTCAAGGTCCGCATCACCCAGGTGGACGTGGACGCGGTGGACGGCAAGCGCACCAGCGGCACCTCGATCGTGGATACCACGGTCGGTCGTGCGCTGCTGAGCGAAATCCTGCCCGAAGGCCTGCCGTTCCAGCTGGCCAACACCGAGATGACCAAGAAGAACATCTCGCGTCTGATCAACTCCAGCTACCGTCTGCTGGGCTTGAAGGACACCGTCGTGTTCGCCGACAAGCTGATGTACACCGGTTATGCGTACGCCACCCGCGCCGGCGTGTCGATCGGCATCGACGACATGCTGATCCCGGACGAGAAGAAGGGCATCCTCACTGAGGCAGAAGCCGAAGTGCTGGAAATCCAGGAGCAGTACCAGTCGGGCCTGGTCACCGCCGGCGAGCGCTACAACAAGGTCGTGGACATCTGGTCGCGTACCAGCGAGCGCATCGCCAAGGCGATGATGGACACCATCGGTACCGAAAAGGTCGAAAACGCCAAGGGTGAGACCATCGACCAGAAGTCGATGAACTCGCTGTACATCATGGCCGACTCCGGTGCCCGTGGTAGCCAGGCGCAGATCCGTCAGCTGGCCGGTATGCGCGGCCTGATGGCGCGTCCGGACGGCTCGATCATCGAGACGCCCATCAAGGCGAACTTCCGCGAAGGCCTGAACGTGCAGGAGTACTTCAACTCCACCCACGGTGCCCGTAAGGGTCTGGCCGATACCGCGCTGAAGACCGCGAACTCGGGTTACCTGACCCGTCGTCTGGTCGACGTGGCGCAGGACGTGGTGATCACCGAAGTCGATTGCGGCACCACCGAAGGGTTGATCATGACCCCGATCGTGGAAGGCGGCGACGTGGTGGAGCCGTTGAAGGAGCGCGTGCTGGGTCGTGTGGTGGCCGAGGACGTGTACCTGCCGGGCAACGATGAAGAACCGATCGTCACCCGCAACACGCTGCTCGACGAAGCCTGGGTTGCCAAGCTCGAAGACGCCAGCGTGCAGTCGGTGAAGGTGCGTTCGACCATCAGCTGCGAATCCTCGTTCGGCGTGTGCGCACGTTGCTACGGTCGCGATCTCGCACGCGGTCACCAGGTCAATATCGGTGAAGCGGTCGGCGTCATCGCCGCCCAGTCGATCGGTGAGCCGGGTACCCAGCTGACCATGCGTACCTTCCACATCGGTGGTGCGGCGTCGCGTGCGGCGGCCGTGGACAACATCACGGTCAAGACCACCGGTTCGATCAAGTTCAACAACTTGAAGTCGGTCGAGCATGCCAATGGTTCGCTGGTCGCGGTGTCGCGTTCGGGCGAGCTGTCGGTACTCGACGGCCACGGTCGCGAGCGCGAGCGTTACAAGCTGCCGTACGGTGCCACCATCACTGCCAAGGACGGTGACGCAGTGAAGGCCGGGCAGGGCGTGGCCAACTGGGATCCGCATAACCACCCGATCGTATCGGAAGTGGCCGGTTTCATCCGCTTCATCGACTTCGTCGACGGCGTCACCGTCATCGAGAAGACCGACGAGCTGACCGGTCTGGCCTCGCGCGAAATCACCGACCCGAAGCGTCGCGGTGCACAGGCCAAGGAACTGCGCCCGATCGTGCGCATCGTCGATGGCAAGGGCAACGACCTGACCATCCCGAACACGGATCTGCCGGCCCAGTACCTGTTGCCGCCGCGCTCCATCGTCAACCTGCAGGACGGCGCCGCCGTCGGCGTGGGCGACGTGGTGGCGAAGATTCCGCAGGAAGCGTCCAAGACCCGCGACATCACCGGTGGTCTGCCGCGCGTTGCCGACTTGTTCGAGGCACGCAAGCCGAAGGATCCGGCGATCCTGGCCGAGCGTTCGGGCATCATCAGCTTCGGTAAGGACACCAAGGGCAAGCAGCGCCTGATCATCAAGGACACCGATGGTTCGGAACACGAGGAGCTGATCCCGAAGTACCGCCAGATCATCGTGTTCGAGGGCGAGCACGTGACCAAGGGCGAAACCGTTGTGGACGGCGAGCCGAGCCCGCAGGACATCCTGCGTCTGCTGGGCGTCGAGCCGCTGGCCGCCTACCTGGTCAAGGAAATCCAGGACGTGTACCGCCTGCAGGGCGTGAAGATCAACGACAAGCACATCGAAGTGATCACCCGCCAGATGTTGCGCAAGGTCGAGATCGTCGACCAGGGCAACAGCAAGTTCCTCAACGGCGAGCAGGTCGAGCGCCAGCGCGTCATCGAGGAAAACGCACGTCTGACCACGCGTAACGAACTGCCGGCCAAGTACGATCCGGTGTTGCTGGGCATCACCAAGGCCTCGCTGGCCACCGAGTCGTTCATCTCGGCGGCGTCGTTCCAGGAGACCACCCGCGTGTTGACCGAGGCGGCCGTTCGCGGTACCCGCGACAACCTGCGCGGTCTGAAGGAAAACGTGATCGTGGGTCGTCTGATTCCGGCCGGTACCGGTCTGGCGTATCACGCCAGCCGTCGCAAGGCGTCGGGTCTGACCGACTCTGAAATGGAAACGCTGTCGGGCAAGCCCGCAGTGGCCGAACCGGTCGCAGCCGTGGCCGACGCTGGCGCGGACGAGGAGTAAGCGCTCCGACGGCGGTCGCAAGGCCGCCGTAAGCCAAGCGAAAAGGAGGGCAGGAGGCCCTCCGTTTTCCGGTCCTGGAAGGACCAGCAGGGTTAGGTTTCCGTGAAGTTGACGGAGTTTTGCCCTGCCAGCTATACTTCTCTGTCTCGGTGGGCCGTTTCACGGCCTGCCTTCGTTTTCATGCAAGGCCGTTTCGGCCTCCAATCAGAAGAATCGACTGATGGCAACGATCAATCAGCTGGTCCGCAAGCCCCGGCAAGCGACCACCTACAAGAGTGCCTCTCCGGCACTGGACAAGTGTCCGCAGCGCCGCGGCGTCTGCACACGCGTCTACACCACTACCCCGAAGAAGCCGAACTCGGCCCTGCGTAAGGTCGCCAAAGTGCGTCTGACGAACCAGGAAGAGGTCATCAGCTACATCGGTGGTGAAGGCCACAACCTGCAGGAGCACTCCGTGGTCCTGATTCGCGGTGGTCGCGTCAAGGATCTTCCCGGTGTGCGTTATCACACCGTCCGTGGTTCGCTGGACGCCGCCGGCGTCGCAAAGCGCCGTCAAGGTCGTTCCAAGTACGGCGCCAAGCGCCCGAAGAGCTAAGGAAATACTCTAATGTCCCGTAAAGGTTCTACTCCGCAGCGCACCGTCCTGCCTGATCCCAAGCATGGCAGCGAAACCATTGCCCGCTTCATCAACATGGTGATGCAAAGTGGCAAGAAGTCGGTTGCTGAGAAAATTGTCTATGGCGCAATGGACGTCATTGGCGAAAAGAATCCGAATGCCATCGAGCTGGTGCAGAAAGCACTGGACAACGTGGCCCCGGCTGTCGAAGTCAAATCGCGTCGCGTCGGTGGTGCTACCTATCAGGTGCCCGTCGAAGTGCGCTCCTCCCGTCGCATGGCGCTGGCAATGCGCTGGTTGATCGACTCCGCGCGCAAGCGTGGTGAGAACACCATGCCGCGCAAGCTGGCTGCCGAACTGTTGGACGCTGCGGAAAGCCGTGGCGGCGCGATCAAGAAGCGCGAAGAGACCCACCGTATGGCGGAAGCGAACAAGGCGTTCGCACACTACCGCTGGTGACCTCGGGGGCCTTGGTAACGGGGCCCTTCAGCACCATATGAGTGCTGTTTGCGACGCCTCTGGCGTCGCTACCAATCCGAAGGCCGCCGAAAGGCGGCGTTCGGCCATCCGAAATCCAAGAAATTGAGAGGCTCCCCGTGGCCCGCACCACCCCTATCGAGCGTTACCGCAACTTCGGCATCATGGCCCACATCGATGCCGGCAAAACCACCACCTCCGAACGCATCCTGTTCTACACCGGTGTGAGTCACAAGATCGGCGAAGTCCATGACGGCGCGGCAGTGATGGACTGGATGGAGCAGGAGCAGGAGCGTGGTATCACCATCACCTCCGCAGCAACCACTGCGTTCTGGTCGGGCATGGACAAGTCCATGCAGCAGCATCGCTTCAACATCATCGACACCCCCGGGCACGTCGACTTCACCATCGAAGTGGAGCGCTCCTTGCGCGTGCTCGACGGTGCGGTGTTCGTGCTGTGTGCGGTCGGTGGCGTGCAGCCGCAGTCCGAGACCGTGTGGCGTCAGGCCAACAAGTATTCCGTGCCGCGCATGGCCTTCGTCAACAAGATGGACCGTACCGGTGCCAACTTCGACAAGGTCGTGGAGCAGCTGAAGGCCCGTCTGGGTGCATACGCTGTGCCGATGCAGGTGCCGATCGGTGCCGAAGACGGCTTTGAAGGCGTGGTGGACCTGCTCAAGATGAAGGCGATCCACTGGGATTCCGCATCGCAGGGCACCACCTTCGAATACCGCGACATCCCGGCCGATCTGGTCGATGTGGCGACCGAGGCGCGTTCGTTCATGATCGAGGCGGCTGCAGAAGCCAGCGAAGATCTGATGGACAAGTACCTCAACGAAGGCGATCTGACCGAAGAAGAGATCCTGCAAGGTCTGCGCGAGCGCACCCTGAAGGTCGAGATCGTGCCGGTGTTCTGCGGTTCGGCGTTCAAGAACAAGGGCGTGCAGGCGATGCTCGACGGCGTCGTGCACCTGCTGCCGTCGCCGGCCGACCGTCCGCCAGTGCAGGGCATCGACGAGGACGAGAAGGAGGACACGCGCGCTGCGAGCGATACCGCGCCGTTCTCGGCGTTGGCGTTCAAGATCATGACCGACCCGTTCGTGGGCTCGCTCACCTTCTTCCGCGTCTACTCGGGCACGCTGAATTCCGGCGACCAGGTCTATAACCCGGTCAAGTCGAAGAAGGAGCGTGTGGGCCGCATCCTGCAGATGCACTCCAACAATCGCGAAGAGATCAAGGAAGTGCGCGCTGGCGACATCGCCGCTGCCGTGGGTCTGAAGGACGTCACCACCGGCGACACCCTGTGTGCGCAGGACAAGATCATCACCCTGGAGCGCATGGTGTTCCCGGAGCCGGTGATTTCGATGGCGGTCGAGCCGAAGACCAAGTCGGACCAGGAAAAGATGGGTATGGCCCTGGGCCGTCTGGCGCAGGAAGATCCCTCGTTCCGCGTCAAGACCGACGAAGAATCCGGCCAGACCATCATCTCGGGCATGGGCGAGTTGCACCTGGACATCATCGTCGACCGTATGCGTCGCGAGTTCAATGTCGAGGCCAACGTCGGCAAGCCGCAGGTGGCCTACCGCGAGACGATCCGCAAGTCCGACGTCAAGTCCGATTACAAGCACGCCAAGCAGTCCGGTGGTAAGGGTCAGTACGGTCACGTGGTGATCGAGCTGTCGCCGATGACCGAGGAAGATCGCAAGAGCGACAACGTCAAGGACGATTTCCTCTTCATCAACGACATCACCGGCGGCATCATTCCGAAGGAATTCATTCCCTCGGTTGAAAAGGGTCTGCGCGAAACGATCACCAGCGGCCCGATCGCCGGCTTCCCGGTGGTGGGCGTGAAGGTCAAGCTGGTGTTCGGCTCGTACCACGACGTCGACTCCTCGGAAATGGCGTTCAAGCTGGCCGCGTCGATGGCGTTCAAGCAGGGCTTTGCGAAAGCCAGCCCGGTGTTGCTGGAGCCGATCATGAAGGTCGAGATCGTCAGCCCGGAGGATTACCTGGGTGACGTGATGGGCGACGTGAGCCGCCGTCGTGGCGTGTTGCAGGGTCAGGACGACAGCCCGTCGGGCAAGATCATCAACGCGATGATTCCGCTGGGTGAAATGTTCGGCTACGCGACCTCGCTGCGCTCCATGAGCCAGGGGCGTGCGACGTTCTCGATGGAATTCGACCACTACGAAGAGGCACCGGCCAACATCGCCGACGCCGTCACCAAGAAGGGCTGAGTTCGCTCAGCCGCTTCAAAAATTTTTCAATTAGAGGTAGTAAGTCATGGCAAAAGCTAAATTCGAGCGCACCAAGCCGCACGTGAACGTCGGCACCATCGGTCACGTCGACCATGGCAAGACCACGTTGACTGCCGCGCTGACCAAGATCGGTGCAGAGCGTTTCGGTGGCGAGTTCAAGGCGTATGACGCGATCGACGCAGCGCCGGAAGAAAAGGCGCGCGGCATCACGATTTCGACCGCGCACGTCGAATACGAATCCCCGACCCGCCACTACGCACACGTTGACTGCCCCGGCCACGCCGACTACGTCAAGAACATGATCACCGGTGCGGCGCAGATGGACGGCGCGATCCTGGTGTGTTCGGCCGCTGACGGCCCGATGCCGCAGACCCGCGAGCACATCCTGCTCTCGCGTCAGGTCGGTGTGCCGCACATCGTCGTGTTCCTGAACAAGGCCGACATGGTCGACGACGCCGAGCTGCTCGAGCTGGTCGAGATGGAAGTGCGCGAGCTGCTCAGCAAGTACGACTTCCCGGGCGACGACACCCCGATCATCCACGGTTCGGCCCGTCTGGCGCTGGACGGTGATCAGAGCGAGATCGGTGTGCCGGCCATCCTGAAGCTGGTCGATGCCCTGGACAGCTTCATTCCGGAGCCGACCCGTGACGTCGACCGTCCGTTCCTGATGCCGGTCGAAGACGTGTTCTCGATCTCCGGCCGCGGCACCGTGGTGACCGGTCGTATCGAGCGCGGCATCATCAAGGTGGGCGACGAAATCGAAATCGTCGGCATCCGCGACACGCAGAAGACCACGGTCACCGGCGTGGAAATGTTCCGCAAGCTGCTGGACCAGGGCCAGGCAGGCGATAACGCCGGTCTGCTGCTGCGCGGCACCAAGCGTGACGACGTGGAGCGTGGCCAGGTGCTGTGCAAGCCGGGTTCGATCAAGCCGCACACCGAGTTCGAAGCCGAAGTCTACGTGCTGTCCAAGGACGAGGGTGGCCGTCACACCCCGTTCTTCAAGGGCTACCGTCCGCAGTTCTACTTCCGCACCACCGACATCACTGGCGCGTGCCAGCTGCCGGAAGGCGTGGAGATGGTGATGCCGGGCGACAATGTCAAGATGGTCGTGACCCTGATCAACCCGGTCGCGATGGACGAAGGTCTGCGCTTTGCAATCCGTGAAGGTGGCCGCACCGTCGGCGCCGGCGTGGTTGCCAAGGTCATCAAGTAAGCAGTGCCTGCAATCGGCGGCGTTTGCCGCTGACGTAGCACGGAAGGGTCGGCGCAAGCCGGCCCTTTTTATTGCCCCTCGGCCTAGATTGGTTTACCGACATCCGGCTGCAGGTTCTGCGCTTGCGCGCTGAAATTTACGTCGCTATAATGCGCGGCTCGGTGTCCCTGGGTAGGGCGCTGGGTTACAGCGAAAAGAACGGCAGGATGCCGCTCGTGTTCGCCAGACCGGGAAGGTCGTGTTGCATGGAGCACTCAACAACTCATCCGTTGTTGACCGTGCTCTAGCTGCGCATTATACTTTTCCGTCTGGGCAGGCCGGTTTACCGGGCTGCCTCAGTTTTTGGGCGGAGGAAAGCCCTCGTCGGCAGGAAGTACGGCGATTTCACCAACGCAGGAATATCGGGGCAGGTATCCCAGAGGCCTTGCCCGTCGCTCTTTTAACGAAGGAAGCTTCCGTCATGTCGGAACAAAAGATCCGGATTCGGTTGAAGGCGTTCGATCATCGTTTGATCGACCGTTCGGCCAGCGAGATCGTCGAAACGGCCAAGCGGACCGGCGCGCAAGTGCGTGGCCCGATCCCGCTGCCGACCAAGATCGAACGTTACACCATCCTCGTATCCCCGCATGCCGACAAGGATGCGCGTGACCAATACGAAACCCGCACGCACAAGCGTGTGCTCGATATCGTCGACCCCAACGACAAGACCGTGGACGCGCTGATGAAGCTCGAACTCGCGGCTGGCGTCGACGTCCAGATCAAGCTCACCTGAGGACTACGACCATGACGAAGAAATATTCGTTGGGCTTCGTGGGCCGCAAGGCTGGTATGAGCCGCGTCTTCACTGAAGACGGCCGCTCGGTACCGGTCACGCTGATCGAAGCAACTCCGAACCGCATCGCGCAGATCAAGACCGTCGAAGTTGACGGCTACAGCGCCGTGCAGATTACCGTTGGCGCGCGTCGCGCCGCACTGGTCAACAAGCCGGCCGCCGGTCACTTCGCCAAGGCGAAGGTCGAAGCGGGTCGTGGCTTGTGGGAATTCCGCGTTGAAGATGCGCAGCTCGGCGATTTCGCCGTTGGCGGCGAAATCAAGGCGGACATCTTCGAGGTCGGCCAGAAGGTCGACGTCCAGGGCGTCACCAAGGGTAAGGGTTTCCAGGGCACCATCAAGCGCTACAACTTCCGTATGGGCGATGCAACTCACGGTAACTCGCTGTCGCATCGCGCGCCGGGTTCGTTGGGTCAGCGCCAGACCCCGGGTCGTGTTTTCCCGGGTAAGAAGATGTCGGGCCACATGGGCGCCGTGCAGCAAAGCACGCAGAACCTGGAAGTGGTCAAGGTCGACGTCGAGCGTGGTCTGATTGCTATCCGCGGCGCCGTGCCTGGCGCAGCTGGTGGCGACGTGATCGTCCGTCCGGCGAGCAAGGCATAAGGAGAGATGACGATGGAACTCGTTATCACGGGTAGCAACAACAAGGTCTCGGTCTCCGATGCCGTGTTCGGTCGCGAATTCAGCGAGGATCTGGTTCACCAGGTCGTCGTCGCTTATCGCAACGCCGGTCGCGCTGGTACCAAGGCACAGAAGACGCGTTCGGAAGTTGCGGGCACGACCAAGAAGTCGAAGAAGCAGAAGGGCGGCGGCGCGCGTCATGGCGCACTGACGGCTCCGATCTTCGTCGGCGGCGGCGTGACCTTTGCGGCCAAGCCGCGCAGCTTCGAGCAGAAGGTCAACCGCAAGATGTATCGCGCGGCCATCTGCGCGATCTTCTCCGAGTTGAACCGTCAGGGTCGTCTGATGATCGTCGACGCGTTCGACCTCGAAGCGACCAAGACCAAGGGTCTGATCGAGAAGCTGAAGGGACTGGATGTGGGCAAGCGCCCGCTGATCGTCACCGAAGAAGCCTCCGAGCACCTGTATCTGTCCGCCCGCAATCTGCCGTATGTGCAGGTGCGTGATGTGCAGGGTCTGGATCCGGTCGCGCTGGTCGGGGCCGATACGGTCGTGATCACCGCCGATGCGGTCAAGAAGGTCGAGGAGTGGCTGGCATGAGCAGCAACGAAAAAATCTTCAGCGTGCTGCGTGCTCCGCGAGTCTCCGAAAAGACCGCGCGCCTGCAGGAAATCTCCAACCAGTATGTCTTCGAAGTTTCGAACGACGCCACCAAGGCCGATGTAAAGGCCGCGGTTGAGCAGCTGTTCGACGTCAAGGTCAAGGCAGTCAACGTGGTCAACGTCAAGGGCAAGAGCAAGTCCTTCCGTAACCGTGCTGGCAACCGTGGCAATTGGCGCAAAGCGTACGTCCGCCTAGTCGATGGTCAGTCCATCGACGTAACGGCCAAGGCCTGAGGTCCATCCCATGCCATTGATGAAGTTCAAACCCACCTCTCCCGGCCGTCGTTCCGCCGTGCGCGTGGTTACTCCCGATCTGCACAAGGGCGCACCGCACGCGGCGCTGCTCGACTCGCAGAGCAAGTCCGGTGGTCGTAACCACCACGGCCGCATCACCGTGCGTCACGTCGGTGGTGGCCACAAGCAGCACTACCGCATCATCGACTTCAAGCGCAACAAGGAAGGCATTCCGGCGCGTGTGGAGCGGATCGAATACGATCCGAACCGTACCGCCCATATCGCCCTGCTGTGCTATGTCGACGGCGAGCGCCGCTACATCATCGCCCCGAAGGGCCTGAAGGCTGGCGACCAGGTCATTGCCGGTGCCAACGCACCGATCAAGACCGGCAACACGCTGCCGCTGCGTAACATCCCGGTCGGTACGACGGTTCACGGTATCGAGCTGAAGCCGGGTAAGGGCGCTCAGATCGCACGTGCTGCCGGTGCAGCCGTCCAGCTGGTCGCTCGCGAAGGCATCTATGCCACGCTGCGCCTGCGCTCGGGCGAAATGCGCAAGGTGCCGGTCGAGTGCCGCGCCACCATCGGCGAAGTCGGCAACGACGAGCACAACCTCGAGAAGCTGGGCAAGGCCGGCGCCAAGCGTTGGCGCGGTGTTCGCCCGACCGTTCGCGGTGCGGCCATGAACCCGGTCGATCACCCGCACGGTGGTGGTGAAGCGAAGGCTGGTCAGGGTAATCCGCATCCGGTCACCCCGTGGGGTGTTCCGACCAAGGGTTACAAGACGCGCAAGAACAAGCGCACCCAGCAGTTCATCGTCCGCGATCGTAGGGGCTAATCGACCATGGCACGTTCACTTAAGAAGGGCCCGTTCGTCGATCACCACCTTGCAAAGAAGGTGGAGTCCGCTGCGGGTAGCAAGAAGCCGATCAAGACCTGGTCGCGCCGTTCGATGATCCTGCCTGAAATGGTAGGCATCACCATCGCCGTGCATAACGGCAAGAACCACATTCCGGTGCTCGTCAACGAGAATATGGTCGGCCACAAGCTCGGCGAATTTGCCGTCACCCGGACCTTCAAGGGTCACGGTGGCGACAAGAAGTCGGGCAGGTAAGGAGAGATGACGATGGAAGCGAAAGCAATCCTGCGCACCGCGCGCATCTCCCCGCAGAAGGCCCGCCTGGTCGCTGATCAGGTGCGTGGTTTGTCCGCCGAGCGTGCGGTCAATCTGCTGAAGTTCTCGGACAAGAAGGCTGCACACCTGATCAAAAAGGTGGTGGAGTCGGCTATCGCCAATGCCGAGAACAATCAGGGCGCGGATGTCGACGAGCTGAAGGTCAAGACCATCATGGTTGATGAAGGTCCCTCCCTGAAGCGTTTCATGGCGCGGGCGAAAGGCCGCGGTACCCGCATCCTCAAGCGCACCAGTCACATCACTGTGATTGTCGGCGCCGCCAAGTAAGCGGAAAGGAAAAGACCATGGGTCATAAAGTTCATCCGACTGGAATCCGTCTTGGTATCTCCAAAGACTGGAACTCCAAGTGGTACGCAAACAAGGGCGACTTCGCCGGTTACCTGGCAGCCGACCTGAAAGTGCGTGAAATGCTGCGCAAGAAGCTCGCGCAGGCAGGTGTCAGCAAGATCTTGATCGAGCGCCCTGCCAAAACCGCCCGCGTCACCATTCACACCGCCCGTCCGGGCGTGGTGATCGGCAAGCGTGGTGAGGATATTGAAAAGCTGCGTAAGGAAGTGAGCGAACTGATGGGCGTTCCGGCGCACATCAACGTCACCGAAGTGCGCAAGCCGGAGCTGGATGCGCAGCTGGTCGCCGAGTCGATCGCGCAGCAGCTCGAGCGTCGCATCATGTTCCGCCGCGCAATGAAGCGCTCGGTCGGTAACGCGATGCGCTTGAGTGCCCTGGGCATCAAGGTCAACGTGGCTGGCCGCCTCAACGGTGCAGAAATCGCCCGTTCGGAGTGGTACCGCGAAGGTCGCGTGCCGCTGCACACGCTACGTGCCGACATTGATTACGGTTTTGCCGAGGCGTCCACGACGTACGGCATCATCGGGATCAAGGTCTGGATCTATAAGGGCGAGGTTTTCGACTTCTCCCAGGTTGGCCAGGAAAAGCAGGACGACAGCCCGCGCAACGATCGTAACGATCGCGGCGACCGTGGTGACCGCCCGTCGCGCCCGGCTCGTGAAGCGAGGTAACGGCAATGTTGCAACCCAAGCGAACCAAATATCGCAAGATGCACAAGGGCCGTAATGACGGCCTGGCATGGAGCGGAAACGCCGTCAGCTTCGGCGAATACGGCCTCAAGGCCACGGCGCACGGTCAGCTGACTGCGCGCCAGATTGAAGCAGCACGCCGCACGATCAGCCGCCACGTCAAGAAGGGCGGCAAGATGTGGATCCGTGTGTTCCCCGACAAGCCGATCACCAAGAAGCCGATCGAAGTCCGCATGGGCTCCGGTAAGGGCAACGTGGAGTACTGGGTCGCGCAGATTCAGCCGGGCCGCATGATCTATGAAATCGAGGGGATTCCCGAAGAGACCGCACGTGAGGCATTCCGCCTTGCCGCTGCCAAGCTCTCGGTGACGACCACTTTCGTGACCCGGACGGTGCGCTGATGGATATCAAACAACTCCGCGAAAAGTCGGCTGACGAACTGAAGGCCCACCTGACCGATTTGCGTAAGGAGCAGTTCTCGCTCCGTATGCAGCAGGTCACCGGCCAGCTGCCGAAGACCCACGAAACCCGCCGGGTGCGCCGCGAGATTGCTCGCGTCAAGCACCTGCTCGGCAGCACCAAGTAAGGACGGCCGCGATGAGCGACAATAACGAAAAGCAAACGCTGCGCACGGTCGAAGGCCGTGTCGTCAGCAACAAGATGGACAAGACGGTCACCGTGTTGGTGGAGCGCCAGGTCAAGCATGCTCTGTACGGCAAGTACATCAAGCGCTCGACCAAGCTGCACGCACACGATGCCGACAATGCCTGCAATGAAGGCGATGTCGTGCGCGTGACCGAAATTGCTCCGATGTCCAAGACCAAGAACTGGCGGGTGGTGGAAATCGTCACCCGTTCGGCCGAATAAGGGAGATCTGAATCATGATCCAGATGCAGAGCTACCTCGATGTCGCCGACAATTCGGGTGCCAAGGAAGTGATGTGCATCAAGGTGCTGGGCGGCTCCAAGCGCCGCTACGCACACATTGGCGACATCATCAAGGTGACCGTCAAGGACGCCATTCCGCGTGGCAAGGTCAAGAAGGGCGAAGTCTACGACGCCGTCGTGGTGCGTACCCGTAAGGGTGTGCGCCGTCCCGACGGTTCGCTGATCCGCTTCGATGGCAATGCCGCTGTGCTGTTGAACAACAAGCAGGAGCCGATCGGGACCCGCATCTTCGGGCCGGTGACGCGCGAGCTGCGTTCCGAGAAGTTCATGAAGATCGTCTCGCTCGCTCCCGAAGTGCTGTGAGCGGAGGACATACACATGGCTAACCGTATCAAGAAGGGCGACCAGGTCGTCATCAACACCGGCAAGGACAAGGGTAAGCAGGGTGAAGTGGTGCGTGTGGACGGCGATCGCGTGATCGTCTCCAACGCCAACGTCATCAAGCGCCACACCAAGCCGAACCCGCAGGCGGGTGTCGCCGGCGGCGTGGTCGAGCGTGAAGCGTCGATCCATATCTCCAACGTCAATATCGTCAACCCGGCAACGGGTAAGGGCGAGCGCGTTGGCTTCAAGGTGCTGGAGGATGGACGCAAATTGCGTGTGTTCCGCTCCAGCGGTGAGGCGCTCGACGCCTGAGGAATGAGATCATGAACACTCGTCTCGAAAAGTTTTACAAGGAAAACGTGGTGCCGGCCCTGATGAAGGAATTCGGCTACACCAATCCGATGGAAGTGCCGAAGCTGGTCAAGGTCACGCTCAACATGGGCGTGGGCGAGGCGGCTACCAACAAGAAGATTCTGGAAAATGCGGTCGCCGACATGTCCAAGATCTCCGGCCAGAAGCCGGTGGTCACCAAGTCGCGCGTTTCGGTCGCATCGTTCAAGATTCGTGACGGTTGGCCGATCGGCTGCAAGACCACCTTGCGTCGCGCCAAGATGTACGAGTTCCTGGATCGCCTGATCAACATCTCGTTGCCGCGCGTGCGCGACTTCCGTGGTGTGTCCGGTCGTTCCTTCGACGGTCGTGGCAATTTCAACATGGGTGTGAAGGAACAGATCATCTTCCCGGAAATCGACTTCGACGCCGTCGACGCGATCCGCGGTATGGATATCGCCATCACCACCACCGCCAAGACGGATGCGGAAGCGAAGGCGCTGCTGGCAGCGTTCAAGTTTCCGTTCCGTAACTGACCATAGAGGACATCCGAAATGGCAAAGACCTCCATGATCCACCGCGACATCAAGCGCGCGAAGCTGGCCAAGAAGTTCGCCGGCAAGCGTGATGCGCTGAAGAAGATCCTCTCCAGCCAGGATGCGTCCTACGAAGAGAAGATCGATGCGTCGACCAAGTTGCAGAAGCTGCCGCGCGATTCGTCGCCGAGCCGCCACCGCAACCGTTGCGAGCTGTCGGGTCGTCCGCGCGGTGTCTACCGCAAGTTCGGTCTGGGCCGCAACATGCTGCGCAAGGCCACAATGAACGGCGACGTTCCGGGCCTGCGCAAGGCAAGCTGGTAACAGCAGCCCGGCCGCTCGCGGCCGGTTTGGGCAGGGTTGTTCTGTTCAACAAGGGAGTCCGACGCAAGTCGGGCTCTTTTGTCGTATACTTCCGCTTCTGTCTTGCCCGTGCGGGTTTGACATGGCGTCAAGGGTCCTGGCCCATCCCCAGGAAAACACAAGATTTTCGCGAAAGCGGATATCGGTGCACTCAAAGGTACTCATATGAGCATGACTGATCCCATCGCCGACCTGCTGGTTCGCATCAAGAATGCGGCCGCGGTTGGTAAGCAGACGGTGAAATTGCCGTCGTCCAAGATCAAGGTTGCGATCGCCCAGGTCCTGAAGGACGAGGGTTACATCACCGACCTGCGCGTTACGGCCACCGAAAACAACAAGTCGGAGCTGGAAATCGTGCTGAAGTATTTCGAAGGCCGCCCGGTCATCGAGACCTTGAAGCGTTTCTCGCGCTCGGGTCTGCGCCAGTACCGCGGCAAGACCGAGCTGCCCAAGGTCCTGGGTGGCCTGGGTATCGCCATCATCTCCACGTCGAAGGGCATCATGACCGATGCGCAGGCTCGCGAAGCCGGCGTTGGTGGTGAAGTCCTGTGCTTCGTGGCCTAAGGGAAGGAATCGAACATGTCCCGTGTAGCCAAGAAGCCTGTGTCCCTTCCGAAGGGTGTTGAGCTCAACGTCCAGCCTGAGCTGGTCAGCGTCAAGGGCCCGAAGGGCACCCTGACCCTGCCCAAGCCGGTGGGTGTGGAAATCGCCATCGATGGCGACGTCGCCACGCTGTCGGCCAATGATCCGTCGCAGATCGCCATCACCGGCACCGTGCGCGCCATCCTGGCCAATATGGTCAAGGGTGTGTCCGAAGGCTTCGAGCGCAAGCTCGAGCTGGTCGGCGTCGGTTACCGTGCCGCCATGCAGGGCAAGGATCTGAGCCTGGCGCTCGGTTTCTCGCACCCGTTGGTGTTCGTGGCGCCGGAAGGCATCACGCTGTCGACCCCGACCCAGACCGAAATCGTGGTCCAAGGTGCCGACAAGCAGCGCGTTGGCGAAGTCGCCGCCAAGATCCGCGGTTTCCGTCCGCCGGAGCCCTATAAGGGCAAGGGTGTGAAGTACGCCGGTGAAGTCATCATTCGCAAGGAAGCCAAGAAGGCTTAACGACGAGTCCCTCGCAAGAGCCCGCACATCCATGTGCGGACTTTTGACAGGAACGCGCTCTTCCTTCAGCTTCCGTAGGACACATATCATGAGCATCAACAAGAATATTGCCCGCCTGCGTCGTGCCAAATCGACCCGTGCACACATCCGTGAGCTGGGCGTCGCCCGTCTGTCGGTGCTGCGCACCGGTCAGCACCTGTATGCCCAGGTCTTCACTGCCGACGGTTCCAAGGTGATCGCCGCGGCGAACACCCTGCAGGCCGACGTCAAGGATGGCCTGAAGAACGGCAAGAACAGCGATGCGGCCGTCAAGGTCGGCAAGCTGATCGCCGAGCGCGCCAAGGCTGCGGGCATCGAGAAGGTCGCATTCGACCGCTCGGGCTATCGCTACCATGGCCGTATCAAGGCGCTGGCCGACGCAGCTCGCGAAGGCGGCCTGCAGTTCTAAGCACTGCTGCGGCTGTGGCCATCGGCCACATCCGCGTTACCGCCGGCAGGGGAGATGCCGGACCGTCCCGTTCTTTTGCAACGGTGCCGGGGACACAGCGTGACTTCACAACCATAAGCGGCTTCGAGCCGTACATACCCAATCAATCCAAGGAATCAAGATGGCAGAAGAACGTGCACCGCGGGGTCGTGATCGCGACCGTAACCGCGAAGAGAAAGTCGACGATGGCATGATCGAGAAGCTGGTCGCGGTCAACCGCGTCAGCAAGACGGTCAAGGGCGGCCGCCAGTTCACCTTCACCGCGCTGACCGTGGTCGGCGATGGTCTGGGCAAGGTCGGTTTCGGTTATGGCAAGGCGCGCGAAGTGCCCGTTGCCATCCAGAAGTCGATGGAGCAGGCGCGCAAGAACCTGGCCACTGTCGATCTGAACAACGGCACCTTGTGGCATGCCGTCAAGTCGGGCCATGGCGCAGCACGCGTGTACATGCAGCCGGCTTCGGAAGGTACTGGCGTCATCGCAGGCGGCGCCATGCGCGCAGTGCTGGAGGCGGTTGGCGTCAAGAACGTGCTGGCCAAGGCTGTTGGTTCGCGTAATCCGATCAACCTGGTCCGTGCAACCCTGAAGGGTCTGTCGGAAGTGCAGTCGCCGGCGCGTGTTGCGGCCAAGCGCGGCAAGAAGGTGGAGGAGCTCAACCATGGCTAAGGACACCAACAAGACCGTGAAGGTGCGCCTGGTGCGTGGCCTGCGTGGAACCCAGTCGCGTCACCGTCTGTCGGTGCGTGCGTTGGGCCTGAATAAGCTCAACGATGTGCGTGAACTGAAGGACAGCCCGCAGGTGCGTGGCCTGATCAATACGGTTCACTACCTCGTCAAGGTTGAGGAGTAATCCAATGACTCTGCGTCTTAATGACCTCAAGCCCGCCGATGGCGCACGTACCGAGCGTACCCGCGTCGGCCGTGGTATCGGTTCCGGCCTCGGCAAGACCGCTGGTCGCGGTCACAAGGGTTCGTTCGCTCGTAAGGGTGGTGGCAAGATCAAGGCCGGCTTCGAAGGCGGCCAGACCCCGATGCAGCGTCGTCTGCCGAAGATCGGTTTCCGTTCCAAGATGGCGCGCGACACCGCTGAAGTGTTGTCGTATCAGCTGGACAAGCTGGATGCCGGTGATGTCGATTTCGCAGCGCTGCGTGCGGCCAATCTGGTCCCGAGCCGCGCCAAGAAGGCGAAGATCGTGCTGAAGGGCGAGCTGAGCAAGAAGTTCGTACTGAAGGGCGTTGCGGCAACCGCAGGCGCCAAGGCAGCAATCGAAGCTGCCGGCGGCAGCGTAGAGGAGTAATCGGCAGATGGCGCAGGCTGGCATTGGTAACCTCGGTGGCGGGCTCGGCAAGTTCACGGAACTTCGCCAGCGGCTGCTGTTCGTCCTCGGGGCATTGATCGTCTATCGCATCGGCTGTTATGTGCCGGTGCCGGGCGTGAATCCCGATGCCATGCTTTCGTTGATGCAGGCGCAGGGCGGCGGCATCGTGGACATGTTCAACATGTTCTCGGGCGGCGCCCTGCACCGTTTCAGTATTTTTGCGTTGAATGTGATGCCGTATATCTCGGCATCGATCGTGATCCAGTTGGCCACGCACATCTTTCCCGCGCTCAAGGCGATGCAGAAAGAAGGTGAGTCCGGCCGACGTAAGATCACCCAGTATTCGCGTATCGGTGCGGTGCTGCTTGCAGTGGTGCAGGGTGGCAGCATCGCGCTGGCGCTGCAGAATCAGACCGCGCCGGGTGGCGCTCCGGTGGTGTATGCGCCGGGCATGGGTTTCGTGCTTACCGCGGTGATCGCGTTGACCGCCGGTACCATCTTCCTGATGTGGGTTGGCGAGCAGGTGACCGAGCGCGGCATTGGTAACGGTGTATCGCTGATCATCTTCGCGGGCATCGTGGCGGGCCTTCCGTCTGCTGCGATCCAGACGGTCGAGGCGTTCCGCGAAGGCAATCTGAGTTTCATCTCGCTGCTGTTGATCGTCATCACCATCCTGGCGTTTACGCTGTTCGTGGTGTTCGTCGAGCGCGGGCAGCGGCGGATCACGGTCAACTACGCGCGCCGCCAGGGCGGTCGCAATGCGTACATGAACCAGACCTCGTTCCTGCCGTTGAAGCTCAACATGGCCGGCGTGATCCCGCCGATCTTCGCATCCAGCATCCTGGCGTTCCCGGCCACGCTGTCGATGTGGTCTGGCCAGGCGGCGTCGGGTAGCGGTGTTGGCTCGTGGTTGCAGAAGATCGCCAACGCGCTGGGTCCTGGCGAGCCGGTGCACATGCTGGTGTTTGCGGCGCTGATCATTGGTTTTGCATTCTTCTACACCGCGCTGGTGTTCAACTCGCAGGAAACTGCCGACAACCTCAAGAAGTCGGGCGCGTTGATCCCGGGCATCCGTCCGGGCAAGGCGACGGCCGACTATGTGGATGGCGTGTTGACGCGCCTGACCGCAGCCGGCTCGTTGTACCTGGTGATCGTCTGTCTGCTGCCGGAAATCATGCGCACGCAGCTCGGCACTTCGTTCCATTTCGGCGGTACCTCGTTGCTGATTGCGGTGGTGGTGGTGATGGACTTCATCGCCCAGATCCAGGCGCACCTGATGTCGCATCAGTATGAGAGCTTGCTGAAGAAGGCCAACCTCAAGGGCGGCTCGCGCGGCGGTCTGGCGCGCGGTTAAGTGGTACACTAGATCTTCATTACGTGAAGACGGCCTGGTTCCCGGGCCACGATCTTCCGATCAGAAGGGCGGCTCGCGCGACGTCTCGCGCGCGGGTGTGACGGGGTGGTCCTGTGCGGGAGTAGCACAGGCGATTCGGAGAGGTTTTCTGGATCAACACCGTCCGGCGCCGGAGCGAGGGCACACTCCCCACGCCGGGTCCATGGAACCTCTGGTTCCACGGGCTTCAAAGCAATCCGAGGCCTTGCTATAATTCCGAGTTCACTTTTGATCCATCCTGCCGGATGGCGCCTGGGCGCCGTCGGGCCATCACTCAGTTGGAGAATCGCGTCATGGCGCGTATTGCAGGCGTCAACCTGCCAGCCCAGAAGCACGTCTGGGTCGGGTTGCAAAGCATCTACGGCATCGGCCGTACCCGTTCGAAGAAGCTCTGCGAATCCGCAGGCGTTACCTCGACCACGAAGATTCGTGATCTGTCCGAGCCCGAAATCGAGCGCCTGCGCGCCGAAGTCGGCAAGTATGTCGTCGAAGGCGACCTGCGCCGCGAAATCGGTATCGCGATCAAGCGACTGATGGACCTGGGCTGCTATCGCGGTCTGCGTCATCGCCGTGGTCTCCCGCTGCGTGGTCAGCGTACCCGTACCAACGCCCGCACCCGCAAGGGTCCGCGCAAGGCGATCAGGAAGTAAGGGATAGATCATGGCCAAGCCAGCAGAAAAGAAAACGAAGAAGAAGATCAAGCGCGTCATCACTGACGGCGTCGCTCACGTCCACGCTTCGTTCAACAACACCATCGTCACCATCACCGATCGCCAGGGCAATGCACTGTCGTGGGCTACGTCCGGCGGCGCCGGTTTCCGTGGTTCGCGCAAGTCGACCCCGTTCGCTGCTCAGGTTGCCGCCGAAAAGGCTGGCCGCGCTGCGCTCGACTACGGCGTGAAGTCGCTGGAAGTGCGTATCAAGGGTCCGGGTCCGGGCCGTGAGTCGGCCGTGCGTTCGTTGAACAACGTGGGCTACAAGATCACCAACATCATCGACGTGACGCCAATCCCGCACAACGGGTGCCGTCCGCCGAAGAAGCGTCGCGTCTAAAGGGAGCGATAAGAAATGGCTCGTTATATCGGTCCTACCTGTAAGCTCGCCCGCCGCGAAGGCGCCGACCTTTCCCTCAAGAGCCCGGCGCGTGCGCTGGACTCCAAGTGCAAGCTTGAGCAGAAGCCCGGCCAGCACGGCGCGGCTCGCAAGGGCAAGCTCTCCGACTACGCCACCCAGCTGCGTGAAAAGCAGAAGGTCAAGCGTATCTACGGTCTGCTGGAACGTCAGTTCCGCAACTACTACAAGAAGGCCTCGACCAAGAAGGGCAACACCGGCGAGAACCTGCTGCAGTTGCTGGAAACCCGTCTGGACAACGTGTGCTACCGCATGGGCTTTGCCGTCACCCGTCCGGCCGCGCGCCAGCTGGTGTCGCACCGTGGCGTACTGGTCAATGGCAAGTCGGTGAATCTGGCCTCGTACCAGATCAAGGCTGGCGATGCGATCACGCTGTCGGAAAAGGCACAGAAGCAGCTCCGCGTGCAGGAAGCCCTGACCGTGGCTGAGCAGCACGACATGACGCCGTCGTGGGTTGAAGTCGATTCGAAGAAGTTCAGCGGTGTGTTCAAGGCCGTTCCGGATCGCGCTGACCTGCCTTCGGATATCAACGAAGCGCTGATCGTCGAGTTGTATTCGAAGTAATTCACATTGGAGAGCCTCCGGCATTGCCGGAGGTTCGCAGGAGACCCCGCAACATGACGGTTACCGCCAACCAGGTTCTGCGCCCCCGTGGTCCGCAGATCGAACGTCTTACCGACAACCGTGCCAAGGTCGTGATCGAACCCTTGGAGCGCGGTTACGGGCACACGCTGGGCAATGCCCTGCGTCGTGTGTTGTTGTCGTCGATCCCCGGTTTTGCGATCACCGAGGTCGAGATCGACGGCGTGCTGCACGAGTACACCACGGTCGAAGGTTTGCAGGAAGACGTGCTTGACGTCCTGCTGAACCTGAAGGATGTGGCCATTCGTATGCACAGTGGCGATAGCGCCACGCTGTCGTTGTCCAAGCAGGGTCCGGGCACGGTCACTGCGGCCGACATCAGGACCGATCACAACGTTGAGATCATCAACGGCGACCACGTGATCTGCCACCTGACCAAAGATACCGCACTGAACATGCGCCTGAAGATCGAGCGTGGGTTTGGCTACCAGCCGGCTGCTGCGCGCCGTCGTCCGGACGAGGAGACCCGTACCATCGGTCGCCTGATGCTGGATGCGTCGTTCTCGCCGGTGCGTCGCGTTGCTTACGCCGTGGAAGCTGCACGCGTCGAACAGCGTACCGACCTCGACAAGCTGGTCATCGATATCGAAACCAACGGCACGATCGATGCCGAGGAAGCCGTGCGCACCGCCGCCGACATCCTCAGCGATCAGCTGTCGGTGTTCGGCGATTTCACCCACCGCGATCGCGGTGCGGCCAAGCCGGCTGCCAGCGGCGTGGATCCGGTGCTGCTGCGTCCGATCGACGACCTCGAGCTGACCGTGCGTTCGGCCAACTGCCTGAAGGCCGAGAGCATCTACTACATCGGTGATCTGATCCAGAAGACCGAAGTGGAGCTGCTCAAGACCCCGAATCTGGGCAAGAAGTCGCTCACCGAAATCAAGGAAGTGCTGGCACAGCGCGGCCTTGCACTGGGCATGAAGCTGGAGAACTGGCCGCCGGCCGGCGTCGCCCAGCACGGTATGCTTGGTTAATGCATCAAGGCATGGGCGTCTTCGGGCGCCCATGTTCGTTTTTCTACATCGACGGGTTAAAGCCTGCGATGACATCCGGTTCAAGGACGGCCGGCTCGGACCAACCGCAGTCCATTCAACAACGCCAGGACGGCGACAACGTCACTCAGCAGTCTCAATATTCCTTAGGAAACCACACTCATGCGTCACCAGAAATCCGGCCGTAAGTTCAACCGTACCAGCGCGCACCGCGAAGCCATGTTCCGCAATATGGCCGCCTCGCTGTTCAAGCACGAGCTGATCAAGACCACCTTGCCGAAGGCCAAGGAACTGCGTCGCGTCGCCGAGCCGCTGATCACCATCGGCAAGGTCGATGGCGTTGCCAACCGTCGTCTGGCGTTTGCCCGCCTGCGCGACAAGGAAGCAGTGGGCAAGCTGTTCGTCGAACTGGGCCCGCGTTACGCGACCCGTCCCGGCGGCTACCTACGCATCCTGAAGGCCGGCTTCCGCGCCGGTGACAATGCGCCGATGGCGTACGTCGAGCTGGTCGACCGTCCGGTCGTGGCAGAGGAAGTGGCCGAGTAATCGGATCGCACCTGCAGGATTCTCGAAAAGCCCGGCTGATGCCGGGCTTTTTGTTTGGCATGTACTCGGCATGTGCGGCAGGTGTCCGTCAGCGCGTTTAGGATGCTGCGCGAGGGTATTGCCCTGCTCCGTGCATGGGCTGCGGGCGCGTTCGGGTGCGTGCCGTCGATCGCCAGAGTGCAGTGGCCGGATGCAGACTGAGTCGTCAGGCCGGCCTGCGGCGTTCTTCGCAGCATGCGACGGGGCACGTGGAGGCATGCGTGGTCACGGCCGCGGCGATGACTGATAATCGGGGCTCGAACCTAGGCAAGCAGTAACGATGAATCCATTTCGTTGGGGTTTTCGGGCGCAGTTTCTGTTGGGCTTTCTCGCGTGTGCAGGACTGCTGGCCTATGCGATCTATGTGCAGTTGCACCTTGGACTCGAACCATGCCCGCTGTGCATCTTCCAGCGCATCGCGTTTGCCGCCCTGGCCGTGTTCTTCCTGCTGGGCGCATTGCATGGGCCGCGGCGCGCTGGGGCGCGCAAGGTCTACGGGGTGTTGAGCTTCATTGCGGCAGGCGTGGGCATGAGCATCGCGGCGCGGCATGTCTGGGTGCAGATCCGGCCCAAGGACATGATGTCGTCGTGCGGTCCGCCGCTGAGCTTCCTGAGCGAGACGATGGGGCCATTTGAAGTGTTCCGTACCGTGCTGACCGGCACTGGTGACTGCGGCAACATCGATTGGCGTTTTCTGGGCCTGAGCATGCCGATGTGGAGCATGGTCTGGTTTGTCTCGCTTGCGCTGTGGGCGCTGTATGCCGGCTTCAAGGCGCGACGCAGCTCGGTTCACCACTGACGCGTGGTGTGCGGTTGAATGTATGGCGATAGCGGCCGGAGCCTGGCGGCGGAGGGCTGCCACTGACCTGAAAACGCGGTAGCCCGTGGTTGCACCGCGCTTTCGCACAGACGGTATCCAGCTCGGTGATCTGCGAGGCGGTAGCTTCGGCGACAATGGTGGCGGCCGAGACGGAGGACAGCAGGATGGAGACGATGGGAGCGGAGAGCGTGCAGGGGGCAGGGCGGTCGCACGATTGACCAGTGGGAGGATGTGTAACCCTTTACCTTCTGCTCCCGAGCGGTGTTGGCGTAGATGGGAAGTCGTGCCCGCTGGGGGCGCTTTGCCTGCCGTTCAGTCGCGTCCGCCTTAGTGGTGCAGGTTCTGATAGCGACGGCGCCCGATGCTGGCAGTGCACTTCGTGTCGCGGCTTTGCCTGACGCGCCCGGCTCTGCCACCATCACGGGCTGTCCAGGAGCCTCGTCATGAATCTTTCCGCCCCAACTTCCGTTTCCGATGCCGCTGCCTCGTCGTGGGCGCCCGGCAGCTGGCGCGGCAAACCTGCGCTGCAGCTGCCGGTGTATCCGGACCAGAGCGCGTTGCAGGCCGCCATGGACGAGTTGGGACAGCTGCCGCCGTTGGTGACCTCTTGGGAGATCTTCGCGCTCAAGCGCCAGCTGGCCGAAGCCCAGGAAGGCAAGCGCTTCCTGCTGCAGGGCGGCGACTGTGCGGAAAATTTCAGCGATTGCGAATCGGGCACCATTTCCAATCGTCTCAAGGTGCTGCTGCAGATGAGCCTGGTGCTGGTGCACGGCCTGCGCCTGCCGGTGGTACGGGTGGGCCGCTTTGCCGGGCAATACGCCAAGCCGCGCTCGGCCGATACCGAAACCCGTGATGGTGTGACCTTGCCGAGCTATCGCGGCGATGTGATCAATGCGCCTGCCTTCACCGAGGCGGCTCGTGTGCCCGATCCGCGCCGCATGATCACCGCGCATTCGCGCTCGGCAATGACGATGAACTTCGTGCGCGCCTTGATCGACGGCGGCTTCGCCGACCTGCACCACCCCGAGTACTGGAATCTGGACTGGGTGGGCTATTCGCCGCTGGCGGCGGACTACCAGAAGATGGTGGCTTCGATCGGCGATGCGGTGCGCTTCATGGAGACCTTGTCCGGCTCGGAGGTGTACAACCTCAATCGCATCGACTTCTACACCTCACACGAAGCGCTGCTGCTGCCGTACGAAGAAGGCCTGACCCGGCAGGTGCCGCGCCAGTGGGGCTGGTTCAACCTCAGCACGCACTACCCATGGATCGGCATGCGCACCGCGGCGCTGGATGGCGCGCACGTGGAGTACCTGCGCGGCGTGCGCAATCCGATCGCGATCAAGGTGGGGCCGTCGGTGCAGCCGGACCAACTGCTGCGCCTGATCGATTTGCTCAACCCCGAAGACGAGCCGGGACGTCTGAGCTTCATCCATCGCATGGGCGCGGCACAGGTTGCCGAAAAACTGCCGCCGCTGCTGGACGCGGTCAAGCGTGACGGGCGCCGCGTGCTGTGGGTGTGCGATGCGATGCACGGCAATACCGAGAGCACCGGAAATGGCTACAAGACCCGGCGTTTCGACAATATCCGCAGCGAGGTGGAGACCTCGTTCGACCTGCATGCGGCAGCCGGCACGCGGCTGGGTGGCGTGCATCTGGAACTCACCGGCGAAGATGTCACCGAGTGCACCGGTGGCGCGCGCGAGTTGACCGAGCGCGATCTGGAGCGTGCGTACCGCTCCAGCGTGGATCCGCGGCTGAACTACGAACAGTCGCTGGAAATTGCGATGGCAATCGTGCGCAAGCAGCAACAGGTGGCGTCGCAGCCGCTGGGTGCATGAGCGGCGTGTGCGCATGACGTGACGCTCATGCCGCTTGCGGCATGCTCTGGCAGCCATCCCTCTCTCCCCCCACAGGAGGAACGGTTTGACTGCCGATTGGAACGTCATCCGCGAATACGCAATCCCGCTTGGCGCCGCGCTGCTGGCCGGTGCTGGCACCTGGACGCTGATGCTGTGGCTGTTTCGCCGCATGCAGGGCCGCGACTACCGCCGTGCGCGCATCATCCGCGTGATCACATTGCCGGCGGCGTTCATCCTGCCGCTGTTGTTCCTGGGTGTTGCCACCGAGGCCACGCCGCTGACCGGCAAGGCGCTGGCGGCAGTGCAGCACCTGTTGCATGTCGGCATCGTCGGCTGCGTAACCTGGTTGCTGGTACGCGCGGTGGCGGCCGGCGAAGCGGCGATCCTGCGCAGCAATCCGATCGAAGTCTCCGATAACCTCACCGCCCGACGCATCCAGACCCAGACCCGGGTGCTGAGCCGCGTCGTCATGGGCACGGTGATCCTGCTCGGCATTTCGGTAGTGCTGCTGGGCTTTGAGCAAGTACGCCAGATCGGCAAGACCTTGCTGGCCTCGGCCGGCATCATCGGGCTGGTGGCCGGTATTGCGGCAAAGCCGGTGTTCGGCAACCTGATCGCCGGATTGCAGATCGCGCTGACCCAGCCGATCCGTCTGGACGACGTGGTGATCGTCGAAGGCGAGTGGGGCCGTATCGAAGAGATCGGCAGTTCGTATGTGGTGGTGCGGATCTGGGATGAGCGGCGCATGGTGGTGCCGCTGACCTGGTTCATCGAAAACCCGTTTCAGAACTGGACGCGCGCCAGTGCGGACCTGCTCGGTACCGCGTTCCTGTGGCTGGATTACCGCACGCCGATCGCGGCGGTGCGCGCGGAACTGGAACGCATCTGTCAGAGCGAGCCGCTGTGGGATGGCCGCGTCTGCGTCACCCAGATCACCGATACCAGCGACAACACCATCCAGGTGCGATTGCTGGTAAGCGCGCGCAATTCCGGCGATGCGTTCGATCTGCGCTGCCTGGTGCGCGAACGCATGATCGATTTCCTGACCCGCGAGCACGCCTATGCGCTGCCCAGGATCCGCGCCGAAATTGCGGCGCAGGAAAAGCCGGCGTCGCGTGCCGCAGAACCGATCTCGCCGGAGAGCGTGCGTTCGCCGGGTGCGGAAGACGGCGAGCCTGCGGCATCGATCTAGCGTTGCCGGCAAACGTGCCTAATCGCGTCGGTGTGCGTTGGCGGCCAAGCGGTTCGCCAGGCTGCGCATCGGACGGACGACGGTGCGCAGCTGCCTGGACGGCGAGCAGCGCAACAGCCGGCTAATGCCATCTCATTGCGTTGATGTCCGTACCGCCGCCGCGTTGCCTTGCGGTGTAGTCAGTCGGCCGTCTTCGGTTGCGATGCGCCCGGTGCCGCCGGCGGTGCGCTCGGCGCGTAGCCGGGCGCGAACCGCGCGTGGCTGCGTTGCTCGTAGGCATAGGCCAGTTCGATCAGGCGCGGCTCGCTCCAGGCCGTGCCCATGAATAGCAGTCCGAGCGGCAAGCCTTGGGTCTGCCCCATCGGCACGCTCAGGCTTGGATACCCGGCCACTGCCGCGGCGCCGTAGCCGGCACCGGGAAAGGTGTCGCCCTTGCCGAGCGTGGTGACCCAGGCGGCGCCGGTGGTCGGCACGATCAGCGCGTCCAGGCGGTCGGCCTTCAAGGCCGCGTCGATGCCTTGTTCGCCGGCGAGCCGTCTGGCGCTGGCACGCGCGCGCAGATAGCCCGCGTCCTGCAGGCCCGGGGCAGCCTGCGCCTGCTCGAACAACTCCTGGCCAAAGTAAGACATTTCGCGCTGCGCATTGGCGCGATTGAAGGCAATCAGGGCCTCCAGATCCTTGACCGGTGCGGCATGGCTGCGCAGGTAGGCATTCAAGCCGGCCTTGAATTCGACCAGTAAGACCATCTGCTCAGCAGCATCCCACTTGCCATCCGTGACCAGGGCAGTCTCAATCACCGTGGCACCTGCCGCGCGCAAGGTCTGTACGGCGCGATCCAATGCGGCGGCGATCGCGGGATCCTCGCGCAGTGGATTGCGCAGCAGTCCCAGGCGCGCGCCGCGCAGGCCGTCGGGTTTGAGGTGGACGAGATAGTCTGGAGTGGACGACGGCGCAGTGCGCGTGGCCGGGTCCTGCGGGTCGGGTGCGACGATGGCCTGCAGCAGCGCGGCCGCGTCGGCCACGCTGCGCGTCATCGGCCCGGCGGTGTCCTGGCTGGCCGAGATTGGAATGATGCCGTCGCGGCTGACCAGGCCAACGGTCGGCTTGAGTCCGACCAGGCCATTGACCGCGGCCGGGCAGGTGATGCTGCCATCGGTTTCGGTGCCGATGCCGAGCGTGGCCAGGCTGGCGGCGATCGCCGCGCCGGTGCCGGCGCTGGAGCCGCACGGGTTACGGTCCAGCGCATACGGATTGCGGGTGAGCCCGCCGCGGGCGCTCCAGCCGGAACTGGACTGGGTGGAGCGGAAGTTGGCCCACTCGCTCAGGTTGGTCTTGCCCAGGATCACGGCGCCGGCGGCCCGCAGGCGCTGCACTAGAAAGGCGTCGCGTGTCGGGCGGAATCCGGCCAGGGCCAGCGAGCCGGCACTGTTGACCATGGGCAGCGCGTCGATGTTGTCCTTGAGCAGCACCGGAATGCCATGCAGCGGCCCGCGCACGCGGCCGGCGCGGCGCTCTGTATCCAGCGTGCGCGCAGCGGCTTCGGCCTGCGGATTGAGTTCGATCACGGCGTTGAGCTGCGGGCCGGCGCGGTCGATGCTGGCGATCCGCTGCAGATAGCTGCGCGTCAGCGCCAGGCTGGTGGTGCCGCCATCGCGCATGCGGGCCTGCAGGCCGGCGACATCGGCATCGACCAGATCGAGCGTAGTGGTAGACGGAGCGGCTGCGGTTGCCGGACGTGCCGGGTCATCGGCATGCGCGCAGCTGCACAAGGCCAGCGACAGCGCAAAGGACAGGACGGTGGATCGCATGGATGGTCTTCCCTGGGAACTGTCCGCAGGCTAACGGCGCTGCGTCGGGGTGACAACGGATAAGACGTGCCCGCAGACGGGCAGGGCGGATCAGTGGCGCCGACGCCGGACCAGATCGCGCGCCAATACGCCGACCACGATCAGATTGATCGCCAGCACGGCCCAGGCGGTCCAGCCGGGATGGCGGACGATGGCGTAGATATCGAAAGGCAGATAGATGGCCGCCGACAGGCAGCCCAGCACCGAGGCCCAGGCCCGGGCACGCCACAGGCCCCACGCTTCGACCACATGCAGCAGGCCATAGGCCAGCATGGCCGCGGCAGCCAGGTGTACGGCATCGGGGTTGATGGTCTTGAGCAACGACGGCAGTGCGCCGTGGTCGGGGTCCAGATTGAAACGGCGGATCAGCGTACTGACCGCATGCTGCAACGGAAGCGGGCCCAGAATTTCCAGGCCCGTCGCCGCCAGCAACGCAAGCGTGCCCTTGACCGCCTCCAGCAAGGCGATCGCGTGGAGGCCCGGATGCGCGCGCGCATCCGGGCTGTAGGGCGTGTTGCTCACGACAGTGGTCGTCAGTGCTTAGCCGGAACGGCCAGCGCGCTTACGGTCGCTTTCGGTCAGGAACTTCTTGCGCAGGCGGATTTCCTTCGGGGTGACTTCCACCAGCTCGTCGTCCTCGATGAAGTCCAGCGCCTGTTCCAGCGTGTACTTGATTGCCGGGGTCAACTTGATCGCATCGTCCTTGCCCGACGCGCGCATGTTGGTCAGCGGCTTGGTCTTGATCGCGTTGACGGTCAGATCGTTGTCCTTGGAGTGGATACCGATCAGCTGGCCTTCGTACACGTTGTCGCCTTCAGCGGCAAACAGGCGGCCACGCTCTTCCAACGGCCCCAGTGCATAAGCCGGCGTTGCGCCCGGTGCATTGGCAATCATCACGCCGTTCTGGCGCTTGGCGATGGCGCCCTGTTCCTTCGGACCGTAATGGTCGAACACGTGGAACAGCAGGCCCGAGCCCTGGGTCAGGGTGCGGAATTCGTTCTGGAAGCCGATCAGGCCACGCGCCGGGATCATGTAATCCAGACGCACGCGGCCCTTGCCGTCCGGCTCCATGTTCTTCAGCTGGCCCTTGCGGGTGCCCAGCTTTTCCATCACGCCGCCCTGGTGCTGTTCTTCGATGTCCACCACCAGCTGTTCGATCGGCTCCATCAGCTTGCCGTCGATTTCCTTGATGATGACTTCCGGGCGCGACACGGCCAGCTCGTAGCCTTCACGGCGCATGTTTTCGATCAGCACCGACAGGTGCAGTTCGCCACGGCCGGAGACCAGGAACTTGTCGGCGTCGGAGCCTTCCTCGACCTTCAGTGCCACGTTGTGCACCTTCTCGCGGTCCAGGCGGTCGCGCAGCTGGCGGCTGGTCAGGAACTTGCCGCCGGACAGGTCCTTGTTGCCGGCGAACGGCGAGTTGTTGACCTGGAAGGTCATCGAGATGGTGGGCTCGTCCACAGTCAGCGCCGGCAGCGCTTCGGGGTGATCGAGCGCACACACGGTGTCGGAGATGGTCAGCTCCTGGATGCCGGAGATGGCCACGATGTCGCCGGCCTCGGCGGTGTCCTGCTCGATGCGCTCCAGGCCGAGGAAGCCCAGCACCTGCAGCACCTTGCCCTGACGCTTCTTGCCTTCGCGGTCGATCACGCTGACCGGCATGTTCTTCTTCAGCACGCCGCGCTGGATGCGGCCGATGCCGATCACGCCGACGAAGTTGTTGTAGTCCAGCTGGCTGATGCGCATCTGGAACGGGCCGTCCGGGTCAACGTCCGGGGCCGACACGTGCTGCATGATCGCTTCGTACAGCGGGGTCATGTCGCCGTCGCGCACGTCCGAATCCAGGCTGGCGTAGCCGTTCAGTGCGGAGGTGTAGACGATCGGGAAGTCCAGCTGTTCGTCGGTGGCACCGAGCTTGTCGAACAGGTCGAACACCTGGTCGATCACCCAGTCCGGCCGTGCGCCGGGACGGTCGATCTTGTTGACCACCACGATCGGCTTGAAGCCCATCGCGAAGGCTTTCTGGGTCACGAAGCGGGTCTGCGGCATCGGGCCGTCCATCGCGTCGACCAGGATCAGCACCGAGTCCACCATCGACAGCACGCGCTCGACTTCGCCACCGAAGTCGGCGTGTCCCGGGGTGTCGACGATGTTGATGCGGTTGCCCTGCCAGGTGATGGCGGTGTTCTTGGCCAGGATCGTGATGCCACGTTCCTTTTCCTGGTCGTTGCTGTCCATCACGCGCTCAGCCAAGACGGTGCGTTCGGACAGGGTGCCGGACTGCTTCAGCAGGCAGTCGACGAGGGTGGTCTTGCCATGGTCGACGTGCGCGACGATGGCGATATTGCGGAGTTTTTCAATGGACATGCGGAAAGGGCCCCTGTCTGGCGCCAGTCTTGAGATGAGGTAAGCCCGACATTATAGCGGTTTCATTGCGCTGCCGTTGCCAATTGACCAAAGTCGATTCAGATCGCCCATTCAGCCAGCGTGACGGGCCGGGGGAGCCGGGGCGGGCAGGAGCGTTGGACCATGGTCGTATCCGCGCGGTCGTCCACGCGCCCGGGTGTATCCTAATGGGCTGTTGATCACCCCAGAACCTGCAAGGATTTCCATGTCCCTGATCGCCAATTTCGACACTTCCCGCGGCCCGATCGTCGTCGAGCTGTACCCGGAGAAGGCGCCGCTGACCGTTGCCAACTTCGTCAACCTGGCCAAGCGCGGCTTCTACAACGGCCTGAGCTTCCACCGCGTCATCGCCGACTTCATGATCCAGGGCGGCTGCCCGGAAGGGTCCGGTCGCGGCGGCCCGGGTTACCGGTTCGAAGACGAGACCAATAACGGCGTCGGCCACGAGCGCGGCGTGCTGTCCATGGCCAATGCCGGCCCCAACACCAACGGCAGCCAGTTCTTCATCACCCACACCGCCACGCCGTGGCTGGATGGCAAGCACACCGTGTTCGGCAAGGTCACCCAGGGCCTGGACGTGGTCGATAGCGTTGCCCAGGGCGACACCATCAACACCCTCACCATCGAAGGCGATACCGACGCCGTGCTGGCCGCCAAGGCCGACCGCGTTGCGGAGTGGAACAAGATCCTCGCCGCCTGATCGCATCCTGTCGAACGGCCGCCCTGTGCGGCCGTTTGCTTGTCAACGCGCGCCGCCAGGCCTTGGGCCCCGCCAGCGCGCCACCCCCACCAACGCTTTTTAGCAGAGGAAACATCCCATGAAAGCACCTGTTCGTGTTGCTGTGACCGGCGCCGCCGGCCAGATCGGCTATGCCCTGCTGTTCCGTATCGCCTCGGGCGAAATGCTGGGCAAGGATCAGCCGGTCATCCTGCAGTTGCTTGAACTGCCGCTCGAGAAGGCGCAGGCCGCCCTCAAGGGCGTGATGATGGAACTGGAAGATTGCGCGTTCCCGCTGCTGGCCGGCATGGTCGGTACCGACGACGCCGAAGTGGCGTTCAAGGACGTCGATGTCGCCCTGCTGGTGGGTTCGCGTCCGCGCGGCCCGGGCATGGAACGCAAGGACCTGCTGTTGGCCAATGCGGAGATCTTCACCGCGCAGGGCGCGGCGTTGAACAAGGTCGCCAAGCGTGACGTCAAGGTGCTGGTGGTCGGCAACCCGGCCAACACCAATGCCTATATCGCGATGAAGTCGGCCCCGGATCTGGACCCGAAGAATTTCACCGCCATGCTGCGCCTGGACCACAACCGCGCGCTGAGCCAGCTCTCGGCCAAGCTCGGCAAGCCGGTCGGCGGCATCGAAAAGCTGGTGGTGTGGGGCAACCACAGCCCGACCATGTACCCGGACTATCGTTTCGCCACCGCTGATGGCGCCTCCATCGGCGACGCGATCAACGACCAGGAATGGAATGCGTCCACCTTCATCCCGACCGTGGGCAAGCGCGGCGCGGCGATCATCGAAGCGCGTGGCCTGTCCTCGGCTGCGTCGGCTGCCAATGCGGCCATCGATCACGTGCGCGACTGGGTGCTGGGCAGCAACGGCAAATGGGTCACCATGGGCGTGCCGTCGGACGGTTCCTACGGCATTCCGGAAGGCGTGATGTTCGGCTTCCCGGTCACCACCGAAAACGGCAAGTACACCATCGTCAAGGATCTGCCGATCGACGACTTCAGCCAGAAGTACATCGACAAGACCCTGGCCGAGCTGGAAGAAGAGCGCAGCGGCGTGTCGCACCTGCTGGGCTGAGTCATACGTGTGTCGCAAGTAAAAAACGCCGGGCACTGCCCGGCGTTTTTTTTGTGGCCGCATGCCGCCGGTTTCGCCAAGCGATGCGATGCGCGGCGATGGCGCGCCTGAGGCGGGGTGCCTTGCGACGTGCATCTTCAGCGATGCACATCGCTGGCAGCCACGTCGCGTCACCAGGCAGCGGTGGCGTTTACGCCAGGCCTTCGGCCGACAGCGCAGCCTGCACATCGGCGTCGGCCTGCATGCGCTGGAAGAAGGCATCCAGTGCGCTCAGCCCGCTCAGATCCACGTCTGCCTTGTTGGCCCAACGCACCGTCACGAACAGATAGGCATCGGCTCCGGTATGGCTGTCGCCGGCCAGCCACTGGCGGTCTTGCAGATGTGCATCGACGCGGGTGTAGAGCGTGCGCAACTTGCTGCGTGCATCGTCTTGGCTGCGCGCAATCAAGGCCTCGTCCTGCAGATAGGCGGTGCTGCCGAAGATGGGCTTGAAGGCCGGATGCACATCGGCATTCGAAAAGGCGATCCAGCGATTGATCTCGGCGCGGCTGCGCGCGCTGCCATCGCCGCCCAGGCCGGTAAGTGGGGCGATGTCGGCGATGTAGTTGAGGATGGCGGCGTTCTGGGTCAAGGCCCAGTCGTCGACGACCAGCAGCGGCACCGCACCGGCCGGGTTCAGGCGCAGATACTCGGGCGACTTCATGGTGGCTGCATCGACCACGACCAGGTCGAAGGGCAGCCCGGACCAACGCAACACGATGTGATCTGCCAGCGAACAGGCGCCCGGCTTGGTGTAAAGCTTCATGGTCAATCCAATGAGGGACAGGTGCGCAAGCTTAGAGCAGCCAACAGAACGTAGCGAGCAGTCGTCAGGTAGCTGTGGACAGCGCGCTCGGAACCGGGGTACGCGTGGGATAGGCCGATTCCGGGCGCCGACCGCGCCCGCCTGGCGGCTGCACAGTGGTGTTGTCAGCCGCTCTTGGGCGGGGGTATGCCGCGGTCGTCCGGCCGGCAGCGAACGTGGTGCGGGCGGCTACGTGTGGCCATCGAACGCGCATGCAAGGCGAGCCAGGTGGCGCATGTAGGGCGCCGCCGGCTCGATGCGACGAGAGAAAGAGCTAGACGTCTTCGCCGTGGTGTCCTGCCAGGCGCGTGGGAGGTCGCGTGCTCGATCGAACGACATGCCTCGCCGATGCGGTGCGCGCGCCGATTTAAGTTCCAGCCAGCTACTACGAGGTGATCGGCGTAGCCTTTGCCGCGTCGCATTTTCTGGCGTTTCCCCTTGAACGACTCTGTGCCCACCACGCAATCACGCGCGGCGATTCCGCTTGTCCCCGCGTTGGGCACCGCGCAGGTGCAGGCCCACTTGCCGCAGCAATCTCCACCGCTGGAACGTCGCGTGATCTGGATCGCCAGCCTGAGCGTGATGCTGGCATTCGTGGTGGCCGGCGTGGCGCAGGTGCTCACCGCGTTGATCGGACTGGTGACCAATCTTGCGTACTTCGGGCGCCTGCGCACCGAGATGGTCAGCCCGGCAGGACACGCACTGGGTGCCTGGGCCATTGTGGTGCCGGTGCTCGGTGGAGTGATCGTCGGCATCATGGCCCGCCATGGCTCGCGCGCGATTCGCGGGCACGGCATTCCCGAAGCGATGGAACATGTCTTGCGCAACGACAGCCGCATTCCGCCGATCATGACCTGGCTCAAGCCGACATCGTCTGCGGTGGCGATCGGGACTGGCGGGCCTTTTGGTGCGGAAGGGCCGATCATCGCCACCGGTGGCGCACTCGGTTCGCTGCTGGGGCAGCGGTTGCATGTCACTGCCGACGAGCGCAAGACCTTGCTTGCCGCGGGTGCAGCCGCAGGCATGGCCGCGATCTTTGCGACACCGATCGCTGCGGTGGTCCTGGCGATCGAATTGCTGCTGTTCGAACGCCGCGCGCGCTCGCTGATTCCGGTGGCATTGGCTGCGATGGTCGGCGCTGCGATGCATGCTGTGTTCGAAGGCAGCGGGCCGGTATTTCCGATGCCGACATTGCCGCCGGCGATGCTGAGCGCATTGTTCGCCTATGTCGCGATGGGCGCGCTGGTCGGTGCGATCAGCGTTGGAGTGACGCGTCTGACCTACGGCATCGAAGACGCCTTTGAGCACATTCCGCTGCACTGGATGTGGTGGCCTGCGATCGGTGGCCTGGTCGTCGGCATTGTCGGCTATTGGGTGCCGCGCACGCTGGGTGTGGGCTACGACAACATCATGCTCGTGCTGGGCGGCAGCGCGGGGCTGGGTACGATGCTGGTGCTGTGCGTTGCCAAGCTGGTGTCCTGGTCGGTGGCGCTGGGCAGCGGCACGTCCGGCGGCACGCTCGCGCCGTTGTTCACCATCGGCGGCGCCTTGGGTGGCGTGCTGGGGATCGCGTTGGCGACGTATGCGCCCGCGCTGGGCGTGGATCCGCGAATGGCGGCACTGGTGTGCATGGCGGCGATGTTTGCAGGCGCATCACGCGCATTTCTGGCGTCGGTGATCTTTGCCTTCGAAGCCACGCAGCAAACGCACGGGTTATTGCCGTTGTTGGGTGCCTGCGCGGCGGCGTATCTGGTGTCGGGCCTGATGATGCAGCACACGATCATGACTGAAAAAATCGTGCGTCGCGGTGTGCGCGTTCCATCGGACTACAGTGCGGATCACCTGGATCAGATTGCCGTGCGCAGCGTGTGCAGCCGCGACGTGGTGAGCCTGCATGAGACGCAAACCCTGCACGAGGTACGCCAGTGGTTGAGCAGTGGTGCAGCAGGCATCACCCATCACGGCTTCCCCGTGATCGGATCCGACGGTGCGCTGCGGGGCGTGCTGACACGCCGTGATCTGCTCGATTCCCGCCACGCAGACGATCTGCCGCTCTGCGCACTCGTGCAACGCGCCCCGGTGGTGATCGGTGAAGAGCATTCGTTGCGCGATGCCGCCGATCACATGAGCGATGCCGGGGTGGGGCGGTTGGTGGTCGTCGACGGGGCGCAAACATTGCGCGTGCTCGGCATCGTCACGCGCAGTGATCTACTGGCCGCGCACCGCGGACGCCTGCGTGCAGCGCGCGATATCACACGCAGCGCGACGCAGTAGATCGTTATCCGTGGGAATGGCGGCAAACACTGCGTGCATGCGGGCGGCGGTAACGACACGCCGCAGCGCATTGCAAGGCAGGGATGTCGGTCAGGACGCAGTGCGCGGGCGCAGCTTCTGCACGCGGTAGAACGTGTGGTCGCCGATGGTGGCAACCTGATAGGCGTTACGCCAGCTCGGGCTGGCAATTGCACTGGCGGCGAAGTGGCTCGCGCCTGGCACGATCTCCTTGCGCTGGCCCACGGGCAACGCCCAGTTGCGCTCCGCAGCCAGGGCCACGCCCAATGCCTTGTTCCAGGCATCGTCATTCTTCAACTGCGTACCCGGAGAGACGATGGTGGGTGCGAACTGCTTGCGCGCGGTCACCACCTGGCACATCGAGTCGCCCCACAGCCCGCTGTCCAGCCGACGCAACGCAACTTCTGCAACGGCCTGCTGGCCACGCAAGGTCTGGTCGCGCGCCTCCAGATAGACGGTGGTACTCAAACACAACGAATCTGCAGCAGGCTGCGGCAATAATTGCGACAGCCAGAGTATCCAAGCCAGTTTCATAGAACTCCTTGCTCCGTATGGGCCGATCCGCAGAGCGCCCAATGTGGGTGCACCAGTGCGAAGGGCTTGGCGTCATGGGGAGGCGACCTGTCACGGGCCGCCCGGTCTCCGGCGAAGAGAGATCTACCGGAGGTGCCCACCAAGTGGGTGGGTCAAAAAGTTGGCGCAAGGTAGGCGCCGATCACACAATCGTGGCTGAATGGGCAGGGTTGACGCAGCGTCAGCGCGGCTGCGCCTACGTTGCGCAGGTGTCGGCTCACGCATCGCAACACGCTGCACGCGTCGCATCGGCAGAGCGACACGCGCGCTTTGCGAAACGGCAGGCGATGCAGCGCAAGCACGATAGCGCGCGCACCTTTTTTAGTTCACACGGCCTGCACGCACTGCGTGTTCGACAGCGAATACGCAATGCGCGCTTTTCTGTCACATGAGACCGTTGCAACGCACGATGTCAATGCGCACGGCGCACGACAAAGCCACTTTACGTCGGCAAGGACGCGTTCCGGCATGCAAGCACAAGCCGCATGCGCTTGATCGTCAGATGCACAATGACCAAAGCTGCGCCACGGTATGAAGGCAGCTCTCGGCGCACCGGCGTCGTTCGAGTTGGGTTGTTTACAACGTGGCAGCGAGTCGGCTGGCCTGGTTGATGGCACGCTTGGCATCCAGTTCGGCGGCCACGTCTGCGCCGCCGATCAGATGCGGTTGCTGACCGTTGGCCTGCAGCGCGGCAAGCAATTCACGCCGCGGCTCCTGGCCGGCGCAGACCACCACCGTGCCCACGTCGAGCAGTTGCTCGCTGCCGTCCACGCGGATGCGCAGGCCGGCATCGTCCACCCCCAGATACTCCACACCACCGAGCATCTTGACGCCTTTGGCCTTGAGCGTTGCGCGGTGAATCCAGCCGGTGGTCTTGCCCAGCCGCGCGCCGGGGCGCCCGGGGCTGCGCTGCAACAGCCAGACCTGGCGGGCAGGGCGCTCGGGCTGCGGTTTGCACAGCGCGCCGCGGGCCTCGAACGTCGGATCCACGCCCCATTCGGCCATCCAGCGCTGTGGATCCAGCGATACCGACGCACCCTCATGCACCAGGAATTCGCCGACATCGAAGCCAATTCCACCGGCCCCGATGATCGCCACCTTGCCGGCGGCGACGTGGCGGCCCAGCACCACGTCCAGATAGCTGACCACCATCGGATGATCGGCGCCGGGAAAGTCCACCTTGCGCGGCTCGATACCGGTTGCCAGCACCACCTCGTCGAAGTCCTTCAGGTCGTCTGCCTGCACGCGCGTCTCCAGTCGCAGCTGCACGCCGGTGGCCTCGATGCGGTGGCTGAAATAGCGCAGCGTTTCAGTGAATTCTTCCTTGCCGGGAATGCGTTTTGCCACGTTGAACTGGCCGCCGATGGCGCTGCTCGCATCGAACAGCGTCACCCGGTGACCGCGTTCTGCCGCCACCGTCGCGCACGCCAGGCCCGCGGGTCCGGCGCCGACCACGGCGATGCGCTTGGGCGTGGCCGTGGGTGTGTAGACCAGCTCGGTTTCGTGCACGGCGCGCGGGTTGACCAGGCAGGTAGCCAGCTTGTTTTCGAACACATGGTCCAGGCACGCCTGATTGCAGGCGATACACGTATTGATGGTGTGCGATTGCCCGGCGCGCGCCTTGTTGGCCCACTGCGGGTCGGCCAGCAACGGCCGTGCCAGCGACACCATGTCCGCCGCGCCGTCGGCGAGGATGCGCTCGGCCACCTCCGGCATGTTGATGCGGTTGCTCGCCACCACCGGAATGCGCAGGTGCGGTTTGAGCTTTGCGGTCACGCTGGCGAATGCGGCGCGTGGTACCGAGGTGGCAATGGTCGGAATGCGCGCCTCATGCCAGCCGATGCCGGAGTTGATGATGGTCGCGCCGGCCGCTTCGATCGCCTGCGCCTGTGCCAGGATCTCCTGCCACTGGTTTCCGTCCTCGACCAGGTCCACCAACGACAATCGGTAGATGATGATGAAGTCCTCTCCGCAGGCCTCGCGGATGCGGCGCACGATCTCCACGGCAAAGCGCATGCGTTTGGCTGCGTCGCCGCCCCAGGCGTCGCTGCGCTTGTTGGTACGCGCGGCGGTGAACTCGTTGATCAGATAGCCTTCCGATCCCATCACCTCCACGCCGTCGTAGCCGGCCTCGCGTGCCAGCCGCGCTGCGCGGGCATACGCGGCAATCTGCCGGTCCACTGCCGATGCCGACAACGCGCGCGGGGTGAAGGGATTGATCGGCGCCTGCAGTTTGGAAGGCGCCACCGACAACGGATGGTAGGCATAGCGCCCGGCGTGCAGCAGTTGCAGGCAGATCTTGGCGCCGTGCGCGTGCACCGACCGGGTGACCTGGCGATGCGGGCGTACTTCCCAGGGCCACGACAGCTTGCCGCCGAAAGGTTTGAGCCAGCCCACCACGTTCGGCGAGAAACCGCCGGTCACGATCAGGCCGACACCGCCCTCCGCCCGCTCGGCAAAATACGCGGCCAGCTTGGGGAAATCGCGCGCGCGGTCTTCCAGCCCGGTATGCATCGAGCCCATCAGGACCCGGTTGCGCAGTTGGGTGAAGCCCAGATCGAGCGGGGTGAACAGGTGCGGGAAGGCGGAAGGGCCGGTGGCGGGCGACATGAGATGGATACGCTGGCGTACGGAGTGCGCACGATGCCGTCAAACGGGCGTGGCGGCAAGCCCCGGTAGCGGATTTCGCGTCGCGACAGCACCGCAGGCACCATCGCGCCCTCCGTGCGCGCTACCGCCTTCTTGCGTACCGTCTGCCCACGCAGCCGCAGCGGGCCAGATCCCGGCGCTCGTTGTCACCGGATGGCAGGCGTCGGCAGCGTGCAGCGCATCCACTGCCGCCGCCGTGCAAGCTGCGGCGCAGCCACCGATGCGGTTACCAGCCGGCCAGCACCAGCTTGCCGATCGTGCTGCCGCTTTCCAGGCGCCGATGCGCCTGGCGCAGATTTTCGGCGTTGATCGGCGACAGCGTCTCGGTGTGCGTCGTGCGTAGCTCGCCGGCATCGATCAGGCTCGCGGCGCGGTTGAGGATGCGGTGCTGTTCCACCATGTCGTCGGTCGCGTGGCGCGCCCGCGCGAACATGTGCTCCCAATGGATGCCGATGCACTTGGACTTGTAGGGGCCGCCAATGGTCAGCGCACCGCGCGGCTCCACGATCAGACCGACATGCCCTTGCGGCGCCAGGACCTCGCCCAACTGCTGCCAGTAGCGGTCGGTATCGGCCAGGTTCAGCGCCGCGTCCACGGTCTGCAGGCCCAGTGCCTGTAACTGCGCGTGCAACGGACGATGGTGGTCGATCACATGATGAGCGCCCATCTGCCGGACCCATTCGATGCTCTCCGGGCGCGATGCAGTCGCGATCACCGTGAAGCCGGCATGCCGTGCCAACTGGATCGCGATCGATCCAACGCCACCAGCGCCGCCAATGATCAACAGGTACCGGCCGCGTTGACGCGCGCCGTCGAAGGCGAAGGGCATGCGCTGGAACAGCAGCTCCCAGGCCGTCAGGGTGGTCAGCGGCAATGCCGCTGCCTGCGCAAAGCTGAGCGAGGTCGGCTTGCAGCCGGCAATGCGTGCATCCACCCACTGGAACTGCGCGTTGCTGCCCGGCCGGCCAACATCGCCGGCGTAATACACCTCATCGCCTACCGCAAACGCGGTGACCTCCGGACCGACCGCTTCGATCACTCCGGCCGCGTCGTAGCCCAGGATCATCGGCTCGGGCAAGGCCTGCGGCGTGGACGCGCGTACCTTGGTGTCGACCGGATTCACGGAGATCGCTTCCACCCGTACCAATAAGTCATACCCCGAGGGCGCCCCAGGGCTTGGTACCTCGATGTCAAGCAGTGATGCAGGGTCGTCGATCGGCAAGGATCTGGTGAGGGCGACGGCTTTCATCGGGACGCTCCTGATGGGAAGTTCAGGGTGCGTTGTGAAGTCAGTGCGCTGCAACCACGCACCCCACAATTCAGCTCGCACGGGGCCTGGCGTTCACCTATGTGGTTTTCCTGCCACGCTGGGGCATCGGAAAGTGCCTTGCATGGAACCGTCTTCAATCGCCTCGATTCGGCTGATGTTCATGTGCTTCGATAAGCGAAAGTGAGCGCCGGGCCCTTTTCTTCATGAAACTGTATACGTAATATCGAGTGGGCTCGGCGGCCCTGGCGATTGCTTTCACATGTTATATGACCGTTAACGCGATCTTCACCGAGGCCGGCTTAATCTGCGCCCCGATGGCTCTGGATGTGATGAGCATCTTTACCAAGAACACCGCCTCTATCGGTTTTATCTCCCAAAGAAGGAGCTGTATAAATGAACAAGAAAATTCTCACTGCCGCGTTGCTCGGCGGTCTGGCAGTGGCCCAGGCTGCTTCCGCGCAGGAGTTCGATGACCGTTGGTACCTGACCGGTAGCGCTGGCTTCAACTTCCAGGACAGCGATCGCCTGACCAATGATGCTCCGTTCGTCACCCTGGGCCTGGGCAAGTTCGTCAGCCCGAACTGGTCGATCGACGGTGAACTGAACTATCAGAACCCGAACTTCGACGCCAACCAGGACCAGAACTGGAGCCAGTACGGCATCTCGTTCGACCTGCGTCGCCACTTCATCCAGGAAGGCCGCGGCTGGAACCCCTACCTGCTGTTCGGTCTGGGCTACCAGCGTTCGGAAGAAGAATTCGACGCGACCCCGAACCCGGTGTCGCCGGGCCAGCAGAAGGACGGCAACTTTGCCGCCAAGGCTGGTGTCGGTCTGCAGACCACCTTCGACAAGCGCGTCGCCGTGCGTGCTGAACTGGCCTATCGCGCCGACTTCAACGACCAGAGCGTTGCTGCTCCGCAGGAAGACTGGTTCGGCGACGTGCTGGCTTCGGTCGGCGTCGTGATCCCGCTGGGACCGGCTCCGTCGACCGCTCCGCCGCCGGCTCCGGCTCCGGTTGCTCCGAGCTGCGCCGATCTGGATGACGACGGTGACGGCGTCAACAACTGCGACGACAAGTGCCCGAACTCGCAGCCTGGCCAGACCATCGGTCCGGACGGTTGCCCGGTTCCTGTCTCGATCGACCTGAAGGGCGTGAACTTCGACTTCAACAAGTCGACCCTGCGTCCGGATGCCGTGTCGATCCTGAGCGAAGCGACCGAGATCCTGAAGCGTTACCCCGACCTGAAGGTCGAGGTTGCCGGTCACACCGACTCGAAGGGTACCGACGCGTACAACCAGAAGCTGTCCGAGCGTCGTGCGACCACCGTGTACGACTACCTGACCAAGAACGGCGTCGATGCGTCGCGTCTGGTTGGCCCGATCGGCTACGGCGAGAGCCGTCCGATTGCTCCGAACGCCAACCCGGATGGTTCCGACAATCCGGAAGGCCGTGCGAAGAACCGTCGTACCGAGCTGAACGTCCAGAACTAATCTGGCCGCTGGCTTGCTTCATACAAAACCCGGCCTCGTGCCGGGTTTTGTCTATGTGTGATCCGAAAACTCCCGAATTCAGCCGCAGCCGGACCGCCATGCTGTCTGCGTTGCCATCGATATGCGGTTCCTGTTGAAACAGCGTTCATCGCTGCCTACACTCGCCGCGTCGACACCACACTCTTACTGGAAGAACCACGATGCTGCGTACCGCTTCGGCAGGATTGCTCTGTCTCGCCTTGATTCCCGCCGCCTACGCCGCACCGAACTGCGCCGGCAACACGGTCTCCCAGCCGCTGCCGTTGCCCGCCACCGTCATCGCACCGGCCGCTGCCGAGTTCTATGCCCGCAGCGTGCAGCTGGGCATGCCCACCGGCGTGCTGGCACAGCCGTATAGCAGTGATCAATCGGTCGACCGCGTGCTGCTGCGCCTGCGCGTGGAAGGCTGCCAGGACCTGGCCAAGGTCATTCCACCGGGCGGCACCGTCAACCCGAACGATCCGGCGGCCTACAAGGCCACGACCGCTTTCGACAACACGCCGTGGCGCTTTGACATGAGCCAGAACGGCAAGCGCATGACCGCCGAAGAATTCGATGCCTGGATGAAGGCGCGCGGCGTGCGCGTGGTCAAGGCGCGTCCGGTGGCCGCACCGGCGCCGGCTGCGCCTGCTGCCGACGTCAAGCCGGTCGAAACCAAGTAAGCCGCACGGTCGGGACGGCATGACCCGGCGACCACCGCCGGCGACGTCCCGGCCTCGTCAGCGCGCCCCGGCGGCACCGGTGCGCGGCGTGGTTGCATCGGCTGCAGGTGCCGATCACTCTGCGCCACGCCATGGGCTGGCGCGGGTGTTGTCCAAGCTGGGTGTGTGTTCGCGCACCGAAGCGGCGCGCTGGATCGTCGATGGGCGGGTCAGCGTCGCCATGCGGGTGATCCGCGACCCCGAGTTTCCGATCCGCACCGACCAGCAGGCATCCATCACCGTCGATGGTCAGCCGCTGGCCGGGCCTGCGCGCCTGTACCTGATGCTCAACAAACCGCGCGGTGTGGTGACCACGGCCCGCGACGAGCAGGGCAGGGACACCGTTTACCGCTGCTTCGATGGCGCCGGTCTGCCGTGGATCGCGCCGGTGGGGCGGCTGGACAAGGCCAGCGAGGGGCTGCTGCTCTTCAGCAATGACCCGCAATGGGCTGCGGTAGTGACCGACCCGGGCAGCGGGCCGGACAAGACCTATCACGTGCAGATCGATTGCCGCCCGAGCGCCGAGCGGCTGGCGCAACTGCAGGCCGGGGTGGTCGACCCCGACCCGGACGGTGGCGGGGCGTTGCTGCGCGCCAAACAAGTGCGCTTGTTGCGCGAAGGCGAGCGCAATGCGTGGCTTGAAATCGTGCTGGACGAAGGCCGCAACCGGCAGATCCGCCGGCTGCTGGCGGCCTCGGATATCGGTGTGCTGCGGCTGGTGCGCGTGGCGATCGGTTCGCTGGCAATGGGGGCGCTGGGCAAGGGCGCCTGGCGCGAGCTCAGTGCGGCGGAAGTCCGGGCGCTGATGTCGGCTCCCGCCAGCGCGCCAGGCGCGCGCTGAGCAAGGCGCCGACCACTTCGACGGCACGCGCATCGCCAGCACCGTTGGCGTCATGGCGCCGTCCCTTGGCGTGGTTGCAGCTGGCACAGGCCAGCGCGAGATTGCGTGCGTCATTGGGGGCGTCACCCACCAGCGCGCAGAGCGCGGCGGCGGCGCGCCGGCCGAACCAGGCCTGCGGTACCACGTGTTCCAGGGTGGTGTGGCCGAGCGGCTCGCCGTCGGCACGGACCTGCAGGCGTCGCCGGCAATGCAGGCAGCGGGTTTCCCAGCGATCGGCAAGCCGCTGCGCCTGGGCATCGGTCTGCGCCGCGAGCAGGAGCCGTTGGCGCAGGACCGTGCGCATGCTCAGGACTTGATGACGTCCAGTTCGCGGCCGATCTTGATGAAGGCATCGATGGCCTGATCCAGGTGCTCGCGGGTGTGTGCGGCGCTGATCTGGGTACGGATGCGCGCCTGCCCCTTGGGCACCACCGGGAAGAAGAAGCCGATGGCGTAGATGCCTTCTTCCAGCAGGCGCTCGGCAAACTTCTGCGCCAATGGCGCGTCGTAGAGCATCACCGGGCTGATCGGGTGCACGCCGGGCTTGAGATCGAAGCCGGCCGCGGTCATGCGCTCACGGAAGTAGCGGGTGTTCTCCACCAGTTGCGTGCGCAGCTCGCCGGCCGCGTCCAGCATTTCGAACGCCTTGATGCCGGCGGCCACCACGTGCGGCGGCAGCGAGTTGGAAAACAGGTAGGGTCGCGAACGCTGGCGCAGCAGTTCGATCACTTCGCGCCTTGCGGTGGTGAAGCCGCCGAGTGCGCCGCCCATGGCCTTGCCCAGCGTGCCGGTGAAGATGTCGATCTGGTCCAGCACGCCCTTGACCTCGGCCGAGCCACGACCGCTGGCGCCCAGGAAGCCGGTGGCGTGGCATTCGTCGATGTGCACCAGCGCGTTGTACTTGCGGGCCAGGGCAGTGATCTCGTCCAGCGGGGCGATGAAGCCGTCCATCGAGAACACGCCGTCGCTGGTGATCAGCTTGGTCTTGCAGCCGGCCGCGTCGGCGGCCTGCAGTTGCGCTTCCAGGTCGGCCATGTCGCAGTTGGCGTAACGGAAACGCTTGGCCTTGCACAGGCGCACGCCGTCGATGATGGAAGCATGGTTGAGCGCGTCGGAAATGATCGCATCCGCTTCGCCAAGCAATGGTTCGAACAGGCCGCCGTTGGCGTCGAAACAGGCCGCGTAAAGGATGGTGTCTTCGGTGCCGAAGAACTCGGCGATAGTGCGTTCCAGTTGCTTGTGCAGGTCCTGGGTGCCGCAGATGAAGCGCACCGACGCCATGCCGAAGCCATGCGTGTCCAGCGCGTCCTTGGCCGCCTGGATGATGTCCGGGTGGTCGGCCAGGCCCAGGTAGTTGTTGGCGCAGAAGTTCAGCACGCTGCGGCCGTCTGCCAGGGTGATCCGGGCCGACTGCGGGCCGGTGATGATGCGCTCGGACTTGAACAGGCCCTGGGACTGGAGGGTCTCCAGTTCGGCGGCGTAGTGGGCGGTGAGCGCGGCAGGCGGACGGGTCATGGCGGTCGCTGTGGCAGAGAAAGAAGCGCAATGTTAACGATCACAATGGCATACCACTACGTCATGCAAAATCGGCATAAGCGGCGGCGCGGATGTCATTTCACCGCCTGCGTGCCGCTGCGCAGCATGGCATGCTTGCTGTTCAGCTGCGCCCACCGGCCAGGAGATCGTTGTGACACACCCCCGTATCCGTCTTGCTTCCCTGTTCTGCACGCTGCTGGCGCTGGCTGGCCCGGCCGGCGCGCATGATATCGGGCTGCTCAACGTGAGCTACGACCCCACCCGCGAGTTCTACCGCGACTACAACGCCGCCTTCGCAGCCCAGTGGAAGCAGCAGCATCCGCAGGACACGGTGACCGTGGAAACCTCGCATGGCGGCTCGGGCAAGCAGGCGCGGGCAGTCATCGACGGCATCGAAGCCGATGTGGTCACCCTGGCACTGGCCTACGACGTGGACGCGATTGCCGAAAAGGCCAAGCTGATCGACAGCGATTGGGAAAAGCGGCTGCCGGACAACAGCGCCCCTTACACGTCGACCATCGTGTTCCTGGTGCGCAAGGGCAACCCGAAAAATATCCACGATTGGCCGGACCTGCTGCGCTCGGGCGTGGCGGTGGTGACGCCGAATCCGAAAACCTCCGGTGGTGCGCGCTGGAACTATCTGGCCGCCTGGGCCTATGCCGACCATATCTTCAAGGGCGACCGCGAGCGCATCCTGCGCTACATGCAGGCCTTGTTTCGTAATGTGCCGGTGCTCGATACCGGTGCACGCGGCGCCACCACCACCTTCGTCCAGCGCGGGATCGGCGATGTCCTGCTGGCCTGGGAAAACGAGGCGCTGCTGGCGCGCGAGGAACTGGGCAAGGACAAGTTCGAGATCGTGGTGCCGAAGCTGTCGATCCTGGCCGAGCCGTCGGTGGCGCTGGTGGACAAGAACGTGGACAAGCACGGCACCCGTGATGTGGCCGAGGCCTATCTGCGCTACCTGTATGCGCCGGAAGGTCAGAAGCTGGCGGCCAAGCATTTCTATCGCCCGCGGCATCCGGAGTTCGCCGATCCGGCGGATGTGGCCCGCTTTCCCGACATCAAGCTGGTGACCATCCAGCAGGCGTTCGGCTCCTGGGAGAAGGCGCAGCAGGAGCATTTTGCCGACGGCGGTCTGTTCGACCAGATCCAGGCCAAGAAGTAGCCATGCGGACATCGGTTGCATCCGGCCCGGTGTCGCCATCGCGCCGGCGCGTGATGCCGGGGCTGGGCCTGAGTCTGGGCATCACCCTGACCTGGCTGGGCCTGATCGTGCTGATCCCGCTGCTGGGGATTTTCATCAAGACCAGTGGGCTGGGCTGGGAGGGGCTGTGGAAGGTCTGGAGCGAGCCGCGCGTGCTGTCGGCATTGCAGGTGAGCTTCGGCACTGCGTTTGCGGCCGGTGCCTTCAATGCGGTGATGGGCACCTGGGTGGCATGGGTGTTCGTGCGCTACAGCTTTCCGGGCAAGCGCTTGTTCGATGCGGTGATCGATCTGCCGTTCGCGTTGCCCACGGCAGTGGCCGGTATTGCGTTGACCGCGTTGTATGGCGGCAACGGCTGGGTCGGGCGTTGGCTGGAGGCGATCGGCATCAAGGTGGCGTACACCCAGCTGGGCATCGTGCTGGCGCTGGTGTTCGTGGGCCTGCCGTTCGTGGTGCGGGTGGTGCAGCCGGTGCTGGCCGAGAGCGAACGTGAGCTGGAAGCGGCCGCCGCCACGCTGGGCGCCTCACGCTGGCAGACGGTGTGGCGGGTGGTGCTGCCGGGGCTGTGGCCTGCGGTGCTGACCGGCTTTGCCCTGGCGTTTGCGCGCGGGGTGGGTGAGTACGGCTCGGTGATCTTCATTGCCGGCAACCTGCCCAATTCCACCGAGATCGCGCCGCTGCTGATCACCATCCGGCTGGAAGAATTCGACTACGCCGGCGCCACCGCGATTGCGGCGGCCATGTTGCTGCTGTCGTTCATGATCCTGCTGCTGGTCAATACGTTGCAGGCACGCCTGCTGCGCTATCAACGGAGGCCCGCATGAGCGATGCTGTCTCATCGTTGCCCTCCCTGTTGCAGACACGCACGATGACCGAGCAGGCGCGCCGTATCACCGACTCGGCCACCAACGAGCCGCGCTGGGTGCAGTGGTTGATGATCCTGGGCGCGTTGGCCTTCCTGCTGGCGTTCCTGCTGCTGCCGCTGGTGCTGGTGTTCGCCGAGGCGTTGCGTGGCGGCTGGGATACCTTCCTGCGCGCAGTGGTCGACCCGGATGCGTTGTCGGCGATCAAGCTGACGCTGATGGTGACTGCGATCGTGTTGCCGCTGAACCTGGTCTTTGGCGTCGCTGCGGCATGGGCCATCAGCAAGCATCAGTTCCGGGGCAAACGCCTGCTGGTCAGCCTGATCGACCTGCCGTTCTCGGTGTCGCCGGTGGTGGCAGGCCTGATCTTCGTGCTGATCTTCGGGCGCAGTGGCTGGGCCTGGCCGCTGATCGACGAAGGGTGGCGGGTGCAGCTGCCGGCGCTGGGCGAATTTGTGATCCAGCTGCCGCGGATCGTATTCGCGTTGCCGGGCATCGTGCTGGCAACGACGTTTGTCACTTTCCCGTTCATCGCGCGCGAGCTGATGCCGCTGATGGAGCAGCAGGGCAGCGATGAAGAGCTGGCTGCACTGAGCCTGGGCGCGAGCGGCTGGCAGATGTTCTGGCGGGTGACCCTGCCCAATATCCGCTGGGGGCTGCTGTACGGCGTGCTGTTGTGCGCGGCGCGCGCGATGGGCGAGTTCGGTGCGGTATCGGTGGTGTCCGGGCATATTCGCGGGCGCACCAACACGCTGCCGCTGCACGTGGAAATTCTCTATAACGAATACGCCTACAGCGCCGCATTTGCCTGCGCCTCGCTGCTGGCCTTGACCGCGCTGCTGACGCTGGCGTTGAAGACATATCTGGAATGGCGGCACGGCGATGCGCTGGCCGCCAACCACCGCCACTGAGGTGACCATGGGCATCCGCATCCACCGCCTGCGCAAGCAGTTCGACACCTTCACCGCGCTGGACGACATCACCCTGGACGTGCGCCAGGGCGAGTTGCTGGCCCTGCTCGGTCCCTCCGGTTCGGGCAAGACCACCTTGCTGCGGATCATGGCCGGGCTGGAGCATGCCGACGGCGGGCAGGTGCTGTTTGGCGACGAAGACGCCACCCGCATGAGCGTGCAATCGCGCCGGGTCGGCTTCGTGTTCCAGCACTATGCGCTGTTCAAGCATATGGACGTGTTCGAGAACATCGCCTTCGGACTGCGCGTGCGGCGTGGCAACGAGCGCTGGACCGAAGCGCGCATCCGTGCACGCGTGGAAGAGCTGTTGGCGCTGGTGCAGTTGCAGGGCCTGGAGCAGCGCTATCCCACCCAGCTCTCCGGGGGCCAACGGCAGCGCGTGGCATTGGCGCGCGCGCTGGCGATCGAGCCGCGCGTGCTGCTGCTGGACGAGCCGTTCGGTGCGCTGGATGCGCAGGTGCGTCGCGACCTGCGGCGCTGGCTGCGCGAGCTGCACGAGCGCACCGGCCTGACCACGGTGTTCGTGACCCACGATCAGGAAGAAGCGCTGGAACTGGCCGACCGCGTGGCCATCCTCAACCGCGGCCGCATCGAGCAGCTCGACACGCCGGCGATGATCTACGACAAGCCGGCCTCGCCATTTGTGTATTCGTTTGTGGGGGCGGTGAACCGCATTCCCGGGGTGCTGGCGCAGGGGCAGATCCAGGTGGCCGGGCATGCGCTGCCGCTGGCCAATGCCGCGCTGGCTGCAGGGCCGGTCGAGGTGTATGTGCGGCCGGAAGATCTGGTACCCGACGACACCGGCTGGCCGGCGACGGTGGCATGGTCGCAGCGCAGTGGGGCGCGTCTGCGTCTGCGCGCAACGCTGGAGCCGGCAGGCAACGAGGTGGAAGTGGAGCTGCCGGCGTCGGCCGGAAGTTTTCAGCCAGGGCAGCAACTACGCCTGGCAGCGCGCCACTACGGCGTGTTTCCTGCCTGACCTAGCCGGCTGGTACCAGCCGGGAATCGGGATGGGTGAGATAGCGGATTGGTGATGGGGATTGGGGCAGGGCAGGGATTCGCTTCGCTGTGGCCAATCCCGAATCCCCAATCTCCACTCCCGTCCCATCAAGATTCGGCTCCGCCGGTCGATGAGATGGAGGCCTGATCGGTGTCATCGGCTTGTGCAGGATGTGCGCTGGATCCAGCGAGCGCGACGTTCATGTTGCGCTGCAATGACAGTTCGACTAAGAAGTCAGTGCAGCTCGCTTCGCGCCATCCGCCCGCCCATCGCTCCAGGAGATGCCCCATGAAGCAGACCCCGCTCGCCTGTTGTCTGTCGTTGCTGTTGTTGTCTGTCGTGCCGCTGGCACAGGCGCAGGAGGAAGGCGCGCCTGCCTCGCCACTCAGCGGGACCTTTGCGGTGACCAGCGACTACCTGTTCCGCGGTATCTCGCAGACCAACGAAGACCCGGCGTTCCAGGCCGGGCTGACCTACAAGTTGCCGTATGGCTTTTACGTCGGCACCTGGGGTTCCAATGTCGACTACGGCGCTGGCGATCCGGATTGGGAAGTGGACGGCTTCGTCGGCTACAACACCGACCTGAGCGCCAACTTCAACCTGGATGTGATGGTGAACCGCTATCAATACCTGGGCGCGGGCGCATCCAACTACGCCGAGCTGATCACCAAGACCACATTCCTGAAAACCTACAGCCTGACCCTTGCCTACACCAACGATCTGTACGGCACCGACACGGACGGCTATTACTACGCGCTGGATGCCAATTGGGCATTGCCGCACAACTTCACCATCGGCGCCCATGCCGGGCACAGCATCTACACCGCGGCACTCAGCAAGGTGGACCACGACTACAATGATTTCGGCGTCAACGTGGGCAAGACCTTCGGCCCGCTGGGCCTGGCCGTGGGCTATTACGACACCAGCGAAGCGGCCGAATTCGGTTTTGGCCGGCAGAATTCGCAGAACCATCTGGTGGCAACGGCGACAGTCACCTGGCCGTAATGGCGATGGACTAAACAGCGGCTCTGACGAGTCGGCTGCGAAGGGGAGAGGCGGCAAGAGCGGCCGCGCGGATTCTTCGCCGCCTGTTTAAACGACGCTTTGCTTTAAATCTTGGTTGTTTTGTTTTGGCGTGATTGCATCGTGCGGATCGATCGCTTAGAGCGGTTGATCTGTGTCTTGGCTGCAGGGCCCTGCCCGCCCACCATCGCGGGACACGCTGCAAGTACGTCCTTGTAAGCTTCGTGGCGGCATCCATGCCGCCAAAGGGTCCCGCGACTGTGGGCGGACAAGGACCAGTCACGATGATCGATGCGCAGAGTGTTCAACCAGTAACCGACAACCTGCGCGATGCAGCATCTTCGTTCTTCAACAAACCACCAACGAACTGTCTGGTGCGTGGCCTCGCCGATTGCGGGACCGTTGGCGGCATGGATGCCGCCATCGAGCCTCCACGGACGGATTCACGGCGTGTCCCGCGAGCGGTGAGGGCACCGCGCCCTCGACGCTGAGGCTTGGCTGCAGGGCCCTTGCCCGCCCACCATCGCGGGACACGCTGCAAGTACGTCCATGTAGCTCCGTGGCGGCATCCATGCCGCCAAGGGTCCCGCGACGGTGGGCGGGCAAGGACCAGTGGAGATGGTCGTTGCGCGGAGTTTTTCAACAATCACCAGTAAACCGTCTGATGCGGGTTTCGTTCTTCAATGAAGCAACCAGCCAACTGTCTGGTGCGGTGTACTCGTCGCTTGCGGGACCGTTGGCGGCATGGATGCCGCCATCGAGCCGCTATGGACGGGTTAACGGCGTGTCCCGCAGGCGGTGAGGGCACCGCGCACTCGACCGACTGCGCTTTGTCTGCATCCTCGTCGACGTCGCGTGTATTGAAGCGCTCGCCTGCACCCAAGGATCACCCGCTGCGTTTTAAGCACTTCTGAAGACCGAAATACAAAAGGCGCCTCGCGGCGCCTTTTGTGTATCTGCACCATTAGCCAATCAATTCCAGCTCAACACAACCTTGCCGGCCTTGCCTTCTTCCATCAGGTCGAAGCCTTTCTGGAAATCGTCGATCGGCAACTGATGGGTCAGCACCTTGTGCAGCGGGAAACCCGACAGCACCAGCTGCGTCATCTTGTACCAGGTCTCGTACATCTTGCGGCCGTAGATGCCCTGCACGGTGAGACCCTTGAAGATGATCTTGTCCCAGTCGCAACCGGCGCCGCGTGGCATGATGCCGAGCATGGCGATCTTGCCGCCGTGGTACATGCAGTCGAGCATGTCGTTGAACGCGCGCGGGTTGCCGCTCATTTCCAGGCCCACGTCGAAGCCTTCCATGTGCAGGTCGGCCATGACGTCCTTGAGTGAGGTCTTGGAGACGTTGACCACGCGCGTGGCGCCCATGTCGGCGGCCAGCTTGAGGCGGAAGTCGTTGACGTCGGTGACCACCACGTTGCGCGCACCGATGTGCTTGCAGATGCCGGCGGCAATGATGCCGATCGGGCCGGCGCCGGTGATCAGCACGTCCTCGCCGATGACATCGAATTCCAGCGCGCAATGCGCGGCATTGCCGTACGGGTCGAAGAAGGCGGCCAGCTCGGACGGAATCTGGTCCGGGATCGGCCATAGATTGGACGCCGGCATCACCATGTATTCGGCGAAGGCGCCGTTGACGTTGACGCCGATGCCGACCGTGTTTGGGCACAGGTGCGGGCGCCCGCCGCGGCAGTTGCGGCAGTGGCCGCAGACGATGTGGCCTTCGGCCGAGACGCGCTGGCCCACCTGGTAACCGGTGACCGCCGAACCGAGCTCGGCCACGCGGCCGACGAACTCATGGCCGATGGTCAGGCCGGGGGTGATGGTGCGCTGGCTCCACTCGTCCCACAGGTAGATATGCAGATCGGTACCGCAGATGGCGGTCTTTTCCAGCTTGATCAATACCTCGTTGGGGCCTGGCGTGGGCACGGGAACCTGTTCCAGCCAGATGCCTTTGTTCGCTTCGCGCTTGACCAGCGCCTTCATCGTCTGCGCCATCTGGCGGGGCCTGCTGAGTGAAAGATAAGCCGCCGATTATATGCGGGGGCCAGGCGTATGCATGTGGCGGTGCAAGAGCAATGGTCCCGGCGCAGTCCGGGTCGGGAGGTGGTGGTGATGGGCGGGTTGGCGGACAGGATGCGTCTGTTGCCGGGCGGTTGCCCCCATCCGCCCTTCGGGCACCTTCCCCCGCAGGCGGGGGAAGGGCAGGGAAGTCGAGCGACAGGGAAGTCAGCAAGCAGGGACGTCGACAAGGAGGGGGCCGCCGGGCAAGACCGGCCACCGCTCGGGGATGGCGGAAAGGAAAAGCGGAGAAGGCAAAAAGTAGATGAGGCCGAGAACGGCAGGGGCAGGGAAGACGGAAAGCAGGTGAGGCGAGATACGGATAAGCCGAGCAAGCGTGAACCAATGGGAACGGACGCTGCGGACCGGCTTGAGGCGTCAACGCACTGTCGGCCTACCTTCTCCCGCGCGCGGGAGAAGGTGGCGCGTAGCGCCGGATGAGGGCGCTTCAGGCGCTGCAGCGCTACTTAGAACTTCACATCCAGGCTCATGAAGTACTGCCGTGGCGCACCCACCACCATGGTCTGGTTGTAGCCGTCCGGATCGGAGGCGACGTAGCCGTTGGTGCCGGTGCTGGCGAAGTAGCGCTTGTCGGTGAGGTTGGTGATGTTGAGGGCGAGCGCGACATTCTCGACCGGGCCGACGCGGCCGAAGTCGTAGCGTGCGCCTGCATTGAATAGCCAGTACGACGGCACCTGCGAGTCGTTGAGGAAGGTGATGTAGCGCTTGTCGACGTACTTGCCGTCCAGATCCAGGCGCAGGTTGCCGAACTGGTAGCTGGCACTGGAGGAGAACATCAGCGCCGGAATGCCGACCACGTCCTTGCCGGAGGTGGCGACCACGCCGTTGTTGAGGTAATCGTCCTGATAGCGCGAGCGGTTCCATGACAACGAGTTCAACCAGCTCAGGCCTTCGACCGGGCGCCACATCAGCGCCAGATCCGCACCGGCGCTGTGCACCGCGCCGACATTGCTCAGGATCGAGGCGCAGGTCTGCACCGCGGTGCACGGGGAGGTGGTCAACAGGCGGTTGGAGAACTTGGTGAAGTAGGCATCGGCCGAAAGCTGGAACTGCTCGTCCTGCAGGCGGTAACCCATCTGCACGGTTTGCGATTCTTCCGGCTCCAACGTGGAGCGGCTGCGGTCGAAGGCGGCCTGCGAGGTGGCGAACGGAGTGAAACCGAAAGCGGCGATGTTCTTGCTGTAGGACGCGTAGATGTCCTGGCGCTCGTCGAGTTTGTAGTTCACGCCCACCTGCGGCAGGAAGTTGTCTTCGGCACGGACGCGGCCCTGCGCCAGTGCGGTGGTCGGCACCAGCGATTGCGCGCGTGTGGTGGTGTCCAGCGCCTTTGCGCCGTAGTTCAGCGTCAGCCGGTCATCGAGCAGGCGCACGGTATCCTGCAGGTACAGCATGCGGGTCTGGGTGGTGTAGCGTTGCTGGAAATCGCGGCGGAACGGGGTCTGTGCCTCAAGGACGTTGTATAGCGAGGTATAGCCCTCGTTGCCGAGCGCGAAGTAATTGCGGCCCTGCGTGGTGCGCGCGTTTTCCGCCCATGCACCGACTTCCAGATCGTGATTGCCCCACGACCACTTCAAGGCGCTGGTGCCGCCAAAACGATCCAGACCATAGTCGGTGGTACGCATCGACACCGGAACCTGCGCCGAGGTGGCCACATACGGCGTCACCCATTGCCCTTCGCCACGATTGGCGTGGTAGTAGCCGGTGGCATCGAGCGTTGCGCCACCGAACACGAAGGTGCCGGACAGGCCGGCGAGATTGTCGCGACGCAGGCCGCCGCCGGCGTAGTAGCTGGCATCGAGCCAGCTGTAATCGCTGGGCAGTCCGGCCAGCGATTGCGGGTAACCGTTGGCCACGCCGCTGGTGGCGCCGGTGTTTTGATACGCACGCGCCATCTGCACGGCGGTGGCCCAGTCCGGCTGCAGGTAATCGTAGTCCCAGCCCAGTGCGCGCTGGCTGGTCAACGACAGATCCATGTAGTCGTATTCCTTGCGCCGCGAGGTATCCACGAACAGGCTCAGGCGGTTGCCGTCGCCCCACTGGTACACGGTCTTGAGGTTGGCCTGTTCGGAGGTCTGGTCGCCGAAGCCCTTCCACTTGTCGGTGCTGGCATTGGCGTAGGACAGGTACGCCGACAAGCCGTTGCGGTCGCCGGTGTCGGCGCGCACGAAGGTGCGGCGCGTCGCATCGCTGCCCATCGTCTGCACCAACCGCGCGCCGGGCGTGGTCTGCGGATCGGCCGAATAGAACTGCATGGTGCCGCCGAGATTGGTATTGGAGGCGGTGCCGAGCGCGCCGGCGCCTTGCGCGATTTCCACCGAGCCAAGGTTTTCCGAAATGATGGTGCGGGTGATGTGCAGGCCGTTGGTGACGCCGTAACTCATGTTGCCCAGCGGGATGCCGTCGAGCGTGTAGCCCAGACGGCTCTGATCGAAGCCGTGCAGGGTCACCTGCGTGGACCACTCATAGGTGCCGAACGGGTCGGCGGACTGGAACTGCACGCCGGGAAGTTTTTCGACGGCCTTGAAGGCGCTGCTGCCCGGTGTGAGTTGTTCGATGTCCTGGCGGCTGATGCGCTGCACCTGCCGCGTGCTGCCCTGAGAGACCACGTTGATGGCGTCCAGCTGCGTTGCATTGCCTGCGGCATCGGCCGGCGTTGCCGGTGCGTCGGCCATGCTGGCGGTCACCGGGTCGGCGGCCTGCGCCATGACGGGAAGCAGCGCGGCCAGGGCGAGCGCCAGCGGAGTGACATCAAAACGACGAGCGGAAGTCATGGGGGAATCCTGTTCGAGCACGGCTGAGGGCGGACGCGCGGTGCAACACCGGCGTTTCGCGACGCAGGGTGTCAACGGCTCATGAAACATTGATGACGGTGGCTGTCGCAAAACTGTCGTGCTCGCCCGCTATACACCTGCTCTGCAGCCGCATTGCGCGCTGCATTGCATGGGCTTCGCTAGGAACTTGGTCATGACGTCATCTGCTTCGCGCCGCGATTTCCTCAAGCGGGTTGCTGCACTCACTGCGGCCGGGGCGCTGCCTTCGTCGATCGGGCGCGCGCTGGCGCTGCCGGCCAATTCGCGCACCGGCACGTTGCGCGACATCGAGCATGTGGTGATCCTGATGCAGGAAAATCGCTCGTTCGATCATTATTTCGGCGCACTGCGCGGCGTACGCGGATTCGGCGACCCGCATGCGTTGCAACTGCGCGACGGCAACCCGGTCTGGAGCCAGCCCGCGGCCGATGGACGGCGCCTGTTGCCGTTCGCGTTCGATTCGCAAACCACCTGCGCGCCGCTGATCAAGAGCCTGGATCACTCCTGGAAAGCCGGCCACGGGCAGGACCCGGCACGCTGGGCCGAATACGACGCCTGGGTGCCGTACAAGGGCGAGCTGACGATGGGCTATTTCCAGCGTCAGGACATCCCGTACTACCACGCGCTTGCAGACGCCTTCACCATCTGCGATGGCTATTTCTGCTCGATGCACGGGCCGACCAATCCCAACCGCATGTACCTGTTCACCGGCACCAGCGGCCTGAGCGTGGGCGACCTGCGCGCACAGGTGGCCGACAACGCCGACGATGGCAACTGGACTGCCGACATGGCACGCGACAAGCCCGGTTACGCGGCGATGGGCTGGACCACCTATGCGCAGCGGTTGCAGGCCGCCGGCATCGATTGGCGCGTGTATCAGGAATACGACAACTTCGGCTGCAACTCGCTGGCGTATTTTGCGCACTACCGGGGGCTCGATCGCGCCGACGAGCGCTATCGGCGCGCACGTGCCTGCGTGCCTGGGTCCACCGCAGAAAACGCAGCACACACCCAGGCCGATCACCTGATTGCGGCCGTTGCAGCCGATGTGCAGGCCCATCGCCTGCCGCAGGTGTCGTGGGTCATTCCGCCCACCGCGTATTGCGAACATCCCGAAGCACCGCCGGCCTACGGCGAATCGCTGGTGGCGCGTTTGATCGACGCGCTGACCTCCAATCCGGAGGTCTGGGCCAAGACTGCATTGATCATCAACTACGACGAGAACGACGGCTTCTTCGATCATGTGCCGGCACCGCTGCCGGCGCTGGATGCACGCATGGGGCGCAGCAATGTCGATGTGTGCGGCGAGTCGTACAACGGTGTGCCGGTCGGCCTGGGCATCCGCGTGCCGATGTTGGTGATCTCGCCTTGGACGCGGGGCGGCTGGGTCAATTCGCAGGTGTTCGACCACACCTCGGTGCTGCGCCTGCTGGAGCGTCGCTTCGGTGTGGCCGAGCCGAATATCAGCCCATGGCGTCGTGCGGTCAGCGGCGATCTCACCAGCGTGTTCGACTTCCGCAAGCCGGACGATTCGGCGCTGAGCGCCTTGCCCTCCATCGACGACTACCGTGCGCGCATGGCCGCGATCCGCAACAAGCCGAAGCCGGCGCCACCGGGAACGGCGCGCATGCCGCGCCAGGAGCCTGGGCAACGTCCGGCACGCGCGTTGCCCTACGCCCTGCAGGTGCATGCGCGCGAACACGCGGGCGAAGCGCTGCAGCTGCAGTTCGTCAACACCGGCACCGCGGCGGCGGCCTTCAATGTCTACAGTGGCGCCGCCAGCGGCGGGCCCTGGTATTACACCGTGTTGCCGGGCACGCAGCTCGACGATGTGCCGCTGGGCGCTGCACCAGATGGCGCGTATGCCTTGCGCGTGCACGGGCCCAATGGATTCCTGCGCGAGTTTGCCGGCGTCGTGCGGCCCGCATCGGCGCAGCAGGCGGCGCCGTGGCTGGAAGCGCGGCAGGAGGGCGATGCGCTGGTGCTGGAGATCGGCAATGCCGGGCAACAGGCCTGCACGCTGCAACTGCGCGCGCTGGACCACGGCGACCCCCGTCCACGCTCGCTGCAGCTGGCCGGTGGCCAGCGCCAGACCATCCATCTGGCGCGGGCGGCAAGCGATCACTGGTACGACGTGGTGGTGGAGCAACCGGGTGCGGCATTTCGCCGCCGGCTGGCAGGGCATCTGGAAACCGGCCGGCCCAGTCGCAGCGATCCGGCGTTGGGACGCGCCTGAGCGGAGGCCTGCCGCTGCGTGCATCCGCGGGCGTGGCGTGCACGCCGTTCACCACGCGGGGTGGTTTGGCCGCCAAAGGCACCTGGCGCCGCCCCGTTCGACGCGCCCAAGCCGTCGCTGACGGCGATCAGGGCCAAGCGCTGCCGGTTCGAAGATACGCGCCTGGGCTCGGTGCCGGTCAACTTCGTGTCGGAGATGGACATCAGTGGCAGCAACGCCGGCGTGGCGGTAATGGATGCGCAGGGCAGTTGGTCGGTCTGGGGTTCGACGGCAACCGGGGGTCGGCCAGCAGCGACTGGACCTCCGACCCGGCGATGACCCGCTCGACCGCTGCACAAAGCGATCTGCGCTGGATCATGACTGTGGTGGCGCCCGCATTGCAGGTACCGAAGGCGCCGGGTGTGCGCTGGGTCGGCCGGGCAGGGGGCGGGGAGCGGTTATGATGCGGTCCGGTTTCGCCGCAGCGAGCCGCCCCTCCCCCAAGGAACTCTCAGCGCATGCGCATCCTGCTTGCTCGTCACGGCGAGACGCCGTGGAACGCCGAAGGCCGTTACCAGGGCCAGATCGATATCCCGCTGTCGCCGGTGGGCGAAGGGCAGGCACGTGCGCTGGGCGAACGGCTGCACACGCTGCAGATCGACCGCGCAGTGGCCTCGCCGCTGTCGCGCGCGCAGGCTACCGCCAAGGCTGCGTTGGGTGCATCGCGCGAAAGCCTGCTGCAGACCGATGCCGACCTGCAGGAAATCGCCCATGGCGAGTGGGAAGGCCTGCTGGCCAGCGAGATCAACGACAAGGATCCCGCCCGCCTGCGCGCCTGGCGCGAAGAGCCGGACACCGTGCTGATGCCGGGCGGCGAATCGTTGCGTCAGGTGCTGGACCGCAGCTGGCGCGGCCTGGCGCGTGCCGCCGATGGGCTGGGTGCCGACGACACCTTGCTGGTGGTTGCGCACGATGCGGTCAATCGCGTGATCCTGTGCAAGATCCTCGGCCTGCCGCTGTCCAAGCTGTGGAGCTTCCGCCAGGCGCCCACCACGCTAAACCTGCTCGAAGGCGACGACGTCGATCATCTCGAAGTGGTCCGTTTGAACGACTGCGCCCACCACACGCCGTTTTTCGGCGAGGCCAAGCATCGGGCGTTGTAAGACGACCTAGGCAAGGCGCCAGGGCACGCAATGACGCGTCACACCGTCGCAATCCGCGGCTGGCCGAACGCCGTTCGTTACACGCTGTTTGCGAGTGCGATCGGTGTTGGTGCTCGGGGCGTTTTCCGATCTCATTCCCGCACCGTTTCTATCCGGACAACGCTGGATCGCACCGATGTGGCTGCTGGGTGCTGGATTGACGGCGTTTGTCGTTGTGCAGGCGTACCGCGGCGGTGGATGGAAGGCGGTCATCGGCAAGCACGTGGTCAATACAATTTTGGCGGTCTGTCTCGCGCCGCCGTTACTGGGTTTTTTGTGTTGGCTGGTGCTGGCCAGAGGTGGGCCTTGGGTCTACACGCGCATCGCCGGTGCTGAGGTTGAAGAAGTGCATGTCATGCAGGCCGCCTATGTACGCACTGCGCGGACCTGCAAATACCGGTTGAGTGGCGGGCCGCTCGCGCATCGGTTTCCAGGCCATCTGTGCATCGACGAAGCACTGTACCGACGTCATCCGGAGCAGCAGATGCCGGTGCGGTTGCGTGGTCAACGGTCTGCGCTGGGCATGCGTATTGCGGTGGTCGCTGAAGACGCTTGACTGTGTGCGTGGCGGCGTTCGCCAATGTGCTGGTCGATTTCGTGCACTTCGTTTGACGAAGCATCGCGATGTCTTGAGCAGCCCTGCAGTGTGCGTTGCACAAGTACAAACGGCAATAATGTGACCCTCTTTCGTGCAACCCTTGCCATGAACGCCACCGACTCTCTCTCCGACTGGCTCGCCTACATCGAGCAGCAGCATCCCAGCGTCATCGACATGGGCCTGGAGCGCGTGCGCGAGGTTGCGGCGCGCCTGCAGATCGAAGCGCCCGCCAGGCACGTCGTTGTCGTGGGCGGTACCAACGGCAAGGGCTCGACGGTGGCCTTCATCGAGGCGATCGGGCGCGCGGCCGGCTGGAAGGTGGGCGCCTACACCTCGCCGCATCTGCTGCGCTACAACGAACGCGTGCGCATCGACGGCAACGAGGCCAGCGACGCACAGCTGGTCGAAGCGTTTGCTGCGGTCGAGGCGGTGCGCGGTGATACCACGCTGACCTATTTCGAATACGGCACGCTCGCCGCGCTGTGGCTGTTTCAGCAGTCCGCGCTGGAGTTGGCGGTGCTGGAAATCGGCCTGGGTGGGCGCCTGGATGCGGTCAACATCGTCGATTCGGACGTGGCGGTGATCACCACCGTGGATATCGACCACACCGACTGGCTGGGCGAGGATCGCGAAGCGATCGGCACCGAGAAGGCCGGCATCATCCGCGCCTGGAAACCGGTGGTGCTGGGCGAAATCGACCCGCCTTCCAGCGTGCTGCGACGCGCTTACCAACTGGGCGCCAATGCCATCCGTGCCGGCAGCGATTACTTCTTCGAGCCGATCGACGCCCGGCAATGGCGTTGGCGCGATGTGGCCGTGACCCTGGAGCTGCCGATGCCGGCCCTGCTGGCGCCGGTGCAGCTGGCCAATGCCGCAGCCGCCATCGCGGCGCTGCAGGCGCTGCCGATGGACGTGCCCGCAGCGGCCTGGGCGCAGGGCATGACCGACGCACAGGTGGCGGGGCGCCTGCAGCGCATGGACGTCGCCGGCGTGGAGGTGCTGCTGGATGTGGGGCACAACCCGCAGGCTGCACGCGCGCTGGGTCAGGCACTGGCCGCGCAGCCGATCGCCGGCGTCACCCATGCCGTCTATGCCGCGCTGGCGGACAAGGATGCGGTGGGCGTAGTGGAGGCAGTGGCGGCGCAGGTGGATCACTGGACGCTGGCGGGGCTACAAGGCGTCCGCGCCCAATCGGCGCAGGCCTTGCAGCAGCGTCTGCAGGGCACGGCCGCGGCCCAGGCGGCGTGTCATGCCGATGTCGCGCATGCGCTACGCGCGGTGCTGGCCGCCGCCCGGCCCGGCGACCGTGTATTGGTCTTTGGCTCCTTTCTTACCGTTGCCGACGCGCTAACCGTACTTCGTTCAGCCCACTAGGGTCGGCGGGGTGGCGCCGGCCTTATAATCGCCGCGGCACCCCGCCACGCCGCCTTTAGCTCTCTTCTGTGGACACTGCTCTGAAACAGCGACTGATTGGCGCCATCGTTCTGGTGGCACTTGCCGTGATCTTCCTTCCGATGCTGGTCAAGGGCCCCGCGCCATCCAGCGGCGTGGCCGACGTCCCGCTCGAAGCGCCTGCCGCGCCCGGCAATGGCGAATTCGAAACCCGTGAATTGCCGCTGGTCACCCCGGGCAATGCACCGGCTGGTGGCGCCTTGGGTATGGCGGGTGCCCCCGGCGCGCCTGCAGCGGTGCAGGACAACCCGGATGCCGCCGATCTCGCCAACCCCTCCAGCGCGCCGTCGGCGCCAGAAGTGGCGGCCGGCAACTACGCGGTGAATTTTGGCGCATATGCCACCAGCGCCGATGCCGATGCGGTGATTGCGCGGCTCAAGCAGGCGCAGTTGCCTGGCTTCAGCGAGAAGACCCAGATCGGTGGTCGCCCCGCCTGGCGCGTGCGCGTGGGGCCGTATGCCGATCAGGCCCAGGCCGAATCGGCCCGCCTGCAGGCAGTGAAGGTGCGCAGCGACGTCAATGCGCAGGTGGTGACGCTGGACGCGAATGCCGCCGCACCGGCACCGGTCGCGACGCCGACGCCCGCGCCGACTGCTAAACCGAGCAGCAGTGTGGCCGCTGCCAGCGCGCCGGCTGCGCCAAAGACCGAGAGCCTTCCGCCGGAACCGGCCAAGCCGGTCGCAGCGGCACCCAAGCCGGCCGAAGCGCCCAAGCCGACACCCGCCCAGCCAGACGTTGCCAAGGCAGCGCCGGCCAAGCCAGAACCTGCCAAGCCCGAAGTTGCCAAGCCGGTTGCCGCTGCGCCGACCGCGCCGCCAGCACCTGCCGCGAGCGGCGTCGGGTTTGCCGTGCAGCTGGGCGCATTCGGGCGCGCCGAAGATGCCGACGCCCTGCGCGACCGCGTGCGCGCCGCCGGCTTCAGCGCCTTCGTCGAACAGGTTCGTACCGACAAGGGCGCGCTCAACCGCGTGCGTGTCGGGCCGGTGGCCAATCGCGGCGATGCCGAGCAGTTGCGTGCGCAGGTTGCCGCCAAGGTCGGCATTTCCGGCATGGTGCGCCCGCATCCGTAAACGCCTGCGCCGGCCGCAAGCAAGCGCGGCCGCTGCGTGTGCGGCAGCCGCTCGTACACTGCACGGCTGGCGCACCGCCATGTGTCCGCTAGCTGCCCGCATTGCGCTGCCGGCTGCGGCTGGATTTTTTGAACGCCTCGCACCCACGGAGGGGAGGGCAATGACGACCGAGCCAGAGTGCAGCAACGGCGCGCGCGCCGCGCGGAGACCTCGCCAGTGATCGACATGGTGCTGGGCGTCATCATTGTGGTGTCGGCGTTGCTGGGGCTGCTGCGCGGCTTCGTCGCCATCGTGGTCGGCACCTTGTCGTGGCTGCTGGCCGGCTGGGCCACCTTTCTGTTTGGCGGCGCGGCGGCGCGCTGGCTGGCCGATGGCAAGCATCCCTCGGCTACCGAGTCGTTCGGTGGCTACGCCATGGTGTTTGTCGGCGTGCTGATCAGCGTGGCGGTGATCGGCATGGTGATCCGCGCCGGCGTGGACGCGGTCAAACTCGGTGGCACCGACCGCATGCTCGGCTTCGGCCTGGGCGTGGTGCGCGGCGCGTTCTTGGCCAGCGTGCTGGTGCTGCTGATGGGCTTCACCCCGCTGCCGCGGGAGCCGTCCTGGCGCCAGTCGGTGCTGCTGCCCATGCTCCAGCCCGGTGCGGGCTGGATGCGCGCGCAGCTGCCGGCCTGGCGGATGCCATCGATGGAGATGCCATCGATGGAACTCGGCAACTTGCCAACGGAGTTGGGGAAGTTGCCCTCGGCAGGCGATAATACGGACCTGGGCAAGGCACTTGGCGGTTCAGGCCTGAGCGACACCATCACGCGTGCGCTTGGCAAACCCGGCAAAGCTGCCAGCGACGGACGCGATCCGACGCAGGCGATGCCGGCCAATATCGATCCGGCGCAGGTTCGCGGCGGAGAAAGCGACCCGGCTCGGGTCGAATCCCAAGGCCAGGCACGGCCACCTTCACAGTAACGGCGCAAGCCGAAGCGGAGAACGCGCACCATGTGTGGCATCGTCGGTATTGTCGGCAACCAGAACGTCGCCGGGCAGCTGTATGACGGCCTGACCGTCCTGCAGCATCGTGGGCAGGACGCCGCAGGCATCGCCACCGCAGACGGCACGCGCCTGCGCGTGCAAAAAGCCAATGGCCTGGTGCGCGACGTCTTCGACGAAAAGAAGATGGCGGTGCTGGAAGGCCGCGTCGGCATCGCGCATTGCCGCTACCCGACCGCCGGCTCGGAAGGCATGGACGAGGCGCAGCCGTTCTACGTCAACTCGCCCTACGGCATCGCGTTGGCGCACAACGGCAACCTGATCAACACCGAGGCCTTGCGCCAGCAGGTGTTCGAAGCCGACCGCCGCAACATCAACACCGATTCGGACAGCGAAGTGCTGCTGAACGTGTTCGCCTACGAGCTGGACGCGCAGCGCATGCTCACCCCCGAAGCGGCAATCCGCGCGGTGGCCGGTGTGCACCGCCGCTGCAAGGGCGGCTACGCGGTGGTCAGCGTGGTACTGGGCCTGGGCCTGGTGGCGTTCCGCGACCCGCACGGCATCCGTCCGCTGGTGCTGGGCAAGCGCGAGCACGCCGAAGGCACCGAATACATCGTGTCCTCCGAATCGGCCGCGCTGGACATCCTGGGCTATCAGCGCGTGCGCGACGTGCGCCCGGGCGAGGCGCTGGTGATCACCGCGCGTGGCGAGCTGTTCTCGGAAGTGTGCGCTTCGCCGACCAACAACGCGCCGTGCATTTTCGAATATGTGTATTTCGCGCGTCCCGATTCGATGATCGACAACATCTCGGTGCACAAGGCGCGCATGCGCATGGGCCTGAAGCTGGGCGAAAAGATCCTGCGCCTGCGTCCGGACCACGACATCGACACCATCATCCCGATCCCGGACACCTCGCGCGATGTGGCGCTGGAAATGTCCAACGTGCTCGGCGTGAAATACCGCGAGGGCTTCGTCAAGAACCGTTACGTGGGCCGCACCTTCATCATGCCGGGGCAGGGCGAACGGCAGAAGTCGGTGCGTCGCAAGCTCAATCCGATCCATCTGGAATTCCGCAACCGCGTGGTGCTGCTGGTGGACGATTCCATCGTGCGCGGCACCACCAGCCGGCAGATCGTGCAGATGGCGCGCGACGCTGGCGCACGCAAGGTGTACCTGGCCTCGGCCGCGCCGCCGGTGCGTTACCCCAACATCTACGGCATCGACATGCCGGCGGCCGAAGAGCTCATTGCGCATGGCCGCAGCGAGCTGGAAATCCAGGAATTCCTAGGCTGCGACTGGCTGATCTACCAGGATCTGGAAGACCTGGAAGTGGCCGTGCGCGAAGGCAATCCGGAGATCAAGCAGTTCGATTCCTCGTGCTTCAACGGCGAGTACATCACCGGCATCGAGCTGGGCTATTTCGAACGCATCCAGCAGCTGCGCTCGGACGATGCCAAGAAGCGTCGTCGCGCCTGAGTCACCGCGGTGGCGCGTCCGACTGGCCGCGCTGATGCTGCCGGCAAGCTGTGCAAGGCAGGACGCCTGCGGGCGCTTGCGGGCGTGCTGGGTGGCTGCTGCAAGCGGTCACTCGTGGCCGACGGCATGAGCATCGGTTCGTTCGAACGCACCGATCTGTTCGCTGCTGCGCGCCTGTGCCTGGACCAGGCCGACCCGCTGCAGAAAGTTGCACTGACCCAGCAGTACGCCGCGGCCTTTCGCGCAGGCCATCTCATGATCGATTCGGCGGCGCCTGCGCCCGAACCGATCCGCATGCCGGGGCGGCCGCCAACACCAATCCTGGTACATCCACGCGAGCTGCCGCGACGCGGATTGGGAACATCGGAAGGGCGCGCCGCGTTCATCCATGCCATCGCCCATATCGAGCTCAATGCCATCGATCTGGCCTGGGATGCGGTGTATCGCTTTCGCGGGCTACCCGAGGGGTTCTATGCCGATTGGGTGGCAGTTGCCGACGACGAATCGCGCCACTTCATGCTGCTGCGCGCGCGCCTGCAGGCGCATGCCCACGACTATGGCGACTTTGCCGCGCATAACGGCTTGTGGGAAATGTGCGAGAAAACCGCGCACGACGGCCTGGCACGCATGGCCCTGGTGCCACGCGTGCTCGAAGCGCGTGGCCTGGACGTGACACCGGCGATGATCGTCAAGCTGCGCTCGCTCGGCGATGCGGCAACCGCCGACGTGCTGGACATCATCCTGCGCGAAGAAGTGGCCCATGTCGCGGCCGGCTCGCGGTGGTACCGCTGGTATTGCGAACAGGCCGGCGTCGAGCCGCGTGCGCGCTTCAAGGCCCTATTGCGCGAGTACGCCGGCGGCTACCTGCATGGGCCGTTCAATATCCAGGCGCGGTTGCTCGCCGGGTTCGATAAGGATGAACTGGCCGATCTGGTGGAGCAGGCCGGCTGATCGCTGCGCCGATGCGCGCACGAGACGGTGTGGCATGCGTGCCGACACCGCCCCGCCGAACGCGTGCACCGATCAGCCAGTGTCGCTGTCATTTGGTTTGACCCAACGCCAAGCGGTGCGCCGACCGTACCGGTCTGCCGTTGTCCCGCTCTGCGCATGGCCCAACGCAACGCCCCCCGCATGTAGCGGGGCAGCGTGCTGCCCAGATTCTGCACGTGTCCTCGCCGCTGCGTTCCCCCGGTGCCGAGACTGACCCACCGGACTGTGCGCTGGTTCCTCCCATGTCGCCGCCGGAATCGCATCCAGTCATCGGCAAACATCACAAAACTGTAATTTTCCTTTGTAACAACTTGCAATCTGTCCTTTGTGGCGCGCCCTAATGACGTCCCGGGGACAGGGGCCCGGTGTTTCGCATCCGTAACTTCCATGTCTAAGGAGAGAGAGACGATGAAGTCGAAGTCGATGTGCACCACGCTGGGCCTGGTGGCCATGTGCCTGGCCGGGTCGGCCGCCGCTGCCGGCAAGCCGCTGTACCAGACCGGCCCGGCGCTCAGCCGCAGCGCCACTGCCACCGCTGCAGCCGAACCTGCGCTGCAACGCCTGCTGACCGCCCCGTCCACTGCCAACGCACAGGTGGTCCAGCTCGACGCCGGCGCGGTGACCGCGACGGAAAAACTGCTGGAACTGCAGCTGGACGGCCAGACCATCACCGCCACCCAAGCCAAGGTGGATGCGCTGGAAGGCGGCGACAGCGTCTGGTACGGCAACCTCGGCCCGCGCGCCGGCACCCGCGCGCGCACCTTGTCGGGTGTGGACCCGTTGAACTCGGCCATCCTGGTGCGTAGCGGCGACACCGTCACCGGCACCATCCGCTACGCCGGCAAGCTGTATCGCCTGCGTCCGTTCGCCGATGGCCGCCACGTGCTGGTGCAGGTGGACGAGCAGCGCATGCCGCAGGAGCATCCGGCCGAATACAGCCTGCTGCCGCGCTTCGACATGCCCGGCGACGGACGCGTCACCGCCGCTGCCGCATCGTCCGGCAGCCCGGCCACCATCCGCGTGCTGGTGGTGGCCACCAACAAGGCGGTCACCGCCTATGGCGGCAACATGCAGTCGCTGGTGCAGCTGGCGGTGGCCGAGGCCAACCAGGGCTACATCAACAGCAACGTGGGCATCACCCTGCAACTGGCGCGCTACGAGACCACCAGCTACACCGAAACCGGCAACTTCACCACCGACCTGCAGCGCTTCCGTGTCACCAACGACGGCTACATGGACAGCATCCACACCAGCCGCAACACCTACACCGCCGATGTGGGCGTGATCGTGCTGGACAACAGTAGCTACTGCGGTCTGGCGTCGGGGATCGGCTCGACCGCCGCAAGCGCCTTCGCCTCGGTGTACTGGGATTGCGCCACCGGCTACTACAGCTTCGCGCATGAAATCGGGCATCTGCAGAGTGCGCGCCACGATGCCACCAACGACCCGAGCACCTCGCCCTATGCGTACGGCCATGGCTACCGCTACGGCAACAGCTGGCGCACCATCATGGCCTACGACTGCACCAGCGGCTGCCCGCGGTTGAACTACTGGTCCAACCCCAACATCAGCTACAACGGCGTGCCGATGGGCAATGCCAGCACCGCCGACAATCAGCGCGTGCTGGTCAACACCAAGGCCACGATCGCCGGCTTCCGCTGATCCTGCTGCGCGTTCCACACGGTCCGGCACCGGCAGGTGCCGGGCCAATGCGCTACACCCGGGCACGGCGATCGCGCAGACTAGACGCACCGCCGGCCGCTGCCGGCCACGTCCTGTCGAGCGGAGCCCTCATGTCCACCTTCCTGCGTTATGCGCTGCTGTGTCTGGTCGCACTGGCCGCTGCCGGCTGCCGCCAGCAACCGGCCGAGCCCGCCGCCACCGCACCCACGCCCACCGTGGAAGCCCCGGCGCCGGCGACCGCCAACGATGCCCGGGCCCGCGCCCTGCATGTGCTCGAAGCGCGGCTGCAGAGCGACCACGCCTACCCGGACAACTGCATCAGCATCATCGACGAAGACGGCGATGTGCCGTCCACGGACGCCTTCGACTTCGCGGTGCGCGAGCGCCACGGCGACGGCTGCCCCGGTGATCCGCAGACCAGCCCGGTGCGTGACCGCTTCCGCGTCCAGGCCGATGGCACATTGCTCTGGTACGACGTGGTCAATGCCGATTTCGTCGACTACGCCGAGCGTGCACGTAGCACGCAGTGATGTCGTGCGCTCAAGTGGCTCGCGGCTCCATCGCCGAGGCTGGCTGGTTGAACAGCGTATAGCGCGCCGAACGCCCGATGCCTGCGCGCGCTGTCGCCGCGCCGCGTGGACTACAGCGCCAGCTGCTCCAGTGACACGCCATCGGCATCCACGCGCAGCACCGAACCTTGTTCGTACCAGTCGCCCAGCACGATGCGCGTGCAGGTCTGCTCGCCGGCCTGTAGCGTGTGGATCGCGGGACGGTGGGTGTGCCCGTGAATCATTCGATCCAGTCCGTAGCGGACAAAGGTGGCCTCCACCTCGGCCGGCGACACGTCGGTGACCGTCTCAAAGCGCGACTGGTCGCCTTGTTTGAGTTCGGCATGGCGTGCCTGGCTGGCTGCACGTGCCTGCTGCGCGAATGCTACGCGCGCGGCCAATGGCTGGGCCAGGAACTGCGCCTGGAACACCGGGTCGCGCGTCTGCGCGCGGAACGCCTGGTAGGCGGTGTCGTCGGTGCACAGCAGGTCGCCATGCATCAGCAGCGTCGTATGGCCGTACAGATCGATCACGGTGGGGTCGGGCAGGATGCGGAAGCCCGCGCGCTGCGCGTAGGTATCGCCGACCAGGAAGTCGCGATTGCCCGCCATGAAGAACACCGGCACGCCGGCGTCGGCCACCGCATGCAGTGCCACCGCGACCGCATCGGCAGCGGTGGAGGGCGTGTCATCGCCGATCCAGGCCTCGAACAGATCGCCCAGGATGTACAGCGCGTCGCTGCCGGGCACCTGCGTGCGCAGAAAGTCCAGAAACAGCTCGGTGATTGCCGGCCGGGCCGGGTCCAGATGCAGGTCGGAAATGAACAGGGTCGTCATTGCGCCATTGTACGGCGGCAGGACGGGGCGGGAATGGGGAATGGGGAATGGGGAATGGGGAATCGGGAATCGGGAAGCGGAGAAGCGGAGAAGCGGAGAAGCGGAGAAGCGGAGAAGCGGAGAAGCGGAGAAGCGGAGAAGCGGAGAAGCGGAGAAGCGGGAAGCGGGAAGCGGGAAGCGGGAAGCGGAGAAGCGTTTCGGCTGCGCAGCGATTGGTGTGCGAACGATTCTTGCAACTACGCCGGAGGCTGGCGATCGCCTTTTAGACATCTGCCGGTCGCACGCCGTGGGACTGTGCGTGGGTGGGCAGCTTTCTGTCAGCTCACCGCATACCTTCAGCGCAAGATCCCCTCTCCCTGCGGGAGAGGGGTAGGGGTGAGGGTACGGGGCGAAGCCACGCGCTGAAGTCGCAATTGCTGCGTCGTGGCTCTTTTCGACTTGTGCGAAACACCAATCGACGCCGAATGAATGAGGCTTCGCACGGACCCTCATCAGCGCCTGCGGGGCACCTTCTCCCCCATGAAGCAGGGCAATGTCCCGGCAAGAGAAAGCCGCGGCGAAGAAGTCTTGCTGCTTACTCGGCACCGTCCTGGTGACTGTCCGTTTGCCCTGACGCTTACCTGTCAGCAAGCCGCCCTCACGCAAACCGCCAGCGCTTACCCCAACATCGCCGGCAGCCCCCACAACGACAGGTTTGCCAGCAGCACGCCGATCGCCGTGGCCGCCAGCACATCGCTGGGGTAGTGCAGGCCCAGCACCACCCGCGACAGCGCCACGCCGGCCGAAAACGGCACCAGCAGCGGCGCAAGCCACGGGTAGTACGCCAGTGCCACGATGCTGAAGGACACCGCGTGCAAGGTATGGCCGGAGGGGAAACTGAACTCGTCCAGCGGCGCCACCCACGCGCGGATGCGCACATCGGCCGCGTAGGGGCGCGGGCGTCGGGTCCAGCGCTTGAGCGCCTTGTACAGCGTCAATGCCAGCACGCCGGTGGCGGCCATATGCGCCGAGGCGCGAACCCCGTCCATGCCGTCGAGCACCACCAGCAGGCCCATCAGGCTGTACCAGAACACGCCATCGCCCAGCCGGCTGATGGTGGCGAAGGCGCGCCGTACCGGGTGGCGCCGGCACCAGTGATTGGCGCGCCTGCACCAGCGCGCTTCATGGCCGCGCAAGACCTCAAGCCGCGTTGACGACATAACGCCCCCGTGCCGCGGTGATGCCCAGCAACAAGGCTTCGAAATCGGACACCACGTTGTCCGGATGCAGGCGTTTCATTGCCTGCGCTGCGGCCGTACCCAGGCGTTGGCGCAGTGGGTCGTCCCGGGTCAGCGCAACCGCGGCCTGGACGAATGCATCATCGGAGTCCACCGCTGCGCCGTTCTGGCCGCTGCGCAGATATTCGCGTGCGGCACCGTAGTCGAAGGCGACCGTCGCCACGCCGCTGGCCATCGCTTCCAGCGTCACGTTGCCGAAGGTCTCGCTGCGGCTGGGAAACAGAAACAGGTCGCCGCTGGCGAAGTGGCGCGCCAGTGCCTCGCCGCGCTGGATGCCGCAGAAGATGAAGTCGGGGTGCTCCTGCGCGATCTTATCGCGCGCCGGGCCATCGCCCACCCAGACGAAGCGCGCCTTGGGGCGGGTCCGTTGCAGCGTGCGAAATGCCTGGATCGCCAACGGCAGATTCTTTTCGTTGGCGATGCGCCCGACATAGATCGCCGCAAAGCCGTCGCTATCGATGCCCCATTCGGCGCGCAGCGCGGGATCGCGACGGCGCGGATCGAACTGCTGGCTGTCCACGGCGCGCGCCAGCAGCTGCACGCGTGCAAAGCCGTCATTGCGCAGAAACTGCAGCAGCTCGCGAGTGGGCACCAGCGTGGCATCGGCCTGGTTGTGGAACCGCCGCATCCAGCGCAATGCGGTGCCCTGCAGCCAGGCCGCGCCGTAGTCGGGCAGGTATTCGTCAAAGCGGGTGTGGAAGCCCGAAGCGACCGGAATGCCCAGCCGGCGTGCCGCACGCATCGCCGACCAGCCCAACGGGCCTTCCGTGGCCACGTAGATCGCATCCGGTTGCGTCGTGCGCCAATGGCGAATGAGGCGATGAGTGGCCGGCAGCCCGAATTTCAGCCCCGGGTAGCGCGGCAGCGACGCGCCGCGCACCAGTAACGCGTCGGTTGCATCGCTCTCCACGCGCTGGCGCGGGCGCACCACATCCACCTGGTGCCCACGTGCGCGCAGGCCGGTTTCCAACCCATGGACGGTCAGTGCAACACCGTTGACCTCGGGGGGATAGGTTTCGGTAACGATCGCATAGCGCATGCCGTTCTCCCGTTTTCGCTAGCTTCGGGCAAGGCGATGGCATTGGTGTTGCGCCGATAAGACGTGGCGGTGACAAGCGCGACGGGAGTGGGAATTCGGGATTCGGGATTCGCAGGAGCGGGCTGTGCAAATGTCAGAAAGCCCGCAACACATGGTCTGCCGGGATCAACAAATCCCCAATCCCGAATCCCCAAATCCCGCCTGAGGCCGAAGGCCTCAGGTCACAAACGGTTTGAACGCGATCCCCAGGCCGGCCATGCTTTCGACTTCGCCGATCAGGTCGGCACGCAGCAGCGGGCGCGAGTCGATCCAGCTTTGCGACAGGATCAACGACAGCCGCGTGTCGTCGGCGGTGAGTTCCAGGGTCGGAATCGGGTCCGACTCGTGCGCGCGGTGCAGCAACACCGCCAGCCGCAGCAGCGCGGCCTTGCGGCGGGTGGGCAACAGCAGGCGGTCGGGCAGGGCCTCGAACGCGGTCTTGGGCACGTTGCGTCGATGCGTGCGCACCAGCGACGCCAGCACCTGCTGCTCCTGCCGGGAAAACCCGGCGATATCCGAGTGTTCCAGAATGTAGCTGCCGTGCACGTGGTACTGGCTGTGCGCAATGATCAGCCCCAGCTCGTGCAGGCGTGCGGCGCGGCGCAGCACCTGCGCATCGTCGCCGTCCAGTTGCCAGGATTCGCAGACCTGGTCGAACAGCCGGCAGGCAGTGGCTTCCACGCGCTGCGCCTGGACTTCATCGATGCCATAGCGCTGCACCAGCGAGGCCACCGAGCTGTCGCGCGGGTCGTTTTCGCCGCCGCGGCCGAGCATGTCGTACAGGATGCCTTCGCGCATCGCTGCCTTGCTGACCATCAGCTTCTCCAGCCCCAGTGCCTGAAACGCGGCTTCCAGCACCAGGATGCCGCCGGCGATGATCGGGCGGCGCTCGGCGGCAAGGCCGGGCAACTGGATGTCTTCGATGCGTTTGGCCTTGAGCAACTCCTCGCGCAGCGCCGGCAACGCCTGCGCCGTGATCGCGCCCTTGGTCAGCTTCATCGCCGCGCAGATCTCGCCGATGGCCTTGTGCGTGCCGGACGAGCCGATCGCCTCATGCCAGCCCAGCGCCTTGTACTGGCCGGCAAACTGCTGGAACTCGGCGCCGATCTCGGTCAGCGCATCCTTCCATTTCTTCTTCGATAATTTGCCGCCGGGGAAAAACCGCCGCGTACTGGCAATGCAACCGGCCTGCAGGCTTTCGCGCTCCAGCGTCTGGAAGCCGCGGCCGATGATGAACTCGGTCGAGCCGCCGCCGATGTCGATCACCAACCGGCGTTGGTCGGGCTTGGGCGGCTGCGCATGCGCCACACCCAGGTAGATCAGGCGCGCTTCCTCGCGCCCGCTGACCACTTCGATCGCATGGCCCAGCGCGGTCTCCGCCGGCATCAGGAAGGCCTGCGGCGAGCGCAGCTGACGCACCGTGTTGGTCGCCAGCGCACGCACGCGCAGCGAAGGAACTTCGCGGATGCGTTGACCGAAACGTGCCAGGCATTCGAGCGCGCGCTGGCGCGCCTCGTTGGACAGGCCACCCTTGCCATCCAGGCCGTCGGCCATGCGCACGGTCTCGCGCAGGCGGTCGACGACGCGCAGCTGACCCATCAGGTAGCGCGCAATGACCATGTGGAAACTGTTGGAGCCTAGGTCGATGGCGGCGAGAAAATCGCCATCGCGCAGGGGCGGAATCGTGGGGGAGGGCATTGGCATGGCCGCATGGTAGCCGATGGGCCGTTGGCCACGTGAGAGGCCACGGCCGCGGCCTCTCAGATCCGGTCGAGCAGGGTCATCTGCGCCGAATGTGCCGGCTCGCCCGGTGCCGGCGTGCGCTTGTGGTACACGCCCTCGGCATCCAGTTCCCACGCGCTGACGTTGTCGTCCAGGTAGTTCTGCAGCACTTCGCGGTAGACACGCTTGGCCAGGTCCGGGTCCAGGATCGGGAAGCAGGTTTCCACACGGCGCAGCAGGTTGCGTTCCAGCCAGTCGGCACTGGCGCAGTACAACTCGGCCGCACCGTCATTGCCGAACCAGTACACCCGGCTGTGTTCCAGGAAACGCCCCACGATCGAGCGCACGCGGATGTTGTCCGACACGCCAGGGACGCCGGGCCGCAGCGTGCAGGCGCCGCGCACGATCAGGTCGATCTGCACGCCGGCCTGCGAGGCGGCATAGAGCGCACGCACCACCTGCGGCTCGTTGAGCGCGTTCATCTTGGCGATGATGCGGCCGGGGCGGCCATTGCGGGCCAAGCGCGTCTCCCGTTCGATCCGCTTCAGCACGCCGGCATGCAGCGTAAACGGCGATTGCAGCAGCTGATCCAGCTGCATGCGCGGAGCAAGACCGGACAACTGCTGGAACAGCATGTGCACGTCGTTGCCGATCTCCGCATCAGCGGTGATCAGGCTGATGTCGGTGTACACGCGTGCGGTGCCGCTGTGGTAGTTGCCGGTGCCCAGGTGCACGTAGCGTTTGAGCTTGCGTCCCTCACGGCGCACGATCAGCAGCATCTTGGCGTGGGTCTTGAAGCCGACCACGCCGTAGACCACCTGCACGCCGGCTTCCTGCAACTTGTCGGCCAGGCCCAGGTTGGCCTCTTCATCGAAGCGCGCGCGCAGCTCCACCACCACGGTGACGTCCTTGCCGTTGCGCGCGGCCAGAATCAATGCATCGACAATCTGCGAATCCTTGCCGGTGCGGTACAGCGTTTGCTTGATCGCCAGCACATTCGGGTCGACGGCGGCCTGACGGATCACATCCAGCACCGCAGTGAACGCATCGAAGGGGTGATGCAGCAACACATCGCCCTTGCTGACGATCTGGAAGATGCCTTCGCTGTCGCGCAAGGTGCGCGGATTGAACGCGGGATACTTCAGCTCCGGGCGCGGCACCAGGTCGTAGACCTGGGTGACGCGGCTCAGGTTGACCGGCCCGACGATGCGGTACACCGCGTTCTCGTTCAAACCGAAGTTCTGCAGCAGGGTACGCATGATCGGCGCCGGGCAATCGTGCGCGATCTCCAGCCGCACGGCCGGCCGGTAGCCGCGCGTGACCAGCTCGTCACGCAGCGCAAGCGCGAGATTTTCGACTTCTTCCTCGTCCACCACCAGTTCGGAGTTGCGGGTGACGCGGAACTGGTACGAGCCCTTGACCTGCATGCCCGGGAACAGCTCGTCCACGAACTCGGACAGCACCGAGGACAGGAACACAAAGCTCTGCGCGCCTTCCGGCGACAGGCTGGCCGGCAACTGGATGATGCGCGGCAACGAGCGCGGCGCACGCACGATGGCCAGATGGCCGGCGCGCCCGAATGCGTCCTGGCCTTCCAGTACCACCACGATGTTCAAGGTCTTGTTGAGGATCTTCGGAAACGGGTGCGCCGGGTCCAGCCCCAGGGGCGACAGCACCGGCATGATCTCGTTGCGGAAGTAGGCGCGCAGCCAGCGCTTCTGGCGGGAATTCCACGTCGAGCGACCGAGCACGGCCACGCCGGCATCTTCCATCGCCGGGCGCAGCACTTCATTCCATGCGTGGTACTGCTGCTCGACCAGCTTGGCCGCGCGGTCGTGCACCGCGTTGAGGATGGCGGTCGGGCTCAGCCCGTCCGGGGCCGGCGGCAGGCCGAACTCCTGCGCGTGCCGCACGGTGGCCGCGCGGATCTCGAAGAACTCGTCCAGATTGGTGCACGAGATGCACAAAAAGCGCAGCCGTTCCAGCAGCGGAACCTGCTCGTCCAGTGCCTGCGCCAGCACCCGGAAATTGAAGTCCAGTTGCGACAGTTCCCGGTTGATGTACAGCGCCGGCTCACGCAACGGATCGGTGGCGATGTCCTCGGACGGTGTGATGTCGTGCAGTTGTTTGGCGTGGCCCATGGAATCGGTCATCAAGACGGAGATGGTGTGCGTGGTCGCCGCAAGCGCATCGCCCCGCGGCGCGGACACGCTGTGTCGCGCAGCTGCAGCGCGGCCGGTGGCGACAGTCGCTCCCTACATATCACGCCGAGCGTGACAGTGGCAGGGAGTGCTCGCGCTGCACGATGCGTGCAGCGACGAAATGACACGAGAATTCGCTGCCGCGTCCCACTTCGCTTTCGATCTCCAGGCGCGCCTGGTGCAGGCCCAGGATGTGCTTGACGATCGACAGCCCCAGCCCGGTGCCGCCACTCTCGCGCGAGCGGCTGCTGGACACGCGATAGAAGCGCTCGGTGATGCGCGGCAGATGCGAGGCGGGGATGCCGTAACCGGTATCGCGCACCGCCAGCGCCGCGCCGTCGCCTTCGCGCACGAAGCGGATCGTCACCGTGCCGCCGCCGGGTGTGTAGCGCACCGCGTTGGTCACCAGGTTGGAAAACGCGCTGTGCAGTTCCTTGTTGGAGCCGAGCAGATCCACCCCGGCCTCGTCGATCACTTCCACCGTGTGCCGGCCCTGGCTGTGCGCCTCGGCCTCGCGGCGCAGGGTGGAGAGCATCGGCGCCATCGCCACGTGTTCTTCGCCGAGCTCTTCCTGCGATTCCAGTCGCGACAGGGTCAGCAGGTCTTCCACCAGCTGCGCCATGCGCTGCGACTGCTTGCGCATCTCCGCCAGCATCGGGCCCGAGTCCGGGAAGTCTTCCGGGTCGAGCATGTCCAGGTAGCCGTGCACCACCGTCAACGGCGTGCGCAGCTCGTGCGAGACATTGGCTACGAAATCGCGGCGCACCTGCTCCAGGCGCAGCAGCTTGCTGACATCGCGCGCCACCAGCAGCCAGTAGTCGTCCGAGTACGGGATCAGGCGCAGGTTCAAGCGCAGGTCCGGGTCCACGGGCGAGGGCGCATCCAGCATCGGCTCGGCATTGCGGCCGGCCGCCAGCCAATGTGCCAGCGGCAGCGGTTGCAGGCGTTCCACCACCGACACGCCCATGTCGCCGGGATGATGCAGCCCAAGCAGGCCGCCCGCGGCCTTGTTGAACCACTGCACGCGCTGGCTGTTGCGGTCCACCACCACCACCGCATCCGGCAACGCCTGCGCGGCGGCGCGGTAGGTGCGCAGCATGTCGATCAGGCGACGCTTGCGCCCGCGCATTTCGGCCTGGCTGCGATACAGCAGCCGGTCCAGCTCGTTCCAGGCGCCGACGCCGGCAGCAGGCTCGGCACGCTGACGTGCGGTGAGCCGGCGCAGCACCTGACGCAGCCGCCAGTAATGCCAGGCCAGGACGCCCAATGCAGTGAGCGTCAGCGCCATCCAGACATGCCCGATCAGCACGCCGGCCACGACGGCAGCGCCCAGCAACAGCGCAAGGGTGCCGAGCGTCTTGAGCCAGGCGGAACGGATATGTTGGGGCATGGAAGGCGTGATCACGAAGCGTCAGGTGGGCAGCCGCTCCGGCCAGAATGCGGCCGGGCGGCTTGGCGGCACGTCAGGTCGCCGAAGAAAAACGATAGCCCGAGCCACGCACGGTCTGCACCATGTTCTCCAGGCCGAACGGCTCCAGCGTCTTGCGCAGGCGGCGGATGTGCACGTCGATAGTGCGCTCTTCCACATACACGCTGCCGCCCCAGACATGGTCCAGCAGCTGGGTGCGCGTGTATACGCGCTCGGGGTGGGTCATGAAGAAATGCAGCAGACGATATTCGGTCGGGCCGATCGGCACCGGCGCATCGCCGGCGAACACGCGGTGCGCGGCGCCATCGATGCGCAGCCGGCCCACGGCCACGCTGCCGTCCTCGTCGTCCTCGCGGGTACGCCGCATCACCGCACGGATCCGTGCCAGCAACTCGCGTGCCGAAAACGGCTTGACCACGTAATCGTCGACGCCGGCTTCCAGGCCGCCGACGCGGTCGTTCTCTTCGCCGCGCGCGGTGAGCATGATGATCGGAATCTCGCGGGTCAGCTGCTCCTTGCGCCAGCGGCGGGCAAGATCCAGGCCGCTGGTGCCGGGCAGCATCCAGTCCAGCAGGATCAGGTCGGGCACGCGGTCGGCGATGGCGGTCTGCGCCTCGCGGGCGTCGCCGGCGTGGATGGGCTCGAACTCGCCCTTGCGCAGCGCGAACGCCACCATGTCGCGGATCGCGGGTTCGTCATCGACGATCAGAATGCGTTTCTGCACGCGGGGCTTACCGTCTGGCTTTGGTGATCGCCAGTAGACTACGGTTTTGTGACTCTCATGTGACATGCCGGGCGCAGGCTGCAGCCACACTGCGGTTCTGTGAAGCGGGCTGGGCTGGTAGTGCAGCGGCGGTATCGACGGTTGCAGGATGCGGCGGTCGGGCCGGCTCGTCGTACCCCGGCGACATCAGCGCGTGGACAGGTCCGGGTCGCGGATGCCCTGACGGCGCAGCTCCAGCACCGTTGGCGTGATCGCGGCGATGCGGGCATCCACGCGTGCCCGTGTCACATAGTCCAGGTCCTTCTTCTTCAGCGCTTCCAGCTGGATCAGCGCCTGCTCCGGGCGCCCATTCAAGTAAGCAGACTCGGCATAGGCTTCGCTGGCGCGCAGATGATCGCCGGCCAGCTCGCAGGCACGCGCATAGGTCTGCTGCAGCAGCGGGTCCTCGCCACTGCGGTACAGCAACGGTTCCAGCACCTGCCGCGCGCGCTGGCCGGACTCCTTGCTGGCCTGCTCGTTGAGCGCGCCGGCATAGGTCAGTGCCACCGCGCGGTTGCTCGGCAGTTGCTTGAGCAGCGCATCGAAGCGCGCATTGGCCGCTTCGCGCTGCCCCACGCGCGCCTGCGCCTCGCTCAGGCCCAGCGCCAGCCACAGGTTGTCCGGGTGCGTCTCGAGCAGGCTGGTCAGCTCGGCCACCGGCTCGTTGGGCCGGCCGCCGCTGTTGCGCAGCCGCGCCAGCGCCAGCCCGTAGCGCTGCGCATCGCTCAGCCCCTGCTTGGCGCTGCGGCGCAGGTTTTCGTACTCGCGAATGGCGGCGTCCGGGGTGCTTGCACTGAGCACGCGCAGGCGTTCCTTGGCCCAGTCGAAACCCTGCTGGTCGCCGCCGCGGCTGAGTGCATCCACCGGCAGCCGCAGCGTATAGGGAAGCAGTGCGTTGCCGTTGCGACTCAACGGCTCCGACAGGCTCGGGTCCGCCGGGTCCACGCGTTCCTGGCGCGTTCCGCCCGGCACCGAGGTGGTCAGCACCACGGTGTTCTTCTTCATCTGCTCGGCACGCGCCTTGGCTTCGCTGATGCGGGTGGTGGTGACCGGGTGGGTCTGCAGGAAGTCCGGCGCGCTGTAGCCGCCCTCGTTGGCGCGCATCGCCACCGACATGCGCTCGAAGAAGCCGGCCATCGCGTCCACGTCGTATCCGCTGCGCACCAGCGTGCGGATGCCCAGTCGGTCGGCCTCGGATTCGTTCGAGCGGGTGTAGTCGATCTGGCGTTGCTGCATCAGCCCCATCGCACTGGTGATGGTGGCCATGGTGGCATCGCCCTTGGAGTTGCCGCCGGCCTGCTGCGCGGCGACCACCGCGGCCAGCATGCCGAGCAGGATCGGGATCTGGTCACGCTGGGCCCGCTCCACCCCGCGCAGCACATGCTGCTGGGTGACGTGGGCGATTTCGTGCGACAGCACCGCCGCCACCTCGTCCTCGCGCTCGGCGGTCAGCACCAGCCCGGCGTTGACCGCGATATAGCCGCCCAGGGTGGCGAACGCATTGATCTGGCGGTCGCGCAACATGAAAAACGTAAACGGCTGCTGCGGTTGATCGCTGTTGGCGCCCAGCCGGGTGCCCATGGTCTGCACCCAATCGCCGATCAGCGGGTCGTCCAGCACGTAGTCGTAATTGCGCAGCTCGGCCAGCATCATCTTGCCGTACTCGGCCTGACGCGCCGGGGTCAGCAGCTCGCCGGCCGAGGAACCGATATCGGGCAGACGGCTTTCCTGCGCGGGTGCCACACCCACGGCAACGGCCAGCGTAAGGGCGGTGGCAAGCGGAAGCAGGCGCAAGTGGAACTCCCAGGTGATGCGCGGAGCATGCGGGCAGCGCAGCGCAGCGGCGTGAATCGGCAATTAATCCACAGTGTTGCGGTGACGACATGGAAATTCCAGTCGCCCGCTACCATGTGTCAGACCTCAGACCAACCACGGAGTTTCCCGTGAGCCAAGACCATACCGTGCAGGACGCCGCCGGCGGCCCACATATCACCCTGTATTCCACCGCCATCTGCCCGTATTGCGTGGCGGCCAAGAACTTCCTCAAGAGCAAGGGCCAGACCTGGACCGAGGTGCGCATCGACCTGGACCCGGCCGAGCGCAACAAGATGGTCGCCCTGGCCAAGCGCACCAGCGTGCCGCAGATCTTCGTCGGCGACGTCCATGTGGGCGGCTACGACGACATGATGGCCCTGCATCGCGCCGGCAAGCTCGAGCCGCTGCTGGCCGGCAGCACGGGCGGTCAGGCATGAGTGGTTCCGACGACGGCAGCGCCGACCGCCTGCGCGAGTTCACCGAATTTCGCCAACGCATGAATCAGCGCATCCTGGCCGAGCCCAACCAGGTGGTGCGGCGCTTCTTTGCGCTGGACACCCAGACCTACCAGGCCGGTGCGCTGGACGTGAAAACCAAGGAGCTGCTCGGTCTAGTGGCCTCGATGGTGCTGCGCTGTGACGACTGCATCAGCTACCACGTCGCCCAGTGCAAAGAGGCTGGCGTGAGCCGTGAAGAATTTTTCGAAACCTTCTCGGTCGGACTGGTGGTCGGCGGCTCCATCGTGATCCCGCATCTGCGCCGCGCAGTGGATTTCCTCGACCAGCTCGAAGGCGGCGCGCAGGCGCCGACGCAGCACGCGCACGAGTGAGGGGCCGAGCCCGGGCGGCTGCATGCCGCTCGGGATTGGCGATCGAGAATCGGGAATTCGTCAAAGGCAAGTCGCCGCGCCGTTGTCAGGGCGGCGCGTTGCGTTTGGGTGCTCGGCCGCCCCACGCCGACAGCGTGCGTGGCGAGGGTGCCCGCGGCGGCGTACGCCGGCCGCACGCATTGGTGGGCTCCGCTGCGCTGTCGAAGTAAGCGCCGCGCAGGACGGTCGGGTGCTCGGGGCGGGCAGGGGTTTGGGGGCAGGTTGACGCGTTGATGCCGGGGTCTCGGTAGGCGGCAGTCTTCGCACGGCCGCCGGCACCTGTGGTTTGCGTCGTCGCGCATGCGTCCGCCAGGCAGCGGGCGCATGGCCTGGCAAGGGTCTGCGGCGTCCGCATCCGTCGGTCGCGCAGCGACCGCCGCGCCATGCCTGCCGCTCTTAGACCAAGGTCGGTTTGGGCGCCTTCACCGGCATCGGGCATAATTGCCCGTGAAACCTCCTTGCGCCGATCTGCCGGGTTCGACGGCTGGCGCTCCCCCCTTCAAGTTCGGAAACCCAACGATATGACGCAGACAATCACGGTCATCCGCGGCGACGGTATTGGCCCGGAGATCATGGATGCCACGCTGTTCGTGCTCGATGCGCTGCAAGCTGGCCTGACCTACGAGTACGCCGACGCTGGCCTGGTCGCGCTGGAAAAGCACGGCGATCTGCTGCCCGAGTCCACCCTGGCGTCGATCACCAAGAACAAGGTGGCGCTGAAAAGTCCGCTGACCACGCCGGTTGGCGAAGGTTTCAGCTCGATCAACGTCGCCATGCGTCGCAAGTTCGACCTGTACGCCAACGTGCGTCCTGCCAAGTCGTTCCCGAACACCAAGTCGCGTTTCGCCGATGGCGTGGACCTGATCACCGTCCGCGAGAACACCGAAGGCGCCTACCTGAGCGAAGGCCAGACCGTGTCCGAGGATGGCGAGACCGCGTTCTCCGGCACCCGGATCACCCGCAAGGGCTCCGAGCGCATCGTGCGCTACGCCTTCGACCTGGCGCGCGCCACCGGCCGCAAGAAGGTCACCGCGGTGCACAAGGCCAACATCATCAAGTCGACCTCGGGCCTGTTCCTGAAGGTGGCCCGCGATGTGGCCGCGCAGTACCCGGAAATCGAGTTCCAGGAAATGATCGTCGACAACACCTGCATGCAGCTGGTGATGCGTCCGGAGCAGTTCGACATCATCGTGACCACCAACCTGTTTGGCGACATCATCTCCGACCTGTGTGCCGGTCTGGTCGGCGGCCTGGGTCTGGCCCCGGGCGCCAACATCGGTCTGGACGCGGCGATCTTCGAAGCCGTGCACGGCTCGGCGCCGGATATTGCAGGGCAGGGCAAGGCCAACCCGTGCGCGTTGCTGCTGGGTGCCGCGCAGATGCTGGACCACATCGGTCAGCCGCAGAACGCCGAGCGCCTTCGCGAAGCCATCGTGGCCACCCTGGAAGCCAAGGACTCGCTGACCCCCGACCTGGGCGGCACCGGCAACACCATGGGCTTTGCCAAGGCCATCGCCAGCCGCCTCTGAGCGCACTGGCAACGCCGCACAAAAAAGAAAGGGCGCCCAGGGCGCCCTTTCTTTTGCTTGGAGATGTCTGAAGCCACTCCATGCCATCGATCGCAGGGAAACGCGCTTGCGATTCCCCAATCCCGATTCCCGATTCCCGGCTTAGTTCCGCGACTGCAGCTTCGACAGCAAGCGCAGGAACTCGATGTACAGCCACACCAGTGTGACCATCAGGCCGAACGCGCCGTACCACTCCATGTGCTTGGGTGCGCCCTGCTCGACACCGCTTTCGATGAAGTCGAAATCCAGCACCAGGTTCAGTGCCGCCACCACCACCACGAACAGGCTGAAGCCGATGCCGACCAGGCCCGAGTCGTGGATGAAGGGAATCCGCACGCCGAAAAAGCCCAGGACAATCGTCGCCAGATACACCAGCGCAATGCCGCCGGTCGCCGCCACCACGCCCAGCTTGAAGTTCTCGGTTGCCTTGATCATGCCGCTGCGGTACGCGAACAGCAGCGCGAACATGGTGCCGAAGGTCAGCAGGACCGCCTGGAATACGATGCCGTTGAAGCGTGCTTCGTACACGGCCGAGATCGAACCCAGGAAGAAACCTTCCACCAGTGCGTACAGCGGCGCGGTGATCGGCGCCCAGGTCGGCTTGAAGCTGGTCGCCAGCGCGAGCACCAGTCCGCCGATCGCACCGGCAATCATGTAGATACGTGCGGCCGGCAGCGGGACGCCGTCGGCGCCAAGCGATTGCGACCATGCGAACGCAGCGGTGAGGACCGCCATCAGCAACAGCAGGCCGGTCTTGTTGACCGTGCCGTTGAGTGTCATCGCCTGACCATCGCGGGTGACCACCGAGCCGGAGCCGAGGTCGAGGAACGTGGATTCCCGGAGGGCCGGGTTACCGCTACGCATGCGTGTTCTCCATGAAAGTAGGTGCTCGCCGAGTTGGCGCGCGTTGTTGAGAGGATACCGGATCGTCCAATTTACACAGGGTGATTGACAGCGAGGCCAATCGTTCCCAAAATAGCCGACCTTTCCAGCCTTCGGGATTGAAAGGTCCCGCCGGGGTATAGCGCAGTCTGGTAGCGCGCCTGCTTTGGGAGCAGGATGTCGGGGGTTCGAATCCCTCTACCCCGACCATTCCGAGCTCCTGGCGGCGTGGGAATGCGAAGTTCGGTCCGGGCGCCCGTAGCTCAACCGGATAGAGCACCGGCCTTCTAAGCCGGCGGTTACAGGTTCGAGTCCTGTCGGGCGCGCCATCGGCGGTACGGTAGGAAGCAGGTTTTCAGTGGTGGCTGTAGCTCAGCTGGTTAGAGTACTGGATTGTGATTCCAGATGTCGGGGGTTCGAGTCCCCTCAGCCACCCCACTGAATGACAGGCAAGTGCAGGAAAGTTTGACCCGATGCGTCGCGGGGTGTTGCAACGAAGCAAAAACGCGCATACAATGTGCGACCAGTTTCAGGGCCGTTAGCTCAGTTGGTAGAGCAGTTGACTCTTAATCAATAGGTCCAAGGTTCGAATCCTTGACGGCCCACCAGACAGGCAGCCACTCAACTCAAGTTGAGTGGCTGTTTTTCTTTGCGCGGATGCCTGTCGCAGACGCAGGCAATCCTGGCCTGCGTGGCATCCAGCGCGTCTTGCTGTGTGCAATGACCGCTGGCGCGTCGGGCGCCAGATCAATGGCGCCCGGCTTTTTCATCCTGGCAACGGCATCGTCGCTGTGCAGACGGCGGCAATGCGCTGCGCGCCGTCCTGGTGTTGCGTGCGTCCCGTGTCGCTGTGCGCAAGCGCCTGCGTTCAGCGTTGCTTGTCCAGCAACTGCTGGCGCACGGCGATCATGCAGCTTTCCTTGCTGGCCAGATGTGCCAGGGCATCGTTGTCGGCGGGATTGCCGGTGCCCACATCCACCACCGAGACCTGCGTGCTGCCGCGGCGCTTGAAGGCGTCGATGGCGGTGCTCGCGTTCTTCAGTGGCACGGTGGCGTCATTGGAGGAGCCGCAGAGCAATGTGCGCGTCCGTGGCGTCCAGTCCAGCAGATCGTTACGCGCCAGGTCCTGGCGGAACCGGTTGTTGGGGTTGAGCGGGAAATCCTTGTAGAAGCTCGGCTGGAAATAGCTGCCGACCTTGTCGATCGTCGGCAGCAGTCCGCCGACGGCCAGATCGATCAGATCGTTCTTGCCCGGGAAAAGGCCTTCGACTTTTCCCGCCCACGGGTCCTTGAACACTTGTGACGGCGAGAGGTAGACATTCTGGTAGGCGTGCTGCATGCCGACCAGGGCGTAGGTCACCAGCACCAGGCCGAACGTGCTTTCGCCAACGGCATTGCGTCCGCTCCAGCTGTCCAGGAAGGTCTGGCTCAATGCATACGGGCCGGAAATCGGTGCGCTGGCGGCCAGCTTGAATTCGTTGGGATAGTGCGCCTCGATTTCGCGCTGGGTTGCCATGGCGGCGTGACCACCTTGCGAGTAGCCCGACAGCATCACCTTGCCCGACAGCGGGGTGTTCAGCCGCGCCAGGACCTGGCGGGCGGCGCGCATCGCATCGATGGTCGCGCTGGCTTCGCTGTCCGCGTGCAGGTAGGGGTGGAATGGATAGGTGGACTTGCCCAAGCCCAGATAATCGGTGCTGACCACCACGTATCCCTGGCCGGCCAGTCGGGTGACGAGCGGGTCATCGCCCTTTGCGTCACGAATCTCCTTGGCCTGCTCTGCGGCACGTTGCGGTTCGGTGCCTGGGTCCCAGCTCAGCAACGGATAGGGGCCTGTGCAGCTGGCACCGCCTGGCACGAGCACTACGCCAGACGCCGTGGTCGGTTCACCCTTCACGCCGACCGTTGCATAGGTGAACTCGGCCACCCTGACATCGCATTTGGGCAGGTCGCTGGCCTTGTCATTAGGCAGCAATGCAGCAAGCGCGGTGCGGGTATAGCTGGTGAGGAAGTTGCTGTTGAGCAGGGTGCCACGCGCAGGCGATGCCATCGCGATCACGGGCAGGAAGGCCAGCGCGGTTCCAATGGCGGTGAGCAGACGTGATGCATTGCGATTTCGTTTGTTTCCCATGGCGGGTGTCCTGATGTGCGACCGCAGGGGAATGCGGCTGCGTGGGGGAGTGATGGGAGGCTTCAAGGTATTGGCTGCCGACAGTGGTGGCATGGATTGCATGCGATCAGCGCGTTGTCAGCGGGGCGTGTGGCCCGAGGCGAACGCGGTGCCCTGATCGCCAGTGACGGCGTTGCGACAGGTAATGGATGGGTGCTGGCGAGGCCCTGACTGTTCAGGAGGCCAGACTATGGGCCTGTGGATCAGGGCCGCATTCGGCAACAACGAAGCGCGCACTCCCGGCGCGAATGCGCGAGGTGTCACGCACGCCTTTGCCTCTATCGATTCATCGGATGTTGGGCGCGGCTGCCTGGACGCAGGCCAGCATCAGTGCGCCAGGGGGCGCCGCTTTTCCCGGTGCAAGGGCCAGTCAGGACGAGTCGGCGTCACCAGGCGGTTCGGTTGGCATCCAGGCTACGCGGCAAGTGACTGGCAAGGCTGCATCGCTCACAAAGGTGGCTGGATGACTCTCAGCGCGAGCGCATGTCATCGTTGCAGACGTCCCGCCGACTTCTTGAACTACATCGGCATGGTGCCGACACGACCGAGGTAGTGCCGGCGGGCGGCAGTAATCGGCCTGTGGCATCGGTGATGCGGTGCGCCGCATTACGCAGCGGTTTACACCGGTATCTCACTTGCTTGCGGCGCAATGCAGTGTGTCGGCTCTTGCACCCGCCGATCAGATGCTAAGCCTGATCCACGCGTGGAAACGCAAGCAGGAAGCGCGCGCCTTCACCCGGCGCCGAAATGACTTCGACAAAACCGCCTGCCTGCCGCACGGCGCTGTGGACCTGCGCCAGGCCCAGGCCGGCGCCGCGGTCTGCACCCTTGGTGGTGAAGTAGGCTTCGAACAGGCGTGACTGCACCTGTTGATCCATCCCATGACCATTATCGGCGACGGCGATGGTGACGTAGGCCCCGGCGGGTTTGGTCAGGCTTGCGTCGGCCTCGGTCACGCGTGCGTAGCCCGTCTCGACACGGATGATGCCGCCGCTGTCGCAGGCATCGCGCGCATTGATGACCAAGTTCAAGATCGCGCGTTCCACCGTGTGTCGGTCGACCATCGCGCAGCATCCGCCCGCATCGCTGTGCAACTGCAGCTGCAGGTCCGCGCTGATCACCTGCTCCAGCAGCGGGTTGAGCTGTTCGGCCAGGGCGGCCAGGTCGACCACTTCGGGGCTATACGGATATTGGCGCGAAAACCCGACCAGGCGCTGCGCCATGACCGAGCCGTGTTGAAGCGCCGCATCGGCGACGCCGAGCAGCTTGGCATCCTGTGCATCGATCTGCCCGCGTTGCACCACCAGATCGATCGCCGACGTGGCAGCCTGCAGCACGTTGTTCAAGTCGTGCACGACGCCGGCAAGCAATTGGCCGACTGCCTCGCCTTTCTGCGCCTGCTCGGAAATCTTCTCCGCAGCGCCCTGCGCGGCACGCGCGATATCCAGGTCGCCTTCGGTGCGCTCGTGCAGGTCGCGCAAGGTATGCAGCTCGGTCGACAGCGAATGCTCGCGCGTGCGTGCCAGCATCAGCGCGCCGATGGAGAATTCACGCTCTGCCTTCAGGGTGCGGTCCAGCGTGTGGAAGGCCGCCTCCAGTGCCCGGCGGTCAGAGATGTTCTTGCTGACCGCCAGGATGGCTTCGACATTGCCGAACTCATCGAACAACGGGCTGGTGACCACCTGCCAGGTCTGCCGGACGCCAACGAAATTGACGCAGGCCGCCTCGAACTCGTGCACCGTGCCATCGATCGATGCTGCCATTGCCGCATCCACCAGGTGCACGGACTCCGCCGGCCAGAACTCGCGCCACGGGCGGGAGAGCAGCTGGTCCTGGTGGCTGGCGCCAAGGACGGTCAAGCCGTTGACGTTGACTGCCGTGATCCGCCCGTTGAGGTCGATCTCTTTGATGCAGTCTCGCGACAGTGCCACGATCTGCCGATACCGATCTCTCATCGCGGCGGTTGTCTCTCTCGGCTGATTAACGGAATTTTCGCAAACATTGCTGTCGCCGTGCACAAGAACACGGCACTGCTTCATGCTGCAGCAGGGCGCCACGCTGAACCATTCACCGGACTCTAGCGTACTGGTAGATGTCGGGAGCGCTGCGAAGAGGGAGCCAAGGGCCGCCAGGAAGGTCAGAAATGGCGGCAGACCGCCCTGGACCGGCAGCAGCGCTTTTTCTTTGCCAGCATCCCTGCAACAATGGCGGGCGCGTACAGCACTGCGAAAGTGGCGGAATTGGTAGACGCACCAGATTTAGGTTCTGACGCCGCAAGGCGTGGGGGTTCGAGTCCCCCCTTTCGCACCAGTGCAGCGCGGCCGTGAGTGTTCCGGCCGCCGCCGCCCATGTAGACCACAGGTTTTTCTCGCCAGGCGTGCCATTGCACGCATCCCGCTGGCAGCGGCCGCCGTTATCGGCGAAACTACAAGGCTCGGCGGCTTTCTCGCCATCCGTCAACCCGCATCTTCCATCTCGTGCCGACGCCGTGCGCTGTCGGTGGCAGGAGTCAACATGCAAGCATCGATCGAATCCACCGGCAATCTGGAACGCCGCCTGACCTTCACCCTGCCGCAGGAGCGCCTGGAGACGCATGTCGGTGGCCGCCTGCGCGAACTTGCGCGGACCACCCGCATCAAGGGCTTCCGTCCCGGCAAGGTGCCGACCAAGGTCATCGAGCAGCGCTTCGGTCAGCAGGTGCGTGCCGAAGCGATGGAAGGCCTGCTGCGGGAGACCTTCGATTCGGCGGTGCGCGAGCACTCGCTGCGCCTGGCCGGCAACCCGCGGATCGACCAGGGCGAGAGCGACTTCGATTTCGTCGCCACTTTCGAAGTGGTGCCGGATTTCGGCGACATCGACGTGAGCCAGCTGTCGGTGGTGCGTCATACCGCCGAAGTGACCGATGCCGACATCGACCAGATGATCGAAAACCTGCGCCTGCAGCGCCGCACCTGGAATCCGGTCGAGCGCGGCGCGCAGGTCGGCGACTTGGTGGCGCTGGAGACCTGGTCGCAGGCCGGCGACGAGCGTCTGCCCGCCGAAGGCGTGGAGACCGGCAGCAGCGTGCTGGGCTCGGGCGTGATGTTCGACCAGATCGAAAAGGGCCTGGAAGGCCTGACCAAGGGTGAAGACAAGACCCTGACCATCGATTTCCCCGCCGAGTGGCGCGTGCCGCAGCTGGCCGGCAAGACCGTGCAGGTGCACGTCAAGGCGGTCGAGGTGTCCGAGCCGGTGCTGCCGGTAGTGGACAAGGAGTTCATCAAGAGCTTCGGCGTGAAGAGTGGCGATGCCGAGCAGTTCCGCGCCGACATCCGCACCAACCTGGAGCGCGAGCTCAAGGGCGCGCTGATGAACCGCCTGCGTCGCGAAGTGGGCGAGCAGCTGATTGCCGCCTACGCGCACGTCGAAATGCCGCCGCGTCTGGTCGAGAACGAAGCGCGTTCGATGCTGGCCCAGCAGGTTGAGCAGGTTCGCCGCAGCGGCCGCGATCCGGGCCAGGTGCCGGACGACGCGCATCAGGGCTTCATGGACGCCGCCGCCAAGCGCGTGCTGGTCGGTCTGCTGGTGGGCGAAGTGGCCCGTCGCAATGAACTGCGTTTGGAATCCAAGCGCGTCAGCGAAACGCTGCGTCTGATCGCCTCGACCTACGAAGAGCCCGAACAGGTCATTGAGATGTACCGCAACGACCCCCAACTGATGGGTGGGCTGCAGAGCCGTGTGATGGAAGAGCAGGTGATCGATTGGATCGCCGAGCGCGCCCAGCACACCGAGCAGCCGCTGTCGTTCCAGGACGCCATCCGGGTCTGAGGCGGTAGCAAGAGAACCGCGCCCTGCCGTCGTCAGGGTGCGGATATCGAACACGGGCGTCGGCACAGGCCGCTGCCACAACAGGAAGACCGATGAGCATTGTGACCAAAGCCCTGAACCTGGTGCCCATGGTGGTCGAGCAGACCAGCCGTGGCGAGCGTGCGTACGACATCTACTCGCGTCTGCTGAAGGAGCGTCTGATCTTCCTGGTCGGTCCCATCGACGACCATATGGCCAACGTCATCGTGGCCCAGCTGCTGTTCCTGGAAGCGGACAACCCGGAAAAGGACATCAGCATCTACATCAATTCGCCCGGCGGCGTGGTCACGGCCGGCATGGCGATCTACGACACCATGCAGTACATCAAGCCGGACGTGAGCACCATCTGCGTCGGTCAGGCGGCCTCGATGGGCGCGCTGCTGCTGGCGTCGGGTGCGGCCGGCAAGCGTTACGCGCTGCCGAACTCGCGCGTGATGATCCATCAGCCGCTGGGCGGCTTCCAGGGCCAGGCGACCGATATCGACATCCACGCCCGTGAAATCCTGACCCTGCGTTCGCGCCTGAACGAGATCCTGGCCAAGCACACTGGTCAGTCGCTGGAAACCATCGCGCGCGACACCGAGCGCGACAACTTCAAGAGTGCGGTCGATGCGCAGGCCTATGGTCTGGTCGATCAGGTGCTCGAGCGTCGTCCGGAAGAGTCGATCCAGCCGTCTTGATCGCCAGGTCGCTGAAATTGCAGGAAAAACCGGCAGGGTCGGGTGGGGCGAATGTCCTCCCGACCCTGTGCTATTCTCGAAATCGAACCCCCGTACATCGGGTGGGGTAACTGGGTAACAGAAGCATGAGCGAAGACCGCCAAGGTCGTTCCGGCGACAGCAACAAGATTCTCTACTGCTCGTTCTGCGGTAAGAGTCAGCATGAAGTCCGTAAGCTGATTGCCGGTCCCAGCGTGTTCATCTGCGATGAGTGCGTTGAGCTGTGCAACGACATCATCCGCGAAGAACTCGAAGAGAAGGCGCAGTCGGCACGTTCCAGCCTGCCCAAGCCGCGCGAGATCCTTGAAGTGCTGGATCAGTACGTGATCGGGCAGTTGCGCGCCAAGCGCACGCTCGCAGTGGCGGTGTACAACCACTACAAGCGCATCGAGAGCCGCAGCAAAAACGACGACGTCGAGCTGGCGAAGTCCAACATCCTGCTGGTCGGTCCGACCGGGTCGGGCAAGACGCTGCTGGCCGAGACGCTGGCACGCCTGCTCAATGTGCCGTTCACGATCGCCGATGCCACCACGCTGACCGAGGCCGGCTATGTCGGCGAGGACGTGGAAAACATCATCCAGAAGCTGCTGCAGAAGTGCGACTACGACGTCGAGAAGGCGCAGCAGGGCATTGTCTATATCGACGAAATCGACAAGATCTCGCGTAAGAGCGAGAACCCGTCGATCACCCGTGACGTGTCCGGCGAAGGCGTGCAGCAGGCGCTGCTGAAGCTGATCGAAGGCACGGTTGCCTCGGTGCCGCCGCAGGGTGGCCGCAAGCATCCGCAGCAGGAGTTCCTGCAGGTCGACACCAAGAACATTCTGTTCATCTGCGGCGGCGCGTTCGCCGGCCTGGACAAGGTGATTCAGCAGCGTTCCAACGACGCTGGCGGCATCGGCTTCGGTGCCAAGGTCAAGAGCAGTGAGCGCAAGCAGGAAGTTGGCAAGATCCTGGCAGAGGTCGAGCCGGAAGATCTGATCAAGTTCGGCCTGATCCCCGAATTCGTCGGCCGCCTGCCGGTGGTTGCAACGCTGGAGGAGCTGGACGAGCCGGCGCTGATCAAGATCCTGACCGAGCCGAAGAACGCCATCACCAAGCAGTTCAAGAAGCTGTTCGACATGGAAGGCGTGGAACTGGAGTTCCGCCCGGATGCCTTGTCCGCGATCGCCAAGAAGGCGCTCAAGCGCAAGACCGGTGCCCGTGGCCTGCGCACCATCGTCGAATCGGTCCTGCTGGACACGATGTACGAGCTGCCCTCGCAGGAAAACGTCAGCAAGGTGGTGGTGGACGAGTCGGTGATCGAGCACAAATCCGAGCCGTACCTGATCTACCAGGCGCAACCGGCTCCGGCCAAGGCCGCGTCCGGCGACTGAGTCCTGCGGCCGCGTTGCCCGGGCCTGGCCCCGCTCGCGGCTAAAGGCTTTCCGAGCGCTACTTGCAACACCTCGCCGATGGCCCCATAACGGGGCCATCGGCTTTTTTGTGCCTCTAAACCCCCATTCCTGCGGAGCGCCCCATGGCCCAGTCCCAATCAGAAGTTTTCGATCTGCCGGTGTTGCCGCTGCGCGACGTGGTGGTGTTTCCGCACATGGTGATCCCGCTGTTCGTCGGCCGTGACAAGTCGATGCGCGCGCTGGAAAAAGCCATGGAAGCGGACAAGCGCATCCTGCTGGTGGCGCAGAAGTCGGCCGAAACCGACGACCCGGCGGCCGGCGATCTGTATACCGTCGGCACCCTGGCGCAGGTGTTGCAGCTGCTCAAATTGCCCGACGGCACCATCAAGGTGCTGGTCGAAGGCCTGTCGCGCGTCACTGTCGACAAGGTCGTCGAGCAGGACGGCGCACTGCAGGGCCAAGGCACCGAGGTCGAAGCCAGCGATGCTCGTGAGCCGCGCGAGGTGGAAGCGATTGCGCGCTCGCTGATGTCGCTGTTCGAGCAGTACGTCAAGACCAACCGCAAGCTGCCGCCGGAACTACTGCAGACCCTGGCCGGCATCGACGAGCCGGGGCGCCTGGCCGACACCATCGCCGCGCATATCGGCGTGCGCCTGGCCGACAAGCAGCGCCTGCTGGAGATCACCGATATCGGTGAGCGCCTGGAGCTGCTGGTTGGCTTGGTGGACGGCGAAATCGACGTGCAGCAGCTGGAAAAGCGCATCCGCGGCCGCGTCAAGTCGCAGATGGAAAAGAGCCAGCGCGAGTACTACCTCAATGAACAGATGAAGGCGATCCAGAAGGAACTGGGCGACCTGGACGACGCGCCGGGTGAGCTGGAAGAGCTTGCCCGCAAGATCGCCGAGGCGGGCATGCCCAAGCCGGTCGAGACCAAGGCCAAGGCCGAGCTCAACAAGCTCAAGCAGATGTCGCCCATGTCCGCCGAAGCGGCGGTGGTGCGCAACTATCTGGACTGGCTGCTGGGCGTGCCGTGGAAGAAGCGCACCAAGGTGCGCAAGGACCTCAAGGTGGCCGAAGACACGCTGGACGCCGACCACTACGGTCTGGACAAGGTCAAGGAGCGCATCCTTGAATACCTGGCTGTGCAGTCGCGCGTGAAGCAGATGAAGGGGCCGATCCTGTGCCTGGTCGGGCCGCCGGGTGTGGGCAAGACCTCGCTCGGCCAATCGATCGCCAAGGCGACCAACCGCAAGTTCGTGCGCATGAGCCTGGGCGGCATCCGCGACGAGGCCGAGATCCGCGGCCATCGCCGGACCTACGTTGGCTCGATGCCGGGCCGCCTGGTGCAGAACCTCAACAAGGTCGGCAGCAAGAACCCGCTTTTCCTGCTGGACGAGATCGACAAGATGTCGATGGACTTCCGTGGCGATCCGTCGTCGGCATTGCTGGAAGTGCTGGATCCGGAGCAGAACAACTCCTTCAACGACCATTATCTGGAAGTGGATCTGGATCTGTCGGAGGTGATGTTCGTCGCCACCTCCAACTCGCTCAACATCCCGGGCCCGCTGCTGGACCGCATGGAAGTGATCCGCATCCCCGGCTACACCGAGGATGAAAAGCTCAATATCGCCATGCGGTATCTGGTGCCCAAGCAGATCAAGGCCAACGGTTTGAAGCCGGAAGAGATCGAGATCGGTGCCGATGCGATCCAGGATGTCGTGCGCTATTACACGCGCGAATCGGGCGTGCGTAACCTGGAGCGTGAAATCGCCAAGATCTGCCGCAAGGTGGTCAAGGAAATCGCGCTGGCCGGCCCGCAGCCGGCGGGCAAGAAAGCCGTGGCCAAGAAGGGCAAGCCAAAGGCGCTGGTAACGGTTGGTTCGAAGAATCTCGACACGTATCTGGGTGTGCGTCGTTTCGACTTCGGGCGCGCCGAAGAAGAAAACGAGATCGGCCTTGTGACCGGTCTGGCATGGACCGAAGTCGGCGGCGAGTTGCTGCAGGTCGAATCCACGCTGGTGCCGGGCAAGGGCAACCTGATCCTCACCGGTCAGCTTGGCAACGTCATGAAGGAATCGGCATCGGCTGCGCTGTCGGTGGTACGTTCGCGCGCCGAGCGGCTGGGCATCGACGTGGATTTCCTGCAGAAGCAGGACGTGCACGTGCACGTGCCCGACGGCGCGACCCCCAAGGATGGCCCGAGCGCGGGCATTGCGATGGTGACTTCGCTGGTGTCGATCCTGACCAAGGTGCCTATCCGTGCCGATGTGGCGATGACCGGCGAGATCACCCTGCGTGGCCGCGTCTCGGCGATCGGTGGGTTGAAGGAGAAGCTGCTGGCGGCATTGCGCGGCGGTATCCGCACGGTGTTGATCCCGGACGAGAACCGCAAGGATCTTGCCGACATCCCGGCCAACGTCACCCGCGATCTCAAAATCGTGCCGGTGAAGTGGATCGACGAAGTGCTGGACCTGGCGTTGGAGCGCCCGCTGGCACCGAAAAAGGCCGGCAAGGAAAAGGCGCGCAAGACTGCATCGCGCGTTGCCGTCCGCGGTAAGTCGCGCACCACTCCCGGCACGCGCGTCAAGCACTAACGCGCGCTGTCTAGGACATCCCGAAACAAGCCAAAACCCGCGTCGTTATTGGGTTTTGGCTTGCGTGCTGTTGGGGGCGCTGGTATAAATGCACGACTCGTGGGCGCGGCAAAATGTGATGCGTCACGCGATACCACTTGTGTCGGGTTCTTCGCTAACGGCAAGAGCGCCGATTGTCGATTCCGCGGCATCTGCCGCAAAGGGAGTTTCAAGAATGAATAAAACCGAATTGATCGATGGCGTTGCCGCTGCCGCTGACATCTCCAAGGCTGAAGCTGGCCGTGCTGTCGACGCGGTTGTGAGCGAAATCACCAAGGCGCTGAAGAAGGGCGACGCCGTCACCCTCGTTGGCTTCGGCACCTTCCAGGTCCGCGAGCGCGCTGAGCGTACCGGCCGCAATCCGAAGACGGGCGACAGCATCAAGATCGCCGCTTCGAAGAATCCCGCATTCAAGGCTGGCAAAGCCCTGAAGGATGCAGTAAACTAATCGACTCGCTAGGGTGCTTAGCTCAGCGGTAGAGCGTCTCCCTTACACGGAGAGGGTCGGGGGTTCGAAACCCTCAGCACCCACCACTAAGCACCAGGCAAGGTTTCAAGCGCGGAGCGGTAGTTCAGCTGGTTAGAATGCTGGCCTGTCACGCCGGAGGTCGCGGGTTCGAGTCCCGTCCGCTCCGCCAGTTACACCGAAGCCCCTGAGCGATTGGGGGCTTCGTTTTCTCCACAACATTCGCGCTGCGAATGCGGTGGGGAAGATGTCCAAGTTTAAAGCGGAGCGGTAGTTCAGCTGGTTAGAATGCTGGCCTGTCACGCCGGAGGTCGCGGGTTCGAGTCCCGTCCGCTCCGCCAGTTGTACCCGAGCCCTCGGCCTTGTGCCGGGGGCTTTTTTTATGGTGTCTGTCTCGCGGTGGGTTTGGCGGTTGCAGCGCTGCAGACAGATGGCCTGGGCATGGCGGAGCGGGTGCCATGTCTGTCCTTCTCTCCACCACGTCCAGGGCGCCGCGGCCTCTGCGCCGTGATCCGGTTTTATGCATCGCCGCGCTGTGGTGGCGGGCGTCGGGCTGGGTGCTTGGCGTCAAGCGGGTTACACTGCGCGGCTCGCCCACAGGCCGTGATTTGCCAATGCTGCAGAAACTTCGCGACAAGACGTCAGGCTGGATCGCTACCGCCATCCTGGGGTTGCTGATGATTCCGTTCCTGTTCGTCATCGACAACAGCTACCTGGGCGGCATTGGCGCCAACAACGTGGCCAAGGTACAGGCGCCACCCACGTGGTGGAAATCGGCGCCGTCATGGTGGCCGGTCTCGCTGCTGTGGCAGCACCATGAGATCAGCACGCAGGATTTCCGTGCACGCTTCGAGCAGGCGCGCATGCAGGAACGTCAGCGCCAGGGCGAGAATTTCGACCCGCGCACGTTCGAATCCCGCGAGAACAAGCTGCAGGTACTCGACCAGCTGGTCGACGAACAAGTGGTGCGTCTGGGCGCGGAAGATGCCGGCATCGTGATCGGCGATGCGACGGTGCGCGACTACATCACCAACATCCAGGCGTTCCAGGTCGACGGCAAGTTCAGCCCCGACCAGTATCGCGCCGCGCTGGCACAGGGCACGCCGCCGCGCACGCCTGCGCAGTTCGACGCGCTGGTACGCGACAGCCTGCAGCAGTCGGTGATCCCGCAGGCCGTGGCCGAATCGGGGTTTGCAACCAAGGCCGAGTTCGAGCGTCTGCTCAAGCTGATGGGCGAGACGCGCGATGTGGAGTTGGCAATGCTGCCGGCGCCGGCGGCCGATACCGCACCCGTTAGCGATGCGCAGATCAAGCAGTGGTACGACACGCATGCGCAGGACTTCCGTCAGCCCGAGACGGTGACCATCGAATATGTGGAGCTCAATGCCGCCACGATGCCGCCTGCCACGGCAGCCGACGAGGCGACGTTGCGCAAGCGCTATGAGGAAGAGAAGGCGCGCTTCGTCGAGCCGGATCAGCGTCTGGCGTCGCATATCCTGATCAGTGCCGGCAGCGATGCTGCCGCGCAAAAGGCGGCCGAGGCGAAGGCGGCAAAGCTTGCAGCGGAAGCCAAGCAGGCAGGCGCCGATTTTGCGGCACTGGCCAAGGCCAACTCGCAGGACCCCGGTTCCAAGGCTGCCGGTGGCGACCTGGGTTGGGTCGAAAAGGGCACCATGGTCAAGCCATTCGAAGACGCACTGTTTTCGATGAAGGCGGGCGACGTGGTCGGGCCGGTCAAGAGCGAGTTCGGTTATCACGTGATCCAGTTGCGTGAGGTCAAGGGCGGCCAGGGCAAGTCGTTCGAGCAGGTGCGTGACCAGCTGGCCGCCGAGCAGCTCAAGGCAGACGCCGACAAGGCATTTGCGGACGTGAGCGGCAAGTTGGTGGATCAGGTCTACAAAAACCCCACCGCGCTGGAGCCTGCGGCCAAGCAGGTCGGCCTGCCGGTGCAGACGCTGGGCCCGTTCTCGCGGACCACGGCCAGCGGCATTGCCGCCAACCCGGCGGTGCTGCGTTCGGCGTTCTCCGAAACGCTGGTGCAGGACGGCACGGTGAGCGACCCGATCACCATCGCGCCCAACCACAGCGTGGTGCTGCGTGTAACCAATCACACCGCCGAACAGGCGTTGCCGTTGGACAAGGTGCGCGACAAGGTGATTGCCGCGGTTCACGCCGATCGCACTGAAAAAGCAGCGGCTGCTGCGGCCGATGCGCTGCTGGCGCGCGTGCAGAAGGGCGAGACCCTGCAGGCACTGGCTGCCAGCGAGAAGCTGCAGGTGCAGCCGATCCCGGGGTTGCCGCGTACCGCGCCGATTCCGACACCGGCTGCAAACCGCGCAATCTTCAGTGCCCCGCGTCCGACTGCAGGCAAGCCATCGGCAGGAAAGGTGGAGCTCGATGGCGGTCGTTTCGCGGTCTTCGTCATCAGCAAGGCGACGCCGGGCGACCTCAAGCAGATGCCGGCCGAACAGCAGACGATGCTGCGCGAGCAGCTGAGCCAGATCGATGGCAACAATGCCGCGCAGGCCTACGTCAAAGAAATGCGCAAGCGGTACAAGATCCAGATCGAAGAAGCGCAGCTGTAAGGTCGCGCTGTCGGATGGTGTCAGGAACGAGCCCGGGTAACCGGGCTTTTTCTTTGCCTGTCACCGTGCTGTGCGAACAGTCCGAAGGTGAGGTGGTGTGCTTGCCTGTGCCAGCGCTTGGCGCATGCAGAATCTGCTGCCTGGACTCGGAAAAACGTTTCCAGACAAGGCAGTTCAGTGGCAATGACGCGCATGGCCTGCGCTCGGGCGGCGTTGCAAGCTATCCAGTGCAGGATGCCGGGCACGAGCGGCTAGCCGGGTCGTTACGCACTGCGCGTAGTGTCGTGGTGGTAGCGGCCCTGGCCGTGAGGGGACTGTTCCCGGGAACGCCCCCCTCGCGGCCAGGGCCGCTTCTGCAAGAGCGTGATGGCTATGGCGGTCGGGGAGTTCGGCACCCGGAACGGTGGGGGCGCCGACCGGTGCGCCCTCAGGGTGCGTCGTTGAACGACAGCACCATGCCCGGCTTCAGTACCGCGCGCTTGTCCAGGCCATTGCTGGCAAGCAGGGTGGCCACGGTGATGCCGTAACGGCGGGCAATGGCCCAGGCAGATTCGCCGTTGCGAACCGTGTGGGTCCGGGCGGGCGCGCCGGACGCCTTGGCTATCACAGCACTGGTGGAGGCGGCGCCGTTATCCGTGGCCATCACTGGAGTCGTCGAGGCGACGACGGCACCGCTGGAGCCGGGCTGCGCGGGCGCTGCCGGAGCCAGGACATGGACGCCCCTGGGGGCCGCGCGCGCACCTGCCACGGCAGGGTTCAGGCGGGCCAGCAGTTGCGGCTCGATGGCACGCTGCCCGGCCCAGGTGTTGAGGCTGGTGCCGGCGGGGAGTGCGTGCTCGGTCAGTACGGGCACCTGGCGGTCCAGCGAGGTCAGCAACGTACCCTGTTGTTGCGCGTGGTCCAGGACACAGGCCAGCGCATGCAGTTTTTCGACGTAGTCGTAGGTGACCTTGGACATGCCGGGCAGTTGCGACGGGCTGGCATTCTGGGCATTCACCCCGGCGCTGCGCATTGCCTGCAGCACGCGGTACTCGCCGGCGTTGTACGCCATCAGCGCCAGTCGCCAGTCGCCACCGAACATGCCGTACAAGGTCTTGAGATAGCGCACCGCCGCAGTAGTGGAATCCACCGCCGACAGGCGGCCATCGTATTGCGCGCCCACCGGTACATGGTGGTTACGTGCAGTGGTGGCGACAAACTGCCACAGGCCCGCAGGGCCGCTGCCGTTACGCGCACCGGGGCGATAACCGCTCTCGACGAAGGGAATCAGCGCGAATTCCGTCGGCATGTCGGCGGCGCGCAATTCATCGACGACATAACCGAACAGCGGCAGGACATCCTGTGCATCGTCGGCCAGGCGGGCCGGGGCGCGTGAGAAGTGCTGCTCCCAGCGCGTGTCACTGTGTTCGCTGTCGCAGCCGGGATCGGCACGGCCGTCCAGAAATGCCGAAAAGATCTCCCGCCCGTTACGCATGCTGGGTGCGGTGGACGATGCGGTGGGGCCGTCTGCGGGTTTCAGGCGGGCTGCGTCGTTGGACGAGGCCGCTGCCGGTGCAGTGGCCGCAAACGCGGCCAGCACTGCCAACACCAACCGCCTCATGCGCGAAATTCGTCTTTCCAGCGCCGAAGTTCGGCGAATACGTCTACTTCGGAGGATGCCGCTGCAGTCGGGCGCGTTGTGACTGCGGCGCGGATCTCGGGGCGGTTGGTACGTAAGAACGGATTGGTGGCCAGTTCACTCTTGAGCGAAATCGGCAGGGTAGGACGGGCTGCATGACGCATGGCCTGGGCTTCCTGTTGACGGCGCTGCAAGGCAGCGTTGGTGGGATCGACATGCAGCGCAAAGGCCGCGTTGGCCAGGGTGTATTCGTGGCCACAACACACAAGCGTATCGCCAGGCAGGGAAGCCAGGCGCTGCAACGAGTCGAACATCTGGGGAGCGGTACCTTCGAACATCCGCCCACAGCCTAGGCTGAACAGGGTATCACCGCTGAACAGGTGGGTGTCCGTCACAAACGCGATATGGGTGCGGGTGTGGCCGGGAACCTCCAGCACCTCCAATGCCGTCCCCAACAGCGTCAGGCGCTCGCCCTGACCGACCGGATGCGCGTCGCCGGGAATGCGCTCGTCGTCAGGCCCGAACACCTCCAGGTCCGGCCAGCGCTGCTGAAGCGTGGCCACGCCGCCGACATGATCGGCGTGATGGTGGGTCAACAGGATGGCGGTGGGTACCACGCCATCGTGCTGTGCGGCAGCGATGACCGGCTCGGCCTGTCCGGGGTCGACAATGATGGCGCGGCCATCCGCGGCGACCAGCGCCCAGATGTAATTGTCATCGAATGCGGGCAGGGCGATCAGTCGCATAGAATTGGGACCATGCCTGCCCCGCCATTCTCCCGTCAAGCTGGTGTCTCATCCTGGTTTGATACGGGGGCAGGGCGCGGCCTGCTCCAGTCCGAGCGTCGCCTGGCACTGGAGGCGCTGCAGACGCGTCCCTCTCAGCCGTGGTTGTGGCTGACGCCGAACAAGGATCTGCCGCCACGCGAGTCGCTGGATGGGCGCGGGCTGCGCCTGTTCCGCAGCGCGGGGCGGTTCGCCGGCGATGCCCGCTGCGCCATGCCGTTCCCGCTGCCAACCGAAAGCCTGCAGGCCATCGTGGTGCAACATGCCGTGGTTGGCGGTGCGGCGGATTTCCTGAGCGAGTGCGAGCGGCTGTTGATGCCGGGTGGCCGGCTGTGGCTGTTTACGCTCAACCCGCTGAGCCCTTACCGGTTTCATTGGGCGCGCCGCGGCCCGGTGGCCTTGCGCCCGGATCGCTGGCGGCTGCTGGCGCAGCGCGCCGGCCTGCACTGCGTGGAAACAGAGCGCTACCTGGGGCCGATCTGGCGTGTCGGGCGCGGCTCCTCCGATCCTGGCCGCGCTCCGTGGCGCGCGGTGTATTTACTTGAAGTGGAAAAGCGCGCCTCGGCACCGATCGCGCCCACACCGATTGCGCTGCCGTCGCGTTGGCCGCAACCGGTGGCCACGATCTGACCTTCGCCTCATTGCAACTCTTGGAACCTGATGAAATCAATTGAAGTGCATACCGACGGCTCCTGCCTCGGCAACCCCGGGCCGGGTGGCTGGGCAGCGCTGCTGCGTTACAACGGCCGCGAAAAGGAATTGGCCGGCGGCGAAGCGGTGTCCACCAACAATCGGATGGAGCTGATGGCGGCGATCATGGCCCTGGAAACGTTGACCGAGCCGTGCCAGATCGTGCTGCATACCGATTCGCAATACGTGCGCCAGGGCATTACCGAATGGATGTCCGGCTGGGTGCGCCGCGGATGGAAAACTGCCGGCGGCGACCCGGTCAAGAACCGCGAGTTGTGGGAGCGGCTGCACGCGGCAACCCAGCGCCATCGCATCGATTGGCGCTGGGTGAAGGGGCACAATGGCGATCCGGACAACGAGCGCGTCGACGTGCTCGCCCGCAACCAGGCCATCGCCCAGCGCAGTGGCGCTGCAACTGCGTAAGAGGATTCATGCGTCAGATCATTCTCGATACAGAAACCACCGGCCTGGAATGGCGCAAGGGCAACCGCGTCGTCGAAATCGGTGCGGTGGAGCTGCTGGAGCGACGGCCCAGCGGCAACAATTTCCATCGCTATCTGAAGCCGGATTGCGACTTCGAGCCCGGGGCACAGGAAGTGACCGGGCTGACCCTGGAATTCCTGGCCGACAAGCCGCTCTTCAGCGACGTGGTGGAGGAGTTTCTCGCCTACATCGACGGTGCGGAGCTGATCATCCACAACGCCGCATTCGACCTGGGCTTTCTGGATAACGAGCTCTCGCTGCTGGGCAGCGGCTATGGCCGCATCACCGATCGCGCCAGCGTGACCGATACCTTGATGATGGCGCGCGAGCGTTACCCGGGGCAGCGCAACTCACTGGATGCCTTGTGCAAGCGCCTGGGCGTGGACAACTCGCATCGCCAGCTGCACGGCGCCCTGCTCGATGCGCAGATCCTGGCCGATGTCTACATCGCGCTGACCTCCGGGCAGGAAGAGATCGGCTTTGCCAGCGCCGATGCCGGCCAACGCTCCGAGGACGGCAGCGGCATGATCACCTTCGACCCGGCCTTGTTGTTGCCGCGGCCGCGGGTCGTGGTCACCGCGTCGGAAACGCAGGCGCACGAGGCGCGGCTGGCGCAGTTGCGCAAGAAAGCCGGTCGTGCACTGTGGGATGCGCCGGTTGAGGAGGTTGCTGCGGCAGGCTAGGACGGCTGCACCGGGGGCGTCTGCCGTCACGCGCTCGCGGCATACGCCATGGTGGGCCTGTGCCGGGTGCAGCACGGCGCTGTGTTAGGCGATCAGCGCCGACGTCCGAGGCCGACGGCGCGCAGGCTTGCTCAGTAGCTGCGCACCAGGATGGCGGTGATGTTGTCCGAGCCGCCGCCATCCAGTGCCGCCGCCACCAGGCATTCCACGCACTCCTGCGCGCTGCAGTCGGCCTGCGACAGGGTTGCGGCGATGGCGGCATCGTCCACTTCCTCGGTCAGGCCGTCGCTGCACAGCAGTAGCTGCATGCCGGATTTGAGTTCGCCCTGCATGGTGGCAACGTTGAGGTGCGCCGGGTCGGTGACGCCCAGCGCCTGGGTCACCACATTGCGATGCGGATGCGCGCGCGCCTGCTCGCTGGTCAACGTGCCCTGGGCGATGAGTTCCTGCACATAACTGTGGTCCTGGCTCAACTGCGCCAGCCGGCCGTCGCGCCACAGATACGCGCGGCTGTCGCCGACCCAGGCCACTTCGAAGCGCTGGCCCAGCACGCGTGCGGCGACCACGGTGGTGCCCATCGGCAACGTATCGTTGCAGCGGCGCGAGGTCTTGATGATTTCTTCGTCGGCGATGCGCACGGCCTGGGCGAGCGGGGTGCCGGCGCGGATTTCGCGCACGATGGTCTCGCGCGCCAGCGCACTGGCCACCTCGCCGCAGGCGTGACCGCCCATGCCGTCGGCCACCAGCCATAGCCCCAGCTCGCTGTCGCCGTAATAGGTGTCCTCGTTGAGGTCACGGCGCAGGCCGACGTGGGTGAGGTGTCCGAATTCGAGCATAGGGCCGGTCGCCAGGGAGAAGATGCGCCACCATCATCGCGGCCGGGACGGTCAGCAGCAACCGAGCCATTGCCGGTGCCGCAGCGCCGGTTCACGCCGGGCCGGCAGGCGGTGACACCGACACTGGCCCAGGCCGCTTGTGGCCTGGCGCGTGTGCCCGTATGATGCACGGCCCCAGGACACTGGGGACCATCTGGAGAGGTGGCAGAGCGGTTGAATGTACCTGACTCGAAATCAGGCAGGCGTTTATAGCGCCTCGGGGGTTCGAATCCCCCCCTCTCCGCCAGATTAGGGCGAGCAGTTGTGCCAGTGCCGCGTGAGTTTCGCCGGCGGCGTTGGGGGGTGAGAAGCCCCGGGTTCGACAGACAGCGCAGCTGTCTGCACGGCGAAGCCGCCCGCAGGGCGAAGGCGCGTAGTGCCGAGCGAATCCCCCCCTCTCCGCCAGATTTGCATCAGCCCCCGCAAGGGGGCTTTTGTTTATGTGTCGCAGCCGGCTGTGGCTGCGATGACTACAATCCGATCGATCCCCGTTGGAGGCCTGTCATGTCCGAGATCCTGGTGCCCGTGTCCTTTGGTGAGCTGCTCGACAAGATCGCGATCCTGCAGATCAAGTCCGAGCGCATGAGCGATGCGGCCAAGCTGGCGAATGTGCGCAACGAGTTGTCCGCGCTGGAAAACAGCTGGATGGCGCATCCGGCCGCCGGCCACGACATCGTGCGTCTGCGCGCCGAGCTCAAAGCCGTCAACGAGCGGCTGTGGGTGATCGAGGACGACATCCGGCTCAAGGAACAGTCGCAGACCTTCGACGACGGCTTCGTGCAGCTGGCACGCAGCGTGTACATCGAAAACGACGAGCGTGCGCGGATCAAGAAGCAGATCAATCTGGCGCTGGGCTCGTCGTATGTGGAAGAGAAGTCCTATCAGGATTACCGCGCAACCGGCGCCTGAGACGTGATCGGGTGATCGCGCTGGCGTATGTCAGTGGGACCGCGGGGCCGGCGGTGCGTGTCCCGGCGGCTGGCGATCAGGGCGTTGCCCATCGCCTCGCGGGACGATGAGGTCGCTGCGTCACGTTTGCGCGCCGCGCAGGCGCACCGCGCAACGCGCCGGTACGCGCGTGGCTGCAGCGGCCAATGCTCAGCGCGGATGATCGGCGCGATAGCGTTCGAATGCGGCAATCGCGTCGTCGACGGTAATCAGCGACATCACCTCCTCGAACTCGATCTTGGTGCCCCAGCGGAGCTGCTCGGCCGGTTTGCCCAGATGTTTGCGCGCGGCCGCGTCGTAGCGGTCCACGCAATAGCGCACATCCGAGTAAGGCCCGCTGCGTTTGGGGTTGCTGGCCGCGTGCAAGCCAAGCACCTTGGTGCCCATCGCGTTGGCGATGTGCATCGGCCCGGAATCGGGGGTGACCACCAGGTCTGCGCGGGCAAGCAGCGCAGGCAGCTGCTTGAGCGTGTCCTTGCCGACCAGGTCCAGCACCGGCGCGCGCGTGGCGGCGACGATGGCGTCGGCCGTGCTGCGTTCCAGGGCACTGCGGCCGCCGCACAGCACGATGCGCCAGCCTTGCGCCGCCGCGTGATCGGCCAGCGCCGCGTGGCGCTCCGGGTACCAGTTACGTCGCACATGGCTGGAGCAGGGCGAAATCATCAGCACCGGGCGGCCGTCGTCGTCCCACTGCGCGCGTGCCCAGGCGTGCGCGTCAGCGGGCACCGGCAGGTCCCAGCGAACCTGCGTCTGGCGCAGGCCCAGCGGCTCGGCGAAGCTGCCGATGGCATCGAGTACGTGGATGCCCGGGCGGTCGGGGATGCGTTCGTTGACGAACAGCCCGTGCAGATCCTTGGAGCGGCTGCGGTCGTAACCGATACGCCGGCGCGCCGGCACGAGCGCCGACAACACGTTGGCGCGAAAGGCCACCTGCATTTGCAGCAAGGCGTCGAAGCGCCCCAGCGGCGCCAGCGACCGGCGTAATGCGCGCATGCCGGCCACGCCGCCGCGTTTGTCGTAGGCATGGAACTGCACGCCGGGCAGGCCGTCGAGCAGCTTGAGGCCCGCCTGGTCGATGATCCAGTGCAGCTGCGTCTGCGGGAAACCCGCTTGCAGCGTGCGCACCAGCGACACCACATGGGTGACATCGCCAAGGGCGGACAAGCGCAGCAGACACAGCGATGCAGGCGTTACAGCCATGGTGTTGTTAGACTCGATAGATGGTTTCTTTCGACGCCACCGAAGCGCTGACGCCGTACCGCGAGGGCCGCGGGTACGGCGCCATTCTGTTCGACCGCGAACGGCTGCGGCAAGCCGATGCCGGGCTGTTTTCGCCGCAACGCTGGGGCGACAGGGCGCGGCCGGTCGGTGAGGGCGGCCGCGGCGGGGCCTGGTTCGTGGATGCGCCATTCGGCCGCAGCGTGTTGCGCCAGTACCTGCGTGGCGGCATGGCGGCGCGGGTGAGCCATGACCGGTATCTGTGGAAAGGTGCCGGACGCACGCGCAGCTTTGCCGAGTTCCGGCTGATGCGCGAACTGATCAAGCGCAAGTTGCCGGTGCCGCGTCCGCTGGCAGCCTGCTATCTGCGCGAAGGCCTGGGCTACCGCGCGGCCTTGTTGATGGAGCGGCTTGAAGATGTGCGCTCGCTGGCCGACCACGCGCAGGTGGCCGGGCGTGGCGCGCCGTGGGAGGCCACCGGCCAACTGATTGCGCGGTTTCATCGCGCCGGGCTGGATCACGCCGACCTCAACGCGCACAACATCCTGTTCGATGCCGGCGGGCATGGCTGGTTGATCGATTTCGACCGCGGTGTGCTGCGCATTCCGGCCACCCGCTGGCGCGAGCGTAACCTCAAGCGGCTGCACCGTTCGCTGCTGAAGCTGCGCGGCAACCGTAGCCGCGAAGAGGTCGACAAGGATTACCAGCGGCTGCACCGCGCGTATGAGCTGGCCTGGGGCCGGGGCTACTGATGCATTGGGCGTTGCGGGTGCAAGGGGTCGGCAATGCGTCGGCGGTGGCGCTTGGTTCGCCGATGGCCACCATCGAGCGCGCCCGCGCGCCGTGGTTGACCATCGATTGCGGCAGCGAGGGGCTGACTGCCTATCAGGCCCATTACGGCCAGCTGCCGCAGGCGATCTTCATCACCCATGTGCACCTGGATCATGTCGGCGGGCTGGAGCGGGTGTTCGTCGACAGCTATTTCTCCGAGCGGCGCGGGCGCACGCGTCTGTATGTGCCCGCGCCGGTGGTGCCGCTGCTGCAGCGGCGCATTGCCGATTACCCGAACGTGCTGGCAGAAGGCGGGGCGAACTTCTGGGACGCATTCCAATTGGTGCCGGTCGGCGATGCCTTCTGGCACGACGGGGTGCGGCTGGAAGTGTTCCCGGTACGCCACCACTGGCCCGAGACCGCTTACGGGCTGCGTCTGAAGGGCGCGCTGGTGTGGACCGGCGACACCCGGCCGATCCCGGAAATGCTGAAGCGTTATGCCGACGACAACGAGCTCATCGCGCATGACTGCGGTGTTCACGGCAACCCGTCGCATACTGGCGTGGACGATTTGGAGCGGGAGTACCCGCAGGACCTGTTGAGCCGCATGCTGCTGTACCACTACGCCAGCGACGCCGATGCCGATGTGCTGCGCGCGCGCGGCCATCGTGTTGCCGTGCCTGGGCAGTATCTGGCACTGGCGGACTCGACCGCTGCCACGGTGCGCTGATGGGCGCCCTGACCCTGCCCACCCTGGCCGGTGCGCCCATGCAGGACCGCTACGGCCGCCCGTTGCGCGACCTGCGCCTGTCGGTGATCGAGGCCTGCAACTTCCGCTGTGGCTATTGCATGCCGGCCGATCGCGTGCCGGACGACTACGGGTTCGATGCGCAGCAGCGCCTGAGTTTCGAGCAACTGGAAACCCTGGTGCGGGCCTTTGTTTCGGTGGGCGTGACCAAGGTCCGCCTGACCGGTGGCGAGCCACTGCTGCGGCGTGACCTGCCGGCCCTGATCGCGCGTCTGACGGCGATCGACGGCATCGAGGATCTGGCATTGACCACCAATGGCGTCCTGCTCGCGCGCCAGGCTGTGGCGCTGCGCCAGGCCGGGCTGCGCCGCATCACCGTCAGCATGGATGCGTTGGAGCCGGCATTGTTCAGACGCATGAGCGGCGACCGCGGCGATATCGCCCAGGTGCTGGCCGGGATTGCGGCTGCCGAGCAGGCCGGCTTCACGCGGTTGAAGATCAATTGCGTGGTGCAGCGTGGCGTCAACGAGGATCAGGTGCTGCCGCTGGTGGAGCACTTCCGCGGTACCGGGCACGTGCTGCGCTTCATTGAATTCATGGACGTGGGGAGCTGCAACGGTTGGTCACCCGAGGCAGTGGTGAGCTCTGCGCAACTGCACGCGCGCATCCATGCACGCTGGCCGCTGGTGCCGCTGGATGCCAATTACACCGGCGAAGTCGCGCAGCGCCACGCATTTGCAGATGGCGCCGGCGAAGTGGGGTTCGTCAGTTCGGTCAGCGTGCCGTTCTGTGGCGACTGCCAGCGCGCGCGCGTTTCAGCCGACGGCCATCTGTATACCTGTCTGTTTGCCAGCCAGGGCCATGATCTGAAGCCAGCCTTGTCCGACGGCGAGCACGGGTTGGCGGACCACCTGCGTCAGCGCTGGAGCCTGCGTGGCGACCGCTACAGCGAGGTGCGTGCGGTGGCGGCGCCGCGTCGGGGCAAACCGGTGGAGATGTTTCTGATCGGCGGGTGAGTGCGGGCGTGCTTCTGGCGCTATGTGCGCCGCACGCGTGCTTGCGCGATTTGCTGATGCGCGCGCGTTGGCGCATTGCGCGGCACCGACTGGACGTCACCGCGTCCGGGCGTCCTGCAGTCGCAGCGGACGATGTGCAGCGATCGCTGCGCCAAGTGCAGATTTCGCTGTCGATGACCGCGTCGACGGCGTTTAAAAACGTTGTTTTCTTGCAATCCCGCGCCGCTGGATCATCGGTCGACCGCCGGGCGACTGCCGGATTGCGTGCTGCCGCGCGTCGCACGCTGGCGCAAGGATGCACACTGCTGACAGCTGCTGTTCCATCAAGGCGCCTCGTTCACCGAGAATGCCGCATCCTGCCTGCCTGTCACCGTGTAGTTCTCCATGCCTCCCAAATCACGTTCCGCGCGCCTGACCCACCTGGATAATGCCGGGCTCCCCACCATGGTGGATGTCTCGGACAAGGCGGTCACCGCACGCAGCGCCACGGCCGTCAGCCGGGTGCGTTTTCCGGTTGCGGTCGCAGCCCAGTTGCGTGCCAGCGGCCTGCGCAGTGCCAAAGGTGGCATCGTCGAGACGGCAGTGATCGCCGGCACGATGGCGGTCAAGCGCACGCATGAGCTGATCCCGTTCTGCCATCCGTTGCCGATCGATGCCTGCCGTTTCGAGATCGATTGGGCTGGAGAGCAGGTGCTGGACATCCAGTGCACGGTCCGTTGCGTGCATCGCACTGGCGTGGAGATGGAGGCCCTGACCGGCGCCAGCGTTGCGGCGTTGACGGTGTATGACATGTGCAAGGCGCTGTCGCACGCCATGACCATCGGGCCGACCAGGTTGGTCTCCAAGCGTGGCGGCAAGCGCGACATCGGAGCGGCGCGATGACTGCCACGGTAACGGTGTTGTATTTCGCCAGCCTGCGCGAGGCGGCAGGGGTGGCCGACGAGCGCGTGCAGTCCAGTGCCCAGGACCTGCGGAGCCTGTATGCCGAGCTCGATGCACGGCACGGCCTGCGCTGGACGCCGGCGCAGTTGCGCGTCGCCGTCGATGGGGCGTTTGCGCGCTGGGAGGATGCGGTGCGCGACGGCAGCGAAGTGGTGTTCATTCCGCCAGTGTCGGGAGGTTGAACGTGAGCGAGCAGACAACCGCCGTGTTTGCGCTGTCCGACATTGCGCTGCCGGTCGATCACTTGCGTGCAGGGATGGAACATCCGCATGCCGGCGCCTTCGCCAGTTTCGAGGGCTGGGTGCGCGACCACAATGAGGGCCGCGGCGTTGCCGGCTTGCGCTACGAAGCCTATGCCGCACTTGCCCAGGCCGAAGGCCAGCGCGTGCTCGATGAGGCAGTCGGCCGCTTCGCCATCGTGCAGGCGCAGTGCGTGCATCGTGTGGGTGAGCTGCGTATCGGCGAGATGGCGGTGTGGGTCGGTGTGAGTGCGGCGCATCGCGGCGCCGCGTTCGACGCCTGCCGTTACATCATCGACGAGGTCAAGGCGCGCGTGCCGATCTGGAAGCACGAGCATTACCTGGAAGGGGATGCGGGCTGGCTGCATCCGGAGGCGTAGGTGAAGGCAGCGCAGTGGCGTGCCGAGCACTGCAAGTCTCACGTTGACGATGGCCAGCGGCTTCAGGCATCTGTCGCGCGTGTCAACGCGCTTGTGTAGTGCCCGGCCCTGCGCACGCCAGGTCGGTCCGCAACACGAACCCCTTAGTGCAACTGCGGCAGCTGGTCAGGAGCGGGCACGCATTGAAGCTCCGGTGGTGTCCCGGCCGCTTATCTGGTCGAGCGCAATGAGCGATTCACGCCCAGCCGGGCGTCGCAGCGCGTTGCATCAATCCGCGTCGTAGGCGCCTTTGGCGCGCAGTTTCCTGGTGCGGGCGCTCGGCTGTCGCCAAGACCGCCATCAGGGACGGACGAGGGGTTTGCATGCGGTGCGCAGCACGACACCGACGGCCTGCACGGCAACATCGCCAACAACAGCGCACTGATGTTCCTGCAGAACGCCAATGGAACTGCAGAACGTGGTCGCCGCGTGATGCAGGCAAGCGTACCGCTGTGGCGGCGACTGGCCGGCCCGGCGCGTGCTGGAGGTTGGGGTGGTGTCCCCGCCGGTTGACCTCGGCGCCCGCATCAATCGATACCGTTGCTGCCTTCCGGCCCTGGCGGGATTTTCGATCTAGCGTCGCGAGGGACCGACGGGGCCACCATAAGACGTGGGCCACTGGCGTGGCCCGGGATCTGCTGCGACGGTGTCATCGCGCACATCATGAAACTGGCGGAGAGAGGGGGATTCGAACCCCCGAAGCGCGGTTTAGACGCTTACACACTTTCCAGGCGTGCTCCTTCAACCACTCGGACACCTCTCCGTACCTGCACGACCGGGGCCTTACAGGGCCGCAAATTCTAGCGGTCGCCGGCCCATACCACAAGCTGAATCTTGCAGGCGCAGTCGATGAGACGGGCCGTGGCACAATATCGGCTCAGAACAAGCTGGTTGCCCGATGTCTTATCTCGTTCTCGCCCGCAAGTGGCGCCCGAAGCGTTTTGCCGAACTCGTGGGCCAGGAACACGTGGTCCGCGCGCTCAGTAACGCGCTCGACAGTGGGCGCGTGCACCACGCGTTCCTGTTCACCGGCACCCGCGGCGTGGGCAAGACCACGATTGCGCGCATCTTCGCCAAGTCGCTTAACTGCGAGACCGGCACCAGCGCCGATCCGTGCGGGACGTGCCCGGCCTGCCTGGACATCGATGCCGGCCGCTACATCGACCTGCTGGAAATCGACGCCGCATCCAACACCGGCGTGGACGACGTGCGCGAGGTGATCGAGAACGCCCAGTACATGCCCTCGCGCGGCAAGTTCAAGGTCTATCTGATCGACGAAGTGCACATGCTCTCCAAGGCGGCGTTCAATGCGTTGCTGAAGACGCTGGAAGAGCCGCCGGAGCATGTGAAGTTCCTGCTGGCCACCACCGACCCGCAAAAGCTGCCGGTGACCGTGCTGTCGCGCTGCCTGCAGTTCAACCTCAAGCGGCTGGACGAGGATCAGATCCAGGGGCAGATGACGCGGATCCTGGCGGCCGAACAGATCGAATCGGATCCGTCGGCGATCGTGCAGCTGTCCAAGGCGGCCGATGGCTCGCTGCGCGATGGTTTGTCGCTGCTGGATCAGGCGATCGCCTACGCCGGCGGCGCGCTGCGCGAGGACGTGGTGCGCACCATGCTGGGCACGGTCGATCGCACCCAGGTCGGGGCGATGCTGCAATCGCTGGCCGATGGCGATGGCGAGCGCCTGCTGCAGGTGGTGGCCGCGCTGGCTGAATTTTCGCCCGATTGGAGCGGCGTGCTGGAAGCCCTGGCCGAGGCACTGCACCGGGTGCAGGTGCAGCAGTTGGTGCCATCGGTGGCCTTTGTGGGCGATGGGATCGACCCGACCCCGTTTGCCGCGCAGCTGCTCCCGGAAGTGGTGCAGCTGTGGTACCAGATGGCGCTCAACGGGCGCCGCGATCTGTATCTGGCGCCAAGCCCGCGCGCCGGGTTCGAGATGGCGGTGCTGCGCATGCTGGCCTTCCGGCCCGCGGCGGCGGTGCCTGCCGGTCGCAGCGACGACGGCCGTGGGGCCGGTGCCGGCAGTGGCACACGCGTGCCGGGCGCAGGCGTGCAGGCCGCTGCGCCTGCTGCCGCGGCCGCAGCTCCTGCAGCGATGCCGGCAGCGGCGATGGAAGCAGTGGTTGCGCCAAACGTGGCAGTTGCCGCCGCTGCGCCAGCTGCCGTCGCGGCAGCGCCGGTGGTCTCGCTGGCTGCTTCGGCGGTTCCCGCGGGCGCTGCGCCTGCGCGCACTGACGACACCCCACCCTGGGCGGTGGACGACGCACCGGTGAGGACGCCTGCCGCAGTGACGGAGACCTCGGCTCCCGCATCCGGGACGGCCACTGCCCCGTCGATCGCGTCGCCCTCGGTCATGGCCACGCCAGAAGCGGCCATGGCGCCTCCCTTGGACGCTGCGGACCCGGCAGCGGCAACCGAAACGATGGCGGCGACACCGCCGTCGCACGTTGCAGCAGTATCCCCGGCGCCTTCCACCGATGCGGCGGCGCCGATCGACGATGGCCGCATCGCCGATGCCGAGCAGTGGCTGGAGCTGGTCACGCGCAGTGGCTTGAATGGCCCGTCGCGACAGCTTGCCGCCAACGCTGCGTTTATCGGGCATCGCGATGGCGTGCTGCGGCTGGCGCTGGCGCCGGGCTTCGAATACCTCAACTCAGAGCGCTCCATCGCCAACCTGGCTCAGGCATTGGCGCCGGTGCTGGGCGACACCCCGCGCATCGTGATCGAAACCGGCAACGCCGATGTCGAGACCTTGCACGAGCGGGCCAACCGCCAGAAAGGCGAGCGCCAGAGCGCAGCCGAAATCGCCTTCATCAACGACCCCAATGTGCAGCAGCTGATTCAGCAGCAGGGCGCGCGGGTCGTCCCCGATTCCATCCGCCCTTACGACGAGTAACGCCCCATGCGTGGAAACATTGCCCAATTGATGCAGCAGGCGCAGAAGATGCAGGAAAACCTGCAGCGCGCCCAGGAAGAACTGGCCAAGCTGGAAGTCACCGGCACCGCCGGCGGCGGCATGGTCAGCGTGACGCTGACCGGCGCCAAGGAGTGCCGCAAGGTGCGCATCGACCCGAGCATCCTGTCCGACCAGGAAATGGCCGAAGACCTGATCGCCGCTGCGTTCAACGACGCCTCCAACAAGATCGACGCCGAATCCAAGGACCGCATGGGCTCGGCCACCGCCGGCATGCAGCTGCCGCCCGGCATGAAGTTGCCGTTCTGATCGAGGGGATTCGGGAGTCGGGATTGGGGATTCGCTAGAAGCGAGGCTCGCTTCTGCGTTTGCCAATCCCGAATCTCAACTCCCGAATCCCGGCCGCCCAATGTCCACTCTGCTCGAACAACTGATCGAGGCCTTCCGGGTATTGCCCGGTGTGGGCCAGAAATCGGCGCAGCGCATGGCCTACCACGTGCTCGAGCGCGAGCGCGAGGGCGGGCGGCGCCTGGCCGCGGCGCTGGGAAATGCGGTGGAAAAGGTCGGGCATTGCGTGCAATGCCGCGATTTCACCGAATCGGAAGTCTGCACCATCTGCGCCAGCAGCAGCCGTGACCGACAGCAGCTGTGCGTGGTCGAGTCGCCGGCCGATCGCCTGGCGATCGAGCATGCCACCGGCTACCGGGGTCTGTATTTCATTTTGCAGGGGCGCTTGTCGCCGCTGGATGGCATCGGCCCGCGCGAGTTGGGGCTGGACCGCCTCGGCGAGCGCCTGGCCGCCGGTGAGGTCACCGAAATGATCATCGCCACCAATGCCACCGTGGAGGGCGAGGCAACCGCCCATTACCTGGCGCAGCTGGCGCGTCAGCATGCGGTACGGCCAAGTCGGCTCGCCCAGGGCATGCCGCTGGGCGGCGAGCTGGAATACGTCGACCGCGGCACCCTGTCGCACGCCTTCGGCACCCGCAGTGAGGTGCTTTGAGGGCGGGGATTGGGGAGTCGGGATTGGGGATTCGCAAAAGCCGGTCGGCGCGCGCGGTAAGCTTTGGCCAATCCCAAATCCCGAATCCCGTCTATGACCGACACCATCTTCGGCAAAATCATTCGTCGCGAAATTCCGGCCACCATCGTTTATGAAGACGACGAGGTGCTGGGCTTCGAGGACATCGCACCGCAGGCGCCGGTGCATGTGCTGTTCATTCCCAAGCAGCACGCCATTCCCACCCTGGACGATGTGCCGCCGGAGCAGGCGCTGCTGGTCGGCAAGCTGGCCATTGCGGCGGCGGCCTACGCGCGCGCGCAGGGACTGGCGCAGGACGGCTACCGCATCGTGATGAATTGCCGCGAGCATGCCGGCCAGACGGTCTTCCATATCCATCTGCACCTGCTGGCCGGTGCGCCGTTGGGTCGTTTCGGCACCCCCTGACGGGACGTCGCCACCGATGTGGCCGAACAGATGGTCGAGCGGCAACGGCAGGCCGGGCTTGAGCATGGCCGGTCGTCGCTACTGCGGTCACGAGCCGATGCACACCAATAGGCGCTCATGGCAGCCCTGTAGCCGCGCAGCCGCGATTCCGGCCTTGTTGCGCCCGCGTAGCGCCGGGGCCGGCGAAATGGCGAATAACGATCCTGCCGAAACGCGCCGCAGGCGGCTTGATCCGCACCAACAAAAACGCCGCTCCTTCAAGAGCGGCGTTTTGCATCACGGCTGGCTCAGCGGTGGATTACCACCAACCGCGGCCCCAACCCCAGCCGCCGCCCCAGCGCGGACCCCACGGGTCGCCCCAGGGGCCATACGGGTAGGCCGGAATCACGTCGACGTCGCGCACTTCCGGCCACAGATACACCACATCGGCAGCCACCTTGGGCAGCTTGTAGTCGTACTCGCCGATCTTGGTGGTTTCATAGCCTTCGATCTTGCCGATGAAGGTGACCTCGCGGCCCGGCTCGAACACGGCCGGGTCATAGAAGCCCGAGCGGCATGCCAGGAAGCGGCCATCGCTGGCATCCACCGCATTGCGGTCCGGACGGCCACTGGCGTTGAGCGGACGCGAGATCAGCTCGAAGCAGGTCTGGCCCTGGGCGGGTTTGGTCTGAATGATCTTGCCGCCCCAGCGCACCGAGGTGCCCAGCTGCGCGCTGGCCGTGGAATCGCTCGGGCTGACCGTGGGGAACTGGCCCTGCAGCGGCTTGGGCGCGGTCGCGCAGGCTGCGAGCCCGAGCACAGCGACAATGGGGAACAGAAAACGGGTACTCATGAGGAAGCTCCGGTTCGCGGGCGATGCTGCAGCAGGTCTTTCAGGAGAGTGGCGCTGTCGGAATCAGCGCCAGCGTATCGCGCGGCAGCGAAACGTTGGCTGAGCGCCAACAGTGCCGTGTCCGGCTGCGAACGGGCGACGCGTTGCGCCCAGTCAATGGCCGGTTCGTGGGGTTCGCGGGCCAGGCCCAGCTTGCCGTAGCGGCGACTCAGCCGATGCCAGGCGCGCAGTAGCGGGTCGCGTTCGCGCTCGCCGCGAGCCAGCAGCCAGCCCATCCAGGCCAGGGCACCGACGGCAAACACGCCGAAGATGGCGGCCAGTTGCGTGGGCTCCAGGCGGTCGATGCCGAACGGCTGCAGCAGGCGCTGCTGGCGGTCGGCATTGAATGACAGCACCAGGTCGTTCCAGCCGCGCCGCAGCCAGTCGCCGACCTGGCTCAGGCCGGCCCAGGTGCCGAGCTGGGCCAGGCCGGCGCCGCCATCGGCCTGCAGGCGATCTTCCAGCGTGTCGTAGATGCGTTCCGGCGCCACCGCGGCAGTCGGGTCCACGCGCACCCAGCCGCGGCCGGCCAGCCACACCTCGGTCCAGGCATGGGCATCCATGCGCCGCACCACCCAGTAGTTGCCCAGCCCGTTGTAGGTGCCGCCGGCATAGCCAGTGACCACGCGCGCCGGGATGCCGGCCGCACGCATCAGCACCACGAATGAAGAGCTGAAGTGTTCGCAGAAACCGGCCTTTTGCTGGAACAGGAATTCATCCACGCTGTTGCGGCCGAGTAGCGGCGTATCCAGCGTGTAGGCGAATTCGCGGGTGATCCAGCCCAGCGCGCGCTGCACCACCGCATCGTCGTTGCTGCCGGCCTCCGCGCGCCATTGCCGGGCCAGGGTGAGCGTGCGCGGATTGAAGCCTGGAGGCAGCGCGAGCGCGCGCTTGCGCAACTGGTCGGGCAGGTCGGTATCGAAACGGGTGGGCGGTGCCGATTGCAGCTCCCAGCGTGTCAAGGCGCTCAACGGGCGCTGCGCCAACAGTTCGTAATCGGGTGAGAGCTCGGCGTTGGCAACGCCCTGGGTCGGCAGGTCCAGCGACACCAGCTGGCGGCGATCGGTGGGCTCGTAGTCCAGGCGGTAACGATAGGTTTGCGGGCCTGCGGTGACCGAGGCGGGCTGGCCGCGGCCGGTCCAGCGCGCGCGCTGCCAGGTACGGCCGTCGAAGTCCCACATCACCGGTCCGCGCCAGTAGCGTTGCTGCGGCGGTGGCGCCTTGCCGGTGAACTGCACGCGCAAGGCCGGGCTGTCGTCTGCCATCAGGTCGATCCATTCGCCCGGGGACATGTTGTCCGACAGGCCGGGCCGCGACAGTGCGCGCTCGGGCACGCCCCACAATGGCGAACTCAGGCGCGGCAGCAACCAGAAGGTGACCAGCGCCAGCGGCACGCCGATGGCGACCAGTTTGCCGATGCTGCGCAACTGCAGGCGCAGGCCAGGCGTGCCGGTGCGGTGCTCTTCGTCGGCCAGCCGCTGCATGCTGAGCAGGGCGCTGACCACCGCCAGCAGCGCCAGGCCCATCGTCGTCGGGCCCTGGTCGAGCAGGAAGGCCGCAAACGGCGCAAACAATGCAAAACCCAGCAGGCTGCGCGCATCGCGCAGGGAGCGCAGTTCGGAGGCCTTGATCGCCAGCATCGCCGCCAGCACCGCACAGCCGGTGTCGCGCCCGAAACGCATGCCAATTTGCCAATACACCGCCGCCAGCATCGCGATCACCAGCAGGACGCGCACCGGTGCCATCAGTGTGCCGCGCCAGCTCATCACGCCCACCAGCAGTGCGGCGATGGCGATGGTGGAGGCCAGCAACCCCGGCAGCTGCAGCAGCAATGGCGTGAGCGCCAGCCAGCTGGTAGCCAGCACCCAGCCACGGCCGGCCTGGGAAATGGGAAGGGCGGGCTCAGTCATGCGGCAGCAGCGCCAGCGCGCGCAGGCAGAGGTGATGGTGCGAAGGCCCCTGTGCAGGGCCCAGCGGAGGTTGGCCTGGCAGCAGCAGCCGGTAGCGTCGCCCGTCGCGCTCTGCCAGGTTGACCCAGCGCGCCAGCCGCGCGATGCGGCGCTCGTAGGGCAGCGCGTGGAGGCTGCGCCAGTCCAGCGTCACTTCGATACCGAACGGTTGTTCGTACTCGCGCACCAGCAAGGTGTCGCGCCGCGCCGAGTGCTTCCAGGAAATCGTGCGTGGTGCATCGCCGGCGCGGTAGGGGCGCAGCTGATGCAGTTCTTCGCCTTGTGCGTGCAGGCGGGTCTGGTTGGGCGAACCGGCGCCCTCGGGCAATGACGGTCCCTGTTCTTCGGGTCTGGGGTAGGCCAGCAGCGGCGTTTCCGGCCACACCCACGACCATGCCCGTACCAGCCCCAGCGGTTGGGTACTGGACAGGCGGATGCGTTCGATGTCCTGCCAGCCGCGGCGCGCGGTGGGCACCAGCAAGTCGATCTCGGCCATGTCGTGGTCGACCAGCGAACAGAAGCCGCTGCTGTCCAGATGATCCAGGCGCACGCCGCGACGTGCGCGGGTGTCGCGGCGTGCCAGCGACACCCGCATGCGCAGCGGCTCGCCGGCGACCACCGGTTCGGCCGAGACTGCCTCCACGCGCAGCGCCGACAACTGCAGGTGCGCCATGATGCTGCTGGCGACCCCGGCGGTGGCCAGCAGCAGGGCCAGCAGCAGCGCGGGGTTGTTGTTGTAGTTCAGCGCGCCCAGCAGCATCGCCAGCAACAGCGCGGTGACGAACAGTCCGAAGCGGGTGGGCAGCACATAGATGCGCCGCCGGTCCAGCACGATCGGCAAGGCTTCGGCTCCCCGCGGACGCGCCAGCAGGCTGAGCCGGCGGCCGATGCCGCGCAGTGGCGCACGCACCTGGGTCAGTCCACCGGCACGCTGTGCAGCAGCGCCTTGGCCAGCGCCGGCCCGGACGAGGATTCGGCCTCCGGCACCAGCCGGTGCCCGGCCACGGCGACAAACAGCGCCTGCACGTCTTCCGGCAGCACATGTTCGCGCCCTAGCAGCAGCGCGTAGGCCTTGGCGGCACGCAACAGCGCAATGCCGGCGCGCGGCGACAGCCCCACGCGCACCCCGGCGTGCTGACGGCTGCGCAGCAGCAAGGCCTGCACATAACCGATCAAGGCATCGCTGGTGTGGACCTGGCCGACCACTGCGCGCAGCGCCACCATGTCGGCGTCGCTGAGTTGCGGGGCGGCCTGGGCGATCAGCTCGCGTCGGTCGGTGCCCGACAGCAGCGCGCGCTCGGCATCGGCGCTGGGGTAGCCCAGGCTCAGCCGCAGCAGGAAGCGGTCCAGCTGCGAATCGGGTAGCGGGAACGTGCCGGACAGATCGACCGGGTTCTGCGTGGCGATCACGAAGAACGGCTCCGGCAACGCATGCGTCACGCCGTCCAGTGTCACCTGCTGCTCGGCCATGGCTTCGAGCAGCGAGCTTTGCGTGCGCGGCGGAGCGCGATTGATCTCATCGGCCAGCAGCACGTTGGTGAACACCGGGCCGGGATGGAACTGGAACTGGCGCGAGACCGCGTCGTAGACCGACACCCCCAGCACATCGGCCGGCAGCAGGTCGGAGGTGAACTGCACGCGCTGGAAGCCCAGCCCCAGGCTGGACGCCATCGCGTGGGCCAGGGTGGTCTTGCCCAGGCCGGGCAGGTCCTCGATCAACAAATGTCCACCGGACAGCAGCGCCACGAACGCCAGCCGCACTTCCTGCGCCTTGCCCAGCAGCAGCGAATTGACCTGGTCTTGCGCGCGCCGCAGCGATTGACGCAGCGCATCGGTTAGCATTTCCGTGGAACGCAGCGGTGTCGACATCACAATTCCGTAGGTGAGAGAAGAGTGCACAGGGCAATGCAGGGGGACCAACGCGCACATCGCACCTTCGTGATCCTGTGGACACTGGCGACGGCCGTCAAGCTATTGATCGCCGCACGCTTGCCGCTATTCGTGGACGAGGCGTTTTACTGGCAGGAAGGCCAGCATCTGGCCGCAGCCTATTCGGATCTGCCGGGCCTGACCGCCTGGCTGGCGCGGCTGGGCGTGGAGCTGGGCGGGCATCATCTGCTGGCTTTGCGGCTGCCGTTCCTGGCCATCGCCGCGCTGGTTCCCTGGTTGATCGCGCATATCGCCACGCGCTGGTTCGGCTCCACGCTGGGCTGGCAGGCTGGCAGCCTGACCCTGCTGATGCCGTTGTCGGCCACGCTGGGCATCCTGGCGGTGCCGGACGTGCCGATGGCCCTGGCAGCGGTGCTGTGCATGGACGCCGGCGCGCGCTTGCTGCGCGAGGTCGATGCCACCAGTGCGCTGGAGCTCGCCATTGGCCTGGTGATCGGCGCGCTCAGCCACTACCGCTTTGCCGGCGTGATCGGGGTGGGCTGCATCGCGCTGCTGTGCATTCCGCAAGGGCGCGCGGTGATGCGCGACCCGCGCATCTGGATGGCGCTGACGGTGGGCGCGATGAGCTGGCTGCCGCTGCTGTTCTGGAACACCGACCATGACGAGGCCGGCCTGCGCTTCCAGTTGGTCGACCGGCACCCGTGGCGCTTTCAGATCACCGGGCTGTGGTTTCTGCTGATCCAGGCGGCACTGGTGACGCCGTTGCTGGCCTGGGCAATGGTCAAGGTGGGCTTGGCCGGCACGCGGACCGGGGGCGGTTCGCGCGCGCAGTGGCGTTACTTCGGTTTGCTGGGCGGCATTTCGACCGTGGCGATCTTCGTGCTGGGCTTCTTCAGCGATGCCGAGCGGATCAGCTTCCATTGGCCGTTGCCGGGGTATCTGGCGCTGCTGGTGGCGGTGCCGGTGATCCTGATGCGCTGGCCGCACCCGCTGCGCCGTGCGGCGTGGCTGATCGCGCTGCTCGGCACGCTTGGGGCGTATGGCTATTACCTGGCCGTCTCGGTGCCGTCGATCCGCGCGCACGCGGCTGGCGAAAAATGCTACCCGCGCAACTTTGCCGGCTGGAACGATCTGGCGCGCGCGGTCAAACGTCAGCTGGCGCAGATGCCGCCGGGCACGCGCGTGCTGGCAGAAAACTTCAAGGTCGGCGCCGAGCTCGGTTTCCAGTTGCACGACGCCAATATCGAGGTGCTGCGCGCAGACTTGAACGACAAGCACGGGCGCAGTGCGCAGTTGCTGCAGTGGGGGTTGCTCAGCGATGGCACGCGGGATGGGCCGCGATTGCTGGTGCTGTCGCCCAGCGATCAGCGTTACCGCGATCTGCTCGTGCGCTACCACGACATCTGCAAGATGGTCGGGCCATTGCCATCGCCCACCGTCGTCTCCACCGATCACGGCTATCAGCGCTTCCTGCTGCTTGCACTGCCGGCGCAGCGCGCGCCCGGGGCGTGCGTCACCCCGGCGATGGCCTGGATCGACACGCCGCTGCCGGACGCGGCGGTGTCCGGCCAGGTCCAGGTGCGCGGTTGGGCATTCAAGGACGGAGTCGGCCTGGCGACCGTGGAGCTGCTGCTGGACGGTCGCCCGGTCGCGCAGGCCGATTACGGCAGCGTGCTGGACGTGCGCCCGTACTGGAAGATTTCCACCGACCCGCAGCACCCGAACGTCGGCTTCTCCGCCACCCTCGACACGCACGCGTTGCCGCCCGGCACGCATTGGTTGGGACTGCGCCTGCACGGCCGCGACGGCAGCGTCGAGGACTGGTGGGAGCAGCCCGTCACCGTTTCCGCACCCTAGATCGCCCAATGACGCAATCCTTGCCCGTTACCCCTCCCGCACCGTTGTCCGGGATTCGAATCGCCGTGCTGGTGCCTTGCCATGACGAAGCGGCAACAGTGGCCGAGGTGGTCGGCGCATTTGCTGCCGCCTTGCCGGGCGCGGTGATCTACGTGCTGGACAACAATTCCAGCGATGCCACCGCAGCAGTCGCTGCTGCGGCAGGTGCACAGGTATGCCGCGTCGCACTGCAAGGCAAGGGCAACGTGGTGCGGCGTGGATTTGCCGACGTCGAAGCCGACATCTACGTGCTGGTCGACGGCGACGCCACCTACGACGCCGGTGCTGCGCCCGCGCTGGTGCGCAAGCTCATCGACGAACGCCTGGACATGGTGGTCGGCGCGCGGCGCGATCAGCAGCAGGCCGCCTACCGCCCTGGCCATCGGCTGGGGAACGTGCTGCTGACGCGGTGCGCCGGGCTGCTGTTCGGGCGCAGCTTCGATGACATGCTGTCCGGGTACCGGGTGTTTTCGCGGCGCTATGTCAAATCCTTCGCGGCCCATGCCCATGGTTTCGAGACCGAAACCGAACTGGCCGTGCACGCGTTGCAGTTGCGCATGCCGGTGGCCGAGGTCGAAACCGCCTACGGCGTGCGCCCGGAAGGCTCGCAAAGCAAGTTGAATACCTGGCGCGATGGCTGGCGCATCCTCACCACGATCGCCAAGTTGTTCAAGGCCGAGCGGCCGCTGTTGTTTTTCTCGGTGGGTTTTATTGCCTGTGCCCTGGCTTCGGTGGGATTGGCGATCCCGTTGTTTGAAACCTACGCCCAGACCGGCCTGGTTCCGCGCTTTCCCACCGCCATCCTGTGCGTGGCGCTGATGCTGCTGGGATTCTTGTTGCTGGCCTGCGGGTTGATCCTGGATACCGTCACCCGTGGACGCATCGAGGCCAAGCATCTGGCCTATCTTGCCGAGCCCTTGCTGGGGCCGGAGGCGCACCGATGAGTGCCCTGTTCGCGCGCGTCTACGCCGGCGCTGCCGCCTCCGGGCAGGGGCGCAGGATCGCCCGCTTGTTGCATTGGGCCGATCACCGCTTCGCGTTCCGGCGTCCAGCCAACGTGGTCGCGGCGGTGACCGCCGTTGCGCTGCTAGGTGGCCTGGTGGCGTTGTTTCTTGGGCAGGATGCCAACTGGGACCTGCGCAATTACCACGTCTATAACGGCTATGCGTGGTGGCACGGTCGCCTGGCCCAGGATCTGGCTCCGGCGCAGTTGCAGAGCTATTTCAATCCGGCGCTGGATATCGTCCAGTACGCGCTGCTGACACGCTGGCCCGGGCCAATGGCCGGCGCGCTGATGGGCGTGCTGCATGCATTGGTGTTCGTGCCGGTGGCGGCAATCGCCTGGTATGTGCTGGAGGCAGACTCCCAGCGCGCTCGCCTCGCCCCGCTGCTGGCGCTGGCTGGCCTGTGCAGCGCGGCATTCCTTTCCGAATTTGCCAACACCATGGGCGATGCGAGCACGGCGCTGCCATTGCTCGCGGCGCTGGCATTGGTGATGCGCGCGCAGCGCCGACAACAGGCCGGTAGTGCGCTTGCTGCGGGTCATTGGCTGCTCGCCGGGTTCTTGCTTGGTGTCGCCGTGGCGTGCAAGTTGACCAACGCGCCTTATGCAGTGGCATTGGCTTGTGCGGCGCTCTGCGCCGGTGGGCGGCCGCGCGCACGGGCGCTGGGTGTGGTGAGCATGGCGCTAACGGCAATGCTGGTCTTTGCCGTGATCGCTGCCCCCTGGTATCTGCGGGTCTGGGAGCAGTTCGGCAACCCCTTGTTTCCGCAGTTCAATGGCCTGTTTCGCGCGCCACTCGCGCAACCTGTCTCGCTAGGTGATACCCGTTGGCTGCCGCGCAATGTTGGCGAGTGGTTGGCGTGGCCGCTGGTGCTGACCTTCAATCCCTGGCGGGTGAGTGAAATTGCGCTGTTTCAATGCATCTGGGCACTGCTTTATGTGGCCGTGCTGGGAATCGTGGGGCGCGCGCTATGGCGCAGGTCGTTGCCCGTTCGCGGGTGGAATGCCCAGGCGACGACGCTGCTGGTGTTTGTCGGCGTGGGGTATCTGCTCTGGCAGAGCATGTTTTCGATCCATCGTTACCTGGCGGCGTTGGAACTACTGGCGCCGTTGGCGCTCTGGCTTTGCTGTCAGCGGCTGTTCGCCGCCGCCCGGGCCCGCACTGTGGCCGCCTGCCTGGTGCTCTTCAGTGCGGTGATTGCGCTCGGGGGCTGGAACGACTGGGGCCATGAATCCTGGGCACGGCACAGCATCCAGGTGCAGCCACCACCGAACGATGCACCAGCGTCCAGTACCGTGTTATTGGTCGGAAACCAGCCACAGGCATGGCGGATTGCGCTGCTTGCGCCAGCGGCACGTTATGTCGGTGTGGCCAGCAACCTTGCCGAGTCGGATGCCTATCGCGCCCGCGTGCGCGCGCTGGTGGCAGAGCGGCCCCAGCTGTATGCGTTATGGGATGCTACCCAGGACAAGCAGAGCCCCCGCGTGGAACGGATGAATCGGTGGGCGCGGCGTCTGGGATGGAGTTCTGGGCCGGAATGCCCCCAATTGCGCTGGCTGACGGCGCATGGATTGCGTGCCGAACTCGATGCATCCCGGCCCGGACTGTGCCAGTTGCGCGTTCCGGAACACAAGGCGAGGGAATTGGTGGCTGCCGATCGCCGCCTATTGGAGCAGGCGCGACAGCAGCTGCTTGTGTATGGGGTGAAGCTGGATCCGGCGAGTTGTCGCAGGCTTTCCTCGCAAATCGGGCAGGGGGAGTATCCCTACCAGTTCTGCAGGCTCGATCGATGAGGCCAGGCGATAGCTCAGGGCAGTTGAAACCCCGCCTGGCGCAGTAACCGCGCCAGCGCGATCAGTGGCAGCCCGACCAGGGCCGTGGGATCCTCAGAGCGAATCGCATCGAACAGGCTGATGCCCAGGCCCTCGCATTTGAAGCTGCCGGCACACTCCAGTGCGGGTTCGGCGGCCAGGTAGCGCGCGATCGCGTCGGGCGTCAGCGGGCGAAGCTGGACTTCGGTCAGGTCCACGGCGTGAAAGGCGCCGTCCGGGCCGATCAGGCTGACCGCGGTGTGGAAGCGCATCGTGCGCCCGGACATGGCGCTCAACTGCGCGCGTGCCTGGTCCAGGGTGCCGGGCTTGCCCAGCGCCTGGCCGTCGAGGTCGGCCACCTGATCCGAGCCGATCACCCAGGCGTCGGGCGTGTGGGTCGCGATGGCAGCGGCCTTTTCAGCAGCCAGGCGGCTGGCGAGGGCGCTCGGGGCCTCACCCGGCTGCGCCCGCTCATCGACCTGCGGGCGTGCGGTGGTGAAGTCCAGTTGCAGGCGGCCAAGCAGCTCGCGCCGGTACACAGAAGTGGAGGCTAGGATCAGGCGTGGCATCATGGACGCTGCTGGAAACGGGCAGGGCAGTCTGCCAGTCTGCACCCGGTGCAGCACACTGAATGGGTGCATTTGACATGGCCACGGCGGGTCTTTAACATTCTGCGGCTTATGTCCGCGAACGTACCCGAAATGCTGGATGCTTGGCGGATGGTCGCAGCGCGCAGGCGCTTCGATGGCCGCATCCCGCTCTCTGCGATGACCCGTCTGCAGGGGAGTCTGGTCGATACCGAAGGCGAGTGTGTCTATTCGCTCCAGTTCGATCAGGACGCTCTGCTCAAGGTCGCCTATGTCGAACTCAGCATCGATGTCGAGCTGCCGCTGGCCTGCCAGCGCACCTTGCAGCGTTTTCTGTACCCGGTGCAGATCAGGCAGCGTCTTGGCCTGATCCGCGACGAGGACGAAGAAGCCGCGTTGCCGCCGGACTACGAAGCCTTGCTGGTGCCCGACGACGGCATGTTGCGGGCGGCGGACCTGGTGGAGGACGAACTGGTGCTGTCGGTGCCAGTGGTGCCGATGGCGCCGGGTAGCGAAGCGATCGATGCCGAATGGGTTCCGACCCAGGAAGAGCAGGACAAGGCCAGTCCGTTCGCGGCGCTGGCAGCGTTGAAGAAACAGTAACCGCCGCTGTTAAGGGCGGAAAGACAGGTCGACGCGGGCGTAGAGCGTGCTGTTCGACTCAACAGACAAGTTATCGAACTAAAGTTGGAGCAATCCCATGGCTGTGCAGAAATCCCGTGTCACCCCGTCCCGTCGCGGCCAGCGTCGTTCGCACGACGCCCTGACCGCCAAGCAGCTGTCGACCGACCCGACCAGCGGCGAGATCCATCTGCGCCACCACATCACCGCTGACGGTTACTACCGCGGCAAGAAGGTGATCGCGACCAAGTCGTCGGCCATTCAAGAAGATTGATTCGTGGCACCCGGCGCCTGCGCGCGGCCGGGTGACTCTCGCTTCTTCCGGAGCCGCCGGTCACCGCGGCTCTTGCACCAGGAAACAGTATGAGCAAGCGGATCTATTCCAGAATCGCGGGCACGGGTAGCTATTTGCCCGAAAAGGTGTTGACCAACGACGACATGGCCAAGATCGTCGACACCAGCGATGAATGGATCTTCTCGCGCACTGGTATCCGTGAGCGTCACATCGTCGCCGACGACCAGACCACCAGCGATCTGGCGTATTTCGCCTCGCTGAAGGCGATGGAAGCGGCCGGCGTCACCGCCGACGAGATCGACCTGATCGTCATCGGCACCACCACCCCCGACCTGATCTTCCCGTCCACGGCCTGCCTGCTGCAGGCGCGGCTGGGCAACGTCGGTTGCGGCGCGATGGACGTCAACGCGGCCTGCTCGGGCTTTGTCTACGCGCTCAGCGTGGCCGACAAGTTCGTGCGCAGTGGCGATGCCAAGACCGTGTTGGTGGTCGGTGCCGAGACCCTGACCCGCATTGTCGACTGGACCGACCGCACCACCTGCGTGCTGTTCGGCGACGGTGCCGGTGCGGTGATCCTCAAGGCCGATGAAGAAACCGGCATCCTCAGCACCCATCTGCATGCCGACGGCAGCAAGAAGGAGCTGCTGTGGGACCCGGTGGGCGTGTCGGTCGGCTTCGGCGAAGGCAAGAACGGCGGCGGCGCGTTGCTGATGAAGGGCAACGACGTGTTCAAGTACGCGGTCAAGGCGCTGGATTCGGTGGTCGATGAGACCCTGGCCGCCAACGGCTACGACAAGCACGACCTGGACTGGCTGATCCCGCATCAGGCCAACCTGCGCATCATCGAGGCCACCGCCAAGCGGCTGGACCTGCCGATGGAGCAGGTGGTGGTTACCGTGGATCGCCACGGCAATACCTCGTCGGCCTCGGTGCCGCTCGCGCTGGACGAAGCGGTCCGCTCGGGCCGCGTGCAGCGCGGCCAATTGCTGCTGCTGGAAGCCTTCGGTGGTGGATTTACCTGGGGCTCGGCGCTGCTGCGCTACTGAGTCCCGCAGGCCCGGCCGCGTCCGCCGGCTGGGTCTGACTGCGTCGAAGGACGGACCGTCATGGCAGAACCGATCGTCATCGCCGGCCAGCGTGTCTGGCTCAAGCAGTACCGCCGCAGCAATCGGGCGGTCTCGCTGGGCGCACTCAATTTTGTCGCACGCCGCTGGGGCCTGGATGCACTGCGTCCACCGCCGCACCGTGGCGGCGACGCCGCGCGCGACCTCGAAGCGCGCCGGCTCGGCGAGCTGCACGCGCAGTCGGTCAATGTGCCGCGCGTGGTCGGCTGCGGGCAGGCGGCCCTGATCCTGAGCGACAACGGCCGCTCGTTTGCCACCTGCCTGCGCGAAGCCGACGTGCCCGAGCGCGACCGCCTGGTGGCGCTGGCGGTGTCGGCCATGGTCCATGCGCATGGTCATGGCGCCTATTTCGGGCAGCCGTTGCCACGCAACATGACCTTCGATGGCCAGTCGGTCGGCTTTATCGATTTCGAAGAAGATCCACTGGAAGTGATGGACCTGGCGCAGGCCCAGGCGCGCGACTGGCTGGTGTTCGGCTATGGCGTGGCCAAGTACTACCGTGGCCGGCGCGAGGTGCTGCAGCGCCTGCTGGCGCGCGCCTTCGATACCGCCGGCCCGGCGGTGGTCGAACATGCGCATACGGTCACCGGGCGCCTGCGGCGCGTTGCGCAGGTGGCGCGCGGCCTGGGCCGCTCGGCGGGCGCGCTGGGGCGGGCGATCCAGGCCATCCATGCGGCCAGTGCCTTCGGCGTGGTCTTGGTGCTGGTGCTGTGCGTGGACTGGTGTGCCGACGGCGAAATGGACCTGCTCGCAGCCTTGCTGTAAGCGTGCCGGCCGCTGCGCCGGTGCCGGCTTGCATACGCGGCAGTACAGACGCCAGGGCGATTTCGCACGTATCATCCCGGCTCGATTTTTGCAGGCAGCAGCGCGTGACCGAATCCACTCTCGCCTTCGTGTTTCCCGGCCAGGGCTCGCAGTCCTTAGGGATGCTGGCCGAACTGGCCGAACTGCATCCGCAGATCCGTGACACGTTTGCCGAAGCCTCCGAAGGCGCCGGTGTCGATCTGTGGGCCCTGTCCCAGGGTGGCCCGGAAGAGATGCTCAACCGCACCGAATACACCCAGCCGGCCCTGCTGGCCGCGGGCGTGGCGGTGTGGCGGTTGTGGACTGCCCAGCGCGGGCAGCGCCCGGCGCTGCTGGCCGGGCACAGCCTGGGCGAATACACCGCCCTGGTCGCCTCCAGCGCCTTGTCGCTGCACGACGGCGCGCACCTGGTGCGGCTGCGCGGCCAGTTCATGCAGGCCGCCGCGCCGGCCGGCGTTGGCGCGATGGCGGCGGTGCTGGGTGCCGACGACGCGTTGGTGCTGGAGGTCTGCGCCGAGGCGGCAGGCAGCCAGGTGGTGGTGCCGGCCAACTTCAATTCGCCCGGTCAGATCGTGATTGGTGGCGATGCCGGCGCGGTGGACCGCGCGCTGGCCTTGCTGGCCGAGCGCGGCGTGCGCAAGGCGGTCAAGCTGGCGGTGAGCGTGCCCTCGCATACGCCGCTGATGCGCGATGCCGCCAATCAGCTGGCTGAAGCCATGGCCGGGCTGAGCTGGCAGACGCCGCAGATCCCGGTGGTGCAGAACGTCGATGCACGCATGCACGAGGGCAGCGCCGCGATCCGCCAGGCGCTGGCCGAGCAGCTGTACCTGCCGGTGCAATGGACCGGGTGCGTGCAGGCGCTGGCTTCGCAGGGCATCACGCGGATTGCCGAATGCGGCCCGGGCAAGGTGCTGAGCGGGCTGATCAAGCGCATCGACAAGAGCCTGGACGCGCGCCCGCTGGCCACGCCGGCCGACTATGCCGGTGCTCTCGACGCGTGGGCGCACTGATCCACTGCATATGCCGGTCGTGCCGGCCTCCCTCGACGTTCGCGGCCACGGTTGCGACGTCCCCCTTCGAGGAACAGCATTCATGAGCAAGCCTCTGCAGGGCGAAATCGCCCTTGTCACCGGTGCCAGCCGCGGGATCGGCGCGGCCATTGCCGACACGCTGGCCGCACAGGGCGCCACCGTCATCGGCACCGCCACGTCGGCCTCCGGCGCTGCGGCGATCGGCGAGCGCCTGGCCGCCCACGGCGGGCATGGTCGCGAACTCAACGTCACCGATGCGGCGGCGGTGGATGGCCTGATCGATGCGATCGGCAAGGAATTCGGTGCGATCTCGATCCTGGTCAACAACGCCGGCATCACCCGCGACAATCTGTTGCTGCGGATGAAGGACGACGACTGGCAGGCGATCATCGACACCAATCTGACCAGCGTGTTCCGCACCTCCAAGGCGGTGATGCGCGGCATGATGAAGGCGCGCAAGGGCCGCATCATCAATATCGCCTCGGTGGTCGGGGTGACCGGCAATCCGGGCCAGACCAACTACGCCGCGGCCAAGGCCGGCATCATTGCGTTCTCCAAGTCGCTGGCCAAGGAAATCGGCTCGCGCGGGGTCACCGTCAACGTGGTGGCGCCCGGTTTCATCGACACCGACATGACCAAGGCGCTGCCGGACGAGGCCAAGACCGCCTTGCTGCAGCAGATCGCACTGGGCCACCTGGGCGCCCCGGAAGACATCGCCAATGCGGTGGCATTCCTGGCTGGCCCGACCGCACGCTATATCACCGGCGAGACCCTGCACGTCAACGGCGGCATGTACATGCCGTGAGCGTGCGGCGCCGGGAGGCGCTAAGTGGCTGATCGGCCGGGACTTGTGATGCAATGCAAGGCTCGGGCGCTTCCACTACACTATCCAACGCGGCCATCGCAGCGGCGATGGCGTTTTGTGAGTCCCTCACAGGAGCACCGCACATCCGTGTGCGGGGATCCTAAAACTCGAACCACCACTACTCCATCTGGAGCGATATCCCCAATGAGCACCATCGAAGAACGCGTCAAGAAAATCGTCGTCGAACAACTCGGCGTCAAGGAAGAGGAAGTCACCACCAGCGCATCGTTCGTCGATGACCTGGGTGCCGACTCGCTGGACACCGTCGAGCTGGTGATGGCGCTGGAAGAAGAGTTCGAGTGCGAGATCCCGGACGAAGAGGCCGAGAAGATCACCTCGGTCCAGCAGGCGATCGACTACGTCAAGGCTCACGTCAAGAGCTGATGCGTTGTTCCTGACCGCGGTGGCGTGCGTCAAGCCGCTGCTGCGTCAGACATTCCATGGGGCCGCTGATGCGGCCCTGTGTTTTTAGGCGTCACCCGCAAACCGCAAGCACCGTTCGTTCCGTGGTGAGGAGATCTGCAATGAGTCGTCGTGTTGTCGTTACCGGCATGGGCATTGTGTCGCCGCTGGGCAATGATCTGGCCAGCAGCTGGGATGGAATCATCCACGGGCGCTCCGGCATTGGCCCGATCACGCAGATCGATGCCTCGCAGTTCACCACCAAGATCGCCGGCGAAATCAAGAATTTCGACCCCACGCTTTTTGTGTCCGCCAAGGACGTCAAGAAGATGGACTCGTTCATCCACTACGGTGTCGGCGCCTCGTTCATGGCGCTGGACGATTCCGGGCTGGAAATCGACGAAAGCAATGCCGAACGCATCGGTGCCATTCTCGGCTCCGGCATCGGCGGGCTGCTCGGTATCGAAGAGCAGACCATCAAATTCCACGAGGGCGGCGCGCGCAAGATTTCGCCGTTCTACGTGCCCAGCACCATCATCAACATGTTGCCGGGCCAGGTCAGCCTGATCAAAGGCCTCAAGGGCCCGACGTTCTCGGCCGTGTCCGCCTGCGCCACCTCCAATCACTCGATCGGCACGGCGATGCGCATGATCCAGTACGGCGATGCCGACGTGATGTTGGCCGGCGGCGCCGAGCGCGGCTCTTCGCCGAGTTCGGTCGGCGGTTTCTGCGCCATGAAGGCCATGTCCACCCGCAACGACGATCCCACAGCGGCCTCGCGCCCGTGGGACAAGCAGCGCGACGGCTTCGTGCTGGGCGACGGTGCCGGTGTGCTGGTGCTGGAAGAATACGAACACGCCAAGGCGCGCGGCGCGCGCATCTATGCCGAGCTGGTCGGCTTTGGCGCAAGCTCCGACGCCTTCCACATGACTGCCCCCAGCGAAGACGGCGAAGGCGCGGCGCGCAGCATGCTCGCCGCCATGCGCGATGCCAAGCTCAATCCCGAGCAGATCGGCTACCTCAACGCGCACGGCACCTCCACGCCGTTGGGCGATCTGGCCGAAACCCTGGCGATGAAGCGCGCGCTGGGCGACCACGCCTACAAGACCATGGTCAGCTCGACCAAGTCGATGACCGGACACCTGCTCGGCGCGGCCGGCGGTGTGGAAGCGATCTTCTCGGTGATGGCGCTGCACACCGGCATCATTCCGCCGACCATCAACCTGGAAGAGCCCAGCGAAGGCTGCGACCTGGATTACGTGCCCAACGTGGCGCGCGAGGTACAGGTGGATGCGGTGATGTCCAACGGCTTCGGCTTTGGCGGCACCAACGGCACGCTGGTGTTCAAGCGCGTCTGAGTCGATGCGCCGTTTTCTTCGCTGAAAACGGTGTGCGGTGCCTCAGCTGCTGCGCGTGGTGCGTCCGCGCGGCAGTCGCTGCCGACGTTTCCGATTGACAGCCGATCCATCTCATCGCGGACGCTGCGTTTACCGCAGCGGCCCGCGTCTGCACCTCACGCCACGCCGGACCGATGACGCTCACCCGATCACTGCATGCGGACATCGACCTGCTGGCGCTGCATCGGCTGGCACCGCAACGCTATCCGGCCCTGCTCGAATCCACCGCTTCCGGAACCGCCCAAGGGCGCTGGGATGTGCTGCTGCTGGCAGAGGGCGCAAGCCTGCGGCTGGACGGCGATGGGCGCACCCGCGATGGCTGTGGCCGTGTGCTCGAAGGCACGTTTCTGGACGCGCTGGATGCCGCCTGGCAGGCCGAGCGCGTGCCGCACGATACGACCAGCCCATGGCCGTTCCGTGGCGGCTGGGCGGTCTTGCTGGATTACGAACTGGCCGCGCAGGTCGAACCGATTCTGCAGCTGCCCGCCCGCGGCGATGGCATGCCGACCGCGCTGGCGTTGCGCGCGCCGGCAGCGGTGCTGCGCGACCGCGTGGAAGGGCGCTGCGTGGCGCTGGCCGAGCCGGGGCGTGAGGACTTGCTGCAGCAGATCGTTGACGACATCGCTGCGTGCGGTGCACTGCCGCCGTTGCCCGCGTGGAGCGGGCCGGTCGCGGTGGAAGAAGACGCGGCCGAGCGCTTCACCGCCGCGGTGGAGCGCGTGCTCGATTACCTGCGCGCCGGCGATGTGTTCCAGGCCAATATCTCGCGTGCATGGCAGGCCACATTCGCCAACGCGGTCGACCCGGCCGCGCTGCATGCGCGCCTGCGCGCGGCCAACCCTGCGCCGTTTGCCGGCCTGTTCGTGGCGGCCGGGCGCGCGGTGGTGAGCTCCTCGCCCGAGCGGCTGGTGTCGGTGCACGGCGATGTGGTGCAGACGCGCCCGATCGCCGGTACCCGCGCGCGCTTTGCCGGCGACGACGATGCAGCACGCATCCGCGAGCTGGTCGGGCATCCGAAGGAGCGTGCCGAGCACGTGATGCTGATCGATCTGGAGCGCAACGACCTGGGCCGCATCTGTGCGCCCGGCACCGTGGAAGTGGACGAGCTGATGGTCGTGGAGAGCTACGCGCACGTGCACCACATCGTCAGCAACGTGCGTGGCCGCCTGCGCGCCGGGGTGACCCCGGGCGCGGTGATCGCGGCGGTGTTTCCCGGCGGCACGATCACCGGTTGCCCCAAGGTGCGCTGCATGCAGATCATTGCCGAGCTCGAACAGACCGCGCGCGGCGCCTACACCGGCGCCTTCGGCTGGCTCAATCGCGATGGCGACATGGATCTGAATATCCTGATCCGTACCGCCGAGGTGGCCGGCGAGCAGGTGCGTTTCCGCACTGGCGCCGGGATCGTGGTGGACTCGGACCCGCAGCGTGAGCTGGACGAAACCCGCGCCAAGGCGCGTGGCGTGTTGCGCGCGATCGAGCAGACATGAGCGCTTCAACGGGACATCACCGGCGCGCGGTATCCTGCGCGGCGCTGGGGCAATGACGAGGTGGGTGTGGCGGTGACTGGCAAACGCGGATGTCTGGCCGTGCTGGGCACGGCATTGCTGCTCGCAACGCTGTTGGCGATTGCCGCGGTGGTGGCGTGGCGGCATTACCTGCACTTCGCCGATACTCCCGTGCCTGCGAGCGCGCCCAGTGTGGTGATTGCGCCCGGCGATTCGCTCAAGGTCACGCTGCGCAAATTGCGCGCAGCCGGCCTGGAGCAGGGCACCGATCTGGAATGGCAGCTGCTCGCGCGCCAGGTGGATGCCGCCGGCAAGCTCAAGGTGGGCGAGTACGCATTGGCGCCGGCACTGTCGCCACGCGAGGTGCTGACGCGCATGCGCCAGGGGCGTGTGATCCAGTACCGTTTCACGATCGTGGAGGGCTGGAATTTCCGTCAGCTTCGCGCCGCACTCGCCACCGCCACGCCGCTGCAGCACTCCATCGACGCGCTGGACGATGCGGCGCTGATGGCGCGGCTGGGATTTGCCAAGCAGCATCCGGAAGGGCGATTCCTGCCGGAAACCTATGTGTATCAGCGCGGCGATAGCGACCTCGACGTGCTCAAGCGCGCACACGCCGCCATGGACAAGGCATTGGCGCAGGCCTGGGAACAGCGCGCCCCGAACCTGCCGCTTAGCTCGCCGGAACAGGCATTGATCCTGGCATCGATCATCGAAAAGGAAACTGCCCTGGGCTCCGAGCGGCCATTGATCGCGGGAGTGTTCCTGCGCCGGCTGCAGCTGGGCATGAAACTGCAGACCGACCCGACCGTGATCTACGGCATCGGCAGCAGCTACGACGGCAATATCCGCCGCCGCGACCTGACCACCGACACGCCATACAACACCTATACGCGCCCCGGCCTGACGCCGACGCCGATCGCGATGCCGGGCCGCGAGGCGCTGCTGGCGGCGGTGCAGCCGGCACCCGGCGAGGCGCTGTATTTCGTGGCCGTCGGCGATGGCACCGGCGCGCACGCATTCTCGGCCACGCTGGCCGAACATAACGCGGCGGTGGCGCGCTACCTGCAGCGCCGCCGCCTGCCGAGCGCGCCGCAGACGGAGCCCACGCCATGACCGCCGCATTTTCGCCCTGGCAGCAACGCGCCTTCGACCAAACCGTTTCTGCACTGGATGCCGGACGGCTCGGGCACGGGTTGCTGATCTGCGGGCCGGAAGGGCTGGGCAAGCGCGCGGTCGCCCTGGCCCTGGCCGAGCACGTGCTGGCCAGCTCGCCGGACCCGGCACTGGCGCAGCGCACGCGGCAGTTGATCGCCGCCGGCACTCACCCGGACCTGCAGCTGGTGTCCTTCATTGCCAACCGTACCGGCGACAAGCTGCGTACCGAGATCGTCATCGAGCAGGTGCGCGAGATTTCGCAAAAGCTCGCGCTGACCCCGCAGTACGGCATCGCCCAGGTGGTGATCGTGGACCCGGCCGATGCGATCAATCGCTCCGCCTGCAACGCCTTGCTCAAGACGCTGGAGGAACCATCGCCCGGCCGCTACCTGTGGTTGATCAGCGCCCAGCCGGCGCGGTTGCCGGCGACCATCCGCAGCCGTTGCCAGCGCCTGGAATTCAAATTGCCGCCCGCGCACGAGGCACTGGCCTGGTTGCTGTCGCAAGGGGTTGGCGAGCGCGCTGCGCAGGAGGCCCTGGACGCCGCCCGCGGCCATCCCGGCCTTGCCGCGCAATGGCTGCGCGAAGACGGCCTGGCGGTGCGGCGTGCGGTGGCGCAGGACCTGGAGCAGATTGCCAGCGGCCGCGTCGGCGCGGTGGAGGTTGCGCAGCGCTGGACCAATGATGGCCAGGCCGATCAACGTCTGCGGCATGCCGCCGATCTGGCATTGGCGCAGGCCTCGGCCGGCTTGACCGATCCATCGCGGTTGCACAAGCTGGCGACCTGGTTCGACGCCGCCAACCGCACCCGCGACCTGCTGCGCACCACCGTCCGCGCCGACCTGGCAGTGACGGAATTGTTGCTGGCCTGGCGCGAGGGAGAGCGCCAGCCACGTTCTAGGGGAACTCGATGAGTGCAATGAATGCACGCCAAGGCATTTTGTCGCTGGCGTTGAAAGACAAGCCGGCGCTCTATAGCGCGTACATGCCGTTCGTGAAAGGTGGCGGCATCTTCGTGCCGACCCCCAAGCGCTACATGCTGGGCGACGAAGTCTTCCTGCTGCTGACCCTGCCCGATTCCAGTGAGCGCCTGCCGGTGGCCGGCAAGGTGATCTGGACTACGCCGGCCGGCGCCCAGGGCAACCGCGCTGCCGGCATCGGCGTGCAGTTCCCGGATGGCCCGGAAGGTGAGGCAGTGCGCAACAAGATCGAGACCCTGCTGGCAGGCCTGACGACCTCGGACAAACCGACGCATACGATGTGACGTGGTGCGGCGCGGCGCGGTGCGGTTGCGTACGTGATTGCCGTCGTATTGGAAGCGGGTCGTCGAAGGGCGTAGCGGGCATTTGAATGGCGCCGAATCGATTTATCGCCATGGCGCCGCCAGACCTTCGGCACGCCGCGCCCAGTCATTGGACCGGGACGTTTTCGACCAGGTCATCGCCGTCGCGGATGAACCTGTTGACGATTGCCGCAGCTGCCCTATAATGTGCGGCTCGCGTCACCGGGCGGTTAGCTCAGCGGTAGAGCATTGCCTTCACACGGCAAGGGTCACAGGTTCGAACCCTGTACCGCCCACCATAGAAATCCCGCACTCCACGGGATTGGACGCGAAGAAAAAGCCGGCCATGTGCCGGTTTTTTTGTGTCTTGCCTCCCCTGCGGAAGGCTCAAGGACGCAGCAAAGCGCGGGACGTCATGGGTGACACCTGCTGCAGGCGGTTGCGGTGGGCGAATTTGGTTGAATGCACGTTGCCGCTACGGGAGTGATAGCGCACCTTGCAATCAGCAGAACGTCGGTCTCGGTCTTGCAGACATGTCCGTTGGCGACCGGAGAGTCGAGTCTGCGCCCCCGTGATCGTGCTTTCCGGGTGGTCTGTCTCGTCGCTTGTGCCTGCTTGTTGCGGGCTCAGCAAGGACTTGCCATCCTGCGAGACCCCCGCGTTGAAGAAGGTATGGCGATGAAAGCATTGCTTGGAAGTGCCCTGATTGCGATGGCGCTGCTGACCGGCTGCGCGCGCGATGTTGGCGAGCAGTACGTGGGCAAGTGGGTCAATGTGAAGTCGCAGAAGAATGTACTGAGCATCGAGCACAACGGCGAGAGCTTCATCATCCGCGACACCTCGCCGGAGATGTTCGGCAATGGGGTCAAAACCCGAAATTACCCGGCGTTGTTGACCAAGGGCGTGCTGCAGGTGTCCAGTGGCAGTGGCACGGTCAACTATGCGATCGACGAGGCGAGCGGTCGTTTGAGCACCGGCGATACCGAGTACACACGGGTCAAGTGAGCCTCCGCGCGCCTGGGGCAAATCGCCGTACGGTCGTCGCGCCAGTTCTCTAGGTAGCTTGCGTCTGCATCCAGCGCCACAGCGTCGTGCGCGAAACGCCGAGCGCCTGTGCGGCGAGGGCGCGATTGCCGTTTGCGTGATCGAGCGCTGCGCGGACGGCTGCAGCGGTGAGCTGCAGGCGGGACGCCGCCAGGTCGCTGCGTGCGGATGCCGCTGCGGTATCGCCGATCTGCGTGTCGAACAGTTCCGGTGCCCACCAATGCAGTTGCTCCAGGCTCAGGCTCTCGTGCGCCTGTGCCTTCCAGTGGATGCACAGGCGTTCGACCAGGTTGCGCAGCTCGCGCACATTGCCGGGCCAGGTGTGTAGTTGCAGTCGTTGCAATGCAGCCTCCGACAGCGGCGAGGCGATATTGCCGAGTTGCTGGAAGTAATGCGCCAGCAGCAGCGCGATGTCGTCGGGGCGCTGACGCAAGGGGGGCAGTGCAATGCGTAACGCTGCCAGGCGGTAGAACAGGTCGCGACGGAATCGCCCTTGTTCGACCAGCGCGTGCAGCTCCTGCAGGCTGGCGGCCACCACACGCACGTCGATTGCGACGGGCAGGGTTGCGCCAACGCGCAACACTTCGCGTTCTTCCAATACGCGTAAGAGCCGTGTCTGCAACGGCATGGGCAATTCGCCGATTTCGTCGAGGAACAGCGTGCCATCCTGCGCGGCTTCGATCAGGCCGGTGTGGCCGCCGCGGCGGGCACCGGTGAAGGCGCCATCGCTGTAGCCGAACAGCTCTGCCTCCAGCAACGATTCGCTGATGGCCGCGCAATTGATTGCCATGAAACGGCCGCGGCGACGGCTGCCGGCATGCAGTTGTCGGGCGACCAATTCCTTGCCGGTGCCGGTTTCGCCGCTGATCAGCACGGTGCCGGCATGCGGGGCATACAGCTGTACCAAGGCACGCACCTGCGCCATGGCGGCGTCGTCGCCAAGCAGCGCATCGCTACGTCGGGGACGCCTTGAGTGGCTACGCGCGGAGGGCCGCTCCCGGCTCGATGCCGTGCCCAGTGCGATGGCCTGCTCCAGCGCCTGACGCACCGACCCTGCCGAATACAGCAGCACGCCGGGCAGCCCGGCCTGTTCGGCGAAATCGATCGCCATGCCGGTGCCTACGATGACCTGGATACCGGCGGCGCGCAGGTCGGCAATGCAATCGCGCGCGTCCTCGGCAGTGACGAATCGGCGGTGCTCGATGTCCAGGTCGAAGCTGGTCTGGAAGGCATGAAACGACGGGACGTCGCTGGCATGGGTCACCACGCCGATGCGCGGGGCGATGCGGCGCGCGCGCGCCAGCGCTTCCATCAGGTCGAACCCGGTTGCCTGGATTGGCGCCAGCGGCAATGCCAGGCGGCTGCGCAGATAGGCGGCGTTGGAGCCGCCGGCCACCAGGGCGTCGCAGCGTTCGCGGCGCAGTCGCTGGCCGATGACCTCCACCGCTTCGGCAAAGCCGAGGTTGATCTGCTCGATGCGCGCGCGCTGGTCGAACTCGGGGATGACGTCGGCGAGCAGCCCGGTCAGTCGGGACACGCTGACGGTCCAGATCACCGGCAGAGAGGTGCCTGCTGCGTCGGAGGTGCTGGAGGGGCGCGGGAAGTCGAGCTGTTTCGTCATGTTTCATGATGTTCCATCAGTTCCAAAACTGCAACAGTGGTGTCTCCGGTTTATAGCTGAATCAGACACTTGCGGTTGGCACGACGTTTGCTGACCAGCTAACCATCTCATCCCGGGAACTGTCATGACGTCCTCCTATCCAGCCTCTGCCGGCACGCGCTTTCGCGCAGCGCTGGCTGCCGAGTCGCCGCTGCAGGTGATCGGTGCGATCAATGCCAACCACGCGCTACTGGCCCAGCGTGCGGGCTACCAGGCCATCTACCTGTCCGGCGGCGGCGTGGCGGCTGGCTCGCTGGGGTTGCCGGATCTGGGGATCAACACTTTGGAAGACGTGCTGATCGATGTGCGCCGCATCACCGACGTGTGCGAACTGCCGCTGCTGGTGGATGTGGATACCGGCTTCGGGCCGAGTGCCTTCAATATCGAGCGCACCATCAAGTCGCTGATCAAGGCCGGCGCGGCCGGTTGCCATATCGAAGACCAGGTTGGCGCCAAGCGTTGCGGGCATCGGCCGGGTAAGGAGATCGTGAGCCAGGGCGAGATGGTCGACCGGGTCAAGGCGGCGGCCGATGCCAAGACCGATCCGGCGTTTTTCTTGATTGCACGCACCGACGCCATCCAGATGGAAGGGGTGGATGCGGCGATCGAACGCGCCATCGCCTGCGTGGACGCGGGCGCCGACGGCATCTTTGCCGAGGCCGCCTACGACCTGGAGACCTACACGCGCTTTGTCGATGCAGTGAAAGTGCCGGTGTTGGCCAACATCACCGAGTTCGGCAAGACCCCGCTGTTCACGCGCGACCAACTTGCGCAGGCCGGTGTGGCGATCCAGCTGTTCCCGCTGTCGGCGTTCCGTGCGGCCAACAAGGCCGCCGAGGCGGTCTATACGGCGATTCGACGCGACGGCCACCAGCAGGCCGTGCTGGAAACGATGCAGACCCGCGAAGAACTCTATGAGCGCATCGGCTATCACGGCTACGAACAGCGCCTGGACGCGTTGTTTGCGCGCAAGGGCGCATGATCGCGCGTTGCCGCGCACCGATTCCTTTACTTCGTCCGTGACATCGCAACACGCCACCGTCTGGGAGCTCATCGCATGAACGACACCGCCATTCCTGGCTTCAAGCCGAAGAAATCCGTTGCCCTGTCCGGCACGGCCGCCGGCAATACCGCCCTGTGCACCGTGGGCCGCAGCGGCAACGATCTGCATTACCGCGGTTACGACATCCTGGACCTGGCCACCACCAGCGAGTTCGAGGAGATCGCCTACCTGCTGGTGCACGGCAAGTTGCCCAACAGCGGCGAGTTGCGCGGCTACAAGGCCAAGCTGCGCTCGTTGCGTGGTGTGCCGGCAGCGGTGAAAACCGCGCTGGAACAGCTGCCGCCATCCGCGCACCCGATGGATGTGATGCGCACCGGTGTGTCGGTGCTGGGCTGCCTGCAGCCGGAAAAGGACGATCACAACCATCCCGGTGCGCGTGATATCGCCGACAAGTTGATGGCCTCGCTCGGTTCGATGCTGCTGTACTGGTATCACTACAGCCACAACGGCAAGCGCATCGAGGTGGAGACCGACGACGACTCCATCGGTGGGCATTTCCTGCACCTGCTGCATGGCTTTGCGCCGAAGGATTCGTGGGTGCGCGCAATGCACACCAGCCTGATCTTGTACGCCGAGCACGAGTTCAACGCGTCGACATTTGCGAGCCGCGTCATTGCCGGCACCGGCAGCGATATGTACAGCGCCATTGCCGGTGGTATCGGCGCGTTGCGCGGTCCCAAGCATGGCGGCGCCAACGAAGTGGCCTTCGAGGTGCAGAAACGCTACGACACGCCAGACGAAGCCGAGGCCGACATCAAGGCACGTGTGGAGCGCAAGGAAGTGGTGATCGGCTTCGGGCATCCGGTCTACACCGTGTCCGACCCGCGCAACAAGGTAATCAAGGACGTGGCGCGCGAGCTGTCCGAGGAGCAGGGCAGCCGCAAGATGTACGACATCGCCGAGCGTCTGGAAAGCGTGATGTGGGACATCAAGAAGATGTTCCCGAATCTGGACTGGTTCAGTGCGGTGAGCTACCACATGATGGGTGTGCCGACAGCGATGTTCACCCCGCTGTTCGTGCTGGCACGCACGGCGGGCTGGAGTGCGCACGTGATCGAGCAGCGCGTGGATGGCAAGATCATTCGGCCTTCGGCCAATTACACCGGGCCGGAAGATCAGGTGTTTGTGCCGTTGGATCAGCGCGTCTGAAAAGTGCCACTTGCGAGCCGCCCTCATCCGCCCTTCGGGCACCTTCTCCCGCGTTGCGGGAGAAGGGAGCGTGGCGAGTGGCACGTGGTGAGTAGGAATACGAGCAGCAACAGCAACAGCAACAGCAACAACATCAGCAACAACATCAGCAACAGCAACAACAGCAACAACAGCAACAGCAACAGCAACAGCAACAGCAACAGCAACAGCAACAACAGCAACAACAGCAACAGCAACAACAGCAACAACAGCAACAACAGCAACAGCAACAGCAACATATCCCGCCCGCCTTGTGATATCGCCAGCCATGAATAGCCAGTACCGCAAGCCCTTGCCGGGCACCGCGTTGGATTACTTCGATGCACGGGCCGCCGTGGATGCGTTGCAGCCCGGTGCATATGCAGGCTTGCCGTACACCGCACGCGTGCACGCGGAAAACCTGGTGCGGCGCGCCGAACCGCAGATGCTGGAGGCGTATCTGCGCCAATTGATCGAGCGCAAGCGCGAGCTGGATTTCCCGTGGTTTCCGGCGCGTGTGGTCTGCCACGACATCCTGGGCCAGACCGCCTTGGTGGATCTTGCCGGACTGCGTGATGCGATTGCCGAGCAGGGCGGCGATCCGGCGCAGGTCAATCCGGTGGTGCCGGTGCAGCTGATCGTCGATCACTCGCTGGCGGTGGAATACGCCGGCTTCGACAAGCAGGCCTTTGCCAAGAACCGCGGCGTGGAAGACCGTCGCAATGCCGATCGCTTCCATTTCATCGAATGGACCAAGCGCGCGTTCGAGAACATGGAAGTGATTCCGCCGGGCAACGGGATCATGCATCAGATCAACCTGGAGAAGATGTCGCCGGTGATTTACACGCTGGACGGCGTGGCGTTTCCGGATACCTGCGTGGGCACCGATAGCCACACCCCGCATGTGGATGCGTTGGGCGTCATCGCAGTGGGCGTGGGCGGCCTGGAAGCAGAAAACGTGATGTTGGGGCGCGCCTCGTGGATGCGCCTGCCGGACATCATCGGCGTGGAACTCACCGGGCGGCCGTCACCGGGAATGACCGCCACCGATATCGTGCTGGCCTTGACCGAATTCCTGCGCCAGCAACGCGTGGTGGGCGCCTATCTCGAATTCCATGGTGCAGGCGCCAGTGCGCTGACCATCGGTGACCGCGCCACCATTTCCAACATGACGCCGGAATTCGGGGCGACCGCGGCGATGTTCTACATCGACCAGCAGACCATCGACTACCTGCGGCTCACCGGTCGCGACGACGCGCAGGTGGCATTGGTGGAGAACTATGCACGTCATACCGGGCTGTGGGCCGACGATCTGGCCACCGCACAGTATGAGCGCGTGCTGCAGTTCGATCTGTCCAGCGTGGTGCGCAACATGGCCGGGCCCTCCAACCCGCACAAGCGCGTGGCCACCAGCGAGCTGGCTGCGCGCGGCATTGCCGGCGCCTGGGACGAGGTGCCGGGGCAGATGCCCGATGGCGCGGTGATCATTGCGGCAATCACCTCGTGCACCAACACCTCCAACCCGCGCAACGTCATCGCGGCCGGTCTGCTGGCACGCAATGCCAACGCGCGTGGCTTGACCCGCAAGCCGTGGGTGAAGAGTTCGCTGGCGCCGGGTTCCAAGGCAGTGCAGCTGTACCTGGAAGAAGCCGGTTTATTGAGCGAATTGGAACAGCTGGGCTTCGGCATCGTGGCGTTCGCCTGCACTACCTGCAATGGCATGAGCGGTGCGCTCGACCCAACCATCCAGCAGGAAATCATCGACCGCGATCTGTATGCCACGGCGGTGCTGTCGGGCAACCGCAATTTCGACGGGCGCATCCACCCGTATGCCAAGCAGGCGTTTCTCGCCTCGCCGCCGTTGGTGATCGCCTATGCAATCGCAGGAACCGTGCGCTTCGATATCGAAAAGGACGTGCTGGGCATCGATGCAGACGGCGTGGCGGTAACGCTCAAGGATCTGTGGCCGAGCGATGCGGAGATCGACGCGGTGGTGGCGCGCAGCGTCAAGCCTGAGCACTTCCGTCGCGTGTACGACCCGATGTTTCAGCGCAGCATTGGGCAGGGCATCGGCGTGAGCCCGTTGTACGACTGGCGCCCGACCAGCACCTACATTCGCCGCCCGCCGTACTGGGAGGGCGCATTGGCTGGGGCACGCACCCTGCACGGCATGCGGCCGCTGGCCGTGCTCGGCGACAACATCACCACCGATCATCTGTCGCCGTCCAATGCGATCCAGGCCGGCAGTGCGGCTGGCGAGTACCTCGCGCACATGGGCGTGCCCGAGGAGGATTTCAATTCCTACGCCACCCATCGCGGTGACCATCTCACCGCGCAGCGCGCCACCTTCGCCAATCCCAAATTGATCAACGAAATGGCCGTGATCGATGGGCAGGTCACGGCAGGCTCGCTGGCGCGGCTGGAGCCGGAAGGGCAGGTGATGCGCATGTGGGAGGCCATCGAAACCTACATGACCCGCAAGCAGCCGTTGATCATCGTTGCCGGTGCCGATTACGGGCAGGGCTCCTCCCGCGACTGGGCAGCCAAGGGCGTGCGTCTGGCCGGTGTGGAGGTGATCGTGGCCGAAGGCTTCGAACGGATCCACCGCACCAACCTGATCGGCATGGGCGTGCTACCGCTGGAGTTCAAGCCGGGCACCGATCGCAAGACGCTGGGTATCGATGGCAGCGAAACCTTCGACGTCACCGGCCAGCGCACGCCGGGGGCCACGCTGACACTCTCGATCCACCGGCGCAATGGCGAACAGCTGCAGGTACCGGTCACGTGCCGGCTGGATACTGCAGAGGAAGTATCGATCTACGAGGCCGGTGGTGTGCTGCAACGGTTTGCGCAGGATTTTCTGGAAGCCACGGCGGCCTGATGCCCCTGGTACTCAAGGCCTTCAGGCCGCCGGCTTGCACCCGCCCGACCCGGCGCGCACACTTTGGCAATCTTTGCCATCAGGAGGTTGCATGGCCACCATGAACATCTCTTTGCCTGACGAACTCAAGCAGTTCGTCGATCAACAGGTGCTGGAGCATGCCTACGGCTCCAGCAGCGAATACCTGCGCGAACTGATCCGCAAACAACGCGATGTGGAACGGCTGCGTGGGTTGCTGCTGGACGGAGCCGACTCAGGTCCGGCGGTTGCGATGGAGCCGGATTTCTTCGAGGCCATGCGTGAGCGCGCGCAGGTACGCGCTGCCGGCAAGTGAAGCCGGCGCGCTGGCGTCCGTTGGCGCTGCGTGACGTGGATGAAGCCGCTGCATGGTACGGCGAACAGGCTGGGCTCGCAGTGGAACTGGCGTTTACCGACGCGCTGGAAATGGCGGTCAAAACCCTGATGCAGCACCCTGGAGTCGGTTCGAGCCGACATGCGGTACTACTGAAGTTGCAGCATCTGCGCGTGTGGCCGCTCAAGGGGTTTCCCTATTTGATTTTCTATATCGAACGCGATGCAGACGTCGTCATCTGGCGTGTACTGCAGATGCAGCGCGACATTCCAGCATGGATGCGCGACGACGCCTGAGTGGCTCAACGCTTACGCGCAAAGCCTTCGGCAATGCCGCAGATGGCGCATTGTTGCTGCACTGACGCTCAATTGAGATAGACCAATCCCATGACCCATTTCCCCCAACTCCGTATCCCCGCCACCTACATGCGTGGCGGCACCAGCAAGGGCGTGTTTTTCCGCCTGCAGGATCTGCCCGAGGCCGCGCAGCAGCCGGGCGCTGCACGCGACGCGCTGTTGCTGCGGGTGATCGGCAGCCCGGATCCGTATGCCAAGCAGATCGATGGCATGGGCGGGGCGACCTCGAGCACCAGCAAGAGTGTGATCGTCTCTGCCAGTACGCGTGCCGGGCACGATGTGGACTATCTGTTCGGGCAGGTGTCCATCGATAGCGCGTTCGTGGATTGGAGTGGCAACTGCGGCAACCTTTCCGCAGCGGTGGGGCCGTTTGCGATTGCCAGCGGATTGATCGATGCCACACGCGTGCCGCGCGATGGCATGGCCATGGTACGGATCTGGCAGGCCAATATCGGCAAGACGATCGTGGCGCATGTGCCGATGACCGATGGGCTTGTGCAGGAAACCGGCGACTTCGAACTGGATGGCGTGACCTTTCCGGCGGCCGAAGTGCAGCTGGAATTTCTCGACCCGGCCGATGACGCCGAAGGCGAGGGTGGGGCGATGTTCCCCACCGGCAATCTCATCGATCGATTGGAGATTCCCGGGCTGGGCACGCTGGATGCCACGCTGATCAATGCAGGCATTCCGACCATCTTCGTCAACGCGCGCGATCTGGGCTACACCGGCACCGAGTTGCAGGAGGCCATCAATGGCGACCCGCGGGCGTTGACCATGTTCGAAACGCTGCGCGCACACGGTGCGGTGCGGATGGGCTTGATTGCAAAGATAGAAGATGCCGCTACACGTCAGCACACGCCCAAGGTGGCCTTCGTGGCGCCGCCGGCCTACTACACCGCCTCCAGCGGCAAGCCGGTGCACGTCGCCGAGATCGATCTGCTGGTGCGTGCGATGTCGATGGGCAAGTTGCACCACGCGATGATGGGCACCGCAGCGGTGGCGATTGGCACCGCTGCGGCGGTGCCGGGCACCTTGGTCAACCTGGCGGCCGGCGGCGCGGCCCGCTCGGCGGTGCGCTTCGGGCATCCGTCCGGCACCTTGCGCGTGGGCGCCGAGGCAACACAGGTCGATGGGCAGTGGCAGGTGACCAAGGCGCTGATGAGCCGCAGTGCGCGCGTGCTGATGGAGGGTTGGGTGCGGGTGCCCGGCGGCATCGCCGAAGGTGAGTGAGCAGAACCTGGCACGGGTGGTGTGCTTGCGGCAGGTGCGCATGTTCGGGATGGACAACGCGGCTGCGTAGGTTTGCGCCGTAGTTGTCATGTCCAGGGCCTCGGTGCGCCGTCCGGGTCGAGTGTCGCGATGGCGCGGCGGTGCGCTTGCGAATCGGTAAGGTGCTGGTGCAGGGGCGCGTCCCCTGACGTCTTGTCACGCCAGGGCGTGCTCCTAGCGACGCGGCTGGGTCGCGACGTGTGTAGCCGACCATGTGAATGCCGAAGCTGGCAGTTGCCGGCCACGGACCGCCTCTGAGACTGACAGGGCTCCGACGCACAAATTGCACGCCCGTGTTGCATTAATTAGAACGCCCGTGCGAATTATGGAAACTTTTTCGTACGGGCTCTGCCATATTTGTGTAAATCGTGTTAATTCTGTTGCACCGCGGCATGCAGGCCAGGCCGCCCCGCCACCAGAATTTGGAGTGCTTCCCATGTCAGCCAGCCGGTCGCTCAAGATCAGCGCGCTTGCCGTTGCCGTCGTTTCGCTTCTTCCGTTTCACGCTGCTGCACAGCAGGCGCCCAGCGACGACGGTGTCGTGCGTCTGGATGCGGTCAAGGTCACGGTCGAGCGTCGCTCGGAAGATTCCAAGGATGTGCCGGTTTCCGCCAGCGTGCTGCGCCCGGAATTTCTCGATGCCATTTCCACCAGCGGCTCGGACATCCGCGTGCTGGCCGGCAAGGCGCCGAGCCTCAACATCGAATCGTCCAACGGCCGTGTGTTCCCGCGCGTGTATATCCGCGGCTACGGCAACACCGACTTCAACACCTACGCGTCGCAGCCGGTGTCGTTGATCTATGACGACGTGGTGCAGGAAAACGCGTTTTTGAAGGGCTTCCCGATCTTCGATCTGGAAGGCCTGGAAGTGCTGCGCGGCCCGCAGGGCACGCTGTTCGGCCGCAATACGCCGGCCGGCGTGGTCAAGTTCAATTCGGTCAAGCCGACCATCGGCGCCAATGACGGCTACGCCAGCCTGTCGTACGGCACCTACGGCACCATGACCCTGGAAAGCGGCCTGAGCATCGCGATGGGCGACCATTGGGCAGCGCGTCTGTCCACCTTGGGCCAGCGCCGCGACGATTGGGTGGAAAACCGCGACGGTCGCGACCTGGAAGGCTATACCGACTCGGCCGTGCGTCTGCAGCTGCTGTACCAGGCCAGCGACGATTTCAGCGCGTTGTTCAACGCGCATGCGCGCCATCTGGACGGCACCGCGCGGCTGTTCCGCGCCAACATCATCCAGCCCGGCACCAATCAGTTGGTGGATGGCTTCGACGAAGAAAAATCCTTCATCGACGGCGCCAACACCCAGGAACTGCAGACCTATGGCGGCAGCGCCAACCTGACCTGGGACCTGGGCGACATCGCGCTGCACTCGATCACTGCGTACGAAGGCATCGGCAAGTACTACAGCCGCGGCGATATCGACGGTGGCTTCGGCGCGGTGTTCGCACCGCCGTCCGGCCCGGGCGTGATTCCGTTCCCGGTGGAAACCGCCGGCGGCATCAAGAGCCTGGACCAGTACAGCCAGGAAGTGCGTGCCGAATCGCAGTACGAGGGCCCGCTCAACTGGCAGGCTGGCCTCTACTACTTCCACGACGATGTGGAAGGCGAAAACTACACGTACAACACCTTCAGCGGCGGCGACCTGGCCAGCTACCAGCTGACCCGCCAGCGCAACACCTCGTGGGCGGCATTCGGCTCGTTGAACTACGCGGCCACCGACCGCCTGAACCTGCGCGCCGGCATCCGCTACACCTACGACAAGAAGACCTTCGACGTGCTGGCGCTGGACCGCGTCACGCTGGTGGAGCCGTCCAGCGGCGAGACCGATAACTCCAAGGTCACCGGCGACCTGGCCGCCACGTTCTCGATCAACGACGACGTCAACGTGTATGCCCGTGCGGCACGCGGTTTCCGCGGCGCCAGTTTCGGCGTGCCCTCGGGCACCGCGCCGCTGACCGTGGCCGAGCCGGAGACCGTGGATTCGTTCGAGGTCGGCATCAAGTCGGATCTGTTCGACAACCGTGCACGCCTGAGCTTCGACATCTACGATTTCCGGGTCAAGAACCAGCAGCTCACCGCAGTGGGCGGCGCGTCCAACGACGTGCGCCTGCTCAATGCCGACAAGACCAAGGCGCGCGGTGCCGAGTTCGACTTCGAAGCGTTGATCACCCAGAACCTGCGCGTCACCGCTGGCGGCGCCTACAACTGGACCCGCATCGACGACCCGAGCCTGTCGGTGGGCGTGTGCCGCACCTGCACCGTGACCGACCCGCTCAACGCGGCCGGCCGCGCGCTGATCGACGGCAACGACCTGCCGCAGGCGGCCAAGTGGATGGCCAACGCGACGCTGCGTTACGGCATCCCGATGGGCAACGACGGCGAGCTGTTCTTCTACACCGACTGGTCCTACCGCAGCGAAGTGAACTTCTTCCTGTACGACTCGCGTGAGTTCACCGGCCAGCCGCTGGTCGAGGGCGGCGCCAAGATCGGCTACACCTGGGGCGCGGGTGCATACGAGTTGTCGGTGTTCTGCCGCAACTGCACCAACCAGATCCGCGTGACCGGTGCGATCGACTTCAACAACCTCACCGGCTTCATCAACGACCCGCGCATCGTGGGTGCGCAGTTCCGCGCCAACTTCTGATCGGCGTTGCGGTGTAGCACCATCGAACCGCCGGCTATCATGCCGGCGGTTTTTTTATGGCGGCAGGAGTAGATGCATGCGGCGGATCATTCGAAATGCGTGGTTGATTGCTGTGTTGTGCTGTGCGGCTGCCGTGGCGCAGGCGCAGGCGGCTGCGGCGACGACAGCGCGGGCCACGCAACCGCCCGCGGCCACCGAGCTGCTGGTGGTCTCCACCGATATCGGCGACGACATCGACGATGCGTTTGCGCTGGGGCTGCTGTTGCGCAGCCCGCAGCTGCAGGTGCTTGGCATCGCATCGGCATGGGGCGACACCACGTTGCGTGCGCAGCTGTTGCAGCGCTTGTTGCAGCAGGCCGGACGCAGCGAGATTCCATTGGCGGTGGGGGCACGCACGACTAGCACCATTGCCTTCAGCCAGGCACGCTGGGCCGCCAAGGGACAGTTGCCCGGCAAGCTGCCGGATGCGGCGGCAATGATCCTGCAGCAGGCGCGCCGGCACCCGGGCGAGGTCACCTTGCTGGTGCTGGGGCCGATGACCGATGCAGCCTTGGCGCAGCAGCGCGACCCGGCCGGCTTTGCCAAGCTCAAGCGCATCGTGGCGATGGGCGGCTCGGTGCGGGTGGGTTACGGCAAGTCTGCCTATCGGCCGGCCAGCGCACCGGCGCCGGAGTACAACATCCTCTCCGATGTGCCGGCGGCGCAACGCGTGTTCGCGGCCGGCGTGCCGATCGTGTTGCTGCCACTGGACGCTACGCAGATCACGCTGGAAGAACCTGAGCGTATCGCCTTGTTCGCGCATGGCGATGGACTCACCGATGCGCTCACCCAGCTGTACTACCAGTGGCGCAATACCGACCAGCCCTGGGCCAATGCCACACCGACGGTGTTCGACGCGGTACCGGTCGCCTGGCTGCTGAGCCCGGCGCTGTGCCCGACCACGCCGCTGCATCTGGATGTGGATGCGCAGGGCTATACCCGCGAAGGGCCAGGCATACCGAACGTGCAGGCGTGCCTGCGTCTGGACAAGCCGGCGTTCATTGCGTTGTACATGCGCCAGCTGCTGCGCTGAGACGCGTGCCGCGACATTGCCAGCAAGGCGCTTGGGTAGGTGGTGCTGTCGGTCCTACGCCGGGACATTGGTCTGGGGCAGCGGCGTGTACCGCCCCTCATCCGCCCTTCGGGCACCTTCTCCCGTTGACGGGAGAAGGAACGTTTTGTGCTTCATGGCGTTGGTGGCACGGCTGGTGTGAGCGTTCGTAATGGCGTGAGCCGTCCCTCATCCGCCCTTCGGGCACCTTCTCCCGTTGACGGGAGAAGGAACGTTTTGTGCTTCATGGCGTTGGTGGCACGGCTGGTGTGAGCGTTCGTAATGGTGTGAGCCGCCCCTCATCCGCCCTTCGGGCACCTTCTCCCGTCGACGGGAGAAGGAACGGCTTGTGCTTCATGGCGTTGGTGGAACGGCTGGTGTGCGCGTTCGTAATGGAGTGAACCGCCCCTCATCCGCCCTTCGGGCACCTTCTCCCGTTGACGGGAGAAGGAACGGCTTGTGCTTCATGGTGTTGCTGGCACAGCTGGAGTGCGCGTTCTTAATGGCGTGAACCGTCCCTCATCCGCCCTTCGGGCACCTTCTCCCGTCAACGGGAGAAGGAACGGCTTGTGCTTCATGGTATTGGTGGCACGGCTGGTGTGAGCGTTCGTAATGGCGTGAGCCGTCCCTCATTCGCCCTTCGGGCACCTTCTCCCGTTGACGGGAGAAGGAACGGCTTGAGCTTCATGGTGTTGGTGGCACAGCTGGTGTGCGCGTTCGTAATGGAGTGAGCCGTCCCTCATCCATCCCTCGGGCACCTTACCCATCAGCGGGAGAGGGGAGATCGACAAGCTTTTTGGTGCTGCCGGCACCGCTCAAGTGTCGAAACAGCTTCCGCGGGTATGAGGCAGGCGAGCCGACGACAGGTATGTACGTCGCTTGCGTGCCTACTGCGATCCAACGCGCGGTGCCAAGCATCACGCTGGCGGCCGAGACCTAGTCCATCCAGCCCCGGAACTCCTTCTCCCGCGTGCGGGAGAAGGTGCCCGAAGGGCGGATGAGGGGCTGTTGAGGACATCCCCTCCAGTCCAGCACAGGTGCATCCAGTCTCCAGCTTGCCTGCGCGCAGCCGATCCAACAGGCGCCAGGAGTCCTTACCCGAGGCCACTGCAAGTCGCATGGCGCGCAGCGCCAAGGGGGGTATGCCTATGCTGCCGCGCAGCGCGTGCGGTTGGGTGCGTCGCTATACTGGTTGTCTCAGTCATGGGATAGCACAAATGGACAGCCGGGAATCAGGGATGAGGGCGTCGGGCACGCGGCGCATGTTGCTGTGGGTGGTACTGCTCACGGTGGCGATTGGCGCGGTGGCCTGCAAGCGCAACGAAGGCGGCCAGTTGCCTGCCGCCAGCGGCGAGGCGATCAAGGCCGACAAGCAGGCCATTACCGGCTTCGCACTGGCGCGTGCCTATCCCGACCAGACCAGCGATGGGCTGTCGCTGGCGCTGGAATTCTCGCGGCCGTTGGTGGGCACCCAGGATTTCGATGCGCTGGTGCGCTTCGAAGAAAAGGTCGGTACCGGCGACAGCAGCTGGTCGCTGTCCGAAGACGGCAAGACGCTGCGCTACCCGTATGTGGAGGCCGCCAAGGACTACACGGTGCTGATCGACGCCAATTTGCTGGCCGCCGATGGCAGCCGCCTGGGCAAGCCGCTCAAGCAGAAGGTCTACACCGGCGAACTCAAGCCTGTGGCCGGGTTCGCTTCGCAAGGCAGCGTGTTGCCGGCGCGCGAAAGCCGCGGCCTGCCGGTGGTGTCGGTCAACGTGCCGGAAGTGGACGTGGAGTTCCTGCGCGTGCGCGAGAAGTCGCTGCCGGCGTTCTTCCAGCAGTTCCAGCGCGGCGGTCGTCGCGGCAGCTGGGATCTGGAAAGCGAATACAGCGGCAACGAGCCGCTGTCCAAGCTGGCCGACCCGGTCTATGTCAACCGTTTTATTTTGGGCGGCAAGCAGAACGAGCGTGTGCTGACCTACCTGCCCACGCAGGACATCAAGGAATTGCAGGAGCCGGGCCTGTACTTCGCGGTGATGAAGCGTGCCGGCAGTTTCGAAAACGAATTCGATACCGCGTTCTTCACCGTCAGCGACATCGGCCTGCACACGCGCGCCTACAAGGACAAGCTGTTCGTGCACACCGCCTCGTTGCAGAGCGGCGAGCCGATCAAGAACGTGGAACTGCGCATCCTCGATGCCAAGGGCGAGTTGTTCCTGAAAGGTGCCACCGACGGCAACGGCAACGCATTGCTCAACTACACGCTCGACGCCGGCCATGTGCTGACTGCGCGCAGCAAGACCGATGTGTCGTTGCTGCCATTCAATCAGCCGGCATTGGATCTGAGCGAGTTTGCGGTGGCCGGGCGCCAGAGCGCGTGGTTCGATGTGTTTGCCTGGGCAAGTCGCGACCTGTATCGCCCCGGTGAGACCATGCGGGTGTCGGCGATCCTGCGCGACAACGACGGCAAGCCCACCAAGCCGCAGCCGGTGTTCCTGCGTCTGAAGCAACCGGACGGCAAGACGTTCCGCGAGACCAAACTGCAGCCCGGCGAGCAGGGCTATTTCGAGTTCACCCAGCAGATTCCGGCCGATGCGCCGACCGGCCGCTGGCAGGTGGAATTCCGCACCGACCCGGCCAGCAAGGACGCCGTGCAGGGCATGACCGTGCGTGTGGAAGAGTTCCTGCCCGAGCGCATGAAGCTGGACCTGGACAGCACGCAAAAGACCCTGGGCGCCGGGCAGCCGTTCAAACTGGTGGCCAATGCCGCGTACCTGTACGGTGCGCCGGCCGATGGCAACCGCTTCACCGCCAAGCTGGCCGTCAGCGTGGAGCAGCATCCGCTCGAATCGTTGCCGGGCTGGTTCTTCGGCGACCCGACGCTGGAACTGCCGCGCGAAGCCAAGGACGTGATCGATACCGAGTTCGGCAGCGACGGCATCCTGCGCGAAGACATCGCGTTGCCGGCCGAGGCCAAGCCGGTCAGCACGATTGCGGCAGTGGTCTCCGGCAGCGTGTACGAAACCGGCGGGCGCACCGTCACCCGCACCCTCAAGCGGGTGCTGTGGCCGGCCAAGGCGCTGGTCGGTGTGCGCCCCTTGTTCGACGACGCCGATGGTGCCGACGCCAACAGCAATGCGCGTTTTGAAATCACCCGCGTGGATGCCGATGGCAAGCCGCAGCCGGCCAAGGGGTTGAAAGCCACCCTGGTGCGCGAGCTGCGCGACTACCACTGGAACTACACCGACAACCATTGGGATTACGACTTCACCCGCCGCTTCGAGAACAAGGACACGCGCACGCTGGACGTGGGCAGCGCCAATGCCAAGATCGATTTCCCGGTGGAGTGGGGCGAATACCGCCTGGATGTGTTCGACCCGGCGAGCGGGCTGACTACGCGTTACCCGTTCCGTGCGGGCTGGAGCTGGAACGACGAAAACCGCGGCCTGGACGCGCGCCCGGACAAGGTCAAGCTGGCGCTGGACAAGACCGGCTACCGCGCCGGCGACACGCTCAAGGTGACGCTGACCCCGCCACATGCCGGCAAGGGCGTGCTGCTGGTGGAAAGCGACAAGCTGCTGTACGTGCAGGACATCGACGTCAAGCCGGGCAGCACGTTTGAACTCCCGGTCACGGAAGCCTGGGAGCGGCACGACGTCTATGTCACCGCGCTGGTGTTCCGCGGCGGCACCGCGCCGAGCAAGATCACCCCCGCGCGTGCGGTGGGCGTGGCGCATGTGCCGATGGACCGCAAGGCACGGCGTGTGGCGGTGGGCTTGTCCGCACCCAAGCAGATGCGCCCCGAGCAACCCCTACCGGTGACGGTGAGCGTGCCCGAGCTGGCCGGCAAGGCCGCGCACGTGACCATTTCGGCGGTGGACGTAGGCATCCTCAACATCACCCGTTTCCCGGTGCCCGACGCCAACGCGCAGTTCTTCGCGCAGCGCCGCCTGGGCACCGATGCCTATGACATCTACGGGCGGGTGATCGAAAGCTTCGAAGGCGCCAGCGGCAAGCTCAAGTTCGGCGGCGACATGGCACTGGAAGCCTTGCCGCAGGCCAAGCGCCCGACCGCGCGCGTGCAGACCGTGGACCTGTTCTCCGGCTCGGTGACACTCGATGCCAAGGGCAACGCGCGGGTGCAACTGCCGGTGCCGGATTTCAACGGCACCTTGCGGGTGTCTGCATTGGTGTACTCGGACACGCGTTACGGCAACCGCGACATGGAAACCATCGTGCGCGCGCCGATCCTGGCCGAGGCCAGCATGCCGCGCGTGATGGCCCCGGGCGACCGCAGCACGGTGACGCTGGATGTGCAGAATTTCACCGGCAAACCGGGCGAGTTCAACGTGCGTGTGGAAGGCATCGGCCCGCTCGCCATCGCCGAGGCGGCACGCAGCGTCAAGCTGGGTGTGGACGCCAAGCAGACGTTGAGCTTTCCGCTGAGCGCCACCGAAGGCTATAGCGTGGCCAAGGTGCGCGTGCGCGTGGATGGCAATGGCTTCAAGGCCGACCGCAGCTACGAGCTGCCGGTACGCGCCGGCTGGCCGCAGGTATTGCGTACACAGACGCGTGTGCTCGACCCACTGGCGCCGATCACCCTGGACAGCAGCTTTGCCGATGGCCTGATGGCCGGCTCGGTGACCGCGCGCATGGTGGTCAGCCCGCTGCCGCCGATTCCGTTCGCCAGCGCCCTGCAAGGCGCGTTGGAGTACCCGTACGGCTGCGCCGAGCAGACCACTAGCAAGGGCTACGCGGCGCTGTTGCTCGACGATGCCACCGCCAGGGCGCTGGGGACCAAGGGGCTGGAAGCGGCCAAGCGCCGCGAGCGCATGGAAGGCGCGTTCGGCCGGCTGGCGTCGATGCAGATCGCCAGCGGGCATTTTTCGATGTGGGGCGACGATGGCTACGTCAACCCGGGGCTGACGCCGTACATCGCCGAGTTCCTGCTCGATGCCAAGGACGCCGGCTTTGCGGTGCCCGACAACGTGCTGCAGAAGGCGCTCAATCGTTTGAGCGAAGACCTGTTGTCCGGCGGCAACGAGTTCTACGGGCAGGACCGCCGCGACAACCTGAAGTTCGCCAATCAGGCCTGGTCGGGCTATGTCCTGGCGCGCGTCAATCGCGCCCCGCTCGGTACCTTGCGCGCGCTGTACGACAACCAGCGCGACAAGGCGCTGACCGGTCTGTCGCTGGTGCACCTGGGTGTGGCGTTGTCGCTGCAGGGCGACACCAAGCGCGGCGATGCGGCGATCAAGGCCGGCTTTGCCAAGGACAGCAGCGAGCGGCCGCCGTATTTTGGCGATTACGGCAGCGCGATCCGCGACGACGCGCTGATGATGGCGTTGCTGCACGAGCGTGGCTTGTCCAAGCCCGAGTACGACACCCGTGCGGTGGCCCTCGGGCGCGCGCTGGACGCACGTCGCGCCACCGGCTGGCTGTGGCTGAGCACGCAGGAACAGGTCGCCCTGGCGCGCCTGGGCAAAGCGCTGATGGTGGGGCAGGGCAAGCAGGTGTCCGGCACGCTGACGGTCGGCGGCGATGCACAGCAGATCGCTCCTGCACGTTTGTTCGGGCGCAGCTTCGACAGCGCCGCGCTGGCGCGTGGGGTGCAGTTCGCACCGCAGGGCGAGGCCCCGATGTATGCCAGCCTGGAAGTGGCCGGCATCCCGCGCAGCGCACCGGAGCCGGACACGCGCCATCTCAGCGTGGAGCGCAGCTGGTACACCACCGACGGCAAGTCGTGGACACCGCAGGCCTTGAAGGAAGGCGAGGCGTTGATCGTGCGCGTCACCATCACCGCCAACAGCAACATGCCCGACGCCTTGCTCACCGACCTGTTGCCGGCCGGGCTGGAGATCGAGAATTTCAATCTCGGCGATGCCAAACAGTGGGCGGACGTGGTGGTGGACGGCATCGGCATCAGCGAGCGTTCCAGCGCCGCCGACGTCAAGCACGAAGAGTTCCGCGACGACCGCTATGTGGCCGCGCTGGCGCTGTCCTCGGGCAGCAAGGCGCAGGTGTACTACCTGGTGCGCGCAGTCTCGCCGGGTACGTACACGGTGCCGCCATCGCTGGTGGAAGACATGTACCGCCCCGAGCTGCGTGGTGTAGGCCGCAGTACGCCGGCCACGATGACGGTGGTGCAGCCGTAGGGCAAAAAGGTAGGAGCGCGCTCGCGCGCGATGAGGCTTTCCCAGGAATGCCCCATCGCGCGCGAGCGCGCTCCTACGTTCGGGTTTTTCTCACTGGAGCGAGCGTCCGGTTCCGATGTAAGCGCTTGCTTAGGTGGAGCAGCATGCATCGATGATCAGCTCTACTTCCGCAGGACATCGCGCGCTTCGTCGTGGCCGGCGCTCGCTTGAAAATTGCTGCTATCTACTCACCGTTACAACCTGTCAGCGGCGACGTGTGTTCGACGATTTTCAGCTGGCTGCGTTGGCTTGCCGTGCGTTCATCGCCGCGCTACCGGAAGATGCCACGTTGCTTGCTTGGGTGCTGATGCCGGACCATGTCCACTGGCTGTTGCAGTTGGGAGATGTCACGCCACTGGCGCGTACTGTGTCATGCATGAAGGCAGCAAGTACGCGTGCGGTCAACAGGCAACGGGAATTGCCTAGCGCGGTTTGGGCACGCGCCTACCACGACCGCGCCTTGCGCAAGGACGACGATCTGCGCATCGTGGCTCGCTACCTTATCGCCAATCCGCTGCGCGCCGGAATGGTTGAACGGGTCGGCGATTACCCATTTTGGGACGCAATCTGGTTGCCGTAGGAGCGCGCCCGCGCGCGATTGGGCATCGCCGGGAAAGCCTCATCGCGCGCGAGCGCGCTCCTACGCAAGTAAAACGCCGCTTCGCAGCAAGCGACATCACTGCGCACTGTCTTCTTGATGCGATGCGCGCGACACGCAAGGGTCATTTTTAAGGGCTACGGTGGCGTGCTTTCTCATCGGCGCGGCGTGTTGCTGCGCGACTTACGGGATTCCATGCAGCGCTCCGATTCGTACCGTGTGCACCTGTCCGTTCTCGCCGTGGCCATCGCGGCCTGTTCGCCTGCCTCGCAGGCATCCGCCAACGAGCGCGCGGCGATTGCAGTCGACGCCTCGTCTCAGACGTCTTCTGCGGCGATGGCCACGGCCAGGAGCGCATCGGCAAGGGCAGTTACAGCGACAACCGAGAATGGCGAGGCAACCACGTCCGGCGCGGGGATTGCGGACGCAATGCGAGGTTCTTCGGTGTCAGCCGATGCCTCTGCGGATTCCAGAGACCCTGCATCGTCTTCATCGATACAAGAGGATGCAACCAACACCGACAGACCGCCCACCACCGCATCAGGCGTTCAAACCCTCGATGCAATGCAGGTCACCGGCGTGCGCCGGGCCAATGCGGCGGCGGTGGAGAGCAAGCGTGCGGCGACCAACATCACCGATGTGATCAGCGCCACCGACGTACGCGCCTTGCCCGACAGCACCATCGTCGAAGCGTTGCGCCGCGTGCCTGGCTTGTCAGTGTTGCCGGCCACCGACAACGAGCATCCCCGCGATGAAGCCGCCACGCCGGTATTGCGTGGCCTGGGGCCGTCGTACAACAACGTCACCATTGACGGGCTGACCATCGCCTCGCCCGGTACGCCGAATGGGACGCTCGGTTCGATCACCCGCGGCGTGCGTCTGGATTTGCTGCCCGCCTCGATGGTCAGCGAGTTGCAGGTGGTCAAGACGTTCACCCCCGACCTGGATCCCAATGCCACTGGCGGTGCAATCAACCTCAAGACCCGCAGCGCATTCGAAAACGGCGGCAAGCCGTTCTTCAGCGCCGAAGCCGCACTTGGCCACGCCAACGACGTGGGCAAGCCACGCGATCAGGACGAGCTGGGCTACCGGTTGAATGCCACCGGCAGCCGCACCTTTGGCAGCGAGCAGCAATATGGGCTCACGGTGTCGGCCAACTACCAGACGCTCAGCAGCTATACCGAGACCCATATGACCACCGACACGGTGCATTACGGGTTCTACGACAACAACGGCATGCTGCAGACCGGCGCCAATCTCGGCAATGGCTGGGCAGTGCCGCAGCAGGACAAGTATTGGTACGTGCAAAACCAGCGCGACCGCTACGGCGTCACCGGCAAGTTCGAGATGCGACCCAGTGCCGCGCTCGAAGCGTATGCGATGGCCGGCTACTACTATTTCAAGGACGACATGGAGCGCAACGAGGTCATCATCGACCCGCGCAACCGCAACCAGGTGTTCAATCAGACTGCCACCTCCGGCAGTTATCCGGGTGGCGACATCGAGGTGGGTTACTCGAACCAGATCGTCACCACGCGCACCAAGGTCGCGCAGTTGGGCACCATCTGGCGGCCCACCGATCGGCAGCAGTTTTCCGCGCGCGGTGCGTGGTCGGATGCGACCTACGACGAGCCGATCCGCATGATCAAGTACGCCACCGGCATCACCCGTGCCGCGCCGGTGCCGGTGGGCCAGACCGGCAGTGGCGTGACCCTCAATGCCACGCCCAATTACGCATTCAACTACGACACCTCCGGGTTCGATCAGCGGTTTGGCGTGTCGCCGCAGGCCTACAACAATCTGGACAACTACAGCCTGTCGTACTGGCGGCCGGACTATAAACGCACCGCCGCCGATCGCATTCTCACCGGTCGGCTCGATTACGGCTTCAATCAAGGGGAAAGCGATCAGGGCGTCGGTTTCGCGGCGGGCGTGTCGTACACCACCGACAAGCCGTCCTACGATATCTTTCGTGTCGAGTATCAGCCCAACACGACAGCGCCCGCGTTCGGCCTGGCCGATGTGGTCGGCACCGGCAGGGCGCCAATGCGCTACGCCGGTTTGAACCTGCTGAGCATCGACCCGAACAAGGCCAATCGCATGCTGGCCGCCACGCCGTTGAGCGCGTTCAATAGTACCGACCAGCAGGCCTTCAGCAATCAGGACAACTTCACCCATACCGAAAAAACCTTCGGCAGCTACGGACTGGTGAGTTATCGCAGCGACCGGCTCAATGTGCAGGCCGGTGTACACCTGGACAGCACCAGGCTCGACACCGTCGGTCGTCAGCGGCAGCTGGACACCGCCACCAACCGTTATGTGTATGTCGAAAATCCCACCAGCGCGGATTACGACCATCTGCTGCCGTCGGCCATCATGACCTACCACCTGACCGATACCCTGGACCTGCGCGCCGGTGCCAGCCGGACGCTGGGCCGGCCGCCATACGACGCGTATGCCGCACGTACCTCGATCGGCTTCGTCAACACGACCGACGCCGGCAACCCCAACGCACAAGGCGTCACCGTCACCATCGGCAATCCGGAGATCAAGCCGCGCGTGTCCAACAACCTGGATCTGTCGCTGGAATGGCGCCTGCCCGGTGATTTTGATGCGTTCGCCTCTGCGGCGGTGTTCGACAAGCGCATCCAGGACGAGATCTTTACGCTCTCGCGCACCGACAGTTTCACTTTCGATGGCACCACTTACGCGAATGCGTTGCTCAGCACGCCGGCCAATGCTGCCAAGGCGCGTATCCGCGGTGTGGAGCTCAACGGCATCGTCAATACGCTGGCGCCCATCGCGCCGTGGTTGAGTGGTGTCGGTTTCAGCGCCAATGTCGCGGTGCTCGATGGCAGCCTGGATGTGCCTTACAGCATTGGCAGCGGCAGCAGCCTGACCCAACGCGAGCGCAAACTCGACAATCTGGTCGGTCAGCCGGACTACACCGCCAATGCCACGCTGTTCTACAACACCGGCGGGCTGGAGTTGCGTGCGGCCTACAACCGGCAAGGCAAGGCATTGCGGTCCATCGTCAGCAACATCGATTGGCAGGACCTGTACTGGTCGCCGCGCTCGCAGCTGGATTTCACTGCCACCTATGCGATCAGCAAGCAATTGAGCCTGTTCGGCCAGGTCAGCAACATCACCCACAGCCGTATCACCAGCGTGACCGGCCCGGGGCAGAACCTGCTCAAGGACAGTTATTCGGTGCCCACCACCTACTGGGTGGGTCTGCGGTTTACGCCGGCGTTGTAAGCGCGGTCAGTCTGTGTTGGCAACGTTGTAGAGCTGTGCCATCCCGCCGGAGTGCTGCCATCCAGAAGCGCATCACTACAACCTACACACTTCATCCGCATCTGCATCTACAGCGTCGAGCACACCACGCGGCAATGCATCTGCGCCGCACACTGGTTTTGCAAGTCACCTGATTGGAGTTGTTCGAATGACCTCACGTTCCATTGCCATCCTCGCCGCCTTGCTGTGCGCTGCCGTGGTCACCACAGCGAGCGCAGCGCCTGCGGACGTCGCCGCGATCCAGGCACGCCTGGCCAACCCGCAAGGCGGCATCGTGGTGGTGGCGCACCGCGGCTGTCATGCCGCCGCACCACAGCACGGCTTCACGGATACCGCACCGGAGAACTCGCTCGCGGCACTGGAGCGCTGCATCGCAATCGGGGCCGATGTGATGGAAACCGATGTGCGGCGCGCGGCCGATGGCACGCTGGTGATGCTGCACGATGCCACCGTGGACCGCACCACCGATGGCACCGGCAAGCTGTCCGAGCTCACGCTGAGCGACCTGCAAAAACTGCGCCTGCGCAGCGATGAAGGTGGCGCACAGGCACCGCTCACCGACCAGCGCGTGGTAACGCTCGACCAGATGCTTGCCAAGGCCAGAGGGCACATCCTGCTCAACCTGGACGTCAAGGATGCGATCTATGTGCAAGTGATCGACGCGGTCGCGCGCGCCGGCATGCAGCATCAGGTGATCGTCAAGGCCGAAGCCGGCATCGCCACGCCACCGCTGGCGGCGATGGTGCCGTTCAATACCGTGTACTTCTTCCCGATCCTGATCAATGCACACGGCAATGCCGACCTGGCCGCCATTGCCACCGCGCAGACCCGCAATGCGCGTCCGATGGCGTTCGAGTTGCCCAAGATGGCCGCCGCGCAATTACCGGCATTGGTGGCGGTGAGCAAGGCACGCAACGTGCGGCTGATGGTCAATTCGCTGTGGGATGGCTTTATCGCCGGCTATGGTGGCGACGCCGATGCCGAGCGCAACCCGGACAAGGTGTGGGGCCGGATGTACCGCGATGGCGTGTCAATCATCCAGACCGATGCACCGGAAGCCTTGCTGCGCTATCGCGCCAGCTTGGAAAAGCGCTGAGCGGAAGCGACCAGGCGGCCGTCCCGCGCGGCGGCAACCAGGTGTAGCACGGCGCGCTGTGCATCAAACAACGCACGTCACGTCAACCGAACTGTATTTATAGGCATTGCCATTGCCTGCCGGCAATGCGTGCTGCTACCGATGGGCACCGACCACGCCCTTCGGTGTGAGTGGCCTGATCGTTGCAGGCACTTCATGCGGCGGCCACGGATAAGATCAGACGGTTGATCGCAAGGATATCCACCTGTCGCTCAGGGTTTGCGCCTGGCCTTTGGGCCAGTAGCTTGTCCGGCTGTCGTGCAGCTGATCGCGCCAAGACGCCGGGCCCGGGCCGCATAGCAGTGGCCGAAACGCATTTTGCCCTGCATGCTCTGCGCGATGGATGAACAGCCGCAGGCACAAACAGGGATGGATCGGACGCAGGCGCACCCGCAAGCGCCGAACCATCAGGCTCGCGACGGGCGCCGCTGGCTGCGGTGGCTGCGCTTGAGTGCGGCTGCCCTGCTGAGCGCCCTGCTGCTGCTGGACCTGGCCTTCCCGTTGCCGCTGCCTAAGTCGCGCGACACCTCCACCCTGGTGGTTGCGCGCGACGGCACGCCGTTACGTGCGTTTGCCGACCGCAATGGCGTGTGGCGCTATCCGGCCACGCCGCAGAGCGTGTCGCCACTGTATCTGCAGGCATTGCTCAATTACGAAGACCGCTGGTTCTGGCGCCATCCCGGCGTCAATCCGTGGGGTCTGCTGCGTGCCGGCGGGCAGTGGATCGGGCAGGGCCGCATCGTGTCCGGCGGCTCCACGCTGACCATGCAGGTGGCGCGCATTCTGGACCCGCACACGCGCACGCCATGGGGCAAGGCCAAGCAGCTGTTGCGCGCATTGCAGCTGGAAGCGCACCTGAGCAAGCGCGAGATTCTCAACCTGTACCTGGAACGCGCGCCCTACGGCGGCACCATCGAAGGCGTGGAAGCGGCCAGCTGGGCGTACCTGGGTAAATCGGCGAAAGCGTTGTCACAGGCCGAAGCCGCGTTGCTGGCGGTGCTGCCGCAATCGCCCAGCCGGCTGCGCCCGGACCGTCACCCGGAAGCGGCGCAACGGGCGCGCGACAAGGTGCTCGATCGCATGGTGGAGCTGGGCGTGTGGTCGCGCGCGCAGGTGGACGATGCGCGCATCGAGCCGGTGGTCACGCGCTCGCTCAAGCCGCCGTTGCATGCAGCCCTGCTTGCCCAGCGCCTGCACAGCGCGCAACCGCGCGCGGCGCGCATCGTGACCACGCTGGATGTGGAACTGCAGCGCACGCTGGAAGAGCGCGTGGCCACGTATTTTTCGCAGCTGCCCGAGCGCACTTCTGCAGCCTTGCTGGTGGTGGACAACGCCAGCATGGAAGCGCGCGCCTATGTCGGCTCGGCCAGCTTCGGCGATCGTCAGCGGCTGGGGCATGTGGACATGGTGCAGGCCTGGCGCTCGCCCGGCTCCACGCTCAAGCCGTTCCTGTACGGCATGGCGCTGGACGATGGCCTGATCCACTCGGAGAGCCTGCTGGTAGACGCGCCGCAGAGCTTTGGCGACTACCGGCCGGGCAACTTCGATGCAGCCTTCAATGGCCCGGTGAGCGCAGCCACTGCATTGCGCTTGTCGCTGAACGTGCCGGCAGTGGATCTGCTCGATCGCATCGGCCCGGCGCGCTTTGCCGCGCGATTGGGCAATGCCGGCATCGCCCTACATTTCCCGCGGGGCAGTACGCCGTCGCTGGCCGTGATCCTGGGCGGCACCGGCGCGCAATTGCAGGAACTGGTGGGCGCATTCGCCGCGCTCAATCGCGGCGGCATCGCCGGGCGTGTGCGCTATACGCCGGGCGATGCGCGCGTCGAGCGCCGCCTGATGTCGCCGGGCGCGGCCTGGATCGTGTGCGAGATCCTGCAGAGCAATCCGCGCCCTGGCTACGGCAGCGGCACCTTCGATACCGCAGCGCGTCCGGGCGTGGCGTGGAAGACCGGTACCAGCTATGGCTACCGCGATGCCTGGGCCATCGGTGGCACGCGGCGTTACACCGTGGGCGTGTGGGTGGGGCGGCCGGATGGCACGCCGTTGCCCGGCCAATACGGCGCGGTGACTGCGTTGCCATTGATGTTCGAAGTCATCGATGCCTTGCCGCGCAGTGCCGGCGACAGTGCGCCGCTGCCGATGCCGGCCACGGTGCAGCCCGTGCAGATCTGCTGGCCGCTGGGTGGTGCTGCCGACCAGACGCCACCGCCCTTGTGCGCGCGCCGTGCCGACGCCTACGCGCTCGACGGCGCGGTGCCACCCACCTTTGCCGAGCGCGATGCACGCCTGTGGCAAAGCGGGCAGCTGCAGTTCGAGGTGGACGCGCGCAGCGGCCTGCGCCTGTCACAGGAATGCACCCAGCCGCACGCGCGTGCGGCGCGTGCATTGGCGCGCTGGCCGGCACTGGTGTCGCCCTGGCTCAGCGCCGCAGAACGTCACGCCGCGCAACTGCCGCCACTGGCGCCGGACTGCCTGCCGGACGGGCGCATGACCGGCGGCGGTGTGCTGCGGATCGACGGCCTGACCGACCGCGCCACCCTGGCGCGCGCCAACGACACCGCACGTCCGGTGCGCCTGCAGCTGCGCGCACTGGGCAGCGAGGCGCGCATCGACTGGCTGCTGGACGGTCGCTGGATCGCGCAGACCAGCGGGCGCCAGGCATTCCAGCGCGACTTTGCCGAGACAGGTGCGCACACGCTGACCGCCATGGCCAGCGACGGCGCCTGGACGCAACTGCGGTTTCGCGTATTGCGCTGAGCGCCGCACCAGCGTGTTCGATTGCCAGCTGACATATAGGAGCGCCTGGGCGCGATAGGCGTTTCCGGGGAAGGCCCGTCGCGCCCAAGGACGCTCCTACGAGAGGCGGTGGCTATCGCGATTCTGCTGCATCGTTCGCTGATGACGTCTGCGCAACGTGTGTGGCACCGGATTCGTCCGTATCGCTGTTTCGGGGGTAGCCCGGCCAACCCGATGTAGGAGCGCCCTTGGGCGCGATGGGCGTTACCGGGAAGGCCCGTCGCGCCCGAGGGCGCTCCTACGAGAAGCGGTAGCTATTGCAATTCTGCTGCATCGTTCTTTGATGACGTCTGCGCAACGTGCGCGGCACCCGATTCGTGCGTATCGCTGTTTCGGGGGTAGCGCGGCCAACCCGATGTAGGAGCGCCCTGGGCGCGATGGGCGTTACTGGGAAGGCCCGTCGCGCCCAAGGGCGCTCCTACCAGAAGCGGTGGCATCGAGCTTGCGACTTGCTGACGCGGTCGCGTTATCGTGCGGCATGTGCCGTAAACAGACAGGGCGCACGCGGCGCCCTGTCTGTTTCTTCATCGTTGTCGTGGTGTCCACGTCATGCCGATGCAGTCATCCGGCATGACGTAGCGCAACGCGGTTGCAGGCACGTGCAAATGATCGACATTGCCCGCGCGCCTAATGCATGCGGTGCGCAGCACCACACCGATCACCTCATTCGCCAATCCAGCCTTCCAGCAGGTCGGCGAACTCGTCGGCATGCTCTTCTTCCTGGGCCAGGATGCTTTCCAGGATGCGCTTGGTGGTGGTGTCCTTGTCGCCGATGAAATCGATCATCTCGCGGTAGCTGTCGATGGCGATGCGTTCGGCGATCAGGTTTTCCTTGACCATGTCGCGCAGGTCGGTGCCTTCCTTGTATTCGGCGTGCGAACGCTTGGTCAGCGTATCCGGGTTGAGGTCCGGTTCGCCGCCCAATTGCACGATGCGCTCGGCAATCTTGTGCGCGTGCGCCTGTTCCTGCTGCGCGTGCTCCAGGAATTCGCCCTTGACCGCATCGGCCAACATGCCCTTGGCCATGAAGTAATGGCGGTAGTAGCGCAAGGTGCACACGTATTCGGTGGCGAGCGCGGTGTTGAGCAACGCGATCACCTTTTCGCGATTGGCATGGTAGCTCTCGGTGATGGCGCCATCTTCGATGCTCTGGCGTGCGCGGGCGCGCAGGGTGGCGGTATCGGTGATACCGGCGGGGGTGGTGCTGGCTGGCTGATCAGACATGGCTGGCCGTTTTCCTTCTGAGTGGACGGGGGACTTACGCTTCAATCGGGCAGGTGCTGCAGCACGTAATCGGTTGCAGACACCTTGAATTCGCCGGGCTCTTCGACGAACAAGGCCTTGACCACGCCGTCGTCGGCATACAACGCGTAGCGACGCGAACGCAGGCCCATGCCCGAGCCGCTCGCGTCGATTTCCAGGCCCAGTGCGCGGGCAAGTTCGGCATTGCCGTCGGGCAGCAGATGCAGGCCGTCGGGTAGCAACTGGCTGCGGCCCCAGGCCTGCATCACGAACGGGTCGTTGACGGCGGTGCACAGGACCTCGATACCGCGTTTGCGGAACGCTTCGAAGTGCTCCACGTAGCCCGGCAGGTGCTTGGCCGAACAGGTCGGCGTGAATGCGCCCGGCACCGCGAACAGCAGCACCTTGCGGCCGGCAAACAAGGTATGGGTGTCGACCGCCTCGATGCCTTCGCGCATGCGCTTGAGCACCACTTCGGGAATGCTGTCACCAACGGCGATGGTCATGGGGCTGTGCTCCTGTGGCTGAACGAATTCTAGAAAAGGGCAGGGGAAAGGCGCGTCAACGCGCTTGAAATCCGCAGCGCGACGCCTATCTGACGCACATGGCCGGTGCGGTGCGCGCATGCCGCCGCTGCCGGCCCCTTACCCAACCTTTTGGAGGCTCGCAATGAACATCGTTCGTTACCCCCAGTGGCCCACCCACGCCCTGCAAAACGAGATCAAGCATGTGTTCGACCGCTTCTTCGAACAGAACGGCGACACCGACGAATCGGCGGTGGTGACCGCGCAGTGGGTGCCGCGTGTGGACATCAAGGAAGAGGCCAATCACTTCGTGCTGTATGCCGACCTGCCGGGGATCGACCCCAGCCAGATCGAGGTGCAGATGGACAAGGGCATCCTGTCGATCAAGGGCGAGCGCAAGGGCGAGTCCAGCACCGAGACCGAGCGCTTCTCGCGTATCGAGCGCCGCTACGGCAGCTTCCACCGCCGCTTCGCGCTGCCCGATAGCGCCGATGCCGACGGCATCACCGCAGCCGGGCATAACGGTGTGCTGGAAATCCGCATTCCCAAGCGTCCGGCGGCCACCCCGCGTCGCATTCAGGTGGGCAACGGGCAGGACACCAGTGGCAGCACCGTGCAGTAAGCGCGCGCAGCGGTTGCGCTGAGGGAGTTGCCAGGTGAGTCGCCGGTTTGGTCTGAGCGCCGGTGCGCCCAGCCTTCGGCCCTCCGGCGACCACCGTCCGTGCAGGTGGCGCACCGCTGCGAGGCAACGGACCCTGGAGCGATGTCACCTGACTTCGCTCCCCGGCGACGACCGCGCCGTAGAATAGGCGCGGTCGCCCGCCCGGCTGCGAAGAGATCGGCCAGCAACCCCGTTGCGTGACCGTCATGCGGGTGCGGCTGGTGTTGCAGTGGCGGGTACGGCATGTACCCGGCACGTTTCGCCAGCTGCGCCATCCATGGCTGTCCTACGGGAATGCCCGCCCTCGAACTGGCTCGTGGCCTCGGCTGCGGGCCGTTTTTTTTCCAGAGGTGATTAGATGGAATTCAAGGATTACTACGCAACGCTGGGCGTGGAGCCCAGCGCGGGCGATGCGGAAATCAAGACCGCCTATCGCCGGTTGGCGCGCAAGTACCACCCCGACGTCAGCAAGGAAGCCGGCGCCGAGGACAAGTTCAAGGCGATCAACGAAGCCTACGAGGCATTGCGCGACCCGGCCAAGCGCAAGGCCTACGATCAGTTGAAGGCGCAGGGGTATCGCCCGGGCGACGAGTTCCAGGCCCCGCCCAGCTATGGTGGCGGGCAGGGCTTCGACTATGAAGAGGTGTTCGGCAACGGCGGCGCCGGCGGCGGTTTCAGCGATTTCTTCGAGAGCCTGTTTGCCGGCCAGCGCGGCGGCCGTCCACGCGGCCCGGGCGGTAGTGCCGGCGCAGGTGCCGGCCCACAGACGCGCGGCGACACCCGCGCCAAACTCGCGGTACCGCTGGAAGCGGTGCACTCGGGTGACAGCGTGCGCATCACCATCAACGGCAAGCAGCTGGACGTGCGCGTGCCCAAGGGCGTGCAGCCGGGTCAGGTGATCCGCCTGAGCGGGCAGGGCAACGGCGGCGGCAACCTGCTGCTGGAGATCGAGTACGCCGCGCACCCGCAGTTCGAGGTGGACGGGCGCAACATTCTGTACACCCTGCAGGTCATGCCCTGGCAGGCAGCGCTGGGCACCACCATCAGCGTGCCCACCCTGGGCGGCTCGGTGGAACTGAAGGTGCCCGCCGACTCGGATGCTGGCCGCAAGCTGCGCCTGCGCGGCCGCGGCCTGCCGGGCACGACCCCGGGTGACCAGATCGTGGAGCTGGAGATCCTGGCCCCGGCTCCCACCGACGACGCGCAGAAGAAGGCGTACCGTAATCTCGCCAAGGCATTTGGCGAGACGGTGTGAGTGAGCTGATCAGCGCCTGCTAGAAGAGCCCCTCTCCCCTCGGGAGAGGGGTTGGGGTGAGGGTACGTAGGTCAGCAATGTGGCAGTCGCCCTCGAACTGCGCCATCGAGCCGCAGCCGTACCCTCATCCGGCGCTGCGCGCCACCTTCTCCCGGTGGGAGAAGGGAGAAGCCCCTCTCCCCTCGGGAGAGGGGTTGGGGTGAGGGTACGGTAGGTCGGCAATGCGGCAGTCGACCTCGACCTGCGCCGTCGAATTGCAGCCGTGCCCTCCTCCGGCGCTGCGCGCCACCTTCTCCCGGTGGGAGAAGCGTGCACGTCCCTCTCCTCGTGGGGAGAAAAAGGAATAAGTCCCTCTCCTTGCGGGAGAGGGGTTGGGGTGAGGGTACGGTAGGTCAGCAATGCGGCAGTCGCCCTCGACCTGCGCCGTCGAATCGCGGCCGTACCCTCATCCGGCGCTGCGCGCCACCTTCTCCCCCATGCAGGAGGGCAATGTCCCGATGGGAGAAGGGGATCAGCGTCGCTGTCCGTTGATTGCTGCGTTGAATCCAACCGTGGCTTGGCCGACGTAATACTCCAGCAGTCGCCTACGAAGAACGACTGCGCGTCAGTCCATCGCATGTCGCAACCTTCGCCAACCACCAACCACCAACCACCAACCTGGCCCAGCTATCGAAAGCGCAGCCGGCGCACTACACTCGCCGCGCACACTAGGGGAAACACATGGCACGCATTTTGATCGTCGACGACTCGCCGTCGCAGCTGCTGGGGATTCAGCGCATCGTCGAGAAGCTCGGGCACGAGACCATCACCGCCACCGATGGCGCCGCCGGCGTGGAAGCGGCCAAGGAGTCGCTGCCGGATCTGGTGCTGATGGACGTGGTCATGCCCAACCTCAACGGCTTCCAGGCCACGCGCACGCTCAAGCGCGAGCCCACCACCCAGCATATCCCGGTGATCCTGGTGACCACCAAGGACCAGGACACCGACCGCATGTGGGGCATGCGCCAGGGCGCCCGCGCCTACATCACCAAGCCGTTTTCCGAAGACGAACTGCTGGAAGTGATGGAGCGCGTGTTCAACCAGAAGGACGAATCGCCGACGGCATGATCGCGGTGGGGTGCCGCGCCGCGTGTTCAGCACCTGCGGCCGTTGCCGCACTACCGTGGCGTCCGGCGCCGCAGTTGCCGGCAGTGTCGGTCGCGGCTCCACATCACCCAGCCAGGCAAGGCTGCCGCCGGGCAAGGCAGGGCAGGTCAGCGCTGCGCGTCCGTCCTCGCGCATGCCCGGTGAGAACGGCAGGTACTTGTGCTGGTCATCCATCAACAGGGCACCGGCGCGCCAGCGGGGTCCCTCGTCCCCCGCACATGCCATGCTGCACAGCAATGGGCCCTAATCCACCCAGCGGCTAAATCGCCGATGCACCGAACCGGGTCTTTCAAAACGGCCGGTCTGCCCCATCTAGTAGAATCGGCGAATCAAACAACACGGCGGCACTGCGGGACTGGCCCGCACAGCCCCTCGATCATGGAGCGTGCATGGCCTGGAACACACCCGGCAACAAGGGCGGAGACGGCCCGGATCCCAACCGTCGCAGGTCCTGGGGCCCGCGCGGTGGTGGCAACGGTGGCGGTTGGGGCAATCTGCCCGCCCCGCTGAAAGAGCTGTTCGACGGGGGTGTCGGGCGCTGGATCCTGGTCGCGGTGGTGCTGATGGTGCTGTTCTCCAGCTTCCAGCTCATCGGCGAGCAGCAGCGTGGCGTGGTGCTGCGCTTCGGCCAGTTCTCGCGCATCCTGCAGCCCGGCCCCAACTTCAAGCTGCCCTGGCCGATCGAGTCGGTGCGCAAGGTCAATGCCACCGAGATCAAGACCTTCAGCAACCAGGTGCCGGTGCTGACCCGCGACGAGAACATCGTCAACGTCTCGCTCAACGTGCAGTACCAGATCAGCGACCCGCGCAAATACCTGTTCGGCTCGCGCAATGCCGACCTGGTGCTGGAGCAGGCCGCGCAAAGCGCCGTGCGTGAGCAGGTGGGCCGCTCGGATCTCAATACCGTGCTCAACAATCGCGGCCCGCTGGCGATCGCCTCCAAGGACCGCTTGCAGGCGGCGCTGGATGCCTACAACACCGGCCTGGCCGTCACCGGCGTGACCCTGCCCGACGCGCGCCCGCCGGAAGAAGTGAAGCCGGCCTTCGACGAGGTCAACGGTGCCCAGCAGGTGCGCGAGCGCCTGATCAACGAAGCCCAGGCGTATGCCGCCAAGGTGGTGCCGGAAGCGCGCGGCCAGGGTGCACGCACCCGCACCGGTGCAGAAGGCTACAAGCAGGCAGTGATCTCCAAGGCCGAGGGCGACGCCGACCGCTTCACCCTGCTGCAGGAGCAGTACGCCGGCGCGCCCGAAGTCACGCGCAAGCGCCTGTGGCTGGAAACCGTGCAGAAGGTGCTCTCGGAGAACCGCAAGGTGATTGGCAGCGATGGCCGCCAGGTCATCTACGTGCCGCTGCCGGCCGATGCCAACAAGGCGTCCGCGACCAGCGGCAATACCGGCAACAGCGGCATGCCGTCGATGGTGCCGCAGGACGTGCTGTTGAATCCGCCGCAAAGCTCCAGCAGCGAGGCCATCCGCAACCCGGAGCGCGGGCCGCGCCCGACCGGCCGTGAGGGAACCGAATAATGAAGAATTCGCTAGTCATCGGCCTGATCGTCGCCGTGTTGCTGACCCTGATGGGCTCGGTGTTCGTGGTGCGCGAAGACCAGACGGCCATGGTGCTCAACCTGGGCCGTGTGGTGCGCGCCGACCTCAAGCCCGGCCTGCACTTCAAGATCCCGGTGGTGGAATCGGTACGCGTGTTCGATCGCCGCTTCCAGGTGCTGGATACCGCCCCGGCGCGCTATTTCACCGCCGAGCAGAAAGACGTGAGCGTGGACTTCTTCGCCATCGGCTACATCTCCGATGTGCGGGCGTTCTATCGCGCTACCGGTGGTGAGGAGTCGGTGGCCAACTCGCGTCTGGCCCCGATCATCACCGATTCGCTGCGTAACCAGATCAACTCGCGCACCCTGCAGCAGTTGGTCTCCGGCGACCGCAGCGAATTGATCGCCAGCCAGCTCAAGGGCATCAATGGCGCCATCAAGGGCCTGGGGATGCAGATCACCGACCTGCGCATCAAGCAGATCGACCTGCCGACCGACAGCCAGGTGATCACCGACGTCTACGAGCGCATGCGCGCCCAGCGCAAGCAGGAAGCCAGCAAGTTGCGCGCAGAAGGCGAAGAGCAGGCCCTGACCATCCGTGCACAGGCCGATCGCGAAAGCACGATCATCAAGGCCGATGCCGAGCGCGATGCCCAGAAACTGCGCGGCGAAGGCGATGCCGACGCGGCCCGCATCTATGGCCAAGCCGGCGCAAAGGACCCCTCGTTCTACGCCTTCTACCGCAGCCTGGAGGCGTACCGCGAGTCCATGACCGACGGCAACGGCGTGGTCGTGCTCGACAAGAACGACCCATTCCTGCAGTACCTCAAGAGCGATCGGTGATCGTTCTGCCTTGAAACAAAAACGCCCGCGTAACGCGGGCGTTTTTGCATATGCCTGTCACTGCCGCGCAGGCAGACGCGCCCCCACCGTAGGAGCGCACCCGGGCGCGACCGCTTTACCGGCAATGCCCGTCGCGCCCAGGTGCGCTCCTACGGTGTGGCGTGTCGGGCTGCCGAACCGGGCACACTGCAGCTCCCCACGTTGTCCTGGTGTGCTGATGCACGAGTTCCTGTCCGCGTTATGCCTGATCGCCGTCATCGAAGGTCTGCTGCTGTTCGCCGCGCCCGCCGCCTGGAAGCGGATGGTCGAGCAGCTGTTCAGCCTGCCCACGGCCCAACTGCGTGCCATCGGCGGTGTGACCTTGGTGCTGGGCGCGATCGCGCTGTGGATCGTGCGCCACTGAGTGGGTGGTCCGTTCCGACCGAAATGGGCAGCGTAGGAGCGCGCCTGGGCGCGACAGGCGTTACCGGTAAAGCAGTCGCGCCCGGGTGCGCTCCTACGACCCGCGATGGGGGTTTGGGATTGCTAGGGGCCGGCAGCGCCCGGCGCACCGCGCAACCGATGGCCAGCGGCAATCCGGCCAGCCCTCGATCCGCCGTTCGCCGGGGGTAGTGCACGCCACCGGAAACCCGGATAATGCACAAAAGCCGGCCGGGCACGCTCCACGCAGAGCACCCCGTTCGGCTTTTTCCGTGTCAGGGCTGGTCGCCGCTGCAACGCTCCCCGATGGAGCCGCGCGCACGGTGGCGCCGCCAACCCGAACCGGTCCCATCCCGCGGCCCCGATGGCTGCAGCAAAACTCAGGAGTTCACCCGTCATGGGTCAATCAGTTGTCGTGCTCGGTGCCCAGTGGGGCGATGAAGGCAAAGGCAAGATCGTCGATCTGCTCACCGAAGAGATCGGTGCAGTCGTCCGCTTCCAGGGCGGCCACAACGCCGGCCATACCCTGGTCATCAACGGCAAGAAGACCGTCTTGCATCTGATTCCGTCCGGCATCCTGCGCGACGACGCGCTGTGCCTGATCGGCAATGGCGTGGTGATCTCCCCGGCCGCGCTGATCAAGGAAATCAGCGAGCTGGAAGGCGCCGGCGTGGAAGTGCGCTCGCGCCTGAAGATCTCTCCGGCTGCGCCGCTGATCATGCCGTACCACATTGCCCTGGACCAGGCGCGCGAGAAGGCCGCCGGCGGCAAGGCCATCGGCACCACCGGCCGCGGCATCGGCCCGGCGTATGAAGACAAGGTGGCGCGTCGCGGTATCCGCATCGCCGACCTGCATTACCCGCCGCAGCTGGAAGAGCTGCTGCGCACCGCGCTGGATTACCACAACTTCGTACTGACCAAGTACCTGGGCGTGGAAGCGGTCGATTTCCAGAAGACCTTCGACGAGGCGCTGGCCTTCGGCGACTATGTGCAGCCGATGAAGTCCGACGTGGCCGGCATCCTGCACGACCTGCGCAAGCAGGGTAAGCGCGTGCTGTTCGAAGGCGCGCAGGGTGCGTTGCTGGATATCGACCACGGCACCTACCCGTACGTCACCAGCTCCAACACCACCGTGGGCGGCGCACTGGCCGGCACCGGCGTGGGCGCTGATGCCATCGACTACGTGCTTGGTATCGCCAAGGCCTACGCCACGCGCGTGGGCGGCGGCCCGTTCCCGACCGAGCTGGACGACGAAGTGGGCCAGGGCATCCGCGACCGCGGCGCCGAGTACGGCGCGTCCACCGGCCGCCCGCGTCGTTGCGGCTGGATGGACATCGTCGCGCTCAAGCGTGCGGTGGCCATCAACGGCATCTCGGGCCTGTGCATCACCAAGCTCGACGTGCTCGACGGCATGGAAAAGCTCAAGGTCTGCATTGCCTACGAATACCGCGGCAAGCGCACCGAATATGCCCCGCTGGACGCGCAGGGCTGGGAAGAGTGCACCCCCGTGTACCTGGAGTTCCCGGGCTGGACCGAAAACACCCACGGCATCACCGAGTGGGACAAGCTGCCGGTGGCCGCACGCGCCTACCTGCGCGCGCTGGAAGAACTGGCCGGCTGCCCGATCTCGATCGTCTCCACCGGCCCGGACCGCGACCACACGATGGTGCTGCAGGACCCGTTCGCCTGATCGGTTGATCTCGCGTTGTCATACCCAACGGCCCGGCTTGTCCGGGCCGTTGGCGTTTGAGGATCAGGCGCGGTCGCTTCCGGGCGGGCCGGCAACCGCATGCGGTGTGACGACACGATGGTGTGACACACCTGTGCTACATTCGCGCGTACGAAATGCACACGCTTGAGGGTTTCATGAGCACCACAACCATCCGTCTTCCAGACGAACTCAAGATGCGCGTTGCTGCGGCGGCGAAGCAGGGCGGCACGACCGCACATAATTTCATTCTGGAAGCGATCGCCGAAAAGGCGGAGTCGGTCGAACGTCGTGCCGATTTCGATGCGGTTGCCGAACAGCGTTATGCCGGCATCGTGGCGTCTGGGAAGACCATCGCCTGGGACGACATGCGTGGCTATCTGGAAAAGCGCATGGCCGGAGAGCCGGCAAAGCGTCCCACGGCCCGCAAATTAGCCCGGTAGCATGGCGCGTATCGAACTGGCACCGGAGGTTGCACAGGATCTTGAGCGGATCTTCGACCACCTCCAGCGCCATGAAGCCGCACATGTCGCAGCACGCCTGCACGAGATCATCGCGGCAATCGATGTGCTGGCAACCAATCCGCTGATCGGCCGGCCGGCTGGTGGCGACAAACGCGAACTGGTGATCGGTCGCGGCACGCATGGCTATCTGGCGCTGTACTGCTATGTCGCGCAGATCGACACGGTGTTTGTGCTGGCCGTTCGCTCGCAACGTGAGGCGGGCTTTGCGGGGCTGTGATGTTCGCAGTTGCCTCATTGCCGTAGCCCGGCGTCCCTGTTATTCGATGCACTGCCACTTGACCCGCGCAAGCCGGTGCTGGAGATCGTCGCGCGCGACGCCGACGTTGCCAACCGGTATCGCCGGCACGCCATTGCCCAGAAGCCGCCGCAATGCCTTGCCACCCGCCTAGCGCCGTTATCCCATGCGCATCGACGCACCCTCACGTTGCCGGTTGTCCGTTTCCTGCTGCTGGCGCTGCGCCAACGCCTGCTGGCGGTCGGCACTGGCCACTTCCAGCTGCTGCAGCGACTGCTCCACCGGCGTCTGCACGGCCACATCGGTCGGCATATGGGCGCGCAGGTGCGCCGGGTTGTTCAACTCGCCCTGCACCACAAACACGTGGCGGCCGGCCGGGCTGTCGGCGGTGTGTTGGCTCAGCAGCACATGGTCGGCCCGGTCCAGGTTGTTCTGGCGGGCGAGGGTCATCACGCTGGCGATGAGGCGCTCGCTGCTCTCGTCCGGCGTGCGCCCGGCGTGCGCATCGATCGCGCTGACACCCGCGCGCACCTGCTGCAGCAGTGCGTAGTTCCGGTGATCAGGGCCGATATCGGTCAGTTTGGTGGGCGCCTGCATCTGATCGGGCAGGCTGTCCGTCGATGCAGTGAACGGGCTGCGGGTGATGGAGCGGTACGGGTCGTCTTCGTGGAACTGTGTGGCTTTCTGCTGCCGCTCCAGGCGCACGGCGCGGGCATCGTCGAGTTCGGCGATACGCCCGGCATTGGTTTCTTCGCGCATGGAAAGATGCCCGCCGCCTGCGCTGACGTTCACCCACTTCTGTTCTTTTTCGAAGTACATCGCATAGAAGCTGTTGCTGCCGACCACATTGGGGTCGACGGCGGAGCGGCCCTCCAGCATCTGGATCGCCTCGGTGGTGCCCAGCTTTGCCAGATACTCGCTACCGGCTGCCAGGCCCATCTGCGCAAAGGTCTCATAGCCCGTGTTGCTGATGCGGGTGGCGCCGGCATACTCGTTGTCGAGCATGTTGGTCCAGATCTGTTCCAGCTTCTGGGGGCCGCTTTTTTCAAGGGCTGCCTGCAGGAGGACGCGTGGGGTCCAGCAGTTGGGGTCGAGCTCATGGTCTAGGAAGGCTTGGTCGTGTGCCAGCATGACGGAGGCCCCGGGCAGGTTCAGCGCCAGATCCGGACGATCTTGACGGAACCAGATTTGCCGAAGTTCAAGATCCTTCTTGAGCAGTGTCTGTCCAAACTCCTCCCACTGTCGCTCGCTCAAGTCCGCATTGGCAAAACGAGAGCCAGTATCGTGCTGTGTCCTGGCATAGTCTTGCGCATAACTGTTGGCCACTTGGCCGGGCAAGCTGTCGTTGCGCACCACGCCAAGCGCCAGCGTGCCGTAGCCGTCCGCACCGTCAAGCTGCGAAAGATAGTTCCAGTACAACTCGCGATTGCCTTTATCCGCATAGTTGGCAAGGATTTTGAAATCTTGTCCAGTCAATCCGCTCATATTTAATTCCCTGTCAGTAGACCGATCACCTGACTTTGGTGCGTGCAAGTACTTCTCTTACTGCATCTTCCATGCGTTTCCAGTCCTTCAAAAATGCACGCTTGTAGTTGAGACTGATGGAAAGTTTGTTCTCGATATCGGAGAAATAGTGGACGCAACTTGCAGCGACGGCACCTTTTTCATGGACTACTTCAGCTCCCTCCAGCCGAACGCCATCTCCTCGGAATTTTGTGCTGTCGCACTTGATGAATGTGGCTAAATTGCCGCTGGAGTCGCGCGCGACGTACCAGTCGTCCTCAAACGCAGGGTTGCGTGTTGGAGGCTTGCCATAGTGGGCCTCGTACGCTTTAACGTAAATCGCCATCTTTTCCTCATCGATGGCATAAGGCGTCAATCCGAGTGTTTCAGGTTGTGCAATACGCAGATCGAGTCTGTCGACCGGATCACCCCGTTCGACCGAATCAGGCTCGGTAAGGGCTTCGTTAGACGAATAACGTGTCAGCAATCCTTCGATGGGGACACGGTCAACATAATTCATCGAGGCATGGATCTCCTTGCGGAAATCATTTGTACGCGGGTTGGCCCGCGCACCGGGCGGGGTGGGCGTCATATCCGGCCACTCGATGACCAGCGTCACCACCTCGCTGGACCATGGCGCAATCTGGCTGTCCAGGTAGTTGGCGGGGATGCGGAAGGTGTTAGGCCCCAGCTTTACGTCAACCGGAGCGTCCGAATAGGTGTGCCCGTTGATGGTGCGGCCTGTGGTGACGTTGTCTGGCATGGGGGAAGTCCTTTTGTATTCGGGTGATGGCGTCCGTGCACAGGCACTGCCGGTCACAGCGACGGCGAGTGCAAGGGCCAGGCACCGGCCGGATGACATCATGTGCATTGGTCAATCCATTGCAGGGTTCGCCGCGAACTATAGGCAAATCACGATCAACGCGACAGCAAGAGCCCAGACAGCCAGTACCTGTGCAATACGCCGCAAGAGATCGGAATGCGATCACGCGCTGTGGGTAGGAGATGCGCGTGGACACAAGGTTGGCGGTGCAACGGCAGCTCGTCATGCGTATTGACGGAGGGCGTTTGCGGCCATCCGTCGCACAACCTGGCGAGTTGCATTGCCATCAATGCAAACGTCGCCGCCTCATGCTCCAAACGCACCATCGATCGTATGCATCGCCCCGGTGACAAAGCCCGCTTCCGGGCCCGCCAGCCAGGCCACCATGCCGGCCACTTCCTCGGCGCGACCGTGGCGCTTGATCGCCATGAAGCTGTGCATCAGGTCTTTCATCGGACCGTTTTCCGGGTTGGCGTCGGTATCGATCGGGCCGGGTTGCACCACGTTGATGGTGATGCCGCGTGGCCCGAAATCGCGTGCCAGTCCCCGCGCCAGCCCTTGCAGCGCGGATTTGCTCAGCGCGTAAGAGGCCATGCCGGGCAGCGGCATGCGGTCGCCGTTGACCGAGCCGATCACGATGATCCGCCCGCCAGGTGGCATCTGCCGCGCGGCCTCCACGGCGGCGTGGTAGGGCGCGTGCACGTTGATGCGGAACAGCCGGTCCACTGCGTCCGGATCCTGGTCCAGCGCATCGCCGAACAAGGCGATGCCGGAGTTGACCACCAGCACATCCAGCGGCCCACTGCGGCGCACCGTGTCGATGACCGCATCGCGATCGGCGCTGTCTGCCAGCACCGCGGTGCTGCCGGTTTCGCCGGCCAGGCGCTGCGCCGCCTCGGCAGAACCGGCATAGGTAAACGTCACCCGCGCGCCCTCGGCCACGAAGCGCCGCACGATGGCGGCCCCAATGCCCCGGCTGCCACCGAGTACCAGTACCGACTTGTCTTTGAATGCTGACATGCATCACCTCGCAATTAATGTAGCGAGTAATACATAATGGTTTTCGCCTGCCGTCAAGGATTTTGTAACAATGACTACGGAAATCTCCCGGGCCCGCGGCCGGCCACGCGCGTTCGACCCGGACCAAGCGGTCGCCACTGCGCAGCAGCTGTTCCATGCGCGCGGCTACGACGCACTGAGCGTGGCCGACCTCACCCAGGCACTGGGCATCAACCCGCCCAGTTTCTACGCCGCCTTCGGCAGCAAGGCCGGCCTGTATGCGCGCATCCTCGACCGCTATGCGCAGACCGGGGCCATCCCGTTGCCGCAGATTCTGGACGCCAACCGCCCGCTGGCCGACGCCTTGGCCGATGTACTGGAGCACGCCGCCCGCTGCTACGCCGCAGACCCCGCCGCCACCGGCTGCCTGGTGCTGGAAGGCACGCGCAGCAACGACGCGCAGGCGCGCGAGGCGGCCTGCGGTTTTCATGTCGCCGCCCAGGAGTTGATCCGCTCCCACATCGCCAAGCAGTGCCCGCACGACGCAGACCGGCTGGCGGATTTCGTCAGCACCACCATGGCCGGGCTGTCCGCCAGCGCGCGGCATGGGCAGAGCCTGGAGCGTCTGCTGGCGAGTGCGCGGTTGGCAGGGGAGGGGATTCGGGCGGCGTTGCGTGGGTAGGGCAGGTCGCGCGAGGTTGCAGGCGCAGGGGCGTTATCTGGTGGACCCACCTGCGGGCCAGCAGGTCCATTGGCGGACTAGTCAGCGCGCCGGTGGAGTAGCCGCTTCAAGGTTGCAAGAGCTCGACGCACACCCACTGGCGCGGACTTAAAGTCGATGAGCGGGGACTGCTTGCAAAAACCGCAAATTGGCTGGATATTCCATATTCCGGAATATGGAATAAGGCGGGCTCGGCTGTGGAACTGAAGCCCCAGGATCTGGTGGTGCTGTATAAGCAGGTCGCCCAGGCGGGCCAGGTCTGGACGTATGCATCCCTTGGAGAAGCGCTGGGCATGAGCCCGTCTCAGGTGCATCGCAGCGTCAAGCGCGCGGTGGCATCCGGCTTGGCGCTGGAAAAAGGCCGCGGCGAGTGGGAGACGGTGCGCACGGCGCTGCACGAGTTTGCTGTCCACGGCGTGCGTTACGCCTTTCCTGCCGTCATCGGGCCGCTAAGGCGTGGCATTCCTACGGCCTTCGGCGTGCCCCCACTGTCCATTGCCATTTCCAGCTCCCCAGGGGATGCACCGGTATGGCCAAGCGCGCAGGGCACGGCCAAAGGCCCCAGCTTGTCGCCGTTGTCGGCCGGTGTGCCCAACGCTGCGCTGGCCGACCCTGCCTTGCACCAACTGCTGGCGCTACAGGACGCCCTACGCAGCGGGCGTGCCCGCGAGCGCACGCTGGCAGCAAGCTATCTCAAACAATTGCTGAGGCTTGGCGATGCGCTCTGACGATCCTAACTACCGCACCTGCTTGTGATTGCGGATGCACTGGGCGAGCTTTGCGACCACGTGGTCTTCCTTGGCGGTGCAGTTGTTGGCCTGCTGATGTCGGATCCATTGGCGGAAGGCGTCCGCGCCACCTATGACGTCGATGCGGTGGTCAATCTCGATTGGTCCCGGTTCCGCGGTATCGAGGCGCGTGTGGAGTCGCAGGGCTTTGCGCGCGAGATGCAGAGCGGCGTCGTCTGCCGCTGGATACACGAAGCGTCGGGCGTCCTCTTCGACCTGATGCCGGTGGATGCCGGCGTGCTTGGCTTCTCCAACCGCTGGTACGCCCATGCTGTAGAGACGGCCCAAGTGGTGGCCTTGGGCGATCGCCTGTCCATCCGCTTGGTGACAGCCACAGCATTCGTGGCGACCAAGCTCGAAGCCTTCGTTACCCGAGGCAACAGTGACTTCCTTTCCAGCCACGACCTGGAGGACGTCCTCAATGTCGTTGATGGCCGGGCCGAGCTGGTGGAAGAGTTTGCCGTGGAGCATGCAGACCTTCGGCGTTGGGTCGCCGACGTGTTTGTGGGGTTAGTGGATAACCCGGCGTTTGTGAACGCGTTGCCGGGATTGGTCGCCGAACCGGAGCGCGCAAGCGTCGTGCTTCAGCGCCTACGCACCATTGCATCAGCGTAGCTGCGACATCGTGGGCTTAGGTCTGCAAAGAAAACCTTGAAGCACCGCCGCCCGCTTGCGATGATGCATCGCAATTGCAACGCACTGGGCCTGCCATGAAATCCGCATCTCTTCCATCGCTCCGGGTGGACCCGGCACTGCGCGAAGCGGCCGAAGCCGTGTTGCAGGAGGGTGAGACGCTTTCCAGCTTCGTCGAGCACTCCGTGCGGGCCCAGGTGCAGCAGCGTCAGCAGCAGGAAGCCTTCATTGCACGCGGTCTGGCCTCGCGTGACAGCGCCAAGGCGTCTGGCCGCTACATCGACGCGACCGATGTGCTGGCCGGGCTGCAGTCCCAACTGGACAAGGCGCGCAAGGGCTAAGCCAGCGTGGGATTTTCCGTCCGCTTCACTCAACAAGCGCACGACGATCTCGCGCGTCTTTACGACTGGCTGCTACAGCGTGCCGAAGGCGACTTCACCGTGGCCGAGCGCGCCCTGCAGGCCATCCGCGACGGCGTCACCGTGCTTGAACTGGCCCCGTTGAGCTGCCGCAAGGCGGGGGTGGCAGACCCGTTCTTGCGGGAGCTGGTGATGGGCTTCGGTGCCAGCGGCTATGTGCTGCTGTTCGAGGTGGAAAGCGACCAGGTCGTCACCGTTTTGGCAGTCAGGCATCAGCGTGAAGACGACTATCATTAAGCACGGCGTTAGCGCCAACGTCGTGCCACAGGGGAAGTAGATGGCCAATATCAGCAGGCGCCGCACGGGGGAACTGACGCGTGCGCTGTTCCATATCCTCAAGACCCAGCCGGAGGGCATGCGTGCGTCCGATGCGCTGGCCTCACTGGAAAAGCGCGCCAGCTGATCTTCGCCAGAGTGCCTGTGCCTTGGCTAGTTCATTGGTCTCCTAGGTAATTCGATTCACCCGACCAGCGAGATATAAATGCTGCAGCGCTTACGATCAGATTAACGACCACAATACCCAGTTCACTTTTCGTAGTACGTCATGTCCTCAGCTCTCTGCGGTCAATGTTTTGCTCGCCCTTAACCATCTCGTAGAGCAAGCCAACAAGCGGTGCGAGCGCTTGTTTGTCGTTCTTCAATACTTGGGTCACCAAGTCCGTGTGCGACCCTAACGCCCGAACTAACGCGGACTGGACAGTACCCTTGATGTTGCCATTCATCGCTACTTCGCGCGGATTATTCTTGATCTGGGCGACAGTGTTGTGGTCTTCGCGGACAATGTCGGCTAGGTGGTTCACGAGTGCCACCTTGTCGGTTAGCGGAGTTGCCTCGCCGAAAATCGAGTTCAGGCGCTCTATCACCTGGCGCAGATATACAGGCAGTTCTGCCTGTCCACCGCCACCCGGGCCGACCGGCTTAAGGATGACCGCGTCATCCTCGGGGGGGGCGTCAGAATCAGGCATGTCTTCAGGCTTAATGTCGAAGCCAGTCAAAACCAAGGCGGACACATCCACTTGCTCCGGCGGAACGCCGTTGAGACGCTTGGCCAACAGGCGAGCGAAGCTGGCAAACCCTTCCAGACGGGCGTCGGCCAGGTCGATGGTCTGCGCAATGTAGGTGTACAGCGAGCCAAACCGGCTCAGGCCAGACTTGAAGTCCATCAGCTGCTGCAGGAATTCGGCGTGAACCGTCCGACTAGCATCGGCCTTCTTCATGCTTCCCTCATTGCCCTGCAACTTTGCCGCCTCGAATGCGGCCTCGGCGGCTTGGATTGCCGCGCGCTCCGCTTGCACGCTGTCGTTGAAGCGCTGAGTCGGGGCACTAGTCGCCGCGTATAGTTCCTTGTGCTGGGCTTGATCACCCGCGGCATAGGCCGCAGCAGACTTGAACCGGACGGCGATGTAGAGGTCAACCTCGCTTGGAGTGTAGATCGAGGCGTTGTCCAGATCGGCCTGCAGGTCGTAGATAACGTTGGGGTTCTGAACGTCCTGGATCCGAGCGCCCTTGTCGTACTTGGCGAAAGCGTCGAGAACCGCCTGGGGCTCATTGACGAAGTCAACCACGAAGGTTGTGTCCTTGCCCGGCGCGGTACGGTTAAGGCGGGACAGCGTCTGGACGATCTCCACCGGGTTGGCGATCTTCTTATCCAGATACATCGCGCATAGCTTAGGCTGGTCGAAGCCGGTCTGGAACTTGTTGGCCACGATCATGACCCGGAACTCGGGGCGATCGAACACCTTGCGCAGCTCAGAACCGTACTGCTTGGGATTCATGTTGCTCTCGGTGAACTGTTCGTCGGCTTGAGCCTTAAAAGGGTCATGTTTAAGCTGCTCATCGGATGCGTGTATAACCTCGGTGCCCGTAAGCGAGCCAGAGAACGCCACTAGGGCCTGGAAGGCTTTGTAGTGCGGATGGGCCTTGGTGTAAGCGTCGAAGGCGCGCTTGTAACGCACGGCCGAAGCCCGCGAAGAGGTTACGATCATTGCTTTGGCCGTTCCCCCCAGCAGTGGTGCCACGTTGGCTGCGAAGTGCTCGACGATGAATTCGACCTTCTGGGTGACGTTTGTCGCGTGCAGGTTCAGCCACTTAGCCAAGGCGCGCTTGGCTGCCTTCTGTGATACCCGCTTGCCTTCCTTGACCGGCTTGGCCAAGTTGAAGGCGGTCTTGTAGGGCAGATAGCACTCCATGACGTCCAGGATGAACCCCTCATCGATTGCTTGGCGCATGGGGTACTTGTGGAACGACTGCGGCTGATTTTCCTTGCTAGCAGGCTTCGTCGGGTCAGCGAGACGGCCGAACAGGGTCAAAGTGGCGTGCTTAGGCGTGGCAGTGAAGGCGAAATAGGACACGTTCTTCGGACGTACGCGCGAGGACTGGATCTTCCCCAAAAGCTCCTCGACAGTCAGTCCCTCCATTTCCTTAGCGTCGCGCAGGGCAAGGGTAGCTTGCAGCTTGGAGGCAGCCGAGCCTGTCTGGCTGGTGTGAGCCTCGTCAATGATGACCGCAAAACTGCGATCTTTCAGCTTGCCATTGGTCAGCACCTGCTCCATAGCGTAGGGGAAGGTTTGCAGCGTCACCACGATGATGGGCGTGCCGTTCTCCATTGCCGTGGCCAGTTCTGCCGACTTGCTCTGGCCTGTCTCCTTGTCACCAATGGCCGCAATTAGACCGGTCTGGTGGTCGAGCTGCTGGACGGCGTCCTGGAGCTGTTTGTCCAGGACCGTACGGTCGGTGACCACGATGATCGAATGAAAGTACGGATCGCCCTTGTCAGGGGTGCGCAGACGGATCAAGTCGTGTGCCGTCCAAGCGATGGTGCTCGTCTTGCCAGAACCTGCCGAGTGTTCGCATAGGTAAGTCATGCCGGGGCCATTGGACTTGGCGTCAGCGACCATTTTGGTCACAGCATCCCACTGATGGAAGCGCGGGAAGATCTGGGTTTCCTTGCGTTGGTGGTTGCCAGCTAGGTCCACCACATCCTTCTTCTCCGTATATACAAAGCTGTGGAAGATTCGCAGCCAGTTGTCGCGCTGGCAGACCTGTTCCCAGAAATGGGCCACCGGGTACTCCCCATCCTCCCGGATCGGGTTGCCAATCCAGATGCCATTACTACCGTCACGGCCTTGGTTGAATGGGAGGAAATAGCTGTTCTTGCCCTCAAGCTTGGTGCACATCTGAATGTCACTGTCGGACATGGCGAAATGAACGACAGCGCCGCGCTTGAAAGTCAGCAACGGTTCCTTGCGCCGAGTGGTCGGATCCATCGGCAGGCGATCGTTCTTGTATTGCAGGACGGCGGCGTCAGCCGATTGAGTGAAGTCGGTCTTGATCTCCACGGTGGCCATGGGGAGGCCATTAATGAAGAACACAAGGTCGATGGCTAGTTGACTGCCAGGGCGGTACATCAGCTGAGGTACCACTCGCAGAATGTTGGCGTTGTAGCGCTCCCAGGCAGAAGGATCGCGCTCGTCTTCGGGCAGCCCTTCACTCACGACAATCTCGCCAGCACCAGCGACCTTGATGCCCTTGCGCAGCACGTTGACTGTACCTTCGCGCTCCAGGGATTGGGCCAGCCGGTCCGTGAGTGTGGCGGTAGCTTTTTCGCCGTTGCCGGAGACCAGCCTTCTCCACTTTTCCGGCTGTGTTGTCTCTACCCAGTTGGCCAGATCTTCTGGGTAAAGCGCGTAGTTCTGGTTGTAGCCGGCAGTGGTTCCAACCTGCCAGCCGCGCACTTCCAGCTGTCTGACGATGTACTGCTCAAAGTACTTCTCGCTATGGGCAGTATCGGTGAGGGCGGCGGGCATGGTGTGTCCTTATACCGAGGGGCTGAGGTCGATCTTTCCGGTGACGGCGGCGGTGATGAGGGCAGTGCGGTGCTCGCGGAGTAGCTCAATGGATCGCCGGGTCTTAGCAATCAGTGTATCGATGCGAGAGGTGGCGCGGTCGAGATGGGCAACGATGGCCCTGGCTTCATCTTCCTTCGGGCGCGGCACTTGAATTGACAGAAATGGGCCGGGTCGAATGGTTTTACGAAGACCTTTGTAGAAGGGCTTCAGCCGCTTGTGCTCGTCCACATGCAGGAAGAAGTAGTAGAGGTAGCGCGCCCAGAGATCGCTATGTGGTCGGAACACCGTATAGGCGCTGGTCAACATCCCATCCTGTGGTGCTACGCCTACCGTCCTTGGGGTTTCGTCTATGTCGAATAGGCAGAAGACCATTTCACCTGCGGCTATGCGTTGATATCCGTCGAACGAGGCAGGCATCTTTCCCGTCAGATTCTCGAGATCGCGCTCGATCACCCCCTGCATGGTAAGCGATAGCAACTTGGTGTTAGCGCTGTTTGTACCGACAATGTCCCTGCGCAATTGGAGCAACGACTTGAGCGGAACGGTATCCCAGCCGTCCGGTACCCCGCCCAACCACTCGGCCCCGCTATCCTTCATAGGAACGTTCGGATCCAGACCCTTCGTGACGGTCTGCGTAATTAGAGCCTGGCGCTTCTCGCGCAACAGATCGATGAAGCGAGTCTTCTTGGCAACCAGGGTATCGATGCGTGTAGTGGCGCGGTCGATGTAGGCGACGATGGCCTTCTGCTCGAGCTTGGGTGGATGAGGCACACGCTGCTCTGCAAATGTCGCCCAGCGGAAGTCCGTTGAACGTTCGCGAATGCCCTTAGCCAAGCTTTCAATGAAGCCTGTCGTAGACATGGTTCGCACGCAGTAGGCGTAGAACTCACTTAAAGCTTCATTGCTGGGCACACAACACGAGTACACCGGGGTGCATTTCCCGTCCGAGTCACTAACGCCGATAGCGCCTGCAAAGGCATCCATCGCATGAATAACGAGATCGCCCTTGTGTACTCGCTGGTAGCCCGCCTCCTTCAGAGCGTTTGTGAAGCCGTCCGTCCTGCGATTGGATCGCAGCGTGACTTGGCCGTCTCTAAATGCCGTTACGATACCTTCGTCGGGACGCGGAGGGCGTTGAGCAAGCGAGAACAAAAACTTCGCCCGCTTCATGCTCCAAGTCGCAGGAATGAGTCCCACCCAGGGAATGCCCGAGTCTTTCATCTTGATATTGGATGAGCGTGTGGTCATTCCGCCACCTCATCCAGCAGTGCAGCAATCTCGGCCTCCACAGCCTTCAACTCAGTGTCGATTTCGTGCAGGTCGCGCGGCGGCGTATACTTGTAGAAATAACGGTTGAAGTTGATTTCATAGCCTACTTTGCCTATATGCCCGTCGCCTTCATCGGTGTAGCCGGCATCCACCCAAGCGTCCGGCACGTGGGGTAGAACTTCGGCGTCCATATAGTCACCGATGTTCTTCTCAAGCGGCACGCTCTCGAAGTCTTCGAGCTCTTTGTCGGCCACTGGGTTGCCTTCCTCGTCCAGAACATCTGGGGCAGTGGATTCGCGAGCTCCTAGTGCAGCTTCGAGGGCGTTGGCGAGGGGCTTGGCGATCTTGGGCAAGCCTGCCTTTTTGGCCAGCGTCGTTAGGGTGGCGAACCACTTGTAAGAGTGGATCTGGCCCAGCTCCGCACGCAGGACGGTTAGCCACCTATCCTGATCGTCTTGGTCAAGCTTGGTGAACGCCTTGCTGGTCTGAAGCGCGGTCAGGCCTTCCTCGGTAATCTTGGCGACAAGTCGCAGGGGGCGTAGCACCTTGATCCGGCGATAGCCGAAGTCCTTATAGTTCACGATCCGCACATTTTCACTAGGTGTGAAATCAGCATAGAGGCGGGCGATATCTTGGGCCTGCTTGTCGCTCATATAGCGGCGCTTGTTGCCCTCGGACTTTCGCATGGGGCTGTGCATGTCGGTGGCATCGATCAGCTGGATCTTTCCCTTACGTTCCGCTGCCTTGTTGTTATCCAGCAGCCATATGTACGTGCCGATGCCGGTGCGGAAGAAAATGTCATTGGGCAGTGCAACGATGGTCTCCACATAGTCCTCTTCTAGCAGCCATCTGCGGATTTGGGATTCACTGTGGCCGTGGCCGCCAGCTGTACCTGTAAATAGTGGCGAGCCGGACAGGATGATAGCTGCGCGGCCGCCGCCGTTTTCCGGGCTTTCCAGCTTGGAGATCAGATGCTGGATGAAGAGCATAGAGCCGTCGGAGACGCGCGGGGTTCCTGCGCCAAAGCGTCCCTTGAAGCCCTTCTCCTTGGACTCGCGCTCAACGAAGGCTTGGTCCTTCTCCCATTTCTTGCCGAAGGGTGGGTTGGACAAGCAATAGTGAAAACGCTGGCCAGCGAACGCATCTTGGGAAAGCGTTGACCTAGGACCGGCGATGTTCGCGGATAGGTCTCGAGCGGGCTCGGTTTCAAGCCGGCGCAGCAGCATATTAGCCAGAGCAACGGCGTGGGTTTCCGGTTCAAGTTCCTGGCCGAAGGGAATCAATACCGGGGGCGCCTTTCCCTGGGTTGCGAACCCATCGACGTGGTTCATGGCGTCCGTCAGAAAGCCACCGGTGCCGCAGGTGGGATCATAGAGCGTGCGGATCAGGCCGGGGTTCTCACGGAATAGGGCGTCGTCTGGATCAAGCAGCAATGTCGTGGCCAGGTGGACCACGTCGCGAGGCGTCATAAAATCTTCGGCCGCCTCATTGACCTCCGATCCAAACCGTCGGATCAGGTGCTCGTAGATGTTGGACATCACTCGGTCAGGCACGACGTCCGGGTGCAGGTCAGTGTTGGCGAAGTTGTGGCAGATCTTGAACAGGATGTCGGCACGCGCTAGGCGGGAAATCGTGTCAGTGAAGTTGAACTGGTCGAAGATAACGCGAGCGTTGTCCGAAAAGCCTGCAACGTAGGCCTCCAGGTTCGACTTGGTCTTGGTCGCGCCAAGGGAAGCCAGCGAATACTGGGAGGTGTTGTAGAAGGGCAGGTCCGCCGTCTGGCGCAAAATTAGGTCGGTATCCAGCCCCTTGTCCTTGAACTTGGCATGTGCCTCACGCACTTTATCGCGGGTGGGCTCCAACACGCATTCCAGGCGGCGCAGCAGGGTAAATGGAAGGATGATTTTGCCGAAATCGGTATGCCTGAAGTCGCCCCAAAGGTCCTCGGCGTTCTTCCAGATGAAGCTGGCCAGCACGTCATCGAAAGCCCTGGGGGAGGCAGCCGGGATAGTGCTGGAAGTCTTGCTGTTTGTAGTCATTGTGTCTGCATCATGATCGAAAAATAGTCAGCTGCGCCCGCAGGGGGCGAGAGCCGCGCAGTTGCTTGAAATGGACCACTTCACGTCCCAGTAAATGCCGGTTTGCACGGTCGGGATAGGGAATGTGCCGCTGGCGTGGGACCAACCTAGCCAACGGATTTCTCCTCGCGAACTCCGCCACGATCTGGCCTGTACGCACTTTGGATCACTTGTTGTTTGGGTGGCGGTGCGCCTCGGCTAGAGCTTGGTGAAGCGCCTCTTGGAGCTCGGCGTCCGTTTGCCCTTGGATCACTCGGGCCGCCACCGCATTGGATGTTGCCATGACCTTGGCGGCGGCGAGCTTCTTGCGTTCCCCATATGCCCGGCCTCGTTCGGCAATGCTCATAGGGCCGACTGACGGATCGTTACATGGGCGGCCGGTCTGGAGCTTGGTTGAGGCGGAAGCGTGTGGCATCACGGATGCGCGGAATAGGGTCCCGTAACCTAGGTGTGATGCAACACAAAAGCAAGAGAGTAGGAAGTTTTGCTGGCAATGGGAGCGTTTCGGGGGGCTATTCGTTCCTATGGGGAAGTCAGAACGGGGGTGGAACCCATGCTCCTAGGCCCGCACCTTTGGGGCGGTGCAGGGTCATTCGCGCTTGACGTTAACTTCGTGCGATAGCACGATGATGTCAAGGAGCCTCGAAACTCCCCGTACAGCGGTACCCACCTCCGTCAAACCGGTGGGTTTTTTGTGCCTGCTTGTTTAGGGGGCGCAACCGACGCGATGCCTGCGTCGGGAGGGCGGCTAATACAACACCCGCAAGGGAAATACGCCCGCCGGCTGTACGCGGTTTCGAGCCTCCCGACTTCCCGTCCGTCGCCTTGCGGCGGGCGGGCTTATTCCATGGAATGAGGAGCAGGCCATGTCGGACGTTGTACGCGATGTGCAGTCACACCCGGGTTACTACCTGCCGGAGGGCGCGCAATACCGCTTGCAGCAACTGCGCGACCATATGCGCTTTCTGGCGCGCCTGGCGCAGCCGCGCACGCAGGCCGAAGAGCAGTTGCGGCAGCCAGCCATCCACGTGGACGAGCTGGCGTTTTGTCTGGAGTTGCTTGCCGATCAGATGACCCATGCGCTGAAGCAGGTGCAGTGGCCGGCAAGTCTGGAAGAATCAGGTGGAAAGTAGCGCTCCTACACCGGCGCAGACTTCAAAATCCCCGACAGACTCTCCCGCAGGATCAGCTGCAGATGCATGCGGTTGAGTTCCATGCCGCTGGTCATCACGCTGTGCAGGCCGCCGCACATGGCGGCGACGGCGAAGACGCGGGCCTGGAATTCCTGTTCGCTGCTGGCCGGGTCGGCGTGGCCGCGGAGCAGGCGCTTGAGCAGGGCGCTGAGGTGTTCGATCAGCGATGCGCTCTGCCGGCGCATGAAGGCGGCCAGCACCGGGTCGCGCAGGGTGGCCAGGTGCAGTTCCAGGTCGATGCGGGTGCGCTTGATGTTGATTTCCTGCAGCAGCCAGTCTTCGAGCAGGCCGGCGATGAAATCCACCACGTGCACGTTGGCCGGGCGTTCCACCAGCCACATCTGGCGGATGGCGCGCATGTAGTTGCGCTCCAGCAGTGCGCGCACCAGCGCGTCCTTGTCTTCGAAACGTTGCAGCAGGCTGCCGCAGCTGACCTTGGCGCGCTCGGCGATCAGTTCGAAGCTGGTGGCACCCAGGCCGATGGCGTCGATGCATTGCTCGGTGGCGTCCAGCACCTCTTCCAGCAGCAGTTCTTCGCGCTCTTTTGCCGTGCGCAGCAACAGGACGTTGGACATGGGGAGCAGGTAGGCGGGGGGCTGCAGTATAGCGGCGTTGCGTTAGTCATCCGTTGCGTTCGCTTGCTGTGGGCCATTGGTCATGGGTGCGGCTTGCGCTGCGTTGCAGTTGCCGCAGATGCGGTGGTCGACCGGTTTTTCACGGCCGCTGTGCGACACGTGCTGCTCGGTTGCAGGAGATGCATGTGAGTGAGAACAGTGCGGTTGCAGGGGTGTCGGCGCAATGGCCGGCGCGGTTGTGGGTGGTGCGGCATGGGCAGAGCGCGGGCAATGTGGCGCGCGATGAGGCAGAGTCCAATGGCGCCACGTTGATCGACCTTGAGCACCGCGATGCGGATGTGCCGTTGTCGGCCTTGGGCGAGCGCCAGGCCGAGGCGTTGGGGGCATGGATGGCCGGGTTGCCCGAGCACGAGCGGCCAACCTTGATCTTGAGCTCCACCTATGTGCGTGCGCGGCAGACGGCTGCGGCGGTGGCGCGGGCGCTGGGCCAGCCGGACGCTGCGGTGAGCGTAGACGAGCGGCTGCGCGAGAAAGAGTTTGGCGTGCTCGACCGCTACACCACGGCCGGCATCCTGGCGACATTTCCGGAGTTGGCGGAGCAACGCAAGTTGGTGGGCAAGTTCTACTTTCGCCCGCCGGGTGGCGAGAGCTGGTGCGATGTGATCTTCCGCCTGCGCAGCGTTGTGGGCGATTTGCAGCGCAACCATGTGGGGGCGCGCGTGTTGATCGTGGGGCACCAGGTGATCGTCAATTGCTTCCGTTATCTGATCGAGCGGATGGACGAGGCCACCATCCTGGGGATCGATCGCGAGGGCGATGTGCCCAACTGCGGGGTCACCGAATACGCCGCCGCGGCCGACGGGCAATCGCTGGAGTTGGTGCGGACCAAGTTCGTGTCGCCGGAGCTGGCACAGGAGCCGGTGACCACCGAATCCGACCGGCCGGCCGGAGCACGCTGATGGCCGCCGCCCGCCTGCGCACGTTGAACGCTGCCGCGCTGCGCGCGATACCGTTGCCACCGCCCGGCGGCGACAAGGAGCAGCGCGGGCGCGTGTTGATCGTGGGCGGCTCGATGCGTGTGCCGGGTGCGGCCTTGCTGGCGGGCGAGGCGGCATTGCGTGCAGGCGCGGGCAAGTTGCAGATCGCCACGGCGGCCAGCGTGGCGCCCGGCATGGCGTTGGCGGTGCCGGAAGCCTTGGTGCTGGGGTTGGCACAGAACGGGCAGGGCGAGATGACGCGTGGACATCGTGCGCTGGAGGCGGCGTTGACTGCCTGCGATGCGGCGGTGATCGGGCCGGGCATGGCGTCTTCTGCGACGACCGCTGCACTGGTGAAGCTTGCCGCGCAGAAGGCGGTGTGCACGCTGGTGCTGGATGCGGGCGCGTTGTCGCGCAACTTGCGCGCGCCGCCAGGCCGCCCATTCGTGCTGACGCCGCATGCGGGCGAGATGGCCACGTTGGCTGGCGACGACAAGGCGGCGGTGGAAGCGGCGCCCGATGAGTACGCGTTGGCATTTGCAACGAAGATGCGCAGCGTGGTCATCGTCAAGGGTGCGGACAGTTTTATCGCCGGGCCGGACGGTGCGCTGTGGGTGCACCGGGGTGGCGTGCCGGGTTTGGGCACCTCCGGGTCAGGTGACACCTTGGCCGGGGTGATCGCGGGTTTTGCTGCGCGCGGTAGCGATGCGCTGACCGCGGCGCTGTGGGGTGTGTTTGTGCATGCGGCTGCGGGTAAGCAGTTGGCGAAGCGGATCGGCACGGTGGGATTCCTGGCGCGTGAGATTCCGCCGGAAGTGCCAGGCATCCTGGATCGTTTGTCGCGCGGGTGATTTGGCCCCTCTCCCTGCGGGAGAGGGGTTGGGGTGAGGGTGCGGTTGCCGGGATTGGTGCAGATCGCAATCTTGTACTTCAGGTTGGTGGCGATGCATTACATGCGTGGCTTGCACCGCCACGTGCGCACGTACCCTCATCCGGCGCTGCGCGCCACCTTCTCCCAGAGGGAGAAGGGGAGGTCGAGGCGCGCTTGCGCTCGTTTGCTGTGCCATGTTGCGGCGCGTTGGTCGGTTAGGCTTGCGCGATCTACCTGGGAGGGTGCGCGGTGAAGCGAGCGATGACGTGGTCGGTGGTGGGAATGCTGGGGATGGGGCTGGGCACGGTGAGCAGCGCGGGTGCCGTAACGTCGGCCGTGGCACTCGCGGCGAGCCCAGCCGCGTCAGATGCGACCTCGCCGGCGACAAGCAGCAATGGCGCGCTGCGTCTCTACACCAGCTCTCAAGGCGCCACGCAACAGATGCGCGCCAGCACAGCGGCCGCTCCTGTCGCCGGGCATGCGTTGACCGAGAAAGAGAACTCCATCTTCGTCAATCCGCAGCGGCAGTTTCAGGAGTTGCTGGGCATCGGCGGGGCCATCACCGACTCCAGCGCTGAGACCTTCGCCAAGCTGCCCAAGCGTGCGCAGCGCGCGCTACTCACCGCCTACTACGACCCGCAGAACGGCATTGGCTATACGTTGGCGCGTACCACCATCCATAGCTCAGACTTCAGTAGCGGCAGCTACACCTACATCAAGGAGGGCGATGCGGCGCTGAAGACCTTCTCGGTCAAGCACGATGCCAGGTACCGCATCCCGATGTTGCGCCAGGCCATTGCCGCTGCAGGCGGCACGCTCACCACCTTTGCCAGCCCGTGGAGCGCACCGGCCTTTATGAAAGACAGCAAGACCATGCTCAAGGGCGGCACGCTATTGCCGGAGTATGCGCAGGCCTGGGCGCGTTACTACACGCGGTTCATTGCGGCGTACGAGAAGGCGGGCATCCCGATCTGGGGCATCAGCCTGCAGAACGAACCGATGGCGGTGCAGACCTGGGAGTCGATGCTGTTCTCTGCCGAAGAAGAGCGCGATTTCTTGAAAAACCATCTCGGGCCCACCATGGCCAGCGCCGGCTACGGCGATCGCAAGATCATCGTGTGGGACCACAACCGCGACATGATGGTGCACCGCGCGCATGTGATCTTCGACGACCCGGAGGCGGCCAAATATGCCTGGGGCATGGGCTTCCACTGGTACGAAACCTGGGCCGGATTCGAGCCGATGGTGGAGAACGTGGCGGCGGTGGCGCAGGCCTACCCGGACAAGCATCTGCTTCTCACAGAGGCGGCGGTGGAAAAGTTCGATGCCGCCAAGTTGCAGTATTGGCCCAATGGCGAACGCTACGGCACCGCCATCATCAACGATCTCAATCACGGCGCGGTGGGCTGGACCGACTGGAACATCCTGCTCGACCAGAATGGCGGGCCCAATCATGTGGGCAATTACTGCTTTGCGCCGGTGCATGCGGACACGCGCGCGGGTGAGGTGACGTACACGCCGAGCTATTGGTATATCGGCCACTTTTCCAAGTTCATCCGGCCGGGTGCGCGGCGGGTGAGTGCGGCCAGCAGCCGTAGTAATCTGATGACCACCGCATTTGCCAATCGCGATGGGTCACTGGCGACGGTAGTGATGAATGCCAGCGACGTGGCGATTCGTTACAACCTGTATGTGGGTGAGGCGTCGAGCGAGTTGGAGATACCGGCGCATGCGATCCAGACGGTGGTGTTGATGCAGTAGGTGGGGCGTCGATGGCTGGTTTGGATCGCGAGAAAGCGTGCCCTCATCCGCCCTTCGGGCACCTTCTCCCGGTGGGAAAAGGGGACGCATCTCCCTAGTTTAGAGCGGCTAAGAAAGCGACTGCGCTCACCGCCAGGCGGGCGCAGCCGGTGCGCGGATTCGGCATATGCCATTCGTACACTGCATTTTCTCAGCGTCTACGCACTCACCTGACGGCTGCTTGCCAGCTGTTATGCGCCGCGCTTATTCCGGCGCGCTTCGCGGGTTGCCACTTCGCGGGCCTATATGCCGTCCACAGCCAGCGCTGCATGGATCAGCGCCAGATGACTCAGGCCTTGCGGTAGATTGCCCAAGGCTTCACCGGTGGCGGCATCCACCATCTCCGGCATCAGATGAACGTCGTTGCCTTGCTGCTCCAGCAGGCACTCGAACAAGCGTCTGGCTTCCTGGCGATCGCCGAGCAGGCCGTAGGCTTCCACCATCCAGAAGGCGCAGGCGGTGAAGCTGCCTTCGCGGGTTTGCATGCCGCTGTAGCGGTGCACCAGTGCGCCGGTGGCGAGTTCCTTGCGGATGGCGTCGCGTGTGGTAATCATGCGCGCGCGGCGTGGGCCGCCCAGGCCGAAGCGCGATGCCAGCAGCAGACTGGCATCCAGATCCTCGGTGCCGGCGTAAAAGGTGTACGACTGCTTTTCGTCCGACCAGCAACGGGTGTCGATCCAGTCGAGGATGCGCTGTTGTTCGCGCTCCCAACGCGGCAGCATGGCACTGGACAAGTGCCCGGCCCTGGCAAGCTCGCTGGCGCGGCGCAATGCAAGCCAGCATTCCACCTTGGACATGGTGTAGTGCTCGTTGGCCTCCAGTTCCCAGAAGCCGGCGTCCTTGCGCATCCAGGTGTTGGCGCATTCGTTGCCGAGTTCGAACAGCTGGCGGGCGGTCTCCTGGTCCAGGATGTGGCCGGCATCCAAAAAGCGCGCTGCCATCTCGAAGATGTCGCCATACAGGCACAGCTGCAGCTGGGTGTTGGCGGTGTTGCCCACACGCACCGGGCGGGTGTTGCGGTAGCCGGGGATGTCGATCTCGCGTTCGTCCGGCACGGGATCGCCATCGAGCGTGTAGCACGGCCGCACGCCGGGGCGGTGGCGGCGGATGGTGCGCATCAGCCAGCTGAAGGCGGCCTTGGCATCAGCCAGCGCACCCACACGCAAAAACGCCTTGGTGGTGCATGCCGCATCGCGCACCCAGGCGTAGCGGTAGTCCCAATTGCCGTTCTCGCCGATCTGCTCGGGCAACGAGGTGGTCACCGCCGCGGCAATTGCGCCGGTGGGCGAAAACCACAGGAACTTCAGCGCCAACGCCGAGCGGATGACCTCGTTGCGATAGCCGTTGTCGTAGCGCAAATTTCCGCTCCATTCGCGCCATTCTTCGTCGCTGCGATCGATGCGCGCGTCGATATCGGCCAGCGACGGCACTGGCAGGGCATCGTCTTCGGCGGCCAGCAGGGCGACCACGTGCGTCTCGCCCGCGCGTGCGGTGAGCGTGGCCTGCACGCCGCGATCGTCGCAGTGGGTGACGTCGACGGCTGCGCTGTCGAAGCGCAGCATCGTCATCAACGGGCCGATGTGATGCACGCGGCCGTTGGGCGTTTCGCTGTGCCAGGGCGTTGCCTCGCCGGCGCGGGTGCCGGGCCGGTAAACCAGATCGAACAGCACCTCGCCGTCGATGCCTTCGATACGCCGTGCCAATTCCGACCACGGCAGGCGGCCGGCTTCGCCGCTATTGAGCGACTCGGTCAGGCGTGCGCTGCCGGTGTCGGTGATAAAGGTGGTTTCCAGAATATTGCTGCCGTCGCGATAGCGGCGGCTTACCTGCTGCAAGGCACGCGGCGTCAGGGCGAAATAGCCGCCTGCGCCCGCATCGAGCAGGCGGTCGAACAGCGGGGGCGAGTCCATCTTCGGCACGCACCACCAGTCGATGCTGCCGTCGGCGCCGCACAGGGCGACCGAACGCCCGTCGCCGACCGCTGCATAGGCAGCGATCGGCAAGGTGCCGCTGGCATCGCGTTTGAACTGCGCGTCGGGCCGGCTCAAGACAACAGCAGGCCGCCGGTGGCGCCGAACACTTCGCCGGTGACGTAGCTGGATTCCTGCGTGGCCAGGATGACGTAGAGCGGCGCCATTTCTACCGGTTGGCCGGCACGCTTGAGCGGCGTTTCCGAGCCGAAATCGGGGATCTTTTCCGGCGGCTGGCCACCGCTGGGCTGCAACGGCGTCCATACCGGGCCGGGTGCAACCGCGTTGACGCGGATGCCCTTGTCCGCAACCTGCTGGGCCAGGCCCTTGGTGAAGTTGACGATGGCCGCCTTGGTTGACGCGTAGTCGAGCAGGGTGGGCGAGGGCTGGTAGGACTGGATCGAGCCGGTGTTGATGATGGACGCGCCCGGCGGCAGGTGCGGGATGGCCGCCTTGCACAACCAGAACATCGCGTACACGTTGGTCTTGTAGGTCGCGTCGAACTGCTCGGTGGTGATGTCGGCAATGTCCTTGATGGCGGTCTGCTTGCCGGCGATATTGACCAGCAGGTCGAGTCCGCCCAGTTCGCTGACCGCGCGTGCCACCAGTTCGTTGCAGAATGCTTCGTCCTTGAGGTCGCCGGGGATGGGGATCGCCTTGCGGCCTTCGGCCTTGATCAGTTCGACGACCTCGGCGGCGTCCTGTTCTTCTTCGGGCAGGTAATTGAGCACGATGTCGGCGCCTTCGCGTGCATAGGCAATGGCGGTGGCACGGCCGATGCCGGAATCTGCGCCGGTGATCAGCGCCTTGCGGCCGAGCAGGCGGCCAAAGCCTTTATAGCTCTGCTCGCCGTGGTCGGCCTTGGGCTGCAGCGCATGGATGGTGCCGGGTGCGTCCTGGGTCTGCTCCGGGAACTGCGGCTGCGGGAATTGGGTCAGGGGGTTTTGCATTTCGTACTGGTTCTTCGCGCTGGACATGCACGGACTCCTGCAGTGGGGGATGGCGCGGTACGCGCGGACACAGCGCACCGATGCCGCCCAGTGTGGGAACGCCCCTGCTGTGCACGGGTGAAAAAAACTTGTGCATCATGTGAACGCATGACGCGACGACGCTAGGCGCGCGTCACTCCAGGGTCACCTCGTCCATTCTTCACGCAAGAGACTTTGTAGCCGTGCAACAAGCTTGGTGTGTTGGCGTCGATGGGGCGCGCAGTGGCTGGATCGCCGTGTGGGACAACGGCGACGGGCTGGCATTTGCCTACTACCCAAGCGTGGCTGCGCTTGCAGTGGCCTTGCCTGCGGTGGACGTGCTGGGCGTGGATATCCCAATCGGACTGAGCGAGCATGCACGGCGTGCGGCGGATACGCAGGCGCGCGCATTTGTGGGCGGGCGGCGTGCGTGCAGCATCTTTGCTGCGCCGTTGCGCGGCATCTTGCAGGCACGCACGCAGGCGGAAGCCTCTGCGCTGCACCGCGCGCTGGATCATGAGAAGCAGCGTGGCTTTGGCGTGCAGTCGTTCGCGTTGCTGCCCAAGATCCGCGCGTGGGACGACGCCTTGCGGGCAGACCCTGCATGGGCCGCACGTGTGTTCGAGGTGCATCCGGAAGTGTCGTTTGCGGCGCTTGCCGGCGGGCCGGGCCTGGCTGCAGCGAAGAAAAGCAGCGAAGGGCAGCGGCAACGCTGCCGGTTGCTAGGCGACCACTACGGCGCGGCGCGCGTTGCCTCGCTGCTGGAGCGCGTGCCGCGTGCGTGCGCGCAACCAGACGATGTGCTGGATGCCCTGGCGGCCTGCTGGAGTGCGCAGCGGATTGCGGCAGGCACCGCCGGCAGCCTGCCGGCGGTGGTCGAGCGCGACGCCTGCGGCCTGCGCATGGGCATCTACTTCTGAATCAGCGTGGCTGCGCCGACATCGAATACGGCCGTTGCGCCGGGTCCCTTGCCCACTGCTGGTTCGGTGTGGCCTGCATGCGGAACCGCAGCTCACCACCGGCCTGAATCTCCTGATGCGTCAGGTAGGCACGGTTCAAGGCCTGGCCATTGAGCGTGGCGCTGCCGATATACGGGCGCGACGCGCTCAGGCCATCGGCGACGATGTTGAAACGCTTGCCATTGGGCAGGTTGAGCGTGGCGCGCGGCAGGAACGGGCGGCCGATGATGTATTGATTGCTGCCCGGCGCCACCGGGTAGAAGCCCAGCGTGGTGAACACGTACCAGGCCGACATCTGGCCGAGATCGTCGTTGCCGGCCAGGCCTTCGGGGCCGGCGTGATACTGGCTGTCCATGATCTGTGTGAGGCGCGCCTGCGTGCGCCAGGGCTGGCCGGCGTAGGCGTAGAGATAGGCCACGTGATGGCTGGGTTCGTTGCCGTGCGCATACCAGCCGATCAGCCCGGTGATGTCTTCCATGTGCTCGAAGACCTTGGGGTCCACCTTGGCATCGAACACCGCATCCAGGCGCGCGAGGAGTTTGTCTTCGCCGCCATGCGCGGCGGCCAGCCCGGCCACGTCTTGCGGCACGTACCACGAGTACTGCCATGCATTGCCTTCGGTGTAGTCGCTGCCGTAGCCGCTGGCCGACGGGTCGAACGGTTCGCGGAAGTTGCCGGCACGGGTACGCGCACGCATGTAGCCGGTGGCCGGGTCGAAGGCGTGTTTCCAGTTGCCGGCGCGTTTGTTGAACTCTGCGGCGATCTCCGGCTTGCCGAGCGCCTGGGCCATGCGCGCGATGGTCCAGTCGTCGAAGGCGTATTCCAGCGTCTTGGAGGCGGCTTCGCCTTCTTCGTCGATGGGCACATAGCCGAGCTCGCGGTATTGCGCGAGGCCGTCGTACGGGCCGTAGTCGGCGCTGGCCACCATCGCCTGCAATGCTTCGTCGGCGTCGAAGCCGCCGATGCCCTTCATGTACGCATCGGCAATCACCGGCACGGCGTGGTAGCCGATCATGCACCAGGTTTCCAGGCCGTGGAATGCCCACACCGGCAGGATGCCGTAAGGGCTGTCGCGGCGTGCGGCGAGCAGCGAGTTGACCATGTCGCTGCTGCGTTGCGGCGGCTGCACCAGGGTCAGCAACGGATGCAGCGCGCGGTAGGTGTCCCACAGCGAGAAGGTGGAGTAGTTGGTCCAGCCACGCGCCTGATGCACGGCGTTGTCCGGCCCGCGATACTGGCCGTCGCTGTCCATGAACAGGGTGGGGCCGAGCAGGGTGTGATACAGCGCGGTATAGAGCTGGGTGCGTTGTTGCGGCGTGCCTTGTGCATCGATCGCCGCCAGCGCCTGCGTCCATTGCGTGCGTGCATCGGCGCGCACGCGGTCGAAATCGAAGCCCGGCACTTCCGCATCGAGATTGGCGATGGCGCCGGCTTCGCTGACCGGCGATAGCGCAACCTTCACCACCAGCGGCGTGCCGTCGTTGGCCACATCGAACACGCCCACCAGTTGCCGGCCTTCGATCTGCGCGCGTTGCGCCGGGTTGTTCGCGCCGGGCGGTGGGAAGCCCTTGTATGGGATGTCTTGCTCGGTGTCGTGCAGTTGCGTGGCAGTGAGCGGGCGCGAAAGCCGCATGGCGAAATACAGTTGCCGGCCGGGCGCCCAACCGCGCGTTTCGCGAAAGCCGGTGACGGTGCCATCGCTACGCACGCGCAACCGCGACCACTGCACCTTGCCCGGGTAGTCATACAGGCTGGTGCGCAAATCGACCAGCACATGCGCCGGCGCACCTTTCGGAAAATGATAGCGGTGCACGCCCACGCGCGCGCTGGCGGTGAGTTCGGCGCGGATGTTGCTGTCTTTCAGGGTGACCGCGTAATAGCCGGGCTGCGCCTGCTCGCTGCTGTGATCGAATTGCGCGGTGTAGCCGCTGCCGGGCGTGTTCGCGTCGCCACGTTCGAGCTTGATCTCGCCCACCTGCGGCATCAGCAGGATGTCGCCCAGGTCCGAATGCCCGGAGCCGGAAAAATGCGTATGCGAAAACCCGACGATGGTGGTGTCGCTATGCCGGTAACCCGCAGCCCAGCCATAGGCCTCCTTGCGCGGTTTGATCTGCGTATCCGGGCTCAGCTGCACCATGCCGAACGGGACCGTGGCACCGGGATAGGTGTGGCCTTCGCCACCGGTGCCGATGAATGGGTCCACGGCGGCAAAGGCAGACTCGGCCGTGCGGGCTGCCGCGTTGGCGGTGACGACCGCAAGACTGGTCAACAGCAGCAACCAGCGCAGACGAGGAAATGCGATCAATCGATGCGGCATGCGAACGGCTCCGGCGGATGCAGCGCCGGACCGTAGCACAGCGCCCTGGCGGGCCACAGGGGTGCAGCGCAGGCAGCAGTGCGCTGTCGGTTGGGTTCGCCACACGACCAGACGCCGGGCCGATTTGTTCAGCACGGACCGGCAGGCACGCCGTTGTAGGCAACGCTGCCGGCCGGGTATCCGTTGCACACGGTTGGTGTGCAACTGCCAGCCAATCGCCCCTACCGCCTATCGCATGCAACGCGTTGCCCAGCCTTTGCGGCAGCAGGATGGCGGCGCCTCAACGTCGCCGCAGCGCCAGTACCGCCAGGGCCGCAAGCCCCGCTGCTGCCGCGCCAATCACCAGCGTGTTGCGGGGCGAGCGTGGATGCGCTGCGGCGCGCCTGCGGTAGCCACCGTCGATGCCTCCTGCAATGGCCGGCGGGCCGAGCACATTACCGCTGGATTGCAGCACGCGCGGTGCCTGCGCGAAGTAACGCGTAAACACGCGATGGGTGAGGCGGGCCAGCAGATTGGGCGCCAGTGCGTGTGCGGCGCGCATTGCGTGCACGGGCGCGCCCAGCACGACGGTGGCGCGCGGGCGGTCGAGCAGGCGCAGCACCGCTGCGGCCACGGTGCGGGTGTCCAACATCAACGGCGGGCCACCCAGACGCCGGCCCACGTAGTTGGCACCGTGGGTGAGTCCGGGCGTGTCGACAAAATACGGGTACACGTCGCAGACATGGATGCGCGGGTAGTCGGCCAGCTCGGCACGTAGCGCTTCGGAAAACCCGCGCTGGCCGAACTTGCTGGCGCTGTACGCTGCCGCATACGGCGTAGGTGCAAAGCCGCCGGAGGAAATCATGTTGACGAAGACGCCATGGTCCTGCGCGATGAAGATCGGAATCACCGCGTGCGCATCGTGCATGCGCCCCAGCAGGTTGGCGTGGATGACCGCAGCGCTGGCGTCGATCGGCACCTCGTGAAATTTGCCCACCGCGCCGACACCGACATTGCCGAACCACAGATCGATGCGGCCCAGAAAACTCTGTGCGGCGGTGGCCAGTGCCTTGACCTGGTCGGCGTGTTTGACGTCGGTGGGCACCACCAGCACGGTGGCGCCGCGTGCGCGGCAGCGTTCGGCAACGGCCTGCAGGGCGTCTTCGCCGCGTGCAGCCAGCACCAGGCGCGCGCCGTGTTCGGCGAAGGCTTCGGCCGTGGCCTGGCCGATGCCGCTGGAGGCGCCGGAGATCACCACGTGGGCAGGAGAAGTGCGATGCATGCGAGAGCTCCACGACGTTGGACAGGCATGCTTGATCGCCCGGCGTGAACACGACGCGGCTGTTTGCGTACCGCTGCGTGAAACTGAACTGATCGGGTTGCTGCACGGCGTGACGCGGGCGTGGTGCTGAAATCGCCTGCGCCCGCCCGCATATGGCAGCGATGGATCTGTTCGACACTGCCACCACGCCCTTGCAGGTGCTGGACGATGCCGAAGGCGGCGTGCGCTATTGGCCGCAGCTGCTTGCGCCGGCGCTGGCACAGGCGTGCTTCGATGCGCTGCGCGACGCAGCGGACTGGCGCAGCCAGCGGCGCGAGATGTACGACCGCATGGTCGAGGTGCCGCGCCTGCTGGCCTCCTATCGGCTGGATGGCGCGTTGCCTGCCGGCTTGCCGTTGCACTGCCTGCTCGATGCGGTGCAGGCGGTGGTGCCCGCGCCGTACAACGCGGTAGGGCTGAACCTGTATCGCGACGGGCGCGACAGCGTGGCGATGCATCACGACACGCTGCAGACGCTGGTGGCGCCGTATCCGATTGCGCTGGTGTCGCTGGGAACGCCGCGACGCATGAACCTGCGTGCCAGCACTGGCCACGCGCGCGCCATCGGCCTGGAGCTGGCGCCGGGCAGTCTGCTGGCGATGAGCCATGCGTCGCAGCGAACGCATACCCACGGCATTCCCAAGACCAGCCGCGCAGTGGGCGAACGCCTGAGTGTGGTGTTTCGCGTGCGCCCGGCCGAGCGCATGGCCGCAGGCCGGCATGGCCCGCACTGGGAGTCGCCGTCGCCGTGATGCGCGTGCAGATGTGATGGCCCGGTGGCGCTCGCCTGTGCGAGCGTCACGCCAGGACGTGGCCGTGCGCAAACGGCTACCACATCCGCTCGCGTGCGCTTGCGGCGCGTGTGCCGCGTGTCATGCGCTGCCGTGCCTATTTCGAGTGATTGCCATTGCCGTCACCACTGCGCATGCTTGCATGCAATCCCCCCTTCAAACGCTGCCGATCCATGCCTCTGGACGAGACCCGCCACCATCAGATGTTTCCCGAGCTGGATGCGGGCCAGTTGGCGATCACGCGGCGCTTTGCCAGCGGGCCGGCGCAGCGGTTCGGCGCTGGCGAGGCCGTGTTCGAAGTGGGTGATGCGCATGCTCCGGTGTGGGTGGTGCTGGAAGGCGCCATCGAAGTGGTGCGCCGCGACGGCCTGGGCAACGAAAAACCGATCACGCTGCACACGCCCGGCCAGTTCACCGGCGAGGTGAGCCAGCTGGCCGGGCGCGCATCGCTGGCGGCCGGGCGCGCCGGGCCGGACGGTTGCCTGGCGCTGCCGTTCGACACCGCACATCTGCGCGCGCTGATGATCAGTTCGGCCGAAGTGGGCGAAGTGGTGATGCGTGCGTTGATCCTGCGCCGGGTCGGGTTGATCGAAGGCGATGCCTCCGGCTCGGTGTTGATCGGCGAGCCGGACGACCCGCATCTGACCCGTTTGCAGGGCTTTCTGACCCGCAATGGCTACCCCAACACGGTGATGGATGTCTCCGACGACGACGGCCGCGCGCTGGTGGAGCGGCTGGGCATCCAGGAGCACGACCTGCCGGTAATGGTGTGCCCCAGTGGCCGCGTGTTGCGCCAGCCCAGCGATGCCGAGGCCGCGCATTGCCTGGGCATGACCCCTGACATCGACCCGGACAAGCGCTACGACGTGGCGATTGTGGGCGCCGGCCCTGCAGGCCTGGCGACGGCGGTGTATGCGGCGTCGGAAGGCTTGACGGTGCTGGTGCTGGATCAGCGCGCCATCGGCGGGCAGGCAGGCGCCTCGGCCCGGATCGAAAATTATCTGGGCTTTCCTACCGGGATTTCCGGGCAGGCGCTGGCCGGACGTGCGTACAACCAGGCGCTGAAATTCGGCGCCGAGCTGGCCATCCCGCTCGAAGCGGCAACGCTGGAGTGCGGACGCGACGACGGTGCGCTGCATCTGGACCTGGCCGATGGCAAACAGGTGCTGGCCAGCACCGTGGTGATTGCGTCCGGCGCGCGTTATCGACGCCCCGACATCGAAGGACTGGAGCGCTTCGAAGGCCACGGCGTGTCGTACTGGGCCTCGCCGGTGGAAGCGCGCCTGTGCGAGGGCGGCGTGGTGGCGCTGGTGGGCGGCGGCAATTCTGCAGGGCAGGCGGTGGCGTTCCTGGCGCCGCGGGTCAAGGAATTACACCTGATCATCCGCGGCGACGGGCTGGAAGCGTCGATGTCGCAGTACCTGATCGAGCGCATCGCTGCGTTGCCGAACGTGCAGCTGCATACCGGCACCGAAGTGGCCGCGCTGGACGGTGACCCCGATCGCGGCCTGCAGGCCGCCGTCCTGCGTACGCGCGCAGATGGTGCGACCACACGGGTGGAGTTGCGCCACCTGTTCCTGTTCGTCGGTGCCGACCCCAATACCGGTTGGCTGCAGAATTGCGTGGAAACCGACAAGCGCGGCTTTGTCATTACCGGCACCGCGCGCGGCGATGGCGTGCCGGCCTGCCTGCCGCTGGAAACCAATCGCCCGGGTGTATTCGCCATCGGCGATGTGCGGGCCGGCTCGGTCAAGCGCGTTGCCGCCGCGGTGGGCGAGGGCGCGGCGGTGGTGGCGCAGGTCCATCAATACCTGGCGCATCAGGCCAACCCGGTGCCGGTCTCTGAACTTGCCAGTGCTGGGGAATAGGGAATCGGGAATCGTGAAGCGGCTTGCGTGCTGGGCGATGTCTTCGGGTGCGGATGGTGTGTCTGGCGATTGCGATTGTGCCGATGGGCGCGCGATTGGCTTGCTTCTTGCGCCTGCGCCTGCTTACTGCGGCCAGTGCACCTGCGGTAGCGCGCCGATCTGTGGTCTGGCGAACAGGTAGCCTTGCTGCAGGTGGATGCCCATGTCGCGCAGGGCGCGGGATTCGTCGGGTTGTTCGATGCCTTCGGCGATGACGGTGATGCCGAGTTCTTCGCACATGCGGGTGACGTGCAGGACGATGGCCTGGCGGCTGCGGTTGCTGTCGACGCCGCGGATCAGGGCGATGTCGAGCTTGAGCAGGTCGGGCTGGAAGTCGGCCAGCAGGCCGAGCCCGGCGTAGCCGGCGCCGAAATCGTCGATGGCGGTCTTGAGGCCGCGGGCCTGGTAAGTGCGCAGGATGTCGAGCAGGTGGGCCGGGTCGGTGAGGTGCTCCTGCTCGCTGACCTCGAAGATGATGGCATCCAGCGGCCAGCCGTATTGTTCGGTAGCCGAGAGCGTGGCGCGCAGGCAATGCTCGGGGTTGTAGACCGCATTGGGCATGAAGTTGATCGACAGCAGCGTGGGCAGTGCGATCTGCGCGGCGCATTCGATCGCCTTGATGCGGCAGGCCTGGTCGAAGGCATAGCGGTTGCGCGCATCCACCGCCGCCAGGATGCTGCCGGCCGACTCGCCGTTGACCCCGCGCACCAGCGCTTCGCCGGCATAGAGGCTGCGCGTGGCGACATCGACGATGGGCTGGAACGCCATGGTAATGGCGGTGGGAAATTCCCGGCCGTCGCGGCAGGCGTTGCAAACAGGAATCTGGGTCATGGCGTGGTCCATCATGCGGCGTGGGTCGAGCCTAGTCCTATCGGCCGCAACAGCGCGTCATTGAGGGCGGATTGCCCATCGCAGCATCCTCACTCCGCGCGTGGTCGGGCTCGGCGATACTGTGGCCATCACTCGCATCGGACGCCCCATGACCGCTCTTACCGAACGCTACGCCCTGGCCGTGGACTACGCGCGCATTGCCCATGCCGGACAGGTGCGCAAGGGCACGCAGATTCCGTACCTGAGCCATCTGCTGGGCGTATCGACACTGGTGCTGGAATGCGGTGGCGACGAAGAGCAGGCCATTGCCGGCCTGCTGCATGACGTGGTGGAAGACTGCGGTGGCGGCCACGAGGCCTCGATCCGCGCGCAGTTTGGCGACGCCGTGGCCGACATCGTGATGGCCTGCACCGACGCCACCGCCGAAGACAAGGCCGAGGTGGACGACAGCGCGCGTGCGCGCAAGCGCGATTGGCGCGAGCGCAAGCTGGCCTATCTGGAGCACCTGCGCAAGACGCCCGAGCGCGCGCTGCTGGTGTCCGGCTGCGACAAGCTCTATAACGCGCGCACAATCGTGCAGGATCTGGACAACCCGGCGGTGGGGCAGGACATCTTCAAGGTGTTCACCGCCGGCCGCGACGGCACGCTGTGGTACTACGCCGCGCTGGAAGAGATCTTCCGCAGCCGCAACGCCGCCACCGCACGCCTGTTCAGCGGCGTGGTCGCGCGGATGCAGGCATTGGCCGACCACGGCGAACAGGCGCTGCCGGCGCACGCACCGGGCTGAGCGCGGGCGCACGCTGGTCGATCAGCGCTGGGTGATCAGCACCGGCCGCAAGCGCTGACATCGGCTGCATGCCGCGCGCGCTAGGCTGCGGCCTTGTCGATCTGGTTTTACCGTCATGCCCAACGCAATGTCTGCTTCTTCCGGCCTGGTGCGCGTGCGTGGTGCGCGCGAGCACAATCTTCAGCATGTGGACGTGGATATCCCACGCGATGCGCTGGTGGTGTTCACCGGTGTGTCCGGTTCGGGCAAGTCATCGTTGGCATTCGGCACCATCTTTGCCGAGGCGCAGCGGCGCTATCTGGATTCCATCTCGCCCTATGCGCGGCGGCTGATCGACCAGGTCGGCGTGCCGGAGGTGGATTCCATCGATGGCCTGCCGCCGGCGGTGGCGTTGCAGCAGGCGCGCGGCGCGCCGAGTGCGCGGTCGTCGGTGGGCAGCGTCACCACCATCTCCAACTCGCTGCGCATGCTGTATTCGCGTGCGGGCAGCTACCCGCCGGGGCAGGAGATCATCTACGCGGACGGGTTTTCGCCGAATACGCCGGCCGGCGCCTGCCCCACCTGCCACGGCCTGGGCCGCATCTACGACGCCACCGAGGCAACCATGGTGCTGGACCGCAGCCTGAGCATCCGCGACCGCGCGGTGGCGGCCTGGCCGGGCGCCTGGCATGGGCAGAACCAGCGCGACATCCTGACCACGCTGGGCCACGACGTGGATGTGCCGTGGCACAGCCTGCCGAAGAAGACCCGCGACTGGATTCTCTACACCGACGAACAGCCGGTGGTGCCGGTGTATGCCGGCTACAGCCTGGCCGAGGTCAAGCGCGCCCTCAAACGCAAGGAAGAGCCCAGCTACATGGGCACCTTCACCAGTGCGCGCCGCTATGTGCTGCACACCTTTGCCACCACGCAGAGCGCGCAGATGAAAAAGCGCGTGGCGCAGTATCTGATCAGCACGCAATGCCCGCAGTGCGATGGCAAGCGGCTGCGCCGCGAGGCGCTGTCGGTGACCTTTGCCGGGCTGGATATCGGCGAGCTGTCGCGCCGACCGCTGGACGAGGTGGCCGAGTTGCTGCGCCCGGCCGCGCAGGCCGATGTGCGCACGCAAGGCAGCAGGAAGGGCGCTGCCTGCCACCCGGAGCAGGCGATTGCCGCGCAACGTATCGCTGCCGACCTGCGCGCGCGCATCGAAGTGGTGCAGGCGCTGGGGCTGGGCTATCTGAGCCTGGAACGCAGCACGCCCACGCTGTCGCCGGGCGAGTTGCAACGGCTGCGGCTTGCCACGCAGATCCGCTCGCAGTTGTTCGGCGTGGTGTACGTGATGGACGAGCCATCGGCGGGTCTGCATCCGGCCGATGCGCAGGCCCTGCTGGGTGCATTGGACCAGCTCAAGGCCGCCGGCAATTCGGTGTTCGTGGTCGAGCACGAGGTGGACGTGATCCGTCACGCCGACTGGATCGTGGATGTGGGCCCGGCCGCCGGCGTGCATGGCGGGCAGGTGTTGTACAGCGGCCCGCCTGCCGGATTGGAACAGGTGCAGGCCTCGTCCACGCGGCGCTATCTGTTCGGCACGCCGCCACCGGTACACAGCCGCGCGCGCGCGGCGACTGGCTGGCTGCAGCTGCGCGGCATCACCCGCAACAATGTGCACGCGCTGGACGTGGATCTGCCGCTGGGCGTGTTCACCACCGTCACCGGTGTGTCCGGCTCGGGCAAGTCGTCGCTGGTGAGCCAGGCGCTGGTGGAACTGCTGGCGGCTCACCTGGGGCACACGCCGGCAGACGAAGACGAGGCACTGGACCCGCTGGAGCGCGGCACGCAGCCGCCGTTGGGCGGGGCGATCGTGGGCGGGCTGGAGCAGGTGCGCCGGCTGGTACGCGTGGACCAGAAGCCGATCGGGCGCACGCCGCGCTCCAATCTGGCCACCTACACGGGCCTGTTCGACCCGGTGCGCAAGTTGTTTGCCGCCACGCCTACCGCCCGCCGCCGACGCTACGACCCCGGGCAGTTCTCCTTCAACGTTGCCAAGGGCCGTTGCGCCACCTGCGAAGGCGAGGGCTCGGTGTCGGTGGAATTGCTGTTCATGCCCAGCGTGTATGCGCCGTGCCCCACTTGCCACGGCGCACGCTACAACGCCAAGACCCTGGAGATCGAACTGCGCGGGCACACCATTGCGCAGGTGCTGGCGATGACGGTGGATCAGGCGGCCGACTTTTTTGCCGGCGACACCAGCGTGCTGCGGCCGCTGCAGGTGTTGCGCGAAGTGGGGCTGGGGTATCTGCGCCTGGGCCAGCCGGCCACCGAACTCTCCGGCGGCGAGGCGCAGCGCATCAAGCTGGCGAGCGAGTTGCAGCGTGCGCAACGCCGCGACACCGTCTATGTGCTGGACGAACCCACTACCGGCCTGCATCCGGCCGACGTGGACACCTTGATGACGCAGCTGCAGGGCCTGGTGGATGCCGGCAACACGGTCATCGTGGTCGAGCACGACATGCGCGTGGCGGCCAGCAGCGACTGGGTGCTGGACATGGGGCCGGGCGCCGGTGGTGCCGGTGGCAGTGTGGTAGCGGCGGGGGCGCCGGCCCAGGTTGCGCGGCAGCGTGGCAGCCGCACGGCGCCGTTTCTGGCGCAGGTGCTGGCGGGGAAATAGGCAGGGCTGGCGCCGGTGGCCGGCATCGCAGGCTGCGTGTGCCGGCGATGCAGCGCGCCGGATGCGCGTGCGCAGTGCGCACCGCCAGTGTGGTCGCGCGCGCTGGCGCCGACGCATCGCGTTGATGCCTTGCGTGGCCGCCGGCCGGCCGCTGCGTCAACAGCCGGCGCGTGCTGCGATGCTGCCGCTGCCGCTGCCGCTGCCGCAATGCCCGGGCTCTGCAATCAAGCGCAACGCAACGCGCAACGACTGCGGCGACATCGGCGCGCTCATCCCAGCAGTTCGAATCTGCCGCTCACGCCATCGGCTTCGGCCGACGGCGCGATCCACACATCGAACACGCCAGGCTCCACGGTCGGCGTCATGGCCTGCCCGACAAACAGCAGGTGCTCGCGGCGCAGCTCGAACTGCACCTCGACACTCGCGCCGGCCGGCACCCTGACCTTGCGGAACCCCTTGAGCTCGCGCACCGGGCGGGTGACGCTGGCGGTGCGGTCGCGCACATACAGCTGCACCACTTCGTCTGCATCGCGGCTGCCGCGGTTGCCGATGCGCGCGCTGAGCTGCAGGCGGCCGGTGGCGGTCAGGTGCGGTGCGCTCAGGCGCAGGTCGCTGTAGTCGATGCGGCCGTAGGTCAGGCCATGGCCGAACGGGAACAGCGCCGTATTGGGCACGTCGCGGTAATGCGTGGTGTACGGCTGCAAGGCGGCCGGGTCCAGATTGGGCCGGCCGCTGGGCGGATGCGCGTAGGTGTAGGGCACCTGGCCCGCCGCCTGCGGAAAACTCACCGGCAGGCGGCCGCTGGGTGCCTGCGCACCGAACAGGATGTCGGCCATGGCGTTGCCGGCCTGCGAACCCAGGAACCAGGTGACCAGGATCGCTGCGCTTTGCAGCGCCGGGCCTTGCAGCGCCAGCGCTCGGCCGGTGCTGAGCAGCAACACGACGGGTGTGCCGGTGGCCGCCACCGCTGCCAGCACCTGCTGTTGCACGTCCGGCAGGACGATCTCGGTCCGCGATTGCGCCTCGCCGGAGTAGGTCATCGGTTCGCCGACCGCCAGCAGGGCCACGTCGGCCGTGCGCGCGGCCGTCACGGCGGCCTGCACGCCGCCGGGCAGCGGCTGGTCGAAGCCGCACCCGTCCACCACCTGCAGCAGCTGCGGGTCGGCCATGGCACGCGCCACGGCCGCGGCCACGGTGTTGTTGCGGTCTTCCTGGTCGAACAGGCTCCATGGCCCGGCGTGGTTGACCCAGTCGCGCGCCATCGGCCCGATCAGCGCAATACGTTGCCCGCTGCGCTGCAGGGGCAGCAGCTCGCGTTCGTTTTTCAGCAGCACCACCGACTTGCAGGCGGCCTCGCGCGCCAGCGCCAGCGTGTCTGCCTGGCGCTGGCGCGGCTGCGCCCGTGCCGGCTGCAGACGCCGGAACGGGTCGTCGAACAACCCCAATGCCGCCTTGAAACCCAGCACCCGGCGCACCGAGGCGTCCAGGCGCTGCATCGGCACCACGCCCGCGGCCACCAGCGCCGGCAGATGGCGCAGATACAGGCCGCTCTCCATGCTGATGTCCACGCCGGCCAGAAACGCCAGCCGTGCCGCGTCGCGGTCGTCGGCGGCCACGCCATGCGCCACCAGTTCCTGGTCGGCGGTGAAGTCGGACACCACCAGGCCGCGGTACTGCAGGTCCTGCCGCAGCACCGTGCCCAGCAACCAGGCGTTGGCGGTTGCCGGCACACCCGACAGCGCGTTGAACGCGGCCATGGTGGTCACCGCGCCGGCGTCGAAGGCGGCTTGGAACGGAGGCAGATATACCTCGCGCAACGCGCGCTCGGAGATGTCCACGCGGGCGTAGTCCAGGCCGCCTTCGGCCGCGCCATAGGCGGCAAAATGCTTGGGGCAGGCGGCAAGCGCATCGGCATGCGCCAGCCCGGCCTCGCCCTGGAAGCCACGCACGCGTGCCTGCGCAAACTGCTGCGCCAGCAGCACGTCTTCGCCGGCGCCTTCCACCCCGCGGCCCCAACGGGCATCGCGGGCGATGTCCACCATCGGCGCGAATGTCCAGTCGATGCCGACCGCGCTGGCTTCCATCGCGGCGGCACGCGCGGTGCGTTGCGCCAGCTCCGGCTCGAAGCTGGCCGCTTCGCCCAGCGGCACCGGAAAGACCGTGGTGTAGCCATGGATCACGTCGGCGGCAAAGACCAATGGGATTTTCAACCGGCTCTGCATGGCGGCCTGCTGCAACTGCCGATGCCAGCGCACGTTGGAGCCGTTGAAAACCCCGGTCAGCTGCCCGGCGCGCGCCGCCGCCAGCTGGGTGCGGCCGGCCGCGTCCTTGTGGATCGGGTTGGCGACGATGGCCTTGTCGATCTGTTCTGCCGAGCTGAAAAGACTGAGCTGGCCGGCCTTTTCCTCCAGCGTCATGCGTGCAATCAGGTCTTCGATAAAGGCCGGCCCGCGCGCGGGGGCGGGCGGCAGCGCCCAACCGCTCGGGACCCGGCTGAGCACGGCCAGCGTGGCCGCACCGCGGAGCAACTGTCGACGGGTGGTGCGCGGTGCCATACGAGCCTTGCGGTGGGCGGAGGTCCGCTCACGCTACAGCAGCGCCGCGGCATTCGCGCCGGTGGCGTTCGCATTTGATGTGGCCGCTTCGGAGGAACTGGCCTGTGCAATGCGCAGTGCCAGCGATGTAGTCGCAAGACGCGACGGGCCCGACATCGTGCACTGTCGAGCCCGTGCGTTGCCGTTGTGGTCACGCCGCGGATGGACGCATCCGCGGCCAATCGCTCAGTCCGCCATCACCTTGTCCGGCGTCATCGGCGTGCTGCGGATGCGTTTGCCGGTGGCGTGGAAGATCGCATTGCAGATGGCCGCCGACACGCCGACCTGCCCGATCTCGCCCACGCCCTTGGCGCCCAGGCTACTGACCACGCGGTCGTCTTCATCGGCAAAGATCACCTCGATGTCGTGGATGTCGGCGTTGGCCGAGACGTGGTACAGCGCCAGGTCGTGATTCATGAAGCGGCCGAAACGATGGTCGGACTGGGTGTGTTCGTGCAGGGCCTGGCCGATGCCCCACACCACGCCGCCGATGATCTGGCTGCGCGCGGTGGTGGGGTTGAGGATGCGTCCTGCGGCAATGGCGCTGACCACGCGCGTCACCCGTACCGTGCCTAGTTCCTCGTCCACCCGCACTTCCACGAAGACTGCGCCATGCGTGGCGCGGGTGTACTTGCGCTGCTTGAGCACGTTGGGCAGCAGCAGGAACTTGTCCTCGATCTGCTCCAGCTCGGCCGCGCGCAGCAACGCTGGTAGCGCGATCGCACTGCCGGCGTCGCCACGCAAGGCAATGGCCCCATCGGCAAACACCACAGCGTCCTGCTTGACCCGCGCAAAGCGCGAGTCGGGCAAGGCCTGCGCCAACCGGAACAATTTGGTGCGCAATTTGCCGCAGACCCCATCCACGGCCGAACCCACCGTGCTGACATGCGAGGAGCCGCCTTCGATGGGCGCGACGGGCAGGGTGGAATCGCCCAGCTGGAAGGTCACCTGCTCCAGCGGCAGGCCCAGCGCCTCGGCGGCGATCATCGCCATCACCGTGTAGGTGCCGGTACCGATATCGCTGGCGGCGCTGCTCACCACCAGGTGGCCATCGGCACGTAGCACGGCGTGCGCACGTGCAAACATCTGCATGGCATCCCACTGCCCGGTGGCCATGCCCCAGCCCACCCACTCGCTGCCTTCCTTGCGCGCACGCGGTTGCATGGGGCGCTGCGCCCAACCAAAGCGTTCGGCGCCTTGCTGGTAGCACTCGCGCAGCGCCTTGGTGGAGAACGGCTTGTCGTCGGCCGGATTGACCTCGGCGTAATTCTTCAACCGCAACGCCAACGGGTCGATACCGACCTCGTAGGCCAGCTCGTCCATCGCCACTTCCAGCGCATGCACGCCATGGGTGGCGCCAGGCGCGCGCATGTCCATCGGGCTGTACTGGTCCAGGCTGACCAGGTTGTAGCCCAGATGCACGTTGTCGCAGGCGTACAGCTGGCCGCTCCAGTTGACCACCACCTCCACGTAATCCTCGATGCGCGAGGTTTCGGCGATGGCCTCGTGCCAGATCGCACGCAACGTGCCGTCGCGGTCGGCGCCGAGCTTGAGCCGCTGCACGGTTTCCGGGCGGTGGCCGAAGGTGAACATCTGTTGGCGGGTGAGCACCACCCGCACCGAGCGATCCAGCAGGATCGAGGCCATCACCGCCAAGGCGAGCTGATATTGCGGGCGCAGGCCCGAACCGAAGGCACCGCCCACATACGGGTTGCGCACGGTGACCTTGCGCTTGCTCAGGCCAAACACGTGCGACACATACCAACGGCTGTTTTGCGAGCCCTGGGTCTTGTCGTAGATGGTGAAGTGGCCGTCCGCCTCACGGATGACGGTGGAGGCGAACAATTCCATCGGATTGTGATGCTCCACGCCGCTGTAATAGTCGCCCTGCACCTGGCAGGCGGCATTGACGAACGCGGTGTCCGGCTCGCCCTTGTCCTTGGGCGGCGGCGAGAAGCCGGCCTTCATCGCCTTGGGCTTGTGCGCCCGGTCCAGATTGGTCATCAGGTTGGTGTCATGCGGCTCCTGTGCGTAGTCCACCTGCACCAGATGCGCGGCGTGACGCGCTGCTTCGAAGGTCTCGGCCACCACCAAGGCGATCGGCTGCCCGCTGTACAGCACGGTGTTGTCGTACAACGGGCGGAATGGCGAGCCGGCCGGTGCGGTCATGTCCTTGTAGAACAGGTCCATGCCGCGCATGTGCGGACGGTTTTCATGGGTGATGATGTCCAGCACGCCCGGTACCGCACGCGCGGCGGCCAGGTCGAAGCCGACGATGGTTCCCTTTGCGATGCTGCTGCTGACCACCACGCCATAGGCCAGGTCCGGCACCGGCCATTCGGCGGCATAGCGTGCCTGGCCGGTGACCTTTGCGCGCCCGTCGATGCGCGGGACACCGGTGCCGGTCGGGCGAAAACCGGTGCCCTGGTCGGCAACCGGTGGCGTCAGTTCGGTGTTGGACAGGTCGGTGCTGCGTGCATTCATGGCGATTCCTCCAGCGCGCTGGTGCGCCCGCGGTTGTCGATGGTGCCTTCGCGTGCGACCTCCAGTGCGCGCACGATGGCGCGACGCGCCAGCGGCAGCTTGAAGCCGTTTTCGCCTTGCGACTGTGCGCCCTGCAGCAGCGCATCTGCCAGGCGTGCGAAGGTCTCGGCGTTGGCGGGCAGACCCACCAGCTGCGCTTCGGCATCGGGCTTGCGCCATGGCTTGTGCGCCACGCCGCCGAGCGCGACGCGCACCTCGCCGATGCTGCCGTCCTCTGTCAGATCCAGCGCGGCGGCAACCGACACCAGCGCGAACGCATACGACAGGCGCTCGCGGATTTTGAGATAAGCGCTGTGGGCGACAAAGCGCTGCGCGTCGGGCAGGTCGATGTGCACGATCAACTCGTCCGGCGCCAGGGTGCTGTCCAGCTCCGGATGGTCGCCGGGCAGGCGATGGAAATCAGGGAAGGCAATGGCGCGTTCGCCCTGCGGGCCCTGCACATGCACCACCGCATTCAACGCAGCCAACGCCACGCACATGTCTGAAGGGTGCGTGGCGATGCAGTGCGCGCTGGCGCCGAGAATGGCGTTGTACTTGGTGAGCCCGCCAATGGCCGAACAGCCGCTGCCCGGTGCGCGCTTGTTGCAGGGCGTGGCACGGTCATAGAAATACATGCAGCGCGTGCGCTGCAGCAGGTTGCCGCCATTGCTGGCCATGTTGCGGATCTGCGGCGAGGCACCGGCCAGGATGGCCGCGCTCAGCAACGGATAGCGCGTTTCCACCTCCGGGTGGTAGGCGGTATCGGCATTGCGTGCCAACGCACCCAGACGCAGCCCGCCGTCCGGCAGCGTGGTGATGCTGTCCAGCGGCAAGCGGTTGATGTCGACCAGGCTGCTGGGCCGCATCAGCTGCAGCTTCATCAGGTCGGTGAGGTTGGTGCCGCCGGCAATCAACCGCACCGGCGCGTCTGCGGGTACCGGATGCGGATCATCCCCACGCGGCGCGATGGCGGTGAGCGCGGCATCGATGCTGTCCGGGCGCGCGTAGCTGAGCGGAATCATGCCGGCACCGTCCCGGGCGTCCACGGCGTGGTGGCGCTGTCGCGGCTGTCGCCGGGCTTGCCCAGGACCTCCATCACCGCATCGGTGATCTGCGGATAGGCACCGCAGCGGCACAGATTGCCGCTCATCAGCTCGCGCACCTGATCGCGATCGTGCGCCTTGCCCTCGTTGATCAGGCCCACCGCGGAACACAGCTGGCCCGGCGTGCAGTAACCGCACTGGAAGGCATCGTGGTCGATGAAGGCGCGCTGCAACGGGTGCAATTGCTCGCCATCGGCCAGGCCTTCGATGGTGGTGATGTCGGCGCCGTCCTGCATCACCGCCAGGGTCAGGCAGCTGTTGATGCGGCGCCCGTCGACCAGCACCGTGCAGGCACCGCACTGGCCGTGGTCGCAGCCCTTCTTGCTGCCGGTCAGATCGAGCCGGTCGCGCAACAGATCGAGCAGGCTGACCCAGGCTTCGAGCTGGAGGTGATAGGGCTGGCCGTTGATGCGCAGATTCACCGGATAAGTCGGCGCAGGGGCAGTGGCGGTGGCCGGTGCCGTTTCATGGGCAGTGGCGGGCGTGGCATTCATGCGAACCCCGTGGCGATGGCTGAGGAGGGCCACCACCTTGACGACGAAGGGGTCAACGCAGAGTGACCACCTCCTCTATTCATTCGAGGTGATATCGCGCATCTGCAGCGCTGTGACGGTTGCACCCCTGTCGTGAAGGGCATGCTGATCCGCTGCGAGGCTGCAAGCGCTCCGAACTGAATTCGTCAGCAATGCGGCGCGCTGCAACAGCTGCGTCCCAGCGGATGCGACGTAGCGCCGGTATTCTGATGGCATGAACAAGCAGTGGCAGTCATGAGCCGGCGCGGCGGCAGTGCAGATCTTCCCTTGCATGGCGGACGCGTGCCGCAATGGCTGGGGCAGCGGATGACGCGGCTGGGTGCGGTGATGTGCGAGGCCATCGTGCACAGCTATGGACGCGATGAGTTGTTGCGTCGGCTTGCGCATCCGTTCTGGTTTCAGTCGTTCGGTGCGGTGATGGGCATGGACTGGCATTCGTCCGGCATCACCACCAGCGTGATCGGCGCGCTCAAGCGTGGGCTGACGCCTCTGGCTGGCGAGCTGGGCATCCATGTGTGTGGCGGGCGCGGCCGGCATTCGCGCGCCACACCGGCCGAGCTGCTGGCGGTGGGCGACGCGGTGGGGCTCGATGGCGCGGCATTGGCGCAGGCCAGCCGGCTGGTGGCCAAGGTCGACAGCGCGGCAGTGCAGGACGGTTTCGACCTGTACCTGCACGGTTTCATCGTCAGCGACGACGGCCGCTGGGTGGTGGTGCAGCAGGGCATGCATGGGCAACGCAAGCAGGCGCGCCGGTATCACTGGCTCTCCGAGGGGCTGAGCAGTTTCGTGGATGCGCCGCATGCAGCCATCGACGGGGAGCATCAGGGCAGGATCGTCAATCTTGCAGATCAACGGGCCGCCGCCTCGCGTGAGGCGCAGGTGGAGTTGCTGCGCAGCACCGCGCCGGATCAGCTAGCGCGTGAATGGCAGCGGATTGCGGGTGTGGAAGCGCCTGTAGCGGCGCCCGCTGCGCAAGGCCCGGTGACTGGCGATCTGTTTGCCGCGCACGGTTGGGACCCGGCGCAGCAACCGCATCTGTCCATGCCCGAGCATCACGACGTGCGCAGCGAAAACGTGATCGTCCAGCGGCTGCACGCCAGCCTGGCCGCTGCCGCCGAAGCCGGCCCGCGCGATTTCACCGCATTGCTGCAAGTACCTGGCGTAGGTGCGCGGACCTTGCGTTCGCTGGCGATGGTGGCCGAGGTGGTGCATGGCACGCCATGCCGTTTCAGCGACCCGGCGCGCTTTTCATTGGCCCATGGCGGCAAGGACCGGCAGCCGTTTCCGGTGCCCACGCGCGTGCTCGATCACACCATCGGCGTACTCAAGCAGGCGATGCAGCAGGCCAAACTGGGCAACGACGAACGCTTGCAGGCGATCGCACGGCTGGACGCGCAGGCGCGCCGGCTCGAAGCCAGTGCGCAAGGTCCCACGGTGGAGGAGTACATCGCGCAGGAACGCCGCGATTCGCACCGTTACGGCGGGCGCAGCGTCTTCGGCTGGGAGCCGGCGCCGTCACCGTCACAACCCGCTGCGCCAGTGCGTGCGCGTGCGGGGCAGCGGTGAGCACGCGGGCACGCCGCGCCACGACGGTCGCCACCGACGGACGCTGCTTCACCTACGTGTTCCCGTGCCAATGGGAAGACCATTGCAAGATCGGTTTCTCGCGCGACCCGTTGGGACGCATCGGCAGCCTGCACCCGCGCTGGTTCGATTTTTTCGATCTGGAGCGCGGGCTGTTGGTGGAAGCCGAGCGTGAGCGCGATGCGCGCGACCTGGAGCTGCAACTGCGCCGCCCGTTGCTTGCGCACAACGCGCCGGCGCCCTTGGCCATCCGTGCGATGGCAGGCGGGCATACCGAGTGGTTTCGTGGGGTGAGCCAGGCGCTGGAACTGGCGGTGGCTGACCTGCAGACGCAGGGGTATCACGTCTTTGTGCTGCGCGATTGGCTGCAGGCGGCGATGACGCAGCGGATCGATCGCCTGTACGACTGGTCGGCCGTGCAGTTGAGCCCGGACGAACTGGATGGCCTGCTCGGCACCACGCCGGCGCAACGCGCGCTACGCGATGTGCTCGATGGGTATCGTGCGCTGGATCTGCCGCTGCAGGCGCACCTGCCCGACCAGGTCTGGGCGTGGTACTGCCGTCACCCATGAGCGCGTTGCCAGCGCGTTGACGCGTGGCGGCCCAGCATCGCGGAAATCCCGAGGAGATGCCACATGCGCAGTGCACAGCTGACGTTGACCGATGCGTTCAAGGTGCTGTTTTCGGTGCGGCAAGTGCAGGCCGCCGAAATGGTGATCGCGCCGGGCGAGGGCGAAGGCGGGCCCGGCAACCGCCACCGCGGCGCCGATCAATGGCTGTACGTGGTGGACGGCACCGGCGTGGCAGTGGTCGAGGGGCAGGCGCATGCGCTGCAGGCCGGTTGCCTGATCGCCATCGAGCGCGGTGAAACGCACGAGATCCGCAACACCGGGCACATGCCATTGAAGACCGTCAACTTCTATCACCCACCCGCCTACGATGCGCAAGGTGAGCCGCTACCGGCTGGCGAAGCGTAGTGTGAGCTGAGCGCGGTGACGCATACATTCGCTGGCCGATGCGCTCAGTCTTGCCTAAGCCAGGCGCATGCACAGGCCTGGGGTGGCGCCAGGAACGCTTCAACGTCAGGTGAGTATTGCGCCCACTGCATATTGACGCCGCGCTTGTTACATCGGGCTGCCATCCACAGCCCGGGAAGTGCCATGCCACAGACCAAAACGCGCCGCGCTGCCGACAAGGACAAGCGCGAAGGAAAATCGCCCAGTACCCAGGCCGGCGAATACGTCAAAGAAGAAATCGAACAGGTGCGCGAAGGCGCGCATGGAGTCAAAAGCACCAAGCAGGCCATCGCGATCGGGCTGTCCAAGGCGCGCCGCGATGGCGTAGATGTTGCACCGTCCGGTTCCGCGTCCAAAGCCACCAAGAAGAAAGCCGCACAGGACAGCGCCGCTGCAACTTCCAAAAAGCCGGTGTCGCCCACGCGCTCGGCCGGCGCCAAGAAAGCCTTGAAGACTGCCAGCAAAAACACCACCGCCAAGAAGACGGTAAGCAAGCAGGCCTTGTCCACGCAGACCAAGGGCGCCGCCAAAAAGCGCACAGCCAGTGATCGCTCGACAGCAGCGAAAAAAGCCGCAACGACCAAGGGTCCTGCAGTGCGCAAGGCGGCCGCGAAGAAGGCAGCTGCAACGCGTAAGCGTGCCGAAGCCAAAGACGCTTAGACGGCGAGTACGAACGTAGCGCGCAGTCGTAAGCCGGAGTGGGACGGCGTGAGGGGATTGGCGCGCAACGGGCGCATGCCATGCCACCGAGAATCGACTCTCCAGGTGATTGGTTGCGCGGTCACTTTTATTTATGCCTGCCACGCTCAGCAAGAAGTGCTGCCACGCGGCACGCACGAATAGTGCCGCTCCGGCGGTCACTCAGCCGTAGGTCGGTGCTGATTCATGCACACGCTGCTGGTGCCGGGATTGCAAACGTGGACGCAGCCAAGCGGCACAAGCGGCTTCATCGAGCGAGCCGTCCGCCAAGCCGATATAAAACCCGTAGAGTTCCAGATCGCCCGCCACCAAGGTGGCGCCGTTGAGCACAATGAAGGTTTCGCAGGCCACTGCTGCGGTGCGCTTGTTGCCATCGACAAATGGATGGTTACGGGCCAGGCCATACGCCAGGCTCGCTGCAAGCGCCGCCAGGTCCGGTGGCGGGTCGCCATAGGCAGCCAGTTGTTTCGGTCTGGCAAGCGCCGAATCGAGTAGCGCATCGTCACGCACACCGCTCCCGCCGCCATGTTCGGCCAGCTGGCGATCGTGAATGGCCAAGACAAGTGGCCGCTCGATCCAGATGAGCATGCGTGCGCGTTACTGTGCCAGTTTGTTGAGCAAAGTGCGGCGGTCACGCATCACCTGCTCGGCCACATCCATCTGCGCAGCCAATGTAGGGTCGAATGCGGTCAGCTTGATGCCGTCTGGCGTTTCCAGCGCATAGAGTTCGTCGCCCTTGCCCAGGCGCAGGCGGGCAAGCAGTTCCTTGGGCAGGATGACGCCGGAGGAATTGCCGATGGCAGTGATCTTGAGTTTCATGGCGGCACCTTGCGTTAATACGTAAGTTATAACTCCCCAGTGACCCGCTCGCAAGCCGGCCCGGCTGAATCGGCTCAGCAAGCCAATCTCGTCTGCTGCGACCGATGGGTGTACAAATGTACACCTTGTCCCGTTCGGCCGCCGTTGCCATGCCCCCACTGTCTCCTCAACGCGCTGCGGTGTTGGCCTTCCTGCAAGAGCAGGGCGGCGCCGGTGTGTCGCCCAGCCTGGCCGAGATTGCGCAGGCCTTCGGCTTTGCCTCGCGCAACGCGGCGCAAAAGCATGTGCAGGCCCTGGCCGAGGCCGGGTTGATCGAGCTGCTGCCCAACCAGAAGCGCGGCATCCGCATGCCCGGCGGGGCAAGACGCGATGCGGTGCTGGCCTTGCCGGTGCTGGGGCGGGTGGCGGCGGGTGTGCCGATCGGCGCAGACATCGGCCTGGAGCGTCAGCTCTGGCTGGATCGCGCGCTGTTTTCGCTGCGCCCGGATTACCTGCTGAAAGTGCAGGGCGATTCGATGATCGACGACGGCATCCTGGATGGCGACCTGGTGGGCGTGCATCGCAGCAACGAGGCGCGCGATGGGCAGATCGTGGTGGCGCGGGTGGACGGCGAAATCACCATCAAGCGCCTGGAGCTTGGGCCCGAGCGCATCCGCCTGCTGCCGCGTAACCGCGCGCATGCGCCGATCGTGGTGGCAGCCGATGCCGACTTCGCGATCGAAGGACTGTACTGCGGCCTGATCCGGCAGGGCTGACATGAGCCAGGAGCCCGCGCGCACCAGACAACACGGCAATGCGGCGCTGGCGTTGCCGCTGGATGCCTTGCTGGCCGCGCGCACGGTGTGGCGGGCCGGCCATGGCACGGCCACCGCCAATGGCGGCGAAGCCACCGGGCATGCCGCACTCGATGCGCTGCTGCCCGACGGCGGCTGGCCGCGGCGTGCGCTGACCGAGTTGCTGTTGCCTGCCCACGGCGTGGGCGAAATCGCCTTGTTGTTGCCCACCCTGGCACGCATGACCGCTGCCAGCAGCCGGGTGGTGTTGGTGGCCCCGCCGTTCATTCCGTATGCGCCGGCCTGGCAGGCGGGCGGGGTGGTGCTGGAACATCTGGAGGTGGTGAAGGCCGAGCCGCGCGACGCCTTGTGGGCGTTCGAACAATGCCTGCGCAGTGGCGCCTGCGCGGCGGTGCTGGGCTGGCCGCAGACCGGCGATGCACGCGCATTGCGGCGGCTGCAGGTGGCAGCCGACAGCGGCAACTGCTGCGCGTTTGCGTTGCGCGACCGCCGCCATGCGGTCAATGCATCGCCGGCGGCCCTGCGGCTGGAATTTCTGCCCGAGCGCGATGCCTGGCAGGTGCGCAAATGCCGCGGCGGGCAAGTGCCCTCGCAGCCGTTGCGGCTGGCGCATTGAGGCGCGTGCATGTTGTGGGCCTGCATCTTGTTGCCGCAGCTGGCACTGGACGCCGTTCTCCGGCGGCTTGAAGCGCCACACGCGCCGTTGGTGCTGGTGCAGGGGCCGGCGCAGCTGCGCAGCCTGCACTCGGTCAATCTCGCCGCCGCGCAGGCGGGGCTCAAACCGGGTATGCGCTTGTCGGCGGCGCATGCCTTGATGACGCAGGTACGCACGATCGATTACGACGCACAGAACGAAGCACGCACGCAGCGCTTTCTGGCCGCCTGGGCCTACCGGCACAGCTCGCTGGTGAGCCAGCAGTGGTCGCGCGCCATCGTGCTGGAAGCCGGCGCCAGCTTTCGCTTGTTCGGCCCCTGGCCACGCTTCGAGCGGCGCCTGCGCGACGAGCTGCAGGCGCTGGGCTTCCAGCACCGGCTGGCGCTGGCACCCACGCCGCGCGCCGCGCGCGTACTGGCCGGCCTGCGCGATGGCATGGTGGTGACGCAATTGCCGGCCCTGCACAGCACGCTCGACAAGGTGCCTGTGCGCCGCGCTGCATTGCCCGACGATACCGGCGAGCGCCTGCAGCACATGGGCGTGCGCACGCTCGCGGCGGTGCGTGGCTTGCCGCGCGACGGGCTGCGTCGACGCTTCGGTGCCAGCCTGCTGGATCACCTGGATCGCCTCTACGGCACCGTCGACGACCCGCTGGAGTGCTACGCGCCGCCAGACCATTTCGACCACCGCGTGGAGCTGGGCTACGAGGTGGAAACGCATCCGGCGCTGCTGTTTCCGCTGCGCCGGCTGATCGGCGACCTGTGCACGTATCTGTCCATTCGCGATGGCGGCGTACAGCGGTTTTTGCTGCGCCTGGAACACGAAGAGGGCGCCACCGACGTCGAGATCGGTCTGCTCACGCCGGAGCGCACGCCCACGCTGCTGTTCGAGCTGGCGCGCAACCGGCTGGAGCGGGTGGAGATTCCGCGCCCGGTGGTGGCGATGCGGCTGCTGGCGCGGCAACTGCCGCCGTTCGTGCCGGCCATGCGCGACCTGTTCGATCAACGTGCGCAGCAATCGGTGGACTGGCCGCAGCTGCGCGAACGCTTGCGTGCGCGGTTGGGCGACGAGGCGGTGTATCGCGTGCTGCCGGCCGACGACCCGCGCCCGGAACGCGCCTGGCGTCGCGCCATCGGCGATGCGCTGCGCGAAACCGCCGCGCCGCCACGTCCGCCACGCCCCACCTGGCTGTTGCCGCAGCCGGTACCGCTGCACGACCCGCAGTTGCGCATCGTGTCCGGGCCGGAGCGGCTGGAAAGCGGCTGGTGGGACGACGACGACGCGCGTCGCGATTACTACGTGGTGGAAACCACGCGCGGCCGGCGCGGTTGGGCATTCGCCGCACCGGGCCGGGTGGATGGCTGGATGCTGCATGGGTGGTTCGCATGAGCGCGCACACCCGCGCGGTATCGGAGAACGTGCAGCTTGGCTGCTCATTGCGGCTGGGGGCACGCGGCCGGTGCCACGGCTCCAGACAAAACGCGGCAGGACCTGCGGCGACGCGATCTGCCGCGCACTGGAAATCTGCAGGGCGCAGCACGCAGTTGAAGGCCTCCGTGCATGAGCTGGGATGACGCCGTCGATGGCGTGGACCGCGACACCCCCGGCGGGCGCATGCCGCGCGCCTGGAACGTGGCGGCGCGGCTGCGCGCGGCCAACGACGACATCACCCATGCGCAGGTCGCCGATGGCTTGCCCGCGTATGCCGAGCTGCATTGCCTGTCGGATTTCTCGTTCCTGCGTGGCGCCTCCAGCGCAGAGCAGCTGTTCGTGCGCGCGCAACACTGCGGCTATAGCGCCTTGGCCATCACCGACGAATGCTCGCTGGCCGGCATCGTGCGTGGCCTGGAAGCGTCGCGCGCCACGGGCGTGCGGTTGATCGTCGGCAGCGAATTCACCCTCGTCGATGGCACCCGCTTCGTGCTGCTGGTGGAAAACGTGCAGGGCTATCCGCAGTTGTGCGCGCTGATCACCAGCGCGCGGCGTGCCGCAAGCAAGGGCGCGTATCGGCTGGGACGTGCCGAAGTGGAAGCGCAGTTTCGCGACGCTGTACCAAGTGTGTTTGCACTATGGTTGCCTGGCGCGCAGCCGCAGGCAGAGCAGGGCGCCTGGCTGCAACAGGTGTTTGGCGAGCGTACGTTTCTGGCGGTTGAACTGCATCGTGAACAGGACGATGCCGCACGCCTGCAGGCGCTGCAATCGCTTGCCCAGCAATTGGGCATGACCGCCTTGGCCAGCGGCGATGTGCATATGGCGCAACGCCGCGAGCGCATCGTGCAGGACACCCTGACCGCCATCCGCCACACCCTGCCACTGGCCGAGTGCGGCGCGCATCTGTTTCGCAATGGCGAGCGCCATCTGCGTACGCGGCGTGCGTTGGGCAATATCTACCCGGATGCACTGTTGCAGGCCACGGTGGAGGTGGCGCAACGCTGCACCTTCGATATTTCCAAGATCAGCTACACCTACCCTAAAGAACTGGTGCCGGAAGGGCATACGCCAACCAGTTATCTACGTCAGCTCACCGAAGCCGGTATCCGCAAGCACTGGCCGGGCGGCATCTCGGCAAAGGTGCGCGAGGACATCGAAAAAGAGCTGGCGCTGATTGCGTTCAAGAAGTACGAAGCGTTCTTCCTCACCGTGCACGATGTGGTGCGCTTCGCGCGCGAGAAAAAAATTCTTTGCCAGGGCCGTGGCTCATCGGCCAATTCGGCGGTGTGTTATGCGCTGGGCATCACCGCAGTCAATCCGGACGAGACGCGTTTGTTGATGGCGCGCTTTCTCTCCGAAAAACGCGATGAGCCGCCAGACATCGACGTGGATTTCGAACACGAACGCCGCGAGGAAGTGCTGCAGTACGTCTACAGCAAGTACGGTCGCGAACGTGCGGCGCTGGCGGCAACGGTGATCTGCTATCGCGGCAAGAGTGCAGTACGCGACGTGGCCAAGGCCTTCGGCCTGCCGCCGGACCAGATCGCGCTGCTGGCCAATTGCTACGGCTGGGGCAATGGTGAAACGCCGATGGAACAGCGCATCGAAGAAGCCGGGTTCGATCTGGCCAATCCGTTGATCAACAAGATCCTTGCAGTGACCGAGCAACTGCGCGATCACCCACGGCATCTCTCCCAGCATGTCGGCGGCTTCGTCATCTCCGACGAACCGCTATCGCTGCTGGTGCCGGTGGAAAACGCCGCCATGGCCGATCGCACCATCATCCAGTGGGACAAGGACGATCTGGAAACCATGAAACTGCTCAAGGTCGATTGCCTGGCCTTGGGCATGCTCACCTGCATCCGCAAGACGCTGGAGTTGGTGCGCGGTCACCGCGGGCGCGACTACAGCATTGCCACGCTTCCGGGTGACGATCTCCCAACCTACAAGATGATCCAGCGCGCCGATACGGTGGGCGTGTTTCAGATCGAGTCGCGCGCGCAGATGGCGATGCTGCCGCGGCTCAAACCTGCGGTGTTCTACGACCTGGTGATCGAAGTGGCGATCGTGCGTCCCGGGCCGATCCAGGGCGACATGGTGCACCCGTATCTGCGCAGGCGACAGGGTCGCGAGGAAGTGAACTATCCATCGGCGGAAGTGGAAGACATCCTCAAACCCACGCTGGGCGTGCCGTTGTTCCAGGAGCAGGTGATGGAACTGCTGATGCATGCCGCCGAGTACACCGAAAGCGAAGCGGACAATCTGCGCCGCTCCATGGCGGCCTGGCGGCGCGGCGGCGACATGGAACAACATCGCATGCGCGTGCGCGAGCGCATGCAGAACAGAGGCTACGCCTCCACCTTCATCGACCAGATCTTCGAACAGATCAAGGGCTTCGGCTCCTACGGGTTTCCGCAAAGCCACGCCGCCTCGTTCGCCAAACTCGTCTATGCCAGCTGCTGGCTCAAACGCCACGAACCGGCGGCCTTCGCCTGCGGGCTGCTCAATTCGCAGCCGATGGGCTTTTATTCGGCCAGCCAGATCGTGCAGGACGCGCGCCGTGGCAGCCCGGAGCGCGAACGCGTGGAGGTGCTGCCGGTGGACGTGTTGCACAGCGACTGGGACAACACCCTGGTCGGTGGCCGGCCGTGGCGCAGCGACGCCGACCCGGGCGAACAACCGGCGATCCGGCTGGGCATGCGGCAAGTTGCCGGGTTATCGGAAGTGGTGGCACATCGCATCGTCGCTGCACGCACGCAACGGGTTTTCGCCGACATCGGCGACCTGTGCCTGCGCGCGGCACTCGACGAAAAAGCGCGCCTGGCCCTGGCCGAAGCCGGCGCCCTGCAGGGCCTGGTGGGCAATCGCAACGCCGCGCGCTGGGCCATGGCCGGCGTGGAAGCGCGGCGGCCGTTGCTGCCGGACAGCCCGGAAGAACGCCCGGTGGAGTTCGAAGCGCCGCGCGCGGGCGAAGAAATCCTGGCCGACTACCGCGCGGTCGGCCTGAGCCTGCGCCAGCACCCGATGGCGCTGCTGCGCCCGCAGATGCGCCAGCGACGCATCCTGGGCCTGCGCGAATTGCAGGGACGCCGCCACGGCAGCGGCGTGCATGTGGCCGGCCTGGTCACCCAGCGTCAGCGCCCGGCTACCGCCAAGGGCACCATCTTCGTCACCCTGGAAGACGAGCACGGCATGATCAACGTCATCGTCTGGTCGCATCTGGCGCTGCGCCGCCGCCGCGCGCTGCTGGAGTCGCGCCTGCTCGCGGTGCGCGGCCGCTGGGAACGCGTGGACGGCGTGGAGCACCTCATCGCCGGCGACCTGCACGACCTCAGCAACCTGCTCGGCGAGATGCAGCTGCCCTCGCGCGATTTCCATTGAGCGCTGCCCGCGTGCAGCAGGTATCGGCAGCGCAACACTCCATCGCGTCGATACTCCTGCCCGGATGCCTTCATTCGTGTACTGCAATGCAGGGTGGGTGACCACCTGTGGTGCCGATCACCCGCGCATCGCCGGTATCACAGGCGCCGAGCGACGCCGGGCAGGGCGGAGTTGTCGAGGTCGCTATCGGCGAAGACCCGCCTGAGGCCCGTCCACGCAGGCGTTGTGCACCACGAAACCCAGACGCGCATGAATACTGCCCTGCGTCGGTCACCGACAGCCAACCGGTCTGTGCTACACCATGCAGGCTGGCGCGGCCGCGCTGGCTTATCCCTTCACCCACGAGGCGATCATGAAGTTGGAGGCGCTGTTCGAGCAGTTGCATACCTTGCCCACGGTACCCAAGGTGGCGCAGGACCTGATCCGTCAATTCGACGATCCGCAGACCGATATCGATACATTGGCGCGCAGCATCGAGCGCGATCCGGTGATCGCCGCCAAGGTGCTGCGGCTGGCCAATTCGGCGCGCTTTCACGGCTTGCGCGATTCCACCAGCGTGGAAGACGCCGCGATGCGCCTGGGCTTCAATACGCTGCGCACCCTGGTGCTGGCCTCGGCGATGACTGGCGCCTTCCGCGCCGGCCCGGGCTTCGACCTCAAGGCATTCTGGCGGCACAGTTTCGAAGTGGCCGGCATCTGCCGCCTGCTGGCGCGCCAGCACGGCCTGGACCCGGAAACCGCCTTTACCTGCGGCATGATGCACAACATCGGCGAGCTGCTGATCCAGTCCGGCGCCCCGGATTACGCCAGCCGCATTAACCACGACACCTCGTCGGCCGGCCATGCCGCCGAAGAGACGCTGCAACTGGGCTTCGGCTACCCGGAAGTGGGCGCCGAGCTGGTGCGTCGCTGGCAGTTGCCGGTGGTGATCCAGGAAGCCATTGCCTACCAGGTCCGCCCCGCGGCCGCACCCGACGGCGCGCGCATGCCCTTGCTGGTCGCCCAGGCCGTGCAGGTCTCCGACGCCCTGCATGCCCATGGCGGCGACCCTGCGGCGGCACTGCAGGCGGTACGTGGCCCGCTGATGGACGGCGTGGATCTGGACGCGTTGTTCGCCGCGCTGCCTGAGGTCATCGAAGCCGACCGCGCGTTTGCCGAGTTGCTGCACTGACACGTAATCGCACGCGCCGCGGCGTCATTCCAGGCGCAGCGGCGCAAATACGCAGGCCTTTACGTCTTGCATGGGTGGCGCGGGTATCGAGGCTCGTGGTCCTGAGCCGGCCATCGTTTCAGGCGCACGCTGCGAGAGGCAGACGGGCGCCGTAACGCTCGCCTCGCAAACGCGCCGCAGCAGCAGGTGCCGGGCGGTGCGCGCTTCCATCAAGCGCTTGAACATGTTTCGAAACGTATCTGTGTCCGCGAAAGGGTCACTGCGCCGGGTGTCGCGGCCATTCGAAAGATCGCCACCCATGCAGCCGGGTGCACATGTTGGCTTCCGACCAAGCCACCCGCCACAGCACGCACACTGTCACGCCGCGCCGCAGCTGGACGGAACCCCGCGCAGGCGCTAGCGTGGTGCGGATTTTTTGCCTACAGGGGAACGCCCAATGCGCCATGACGCGCAGCCGCGCCAGCTCACTTTCCGCGCCGTCGTGCTGGCCATCGTGCTGGCGGTGGTGCTTTCGGCCGCCAACGCCTATCTCGGCCTGTTCGCCGGCCTGACCATAGCCACCGCCATTCCCGCAGCGGTGGTGTCGATGGGCGTGCTGCGCCTGCTCGGCGGCGGCACCATCCTGGAAAACAACATCGTCCAGACCGGCGCCTCGGCTGGTTCGTCGATCGCCGCCGGGGTGATCTTCACCATCCCGGCGCTGGTGATCATGGGCTACTGGCCGGACTTCAAATACTGGTGGGTGCTGGGCATCGCCGGCATGGGCGGGCTGCTGGGCGTGCTGTTCTCGGTGCCGCTGCGGCGCTCGATGATCGTCGAAGACCCGCTGCCGTTTCCCGAGGGCAAGGCTGCCGCGGAGGTACTCAAGGCCGGCGAAAATCCCGGCCCGGGCCTGAAGATCCTGGCCGCTTCCGGCGCCATCGGCGCGCTGGTCAAGCTCGGTGCGGCCAGCGGCCTGCGCGTGATCCCGGACACCTGGGCGCAGGCCACTTACCTGGGCAGCAGCCGCCTGGTCGGCTATATCGGTACCAACCTGTCGCCGGCGCTGCTGGGCGTGGGCTATATCGTCGGTTTGAATGTCGGCATCGTGGTGCTGTCCGGCTCGATCCTGTCCTGGCATATCGCGATCCCGCTGTATCAGCAGTTCTTCATGGGCAGCGATCCGGCGCTGGCGCAGAGCCTGGTCGGTGCGCCGGCCGCCGATGCGGCGTTCGGCATCTGGGGCGCGAAGATCCGCTACCTCGGTGTCGGTGCGATGCTGATCGGCGGCGTGTGGACGCTGTTCTCGCTGCGCAAGTCGCTGTTTTCCGGCATCAAGAGCGGCTTTGCGGCCGCGCGCAAGAGCAGTGGCGGCGTGGTCGCCGAGACCGAGCGCGACCTGCCGATGAAGTGGATGCTGGTGGCGCTGGTGCTGTGCACGCTGCCGCTGCTGGGTCTGTACCAGGCCATCGTGCAGCAATGGCACGTGTCGATCCCGATGACCATCATCATGATCGTGGCCGGCTTTCTGTTCGTGTCGGTGTCCGGCTACCTGGCCGGGTTGATCGGCTCGTCCAACAACCCGGTTTCCGGCATCACCATCTCCACCATCCTGTTCGCATCGGCGGTGCTGGTGCTGCTGCTGGGCAAGAGCGGCCTGGTGCCGGTGGGCATCGGCGCTGCGCCGTTAGGCGCGGTGGCGGCCATCATGATCGGTGCGGTGGTGTGCTGCGCGGCGGCGGTGGGCGGTGACAACCTGCAGGATCTCAAGGCCGGCTATCTGGTTGGTGCCACGCCGTGGAAGCAGCAGTTGATGCTGGGCATCGGTGCGTTCTCGTGTGCGTTGATCATGGCGCCAGTGTTGAATCTGCTGGCCCAGGCGTATGGCATCGGCCCGGCCACGCCGCAACATCCCAATTCGCTGGGCGCGCCCCAAGCCACCTTGATGGCCTCGGTGGCCAAGGGACTGTTCGGCGGCCAGTTGCCGTGGACCATGATCGCAATCGGCGCCGGCGTCGGTGCGGCGATCATCGCGCTGGACGAATGGTTGAAGGCCACCGGCAAGCGCTTCCGCGTGCCGGTGCTGGCGGCGGCCATCGGTATCTACCTGCCGCTGGAACTGATGGTGCCGATCTTCATCGGTGGCCTGATCGCGCACCTGGTGGAGCGCTTCCACAACATTCGCGCCGACGACGAAGATGGCCGCGACCGCGTGCATCGTCCGGGCGTGCTGTTCGCCGCCGGCCTGATTACCGGCGAGGCGCTGATGGGCATCGCCATTGCCGTGCCGATCGTGCTGTCCAGCCGTGCCGATGTGCTGGCACTGCCGGCCGCCCTGCAGCTCAATCAATGGATCGGCCTGGCCATTCTCGCCCTGGTTGGCTGGCTGCTGTACCGCGTCGGCAAGCGCGGCGAACAGGCCGCCTGAGCCTGCGACAGACACGGCGCATGCGATGCATGCGCCGTCCTGGCAGGCGCGAAACGCGACCTGCCCGCAGCGGATGTCGCTGCCATCATCTGCATCATCCCCACGCACCGCCGCTGCAAACTCCATCGACCGTCCCTGACGGCACCTCGTCGTCTGCGGCCTGTCTTTGCGCCGACTTTATGCCGGGTCCAGCGCTCATGCATAGCGCCTTTATGCCGCCGCTGCGTATCGTGCCGTCTACCGCACGGATGATGCGCCACCACTGCCACAAGCCTGGATCGGCCCCGCTGATCTCCGCGCCATAGGCCATCGCGCCGCCGCTGCTGCCGACAAAAACGTTAGCCCAATCACACTGCGCTCCTTCCAAGGCACGGTTGCGGCCGCTTTTTGTCTGGCGAGCTCGACAGTTCGATAGGATCGACCAGGCGTCGCCGTTTGGGCGTCTGGTCGATCCACCTCTCCACGCGCATTCCCCCCACTCACTGCTGGCCTGTTGTGTCTTGGCCCAGCGCTCTGCCATGGAGTTACTGCAATGCCGACTGTTATTTCCGGTTCTTCTTCCCGCGCACCCCGCATCTCGCTGCTGACCATCGCCGTGGCCGGCATGCTGTGCGGCCTGGCCATTCAAGCGCAGGCGCAAGACGCCGCCGAAGCGGCGCTCTGCACCGATCGGCCGACCAAGGCCAATTCCACCTGTACCGTGCCGACCGGCGCCTGGCAGCTGGAAACCGATATCGGCAGTTACACCCGCGACAGCCAGCCCGGCACACGCATCGAAACCTCGGTGTTTACCAATCCCACGCTCAAGTACGGCGTCAGCGACCGCATCGATCTGCAGCTCAACTGGGCACCACAGCTGCAGGTCAAGACCACCGACCGCGCCACCGGCGCGCGCAGCAGCCTGAGCGGCGGTGGCGACATCTATCTGCGCATGAAGGCGCGTTTCTACGAAAGCGACACCGCCACCGTGGCGGTCCTGCCGTTCGTCAAGGCGCCGACCGCCCGCACCGGTCTGGGCAACGACGAGTGGGAAGGCGGCGTCGCTCTGCCGATCAACTTTGCGTTGCCCAACAGCTTCTCGTTGACCTTCGGCCCGGAGCTCGACTGGTTGGCCGACAGCGATGGCAGCGGCAAGCACATCGCGGTGATCAATGCGATCAACCTGGCCCACCCGCTCACGCCGAAGCTGTCGATGGCGGTGGAGGTGTGGTCCTCGATCAACCGGGATCCTGCACAGACGGTCGAACAGTATTCGGCCGACATCGCCGCGGCGTATCTGCTCAACCCGCTGTTGCAGCTGGACGTGGGCGCCAACTTCGGCCTCAACGACCGCACCCCGGACGCGCAGGTGTATGTGGGCATGTCGCACCGCTTCTGATGCGCTGCCGCCCGTGCCGCCCATAGGCGGCATGGGCAATGCGCACGACGGCGTGCCGCGCCACTTCACGCTGCATGACGTCCTGCCTTTGCGCGTGCGCCGCAGCAACGCCTACCATCGGCGTTTTGCCGTTGCGGGAATTATCGATGAAGCTGCGTCACGCCGTATTGCCCTTGTGTTTGCTGGCCGCCTTGCCAGACCTTGCCGCCGCGCGCGGTTTCGATGTACGCGACATGGTGGCGCTGGACCGGGTGTCCTCGCCCACGCTCACGCCCGATGGCGGTAGCGTGCTGTTCGCCAAACGCCAGGCCAAGACCAGCAATGGCAAGCCGGCCACCAGCCTGTGGGTGCGCAATCTGCGCACGCGCGATCTGGCGCCACCCAAGCGGCTGACCCCGGAAGGCTGGAACGTCAACAGCCCGGCGTTGTCGCCCGATGGCAAGACGGTGTACTTCCTCAGCAGCAAGTCCGGCAGCCAGCAGCTCTATGCGCAGCCGATGGCCGGCGGTACCCCGCAGCAACTCACCGCCTTTGCGGTGGATGTGGACAGCTACAAGCTCTCGCCCGAGGGCAAGCGCATCGTCTTCAGTGCGGGCGTGTTCCAGGACTGCGGTTCGGACCTGGGCTGCACCAAGAAGCGGCTGGGCGAGCTGAAGAACAGCAAAGCCAGCGGCGTGGTGTACGACCAGCTGTTCGTGCGGCATTGGGACACCTGGAACGATGGCCGCCGCAATACCTTGTTCGTGGCCGACCTGCCAGCGGCGGGCGGCAAGGCCGTGGTCGGGGCGTCGGCCATCAGTGCCACGCTGGCCGGCGACGCGCCCTCCAAGCCGTTTGGCGGCAACGACGACTACACCTGGTCGCCCGATGGCAGCACCGTGGTGGCCAGCGTGCGCATCCCGCAGCCGCATGGCCCGGAAGCGGGCAAGAACGCCAAGGCCGGCGCCAGGCCCACCGGCAACGACGAGCCGTGGCAGACCAACTTCGATCTGTATCGCCTGGATGCCAGGGGCAAGTCTGCACCGGTCAACCTCACCGCGGCCAATCCGGCCTGGGACGCCGGCCCGGTGTTCAGCGCCGACGGCAAGACGCTGTACTACCGCGCCATGAAGCGCCCGGGGTTCGAGGCCGATCGCTTCGGCCTGATGGCGATGGACGTGGCCAGCGGCAAGACGCGCGAGATTGCGCCGAAGTGGGATCGCTCCGCCGGTGAGATCGTCTTGAGCGAGGACGGTACCAGCGTGTACACCAGCGCCGACGAGCTCGGCGAGCACCCGTTGTTCAAGATCGACCTCGCCACCGGCACTACGACCAAGCTGGTCGGCGAGGGCGCGGTGCACGCACCGACGCTGGCCGGAACCACGCTGGCGTTTACCCGCAACTCGCTCAAGAGCGGCGACCAAATCTTCGTGAGCGACCTGCAGGGCCAGGGTCTGCGTGCGATCAGTCAGAGCGCCGGAGAGCAGCTGCCCGACGTGCAGTTCGGCGACTACGAGCAGTTCCAGTTCAAGGGCTGGAACAACGACACCGTCTACGGCTACGTGGTCAAGCCGTACAACTATCAGGAAGGCAAGACCTATCCGGTGGCGTTCCTGATCCACGGCGGGCCGCAGGGCAGCTTCGGCAATGGTTGGAGCAACCGCTGGAATCCGCAGACCTACGCCGGCCAGGGCTACGCGGTGGTGATGATCGACTTCCACGGCTCCACCGGCTATGGCCAGGAATTCACCGATGCGATCAGCCAGCATTGGGGCGACCGCCCGCTGGAAGACCTGCAAAAGGGCTGGGCGGCTGCGCAGAAACAGTACGGCTTCCTCAACGGTGACAAGGCCTGCGCATTGGGCGCCAGCTATGGCGGCTACATGGTTTACTGGATGGCAGGCAACTGGAACCAGCCGTGGAAGTGCCTGGTCGACCACGACGGTGTGTTCGACAACCGCACCATGGGCTACGCCACCGAGGAACTATGGTTCAGCGAATGGGAAAACGGCGGCACGCCGTGGCAGAACCCAGCCGGCTACGAAAAGTTCAACCCGGTGCTGCACGTGGACAAGTGGAAGGTGCCGATGCTGGTCATCCACGGCCAGCAGGATTTCCGCATCCCGGTCGAACAGGGGCTGGCCGCGTTCACCGCGCTGCAGCGCAAGGGTATCGACTCCAAGTTCCTGTATTTCCCGGACGAAAACCACTGGGTGCTCAAGCCGGACAACAGCATCCTGTGGCACGACACCGTCAACGGCTGGTTGAAGCAGCACATCGGGCAATAAGCCGGCGATGCCGGCACGCCGCGCGATGCGGCGTGCCGGTCTGCATCGATGGGCACGCTGCAACGTGGTTTACAAACAGCAGCGCGACACGTGTGCGCACGCAACCGCGACACATGCGGCTGCGTGCGCCGCGGTCGGTCCGCAGCATGCAGCGATCGCTGCTACAGCTGCATTGCTGTCGGGTTCGCTTGCGGTCACACACGTTACGCCGAGACAAGCGCTGTCGAGTGTGCTTGCGGGCGCGCCAAACCGTGTCATGACGAAACGGCGGCTGATTGCATACGGACATCATCGCCCCGGCGTCATGTCGACGTGTCAAAATAGCGCTTCTTTAACTTTCCCAGTCCCTGCAGGATCGCAAGGATCTTCCGTATGCGCACGTTCGCCCGTCCCGCCCTGCTGGGCCTCGCCCTGATCTTCAGCCCTGCCTGGAGCGCCGCGCCGCGGACGGCAGCTGGCGCACCTGCGCGTGTGCCGGCACCTGCGGCGCCCGTGGCCGCAGCGGAGGCGGCAGACAGCGAGCTGCTGGTGCCGCTGCCGGCAACACTGAAGTCGGGCATGAACTACCGCGCGTTCTCGCAGGCAATTGCCGAACAGGGCTGGCAGCCGGTGGATCCGCTTGCAGCCGACAGCTGCATGGCGGCGGGCGACTGCGAAATCGAATTTGTGGCACCGGCTGCCGGTGCGCGTCTGCGCGTGCAGGTGGGGTCGCACTCAGGTGCGGCCGTGGTGCAGAGCTGGGCGGCACGGCGCATGCCGGCCGATCGTCTGGGCGCGACCAGTGCTTCGCTCGACACCGCCAAGGCCGCTCCCGCTGCAGCCACGGCCACCGTGGCCGAAGAGCCGCGCTGACCTCCTGCAAGCCGTGCGGCCTGCGCGGCGTATCATGAAGCGGCGCGGCGATGCTGTTCGCCGAGATGGCCGCGTCGTTTTCTTGCCGCCGCGTCTTTCCTGCTCACGAGCCCACCGTCCTGCATGAAGAGCATCGATCCTGCCGATCTGGAAGCGTTGTTCGATGCCGTGCCGGACGTGCTGTTCTTCGTCAAGGATCGCGAGGGCCGCTATACCCACGTCAACCAGACCATGCTGCGGCGGCTTGGCCTGAAATCGCGCAAGGAGCTGATCGGAAAGCGCGTGGCCGAGGTGTACCCGAGCGGCCTGGGTGCCAACTACGCCAACCAGGATGAGCAGGTGCTGGCCGGCGAGGTGATCGACAACCTGCTGGAGCTGCACCTGTTCGCCAACCGCGAACCGGGTTGGTGTCTCACCTGCAAACGCCCGCTGCTGGTGGATGGCAAGGTGCAGGGCATCATCGGCATCTCACGCGATCTCGGTCCGCAGGACGGGCACGAGTCGCAGTACGAAAAATTGCGGCTCGCACTGGCCTACCTCAACGCCAACTACGCGCAGAACGTGCGCATGCAGGCGCTGGTGGAAATCACCGGGTTTTCGATGTCCAAGCTGCAACGCTCGTTCCGCAAGGTGTTCCAGCTCACTCCGCAGCAGGTATTGGCCAAGTTGCGGCTGCAGATGGCCATGCATCTGCTGCACGGCGACAAGAGCCTGACCGAAATCGGCCACGCCTGCGGCTTCAGCGATCAAAGCGCCTTTGCGCGGCAATTCAAGCAAGCCGTGGGCATGACGCCGCGCGAGTATCGTGCGCTGGCGAATGCGCAACGGTTTGCTGTCGAAGCGGTGTAGAGCTGCAGACCACACGACTGCTCCGCTATAGCGTGTGCGCAGCTAGAGACACGACAGAAACAGCATCCCGTTCCAAGGTTCAGTCAGTCAAACGCTGAGTCGGTCGAGGGCGCGGTGCCCTCACCGCTTGCGGGACACGCCGTGAATCCGTCCGTGGAGGCTCGCTGGCGGCATCCATGCCGCCACACGGTCCCGCAATCGGCGAGGGCACCGCACCAGACAGTGTGCTGGCGACGTCGTTGAAGGACGAAAGCACCTCACCGGACAGTTGGCTGATGGTTTTGTTGAAGAGCGAAGAAGCGACGCCACGCGCCTTGCCGATCGCTTATCAAAGCGCTGCGCATCAACTACACACCGCGCATCGACCATCTCCACTGGTCCTTGCCCGCCCACCGTCGCGGGACCCTTGGCGGCATGGATGCCGCCACGGAGCTTACAGGGACGTACTTGCAGCGTGTCCTGCGATGGTGGGCGGGCAAGGGCCCTGCAGCAAAATGCAGAGGTGGCACTCCGCAGCTGATCTTCCGCGCTGTCAACGTACCTTATGGCGATCAGCATCGGCGTTCTGGTCTTGCTGGTTCAGTCAAACGCTGAGTCGGTCGAGGGCGCGGTGCCCTCACCGCTTGCGGGACACGCCGCAAGTACGTCCCTGTAGGCTCGGTAGCGGCATCCATGCCGCCACACGGTCCCGCAATCGGCGAGGGCACCGCACCAGACAGTGTGCTGGCGACGGCGTTGAAGGACGAAAGCACCGCACCGGACAGTTGGCTGATGGTTTTGTTGAAGAGCGAAGAAGCCACGCCACGCGCCTTGCCGATCGCTTATCAAAGCGCTGCGCATCAACTACACACCGCGCATCGACCATCTCCACTGGTCCTTGCCCGCCCACCGTCGCGGGACCCTTGGCGGCATGGATGCCGCCACGGAGCTTACAGGGACGTACTTGCAGCGTGTCCCGCGATGGTGGGCGGGCAAGGGCTCTGCAGCAAAATGCAGAGGTAGCACTCCGCGGCTACCTTCTGCGCTGCCAACATGCCTCATGGCATCAGCATCAGCGTCCCCGCCTTGCAGGTTCAGCCAAGTGCTGCATCGATCGAGGGCGCGGTGGCCTTGACCCATGCAATCAACACCAAGCTCAATGCCTCCGGCGATGCATCTTCATCGCTGCCTGCGGAAACAACTTGGGCGCGAAACGGCTACTGGAAAGCCGCTCGCGCCCAAGCCTGCATCTGCCAACCAGGCGTGATTACGCCAGCATGCGCACCTTCGGCTCGCGTGCCCACTGGCGGGTCTTTGCCGCCGCGATGAAGGCCTTGGTATCGGCGGCAGAAACGATGCCCGCGTCCTTGCCGACGTTGCCGGCCTTGAGCAGCAGTTGCGCACCGTCGTCGAAGGCGATCGCCTTCAGATGCGCCCAGGCGTTGCTGACGAAATCCAGCGCCGCCGATTCGTTGGTCAATGCCTTGGCCGCTTCCGACGACAGCAATACCGCCACCGCATCGAAGATGATCGACGGGGTGCCGGCCAGCTGGCCATCAGCCGCCAGTTGCTTGCCATCGCTGAGCTTGGCGCCACCCAGTTTGGGTGCCACGATCTTGACCGTGGCGCCGGCCGCTTCCGCCGCCTTGCGCACTGCCTTGATCGCCGCAGCATCCGAGCCGTCGTGGATCAGGATGCCGACCGTGCGGCCTTGCAGGGTGTCCTTCATCTTGCCGATCAGCTGCAACGCCGGCGACAACGGCATATCGGTGGGCGCAACGGCCGCTGGCGGCGCGGGTGGCAGCGTGGTCATGCCCATGCCGTCGGCCACGCGCTTGGCCAGGCTTTCATCGATGTGGCGCAGATGGCCGACGACGGCCTCGCGCACGTGCGCGGTTTCGACCTTGGACAGTTCAAACACCAGCGCCGATGCCAGGTGTGCCTGCTCCGGTGCGGTCTGGCTGCGGAAGAACATGCGCGCCTGGCTGTAATGATCGGCAAAGCTGTCCGCACGCACGCGGCCCTTGGCGCCATCCTCGGCGGGCGTGGCGTGGCTGGGGAATCCACGCAGCGCCTCGCGCGGCGCATCTGCCTGCAGCGAGCTCGGTTCATAGGCCACGCGGCCCTTCGGCACGCCCATCTGCATGTGGCCATCGCGTTGGTTGTTGGCGAACGGGCACTTGGGCGCGTTGATCGGAATCTGGTGGAAATTCGGCCCGCCCAGGCGGCTGAGCTGGGTGTCCAGATACGAGAACAGGCGCCCCTGCAGCAGCGGATCGTTGCTGAAGTCGATGCCGGGCACGATGTTGGCCGGGCAGTACGCCACCTGCTCGGTCTCGGCAAAGAAGTTGTCCGGCCAGCGGTCCAACACCATGCGCCCGACGATCTGCAGCGGCACCAGTTCTTCCGGAATGACCTTGGTCGAATCCAGGTGATCGAACGGGAATGCCTCGGCCTCGGCCTCGGTGAACAGCTGCACGCCCAATTCCCATTCCGGGAAGTCACCGTTCTGGATCGCTTCGAACAGGTCGCGGCGCTGGAAGTCCGGGTCGGCGCCGGCGATCTTCACCGCCTCGTCCCAGATGGTCGATTGCAGGCCAAGCTTGGGACGCCAATGGAATTTGACGAAGGTGCTTTCGCCCTTCTCATTGAGGAAGCGGAAGCTGTGAATGCCGAAGCCTTCGATCATGCGCAGCGAACGCGGAATGGTGCGGTCGCTCATCGCCCACATGATCATGTGCATGGATTCGGGCGTGAGCGAGACAAAATCCCAGAACGTGTCGTGCGCGCTGGCGGCCTGCGGAAAGCCACGGTCAGGCTCCATCTTTACCGCATGGATCAGGTCCGGGAACTTCATCGCATCCTGGATGAAGAACACCGGGATGTTGTTGCCGACCAGATCCCAGTTGCCCTCCTTGGTGTAGAACTTCACTGCGAACCCACGCACGTCGCGGGGCGTGTCCACCGAGCCGGCGCCACCTGCCACGGTGGAAAAGCGCGTGAAAAGCGGGGTTTTTTCGCCGACCTCGGTGAAGATCTTGGCCGTGGTGTACTGGCTCAACGATTTGGTCAACTCGAAATAGCCATGCGCCGCGCTGCCGCGCGCATGCACGATGCGCTCAGGAATACGCTCGTGATCGAAGTGGGTGATCTTCTCGCGCAGGATGAAGTCTTCCAGCAACGTCGGCCCGCGCGGCGTGGCGCGGAGCGAGTTCTGGTTGTCGCCAACCGGGATACCTTGATTGGTGGTCAGTTGCGGATGCGAGCCGCCGGCCTTTTGATGCAGTTCGTCGCCGCGACCGCGCGACACATCGCCGGTGGCGCTTGCGGTAGCGGCGGCAGGAACCTGCGCGGGTTTACTGGGGGACTTGGCCATGGGACTCCACTCTGGCGAGCTGATTGCGGGCTGAGCCACAGAGCGTGCGAGTGGCGCTGTTAACTGCATGTGTCTGCTTGAGAACGAATACTCACATCTGCGCAGAACCCTGCAGCGCGTCGCAGCGCTTTGTTGCGCGCGTCACGTCAGTGGGCACATGCACCGAATGATGTGCATGCGCAGGCCGGTGTTACAGCAGATCCAGCGGCTGCTTGCGCGTTGGCGCAGGGAAAATGCGGTCCAGCTCGGCAAGATCGTCGTCATCCAGCTGCAACGCACAGGCGGCGGCGTTCGCGCGCACATGCTCCGGCGTGCCCGACTCGGGAATGGCGATGACCTTGCCGCTGCGAATCGCCCACGCCAGTGCGACGGCAGTGGCCGCCACGCCGCGTCGCGCACCGATGGCCTGCAAGGTTGGGTGGCCGAGCAGGGCGCGGCTACCCAACGGCGAGTACGCCATCACTGTCACCTGATGGTCGGCGCACCACGGCAGCAGATCGAATTCGATGCCACGGCTGCCGGCGTGGTACAGCACCTGATTGACCAGGCAGCGTTGTCCGCCATCGATGGACCACAGTTCTTCCATGTCATCGACATCGAAGTTGGATACGCCCCAGTCGCGGATCTTGCCGGCATCGCGCAAGGCTTCGAACGCATCGACCACCTCGGCCAGCGCGCTGCCGCCGCGCCAATGCAGCAGGTACAGGTCCAGCGTGCGCACACCCAGCCGCTGCAGGCTGGCCTCGCAGGCGCGCGCAATACCGCGCGCGCTGGCATTGCCGGGCAACACCTTCGACACCAGATACGGCGGCTGCCTGCTGTCGATGGCCTGGCCGATCAGCTGCTCCGAGCGGCCATTGCCGTACATCTCGGCGGTATCGATCAGCCGCATGCCCAAATGCTGCCCGACCTGCAAGGCATCGATCTCCTGCTGCGACGGATGCCGGCCCTGGCCCAGATTCCACGAACCCAGCCCGAGTGCCGGTACCTCGCGCCCATGACGCAGGCGCACCTGGGGACAGGAGGGTGACGGGGCGATGGACATGGATGGCTCCTCTGCGGTGATGGCGGTTGGTCGTGTGTCCCATGCGACGGGCGACGTGCATGCACGGTTGCGGGCGCCTGCCGGCATCGCACGGCAGCTCGGCCACAGGGTCCTATCGTTGAGCAGCGTGCGTTACGTCGGGCTGATGCTGTTGCGAAGGCGATGGGACGCTCGCCGTGGCAGCGCGCGCCTGTGCGTCCCAAAAGCCACAGCGGTGCCGTTGTATGAAGTCCCGCGTTGCGCCGATCCGGGCGGGCGACAAGGTCAGCGGTGTCTGGCCATCGAATCGCGGCCACTGCGGGCGGCCGTGACCGTTCGGGTCGCCGGTACGCGCGAACGCGCCCCAGTAGTCCTGCAACGTGTCGGAGAACGCCTGTTGCGCCGGGCTGAACCGCGGATCGCCGCTGAGCACCCAGGGGCGCTGAAACAGATACACCAGCTCCGAGGCGTGGAAGGCGCCCAACGCCGGCGAGAACGGCAGGCGCAGCAGCCCGTACGGCGCCTGCGAGTCATCGAACTCGTAGGCGTACACCGGGGCATGCGTGCGCAATGCCTGGCCCAGCCGGCGCGTCGGACAGGCGAAGCCGCCGTCGGTGACGATGTCGGCAAACGCCTCCCAGCGCGAGTGCGTGGCGACATCGGCGTACTGCGCCATGATCGGCGCCGCAGACGCGTGCATGCGTTGGATGCGTGCCTCGTAGCCACTGCGCGAGGTGAGCTTGCCAAGGTAGGACAGCAGCTGCGCAAACAGGCGTCCCTCATCGCGGTTATTGCCGATCAGCACCGGCACCTGTGCGTGTTGCGCGCTTGCGATCGCCTGTGCAGGTGGTAGCGGCAGCACATCGCCGCCGGCCATCGGCGCCCACGCATCGCGGCCGGTCAGGCCGCGTCGCTGCGGCGTTGCATCGGCCAATGCATCGGCCGGAAGCGCGCGCAGGCATGCTGCAACGTCGGCCGTGTGCGTGCAGCCAAGCGCCTGCGCCATGCGCACACCGCCGTGTTCGGCTTCATCTCGGGTCACGCTGGAATCGGCGGCCAGGCAGCTGCCGCTTTGCAGGATGGCACGCTGGAACAGCCCTTTGGCCGTTGGCGAGGCGAGCTGATAACAGATGCTCCATGCGCCGGCGGATTCACCAAACACGCTGACGTTGTGCGCATCGCCGCCGAACCCGGCGATATTGCGTTGTACCCAGCGCAGCGCGGCCTGCTGGTCGAGCAGTGCATACGCGCCTTCGCCCTCGCCACGCAGACCAGGGTGCGCAAGAAAGCCGAACACGCCCAGCCGGTAGTTGGGCGCCACCACGATGACATCCTGGCGCGCCGCCAGTGCGCTCAGGTCGTAATCCGCATTGCTGCCCAGCTCCAGCGCACCGCCATAGATCCATACCATCACCGCGCGTGGATGCGCGGGGGCCGGGCCGGGCGGGGCATAGATGTTCAGCGTGAGGCAGTCCTCGGAGACATGCGTGCGCCCGATGCGATAGCGCGGCAGGCAGGCGGGCCCTGCGTGCGTGGCATCGCGCACGTCCTTCCAGGCCGGCACCGGTTGTGGCGCGCGAAAGCGCAATGCGCCCACCGGCGGCGCTGCGAACGGTATGCCCAGGAAGACCTTGCCGTGCGCGCTGGCCACACCGCGCACCGGCCCGGCGTCGGTCTGCACCACCGCCGCACGCGCATCGTGCGCCTGCACCAGTGCCGGCACCTCGCCGGGACGGCGCGGCGCGCAGCCGCTCAACATGCAGGCGGCCAGCAGCACGGCGCCGAGATGTTTCAGTTCAAGCATGTGCGAGGCTCTGCCAGTGCGGTAAGGACGTCCGCCATCATCCCGACTGCACGTGTAGGCCAGGCAAATGAACGACGCGCCTTGCGCGCAATGAAAAACCCAGCCGTTTCCGGCTGGGTTTTTTGTTTACAGCATGCGTGCCGCTACTCAGGCTTCGGCGTCTTCCTTGTACGCGTCCACCGGGATGCAGGCGCACATCACGTTCTTGTCGCCATAGACGTTGTCCACTCGCGCCACCGGCGGCCAGTACTTCTGCTGCTTCAGGCTGGGCAGCGGGAAGGCGGCCAGTTCGCGCGGGTAGGCATGGGTCCACTCGCTGGCCGAGACCTGCGTGGCAGTGTGCGGGGCGTGCTTGAGCGGGTTGTCCTCGCGGTCCAGGCGGCCGTCCTCGATGGCGCGGATCTCTTCGCGGATCTGGATCATCGCGTCGATGAAGCGGTCCAGCTCATGCTGCGATTCGCTTTCGGTAGGTTCCACCATCAGCGTGCCGGCGACCGGGAAGCTCAACGTCGGCGCGTGGAAGCCGAAGTCGATCAACCGCTTGGCGATGTCTTCGGCGCCGATGCCGCTGGTCTTCTCCAACGGGCGCACGTCGAGGATGCACTCATGCGCCACCAGCCCGTTGCGGCCGGTGTACAGCGTCTTGTAGTGCGGCGCCAGGCGCTTGGCGATGTAGTTGGCATTGAGCAGGGCCACCTGCGTGGCCTTGCGCAGGCCGGCGCTGCCCATCATGGTCACGTACATCCAGCTGATCGGCAGGATGGAGGCAGAGCCGTAGCTGGCGGCGCTGACCATGCCCACATCGCCTTCGCCGCCCAGCGTTCTCGGTAGGAACGGCGCCAGATGCGATTTGACCGCACACGGGCCCACGCCCGGGCCGCCGCCGCCGTGCGGAATGCAGAAGGTCTTGTGCAGGTTCAAATGCGACACGTCCGAGCCCCACTTGCCGGGCTTGGCCACGCCGACCAGCGCGTTCATGTTGGCGCCGTCGGTGTAGACCTGGCCGCCATGCGCGTGCACGGCTTCGCAGATCGCCACCACGTCTTCTTCGAACACGCCGTGCGTGGACGGGTAGGTGATCATCAGCGCAGCCAGGCGGTCGGAGTATTTCTCCGCCTTGGCGCGGATGTCTTCGACATCGACGTTGCCGTTGGCGTCGCACTTGGTGACCACCACGGTCATGCCGCACATCTGTGCGGAGGCCGGGTTGGTGCCGTGTGCGGATTCCGGGATCAGGCAGATGTCGCGATGCGCCTCGCCGCGCGAGCGGTGATAGGCACGGATCGCCAGCAGGCCGGCGTACTCGCCCTGCGCGCCGGAATTGGGCTGCAGGCTCACCGCGTCATAGCCGGTGCATTCGACCAGCATCGCTTCCAGCTCGTCGATCAGCTGCGCGTACCCGGCCGACTGTTCGGCCGGGGCCAGCGGATGGATCGCGCCGAACTCCGGCCAGGTCACCGGGATCATTTCGGCGGTGGCGTTGAGCTTCATGGTGCAGCTGCCCAGTGGGATCATGGTGCGATCCATCGCCAGGTCCTTGTCGGCCAGCGAACGCATGTAGCGCAGCAGTTCGTGCTCGCTGTGGTGGGTGTTGAACACCGGGTGGGTCAGGAACGGCGTCGTGCGCAGCAGGCCTTGCGGCAGTGCATCGGCGGTGGCGGCATCCAGCGCGTCCACATCGGCCGTGGCACCGAACAGCTGCGCCAGCGCGACCACGTCGGCGCGCGTGGTGGTTTCGTCCAGGCTGATACCGACCGCTTCGCTGTCGATGGCGCGCAGGTTGATGCCGGCCGCACGCGCGCGGGCATGGATGGCGTCGGCATCGATGGCCTTGACGTGCAGGGTGTCGAAGAAATGCTCGCCCACGGTGACGCCGGAGCTGCGCAGTGCGGCCGCCAGGATCGCCGCCAGGCGATGGGTGCGACGCGCGATGCGGGTCAGGCCATCAGGGCCGTGGTAGACCGCGTACATCGACGCCATCACCGCCAGCAGCACCTGCGCGGTGCAGATGTTGGAGGTGGCCTTCTCGCGGCGGATATGTTGCTCGCGGGTCTGCAGGGTCAAGCGATACGCCGGGTTGCCGGCGGCATCGATCGACACGCCGATCAGGCGGCCCGGCATCGAACGCTTGTAGGCATCGCGGCAGGCCATGAAGGCTGCATGCGGGCCACCAAAGCCGAACGGCACACCAAAGCGCTGCGAATTGCCGACCACGATGTCCGCGCCCCATTCGCCGGGGGCGGCAATCAGGGTCAGCGCGAGCAGGTCGGTGGCCACCGCGACCAGGCCGCCCTGCGCATGCATCGCCTCGGCCAGCGCGGCGTGATCGCCGATATGCCCGAAGCTGTCCGGGTACTGCAGCAGCACGCCGAAGCATTCGGCCTGCAGCGCTTCTTCCGGCGTACCCACGCGCAGCACGATGCCCAGCGGCTCGGCGCGCGTGCGCAGCAGTTCCTGCGTCTGCGGATGCACCGCGTCGTGCACGAAGAAGATGTCGGACTTCGACTTGGCCGAGCGCTTGGCCAGCGTCATCGCTTCGGCCGCGGCGGTGGCTTCGTCCAGCAATGAGGCGTTGGCGATCTGCATGCCGGTCAGATCCGCGCACAGGGTCTGGAAGTTGATCAGCGCTTCCATGCGGCCCTGCGAAATCTCCGCCTGATACGGCGTGTAGGCGGTGTACCAGGCCGGGTTTTCCAGGATGTTGCGCAGGATCACCTTGGGCGTATGGGTGCCGTAATAGCCCTGGCCGATGAAGGTGCGCTGCACCTGGTTCTTGCCGGCGATGGCGCGGATCTTGGCCAGCGCTTCTTCTTCGGTGATGGCATCGGGCAGCGCCAGCGCGGCCGGCGACTTGATGTTGCCCGGCACGATGGCGTCGGTGAGCGCATCCAGCGAGGCGTGGCCGACCACCTCCAGCATCTGCGCGATTTCCGCGTCGTTGGGGCCGATATGGCGTTCGACGAACGCGCCGTGGTGTTCGAGGTCGCGCAAGGAAGACGGGGTCTGGGACATGGCGGGCATCCGGGGCAGGGGGCAGACGAATGGTCGACGCGTCCCGCAGCCGGCCCGGCGCGCATGGCGCACCGCGACCCGCCGTAGCGACGGTCTTCCTCGCGCCCCTCTGTCCTTTTGCCTGAGAGTTTAAAAACGCGGCATGGCGTCTGGCCTGCCTGCGTTCCGTGCCCCTTCGGCGCCGGCATCGGCCGGTCTCTCCAGAGTTGTACTGCGGATGGTATCGGGCCTGAGCGATTACGGGCTGTTGCGCCTTCGGCAGCGGCAGTGCCGCTTCTCCCACCGTGTTGCCGGCCGATTATAGCGTGGCTGCGCATGCTGGCGGGCCCGCGTGGGTCGCCGGCAACGGCCCGTGCACTTGGGTTTGCTTAACCTCGCCGGCGCAAGCGCCTATCATCGGCGCCCTCACGCGCTATCCGGTGCCGCCCCGGCGGATGCCGGCGTGCGTCCCGGATGCATCACGTTTCGGATCCCTGCATGACCCCCACCACGCCCTCCACCCGGCGCATGGCGCTGCTGCTCGCCGGGCTGGCGATGTTCGGCCCGTTTTCCATCGACACCATCTTCCCGGCGTTCTCGCGGCTCAGCCGCAGCCTGGCGGTGGACCAGGTGGCGATCCAGCAGACCATCAGCGTCTACCTGCTGGCCTATGGCGTGATGAGCATCGCGCACGGGCCGCTGTCCGATGCCTGGGGCCGCAAGCGGGTGATCCTGGGCGGGCTGGTGCTGTTCATTGCCGGCTCGATCGGCTGCGCGCTGTCGCAGGACCTGCCCACGTTGCTGGCGTTCCGCGCCTTGCAGGGCCTGTCGGCCGGGGTGGGCATGATCGTCGGGCGGGCGGTGATCCGCGACCTGTTCCATGGCCCGGACGCGCAGCGACTGATGAGCCAGGTGTCGATGATCTTCGGCATCGCGCCGGCCATCGCGCCGATCATCGGCGGCTGGATCCTGCTCAGCGGTGCCGGCTGGCCGCTGATCTTCTGGTTTCTGGTGGTGTTCGGGCTGGTGCTGCTGGTGGCCACCATGACTTGGCTGCCGGAAACCCACCCGGTGGAGGCACGCACACCGCTGCAGTTCAAGCGCCTGCTGCAGGACTATGTGCGCATCGGCTTCAATCCGCGCTTCCAGCGGCTGGCCGCGGCCGGGTCGCTCAACTTCGCCGGCATCTTCCTGTACATCGCCTCGGCGCCGGTGCTGATCATGCAGCACCTGCGTCTGGGCGAGGGCGACTTCGCCTGGCTGTTCATTCCCACCATCGGCGGCATGACGCTGGGTTCGTTCCTGTCCGGGCGCATGGCCGGGCGCATGGAGCCGGTGCGGCAGATCCGCATCGGCTTCATCTGCTGCGGCGTGGCAGCGCTCGCCAACCTGGGCTACACCTTGTCGGTGGCGCAGATCGCGCTGCCCTGGGCGGTGCTGCCGATCTTCCTGGCCGGCGTGGGCATGGCGTTGATTTTCCCGATCCTGGCACTGGCCGTGCTGGACATGTACCCGCACCAGCGCGGCCTGGCGTCCTCGCTGCAGGCCTTCACCCAATTGATGACCAACACGCTGGTGGCCGGCGTGCTGTCGCCGCTGCTGAGTGAACACCCGCGGCATCTGGCAATCGGGATGACCGGTTTTTTCTTGCTGGGCTGGCTATTCTGGCGCTGGGAGCGCCGCAGCGGCCGCCGTCTACGGCACCGCCAGGCCACCGAGGCAGTGCCTCTGGAGCCGGCCGACCACCTTTGACCCCACAGGAGCCCGCATGTCCACCGATTCCAAGTTGCGCCGCGATGCCCGCAAACGCGCCGCCGAGCGCCAGCGCAACCAGGCTGCCGCCAAGGCCACGGCCGACTCGCCGATCGAACCGCATGCAGAACTCCGCGATCAGCAACGCACCCTGCTGGCCGGCATCGTCCGCCGCGACGGCGAATGGGTGCTGGGCATGGACGGCCGCATCGCCGGCGAAAGCACCAGCGCCGCCCAGGTGCTGGCGCTGATCATGCGCGCGGCCGAACTGCACGAACGCCAGGGCACGCCGGTGCGCCTGACCTACTCGGACGCGCTGAAAGATGCCGCGCACGCCGAAGCCCAGGCCGACGGCATGGAGTTCGAGCAATTCAAAACCAAGTTGAGCGAACGCTTGCAGGGCGGCGCCAAGCTCAATTGAGCCACGCTCGCCGTGTGCCTTCGCTGGTGCCTTGAGAGATGCGGCGTTTAGAACGGGGTACCGGGTTGCTGTGCCTGCTGCAAGGATGTGCAGCAGGCCGGTGTTAGATCTGCTGCCTGGCAGGTGTGGCGCGAGGTATCACCGGCCAGCCAGCGGACCATCGTTCCCCGTCCAGCGCATGGGGCCAACATCGTGGTTGGCTACGCGTGATCGACTTTTTCGATAGGAGAATCCAGGTGCAGTCCCCAGCGCGCAGCTTAGCGCGCCTGCGCCTGTCGCTGCGTTTCCTGCTGCGTTTCCTGCTGCGATGCCTGCGCCTGCGTGGCGGCATCGCGCTCCGTGCTGGGTTCCAGCGCCTGCAGGCGTTGCAGGCTGTTGGCAATGGGTTCCTCCTGCACAGCCTTGGCGTCGAAACTGCCCCGCAGATGCGCTGGCGAGTCGAGCGCTCCCTGCACCACGAACCCGCGCGCGGGATCGTTGCCGAGTAGCACGTGATCCACCCGCTGCAAGCCATTCTCGCGTGCGGCTACTACCGACCCCAAGGCCAGGCGTTCGCTGTCCATCCCGGCCGCGGGGCCGGGTGTCGCCTGCAGGCGCTCCACTGCCGCCGTGCATTGCTGCAGCAACGCATGATCCGGGTGCGTTGCATCGCGCGGGTCCGGGAGCGTCGGGGTGGCGTCCGTCGGTCGCGGCAGTACGGTGGCATCCACACGCTGCAGCTGGCCGTCGTATGTTCCGTCGGCACCGTCGGCGATGCGCTGCAGCCGCTCGGCAAACCCATAAGGCGATCCACCCACATTGCGCGCCATCGCGATTGCGAACTGCTCGGGCGACTGCGACGGGGCGTTGCGGTCGCCGACCAGCGCCGTCAACGCGCTGCCGCCGATCTTGCCGGCGTCGGCGCTGGCGCGGGTCTGCTCCAGCAGCGCCTGCATCTGCACCTCGCTGAACTCCAGCGTGGTTTTCTGCCCTGGCGCGATTGCGCCAGTGCCCGCCATGTCGCCGCTCAACGCGCTGTTGAGGGTCTGCGCGATCGCCTTTTCCTCGCTGGCCTCGTTGCGCCCGCCCAGGTGCTGCAACAAGCCCGGCGCGGCCACATCGCCATCGATCTCGAAACGGTAGCTGCGCTGCTCCACGCGTTCGGCATCGTTGCCGTCGTACTGGCGCACGATCGTCAGCGGCACGTTGTCGCCGTACTGCAGCTGTTGCACCATGGTGTAGCCGTCCTGGCCCGGCGTGCTGATGCGCACCTGGCTGCCTTGGTTACGGTTGCCGGCGACATCGGCGCTGAGCGGGCCCAGTTCCAGCTGCAGACGCTGCTGCGAGCTGAAATTGATCCGTTCCAGCGTCTGCATGTCATCGACGCCGGGCACGCCCGGGGCAATCTTGCCCTCGCGCACGAACGCGCCCATGGCCGCAAGCGCACGCGGATCGGCCAGGTCGAATTGCGCGCTGTGCACCTGCGACTGGCCCAGCGAGTCGGCGCGCCCGAGCAGGGCCTGCGCCGGTCCGGCCTTGATGCCCAACGCATTCACCGCCTCGATCGCCGCGTTCGGCCCAGTCACCACCCGCACGTGGCGCTCGTCGACGCGTTCGATCATGTAGCTGCGGCCGCTGGCTTCGGTGATCTCGCTCTGCGTGGTCAGCGATCGCAGGCTTGCCGAGGATTCGCGCTGCACAAAAGTCTGTGTGTCCATCACCGCGCGTGCGCCGATCGGAAGGCTCTCCGGCTGCAGCGGATTGACTTGCCTGGCGGCTTCCAGCGGTTGATCGACACCGGGCAGCGTCACTACGTAGCGCATGCGCTGCCCGGCACTGGTGCCTGCCTCGATGCTCAGCTTGCTGTCGCCGAGCTTGGATTGCAGGCTTTGGTGCTGGCCGGTCTGTGCGTCGGCCTCAAGGCTGAAGGTGGTGGTCTTTGCATCGGCATCGCTGAGCATGGCTGCGCTCAGCGCGCCGCCGCGGCGCAGGCTGGTCTCGCCCAGTGGCTGCGTCGGGCTGCCGCTGCTCTGCTCGCTGGTCTGCGAAACTTTGGCCGACTGCTCTGCCGGGGTGACCGAGACGGTGCCGCTTCCCACCTTCGCCGCGTATTCGCTGTTGGAGCTGCTGTAGGTCGGGTCGAACGCGCGATCGTTCGCATCGTCGATGAACTGCGTGTTGCGGTCCATATCGCGCGCGTCCGGTCCGGTGGAGGCGTTGCTCATTAGGATGCTTCCTGCATGCTGCGCCTGTGCAGCGGGCGCGCAGTATATCGCCGGCGTTTTAGGCGTTTATCAAAGGAACGTTAGGCGGCGGCCCTGGTGACGGCCGCCGCATGCTGCAGCGACAGCGGCGCGTCAGTGCAGCGCGGCAGGCGCAGGCGCGTTGCTCGCGGCAGCAGGCGCAGTCGCCTGCCACCCGCACATCTGCCCTTGATTTTGCTGCTTCAGCCACTCGCTCATCGGCGCGAAATATTCCAGCATCGGGCCGGCGTCGAGTCTGTCGCTGCCGGTGAGTTCCTTCAGCGTGGTCTGCCACGGCTGGCTCGCTCCACGTTGCAGCATCGACCAGAATTTCTGCCCGGCGTCCTTGTTGCCGTAGAAGCTGCACTCGTACAAGGGGCCTTGATGGCCGGCGGCCTGGCACAGGCCCTTGTAGAACTGGAATTGCAGGATGTGGGCCAGGAAGTAGCGCGTGTAGGGGGTGTTGCCCGGCACATGGTATTTGGCGCCGGCATCGAAGAACTCTTCGCCGCGCGCGGTTGCCGGCGCCACGCCTTGATAGCGGGCTTTCAGTTCCCACCAGGCCTGGTTGTAGCGCTCCGGCGGAATCGAGCCATCGAACACCCCCCAGCGCCAGCGGTCGATCATCAGGCCGAACGGCAGGAATGCCACCTTGCTCAGCGCCATGCGCATCTGCGAATTGATCAACGCCTCGCGGCCGGCCTGTTGTTCGCCCACCATGCCGATCGACTGCAGATACCTGGGCGTCATCGCCAGCACGATGGTGTCGCCGATCGCTTCATGAAACCCATCGTTGGCACCGTTCTGGAACAGCGGCGGCAGCGGGTTGTAGGCCAGGTCGTAATAGATGTGGCCCAGCTCATGGTAGATGGTGGTGAAGTCTTCCTCGGTGGGCTTGATGCACATTTTGGTGCGCACATCCGCACCGATGTTCTGGTTCGCCTCGCCGCCCATGTTCATGTCCCAGGCACTGGCGTGGCAGACCACATCGCGGTCCAGCGGTTTGATGAACTGCGAGCGCTGCCAGTAGGTGTCCGGCAACTTGGGCATGCCCAGCGAGGTGTAGAAATCCTGCGCGCGCTCGGTCATCTGCCTGGCGGTGCGCAGCTGCGCCTCGCGCTCGGCATTGAAGCGTGCTGCGGTGCCGCCGTCGCCACCGATATTGCGTGCCAGCGCTGCGCTCAGATTGCCCTGGTACTGCTTTTCCAGGGCCGATGTGATGTCCAGATCGCCGGCGCCGGGGTAGGGCTGCAGCAGGTCCCACAGATTGCTCCAGTCCTGCTGCCACATGTTGCCCATCAGATGCGCCGGCAGCAGGCCGCCGGGAAGCTCGCCCTTGTCCTTGCCGTATTGCGTGTCCAGCTTGCCGCGCGCATAGCACTGCAGCTGTGCGTACAGTGGCTTGACCTGCTCCCACAGGCGGTCGGTTTCGCTGGCCAGCTGCTGCGGCGGCATGTCGTAGCCGCTGCGCCACATCACGCCGACATCGGCAAACCCCAGGCCGCGCGCGCCTTCGTTGGCCAGCTCGACAAAGCGCTGGTAGTCCTTGCGCATCGGCTGCGCGGTGCGATGCCAGCCCTGCCAGGCATCGAGTTGTTCGTTGTAGTCGCGGCTGCTGGCCAGTACCTGCTCCAGCTCGCCCAGCTGGCGGCAGCGGCGTTGCTCGCCATCGCCCACGCAATAGGTTCCGGCGCCGTAGTCGCCTTCCATCTTGGCGGCGATGCGGGTGAGTTCGGCCAGTTTGGCCGGGTCGCGCGGAGCGGGCAGGGCGCTCATCAATTTGAGCAACTGCAGCGCACGCGCGCTGTCGGCCGACATTGGCGTGCCCGCGTAGTGCTTGGATTGTTCGATCCAGCGATCCAGCTGCGCCAGCGAACGCTCGTTGGCCTTGGCGGCCAGCAGTTGCGAATCGCCGTTGATGTAGGTGGACGACAGCCACTGCGCTGCGGTGACTTCCGGGTAGGCCGCCTTGTACTCGGCGCTGATGCGCGTGACGAACTGGTCGGCAGTTTCGCCCGGCGCGGCGTTGGGTGCGGCCGGCGTGACTGGCGGTGCGGCATCCTTGCGACAGGCCGACAGCGACAACGTGCCGGCGGCAACGGCCAGCGCCAGCAACAGCAGACGAGGATTCACGGGTGGTCCTTGCGGTGAAGTCCGGCGAAGGCTAGAGCGCGCCGGTCTTCAGGGCAAGCGGTGCGGCGGTCGGCGTCACGCCGCGACGATCGATCCGGGCAGCAATCCGGCAGAACGGTTGGCGCACGCGCAGGCCCTGGCAGACCAGGGTCAGGCGGTGTGATCGGCGCCCAAGCTGCAACGCCGCAGGTGGGGTGCGGCGCCGAGCACCGCCCGCGCCCGCCTGCTGCGCGCGCTGAAGGCATGGCCGCGCTCAGCTCAGCGCTTGCCCGTACATTGCGCGAACACGTCCCGCTCGCGCGCATACACGCTGGTCCTGACCTGCATCAGGCCCAGCACCGAAGGAAATAGCGCATCCTGATCGGTGTACTGCCCGGCGCGGTGGCGCAGGCAGGCCTCGTCCAGGCCGCGGTCGCGCGCGAACTCCGGCGAGAACCACATCACCATCGGCACATGGGTCTGCTCCTTGGGCGCGATCGCATACGGCACGCCATGCAGGTACAGGCCTTTTTCGCCCAGCGACTCGCCATGGTCGGAGAGATAAATCATGGCCGTGTCGTAGTCCTGTAGCCCACGCAAGGTGTGGATGGCCTGGTTGAGGAAATGGTCGGTGTAGCTGATCGAGTTGTCGTAGGCATTGACGATGCTCTGGCGGCTGCAGCTGCCCAGGTCGGCGGTCCTGCAGACCGGTTTGAAGCGTTCGAAGTGCGCCGGATAGCGTTCGAAATAGCTCGGGCCGTGGCTGCCCAGTTGATGCAGCACCACCACGCGGTCGCCGGGCTTTGCCCGCACCTGCGCGGCCAGATCGCTCAGCAGGATTTCGTCCATGCAGCGGCCATCGGCGCACAGGCCCGGCGTAGTGGCGTCGTCGAGCTTCTGCAGCTCCAGCCCGTCGCATACACCCTTGCAGCCGGACTGGTTGTCGCGCCACAGCGTGGAGATGCCGGCGTGTTCGAGCACATGCAGGAACGATTGATGCCCGCGGATCCTGTCTTCGTTGTAGTCGCGGCGGCCGAATGGCGAAAACATGCAGGGCACCGAGACCTCGGTGCTGGTACCGCACGAATGCATGTCCGGGAAGTTGATGACCCCGGCCTGGGCCAGCTCAGGGGTGGTCTGGCGCGCATAGCCGTTGAGGCCCCAGTTCTGCGCACGCGCCGTTTCGCCCAGCACCAGCAGCAACAGGCGCGGGCGGCTGCCGGCAGCGCGCGGTGTGGCCGTGGCGTCGTGTTCGATCGGCTGCTTGGGCGCATGCTTGATCGGCGATTCGGATTTGAGGTTCTGCCGCAGCGCCACGATGTAGTTGATCGGCGTGGCCAGATAGCGCACCTCACGGTGGTTGCGCATCAATGCCGAAATATCCTGCGACGACAGCAGCGTGCCCGCAGCGCCCACCAGCGCCACCGCCAGCAAAAACCCCACCCGCACCAGGAACGCCTTGCCCACGCTGCGAGCGCGCAGACGCGTGTGCCACAGCAACGTGGTCGGGATCAGGAAGTAGCCCACCAACGGTAGGATCAGTCCGGGCGTGAGCAGCTCGCGCGACTCCTTGTGGTCGGTATGCAGCACGTTGCGTAGCATGTCCGCATCCAGATAGACGTTGTAGCTGTCCATGTAGTGCGCGGCCAGGGCGGTGGTGAACAGCAGCAGCGTGAGCAGCGGCTTGGCATTCCAGCGCCAGACCAGCACCCCCAGCAGTAGCGCATGCACGGCCACCAGCAGCGCCATCAACGACACCGCAAATCCAAGGCTGCCCGGATGCGTGGCCATCGCCGTGCGCCAGAACAGCTGGTTGCACACCAGCGCGAAAAACAGGCTCGACAGCAATACCAGCGCTTCGGTCGACACCGTCGGCCGCGTACTCCATGTCAGCGCGCGCAGGCCACTACGCCTGCGCGGTTCCGGTAACCAGGTGCTCATGCTGCGTCCCCCGATAGCAACATCAAACCAAGCGCGCGACGCGGTCGTTGCAACATCACGCCGTACAGTGCCAGTGCGCTCACCCAGCACACCGCCAACGACCAGACATCGTGCGAGAGAAAATGCGCGCCACGCAGTTGTTGCGCAACACCGAAAATGAGACCTGCTGCCAAGCCTGCGAACAAGCCTGCAAAGCGCCATGCAGGACGGAGCGCCAGCGCACAGAAATACAGCGCCACCCACGCATAACCGGCACTGGCATGGCCTGCCGGAAAACAACCGGACGCAGCAATGCCGTTGCGCGATTCAAACAGCCCGATCATCGCGTGCGTGCCGCCATAACGACTCAGATCCCACGGGCAGTCCATCGCAGTCCACGACTTGAGCAACGACACCAGCGAGGTCGACAGTGCGACCGATGCGGCCAGATACGTCAGCGGCCAGCGCAATCCCTTCAGACGCGGCCGGCACCACGCAAGGCTGGCCAGCACCAACACGCTGACACCGGCAGTCGTGCTCAACCCTTTGCCCACCCGGTGGATCACGCCGCTGGTAAACCAATGGTCCTTGAGCAGCCAGTGCCCGCCTTCCAGCCGATACAGCGCGTCGGCAATCCACTGGTCGCCACCGGCGCCCATCAGCAGCGCACTCGCCAACAGCACGCAGGCCAGCGGCAGCCACAGGTGCCGAGCAAGAAACTGCGCTTGCAGATCGCCGGCGGTGTGCGCCACGCTGGGCGCAGGGAGAGGAAACGAGCTCATCGAGATGTCGGTCTGTGTCGATGCCCGGCATCTTCGAAACCCGGATGTCGGAGAGCGGTCGGACCGGAGTTGCTCAGTCGTTAACCCGCTACCGAGCGTTCAGTCTGTCTCGCCGTCGCTACCGGTTTGTTCGCTGTCGGACGCAGTGGCGATGCAACCGGCGTGCCATGCCGTGCCCGGCACCAACTGCCATTGATTGCGATTGGATTCGCCGATATCGATGCGTTGCGCAGGGTCGATACACGCCGGCACCGCCTGCCGGAGCACGAACAGCCAACGCCGCTCCGGCGCCTGTGCGAGCCAGGGGCCCGCTTTGGCCCACTGCTCCTGCCAACTCGCCTTGAAGCGGAAGTCGGTGACCGGGCGATCGGCCTGCAGCAGGTTCTGCTCGCGCCAGGCCAGCATGCCCAACTCCGCGTCCGGCCCGATGCGCTGGCCCACCCGCTGCATCAGACGCGCGGACGAACTGTACGGGTCCAGCGCCGGCATCAGGCCCAGGCCGTACACCATCCATAGCGCGGCGGTCGTCACCACCAACGCGGTGCCCGCGCGTCTGCCGCGCGACCAGACGAGTGCAGCCAGGGCGACCACGCCCAGGCCGATCAGCCAGAACCCCACCGACTGCAGCGAGGCCAGCTCCATCCCGCGTTTCAGTGCCGGGTTTTCCGCCCAGTGCAGATGCAGCGCGATGCCACCTCCCAGGATCAACCCGGCCAGCGCAAGCAGCAGCACATAGCCGCTCAGCAACACGCGCACGCCGCGCCGGCGCAACAGCCCGGCCAGCAGCGGCGCGGCTGCAACGCACAACGCCGGCAACATCGGAAAGATATAGACCTCGCGCTTGCCCGGGCTGGCGCTGAAGAACAGCAGCACCAGCGCGCTCCAGGCAAGCAGCAGCACATAGCGCGGGTCGCCCCGGCGCAGTCGCCGCCACCAGGCCGGCAGCAACCACGGCAACAGCAGGCAGCCGGGCAGCCACAAGGTGGCGATCACCTGCAGGTAGTACCAGAACGGTTTGACGTGATGCCAGGCGTGCGCATAGCGCGTGCCGGTCTGCTTGAACAAGAGCTCGTGCGCGTAAGCGTGCAGCTGCGGGTCGTCGCTGTGCAGTAGCGCAATGCACAGCGGCCCCAGCCACACCGCCGTACCGGCCACGAACGCCGGCAGCACCAGCAGCCAGCTGCGCCCTGCCTGCGCACGGGCCGGCAACACGCTCCAGTGCCGGCGTGGCAGCGCCATCCAAGGCAACAGCAGCAACAGCGGCAGGAAGCCGACGCCCTTGGTCACCGTGCCGATGCCGGCGGCAAACAGCCCCAGCGTCCAGGCGCGCCAGTCCGGCCCGCGCAACACATGCCGCAGCAGCCCCCACAGCGAGAGGGTGGTCAGCGCCACCAGCACCATGTCGATCTGCGCACGCTTGGCCATCAGGCCGAACTGCAGCACCGTGAACAAGGTCAGCACCGCGTACACCGCCACGCGCCGGTTCCACAGCCGGCGCGCGATGTCCCAGGTCAGCCACAGCGTGGCCAGCGCGGCCAGCAGCGAAGGCAGCAGGAATGCCACCGGCCAGTGCGGTATCAACGTGTAGGTGGCGCCCTGCAGCCACATGAACACCGGCGGCTTTTCCGCATACAGCTCGCTGCCCCGGTGCGGCAGCAGCCACTGGCCGCTTTCGACCATCGTGCGCGCGGCCAGCACAAAGCGCGGCTCGTCCGGCGGGTTGGGCTGGCGCATGCCCAGCCCGGCCAGCAGGCTGATCACGATCAACAGCAACGCGGTCATCAGCGCGCGCTGGCGGGATGAGAAGGCAGAGATGGCAGCCGACACGCGCACGCCCTGAGTGAATGCGGGCACACACTATCTGGCAAACAGGTCGGAAATTTGTCGGAACCGCGCAAGCGGATCGTACGCCGCAGTGCAGGCGTTGCAGCGTGACGGGGTCTTGAGCACACCCGATTGCGAGGCGATTCGGCAATACCGGCCGCGTTCGGCTTGCCTCGGTTAGGATGCGCACACCGTCCCGGTCGGGCCGTTCTGGAATCGCGCGCATGCGGCTGCTGGTCATCGAAGACAACCGCAACATGGTTGCCAACCTGTTCGACTATTTCGAAGCGCGCGGGCACACCCTGGACGCAGCGCCCGACGGCGTCACCGGCCTGCACCTGGCCACCACCCAGCAGTACGACGTGTTGGTGCTGGACTGGATGATGCCGCGCATGGACGGCCCGGAAGTGCTGCGCCGCCTGCGCGAGCAGCATCAGTCCGAATTGCCGGTGATCATGCTCACCGCCCGTGACGAGCTGCCCGACAAGATCGCCGGCTTCCGCGCCGGCGCCGACGACTACCTGACCAAACCGTTCGCGTTGCCCGAGCTGGAAGTGCGCATCGACGCCTTGCTGGCGCGCGCGCACGGCCGCCGCCGCGGCAAGCTGTTGCAAGTGGCCGACCTGCGCCTGGATCTGGCCACGCTGGAGGCCACCCGCGCCGGCCAGGCGCTGCACCTGTATCCGGCTTGCCGCAAATTGCTGGAGGTGCTGATGCAGGCCAGCCCGGCGGCGGTGACCCGGCAGCGGCTGGAGCAATCGCTGTGGGGCGACGACCCGCCCGATGGCGACATGCTGCGTTCGCATATCTACGAATTGCGCCGCAGCGTGGACGGCCCGTTCGCGCAGAAGTTGATTCACACCCTGCCGCGGCTCGGCTACCGCCTGGCCGAGCTCGACAGCGGCAGCGAGCCTGCACGCAGCGACAGCGTCGATGGCTAAGCAGCGCCCGCTGGGCCGCCGCGTCATGGTGTGGCTGTTCGGGTACACGCTGCTGATGACGCTGGCGGTGTTCGGCACCGCGCAGTACCTGCACGAGCGCGCAGAGCATGGCGTGTGGCGCTCGCTGCTGAACTCCGAGCTGGACAGCATCCTCGACCGCAGCACGCAGAATCCGGACTACCGCTGGCAGGACTCGGACACCTTGCGGCTGTACCGCATCGATGGCTCGTCAGGCGTGCCGCCGGTGCTGCGCACTCTGCACCCGGGTCTGCACGACGAGATGGAGGTGGCCGGCCGCCAGAGCGCGGTGATGGTGCGCGATACCCCCCAGGCCGGCCGCCTGGCGCTGGTGCTGGACATCACCGATTTCGAGGCGCTGGAAAAGTTCCTGACCCGCTGGATGCTGGCCGCCGGCATCGCGCTGATCGGCATCACCGTGCTGATGGGTACCTATGCGATGGCGCGCCTGGTGCGCCCGCTGGTGGAACTGGCCCGCGACATCGGCGCGCTGCGCCCGGAGCAGCGCGCGCAGCAGGTCGCGGTGGGCGCACAGGGCAGCGCCGAGCTGTACGTCATCGCCGATGCGCTCAACGATTATCTGGAGCGCAACAGCCACTTCGTCGAGCGCGAACGCGCCTTCATCGACAGCACCAGCCACGAGCTGCGCACGCCGATCGCGGTGATCGGCAATGCGGTGGAGCTGGCGCTCGAACAACCCGGCACGCCGCCGGCGGTGCGCCATCAGCTGCAGCGCATCGCCCAGACCAGCGCGTCGGTGGAGCAGCTGATCACCTTGTTGCTGGTGCTGGCCAAGGACCCAGGCCGGCTGGTGCGTAGCAGCGATACGCTGCGGCTGGATCAGCTGCTGCCGGACATCGTTGCCGACCATGCGCATCTGTGTGCCGACAAGGACCTGCAACTGGTCATCGACCCGCTGCCGGCCTGCAGCCTGACCGCGCCGGTGGCCATCGTGCAGACCGCCATCGGCAATCTGCTGCGCAATGCCATCGAAAACAGCGACCGCGGCATCATCCGGATTTCGCTCTCGGCACCGGGCACGGTGCGCATCGCCGACCCGGGCCACGGCATGACGCCGGAAGAAGTCAGCGCCATCTACGCCCGCTTGGCGCGCGGCAATGCACGCCAGGGCAACGGCATCGGGCTGGAGCTGATCGGCCGGCTGTGCGAGCACCTGGGCTGGAAGCTGAGCCTTGCATCCGATGCAGGGCAGGGCACGGTGGCCACGCTGGATCTGGTCGATGCCAGCACGGCGGGGGCACCGGCCTCAGGCAGGCAGTAACCCGCGCGCGTTCAACCAGCTGCGCGCGTTCTCGGCATCCTGCTCGAACCAGGCGCGCGTGGAGCCCAGGCGGTAGGTGTAGCCCCAGGCATCCATGTCGGCCATCAATCGCGCGCTGCCCACCCCGGGCAGCTGTTCGGCCAGCAGGATCTGCAGGTAGCAGGTGGCGTCTTCCTCATCCACCGAATCGGTGGCATCGGTGTGCACGGCTGCACGCCTGTCGGCTGGCAACACGATCAGATGCCCGGCTTCATGCAGCATCGAATGCACCGGGGTGTCATCGCGCACATAGACATCGCAGCCGATGATGCCGGCCTCCGGTTCGCCCCAGAAACTGCCGGGAATCGGTGCGCCCGCGTCGACGCGGTGCAGGCGCAGGCCGTAGCGGCCGAGCAACGCCGTCGGCGCCTCCAGGCCGATATCGGCCACGCACAGCACTTGGGAAGCATCAGGCACCGGGGCAGGGTCAGCAGTCACGCGCAGTCGCTCGCGGTCGGGCGCGCCGCAGGGCGCGGTGGGACAGACACCAAAACGGTACCGTGCGAACACGGTACCGTCGGCAGAAGGTCGCCGCTGCGGCCATGCAGCGCGCCCGTGTGGGCGGACGGCATGGCCGCAGCGCGAGGTCGCTTACTTGTCGCCGTCTTCCGGCAGCGCGACGGTGATATCGAGCACGTCGTGTTCGCCATCCTTGACCAGATCAACCCGCACCGCATCGGCATCGATGTTGACGTATTTCTTGATCACTTCCAGCAATTCGCGCTGCATCAGCGGCAGGTAATCCGGCCCGCCACGGTGGTTGCGCTCCTGCGCAATGATGATCTGCAGGCGGTTCTTGGCCGTCTCGGCGGTGTTCTTCTTGCTCTTGAGAAAATCGAGCAGGCCCATGCTTACCCTCCGAACAGCTTGCTGAAGAAGCCTTTCTTCTCCACGGATGTGAATCGCATCGGGCGCTCCTCGCCCATGATGCGGGCGACTGCGTCCTCATACGCCTGACCGGCCGGGGATTCGGCGTCCAGGATCACCGGCTCGCCCTTGTTGGAGGCATTGAGCACATCGCCGGACTCGGGAATCACGCCAATGGCCTTGAGCCCCAGCACTTCTTCCACGTCGGTGATGCTCAGCATCTCGCCGCCTTCCACGCGGCCGGGGCTGTAGCGGGTCAGCAGCAGGAAGGCCGGTACCACCTTGCCTTCCTCGGCCTTGCGGGTCTTGGAGTCGAGCAGGCCGATGATGCGGTCGGAGTCGCGCACCGAGGACACTTCCGGGTTGACCACCACCACCGCGCGGTCGGCGAAATACATCGCCAGGAACGCGCCCTTTTCGATACCGGCCGGCGAATCGCAGACGATGTAATCGAAACCGTCGGCGGCCAGATCCTTGAGCACCTTTTCCACGCCTTCCTGAGTCAGCGCATCCTTGTCGCGCGTCTGCGAGGCCGCCAGCACGTACAGGTTGTCGAAGCGCTTGTCCTTGATCAGCGACTGCTTGAGCGTGGCTTCGCCATGCACGACGTTGACGAAGTCGTACACCACGCGCCGCTCGCAGCCCATGATCAGGTCCAGGTTGCGCAGACCGACGTCGAAGTCGATGACGGCCACCTTCTTGCCGCGCTTTGCCAGCCCGCAGGCCAGGCTCGCGCTGGTGGTGGTCTTGCCGACGCCGCCCTTGCCGGAGGTGACTACGATGATTTCAGCCAAAGGATTTCTCCGAATGTTTCTGTGGTTGGGCCGCGTCAATCAAGCGCAGCGATCTTGATCTGATCCTGCTCCAGCCAGACCTGGACGGCCTTGCCACGCAGGTCCATGGGAACATCGTCCAGCACCTTGTAGTGGCCAGCGATGGCGACCAGTTCGGCGTGGAAGTCGCGGCAGAAGATGCGCGCGTCCGGGTTGCCCTGCGCGCCGGCCAGAGCGCGGCCACGCAGGGTACCGTAGATATGGATGCTGCCGTCGGCGATGACCTCCGCCCCCGCACCCACCGTATTGAGGACGGTCAGGTCGCAGTTCTCCGCGTACAGCTGCTGGCCCGAACGCACCGCGGTGCGCTGCATGCGGCCCGGTGCAGGGCGCGCGGCGGGCGGTGCCGGTTCGGCGCGTGCGGGCGGCGGTGGCGGTGGCGGCGGGCTGACTGCAGTCGGCTCGTACTGCGCGCGGAACTTGGCCAGCAGCGGCACGCCGAGCTGCTGCGACAGCAGGTCGATCTCGCTGGTGCCGTAGGCCAGGGCCACCGGCAGCACGCCGGCATCGCGCAGGCCGTCCAGCAGTGCCTTGGCGGTGGCCACGTCCGGCACCTGCGACAACCCGCCAAAATCCAGGATCACCGCTGCGCGCCCGAACAGCTTGGGGGCACGGTTCACGCGTTCGCGCATTTCACGCACCAGGCGCGGCACGTCCAGGGTACGTATGCGCAGGTTGGCAATACCCACCTGGCCGATCTTCAGTTCGCCGGCCTGCTCAAAATCCACATTCACGCTCGACACGCCTCAGGCCCCCGTCGGTTGATTGGCGGTGGCGGCATGACGCGGCCGGCCGACCCACGGCAGGTCCGCGGGCAGGTTGCCGCCATAGGTCTCCTTGACCCACGGATAGCTGCACATGTCCTTCAGCAGCATGCTGGCGCGCACATCCACGTCGGGCATGGTGTTCTGGCCCACTTCGCGGAAGCCGAAGCTGCCATGGAACAGCAACGCCGCATCCGCGCCATGGTCCAGGAACACCTCGCAGGCCAGTTGCGGGTAGCGCAGCTCGGTGTAGCTCTGCACATCGGCGTAGAACGCGCGGCCCACGCCACCACCGCGGCGGCGGCTGGCGACCACGATGCGGTCGATATAGAAGAATTCCGGATGACGGTCCCGGAACCAGGCGAAATTGCTGCTGTCGTGCGCACTGCCGCTACCGAACCCGACCAGGAACCCGGCCAGGTTGCCGTCGCGCTCGGCGACGCGGAAATATTCGGCCTGCGCATAGAACCGTTGCAGCTTGTTTGAATCCAGCGGCAGGATCGCCAGTCCGGCATTGTTGTTCAGGGCCAGGACGGAATCGAGCTCGTGCTCGCGCACGTCGCGGATGACGATCGACATTGGGACTCCGTGGGGTAACGCTCTCGATCCGAAATCGGATCTGCGTCGGATTATTACATGCGTGGCCTGAAGCGGCGACCCGGAGCGCACACCGCGATGGCGCGCCGCGTCCCCGCAGGCACGCGCACGCACGCCGGGATGCCGCGCAGGCACCGCCGTCGCCAGTCCGCGCACGCCGCCGATGACGTGCAGGCATGACTTCCGGCAAGAGGGCAGCGGCGCGGCTTGGCCCTAAGATGCGGACATGTTGGGATACCTCAGTCATACGCGCGTCCTGCGCTTCGCCGGCCTGTTCACCTGGGCCATGATCGCCATGCCGCTGGTGTACACGTATTGGCCGCCGGTCGAAGAGGGCGATCATCGCAGCGTGGCCGAGGCCCTGATCATGGCGGCCTTCTTCGTCGGCTTCGGCGCCAGCTACTTCTGGCTGACCCGCGGCCTGAGCAGTGGCGGCCACGCGCACTGGTACGACCGGCTACTGCTGTTGCTGCTGACGATCTGCGCCCTGGCGGTGAGTTATCTGAGCGGCACCGGCCTGGGCAGCATCCTGATGATGGTGGCGGCCGGGGTGATCCCGTGGCTGTTGCCGCTGCGGGTGGGCGTGCTGTGGCTGGTGCTGAGCCAGCTGGCGGTGTTGCCGGTGTTCTATTACCTGCGGGCGGACTTCACCCTGCTGGCCGCACTGATGCAGTCGCTGCTCTACGGCGGCTTTTCGATGTTCATCTTCGTCACCAGCCTGGTGGCCCGTCAGCAGACCGAAGCGCGCGAAGAACAGCGCCGGCTCAATGCCGAACTGCGCGCCACCCGCGCGCTGCTGGCCGAGAGCGCGCGCATCAACGAGCGCACCCGCATTTCGCGGGAATTGCACGACCTGCTGGGCCATCACCTCACCGCGCTGAGCCTGAATCTGGAAGTGGCCGGCCATATCACCGAGGGCCAGGCACAGGAGCACGTGCGCCAGGCGCATACCCTGGCCAAGCTGCTGCTCACCGACGTGCGCGAAGCGGTCAGTCAGCTGCGCGACAGCGGCGCCATCGACCTGGAGGCAGCGCTGCGCCCGCTGGTGACCCAGGTGCCCTCGCTGGACATCCACCTGGACATCGCCCAGCCGCTGACCCTGGACGACCCCGAGCGCGCCCACGTGCTGCTGCGCTGCACCCAGGAGATCATCACCAATGCGGTCCGCCACGCCGGCGCGCGCAATCTGTGGATCCAGGTGCGCCGCGACGCCGACAGCGTGCTGATCGACGCCCGCGACGACGGCCACGGCGCCGACACGGTCGCGCCCGGCAATGGCTTGCGTGGCATGCGAGAGCGGCTCAACCAGTATGGTGGGCAGCTGGAAATCCAAACCCGGCGGGGTGACGGCTTCGGCCTGCGCATCTCCGTTCCAGGCGCGCCGGCACTGATGCCGGCGGCCGTGACTCAAGGAGTGTTTTAGATGATCCGTGTGTGCCTGGTCGACGACCAAACCCTGGTACGCCAGGGCATCCGCTCGCTGCTGGCGCTGGACAACGGCATCGAGGTGGTGGCCGAGGCCTCGGACGGCAAGCAGGCGGTGGAGCAGATTCCGCAGATCCGGCCGGACGTGGTGCTGATGGACATGCGCATGCCGGTGATGTCCGGGCTGGAGGCCCTGCAGATGCTCTCGCGCAACGGCACGCTGCCGCCGACCATCATCCTGACCACCTTCGACGACGACCAGCTGGTACTGGCCGGGCTTAAGGCCGGCGCCAAGGGCTACCTGCTCAAGGACGTCTCGCTGGAACAGCTGGTCGGCGCCATCCGCACCGTGGCCGACGGCGGTTCGCTGGTGCAGCCGGCAGTGACCCAGCGCCTGCTCTCGGGCCTGGAGCACATGCGCAACGAGTTCGTCAGCCTGGACCGGCCCGATCCGCTCACCGACCGCGAGACCGAGATCCTGCGCCTGATGGCCAGCGGCTTTTCCAACAAGGAGATCGCCAACTCGCTGGGCGTGGCCGAAGGCACCATCAAGAATCACGTCTCCAACATCCTGTCCAAACTGGGCGTGCGCGACCGTACCCGCGCGGTGCTGAAGGCGTTCGAGCTGCAGCTGGTCTGATCGAGACGGCAGGTGCTGCCTGCGTGCCGCAGGTCGTGGTCCGGTTGCCGCGGCGGCCCGTTCGGACGCGGTGCCGGCGGCCATCGGCGTCCGCAACGGGCACGGCATCACGCGCACGCAGCGCACGATGTGCATGATGGCTGCGCGCGCGGCGCAAACCCTTGCGCAGGCAGGGATTGCGCAGTTCCACCACGGCGTCGCGCGCGCTGGATGACACCGCAAGACCGCGCTACCCGTCGCACAACTGAACATCTTTCTCGAAGCCTGCTAGGATGGTGGCTTCGCTTCACTCAACCCGGCCGTGGGATCGGCCCCGGAGACCTCCTGAATGACCCGTATTATCGAGTTCCTGATCGCCTTGGGGATCGTGGCTGGCTTGTTTGTCGTGGTGGGCTTGGTGTTGCCCTCGGAGCGGCAGATGTCCGAGAGTGTTGAGACCAACCGCAGGATGACGATTGTTTACGACACCGTGAACAGCTTCCGTCGTTTCAAGGATTGGAACCCGCTTGTGCTGCGTGACCCGAAGATCCAGCTGAAGCTGGCCGGCCCGGAAGAGGGCAAGGGTGCACGCGTCGAGTACAGCTCCAACGAGGGCTATATCGGCAAGGGCAGCTGGGAAATCACCAACACCGTCAAGAACGAGCGTGTTGAGATCGCGATCGAAGATCCCACCAAGGGCTACGACAAGGTCACCAATTTCACCCTGGCGCCGACCGGCAAGAACAACAAGAACGTCAAGATCACCCAGGACTACAGCGTCAAGTACGGCTGGAACCTGTTCGGTCGCTACGCCGGCTTGTATGTCAGCCGTCACGTGGGCGATGACCTGAAGCTGGGTCTGTCGCGTCTGGCAACCGCCTTGGCCACCGTGCCGAATTTCGACTACCGCGCCCAGCTCGACGGAAAGCCGGTGTTGAGCGATCTCAAGATCGTCGATGTGCCCGCCGAGGACCTGCTGGTCGTCACCGCAGGCAACATCGATCGTGACAACGAGACGATCAAGAAGTCGATCAAGGACAACCAGGAGTGGATCAAGCGCGTCATGGACGCCAATGGTCTGGAAACTGCTGGCCCGGTGCGCATCGTCACCACCGACTTCGCCACCGACAAGTACGCGTTCGACGTCGTGCAGCCGGTCCGCAAGCGTGCCGGTGGCGCGCCGAAGGCCGACGCCAAGACCGATACCGCCAAGGCCGATGCCAAGAAGGACGACGCCGCAGCCGCTGCACCGGTCGATGCAACCCCGGTTGCCGCAACGGGCGAAGAGCTGAAGGTCAACATCCCGTCCGAGGCGCCTGTGAAGTACCAGCGCACCCCGGCGCACCGTTCGGCGTTTGCGACCTATGCAGGTCACATGGCTGGCCTGGATGCCGTGCGCAACTCGCTGCGTGCCTGGGCTGCCACCAGCGGTATGGACGTAACCGAGCGTCCGTACGAAAGCTGGAAGGGCGGCGTGGACAAGTCCTTTACGCAGGACGGCACCTACGACGTCTACTGGGCCATCAAGTAATCGTCTCACCGCGATGATCTGATCCAGACAAAAAAACGCGCCGCAGTCCTGCGGCGCGTTTTTTTTGCGCCATTGCGCTGCCAGGAAGTGTCCCCTTATGTCGTTGCTCGACCGTCGCAAGAAACACCCCTCGTTACTGGCGTTCTGCGGCGGCCTGCTGGCCGCCACCGCGGTGGGCCTGTCTGCCTACGCGTCGCATGGCGTGTCCGATGCGCTGGTGCAGTCGCGGCTGCAACTGGCGTCCCTGTATGCCTTCGGGCACGGCGCGGTGCTCACTGTGCTTGGCGCCACCGACACGCGTGCACTGGCGCGGGTCGGGCTGTCGTTGTTGTTGCTCGGCACCGTCCTGTTTTCGGGCAGCCTGGTCGGCGGCGCGCTGCTGCATTGGCCGACCAGCCTGGCGCCCGTAGGCGGCATGAGCCTGATGCTGGGCTGGGTGGTGCTGGCCATCGGTGCGTTGAGGCGCTGAGCATGCCGCGCCATACCCGCGGCTTCGATGTGGAGATGGCGTTTGCACACCTGAGCCGGCGCGATCGCGCCCTGGCTGCGTGGATGCGGCGTATCGGCCCGATCGCCCCGCAGCCGGGATGGCGCAAACCGTTCGACCCGGTGGATGCGTTGGCGCGCGCCATCCTGTTCCAGCAACTCAGCGGCAAGGCGGCGTCCACCATCGTGGCACGGGTGGAAGCGGCGATCGGCTTGCCGCGCCTGCATGCGGACACCCTCGGTCGCGTGGACGATGCGGCATTGCGTGGCTGCGGAGTTTCCGGCAACAAGGCGCTGGCGTTGCGCGATCTGGTTCGCCGCGCGTGCGACGGCCAGATACCCTCCTTGCGCAAGCTCGCTTTCATGGACGACGAGGCGATTGTCCAGGCACTGATTCCGGTGCGTGGCATCGGCCGCTGGACGGTGGAAATGATGCTGATGTTCCGCCTGGGCCGGCCGGATCTGCTGCCGATCGATGACCTGGGCGTGCGCAAGGGCGCCCAGCGCGTGGACAAGCAGGCGCAGATGCCGACGCCAAAGGAGTTGGCCATCCGCGGCGAACGTTGGGGCCCGTACCGCACCTATGCCGCGTTCTATCTGTGGAAGATCGCCGACTTCAGCGTGGCAGCCAAGGTGCCGACGCCGCGTTCGCAGGAGTGATCCATCGCGGCCACTGCGTCTTGCATGCCGCGTCTGTCAGGGAGCATGCCAACGCCAATGCCACGGCTCATGGACGATGCCGTGCGGGTTGTCGCGTGGGTAGCTCAGGCGATAGCCGAAATCTGCCGCATGCTCGTTCAACCAGGCAAACGCCGCGGTGGTCTCAAACGACTCTTCGGCCGGTGGCTCGCCGGGGGTGCCGATATCCAGCGCGTCGCCGCTGTGGTGTTCGCTGAAACCGGGCGCGGCGTTGACTGCCAGGATCTGTTCCAGGGTAAGCCCACGCGCAAATTTGCGCTCGAAGATTCCCAGCTGGTAGTCGTGACTGCGGTAGCCGGAGATGGCATCCAGCACGATGTCCGTTCGCAGCGCTGCCGCGCGCATGTGGTGCCAGGCGCGTGCGGCGCCTGCGCTGAGCCAGAGCGGGCGGCCGAAGCGATCGCGCCCGGCAGATTGCAAGGTCGCCGGCTCGGCGATCAGCTGCAGGCCGGTTTGTTGCTGATAACCGTCTGCATCCAGACCGAGTCGGCTCAGGCGGCGCTGCAGGCCGTCGACCATCAGCGTCATGCCGTGCGGCGGTTGCGTGCGGGCAGCGGCGGCCTGCAGCCGGTCCAGCGCCTCGTCCAGCCCGGGCTCGCGTGCCAGCCGCGGTATCAGCGGCATGAGGCCCTGTGTCAGCTGCGCGGCCAGATAGCGTCCGTCGCGCTTGCGCCGCAGCAGCCAGTCGGCCTGCGCCAGCACGCGTGCATCGGCATTGCTGCGCGCGCGCAGCAAGGCGGCAGGCAGCAACTCGATGGCAGTGGTGTTTAGCAACGTGGTGGGGAGAGGACGCATTGCGACAGGGTAGGGTGAAGTGGTGAGCGTCACCAGTGAGCACGAGCGCATGTGGTCAGCCTGGACTGCTCCAGGTGGGCGTATGACAGGCGGTCGGCCGCCGCGGTGGCTGCAGCGCTGGGGTGCACTCAGGGCTGCCTCTGGCCATCTTGCCTGCAGATGCGAGGCGACGTCACTGCGCGCGCGTTCGTGCGACGTCCCACGCGTCGTCAGTCGTCGGCTGTCCTGTCGTCACGCGGCTTCGGCAGTCGCCCGGCCTTGCGCAGCGCATCGCGCAGCACGTATTCGATCTGCGCGTTGAGGCTGCGCAATTCGTCGTCGGCCCAGCGCTGCGCGGCGGCCAGAACATCGGCATTGATGCGCAGCGGGTAGGCCTTCTTTTCGCTCATTCGCCGTTCCTGCGGCTGCCGTGCCGGCGCAGGTGCATGACCATCGACACGATCAGCGTGTTGACGCCGATGATCATGCCGATCACCACCGCGTAGATACCGGCGCGGTTGTCGCCGGCCCAGTACAGGCATGCCGCGCCGACCAGGATCACCAGGCTGATCAACGCCCAGCGCAGGCCCAGGCCGCGCGCGCGGTCGTCGTCGTCCGCCCCGATCGAGGCGGCGATCGCCAGCGCGGGCAAGCCGGACAGCGCGACGACCAGTGGCACCATGACATTCATTGCATCACCTCAATACAAGGAGCCGGCATTGACCACCGGTTGGGTACCGCGATCAGAACACAACACGGTGAGCAGGTTGCTGACCATATGCGCCTTGCGCTCTTCGTCCAGCTGTACCACGCCGTTTTTCTGCAGCTCGGCCAGCGCCATCTCCACCATGCCGACCGCGCCGGCCACGATGCGGGTGCGTGCGGCGATCACCGCATTGGCCTGCTGGCGCTGCAGCATGGCCTGGGCGATTTCCGGCGCATAGGCCAGGTGGCTGATGCGTGCTTCGATCACGTCCACGCCGGCCTGGGTGAGGCGCTCGTCCAGGTGCCGCTTGAGCTGCTCGCTGATCTCGGTCGGGTGACTGCGCAGCGAGATCTGGCCGTCTTCGTGCTGGTCGTACGGGTAGCTGGTGGCCATGGCGCGCAGCGCCGCCTCGGACTGGATGTGCACGAAGCTCTCGTAGTCGTCCACGTTGTAGACGGCTTCGGAGGCATCCAGCACCTGCCACACGATCACCGCGGCGATCTCGATCGGGCTACCGTCCAGTTCGTTGACCTTGAGCCGCCCGCTCTCGAAGTTGCGCACGCGCTGGCTGACGCGGCGCTTGGCGTAGAACGGCACATTCCAGCGCAGGCCGGCGTCCTTGACCGTACCGACATACTTGCCGAACAGGCTCAGTACCGCGGCCTGGTTGGGCTCCAGCGTGTACAGGCCGGCCAGCATGAAAATGCCCGCCGCCGCGACCACTGCTGCGGCGATGAACGCGCCCGGGGTGACGCTGCCGCTGGCCAGCATCGTAAACACGGACCAAGCCGCACCGATGAGGCCGGCGCCTGCGACCAGGACGACGGGAATGCCAGGCAACGAACCGATCTGCTTCTCTTTCATGAGGACAAGTCCTTGTGGAGTGAGTAAAAGATATCAATTTGATATCAGTCCAGGCAAGGGCCATTCGTCGGCGCAGCCGTTGGCAGCCGTTAGAATGGCGGCCCCCTTGATCTGGACTGCGCTCATGACCACTTTCGGCACGCCGTTGTCGCCTTCCGCCACCCGCGTGCTGTTGCTGGGCTCGGGCGAGTTGGGCAAGGAAGTGGCGATCGAATTGCAGCGCTTCGGGGTAGAAGTCATCGCCGCCGATCGCTACGCGAACGCGCCGGCGATGCAGGTGGCGCACCGCTCGCACGTGCTGGACATGCTCGATCCCGCCGCCTTGCGCGCGCTGATCGCCACCGAGCAGCCGCATCTGATCGTGCCGGAGATCGAGGCGATCCATACCGAGACCCTGGTGGCGCTGGAGCGCGACCAGGGCCAGAAGGTGATTCCGACCGCGCGTGCCGCACGCCTGACCATGGACCGCGAAGGCATCCGCCGGCTGGCTGCCGAAACGCTGGGCCTGCCGACCTCGCCGTACCGCTTCGTCGACACCGCCGCGGAATACCGCGAGGCGATTGCCGCGGTCGGTCTGCCGTGCGTGGTCAAGCCGGTGATGTCCTCCTCGGGCAAGGGCCAGAGCACCTTGCACAGCGAAGCGGACATCGACGCGGCGTGGGAGTACGCGCAGACCGGCGGCCGTGCCGGTGCCGGGCGCTGCATCGTCGAAGGCTTCATCGATTTCGATTACGAGATCACCTTGCTGACCGTGCGGCATGCCGGCGGCACCTCGTTCTGCGACCCGATCGGCCACTGGCAGCAGGACGGCGACTACCGCGAAAGCTGGCAGCCGCAGCCGATGTCGCAAGCCGCATTGCGTCGCTCGCAGCAGATCGCAAAGGCCATCACCGACGACCTCGGTGGCTGGGGCCTGTTCGGCGTGGAGCTGTTCGTCAAGGGCGACGAGGTGTGGTTCAGCGAAGTGTCGCCGCGTCCGCACGACACCGGACTGGTCACGCTGGTCTCGCAAGAGCTCAGCGAATTCGCACTGCATGCGCGCGCGATTCTCGGCTTGCCGGTGGGCGCAGAAGACGGAGGCGTCATCCGTCAGAGCGGCCCGTCGGCCTCGTGCGCCTTGCTTGCGCACGGCCATGGCGTGCCGTTGTTCGACAACGTGGCCGACGCCCTGCGCGACCCGGATACCGCGCTACGCCTGTTCGGCAAGCCGCGCGTGGACGGTCACCGCCGTGTGGGCGTGACGCTTGCCCGCGCGGGCAGCATCGACGACGCACGCGAGAAGGCGCGCGTGGCGGCCGCGGCACTGTCGATCCAGTTGCAGGCCTGACGCGCTGCACGTCCGACGCAATGCAGCGCACCGCCGCATTGCGTCAACGCGCCAAAGCGCCAAAGCACCAAAGCACCAAAGCACCAAAGCATGGCGAGGTTCGTGCGCACGTCCAGGCGCGCTGCCCGTCGCTAGGTGATTGACCACCCTTGGTGACGCCACCTATGCGTCACTGCAGGCCGAGCTGCGTCGCGCCGCACGGCTGGCCGCGCATGCCCACGTCCTTCATCAGCCGAGCTCCACTAACGTAGCCGGACAGGGAATGCGCTCTTCCGACTCCCCAATCCCGACTCCCCAATCCCCGCTACCAACCCACATCCACCCACACCGCATGATGGTCGCTGCCATCGGCAATCGCCGCGTCGGCGGTGGTGCCGGCCGGCCAGAAGATGCCGCTGCCGACCAGGGTGAACTGGTGGGAGGGCAGTACATAGTCCAGGCGCATGGTGCCGGCCTGCGGGCCGAAGTCGCCGGTGACCTGGTGCGGGTCGCCGGTGTGCGCGATGCCGCGCGCGGCGTATTCGGCGGTCTTTTCCGCGCCACCTTCGCTGCGCGGTGTGGGGTACTGCAGGACGCGCGGGTGGTGGATCAGTGCGCGGATCGCTTCGTGGCGGCCGGCGCCATCGATCGGATCGTTGTTCAGATCGCCCAGAATCACAAAGCGCGCATCCGCCGGCAGGCCGCCGCAGGTGCCCTTGTCGTCGCAGAGCCAGCCCGTGCTGTCGGCGGGGTTGTCCAGGTACGCGCGCCACAGTGCGAGCTCATCATGATTGCGCGCGGCATTGCGTTTTTCCGCGCCATCGAACACCGGCGGGGTGGGGTGCGACACCAGTGCATGCACCACGCCCTGTGGCGTGCGGACCGGTACGTCCCAATGCGACTTGGACGACAGCCGCAGCTGCGCCCAGATTGCGTCGCTATAAAACGAGGTCCGCGTGGTCGGATCGATCGGCCGCAGCGCACCTGGTAATGCACTCCATTTCAGCAACTGGAAACTGCGCACGGCCTGCGCATCGATCGGATAACGCGACAGCACCAGCATGCCGTATTGCCCCGGATGCAGGCCGAACCCCCAGGCATCATTGCCGCGGTTGCGGCCAGCGCCGCCGACGCTGCCGCTGTTGTCCAGATCCAGCCCGCTCGGCACACCGGTGTTGACCGGCGCCAGATACCGATACGGATAACGCAGCGGCTCGCCGCCGCCGGGCTGGGCGACCTGCAGATAGCGCTGCTGGAACAACTCGGCAGCGCGGTGGTCGGGGTCGAAATCGAACTCGTTGAGCAGCACCAGATCCGGGCGCACGCGCTGCAGCACGGCCGCAATCTTGCGCGCGTGCGCGCTGTCGCCCTGCAGCTCACGGACCAGGCCGCCGGCCTCGTCGGAGTACAGCGAGGTGTTGTAGGTGGCGATGCGCAACTGCGCGGGCGATGCCTGGCCTGACGCAGTGTCGGCGGTGGCCGCCGGTGTGGCCGTGCGATGGGTACAGGCAGCGCAGAGCGCGGTCAGTGCGAGCAGCAGCAGTGGCTTGATCATTGCGCGATTGTCGCATGCTGGATGCGACAGGCCGATGTCGCCGCCGGCACGTCAGGGCGCTGGCGCAGTGGCCGGCAGTCCGCGCCAGTGGCGGCCGTCGTAGGCTTCCAGCGCGCCGAACCGCCGCTTGTAGTTCATCTTTGCGTGGCCGTCGATCCAGTAGCCCAGATAGACATGCGCGCGTCGCTCGCGGCGTGCCCATTGAATCTGCTGCAGGATCGCCAGCGTGCCCAGGCTGCGCGCGGCTGCATCCGGCGCATAGAACGTGTACACCGCCGAGAGCGCGTGCTCGGTGACGTCGGTGACCGCGACGGCCAGCAGGCGCCCGGGCACATGCGCGACAGCCGGTTCGCGGATCTCAAGAAAGCGCCCGTGCGACCAACCGCCGATCAGGAACTGATCGAACTCGGTGGCGCCATGTTCGTCCATGCCGCCGCCGGGATGACGGTGTTTGAGGTAGTGGCGATACAGGGCCAGTTGCTCGTCGGTGCGTTCGGCCGCAACCACGCGCACCACCAGATCCGCATTGCGCGCGAGGCAACGGCGTTGACTGCGATCGGGTCGGAACGCGTCCACCGCGATGCGCACCGGCACACAGGCGCGGCACCGTTCGCAATGCGGCCGGTAGACCAGATCGCCGGAGCGACGGAATCCCCAGGCCAACGCCTGCGGGTAGATGGTGCCAAGCCGTGGGTCGTGCGGGTCCAGGACCAGGTCGCGCGCCTGGCGGTCGGACCAGTAGCCACAGGCATGCTCGCCGGTCTGGAACAGGCGCAGGTCGTCGTGGGTGTCGGCATGGATGGCCATGTACGCAGGATAGCGCCTGTGTGTCGCAGCAGCGGCGACTGTCCGCCGGATGAATGCGCCCGGTGCCGGCGTCAACGCCTGCGGCGGTAGCTCGTTGATGTGGGTGTTGGTGGCAGCGCACGGCTGATCCGGATGCGCCACCCACGCGATGCGGCCCATGCAGGTGCCGCGTGTGGTTCCCACAACTCAGGAGTTTCTCATGACGTCCCGCAAACCTTTCCTCGCACTGGCCGTGCTGGCTGCGCTGTCCACCGGCGCGGTGTTCGCTGCCACTCCGCCGGCCTCCGGCGATGCTTCGCGTCCTGGCAAGCTCGACAGCAATGGCGACGGCGTCATCGATCGCAGCGAAGCGGCCGCCGACCCGAAGCTGGCCGCGCAGTTCGATACGCTGGACACCAACAAGGACGGCAAGCTGTCGCGCGACGAGCGCCCACGTCATCGCGGCCCGGGGCGCGAGGGCCGTGGCGAATGGATGGCCAAGCTCGACACCAACAAGGACGGCCGCATCAGCCGCGAGGAGGCCAAGGCCGACCCGAAGCTTGCAACACGCTTCGATCAGATGGACCTCAACAAGGATGGCTTTGTCGATCGTGCCGACCGCGAGCTACGCATGCAGCAACACCGCGATGCGTGGTTTGCCAAGGCCGACACCGACAAGGACGGCAAGCTGAGCAAGGTCGAGTTCGATGCGGCCTCGAAGCTGCGCGGCGAGCATGGTCCGCGCGGTCCGGGTGAGCATGGTGAGCGTGGCGACCACGGCAAGCATGCGATGCCGGCCAAGCCTGCTGCGGGCAACTAAGCAGTAGTGCGCATCGATGCAGCGGCCGGCGCGTGACAGGCGCGGCGGTCGCTGCATCAGCAGCAACACGTAGCATCAAAACGTAACAAGGCGCCGATCGACCGCGCCCTCTCGCCTGGCGGGAGGGCGCTTGCGTTTGGGCTAGATGCGGGGCGCGGTTGCAACGATCAGTCGTGCTTCCAGGACGTGGGAACCGGATTGGAAACGGTGTTTTTCTCCAGCGTGTAGGTTCCGTTCTGCTGTGCGATCGCTTCGCCGGTGTCGACGATGGCGTTCTGGATGAAGACATTCTGCTTGTCGCCGCGCACGAAGGTCAGCTGATGGAACGCAGTCTTGTTGCCCCAGTCTTCCGAGGGCAGCGAGATGAAACGGATCGTGTAGGTCTGGTCGTCGAACGTCCCCTGCAGGACGTAAACCCCGTAATGGTTTTCCCCTTGCGAAATGATCTTGTACATGCCGTTGCTGAAATAATAGATTTCCGCATCGGGGAACGGTTTCTTCTCGTACATCTTGTTGTAGTGAAGCACCTGTTTGAAGGTCGGCGCTCCGAAACTCACCGACAGGGTCTTGCCATCGTGGGATGTCGTCAGTCCATCCGCGTGCGCGCTCATGCTGGCCATCATCAGCAGACTGGTGAAGAGACTTGCCTTCACTTCATTGCTCCGGGGTTTGGTCGAATTCTCCCTGCTTGTAGCAGCGTGGACGCTACCCGGTGGCCGCTGAAGTCGGATATGAACGCATCACTTCGGACCATGCGACGTTGCTGCCCGCGGCGTTCACCGTTGCAGGAAGGCAGGCTGGGCCGCAGCGTGCTTCAGTGTGCGTCGTCGATAACCATGTCGCCAAGCCTGCGTAACGCAAAGCCGGTGCTGCCGCCAGCGCGGGTGGATCCGCAGCCGCGTGTCCTCGTCTCGGAACAGGTTGCAACTGCCGGTGCTGCGGTGACGTCACGCCAGCCTCAGAACATTCCCAGCTGCATGTAGTGCCGCACGATCGGCAGAATGACGGCCGCTGTGCTCACCACCATCGCGCCCGGACTGAACATGCAGCGGTACAACAGCGGTGCCTGCGTGGCGCCGCGCCTGCGCGCATCGCGTTCCAGCATGGGGCGCATCACGCGTGGCAGGATGCGCAGGGATTGATAGTTGAGTACCGCCATGCCTGCGCACAGCGTCAGAACCGATGCCCACGCGCCCGCCTGCAGGTATTTCAGCACCAACGTGCTGCCGCACACCAGAGCCGAGGTCAGCGTGGTGATGTGCATGAAACGACGGATCGCTGCTGCCTCGCTGGCGGTCTGTGCGAAGCGCAGCAGGTACCAGTACGACCAGTACGTGCCGATCCCGGCAACCAGCACCGCGCACGCAGCGAACAGTGTCGGCATGCCGAGCCAGAGGCTGAGCGCGCCGGCGGCGCCGCCCCCACCAAGCGCCGAGCCGCTTAACCCGCTCGCGCCTAGTTTGCCCGCGCCTCCGATGCTCGTCAGCACAACCGCCGCGCTAGCCTTGCCCGGCGCGCCCAACAGGGTGGCCGAGGTCACCGCGGTGGCAAACGCCACACTCGGCGCGCTACCGCGTGCGAATTCGCCGAAGCGGCGCAGCAACTCGCTGCGCACGCTGGCACGGGCGCGCGACAGCCGTTTGCGTACCGCCGCGTCGCTGAGCCCGAGCAGCGCGGCAACCTGTTGCGAGCTCTGGCCTTCGCGGTAATACAGCAGCAGCGTTTCGCGGCTCTCTTCCGGCAGTGCAGAAATGATATCGAGCGCGGCGATCTCTTCTTCCACCTGTAGCAGCTGGTCGGCGGGTGAGGGCGCCGGGTCGGCTGCCATCGCGATGGCAAGCTCGGCGGCCTCGCCGCTGAGCGCACGATGGCGGTTGGCACGCAGCCAGTCGCGCGCCAGGTTGCGGGTGATCTGCCGAAGCCAGGGCAGAAAGCTTGCCGGCTGATGCAGCTGCGCCAACCGCTGCCAGGCACGCAGGAAGGCCTCCTGGGCGATGTCTTCGCTGGCTGCGATGTCGCGGGTGATTGCCAGCGCGATGGCAGTCACCGTGTTCTGGCAGGCGCCCACGATGCGCCCATACGCCTGCTGGCAGCCGGCCGCGGCGTTGGGCAGTTCGTGTTGCAACATCAGCTCCAGCGTGTTGGCGTTCATCGGCGCAATCCATGTCCTGTTGCCAGCATGACGCATGCCGGCAATGGATGTGACCGGGCTGATGACGTGCGCGCGGCTATCCCGCCATCAATTGGTCGCGCCGCGCTCAGCGCGCCGGCTGGATCCGCACACGCATTTCGTCGTCTGCTGCCGGCTGGGCGGCATCTGGCGTCGGCGCCTGCTGCGACGCCGGCTGTGACGCCGGTGCCAGTGGCGCAGGCGCGCTGCGATGGCGCATCACCACCCCCATGGCCACGGCGCCGATCACCAGCAGCAGCACCAGACGGATGCGCCAGGCCCAGCTGCGCGCACTGGCACTGGAGCCGTTTTCGCCGTCGCGGAAGGTGTATTCCACGTTCGGCAGATCGCGGCGGGTGGTGTCGAGCAGGCGTGCATCGCGCAGCAGTTCGCGCGCACGCGGTTGGTCGTTGGCATGCACGATCCACACGGTGGGCTGTGCCTGCGCGTTGCTTTGCTCCAGATAGCTGAACTGGCCGCCGCGCTTGCTCTGGTAGGAGCGGCCATTACTGAGACGGATCTCGATCCCCGCATCGCGCAACAGATTGGCGACGCCCTCGGCGGTTTCGATACGTTGACTGCTGAAGATCTTGCGCATGCTGGAAACCGCCGTTGGGTCCGGAACAGATGGCGCCACTGCTGCGCCGGTTCAAGGTGGAAAGGAAAGCCGATCAACACTGCCACTGACGGTGCACGCAACGCAGGCGTGCGACAGCAGGTCCCGGTAGCAGTACGCCAGGGGGCGTGGGACGCACGTGGTCAGTGCACGGTCACCCACCCACTCGGCGCGACGCAACGCTGCACGCCTAGCCCTTGGCCGGCACGGCAATCGCACTGCCATCGGGCACCACGCGGATCAGCCCCTCCTGCGTGGTGCTGGCCACCAGCACGCCATCGCGGGTGAAGAACTGCCCGCGCGCCAGGCCGCGGGAGCCTTGTGCGGTCGGGCTGTCCAGCGAATACAGCAGCCAGTCGTCGGTGCGGAACGGCCGATGGAACCACAGCGCGTGATCGAGCGAGGCCATCTGCACGTTGGGCGTGTAGTAGCTGATGCCGTGCGGAAACGTGGAGGTGCCCAGCAACTGAAAGTCCGACGCGTACGCCAGCAGCACCTGATGCAGGCCCACGTCGTCGCCGATCGGGTCGTTCAAGCGCAGCCACATCTGCTGGAACGGCGGGCGCTTGGGCGGCCTGAGTTCGTCGCGCGGAAACACGTGGCGAAATTCGAACGGACCGCCGCGCGACAGCCAGCGCTGCACTTTCGGCGGCAGGTTCGCCAGCACCTCCGGTGCCAGCGGCGCGGCTGGTTCGATGTCTTCCGGTGGCGGCACCACCGGCATCGCCGACTGATGCTCGGCGCCGTCTTCGCGTTCCTGAAACGAGGCCGCGCAGAAAAAGATCACCTTGCCGTGCTGGATCGCGGTGACCCGGCGCACCGAAAAACTGCCGCCATCGCGGGTGCGGTCGACGTCGTAGACGATGGGGTGGTCGATGTTGCCGGCACGCAGAAAATAGGCATGCAGCGAATGCGCCTGGCGCCCGTTGTCGACCGTGGCCTGCGCGGCCGACAGCGCCTGGCCCAGCACTTGTCCACCGAAGACGTATTTGGTGCCGATGTCGCGGCTCTGGCCGCGGAACAGGTTGTCCTCCAGGCGCTCCAGCGACAGCAGGCTGATCAGTTCGGAGACGACGGGTTCGGCGGTGGCGGACAAGGGGCTGGCCTGGGTGCGACGGACCGCGATTATAGCGGGCCGCTTCGTGGTCACCGCGGCAGTGGAAGGCTCAGCCCTTCTGCAGGCGCGCGACCAGCCCGTGCAGTGCGGCCTGTGCATCCGGGGCGTACCAGCCGTCGACGAACCGCTCCAGCTGGATCAGCTCCGGCGCCAGGGCCGCGCGCAGGTCGGCGCGGGCCACCGCACGCGTGGCCAGCATCGGCTGACGCGGCAGCTGCTGCAGTTCGTGCAGCCAGGCCACCGCGCGCGCGGTGACCAGCTCGCCGTCGACCAGTTCATCCACCAGGCCGATCTGCACCGCCTGTTCGGCAGGCAGCAGCTGCCCGGCGATCAGCAGGCGCTCGGCACGGTGCGCGCCGACCACGCGGCGCAACAGCCGCTGGATGCCTTCCGGTGCGGCCAGGCCGACCTGCACTTCGTTCAAGCCGATCGTGTACGGCCTGGCGGTATCGGCGCTGCGTGCCATCACCCGGTAGTCGCAGCACAGCGCCAGCACGCAGCCGCCGGCCGGCGCATGCCCGCCGATCGCCGCAACCACCGGAATCCGGCTATTGGCCAGCGCCTGCGCAGCCTCGAAGAATGCCGTCCAGCTGGCCAGCAACGCCGCGCGGTCGGTACCGTGCGCCAGCAGTTGCGGCACATCCATGCCACCGGAGAAGATCCGCTCGTTGCCCGACAGCACGATGCCGTCGGCCTCGTCGCCGGCCTGTTGCACCGCAGCGCTCAGTGCCTGGCACAGCGCACGATCCAGCGCATTGACCGGCGGGCGCGCCAGACGGATTTCGCGAACTCGGCCATGGTCTAAGATCTGGATGCTCATTCGGGGCTCCTGGAGGTCGGGTCATGATAGACGGCAGTCGAAGCAGGTGGCAGCTGCGTGCACGCGTGTGGCTTGGTGTGATGGCGCTGCTGGCCAGCGCGGGCGCTGCGGCGCAGTGCATGCCGGAGTTCAAGGACGGCTGGATCCGCATCCCGCCACCTGGCGGCATGGGCATGGCCGCGGGATTCGGGCAATTCCACAATGGCTGCACGCAACCGTTGACGATCACCGCGGCCACGAGCAGCGCCTTCGCCGACGTGTCGCTGCACGAGACCACGCAGAGCAATGGCGTCAGCCGCATGCGTGCAGTACCCGCGCTGGCCCTGCCCGCCGGCAAGACGGTGCCCCTGGCACCCGGCGGCCTGCATCTAATGTTGATGGAGGCACGCGCCCCGCTGCAGGAAGGCGCGCAGGTGCCGGTGACGTTCACCTTGCAGGACGGTCGCCAATTCAAGGCCACGCTGCAGGCACGCAAGCGCGCGCCGGGCGGATGAGGAGCGGGGCGGATATACGCCCGGGGAGCCGGCTTCGTCTTCCGCATGCACGTGCGTGCGGCATTGCCGGGGCGCTTGGGCTTGCGGCCTGCGGCCAGGTGCAGCGGGATCGGCTCGCGCGGCGCCACTGCCAGATAAAGCACGCGCCCACAAAAAAACGGCGGCTCCCGCAAGAGCCGCCGTCGATGGCGTGATTGCCCAGGCCTGGCGGCGCGACCGCTCAGGTGCTGGCGAGGCGCACCGCGTCCGGCAGCGGCGCACTCTTGCCGGTCTGCGTATCGATCCACACCACCACCACGTTGCCATCGGAATACAGCACGCTGTCGTCCTTCTGGTCGAAGATGCGGTGGCCGATGGTGACGCTGCTGTTGCCCAGCCGCTCCACGAACAGCTCCACCGTGATGTCGTTGGGCCAGATCAGCGGCTGCTTGTAGTTGACGTTGGTGGCCGCGACCACCGGTGCGATGCGGTCGGTCATTGACACGCCTTGCACGCCCAGCATCCAGCGCACGCGTGCTTCTTCCAGATAGGAGATGTATTTGGCGTTGTTGACGTGGCCCATGCTGTCCATGTCGCGCCAGCGCACGCTGATCGGAATGCGTGCCAGGATCTTGTGTTCGCTCATCAGCTTGCCTTCTTCTTCGCGGTTTTTTTGGTGGCGGATTTGGCAGCCTTGGCCACCTTCTCCGGTTTGACCTTGCGCGGCGGGCGCGCATCCGGCTTGTTGGCCATCGCGGCCGGACGCGTCTCGCGCGCCTTCACCGACGGCAGCATCTTGGCCAGGAACTGGCCGGTGTAGGACGCCTCGTGCACGGCCACATCTTCCGGCGTGCCGGAGACCAGGATGGTGCCGCCACGGTGGCCGCCTTCCGGACCCAGATCCACGATCCAGTCTGCGGTCTTGATCACGTCCAGATTGTGTTCGATTACCACCACCGTGTTGCCTTCGTCGCGCAGCTTGTGCAACACGCCGAGCAGGGCTTCGATATCGTGGAAGTGCAGGCCGGTGGTCGGTTCGTCCAGGATGTACAAGGTGCGCCCGGTATCGCGACGCGACAGTTCCTTGGACAGCTTGACGCGTTGCGCTTCACCGCCGGAGAGCGTGGTCGCGCTCTGGCCCAGCTTGATGTAGCTCAGACCCACATCGACCAGCGTTTCCAGCTTGCGCGCGATCGACGGCACCGGCTCGAACAAGCGCAGCGCATCTTCCACGGTCATCTGCAGCACGTCGCTGATATTGAAGCCCTTGTAGCGGATCTCCAGCGTCTCGCGGTTATAGCGCTTGCCATGGCAGACATCGCAGGGCACGTAGACGTCGGGCAGGAAGTGCATCTCCACCTTGATCATGCCGTCGCCCTGGCAGGCCTCGCAGCGGCCGCCGCGCACGTTGAAGCTGAAACGCCCCGGCGAGTAGCCGCGCGCGCGCGCCTCGGGCACTTGCGCAAACAACTCGCGCAACGGGGTGAACATGCCGGTGTAGGTGGCCGGGTTTGAACGTGGCGTGCGACCGATCGGCGACTGGTCGATGTCCACCACCTTGTCGAACAGATCAAGATTTTCGACTTCGCGATGTGGCGCCACCACGTGCGAGGCACCGTTGATCTCGTTGGCCGCCAGCGTAAACAAGGTATCGTTGATCAGCGTCGACTTGCCCGAGCCGGACACGCCGGTGATGCAGGTCAGCAGACCGGCCGGAATGTCCAGGTCGACATTTTTCAGGTTGTTGCCGGTCGCCCCGCGCAGATGCAGCATCATCTTCGGGTTGGGCTTGTGGCGCTGCTTGGGGATCTCGATGCGGCGCTTGCCCGACAGGTATTGGCCGGTCAGCGAACGCGGCGATTTCAGGATGTCCTCCAGCGTGCCCTGCGCGCAGATCTCGCCGCCATGCACGCCGGCACCGGGGCCGATGTCCAGCACATGGTCGGCCAGGCGGATCGCATCTTCGTCATGCTCGACCACGATCACCGTGTTGCCCAGATCGCGCAGCCGCGTCAGCGTGCCGAGCAGGCGTTCGTTGTCGCGCTGGTGCAGGCCGATCGATGGCTCGTCCAGCACGTACATCACGCCGACCAGGCCGGCACCGATCTGGCTGGCCAGACGGATGCGCTGCGCCTCGCCGCCGGACAAGGTGTCGGCCTTGCGTTCCAGCGTGAGGTAATCCAGGCCCACATCGACCAGGAAGCCCAGCCGCTCGCCGATCTCCTTGACGATCTTGGCCGCGATCTCGCCGCGCCAGCCCGGCAAGGACAGGCCGCGGAAAAAGTTCAGCGCTTCGTTGACCGGCAGCATCACCAGTTCCGGCAACGGGCGGTCGGCGACGAACACATTGCGCGCAGCGCGATTCAAGCGCGTGCCGTTGCAGGCCGGGCAGGGTTGCTGGCTAACGTACTTGGTCAGTTCTTCGCGCACCGCCGGCGATTCGGTTTCGCGGTAGCGACGTTCCAGGTTCGGCAGGATGCCCTCGAAGCGATGCTTGCGCGTGGTGCGCCCGCCCGCATCGGTGAAGTAGGTGAAGCTGATCACCTCATCGCCGCTGCCGAACAGCACCGCCTGGCGCACCTTGGCCGGCAGCGTGCTCCATACCGCGTCCACGTCGAACTTGTAGTGCTTGGCCAGCGAGGCGATCAGCTGGAAATAATAGGCATTGCGCCGATCCCAGCCGCGCACCGCACCGGCCGACAGCGACAGCTCCGGATGCACCACCACACGGTCCGGGTCGAAGAACTCGGCCACGCCCAGGCCATCGCAACTCGGGCAGGCACCCACCGGTGCGTTGAACGAGAACAGCCGCGGTTCCAGCTCCGGCAGCGAGTAATCGCACACCGGGCAGCTGTACTTGGACGAGAACAGGTGCGGTGCGGCGGCCGGGTCGTCCAGCGACTGCACCGCCACCATACCTTCGCCCAGCTTGAGCGCGGTTTCGAAACTTTCCGCCAGGCGCTGCTTGATGTCTTCGCGCGGGCGAAAACGGTCGATCACCGCTTCGATGGTGTGTTTCTGGCGCAATGCCAGCGGCGGCACCGCATCGATCTCGTACAGTTCGCCGTCCACGCGCACGCGCACGAAGCCCTGCGCACGCAGTTGTTCGAACACCTGCGCATGCTCGCCCTTGCGGTCGCGGATCACCGGGGCCAGCAGCATGTAGCGCTGTTCCTGGTCCTGGGTGAGCATGTGGTCGACCATCTGGCTGACGGTCTGCGCTTCCAGCGGGAAGCCGTGGTCCGGGCAGCGCGGCTGGCCGACGCGCGCGTACAGCAGGCGCAGGTAGTCGTAGATCTCGGTGATGGTGCCGACGGTGGAGCGCGGGTTGTGCGAAGTCGATTTCTGTTCGATCGAAATCGCCGGGGACAGGCCTTCGATATGGTCCAGGTCCGGCTTTTCCATCACGCTCAGGAACTGGCGCGCATACGCCGACAGCGACTCGACGTAGCGGCGCTGGCCTTCTGCATAGATGGTGTCGAACGCCAGCGACGACTTGCCCGAACCGGACAGGCCGGTGATCACGATCAGTTTGTCGCGGGGCAGGTCGAGGTCGATGTTCTTGAGGTTGTGCGTCCGCGCGCCGCGGATGCGGATGAAATCCATCGCCATGGGGGATCCGATGTCGGGCCGGCGAACCGGCGGTGGTGCGAGCGTGCTCAGCAGGAATGAGTGGCAGTCGATCAGCCTACCCGCCGACCTAGGTGAGGGCAATTGCCCCAAATGCCAGTCTGCCGGGGCCGTTGTGGCGGCCGGATGATGCGTTCCACCAGGCCGATTCCGGCCGGCAGCGGCGGGCCGGCTTGCGGGTTGACCCGAAACCGGCTAGGCCAGTACAATTCCGCTCCTGTCTGCCCCATGGGCAAGTCAGGCGACCATAATAACTACAGAGGAACACCTGGTCATGTACGCAGTTCTGGTAACCGGCGGTAAGCAATACCGCGTCGCGCAGGGCGAAACGCTCCGCGTGGAAAAGCTCGAAGTCGAAGCTGGCAACGAGATCAAGTTCGACACCATCCTGATGCTGGGCGATAGCGACGGCATCAAGCTGGGCGATGCGCTGAAGGGCGCCTCGGTCACCGCCAAGGTCGTGGCCCATGGCCGCGCCGACAAGGTGCGCATCATCAAGTTCCGTCGCCGCAAGCACCACATGAAGCGTCAGGGACACCGTCAGCACTACACCGAAATCGAGATCACCGGCATCGCCGGTGGCGACAAGAAGTAAGGAGAACCAGTCATGGCACATAAAAAGGGCGTAGGTTCCTCGCGCAACGGTCGCGATTCCAACCCGAAGTACCTCGGCGTGAAGATCTTCGGTGGCCAGGCCATCGACGCCGGCAACATCATCGTGCGTCAGCGCGGCACCCAGTTCCATCCGGGCGCCGGCGTCGGCCTGGGCCGTGACCACACGCTGTTTGCGCTGGTCGACGGCAAGGTGGAATTCTCCACCAAGGGCCCGAAGAAGCGTCGCACCGTCAGCGTGGTTGCCGAGGCGTAATCGCCCGCTCCATGCAGGCCAGTTCGCCCGGCAACGCTGCCGGGCGAATGAGACGGAAAGCCCCGCTTCGGCGGGGTTTTGCGTTTGAGAGCTGCGAATCGGGATTCGGGATTGGGGATTCGCAAGAGCAGATCCCTCGGCATCCTGGCGTCCCCATCCTTTCCTGCTGACGGGCTCGCCATGGTTGCGTTGCAGCGTTGTCACCAATCCCAAATCACGAATCCCGAATCCCATGAAATTAGTCGACGAAGCAGAAATCCTGGTCACCGCCGGTAATGGCGGCAATGGCTGTGTCGGCTTTCGCCGCGAGAAGTTCATCCCGTTGGGCGGGCCTGATGGCGGTGATGGCGGGGCAGGCGGCAGCGTCTGGATCGTGGCCGACGAGAACGTCAACACCCTGGTCGACTTCCGTCATGAGCGCACCTTCAAGGCGCAGCGCGGCGAGAACGGCATGGGCCGCCAGGCCTATGGCAAGGGCGGCGAAGATCGCGTCATCGTGGTGCCGGTCGGCACCGTGGTGATCAACGTGCAGACCGATGAAATCATTGGCGACCTGGTTCAGCACGGCGATCGCCTGCTGGTAGCCAAGGGCGGCAAGGGCGGTCTGGGCAACATGCATTTCAAGAGCTCGGTCAACCGTGCGCCGCGCCAGTCCACCACCGGTGAAGAGGGCGAGGAGCGCCTGCTCAAGCTGGAGCTCAAGCTGCTGGCCGACGTTGGCCTGCTGGGCTTCCCGAATGCCGGCAAGAGCACGCTGATCCGTGCGGTGTCTTCGGCCACGCCGAAGGTGGCGGACTACCCGTTCACCACGCTGTATCCCAATCTGGGCGTGGTCAGTGTCGAGGCGTACCGCAGCTTCGTGATCGCGGACGTGCCCGGCCTGATCGAAGGCGCAGCCGATGGTGCCGGCCTGGGCACGCAGTTCCTGCGTCACCTGCAGCGCACCCGCCTGCTGCTGCATCTGGTGGACATGGCTCCGATGGATGGTGGGGTGGACGGTGTGTCGCCGGCCGACCAGGTGCGTACCCTCGAGCGCGAGCTCGAGCGGCATGATCCGGAGTTGTTGAAGAAGCCGCGCTGGCTGGTGCTCAACAAGGCCGACCTGATGTTCGAGGACGAGGCGCGCGCCGCTGCCGAGGCCATCGTGGCCGAGCTGGGCTGGACCGCGCCGTGGTATCTGGTCTCGGCGCTGGGCCGTGACGGCACCTTCCCGATCATGAAGGACGTGATGGCCTTCTTCGACCGCCAGCGCGAGGACGAGCTCGAGGCGCGCGATGCGGGCTGAGTGCGCACACGCACACACAAAAAACCCGGCCGAGGCCGGGTTTTTCTGTGCTACCGGAAGCCAGGCTTCCGGCAACGTCGCTGCCGATCGCTTACGCGGCCTTGATGGCCTTGATGCGCGCGGTCAGGCGGCTCTTGTGGCGTGCAGCCTTGTTCTTGTGAATCAGGCCACGGGCGCTGAAACGGTCGAGGATCGGCTGTGCAACGGCGAAAGCAGCTTCGGCGCCTGCAGCATCGTTGGCGTCAAGGGCCTTGATCACCTTCTTGACGGCGGTGCGCAGCATCGAGCGCTGACCGGTGTTGCGCTCATTGCGCACAATGGTCTGCTTGGCGCGCTTCTTGGCGGACTTGATATTGGCCACGGTGGTGGTTTCCTGAAAAATCGGTGTGGTGGAAAAAGCAAGCGCGAAAGTATGATGGACCCAGATATGTACGTCAAGTCAGTTGTCAAGAGGCAGTCCCCATGAGCACCCCCCGCATGATGAGGGGCCTGCTCTCCTTCAGCAGCATGACCATGGTGTCGCGGGTATTGGGGCTGGTGCGCGACCAGGTCATCACCACCACCTTCGGCAGCAATGCAGTGACCGATGCGTTCTGGGTGGCCTTCCGGGTTCCCAATTTCCTGCGGCGGCTATTTGCCGAAGGCTCCTTCGCCACCGCCTTCGTGCCGGTGTTTACCGAAGTCAAGGAAGCCAGGCCGCATGCCGAGCTGCGCGAGCTGATGGCGCGCGTGGCCGGAACCCTCGGCGGCGTGCTGCTGCTGGTCACCGCGCTGGCGCTGATCTTCGCCCCGCAGCTGGCCACGCTGTTTTCCAGCGGGGTGGACACCGATCCGGCCAAGCATGGCCTGCTGGTGGATCTGTTCCGTCTGACCTTCCCGTTCCTGCTGTTCGTGTCGCTGACTGCGCTGGCGGGCGGGGCGCTGAACAGTTTCCAGAAGTTCGCCATGCCGGCGCTGACCCCGGTGATCCTCAACCTGTGCATGATCGCCGGGGCGGTGTGGCTGGCGCCGCGGCTGGGTGGGACGCCGGAAAGGCAGATCCTCGCGCTGGGCTGGGCGGTGCTGGCGGCGGGCATGCTGCAGTTGCTGTTCCAGCTGCCTTCGCTGAAGGGCATCAACCTGTTGACCCTGCCGCGCTGGGGCTGGCGACATCCGGGTGTGCGCAAGGTGCTGACCCTGATGGTGCCGACCCTGTTCGGCTCCTCGGTGGCGCAGATCAACCTGCTGCTGGACACCGTGATCGCCGCCAAGCTGACCGATGGCTCGCAGTCGTGGCTGTCGCTGGCCGACCGGTTCCTGGAACTGCCGCTGGGCGTGTTCGGGGTGGCGCTGGGCACGGTGATCCTGCCGGCGCTGGCGCGCCATCACGTCAAGACCGACCGCGCCGCGTTTTCCAGCGCGCTGGACTGGGGCTTCCGGACAACCTTGCTGATCGCAATGCCGGCCATGCTGGGGTTGTTGTTGCTGGCCGAGCCGCTGGTGGCAACGTTGTTCCAGTATCACAAGTTCACCGCTTTCGACACCCGCATGACGGCCTTGTCGGTATACGGCCTGAGCTTTGGCCTACCGGCGTACGCCATGCTCAAGGTGGTGCTGCCGGCGTTCTATGCGCGCCAGGACACCCGCACCCCGGTGCGCGCCGGCGTGGCGGCGCTGGTGGCCAATATGGTGTTCAACTTTGCGTTCCTGGCGGTGCTGTACCACCTCATGGTGCCGCCCGAGCTCAAGGCGCAGGGCGTGATGCAGGCGCTGGGTAAACAGCCCGGGCTGCATCTGGCGCTGGGTATTGCCAGCGCGCTGTCGAGTTATCTCAACCTGGGGCTACTGTGGTACTGGCTGGGCAAGTCCGGCGTGTATCAGCGCCGGCCGGGCTGGGGCGGCTATGTGATGCGTCTGCTGCTGGCATGCACGGCGATGGCGGTAGTGCTGTTGGGCCTGCTGTGGTGGCTGCCGTCGTTCACCGGAATGGACAAGTGGCAGCGGATCGGCTGGCTGGCGGTGCTGGTCGGCAGTGGCGGGCTGACCTACCTGGCAGCGCAGCTGGCGCTGGGTCTGCGGCCGCGCCACCTGCGCGAGAGCTGAGTCTGGATGTCGGGTCCCTTCCCCCGTGTGCGGGGGAAAGTGCCTGAAGGGCGGATGGGGGTAGGCCGTACCGGCGGCGGGCTTGGCCTGGTGTCGCTGAGCGCTTGCGTGATCGATGCGGATCATGCGGGTTGACAGGCACGGCTATACTTACAAGTTATGTATCAGCGAGGGTCGGCCGCCAAGCCGGCATCTGTTTGGATCGAGGAATGAGCAGGCTGTTTAGAGACGTCGAGGGCGGGACGCTGTTCCCGCACGGAAGCGTGGTCTGCATCGGCGCCTTCGATGGCCTGCACCTGGGGCATCGGGCATTGGTGCAGCACGCGGTTGACCGCGCGCGCGCGCTGGGCGTACCGGCAGTGGCGTTGAGCTTCGAGCCATTGCCGCGCGAGTTCTTCGCCCCGGCCGCACCGCCGCCGCGGCTGACCCTGGCGCGCGCCAAGATCGAAGGCTTGCTCGGCTTCGGCGCCGACAGCGTCGGCCTGATCCGTTTCGATGGCCGTCTGTCGGCGATGCGCGCCGAAGACTTCGTGCGGCTGGCGCTGGTGGGCCGGCTCTGCGCCCGCGAGGTGTGGATCGGCCCGGAATTCCGTTTCGGCCATCGCCGTGGCGGCGACATCGCCTTGTTGCGCACACTCGGCGAGCAGCACGGATTTGCGGCCGGGGAGATTGCGCCGGTGCATCTGCATGGCGAGCGCATTTCGGCCACGCGCATCCGTGAATTATTGGTGGCAGGCGAGTTTGCGCACGCCGCCGATCTGCTCGGCCGCCCGTACGCCATCGGCGGGCGGGTGGTGCGCGGCAAGCAACTGGGTCGCACGTTGGGCTACCCCACCGCGAATCTGCGGTTTTCGCGCACGCCGGCGCTGTCGGGCATCTATGCCACCTGGGTGCACGGCGTGGCCGCGCAACCGTGGCCCTCGGTGTCCAGCTTCGGCACGCGGCCGACCGTGGCTGGCGTGGAGCCGCTGCTGGAAGCGCATCTGTTCGATTTCCAGGGCGATCTGTACGGCCGGCATCTGGAAGTCGAATTCGTCGCCAAACTGCGCAACGAGGAAAAGTTCGATGGTCTGGAGGCGCTGACCGTGCAGATGCATCGCGATGCCGAACAGGCGCGTGCGGTGCTTGAGGGCAGCCCGTCGCGAATGCTGGTTGGCGCTGGAAGCATGGGCGGCCTGCAGCAGGCGCGCGATGTTTCCGTGCATGCCGAAGGCAGTCGCGCGCAAGGCGCTGTGGCGCCCGGTGCACACCCCAATGATGCGAGTCCTTCGCAACAGCCCGCACATCCGAGTGCGGACTCCGATGATGCGAGTCCTTCGCAACAGCCCGCACGTCCCTGTGCGGACTCTTCAATGAAAGCAGCGCAACGGTAGATTCCTGTGACCCAAGACTACAAAGCCACTCTTCATCTGCCTGCGACGGACTTTCCGATGCGCGGCGACCTGCCCAAGCGCGAGCCGGCGATGCTGGACCGCTGGGAGCGCGAGGGTCTGTATGCGCAGCTGCGCGCGAACGCGGCCGGACGCCCGCTGTTCGTGCTGCACGATGGCCCGCCGTATGCCAACGGCCAGATCCATCTCGGTCACGCGGTCAACAAGATCCTCAAGGACATCATCGTCAAGTCGAAGTATCTGGCTGGCTTCGATGCGCCCTACATCCCGGGCTGGGACTGCCACGGCTTGCCGATCGAAATTGCGATCGAGAAAAAGTACGGCAAGGTCGGCGTGAAGCTGGACGCGGCGGAATTTCGTCAGAAGTGCCGCGAGTACGCGAGCGAGCAGATCGATCTGCAGCGCCGCGACTTCAAGCGCCTGGGCGTGGTGGGCGATTGGGACAACCCGTACAAGACCCTGGATTTCCGCTTCGAGGCCAACGAGCTGCGCGCGCTGGCCAGGATCATCGAGAACGGCCATCTGACCCGTGGCGTCAAGCCGGTGCACTGGTGCTTCGATTGCGGCTCGGCGCTGGCCGAAGCCGAGATCGAATACGCCGACAAGGTCTCGCCGACGGTGGATATCGCCTATCCGGCGCGCGATCCGGGTGCTGTCGCTGCCGCATTCGGTGCGACGCTACCGGCGGACGTGAGCGTGGCGGTGCCGATCTGGACCACCACGCCGTGGACGCTGCCGGCCTCGCTGGCGGTGAGCCTGGGTGCGGAACTGGATTACGTGCTGGTCGAAGGCCCGGCCGATCGCGGCCAGCCGCGTTGGCTGGTGATGGCAGAGGCCTTGGCGGCCAAGGCGTTGTCGCGCTACGGCGTGGACGAGGTGGTGGTGCACGGTCGCGCCAAGGGCGCGGTGCTGGATCAGATGCTGCTGAATCACCCGTTCTACGTCGAGCGCGAGATCCCGCTGCTGCTGGGTGACCATGTGTCGGCCGAGGACGGTACCGGCGCGGTGCACACCGCCCCAGGTCACGGCCAGGAGGACTACCAGGTCTCCAAGCAGTACGGGCTGCTGGAGCGCTACGGCGCGGCGCAGATCAATCCGGTAGACGGACGCGGCGTGTATCTGCCGTCGACCCCGCCGCTGGGCGATACCGTGCTGGCCGGGCTGCATATCTGGAAGGCCAACGAGGTCATCATCGACGCGCTGCGCGACACCGGCGTGCTGCTGGCGGCGAGCAAGATGGAGCACAGCTATCCGCACTGCTGGCGGCACAAAACGCCGATCGCGTTCCGTGCCACGCCGCAGTGGTTCTTTTCGATGGAGCAGGCCAACCTGCGCGCTGACGCGCTTAAGGCGATCGAACAGGTGACGTGGTACCCGGCCTGGGGCCAGGCGCGTATTGCCGGCATGGTCGAAGGACGTCCGGACTGGACCATCTCGCGCCAGCGCACCTGGGGCGTGCCGATCGCCCTGTTCGTGCATCGCGAAACCGGCGAGCCGCATCCACGCAGCACCGAATTGCTGGGGCAGGTGGCCGACCGGGTGGAGCAGCGCGGTGTGGACGTGTGGTACACGCTGGATGCCGCCGAGCTGCTGGGCGACGAGGCCGCCGACTACGACAAGATCACCGACATCCTGGATGTGTGGTTCGACTCGGGCGTGACCCACGAGGCGGTGCTGGTGGACCGCGGCCTGCCCACGCCGGCGGACCTGTATCTGGAAGGCTCCGATCAGCACCGTGGCTGGTTCCAGTCCTCGCTGCTGACCGGCGTGGCCATGAATAAGGCGGCGCCGTACAAGCAGTGCCTGACCCACGGCTTCACCGTGGACGAGCACGGCCGCAAGATGTCCAAGTCGCTGGGCAACGGCATCGAGCCGCAGGACATCATGAAGACGCTGGGCGCGGACATCCTGCGCCTGTGGATCGCCTCGGCCGACTACAGCAACGAGATGTCGCTGTCGCAGGAGATCCTCAAGCGCAATGCCGATGCGTATCGCCGCCTGCGCAATACCGCGCGTTTCCTGCTGGGCAACCTGCATGGCTTCGACCCGCTGCAGCATCTGGTGGCGCTGGACGACATGGTGTTGCTGGACCGCTGGATCGTGCATCGCGCGCATGAGCTGCAGGAAAAGATCGTGGCCGCCTACGCGCGCTACGACTTCGCCGAAATCGTGCAGGCGCTGCTGAATTTCTGCAGCGTGGATCTGGGCTCGCTGTACCTGGACGTCACCAAGGACCGTCTGTACACGATGGCCGAGGATTCGCGCGGCCGGCGTTCGGCGCAGAGCGCGATGTATCACGTGGCCGAGGCGTTCGTGCGCTGGGTCGCGCCGGTGCTCACCTTCACCGCCGAAGAGCTGTGGGCGTATCTGCCCGGCGAGCATGTCGGCAACGTGCTGTTCGCCACCTGGTATGACGGCCTGGCGCCGCTGCCGGCCGATGCGGCGTTGACCAGTGCCGATGTCGACAAGTTGCTGGCGCTGCGCGAGCAGGTCGCCAAGGTGCTGGAACCGATGCGTGCCAATGGCGCCATCGGCGCCGCACTGGAAGCGGAAATCACCGTGGCCGCCGATGCGCAGACCGCCGCGCGCTGGCAGCCGCTGAGCCAGGAGCTGCGCTTCCTGTTCATCAGTGGCGATGTGACCGTGACCGCGGCCAGCACCGACGACATCTTCGTCAGTGCGCAGCCGACCACCAAGGCCAAGTGCGTGCGCTGCTGGCATCACCAGGCCAGCGTGGGCAGCGACCCGCGGCATCCCGAGCTGTGCAGCCGCTGCGTCAGCAACATCGAAGGCCCTGGCGAGGACCGTCGCTGGTTCTGATGGCTTGATTCCCTCTCCCGCAAGCGGGAGTCCGTTTCAATACCCTTCTCCCGCAAGCGGGAGAAGGTGGCGCGCAGCGCCGGATGAGGGCCTCGCCGGCGCATTCGGCACCGCTTGCCGATTTGCCCGTCGGGCAGCTTCTTCCGAACCCGGGAGCAGCAACAGCTAAGGTGATTCGATGACCGCAAGACCCAAACCCTCCGCATTGATCTGGTTGCTGCTGTCGGCCGTGGTGATCGGGCTGGACCAGTGGAGCAAGGCCTGGGTGCTGTCCAGCCTGCCCGAGTACACCCCGGTGCCGGTCATCGAGGGTTTTTGGAACTGGTACCGCACCTATAACACCGGCGCGGCCTTCAGCTTTCTGAGCGATGCCGGCGGCTGGCAGCTGTGGTTCTTCACTGCGTTGGCGGTGGGTATCAGCGGCCTGCTGGCGTTCTGGCTGTCGCGCACCGCGCGCAACGAGTGGCGCAGCGCGCTGCCGTATGCACTGGTGATCGGCGGGGCGATCGGCAATGTGATCGACCGGCTGGTGCACGGCCATGTGGTCGATTTCATCCAGTGGTACATCGGCAGCCATACCTGGCCGTCGTTCAACATCGCCGATTCGGCGATCGTGGGGGGCGCGATCGGGATTGCCGTGTTCGGCCTGTTCGACAAGTCCGGCAAGCGGGAGCCGGGAATCGGGAATCGCCGCTGAAGTTCCCGCGGACCGGCGCTGCCCGGCTCCATTCCCCAATCGCCATTCCCGTAGAATGCACCGCATGGATGTCCTGCTCGCCAATCCCCGTGGTTTTTGTGCCGGCGTCGACCGCGCGATCGAGATCGTCAAGCGTGCGATCGAGACGCTGGGCGCGCCGATCTATGTGCGGCACGAGGTGGTGCACAACCGTTTCGTGGTCGACGACCTCAAGCAGCGCGGTGCGATCTTCGTCGAAGAGCTGGACGAGGTGCCCGACAACGCCACGGTGATCTTCAGTGCGCACGGCGTCTCACAGGCGGTGCGCCAGGAAGCCGAGCGCCGTGGGCTCAAGGTGTTCGATGCCACCTGCCCGCTGGTGACCAAGGTGCATTTCGAGGTGGCGCGGCACTGCCGGGCCGGCCGCGATGTGGTGCTGATCGGCCATGCCGGGCATCCGGAGGTGGAAGGCACGATGGGGCAGTGGAGCCGTGAGCGTGGCGCGGGCACCATCTATCTGGTCGAGGACATCGCGCAGGTGGCCACACTCCACATCAACCAGCCGGAAAACCTGGCCTACACCACCCAGACCACGCTGTCGGTGGACGACACCATGGGCATCATCGAGGCCCTGCGCGCACGCTACCCGGCGATGCAGGGGCCCAGGCACGACGACATCTGCTACGCCACCCAGAACCGCCAGGACGCCGTGCGCGATCTGGCGCGCCAGTGCGACCTGGTGCTGGTGGTCGGTTCGCCCAACAGTTCCAACTCCAACCGGCTGAGCGAGCTGGCCCGGCGCGATGGCGTGGAGTCGTACCTGATCGACAATGCCAGCGAGATCGACCCGGCCTGGGTCGTCGGCAAACAGCATATCGGCCTGACTGCCGGTGCCTCCGCTCCGCAGGTGCTGGTCGACGGCGTGCTGGCCCGGTTGCGCGAGCTCGGTGCGGCAGGCGTGTCCGAACTGGAAGGCGAGCCGGAATCGATGGTGTTCGCGCTGCCCAAGGAACTGCGGCTGCGCCTGGTCAGTTGAGCGCGGCGGACGCCGGCGGCATCGGCGATGGCGCGACAGGCGGCATCGATTGACCGGGCTGCGTCGTGCTCCTACAATGCACGGCTCGCCGGAATAGCTCAGTTGGTAGAGCGGCGCATTCGTAATGCGTAGGTCGTAGGTTCGATTCCTATTTCCGGCACCAACGCTTCAGCACTGGGTCGGCCCTTGGCCGGCCCAGTCGCGTTTTGGGACGGCGCGCAACTGGATGCGTTTTTCAACACCGCTTTTTTGGCACGGTCGCAGCGCTTCAGTAACGGCCACGGCCGCCCACTGCACCCGCGCGCTGCGCTGCGACAACATGTCGCACACTTTTGCGCGCATTAATTGCGGCAGATCATTGCCAATGGGTTTCGTGCAGGTGCAGCAAAGATTAAAATTGGCGCGCTAACCCGTGTCTTCGGTCTGCGCGGGCCCGCCTTCACCAGGAAGGGCAGTGTCGGACATCTCCCTTGCGGAGCGACGAACGAGGCTGGCGTTCCTTCGCACTTGGATCGACCGATGATTCCGCTGAAACATCTCGGGCGTTTACTTCGTCCAGGCCTGATGTTGCCGTTCCTGCTGCTGGCAGGCTGCAACTCGGCCATCCTCAATCCGAAAGGCCAGATCGGCCACGACGAGAAGCAACTGCTGATCACCTCGGTGGTGTTGATGCTGATCGTGGTCATCCCGGTGATCGTGATGACGATTGCGTTCGCCTGGAAGTATCGCGCGTCCAACACGAAGGCACGCTACGAGCCGGATTGGTCGCACTCCACCGCCATCGAAGTGGTGGTGTGGTCGATCCCGTGCGTGATCATCCTGGTGCTGGCGGTGCTGACCTGGCGCTCCTCGCACGCACTGGACCCGTACCGGCCGCTGGATTCGGACGTCAAGCCGATCAACATCGAAGCGGTGTCGCTGGACTGGAAGTGGATGTTCATCTACCCGGACCAGAACATCGCCACCGTCAACGAGATCGCGTTCCCGGTGCACACGCCGCTGAACTTCAAGATCACCTCCGACACGGTGATGAACTCGTTCTTCATTCCGCACCTGGGCACCATGATCTACGCCATGGCGGGCATGGAAACCAAGCTGCATCTGGTGGCCAACGAGCCGGGCGAATACTTCGGCCTGTCGACCAACTACAGCGGTCACGGCTTCTCGAAGATGAGCTTCAAGGCGCATGCGGTCGATCAGGCCGGCTTCGAGGCGTGGGTGGCCAAGGTCAAGGCCTCGCCGACCGCGTTGAATGCTGCCGAGTACCAGGTGCTGGCCGCCAATCGCAACGACAAGGAACAGTATCCGGTCACCTACTACTCGTCGGTGCAGGACGGCATGTTCCGCTCGCTGGTCGACAAATACATGAATGGTCCGGGCCACAGCAAGGGTCATGGCGACCATGAGGCATCGGCTGCAGAGCCGGTCGCCATGTGCACTTCTGGAGACAAGTGATGCTAGGCAAACTTACGATCGAGGCAGTTCCGTACCACGAGCCGATCATCATGGTCGCGCTGGGTGGTGCAGGGCTGCTCGGCCTGCTCATCGCGGGCGCCATCACCAAGTACAAGCTGTGGGGCTACCTGTGGAAGGAGTGGTTCACCTCGGTGGACCACAAGCGCATCGGTGTGATGTACATCATCGTGGCGCTGGTCATGCTGCTGCGCGGCTTTGCCGACGCGGCCATGATGCGTACCCAACAGGCGCTGGCAGGTAACGGCGGCGAAGGTGTGCTGCCGCCGCACCACTACGACCAGATCTTTACCGCGCATGGCGTGATCATGATCTTCTTCATGGCCATGCCGTTCATGACCGGCCTGTTGAACCTGATCGTGCCGCTGCAGATCGGCGCACGCGACGTGGCGTTCCCGTTCCTGAACTCGCTGAGCTTCTGGCTGTTCGTGGCCGGTGCGGCGCTGATCAACATCTCGCTGGGTGTCGGTGAATTCGCGCAGACCGGCTGGCTGGCGTATCCGCCGTTGTCGGGGCTGGAATACAGTCCAGGGGTCGGTGTCGACTACTACATTTGGGCGTTGCAGGTGTCCGGGTTGGGCACCTTGCTGACCGGCATCAACTTCTTCGTGACGATCATGCGGATGCGCGCGCCGGGCATGACCCTGATGCGCATGCCGATCTTCACCTGGACCGCGCTGATCACCAACATCCTGATCATTGCCGCGTTCCCGATCCTGACCGTGGCGCTGGCGCTGCTGGGTGCCGACCGTTACCTGGGCACGCACTTCTTCACCAACGACGGTGGCGGCAACGCCATGATGTACGTCAACCTGATCTGGATCTGGGGTCACCCGGAGGTCTACATCCTGATCCTGCCGGCGTTCGGTATCTTCTCTGAGTTGATTGCGACTTATAGCCGCAAGCGGTTGTTCGGCTACACCTCGATGGTCTATGCCACCTCGTGCATCGGCGTGCTGTCGTTCGTGGTGTGGTTGCACCACTTCTTCACCATGGGCTCGGGTGCCAACGTCAATGCCTTCTTCGGCATCACGACGATGATCATCTCGATTCCCACCGGCGTGAAGATCTTCAACTGGCTGTTCACCATGTTCCGCGGTCGCGTGCACATGACCTCGCCGGTGCTGTGGACGATCGGCTTCATCATCACCTTCACCATCGGCGGCATGACCGGCGTGATGCTGGCGATTCCGGCCGTGGACTTCGTGCTGCACAACAGCCTGTTCCTGATCGCGCACTTCCATAACGTGATCATCGGTGGCGTGGTGTTCGGTTACCTGGCAGGTCTGACCTACTGGTTCCCGAAGGCGTTCGGCTTCAAGCTCAACGAGAAGATCGGCAAGGCGTCGTTCTGGTGCTGGATCATCGGTTTCTTCGTCGCCTTCATGCCGCTGTACGTGCTTGGCTTCATGGGCATGACCCGTCGCATGAACACCTACAACCACCCCGAGTGGGCGCCGTGGCTGTATGTCGCCGCGGTGGGTGCTGCGATCATCGGCCTGGGTATCTTCCTGAACCTGGTGCAGATCGGCTACAGCGTGTGGAAGCGCAAGGAGCATATGGACTACACGGGCGATCCGTGGGATGGCCGCACGCTGGAATGGGCCACCTCCTCGCCGCCGCCGTTCTACAACTTCGCCGTGCTGCCGCATATCGACGACCGCGACCAGTTCTGGGCCGACAAGCAGAACGGCAAGGGCTGGGTGCGTCCGTCCAAGTACGAGCCGATCCACATGCCGCGTAACACCGGTGCAGGCGTCTATATCGGTGCCTTCAGTGTGCTGCTGGGTTTCGGCCTGATCTGGCACATCTGGTGGCTGGCCATCATCGGCCTGGTGGGCATGATCGGCAGCTTCATTGCACGCACCTTCGATGACGATATCGATTACTGGGTGCCGGCCGATGAAGTGGAGCGCATCGAAAACGCACGCTTTGCCCTGCTCGAACAGCAACAGGCGGCGCAGGCCGCGAAGGTGGTATGACCATGGCTTCCTCGACCACGCTTGACCACGCCGCCCATGCGGGCGGCCACGATCACGACCACGACGAGCATCACGACGGCGGTGGCAACACCGTCTTCGGGTTCTGGGTCTACCTGATGAGCGACTGCCTGCTGTTTGCGGGCCTGTTCGCCACCTATGCGGTGCTCTCGGGCGCCACGGTGGACGGGCCGACAGCCAAGGAGCTGTTCGACCTGAAGTTCGTGCTGGTGGAAACCTTCCTGCTGTTGTTCAGCAGCCTGAGCTTCGGCTTTGCGATGATCTCCGCGCACAAGCGCAGCATGACCGGCCTGTATGGCTGGCTGGGCGTCACCGCGCTGCTGGGTATCGGCTTCCTGTGCATGGAAGTGTGGGAGTTCAATCACCTGATCCATGAAGGTGCCGGCCCGGGTCGCAGTGCGTTCCTGTCCGCCTTCTTCACCCTGGTGGGCACGCACGGTCTGCACGTGGCATCGGGTCTGCTGTGGATGGCGGTGCTGGTGATCCAGATCTCAAAGAACGGCCTGACCCCGCGCAACAGCACGCGTCTGGCCTGCCTGAGCCTGTTCTGGCACTTCCTGGACATCATCTGGATCGGTGTGTTCACCGTCGTCTATCTGCTGGGAGCGCTGTAATGGCCAATCACCACCACACCGATACTGCTGCCGATGCGCATGCCGGCGGCTTGAAGTCCTACCTGATCGGCTTCGTGATGGCCGTGATCCTCACTGTCATCCCGTTTGCGATGGTGATGAGCGGCGCCTTCTCCAAGGGCGTCACCATCGTCGTCATCTCGGTCATGGCCGCGGTGCAGATGCTGGTGCACATGGTGTATTTCCTGCATATGGACCGCACGCCCGAGCAGCGCTCCAACGTGCAGGTGGGCCTGTTCTCGCTGCTGATCATCGGCATCGTAATCGTCGGCTCGCTGTGGGTGCTGCACAACATGAACGTCAACATGATGCATTGAGACGGCACCACGCCCGATCGACGCACCGTTGAAGAAAAAAGCCGCCAAGCGATTGGCGGTTTTTTTTTATGCGTCAATCGCGCGCAACATGACCAATGGCATACGGGGAAGCACAGGCGGGCGCTTAGCATCGTGGGCTTGCCTGTTCCAGGTCCCTGCGGAGTTGCGATGAAGATGCCCACCCTGTTGTCCGTGTCGTTGCTGGCGGCACTGTCGTTGCCTGCGGCCGCGCAAACCGCACCGCCGCAGGACGTGCCGTTCGACGGCACCTTGAAGATCGACGTGGATGCCACCGATCTGGCGCACCGCATCTTCAAGGTCAAGACCACCATGTCGGCCAAGCCCGGCCCGATGACGCTGCTGTACCCGCAATGGATTCCCGGCAACCATTCGCCGACCGGCCCGATCGACAAGCTGGCCGGTCTGGTGATCAAGGTCGATGGCAAGGTGGTGCCATGGACGCGCGACCAGTTCGACGTCTACGCGTTCAAGGTGGACGTGCCGCAGGGTGCCACCGAGCTGACCGCCGAGTTCAAGTTCCTCTCGCCGCAGGCTCCCACCCAGGGCCGGGTGATGATGACCCCGGAGATGCTCAACCTGCAGTGGAACACCACGGCGCTGTATCCGGCCGGTTATTTCGCACGCAACATCAAGGCGCAGGCCAGCGTCACCTTGCCTGCCGGCTGGAGCTATGCCACCGCGCTGGAAACCGACCGCCGCGTGGGCGACACGGTGACCTTCAAGCCGATCGATTTCGACGACCTGGTCGATTCGCCGATGTTCGCCGGCAAGTACTACAAGCGTGTGGAGCTGAGCGCGGGCAAGCAGCCGGTCTATCTCAATGTGTTTGCCGACGAAGCCAAGTCGCTGGAAGCCAAGCCCGAGCAGATCAAGGCGCATGCGGCGCTGGTGCAGCAGATGGACAAGCTCTACGGTGCGCGGCATTTCGATCATTACGAATTCCTGCTGGCGCTGACCAAAAAGCTGGGCGGCATCGGCCTGGAGCACCATCGCTCCAGTGAAAACAGCGGCGTGCCGACCTACTTCACCGAGTGGGACAAGAGCTGGACCGGGCGCGACCTGCTCGCGCACGAATTCAACCATTCCTGGAACGGCAAGTACCGCCGTGGCGCCGACCTGGCCACGCCCAATTTCAACGTGCCAATGGGCGACAGCCTGCTGTGGTTGTACGAAGGCCAGACCCAGTTCTGGGGCGAAGTGATGGCTGCGCGGTCCGGCCTGTGGACGCAGGACCAGGCGCGCGACATGCTGGCCGGCGTGGCGGCCCAGTACGAGCGTGGTCGCCCCGGCATGGCCTGGCGCACGGTGCAGGACACCACCAACGATCCGACCATGTCGATGCGCCGCCCGAAGGCGTACCGCAACTATCAGATGAGCGAGGATTACTATTCCGGCGGCCAGATGATGTGGCTGGAAGTGGACAGCAAGCTGCGCGCGCTGACCAACAACAAGCGCTCCATCGACGACTTCGGCAAGGCGTTCTTCGGCATGAAGAATGGAGATTGGGACGTCAACCCGTACACCTTCGACGATATCGTGAGCACGCTCAACGGCATTGCACCGTACGACTGGGCGAGTCTGTTGCGCGAGCGCATGGACGGGCACGGCTCGTTGAATGGCGGCATCGAGGCCAATGGCTGGAAGCTGGTCTACACCGAGGAGCCGAACCTGGCGACCAAGGCAGACGAGAGCGACGACAAGGACGTCAGCCTGACCTATTCGCTTGGCCTGTCCTTGAAAGCCTCGGGCGATATCAGCGATGTGCTGTGGGACGGTCCTGCGTTCAATGCGGGGCTGATTACCGGCAACACCATCGTGGCGGTGAATGGCCGCGCTTTCAGCAGCGAGGTGATCAAGGACGCCATCAAGGCGGCCAAGGGCACCACCGCGCCGATCGAATTGCTGGTCAAGCGCCTGGACTGCTACGACACCGTGCGCCTCGATTATCACGGTGGGCTGTTGTACCCGCATCTGGAACGCATCGCCGGCAAGCCGGATCGCCTGAGCGAGTTGTACAAGCCGCGCTAAGTCATGCACTCCCACGGCGTTCCGCACCGTGGGAGTGGTGGAGCCGAAGCTGCCTGACTGCTCGTGCCGGTCAGGCAGCTTTTTTGCATTGATGCGTCGATGTGATCCGAGATGGACACCAGCCGAGCACATTGGCATCGTCTGCGCGCACGTCATTGCATAGCGCACCAGGTCGTCATCGACTCTGACGATTCCCGATTCCCGATTCCCGATTCCCGAACGCGTGCGTCGCGCATGCTGAGACCGTCAGCCACTATCCTGTCGGTTCGAGAACAACAGGCAAGAGACGATGGCGAAGGCGAAAACGGCCTATGTCTGCGGCGAGTGCGGCGCCGAGTACACCAAGTGGCAGGGGCAGTGCACTGAGTGCGGTGTCTGGAATACGCTCAGCGAGATCGTGCTCGAAAGCGCCACGCCCGGCAGCAAGGCCTCGCCGGCGGCGTCGCGGCGCAGCGGCTGGGCCGGCAAGGCCGAGGCGCCCAAGATCATGGCGCTCAAGGACGTGCAGCAGACCGAGCAGGCGCGCGTGTCCACCGGCATCGGCGAGTTCGACCGCGTGCTGGGCGGCGGGCTGGTGGAAGGGGCGGTGGTGCTGATCGGCGGCGACCCGGGTATCGGCAAGTCGACGTTGCTGCTGCAGGCGCTGGCCAGCATGGCCAGCACGCTGCCGGTGCTGTACGTCACGGGCGAGGAGTCGCTGGCGCAGGTGGCCGGACGCGCGGTGCGCCTGGATCTGCCGCTGGAAGGGCTCAACGCCCTGGCCGAAACCGGCATCGAACACATCCTGCAGCACGCCAGCGTGGCGCGGCCCAAACTCATCGTGGCCGACTCGGTGCAGACGTTATGGACCGAGTCGCTGACTGCGGCGCCGGGCTCGGTGAGCCAGGTGCGCGAGAGCGCGGCGCGGCTGGTGCGCTTCGCCAAGGAGACCGGCACCGCCGTGTTCCTGGTTGGCCATGTCACCAAGGAGGGCGGTATCGCCGGCCCGCGCGTGCTCGAGCACATGGTCGATGCGGTGCTGTATTTCGAAGGCGAGAGCGGCAGCCGGTTCCGCTTGTTGCGCGCGTTCAAGAACCGCTTCGGTGCGGTGAACGAGCTGGGCGTGTTCGCGATGGGCGAGAAGGGCCTCAAGGAGGTCTCCAACCCGTCGGCGATCTTCCTGTCCGGCGGCAGCACCCAGCAGCCGGGCAGTTGCGTGATGGTCACCCGCGAAGGCACCCGGCCGTTGATGGTGGAAGTGCAGGCGCTGGTGGATTCATCCCCCTTGTCCAATCCGCGGCGGGTCGCCGTGGGGCTGGAGCAGAACCGCCTGGCGATGTTGCTGGCAGTGCTGCATCGGCACGGCGGCATCGTGGTGGGCGATCAGGACGTATTCGTCAACGTGGTGGGCGGCATTCGCGTGCAGGAAACCGCGGCCGACCTGCCGGTGCTGCTGGCGGTGCTGTCCTCGTTGCGCGACCGGCCGTTGTCCGAGAAGACCATCGCCTTTGGCGAAGTAGGCCTGTCCGGCGAGATCCGCCCGGTGCCCAACGGTGAGGACCGGTTGAAGGAGGCCGCCACCCATGGCTTCAAGCGGGCAATCGTGCCCCGGGCCAACGCGCCCAAGACTGCCAGCATCAAGGGCATGGAGATCATCGCGGTGGAGCGGCTGAGCCAGGCGCTGGAGGCGGCGGCGGAGTAGCGGCATTCCCGCTTGATTCGTGCAGGCAGCCTGCACGAGGACAACCCGGTCGGCCCGTTGCCGGGCGGGGCACCGCGAGCAGCTGCAGCAGGCGGTTGCGCTGTCGCGAGACACCGAACGCCTTGCGAGCCCAGCCTGCCGGACAGTGCGCCGTCCCGGCAGAAACGGCCTCTACCGAGGCTGCGACCGTCTGTCGGCTGGCCCGGTGTCATCTGCATCTGTGGAGACAGAAACCGTTTTCACGCGGTGTGCGCTATGGCAACATGCGCGGCCGCTGCATCGAGCAGCGGATCACAAACACCGCTGCCTGCCCGTACTGGAGAAACACAATGGAATGGATGTTGTTGCCGCTCAAGCGCTATGCCGACTTCGAAGGGCGTTCGCGTCGCAAGGAATATTGGATGTTCATGCTGTTGCAGGCGATCATCCTGGTCGTCCTGACCATCATGTTCGGTATTGCGGCAGCGGTCATGGGCGGCGACGGCAACCCCGGCCCGCTGGCGTGGCTGGTGTTCGCCATCATGATCATCGTGGTATTGGCGATGATGGTGCCGAGTATCGCGGTGACCGTGCGTCGCCTGCATGACCAGGACAAGTCGGGCTGGTTCTATCTGATCAGCTTCGTGCCGTACGTCGGCGGTCTTGTCGTGCTGGTCTTCATGTGCCTGGAAGGTACGCCCGGCCCGAATCAATACGGCGAAAACCCGAAGCTGTAAGCAGCTGGTTCAAGCGTGATCGAACGATGGCGCAGGCATCCCCTGCGCCATCGTCGTTTACGCGGCCGGTTGTCTACGGCGCGGCGCGTGGCATGAGGCACGACCTCATCGGCAGCTTGCTCAGCAGGCGGCCGAATGATGGGCAGTGGTTGCACTCAGGCTCTTACCTGGCAAAAGCGGATCCTTGTCTGATGAGGCAAGTTCCAGCTTGTATCCGTGCGAATACACGGTCCGGATACGTACCGCACCACTGTGATTGCATAGCTGCAGTTTCTTGCGCAGCTTGTAGATGTGCTGTTCCATCGTGCGGTCGGTGAATTCGGTGTGGCTACCCCAGACCGCCTTGGCCAACTGGCAGCGGCGGAAGCACACGCCAGGGCTGGAGAAGAGGAGCCAGGCAATCGAAAATTCGCGCGAGGTCAGCACGATCGGCTTGCCATGCAGATAGACGGTGTTTTCCTCGCGCACGAGTTGGTACGGGCCGACACTCAGTTGCTGGACCTCCTGGCAGGCCTGGGGCGCCGGGCTGACCGCCAACGCCGCACGCACCTGCAGCTCGTGCGAGTTGAATGGGAGCGCTAACACTTCCTGTGCGCCGGACTGGTACCAGGCCAGGATGTCGTTCGGGCAGTCGAAACGCCCCAGCACGATCAGTGGCGTGGGATGGCCGCTGTGGCAGCGCTGCCAGGCCAGCACCGAGCTGTCGTCCGAGGCCACGCAAGTGGCGTCGAAGATCAGCAGCTCGCAGGGCGAATGCCGCAGCGTCCGCAAGAGCTCCAGTTCATCGGAAAACACCGCGACGTGCGGAGTCAGCGGGGCAAGGCTCGCATTGACCTGCGAGGCCAGGCGTGCGTCCTGCGTCAACAGGAAAGCCGATCCCTGCTTCCCGGAGGCGTTGCCGTGCATCAGCCGGCCTTCCCGTGCTGGCACGCAGACAGGCCATGTATTGGATGCCGGCAACGGGCGGTTGGCGCCATGATGAAACCCACATCTCTGGATAAGTGCATCGCCATACCATCGGGCTGCCGGGGGAAGGGTCTGACCGAGGTCGGACGAATGGTATGTACCATTCCAAAGGCAGAAAGTTTCACTGCTGCGCACTTTTCTTCGGGTTCGGGTAGGCGCGCTTTAACTTGCGCTCATGTATGCGTAATGCAGCTCTTACACACAGGGCATGCGCGATACGAAAGACGCATAGACGCGCAGTTTGCAGCGGAATCCTGGCGGCTTCAGCTGTGCAACTGGCTGGGCGGCAGCCATGAAATTGGTCGTGAGAGGTCTAGACCAGGGTATTGCGATTAGGACGCTCGCGCATCGCAGTTGGAATAGGTTTGCGGGGTCGGTAACCAGAAAGTGACTTCGGTTATGAGTGGCCGACGCGCGTGCGTTGAATGCTCTGGATCATCAGACGTGCCGATGCGCAGCGACCGCTAACCGCCCAAAATCCACATCGAGGTGATGTGTTGGCAGACGTTGTGCAATGAGCGCGCAGGAAGTGGCGCCAACGTGTCTTCGATGCACGCTCGACTCGGTTGCAATGTCCTGCGCTAGACATTCTCTGGCGTACGCAAATGACAAAGACGCTTATGCAAAACGCACGGCAGGGCCGGTGGTGGACAGAGTGAGGTTTTTTGATTTTTGCGGCGCTCCAAGGTGAGAAATTCCATTGGATCCGCTGCATACAATCGTTTGCGCCAGCGAGAGCGGCGCGCTGTTGTCATTTGCTCATCCCCCTATGAGAGAGCCCGGCATGATCCTTACCACCTACTTCGCAGCGATTTCTGCCTTGTCGTACGCAGATCGTCTTCCTACCTATACAAGCAGGATGCTGGTTGGTGCCTGGCCGCAAGGTCTGCAACATCTTCAACAACGCCGCGATGGACAGGCCGCGCCCGAGGGAACCGACGATGAAGTCGCGCTGCTCGGTGCCAGTGGCGATGCGTTGTTGATCCTGGAGTACCAGGAGGAGGCCGAAGACGCCTACCGCCACGCCCTGAAGGCAATGCGTGGCCATCAGCGGCAACTGCGGCTGCTCTCCTGCCGCAATACCGCATGGTTGATGCTCAGCCAGCGCCGACTCAGCGCTGCACTGAACTGCTTCGCGCAGCTGGCGATGGATCGCGATACCCCCGCCTGCCTGGGCGGCGAGAGCCTGCTGGGCAAGGCGCTGACCCATTTCCACCTTGGCCAGAGCACGCTGGCACTGCAGACCCTGGAGCGGGCGCACGAGGTGCTGGCGGAGCTGGAAAGCGGAGCCTCGGACTGGGTGCGGATCACCACCGCGTTGCGGCTGGACATGATCGCGCAGCTGCGCATCCGCCGTGCCGACCGCATGAGCGACCACGTGTTCTGGCAGGCCACGCTGCGCCAGGAAGATGCCGCGCATGCGTTCGAGCCCAGCGAACTGCGGGCCTGCATTGCCGATCTGGCCGAGAGCATGCCGGTGCTTGCACAGCGCATGCGGCATGTCCGCAACCTGCTGCGGATTGCCGGCGGCGACACGTTCGGCTTCGACGCCCAGATCGACGCATTGCCGGCGGCGGCGAACGGCTGCCCGCCGTGCGCACGACAGGATGCGCAGGTGGAGCTGGCGCTGGCGGCGCTGGCGGTGGGCCGGGCCGATCTGGCCGAGCGTGCGCTGGCCGGCGCCGGGCGGCATCACGCGCCACGCTGGAATCTGGAGTACGAGTATTGCCAGGCCAAGATCAGCCAGGCGCTGGGTCGTACCGAACAGGCCTTGCTGCTGTACAACCGCTACGCGCTGGGTGCGGTGCAATGCCTGCGCAGCGAAGTGCAGGCGCCGCGGCTGCTGGAAAGCGGCACGCCTGCGCATGTGAGCGACGACATCTCCGCGCGGTTGCCGGCCAAGTACCGGCGCGCGTATAGCTACATGATCACCAACGCGCACCGCTCGGATCTGTCGATCAATGAAGTCGCCGCGCAGATCGGGGTGACCGGGCGCGCGCTGCAGCAGGCGTTCAAGTCGGCCACCGGGCTGTCGCCGACCCAGGTCCTGCGGCGTTACCGCATGCAGAGCATCCGCGACGAACTGCTGGCCGACGGCGGATGCGGCAGTGTGCTGCAGGCGGCCAGCCGCTGGGGCGTTGGCAGTCGTTCAGCGCTGGCCAAGGGGTACCGCCAGCACTTCAACGAGGCGCCGATGGAAACCTTGCAGCGCTAGTCGAGCCGGCCGCGGCCCGGTGCGCATGCCGGGCCGTGGCGCGTCGTTTTCGATGACCGGAGACAGGCGCCGTTGGCTGTACGCACGGTAGGGCAGGAGCCGAAGTGAGACGTGCGTACAAGATGGCCAGCGGCTATCCTTGCCGGCTCGCACTGCCATCAGGAGGCGCGTCCGAGGACGGGCGTGGCCGCCAAGGAAACGACGACGATCATGCAAGATCCTATCTCCGAGGCGACGGACGCCTCACAGATCCGCCGCGCCGGCGTCGATCTCAATGGACTGATGTCCGTGCTCAGCAAGCATCTGTATTCCACGCCGGTGGTCGCGCTGCGCGAGCTGGTGCAGAACGCGCACGATTCGATTCTGCGCCGCCGCCTGGAGCAGCCTGATTGGCATGGCGAGTCGCGCATCCATGTGCAGGCCGATCCGGCGCAGGGCATCGTGCGCATCATCGATACCGGTGCCGGGCTCACCCAGCAGGAAATCCACGACTATCTGGCCACCGTCGGGGTGGGATACACCCGCGGGCTGCGTCAGGGCGGGCATGAAGACAGCGGTTTGATCGGCATGTTCGGGCTGGGGTTCTTGTCCGCCTTCGTGCTGGCACGGCGCGTCACCGTGCGCACCACCTCCTACCAGAGCCCGACGTTGGGCCATTGCTACATCTCCAGCAATGCCGAGCACTACACGGCGAGCCCGATTCCGGCGCGTGCCCAGGTGGGCACCGAGGTGGTGCTGGAACTGCATGAGCAATATGTGCCATTGGCGCAGCAGGGGCGGCTGCACGAGATCCTGTCGCGTTACTGCGCATTGCTGCGCGAGCCGATCTGGGTCGGCGCCGATGCGCAGCCGATCAATCCCGAGCCGCCGCCATGGCGCACGCACGATGCGGTGCCGCTGCATCCGGTGCAGGCGTGGCGCCGGCAACGTGAGTTCGCGGCACGCTTCGAGCGCAACTTCGAACCGCTGTGCTGCATGCCGGTACGTGCCGACGATGGCAGCGATGCGGTGGGCCTGCTGTGGGTGCAGGACGGCGCAACCTATGGCACCAGCGACAACCGCAATCTGTCGGTGTTTCTGCGTGGCATGTTGCTAGACGACAATGCGCGCGAACTGCTGCCACCATGGGCGGGCTTCATCGGCGGGGTGATCGAATCCAACCGCCTGACCCCGACCGCAAGCCGCGAGGATCTGCAGCGAGACACGGTTTACAGCGCGGTGCAGCATGCCTTGTCCGAGGCGCTGGTGCAGGGGCTGGCGGAGGTGGCGCGCCAGCAACCGGAGGCGTGGCGCCGCATCCTGTTGCGGCACAACGAAGCGTTGCTCGGCGCGGCGTTGTGCGATGAGCGCCTGTTCGAACTGCTGCTGGAACACGTGCGCGTACCCACCTCGCAGGGCGACCTGCCGGCGCAGCAATTGCCGGCGCGTGGCGCGGTGCATGTGATCCTCGACAGCGACGGCGGTTTCGAGGAAATGCTGTTCCGTGCGATGGGCGTGCCGGTGGCTTATGGAAACCGCTATGCGGTGGTGCCGTTCCTGCGTCGCTGGGCGCAGGCCAAGGGGGTGCGGCTGGTCGAACTGGGCACCGAGCACGGCAACCGCCAACTGTTCCATCTGGACACGTTGCCGGCCGACGAACTGGCGTGGCTGGAACAGCACCTGGGCGATGGCGAAGCGCTGGTGCCGGCGCGCTTCAGCCCCGAAGAACTGCCGCTGGTGGTGGTGCCCGACCGCGAGGCTGAGCTCAAACGCCGGCTGGAGCAGGACGAAAACGACAAGCGGGTGTCCACCGCCGCATTGCGGCTGGCGCGCCAGTTCACCGCGCGCATCGAAGCACGTCAGACCCAGCGGCTGTATCTCAATCTGGACAATCCGGCGTTGCAGGCATTGCTGGCCGCGCAGCGCGCCGGCAACCCGCAGGCAGCGGTTGCCGCGCGCCTGCTGCGCTCGCTCAAGGTGATCGTGTCGGCACAGGGGCGCACGCAGCCGCCACCCGGCGGCGGCGCATCGGGCGGTCCGGATCTCAACCAGGCGTTCGGCGATCTTGCCGGGGCCGTGACGCAATTGCTGGCGCGCTGAGCGCCGCACTGAAGGACGCACGCGATGGAAATCTGGAACTGGGTGGAAAAGCTGCAGGACGACCTGGGCGACGCCGGGCAGCCGCAGAACGCGCAGCTGCTGACGCGCCTGACCGACCATATCTGCGATCTGCAGATCGAGCGCGCCGAGGCCCTGTTGCCCGAGGCGCGTGCGCTGGGCAAGACGCTCGCCAACCCGTGGCTGGAGGTGTTCGTCGGCCACTGGGAGATGCGCAACCGGGTCGGCAATCTGTGCGAGGGCGAGCGTGCGCTGGGCGATGCGGTGGCCTTGTTCGAGCGGGCGCACCGTGCCGATGCAGTGGAGTGCCCGCAATCGGTGTGCGTGACGCAGGACCTGGCGGCGTGCTACGCCAATATCGATGGCCCGGGCTGGGTGCGGGAGCGTATCGAGGTCTGCGACGAAACCCTGGGCCGCATCGACCCGAGCTGGTCGTGCTATCAGTGCCTGAGCTGCGAAAAGGCCGATGCCCTGCTCGACGACGGTCGCGGCGACGCTGCACTGGCGTACCTGGATCAACAATCGCAGGCCATCGTTGCGCACGGCGGCGAGATCTTTGATGGCGTGCCGGACATGCGCATCTCGATCCTGCTGTCGCTGGGGCGTGCAGACGAGGCGCTGGCTTTGATCGAACAACGCGAACGCGACGCGGCGCGCGAAGGCGCGGAGTGGGCCAATTGCAGCCAGCCGCGTCGCTTGCAGAAGGCGCGCGCGCTGGCCATGTTGCATCGCGATGACGAAGCGATGGAGTCGCTGCTGCCGTGGCGCGAGGTGGCGCCGCGGTATCGCCTGCACTGGCTGCGCGCGGTGGCGGTGCTGGCCGCGCGCGCACCTGCGCGCAACACCTGGGATCTGGGCAGCCGCCTGCAGCTGATGCTCGATCATTACGCGCAGGTCGGTGCGCATCGCATTCTGATCGAGGCGGCCGAGCTGGCGATCGACCTGGCACTGCAGCGTGGCGCGGTGTGGACCGCGCGCCGGCATCTGGTCCTGGCACGCACGCATGCGTCCAAGCTGCGCCAGGACCGTGGCGCGACGCAGGCGCTGGATGGCTGGGCCGCGCGTATCGAGGCGGCTTCCACCGGCGAGGCGCCACCGGTGCCAGCCGCGCAGTTGCTGGCGTGGTTGAACGCGCAGGGCGAGGAGGTGGTGCGTAACCCGGAGCGTGAAGCGCAATGGCTGTTGCAGGCGGCCGCCGAGCGCCCCGACGACGCCGAATTGGTCGACACCGCGGCATCGGCGCTGAGCGCCTGCGCGGCGGACGAGCAGGCCATCGCGCTGCTGTGGTCTTTCGTGCAGCGGCATGCCGACCACGAAACCAGTCCCACCTTCCGCCTGATGAATTTATTGCTGGGCCGTGGCGACGATGCCGGTGCGCGCCGCCTGGCGCTGCTGTACCGCCCGCAGGTGCCGGTGGTGGCGTTGTGGTGCGAGGCACAACTGGCCCAGCGGCTGGCCGACTGGCCGGCGCTGGAGCAGGCCTGCATGGCGCTGCTGGAGCTTTCTCCGGGCTCGCATGGCGCGCGTGGATTGCTGGCGCGCATGTATCTCACCACCGGCCGTTTTACCGAGGCGGCCGCGGTGTATCGCCAGTTGATCGCGGTGCTGGAGGAGCCACGTTCGGCGTACTGGGACCACATGACCGCGGCCAGCGCTGCGCAGGACTGGGACGCGGTGCGGGCCTCGGCAGCGGCGATCGGCATGGAACTGAGCAGCACCAGCGGGGTGGTCGAGGAAGACTGGGGCTGGGTGATCGTGCGTTGCGTCGACGATGGCGAAGTGGCCGAGTACTACGCGCGCCGCACCGGCCCGGTGACGGCGCGCATCATCGAAAATGCGCCCGCGCACCGCCGCCAGCATGTGGGCGATTGGGTCGTGTTCGATGCCGAGTTGCTGTACCCGGCGCCGGAAGAGGATGCCGAGCGCGAGCGCTTCGTGCCGACCTATGCGCAGGTACACGTGCTGCAGACCGGCGGCTACGGCAGCAGCTGGCTGGTGGATGGTGTGGACCCGGGAGAAGAGGTGGTCGAGGCCTTGCGTGCCGACCTGGAGATGCGTGGATGGAAGCTGTGGCGGCATAGCCGCGCGGACTACCGCGTGGTCGACCCGGAACACCCGGAGGCGTTCGATCCGGAGGACCCCGCCTCGGGTCTGCCGGGTGTGTTGTTCACGGTGGCGCTTCCGGAAAACGTCTCGCCGCAGGAATTGCACCGCGTCTTGCGCTGTACGACCTCGCGCTGGTCGCACCCGATGTGCTGGCTGCGCCTGGCCGAGGCCTGCGATCAGGACCCGCGCCCGCATCTGGATGCGGTGGAGCGCTACGGGCTGTAAGGCAGTCGGTAGATAACACGCTGCGCTGGCTGCGAGGCTGCGCATCCAGCGGCACCCTTGCAGCATGCCGACGATCAACTGTGTCTGACGTAGCGCTCCAGCCAGTGTGCGCAGGAGGCCGGCAGCACCTACGACAGGCCTATCTGGCCCAGTGCCAGTGCCGCCGGAGACGGCCACTGCGGGTTGGCAAGGTGCGCGCGGCTGATCATCACCAGCGTCATCTGCCCGTCGGCCGCCACCCGGTCTGCCTTGTGCGGGTCGTGGATATTCCTAGACGAGGCAACCGGTAATTGCGCCTCGCGGCTGAGGCGTTCGGCGATCTGCGCCAACAGCGCCGGCCCCCACGGAATCTGCGCACTCGGCGTGCTGAAGCCCTTGCTGACATCCGGCAGGTCCAGGCCGCTGCGTTTGAAGTGGCGGGTTGGCGCGATGGCCCCGGCCAGCATCTGTTCGTCGCGGCCGTCGATTTCGGGAATGCGCCGATGCGAAGGACGGATGCAGGGTGGTGCGGTTCGCACCCGATGCAGCAGGGCAGAGGCACGCCGCTGTTGCGGCGGCCCGCTCCGGTCGCCATCGATGCGCCGCGCCGGCGTTGTCTGCAGGCGTGGCCCGGCGCACGTTCGGTGGTGGCGCCGCAATGTCAAACTGCCGCGGTGGCGTCCTCTGACCGCTACAGATTTGCGTGCTGGTTGCCGAATCTGAATTGCTTTACTCTGCTGCGCATCGGCGTGGGGGCGCCGCGTCGGACAGGGCGCAGTCCAGCCCGCATGCCCAGCCTCTCTACTTTTACTTTGGCGGGTGATCTCATGGTGGCACTGCAGCAGCGCTCGATCGACGCGATTCGTGACCAGGAAGCCGCGTTGCTGGCCGCCTGGCTGGGGTCGGGCCTTGGCAACGATGCGCGCATCTCGCGGCAGGATCTGCAGGCCCAGGGCGCGGACTTCCTGCGCTTGCTGGTCGCCTCGCTGAAGGATGACGGCAGCAGTCTCGACAGCGCCGAGTGGAGCGAAGTGCGGCGCTTCCTGGAGACGCTTTCGCGCGATCGCGCCACGCGCGGCTTCGATTCGCAGGAAACCGCCAACTTCATTTTCTCGCTCAAACGCGTGCTGTTCGAACTGGTGCAGCGCCAATACGCCAGCACGCCGGAAGACCTCGGGCAGCAGCTGTGGGCGCTGTCCGAACTGCTCGACCGCCTGGGTCTGTACACCGTCAAGGCGTTCCAGAAGACCCGCGAAGACATCATCGTGCGGCAGCAGGAAGAGATGCTGGAGCTGTCCACGCCGGTGGTGAAACTGTGGGAGGGCGTGCTGGCGCTGCCGATGATCGGCACGCTGGATTCGCAACGTACCCAGGTGGTGATGGAATCGCTGTTGCAGCGCATCGTCGACACCGGTTCGGAAATCGCCATCATCGACATCACCGGCGTGCCCACCGTGGACACGCTGGTGGCGCAGCATCTGCTCAAGACCGTCACCGCGATCCGGTTGATGGGCGCCGATGCCATCATCAGCGGCGTGCGCCCGCAGATTGCGCAGACCATCGTGCATCTGGGGCTGGATCTGCAGGGCATCGTGACCAAGGCCAACCTGGCCGACGCGTTGGCGCTGGCGCTCAAGCGCACCGGCCTGACCGTCAGCAGGGCAGACTGACATGGAGCGCATCCCGATCCTGCGGATGGGCAACCTGTTGCTGGTCACCATCCAGGTGGACATGCATGACCAGCTCGCGCTGCAACTGCAGGAAGACCTGTCGGAAAAGATCAGCGCCACCTCGGCGCGTGGCGTGCTGATCGACATCTCCGCGCTGGATATCGTCGATTCGTTCATCGGCCGCATGATCAGCACCATCTCCGGGCTGGCCGCGCTGATGGGCGCCAGGACCGTGGTGGTCGGCATGCAGCCGGCGGTGGCGATCACCCTGGTCGAGCTGGGCCTGACCCTGCCTTCGGTGCGCACCGCGCTCGATGTCGAACGCGGCATGCGGCTGCTGCAACAACCCGACGCATCGTCATGAGCGCCGGCTCGCAACCGGTGCGCACCGAGCAGGATGTGGTGCTGGCGCGGCAGACCGTGCGCAAGCTGGTGGTGCAGTGCGGCCTGCGCCTGGTCGACCAGACCAAGCTGGTCACCGCCGCCAGCGAGCTGGCGCGCAATACGGTGATCTATGGCGGCGGCGGCGACATGGACTGGGCGGTGGTGGAAAGCGGCATCCGCAAGGGCGTGCAGCTGACCTTCCGCGACGACGGCCCGGGCATCCCCGATCTGGAACTTGCGCTCACCGATGGCTGGACCTCCGGCAGCGGACTGGGCCTGGGCCTGTCCGGCAGCCGGCGGTTGGTGGACGACTTCGTGTTGGACAGCGCTGCGGGGAAGGGCACGCGCATCACCATCACCAAATGGAAGTGAATGTTGCCGGCGCGCTCACCCAGGTCATCCGTGTCGAGGAAGTGACCCAGGTGGGACAGGTGCGCCGCGATGCGGTGGCGCTTGCCCAGGCCAGCGGATTCGACCAGGACGCCTGCGGACGTGTTGCGCTGGTCGCCACCGAGTTGTGCACCAACCTGCTCAATCACGGCGGCGGCGGGCAACTGCAATTGTGCACCGTGGCCGGGCGCGGTGGCCTCGGCGTGGAGCTGTGTTCGATCGACCGGGGCCCGGGCTTCGTGCTCGCCGATTGTCTGCCGGACGGCTATTCCACCGGCAGCACACCGGGCAACGGCCTGGGCGCGGTGCAGCGGCATGCGGCGGTGCTGGACGCGTATTCGGATGCCACCGGCGCGGTGGTGCTGGCGCGGGTGTATGCCGATATGCAGGCCACGCCCGACCTGCCGTATGGCGCGATCCGGCTCCCGCTGCACACCGAAGTGGTGTGCGGCGATGGCTGGCACCTGGGCGTCGATGGGTCACGTGTGACGGTCACCATGATCGATGGTCTGGGCCATGGGCCGGGCGCGGCCGATGCCGCCGATGCCGGCATCCGGGCGGCGGCGACGACCAGCGGTGAGCCTGGCGAGCGCATCGCGCGGCTGCATGCGGGCATGTGCGGCACCCGTGGCGGTGCGGCGGCGGTCATGCAGTTCGACGGCAGCAGCGGGCAGGTGCGCTTTGCCGGTGTCGGCAATCTCGGTGCAGCGCTCTGCGATGGCGATGGCGCGCGCGGCATGCCCTCGCATCCGGGCATCGTGGGGGTGCAATTTCGCAAGGCGCAGCCGTTCGATTTTCCGCAGGCCGCCGGCAAGTTGCTGGTGATGCACAGCGACGGCCTGCAATCGCGCTGGAACCTGCGCGACCACCCTGGGCTGTTGTCGCGCCATCCACGCATCATCGCCGCCGTGCTGTTGCGCGACTACGCGCGCGGCCGCGACGATGCCTGCGTTTTCGTCATGCGCCTGGGAGGCATGCAATGAATTCATCCGATGCGGCGTCGGGCCACGCGTCTGACACCGAACTGGCGAACTTGCGCCAGCAGAACCAGGCCTTGCGCGAGGAGCTGGAAGAAACCAACCAGGGCGTGCTGGCCCTGTATGCCGAGCTCGATCAGCAGGCCGAGCAACTGCGCGAGGTGTCCGAGCTCAAGAGCCGGTTCCTGTCGTACATGAGCCACGAATTCCGCACCCCGCTGGGCTCGATCCTGAGCATCACGCGGCTGCTGGAAGACGGCATGGACGGCCCGCTCAACGACGAACAACTCAAGCAGGTGCGCTTTGTCAGCGCGTCGGCGCGCGAGCTCACCGAGATGGTGGACGACCTGCTGGACCTGGCCAAGATCGAGGCCGGCCGCATCACCATTTCGCCGGGTTGGTTCGACCTGATGGACCTGTTCGCCGCGCTGCGCGGCATGTTTCGCCCGCTCACCGATGTCGGCACCACCACGCTGATCTTCGAAGATCCGCCGGTGCTGCCGATGCTCTATACCGACGACAAGAAGCTGGCGCAGATCCTGCGCAACTTCATTTCCAATGCGCTCAAGTTCACCCCGCAAGGCCACGTGCGCGTGCTGGCGCAGGTGGAAGGCGACAGCCACGTGCGCTTCAGCGTGCAGGACACCGGTATCGGCATTGCGCCCGAGCTTCACGATGCCTTGTTCGAGGATTTTGTACAGGTGGACTCGCCGCTGCAGAAGCGCCTGACCGGGACGGGGCTGGGGCTGTCGATCTGCAAGCGGTTCGCCGAGCTGCTGGGCGGCCGGGTGGGCATCAACAGCGTGGTCGGGCAGGGCTCGGAATTTTTCGTGGTGCTGCCGGTGACGCTGGCAGCGGAGAACGCAACGTGAGCAGCAGGCAGCACATTCTGGTCGTCGACGACAACGCGGTGACGCGGTATTCGGTGCGGCGCGTGCTCGAACACCACCGGTTCGTGGTCGAGGAGGCCGGCACCGGCGCCGAGGGTCTGGCCAAGCTGGCCGCGCAGTCGTTTGCCGGCGTGGTGCTGGACGTCAACCTGCCGGACATGAGCGGCTTCGACATCGTGCGCACCTTGCGCGCCGAGCCACGCACCGCGCTGCTGCCGGTGGTGCATGTGTCGGCCGCCTCGATCGCCACCGGCGACATGATCACCGGCCTGGATGCCGGCGCGGATGCGTACCTGATCCATCCGGTCGACCCCAACGTGCTGGTCGCCACCTTGCGTACGTTGTTGCGCGCGCGCAACGCCGAGGAGGCACTGCGGGTCAGCGAGGCACGCTTTCGCGAGATGTTCGAACACATCAGCGCGCCGATTGCGGTGGTCGATGCCAACCTGCAGACACACGAACTCAATGCGGCCTTCCAGCGCCTGATCGGCAGCGCCACGCCGGGCGAGGCGATTCGCGCGGCCGGGCTGGATCAGGCGGCCACGGTGCAGGCGCTGACCACCGCACTGGCGCGGCGTGAGCGCTGGAGCGGCGCGGTGTCGCTCCTGCGCGAGGGCAAGCTGTGCGAAACCGAATGGCGGGTGTCGCCGTACCGCGAGCCGGACCTGGGCCTGCTGCTGGTGGAAGATGTCACCGAACAACGCCTGCGCGAGCGCGAACAGCGCCAGGAGCTGGATACCGCCACCACCGAGCTGGCGCACCAGATCGCCGAGCGCCAGCGCACCGAAATCCAGCTGCTGCAGGCGCAGAAGATGGAAGCGCTGGGCAAGCTCACCGGCGGCATCGCGCATGACTTCAACAACCTGCTGACCAGCATCATTTCCGGCCTGGACATGATCCAGCTGGCGGTGGAATCCAACCGTATCGAGCGGGTGCCGCGGCTGGCCGAGATCGCCACCGGATCGGCGCACCGCGCGGCCGCACTGACCCAGCGCATGCTGGCGTTTGCGCGCAAGCAATCGCTGGATGCGCAACCATTCGACGTCAACCTGCGGGTGCGCTCGCTGGAAGACATGCTGCACCGCTCCATCGGCGAGAACATCGCCTTGGAGCTGGAGCTGGCCGACGCCTCGCTGGTGGCGGTTGCCGATGCCAACCAGCTCGAGAACGTGGTACTCAACCTGGTGATCAACGCCCGCGACGCATTGCAGGGGCACGGCACCATCCGTGTGCAGACGGCCGCCTACACCGCGCACCAGGACCCCGAGCTGGAGGACGGCGAATACGTGGCGGTGAACGTCATCGACAACGGCAGCGGCATCGCGCCGGCCATCCTCAACCAGGTCTTCGAGCCGTTCTTCACCACCAAGCCGATCGGCGAAGGCACCGGGCTGGGCCTGTCGATGACCTACGGGTTTGCGCGCCAGTCCGGTGGCACCGCGCGGATCAGCAGTCAGGTCGGGCAGGGCACGACGGTGGTGTTGCTGCTGCCGCGGGGGCTGTCTGCAGGCGAGGTGGCACCGGCGCCGGCGCCGAGCACGCCGCGCGCGCGCAACGAGCGCATCCTGCTGGTGGACGACACCGATGTGGTGCGCATGATGGTGAGCGAGGTGCTCAGCGACGCCGGGTATCAGGTGGTCGAAGCCCAAGATGCCACCGGTGCGTTGGAGCAGCTGCGCAGCGATGTGCCGATCGACCTGGTGGTGTCCGATGTCGGTCTGCCGGGCATGAACGGGCGCGACATGGCCGATGTGGCGCGCACGTTGCGGCCCGCGTTGCCGATCCTGTTCATCACCGGCTACGCCGAAAACGCAATCACCCGGCAGGAATTTCTGGCCGACGGCATGGCCCTGCTGCCCAAGCCCTTCAGCCTCAACGACCTGCTCAACACGGTCGGGCAGATGCTCGACAGCAGCGCGCAGGCACGCACGTAGGGCGCAGCGGCGCGCGCCGGTGCGGTGCCGCGCCCCCACCGCCAATGGCGCCGCAGTGCGACGGCGCGCTTGTGCGGCTCGCGTGGCGTTGTGTCTGCCGCGGGCTGCGCGGTGGCAGGCAACCGTGATGCGCGTCTATCCAACGGCCCGGATCGCCGATCGTTCGTCGTCAGCGGTGACCGCCATCAGCGCGAATACGCATACGGCCCGAACGTGGCGCCCAGAAAGCCGCCGGCGGTCTGGGTGCTGAGCAGCGTGGCATCGCCCTGATCGAGCAGCGTCTGCCATTGGCCTGCGCCAACCGCGTAGTCCACATGTACCCGCGCGGCATCCAGCGTGACGCGCAGCTGCACCGGCTGGCTTGCATCGGGCAGCGGCGCGCGCGCCAGCACGGTTCCGGGGCCCGGGTCCTGCAGGCCGGCGCGGCGATACAGCACGACCGCGGCAGCGGCGTCGTCGCGCACCAGCATGGCCGCCAGAAAGTGACTTTCCTTGGCGACCACTGCCAGACCTGCCTGTTCGCCGGCTGCCAGCGCGCTGCCATCCACGTGCGCGACCAGGGTGGCATGGTGATGCTGCAGGCGATGGCCCAGATAGGCCGGCTGACCGCGGCCAAGGTCGCCCAGCGCCACGTTCGACGGCGTGATGCGCAGACCCTGCGGGCCAGGGAGATACCACGGCGTGGCCGGTGGGTGGATGGTCATCCATTGCATCGGCACGTGCGCGTCCTGAAAGCGCTCGCTCCATTGCATCGGGCCACTGGTGGGTATCGCCTGGGTGCCAGCCGGCAGCGGCGGCCGCGTAGCCACCGGTGGCACTGCGCTGCCATGCGGCAGCACCACCGGCCAGCCATCGCGCCATTGCACCGGCAGCAAAAAGGTTTCGCGGCCCAGGGCGTAGTGGTTGCCCTGGTACGGGCGCGTAGCCAGGAACACCGCCCACCATGAGCCGTCCTTGAGTTCGACGAACTGCGCGTGCCCGGCCGATGTGATCGGCGCGTGGCGCGTTGGGTCCAGATCGCGCTGGGTCAGCACCGGATTGCCGCTCCAGGTTTCGTAGGGCCCGCTGATCTGGCGGCTACGGTAGATCATCTGCGCGTGCTGCTCGCCGGTGCCGCCTTCGGCGGCGGTGAGGTAGTAATAGCCATCGCGGCGGAACAGGTGCGGGCCTTCGATATGTTCCGGATTGGTCGCCGGCTGGAAGCCGGAATCCACGATCACCTGGCGCGGGCCGACCAGTTTCAAGCGCGCCAGATCCAGCTGCTGCAGCCAGATGGCGCGGTGCCCGTCGTAGCGCAGCTTGCCGGCGGGCACATCGTTGTTGACCAGCCACGCGCTGCCGTCGTCATCGAAGAACAGCGAGGGGTCGATGCCCTTGGCATCCAGCCAGATGGGGTCTGACCATGGCCCGGCCGGGTCCTTGGCGGTGACCAGGAAATTGCCGCCATCGCAGTAAAAACAGGTGTTGGCGATGTAGAAGGTGCCGTCGTGGTGGCTGATGCTGGCGGCGAACAGGCCGCGGGTCAGTTCGTCGTTGCCGTAGTTGATCTGGGTCGGGCGATCGATGGCGTTGCCGATCTGGGTCCAGTGCACCAGGTCGCTACTCTTGAACACCGGCAGGCCGGGAAAGTAGCCGAACGTGGAGTTGACCAGATAAAAGTCGTCGCCGACCCGGATCGCGGATGGGTCCGGATGGAAGCCGGCCAGCACCGGATTGCGGTATTGCGCCTGGGTGGGCAACGGCCCGTCGTCGTCGCCCTGATAGTCCACCTGGGTGATCAGCGCGCTGCCCGCGTAGGCCAGCGGGCAACTCATGGCGGCCAGCAGGCCCATCATCCATCCGACGCGTTTCAAGACAGTTCTCCGATGCTCAGCCCTGGCGCGGCGCCAGCCCGGCCAGCATGACAGCTCGCGACCGGGCGAGGCATGAGGGAGCGAGGTGCTGCGCGCGGTGGCATGCCCTCCGCGACCGCACCGATCTGCGTCGGTGGACGTCTGCCACGCCGCTGCAACATTGCTGACATATCGTGCGCGCGGCGCCATGCTGCGCCTCCCTCCGGCATGCCCATGCCGAACGCACTCACTTCCGCGTCTCATCCCAAGGATCCTCCCGCATGTCGTTGTACTCGTCTGTCTCCCCGTCGCTGACGTCCGCCCCGCACGCCGCTGCTCGCAGCACCGCTCCGCAGCGCACGCCGCTGGCGCGTGCCTGCGCCGGGCTGCTGCTGGCCTCGATGGCGGCCGCCGCATCGGCGCAGCAAGCGCCGAGCAGCCAGGGCGAGGGTAGCCCGACCGCGCTGGATGCCGTCACCGTCACCGCCGAGCACCGCGAGCAGAACCTGCAGGAAGTGCCGGTGTCGGTGGGCGTGGTGCAGGGCGCGGCGATGCGCGAGTACACCGCCGGTGGCGACGACACGCTGCTGGCGCTGTCCGGCCGCGTGCCAGGCTTCTATGCCGAGACCACCACCGGGCGCATCTTCCCGCGCTTCTATATCCGCGGCCTGGGCAATATCGACTTCTACCTGGGCGCCTCGCAGCCGGTGTCCATCATCCAGGACGACGTGGTGCTGGAGCACGTGGTGCTCAAGTCCAACCCGGTCTACGACGTGGACCAGGTCGAAGTGCTGCGCGGCCCGCAAGGCACTCTGTTCGGCCGCAATACCACCGCCGGCATCGTCAAGTTCGACACCGTCAAACCGGGCGATACCTATACCGGCCGTCTCGATGCCAGCTACGGCAGCTACAACAGCGTGTCGCTGGACGGCGGTTTCGGTGGGCCGATCAACGACGTGCTGTCGTTCCGCGTGTCGGCCCTGTACCAGCACCGCGACGATTGGGTGGACAACACCTTTGCCGGCAGCAGCGCCGATGGCACGCGTACCCCGCGCAAGGACGCGATGGGCGGCTACAACGACCGCAATGTGCGCCTGCAGGTGCTGCTCAAGCCCAGCGATGCGTTCTCGTTGCTGGGCTCGGTGCACACGCGCGACTACGACGGCACCTCCACGCTGTTCCTGCGCAACGCGGTCACCCGCGGCAGCGACAAGGTCGATGTGCCGCGCGACCGCGTGGCCTACGATGAAGCGCACGACAACCCGCAGGCCTATCAAACCGACGGCGGCTCGATCAAGGCGGTCTACGATTTCGGTGGCGTGTCGCTGACCTCCATCACCGCCTACGAAACCACCTCCGGCTTCAGCCGTGGCGACACCGATGGTGGCGCGGCTGCCAATTTCCCGGTCAACGGCGTGCCGAACGGGTTCGGCCAGTCGATGGGGCAGATCCGCGACCTGGACCAGTACACCCAGGAGTTGCGCCTGGCCAGCGAAGGCGACGCCGCGCTGCAATGGCAGATGGGCGCGTTCTATTTCGATGGCCGCGACACCACCGATTTCTATCAGCGTGCCTTCTTCCTGCAGACCGCCGCGCGTAACCCGAACAACTGGGTGCGGCTGCGCAACACCAATACCTCCTGGGCCGGCTTCGGCCAGCTCAGCTACAAGGCCACCGACGCGCTGACGCTCACCGCCGGTATCCGCCAGACCAAGGACACCAAGCAAACCCGCCTGCTCAAGACCGCCGACACCGCTGCCGGTGCGGTGACCTACCGTGGCCGCCGCGACGTGCGCATGTCCGACACCCAGCCCAGCTGGGACCTGAGCGCGATGTATGCAATCGACCCGCAGCTGAGCGTGTACGCACGTGTGGCACGCGGCTTTCGTGGCCCCACCATCCAGGGCCGCAGCGCGGTGTTCAATTCGGATTTCACCACCGCCGATTCGGAAACCATCCTGTCGTGGGAGGCCGGCATCAAGAGCAGCCTGTTCGACAATCGCCTGCGTTTGAATGTCAGCGGCTTCACCTACACCGTCGATGACATCCAGCTCAACGGCAACGACTCGGACGGCAATGGTGTGCTGTTCAATGCCGACAAGGCCAAGGCCTACGGTCTGGAAGCGGACCTGGACTGGCGCCCGATCTCCAACCTGTCGCTGACCGCCGGCCTGAGCCTGCTGCACAGCGAAATCAACGACAAGCGCGTGTTCGCGCAGGCCTGCGCGCTCAATGGCGTGGTGGTGTGCACGGTCAACGACCCCACTATCCGCGTGGGTGCCAACACCTTTGCGCAGATCGACGGCAACCCGTTGCCCAATGCGCCCAAGTACAACCTCAACCTGGCTGCGCGCTACGACATCCCTATGGGCAACGATGGCGCGTTCTTCGTGTCCACCGACTGGAACAAGCAGGGCGAAACCAGCTTCGTGCTGTACGACTCCACCGAGTTCCGCGCCGACGGCAACTTCGAAGGCGGCCTCAAGCTGGGTTACACCGGGGGCTACGGTGCGTGGGAAGTGGCGGCTTTTGCGCGCAACATCACCAACGAAAAGAACGTCAAGGGCGTGATCGAAAACTACATGGCGGCGGTGTACAACGAGCCGCGCATCGTGGGCGTGTCGGTCAACGTCAACTGGCAATAATGGGTTGACATGGTGAGTGCAGTCACTGCGGTGGATGCGTCGCAGTGATATTGCCGTGTGTCCATAGGCCAGCTGCGTGCATGCGCAGCTGGCCTTTCTGTTGCCTCATCGATTGCTCAGGACCGACCGCACCCAGCTGACGATCTGCGCACTGCTCACTGCACCGGAATGCCGGCCGATCTCATGCCCGCCCTGGATGACCAGCAACGTGGGGATGCTGCGGATGCCAAAGCGCGTGCCCAGCGCCGGATGCAGGTCGGTGTCCACCTTGGCCAGCCGCACCTGTGGTTCCAGCGTGGCGGCGGCTGCGGCAAATTGCGGCGCCATGTTCAGGCACGGCCCGCACCACGGTGCCCAGAAATCCACCACCAGCGGCAGCGTGCTGCGTACCGCGTACTTGTCGAAGTCGGCCGCCGACAGGGCGACCGGCGCGCGCTGGAACAGCGGCCGGTGGCAGCTGCCGCAGTTGGGCGCCTCGTGCAGGCGCGTGGCCGCCACGCGGTTCATCGCCGCGCAGCTGGGGCAGGCGATCAGAAGCGGTGCGTCGGTCATGCAGTGATCTCCGATGGTCAGGCAGTCCAGCGGCGGCGCCCTCGCGGCGCGCGCAACGGCGCACCGCCAGTGTACCGATCACGGCGCAGGCGCTTGTGTGCAACACTCCAGGCGAGCTGGCACTGCCGATGGCGGCATGCAGGTGGCAGTGCCGCCATCGCCCGGCATCACTCAGGCCGGTTGGCCCAAGGCCACCACCGGCACGAAGCCACCATAGATCATGCGCCTGCCATCGAACGGCATCGGGTTGACGGCCGGGTCCATGCGCGGGTCGTCCATCATCTTGCGCATGCCGGCATCGCGGGTGGCCTTGTCTGGCCATTCGATCCACGAGAACACCACGGTTTCGTCGTCGGTGGCATCGACCGCACGCTGGAAGTCGGTCCATTGCCCCTGCTGGACGTCGTCGCCCCAGCACTCCACCACGCGCAGTGCGCCATATTCCATGATGATTGCATCGCCCATGCGGGCGTGCGCGATAAATGCATCCTTGTTCGCTCTGGGGACTGCAAGGACGAAACCATCCACATACGACATGACCACCTCCGCTGACATGACGCACGGCGTGCGCCTGATGATGACGAGACAGGTCCTGATGCCGGAACGGGGGGCGGCAGGAGTAGGGCGGCGTCACGACGCCGGTGCGCTTGCTGGCGAGCATACGGCGCATTGCGTTGCCGAGCACTGCTCGCGCTCGCATAAGACGTGTGACGTGTCGAGCTCGCCCGGCGGGCGATTGCCTGCCAATCACTGCTGGATTGGAGAACGGATCAGTCCACCAGCGACAGCGCACAGCCCCGCGTCAGGCGGCCCGGCCGCCGTTGCCGCCGTCGACAAATACATCGAGCACGGAGCCGCTTCGGCGACGCGCGATGGTGCAGGCAAGCGCGATCTTACCCAGCGCAACGCCTGCTGCGCTCACGCCGCCAGGTTGTGCCGCCGCAGCCTGGCCTCGAACACCACGTCGCCGTCTTCGTTGCGGGCCTGCAGCGTGCCGCCGTGTGCCTTGACGAACTGATCGGCAATGAACAGTCCCAGGCCCAAGCCCTGGCTGGCGTGGAAACTCGCCTTGAACGGCTCGAACAGGCGCGGCATCAGGCTGTCGGGAATGTGCCCGGCATTGCGCACCGACAGCCGCACGACGTCGCGCTCGCGGCCGTCCAGGTGCACCTGCACCGGGTGGCGGCCGCCGTGCAGCACCGCGTTGCCCACCAGATTGGAGACGACCTGCGCCAGCCGGTCGCCATCGCCGTCGCCGTCCAGGTCGCCCTCGGTGCGCAGGTCGATGGTGGTATGCGGGTTGGCCTGGGCCACCTCGCCGACCACGCTGTGCGCCACCTCGCCGAGGTTGCAGGGACCGAACTGCATCGACAATCCATCGGTGCGCAGGCGCGAGAAATCCAGCAGCTGTTCGACCATGCGCGCCATGCGCCGTGCGCTGTTTTCCAGGTGTTCGAGCGTGCGCGCCGCCGATCCGTCGGCATCCACGTCCAGGCTCAGCTTGTCGGCGCACAGCAGGATCACCGACAGCGGCGTGCGCAGGTCGTGGGTGAGCACCGCCATCATGGTTTCATTGAGGGTGAGCGCGCGTTCCAGCGAAGCATTGCGTGCCTTGAGCAGGCGCCGCTGCTGGTACAACTCGATGAACACGTTGACCTTGCTCAGGATCACATGCGGTTCGATCGGCTTGTGCAGGAAATCCACCGCGCCGGTCTCGTACCCCTGGAAGGCACGCATCGGATCGTTCGGCGAGGCGGTCAGGAAAATGATCGGCACATGCCGGGTGCGCTGCGAACCGCGCATCAATTCCGCCAGCGAAAACCCGTCCATCTCCGGCATGTGCACATCGAGCAGTGCCAGCGCCACATCGTGTTCGAGCAGCAACTCCAGTGCTTGCGCACCTGACGATGCGCACAGCACCTGGATGCCGTCGCGCTGCAACAGCGCCTGCATGGCCACCAGGTTCTGCGGCACGTCATCGACGATCAACAGCTTGGCGGGTTCGTCGCTGTGTGCAGCGAGGCCGGTCGCGGTGAGGTTCATGGATGAAAGGTTTCCAGTCGGCTGCAGATCGCCTGCAGGGTCAGCACCGCATCGGCACCGGCGTGGGCAAGTGCAGAGGCGGGCATCAGCGGGGAGGCGGCATCGTCGGGCAGCTGGATCCAGGCGGTGCCGCCGGCCGCGCGCACGGCGGCCACACCGGCGCTGCCGTCGCTGCTGGCGCCGGTGAGCAGGATCGCCAGCAGGCGCTCGGCAAACACGTCCGCGGCCGATTCGAACAACGGGTCGATGGCCGGGCGCGAAAACAGCACCGGCGCATCCATCGACAGCGCCAGGCTGTCGCGGCTTTCCACCAGCAGATGGTAGTCGGGCGGGGCAATGGTGACCGTGCCGGGCAGCAAGGGTTGCTTGTCTTCGGCCTCGCGCACCGGCAGCGCGCAGCGCGCATCCAGCAGTTCGGCCACGTGGCTGGCGCGGTCGCGCGGCAGATGCAGCACCACCAGGACCGGCATCGGCAGGTTGCCGGGCAGGCGCGACAACAGCGCCTGCAACGCCATCACGCCGCCGGCGGATGCGCCGATCACCATCGCCTCGAAGGGCGGATGCGCCGCTGCAGTGCTCATGCGGCCTTCCGGTACAGGCGCTGCTCGCGTGCGCAGGTCTCGAACGCCTGTGCATGCGCGCCGAACTGCAGCGACTCCTTGCTGCCCAGCCCGAGAAACCCGCGGTGCACCAGCGCATCGAAGAACAGGCCCACAGCGCGATCCTGCAGGCTGCGGTTGAAATAGATCAGCACATTGCGGCACGACACCAGATGCACTTCGGAAAACACCGTGTCGGTGGCCAGGCTGTGATCGGCGAAGACGATATTGCGCTTCAGTCGGCGGTCGAACACCGCACCGTCGTAGGCGGTGGTGTAGTAATCCGACAGCGAGCCACGGCCGCCGGCCTCCAGGTAGTTGCGGCTGAACTGCGCGATGCGGTCGATGCCATAGGCGCCGGCCTCGGCCATGGTCAGCGCCTCCGGATTGATGTCGGTGGCATAGATCACCGCCCGCTCCAGCAAGCCTTCCTCGTGCAGCAGGATCGCCAGCGACCAGACTTCTTCGCCGGTGCTGCATCCGGCCACCCACAGCTTGATCGAGGGATAGGTGCGCAGGACCGGCACTGCATGCTCGCGCAGCACGCGGAAGTAGGCCGGGTCGCGGAACATTTCCGAGACCTGCACGGTGAAGAACTGCATCGCCTGCGCAAACGCATCCGGCTCGTGCAGCAGCCGGTGTTGCAGATCGGCCACCCGCTCGCATTCGAAGCGCGCCATCGCGTGACGCATGCGTCGCCGCAGCGACGACACCGCGTAGTCGCGGAAGTCGTAGTGATAGCGCTGGTAGACCGCTTCCAGCAACACGCGCAGCTCCAGGTCGAACAGCTCCACCGGAGTCATTGCCGCGAGCACCACACGCGACACAGCGACACCAGCTTGTCCACGTCGATGGGCTTGGCGATGTAGTCGTTGGCACCGGCCTCCAGGCAGCGTTCGCGGTCGTCGGCCATCGCCTTGGCGGTCAGCGCGATGATCGGCAGATCCTGCCACTGGCGGTTGGCACGGATCTGCCGCATCGCGGTGATGCCATCCATCTCCGGCATCATGATGTCCATCAGCACCAGGTCCACGTCGTGCTTGGCCAGATGCTCCAACGCCTCGCGGCCATTGCGTGCGATCTGCAGCGTGACGCCCAGCGGTTCGAGCACGCTGGACAGCGCAAAGATGTTGCGCACATCGTCTTCGGCCAGCAATACGGTGGCGCCGTCGAGTACCGCATCGCGGCGACGCGCCTCGCGCAGCAGCCGTTGCTGGTCGCTCGGCAGCGAGGCTTCCACGCTGTGCAGGAACAGCGTCACTTCGTCGAGCAGCCGCTCCGGCGACCGCACGCCCTTGATGATGATGCTCTTGGAATACCGGCGCAGGCGCTGTTCTTCGTCGCGCGTCAAGGCACGGCCGGTGTAGACGATCACCGGCGGGAAGGCGACCGCATCGTTGCCGGCCATGCGTTCCAGCAGGTCGTAGCCGCTGCCGTCCGGCAGGGCCAGGTCGGTCACCATGCAGTCGAAGGTGGAGCCGGCCAGCTGCTCCATCGCCTCGGCAATGCTGCCGACCGCGACGATGTCCAGCTGATCGCGCGCCAGCAGCAATTGCAGGTTCGCGCGCAGCGCGCTGTCGTCTTCGACGATCAGCAGGCGCCGCACCGCGCGCGCATTGGTTTCTTCCAGCTGGCGGATCGCACCGGCCAGCCGCTCGCGCGTGGCCGGCTTGATCAGATACCCCACCGCACCCAGCTCCAGTGCAATCTGGCTGCGCTCCAGCGCCGACACCACATGCACCGGGATATGGCGCGTGGCCGGGTCGCGCTTGAGGCGTTCGAGCACGCTCAGACCGGAGGCGTCCGGCAGGCCGATGTCCAGCAGGATGCCGCTGGGGCGCAGTTCGCCGGCAAGGCGCAGCGCTTCTTCGGCATTGGGCGCGACCACGCAGTCGAAGTCCAGTTCATGCGCCAGATCGACCAGGGCCTGCGCAAACCGGGTCTCGTCTTCCACCGCCATGATCAGCCGCCCGGGGCGCGTACGCTGGTCGCGATCGTCGTCTGCACGTTGCAGCGGCGCGGCGCTGGGCGCGGGAATCGGCAGCGGCTGCGGCGGGCTGGCGATGGCGACGGCCTCGCTGCTGCGCGCGGGCACGCGGGCGCCGTCGTGCGGGTGCCGCTGCGCCGTGATGACGGGGGGCGATGCGGTGGCCGCGCCGGGTGCCTGGGCCGCAGTGCCGGTCTCTGCGGGTGCGCCGTCGACGGGCAGTTCCAGCGTGAAGCAGCTGCCGCGTCCCGGTTCGCTGTCCACCGCGATGCTGCCACCCATGCGTTGCGCAAGATCGCGCGAGATCGACAGGCCCAGCCCGGTGCCGCCATAGCGCCGCCGCGTGCTGCCATCGGCCTGACGGAATGCCTCGAAGATCACCTCCGTCTGTTCGCGCGCGATGCCGATACCGGTGTCGTTGACCTTGAACAGCACGCGCCCTGGCGCATGCGCCTGCACCGACAGGCTCACCGTGCCATGCTCGGTGAACTTGATCGCATTGGCCAGCAGGTTCTTGAGGATCTGCTGCAGACGTTGGTTGTCCACCACCAGCTGGGTCGGCGCACCGGCGTCGGCGCCGATCTCCAGGCTCAGGCCTTTTTGCCGTGCCAACGGTTCGAAGGTCTCGCGCAGCCGCTGCAGCACCGAACCGGTCGCCACGGTTTCGTCGGCCAGCTCCACGTGCCCGGCTTCAATCTTGGACAGGTCCAGGATGTCGTTGATCAGCGCAAGCAGATCGTTGTTGGACGACAGGATTGCCTGGGCGTACTTGACCTGTTCGGTGCTGAGCGTGCCGTCCTTGTTGTCGGCCAGCAGCTTGGCCAGGATCAGTGCGCTATTGAGCGGGGTGCGCAGCTCATGCGACATGTTGGCCAGAAACTCGGACTTGTAGCGCGAGGCGGTGGACAACTCGTTGCTGTTGCGCACCAGCTGATTCTGCGCGATCAACAAGGCCTGTTTCTGCGCCTCCAGCGCCTGGGTGCGTTCTTCCAGCTGCACGTTGGTCTGTTCCAGCTCGGCCTGCTGTTGCTCCAGATCGCTCTGCGATTGCTGCAGGCTGCGGCTTTGTTCTTCCAGCTCTTCGTTGGCAACGCGCAGTTCTTCCTGCTGCGTCTGCAGCTCTTCGCTCTGGCGTTGGGTCTCTTCCAGCAAGGCCACCAGCTGCGCACGCAGCAGCGCGGTGCGCAGCGCCAGGCCGATGTTTTCACCGCAACGGGCAAGCAGCTCCTGTTCGCGCGAACCGGCCGTCTGCGCGCCGGTGACGCGGCCCAGTTCCACCAGGCCGATCACGCGGCCGTCGGCGGTGACCGGCGCCAGCAGCAGTTCCGTGCATGCGCTCTGGCCCAGCCCGGAGGCAATCTGCAGATGCCCGGCCTCCACCCCACGCACCCGGCGCACCGTGCCACGCTGCAGCACCTCGCCCCATTGGCCGGCATTGGTCGGCAGGGTCTTCGGGATATCTGCCGGCAGCGCCGCGCCGCCGGTGAGCCGCAGGCGCTCGCCTTCGATGCGATACAGCGCGCCCACCTGCGCATCCAGCGTGTCGCACAGCGCGCGCAGGGCAGCGTCGGCCAGATCTTCCGGGCTTTGATCGCCGCGCAGGCTCGCCTCGACGGTGTTCTCGGCCTGCTGCAGCCACAGCGCGAATTCGGCCTGGCGCCGGGCACGGATTGCCTGCGTCACCACCAGCGCCATCGCCAGGAACGACACGCCACCGATGCTGCGGTTGATCGAGGAAAAACTTGAATTGGTGCTCGGCGGCGCCAGCTGGAACCCGATCGCCAACAGCACGCACGACAGCACACCCACCACCAGCGGCGCCTGCGGGCGATTCTGGAAAACGGTCACGCCCACGGCCATGAAATAGGTCAGCCACACCGCATAACCCAGGGGCGTCACCAACTCCACGCCCAGGGTTCCCGCCATCAAGGCCCCCGCGATGACCCACACCCAGCGGTCGCGTGTGGTCGAGATGTTCTGCATGAGGCGCACGCACCGACGAAAGGGGGCAGTCATGGTATCCGATAAGTTTCACGCGCCAATCGCCGGGTTTTTGACGCTTTTGCGGCCGGGTTGGCTTGCACGTACCCTTCACGGCAACGTCACTAACGTCGCGCGTTTTTCCGGGAACCTCGCGCAAATGGGTACGGAAACGGTCATCGACAACGCGGGCCCGCTGTCGCACGACAGCCGGCAGTGCCAGCTGTTGGTGCAGAGCGTTTCCGATTACGCCATCTACATGCTCGACATCGGCGGGTATGTTCGCAGCTGGAACCCGGGCGGCGAGCGGATCAAGGGCTATTCCGCCGCCGAAGTGCTCGGCTCGCATTTTTCGCGTTTCTATCTTCCCGAAGACGTGCAGCGCGACGAGCCCGCCCGCAACCTGGAAATTGCCAAGCGCCAGGGGCGCCTTGCCGCCGAAGGCTGGCGTGTGCGCAAGGACGGCAGCCGTTTCTGGGCCAGCGTGGTGATCGAGCCGGTGCTGGAATTCGGCGTGCTGGTGGGGTTTGCCAAGATCACCCGTGACATCACCGAGCGCCACGAAGCGCAGCGCCTGCTGCAACATGCCCAGGAGGCCTTGTTGCACTCGCAGAAAACCGAGGCGCTGGGCCGGCTGACGCTGGGCATGGCGCACGACTTCAACAACCTGCTCACCGTGATGGTGACCAGCCTCGACCTGATCGCGTTGCGCGCCGGCGAGGATGCGCGCACCCGCATGTTGGTGGAGGCCGCACAGACCGCCGTGGATCGCGGCACCCTGCTGACGCGCCAGTTGCTTGCGTTTGCGCGCGGCCAGCGCCTGATTCCGGAACGTCACGCGGCCAACGCGGTGGTGACGCGCTCGCTGGAATTGTTGCGCCGCGCCTGCCCGGCAGGCGTCGGGTTGTCGCTGACCTTCGCCGATGCGCTGCCGGATGTGCGCGTGGACCCCGGGCAGCTGGAAGCGGCCCTGCTCAATCTGGTCTTCAACAGCTGCGATGCAATGCCCGGCGGTGGCGCGATCGAGCTGACTACTGCCGCGCAACGGCGCGCGGCGCCCTCCGATCCGCACGGCGTGCCACGTGCATACGTCGGCATCGCGGTGCGCGACGACGGCCCCGGCATGTCGGCGCAGGTGGCGCGTTGCGCCAGCGAGCCGTTTTTCACCACCAAAGATGTCGGCAAGGGCTCCGGCCTGGGATTGAGCCAGGTGTATGGCTTTGCTTCCCAATCCGGCGGCTTTGTCGAGCTTGACACCGCACCCGGGTGCGGCACCACCGTGACCCTGTTTCTTCCGGCCATCGAGGAGGCCGAGCATGACTGAATCCCTGCGCCTGTTGATGGTGGAAGATCAAGAAGAACTGCGCGAGTTGATCGGCGAGGCGCTGCGCGATGCCGGCATCCGTGTCGACACCGCCGACGACGGGCATGGTGCATTGCGCATGCTGCGCGACAGCGGCCCCTACGATGTGGTGTTCAGCGACATCCGCATGCCCAATGGCATGTCGGGTATCGAACTGAGCGAGCAGGTGGCGCAACTGCTGCCGGACGCGCGCGTCATCCTGGCTTCGGGCTTTGCCAAGGCGCAGCTGCCGCCACTGCCGCCGCACGTGGATTTCCTTCCCAAACCCTATCGCCTGCGTCAGCTCATCGACATGCTGAAGGGCGCTGCCGCCAACGCCTGAACGCGTGCGGCAGCGTTGCAACGGCGGCTCAGCGACTCTGGTAGTAAACCTGGTCGATGGCGATCTCCACCGGCGCTGCCGGCGCATCGGCCGCCAGCATGAAGGGCTGTCTGACCGCCTGCAGATCCAGGTCGTGGAATGCGCCGAGCGGGATCGTGACCTCGTGCCAGGCACCATCGCGCACCACGCCGTACTGATTGCCACCGGGCGCAATGGCCACCCAGCTGTCGCCGAAGCTGGTGTTGATGCCGATCCTGAAGGGGGAGGCGGTCGTGGTCTTCACCTGCAGTTTGAGCGCGCCGCCCGCATAGGCCGCCAGATTGCGGTAATCGCTCTGGATCCCCAACCCGTACCAGGCACCGGCGTTGGCACGGTAGGCCATCACGTTGCGGCCCTCGAACGGCGCCTGCGCGATCGGGGTGAGGTTGTTCCACAGGTACAGCTCGGCATCCTGGCCAAGGGTCAGTCCTGCGCTGGTGTCGGTCTGGTCGGTGAATACGCCGAAGCGTCCCGCCGGCGCGGCATGCTGGTTGCCTACGTACAGCTGCGCCCCGGGGTTTTGATACAGCCGGATGTAGTCCACTTCCATCTTGCCCGGCAGCGGCGCGGTCACTGCGGCCGGCGAGGTCACGCCGGTATAGGTGCCTCCGACGGCGAGATTGAGCAGCAGGTAGTGCTGCTGATGGAACTCGTGCAACGAGGCGCCCTCGATATTGGAGATCGCAAATTCGAAATAGTGCTGGCCATCGATCGAAATACGGATGAATTGCGGGTCCCAGGTCATGCGATACACATGGAAATCGTTGTGCAGGTTCACCGGGCTGGTGTAGCTGGTGTCGTAATCGGCTTGCGAGCCGTTGTAGTCCCAGTGCACGGCCGCGCCGATGCGGCGGTTGACGGTGCCGTTGGCGATCGCGGCAGCCATGCCGGCTTCCATCAGATCGATTTCACCGCGCCCGGGCCACACGCCGATCGTGCCCAGCATCCAGTAGGCCGGCCAGAGCCCGTTGCCCACCACCGGTGTCTTGATGCGCGCTTCCAGCGTGCCGTACTGGAAGTGCATGCGGCCTTCGGTCTTGAGCCGCGCCGACGTGAACGGCATTCCGCCGAAGGCTTCGCGACGCGCTTCGATCACCAGCCGGCCATTTTCGATGCGCGCGTTGTCGGGGCGGCTGGTGTAGTACTGCATCTCGCCATTGCCCCAACCGCACAGGCCGATCTGACAGCCATTGCCGACATCGTAGGTCCACTTGCTGCCGTCGATGCCGGGCCCGTTGAAGTTGTCTTCCCACACCAGTGTCTGCGCATGCGCACCCGGTGTCAGGGCCATGCCCAGCACAACAGCGAACTGCACGGTGACGCTACGTAAGGCGCGCATGCGTGTCTCCAACGATGGACCGGACGGTCCGTGGAGGAGCGACGCTGCGCAGTGGCTACGTCGGAGTCAACGCAATTGAACGCGGCGTTTCAGTTCCGTGGTGTTCATTCCGGAATATTTCATCATTGGCATGACGCCGGTCGCAGATGGCGCCTGCGGCATGTTGCGTGGCAACAGCGGCGGACGGGAGTGGGCATGCGTGTTGCGTGCCGTCGCGCAGTCGTACGCCGAGCGATGGGAGGTGCATCGTGTTGAAGCGGTTGCAAGCGCATGCGGGGCAGCCGTGCGCGCTGCCTTCGTCCAGGCACGCGATCGCCGCATGCGTTCGAGGCGACACCCCCGTGGCGATAGGCAAACAGCGCGGTGCGCCTCGTCAGTGCCCTGCGTGCACGGTCCAGGCCACCAGGCGGATCACCAGCGGCCGCACCACCAGCACGCAGCAGAACGCGGTAGGCATGGCGATGCGATAGGCATCGAGCGCGCGCCACACCAGGTCCGGCGTGGGCCCGGTGGTGATGCCGGTGATGACCAGGCACATCAGCAGCGCCATGATCGCGGCCATGTAGAGCGCAAACACGAAGGGCGTGGCGCGCGCGCCGAGCTTCCAGCGCGGGCGCACCATCGCAGACGAAGAGGGGGACGACGACATGGCAGGACCTCGGTTGCCGCACAGCGGCGGGATGGCCGAACTCTAGGGCAGCCGTGGCGCACGGGGTAGATCGCGTAAGCTTGCGGCTTACGTAAGTAAATCTTACGAATCGCGCCGCGATACTTGCTCAACTAATGAATATTCTTCAGTCGATTCGAAGCTTTGTCGGCACGGTCGATGCCGGCAGCATTGCCGGCGGGGCCAAGCTGCTCGGCGTCAGCCCTGCGGCGGTCAGCCAGAACATCGCGCGTCTGGAGCAGCACCTGGGCGTGCGTTTGCTGCATCGAACCACCCGCAGCCTGGCACTGACCGAGCGCGGCGCGGTGTACTTCGAGCAGGTGCGGCAGCTGGAGCGTGACCTGGAGCGTGCCCGGCAACTGGTGGCCGGCCCGCAGCAGGCACCGGCAGGCCGATTGCGCGTGGCCAGCACCGCCGCGTTCGCGCGTCATGTGCTGGCCCCGATGCTGCCGGCGCTGCGCCAGCAGTACCCGCAGCTGGAGATCGAGCTGCTGTGCACCGACCGGGTGGTGCAGCACGCGCAGGAAAGCGTGGATGTCAGCCTGCGCATCGAGGCGCAACTGGAAGACGGCCTGGTGGCGCGCTGTATCGCGCAGGTGCCGTTCGTGGTGTGCGCCGCGCCCGAGTATCTGGCCCGCTGCGGCACACCGACGCGGCCGGACGAGCTGAAGTATCACGACTGCCTGCTGCTGCGCTATCCGGCCGATGGCCGCTTCCTGCGCTGGAACTTCATACGCGACGGCGTGCGTTTCCAGCCTCAGCTTGGCCAGGCGCTGGTCAGCGACGACGTCGATGCGCTGGCCACCATGGCCGCTGCCGGTGGCGGCATCACGCGGCTGGCCGCATTCGTCGTGCAACCGTACCTGCAGCGCGGCCAGCTGCAGCAGCTGTTCACCCCCGACAGCGCCGACACCGGCCAGGCCGCACTCGAACCATTGCGCCTGTATCTGTGCGTGGCCGACCGCCGCGACTTCACCCCGAAGGTGCGCGCCTTCATGGAGCACGTACTGCAGCGCCTGCCACCGGACTGGCGGCTGACCGAGCCGGCATTGGTGCCGGGCTCGGCGTAGAACCGCAGCAGCGCAGCGACCGGCGGCGTTGCTCCAGGCATGCCGGAGGCCGACCCGACACCTGCAGACGCCTCGACAGCGGCACGCCTGTCGAGCGATCTCATGCCGCGTCAGTCCAGCCTGAGCATCACCACCGCATGCGCGGGCAGTGCCACCGTCAAGGCTTTGCCCTGCACGCGTGCACCGTTGAACGGCCTTGGCTCCACCACATGCGGCTGCGCGAAGCTGTTGTGCGCGGTGATCGCCGCCGCACTGAGGATCTGTCCTTCCACATGCTGCGGCGCAAGGCCTTGCACGTCCACGCTGACGTTGGCGGGTGCAGTTGCGTCCAGGTTGGTCAGCGCGACATACACATGGCCATCTTTTGCCTTGACTGCCGAGCCGTGCACCGCCGGCACCTGCGTATTGCCGTGGCGGTAGTGCGGTGTCTGCAACTGCAGCGGCAGGTGGGTGGCGTCCTGATAGGGCTTGTACAGGGCGAACACGTGGTAGGTCGGCGTCAGCACCATCTTGTCGCCATCGGTAAGAATCATCGCCTGCAACACGTTGACCATCTGCGCGATATTGGCCATGCGCACGCGCTCGGCGTGGTTGCTGAAGATGTCGATATTCAATGCCGCCACCAGGGCATCGCGCAGGCTGTTCTGCTGATGCAGGAATCCCGGGTTTGCGCCGGGCAGGCCGGCGTACCAGGTGCCCCATTCGTCGACCACCAGCGCCACCTTCTTGCCGGGGTCGTATTTGTCCATGATCGCGCTGTGCCTGGTGATCAATTCGTCCATCACCAGCGTGCGCGACAGCGTGTCGATCCAGGCGCTTTCGTCGAAATCGGTCGAGGAGGCGCGCGGCGGCCAGCCACCGGGCACCGTGTAGTAATGCAGGCTCAGGCCGTCCATCAGCGTGCCGGCTTCGCGCATCATCACCTCGGTCCAGTGATAGTCGTCGTTGTTGGGGCCGGGCGCGATCTTGCGCAGCGTCTGATTGGCCGGCGCCTTGACGAAGGTCTGGTAGCGCCGATACACGTCGGCGGCATATTCCACCCGCATGTTGCCGCCGCAACCCCACAGCTCGTTGCCCACGCCGAAGTAGGGCACCTGCCAGGGCGCATCGCGGCCGTTGGCGCGGCGCTCGCTGGCCAGGCTGGAGCGGGTGTCGGCGGTCATGTATTCGGTCCACTGCGCGATCTCGTCCGGCGCCGCATTGCCGACATTGCCGGCGATATAGGCCTGGGTGCCGAGCAGCTCGGTGAAGTCCATGAACTCATGGGTGCCGAAGCGATTGGACTCTTCCACGCCGCCCCAGTGCGTGTTGACGCGGATCGGGCGCCTGGCCGGCGCGCCGACACCGTCGCGCCAGTGGTATTCGTCGGCAAAGCAGCCGCCCGGCCAGCGGATGTTGGGCACCGCGATGGCCTTCAACGCCGCGAGCACGTCGTTGCGGTAGCCGCGCGTGTTGGGAATGGAGGCGTCCTCGCCCACCCACACGCCGCCATAGATGCCGGTACCCAGGTGTTCGGCAAACTGCCCGAACAGCTGCCGCGACACCTGTGCACCGGGTTGGTCCGCACGCAAGCTACCGGTCACCTCGACCTCGGCAGCGCAGGCGATGCAGGCACTGGTCGCCAGGGTGACGGCAACGAGCGCGGGCAGCAGCCGCCGGCGTGAGGTCTGCAACGCGAGGGAGATCCAATGCATCGGCGGGGCGCTCCTGTAGGGGTGGGTCGAGGTGTTGGCGCACTGCCGGCGCAGCCGCATGCCGGTAGCGTAGTGGCAGTGGTGGTGCTGTGTCGCTGCATCGCGTTCGCCGCTGGCGAACCCTGCCGCGCCCGCGCGATGCGGTGCGGCCTGGTCGTCGTTCGGCAGGCCAGGATGTGCGCGAGGGCATGGTCGGCGGACGCGCGACGCGGCTATGCTCGCGGGCTTCCATCCGCAGTGGGGCGATTCATGCAGCGAGTGTTCGGGCAGTTGCCAGACGGTGTCGAGGTTCACGCGCTCAGCTTGCGCAGCGACGACGGGCTGGAGGCGGACGTCCTCACCTACGGCGGCATCCTGCACGCGCTGCGGCTGACCACCGCGCAGGGCGTGGTGCCGCTGCTGCTGGGTCTGCCGGACCTGCCTGCCTACGCCGCCGATGGCGACAGCCTCAACATCCTGGTGGGCCGCTTCGGCAATCGTATCGGCGGTGCACGCTATACGTTGGACGGGGTGACCCACACGCTGGCCGCCAACGAGGGGCGCAATCAGTTGCACGGCGGCGAGCGCGGGTTCGGGCGGCGGGTCTGGACGGTACTGGAGCAGGCACCGGATCAGGTGCTGCTGGGCTACGACTCGCCCGACGGCGAAGAGGGCTACCCCGGCAATCTGCAGGTGCGCGCCCGGCTTGCGCTGCAGCAGCGCAGCCTGCATCTGGACTTCGAAGCCCGCTGCGACGCGGCCACGCCGTTGAACCTGACCCATCACCCGTATTTCAATCTGTCCGGCGACCCGCAGCGGCGTGCCGCAGCGCAGGTGCTGCGGGTGCCTGCCGACCGCTATCTCCCGGTGGACGCAGAATCCATCCCGACCGGGGAGATCGCGTCGGTGGCCGGCACACCGTTCGATTTCCGCGACCCGGCCGCGCTGGCCGAGCGGATCGACCCGGCGCATCCGCAGGTCGTGCTCGGCAAGGGCTATGACCAGTGTCTGGTGCTGGCGCCAGGCGCCGACCGGGTCGCCGAGCTGTACTCGCCGCACAGTGGCGTGGCCATGCGCATCCTCAGCGACGCGCCGGCGGTGCAGGTCTACGAGGGGCAGCATCTGGACGCGCATCATCCGGGCCTGGGCCGCGGGGTGTGCCTGGAACCGCAGAGCTACCCGGACGCCCCCAACCACGCCAACTTTCCTTCGACCATCCTGCGTCCCGGTGAGGTTCATCGCCGCCGCATCGTCTATCGCTTCGCCACGCCAGGCCCGGACCAGCCGTGGGAGGCGGTCAGCGCTGCACTCGATGGCTGAGCAGCGCTGACAGGGTCCAGGCAGATGCCCTGAATCCGCCGACCCACGCATTGCGCAACCATCGGGCAGGCGCGACCGATGTCGAGGGGCGGCACGGGTCCTGCGTCCTTGTGGCTGGTCCGCGCCGTCCGTGCCGTCCGTGCACCGCGCAACCGCGTGTCAGCCGACCGCCGGCGCGGCTTGTTCGCGTCTGTCGGTTCGGGCCGAATCGCCGGGGTGATCTCTGGTCAGGTGCGGTACGTCACACGGGCACCGGGTCTGCAGGACACAAGCGGCCGGCCACGTGCAGGACTCGCTGCATGGCAGGCAGCGCCCGCCTGCGCGATCAGCGCGGCCCCAGCACCAGTTCGATCACGAACTTGCTGCCGAAGAACGACAGCACCAGCAGCGCCATGGCGGTCAGCGTCCAGTGCACGGCCTTGGTGCCGCGCCAGCCATTACGCCAGCGGCCGACCAGCAGCGCGCCAAACACGATCCACGACAGGATGCTGAGCACGGTCTTGTGCAGCAATCGTTGCGCCAGGAAATCCTGCACGAACAGCAGCCCGGTCAGCAGGGTCAGGCTCAGCAACACGAAGCCGACGGTGATCGTGCGGAACAGCAGGGTTTCCAGTTCGGTCAACGGAGGCAGCGCGCGCAGCCAGGGATGGAAGTCGCGCCGCCGCAACGCCCGCTCCTGCAGCCACAGCATGATGGCCAGCAGGGCGGCGATGCCCAGGGTGGCGTAGGCCAGCAGCGCCATCCAGGCGTGCAGTTCCAGCCGCCAGCCCAGGTCTGCGCTCGGCTCATGGCCGTAGGCGTGGTAACAGGCCAGCAGGATCGCCGACAACGGAAACACCACCACGCCCACCGCGGCCATGCGGCCGCGCCCGCCGAACACCGCGGTCAACGCCGCCATGCCCAGGCCGGTCAGCGACAGCGCGGCAAAGAAATGCATGTCCGGCCCGCCCGCGGTGCGGAACGCCACCACCACGTGATAGCCGGCGTGCAGCGCAACTGCAGCCAGCGCCGGCGCCAACCAGCGCGCAGGGGCCTGGTTGCCATCGCGCAGCACCGCCCGGGTGAGCAGGGCGGCAGCCAGCAGGTACAGGGCGAACGCGATGAGAACGATTGTCATCGTGGAAGTTTCGCATATTGGTGGGGCGGGGATTCGGGAATCGGGATTCGGGAAAGCCGGGCAGGGGGTGGGGATGGGCGGGCAGGCAAGTGTGCTGGTTGGTAGCGAGTGGGTATGGGTAAGCCTGCCTGCGGGCGTGGCCGCTGACGTCGGGTCTCTGCGGTGCTGCTGCCCTGGTTGCAGGGACTGCCGAGCCGGAGGGATTTGCCCTGGATTGGCTCGCTTCGGCCGGCGGGTCGATTGGGGCGGGGCGTTGGCTGGTGCCGCTATAATCGGTGCCCGTTTCCCCTCACGCGGTCCCTTGCGCATGTTCGAGTCCCTTACCCAACGTCTCTCCGGCACCATGGAGCGCCTGCGCGGCCGCGGCCGCCTGACCGAGGAGAACATCCGCGAAGCCACCCGTGAAGTGCGCATCGCGCTGCTGGAAGCCGACGTCGCGCTGCCGGTGGTGCAGGCGCTGATCGAACGCATCAAGGTGCGCGCGGTGGGCCAGGAAGTGCTCAAGTCGCTGACCCCCGGCCAGGCGCTAATCAAGATCGTGCGCGACGAGCTCACCGCGGTCATGGGCGCGGCGGCGGCCGACCTCAACCTCAACGTGCCGGCGCCGGCGATCATCCTGATGGCCGGCCTGCAGGGTGCGGGCAAGACCACCACGGTCGGCAAGCTCGCCAAGCATCTGAAGGAAAAGCGCAAGAAAAAGGTCATGGTGGTCTCGGCCGACGTCTACCGACCGGCCGCGATCGAGCAGCTCAAGACCCTGGCCGAGCAGGTCGGCGTGCTGTTCTTCCCGTCCGACGCCTCGCAGAAGCCGGTCGATATCGTGCGCGCCGCCATCAGCGACGCACGCAAGTCGTTTGCCGACGTGCTGCTGGTCGATACCGCCGGTCGCCTGGCGATCGATCAGGCGATGATGGACGAGATCAAGGCGCTGCACGCCGCGATCACCCCCACCGAAACCCTGTTCGTGGTCGATGCGATGACCGGCCAGGACGCGGCCAACACCGCCAAGGCCTTTGGCGAGGCGCTGCCGCTGACCGGCGTGGTGCTGACCAAGACCGACGGCGACGCCCGTGGCGGTGCCGCGCTGAGCGTGCGCTACATCACCGGCAAGCCGATCAAGTTCGTCGGTACCGGCGAAAAGACCGACGGCCTGGATGTGTTCCATCCCGATCGCGTCGCCAGCCGCATCCTGGACATGGGCGACGTGCTGTCGCTGGTGGAGCAGGTCGAGCACAGCGTCGATCAGGAAAAGGCCGCCAAGCTCGCTGCCAAGGTCGCCAAGGGCAAGAAGTTCGACCTCAACGACATGAAAGAGCAGCTCGAGCAGATGCAGAACATGGGTGGCATCCATGGGCTGATGGACAAGCTGCCGGGCATGGGCCAGATCCCGGACAACGTCAAGCAGCAGGTCACCGGCAAGGAAGTGCCGCGCATGATTGCCATCATCAATTCGATGACCAAGAAGGAGCGCCGCAACCCGGCGTTGCTCAATGGCTCGCGCCGTGCCCGCATCGCACGCGGCTCGGGCATGCAGCCGGCCGACGTCAACAAGCTGATGAAGCAGTACCAGCAGATGGAAAAGATGATGGGCAAGCTGGCCGGCGGCGGCATGAAGGGCCTGATGCGCAACATGAAGGGCATGATGGGTGCCATGGGCGGCCGCGGCGGCATGCCGTTCCGTTGAGCAACCTGCGCAGGTCGCGCGCGCTGTGAGCACATCCGCAGGCGCGCACTGCGTGCATCTGGCGCTGGCCCTCGTGCTGGCGTGGCAGCTAACGGCAGGGTGGGCGTTACTGCCGGCAAGCGTTGTGTTGTGGTTGTGTATCGCACTGGTGGTCGCAGGAATCGACCGCCTGTTTGGCGCGCGGCCGGTCGTAGCACCGGCGTCGACCCCCACCTCCGACGCGCAGGGTGGCGGCACTGGCGGCGGCATCGGCGGTACGCCGGCCATCGCTCGCCTGCCGCGACGCGACGCAGCCGCCAAACGCGTCGTCGCGCAGCACGTGCACGACACGTCGGTGCGCCAGTGGCGGCGCCATATCGTCGACGTGGCGCCATACGAAGAAGAACGCTACCCGCGGCAGGACATCTGCACCACGGTCGAGGTGTTCCTGCGTGCGGGCGACCATCTCGTGCTGGCGTTCCATCCTGCCAACGATGCTGCAGGTGTAGCCGCGTGGCGCGGCGATGTATGGCACCCGGGTGGCACGCAATCGCAGTGGTGGGAGGTGCCCGCCGATGGCGAGGTGGACGTGCCGGTCACCCGCTCCGGGGTGTATTCGATCGGCATCGGCCAGGCCTATGGAACGTGCCCCGGCGTGGTCGCGCTTTGGCTGCGCGTGCCCGAGCCGGATCGGCTGGCACTGCCGCTGCAGCCCACGTTCGGGTCGGCCATGCGATACGCGCGTCGTGACGACGGCGCGGCGGTGGTGCATCTCGAAGACGACGCACAGCTGCAGTCGCAGGCGCATCTGCCGTCAGTGCCCGTGCACGGCGCGCCCGCTGGCTCGAGGTTGTTGTTCGCCAGTGCCGACGATGCCTGGGATGTGTCCGCAGGTTCCGATCCAGCATCGTCGTGGCGTGCCGAAAACACCCATCTTTACCGTTACTTCCTGCGCCTGAGCCAGGGCGACGTGCTGACGCTGGAACTGGCCTGGGCCGGCGAGCACTTCGATCGCCCGTTGCCGTTGCCCGATCAATGCACCGGTCGCACGCAGGGCGAGGTGCGTGTGTTCAAGCTCGTGCGTGGGCCGGATCTGGTGCATGCATGGGCGAGCGCGGCACCGGCCGCCTGCATGCAGATGACCTGTCCTGTCGATGGCGATTACTGCCTGGAACTGCGGCTGTTCGGCCCGCCGGCATGGCGCCAGCAAGCCGTTACTGCAGTTGTCGACCTGCGCGTGTGGGGTGATTACCTGCAGCGTCCTCTGAGCTTGCGTGCGTTCGCGTTGCAGGATGTCTGGGTCGAAGACTGGTACCGGCAAGTGATGCCGGTGCCGGTGGATTGAGAGAGTGAAGAACGAACCACTGTGCTCGGCGCCACATGGGGCGGCCGGAGCTCGCTGCGGCATGTAGCAGCGGTATGCACCGGCAACTGCATGTCCACCTGATCACGGTTGCCACGTTTGGTGGCCGCTCCAGACGCAACGTGCCGCACGCAGTGCATGCGCGAACGACCGTCTTGCGCGTGTCGGCATCCGCATCCGTCCATCGCGGTTACCATGCTCCGTCTCGTGGCCGCCGAGGTGGTGGATGACCAGATTCCCTAACGTCGATGCCTTCCAGCAACGCTTCGGCCTGCGCCTGCCGATCCTGCTCAGCCCCATGGCCGGCGCCTGTCCGGTGCCGTTGTCGGCAGCGGTCGCCAATGCCGGTGGCATGGGCGCGATGGGTGCGGTGTTGTCGCAGCCGCAGGACATCGTGACGTGGATGGCCGCCTTTCGTGAGGCAAGTGCCGGGCCTGCGCAAGTCAATCTGTGGATTCCCGATCCGGCGCCTGTCCGCGATGCCGCTGCCGAAGCGCGCCTGCGGGTGTTTCTTGCGCAGTGGGGGCCGCCAGTGCCGGAGGCAGCAGGCGATGCAATGCCAGCCGATTTCGACGCGCAATTCGATGCATTGCTGAACGCGCGCCCGGCAGTGGCCTCGTCGATCATGGGTGTGTTCCGACCCGACCAGGTTGCGCGCCTCAAGCATGCGGGCATCGCCTGGTTCGCCTGCGCCACCACGCTGGAGGAAGCACTGGCGGCGCAGGCGGCCGGGGCCGATGCCGTGGTCGCGCAAGGCGCCGAGGCTGGCGGTCACCGCGGCGCGTTCGATGCCAGCCGCGCCGCGCAGCAGATGACCGGACTGTTTGCCCTGCTGCCGCGGCTGGTCGATGGCCTGGAGATCCCGGTCATCGCCGCGGGCGGGATTGCCGACGCGCGCGGCATTGCCGCGGCGCTGGCGCTGGGCGCCAGTGCAGTGCAGATCGGCACCGGTCTGCTGCGCACGCCCGAGGCTGCCTTGCCCGGCGCCTGGGCCGATGCATTGGCTGCCGCCGAGCCGGAACATACCCGGCCAACCCGCGCATTTTCAGGTCGGTTGGGGCGGGCATTGCTCACCCCTTACGTGCGCGCCGCCACTGCGGCGGATGCGCCGCCGCCTGCGCCATATCCGGTGCAGCGCGGCCTGACCGCCGCGATGCGCCAGGCAGCGGCGCGCGACAACCGTCTGGAGGCGATGCAGGCCTGGGCAGGCCAGTCGGCCTGGATGGCGCCGGCGCAGCCGGCCGCACAATTGGTCGTGCAGTGGTGGGAGCAGACGCAGGCACTGCTGTGTCGCTGATCTTCTGTAATGGCGAGGCAGCAACCGCGCAGCAACTCGGCGCGGCCGCCCTGATCAACTACGGGCACTTCACGACGCTGCAGGTGCGCAACGCCGCCGTGCGCGGGCTGGATCTGCATCTGCAACGGCTGCAGCACGACAGTGCCGCCCTGTTCGGCGCACCGATCGATGCCTCGCTGGTGCGCACGTATCTGCGCGCGGCGTTGGCCAGTGCCGGTCGCGCGGATGCGAGCGTGCGCATCACCGTGTTTTCGCAGGCGTTTGCGCTGCGCGATCCATTGCGCCAGGTGGCGCTGGATGTATTGATTTCGCTATCGCCGGCCGCGCAACTGCCCGATGCCGCGCTGCGCGTGCACGCAGTCACGCATGTGCGCGAGCAGGCGCAGTGCAAGCACGTCGGCACCTTCGCGCTGTTGCACCTGCGTCGCCAGGCGATGGCCGCCGGCGTTGACGATGCGGTGTTGGTCGATCCCCAGGGCCATGTCCTGGAAGGGGCGTTCTGGAATGTCGGGTTCTGGCAGCAGGGCAGGGTGGTCTGGCCGGCCGGGCCGGCGCTGGACGGCACCCAGCAGCGGTTGTTGCACGCCGGGCTGCGGGCGCTCGGGATCGCGCAGACTTCCCGCCCGGTTGCCCTTGACGAGCTCGCCAGCTTCGACGGTGGCTTCAGCTGCAATGCGCGGGGGCAGCAGGCCATCGTGGCCATGGGCCCGGCGCAGTGGTCGGCCGTTGCCGCGCAGCTGCCCGTGCTGGAGCGGGCGCTGCAAACCCAGGCCTGGCAAGGGATCTGAGCAAAAACACCGGCTGGCTTGGCTTCGCCGAGGGAGCCCGCTATAATCGCCGGCTTACCGCGCCACTCTGGCGACTGGGCAACTCAGGAAAACGACACCATGGTCAAGATTCGACTGACCCGCGGCGGCGCCAAGAAGCGTCCCTTCTACCACATCATCGTGACCGACGTGCGCAGCGCGCGCGACGGCCGCAACATCGAGCGCGTGGGTTACTACAACCCGGTTGCGCAGGGCGCCGAACCGCGCGTCGTGCTAGATATCGCCCGCGTCGACCATTGGGTCGGCAACGGTGCACAGCTGACCGACAAGGTGCGTAACCTGTATCGCGAAGCATCCAAGTCCCAGGCCGCTGCGGCCTGATCTTGAGGCCGGGCGTGTTTGCCCGGCCAGAGTCGACACAGATGAAGCCGACCGAGCGCCGCATCCTGTTAGGCAGGATTGTCGGCGCTTTTGGTGTCAAGGGTGAGCTGAAGCTCGAATCCTGGACCGAACCGCGCAGTGCGATCTTCCGGTATCAGCCGTGGGTCGTGCGCACGCCATCGGGGCAGGAGTCGGTCGTGAGCGGCGTACGGGGACGTGATCAGGGCAAGAATCTGATCGCGGTGTTTCCCGACGTGACCGACCGCGACACCGTCGAGGCCATGCATGGCACCGAAATCTATGTGGCCCGCAGCGCCTTGCCGCCGCCCAAGCCCGACGAATACTACTGGGTGGATCTGGAAGGATTGCAGGTGGAAACCGTCGAGGGCGTCAAGCTCGGGACGGTATCGCACCTGTTTTCCACCGGCTCCAACGATGTGGTGGTCGTGCGCGGCGATCGCGAGCGGATGATTCCATTCGTGCTGCCGGAGTTCGTCAAATCGGTGGACTTCGAGGCCAATCTGATCGTGGTCGACTGGGACCCGGATTTCTGATCGAAGCGGTGCCCCGGCGCCGCTTTTGCTCTACCCATTCTCCACTCCCGATTCCCGATTCCCGTGCGCATCGACGTCATCAGCCTGTTCCCGGAGTTCATCGCGCAGTGCGCGGCGTTCGGCGTGGTCGGGCGGGCGCAGGAGCGCGGTCTGCTGGACCTGCAGGGCTGGAATCCGCGCGACCATGCGCAGGGCAACTACCGCCGCGTGGACGATCGTCCCTTCGGTGGCGGGCCCGGCATGGTGATGTTGATCGAGCCGTTGCGGGCCTGTCTGGATGCGGTGCAGGCCGCCGACGCGCGACCGGCGCCGGTGATCTATCTCAGCCCGCAGGGACGTCCGCTCACCCAGCCCCTCGCGCGCGAGCTGGCGCAGTTGCCGCGCATGGTCTTGCTGTGCGGGCGCTATGAAGGGGTGGACGAGCGTTTCCTGGCCAACGCGGTGGATATGGAAATCTCCATCGGCGACTACGTGTTGTCCGGTGGCGAGTTGGGCGCTGCAGTCCTTGTGGATGTGGTGACGCGGCTGCAGGACGGCGTGTTGAACGACGCCGAATCTGCTGCGCAGGACAGTTTTGAAGGCCCGCAGGGCCTGCTGGACTGCCCGCACTACAGCCACCCGTCGGCGCATGCCTGGGGCGATGTGCCCGAGGTATTGCGCTCGGGCAACCATGGCGCGATTGCGCGCTGGCGCCGGCAGCAGTCGCTGGGCCGGACCTGGCTGCGTCGTCCCGATCTGCTCGACGAGGCAGGCCTGGACAAGCACGATCGTCGTCTCCTGGAGGAGTTTCGCCGCGAACTCACCCGGGACGACGAGAAATAAGGGCGCACCCCTAGCCCTTGAAGAATTGATTGGGGTACAATATGCGGCTTGCTGGCCAGCCTTGCGTCTGGCCCTCTTACGAACCTCGAGCAATCGCCGTGCGGCGACTGCCGGTCCAATATCACCAGACACGCGGTGCCCACCATGAGCAAACTCAACAAGACCATCCTGGCTGACTTCGAAGCCGCCCAGATCCAGCGCAAGCTGCCGGAATTCAACCAGGGCGACACCGTTGTGGTGAACGTCAAGGTGAAGGAAGGCAACCGCGAGCGCGTGCAGGCCTATGAGGGCGTGGTGATCGGTACCAAGAATGCCGGCCTGAACTCCGCCTTCACCGTGCGCAAGATCTCGCACGGTTTCGGCGTCGAGCGCGTGTTCCAGACCCACAGCGCCATCATCGACTCGGTCGAAGTGAAGCGCCGCGGTAAGGTCCGCGCCGGCAAGCTGTACTACCTGCGTGGCCTGGAAGGCAAGGCCGCCCGCATCAAGGAAGATCTGGCCGCCGCTGCGCAGGCCAAAGCCGCTCGCCAGGCTGCTGCCAAGGCCGAGTAAGCCACACTGCTGGCAGGTCTCATCGATCTGCCACTGCCAAACGGCCGCCCTTGGGCGGCCGTTTGCGTTTGTGGAACCGGAATGGCGAGAGCGCTCGAAGTCGGCATGTGCCACCCGCGCACTGCGGTTCCGGCCGCGATGCCCGCAGCCACCTGACAACCGCGTGCTACGTCTTGTTAGCCGTTCTCAAGTCGCAGCTTGAGGCCGGTCAATGCAGCGCATCGCCATCGATCACGTGGCTTGGCTGCGGCCGGCATGCGCGGATCAGCGTGCATGCATCAGCGCGAGCGTGTCCGGGTTGGCTCGGTGATCGGCTCGGCAATGGGGGCGGGGTCGGCAACCGGCGATGCAGGATGTGCGGGTACCTCGGCTGCCGCTGCCAGTACGGAAGGGTGGTTCGGCGTGGTCAGCATGCGCGCCTTGCGCCAGCCGCCCCAGCGGTAGTACGCCAGCGACAGCAGCATCGAGCAGGTCGAACTGATCGGGAAGCTCCACCACACCGCGTCTGCGCCCAGATGCGGCAGCAGGATATTTGCGAGAGGCACGCGTACGCCCCACAGCGAAAACGCCAGAATCAACAGCGGTGGGATCACCGCACCGGTGGAGCGCACCACCCCAGACACCACAAAGCTGACGCCAAACAACAGGAACGACCAGATCGCGATGTGGTTGAGATGCCGCGCGATCTCCAGGGTGGCGCTGCCTTCGGGCAGGAACAGGGCCAGGGTCCAGCGGTCTAACAGGATCAACAGCACGATCAGCAGGCCCGTCATCAGGAAGTTGGCGGCGATGCCGGTACGGGCGACGGTATCCACCCGCGACCACAGGCCGGCACCCACGTTCTGGGCAGCCATGGTCGAACAGGCGGCGCCGACCGCCATTGCCGGCATCTGTACGTAGTTCCACAGCTGCAGCCCCGCGCCGAACGCGGCGGCGGTGTCGGTGCCGAAGCCGTTGACCAGCGACAGCATCGCGATCATCGCCAGCGAGATCATCACCATCTGCAGGCCCATCGGCACGCCCTTGACGACGAGCGCGCGCAGGATGGCAGCATCGATCCGGAACAGATGCAGGTCGCGTCGTCCCAGCCACAGCACATGTTTTTTGTGCCGCAGATAGATCAGCAGGCCGGCCAGCGCAACCACCTGCGCAATCAGCGTGGCCCAGGCAGCACCGGCGATGCCCAGCGCCGGAAACGGGCCGATGCCGAACAGCAGCAACGGGTTGAACACGATATCCAGCAGCACCGACAGCAGCAGAAAGCGGAAGGGCGTACGCGCATCGCCGGTACCGCGCAACGCTGCCGATAGAAAGGCGAACAGATACAGCGTCGGCATCGCCAGGAAGATCACGCGCAGATACTCCTCGGCCAGCGTCTGCGAGGCAGCGGGCGTACCCATCGCGGTGAGCAGATGCGGCGCCAGGAACCAGCCCAGCACGGCGATCAGCGCCGACAGCCCACCAAAGAAGCTGGCGCTGGTGCCCATGACCTTGCGTGCCTGGGCGATGTTGCGCGCGCCCATCGCCTGGCCGATCAGGATGGTGGACGCCATGCCGATACCGAACACCGAGCCGATCAGGAAGAACATGATGCTGTTGGCGTTGGCTGCCGCGGTCAGCGCTTCTTCGCCGAGGTAGCGGCCGATCCAGATCGCGTTGACCGAGCCGTTGAGCGACTGGGCGATATTGCCCGCCATGATCGGCAGTGCGAAGAGCAGCAGGTTCTTGCCGATCGGGCCTTCGGTCAGGACAGCGGATTTGGGCATCGCGGTTGTATCGGTATGCGGATGTTGCGCACCCTAGCATTGCGCGGGTGAGATCCAGTGCAGTGCTCGCTTTGCGCGCGCACCTCGGTTGGGGGAGCTCCGTATTCACCGTCAGCGATGCAGCCTTGGCCGGGGGGCTGTGCTGCTTCTCTCAGCTGCGCAGCCGCAGTGTCCCTCATCCGGCGCTGCGCGCCACCTTCTCCCGCAGGCGGGAGAAGGGATGTGGCCGAGCGCTTGTTTGAACTGCAGTGTGTTATTTGGACTGTAATGGGCTTGTCTGAACTGCGGTGCTTTGCTTGAACCGTAATGGGCTTGTTTGAATTGCAGCGCGTTGTTGAACTGTCATGGGCGTGTTTGAACTGCAGTGCGTTGATTGAACTGTCATGGGCTTGTTTGAATTGCGGTGCCTTGATTGAACCGTAATGGGCTTGTGTGATCTGTACCGCGCGGGCTGGCAGTGCTCCCTTCCCCCGCCTGCGGGGGAAGGTGCCCGTAGGGCGGATGGGGGCGAGCGTCCAGCATCGAACTGGCGATCGACCCAGATGGCCGCGGCGACGGCCCAGCTTGAGTTCCGGGTGGCTGCCCAAACATCGGTTACCAGGCAGAGCGAGACAGCAAGACGCATGAATCCGGAGCTGGAACAGGGCACGACAGTCAGGCTGGACGTGTGGCTGTGGGCCGCGCGCTTTTTCAAGACGCGCAGCCTGGCCAAAAACGCGGTCGACACCGGCAAGGTGGACGTGGGCGGGCAGCGCCCCAAGCCCTCGCGCAGCCTGCGCTGCGGCGAGCATATGCGTATCGACCGGGGCGGTGAAATCTTCGAGATCACGGTGGCCGGGCTCAGCGACGTACGCGGACCGGCGCCGGTGGCGCAGGCCCTGTACGTGGAGGGCGAGGCATCGCGCGAGGCGCGTGCGCAGTGGCGGCTGCAACGTGCTGCCGAACGCACCGGTTACCGTGCGCCCGAGGGCAAGCCCGACAAGCGCGCACGCCGCTTGATCACTGCATTGGGCGATATCGACGCGCTCTAGCGGTCTGGCACCTTGTCCCTGCCGTGCTCGATGGGCCAGCAGGGCGACACATGGCCGCTGCAATCGGGAAGTCGCGCAAAAGAAATGCCCCGGTTGTCCGGGGCATTGTCTGATTGCCAGGGCCTGAATCAGGCCGAACGATCCAGCGGCTTACGCCAGATCGAATCGATCCAGCTGCATCACCCTGGTCCAGGCGGCGACGAAGTCGTGCACGAACTTCTGCTGCGCATCGCCGCTGGCATAGACCTCGGCCACTGCACGCAGGATGGAGTTGGAGCCGAACACCAGATCCACGCGCGTACCGGTCCACTTGAGCTCGCCGGTGGCGCGGTCGCGGCCTTCGTAGAGGTCCTTCGCTTCGGAGGTCGCCTTCCACTCGGTGCGCATGTCGAGCAGGTTGGCGAAGAAGTCGTTGCTCAACACGCCGGGACGGGTGGTGAAGACGCCATGCTGGGTGTCGCCGGCATTGGCGCCCAGCACGCGCAGGCCGCCGACCAGCACGGTCAACTCCGGTGCGGTGAGGGTGAGCAGCTGCGCCTTGTCGATCAGCAACGCTTCGGCCGGCACCGCGTAGTTGCGTTTGGCGAAATTGCGGAAGCCATCGGCCACCGGTTCGAGCACGGCAAACGACTCGACATCGGTCTGCTCCTGCGAGGCATCGGTGCGGCCCGGTGCGAACGGCACCGTGACACTGTGGCCGGCGGCCTGCGCCGCGTGTTCCACCGCGGCGTTGCCGGCCAGCACGATCAGGTCGGCGAGCGAGATCTTCTTGCCGCCCGATTGCGCGGCGTTGAAGTCGGCCTGGATGCGCTCCAGCGTGGCCAGCACCTTGGCCAGCTGCTCAGGCTGGTTGGCCTGCCAGTCCTTCTGCGGTGCCAGGCGGATGCGGGCGCCGTTGGCACCGCCGCGCTTGTCCGAGCCACGGAAGGTGGAGGCCGAGGCCCACGCGGTGGACACCAGCTGCGCCACGCTCAGGCTCGAGGCCAGGATGGTCTGCTTCAATGCGGCCGCATCCTGCGCGTCGACCAGCGCGTGGTCCACTGCCGGTACCGGGTCCTGCCACAGCAATTCTTCGGCCGGTACGTCCGGGCCCAGGTAGCGCGAGCGCGGACCCATGTCGCGGTGGGTGAGCTTGAACCAGGCGCGTGCGAAGGCGTCGGCAAACTGCTCCGGGTGCTGATGGAAACGCCGCGAGATGGCTTCGTACGCAGGGTCGAAACGCAGTGCCAGGTCGGTGGTCAGCATGGTGGGGCGGTGCTTCTTCGATGCGTCGTGCGCATCGGGAATGATGGCCTCGGCGTTCTTGGCCACCCACTGGTGCGCGCCGGCCGGGCTCTTGCCCAGCTCCCACTCGAACTTGAACAGGTGGTCGAAGAAATCGTTGCTCCACTGCGCCGGCGTGGTGGTCCAGGTGACTTCCAGGCCGCTGGTGATGGTGTCGGCGCCCTTGCCGCTGCCGTAGCGGTTGTGCCAGCCCAGGCCCTGGCTTTCCAGTTCGCCGGCTTCCGGTTCGGCGCCGACGTTGTCGGCCGGGCCGGCACCGTGGGTCTTGCCGAAGGTGTGGCCACCGGCGATCAGGGCCACGGTCTCTTCGTCGTTCATGGCCATGCGCGCGAAGGTGTCGCGGATGTCGCGCGCGGCAGCGATCGGGTCGGGGTTGCCGTCCGGACCTTCCGGGTTGACGTAGATCAGGCCCATCTGCACGGCGGCCAGCGGGTTTTCCAGATCGCGCGTGTGCGGCACTTCGCTGTCGTCGTCCTTGACCAGCACGCCGTGCGCTTCGTCCACGCCGGGCGAGCCGCGCGAATAGCGGTCGTCGCCACCCAGCCACTTGGTCTCGCGACCCCAGTACAGGTCCTGGTCCGGTTCCCAGGTGTCTTCGCGGCCGCCGGCAAAGCCGAACGTCTTGAAGCCCATCGACTCCAGCGCGACATTGCCGGTGAGAATCATCAGGTCGGCCCAGGAAATGGACTGGCCATACTTCTGCTTGATCGGCCACAGCAGCCGGCGCGCCTTGTCCAGGCTGACGTTGTCCGGCCAGCTGTTGAGCGGCGCAAACCGCTGCTGACCACGGCCGCCGCCGCCGCGCCCATCGCCGATGCGGTAGGTGCCGGCGCTATGCCAGGCCATGCGCACGAACAGCGGGCCGTAATGGCCGAAGTCGGCCGGCCACCAGTCCTGCGAGTCGGTCATCAGCGCACGCAGTTCCTGCTTGAGCGCCTGCAGGTCGATGCGCTTGAAGGCTTCGGCGTAATTGAACGTCTCGCCCAGCGGGTTGGACTTGTTCGAATGCTGGCTCAGCAGATCCACGCGCAGCTGTTTGGGCCACCAGTCACGGTTGGTGGTACCGGTACCGACGACAGCGTGGTTGAACGGGCACTTTGCTTCGGTGGTCATGGGATTTACCTGTGTGCGTAAGCACTTGGGGAGCGGCGTGCCGGTATGCCGGCACGTGCTGGTGGAATCGACGTGGACGGCAGCGCCCTTGTCGTGGTCATCGATGATCACGACAGGGAAACAGTCGCCCGGCCGCTGGCGGACCTGCCGATGCTAGCGCCTGCTTGTGGCAGTCGAAACCGCCTGGCCGACGGGAAAGGCAATGGGCGGGCAGGCGCATCAGGCGGACTCATCATGGCGACGTTCGCACACGATAAAGCGCATCGATCATTTGGTGAATTCGAATTATTCGAACATATCGATAGCGTATTGCTATGGATAGCACGCCGGTGCTCGTCCGGCGTGCCCAGCGGCTACGGGTCGCTCAGCGCTTGCCGAACAGGCTGCCGCCCAGCTTCATGACATCGCCCAGGCCGAGCTGGCCATCGCCGTCCTGATCCAGCACGCTGGTCAACAGGCCGCCGGCGCCGGAGTTCGTGCGCACTTGCTGATGTTCCTGGGCCAGCGCGGGGCCGAGCTGGCTGGCGGCCGCGGTATCGCCGCCCAGAAAGCGCTTGGCCAGATATGCCATCACGATGGGAGCGAGCAGCTGCAGCAGCTGGCTGGCCTTGCTGGTTTCCAGCCCGGTGGCCTGGCCCAGCCCTGCAGCGGCCTGTGGCGCCTTGTCGCCGAACAGATGGCCGACGATGCCGGCGCCATTGGCCGACGCGCCGCTGGCCGAACCGCCCAGCAGCGAACCCAGCAGGCTACCGATGTCCGGGCTGGCGGCGTGGTCGCGTTGCAGGGCGCCCAGCAAGGCATCGGTGCCACCGGCTTGCTGGCTGTTGCGGCCCAACGCGCCCATCAACAGCGGCAGCGCGGTCTGCACGGCCGATTGCGCCTGCTCGGGCGCAATGCCCAGGCGGCCGGCGAGTTGCTGCAGTTGCGGGCCCTGCAACTGCGCGGCGAGCTGATCGGTCAATGAGGCGGACGTGGTCATCGGAAGGTTTCCTGTTGGACGAAGCGTTGCCGCAGGGTGCGCCCGTCGCGCCGACAGAGCAATGACAGAGCAATCCATGCGGCATCGCGGCAGGTCAGCCGTTACGCACTGCACTTCTGCGGCCACCGATTCCTGCAACGCAATGCATCCGCAAGCGCAGCAAGCACCAGCCATGCAGCTCCGCTCTTACGAATCCCAAATCACGACTCCCCAATCCCGGCACCTCAAAGCAACGCCTTCAACCGATACAAGGCCTCCAGCGCCTGCTTGGGCGTGAGGTCGTCCGGATCCAGGGCCTGCAGCGCTTCCTGTGCGGCGGAAGAGGGCGCGGTGAACAGCCCGAACTGTTGCGGGGCATCCAGCGCGGCCGGCGCCATCTGCGCGCTATGGCTTTCGCCGCCGCGTTGTTCCAGCTCCGCCAGGCGACGTCGCGCCTGGGTCACTGCCGCCTTCGGCAGTCCGGCCAACGCGGCCACCTGCAAGCCAAAGCTGCGATTGGCCGGCCCATCCTTGACCGCATGCATGAACACCAGGCGCTCGCCGTGTTCGACCGCATCCAGATGCACATTCGCAATACCGCTGGCGCCACCGGCATGCGATTCGTCCGCCAGCGCGGTGAGCTCGAAATAATGCGTGGCAAACAGCGTGTAGCAGCGATTGGTGTGCGCCAGATGGCGCGCCACCGCATCGGCCAGTGCCAGGCCATCGTAAGTGGAGGTGCCGCGGCCGATCTCGTCCATCAGCACCAGCGAGTGCGGGGTGGCGTGATGCAGGATATAGCTGGTTTCGGCCATTTCCACCATGAAGGTGGATTGCCCACGCGCCAGATCGTCGCCGGCACCAATGCGGGTGAGGATGCGGTCGATCGGCCCGATCACCGCGCGGCTGGCAGGCACGTAACTGCCGATATGCGCCAACAGCACGATCAAGGCGTTCTGGCGCATGTAGGTCGACTTACCGCCCATGTTCGGGCCGGTGATCACCAGCATGCGGCGGTCGGCGTGCAGCTCCAGATCGTTGGGCTCGAACGGTTGGTCGCGTACCGCTTCCACCACCGGGTGACGGCCGCGCTCGATACGCAGGCAGGGTGCGCTATCGAGCTCCGGCTGCGACCAGTCCAGTGCCTGCGCGCGTTCGGCGAACGCGGCCAGCACATCCAGTTCGCTCAACGCACCGGCGCAGCGCTTGAGGCCTTCCAGCTCGGTGCCCAGCGCATCCAGTAGGCCTTCGTACAACAGTTTTTCGCGCGATAGCGAACGCTCGCGCGCGGACAGCACCTTGTCTTCGAAACTCTTGAGTTCTTCGGTGATGTAGCGCTCGGCGTTGGTCAGCGTTTGCCGGCGGCTGTAGTGCAACGGCGCCTTTTCCGCCTGGCCCTTGCTGATCTCGATGTAGTAGCCATGCACGCGGTTGTAGCCGACCTTGAGGGTGGCGATGCCGCTGCTGGCGCGCTCGCGTTGTTCCAGATCGATCAGGAACTGGTCGGCATTGGTGGACAGGCGGCGCAACTCATCCAGATCGGCGTCGTAACCGGTGGCGATGACGCCGCCGTCGCTGAGCTTGAGCGGGGGATGCTCGGCCACGGCGCTGATCAACAGATGCGCGGTGGCATCGTGTTCGCCGAGTTCGGCATGCAGCGTCTGCAAGCGCGGCGAATCCAGCGGTGCCAGCATGGCGCGCACCTTCGGCAATAGTGCCAGGCCATCGCGCAGGGTGGAAAAGTCGCGCGGGCGCGCCGAACGCAACGCCACGCGGGTGAGGATGCGTTCCAGATCGCCTAGCGCGCGAAAGGCCTCGCGCACGTCGACATCGGCGCCCGCGTCGATCAAGGTGCCGACCGCGTGGTGGCGCTGCACCAGCACTTCGCGCAGGCGCAGCGGACGGTGTAGCCAACGCCGCAGCAGGCGCCCGCCCATCGGCGTGACCGTGCTGTCCAGGACGCCGAGCAAGGTATTGCGCGTGTCGCCATCGACGCGCGTATCCAGCTCCAGATGCCGGCGCGTGGCCGCGTTCATCGAAATTGCTTCGCTGGCCACTTCCATCGCAATGGAGGTCAGGTGCGGCAGCCGTTGTTTCTGGGTCTCTTCGACATACCCCAGCAAGGCGCCGGCCGCAGCGGTGGCGCAAGGCTTGTCGTCGATGCCGAAGCCGGACAGATCGTGCAACTTGAAGAAGGCCAGCAACTGGCGCCGGCCACTGTCGGCATCGAACAGCCACGGTGGCCGCCGCCGCACGCCGATACGTCCGCGCAGGAACTCCGGCCAGTTGTCTTCATCGGGCACCAGCAGCTCGGCCGGCTCCAGGCGCGCGATCTCCGCTTCCAGCGCGTCCACGCTGTCCACTTCGTTGACCAGGAAGCGCCCGCCGGCCAGATCGGCCCAGGCCAGGCCGTAGCCCTGCTTGCTGCGCGAAATCGCCATCAACAAGGTGTCGCGACGCTCGTCCAGCAGCGCCTCGTCGGTGACCGTGCCGGGCGTGACGATGCGCACCACCTTGCGCTCGACCAGCCCCTTGGCCAGCGCCGGGTCGCCGATCTGCTCGCAGATCGCCACCGACTCGCCCAACGCGACCAGCCGCGCCAGGTAGCCTTCATACGCATGCACCGGCACACCCGCCATCGGAATCGGCGCACCGCCGGAGCTGCCGCGCTGGGTCAGGGTGATATCCAGCAGGCGCGCCGCCTTGCGCGCGTCGTCGTAGAACAACTCGTAGAAATCGCCCATGCGAAAGAACAGCAGCAGGTCGGGGTAGTCCGACTTGGCGGCGAAGAACTGTTTCATCAGCGGCGTGTGCTCGGGGGTTCCCGTGCCCTGCTTGGCTTTGTCTTTGGTGTCGGTGGTTTGCAATTACGTCTTCCGGAATCTGGCGCGGTGAGGGGCGGGCAGGTGGTGACCCGCGGTGCCGGTGGCAGGCGTGTGGCCGGGCGCTCCGCGCGGCGGCTGAGCTGGCTGGGTCAACGGCGGCGTGCAAGTTTAAGCCGAGCCGCCCGGGATCGCGATCCGGGCACTTGCCCATGCGCCGGCGGCGCAGTTGTTGCGGGGGCGACGCGCTTCTGCCCAACCCGGCGCAGCGGTGGCGATGCCGAGCGATGTGCTTCATCGCAGGCATGGGCGCGGCCGGCGGTGACGCTGGAAGCAAGCCGATCGCCGCTGATGACAGAGGTACCAGCCGAAACGGCGGTTGGTTGGCGCTCTTGCGACACGCTGCATCGGGCCTCCGATTCAGGCTGCGTGGTGGCTGGAAGACATGCCCCTGTCGAGATGGCGTCCAACGGGCCGATCAGCCGTGCCGTTATCTTCCTGAGGGCCTTCGGCCTGTCTCGGCACGTGCCGCTCAGGATCCAGGGCCGAGCCACTCCACATCGCCGTGGCGGCGGCGGGGATAGAGTGCCCAGCCACTCATCACGTACGACACGCCGCATGGATAACCGACATCAGGAATGGATGCAGGCCGTCACCGACGCGCTCAGCGACCTGCTGGCCGCGCGCGTTGCGCAGGCCACGCTGCTGGAGGCCATGCTGGTCTCGCATCCGGATCCGGTCGCCTTGAGAAACGCATGGGACGAGCTGTCGTCTCAGCGGATTGCCGTCGTTGCACAGAACAAGGCCGCCGCTGCGGTGGAGCGGCCGATGGATGGCTACACGCTGGAGCAATTCCAGGCCTGGGAAGAAAAGTTTCGCCGCTATTTTCCGCGCGATGTGGATCTGGAATAGACGGAGGCGCGACCGCGCGTTCTTGCCGGCAGCCAAAGAGTCGATGTGCGGTGCGCGCTTTCAAGGCGTGCGTGCTTCGATGATGAGAGCGCTGCACAAGCGGCAATATTCCTGAAGTCCGTTGGCGCATCTGTAATGACCCACCGGTTTCTGCTCAGGTCATGGGGTTAATGTAGCGGCATAGGCCGCGTCCGGGGTCATCATCTTCAGCGCCTGGTGAGGGCGCTGTTGGTTGTAGAAGGCGATCCAGTCAGCAATCACTCGCAGCGCGTGGGTGTGGCTCTCAAAGCGATGTCGGTGCACGCACTGTTCCTTCAGGGTCCGGATCACACGCTCCACCATCCCGTTCTGCTGTGGGCAATGCGGGGTGATGAACTCCTGCGTCAGCCCATAGCTGCGAACTAGTCGGGTGTAGTCGCGGCTGGTGAACACCAGACCATTGTCCGAGCGGAGCAGAAATGGCTCTTGCACCCGGCCCAGCGTGCCGTAGCGCGTGATGAGCGCCTGCTCCAGTGCGGCAGATGCCGTGCTGGCTTTACCGGTCCGTGACAGGTGCCAGCCGAGCAGTTGCCGCGTGCTGCAGTCGATCACCAGCGCCAGACTCAGCCAGCCGTCCTTGCCGCCCCAAACGCGACACAGATCAGTGGCCCAGCGTTGATCCGGCTTCTCGGCGCGGGAGACCTTAGCTTCAATGCGCGGGCGCTGGCCAAGGGCACGCTTGCGCACCTGCCAGCCCTTCAGCTGGAAGATCCGCTGCACCGTGTTCTTGTTCATGCCAAGCAGCGCAGCGACCGTGCGATAGCCAAAACTCGGCTCCGTCTCGATCATCTTCTTGATCGGTTCGGCCAGCTCCGGCTTCACTTTGGCGGGCGATCTGGTCGGCTTGTAGTACGTCGTGCGACGTGCCACACCGAACCATTGGCACAACTTGGTCATCGGAACCTAAACACCTTCGTCCTTCAAGCCCTGCTGGACCGAGAGCATCAGCTCTCGTCCTTTCCCAGCAGGGAGGCCAGCTTTTTTCGAGCGCGTATCTCCAACATCGCCTCGCCGTAGGCCTCCTGCAAGTCCTTCAGCTGCCGCTCGTACTGCTCGCGCACGTCCTCGGGCTTCGCCCGCAGGGCGTTCTCCATGCCTCGCTTGCCCTCCTCAACCCAGTTCTCGATCTCGGCCGGGGTCAGGTCGAACTGCCGGCTGGCCGCTGCTACCGTCGTCTTGCCCTGGATGATCTCAAGCACCAGCGCTGACTTGCGCCGGGCGGTCCAGCGCTTGATCTCCTCTTCCATCACTTCGCTCATCGGTGTCTCCTTCGGGGAAAGTAACACCTGAGCAGGAAATCAGTGGGTCATTACACATCTCCGGCCCACCAAGCTGGCCAGAGGCATCGGGCTGAAGGTCAGACGCCCCCCATCCGCCCTTCGGGCACCTTCCCCCGCAGGCGGGAGAAGGGACCGCGGTTGCGGTGCGCCATGCACTGGCGTGTCGCATCTCCGGCGGGGGTCACGCTGTAGTTGCCTTGCGCTTGGCAGAGCGCTGCAAGACACGGATCTCGTCGAGTGCTTTACCATTGCCGGATCGCTTAAGCCTGCTTCTGCGGCAGAAGATGACCGCAACATCGCCGCTGCTGCGTGCGGTGACTGGCCAGGCTATTCCGCTGCCGGAGAGGGTGGCCCGATCAGCCAACGCAGTTGCTGAAACGCGCCGACCTGTGGGCTCCCGGCAAGTCAGTGTCGGCCAAAATAAGCAGCTTACGGTCACTATTGAAGCCAATACTTGGCACATGTCAGTCCGCCCCAGCTGTCGTGCGGACGATGCTGATTGTCTTTGGACAGCCATTGCTTGTCCTGTTCGCGGAGCTCGCTTGGCATGCGGAAACAGCATGGACATGCGAGCACCAACGATACGGCGCAGGCCGAGGTCATCGGCCGCCAAGCCACGAATGCGCGCAGTTGCTGGCACGCGCGTCAACGCAATCTGTGCAGGGCCTGCGTGTATATGTGCCGTGCCTTGCACACACGCCTGTCGCTTCAGGGCTGGACCTCTTTCGTCTTTGGAAAAGCTAAGATCGAAGCTTGTGCAATGTCGGAGGCGCCAATGATCGATCGTCGTACCTTTCTTGCCACGGGTGTGGCGGCCGCGGCCGCCAGCTTCAGTGCATCAGCGGCCCGGATCGCCCAGACGCCGCGCGCCAACGGGCCGGCGCCGTGGGGCGCAGTGCCCAGCGCACGCCAGCTGCTGTGGCATCGATGGGAGCAATATGCCTTCGTGCATTTTGCGATGAACACCTTCACCGACAAGGAATGGGGGTATGGCGACGAGGATCCGCGTAAATTCGATCCCAGCGATTTTTCAGCCGATCAAATCGTCGCTGCGGCCAAGGCCGGCAATCTGAAAGGACTGATTTTCACTGCCAAGCACCATGATGGGTTCTGCCTGTGGCCGACGCGCCTGACCGAGCATTGCATTCGCAACTCGCCTTACAAGAACGGCAAGGGTGACATCGTCGGAGAGATGGCAGCGGCATGTCGACGCGCCGGCCTGGCATTCGGGCTCTATCTCTCGCCCTGGGATCGCAACCACGCCGAGTATGGGCGCCCCGGCTATATCGACTATTTCCGCAAACAGATCGTCGAACTCTGCACGGGCTATGGCGACCTGTTCGAGTTCTGGTTCGACGGTGCCAATGGCGGTGACGGCTATTACGGTGGCGCACGCGAATCGCGCAAGATCGACGCGCCGGCGTACTACAACTGGCCACGGATGATCGAGCTGGTGCACCAGCACCAACCAATGGCCTGCACCTTCGACCCGCTCGGCGCCGATATCCGTTGGGGTGGCAATGAGGATGGCATCGCCGGCGATCCGAGCTGGCCGACCATGCCCAATGCCCCCTACACCCAGGAAAACGGCAATTCCGGCGTGCGCGGCGCAGCGCTGTGGTGGCCGGCCGAAACCAATACTTCGATTCGCCCGGGCTGGTTCTACCATGCCGACGAAGACGGCAAGGTGCGTAGCCCGGAGAATCTGGTGCGCTATTTCGACACCTCCGTCGCGCGCGGCACCAACATGAACCTCAATCTTCCGCCCGACCGACGCGGCCGCATTCCCGACCACGACGTGGCGGTGCTGCAAAGTTTTGGTGATGCGATCCGCGCCAGCTTCGCCATCGATCTGGCCAAGGGCGCAAAGGCCAGCGCCAGCGCGTCGCGCGGCGCCGGGTTCGAGCCGGCGCGCGTGCTCGACCGTCAGCCGGATAGCTACTGGTCCACGCCGGACGATGTCACCGCGCCGACCTTGACGCTGGAATTGTCGGCGGTGCAAACCTTCGATCTGATTCGGCTGCGCGAATACCTGCCGCTGGGCGTGCGCGTCACCCGCTTCGCGGTCGAAGCCGAGGCCGATGGTCAATGGCGGCAGCTGGCTGAAGCGCAGTGCATCGGTGCACAGCGGATCGTGCGACTGGATCGCCCGATCACCGCGCGTCGGGTGCGCCTGGTGGTGCTTGAGGCGCCGGTTTGCCCGGCGATCAGCGAATTCGCGCTGTTCCGCGCTGTCGCACCGGTGCCGGTCGCGCGGCCGACGGCGAACGCGCCGGACGTGCTGTCCAGCGCCGGCTGGCGCATTGTCGAGGCGAGCGCGCCAGGGGCAGACAGGTTGTTGGACGACGATGCCAGCACGATCTGGATCACGCCCGCTCCCACCCAGGGTCACCCCGTGCAGGTGACCATCGACTTGGGTGCGCTGCGTCAGGCTGCCGGTTTCAGCCTCACACCCTCGCGCACGGTGATGACCGGTGCGGCGCCGCCGAAGGGCTATCGCGCCGAAACCAGCGAAGATGGCCAGCAGTGGCAGCCGGCCGGTGCCGGCGAGCTGTCCAATATCGCCTATGCGCTCTCGACTCAGCGGTTGAACTTCCCCGAGGTCCGCCAGATCCGCTACCTGCGGCTGTCGTTCGCGGAAACCGCGGTGCCTGCCGAGCGGCTGGCGATTGCGGGGATCGGTGCGTTTTCGCGGTTGCGATGAAATATGCATTCCCGCGCGGCAGGTGCCGCGTGGGAGACTTTGCATGAGCACGGTACGAGCCTCGAAAATAGCAAAGCGTAAATACCGACTATATGGCTCTCGCGCATTTAGCGCTGCGGACGCCTCGGAACGTCTTAAGGAGTGCCCACTCAGTCAAGTAGGCACTCCACGATCATGGTCTAGTTCAAGAAAAATTCTTGAAAAAAACTGGCCTGTTAGACAGGGTCGTACTCACAAGCCACGTATCGAAATTCGGGCAGATACCCCGTTTTGTCGTAATTGCCGCCGTAGTAGTCACACCTCCAGTTAGGTCCGCCCTGCCAGGTTTTGGTCCAGCCCTGCTGGCAGCTGCCATTTTGAAACCACCCCGAATTGCTGCCGGAAACATGGGTGGTTCCCATGCGTTCGCCGATGAGAACAGCAGGGGCGTACCTGGAGTGCGCTTTCGGTGGGCAAGAGTTCTCCTCGGCGCGTTCGTTGCACTCTTGCCAACTTCTGTTGTAACTGCCGGAAAGGGAAAGGCCTGAAAGTTTGAAGGGCAAATCCCAGTCTGCGCTTAGGCCAACGTTGAAGTCCTGGCCTCGGCAGGTTCCGCGAGCAGTGGAGCGGGTGGACGTTGGGCAGTGTGCCGCATCTCCGTAACACACCGCTTGGGTGCCCTCGTCTTCAAAGAAAGATTTCTGATCTTTTTTTTGCTGCCATCCGCCGAAGGTGGTGTGCAAGTGAGGGTTCTGCGCACCAGCCTGCGCAGTTCCCACAATGATCAGCGCGAGAAAAATCGCGTAAAGGTATTTGCTAGGTTTAATTTTCATTTCGGTCTCCATCGGGTAGTTGAATTTTCAAAATACAGTTTTCGGCATAACCTCAATCACGCGAGGTCCAAATACCGCAAAGGCTCTAGGTTTGCAGTTGTCCAGTTAGGAGTTACTATTTTTTTACTGTTTTTGGGGTGCAAGGCGCTCGCTTCTCAGCGTGCCCGGAAAATGTTGTAGTCGCGAGCTGTGGGTGATTTCTACAGATTCGTCAGTTGAGCGGTAGTGCCCGCTTGCATTTGAAATATGTTCTAGGGCGTGGCAAATGAAGTGATGTGGTGTGCGCCTCGGCAATTTAGAGCTGGTGCGTGGCTAGCTGTGCCCCTGTACCAAAGATTGTAAAATCTCCCGTTCTTCAAGCGATGCAGAGGGTCGCGACACAGCCGTCGTGAGCGTCGACCTGAGGGGCGGCGTCAGTTCCACATCGCCACTTGCGATGGAGTTGAGGGTCTGCCTCACCAAGGGCTCGGTCGCGCCGCTCCTCAGGTAGTTCACCGCTGCATCTGCTGCGGCGTCGGGGGACGAGAGTCGGTAAACCTTCTGTGCAGCCAGTGCCCTCACCCGTTCGTCGCCATCTCCGGACACAAGCGAATTCATTTGGGCAATTGCATTGCTTCGCAGGCCTCTTGCGTCTGCAGATGTATCCTCCTCGATCGTGCCGATAAAGTTTAATGCCGCCACCGACGTGGGGACGTCGTTTGAGTGGTTATTAAGAGAGGACATCGCTTGCGATAATGTTTCTTTAGATGCTGTTCCAGGAAAGTTGGAGTACGTTTTGTACATCTGCGCGTAAAGGCTTGTGTCTTTACTGGCCCAGATGCGGTTCGCCTCGTCTACCATCATTTGTCTGCCGGTCGAGCTGCGAACAATCATGTTCTGGAGAATTTCGCGGTTGGCGGCGTCTTGTGCAGGGATCTTGGCATAGTAGTCGGCCACCGCTTTTCGTGCTTCCGGGTTGGAATCAATAGTGCTCAGTAAGCGGGACATGAATATGTCTCTCTGCTGTCGGGTCATCGGATGACCCGAGTCCCAGCTATCATAAAACTCCTGCAAACGTTGTTGGACCTCGCCCTTTGCGAACGGCTTATCGCTTTCGGACGTCGAAAATTCATTCAATTCAAGCCCATTATTCACCCGCTCAGGGCTGGGTGCATGGTGGGCATTAACGCTCTGAGGCAGCTGGGGAGCCGGGCTTGCTGAGCTGCCCGGCCGGGCAATAGGGGTTTGTGCAGCGAGATATACGAATGAGCAGATTCCGACAGTTGCGAGGGCTCCTGCCAATATAAGTAATGAAGTATTTTTATTCGTGGCCTTTGTGTTGATAAATTCAGTCATCTCTTTTCCTTGCTGTGGTAGGTGCTTTTGTGGACTGAATGCGACGCGATGAGATTCAACCACTCCAATGCGATGCAGGGCGGGCGGCTAATGGTTACGCTTGATCGCGGAGCGCACGCCTGGAGCATGCTGCCCGATTAAAGGAGCTTTTTTCTTTATATTTCTAATCGATAATTTGGAAATGTAGATATCGAGTTAAGGTGCAGCACTTGGTAGGTTAGACTGATTTTTGCCGCAGGCGACGGCTGGTTTAAAACGTCGGGTAAACGTATCTGTTCAGATAAGCTTGCTGATGTCGGTGCGTGACACATATCGCGACTTCCTGGAATAAAGTCGGTTACCACCTTTTTGAACTATCTCAAAAACTTTTGTTTTTCTACGTGCGCGGTATTTTTTGGTCGTTACTCTCAAGAAATAACTTTGTCGTCCTGCTTCAGGGAGAGCGGGTCATTGCGAAGTGGCGCGGAATTTAACGACGAATATCCCACTTCTCGGCGCGAATTCGCTGTAAAAATTTAGATTGGATACGTGGTCTAGCATTTAGGGTAGGACGTGGATGCATCGTGTGGCGCCGGTGTACTGTGATCACAGCTGGCTGCCGTCAGTCCAAAAAAAATTTCTGCGCGGGCACTCAAACGGCATGTATGGGGCTGTCTAGGGTCCCCGGTGCGCTGAATTTGCGCCAAGCCGTTTCGGCGGCGAGTCCGTGCCGAAGTGCAAAAACAATGAAGGTCACATCGCGCTGGGCCAGAAATTGCATTGAGCAAGGGCTTGATGGGACGCCTTTGCCACGCAGTGCTTCGAGGATACGATGCTGGGTGGCACCTAGCCCGCGATGCGGGAAAGTCACGTGACCTGGGAGGCGCCCAGCGAAACTGCGAGCAACGGACATTGCGTCCACTGTGTCTCGTGGATCGTCGGCCTTAGGAGCGCCCGCCATTTCGACGGAAACAAAGGCGGGCTCACCTTACTGTCCACTCGTTAGCCGACCATCGTATCGGGGTGGCCGGAGATGAGCCCGTTCAATGCCGGGCACCGTCAGATGCCGGGCCCCATCAGATGAAGCGCCCGCGAGGCACCGCGGGCGACTCAGGGAACAAAGGCGCGAGGCTTAGCTGCTTTGGCACTCAAGTGGAGTGGTTGAGACGTCAAGCCAACCGCACTGGCCTGCAACACGATCTCACCAGCCGTGCGCGTGGTCTGCAACAGCGCCGCACACAGCCCATTGAACGCCTTGCGTTGCGGCGCCTTGTCGTCCTCGTGGCTGCTGGGGTCGCCGTTGCCGACGCCGATCAGCTTGCCTGCGCCGTGCACGGCGAAGTGCACTTGCGTGTCGGCAGTGGGAACGAGACGGCCTTGTGCATCGACAATCTCTACCTTCACCACCGCCACATCTTCGGCGTCGGCGCGCAGTGCGTTGCGATCGCAACTCAGGCGGATCGCGGCCGGCTTGCCCGCGGTTTCGCGGCGTTCGGTGAGTACCAACTTGCCGCCGCGATAGCCGCGCGCTTCGATCGCGCCCGGCGCATACGCCACGCGCCATTCAACGTGGCCGTAAGCGGGCACCTGCTGCAGGCCCTGGCTGACGCCGTTGACCAGCAGTTCGACCGCTTCGAGATTGCTGTGGCACCAGACCTGTACGTGGCCGTTGTCGTCGGCTTGCAGCAGGCCGTCCCAGTTCCAGTGCGGGAACAGGTGCAGCACCGGTTCGCTGGTCCATTGCGCGCGGTAGTACCAGTAGTTGTCCTTGGGAAAGCCGCAGCTGTCGAGGACGCCGAATTGCGAGGCGACATTCGGCCAGCGGTTGTAGGGCGTGGGTTCGCCGCGGTAGTCGAAGCCGGTCCAGATAAAGCCGCCGGCGATGTACGGGCGCTGCGCGACATAGCTCCACCACGCTTCGGCGGTACTGGCCCACCAGGGGTGGTCGAGGTCGTAGGCGCGGGTGTAGCCGCGTTTGTCGTCGCGCTGGTAGTTGCCGCGCACCGACACGGTGCTGCCGGTTTCGCTGCCGTAGATCGGAATGTGCGGGTATTGGGCGTGGAAGCCGTCCATCTGGCTGGTGCGGTAATTGAAGCCGACCACATCGACCACTTGACCGACGCCATCGCCGAAGCCTTTATCCATGGCAAAGGTGGTGGGGCGTGTGGGGTCGAGCTGGCGCACGCGCTGTTGCATGCGGGCGACGATACGTGCGCCGCGCTCGGTGACCTGCTGCGGTTCTTCGTTGCCCAGCGACCACAGGATGACGCTGGGATGGTTGCGCCCTCGCCGCACCATCGTTTCCAGTTCGCCCATGGCTTCGGGGTCGGTGGACATGCGGCGGGTTTCTTCGATCACGAACATGCCCAGCCGGTCGCACAGCGCGAGCAATTCCGGTGTGGCCGGATTGTGCGAGCTGCGGTAGGCGTTGCAGCCCATCGATTTGAGCTGGCGCAGGCGCCATTCGTGCAAGGCGTCCGGGATGGCCGTGCCGACGCCGGCATGATCCTGGTGATTGTTGGTGCCGTGCAGCTTGAGCGGTGTGCCATTCAATAAAAAGCCGCGCTGCGCATCGAAGGCGATGCTGCGCACGCCAAACGGCGTGACCTGCGCATCGGTTGCCTTGCCGTCACTGTGCACGCTCGTAGTCAAACTGTAGAGCTGCGGGGTGTTGATCGACCACAGCGCGGCCTGGCCGAGCGGCAGGGTCTGTTCGACGACCTGCACCTGGCCCGGCGCAACCGTGATGGTTGCGCTGGCTGCCTGGGCAACGGTGCGTCCATCCGGTGCGGTGATGCGCGCCTGCACCACGCATTGGCGTGGCGCTGTGCCGTCGTTGTGCACCTCGGTGGAGAGCTGCGCAGTGGCGTTGCCGTCCTGCACGGTGCTGCGCACGAACACGCCATCCTGCGGGAGATGCAGCGGGTCGGTCTTCTGCAGCCACAGGTGCCGGTAGATGCCGGCGCCTTCGTAAAACCAGCCTTCGCCCAGCGTGGCATCCACGCGAATGGCGATGATGTTGGGCTTGCCATAGTCGAGCACCTCGCTGAGGTCGACTTCGAAGCCAGAGTAGCCGCTGGCATTGCGGCCGACGATATGGCCGTTGCAGAACGCGATGCAGTCGCGGAACACACCGTCGAACACCAGGCAGATACGCTTGCCCAGGTCGCTTGCCGGAATCTGCAACGTGCGCCGGTACCAGCCCACGCTGTTTTGCGGGAAGCTGGTGCCCAGCGCCTTGTAGCCATGCGCGGCGGCCGGGTCTTCTTCGGTCATCGAGGCCGAGATCGGCTCAGGACGGAAGGGCAGGGTGACGGCCCAGTCGTGTGGCAGGTCCACCTGCTGCCAGGCACTGTCATCGAACGCCAGCTGCGCGGCGGTGGCGGTGTCCTTGCCGGCCTTGGCGAAGGTGCGTTGGAAGGTGCCGAACTGGAAATCGCGCGATGCATCACTGGCGTGGCCCAGGTGGAAGCGCCAACCGAAGTCGAACAGCAGTCGCTCACGCGGTGCCAGCGCTGCATCGCCCAACGGCACAGGCGTTGCGGAGCCTTTTGCAGCGGCCGGGGCAGCCGCAGCGCCGGCAGACACCAGTGCACCGGCTGCGCCCACCGGCAACGCGGCGCTCACGCCACTGGCCAGCATGCCGCGCAGCAACTCACGCCGATTGATGCCGCTCATGGTTGCGTCCTTTTGCCCGCTTCTGCGGAACCGTCTGGCGTACTCGCAGCATGTTCGCTTGCGCTGGGCTTACGCGATGCAGGCACACCGGTGTACGGGTGGCGCATGAAGTCGATTGCCGGTAGCACCTCGTTGCCATGCTTGAAATCGAAGAAGCTGGCGTTTTCCCATGACGAGCCGGTGCCCCAGCGCGTCTTGCAACTGCTGCTGGTCCATGCCGGTTCCCAATACACCACGCCGGCGCCACCGGTATCGATGACCAGTTGGGTGAGATCGATCATGTACTTCGCCTGGCCCTGCGGTGTGGCCGGGTAGCCGGCAATCAGCGAGTCTTCGCCGAGCAGGTTATGCGAGGTGTCGCCGGCGTCCAGCGTCCACGGGTATGCGGTTTCCACGACCACCACATCGGCGTCATAACGGCCGCGCAGGCGCTTGATGGTCTTGCCCAGCTGCGCCATCGATTGGGTGGACCACTTGCGGTAGTAGCTGATTCCGATCAGATCGAAATCGGTGACCCCGGCCTTGGAGGCCGCGGCAAACCACGGCTCCACATTTTCCGGCTGGGCGATATGCAGCATCACCCGCGGCTTGATGGCGGAGCGCGCGCTCATGTCGCGCACTGCCTTGATGCCGGCATTGAACAGCTTGGCGTTGCGCTGCCAGTTGATCGGGCGCTTCTTGTCCCACGGCGTGCTGTCCATCAGGTCGGAATTGCTTTCGTTGCCCACCTGCACCAGCTCTGGCATCAGGCCGGCGCGGTCGAGTGCGCTGAGCGTGTCGTAGGTGAAGCCGTAGAGCGTGCGCGCCAGCTCGTCGGTGTCGGTGATGCTGGCCCAGGCCTTGGGAATCAGCTGCTTCTCGCCATCGGCCCAATCGTCGGAATAGTGCAGGTCCAGCAACACCTGCATGCCCTGCGCACGTGCACGCGCAATGGTTTTCTTGACGTCGGACAGGTCGCTGTATTTGGTCCAGCGCGCATCGTTCCACAGGCGCACCCGCACCAGGTTGGCGCCATGTGCGTGGAAAAGTTCGAACGGATCGGTGACCACGCCGTTCTCGCGATATTGCACGCCGCATTCCTCCATCTCGTTGACGTAGGACAGGTCCGCGCCGAGATACAGCGTGGCCGGCGCCGGGCCGGCGTGTGCGGAGGTGGAGATGGCCAGCGCCAGTAGCGCGGGCGTCCAGAGACGGCGTGGTGAGCGCATGCAATTCCTCGACTGATAAGCGTGGAGCAGGTGACAGCCTGCCGCAGGCAACCGCGCTGCTACGCGGCCGCTGGGCAGAATCCAAGCATGGGTTGCAGATTGGATTCCATACGGCGGCCGCGGTTTTGTGCAGTTTTTTTGGCGGCTGCGCTTAGAACCGGTAGGTCGCTTCCAGCTGGTAACGGCGGCCGAACACCTGGTAGCCGCCATCGTCCTGGTTGGCCAGACGGTTGGGCTTGTTGTCGGTGTAGGCGCGCAGCGGCTCGTTGGTGAGATTGCCGGCCTGGAAGCGGAAGCCCAGCTGCTTGCTGTACTGCCAGTTCAGGCTCAGATCCACCGTGCCTTCGCTCTGCAGGCGTGCCAAGCGCGCGGCATTCCAGCCGTACACCACGGTGTAGGGGCTGTGGTACTTGTAACCCACACGCGCTTCGAAGGTGCCGTTGCTGTACCACAGGTCGAAGGTGCCGGTCTTGCGTGCCAGGCCGCTGAGCGGCAGCGGGTTGTCTTCGGGCGAGAATTCCTTGAGGTTGGAATCCACCAGCGAGAAGTTGGAGTAGACGCCGAAATTTTCCATGTGCGGGATGAAATAGAACGGCGTCTGGAAGGTGAGTTCGACACCGTTGATATGGCCGCCGCCGCCATTGAAGGGCGCGCTGACCAAGTAATCCAGGCCGTTGATGATTTCACGGTCGGTGCGGTAGCCGATGCTGGAATCCACTTCCTTGCGGTACACCGCCAACGCCGCCAAGGCTTCCTTATGGAAGTACCACTCGTAGGACACGTCGACCTGGGTGGCCTTGAACGGGTCCAGCTGCGGGTTGCCGCCGCTGCCGGTGAGCTGGCCGACGGTGACGCTGGGGTCGTCCAGGCGACGGCCGGTGCGCAGCTCGTCCAGCGGCGGACGCGCGATGACCTTGGCCACCGCAAAGCGCAGGATGCGCTGGTCGTCGATCAGGAAGTTGAGCGTGGCGCTGGGCAGGACGTCGGTGTATTCCTTGCTGTCGGTGCTGGGCTGGATGGTGCTGCCCACCGAATCGAACCCGTCGCTGGTGGTCTTGGTGTTGACCAGGCGCACGCCGACATTGCCGGTGACATCGGTGCCGAACAGTTGCGAGCTGAAGACCGCCTTAGCGAAGGCTTCGCGCACATCTTCCTTGACGTTCCAATGGTCGAGCAGTTGTTCGTCGAGCGTGCCCGGATCGAAACCGCCAAAGCCCACCCGCGCGATCTCGGCCATGTTGCCGCCGGTCAGCGTGGGCACGTTCAAGTCGGGCATGGTGACCGGATAGATCAGGTCCTGGTATGCCGCGATCGGTTGATCGAATCCGGACTGGTTGCCGATGAAGCGGCGGTTCTGTTTTTCGCGTCGTGCCGCGCGCGCACCGAACTCCAGCGAATTGAACGGACCTGCGTCCACCGCGCGGCTGGCGTTGAGCGCCAGCGCGGCGATCTTGTCGCGCAGCGCCTGCGGCTCGGTCTGGCCGTTGATGCCCCACTCGGGCGTGTCCGAGCTGGTGCTGATGGTGGGAGTGACGCTGCGGCGGAAATCGAATGAAACGGTGTCCGGGTTGCTGCCGAAGCGCACGGCCTGCCAGGTGTTGTCGCGCTTGGCCTGCGAGAACGACAGGTCGCTGCCCAGCGTCCACACATCGCCGCTCCACTTGGCGTTCAAACCGCCGGCGGTCAGCGTCTTGACCTCGTTGTAGTGGCTGACCACATGGTCGACCTGCAGGTTGGAATTGGCCAGGGTGCCGGCCACCACGTCGCCATCGACGATGGTGTAGGAGGAGCCCGGCGTGGTGTACGGATTGGCGCCGGTCGAGAAGGTGCTGAAGGCCAGGCCGTTGAACCAGTTCTGCAACTGGTCTTCGTCGATCTCGATGCGCGAATACAGGCCGTCGAACTTGAGTTCGAAGTTGCCCGAGCGCCACTGCACGGTGCCCATCGCACCGGTGCGGGTCTGCTCGGTCAGCTTGAGCTGGTCGGCTGCGCCGAAGGGGGTGGGGTCCACGGTGCCGTCGCCATCCACATCACGCGAGGTGGCGGCATCGGTATAGCCCCAGCTGCCGATCGAGGAGTTGGCGTTTTTCTGCTTCTGATACGTGGCGCCCAGCGCCACCGCCAGGTTGTCGTTGATCTTGTGCACCCAGCTGGCGCCGAGGCGGCTGCCCCACGGGTTGTAGCCGTCCACATCCTTGGCGTGGTCGTAGAACACCGGGCCGGCAGTGCCGACGAAGCCGGGGCCGGTGTAGTCGAGCGGACTGATGGTGGAGATGTCCACTGTGGCGGCCAGGCCGCCGGCGACCAGATCCGCCGACTGGGTCTTGTAGACCTTGACGGTGGAGACGATCTCGGTGGGAAACACTTCCCAGCGCACCGCGCGATTGGGTTCGGAGGAGGCGATCTCGCGGCCGTTGACGGTGCCCATGGTCATGCGCGGGCCCAGGCCGCGCACGGTGGCCAGGCTTTCGTTGCCGCGGTCGCGGGTGCCGTTGACGCCGGGCAGGCGCACCAGCGCTTCGGCCACGGTGACATTGGGCATCTGTCCCATGTTGTCGGCCGAGATCACTTCCATGACGTGATCGGACATCTGCTTGGTCTGCACGGCTTGGTTGAGGCTGGCGCGCTGGCCGATCACGGTGATGTTGTCCAGGGTTACCGGCGCCTGGCCGCTGGCGGCGCTGCTGCTGCCGGTGGCTGGCGGCGCGGCAGGCGCGGTGTCCTGGGCCTGCGCACTGAAGGCGGTGGCCAGAACCAGGGCGATGGTGGTGCAGAGGACGTCGCGGACCGGCGTGCGGCGCAGGCGCCGGCTGGCCGAATGGCCGGTGTGGTGAACAGGCATCGGTTGATCCCTCCCAGGACAAAGTGACCGAATGAGTGGTGGTGGCTGCCGTGGCCCACCGGCGCCGACATGGGTCTGGCGCAGTCGAGCGGGCATGGCGGAGTGGTGCGGTGCGGTGTTACTGGCGCGTTGGTTGCTGTGGCGCTGCGGCGAACGATGTCGCGCTGGCGTCCCCTTGTCCTGCATGTGTCCGCTTCAGGGTAGAAGCGCGAGTCATTCCATTCCAATGAAGCATTTTGCGGCAGCTATCTCAGCTTGGAATGCTGCACTGCAGCGCTAGCGCCTGCTTGGTCACACTTCCGCGGTGGGTGTCGGTTTGGCCAGCCGAAGTTGCCCAGGGTGCCGCCTGGCACCGTGGTCTCGCCGCTACCGTGTGCTGGCGGCGAGCCGGGGCAGTGCTGGGAAGGCGCGCTGCACGCAATCGCTGCGCTCGCAGGTCAGGCAGCCCGGGCCGATCGGCACCGCATCGTCCACCGCGCCCAGATCCCAGCCGCGCGCATACACCAACTGGTCGGCATGGCGCAGGTCGCAGCCCATCGCCAGCGCGAAGGTCTTGCGCGGGCGGCCGTAGCCCGGCGCGCCGCTGCTGACCTGCCGCGCCAGCCAGAAATAGCGGCGTCCATCGGGCATGCGCGCAATCTGGGTCAGGATGCGGTCGGGCTGGTTGAATGCCTCGTACACGATCCATAGCGGGCACGCGCCGCCAACGTGCGAGAAATGAAAGTCGGTGGCCGAGTGGCGCTTGGAGACGTTGCCGGCCCGATCCACCCGCATGAAGAAGATCGGCAGCCCGGCCGCGCCCCGTCGCTGCAGGGTGCTGAGCCGATGGCACACCGCCTCGAAGCCGACTCCGAAGCGGTCCGCCAGCCATTCGATGTCGTAGCGCGAGCGCTGTGCGCTGTGCAGGAACTGGCTGTACGGCATCACCAGCGCGCCGGCGAAATAATTGGACAACCCGATGCGCGAGAGCGCGATGCGCTCGGTATCGGCGAAGCCGGCATCGGCAATGCGCGCGTCCAGCAACGGTGCGCATTCCAGCAATGCCAGCTGCGCGGCCATCTGGAAAGCCTGCTGGCCGGGGCGCAGATGCGCCGGCAGCCACAGCACGCGCGCCTGCGCATCCACGGCGCGCTTGTCGCTCTGCAGGTCGGTGGCCTCCTGCACGAGCAGGCCGTGGCGGTCGGCCAGACGTTGGCGCAGCCGCAGCGGCAGGTTTTCCGGCGTCAGCCCCAGTTCGGCATACAGCGCCTCGGCATGTTCATCCAACTCGGGCAGGTAGTTGTGCGCGCGGTTGAAGTAATCGCGCACCTGTTCGCCGGGCGACAGCGAGGGCAGGGCGGCGTGCTCCACCCCGATCTGCACGTCCAGCGCAGCATTGCGCTCGAGCAGCTGCTGATGGGCGCGATGCAGGTCCAGTAGCGCCTTCGCCACCTGCGGCAGGTTGCCGGTAAGCGCACGCAGCTCGGCCGGCGACAACGTATGGCCCAGGCTGCGCAGCGATTCGTCCAGCGGTTCGACCAGCGCGGCCGGGTCGTCCAGGTCCAGCAGGCCGTCCAGATCGCCCAGCGTGGCCTTGAGCCGCTGCTGGATCGCCAGGGTGAGCGGGCGCTGGTTGCGCTCGATCTGGTTGAGATAGCTCGGCGACAGCCCAAGCCGGCGCGCCAGCTCGGCCTGGGTCAGGCCGTGGCGCTGCCGCAGCCGCTGCAGGCGCAGGCCGAGCTGGTGACGGAACGGAGACTGCGTCTGGGGCATTCGCAAGATTCGCAAAATTGTGCCGCCAGCTTAGCGCGATTAAGCAGATGCTGGCTGGGAATGCGAGTGCGCGCTGCGAACAATGCGAAGCACTGGGCCGTCCGGCCCGATGTCTTCTGCGAGTGAGCCCTGCAATGAGCGAATCCGTCCCCCGCGTGTCCCTGTTGATCGACGGCGAGTTGGTGGTCTCTGCCAGCGACCGTTGGCAGGACGTGGTCAATCCGGCCGACCAGTCGGTGCTGGCGCAGGTGCCGTTCGCCACCGCCGCCGAAGTGGACGCGGCAGTGGCCGCGGCCAGCCGTGCCTTCGTCAGCTGGCGCAAGACGCCGATCGGCACGCGCGCGCGCATCTTTCTGAAGTACCAGCAGCTGATCCGCGAGCACATGCCCGAGCTGGCCGCGCTGCTGAGCGCCGAGCAGGGCAAGACCCTGGCCGATGCCGAAGGCGATGTATTCCGCGGGCTGGAAGTGGTGGAGCACGCCGCGGCGATCGGCAACCTGCAGCTGGGCGAACTGGCCAACAACGTGGCCAATGGCGTGGATACCTACAGCTTGCTGCAGCCGTTGGGCGTGTGCGCGGGCATCACCCCGTTCAACTTCCCGGCGATGATTCCGCTGTGGATGTTCCCGATGGCCATCGCGACCGGCAACACCTTCGTGCTCAAGCCCTCCGAGCAGGACCCGATGGTGACCATGCGGCTGGTGGAACTTGCGCTGGAAGCCGGCATTCCCAAGGGCGTGCTCAACGTCGTGCATGGCGGCGAGGAGGTGGTCAACGCGCTGTGCGATCACCCCGACATCAAGGCGCTGTCGTTCGTCGGCTCCACCAAGGTGGGCACGCACGTCTATCGTCGCGCCTCGCTGGCCGGCAAGCGCGTGCAATGCATGATGGGCGCCAAGAACCACGCCGTGGTGCTGCCGGACGCCAACCAGGAGCAGACCCTCAATGCGATGGTCGGTGCCGCCTTCGGTGCTGCCGGCCAGCGCTGCATGGCGGCGTCCACGCTGGTGCTGGTGGGTGAGGCGCGCGCGTGGATCCCGCAGCTGGTGGCCAAGGCCAAGGGCTTGAAGATCGGCGCCGGCAACGCCCCGGGCACCGAGGTCGGACCGCTGATTTCCTGCGCCGCGCGCGAGCGGGTGGAAGGCTTGATCGCCTCCGGCGTGGAGCAGGGCGCCACGCTGGAACTGGATGGTCGCGCCCCGAGCGTGCCGGGGTTCGAGCAGGGCAACTTTGTCGGCCCGACCATCTTCTCCGGAGTCAAACCCGGCATGCGCATCTACGACGAAGAAATCTTCGGGCCGGTGCTGGTGATTCTGGAAGCCGCCACGCTGGACGAAGCCATCGCCTTGGTCAACGCCAATCCCAACGGCAACGGCACGGCGTTGTTCACCCAATCCGGTGCGGCCGCGCGGCGTTTCCAGGAAGACATCGACGTAGGCCAGGTGGGCATCAACGTGCCGATTCCGGTGCCGGTGCCGCTGTTTTCGTTCACCGGTTCGCGCGCTTCCAAGCTCGGCGACCTGGGCCCGTATGGCAAACAGGTGGTGATGTTCTACACCCAGACCAAGACTGTGACCGCGCGCTGGTTCGACGACGAAACGCTGGGCCACGGCGTCAACACCACCATCTCTCTCAAGTGACCCGATCGCCATGAATGCAGCCATCCAGCTACACCCCAACGCGGCCGATCTGAACGACGAGCAGGAGGCCTTCCGCGCCGCCGCGCGCGACTTCGCCGACAAGGAACTCGCCCCGCATGCCGCGCAGTGGGATGCGGAGGGCCACTTCCCGCGCGAGGCGATCGCCAAGGCCGCCGAACTCGGCTTTTGCGGCCTCTATACCGACGAAGGCGTGGGCGGCCTGGGCATGCGCCGGCTCGATGCGGCAGTGGTGTTCGAGGAACTGGCCACGGTCGATCCGTCCACGTCGGCCTTCATCAGCATCCACAACATGGCCACCTGGCTGATTGCCAGCTACGGCACCGACGCGGTGCGTGCGCAGTGGGGCGAGGCGATGACCAGCGGCGCCAGGCTGGGCTCGTACTGCCTGACCGAACCGGGCAGCGGTTCGGATGCAGCGTCGCTCAAGACGCGTGCGCAGCGCGACGGCGACAGCTACGTGCTCAACGGCAGCAAGGCCTTCATTTCCGGCGCGGGCGCCACCGATGTCCTGGTGGTGATGGCGCGCACCGGCGACGACGGTGCACGTGGCATCAGCGCCTTCGTGGTGCCGGCCGATGCGCCCGGCATCAGCTACGGCCGCAAGGAAGAGAAGATGGGCTGGAACAGCCAGCCCACGCGCGGCATCACCTTCACCGACGTGCGCGTCCCCGCCAGCCATCTGCTGGGCAAGGAAGGCGAGGGCTTCAAGATGGCGATGAAGGCCTTGGACGGTGGCCGCATCAATATCGCCGCCTGCTCGCTGGGGGCCGCGCAGGGCGCATTGGACGCCGCGCGTCGCTACATGGGCGAGCGCCGCCAGTTCGGCAAGAAACTGGCCGATTTCCAGGCGCTGCAGTTCAAGCTGGCCGATATGGCCACGCAACTGGTGGCCGCGCGGCAGATGGTGCACACCGCCGCACGCAAGCTCGATGCCGGCAGCCACGACGCCACGGTGTGGTGCGCGATGGCCAAGCGCTTCGCCACCGATGCCGGCTTTGCCATCTGCGACGAGGCCCTGCAGATCCATGGTGGCTACGGCTATATCCGCGAGTATCCGATCGAGCGCCTGCTGCGCGACAGCCGCGTGCATCGCATCCTGGAAGGCACCAACGAGGTGATGCGCATGATCGTGGCGCGCCATCTGCTCAACGGCGAGGAGGAACTGCGATGAGCGACTGGGAAGTACACGCCCATACCGGCTTGCAGGTGCAGCGCGACGGCCATGTGGTCATCGTCACGCTCAGCAATCCACCGGCCAATACCTGGACCGTGCACAGCCTGGCGGCCTTGCGCGACCTGGTACGCGCACTGGATGCCGACCGCAGCGTGTATGCGCTGGTCATCACCGGCGAAGGCGACAAGTTCTTCAGCGCCGGTGCCGACCTCAAGCAATTTGCCGATGGCGACAAGGCCAATGCGCGTGAAGCTGCGCGCCGCTTCGGCGAAGCCTTCGAAGCCTTGAGCGCGTTTGGTGGCGTCTCGATCGCCGCCATCAACGGCTATGCGATGGGCGGCGGACTGGAATGCGCGCTGGCCTGCGATCTGCGCATCGCCGAACAGCATGCACAGCTCGCCTTGCCCGAAGCCAGCGTCGGCCTGCTGCCATGCGCAGGCGGCACCCAGAACCTGCCGCGTCTGGTGGGCGAGGGCTGGGCCAAGCGCATGATCCTGCTCGGCGAACGCATCGATGCCACCACCGCGCACCGGATTGGATTGGTGGAGGAAGTGGTGGGCAAGGGCGAATCGCGCGCGCTGGCCCTCGCCTGGGCGCAGCGCGCCGGCAAGCAAAGCCCGGCCAGTGTGGCGGCCTGCAAGCGGCTGGTGCAGGCCACCCGCCACGGTACGCATGCTGCCGCACTGATTGCAGAGCGCGAAGCCTTCGTCGACCTGTTCGAGCATGCCGATCAGGCCGAGGGTGTTGCAGCATTCCTGGAAAAACGCGCACCGCAATGGAGCGCGCGGTGATGGTGGAGACCAGCACGGCTGACCAGGCACCGGTACTGTTCGAGCAACGCGAGTGCACCGATGGGCATCGCGTCGGCATTGTGACCTTGAACGCACCCAGGACGCTCAATGGCCTGTCGTTGCAGATGGTGCGTTTGCTCGACACCCAATTGCGTGCGTGGGCCGATGACGCCCGGATTGCCTGCGTCGTGTTGCGCGGCGCGGGCGAGAAGGCGCTGTGCGCCGGCGGCGATCTGCATGGCTTGTACCAGAGCATGCGCGCGCATCGCGACGCGGTACCCGACGCTGTGCTGCGACAGGCAAGGCCGCAGGACAATGCGCATGCCGCGGCATTCTTCGAAGAAGAATATCGGCTGGACTATCGCATCCACACCTATCCCAAGCCGTTGCTGTGCTGGGGCCATGGCATCGTGATGGGCGGCGGCATCGGCCTGATGTCCGGCGCCAGCCATCGCGTGGTCACCGAGCGTTCGCGCTTGGCCATGCCCGAGATCAGTGTGGGTCTATTTCCCGATGTCGGCGGCAGCTGGCTGCTGCGCCGCGTGCCGCAGGGCGCCGGGCTGTTTCTGGCGCTCACCGGCGCGCCGCTCGACGCGAGCGACGCCATCTACGCCGGGCTGGCCGATGTACGCCTGGAGCACGCGCAGTATGCGGCGGTGCTGGATGCCTTGAGCGCACATGCATGGACAGGCCATGCCGACGACGATCGCCATCAACTCAGTGCGTTTCTGCACGGCATCGCCCAACCGATGGAGCCCGGTCCGCTGCAGCTTCATGCGCAGCTGATTGCAGATCTGATGGCTGGCGAATCGCTGGAGCAGGTCGTTGCTGCCATCGTGGCCCTGCAAAGCGAAGATGCCTGGTTGCAGGCCGCGCGCAGCACCCTGGTGGCAGGTGCGCCAGGTTCGGCGCGGCTGGCGTGGGAACTGCATCGTCATCCCGACACCGCGGCACTGGCCGACACGTTTCGCATCGAGTACGTGGTCGCGCTGCATGCCGCCGCGCACGGCGATTTTGCCGAAGGCATCCGCGCGCTGCTGATCGACAAGGACCGCCAGCCGCACTGGCAGCCGGCCACCTTGGGCGAGGCAGACGCGCAGTGGGCTGCCGGTTTTTTCACCGCACCCTGGTCGGCGGCGCAGCATCCGCTGGCAGATCTGCGTGCACGCCAGGCTTAGCCACCGCGTGTGCTGCAGGCCTGCCACCGCGCCTGCCGCAGTCATCGCCTGCGTTGCTCCAGCGCCGCGCGCCATCGCCCTGCCTGCGCGCAACCACCCCGTTTGATAGTTGCTCCCTCCTGGAGATCGCACAATGAGCAAGATCGCCTTTATCGGCCTGGGCAATATGGGCGGCCCGATGGCCGCCAACCTGATCAAGGCCGGGCACCAGTTGCGGGTATTCGATCTGGTGCAAGGCGCACTGGACGCCGCATCCGCCGCCGGCGCCCATGTCGCCGCCTCGGCGCTCGACACCCTGGCAGAGGCCGAGATCGTCATCTCCATGCTGCCCGCCAGCCGGCATGTCGAAGGGCTGTATCTGGGCGAGGGCGGCATCCTGGCGCAGATTCCGGCCGGAGCGCTGGTCATCGACTGCAGCACCATCGCACCGGTGTCCGCACGCAAACTGGCCGACGCTGCGCGCGTGCGCGGGCTGGCGATGCTGGATGCGCCGGTCTCCGGTGGCACCGCCGGCGCCAGCGCCGGAACGCTGACCTTCATCGTTGGTGGCGATGCCGACGTCCTGGAACGCGCGCGTCCGGTGTTGCAGGCCATGGGCAAGAACATCTTCCACGTGGGCGACAACGGCGCCGGCCAGGTGGCCAAGCTCTGCAACAACATGGCCTTGGGCGTGATCATGGCGGCGACCGGCGAGGCGCTGGCGCTCGGCGTCGCACAGGGTCTGGACCCGGCAGTGCTGTCGCAGCTGATGGCGGTCAGTACCGGCCGCAGCTGGGCCACCGAAGTCTGCAATCCGTGGCCAGGCGTGCTGCCCAACGCACCGGCCTCGCGCGGCTATAGCGGCGGCTTCGGCAACGACCTCATGCTCAAGGACCTGGGCCTGGTGGCCGAGTCTGCAGTGCAGGCCGGCGTGTCGATTCCGCTGGGTGAGCTGGCGCGCAACCTGTATGCCATGAACAGCCAGGCCGGCAACGGCGCGCTGGATTTCTCCAGCGTGGTCAAACTGGTGGCCAAGGTGTAGACCGGTGCAACCTCGCAACGCGTGATGCGTGGCGGCTGCATATCGGCAGGTGATGTCATCGCATCACCTGCGGGTGTAATAGTCTCCGCCAGCGCGCGCGCCTAAGGTGCGCGCATTGCATACGGCTAGCGCACCCATGGGACACGACCACAACCACGCCCCCACCGAGATTCGTCACGAAGCACCGTTGTGGTGGGCGCTCGGCCTGACAGCCACGTTCCTGGTGGCCGAAGTCATTGGCGCGTTCGTGTCCAACAGCCTGGCCTTGCTGTCGGATGCCGCGCACATGGCTACCGACACGCTCGGTTTGATGATCGCGTTGCTGGCGGTGCGCCTGAGCCGCCGCCCGGCGGATGCGCGCCGCACCTACGGCTATGTGCGACTCGAGGCCCTGGGTGCCCTGGTCAACGGCGCGCTGCTGTTTGGCGTGGGCGGCTACATCCTGTGGGAGGCCGCGCAACGCTTCCGCGCGCCCCAGGACATTTCCTCCAACGGCATGCTGCTGATCGCCGGGCTGGGCCTGGTGATCAATCTCATCGCGATGAAGTTGCTGCACGCCGGCAGCGGCGAAAGCCTCAACGTCAAGGGCGCCTATCTGGAAGTCTGGAGCGACATGCTCGGCTCGGTGGCGGTGATCATCGGCGCGCTGCTCATCCGCTGGACCGGCTGGCACTGGATCGACCCGGTGCTGGCCGTACTGATCGGCCTGTGGGTGCTGCCACGCACCTGGGTGCTGCTGCGCGAAGCGATCAACGTCCTGCTCGAAGGCGTGCCCAAGGGCATCGACCTGGCCCAGGTCCGCGATGCCCTGACCAGCTACCCCGGCGTCGACGACGTGCACGACCTGCACGTCTGGGCGCTGGCCTCCAGCACCCCGGCACTCACCGCGCACGTGGTGGTGGGCGAATCGACCGACCGCGACCGCCTGCGCGACGCACTCGGCACGCTGCTGCACGACCGCTTCGACATCGCCCACGTCACCTTGCAGGTGGAAAGCGGCGACTGCGGCACCGACCCCTGCGGCTCCCCGGCCAGCGCCCCGCAGCACGGGCATGCTGCGCATGCAGGGCATGACGTCGGACACCAGCATGGGCACTCGCATGGGCATGCTGGTCATCACCACCACTGAGGCATTGCAATACTCGAAGGGGCGGTGCGTGGGCCCTTCCGTAACGCTTGAAGCGTTTCCGGACATCTGTATCGAACTCGCATTGCTGTATGCAGGTGTCGCAGCGGCGTCTCTGCCGATGAGGAGCGCAAACACAAAAAAGCCGCCATGGGCGGCTTTTTTGTGTATCAGACCCTGTCGATCAGATCAGCCCCGCCTCACACCACCGCCTCCCGCAACACCGGCGAGTCCCAGCCCGGGCGCGGTGCGAAGCGTTCGCCGTAGCGTGCATGCAGCGCCTGCAGGCGTTCCAGCAGGGCGTCGGCGCCGACACTGCGGATGTGCTGGATCGGGCCGCCACGGAAGGGGGCGAAGCCGGTGCCGAAGATGACGCCGGCATCGAGCAGGTCCGCGTCGGCCACCACGCCGTCGTGCAGGCACGCCACCGCTTCGTTGAGCAGCGGCAGGATCAGCCGGTCTTCCAGGTCGGCCGGCACCGCATAGCCGCTGGCCACCTCGGGTTTGACCGCGCGCCCGTTTTCCCACTTGTACAGGCCCTGACCGTCCTTCTTGCCGCGCTTGCCTGGCTCTACGGTCGCCAGTGCGGCCGGGATCGGCAGGTGCAGGAACGGCGCCAGCTCCGCGCCGACGCCGGCGGCCACATCCAGACCCACGGTGTCGATCAGTTCTATCGGCCCCATCGGCATGCCGAACTTGACCGCGGTCTTGTCCAGCACCGTGCCGGGAATGCCTTCGGCATAGGCGGTGGCCGCTTCGAGCAGGTAGGGGAACAGCACCCGGTTGACCAGGAACCCCGGCGTGCCGGCCACCGGTACCGGAAACTTGTCCAGCGCCTTGCAGAACGCCGCCAAGCGCGCCACGTTGGCCGGGTCCAGACCGTCGTGCTGCACGATTTCCACCAACGGCATCATGGCCACCGGATTGAAGTAGTGCAGGCCGGCGAACTGCGCCGGGCGCTGGATATGACCACGCAACTCGGTGAGCGGAATCGAAGAGGTATTGGTCGTCAGCAATGCATCGGGCTTGAGCTGTGGCTCGATCGACTGATACAGCTCGCGCTTGGCCTGCGGGTTCTCGATGATCGCCTCGATCACCAGATCGGCTTGCGCCACGCCTGTGCCGGACAGGTCGCCGCGCAGGCGCGCCGCCACCGCCGGCCGCTTGCTTTCGTCCTTGACGCGCTTGGCGAACAGTTCGCCGCCACGGCCCAGGGCCGTATCGATGAAGCGCTGCTCGCGGTCCTGCAGCGTGACCTCGAAGCCCTTGTAGGCCGCCCACGCGGCGATATCGCCGCCCATCACGCCGGCGCCGATCACATGCACATGGCGAATCGGCGGCAGCGCGGCGGCGCCTGTCTCCTTGCCACCGAGTGCCTTCAGGCGTTCGGTGAGGAAGAAGATGCGGATCAGGTTGCGCGCGGCCGGGGTGCTGGCGAGCTTGACCACTGCCTTGCGTTCGGCCGCAAGGCGCGCCTGGATACCGCTGCCACCGGCACGTTCCCAGACATTGATCAAGGCATAGGGCGCCGGGTAATGCTCCTTGCGCGCCTTGCGTGCGACCTGCTTGCGCATCTGCGGCGCCAGCAGCTTGCGGGCGAGCAAGGTATTGGTGGCCCACGCGGTGGCGCGCTGTTTGAGTGGCCGCGTGGTGCCGGCGAGTGCCAGTGCAGCGGCCACATCGACCAGCACGGCAGGCGCCGCGACCTTGTCCACCAGGCCCATCGCACGCGCGGCCTTGGCCGAGACGGTGCGCCCGGTCAGCATCAGGTCCATCGCTGCCGGTGCGCCGATCAGGCGTGGCAAGCGGGCGCTGCCGCCCCAGCCGGGAAAGATGCCGAGCTTGGTTTCCGGCAGGCCGATGCGCGTGCTGGCGTCATCGGAGGCCACGCGGTAGCGACAGGCCAACGCGATCTCGGTACCGCCGCCCATGCAGAAGCCATGGATCGCCGCCACCGTGGGGCAGGGCAGCTCGGCCAGTTTCTGGAAGACCTGCTGGCCGCGATGGATCGCATCGTTGACCGTGCCCTTGCGATCGAATTCCTGGAATTCCTTCAGGTCGGCGCCGGCGATGAATCCATTGGCCTTGCCCGAGCGCAACACCACGCCCTTGGGCGGCTCCAGCGCCAGCCGCTCGACCAGTGCGCCCAGTTCGAGCAGCACCTCCTGCGAAAATGCGTTGACCGGTGCGCCCTGGCGATCAAGGCTGAGCACGACCACGCCGTCCTCGCGCAGGTCGGCCTGCCAATGGCTGAATCGGAGCCCGTCGAAACCTGGAAGCATGCGTCTGGCCGTCCGGCAATAGAAGGAAAGGCCGTTATCATCCAGAGGTTGTTTCCTTCACGTCAAATACCCATCCCTGTCGACCGGACGGCATGCGCCTGGTTCCGGGCATCGCCAGCAGCGCATCGGTGCCGCTACCCTGATGCGTGAAGGTCGTACGGAGCGGTATGAACTTTTCCTTTCAATGGCGGTCTCATTGCCCGACTTCGGTGGGCTGACAGGAGTGCGGCCCGACATGGCCGAAGTCGATACACCTCAGGAGCTGGACCTGGAACTGGTCCGGCGTGTGCAGCGCGGCGAAAGCGCGGCGTTCGATGTGCTGGTGCGCAAATACCAGCATCGGATCGTCGCGTTGATCGGGCGCTACATCGCCGACTGGAGCGAATGCCAGGACGTGGCCCAGGACACCTTTGTGCGCGCGTACCGCGCGATCAACAGTTTCCGCGGCGACTCCCAGTTCTATACGTGGCTGCACCGCATTGCCGTGAACACTGCCAAGAACCATCTGGTGGCGCACAACCGCCGGCCGCCTACCGACGACATCGAGATCAGCGATGCCGAGCAGTTCGACGGGGCGACCCGGTTGCGCGACACCGACACCCCGGAGCGCGAATTGATGCGACAGGAGCTGGAACAAACGGTGATGCGTGCGGTCCAAGCGTTACCGGAAGAACTGCGGTCGGCCATCACCCTGCGCGAGGTGGAAGGGCTGAGTTACGAGGAAATCGCGCGAAAGATGGATTGCCCGATCGGAACGGTGCGCTCGCGCATCTTCCGGGCGCGCGAGGCCATCGACATCGAGCTGCGGCCTCTGCTGGAGACCGAAAGCGCTACCCGTGAGCGACACCGTGTATGAGCCATAACCCCGCCATGTCCACCACCGACAAGTTCGAACTTCACTATCGCCAGCAGCTGTCTGCGCTGGTCGACGGAGAATTGAGCGCAGACGAGTCGCGCTTTCTGTTGCGCCGTCTGGCCCACGACGAAGAGCTGGCCGGCTGCCACGAGCGCTGGCAGCTGTGCGGCGACGTGCTGCGCGGTGCGGCCAGTGCGCCGGCACCGCTGGATTTTGCGGCGCGTGTGCGCACAGCCATTGCCGAAGAACCCGTTCCCCGGCCGCAGCCGGCTGCCCGCCCGGCGGCGCGCTGGCGCTGGGGTGGTGGTGCGGCGATTGCGGCATCGGTTGCGGCCATCGCCCTGTTCATGGCGCGCGAGCGCCTGCCGGAGACGGCGCCGCCGGCATCCCGTGTGCCGGTGTACGCCACCACCGCGCAGCTGCCCGCCGCCGCCACGCCGCCCGCCTTGCCAAAGGCGCCGGCAACCCCGGACCCGGCGGGCCCGGGCGACGGCGGCGCGCTGGTTGCGGCGGTGCCGGCGGCGGCGTTGGCGTCGACCCGGCGCGGCGCTGCCACCCGCAATCAGCAGGTCGCCCGTAGTGCGGCTGCGCGTCAGCAGCAGGCGCCGACCCGCATGGTGGCAGCGGCCCCGGCGGTGCCGGCAGTCGCGGCCCCGGCGGCGTCATCCAATCCGTTTACGCATCCGGACACCACGCTGCAGGCCCGTCCGTGGCCGCGCGCGGCGCTGTCCGGCGCCGGCGACAGCCCCCTCAACGCCAGTTTCAGCCAGAGCCGCCAGGGCCCGGCGTTCTACCCGTTCGAACCTGCGCCGCAGGCGACGGGTCACCCGGCGCCGGACCGGCCCCTGCCGGCACCGCTCCCGCAAGACTGATCCGGCAGCCGCTCTTCATCCTGTCGGCTCGCGTCCTTCCGTTATCTTGCCGGGCCCGCGTCATCGCGCGGGTTCCGGCCCCTGTCGCCCTGCCATCGGAGGCAACTCGATGAACCACCGCATCCGCACCCAGATGTTCGGCCTGATCGCCATGACCTTGCCGCTGGCCGCCTGTGCCCAGCAGACGGCGCCTGCGCCGGCCGCCAAGGCCAGTGCGCCGATCGCCGCCAACCGCAGCACCACGCCGGCGCCGCAACTGGTCGCCGGCCTGCCGGATTTCACCAACTTGGTCGAACAGGTCGGCCCGGGCGTGGTCAATATCGAAACCACCATCACCCGCAAGGACGCGATGGCACGGCAGCAGCGCAGCGGCCCGGGCGGTCGCGGCGGCGGCGCGATGCCCGACGATGAGATGCCGGAGTTCTTCAAGCGGTTCTTCGGCCCGGATTTCCAGATGCCCGGTGGCCCGCGCCAGGGGCCGGGGCAGGGTGGTGGCGATGACGATGGCGGTATCGCCGGCAAGTCGATGGGCTCGGGCTTCATCATTTCTGCCGACGGCTATGTGCTGACCAATCACCACGTGGTCGATGGCGCCAGCGAGGTCACCGTCAAGCTGACCGACCGCCGCGAGTTCAAGGCCAAGGTGGTCGGCAGCGACGAGCAGTTCGACGTGGCGCTGCTCAAGATCGAGGCCAAGGGCCTGCCGACGGTGCGCCTGGGCGATTCCAACACGCTCAAGCCGGGCCAGTGGGTGGTGGCGATCGGCTCGCCATTCGGCCTGGACCACTCGGTCACCGCCGGCATCGTCAGCGCCACCGGGCGCAGCAACCCCTACGCCGATCAGCGCTATGTGCCCTTCATCCAGACCGACGTGGCGATCAACCAGGGCAACTCCGGCGGCCCGTTGCTCAACACCCGCGGCGAGGTGGTCGGCATCAACTCGCAGATCTTCTCCGCCTCTGGCGGCTACATGGGCATTAGCTTTGCGATCCCGATCGACCTGGCCTTCAGCGCCGCCGAGCAGATCAAGGCCACTGGCCGCGTGAGCCGCGGCATGCTGGGCGTGGCGGTCGGCCCGATCGATTCGCTCAAGGCGCAGGGCCTTGGGTTGCCGGATACGCGCGGCGCGCTGGTCAACGACATTCCGGCAGGGAGTCCGGCCGCGAAGGCCGGGATCGAGGTGGGCGATGTGATCCGCTCGGTCAATGGCAAGCCGATCGAGGTCGCCAGCGATCTGCCGCCAATGATCGGCCTGATGGCGCCGGGTACCAAGGTGGCGCTCGATGTGCTGCGTGACGGCAAGCCGCGCCAGGTCACTGTCACCCTGGCCCCGTTGCAGGATGGCAGCGACAGCGCCGCACCGCGCTCCGCCGCCGAGGACGCCAAGCCGGAGGCCCCGGCCAGCGTGGCCTTGCTGGGCCTGCAGGTGGCCGATCTCACCGCCGCCGAACGCAGCCGCCTGGGCCTGGACGCCGGCGAGGGCGTGCGGATTGCCGCAGTCACAGGTGCCGCAGCGCGCAGCACCCAGCCGCCACTGTCGCCGGGCCTGGTCATTGCGCGCGTCGGGCGCACCAAGGTCGGCAGCGTCGCCGAGCTCAATCGCGCGCTGTCCAGCTACAAGAAGGGCGACGTGGTCATGCTGCTGGTCACCGACGGCAAGGCGACGAGCTATGTGGCCTTGAAGGCCGGCGGCTGAGGGAGGCCGGGATTGGTGATGTGGGATTCGGGATTGGCAGCAGCGGGTCCGCACTACGCGGCCCGCCCTGCTTTTGCGATTCCCGAATCCCGATTCCCCAATCCCCGGCCCCAAAGGGGCCGAGCATGCGATAATGCTGCGTTACCCTGACGACGGCTGCGCCGGCGCCCACCTCAATGTCCTCTGATTCAATGCGGAATATCCGCAACTTCTCCATCATTGCCCACGTCGACCATGGTAAATCCACCCTGGCCGACCGGATCATCCAGCTGTGCGGCGGCCTGCAGGCGCGCGAGATGGAGGCCCAGGTGCTCGACTCCAACCCGATCGAGCGCGAACGCGGCATCACCATCAAGGCGCAGTCGGTGTCCTTGCCGTACACGGCAAAGGACGGGCAGACCTACCACCTGAACTTCATCGACACCCCCGGGCATGTGGACTTCTCCTATGAAGTCAGCCGCTCGCTGGCCGCGTGCGAAGGCGCGCTGCTGGTGGTGGATGCCGCGCAGGGCGTGGAAGCGCAGTCGGTGGCCAACTGCTATACCGCGGTGGAGCAGGGGCTGGAGGTGGTGCCGGTGCTCAACAAGATCGACCTGCCCACCGCCGATGTCGACCGCGCCAAGGCCGAGATCGAAGCGGTGATCGGCATCGACGCCGAAGACGCCGTGGCGGTCAGCGCCAAGACCGGCCTGAACATCGATCTGGTGCTGGAAGCGATCGTGCATCGCATCCCGCCGCCCAAGCCGCGCGATACCGACAAGCTGCAGGCGCTGATCATCGATTCCTGGTTCGACAACTACCTGGGCGTGGTCTCGCTGGTGCGCGTGATGCAGGGCGAGATCAAGCCGGGCAGCAAGATTCTGGTGATGTCCACCGGCCGCACCCATCTGGTCGACAAGGTCGGCGTGTTCACGCCCAAGCGCAAGGAACTGGTCGCACTGGGCGCCGGTGAAGTGGGCTGGATCAATGCCTCGATCAAGGACGTGCACGGCGCGCCGGTTGGCGACACCCTGACCCTGGCGGCCGACCCGGCGCCGCATGCGCTGCCCGGTTTCCAGGAAATGCAGCCGCGCGTGTTCGCCGGCCTGTTTCCGGTCGACGCCGAGGATTACCCGGACCTACGCGAAGCGCTGGACAAGCTGCGCCTGAACGATGCGGCGCTGCGCTTCGAGCCGGAAAGCTCCGAGGCGATGGGCTTCGGCTTCCGCTGCGGCTTCCTGGGCATGCTGCACATGGAAATCGTGCAGGAACGCCTGGAGCGCGAGTACAACCTGGACCTGATCAGCACCGCGCCAACCGTGGTGTATGAAGTGCTCAAGACCGATGGCTCGGTCATCAACATGGACAACCCGGCCAAGCTGCCGCAGTTGAACCTGGTGGAGGAAATCCGCGAGCCGATCATCCGCGCCAACGTGCTCACTCCCGAGGAGTACATCGGCAACATCATCAAGCTGTGCGAAGAAAAACGCGGCACCCAGATCGGCATCAATTACCTGGGCAGCCAGGTGCAGATCAGCTACGAGCTGCCGATGGCCGAGGTGGTGCTGGATTTCTTCGACAAGCTCAAGTCGGTCAGCCGTGGCTACGCGTCGCTGGATTACCACTTCGTGCGTTTTGATGCCGGCCCCTTCGTGCGCGTGGACGTGCTGATCAACGGCGACAAGGTCGATGCGTTGTCACTGATCGTGCACCGCAGCCATGCCGACCGGCGCGGCCGCGAGCTGTGCGAAAAGATGAAGGATCTGATTCCGCGGCAGATGTTCGACGTGGCGATCCAGGCCGCCGTCGGCTCGCAGATCATCTCGCGCTCCACCGTCAAGGCGATGCGCAAGAACGTGTTGGCCAAGTGCTATGGTGGCGACGTTTCGCGCAAGAAAAAGCTGCTGGAAAAGCAGAAAGAAGGCAAGAAGCGCATGAAGCAGGTCGGCCGCGTGGAGATTCCGCAGGAGGCCTTCCTGGCTGTCTTGCAGATGGATAAGTAGCTGGGAATGGTGAATCGGGAGTCGGGAATCGTAAGAGCGCGAGTGCTCCTGCTGTTCCGATTCCCCATTCTCGATTCTCGATTCCCTTTCCGAAAGGAACACCAATGAAATGGTTTGAAATCATCCTGGTTGTGCTGACGCTGGGCTCCGGCTTCATCTGGCTGCTGGACAAGCTGTTCCTGGCCAAGCGCCGCGCGGCACGCGCCGGGTTGCTGGACAGCGAGCCGGCGATCATCGATTACTCGCGCGCCTTCTTCCCGGTGCTGGCGGTGGTGTTGATCCTGCGCAGCTTCGTGGCCGAGCCGTACAAGATTCCGTCCAGCTCGATGATGCCCAACCTGCTGATCGGCGATTTCATCCTGGTCAACAAGTTTGCCTACGGCTTCCGTCTGCCGATCACCAATACCAAGTTCATCCCGACCGGCGAGCCCAAGCGTGGCGACGTGGTGGTGTTCAAGCCGCCGCATGCGCCGGACCAGAACTGGATCAAGCGCGTGGTCGGCCTGCCGGGCGACAAGATCGGCTTCCACGGCGATACGCTGTACATCAACGACAAGCCGATGCGCTATACGGTCAAGGGCGAGTACATCGGCAAGGGCAAGGGCGCCGAGATGACCGGCACCACGCTGCTGGTGGAGGACCTGCCGGGCCGCACGCATACCGTGCTGGAGTGGGTGGACCGCAACATGCCGGCCGGCCAGGGCGACTGGACGGTGCCGGCAGACAGCTATTTCGTGATGGGGGACAATCGCGACAACAGCGAAGACAGCCGGTTCTGGACCCAGACGCATTTCCTGCCGGAAGCCAATCTGCGCGGCAAGGCGTTTTTGATCTGGCTCAATTGCGAAGGATGGTTCTGCAAGGGGAGTTTCGATCCATCGCGGATCGGGACTGGAATCCAGTAAATGCACGCACGGCGTGCCGGGGGAAGCACAATGAAGCGCAAGCAAAGCGGTATGACGTTGACGTCGTTCGTGGTGGTGCTGGCGGTGGTCGGGTTCGGCCTGTACATCGGGATGAAGCTGTTTCCGATGTACCAGGAGTATTACTCGGTACGCACGGCGATGAAGGGTCTGGCCAAGGAGCCGGGCAGTGCCAACATGGACCCGTCCAAGCTGCAGGATCTGTTCTTTCGTCGCCTGTACATCAACTACTCGGAGAACGTCAAAAAGGAAGACGTCAAGTTCGAGCGTGTGGATGGCGGCTGGCGCATGAAGGTCAATTACGAAGTGCGTCGCGAGCTGATCGGCAATTTGGACATTGTCGGCAAGTTCGATACCTCGCAGGACATGACCGGACGTGGTGGCGAATAGAACCTTCCAGCGCGGCGATCCGATCGGGCACACCTTCGCCGATCCGGGTCTGCTCACCCAGGCGCTGCGCCATCGCAGTGCCGGGACGCCGCATAACGAGCGCCTGGAATTTCTTGGCGACGGCATCGTCAACCTGCTGATCGCCGAGGCGCTGTATCAGCGCTGGCCCAAGGCCGACGAAGGCGCATTGACGCGCGCGCGCGCCGAACTGGTGCGCGAAGGCGCCCTGGCCGTGATCGGGCGCACCCTGAATCTGGGCGAGCGGCTGACGCTTGGACCAGGCGAATTGAAGTCCGGCGGCCATCGCCGCGATTCGATCCTGGCCGACGCGGTCGAAGCGGTCGTGGCGGCAATCTATCTGGACTGTGGGTTCGAGCGTTGCCGCGCGGTGGTGCTGCCGTGGTTCGAAGCGTCGCTGGCGGCATTGCCGGTGGGCAAGGCAGAAAAAGACCCCAAGACCCGGTTGCAGGAATGGCTGCAGGCGCGCCAGCTGCCGCTGCCCAATTACGCGCTGATCAGCGAAACCGGCGACGAGCACGCCAAGCAGTTCCATGTCGCCTGCATCCTGGAGCAGCCGATTGCCCGTGCCGAAGGCCAGGGCACGTCGCGCCGTCTTGCCGAACAACAGGCGGCGGCTACCGTCATCGCACAACTGGATTCAAACACGTGAGCGAACCCTCTTCCCACCGTAGCGGCAGCGTTGCCGTGATCGGCCGGCCCAATGTCGGCAAATCCACCCTGACCAATGCCCTGGTGGGCGCCAAGGTCAGCATCGTCTCCAACCGCCCGCAGACCACGCGGCACCGCCTGCTCGGGATTGCCACCTTCCCGGAGGGGCAACTGGTGCTGGTCGACACGCCCGGATTGCACCGCGAGCAGAAGCGCGCGATGAACCGGGTGATGAACCGTGCCGCACGCGGCTCGCTCGAAGGTGTGGATGCCGCGGTGCTGGTGATCGAGGCCGGGCGGTGGGACGAGGAAGACACCCTGGCGTTCCGCGTGCTCAGCGACGCCGGCGTGCCGGTGGTGCTGGTGGTCAACAAGGTCGACCGGCTCAAGGACAAGACCGCGCTGTTCCCGTTCCTGGCGCAGGTCAGCGAGGGCCGCACGTTTGCCGCCGTGCACCCGGTCTCGGCGCTCAAGCGCAAGGGCCTGGACGCGCTGGTGAGCGACCTGCTCAAGCTGGTGCCCGAAGCCGGGGCGATGTTCGGCGAAGACGAAATCACCGACCGCAGCCAGCGCTTTCTGGCCGGCGAACTGGTGCGCGAGCAGCTGATGCGCCAGCTCGGCGAAGAATTGCCGTACGCCACCACCGTGGAAATCGAGCGCTTTGCCGAAGACGGTGCTCTGCTGCGCATCGGTGCGGTGATCTGGGTCGAGCGCGAAGGCCAGAAGGCGATCGTGATCGGCAAGGGCGGTACCCGCCTGAAGGAGATCGGCGGCAAGGCGCGTTTGCAGATGGAGCGCCTGTTCGGTGCCAAGGTGTTCCTGGAAACCTGGGTGCGCGTGCGCGAAGGCTGGTCGGATGACGAGGCGGCGCTGAAGGCGTTCGGCTACGAATGAAGCCGGGACCGGGGACCCGGGACCCGGGACCCGGGAAGAGCGCCGGACCGGTCATCCGGGGTAGGTGGAAAACCGCGATATGGGGCGTCTCCGGTCCTGCCAGCCTGGCGCGCGGATCTGGCGGCGGCGTGCATTTTCAGCGGCGTTGCAAGCGATTGCTTGTGCTGGCTTTTCCCGGGTCCCCGGTCCCGGGTCCCCAGTCCCGACCCTCCCCCCCATGCTGATCGAGCACGAGCACGGCTTCGTGCTGCATGTGCGTGCCTGGCGCGAGACCAGCCTGCTGGTGGAAGTGCTGACCGAGCAGCACGGGCGGGTTGGATTGCTGGCGCGGGGCGTGCAGGGGCCGCGCAAGCAGGCGCTGCGCGCGGCGCTGCAGCCGCTGCAACTGATCCAGTTCACCGCCGTGCAGCGCGGCGAACTTGCGCAGCTGCGCCAGGCCGAGGCGCTGGACACCGCGCCCCGTTTGGTCGGCGAGGCCATGTTGGCCGGCTTCTATATCAGCGAGCTGCTGCTGCGGCTTGCGCCGCGCAACGATGCGGTCCCCGAGCTCTACGCGTGCTATGCGCAGGCACGCGCGCATCTGGCGGCCGGGCTGCCGCTGGCCTGGGGACTGCGCCGGTTCGAGCGTGATGTGCTGGACGGGCTGGGGTTCGGCTTCGATCTGCAGCACGACAGCGAGGGGCAACCGATCGACCCGGCAGCGCGCTATCGACTCGATCCCCAGGAAGGCGCCATGCGGGTGCTGAGCGAGCGCCTGGCACAGGATCGGCGCGAGACCGTGACCGGTGCGGCCCTGCTGGCGCTGGGCCAAGACACGTTGCCGGCGACTGAGGATATGCCCGGACTGCGGCGCAGCATGCGCAGCGTGCTGCTGCATCATCTGAACGGACGTGGGCTCAAATCCTGGGAAATGCTCGAGGATCTGGCGCGACGCCGCTGATCGGGGCAGGGTGGGCATCGATGCACGATCTGGCCCGGCAAGCCTCTGCCATCGCGTTGCGTCTCCGATGTCGACCAGGCCAACGTCGCACTCCAGGCCCGCGCCCTGGGGTGCTCGCCACAAACGCAGGGCGCAGCTCAGTGCAGTAACGCCGCCACCGCCGCGTGGAACTGGGTCTGTGCGGCCCGCGATTGCGGGTCGCCGCGCAGCAGCCGCACCGCTCCGGCAAGCCGGGCGGCCCCGACGAAGCCGCAACTGGCCTGCAGCCGATGCAGGTGATTGCGCAGCGCCTGCTCATCGCTGACGTTCAACGCCGAGGTCACCGCATCCCGCGTGCCCGGCAGCTCCGCCAGGAACAATTCGCGCAAGGCGTTGAGATGATGCTGCTGACCGTTGAGGGCGCTCAGTGCCGCGGCCTCGTCCCAGTCGCTGGCCGCGATGTCCACCACGCCGACCGGCGCCACGCTGTAGCGGCCGCGCGCCAGGCCGCGGCGCACCGCCTGCAACAGGCGTTCGGTGCTCAACGGCTTGACCAGCATTTCCAGAAATCCATCGGACTGCAGGCCGCGCTGCATCGCCATGTTGCCGTCGGCGGTGTGCGCCAGCGCGGGGACGTCCGGATGCAGCAGGCGCAGCGCCCGCAGCAGCCCGCTTCCGGTGCCATCGGGAAGATTGACGTCGATCAGCCATAGGTCGTGGCGATGGCCGCGCGCGCGATCCAGCGCCGAGGACAATGAATCGGCGCAATCCACCTGGGCCGGAAGGCCCTCCAGCGCGGCCTGCAGGAAGCCACGGCTGATCGGGTCGTCTTCCACCAACAAGAGTCGTGGATGGGGTTCCTGACGTGTCGCCATATTCATGCTGCCTCCTTGTCAGCGATGCCGCGTCCTGTGCTGCCGCGCGCACATGCAGTTTGCCTGTGTTTGCGGGGCGCCACAATTGCCGCGCCAGGCGGCGCGGCCTCCGTCGATCGCATCTGCGACAATACGCACCCTTTTTGCCCGCAGCTCGTCGCCACGTGGCCAGAACCCGAAACCGTTTCGACCGTACTCCCTTCCAGACTGCCATCACCGACCTGAGCCATGACGGGCGCGGCGTTGCGCGTCGTGACGGCGAGGGCGGCAAGGTCACCTTCATCAGCGGCGCCCTGCCCGGTGAGCTGGTGCGTGCCGAACCCACCGCGCGTAGCCGCCATTTCGACGAGGCCAGGACAGTGGAGGTGCTGGAAGCCTCCCCGCAGCGCGTGACCCCGCGCTGCCCGCATTTCGGTGTCTGTGCCGGCTGCGTGTTGCAGCATCTCGAGGAGTCGCAGCAGATCGTGGCCAAGCAGCGGGTGCTGATGGACAATCTTGAACGCATCGGCCACGTCAGCCCGCAGACCGTGCTGCCTGCGCTCACCGGCGACAACTGGGGCTATCGCCGCAAGGGCCGTTTCTCAGTGCGCCGGGTGGAGAAGAAAGACAAGACCCTGGTCGGTTTCCGCGAGCTCGACCCACGTTTCGTGGCCGACCTGTCGGTCTGCTACACGGTGATCCCGCAGATCGGCGACAAGATCCCGCTGCTGGCTGCGCTGGTCGAGGGCATGGATGGCAAGCGCGATATTCCGCAGATCGAATTTATCGCCGGCGACGATGCGGTGGCCCTAACCATTCGCCACATGCAGCCGCTCAGCGAGCGCGACCAACAGGCCTGGGGGGCGTTCGCGCAGGAGCATGGCTTTGCGATCTTCCTGCAGCCCGGCGGCGTGGACAGTGTGCATCCGCTGTGGCCGCAAGAGGTGCCGCTGTCGTTTCGCCTGCCGCAGTGGGATGTGGAACTGGCCTTCCGTCCGCTGGATTTCATCCAGGTCAACGCCTCGCTCAATCAGAAGATGATCGCGCACGCGCTAGCACTGCTCGATGCCAGGCCCGATGACCGTGTGCTCGATCTGTTTTGTGGGTTGGGCAACTTCACCCTGCCGCTGGCGCGCACCGTGCGCGAGGTGGTCGGGGTGGAAGGCGATGCCGGGCTGGTCGCGCGCGCCAAGGACAATGCCCAGCGCAACGGCTTGCACAATGCGCAGTTCCATGCGGCAGACCTGACCCAGGACCAGCGCAGTGCGTCCTGGATGCGCCAGGGCTTCGACAAGCTGCTGCTGGACCCGCCGCGCTCCGGTGCGCTGGAAGTGCTGCAGCAATTGCCGCTGAAGAAGTTCGAACGCATCGTCTATGTCAGCTGCCACCCGGGCTCGCTGGCGCGCGACGCCGGTTATCTGGTCAACGAGCAAGGCTTCACGCTGGTGTCGGCCGGTGCGATGGACATGTTCCCGCATACCGCCCATGTGGAGAGCATTGCGGTGTTCGAGAAGCGGTGATTGGGGATTGGGCATTGGGGATTCGCAACGGCGGGTCGTGATGTGTCCTTTCGCTAATCGCTTACCCAAGCGTCAGATCGAAGCATTGCCCCTGGTACTGCGGGGTCTTGGCAAGAGCCCCACAGGCACGCAGTGCGTTGCTTTAACCAATCCCCAATTCCAATCCCGAATCCCATGCCTCTAGAAATCGAACGCAAGTTTCTTGTCTCCGGCGATGGGTGGCGTGCTGCCGCGCATGCGGTGATCCCGATGGCGCAGGGCTACGTCAATGACCAGGCGGCGTTGCGTAGCGGGGCGCAGAATGCGTCGGTGCGTGTGCGTGTGCAGGGCGAGGGCGCGTTCTTGAATCTCAAGTCGCGTGAGGTGGGGCATACCCGCCAGGAGTTCGAGTACCCGATTCCCCTCGCCGATGCGCGCGCGCTGCTGGACCTGTGCGTGGGCGGGCTGATCGACAAGCGCCGGCATCTGGTCGAGTACCAGGGCCATGTGTGGGAAGTGGACGAATTTCTCGGCGACAACGCCGGGCTGGTGGTGGCCGAGATCGAGCTCGCCAGCGCCGACGAAGCCTTTGCCAGGCCTGAGTGGATCGGTGCGGAAGTGACCGACGACACGCGGTACTACAATCTGGCGCTGGCATCGCATCCGTTTTCGCGCTGGGCCGGGTGATTCAGGAGCGGGGATTCGGGAGTCGGGAGTCGGGATTCGCAAGGGCAGAGTGCGGCGCCGCGCTGATCGATGCTTTCCGGGCATTGCCCTCACTCGTTTCTAATTTCCGCCGCAGCGATTGGGCTTATGCTCTGCGAATCCCAAATGCCCAATCCCAAATCCCCGCTCATGCGCATCGATATCTGGTCCGACGTGGTCTGCCCCTGGTGCTGGATCGGCAAGCGCCGGTTTGAACAGGCCGTCGCAGCGCTGGGCGCAAGGGCGCCGGTGCTGGACATCCATTACCACGCCTTCGAGTTGGATCCGGACGCTGGCGCCGAGCCGGTACCGTTGCGCGATGCGCTGGCGCGCAAGTTCGGCGGGGTCGAGCGCGTCGAGCAGATGCTGGCGCAGACCCAGGCGACCGCGCGTGCGGAGGGCCTGCCGTTCGACTTCGGGCGCGGCCAGGTGCAGGTGAGTACGCTGCGTGCGCATCGGCTGTTGTGGTTGGCCACGCACGAAGGCGATGTCGGTGCGGTGATGGAAGCGCTGTTTCATGCGCACTTTGCCGAAGGCCGCAACGTGGCGGCGACCGAGACCTTGCTGCGTGCCGGTGAGGCCGGCGGTCTTGCCGCCGCGCGCGTGCAGGCGATGCTCGACTCCGACGAAGGCACCGTCGAGGTCCAGGCGCAGCTAGCGCAGGCCCGTGCGCTGGGCATTCGCGCGGTGCCCAGTTTCGTGATCGACGGGCGCAGCCTGATCCAGGGCGCGCAGCCAGCCGAGAGCTTTGCGCAGGCCTTGTTGCAGTTGGCCGCCGAGTCGGTGCCGGTCGGCGGCCCCGACGCCTGCGGGCCGGATGGCTGCCCGGTCTGATCGACCGATTGCGCGATGCCTCTGCCAGCCACTGACCAGACAGCCGGTCCGCACCGTCCGCTCACGATTGCAGTGATCGGCGCCGGCCTGGCCGGCCTTGCCTGCGCCGACGCCCTGCACGCTGCCGGCCATGCGGTCACGGTGTACGAGCAGGGCGACGCACCCGGCGGGCGCATGCGTGGCCACGCCGGCAACCGCTGGCAATGCGATACCGGGGCACAGTATTTCACCGCACGCGATCCGGCGTTTGCGGCGGTGGTCGACGCCTGGATTGGCGCTGGTGTTGCCGCGCGCTGGCCGGTGCGCATCGCAAGCTGGGATGGCGCAGAGCGGCGCCTGTCGCAGAGCGCGCTGACGCGTTTTGTCGGCGTGCCGGACATGGCCGCCCCGGCGCGCGCACTTGCGGCGGGCCTGGATGTGCGCATGCACGCGAAGCTGCGCACGCTGCAACGCAGCGGGCAGGGCTGGGCGGTGGATGTGCAGGACGGCGCTGCGCCGCACGGTGTCGATACGCTGCTGCTCGCGCTTCCGGCGCCCGGCGCGGCGCTCTGGCTGGCCGAGATTGCGCCCGCGCTGTGCGAGATCGCCCGCAGTGCGCGGATGCAGCCTGCGTGGGCGCTGGTGCTGCGCTTCGATGCACGCATCGATCCGGGCTATGACGCGTTGTTCGTCAATACCGGGCCATTGCGCTGGGCCGCGCGCGATTCCAGCAAACCGGGGCGAGGCGGCCCGGAGACCTGGCTGCTGCACGCCACTGCCGAGTGGAGCCGGGCCCATCGCGATGCATCGCCTGCCGAGGTCATCGCGCACCTGTTGCCGGAATTGGCGGCGTTTGGCCTGCCGCTGCCGCACGCCTGCGATGCGTTTGGATGGACGGTCGCAAGTACCGAGCCGCCACTGCAGCTTGGCTGCGTGTGGGACGCACAAGGTGGCATCGGCATCTGCGGTGACTGGTTGGCCGGCGGCAAGGTCGAAGGCGCCTGGCAAAGCGGAACTGCGCTGGCGCAGCAGGTTTGTGCGGGTCATGCTGCCGACCGTGCCGACGCGTGAGTCGGGGCTGCGTCTGCGCAGCAACGAGACCCCGGCCTCTGCCGACAGCACCGCACAGGCGCCCGCACATACGCTGCGGCTGATCCTGGGCGATCAGCTCAACCCGCAGCACAGCTGGTTCGCGACCCGCGACCCCGGTGTGGTCTACGTGCTGATGGAAGTGCGCGAGGAAACCGACTACGTGCTGCATCACGCGCAGAAGATCCTGGCGATCTTCGCAGCGATGCGCGCGTTTGCCGCCGGGCTGCGGCAAGCCGGGCATCGGGTGCGCCATGTCGCGATCGACAACCCCAGTAATCGGCAGTCCATCCCTGCCAATCTCGATGCGCTGATGGCGCACTACCGCGCCCGCCAGCTGGACTACCAGGCGCCGGACGAGTGGCGGCTGGATCAAGCGCTGCGGCAATGGAGTGCAGGCCGTGCGTTTGCCACGCGCATGGTCGACAGCGAGCATTTCTTGACCACGCGCAAGGAGGTCGCTGCATGCTTTGGTGCGGGCAGCCAGTGGCGTATGGAAGTGTTTTACCGCTACATGCGCCGCCGCCACCGCATCCTGCTCGACGCGGCCGGAGAGCCGCAGGGCGGGCGCTGGAATTTCGATCACGACAACCGCGCGCCGTGGCCGGGCGATCCGCCCGCGCCGCAGGACTGGCGTACAGCGCACGACCACCGCGCGCTGTGGCGCAGCATCGAAGCTGCCGGTGTGCGCAGTTTCGGAGCGCCCAGCGCCGAGGCATTGCCCTGGCCACTGGATCGCAACGAAGCGCTGCAGCAGCTGGATGCCTTTATCGCGCAGGCGTTACCGGACTTCGGCCGCTACGAAGATGCGATGAGTACCCGCAGCCCGCGGCTGTTCCACTCGCTGCTGTCGTTCGCGCTCAACGTCAAGATGCTGCACCCGGCCGAGGTGATTGCGCGCGCCGAGGCGGCATGGCATCACGGGCAGGCACCCCTGGCATCGGTGGAAGGCTTCATCCGCCAGATCCTGGGCTGGCGCGAATACGTGCGCGGTGTGTACTGGTCGCAGATGCCCGAGTACGCCCACACCAATCGCCTGGATCAGCATGCGCCGCTGCCGCACTGGTTCTGGGATGGACAGGTCGGCATGCGCTGCCTGGCCGATGCGGTCGGCAACTCGCTGGCTAATGCGCACGCGCACCACATCCAGCGGCTGATGGTGATCGGCAATTTTGCGCTGCTGGCGGGGCTGGACCCGCAAGCGCTGCATCGCTGGTATCTGGGCGTGTATATCGATGCGTTCGAATGGGTGGAGCTGCCCAATACGGTGGGCATGAGCCAGTTTGCCGATGGCGGCCTGCTCGGCAGCAAGCCCTACATCAGTGGCGCGGCCTACATCGACCGCATGAGCGATTACTGCGCCGGGTGCGGGTATCAGCGCAAGGCACGTACCGGCCCCAAGGCCTGCCCGTACAACGCGTTGTACTGGGATTTCCTTGCGCGGCAGCGCCCGCTGCTGGACGGCAACGAGCGTCTGGCGATGCCGTACCGGCAGCTCGATGGCATGGCACCCGAGGTGCTGGAGGGCATCCAGGCCCAGGCCGCGCATTGGCGGGCACACCTGGACGTGCTCTGAAGCCGTTGCGGGGGCGGGCCAGGGGGCGGTCGCCGGGCGCTCTGCACCTGCGCTCAACGCGCGTCCCGGCCAGCCTGCCGATCCAACGCCCGCCTGAATGCGCGATCTGACGCTGCAACGCGCATCTGCGACAATGCCGCGCTGCGCCCTCGTGGCGCCTGGCCCGGGAGTCCCCCAACATGCTTCTGATCGGCGTTGCCGGTACCGAACTCAGCGCACAGGAACGCGACTGGCTGCAGCACGATGCGGTTGCCGGCGTGGTGCTGTTCACGCGCAACTTCGCCTCGCGCACGCAGGTGGCCGAGTTGTCGGCGTCCATCCGCGCCGCCGCGCCGCGTCCGGTGTTGATCTGCGTGGACCAGGAGGGCGGACGCGTGCAGCGGTTTCGCGGAGGCTTCAGCGCGCTGGCGCCGTTGCAAAGCTTCGGTGCGCAGTACGCGCAGGACCCCGAGGCTGCGCTGGCCGCCGCCCGCGCGCACGCGCAGCTGATGGCCAGCGAGGTCCGCGCCAGCGGCGTTGACCTGAGCTTCGCGCCCGTGGTGGACCTGGGCCGCGGCAATCGCGCCATCGGCGATCGCGCCTTCAGCGACGACCCGCAGATCGTGGCCGCCTTCACGCGCGCCTATGTGCAGGCGCTGCACGGCGCCGGCATGGCCGCCACGCTCAAGCATTTCCCCGGCCACGGCACGGTGCTGGAAGACACCCACGTCGACCACGCCAGCGACCCGCGACCGCTCGAAGTGCTGCAGGCGGAAGACCTGGTGCCGTTCGTGGCCGGGATCGAGGCGGGCGCCGACGCGGTGATGATGGCGCATGTGGTCTACCCGCAGGTCGCCCCGGAGCCAGCTGGTTATTCGCAGCGCTGGATCGAACAGATCTTGCGCGGGCAGATGGGCTTCCGCGGCGTGGTTTTTTCCGACGACATCGGCATGGCCGCCTCGTTCAGTGCCGGCGGCGTGGCGGGCCGGGTGCATGCGCATCTGGATGCCGGCTGCGACGTGGTGCTGGTCTGCCACCCGGAGCTGGTCGACGAATCGCTGCAGGCCGTGCAGGGCCGCAGCCTCAATACTGCAGCCCTGATCGGGCTGATCGGTCGTGGCGCGCTTGGCTGGGATGGCCTGCTGGCCGGCACCGACGCTTCCTTCAACACTCCTTCTGCCTCTTTCGGAACAATTGCCTGATGTCCACGCTCACCATTTCCCAGGCCCTGGCCCAAGCCGATCTGCTGGTCGACCGTCCGGCCATCGATGCCGCCGTGTCCACCATTGCCGACGCCATCGCGCGCGACTACGCCGGTGAAGTGCCGGTGTATCTCACCATCATGCACGGCGCGCTGCCGTTCTCCGGCCAGCTGGCGCTGGAACTCGGCGCACGTGGCCAGGACCTGCAGTTCGATTACCTGCATGCCACCCGCTACCGCGGCGAAACCGTTGGCGGCGAGCTGGTGTGGAAGCATCGTCCGGCCACCGCACTGTTCGGCCGCCGGGTGATCCTGGTCGACGACATCCTCGACGAGGGCTACACCCTGCAGGGCGTGCGCCAGTGGTGCCTGGAGCAGGGCGCCACCGACGTGCGCGTGGCGGTGCTGACCGTGAAGCGGCACGACCGCTGCGTGCCCGGCGTCACCGCCGACTACGTGGGAGTGGAAGTGGCAGACCGCTACGTGTTCGGTTTCGGCATGGACGTCAACGAGCAGCTGCGTGGCATTCCTGCCATCTACGCGATGAAGCAGTAATCCACGCGGCGTGGCCGGGCGTGTCGGCTGCGCTCGGGGCTCGAAGTAGCGCGCGGACGCGGCGCAGCGCCGCGCGCCGTGCCTGGGGACGCGGAGATCGCAGTCCTGCATGTTCACTATCGACACCGACAGCCTTGTCGGCGTCGTTCGTATTGGCCCGCCACTGCGCGGGCAACCTGGCGCGCGCCGCGCGCATCCACGTCCGTTCGTAGCAGAGGTCGCCCATGTCCCCCAATTCCATCGCCCTGGCCGTCATCGGCGGCACCGGTGTCTACAAGCTCGCGCAGCTCGACGACGTGCAGACGCATGAGCTCGACACCCCATATGGCGTACCGTCCGGGCCGATCCGTGTCGGCATGTTGCTCGGCCATCGCGTGGCGTTCCTGGCCCGGCACGGCGAGGGGCATTCGTTGCCGCCGCACAAGGTCAACTACCGCGCAAACATCGCTGCGCTGCAGCAAATCGGTGCCTCGCGCGTGCTTGCGCTCAACACGGTGGGCGGAATCACTGACCAGTTCGGGCCGCGCGTGCTGGCGTGCCCCGACCAACTGATCGACTACACCTGGGGCCGCATTTCCACCTTCTGCGAAGAGCCCGGCAGCGAGGTGCAGCATGTGGATTTCGGCCACCCGTATTCGCCCATGTTTCGCAGCAAGGTGATTGCCGCCGCCAAGGTGACCGGCGTCACGCTGGTGGCCGGTGGGTGCTATGGCGCGACGCAAGGACCACGGCTGGAAACGATTGCAGAGATCGCACGCATGCGCCGCGACGGTTGCGATCTGGTCGGCATGACCGGCATGCCCGAAGCGGGGTTGGCGCGCGAAAAAGGCCTGGAATATGCGTGTCTGGCGATCGTGGCCAACTGGGCGGCCGGCTGCGGCGACGCGCAGGAGATCACCATGGCCGACGTATTGGCCAACGTGGATGCCGCCTCGTCCGGCCTGCCGGAGCTGATTGGCGAACTTGCACGCGGGTGATTGTCATTGGGGAATAAGCTTTGCATACTCGGCGCGTACGCACCGCCGTACACCACCCATTAATTATTGCAAAGGTCTCGCATCACCATGCCGAACGGTACCGTCAAGTGGTTCAACGACGCCAAGGGATTTGGCTTCATCTCACCGGAGGACGGCAGCGCCGATGTCTTCGCGCACTTCTCCGCGATCAATTCCAAGGGCTTCCGCAGCCTGCAGGAAGGCCAGCGCGTCAGTTATGACGTGACCCAGGGCCCCAAGGGTGCCCAGGCTTCGAACATCACGCCGGTCGAGTAATCTGACTCGATTGTGCGGTTGAAGAACCCCGCCACGGCGGGGTTTTTTTTGCGCCGTTGTGCGTGGGCAGCAATAACGAAACAGAGCAGGGACGATGCAACGAACATTACGGATTGCGGTGGTTGGCTACGGAACGGCAGGGCAGGCGCTGGCAGTGTTGCTGGGGGCCGATGGGCATCAACTGGAGGTATTCGAGCGCGCCGCCGCGCCCGGGCCGGTGGGTGCAGGCTTCTTGCTGCAGCCCAGTGGCCTGCAGGTGCTCTGGAACATGGGCTTGCTGCCGCAGGCGCTTGCGCATGGCGCACCGGTGCGCCGCTTGTACGGCGACACGCCCTGCGGACGCGCAGTGATGGACATGCAGTACCGTGATCTGGATGCGCGCCTGATGGGTGTGGGCATGCAGCGCGGCGCCTTGTTTACGCTGCTGCGCGAGGCCTGGCCGCAGCACGCGCAACTGCATGTGGATACGCAGATCACCGCCATCGACCACGACGGCGTGCGCGTGCAGGATCAACGCGGGCAATGGCACGGCCCTTTCGATCTGATCATCGCCGCCGATGGCTCGGCCTCCACCTTGCGCGCGCAGGCGCAGGGAACCCGGCTGGATCGGGTGTATCCATGGGGCGCGCTGTGGTGTCTGTTGCCGCGCGAGGACTGGCCGTTCGTGGACGAATTGCGCCAACGCTATATCGGCGCGCGCAAGATGATCGGCCTGCTGCCGGTGGGCACGCGTCCGGGCGACGACACCCCGCGACTGAGTTTTTTCTGGAGCCTGCCGTGCAGCGATTTCGTTGCCTGGGAACAACGCGGCATTGCCGCCTGGCGCGATGAGGTGGCGCAGATGTGGCCGGAAGCGCACGCGCGGCTTGCCACGGTGCAGGTGCATGGCGCACTGGCGCGGGCGAGCTATCGCGACGCGGTGGTGTCGCGCTGGCATCGCGGACGCTTCGTGCTTGCCGGCGATGCGGCGCATGCGATGAGCCCGCAGCTCGGGCAGGGCGTGAACATGGCCCTGCTCGACGCGCTGGCCATGCGCGATGCATTGCGTACGGGCAGCGATCTGGACGAGGCGTTGCAGCGGTATCAACGCGAACGCCAGGCGCATGTGGCGATCTATCACCGCTGGAGCCGCTGGCTGACGCCGTTGTTCCAGTCAGAACGCGACCTCTGGGCACAGGGCCGCGATCTGCTGCTGCGCCCGATGGGACGTGTGCCGGGCGGGCGCGGGCACATGCTGCGCGTGCTCAGCGGCACCCAGCATGGCTGGTTCGGCAAGTTGGCGTTGGCGCCGGAATTCGTCGAGGCCTTATCGCAACCAGTGGCGCATGCGGCCGACGACACGGCGGAAGTGGCCGCAGCGTCGTAGCGTCGGCCGGCGCATTCGCGGCGCTGGCTAACGCACCGGCAGTGCCATCGCGTCGCCTTCCACACAGGCGACCAGGCGCTCGCCTTCCGTGAGCGTCGGCACGATGCCTGCGGTGAACTGCGAGAACGCCGGCAGGATGGTCACGCGCTCGCGCAACCAGAAGGCGGGCCAACGTCGCGACAGCCCCGGCAGCTTGGCCAGTGGATGCAGATGCCCGCACAGCACATGGCCGGTGGGGTGCGGCACTGGGTCGTGGCGCAGCACGAACGGGCCATCTTCAACCTGCTCGCCGGCCGCTTCGATCTGCAACCCGGCACCGGCCAGTGCGCGGTCGTGATTGCCGCGGATGGCGATCACCCGCAACGCGCAATGTTGCTCGCGCCATGCGCTCCAGCGCCGATGCCAGGCGGCGCGCGGTGCCGGCCCGTGCAGCAGGTCGCCCAGGATCCACAGCGCGTCGACCTGGCGCTGGGCGAGCAACCCATCCAGCCGCTCCAGATCGTGCGCGGTGCCGCCGGCCGGCAAGCCGATGCCGGCACGTCGGAACACATCGGCCTTGCCCAGGTGCAGGTCGGCGATCAACAGCGCGCGCTGTGTCGGGCGGTACAAGGCACGTTCGCCGAGCAATTCCACGGTTTCGCCGGCCAGCTGCAGCTGCACGCTATCGCCCATGCTTGCGCTCCAGTTGTTCGGCAGCGCGCAACACGCGCGCCTTCCAGTCCTCGGTACTCAGTTGCCCACGCACGCGTTCGGCCCACAGCGGAAACGACAACGGGGTGAGGCTGCGCGGCTTGCACAGGCGCAATTCGCGGCGGGCGCAATCTTCCAGCGCATGTGCCAGGCGGGCGAGTTCCAGCTGGCCTTCGAACACTTCGCGCTCGGCCTGTGCCAGCAACAGGTGATCCGGGTCGAAGCGCTGCAGCACGTCGTACAGCAACCCGCTGGAGGCCTGCAGCTGACGCAGGCTGCGCGGCGCACGCCCCGGCAACGAGGGCGACAGCAAGCCGGCCACGCGCGCGATCTCGCGGAACTGCCGGCGTGCCAGCTCGCCCAGGTTGAGGCTGTCGCGCAGATCGTCGAACAGCGCTACCGGCGACAACAAGCTCTGCAGCACATCGGCATCGATCTCCACGTCCTGCGCCGGCGACAGCACAAAGCCATAGTCGTTGGCAGCGAAGCTGAAGGTGTTGCGCTGACGCCGGCCCCAGCGCGCCGCCAGCAACGCGGCCAGCCCTTCGTTGACCTGCCGGCCGGCGAATGGGTACACGAAGACATGCCGGCCATCGCGGGCCTTGATGCTTTCCACCAGCAGATGGTCCGGCCCCGGCAGCGAAGAGAGCGAGGCCTGCAGCTGCAGTAACGGCGCCAAGGCCTGCATCTCCGGCGCATCGCCGGGGTCGGCGAATACCGCTTCCACTTCGCGCCCCAATGCCGACGACAGCGGCATGCGTCCGCCCATCCATTTGGGCACCACGCCGCTGCCGCCCTTGGCCACGCGCACGTAGGCGGTCATGTCTTCCAGCCGCACCAGCTCCAGCAGGCGGCCGGCAAACTGGAAGCGGTCGCCGCGGCGCAGACGGCCGACGAATTGTTCTTCCACCGCGCCCAGTCGCCCGCCGCGCAGGAACTGCACGCGCACGCTGCCATCGCTGGTGATGGTGCCGATGGACAACCGGTGCCGAAGCGCAACACGCCGATCGATGACGCGGTACACGCCGTCGTCGTCGCGCACCACCCTGTGGAAATCCGGGTAGTGCGCCAGGGCGCTGCCACCTTGCACGATGAAATCCAGCACTGCGTTCCAGGTGGTTTTCTCCAGCGCAGCGAATGCATCGGTGCCGCGCACTTCCTCGAATAACGCATCGGCCTGGAAGCCGCCGCCCAGGGCGAGGGTGACGCAGTGTTGCGCCAGCACATCCAGCGACAGGCGCGGCGGCGGCCGTGCTTCGATATGGCCGTGGGTGAGCGCGCGTCGGGCTGCGGCGTATTCCACCAGTTCCAGCGCATGCGAGGGCACGCACACTACGTGCCCGGATTCGCCGGGACGATGGCGTGCGCGCCCGGCGCGTTGCAGCAGCCGTGCAATGCCTTTGGGGCTACCGACCTGCAACACCTGATCCACCGCCGGAAAATCCACGCCCAGATCCAGGCTGGAGGTGGCCACCACGCAGCGCAGGCTGCCATCGGCCAGGCCGCGCTCGGCGGCCGCGCGTAGCGATGGATCCAGCGAGCCGTGATGCAGCGCGAGCGTGGCCAGGTCTTCGGGCCACACCGCGCTCAAGGCCTGATGCCATAACTCGGCCTGCGCACGCGTGTTGGTAAACACCAGGCTGGTGCGCTGATGCATGATCTTTTGCAGCACGCGCGCCAGTTGTGCCAGACCAAGATGGCCCGCCCATGGGAACCGCTCGCCACTTTCCGGTAGCAGCGTTTCCAAGGTCATCGTGCGCGGTTTGACGCCTGATACCAGCGCTGCATCGGGCAGGTGCGGCAGCAGCACATCGCGCGCCTGCGGCAGATTGCCCAGCGTTGCCGACAGCCCCCAGATGCGCAGGTGCGGCGTCCATCCGCGCAAGCGCGCCAGACACAGTTGCAGCAGCACGCCGCGCTTGTTGCCGAGCAGCTCGTGCCACTCGTCGACGATCACGCAGCGCAGCGCCGACAGCTGCGGCGCGGTGTCCGGATACGACAGCAGCAAGGCCAGCGATTCGGGCGTGGTGACCAGCACGTCGAGCTTGCCGCTGCGTGCCAGCCGCTTGTCGCGCGCGCTGGCATCGCCGGTGCGCAGTCCCACCTGCCAGTCCAGCCCCAGCGCTTCCACCGGTTCGCGCAATGCGCGCGCGGTGTCGGCGGCCAATGCCCGCAACGGCGTGATCCACAGCACCTGCAGATTGCGTTGCTGCTGGCGCCGCGCAGGTGCAGCAGGTTTGCATTGTTTAAGCGGTAACTTGCGCCCGCGCGCAGCCAATGCGTCCAGCAATGGCCCGCCAAACGCCGCCAGCGTCTTGCCGCTGCCGGTGGGCGTGTGCAGCAAGCCGGACTCGCCATCGAGATAGCGCTTCCACACATCGCGTTGAAACGGCAACGGCGCCCAGCCGCGCTGCGCGAACCAGTCGCGCCACTGCTGCAATGGCGTGCCGCGTGTCTGCTGCGCCGCCGTCACCGCGCCAGGGCCTGCAGGCTGCTCAGGTGGTCGGCCTCGGACATCGGCTTGTCCTGCCGCCAGCGCAGGATGCGCGGGAAGCGCACCGCGATACCGGATTTGTGCCGTGCGCTGCGGTTCACCGCTTCAAACCCCAGCTCGAACACATGATGCGCGGTGACCGCGCGCACCGGGCCGAACCGTTCGGTGGTGTTGGCACGAATCCAGCGGTCCAGCTGCAGGATTTCCTTGTCGTCCAGGCCCGAATAGGCTTTGGCGATGGGCACCAGTTGTCCCTCATGCCACAGCCCGAAGGTGTAGTCGGTATACAGCGTGCTGCGCCGGCCGTGGCCGGCTTGCGCGTACAACAACACCGCATCGATGGTCAGCGGGTCGATCTTCCACTTCCACCAGTCGCCACGTCGGCGCCCGGCCTGATAGACGGAGTTGGCGCGCTTGAGCATCAGCCCTTCCACGCCGCGTTCGCGCGCTTCCACGCGCACCTGCGCGGCGGCCTGCCAATCGCTCACCTGCACCAGCGGCGAGGCAACGATGCGCGGGTCGGCGAGTGTGGCAAGCACGCCGTCCAGCAGTGCGCGTCGCTCCTGCAGCGGGCGCTCACGCAGGTCTTCGCCGTCCAGTTCGAGCAGGTCGTAGGCGACCACGCGCGCCGGTGCGTCGGTCAGCGTCTTGGGGCCGGGCTTGAGCCGTTGGATGCGCGTCTGCAAGGCAGTGAACGGCATCGGCAAGGGCTGCTCCGGTTTCCAGGCCAATAACTCACCATCGATGACGGTGCCGTCGGGCAACCGCATTGCCGCGCGTTCGATCTCCGGAAAGCGCCCGTCCAGCCGCTCTTCGCCGCGCGACCACAGCGCTGCTTCGCCGGCGCGCCGGATCAGTTGCAGCCGGATGCCGTCCCACTTCCATTCCAGCAGCCAGTCTTGGATGGGTCCCAGCGTATCGACGGCCGCTTCGAGCGGCGACGCAAGAAAGAACGGGTAGGGCTGCTGACGATCGCCGGGCAGTTCTTCACTGGTCAGCAGATCGGCCAGATAGGTCGGATGCGGGCGCCAACTGCCGAGCATGCGCTGTGCGATGCGCGCGATGTCCACGCCTGACAGCTCGGACAGCGCCTGCTGCACGAGCCGCTGCGACACGCCGACCCGCAACGCGCCGGTGAGCAGCTTGTTGAACACCAGCCGCTCGTCGAAGGCCAGGCTGCGCCAGGACTGCACGATGCACGCCTTGCGCACGGCGACGTCCTGATTGGCGATCGGCAACAGCCGGTGTTCGATCCATTCCGCCAGCGGCAGGTCGGCCGCTTCGGTGTCCGGGTCATCCAGCAACAGGGCCAGCGTTTCAGCTAGGTCGCCGACATGGTCGTAGCTGTCGGCCACCAGCCAGTCGGCGATGCCGGCGGTGTCGGTGATCCATTCGCGTAATTCGCCGCTGCTGGCAATGCGCATGCGCGTGCTGGCCACCTTGCCGCCGGCCAGCAGATACAGTGCCCAGGCCGCATCCAGCGGCGCGGCATCGCGGAAATAGGCGACCAGTGCCGCACGCTTGTCCAGCGTGCCGGTGCTGCGGTCCAGGGTGCGGTACAGCGCCGCAAACCGCTTCACGGCATTGCCTCTGCCGTGGCCTGTCTGTTGGCCGCGCGCAGTTCCAGCGCGCAGCGCGTGAATGCGGCCAGCGTGCGTGGGCGACGTTGCAGACGCGGCGGGCCCACGACCGCCGCCGGCACGCTGCGGCACACACGAAATGCCAGTGCATGCCGGCCAAACGCAAGTGCGCCGCTAAGGCGAATGCGCACACGCGCGCGCGCGTACCGGCGTGCGGGCAAGGGGTTCATTCCTCGGCTCCAAAATCGGTGCGGAAGGCTTCGGCCGCAACGCCGCGCTCGCGCAGGTGCTGGATCAGCGCATCGGTGTTGCCGTGGGTGGCGATCACACGGCGGGCGCCGGTGTCTTCGATGGTCCGCAGCAGGTCCGGCCAGTCGGCATGATCGGAGACCACGAAGCCACGATCGTAGTTGCGTCGCCTGCGATTGCCGCGAATGCGCATCCAGCCCGATGCGAATCCTTGTTGCGCGTGGCGGAAGCGGCGGATCCAGGAGCTGCCGGCTGCCGACGGCGGTGCCAGCACCAACTGCCCGGCATAGTCCGCGCCGCGCGCATGTTCGCTGACCGGCTGCGTGTCCAGCATCGCGATCCCGGCCTGGCGGTACACCGCTACGCCGGCCGCAATCGCGCCGTGCAGCAGTGCGGGCTGGGTGTCCCAGGTGCGCAGCTCGGCCAGCACGCGCTGCGCCTTGCCCAGTGCGTAGCAATACAGGATGGCAGCCTCGCCGCGCTCGGCACATTCGCGTCGCCAGGCCACGATATCGGCCGCCACATCGGCGGTGTCGGGCCAGCGATACACCGGCAAGCCGAACGTTGCCTCGGTGATGAAGGTGTCGCATGGCACCACTTCGAACGGCGCGCAGGTGGGATCGTGCTGGCGCTTGTAATCGCCGGAGGCCACCCAGACTTCACCGTCCACTTCGATGCGCACCTGCGCCGACCCCAGCACGTGGCCGGCCGGATGCAGCGACACGCGCGCACGCCCCAGCGTAAACGCCTCACCATCGGCATGCGGGTGATAGACCTGTTCGCCAAGCCGCCATTGCAGGATCGGCAGGCTTTCGCGGGTGCAGTGGTATTCGCCCATGCCGCCACGGGCGTGATCGCCGTGGCCATGGGTGATCACCGCACGCGGCACCGGGCGCCAGGGATCGATGTGGAAGTCGCCCTGCGGGCAATACAGCCCCTCGGGGCCAAGTACCACCAGATCGCCGCGTGGGTTCGTGTCGTCGTTGCCGTTGCGCATGCGGCAACTCTGGCCAAGCCGGTGTGCAGATCCTGAGAATGGGAATGGCTGCATCGGCTGGGCAACAAGACATGGTCACGCTGACAATCGCAGGGCCAGCAGTGGCGCGATGTCGGTGCACATGGCGGGTGGATGCGGGCGCGGACCGGACGCGATGCCGCGCCTGCATTGCCAACGCGCTACCGCAAGCAGCCCGTCAATGCCGCGTACGCCGCCCGGGTGCGCGTACTGCCATCGCCTCCACGGCGAGCGTGAACCCACGCTCCTCGCCGCCCTGCATTGCGCCCACGTCGACCACGTGGCGGCGGATCTCCTCGCCCTTGCCGTTACGCACCACCACGACCACGGTGTATTCCCACGGATCGCCGTCTGCGGGGTGGCGGATGGTGCCGTCGACCTTCAACGGCACGATCGGCGCCGGCTGCGCGTGCTGTGCAGCCGCCGAATCGAAGCGCAGGTGGTGTTTGCAGGCAGGGCAGATGATCGCGCTTTCCAGGATCGTGGCCTTGCAATGCGGACAGCTGCGCGTGGCGCCGGGCGTGCCCGGGCGCGGTGCACTCATGTGGCGTCGGTGCTGTCGCCGCCCACGCTGGCCTTGGCGGCGGCTGACGGCTTGCTGCCAGCGTCTTCGCCCCAGCCGAAGTCGGCCTGGCCACGCATGCGTGCGCCCGAGGCGACGGTGAGGTTGCCGGCCTTGACGTCGCCGACCAGCACGCCGGACGTCTGCAGTTCCACCTGCGAGGCGGACTCGATATTGCCTTCCAGCTCGCCGGCGATGATGACCTTGTTGGCGCGCACGCCTCCGGTGAGCTTGGCGCCGCGTTCGATGGTGAGATCGCCCTTGACGTTGACGTCGCCCTTGAAGCGGCCGGCCAGACGTACGTGACCGGCACCCTCGATCTTGCCTTCGATGCTGATGTCGGCGGCGATCAGCGATTCCTTCGCTTCGCCCTGACGCTGCGATGGCGCAGCGGCCGGCACGACGCTGGGCGCGGCGGCGGTGGCTGGCACCGGCGGGGTGGGGCCGGGGTCGGCATTGAACAGCCGGCCATCGGCGGCAGGCGCCTCCGGGGCTGCGGGAGCACCGTCTTTCTTGTTGGGACCTTGATCGCGCCACATCGACATCGGACTGCCTCGCTTCGGGGGTCTGGGCCGACTATCGCTGCGTCAATCGATCTTTTGTGTGACAGAGCGCGCAATCCGAGACCGACAGCGCGCCGCCCTGGTCCTGTGGGTCAATCCGGCCTGCTCGCTCCGGCGCCATGACGCTCGACCCGGTTGCGTCCGCGATGCTTGGCGGCATACAGCGCCGCGTCGGCCTTCTGGATCAGGCTGGCGCCCAGTTCGCCGTCGACCGGGAAACTGGCCACACCAATGGACGCGGTGACGCGCGGCAACGCGCGTTGCCCATCGGTGACCGCCAACGCCGCGATCTGCGCGCGGATCTGCTCGGCCACGCGCATGGCTTCCTCGCCATCGGCCTCAGGCAGGATCACGGTGAATTCTTCGCCACCGTAGCGGCAGGCCACGTCTTCGGCGCGCAGACGGGTCAGCAGCAGCTCGCCCACCGCAGCCAGCAGCAGGTCGCCGCCGGCATGCCCCTGGCTGTCGTTGAACTGCTTGAAGTGGTCCACGTCCAGCATCAGCACCGACAGCGGCAGCCCGCGTCGCGCGCAGCGGGCCAACTCATGACTGAGCGATTCTTCCAGATAGCGGCGGTTGTACAGCCCGGTCAGCGCATCGCGGATCGACTGCCGGCGCAGCGATTCGCGCAGGCGCAGGTTGCTCAGCGCCAGCGACAACTGCTCGGCCGCAGCCTCGGCGATCTCCAGGCGCGGCATCGGGCCCGGGCCCGGCGAGGACAGAAACAGGAAGCCCAGCTGGGTGCCCTGCGCCGACATCGGCAGGCACGCGGTGGTGATCGGCGTCTGGCCACCCGGCTCCTCGATGTGCGCACACAACGCATCGCGGGCGAGGTCGTCGATGACATGCGGCTGGCCGCGACGCAGCGCCCAGCATTCTTCCGGCAGCAGATGCGGTGCACTCTGCACTAGCGGCTCGCCCCAGTGACTGATCGCCTCGGCGCGATCCTGCGAGGCACGCAGCAGATACACGCTGCCGGCAACGCCCGGCAACAGGCTGGCCAGCGTGCGGCTGGTGACCACCAACGCTTCTTCTGCACTGATGCAGCTCTGCAGCAGCCCGGTGTAACGGCTCAGCAGGTTGAGATCGGCGGTACTGCGCTGCAGCGCGCCGACACTGTCGCCCAGTTCGCGATTGGCTTGCGCCGCCAGACGCTCGGCCTGCGCGCGATGGCGCAATTCGCGCATCAGCACCGCATACACGGTGCCGACCACCGCCAGGCCGAACGGAATGCCGGCCAACGCCAGCACCAGCAACAGGGTCGCGCTCTGCCGGCTGCTTTCGGCACGTTGCGCAAGCAGCTCCTGCTCGCGCTGCACCATCGTCAGCGCCTGCTCGCGGATGGCGCTGGTGGTGCGGAACGCGCTCTGGCGGATGCTCGCACGTGCCGGCTCCAGGCCGCCCTGCGCATACACATCGAGCACCTGCTGGATCTGCCGCAGCCGCGCCTCCACCAACGCCTGTAGCTGGGTCAGGTGCTGCTCCTGCGACGGGTTGTCGGCGATCAGCCGGCGCAGGTTGCCGAGCAGGATCGGCAGGCGCTCGACGCTGGTCTGATAGTCCAGCAGGTAGGCGTCGTTGCCAGTGAGCAGGAAGCCGCGCTGCGCAGATTCGGCATCCAGCAGGCGTGCCTGGATCTCGTCGACCCGGCCGATCACTTCATGGGTGTGCGAGACCAGCGCCGCGTCGGCCAGCGAACGCCGCGCACCGACAAAAATGCCGACGCCGATCACGATGAAGATCAGTGCAGAGAAGATCAGCGCCAGCTGGTTGCGGCGGCGCGAGGTAAAAAAGGAGGGCATGCGGGATGCTAGCCTGCCAGCCTCGACAACACGAGCCCGATTGCGGCCCAAGACGTGCGCGCCGGCACGAAAGTGAAGGCATGCAGGCGACGCGATGTGCCGTGTTCACAGTGGCAGACCGCGGGAAGCTACGTGTCCGCATGCCTGGTGTTGTGCGGTGTCAGCGGCGTGCGCGTGCCGAGCGTGGCGCATCCTGCGCCCACCGGGGGCGGTGAGCGCAGGGGACAAATGCGGCTTGGGGCCGCTGACGAATCTACTGCGCAGTGGTCAGGCGGGAGCGGCCGGTGCGCGAACGCGGTAGCTACCACATGTACACGGATGTTCTGTGCGCGCCGGCAACGCCTACCTGACAACTGCTCGCGGTCTTAGTGCTGCGGATGCTCGGCGTCGTGCTTGTCGGCGTTCTGCTCGGCCTTGTTGGCCATCTCGCGGGTCTTGTCGGCAGTTGCGTCTGCGGCATTGGCAGTTGCACGGCTGGCATCGGCGGCCAAGTCGCGTGCGGCCACGCGGGCGTCGGCGGTAGCGGCCTTGGCCTGCACTGCGGCGCGGTCGGCGGCCTGTTCGGTGGCAGCTGCGGCATGCTTTGCGGCAGAGGCAGCGTCGCGGCGCGCCTGCTCCGCATCGGGGCCCTGACAGGCAGCAAGGGTGAGGGCGGCAATGGCGCTCAACGACAGCATGCGGATCGTCTTCATGAGGTGGTCCTGTTCCTGTTCCGGTGTTGGAGAGCAGAGCTTATGCAGGGCTCGATGCAGCCTGCGTCAAGGTGCGGCCCATGCCCGCGTCGCCGGACGACAGGGCCGGGAGCGCGGCCTCCAGGCCGTCGCGGGTGGACGCCAACGCGTTGCCCGGCAAATCGCGGGCAAAGAAAAAGCCGCTGGAAACCAGCGGCTTTTTCCGAACTCGCTTGGAGTCAAGAAGTGATTACTTCTTGGCTTCTTCAGCGGTGTCCTTAGCAGCTTCGGCGGTGTTTTCAGCCGTCTTGGCAGCGTCGGCAGCCTGCTCAGCAGCAGCGTCGGTCGCGGCGCCGGAAGCGGACTGGGCAGCGTCAGCAGCGGTGTCGGCCGAAGCAGCGGCGGTGTTGGCAGCAGCCTGAGCGGCGTCAGCCGACTGCGAGCCCGAGGCAGCAGCCTGGTCGGCAGCGGTCTGAGCGTCGGCAGCAGCTTCGTTAGCCGAAGCAGCAGCGTCCTGAGCCTGTTCCGGCTTCGAGCAAGCGGTCAGGGCCAGGCCCAGCGCCATTGCGATCAGCAGCTTGTTGATGGTCATTGTTTCAATCCTCGTCGTTAGATTAGGCAACGCGCTATTGCGCGCCCCCGACATGATGACGGCCACAAGACGAGTGTCAAGCTCACGCGCATTCAGCTTTGCAAAATCGACGTTAATACTAATTAAATCAATTCGATAGCGATAGCGGTCGCCTCGCCGCCACCGATGCACAGCGTCGCGATTCCGCGCTTGCCGCCGCGCGTGCGCAACGCGTTCACCAATGTCACTACCAGCCGCGCACCGGAAGCGCCGATGGGATGCCCCAGCGCGCAGGCACCACCGTGCACGTTGACCTTGTCGTGCGCGATGCCCAGTTCCTTGATCGGCACCATCGGCACCACGGCAAAGGCTTCGTTGATTTCAAACAGGTCCACGTCGTCCAGTTGCCAGCCGATCTTGCCGACCAACGACTGGATCGCCGACACCGGCGCGGTGGTGAACCACTCCGGTGCCTGAGAGTGGGTGACGTGGCCGACGATGCGCGCCAGCGGCGTCACCCCACGCTGTTGGGCATCGTCCGCGCGCATCAGCACGGTGATTGCCGCGCCATCGGAAATGCTCGAGGAACTGGCGGCGGTGACGGTGCCGTCCTTTTTGAAGGCCGGCTTCAGGGTCGGGATCTTGGCCACGTCGGACTTGCCCGGCTGCTCGTCGCTGTCGACGACCACCGCGCCCTTGCGCGTGGTCACCGTAAACGGAACGATTTCATCGGCGAATGCGCCGCTGCGCTGCGCCGCCTGCGCGCGTTCCACCGAGGCGATGGCGAAGGCGTCCTGATCGGCGCGGCTGAAGCCGAACTTTTCCGCCGTGGCCTCACCGAACACGCCCATGGCCTGACCGTCGTACGGGTTGGTCAAGCCGTCCCAGGCCATGTGATCCACCGCCTGGAAGTTGCCGTAGCGGTTGCCGGTGCGCGAGTTGGGCAGCAGGTGCGGCGCGTTGCTCATCGACTCCATGCCACCGGCCACCACGATGCTGGCCGAACCGGCCTTGATCAGGTCGTGTCCGAACATGATCGCCTTCATGCCCGAGCCGCACACCTTGTTGATGGTGGTGGCACCGGTGGACGTAGGGATGCCGGCGGCAATCGCGGCCTGTCGCGCAGGCGCCTGGCCGAGATTGGCCGGCAGCACGCAGCCAACGATGACTTCGGACACATCGGCCGGCGCGATCTGCGATTGCGCGAGCGCCGCTTCGATCGCAGCGGCGGCGAGCGTGGGTGCCGGCACACCATTGAATTGACCGAGAAACGAGCCGATGGCAGTGCGTTTGGCAGCAACGATGACGATGTCGGACATGAGCGGATACCGTTTAAAGTGAAACGATTATCTGCCTCGCGGCTGATTCGCGCCAGCAAGCTGAAGTGCGGCGACAGCGGCGCCGCCGTGGTGTATATGATGCGGTCAGGGCCCGGGATGGGGCCCATCCATGGAATGGGTTCGGGGAGAACATACGCAATGAAGAAGAGAGACGTCGCCAGGACCGTCCTGGCCTCGGCGTTGGCTGTGGCGTTGACCGCCTGTGGCGGCGGCGGTGGCGGCGGCGGGATTCGTCCCACCACCCCCAGCGCACCGCCACCGACCTCGCCGCCACCACCGCCACCACCTACGTCGCCGCCACCGCCACCGCCGCCGGTGACTGCACCGACACCGGAGCCTGCGATCGACGCGCACCTGGCGTTGACCAACACGCGCGCTGCGCAGGCGTTGGGCTTTACCGGCGCCGGCTACCGCATCGGCGTGGTCGATAGCGGCATCAACGCCAATCATCCGGCCCTGCAGGGGCGCGTGAGCGACAGCTTCATCTACGTCGACCCACGGACCAACAACGTCGCGCTCGGCGACGTGGCGGGCCATGGCACGGTAGTGGCCGAGCTTGCGGCCGGGCGCGCGGTTGGCCAGTGGCCCGGCGGCATCGCTCCGGGGGCCGGCCTGGTCTCGGCGCGCATCATCAACGACCGCGCGCCGGTGGACGATGGCAGTGGCGAAGGCAACGAGCTCGATGGGCCGCTCGGCCTGGCACCGGTGCACACCGATCTGATCGGTGCCGGCGTGCGCATCATGAATAATTCGTGGGGCGGTCTGTATTGGAACAATCCAGCGGTCACCAATCAGGTCGCGCAGGAATACCGCTCCTTCGTGATCGGCAACGACGGTCTGGTGGTGTTTGCCTCGGGGAACGAGTCGCGATCCCAGCCCTCCGATACGGCCGCGTTGCCCAGTCAGGTGGGTCCCAACGGGACGCTGCCGGCGGCGGATCTGGAGCGTGGCTGGCTGGTGGTCGGCGCGCTGGACACCGCCAATCCCACCCAGCTGGCGTCGTATTCCAATGCCTGTGGCGTGGCGATGCGGTATTGCCTGGTCGCACCGGGCACCTCGCTGTTCGTCGATCCCGACGCCACCGCCGGCAATGTCAGCTATTTCTACGGTAGCGGAACTTCGTTTGCCGCACCGCTGGTATCGGGCGCAGCGGCATTGGTGTGGCAGGCGTTCCCGTACTTCACCAACGATCTGGTGCGGCAGACCTTGTTGGGCACGGCCACCGATCTGGGCGCTGCGGGTGCCGATCCGGTGTTCGGTTACGGCCTGCTCAACGTGGGCAAGGCCGTGCTTGGGCCGGCGCGTTTCGACTGGGGCACGGTCGATGTCACGGTCAACACGCTGCGGTCCACCTGGGCCAACGACATCAGCGGCGCTGGCGGCCTGACCAAGCGCGGTACCGGCACCTTGGTGCTGGGCAGCACGGCCAATACCTACACCGGCGACACCCAGGTGCTGGGCGGCACCCTGCAAACCGCCAGTCTGCAAAGTGCGCGCGTCGGTGTTGCCAATGGCGCCACGTTGATTGGCGCCGGCCGCATCGGCGGCACGCTCGCCAACGCAGGCACCGTGCAGGTGAACAGTGCGGTGCTGACGGTCGACGGCAACTACACGCAGGCCAGCAACGGCCGTCTGGCCGTGAACGTGGGCGACCGCTTGAACGTGACCGGCACCGCCACCATCGCCGGCGATCTGCAACTGCTCGGCCGGCGTGCGTACGTGGCCGACAATACGACCTACGCGGTCCTGCAGGCGACCAATGGCTTGCAGGGTACCTTCGACACGGTCAGCGGCGGGCCGGCAGTGACGTTCCTGGCGGCCACGCGCAGCTACGACGCCAACACCGCATTCGTGTCGCTGCAACGCATGGATGTCACCGCGGTTGCCGCATCGCTGGGTGCGATCGGCACCGCGTCGATGGACGCTGCCATCCGCGTGGAGCAGGCTTTCCAGAAAGTGGACGCGCAGCAGTTGCAGGGCAGCGCTGGCATCAGCAGCGGCTTCATTCGCGCTGCGGCGGCGTTGCAGCAGGCACCCGATGCGAAGGCGGCAGCCGATTCGCTGCGGAGTCTGTCCGGGCATGCGCATGCGGCGTCTGCGGCGATGACCTTCGACACCATCGATCTTGGGCGGCGCGCCCTGGCATCGCACTTCGATGGTCTGTCGCAGCAACCGCGCATGCTGGGCACCTGGCAGCGTGCGCTGGGCGGGCCGGGCGAGGGCGGAGTGACCACGTCAGGATTTGCCACCTCCGGCTGGATGATGGGCAACGACCTGCGTCTGTCATCAGGCGCCGTCGCTGGGTTTGCGTTTGGCGAAACGCGTTCCAACAGTCTGGCTAATCTGGATGCTGCACGCGGCCGCGACCGGCAGGTGCAGGCGCAGCTCTATTGGGGGACGACACTGGGGCCGGCGTACACGCTGGGCCAGCTGGGCGTCGGCAACGTCGACCGGCAGATCGAACGCAGCCTGCAACTGGGCGAAGAACGCAGCAGCGCCTTCAGCGATTACAGCGCCAGCTATCTCAGCGGCAATCTGGAAGCCGGCTATCGCCTGGGCCGCGCAGCGGCGTCGTTGACACCTTACATGGGCCTGGACTACGTGCACTTGCGCAGCGAAGGCTTTCGCGAAAGTGGCGGCGATGGTTTCGGCCTGCGGGCCGATGCAAGCACCTCATCGCGCACCCAGATGCTGGCTGGCCTGCGCTCTGCCTACCGCTGGCGCGGCCTCCAGCTGGGCGGTTACGCCGAGTGGCAGCAGGCGTTGAGCAGCCAGGGGCTGATGCTGGACGCCAGCTTTAATGGCGTCGAGGCATGGGCCCCCTTGCGCGGCATGCAGCCGGCACGCTCGGGCGCTGTGTTCGGGCTTGCCGCCTCCGCGCCGTTGGGGCACCAGGGCCAGCTGCGTTTCGGCTACGACCAGCGGGTGGGCGAACGTGGCGACGACCGCGCGTTGAGCCTGAAGTACAGCGCTGATTTCTGATCGGTGTCTGCGGCGCCCGGGTGCAATGCCCGGGCGCCGTGTGCGTGGCGGCGATCGCGGACGCGCGCAGCCTGTCAGGCGCGGCCCGCGCGCCAGATGCTCTTATTCGCCGCGTAATTTGTGCAGGAAGCGCGGTGCGGTGCGGCCCAGCGGCAGTTTGAGTTTGCTGATGGCCTCGATGCGCGTTTCGGCCATCTGATCGGCCGCCTGCTGCGGCGACACGTCCAGCTGGGCCGACAGGTCGAAGACCTTTTCCAGGTTGTGATAAATGCTGCGGATCAGCCGCATGGCGCGTTCGCGGTTGTAGCCATCGATTTCCAGCGACACATTCATGACGCCGCCGGCATTGACCACATAATCCGGTGCATACAGGATGCCGCGCCTGTGCAGCTCCTGGCCGATGGCCGCGCTGGCCAGCTGATTGTTCGCGGTGCCGCAGATGATCTTGGCCTTGAGCTGCGGCAACGTGTCTTCGTTGATTGCGCCTTCCAGCGCGCAAGGGGCGAACACATCGGCGGACACCTGGTGAATTTCGTCCGGGCGCACGGCCTCGGCGCCATATTCGGCTACCGCGCGATCCACCAGCGCCTGATTCAGATCGGCCACATAGAGTTTGGCGCCGCGTTCCTTGAGCAGCTTCACCAGCTCCATGCCGATGTGGCCCAGGCCCTGGATCGCGATGCTGGCCTTGCCCACTTCCTCATGGCCGAGCTTGCGATTGAGCGAGGCCATCAGTGCCTGCAGTGCGCCATAGGCGGTGAACGGTGCCGGGTCGCCGGAGCCGCGATGCACCTGATGCACGCCGGTGACGTATTCGCTCTCCAGGTAGATCTGCTCCATGTCGTTGACGTCGGTGCCGACGTCCTCGGAGGTGATGTAGCGCCCGCCCAAGCTGTCGACAAACCGGCCGAAGGCGCGAAACAGCGCCTCGCTCTTGTCGGTCTTGGGGTCGCCGATGATCACCGCCTTGCCGCCGCCCACGTTCAGGCCGGCCAGCGCGTTCTTGTAGGTCATGGTGCGGCTGAGCCGCAATGCGTCCGTGAGCGCCGCCTCGCTATCGGGATAGGGGCGCATGCGCACGCCGCCCAGGGCCGGGCCCAGCTGCGTACTGTGCAGGGCAATGATGGCTTTCAGACCGGCGTCGCGGTTGTGGCAGAAGATCACCTGCTCGTGGCCGGTGGTATCGAGGGTTTCGAAAAGCATCGAAGGCTCCGCGGGGCTGCGTGATGTGCCTTCCCTGAGGCCGGGCGTGGACCCGAGCGATGGGAAACAAAAAACGCGACGTCTGCAGACCCTGTCCGATCACGTCGCGCTGCAACATTTTAAACCACGTCGGCAGGGGGGCGTGCATGAATCTGTTCACCAATCCCGATAGCGCTGCTGCCGCATCCACAGCGTCCCCAGCCACTTGGTGCCAGCCACGACCGGCAGGCCGGCATGCAGCGAATCGGGATCGGGGCGGCCGTCGGCGTGCAGGTTGTCGAAGCACACCGCCGAACCGGCGCACGGTTGCACGCTGACGCCGGCAACCGGGAAATCGGTCTGGCCACCTGCCTCGACCGCATTGAGATACACGCAGACGGTGCGCAGGCGATTGCCGGCCGCCGCTGCGCGCTCCAGCAGGCTGACGCAGCGCTGCTGCGGGTGCGGATGATCGATGCGGCCGTGGAGCACGGCCAGGGCCCGCAGGGCGGGCGAGTAGCCGGCCGCAGCGGCGGCGGGCAGGCGTGCGATCGCCTCAGGCCCTAAGCCCACACCCAACACGGCGCGATCAGCCGCCGGCTTCCAGCGCCAGCTGGGTCAGATACAGGCGCAGGTCGAACTCCAGTTGGTGATAGTCCGATGTCATGTGGTTGCACAGTTGATAGAAGGCCTTGTTGTGATCGGCCTCCTTCAGGTGCGCCAATTCGTGGGCCACGATCATCTGCAGGAAAGGTTCGGGCGCGTCGCGGAATACCGAGGCGATGCGGATTTCACGACTGGCCTTGAGCCGCCCGCCGTGCACGCGCGAGATGGCGGTGTGGGTGCCCAGCGCGTGCTTCACGACCTGCAGATGATTGTCGTACACGGCCTTGTGCAAGGTGGGCGATGAGCGCATGTAGCGCTCCTTCATTGCCTTGACGTAGTCGTACAGATGACGATCGGTGCGAACCGTGTGCCGGTCGGGGTAACGTCGCGCCAGCACGGCGGCAAGCTTGTCCTGCGCTATCAGCGCGCGCACCTGATCCAGGACGGCGGGCGGATAACCGGCGAGATAACGAAGAGTGTCCATGGCCAATGCAGGCTGCGAGAACTCCATGATCGCGCATGCGGAGGATGCTGGCTAATCCGTGTCATTGGACTGTGGCGCGCAGCTCTCCAAACGCGGTGGATGGCAACGGGTGCCGCCAGGCAACGCGGGGTGCGCCGGGCAAAGGATGCAACCGGCGTGATGGCTGCGATGGTGCTGCGGTCACGCGCGGTGATTCACGCGGCAGCGCTCTGGCCACGTCAACGCGCGGTCAATGGCGATCCGCACGCCTCCGCATCTGCGGGGCGCCGATACTGCGCAACGCAGCAATGTGGCAGCGTGTGTCATGCGCATTCACGAATGCGGCACGCCGGAATCGGTAGCGTGCAGCGCATGTTTTGCGGCGACGCGTCGCAAGCACACGATCGAACAACGGCGCTGTGCCGGATTAGGAGACGACAACATGATCAAGTGGGCCATTATTTTCGCCATCATCGGACTGATTGCCGGTGCGCTCGGTTTCGGCGGGATGGCAGGCGCTGCGATGGGGATTGCCAAGTTCCTGTTCTGGGCCGGCATCATCATTGCCATCGTGCTGTTTGTGCTGGGCATGACGATTGCCAAGAAGGTGACCTGACGCGCGACGCGCAGCCGGACGCGCCATGCGCCGTCGGCTGCAGTTACGCAAAGAGCGGCCATTGGCCGCTCTTTTTTTTTGGGCGAAACTCAACTGCAAGGATCACTGCCGGGCTCGACCGTCACAGGGCGGTCGGTCAGACGCCGGTGTCGTCCGCTGTGGTATGCAGCGCGATGTTCAATTGATCGATGGTCACGATCCAGTCGGCATCGTCGAGACGCTCTTCACGCAGCAACTGTGCCTGTGCCGGCGTCCAGAAAGGTGCTTCTTCCAGGCGCATGTCGCCCGGCAACGGCGAATGCTCGGCGATGAACGCGCGAATGCTGGCTTCATCGGATGGCAAGCCGAGCTGGGCGAACAGTTCGGAAAAGGGGTGGACCGGTTGTTCCATTGCAAATCCCTCGTAGGTGGATGAATGAATGGTAGAGCACCTGGCTTGAGGACACTGTGCACGGCTGGCTTGGATTTGCCTGTGGCCATGACCATAGTGTCTGCCTGACCAGCGAGGCGAGACGACCATGGCAACCGGATGGGCGGGTGATGGGGCGGTGCAGGACCAGATCGATGCCACCGTCGAGGACGCGATCAAGCGTGCGCGGAGCCAGCTGCACCAGGGCCCGAGCCTGACCCACTGCGAGGAATGCGATGCGCCGATTCCCGACGCGCGTCGCAAGGCAGTGCCTGGCGTGCATCTATGTGTGCAGTGCCAGCAAGCGCATGACCAGGAGCAGGGTGCGCAGAGTGGCTTCAACCGTCGTGGCAGCAAGGACAGCCAGCTGCGTTGAACCAGCGGCGTCGAAGCTGGACCGACGGGCGACCTGGTGTGCAATGGCCCGATGCGCTACAGCGCTGGACACGCGATGCACGCGCGGCAAGGCTCCGGGAATGCGCGAAGCGCAGCTGCGTCTCTTGCACTCAGTTGGCGTTGAAGCCGCTGCTCTCGCGCCAACGGCGCGTGGTGCGCTGGAAAAACAGGCTGTTGGGCACTTGCAGCACACTGCCGGCATGGTCGCCGGTTTCTTCGAGCGTGGTGTAGATCACGTTGATGTCGATCACGCGGCCTTTCAGGCCGGGCTTGTCGCCGCCTTCCAGCAGCTCGATGTGATCGTGCAGCCGGAACGGACGCGTGGTGATGATCAGGAAGGTGCAGAAGATATTCGACAGCACGCTCCATGCAGCGAAGAACGCCACTGCGCCGACGGCCGCGAAGCTGGTGAAGGCGGTCCACAGCACGCCGGTGGAGACACCGAGGATATGCAATGAGATCAGGACGGCGCTGAGCGAGATCACGAAGCTGCCCACACGCCGGATGCCGATCGTGATCTCGACAGGCACGTTGTAATGCGCGCACAGCCGCCGGAGCAGCTGTCGCAGCAGCAGCCGCGTCAGCGCGGCAGCCGCCAGGATCAGGACGATGTTGATGGTGGGCACCGCAACCGCCAGCCATTCCGGATTCCAGTGCGGCAACAGGCTTCGGATCATTGCGGGCAAGGCGTCGGGCGCGGACATCACATCATGCGAAAGCAAAAGAGCCGCCATTGTAATGGTGCGCCCTGCGTGCACCAGATGCGTGGGATGAATGCATGCTCATCCGGCACTGCGCCGGGCGCGCCGCGCGAGATGTGAGCGGCGCTGGATGCGGATGTCTTCAGCGGCGACACATCATTCGGTGGCTGCCAGGGCGACGGCCGGGCAACTGTGCCGGCAAAGCGCCTGCCTGCGACGCTCGGCGCGGCGAACGGTGGCATCACACTGGAGTCGCACTCCGGGTCGGTACGCCCCGATGACGCCAGAAGGCCGGAAACAAACGTGCCACCTTGCGGTGGCACGTCGGTTCAACACTTCAAGGCAACCCTTGCAGGCAGCTACCGGTCTGCACGCGTAGCGGCGGGCATCGACGGCAGCCTGTCTGCCGCTCAGCCGATCTTGTCGCCATCGTTGCGCGCGGGGCCGAAGTTGGTGGTGAGCACTTCGATCCGGCCGCCGGTCTTGCGGAACGCGGCGATGTCGGCAGCGATGCGCTCACGACTGAGCGGCTGCGACTTGCCTTCGCTGCGAGCGATGCTGGGCTGGGATTTCTGCTTGGTCGCGGGACGTGCCATGTGGCCTCCTGTAGCGGGGAAGTGCAAGGACACCGCATGCGGCAAGGGTGGCGCGCGCGGAAGCGGTGTCGAGAGGTGCGAGTGCGTTCGGTGCGCAATCGCGGCGGCACGGCGGGCGTGCCTTGCAGACAAGACGGCGGGGCGTCAGGCAGCAACCGCGTATTATAGGCGCCAAGTACCGATTTGTGTTAATGCTCCGACGGACGGGCGTCGCCCGCCGCCGCCCAGGCCAGGCCCTGCACCACGCCGAAGGACGGATCGCCGTGCACCATGCGCGATTCCGGAAATGCCGCCGCCACCGTGTCGCGGATGTAGCCGGCACGCGACATGCCACCGGTGAGAAACAGCGTGGCCGGAGGCGTGGGCAGGTCGGCGCGCACCTGCGCCAGCAGTCCTGCCAGTTCCTGGAGGTAGTTCGAGGCGGACGCAACCAGTGCGCTGGCCTGCACGTCCACGTGCAGGGCGCGTTCGATGAACTCCAGCGATGCCTGGTGCTGGTCGAGCTCGCTGAGCGCGATCTTGCAGGCTTCCACAGCCCGATACAGGCGCGCGGTGTTGCCGGTGTCCTGCAGGGCCTGCAGGCGGGTGTCGAACGGGGCAGGGACGTCGCGGTACGTGTGCAGGCGGAATTCGCGTTGCCGGGTCATGTCCTGCACCATCGCCGCTTCCACGTAATGGTGCGCCGGAACGCGGGTGATGCCGCGGCCGAACAGCGGCATGTAGGCGGCCAGACTGAGCGCCAGATCGATATCGGTGCCGCCGCGCGCGATCCCCCAGGCGCGATGCACCTGCGGTGGTGCGCTGCCGCCCACGCTGGCATGGGCGATATCGGTGGTACCGCCGCCGATGTCCACCACCACGGTGTCGTGCCGGGAGTCGTGGCTGACGTGGTAGTGCATGGCGGCCGCGGCCGGTTCTTCAAGAAAGTCCACGCTGTCGAACCCGGCGGCGATGGCGGCGGTCTGCAGGATCTCCAGCGCCTGCGCATTGCCGGCTTCGCCGATCGAACTGCGAAATTGCACCGGGCGGCCGATCACGGCATTGCGGATGGTGACGTCGAACTGGCGCGAGGCAGTGAGGCGGATGTGCTCCAGCACGTGCGTGGCGATGCCGGTGATGGTCTGGCGGGCACGCGGGTGCAGGTTGTAGCCCAGCATGGACTTGGGGCTTTGCACCAGATTGCCTTCGCCTTCCAGGAAATACGCATCCAGCGCGTCGTCGCCGTAGACCGCGTTCTGCAGCAGCGCCGCCGAACTGCGAGGCTCGCGCACCTGCTCTTCCATCCATTGGCGACGCACGATGCGCAGCGCTTCGCGGCGCAGGCTGTCCTGATTCGGCGTGCGGCCGGCGGCGGTGGCGTCGCGGCGTGCGGAGTCGATCAGCCGCTCTATCTCGTATTCCAGCGCGGGCGTGAGGTTGAAATCCTCCGGATCGCGCATGGTCTCGGGAAAGTACACCGTGGTGCGGAACTGCAGGGCGTCGCCGAAGCGCACTGGTTCCACCTGGCCATCGACGATCGCGGCGGCGGCGGAGTTGCTGGTACCGAAGTCGATGCCGAGTTTCATGCAGACAGGCCTTCAAAGCGGGCCGCGCACTTTACTACGGCCGCCGCAGCTGCCGTCCAGACCGGCGTGCAGCGGCGGCGCGCCGGCCGATGCGCCGCGCGCCGCCTGGCACGCGACGCGCTGGCTCAGGCGGCGATGTCGTCGACGTGGCCCTGATTCAACTCATCGGTGGTGGCTTCGCGCACGTCCACTACTTCCACCGCAAAGTGCAGGGTCTGGCCGGCCAGCGGGTGATTGCCATCCACGGTGACCTGTTCCGGGCCGACCTCGGTGACGGTGACCAGTACCGGGCCCTGTTGGGTGCGGGCTTCGAACTGCACGCCCGGGACCACGTCCACATCGGTGGGGAAGGCCTCGCGCGGAACGTGCTGGATCAGCTGCTCGTGGCGCGGGCCGTAGCCTTGTTCGGGCGCCACGTCGGCGGTGAGTGTGTCGCCCACGCGCCGGCCGTCCAGCGCCTGCTCCAGGCCGGGCACGATGTTGCCGGCACCGTGCAGATAGCTCAACGGGGTGTCGGGAGTAGAACGGTCCAGGACCTGGCCGCTGTCGTCGGAAAGGGTGTAGTGAATGGTCGCAACGCGACCCTGGCTGATTTCCATCGGAAACCTCCATGCGGGTGATCGAGGGGGAAGTGCATCGGCTGATTCACGATGCCAAGAGGTGCTGCACCCACACCGTAGGCAATCGAACCGGATCGTGCAACCGCTGCGGAACCCGCGGTTGGGCAAGGATCAGGTTGGCCGTCGTCGTGCATCGCTGTGGACGTGCGGCAGGCACTACGGGGCAAGGACCGACCCTGCTGGGGCCCCGATGGAGAGTGCGGCAGCGGCCGGGGCCTGACGTTGACCGCGATTGCCCGGCACTTCCGCTCACCGGCAACGCCGCTGATGTCGCGACCATTGCGGCACCTGTGGTGGCTGCAGCCCGTACACGTGGTTGCCTACTCGGTCTGCGCGCCGCGTTCGATCTGCGCGCGACGTGCGCGCCAGGTTTCCGGTGTCTGCGGTTTGACGAACAACGCGGTGAGTTCAGGATGCTGGCGCTTGGCGGCGGCTTCGATGCGGCCCACGCAGGCTTCGATCTGCGGCGTGCTGCGGCTGTCTTCGAATTCCGCGCTCAATGCGGCAACGACCTGGTTGGGGCCCATCTGCATGGTCAGCACGCCGTTGGCGGCGCGCACGTCCGGGTCGCTGGCGGCAATGCGCAGCAGCGAGTCGGTGACGTGCGCATGGGCCGGCTCGCCGATCAGCAGCCCCTTGGTCTCGCGCGCCAGCAGGAAAGCGGTAAAGGCCAGCACGCCGGCGATGCCGATCGATGCGATGCCGTCGAGTTCGGGCATGTCCAACAGCTGCGCACCGGCCAGGCCGAGCAAGGCCATGAACAGGCCGATCAATGCGGCGCTGTCTTCCAGCAACACGGTAAAGGTGCTGGGGTCCTTGCTCTGGCGAAATGCTTCGAAGTAGCCCATGCGGCCCTTTTTTGCACGGAATTCGCGCAGTGCCACGATCCAGGAAATGCCTTCGAACACGATCGAAACGCCGAGCACGCAATACGCGATGAGATGACTCTTGGCCGGCTCGGGGTGACGCAGGTGCACGATGCCCTCGTACAACGACACGCCGGCACCCATCGCAAACACCAGCAACGCGACGATGAAACTCCAGAAATACAGTTCGCGCCCGTAGCCGAAGGGATGCGTCGGCGTGGGTGCCTGCGCAGCGCGACGTAGACCATAGAGCAGCAGCACCTCGTTGACGGTGTCCACCAGCGAATGCACGCCCTCGCTGAGCATGGCCGAGCTGCCGGAAATCCCGGCGGCAATGAACTTGGCCACCGCAATGGCCAGGTTGCCGGCCAACGCGACATAGACGACCAGGTGCGCGCCCTTGGGCTTGCCGGGGCGCTCTGCGGGACTGTCGGGATGGCCTGGCGCGCCAGGCGCGTTGCCGGGCTCCATGGTGGCTGGTGCGGCGCCTGGCGCGGGGTGGACTGGCTCGTTGGACACGCGCAACCTGCAGGGCATTCGATGAGCGCTGCACTATCGCGCCGCCGCCGTGCCGGATGCGTGATCGCGCGGCCGTGGCGCTACAATCCACGCCCGTTTCGATCAAGGAATCGCATGTCTACCGTTCCCGCCTGCCAGCAATGCGGCCAGGACAACACCTATGCCGACGGCGCCTTGTCGATCTGCGCGGACTGCGGTTTCGAATGGAGCGCAGCCGAGGTCGCCGCGAACACGACCGTGGTGCGCGACAGCAACGGCAATGTGCTGCAGGCCGGCGACACGGTGACGGTGATCAAGGATCTCAAGGTCAAGGGCTCGTCGATTCCGCTCAAGCAGGGCACGGTGATCCGCAATATCCGCCTGGTCGAGGACGACGCCGAACATATCGAAGGCAATTCGGAAAAGATCAAGGGCCTGGTGCTCAAGACCTGTTTTCTGCGTAAGGCCTGAGTCCGCTCCCGTAGCAGCGCGCCTGAGCGCGACAGGTACACCGATAACACCTCACATCGCGCGAGCACGCGCCTGCGGTTCGTGCGCAGCCCGAGCCGCCCGGCGGCATGACGCGCGTGACGCGCCTCAGCGCGATGGCGGTACCGATCGCACCACGCCACGCGCCAGCGCGTCCTGCCAGCCTGGTACCGCGCCGGGTGTGGCGGCTCAATCGCGCGGGTAGACCGCCGCCACTGTGCAGCTTTGGCGCATACGCGAGAACTTGCCGCCGCGCGAGGTGCTGAGGTCGCCTTGCTGGCCGGCGCCGACGCCTGCGCCGGCAATGCCGATTTCGTCGAGCACGTCGACCTTGTCGCCGGGGTTGCCGCAAATCGCATTCAGGCCCATGCCGGATACGAAGCGGATCGGTGGTGCGCCGCTGAGCTCGCGGCAGCTGTCCATCAATTCGACGCGATAATGGCGGTGCGCGCCGGGATGGCGCGGCGACACTTCCACCACCAGACCCTGCGCGTCCTCCGACCACGCCCGCACCATGCCGGGCTGGAAGCAATAGCTTGCGGAGCCGGCGAAGTTGCGACGACGTGCTTGCCGCACGCTGACGCCGTCCAGGGTGGGGATGCCGTCGGCCTGCCGCTGACGGGCCATGCTGGCGTAGTCGCGTGCGCTGAGCGGGGCGACCTGGCTGATCGCGCACCGTTGCTGCCCGGTGCTGACGGATGCCTGCGCACCATTGCAGACCCAACCGTGCGGTGCGAGCACGGCGGCGTCTGCGTGCGCGGTCAGGCGCGGGCAATCCTGTGCCAATTGCAGGCGGAACAGGCGGCCGCCGCGTTCGGCAACGGCCAGTGTCCGCGCATCGGTCTGATGCAGCTCGCTCACCTGGCGGGCATCCAGGCACTCGGGACCCGGCGCGGCAGGGCGCGGGGAGTGCGCCGCTGCGCCGCCCACCGTGCAGGCCATGATGCTGGTGCCGAGCAGGACCACAGGGAGCAGGCGCATCACGCACATTCTTGGCAATGAGATGGCTGCATCATGTGCCGGCGTCGGCGCCGCGACAATCGCCCGGCAGCGGGGCGCAGGTGTGTGCCGCGATCAGCCCGGCACACGCAGGCAGGCCCTACCCGGCGTGGGCCCCGTATCGGCAAGCCGAGCTTGGCGAACCCTGCGCCACGCGTTGGTGCGCACGTGTGCTACGGCGTGTCGGGCGGGTCCGAATCCAGCACCTGCAGCTTGCCGCCGGTGGTCTCCGGCAGGATGCGCTGGTCGGTGGCGACCAACACCACGCCCGGCGTCAGCAGCGGCAGCAGATTGGCCAGGAATGCCGGCGGCACCTGCAGGCGCGCAATGGTGCCGGCATCCAGCGGCTGGCCTGCCGCCGCAGCGCTGCCGGGAATGCCGATGCGCATCCAGTTGGGCATGCGATGACCGGGCAGGCCGGGGTTGTCGCCCGGCAGGAAACCCTGGCCGACGATGAAGGCCTGCGTGCCCAGCGGTGCTGCACCAGGGGGTGCGTGCAAGGCCACCTGCGCGCGGCCGATCTCCACGCCATTGCGGTACACCACCAATTGCTGGTCGGTGCTGCTGATCAGCATCGAGATCGGGCCGGTGGGCGCCAGCGCCGGTTGCCAGGCAAATGCCTGGCCATTGGGGAGCGGCAACACGGGGCGCTCGGCGCCGGTGGTCGGGTCGATCGGGCTGAGCGCGCGTGGATGCACCACATCGTCGGCACTGACACCGGCCTGCGCGACCACCACCACCATGCCCATGTTGGAATTGTCGAACAGCAACCGGGCAAATTCCGATGGCAGATGCACGCAGCCATGCGACTCCGGGTAGCCCGGCAGGCCGCCGGCATGCAGCGCCACGCCGTCCCAGGTGAGCCGCTGTTGATACGGCATGGGTGCGGCGTTGTAGAGATTGGAACGGTGGTCCTTGTCCTTCTGCAGGATGGTGAACACGCCGGTGGGGGTCTCGTGCCCGGGCTTGCCGGAGCTGATGGTGGACACGCCGATCAGGATGCCGTTGCGATACGCATAGGCGCGTTGCTCGGTGAGGCTGACGATGACGGCCATCGGGCCCCAGCCTTTACTGACACCGCCCCAGATCCATTCGCCCGGTTTGAGCTGGGCCGGCAGGGTGTCGGCGGGACTGGACTGGCGCGCACCCCAGAACGGCACGGCCAGCGCCTGGCCACCGACCAGCAATGTGCAGAGCAGCGCAAAAGGAAGAAGGCGGCGCATGGGCATTCCAGGATCAGGGGCTGCCTGGATGCTAGCGGGGAGCGCTGTGCGCGTCATGTGGCGACGGCGCGCAAGCGACGTGCGAAGCGAACCTGTCGCTGCGGTCCATGCGGCCAACCGGCCACTGCGATGGAGACGGAAAGAGAGCGCTCAGGCAGTGCGTGGTGCGCGGACGCTACGCGCCACCGGCCGGCCATCGCCGCGCTGGATGCGGCAATGACCGGCCGGTGTGCCTAGAGGATCACTCCGGCAGTGCGGGGTAGTCGGTGTAGCCCTTGGCGCCGCCGCCGTACATGGTGGCCTGATCGACCTCGGCCAGCGGTGCGTTCTCGCGCAGGCGACGCACCAGATCCGGGTTGGCGATGAAGGGGCGCCCGTAGGCGATCGCATCGGCATAGCCGCTGCTGATGGCCTGTTCGGACATGGCGCGGTCGTAGCCGTTGTTGGCGATCCAGGCACCGTCGAACTTGGCGCGCAGCGCCGCGTAATCGAAGGCGATGTTGTCGCGCGGGCCACCGGTGGCGCCTTCGATCACGTGCACGAAGGCCAAGCCGCCGATCAGGCTCAGCCGCTCCACCGCACGTTCGAACAACGGCTGCGGGTCGGAGTCGTGCGCGCCATAGACCGGAGTGACCGGCGACAACCGCACGCCGGTGCGCTCGGCACCGATCTCGTCGGCAATGGCCTGCACCACTTCGATCAGCAGCCGCGTGCGGTTTTCGATATCGCCACCGTAGGCATCGGTGCGCTTGTTGGCGCTGTCACGCAGGAACTGGTCGAGCAGGTAGCCATTGGCGGCATGCACTTCCACGCCATCGAAACCGGCGTCGATCGCGTTGCGTGCGGCACGGCGGTAGTCCTCGATCAGCGCGGGGATTTCGTCCAGCGCCAGTGCGCGCGGTTCGGACACATCCTCGAAGCCGTTCTGGGTGTAGGTCTTGCCTTCGGCACGAATGGCGCTGGGCGCGACCGGTACTTCGCCGGGGGGCAGTACGCTGGTGTGCGACACGCGGCCGACATGCCACAGCTGCAGCACGATCTTGCCGCCACGGCGATGCACTTCATCGGTGACGGTGCGCCAGCCGGCGACCTGTTCCGGAGTGTGGATGCCAGGCGTGTCCAGGTAGCCCTGGCCGAGCGGACTGATCTGCGTGCCTTCTGCCACGATCAGGCCGGCGGTGGCGCGCTGGCCGTAATACTCGGCGGCAAGCGGCGAGGGCACCTGCCCGGCACCGGCGCGGTTACGCGTCAGCGGCGCCATGATCACGCGGTTGGCAAGATCCAGCGCGCCCAGGCGCACCGGGGAGAACAACGGAGATTCAGTGGATTTGGACATCAGCAACCAGTGTTTGGGATCACACGCAAAGCGCGGCGCCACGACGATCGCGGTGCCCCACAGCGATGGTGGCGCGGCGGGCGGGATTCGAGCGGCGTCAGTAGGACACAGCGTCTTTCGCAAGCACCCAAGCGGAGCGAACCGTGACCCGCGAGGCCTTGGCGCGGCATCGCTGTGACGTGCGGCCTTTCGCCGAATGCTGCATTGCACAATAATAGGCCGCCCCGTCATTCTGGAGTCGGGCATGTCCGATACCGAGCTGTCCGCGCCGCGCGTGCCGCGCCGCGATTACGTGCTGATCCTGCTCGCGCTGGCGATGGGCGGCTTTGCGATCGGCATCAGCGAATTTTCCACCATGGGCCTGATGACGCAGATTGCGCAGGGCCTGCAGATCAGCGAGCCGCAGGTTGGCCATGTCATCAGCGCCTATGCCTTGGGCGTGGTGGTCGGCGCACCGCTGCTGGCGATCCTGGGCGCGCGCTGGCCGCGACGCACCTTGCTGTTACTGCTGATGGTGTTCTACGCACTGGGTAACCTGGCCAGTGCGTTGGCGCCCGGCTACCACGCCATGTTGGTGTGCCGCTTCATCGCCGGCTTGCCGCATGGCGCGTATTTCGGCGTCGCCTCGCTGGTGGCAGCCTCGATCAGCCCGCCCAATCAGCGCGCCACCGCCGTCGGGCGCGTGCTGCTGGGGTTGAGCGTTGCGTTGCTGGTCGGCAACCCGCTGGCGACCTGGCTGGGGCAGGTCGTCAGCTGGCGTTGGTCGTATGCCTCGGTCTCGGTCATCGCGCTGGGGACGGTGGCCGCGGTGGCCGCGCTGTTGCCGCCCGCACCGGATGAGCCGCGCCAGCAGCCGCTGTGCGAGCTGCGTGCGTTCAATCGGGCGCAGGTGTGGCTGGCCCTGGCGATCGGAGCCGTCGGGTTTTCAGGCATGTTCTGCGTTTTCAGTTATCTGGCGCCGACCCTCACTGCCGTTACCGGCGTGGCACCGGCACGCATTCCGCTGGCCATGGCGGCGTTCGGCGTCGGCGGTGTGCTCGGCAGCATTGCCGGCGGTTGGTTGTTCGACCGGATGCAGTTCCGTGCGGTGCCGGTGCTGCTGGTGTGGTCGATCGTGGTCATGTTGACCTTTCCGTTGGCCGCGCATGCGGGGCAGTGGGTGTTCGTCTCCATCGTGGCAGTCGGCACGATGGGCGCGCTGGCGCCGGCCTTGCAGACGCGCCTGATGGACGTGGCGGCCGAGGCGCAGACGCTGGCAGCGGCCTCGAACCATGCCGCATTCAACACCGCCAATGCCCTGGGCCCCTGGCTGGGCGGCATGGCGATCACCGCTGGCTGGGGCTGGACATCCACCGGCTATGTCGGTGCAGCAACCGCGCTCGGCGGGCTGTTGGTGTACGCATGTGCGGTGTGGCAGGAGCAGCGCCAGCGCAGTCTGGCGACCAACTGCTGAGCAAGTGCGCCGGGCGGCCGCACGCATCGCCCGGCGTGCACGGGCGCGCATCTCGATCGATGGCCTGTCGCTGCGTGCTGCTGCATGCCACTCATCATCCCCGGCACTCGGCTGCACACAGACACGTGGCGCAAGGCCTCACTGCAGTGCCGTGCCTTGACGCGCGTGCTCGCTGTCGGAGCGGCGATGCCAACCGCGCACGCCAGCCGCATCCACAGCCAACTCACGGTACGCGCCCGAGACTGCGCGCTTGACCACAAGCGAGCAGGACCGCGCCATGACCGACTTCACGCCACCGCCGTGGAAGCGCCCCAATCCGACGTCCAAACGCGCCTCGACGCCACTGACCGACGCCCAGAAGGCAGCGGCAAGACAACGCGCCGAAGCGGCCGGGCGGCCGTACCCGAACCTGGTCGACAACATGTGGGCCAGCCGGCAGCCGAAAGGGTCTTGATGCGCCGTTGGCATCGATGAATCGCGATTCATCGGCCGCACGAAGGCGTGAGGATGACGCGCACATTGCTCACATGTCGATTATGGGTGCGAGCCCAGGATGAGGCCGTACACAACGCAAGGCATCGCAATCAACGCATCGATTGCGCTTCTCCCCGAAAGCCGGCGCATTGCACCCCCGTGCAGCGCGGCCCATCCAAACAAGGAGCGACACATGAGCATCCAGAGCAAGACCGAGCACAGCCTCAACGACCTCATCGCCATTTCCCGCGACGGTAAGGACTTCTACGACGAAGCGGCGTCCAAGGTGGGCGATGCAGAGCTTGCAACGTTGTTCCGCCGCATTGCCGGCGTCAAGACCGACATCGTGAGCAGCCTGAGCAGCGTGGTCACCTCGGTGGGCGGCACGCCGGAGCAGCACGGCACCATGGTTGGCAGCATGCAGCAGTTCTACGGCAAGGTCCGTGCAACGCTGGGCGACACCAAATACGGTTACGTGGCCGAGCTGGAAGAGTCGGAAGATCGCCTGCTGAAGGCGTTCGACGAAACCATCGCCGATGTAGACACGCCGGCCGCTGCGCGCGATGCCGCACTGCGCCTGCTGCCGGAAGTGCGCGCATGTCACGACGTGATGCGTAACCGCAAGCACGCGATGAAGAGCGCCGCATAAGGATGAAGAGCGCCGCATAAGAGCGCGGCGCGTCCGAAGTGCATCTGGATTGATGCAGCTCCGGAGTAAACCGATACAGGCGGGAAACGGGTGGCGCAAGCTGCCCGTTTCTTTTTGTGTCAGATGCGAAGCAACAATGCGACAACGCACGATGGCGGTTCCACGTCAGTATCGCGTTCCACGTTGAAGCCGATGGCAGGCAGCGTATTCGCCGCGCGTCGTGTCTGCTAGTATCCGCCGCCCTTCTTCACCCAGGCCTGCGCAGGCGGTCGTGGACTCAACCATGAAGCAGCAGTTTCTGTATTTGTCATCGGCCGAGGCGCAGTTGTCGCTCGGACTGGGGGAAGAAAAGACGACCGAGCGGCTGTTCTTTGCGGTGATGGCCGATGCGGACACTGCCGAACGCGCGGGTCGTATCAGTGAAGGCCTGCTGCAAGGCGGGGTCGATGGAAAGCCGCTATCACGCGACCGCCTGCATGTGACCCTGCACCATCTTGGCGACTATGCCGGTGGTTTGCCGCCGTCGCTGGTCAGCCGTGCCAGCCAGGCCGCCGACCGTGTGGCCTTGCAGGCGTTCGAGGTGGAGTTCGACCGGGTCGGTACCTTTGGTGGACGGCGGTCGCAACTGCCTTGCGTGCTGCGCGGCGAAGAGCGCGTACGCGGCCTGTACGAGTTGCAGGGCGCGCTGGGCCGTCAGCTGGCGCATGTGGGCATTGCCGGCGATGCGCAGTACACGCCGCACATGACGCTGCTGTATTGCAATCAGGCCGTGCCGCAACGGCGCTGCGACGCGCTCGCGTGGACCGTGCGCGAGTTTGCGCTGGTACGCAGCTTCCTCGGCCAGTCGCGGTACCAGCTCGAAGGCCGCTGGCCGCTGCGCTGAGCGCCCGTGTGTAGACGCAGGCCCCGGGTGCGGTAGCCTGCACGGATGGACACCTCGACACCCCTGCCGCTGCACGCCGATCACCTGGCCGCGTTGGAGCAGGCCTATGCCACGCCGCCGCGCGCCTATCACCACTTCGGCCACGTGCGCGCGCTGCTGCAGCACTATGCCGAGGTCGCCAGCGGGCCGGGCTGGCAACAGCCGGCCGAGGTGTGGCTGGCGGTGCTGTTCCACGATGCGGTGTATCAACCCGGGCGCAGCGACAACGAGGCGCAATCGGCGGCGTGGGCGCTGGAATGCAGTGCGCGCTGGTGGCCGCAGGCCGCCGTGGATCTGCAGCGCGTACAGGCGCTGATCTTGCTCACTGCGCGGCACGGCCAGCTCGAGCCGCAGGATGTGGACCAGGAGGCGGCGCTGTTTCTGGACTGCGATATGGCGATCCTGGCGGCGCCGGCAGACGTCTTCGATGCCTACGACCGGGCGATTGCCGAGGAGTATCGCGGCCATGTCCCCGCGCTGCTGTTCCGGCTCAATCGCCGCCGCTTCCTGGCCGGCCTGCTCAAGCGTCCACGCATCTTTCTCAGCGACTATTTCCACGCGCGCCTGGATGCTGCCGCGCGGGCCAACCTGCTGCGGCGCCTGGGCCGCTGAACTGTCCGCAGCGGGGGGGGGCGCATCAACCGGGCGCTGCAGGTGCGCACGCTACAATGGCCGCATGCACGAGCGCGCCGTTTCCACCGCCGATCCACGTCCGCAACCGCCACAGGCGCCGGCCCCCAACGAATGCTGCGAAAGCGGTTGCCCGTTGTGCGTGCACGATCTGTACGCCGAAGAACTGGCGCGCTACCGCCAGGCGCTGGCCGCCTGGGAAGCCCGGCAATCGCCGCAGGCGCGATAAGCGAAGCGCCACGCTTCGCGATGCCGCCTGGAACGATTATCTTTGGACCACTTTCCGCGATGGTGCGACATGCGACGACTTGAAATGTGGGGCGCGCTCTGCGGCGCGGCGGTGTTGACGCTGTCGGGATTGGCTGCCGCGCAGGCGCCTGAGCCGGTCACTCACGGCCGGTTCGAGCAGGTGCCGGTGCTGATGCCCAAGGGCGAACCGCAACGGGTGGTGATCTGGTTCGCGGGCGCCGGCAATGCCGCAACGCGCCAGGCGCAGGTCGAGGCATTGCGCGACGACGGCGCGATGGTGGCGGTGGTGGATACCGCGCACCTCTACGCGGTGGTGCGCAAGGACGGCGGCGCCTGCGCGTTTTCGGTCGGCGACGTGGAGAATTTCTCCCGCTATGTGCAGGCCTTCTATCACATCCCCACCTACCGTCTGCCGCTGCTGGTGGGCGACGGCGAAGGCGCGGCGTTGGCCTATGCCATCGGCGCGCAGGCCAAGCTGCATGTGCTGGCCGGCGTGCTCACCGATGGCCTATGCCCGGCGACGGTATCCGACCAGGCGATCTGCCAGCCGGGCGTGCGTCCGGGCAGCAACACGTTGGTGCCGTCGCCGTTGCAGATTCCGTGGGTGCTTGCCGGCAGCCAGGACAAACGGTGCCCTGCGGCGGCCGAGGCGGCCTTCATCAAGCAGATCCCGCAGGCGCGCACCTTCACGCGCTCTGCCAAGGGCGACATCCTGCCGGGCCTGCGCGCTGCGGCGCGCTCGCTGGGCGAGCAGAAGGGCGTGGCGTTGCCGCCGCCCCCCGGTGGCCTGGCCGACCTGCCGGTGGTCGAGCTGCCGGCCAAGCCGGACGGCGACAGCGACGACGACACCTTCGTGATCTTCGTTTCCGGCGACGGCGGCTGGGCCGGACTGGATGAAGAAGTGGCCGACGCGCTGGCCGCGCAGGGCATTCCTGTGGTTGGCCTGGATTCGCTGCGTTATTTCTGGACCGAGCGCACCCCGCAGGGCTTTGCCACGGATCTGGACCGCATCGCGCGGGTTTATGCGCAGCGCTGGCAGCGCAAGCGCGTGGTGCTGATCGGCTTCTCGCAAGGTGCCGATGTGTTGCCGGCGGCGATCAACAAGCTACCCGCACAGACCAGGCAAAACATTCGCATGACCGCGCTGTTGTCGGTGGGCAAGCTGGCCGACTACGAATTCCACGTCAGCAACTGGCTGGGTTCGGACGACGAAGGCCTGCCGATCGCGCCGGAGGTGCAACGCCTGCCCGCCAGCACCACGGTCTGCATCTACGGCCAGGACGACGACGACGCGCTGTGCCCCAGCCTGCCGGCGCAGGCGGCCACGCGGGTGGCGCTGCCGGGCGATCACCATTTCAAGGGCGATTACGCGACCCTGGCCAAGGTGATCGTGGAGCAGTTGCACGCGCTGTCGAAGCCGTAAAAGAGCAGGGCATCTGTGGGCTGGTTCGGCCCGACGCCGGGCCGACGCAGGCCGGTAACCCGGTCGTCGCCGTTCGGTTCGGCCTCCGTCCAGCCTGGCAGGCCCTCGGCATTTCTTTCCGCAACCGACACCAATCGCTGGTGCTTGCGCGGGTGCCGGTGTGGGACCTCGAGCGGCATGGATGCCGCGCCGGAGCCTGCATGGACGGACTTGCGGCGTGTCCCACGCCGGCACGCGTGCAAGCGCCCGAAGCAGAGCGAGGCATCGCGTAACTGCAGGTATCGAGCGGCCTTACTCCTGCCGGCCCGGATCAACCGAGATCAAGCGGGTGACATCCAGCAATGCGGCCGGCAGATGCATGCCGCCGGGCGCCACCAGGTAGCGCGGGCGCCAGGTCGGGGCGAACTTCGACTTGAAGCGACGCAGCCCGCTGAACCCGTAGAAGCGTTCGCCATGGCGTGCCACCAGGCTGGCGAAGCGGTTCCAGCGGCCGGCCAGGCGATGCTCGGCCAACCCGGACAATGGCGCCATGCCCAGCGAGAAGCGCTTGTAGCCGTTGGCCTGGCCCCACAGGAACAGCTCGATGAACAGGAAGTCCATCGTGCCCTTGGGGGCTTCGGCGCTGTGCCGCATCAGGTCCACCGACAGCTCGCCGCCGGCCGGCGCCCACCACACGTTGGCGAAGGCCACGATCCGGCCTTCCGCCTCGGCCACCGCCACCGGAAAACGGCGCAGGTAGTCGGCATCGAAGCTGCCCAGCGAAAAGCCCTTTTCTTCGCCGGCCTTTTCGTCCAGCCACTGCTCGGACACCTCGGCCAGGCGCGGCAACACCGCATCCACCTGGTCGGGCTGCAGCATGCGGAAGGTCAGGCCGCTGCGCTTGCCGCGGTTCCAGGCCTGGCGCAGATCGGCGCGGTCACGGCCTTCCAGGGTGAAGTTCTCCAGCGGCACGATCGCCTCTTCGCCCAGCTTGACCAGGGTCATGCCCATGTCCAGGTAGCTCTGCCAGTATTTCTCGCCCACCTGATAGAACACCGGACGCAGGCCCATGTGGTCGGCCTCCTCGCGGAAACGCCAGATCAGTGCGCGCGCCACTTCGGGCGGGCCCACCGGGTCGCCCATCGAAATCAGCGACCCGCCATAGCGCTGCATCATCACGAAGCCGCGGTTGCCCTCATCGAACAGGAACGCCTTGTCGCCGGTCAACGCCAGGCAGGCCTGGGTGTCGGTGCTGGTCTCCAGGATCGGCGCCAGCGCCTGCAGGGCCTGCGCATCGGCCGGCGGCATCGGCCGGCGCCCACCACGCAGCAGGCGCGCCATGCCGAACACGATCACGCCCACGCACAGGATCAGCGCCGCGCGCAGCGCACGCGGTGCATTGGCCGAGGTGGCGAACTCCCACCACAGATCGTTGCTGTATTCGACGTGGCTGTAGACGAAGAACAGCAGCCAGAACGTGGCCACCAGCACCAGGCCCAGGTTGCTCAGCCAGCGCCAGGACCAGGCTTCGTCCAGCAGCGCGCCCTGGCGGTAGAACTCGCGGCGCGCCGCCCATAGCGCCAGCGCGGCCAATGCGGCCGACAGCGACACCGAGATATGGCTGCCGCGCAGCAAGGCCAGCGGCGGCACCAGCACGCACACGCCCAGCGCCAGCATCCAGGCCGCGTGACTGCGGCGCTGCAGGCCCTGGCCGATCAGCAGCAGCATCATGCCGCCCAGGCTGACCAACAGATGCGAGGTTTCGATCAGCGGCAATGGCGCCACTTCCTGGCGCGCGCGCGGGGTGGGCAGGGTGCCGTCGATCATCAGCGCCGCGCCCACCGCAAACACCGCCAGGGCCAGGATCTGCGGCAACCACGGGCGCAGCGCCTTCCACACCGTGCGTGCAGTACTGGCACTGGCGCGTACCGGTGCGCCCAGCCCCGAGGCGGCGGCCATGGCCACCGAAATCAGCAGCGGCACGATGTAGTAGGTGACGCGGTACGCCAGCGCCGCGGCCAACACGGCGGCAGGCGTTACATGCGGCAGCAGCTTGAGCAGGCTCCATTCGAACACGCCCAGCCCGGCCGGCACGGTGGAGATCAGGCCGGCGACCACCGCCACCAGCCAGATACCGATGAAGCCGAAGTAGCCGGTGCCCGGGTCCGGTGGCAGCAGCACGTAGAACGCCGCAGCGGCCAGGCCCAGTTCGACCACGCTCAGGGCGGTCACGCCGAGCACGGTGGTGCGGTCGGGCAGCCAGAAGCGATGGCTGCGGATGCCGAATTCGCGGCCCTGTCTGCCCACCAGCACCAGCATGGCCACATACCCCACCAGCAAGGCGATGCCGGCGATGCGGATGGCGTCGGCGGTGATCGGCAAGGCGCGCGCGGCCGCTTCCGGTTCCAGCATCAGCGCCAGCCCGAGCAGGACCCAGGCGCCGAAGATGAAGCCCAGCGTGCTCATCAGCACCACCTGGCCGATCTCGGCCAGGGTCAGCCCGACGCTGCCATAGCCGCGCAGGCGCACGGCGCCACCGGTGAGTGCGGCAAAGCCCAGGGTCTGGCCCACCGCATGCGCCATGAAGGCGGTGATGCCCACCCGCGCCGGATGCAGCCGCTTGCCGGTGCGCTTGAGCCCTACCCAGTCAAAGCCCACCAGGCATGCGTAGCTGCTCAACCCCAGCAGCAGCGTCAGAGCGATCTGCCCCGCACCCAGCGCACGGAACGCCTGGCGGATCTGGCGATACCCATGGTCGGTGAACTGCGCCGACAGCGCATGCAGCGCCATCGCCAGGATGGCCAGGCTGATGATGACCGGCAGGGCGCGACGCCAACCGCTGGAAGGCGCTTCGGTAGACATGGGGGTATCCGTCATGAGGGCAACGGGATCTGCATAAGAGGGAAGGAAGACGCATGCACGAGATGTGCCGCGGGCGCGGTGGGTCTGCATGGGCCGGACGGTTGGAGAAGCATGCAGCGTGATCGCGTCAGTGCCGAAACAGGGTGAACGCACGGCGCGATCGGGCCGGCACCTGTCGGCACGGGCCGGCCGCGCGCATCATAGGGCAAAGGCACACGCAGGTGCCGCAGGGGACACAGATGCACTGCACCACAGTTGGAAGGCAGACAGGCTACTGATGGGCACTCCGGACCTTGGCGCGCCGGCAGCGCCCATGTCGGCGGCAACGTCGCCGCCGCCGCACTGGAGCGGCCAGGCCGGTGCGCTTGCCGCCGGCGCCGGCAGCGCCTTCATCGGCCTGGTGGTGCTGCTGCAATGGCTGCGCGACGACCTGTGGTGGATCGATGCGCAACTGAGCGCCTATCTGCATGGATCCTACGGCCTGCTGCTGCGCACCGCGTATTGCCTGCTGGCGGCGGCAATGGCGTGGCTGGCGGCGGGCGTTTACGCGGCGCTGGCGCCGGTGGCACGCAGCCGCACGGTACTGGGCCTGTTCTGGTGTGCGGCGCTTGGCCTGTGCGCGGTGTCGATCGGCGACAGCTGGATGCCGCAGCTGGCGCCGGATGCGGCACCGATGGTGCACGTGCTGTCGGCGGACGCCACGTTCCTGTGCGTGATCGCTGCGGTCTTGCTGCAATCGTGGTATTTCCGCCGCGATCGGGCGTGGCGCGCGCATTTTGTCGGCGCTTTCGCGTTGGGCTGGGCGGCGTTCGCGGCCTTGCTGTTCCATGTCACGGTCAGCGGCGCGCCGCTGGGCATCAGCCAGAAGATCGCCATCGTGCTGATCGTGGTCTGGATGGTGCGGGTCGGGCTGTGGCTGCGGCGCGTCGCGCGGGATGGGGCTGCACGCCTCGCGCATTCGCGGGACAATGGCCGGGTCCACCAACCGTAGGAAGTCAGAAATGCTGCAGCGATTCGATGCGGGTCCGCGTATGTCCGAGATGACCGTCCATGGCGGCGTGTGTTACCTGGCCGGCCAGATTGCCGAAGACACCAGCGAAGACATCACCGGGCAGACCCGCCAGGTACTGGGCGAGATCGACAAGCTGCTGGCGCTGGCCGCCAGCGACAAGACCAAGATCCTGCGCGCCGAAATCTACCTGGCCGACATTGCCGACTTCGACGGCATGAACGCCGCCTGGGACGAATGGGTACCGCATGGCTTCACCCCGGCGCGTGCCACCGTCGAGGCCAAGTTGGCGCGGCCGGAATGGAAAGTGGAAATCGTGATCACCGCCGCGGCGGGCTGATCGCACGATTCGCCGCGGCGATCGAGCGGCTGCACGGGGCAAGGCGCCGCCCCGTGCACGGAAGTGCATGCACTGCGGTTCCGAGTGCGTGCCGCCTCCGATGCCTGGGACGCCAGCCATCACCGCACTCCTGTGCCAACCGCCGCGGACGATCAGCGCTTGACGAAGCGGTAGTGCGCCACGCCCCATTCGCGGCCCTGGTCGTAGCCGAACAGCTCCGCGCAGGCCAGCCAGAACATGCGCCAGCGCTGCCACCAACGCTGCGCGTCGTCGCCATAGGTCTGGCGCAGCAACGGCATGATCTGGTCGCGGTGGCGGTCCTGGTTTTCCAGCCAGGCATTGGCGGTCTTTTCGTAATGCTCGCCCGACAGCACCCAGCGCTGTTCGATGACCACGTCCTGCTGAAAGTGCAGCAGCGTATCGGCTGCCGGCATCAGCCCGCCGGTGAAGAAATGCCGCCCCATCCAGTTGTCTTCGCCGGCCACTTCGAACGGGTAGGCCAGATCGCGGTGGCAGAAGATATGCACGAACAACTTGCCGCCCGGCGCCAGCCAGCTGCCCACGCGTGCCAGCAGGTCGCGGTAATTGCGCATGTGCTCGAACATCTCCACCGAGACCACGCGGTCGAAGTTGCCGGGTGGCAGCGCCAGCGCGTTGACGTCAGCGGTGATCACCTGCACGTTGCCCAGGCCACGGATGCGGCACTGCTCCAGGATATGCGCGCGCTGCGGGCGTGAGTTGGACACCGCCGTGATGGTGGCATTGGGGTAACGCTCGGCCATCCACAGGGTCAGCGAGCCCCAGCCGCAGCCCAGCTCTAGGATGCGCTGGCCGTCGGCCAGCTCGGCGCGCTCGCCGTACAGCGCCAGCATGCGTTCTTCGGCCGCATCCAGATCCGGCGTGCTCGCATCCCAGTAGCAACTGCTGTACTTCAGCCGCTTGCCCAGGCACAGGGTGAAGAACTGCGGCGGCAATTCGTAGTGCTGGCGATTGGCCGCATCGGTTTCGATGGCGATGGCGCTGGCGCGCAGGCTGTCGATGAAGGCGCGCTGGCGCTCGCCGTTGGCATCGGCATCGTGACCGCGCTCATCGCGCAGGCGCTGCGCGCACAGACGGCGGATGCCGTAGCGCAATGCGGCGTCGGGCAGCACCCCCGATTCGGCCAGGCGGGTGGCAAAGGCTTCTTCGGGCAGCGAGGAGGGCGGGGCGGTGACGGTGGACATGCAACTCTCCAGGCAACTCAGGACGAAGGGGGAAGCGGGAAAAACGCACTGGTGGTGCGCTGGTAATGCGCGTAGTCCTCGCCACGCGAGCGCAGTGCCTGCTGCTCGGTGTAGGGAATACCGGTGAAGCGATACAGGAACACGAACATCACCACCGGCCCGAGCGCGCACAGCGCCACCGGCCAGGGCCCGGCCCCGACCGCCAGCGCCAGATAGGCGAACCAGTGCACGAACTCGAAAAAATAATTGGGGTGGCGCGAGTAGCGCCACAGCCCCTTGCGGCAGGTGGTGCCGCGATTGGCCGGGTTGGCCTTGTGCGCCGACAGCTGCCGATCGGCCAGGGCCTCGCCACCCACGGCGATCAACCACACCACGATCGCGATACCGCTCCACACGCTCCAATGCGGCTCCGGATTGCTTGCTGCAGCCAGGAACGGCACCGCAAACAGCACCACCACCACCGCCTGCGCCAGGAAGAAGCCGAGAAACTTGGCCTGGCTGCCGTTCCAATGCTCACGCAATGCGCGGTAGCGGCCGTCTTCGTGCGGGTCGCCGAACACGCGCACACCCAGATGCCAGGCCAGGCGCGCGCCCCAGACGCCGCCGAGCACCGCCACCAGCACGCGCGGCAACGGCGCGCCGTCGGCCATCCACGCGCAATAGGGCGCGGCCAGCGCCAGACAGCCGGCCCACAACACATCCACCGGGCCGGCATTGCCGCTGCGGCGCTGCCACAGCCAGCCCAGCACCATCACCCCCGTGGCAAATAGCGCGACATGCAGCAGCGGCCAGGCAGTCATTGCAGTTCTCCGGTCATGGTCTGCGGCAATGGTCGCGCCAGGCGCTGTGCATACAGCGACAACACGCCGCAGGCCAGGCCCCAGCCAACACTCAGCGCGAGCGCTGCATGCAGTTGCGGCGGCAACAGCTCCACCGCATGCCAGCTGCGTTGCGCCAGCCAGTACGACACCGGCCCGAACACCGCGCCGAGCAGCACCGCCAGCCATGTCCGCTGCATCACGCTGCGCAAGGAGTGGTTGAGCGTGAGCGCAAAGCCCAGCCACAACGCCAGGATCCACGGCGGCGCCAGCACGCTCCCGGGCCAGGGTGCGGCGTAACGCAGCCAGCCGCCGGCGGCCAGGGTGGTATCCAGCAACAGCCCCAGCGACAGGCCGGCAACCATCAACTGCACATCGCCCGCAGCGCGTCGCGACGGCCACAGCTGATAAAAGGCAAACAGCGCCAGCACCAGCAGCGTGGGCCACATCCGCGCATGCGCGGCGGCGCTGACGGCTACCAGCCACAGCACCTGCAGGCCGAGATAGTTGCCGAGTTGCTTCATGCGCCCGCAAGGCCCGGCACGAACTGCGGTGGACGTGCGCCGGGCTTGCTCAGCCACAGGTGCACGTCGCCGATCGAGCGCTCCAGAAAGCCGGCCTCGCAATAGGCCAGATAGAACTCCCACATGCGGATGAAGCGTTCGTCGTAGCCCAGCGCACGCACGTGCGGCAGTTGCGCCATGAAACGCTGCCGCCAGGCGCGCAAGGTCAGTGCATAGCTGGGGCCGATGTCTTCCAGGTTGAACAGCCGCAGGTCGCTGGCGCGTGCGATCGCACCGGTCATCGCCGCCACCGACGGGATGAAGCTGCCGGGGAAGATGTGACGCTTGATGAAGTCCACCGAATGCAACGCCTGCTTGTAGCGATGATCTTCGATGGTGATGGCCTGGATCAGCGCTTCGCCGTCGTCGGCCAGCAGGCTGCCGACCTTGGCGAAATAAGTGTCCAGATACTGGTGGCCGATCGCCTCGATCATCTCGATCGAGACCACGCGGTCGAAGCGGCCTTGCAGGTCGCGGTAGTCGCTCAGCAGTACGGTGACCCGGTCGCCCAGGCCGGCATCGGCGATGCGTTGCGTGGCCAGGTCGAACTGCTCGCGCGAAATGGTGGTGGTGGTGACGCGACAGCCGTGCTCGCGCGCGGCATGCAGGGCAAAACCGCCCCAGCCGGTGCCGATCTCCACCACGTGATGCTGCGGACCCAGGCGCAGTTTCTGGCAGACGCGTTCGAGCTTGCGGGTGGCGGCGCGTTCCAGGGCGGCCTCGCCCTGCGCTTCTTCGCCATCGACGAAGATCGCCGAGGAATACATCAGGTTCTCATCCAGGAACAGCTTGAACAGCGGGTTGCCCAGGTCGTAATGCGCGGCGATATTGCGGCGGCTGCCGCTGCGGGTGTTGCGGGCCAGCGCGTGCAGGCTGCGCATCGCCCAGCCACCGATGCGTGCGGTGCCGGTTTCCATTGCATCGAGCCGCGCGCGGTTGCGCAGCAGCAGGCGCATCAGCGCGACCAGGTCGTCGCACTGCCACTGGCCATCCATGTACGACTCGCCGGCGCCCACGCTGCCGTTGAGCGCAGCCTGGCGATAGAAGCCGGGGTCGATGACGCGCAACTGCATCTGCAGCGCCTGCGCGCCGCTGGCGTTGCCGAGCGTGGTGACGCCGTCGGCCTCGTGCAGGTGCAGTTGCCCGTCGCGCAGCTCGCCGAGTGTGGCCAGCAGGCGCTTGCGCAACAGGCGGTCCGTCCAGGAGGCCGCGCGCGGCGCAGCGGTATCGGGCAGGGACGTGGCGTTCATCGGGGATCTCGCACAGGCGGATGGGGATGGTCGTGGACCGGGTTGCCGCGCAGCCACAGGCGCAGCGCCTGCCAGTGGATGGCGACCACCACCTGCACGGTCATCAGGGGATAAGCGAACAAGGTGCGCGCCAGGGTGCGCGCAGTCAGGGGCTGGCGTTGCAGCACCAAGGTGGCATCGAAGCGACGCACCGGGCTGTTGTCGATGGCGCCTGAGGCATCGTCGTCGAGCGCATCCAGCACGTCCATGTGCACACGCAGCTGCGCATCCGGCACGCTGAAGCGCCAGTCGTAGCGATGCTGCATGCCCATGAACGGCGACACGTGGAAGCGCTTGTCGAATCGCCATGCGTGCACATCGCGATGGGTACGCGCCTGTGCGACGGGCAGCACGTAGGTGTGCCGTTGTTGCCACGGCGTGTTGGTGATCTCCGCCACGATCCAGCGCAGCGCATCGTGGCGATCGAAGCAGTAATAGAAGCTCACCGGGTTGAACACATGCCCGAAGTAACGCAGATGCGTCAGCAGGCGGATCGCGCCCTCCGGGCGCTCGCCAGTGTGCGCGTGCACGCACGCACGCACCGCCTCGTCCAGCGGAATCTGCGGGTCGCCGAGATAATCGCTGCGGCGAAATTGCGCGAGATTGGCCCGGCCCACCGACCACAGCCAGCGGTGCGCAAACACCCGATCCAGCTCGGACAGGTCCAGGTACATCAGGAACAGGCGATAGCGGAAATCCAGCGGCTTGGGCACGAAGCGCCGATGCCGCACCCATCCGGTATAGACCGCGCTGCGCAGTGTGCCTGCCATGCTGGCGGAGCCGCTGTCCTCACCGGGAGGCAGCGGCACGGCCCCCTGGCCGGCTTCGCGCAGCAACTGCATCACCAGCTCACTCCCAGCGCGTGCGCCACGTCCGCGCCGCTGCGCAGGCCGTCTTCATGGAAGCCGAAGCCCCATGCGGCGCCGGCAAACCAGGTGTGCTGCACGCCCTGGATCTCGGCCTTGCGGCCCTGTGCCGCGAGTGCGGCCGCGTTCTGCACCGGGTGGCGATAGCGCATGCGTCGCAGCACCTTGTCCGGGTCGATGTCGTGATCGCGATTGAGGCTGACGATGAACGGCTGCGGCGATTCGATCGACTGCAGCGCGTTCATCCAGTAACTCACCGTGCAGGGCGCCTGCGGGTCGGCCGGTACGTGCGCATTCCACGCCGCCCAGGCACGCCGGTCGCGCGGCAGCACGCGGGCATCGGTGTGCAGCACGGTGTCGTTGTCCTGGTAGGTGATTCCGCCCAGGATCTGTCGCTCGGCATCGGTTGCATCGCTGAGCAATGCCAGCGCATCGTCGGCGTGGCAGGCCAGGACGACTTCATCGAAGTGTTCCTGGCCGCGCGAGGACGTCACCACCACGCCATCGGGCGCGCGCCGGATCGCGTGCACCGGCGTGGAGAGCCGCTCCAGCACCTGCCAGCGCCGACGCAGCGCACGCACGTAGCTGTTGGAGCCGCCGCGCACCACCTGCCATTGCGGCCGGCCGCTGATCTGGAGCATGTGATGGTTGGCCATGAAGCCGATCAACTGGGCCATCGGAAATTCTAGGATGGTCTGCGACGGCGAGGACCACAGCGCCGATGCCATCGGCACCAGGTGCTGGTCGCGGAACGCCGCCGAGTAGCCATGCCGCTGCAGATACGCGCCCAGGGTGCTGAAGCGTTCCTCGCTGTGCAGGACCGCCGGTGCCTGGCGGTAGAACCGGCGCAGGTCGGCCAGCATGCCCCAGAAGCGCGGGCTGAGCAGGTTGCGGCGCTGGCAGAACAGCCCATCCAGCGTGCCGGCGTTGTATTCCAGCCCGCTGCCGGCATCGTGCACCGAAAAACTCATCGTGGTCGGCTGGGCGGCCACGTCCAGTTCGGCAAACAGGCGGGTGAGCAACGGGTAGTGCTGCGGGTTGAACACGATGAAGCCGCTGTCCACCGCATAGCGCTGACCGTCCAGCTGGAGGTCATGCGTATGCGTGTGACCGCCCAGGTAATCCGCCGCTTCGAACAAGGTGACTTCGTAGCGACGCGACAACAGCCACGCGGCGCCCAGGCCGGCAATCCCGCTGCCGACCACGGCAATCTGGCCCTCGCTCATCGCGACACCCGCTGCGCGCGCCGGGTGAGCATGGCCGGCATCGGCTTGAGATCCCACACCAGCCCGACCCACGACATCGCCTTGAGGCCGTACCAGGTCATGTCGTACTCCCACCAACGCATGCCTTGCCGCGCCGAGCCGGGGAAGAAATGGTGATTGTTGTGCCAACCTTCGCCGAAGGTGATCAGCGCCAGCAGCCAGTTGTTGCGGCTGTCGTCGCGCGTGTCGAAGCGGCGGCTGCCGAAGCGGTGCGCCAGCGAGTTGATGGTGAACGTTGCATGGAACAGCGCCACGGTCGAAATGGCGAACCCCCACACCAGCAGCTGCGGCCCGGTGGTCTGCAGCGCCGGCGCCGCATCGGCCAGCCAGTCGCCAAGCAGGTACAGCCCCAGCGCCAGCAGCACCGGCATCACGATGTCGAAGCGGTCGAGAAAGCGCAGCTCGGCAAACCGGCGCAGATCCGGGATCACCTCCCAGTCGGTGCGGAAATTGCGCGGGGTCAGGAACCAGCCGGTATGGCTCCACCAGAAGCCATGCTGGGCCGGCGAATGCGGGTCGCGGCCGGTGTCGGTATGCCGATGATGGTTGCGGTGATGCGCCGCCCACCACAGCGGCCCGCGCTGCACGCAGGTGGCGCCGATGGCCGCAAACACGAACTGCAGCACGCGCGAGGTCTTGAACGCGCGATGCGAGAAATAGCGGTGATAGAACCCGGTAAGGGCGAACATGCGCAGCGCATACAGCGCCAACGCCGTACCGACCGCAAACCACGATGCGCCCACCCAGAACACCGCCAGGCAGGCCACATGCAGCGCAATGAAGGGCAGGGCACGCAGCCAGTCGATCCGGTCGGCGCGCGCCTCGTCCAGCGGCTCATCGGTTTGCGAATCCACCCAGCGGCGCAGGCTGCCGACACGGGACGCAACCCAGCCACGGCGCTGCGTGGATGGCGGCTGGGGCGGTGCAGCGCGAGGGTCGAGTTCAGTACTCGGCACGCATGAATCTCCATCGATAGTCGTGACCCTCTACGGAAACGGCCGGCCAATAGATGCACCAGCCCGCTTGATCGTCGCATGCATGGGTGAGGCCCGGTTGGCTGCGCCAGGCAATCGCGCAACGCGCACACCAATGTGTGCGCCCAGTATCACCGACGCGGATGAGGCTGCTTGTGAAAGACGCTGCGCAGACGGGGACGCATGCCAAGCAGATCGGCCCGCCATACGCAGGCCGGAGGCCCCCTGTCGACGGAAGTCGGCGCGGGGCAATGCACTGCGAAGACGGTTGGCTACCACCTGCTGCGCACCGTCATGCGACGCGCAGCAGGTGGGTGCCCGATGGATCAGGGCGCCATTGCCAGCGTGCTGATGCCGCCCTTGGCGACCACGGTGCCGGTGGCCACGCCACCCGGCGCACCGCCCGGCGGCTCCAGCGTCACGGCCAGGATCGCCTCGTTGCTCAACATGGGCATCAGCTGATCGGGAATCTGCGCGCGACGTGCGCGCTGGTCGTCGAAGGTGCCCATCGAATGCGCCTTGCCGTCGGGAGTGATCAGCCACAGCTCCGGTACCTTGTCGGCGGTGGCGGTGCGATCCAGCGGCGTCACGGTGATGGTGTGCTTGTCGGCATCCATCAGCGCCACATACCCCGGCCGGCCGTCCTCGGTGGCGAGGGTGGACGTCATGGCGATGCCGGTGGCCGGCGGCGGCATGACTGCAGGCGGGGTGACCGGCGTCTGCACGACAGGCCCCGGGGTCGGTGGCGGCACCGGGGCCTGCGGCGTGCGCAAGGTCAGCAGTGCGAGCACGCAGACGGCCGCGGTGGCAATGCCACCGGCGCTGGCCCAGCGCCAGAACCGCACGTTGTTCCACAACGGCGCGACCGGTGCGGTGGTCATGGCCGGCGTTGCCGAAGGCACGGCACGTAGCGGGGTGTCGAAGCCCAGGCTCCGGCGCACCTGCGCCCAGACCTGGTCGGGGGGCGTCACCGCGGCGATTTCTTCCAGCAGTGGCGCCAGATGCGCCTGCCACTGCAGCACCGCCTGCGCGAATTGACCGTCGGTAGCAATGCGCTGTTCGGCTGCCAGGCGCTCTTCGGCGCTCAGCAGGCCCAGTACGTATTCGCCGGCAAGCACGTCGCGCGGCGGTTCCTGGTCGATGGGAAAGGGCGTGCTCATCGTTCCAGACATGCCTTGAGTTTGGCCAGGCCGCGGCGGATCCAGCTCTTGACCGTGCCGATCGGTGTATCGGTGCGCGCGGCGAGTTCTTCGTAGGTGATGCCTTCGAAGAACGCGGTGCGGATCAATTCGCTGCGTGGCGGCTCGAGCTCGGCCAGGCAGTGGTCGATGCGCCGCCGCGTGCTGGCACGCTCGGTGCGCTCCAGCGGCGAGACATCGCCATCGCGCAGTTCACCTGCATCGTCCAGCGCCACGTTGCGGCGCTGCGGCGCGTTGGCGCGCAGGTGATCGATCGCCTTGTTGCGCGCGATCATCGCCAGCCAGGTCAGCCCGCGCGCACGGCTGGGGTCGAACTGGCCGGCCTTGTGCCAGATCAGCGTGAACACGTCCTGCAGCACCTCTTCGGCTTCGGCACGTTGCGGGATCATGCGCAGGCAGACCCCGAACAGTTTGGGCGAGGTCTGCCGGTACAGCGCTTCGAAGGCATGCCGGTCGCCGCCCGCGGTTGCGGTCAGCAGGCGTCCGGTTTCATCGTCGTCGTGGCCAGAAATGGCACTCATGCGGTCGGGCGTTGGGTAAGGTGGGGGCGATGCTACCGGACTGGGCAGGCGCTGTCTGTCACTTGCGCAGCCAGAGCAGCACGGCGGCGAGCAGCAGCAGGATCTCCACGCCGGCAAGCGCCACGGTAGGCGCGGAGACCGGCCACAGGCGCGCCAGCGAGACGCTGCGGAACAGCACGATGGGGACGTAGAAGGCCAGTGCGACCAGCAGGCCGGTGCGTGGCTGGTCGATCCAGGCGAAATAGCCGAACAGGAACGCCATGCCCAGCTGCAGGCCGCCATAGATGACCAGATATTCCGACTGGCCGGCCGGCGACAGCTGCGTGTAGCCGACCGCGTTTGCGGTCTTGGCCGGGGAAAGCGTGCACCAGATCGCCAGAACGACGTAGAGCACTGCGTTGATCCAGAGATAGGCTTTTGCCATGACGGTGGTCCTGTACGAGGAATGGGTGCCCGGGCCGTTGTACGCAACGGCGTGTGGTCGGGCGTGAAGATGTGGCGCGTGTGGCTCACGGCGCCTCGCAGCTGCGGGCCAGCGCCTGCTCGCGCGCCTGGCGCAGCTCGTCATCGGTGCTGGCACGCGCAGCGGTGTCCGGGAAAACGATGCGCACCCGCGGATAACGCCCCTGCGCATCGCGCAGGTTGCCGACGCCGCGGAATTCGAGCAGACGCCTGTTGGCGATGGAATAGCGCACCTCCAGCGACGGCACCGCCGCGCCGTACCACGCATCGAGCGAAATGCGCAAACGCCGCTGGCCGCCGCTGTCGCCGATGCGTTCGACCTTGAACGCCAGCTGCCGCTGCAGGCTGGGCAAAACGAAGTCCACGCGCTGCGGGGCGCCGGCGAGCGCGTCCCAGTGGGTGCGCAGATATGCATCGAAGCCGGCATCGATCACGCGCTCGTCTTCGCCGGCCGGCAGTGGCGTGTGGCGTTCGGGTTTGCCGGGCTGCTGCTGGAACATTTCGCGCACGCCATCGCGCCGACGCACGCCTTCGCGATAGCCGTCGCGTCCATCGAGCAGGCTGAAGTCGGGCGCGGTGCCGCCGCCTTCGACCTGCTTGCGCGCAAAGGGTTGCCCGTTCGGGCAGCGATACAGCACCAACCGGCCGCCGTCGTCGAGCAGCCAGTGCGATTCGCGATACCGCAGTGCGCCGTTGTCGGCATCGAAGGCATCGCCATCCACGCGCGTGACCGCTGCGGCCGACAGCGGTGCACTGCCCAGCACCAGCAGCAGCAACGGCGGGATCGGCCGGCAGTGTCTGGCCAGCGCGGCAACGGCAGCAGCAAATGGACGCATCGGTGGAATCCTCGATGGGAGTGCCTAGCAATACGGGCGCGGCCGCAGCACGGATGCGCCGGCGGGGTCAGGACGTTCCTGACTGCATGTAGGACTGGGGCCACCGGTCCGACGCCGCGCCGCGTCGCGCGGCTGGGAGCGCGCAGGGCCAGTACCGATGCGCGGGCAGGCCGATGCCTAGCCGGCGGCGTGCAGCACGATGCAATCCACCGGGCATGCCGGCAGGCACAGCTCGCAACCGGTGCACAGCGGTGCGATCACCGTGTGCATGTGCTTGGCACCGCCGACGATGGCATCCACCGGGCAGGCCTGGATGCACTTGGTGCAGCCGATGCAATCGGCTTCCACGATCCAGGCCACCTGCGGTGGTTTGTGCGCGCCGCGGCTGCGATCGAAGGGGCGCGCCGGCACATCCAGCACCCGGGCCAGCGCACGTGCGCCGGCATCGCCGCCGGGCGGGCAATGGTCCACGCCGGCACGCCCATCGGCCATGGCCTGCGCGTACGGGCGGCAGCCGTCGTAGCCGCACTGGCCGCACTGTGTCTGCGGCAGCAGGCGGTCGAGGCGTTCGACCAGGTCGGGCACAGGCGTGATCATTGCCGCATCAGTGCAGCGGGTGGCCGCGAAACCAGCGCTGTTGCGCCAGCGCGAGCATGGGTTTGTCTTCGCGGCTGTCGCCATAGGCATGCACGCACGCATAGTGCGACAGATCGTAGCGCACGCGAATCTGCGCGGCCTTGTACGGCCCGCAATCGCCCTCGGCATAGCGCCCGCTGAGGCGGCCGCCGTGGTGCTCCAGCCGGTTGCAGATCAGCGACAGCCCGTGTTGCGCGCACCACGGTTGCAGGTACAGATCCAGCGATGCCGACACCAGCACCACTTCGTGCCCCTGCGCCTGATGCCAGTCGATACGCTGCATCATCTCGGCACGCAACACGCCCGGGAGTGCGGTGCGCGCGTAATCGGCGCCATGCGCGACCATCTCGTCCAGCGCGCGGCCACTGAACACCAGGCGTGTCACGCGGGCGCGCAGGGCCGCTGCAGACACAATGCCCATGCGATAGCCAAGCACCCAGGGGCCGACCTGCCACTTTGCCGCTGCCACCTGCGCCGGCGCCGCCACCTTGCGCAGGAAGCGCGCGTAGGTGTCGCAGGTGGTGATGGTGTGGTCGAAATCGAACAGGGCCAGGTGCATGGGGGTTGGGATTGGGGGATTGGGGATTCGTGGGAGTTGGGGCGAGAGTCGGTTCGGGAGCGAGAGTCGGTAGCGAGAGTCGGGGAGGGCGCTGTATTTCTCGGGCCAATCCGTTTTTCCCTTCTCCCGGTGGGAGAAGGTGCCCCGCAGGGGCGGATGAGGGTACGGGCGAAGCCACGTGCAGTCTGGCAAGACGTCAGGGCTTCGCACCGTACCCTCACCCCAACCCCTCTCCCGGCGGGAGAGGGGCTTTCAACCCGGGACGTGTGGAGACGGGCTCGGCACTCGCCGTTGAAATCTCTCAGTGGTCAGATCCTGGAGCTTCACCGAGCATGTCTCGCAGACCAAATCAGGTGTTGCTTCTACGAATCCCCAATCTACAATCCCGAATCCCGCTTCACCGAACAGGCATACCCGGCTGCGCGCCATCATCGGCATCCAGCAGCGCCAGTGCGCCGCCGTCGAAGCCGGCCGACAGGATCATGCCTTCGCTGATGCCGAAGCGCATCTTGCGCGGGGCCAGGTTGGCGATGAACACCACGCTGCGGCCGACCAGCGTTTCCGGTTCGCCATAGCTGCCGCGGATGCCCGAGAAGATCTGACGCTTGCCCAGCTCGCCAGCGTCCAGTTCGAAGCGCAGCAGCTTGTCCGAGCCTTCCACGAATTCGCACACCAGCACCTTGCCGATGCGCAGGTCGAGCTTGGCGAAATCGTCGATGCCGATGAGGCCGGGATTGGGGATTGGGGATTCGGGATTTGCAGCGGCGGCGAATTTTGCGTCGGCCTTGGTTGGTGCGGGCTTGGCGGTTGCAGCGGGTACAGCAGTCGCGGCGAGGGTGTCTTTGGAAGCGTCGGTCATGGCGTCGATCAGTTTGGGGTCGATACGGGTGAACAGGGCGGTGTAGGGCTGGATCGTATGCGTCGTCAGCGGGCGCTCGACGTCTTCCCAGCTGGTCATCGGCGCAGACAGAAACGCTTCGGCTTCGGCGCAGGTGCGCGGCAGGATCGGCTTGAGCGCGGCCACCAGGATGCGGAACAGGTTCAGGCCCTGCGTGCACACCGACTGCAACTGCGCATCGGCGCCGTCCTGCTTGGCAATGACCCACGGCTTGGTGTCGTCGATGTACTTGTTGGCCTCGTCGGCCAACGCCATGGTCTGGCGGATCGCGCTAGCCGCATCGTTGCGTTCGTAGGCCTCGCGAATCGGTGCCAACGCCGCGACGAAACGTTCGTATTGCGCGGCATCTGGCAGCGCCTCGGCCAGCTTGCCGTCGAAGCGCTTGCCGATGAAGCCGGCGCAGCGGCTGGCCAGGTTGACGAACTTGCCGACCAGATCCGCGTTCACCCGTGCGATGAAATCGCCCAGGTTGAGATCCAGGTCGTCCACACCGCCGGAGGATTTGGCCGCGAAGTAATAACGCAGCGCTTCCGGCTCCAGGCCGACATCTAGGAACGTCCGCGCCATCACGAAGGTGCCGCGCGACTTGGACATCTTGGCGCCGTCCACGGTGAGATAGCCGTTGACGTGCAGGCGCGTGGGCGCGCGGTGGCCGGTGCCGTGCAGCACCGCCGGCCAGAACAGGCCGTGGAAATTGACGATGTCCTTGCCGATGAAGTGATGCAGCTCGGTCTGCGTGCCGGCCACCAGATGCGATTCGAAGTCTTCGCCCATCTGCGCGCACAGCGTCTTGAAGCTGCACAGATACCCGATCGGCGCATCCAGCCACACGTAGAAATACTTGCCCGGCTGGCCGGGGATCTGGAAGCCGAAATACGGCGCATCGCGCGAGATGTCCCAGGCGCGCAGGCCGCCTTCGGTGTCCAGCCATTCCTTGAGCTTGGCCTTGACGCCGGGCAGCGCCACGTCGCCGGCCAGCCACTCGCGCAGGAAGCCGTCGAAATGGCCCACTTCGAAGAAGAAATGCTCCGAATCGCGCAGCTCGGGCGTGGCGCCGGAAATCACCGACTTGGGCTCTTTCAGCTCGGTTGGCGCATAGGTGGCGCCGCACACCTCGCAGTTGTCGCCGTACTGGTCGGCGCTGCCGCAATTGGGGCAGATGCCCTTGATGTAGCGATCCGGCAGGAACATGCCCTTGGCCGGGTCGTAGAACTGCGCCACCGAGCGCCGGCTGATATGGCCGGCGGCCTCGAGCCGGGCGTAGAAGGCCTCGGTCAGCTCGCGATTGACCGGCGAATTGGTCGAATCGTAATGGTCGAAGGTCACCCCGAACGCGGCGAAATCGCGCTCATGGCTGGCCTGGACGCTGGCGATGAAGGCTTCCGGGGTCACCCCGGCCTTCTCGGCGGCCAGCATGATCGGCGTGCCATGGGTGTCGTCGGCGCAGACGAACCAGGTCTTGTCGCCGCGCAGGCGGCGCGCGCGCACCCAGATATCGGCCTGGATATAGCCGACCAGATGGCCAAGATGCAGCGGGCCGTTGGCATACGGCAGGGCAGTGGTGACAAGTGCGGTGCGGGTCATGGCAGGCGTAATGCGGGGGACACGCGATTATCGCACGGCTATGCCAGCTGCCCGCCAACGTCCCTGGGGCAGGGCTGCAGGCCGGCGACCGGACCCTTACCAGGCCCGGTCGCCGGCAGCCCTCAGAACCGGTGATTCAGGGTCAGCATGTAGCGACGGCCCAGCCCGTCATAGACCCACGGAAACGCCGCCAGCTTGTCGGTCACATTCAATGCGGCCAGATTGACGCTGGTGTGGCTGTCGAGCGCATAGCCCACGTTCGCGTCATAGGATGTAAAGCTGGGAATGCCTGCAAAGTCGCGTGTCTCGACCGTGTTGTTGAGGTCATACACCGCGCCGCTGGTGTAGTTGGCGCTCAGGCCAAGGTTCCAGTGCGTGCTCATGTAGCGCGCATTCCACTGGAATTGCCGCTTCGAGGTGTTGATCTCGCCGACCGCTTCGTCGGGCGGAACATCCTGTGCCGGCGCGCTTTCCAGGGTTTTGGGGAAATAGCCATAAAAGCCCAGATCCACCACGCCGCTGCCCCAGTTCATGTCGGCCAGATCAAACCGATAATTGACCTCGGCCGTCCAACCGCGGAAGTTGGTGTACGGGCCGTTGGTATAGCTGGTGCGGATACTGTTGGCCACACCGGTTTGCGGGTTGCGCGTGATCAGGCTGCAGAAGCTGTTGGCATTGGGGACGTCGTTGACGTTGAAGGTGTCGCTATCGAAGCAGCCTGAGGCAATGTCGGCCTCCGTCAGGGTGGTGATCGCATTGGTGATCTGGATGTCGTACCAGTCCGCTGCGATGCGCAGACCCTTGATCCATTCCGGCTGCAGCACGATGCCGGCCGTCCACGACTCTGCCTGCTCGTTCTGCAGGCGCGTATTGCCACTGACCGATCCAAGCTGGCTGCTGGGCGCCTCCTCAAACGATGCCGGGTCGACGTTGCTGTAATAGTCGAAGAATGCCTGGCAGTTGCGTGCACGCACGTCCGGCCGGGGGCCGCTGCCGATCTGCGCTGCGCTGCAAGGCTCGGGGATGAAATAGTACGCGGGCTGTTGGCTGGTGTAGAGCTCGGCAATGGACGGAGCGCGGAACGAGCGGGTCTTGTTGCCGCGCAGCTGTACGCCCGCAACGGGCTCGTATTGCAGCCCGTAGGTGTAGGCGCTGAACCAGCCGTTGACGGTATTTTCAACCCGGCGGATCTTGCCGGTCACATCCAACCGGTGCAGGCCAGGAATATTGGCGTCCGGGTTGACCAGTGGCGCAAGAATCTCGCCGAAATATTCGTTGGTGGTGTACTCGCCGGAGGCCGGCTGGATCGGAACCGAACGCCCCTGGCCCAGACGCTCGAACTCGCTGGGCGTGAAGCTGCCCTGTTCCTTGCGGCGCTCGTAGCCGGCATTGAATCGCAGTTCGCCGCCTGGCAGGTCCAGCAGCGTGCCGGTGATATTGGCGTTGAACACTGTCTGCTTCATTTGCGCTTCTGCGTGCGTCGGCGTGGTGACGTACCCGCGCGCAGCCGGAGAGGCTACACCTTCGCCGAAGATGTTCAACGGAACGCACGCCGGGTCGGCGGTGGTCCCGGCAGCCGTACTGTCGCAGACGATCTGGCCTGCACCATTCCGGGTGACGTTGAGCGCATTGATGAAGTTCTGCTGGATCAGTCCGGTGCCGTAATAATCAAAGTTGCCTTCGCCGTGATTGACGCTCGCCTCCCAGGTGAAGTTACGACCAGCCGCATCGAACGCACCTTGCAGGCCGAAGACCGCGCGCCACAGGTTGGTGTCGGTGCCCGAGTTGTTCAGGGCCAGGTCGCGCGATGAGCGTGAAAGTACAAAGTCTTCTGCACCCAGGTTGCGCAGCACCTGCCGGTTTTGTTCGGTCAGGAACGGGTTGTTGATGTTGAAGTTCAAGGTGCCACTCTGGTCGCCGCTGCCATCTACCGCGCCCACGCCGAAGCCGGCGGCGTTGTACACGTTCTGATCGACCAGCTCGCGTGCAGTCGAGCTGTAGAACGAAGCTTCGAAGAAGCCGGAGACGTGCTCGTTGAAGTCGTAATTGCCGAGAGCAAACACCGACTTCCGATCCAGGTCGGAGATGATCTGGGACGTTTCGGTCAGATCGACGCCGTCACCGCCGGAGGCATCGCTGACTCCAAAATTGGTGCCGGGGTTGTAGCTCACCAGGTTGCCGTTGCGATCGAACTGCACGAACTGGTCTTCGTTGCTGCCGAATCCACGCAGCTGCCCGCTGGCGTCGCGCACCGTGTTCCCGTCGGCGGGAAACAACAAGCCACCCCAGGTCATGTCGCTGATGCGGCGATTGCGGATCAGGACACGCCCGGGGATGCCGTCGTTTGCGCCCGTATTGAACCCGGTTTGCGGATTTACCCGGCCGTCGTTGCCAGGCGTCCGGCCCGGCTGAAATGCCGCGATCGCGCTGGCCGAAGGGTTGGGACGGGACGAGTAGCTCTGGCGAAGGAATCTGCGTGCCGTGCTGAGGACGCCCTGGCTGTTGTCTGCATCCAATGCGATGGTCACGTTCCCGCGGCCATCGGCAAAATTGCTGCCGAGCAGCGCCGAATAGTTGAAGCGCTCGTTGTCGCCGCGATCGGTGAGGCCATAGCCCATGCGCACCTCCGCACCCTGGTAGTTCTTCCTCAGGATGATGTTGCTGACGCCGGAGATTGCATCTGAGCCGTAGGTCGGAGCGCCGCCCACGCCGATGGTCTCGACCTGATCGATCAGGATGGTCGGGACAACATTGAGATCCACCTGGGTGCCTCCGCCATCGGGGCCGAAGACGGTTGGGGGATTGGAGGAAACGAAGCGACGGCCGTTGATCAGGGTTAGTTGACGATTCGAGCCCAGACCGAAACGGCCAAGAAAGTTGACGCCCGCACCATAGCCGGATTGGTCGCCCTGCGAGGACGCACCCGCACTGAAGCTGGGTTGGATGAACATCGCATCGGCCACATTGGTAAAGCCGAAGCCCTGGATGTACTCGCGGCCAACAACGTTCGCCGGCTCCAACGAATCGAACCCGACACGGGCGATGCGTGAGCCGGTCACCATGACACTATCGAGCTGCCTTGCCTCTCCGCCGGTACTGGCCTGGTCGGATGCAGCCGTTGTAGGTGCTTCACCCGTCTGCGCCTGTGCGGTGGTGGCGGCTACCAGTACAGACATCAGGGCAAGACTCAGCGAGCTGGCGCGTGGCCAACGTGTGCGATTACTCATGGAATGGCTCTCTCCTCTAGCGGGCAGCGGTCACGTGGCAACGGCATGACCGGCGGATGAATTTCCGGGACATGTTTACCCCGTGTTAATTCATGCACGGTTGTGCTCGCTTTTGCAACGCGTCCATCCGCATTTGCTACGTATTTGGCGCATCAACTTCGTCATCGCCGCCGAACTGCCAGGCGCACTTGCTGGCGCACGTTGAAGATGACGTCATCAGTTGCAGGCGGGAGCGATTGTGACGCCCAGGGCGCGGCACTCGCGAGTTGTATACCGCAAGAGGGTTCGCGCAGCTGACCAGGAAGGTCGGTCTCGCGCGCTGCACAGATAACGAAACGGGGGGCGGTTAAGTGGCGCGGTAACCCCCGTCGGAGAATGGAAGGCCGCCGCTTGCTGCTCGTCTACAGCGCAAACGGGATGGTGGCGCATTGCACGCCACCATTGGCCATCGCATGTGCTGGTTACTCACGCACCCAGGTCTGCGTGCGGCCCAGCGCTTCGATGCCCACGTAGCCGCGCATCTGCAGCTTCTTGCCGCCTTCGGTCAGGGTGATCTTGGCCTTGTAGGTCTTGCCCTTGGCCGGATCGAGCACCGAACCGCCGTCCCACACGGCGGTGCCGTCGGCCTTGAGGCCCCACAGGATGGTCATGCCCTTGATCGGCTTGCCCTTGCGCTCGCCCTCGCACTTGTCGCAAAGCGGGTTCGGGCCCTTGGCCGACTGCAGGATCTCGACGACTTTGCCGCTGAGGGTGCCGTTGGCGGTCTGCTCGATCTGCACCACCGACTTGGGCTTGCCGGTTTCATCGTCGATGGTCTTCCAGCGACCGACCGGCGAGTCGGAGGCCTGGGCCAGCAGCGAGGCGGCGGCCAGCGGCAGGGCCACCAGCAGGGTCTTGAAGGTCTTGCGCATATGTCCCCTCCCAGGGATTGCTAGGGCCGCCGTCGGCGGCCTGATCGCGAATGTATACCGTGGAGTATGGTGCGGGAAAGACGCCCTGGAAGATGCGTTCATGCGCGGCCGCTGCAGGGTGAGCACAGCCCCGGCCTTCCGAACCACGCGCGCGCGCCTACGGCGGATGCCGCAGCCACGCCACGTTGCTGCGGCCATCACGGCCTGCTGCACCCGGCAGGTCAGTGGGCCAGCAGACTGATCCGTTTGCGATTGTCGTCCGGTACCCGGTCGATCAGCTTGTTGTCGGGGTCGAACCCGGCTTCGATGGGCAGGGCGTGGACGGTCAAGGTGAAGCTGGGCGTTGCGCTGGTGATGTGCTGGCGTTGCAGCGCCAGCAGTGGCGCCGTGGCGTTCTTGGCAGAGGGCAGGCCGTAGATCGCCACTTCGATCCAGTCGTCCATCGGCACTGCGTGTTCCTTGCCGCGGCCATCGGCCTGCATCTTGGCCGCCTGCGCCTGCACGGTCACATCGAAGCGTCCATCCGGGCGCTTGCGGGCCTGCGCGCTCACCACGCGGTTGTCGTAGAAGGTGATCCTTTCGAACAGGTCGGTGATCATTGCCTGCTGATCGGGGCGTGCCTCGGCACGAATGGCCTGCAGCAGCTCGGCGGAGGTGGTGTAAGGCGGTTGCTGAAACGCCTTGGCCTGCAAAAAACGCTGCAATGCGCGATTGAGCGCCTGCTCGCCGATTTCCTCACGCAGGCGATAGAACACCAGCGAACCCTTGCGGTAGTGGATGTACTGCTGGTTTTCCACACGGTACAACGGCAGCTCATCGATCGTTTCGCCGCTGCGTCCTTCCAGGTAGCGGTCCAGCTCGTACCTGAGGAAGCGGCGCATGTGCGCGCGGCCGTATTCGCGCTCAATCACCATCAGCGCCGAGTACTGCGACAGTGATTCGGACAGCATCGTGGCGCCTTGCACATTCGCACCGATCACCTGATGCGCCCACCATTGGTGTGCCACTTCATGCGCGGTGACGTAGAACACGTAGTCGATGTCGTTCTTGTCGCGCAGGTCGGCGATGAAACCGATCGATTCGGAATAAGGGATGGTGTTGGCGAACGACTGCGCAAACCCCGCATAACCCGGGAACTCGATGATGCGCACCTGATGGTGCTGGTAAGGGGTGAAATTGGCTTCGTAATAGGCCAGCGACTTCTGCACGCCTTCGATCATGCGTGGCACGTTGTACGGGTGCTTGGGGTCGTAATAGATCTCAATTGGAATCTTCTTGTAGTAGGCCTTGCGCACCTGCCAGCGCGCCGACAGGTACGCATAGAAGTTGAGCATTGGGCGATCCATCACGTAGCGGAAGCAACGCCTGCCAGCCTGCTGGAACTCCTTCTGCAGATAGCCGGGCGCCAGTGCGATCTGATCCGGGGCAGTGCAGATGGTGCTGGCGAACTGCAGCCAGTCGGCATCGTTGCTGACATACGTGTTGGCGCGGGCAGCCTGGTCTTCCAGCTTGGGCATGCGCGTCGGTTCGCCCAGGCCACGCTTGCGGCGGTCGTTGCGGTCGGTGATCTCGGTTTGCGTGTTGTAGCCGAACCAGGGCAACGACCTGCTGTTGAAGAAAGTGCCATTGGCGACCAGATCGGTCTGTGCCTGCGCGGCGGTAAGGCCATGCGAGTGCTGGTCCACGCGGAAGCGGAACATGCGCTCCTCGCCAGGTTGCAGCGGGTGCTGCAATCGATAGATGCGGTAGCCGGCCGGAATGTCATGTGTGATCAGCGTCTGCCCGCCCAGATCCACTGTCACCAGGCTACGGTCGCCGCTGCGGCCCTGCATGCCGATGTGCACCTCGCTGATCGGTACGCTGTGGGTATTGCGCACGGTCCAGGTGGCATCGATCACGGCCGACTGCGTTTCCGGATACAGGTCGATGTGGTTGTCCACGGCGATGATGCGCGGCTGCGGCAGGTCCTTGTACTTACGGTATTCGCGCTCGTAACGTGCTTGCAGGTCCAGCTCTTGTTCCGGCGACAGGAAGCTGTTGTAGACGTTGGTGTTCCAGTACAGCCAGCCGCCGATTGCTGCAAAGCCGAGCAGGCTGATCGCCAGTGCCGCGCCGGTGGGGCCGCGCAGGCGCCGCAGCGCCACGCGCGCACGTTGGCGCGGGCCGTGGCCGATGCCACGCGGCCAGAACGCCGAGGACAGCAGCAACAGGGCCAGCAGGAACACGCCCCAATACGCCTGGAACCACAGCTGCCCGGGCAGGAAGTGGCCGAAGCCGTTCATGTCCGAATACGGTGCGTTGGGCCAGCTTCCGAAGTTGTACAGGTTCTGCGTGTAGTCGAGCAGCGACAATACCGATTGCCCGATCAACACCAGCATCAATAAGGCGTAACCGATGAACTTGTTGTTGCTCAACACCTGTAGCACCAGGGCCATGCCACCCATCAGGACATACAGCACCGAGCCTAGCGCCAGGGTCTTGAGATACAGCAATGGCTCGATCGTGGTGTAGCCACGGCCGAGTTGCAGCACGATCGAGGTCAGCGCGCCAGCGAACTGGAAGCTGGCGATTACGGCCAGCAAGGCGACGAACTTGCCGAGCAGCGGAACCCAATCTGGCACCGGCATGGCATCGGTGATGCCGTCGATGCGGTTGCCGCGTTCCTTCCACACCAGTTCGCCGGCATAGAACAGCACCACGATGATCAGCAGGAAGCTGTAGCTGTTCTGAAGTGCTTGCAGCATCAGCGAAGTGACCGGCAACACGGCGGTGCCGTAAAGGCGCGCATTGAACAACGCGGTCGGGATGAAGTTGGCCAGGCCCAGCATGAGCAGCACCACGAAAGGTGCGCTGCGCAGCACGCCCAGCGTATCGAAACGGATCTGGCGCAGCAGCTGCCGGAAGGCGGTGGTGGCCGCGAAGGCGGGCGTCACGGTGAGGCCGGTGGCGATGACGCGCACGCTGGCTGTTTGCGCGCTGGAAGATGCCGCAGGCGTCGTGCCGCGGCGACCACGCGTGTCGCTACGTTCGGTGCGGAACAGTGCGAAGGTCGCAGCGAACAGCAGCCCGCTCATGCCCAGCCACAGAGCGCGATTTGCGAGCAGGTAGCCGGCCAACGGAGGCAACTGCAGGTTGCGTTGTTCGGCCGACCAGTAGCGCAGCGTTTGCGATAGTGCGCGGATGCCGAGTGGGTCGGACAGGGTTGCAACCCAGACGTTGTCCAGATCGGCCAGCAGTGCACGGCTCACGCCATACAGCACGAAAAACACGATGACGCCGATGTAGACCCACAGGATGCTGCGCGTGGTGACCGCCAGCAGCGACAGCAGCGCGGTGGTGAACAGCAGGTTGGGCAGCACCAGCACCAGCAGCGACCACAGGTACGGCAGTAGCGCGACCGGCCCCAGCCGCGCCGGGTCGATCCAGGGCATGAATTGCGCTACGAACATGCCCAGCGCGATCACCAGATACATCACCGTGCCGGCGATCAGCGCCGCACCGATGCGGCCGCACAGGTAATCGCGGCGACGCACCGGCGTGGAAAACACCAGCTCTGCGGTGCCCAGCTCGAAATCACGCAACAACGCATTGCTGACGAACAGCGCAGCCACCAGCAGGCCGAGCAGGCTGAAAATCGCCAGCACGCTGGCGATCACGGTCGGCGCGTTGCGCAGCACATTGCCGATGCCGCCACCGATCTGCACCGCATCGCTGGCCAGCGCGGCAAAGGCCAGCAACGCGTACAGCGCGGCCAGCAGCCACAGGAAGGGCGAGCGCAGTTGTTCGCGCAGTTCGAAGCGCAGGAACGCCAGGATCATGGCCGCGCTCCGTCAGGCAGCCAACGCTTGCTTGCGCAGGCGCTGGAAATAGACATCCTCAAGATCGGGGGCGACCTGTTCGAAACCCGGTTCCGGGCAGTCCGCACTGAACACGTGGATCACCGGATGGCCGGCGATCAGGCGCGTGGACAACACGGTGAAGCGTGCTTCGTAGTCGGGCAGGGTGCTCTTGCTGACCTGCTTGCGCCAGACCTGTTGCTTGAGCATGTCGATGGCGTCGGACGGCCGTCCTGTCAGCAACACCTGGCCCTTGTTCATGATGGCCATCGTCGGGCACAGGTCGGTGACGTCTTCGACGATGTGGGTGGACAGGATGACCACCACGTTCTCGCCGATTTCGGCCAGCAGATTCAAAAAGCGATTGCGCTCTTCCGGATCCAGCCCGGCGGTGGGCTCGTCGACGATGACCAGCTGCGGGTTGCCCAACAGCGCCTGCGCAATACCGAAGCGCTGGCGCATGCCGCCGGAGTAGGTGCCTAGCTTGCGCTTGCGCGCATCCCACAGATTGACCTGCTGCAACAGGCGCTCGACCACCTCCTTACGCTGTGCACGGTTGGTCAGCCCTTTCAGCACCGCGAAATGATCGAGCAGGTCCAGCGCGCTGACCTTCGGATACACACCGAAATCCTGCGGCAGATAGCCCAGCCGGCGCCGCAACAGGTCTTTTTGCTTGAGTACGTCGATACTGCTGCCGTCGGCGCCGGTCAGCGTCACGCTGCCCGAATCCGGCTCCTGCAGGGTGGCGAGCGTGCGCATCAGCGAGGACTTGCCGGCGCCGTTGGGGCCGAGCAGCCCGAACATGCCGCGGGGAATGTCGAGCGTGACACCTTGCAGCGCATGCACGCCGTTGGCGTAGGTCTTGGACAACGCGCGGATCTGCAGCATGGACGGTTCCTTTGCCCTGGGTACTGACGATCATCACGGCGTTGCCGCATTGCCGCATGCGCCGGAAGTCATGCCACATTGACGCGCAGATGCAGTGGATGTGACCGTACCGCGCAACCGGGCTGCGAGGTCCGCAGGTCCTAACCGACCTCGTACAACTCCAGTGGCAACGCATCCGGGTCGGCGAAGAAGGTGAAGCGGCGGCCGGTGTATTCGTCGATGCGGATGTCCTCGGTGGCCACGCCTTGCGCGTTGAGATGCGCGACCGCGCTGTCCAGATCTACGACGCGAAACGCCAGGTGGCGCAGCCCTTGCGCTTCCGGGCGGCTGGGGCGTGCCGGGGCAGCGGGGAACGAGAACAGCTCGATCTGTCCGCCGTCGGGCAGCGCCAGATCCAGCTTCCACGAATCGCGCGCCTGCCGGTAATGCTCGTCGAGCACGCGCAGGCCCAGGATCCCGCAGTAGAACTGTTTGGAGCGCGCGTAGTCGCCAGCGATGATGGCCACATGGTGGATGCCGGCGAGCATCATGCCGCGCTCCGACGCATCGACGTGGGCCAGCCGGGCAGTGCCGGCACGCTCGACGGCGCCGCGCCTGCAGAGGGCAGGCGTGTGCCCGCGATGCAGGACGCAGCAGCGTCATCGCACGCATGCTGTGACATTGGCAGCGTTGTGGGCAAGCCCACAGCAAGCAGGCAGTGCGCGGATGTTTGCGCAGATGGAAGGTAATGGTGTGGCATGTCAGAGGACCAGCAGAAACCGGTCGGCAGCATAACCGCCCGAGCGTTAGCCGCAGGCCCAGTTTCGCCGCTCGCCTGCGCATGGCTGTGCCCGTCTGCGTCCGTTGGGCAGGTTGGCCGATCGACATCGGGCGGAAGTGATGCAGTGCGCCAGACGCAGCGCTTCGCGCGTGCACATCGAGGACCACCGCACGGCTGACTCGCGCATGGCGCCAGCACGGACGTGCAGCGCCAACATCCTCCGCGTGGCACGCCGATGTCAGGGGTTTGCCGATGGGCTGCACTGTCGACGCAACCGATGCTGGACACCGATGTCGTATCGGTGCGCGTTTGCATTACGCCGCCGGGGCATCGTCCTTCCATGTCAGGAACTTACCCATGTCCATTCTCGCGTTCCACCCGCCGCATCTCAAATCCATCCCCCAGGGCGTACATGTGATCCAGCACCCGGCCGACACGCTGCCCGGTCGCGACGCGATCGTCGCAGCCTTGCCGCGCACCGCGCAGGACACGCCGCAGTTGCAGTACGACACGGTGTGGATCGGCGGCGGCCACGGCAATGTGGACAACCACGGCGCACCGACCCAGTTCAATGGCTGCCGCGATGCCGCCGTGTTCCAGCGCTTCATCGCGGATCTGGTCGCCATCGGCATCCGCACGCCGGCGCTGATCGTTGATACCTGTTTTTCGCTGGCCTCGCTGCCGCAGCTGGTCCCGCTGCTCACCGAGCACGGCGTGTTCGCCGGCTGGTCGGGCATCTGCAACAGCAGTCGCATCGAATCGCTGACATCGGGCCGCTTGCCTGCGTTGGTTGAGCAGCCCGAGACCGTGCTGGCCCAGGTGACCGCGGCCGCGTCCAGCCAGGTGGTCTACACCGCACACGACCGGGTGCTGATCCGCTATGCACGGTTGACCGTGAGCGAGGGAGTGATGACTGCCTGCGATATCCGCGATGCCGAGGCAACTCTCGCGCGCGTGGGCAGGGCGACCTGGCAGGACAGGCCGCTGATCGCGGCCGAACAGTGCATCGAGGACCGTGCCGGGTTCATTGAACGCCTGCACCGACTCTGACCGGCACTGCACCGCCGCCCATCCGCGCCTCCGCCCGACACAAGAGGACTGTCTCCATGACCACCTACACCAACAACGGCACCGGCACGTTCAGCAGCGCCAGCAGCAAGATCCGCAAGTATGTGCTCGACGACTACCTGACGGCGAAGATCGCCAACTATGTCGGCATCGGCCGCACTAAGGTCAACGACGATACAGTGATCCAAGTCCCCGCCGACTATGCCAACAGCGAAGGCGTGATCGTGGGCATGGATCTGGTCAACGGCCTGCGTGTAGACCTGCAACGCGCCCAGACCCACGACGGCAACACCTACGCGACCTGGCAGGTGCAGTGGGGCACCGGCAGCGACGGCAAAACCGGCGGTGCCTATGCCGGCGTGTTGATGCGCGTGGCGACCGACTTCACGTTCGCCGAGTTTCGCAACGCGATGCGCGAGAGCTTCGGCTATACACCGGGCGCCTATTGCCGGCTCGATCCCTGACCGGCACGGCGAACGTCCTGCCCTCGCGCTTCCTGCGCGAGATCTCGCGCGAACTGCTGCACGACGTGCGGCCGAAGGTGTGCAGGTTTCGCGCAGCGCCTCATTGGGCGCGCTGCGCAGCATGCGGCACGGCATGATCGAGGCGCCGGCGATCACGCTCGGAGCCAACGTGCAGCATCCCAGGTTCGGCAGCGTGGTCATCGACGACCAAGACAGCGGCGCGCGTGCCCGCGTGCATGTCTAGTTGGACCCGGCACGGTCAAGCGCGCGTCGTACCTACAGGGCAGGCGTGTGCCTACGATGCAGAGCGCAGCAAGGTCATCGCCTGCACGGTGCTGTGGCAGTGGAAGGTTTGTGGGCAAACCGGCCGCGCGCAGAGGTTTGCGCAGCTGGATAGTGATGATGCGGCAGGTCGAGGGCCGACGGGCACCAATTGGCGGCATCGCCGCCCGTCAGTCAGCAAAAGCCATGGCTCACGGCGCGTCCGCACACGGCTGTGCCCGCCTGCCTGCGCGTGGCAGGATACGGCGTCCCCCCCGACCAGATGCACCCATGCCCGAATCGTCGTCGACCACCGCACCGCAGTTCCAGCGCAGCATGCAGGTGCGTCATCTGGTGATGCTGTCGCTGGGCGGGGTGATCGGTACCGGGCTGTTTTTCAACACCGGTTACATCATCGCCAGCACCGGCGCGCTGGGCACGGTGATCGCGTATCTGATCGGCGCGCTGGTGGTGTATCTGGTGATGCAGTGCCTGGGCGAGCTGGCAGTGGCGATGCCGCAGACCGGCGCATTCCATGTGTATGCGGCGCGTTACCTGGGCCCGGCCACCGGCTACGTGGTGGCGTGGTTGTACTGGCTGACCTGGACGGTGGCATTGGGATCGAGCCTGACCGCCGCGGCGTTCTGCATGCAGTACTGGTTTCCGCACAGCCCGGCATGGCCGTGGTGCCTGCTGTTCTGCGCGCTGATCTTCGGCTTGAACACGGTGTCGGCGCGCTGGTTTGCCGAGGGCGAATTCTGGTTTTCGTTGATCAAGGTGATCACCATCGTGGTGTTCATCGTGCTGGGTGGCGCGGCTGTGATCGGTGTGCTGCCGCTGGCCGACGGTTCGCCTGCACCGGGGCTGCGCCATCTGCGCGCCGACGGCTGGTTCGCGCAGGGCAGCTTGCCGATCCTGATGACGATGGTGGCGGTGAACTTCGCGTTTTCCGGCACTGAATTGATCGGCGTGGCCGCCGGCGAAACCGCGCAGCCGGCACGCGCGATTCCGCTGGCGATCCGCACCACGCTGGTACGGCTGGTGGTGTTGTTCGTAGGCACGGTACTGGTGCTGGCCGCCTTGCTGCCGGCCGGGCAGGCAGCGGTGGAAAAAAGCCCGTTCGTGCGCGCATTCGAATTGCTGGGCATTCCGTATGCGGCGGATATCTTGAATGCGGTGATCCTCACCGCGATCCTGTCGGCGGCCAATTCCGGCCTGTATGCAGCCGCGCGCATGCTGTGGTCGCTGGCCAACGAGGGCACGCTTCCGGCGGGCCTGGCGCGTCTGACCCGCCGCGGCATCCCCTTGCGCGCGGTGTCGCTGAGCATGCTGGGCGGCTTGCTGGCGCTGCTCACCGGCGTGTATGCGGCCGACACCGTGTTCGTCGCCATTTCGGCGGTCTCCGGCTTTGCGGTGGTGGTGGTCTGGCTGAGCATCTGCGCTGCGCATTACCGGTTTCGCCGCCAGCTGCTGCGCGATGCGGTTGCGCTGGAGACGCTGGCCTACCGCGCGCCGTGGTATCCGTGGACGCCGATCCTGGGCTTTTTGCTGTGTCTGCTGGCCTGCATAGGGCTGGCGTTCGATCCGCAGCAGCGCATCGCGCTGTACTGCGGCATTCCCTTTGTCGCGCTGTGTTATGGCGCCTACGCATTCACCCAATGGCTTGCGGCCCGGAGACTGCACCCATGACGATTCTTCCACGCCAGCCGCGCGCCGATGCGCCTTTCAGCCAGGCCTTGCAGCACGACGGTTATGTGTTGCTGGACGGCGCCCTGGCCACCGAACTGGAACAGCGCGGCTGCGATCTCAACGATGCGCTGTGGTCGGCGCGCGTGCTGATGGAGCAGCCGGAGCTGATCTATCAGGTGCACCGCGATTATTTCGCTGCCGGTGCGCATTGCGCCATCACCGCCAGTTACCAGGCCACGCCGTTGGGTTTTGCCGCGCGCGGCCTGGATCTGGCGCAGTCGCAGGCCCTGATCGCGCGCAGCGTGGCGCTGGCCGCACAGGCGCGCGCCGATCATCTGCAGGCCCGGCCGCAGGACGCGCCACTATGGGTGGCAGGGTCGGTCGGGCCGTACGGTGCCTATCTGGCCGATGGATCGGAATATCGCGGCGACTACGTGCTGCCGCTGGCGCAGATGATGGACTTCCATCGTCCGCGCATCGCCGCGCTGGCCGCGGCCGGGGTGGACGTGCTGGCTTGCGAGACCCTGCCTTCGGCCAGCGAGATCGACGCCTTGCGCCGGGTGCTGGAAGAATTTCCGCAGCTGCACGCATGGTTCTCGTTCACCCTGCGCGATGCAGCGCATCTGAGCGATGGCACGCCGTTGGCGCAGGTGGTGCCGGCATTGGATGCCAGCCCGCAGGTGGTGGCGGTGGGGATCAACTGCATTGCGCTGGACCAGGTCACGGCAGCGTTGCAGAGCCTGGCGGCGCTGACCACGCTGCCGTTGGTGGTCTACCCCAACTCCGGCGAACACTACGACGCCAGCGACAAGCGCTGGCACGCCGGCGATGCGCCGGCGTGCAGCCTGGCCGACCAGCACACGCAGTGGCTGGCCGCCGGTGCGCGCCTGATCGGCGGCTGTTGCCGCACCACGCCGCGCGACATCGCTGCGCTGGCCGCGGCGCGGGCGACGGCCCGGGGCTGACGATGGTCACGGCGGCGGTGTGCCGTGGCCGCCGCCGCGGTGATCTGGCAGGCGTGTCGCGTTTGCCGGCGTGCGATGGCACGCCCGTTCCGGGGCGCGCGCGACAGGACTATGCCGCGCGTGTCTGCCTCAGCCCTTCTGGGTGGCGATCCAGCGCTGGATCTTCTCCTGCAGGATCTCCAGCGGCACCGAGCCGTCCTTGAGCACTTCGGTGTGGAAGGCGCGCACGTCGAAGCGCGGCCCCAGCTCGCGTTGGGCCTGTTCGCGCAGCTGCGCGATCTTCATCTCGCCCACCTTGTAGGCCAGCGCCTGGCCGGGGATGGCCATGTAGCGATCGACCTCGGCTTCGGCATCGGTGAGGCTCATCGCCGAGTTGTCCAGCATGTAGTCGATGGCCTGCGTGCGGGTCCAGCCCTTGCTGTGCAGGCCGGTATCGGCGACCAGCCGGATCGAGCGCCAGAGCGCGTTTTGCAGGTAGCCGTAATAGTTGTACGGGTCCTGATACAGGCCCAGCTCGCGGCCCAGCGATTCGGCGTACAGCCCCCAGCCTTCGATGTATGCGGTCTCGCCGCCCAGGCGGCGGAACTTGGGCAGGTCGGTCAGTTGCTGCTGCAGGCCCAGCTGGTAGTGATGGCCGGGGATTGCCTCGTGCAGGTACAGGCTCTCCGCTTCCCAGGTCTTGCGCGAGGGCAGGTCGGAGGTGTTGACGTAGAAGATGCCCGGCGTGCTGCCCGCGCTGCCGTTGGCGCTGGGGCGCATGTACGAGCCGCTGGCCGCCGACTGCGCACGCTGCGGTTCCACCGCCCTTACTTCCAGCTCCGGCATGCCCTGGACGGTGAACAGGCGCGGCACCGCGCCCTGCACGCGCCCCTGCAGGCCCCGGTAATATCCCAGCAGCTCGGTCTCGCTGCGGAAGCTGAAGCGCCTGTCGGTCTGCATGAACTTGTAGAACTTGGGCAGGTTGCCGCGGAACTTGACCTGCTTGGCCAGCGCCTGGATCTCGCCCTGCAGGCGCGCCACCTCGTCCAGCCCGATCTGGTGGATCTGCTCCGGGCTCAGTTCCGAGGTGGTGCTCTGGCGCACGTCGTAGGCGTACCAGGCCGCGCCGTTGGGCAGCGCTGCCAAGCCGTCGGTGTCGCGACAGGCCGGCAGGTATTCGGTGGCGATGAAGCCGCGCAGCGCGCGGTAGGCCGGCAGGATGCGCACCTCGATCAGCCGCTTGTACTCGGCGGTGAGGCGCTGCTTGTCGGCTTCGGGCATGTCGGCCGGCAGGTTGCGGATCGGCCCCCAGAACAGGCTGTCTTCGGCACTGCGCGCAATGATCGCGTCCAGCTGCGGCAGCACTTTCTGCATCAGCACCTTGGGCTGCACCACCCCGGCCTGCATGCCGGCGCGCATGTTGGTGATGGCCTGGTCGAACAGGTCCGGGATGCCCAGCGCACGCCGCGACCAGTTGTCGTAATCCTTGACCGTCTTGAACGGCTGCGCGCCGGTGCCCGAGCCCAGCACCACGGCAATGCTGGCGATGTTGTAGAACTGGTTGATCGGCAGCATCCAGCTGGGGAACTGCTCGGCGGCCAGCGCACTGCGCGCATCGCGCACGAAGATCTGATAGCTCAGCAGGTCCTGGCCGCTCAGACCGTCCGGCCCGAGCGCCTCGGCCTTGCCCAGCCACAGCACGGTGAAATCGTGCGACTGCTGACGGAATGCCGGCGACAGGAAGTTGGGCAACTGGTCGTTGTAGCGGCTCTCGCCCTGGAAGGTGGCCTGCAGCGGGTTGAGCTTGAGCGAGGCGTCCCAGTACTGGTCGTAGAGCAGGTTGAGTTGCTGGGCCTTGGTCAGCACCACCGGGGCGACGACGGGCCGCGGGCGCGCCTTGGCTGCCTTGCTGCCCTTGGCGGTCCTGGAGCCCTTGGCCGCGGGTTTGGTGGTCTTCTTGGCTTTGCTCGCCTTCGCGCGCGTCTGCGTGGTCTGTGCCTTGGCGGTCTTCTTCTTGGCCGCATCGGCGGGCGCTGCCACTGGCAGGCTCAACACGGCGGCGAGGGCCAGCGACAGCAGGCGGGAAAAGCTGAGGGGCATTACCGGCTCCGGAAACAAGCGAGCGGGGAGCTTGCCCGATCCGCACGGTTACGGCCACCCATCGCGGTCATACCGCCTATCGGCAATTCATGCGGCGCACTGGCTGGACGCGGTTCCGCTTCGGATGATGCAGCGCGGCAATCGGCGGATGCCTTGCAGCGCCTGGAAAGCGCGCCACCCGGCAAGCCTTGCTGCTCAATCGGCCGCGGCTTCCTGGCGCAACTGTTCGGCCCGCTCGGCACCCAGGTAGGCGCCGATGCCGCGGCGCGCCAGATACAGCAGCGGGATCAGCAGGACGGCAAAGCCCATCTTGTACACATAGTTGAGCGTGCTCACCGCCAGGAACTGATCCATCGACCAGTGCTGGGGCCCGAGCACGAAGGCGATGTAGATCACCACGAAGCTGTCCACCAGCTGCGACACCGCAGTGGAGCCGGTGGCGCGCAGCCACACGTGCCGTTCGCCGGTGAGCTTGCGGATGCGATGGAACACCGACACGTCGATCAACTGGCCGACCAGGAACGCCACCAGCGAGCCGCCGATGGTCCACAGCCCTTGCCCGAACACCGCCGCAAAGGCGGCCTGATAGTCCGGCACGCCCTGGCTCTGCGCCGCGGTTACCCACCACCCGGCCGGCGCCAGCGCAATGGCCGCAAAGGCGAACACGAAGCCGTAGCCGATCAACGCCACCGCCACCCACGAGATGAAACGCACCCCGCGGCTGCCGAAGAACTCGTTGATGGTGTCGGTCATGATGAACACCACCGGCCACAACAAGGTGCCGGCGGTGAAGCTCAGCGAGCCGCGTTGACCGAACAGGTTCCAGTTCAACGGCGCGATGCCCAGCGTGTCTTCCAGCGCGAAGATCTTGACGCCGATGAACTCGGCCAGTGCCGCGTTGACGCAGAAGAACGCGGCCAGCGCAATGAACAGGCGTACCGCACGATCGTCGAGGGTACGCACGTGTGTCATGGTCTCAGCGGTCTGCCGTCCGGGTGAAGGGAACCGATTCGGGTGCCACTGCGCCGCCGGAGATGATGAAGCTCATCGCCTGATCCACGCTCCAGTCGGTGGGCGTGAGTAATTCCACCGGCACGATTTCCAGATAGCCGGAGGTCGGGTTGGGCGTGGTCGGCACATACACCGCCGCCAGCTCGCGGCCGGTGCCCTGTTCCTTGATGACGCGGGTGACCAGGCCGACCGACTTCATGTCGCGATGCGGGAAGTCGATCAGCACCACGCGCTGGGTACTGCCCGGCTGGGTCTGCAGGATGTCGAGCAACTTGCGCGCGCTGTCGTAGACCACGCTGGCCAGCGGGATGCGCCGCATGATCGCCTCGAACCAGCGCAGCAGGCGCTGGCCGATCACGCGTCGGCTCAGGATGCCGACAAACAGGATCGCCGCCACGGTGGCGATCAGCGCGATGGTGTTCTGCACCCACAGCGCCTTGATCCAGCCCAGGTTATCCGGGAACGAGGCGGCGATACGCTCGGACAGCGGCACCACCCACGGGCTGCTGATGCCCGAGAGCAGCGCGAACACGAACTTCACCACCACCCAGGTCAGCCAGACCGGCAGCAAGGTCAGCAACCCGGTGAGAAACACGCGTTGCAGGGAAGGGCGGGAATGCGGAGTGGGGGATTCGGACATCTGCATAGTGTAGGCATTCGGCCGCGTCCGGTGGAGGTGGGTGGGGAATCGGGAATGGGGAATGGATATTCGGAATGGAGAACAGCGCTTTGCGGCGTGTCGAGCGGCAGCACGTCGGTCCACTGCGGCGACATTGCTGCAATCGAGGTAGGGCCGGAGCAGGGCCCAGACGGTGACACAGGCATATAGGCCCAGACGAAGACAGCAAGCGGCAGGCAGCAGATCCGGACGCAAACGGCGATAGCCGACAGCCGACAGACACAGACACAAGCGCAGGCGGCGCAGGCTGCAAGCGGCAGCTGCAAGTGGCTGACGTAAGCAAGGGCAGTAGATGACAGACGTAGCCGACCGCAGTAGATGGCAGCTACTCCCTTCTCCCTCCGGGAGAAAGTGGCGCGCAGCGCCGGATGAGGGTACGTCCGCCACGACTGCCGAGGTACCCAGCCTCTTTGCCAGTCCTTGCACCGACTAACGCCAAAAAACAAACATGCCGCGTCCCTGCAGGAACGCGGCATGTGATCAGACGATTCTCGGATGCATGGATAACGCGCCATGCCTTTGGATTCACGCACGCAACTGCGCTGAGCTTGCGGTGCTTAGAACCGGAAGTTCAACCAGCCCATCACGAAGGTCGAATCGCCATAACCGGCTCTTTCCAGCGCGGGGCCGGCCATCAGGTGCTCGGCGCGGAAGGTTACCGACCAGTTCGGGTCGATGTTCCAGGTGGCGTTGATGCGCGGCATGGTGCCGATGCGGCGCTCGCCGGTGTTCTGCGTGCGTGCATAGGCGCGTGCCTGGTTGTTGTAGATCGCATCGCTGGTGGTCTGGCGCCACAGGGTTTCCCATTCCAGATTCACGGTGAGCTTGGAGGTGGGCGAGAAGGTGAAGGTCGGCGCGGCGGTGACCAGATTCACCGGGCCGAAGAAGGTGGCCCAGCTGAAATAGATCGTGTTGCCGTACAGGAAGTTGTTGTTGCGCAGCGTGCCGGTACCGGAGGTGCCGCCACCGCCGGAGGCGATTTCGCTATGGAACCCCAGGCGCGGCTTCCAGCCGGTTTCGCTCAGCGACCAGGCGTTGGAGGTGCTGGCCATGTAGGCACGCAGGTCGCGTCCGCCAAAGCTGCCGCGCTGCACGGTCACGAACGAGTCGGTGCGCAGCTTGCCCACGTTGCCCCACAGGCGCAGGCCGTAGTAATTGCGGTGCTCTTCGGCGGTCTGCCGGCCCCACACCTGATTGTCGTTGCGAAATTGATAGAAGAACGGTTCCAGGTACATCGGCTTGGCGGTCGGCAGGCGGTAGCCACCGACCACACCGCGGAAATGCCGCGAGCGATCGATACGGTCGTCGCCCAGGCCTTCGGTGCCATCCAGGTTGAAATTGAAGTCGAACACGTCGACACGCGTTTTGTCGCCGATCGCCCAGGCACGCGCACCGTTGAAGGTGACGAAGATGTCGGTATTGTCGCGCAGCGCCATCAAGGTGGTGGGGCCATCGACGAAGACCTGACGGCCGACCCGCAAACCGGTGTCGGCGCTGCCGATGCGGCCTTTCACGTCGAAGAACACCTGCTGCAGGATGGCATTGTTCTCCTGCGTGCCGGTCTTGGCGCCTTCGTTGCGCCCATCCAGGCTGCCGTGCGCCAGTTCCGTGTAAAGACGGAAGTGTTCGCCCACGTGCAGGTCTGCGCCGAAGAACGCGCGCAGCAGATACTGCTGTTGCGAGTGGCTGCCGGGAATCAGCCCCGGGTTGGTGATGGTGTTGCTGCGCACGCGCAGCTCGTTGCTGAGCGAGACGTAGACATCGCCGTCTTCGCTGAGCGGGATGTACTTGAGCGGATCGAACGGGCTCTTGCGCTTGGACGTGTCTTTCAAATACGACCAGTCTTCGGCCCAGCGCACCTGCCACATGTTGCCGCCCTGCTTGGCGCCCCAGCCCTGGGCTTCCTGCGGATAGCCCTTTGCGGTGGCCGGCGCGGTGGTCACCGGCGCCTTGGCCGGCTCGGCAACGGCCTGCTCGGCGTTGGCCGGTGCCGGCTGCACCTGCGCCAGCGCCAGGCCCGGCAACGCCAACCCGATCGCAAGGCACAGGCGCCGTGTGGCACCAAAGGAAGTATCAGCCATGGCCGGCTGCGCCAAGCGTGTCAATTGCATCGTCTTGCCCCATCGAAAAATGAAAACCCCTGAGCGAAGCTTATCGGCACGGGGGGCGTTGACTGTAGTAAAGCCGTGCCGGAAACGCAGTAACCCAAAGGTTCTAAGCTCATGAACGGACTGGGGTTTGCGCAGGCGGGCGCTAGTGGGCGGGGATTGGGGATTCGGCATCGGGGATTCGCAACGGCGGCGCTGGGTTTTTGCGGTGGAGCTCGCTGCGATGCCGACACTGCTCGAACAAGCTGGCGACCACCGCTTTGTTTTCGTTTTGGCGAATCCCCAATGCCGAATCCCCAATCCCCGCCCATGACTACCGGCACATCCACTATAGCTAGGTTCTACATAGCATCACCTTCGACCTAGCGGAGATGGCCGATGAGCGAGCCGGATATCCACCTACGCAAATTTCAGAAGGAGCTGAGTGCGGGCACCGTGTCGCTGGCCTTGCTGGCCGTCCTGGCACAGGCCGAAGAGCCGCTTTACGGCTATCTCATCGCCAAACGGCTGGAGCGGCTGGAAGGCGTGCTCAGCGGCAAGCAGAGCGCCTTGTATCCGGTACTGCGCAATCTGGAAGGGGCGGGGCTGTTGCAGAGCCATATCGAGCCATCCGCGTCTGGGCCGCCGCGCCGTTATTACCGCATTACCGACAGCGGGCGTGACTGCCTGCGCGACTGGACCGCCGCCTGGCGCGCCACCCGTGATTCCGTTGACTCAGTGCTGCAGGGGACCCACTCATGAATACAGTTGCGCAGTCACATCCGTTGCCAACCACCATTTCCGATTACCTGGCGCAGCTGCGCCAGGCGCTGGCGGGCGCCGACCCGGCGATGATCCAGGACGCGCTCTACGATGCCGAAGAATATCTGCGCGCCGAGCTTGCGGAACAGCACGGCAAGAGCGAGGCGGAGGTCATTGCAGGCGTGGCTGGCAGCTACGGCGCGCCGGAGGAAGTGGCCGAGATCTACCGCGAAACCGAAGTGACCGTGACCCGCGCGTTGCGTCCACCGGCGCCGCCCAAACGCGCATCGTGGATTGGCAACTTCTTCGGTGTGGCAGCCGACCCGCGCACCTATGGCGCACTGTTCTACATGCTGCTGTCGCTGCTTACCGGCGTGTTTTATTTCACCTGGGTCGTCACTGGCGCGAGCCTGTCGATCGGGCTGCTGATCCTGATCATCGGCGTGCCGTTGCTGGTGTTGTTCTTCGGCTCGGTACGGGTGTTGTCGCTGGTGGAAGGCCGCGTGATTGAAACGCTGCTCGGCGTGCGCATGCCGCGTCGCCCGCAACATCCGGGCCTGCAAGGCAGCTGGCTGCAACGCATCGGCGCGATGTTCACCGACGTGCGCACCTGGAGCACGATGCTGTACTTCGGGTTGATGCTGCCGCTGGGTACTCTCTACTTCACCGTGTTTTGCACGCTGCTGTCGCTGTCGCTGGGGCTGGCCGCTTCACCGCTTGTCGTGTTGTTCGACAACACGGCCGTGCTGACCTGGGATGGCGTGGACATCACCGGTTCCTGGCTGACGTTGCCGTTGTTCGCGGTGGGCGTGCTGTTGTTGTTCGTCACGCTGCATCTGGCGCGCGCCTTCGGCAAGCTGCACGGCATGTTCGCCAAGCAGCTGTTGGTCAAGAGTGGCGAAACGGCTGCGTGACGCGCGCGAGCGATATATCGGCATGCCCAGCATCGATGATGGCGTTCGCAGGCCGGCATTGCTTCGCGTGCTGTCGCACGTAGAACAGCTGACAACACGTAGCGAGCAGTTGTCGGTCGGGCGTGGGCAGCGCACAGGAACCGGAGTGTGCGAGCGAGATATACCGTGCTGGCCGCGGGCCGCGCGCACCTGGCGGTTGCGTAGCAGGTTTGCCGGGCGACCTCAGTGGCGATGCAAAAAAATCCCCGGCCGTGCCGGGGATTTTATTTCTTGGTTCAGGCGCGTTTGCCGCGCTTGCGGATCGGGGTCACGGTAGCCGGGTCGCGGCTGCCAACCGGGTCGGCATCGTAGCGGGCGATGAATTCGCGTACCTGCGGATACACCACTTCACGCCAACGACGGCCACTGAAGATGCCGTAGTGACCGGCGCCTTCCACCACCAGATGACGGCGATGCGCCGCATCGATGCCGGTGCATAGATCGTGTACCGCCTCGGTCTGGCCGAGGCCGGCGATGTCGTCCAGCTCGCCTTCGATGCTCAGCAGCGCGGTATTGCGGATCGCCGATGGCTTGACCAGTTGGCCGTCCACTTTCCACTTGCCCTGCGGCAGCAAAAACTCCTGAAACACTACGCGAATCGTGTCCAGGTAATACTCGGCCGGCATGTCGAGCACGGCGTTGTATTCGTCGTAGAACTGCCGGTGCGCTTGCGCATCCTGCAGGTCGCCCTTGACCAGATCGGTGTAGAAATCCCAGTGCGACATCACGTGCCGATTGGGGTTCATCGAGAGGAAGCCGGCATGCTGCAGGAAGCCCGGATACACCTGGCGGCCATGGCCCGGATACGGGAACGGCACGGTGTGGATCAGGTTGTTCTGGAACCACTCGATGCCGTTTTCCGTGGCCAGGTTGTTGACCTGGGTGGGGCTGCGGCGCGCGTCGATCGGCCCACCCATCATCACCAGCGAGCGCGGGGTGGGTTCGTCGTTGCTGGCCATCAGCGACACCGCCGCCAACACCGGTACCGTGGGCTGACAGACGCTCACCACATGCAGGCGCTCGGCGCCGATATGGCGGATGAACTCCTGGATGTAGGTGATGTAGTCCTCCAGCCGGAACGCGCCTGCTTCCAGCGGCACCATGCGCGCGTCCACCCAATCGGTCACATAGACCTTGTGGTTGCGCAGCAGGGTGCGCACGGTGTCGCGCAATAGGGTGGCGTGGTGGCCGGACAACGGCGCCACCACCAGCACCGCCGGTTGCTCCTTCATCTTGCCGATCAGCTCGACGTGGTCGCTGAAACGCTTGAAGCGCAACAGCCGGCAGAACGGCTTGCTCAGCACCTCGCGTTCGATGATCGGCAGCGAATGGCCATCGACCTCGACATCGTCCAGCGCCCAGGCAGGCTTTTCGTATTCCTTGCCCAGCCGATGGAACAGCTCGTTGCTGGCGGCCATGCGTTCGGCACCGGGAAGCGATGCCCACAGGCTGTCGGGGTCGGAGAACATCTTGGCGTTCGCCTGGGCCTGATGCACCCAGGGGGCTAGCAGATTGCGGGTCAGCTCATGCAGTTGATAAAGCATTCCACCCATCCGTGCGGTTTTGCTGCCGCGCAGCATACCGGGTTTGGCGCATTTGCACCTTAATGGGGCTCCGGGCGGTTGAGGCTGTCATGGGAGCTATGGCAGACATCGGCTGTGTTATCTACTGCTGTCTGTGCTCGTTCGGATGGCGTGCACGGCTGGAAGATCGCGCTAGGCGGCCGGATGACGTTGGGAGCGATGCGACCAGCGTGTAATCGGCAGTCCTGTCGAAGTGCCTGCAGAAGCAAAGCCCCCCCTCCTGCGGGAGAGGGGTTGGGGTGAGGGTACTTGGCGAAGCCCTCGCGGACTCAAAGACGACCCGGCGATACACCAACCACGTCGAGCCAGGCACGTGATCGCAATCCGTTGCTGCGAGGGACTTCTTCCGGTCGCCGGCCGCCGCGAACATCTGCTCAGCTGCGCTCCAATGCAGACGTCTCTCCAGCCAATTGCGGTGACAACCAGCAGTGCGACCCGAGCGCAGTAAAGCCCACGCTGGCGAAGCGGCGCCGGTACCAGCGCGATGGCCGCGCCTGAAAACCGTCATGGTCGCCTTCGAAGGCATCTTCTTCGGCAAAGGTTTCCAGAAACGCCACGCCTGCGCACATTTCGGCCAACCCGGGCAGGCCCTGATTGAATTCGCGCGTGGGCACGTAATGCAGGACATCCGAGCAGATCAGCAGGTCCACCGGTGCGCAGGGGCGCAGCCAGGCGAAGTCGCCGAAGCGGGCAGGGTGGATCTGGCGGCTACGGCCGTAGCGCCGGACGGCGTAGTCGCTGCTGTCGAAGCCCAGGTAGCTGAGCTTGGGACGCAGCGCCAGCAAGGGCGCGCGCCATGCGGCTTCGCCGCAGCCGACATCCAGCACGCTGCGGATTGGGCGTTCCAGGTAGTACTCGGCCTGTGCGACCGCGAGTGCGACCTTGCGTCGCAGGCGGGCGGGGTCGGCCAACCCGGCATCGCGATACCAGCGGCGGAAATACTGGGCGTCGTACTGTTTCTGGTCTGACTGCTGCATGGTCTCAGCTGCTTTCGCGCGTGCGGATGGGTGAAAATGCGGGCCATCCTACGCGAGCCAACGGAGCCAGCGCATGACCCTGTATTTGTGGATCAAGACCTTCCATCTGTTGTTCGTGATCGCCTGGATGGCGGCGGTGTTCTATCTGCCGCGCATCCTGGTCAACATCGCCGAAGCCGGCGGCGAATCTGCAGTGCGCGCACGCCTGGTGCTGATGGGCCGGCGGCTGTACAAATTCGGTCACAGCATGCTGGGGCTGGCGCTGCTGCTGGGCGCGGTGCTGTGGCAGGGCTACCGCGTGATTCCCGATTTCCCGACCATGGTGACCGGCGGTTGGCTACACGCCAAGCTGTTCGCGGTTGCGTTGATCCTGGCGCACTACATCGTGGCCGGACGCTGGCTGAAGGGCGTGGACCAGGGGCGTGCCGTCCCGAGCGGGCGTGCACTGCGCTTGTTCAACGAGGTGCCGGTGATCCTGCTGGTCGGTGTGATCTGGCTGGTGCTGGCCAAGCCGTTCTGAGCGGCGTTGCGTGCAAGGCGTGGTGTCGCCTTGCACGCAGGAGCCGAGGCTGACGTCATCGCGATGCCGGCCTAGAACTTCAGCAGGATCACTATTCGGTAGGACGGACCAGCCGCTGCACACCATCTGCACGCAGCAGGCCATCTGCAACAGGATCGAGCGCAGCGACTCAGGGTGGCTGGGACGTCCTGTCCATTAGCGGGTTGCGCGCACTCCGGGCCACGGAGCGCGACGGTTCAGTGCCCCTCGTAGGCACCGTAGCTACGCAGGCGCTCGTAGCGCTGCTGTAGCAAGGTTTCCACCGGGATCTTTTCCAGCGCGTCCAGCTCGTTGAGCAGGACCGCCTTCAGGCGCTTGCCCATCTGCTCGGGGTTGCGGTGCGCGCCGCCGGTGGGCTCGCGGACCACCTTGTCGACCAGGCCCAGGCCTTTCAGGCGCTTGGCGGTCAGGCCGAGTTGTTCGGCGGCGTCCTTGGCCTTGGCCGCGTCCTTCCACAGGATCGAGGCGCAGCCTTCCGGCGAAATCACCGAATAGGTGCCGTATTCCAGCATCAGGGTGCGGTCGCCCACGCCGATCGCCAGCGCGCCGCCGGAGCCGCCTTCGCCGATCACCGTGCAGATCACCGGGATCTTGAGTTCGGCCATTTCCAGCAGATTGCGCGCGATCGCCTCGGACTGGCCGCGCTCTTCCGCACCGATGCCCGGGTAGGCGCCGGGGGTGTCGATGAAGGTCAGCAGTGGCAGGCGGAAACGCTCGGCCAGCTTCATCAGGCGCAGCGCCTTGCGGTAGCCCTCCGGGCGCGGCATGCCGAAGTTGCGCGCCACCTTGGTCTTGGTGTCGCGGCCCTTCTGGTGGCCGATGATCACTACCGGGCGGCCGTCGATGCGGCCCAGACCACCAACAATCGCCTTGTCGTCGGCATAGGCGCGGTCGCCGGCCAGCTCCTGGAATTCGTCGCAGATGGTGTTGATGTAATCCAGCGTGTACGGGCGCTGCGGGTGGCGCGCCAGCTGCGAGACCTGCCAGGCCGACAAATCGCGGAAGATCTGCGCGGTGCGCACGCGCAGCTTGTCGCGCAGCGCCCGCACTTCGGTCTCCACGTTGACCGCAGGCCCGGTACTGGCCTTGCGCAGTTCCTGGATCTTGGCTTCCAGATCGGCGATGGGTTGCTCGAAGTCGAGGTAGTTAGGATTCATGCAATGGCGTCGTCAACGTAAGGCGGGGAGTGTAGCTGAAGCGGTGTGGCTGGCCCGTACGGGGGCGTTGGGATGGAGCCGGGACTCGGGACTCGGGGCTCGGGACTCGGGACCCGGGACCCGGGACCCGGGACCCGGCAAGGCAAGGCAAAGGCAAATACAAGACAGAAACAGAGTCTGAGCGTGGAGGGTTTGGGACCGCGTAAGCGCTTGCGGGTCCCGGGTCCCGGGTCCCGGGTCCCGAGTCCCGGCCTCACTGCGCCCATGGGGGGCTGTACTTGATCTTCACCGTCCGCACCGCCGGGTCGGCGCGCAGGCTGTCCATCAGCTGCTGGTCGATGCGCACCGAATGGGTGCCATTGAGGTCGAGCATGCCGGCCACGCCGCCGCTGGGTGCGCGCAGCAGCAGGTCCAGGCGCAGGGGGGTCTTGCCGGGGCGGTGTTTGGCCAGCAGCGCGTCGATACGGGGGAAGGCCTGCTTCTCGCGCAGGTCCAGGCGCAGCGACAGCCGCTGTGCGTGGTCGGCGCAGATCTGCTCGTAGTCCCAGCACTGGCGGATGCGCAGGCTGTAGCCGCCGTTGAATTCGTCCTCGCGCAGACCGCCCTTGACGATCAGGATGCGGTCGCGGGTGAGCAGGTGGCCGAACTCGGCCATCGCATCGGAGAACGCGCTGCACTCCACCCGGCCGCGGCCGTCTTCGAGTTGCACGAACACCTGGCTGTCGCCCTTGCGGCGTACGCCGACCACCTGGCCGGCCAGGATCGCGCTCACTTCCGGCCGCCAGGCGCGCTTTTCGCCGTCGCCGCCACTACCGCCGCCACCACGCTGCTGGGACGCCACGATCTTTTCCAGCGCGCCCAGATCGCAGCCGACCAGCTCGCGCACTTCCTCGCGGTGCGGATCGAACGGATGCCCGCTGAGGTAGAAGCCCAGCGTTTCGCGCTCGCCAGTGAGCAACTGGCCCAGCGGCCATTCCTTGCTTTCTGGCAGGTCCAGCCGCATCGCCGGCGCGCTCGGGTCCGGCCCGCCGAACAGCGAGTTCTGGCCCGAGGCACGTTCGCGCGCCATCTGCTCGGTGGCCTTCATTACTTCGGGCAGCTGCAGCATCAGCGAGGCGCGGTTCTTGCCCAGGCCATCCATCGCACCGGCATTGATCATCGCTTCCAGCGTGCGCCGGTTGAGCTTTGCGGTGCCCACACGCGTGCAGAAATCCAGCAGCGTGGTGTAGGGGCCGCCGCGCTGGCGTTCTTCGACGATGGCCTCGCACGCGCCCTGGCCGACGCCCTTGATCGCGCCCAACCCGTATTGAATGGTGTCCGGGCTGGCGGCCTCGAACTGGTAGGCCGATTCGTTGACGCGCGGCGGCTTGACGGTGAGGCCGAGGTTGCGCACCTCATCCAGGAAGCCCACCACCTTGTCGGTGTTGTCCATGTCCGAGGACAGCGTGGCGGCCATGAACTCGGCCGGGTAATGCCGTTTCAGCCACGCAGTCTGGTAGCTGACCAACGCGTACGCGGCGGCGTGCGATTTGTTGAAACCGTAGCCGGCGAACTTCTCCATCAAATCGAAGATTTCGTCGGCCTTGGCCGCGCTCACGCCGCCCTTGGCTGCACCTTCGCGGAAGATTTCGCGGTGCTTGGCCATTTCGGCCGGCACCTTCTTGCCCATCGCGCGACGCAGCAGGTCGGCGCCGCCCAGCGAGTAATCGCCGACGATCTGCGCCATCTGCATCACCTGCTCCTGGTACACCATGATGCCGTAGGTGTCTTTCAGGATGACTTCGGTGCGCGGATCGGGATACACGATCTCCTGCTGGCCATGCTTGCGCGCGTTGAAGTCCGGGATCAGGTCCATCGGGCCGGGGCGGTACAGCGACACCAGCGCAATCAGGTCCTCGAAGCGGTCAGGGCGCGCGTCCTTGAGCAGGCGGCGCATGCCCGAGGATTCGAACTGGAACACCGCACCGGTATTGCCCGAGGCGAACACGCCCTTGTAGGTGGGCACGTCGTCCAGCGGAATGGTGGTGATGTCGACCGGGTCGATGCCGGCGCGTGCATGGCGCACGTTGATCGCCTTGACCGCCCAATCGATGATGGTCAGCGTGCGCAGGCCGAGGAAGTCGAACTTCACCAGGCCCACCGCTTCGACGTCGTCCTTGTCGAACTGGGTCACCGGGTTCTTGCCGCGGCCATCCTCGTCGTGTTCGGCGAACAGCGGGCAGAACTCGGAGAGCGGCTCGGGCGCGATCACCACGCCGCCGGCGTGCTTGCCGGCGTTGCGGGTGAGGTCTTCGAGCTGGCGCGCCAGATCCATCAGGTCGCGCACATCGTCTTCGACCTGGTAGCGCTGGATCAGGTCCGGCGAGGCCATCTCCGAATCCTTGCCTTCGCCCATCGCATCCTTGAGCGTGATGCCCAGGATGTTGGGGATCAGCTTGGCAACGCTATCCACCAGGCCGTAGGTGAAACCGAGCACGCGCCCGGCGTCGCGCACCACCGCCTTGGCGGCCATGGTGCCGTAGGTGATGATCTGGCTGACGCGCTCGCGGCCGTATTTGCGCGCCACGTAGTCGATGACTTCGTCGCGGCGGTCCATGCAGAAGTCGATGTCGAAGTCGGGCATCGACACGCGCTCGGGGTTCAAGAAGCGCTCGAACAGCAGGTTGTACGGCAGCGGGTCCAGGTCGGTGATCTGCAGCGCCCAGGCCACCAGCGAACCGGCACCGGAACCGCGTCCCGGGCCGATCGGAATGCCCTGGTTCTTTCCCCACTGGATGAAGTCGGCCACGATCAGGAAGTAGCCGGGAAAGCCCATCTTGATGATGGTGTCGAGCTCGAATTCGAGCCGGTCCACGTAGTCCTGGCGGGTCTTGCCCGGTGCGATCGGGTTCTTTTCCAGGCGTGCGGCCAGACCGTCGCGCGACTGGCTGCGGATCCAGCTGTCCAGCGTCTCGTCGTCCGGCACCGGGTAGGCGGGCAGGAAGTAGGTGCCCAGGCGCATCTCGATGTTGCAGCGTTGCGCCAGCGCCAGCGTGTTGTCGATGGCGTCGGGGATGTCGGCGAACAGCGCCGCCATCTCCTCGCTGGACTTCATGTACTGCTGGTCGCTGTAGTCACGCGGGCGCTTGGGGTCGTCGAGCACGCGGCCCGACGAAATGCACACGCGCGCTTCGTGCGCGTTGAAGTCGCTGGCGTACAAAAAACGCACATCGTTGCTGGCCACCACCGGCAGCCCACGCACGCCGGCGGCATGCAGCGCGAACTGGTTGAAGCGTTCCTCGCCCTCGCGCCCGGTGCGGGTCAGTTCCAGGTGCAGACCGTCGCCGAACACGCGCTGCCAGTCGGCCAGCTGCTGCTCGGCAAGATCCGCGCGGCCCTCGTTGAACAGGCGCCCGGCCAGGCTGTCGCGGCCTGCCAGCGCGAACAGGTTGGCGTGCCCGGCCTGCAGCCATTCCGGATGGATCGCCACCCCGCCTTCGGGGCGGTGGCCTTCCATCCAGGCGCGCGTCAGCAGCCGCGACAGGCTCAGGTAGCCTTCGCGGTCGCGGCACAGCAGGGTCATGCGCCACGGCGTCATGTCCGGCGTGGCGATCATCACGTCGGCGCCGGCGATCGGCTTGATGCCCACGCCTTCGGCGGCCTTGTAGAACTTGACCAGCGCGAACAGGTTGTTGAGGTCGGTGACTGCCAACGCGGGCATGTCGAGCTCGACCGCCCGGCTCAGCAGGTTGGCCTGCTTGGCCTTTTTCGGGTCAGCCTGATCCGGTTTCTCGGGCACACGGATGGTGGAATCCGCCAGCGAGAACTCGGTGTGGACGTGCAGATGGACGAAGCGGGAAGTGGACATGCGAGACCGGAATAATGCGCGGTCAGGGTACCGGCGGGGGCGAAGGCGAACAAGGCTTGACAGCTGAGGCGGCGGGACCCGGGACCCGGGACCGGGGACCCGGAACAGCGGTGGATCGCCTGGTTGAGAGCCCGCGCATCGCTTCCTGCACGGGCGGTGGGGCGCCGGTCCGTGCCTAGACGGCGCCGGCGTGTTGCACGATCCGCAGCTGTTCCGGGTCCCCGGTCCCGGGTCCCGGGTCCCGGCCCTCCAGCGCCAACCGCACCGGCGCAAAGCTGCGCCGATGGTGCGGACAGGGCCCGTGGTTTTGCAGCGCGGCCAGATGGATCGGGGTGCTGTAGCCCTTGTGCTGGTCGAAGCGGTATTCCGGGTGTTGCGCGTGCAATTCGTGCATCAGACGGTCGCGGGTGACCTTGGCCACGATCGAGGCCGCCATGATGGCGCGGTCGATGGCATCCCCGCCAATCAGGGCCTCGGCCGGGCAGGGCAGCCCCTTGGGCACCCGGTTGCCGTCGATGCGCGCAAATCCGGCCACGTGCGCCACGCCTTCCACCGCCCGGCGCATGCCGAGCATGGTCGCCTGGTAGATATTGATGCGGTCGATCTCTTCGCTGTCGATCAGCACCACCGACCACGCCAGCGCGCGGTCGATGATGCGCGCATACAGCTGCTCGCGCCGTTCGGCCGTGAGCTGCTTGGAATCGTCCAGCCCGTTGATGCGCGGCTTGCCGGGGTCGAACACCACCGCCGCCACCGCGACGGGACCAGCGAGCGGGCCGCGGCCGGCTTCGTCGACGCCGGCGTAGAGCCGGGACCCGGGACCCGGGACCGGGGACCCGGGGAACAGCGTCAGCGCTGCCTCTAACGCTTTCATAGGGAACTTTCTGCCTCCCGGGTCCCGGGTCCCGGGTCCCGGGTCCCGACCAGCTCTGCGACTGCATCCGCTGCCCGTGCCGACGCATCGCGGCGCAACTGCGCATGCAGGGCCAGGTAGCGCGGTTGCAGGGCGGCGACCTTCTCGGGGTGCTTGAACCAGTCCAGCAGGGCCACGCATAGCCGTTCCGGGGTGCAGTCGTCCTGCATCAGCTCCGGGGCCAGGTCATCGTTGGCCAGGATGTTGGGCAGCGCATAGCGGTTGACCTTCAGCAGGCCCAGCGTCTTGACGATGCGGTAGGTCAGCGGCGCGACCTTGTAGCCGACCACCATCGGGCGCTTGACCAGCATGGCTTCCAGTGTGGCAGTGCCGGAGGCCAGCAGCACCACGTCGGCGGCCAGCATGGCGGCGCGCGCCTGGCCGTCGAGCAGGTGCGAGCGCAGCACCGGCAGCGACGAACGCGAGAGCTGCTCGGCCAGCACTTGCTTGCAGCCCGGATTGGCCGCGGGTACCAGTACGTGCAGGTTGTGCAGATGCTCGGAGACCAGCCAGGCGGCCTGGAAAAAGGTGTCGCCGAGCCGGCTGATCTCGCCATGCCGGCTGCCCGGCAACACGGCCAGCACGGTGCTGGAGGCGGAGATGCCGAGCTTGGCGCGCGCGGCCTCGCGGTCGGCCTGGTAGGCGATATCGTCGGCCATCGGGTGGCCGACGAAGCGCGCATCCACGCCGTGCCTGGCGTAGATCGGCGGCTCCATCGGGAACAGGCACAGCACCAGGTCGGCACTGACGCCGATCTTCTCGGCGCGCTTCTCGCGCCACGCCCACACCGAGGGGCTGACGTAGTGCACGGTCTTGATGCCGCGCTGCTTGAGCCAGCGCTCCACCGGCAGATTGAAATCCGGCGCATCGATGCCGATGAATACATCCGGCTTCCACGCCAGCACGCGCTCGCGGAACGCGCTGCGCAGCTTGAGCAGGCGCGGCAGATGGCGCAGCACTTCGGTCAGGCCCATCACCGCCAGCTCGCTGGCATCGAACCAGGTCTGGCACCCGACGCCACGCATCGCATCGCCGCCGATGCCGACGAATTCGGCAGTCGGATAGCGTAGCCGCAGCTGCTCGATCAGCCCCGCACCGAGGATGTCGCCGGAGGCTTCGCCGGCGATCAGCGCGATGCGAGGTGCGGGACCCGGGACCCGGGACCCGGGACCCGTCACGGCAACTGGGTCGGTGCTCTGCTTTTCCCGGGTCCCCGGTCCCGGGTCCCGGGTCCCGATATTCATCGCAACAACGGCCGTTCTGCCGCGTCGATGAACTCGAGCATCCCGCGCACGTCGTCGCTGCTCTTGGCCTGTTCGGCCAGCTGCAGTTTGGCGTCGGCCAGCGGCAGGCCGGCCACATACAGCGTGCGGTAGGCGCGCTTGATCGCGGTGATGCGCTCGGCATCGAAGCCGCGGCGCTTGAGCCCTTCGCTGTTGATGCCGCGCGGGCGGCCCAGCGATTCGCTGCCGACCATGGTGAACGGCGGCACGTCGCCGTTGGTCAGCGCGCCCATGCCCAGGAAGGCGTGCGCGCCGATGCGGCAGAACTGATGCGCGCCGGCAAAACCGCTGATGATCACGTAGTCGCCCACGGTGACATGGCCGGCCAGCGTGGTGTTGTTGGAGAACACGCAGTGGTTGCCGACATGGCAATCGTGCGCCACGTGGGTATAGGCCAGCATCCAGTTGTCGTCGCCGACCACGGTGATGCCTCCACCACCGCCGGTGCCGCGGTTGATGGTGACGAACTCGCGGATCACGTTGCCGTCGCCGATCACCAGCTCGGTGCGTTCGCCGGCGTACTTCTTGTCCTGCGGCTCGCCGCCGATGGCCGCATGCCCGATGAAGCGGTTGTTGCGGCCGATCCGGGTCGGACCATGGATCGAGCAATGCGGCCCCACCTCGGTGCCGGCGCCGATCTCCACGTCCGCGCCGATCAGCGAGAACGCGCCGACGCGCACATCGCTGGCTAGCTGCGCCGAGGGATCGATGACGGCGGTGGGATGAATCAAGGGTGCTTGATCACGCATCGTGTCTCACCTCCAAAAACGGATTATTCCTTGGCGCCGGCGCACATGACTTCGGCACTGGCCACGATTTCGCCGTTGACCTTGGCCTCGCCGTAATAGCATCCCATGTTGCGGATCAGGCGCTTCATCTGCACTTCCAGGATCAGCACGTCGCCCGGCACCACCTGCTTGTTGAAGCGCGCGTTGTCGACCTTGACCATGTAGAACAGCTTGGACAGCGCATCGCGCCCCAGGCCGAGCTGGGTCATCACGCCGCCGGCCTGCGCCAGCGCTTCGATGATCAACACGCCCGGCATCACCGGACGGGTCGGGAAGTGGCCCTGAAAGAACGGCTCGTTGATGCTGACGTTCTTCTGCCCGACGATGCGCTTGGCCTCCAGGTCCAGCTCGATGACCCGGTCGATCAGCAGGAACGGGTAGCGGTGCGGAATCAGCGTCTGGATCTGGTTGACGTCGATCGGCAGCTCGTAAACGGGGTGACTCATGCGTTCTCCTTGCCCACAGCCAGGATGCGCCTTGCCAGCGCATCGAGTTGTTTGAAGCGCGCGGCATTCTTGCGCCACGTGCGATTGTCGGTGAGAGGGGTGCCGGACGAATACTCGCCCGGCTCGTGAATGGAATTGCGTACCACCGACTTGCCGGTGATCACCACCTTGTCGCAGATCTCCAGGTGGCCGACCACGCCGACATGCCCGCCGAGCAGGCAGTAGCGGCCGATCTTGGCGCTGCCGGCAATGCCGGTGCAGCCGGCAATCGCGCTGTGCGCGCCGATGCGGCAGTTGTGCGCGATCTGCACCAGGTTATCCACGCGGACGTCTTCTTCCAGCACGGTGTCTTCCAGTGCGCCGCGGTCGATGCAGGTGTTGGCGCCGATCTCGCAATCGTCGCCGATCACCACGCCGCCAAGCTGCGGCACCTTGATCCAATGGCCGGCATCCATTGCCAGGCCGAAGCCGTCGGCGCCGATCACCGCGCCGGGGTGGATCCGCACGCGCTTGCCCAGCCGCACGCGGGTGACCAGGGTAACCCGGGCCAGCAGTTCGCTGCCGTCGTCCACCACACAGTCCTCGCCAATGATGCTGCCGGTGCCGATCACGCAGCCATCGCCCACGCGGCTGCGCGCACCGATGCTGACGAACGGGCCGACATGGGCGCCCGGCGAGACTTGCGCGGTGGGGTCGATCACTGCCGATGCATGGATGCCGGGCGCGCGCACCGGCGCCACGTCGAACAGCGCGGCGATCTTGGCGAAGGCGGTGTACGGGTCCTTGGCGACCAGGGCGGTGCCCTTGGCTGCCTCGGCATCGTCGGCGCGCACCACCACCACTGCGGCCTGGGTCTCGGCCAGCTGCGGGCGATAGCGCGGGTTGGACAGGAAGCTCAGCTGCCCCGCGCCGGCATGGGCCAGGGTGGCGACACCGGTGACTTCGGTGGTGCCGTCGCCGACGACGGTCAAGCCAAACTGTTCGGCAATCGCACTGGCGGTCAAGTGCATCAGGGTGAACCTCGCGTAAACATTAGGTGGCTGTTTTTACGGAAAAAAAACCCGACCAAAGAGTCGCCAAACATGCGGGCGTATCTCTTCGCAGGTCGCAATCGTGCGGCGAACCTAGGAAGAAGCATATGAAAACTGCCCTCTCCATTGTCGGAAGCCTGCTCCTGCTTGGCGCCGTGACCACCGCATCGGCCGATGACTTCGCCGATCAGCGTGCCCAGGCGCATAGCTTCTGGGATCAGCAAATTGCCTGCGTCGATGCGTCCGACTGGAGCGCCACCTACACCTGCCTGAGCACCGTTTGGGATAGCTACCGCTAAAAGCTGCGCAGGATCCAGCGGTTCCTAAACAAACAATGGCGGCCCGAGATGTCGGGCCGCCATTGTTGTGCTCACGTCTCTTAGAACTGGCCGCCGAAGGTGAACTGCAGGCGCTCGATCTCGTCGTTGTCTTCCTTCTTCAGCGGAAACGCGTAGCTGATCGAGATGGGGCCGACCGGGGCGCGCCACAACAGCGCCACACCGGTGGAGGCGCGCAGCTCGTTGGCCTTGAAGTTGTCGACGCCGCTGTAGACGTTACCGAAATCGAAGAACGCCGACACGCGGGCCGACGGGCTGTCGAACAGCTTCGGGAAATACATTTCCACCGAGCCGACGGTCTTGAACGAGCCACCCAGCGGCTGACCGCGGGTGAAGCCGTTGATGGCTTCGGAGCGAGGACCCAGTGTGTTGTCTTCGAAGCCGCGCACCGAATTGGTACCGCCGGCGTAGAAGTTCTCGTAGAACGGCAGGCCGGTGGCAGTGACGCTGCGAAGACGGTTGGTGCCGTTACAAGCCTGCTGGTTCAGGGTCCCATTGGTGACCACACCACAGATGTCGGCCGTGCTGTCCTTGCCGTAGCTGTCGCCGTAGCCCAGTTCAAAGCGCGTGTTCAACACCAGCGCCGGAATGATCGGCCAGTAGTTCGAAATCTGGTAATTGAGCTTGTAATACTCCACCGTCGAGCCGGGCAGGGTGGTTTCCAGGCCCACGCGCTGGTACATGCCGCGCGTCGGCATGAAGAAGTCGTTGCGGGTGTCGCGCGCCCAGCCGAATTCGGTACGCACGGCCTTGAACGTGTTTGTGCCGATCGCGCTGATGTAATCGACAATGGCCTGCGGCGTGGTACCGGGGAAGGTGGTGATCTGGTTGCTGTCCACACCGACCATCGCAGAGACGGTGTCGTTCTCGGTGATCGGCACGCCGAACACCACCTGCGCCGAGCCGTTCTTGCTGTTGAACTGCGCCGTGTTGAAGTCCGAGTAGTCCAGCGAACGCCACGACAGGTTGTAGCCCAGCGACACGCCGTCATCGGTAAAGAACGGGTTGGTGTAGGAGAACGCATAACGCTGCTGGAAGGTGCTGCGCGACGCTTCCACTGCCACACGATTACCACCGCCCAGGAAGTTGTTCTGCGACAACTGCACCGAGGTGGTCACACCGAAGGCCTGCGAGAAACCCAGGCCGAACACGAAGCTGCCCGAGGTGGTTTCCTTGACGTCATAGATCACGTCGACCTGGTCGTTGCTGCCGGGCACCGCAGGGGTTTCCACGTTCACCGACTCGAAGTAGCCCAGGCGCTGCAGACGGATCTTGGAACGGTCGATCGCCGCCTGCGAGTACCAGGTGTTTTCGAACTGGCGCATCTCGCGGCGCAAGACTTCGTCCGAGGTGCGGCTATTGCCCTTGTAGAGGATGCGGCGCACGGTCACACGCGGGCCGGGCACCACCTGCAGGTTCACCGCAACGGTGCGGTCCTCGCGGTTCGGGGTCGGGATCGGATTGACCTTGGCGAACGCGTAGCCGACGTTGCTGAGCGTGTTGGTGATCGCATCGGAGGTGTATTCGAGCAGCGCGCGCGAGAAGATGTCGCCGGCCTTGGGGATCACCAGGCGCTCGATGTCGGCCTGCGGCAGCACGGTGTCGCCGGTGACCTTGATCTCGGAAATCTTGTACTGCTCACCCTCGGTGACGCCGGCGCTGACGAACATGTCGCGCTTGTCGGGGCTGATCGACACCTGGGTGGAGTCGATGCTGAAGTCCACATAGCCGCGGTCCAGGTACCAGGAATTGAGCTTTTCCAGGTCGCCGGACATCTTTTCCTTGGAGTACTGGTCGTCGCGGCGGTACCACGAGGCCCAGTTGTGCTCCTTGGACTCCCAGTTTTCCAGGATGTCCTCGTTGGCGAACTTTTCCGTACCGATCAGGTTGACGTGGCGGATCTTGGCCGCCTTGCCTTCCTTGATCGCGATGGCCACATCGACGCGGTTGCGGTCCAGCGGGCTCACCGTTGGGGTGATCTCGACGTTGTACTTGCCGCGGTTGTTGTACTGGCGGGTCAGTTCCTGGGTCACGCGGTCCAGGCTCAGGCGGTCGAAGGTGCCGCCCTCGGTCAGGCCGATGTCGCCCAGGCCCTTGAGCAGCTCTTCGGACTTGATGTCCTTGTTGCCGGTCACGGTGAGCTTGTTGATCGCCGGGCGCTCCTTGACCGTGATCACCAGGATGTTGCCCTGGCGGTCCAGCTGCACGTCCTCGAAGAAGCCGGTGCGGTACAGCGCGCGGATCGAGTCGGCCACCTTGGCATCGTCCACGGTGTCGCCACGGTTCACCGGCAGATAGGTGAACACGGTGCCCGAAGCGATGCGCTGCAGGCCGTCGACGCGGATGTCGCTGGCAACGAACGGCTCGGCGGCCAGGGCAACGGCTGGCAGGCTGAGGCCGGCGGCAAGAGCGAGGGCAAGCAGGCGGCGAGTGGGAAGACGCGTCATGTCACATCCGGTTGGAGTCGATTTCAGGTGTTGCTGGGTGCCGGCGTATGACGACGACAACAGGCGGAAAGAGTGGAGCAGTTTCATCGTGGAACCAGGCCAAGGATGTCGTTGTAGAACGCCAGTCCCATCAGCCCGGCCAGGACCGCCAGGCCGACGTATTGCCCGGCAATCATGGCCCGTTCGCTGATCGGGCTGCCCTTGACCAACTCGATAAGGTAATACAGCAGATGCCCACCGTCCAAGATCGGGATGGGCATCAGGTTGATGATCGCAAGGCTCAGCGACAGCAGGCCAAGGAAATACAGGAACCAGTCGAGCCCGCGTTCGGCCGAGGCATTGGCGGCGCGCGCGATGGTGAGCGGGCCGGAGATGTTCTTGACCGAGGCCTGGCCGGTCAGCATGCGCTTCATCATGCCCAGCGAATCGGCGGTCATCCGGCCGGTTTCGCGGATCGCCGCCGGCACCGCGGCAAACAGGCCGTACTGCTGGCGGCTGTCGTACTCCGGGGCGGGCGCGGCGGCCGGGCGGATACCGATCATCCACTGGCCCTGCGGCGACTTGCGCGGGGCAATCTCCAGCGCCAGGCGGTCTTCGCCCTGTTCGCCCTTGCGCGCTACCTCGATCATGCCCGGGCCGCCGTGCTCGCCCAGCGCCTGCACCTGCGGAATGATGTCCTCGGCCGTGCGGATCGGCTGGCCGTCGATGGCCACGATGCGGTCGCCCGGCTTGAGCAGGCCGTCGGCGACCGAGCCGGGCACCACCTCGGCGATCACCGGCGGCTGCAGCATGAACTGCCAGCCGATCCCGGCCAGCGAGGCCACGCGGCGCTCGTCGAAGCCGACCGGCAGCTGCGACAGGCGCAAGGTGTGCTCGCTGTTGCCGGCGCCCTCGGTGGCGGTGAGTACCTGGATGTCGCGCCGGTCCATCGCCGCGGTGGTGAGCTGCATGCTGGCATCGCTCCAGCTGCTCACGCCGCGGCCATCGATGCGCACGATACGCTCGCCCGGGGTCAGCCCGGCCTCGGCGGCCAGGCCGTCGGCGCGGCCGACGGTGGCCGAATAATCCTGCTTGCCGACCACGAACATCGCCCACAGCATCGCCATGCACAGCAGCAGGTTGGCGATCGGGCCGGCGGCCACGATGGCGATGCGCTGCCACACGGTCTTGCGATTGAATGCCTGATCCTGCTCGGCCGGGTGCACGTCGCCTTCGCGCTCGTCGAGCATCTTGACGTAGCCGCCCAGCGGAATGGCCGCCACCACGAACTCGGTCCCGTGCCGGTCGCGACGCATCCACAGCGGCTTGCCGAAGCCCACCGAGAACCGCAGCACCTTGACGCCACACCGGCGTGCGACCCAGAAGTGGCCGAATTCGTGGAAGGTCACCAGCACACCCAGGCTGACGATCATCCACCAGACCGAACCGATGAAATCACCCATGGATGCAACTCGGTTGCGTGGTTCGATCAGGCATGAAAGGCGTGGTGGGCGAGGGCGCGTTCGGTGATCTGCCGTGCTTGCGCGTCGGCAGAAAGGAGGGTGTCGAGGGTGTCGGCATTGTGCCGCGGAAGCGTTGTCAGCGTTTGTTCGACCAACGCTGGGATCGCTAGGAAACCTATCCGGCCCTGAAGAAACGCTGAAACAGCCACTTCGTTGGCCGCGTTCAGGATGGCCGGGGCGGTTCCGCCAGCACGCAAGGCCTCCCAGGCCAGCCGCAGGCAGGGGAAGGCCGCAGTGTCGGGGGCTTCGAAATCCAGCCGGCCCTGCTGCAGCAGGTCCAGCCCCGCCACCCCGGAGTCGACCCGTTCGGGCCAGGCCAGTCCGACGGCCAGGGTGGTGCGCATGTCCGGCAGGCCAAGCTGGGCCAGGGTGGAGCCGTCGACGAACTCGACCAGCGAATGCACCAGGCTCTGCGGGTGCACCAGCACATCGATCTGCCCGCCGGGCAGTCCGAACAGGTGGTGCGCCTCGATGACTTCCAGGCCCTTGTTCATCAGCGTGGCCGAATCCACCGAGATCTTCGGCCCCATCGACCATTTCGGGTGGGCCACGGCCTGCACAGGCGTCACGGCCGATAGCGCAGTGCGGTCCCAGCCCCGGAACGGGCCGCCAGAGGCGGTGAGGATCACCCGGCGTACGCCGCGGCTGGCATCGCACGAGCGCAGGCACTGGAAGATGGCGCTGTGCTCGCTGTCGATCGGGATGATCTCCGCCCCGGCTGCGGAGGCGGTGCGGGTCAGCAGCTCGCCGGCCAGTACCAGCGATTCCTTGTTGGCCAGCAGCAGGCGCTTGCCGGCGCGCGCGGCTGCCAGGGTCGAGGGCAGGCCGGCGGCGCCGACGATGGCCGCCACCACGGTATCGCAGGCATCGCTGCCGGCCAGTGCGTCCAGCGCCGCGGTGCCGGCATGCGCCTGGGTGGCCAGGCCGGCGGCGCGCAGGCCGTCGCGCAGTAGCGGATACAGCGCCTGGTCGGCGATCACCGCATGCGCGGGCCGGTGCGTGGCGCACAGCGCCAGCAGGGCATCGACCTGGCTGCCGGCCGACAGCACGCTGGCGCGCAGCCGGTCCGGATGGCGGGCGATGACGTCCAGGGCCGACGTGCCGATCGAGCCGGTCGCGCCGAAGACGGCGACCTGGCGGGGAGAAGAGCCAGCCATGCTTAGAATCCGAGAATTTCCTTGCCGAGTGCGAACACCGGCAGGGCGGCGAGCACGCCATCGATACGATCCAGCACGCCGCCGTGGCCCGGGATCACCGTGCCCGAGTCCTTGGCGCCGGCATGGCGTTTGAGCAGGCTCTCGAACAGGTCGCCCAGCACCGAGGCCAGTACAGCGACGGCCGCAACCAGCACCAGCTGTGGCACATGCGCCAGGGTCAATCCGGCCAGCCAGCCGAACGCGCAGGCCACCGCGATACCGGCGACCATGCCGCCGAGCAGCCCTTCGATGGTCTTGTTGGGGCTGATGCGCGGCGCCAGCTTGTGCTTGCCGAACGCGCGCCCGGCGAAATACGCGCCCGAGTCGGCCGCCCAGACCATGGTCAGCGCGGTCAGCAACCACAGGTTGCCCTTGTCCGGGTTGGCATGCAGCAGCACCAGCGCGGCCCAGGCAGGCAGCACCGCCAGGGTGCCGGCGGCCAGTTTGAGCGCGCGTGCCTGGCCGTTGCCGTGATCGGCACCAAAGGTGAAGAAGCGCAGCCACAGCAGCGCCAGCACCCACCACACCACGCCCACCAGAGCGGTGATCTGGAACAGCACCATGGAGCCGGCCGAAGCCCACACCATCAGCACCATCAGCAGCAGGTTGAGCATCAGCAGTACGGTACGCGGCAGGCTGTCGTCGATGCCGGAGAGCTTGAGCCATTCCCACAGCCCGGTCAGGAACAGCACCGCCGCCAACGCCGCCAGCCACTGCGTGGGCAGCAGCACGATCGCGCAGATGGCGAGCGGCGCCATGATCAACGCGGCAATCACGCGGGTCTTGGTCATGCGGAGAAAGTCTCCGTCGCCTTCTCGGCGATCTGGGCGCTGGTCAGGCCGAAGCGACGTTCGCGCCCGGCGTAATCATCCAGCGCCTGCTGCAGGACGCCGGCATCGAACTCCGGCCACAGGGTTTCGGTGAACCACAGCTCGGTGTAGGCCAGCTGCCACAGCAGGAAATTGCTAATGCGGGTGTCACCGCCGGTTCGGATGAACAGATCCGGCGCCGGCAAATCGGCCAGGGCCACCCGGCTGGCGAGCAGGGCTTCGTCGATCTGCTCTGGCTGCAGGCGACCGACGGCCACCTCTTCGGCCAATGCGCGGGCAGCCGCAGCGATGTCCTGGCGGCCGCCATAGCTGGCCGCGATGCTCAGCACCAGCCGCGCGTTGCCGGCGGTGCTGCGTTCGGCTGCCGCCATGCGGTCGCGCAACGGGGCGGCGAAGCGGCTGCGCTCGCCGATGAAACGCACCTGCACGCCGCGTCGCTGCAATTCGTCGACCTCGCGGTCCAGCGCGTGCAGGAACAGCTTCATCAGCGCATCCACTTCTTCCTGCGGGCGGCCCCAGTTTTCACTGGAGAACGCGAACAGGGTCAGCGCGCTGACGCCTTTTTCCAGGCAGAAATCGATGGTGCGGTTGACTGCCCGCGCACCGGCGCGATGGCCGATCATGCGCGGACGTCGCCGACGCTGCGCCCAACGCCCGTTGCCATCCATGATGATGGCAATGTGGCGCGGTATCGCGTCGGAGGGAGGGGCTGGATGCATGGCAGGCGATGCCACGATCAGACCGTCATCAATTCCTGTTCCTTGCCCTTGACGACCTCATCCACGTCCTTGATGGCCTTGTCGGTCAGTTTCTGGATGTCGTCTTCGGCGCTGCGGGCCTCGTCTTCGGTGACGGCCTTGTCCTTGAGCAGATCCTTGACTTGCTGGTTGGCATCGCGGCGGATGTTGCGGATCGCCACCTTGCTGTCTTCGCCTTCGCCATGCACCGACTTGCTGAGTTCCTTGCGGCGCTCCTCGGTCAGCGGCGGCAGGTTCAGGCGGATCACGGTGCCCACCACGGTCGGGGTCAGGCCCAGATCCGAGGCATAGATGGCTTTTTCCACGTCCTTGATCATGCCCTTGTCGAACAGGCTGATGACCAGCGAGCGGCCTTCGGAGACGCTGATGCTGGCGACCTGATTCAGGGGCGTGTCGGTGCCGTAGGCCTTGACCTTGATACCGTCCAGCAGCGCCGGCGAGGCACGGCCGGTGCGGATGGTGGTGAGGGAATAGCGCAGAGCATCGATGCTCTTGGTCATGCGCGTCTGCGCGTCTTGTTTGATCTGGGTGAGCATCGCCGGAATCCGTGTGGAGCTGAATCCGGGGATTATAGCCGGGACTGGGGTTTCACGACTCGCAGGCCGTCAGGACCCGCGCAGCCGGTTCACCTGCCGCCCCCTTTCAGGCCGGGCACCGGGTTGGAGCCGCCGCACGACACAACGCGCCGTGCCTTTGCGACTCCCCAACCCCGACTCCCGACCCTCAGCTCCGGCCCTGCACCAGCGTGCCGATCTGCTCGCCGCGCAGGATGCGCAGCAGCACGCCGGGCTCGCTCATGCCGAAGATGCGCAGCGGCAGGTCGCTGTCGCGTGCCAGTGCGAAGGCCGCGGTGTCCATCACTTCCAGGCCCTGCAGGATGACTTCGTCGTAGGTCAGGCTGTCGTAGCGCACCGCATCGGTGTGCTTCTTCGGGTCCTTGTCGTACACGCCGTCGACCTTGGTTGCCTTGAGCAGCAGGTCGGCGCCGATCTCGATCGCGCGCAGCGCCGCGCCGGAGTCGGTGGTGAAGAACGGGTTGCCGGTGCCGGCAGCGAAGATCGCGATGCGTCCCTTTTCCAGGTGACGCATGGCGCGGCGGCGGATGAAGTCTTCGCAGACATCGTTGATCTTGATCGCGCTCATCACGCGCACCTTGGCGCCGAGCTTCTCCAGCGCATCCTGCATCGCCAGCGCATTGATCACCGTGGCCAGCATGCCCATGTGATCGCCGGTGACGCGGTCCATGCCGCTGGCGGCCAGACCGGCGCCACGGAAGATGTTGCCGCCGCCGATGACCAGCGCGACCTGCGCACCGGCCTGCTGGGCTTCGATCACTTCATGGGCCAGGCGATTGATGACCTTGGGGTCGATGCCGTAGTCCCCGTCTCCCATCAGCGCCTCCCCGGAAAGTTTGAGAAGGATGCGGCGATAGGAAAGTTCGGACATGGGGGAGGCCTCGGGGGTAGGGGACGGCAAACGCCGGCAATTCTAGCGGAAGCCTGTCCCCGGGCGTGGTAAAAATTCCTTTGTCGGTGGCGACGTGACGCGTTGCTCAGTGTGCGCGCGGGTTGGGCGGCGTCGGTACATCGGTCGCATCGTAGGCGGTGACACGGTTGCGGCCGCGATGCTTGGAGCGATACAGCGTGCTGTCGGCGGCCTGCAGCAGGTGCTCGATGCTTTCGAACTGGCGCTCGATACCGCCGTGCGTGGCCAGGCCTGCAGAGAAGGTGATATGCAACGGGCCGCCCTGCAATTGCGCCATCGGCGTGCGCGCAGTCTCGGCAAGAATGCGCTCGATCACCATCAGCGCCGCGTCGGCCGGTGTGTTGGGCAGGATCACCAGGAATTCTTCGCCACCGTAGCGCGCCACCAGATCGCTGGTGCGCACCATGCGTTGCAGTGTCTGCGCAAAATTGCGCAACACCTCATCGCCAACCAGATGGCCATGCGCATCGTTGACGCGCTTGAAGTCGTCCAGGTCGATGAAGGCGATCGACAGCGGCCAGCTCTGCCGCGAGGCCAGTTCGAACTCATGCGTCAGCGCGGTGCCGAGCTGATGGCGGTTGAACACGCCGGTCAGTGCATCGCGGCTGGCCTGTTCGGCCAGATGGCGCATGCGGTTTTCCGATTCGTCGGCATGCCGGCGCGCTTCGGCCACGTCCTGCAACTCGCGCAGGCTGCGCAGCATCGCCAGTTCGCGCGCCTGCTCGAAGATCATCTGGATGTGCTCGGGTTGCGGCACGCGGATGTCGAACAGCGCTTCCAGCTCGGGCAGCGATTCGGCGATACGTTCGATCACTTTCTCGAAGCGCTCGGCATCCAGTTCCAGGATGTCCTGGGCCTGGCGCTGCGCGCGCTCGGTGGCGGTGACGGCGCTTGCGGAGAGCCAGATGTCGGCCAGCCGCCCGGACAGCGCGACGCAGGCCATGAACGGCTCCAGGCTCGCCGGTTCGTCCTCGCTCTGCGCGATCGCATTCTGCAGGTACGGCGGCAATTGCCACTGATGCGCAAGCCAGGCGCCCACCTCGGCATGGGTGGCACCCAGGTGTTCGCGTTCGGCATCCAGTAGCGATGCATTGTCCGGCGCCTGCTCCAGCAGTGGCCCGTACAGCTCGGGCGCACCTTGCAGCAGCGCCAGCTTGCCGATGTCCTGCAGCAGGCCGGCAAGCATCAATTCTTCGGGTTTGCGGATGCCATAGGCCTGGCCCAGGATGCGGCTGGCCAGCGCACACAATCCGGCGCGACGCCAGATGTGCTCATGCAGGGGATGGGCCGTGAAGGTGTTGCGCACGCCGTGCACCATCGAAAAGCCCAACGCCAGACTCAAGGTGGCATTGAGTCCCAGCATGGTCAGTGCCTGGCCCAGGTTGTCGACGCGGCGGCGGCTGGCGTAGAGCGGCGAGTTGGCCACGCGCAGCATGCGGGCACTCAAGGCCATGTCCATGCCGATGACGTTCGCCGTGGTGGTCATGTCCACGTCCGGGTCCTGCGCCAGTTCGATCACGCGCAGCGCGACGCCAGGCGGCGATGGCAGGTTGCGGCAGTAGTGCAGGGCGGCCTGGAGATCTGGTTGCATGAGTCATCGCCGACGGTGATCGCAAGCATACAGCTGCGTTCGTTGAGTAGGGCACGCCATGCCCCGCCATCACCGCGCTGCATGCGCGATGGGTGTCGAGAGCCTGGTCGGTATCTGGATTTAGCGGCACCCGTCAACCGATCTGTAGCGTCGAGCACGGTTCGCCACGTGCCGGATGTGTTGGCTTCAGGTTCGGGCGCTGGGCCTGTCGTGCGGCAAGGACGGGCACAAAACGGGCAAAAAAAAGCCGCGGCATGCCGCGGCTCCTTCTGCAGTGTGGCGAAGATCAGGCCAGGCCGGCCTGCTTCATCACTTCGGCGGCGTAGTCTTCCACCACCTTCTCGATGCCCTCGCCAACGGCCAGGCGCTGGAAGCCGATCACATCCGCACCGGCGGCCTTGACGGCCTGCTCGACGGTCTGATCGGTGTTCAGCACGTACGGCTGGCCGTACAGCGTGACTTCGTTGACGATCTTGCTGATCTTGCCGCTGATGATCTTTTCCAGGATCTCGGCCGGCTTGGACTTGTCCTTTTCGGACATCTTGGCCAGTTCGATTTCCTTTTCCTTGGCAATGAATTCGGCCGGAACGTCGGACGCCTTGACGTGCGGCGGGTTCATCGCAGCGATGTGCATGGCGATGCCGCGTGCCAGCTCGATGTCGCCACCCTTCAACTCGACCAGCACGCCGATGCGGCCGCCGTGCACGTAGGCCGCGACGTTGTTGGCGCTGTCGATGCGGACCAGGCGACGCACCTGCAGGTTCTCGCCGACCTTGGCGATGACTGCGGCGCGACGCTCTTCAATGGTCTCGCCGCTGTCGAGCTTGACGCTCTTGAGCGCTTCGGCATCGGCAGCGTCCGAGTTCAGTGCGGCATTGGCCACGACCTCGGTGAAGGCCAGGAAGTTCTCGTCCTTGGCGACGAAGTCGGTCTCGGAGTTGACTTCGACCAGCACGGCCTTGCCGCCGGCCTGTGCGGTGGCGATGCGGCCTTCGGCGGCAACGCGGTCGGCCTTCTTGTCGGCCTTGGCCAGACCCGACTTGCGCAGCCATTCGGCAGCGGCGTCGATGTCGCCAGCGTTTTCGACGAGTGCCTTCTTGCACTCCATCATGCCGGCGCCGGTGCGCTCGCGCAGTTCCTTGACCAGGGAAGCAGTGATTTCCACGGGATTACCTCATTGGACGAATGCGTGCGGCGGAAAGGATTCCGCCAGTAGGAGACGGTGCAGCGTGCTGGCCGCCCCCGTTGTGTCTTCAGTGGCCCGTACGACGGGTCGCGATGGACCCGCCGGGGCTGCGGCCGCACAGCATGGTGCGGCCGCATTGCATGCCGGTTACTCGGCAGCGGCGGCGTCAGCCTTCTTGTCGCCCTTCTTGGCCGGAGCGCGACGGCCCTTGCCTTCGTCAGCGGCGTCGGCCGAGAACTCTTCTTCGCGCACCGAAGCCGAGTTCGGCGCAGCAGCCTTGCCTTCCAGCACGGCATCGGCGGCGGCGCGTGCATACAGCTGCACGGCGCGGATGGCGTCGTCGTTACCCGGGATGGCGTAGTCGACCAGGGCCGGATCGTAGTTGGTGTCGACCACGGCGATCACCGGGATGCCGAGCTTCTTGGCTTCCTTGATGGCGATGTCTTCATGGCCGATGTCGATCACGAAGATCGCGTCGGGCAGGCGGTTCATTTCCTTGATGCCGCCCAGCGAGGCGTCCAGCTTCTCGCGCTCGCGACGCAGGCCCAGCACTTCGTGCTTGACCAGCTTGTCGAACGTGCCATCGGTCTCGGCCGCTTCCAGTTCCTTCAGGCGGGCAACCGACTGCTTGACGGTGCGGAAGTTGGTCAGCGTGCCGCCCAGCCAGCGCTGGGTCATGAACGGCATGTTGCAACGCTCGGCTTCTTCCTTGATGGACTCGCGCGCGCTGCGCTTGGTGCCCAGGAACAGCACGGTGCCGCGCTTCTGCGCGATCGAGGAGAGGAAGTTCATCGCATCATTGAAGAGCGGAACGGTCTTCTCGAGGTTGATGATGTGGATCTTGCCGCGCGCGCCGAAGATGTACGGCGCCATCTTGGGGTTCCAGTAGCGGGTCTGGTGGCCGAAATGGACGCCGGCTTCCAGCATCTGGCGCATGGTGACTTGGGGCATTGAAGTAACTCCGTGAGAGCGGAATCGCCGTGCGCGGCCTTGACTTTGGAGTCCGCACATGGGTGTGCGGGCTGTTGCGAGGGCTCGCATCAAACGCACAAGATTCCGGGGTTGGGCTTCCCTGTTGCCTCCGCGACGAACCCCTTGTGAGGGCACCCCGGCGCGGATGGTGGCAGCAGGTGTGGATTCGTCGGTGACGTCCGACGTGAACGACGCAATGCGTGAGAGACGCAAAACAGCCGGCGGAGTATAGCCGGCTGGGTGACGTGGTGCAATTGGTATGGTTCTGAGGCAGCTGACAGTGATCGCTGGGGGATTCGGGAGTCGGGATTGGAGATTGGTTTAGAGCGGATCGCGAATGAAATGAACGGTCGTGCCGCATATGCCGAAGGACGGCGAGGCCAGTGACGCTTTTGCGAATCCCCAATCCCGAATTGCCAATCCCAGCCCTCAGGGCTCCAGCGTCAGCGTGCTCTCGATATCGCTGTTGACGCGCGCCACGAAGCGGCCGGTACCGGGGAGCAGGCTGGCCGGCAGTGCCCATTGCCGGGTCTGGCCTGGCAGCACATAGCCGGCCAGGTCGTCACGAATGCTGCGGCGGGTGCCGCCGGCATCGATAAAGGCCAGGTCGGCCAGGCGTGCGTGACTGAGCCCGGCATTGTGCACGCGCAGCGTCCGCTCGACGCCCTGGCCGGTCAGCGAGACCTGCAGGCGCGGATGCCCGCTTCCCGGTTCGCTGGGCAGCGCGAACACCGGGGTGGAGTACCGCAGCAGCTCGGTCTCCTGGCCCGTGGCGTGCTGGGTTACCACCAGCCGGTAGCTGTCTTCGGTGGTCGCGGGGCTGGGGCCGAGGCGGATCACCCGCAACAACTGCCGGCCTTGCGGCGGGATATCGAACTGGCTGGGGCTGACGGTGGCGCCCAGGGCCGGTTCCAGCACCTCGCGATCGCCTTGCTGGCGCCAGCGGTAGAGCCTGGCATCGGCACGCCACGGGTGGGCGTCCTGGTTGTAAAGCCAGACGGCGGTCTGATCGGTGTCGGCCGGGATGTGCGCGGTGGTCGGTGCGATGGCGATTTCGGCACCGGCGGCGCTGCCGCTGATTGCCAGGACGGCCAGGCCCAGCACCAGCCAGACCCGACGGAAGCAGGACGTGGCCATGGTCAAAACGCAATGGTGGTGATGCGCGCCGCGCCGCTGGGCGCAGGCCCGGCGAGGGCGCTGGCGTCCTGGCCGGCGCTGGCAAGCGGCGGCGTCCCGGCGCTGGGTGCTGGTTGGGCGATCGCGACCGGGGTGCCGCGCGAGCAGCTGGCGCGTGGCGGTGTGGTGCGCAGCTCGCAACCGCTGAGCACGCGCAGGCCGATGTGCAGGGTGGAGTTTTCAGGGCCGCGGTTGCCGGCCGCGCTCGCGATGGAGGCGCTGCAAGCGAGGGCAAGCAAAAGCACGCACTTCGGCAAGGTGACCGGCATCATGAAGGCAATCGTTTGCAGCGGAGACGTAACAGATAGCGACGTGCCCCAAACGAACTTTATTAACTGTCAATAAGTGATCGAGACCGTCACCGTGTCGTTGTAGGCGCCCGCGATAGGCAGCTGCGGAGCCGGGGCGCGTCCGTAGACGGTGACGGTTTGCGCCACCCCGTTGCCGGTGCCGGCCAGGGTGTCGACCCCGATGGTGGTGCCCCAGCGGCTGCTGCGGCCGGGGTCCTTGTAGAGCTCGTAGGTGATGTAGTTGGCGCTGCTGGCGTGGCGCATGCGGCGGGTGCTGCCACTGGCGTTGACGCCGACATCCAGGCCGATGTTCCAGGCGGTGCGGTTGGTGCAGGCCAGGCTGATGGTGGAGCTGCGGTCGATGGCGGTGGCGATGCTGCCGGCGATGCTGCCGAAATCCAGGTCGGTGGTGACATAGGTATTGCAGCGCGCCGGGACGCTGGCCGACGCGGTGAAGGGGAATGCATTGCTGGCGGTCTTGGCGCCGCTGCCGCCGGTGGTGCAATTGGCCGGAACCGGCGGGACGCCAATGATGCTTTCGTTGTAGGCGTAGCGCAGCACGGTATCGGCACCGCCAAAGTTGCTGGTGTGATTGCCGGTCGACAGGATTTGGTTGGCGGGAATGCGCCCGTACAGCGTGATGCTGGTCGTCTGCGAGCCGCCGGTGATCACCGGAACGCCGTACGACAGCGTCAGCAGGCCCGGCGACGGGCTTGCCGACCCGGTGGCTCCCCAGACCTGGGTGCGTGCGGCGTCCTTGTAGATCTGGAAGTCCAGGCTGTCGCTTGTGGCGTTGAGCATGCGGCGCGGGGCATACAGCCCATTGCTTGCGCTGCCCGGTCCCAGATCCAGGCACAGGCTCACCTGCGCGTACCCCAGAACGCTGAGCGCGGCGGTCGCACACGTGACGTTGAGCGTGGCGACCGCATCGGTCGTGCCATTGGCCGCGACATTGCCGAAGGCCATGGGCGTCCCCAGCGTGACCGTGCAGGTGGTGTCGGCGCGCGCGTGCTGGCTCGGTGCCAGCCACAGGCTGCAGAGCGCCAATGCAAGCAGGAGTGGCCAGCGCATCGTCGGCGTCATGGCGCGGGCTCTGTCGTGCAGCGCAGCGGGCCAACCCGCGGAATGCCGCCGGCCTCGGCCGGGTACGCGAACTGCGCCACGCAACGGCCCTGCGGCAGATCGACCAGGATGCGGTTGTCGGCCTGCAGATTGTCCAGATAGGTTTCGCCGTCGTAGCCGACCACCACGCGTTCGGCGTTCCCCTCGCGCTGCGCCACGCTGCCCACCGGCAATGCAGCGCCATTGGCATCGTGCAGGACGATCACCGCAGCGCGCACGCGGGTGATGCCGAAGCGCACGGCCACACCGGACTGCTGGCGCGGGGTCACCGTGGTGTCGACGCGGTCCACGCGCAGCTCCGCGGGCAGGTTCAAGGTGTCGATCGACAACTGATTGCGCTGCCACGACTGCAGGGGCGTCACCAGCAAGGTGCCGCGTGCATCGGTGACACCGATCAGGCGGTTTTCCAGCCGGACCGGAATGCCGGCCTGGCCGTCGGTGGAGACCACCGCAAACGCATCCTGGACGTCGCGCGCCGCAAAGCTCCGTCCATCCATCCACACCAGGCTGCCGCTGGCGCTGGCATAGCCGAAGGTGCGGCCATCCTGGCTGGCCGCACCGAAGTTGTAGCGGCCGACCCGGTTCAGCCAGCCCAGTTCGGCCAGCCCGCCACTGGCATCGTCGCCGGCGCGTGCCTGCAGCCGCCAGCCAATGCCGCCCAGGTCGCCGTCGCCGGGCAGCGGCTGGCTGACATCGGCGACAAAGCCGGTGCGGTTGCCATTGCGCTGCATCGAGGCACTGGCCTGGCGCAACTGGCCGAAGGTGGTCGACAGCGACAGATACAGGCTGCGATCGCTGCGCTCGTCCAGATTCTGGTTGCCGGACAGGTTGGCGGCCCAGTTGCGCCCGAAGCTGCGCGACCAGAACACGCTGGCATAGCGCGAGGTGTCGCCTTGCGGGTAGCTCAGGCGCACGTAGCTGGTGCCCAGCGAGCCGATCGGGTCGACATTGACGCCGAACGCGGCGCGGTCGCTGACGCGCGCCGGCAGGCTGCCTTGCAGCGCCCCCAGGTCGCGGTAGTCGCCGTGGGTGCGCTGGGTGCCCAGGTTGACGTTGAAGCGCCGGTTGTTCCAGGCGTAGCCCAGCACGTACTGTCCGCCGCGCACCTCATGCATCCGGCTGTGGGCGTAGGCAGCGTTGACCACCCCGCCTGCACCCAGCAACCACACGCCGCCCGCGCCGGCATTGATCACGCTGCCGCCGGCTTCGGCATGCGCCTCGACGGTGAAATCGTCGCGCACTCCCTTGCGCAAGGTGGCGCTGGCGATCGGCTGCGAGGCATAGGAAAACGAGCGCACCCCGTAGTCGCGACGCAGGTGGCCGATGCCGGCCGACCATTCGGAAATGCCGCGCGCCAGCAGTTGCGGCGTGCCGTAAAACGCGAAATTCAGCTGGCGCACGCGACCGAAGGCGTCGGTCACCACGATCTGCGCCTGGCCGGTGCCGCTGATGCCCGGTTGCGCGGCCAGCTGGAACGGACCGGCCGGCACCTGGCCGCTGTATTGACGCAGGCCATCGACGTAGAGTTCCACCGTGGAAGGCACCGCTGCTTCGCCCAGAAAACTGGGCGTCGGCGTCAGCACGCGATACGGCTGCAGCGCGTAATTGCGTCCGATCTGCACGCCCCCCAGCCGCAGCGAGCGGCTCCAGTCGACGAAGCCGCTGTAGAAGTCGCCCACCGTCAGGCTGGTGGCGCTATCGGGGAAATCCATCTGCCAGGCGCTGTCCAGACGCACCGCTTCACTGCGCCAGCGTTCGTCCTGCGGGCGGTCGTAGGCCAGAAACACCGCCGTGGTGTCGAACATGCCGCGGCCGATGCCGAAGCCACGCAGTTCGGTCGCCAGCGACACGTTGCTGGCACCGGTGGTGCGCGTGGCATACAGGTCGTAGTTGAGCAGGATGCCGGGCGATGCGGTGGCGCTGGGCGGGGCAGCTTCTTCGGGCTTGAGCACGGTGGTGGACAGCGCCAGCTGCGCCACCGGCACCTGCAGCGCGAGCCGCTGCAGGGCGGCGTCGTAGCGTACTTCCACGTCGGGCAGGCGATCCAGATCGACCGACTGACCCGGCACGCGGTCGGCCAGGATGAAGCCAAGCTTGCGCAACGTGTCCACCGAGGCCCGCAAATGGCCGTCGACCAGCTCGAACCGCGTCAGGCCGCGCTCGGCCTGATTCAGGGTGACCTCCAGATACAGCGTCTGCGGCTGCCCGGTGGCGGGTTGTGCGGTCTGATCGGGCAAGGCGTCGATCTCGGCGAGGTCGCCGGCCGTCGCGTCTGCCCACCCGGTGGCGGCCGCCAGCAGCATCATCGCCAGCCGGGCCGCATCACGGCGCCGTCGGCGCGGCCAACAGGGTACGTTCGTCAGCCTCACCATTGATCCTTGCGATGATGGCGCCGCGGGCGAACTGGGCCAGCGGTGCACCCAGCGACCAGCGCATGGTCTGCCCCGGCAGCACATAGCCGACCAGCCCGTTCAAGGCGGTCTTGGTGGCGCCGTCGACCCGGTGCTGCAGATCGGCGATCTGTGCATGCCCGCTGCCGGTATTGCTGATCTGGATCTGCGCAGTGCCGTCGCTGCCGGCCACCACCTGCGCGCTCAGGGTCGGGGTGGGCGCGGCATTGCCGGGCGGCAGCACGAAGATTGGTACCGAGTAGCGCAGCACGAACTGCATGCCCTTGCGGTCGGCATCGGCGCTGGGCAGTTCGTCGACGATGATGCGGTAGCTGGCTTCCTGGCTGCCGGGTGCGGGACCGGCACGGATTACCCGGATCAACTGGCGCTCGCCGGCGGCCAGGGTGCGCATCGGCGGGCTGATCAGCAGCTCCTGGGTCGGTGCGAGCTGGTCCTGGCCCTCGCGCTGGGTCCAGCGGTAGGCGCGGGTCTGCACCTGTACCGGCGCGCCGCCACTATTGCTCAGCCACAGCCCATCGGCGTTCTGTTCGGCGCTCAGGGTCAGCGAGGTCGGGGCCAGCTGCAGGCTGGCCGCCTGCGCGGCGGGCAGCGTCCAGGCACTGCCCAACAGGCCCAGGGCCAGTCCAGTCAGGACCAGCCGTGTGCGCACAGGAAACCGCAGGGGAGGCAAGGGCATGCGTGGTCTCAATAGACGATCGTCGCGGTGATCGTGTCCAGGTAACTACCGGTGGCGGCATTGGCAACCGACGGATTGGTCACGCGGCCGTAGACCGGATAGACCTGGTTGAGGCCGGTGGCGGTCCGGCTCAGGGTGTTGGTGCCGGTGGTGCTGCCCCACACCGTGCTGCGCGCCAGGTCCTGGTAGAGCTGGTAGGAAATGAAGTTGTTGGTGGTCACCAGCGGGTCGGCGTTCTTCATCCGGCGGGTGGTCACGTCATTGGCGGTGCCGGCGTTGCTGCCTGCGCTCAGCGCGATGTTGTAGGGGGTCAGTGCGGTGCACTGGGCGGTCACGCTGCCGTTGGCGTCGACATTGGCGGTCGAGGTGGACAGCACCGAGCCGAAGTCGACGTCCGTGGCAGAGGCGGCCGTGATCGTGCAGGCCTTGGTCACGGCGATCTTGACGTTGAAGGTGGTGGTGTCTGCAGCAGTCGCCATACCGATGGTCGAGAGCAGGCCGAGGGACAGCAGGACAGGGCGGACAGTACGCATGGACATTTCCTTGACCGGTTGGGTCAGCAGTGACGCGACAACATGTCGCCCTCCCTGCAATGCATTAGCTGTGCCAAACATAACGGCGATTGCGCCGGCTATCCAGCTGTTTTCAAAGGCCAATCTGACGAATATGCGATGTCCTGCGGATGACTCCGTTCACGCCAACTTTGACGCGCCTGGGACTGCGTCACACATGAATGTGCAGGCCGCGGCGACTTTCTGTTGCCCCGTCCGTTTGCGCGACGCCAATGCGTCTTGAAAAAGCGGGCATGGGTCGTTCAGATTCAGCCCGGATCGGCGATAATCCGCGCCATGAGCGTCAATCTGAAAACCAAAGAAGAAATCGAACTGATGCGTATCGCCGGCCGACTGGCCGCCGAGGTGCTCGATATCGTGGGCCCGCACGTCAAGCCGGGCGTCACCACGGCCGAGCTGGACCGCATCTGCCATGACCATATCGTCAATGTGCAGGGAACCATTCCTGCCAATGTCGGCTACCGCGGCTTCCCGAAGAGCGTGTGCACCTCGGTCAACAACGTGATCTGTCACGGCATCCCGAGCGCGGCCAAGGTCCTGAAGGATGGCGACATCGTCAATATCGATGTCACCGTCATCAAGGACGGCTGGCATGGCGACACCAGCCGCATGTACTACGTGGGCACTCCCTCGGTGATGGCCAAGCGCCTGGTGGACACCACCTATGAGGCCATGTGGCGCGGCATCCGCGCGGTCAAGCCGGGTGCGACGCTGGGCGATGTGGGCCATGCGATCCAGAAGTTCGCCGAGGCCGAGCGCTTCAGCGTGGTGCGCGACTATTGCGGCCATGGCATCGGCAAGGTCTACCACGACGAACCGCAGGTGATGCATTACGGCCGTCCGGGCGAAGGATTGGTGCTCAAGCCGGGCATGACCTTCACCATCGAGCCGATGATCAACGAAGGCACCTACCACCATAAGACCTTGCCCGATGGCTGGACCGTGGTCACCAAGGACCGCAAGCTGTCCGCGCAGTGGGAGCACATGGTGGCGGTGACCGAGGACGGCGTGGATGTGCTGACGCTGTCGGCCAACTCTCCCGCGCCGGTATGACGGCCACGCCGGCGGATCGACCCGAACCGGGCGTCGCCGGCGACGCGGACTGGGCCGCGCAGGCCCGTCCGCTGCTGGTGCACGCCGACATGCGGCTGTGCAAACGCTTCGATCAGGGCGAGCCGATCGAGCGGCTGGTGGCGCTGCGCGCACGCGCAGTCGATCAACTGATGCGCAATGCCTGGACGCGCTGCATTCCAGCCGACAGTGGCCTGTCGCTGCACGCGGTCGGCGGCTATGGGCGCGGTGAGTTGTTCCCGCGCTCGGACGTGGATGTACTGGTGCTGGGCGACACCGCTGCGCAGCAGGGCCACGAGCAGGCGCTGGCGCGGTTGTTCGCGCTGTTGTGGGATGTGGGCCTGCCGATCAGTCATGCGGTGCGCTCGCCTGCGCAGTGCACGGCCGCAGCGGCCGATCAGACCGTGCTCACCGCGCTGATCGAATCGCGCGCGCTGGTGGCCGATGGCGCGGCGCGCGCGGCGCTGGCAGCGGCCATCGCGCCGCAACAGGTGTGGCCGCCACGCGACTTCTTCCAGGCCAAGCGCGAGGAGCTGCTGACACGGCACGAGCGCTTCGGCGATACCGCCGACAACCTCGAACCCGACATCAAGGATGGCCCGGGCGGTCTGCGCGACCTGCAGACCCTGGGCTGGATGGCGTTGCGCGCGTTCGGAGTGAAGGATCTGGACGCGCTGGTCGGGCTGGGGCATGTGGGCCTGGACGAAGCGGCGGCGTTGCGGCGCGAACGCGAGGAACTGGCGCGGCTGCGCTTTGGCCTGCATATCGTTGCCAACCGGCCCGAAGAACGCCTGCGTTTCGATTACCAGAAGACCCTGGCGCAGCGGCTGGGATTTGCCGACGACCCAGAAAGCCTGGGCGTCGAAAAGATGATGCAGCGCTTCTACCGCAGCGCGGCGCTGATCCGCCGCATCAGCGACCGGCTGCTGCAGCGTTTCGAAGAACAGTTCGATGGCGAAGCGGTGCCGGAGCCGATCGGCGACGGGTTCAGCCTGCGCCGTGGCTATCTTGCCGCCGATGCGCAGACCTGGCCGGACGGCGACGTGCTGCAGATCTTTGCGCTGTTTGCGCAATGGGCGGCGCATCGCGAGGTGCGCGGGCTGCATTCGTTGACCGCGCGTGCGCTGGCCGAGGTCCTGCACGAGCTGCCGGCCTACGAGGTGGCCGATGCGACGGCACGCGAGCGTTTCATGGCGCTGCTGCGTGGCCCGCGTGCGGTGGAAACGCTCAATCGCATGGCGCGGCTGGGCGTGCTCGGGCAATGGATTCCGGCGTTTGCCAGCGTCTCCGGGCGCATGCAGTTCGACCTGTTCCATGTCTACACGGTGGATCAGCACACCTTGATGGTGTTGCGGAACATCGCGCTGTTTGCGGCCGGCCGTGCCGATGAGCGTTTTTCGATCACCCACGAAGTCTGGCCGCGCCTGCGCAAGCCCGAGCTGCTGCTGCTGGCCGGCCTGTTCCATGACATTGCCAAGGGTCGTGGCGGCGATCATTCCGAACTGGGCGCGGTCGACGCACGTGCGTTCTGCCTGGCGCATCGCCTGAGCGAAGGCGATACCGAGCTAGTGACCTGGCTGGTGGAGCAACACCTGCGCATGTCGGTCACCGCGCAAAAGCAGGACATCTCCGACCCGGAGGTGATCCATCGTTTCGCCACGCTGGTGGGGACGCGTGAGCGGCTGGATTATCTGTACCTTTTGACCTGCGCCGACATCGCCGGCACCAGCCCCAAGCTGTGGAATGCGTGGAAGGACCGGCTGCTGGCAGACCTGTACTTTGCGGCGCGCCGCGCCTTGCGCGAAGGCCTGGAGCATCCGCCGCCGCGCGAGGAGCGTCTGCGCGAAGCGCGCGACTCCGCGCGCGCGCTGATGCAGGCGCAAGGGCACGACGATGCCACCATCGACCGCCAGTTTGCCGGCATGCCGGACGAAAACTTCCTGCGCTTCCGCCCCGAGCAACTGGCCTGGCAGGCCGCATCGCTGATCGAAGTGGAGATCGGCCAGACCCTGGTCAAGGCGCGCCGTGCGGTGCCGGACAACGACGCGCTGGAAGTGTTCGTGTATTCGCCCGACCGCGATGGCCTGTTTGCGGCGATCGTGGCCACGCTGGACCGCAAGGGCTACGGCATCCACCGTGCGCGCGTGCTGGACGCGCCGCACGATGCGATCTTCGACGTGTTCGAAGTGTTGCCGCAGGACAGCTTTGCCGACGGCGATCCGCAGCGGCTGGCCGCGACCTTGCGCCAGGTGCTGGCCGGCGATCTGGCCAAGGTGCGCCCCGCGCGGCGCGCAGTGCCGCGCCAGCTGCGGCATTTCCGTTTTGCCCCGCGCGTGGAATTCAGCGAAAGCGCCGGCGGCCGGCGCACCCGCATCAGTCTGGTCGCCCCCGATCGCCCCGGCCTGCTGGCCGATGTCGCGCATGTCCTGCGCATCCAGCACCTGCGCGTGCACGACGCGCGTATCGCCACGTTTGGCGAGCGTGCCGAAGATCAGTTCCAGATCACCGACGAGCACGATCGCCCGTTGTCCGAATCCGCCCGGCAGGCGCTGCGCGATGCGCTGTGCGCCTGTCTCGATCCCGCCTAGTCCGTCCGGAGACCCCCATGGCCACCCCCAAGAAGACCACGCGCAAGCCCGGCGCCGCCACTACCGCCAGCAAGCGTGCAGCCACGCCTGCCGGCAAACCCGCCAAGGCCGCTGCGGCGGCCAGCGCCAAGCCGCCGGCAAGCGCCGCCGCCAGGCGCGATGCCAAGACGGCCGTTGCTAAGAAAGCGCCGGCAAAGAAAGTTGCCAGTGCTGCGCGTGTGGCCAAGCAGGCCACCCGCGTGGTCTCGGCACCGGCCGCCAGGAAGGCCACAGCAGCCAAGAAGTTGCCGATCGCCGAGCAGGCCGTACAGCGCGCAACGGCGCATGTGAGCAAGGACGAATTGAAGCTCGGTATCGAAAGCGCCTTCGAGCGCCGCGCCAGCCTGACGGTGGACGAGATCGAGGGCTCCACGCGTGCGATCGTCACGCGTGTGATCGACGGACTGGAAAGCGGCGAATTCCGCGTTGCCGAGCCGGACGGGCAGGGTGGCTGGACGGTCAACGAGTGGTTGAAGAAAGCCGTGCTGCTGTATTTCCGCGTCAACGAGATGGCGGTGATCGACGCGCAGCCGGCGCCGTTCTGGGACAAGGTGGAATCGCGTTTTGCCGATTTCCACGAAGCCGACTTCCGCAAGGCCGGCGTGCGCGTGGTGCCGGGTGCGGTGGCGCGCCGCGGAAGCTATTTCGGCAAGGACGTGGTGCTGATGCCGAGCTTCACCAACATCGGCGCCTACGTGGGCGAAGGCACCATGGTCGATACCTGGGCCACGGTGGGGTCGTGCGCGCAGATCGGCGCGCACTGCCATCTGTCCGGCGGCGCCGGCATCGGCGGCGTGCTCGAACCGCTGCAGGCCAGCCCCACCATCATCGAAGATCACTGCTTCATCGGTGCGCGCTCGGAAGTGGTGGAAGGCGTGGTCATCGGCCATCACAGCGTGATCGGCATGGGCGTGTTCATCAGCCAGAGCACGCGCATCTACAACCGTGCCACCGGCGAGATTTCCTACGGCTACGTGCCGCCGTACAGCGTGGTGGTGTCCGGCCAGCTGCCGTCCAAGGACGGCTCGCATTCGTTGTACTGCGCGGTGATCGTCAAGCAGGTGGATGCGAAAACGCGCAGCAAGACCAGCGTGAACGAATTGCTGCGCGGGCTGGCGGATTGATCCATCGTGCATCGGGACGAGGCTTGCGAGTTGCTCGGGCGCTGGCCGCGTGCCTCCCTTCTCCCACCGGGAGAAGGGGGCGCGAAGCGCCGGATGAGGGTACGAGCGAAGCCTGATGCGCGTTCTGTAAGAGGCTCCGCCCGTACCCTCACCCCAACCCCTCTCCCGGTGGGAGAGGGGCTTTGCAAGATGCTCGCGCTAAAGGAGGCAAGATGCTTGCGCTATGGGAGGGTGCGTGTGCTTCCCTTCTCCCACCGGGAGAAGGTGGCGCGAAGCGCCGGATGAGGGTACGAGCAAAGCCTGATGCGCGTTCTGTACAAGGCTTCGCCCGTACCTCACCCCAACCCCTCTCCCGGTGGGAGCGGGGCGTTATAGGCCGATTCTCCGGGATACAGATGACGACGCTCTACGGATTGAAGAACTGCGACACCTGCAAGAAGGCCACCAAGTGGCTGGACCGCTTCAATGTCGCCTATACGTTTGTGGACTACCGGGACAACACGCCGTCGCCGGAGACGCTGCTGGAATGGGCAGGCAAGGCGGGTGGATTCGAGGCCTTGATCAACAAGTCCTCCACCACCTGGCGTCAGTTGCCCGACAACAAGAAGACGCCCGGTTCGGATGCGGAGTGGAAGCTGCTGCTGCGCGAGTACCCGCAGTTGATCCGCCGCCCGCTGGTGGTGACCGACGACGGCGAGCTGAGTCAGGGCTTCTCCGATAACGGCTTCAAGAAGCGGTTCGGCATCGGCTGAGCGACTGCGGTTCCGACGGCGATGCCGGAGCGTGCTGCCGCTGGTGTCGTTGCTGCCATTGGTTCGCCGAGCGCCAGTTCGTTCATCCGTCCATCCGCTTGGCAAGCCGGTCGAGGTAGCGTTGGCAATGGCTCCCGGCAGCAACGTAGTCCGACAGCGCGACTGCGACCGCGATCGAACCACGCCGATCGATGCAAACCCGCTCCATTCCATCAACGCCGCTGATGCGGCTCCACTGCGGTGACGTTTCATGAGCGATGTGCTGGACCTGACCTGTGACCTCATTGCACGTGCCTCGGTGACGCCGGTGGATGCCGGATGTCAGGCACTGATTGCGCAGCGCCTGGGCGCGGCCGGATTCGCCTGCGAGCACCTGCGCCTGGGCGAGGTCGACAACCTGTGGGCCACGCATGGCAGCGGCGCGCCGGTGCTGGTGCTGCTCGGCCATACCGATGTGGTGCCGCCGGGACCGCGCGAGGCGTGGACCAGCGATCCGTTCGCCCCGCAGATCCGCGACGGCGTGCTGTACGGCCGTGGCGCCGCGGACATGAAAGGCAGCGTCGCGGCATTTGCAATCGCCGCAGAGCAGTTCGTTGCCGCCCATCCCGGGCATCCCGGCACGCTGGCAGTGTTGCTGACGTCCGATGAAGAGGGCGATGCCATCGACGGCGTGCGCCATGTCGCACGGCTGTTCGCCGAGCGCGGCCAGCAGATCGATTGGTGCATCACCGGCGAACCGTCGTCCACCGAGCGGCTGGGCGATCTACTGCGTGTGGGCCGGCGCGGCAGCCTTTCCGGCATGCTGACGGTGAAGGGCGTGCAAGGGCATGTGGCGTATCCGCACAAAGCACGCAACCCGATCCACCAGGCCGCACCGGCGCTGGCCGAACTGGTGGCGCGGCAGTGGGACGAGGGCTTTGAAAGCTTCCCGCCGACCAGCCTGCAACTCTCCAACATCCACGCCGGCACCGGTGCCAACAACGTGATCCCCGGCGAGCTGCAAGTGGCCTTCAACCTGCGCTACACCCCGCACTGGGATGCGCCGCAGCTGGAAGCGGAGATCACTGCATTGCTGGATCGGCATGCGCTGGATTACACGCTGCAGTGGCATCGCAGCGGCGAACCGTTCTACACCCCGGAAGGCCGCCTGCGCAGCGTTGCGCGCGCGGTGCTGGACGAGTTCGCCGGTGCGCCGCCGGAAGAGAGCACCGGCGGCGGCACCTCCGACGCGCGCTTCATCGCGCCGCTGGGCGCGCAATGCATCGAAGTGGGGCCGGTGAACGCGTCCATCCATCAGGTGGACGAGCACGTCCGCGTGGCCGACCTGGAAGCCTTGCCTGCGTTGTATCGCACGCTGATCGAGCGTTTGTTGAGCGCATGAGGTATTGGCGTCGGACCGTCGTTGCCGCTGAAACAGTTGCGCCAGCGAAAACGAACGGTTAGCGTCGACGCCATGGTCATCCACCTCGCCAACGTCAATAACGCCAACCGCAACACGCTGCGCGCGAATAATCGTGCGCGGCCGATGCGGGTCTGCGACTAGGCGAAGTTCACCCAAACGCCCAGGAATCAGAAAACCCGCATCGGCCGATGCGGGTTTTTTTTATGGGTGTCATTTCGTGCAGCACGCGTGTCCACCGGCCACCAATCCCGCAGTTCATCAGGAGTTTCCCATGTGTTCCATCTTCGGTATTTTCGGGCTGCAACCCGGTGACGATCTGCAGGCGCTACGCCGGCAGGCTCTGGAATGTTCGCAGCGTCAGCGCCATCGTGGCCCGGACTGGAGCGGCGTGTATGTCGATGGTGGTGCGATCCTGGTGCACGAGCGCCTGGCCATCGTCGACCCGGCCGGTGGCGCACAGCCGTTGCTTTCCGAAGATGGGCAACTGGTGTTGGCGGTGAATGGCGAAATCTACAACCATCGCGAAATCAAGCAGGAACTGCAGCAGGCCTACGCGTTCCAGACCGGCTCCGATTGCGAAGTGATCAATGCGCTGTATCGCGAAGATGCGCCGGCGTCCTATCTCAATCGCCTCAACGGCATCTTTGCCTTTGCGTTGTGGGACAAGGCCGCCGGCCGCGTGATCATTGCGCGTGATCCGATCGGAGTGGTGCCGCTGTACTGGGGCCACGACCGCGAGGGTCGCCTGCGGGTGGCGTCGGAACTGAAGTCGCTGGTGGACGAGTGCGCCGACGCCGCGCAATTTCCGCCGGGGCACTGGTACGACAGCGCCACCGGCGAACTGAGCCGTTACTACGAGCGTGCCTGGCGCGAATACGCTGAAGTGGAAGGCGTGCAGGTGCAGCTGCAGGAATTGCGCGAAGCCTTCGAGCGTGCCGTGCACCGCCAGCTGATGACCGATGTGCCGTACGGTGTGCTGCTGTCCGGCGGACTGGACTCGTCATTGGTCGCAGCCGTGGCTGCGCGTTATGCACGCCATCGCATCGAAGAAAACGACACCACCGAAGCGTGGTGGCCGCGGCTGCATTCGTTTGCGATCGGCTTGCAGGGGTCGCCCGATCTTGCCGCCGCAGAAGTCGCGGCGGCGGCGCTGGGCACCGTGCACCACGGCTTCGAATACACCTTCGAAGAAGGGTTGGATGCGCTGCCGGAAGTGATTCGCCATATCGAGACCTACGACGTCACCACCATCCGGGCATCGACGCCGATGTTCCTGCTGGCGCGGCGGATCAAGGCGATGGGCGTCAAGATGGTGCTGTCGGGCGAAGGCAGCGACGAAATCTTCGGTGGCTACCTGTATTTCCACAAGGCACCCAATGCGCGCGAGTTCCACGAAGAACTGGTGCGCAAGCTCGATGCGCTGAACAACTACGATTGCCTGCGTGCCAACAAGTCGATGATGGCCTGGGGCGTGGAGCCGCGGGTGCCGTTCCTGGACCGCGAGTTCCTGGATGTGGCCATGCGCATGGACGCCAGCTTCAAGATGATCGACAAGACCAGCACGGGCGCCACGCGCATGGAAAAGGGCGTGTTGCGCGAGGCCTTTGCCGGCTATCTGCCCGAATCGATCCTGTGGCGGCAGAAGGAGCAATTCAGCGACGGCGTCGGCTACGGCTGGATCGATGGGCTCAAGGAGCATGCCGCCTCGCACGTCAGCGACCGCGAACTGGCTGCGACCGGCAAGCGCTTCCCGGTCAATCCGCCGCAGACCAAGGAAGCGTATTTCTATCGCAGTGTGTTCGAGCAGTTCTTCCCGAGCCAGGCGGCGGCGGAGACGGTGCCAGGCGGCAAGTCGATTGCCTGCTCGTCGCCCACCGCGATTGCCTGGGATGCGAGTTTTGCCGCGATGGCCGACCCATCCGGCCGGGCGATCGCAGGCGTGCACGCACAGGCGCTGGCCTCCTGAGGCAGTAGGCTTGCAGCGGCCGGCACGCGCCAACGCGCGGCCGGCCGCCTTGGCTTATTGTTCGTGGCGCACGCAATAACCGTAGCGTTGCGGCTCGATATCCACGCCGGCGACATCGGCCTGGTTGTTACGCCACAGGTTGGGCTTGAAGTCGGCGGCCGTGCAATTGGCCGCGCGGTCCACGCCGATGGTGTAGGTGAACGGCGTATTGGAGAAGCGGTTGTTCTCGAACACGTTGTCCTGGCTCATGCTGTTGTCCCAGCACAGGATTTCCGGCGTGCGATAGCGGATGGCGCAGGCCAGGAAGACGCCGGCGACCTTGTTGCCGTCGAACTGGTTGTTGCTGAAGCGGTTGCGCCGCGCATCGGACAGGTAGATGCCCTGGCTGCCATTGCGCTCGAAGCGGTTGTTGCGGATCTCGCTGTCTTCCAGATGCTCGGTGGTCAGGCCTGCAGCCACATTGTCGTGGATGTAGTTGTTGACCATGGTCACCTTGGCGGTGCGGTTGAACGACACGCCGTCCCAGATGGCGCCGGAGACATCGTTGTTTTCGATGGTGATCTCGCGGGTGTCGTACTCGCTCAGCAGGCAGGCACTGCGGCACTTGTTGACTTGTAGACCGGCAAGCCGGATGCCCTGGCCGGAGCGCACCACCACCGCGCTGTTGCTCAGGTACGGGCGCTCGGGCATGAACTCCTTGTCGCCGGTGCTGGCCACGATCTGCATGTCTTCGATGCTGACGTTGCGGATCACCCCGGTGGGCTGCTGGTTTTCGTAGTCGCCTACCACCAGCACAGGCTGTTGCACGCCGTCGGCCATGCGCAGCACCGTGCCCGGACCCTTGCCGCGCAGGGTCAGGTTGCCACGATGGATCGACACCAGCCCGTTGAGCGGAAATTCGCCTTTTTCCAGGCACAGCACGGCCGGCGTGTCGCCCAGCGGCAGTTTGTCGATGGCTTTTTGCAGATCCTGCCCCGGCTTCACCTTGGCGGTGCAACTGGCCACCGGCGCGGCAGGCGGGCCCGGAGTGGTTGGTGGCGCGGCCGAACAGGCGGCCGAGAACAGCAGGGGCAACAGGGCGGAAACAGAGCGGGCAAGCTGAGGCATGCGGATTCCGGTCAGTGAGGGGAGGAGGGCGATGTGCGGTAGCTCTCTACCGATCGCGACGGCCTCTAGTGTGTCCCACCGAACGTTAAGTTCCAGCCCATGCATGCCCGCGCGATTCGGCGCAGGTTCATTGCGCGGCCATCGCTACCGCCGCAACCGTGCGTTGTTGCACAGTTGCCACCGCCACACGCAGACGCGTGGCAGCGATGGCGATGGCACGAGCTGAATTACAGGATCCGCACTCCGCACTCCGCACGCATGCAGGAGTGCGCACCACTGCAAGCGGCGATCAGAAGCTGTAGGCCAGTTGTGCGTAGATGCGTCGCGGCTCGCCCGGGAAGTGGCCGCCGCGTGCATTGAAACCGCTCACCGCGTACACCTTGTCGAACAGGTTCTTGACGTTGATCTGCAGCTTCCAAGCGTCCCACTGCGTCTGCCAGCTGATGTCGTAGATGGCGTACGGTTTGACTCGCTGGCCTTCGAGGCTGACCCGCTCGCCCACGTAGTCGGCGCCGAACGCGACCGCCGAGCGCCATGCCGGCAGGTCGTAGCGGGTCCATAGCCCGAAGGTGTTGCGTGGAGCGTTGGCGAAGCGATCGCCGGAGGCATTGGTGATGCCATTGGTCCCCGCGTCCAGCACGCGTGCATCGTTGTACGCATAGGTCAGATTGAGCACCCAGCGCTCGGTGAGGTCGGCCAGCAGGTCCACCTCCAGCCCTTCGCTGCGCACCAGTCCGAGTGCAGACAGCTGATTGACCCCATCGACGACAGCTCCATTGGCCTGGACGATGTTGCTGCGTTCGATGCGATACAGCGCGGTGTTGAGGGTCAACCCACCATCGTTGAGCGCGGTTTTCAGGCCAAGCTCCCACTGCGTGCTGCGTTCCGGATCGAATGGTCCGCCCACGCTGGCATCCTGATTGGCCGCATCCTGCGGCAGGAAACCGCTGGCATAACTGGCGTAGGCATTGACGCCATCGCGCAGCACGACGGTGCTGCCCACGCGCCAGCTGAGGTCGTTGCCGGTGACGCGCGAATCGTCCAGCAGGTTGTCGTCCTTGAAGCCGTCCCAGCGCACGCCGGCCATTGCATGCCAGCGCGGCGTCAGCGTGAGTTCGTCCTGCAGATATGCGCCATAACGCTGGCTGCGCGTGCTGGTGGCGCGCCAGGGCAGTGTGTCCAGCCCGTAGTCGTAGAAGCCGCTGCGCCCGTACACCGGGTTGAACAGATCGATACCCGGCACTGGCCCGCGCACGCGCCCGGTATCGGCGGTGTTGGCGGTCTGTGCACGGAAATCGGCATCCAGACGGTAGTAATCGGCGCCCATCAGCAGCTTGTGCTCGATCGCGCCGGTGCTGGTGCGGAACACCGCGTTGACGTTGCTGGAAATCGCATCGTTGTCGCGGTACTGGTTGCGCAACTGGCGCGTCATCCACTCGGCCGTACCGTCGCGATCGCGGTCGATCAGGCCCATCGGCTCGTGATAGATCTGATGTTCGTCGTTCTTGAACCAGCGCACCGCCATGTCCACGTCCCACGCGCTGGACGGCGCAAACCGGTACTGCGCGAACGCCACCTTGGCGCGCATGTCGAGAAAGTCGGTGGGTTCGTTGTGGTTCCAACGGCGGTCGGTGAGGAAGTTGCCGTCGTCATCCACCGGCACCCCGCGCAGGCGGTTGCCGCCCAGGTTCTGGGTGATGTCGGTGTACTGCAGGGTGAGCTCGCCGGTGTCGCCGATATCGAAGGCCACCGACGCATCGCCGATCTGGCTTTGACTGTCGGTGTTCCAGCGAAAGCCGTCCTCGCCATCGGCATAGGCGCCGACGCGGTAGCGGATGCGGCCGTCGGCGCGCGCGGGGCCGGTGGCTTCGAACGAGGCCGCGCCGAAGGACTGATTGCCCACCTGCAACTCGATCCGGCGCTGCGCCTGATGCGCCGGCTTGCGGGTGACATAGTTGATGACGCCGCCCGGCTCGCCGCCGCCATACAGCGCGCCCGCCGGACCCTTGAGCACTTCCACGCGTTCGATGTTGAACAGCTGTGGCACCGAGAAGCCGGCGTACGGGTCGCCGCGCAGTCCGTCGTAGAGCACGTTTTCCTGGCGGAAACCGCGCAAGGTCACGCCGGCGTAGCTGAAGAAACTGATGCCGCTGATGCTGCGATACAGATCGGTGATCTGGCGCGCGGCCTGGTCGTCGATCAACTCGCGCGGCAGGACCTGCACCGATTGCGGCACCAGTGCCAGCGGTGTGTCGGTCCGCGTGGCCACGGCGGCGTCGTCGGATTTGTAGAGGGTCTGCGCGCGGCCGACGACATTCACGCCATCCAGCTCGGTCAAGGCCGGAGGGGCGCCGTGTTGAGCCAAAGCAGGCAGGGCAGGTAGAGCGAGCGCAGCGGAGAGCGCGGTGACAAGGAGCGTGGGGCGCATTGGTCACTAATGGGAATGGTTATCAAATGCATCTTAGCACGATGTGATTGGCCAATTGCAGAGGTCGCTGCGAAGGAGCGAAGCGTGTGGGCGTGGTTGTGTGATTTGCTTGTGTGCGTGTGCGGATGCGTGCGCGGATGCAGTCACGCGAGCTGCGAGCTGCGAGCTGCGAAGGCAGAAGACAGAAGACGCCCCGCCGGGGGAGCGGCTTCAGAACATGGCGGCCATGCCCGCATTCCCTTCTCCCACCGGGAGAAGGTGCCCGAAGGGCGGATGAGGGTGCGGTGCCGCGGGATGGTGCCGGTTGCGGGACTCGCCTCGGCTCTGGCTGATCCATAGGGATGAAGCCCGTACCCTCACCCCAACCCCTCTCCCGACGGGAGAGGGGCTTCCGCATGGCGGCGATGCTCGATGGTTCTTTTTTTTTCCGTAGCCGCTAAGCAGCAGCGTTGCGGGCGCTTTTACTGCGGACGCAATTGCAGCGTGTAGCGCGTGGCAGTGGGCAGAAAAGGTGTGGGCCGTCCATGCACCCAATCGTCGTGGCCCGCGCCCCAGTACGGTGACAGCGGGTGGCCGCTCTGGCCGCCGGGCATGTGCACGATGCCGTCCTGCTCGTGCCCGGGAGACACCACCATGCGCTCGGAGGCACCGAACGCCGGGCCTTGCACGCGTGGCATGTCGCGGTCGCCCGGCAGTTGGTCCGGTGGCATGCAGAGCCAGCGGCTGGCCAGCGCCGGCAACGCGCGGGCGATTGGATGGCAGATGGCAGCGGTGTTGCGCTCGCCCCAGGTGCGCTTGCCCAGTGGTTCGCCGGGCGCTGCCTGTGCGGCCAGCTCACGCTGCGCGCTACGGGCGGCGTCGCCAAGCAACTGGTCCCAGCTCGCATAGCTTGGTGGCAGCAGATGCGCCGGGCGCTGTTGCAGAAGCGGCCACACGACCCCTTCCAGTTGCGCGCGACGTGGCGGCAGAAAGTCATTGCCAAGCGCAGCTTTCCCGGGGGCAAGCAGGCCGGCTTGCACCGCAGCGATGGTATTGCTGCGGAACTCGCGCACGATGCGATAGCTGGCCGAATCGGTGGAGGCATGGCCACTCCACCGCCGCGTTGCCACCTCGATTTGCTGCAAGGCCGGGTCGTTGCTGTGCGCGACCACGCCGCGCAGCACCTGCCACCACCGTGTCAGCAACACCGCGCGATCGTCCAGCTGGATCGCCAGCAGATCGCGCTCGGTGAAGCGCTGCCTGGCGAACAGGGCGTCGCGGATCTGCTGGGCACGTGCGCCCAGGTCGTAGCCGGCATTGCCCAGCGTGGCCAGTTGCTGCGCGTCGACAACCCGGCTGTTGGCGGTCCAGAGCCGATGCGAGGGCGGGTCGATCAGCGCGGGCGCTGCGTCGCTGCGCAGCGGCCACGGTGTGCAAGCGGCCGGCGGCGTGGTGGCCGGCGCTGGCGGGGCGGTCTGTGGCGAGGCTGCAAGGTCGGCGATGCCGGTCGGGCTGCAGCCGGGGTTGCGTGCAGGGCGCGCGCCGATCAGTCGCCAGCCGATGCGCCCGCTGCGGTCGGCGACCACCAGGTTCTGCGCGGGAATGCCGGAGCGGTCCGCTACCGCAAAGGCGTCCTGCAGGTCGCGTGCGCGGCTCATCTGCGCAAAGTCCAGGCGGATGGCGCCGGGCAACTGCGCGGCCCAGCGCAGCGCCAGCACGCTGCCATCTGCATTTTCGTGCAGGATCGGCCCCCATGCCGCTTCGCGCACCTCAAAGCGCACCGGTGTCGCGCCGGCGACGCGGATCGTTTCGACATGCGTGGTCAGTGCCTGCGGGTGATCCGGCGTCGCCGGCGCGAGACGCGCGAAGTCGGCGGTGTCGATATAGCTGTTGGTGAAGGCCCAGGCCACGTGGCCATTGCTGCCGACCACCACCGCCGGCAGGCCGGGCAGGGTGAAGCCGGTGACATCCACCTTGCCATCGGCTGCGGCCGTGTCGGGGTAGCGCAGCCGTGCACGGAACCAGATGTTGGGGGCGCGCAGGCCCAGGTGCATGTCGTCGGCCACGATGGCGCGGCCGTCGGCGGTCAGGCGGCCATCCACCGCAAAATTATTGCTGCCCGGCGTGGGCTGCTCGGCCTGCGGTGCGGCGGGTGGATGCGGCAGGCGGCGCAGATCCAGCGTCCCCGCATCCGGCAGCACCGCATCGCCCTGTGCCGGGCCGAACAGCGGCGCATCCCAGCTGGAACCCTGGTGATCGAGCAAGGCCGCCAGTGCCGGTGGCACCACCGCGCGCAGACGCGCGGCGGCCAGTTCGGTCTGGTTGTCGCTGTCCTGCAGGTCGGCGTACATCGCCATGCCGGTCAGGATCGAATCTTCCAGGGTCCAGGCACGCGGCGTCTGGCGCAGCAGCAGGTACGGCCAGGGGCGCACCGACAGCGCGGCCAGCCCCGCGTTCACACCGTCGGTATATGCCTGCAGCGCGGCACGCTCGCTGCCGGCTGCAATCTGCAGGCTGGCCTGCACGCGTGCGCGCAGCCGGTGGACGCGGTTGCGTTTGTCCAGGTCCACCGCCTTGGCGCCGAACAGCTCCGACAGCTCGCCGGCGGGCGCACGGCGCATCAGGTCCATCTCGAAATAGCGCTCCTGAGCATGCACGTAGCCGAGTGCGCGCATCGCATCGATCTGGCTGGCCGCATCCAGCGTGACCACGCCGTTCCGGTCGCGCTGGACGCGCACTGGCGCGCGCAGCCCGGCCAGAGCGGTGCCGCCATCCAGCTGTGGCAGGCTGCCGCGCAGCAGCAGATACAGGACCACGCCGGCTGCCAGGGCCAGCACCACGATTGCCAGTGTCAGCCGGCCCAGCCATTTGCGCATTTCCATGTCCCTGAGTGTGGATTGCTGACAGGCCGCGATGCGGTGGCGGCGGACTGCGCGGCGCGGGGATCACCGCTCCGCAGGCCGGCCGCACCCGCATCGCGGCATGCAGCGTCGATCTGGTCGCCACTGTCGAGTGTGCCTGCGGCGCATGACCGCGATGGGTCTGGCCGCAAGCGCAACTGAAAGTGATTCCGATTAGATCATTGCCCGCCGGCTTAGGGCACCATGCGCGCATTGCGTCACTGGAGCACAGCATGAAAGGCCATCCCGAAGTCGTCGAATACCTCAAACAGCTGCTACGCGGCGAACTGGCGGCACGCGACCAGTATTTCCTGCACTCGCGTCGCTACGAGGATCAGGGCCTGATGGCGCTGTACGAGCGCATCAACCATGAAATGGAAGAGGAGACCGAGCACGCCGATGCGTTGCTGCGGCGCATCCTGTTCCTGGAAGGCGACCCGGACATGCGACCGGCCGAGTTTGCGCCGGGCAAGACGGTGGTGGAAATGCTCGAGCGCGATCTGGTCGTCGAATACGAGGTGCGCGCAGCATTGGCTGCCGGCATGAAGCTGTGCGAAGCGCACGGCGACTATGTCAGCCGCGACGTGCTGCTCAAGCAGCTGCAGGACACCGAAGAAGACCATGCCTGGTGGCTGGAGCAGCAGCTCGGCCTGATCAAGCGGATCGGCCTGGAGTTGTACCAGACCTCGAAGATCGACAAGGGCCCTGTGGCCGGTTGATCGCCGCGGTTGCAGGAACGCGCGGTGCAAGGCCGCGCGCAGCAGCCAACGTGTGTTGCGGCCAGGCGCGTGCCTGGCCGGCCGCCATCAGCCGCGTTGCAGGCGATAGACGGCGGTGGACAGCGCGGTGACGCCATCAGTGCGAAAGCGCGGCTCATGATCGAGGATGTCGCGCCGTTCCAGCACTTCCACCTGCCAGTTGGTGTCCAGCAACGCGTGTACCTGCGCGGCGTCCACCGAAAACGGCGGGCCGGCTTTCTCGGCTTGCGGATACTCCAGCGTGATCAGCAGGCCGCGGCAGTCTGCCGGCAGGCGCGCGTACGTCGTATCCAGATAGCGTTGACGCAGGTCCTCCGGTAATGCGACCAGCGCTGCGCGGTCGTAAACCGCCCCGCAGTCGGCGAGCAGGCTCGCCTCCAGGGCAAATGCATCGCCGCAAATGATCTCGATGGGACCGGCGACGAAATGCTCGCCGGCAGCGCTGATGCGACGCTGCGGTTGCAGGCCGGCTTCGTCGAAAAACTGCATCACTGCCAGTGGCGACAACTCCACGCCCAGCACCCGATGGCCTTGTGCGGCCAGCCAGTGCATGTCCATCGTCTTGCCGCATAGCGGCACCAGCACGCGGGTGTCGGTGGGCACCTGCAGCGCGGGCCAGTGCTTGCGCAGCAAGGGCATGACCTCCTGCTGGTGGAAGCCGATCTGTCCGTGCTGCCAGCGTTGCAACCAGAAATCTGTGTCCATGGAAACGTCGTGTCCTTGCGCGGCATGCGCAGCGCGCGCCGCGCCAGCGCGCGCCGCTCGATTGATATGTCGATTTCAGCGTTGGCACTACAGCTGATGCAGCTCGATCAGCCAACGCAGCGGTGCTGATCGCACCGCCGCGCGCGCATATGGCGAAGCCGCGTTACTGCACTTCCAACCCATCCACCTTCTGCCACCCACGCGGCAACAACGACCCACGGCTCGCGCGCGCACCCACATACGTGTCCAGATCCTTGAACGACAGGCTCATGGTGCGGGCGCCGCTGCGCACCAGCAGGGTATTGCCCGGAGCGACCGCCACCACCGCCACCACACGCTCGGTGCCGAGCTTGGCCTTGGGGATCTCGATGATCTTGTTGCCCTTGCCCTTGTCCAGCTCGGGCACCTCGGTCGCCGGCACCGCCAGCAGGTTGCCGGCGCTGGTCACCGCGACAATCCGGTCGGTCTGCGGGTTGCTCACCTGCGCCGGCGTCAGCACGTGCGAGCCGGCGGTGAGGTTGAGCATCGCCTTGCCGGCCTTGTTGCGGCCGGTGAGGTTTTCGAAGCGGGTGACGAAACCGTAGCCGTGCGAGGACGCCAGCACGAAGCGGGTGGCGTTGTCGGCACTGGCCATGACCTGGAACGCGGCGCCGGAGGCCGGCGAAAAGCGCCCGGTCAGCGGTTCGCCATTGCCACGCGCGGAGGGCAGGGTGTGCACGGCGGTGGAATAGGCGCGGCCATCGGAATCCAGGAACGCCACCTGGTGGGTGCTGCGGCTGCGCACCGCCGCCCGCAGGCCATCGCCTTCGCGATACGACATGCCGGCCGGATCGACCTCGTGGCCCTTGGCGGCACGCACCCAGCCCTTTTCCGACAGCACCACGGTCATCGGTTCGCTGGCGACCATCTCGGTTTCGTCGATGGCCTGCGCGGCGCCACGCTGCACCAGCGGCGAACGGCGCGCATCGCCGAACTTCTTGGCGTCGGCAGTGAGTTCGTCCTTGATCAGCTTTTTGAGCTTGGGCTTGCTGTCCAGGATGGCCATGATCTGCGCGCGTTCCTTGGTGAGGGCTTCCTGCTCACCGCGGATCTTCATTTCTTCCAGGCGCGCCAGCTGGCGCAGCTTGGTTTCCAGGATGTATTCGGCCTGTTCCTCGCTCAGCGCGAAGCGCGCGATCAGCACCGGCTTGGGTTCGTCCTCGCTGCGGACGATGCGGATCACTTCGTCCAGGTTGAGGAAGGCGATCAACAGGCCTTCCAACAGGTGCAGACGGCGCTCGACCTTTTGAAGGCGATGGTTGAGGCGGCGGGTGACCGTGTCGCTGCGGAAGGTCAGCCATTCGCTCAGCAGGTGCTTGAGGTTCTTGACCTGCGGACGGCCATCCAGGCCGATCACGTTGAGGTTGACGCGGTAGCTGCGTTCCAGATCGGTGGTGACGAACAGGTGGCCCATCAGCTGTTCGGCATCCACGCGATTGGAGCGCGGCACCAGCACCACCCGCACCGGGCTGGTGTGGTCGGATTCGTCGCGGATGTCCTCCAGCCATGGCAGCTTCTTGGCGCGCATCTGCTGGGCGATCTGTTCGATCACCTTGGACGGCGACACCTGGTACGGCAGCGCGTCGATGACGATGTTGGCGTGTTCTTTCTTGTAGGTGGCACGCGCACGCACGCTGCCGTGGCCGGTCTCGTAGATGTTCCGCAGGTCCGCAGCCGGGGTGATGATCTCGGCGGTGGTCGGGTAGTCCGGGCCCAGCACGTGCTCGCACAAGTCGGCGACCGTGGCATCGGGGTCGTCGAGCAGGCGCAGCAGCGCGCTCACGATCTCGTTGAGGTTGTGCGGCGGCACATCGGTGGCCATGCCGACGGCGATGCCGGTGGTGCCATTGAGCAGCAGGTGCGGCAGGCGGGCCGGCAGCCAGGTGGGTTCTTCCAGGGTGCCGTCGAAGTTGGCTGCCCAATCGGTGGTGCCCTGGCTGATTTCGCCTAGCAACACTTCGGCGATCGGGGTCAGCTTGGATTCGGTATAGCGCATCGCCGCGAACGACTTGGGGTCGTCGGTCGAGCCGAAGTTGCCCTGGCCTTCGATCAGCGGGTAACGGTACGAGAACGGCTGGGCCATCAGCACCAGTGCCTCGTAGCAGGCGCTGTCGCCATGCGGGTGGTATTTACCGATCACGTCGCCCACGGTGCGCGCGGATTTCTTCGGCTTGGCGGCGGCATTCAGGCCCAGCTCGCTCATGGCGAAGATGATGCGCCGCTGCACCGGCTTCAGGCCATCGCCCAGGAAGGGCAGGGCGCGGTCGAGCACCACGTACATCGAATAGTCGAGATAGGCGCGTTCGGCATACTCGCGCAGCGGCAGCTGTTCGAAGCCGTGGAAGGTGGGGCGGGTCAGATCGGTCATGTAAAGCCAGGTCCTGCGAAAGAGGAACCCGCACCAGGGTGCGGACTCGAAGAGCGCCGATTATCCGGATGCGGCGGGGGATGCCAAGCCGCGTGCATGGCCGGCGGCCAGATAACGGGTGGGCGGGGCACCGAAATGGCGGTGGAACACGCTGACGAAGGCACTGGGGCTGCTATAGCCCAGCTGGTCGGCCACCTGCGCCACCGGGCTGCCCTGGCTGAGCCGGCGCAGGCCTTCGGCCAGCCGCGCCTGCTGCCGCCATTGCGCAAAACTCAGCCCGGTCTCGGCACGGAAATGCCGGCTCAGGCTGCGCGGCGATAGCCCGCCCCAGTCGGCCCAGGCTTCGAGCGGGCGCGGGTCGGCCGGGGTGTCGAGCAGCTGGCGGGCGATGCGCAGCAGCCGGCGGTCGGCCGGCATGGGCAGGTGCAGGTGGTCGATCTGCACCTGGCACAGTTCGTCCAGCAGCACTGCGGCCAGCCGTTGCTGAGCAGCGTCCAGCGGCTGATCCAGCGGCCAGCTGGCGGCCCGCATGATTGCTTCGCGTGCCAGCCCGGTCAGGCGGATCACGCCGCCCTGCGCGGGCAGGGCATGGCAGGCATCGGGCCGTACCACCACGCCCCAGCCGCGCATCGGCCCGGCCAGCTCCACGGTGTGCTGCCGGCCGGGCGGCATCCAGCCGGCGCAGCCGGGTGGCAGCGACAGCGTGCCCTGTTCGGTGTGCACGGTGAGCACCCCCTGTTCGACAAACATCAGCTGGCCGCGCACGTGGGAATGCCAGGCGGTTTCCGGTGCCCACACCGCACGCAGGTCGGCCAGGAACGCGATCAGCACCGGCCCGTGTGCCCACTCGAAACTGGCCCGGATGCCGGGTGGCAGGGCATCGACCGTGGTTGGCGGGTTTTCGATAGTCATTGGCGCAATTGTATTACCGGGCCAGCAATCGCGGCGCGTATCGTGGCGATCCTTGCGCGCGGTTTAATACCGCATAAGATATTTGCGTTGACAAATATATTTTTCGGAACAAAATGTCTGGCATGGATCTACCTCCCACCGCCTCGCCGTCGTTCGGCCTGCTGTTGCGCCAGGTGCGCGACGCGCTGATGCGCCAACTCGACGCCGAGATGAAAGGCGAGCTGCCCGACTTCGGCTTCAGCCACTACGTGGGGCTGAAGGTCCTGGCAGTGCGTTCGCCCTGCACGGCCAACGAGCTGGCGCTGGCACTGGACCAGACCCCGAGCGCGGTCACCCGCCTGCTCGACAAGCTCGAGGCGCTTGGCGCGGTGCGGCGCGAGCCGCATGCGCAGGACCGCCGCGCGCTGCAGATCGTCATGACCGACCAAGGCCTGGCGCTATGGGAGCGGCTGCGCGCGCGTGGCGAGCGTGCCATCGAGCACGGCCTGCGCGACCTGTCGGCGTCCGAGCGCGAGCAACTCACCTCTCTTCTCATCCGTGTCCGCGATGCACTCAACTCATGAACGCTGCTAGTTCCCTTCTCCAGACGCCGCGCTCGACGCGCCTGGCGCGGCCGCTCGTCCTCACCGCGCTGAGCCTGGCGCTGGCTGCATGTGCCAGCAGCCGTGGCCTGGCCCCGCAAGGCACCGTGCTGCAGCCCGGCGACGTGCATGCCGAGCGCACTCTGACGCAGGCCGGGCTGAGTTCCGCCGCATGGCCGGCCAGCGACTGGTGGCGCGCGCTCGGCGATGCGCAGCTGGACGCGCTGATTGCCGAAGGCCTGCAGCACAGCCCCAGCCTTGCTGCAGCTGATGCGCGGCTGCGGCAGGCGCAGGCGCGCATCGGTTCGGCCCAGGCCGACCGTGGCCCCAGCCTGTCGGTGTCCGGCGGCTATACCGGGTTGCAGTTGCCCGAATCGATGGTCGGCGAGGAACTGGGCGGCAGTTACGGCGGCAGCGCGCAGGTGGTGCTGGATTTCCGTTATGGCGTGGATCTGTGGGGCGGCAAGCGCAGTGCCTGGGAAGCGGCGGTGGATCAGGCACATGCGGCCGAGGTGGATGCACAGGCCGCGCGCCTGAACCTGTCCGCAGCGATCGCCGAAGGCTACGCGCAGCTTGCCTATGCCTGGAGCCTGCACGACGTGGCCAACGATGAGCTGGGCCGCGCGCAGAAGACCCTGGAGCTGACCCGGCAACGCCGCAGCGCCGGGATCGATAGCGAGCTGCAGGTGCGCCAGGCGCAGGCGCGCGTGCCGGCCGCGCAGCAGCAGGTGCAGGCCGCGCAGCAGCAGATCGACGAAGCCCGCACTGCGCTGGCCGCGTTGGTCGGGCAGGGCCCGGATCGCGGGCTGGACATCGCACGGCCTGCCATCGCCGCATCGATCGCCATGCAGCTGCCGAGCAACCTGCCGGCCGATCTGCTGGGCCGTCGCCCCGACGTAGTGGCCGCGCGCTGGCGCGTGGAGGCCGCCGACAAGGACATCGCGGTGGCCAAGACGCGCTTCTATCCCAGCCTCAACCTCACTGCGCTGGGTGGGGTGGTCAACCCGGATATCGGCAAGCTGCTGGAAAGCGGCTCGGTGTTCGGATTGGTGGCGCCGGCATTGAGCCTGCCGATCTTCGACGGCGGCAAGCTGCGCGCCAATCTGGCGGGCAGCGATGCGCAGTACGACCTGGCCGTGGCCGATTACAACCAGAAGGTGATTGCCGCGCTGCGCGAAGTGGCCGACCAGGTCAACGCGGTGCGCTCGCTGCAGCAGCGCGTGCAGGCGCAGGACGAGGCCGTGCAGACGGTCAACGCCGCGTTCGGGCTGGCGCAGCAGCGTTACCGCGCCGGCATCGGCAGCTATCTGGAAGTGCTCAGCGTGCAGGAGCAGTTGCTCGTCGCACGCCAGCGCATGGCCGGGCTGCAGTCGCAACAACTCCTTGCCTCGGTGAGGTTGCAGCGTGCGCTGGGCGGCGGATTCACGCCGGAGCCCGCACGCGACACCGCACGCACCGCGACCACCTCCGCACAACCGAATTCCTGAGACAGCGACGATGAGCCAGAGCACTCCAACTTCTTCCCAACCCGCGCCGGCTGCGCCCAGCAAGCGCCGTGCGGCGCTGCGCATCGTGGCCATTCTGGTGATCCTGGCGATCATCGGTCTGGTGGCGTGGTACTTCCTGGTCGGCCGTTGGCACGAAGACACCGACGACGCCTACGTGCAGGGCAACCAGGTGCAGATCACCCCGATGGTAGGCGGCACCGTGGTCAGCATCGGCGCCGAAGACGGCATGCGCGTGGAGCGCGGCCAGTTGCTGGTGCAGCTGGACCCGGCCGACACCGCGGTGGCGCTGCAGCAGGCCGAAGCCAACCTGGCCAAGACCGTGCGCCAGGTGCGCGGTCTGTACCGCAGCGTGGAAGGTGCGCAGGCCGAAGTGTCTGCGCGCGAAGTGACGCTGCGCAGCGCCCGTGCCGACTTTGCGCGACGCAGGAATCTGGCCGCCAGCGGTGCCATTTCCAATGAAGAACTGGCGCATGCCCGCGAAGAACTGGCGGCTGCCGAGGCCGCGGTGAGCGGCTCGCGCGAGAGCTTCGAGCGTAATCGCGCGCTGGTGGACGACAGCGACCTGGCCAGCCAGCCGGACGTGCAGACCGCCGCCGCGCAGGTGCGCCAGGCCTATCTCAATCACGCACGTACCGGCGTGGTGGCACCGGTGTCCGGTTATGTCGCGCGGCGTTCGGCGCAGGTTGGCCAGCGCGTGCAGCCCGGCAGCGTGCTGATGGCGGTGGTGCCGCTGGAGCAGGTGTGGGTGGAAGCCAACTTCAAGGAAACCCAGCTCAAGCACATGCGCCTGGGCCAGGAAGTGGAGCTGCACTCGGATCTGTACGGCGGTGGCGTGGATTACACCGGCCGCATCGAGAGCCTGGGCCTGGGCACCGGCAGCGCGTTCTCGCTGTTGCCGGCGCAGAACGCCAGCGGCAACTGGATCAAGATCGTGCAGCGCGTGCCCGTGCGCATTGCGGTGGACAGCAAGCAGCTGGCGGGCAATCCATTGCGCATCGGCCTGTCGATGAAGGTCGAGGTCAATCTGCACGACCAGCAGGGCAGCGTGCTGCCGACCAAGCCTGCGACCGGTGCGGTCTTCTCCACCGACGTGTATGCCCAGCAGTTGCAGGCCGCCGACGCCGACATCCATCGCATCATCCAGGACAACCTGCCGTCGCAGGCTGCCACCAAGGCGGGCTGAGCCACCATGTCTTCGCAAGCTCCCACCGCGCCCGGCGGCCCGGCGGCGCCGGCGCCCGCCGCCGGCTTTCGCCCGGCCAGCGTGGCGCTGTGCACCGTGGGCCTGGCCATGGCCTCGTTCATGCAGGTGCTGGACACCACCATCGCCAACGTCTCGCTGCCGACCATCGCCGGCAATCTCGGCGCCAGTTCGCAGCAGGCCACCTGGGTCATCACCTCGTTCGCGGTCAGCACCGCGATCGCCTTGCCGCTGACCGGCTGGCTGAGCCGTCGGTTTGGCGAGACCAAATTGTTCGTGTGGTCCACGCTGGCCTTCACCATCGCCTCGCTGCTGTGCGGCCTGGCGCAGAGCATGGGCATGCTGGTGGTGTCGCGTGCGCTGCAGGGCTTCGTGGCCGGGCCGATGTACCCGATCACCCAGAGCCTGCTGGTGTCGATCTACCCACGCGAAAAACGCGGGCAGGCGCTCGCCTTGCTGGCGATGATCACCGTGGTGGCGCCGATCGCCGGGCCGATCCTCGGCGGCTGGATCACCGACAACTACAGCTGGGAATGGATCTTCCTGATCAACGTGCCGCTGGGCATCATCGCCAGCAGTATCGTGGGCTCGCAGTTGCGCAATCGCCCCGAGCAACTCGAAAAGCCGCGCATGGACTACATCGGCCTGATCCTGCTGGTGGTCGGCGTGGGCGCGCTGCAGCTGGTGTTGGATCTGGGCAATGACGAAGACTGGTTCTCGTCCGACAAGATCGTGGTGCTGGCCTGCGTCGCTGCGGTGGCGCTGGTGGTGTTCGTGATCTGGGAACTCACCGACAAGGACCCCATCGTCGACCTCAAGCTGTTCCGGCATCGCAACTTCCGCGCCGGCACGCTGGCCATGGTGGTGGCGTATGCGGCGTTCTTCAGCGTCAGCCTGCTGATCCCGCAATGGCTGCAACGCGACATGGGCTACACCGCGATCTGGGCCGGCCTGGCCACCGCGCCGATCGGCATCCTGCCGGTATTGATGACGCCGTTCGTGGGCAAGTATGCGTTGCGTTTCGACTTGCGCATGCTGGCGACCATCGCCTTTGTCTTCATGTCGTTCACCAGCTTCTTTCGCTCCAACTTCAACCTGCAGGTGGACTTCGGCCACGTCGCGACCATTCAGCTGGTGATGGGCGTGGGCGTCGCGTTGTTCTTCATGCCGGTGTTGCAGATCCTGTTGTCGGATCTGGATGGGCGCGAGATTGCTGCGGGCTCCGGCCTGGCGACCTTTTTGCGGACGCTGGGCGGCAGCTTTGCCGCATCGTTGACCACCTATCTGTGGGCACGCCGCACCCAGGTGCACCACGCGCACATCACCGAACACATCTCGGTCTACACGCCGGGCATGCAGGAGCAGGTCACCGCAATGGGGCAGGGCGACCTGCAACGCGGCGCGGCCTCGCTCAACAACATGATCAACCACCAGGCCTCGCAGATGGGCTTCAACGACATCTTCTACCTGCTTGGCTGGACCTTCCTGGCGATCATCTTCTTCCTGTGGCTGGCAAAGCCGCCGTTCGGTGCGGGTGCCGGTGGCGCGGCGGCGGCTGGTGGGCATTGAGCGCTGAGCGCGGCAGCTGGTTGAGCATGAAAAACCCCGCTGAAATGCGGGGTTTTTCTTCGTTCGGGATTTGGCCGGATTGGCAGATTGCCGCGGCGCCGAGCAGTTCGATGCGATGCATGGCCCTGACGCAGGCCTTGGCAAATGCAGACCTCGCAACACTGATGCCCAAACGCAAAAAACCCCGCCGAAGCGAGGTTTTTTACGATCTACCTTGAGTCGTGGTGCCCAGGAGAGGACTCGAACCTCCACGAAGTTGCCCCCGCTAGCACCTGAAGCTAGTGCGTCTACCAATTCCGCCACCTGGGCGACTCAGGGGGCGAATTGTGCAAGTTGCGCGCGTGGCTGTCAACGCATCTTTTGCAAAATTTTAGCGTCGCTTGCGATGCGCGTGACCAGGGCGGCGGCGGGGCGGCGGATGCGCGCAGCACGCGTCCGCCGCGTGCCGCTCACGGCAACTGGGTGGCCTCCAGGGCGACCTCCACGCTCTGCACCGGTTCGCTCGCCGAGCGCGCCAGTTGCACGCGGTAGGTGCCCGCCGCAATCGTCCAGTGACGTGCCTTGGCATCGAAGTCGGCCAAGGTCTTCGGCTCGGCCACCACCTGCAAGCTGCGCTTTTCGCCTGGCTTGAGCGTGAGCTTCTGCCAGCCGATCAGGCGCAGCGGGGTGGCGTGGCCGTCGGGGAGGGTGACGTAGAGCTGCGGCACCGCGGCACCTTCGCGCGGGCCGATGTTTTCCACCTCGAAGCTGGCGGTGAGGTGGCTGCCGTTGGCGTCCACGCGCAGCCCGCCCATGCGGAACTGGGTGTACGACAGGCCGTGGCCGAACGGGTAGCGCGGGGTGAGATTGCGTGCGGCGAACCACTTGTAGCCGACATTGGCGCCTTCGATGGCGTAGTCGATGCTGTCTTCGCCCGGCTTGGCCGGCTTGAAGCCCAGGCCCGGGATCGAGGGGCGCGGCAGCTGCGACTCGTCCACCGGCCAGGTCACCGGCAGGTGGCCGGACGGGTTCACCGCACCGGTCAGCAGGTTGGCGATCGCCTCGCCGCCACCGATGCCCGGGTACCACGCCTGCAGCACCGCCGGCACGCGCTCGGCCCACGGCATGCGCACCGGTCCGTTGGTTTCCAGCACCACGGTGGTCTTGGGGTTGGCCTTGGCCACCGCTTCGATCAAGGCGTCCTGGTTTTCAGGCAGGCGCATGTCCGGCAGATCCACCGATTCGGCGGCCCACTGGGTGGCGAACACGATCGCCACATCGGCGGTCTTCGCCGCACGTGCGGCCGCCGCACGGTCCTTGCCGTCCACGTAATCGATCTGCGCATTCGGCAACGCGGCGCGCAGCGCCTGCAACGGCGAAGACGGGTGGATGATCACCGGGCCGGGCCACGTGGTCGGCGTGATGCCCGGTACCGCGTTGCCGCCGTTGATGGTGTAGTCCACGCGCGAGGAGCCGCCGCCGGACATCACGCCCTTGTCGGCGTAGCCGCCGATCACGGCAATGCGGCGCACGTCCCTGGACAGCGGCAAGGTGGCCTGCTCGTTACGCAGCAACACGCTGCCTTCCTCGGCCACATGCTGCGCAGCCAAGAGGCCGGCCTTGCCGTCGATCGGCTGGCGCTGGGTCGGGTGATCGAACGCGCCATGCGCGAACAGGCTGCGCAACACGCGCTTGACCATGTCGTCGAAACGCGCGCGCGGCACCACGCCGGCCGACACCGCCATGCGCAACGGCGCATCGAAGAACACCGCCGCGTCGAACACTTCGCCGGCCGATTGCTGATCCAGCCCGGCCAACGCCGCCTTGGAGCCGCTGTGCACGCCGCCCCAGTCGGACATCACGTAACCGGGGTATTTCCATTCCTGCTTGAGCACCTGGTTGAGCAGGTAATCGTGCTCGCAGCCATAGGTGCCGTTGATCTTGTTGTACGAACACATCACCGAGGCCGGGTCGCCGACCTTCAATGCGATCTCGAATGCCAACAGATCCGATTCGTGCATCGCCTGCTCGCCGATGTCGGCGCTGTGGAAGTTGCGCCGCGTCTCCATGTCGTTGAGCGCGTAGTGCTTCATCGTCGACAACACATGTTCGCTCTGCACGCCGCGGATCGACTCGCCGACCATGGTGCCGGCCAGCAACGGATCTTCGCCGGCATATTCGAAATTGCGCCCGTTACGCGGGTCGCGCTGCAGATTGACGCTGCCGGCCAGCAACACGTTGAAGCCCTGCTGCCAGGATTCGCGGCCCATGGTCTTGCCGCCGGCGTACGCCAACTGCGGGTTCCAGCTCGATGCAGTGGACGGGCCCGATGGCATCGCGGTGGCGAAGTCGCCCTTGCGGATACCCCCCGGGTTGGTCACGCCCACGCCTGCATCGGCGAGCTGCTGCGCGGGGATGCCCAGGCGCGGAACGCCAGGCACGTAACCGGCCGAGCCCAGCGCACCTTCAGGCTTGGGGATCTTGTCGGTGCCCAGGCCGAAATAGCTGCGCAGCATCTGGAATTTTTCGTCGTCGGTCATCTGCGCCAGCAGGCGGTCGGCACGCTGGTCCGCCGTCAATGCGGTGTCCATCCACGGCTGCGACGACGGCGCGCCTTGTGCGACAACCAGCGGTGCAGCCAGGGCGATGCCCAGGCCCATGACTACCGCCAGGACCAGGGGGCGCGGGCGGTTCTGGAGGTGTGTAAACGTTTTCATGTCGAGAGGTGGCACGGGGTGTCCTTGTAGTGCTGGGTCGTAACGAACTTGTGGGCACCGAAGTGCCCGAATCGGGTGGACGCGGCTATGCCGCGCTGCCGCCTGCCGGAGTCGGCGTGGCGGTTAGAAGCCGGTCTGCGCGGTGCGCAGGACCGGGTAAAGCTGATAGCGCTCATCCCACGAAGAATGGCGCTTGGCGAAGAATTCCAGCCGTGCCTGCGGGTCCTTGGCAAAGTCCGGGTCGCTGGCGATGCGCTGTTCGAATTGCGCCTTCAATGCGGCATCGTTGGCGAGCATGTCGCGCGCCACCTCTTCGGCGACGTAGGCTTCCATGTATTCCTTGCGCTCGAACGCGGTGTTGAAAAAGCCCCACTGCAGCAGCGAGTCCGGCGCCTGCGGTTCCAGCATCGCCATCACCAGGCGTGCCTTGGGTTGGGCGATCGGCACGAACAGCGAGCCAGCCGGCACATCGCGGCTTTCATCGCGCCATTGCCCAACGAGGTCGAGCGTCTGGTGACCCTCATTCGAGCGCGCGGCAAAACTGGCCTTGTCGGCGCGGAAGGTTTGCACCTGGCGCGTGGCCGCACTGCCGATGGTCTGGAAATCGATGCCATGCAGGCGCAATTTTTCGCCCACCAGGGCCGCTTGCGCGGCCGGCACCAGATAGCCGCCGCGCGGCGCATCCACCACCACATCAGGCTTGATCTGGTCGCGCAGCGGCACTTTCCAGATGTGCGGTGTGCGCTCGTCGTAGTGCGTCATCAACGCGCCGGAAATTGGCGACGGCGTGCGTGTGTATGCATAGCCGCGAAACGCGACCGTACGCGCCTGCGGGCCGGCGGCAAAGCTCAACGGCTCGGATGTGCCAGCCAGCTGCATGGCGCGTTGATCGGCGGCCAGTGCATCGGCGCGCCACTGCGTGCCATTGCGTGCAGTCTGCTGCAGCACCGACACGATGGCATTGCGGGTAACCCGCACGCGTGTGGGGTAGTCCTTCCACGAATGCGTTTCCACCAGCATGCCGAAGCGGTTGCGCAGCAGGAAATACCCGTGCGAGAAGCGCGGCGGCGAGACATCGTCGGCAAAACCGGAGGCAGGGTCGTCCTCGTGTACGAAGGACGGGTAGTAGGGCAGCGGCAGCGAGCCCTGTTTTTTCAGATCCGCCAGTACCGCGTCGCGCCAGCGCGTGCCGTCGCGCTGCAAGGTCGCATCGCCGGCATGCACCGGCTCCACCTGCACCGACACGTCGTGCTCGAACTTGGCGCCATCGGTGACGTGCAGGTCCACATACATCAGCGGGTCCCACTGCTGCACCAGGCGCAGCATGGCCTGCATCTCGGGTGCGTCGGCCTTGACGTAATCGCGGTTGAGGTTGAGGTTCTGCGCGGTGGTGCGCCAGCCCATCTGTTCGGGGCCGCGTTGATTGGGCCGGTTCCAGGCGCCAAAGCGCTCATGACCATCGACGTTGAACACCGGCACGAATACCCACACCAGTTTGTCGAGCACGCCTTTGCCGGCCTTGCCGTCGAGCAATTCGCGCAATGCCAGGAAGCCCGCGTCCTTGCCATCGATCTCGCCGGCGTGGATACCGCCCTGGATCAACACCACCGGCAGCTTGCGCTGTGCGGCCGACTGCGCGTCGAGCGCGCCACTGGTGGAGACGACCAAGGCCTTCATCGGCCGGCCTTCCGGCGTGGTGCCGAACTCCTCGCAGCGCACCGCCTGCGGGTAGCGCTGCGCGAAGGCATCGCACAGCGCGATGACTTCGTCATAGCGGCCGGTCTGCACGAACCCGCTGCGCTCGGCCTGCGTGGTCAGTGGTGTGGCGGCAAGCGCGGCAGGGGGGGAAGTCAGCAGCAACAGGCTCAGGGCCAGGCGGGTGAAGCGGGGCATCCAGCAGTCCAGTGTTCCAGGAAAACGTTTGCAATGTAGCCGAGCCGAGCGGGCAGGCCAATCTGCACTGCGGCATGGGCAGCGGCCAGCAGCGAGCGCGAGCGCCCGGTCGGCGCTGCTTTTCGCTGCGCCTCCATGCGCAATGCACAGGCGTTTGATGGCATCGAACGCACCGGTGCCCTGCGCCTTGGCCGTGCGGTGCGCTGCGCACGGCAGGACCATGGCCGGCGACGTCCTGGCGCCGGTACGATAGCGCCTGTCTACCGCTCGACCGGACCGCCTTTGACCACCTCCACCTTGCCGGGCCCTACCGCCGGTGCGCGCCTGCCGCGCCAGATTCCCTTCATCATCGGCAACGAAGCCTGCGAGCGTTTCAGCTTCTACGGGATGCGCAACATCCTGGTGCAGTTCTTGATCACCTCACTGCTGCTGCAGGAGGTTGGCGCGCCGGGCCGCGAGGCCGAAGCCAAGCACATCCTGCACAGCTTCATGATCGGGGTGTATTTCTTCCCGCTGCTGGGGGGCTGGCTGGCCGATCGCTTCTTCGGCAAATACAACACCATCCTGTGGTTCAGCCTGGTGTACTGCGCCGGGCATGCCTGTCTTGCGGCGTTCGAAGGCAGCCGCAGCGGGTTCTTTGTCGGGCTGGGCTTGATCGCGCTGGGCGCGGGCGGCATCAAGCCGCTGGTGGCCTCGTTCATGGGCGACCAGTTCGACCAGTCCAACAAGCACCTGGCCAAGGTGGTGTTCGACGCCTTTTACTGGATCATCAATTTCGGCTCGCTGTTCGCCTCGCTGCTGATTCCGTTGGCCTTGAAAAATCTGGGTCCGTCCTGGGCGTTCGGCATCCCCGGCATCCTGATGTTCGTGGCTACGCTGGTGTTCTGGCTGGGCCGCAGCCGCTACGTGCGGGTGCCGCTGCCGCCGAAAGATCCGCACGGGTTCGGTGCGGTGGTGCGGACGGCGTTGCTGGCACGCGCGCCGGGGCAGGGGCGGCCCGGCCTGGTGCTGGCCGTCCTCTCTGTGGTGGCTGCACTGGCCTGCCTGGCGCTAGTGGCGCCGCTGGGCATCGTGATCTGCCTGTGCATGGCGCTGGTGCTGCTGCTGGCCGGGATCGGCGGCGGTACCTGGTGGCAACTGGAGCGTGCACGCGGCACGCATCCGGACGCGGCCGTGGAAGGTGTGCGTGCCTTGCTGCGCGTGCTGGTGATCTTCGCGCTGGTGACGCCGTTCTTTTCCCTGTTCGATCAAAAGGCGTCCACCTGGGTGCTGCAGGGACGCGAAATGACCATGCCGGCCTGGTTCACCGCCTCGCAGATGCAGGCGCTCAACCCGTTGCTGGTAATGCTGCTGATTCCCTTCAACAACCTGGTGCTGTATCCGCTGCTACGCCGTGGCGGCTGGGAGCCGACGCCGTTGCGTCGCATGACCAGCGGCATTGCCTTCAGTGGCGTGGCGTGGATTGCGGTCGGGGCGATCCAGGTGGTCATGGACGGCGGCGAGCCGATGCACATCGCCTGGCAGATCCTGCCCTATGCCTTGCTCACCTTCGGCGAGGTGCTGGTGTCGGCCACCGGCATCGAGTTCGCCTACAGCCAGGCACCGGCCTCGATGAAGGGCGTGGTGATGAGTTTCTGGTATCTCACCACCACCGTCGGCAACCTGTGGGTGCTGCTATCGAACGTGGCGGTGCGCAACGCGACGGTGACCTCGCAGATCGCCGATACTGGGCTGAGCGAGGCGGCATTCCTGATGTTCTTCTTCGCGGCGTTTGCGTTTCTGGCGGCGCTGGCCTTCGGCCTGTACGCGCGCCGTTATCGCATGGTCGACAATTACCGTTCTGCCTGAGGTCTGCATGATTACCCTGATCCTGATCGCCATCACCGGCATCGTCTCGTGGATGGCGTTCAACAACCGCAAGCTGGCCGACCGGCTGATCCTGTGGCCGCCGGCGCTGGACAAGAACCGGCAGTACGACCGGCTGGTGACCTACGGTTTCATTCATGCCGACCTGGGCCACCTGGTCTTCAACATGATCACGCTGTTCTTTTTCGGCCGGGTGATCGAGAACGTGATGACACAGCTGACCGGCAGCGTGCTGACTTATCCGCTGTTCTATCTGGCCGCGTTGGTGGTGTCGATCCTGCCCAGCTACCTGAAGAACCAGCACAACCCCAACTATTTGAGTCTGGGTGCGTCCGGTGCGGTGTCGGCGGTGTTGTTCGCCTTCATCCTGCTGCAGCCGTGGACGATCATCCTGGTGCTGTTCATTCCGGCACCGGCGATCATCTATGCGGTGTTCTATGTGGGCTACAGCCTGTGGATGGACCGCCGCGGCGGCGACCGCATCAACCACAGCGCGCACCTGGCCGGCGCAGCGTTCGGGGTGATGTTCATGCTGATCATGGAGCCGCGTGTGTGGCAGGTCTTTCTGGAGCAGCTGTCCAATCCGCGCTTTGGCTGAGTGGCGGCGGCAGCGAGGCGTCCGCCAGGCAGGGGTGGCCACGCACGTTTCAGCGGTGCCAATCGGCGGATCCCGCGGACGGCACCAGGGCCGGCACGATGGCGTCGCCAGCCCCGCCAGATGCAGCGACGCTGGCCTTTAGGCCGCGTTGCGTTCCTGATCGGTGGTGCTACCGATCGCTGCACCCGAGGTCGCGCCATAGGCCTGCTGCAGGCGCTGGTAGACGGTATCGTTGAGCTGGGCGAAATCGGGGTTATGGGTGTCGCCGGTGATGGCGAACTGGAACAGGCCCTCGAGCAACGAGCTGTCGCTGTCTGCGGTGTGTCCGGCCGAATCGTTGTGCATGCGGTGACTCCTCGTAGGTAAGAGGGAGCTGGCCATGCCGGAGACCGGTTGCAGCGAGCGCCTTCGAGTCAGCTATCGGCGTTGCCTGAGCGAACTTGAGAACAGGTTTGCCAGGCCGCGCGGGCGGTCACAGCGTGGATTCATTTTCACGCAGGCGCGGCGTCGCGCTGGTCACACTGGGCAAACACTTACTGCCAGGCGCAGACCACGATGGAGGCAGCGACAGTGCACGCCGTACACGAACCGGGTCAGCAGCACTTCGTTGTAGACACCGATGGACAACGTGCCGAGCTGATCTATGACCGCGACGGCATGCGCATGACCATTACGCACACGTTGGTCCCGGACGCGATCGCAGGGCGAGGCATTGCCGCCACGCTGGTCGAGGCCGCTTTGAACTTCGCGCGCGAACATGGGCTGACGGTGATGCCGGCCTGCAGCTACGCCGCGGCGTACGTCCGCCGGCATCAACAATTTCAGGATCTGCTGGCCTGAGTGCCGGCAGCAGATGGTTCGATCAGGGGAGCAGGTGGGAATGGGGCGGTTGCTTGCAGTGAATGGTGTACGGGGCCTGCTGTTGCTGGCGCTGTTGGCGGGTTGTACCCGGCGCGAACCCGCCACGCCCGAATTCGCCGAACCGGCGGCCGATGCGGCCGCGAGCGCAACGCCCGCGCAGGAGCCTTTGCTGGTGCAGAGCGGCCCGCTGGAAGATGTGATCGAGCAAACGCCTGCCTACATGGTGGGCATCAGCTACCCGCGCGGGTTGGATGCGTACCCGGAACTGACCGCACTGATCCGCAACTATGCAAATGCCGCCCGCGGCGAGTTGATGGAGGCGGTGTCCGGCTTGGGCAACGACAAGCCTGCAGCGCCTTACGAGTTGTCGCTGGCTTTCGAAACGCTCGTGCAGACGGCCGATCTGATCGTCGTCTCCGCCGATGGCAGCCGCTACACCGGCGGCGCACACGGCGACCCCCTGGTGGCCCGCTTCGTGTGGTTGGTCAAGGAGCGCAGGCAATTGACGGCGCAGGCCATGGTTCCCGATCCGGCGGGCTGGGAAAAGATCGGCCGCGACGTCGCGGCGCAGCTGCACGCCGCCGCAACCCAGCGCGTGGAAGCCGATCGTGTACCGGTGGAAGAACAGGCCGAGCAGGTGGCCTCTGCCGATCGCATGATTGCCGAGGGCACTGCCGCGCAGGTGGACAACTTCGCGCAGTTCGTGCCGGTGTTGAATGCCACCGGGCAGATCGCTGCAGTGCGCTTCGTGTTTCCGCCGTATCAGGTCGGCCCTTATTCGGATGGCACACAAACGGCCGAGGTGGCTGCATCCACACTCTTGCCGTGGGTCGCGCCGGAATATGCACATCTTTTCGCTCACTGAGCCGTTGCCCTGCAAGCGATGTGATTGAATGGCCTGGCCATTCAGTAATGTAATCAAACGGGTGATATGAGCAGTTTCGATCAAACCGCGAACCGCGTGGACCACACCTGCGCGCGCTATCCAGCCTTTCCGCGGGAGCCGGCTGTCCTGGTGAGGTTGATCAAGCATCTCTACAAGCGCCTGCACACGCAGAGTTGCGTGCGGCTCAAGCCCTATGGGATCAGTCCGCCGGAATACGAGATCCTGATGATGTTGTACGGCACGCCGGAGCAGGCGATCACACCGACCGAAGTGGCCGAGGCGGCCAGCGAAAAGCCTGCCAACATCACGCGCCTGACCGACCAGCTGTGCGAGAAGGGATTGATCGCGCGCGGCAGCAGCCCGGACGATCGACGCAAGATCGTGCTGACCCTGCAGCCGGCAGGCCTGGCGCTGATCGAGAGCCTGCTGCCCGACGCATGTACGTTGTTGCATGCAGAAACCGCAGGCATGAGCGAACCCGAACAGGTACGCCTGGAAAAGCTGTTGAAGAAGTTGCTCGATGGAGTGGACGCAGTCGAGCTCTGATCAGGCAGCGTAGCGTTCGCACCCGACATCGCCTGAAACGACAACGCCGCCCGGATCGCTCCGGGCGGCGTCGTTGCCTATGCAGCGGCCATTACGGCTTGGACTGCGGCGCTTCCGGGGTGGCGCCATCGCCGCCTTGCGCGCTCAGGCCACGCTTTTCGAGCAGTGGCTCGATCTGCGGTGCATGGCCGGCAAAGTTCTGGAACAGCTCCATCGCATCCACGCTGCCGCCGCGCGAGAGCAGGGTCTTGCGGAAGCGATCGCCGTTGGCGCGGCTCAGTCCGCCGTGCTGCTTGAACCACTGCTGGGTGTTGGCATCGAGCACTTCCGACCAGATGTAGGCGTAGTAGCCCGCCGCATAGCCGCCCATGATGTGGCTGAAATACGGGGTCTTGTAGCGCGGCGGCACCGGCGGATAGGCGATACCGTCCTGCTGCAGGGCCTTGGCCTCGAATGCCATCACGCCGGCGGCGTCCGGCACCTGGTTGGCGCTGACCTGATGCCAGTTCTGGTCCAGCATCGCCGCACCCAGGTACTCGGTGGTGGCAAAGCCCTGGTTGAACTTGGAGGCGGCGATCACCTTGTCCAGCAGCGCCTGCGGCATCGGCGTGCCGTTCTGATAATGCTTGGCGTAGTTCTTCAGGATTGACGACTCGTCGGCCCACATCTCGTTGACCTGCGAGGGAAACTCGACGAAGTCGCGCGGCACGCTGGTGCCGGAGAAATACGGGTATTTGACGTCGGAGAACATGCCGTGCAGCGCATGCCCGAACTCATGGAACATGGTGGTCACCTCGTCCCAGGTCAGCAGGGTCGGCTGGCCGGCCGGCGGCTTGGGAATGTTGAGGTGGTTGGCCACCACCGGCTTGAACCCGGTCAGCTCGGACTGCGACACGTAGGAGTTCATCCAGGCGCCACCACGCTTGGATTCGCGCGCATACATGTCGGCAATGAAGATCGCCAGCTGCTTGCCGTCGGCATCGAATACGTCATAGACGGTGATGTCGTCGCGGTAGGTGGGCAGGTCGGTGCGCTGCTTGAAGGTCAGGCCGTATTCCTGGTTGGCCGCATAGAACACGCCGTTTTCCAGCACGTTCTTCAGCTCGAAATACGGCTTGAGCTGCGACTCGTCGAAGTTGTACTTGGCTTGGCGCACCTTCTCGCTGTAGTAGGCCCAATCCCAGGCTTCCAGTTTGAAGGTCGGCTTGCGCGCGGCCTTCTGTTCCTTGTCGATCATCGCCTGCAGATCGGCGGCTTCGCGCTTGGCGTTGGCCACTGCGGCCGGTGCCAGCTTGCCGAGCATCGCGTTGACCGCTTCGGGCGTCTTGGCGGTCTGGTTTTCCAGCGAGTAGGCGGCATACGTGGGGAAGCCGAGCAGCTTGGCCTTGTCGGCACGCAGCTTCATGATGCGCGACACCAGCGCGGTGTTGTCGTACTGGCCGCCATGGCTGCCGCGCGACACCGACGCGTCGTAGATCTTCTTGCGCAGCTCGCGGTTCTTCAACTGGGTCAGCGGTGGCTGGCCGGTGGTGTTGAGCAGTGCGATCACATACTTGCCGTCGAGCTTGCGCGCCTTGGCGGCTTCGGCGGCAGCGGCAATCTGCTCCTCGGACAGCCCGTCGAGCTGCTTGACGTCATCGACGACCACCGCAGCGGCATTCACCTCGGCCAGCACGTTCTGGCTGAAGGTGGTGCCCAGGTTGGCCAGTTCGGCGTTCATCGCCTTGAGCGTGGTCTTGTCCGCGTCCGACAGCTTGGCGCCATCGCGCACAAAATCGCTGTAGTACTTCTCGACCAGGCGCACGCCTTGCGCGTCCAGGCCCAGCTTGGTGCGTTGGTCGTACAGGCTCTGGATGCGCGCGAACAGCTTGCCGTTGAGCGAAATCGCATCGCGGTGCGCAGCGAACTTCGCCGAATAGTCGGCCTGCAACTTCTTGCGTGCGTCGTTGGTGTCGGCACCGACCAGGTTGAAGAACACCGTGGTGGCGCGGTCGAGCGTGGCGCCGCTCTTTTCCAGCGCGATGAGGGTGTTGTCGAAGCTCGGCTTGGCTTTCTGGTTGGCGATCTTGTCCACTTCCTTCAGTTGCTCGGCCATGCCGGCATCGAAGGCGGGTGCGAAGTCGCTGTCGGTGATCCTGTCGAACTGCGGGTAATGCAGCGGCAGCGTGCTGTCGGCAAAGAAGGGGTTGGCCTGGGTGGCGGCCTGCGTGGTGGCGGGGGCGGCGATGCTGTAGGACGGCATGGCAAGTCCCAGGGAAGCGGCCAGGGCAAAGGCAAGGCGGGTGGTCAAGAGGGTGGCTCCAAAGTGCGAACCGCCGAGGCTACCCCAGCCGGGCAGGACAGGCGTGTGACAAAAGGCATGGCCGGCAGGGCCATTGCTCAGTCACTGACGGGCGCGGCCGGCTTGAGCCCGCTGGCCGGTCGACGTGATGGCGGGTTCGCTGCCTGGTTGGCGCCGCCGGACCGCGCTCGCCTGGGCGCTGTGCGGGGGGCGGCAATCAGCATGCACGCGCCGTAACGCGGTGCGGACCTGTGCTGGTCCGGCGATGACGTGCTGGGGGCTGTGTTCGCTCGCCGGCGTTGTCTGGCGTGACAGCTCCGGGCGCCGAGGCGGATCTTCTGAAAAACCGACACATGTGGACGGCCCCGCCATCGCGGCGCCGTGCTTCGCACTTTCAAGGAAGCCCCAGCCGGCCGTGCCGCTGCCGTGCTGCACAGCCACAGCTGCGCTACGCTGCCGCTTCCCTGCGCATCCGAGCACGCCATGAGCGACCTTGCCACGTTTGAATTCACCGACCTGGACGGTCGCACCCAATCGATGCGCGACTACGTCGGCAGCGTGGTGTTGGTGGTCAATGTCGCGTCCAAATGTGGGTTTACCCCGCAGTACGCGGGCTTGCAGGCGCTGTGGCAGCGGTATCGCGAACGTGGGTTGGTGGTGATCGGCTTTCCATGCGATCAGTTCGGGCACCAGGAACCTGGCGATGCGGCGCAGATCCGCCAGTTTTGTTCGCTGGATTACGCAGTGGATTTTCCGCTGTCGTCGAAGATCGAGGTCAACGGCAACGGAGCGCATCCGCTGTGGCAATGGCTCAAGCGCGAACAGCGCGGCGTGCTCGGGTCCGAGGCGGTCAAGTGGAATTTCACCAAGTTCCTGATCGGCCGCGACGGCCACGTGCTGGAGCGCTATGCGCCAACCACCAAGCCGGAAGCGTTGGCCGCCGACATCGAGCGCGCGTTAGTTGAACCGTAGGAGCGCACCTGGGCGCGATGAGGCATTACCGGGAACGCTTCATCGCGCCCGGGTGCGCTCCTACGACAGTGCATGCCGGCGTCGCGGCTGCGTAAACGCCGCATCGCGCTGACGTCTCACGCGCGTCGCATCACTTCTCGACGAACGCGCGCTCGAACACGTAATGCCCCGGCGTACCGATGCGCGGCGAGGTCTGGAACCCGCGGGCGTCCAGCAGGGTACGCAGATCGGCCAGCATCTGCGGGCTGCCGCAGATCATGAAGCGGTCGTTGGCCGGATCCAGGGTCGGCAGGCCCAGCGTCTGCTGCATGCGGCCATCGGCCATCAGCTCGGTCAGGCGGCCCTGGTTGGCGAAGGTTTCGCGGGTCACCGCCGGGTAGTACAGCAGCTTGTCGCGCAGCAGGTCGCCAAGGAATTCGTGCTGCGGCAGCTCGCGTTCGAAGTAGTCGCGGTAGGCCAGATCCTGAACGAAGCGCACGCCCTGGGTCAGGATCACCTTGTCGAAACGCTCGTAGGTTTCCGGGTCCTTGATGATCGACAGCCACGGCGCCAGGCCGGTGCCGGTGCCCAGCAGGTACAGGTTGCGGCCCGGATGCAGGTCGCTGATCAGCAGCGTGCCGGTGGGCTTCTTGCCGACCAGCACCTTGTCGCCCGGCTGGATGTGCTGCAGGCGCGAGGTCAACGGGCCGTCCGGCACCTTGATGCTGAAGAACTCCAGATGTTCTTCCCAATTGGCGCTGGCGATCGAATACGCACGCAGCAGCGGGCGCGTTTCGGTCTCCAGCCCGATCATCACGAACTGCCCGTTCTCGAAACGGAAACCGGCATCGCGGGTGGTGGTGAAGCTGAAGTAGGCATCGGTCCAGTGACGGACCTCAAGCACCGTTTCGGCGCCGAAAGCGGAAGACATACCGGTGAGTGTCGTGGGAGGAGTACCCAGCAATTCTACCTCAAGCCAGCCAAATGAGATGAACTCTCATTTGGCTGGGAATGGAGAGTCGGGAATCGGGAATTGGGTGCAGCGCCGAAAGATGTGGGCGTCTCCAGGATCGGGAGGTTCAGTACCTATCAGCCGCCGCGAAGCCGCTTCTAACGATTCCCCATTCCCGACTCCCGATTCCCCGCCTCACCGATACCCGGCCGCCTGCAGCTCGAACAGCTCCGCATAACGCCCGCCCTGCGCCATCAGCTCGGCATGGGTGCCGGCCGCTTCGATGCGGCCCGCGGCCAGCACCAGGATGCGGTCGGCCATGCGCACGCTGGAAAAGCGGTGCGAGATCAGTACCGCGGTGCGGTTGTCCGACAGTTCCTTGAAGCGCTGGAACACCTCGAATTCGCTGCGTGCGTCCAGCGCGGCGGTCGGTTCGTCCAGGATCATCAGCTGCGCGTCGCGCATGTAGGCGCGCGCAATCGCGATCTTCTGCCACTGGCCCCCGGACAGATCCACGCTGTTCTTGAAACGGCGTCCGATCAGCTGCTCGTAGCGCTCGGGCAGGCTGTCGATCAGCTCGCTGGCCATCGCGCGCTGCGCAGCCGCACGGATGCGCGGCGCATCGTCCATTGCCTCGACCTGACCCACGCCGATGTTCTCGCCCACGCTCAGGTGATAGCGCACGAAATCCTGGAAGATCACCCCCAGGTTGGCGCGCACATCGTCCAGGTCGTAATCGCGCAGGTCGTGGCCATCGAGCAGGATGCGGCCTTCGTCTGGGTCGTACAGCCGCGCCAGCAGCTTGACCAGGGTGGTCTTGCCGGCGCCGTTTTCGCCGACCAGCGCCAGCACTTCGCCGGCGCGCAGTTCGAAATCCAGATGCCGCACCGTCCACTGCTCGGCATCCGGGTAGCGGAAGCCCACGTCCTCGAACACGAAGCCCTGGCGGATCGGGCGCGGCACCGGCAAGGCGTTCGGGCGCGAGCGGATCTCCGGCACGATGTTGAAGAACGAATACAGATCGTCCAGATACAAGGCCTGGCCGGCGACTTGCGAAAACCCGATCAGCAGGCCTTCCAGCAACTGGCGCAGACGCAGGAAACTGCCGGCCAGGAAGGTGAGGTCGCCGATGCTGAAATCGCCGCGCACCGTGCGCCAGGCGATGTAGCCATAGGCCATGTAGTAGCCCAGCGTGCCCAGCGCTGCCAGCAGCGCACCCCACAACGCACGCTTGCGCGCCAGTGCGCGGTTGGCCTGGAAGAACTTGTCGGCCAGCCGGCGGTAGCGCGCGATCAGGAAGCGGTGCAGGTTGAGGATCTTGACTTCCTTGGCCGTCTCCACGCTGGCGCCGACCTGGCGCAGGTAATCGAGCTGGCGCCGCTCCGGCGTCCACTGGAAGTTGAGCGAATAGCCGAGCGCATTGAAGTGCGCCTCGCCGATGAAGGCCGGGATCAGCGCCACCGCCAGCAGCACGATCAACCACGGCGCATACACCACCAGGCCCACCGCCAGGCTGATCACGGTGATGGCGTCCTGCACCTGGCCGAACAGCTGGCTCATCAGGTTCATGCGGTTCATGGTCTGGCGCCGCGCGCGATCCAGCTTGTCCTGCCGGTCGGGATCTTCGAAATCCTCCAGATCCAGCTGCGCGGCGTGCTCCATCAGGCGCACGCTGGCGGCGTTGTTGAACAATTCCGACAGCAGCGCATCGGCGTAGCCGACCAGCCGGCCGAGCAGGTCCGAACCGATCGCCAGCGCCAGTTCCAGCGCCAGCAGTTCCAGCAGGCGGTTCAGACGGCCGCTGCCCAAGGCCTGGGCGAACGACTCGAATGCCGGCGGCTGGCCGACCAGGTGGATCGCCTCGTCGATGATCAATTTGCCGATATACAGCGAGGCCACCGGCATCAACGCGCGCAGCACGCGCAGGCCGATGCTGCTTGCGCTCAGCCAGCGGCTTGTCTGCCAGATCTGGCGCAGGAACGGTGGCAGGTTGCGCAGCGCATCCAGGCGTTCGCGCAGGGTAGGGCCGGTACGGGGAGCGGGCGCAGTGGCGCCGGAACGGGAAGCTGACATCGTACTAGTGTGCCGCGCGCGACGTGGGCGCGGGGTGTCGGGCAATCGGGCAGGGAGGCAGCGCCTGCAGGAGAGACTTACCCATCGGGGTGCCGAGATTGCCGCCAGCCGCTGCCCGGCGATAGTCGGCCCGCCTGCCGACTGCCATCATCCCGACAGGGGCCCCGCGGCGTGTTCTGCGCGCCATCCGCTGCATCGGTCAATCGCAGCGATAGACGCCGCGCCCGGACGCGCCCGCGGTTTGCTCTAAAATGCCCGCATTGCCCCCCGCCAGCCGTAGAGCCAGCCGTGACCTCGATCAAGCAGGAAGACCTCATCCAGTCCGTCGCCGATGCGCTGCAGTACATCAGCTACTACCACCCGGTCGACTACATCAAGAACCTGTCCGCTGCCTATGAGCGCGAGGAATCGCCGGCCGCCAAGGACGCCATTGCGCAGATCCTGATCAATTCGCGCATGTGCGCCGAAGGCCACCGCCCGATCTGCCAGGACACCGGCATCGTCACCGTGTTCCTGGACATCGGCATGCACGTGCGCTGGGACGACGCCACCATGGGCGTGGAAGACATGGTCAACGAAGGCGTGCGCCGTGCCTACAACCATCCGGACAACAAGCTGCGCGCCAGCGTGCTGGCCGACCCGGCCGGCAAGCGCACCAATACCCGAGACAACACCCCGGCGGTGGTCAACACCAAGATCGTGCCCGGCCACCATGTCGAGGTGATCGTCGCGGCCAAGGGCGGCGGTTCGGAGGCCAAGAGCAAGTTCGCCATGCTCAATCCGTCCGATTCCATCGTCGATTGGGTGCTCAAGACCGTGCCGACCATGGGCGCCGGCTGGTGCCCGCCGGGCATGCTGGGCATCGGCATCGGCGGCACCGCCGAAAAGGCGATGCTGCTGGCCAAGGAGGCGCTGATGGAACCGATTGACATCGTCGACCTGCAGGCGCGTGGTGCCTCCAACCGCGCCGAAGAGCTGCGCCTGGAGTTGTACGAAAAGGTCAACGCGCTCGGCATCGGCGCGCAAGGCCTCGGCGGCCTGACCACCGTGCTGGACATCAAGGTCAAGGATTACCCGACCCATGCCGCCAACCTGCCGGTGGCGCTGATCCCCAACTGCGCGGCCACCCGCCACGCGCATTTCACCCTGGACGGCAGCGGCCCGGTGATGCTGGACCCGCCGTCGCTGGAAGACTGGCCCAAGCTCACCTACAACCCGACCAATGCGCGCCGGGTGAACCTGGACACCATCACCCGCGACGAGGTCGCCAGCTTCAAGCCGGGCGAGGTGATCCTGCTCAACGGCAAGCTGCTGACCGGCCGCGACGCCGCGCACAAGCGCATGATCGACATGCTCAACCGCGGCGAATCGCTGCCGGTGGATTTCACCAACCGCTTCATCTACTACGTCGGCCCGGTCGACCCGGTGCGCGACGAAGTGGTGGGCCCGGCCGGCCCGACCACAGCCACCCGCATGGACAAGTTCACCCGCCAGATGCTCGAACAGACCGGGTTGCTGGGCATGGTCGGCAAGTCCGAGCGCGGCGACGCCGCCATCGATGCGATCCGCGACAACAAGGCCGTGTACCTGATGGCGGTCGGCGGTTCGGCGTATCTGGTATCCAAGGCGATCAAGGCCGCGCGCGTGCTCGCGTTCGAAGACCTCGGCATGGAGGCGATCTACGAGTTCGAAGTCAAGGACATGCCGGTCACCGTCGCGGTGGACTCCAGCGGCGAGTCGGTGCACAAGACTGGCCCGCGGCTGTGGCAGTCGCGGATCGGCAAGATTCCGGTCGTGGTCGAGTAAGCACCCTCAGGAAGCGGTCATGCGCACCGCATTGCCGCTTCCGCCAGCATGCCCTCGCCTGGAGCTGACTGTCGTGGCGATCATGTGTGTGTAACGCTGCGTGCGCATCGATGCGCACGCAGCGCGCATGACGCCGCTTTCGCCATCACCGCAGGCGTACCGCCAGGCCGGAAGCGGCTATGCTCGACCTTCGATTGCCGATGTCCCGGGAGAACAGGAATGCTCCGAGGTCTGTGCCTGATCATGGCGATGTGCGCCAGTGTTGACGCAGCCGCGCAGCAAAAGGCCGCGTCCACGGTGCTGTTTCCTTCGGGCAACTACGCGCCGCCGCCCACCGCACCGGTGCCGTTCGCCGAACCCACGCCGCTCGAACCGAGTGCAACCTCGACACGCTTCAGCGGGCCGACGGCGGGCGAACGTTGCATCACCCAATGCAACGACAGTGCCAGGCAGTGTCGCGCCAACCGACCAAGCGAGAGCAGCTGCAGCGCGTCGATAGCGCCACGGGGAAAGCGCTGCGACGACGCGCAAAACCCGGCGCAGCGGGCCAACTGCATGGCGCAGGTCTTCGATTGCAGCCAGCAGAGCGACGACAGCCGCTGCGAACCGCGCAAGCTTGCCTGCCTGCGTGCCTGTACCGACAACAGCGGCCAATGAACAACGCAGGCGGCTGTCGTGTGCGCGTGGACGGCGCGCAAGTAGCGCCTTGAATGGACCAATCGCACCGACGGCGGACGCCGGCACCGCCTGCCCGACGATCTCCCCTTCGTTTCGTGACCTCAGCTAACCTCATCTCACCCGGGAATCCGCATGACTACCACGCTGTACCACACCCCCAGCACCGCCGCCCTGGTCGTGCATTGGCTGCTGATCGAACTGGATGTTGCCCACGTGCTGCATCCACTGGATTTCGAGCGCGGCGAGCATAAACAAGCCGATTACCTGGCACTCAATCCCGCCGGCGTGGTGCCGACCCTGGTGCTGGATGGACAGGTCCTGACCGAGGCGGCAGCGATCGTGCTGCACCTGGCCGACCTTTATCCGCAGGCCGGGCTGGCACCGCCGGTGGGCACCCCGGAGCGTGCGGCCTATTACAAGTGGATGTTCTTCTGCGCCAATACCCTGCAGCCGGCCTACCGCGCCTGGTTCTACCCGCACGAACCGGCCGGCGCAGTCCATGCCGACAGCGCGCAGGCGCAGGCACGCGAGAAGGTGGAAACCGCCTGGGCCCAGGTCGATGCGCATCTGCAGGCGGGCGGGCCCTACCTGCTCGGGAACACGCTGTCGGCTGCCGATTTCATGCTGACCATGATGATGCGCTGGTCGCGCAACATGCCGCGGCCGAGCGACACCTGGCCGGCCCTCAAAGCGCATGCGCAGCGTATGAAAGCGCGCCCCGCGTTTCAGGAAACCTATCGGCGCGAGGGCCTGGCGGACTGGACCTGAACCGGCGGCACGCGGCTGCGAACTCCGGTGCGCATAACCTCGGCCGGAGCGGTTTTGTCACGCTTGCCACATAGTACGATCGCGACACCAACCAGAGAGCAGGGGCTCGTCCATGTCGCATTCCGCATCCCGTCGAAAATTGCTGCAGGGCGCCTGTTGCGCACCGATCGCCGCCGCTGCCGGCTCGCTCCCGTTCGCGGTGCGCGCGGCGCCCTCGAAAAAGACCGACCTGACCGCCGAGCAGGCACTGCAGGTCCTGCGCGACGGCAATGCCGCCTTCGTCGAGAACCGCCCCAAGAAGGTGATCTCCGACAGCAAGCGCCGGCTGGAGCTGGCCTTGGGCCAGACCCCGTTCGTGATCCTGGTGTCGTGCTCGGACTCGCGGGTTCCGCCGGAGCTGCTGTTTGGCCGTGGACTCGGTGAAATGTTCATCGTCCGCAACGCCGGTAACACCGTGGACACCACCGCGCTGGGCTCGATCGAATACGCAGTGAGCCAGCTGGGCGTACCGCTGGTGGTGGTGATGGGGCACGAGAGCTGCGGCGCCGTGGCAGCAGCGGTATCGGTAGTGGAGCAGAACGCATTCTTCCCGGGTGCCATTGGCGCCATGATCGAGCCCATCGTCCCGGCGGTGCTGACCGCCAAGAGCAAGGGTGGCGATGATCTGCTGGGCGCGTCGGTGAAGGCCAACGTCAAGCGCACCGTCGATCGTCTGCGCGCTGCCTCCGAACCTGCCTTGCTCGAACCCCTGCGCGCCGGTGCCTGCAAGGTCGTGGGTGCCTATTACACGCTGAAAGACGGCAAGGTGGATTTCTTCGACGTCTGAGCCGCCGGCCTGCAGCCGGCAGCACGCGATGCAGGCTGCACGGCTGTGCCGCCTGCATCGTGTAAGCCGCTGTCATTGGCAATGCATGACTGCGCCATGCAGACGCAAAAAAGCCGGCAGCAATGCCGGCTTTTTGCGTTGCGCTTTGCGCCTGCGACAGGCTGCAGCCGCGCGGCCCTGCATTCCAATCGCGTGCGGTGCGCCGGCCGGGCGCACCGCAAGGCCTCAGAACCACTCCAGCAACGACACGCCCAGGCCGATGTAGGTGGCCTTGTGGTTGTAGTCGATCAGGCTTTCGCCGTAGCCGTCGAAAACCTGCACATGGCCACGCAGCAGGTTGGTGATCGGAAAGCCGTAATCCAGCTGCACCGAACCGTGCGAACGATCGCCGCCGCGCAGCGAATGGCGTGCGATCAAGGCGAACTCGTGGCCGTCCTTGTTGTAGACCAGGGTGGCATCGCCACGGCCCATGTAATCCTCGATGTCGGGATTATTGTCGTCGGCGCGGTCTTCCTTGATGCGGAACCACGGGCGCAGGCTGAGTGCCCAGTTCTCGCGATCCAGCCCGAAATTGAGGATCACCCGGTTCCAGGAGCGCGACAGCGGATCGGCGCGCCCGTTGGACATGTGATTGAGGCTGATGCCGCTCATGCGGCCTTTCCAGCCGAAGATGCTGTAGTTGTTGCGAAACACCAGCATCGCTTCGGGTTCGTAATTGGTTTCGCGGAACGGGCGCGAGGCATCGGAGTTGTAGGCTTGCCAGCGCGAGCTCTGGGTGTACCCCATCCAGATATCCCCATTGTCGCCAAACAGGTCTTCGGCCACCTTGGTCTTGAAGCTGAGCTGGAACTTCAGCTCGGCGCTGTCCAGCTGTTGCGGGGTATTGACCGAGTTGGCCGGGTTGGGCGACTGCGGGGTGCGGTTGCTGTCGCTGGTCCAGAACGCCGGCAGCAGATAGACCGGCTTGTAGCCGCGCAACTGAAACGTGCCCAGCTTGGAATCCTTGGCCAGCTCCCAGCGGCGGTCCAGCAGCGAGCCACGCCCGGCATTGGCAACGGCTTCTTCCTTCGACGGGTCCTGGCCATCGGCACGGAAGAAATCGCCCACCCGGCTGAGCTTGCGGGCGTCATCCGGCTTGTCGGCCTGCTTGGCCAGTTGCGCTGCGGCATCTGCCTCCTGCACGGCCTGCGGGGTATGGCCCAGGGCCTGGTCGTAGCAGGCCAGGCGCGCCGCGTCCGAGGTCACCGAGGTGCAGGCCTGCGGCGAAGCCGGTTGCGGGGCGATTTCCTGCGCCTGCGCCAGCGGCGCAGCGGCCAGAGCAATCAGCATCAAGGGGCGGGTGCGGTGCTTGGACATGGTCAGTCGGGCCGAGGTGTTGCGCCGGGCAGGCGCAGAGATATGTAGCTTAATGGTCGCGTCTGCATACGCGATGTGTACACAGCAATAACATTCGTCGGTGCGATGTGGGCAACGCACGCGGTGTTGCGTCTTGCCACGATGCCTGGGCACGCCGCCACGGTCGGATGGACGCCGGCAGTGGGCAGCGCGGCTGCCAGCACGGCGCTTGCCAGGCATGTCATCGCCGCAGCCGGTCAGGCGTGGCAAGTGCGCGTTTGCCGAACCACTGCAGCAATCGCCAGGCGCTAGAAGAACCAGGCGATCGCAAACACGCCGAGCATGCACAGCCCCAGTGCCAGCTTGGTCGCCGTGCCGAGCATGATGCCCAGCCAGGTCCCGATGCCGACCTTGGTGGCCTGGCCGCTCTTGCGGGTCTGGTAGTACTCGCCAAGCCAGGCCCCGGCAAACGGCCCGACGAACAACCCGATCGGCATGAAGAAGATGCCGGCGATGGCGCCGATCACCGAGCCCCACAGCGCCGTCTTGCTGGCGCCCACGCGCTGGGCACCGTAGGCGGTCGCCAGGAAATCGATCAGGAAGGAGCCGGCCGTGATCGAGCCCAGGATCACCAGCGCAATCCACCCCACATGGGTGAAGCCATCGGCCCAGGCGGCGACCAGCAGCCCGGCAAATACCAGCGGCAGGCCGGGCAGGGCGGGCAGGATCACCCCGGCCAGGCCGGTCAGCACGAGCGCTCCGGCCAACACGTAATAGACGGCGGTGGTGTCCATGATGGTTTAGAAATGTCCTATTTCAGGCTTGACAAAAATGCGCAAGGGGTGCTTGAAAATTCGTTTTGCGCGGGTTAAGTTGCAGCCGCTGCTGTTTGCAAAGGTCACCGTGAATCGTGGCCTGATGCGGTAGATCGTTCGATCCGCTACATCGATGTACCTCGCTTCCTCCTTGCAATCACAGCCACCACCGCCAGTCCATCACAGTGTCGTAGGGAGTCAGTCGAGATGTCCAACATCGAACGCGAGAATGGTGTCGTGAAGTGGTTCAACGATGCCAAGGGCTTTGGATTCATCAGCCGCGAAAATGGCGAGGACGTGTTCGTCCATTTCCGCGCGATCCAGATCCAGGGCTTCAAGAGTCTCAAGGAGGGGCAGAAGGTCAGCTTCACCGTCGTGCAGGGCCAGAAAGGTCTGCAGGCCGATGCGGTGCAGGTGGTCTAAGCGCCGCAGCGTGCCAGCACGTTGCACGGACAGCAGAAAGGCCCGTCACCGGGCCTTTCTGCTGTCTGCGGCCTGGAGACCTGCGCCGGTCAGCGCAGCACCACGCGGCCGTTGACCACGCGCACGTAGGCGTTTTCGCGGACACCCGCCAGATCGCGCTGGTTCACCACGATCACCCGGCCATCGTCCATGCGCACCTGCACGTCGAAGCTGTCGCTGGTGACGTTGTTCTGGATGGCGTTGCCGGCAAGCGCGCCGGCGGCGGCACCGGCCACGGCCGACACGTTCTTGTTGCCCTTGCTGCCGCCGGTTTCCTTGGAAATCTGGCGGCCGGCGACGGCACCGACGATGCCGCCAAGCACCGCACCGGTGCCGGTCGGCGCGGTGCGGGTCGGGCCCACCGCGTCGATGCGGGTGACGATGCCGCAATCAACGCAGCGCGGTGCCGGCTGCGAATAGCCCTGATCGTAACCGCGGTCGCCGCGATAGCTGCCGTACTGGGGCTGGGAGGTGGCGCAACCGACCAGGGTTGCGGTTGCAGCCAGGCCGATAACGAGCAGTCGGGTCTTCATGAGGTGTCTCCGGATGGTTCTGAAGGCGGTCGGGGCCGCGGCGATGTCATCCTGGGATGGTCCAGGTGAACAGTCTGCCAACTGGATCACTCCAGGCTTAACGAAACCCGAGCGCCCTCTTCATCGGAAGTCACGGTGACAGGCCTCGCAGGCGTCGGCGATGTGCGGTCCCGATTCGGCAACTGCCGCGCAGTCGGTGGCCGGCGCGGGTTGCGCGCGGTCCAGCGTCGCGCGCAGCGCGTCGGCATGTTCGACGAAGCGGCGGTCCTCGCCGAGGTTCGCGAATGCGGGCTCCAGTTCGTCAGCGAGCAGGCGTAGCGAGCGCAACCGCGCGCGTTGCTGCGCCAGGGTGCAGGTTGCAGTGGGCGGCGCTTGCAGGGCGCGCAGTTGGTAGGCCATGACCTGCATCAGGCTGTCCGGGACCGGGTCGCGTCTGGCCTGCAGCACACGCGCCACCATCACCGTGGCCACCAGTCCGATCAATCCCCCCAGGACCAGCATGAAGCCGTAACGCGCCGTGCGCGATTGATTAGGAGGGGAGTCGGTCATGACGCGTGCTCCGGCAGCGAGGTCTGGCGTTGGGCGGACGCGCGGTGGATGGCGCGCGTAAAATAAGGCGATGAAAGCACAATGGCGTGAACGCTTTGCCGGTATCGACCGGCTATACGGGGTCGGCACGGTAGAGCGCCTGGCCGCCTGTCGCGTGGCGGTGGTCGGCATGGGCGGGGTGGGCTCGTGGGTGGTGGAAGCGCTGGCGCGTACAGGCGTCGGCCACATCCGCCTGATCGATGCCGACGACCTGTGCGTGTCCAATACCAACCGGCAATTGCCGGCGCTGGCCGGGCAGTACGGGCGCAACAAGGCGCGCGCGATGGCCGAGCGTTGCATGGCGATCAACCCGGAGATCGAGGCCGATGCGGTGGAGGCGTTTCTCACTGCCGGCAATATCGAAACGCTGCTGGGCGATGGGTTCGATCTGGTGATCGATGCCTGCGACAGTTTCCGGGTCAAGGTGGAAACCATCGCCTGGTGCCGCCGACGCAAGCTGCCGTTGCTGACCGTCGGCGCCGCCGGCGGGCGTACCGATCCCACCCTGGTGCGCGTGCGCGATGTCTCGCGGACCGAGCACGATGCGATGCTGGCGCTGATCCGCAAGAAGCTGCGCAGCGAGTTCAATTTCCCCAAGAATGCGCAGCGCTACTTCGGCGTGCCGGCGGTGTACTCGCTGGAAAACGTCAAGTACCCGCAAGCCGACGGCAGCGTGTGCGGGATTCGCCCCCAGCTCGATGCCGACGCCACCCTCAAGCTGGACTGCGGCGCCGGGCTGGGGGCGGCTACCCACATCACCGGCACCTTCGCATTCGTGGCGGTGGGCAAGGCGTTGGAGATGTTGCTCAAGCCCAGGACCACCGCGTCCACGCCGGTGGCCTAGGCTGCGGCGGCGCCGTGAGCATCACCCGCGCTGCGGCAGTGCGCTGCGCGGACCAGGCCAGGCCGGCAAACCGAACAGGCGGCACGCGTTGGCCGTGGTCTGCTCGGCAATGACGGCGGCATCTTCGCCCCGCAGCTGCGCGATGCAGTCCAGCACCGTGCGCAGCAATGCCGGCTCGTTGCGCTGGCCGCGGATGCTGGCGTCGGGCTGATCCGGTGCGTCGGTTTCCAGCAGCAGCTGTTGCAGCGGCATGCGTGCGGCAAGGCCGCGCAGGCGATTGGCGCGCGGGTAGGTGACCGGGCCGCCCAGGCCGATCAGGAAATCCAGCTTCCATAACTGCTGCGCCTGCTCGGGGCTGCCGGCAAAGCTATGCACCACGCCACGTAGGCCACCGACTGCCTTGATGCGGGCGATGACTTCTTCGGTGGCGCGGCGTGCATGCACGATCACCGGCAGGTCGAAGCGCTTGGCCAGGCGCAATTGCCCATCGAAATAGTCGCGCTGCGCGCCCGCGTCCAGGCCGTCCAGATAGAAATCCAGACCGCACTCGCCGATGGCGCAGGGGCGCTCGCGCGTGATCCACTCGGCCAGCAGCTCCAGATGGCCGGGCTGGTGCTGGTCGAGAAAGATCGGGTGCAGGCCATAGGCCGGATGCAGTCCCGGCGCCTGGGAACAGACCTCTCGCAGGCCCGGCCAGCTGGCGGCAGTGATCGCCGGCACCACCTGCTGCAGGATGCCGGCCGCGCGTGCGCGCGCAATCACCTCGGCGCGGTCGTGATCGAATTCGCTCGCGTCCAGATGGCAGTGGCTATCGATCAACTGCATCAGTCGCGGCGCACCGATGCCGGCAGCCGCGCCTTCCGGGTTTTCCAGTTCGCCAGCAGCAGCGTGGTCAGCCCGAACAGCAGTTCGTCCACAAATGGCACGACATCCGGCACCAGCACATCCACCACGAACAGCGTGGCTGCCAGCTTGAACAACGTGGGATAGCGCAGCTTGGCCGCCCATTCCAGGGTGCGTGCGGTGAGAGGATTTCGCATGCGAGAGCTCCGCCTGTTAGAAGTGCATGAAGTAACCGCTAGCTGAACTTAACCGAGCCGTTCATGAGCGAGGGCGTTTTCGTTCAGGGTTCACATGCTGGAATCACGCCGTCAACAACGCGGTGCGTCCGCAGGGAGCTGGTTATGAAGAGCAATACGACAACTATACTGGTCGCTGCTGGTGCCTTGCTGGTTGGAGGCGTGGCTACGGCCGCCTTCATGAATAATCGTCCGTCGTCGGGCGACTTCGTGGCGAATGGCCAGCCGGCGCCGCGCGGTCTGGAATACGCCGACGTGGTTCGGGTCGCCCCGATCACCCAGCGCGAGCCCCAGTACGCCCAGGTCATCAACAGCAACGCCATCCGCGAAACCACCACCAGCTCTTCGCCGCGCGAAGTGTGCCGCGACGTCGTGGTGCAGGAGCGTCTGCCCGAGCGCGATGGCAATGTCGGCGGCACCGTGGCCGGCGCGGTCATCGGTGGCCTGATCGGTAACCAGGTCGGTGGCGGCAACGGCCGCAAGCTGGCCACGGCCGCAGGTGCGGTGGGCGGCGGGTTCATCGGCAACCGCGTGGACCGCAACCATGTCGGCGGCCGCGTGGTGGATCGCACCGAGCGCCAGTGCCACACCGAAAATGCCAACTCCTCGTCGTCGCGCGTGGTGGGCTATGACGTGACCTACCGCAATGCCGATGGCACCACCGGCACCATGCGGATGGACAACAAGCCGGGTGAGCGCATTTCGCTGGGCGATGCCGACAATGTGGTGGCCTACGACGTGACGTATCGCTACGACGGGTTCGAAAAGACCGTGCGCATGAACGACAAGCCGACGAGCGATCGCCTTGCGGTCGTCGATGGTCAGTTGGTGACCCAGACCGCCTCGACCGCGGGAGATGCGGGCATCCGTCAGGACGGCATGAGCAGCCGCCAGTGATGGGCTGAGCCTCCCTGCGTCAACGAGAGCCGGCATCGCCGGCTCTTTTTTTGCCCGCGCCCCTGCGCAACGAGGCCGCGTGCGCCCGGCAACTGACGGATACTTGCCGCAACTCCCTGCTTGGAAGCGGCGATGCCGGTGCGTGCCGATGATCTGTTCGATGTGCGTGGGCTGCTCACCGACGACGAGCGGGCGGTGCAGGATGCGGTGGCGCGCTTCACCGACAACCGCGTGCTGCCTGCCATCGGCGATGCCTTCGACGCCGCGCGGTTTCCACGCGAGTGGGTGCCGGAATTGGCGGGCCTGGGCGTGCTGGGCGCCAGCCTGCCGGTGGAAGATGGCGGTGCGGGCCTGGGCGCGGTGGCGTATGGGCTGATCTGCCAGGAACTGGAGCGTGGCGACAGCGGGGTGCGCAGTTTTGTCAGCGTGCAATCCTCGCTGTGCATGTATCCGATCCATGCCTATGACAGCGAGGCGCAACGCCGGCGCTGGCTGCCGGAGATGGCCGCCGGCCGGGTGATCGGCTGCTTCGGGCTGAGCGAGGCGCAAGGGGGTTCGGACCCGGCCGCCATGACCACGCGTGCGGTGCGCGAGGGCGACGGCTGGCGCTTGAACGGTGCCAAGCTGTGGATCACGAACGGCAGCATTGCCGGCCTGGCCGTCATCTGGGCGCAGACCGATGATGGTGTGTGCGGGTTTCTGGTGGAGACCGACAGCCCCGGTTTCGGCGCGCAGGACATCTCGCACAAGATGAGCCTGCGTGCGTCGGTCACGTCGGCGTTGTTTCTGGACAACGTGTTCGTGCCAGAACCCATGCGGCTACCGAACGCGGCCGGCCTCAAGGCGCCGCTGGGCTGCCTCAACCAGGCTCGCTACGGCATCGCCTGGGGCGCAATCGGCGCGGCGGTGGCCTGCCTGCGCGAGGCGCTGGCCTATAGCGGCGAGCGCATCCTGTTCGGCCGGCCCCTGGCGGCCACCCAGAGCGCGCAGATCAAGCTGGCCGACATGGCGCGGCGCATTGCCACCGCCCAGTTGCTGGCGTTGCAGTTGGGGCGGCTGAAGGACGCCGGCACCGTGCGACCGGAGCAGATCTCGCTGGCAAAGTGGAATAATTGCCGCATGGCGCTGGACGTGGCGCGCGAATGCCGCGAGCTGCTGGGCGCGGCCGGCATCACCACCGAGCATGCGGCGATCCGGCATGCGCTGAACCTGGAATCGGTGATCACCTACGAGGGCACCGAAACCGTGCATCAGCTGGTGGTGGGACGTGCGTTGACGGGGTTCAATGCGTTTTGACGAGGAGCGGGTGTTGATCGGCAAGGATGGGATGGGACGCCTGCGTGGCGTGATGTGGATGGTGTGGGTGTGGTGTGCGATCACCGCCGGGGCGGCCGTACCGGCGCAGGCCAGCGAGGCGCCCACGATGGCGCCGGTGCCGGCATGGGTGGTGGCCGATGCGGTGCCCGAGCATGTGCCGGGCGCGAGCGGGCTGCGCTATGAGCTGGTGTCCGACCAGGTCGATCTCACCGGACGCGCGCCGCGCGCCTACCGGCGATTGAGCTACACGGTGCAACGTGCCAAGAGCCTGGACGAGGCCGGCCAGATTTCCGTCGACTATCAGCCGCAGTACCAGACGCTGGAGCTCAACAGCCTGGACGTGTGGCGCGACGGCAAGCGCATCGACATGCGCGGCCGGGCCCACTACGCGCGCCTGCGCCGCGAAAGCGGGCTGGAGGATGGCTTGATCGATGGCGCGTTGACCCTGTCGATCACCCTGCCGGATCTGCGCGTGGGGGACCGGGTCGATTATGGCGTGACCGTCACTGGCAGCAATCCGGTCTTCGGCAAGGGCTATCACGACGTGTTCGATGCACGCTATGGGGTGCCGCTGGGCGAACGTCGGGTCCGCGTGCGTTACCCCGCCGCGATGGCGTTGCAGTGGCGCATCAGCGCGCCAGGCTTCAGCCGAAACGTCAGCACCGCGGACGGGGTCACGCTGTTGAACATCGGCGCACGCACGATCGCCGCCGTGCAGCCGGAAAAGGACGCTCCCGACGATGTCGACCCATACGGGTTGATCGAGATCTCCACCGCCGGCAACTGGGCGGCGGTCGCGGCGTGGGCGGCGCAGCTGTATCCGGATGCATTCAAGGACGCGCAGGTGGCCGCCGGCATGGCGCAGAGCCTGCGGCTGCGCAGCGACGATCCACAGGGCGCGTTGCTGCGCGCGGTGGCATTCGTGCAGGGCGAGATCCGTTACGTCGGGCTGGACATGGGCGAGAACTCGCACGCCCCGCATGCGCCGGAAGTGACCTTGCGCAACCGCTATGGCGATTGCAAGGACAAGGCGACCTTGTTGATTGCGCTGCTGCAGCTGGCCGGCATCCGCGCCGAGCCGGTGCTGGTCAGCAGCAACAAGGGCGGCACGCTGGATCAGCGCCTGCCCAGTCCGTACGCGTTCAACCATGTGGTGGTGCGTGCGCATCTGCCCCAGGGCGAGATCTGGGTGGATGCCACGCGCGACCGCGAGGACGGTGCGCTTGCGCAGCGCCAGCCACTGCCGTTCGTGCGCGGATTGCCGGTGCTGGCCGGGCAGGACGCCCTGGTGGCGGTGCCGGCGCCGATGCCGACGTTGCCGCAGGTCGAGGTGGTCGAGGACGTGGTCGTGTCGCTGCGCAAGCCGCAGCGCGTGGCGCGCTTTGCGGTGGACACCATCTACCGGCAGGGGCGCGGGGAGCAGGTGGCGTCGGGTTTCGAAACCAATGGTGCGCCCGCTGTGGGCGAGCACTATCTGGAGTTCATGCAGCACTACTACACCGCGCTGACCCAGGTGAGCGAGCCGACCATCGACGCTGCCGACGCGCTGAACGTGCGCACCCACGAAACCTATCGGCTGGAATGGCCGGCCAGGGAAGGCGACGAGCTCGGCTTCCCGTTGTTCCAGCTCGGCGAGTGGATGCAGGCCTTGCCCGCGCAGGCGCGCAAGAGCCCGTTGGCGCTGGGTGGACCGCAGCTGGCACGGCAGACCGTGCGCGTGCAGGCCGACCCGGCGGTGACCGTTGAAAGCGATACGCAGATCGTGGCCAACCCCTGGTTCCGCTTCTCGCGCACGATCGCAGTGCGCGATGACCGCCTGGTCATCGTGGGCGAATGGCAGCGTTTTACCGATCGCATTCCCGCCGGGGAGGTGGCACGTGCATCGGCCGACATGGAGCGTGCGCGCGACCTGCTGTACTTCATCACGATCTCAAGCCGCGGCGGCGCTCGCAGCCACCGGACTGGCGTGCGCTGGGCGAACCGTTGGCCGGTTTGCTGGCGCTGATCGTGCTGGTACTGGCGTGCCTGCCGTGGTGGCGTGCTGGCGGATTGGGCGGGATGCTGTTCAACCCGCATGGCACGGCGCAACGCATGCCGCAACAAGTCCGGTTGCGCATGAGCGCGTGGGCCGTGTTTGTCGTGACCACGCTGGTGGCGACATGGATGTGGCTGCACGCGCTGCCGTGGTGGATGCAGCTGGCGGGCGTCGTCGCCGTCGGTGCGCTGCTGCCGCTGGGCTGCGTGCTGCTCACGTTGCTGTTGCGCTGGATGGGCAGCGCTGCGCGTTTCGATCGCCTGCTGCCGGCGATGGCCGGCAGTGTGCTGCCATGGTTGGTGTGCGTGCTCGCCGCGCTGGTGGCGCTCAAGGGCAGGGTGGGGCTGCTGCGCACCGGGGCCAGCGACCCGGCCGGCATGGCGCAGCTGTCGGTGTGCGTGTTGCTGCTGATGCTCGGGGCGGTGTGGTGGTCGATCAGCGCAATCCAGTCGGTGGCCGGCACGACCGGCTGTGCGCGCAGCCGCGCGTTCGGTGCCTGGGCGTTGACGCTGTCGCTGCTGGGCGTGCTGCTGACGGTGCTGGGGGTGCCGGTTGCCATCGTGGCGATGGGCTGAGGCGGGATGCGGCCCACCTCGGCTGCAGGCTCCTGCGCTGGCAGCGCGCACTCTGCCGGCGATGGCCGGCCAGCACCCTGCGCAGGGCTTTGCAAAGCCGCAAAGGGCTGTGACACTGCCAGCCCCCTCGTTGTTGCCGCGGAGCCAGTGTGATGTCGACCGTGCGTCCCCCGTTGACCGTGCATGGCATGTCCAGCTCCGGTAATTGCTACAAGGTGCGTCTGCTGCTGGAGCAGCTGGGCAGCCGGTATCACTGGGTCGAAGTGGATAGCGTGGCCGGGCAGAGCCGCACGCCCGAGTACCTGGCCAAGAACCCCAACGGCAAGGTGCCGATGGTGGAGCGCGACGACGGCCGTGTGCTCACCGAATCCAACGCGATCCTGTTCTGGCTGGCCGAAGGCACGCCGTACCTGCCCACCGATGCCTGGCAGCGCGCGCAGGCCCTGAGCTGGATGTTCTTCGAACAGTACAGCCATGAGCCGTATGTGGCGGTGGCGCGTTTCATCAGCCTGTGGACCCCGCGCGATGCGTCGCGCCGCGCGGAACTGCCGCAGCTGCGCGCGCGCGGCGAACAGGCCCTGGCGGTGATGGAACAGCACCTGCAGCAGCACGCCTGGTTCACCGGCGCCGACTACGGCATTGCCGACATCGCCTTGTTTGCCTACACCCATTGTGCGGCAGATGGCGGCTTCGATCTGGAGCGTTGGCCGGCGATCGATGCTTGGCTGCAACGCGTGCAGGCGCTGCCTGGATTCGTGCCGATGCCGACCCCTGCGGCGGTGGCGGCATGAGCGGCGCACGCTGCGTGCGGGTGGCCGATTCTGCTGCAGCCAACTGCGGAGCAGGTGGGGGCGGGCAGGGCGCTGGATCGGCCCCCGCGCACTCGCGCCAAGGCCGGCACGCCGGCAGTGCGCGGTGTGCCGGCGCTTCTCGCCCGGCCACCGTCATGTCGCAGGGGCGCTGAGGATGTGCGGATTGGCAGGATTGCTGCTGGCCTCGCCGCGCCTGCACGGCGAGCAGCTCGACGCGCTGGTGCGCCCCATGGGTGCGGCCGTGCGTCATCGCGGCCCCGACGATGCCGGCACCTGGTGCGATGCGCAGGCTGGCGTGGCGCTGGCGCACCAGCGGCTGAGCATCCTGGATCTGTCGCCGCTGGGACATCAGCCGATGCGCTCGGCCGACGGCCGCTATGTGCTGGCCTACAACGGCGAGGTCTACAACTTCGCGCAGTTGCGCGCGGCCCTGGCGGCGCTGGGGCATCGTTTTCGCGGTCATTCCGATACCGAGGTGCTGTTGGCGGCGGTGGTGGAGTGGGGCCTGGACGACACCCTGTCCCGCTGCAACGGCATGTTCGCCATCGCGCTGTGGGACGAGCGCGACAACTGTCTGTTTCTTGCACGCGACCGGGTGGGCAAAAAGCCCCTGTACTACGGCTGGGCCGGCGACACCCTGGTGTTCGGTTCCGAACTCAAGGCGTTGTGGCAGCACCCGGATTTCGACAATGGCGTCGATCGCAACGCGCTGACCTTGCTGCTGCGTCTGGGCTACATCCCGGCCCCGGCCTGCATCCATGAGCACACCTTCAAGCTGATGCCCGGCCGGGTGCTGCGGATCGATGCGCAGACCGTGGCGGCGGGCGCTGCCGCGCACCGGCCGGATCAGGCGCAGCAGCCGTTCTGGAATGCGCGCGAAGCGATGCAGCGCGCGCTGGCAGCGCCGTTCACCGGCACCGATGCGCAGGCCGAAGCGCAACTGGACAGCGTGTTGCGCGATGCGGTGGCGCTGCGCATGGTGGCCGACGTGCCGGTGGGCGTGTTCCTGTCCGGCGGCACCGATTCGTCGATCGTCACCGCGATGATGCAGGCGCAGAGCGCCCATCCGGTGCACACCTTCAGCATTGGGTTCGAAGGCTCGCATCACGACGAGGCGCCGCTGGCGCGCGAAGTGGCCACGCATCTGCACACTGACCACACCGAGCTCTATGTCAGCGGCGCCGATGCGCTGGCGGTGGTGCCGACCTTGCCGGACATGTTCGACGAACCGTTTGCCGACGCCTCGCAGGTGCCGACGGCCCTGGTGGCGCGGCTGGCACGCGGCGGGGTGACGGTGGCGCTGTCCGGCGACGGGGGCGACGAACTGTTCTTCGGCTACGGCCGCTACCAGCGCGCGCTGCGCAACTGGCGCATGCACGGCCTGGTACCGGGTCCGCTGCGCCGGCTGATGGCGGTGGCGGCGCGCAGCAACGGCGAGTCCTCGCGCACCGGCGGGTTGGCCGCGCTGGTGGCCGAAGCCGGCGCGCGTGGCATCGGCGACATCTACCGCAACCGCATCTCGCGTTGGCGCGATCCGGCCGCGGTGGTGCTGGGCGCCACCGAGCCGGACAGTTTCTACAGCCTGGCCGACCCGCTGCACGGCTCGGGCACGCCGGCCGACGCGATGATGCTGGCCGATTTTGCCGCCTACCTGCCCGACGATCTGTTGTGCAAGGTGGATCGCACCACCATGGCGGTGGGGCTGGAAGCGCGCGCACCGTTGCTGGACTGGCGCGTGGCCGAGTTCGCCTGGTCGTTGCCGCTGTCGCTCAAGTACCGCGATGGCGTCAGCAAGTACCTGCTCAAGCGCGTGCTGTGCCGCTACCTGCCCGACCCGATGGTGTACCGCGGCAAGCGCGGCTTCGGCGCGCCAGTCAGTGCGTGGTTGCGCGGCGATCTGCACCGCTGGGCGGACGATCTGCTGGCGCATGGCACGCTGGAGCGCGAGGGCGTGTTTGCCGCCGATACCGTGGCCGGGCTCTGGCGCGCCTTCAACGGCGGCGAGCGCAAATGGCATACGCACCTGTGGACGGTGCTGATGTTCCAGGCATGGCAGGCGCATTGGCGCGCGCAGCGGGCGGCGGTGAGCCGCTGAGGCGTTTCACCGGGTGTGCGCGTCGGGCTGACTAGAGTCGGGCGCTGGTTTCCCCAATGGAGCGTTCCCATGAGCAAGTTCACCATCGCCGTTCTCGTCGGCAGCCTGCGCGCAGCGTCGTACAACCGTCAGCTGGCACGCGCGCTGGAGCATCTGGCCGGCGACAAGGCCGTGTTCGAGTACGTGGAAATCGGGGATATCCCGTTGTACAACCAGGATCGCGATAGCGATTTCCCGGCCGAAGGCACGCGCCTGAAACAGCAAATCCGCGCCGCCGATGCGGTGTTGTTCGTGACCCCCGAATACAACCGCTCGATCCCCGGCGTGCTCAAGAACGCGCTGGATACCGGCTCGCGCCCGTATGGCGACAGCGCGTTTTCCGGCAAGCCGGCAGCGGTGGTCGGCATCTCGGTCGGCGCCATCGGCACCGCCACCGCTCAGCAGCACCTGCGCAACGTGCTGGCCTACCTGAACATGCATGTGCTCGGCCAGCCGGAGGTGTTCCTGCAGTACAAGGACGGCCTGTTCGGACCGGACGACCAGCTCGCCAACGCCGACAGCCGCACGTTCCTGCAGGGCTTCATCGACGCCTTCCTGAGCCTGATCGAGCGCACCAAGCGCTGAGTTGACCACAGCGATTCCCGGCCCGGCCCAGGCCTGCCGGACGGGCCGGGGGCATGCCGCAAACCCAGGCGGGGCGGGCGTCTCGGCCGCTGCGATAGCGGTGGCGTACAACGCTGATGCACCGGCTGTCCACCAGTTATCCACAGAGTTGTGCATGGTCGTCGGCGCCGCCGATGACTATGCTTCCTGCCCTCGTCTCCCCGCGTCAGGTCTGTTCGTCCATGTCTGCTCGTCCTGGTTTCCGTTCCAAGCGCAATCGCGATCGCGACGACGACGATTATGATCGTCCCGAGCCGCGTCTGGACCAGCTGCGGGTACCGCCGCATTCGGTGGAGGCCGAACAGGCGGTGCTGGGCGGGCTGATGCTGGCGCCGGACGCATTCGACCGGGTCAACGACCAGCTCACCGAAAACGACTTCTACCGGCGCGATCACCGGCTGATCTACCGCGCCATCCGCGAATTGAACGAGAAGGACCGCCCGTTCGATGCGGTGACCCTGGGCGAGTGGTTCGAGTCGCAGGGCAAGCTGGAGCAGGTGGGCGATGGCGCCTACCTGATCGAGCTGGCCAGCACTACGCCGTCGGCGGCCAACATCGCCGCCTATGCGGAAATCGTGCGCGACAAGGCGGTGCTGCGGCAGCTGATCGAGGTGGGGACCACCATCGTCAACGATGGCTTCCAGCCGGAAGGCCGCGAGAGCGTTGAATTGCTGTCGGCCGCAGAAAAAGCCGTGTTCAAGATCGCCGAAGCCGGCGCGCGCGGCCGCACCGATTTCGTCGCCATGCCGGGCGCGCTGAAGGATGCCTTCGAAGAGCTGCGCAACCGATTTGAAAACGGCGGCAACATCACCGGCCTTCCCACCGGCTACACCGATTTCGACGCGATGACCGCCGGCCTGCAGCCGACCGACCTGATCATCCTGGCGGCACGTCCGGCCATGGGCAAGACCACCTTTGCGCTAAACATCGCCGAATACGCCGCGATCAAATCCAAGAAGGGCGTGGCGGTATTTTCGATGGAAATGTCGGCCTCGCAGCTGGCGATGCGCCTGATCTCGTCGAACGGCCGCATCAACGCGCAGCGTCTGCGTACCGGCGCGCTGGAAGACGAGGATTGGGCGCGCGTGACCGGCGCGATCAAGATGCTGAAGGAAACCAAGATCTTCATCGACGACACGCCTGGCGTGTCGCCGGAGGTGCTGCGGTCCAAGTGCCGCCGGCTCAAGCGCGAACACGATCTGGGCCTGATCGTGATCGACTACCTGCAGCTGATGTCGGTGCCGGGCAACAGCGAGAACCGCGCAACGGAAATCTCGGAAATCTCGCGTGGACTCAAGGGCCTGGCCAAGGAACTCAACGTGCCGGTGATCGCGCTGTCGCAGCTCAACCGCTCGCTGGAAACGCGCACCGACAAGCGCCCGGTGATGGCCGACCTGCGCGAATCGGGCGCAATCGAGCAGGACGCGGACATGATCGTCTTCATTTACCGCGACGATTACTACAACAAGGAAAATTCGCCGGACAAGGGTCTAGCCGAGATCATCATCGGCAAGCACCGCGGCGGCCCGACCGGGGCGTGCAAGCTGAAGTTCTTCGGTGAATACACCCGCTTCGACAATCTGGCGCACGATTCGGTGGGCAGCTTCGAGTAACGGCCGCGCGGCCGGTGCCCGCGCGCGTGGAGGGCATTGGACGGCGGCGGCGCGGCACGTCCCGCGTCGCCCGCTAGGCGCAGGCGCGTGATGGTGGCGATGTCGCTGCGCTGGCACTTGCGCAGCGATTGCGGCACGCGGTCTGCCAGTGCGCATGCTTAGGACGACGACCGGCATGCCGGCAGTGAACGCCGCCCGGCATCGCGCCATCGTTGCGTTTGCTGGCTTATGCTGCGCAGCCTCACCGCCGCTGCCGAGTCCGCATGTCATACGCCATCGTCTGGTTCCGTCGCGATCTGCGCCTGGAGGACAACCCGGCCCTGCGTGCCGCACTCGATGCCGGGCACCATCCGATCCCGCTGTATATCGATGCGCCGCACGAAGAAGGCGAATGGACACCCGGTGCGGCCTCGCGCAGCTGGCGGCATCACTCGCTCGCCGCGCTGGAGGCATCGTTGCGCGCGCTGGGCAGTGGGCTGGTCGTGCGGACCGGCAGCAGCGAGCAGGTGCTGGAGGAGGTGGTCGCCCAGACCAGTGCGGTGGCGGTGTACTGGAACCGCAAATACGAACCGGCGACCCAGTCGCGTGATGCCCAGATCAAGCGCAACCTGCGCGAACGCGGCATCGACGTGCAGAGCTGCAATGCATCGCTGTTGTTCGAGCCATGGCAGCTGTCCACGCAGCAGGGCGGGCCGTACAAGGTGTTCACCCCGTTCTGGCGCAATGCGCTGACGCAGCTGCAGCTGCCGGCCGCGGTGGCCGCACCGCGCAGCCTGCCGCCATTGCCAGCAACGCTGCCGTCCGTTGCGCTGGAGTCGCTGGCGCTGCGCCCGGACCTGAAGTGGGACACCGGCTTCTGGGAGCACTGGCAGCCTGGCGAGGCTGGCGCGCACGAAATGCTGGAGATTTTCATCGACGGCGCGCTCAACGGGTATCGCGACAATCGCGACCGACCTGATCGTGTCGGTACCTCGCAGCTATCGCCGCATCTGCACTTCGGCGAGATCGCGCCGTGGCGGATTGCCGCCACCCTTGAAGCGCATCGCAACGCACGCAACGGTGCTGAAATCGATGGCTATATCCGCCAGTTGGGTTGGCGCGATTTTGCGTATCACCTGCTGCATCATTTCCCGGACACCACCAACCGGAATCTCAATCCGCGTTTCGAAGGCTTCGCGTGGGCAAAGGCCGATCCGGTGGTCCTGCAGGCCTGGCAACGTGGCCGCACCGGCATTCCAATCGTCGATGCCGGCATGCGGCAACTCTGGCACACCGGCTGGATGCACAACCGCGTTCGCATGATCGTGGCCAGCCTGCTGTGCAAGCATCTGCGCGTGCACTGGGTCGAAGGCGCGCGTTGGTTCTGGGACACGCTGGTGGATGCAGACCTGGCCAACAACACCATGGGGTGGCAATGGGTGGCCGGCACTGGCGCCGATGCCGCGCCGTATTTCCGCGTGTTCAACCCGGTGACGCAGGCAGAAAAGTTCGATCCGCAAGCGGCCTACATCACCCGCTGGGTGCCCGAGCTCGGCAAGCTTGCAGTGAAGGAGCGCTTCGCTCCGTGGCTGCATCCGCTGTCGCTGGCGCGGCTTGCGCCGGAGTATCCGCGATCGCCCATCATCGGGCTGGCCGAAGGACGTGACGCCGCACTGGCGGCGTATGCAAAAACGCGCGGCTGACGACTGACGACAGCAATGCATTTTGGTACGCGTGCTGCTGCAATGTGGCGCTTTTCAAGTACGGCACGCGTCATCCTGGTGCTGCTGTGCGGCCAGCGGGTCGGCACGCCACGATTGCTTTGCCATGATGCGCGCGAGAAAACGTTTTCCTGAATGGACAACCCGCTGCGCGTCGCCGTCGCCCGCTTTCATCATGCGCCAGTCGCGTTGGTCTGTTTATCCTCGCGCACACGATTGAGCGCCGGATGGTCCGGCGAGAGGAGAACACCATGTCCCCAGCAGCCACCAAGAGCCTCGCCGTTGCACTGGCCAGCGCCATTGCGCTGTCAGCCTGCGCGACCGGCGGCTCGTATGTGCAGCGCGATCAATACGGCGAGCAGACGCAACAGCAGAACCGCACCGGCCGCAATGCGCTGATCGGTACCGCCATCGGTGTGGCTGCAGGTCTGCTTACCGGCGACAGCGCCACCGAGCGTCGCCAGCATGCCATGGTCGGTGCCGGCATCGGCGCGCTGAGTGGTGCAGCAGTCGGCCAGTACCAGGACCGCCAGGAACGCGCACTGCGCGAGCGCACCGCCAATACGGGTATCGAAGTGCAGCGTCAGGGCGACAACATCACCTTGAACCTGCCCGACGGGATCACCTTCGACTTCGGCAAGTCCGCGTTGAAGCCGCAGTTCTACAGCGCGCTCAACGGGGTCGCGTCCACGCTGCGGGAGTACAACCAGACCATGGTGGAAGTGGTTGGGCACACCGACAGCGTTGGTAGCGATGCGGTCAACCAGCGACTGTCCGAAGAACGCGCCGGTGCCGTGGCGCAATACCTGACCGCGCAGGGCGTGCAACGTGAGCGCATGGAAACCATGGGCGCCGGCAAGCGTTACCCGATTGCCGACAACAGCACCGATGCCGGCCGCGCACAGAACCGTCGCGTCGAAATTCGCCTGATTCCGTTGCGCGCCGAAGGCGCCGCCAGCAATACCGGCATGCGGTGAGTGTGCTGCATTGAATCGTGGCTTGGTCGATTCGACTGGCCCGCGATGTATTGAAAACAGGCCGCGGAAGCGGCCTGTTTTTTTGCACTGCATGTCTAATCGTCAAAAGCAGCTGATGTGCGCCTTTGCTGCAGGGCCCTTGCCCATTCACCATCGCGTGACATGCTGCAAGTACATCTTTCTAGGCTCTGGCGCGGCATCCATGCCGCTCAAGCTCTCGCGACGGTGGGCTGGCAAGGACCAGTCGAGTTGGTCGTTGCGCAAAGCTTTCGATAAAACAGCCAGCAAACTGTCTGGCGTGGTGTCCTCGCCGATTGCGGGACCGTTGGCGGCATGGATGCCGCCACCGAGCCCCCATGGACGGGTTAACGGCGTGTCCCGCGAGCGGTGAGGGCACCGCGCACTCGACGTCTTTGCGTTTGCTGCAGGGCCCTTGCCCGCCCACCATCGCAGGACACGCCGTGAATCCGTCCCTGGAGCAACTGTGTTGATCAGGATCTCGATCCGCGAGCTCTGATCGGTTTCCTTCAGACGTGTTCATCCATAGGTGGCGGCCGCTGGCCGGCACGCTTTTGCGTCTGCTCATGGCCATCGAGCATGCTCAGGCTGGCTGCGTGGCGGCTCTTTCATCGCGCACGCGCGCATTGAGGATGACCAGCATCTTGCGCATCACCGCCACGATCGCGACCTTGCCTTCCTTGCCGCGTGTCCGTAACGCTCTATAAAAATCACGCAGGCGGGGCTCGTGACGCGCCGAGGACATCGCCGCCATGTACAGCGCTTGCCGGATATCGGCACGGCCTCCGCCGATCCCTCGTTTCCCACGCATCTTGCCGCTGTCGCGCGATAGCGGGGCAACCCCCACCAATCGGGAGATCTGCTTTCCGTTGAGCGTCCCAAGCTCCGGCAACCGGCACGCCAACACGGCCAGCAATACCGGACCGACCCCTTTGAGCGTCTTCAACGCCGCCAGGTGCGGTTGCTCGATGAGCAGCGTCTTTAGCTGCCCGGCGATCAGTTCATCCAGCCGCGCCACACTGCGCACGAGCTGGTTCACGTTGGCCTGCAGCAGCTTGCGTAGCGGTTTGTCCGCCACCTGCAACAGCTGTTGTTTGGCCGTCTTCAGCAGATCGATGAGCTGGCGGCGGGCGCGGACATGCTCGCCCAGATGACGCTGCCACGGCGGCAGTGGAACATAGGGATGAAGCTCCATCTTCTCGGCCATACACGCCAGCATGCCCGCGTCCAGCCGATCGGTTTTTGCCAGTCCCAAGCCGTTGGCCAAGTGACGCGCCCGAGACGCATTGGCGCGTGCCACCGGGATTCCCGCCTGATGCAGCGCGTCCAGCGCGGCCAGCTCGTAGCCACCGGTCGCCTCCAGCACCACCTGCCTAACTGGCAGTGTCCTCAGCCAATGGACGAGCTTGCAGTGCCCGCTTGCCGTGTTGCTGAACTGGCGGGCCTCACCTTGAAAGACAGCCGCATCCAGGGACTTCTTGCACACATCGATCCCGATTCCGCTCATGGGAGATCTCCGCTAGGCTGGAAATGTCGAGAGCTCCCTCGCCTGCCCAGTCTTATCGTTTCGAGTGTCACCTCGGGCAACTGTTCGGGCGAAACAAGGGAGATTCCGGCGTGGGTGCCAAGCTCCAAGGCGATCGCTTAGATCCAGGCTCATACGGCAGCCCACGCCGGCTCTCGACACCTACGCTGCCACATTCCGAACAGATAAGGCTCTGGCGCGGCATCCATGCCGCTCAAGGTCCCGCGACGGTGAGCGGGCAAGGACCAGTCAAGTTGCTCGTTGCGCAGAGCTTTCAATAAAACAGCCAGCCAACTCTCTGGCGCGGCATCCATGCCGCTCAAGGTCCCGCGACGGTGGGCGGGCAAGGACCAGTCGAGTTGGTCGGTGCGTAGAGCTTAAAACACCAGCCGACTGCCTGGCGAGGGCACCGCGCACTCGACTAACCAAGCTTCTGATCTAGATAGTCCGGGACCTGTGTTGCTCAACGGCTTGGCGCTACATCGCTTTGATGCAACACGCACCGGCATTCAACCATCGCTCGCAGACGTACCCTCATCGGCCTTTTGGGCACCTTCTCCTGAGTGGGAGAAGGATTACTCCATTGGGCGACTGCTTGAAGCGGTCTTACGCCGTGGCGTTTTCCAGGATGCGCTTGCCCTCGGCGCGCAGTTCCGCTTCTGCGCCCACTTCGACCTTCGCGTCGTGGTCGGCTTTTTGCGCGGCCAGACGGGCAGGGCACTGCGCCATCATGTAGTCCGCGTCGAAGTTCATCCGCGTCACCAGAAAGTCCACGAATGCACGCACCTTCGGCGACACCAATCGACCGCCGGCGAACACGGCATTGAAATCCACTTCCGGCCCGGTCCAGCCAGCGAGCACGCGGCGTACCAGACCCGATTGCACGAACGGCTTGGCCATCACATCGCCGGTGAGCAGCAAGCCCTCACCGCATAACACCGCACCGTTGAGCGCCGCCGGGTCGTTAGCCACCATCAGCGGATTGACCGGAAAATCGCGGATGTCGCTGCCGTCGCTCAGCGACCAGAAGAAACGGTTGTTATGCACATTGCGGTTCTTGCGCAACGCCAGGGTGCGATGGAATTGCAGCTCGTCCGGATGCAGCGGCTCACCATAACGTTCGATATAGGACGGACTGGCGAACACCTGCGTGCGCAGGCTGCCCAGCTTGCGCGCGACCAGATTCGAATCGGGCAGGGCGCCGACGCGCAGCGCCAGATCGGCTTCGCCGCCGATCAGGTCCAGCTTCTCGTTGCCCAGATGCATGTCCAGCTGGATTTCCGGATATTGCGCGTGGAATTCACCCAGTAATGGCGCGATCCAGGTGATGCCCAGCGAATACGGCACGGTGAAACGCAACCAGCCGCGCGGGCCCGATTGCAGTTGCCCCACCGCGCTTTCGGCTTCTTCCAGCTCGCGCGCGATGCGCTGGCAATGCTCGTGGTACACCGAGCCGGCTTCGGTCAGGCCGATGCGACGCGTGGTCCGGTGCAGCAGGCGCGCACCCAGGCGCGTTTCCAGTTCCTGCACCTTCCGGCTGACGGTGGTCTTGGGCAGGCCGAGCGCGTTGGCGGCGGCGATGAAGCTGCCCTGTTCGACCACCTTGACGAAGATCAGGGTGTCGTTGAGATCGTGTGTCATGGGACTGCCTTCCGAGGGTCAGGAGGGATTAGACCGCTTGCGGGACGATTATTCCCCTAAATCCGGACTAATCAAGTGCTGCTTTGAGGCCTAGCTTATGCGGCATCCCCTCCATGCAGGAGCACGGCCATGTGGTTGTGCGATGTCTTCGGTTTGTCTTCCGCGTCCCGCAGCGCCATCGAAAGCGCCTTCGATCCGGTGATTTCCTCGGTAAAAAGCCAGCGCGCCAGCGTTTCGCGTGCATTTGCCGCATCGCCGAAACGGCAGGCCGGCGGCGCGCCCGCGCGGCGGACTGGACTGCCGGCGCGCTGGGCACAGCGTGGAATTGTCCCGATGTCGGGAGTGAAAGTCCCATGACCGGGATGGTCCAATCCGAGACGGCGGTCATAGGCGGTGCGGGCAGCGTGGGCGCGGGCATCGTCGCCGCGCTGCTTGACGCCGGCATGCCGGTGCTGGTGATTGGACGTGATGCCGCCAAGCTGGCGGCGCTGCGTGCCGAGCATGGCGATTCGCCGTTGCTGGATACCTTGCGCGGCTCGGTCGCCGACGATGCGTCCGCGCTGGCCCTGGCCACCGAGCTGGCCCAGCGCCCTCGTCCGCTGGGCGCGGTGATCGCCAGCCTGGGTAGCCCGCCCAAGGCCGGGCGCCTGCTGGACCGGCCGGTGGCGGCATTGCGCCGCCGCCTGGAGCGCGACGTGCTACCGCATCTGGCTGCTGCCCGCCACCTGCTGCCGCTGCTGGCCGAGGCCGACGGTGGCGGCCGCTATCTGTTGCTCGGCAGCCCCTGCGCGCTGCGTGCCTGGTCGGCGCATGGCGACCGCTCGGTCGCCGCCGCCGCCACCCGCATGCTGGCCCAGGTGCTGCATGAAGAAGCCAAGCCGCTGGGCGTGCGTGTGCACCTGCTCTCGGTCGAGCAACCGGTGTGTACGCCCGGCCGCGCGAAGGAGGCCTGTCCGGAATGGATTCGCGCCGTGGATGTCGGGCGCGCCGCCGTCTCCCTGATCGCCGGGCCTGGCCAGCCCGGACAACCCATCGTGACCGTCAGCCGTCGTCTGCCCTCCGCCCCGTCGGTGGACCGGTTGGCCGGTCTGCATTTGCCTATCCCCACTCGAGAGATGTCTCCATGACCCCGAACGCCACCCCGTTCCGTTTCCCCATGCGTCCCGTGCTGACGGCCGCCGTGCTCGCGGTGGTGCTTGCCGCCTGTGGCGGCGGCGCTGCGCAGACCGGCGCGCCGCCACCGCCCAGCGTCAGTGTCGCCCCGGTGCTGATCAAGGAAATCAGCCAGTGGGACGAATTCAGCGGCCGGATTGAGCCGGTGGAAAGCGTCGAGCTGCGTCCGCGCGTGTCCGGCTACATCGACAAGGTCAACTACACCGAAGGTGCGGAAGTGAAGAAGGGCGATGTACTCTTCAGCATCGACGACCGTAGCTATCGCGCCGATTTCGCCCGCGCCAATGCCGCGCTGGTGCGGGCCCGCACCCAGGCCACGCTGGCGCGCAGCGAAGCCGCGCGTGCACGCAAACTCTCCGACCAGCAGGCCATCTCCACCGAAACCTGGGAGCAGCGCCGCGCCGCCGCCGATCAGGCCGATGCCGACCTGCTGGCCGCACAGGCCGCGGTGGACACCGCCAGGCTCAACCTGGACTGGAGCCGCGTGCGTGCGCCGATCGACGGCCGCGCCGGGCGGGCGATGGTCACCGCCGGCAACCTGGTCACCGCCGGCGACAGCGCCAGCGTGCTGACCACGCTGGTGTCGCTGGACAAGGTGTTTGTCTATTTCGATGCCGACGAAGGCACCTTCCTGCGCTATTCGCAGATGGCCCGCAACGGCGAGCGTCCGGACGAACGCGGCGGTCAGTTGCCGGTGCGCATCGGCCTGGTCGGCGAGCAGGGCTTTCCGCACGAAGGACGGGTGGATTTCTTGGACAACCAGGTGACCCGCAGCACCGGCACCATCCGCGTGCGCGCGGTGCTGGACAACGCGCAGCGGCAGTTCACGCCGGGCCTGTACGCCCACGTGCAGCTGCTGGGCAGCGGCCAGTTCAAGGCCATGCTGGTCGACGAAAAGGCCGTGCTGACCGACCAGGACCGCAAGTACGTCTATGTGGTCGACAAGGACGGCAAGGCGCAGCGGCGCGATGTGGAGCTCGGCCGCGCTGCCGATGGTCTGCGCATCGTGCGCAAGGGCCTGGCGGCCGGTGACCGTGTCGTGGTCGACGGCGTGCAGAAGATCTTCATGCCCGGCATGCCGGTCGATGCCAAGGCCGTGGCCATGGCATCGGCGCCGGCAGCGGACAAACGCACCGCTTCGAACTGATTCATCGCTGCAGCGCAGCCCATGACCGCCGGCCCTTTCACTAGGCCGGCTCGGGGCCGCCGTGCCGCGCCGCCACCCGGCGGCAACCTCTTCCAGGACCACCCGAATGGACTTTTCCCGTTTTTTCATCGACCGGCCGATCTTTGCCGCGGTGCTGTCGATCATCATCTTCGCGGCCGGCCTGATCGCCATGCCGCTGCTGCCGATCAGCGAATACCCCGAAGTGGTACCGCCGAGCGTGCAGGTGCGCGCGGTGTATCCGGGCGCCAATCCCAAGGTCATCGCCGAGACCGTCGCCACGCCGCTTGAGGAAGCCATCAACGGCGTGGAAAACATGATGTACATGAAGTCGGTCGCCGGCTCGGACGGCGTGCTGATGGTCACCGTGACCTTCAAGCCGGGCACCGACCCGGACCAGGCGCAGGTGCAGGTGCAGAACCGCGTCAGCCAGGCGCAGGCGCGTCTGCCCGAGGACGTGCGCCGCCAGGGCGTGACCACGCAGAAGCAGTCGCCCACGCTGACCATGGTGGTGCATCTGACCTCGCCCAAGGGCAAGTACGACTCGCTGTACCTGAGCAACTACGCCACCTTGAAGGTTAAGGACGAGTTGTCGCGCCTGCCTGGCGTGGGCCAGATCCGCGTGTTCGGTGCCGGCGATTACGCCATGCGCATCTGGTTGAACCCGGACAAGGTGGCCGCGCGCGGCCTGACCGCCAGCGATGTGGTTGCCGCCATCCGCGAGCAGAACGTGCAGGTCTCCGCCGGCCAGCTCGGCGCAGAACCCATGCCCAACAAGAGCGATTTCCTGCTCTCGATCAATGCGCAGGGTCGCCTCACCACCGAAGAAGAGTTCGGCAACATCGTCATCCGCAGCGGCAACAGCGGTGAGATCGTGCGGTTGAGCGATGTGGCGCGTCTGGAACTGGGCGCCGGCAACTACACCCTGCGCTCGCAGCTGGACAACCAGAACGCGGTGGGCATGGGCGTGTTCCAGTCGCCCGGTGCCAACGCGATCGAACTGTCGGACGCGGTACGCGCCAAGATGGCCGAGCTGGAAAAGCAGTTCCCGCAGGACATGGCCTGGTCGGCCGCGTACGACCCCACCGTGTTCGTGCGTGACTCGATCAGCGCAGTGGTGCACACCTTGCTGGAAGCGGTGCTGCTGGTGGTGCTGGTGGTGATCCTGTTCCTGCAGACCTGGCGTGCGTCGATCATTCCGTTGCTGGCGGTGCCGGTGTCGGTGGTCGGTACGTTTGCCGCGCTGTATCTGCTCGGCTTTTCGATCAATACGCTGAGCCTGTTCGGGCTGGTGCTGGCGATCGGCATTGTGGTCGACGACGCGATCGTGGTGGTGGAAAACGTCGAGCGCAATATCGAAGAAGGGCTGAGCCCGTTGGCCGCTGCGCACCAGGCGATGCGCGAAGTGTCCGGGCCGATCATCGCCATCGCGCTGGTGCTGTGCGCGGTGTTCGTGCCGATGGCGTTCCTGTCGGGCGTGACCGGCCAGTTCTACAAGCAGTTCGCGGTGACCATCGCCATTTCCACGGTGATTTCGGCGATCAACTCGCTGACCTTGTCGCCGGCACTGGCGGCCATGCTACTCAAGGCGCACGACGCGCCGAAGGACGGCCCGTCGCGATTGATCGACCGTCTGTTCGGCTGGGTGTTCCGTCCGTTCAACCGCTTTTTCAACAGCAGCTCGCACAAATATCAGGGCGCGGTGTCGCGTACCCTGAGCAAGCGCGGTGCGGTGTTCATGGTGTATCTGCTGCTGCTGGTCGGCACCGGTTTCATGTTCAAGCTGGTGCCGGGCGGCTTCATTCCGACCCAGGACAAGCTGTACCTGATTGCCGGTACCAAACTGCCGGAAGGCGCCTCGCTGGAACGTACCAATGAGGTGATCCGCCAGATCAGCCAGATCGCAATGCAGACCGAAGGCGTGGATCACACCATCGCGTTCCCCGGCCTGAATCCGCTGCAGTTCACCAACACGCCCAACACCGGCACGGTGTTCATCACGCTCAAGCCGTTCAGTCAGCGCAGCCGCAGCGCGGTGCAGATCAACGCCGAGCTCAATGCACGCATCAGCCAGATCCAGCAGGGCTTTGCGTTCGCCTTCATGCCGCCGCCGATCCTGGGGTTGGGCCAGGGCTCGGGCTACTCGCTGTACATCCAGGACCGTGCGGGCCTGGGCTATGGCCAGCTGCAGAGCGCGGTCAACGCGATGTCCGGTGCGATCTCGCAGACGCCGGGCATGCAGTTCCCGATCGGTACCTACCAGGCCAACGTGCCGCAGCTCGATGCCAAGGTCGACCGCGACAAGGCCAAGGCGCAGGGCGTGCCGCTGACCAACCTGTTCGACACGCTGCAGACCTACCTGGGCTCGTCGTACATCAACGACTTCAATCGCTTCGGTCGCACCTATCAGGTGATTGCCCAGGCCGATGGACAGTTCCGCGACAGCGTCGAAGACATCGCCAACCTGCGTACCCGTAACGCCAATGGCGAAATGGTGCCGATCGGCAGCATGGTCACGCTGGGCCAGACGTATGGCCCGGACCCGGTGATCCGCTACAACGGCTACCCGGCCGCCGACCTCATCGGTGAAGCGGACCCGCGCGTACTCTCGTCCACCGAAGCGATGCAGAAGCTGGCCGGCATGGCACCGCAGGTGTTGCCCAACGGCATGAACATCGAGTGGACCGACCTGAGTTATCAGCAGTCCACGCAGGGCAACTCGGCGTTGATCGTGTTCCCGATGGCGGTGCTGCTGGCGTTCTTGGTGCTGGCCGCGTTGTACGAAAGCTGGACCTTGCCGCTGGCGGTGATCCTGATCGTGCCGATGACCTTGCTGTCTGCACTGTTCGGTGTGTGGCTGACCGGTGGCGACAACAACGTGTTCGTGCAGGTGGGTCTGGTGGTGTTGATGGGCCTGGCGTGCAAGAACGCGATCCTGATCGTGGAGTTCGCCCGCGAACTCGAAATGCACGGCAAGGGCATCGTGGAAGCCGCACTGGAAGCCTGCCGCCTGCGTCTACGCCCGATCGTGATGACTTCCATCGCCTTCATCGCCGGCACTGTGCCGCTGGTGTTCGGCCATGGTGCCGGCGCCGAAGTGCGCTCGGTCACCGGCATCACCGTCTTCGCCGGCATGTTGGGTGTGACCCTGTTCGGTCTGTTCCTGACCCCGGTGTTTTATGTGGCACTGCGCAAGTGGGTGACCCGTCGCGGTCCCGCTGCACCGGCTGCCGTTTCGCATGACGCCGTCAAGGCGTAAGCCCGTCACTTCCCCCAATTAAAGAGGATTCACCACATGAGCAACACCAAGATCGCACTGGTCACCGGCGCCACTCGCGGCATCGGCCTGGAAACCGTTCGGCAACTGGCCCAGGCCGGCGTGCACACGCTGCTGGCCGGCCGCAAGCGCGACGACGCCGTCGCCGCCGCGCTCAAGCTGCAGGCCGAAGGCCTGCCGGTGGAAGCGATTCAACTGGACGTCAACGACGACATCAGCATCGCCGCTGCCGTGGGCACGGTGGAGCAGCGCCATGGTCACCTGGACATCCTGGTCAACAACGCCGGCATCATGGTCGAAGACATCCAGCGCAAGCCCTCCGAGCAGAGCCTGGATGCGTGGAAGCGGACCTTCGACACCAACCTGTTCGCGGTGGTTGGCGTGACCAAGGCGTTCCTGCCGCTGCTGCGTCGTTCGCTGGCTGGGCGCATCGTCAACGTGTCGAGCATCCTCGGCTCGTTGACCTTGCACAGCCAGCCCGGCTCGCCGATCTATGACTTCAAGGTGCCGGCCTACAACGCCTCCAAGAGCGCGTTGAACAGCTGGACCGTGCATCTGGCCTACGAACTGCGCGACACCCCGATCAAGGTCAACACCGTGCATCCGGGCTACGTCAAGACCGACATGAACGGTGGCGGCGGCGAGATCGAGGTGGAGCAGGGCGCGCACAGCAGCGTGCAGATGGCGCTGCTGGACGCGCACGGCGCCACCGGCAGCTACACCCACCTGGGAGAGACCTTGCCATGGTAAGAACATTGCTCGGCGCGGCACTGGCCGCGCTGGTGCTCAGCGGTTGCGCGGTCGGGCCGGATTACCGGCCCGACCCACCCGCCTCGGTGACGCTGCAGGGCGCGCAGGACGCGGCCTTCAGCGCCGAATCGCCGGTCGGCAACTGGTGGTCGCAATTCGACGACCCGGTGCTGGAGCAACTGGTGCGCGATGCGCTGTTCGCCAACCACGACCTGCGCATTGCGGTGTCGCGGGTGAAGCAGGCACGCGCGGTGTTTGTGGAGCGCCGGCTCGACCAGGCCCCGCACATCACCGCACAAGGCAGCTTCGATCGCCGCGAGCAGCAGCAGGTGATCGCCGGCAATCAGCGCTTCCTCACCGAGCAGACCACGCTCGGTCTGGATGCGGCCTGGGAACTGGACCTGTTCGGTCGCCAGCGTCGCGCGTCGGAAGCCGCACGCGCCGATCTGGATGCGGAGCAGGCCAACCTGCAGGACGTGCAGGTCACTGTCGCCGCGGAAGTGGCGCGCAATTACTTCGAATTGCGCGGCACCCAGAAGCAGCTCGACGTCTCCAAGCGCACCCTGACCAATCTGCGCGACACCCAGAAACTCACGCAGACGCGCTGGGACCTGGGCGCCGGCAGCGAGCTGGATGTGCAGAGCAGCCTGGCGCGGTTGAAGGCGATCGAAGCGGATATTCCGTTGCTGGAAACCGCAGAAGCGCAGTACCGCCATCGTCTGGCAGTGTTGCTGGGGCAACAGCCCGACGCGCTGGATGCCACCCTGGTGGCGCGCAGCATGCCGGCGTTCGCACGCCCATTGCCGCTGGGCGACACCGCCGGCCTGCTGCGTCAGCGTCCGGATGTGCGTAGCGCCGAACGCCGGCTGGCCGCAGCCACCGCGCAGGTCGGCGTGGCCACGGCGGATCTGTTCCCGCGCATCAGCGTGAGTGGGTTTGTCGGCTTCCTGTCCGGCGATGCCGCCAGGTTGACCGAGGGCAATGCCAAGGCCTGGTCGATCACCCCGTCGATCAGCTGGGCGGCGTTCGACTTCGGCACCGTGCGTGCGCGCCTGCGTGCGAGCAAGGCGCAGGCCGAGGGCGCGTTGGCGCAGTACCAGCAGGCCGTCCTGCTGGCACTGGAAGATACCGAAAACGCCTTGATCGGGTACGGCCGCCAGCAGGCACGTCTGGCGATCGTCGTGGAGCAGGCCAACGCTGCGCGGCGAGCGGAGCAGCTGGCGCAGATCCGCTATCGCGAGGGCTCGGAGGACTTTCTCACCCTGCTGGATGCACAGCGCACCCAGCTGGCGGCGGACGATGCCCTGGCGCGGGCCGAGGCGGCGGTCAATGTCGGTGTGGTCGGGGTGTACAAGGCGCTTGGCGGCTGGAAGCAGGGCGAAGCACCCGCCGCTCCGGTGGCGGTGGTGGTCAAGCGTTGATGGACGCGCGGGGCGGTCAGTGGACCGCCCCGTCGCACGACCGCAGTGGGGCGTCCAGCTCAGGGTGCGCCATCGGCAGGCAGATGGCGCGCGTGCCGCCGTCCGGGTTGGCGCGCGCTGCGCTCAGTCAGCCACCCGCACGCTGTCGCGGCCACTGTTCTTGGCCAGATACAGCGCCGCATCGGCGCGCGAAAACCAGTCCTGCCAGTGGGTCTCGCCATCGTGGCGCGCGGCCCCCAGCGACACCGTGATCCGCCCGCCCGGGCCACGCAGTCCGTTACGGATCACCTTGCGCAGACGCTCGGTAGCCGCTTCCAGTTCGGCCAGCGAGCCGGCACGCAGCAGCACCACGAACTCTTCGCCACCGAAGCGGAAGACCTGATGTGGCTCGCGCACTTCGTAGCGCAGGATGGTCGCCAGGTCCGACAGCGCCGCATCGCCGGCGGCGTGCCCGTAGAGATCGTTGACCTCCTTGAAATGATCCAGGTCGAGAATGATCAGGCTGTTCAGCCGCTCCTGCGGCTGGCGCTGGTCGATCTGGTGGGAGAGCGCGCGTTCGAGCATGCGCCGGTTGGGCAACCCGGTCAGCGCGTCCAGCGAGGCCAATTCTTCCAGATGCACGCGGTCGTCCTGCATGCGCAACGAGAACGCATAGCCCACCGCCAGCGTCACCAGCGTCACCACCACCGTCGACACGCCCTGGCCGGGGCTGACGATCAGGCCGGGCAAGAACAAGAGCGCTGCCATCAACGGCAGGCTCAGCAACACCGCGCGTTGTGGCCCGCACAAGAAATAATTGGTTGCCAGCACCGGAAACAGCCAGGGCAGGGCACCGTCGCCCCCGGTCCAGCAGGCCACCAGGCAGCCGGCGACATTGATCGACGCCAGCCAGACGCCGCCGGTGCCGGTGCGTTCGGCATCGCGCATCTGCCAGCCGCGCCAGATCGCCAGCACGCCCACGACCGCAGTGATCAGGCACGCAGCCACCTGGCCGGTCATGGCCAGGTACACCGCATAGAGGCAAAGCAACAGCGCGGTGATTGGCCCGAGCATCTTGACGATGCCGAGGCGGAAATCCCGCCGCAGGTGGAGGATCACATGGAAGGTTCTGTAGGAGTCGGCACCATTATCGGCCGGGCCCTGACAAAGTTGAGTATGCGAACACCACCGCAATGGGTAGGAAAATGAAGCGTTGCACGGCAGGGCTTCGCACATTCTTGACGGCCTTGCCGCAACCGTATGGCCTTTGTCGTTGGAGTCCGCCATGCCTAGCCGCGAAGAACTCGATACCCGCCTGGATGCACTGCAGGACGAACTGCCACACCTGGCTGCCGACCACGATGCGGACTTCGACTACCTGGATTTTCAGGCGCGCGCTGAAGCGTTGCTGCGCAGTGCCGAGCCCGAGGACGCGGTGTATGTCCGCACCCGCGTCGACGGCATGCTGGCGGGCGCCGGGCTGATTCCCACCGATGAAGACGGGCACGCCTGTCGCTGAGGCTGCGCCGTAGTAGCGGGTACGCTGCGCCTGGAGTTGCTGCGGGTGCGAGCGCCGTGTGCCGGATTGAGATGCAGCGTTTGCATTGCACGCCATGTCGTATCCCATAGCCGCCCAGACCATCAAGGGGCCTGCCACTAGCTGGCGCGTCGCCAGTCGCTATAACTGCTGACGAATAGTTCCAGCAGGATCGGCCAGCAGACTCCATCACCGCCTGGCCGCATTGGGCTGATCACAGCTGCCGAGCAGCCATATCGCTCAAAGGCAGCGGGGCCGGCTCTGCACGCGCCAGCACCGCGGCGCCCACCACCTGATTGCGTCCGGCCTGCTTGGCCCGATACAGCGCCTCGTCTGCGCGCCGCAGCAGTTGCCCGGCGTTGCCCGCATGCTCGGGAAAGCTCGCCACACCGAACGATGCGGTGATCTTCGGCAGCGACACGCCATCGGCCATCACCTGCAAGGCCTCGATGCCGGCGCGCAGCTTCTCGGCCATCATGCAGGCCACCGGCAGGTCCACCTCCGGGAGGATGATCGTCAATTCCTCGCCGCCGTAGCGGCAGCAGATGTCTTCGCCGCGCGTCTGCGCCAGCAGCAGCTCGCCGATCGCCGCCAGCACCCGATCGCCGCCGCTGTGGCCGTGCAGGTCGTTGAACCGCTTGAAATGGTCCACGTCCAGCATCAGTAGCGAGAGCGGTTGCACCCGGCGTGTGCAGCGCGCCAGTTCGTGGTTGAGCGCTTCTTCCAGATAGCGTCGGTTGTACAGGCCGGTGAGCGGGTCGCGGATCGACTGCTGGCGCAGCGTCTCGCGCAGACGCAGGCTGTGCAGCACCAGCGAGAGCTGTTCGGCCGCCGCTTCGGCCACCGTCAACGTGGCCAGGCCGCCGGGGTCGTCGCTGCGCAGTGCCAGCATGCCCAGCTGTGTGCCCTGGGCCGACAACGGAATGCACACCGTGCTGGCATGCGCCGGAAGATTGGCGTCGGCGTGGCGGCACAGCATGCCGGCGCTGGCGTCATCCACCACATGGGTACGGTCGCGACGCAGCGCCCAGCAGGTGTCCGGCGCAATGCTCGGGCTGTCGCCGTCGGCCATTGCGCCCCAGGCCACCACCTGCTCGGCGCGATCGCGCGATGCGCGCAGCAGGTAGACTGCCCCTGCGGCGCCGGGAATCAGTGGCGCGATCGTGCGTGCGGTGATTTCCAGCGCTTCCTCGGCGTCACGGCAGTTCTGCAGCAGGCCCGAATACCGCGCCAGCGCTTCCAGGCCGGCAGACGTGCGCTCCAGGGCCGCGAACGATTCCACCAGGCGCTCGCTGGTATGGCTGGCAGCGTCTTCGGCATGCACCCGCCGCTGCAGCTCGCGCGCCAGCAGGCGGTAGGCCAGCAGCATCACCAATAGCCCGCTGACGATGCCGATCACGGTCATGCGCAGCACCCACTGCGCGCTGCTGGTGTTGGCCTCGGTGCGTTTGACCAGCTCATGGCGTTCCAGCTCGGTCATGGTCTGCACCTGCCGCCGTAGGGCCGCGGAGGTCTGGAACACGCCCCGCGCGATCGACCCGCGCGCGCCATCCAGTCCATGCGCGCGATAGCTGTGCAGCAGGTCGTTGATCTGCACCAATCGCTTGTCCACCAGCTGCCCCAGCGCACGCGCGTTGCGCCTCTGCACCGGGTTGTCCTGGACCAGGGCATCCAGCCGCACGATGCGCTCGGGCAGGCGCCCGATCGCATCGGCGTAGACCCCCAGAAATGCCTCGTTGTCGGTGAGCACGTAGCCGCGCACCGACGACTCTGCCGACAGCAGGCCCGCCTGGATCTCGTCGATGCCGGCCAATACCTCCTGCGTATGCGTCACCCAGCCGGCATCGGACAGCGAACGCTGGGTGGTGAAGTAACCGCCCACTCCGATCAGGACGAAGATGGCCCCGCCGAGCAGCAAGGCTCCGGCGGCACGGCGTTTTGCTTTTTTGGTCAACACCGTGTTCCCCAACACCGATGGTCTGGTTGAGTCCGATGCAAGCCGCGTGCCCAGGTGGGGCAGTCAGCTGGCAGACGGGGCAGCACTCGTCGCGGCCACACCGTGCCGGTATGCTCGTGACGAACCGTCGAGCCGAGCACACATTGGTCATTTTTCTTGGACGCTACCAGTTGACCTGCCACGCAGCGCGCAGTGGCGATGCCGCCGAGTCCTGGAGCGCGGACTGGAACATCGAGCAGATCGGCACCGGCAAGGCGAGCGGCGAGCTCGCAGGCGCCAGGCTGTCGCCGACATTCCCGGACCACCGCAGCGCCATGTCGGCCGCCCGCGTCGCCGGCATGGTGACGCTGGAAGCCATGCACGCCGAAGCACAGCGGCAGCTCGAATACACCTGAGCGGCTATCGCCTCGATCCTGCTCACGGCTGGTGCTCCGCCGCATGTTGAGGGTGCCGTTGTCTTCCCGCTGCTGATCGGCGGGTCTCTGCCCCCGAGTGTCAATGTGCGAGGTGGGCCAACCGACTGAGCCCACGCGTCGCGGCTGCCGGCATCGTCACGCTGGCACGCAGTTTGCGTCGGTTGCCGCAGGGCGCTGGGGAGCGCCGTCGGAGCAATGCAGTGGAAGAGCCCAACAAGAGCGCCCTGGTCCTGCTGCAGCAGGAAGCCACCGAACTGCTCGCGCTGTTCGATCAACTCCGCGGTGAGGCGGCTCTGGATACGGACATCGAACCCTGCCCGCAGCCGCGCAGCACGGGCGCCGAACCGACGGTGCGCGTCACTAACTGACACGCCTGGTGGCGAACTGTTCACCGCGGCGTCCCGCCTGCTACGCAAACGCATCGACCGCGCATGAAAAAGGCCGGGAACCCGTCATGGAAGGATTCCCGGCCTTGGTCGGTCGTCTTAGGACCGTGGTGTGGTGGAGGTGGGCGGAATCGAACCGCCGTCCGGAAGCACTCCATCCCCGGCACTACATGCTTATCCCTCCGTTAGATCTCGTTCCCAGGCAGCACGGCGGGCAAAGCGCACCTGGAAACCAGCCTGCTTGATCTAGCCGGCAGCTGACAGGCAGCCACTACCGGCGGTTCCGTGATAATGACCCTACATCTACGAGCACGGGCACAAGTAGGTTCGGGGGTTCGCCTTAGGCGGCTGTAGAACTAACAACTAAAGCCAATTAAGCGGCGATAGCGTAGTCCGAACCGTAGTTGTCGTCGTTGGCAACTAAAAGTTTGCTGCTGGATTAACGAGGAAAGCTGCCCCCTCGGCATGCGCCAAGCGACTTCGCGACCCCCGTCGAAACCAGTGCACCCCCGGGGAAAGCATCAAACGCTGACCACATCAGTGTAGGGATCGGCGCTCCCTGTCACAAGTGTTGAGATGGGCTGCGCTTACAGTGGCTTCAGGCGGTACCGAACCGAACAGTCTGCAAGCGAAGGAGCGAAGCGATGGCGACAGGCAAGCCCCCACGTTCACGCACGCGGCGCGCCATGTCGCGCACGGCCGGCGACACCGAACCCGCACCGTCGCGCCAGCGAGTGCAACGCACCCGGCAGGCGAATGAACCGGCTGTCGCCGCCACGCGCGTGCAGGGCAAGGCGCGCACCGTGATCTATATCCATGGCATCGGTAACAAGCCGCCGGCCGAGGTGTTGCGGTGCCAGTGGGACAAGGCGCTGTTCGGGCGGCCGATGGGGGAGCGCACCCGGCTCGCGTACTGGGTCAATCGCGAGCGCTATCCGGTCGCCGAGCCGGGCACTTGCGATGCGCGCGATGTGGGGCCGGCGCTCAATCAGGGCGTGCAGCGGGCATTGAGCACGCTGGGGGTGGTGCCGGGCGAGCAGGATCTGCATCTGCTTGCAGACGCACTGGCGCAGGGCGAACAGGAGCGGTCTGATCTGCATCGCCTGCTCGACGAGCTGGATGGCAAAAACGGCGCGGGCAGCGTGCAGGCCAAAGGGCCGGTCGATGCGGTCAATCGGGTCCTGCTGCGGCTGATCTCCGCTGCGCTGTTGCAGGACGTGCATGACTTTTTTTTCGTACCGGAGCGTGCCGCATTGATGCGCGACAGCCTGGTGCAGCGGTTGCGCTCGGGCGGCGGGCCGTTTGTGGTGGTCGCCCATAGCCAGGGCTCGATGATTGCCTACGACGTGTTGCGGCAACTGCGCGCCGCCGACTGCGAGGTGACGCTATTTTTAACCCTGGGATCACCGCTGGGGTTGCCGCAGGTGCGCAGCATGTTCAAGCGCTGGACCGGCACCCGCAAGCTGCCGTTTCCCGACTGCGTCCAGCAGTGGATCAACGTGGCCGAAACGCGCGACCCGATCGCGCTGGACCCGGATCTCACCGATGACATCGCCAATGCCAAGGGACGTTTTGACAACCTGGCCGGCGCGCGGCTGAATCCGGATTGGCAGCACAACGCCCACTCGGGCTCGGGCTATCTGTCGATCCCGCAGGTGCGCGCCGCCGTGCGTCAGGCGGTTGGCGTCGGCTTCGATCAACCGGTGTCCAACGCGGTGTTGATCAAGGATCTCAGTGAGCAGCTCGAAGCGCATGGCCCCGACCATCGGCACGAGGTACTGATCGAGCTGGATCGGCGGCTGTCGGGGCACGACCCGGGCAGCGTGCGTGCGCAGCTGCTGCACCAGCTGCGCGAGACCGCCGCACGCAGCACCGGCCTGACAGGCGATGCCCTGGATGAAGCGATCGAACTGGAAGATGGCCTGCAGCGGTTCGTCTCGGCCCGGCTGACCCGCTTCGAAATCGAATCGTTGCAGGACCGCTATCGCGCATTGGGCTTTCGCCGGGTGTGGCGTGATGCCGGCAAGCGCGCGCTGATTCACGTCTCCGGCAACGTGCTGCACGCCGATGCCGCGCGCACGGCGTATCGCGCGCGCGGGCAGGAGATCGGCTGGGCAGTCCTGGATACCGGCATCGCGGCCGGGCATCCGCATTTCTTCGCCAAGGGGCAGCGCGACAACGTGGTGGCGCAATGGGATTGCACGCGGCGCGGCGCGCCCCGGCAACTGACGCGCGCCGATGGCGAAGCGTTCACCCGGCTCGATCGGCATGGGCACGGCACGCACATTGCCGGCATCATCGCCGGCCAGTGTCAGGCGGTGATTGCCGATGCGCACGGCACGCCCGGTCGCCCGCTCGAGTTTTCCGGCATGGCGCCGGACGCTCGGCTGTATGGTTTCAAGGTGCTCGACGATGCCGGCGACGGCCGCGACTCGTGGATGATCAAGGCGGTGCAACAGGTGGCCGCGATCAACGAACGCGCTGGCGAACTGGTCATCCACGGCGTCAATCTGAGCCTGGGCGGCTATTTCGACCCGGAAAGCTATGGCTGCGGCTTTACCCCGCTGTGCAACGAATTGCGGCGGTTATGGCGGCAAGGCGTGCTGGTGGTGGTGGCCGCCGGTAACGAAGGGCTGGCGTGGTTGATGGGCAAGGATGGCGATGCCTATCCGGCCAACATGGACCTGTCGATCAGCGATCCGGGAAATCTGGAAGAGGCCATCGTGGTGGGCTCGGTGCACAAGAGCAGCCCGCACAACTATGGCGTGTCGTATTTCTCTTCGCGCGGGCCCACCGCCGATGGCCGCGGCAAACCCGACGTGGTGGCGCCGGGCGAAAAGATCGTGTCGGCTTACTACGACTTCGACCCGAAAGACCCGGCCAGCCTGATGGTGGAAATGAGCGGCACCAGCATGGCCGCGCCGCATGTCTCGGGCGTTCTGGCCGGGTTTTTATCGGCGCGCCGCGAGTTCATCGGCTTCCCCGACCGGATCAAGCAACTGCTGCTGGACACCAGCACCGACCTGCAGCGCGACCGCTACGTACAGGGCAGGGGAGTACCGAATTTGATGCGCATGCTTGGAAAGACGTGATTCGGGAGTCGGGAATCGGGAATCGCAACAGCGAGGGCTGCTTCGACCGACTCGCCGCGAGTCCAGCTGCCGCACCGCACGACCAGGTAGGCTTTTACGATTCCCGATTCCCGATTCCCGATTCCCGATTCCCGAATCCCAGCTCCTCAGGCATCACGATTATGCCGGCGCATCACGCGCTGCTTGTCGCGTTGCCAGTCGCGGTCCTTGGCGGCATCGCGCTTGTCGTGATTCTGCTTGCCCTTGGCCAGGGCAATTTCCAGCTTGACCTTGTTGCTGCTCCAGTACAGCGCGGTGGGCACCAGGGTGTAGCCCTCGCGCTCGACGCGGGTGAGCACCTTGTCGATCTCGGCGCGGTGCAGCAGCAGTTTGCGGTCGCGTCGTTCCACCGGCACCGTGTGCGTGGAGGCCTGGATCAACGGGGTGATCTGGGCGCCGATCAGGTAGATCTCGCCGGAACGGACATACGCGTAACCGTCGACGATGTTGGCGCGGCCGGCGCGGATCGCCTTGATCTCCCAGCCCTGCAGCGCCAGACCGGCTTCGTAGCGTTCTTCCAGGTGGTATTCGTGGCGCGCACGCTTGTTCAGCGCGATGGTTTTCGTGGCCTTCGCGCCGTTTGCTTTATCCTTGGATGGTTTCTTGCTCATGCCGCCATTGTCGCCGATTCGGTGTCGTCAAACGATCTTCCGTCTTTCACAAGTTAGCGAATGCCTATCATCCGTCGCAGCGCCCTGGTCGAACACAGCGCCTCCCGCATGTTCGATCTGGTCAATGATGTCGCCGCCTATCCGCGCCGCTTCGGCTGGTGCGACGCTGCCCACGTGCTCGAGCAGGACGATGCGCACATCGTGGCGCGTCTGGATCTGGGCTTGGGCTCGTTCCGCACCTGGTTCACCACCGAGAACATCCTCGAACGCCCCGAGCGCATCGTGATGCATTTGCGCGACGGGCCGTTCAAGCGCCTGGAAGGCCTGTGGGAATTTCAGGCCCTGGGCGAGAACGCGTGCAAGGTCAGCCTGACCCTCGAAGTGGAGACCAGCTCGCGTTTGCTGGGCCCGGCGCTGGCGCTGGGCTTCCAGGGCCTGGCCGATCGCATGGTCAACGACTTCGTGCGCGTCGCCGACCGCGGCGACGTATGACGGTGCAGGTGGAGGTCGTCCTGGCCTGGCCTGACCGCTACAGCAGCGTGCAGCTGGAGGTGCCGCAGGGCACGACGGTTGCCGAGGCGGTGGCCTCCTCCGGGCTGACGCGGGACTGCACGCCCGCCGCGCTGGCGATTCACGGTGTGGTGGTGCGGCCGGAGCAGGCATTGTGCGCGGGCGACCGGATCGAATTGCTCAGGCCACTGCTGCTGGACCCCAAGGAAGCGCGTCGTCGACGGGCTGCGCCCGGCCGGAAGAGCGGATCCGGCACGTAGTTGCACGGTTGTCCCTCGTCGTCAGGCGAAGTGTTGTTGAGCGAACTGTTCCGCACAGATGGAACAAAAAAACCGGCATCACTGGCCGGTTTTCAAGGCGCTGCATAGGGCCGGGCAATCGCCCGAACTGCAACCGGGCCATCAACGGCCGCGTTGCTTCTTCTTGTCGCGGGCCAGGTTGCGGCCGAACTGCTTGGGCGCGGATTTAGCCAGCTGCTCGTCCTGCGACGGGAAATAATCGCCTTCCCAACGCGTCACCTGATCGTTCTCGAAGAACACGGTGAAATTCTTGACTTCGGTATGCGCCAGGCGGTCGACGCGCTGGGTGGAGGTGTAGTCCCAACGCTGCGCATGGAACGGGTCGGGAATGGACGGCGTCCCCAGCAACGCGCTGACCTGCTGCTTGCTCTGGCCTACCTGCAGTTGCTCCACGGCGTTCTGCTTGATCAGGTTGCCCTGGTAGATCGGCTGCTTGTAGATGATGCCGCAGCCAGCGGTGGAAAGAGCAATGGCGGCGACCAGCAGGAGATTGCGCATCGGGGAGTAAGTGCTGAGGAAATCACGCCGATGATACACTCCCGCCGGTCGCCGCGACCCGTTTGATGGCAGCTGGCGCTAAATCGCCAATGAACGGAGAACATATGGAAACCCACGACCTGCGCAAAGTCGGGCTCAAGGTGACCCATCCGCGCATGCGGATCCTGGAGTTGCTCGAACAGAAGAGCAACCAGCATCACCTCAGCGCAGAAGACATCTACCGGCAGCTGCTCGATCACGGCGACGAGATCGGGCTGGCCACGGTGTACCGCGTGCTGACGCAGTTCGAAGCCGCCGGCCTGGTGCTCAAGCACAATTTCGAGGGCGGGCAGGCCGTATACGAGCTCGATCGCGGCGGCCACCACGACCATATGGTCGATGTGGATACCGGCCACGTCATCGAGTTCGAAAGCGAAGAGATCGAAGCGCTGCAGCGCCAGATTGCGGCCAAGCACGGCTACGAGCTGGAAGAGCATTCGCTGGTGCTGTACGTGCGCAAGAAGCGCCCGCGCTGAGCCAGGTGTATTGCAGGGGCGAATGACAAGGCGGCTTCGGCCGCCTTGTGCGTTGTGGGGTGTGTTGGTGGATTTGATGCACGGGCTTGCCCCCCATCCGCCCTTCGGGCGCCTTCCCCCGCAGGCGGGGGAAGGGCGGGGTAGGTGGTCAGTTGCGGTGCAACCGGCAGATCGCGCGTAGCCAGGCATCCCTTCTCCCGCTGGCGGGAGAAGGTGGCGCGCAGCGCCGGATGAGGGGCGACACCGTGTACGGCTGTTGCGCCTGTCGTAGGCGCGTCGCAGCGATGTCGCCCCAGCCGCCCTTCGGGCAGCTTCCCCCCCGCAGGCGGCGGAAAGGGCGCGGGGGGTGGTCAGTTGCGGTGCAACCGGCAGATCACGTGCAGCCAGGCATCCCTTCTCCCGCTGGGGGGAGAAGGTGGCGCGCAGCGCCGGATGAGGGGCGACACCGTGTACGGCTGTCGCGCCTGTCGTAGGCGCGTCGCAGCGATGTCGCCCCATCCGCCCTTTGGGCACCTTCTCCCGCAGGCGGGAAAGGGAGCAGGTAGGTGGTCAGTCGCAGTGCAACCGACATCGCGCTCAGCCAGACATCCCTTCTCCCGCTGGCGGGAGAAGGTGGCGCGCAGCGCCGGATGAGGGCGACACCGTGTACGGCTGTCGCGCCTGTTGTGGTCGTGTTGCAGCGATGTCGCCCCATCCGCCCTTTGGGCACCTCCTCCCGCAGGCGGGAAAAGGGAGCAGGTAGGTGGTCAGTCGCAGTGCAACCGACATCGCGCTCAGCCAGACATCCCTTCTCCCGCTGGCGGGAGAAGGTGGCGCGCAGCGCCGGATGAGGGCGACACCGTGTACGGCTGTCGCGCCTGTCGTGGTCGTGTTGCCGCGATGTCGCCCCCATCCGCCCTTCGGGCACCTTCCCCCGCAGGCGGGGGAAGGGAGTAGATGGGTCGTCAGTTGCAGTGCAACCGGCAGATTACGCGCAGCCAGGCATCCCTTCTCCCGCTGGCGGGAGAAGGTGGCGCGCAGCGCCGGATGAGGGCGGCACCGTGTACGGCTGTCGCGCCTGTCGTGGTCGTGTTGCCGCGATGTCGCCCCCATCCGCCCTTCGGGCACCTTCCCCCGCAGGCGGGGGAAGGGAGTAGGTGGGTCGTCAGTTGCAGTGCAACCGGCAGATCACGCGCAGCCAGGCATCCCTTCTCCCGCTGGCGGGAGAAGGTGGCGCGCAGCGCCGGATGAGGGGCGACACCGTGTACGGCTGTCGCGCCTGTCGTAGGCGCGTCGCAGCGATGTCGCCCCATCCGCCCTTCGGGCACCTTCCCCCGCAGGCGGGGGAAGGGAGCCTCATCAGTGGAAAGGACTCTCGCAAGCGCACGACGGTCGTGCTGCCACGCGTCATCACTGCCGCCGCCGTCGCACCGGCGTAGCGGCACTAGGCGCTGCCGGCCCCGATCAGGCGCTCTGCAACAGCTTGCGGGCAGCCGCGCGGGCTTCCTTGCTCACTTCCACGCCGCCGAGCATGCGCGCCAGTTCTTCCTGGCGGGCCTGCGGGCCGAGCAGTTCGACCGCGCTCTGGGTCATGCCGTCCACCGGTGCCTTGCTGACCCGGTAATGTGCGTGGCCCTTGGCCGCAACCTGCGGCAGGTGGGTCACGCACAGCACCTGGCGTTCTTCGCCCAGTGCGCGCAGCTTTTGCCCGACGATATCGGCCACCGCGCCGCCGATGCCCGAATCCACTTCGTCGAACACCATGGTCGGCACGCTGTCCAGGCCGAGCGCCGCCACCTCGATGGCCAGCGAGATACGCGACAGCTCGCCGCCGGAGGCGACCTTGCGCAGGGCGCGCGGCGGTTGCCCGGCGTTGGCGGCTACCAGGAATTCCACCCGCTCGGCGCCGTTGGGGTCCGGCCGGGCGCTGTCGTGTGGCTGCAGCTGGATCAGGAATTGCCCACCGCCCATGCCCAGTTCGCCGATCAGGGTGGTGGTGGCGGCCGACAGGGCCTCGGCGGCGCTCTGGCGGCTGGCGCTGAGCACGCTGGCCGCACTGCGCCAGACGCCGGTGGCGGTGTCGATGTGCTTGTCCAGCTGCTGCAGGCGCTCGTCGGCGCCGCGCAGGCTCTCCACCTCGGCGCTCAGGTGGTCGCGGTGGGCGGCCAGCTCGTCCGGGGCGACGCGATGTTTGCGCGCCAGGTCGTGCAGCCGGCCGAGGCGGCGTTCCATGGCCTCGAACTGGGCCGGGTCGGCATCCAGGTCGTCGCGCACGCGGTCGAGCAGCGCCAGCGCCTCTTCGATCTGGATCACGGCGCTGTCCAGCAGTGCGTCCACCTCGCCCAGGCGCGGTTCGTGCTCGGCCACGCGGGCCAGATCGTGTCGACTGTCCTGCAACAGGCCCAGCGCGCTGGCGCCGTCGTCGCCGTTGAGCTGTTGGGCCACGCTGTCGCAGGCGCCGATCAGCGCGGTGGCATGGGCCTGGCGGCGGTGATTGACGTCCAGCGCGGCGATCGCGGCCGGGTCCAGGTCCTCGCGTTCCAGCTCGGCCAGTTGGTGCTCGAGGAAGCCGATACGGTCAGAGACATCGCCCTGCGCCGACAGCGCGTCGCGCTCGTCCAGCAGTGCCTGCCAGCGCTGGCTGGCCTGGCGCACCTGCTCGCGCTGGGCGCTGTTACGGGCATAGGCGTCGAGCAGGGCGAGCTGGCTGTGGCGGGCCATCAGGGCCTGGTGTTCGTGCTGGCCATGGATTTCCACCAGCCGGGAGGCCAGTTCGGCCAGTTGCGAGGAGGTGACCGGGCGGCCGTTGATCCAGGCACGCGAGCCGCCATCGGCGCGGATGATCCGACGCAGCTGGCACTGGGCATCGTCATCCAGTTCGTTGTCGGCCAGCCAGGCCAGGCCGGGGTGCTCGGCCGGGAGCTGGAATTCGGCCGACAGTTCGGCGCGGTCGGCGCCGTGGCGCACCACGCCGCTGTCGGCGCGCAGGCCGGACAGAAAGCCCAGCGCGTCCACCATCAGCGATTTGCCGGCGCCGGTTTCGCCCGACACCACGGTCATGCCCGGCCCGAATTCCAGTTCGGTGGCACGGACAACGGCGAAATCCTTGATCGAGAGGTGTCTGAGCATGGGGTCGAGTGTGAACGCTTTGGGGAAGCTTAGGGTGGGAGGGGCAGACGGGGAATCGGACGCTTGCCATCCCCGGGGCCAGACATTATCTATGCCCAGTCTCACCGGATGATCCCATGCGCGCGTCCCAGTCCCCAATGCTCGATCCCCGCGCCCGCCAGTTGCTGCGCACGCTGATCGCGCGCTATATCCGCGACGGCGAGCCGGTGGGGTCCAAGACCCTGGCCCAGCATGCCGGGCTGGATGTCAGCCCGGCCACCATCCGCAACATTCTTGCCGACCTGGAAGACGTAGGCCTGCTCAGCTCCCCGCACACCTCGGCCGGGCGCATTCCGACTGCGCATGGCTACCGGGTCTTCGTCGACAGCCTGGTGCAGATGCAGCCGCCCGGCGAAGACGAAGTGCGCCGCCTGCGCGCGGAGCTGGCCAGCGGCAACGGCACCCAGTCGTTGCTGGGCAGCGCCTCGCAGATGCTGTCGGCGATGAGTCACTTCGTCGGGGTAGTCAGTGCGCCGCGGCGTGAGCAGTTTGCGTTCCGGCATATCGATTTCGTGGCGCTGGACGCGCGCCGGGTGCTGGCGATCCTGGTGTTTGCCGACAACGAGGTGCAGAACCGGGTGATCGAGCCGCGCCGCGCCTACGAGCCAGCCGAGCTGGAACGGGTGGCCAATTACCTCAATGCGCAGTTCGCCGGGCGCGCGCTGTCGGACATCCGCGTCAGCCTGCTGCGCGAGCTGCGCATGGCCAAGAGCGAGATGGAGCAGCTGCTGGCGCACAGCGTGGACCTGGCCAGCGAGGCGCTGGTGCCGGCCGATGCCGACGACATGGTGATGGCCGGGCAGACCCGCCTGATGGGCGTGCAGGACCTGTCGGACCTGGACCGGCTGCGCGAGCTGTTCGAGGCCTTTGCCAGCAAGCGCGAGATCCTGCAGTTGCTCGAACGCACCATCCAGGCGCCGGGCGTGCGCATCTTCATCGGCGAGGAAACCGGCATGGTGTCGCTGGACGATGTCTCGCTGGTCACCGCGCCATACACCGCCAACGGCCAGGTGCTGGGCGTGCTGGGCGTGATCGGTCCCAAACGCATGGCCTATGACCGGGTGATTCCGCTGGTGCAGACCGCCGCCGAGGTGCTGGGCGCGGCCATGGAGCCGCCCGGCGCGCGATAACCGGCGGCGATCGGCGCGATTGTTTGCTTGAAACGCGCGCGAGCGCCCACATACGGGGTGACGTTGGGGCGGGCGTTCCGCTTGCCCGGGAACTGCACATGAACCAAGACCACCCCGAATTCGACTCCGAAGACCTGTCCCAGAACCCACCCGAGACCGATCCGCTCAAGGCCGAGATCGAGTCGCTGCGCAGCGAGATCGCCCTGGTCAAGGCCGACGCCCTGCGCGAGCGCGCCGACCTGGAGAACCAGCGCAAGCGCATCGCGCGCGATGTCGAGAACGCCCGCAAGTTCGCCAATGAGAAGCTGCTGGGCGAGCTGCTGCCGGTGTTCGACAGCCTGGACGCCGGGTTGACCGCCGCCGGCAGCGAACCCAGCCCGCTGCGCGATGGCCTGGACATGACCTACAAGCAATTGCTCAAGGTCGCTGCCGACAACGGCCTGACCCTGCTCGACCCGGTCGGCCAGCCGTTCAACCCCGACCAGCACCAGGCGATCAGCCAGGGCGAGGCCGAAGGCATTGCGCCCGGCCACATCGTGCAGGTGTTCCAGAAGGGCTACCTGCTCAACGACCGCCTGCTGCGCCCGGCCTTGGTGGTCGTGGCCAAGCACGACTGACCGGCAGCGCCCGGCTGAACTGCCAGGCGCGCCGGTGAAACACAGATGCGCACGGATGGCTTGAACACCTGCGCACCACCCCCACATCTCAGCCAGACCCGGCGTCGCCGGACACAGCTACAGAATCATCAGGAGCGTATCCATGGGCAAGATCATTGGTATTGACCTCGGCACCACGAACTCGTGCGTGGCGATCATGGACGGCGGCAAGGCCCGCGTCATCGAAAATTCCGAAGGCGACCGCACCACGCCCTCGATCGTCGCCTACACCAAGGACGGCGAAGTGCTGGTCGGTGCCTCGGCCAAGCGCCAGGCCGTGACCAACCCGAAGAACACCTTCTACGCGGTGAAGCGCCTGATCGGCCGCAAGTTCACCGACGGCGAAGTGCAGAAGGACATCTCGCACGTGCCGTACGGCATCCTGGCGCACGACAACGGCGATGCCTGGGTGCAGACCAGCGATGGCAAGCGCATGGCGCCGCAGGAAATTTCCGCGCGCGTGCTGGAGAAGATGAAGAAGACCGCCGAAGACTTCCTCGGCGAGAAGGTCACCGAAGCGGTCATCACCGTGCCGGCGTACTTCAACGACAGCCAGCGTCAGGCCACCAAGGACGCTGGCCGCATCGCCGGTCTGGACGTCAAGCGCATCATCAACGAGCCGACCGCGGCAGCCCTGGCCTATGGCCTGGACAAGAACGGCGGCGACCGCAAGATTGCCGTGTACGACCTGGGCGGCGGTACCTTCGACGTCTCGATCATCGAAATCGCCGAGGTCGATGGCGAGAAGCAGTTCGAAGTGCTGGCCACCAACGGCGACACCTTCCTGGGCGGCGAAGACTTCGACAACCGCGTCATCGAGTACCTGGTCGACGAGTTCAACAAGGATCAGGGCATCGATCTGCGCAAGGATCCGTTGGCGCTACAGCGCCTGAAGGACGCGGCAGAGCGCGCCAAGATCGAGCTGTCGACCAGCCAGCAGACCGAAGTGAACCTGCCGTACGTCACTGCCGACGCCTCGGGCCCGAAGCACCTCAACATCAAGTTGACGCGTGCCAAGCTCGAAGCGCTGGTCGAAGACCTGGTCAAGAAGTCGATCGAGCCGTGCCGCACCGCGTTGAACGACGCCGGCCTGCGCGCCAGCGACATCAACGAAGTGATCCTGGTCGGCGGTCAGACCCGCATGCCGAAGGTGCAGCAGGCGGTTGCCGATTTCTTCGGCAAGGAACCGCGCAAGGACGTCAATCCGGACGAAGCCGTGGCCGTGGGCGCTGCGATCCAGGGCGGCGTGCTGGCTGGCGACGTCAAGGACGTGCTGCTGCTGGACGTGACCCCGCTGTCGCTGGGTATCGAAACCATGGGCGGCGTGTTCACCAAGATCATCGAAAAGAACACCACCATCCCGACCAAGGCCTCGCAGACCTTCTCCACCGCCGAAGACAACCAGTCGGCCGTGACCGTGCACGTGTTGCAGGGTGAGCGCGAGCAGGCCCGCTTCAACAAGTCGCTGGCCAAGTTCGACCTGTCCGGCATCGAGCCGGCGCCGCGCGGCATGCCGCAGGTGGAGGTGTCCTTCGACATCGACGCCAACGGCATCCTGCACGTGTCGGCCAAGGACAAGAAGACCAACAAGGAACAGAAGGTCGAGATCAAGGCCGGTTCGGGCCTGTCGGACGAAGAGATCCAGCGCATGGTCGCCGACGCGGAAGCCAACCGCGAAGAAGACAAGAAGTTCCAGGAGCTGGTGCAGACCCGCAACCAGGCCGATGGCCTGATCCACGCCACCCGCACCGCGATCACCGAGCATGGCAGCAAGGTCGGTGGCGATGTGATCGGCAAGGTGGAAGCGGCGCTGTCGGATCTTGAGACCGCCATGAAGGGCGACGACAAGGCGCAGATCGAAGCGCGCAGCAAGACGCTGGAAGAAGCCGGCCAGTCGCTGTACGCGGCGGCTGCCGCAGCAGAGCAGGGCGGCAACGCCGATGCGGCCAGCGGCAATGCGCAGGCCTCCAAGGCCGCCGACGACGTGGTGGACGCCGAGTTCACCGAGGTCAAGGACGACAAGAAGGCGTGAGTCGGGAATAGGGAATAGAGAATCGGAGGAGCGGTGCTGCGGCATCGCTCCTTCGCTGTTCTGGACCCCACCGAACGCTGATTGATTTGAGGATGTACGCTTTGAACGATTCCCTTCTCCCGATTCCCGATCCCCTGTCATGAGCAAACGCGATTATTACGAAGTGCTGGGCGTGGCCCGTGGCGCCAGCGACGAAGAGCTGAAGAAGGCGTATCGGCGGTGTGCGATGAAGCACCACCCGGACCGCAACCCCGGCGACGCTGCTGCCGAAGCGGCGTTCAAGGAGTGCAAGGAAGCCTACGAAGTGCTGTCCGATGGCAATAAGCGTCGTGTCTACGACGCGCACGGCCATGCGGCGTTCGAGCACGGCATGGGCGGTGGTGGCGGGCCTGGTGGCCCGGACATGGGAGATATCTTTGGCGATATCTTCGGCAATATTTTTGGCGGTGGCGCCGCCGGTCCGCGCGCTGCGCGACGTGGTGCCGACGTCGGTTACGTCCTGGAACTGGATCTGGAAGAAGCCGTCGCCGGCATCGAGCGACGCATCGAGATCCCGACCCTGATCGAGTGCACGCCATGCCATGGCAGCGGCTCGGAAGACGGCAAGGTCGAGACCTGTGGTACCTGCCATGGACGCGGCCAGGTCCGCATCCAGCGCGGCATCTTCGCGATGCAGCAGAGCTGCCCGCATTGCGACGGGCGCGGCACGTTGATCCAGAACCCGTGCAAGACCTGCCACGGGGCAGGGCGCGTGGAAGAGGACAAGGTGCTGTCGATCAAGGTGCCGGCCGGCGTGGATACCGGCGACCGGATTCGTCTGGCAGGCGAGGGCGAGGCCGGTCCGGCCGGTACACCGCCGGGCGATCTGTATGTGGAAGTGCGCGTGCGTGAGCATGCGATCTTCCAGCGCGATGGCGACGACCTGCACTGCGAAGTGCCGATCCGCATCTCGCAGGCGGCGCTCGGCGATACCGTGCGCGTGGCGACCCTTGGCGGCGAGGCGGAAATTCGCATTCCGGCCGAAACCCAGACCGGCAAGCTGTTCCGCCTGCGCGGCAAGGGCGTGCGCTCGGTGCGCAGCCGCAGCGAAGGCGATCTGTATTGCCGCGTGGTGGTGGAAACGCCGGTCAACCTCACCGCCGATCAGCGCGAGTTGCTGCAGCAGTTCGAGGCTACGTTCACCGGTGAGGATGCGCGCAAGCATTCGCCCAAGTCGGCCACCTTCATCGATGGCGTCAAGGGTTTCTGGGACCGTATGACGTCGTAAGCGACGTCTGTCTCGCAGGCAGCGACAGGAGACGCCATGCGTTTCCCGTCGCGGCAAGACCTCATTCCTTCTCCCATCGGGAGAAGGTGCCCGAAGGGCGGATGAGGGTGCGCGTGCAGGGCATCCGTCGCTCGCGGTGGATGACGTAATCGTGTCCTTCGCAACGCCAGAAAACGGCAGAAAAACGATCTTCCTTCTCCCATCAGGAGAAGGTGCCCGAAGGGCGGATGAGGGCGGGCCTGCAGGGGCATCAGCCGCTCGCGGTGGATGACGAAATCGTGTCCTCTCCACCGCCAGAACACGGCAAAAAAACGATCTTCCTTCTCCCAACGGGAGAAGGTGCCCGAAGGGCGGATGAGGGCGAGCCTGCAGGTGCATCAGCGGCTCGCGTCCCTTAGTTGATGGCCGAACGTGGCAGCCACTGCCCTCGCATTACCATGGACACACCCGGCGCGGTCTTGGTAACGATCGATCGCGCTCGATACGGCAATGCATCAAGCACCGCTGCCATCTCGTGCCATCCGTACACGCCGGATCACATTGATCCACTCCCCGCGTATCCGCTCACGCATTGCGGAGGATAATGGCGTCATCTCTTCGAAGACGGCCAACCCATGAGCGATGCCACCGACAGCCACCTCGTCCACGGTCGCCGCCAGCGCCCCGACGGTCCTTCGCCGATCGATGTGATCTCGGTGCAGTCGCAACTGGTCTACGGTCACGCCGGAAATAGCGCTGCGGTGCCGCCGCTGCGCGCGCTGGGGCTACGTGTGGCCGAAGTGCCGACGACGCTGCTGAGCAATGCGCCGTTCTACGCGACCCTGCGCGGGCGCATCCTGCCAGCCGACTGGCTGGCGGATTTGTTGCTGGGCGCCACCGAACGCGGCCTGCCGCAGCGTGCACGCATGCTGGTCTCCGGTTACTTCGGCAGCCTGGCGAACGGCCAAGCTTTCGCCGACTGGCTGGAGCAGACCTTGCCGCAGGCGCCGCAGCTGCGTTATTGCCTGGACCCGGTGATTGGCGACACGCACACCGGCCCGTATGTGGAACCCGGGCTGGAGCGCGTGTTCGCCGAGCGTTTGCTGCCGCACGCCTGGCTGGTCACGCCCAATGCCTTCGAACTGGGGCGTTTGACCGGCTTGCCAAGCCTGCAGCAGGACGATGCCATCGCCGCCGCACCTGCCTTGCTGGCACGCGGGCCGCAGTGGGTGCTCGCCCACAGTGTGGCCGGTGCAGCAGGCGAGCTGGTCACCCTGGCGGTCAGCACCGAGGCGGTCTATCGCTGGGCCAGCCCGCATCTGCCGGTGGACGTGGCCGGCACCGGCGATGTGCTGATGGCCTTGCTGATCGGCTTGTTGCTGCGCGATGTACCGTTCGAGCAGGCGGTGGGCCATGCGCTCAGTGGTGTGCACAGCGCACTGGAGGCGACCTTGGCGGCGGGGTACGAAGAGTTCGACGTGCTGGCCGCCGCGCCGGCTGCGCTCGCGGCATCGCCGCGTTTTGCCGTCGAGCGCCTGGCATGATTCCCCAGCCGGTCGTCGGCATCGTCGGCATTGCCGGCGCGTACGGACGCTGGCTGGCGCAGTTCCTGCGCACGCGCATGCAGCTGGAAGTGATCGGCTTCGATCCTGCCGACAGTGGCGGCATCGACGAAGCCACCCTGGCGCAGCGGGCGGACGTGCTGATTTTTTCCGCGCCCATTCGCCACACCGCCGCCTTGATCGAGCGCTATGTCGCGCTTGCCGGCGCGCGCGCGGCATCGCAGCTGTGGATGGATGTCACCTCGATCAAGCAGGCGCCGGTGGCGGCGATGCTGGCATCGCCGGCCGAGGTGGTCGGCCTGCATCCGATGACTGCGCCACCCAAGTCGCCCACGCTGAAGGGGCGGGTGATGGTGGTGTGCGAAGCGCGCCTGCAGCGCTGGTCCACATGGGTACAGACCTTGTGCACGGCCCTGCAGGCCGAATGCGTCTACGCCACGCCCGAGCACCATGACCGGGTGATGGCGCTGGTGCAGGCGATGGTGCATGCCACCCACCTGGCACAGGCCGGCACCTTGCGCGATTACGCGCCGCTGCTGGGCCAGTTGCAGGCCTTGATGCCGTATCGCTCGGCATCGTTCGAGCTGGACACGGCGGTGATCGCGCGCATTCTCTCGCTCAACCCCGCAATCTACGAAGACATCCAGTTCGGCAACCCGTACGTGGGCGAAATGCTCGACCGCTTGGTCTTGCAGCTGCAACAGCTGCGTGCACTCGTCGCGCAGGGCGACGATGCTGCACGCGCGCAGTTTCGGGCCCGGTTCCTGCACGACAACGCGCAGGCCCTGCAACACGACGCGTTGGCCGCGGGCAACTACACCTACGAACGGGTGGGCTATCTGCTGGCAGATCTCACCGAGCCGTTGACCCTGAGCGTGTACCTGCCGGAAGACCAGCCTGGTTCCCTGCGCGCGCTGTTGCATGTGTTCGAGCAGCATGGGGTGAATCTGTCGTCGATCCATTCCTCGCGTACGCCGGTGGGCGAGTTGCACTTCCGGATCGGCTTCGAGCCCGACAGCGACCGGGTGGCGCTGACCCAGGCGGCGAGCGAGATCGACCGCAGTGGCATCGGGCGCGTGTTGGAACGGTCGGATCGCGCCATCGGTTGAAGCCCTGTCGGTTCACTGTCCGACGCTTGCGCGTTCACCGTAGCGCACTCGAGCGTGCACACGCGCCGCGCAGTTGTTCGGTGCGCTAAGACAGCGCCTGCGCGAGGCACAGGTAGCCGGCAACGGTTTCATCCACACAGGGTGTGGATGAATGCTGCACAAGCATGTGGATAACCGGACGCAGCCCTCGCACAGCAAGGGCTGCCGGTTGGTTGGTCAAAAAATGATCAACACCGTCTCAAGGCATGGAAAGCTGCAGCTCGCCGCCTTCGGTCACGAAACGCTGGCCCTGCCGATGCAGATGGCGGCCGTCGGGAAGTTCATACCGCGGCGCGGCGTGCGTTTCGGATGTGGATGCGTGCTCGTCGCGGAACTCGATGATGACGTACGGCTCGCCATCTGCACCAATCGCGGGAAATTGCCGGAAAGACATAGGCACCTCCGAAAGAGTCGAGGGTTGCAATGCGGATCATCGGCCCGCACCACCAGCGCGTGCTGGCACGCCGAGCATGCGTAGCCACGTGTTACCCAGGCGTCATTGCGCAATCCGGCGACAACGGGAAGGTCGAGCCCGCTGGGCGCGCTGCTATGTCATGCGCGCCCGGCAACGCTGCAGCGGAAGATGTGCACCTTCACGCCACCGCCGGTCGCGGCAATGACGCGGGACCGCCAGAGCGATGGCGCGGAGACTGGGTACTTGCAGCACGCGGCTGACGCGGGCGCCTGGCAAGGCCGCGCCCACAATCGCTTGCGCGAAAAACCTCAAGACCTGGGTGGGCTGGGGCGCCATGCACCGCCAGGCAGTGCGGTACGCCCGTGCCAAAGCGCCACGCATCAACGGCTCAGCTGCAGCGCGTCCCGGTCGGCCGTGGCAGCGGCCAGTTCGGCGCGTGCCGACGCGATGCGCGCCTGCGCATCGATCAGGCGCACGCGCGCGTCGTTGGCGGTTTCCTCGCGCTGATTGACCAGGAAGAAATCGCCCGAGCCCAGCTCGAAGCGGCGTCGCTCGGCGGCAGCCAGGCGGTCGGCCAGGCCGCGTTCTTCGTCGGCGATCTTGGCCAGGCGCTCGGCGGCATTGAGCGAGATGACGATGGATTCCACCTCCACCGAGATCTGGTCGCGCAGGAAACGGCTGCGTTGGTCCAGCGCCTCGATCTCGGCGCGCGCTTCGGCCACGCGGCCCTTGGCGGAGCGATTTTCCAACGGCACGCTGAAACGGAACCCGATGATCGCATCGGTCTGCGAGCGGTTGGGGCCACCCACGCCCGGGTCGCCCAGATCCTTGCTGACCTCGAAACTGACATCCAGCCGTGGTTTCAGATCGTTCTGCGCCAGCATCAGCCGTGCGGTGGCCTGATCGATGCGGGTCAGCACGGCGCGGTAATCCGGGCGTTCCACCGGCGCGGTGATCTTGCTGGCACCGGCCAGCCCTTCCAGCGCGGAGGTGTCTGCCGGCAGACGCTCGGTGGAGACGATCAGCGGCATGCCGGCCTCGTCGCGCAGGTACAGCGACAACGCGTTGGCGGCGTTGGCAAAGTCCTGCTCTGAGCGCACCACCAGGGCGCGACGGCGAACCAGGTTCTGGTCGTTCTCGGTCAGCAGGATGGTTGGGCGCGCACCCAGCGTGACCTGCCGCGAAATCGCGTTGCGTCGCCGCTCGGCCAACTCCAGCAGGTCCTTGTAGGCGCGCAACTTCAACCCGGCTGCCACCCAGCTCTGGTAGGCATCCACGGCGCGGCGCTGCACGCCGATCGCCACCATCTCCGCTTCGTACTGGGCCACATCGATGTCGGCGCTGGCGACGCTGCGACGGGTACGGCGTTCGTCGACCACGCGGTCGCGCAGCAAGGCATACAGCGCCCCGACCTTCACTTCGCCGCCGCGGTCGGTATAGGACTTGTCTTCGTAGACCGGAAACGACCCACGCGACGAGCGGTAGCCACCGTAGTAATAACCGCCGTTGTTCTCGAACGGCCGCTTGACGCCGGTTTCGATGGTGCTGCCGTCGTAATAGCCGGCCTCGCGCGAGCGGCCCTCGATATCGAACACGGTGTCGAACGCACCGTCGGCGGAGATGCCCTTGCCTTCGGCCTGGCGCACCTTTGCCAGCGCCTCGACGATCTGCGGTGCGGAACGGGCGGACGATTGCAGCACCTCGTCCAGGCTCAGCGGCGCGGCCTGGGCGAATGCCGCACCGGGGCACAGTGCGATCAGCAGGACAAGCAGACGGTGCCTCATTTCTTGCCCGTCTCCTCGTCTTCGGACTTGGAGGCGGCAGGCTTGGTCTTGCCATCCTCCTGCGTGGTCGCGGCGGGGCGGCGACCAAATTCCAGCGGGAAGTTGTTGAGCTGGCGCCACAGTTCGTAGCCCACCCGCACCGTTTCGCCCTGCACCCAGCCGCGCACCTTGCCGCCCTGGCGGGCGAATTCCTGCGCCGGCCATGCCGGTTTGCCAGGCTGCGGTTCGACCAGGATGCGGAACAGGCCGTCGGGCGCGGCGTTGGGGTCGATGGCGCGCACGCGGCCGTCGAACATGCCGTGCGCTACCGACGGCCAGCCGCTGAACTGGATCGCCGGCCAGCCTTCGAACTCCAGCCGCACCGGGCGGCCAGGACGAATCAGCGGCACGTCGCGGCCGTCGATGTACAGCTCGACCGCGCGCTCCACGCGCTCCGGCGCGATCACCGCCAGCACCGTGCCGGGCGAGACCATGGCGCTGCCGCTGGCAGCGTTGAGTTGCTGCACGCGGCCATCGCGCGGCGCGCGCACCAGCTGCGCGGACTGGCGATTCAACTGGATGTCGATGCGGGTCAGCTTGGCGCGCGACTCGGCCAGCTTGGCATCGGCCTCGGCCACCTTGATCTGGGTCAGCTCGTAGTCGCGGCGGCCGGCCAGCCCTTCGTCCAGCAACTGCTTGCTGCGCGCGACATCAATGCTGGCAACCGCGCGTGACTGCTGGATGGCGGTGATCTCCGCCGCCACCTGCGCGCGCTCAGTGGCCAGGCGGGCGAGCAGATCCGGGTCCAGGTCGCCGACGCGGGCAATCGGGTCGCCCTTGGACACGTGCTGGCCATCGTGCACGTACCAGCGCTCCACCCGGCCGGGCACGAAGGCGGTGACCTGTTGCTGGCGATCGCCGGGATCGAGCGAGACCACCTGGCCCTTGCCGCTGGCAGTCTGCACCCAGGGGGCGAACGCCAGGATGGACGCAGCGATGGCAACGCCGATCAGCAGCATCCACGCCAGCACCTTGGCGATGCTGGGCGGCCGCATGGACGCCAGGGTAGGGAAGTGCGCGATCCGGTCAGGGGCGTGCTGCATTGTCTGCCTCCTGGGTGGATGCGATCAGTTCGGCGCGGGTGGCGTAACGTTGCTGGCGCTCGGGCTCCAGCCGGAACCAGCCATCCAGGGTGATGTCCTCCGGCCGGCCGGTGCACAGCAGGACGGTGGTTCCGGCCTCCTTCAAGCGGCGCAGCACCCGGGTCAGGCGCTCGGCGGGCAACAGGTCGTACAGCTGCGACAACATCAGCACGCGCGGGCGCACCAGGAGCGCATTGGCCAGCTTCAGCGCCATCACCTCGCCGATCCACAGCGGGAAGCCGGAAGCAGCAAGCCGGGTGTCCAGTCCCTGCGGCAGCGCGGCAATGCGCGCGCGCAGCCCCACCGTGTCGATGGCTTCGAGCATCGCTTCGGACGTCACATCGGCCGAGGCCATCGCCAGGTATTCGCGGATGGTGACCTCCACGATGGTCGGGCGATCGAGCACGGTCACTTCCGAACGCAGCAGGTACATGTCGAAGGTGGCCATGTCGGCGCCGCCCACCATCACCAGGCCGCGATCGGGTACCACGTGCCGCTTGAGCACCATCGCCAGCAAGCGCTCGGCGCCGCCATCGGCCAGCGTCACCAGCTGCTCGCCGGCGTCCAGCGCGAAATCGAACCGCGCCCCTTCGATCACCACGCCATCCAGCCGCACCGCGCTATTGCCGGGCGTCTTGCCGGCCGCGGCCACTGCGCGTTCCTGGGGGATGGCGTACAGCAACGACAGTTCTTCTGCGCTGGCGACCAGGTCGTAAAACACGTCCAGGTACGAGCCCAGCTGCGCAATGCCGTAGAACACCGCGCTGAGGATCAGCTCGGCCGCCACCAGCTGGCCGATCGACAATTCGCCGCGCAGGATCAGGCTGCCGCCCAGCGCCAGCAGCGCTGCGCTGGCCACCGCATAGGTCAGCAGGAACGCCACGGTCTGGGTGAAGGTGTAGCGGAAATGACGCCGATGCTGTGCGACGTAGGCAGCGGTGACCGCCTCGGAGCGGTCCATCGCGAAATTGAGGTGGCGGCTGGATTTATAGAAGCCGTTGGAGCCGCCGACGCTTTCCAGCCAGTGCGCGGCATTGTGCTTGGCGTGGCTCAGCTCGACCGCGGTGCGGATCGAGCCGCGCGACCAGATCATCCAGATCGAGAAGATGGTGATCAGCAGCAACGCGTTGAAGCCCAGGAAAAACGGGTGGTAGAAGCTGGTGACGATCAGGCCCACTGCCGATTGCAGCACGATGGTGAAGGCGCCGACCGCCAGGCTGGGCACGGCCTTCTGCACCACCACCAGATCGAAGTAGCGGTTGAACACGTCGCCACGGTTCTGGTCGGCGAAGAACGGATTCTGCGCGTGCACCGCACGCACGGTGATCTCGGCCACCACCCGCGCGAACAGGCGGCGCTCGAACAACGCCATCATCCACACCCGCATGGCGCTCAGGCAGGTCACCAGCAGCAGCAACCCCAGCAACAGGCCCGACAGCGTCCACAGCGGGGTGGGCAGCGCGGTGTTGGCAACGCTGTTGATCAGCAACTGCACCGAGATGGGCGTGGCCAGCGACAGCAAGCTGATCGCAACGCCGTACACCATGGCAAGACGCACATACGGCATGTCCGGCCCGACGATTTCCGCCAGCCAGCCCACCGCTTCCCGCCATCCGATCCGCTTGGCCGCCATTCGCTATCCGTTGATGAGTTCAGTGAAACATTGACGAGTTGCCGGCCCTGGAACAAGGCTGCGGCGCTTATTCAGCGCATAGGATTTTCCTATGCGGCTACCGCACGCAGCAGATCGGCGATCAAACCGAAGGCGGGCGCGCGACCGGCACCCTGCCGCCAGAGCAAACCGATCTCCCTATAGTAGCGCCCGCCTTTGACCGGCCGAACCACCACGTCGTCGCCTTCGCGGATTTCCTGGCGTACGTACAGGTCCGGGAGCAATGCAAGGCCCATGCCCATGCCGGCCATCTGGCGGATCGCATCCAGACTGGTGCCTTCGTAATCGCGCAGGACATGGGCACCGACCTCCATCGCAATGGCGGCCACCTGTTCGGCCAGGCGGTACTCCGGCATCAGGGTGAGCAGGTTGGCGCCGCACAGGTCGGCCGGGGTGATCCAGCGCTTGCTGCGCAGCGGGTGATCGGCGGCCATGGTGACGTGCAGCGGTTCGCGGAACAGCCGCTCGCTGTGCAGGCTGCGTCCGGCCACCGGCAGTTGCGCCAGGATCAGGTCGTGCACGCCGTTGGCCAGGTCGCTGGCCAGCACCGTCGGCAGACCCTCGCGCACATGCACGCGCAGCGCCGGGTGCTCGCGGTGCAGACGCGCGACCAGGCTGGGCATCAGATAGGCGCCCAGGGTCGGCGAGACACCGAGGCGGATGGTGCCGATCAACGGGTCGGCCGAGGTGGCGCGCACTTCCTCCAGATCGGTGACGTCGAGCAGGATGCTGCGCGCGCGGTCGAGCAGGTCGCGGCCCAGCGGGGTCAGGATGGCCGGCACGCCGCGCTCGAACAGCGGCGCACCGATGATGGTTTCCAGTGCACGGATCTGCTGCGACAGCGACGGCTGCGAGACGCCCATCTGGTCGGCGGCACGGGTGAAGCTGCCGGTATCGGCCAGCGCGACGAAATAACTGAGCTGGCGGAGGGTGGTCTTGGGGCGGGGCATGGGCACGTCGGTCGGGGCAGTTTGCCCGGGGACGCTGCGCCGGCTCGTCCGACGCGCATCGCCCACGGGTCGGGATCAAGCCGTGGTCATTGATCGATGAACTGCAAGCGCGCCAGCTCGGCATACAGGCCACCTTCGGCGATCAGCTGCGCATGCGTGCCCTGTGCCACGATGCGGCCGGCATCCATGACCACGATGCGGTCGGCCTTGAGCACGGTGGCCAGGCGGTGCGCGATGACCAGGGTGGTGCGGCCCTGCATCAGCCGGTCCAGTGCCTGTTGCACGGCGCGCTCGCTCTGCGCGTCCAGTGCGCTGGTGGCCTCGTCCAGCAACAGGATCGGCGCGTCCTTGAGCAGCGCACGCGCGATCGCCACGCGTTGCTGCTGGCCACCGGACAGGCGCGTGCCGCGCTCGCCGAGTTCGCTGGCGTAGCCCTGCGGCAGTGCCTGCAGGAAGCCATCTGCCTCCGCAGCGGTGGCCGCGGCTTCCACGTCGGCCGCGCTGGCCTCCAGGCGGCCGTAGCGGATGTTGTCGGCTGCACTGGCGGCAAACAGGGTGGGTTGCTGCGGGACCAAGGCGATGTGTTCGCGCAGCCGCACCGGGTCGGTCTGGCGCAGGTCCACCCCGTCGATGCGCACGCTGCCGCTGGCCGGGTCATGGAAGCGCAGCAGCATCGACAGCACGGTGCTCTTGCCGGCCCCCGAGGGACCGACCAGGGCAACGGTTTCGCCGGGGCTGACCTGCAGATCGAAGCCATCCAGCGCCGGCGTGTCGGGACGCTGCGGGTAATGGAACACGACCTGGTCGAAATGGATCGCGCCACGCAGCGGGTGCGGCAGCGGCGTGGGCACGGGCGGCGCCACGATCGCCGGTTGTTCTTCGAGCAGTTCGCCGACCCGGCCCATGCCGCCGGCAGCACGTTGCAACTCGTTCCAGACCTCGGCCAGCGCGCCGACCGAGCCGCCGCCAATCAAGGCATACAGCACGAACTGCCCCAGCGTGCCCGGCGTCATGCGCCCGGCCACCACGTCGTGCGCGCCCAGCCACAGCACCGCGACGATGGCGCCGAAGATCAGCACGATCGCCACCGCAGTGACGCCGGCCTGGGTGCGGATCCGCAGCCGCGCGGTGTCGATGGCGGCAAACAGCGCCTGGCTGAAGCGCTGGCTTTCGTAGCGCTCGCGCGCATGCGCCTGCACGGTGCGCACTGCGCCCAGCGTTTCGGCCGCCAGGGTATTGGCATCGGCCACGCGGTCCTGGCTGGCACGCGAGATCTTCTGCAGCCGGCGTGCGCCCAGCACGATCGGCAGCACCGCCAGCGGAATGCCGATCAGGGTGAAGCCGGCCAGGCGCGGGCTGGTGACGAACAACATCACCATGCTGCCGATCACCGTCACCGAGCTGCGCAGCGCCACCGACATGGTGGTGCCGATCAGCCCACGCAGCAGCTCGCTGTCTGCCGACAGCCGCGACACCAGCTCGCCGCTGCGGCTGCGGTCGTGAAACCCGGCATCCAGTCCGATCAGGTGCGCGTACAACCGCCCGCGCAGGTCGGCGACGACCTTTTCCCCCAGCAGCGAAACGAAGTAGAAGCGCGCCGCCGTGGCCAACGCCAGCACCACCGCCACGGCAAACAGCAGCGCGAATGCCTGGTTGATCTGTGCGCCACCGGAGAAGCCGTGGTCGATCATGCGCTTGACCGCGGCCGGCAGGCTCAGCGTGGCCGCCGACGACACCGCCAGCGCAATCAGCCATGCCGCGAACAGGCCGCGCTGGCGTTGCACGAATGGCCACAAGGTGCGCAGGCTGCCAAGCTTCCGCAACGGACTGGGCCTGGCGGCTGGCTGATTCATGCGGTTTCCGGAAGTGAGATGTGGACACGATTGCGAGTGGCGTCGCACAGGCGCGTTTTCAAGCCGGCAAGCTGATCTGCAGGCAGTTGCACGCGTAGCGCTGCGCCTGTCGCGTCGAACTGCTCGTCTAGTTTGTCGGCGTGGAAGGCGGCAAGCGCGGCGTGCACCAGGCCCAGATCGTCGAACTGGCAGTGCAGGTCGAGCAGCGTGACTGCGATCAACGGCCGCCGCGTTGCCAGGCGCAGGCATTCGGCGGCGGTGCCACCGTAGGCGCGGACCAGTCCTCCGGCACCAAGCTTGATGCCGCCATACCAGCGCGTGACGACCACCACCACCCGATCGAATCCCTGGCCGTCGATGGCCGCCAGGATCGGCCGGCCGGCGGTGCCGCTCGGCTCGCCATCGTCGCTGGAGCGGTAATCCTGCCCAAAGCGATAGGCCCAGCAGTTGTGCGTGGCATCTGGCGTGGAGACGCGCTGCACGATCTCCAGCGCCTGGGCCGCAGCGTCGAGCGCACAGGCATGGGCCAGAAAGCGGCTGTGCTTGATGTCCAGGCTGTGGTGCGCGTCAGCGGCAAGGGTATCGGGCATCGCTGCCATTCTAAGCGAGGCAGCGATGCCGGTTGCCGCAGTCGTGGTGGCGGACTGGAAGACCCTGGCTGTCGGATTGGCGCTGCGGCCGCGGAGCGCAGTCATGGCGGATGGAATAGTGCCGAGCGATCTCACCCTCGGTGGATCGGCGAGTTGACGCGGGTGCCGGCCAGTTTCACCGCACGTCGTCGCAGGCACGGCGCGCGATGAAACCAGGTGGGCTTGAAGTGTCGTCGACTACACCAGCGTCGCGCGACGCTTCTCGTCGATCCACTTGGAGGCCTGCGCCGGCGTGTAGTGCTGCATCCACTCCAGCATCTGCTCGATATCGGCGCCGTACCACAGGTCGGTGCGCTGATCCGGGTGCAGGAACCGTTCTTCCACCATGCGATCGATCATGCCGATCAGCGGCGCATAGAAATTTTCGATATCCAGGAACGCGCAGGGCTTGTTGCCGATGCCGAGCTGGCGCCAGGTCAGCATTTCGAAAATCTCTTCCATGGTGCCGAAACCGCCGGGCAGGGCGACGAAGGCATCGGACAGCTCGAACATGCGCATCTTGCGCTCATGCATGGAGCCGACGATCTCAAGCTCGGTCAGTCCGCGGTGCGCCACTTCCCAGTCCGCCAGCTGCTTGGGGATCACGCCGGTGACCTGGCCGCCGGCGGCGAGTACCGCGTTGGCCACCGTGCCCATCAGGCCGACGTTGCCACCGCCGTAAACCAACCGCAGGCCTTGCTCGGCGATGCGCGTGCCCAGGGCGGTGGCGCGTTCGGCATAGGCCGGCTTGTTACCGGCGTTGGAACCGCAGTAGACGCAGATGCTTTTCATGGGATTCGGAATTCGGGATTGGGGATTCGTAAAAACGGGCGCGCGCTGCGTCGATGCCATCTAGGGGCCCGCCGAAATGAACTTTGCAGGATTGTTTTGAGCGTGCCTGAAAAACATGACGCCGGGCTTTTAGCCCGGCGTCATGTCCTTTCCGGGAGAGGGTCAGGAGAGGGAGCCGTTTACGAATCCCCACTCCCGAATCCCAAATCCCGGCCCCACTCAGTTCGCCTTATGGATCGCGCGCTTGCTCACGGCCATCGCGGCATCGTGGATCGCCTCGGACAGGGTCGGATGCGCGTGGCAGATGCGCGCCAGATCATCCGCCGAGCCGTTGAACTCCATCGTCAGCACGCCTTCGTGCACCAGCTCGGACACGCCCACGCCCACCAGGTGCATGCCCAGCACGCGGTCGGTCTCGGCATCGGCGATCACCTTGACGAAGCCGGCCGGCTCGCCCATGGCGACCGCACGCCCGATTGCCGCAAACGGGAAGCTGCCAGCCTTGTAGGCGACGCCTTCGGCCTTGAGCTGCTGCTCGGTCTTGCCGACCCAGGCAATCTCCGGCTCGGTGTAGATGACCCACGGAATGGTGTCGAAGTTGACGTGGCCCGGCAGGCCGGCGATCAGTTCGGCCACGGCAATGCCTTCTTCGAACCCCTTGTGCGCCAGCATCGGGCCGCGCACGCAGTCGCCGATCGCCCACACGCCGTCCACGCCGGTGTGGCAATGCCCGTCGACCTCGATCTGGCCACGGTCGGTGACCTTGACCCCGGTGCCGTCGGCCAGCAGGTTCTTGGTCGCGGCCTTGCGGCCCACGGCCACCAGCAGCTTGTCCACGGTCAGGGTCTGCTCGCCCGCGGCGTCGGTGTAGCTGAGCACCACCTGCTTGGCATCGCCGCTGCCGGTGATCTCGGTCTTGCTGACCTTGGCGCCGAGCTTGATGTCCAGGCCCTGCTTCTTGAATTCCTTCAACGCGGTCTTGGCCACTTCGGCATCGGCCAGCGACAGGAAGTCCGGCAGCGCTTCGAGGATGGTGACCTCGGCGCCCAGGCGCTTCCACACGCTGCCCAGCTCCAGGCCAATGACGCCAGCGCCGATCACCGCCAGGCGCTTGGGCACGGCGGTGAAATCCAGGCCGCCGACGTTGTCGACGATGGTGTCGCCGTCGAACTTGGCGAACGGCAGTTCGATCGATTCCGAACCGGCCGCCAGGATCACGTTGGTGCCCTTCAGCTCGATTTCGCCGCCTTCGTGCTGGGTCACCTTGACGATGTTGCCCGGTTGCAGCTGTCCGAAGCCGTAGTACGGGGTGATCTTGTTGGCCTTGAACAGCATCGCGATGCCGCCGGTGAACTGCTTCACGATCTTGTCCTTGCGGCCGATCATGGTGGGCACGTCCATCTTGGCGTCGTTGAAGCTGATACCGTGGTCGCCGAACAGGTGGCCCATGTTCCAGAACTGGCGCGAAGAATCCAGCAGCGCCTTGGACGGGATGCAGCCCACGCGCAGGCAGGTACCGCCCAGGGCGGGCTTGCCGTCCTTGCCGAGTGCGGCGTCGATGCAGGCGACCTTCATGCCCAGCTGGGCCGCGCGGATGGCGGCGTGATAACCGGCCGGACCGGCACCGATGACGACGACGTCGTAGTTTTCAGCCATTTCTAGAGTCCTTTGCCTGTCCCTTCTCCTGCGGGAGAAGGTGGCGCGTAGCGCCGGATGAGGGTGCGCTGTGGTCGCCTTCCGGGTATTCCCGATATGAAGCAAACCACTGCGAAATGGAGTTAGTGAACAGCCGATAGTTCGCCCCTGTGGCTCGCGGCGGCTCATTCTTCATTGCTGAGTCGGACGCAGTTGCCTGGCGCCCCCAACCCCTCTCCCGTGGGGAGAGGGGCTTCAAGGCTTACAGGCCGAACAGCATGCGGCCCGGGTTTTCCAGCTGGTTCTTGATGTCGACCAGGAACTGCACCGAGTCCTTGCCGTCGATGATGCGGTGGTCGTAGGACAGTGCCAGATACATCATCGGCGCGATCACGACCTGGCCGTTCTCGGCGATCGGACGTTCCTTGATCGCGTGCATGCCCAGGATGGCGCTCTGCGGCGGGTTGATGATCGGGGTGGACAGCAGCGAGCCGAAAGTGCCGCCATTGGTGATGGTGAAGGTGCCGCCCTGCAGGTCGTCCAGGCCCAGCTTGCCGGCGCGCGCCTTGGCGGCGTAATCGGCGATGCCCTGTTCGACCTCTGCAAACGACTGGCGCTCGACGTTACGCAGCACCGGCGTGACCAGGCCCTTGTCGGTGGAAACGGCAATCGAGATGTCGCTGTAGCCGTGATAGATGATGTCGTCGCCGTCGATCGAGGCGTTGACCAGCGGGAAGCGCTGCAGCGCGTTGGCGGCGGCCTTGACGAAGAAGCTCATGAAGCCGAGCTTGATGCCGTGCGCCTTCTGGAACTCGTCCTGCAGCTCCTTGCGTGCGGCCGACACCTTGGCCAGGTTGACCTCGTTGAAGGTGGTCAGCATCGCGGTGGAGTTCTTGGACTCCATCAGACGCTTGGCGATGGTCTTGCGCACGCGGGTCATTGCCACGCGCTCTTCCGGACGGGCGCCGGAGGCCTTGCCCACGCCGCCGGCCTTGGCGAAGTTGACGATGTCTTCCTTGGTCACGGCGCCGCGACGGCCGGTGCCCTCGACCTGCGACGGATCCACGCCCTGGGTGATCGCGGCAAAGCGCGCACCCGGCGGCAGCGAATCTGCAGCGGACTTGGACGCCGGTGCAGGTGCCGCGGCAGCAGCCGGGGCCGGCGCAGCAGCAGGCGCTGCCGCAGCGGCCGGTGCATCGGCCTTCTTCTCTTCGGCCGGTGCAGCCGCAGCCACGGCGCCTTCTTCGATGATCGCCAGAATCTGGTTGCTGGTGACCGTGCTGCCGGTTTCGAACTTGATTTCCTTCAACACGCCGTCGACCGGCGAAGGAACTTCCAACACGACCTTGTCGGTTTCCAGGTCGACCAGATTCTCGTCGCGCTTGACCGCTTCACCGGCCTTCTTGTGCCAGCTGGCGATGGTGGCGTCGGAAACGGATTCGGGCAGTACCGGAACTTTGACTTCGGTGGCCATTCGGGGAGCGTCCTAGGGTTTTCGTTCTTTGGGGAAGGAATTATTCAGCGACTTGGTCGTTGAACGGATTGAGCAACGCATCGGCGACCAACTTCTGCTGTTCGGCGATGTGGTCGGCCATATGGCCGGCGGCAGGCGAGGGCGAACGGGCGCGGCCGGCGTAATGCAGGCTCTGGCCACCGGCCAGACAGAAGTTCAGGTGATGGCGGATCTGGTACCACGCACCCTGGTTCTGCGGTTCTTCCTGGCACCACACCACGTCGGTGGCATTGGCATAGCCCTTGAGCTCGGCTGCCAGCTGCGCCCGCGGGAACGGGTACAGCTGCTCGATACGCACGATGGCGACATCGTCCTGGTCACGCTTGGTCTGGTCTTCGAGCAGGTCGTAATAGACCTTGCCCGAGCACAACACCACGCGCTTGACCTTGGCCGCGTCGGCCTTGGCATCCGGGATCAGATGCTGGAACTGCCCGTCGGCCAGTTCTTCCAGGCTGGACACCGCCAGCTTGTGGCGCAGCAGCGACTTGGGCGTCATCACCACCAGCGGCTTGCGGGTGGTCATGCGCATCTGGCGACGGATCATGTGGAAGCACTGCGCCGGCGTGGTCGGCACGCAGACCAGCATGTTCTCCAGCGCGCACAGTTGCAGGAAACGCTCCAGACGCGCGGAGCTGTGCTCCGGGCCTTGCCCTTCGTAACCATGCGGCAGGAACAGCGACAGGCCCGCGATACGGCCCCACTTGGCTTCGCCGGCGGCGATGAACTGGTCGATCACCACCTGCGCGCCGTTGGCGAAGTCACCGAACTGCGCTTCCCAGATGCACAGCGCATTCGGGTCGGTGGTGGAATAGCCGTACTCGAAGCCCATCACCGCTTCTTCGCTGAGCAGCGAATCGATGATGGTGGCGTCTTCCGGGTTCTCGACCAGCTGGCGCAGCGGCAGATAGTAGTTGTCGTTCTTCTGGTCATGCAGGATCGCGTGACGGTGGAAGAACGTGCCACGACCCGCATCCTGGCCCACCAGGCGCAGCTTGTGGCCTTCGGCCAGCAAGGTGGCGTAGGCGAGGTTTTCGGCAAAGCCCCAGTCGCCCAGCTGATCGCCGGCGGCCATCTTGACGCGGTCGTCGTAGATTTTGGCAACGCGGGCGTGCAGCTCCACGCCCTCGGGGATGGTGGTGATCAGCTTGGCCAGACGGTCCAGCTGATCGCGCTTGACGCGCGTGTCGACCGGATCGGCGGCGGTGCCGACCAGATACTTGGACCAATCGATGGCGAATTCGTCCGGCTTGCGCTTGGCCAGTTCGGTGGTGTACTCGCCCGAATCCAGCTTGTTGCGGTAGCCGTCCACTAGCGCCTTGGCCTCGTCGGCACTCAGCACGCCCTCGCTTTCCAGCTTGGCGGCGTAGAGCTCGCGGGTGGTCTTGTGCTTGCGGATGGTCTGGTACATCACCGGCTGGGTCGCTGCCGGTTCATCGGCCTCGTTATGGCCCCAACGGCGGTAGCAGACCAGGTCGATGACCACGTCCTTCTTGAACTGCTGGCGGAATTCGTAGGCCAGCTTGGACACGAACATCACCGCGTCCGGATCGTCGCCGTTCACGTGGAAGACCGGCGCGCCGATCATCTTGGCCACGTCCGTGCAGTACAACGTGGAGCGGGCGTCGTCGCGGGTGCTGGTGGTGAAGCCGATCTGGTTGTTGACGACGATGTGCACCGTGCCGCCGACCGCGAAACCGCGTGCCTGCGACATCTGGAACAGCTCCATCACCACGCCCTGGCCGGCAAACGCGGCATCGCCGTGGATCAGGATCGGCAGCACGGCCTTGCGCTCCGCATCGCCGAAACGCTCCTGGCGCGAGCGCACGCTGCCCACCACGACCGGGTCGACGATTTCCAGGTGCGAGGGATTGAACGCCAGCGCCACATGCACCTGCTTGTCGGTGCCGACGGCGATGTCGGCCGAGAAACCCATGTGGTACTTGACGTCGCCGGTGTGCGCGCGGTCGTCATGGGCATGCTCGAACTTGCCTTCGAATTCGTCGAACAGCTTGCGCGGATTCTTGCCCAGCGTATTGACCAGCACGTTGAGACGGCCGCGGTGGGCCATGCCGATCACGATGTCCTTGACCTGATCGTTGCCGGACTGGCGAATGATCTCGTCCATCATCGGAATCAGCGAGTCGCCGCCTTCCAGCGAAAAACGCTTCTGGCCGACGTACTTGGTGTGCAGGTAGCGCTCCAGGCCTTCGGCGGCGGTGAGCCGCTCCAGGGTGCGCTTGCGGCTGGCCGCATCGCCGGCAATCCGGCCGCCCGCATCTTCCAGGCGCCGATAGATCCACTGGCGCTGGTCGAACTCCTGGATGTGCATGAACTCTGCGCCGATGGTGCTGGCGTAGGTCGCCTTCAGGCGAGCCAGCAGATCCTTCAGCTTCATCCGCGGCTGGCCGCCGACGCCACCGGTGCTGAACTCGCTGTCCATGTCCGCCTGCGAGAGGCTGTGGAACGGCAGGTCCAGATCGGGCGGGTTGACCGGCGGGGTGAGCCCGAGCGGATCGAGCTGTGCGCCCAGGTGACCGCGCGCACGGTAGGCAGTGATCAAGCGGCCGACATTGCGCTCGCGCTCGTCGCTGGCGCCCGCGCCGGTCCCGGCATTGGCGGCCTGCTTGGAGGCGCTGAGGATGTGGGCAATGGCCGCCGAGTGCGGCACATCACCGGCATCGCGACCATTGAAGCCGTCGAAATAACTCTTCCACTTCGGATCGACACTGTCCGGGGCGACGAGGTACTGCTCGTACAGATCCTCGATATAGGCGGCGTTGCCGCCGGCGAGCTGCGATGACTGCGCGAACTGCTTTAGGAGATTATCCACGATGGTAAGTCGGGTCTGCTGTGGGGATGACTGTTCGGAAGCGGCAGGGCGAGATGCCCTATCGGTCGGTATCGAATCTCGAAAAATTATACCCCCTTGCGCTGGTGAGGGGGCGTCTGCGAGCTGACCGGCCGGGTAGACCAATCGGCATCGCGCCTACGTGGCAAGGGCGTTGCGGCGTCAGATGCCGAGTGCGCGCGGCTCGTTCCAGAGCGCGCTGCGCTCCCATATCTGCGCGAATTCGCGCTCCAGCTGGCGACTGCGGGCCGCGCCGGACAGCCAGGTTTCGCCGTCGTCGAAACGATGGCCTGTTGGACGAAAGTAGTAGGCGTCATCGCCGACCACATATGCCGATGCATAACTGGTATCGACGGGATCGCTGACGGCGCGGAACCGGAACACGCTGGGCAGGCGCTGGGCCAGGCGCAACATCGCGCTGCTGCTGGCCGTGGCGCTGGCGGTGTCCTGCACCAGCACCTGCACGCGCTTGTCGTGGCGTGCGGTGGCGAAGCGTCGCAGTGCATCCAGTACCCCGGGATTGTCGAACAGGGGCGGGTCCAGGGCGCGGGTGTAGATCAGCAATTGCCGCCGCGCGCTGCACAGCAGGCCGGTGGTGGCGGCCAGGGCCGCACCGAGGGTATCCACCGCCATGGGGCCGTCGAGCCGGCGATGGACCGGCGTGCCGGGTGGATCGACGGCATCGGCGCTGCCGTCGGGTGACAGGTTGGCAGGGCCGTCGGGAAGAAAGCCCTGGCGTGCGAAGACCGCCCCGGCGTTTGCAGTCACATGGGCCTGCAGGCTGGGCCAGCCACGCTGGGCGGCGCTGGCCACGGCGGCGGCAAGCAGCTGATCCGACAGGCCACGGCGGCGCCAGTCCGGCACCAAGCCGAGCCGGTCGACGCGTCGGTCCGGGGTCAGCCGGACCGAGGCGACCAGTTGGCCCTGCTCGGTGCGCGCCGCCAGGTGCAGGCTGAGTGGGTCCAGCGCGTCCCACTCGGCCCCGGCCGAAGCGCGCGGGGCCGCGCCGCAGGCCAGGCGCAGCGTACGCAGGGCGGCGGCGTCGGTGGCCGGGTCCAGCGAAACGATCAGTGGCCTGCCGTGTGGGCTCATGGGCGAGGAGAGCTGCCTTCGTCTTCGCCGATGTCCGAGGCATCGTCGTCGTCGTCCCCGTTCTCGTCCTCGCCGAGCTCCGCTTCGGCGGAATCGACGCGCTCTTCCGGGGTATCCGCGTCGTCAGCGACCTCCTCGACATCCGCAGCGTCGTCGATGGCATCGTCGGCGTCCACGGTATCGGCATCGTCATGCGCGTCGTCGTGATCGGCCGACACGCTCAGCGCTGCTGCCTGCGCGTCGTCGATGTCCTCGTGCGTATCCTCATGGGCGCGCTGGTAGTGGCCCTGGGCCAGCAGCTCCAGCACTACCTCGCGGCCGCGTGCCGTCAGCTGGCCGTACAGCGCGCCATCGACTTCCTCGGCGGCCGCCAGGCGTGCGGCGTCCTTGGCGGAAAGCGCAAATTCCAGGCCGCTGCAGAACAGCGTGGCGCCGCGCTTGGCGCGCCGCCAGGCCAAGCGCGACCACGGGTGGCGGTACAGCACCACGCCTTCGTCCAGGGCCTGTTCCACCGCTTCGCGCGGGATCGGTTCGGGCGCGGGCACCACGTCGCCGGAGGCGCGGTAGGTGGTCATGAACCGGCCGAACCAGTCGCCCAGGCGGTCCGGGTCGTTCATACGCAGCGCGTTGAGCGCGGCGACCACGCGGTTCATCGCGGTGACGTCGATCTCGTACGGGTCGGCCGGTACCTTGAGGTCTTCATCGTGGTAGCGCACCGCTTCGTCGGCATCGGCGATCAAGGTGTCCAGGTAATCGCCGATCAGCTCGGCCGAGGACGGGGCGCGTGTGCCGATGGAGAACGTCAGGCAGGCGTCTTCGGCCACACCGTGATGCGGGACCAGCGGCGGCAGATACAGCATGTCGCCCGGGCCCAGCACCCACTCGTGGGTGGGCTTGAACTCGCGCAGCAGCTTGAGGTCGACATCGTCGCGGAATGCGAGTGGCGTGGGCTTGCGGCCCTGCGAGGTGCGCGCGTCGATCTGCCAGCGGCGTTGGCCCTGGCCCTGCAGCAGGAACACGTCGTAATGGTCGACATGCGCGCCGACCGAGCCACCGGTGGCGGCGAAGCTGATCATGATGTCGTCGATGCGCCAGCGCGGCAGGAAGCGGAAGTGCTCCAGCAGTGCGCGCACGTCGGCGTCCCACTTGTCCACGTCCTGCACCAGCAGGGTCCAGTCATGGTCGGGCAGGCCGGGGAAGTCGGTTTCCTGGAATGGGCCGGTGCGCACGTCCCAGCCGTCGGTGGCGCGGTCGTGGCTGATCAGGCGTGCCAGCACGCCGTCTTCGCAGGCCAGGCCGGCCAGATCTTCCGGCTGCAGCGGCGAGGCGAAGTCCGCGAAGGCATTGCGGATCAGCAGCGGATGCTTGTGCCAGTAGTTGCGCAGAAAGCGCTCCACCGGCATGCCCAACGGCTGACCCGGGCGGGCCTGGACTTCGATGACAGGAGGGGTTGCCTTGCGTGCAGCCATGGGGGGTCCTTGCAGGGTATCGATGGAAGACTGGGGCGCGGGCAGGGCCGGCGCGAATGCCGCTATTGTCCGATGCTTGCGCCGGATCTGCACCTGCGCGCGAGGGCGGCAACAGGCAAGGCTTCAGGGAGGTGGTGATTCGGACTGTGCGGTGCGGATGACGGTGGTTGGCTGTACAACGCTGCGGCGCCATGCAGCCCGCACGGTGTTCGGGCGCCTGCCGCTGTGACGCAAGGGCGGGTGTCCGATGGCACATGAGTGCGCCGCATCAGGAGCCCGATACTGGGTCACCGCAGCGGGGTATGCGCTGCTTTCGACAAAGGACTGACCGATGCGTCGTTGGACAGCGGGTGTGCTGTTGCTGACCGCCATGCTGAGCATCAGCGGCGCGGTGCAGGCAGCGGAAGAGAAGGGGTGGTTCGGTCTGAGTTTTGCCGTGGAAAGCGAAGGGTTTTCGTTCAACCCCACCCTCACGTCGGTCACGATCGATGGCATCAAGCCGGCATCGCCGGCCGCCGCGGCCGGTCTGCAGGTAGGCGATGCAATCGTGTCGGCGCAGGGCGTCCCGGTGGCAGGCAGCAAGGCCGATGTACTGAAAGCGGCGGTCACTCGCAAGGTTGGCGAAACCTTGCGGTTCGTGATCGTGCGGGGCGCTGCCAAGCCGCGTGAAGTGACGCTAGTGGCGGCGCGGCGGCCCTGATCGGCCGGCGCCGATCGACGTGCTCACGCAGTTCGCACTGGAATGCAGCGCCTGGTGTCTCGCCGATCGGCGTGATGCTCTGGCAGCACGGGCGCCTGCATGACATCACCACTGGTCGGCAGTGTGGCCCAGGCGGCTGCGCGTGCTGCACCGGCAACCACGCGTAGCGCGGCTTACATCACCTTGTTGCCGCTGCCGCGATCATCCAGGGTGGGCTTGCTGGACGGATTGACGGTGTTGTCGTTGCCGGAAAACCGCACCTGCTTCACGTCGTGCGCCAGCACCAGGTTCTTGTTGCCCTGGATGTCGACGCTGTCGACATTGGTCAGATTGAGCGTGTTGTCGTGGCCGATCACGCTGAGCTCGCCCAGCTGCGCGTTGAGCACGGTGAAGTTGCTGCCTTCCACGCGAATGGCGCGGGCCTTGTCCAGATTCATTGCGCCGCGCGAGGCGGTGATGGTGACCGTGCCGCAGTCGCCGTGCAGGATCCACTCGCTGTCGTCACGGGTCAGCCGCACGTCCTTGCCGCCGCAATCGGCGCCGCTGGCCGGGTCGGTCAGCGTGGACGACATGGCCGACATGGCCTGGCCGGCGGGGCCCTCGGCGCTGCAGCCACTCAAGGCGGCCATGCCGGTCAATGCAAACAGCACAGGTGTAATCCGGACTGCGCGCATGGGAAATCCTTTGCTTGGATGAGGCCGGCACCATACCAGCCGCGATGCGGCAGGCCGTCGACGCCGCTCTTGCGTCCGGCGCCAAGGCGTGCGCCGGTTGCGCGGCTGGCGAGCGCGACCGGCACCGCCGCCGGACTACAGTCGCGTCCGGCTGCTGCCATGACGCCGGTCCCGCAGGCGATCAGACTGCGCGTGCCAGTTGCTCGGCCAGGCCGATGTAGCCGCCCGGGGTCAGCGCACGCAGGCGCTGCTTGTCGTCTTCCGGCAGCTGCAGGCTTTCCACGAACGCCTGCATCGAGGCGGCGGTGATGCCCTGGCCACGCGTCAGTGCCTTCAATTGCTCGTACGGGTTAGGCAGGCCGTGGCGGCGCATCACCGTCTGCACGGCTTCGGCCAGCACTTCCCAGGCCGCATCGAGGTCGGCATCCAGGCGCTCGGGATTGACGGTCAGCTTGCCCAGGCCCTTGGCCAGCGAATCCAGCGCCACCTGGGTGTGGCCGAACGCGGTGCCCAGCGCACGCAGGACGGTGGAGTCGGTGAGGTCGCGCTGCCAGCGGCTGATCGGCAATTTGGCCGAGAAGTGCTCGAACAGTGCGTTGGCGATGCCGAAATTGCCTTCGGCATTTTCGAAGTCGATCGGGTTGACCTTGTGCGGCATCGTGGACGAGCCGACTTCGCCTTCCTTGAGCTTCTGCTTGAAATAGCCCAGCGAGATGTAGCCCCAGATGTCGCGCGACAGGTCGATCAGGATGGTATTGGCGCGGCGGCTGGCGTCGCCGATTTCGGCCACGTTGTCGTGCGGCTCGATCTGGGTGGTGTACGGGTTGAACACCAGGCCCAGGCTCTCGACGAAGCGCTGTGCGAAGTCGGCCCAATCCAGCTGTGGATACGACACCAGGTGCGCGTTGTAGTTGCCGACCGCGCCGTTGATCTTGCCGGTCAGTTCCACAGCGGCGATCTGCTTGCGCTGGCGCTCCAGGCGCGCCACCACATTGGCGATTTCCTTGCCGAGCGTGGTCGGCGATGCGGTCTGGCCGTGCGTGCGCGAGAGCATCGGCTGGGCAGCCTGGGCATGCGCCAGCGTGCGCAGCGACGCGGCGATGCCGTCGAGCGCGGGCAGCAGGACCTCGCGGCGCGCCTGCTCCAGCATCAGGCCGTAGCTGAGGTTGTTGATGTCCTCGCTGGTGCAGGCAAAGTGTACGAATTCCAGCGCCGGGCCCAGCTCGGCGTCGCCGGCGAGCTGTTCCTTGATGAAGTACTCCACCGCCTTGACGTCGTGGTTGGTGGTGCGCTCGATCTCCTTGACCCGCGCGGCGTGGGTCACGCTGAAATCGTCGGCCAGCGCACGCAGGCGCTGGCTGGCGGCGGCGGAAAACGGCGCCAGCTCGGCGATGCCCGGCTCGGCGGCCAGGGCCAGCAGCCACTCGATCTCCACCTTCACCCGCGCCCTGATCAGGCCGTATTCGGAAAAGATCGGGCGCAGCGCGTCCACTTTGGAGGCATAGCGGCCGTCGAGCGGGGACAGGGCGAGCAGGGCGGAATCCGACATGGGCAGGGGCACTGGGAAGCTGGCGGGGCCGGTATTCTACGCCGCCCCGGCGCCGGCTTCGCCCACCGGCCGCACCGTCACTGCCTGGATGCGGTGGCCGGCCATGCGCCGCACGGTCAGCGCGTGGCCGTCCAGCTCCAGGGTCTCGCCTTCTTCGGGCAGCCGCTGCAGTTGGTGCACGATCAGCCCGCCGACCGAATTGACATGGTCCGGGGCGCTCAGGTCCTGGCCGAGCAGGCGTTCCAAGCGGAAGATCGAGGTGCTGCCGGCCACCAGCAGCGAGCCGTCCTGACTGCGCACCGGCGCGTCGCGCACCACGTGGCGGTGTTCGTCCTCGATCTCGCCAACCACCACTTCCAGCAGGTCTTCCAGGGTGAAGAAGCCCAGGATGCGGCCTTCGTCTTCCACGCACAGCGCCAGATGGGTGGTGCCGGTACGGAACTGCTCCAGCGCGCTGGGGATCGGGGTTTCCAGGGGCAGCAGCGCCGGTGGGCGCAGCAGCGGGCGCAGATCGTCCAGGTCCTGGCCGCGCGCCATCGCCACCAGCAGATCCTTGGTGTGCAGGATGCCCAGCACCTGCTCGCCATCGGCGTCGAACCAGGGGTAGCGGCTGTAGCGCGATTCGCTGAATTCGGCGAGTACCGCCTCCAGCGTCATGCCTTCGCGCAGGCTGCGCAGGTGCTCGCGCGGGCGCATCAGGTCGCCGGCCACCAGATCCGGCAGGTCCAGCGCATGGCTCATCAGGGCCAACCCATGGTCCGGCGTGGGCGCGTTGGGGTCCTGGCGTCCCACGATCAGTTTCAGTTCTTCGCGCGAATAGCGGTGCGATTGATGCTCCACATCGCCCCAGCCCAGCAGCCGCAACAATCGGTTGGCGCTGGTATTGAGCAGCCAGATCGCCGGGAACATGACCCAGTAGAAGACGTACAGTGGCGCTGCGGTCCACAGCGACATGCGCTCCGGGCGCCGGATCGCCATGGTCTTGGGGGCGAGCTCGCCCAGCACGATGTGCAGGAAGGAAATCAGGCTGAAGGCGATGGCCAGGGCAGTGAACTGCGCCGCCTCCGGCGACATGCCCAGCATATCGAACACCGGCGCCAGCAGATGCGCGAAGGCCGGCTCGCCGACCCAGCCCAGCCCGAGCGAGGCCAGGGTAATGCCGAGCTGGCAGGCCGACAGGTACGCATCCAGATGCGCATGCACGCCCAGCAGCAGGCGGCCGCGCCACCCGTTGGTCTGCGCCAGGCCAACGGCCTGGGTGTGACGCAGCTTGACCAGCGCAAACTCGGCAGCAACGAAAAATCCGTTCAACAGCACCAGCAACAGCGCGACGCACAGCAGCAGCACATTAGCGAGCATGTTCGCCTCCGCATGCTGCGGCGCCGCTGCGTGCCGGTGTCAAACGATGGGCGTGCACCGTGGTGGGCGATGTCGCAAAAAAGAACGCAGGGCCTGTGTGTCTACAGTCAGGGTCGTCGCCCATGGCAGCGTGGTACCTCGTATGGATCGATGCTCAGTCTAGTGCACGTATTGCGATGACATCGTCGCAACGTCGCCAGCGGGTATCGTAGTGGGCCTCGCCAGCGTGGGTGCGCCCGCTGCCAGCCATTGCGTCACCACCACCACTACGTGCGGAGAGTGCAGATGAGCGAACGTTTCAGGACCGAACACGACAGCATGGGGCAATTGCAGGTGCCCGCCGATGCGTTGTGGGGCGCGCAGACCCAGCGTGCGGTACAGAATTTCCCGGTGTCCGGTCAGCCGATGCCGCGCGGTTTCATTCGCGCGCTGGGGCTGATCAAGGCCGCTGCCGCAGGCGTCAATGCCGACCTGGGGCTGTTGCCGAAGTCGATCGGCAAGACCGTACAGGATGCGGCATTGCAGGTGGCCGATGGCACGCACGATGCGCAGTTTCCGATCGATGTGTACCAGACCGGCTCGGGTACCTCGTCCAACATGAATGCCAACGAGGTGATCGCCACACTGGCCACGCGCTCCGGCAAGGATGCGGTGCATCCCAACGACCACGTCAATCTTGGCCAGAGTTCCAACGATGTGATCCCCACTGCCATCCGCGTCTCTGCGTTGCTTGCGGTGCAGGAACATCTGCAGCCGGCACTCAAGCACCTGCGCAAGACCATCGACAAGCGCGCCAAGTCGCTGGACAAGATCGTCAAGACCGGGCGCACGCACTTGATGGATGCGATGCCGCTGACGTTCGGGCAGGAATTCGGCACCTGGTCGGCGCAGCTGAGTTCGGCGCAGGAGCGCATTGACGATGCGCTCAAGCGGTTGCGGCGGCTGCCGCTGGGCGGCACCGCGATCGGCACCGGCATCAATGCCGATCCGCGTTTCGGCGGCAAGGTGGCCAAGGCCTTGTCGAGCCTGAGCGGGGCCAAGTTTGAAAGTGCGCAGAACAAGTTCGAAGGCCTGGCCGCGCAGGACGATGCGGTGGAGTTGTCGGGCCAGCTCAATGCACTGGCCGTTGCACTCATCAAGATCGCCAACGACCTGCGCTGGATGAATGCCGGCCCGTTGGCGGGCCTGGGCGAGATCGAATTGCCGGCGTTGCAGCCCGGCAGCTCGATCATGCCCGGCAAGGTCAATCCGGTGATTCCCGAGGCCACGGTCATGGCATGCGCGCAGGTCATCGGCCACCACACCGCGATCACCGTGGCCGGGCAGACCGGCAATTTCCAGTTGAACGTGACCTTGCCGCTGATCGCCTACAACCTGCTGGATTCGATCACCTTGCTGGGCAACGTCGCGCGCCTGCTGGCCGATAGCGCCATCGCCGGATTGAAGGTGCGCCAGGAGCGTGTGCGCGAGGCACTGGACCGCAATCCGATCCTGGTGACCGCGCTCAACCCGATCATCGGCTACGAGAAGGCCGCCGCGATCGCCAAACGTGCCTACAAGGAACAGCGCCCGGTGCTGGACGTGGCGCTGGAAGACAGCGGGCTCGGCGAAGCGGATCTGCGCCGTTTGCTGGATCCGGCCGCGCTGACGCGTGGTGGCATCCAGGCCGGCAGCAGTGGTGGCGGTGGCTGACCACTGTGAAGCGTGTGCGGACGTAGGAGCGCGCCTGGGCGCAATGAAGCCTTCCCGATAAGGCCCCATCGCGCACCAGTGCGCTGCTACGCGGTCTCGCGCCAATCTACTGATTTGCGCAGACTTGGCCGGCGGCTCAGTGCCGCTCGGCCTGGATGTTGCCAAAGCTTTCGCGATACGGTTGCAGCGACGGAATCTCATCCAGCAATTGGCTGCTGAGCGTCTGGATCTCGGGTGTGGCGGTCAGCTTGATCGACTTGTATTCCGGATCCGGGCCGGCGTCGTTGACCGCCTGCTGGCGCAGCACCTGCAGGTGCCCGAACAGCAGTTGCAGCTTGGCGCGGGTCGGCTCCTTCTGCGGTAGCGCGATATCGTCGATCTTGAGGGTGCCGTCCGGGGTGATCTCCGCGTTGGCGGCAGGCGGGCGACGGATCATCACCGACTGCGTGGTGATGGCGACGCGCGGCTTGCCACGTTCGGCACGCCGGGACGACTGATCGCCGCAGGCGGCGAGTGTGCACAGCAACAGCGCCATGCAGAGCATCACGAACTTGTTCATGGGATCGGTGGGTCGGAGGGGAGCGCACTAGTGTAATCCCGCCGCGGTCTGCGGGTGCCGGCGCGTGTGGTCGGCAGAGCTGACAAACCATCGCAGGGGTGCGCCAACCAGCGGTTGCAACACGATCATCGTGCGCCGCTGACGCATTGCATGTTCACCCGTGCGCAGAGTGCCGGCCAGTGGCTGCGGCGATGTCCGACCAGTCCGATGCAGTGGCCGCAAGCACGACGGCGACCGCCGCGGAGCCGAGCCGCTGCCACACTCCGCTCGCGGCCCTCAATCGCGGCAGTCGGCAACATCCTTCTGGGTGAGATTGGCATAGGGTCCAAATTCGGGCACGGCACGGGTTGCGGCATCCTGCGCGCCGCGTAACTTGTCCAGCTGATCGCAGATCAGCATGGTCTTCTGTTTGAAGGTCTCCGCTTCGGCTTCGATCTTGTCGCCGATCTGGTCCGTGTTGCCGCTCAGCACGCCTTTGAGCGCTTCACCGGCGGCATGCGCGCCGAATGCCGCGCCCTGCGTACCGATATCGATGCCCTTGGCCGCAACGCCCTGGATCTGCGCGTAGTAATTGCGCATCGCCTGATGCTGTACGTCGTTCAAGTTCACCGCCTTGCCGTCGATGCTGAGCGCACCGTCGGCACTGATGGTCGCCGCCGGCAAGCCGCTGCGCTTGAGCGTCACGCTCTTGCCGTTGAAGGTCACGCCGCCGCCGCTGTCGTTCTCGCCCGACACCACCACCTTCGGCTCGGACTTGCCGCAGCCCACCAGCAGCACGCTGGCCATTACCGCAGAAATAAGCAGTTTCATAAGCTATCCCCCAAATGAAGAGTTACTTGTCTGCCGGCACGCGCATGGTGCCGCCCACATCGCTGGCGCTGATGTCGCCGCTGCCTTTGCGCGCAAGGCTGACATCGCCACTGACCTTGCGCACATGGATCGAGCCGGAGCTGACCGCCTCGACCCGAACGCTTCCCTGCACGTCCTCGATCTCCATCTCGCCCGACCCCACGGTGCCGACGGTGACGTTGCCTGCCACGTCGCGCAGTTTGACGTCGCCGGAGCCGACCGTGCCGACGTCGGTTGCGCCATGGATCTGCTTTGCCTTCAGATCGCCCGAGCCCACCGCCAGCACACGCAGCGCACCGATATCCTCCAGCTCGATGTCGCCGGAGCCCACCTTGGCGGTGACGCGTCCCTTGCTGCGGCGGACGGTCATATCGCCCGAACCGACATCGGCGCTGACGGATGCGGCACCGCTGATCTCGGCATCACCGGAGCCCACATCGAACTGCACCAGCACAGTGTTCGGCACGCTGCCGCGCAGGTCCAGATACGAATAGTTTTCGCCGACGGACATGCGGATCAGGCGGTCTTCGGCCAGGGTCACCACCAGCTTGTCGCCGACCCGCTTCTGGGTCACGGTCAGGTGCTTGAGCAGTTCGGCCTTGGCCGCACAGGCGCGGCCTTGCAGGCGTCCGCCGGTACCGGGCGCGGCGTCCAGGCGCAGGTCGTTGGAGGCGACTTCGAACAGCACCGACTTCACTCCCGCCAGTTGCAGCTCCAGGCTGCGCGGCTCGGAGTACTTGCATTGCTCTTCGGCAGCCGCGGCGCCGGGCAATGCGAACAGAAGGGCCAGGGTCAGGGGCAGGCGCATGGGATGTCCTTCAGGCTTCTGAGCGCCGGCGGCGCAGGTAGATGGAGGCGACGATCAGGGCCACACCGATGGCGGCGCCGATCCAGATGTCGGCATTGCCGTAGACGCGTGCGCTGTCGGTGTGCTGCAGGGCCCACTGCACCAGGTCGCTGGGGTTCTGCATGGCGCTGCTGTCCAGGTTGCCGCTGACCGCACGCGGCGACCAGGTGCCCGGCAGCACGCTGAGCAGGCCGCGGTAGCCGACGATGTACCAGATCCAGCCGATCGGCAGCGACACGCCGGGCATCGCTGCAAGGATGCTCAGCATTACGCAGGCCAGCAGCGGGAACAGCACCGCCCACAGGAACGGCTTGCTCGAGGCCCAGGCCGAGCAGAACATCAGCCAGCCGATGGTGGGCAACGACCACAGCAGGCTCATCGGCACGGTCTTGAGCAGCAACCACAGTAGCGCGAACGGATGCGAGTGCGTGGCCATGGCCCAGGGGCTGGGCGCACCGGCGATCAACGCGCCGCCGATGGCGATCAGCCACAGCGCCAGCCCCACCACCAGGCCGATCGCAATGGCGATCAGCGGCGCCAGCAACAGCGCCCAGGCGGCCTTGGACAGCACGGTCTGCACGTCGGAGACCGGCAGCGATTTCCAGAACAGCACGCTGCGGTCGCGGCGGTCGTCGTACAGGCTGCCCAGCGCATAGAAGAACACCACGAAGGCCAGTACCACCGAGGCGATGCCGATCCCGCCCAGCAGCAGGCCGTCGCCCACCTGGCCCAGGGTGCGGGTGTACTCGGCCATGTCGTCCAGGTTGACGCTGTCGCCGACCATGTTGCGGCGGGCGGTGATCGCACCGATCACCGCGCCCAGCAGCGCGAAGAACACCGCAATGCCGCCGGTGATCACCTGCGCCCAGACGAAGCCGCCACGGTGTTCCCAGTATTCGCGTTTGAGCAGCCAGCCGAAGGTGCGGGCGGGCGATGCGTGGTTGGTCATGGCATTCATGCGTAGGTCCCCTTCATGACGGCAACAAACAGGTCGGCCAGGCCGGGATTGCGGGTTTCGCCGAAGTGGGCGAGCTGCGCTTTGGGCACGCCGTCGAACAACATCACCGTCTTGCCGAAGGGCAGGGCGCGTTCGTCGATCGGCCTCAATGTTCGCGCGGCGTCGAGGTGCTCGGTACCGACCAGCACTTCGGTGTAGCGCTGCGCCACGTCTTCCATGTCGGCAGTCAGCACGATGCGGCCGTCGCGGATGAACATCACATCGGTGAGGATGTGTTCGATCTCCTCGACCTGGTGCGTGGTGACGATGATGGTCTTCTGCTCGTCGAAGTAATCCTCCAGCAGGCGCTGGTAGAACTGCTTGCGGTAGAGGATGTCCAGGCCCAGGGTGGGCTCGTCCAGCACCAGGATGCGTGCGTCGATGGCCATCACCAGCGCCAGGTGCAACTGCACGATCATGCCCTTGGACAATTCGCGCACCCGCGATTTGCGGTTGAGCTGGGTGTTGGCCAGGAAGCGCTCGCACTTGGCGCGATCGAAGCGCGGATGCACGCCGGCCACGAAGTCGATCGCCTCGCCAACCCGCAGCCAGCGCGGCAGCACCGCCACGTCGGCGATGAAGCAGACCTCGTTCATCAGCGCGTTGCGCTGGGTGCGAGGGTCCATGCCCAGCACGCGCAGCTCGCCGTCGAAGTCGGTCAGGCCCAGTACCGCCTTCAGTGCCGTGGTCTTGCCGGCGCCGTTGGGGCCGATCAGGCCGACGATGCGGCCGGCCGCGATGGTGAAGCTGGCGTTGTCCAGCGCCAGGCGATGTTTGTAGGCCTTGCGCAGGCCGCGGGCGTCGACGACATGGTCGGTGGAGACGGCGGTCATGGTGTTTTCCCCTGTGGCAACAGATCGTCGATGGACAGGCCCAGGCGCTGGATGCGTTCCAGCACCGCCGGCCATTCTTCATTCAAGAAACGCTCGCGTTCGCTGCCGCGCAGCTTCTGTGCGGCTTCCGGGGTCATGAACATGCCCAGGCCGCGGCGTTTTTCCACCAGGTTCTCGTCGGCCAGTTCCTGATAGGCGCGCGAGACGGTGATCGGATTCAATTGATAGTCCGCCGCCACCTGGCGCACCGAGGGCAGGGCATCGCCCGGCTTGAGGATTCCATCGAGCATCATGGCAATGACCCGTTCCTTGAGTTGGCGGTAGATGGGAGCGCCGTCGCTCCATTGGATGTCGTTCATGATCAGCTCCGTGGGCGCAGAACCTGCGCGAAGGAGAAATAGGGCATCGACAGCGAGGCGCGCGGATGCCGGCTAGGCCGGGTACGTGCTTCGGGGGGAGTTGTCGCGTTTTCCGTAACCGCTTCCGACACGCCATAATCGGCGCCGGACTCCGTTACCTGACTGGAAGCGGCTCCCAGCCAACCAATGGCAAACAGGGTGCTGCCGAACAGCAACAGCGGAACTGGTCGCGTGACACGTGTGCTGTTCATGCTTTCCCCCTGCGTTGGATGACTGGTGTTGTATTCAACTATAACACCGACACGCAGGCAGTCAACCGTCTGTCACACCCAACTGATGGCACCCCGCCAGATTCGGGATGCCGATCCCTCGCCGAGGTATTGCCCATGTTGCTGAAACGTCTGTTAGTGGTTGTATTTGCTGGATTTTTCGCGGGATCGGCGCTGGCCGCCGGCGCTACGCTGCTGGATCTGGACTACCGCCCGCTCGCCGGAAAGGCGCCAATCAACCTGAACCGTAGTTACGGTGGCAAGGTGGTGATGGTGGTCAACACCGCCAGCAAGTGCGGCTACACCCCGCAGTACGAAGGCCTGGAAGCGCTCAACAAGCGCTACGCCAGCCGTGGGTTTGCGGTGTTGGGCTTTCCGTCGAACGATTTTCAGGGGCAGGAGCCCGGATCCGAGAAACAGATCCAGGAATTCTGCACCCTGACCTATGGCGTCAAGTTCCCGATGTTCGAGAAGGTGCATGTGCTTGGCAAGGAGGCCACGCCGTTGTACCAGCGGCTGACCCAGGCGACGGGCGTGGCGCCGGGGTGGAACTTCCATAAGTATCTGATTGGTCGCGATGGACGCGTGGTGGCGCAGTTCCCCAGCAAGATCAAACCGGACGATTCGCGCGTTGTGGCGGCGATCGAACGCGAGCTCAATGCGCCCTCGCGCTGAGCGCGGCTCTCGCAACGCCGCGTGCGCATGCGACAATGCGTGTTCAGCGCCGTCGGCGGCGTGTCTTTTCACTTTCGGGAAGTGCATCGAATGAAGATGGGAAAGCGCGGCGCGGCGGCGTCGCTACTGATGGTGGCAATGGCGGCTTCGGTGCCGGCGATGTCGCAGCAACCGGCCGCAGCGGCCACCAAGGAGAAGCCAGTTTTGAATGCATCGTCTGAGAAAAGCACGCGCGACAACGTCAGCTACGCCATCGGTATGGATGTGGCCCGCTCGTTCGAGCCGATCGCCCAGGACATCGATCTGAGCGCCATGCAACGCGCCATCGAAAATGCATTCAAGGGTGGCAAGCCGCTGCTGTCCGACGAGCAGACCCAGGCCACCGATACCGCCCTGCGCACCGCGCTGGCGGCCCGTAACGGCCAGCAGGTGCCGGGCATGGCGCCGGGTTCCGCGCCGGCTGCCCCGTCCAAGGAAAATGTCGGCCTGATGCTCGGCGACCGTGCAGTTGGTCCGTCGCTGGCCGGCATCAAGGACGAGATCGATCTGTCGATCCTGATGGAAGCGGTGCGTACCGTGTTCGCCAAGGGCACCACGCGCCTGACCCAGCAGGAAGCGGCCGCCACCATGCAGGCGTTCGCCTCGGCCAAGCAGGGCGCTGCCGGTGCCAAGAATCGCGAAGAAGGCAATGCCTTCCTTGCCAAGAACAAGACCGAGAAGGGCGTGATCACCACCGCATCCGGCCTGCAGTACATGGTGCTGCGCCAGGGCAGCGGCGAGCGTCCGATGCGGACCAACAAGGTGCGCGTCAATTACGAGGGCAAGCTGCTCAATGGGCAGGTGTTCGATAGTTCCTACCAGCGCGGCCAGCCGGCCGAGTTCGGCCTGGATCAGGTCATTCCCGGCTGGACCGAGGGCGTCGCGTTGATGCCGGTCGGTTCGAAGTATCGGTTCTGGATTCCATCCAACCTGGCCTATGGCCCGAACGGCACGCAGGGTGGGCCGATCGGACCGGACGCAACCTTGACGTTCGATGTCGAACTGATGGGCATCCTTCCCTGATCTGTCGCAGAACTTTTGTACCCATGCGCGTTGCGATCTCTGGTGCCGGCGACGTTGGTCCAGCACCGACGACGTGCGTGCTGCGTCCAGCCGTTGTCTGATGGCGCAGCCGTGGGAAGCCGGTGCCGGCGTGCGAGCCTCCGACCCGGAGGCCACTCGTGAAGCCAGGCGCATCTTCGGCGGGCGCGATGACCTGACCTTCTGCGAAGAAGCGTTCGCGGCACCGGAAGGCGCCCACGCATTGGTTCTGGTCACCGGGTGGAAGCAGCTCCGCAGCCCGGATGTCAGCAAGATCAGGCAGGCAGTGAAGGACAAGGTCGTGTTCGACGGCCGCAACCTGTATGACCGGCAAGAGATCGACGCCGCTGGTCTGGCTTACTACGCTATCGGACGAGGCCGTTCGTTACATGCATGAGCAACTCTCGCCGCGCGACCAGGACCTGGAAGCGCGATTGGTGGAACTGGAAACGCGCCTCTCCTTTCAGGAGCAGGCGCTCAACGAACTGAGTGAAGCGCTGGCGGATGCCCGTTTGACTGGTGCCCGCAATGCCGAACTGATCCGCCACCTGCTCGAGGATCTGGGCAAGGTGCGCTCCACGTTGTTTGCCGATGCGGCGGATGAACCGCCGCCTCCGCACTATTAATTGCAGATTGCCGCCGCCATGAGCGATACCCTACGTGACCAGCTGCTTGGCCTGGGCTTCAAGTCAGCGCCCAAGCCAGAACGCAAACCCGACGCGCGGCCTGCCGCGCGTCCGCACGGCAAGGGCGGCAAGCCCGCACCCGGCGGCCACCGGCCGGATGGCCAGGGCAGGGGGCCTCAGCGGTCGTCTGCCGCCGCGGCTACCGATGGCAGTGGCGAACGCAAGCACGGGGGCAGGCCCGATCGTCGTAACGACGGCCGGCCGACGGCGTCGCCACGTCCGCCGCAGGCCGATGCAGGCCGGCGCGGTCCCAGGCCGCCGCGCACGCGCGAAGACATCGATCTGGCCAAGGCCTATGCGATCCGGGCGCAGCGCGAGAAGGACGAACGCATCGAAGCCGAGCGGATCAAGCAGGAAGAAGCACGCCTGCGCCGCGAAGCCAAGGCCAAGCTGGAAGAACTGCTCAAGGACAAGGGACTGAATCACGCCGATGCCGACATTGCCCGGCATTTTCCGTACGGCGGCAAGATCAAGCGTATCTATGTCACCGCCGACCAGCTCAAGGCACTTAACGCCGGCGAGCTCGGCGTGCTGCAGCTCAACGGGCGCTATCTGCTGGTGACGGCCGAAGTGCTGGCCGACGCCGAGGCGGTGTTCGCGCCATCGGTCGCCCTGAAGGTGGACGCGAACGCACCTGCGGGCGAGGATCCCTATGCCGATCCCAAGTACCAGGTGCCTGACGATCTGGTCTGGTAAGGCGGCATCACGTGGCTGTCTTGAAAGGGCACCTGAGGGTCCCCTTTTTGTTGGCGGGCGAGCTTGCCAATGGTTGCGACCGGGCAGGGCGGCGGGATGCTGACCCACCGGATCGGGCCTGCCTGCCGGCCCGGCGATCGTCAGTGCGGGAGCAGTTGCTGGTTGACGTCGGTACGTGTCGGCTAGTGCGCCTGTTGTAGCTGTCGCCGCAGCGTGCTGTTTTGCCGCGCCACGGCCTGCCACGCGTACAACGCTGGCTGCGCCGCTGGCGAGAGCGGCGCGGTATACAAACCGGTCACGGCCGGCGCGGCACCATGCGCGCCGTTGCTGGTCGACGCAGCCATCCCGATGATTTGCTGCGTTGTCGCTCACTTCCTGCCGATGGTGCCACCCATGTCCGTGTTTTCTGTTCCCGCGCAATTGCGTGCCGATGCACCGTCGGTGCCGGCGTCTTCCTTCGTGAGCGAGCGGTTGCAGCTGCGCGCAGGGCGACCTCTGCTGTTGGCCGGGGCGCTGCTGGTGTTGTGCCTGAGCAGCCGGCCGGCAGCGGCGCAGGCGGAGGATCCACCGGCGTTCGACCGGCCCGGCATCCCGTTTGCCGCCGAGGTGTTGCAGCCCGGCGCATTCGCCTGGGAGCAGGGTTTGCCGGATGCGAGCACCGATCGCACCGATGGCCAGCGGACCACGCTGTACACCGCCGACACCGTGCTGCGTCTGGGCCTGTCGCAACAGGTGGAGCTGCAACTGGGCAGCGACAGTTACAACTGGCAGCACGGGGGCCGCCAACGCGTGCGCGGCGGTGGCGATAGCCACATCGGCTTGAAGGTGGCCCTGCCATCGCGCTCCGACAGTTTTCACTGGGCGGCGCTGGGCACCTACAGCGTGCCGACGGGCAGCCCGGCCTTCAGCGACGGCTATGCCCGCGAACTCGGCGTCACCGCCTCCTGGGACCTCGCGCAGCAGCGTGCATTTGCGCTGTACGTCAACTACGCGCGCGACGACGAGGGCCACACCTGGACCTTTGCACCCAATTACACGTTTTTTTCCGGCGAGCATTTCAGCAGCTACGTCGAAGCGGGGATCGATACCGGCAGCGAGCATTCGCGCGTGGCGGGTGCGGGCGGCGCCTGGCAACTGGCGCACGCGATGCAGCTGGATGTCTCGGTGCTGCGCGGGCTGACCTCGGAGAGCCCCGACTGGCAGGGCGGAATTGGATTGTCGATCGCGTTTCAGTAACGACTGTCGGTGAGCCAGACGTCTGCGTCGTGCTGCCCGACGACGCTAGCCGCGCGCTGCGCAGCTGCCGTGGTGGCCCGGAGAATCGTGGCGGCATCGCAATGCCGGGCTGCATTCTCGAGCTGGCGGTGGCGGTGGCGGTGGCGGTGGCGGTCACGGGCAAAAAAGTTCTAGATACGGGAGGGGCGCAAGGCGGAGACGGCACCATGTTGGCGGCAGCTGATCTTGCGGCAACGAGCCGTGCGCTGCTTAATCGCCCCGACCGACCAGTTGGCACGCACTGAATGGGCTATCCAGCCCGATTTGTTGCACTGCCGCATGCATTGAGAACAAGGAAAAGGCCTAATTGGATCGATCCAATGAACGCCACGGGCATGCGCATTTCTTTTAACGCCAGGTCTGCAACTTGACGCGCGCCACGCCGACATCTGCAATGGAAGAGGACGGCGACGCGCGCCGTCCGCGCCGTGGCGCAGTGACGTTGCGCGATATCGCGGTCGCCATCGGCGTGTCGCGTGCCACCGTCTCGCTGGTACTGCGTGGCAGCCCGTTGGTGCATGCAAGCACGCGGGCACGTGTCGAGGCCGAGCTGGATCGACAGAACTATGTGTACAACCGCGCCGCCGCCAATCTGCGCCGGCGCACCTCGTCCAGCATCGCGTTGGTCATCAACGACCTGTCCAATCCATTTTTTGCCGAGTTCGCCGCAGGCGTCGATGAAGCGCTGGGCGCCGCCGGCTATGTGACGCTGCTGGGCAGCACCGGTGAATCGACGCAGCGCCAGCAGGCGGTGCTGACCTCGGTGATGGAGCACACGCCGGCCGGAATCATCCTGTCGCCGGCCGAAGGCAGTCAGGCGCAGGCCCTGACCCAGGTGCTCGGCCGCCAGCGCAACGTCGTGCTGTTCAACCGCGAAGTGGAGGGTGCCGGTTGGGATCTGCTGGCGCTCGACAACGAGCAGGGTGCGTTTCTGGCCTGCACGCACCTCATCGCGCAAGGTCACCGGCACATCGTGTTCTTCGGTGGCCATGCCGAATCCAGTTCGTGCCGTCAGCGCCGTGCCGGCTACACGCGTGCAATGACGGATGCGGGGCTGGCCGTGCAGTACGTCGAGTCGGCACCCAATCGCCAGGATGCCGCGCTGTGTGGCGCACGCATGTTGGGCGGTGCGGGCCAGCGCGTGAGTGCGGCGGTCTGCTACAACGACAGCGTGGCGCTGGGCCTGATGGCCGCGCTGGCGATGCAGGGCCGTGTGCCCGGCCGCGATTTTGCGGTGACCGGCTTCGACGATATCGCCGAAGCCGCGTTGTTCACCCCGGCCCTGACCACGCTGGCCGCCGATCCGCGCGCGCGTGGCCGGCAGGCCGCGCAACTGGTGCTGCAGCGCATCGGCAGCCCTGAACTGGCGGCGCAACGGCTCACCGCCGCCGTCGCCTTGAAGATCCGTGCAAGCAGTGCATGCGCGCCGACCGCAGCGCCTGCGCCGCAACGCGCAAGCCATTCCCCCAACCGTTCCCCCACCAAGGCCTCAGGCCGCTGACCAGGCAACTCCTATGGTTTCCCTTTCCACGCAATCCACTGTGCCAAGCGGCAACAAGGCGCCCGTCAACAACGGCGTCGCGTTGTCGGTGGTTACCACGATCTTCTTCATGTGGGGCTTTCTCACCTGCCTCAACGACATCCTGATCCCGCACCTCAAAGCGGTGTTCGAACTCAACTTCGCCCAGGCGATGCTGGTGCAGTTCACCTTCTTCGGTGCGTATTTCCTGATGTCGCTGCCGGCCGGTTGGCTGGTGAACCGGTTGGGCTACAAGCAGGGCATCGTGGCGGGACTTGCGGTGGCGGCAGTTGGGGCGCTGGGCTTCTGGCCGGCGGCAGAATTGCGGGTGTATGGCGCATTTCTGGGCGCATTGTTCGTGCTGGCCACCGGCATCACCATCCTGCAGGTGGCGGCCAACCCGTACGTGGCATTGCTGGGTCCCGAGCGCAGCGCGTCCAGCCGTCTGACCCTGGCGCAGGCGCTCAACTCGTTGGGGACGGCGATCGCGCCGCTGTTGGGTGGCTGGTTGATCCTGTCCAACACGGTGATGAGCGGCGACCAGCTCAAGGCACTGCCGGAGGCCGAGCAGCTGGCCTATCGCGTGCAGGAAGCGCAGGCGGTGCAAGGTCCCTACATCGGCCTGGGCGTGGTGCTGTTCCTGCTGGCGATCTTCGTGTTTCTGTTCCGTCTGCCGGCACTGACCGATGCAGGCGCACAGAAAGACCAAAGCACGCATAGCCTGCGCGATGCCTTGCGTCACCCGCATGTGCGCTTCGGGGTGCTGGCGATCTTTTTCTATGTCGGCGCAGAAGTGGCGATCGGCAGCCTGATGGTTAATTACTTCTCGTTGCCGGAGATCGGCGGTTTCACCGAGCGCGAAGCGACCAAGTACGTCTCGGCCTACTGGACGCTGGCGATGATCGGCCGTTTCATCGGCTCGGCACTGCTGGCCAAACTGTCGCCCCGCGTCCTGTTGTCGGCGTTCGCGGCGATCAATGCACTGCTGCTGGGCGCCACCATGGTCAGCGGCGGCATGCTGGCGGTGTACGCACTGGTGGCGATCGGCCTGTTCAACTCGATCATGTTCCCGACCATCTTCACCCTGGGCATCGAGCGCCTCGGCCCGCTGACCGGGCGGGCGTCGAGCCTGTTGATCATGGCCATTGTCGGCGGTGCGATCGTGCCGTATCTGCAGGGCCTGCTCGCAGACCGGATCGGCCTGCATGAGTCGTTCGTGCTGCCGCTGGTGTGCTACCTGTACATCGTGTTCTACGGTATCTGGGGCTCTCGTCTGCGTGGCGCGTTGGCGGAGGCGCACGCATGAGCGCTGCCAAGAACCAGGTGATCTGCTTCGGCGAGGCCTTGATCGACATGCTGGCCTTGCCACAAGCCAGCAGCGACGACGCGCGCACGTTTGCGCAATATGCGGGCGGCGCACCGGCCAACGTGGCCGTCGCTGTCGCCAAGCTTGGCGGTGCGTCCCATTTTGTCGGCATGCTCGGGCGCGACATGTTCGGCGACTTCCTGCTGCAGAGCCTGCAGCAGGCCGGTGTAGCCACCGGCGGCATCGTGCGCACCGATCAGGCCAAGACGGCGCTGGCGTTCGTCGCGTTGGACGAGGCGGGCGAGCGCAGTTTCAGTTTCTACCGGCCGCCTGCAGCGGATCTGCTGTTCCGTCCCGAACATTTTGCTGCCGATGGCTTCGCGCAGGCGGCGGTGCTGCATGTGTGCTCCAACAGCATGACCGAGCCGGAGATTGCGCAATGCACGCTGGACGGCATGCGCCGCGCGCGCGCCGATGGTGCCATCGTCAGCCTCGATCTCAACCTGCGCCCGATGCTGTGGCCGCAGGACGTGAACCCGGCGCCGGTGCTGTGGGAGGCGCTGGCCCTGGCCGATGTGGTCAAGCTTTCGCGCGAAGAGCTCGACTATCTGGCCGGCACGCTGGACAGCGATGCCAGCGCAGTGACGCAGAAGCTATGGCAGGGCAACGCGAGCTGGCTGCTGGTCACCGATGGTGGCGGCCCGGTGCACTGGCAGACCCGCACCGATTCCGGCCAGGTGCCGGCGTTCACCGTGCAGGTGCGCGATAGCACTGCTGCGGGCGATGCGTTCGTGGGTGGGCTGCTGTTCCAGCTGGCTGCGCGCGGCACCACGCTGGCGCAATTGTGCGGCGATACCTCGGCGATGACCGAGGTGATCCGGTTCGCTGCCGCCGTCGGCGCATTGGCGGTCACGCGCAAGGGCGCGTTCGCTGCGATGCCCGGTATCGATGACGTCCATTCTCTGATCCAGGAACAAGCATGAGCCCGTTGCCCGCATCCCCCGCACCCGATTTCCGCTCGGCCGATGTCCTGCGCCAGCACATCGCCGACACCATGGCGTTCTATCACCCGCGCGCGATCGACCCGGCCGGTGGCTTCTTTCAGTATTTCCGCGATGACGGCTCCATCTACGACGCCGGGCACCGGCATCTGGTGAGTAGCACGCGCTTCGTCTTCAACTACGCGATGGCCTACCGCGAGTTCGGCAACGCCGAGTACCTGGAGGCAGTGCGCCACGGCCTGGATTATCTGCGCAACGTGCATCGCAATGCGGCGACCGGCGGCTATGCCTGGACCTTGCGCGATGGCGTGGTGGAAGACGACATGAACCACTGCTACGGCGTTGCATTCGTGCTGCTGGCGTATTCGTGCGGGCTGAAGGCCGGCATCGCCGAAGCCCGCACGTGGATGGACGAAACCTGGCAGCTGCTGGAGAAGTATTTCTGGGAGCCGGAATTTGGCTTGTACCGCGATGAAGCCGACGCCCACTTCAATTTCACCACGTATCGCGGCCAGAACGCCAACATGCATATGTGCGAGGCGATGATCGCCGCGTATGAGGCCAGTGGCGAGCAACGTTATCTCGACCGTGCGCTGCAGTTGGCCGACAACATGACGCGCCGTCAGGCCGCCAAGGCCGATGGCCTGGTGTGGGAGCACTACGACCCGCAGTGGAACATCGATTGGGATTACAACCGCGATGACCCCAAGCACCTGTTCCGCCCCTGGGGCTTCCAGCCAGGCCATCAGACCGAATGGGCCAAGCTGCTGATGCTGCTGGACCGCTACGCGCCGGCCGACTGGTTGTTGCCGACCGCGCAACACCTGTTCGATGTGGCGGTGGAACGCTCCTGGGATGCCCAACGCGGCGGGCTGTATTACGGCTTCGCACCGGACGGGCAGGTCTGCGATGACGACAAGTACTTCTGGGTGCAGGCCGAATCGCTCGCTGCTGCCGCATTACTGGCCCAGCGCAGTGGCGAGGATCGCTACTGGCAGTGGTACGACAAGCTGTGGGACTACTCCTGGAAGCACATGATCGATCACCGCTACGGCGCGTGGTATCGCATCCTGGACGCGGACAACCGCAAGTACAGCGACGAAAAGAGCCCGGCCGGCAAGACCGATTACCACACCATGGGCGCATGCTACGAGGTTCTGAACGTGTTGCGCCCGGCTGCCTGATGTTGATGTGATCAAAGCGCCGCTGTCGAAGGTCGGCGGCCCCACGTAGAAGCGCACCCGGGCACGACAGGGCTTTACTGGTAACGCCCTGTCGCGCCCGGGTGCGCTCCTATGGTGTTGCGGCGGACCTTACTCCGGGTCGTAATCCAGGTTCGATGCCAGCCAGCGTTCGGCCATGACCAGCGTGATCCCCTTGCGCTTGGCGTAGTCGGCGACCTGTTCCTTGCCCAGGCGCCCGACCACGAAATACTGGCTCCTGGGATGGCTGAAGTAATAGCCGGACACCGCCGCAGTGGGCAGCATCGCGAAGCTCTCGGTCAGCGTCATCGTGGTGTTCTGCTCTGCATCGAGCAGGTCGAACAGCGTGCGTTTTTCGCTGTGTTCCGGGCAAGCCGGGTAACCGGGGGCAGGGCGAATGCCGCGATAGCGTTCGGCGATCAAGGCGTCGTTGTCCAGGCTCTCGTCGTCCGCATAGCCCCAGAACTCGGTGCGCACGCGCTGATGCAAGCGCTCCGCCAGTGCTTCGGCCAGGCGATCGGCCAGCGCCTTGAGCAGGATCGCATTGTAGTCGTCGTGCGCGGCTTCAAAGCGGGCCACATGCGGGTCGATGCCGATGCCCGCGGTGACCGCGAAGGCCCCGATCCAGTCCTGCACACCGCTGTCCTTGGGCGCGATGAAATCGGCCAGGCAGAAATCGGGGCGGTCGATGGGTTTGTCGACTTGCTGGCGCAAGAAATGCAGGGAATGGGGAATGGAGAATCGGGAATGGTCGAGCGCGGGGGCATCGCTTTGCGATTCCCGACTCCCGATTCCCGATTCCGCCGCTTCGGTCAGGACGACGACGTCGTCGCCCACGCTATTGGCCGGCCATAGCCCAAACACGGCCTTCGCCGTCAGCCACTTCTCGTCGACGATCTGCTTGAGCATGCGGCGTGCGTCGCGATACAGCTCGCTGGCCTGGGTGCCGACGATCTCGTCGCTGAGGATGGCCGGGAACTTGCCGGCCAGCTCCCAGGCCTGGAAGAACGGGGTCCAGTCGATCAGCTCGACCAACTCCTGCAGCGGGTAGTCGTCGAAAACGTGGAGGCCCGGCTGGCGTGGCGCGGGCGGCACATAGCTGTCCCATCCGCCATCGAAGCGTTGCGCACGTGCCTTTTCCAGCGACACCAGTCGCTTGGCATCGCCACGGTTGCGATGGCGGGCACGGATCTCGGCGTAGTCGGCGTCATTGGCGGCCACGAACGCCTGACGCAGGTCGCGCGAGATCAGCGATTGCGCAACGCCGACCGCACGCGAGGCATCTTTGACCCACACGGTGGGCGCGGTGTAGTGCGGGTCGATCTTCAGCGCGGTATGCGCGCGCGAGGTGGTGGCACCGCCGATCAGGAGCGGGATCTCGAACCCCTGGCGCTGCATCTCGCGCGCCACATGCGACATCTCTTCCAGCGACGGCGTGATCAGGCCCGACAGACCGATCAGGTCGGCATTTTCTGCGCGTGCACGATCCAGGATCACCTGCGCCGACACCATCACGCCCAGGTCCACCACATCGAAGTTGTTGCAGGCCAACACCACCCCGACAATGTTCTTGCCGATGTCGTGCACGTCGCCCTTGACGGTGGCCATGATGATCTTGCCATTGGACCTGCCGACATCGCCGGTGCGCAATTTTTCCGCTTCGATGTAGGGCAACAGATACGCCACGGCCTTCTTCATCACGCGTGCGGACTTGACCACCTGCGGCAGGAACATCTTGCCGGCCCCGAACAGGTCGCCGACCACGTTCATGCCGTCCATCAGCGGGCCTTCGATCACATCCAGCGGGCGGGTGGACTGCTGACGCGCTTCTTCGGTATCGGTGTCCACGTATGCATCGATGCCGTGCACCAATGCATGCGCCAGGCGCGCGCGTACCGGCTTGTCGCGCCAGGCCAGGTCTTCGGCTTTCGCCGCACCCTTGGTGCCCTTGTAACGCTCGGCGATCTCCAGCAGGCGCTCGGTGCCGTCCTTGCGCCGGTTGAGGATCACATCCTCCACGCGCTCGCGTAGCTCAGGGTCCAGGTCGTCGTAGATCGGCATGCCGCCGGCATTGACGATGCCCATGTCCATGCCGGCCTTGATCGCATGGAACAGGAACACCGAGTGGATGGCCTGGCGCACGCTTTCGTTGCCGCGGAACGAGAACGACACATTCGACACGCCGCCGGAGATATGGCAGTGCGGCAACGTGCGTTTGATTTCACGGGTGGCTTCGATGAAGTCCACTGCGTAGTTGTCGTGTTCTTCGATGCCGGTGGCGACGGCAAAGATGTTCGGGTCGAAGATGATGTCTTCCGGCGGGAAGCCGACCTGCTCGGTCAGCACCTTGTAGGCACGCGTGCAGATTTCCACCTTGCGTGCGCAGGTGTCCGCCTGGCCCACCTCATCGAAGGCCATCACCACCGCGGCGGCGCCATAGCGCAGCACCTTGCGTGCCTGCTCGATGAAGACCGCTTCGCCTTCCTTGAGCGAGATCGAATTGACCACGCTCTTGCCTTGCAGGCATTTCAGGCCCGCTTCGATCACCGTCCACTTGGACGAATCGACCATCACCGGGATGCGCGCGATATCCGGTTCGGACATGATCAGATTGAGAAAGCGGGTCATCGCCTTCTCGGAATCGATCAGGCCCTCGTCCATGTTGACGTCGAGGATCTGCGCACCATTGGCCACCTGCTGGCGCGCCACTTCCACCGCTTCTTCGTAGCGCTCTTCCTTGATCAGCTTGCGGAACTGGGCGCTGCCGGTGACGTTGGTGCGCTCGCCGACATTGATAAACAGCAGGTCCGGGGTGATGACCAGCGGTTCCAGGCCGGACAGGCGGGTGTAGCGGGGAGTGCTCATGCAAGGCTCTGCTGGAGGTTGGCGCCGCGATCAGTCTGGGTGTGTTGGTGTTTATGACCAGATGAGGGAACGCGATGGAATGCGGCCCTCATCCGGCGCTGCGCGCCACCTTCTCCCGCAGGCGGGAGAAGGGGAGGGCGCTGCACCTGGAGTCTCTCTGTGGCAAGCCACGCCGTGCGGTGTTTTTCTTCCGCCAGCGGGAGAAGGGTCGGGCGCGGCGCGTGGAGTGTCGTTGTGCCAAGCCATGCCATGCTGTGTCTTTCTTCTGCCCGCGGGAGAAGGGCAAGGCGCGGCGCGTGGAGTGTCGTTGTGGCAGGCCCCGCCATGCTGTGTCTTTCTTCCGCCAGCGGGAGAAGGGTCGGGCGCGGCGCGTGGAGTGTCGTTGTGCCAAGCCATGCCATGCTGTGTCTTTCTTCTGCCCGCGGGAGAAGGGCAAGGTGCGGCGCGTGGAGCGTCGTTGCGCCAAGCCCCGCCATGCTGTGTCCTTCTCCCGCTTGCGGGAGAAGGTGCCCGAAGGGCGGATGAGGGCACGCCTGCCGCATCACGCCGCCAGCTCCTGCGCGCCAGGCAATTGCCGCGGTGGCAGATCGGCCACCGCTTCGGCGATGGCGCGGATGTGATCGGGCGAGGTGCCGCAGCAGCCGCCGACCAGGTTGAGCAGGCCGGCCTGCGCGAATTCGCGCAAGGTGTGCGCCATCTCTTCCGGCGTTTCGTCGTACTCGCCGAATGCATTCGGCAAGCCGGCATTGGGGTGCGCGCTGACATAGGCATCGGCAATCCGCGCCAGCGTCTCCACATGTGGGCGCAGGTCCTTTGCGCCGAGCGCGCAGTTCAGTCCCACCGACAGCGGCCGGCCATGCGCAACCGACGCATAGAACGCCTCGGCCGTCTGGCCGGACAAGGTGCGGCCGGAGGCGTCGGTGATGGTGCCGGAGATCATCACGGGCAAGCGCCCGCCGCGTGCCTCGAAGACTTCCTCGATCGCGTACAGCGCGGCCTTGGCATTGAGCGTGTCGAAGATGGTTTCCACCATCAGCGTGTCGGCGCCGCCGTCGATCAGGCCTTCGATCGCCTCGCGGTAGGTCTGCCGCAGCGCATCGAAGCTGGTATTGCGATACCCGGGGTCGTTGACATCCGGGCTGATCGACGCGGTGCGGCTGGTGGGGCCGAGCACGCCGATGACAAAGCGCGGCTTGTGCGGTGTCAGCGCCTCGACGGCATCGCAGCATGCGCGCGCCACCTGCGCGCCGGCCTTGTTCAATTCGTACACCAGATGTTCCAGGTGATAGTCGGCCTGGCTCACCGAGGTGGCGTTGAAGGTGTTGGTTTCCAGCAGGTCGGCACCGGCGTCCAGATAGGCGCGGTGAATGCCGGCAATGATCTCCGGGCGCGTCAGTAGCAGGAGATCATTGTTGCCTTTCAGGTCATGCCCTTCCGGCGCGTGCGCGTGATCGCATCCCGGGCCATGCACGTGCGCGCTGTCGTAGCCGTCGGCAAAACGCGTGCCGCGGTAATCCGGTTCCTGCAGGTCGTGGCGCTGGATCATGGTGCCCATCGCGCCGTCGATGATGAGGATGCGCGCGCGCAATGCGGCCGTGAGCGAGGCAGCGCGCTCGGGGTGCAGCCACGGCAAAGTAAACGGGATTGGGGATTCGGAATTGGGGATTCGCGCGTGCGTCATGGCCCGGTTCTCCTCGCCGCAGTGTCTTTGTTTTCCACCAATCCCGAATCCCGATTCCCGATTCCCGGCTTCACCGCAATCAACGAGATCACCTCGAAATGCGGCGGACGTTTTTCGCGCGTCACCGTCTCCAGGCTGGACACCTCCAGGTCGGCCTTCTCGACGAACCTGCGCAGTTCCTTGGCGGCAAAACCGAGATTGACGTGGCCGTAGGCATGCACTGCGGCGCGATGTTCGTGCTTGGCCAGGCTGCACAGCAGCAGGCGGCCGCCGGGGCGCAGCACGCGCGCCGATTCGGCCACCGCCTGCGCAGGCTTTGCGGCGTAGGTGAGCGCATGCATCAGCACCACCAGGTCGAAGCTGGCATCGGGGAACGGCAGCGCATGCATGTCGCCCTCGCGCACTTCCACGTTGCGCAGCTTGCGCAGGCGTTCGCTGGCGGCGGCGACCACGCGGGCGCTGGTGTCGATGCAGATGTAGCGGGTGGCGTGCGGGGCCACCAGTTCGGCCAGTACGCCGTCGCCGGAAGCGATGTCCAGCACGTCGCCGGTTTCCAGCAGGGGCAGGGCTGTGCGTGCCAGTGCCTCCCAGGTGCGGCCGGGCGAGTAGTGGCGCTCCATGTCACCGGCGACCGAATCGGCCCAGTTCTGGTCGGCGGCGCGGTTGGCGAGCACGGCGGCCACGCGCTCGGCGTCCTGCCGCAGCAGCGGATCGTCGCTGCCGGTGCTCAGCGCCAGCCACAGCGCCCGTTGCGCCGGGTCCAGCGACACTTCGTCGAAGCGGTAGTACGCCGACACGCCGGCGCGGCGGTCGCGCACCAGCCCGGCTTCCTTGAGCTTGGCAAGGTGGGTGGACACGCGCGGCTGGGCCAGTCGGGTAATGGCCGACAGCTCGGCCACGGTGAGTTCTTCCTGTTCCAGCAAGGCCAGCAGGCGGACTCGGGTAGCGTCGGCGAATACTTTCAGGCGGGCCGACCAGTCTTCCAGATCCATGAATATCTCTATATCGCGATATGGAGATATTTTCGGCTGGGCGGGGTGTGGGGTCAACTACATACGCATGCGAATGGTTGTGGCTACAATGGCCGCTCAGCCAATACCCGGGAGGGGTCGAACGTGGATTTCAGCTTTACCGAAGAACAACTGATGATCCAGGACGTGGCCCGCCGGATCGCCCAGGAAAAGATCGCCCCCAGCGCCGAGCAGTTCGACCGCAGCGGCGAATTCCCCCTGGAAAACATCCAGCTGCTGGGTGAGAACGGCCTGATGGGCATCGAGGTACCGGCCGAGTACGGCGGCGCCGGCATGGACCCGATCAGCTACGCACTGGCGATGATCGAAATTGCCGCCGCCGACGGTGCGCACTCCACCATCATGTCGGTCAATAATTCGCTGTTCTGCACCGGCATCCTGAAGAACGGCACCGAGGCGCAGAAGCAGCTGTACGTGCGCGCGATTGCCGAAGGCACGCACATCGGTGCCTTCGCGCTGACCGAGCCGCAGTCTGGTTCGGATGCCTCGGCGATGCGTTGCCGCGCGGTCAGGCAGGCCGATGGCCGCTTCGTCATCAATGGCAAGAAGAGCTGGATCACCTCCGGCCCGGTGGCCAGGTACATCGTGCTGTTCGCGGTGACCGAACCGGACAAGGGCTCGCGCGGCATCACCGCGTTCATGGTCGATACCGAGCGTGCCGGCTTCCACCGCGGCAAGACCGAGCCCAAGCTCGGCATTCGCGCCTCGGCCACCTGCGAGATCGAGTTCGCCGACTACGTCGCGCAGCCTGGCGAGGTGCTGGGCCAGGAGGGAGCGGGCTTCAAGACCGCGATGAGCGTGCTCGATGCCGGGCGTATCGGGATCGCGTCGCAGGCCGTGGGCATTGCGCGCGCCGCCTATGAAGCCACGCTGGCGTATGCGAAGGAGCGCAAGGCCTTCGGCGCGGCGATCGGCACTTTCCAGATGACCCAGGCCAAGATTGCCGACATGAAGTGCAAGCTGGATGCAGCCTTGTTGCTGACGCTGCGCGCGGCCTGGCTCAAGGGGCAGGGCAAGTCATTCGGCACCGAAGCGGCGGTCGCCAAGCTCACCGCCTCCGAGGCAGCGATGTGGATCACCCACCAGGCCGTGCAGATTCACGGCGGCATGGGGTATTCCAAGGAAATGCCGCTGGAGCGCTACTTCCGCGATGCCAAGATCACCGAAATCTACGAAGGCACCTCGGAGATCCAGCGTCTGGTGATCGCACGCAGCGAAACCGGCCTGCGCTGAGCGGCCGGTTCCGGCAGCGCGCCGCCGGTTGCCGACTCCATTGGCCCGAGGTGCGCAGCGCTTGATCCAGTGCTTGATTTAGGCGATTGCTTCCCACTGCCAGGTAGGAGCGCGCTCGCGCGCGATGAAGCGTTATCGATAACGCCGCATCGCGCGCCAGCGCGCTCCTACGCAAGCGTGAGCGGTCTGCGATCAGAGATGTGTCGTGCCAGTGGCCTGGCGCCGACACATCACAAGCACTTCGCAGCCTTACATGGCGGTGGCTGTGTCCACGCTTGTGGTGCGCGGCGCGCGCGGATCACAATCGTGGCTTCTCCAGCCTCTGGTGCGCGCATGCTCCGGTCCTTGCACGCTGTGTTTCCTCGCCTTTCGCTATCCGCCATCGCGCCCGCACTGGTGTGTTGGGGGCTGCTGCTGATCTGCCCCGCAGCGAGCGCGCAGACGCCGCCGCCGTCGATCGTCCCCACCGATCGCCTGCAGGAGCCCTGGTGGGCGCAGCGGCATGCGCAGGTGCTGGAGCAGGTCAGGCAGCATCCGGAGACCAAGCTGCTGCTGATCGGCGACTCGATCACCCAGAACTACGAAAAATCCAAGGCGCCGGACGAAGACTTCCAGCCGACCTGGCAGACCTTCTACGGCAGCCGCGGCGCGCTCAATCTGGGCTTCAGCGGTGACGGCACCGAAAACGTGCTGTGGCGGCTGGCCAATGGCGAAGTCGACGGGCTGCAGCCCAAGGTCGCGCTGGTGCTGGTCGGCACCAACAACACCGGCCATCTCGGCCAAAGCGCGGAGCAGGCTCAGCTCGGCATCGACGCGGTGGTTGCCGCGCTCGAACAAAAGCTGCCGCGCACCCACATCCTGTTGTTGAGTGTGCTGCCCAGCGGTGTTTCTGCGGAGAAATCGCGTCGCGACGCGCAGGTCAACCAGAGTCTGGCAGTGCGTTACGGCGACAACCCGCGTGTGACCTACCTGGATGTGAGCGCGGTGTTTCAACGTGCCGGCACGCTGCGCACCGAGCTGTTCTACGACACGCGCTTCCATCCTGCCGCCGGTGCCCTGCATCCGGACACCCAGGGCCAACGCATGCTGGCCGAGGCGATCGAGCCCACGCTGGCGCGGCTGTTGGGGGAGGCGCCGGTCAAGCCGGTGGCCGAGCTCGGCCGCGACGTGGCGACCTCGCTGCTGCCGGTCGATTGGCTGGAACAGGACTCCTACGACTGGTACGCACGCCACCATGCCGCACTGGCTGCCGCGCGTACGCTCAAGCCGGAGGTGGTGATGATCGGCGATTCGATCACCCACTTCTGGGCGGGCCCGCCGCAAGCCACGCGCGTCAGCGGGCCGGCGTCGTGGCAGTGGTTGTATGGCAAGCGGCCGGTGCTCAACCTGGGCTTCGGCTGGGATCGCACCCAGAACGTGTTGTGGCGTATCCGCCAGGGCGAGCTCGACGGCCTGGATCCGCGCTGGGTGGTTGTGCATATCGGCACCAACAACCTCACCGGCACCGCGCAATCGCGCGCCAGCACGCCTGCCGAAGCAGCACAGGGCGTCGAAGCGGTGGTGAGCGAAGTGCGCCGTCGTCTACCCAACAGCAAGCTCATCCTGATGGCCATCATGCCGCGTGGCCGCTCTGCCGGCGATCCGCAGCGTGCTCCGATTGCCGAAACCAACCGCTTGCTGCGCACGCGGTATGCCAGCGACCCGGCGGTGCGCCTGGTCGATATCGGCCCGCAGCTGCTGCAGCCCGACGGCAGCCTGCCCGAAGCCCTGATGCCCGACGGCACCCATCCCAGCGAGGCCGGCTACCGGATCTGGGCACAGGCACTGCGCGCGGCGGGGATGACAGCAGTTCCGTGATCGAACGACCGGCAGCATGCGCGATGCGGGCGCTGCCGGCGTTGACGCGGATGACGGCAGCGAATGTATCGCCGCCCACGGGTGAGCGATTGCCACGTGGTGACGTGACGGTTGAGTGGTTGCGCTGCGCGAGGTGATTGCGATGACCATGGTCAACCGCGGTGCCGGGCCTCAGCAGAACAGCGAGCGGCGCGGCAGCGACCAGGGCCCAGCGTTTTCCGTAGCCCAAAAACCAGAAGACCCCCGATCGCTCGGAGGTCTTTTTAAACTGGTGCCCAGAAGAGGACTCGAACCTCCACGAAGTTGCCCCCGCTAGCACCTGAAGCTAGTGCGTCTACCAATTCCGCCACCTGGGCAGGTGAGCAGCGAATTTTGCAGACTCCCGGCGGGCTTGTCAACAACTTGCCTGCATCCATTGCCATGGACGGGCCGGCCTTGCCGCCCACGTCAGGACCGCAGGGGGTACCATTAGGGCAATGACAAAGAAAAACACCCCAGATTCCGATCGGCCGAGTCGCCGCAAATCCACCGGCGCAGCCGAGTCCAGCACCGCCGAGCAGCAGAAGTTGCCAGGCTGGATGCCGGACTTCCTGGTTCGCGCCGCCGCCGGTGCATCGACCAAGGCCGCCAACAAGCGCGCTGCCGATAAAGCCTCCGGCGTAGCCTCACAGCCATCGGACGCGCTGCCCATGCCGGCGGCTCCCCGCGCACCACACCCGCGCAAGAGCGGGCCTGCCGCGCCGCTGCCGGAACGTTTCCAGAACGAGGCCGCCCAGAAGAAAGGAGTCCAGGCCGGCAATGCCGGGTTCAAGGACCCGCATGCCGATCGTGAGGCCCTGCGCTACGCCGAGCCCATTGCCAGCCGCGAGGCCATCCTGCAGCTGCTCGATGCCTGCGACGGCCCGCAGACTGCTGAAGAGATCGCCGACAAGCTCAACCTGAGCGATCGCATCGATGCGCTGGGCAAGCGCCTGGCTGCAATGGTGCGCGAAGCGCAGCTGGTGCAGAACCGCCGTGGCGGCTACGCGCCGGTGCAGCAGACCAGCCTGATTGCCGGTGTCGTGATCGCCAATCCGGAAGGCTTCGGCTTCCTCAAGCCGGACGAGGGCGGTGACGATCTGTTCCTGCCGCCGTTCGAGATGCGCAAGGTCATGCACGGCGACCGTGCGTTGGCCAACGTCACCGGCATCGACCGCCGCGGCCGTCGCGAAGGCGCGATTGCGCGCGTGCTCGAGCGCGGCATGTCGCGCATGCTCGGGCGTTTTTTCTACGAACATGGCGTGGCGTACGTCGATCCGGACGACAAGCGCATCCAGCGCAACGTGCAGATTGCGCCGGATGGGATCGGCGAGGCGCGCGAAGGGCAGTTGGTGGTGTGCGAGCTGATCGCGCCGCCGGACGCGCGCCGCCCGGCCATCGGCAAGATCATCGCGGTGCTCGGCGACAAGCTCACCCCGTCGCTGGTGGTGGAAATGGCCATCCACGGCCATGAGCTGCCGCACGAATTTCCGCAGGAAGTGCTGGACGAAGCGGCCGCCGTGCCGTTGGTGGTCGAGCCGCAGATGATCGGCGGGCGGGTGGATCTGCGGCAGATGCCGCTGGTCACGATCGATGGCGAGGATGCCAAGGACTTCGACGACGCGGTGTATTGCGAACCCAATGCCGACGGCTTCCGCCTGGTGGTGGCGATCGCCGACGTGTCCAACTACGTGCGTCCTGGCACGCCGCTGGACGACGAGGCGCAAAAACGCGCCACCTCGGTGTACTTCCCGGGATTCGTGGTGCCGATGCTGCCGGAGACATTGTCCAACGGCATCTGCTCGCTGATGCCCAAGGTCGACCGCATGTGCTTCGTCTGCGACATGCAGGTGGGGCGCGACGGCGAGGTGACCGGCTCGCGGTTCTACGAAGCGGTGATGAACTCGCACGCACGCCTGACCTACAACCAGGTCTGGAAGGCGGTTGGCGAAGACGACGCCGATACCAAGGCCTTCATCGGCCCGTTGCTGCCGCAGGTGCAGCGCCTGCATCAGCTGTATCACGTGCTGTCCAAGGCCCGTACGCAGCGCGGCGCGATCGAGTTCGAAACCTCCGAAGTACGCTTCGTGCTCGACAACACCGGTGAGGTGACCCAGGCCGGCATGCTGGTGCGCAACGATGCGCACAAGCTGATCGAAGAGTGCATGATCGCCGCCAACGTCGAGGCGGCACGCTATCTGCTGAGCATGCATGTGCCCGCGCCGTACCGCGTGCATGAGCGCCCGCCGGAGAGCAAGTTCGAAGACCTGCTGGAGTTCCTCAAGGAGTTCCAGCTCAGCCTGCCGGCGTGGAGCAAGGTGCGCCCCGGCGACTACACCAAGCTGCTCAAGAAGGTGCGCGCGCGCCCGGACGCGGCGTTGCTGGAGTCGGTGCTGCTGCGCAGCCAGAGCCTGGCGGTGTATTCGCCGGAGAACAACGGTCACTTCGGTCTGGCGTTGGAGGCGTACGCGCACTTCACGTCGCCGATCCGCCGTTACCCCGATCTGCTGGTGCACCGCGCGATCAAGCATGCCTTGACCGGGGCCAGCCCGGACAAGTTCATCTATACCCCACGGCAGATGTCGGCGTTGGCGCTGCAGTGTTCCGAACGCGGACGCCGTGCCGACGAAGCCGAGCGCGAAGTGGATGAGCGTTATCGCGCCGCCTGGATGGAAAAGCACGTCGGTGGCCAGTTCGACGGCGTCATCAGTGGCGTGACCGGCTTTGGTCTGTTCGTGGAATTGACCCAGTCCAAGGTCAATGGCCTGGTGCACGTCACCCAGTTGCCGCAGGATTATTACCAGTTCGACCCGATCCGCAAGACGCTCAGTGGCGAGCGCCGCGGCAGCGAGTTCCGCCTGGGCGATCCGGTACGCGTGCTGGTGCTCAAGGCCAGCATGGAAGAGCGCAAGATCGACTTCCGTCTGGCCGAGGATGGCGCAGCACCCGAAGCGCCGCTGCCGCCACGCGAAAAACCGGCCAAGCGCAGGAAAAAGGCCAATTGAAGTCGGCGTTGCGGGCGGTCGAGCGGGCCGCTCGCAACGTGCCGGCGCGGTAGTGCAGGCTGGTGGCTCGCGGCGAGCGCTGGGGTCACCGCGATATCCGTTGCAAGCTGACAAGCGGGGCGCAGGATGAACAGCTCTTCCGAATACAGCGGTGGTTGCCAATGCGGCGCCGTGCGTTTCCACGTGCGCGGCGTGCTCGACGACGCGTCGATCTGCCATTGCCGGATGTGCCAGAAAGCCTTCGGGGCGTATTACGCGCCATTGGTGTCGGTGCGCGGCAGCGCGTTCCGCTGGACCCGCGGTGAGCCCAAGCGCTTCGCCTCCTCGTCGGTGGTACAGCGCGGTTTCTGCGCCGATTGCGGCACGCCGCTGACCTATGAAGCGCCCGATGGCGTGGCGATCGCCGCCGGCGCATTCGACACGCCGGAGCGGTTGCCTCCGCACATTCAGTACGGCCTGGAGCGCAAGCTGCCGTTTGTCGATGCGTTGGCGCAGTTGCCGACACGACGCACGGAAGATGATGCCGCCGCAGAAGCATTCCAGGCTTCGCTGGTCTCGCGGCAGCATCCGGACCACGACACCGAGCGGTGGCCGGTGTAAGTAACGGCCCAAGGTCAACTTGCATCCAGGTGCTATCCACGCTGCCGGCAACGTGGCGCAGTTCGCTGCCAGTCGTCGGCGCTGCGCGAGCTGCAAACATTGCAAGGACGTGTGGAGCACCGATGTGTTGGCGTGCCGCAGCCAACCCTGCGCAACGGTTGTCTAACCTCCCGTTGCGGGCCAGGGGCGCGGCTCACCAGTAACAGCTGCAGCAGCGCGAGAGTCAACAGCCATCACCGTGGTTCGAGCTGCGGCAGACGTGCAGGGGCTGACGTAGCCCCCCTCTGCGTGTTGTCGCCGGCCTCGCCACTGCAACAGGCATCAGCGGCATTACCGCCCGGCGTTTGGCCATCGTGTGCGGGCGATCCATGCCCGGCCGTGACGTGGCAGGCCGCAGGCCCTACCATTCCCCCACATTTCTTCGTATGCCCGCGCAATGAGCAAGCAGAACCAGTGGATCGTCGGCGTCAACGCTGTCGCCTCGTCCGTCGAGAACGACGCCGACAACGTGCGCGAGGTCTTGATCGAGGCCGGCAGCAAGAACCCGCGCCTGACCGAGATCGAAGAACAGGCACGCCGCAAGGGCATCGACGTGCGCCGGGTCAATACCCAGGCGTTGGACGGCGTGGGTGGGCAGGTCCGTCACCAGGGGGTGGCGGCACGCTACGCCGCCGCGCGCCTGTGGGCCGAGAACGAGCTGGAAGGGCTGGTCGAAGCGGCGCAGGGGCGTGCGCTGGTGCTGGTGCTCGATGGTGTGCAGGACCCGCATAACCTGGGCGCCTGCCTGCGCAGCGCCGCGGCTGCCGGTGTCACTGCGGTGGTCATCCCCAAGGACAAGTCGGCCACGGTGAACGCCACCGTGCGCAAGACCTCGGCCGGCGCCGCCGACCGCATTCCGGTGGTGGCGGTCACCAACCTGGCGCGCTGCCTGCGCGATCTGCAGAAGCAGGGCGTGTGGCTGTACGGATTGGCGGGCGAGGCCGATGCCTCGTTGTACAGCGTGGACCTGCGCGGCAATGTCGGGCTGGTGCTCGGTGGCGAGGCCGATGGCCTGCGCCGTCTCACCCGCGAGCACTGCGATGGCCTGGTCAAGATTCCGATGCCGGGCGATATCGAGAGCCTGAACGTGTCGGTGGCAACCGGCGTGACCCTGTTCGAGGCCGTGCGCCAGCGGCTGGGCGCCTGAAGGCAAGCGGCAAAGGGAGCCAACGGCACCCTGTGGATTCTGCCGCGCAATCGCGGCCAGCGGCAGCTGACACCGTCGCGTAGCTGCGTGGACCGACGCCGCGATCTGCGCAGATTGCGGCATTCCCGTGACTGGCACAGCAACAAACGGGGCGCGGCAACGCCGTCATAGCAGGCGTTGCGGCACCGGGCCGGTGACCCGCTCAGCGCGCCGGGCGCTTTTTGCCTACCATATCGTCAGTAAACGGTATGTCATGTCTGATGAATCTTGGGGTGGGCGCCCGCGGCAAGGGCGAGAACGGGGACGCCGACCTGGCGTCGGCACGACGGTATTGGCAGTGGCGGCACTGGCTTGGTGTCGGCCTCTGCCTGTTGTTCGCAGTGTCTTGTGCCGCAGCGATCGCCGCGCCGGCCGGCACGGCGTCCTTGCGCAATTACGCGATCGACAGCTGGAGTTCGCGCAACGGCCTGCCGCACAACTCGTTGCGCGACATCGCCCAGACCCGCGACGGTTATCTGTGGTTCGCCACCTGGGAAGGCCTGGTGCGCTACAACGGCCTGGAATTCAGCGTGATCGATCGCAGCACGCGCCCGGGGCTGCCCGATAACGGGGTCGGTGCGCTGTATGTGGACCGCGATGGCGCGCTCTGGCTCAGCGATGCGCGCGGCAATCTGGTGCGTCACGGTGCCGACGGGCAGTGGCGGCAATGGCAACGCACGGGCCAATGGCCGCAGGCGCTGATCCATGCGATGACCATGGATTCGGATGGCCGCATGTGGCTGTTGTTCGAAGGCCACGGGCTGGGATGTCTGTGGCCGGATGGACGCTTCGACTATTTCCTGCCGCGTGACGGCGTGCCGCTGCAGAGCAGTTTTCCGCGCATGCTGTTCGACGGCCAGGGCCGCTTGTTGATCGGCACGCTGGATGGCTTGATCTATCGCGAGCCGGATGGACGCATGCACCGCGCGCCGGCGGCCTTCGGTCTGCCGCCGGGCCTGGCGTGGCCTTATCGCGCGCCGGACGGCACGGTGTGGGTGGTTGCCGGCGAGCAGCTGTTCCGCCTGCACGACGAGCGGGCAGTGCTGGTGCACCGGCTGCCGGGGCAGGGCCATTTCACCGCGATGCTGCAGGACCGCAATGGCGACCTCTGGCTGGGCAGCGAAAACCAGGGCCTGCTGCGGATCGGCAGTCATGGCGTGGAGCATCTGGCAGCAGGCCGCAGCCTGCCCACCGGGCGGATCGTCAGCCTGCGCGAAGATGCCGAAGGCAGCATCTGGGTGGGCGCCAACGGTGGCCTGTTTCGGCTGCGCGAGACCTTGTTCAGCAGCTACAGCCAGCGCGATGGGTTGAGCGGCGACTATGCGCGCGCGGTGCTGGAAGACCGCGATGGCAGCCTGTGGATCGCCAGTACCGCCGGTCTGGACCGCATGCTGCCAGATGGCCGCGTCGTGCCGGTGCCGGTTGCCACACCGTCGGGGCGGCGGCTGTCGGTGCTCAGCCTGGCGCTGGATCGGCATGGCGACCTGTGGGTCGGGACCTACGCCGACGGAGTCTTCGTGCTGCGCGATGGTCGCGTCTTACGGCATTACGGCGACGCCGAAGGCATTCCCAGCGGCCATATCCGGGCCATCGCGGTCGATGCGCAGGATGTGGTGTGGCTGGCGACGCAACGCGGCGTCGTGCAATTGGTGGAGGGCAAGCGCGTGCCGGTGACGGTCCAGGGCCTGCCCGACGGCGTGGTGACCGCGTTGGCCAGCATCGATGGCGCGCTGTGGATCGGATCGGTCGATGGCGCGGCAGTGTTGCGCGACGGCACGCTGCGGCAACTGGACCTGGAACGCCTGGGCGGCGCGCGCAGCGTGTTCGGCTTTCAGTCCATTGGCGATGCGGTGTGGATCTCCACCGATCGCGGCCTGTACCGCGCACGCGGCGGCAGCCTCGCACGCGTGGGTCTGGAGCAGGGCATGCCGGTGGACACGGTGTTCCAGCTCGTCGAGGACCGCTTCGGCAACGCCTGGATCAGCAGCAACCGTGGCATGTTGCGGACCGGGTTTGCCGCGCTCAATGCGGTTGCTGATGGGCACGGCACGCTCGCCATCGAGCGTTATGGCGAGATCGATGGCATGGGCAATGCGCAGGCCAACGGCAGTTCCGGCCCCAGCATGATCGAACGTGCGGACGGGTCGGTCTGGATGGTCACCGCTGGTGGCGTGAGCACGGTCGATCCCGCGCGCCTGCAGCGGTTTCGCGAACGTCGCCCGCCGCCGGCGTTGATCGAAAGCGTGCAACAGGATGGCCGCCCGCTGGCATGGCGCCAGCAGGCGCAACTGCCTGGCGGCTACCGGCTCAATGTCTCGTATGTGGGCATGAGCTTTCTGCTGTCCGAGCGCATCGAGTACCGCACCCGTCTGGACGGCCTGGACAATGTCTGGATCGCGCGCGGCCGGCAGCGCAGCGTGGAATTCATCGGCCTGCCGCCGGGCCACTACACCTTGCGTGTGGCCGCACGTCACCCGGGCGGCGCGTGGAGCCCGCAGGAGGCGCGCTGGACCTTTGACGTGCTGCCGCTGTGGTGGCAGCGCCGCGATGTGCGCATTGCTGCGGCGCTGGGCGCGATTCTTGCGCTGACCCTGCTGTACCGGGTGCTGTTGCATCGCTACAAGACCCACAACGCGCGCTTGGCCGAACTGGTGCGCAAGCGCACCCAGGATTTGCAGATGCAGGCCCAGCGTCTGCTGCAGGCCAATCAGGAAAAGAGCGAATTGCTGACTCGCCTGCGCATCAAGTCCGACGTGTTCGAGCGCCAGGCGCACGAGGATGTACTGACCGGGCTGCCCAACCGTCGCCACTTCGACGAAGCACTGGCGCGCGACATCAGCCGCGCACGGCGCAGCGGGCGCCCATTGGTGCTGGCGATCCTGGATATCGATCATTTCAAGCGCATCAACGACCGGCATTCGCATGCCAGTGGCGATGCGGTGCTACACGAGGTGGGTGCATTGCTCACCGCCGCTGCACGCGCCTCGGATCTGCCCGCCCGTCTTGGTGGCGAAGAGTTTGCGCTGCTGCTGGCCGACACCGCATTGCACGATGCACAGGCGCTGTGCGAACGCATTCGCACGCGCTTCCATGCGCGCAGCGACTGGGGCGGCGTGGAAGGGCTGCAGGTGACCTTCAGTGCCGGGGTGACCGCACTGCGCGATGACGACACCGGCTCATCGTTGATGCAACGCGCCGACCAGGCGCTTTACCAGGCCAAAAGCGCGGGGCGCGACCAGATCTGGGTGGGTTAGAGGCCGGGATTGGGGATTGGGGATTCGTGAAGCGCTGCGTCGGCGCTTCTCTGTCGCGGGCGGAAGACCTGAGCCTTGCAGGGAACGAGGCCTCCAATCCGAGGGCAAGTGCACGCCTGCATAAGACGACGCGAGTTGCATGTCGGCAACTGTTCGTAGCGCAAGCGGGAACGATCGCGCAGCCCGAAAACCGCGCGCTCCTGCCAATCCCGAATCCCGAATCCCGAATCCCGACCTAAACAGGCCCCGGCCAGGCATTGGCGATCGTGCAGAACAGCCGCGCGGTCTGCTCGGTGTCGTAGACCGCGCTGTGTGCATCGGCCGTGTTCCAGTCCAGACCCGCAGCCTGCGCGGCACGCGCCAGCACGGTCTGGCCATAGGCCACGCCGGCCAGCGTCACCGTATCGAACACGCTGAAAGGATGAAACGGATTGCGTTTATGCCCCACGCGCGCCACTGCCGCGTTGAGGAAATTCAGATCGAAATGCGCGTTGTGGCCGACCAGGATCGCGCGCTGGCACCCGTACTTTTTCACCGCGGCGCGTACCGGGGCGAAGACGTGGTCCAAGGCGTCCTTTTCCTGCTTGGCAAAGCGGAAGGGATGGTCGAGCACGATGCCGGTGATTTCCAGCGACTTGGGGTCGATCTCCAGCCCGGGCGCCGGCACCAGATGCGCGCTGGCGGTCTGCCCGGGGAAGAAGCGGCCCTCGTCGTCCATTTCGATCGGCACGCAGGCAATTTCCAGCAAGGCGTGCCGGTTCCAGTCGAAGCCGCCGGTCTCCACGTCCACCACGACGGGCAGATAGCCGCGGAAGCGCCGCGACATGGGCAGGATGGCGCGGGCAGGCTGTGGGTCGACCGGTTCGTTCATCCACATAGCCTAGCAGGTCACACCCCGGGGCTCGACGGCGCGAGGCGCGCCTTGCGTGCGCCTTTGGTCCGGCGCGTCGGCGACCGGCCTGCCATTGCAGCTCACAAGGCGTTCCGGCAGCTGCCGCCAGCAAGGGCCCGCTGCCGCACAGCGCCGCCAGCGCTCAGATGACGCCGGTGCTGCTGGTGTCGTCGCGCTTGAGGCGTGGCGGCAACGGCTGTTCGCCATGCACCAGAAACCAGACGTTTTCGGCGATGTTGGTGGCGTGGTCGCCGATGCGTTCCAGGTTCTTGGCCATGAACAGCAGATGCGTGCACGGGGTGATGTTGCGCGGGTCTTCCATCATGTAGGTCAGCAACTCGCGGAACAGCGCGGTGTACTGCGCATCCAGCCGTGCGTCTTCGTCGCGCACGCGGATCGCGGCATTGGCGTCCTTGTCGCGATACGCCTGCACCGCCGCGCGCACCGCATCGGCCGCCATCTGCCCGAGCGCGCGCAGGCCCACCGTTTGCGGCAGCGGTGGCGCCGAGTTCAGCGCGATCGAGCGCTTGGCCACGTTGGCCGCGTAATCACCGATGCGCTCGATATCGGCCGGGATGCGCAGGCCGGCCAGGATCTCGCGCAGGTCGCGCGCCATCGGCCCGCGCAATGCCAGTCGCATCACGTCGTGGCTGATCGCATGTTCCAGCGCGTCGATCGCCTCGTCGTTGACCACGATGCGATGCGCGGCGTGGTCGTCGCGCCGTTCCACCACGTCCAGCGCCGCCTCCAGCTGCGCCACCGCCGTGTCGCCCATGCGCACGATCTCGGCGACAAGACGGTGCTGCTCCTCGTCGTAGCTTTTGACGATATGGTCGTTGAGGTGCTGGTTCATCGTGGTCTCGATTACATGGCCGTGGTGGATGTCTGCTACCCCGCCGAATGCGCCGGGCACGGCAGGAGACGGAGCTGCTTCAATGCGGGCGTTACGGTGCGTCGCCTTGCATCACCCGAACCGGCCGGTGATGTAGTCCTCGGTCTGTTGCTTGGAGGGCTGCGAAAAAATGGTCTCGGTGCGGTCGTGCTCGATCAGGTCGCCCAGATACATGAAGGCGGTGTAGTCGGACACGCGGGCGGCCTGTTGCATGTTGTGGGTGACGATCACGATGGTGTAGTCGCGCTTGAGCTCTTCCACCAGTTGCTCGATACGGCTGGTGGAGATCGGGTCCAGCGCCGAGGTCGGTTCGTCCAGCAGCAGCACGTCCGGGCGCAGTGCCACAGCGCGTGCGATGCACAGGCGCTGCTGCTGGCCACCGGACAACCCCAGCGCGCTCTGTCCCAGCTTGTCCTTGACTTCGTCCCACAGTGCGCCCTGGCGCAGCGCCTGTTCGACGCGGTCCTGCATGTCGGCCTTGGACAGTTTTTCGTGGTGGCGGATGCCGTAGGCCACGTTCTCGAAGATGGTCATCGGAAACGGCACGGGCTTCTGGAACACCATGCCCACTTTGCTGCGCAGGCGGTTCATCGGGTACTTCGGCGACAGGATGTTTTCGTTGTCCAGCAGCACCTCGCCGCGCGCTTCCATCTTCGGGTACAGCGCGTAGATGCGGTTGAAGATGCGCAGCAGGGTCGATTTGCCGCAGCCGGACGGTCCGATCAGCGCGGTGACGCGCTTTTCGGGGATTTCGATGTTGATGCCCTTCAACGCGTGATACTTGTCGTAATAGAAATCCAGATTGCGTGCGGCCACCTTCACCGGCGCCTGCGCCGTTGGCGCCCCCTTTGCGGCCGGAACAGCGATGCGATGCATCGGCGTGGCGTTTTGGAGATCGTTCATGTCGGGTGTCCGGAAAGATAGGTCAGTCATTGGAAATCTTGTTGCGCAGTAGCAGGGCACGTGCGCCCAGGCTCACCAACAACACGAACACGGTCAGCACCAACGCACCGGACCAGGCCAGGGTCTGCCAGGATTCGTACGGGCTGCCGGCAAACTGGTTCATGATCACCGGCACGCTGGCCATCGGCTGGAAGATGTTGCTGTTCCAGTACTGATTGCCGAAGGCGGTGAACAGCAGCGGTGCGGTTTCGCCGCTGATGCGCGCCAGCGCCAGCAACACGCCGGTGACGATGCCGGCCGAGGCGCTGCGATACAGCACCTGCACGGTCACCTTCCACTGCGGAATGCCCAGCGACAATGCCGCTTCGCGCATCTGCGCCGGCACCAGTCGCAGCATTTCGTCGGTGGTGCGTACCACCACCGGCAGGACGATGAAGGCCAGCGACAGGGCGCCGGCAAACGCTGAAAACCGCCCGCCGGTCTGCATCACGTACAAGGTGTAGACGAACAGGCCCAGCACGATCGACGGCGCCGAGAGCAGGATGTCGTTGACGAAACGCACCACGATGCCAGCCTTGCGCGCATTGCCGTACTCGGCCAGCCAGGTGCCGGCGGCCACGCCCAGCGGGGTGCCGATCGCCAGCGCCAGCCCGCACATCACCGCACTGCCGAAGAAGGCATTGAGCAAGCCACCTTCCTGCATCGGCGGCGGCGTCATCTTGGTAAACAGGTTGAGGTCGATGCCCGGCACGCCTTTGGACAACAGTGTCCACAGGATCCAGGCCAGAAAGAACAGACCGAACAACGCAGTGACGCACGACAGCAGCAACGCAATCGCGTTGGTCACCCGGCGGCGGTTGTAGAGGGATTGCGACACCGAAGACGCAGACATCAGTTGCCCTCCCGACGCGACAGCTGCATCAGCATGAAGCGTGCAATGGCCAGCACGATGAAGGTGACGATGAACAACACGAAACCCAGCAGCAACAGGGCCGAACGATAGGTTTCGGTGGCCTCGCCGAAGTCGTTGGCGATCAACGCGGCGATGGTGGTGCCCGGTTCCAGCAGCGAGGGCGACAGGCGCACCGTGTTGCCGACCACGAAGGCCACCGCCATGGTTTCGCCCAGCGCACGGCCCAGTCCCAGGAACACGCCGCCGATCACCGCCGAGCGGGTGTAGGGCAGCACGATGTCCCAGCTCACCTCCCACTTAGTGGAGCCCAGCGCGTATGCCGATTCCTTCAGGCGCGTGGGCACGGTCAGGAATACTTCGCGCATCACCGAGGAGATGAAGGGAATCACCATGATCGCCAGCACGAAACCGGCGGTCAGCAGGCCGATGCCCAGCGGTGGGCCCTGGAACAACGGGCCGATCAACGGCAGCGTGCCCAGGTGGTCGTTGAGCCATGGCGTCACGTGCTCGGTCATCACCGGCACCAGCACGAACAGGCCCCACATGCCGTAGATGATCGACGGGATGCCGGCCAGCAGTTCGATCGCGGTGCCGACCGGGCCGCGCAACCAGCGCGGCGCCACTTCGGTCAGGAAGAACGCGATACCGAAACTCACAGGTACCGCAATCAGCATCGCGATGACTGCGGTGACCAGGGTGCCGTAGATCGGTGCCAGCGCACCGTATTTGTTTTCGACCGGATTCCAGTCGGCCGAATAGAAAAAGCTCAGGCCCTGCATCTGCAAGGCATGGCGTCCGCCCCACAACATCGACAACGCCGCGCTGCCCAGTGCCAGCAGCACAAAGACGACGGTGGCGGCCAGCGCAAGCTTGAACAGGCGATCGGCGCGCGCATCGCGCAGGTCGCGGCCGCGGGGTGCGGTCATCGCTTCGGGAAGTGCGGTGGCATTCATTCGATTGAACTCGTCACCCGCGCAACGGCGGGAGCGTGAGACAGCAGGAACGGCGAGGCGCCGTCAGGTACCTCGCCGCAGCGCAGCCCGCCGCATGGGCGGGTGCAGGGCATTACTTGAACTCGCTGCCCCAATAGGCCTGGATCTGCTTCACCAGCTCCGGCGGCAGCGGCACGTAATGCAGTTCGCTGGCCTGGGTCTGGCCGTTTTCCAGCGCCCACTTGAAGAAGTCCAGGGTCGCCTTGCTGCGCGCAGCATCCTTGGCCTGCTTGTGCATCAGCATGAAGTTGGTGGCGGTGATCGGCCACGCCTTCTCGCCGGGTGCATTGGTGATCACCAGGTTGAAATCACGGGCGTTGGCCCAGTCGGCGCTGGCGGCTGCGGCGGCGAAGCTGTCGGCATTGGGTTCGACCCACTGGCCGGCGGCGTTCTGCAGCGAGGTGTACGGCATCTTGTTCTGCAGCGCATAGGCCAGTTCGACATAGCCGATCGAGCCCTTGATCTGCTGCACGTACGAGGCCACGCCTTCATTGCCCTTGCCACCCACGCCACCCGGCCACTGCACCGAGGTGCCTTCGCCGACCTTGCTCTTCCACTCCGGGCTGACCTTGGACAGGTAGTTGGAGAAGTTGAAGGTGGTGCCCGAGCCATCCGAACGATGCACCAGGTTGATCTTGGCGGCCGGCAAGGTGACGCCCGGGTTGGCCGCGGCAATGGCCTTGTCGTTCCACATCGTGACCTTGCCCAGGAAGATGTCGCCCAGCAGCGCGCCGGTCAGGCGCAGCTTGCCCGGGGCGATGCCTTCCAGATTGACCACCGGCACCACGCCGCCGATCGCGGACGGGAACTGGCCCAGGCCGGCCTGCTGCAGCTCGGCGCTGTCCAGCGGCTTGTCGGTCGAACCGAAATCCACCGTGCCGGCCTTGATCTGGGCAATGCCGCCGCCGGAGCCGATCGACTGGTAGTTCACCTTGTTGCCGGTGGCGGCGTTGTAGTCGGCCGACCACTTGGACACCAGCGGGTAGATGAAGGAGGCGCCGGCGCCGGAGATTTCAGCGCCCTTGCTGTCGCTGGCAGCGGCGCCTGCGGTCGGCGCGCCCTTGGCGGCATCGCCGGACTGCGCGTCCTTGCCCGGCGAGCATGCGGCCAGGGCAAGGGCGATGGTGAGGGACAGGGCGGTCAGGCTGGCCGACTGCAATTTCATGGAAGCTCCGAGGCTGGATTGGCCGGGTGTCCGGCAGACCACGCTATGAAATGATGTTTTTGTTACACGTGCATGACAGTGCCTTCTGGCAAAGGCATCACAAAAAAAGACGCGGACCACGGAGGGCATCGCACCCTCCGGGATCCGCGTCCCGGTCCCGACGCCGGGGAGAGAGACGGCGCCGTTCCTGTGACAGGTTGTTGCCTTGCCCAGTGGCCCGGCGAACGGTGGAACTCTTGCCCGCCGCTGCCTTGGCTGCGCTTAGCGGGGAAGGGTCTTGGCCCAATAGGCCTCGATCTGGCTCACCAGGCTGTCCGGCAGCGGCACATAGTCCAGTTGCTTGGCCTGTGCGTCGCCCTTGCTGTAGACCCAGCGGAAGAACTCCAGCGTGTTCTTCAGTCCGGCCGGATTCTTCGGCTTCTTCTGCACCAGGATGAAGTTGGTCGCCGTGATCGGCCAGGCGTTGTCGCCCGCGGCATTGGTCATCACCAGGTAGAAATCCTTGGAGGTGGCCCAGTCGGCGCTGTTGGCGGCAGCGGCGAAGGTTTCATCGGACGGCTGCACGAACTTGCCGGCGGCGTTCTTCATCGCGGTGTAGGCCATCTTGTTCTGCAGCGCATACGACAGCTCGACATAGCCGATGCCGCCCTTGATCTGCTTCACGTACGCGGCCACACCCTCGTTGCCCTTGCCGCCGATGCCGGTCGGCCACTGCACCGCGGTGCCTTCGCCGACCTTGCCCTTCCAGTCGGCATTGACCTTGGACAGGTAATTGGTGAAGTTGAAGCTGGTGCCCGAACCGTCGGAGCGGTGCACTACGGTGATCTTGCCGTCGGGCAGCTTCATGCCCGGGTTGAGCGCGGCGATCGCCGGGTCGTTCCAGGTGCTGACCTTGCCCAGGAAGATGTCGCCCAGGGTCTTGCCGTCGAGCTTGAGCGCACCGGCAGCGACGCCCGACACGTTGACCACCGGCACCACGCCGCCGATCACCGACGGGAACTGCGCCAGCCCGGCAGCGGCCAGTTCTTCCGGCTTGAGCGGGGCGTCGGAAGAGCCGAAATCCACGCTGGCCGCCTTGATCTGGGCAATGCCGCCGCCCGAACCGATCGATTGATAGTTGACCTGCTTCTTGGTGGCGGCGTTGTAGTCGGCCGACCACTTGGACATCACCGGGTAAATGAACGACGCACCGGCGCCGGTGACATCGGCAGCCTGGGCACACAGTGCCAGCGACGCGGCGAGCATGCCGACGGCCAGGCGGGTCTTGAAGGAGTGGATCACGGAACAGCTCCAGATAGGGTAGGGATCGGGACGTCCCGCGGTCGTGCCATTGCAGTGCAGGGGCATGACCGCGCGATGTCGGGTAAATGACAGGCAGGTGACGCGGGCGTGCGATGGCACGCGGGGTCGGGCGGGGCAACCAGGCGGCGCCCTGCGGGCTCTGGCGAGCCGCCTGGCGCCCGGCGCGGTCGCAGGCTTACCAATAGAACTGCGCGCGCGCCTCGATGATCGACGGGTCGTCGTCCACCAGTCCGCGCGTGGCGCTGCTGTAACGGGTGCTTTCCACCTTGGCGTAGTCGAGCGCCAGCTTGAAGTTGGAGCGCCAGTACCAGTTGGCACCGATCGTCCACACATCCATCTTGCCGCCCAGCACCCCGTCCACGAACGGGGTGTTGCCGTTGGCGATCAGGTGGCCATCGTTGAGGTCGAGGGTGTCGTAGCGCACCGCCAGCTGCCACATGCCCGACGCCGGTTCGTTGGGCAGTGGGGTGGTGGGCACGCCGGCCTTGTAGCCCCACGTCTCGCCGGTGATGTTCCAGACGCCGTTGACGTACCAGCCATCACTCTTGTAGTCCTGCGCGTTGGTGCCGATACGCTCGGCGGTTTCCTGGAAATATTCGCTCTGCAGCTTGAACGGCCCGGTGACCCACATCGCCTCGGCCCCCGCCACGCCCACGCGGTCCACATTGGTGATGGCGCCGCTGTCGATCAGGCGGATCGTGGTCAGGTCGGCATCCGGGCGCGCGCGCAGGCGCAGGGTGTCGTCGTCGGTGTCATACCCGAGGTAGCTGAGGCCGAAGTGCAGCACGTTGCCGGTTTCGTTGATCGGCGCCCAGGTGCCGCGCGCGCCATAGCCGCTGCCGTGGGCCTGGTTGCGGGTCAGTTCACGGCCGAACGCACTGGCCGTCACGCTCCAGTTGTTGTCACCCATGCCGTAGGCCACGCCCAGGCGGCGCGAAATGCCATAGGTATTGGTCACCGACGCCTTGGAGACGAAGTCGTTGTTCTTGGTGCTGGACAGTTCTTCCAGGCTGTTGGGCTGCTTGAACTGGCCCACCTGCAGGTAGTTGTTGGCGTTGCCGCCAAACTTGTACTTGATGTTGTTGTCTAGGAACCGCCCGGTGCTGCGGATGGTGGTGCCGCGGATGGTGACGTCCTTCAGCACGCTCGGGTCGTACCCGGCCACCCATTCGAAATTGCCCGGGCCCTTGCCCTTGAGCACCAGCTCGGCGCGGCGGATGCTGAATTCGGAATTGTCGCCATTGGCACCGATTGGACCGTTGAGGTCTTGCACATCGTTGTGAAACCAGTTGCCGTCGGCCTGGACCAGGCCTTCCAGCGAGATCTCCGAGCCACCGATCACGTCGATGGCGATCTCCGCGTGGGCGGCAGGCGCCGTCAGCACCAGCAGCACCGCGGAGCCAAGCAGGGAGGGAGCGAATTTCATATGTGCCTTGCGACCTGGGAAAGTGGGCGCAGGCTATGGCGTGAAGGTTGCGTTAATGTGACAAAACAACAGAAACGTAATAAACCATTTTTGTCAGCAAAGACAATAATTTACGCGCACTTTGATTGTGTCAGTGTGTGTCAAATGGCTGGGGCGTGGTCGAGATTGTGACAATGCGCGCAACCCTTGGCGTCACACAGTTTTGCCGCTTCCGGGCCAGGCGACCTGAACCGTAGCCGTGACCGGATGAACATATATGTCAGCTTGTGCAACGCACCACTTGCGCTGCCAGGTCCTTAATTGTTAGTTTCGAGGCCATGTTTCCTCGATTCCTCCAAACGCTGTTGGTCTGCCTGCTCGCGCTCACGGCGTGGTCGGCGGCCAATGCACACACACGCATCCACGATGCGTTGGTGGGTGATGGTTTGGCGGTGATGGTGGATGCTGGCGAAGAACGCGATGCAGCAGAAGATCCGCAGGACGATGGCGATACGCAAAGCCAAGTCGATACACAGCCTGCAGACGATATCCCCTTGCTTTCCCAAGCTTGGCCGATGCTGGCGCGGTATTCCCCCTCGTGGCACGCGCATCACGCGCCGGCAAATCAAAAACGCGACCTGATCCCGCAGCTGCGTCCTCCAAACGCACTGCTTGGCTGATCCCCGTTGTCGCTGCACCCGGCGCTTCCTGCGTCGGATTTCCGATTGATTTGTTTGTCTTTGCAATTCGCGGTTTGCGCCGCGGACGGCTATTCGTTGCCCAGAGGAATCTCCCATGGAAAGTTTGCTAGAAGGTTTTCGCCATTTCCGTAAGGAAGTGTATCCGCGCCAGAGTGCGCGCTTTCAGGAACTGGCAGGCGGCCAGAGCCCGCACACGCTGTTCATTACCTGCGCCGATTCGCGCGTCATGCCGGAGCTGATCTTCTCCGCGCAACCCGGTGAACTGTTCGTCTATCGCAATATCGGTAACGTGGTGCCGCCGTACTCGCAGCATGTCAGTGGCGTGGTGGCGGCGATCGAGTACGCCATCGCCGTGCTGGGCGTGCGTCACATCGTGATCTGTGGTCATACCGATTGCGGCGCGATGAAGGCGGTGCTCAAGCCGGAATCGCTGGAAGACGTCCCGTCCGTGGCGGCGTGGCTCAAGCACACCGATGCCGCGCGTCACGTCACCGCGCATCACGGGCACGATCCGCACAGCCAGGAAGCGCTGAGCTGCATGACCGAAGAAAACGTGGTCTCGCAGCTGGACCATCTGCGCACGCAGCCGGTGGTGGCCGCGCGCCTGGCCGCAGGCACCTTGCGCATCCACGGCTGGATCTACGACATCGCCCACGGCGAGATCCGCGCCTTCGATGCCGAGAAGGGTGGCTTCCGTCCGTTGCTGGCCGAAAGCACCCCCGAAGCCACACCGCGTCCGCGACTGCAGCAAGTCGTCCGCGCTGAACTCGCCTGACGGAGTCGATCATGAACACATCAGGTATCGGCGGATATTTCCGTCAGGGGCTGTTCGGGCGTGACTTGCTGTCATCGGTCGTGGTCTTCCTGGTCGCATTGCCCCTGTGCATGGGCATCGCAATCGCTTCCGGCATGCCGCCGGCCGCTGGCCTGATCACCGGCATCGTCGGTGGGTTGGTCGTTGGCTTTCTGGCGGGCTCTCCCTTGCAGGTGAGTGGTCCGGCCGCCGGCCTGGCTGTGTTGGTGTTCGAACTGGTGCGAGAGCACGGCGCCGCCGCGCTCGGCCCGGTGATCTTGGTGGCCGGTGCCATCCAGCTGGTCGCCGGTCTGTGCCGTGCGGGTGTGTGGTTTCGGATGACGTCGCCGGCCGTGGTGGCCGGCATGTTGTCGGGCATCGGCATCCTGATCGTGGCTTCGCAGGCACACGTGTTGATGGACGCCGCGCCCAAGGCGCGTGGTCTGGAAAACTTCGCTGCACTGCCGGCCGTGTTGTGGCAGGCCATCAGCGAGGGCACCGGCCGTACCGCATTGTTGGTGGGTCTGGCCACGATCGGCATCATCCTGGCCTGGGACAAGCTGCGTCCGCAGCGTCTGCGCTTCCTGCCGGGTGCGTTGATCGCGGTGGTAGCGGTGACGGCAACGGTGCAGTTGCAGGGCTTGAACGTCAACAAGGTCGACGTGCCGACTAACCTGTTCTCGGCGATCAGCATCCCCAGCCTTTCCGACATCTTTGGCGTGTTCAACCACACGTTGCTGGTGTCGGCGGTGACTTTCGCCTTCATCGCCAGTGCCGAAACGCTGCTGTCGGCGGCGGCGGTGGATCGCATGCATCAGGGGGCGCGCACGCAGTACGACCGTGAGCTGGCGGCGCAAGGTGTGGGCAATATGCTGTGCGGCTTCCTGGGCGCACTGCCGATGACCGGCGTGATCGTGCGCAGTGCGGCGAATGTGCAGGCTGGTGCTGCCACGCGTGCGTCGACCATCCTGCATGGCGGTTGGCTGCTGGTGTTCGCGATGCTGTTGCCGTGGCTGCTGCGGATGACGCCAGTGGCGTGTCTGGCCGGCATCCTGGTCTACACGGGCGTGAAGATGATCAAGATCGGGCAGGTCAAGGAGCTTGCGACCTACGGTCGTGGCACCGCGGCGATCTACCTGGCGACCACTTTTGCGATCGTGGCGACCGACCTGTTGACCGGCGTGTTGATCGGCTTCGGCCTGTCGCTGTTCCGTCTTGCCCTGCATTCCTCGCGTCTGAAGGTCGAAGTGCGCGAGCACGCTGACAAGAAGGACGAAATGCACCTGACCCTGCAGGGCTCGGCCACCTTCCTGAAGGTGCCGGCCATGGCGCGGACGCTGGAAAGCGTGCCGCCGAACACCGCGCTGCACCTGGACGTGGCCAAGCTGCATCACGTCGACCACGCCTGCATCGAGTTGCTGCGCGACTGGAGCCGGAATGCGGCCTCGCGTGGCTGCGAGCTGGTGGTGGACTGGAAGGAGCTGGACCGGCGCGTCGAAGGTCAGCCGACCGTTGACAGCGTGCTGGTCGACAAGCGCGTCGAGCAAGCCAAGGCTGCATAACCTGCTGTACCTGCCCGGCGTACGCGCCGGGCGACCCTCTATCGTGACCGGATGATGCATGGCGCCGAAAGACGCATCATCCGGTCGCGATTTTTTTTGAGCCGGGATTGGGGAATCGGGATTTGGATTCGCAAACGCAGCGGTCGCGCTGGCGAGGTGATTGCTCGGAGTCAGGCGGTGGGTTGCTTGTTGCGGTGGCGCGACTGCTCAGCCTGTGGGCGTTGCCGGCCGTTCGGGGCGGGTGCGGGGGTCTTGTCGCGGTACCGGCATAGATCGTGGATTACGCAGCCTGGGCAGTCGGGTTTGCGTGCCTTGCAGACGTAGCGGCCGTGCAGGATCAGCCAGTGATGCGCGTCGTGGAGAAACTCGGCAGGAATCACCTTGACCAATTTGTCTTCGACGGCGCGTACGTCCTTGCCTGGCGCAAGGCCGGTGCGGTTGGAGACGCGGAAGATATGCGTGTCCACCGCCATGGCGGGCTCGCCAAACGCGGTGTTGAGCACCACGTTGGCGGTCTTGCGGCCGACTCCGGGTAATGCCTCCAAGGCAGCGCGATCGTGCGGCACTTCGCCGCCGTACTGCTCCAGCAGGATGCGGCAGGTGGCGATGACGTTCTTGGCCTTGGCGTTGAACAAGCCGATGGTCGCGATGTAGCGCTTCAGGCCTTCTTCGCCCAGATCCAGGATGTCGCGCGGGGTATTGGCCACTGGATACAGCTTGCGGGTAGCCTTGTTGACGCCAACGTCGGTGGCCTGCGCCGAGAGCAGCACCGCAATCAACAATTCGAAGGGTGTGGTGTATTCCAGCTCGGTGGTTGGATGCGGGTTGAGTTCGCGCAGCCGCGCGAACATTTCCTGGATCTCGGGCTTGCGCATGCTGCTGCCGCGGCGCGGAGTGGCAGTGGGGCGGACCGCGCTCACGGCTGCGCGCCTCCGGCGGCCTTGGCCTTGGCGCGTGCAAGGATGGCGGCGGCCAGTGGCGGCAATGCGGGTGCGGCTGTCTGGCTGGGCGCCGGGGCAGGCGCGCGTCGCGCGTCGCGCTCGGCTGCGCGACGTTGCAGGCGGGCGTCACGTGCGCGGTAGCGTTCGCGCGCAGCCCAGGCAGTGCGCAGGCGATGCTGCGCGGCGAGCAGGGCGGCAACCACCTCTGCCGGCGTGGCGTTCGGGTCGTCTTGCGCCTGCATCGGTTGGTAGCCCATCAGGCCGAGCGCAATCGCGCGATCGAGATCGTCTGCCTGTACGCACGCGAACATTTGCAATGGCAGCGCGGGCGATGCAGGGGTGGAGTCGGGCAGCATGGCCAAGCTCAGCGATTGAGGAAATGGGCAGCGCGCTTGTCGAGAAAGGCGCGGGTTCCTTCGCGCATGTCCTCGCTGGCAAACAACAGCGCAAATTGCGCGGTTTCCAGTTGCAGGCCTTCTTCCATCCCGCATTCTCCGCCGAACACCACCGCGTCCAGGATGCCGCGCAATGCCAGCGGTGCGGCGGTGGCCAGCCGCTGCGCCAGTGCCAGGGTTTCGTCCTGCAAGGCGTCCGGCTCGGCCACCCGGTTGACCAGCCCGAGTTGCAGCGCACGCGCCGCATCGATCGGCTGGCCGAGCAGGCACAGCTCCAGCGCTGCCGCGCGTCCGGTCAGGCGCAGCAGGCGCTGGGTGCCGCCGAAGCCGGGGATCAGGCCGAGATTGATTTCCGGTTGCCCGAGCCGTGCGGTCGCTGCGGCAATGCGCAGGTGGCAGGCCATGGCCAGCTCCAGGCCGCCGCCAAGCGCAAAGCCGTTGACCATGGCGATCACCGGCTTGGGCATGCGTTCGATGCGGCGCATCAACTGCTGCCCGACCAGCGAAAACGCACGGCCTTCCATGGCCGACAGCGCACTCATCTCGGCGATGTCCGCGCCGGCCACGAACGATTTGGGGCCGGCACCGGTGAGGATCACCACGCGCACATCGTCGGCGCTCGCGGCGTCTGCGAAGGCCTGATCCAGCGCCAGCATGGTGTCGCGGTTCAAGGCGTTCAGCTTGTCTGGGCGATTGACCGTAATGGTCCGGACACTGGCGTGATCGGCGATCAGAATGACGTGGCTGGACATCGAAAACCCTTGAGAACGTAAAAAAATAGTAAATGCGGAACTTCCGAAAGCCTTGCTGGTCCTAGCTTTCGTGATAAGTAGCGGTTCGGTATCGCGGCCGCTATCCTAGCGCGTCATCTCAGGCGGCAGACCCGTCCTGTGCCACCACCCTGGAGAATTGTTTGATGAAGTTGCGTTCTATCGCGGTCGCTGTGGCGGCCCTGGCCCTGACGGGCAATGCACTGGCCCAGGACACGACGTCCGAAAAGGGCAAGTTGAGCTATTACTTCGGTTACGACTACGGCAATAACCTTGCCGAGCTCACCGGTCGCGGCGAGCAGCTCGACATCAACTCGGTGGTAAAGGGTCTGCAGGACGCCTATGCCAAGAAGCAGCCGGCGATCACCGCCGACCAGCTGAAGCCGGCTGTCGAAGCGTTCCAGAAGCGTGAGCAGGGCCGTGCACAGCAGGCCAAGGCCGAGTACGACAAGGCCGCTGCCGCCAACAAGACCAAGAGCGATGCGTTCCTGGCCAAGAACAAGAGCACCGCTGGCGTACAGACGCTGCCGAGCGGCGTGCAGTACCGCGTGATCGAAGCAGGCAAGGGTGCCAAGCCGACCCAGGCCAGCACCGTGCAGCTGGAGGTGGCCGGTCCGTATCCTTTCGGCGACCGCGAGAAGGCGCGCCCGGCGCAGCAGATCCCGGCCATCAAGGTCAGCGAAGTCGAAATGAAGGCCATGCGCGAAACGCTGCTGCAGATGCCGTCCGGCTCGAAGTGGGAAGTGACGTTGCCGCCGGAGCAGGCCTATGGCGCCGATCCGCGCACGCCGTTCCCGCCGAACGTGGCCGTGCAGTTCGAGATCAAGCTGGTCAGCGTCAAGTAACTGCGGTTGCTGTTGCACTGACAACGCCGGCCAACAGGCCGGCGTTGTCGTTTTTGGCCCGGCCAAGGTGCCTGAAGAGATCGATGAACGTCCCACACCGCGTCTGCAGCAGCAAACGATGAGTGCCACCGACGCGGCCGCCGGGTCTCTGCCCAGTCCATGTATCGGTGTATGTTCGTTGGACGCGCAATCGCACTGTGTCGGCTGCCTGCGCAGCCTGGATGAAATCGCACGCTGGATGAGCATGAGTGACGTCGAACGCCAGGAGTTGTTGCACACAGTCTTGCCGGCACGGGGCCTGGTTGCCGCATTGCCCGAGTACGCGCAGCTGCGACGCGCGCTGTACCCGCTGGATACCGCGCCTGCCGGGCCGGGCTGGAACCATGCCGAACTGATCGATCTGAGCGAGGGAGGCGCGTCTGCCGAAGCGGCGGTGCTGTGCGGCCTGGTGCCACGCGCGCAGGGCACGACGGTGCTGCTGACCCGGCGCACCGACAGCCTGCGCCACCATGCCGGGCAGGTCAGTTTCCCGGGGGGGCGGATGGAGCCGTCCGACGTCGACGCCGCCGCGGCCGCATTACGCGAAAGTTGCGAGGAAATCGCCCTCGGTGCGCAGCAGGTGCACGCGCTGGGCTATCTGGACCCATTCCTGACCGTGAGCGGATTCCGGGTGACGCCGGTGGTGGCAGTGGTCGACCCTGCCTTCGTCGCGGTGCCGCAGCCGGATGAGGTGGCCGAGGTCTTCGAAGTGCCGCTGGCCTACCTGATGGACCCGGACAATCTGCGCAGCGTGGAACTGGAATTTCGCGGGCGCCCACGCCGCGTGCTCGAATACGACTGGCCCGGGCAGCGCATCTGGGGCGCCACCGCGGCCATTCTTCTCAATCTTCGTCGTCGCCTGGAGCAGGTTGCATGAGTGTCGATCCAAACTGGACCACGTTGGTGGACGTCAGCACGCTGGCGGGCACGTTGGCGCACCCGCAGGTGCGCGTGCTGGATGCGCGCGCCGCGCCACCGACTGCCCCGGACCCGGAGGCCGCACGCAAGGCGTATGCGCAAGGGCATTTGCCCGGCGCGTTTCATGCCGATCTGGACCACGACCTGGCCGACCTGTCGCGTCCCGGTCAGGGGCGGCATCCGTTGCCGCATGCCGCCGATTTCGCCCGCCGTCTGGGCGGGTGGGGCATCGATCCGGCGAGTCAGGTGGTGGTTTACGACGCGGGCGACGGCAGCATGGCGGCCGCGCGCGCGTGGTGGATGCTGCGCCTGATGGGGCATCGGCGCGTGGCGGTGCTCGATGGCGGGCTGGCTGCGTGGCGCGCTGCCGGTTTGCCGGTAACCGGCGAGCAGCCGGAGCGGCACGAGGGGCCTGCGTACCCGGGTAGCTTCGACAGCGCTGCCGTGGTCGACGCCGAGCACATCCTGGCGCGGCTGGGGCAGGCGCCGGGATGGCTGCTGGACGCACGCGCGGGCGAGCGCTTTCGCGGCGAGCTGGAGCCGATCGATCCGGTGGCCGGCCACGTGCCGGGCGCGATGAGTCGTCCGTTGGGGCTGAGCCTGCGCGATGGCCGCTTCAAGCCGGCCGAGGAACTGCATGCGGAACTGTCTGCGCTGCTGGGCGCGTACCGGCCCGAGCAGGCGGTAGTGATGTGCGGCTCCGGCGTGACGGCCTGCCACCTGCTGCTGGCGCTTGAAGTGGCCGGGCTGCCCGGTGCGCGGGTGTACGCCGGTTCCTGGAGCGGTTGGCTGCAGGATCGCTCGCGTCCGGTCGCGACCGCTGCCTGATGCATGCACAATGACTGCAGGAATGGTGGTCTGTGGGGACGCAGGCTCGCTGCGCGGAGCGCAGTTTCTTGCAGAGTTGGGTGGCGACATGCGGGTGCAATTGCAGGCCGGCGCCTTGTGCGTCGCAGTGATGTCGATGACGGCGTGCTCGGCGGGTTCGACTGCCGACACCAACGGTGTGCGGGGCGCCAGCCGTGACGAGGACGACGGGCAGCAGGTCTATCAGGTCGCTCTGGAGCAGGCACGTGCGCAGCGGCTGGCACGGTTACGGGCGCCGGATGGTTGGCTGAGCTACACAGGCTCCGGCCGCGTCCGCGCGGGCCGGTACCAGGTGGGCAGCGATCCGCGCAGCGACCTGGTGTTGCCGGCCGGTCCTGCGCACCTGGGCCAGCTGAGCCTGGACGCCTCCGGCCACGTGCGCTTCAAGGCAGCCGCCGGCGCAGGCGTGAAACTGCACGGTCGGCCGGTCGATGAAGTCAGCCTGGAGCCGGAGCGCGTCGATCAGCCCGGCGACCGCCTGGACGTGGACAACCGGCAGTTCTACCTGGTGCAGACCGGCGCGTTGTTCGGCTGGCGGTTTCGCGACCCGGCGGCGCCCGTATTGGCTCGGTTCCAGGGCTTCGACTATTTTCCGATCGATCCGCACTGGCGTGTTCAGGCGCGCTGGCAGCCGTATGCCACGCCGCGGACCGTGACCTTGCTGACCTCGATCGGAACGCCACTGACGGTGGACGTGCCGGGCGAGGCGGTGTTCGAGCGCAATGGGCAGACCTATCGCCTGCAGCCGATCGCGCAGGAGGACGGCAGTGGGCTGTTTTTCCTGTTTGCCGATCGCACCAGCGGCAAGGAGAGCTACGGCGGCGCGCGCTATCTGTTCACCGCGCTGCCGCGCGATGGCCATGTGTTGCTGGATTTCAATCTCGCGGAAAACCCGCCCTGCGCGGTGACGCCGCATGTGGTCTGCCCGATCGCGCCGCCGGAAAACCGGCTCGCCGTGGCCGTCAATGCGGGCGAAAAAACCTATCGTGCTCCGGAGCCGTGAGGCGCCGCTGAGGCGCTGCTCCAGCGCAGGGCGTGCGGTCAACGCAGGCTGTGCGACCAGCCAACGGCTGCATGGATGCGTGACCACGGAAACAACGGGCCGGGGTCGAGCTTGCGCTGGATCTTGCGGGACGGGTCGTCACTGGCCGCTTCCTGCGTGGTATCCAGCTCCTGATGCCCGGCGATGCGGCGCACCGATGGTAGCTGCTGCTGCAGCCACTGCAGCAAGGTGATGAGTGCGCCGATCTGCGGCTCCGGGTACGCCTCGCTCATCAGTTGATGGCGCGAGTCGAGCCAGTGTGGATAGCGGCCGCGGTTGACCAGTTCGATGCCAAGTGTGTGCGGATTGTGGCCGCGCACATGATGGGCGACGCGCTCCAGCGCGACGTACTGCTGGATGCTGCCGTTGCGGTCGATGTAGTAATGCCCGCTGTTGCCGGTGCCGCTGTCGTAGAGCACGCGCTCGCCGTAGTCGCGCGCCATCGCCATGTCCGGCAGTTCGGTGCAGTGGATGACCACCATGTCAATGTGCCCGAGCGGGCGCCGCGCCAGTCGCGATTCGTAGGGCAACGGCGCGTAGGTGATCGGCGGCGACGGCAGGACGGCATCGGACATGTGGCGAATGCTAGCATTCGACGATGGCCTTGAATCCCGATAGCCCCCTGGGCAAATTGATGGCGACGCTGCCGCAGACCGGTCAGGTGACCTGGATCGGCGTGCGTCCTGCGCGTGATGTGGACATGCTGGAGGTGGACGCCGCGCAGGCCACTACCGGTATTGGCTTGGTGGGCGACCGCTACAAGGGCGGCAGCGGCAAGCGGGGCGTGACCCTGATCCAGGCCGAGCACCTGCCGGTGATTGCGGCGCTGGCAGGGCATGCGCAGATCGCACCGGCCACGCTGCGACGCAATCTGGTGGTGTCCGGCATCCCGCTGATCGCGTTGAAAGGGCGGCGCTTTTGCATCGGCGAGGTCGAGCTGGAAGGCACCGATCCCTGCGACCCGTGCTCGCGCATGGAAGACGCACTGGGTGCTGGCGGCTACAACGCGATGCGCGGACATGGCGGCTTGTGCGCACGCATCCTGCGCGGCGGCGTGCTGCGCATTGGCGATACGGTGCAGGCGCTATGAGCCGCGGGCACTGCATCCTCGCGCATGGATTCGAGAGCGGTCCCGATGCCTTGAAGGTCACCGCGCTGGCCGAGGTGGCCGAACGTCTCGGATGGACCCACGAGCGGCCGGACTTCACCGATCTGGATGCGCGCCGCGATCTGGGCCAGCTGGGCGATGTGCGCGGGCGTCTGCAACGGTTGCTGGACATCGCGCGTGCTGCGGCCGACAAGGGCCCGGTGGTGCTGGCGGGGTCCAGCCTGGGGTCGTATATCGCCGCGCAGGTCTCGCTGCAGGTGCCCACGCGTGCGCTGTTCCTGATGGTGCCGCCGACCAGAATGGGGCCGTTGCCGGCGCTGGATGCGGCGGCGGTTCCGATTTCGATCGTGCATGCCTGGCACGATGAACTGATTCCCGCCGCCGAGGTGATCGCCTGGGCACAGGCACGCGCCGCGCGGCTGTTGCTGGTCGACGACGGACATCGCCTGGCATCGCATGTCGACGCGTCGGCACGCGCGTTTGCCGAACTGCTGCAGAGCCTGTGATGCGCCATCTCGGGCACCTGCGTCGCCGGCGAGCCGGGCAATGAGCATTCTGATCCGCGAAGCGTCCGAGGGCGATGCGGCGGCCATCGAGATCCTGACGATGGTGGCATTCATGCGCGACGAGCACAGCCGCCACGACGAACAGCATGTGATCGCTGCACTGCGCGAGGACGGCGCGCTGGCGTTGTCGCTGCTGGCCGACCATGACGGGTATGTAGTGGGGCACCTGGCGGTGTCGCCGGTGTCGCTGTCGGACGATTCGCCCGGCTGGTTCGCGCTGGGGCCGCTGGCCGTGGGGCCGGGGCACCAAAAACAGGGTCTGGGCACGCGGCTGGTGCAGGCGGCGCTCGCCAGCCTGCGCGAGCGCGGTGCGGCCGGTTGCCTGGCGCTGGGCGAGCCGGCGTTCTTCAAGCGGTTGGGCTTTGCGGTCGAACCCGGGCTGGTGTTGCCCGGTGTGCCCGCATCGGAACTGCAGGCGCTGGCCTTCGGCGACCGTCTGCTGCCGCTGGCCGATGTCGCCTACCACCCGGCCTTCGGGTTGGGCTGAGCGCCGGCTGCATGAGCACGGGTCTGCCGCCCGTGTATTGCCGCTGGAGCTGCAGGTTAGACTGGTTGCACGTAACCCGTTGAGGACCAGTCCAATGCGCCATTGATGCCGCCGTCGTGATGACGGCCTTACCTGCTGCTGGTCCGCTTGGATCGGCGCATGTGCTGGCATGCAATGGAGACCTGTATGACCTGTCCGTCGCTGACGCTGGAAGGCGTTGCGTATGTGCTGCCCGATGGCAGCCCGCTGTTTTCCGATCTGAATATCCACATCGACCAACGCGCCACCGGCCTGGTCGGGCGCAATGGCGTGGGCAAGAGCGTGCTTGCGCGGCTGCTGGCCGGTGAGCTGATGCCCAGCGCCGGGCGTTGCGTGCGCAGCGGTCGCGTGCACTACCTGCCGCAGCGGGTGAGCGTTGCGCCGGGCCAGACCATTGCCGACCTGGCCGGTGCTGCGCCGCTACTGGATGCGCTGGACCGCATCGCCGCTGGCAGCGTTGCGCCGGCCGATTTCGAACGCGTTGGCGAGCGCTGGACCGCCCATGCGCAATTTGCCGAAGAGCTCGAGCGGCAGGGCCTGGGTGGGCGCGATCCGCGTGCGCCGGCCGCGCACCTGAGCGGCGGCGAAGCGATGCGCGTGGCGCTCGCCGGTGCGTTTGTGACCAGGCCGGATTTTATGATCCTGGACGAGCCCAGCAATCACCTGGATGGCCCGCAACGCCAGCGGCTGATGGATCAGTTGCTGGCGTGGAGCGGGGGCTTGCTGGTGATCAGCCACGACCGCAGCCTGCTCGACGCGATGCAGCGGATGCTGGAGCTGTCCGCGCAGGGGCTGCGCAGCTACGGCGGCAACTACGCGTTCCATGCGCAGCAGCGCGCCATCGAACAACAGGCGGCCGCCGATCTGCTGGCCCAACGCAAACATGCGCGCACACGCGGCGAGCAGGCACTGCGCGAGCAGTTGCAGCGTCAACAGCAACGCCAAGCACGCGGTGCGCGCGCTGCGGGGCAGGCCAATCAAGCGCCGATCCTGCTGGGCAGGCAGAAGCAACGAAGCGAAGTCAGCGCGGGGCGGCTGCAGCAGCAACGTCAGTCCGAACAGCTGCGGCTGAGCGAAGCGGTGATGCAGGCCGCAGCGCAGGTGGAGGCAGATCGCGCGATCGCTGTGCTGGCGCCAACCGCACCCGCCGGCGCATCGCGGCGTCTGGCCACGCTGCGGCAGGTGGAACTGGCTGGCGGGCGGCTGGGCGGGCGGCGGGTGGACCTGCTGCTGCAGGGGCAGCCGCGGATCGGTCTGGTCGGCCCCAATGGCAGCGGCAAGTCCGCGTTGCTGCAACTGCTGGCAGGCCGCCTGCAGCCAAGTGCGGGGCACTGCCAGGTGCATGTGCCGGTGGCCTATCTGGATCAGGACCCGGAGTTGCTGGACCCGGCGCGCTCGGCCGCAGCGCAACTGTGCGATGCAGACCCGGGTGCGCCGGCCCACGCACAGCGGCTGCGCCTGGCGCTGCTGGGGCTGGACCAGGCGCGTGCCGACCTGCCCAGCGGCCAGCTCAGCGGCGGCCAGCGGCTCAAGGCGGCGCTGGCCTGCGCGTTGTACCGGGCGCAGCCGGCGCAACTGCTGTTGCTGGACGAGCCGACCAACCACCTGGATCTGGCCTCGGTGGAAGCGATCGAGGCGCTGCTGCGTCGCCACCCGGGGGCGCTGATCGTCGCCTCGCACGACGCCGCCTTCCTGCAACGGCTGGGCCTGCAGCAGCGGCTGGATACCGCGCAGCCGCAGTGGCGGCTGGTGCCGTGGTGAACCGTGCGGCGGCCGATCCCGCCGCCGGGCTGGTAATGCCGGCCGCGATGGCCGACCATTTGCGGCCCGTCCACGGCGGCCACGGCATTGCCCACCAGGGCGCCGGCCCGCTGTCCTGCTCCCACGCTCGCCGCCGCGGCCAGCGTCTTTATCGATACCTGCCTACGTGAAATTCTTCGCATCCTGTGCCAAGGGCCTGGAATACCTGCTTGCCGACGAGCTGCTCGCGCTCGGCGCCAGCAAGGCCACCGCCACCATCTCCGGCGTCAACGTCGAAGGCGAACTGCGCGATGCGCAGCGCGCCGTGCTGTGGTCGCGCCTGGCCAGCCGCGTGCTGTGGCCGCTGAGCGAGTTCGATTGCCCGGACGAAGACGCGCTGTACGCCGGCGTGGCCGAGCTGCCATGGGACGAGCACCTGTCGGTGGGGCACACGCTGTCGGTGGACGCGCATGTGTCCGGTACCGCCATCACCCATGCCCGCTATGCGGCGCAGCGCATCAAGGACGCGGTGGTGGACACCATGCGCCGGCAGGGCCTGGAGCGCCCGTCGGTGGATGTGGAAAGCCCGGACCTGCGCCTGAACCTGTCGCTGCGCAAGGGCCGCGCCACCATTTCGGTGGACCTGGGCGGCGGCCCGCTGCATCGACGCGGCTGGCGCATGGCGCAGAACGAGGCGCCATTGAAGGAAAACCTGGCTGCGGCGGTGCTGATGCGCGCCGGCTGGACGCGCGCCTATGCCGATGGCGGCGGCCTGCTGGACCCGATGTGCGGCAGCGGCACGCTGCTGATCGAAGGCGCACTGATGGCCGCCGACGTCGCCCCGGGCCTGCAGCGCTACGGCAGCGATGTGCCCAGCCGTTGGCGCGGTTTCGATCGCGAGACCTGGCAACAGCTGGTCAGCGAAGCGCGCGAACGCGACAGCGTCGGCCGCGCTGCGCTCAGGCAGGTGATCCATGGCAGCGACATGGACCCACACGCAATCCGCGCCGCGAAAGAGAATGCGCAAGTGGCCGGTGTGGCCGAGGCGATCTGGTTCGGCGTGCGTGAGGTGGGCGAGTTGCAGACCCCGCCGCAGGCCACCGGCGTGGTGGTGTGCAATCCGCCCTATGACGAGCGCCTGGCGGCCGATGCGGCGTTGTACCGCAGGCTCGGCGATACCCTGCAGCGTGTCGTACCGCAGTGGCGTGCCAGCCTGCTGTGCGGCACTGCCGAGCTGGCGTATGCCACCGGCCTGCGCGCAGCCAAGAAGTACCAGCTGTTCAATGGCGCGATCGAGTGCGCGCTGATCGTCTGCGACCCGATCGCGGTGCCGCGGCGCACCCCGCTGGCGGCGCCGACCGCGCTCAGCGAAGGCGCACAGATGGTGGCCAACCGCTTGCGCAAGAACCTGCAGAAATTCAAGAAATGGCGCGCGCGCGAAGGCATCGAATGCTTCCGCGCCTACGACGCCGACCTGCCGGAATATTCCGCTGCCATCGACGTGTACCAGCAAGCCGATGGCGACCGGCGCATCTTCCTGCATGTGCAGGAATACGCAGCGCCCGCAACGATCCCGGAAGCCGATGTGCGCCGTCGTCTCAATGAATTGCTGGCTGCCGCGCGCGAGGTCTTCGAGGTGCCGGCCGAGCGCGTTGCGCTGAAGTCGCGCGAGCGCGGCAAGGGCGGCAGCAAGTACGGCCGTTTCGAACAGCGCAACGAAATCGTCCACGTGCGCGAACACGGCGCGTTGCTGCGGGTGAACCTGTTCGATTATCTGGATACCGGGCTGTTTCTGGACCATCGCCCGCTGCGCGGCACCATGGCGCAGCAGTCCAAGGGGCGCCGCTTTCTAAATTTGTTCTGCTACACCGGCGTGGCCAGCGTGGAAGCGGCGGTGGCCGGCGCTGCCTCCACCACCAGCGTGGATCTGTCCGGCACCTATCTGCAGTGGTGCGCGGATAATCTTGCGTTGAACGGCCAGGCCGGCAGCAAGCACAAGCTGGTGCAGGCCGATGCGTTGGCGTGGCTGGAAGCCGAGCGCGCGCATTTCGACGTGATCTTTTGCGACCCGCCGACCTTTTCCAACTCCGCACGCGCCGAGGACTTCGACATCCAGCGCGAGCATGTGCGCCTGCTGCGCGCGGCGGTGGCGCGTCTGGCGCCGGGCGGCGTGCTGTATTTCTCCAACAACTTCCGCCGCTTCAAGCTGGACGAAGAAGCGGTGGCCGAGTTTGCGCAGTGCGAAGAGATCAGCCCGCGCACCATCGACCCGGACTTCGAGCGGCATGCACGCATCCATCGCGCATGGCGGTTGACTGCCTGAGGCGTGCCGCGATGGGCGGTGGGCGCGGTGCCCGTGGCAAGAGGCGCCGCAGCGGCGACGCACGCGAGGGCAGGGGGGCATGGCAACAAGCCCAGCACAGGGCTGCGGTATGCTGATTCGCATGCTTTGGAGTCGACAATGACCGCACCACCTCGCATCGCCTTTCTGGCCAGCCCTACCGAGCCCGCGGCCAACGCGCGCGCGCGCCTGGTGCAGCGCTATGGCGATCATCCGCTGGAGACGGCCGATGTCGTCTGCGCCCTGGGCGGCGACGGTTTCATGCTGCAGACACTGCATCGCCACGGCGCCGCCGACAAGCCGGTGTTCGGCATGAAGCTGGGGTCGGTCGGATTCCTGATGAACCAGTATCGCGACGATGAAGACGACTTGCTGGCCCGTCTGCAACGTGCCGAGCCGGCGCATCTGCGGCCGCTGGAAATGCTGGTGCAGACCGAATCCGGCAGCAGCGCCGGGTCGCTGGCGTACAACGAAGTCTCGCTGTTGCGGCAGACCCGCCAGGCCGCGCATCTGAGCGTGGATCTGAACGGCCAGACCCGCATCGCCGAGCTGATCGGCGACGGAGTGATGGTGGCCACACCGGCCGGCAGCACCGCCTACAACTATTCGGCACATGGGCCGATCCTGCCGCTGGGCTCGCATACGCTGGCACTGACGCCGATCGCGCCGTACCGCCCGCGCCGCTGGCGCGGCGCCATCCTCAAGGCCGATACCGAAGTGCGTTTTCGCGTGCTCGATCCGTACAAGCGCCCGGTCAGCGTCACCGCCGACTCGCACGAGATCCGCGACGTGGTGGAAGTGACCATCCGCGAATCCACCGAGCGCCGGGTCACCTTGCTGTTCGATCCGGAACACAACCTGGAAGAGCGCATCTTCAGCGAGCAGTTTGCGGTGTGAGGGGCGGGGATTGGGCATTGGGGATTCGGGATTGGCAACGACGGGAGCCGCGCACGCTGGCCGCCTGCGAGCACGTCGACGCGTTACGATGCGGCTCGCGCCATCGTGTTCCTGATCCCAAATCCGCACGCGCTGCTGCTCACCAATCCCGATTCCCGAATCCCGAATCCCGGCACCCAAATGGCTGACAACTCCCCCAGGCTCCTGACCGTCGCGGTGACCTCGCGCGCGCTGTTCGATCTTGAAGAAGGTCATGCCCTGTTCGAGGCCAGCGGTGTGGAGGCGTATTCGGCGTTCCAGCGCGAGCACGAAGACGACATCCTGCAACCGGGCGTGGCGTTCCCCGTGGTGCGCAAGCTGCTGGCGCTCAATCACGATGTGCCCGAGGAGACCCCGCGGGTGGAAGTGATCCTGTTGTCGCGCAACTCCGCCGATACCGGTTTGCGCATCTTCAACTCGATCCAGCACTACAACCTGGGCATCGTGCGCGCTACCTTCACCTCCGGCGAGCCGACCTGGCCGTATGTGAAGCCGTTCGGCACCGATCTGTTCCTGTCGGCCAATCCGGAATCGGTGCGGCGCGCGCTCACCCATGGCATCGCCGCAGCGACCATCATGCCGCGTGCGCCGGGCGAGCGTGCCGAGGCGGCTGCGGCCATCGTGGACAACGACGAGAGCCGCCTGTCCACCCAGCTGCGTATCGCCTTCGATGGCGATGCGGTGATCTTTGGCGACGAGAGCGAGCGCATTTCCCGCGAGCAGGGTGTCGAGGCATTCGGGCGGCACGAGCGCGAGCGTGCCCGCGAGCCGCTGTCGGTCGGGCCGTTCCGTAATTTTCTCTCCGCGCTGCACACGTTGCAGGCGGCGTTTCCGGCTGGCGAGTCGTCGCCGATCCGCACCGCGCTGGTCACCGCGCGCTCTGCACCGGCGCATGAGCGGGTGATCCGCACGCTGCGCGAATGGGGCGTGCGGCTGGACGAGGCGCTGTTTCTGGGCGGGCGGCACAAGGGGCCGTTCCTGGAAGCTTTCGGTGCAGACATCTTCTTCGACGACTCGCAACACAACATCGACAGCGCACGCCAGCATCAGCACGTGGCAGCCGGCCATGTGCCGCACGGCGTGGCCAACGATCCGCCGGGCGCATGAGCGCGCCGCTGCAGCCGCCCGGACGCGCTGCGCTGCGCCGTCGCTGGCGCACCCTGGAGCTGTGCTTCGACGAGCAGACGGTCCAGACACGCATGTCGCGCTGGGCGCCGTATCGGTTGATGCTGCCGTATACGCGCAGCATGTTGGCGGCGTTGTGGCTGCAGCCGCGGCCAGAGCGCATCGGCGTGATCGGTGTGGGCGGCGGTGCGCAGGTAAAGTTCTGCCATCGGTATCTGCGCAACACACGCGTCGAGGCGGTGGAAGCCGATGCGCAGGTGCTGGCGCTGCGCGATGCGTTCGCGCTGCCGCGCGACGATGCGCGGCTGGAGATCAGCCTGGGCGATGGCGCGCAGTGGATCGGCCCGCGTGCCGGTCGCTATGACCTGTTGCTGCTGGATGCCTACGACACCGACGGGATTCCGCCGGCCTTGTGCACGCCGGCGTTCTACGCCCAGTGCCGCGCGGCATTGACCCCTGACGGCGTGCTGGCGTTCAACCTGTACGACGTGCCCATCGCCGGGCACCTGGCACAGCTGCGTTCGCTATTCGACGGCCTGGTGCTGGCGTTGCCCGAGCCGGATCTGCGCAATCAGGTGGTGTTTGCCTGGAACCGCCGACATACCCCGGCAACCCCGGAACAGGTCTTGGCGCCGTTGCCGTGGGCAGCACGCCGGCAGCTACGACCTTCGATGCTGCGGCTGCAGGCGGCATGGACCGAGCGCGCCTGGCGGTTTGCATAAGGCGTCAGCCTGCGTGGTGCGCCAAGCGGGGATGGCGGCAGCCACGCGGCACGCGTCCGCCAACTGCGTGCACGATGTTGCAGTCCATCGGTGCAACGTGTCGACCAGCGCTTGCTCGCACGCCCGGTCGTCCGCATCCGTACGCAACACCTACGGCGCGGGCGAACCGTCTTGGGCACCGAGCGGTAGCTGGATGTCGGTGAGTCGCCAGCGCAGGCCCTGGCGGGTGAGCACGAACACCACCGGTGCGCCGGTGGCGGTGTACGTGGTGGCGGTGAAGCGGCGGGTGGATTCGAAGCGTTGCGTCGCGCCCTGCAGCGGGCGGGCAGGAGACGGCGCGGCATAGGTGTCGGCGCTGACGGTGTCGCCGATGACGCGGTTCCACACGCTGTGGCCCTGCAGCAGCGCACCAATCCCCAAGGGCGTGATCAAGGTATCCACGCCAGCGCCGCTGATGCCGCTGGCCAACCGCAGCGCGACACCGCCCAACAGGCTCGACTGCGCGCTGCTGCCGGCCTGGCGGATCAGGTAATCGTCCAGTTGCGCCTTGAGGTTGACGCGCAGGCTGGGGAAATCGACATGGCGATCCAGCTGCCCGGCATCGCGGTCGGCGACCGCCTGACTGATGCCGCGGATGGCCAGGTACGGCCCTGCCACCACGTAGCCGGCCAGCAAGGCGACGATCAGCAAGGGCAATAACCACCAGCGTTTTTTCATCGTTCGCACTCCGTTGCCAAGGGCGGTGGTGGTTGCCTGCACTCTGCGGCAAATGGCCGGCACGCGCTGATCGACTGCAGCGCACCACCCAGCGGTGGCGCTGCGTGCGCTGTCAAAATTCCAGATCCAGCGCGGCGCACAGGTAATCGACAAACGGCGCCAATGTCACCAGATCGGCTTCGAGGGTCTGGCGCAGGCGCGGGCCGGTCATCAGTGCATCGTCCAGGTGGCGCAGATACGCCCAGTTGCGATGCTTGAGATCGTCGATGAACTCGAAATCGGCTGGAAAACCGCGCGGTGCACGCACCAGTTTTTCACTGTCGTCCAACGCAAACTTGCGACGCAGCTTGGGTGCGTACGCGGCGGCCTTCCAGCTGCCGGGGTTTTCGAAGATGAACTGGCGCAGCTTGCGTTGCGTATCCGGCTCCGGATGCCACAGCCCCGCACCGACGAAACTCTCGCCCGGCTGCAGGTGGATGTAGAACGACGGCGCGGGAACCTGGCGGCGGCGCTCATGGAACAGGCGCGCGCCCTGCCAGTTCTTGTACGGCGATTTGTCGTTGGAAAAGCGCGCATCGCGATAGATGCGAAACAGCGAGCCGCCCTGGGTCTTGGGGTCGGCGCGATAGTGCTCGCTGACCTGCGCCAATGCCGGCTGCAGGTCGGTGATCAGCTGCAGGAACGGCTGACGCACATGCGCTTCGTACTGGTGCCGATGGTCGTTGAACCAGGTCTTGTCGTTGTGGCGAGCCAGGGCACGCAGGAATTTGAAGCTGGCGTCGGAAAAGTAGGTGGTCATAGCGTGCGTTGGAGGTCCGAACCCCAGGCGGCGAGCTGGTCGAGTAGGGCTTGCTTGGTAGCATCGTCGGGGTGAGCGAGCCGTAAATCCGCAATCTGCGCGTCATACTGCTCCAGGGTGACTTCGCCCAACCCGCGGTCTTCCAGCAGGCGCTGGCGACGGTAGACGTTCCAGCGGTCGTGTTCTTCGGGCGACAAGGTCTGCGGCCAGTTGCGCGCACGGTAGCGGAACAGCAGTTCGACCAGGCGCGGATCGCGGAAACGCGCTTCCAGGGCGCCCAGCTCGTCTGGCGCACTGGCGCGGACCTGGGCCAGCAAGCGCTTGTCGCCCTCGGCCAGAAAACCGTCGTAGAGCGAGGCGTCGGCATCGTTGGCCGCTGCGGCAGCGGCGCGGTCGTTGCCGTAGACCTGGCGCACCTTTTCGGCGAGCGCGGGCCCCAGCTCGCGCAGCCGTGCGGCCTTGGCCATCACCACGTCGCGGTCCAGGCCCAGGCGCTGGAAGTCCGCCGCGCGCAGGTGCTGCCAGGACACCAGTGCCGGCGATTTGTTCAGATGCACCTCTTTCAGCGGAATGCGTTGCTCGCCCTCGGGCAGATCCGCGGCGCGGATATATAGCCGGTCGGCAATCTCGTCGGGGCTCAGGCGCAACAGCACCTCCGGGTCGCCGTCCAGGTCGAACACGATCACCCGGCTGTCGATGCGCGGATGCCGCGTCAGCGGCAATACTGCGGCGGCACACAGGCGCGAGGCCGGGTAGCGCTGCGACACATGCAGCACCGGCTCCATCGCAATCACGTCGAGCAGGGTGGCGGCAAAGCGCTTGTCGCGCAGGCGCAAGGCGTAGTCCCACAGCTTGGGCTGATGCTGCTGAAATTTGCGCGCCATGCCGATGGTGGCGTACACGTCGGACAGCGCTTCGTGCGCATCCCCTTCGCGCACGGCGTTCGCTTCGGCCAGATGCTCCAGCTTGAACGACGTGGCGCCATCTTCGCGCTGTGGCCAGGCGATGCCATCCGGGCGCAGTGCGTGCACTAGGCGCAGCACGTCCAGCAGATCCCACCGCGAATTGCCGCCGCGCCATTCCCGCTCATAGGGATCGTAGAAATTGCGGAACAGGCCACAGCGCACGAACTCGTCGTCGAAGCGGATCGAGTTGTAGCCCAGCGTGCAGGTCTGCGGCCGGCTCATCTGCTCGGCGATACGTGCAAATGCCTCGGCTTCGCTCACGCCCTCGCGCAACGCATGCTGCGGGGTGATGCCGGTGACCATGGTGGCGTACGGGGAGGGCAGCAGATCGTCGGCCGGTTGCACGAAGAAGCTGATCGGTTCTTCGATCACCCGCAGCTGCGCATCGGTGCGCACCGCCGCGAACTGCGCGATACGGGTGCGGCGCGGGTCCTGGCCGAAGGTTTCCAGGTCGTAGAAGAGAAAGCTGTCAGGCATGCGGGTGCAAGATCCAGATGCGCAGCGCACGGCGTATGCGCTGCCGGTGCCGCCTAGTATCCCCCATCGCAGCACCGGCACGCTGAGGCGCGGCTGTGCGGAGGGTTGGTGCGCGTGGATGGTGCGCGCGTGCAGTGGCCCGGTGCGCCGGCGATTTGCGTTGACTAACCGACCGGCACGCGCAGGGCAGTTGTAGCTGTCGCGCAGCCGCCGACTGCGACGCTAGAGAGATCAGCCAAGACCCGGGTGACGCCAGGGCATGGCCTGCAGCGCAGGCAGTGTTGCCGTGGGCCACTGCCGTCGCAGTCGTCAGTGCGCGCCCTCCAGTGGCTCAAGGCGCGCGTGCACGCTGGTTTCCAGCGCAGCCCAGTCGATGCGCGACAGATCGCTGTGACCGCGCGTGGCATCGACCAGGATCTCGCGCTGGATCTCGCTGCGCGCCAGTGCGATCGAGTAGCGCGTGCGCAGGAAGGTCACCATGGTGTAGTGCGGCACGAAGCGGGTGGGCCAGCGCGCCTGCAATTGCTGTTCGAGTTCGCGCTGCAGCAGGAACTGCGCATCGCCCACGCGGTCGCGCATCTCCAGATAGTTGTCCAGCGCCATTTGCTGGATTGCCGCGGCATCGTCGCGGCGTGCGGCCTCGAAGGCGGCAAATGCGCTGCCGATGTCGTCGTGCGCGTCCATCTGTTCGGCCAGCGCCACGCAGTCTTCGAACGCACAGTTCATGCCCTGGCCGTGGAACGGCACCATCGCATGTGCGGCATCGCCGATCAGCAAGGCGCGGTTGTCCAGATGCCAGCGGTCCAGGGTCAGGGTGCCGAGCAGGCCGGGCGGATGTTCTTCCCAGTGCTCCTGGAGCTGCGGAATCAGCGGCAACGCGTCCGGGAAGTCGCGCGCAAACAGCGCATGCGCTTCTTCCCCGGTGCGTGTGGTGGCAAAGCTGGGCTCGCCGGCGTTGGGCAAAAACAAGGTCACGGTGAAGGTGCCGCCGTCGTTGGGCAGCGCAATGCACATGTAGCGCCCGCGCGGCCAGATGTGCAGCGCGTTGCGCTCGATGCGGAAGCCGCCGCCGGGCAGCGGCGGGATTTCCAGCTCCTTGTAGGAGTGATCCAGGAACTCGATGCGCTCGCCCAGCGGCGATTTGCGCTGCATGGCCGCGCGCAGCGCCGAGCCGGCGCCATCGCTGCCGATCAGGCTCTGGAAGTGGATCTCGTGCGGCTGATCGTCGCGGTCGTCGATGAAGCGCGCGTAGCCGGCATCGAAATCGACCGTGTGCAGGCGACGGTAGAAGTGCACGGTGGCGCCGGCCTGTTCGGCCAGATCCAGCAAGGCCACGTTCAAGGCGGCGCGATGGATCGACCAGATCACTTCGCTGTCGTCGCGGCCATAGCGCTGCAGCTGCGGTTCCCCGTTGACCGGGTGCACCATGCGCCCGCGCATCATCACCGCCTTGGCCATCACCGCGTCTTCTGCGCCGGCCTGGCGCAGTGCGTGGCGGCCGCGTTCGGCCAGGGCCAGGTTGATCGAGCGGCCGGACTCGTAGCCCTTGATGCGCGGATCGCCGCGGCGTTCGTAGACGGTGACCTGCCAGCCGCGGCGCGACAGCAGGATGGCCAGCAGGCAACCGGCCAGGCCGGCGCCGATCAGGGTCAGGGAGCGGGGGGAGACTGGGCTCAATGCAATATCCGGCGGCGGCCGGACGCAGCGCCGGCGAAGAGGGGGAGACAGCGACTGGCAAGGGCGGCCGCCCGGGCATCAGCCGTGGGCGGGCTGGGAGTGTACGTGGGCCGCTGCCCGCTCTGCGTCGCGGCCCCCAGGCCCGGTGACCTTGCAGTCAGCGAGTTGCGCTCAGGCGGCGGCCCAGGTTTCCACCTGTTCCACGAAGGTGTGCAGGTCGACGAAGCGGTTGTACAGCGGCACCGGCGCAATGCGGATCACGTCCGGTTCGCGCCAGTCGCCCAGCACGCCGGCGGCATGCAGATGCTCGAATAGCGCGCGCCCCTGCGCGCGGCCGCCTTTCACCCGCAGCGACAGCTGGCAGCCGCGCTGCGCAGCGTGCGCGGGGGTGACGATCTGCAGCACCTGCGCCAGGCGCGCGTGGATCAGCTGTTCCAGATGCCCGGTGAGCTGCTCGGATTTGGCGCGGAGCGCGGCCATGCCGGTCTGGTCGAACAGGTCCAGCGACGCACGCAGCGGCGCCAGCGCCAGCACCGGCGGATTGCTCAGCTGCCAGCCTTCGGCGCCCGGCGCAGGCACGAACTGCGGATCCATGCGGAAACGGGTCTGCTGCTCGTGTCCCCACCAACCGGCCATGCGCGGCAGGTCGCTGGTGGCGTGACGCGCATGCACGAAGCACCCACCCACCGCGCCCGGCCCGGCATTGAGATATTTGTAGTGGCACCACACCGCGAAATCGACGCCATCGTCGTGCAGGGTCAGTGGGATATTGCCCACCGCATGCGCCAGATCGAAACCCACCGCAGCGCCCTGCGCCCGCGCCAGCCGCGCGATCTCGCCCAGCTCGAACGCCTGCCCGGTGCGGTACTGGATGCCCGGCCACAGCACCAGCGCCAGCCGCGAGCCGTGCTGCGCAATCGCCGTGGCAATGGCCGCCATCGACACCGTGCCATTGGGTTCGTCGGCCTCCACCTCGATCAGCTGCGTGGCCGGGTCCAGCCCATGCAGGTGCAGTTGCGACTCCACTGCGTGGCGGTCGGACGGGAACGCGCCGGCTTCGATCAGGATCGCGCCGCGCTCGGGCGTGGGGCGATAGAAGCTGGCCATCATCAGATGCAGGTTGACGCTGAGGGTGTTCATCGCCACCACTTCGCTGGGCAGCGCGCCGACCACGCGCGCCAGGCCGTCGCGCACCAGCTGGTGATAGGTGAGCCATTGGGTGGGACCGGTGAAGTGGCCTTCCACGGCAAGCGCGCCCCACTGATCGAGTACCTCGCTGACCATTGCGCGGGCCTGTCGCGGTTGCAGACCCAGCGAATTGCCGACGAAGTAGGTCTGGTCCTGGCCGTGGTGCTGCGGAAACACGAACGCCTCGCGCAGGTTGCGCAGCGGGTCGGCGGCGTCCATTGCCGCGGCGTGGGAACGGGACAGCGGGTCGGTGGTCATCGGGCATGCAACGCTCTGGAACGATGCGGCAGTTTACCCGCCGGCACCGCGCGCGCCGTCATGCACGCCCGCTGTCTCGGCCGGGGCCGGTCGGGCAGGCCGCAGCAGGTGGGTGAGGGTGCCGATGCTGTCGGTGACGCGGTCGATGGTGTCGGCAAGCGCCGCGCTGCCGGGCGTGCCGTCCGGCAGCGCGGCCAGCGCATCGGAAAGCTTGCGCTCGGCGCTGCGCAAGGTGGCCGCGGCCGGCGTGCCGCCGTTGACCAGACAGTCGATCAATTCCGCCAGCGCCTGGTCGGCGTGGTCGGCAAATGCGGGCAACGTGTCCAGCGCGGGCAACTGGTGGCCATCGCGCAGCACCGCCTCCAGCAGCAAGGTGGCACGGATCAGCCGGTTGCCGTTGGCCAGCAGCGATTCGGCAAGCTTGAGTTCCTGCAGGTTGCGGCGGCTGCGTGGCTCCCCGCGCAGCCGCTCGATCGAGGCCTGCGCATTGGTACGTGCCACGCGCGCGGCGGCGCGGCTGTCGCCCAGGTGGTCCATCCGGCCCAGCAGCAGGTTGCGCAGATGCTCGCGGTAGGCAGTGAGCAGGTGAGCCAGTGAACTGCGGATATGCCGACGCTCGCGCGTGGGCCACAGCGCATAGGCGACCAGGGCCAGCGCACTGCCGGCCACGGTGGCCTGCAAACGTGCAACCACCGCCTCGCCGGGCGTCACCCCTTCGAACGACAGCAGCAGCACCAGCATGCCGGTGAGGAAGGCCACGCCGATGCCGTAATTCACCTGGGTCAACAAACGAAAGCCCAGGCAGAACAGCGCCAGCAAGGCCATGCGGACGCTGGCGCCATCCATCGCCAGATGGGCAAGCAGCGTGGCGACCAACAGGCCGACGAAGGTGCCCGCCACGCGCAGCGCACCAAAGCTGAAGGTGCCGCCGAAATCCGGCTTGAGCACGATGGCGGTGGTCATCGGAATCCAGAACCCATGCGGGATCTGTTGCCAGCGCTGGAACGCGATCGCCAGGGCCAGGCACACGCCGCAACGCAGCGCATGCCGACACGCCACCGACGACAGATCCAGGTTTGCGCGCAGGGTGGCCCAGGTGGCGGCCGGGCGCAGCGCTGCCGGCAGGCGTGCTTCGGCCAGTTGCGCCTGGATCTCGCCACGGCTGCTGGCCCAGTGGGCATTGCGGATCAGCGCGCGCAACTGGCCGCCCAGGCCCTGCGCGCGGGCGACCGCCACGCGCACCAGCCGGCGCTCGCGGGTATCGGCGTTGTCGTGTTGCACCTGCGCCAGCGCAGCGATCAGGTCGTCGAAGCCGGTCATTGATGCGTTCGCCGCCACCGGGTCTTCGCCCACCGTCATTGCGTGGGCCAGCTGTTCCAGCACGATCGCACTGCGTTCGAGTACGCGCTCGATGGCCGGGCGTGCCTGCGATTCGGTCAGGCGGGTGTCGGCATCGGCCAGCGACAGCAGCTCCAGCCGCACGCGCTCGCATAGCTCGGCGATGATGCGAAAACTCTGCACGGCGATCGCACGCGAACGATGTTCGCCATGCAGCATCACCATCGCATCCAGCACTTCCTGCGTGGCCGGCGGTGCAGCGCTGGCTTCCGGGCGCTGGCGGGCGATGCCGGCCAGCTGGCGCATCAGCTCGGCCAGCGCGAACCGCTCCGGGCGGTAGCGTTGCAGCGGCCAGGCCGCCAGCGCCAGCAACACCTGCAACAGGCCGCCGGCAAAGATCAGCGCCGCCACGCCCGGCGCTTGTGCGACAGGCAGGCGCATATCCGCGCTGACCACCAGCAGGATCATGCTGGTCAGGCCCACTCGTGCCGCCACCGGGCCAAGCGCCACCAGCAGGCCGCCGCCCAGGCCGAGTAACAGACCGGCCAGCACCAGCGCCGGCGTGTTGTGACCGACCCACACGCCCAGCAAGGCCGCCAGGCCGGCCGCCAGTGCCGCCATCAGCATGCGCTGCAGGCGCGCGCGGTAGGGGCCGGGCTGGTCGGAGAACATGGTGTTGAGCGCGCCGCTGCACACGGCCAGCCCGGCCGCGACATGCCCGGTGGCCACGCCGATCGCCAGCGGCAGCACCACCGCGGCGGTGTTGCGCAGGGCCACGCGCAGCGGCACATCGCGCGGCTTGAGGTCGATCAGGGTGCGCAGCATGGTGGCTGTTTCCGTGCAGCGGCCCGGTGCATCGCTTGCGCGCGATCGCTGCGCGCATACGGCCGCGCGCGAAACGCGCTCCGGTTTGCGCTGCGCCGGATCGGGCAGGTCATGGCAGTTCTCCTGTCAGGCAGCGGGCAGGAAGAACCTGCCGGCCGCGCCCATCGTCGCAGCGCTGCAGCATCATCGCGGTATGCGCAGGCAACGCCCGCTGCCCCTGCAGCATCAGACCTTGCACAGACAATCAACCGCATCGCACTCCACGTGCTCGCCGCAATGGCATGCCATTGTCCCCTCAGGCCTCGACTGCGGCGTAGCGCTCGGGCGCAGGGTGCAGGTGCCCGCATTGGGTGCAGGTGCGCAAGGCCAACGAGCGATAGAAATGATCGAATACCGGCGGAAAATCGGTTTCGATATTGCCCAACGGAAACATCGCCTCGTAGAGCTTGTGATTGCACTGCGGGCAATACCACTGCAGGCCGTCCTGTTCGTGCGGCAGGCGCTCACGTTCGATGACCAGGCCGATCGAGCGGGCAGCACGCTGCGGCGAATGCGGCACCTTCGGCGGCAGCAGAAAGATTTCGCCGGCGCGGATCGGGATGTCGCGTTGGACGCCCTCGTCCTGCACCTTCAGCACCATCTCGCCTTCGAGCTGGAAGAACCACTCCGGGCCTTCGTCATAGTGATAGTCGGTGCGCGCGTTCGGCCCGCCGACGATCATGATGATGAAACCGTCCTGCTGGATGCACTTGTTGCCCACCGGCGGCTTGAGCAGGTGGCGGTGTTGCTCGATCCAGGCATGCAGGTTGATCGGCGGGACCAGCATCGACGTTCCTCGATAAAGAAGACGTCCAGCATAGCCAACCCATGGCGCCGTTGGGTGACGCGGTGACTGGCGCGATCGCGAAAGGCGAGGTCCCCGCTGCCACTGCGCAGAGCCGGCACGTACCACTGAGGCCATGCCGGTTCCGGACGCCTTGTCCGGACGCGTGCGACGACTGTTCCTTGCGTCGCCGTGAACGCGTCCGGTTGGGCCTCAGCGTTCTTCGTGATCGGCCTGGATCTGCGCCAGCGCGGCGTCGTAACGCTCCTGCAGCAGCTCCGGGCGATCGATGGACATGCCCAGGTCGTGCGCATGCCCGTCGCGCAGGCTGTACACCCAGCCATGCACACACAGCGCCTGGCCGCGCTCCCAGGCATCGCGCACGATGGTGGTGCGGCAGACATTGACCACCTGTTCCAGCACGTTGAGCTCGCACAGGCGCGCGTGTTGCACCGGCAGATCACCGGCATCGTGCAGGCAGGCCTCGTGCTTGTCGGCCACATCGGTGACGTGACGGATCCAGTTGTCCACCAGGCCCATGCGCTTCTGGGTGAGGCTGGCAAACACGCCACCGCAACCGTAGTGGCCCACCACCAGGATGTGCTTGACCTTGAGCACGTCCACCGCGAACTGGATCACCGACAGGCAGTTCAAATCGGTATGCACCACCACGTTTGCGATGTTGCGATGAACGAATACCTCGCCCGGCGCCATGTCGATGATCTGGTTGGCCGGCACGCGCGAGTCAGAGCAGCCGATCCACAGGTATTCGGGCGTCTGCTGGGTGGAAAGTTTGGAAAAGAATTCCGGGTCTTCGCGGCGGATACGCTCGGACCAGGCACGGTTGTTGTCTAGCAGATGGTTGAGCTCGTTCATGGGGGCAGTATTCCAGAAAACGCGGTCTTGGTGGCCCCTGCCGGGACCCGGAATGAATCAGCTTTCAGGCAGCGTAGTATCGGTGAACGGCCGATGCCCGGCTATTGCACCGATGCGGAAACTGGCGCCACCGATCAATTCCACAGGTGGCGCCGATGGCTGACTTCAACGTGTTTTTTCCAACCCTGCTCAAGCACGAAGGCGGCTTCGTCAACGATCCCGCCGATCCGGGTGGGGCCACCAACAAGGGCATCACGCTGCTGACCTTCAAGGCCTGCGCCCAGAACCTGCTGGGCGTGGAGCCAAGCCTGGCAAACCTGCGTGCCCTGACGGATGCCCAGGCCGGGGTCATTTACAAGGCGCAGTACTGGGACCGGCTGCGCGCCGACCAGATCGCACTGCAGCCGTTGGCCAACATCCTGTTCGATTTCTATGTCAACGCCGGCAGCAACGCCGTCAAGCTGCTGCAGACCGTGCTCAACGCGCAGACCGGCGGCGCGCTGGTGGCGGATGGGCGAATGGGACCGGCGACGTTTGCCGCACTGGCATCCAGCAACCAGCAAGACCTCTATGCACGCTACAAGGCCGGCCGCAAGGACTACTACCAGCGACTGGTCGCCGCGCGACCTGCGCTTGGCAGGTTTCTCAAGGGATGGCTGGCACGCGTGGATAGCTTTCCCGACGCGGTCTGAGCCAGTACCGGCCCAGCGACATCTCCGACCAACGAGCCCAATATGGCGCAAATCTCCCTCAATGATCTGATCGAAGCGCTGGCTGGGGCGGTCATCGACGCCCAGGACCGGATCGAACAGCACCAGATGGCCAATCTGGGCGCGTTCTTCGACGAGGACAATCGTCCCAGAAGCGTTCTGATCCGCTTGCCGTCGCAGCATCCGGAAGCGGGCGAGAACGACGAAGACCTGTATCGCGCACCGCTGTTGCCGCTGGTGTCGTCCAACGTCCTGCGTATCAAGGACGTCGAGATCAGCTTCGATGCGCAACTCGGCGAGCTCAGCGAACTGGACGAAGCAGCGTTGCCGGCGTCGCTGGCGGTTCCAGCCGCCGTCGATGACTGGCATCCCAAGCCGCCGGCGCTGCCCGGCCAGATCGGCATCGACCTTGGCTCCAACGCAAAAAGTGCGCGGCACAGTGCAGTACATGTCGTGTTGCGCGTGGAAGGCAGCGAGCCGACCGAAGGCGTGGCACGTCTCATCAATCGCCTTGCGCAGTCGCAAGGCGTGTTCAAGACGGTCAAGGGAGATTGATTCCCGCCGTCGTCGATTCTTCTAAACAATCACTCTTCAGGAGAGCACCATGAGCGATATTGTCAATATGTCCGACCAATTCAAGGGCCTGCCGATGGCGGACCTGATCGGCGCCCCGTTACGTGCAGCCTGCGATGCGCAGGTCATGCTAGCCCGCGCCACCGCCGACTTCATCAAAGTCATCGGTTTTCTGCCGCCGACCGACCCGGCTACCGATCCCAACGGAAACGGCGGCACACGGACCGCGCAGTTCAAGTTCAAACGCCCGGTCGAAGACCCCAGCGGTGTCGGGATGGCCGAGGAGGAAGTCGAGATCGTTGTGCCGCTGCTGACCTTGGTCAATGTTCCCAATTTGAGCATTCAGACCGTGGACGTGACCTTTGACATGGAAGTCAAATCCTCGTTCTCGGAAAAGGAAGCCGAAGACAAGAGCCTCAAGGTGGATCTGGAGGCAAGCGTCGGCTGGGGCGTGTTCAAGGCCAAGGTCAACGTGCAGGGATCGGTGTCCAGTCACAAGGAAAACACGCGCTCTTCGGATAACTCGGCCAAGTATCACGTCGCATTGCACGCCGAAGATCGCGGTACCCCTGAAGGGCTGTCGCGCGTGCTCGACATCCTGCAGACCGCCGCAGCGCCACGCAAAGTCTCAGCGCCTGTGCAGGTACCGTAAGCGGCGCTGCTGAGTCCTGCACCTTTCTATCACCCGAGTCGTTGCCGATGATCGATTTTTCAGAAGTGAGCTACATCAAGCGCATCGTCGTCGGCAGCGACAACCCGGCAAAGATGCAGACCGCTGAGCAGGTCGAGGCCGCGCAGCAACTGCTCAATCGCTGCCTCAGCGAAGCGCCCAAGGGAGCGATTCTCGGGATCGAGAAGAGCTTCAATATCCTGCAGCTGGGCGAGCACCAGGTGGTGCTGCAATGGTTGTGCTACCACGTTGGGTTCAAGCGCAAGCCGATCTGGCTGACGGAGTCGTAGATGGCACACGCGAGCTATTCCTTGGACGCCTTCGTGGAGTTGCTCGACCAGGCCGTCCGACGAGCGCAACTGCGCTGCCACCAGCGCCACGCCGCACTGGTGGATGCTGCGGTGGCTGCCTGCGGGATGCAGGTTCGCTGCGTGGATGAGGAAGGAACGGCCCAAGGTGGAATGGAAACCATGCTGTCCATTCCAGTCTGCCACTTGCGCGCGCTGCGGCTATCGCAAATCAGCGAGTTTTCGTTGACGCTGGAAGTGCAGATAGAGGCGGTCACGCACAGCGACGGTGCTCCCGGACTGGCGCTGCGTCTTGCGCCGCCACGCAGCCGTACGTCGGGCCACACGCTGAAAATCGGGTATCAGGGCAGCGAGTGTCCGCGTGGCGTGCTCTGGTTCGATGGCATCGCGCTGAAGGAATGGACGCTTCATCCGTTCGTGGACGTGCCACCGTCCGATTCCGGAGTGGTGCCGTGAGGTTGCTGCTGTCAGACGCCGATGCCCGCGCGCTCGCCGAGCGGCTGGGAACTGATGTGGCCACCTTGCATGCGGATCTCTGTCGGCAGTCCCGGCGCGAGCGGCGATCCATCTTCATCATCTGCCTGGTTGTTGTTCTGGTCACCGCTGCGTTTGGTCTGCTGATTGGCAGCGTGATCGATCTTTCCACCGTTTCCAATTTCTTATCGGAGCTTTTTCATGTCTGGTCAACATCGTCATCAACATCACATTTTGCGCATCACTTCGGCACTGGCCTTGTGTCTGTCGCTGACTGCAGCGCAGGCAGCCCCCGCTGGGGGGATTCCGGCCGGTGACTGGCGCGGCATCCTGTCCACCGGCGGCAGCGCAGGCCCGGTCTACGTCCGTCTGAGTGCGCGCGCCGCTGGAGTCGAGGGGACCCAGGTGGCGGATCTGCGATTCGGGCCTCCGTACAATTGCGCGCTCGAGTTACGAGCGCAGCCGGACGGTTACGCGTTGCTGTCGCGCAATGGCGGCAAGTTTTGCGAGGCGCTGACCGGCGGTCTTGCCCAACTCCAGGTAGCCGATGGGGGCGCGCCTGGGATGCAGCTCACGTTGTCTGGCAGCGCCTCGCCGTTCGTCGTCGCCCTGGATCAAGGCAATGCCGGATTGGCCGAAGCCGGGCGCTGGCGCGCGGCGGGCCTGATGTCTGCACAGCTGGAAATCGTGGCGACCACCGTTCGTCCGGGAGATGTGCTCGGTCGCCTGCGCTACGGTGCCCCGCGCGATTGCCAAGTGGAATTGCGCTATGCCGGACGTGCGGCAGGCGTGTTGAATGCCTGGGTCATGGCCAACGATAGGGGCTATTGCCGTCAGCTCAGTGATGTCCAGGCCAGTCTGCAGGTTCGTGCTGATGGCAGCGCCGAGCTTGCACTGCTGTTGAAAGGTCAGCGGGATACGGCGCTGTTCCAGCGGATGCCTTGAGGTGTCGTAGCTGCGTATCTGCCAGCAAGGACGTCATCTATGTGGAAGCGAGCCAGCAGGCGCGCCGGCCTACGGCGACGCGCAGTGGCCCAGCCCATCCCGCCGGCAGAATTCGGCGGGCCGGCATTTTGCAGCGTATTCGAACAACTGGAGCTTGAATGCCGGGCGATGGTGTCCTATGCACTGAAGCAAGGGATGGCAATGTCTCCCGATCTGCCCGGCCGGCTGGCAGAGCTGCGCGTGATGCCTGGCGCCTCCTTGCACGGCGAATCCGGCGCGCGCGAATTGGCCGGTCTGCACCGGCAGCTGGTGCGTGCGATCCACCCGGCAACGCCACAGGCGGTTGTGCTGATCGAGCGCGAGCGCCTACGCGGTGGCTGGCTGCGCTGGCTCGGGCCGATTCCATTGATCCGCACCTTGACCTTGACCTCGGTCGGTTGTCTGGCTTCAGTAGTCGGACTGGCGATGTCCAGCCTTGTGAACGCGCACAACATCACGCTGGGCTTCCTCGATTCCTCGGGGAGTACGCTGGGCTGGAATGTGATGTTCATCCTGGCCTGCGCCGGACTCGGTGCCGCGTTTTCTGCGTTGTTCCAAGCCCATCGTTACGTTGCCGACGCAACATACGATCCGCGCTTCGATTCCTCCTATGCGGCGCGCATGATCCTTGGTCTCATCGCCGGCCTGATCCTGGTGGAGTTGCTGCCGGAGAATCTCTTCGCTGAAAGCAGCCTGGGCGCGTTCGGAAAGCCCGCATTGGCGATGATGGGCGGCTTCTCGGCAAGCGCGGTGTACCGCCTGCTGCAACGCATGGTCGAGGTCATGGAAACGGTCGTGCGCGGCGATTCCGGCCAACAAGCCGCTGCCGCCATCCAGTCACAGCGTGCGTCGGCCGAATCCGAAAGCATCCGCGCGCGTGGCGAACTTGCTGCAGGTCTACTGGACCTGCAGCGCGAGATGCAGGCGGACCCGCGTCTGGATCAGGTGCGCCAGCAACTGACCGGCCTTGCCAGGCAGATGATGTCCGACGATTCGTAATCGTTCGTTAGTGAGATGCGGTAAGGCACGCGCGTTTTTTTTATGCCGGCTGTAAGCAGGAGCGCGGTTTGGCAGAGTCAGCCGAGCAGCAGGTGGCAGCACGTTTTCGCGTCGTGCGGCATGGCTCGCTTCCGCTTCGGCGCAAATTGCCTAACACGCTTCAGGCAGGAGCACCCGTCATGGTGTCTCAGCGACGTCGGCATCGTTATCGATATCAGCATCCGATGCCCGCCAAATCAGTTCAAGACCGATGGCCCGGCGGTGAGCGTGTGACAAGCTCGCTCTAGTGCTCCTGCCGAGCATCTGCCGATTCGCTGCAGCGCGCCGCTTGAAAGCCGCTGCACATCGCGGTCCCCATTCGTGCACCAGAGGGTATGATGAAGACACGTATCGTCGTTGCTGCCGATCGCACCATCCTCGTGGAAGGGATGGTCGCTTTGCTGCAAAAGGTTCCGGGATTCGAAGTGGTAGGGCATGCGGAAGACGGGCTGGCATGTCTTCAGATCGCCGCAAGAGAACTGCCTGATATCGTCCTGGTGGATGTCCTGCTCCCCGGCCTCAATGGTATCGATCTGACGCGGCGCTTGATGCAGCGCAGCCCCAGTAGCCGGGCAATCTGTATCGCTCCGTCCGATGCCTGTATGCAGGCCAGCGCAGTCTTCGAAGCTGGTGCCAAAGCATATCTGGCGCGAACCAGCCGTTTCGCCGAATTGCTGCGTGCGATTCAATGCGTCACCCAGGATCAGACCTATATCAGCCCGCAGATGTCGCGTTCACTGATCGCAGGGCTGCGTCGACCCGCCAGGGCCGATTCTGCCTACACCCGACTGACCTCACGCGAGCGCGAGATCGTGCAGCTCTATTCGGAGGGCCTGTCCACCAGGCAGATCGCTACCCGCTTGCACCTGAGCGTGAAAACGGTGGGAACGCATCGCGAAAACTGCATGTTGAAGCTCAATATCCAAAGCATCGCTCAGCTGACCCGTTATGCGATCGCGCAGGGCCTTTCTTCGCTCGAAGCAGCAATCGACGGCAGTGGTGAGCCGCCCGATGCATGCGTAGCGCAGCACATGCGCCGTGCCGGCTGAGGCATCCCGGCAACGCACAGCGGCACACCGGCCGTATGGACACTGGTGCAGGTACGCAGGTGCTAGGCGCTGGCTTATGCACATCAGCATCCCCGGTGGCCGATGCACCACCACCGCAGCGTGTACAGCGCTAGCGCATGCTGAGCAGGTTGTGAGCGTGGAGCGGGGGCGATGTCTGGCGCAGTGAGGTAGTGGTGCGACGACCCGCAGGTAGCTCGATTCCGGTGTCGCCCGAGGCACGGCCGACGCGTCCCAACCGTCTGGTGATCAGGCTTCGAGAGTGCGACCGCTGCCGTCTCAGCGCGTCGTATTGGCGTCCATGGCCGCCTGCATCAATGCTGCGACCGCTTGCGAGGCTTGGTTGGGTTGCTGCGCAAGGAATTCGCTGACACTGCGTTGATTGGCGGCAGGGTGGTTCTGGCTGAGCTTGAAGGTGAGCTCGATACGGCTGGGCACGAAACGGAAGCCCACCAGGCCGCGCAGTTGCCGGCGATGGCTGTCGCGCGCCATTTCGAACTGCCAGTCGCTGCCGATGCGGTGTTCGAAGTGCGCGCTCATGCGCCCGATCAGGTCGCCCAGCGCCTGCTCGTCGTCCACCCGGCTGCAATGCCCATGCAGATGCGCCACGCGTAGTTCCAGGTCGGTACGCGCGCGACGGTTTCCTTGTCTGGATACCAGGTGGGCGACACATAGGCGTGCGGGCCGTGCACCACGATCACAGTCTCGCCAGGTGCGCGCGCCTGCGGGTTGGGTCGTGCCCAGTGACCTTCGATGGTGATGTCCTCGCCATCGCGCCGGTACAGCACCGGCAGGTGCGAGATGGCCGGTCGCCCGTCTTCGTCCTGGCTGATCAGGGTGACGAACGCGTCGCGCGCCAGCAGCCAGTCCAGCAGTGCCAGATCGGTCTGTGCAAACGCGCGCGGGGCGTACATCTCAGGCGCGGCCGCCCATGCTGATGACCATGCGTTCGCGCAGGTCGGCATCGTCGTCGCCTTGCGGTGGCGAGATCTCGTGCAGCGAGAAACCGCGGATCAGCGCGTCTTCTTCGTCCAGCCCGTCCAACGCGACGAACTCGGCATCGAACAGCGCCGCGCGTGCACTGTCTTCGCTGTCGTAGGCCAGTGTCTTGCCATCGCTGTCCAGCACCTCGGCGGTGCCGGCATCCTTGATGCGCAGGCGTGCCCAGATCAACGTGCGGCCAATGGTGGCCAGCCACCATTGGTCGTGGCCGGTGGAGGTGTCGCGGTCGTCGAGCTCGATAGTCATGGCATTACCTTGGAAAGCAGCCCGAGCAGGGCTGCCATGCCCAGGCCGAAAAAGATGGTAAGCAGCGACAGCCGCGCGGGCGTGGCCAGGCCGGATAGGGCACCGTCGCGGTAGCTGCGGTAGCGGCGCGCCAGCAACCAGCGCAATGCCACGGGGCTGATGAAAGCCGGGTCGCCGAAGCTGGCCAATGCCTCCGGATGCCGGTCGCGCAAGTGCACCAGGGTCAGTGGCCAGAAGATCAGCAGTGCTGTCAGCCCCGCAACGGCGACACCCACGAAACACAGCGCGAAGAACAGAGTCATGTGCCCGCCAGCAGGAGTGCGAGTTTGGGAAGCGCTGCGCCGACGACCAGCGCAGCAATGGTCCACCACAACGGCCGCACGGCATGGCCAACGGCCTTGCGCGCCGTATCGGCCTGCCACCACGCGCCTGGGTTCGGGTGAGCAGACGCCAGCTGCGCCAGCCGCAGGCCACGCACCCCAGCAATGCCGGCACTCAGCAATGCCACCAGGAAGGCCAGCAATTGCAGCGTGGAGGCCACCAGCAGACTCACCTCAGAACTCCGCGCTACCCGGCGCGCGCGGATAGGCGATGGCGTCGCGGATGTTGCTCAAGCCGCACACGTAGACCACCAGGCGCTCGAACCCTAGGCCGAAGCCGGCATGCGGCACCGAGCCATAGCGGCGGAAATCGCGGTACCAGCTGTAGTGCTCCTTATCCAGCCCGAACTGCGCCATGCGCGCATCCAGCACGTCCAGGCGCTCCTCGCGCTGGCTGCCGCCGATGATTTCGCCGATGCCCGGCGCCAGCACGTCCATCGCCGCGACGGTCTTGCCGTCGTCGTTCAAGCGCATGTAGAACGCCTTGATGTGCTCGGGATAATTGGTCACCACCACCGGGCGGCCGATGTGTTCTTCGGTGAGCCAGCGTTCGTGCTCGGTCTGCAGGTCCAGGCCCCATTCGACCGGGAAGTCGAACTTCTTGCCGGAGTTCTGCAGCAGCTTCACCGCATCGGTGTAGTCGATTTGCTCGAACGGCGCATTGATGAAGGCCTCCAGCTTGCTGATCGCGTTCTTGTCCACGCGCTCGGCCAGGAACGCCAGATCGTCGCCACGTTCGTCCAGCACCGCGCGGAACAGGTACTTGAGGAACTGCTCGGCCAGACGTGCATCCTCGGCCAGATCGGCGAAGGCGATTTCCGGCTCGATCATCCAGAACTCGGCCAGATGACGCGTGGTGTGGCTGTTCTCCGCGCGAAAGGTCGGGCCGAAGGTGTACACCTTGCTCAGCGCCAGGCAGTACGCCTCCACGTTGAGCTGGCCGGACACGGTGAGAAAGGTTTCCTTGCCGAAGAAGTCGCGGCTGAAATCCACATTGCCAGCGGCATCGCGCGGCAGGTTGACCATGTCCAGCGTGGAGACGCGGAACATCTGCCCGGCGCCTTCGGCGTCGGAGGTGGTGATGATCGGGGTGCTGATCCAGTTGAAGCCGTTCTGATGGAAGAACCGGTGCACCGCCTGCGCCAGGCAGTTGCGGATGCGGGTGACCGCGCCGAACAGGTTGGTGCGCGGGCGCAGGTGCGCCACTTCGCGCAGGAACTCCGGCGTCATCGGCTTGGGCTGGATGGGGTAGGTGAGCGGGTCCTCGACCCAGCCGACGATATCCACGCCGCTGGCCTGGATCTCGAACGACTGGCCCTTGCCCTGCGACTTCACCAGCACGCCCTTGGCGATCAGCGAGCAGCCACTGGTCAGCCGCTTGATCTCGTCGAAATTGGGCAGGGTGTCGTTGGCCACCACCTGGATCGGAGCGAAGCACGAACCGTCGGTCACGTTGATGAAGGCCAGTCCGGCAGATCCGCGCAGCGTGCGCACCCACCCCCGTACCGTGACTTCGCCGCCTTCAGGGAGCTTGCCCGCAAGCGCATGTTCAACGCTGACCACCGTCATGACTATTCCTCGCCGTAGCGACCTTGAATGGCCTGCGAGTTTACTGGCTGCGGGCGCGCGGGCGCGAGCACCTGAACACGGTGCGCCAAGCTGCGCTTGTCGCCGGCGCGCGCTGCCCCCATATGTTGCGGACGTCATCGCCTAGCGTGCCGCCGGGGTGTGGCGGTCTCGCTATACTTGTCACCACTGTTTTGGAGTGTCCCATGGCCATCAGCCTCACCCCCGCCGCGCTGGAGCGCGTGCAGCGTTTCGTGCAGCAGACCCCGGGTGCGCTGGGCCTGCGCTTTGGCGTGACCAAGACCGGTTGTTCCGGCTGGGGCCACATCACTGACCTGGCGCGCGAAAAGCGCGATGACGACGCGGTATTCGAGCAGGGCGGGGTACGCATCTTCGTCGACCCGGTGAGCCTGCCGCTGGTGGACGGCACCCGCATCGATTTCGGCAAGCATGGGCTCAGCGAGACCTTCATCTTCAGCAATCCCAACGCCACGGCCGAGTGCGGTTGCGGGGAGAGCTTTACGACCGAAGCCGAGCATCGCTGAGGCCGGCTGAGCCAATCGGCACTGGAGTCCCTTCTCCCCTCGGGACATTGTCCTCCTTCATGGAGGAGAAGGTGCCCGAAGGGCGGATGAGGGTGCGGGCAAAGCTTCATGCAGTGGAAGGGCGCGAGTGGCTTCGCCCCGTACCCTCACCCAACCCCTCGCCCGCGGGGCGAGGGGTTGAGCGCCTGCGAGGACGCCACGTTCGTGGGCTGGCTGCCGTAAGTCCAGTTGCGGCTAAGCATCTGAACTGCCATACTTTCCTGCTTCCTGCCCGGGTCCGGGTGGGAACCCTTGCTCCACCGGCCGCTTGCGCGGACTTCCCGGGGAGCTGTCCGGCCCACGTGGCCACATCCGAAAGGTAAAACAACATGAGTCGTCATTACGAAGTCGTGTTCCTGGTCCATCCGGACCAGAGCGAGCAGGTCCCGGCCATGATCGAGCGCTACAAGTCGCTGATCGAGGGCGGTAACGGCACCATCCACCGTCTGGAAGACTGGGGCCGTCGTCAGCTGGCCTACCCGATCCAGAACCTGGTGAAGGCGCACTACGTGCTGCTCAACATCGAAGTCGACCAGGCCGTGCTGAGCGAGCTGGTGGAAAGCTTCCGCTTCAACGATGCGGTGCTGCGTCACCTAGTCGTCAAGCGCGATGGCCCGGACACCGAGCAGTCGCTGATCATGAAGAGCAAGGACGAGAAGGGCGACAAGCCCGAGCGTAGCGAGCGTCGTCGTCGTGACGATGAAGAGGGCGAAGCCCCCGCTGCCACCGATACCGACGGCGACAACGCCGAAGCCGCTTAAGGAGCGCTGTCATGTCCAAGTTCTTCCGTCGTCGCAAGTTCTGCAAGTTCACCGCCGAGGGCGTCAAAGAGATCGACTACAAGGATCTCAACACCCTGCGCCAGTACCTCACCGAGAACGGCAAGATCGTGCCGAGCCGCGTGACCGGTACCAAGTCCAAGTACCAGCGTCAGCTGGCCACGGCCGTCAAGCGCTCGCGTTTCCTGGCGCTGATCCCGTACACGGACAACCACGACGTCTAAGCAGTTCCGCGCAGGAATCCGCAGTCATGCGGTTTCTTGCGCAAGACCCACACGTGTCTTGTGTGAGTCCCTCACAAGAACCCGCACGGTTTTGTGTGAGTCCTTCACAAGAGCCCGCACATCCATGTGCGGGTTATTAAAAATTAGAGGCCGGTCATTCGAGATGCGGTGTTGATCGTGCTCTTGCGATTCCCAAATCCCGATTCCCGAATCCCGTCTTTTCGGACAGCACCCGTTGCGCCCGCCCACCGGCCGGCGCTAACGAATAACGGAGCACCACCATGGATCTGATTCTTCTGCAGAAAGTGACCAACCTCGGCAACCTGGGCGACAAGGTCAGCGTCAAGCCGGGCTACGGCCGTAATTTCCTCGTGCCGCAGGGCAAGGCCGTTCCGGCTACCGCTGCGAACGTCGAGGCGTTTGAAACCAAGCGCGCCGAGTACGAAGCCAAGGCCAACACCATCCTGGCCGACGCACAGAGCCGCGCCACCAAGTTCGAAGGCGCCAGCGTCACCATCGGCGCGCATGCGTCGACCGAAGGCAAGCTGTACGGCTCGGTTGGCCCGCGCGACATCGCCGAGGCGTTCACCGCCGCCGGCCTGCCGCTGGAAAAGAGCGAAGTGATCCTGGGCGAAGGCGCCTTCCGCAATGTCGGCGAATACGACGTTGTGCTGCACCTGCACGCCGATGTGGAAACCTCGGTCAAGGTCATCGTCGAATCCGACGCCTGATCCAGGCCGTCAGTGTCACCCGAAGGGCGCCTTGTTAGGCGCCCTTCGTTTTTGGGGCGCCGCCGCCAGCGCAGGCATGCCCGTTATACTCATGCCCCATTGCCGGTTCCACGGCCCGCAGATCTTATGGATCAAGGGTTTGGGCGCTGGCTTCACAGGAACAGTGCCTGCCGGCTTCGTCCGCGCGGTGCCCGGAATCTCCAGTCCCCATGCGCCTGTCCACGATCAAACTGTCCGGTTTCAAGTCGTTCGTCGACCCGACCACGTTGCACCTGCCCACCAATATGACCGGCATCGTCGGCCCCAATGGTTGCGGCAAGTCCAACATCATCGATGCGGTGCGCTGGGTCATGGGCGAAAGCTCGGCCAGCCGCCTGCGCGGCGACTCGCTGACCGACGTGATCTTCTCCGGCTCCTCGGCGCGCAAGCCGGTGTCGCAGGCGACGGTGGAGCTGATCTTCGACAATTCCGATCACACCATCACCGGCGAGTTCGCCTCGTTCAACGAGATCTCGGTCAAGCGCCTGGTCAGCCGCGACGGCAACAGCGCCTATTACCTCAATGGCACCAAATGCCGGCGCCGCGACATCACCGACCTGTTCCTGGGCACCGGCCTGGGGCCGCGCAGCTACTCGATCATCGAGCAGGGCATGATCAGCCAGATCATCGAGGCGCGCCCGGAAGACCTGCGCGTCTATCTGGAAGAAGCCGCCGGCATTTCCAAGTACAAGGAGCGCCGCAAGGAAACCGAAACGCGCATCCGCCATACGCGCGAAAATCTCGACCGTTTGGGCGACCTGCGCGAGGAAATCACCAAGCAGCTGGCGCATCTGCAGCGCCAGGCGCGTCAGGCCGAGCAATACCAGGCCCTGCAGGAAGAGCGCCGGATCAAGGATGCCGAGTGGAAGGCACTGGAATACCGCGGCCTGGACGGGCAGTTGCAGGGCCTGCGCGAAAAATTGAATCAGGAAGAAACCCGCCTGCAGCAATTGATCGCCGATCAGCGCGATGCCGAAGCACGCATCGAAACCGGGCGCGTACGCCGTGAGGAGGCCGCCGAGGCGGTGGCCAAGGCGCAGGCCGACGTGTACCAGGTGGGCAGCGCGCTGGCGCGCATCGAGCAGCAGATCCAGCATCAGCGCGAGCTCTCGCACCGCCTGCACAAGGCGCGCGATGAGGCGCAAAGCCAGCTGCAGGAATTGACCCAGCACATCAGTGGCGATTCGGCCAAATTGGCCGTGCTGCGCGAGGCGGTGGCCGACGCCGAGCCGCAGCTGGAACAACTGCGCGAAGACCACGAATTCCGTCAGGAAGCGCTGCGTGAAGCCGAGGCGCGGCTGGCCGACTGGCAGCAGCGCTGGGAAGCCCATAACCGCGACACCGGCGAAGCCTCGCGTGCCGGCGAAGTGGAGCGCACGCGCGTGGATTACCTGGACCGCCAATCACTGGAAGCCGACCGCCGCCGCGAAGCGCTGTTCAACGAACGTGCCGGGCTGGATCTGGATGCGCTGGCCGAAGCGTTCGAGCAGATCGAACTGCGCCACGAAACGCAAAAGGCGTCGCTGGACGGGCTGACCGAGCAGGTGGAGGCGCGCAAGCACGCCCTCGGCGGCCTGCAGGAACGGCAGCGGGCAAGCCAGGGCGAGCTGGCGGAAGTACGCAAGCAGGCGCAGGCCGCGCGTGGCCGGCTGTCGTCGCTGGAAACCCTGCAACAGGCCGCGCTCGGGCAGGAGCAGGGGGCGGCGGTGGCGTGGCTGAAGTCGCGCGGGCTGGACTCGGCGGCGCGGGTGGGCGAGCGCATCAGCGTGGAAAGCGGCTGGGAAAACACCGTCGAAAGCGCGCTGGGGCAGTTGATCGAAGGCGTGCTGGTGGAAGCGCCCGAGCAGCTGGTGGACGCCCTGGGCGAGTTGGGCGAAGGCCGCATCGCGCTGGTGTCCGATGCCACCGACACCGCCACGTTCGCGCCGACCTCCTTGGCCGCCAAGGTGCAGGGGCCGATCGCGATCCGTCGCCTGCTGGCGCGCCTGCACGCTGCCGACGATCTGGCGGCCGCGCGCGCGCTGCAGCGCAGCCTGCCCGAGGGCGACTCGGTCATCACCCGCAATGGCGAGCGGTTGGGCGAGGGCTGGGTGCGGGTGTCGCGCTCCGGCGCCGCCAAGCAGGGCGCCTTGCTGCGCGAGCGCGAAATCCAGGACCTGCGCACCCAGATCGAAACCCTGCAGGAGCGCGAAGCCGAGCTCGAACACCAACTCACCAGCTTCCGCGAGCAATCGCTGGCGGCCGAGCAGCAGCGCGAAGATGCGCAGCGCCAGTTGTACATGGCGCACCGCAGCGTGTCCGAGCTGGCCGGCCAGTTGCAGAGCCAGCAGGGCAAGGTCGACGCGGCGCGCACGCGCATCGACCGCATCGAGAGCGAACTGGCGCAATTGCTGGAAACGCTCGATACCAGCCGCGAGCAGGCCCGCGAAGCGCGTGCCAAACTCGAAGATGCGGTCACCTTGATGGGCGATCTGCAGGGTACGCGCGAAGCGCTGGAAAGCGAGCGTCGTCAACTCACCGATGCACGCGATCAGGCGCGCGATGCCGCGCGCGGCGTGCGCGATGCAATGCATGCCCTGGCGCTGACGCTGGAGTCGCAACGCACCCAGATCACCTCGCTCAGCCAGACGCTGGAGCGCATGGACAGCCAGCGCGGCCAGCTCGACACGCGCCTGGAAGATCTGGTCGCCCAGCTGAGCGACGGCGATTCGCCGGTGGAAACGCTGGAGCACGAACATCAGGCCGCATTGAGCGAGCGCGTGCGCACCGAGCGCGCGCTGGGCGAGGCGCGCACCCTGCTGGACAGCATCGACAGCGAACTCCGCAGCTTTGAACAAACCCGTCAGCAGCGCGACGAACAGGCGCTGGCGCAGCGCGAACGCATCTCCCAGCGCAAGCTCGATCAGCAGGCGCTGGTACTCAGCGCCGAACAGTTGTCGGCTGCCGTGGTCAAGGCCGGCTTCGTGCTCGAAGACGTGGTCAACGGCCTGCCCGAGGCGGCCAATGCGGCCGAATGGGAAGCAGCGGTGGGCCAGATCGACGCGCGCATGCGCCGCCTGGAGCCGGTGAACCTGGCCGCCATCCAGGAATACGGCGAGGCCGCGCAGCGCTCGGAATACCTGGACGCGCAGAACCTGGATCTCAATACCGCACTGGAAACGCTGGAAGAAGCCATCCGCAAGATCGATCGCGAAACCCGCGGGCGTTTCAAGGACACCTTCGACCGCGTCAACTCGGGCGTGCAGGCGCTGTATCCGCGCCTGTTCGGTGGCGGCCATGCGTATCTGGAACTCACCGGCGAAGACCTGCTCGACACAGGCGTGACCATCATGGCGCGCCCGCCGGGCAAGCGTGTGTCCAGCATCTCGCTGCTCTCCGGCGGCGAGAAGGCGATGACCGCCGTGGCGCTGGTGTTTGCGATCTTCCAGCTCAATCCCGCGCCGTTCTGTCTGCTCGACGAGGTGGACGCGCCGCTGGACGAGGCCAACGTCGGCCGCCTGGCCAACATGGTGCGTGAGATGAGCGAGAAGGTGCAGTTCCTGTTCGTCAGCCACAACAAGGCCACGATGGAAGCGGCGCGCCAGTTGTCCGGCGTGACCATGCGCGAGCCCGGCGTCAGCCGCCTGGTCAGCGTGGACCTGGAAGAAGCCGCACGTTTGGCGGGTGCGGCATGACGTGCCATGCTTGTTGGAATGATTCCACCCGTCACTTTTACGCGGAGGCACGCTGAATGTCCGACATGGCCATGATCCGGATCGGGATCCTGATCGCTGGACTGCTGCTGGTCGCGGCCATCTTCCTGTTCGGCCGCCCGAAGAAATCGCCGCAGGGCCGTCGCGTCGACAAGGACGACGGGCAGCCGCGCGAGCGGCGCGAGCCGGTGATTTCCGGCGATGCAGATGTCGACGGTGCTGCCTTCGAGCGCAGCGAGGGCAGTGCCGAACAGAGCGAGCTGTCGCTGGACGCGCAGGACGCGGCCGGCGGTAACGATGTCGGCAAGCGCCCGAACCAGGATTTCGACAAGATCGTGTCGCTGTTCGTGGCCGCCAAGGCCGGGCAGATCCTGCGTGGCGAGGATGTGGTGGTGGCCGCGGAAAAGACCGGGCTGGTGTTCGGCCACATGAATGTCTTTCACCGTCTGGTGGAAGGGCATCCCGAGCGCGGGCCGATCTTCAGCATGGCCAGCATCCTCAAGCCCGGCAGCTTCGACATGGCCAACATCCGCGAGATGCAGACGCCGGCGATCGCGTTCTTCCTGACCCTGCCTGCGCCGATGACGGCGCTGGATGCCTGGGAAAAGATGCTGCCGACCGTGCAGCGCATGGCCGAGCTGCTGGACGGCGTGGTGCTGGATGACAGCCGCAACGCATTGGGCCGGCAGCGTGTGGCGCATATCCGCGATGAGCTGCGTGCCTACGACCGTCAACATCAGGCACCGCCGCTGACCAAATCGCCGCGCTGGTGAGTTGAGCAATGTTGAGCCTGCAGGGCGTGTTGGCAGTGGCGCTACTGCTGGTGCTGTGGGCAATCCTGGCGATGCCGCTGCTGTGGATCTTTACCCGAATCGCCGCACGGCTGCGCAAGCGCCCGCGCAACTCGCCGTGGGTGATTGGCGGTTTTGCAGCCGCTATCACCTTGCTGGTGGCGCCGGTACCGACGCCCTTCATCAGCGTGTTCCTGCCGCATGCGATCGCGCTGTTCGACCGCCGTTACTACACGCACATCCTGCAAGGCCCGCCGATGCTGCGCGAGCTGCTGCTATGGAACGCCGGCTCGATGGCACTGACCTTCGTCATCAGCTACCTGTGGATCCGGCGCACGCTACGCGCACCGCAGAGCGAGGCGTTGGACCAGTAGTTTTAAAGCCCCTCTCCCGGCGGGAGAGGGATTGGGGTGAGGGTACGGGGCGAAGCCACTTGTGGTGTGTCATTTCTGAAGGCGCGTAGCGACGCGCTTGACCTCCCAGGCGGTGACCACTTCGCGATGCGCCCCTCATCCGCCCCTGGCGGGGCACCTTCTCCTCCATAAAGGAGGACAATGTCCCGATGGGAGAAGGGTTCGCGTTGGCTTTATCGAACGCTTTGCGAGTTAGCGCTTGGCTTTGCCGAATGCTTCGCGAAAACGCACCATCTCCGCCTCGGTGCCCACGCTGACACGCACGCGCTTGGGCCAGATCGGCCAGCTGCGGCCGACGATGACGCCCTGCTTCTGCATCGAATCGGCGAACACGCCAGCGTCGCGTTTGACGTCCAGCAGGAAGCAATTGGCCTGCGAGGGCAGGCAGGTGTAGCCCTTGCCCTTGAGCCAGGCGATGGTTTCGTCGCGAACGCGGGCGTTGTCGGCGTGGCGGGTCTGCACCAGCAGCGGGTCGCGCAGGCTGGCGATGCCGGCGGCCATCGCCGGTACCGACAATGGGTTGCTGCCGAAGGCGGCAAGTTTGGTCTGCAGTCCCGGCGGGGCCAGGGCGGCGCCCAGACGCAGGCCGGCCATGCCGTAGAGCTTGGAGAAGCTGCGCAGCACGATCAGGTCCTGGCGCTGACGCACCAGATCGGCCACCGACGGCTCGTTGCTGTAATGGATATACGCCTCGTCGACCACCAGCACCGCGCTGGACGGCTTGTTGGCGAGCAGCCACTCGATGTCGGCGCGCGGGGTGATGGAACCGGTGACATTGCCGGGATTGCACACATAGATCAGGCCGGCGGTCGGGTCGGCCTTGGCCATCGCCTTGACGTCGTGTGCGCCATCGGCGCGCAGCGGCACCTTGCGCACGGCCACGCCGTGGGCAGTGGCGCTTTCGATCAGCGGGTCGAAGCTCGGGTCGGCTACCACCAGCCCGGCGCGCGCGGAGGTGAACAGATTGGTGGCGCGATTCAATGCATCCCTGGAACCGGGAAACAACGACAGATGATCGTTGGGCAACTGCAGCTCGCCGGTCATCAGGTTGCGCAGATCCTGCTCCATCTCCGACAGGTAGCGGCCCGAACGCGTCAGCGAACGCGTGGCAGCGTCAACCGCCGCCGGGGCAGGCCCGAGCGGGTGCTCATTGAGGTTGAGGTACACGGTGCCGGCCGCGGCGGCCACGCCCGGCGTTGCCGGCGCCGCGGCGCGCTTGCGGGCCGCCTCGGCCGCGGGTGCCAGCCCCAGTGCGGAAACCGCCACGCCGGTGGTGGCGAGGCTGAGAAACGAGCGGCGCGAGACGGGCAACGACACGGGTGAACTCCAGAGGCGGCGGGCAGAGAGGGCGCCACGCTAGCCGGTTTGGGCGTGTCTGCCTATCGGGAAATACCCGCAGGGCCGGTCGCGCAGGCGCGCGCGCTGCAGTCAGGTGGCAGCGACGGTGGTGTTTCCCGCGTTTGCGTACACAGGTCAGGTAACTGCCGGGCTCGCTTCCAGCGGGCTCCGGGCAGTGGCTGTAGCACCTGCTTCGCTCCGCTGCCCGCACCCTGGCAAGGTGCGGTTTACGCATGGCCACCGCGGCCGACGCCGCCAATGCCAACGACTTCATCCATCGATCAATCTGCGCGACCGAAGGCGCTTGCGCCAACGCTTGGCATCGGCACGGCCCGTTAGAATGGGCGTCCCAGAGCCAGCCCCGCGACCATGACTGCCAGCCCGGATCCCGCTCAGCGCATCGCTGCCTTGCGTCGCCGCATCGACGATGCCAACTACCGCTATCACGTGCTCGACGAGCCGCAGCTGGCCGACGTCGACTACGACCGTCTGATGCGGGAGCTGGAAGCGCTGGAAGCCGAGCACCCGTCGTTGGCCAGTGCCGATTCGCCAACGCAGCGGGTTGGCTATCTGGCCGCCTCGCGCTTTGCCGAGGTACGGCATGCCTTGCCGATGTTGTCGCTGGGCAATGCCTTCAGCGACGAGGAAGTGCGCGAGTTCGTGCGGCGTATCAGCGAGCGCCTGGAGATCAAGCAACCGGTCTTCTCGGCCGAGCCCAAGCTGGATGGCCTGGCGATCAGCCTGCGCTACGAAAACGGCGAGTTCGTGCAGGGTGCCACCCGCGGCGATGGCGCCACCGGCGAGGATGTCAGCACCAACCTGCGCACGGTCAAGGCGATTCCGCTGCGCCTGCGCGGTGAGGGCTGGCCGCAGGTGCTGGAGGTACGCGGTGAGGTCTACATGCCGCGCGCTGCCTTCGAGGCCTACAACGCGCAGATGCGAGCGCAGGGCGGCAAGGTGCTGGCCAATCCGCGCAACGGCGCGGCCGGTTCGTTGCGCCAGCTGGACGCGCGCATCACGGCACAGCGCCCGCTGAGTTTCTTTGCCTACGGCGTCGGCGAGGTGAGCGAAGGCGCATTGCCGCAGACGCATTCGGCCATCCTGGCGCAGTTGCGCGACTGGGGCTTTCCGGTCAGTCAGCTGGTCGAGGTGGTGCAGGGCAGTGAGGGCCTGTTGGCATACTACCAGCGCATTGGCGAGGCGCGCGATGGATTGCCATTCGATATCGACGGCGTGGTCTACAAGCTCGACGATCTGGCCGGGCAACGCGAGATGGGCTTTGTCTCGCGCGCGCCGCGTTGGGCGATTGCGCACAAGTTCCCGGCGCAGGAGCAATCCACTACGGTGGAGGCGATCGAGATCCAGATCGGCCGCACTGGTGCGGCCACGCCGGTGGCACGTCTGAAGCCGGTACACGTGGCCGGCGTCGTGGTCACCAATGCGACCTTGCACAACGCCGACCAGATCGCGCGGCTGGATGTGCGCGTGGGCGACACGGTCATCGTGCGCCGTGCCGGCGATGTGATTCCCGAAGTGGCCGGTGTGGTCGCCGACCAGCGACCGGCCGGCACGCAGGAATGGCGCATGCCCACGCAGTGCCCGGTGTGCGGTTCGGAGATCGTGCGCGAGGAGGGCCAGGCGGTGTGGCGTTGCTCGGGTGAGTTGACCTGCCCGGCGCAGCGCAAGGAAGCGTTCCGGCATTTCGTTTCGCGTCGTGCAATGGATGTCGATGGCCTCGGCGAAAAATTCATCGAGGTGCTGGTCGACAGCGGGCTGGTGCAGGGCGTGGCCGATCTGTATCTGCTCACCGTGGATCAGTTGCTGCAACTACGCCTGATCAGCAACGCCGAGAGCCCGCATGCGTTCCTGCGCGAGGCGCGCGAGCATCTGGCCAGCGGTGCGTATGCGCAGCTGGAAACCCGTGTGGTCGGCATCGGCGTGGATTTGGCCGGGGAGCGCGAGGTGCCGCAGACCTGGCAGGCCGATCTGCTGCGCGCAGGCCTGCCGCGCTTCGAATGGAACCGCAGGAAGATCGCCACCAAGTGGGCCGAGAACCTGATCGAGGCGATCGAAACATCGCGCGACACCACGCTGGAGCGCTTCCTGTTCGCGCTGGGCATCGAGCATGTAGGCGAGAGCACGGCCAAGGCCTTGTCGGCCTGGTTTGGCGATCTGGAACTGATCCGCCATCTGCCGTGGCCGTTGTTCAAGCGCGTGCCGGATATCGGTGGCGAAGTGGCGCGTTCGCTCGGGCACTTCCTCGACCAGCCCGGCAATCAGCAGGCCATCGACGATCTGCTGCAGCGTGGCGTGCGTATCGGCGATAGCCATCCGCCATCGCCCAGGCTGCGCGAGGCGTTGAGTTTTGCCAGCGTGCTGGAAGACATGGACATCCCCAAGGTGACCCCGGTGCGTGCGCAGCAGCTTGCTGCCGCGGTGCCGTCGTTCGATGCGCTGCGCACTGCGGGCGCCGACGCCTTGCAGCAGGCCGGCGTGCCGGCGCCGGTGGTCGCCGCGTTGCTGCAATGGCTGGATCGCCCGGAAAACGCCGCGTTGGCAAGCGCGGCGCAACAGGCGATGGAAACGGTGCTGACGCGGCTGCCGGAGGCCGAGGCCGTGCAGGCCGGTCCACTCGACGGCCAGACGGTGGTGATCACCGGCACCCTGGCCGCGTTGACGCGCGATGCCGCCAAGCAACGCCTCGAAGCATTGGGCGCCAAGGTCGCCGGCAGCGTCTCCAAGAAGACTGCGTTTTTGGTCGCCGGCGAGGAGGCCGGTTCCAAGCTCGACAAGGCGCAATCGCTGGGCGTGGAGATCTGGGACGAAGCACGGCTGCTGGCCTTCCTGGGCGAACACGGGCAGCAGCCGTGACGGCAGCGCAACTGGATCTGGCTGCGCTGCAACTGCGCGCGCAGCTCAACGCGGCGATTCGTGCGTTTTTTGCCGAGCGCGGCGTGCTGGAAGTGGAAACGCCGGTGCTCTCGCAGGCCGGCAATACCGAGCCGAACATCGAGAGTTTCAGTACCCGCTTCAGCGGGCACGTGGATGCCGGCCCGCCCGTGCGCTGGTTGCGCACCTCGCCGGAATACCCGCTCAAGCGCCTGCTTGCCGCCGGCCTGGGCGATTGCTACGAGCTGGGGCGTGTGTTTCGCAATGGCGAAGCCGGCGGCCGGCACAACCCGGAATTCAGCATGCTCGAGTGGTACCGGGTGGGCTGGGACGACCGCGCGCTGGCGCAGGAAGCCATCGCGCTGGTGCAGCGGGCGCTTGCGCTGGTCGGGCGCGCGGCTGCGGTGCAGGTGCTCAGCTACCGCGAGCTGTTCGTGCAGCGGCTGGGCATCGACCCGCTGCTGGCGCCGGAACAGGCGTTGCGTGCGCCGCTGCAGGACATCGCCATCGACCCGCAGGGGCTCACGCGCGATGACTGGCTGGACCTGCTGATGACCCATCGCCTGCAGCCGGGGTTTTCCGGCGACACGCTCACCGTGGTGCACGACTGGCCGGCCAGCCAGTGCGCGCTGGCCCGGATCCGCCACGACAACCCGCCGGTGGCCGAACGGTTCGAGCTGTATCTTGGCGCCTACGAGGTCGCCAACGGCTACCACGAGTTGAACGACCCGCAGGAGCAACGCGTGCGTTTCCTGCGCGACAACGCGCGGCGCGCGGCGCGCGGTTTGCCGCAGCTGCCGCTGGACGAGGAGCTGCTTGCAGTCTTGTCGCAGCTGCCGGACTGCGCGGGAGTGGCGGTGGGCGTGGACCGTTTGTTGATGGCCTTGCGCGGCACCGCGCAGATCGCCGACGTGCTGGCCTTCGAGTTCGCGCGTGCCTGAGGACGGGGGCGGCCGGCGTCGCGCTGGATCGCACCACGCAGATCGCCGACGTGCTGACGTTCGAGTTCGCGCGCCTGAGCCTCGGCGCGGCGGGCATCGCGCTAGACCGCCAAGGCGCTCCCGAACGCAGGTGCTCCGCTGCAGCTTGCTGCGCACCAGGCCGGCGTAGGGCATGACAGACGTGGCGGATCCGTCAACGACACCGCTCCACGCGTATCGCGCGACAGTGCGCGTGCACCGCGCTGCCATGCCGCTGTCACCTGCGCCGTATTGCTATCTTCACATCGATGATGCTCTCATCTTCACGTCCACGGGGGCGCGACGTAGATCGTTTCGGGGTGAGGATTGTTGGCATGAAGTGGCTGATCAGCTTATGCGGTTTGTGGTGCCTGCCGCTGCTGATGCTCGCCGATGCGCGCGCCTCCGAGCGTGCGGCTGGTGTGGTGCGCTGCGAGTCCAAGGACATGGCACGCGTGCATTGCGCGATGAACATCGCCAATGGCGTTCAGCTGGTGCGCCAGCTCTCCGAGACCAGCTGTATCCGCGGCAGCGAATGGGACGTCGAAGACGATGGCGTGTGGGTCGAACAGGGCTGCCGCGCCGAATTCGCGTCGTCCCGCGTGCAGACCGCAACGGTGATGCGCCGTGTGGTGCGCTGCGATTCCAATGGCGGCAAGGTGGCGTGCCCGGTGGTGTTGCGTGGCGCGCCGGTGCGGCTGCTGCGGCAGCGTTCGATGTGGCCGTGCAAGGAAGGCCGCACCTGGGGCGTTCGCCGTAACGAGATCTGGGTGTCGCGTGGGTGCGATGGCGAGTTCGAAGTGGGTGCCGAAGACGGCTCCGGCTTCGTGACGGTGCCGCGCATGGTCACCTGCGAATCCAAGAAGAGCGCGCGCCGCACCTGCGGGGTGTCAGTGGAGCGTGCGGTACGACTGGGGCGGCAGATGTCCAGGACGCCCTGCGTGGAAGGCCAGACCTGGGGCTGGAGCCGCGACGGTGTCTGGGTGAACGACGGTTGCCGCGCCGAGTTCATCGTCGACTGAGCGGTTATCAGGACTGCTGCGCGACTACGTATCGGTCTAGTGCTGGCTGGAGGATTTAGGTCTTCGCCACGCGGCGGCTGCCCTGTGGTCTGGCTGCCGGGCCCTTGTACGCCGACCGTCGCGGGATACGCTGCAAGTACGTCATGGCTCGCTACGGACAGACCAGGCGCAGAGCGGATCATCTGCACCTTTGCTGCAGGGCCCTTGCCCGCCCACCATCGCGGGACACGCCGCAAGTACGTCCATATAGCTCCTTGGCGGCATCCATGCCGCCAAGGGTCCCGCGATGGTGGGCGGGCAAGGACCAGTCCTGATGGTCGGTCCGCATGGATATCAACAGCGACTCACAAGGTGGCGATGCGTGACCTTTGCTCTTCGACAAAACCACCAGCCACTGTCTGGCGTGGTGTCCTCGCCGATTGCGGGACCGTTGGCGGCATGGATGCCGCCACCGAGCCCCATGGACGGGTTGACGGCGTGTCCCGCGAGCGGTGAGGGCACCGCGCCCTCGACGTCTTTGCGTTTTCTGCAGGGCCCTTGCCCGCCCACCATCGCGGGACACGCCGTGAATCCGTCCCTGAAGGCTCTGGCGCGGCATCCATGCCGCTCAAGGTCCCGCGACGGTGGGCGGGCAAGGACCGGTCGAGATGGTCGGTGCGCAACGTTTTCAACAAGCGACCAGCAAACCGCGTTATGCGGTGTTCTCGTTCTTCAATAAAGGCACCAGCCAACTGTCTGGTGAGGGCACCGCGCTCCCGGCCAACCAGGTGTTTGCTGCTGCTTGAGGACTGTGAGCTGAGCATTGAAGGCCCACTGACTGCACCGCCCCTGCGCCTTACAATGGACGCATGAACGACAGCGCCCATATCGATTACGCCCGCTACGACCACATCCGGCCGCTACTGTGGACCGGCGATGCCCTGGAATTGCTCGACCAACGCAAGCTGCCCTTCGTGGTGGAGCATGTGCGTTGCGACACCAGCGACGCGGTGGCCGAAGCGATCCATTCGCTGGCCGTGCGCGGTGCGCCGGCGATCGGCATTGCGGCCGGGTGGGGCGTGGTGCTGGCCGCGCGCGACATCGACGCCGATGACGGCAGCGCCGCGCTGCAGAAGCTCGAACCGGCGCTGCTGCGGCTCAATGCCGCACGCCCGACCGCAGTCAACCTGGCCTGGGCGCTGATGCGCATGCGTCGGGTGTTGGGCGCGGCGGGCGCGGACTGGCGCGAGGTGATCGCGCGCGAGGCGCAGGCAATCGCAGATGAGGATCTGGCGGCCAACCGCCATATGGGTGCGCTCGGCGCCGACCTGATCGCCCCCAGCAGCGGCGTGCTGACCCACTGCAATACCGGCTCGCTGGCCACTGCCGGTTTCGGCACGGCGCTGGGCGTGATTCGCGCCGGCATGGCGCAGCAGCGCATCGCCAAGGTGTTTGCCGGCGAAACCCGGCCCTGGCTGCAGGGCGCGCGCCTGACCGTGTGGGAGCTGCAGCAGGACGGCATCGACGCCACCCTCATCGCCGATTCGGCGGCCTCGCATCTGATGAAGTCCGGCCTGGTGCAGTGGGTGATCGTCGGCGCCGATCGCATCTGCGCCAATGGCGATACCGCCAACAAGATCGGCACCTATCAGCTGGCCATTGCCGCGCGCCACCACGGCGTCAAGTTCATGGTGGTGGCGCCGTCGTCGACCGTGGACATGGCCACCGCCAGTGGCGACCAGATCGAGATCGAACAGCGCGATCCAGGCGAATTGTTCGGTGTGGGCGGGGTGCGTACGGTGGCCGACGGCATCCATGCCTGGAACCCGGTATTCGACGTCACCCCCGGCAGTCTGATCGATGCCATCGTCACCGAGCGCGGGGTGATCGTGCAGCCGGACCTGGCGCGGATGCAGGCAGCCTTCGGCGCCTGAACCCGGCGCGGCGCACCCGCGCTGCAAACGTCCGGCAAAGTCCTGCAAGTGCTTGTTTCTGGCTGGTAAACCGGAGGCATCGGGCTGCCCCTTCGTGGTACAATCCGGGGCTTGAATCGATCGGCGGGAGCGTGGGGTCGGCAGCCTGTGGGTAAGGCGCCCCCGACGCGGCTTTCCGGCTCGCCCGCCACCTCACTTACGGAACCCGAATGGCAGAAACCGCCAAGGAAATCATCCAGGTCAATCTGGAAGACGAGATGCGCAAGAGCTATCTCGATTACGCGATGAGCGTGATCGTGGGCCGCGCACTCCCCGATGCCCGTGATGGCCTCAAGCCTGTGCACCGTCGCGTGTTGTTCGCGATGCACGAGCTGGGCGCCCACAGCAACAAGGCCTACTTCAAGTCGGCGCGTATCGTCGGCGACGTCATCGGTAAGTACCACCCGCACGGCGACCAGTCGGTGTACGACACGCTGGTGCGCATGGCGCAGCCGTTCTCGCTGCGCTACATGATGGTGGACGGCCAGGGTAACTTCGGTTCGGTCGACGGCGACTCCGCGGCGGCGATGCGTTACACCGAGTCGCGCATGTCGCGGCTGGCGCATGAGCTGATGGCGGACATCGACAAGGAAACCGTCGATTTCCAGCCCAATTACGACGAAAAGGAACTGGAACCGACGGTCATGCCGACCCGGTTCCCGAGCCTGCTGGTCAACGGTTCGGCCGGTATCGCTGTGGGCATGGCCACCAACATCCCGCCGCATAACCTGACCGAGGCGATCAACGCCTGCATCGCGCTGATCGACACCCCGGAGCTGGATGTCGAAGGCCTGATGGAATACATCCCGGGCCCGGATTTCCCCACCGCCGGCATCATCAACGGCACCGCCGGCATTGCCGCCGGTTATCGCACCGGCCGTGGCCGCGTGCGCATCCGTGCCAAGGCCGATGTGGAAGTGGCCGACAACGGCCGCGAGGCGATCGTCGTCACCGAGATCCCGTACCAGGTGAACAAGGCGCGGCTGATCGAGAAGATCGCCGAGCTGGTCAAGGAAAAGAAGCTCGAAGGCATCAGCGAGCTGCGCGATGAGTCCGACAAGGACGGCATGCGCATCTACATCGAGATCAAGCGCGGCGATTCGGCCGAGGTTGTGCTCAACAACCTGTATCAGCAGACCCAGATGGAGTCGGTGTTCGGCATCAACATGGTGGCGCTGATCGACGGCCGCCCGCAGTTGATGAACCTCAAGCAGATGCTGGAGGCGTTCATCCGCCACCGCCGCGAGGTCGTCACCCGCCGCACCATCTTTGAGCTGCGCAAGGCGCGTGCGCGTGCGCACGTGCTGGAAGGCCTGACCGTTGCATTGGCCAACATCGATGAAATGATCGAGTTGATCAAGACCTCGGCCAACCCGCAGGAAGCGCGCGAGCGCATGCTGGCCAAGACCTGGCAACCGGGTCTGGTCGGCGCACTGCTGGGTGCGGCCGGTGCCGAGGCGTCCAAGCCGGAAGATCTGCCGCCGGGCGTGGGCCTGATCAAGGGCTTTTACCAGCTCAGCGAAGTGCAGGCGTCGCAGATCCTGGAAATGCGTCTGCATCGCCTGACCGGCCTGGAACAGGAAAAGCTGACCGACGAGTACAAGCAGTTGCTCGGCGTCATCGAAGGCCTGATCCGCATCCTGGAAAATCCGGACGTGCTGCTGCAGGTGATCCGCGACGAGCTGATCAATATCCGCGAAGAATACGGCGACGAACGCCGCACCGAAATCCGTCACAGCGAAGAAGATCTGGACATCCTGGATCTGATCGCGCCGGAAGACGTGGTGGTGACGTTGTCGCATGCCGGCTATGCCAAGCGCCAGCCGGTGAGCGCCTATCGTGCGCAGCGCCGTGGCGGCCGTGGCCGGTCTGCCGCCGCGACCAAGGAAGAAGATTTCATCGACCAGCTGTGGCTGGTCAACACGCACGACACGCTGCTGACCTTCACCAGCAGCGGCAAGGTGTTCTGGCTGCCGGTGCATCAGCTGCCGGAAGCCGGCTCCAATGCGCGTGGCCGCCCGATCATCAACTGGATTCCGCTGGAATCCGGCGAGCGCGTGCAGGCGGTGCTGCCGGTGCGCGAATACGCTGACAACCGCTATGTGTTCTTCGCCACCCGCAACGGTACGGTCAAGAAGACGCCGCTGAGCGAATTCGCCTTCCGTCTGGCGCGCGGCAAGATCGCGATCAATCTGGACGAAGGCGATGCGCTGGTGGGCGTGGCGTTGACCGATGGCGACCGCGACGTGTTGCTGTTCGCCTCCAACGGCAAGACCGTGCGCTTTGGCGAATCCACCGTGCGTTCGATGGGCCGTACCGCCACCGGTGTGCGCGGTATCCGCCTGACCAAGGGCGAGGAAGTGGTCAGCCTGATCGTGGCCGAGCGTGCCGGCGGTGTCGAAGAGGAGATCGAAGGCGACGAGGTCGATGACGTGGTGGAAGCCACCGATGGCGGCGAGCCTGCCGTGATCGAGGTCGCCGACGACGGCAACGTGGCCTACATCCTGACCGCCACCGAGAACGGCTACGGCAAGCGCACCCCGCTGGCCGAATATCCGCGCAAGGGGCGTGGCACCCAGGGCGTGATCGGCATCCAGACCACCGAGCGCAACGGCAAGCTGGTGCGTGCAGTGCTGCTGGGCGCCACCGACGAAGTGTTGCTGATTTCCGATGGCGGCACGCTGGTGCGCACACGCGGTTCGGAAATCTCGCGCGTGGGCCGCAACACCCAGGGCGTGACGCTGATCCGGCTGTCCAAGGGCGAAAAGCTGCAGGCGGTCGAACGCCTGGATGCATCGATGGATGAAGTGGACGATGTGGTGGAAGAGGTGGCCGCGCAGGCCACCGTAGTGCCGCCGGCAACCGAAGAATGATCGGTTGATCGTGCAGCGGCATTGCTGCAGCTCACCGAAAACGCCGGCGGAAGCCGGCGTTTTTTTATGCCCGTCATTGTTGCAGGCCATGACATCTGCAACGCAGTGTCCTCGACCGATTGCCGCAAAAAAGGCGGCACTTTCACCCGCGCGGGCCGAAGGTGGTCGGCGGTGCGGCGGCGTTGCGTTGCCGCTGAGTCGAAGAGGAACAACTGATGACGATTCTGGATCGTCCTTCCGGTCGCTGCCATTGGGCGCTGGCGATATTGGGAGGTGTGATTGCCGTGCTGGGCGCAGTACTGCTGGCCGGTGGCGTGTGGTTGGCCGCGCTGGGTGGCTCCTGGTATTACCTGCCGGCCGGTGCGGCAATGGTGATTGCCGGCGTCTTGCTGGTGCGGGGCCGCAATGCGGGCGCATGGTGGTTTGCTGCGGTGGTGGTGGGTTCGCTGCTGTGGACATGGTGGGAATCGGGCAGCGATTACTGGCGCTGGGTGCCGCGCCTGGGTTTGATCGTTGGCCTGGCATTCGTGCTTGCGCTGCTACTCCCGAAATTGCAACGCCCGGTGTCGCGCGCGGTCTCGCGCAGCGTAGCGGGCGCGTTGGCGGCAGTGTTCGTGGTCGCCTTCGTGCTGGCCTTCGTGCCGCACGGCGTCACCGAAGCCGATGGCGCGCTAGCGCAGGCGGCCGGCACGGTGGGTGGTCTGCTCAGTCGCACTGCATCCGCCCCGGGTGCGGCATCTGGCGCACAGCCGGCGAACGCACCTGCCGACGGCGACTGGGCTGCCTACGGACGTAGCCAGGCCGGGCAACGTTACTCGCCGCTGCAGCAGATCAATCGCGACAATGTGGCGCAGTTGCAGCAGGCGTGGGTATTCCATACCGGCGATCTGCCGAGCAAGCGTTGGGGCGCGGAGACCACGCCGCTGAAGGTGGGCGACAGCCTGTACCTGTGCACCGCGCGCAACCAGGTGATCGCGCTGGATGCCGCCAGCGGCAAGCAGCGCTGGCGCTACGATCCCAAGGTCAAGGACGAGGCGATTCCATACACCGCGGCCTGCCGCGGCGTTTCGTATTACGAAGTGCCGGCAGCCGCCAACACTGCAGACGCAACGGCAACGTCGCCGGCAGCGCTGTGCCGCACGCGGGTGATCGAAGGCACGCTGGACGGCCGCTTGATCGCACTGGATGCACGCAGCGGTACGCCATGCCCGGACTTCGGCAGCAATGGTCAGGTCGATATCACCGTCGGCATGGGGCAGACGCCGCCGGGCTATGTGTCGATCAATTCGCCACCGGCCATCGTGCGTGGTGTGGTGGTCACCGGCCATCAGGTGCTCGACGGGCAGAAGCGTTTCGAGCCTTCCGGTGTGATCGAAGGGTTCGATGCAGTGACCGGCAAGTTGCGTTGGGCCTGGGACATGACGCATCCGGACTGGAACGGTGCACCGCCGCCGGGCCAGAGCTGGACGCGCGGCACGCCGAACATGTGGACCACGGCGGCCGCCGATGAGCAGCTGGGCTATGTGTACCTGCCGATGGGCAATTCCACCGCAGATTACTGGAGCAGCTCGCGCACGCCGCAGGAGAATCGCTACGCGACCTCGCTGGTGGCGCTGGATGTGACCACCGGCAAGCCGGTGTGGAATTTCCAGACCACCCACATCGATGCCTGGGATTACGACCTTGGCTCGCAGCCAAGCCTGATCGATTTCCCCAAGGACGGCGTCAACGTGCCGGCGGTCTTGCTGCCGAGCAAGCAGGGCGAGTTGTATGTGCTGGACCGGCGCACCGGCAAGCCGCTGGTGGGCGTGGAAGAACATGCGGTGCCGGGCGGCGGCGTGGAGCCGCAGATGCGCGCCAAGACCCAGCCGTTCTCGCTGTATCACACGCTGCGCAAGCCGGATCTGACCGAGCGCGACATGTGGGGCATGACCCCGATCGACCAGCTGGTTTGTCGCATCCAGTTCCGCACCGCCAGCTACAAGGGCATCTACACGCCGCCGGAAGCGGAGCGCCATTCGATCGAATACCCCGGCTATAACGGCGGTTCGGATTGGGGCAGCGTGGCGGTCGATCCGCGGCGCGGCGTGATCGTGGCCAACTACAACGACATGCCCAATTACAACCTGCTGGTGCCGCGCGCCAAGGCCGACAAACTGGGCTGGGCACCGCGCGACGAGGTACGTGGCGATGCCGGTGGCGCAGAAGGCGCGGGCGATCCGCAGGCGGGTACGCCGTATGCGATCAACGTCAATGCCGGCTGGCGGCTGCCGTTCACCAAATTGCTGTGCAAGGAACCGCCGTACGGCGGCATCCGCGCCATCGATCTGGCCAGCGGCAAGACGCTGTGGGACCGCCCGTTCGGCAGCGCACGCGGCAATGGCCCATTCGGCATCCGCTCCGGGTTGCCGATCGAGATCGGCACGCCCAACAACGGTGGTGCGGTAGTGACGGCCGGTGGTTTGATCTTCATCGCCGCCGCCACCGACGACCTGATCCGCGCCATCGATCTGGTCACCGGCAAGGAGCTGTGGCATGCCAAGTTGCCAGCCGGCGGCCAGGCCAACCCGATGGTGTACGAATACGGTGGCCGCGAATATCTGGTCATCATGGCCGGCGGGCATCAATTCATGGAGACCCCGGCAGGCGATGCGTTGGTGGCCTACGCGCTACCGCAGCAGGCGCCATGATGCTGGGGGCGATCGAAGACCGCAGGTAAAGCCGGCGATGACACGGCTGCGTGGCTGCCGAGCCGCGCGGCCGGTGTCTGAAATCGGAATGCGCCGATGCATATATGGCGCGACCAGGCGCACGGCCGCCCGCAACCACGCTCGTCTGCATCACTCGTCGGCTGCTCCAGAGTGCCGAAGCATGAAACGAAGAAAGCGCACCGCAAGCGGTGCGCTTTCTTGCAGAAAATCACGGGGGCTAAAACGCTTGATTCGCTCGATACGCCATCCTCGTGGAGAGGCGCAACGCCACATTAGCGATGCATCAGGCAGTACGCTCCTGCGATTTTCGATTCACTGTTAATTCGCACGGTACGCTTCCTCGGCAATAGGCGTAACGCCACATCGGAATGCATCAGGCCGTACGCTCTTACGATTCCCGATTCCCGATTCCCGATTCCCGATTCCCGATTCCCGATTCCCGATTCCCGATTCCCGATTCCCGATTCACCCAACGTTCGCCGCCACCGCATCGTCCCGCACCGCATCGCGCATATCCTGCGCCAGCGTCGCCTTGACGATGATGGAGCGGATGGCATCGGTGGCCTCGGAGAGCGGTACATCGCTGCTCAGGCGCTGGAAGGTGTCACGGCTGTTGTAGCCGGAGCCGTCCTTCAAATAATGGTCGTACATCGACAGCAGATCCTGGCAGGCGGTGATCAAGGCCGCCACATTGCCGCGTACAAGCGCGTGGCCGATCTGATCGAAGCTGTGCAGGCAGTCCGCCAGCCAGTGCAGGTCGTAGCGCGCGGTGCTCGGCTCCGGCGCGCTGTGACCGCGGCTGTACGCGCTGTAGCGACGCAGGCTGCGTGCCACGCGGGCGACATGCGCAAACAGGGTGCCGATCTCGTTGGCGATATCCAGCCGCTGCACCATCACCATCGGGATCACCTCGGTGGCCGCGGCGTCCTGCTGCTCGGCTGCATTCTGCTCCTGCTGGTCCAGCGATTGCTTGAGCACAGCGTAGCTGCGCTGCAGCGACTCCAGCTCCAGTGCGCTGGCTGCCGCACGCGCCTTCAGCTGAGACAGCGCCGCCTGGTAGCGGCCAAGGCTGTCCTGGGTGCTGGCAAGCTGGCCGGACTCGGCGCGCAGCTGGCGGCCGCGGACGAATGCCAGTGCCGTGGCGATCAGGGCCCAGAGTGCGAATGCAGGCACCAGGTAGATCAAGATGCCCATGGAGATTCCTCGAAACGTTGCATACCTTGTCGGCCAGGCAGCGGCGTTCTTGAGGGCAATCGCCGGGAGTGTGATGCGGTGGCCAGGCGTGAGGTCGGCGTTGCCCATGCGGAGCGCGTCCAGCCCCGCCCGCGGGGGGCGAGGGGCACTCGACGCCGGAGCGGCCCTAAGCTCCGCTGCGGCAAGGGCGGCGGCTCCATGCCCGGCCGCTGACGCAATCAGTGGCTATCGAACGATCGCAGATCTCATTGACCTCTTTTGCCCGTAATCCCGGGCAAATCCAGTCCCTTTGCGTCTGCGCAATCCCGGGCAATCGCATAACCGGCGTCGGCGTGCCGCATCACGCCGGTAGCGGGGTCGTTCCAGAGCACGCGCTCCAGGCGCTTGTCGGCGGACTCGCTGCCGTCGCAGACAATGACCATGCCGGCATGCTGCGAAAAGCCCATGCCAACGCCGCCGCCATGGTGCAGCGACACCCAGGTGGCGCCGCTGGCAGTGTTGAGCAGGGCATTGAGCAAGGGCCAGTCGGACACGGCATCGGAGCCGTCGGCCATCGCTTCGGTTTCGCGGTTGGGCGAGGCCACGCTGCCCGAATCCAGATGGTCGCGGCCGATCACCACCGGCGCCTTGAGCTCGCCACTGCGCACCATCGCATTGAAGGCCAGGCCCAGCCGATGGCGGTCGCCCAGCCCGACCCAGCAGATGCGCGCGGGCAAGCCCTGGAAGGCGATCTTGTCGGCCGCCATGTCCAGCCAGCGATGCAGGTGCGCATCGTCGGGGATGAGTTCCTTGACCTTGGCATCGGTCCTGGCGATGTCTTCCGGGTCGCCGGACAGCGCGACCCAGCGGAACGGGCCGATGCCGCGACAGAACAGCGGGCGGATGTAGGCGGGGACGAAGCCGGGGAAGTCGAATGCATCGTCGACCCCTTGTTCCAGCGCCATCTGGCGCAGGTTGTTGCCGTAGTCCACGGTGGGCACACCGAGCGCGTGGAAGGTGAGCATGGCGCGGATGTGGTTGGCCATCGTCTCGCGTGCGGCGGCTTCCACCTCCTTCGGTGCGCTCACGCGCTTCGCGTCCCACGCTTCCACGCTCCAGCCTTGCGGCAGGTAGCCGTTGACCGGGTCGTGTGCGGAGGTCTGGTCGGTCAGCAGGTCCGGCTTGATCCCGCGCAGCAGCAGTTCGTCCAGGACGTCGGCGACATTGCCGAGCAGGCCGACCGACAGCGGCGTCTTCGCGGTGCACGATTGCTCGATCAGGCGCAGCGCTTCGTCCAGCGAGTCGGTCCAGGTGTCCAGGTAACCGGTGCGCAGGCGCATGTCGATGCTGGACCGGCGGCATTCCACGGCCAGGCAGGACGCGCCGGCCATCACCGCAGCCAGCGGTTGCGCGCCGCCCATGCCGCCCAGCCCGCCGGTGAACAGCCACTTGCCGGCCAGGCTGCCGCCGTAGTGCTGGCGGCCCATTTCCACGAAGGTTTCGTAGGTGCCTTGCACGATGCCCTGCGCGCCGATGTAGATCCAGCTGCCGGCGGTCATCTGCCCGTACATCGCCAGGCCTTTTTGATCCAGCGCGTTGAAGTGGTCCCAATTGGCCCAGCGCGGTACCAGATTGGAGTTGGCGATCAGCACGCGCGGCGCATCGGCGTGGGTGCGGAACACGCCGACCGGTTTGCCCGATTGCACCAGCAGGGTTTGATCATCTTCCAGTCGCGTGAGCGCAGCCACGATCGCATCGAAGGATTCCCAGTCGCGCGCGGCGCGGCCGATGCCGCCGTATACCACCAGTTCCTGCGGGCGCTCGGCCACGTCCGGGTCCAGGTTGTTCATCAGCATGCGCAGCGGCGCTTCGGTGAGCCAGCTCCTGGCGGTGAGCGTGGTGCCGGTGGCAGCGCGGATGACGCGGGTAGCATCGTGACGGGTCATGCCGGGTTCCTTGCAATCAACGGTGGGCCGCGTGCGGCGTGGTGTCGGTTCGGGGTGCGTTGGCGAATGCCAGACAGGCCAGCAGCACGTGCCGCAACACCGCGCGCAGGGCAGCGGCATGCACCGGCTGCCACGGAGTGGGCCAGTTGTCCGGGGTGATGGTGTCGGGTTCGCGCATGTAGCCGCGGCAGGCCAGCTCCATCTGCAGGGCGTGCACGCCTTGGTCGGGTTGCCCGTAATGGCGGGTGATCCAGCCGCCCTTGAAACGCCCGTTGCGTATCGTACTGGAGCCGCTGCTGCGGCACAGTTGCTCCACCGCGTCGGCCAGCGCCGGGTCGCAGCTGCGGTCGTCGTTGCTGCCGATGTTGAACTGCGGCAGTTCGCCATCGAACAGGTGCGGGATGAAGGAGCGAATCGAATGCGCGTCGTACACCACGATGCTTGCGTGCCGCTGGCGCAGGCGCGCTATCTCGTCGGCCAGCGCGGCGTGGTACGGGTCGAACCAGCGGGTGCGGCGCAGATCGATCTGTGCCTGATCCGGCGCCTGGCCTTGGGCATAGAGCGGTTGATTGTCGAAGGTGGTCAGCGGACACAGGCCGGTGGTGTTCTGGCCCGGATACAACGAAACGCCGCTGGGGTCGCGATTGACGTCGATCACCGAGCGGCTGATCGTGGTGCGCACCGTGGTGGCGCCCAGCGACTGCGCAAAATCGTAGAGCTGATGCACCCACCAGTCTGCATCGCGGCGCGCCAGCCACGGCGAGGCGAACTGGTCGGCAACCAGATCGGGTAACTCGGTTCCGGTGTGCGGGAAACTGATCAGCAAGGGGGCGTTGCCGCGGTGGATCTCCAGCCAGTCGGGCAGGGCACTCATCGTTGCGCTCCGGTGTCGCGCGCAGCGGCGAGCGAGTGCGGCCGGTGGCAGCAATCAGGGGCGTACAGGCCGGCTTCGCGCTGGACGCAGCAGGCAAACGCAGTGCCCGCAGATCCTGCGCATGCGCGCGCGGCTGCATCGCATGGCACCGGAATGTTGCACAGGCGAGCTGCAACGCGTCGCATCATGCCTGCGGCTCCACACCCGGCAACGCAATCGCCACCGCCTCGGCCAGGGCGCCCGACCGCACCAGTGCGCTGGCGGCCAGCATGTCCGGGTGGAAGTAGCGATCGTCCTGCAACGTGGGCACCTGCGCCCGCAGCAATGCGCGTGCCGCTTCCAGTGCGTCACTGGAGCGCAGCGGCGCATGGAAGTCGCAGCCTTGCACCGCCGCCAGCAGCTCGATGCCGATCACGTGCGCGGCGTTATCCGCCATGGCCAGCAGACGGCGCGCACCGTGCGCGGCCATCGACACATGATCTTCCTGGTTGGCGGAGGTTGGAATCGAATCCACGCTGGCCGGGTAGGCGCGCTGCTTGTTCTCCGACACCAGGGCCGCGGCGGTGACCTGCGGAATCATGAAGCCGGAGTTCAAACCCGGGCGCGGGGTGAGAAACGCCGGCAGACCGGACAAGGCCGGATCGACCAGCATCGCGGTGCGGCGTTCGCTGATCGAGCCGATCTCGCACACGGCCATCGCCAGCATGTCGGCGGCAAAGGCCACCGGCTCGGCATGGAAGTTGCCGCCCGACAGTGCCTCGCCGGTATCGCTGAACACCAACGGATTATCGGACACGCCGTTGGCTTCGATTTCCAGCGTGCGCGCGGCCTGCCGCATGATGTCCAGCGCTGCCCCCATCACCTGCGGCTGGCAGCGCAGGCAATACGGGTCCTGCACGCGCACATCGCCGAGCCGGTGCGATTCGCGGATCGCCGAATCGGCCATCAGTGCGCGCAACGCCGCGGCGGTCGCGATCTGCCCCGGCTGCCCGCGCAATGCATGGATACGCGCATCGAACGGCGTATCCGAGCCCTTGGCCGCTTCCACCGACAGCGCGCCGGTCACCAGCGCGGCCTGCAACACGGTTTCGATCTCGAACAGGCCGGCCAGCGCGCAGGCGGTGGAGAATTGCGTACCGTTGAGCAGCGCCAGGCCTTCCTTTGCGCCAAGCACGCGCGGTTGCAGTTGCGCGTGTGCAAGCGCGTCGGCAGCAGGTAACCGTTGCCCGCCGACGAAGGCTTCGCCAACGCCGATCATCACTGCGGCCAGATGCGACAGCGGCGCCAGATCGCCGGACGCCCCGACCGACCCCTGGCACGGCACCACCGGAGTGATGCCCGCATGCAGCATCGCGTCCAGCAACGCCAGCGTGCCGGGTTGCACGCCGGACGCACCCTGCGCCAGGCTGGTGAGCTTGAGCGCCATCATCAGCCGCACCACCGGCACCGGCGTGGGCTCGCCGACGCCGGCCGCATGCGACAGCACGATATTGCGCTGCAGGGTCTGCAGGTCGTCGCGCTCGATGCGCACGCTGGCCAGCTTGCCGAAGCCGGTGTTGACGCCGTAGACCGGCTCGCCACGCGCGACGATGGCCTCCACCGTCTGTGCGCTGCGCAGCACCGCGGCCGCGCAGGCGTCGTCCATCCTCACCTCGGCGCCGCGATACAGCGCACGCCACTGCGCCAGCGTCACGTGGCCGGGTTGCAAGACAACAGAAGCACTCATGACAACTCCAGTGAATCAGGTCGAATGCCCGCGCCAGACGCGGGCGTGAAGCGGGTTGAAGCCCATGCGATAGACCAGGTCGGCCGGCGCATCGATGTCCCAGATCGCCAGGTCGCAGTCCAGGCCGGCGCGCAACCGGCCCAGTCGCGCGCTGCGGCCGAGCGCACGCGCAGCCTCGCGGGTGAAGCCGGCGATGCATTCGTCCACCGTCATGCGGAACAACGTGGCCGCCATGTTCATCGCCAGCAGCGGGCTGGTCAGCGGCGAGGTGCCGGGGTTGCAGTCGGTGGCCAGGGCCAGTGGCACCCCCGCCGTGCGCAGGGCCTCGATCGGCGGCAACTGGGTATCGCGGGTGAAATAGAACGCACCGGGCAGCAGTACCGCCACCGTGCCGGCAGCGGCCATGGCCGCCACGCCGTCCTGGTCCAGGTATTCGATGTGGTCGGCCGACAACGCCCCGTAGCGCGCGGCCAGCGCCGCGCCATGCTGGTTGCTCAGCTGCTCGGCATGGATCTTGATGCCCAGCCCGTGCGCCTGCGCGGCGATGAAGACCTGTTCGGCCTGGGCAGGCGTAAACGCCAGGTGCTCGCAGAACACGTCGACCGCTTCGGCCAGGCCATGCGCGGCAATCGCCGGAATCATCCGGGTGCAGACCGCATCGATGTAAGGTTGCGCAGCGCTGCCCGGCGGCACCGCATGCGCACCGAGAAAGGTCGGTACCACCTCGACCTGACGCAGGCCGGCGAGCGCGCGCGCCACGCGCAGTTGCTTGGTTTCGTCCTCCAGCGTCAGCCCGTAGCCGGATTTGATTTCCAGCGTGGTCACTCCTTCGGAAAGCAGTGCATCCAGGCGCGGCAGGCTGGCAGCGAGCAGGACGGCATCGTCGGCAGCGCGGGTGGCCCGCACGGTGGCCACGATGCCACCACCGGCTGCGGCGATGTCGGCGTAGCTGGCGCCGCGCAGACGTTGCTCGAATTCGTTGGCGCGGTTGCCTGCATACACCAGGTGCGTGTGGCAATCGATCAGGCCCGGGCTGATCCAGCGTCGTTGGCAGTCGTGCGTGGTGGCCGCTGCGAACCCTGGCGCCTGCGCGGCCGGGCCGGCATACACGATGCGGCCGTCCAGGCAGGCGACCACGCCATCGTCCACCGGACCCAGACCGCCGCCTGGTGCGTCCAGGGTCATCAGCTGCGCGTTGTGCCAGAGAACGTCGCAATGCATGGCGCAGGCTCGTGGTGTCTGATATGTATATACAATAGATTCGTCAATCGAGGGTGTCCAGTGGCAGACCAGCCGTTACAAGCGTTGTGGGCAGCGCGGGCCCTGTTGCCAGGCGGCTGGGCCAGCGGTGTGCGCATCGGCCTGGCGCAGGGGCGCATCGTGTCGGTGCAGGCCGATACCGCGGTGGCTGCCACCGATACCCGTGCCGGGACGCTGCTGCCCGGCCTGGGCAACCTGCACAGCCACGCCTTCCAGCGCGGCATGGCCGGCCTGACCGAAGTGGGTGGGCGTCGCGGTGACAGCTTCTGGAGCTGGCGCGAGCTGATGTACCGCTTTGTCGACCGGCTCGACCCGGACAGCCTGCAGGCGATCGCCGAGCAGGCGTATGTGGAGATGCTGGAAAGCGGCTTCACCCGCGTCGGCGAATTCCATTACCTGCACCACAGCCCCGGCGGCGCGCCTTACGCGCATGCCGGCGAAATGTCCGGGCGCATCGTCGCTGCCGCTGCCAATACCGGCATCGGGCTGAGCCTGCTGCCGGTGTTCTACGCGCACTCGGATTTTGGCGGCGCCGCACCCAGCGCGGCGCAGAAGCGCCTGATCCACGACATCGACGGCTTCGCACGGCTGCTCGACGATTGCAGGCAAAGCCTCACTGCGCTGCCCGACGGCGTGCTCGGCCTGGCGCCGCACAGCCTGCGCGCGGTCACGCCGCACCAGCTGATGGCACTGCTGCCGCTGACCGATGGTCCGGTGCACATCCACATTGCCGAGCAGCAGCGCGAGGTCGATGCCTGCCTGGCCTGGTCGGGCCAGCGCCCGGTGGACTGGTTACTGGCCAATGCGCCGGTGGACGCACGCTGGTGCCTGGTGCACGCCACGCATGTCACCGGCAGTGAAGTGCAGGCCATTGCCGATCGCGGCGCGGTGGTCGGGCTATGCCCGATCACCGAGGCGAATCTGGGCGATGGGATCTTCCCGATGCAGGTGTTCGCCGCCGCGGGTGGCCGCTTCGGTGTGGGCTCCGATTCCAATGTGCTGATCGATGCCGCCGAGGAGCTGCGCCTGCTCGAATATGGCCAGCGGCTCAGCGTGCAGGCGCGCAACGTGCTGGCGCCCGCCGATGTGTCGAGCGGACGCTGGTTGTACGACCAGGCCGGCAGGGGCGCGGCACAGGCACTGGGCAGTGTGGTGCACGGTATCCAGACAGGCGCCGCGGCCGATCTGGTGGAGCTAGATGCCTCGCACCCGGCCTTGCTCGCACGCGACGACGACGCGCTGCTGGACAGCTGGATATTCGCCGCACGCGCGGGGGCGGTGCGCACCGTCTGGCGCGCCGGGCGTGCGGTGGTGCGCGATGGCCGGCATATCGACCGCGCACGCATCGCCGCGCGGTTCGCACAGGTGTTGCGCACAGTGCTGGGCAAAGGAGCCGATGCGCGCACAATGCAGGTCTGACCGGAGACCTCCGCTTTGACCGCCACCCCCATCGCCGCGCCCGGCACCTTGCACCACCGCATCCGGCAGGATCTGGAGCAACGCATTCATAGCGGCGACTGGCCGCCCGGGCACCGCATCCCGCCCGAGCACGAACTGATGGCGCAGTACGGCTGCTCGCGCATGACCGTCAACAAGGTGCTCGGCCTGCTGGCCGACGCCGGCATGATCGAGCGTCGCCGCCGCACCGGCTCGTTCGTGGCGCGCCCGCATCCGCATCTGGAGCAGGTGGCGCTGTCGATCCCGGATATCGAAGTGGAGATGACCACGCGCGGACATCGCTACGCGTTTTCGCTGTTGTCGCGGCGGCTGCGCAACGTGCGCCCGCGCGTGCCGCAGGAGCGCGCGCTGGGCAGCACCGGCAAGCTGCTCGCGCTGGACAGCCTGCATCTGGCCGATGGCAGCCCGTTTGCGCTGGAACAGCGGGTGATCGATGTCACCACCGTGCCCGAGGCCCTGCAAGAGCCATTCACCACGCTCGCTCCCGGCAGCTGGCTGTTGCGCAATGTGCCGTGGACGCGTGCCGAACACCGCATCAGCGCAGTCAGCGCCGATGCCGCGCAGGCACGCAGCCTGCAGGTGGACGAAGGCGCGGCCTGTCTGGTGATCGACCGCCACACCTGGCGTGGCGAGCAACCGGTGACCTATGTGCGCCAGCTGTTTCTGGGCGGCTCCTACGATCTGGTGGCGCGGTTTGCGCCGGGCATGCGCTGACGCTGTACTGGAGCCTCGCGCGCGCCTCCGGCGTAGGGCCTATCGCGTTGCAGAACGCAGTCGCTGCAACGCCGGTGTGCACGGCGGCTTCGAGAGCGCGGCTCGCCTGACCCAGCTGTCGTAAATGGCCAGCCGCTGCATGCGCAATGACGGGAGCGCGTCGCAGTCATCGCCCAGCCGCGCCCACAGATCAGCGCGGGATCGACTGGACTCGCGCGTGCCCACGCCAGACGCCCGATATGTTTACCTGCGGGGTGGCAGACCATCGCGGCCCACCCGCATCAGATCGTGGTGCATTGTCGCCATCGCACCGGCTCGTCCACGCCCGGTCGGGGGTTGAGCTGCACGCGCACCGTGCGCAGATAGGGGTAACGCTGCAGTTCGCGGCAGATCAGCGGCCATGCCGTGCTGTCGTCCACCGCACGATCCACCGCAAGCGTCGCCTGGGTGATCCAGATCCCGCGCACCAGGCCCGGCGTCTGCGCCAATGCCCTGGACACCTCGCGCCGATAGCCTTGCAGGGTCTCGGCATCCGGCTCTGCGCTGGTTGCCGTCGCGGCGCCGACTGGCGCTGCCGGCGCTGTGGACTGCGCAGCGTTCATGGCGGCCGCAGCGGTAGGGCTCGGCTGCGTTGTGCCCGCCCGCGAAGCCGCGGCGGGCGGTGCGGGGTGTGGCTCGGGCGGGCGCAGTGCCAGCACCGCCACCAGGGCAAGCGTGGCCAGGACGGCACCGGCAATGACGCTGTGGCGGAGCGCGCGTCGTCGCGCCAGGGTCACCACGCGGGTCTCCACATCGCCCGGCAGATAGGGTTTGAGCAAGGGCCACATGCGCGTGCCGTCCAGCACTTCGATGGATTGCTTGTCTGCCGCAGCCAGGCCTTCGCGCTCCATGCGGCCTTCGGTCACCATCACCCCGCCGCCAGCGCCGGCCAGCCGTGCCATCGCCCCGAGTTCGTTCACTGCAGCTACGCCGATGCGATAGCCGCGGCCATGCTTGCAGGCCACCAGGCGGGTGCCGTGATCGGTCTGCATCATGAAATCGGCGGTGGGCAGGCCATCCTGCGGCAGCTGGGTTGGTTGCCAGCCGCGTTGGTCCTGCAGCACCCGCAGCACCACCGCGGAGAAGTCGCGCCAATGCAGGGCAGCCAGGGCACGGATGCCTTCGTCGGTTTCGTTGGCGCGACGCCGCACCAGCCAGAAGTAGGCGCACACCGCCAACCAGAGCAGCAGTGCAGCCACGAGCGCCAAAATCCAGGAAGGCATAAGCATCAAGCGAAGGGATGGCGCGTATTACGAGTCGATGCGCCTAGAAGAATCCTTCGTGCCGGATTCGTCAATGGATCGCGGGCGGCGATGTCACGAGCCGTGACCCAGGCAACGAAAGACCCGCCAGTCCGAAGCCGTGAGGGGAGGGGAGCAAACGGACTTCGTGATACAGGACTGGCGGGTCGTTCCCGATTGTCTGTAAAACCATGCTGCTTTGCAACACGGTGACGGGGCGGCTATCGCATGGCCCCGGTGCGGTCCGGGGCGACCTGGCTGCGCAGGACAGCAACTGTCGACGGGCGCCGGTGCGACGCCCTGCATCCCGTGCACCAAGCCGACCCCTTCCCGCAGTTCACTCCCCGTCGAAAGCCGCCGTATTGCCGGTCTGCGAGGTGCCGGCGGTGGTGCCTGCACTGGTCGTCTCGCTGCTGGCAGCCTGCGCGGCCTGATTGGCCGTGCGGTTGGCCCGCTTGGTCGCGGCGGTATTGGCCCGCACCTGTGCCTTCAGCGATTCCACTTCACGCCGAAGTGTTTCCAGCTCTTCCTGCTCGGGGATGTTGAGCGTGCGCAGCACGCCCTTGACGCGTTCGTCGAAGGCCTTGCCCAACTTGTCCCAGCCGCGCACTGCGGTATCGCGTGCCTGCTCGAACTGGGTTTCCACTTCTTCGCGCAGCTCGTCCACGCCTTCGGCCGCCTTGCGCTGGCCGGTGCGCTCGTAGGCAGCGCCCTCGCGCACCAGCGAGTCGAACAATTTGCCGCCTTCGCTCTGCACCCGGCCCAGCGCGCCGAGTCCCGCCAGCCACACGGTCTGCGCCGATTCGCCGAGCCGGCGCGAGATCTGCTCTGCCTGGGCCTGGAAGCCCGACGCCGTGTGGTCGCGATTGCCGTTCTGGTCGTATCCGGTCGTCATGGAGTGCTCCTGTCGATTGCCAAAGTGACGTTGCGTTCACCCTAGTGCCGGTCCTGCATCGGGCAGGTGAAGCGCCACCCGATCAGGCCTGGCCCAAGCATCCGCCCATCGCATGCGGGGCGGGTGACTTGGCGCTGAAGCGGCAAACCTGCGCGCAGCGCTGGCTCAGGCGAGTTTTTCCGCCAGCAGGCGGCGGATTTCCGATTCCACCATCGGCTGCACGGCCGACAGCAGGAAGCCGAGCTCGGCTGTCACGTGTACCTGCTGCGGCAGCAGGGTGATTGCACCATCCACACCGGCGCGGGCGATGCGCAAGGTGTCGCCTTCCCAATGCGAGGCAACGCCGTAGCGATCGGTCAGCTTGCGCGCCGCCTCGTCGATCGCCGCGCGGGCCTGGGCCGGCGGCAGGGAATGGTCGTGGCGGATATCGATGCTGGACATGAGCTGCCTGGGTGAGACGAAAGTAGGCGCGCATTGTGCGCATGCGCGCGTCCGGCTCCAAGTGCGACCGCTCGCGCCGCGCTCCAGGCGGCACCGTGGAGACATATGCGTCGGTGCCGATGCGCGCATTTCCAGCGCGTACGCTTCGCTGCACAACAGCCCGACGCCGCCCTCCGGCGGTGTGCAAGATGCCGGGTTGGCCGCTGCTGGCGGCAAACCTGCTAGGCTGCGGCGGGTGCGCGACCTGCAAGTTCATTTCACCCACCGGCAGCAGCCGGATCATTCCCTCACGCCCGGCGTCCACCGGATCGTCCGTCATGCCTCCGGCAGCGTGCGGGTGGTCGCCGATGCGCAGGGTGCGCTGCTGTTGGCGCAGTTCTGCCTGGACCAGCGTGGCCTGTGGCTGCAGGTGGCCAATGGCATCCGCGGCATCCACGTCAACGGACGCCCGGTGCGGCGCATGGCCTTGCTGCGTCCCGGCGATGCGATCTACGCCGACGGTGTGGAGATGCTGTTGCGCAGCGCGCCGTCGAGCGCACCGGCCAACGATGCGCCGGAGGACAATGCCGGCCTGAGCGAAGTCTGCCTGCTGCTGCGCGGGCTGGGCGGGCGCCACCACGGACGCAGCTTCACCCTTGACCGCTCACGCCTGGTCGGCAGCGACCCGGCGTCGGACATCGTCATCGACGACCCGGCGTTCACTGCCCAGCACGCGCGCCTGGAACGCCATGGCGACCGCGTGCTGATGCGCGACCTGGGGTCGGAAGAGGGCAGCTGGATCAATGGCGTGCAGGTGCGCGATGGTTGGTTGCAGGCCGGCGACCAGGTCGTGTTCGATGCGCGTCACCGCTTCGTGGTGGAAGTCCCGCGCATCCATCACGGCACCACCTGGGACATTCCCGATTCCGAACCGCCGCCGCCGCCGCGTGCCACCGCCGCGCCGGCGCGCGCACCGATGAAGGTCGCACGCTGGCCCTGGCTGCTGCTCAGCGCGGTGTTGCTGGCGGCGGCGCTGAGCGCCCTGCTGTGGTTCGGCGCGCGCTGAGCTTTTTCCAGATCCGCCAGCCCAGCAGCACGGCCAGGATGCCGGCATACAGTGCCGGTTCGCGGATGTCGGACTTCACCAGCCACCAGAAATGCAGCACCGCCAGCACGCCGATCGGATAGATCAGCTGGTGCAGGCGGCCCCAGTTGCGCTTGAGCCGGCGCATCCAGCCCTGGGTCGAGGTGATCGCCAGCGGCAGCAACAGCAGCCAGGCCGCAAATCCCACCGTGATGTAGGGACGCTTGAGAATCTCTTCGAAGATCTGCGTCCAGAAGCCGCGCAGGTCCAGGGTCAGGTACACCAGCAGATGCACGCTGGCGTAGAAGAACGCGTAGAGCCCCAGCATGCGGCGGAAGCGGATCACAACCGCCTGGCCGGTGAGCTGACGCAACGGCGTGAGTGCCAGCGTGATCAGCAGAAACCGTAGTGCCCAAAAACCGGTGCGGTGCTCGATCTCGGCCACCGGGTCGGCGCCCAGTGCATCGCTGCCGTTCTGCCACACCTGCCAGAACTGCCAACAGAGCAGCGCCATCGGCGCCAGTGCGGCAACGTGTACCGCAGTCTTTGCGGCGATCAATGCAACAGAGGTCTTGGCCATGCCATCTCGAAGAGGGGAGCGACGCCGCGTGGGCATGAAGCGTAGGAGCGCACCCGGGCGCGCCGGGCCTTACCGGTAAGGCCTGTCGCGCCCGGGTGCGCTCCTACGGCCGGTCGATACCGGAGTGAGTGTTGCCTAGAACCACTTCTTCAGATCCATGCCTGCGTACAACGACGCCACCTGATCGGCATAGCCATTGAACGGCTTGGTCGCAATGCGCTCGGCAAACAGCTTGCTGGCAGTGCCGGCGATGCGGCGCTCGGTCTTCTGGCTCCAGCGCGGATGATCCACCGCCGGGTTCACGTTGGAAAAGAAGCCGTATTCGGACGGCTGCAGATCGTGCCAGGCGGTCTCGGGCATCTTCTCGACGAAGCGGATCTCCACGATCGACTTGATGCTCTTGAAGCCGTACTTCCATGGCACCACCAGGCGCAGCGGCGCACCGTTCTGCTGTGGCAACGGCTTGCCGTACAGGCCGGTGGCCAGCAAGGTCAGCGGATGCATCGCTTCGTCGATGCGCAGGCCTTCGCGATACGGCCAGTTGATCGAGCGATAGCGCACACCCGGCATCTGCTGCGGGTCGGCCAGCGTGGTGAACGCCACATACTTGGCCTTGGAGGTCGGCGCGAAACGCTTGAGCACCTCGCCCAGTGGCACGCCGGTCCACGGGATCACCATCGACCAGCCTTCCACGCAACGCAGCCGATAGATGCGCTCTTCCGGCGTGACGCCCTTGAGCAGTTCATCCAGCGACAGGCTGCCGGGCTTTTCGCATTCGCCGCCCACTTTCACCGACCACGGCGACAGCTTCAGTGTCTTGGCGGCCTTCGACGGGTCGGTCTTGTCGGTACCGAATTCGTAGAAATTGTTGTAGCTGGTGACATCTTCCAGCTTGGTCAACTCCTCGGCGGTGCGAAATCCGCTGCGCGCCTGCGCCGGGGTCACCACCGTCTTGGGCGGTGGCGGCGGGTCGGCCTCGGCGCAGCCGGCCACGCCCAGTGCCGGCGTCAGCGCAAGCAGTTGCAGCAGCCGACGACGGTCGCGGTAAACGGCCTCATCGGTGATCTCGCTGGACGGCAGGTTGAAAGCAGTGCGAAACGACATGGCAGGCTCCGGCAATGGCTGCAGCGTGAGAGTAGCCGACCGGGGCAGAAGTTCGTCCCGCGGCTGTCACTACGTTACGTCAGGCTCAGTCAAAAGGATGCAGCTGCAACTTTTTTGCCCGCTGCCAAGGCCGATGCGCTGCGGCATACTAGAAGGCTAGCTCGACAAGGTGTGCCATGACTCGCGCGTTCAATTTCAGTGCCGGCCCTGCGACATTGCCGGAATCGGTCCTGCGGCAGGCGCAGGCGGAGATGGTCGAGTGGAATGGCGTTGGTGCCTCGATCGTTGAAATCAGCCATCGCAGCGCGGATTTCATGGCGGTCGCCGCCGCGGCCGAAGCCGATCTGCGCACCTTGCTGTCGATCCCCGACGACTATGCCGTGCTGTTCACGGCCGGTGGCGCCACCACGATCCAGGCGCTGCTGCCGCTGAACTTCGCCGCGCCCGGCCAGGCGGCCGACTATGTGATCAGCGGCCACTGGGGCAAGACCGCGATCAAGCAGGCGGCACCTTACGTGGACGCACGCATTGCTGCCGATGCACAGGCGGGCGGTTTTACCGAGATTCCGCCGGTAGCCAGCTGGACCTTGTCGCCGCACTCGGCCTATGTGCACATCACCGCCAACGAAACCATCCACGGTGTCGAATTCCGTGAGACACCGGATGTGGGCACACTGCCGTTGTTTGCCGATTTCAGCTCATCCATTGCGTCCGAGCCGCTTGATATCTCGCGTTACGGGCTGATCTATGCCGGTGCGCAGAAGAACCTGGGGCCGGTGGGGATTTCGGTGCTGATCGTGCGGCGCGACCTACTCGAGCGCGCCGGGCAGCCGCGCGCCGACATCTTCAATTACGCCTCGCATGCGGCACGCGATTCGATGCTCAACACGCCGCCAACCTGGAACTGGTATCTGCTCGGGCTGACCGTGAAGTGGATGCTGGAGCAGGGCGGGGTGACCGAGTTTGCGCGGCGCAACGCGGAGAAGGCCGGCCTGGTGTATGCGGCCATCGATCGTTCCGGCGGCTTCTATCGCAACCTGGTCACACCGGCGGTGCGCTCGCGCATGAACATCCCGTTCTTCCTGCCGGACGAGCAGTTGGATGCGTTGTTCGTGAGCGAATCCAAGGCCGCCGGGTTGCTTGCGTTGAAGGGCCACAAAGCCGTCGGCGGTATCCGTGCATCGCTGTACAACGCGATGCCGGTGGCCGGTGCGCAGGCACTGGTGGCCTTCATGCACGACTTCCAGCAGCGTCACGGCTGAGTCCAACTTCGACCGCGGCGCATGCCGCGCAGGCGCGTGCGCCGTCTTTTCAAGGAATGCCCAGCGATGGCACCCAAGTCCAACAAGCCCAAGGCCGCCAATGGCGGCAAACACAGCCCGGCGAGCACGTCTGCCGACACATCTGCGCGTGCGCCCGGCAGCAAACCTGCCAAGGTGGCTGCCAAATCCGTCGCCAAGCCTGTCGCGGCCGCACCGGTGCTGGCCGATGTGCGCGCCAAGATCGACGAGATCGACCGCAACATCCAGGCATTGATCGCCGAGCGGGCCAACTTCGCGCACCAGGTCGGCAAGGCCAAGGGCAAACTGGCAGCGGCGGTGGACTACTACCGCCCCGAGCGCGAAGCGCAGGTGCTGCGCATGGTGGTGGACCGCAACGAGGGCCCGCTCAGCGATGAAGTGCTGGTGCACGTGTATCGCGAAATCATGTCTGCGTGTCTGGCCCAGCAGGAGCCATTGAAGATCGGTTACCTGGGGCCGGAAGGCACCTTCAGCCAGCAGGCCGTGCTCAAGCATTTCGGGCGCTCGGCGGTGGGTCTGCCGATGGCGACCATCGAGGAAGTGTTCCAGGAAGTGGAAGCCGGCAATGCCGATTTCGGTGTGGTGCCGGTGGAGAATTCCGGGCAGGGCACCATCCAGGTCACGCTGGACATGTTCCTGACCTCCAACCTGAAAATCTGCGGCGAAGTCGAACTGCGCGTGCATCAGTATCTGCTCTCGCGCAACGGCCGGCTGGACGACATCGAGCGCATCTATGCGCATTCGCAGTCCTTCGCGCAGACCGCCGGCTGGTTGCGGTCGCATCTGCCCAAGGTGGAGAAGATTGCGGTTTCCAGCAACGCCGAGGGTGCACGGCGCGCGCGTAACGCCGAAGACGCTGCGGCGATCGGCGGCGAGAGCGCGGCGCACGTGTATGGCCTGAAGAAGGTCATCATGAAGTCGATCGAAGACGACGACGACAACACCACGCGCTTCCTGGTGATCGGCCGCCAGATCTTTCCCTCGTCCGGGCACGACCGCACCTCGGTGCTGGTGTTCATCCATGACAAGCCGGGTGCGTTGTTCGATGTGCTCAGCCCGTTCGCACGCCACGGCATCAGCATGAACCGCATCGAGTCGCGGCCCTCGCACCAGGCCAAGTGGGAGTACGGCTTCTTCATCGATCTGGTCGGCCATGTGGAAGACGAGGCGATGAAGCAGGCACTCGCCGAGCTGGAAGCGCATTCGGCACAGATCAAGGTGCTGGGGTCGTATCCGGTGGCGATTCCCTAGGCGCACGAACAGCCGCCGCCATCGGCGCGTTGCGTTGGTGTCGGCAACGCGGCCCCTCTTTCAAAGCGCATCGCCACCGCCCGTGGCGATGCGCAGCATTCGGATCATTCGCATGAGCAACAGCACGCAACACTGGATCGCCCGGCAAGGCAGCGCCTTGCGTGGCACCTTGGCCATTCCCGGCGACAAGTCGGTCTCGCACCGTGCGGTGATGTTTGCCGCGCTCGCCGATGGCGTCTCGCAGATCGACGGCTTCCTCGAAGGTGAAGATACGCGCTCCACTGCGGCCATTTTCGCCAAGCTCGGCGTGCGTATCGAAACGCCATCGGCGTCGCAGCGCATCGTGCATGGCGTCGGTGTGGATGGCTTGCAGCCGCCGTCCGAGGCGCTGGACTGCGGCAACGCCGGCACCGGCATGCGGCTGCTGGCCGGCGTGCTTGCCGCGCAGCGCTTCGACAGCGTGCTGGTCGGTGATGACTCGTTGTCCAAGCGGCCGATGCGGCGGGTGACCGGCCCGTTGGCGCAGATGGGCGCCAGGATCGACACCCAGGATGACGGCACGCCGCCGCTGCGGGTGCACGGTGGCCAGACATTGCAGGGCATTGCATTCGTTTCGCCGGTGGCCAGCGCCCAGGTCAAGTCGGCGGTGCTGCTGGCCGGCCTGTACGCACAGGGTGAGACCTCGGTGACCGAGCCGCATCCCACACGCGACTACACCGAGCGGATGTTGTCGGCGTTCGACGTGGAGATCGATTTCGCTCCCGGCACCGCGCGTCTGCGTGGCGGCCAGCGACTGCGCGCCACCGATATCGCGGTGCCTGCCGACTTTTCGTCGGCGGCGTTCTTCATCGTGGCTGCCAGCATCATCCCCGGCTCGGAGGTCGTATTGCGCGCGGTGGGATTGAACCCGCGGCGCACCGGGCTGCTGGCGGCGTTGCGCCTGATGGGCGCCGACATCACCGAAGAACGTCATGCCGAACACGGCGGCGAACCGGTAGCCGACCTGCGCGTGCGTTACGCGCCGTTGCAGGGCGCGCACATTCCCGAAGCACTGGTGCCGGACATGATCGACGAGTTTCCGGCCTTGTTCGTGGCTGCGGCTGCGGCAAGCGGACAGACCGTGGTCACCGGCGCTGCCGAATTGCGGGTCAAGGAATCGGATCGGCTGGCGGCCATGGCCACTGGCCTGCGCACCTTGGGCGTGCAGGTCGATGAAACGCCGGATGGCGCCACCATCCACGGCGGCAGCATTGGCAGCGGCGTGATCGAAAGCCATGGCGACCACCGCATTGCCATGGCATTTGCCATCGCCGGCCAGCTGTCCACCGGCAGCGTGCAGGTCAACGATGTAGCGAATGTCGCGACCTCGTTCCCGGGTTTCGACACCCTGGCGCGGGATGCCGGCTTCGGGCTCAGCGCGCTGCGCTGAAGTCCACCGGCACCTGCACGCTGCTGATCACGGCATGACCATCGCGCGTGGCCGGCGCGAAGCGCCACTGGCGCAGGCTGTCGGTCACCGCCGCATCCAGGCGCGGGTCGTTGCTGCCGGTGCGTTCGACAATGACCACCTCGCGCACCCGGCCCTGCACATCGAGCTGAAGGCGCACGGTACGGCTGCCCTGGATGCCGGCGCGCGCCAGTTCGGCGGGATAGCTGGGCATTGCATTGCCGGGTAACGGTTGGGCTTCGATGCTGGTGGTAGCCGCGCGTGCCGGTGCATGCGCCACCATGGTCATCGCGCGGGGGCCATCGGCACTGGGCAGAATCTGGCGGCTCGCGACGGGAGCGGGGCCGGTATCGGTCGCAAACGACTCGTCGCTATGCCGGTTCCACCACCAGGCCGGAATGACCACCAGCAGAGCCAGCAGCGTTGCCCACAGCCATGGCGAGGCGCCGTCGTCTGCCGCATCCGGCCCCCGGCCCGTCACAGGCGGAGCGCCGCGCGACATCGCTGGCGCCTGGGGCGTTGAGGGGTTCGAGATGAAGGACATGGCCGACCTCCTGGCGCATCTTTGGGATGACGCAGCCAGTCTGGTCGGCACTGCCTGAGGCGCAGCTAAGGCGCGAGGCCTGGCAGCAGTTGCCGGCGTGCGGATGTTCAGGTTAGTGACGGTGGCGGCCGTTGCATCCGGGCGAATCGATTGCCGTGTACGGGCTCGATCAGTGCATATCGACGGCTGCCGTCCGCCCGATCAGCAGCACCGGGCGATGCCGATCAGCGCTGCCGTCAGTGGCGCTTACTGAGCAGGCTTGAATTCGAACGGAACATCCAGGCTGCCGGCCACCGGCTGGCCATTGCGCTGTGCCGGGTGGAAGCGCCAGTGGCGGACCGCCTCCATCGCTGCGCGGTCCAGATCCCGCGAACCGCTGCGCTGCACCAGGGTGACGCCGCCGGGATTGCCGGCGGCATCCACGTCCACGCGCACCACCACATCGCCCGCATCGCCACGGCGCAACGCAGCGGAGGGATACCGCGGCGGCGGCATCTGGCCCTGGATCGGCACCGGGCGGTTGCCGCCGGCCACCGGGGCCGAGGCCGGCGCTGCGGTTCCTGGTGCACCGGGGACGGCTTCTTCCGGGAGTGGCGCGGGCGCGGGCGGAGCCGCCGGCGCGGTGTCGACCAACGTGGGCGCTTCTTCCTGCGGCTTGGCCTGTGGCATGTCGCTGGCGCTATCCTGGGCGGGCAGCGGCGCTGGCAGCGGTTGAACGGCGTCGTCCGCCGCCGGCGTGCCGGCGCTCGGTTGGGTGGGGGAGGCCTTGTAGAAATCGTCCTTGCGGCCGGTCGCCCACACCAACAGGAACAGCAGCAGGCCGGCAGCGAACGCGATACCGGCGATTTTCAGCGTGTGGCGGGGCAGGCGCAAAACGATCTGGCGGTCGGACGCAGGGCGGGGCGCGGGCATAGGGCTCACCTGAAGGATCGCCATAATTCTTGCATAGCCCCGGTGAATCGATCGCAGCAGGTGGCGGAACAGGCGATAATCTCGCGCTCCTCACCGACACACAGACTTCCGATGCTAGATCCGGCCCTGCTTCGCCAACATCCCGCCGACCTTGCCGAGCGCCTGCGCAGCACCCGCAGTTTCTCGCTGGACACCGCGGAACTGGAGTCGCTGGAAAGCGAGCGCAAGCGCATCCAGGTGCGTACGCAGGAGCTGCAGAGCCAGCGCAATGCCAAGTCGAAGGCAATCGGGCAGGCCAAGGCGAAAGGCGAGGATGTCGCCGCGCTGATGGCCGAGGTGGCCGGGTTCGGCGATGAGCTCAAGGCGTCGGAAGAGGCGCTGGATGCGATTCGCGCCAAGCTCGACACCATTGCGTTGGGGCTGCCCAATCTGCCGGCAAGCGACGTGCCGCTGGGCAAGGACGAAGGCGACAACGTCGAGCAGTCGCGCTGGGGCACGCCGCGGCAGTTCGACTTTGTGGTCAAGGACCATGTGGAACTTGGCGCGCCGCACGGCTGGCTGGACGGCGAGACGGCGGCCAAGTTGTCGGGCGCACGCTTCACCGTGCTGCGCGGGCCGATCGCGCGCCTGCACCGCGCACTGGCGCAGTTCATGCTGGACCTGCATGTGGGTGCGCACGGCTACGAAGAAACCAACGTGCCGCTGCTGGTCAATGCCGATTCGATGCGCGGCACCGGGCAGCTGCCGAAGTTCGAAGACGATTTGTTCCAGACTGAAGTGGGTGAGTCGCGCCGCTATCTGATCCCCACCTCGGAAGTGCCGCTGACCAATATCGTGCGCGACGAGATCATCGATGCCGAGCGCCTGCCGCTGCGCATGACGGCGCATTCGATGTGCTTCCGGGCCGAGGCCGGCAGCGGTGGTCGTGATACGCGCGGCATGATTCGCCAGCATCAGTTCGAGAAGGTAGAGCTGGTGACGGCCTGCGCGCCGGAGGACAGCGATGCCGAACACCAGCGCATGACGCGCTGCGCCGAGGTGGTGCTGGAACAACTCGATCTGCCCTATCGCAAGGTGCTGCTGTGCACCGGCGACATGGGCTTTTCGGCGATCAAGACCTACGACCTGGAGGTCTGGCTGCCGTCGCAGAACACCTATCGTGAAATCTCCTCGTGCTCCAACTGTGGCGATTTCCAGGCGCGGCGCATGCAGGCACGCTGGCGCAACCCGGCCAGCGGCAAACCGGAATTGCTGCATACGCTCAACGGCTCCGGTACTGCAGTGGGCCGCGCCATGATTGCGGTGATGGAGAACTACCAGAACGCCGACGGCTCGATCGATGTGCCGCAGGTGTTGCGCCCGTATATGGGTGGGATGGAAAAGATCGGTTGACGTCGGCGTGGCCGGTGCAGCCGGCGAGCGCTGTCCAGCGGTGGAGGGATGTCGAGTGATCTCGGCATACACGCGCGCAGTCTGGAGTGATCGTTGGATCGGCAGCACGTACGCATTTGCACGAGCAAGTGCAGTGTCTCTTGCAGGCTAACGGTGCACTTTCAGCACAAAAAAACGGGGCCAGCAGTGGCCCCGTTTCGCGTTGTACGCGGCTGGCTGGTCGTATGGCGCAGTGCCTGGCGCGAGTCACGGGATGACGCAGCACGCTCAGGATTGCAGCGCGTTGCGCCCACCCAGCACGTCGCTATCGCTCTTGTGGCGCAGGCGAGGGCACTGGCCTGCGTTTGGTGCCGCGCGCTTATGCCACTGCGTCTGCGGTTTGCTGCAGGCCGGTCAGCGCCTGCGCAATCGCGTCGCTGCGGTGCTGCGGCGAATAGGCCAGGCCTTCGGCGCGTACAAAGCTGACGTCGTCCACGCCCAGGAAGCCGAACAGCTGACGCAGGTAGGGCTCCTGGAAATCATTGCTCGGGTCGGGGTAGATGCCGCCGCGCGCGCTGGCGACGATGACGCGCTTGCCGCCGGCCAGGCCTTCCGGGCCGGATGCGGTGTAGCGGAAGGTACGCCCGGCAACCGCGATGCGGTCGATCCATGCCTTGAGCGTGGAAGGGATGCCGAAGTTGTACATCGGTGCGCCGATCACGATGACATCGGCCTCCAGGAACTGCTGCATCGCCTGCTCGGCCAAGGCCGCTTCGGCCGCGTCCGCCTGTGCCAACGACCTGCCGCTGAGGTGGGGGATTGGCTCCTGATCCAGATCGCGGTACGTCACCTGCAGCCCGGGGTGCAGCCGCTGCTGCTGCGCAACGGCGGCGGCACTGAGTTCCCGGCTGACGGAATTGGCGCCCAGGGCGCTGGAGTCGATGTGGAGCAGCTTCATGGCGAGACCTGTGGCAAGCGGCAGCGCCGCGGAGATGCGCAGACTAGGTCGTTGCCCTGTTGGGATAAAGGTGGTTAAATATCACTTATCGTTCTATCCATGGATACATGCGCCATGCACGACCTGAATGACCTGTACTACTTCGCGATGGTGGTGGACCACGGCGGCTTTGCCGCGGCCGAGCGTGCGCTTGGTATCCCCAAGTCGCGCCTGAGCCGGCGTATCAGCCAGCTTGAAACCGACCTGGGCGTGCGCCTGCTGCAGCGCTCCACACGCCGCTTTGCGGTTACCGACGTCGGCACCAGCGTTCACCGGCATGCCCAGACCATGCTGGCCGAGGCCCAGGCCGCGCGCGAGGTGGTGGATCGTCTCAGCGCCGAGCCGCGCGGTCTTGTCCGTGTGAGCGTTCCTGTCTCGCTCGCGCAGATCCAGTTGCCCAAGCTGTTGCCGGAATTTCTGGCCAAGTACCCCAAGGTGCGGTTGCAGCTCAACATCAGCAACCGCCGCGTCGATGTGATCAACGAGGGCTACGACATCGCCCTGCGTGTGCGTTCGCGCCTGGACGACGACGGCAGCCTGGTGATGCGCAGCTTCGGCCAGGTGCAGGAGCTGCTGGTGGCCAGCCCGAAGTACCTGGACCGCGCCGGCCGTCCCAAGGACCCGAGCGAGCTGGCCAACCACACCACCATGAGCACCAGCGAAGACGAGGCGCACCAGCGCTGGGAGCTGCATGGGCCCAACGGCGAGATGCGCCGCGTGGACCTGCAGCCGCGCCTGGCCGGCTTCGACTTCCCGCTGCTGCAATCGATGGCGCGCGACGGCTTCGGCATCACCATGCTGCCGGAGACCGTGTGCGCCGAAGCGGTGCGCAGCGGCGAACTGGAAGTGGTGCTGCCGCATTGGTCGCTGCCGCAGGGCATCTGCCATGCGGTGTTCGCCTCGCGCCGCGGCCTGCTGCCCGCGGTGCGCGTGTTCATCGACTTCCTGGCCGAGCACCTGCCGCAGGAAATCGAACGCTCGCGCCTGGATTGCGGCGGCAACTGCGCCGAGCTGGCGGAAAAGCTCAAGCGCGCCGCCGGCACCGCGCCGCGCTTGGTGGTGGCGGAAGCCGGCTGAGCGGTCGTGGCCAAATGCCGGCTGAGGGCTGCGTCTGGCCGCCGCGGCTGGCTGACAGGTTGGCTGGCAGCCAGCGAGCTGCTCGGCAGTCATTTCGCTGCAGACCTTCGGCAGGCCGCATCCATGCTTGGGTGCAGCCCGCCGACCACGACATGCAGCGGCCGGCCACGAGTAGCGCCGCACGACGCTGGGCCAGCCAGAAGCGCGTGCTGCCACCAAGCAAAACGCGTCAGGGCATGCGAGAATGCGCGCCCGGGAGCGTTCCGGGGATTGTGGATCCGCACAAGATGTCCCTGCGGCCACCGTCAGGCGCCACCCGCGCAGTGCGGGTCGCTAGCGTGACAGCCGATGCCTTCGGCGGTCATGCGCAGCAGCATCGGAGAGATGGCCGAGCGGTTTAAGGCACCGGTCTTGAAAACCGGCGAAGGGTCAAACCTTCCGTGGGTTCGAATCCCACTCTCTCCGCCACACGCTGCCACAAGTTGCTGAGGCGATGGACTTCTTTTGCAAGGTCCGCTGTCGTCCCATCTTCCATCCCATACGCAGCGCTATGGTTTCCGTGGCGGCTACTTCTCATCAGGCTGATCGCTCAGCAGCCCCGTCAACCGTTCACCGCAGGTGGTTATGTTGCCGCCACTCGCAGCGCTGGACTAACGCTTCCAGGGCGATTTGAAGCAAGCAGCGTTCTTCCGGAGTGCGAGGAATCGCAGGCGTGTGAATCAGGCGGGCCCGCATTGCGCACGGCAGTGGGGCCGCGCGGGCATCACCTGGCATGGTCGCTTGCGGTGATAGTGCTGTACTAGCACTCCTTCAATCCACTGCCGCGATGCATGACACCTCACCCTTGATCAACACCAACGCGCGTTCGCAGCAGACGGCGGGCGATGCGGGCAAAACAGTCTGGACGATCGGTCACTCCACCAGGACCTGGGAGGCGTTCGTTGCGCTGCTGAGCGCGCATGGGATTGAGGCACTGGTGGATGTGCGTCGTTTTCCGGGTTCGCGCCGCTACCCCTGGTTTGCCAGCGACACGATGGCGCAGGCACTGGATGCCGTATCGGTGCGCTATCTGTGGCTGCCCGAGCTGGGCGGCCGTCGCAAGGCGCAGGCGGGATCGCCGAATGGCGGGTGGCGCAACGCGGCGTTTCAGGGCTATGCCGACCACATGACCAGTGGCGAGTTCGCTGCCGGACTGGAGCAGGCGACGGCCATGGCACGGGAGCGGCGTACCGCGCTGATGTGTGCCGAAGCGCTATGGTGGCAGTGCCATCGCCGTTTGATTGCAGATCTGTTGCTGCACCGAGGGTGGCAGGTGCTGCATATCCTTGGCGAAACCACGGCGCAGCCGCACCAGCTGAATGCCGATGCGCGCCCGGTTGGGCGCGATCTGATCTATCCGCCGCGGCAGGTTGGTCTGTTTTCTGCCGAGTAGGCGCCTGCGGTAGGTCGACGCCGAGACGATGGCCGCAACCATTGCATGCGCGTTGAACGCGATCATACGGGCTCACAGCACCGTTGCATTGACCTTGAAGACTTCCACTGCGCGGGTGAGTTGCGTGGAGTGCTCCTCCAAAGCATGCGCGGCGGTGCTGGCGGCTTCCACGAGGCGCACGTTTTGCTGGGTGGTTTCGTCCATCTGGGCGATGGTGTAGTTGACCTGTTCGATGCCGCCGGCCTGTTCCTGCGAGGCGGCGGAAATATGTCCGATGATGTCGGTGACATGCTGGACGCTGGTGACGACTTCGCCCATGGTGGTGCCGGCCTGATGCACCAGGGTCGAGCCATCGGCCACGCGCTGTACGGAATCGTCGATCAGGCGTTTGATCTCCCTCGCTGCATCCGATGAGCGGTGCGAGAGCGTGCGCACTTCCGACGCGACCACCGCAAAACCGCGGCCTTGTTCGCCCGCGCGCGCGGCTTCGACAGCGGCGTTCAACGCCAGAATGTTGGTCTGGAAGGCAATGCCGTCGATGACGGAAATGATGTCGGCGATGCGTTTGGAGGAGGCTTCGATGCCGGACATCTGCTCGATGACCTGGCCGACCACATCGCGACCTTGCGAGGCGATGGTAGCCGCACCGAGCGCGAGCTGGTTGGCGCGGCCTGCATGCTCGGCGTTCTGCTTGACGGTGGAGGTCAGCTCTTCCATCGAGGCGGCGGTTTCTTCCAGGCTGGCCGCCTGCTGTTCGCTGCGACGGGTCAGTTCCTGGTTGCCACCGGTGATGTCTTCGGCGGCGAATCCGATGCTGTTGGACGTGGTCTGGATGCGCGTCACGATATCGGTGAGGTGGTGCACGGTGCTGTTGGCGTCGTCGCGCATGGACGCAAACACGCCGTGGAAGTTGCCGGACATGCGCACGGTCAGGTCGCCGTCGGCGATGGCGCGCAGCAGTTCGGAGAACTTGGCCAGGTTGGTGTCGGAGGTCGCCATCATGGTGTTGAGGTTCTCCACCATCAGGCGGAAATCGTGCTCGAACTTGTCCGGCTGGCCGCGAAGTGCGAAGTCGCCCGCGCAGGCAGCCTGGGTCAGGGCGTGGATCTGCGCGTTGATCGCGCGCAGGTTCTGCTTGACCTGCTGCATGGTGGCGGTGATGGCGGCCTTTTCGCCGGGATACTGTTCGATTTCCGGTGCCAGGTCGCCGACTGCATAGCGGCCCATGACCTCGGTCATGCGCAACTGCGTCTGCACATGTGCGTGCACCAATGCGTTGGTGTCCTGCACCATGTGGCCGTACTCGCCGGGGAAGCGCTGCGCATCGGTACGATAGCTGATCTCGCCGGCATCGTGGCGCGACGCCATGGTGCGTTGTGCGGAGATCACGTCCTGCAGGCGATGCTGCATAAGCTGCATGGCGCGCAGCAGTTGGCCGGATTCGTCGCTGCCGGTCGGGGCGTCCTGGCTGCGCAGGTCGCCTTCGTTGATCCGCTGGGCCAGCTGCAGCGACTGACGCAACGGCAGCACCACGCTGCGGGTGAGCAGGAAGGCGATGGTTGCGCCGAGCAGCAGCGCGACGACGGTGGAGATCACCATCAACATCGCAAAGCCACGCGCGGTGGCGACGGCCTGCTTGGCCGCTGCGCGGTTCTTGGCTTCCTGCAGGTCGATGAAGGCGTTGATGCTGGCGAGCCAGTCGATGAAGGCCGGGCGTGCTTGCTGCAGCAATTGTTGCTCGGCATGCAACCGGTCCGATGCATCGCGGAACGAGCGCACCTGCGTGATCAGCGGCATGGTGCGCTGCTCGATGGACTTGATCTGCTGAAGGATGGCTTTTTCTTTTGCGTCGGTCGAAGCCGCGATCATGTCGTCGAGCGGCTGCGCGGAACGCGCGTAGTCGGCGGCGAGCTTGTCGATCAATTGCTCGGCCGCGTGGCGGTCGGCCGGCGCGTCCATCAGGACAACATCGCGCAAGGCGATCGCGCGATCATGCACGCTGCCGCGAAAGTTGATGGCGTAACGCTGCTTGACGCTATTGACCTCGTTGATGGCGGTCAGTTGCTGGTCGATGCTTCGTACGCGCTGGATGCCAACCACGGTCAGGATCACCATCAGCACGATGATGGACAGAAAGCCGAGCGCCAGGCGCTGACCAATGCGCAGATTCGAAAGGAGATGCATAGGGTTCGATCGGTGATCCGACAGCGGGATGGCAGGGGTCCCCGCGGCAATGGCGAGGCGAAAGGCGCGATACGGCCGTGGGCAGCGCAAGGCCGCTGCGTTGGGTGTGTCTCGACCTATCCGTTAGCGGCCTCGGCCAGGAGAACTGAACTTTGCAGCCCGGGGGATTCAGGTACGGTTGCTGCGTCCGGGGCGGCGTCGAGCCGCCAGCCAGCTCGCCCGGGTGGCGTCGGCGATGCGTGGGCGCGCGAAGGCCGAGCCAAGCCCGGAGCGGAGCTGGCATGACCCACATCGTCCGGTGGAGACGTCATGCCCGCCTGTAAGGCCGTTCTGCCAAGGGGCCTGTCTCCACCCACTCCCGGCCGGAGTACGGTAGCCAGCGAACAATCACTGCCGAGCTGGCAGGTAATCGATTCAGTGGCGTGTCGCCCGTTCGCTGGACGGCGTCGGTCGCAGGCAAGATGATAGGCGCCCGGCGTGGGTGTCGCCTGTCACCCACGCGCCGATTCCTGAGTCTTTCCGATGGTCACAACGATGCTTCCATGGTCGACAGGTCACCTGGCCCCCCGTAGTGCTGCACTTGCGCGGTGCGCTGCGCGGTGCGGCGCGCCATGGTCGTGCGCTGCATGAGCGCGGCATTCCCGCATGGCGATAGCGCGATGGCGCAGGCGGTCCGTGCCCATGACTGGAGCGGCACGCCACTGGGGCCGCCCGCGCAGTGGCCGTTGCCGTTACGAAATGTCGTCGATCTGATGCTCGCCTCGCCCGAAAGCATGTATGTGGTCTGGGGGCAGGCGCTGACGTTCTTCTACAACGATGCCTATACGCCGATCCTGGGGCCGCGCCAGGCACAGGCATTGGGTGCGCCGCTGCGCGAGTTGTGGGCCGATGCCTGGGATGCCGTGCGTGCGCCGATCGAGGCGGCGTTTGCCGGGCGCGCGTCGCGCTTCGAAGAAGTGCCGATCGCGATGAACCGTTATGGCACGCCCGAAGACACCTGGTGGACGTTCTCGTTCTCGCCGATCTATCTCGACGATGGCAGCGTGGGTGGCGCGTTCTGCGTGACCAACGAGGTGACCGCACGCAAGGTGGCGCAGGCGCGGTTGGCCGACGAGCACGAACGCCTGATCCGCCTGTTCGAGCAGGCGCCGATGTTCATGGCGTTCTTGAGCGGGCCGCAGCATGTCGTCGAGTTCGTCAATCCGTGTTACTCGCGGCTGATCGGTCACCGCGACGTGATCGGCCGCCCGTTGGCCGAGGCGTTGCCGGACGTGGTGGCGCAAGGACACCTGGCGCGGCTGGATGAGGTGTTTCAGTCCGGACGTGCGTATTCGGCCACGGCGCTCGCCTACGACGTGCAGGCCGTGCCGGGCGGGCCGACCGAGCGCCGGTTGCTGGATCTGGTCTATCAACCGATCGCCGGTGCCGACGGCACGGTGTCGGGCATCTTTGTGCAGGGGCTGGACATTACCGACCGCATCAGCCTGGAACGCGCGGTGCGCGAGGCCGAAGTGCGCAACCGGCAGATCCTGGACAGCGTCATGGACTACGCGATCATCGCCACCGACATGCGCGGCCGGGTGACCTCGTGGAACGAGGGCGCACGCCGCATTCTGGGGTGGAGCGAGAGCGAGATGCTCGGGCAATCGCTGGAGCGCACGTTCACACCGGAAGACGTGGAAAAGCGGCAGATCCTCATCGAGGCTGCCGCCGCCCTGGAAAGCGGCAGCGGCATGGACGAACGCTGGCACGTGCGCAAGACCGGCGAGCTGTTCTGGGCCACTGGGTCGTTGATGGTGTTGCGCGAAGAAACCGGCACGGCGATCGGTTTCGTCAAGGTCCTGCGCGACCGCACTGCCGAGCGTCTGGCCAGCGAAGCCTTGATCAGGAGCGAGCGCCGCCTGGATGCGCTGGTGCGCGCCTCGTCGCAATCGATCTTCTCTGCGGCTGCCGACTGGAGCGCATTGCGCCAGCACGTGCGCGACGGGCTGCTCAACGACAGCTTGCCGGCGAACGCGCGCTGGCAACAGGACTGGGTGTACCCGGACGATCGCGCGCTGTTGTCGAGCGCCATCGGTGCGGCGATCGCTGGCAAATCCGGGCTGGAGCTGGAGCTACGGGTGCTCGATGCCAGCCAGCGCGTGCGCTGGACCCTGCTGCGCGCAGTGCCGCTGCTGGATGCGCACGGCGCGATCGAAGAATGGTTCGGCACTGCATCGGACGTCACCGATAGACGCCAGGCAGAAGAGCAATTGCGCCTGCTGACCGAAACCCTGGAAGAACGCGTGCGCGAGCGCAGCGCGGCGCTGCTGCTGGCCGAAGAAAAATTGCGCCAGAGCCAGAAGATGGAAGCCGTTGGGCAGCTGACGGGCGGCCTGGCGCATGATTTCAACAACCTGCTGACCGCCATCACGGTGGGGCTGGAGCTGCTGCAAGCGCGCGTGCAGCAGGGCAAATACGACCGGCTGGAACGCTACGTGGAGATGGCGCAGACCAGCGCCGCGCGCGCGGCGGCGTTGACGCAGCGTCTGCTGGCGTTTTCGCGTCGGCAGACCTTGGCGCCGAGCGCACTGGAAGTGGAGGCACTGGTGCATGGCATGCGCGAGATCATCGCGCGCACCCTGGGGCCGTCGATCAGTTTGCAGGTGATTCCGGCGGCCGATGCCTGGAAGGTGCTGGTGGATGCGCCGCAGCTGGAAAATGCCTTGCTCAACCTGTGTATCAATGCGCGCGATGCCATGCCCGATGGTGGCGAGCTCACCATCAGCCTGCATAACCGCTCGCTGGATCACGCTGCGGCCCAGCTGCTCGATTTGCCGCCCGGCGACTATGTGTGCCTGAGCGTGCAGGACACCGGCACCGGCATGAGCGAAGAGATCATGTCCAAGGTTTTCGAGCCATTTTTCACCACCAAGCCCATCGGTCAGGGCACCGGGTTGGGCTTGTCGATGATCTATGGGTTTACCCGCCAATCCGGCGGGCATGTGCGTATCGAATCGGACGTTGGAGTGGGCACCACCATGGCGCTGTATCTGCCGCGCTTCAGTGGCGAGCAGGTGCATGACGAAGGGCCGGCCACGCAGGATGATCCGCAGCGCGCAACGATGCACAGTTGCACGGTGTTGCTGGTCGAAGATGAAACCGCGATCCGTGTGCTGATTTCCGAAGTGCTCACGGACGCCGGGTATCGGGTCATCGAGACGGCCGAGGGAAGCGCGGCAGTGGAGCGCCTGCGGTCAGCGGAAACGATCGATGTGCTGGTAACCGATGTCGGTCTGACCGGCGGCTTGAACGGGCGTCAGGTGGCGGATGCGGGCCGGCAATATCGCCCGATGCTGCCGGTCTTGTTTGTCACCGGCTACGCGGCGACCGCGGCCGTGGGCGCAGGGCAGTTGGATGACGGCATGGAAGTTCTGACCAAGCCCTTCCTGGCGGCTGACCTGGAACGGCGCGTGGCGCAGTTGCTGGAGCGGCGCCCGTAGTGATTCAGGGCGGTGCGCGGTCACGCGTGGAGACACGGCGCGAGACGAGGCGCTTCAGGCGTTGTGCTCTCCACCGCGCAGCGGGAGCAAAGCCGCCGGCATCTACTGGGGTATGCTCAAGCGCAGCGGCTACACGTGGCACTCGGCGACGCGTTACAACGCTTTCTGGACGATACCCAACAGGTCGCGTAACGAAAATGGTTTTGGCAGCAGGCGCATGCCGGTGTCCAGAAAGTCCGCGCGCTTGGCAATCGCACCGGCATAGCCGGTCATGAAGACGATCGGGAGCGCGGGATACAGGCGCCGCGCATTGTCGGCAAGGTCGCGTCCGTTCATGCCGGGCAGGCAGATATCCGAGAGCAGCAAGTCGAACGGACACGCCGTGGTGAGTTGCTGCATCGCCTGCTCGGCGTCAGCGGACACAACAACCTGATAGCCCTCGTCACCCAGAATGTCTGCGGCCATCGCACGGATGGCATCGTCGTCTTCAACCAACAGAATGCGTGCATTGCCTGATGCGTCGTTCACTGCCGTCCTCGAGCGATCGCAACAGCGCGTTCGCTTCCATTGCCCACGCTATGCGCATGCGCGTGACGGATGTGTCGGAGTTGCCACAAAGCCGGCGGCGCAGGCAGGCAAGATCCAAGCAAGTTTTTGTGCGATTCATCGCCGGCGTAAAACGTTAGCGGTGTCACGGCAGAAGGGCGATAAAACACACAGCACGTCATGCCAAACAAGCTGATCAATTCAGTCCCTGACGCGGCTGTATCACCGGCGCGTGATAAATTCTGCGGCATGGAAAACGTGAAGCCGATGATCGCAAACCGTATTACCACCGGGACGACGGGGCTTGACACCATCCTCCGCGGTGGCCTGCCCGCCAACCGGTTGTATCTGCTCGAGGGCCAACCGGGCTCCGGCAAGACCACGATGGCGTTGCAGTTTCTGCTCGATGGCGCAGCCAGGGGCGAAAGCTGCCTGTATGTGACCTTGTCGGAAACCATCGACGAGCTCACCGAAGTGGCCGCCTCGCATGAGTGGTCGCTGGAGCCGCTGCATATTTTCGAGCTGGCCTCGGCCGAAGCGTTCCTGGGCGACGGACGTCAGCAGTCCATCCTGCATCCCTGGGAAATGGAACTGGATGGCACGATCAAGCTCATCCAGGCCGAGGTCGATCGGGTCAAGCCCACACGCGTGGTGTTCGATTCCTTGTCCGAGTTGCGATTGCTGGCGCAGGATTCGCTGCGCTACCGGCGGCAGGTGCTGGCGCTCAAGCAATTCTTTGCCCCACGCAATATCACCGTGTTTCTGGTGGACGACCTGACCGGTGAACATGGCGAGCGCGATGCCCATCTGCACAGCCTCTGTCACGGTGTGGTCTCGCTGGAGCGCATGACACTGGATTTCGGTGCTGCGCGGCGGCGCATGCAGGTGCAAAAGCTGCGCGGGGTCAATTTCATCGCCGGCTACCACGATCTGGCGATCGCGACCGGTGGCTTGCATATCTATCCGCGTTTGATTGCCTCCAACCATCACGTGCCGTTCGTTGGCGATGCGGTGTCCAGTGGCGTGGAGCGGATCGATGCGCTGCTGCATGGCGGCCCGCTGCGCGGTACCAGCACGCTGCTGACCGGGCCGGCCGGCTCCGGCAAGACCAACGTGGCGCTGCAATATGTCAACGCGGCCTGCGAGCGTGGCGAGCACTGCTGCGTGCTGGAGTTCGATGAGCGCACCGGCACATTGTTGACGCGTGCACAAAGCCTGGGCATGGATTTACGCAAGCATCTGCAGTCGGGTTTGCTGGAGCTGCATCAGGTGGATCCGGCCGAACTGACACCCGGCGAGTTTGCCTGGGCCGTGCGGGAAAGCGTGGAAAAGCGCAACTGCCGTGTGCTGGTGATCGACAGCCTCAACGGGTACCTGTCGTCGATGCCGCAGGAAAAGCAGTTGATGTTGCAGATGCACGAGCTGCTGTCGTATCTCAACCAGAGCGGCGTGACCACCTTCCTGATCAATCCGCAGCATGGCCTGGTGGGGACGATGTCCACCGGCAACCTCAACGTGTCCTACATGGCCGATACCGTCGTCCTGTTCCGCTTCTTCGAAGCGCAGGGCCGCATCCGTAAGGCCTTGTCGGTGATCAAGAACCGCAGCGGCGCGCACGAAGATTCGATCCGCGAGCTGCAGATCAGCACGGGCGGTCTGCAGCTGAGCGAGCCGCTGCAAAAATTCCATGGCGTGCTGACCGGCACTCCGCAGTTCGTCGGAGACGATGCGCCGTTGCTGGGGCGTCCCCTTGACCAGTTGTGAGGCAGACGGCTCGATCGTTCACATCATCGCGCCGTTCGGCCGCGATGCCCAAAGCATCGCCGGCATCGTCGGCGAACACGGGTTGACCGAGAAGGTGTATGGCACGCTGGCCGCGCTGGCCGGCGACCTGCTCGACAGTTCCGGTGTGGTGGTCCTGACCGAAGAGGCGGTGGGTGGCGATCTGCAACAGCTGCAGCAGATCCTGCAGGCCCAGGCGGCCTGGTCGGACATCCCGTTCGTGCTGCTGCGTGCGCCGCGCGGCAGCCACCCCGGGCGGCGGGCAAGCCTGCCGCCGGAGATGACCAACGTCATCGAGCTGGAGCGGCCACTGAGTTCGTCGTCGTTGCTGAGTGCGATTTCTACCGCGCTGCGCTCGCGCCAGAAGCAGTTCGTGATCCGCGATCAGATGGCCCAGCTGGCCGAAGGCAGGGCGGCGCTGGCGCTCAGCGAAGCCGAGTTGCGTCGTGTCACCGATGCTCTACCGGTCTTGATCGCGTTCATCGACAAGCACCTGGTCTACCGCTTCGCCAACCGTTCGTATGAAGACTGGATCGGGATCCCGCCGCAGGATGTGATCGGGCGGCCGCTGGTGGACGTGGTGGGGCCTGCGGTGGTGGCCGAGCGTCGCGCGTGGATCGAGGCGGCACTGGCCGGGCGCGCGCTCACGGTGGAGACCAGCTGGCCGCATGCCGATGGGCGTCGCCGCGATGCCGAGATCCGCTACATGCCGCGCTTCGATGCGAACGGCCAGGTGGACGGGTTCCATGTGTTCGCGACCGATGTCACCGCTCGGGCGCTGGCGATGGAATCGATCCAGCAGCAAGCCACCGTGCTGGAGGCCAAGGTGGCCGAGCGCACGGCCGAGCTGCAGCAGCAGATGCAGGCGCGCGAGTCCAGCGAGGCGGCGCTGCGCCAGGCGCAGAAGATGGAAGCGGTGGGCCAGCTGACCGGCGGCATCGCGCACGATTTCAACAACATGCTGACCGGCATCCTGTCTGCGCTGGATCTGGCGCGCCTGCGCATCGATCAGGGGCGCACCGAAGGGCTGGGGCGGTTCCTGGATGTGGCGTCGGCCTCGGCGCTGCGTGCGGCCGCGTTGACGCAGCGGCTGCTGGCGTTTTCGCGCCGGCAATCGCTGGAAGCGCGGCATCTGCAATTGAACGATCTGGTGGTGTCGCTGCAGGATCTGCTGGCGCGCACGCTGGGCGAATCGGTACGCCTGGAAACCGATCTGTGCAGTGCGTTGCCGCAGGCCTACGTCGACGAAAACCAGCTGGAAAGCGCGCTGCTCAACCTGGCCATCAATGCACGCGATGCGATGCCCGACGGTGGGTTGTTGCGCATCGCCACGCGGCATCTGCAGGTACAGGCGCAAGGGCTGGAGCTTGGCCGTGGCATCAGCCTGGCGCCGGGCGACTATGCGGTGGTGTCGGTCACCGACACCGGCACCGGCATGCCGACCGATGTGCTGGAGCGGGTGTTCGAGCCGTTCTACACCACCAAGCCGATTGGGCAGGGCACCGGCCTGGGCATGTCGATGATCTACGGCTTCATGCAGCAGTCCAACGGGCAGGTGTGGGTGGAGTCGCAGATTGGCGCGGGCACCACGGTCAGCCTGTACCTGCCGGCCGGGGTGTCCGTGCCGGGTGCGGTGTCCGAGCCGCAGAGCGGTGCGGTGGTAGCCGGGCAGGGGCAGCAGGTGCTGGTGGTGGAGGACGACGAACAGGTGCGCCTGCTGGTGACCGAGTTGCTGGGCGAATTGGGCTACCAGGCCGAAGTGGTGGCCGATGCGGATGCCGCGTTGCCGATCCTGGCATCGCCGCGGCGGATCGACCTGTTGGTCACCGACGTCGGCCTGCCCGGGCTCAACGGCCGCCAGCTGGCGGAAATCGCGCGGCAGTCGCGCCGCGATCTGCCGGTGATCTTCATGACCGGCTACGCCGAAACCGCGCGCGACCGTGGCGAGTTTCTGGCCGAGGGCATGAGCATGATCGCCAAGCCTTTCACGCTGGGCGAGTTCAGCGGCAAATTGCATGAGGTGCTCGGGCCATCGCCGTGAGCCCGCTGCGCGCAGCCCGGCGCGCGGTTGCCGGTCTGCGGCGGTGACCGCAATCGCGGCGTCGTGTTGCTGCGCTCCGCGGCACACACAAGCGCCGCAGTAAGGCTTGCGGCAGTGGCGGGCGAGACGCGTCGCGCGAGCCGGCCGCCGTGAGCGATAGGTCGCGGTGGAGGTCTAGCGCGCAGCGCGCCCGGATTGCCGCTCGGTGGCCAGCGCTTGCGCCACGGCAATCTTGTCTGCCACCGCCTTCTGCATGGGCGAGCCGGTCTCCAGCAAACCGTGCAGGTGACGCCAGTGCGTGGTAGCGGCCGCGTAGTCGTGCTGCTGGAAATCGCTGATGCCAAGCAGCCACAGCCCGCGCTGGTTGTCCGGCTCGCGCACGATCACCTGTTGCAGGCGCGTGCGTGCGGCCGCGTCGATCGCAAAATCGTCATGCGTGGCCATGTCGGCAGCAATCCAGCCGACGATGGCTGCGCTGGTGTCCGGCGCAAGCTTCAGGGCCTGTGCGTACGCGTCGCGCGCCTCGGCGGGGCGGTTGTTCTGTTCGTGATCCTTGGCCTGCTGCATCCATGCATCGAGTGCCTGCAGTTGGGCGTCGTCGGCAACCGGGGCCTGTGCCTGTGAGGGGGCGGCAACGGCGGCGTGCGTGCTCTGCGGCGGCGCGGCGTCGATGCGCGGTGCGATCGCATCGGGTGTGCCCACCAGCCGATACAGCCCGGCAGTGGCGAGTGGCAGCCCCAGCGCCAGCAGTACCGGCAGCGTGTAGTGCGCGGCGCCATGGCGCGTGGGCTTGCGCAACAGCGGCAGCAGCAAGAGCAGCAGCGCAAGGAGCACCAGCGCGGCGCTTGCGAGATAGAAGCCTGTCATCACCAGTCGTCCTCCGGCCGCGGCGCCACCGGGGTGCCGGCGCGCGCGCGCTGGCGCACGGTGTGGGCCACCACCACCGCGCCGGCGACCAACATCAGTGCCGGCCCGAACCACAGCAACCAGGTGCCGCGCTTGACCGGCGGGTCGTACAGCACGAAGTCCGAATAGCGGTCGACCATGTACTGCTTGATCTGCGCATCGCTGCTGCCGGCCTGCAGCTGCGCAAAGACCTGGTGGCGCAGGTCGCGCGCCAGGCTGGCGTTGGAATCGGCCAGGTTCTCGTTCTGGCACACCAGGCAACGCAGCTGCGCGGTCAGCCGCTGATAGCGCGCTTGTTCGGCGGCATTCTTGAACGGCAGCGGGTCCACTGCCTGCGCCTGGAGACCGGGCGCAATCAGCACGCCCAGCAGCAATACCAGCAACAGCCGCAGCTGCCGCGCCTGCTGCTGGAGATGCGCCTGCAGCCCGCGGTAACGCCCGATCACGGCGCCCCCCTGGGCAGCGCAGCGATGGCCGGCAGCAGCTCGTCGTTGATGACATCCGGGGTCAGCACGCCGATGTGCTTGTAGCGGATCATGCCGTGCGCATCGATCAGGAAACTTTCCGGCGCGCCGTAGACGCCGAAGTCGATTGCGGTCTGGCCGGTTTCGTCGGCAAGCACCACGGCATACGGATTGCCCAGGCGTGCAAGCCAGGCGGTGGCATCGGCCGGCGCGTCCTTGTAGTTGTAGCCGATCAACGGCACGCCAAGGCGTTGGGCCTGCGCCATCAGCACCGGGTGCTCGTGCACGCACTCGGCGCACCAGCTGCCGAACACGTTGAGCACATACGGCTTGCCCAGCAGCTGGTCACGGGAGACGTGCCGCGCGGGCTGATCCAGCTGCGGCAGCGAGAACGCCGGGGCCGGTTTGCCGATCAGCGGCGAGGGCACCTCGCGCGGGTTGTGCTGCATCGTCCAGTAGATGCCGAAGCCGAACAGGGCGGCCACCACCAAAAACCCCAGCAGGGGCAGCATGCGATTCACGGGTGCGACTCCTGCGCGATGACCATGCCATCGTGTGCGGGGACTGCGGCAGGCCTGGCGGCGCTGGCCGGTGCACGAAAGCGCCGTGCGCAGGCGCTGACGAAACCGCCCAGCATCATCAGCAGGCCGCCGGCCCAGATCCAGCGGATGAAGGGCTTGTAGTACAGCCGCAGCGTCCAGTCGTATTCGATGTGTTGATCGTCCAGCGGCTCGCCGAGTGCGACATACAGGTCACGGGTGATGCCGGGGTCGATCGCCGATTCGGTCTGGATGCGCTCGCTGCTGTACAGGCGTTTTTGCGGATGCAGTTGCGCCACCACCTGGCCATCGCGACTGACCTGCACGCTGCCTTGTTCGGCCTTCCAGTTGGGACCATCGATCAATTGCACGCCGTCGAAGCGGAAGCTGTAGCCGGCGATCTCGGCGGTTTGCCCAGGTGCCAGGCGCACGTCGCGTTCGACCGACAGGCTTTCGGACACCAGCACGCCGGCAACGAAGACCGCCACGCCGGCATGCGCGATCAGCATGCCGGCCATTTCAGCCGGGAAACGCCGGCCGCGCGGCAGCTCGCGCCAGCGCTTGTAAACGTACAGCGCGGTACCGGCGGCCACCCAGGTCGCCACGCCGATGCCGGCGATGGCCTTGGCCTGTCCATCGGCAACGATGCTGCCGACCAGCGCACAGGCCATCGCCGCGATGCCGGCACGGGTGCCGAGCGCCTTCAATGGCGCGGCATCGGCCTGGCCCCAGCGCAGGTAGGGGCCGAATGGCAGCAACAGCACCACCGGCAGCATCAACAGCGGGAACAACAGGCCGAAGTAGGGCGGCCCCACCGAGACCTTGCCCAGGCCGAAGGCATCGGCAATCAGCGGGAACAAGGTGCCCAGCAGCACCATGGCGGCGGCCACGGTGAGCAGCAGATTGCCGATCAGGATCGCGGTCTCGCGCGAGACCGCAGCGAACGGTTTGCCGCTGGCGATCCTGGGCGCGCGCAGCGCGTACAGCAGCAACGAGCCGCCGACCACCGCGACCAGGAAGATCAGGATGTAGAGGCCGCGGCGCGGGTCGGCCGCGAACGCGTGCACCGAGGTCAGCACGCCCGAGCGCACCAGGAAGGTACCTAGCAGCGACAACGAAAACGCCAGGATCGACAGCAGGATGGTCCACGCGCGCAGACTGCCGCGTTTTTCGGTGACCGCCTGCGTGTGGATCAACGCGGTGCCGACCAGCCACGGCATGAAACTGGCGTTTTCCACCGGGTCCCAGAACCACCAGCCGCCCCAGCCCAGCTCCGCATATGCCCACCAGCTGCCGGCGACGATGCCGGCGGTGAGGCAGGCCCAGGCCACGTTGGTCCACGGCCGCGCCCAGCGCACCCAGGCCTGTTCCAGCTCGCCGCCCAGCAGCGCGGCGACCGCAAACGCGAACGCCACCGAGAAGCCGACGTAGCCGGTGTACAGCACGGGCGGGTGGAAGGTCATGCCCGGGTCCTGCAGCACCGGATTGAGCTCGTTGCCATCCAGCGGGATCGGTGACAGCCGCCCGAACGGATTGGAGGTCAGCAGGATGAAGGCCAGGAAGCCCACCGACACCAGCCCCAGCACCGCCAGCACGCGGGCGGCGAAGTGCTGCGGCAGATGCCGGCTGAAGGCGGCCAGCAGCACCGTCCAGGTGGCGAGGATGGCGATCCACAGCAGCAGCGAACCTTCATGCGCGCCCCACACTGCGGCAAACCGGTAGTACCAGGGCAGGGCGATGTTGGCGTTGGCGGCGACGTATTGCACCGAAAAATCCAGCGACAGCAACGACCACGCGAGCAGCCCGAAGGCCATCCACACGAACACTGCCTGGCCAAGCGCGGCCGGGCGCGCAATGCCCATCAGTGCAGCGTTGCCGCGCCAGGCACCGATCAGCGGCAACACGCCCTGGGCAAGCGACAGCAGTAACGCCAGGATCAGTGCGATCTGGCCGAGTTCAGGCGTCATGGATAGGTCGCTGGGTGTAACCAAGAAGAGTCATTGCAGTGCCTTGCGCCAGCCGACAACGCATCAGCGCGGCGCAGACAGCGGCACGGCGGTGGCAGCAATCGGCTTGCCGACATGGCCTTCGGCCATCGCGTCTTTCAGTTCCTTGGGCATGTAGGTTTCGTCGTGCTTGGCCAGCACTTGGTTGGCGACAAAGCGCCCGCCCTGCATGCGCCCGTTGGCGATCACCGATTGGTTGTCGCGAAACAGGTCCGGCAGGATGCCGGTGTACTCGACCTGGGTGGCTGCGTGTTTATCGATGACGGTGAAGCTGACGTTCAACGAGTCGCTGGCGCGCTGGATCGAGCCGGCCTTGACCATGCCGCCCAACCGGAATTGCTGGTAACCGGCCGCTTCGCCGGCGTGTACCTGGCTGGGAGTGAACAGATAGCTCATGTTCCGCTGCAATGCGAACACGATCAGCGTGCCGGCCAGTGCGGCGGCGGCCAGCACGCCGATGACCAGCCACAGGCGCTGCTTGCGGGTGGCATTCATGGTGCGTCGCGCTCCAGTGTCGGCAAGGGCACATTGCGCTGGCGGCGCGGCGTCTGCCGCTGCAGTTGACCGCGCAGCTCGCGCGGCAGGCGCCGGCCCCGCAACCACGGCGATGCCAGATCGGCCAGCAGCACCAGCACGAACACCGCATACGAAGTCCACACGTAGTGACCGTAGCCACCCATCGCCAGGAAGCTGCTCATGCGGTGCGTTCCGCCAGCACGATGCGGCGTGCCCAGTCCTTGCCGCTGTCCAGTGCCAGCAACTCCACCCGTACCCGCCCGAACAGGCTGGCGATGTAATAGCACTTGGTGGCCAGCATCATGGTCAGCAACGGCCACAGCATGTCCGCGCCCATCTTGGAGGGGCCGAGCAGGCGCACGGTGGAGCCCTGGTGCAGCGTGTTCCACCACACCACCGAGTAATGCACGATGGGCAGGTTGATCAGGCCCACCAATGCGAGCAGGCCGGCCGCGCGCATCGCCTGGCGGCGGTCTTCCACCGCGTAGTACAGGCCCAGCACGCCCAGATACAGAAACAGCAGCAGCAATTCCGAGGTCAGCCGCGCGTCCCAGGTCCACCAGGTGCCCCACATCGGCTTGCCCCACAGCGCGCCGGTGCACAAGGTGATGAAGGTAAAGGCCGCGCCGATCGGTGCCGACGCCATGGTCACCACCTCGGCCAGCTTGATCCGCCACACCAGCGCGATGAAGGCCGACACGCCCATCGCCGCATAGATGAAGAGGCTCATCCAGGCGCTGGGCACGTGGATGAAGATGATGCGGTAAGCGTCGTGCTGTTGATAATCCGGCGGCGCCAGCACCAGCCCGCCATAAGCGGCCACTGTGCCCAGGGCCAGGGCCAGCGCCAGCGCCCAGGGACGCACGCGCCCGGCAAAGCGGTAGAACAGCGGCGGTGAGCTCAGCTTGTGCAGCCACAACGGGATCCACTTGGCCATGCCGGTGTCGTCAGTTGGAATGTTTGGAAGGCGACAACGCGTCGACCGCCGCGCCGGCATTGACCTGCAGCTGGCCATCGGAGACCTTGCTGGTGCGCTGCAACAGCTCGCGCAGCGCGCTGGCGTCCATCGACGGCGACAGCGACAACAACAACGCGGCCATGCCGCTGACGTGCGCGGTGGCCATCGACGAGCCGGAGGTGAAGTCGTAACGGCCGTTGGGCTGGGTGGTCAGGATGTCCTTGCCGGGTGCGCTGAGCACCCCCGGCATCGCCGCGCTGGCACTGCTGCTGCGCACCACCAGCACGCCCGGCACGTCGTTGGGAAACCCATCCAGCCGGCCGTTGGGCGGCATGGCTGCCACCACGATGCGGCCTTGCTGCACCAGGTGCAGCAGCATCTTGCTCAGCAGCGGGTCGGCCGGGCCGCCCAGGCTCAGGTTGACCACCCGCGCGGAGCTGTTGTTGATCGCCGCCAGCGCCTTGGCCAGGGTGAAGGTGTTGCAGCGGGCGGTGGCGCCGACCGTGGGCGCATACCAGCACGCCTTGTAGATGCTCAGCATGGCCTTGGGCGCCATGCCGACGATGCCTTGATGGTTGTTGCTGCCGGCGGCGATGATGCCGGCCACTTCGGTGCCGTGCGAATCGGTGCTGGTCATGACCGGCGTGTCGTCGACCAGATCGTGCACGTCGCGGATGCGCGTCTTCAGGTCGGGGTGGCTGGTATCCACGCCGGTGTCGACCACGGCCACCACCACGCCACGGCCCTGGGTGACGGTCTGCGCGCTGGCGGCATCGGTGTCGATGAAGCCGCGCTGCATGTCCACGTACGGGTCGTTGTAGCCCGACAGCGGGGTGCTCTTTTCGGCGGCATCGGCAGAAAATACCGAGAAATCCTGCACCGGCTGCACCAGCTCCACGCCGTCGTCGTGGGACAGCGTGCTGACCAGCGCATCGCGCGACACGCCTTCTGGCGGCTGCAGCACCGCGCAGTACAGCCCCAGCGAGGTGATCGGCCAGCCGGAGACCTCGCGCAGTTTGTAGCGCCGCTTGATGGCTTCCATGCGCACGGCGGCCTTCTGCCCGGCACCGTAGTAACTGGAGGCGTAGCCGATCAGGCTGGAGCCGGCACGCGCCGGTGGTGCGCTGAGCGGATTGGCCACCGCCAGCAGGATGTCGCGGCTGGCATCGGGTGTATGCGCATCGGCCGGGGCAGACGCCGCGGCGATGGCGGCCATGTTCGCAGTGTCCTGCGTGGGCGCGGCAGCGTGCGCGCTGCCCTGCAGGCCCAGGCCGATGAGGGTGACGCACAGGCCGATGGCGAGAAGACGGCTCATGGGGCGGAGACGATCTCGGCCAGCCGGATGGCCGGATTGGCGCGCAGTTTCTGCACGGTCTGCTGCGGCTGCGGCTGCGGCTGCGGCGCGGCCGGCACCACGGTGTAGGCGCCCAGGTCGTTGGGTCCGGCGATGACCTGCAACTGCTGCGCGCGCAGCAGGCGATCCCAGTCGGCCACGGTCATCCTGGCATCGGGCACCACGCGGATGGCGCCCTGCGGCACCGGCAACGCGGTTGCGCTGCTCAGCGTGCGGTAGTCGTGCGTGGGGGCCGGCGAGGCCAGCTTGACGCCCATGACGCCCAGGCCGATGGCCTGCACCAACGCGGCGGCGGCCAGTGCGCGCACCGTCCAGCTGCCGGAGCGGCGTACTGCCGGTGCCGGCGCGGTGCGCTGTTCGGGGGCATCCAGGCGGCCGAGCAGGCGTTGCAGCCCGGCATTGGGGTCCAGCGTGACGGCCGATGGCAGCGCCAGCGCCTGGCGCAGACGATTTTGCTGCGCGAACTCGGCGCTGCATGAGGCGCACTTGGCCACGTGCGCAATCAGCCAGCTGTGTTCTTCCTCGGTGGCGCTGTCCAGCAGGACGGCTGGCATCAGCTCCCACGCGTGCGAGCATTCCTTGCCAGGCGCGATGAAAAACGTCTTCATTGCATGGTCTCCGTGTAAGGCGCGCTGCCGGCCAGGCCGGGCAGCACGTTGCGTAATTTGACCCGTGCATGGAACAGCCGGGCTTTGATCGTGCCCACCGGGCACTGCATGATGTCGGCGACTTCTTCCAGCTTGTGGCCGACGCCGTAGACCAGTTCGATCACCAGGCGCTGATCCGGCGACAGGCGCTCCATGCCCTTGTCCAGCCAGTCGCGCAGCTCGCGGTCGTCGTTGTCGTCTGCACTGGGGGCGTGCTCTTCCACCACCGCGGTGTCGTCGATGGCTTCACCGTCATGCTGGCGCAGGCACTTGAGCCCGCAGCGGTAGGCGATGCCCATGATCCAGGTCGACACCTGCGAATCGCCGCGGAAGTCGCCGGCTTTCTGCCAGGCGATCCAGAAGCAGTCGTTGATGGCCTCCTCGATGATGTCGGGACGGCGGGTCAGGCGCGACAGAAACCGGCACAACCGCCCGTGATAACTGGTGTACATGCTGGCCAACGCGTCGCGATCGCCCGCCGCCATGCGGCGCAACAGCATGCGGTCGGTGGCATCGCCCAGGGTGTCGGTGTCATTCATCGAGGCAGGCATGGCGTAGGACACCTTTGAGTGCCCGCAGGCGGGCAAAAGGTTGCGGGTGGATCAGAACGCGCGCGAGACCATGCCCACCCAGGGCGTTTCGCCGGGGCCGCCCTGCGCGCGCGGGGTGTTGCTGCTGGTCAGGATCCGGTCCAGCTTCACGGTCCATGCGGCGCGGTTCCATTTCAGGCCCAGTTGGCCATACCGATAGCGGCCGGAACTGGCGGCGCCGTAGGTCATCGCCGGAAAATCGGAGATGCCGGCGCCGGCGGAGAGACTGAAACTGGACGACAGCGGTACGCTGGCGGTGACGTCGATCACCTTGTTCCAGGGCGAGCGCTGCGCGCGCGGGAAATTGAAGGTGGACAGCGAAAAGGTCAGCATGTCGCGGTAGGACCAGGCCAGGCTCGCTTCCTGGCGGTCGAAGGTGCGCGACTGGCGGTCGGCCGGGTAGGCGTAGTACAGCAGGCTGGCCTGCATCTGCCAGCGGTCGTCCAGCATCCAGGCGCGCGCGCCCTGGATGGTGAATGCCACCGGCTTGCTGAGCGACGGCGACTGCAGTGCGGCAGAGACCGAGGTCGACCAGCCCGGCGACGGCAGCCAGTAGCCGGCGGTCTGCAGGGTGACGCGGTTGGGCGCAATCGCAATGCCGCGATCGATCAGGGAGGAGGCGACTGCGACCGCACCGCCAAGATTATCGGCCAGTGCATTGCCGCAGGGGCTCAGGAGCAGGGCGAGCATGACTGCATGGCGCAGCTGTAAGCGCCGGGCCTGCGGTGCCGGCGTTCTGCAATGCGCGTGCAGGCAGGGCACGCATCGAGGCGACGAGGAGTATGACGGTGCAGGGCCGTGCGATGCCGCCCACGGCCGCCCCCCGCAGGCGCAGAGGCGTCGCGGTGGGTACGGAGACTGCTTGGCGGACAGCAGGTTCGGCAAGGGCGTAGGGCATGGACACGAAGCGGGGCGCGATAGTGACCCATCACGCAGGACGAGACCGCCCCGGCTGTGGCGGTTCCGTCCGTATACGCGAAGGTGTCGGCTCAGGCAACGCGATACCGCGCACCCGTCCTGGTGCGGCATGTGATCGGCTGCCGGCCGCGGAGACTGCGGCCGGCAGGCTGTACCGGGCTTGAAGCGATCGCCCCTGCCTGAGCGCGGTCTTCAGACACATGCAGCGATGGCTTGGGCAGACCCGACTGCCTTGCCGTCCCCGTGCCGGCAGTGACACCCCCGCCGGCCGGCGTTTCCGGCATGGCTTGCCGTTCGTCTCAGTGCAGGGTGTTGAGGTAGGCGATCAGGGCGTCCAGCTCTTTCTCGTCTTCAAGCCCTTCGTACTTCATCTTCGTACCCGGTATCGCCTTCTTCGAATCCGCTCTCAGGAAGGCCTTGAGGCCGGCCGCATCCCAGGTGCGCTTGCTTGCCTTGAGCTCAGGGGAGTAGCCGCTGAAGTCCGCCACCGCGCCGGCAGGGCGATTGACGATGCCGAACAGGGAGGGACCCTTCTTGTTCTTGCCCTGCGTGGCGCTATGGCATTCGGCGCATTCGGTCGCAAAGACGCTCTTGCCATCGGCGGCGCGCGCCGGCGTGGCCAGGGTTGCGCCGGCCAGCAACAGGCCGGCCAACGGTGCGCATAACAACGTTTTGTGGAATGGGTGCATATGAGTCCGTACGGTTGCGTGCAACGGTGGGGGATCAGAACGCCAGGTTGACCGACAGCGAGAAGCTGTCGAGATCGCGCGGATTGGTGATCGGCGGGCCACGGAACACGTTGGAGGTGCTGCCGTTGAATTTGTCGAACCGGAACCAGCCAGCGGAAACGCGCAGGTTGGCGTTGGTGGTATAGGTGCCTTCGCGGCCGAACGGGCTCCAGTACAGCAGGATCAGATTGCTGGTGGTGTCGGGGATGCCCACCGGCGAATAGCGCGCCGCATCGAACGAGCCGGTGTTGATCATGTGCGCGGCCAGCACGCCATAGGTCTGCTTGAAGGCGTAGTTCACGCTGAAGGTCTGATCGCGCACGCTGCCGCGGTCCAGCGCCGGCATGGTCGGGTCGGACGGAATCAGCGGGCTGCCGTATTTGCGGCGCTCGTAGATGTTGACGTAGGCCAGCGACGCCACGTGCTCGCGCGTGCCGAGGAACTGGTAGGTGAGGTCGTAGCCGAAGTCGGTGAGGTCGTCGCTGGGCCCGTTGCGCGGGCGCTGGCGACGCGTGTTGAGCGCAGTCAGGCCCACAGAGAAGAACTGCCGCTTCATGTCCTTCATGTAGGCCACGCGCGCGTAGGTGGTGTCGCTGAGCTTGCCCGGGTCGCCGTTGATCGGCCAGCCGAGACGGTCCTGTGCGGACGGCGACAAGGCGCTGTAGCTGCCCACTTCGCCGTACCAGTTCTTGTCGTACAGCCCGTACACGCTGGCACCGATGACGCGGTTGGACAGCGACGAGGAGCTGAGCATGGTGGAGGCGCCGCCGTTGGACGCTGGGGTCAGCGTGGAGGCATTGGGCAACACGTGGATCGGGTCGGAGATGCCCGGATTGTTGTTGACGCTGACACCGACCATGGTGTCCTTGCCGGCCAGCTGGAACGGCTTGGTCACAAAGCGCAGATCGACGTCGTCGAGGCGGGTATCGAAGGTGGCATTGCCGCTGTTGTTGGAGCGGATCTTGGAGTAGCCGCCGACGTTGTCGCTGACGCGGCCGGCCAGATACAGGTCGGCCTGGGTCAGGCGTGCGGTGCTGTCGCCACGGCTGGGATTGTTGCGCGACCAGGTGAGCTGGCCGGACACCGGGATCTTGGTGCCGTTGCCGTCGGTATCGGTGAAACCGCCGAGCTTGAAGCGCATGCCATACGGCGTGAGCGAGGGGCCGTACGAGCCGATGTGGCAATCGGCGCAGGACGAACCGGTCTGGCGTGCAAAGGCGGCAACCGCCTGCGCCTGGTTGCTCGCCATCAGCAGCAACGGGCCGGTGACGCACAGCAACGACGTCAGGGAGGCGGCACGCGAGGCGGTGGCGCGGCGCGGAGCTAGCTGGGAGTTAGGCATGGAAAGTCCTTGTTCGGCGGGACGGAATGCAACGGAGTGGATGCGTGCGGAGAACGGGTGAGGGCTCATGCGTGCTTGCCCGGCAACACGCGGCGCAACAGGCCATCGCGCAACACCAGGTGATGCCAGAGCGCGGCACCGATGTGCAGCAGCACCAGCGCCAGCAGCGCCCAGGCCGCATTCAAGTGCCAGGTGCCCAGGGTGTCGCCGAGATCCGCGTCCACCTCGATCAGGTTCGGCAGCGGCAGGCCGAACAGATACACCGTCTTGCCGAAGGCGTTGCTCAGCGACCAGCCGATCAGCGGCAGTGCGAGCATCAGGCCGTACATGGCCAGGTGGGTGGCACCGGCCAGCAAGCGGGTGATCAGCGGGGCGGGCGGGCCGGGCGGCAGCTTGCGCAGACGCAGGCGCAGGGCGACGCGCAACACGAACAGCAGCAACACCATCAGGCCGAAGTGGCGGTGGCCTTCCAGCAGCCACTGACGCAATGCGCGACCATCGAGTTCGGCGCGCAGCAGGATCAGGCTGGCCGCCATCACCAGGCACAGCACCGTGAGCCAGTGCAGCACGCGCATCGGTTTGGGGAGCGGAATGACGCGCGCGGCCGGCGCGGTGTCTGGCGCCGATGGCAGCGCGGTGGCATCGGCGCTGGCCGCCGGGTCGGGAGCTTGAGGGGAAGAACGCATCTGGTCGGTGTCCTCACCGGTGGTGGTCGTTGGTTCCGGCAATGCGTGTCGCGCTGCCAGGCCTGGCTCCCCACGCCGGCCAAGCTGCGGCCAGGTGAACGTGCACCGATATGTGCGGCGATGCCGATGAAAGGTTGCATCGCCACAACGAATTTTTATCGCGGCGGCGGGACATCGGCGCTGCGCCACGCGTGCTGCTGCGCTTGCGCGCACGCCGCTTCGCAGGGCCCCGGCGTGGCGCAACCTTTCGCGCATCGCGGCGCACTCAGGCATGTCGCACTACGTGCAGTCAGCGGTAACGCCCCCGGATCATGGCCTTCGAACCCATCCAGTTGCATACCCACGGTGATGATCGCGGCCTGCTCGTGTCGTTGGAGCAGCAGCGCAATGTCCCGTTCGAGATACGCCGCGTGTACTACCTGTTCGGCACCCGCAGTGGCGTGCACCGTGGACAGCACGCGCACCGCCAGCTCAACCAGCTTGCGGTGGCCTTGCACGGCTCGGTGAGGATCCTGCTGGACGAGGGCAAAGGCGATGGCCCGACCGAAGTGGTGCTGGACGACCCGGCGCAAGGCCTGCTGCTGGGCCGCATGGTGTGGCGCGACCTGCATCACTTCAGCCCCGACTGCGTGCTGATGGTGCTGGCCGACCAGTTCTACGACCCGGGCGACTACATCCTGGACTACGACCAATTCCTGAGCGAAGTGCGTGGCCATCGCAACGATGCACGCAGGTTGGAAGCATGAGCACGCGCAAGCCGCTGGTGATCGTCGGTGCGGGCGAGTTCGCCCAGATCGCCTGCGAGTACTTTCGGTACGATAGCGACTACGAGGTGGTCGCCTTCAGCGTGGAGCGCGATTTCCTGTTGCGGCCCAGTCTGGCCGAGCTGCCGGTGGTGGCTTACGAAGACCTCGAACAGCGCTACCCGCCTGCGGCGTACGAGGTCTTCGTTGCGATTCCTGCCACGCAGTTGAACCGCCTGCGTGCGCGGTTCTACGCGGATGTGGTGCGTCGCGGCTATCGCTGCGCCAGTTATGTCAGCTCGCGTGCCTTCGTGTGGCGCAATGCCGAGATCGGTGCCAACACGTTTGTCTTTGAAGGCAATGTCATCCAGCCCTTCACCGGTATCGGCAACAACTGCATCCTGTGGAGCGGCAACCATATCGGCCATCGCACCGTGGTGCAGGACCACGTGTTCATTGCCTCGCATGCGGTGATTTCCGGCTATTGCGAGATCGGGCAGGGCAGCTTCGTCGGCGTCAACGCCACGCTCAGCGACAAGGTGCGGATTGCCCCGCACAACATCATTGGCGCGGGCGCCCTGGTGACCCGGCATACCGAGCCCGAACGCGTGTATGTCGGCTCACCGGCACGCGCCGTGGCAGGCAGATCCGCGTTCGACGTGGAGCTGTAGACATGTTCGCCTGGACCAAGCGAGGCCTGGTGTTCGACGTCGCACGTGATGGCGTGGGCGGCTGGATGCAGCATGCGGCGTTGACGCCCACCCCGTACCGGCTGTCCGCGCAGGTGCTGCGCGTGTATGCCGGCTTTCGCGACACGCAGGGAGTGAGCCGGATCGGCTACGTGGATGTGCGTGCCGATGCGCCGACGCAGATCGTTGGCGTGAGCGCCAGGCCGGTGCTGGACATCGGGCGCGACGGCCGCTTCGACGACAACGGCATGATCCTGGGCGACGTGGTGGACGGGCCGGATGGCCTGTACATGTTCTATGTCGGCTTTCAGCGCGTGGCCAAGGCCAAGTTCCTGGCGTTCACCGGCCTGGCTGTCTCACACGATGGCGGCGAGACGTTTCAGCGCCACCAGGACACGCCGCTGCTGGACCGTGCGCCCGGCCGCAGCATCATCGCAGCGGTGCATTCGGCACGCTATGAAGATGGACGCTGGCGGCTGTGGTACGCGGTTGGCGATGACTGGGAATATATCGGCGGCCAGCCGTATCCGCGATATCACATCCGCTATGCCGAGACCGATGCGTTGAGCTGCATTCCCCTTGACGATAGTGTGTGCCTGCGCCCGCAGGGCACGGAATACCGAATCGGACGTCCGCGCGTCTACCGCCTTGGCGGACGCTATCTGATGTACTTCACCCGCGGCGATACCGCGGGTGGTTACTTCCCGGGCATCGCCTTCAGCCACGACGGCGTGCACTGGGAGCGGGACGACCGCCAGCTTGGGCTGCGACTGTCCGAGACCGGCTGGGATGCGCAGACGCTGTGTTATCCGGCACTGATCCAGCACGGCGAGCGTGTGTTGATGTTCTACAACGGCAATGCGATGGGGCAGGCCGGCTTCGGCCTGGCCGACGCTGCGTTGCCGGTGGAGCTGCAGGGCTGCCATGTATTCGGTTAGGCCCTATACCACCAGCGATGCAGCCAGATGGGACGCGCTTGTCACCTGCTCGCGCAATGGCAATCTGTTGCATCGGCGCGGCTACATGGACTATCACGCAGACCGATTCGTGGACGCGTCGCTGCTGGTGGAACGTGGCGGCGAGGTGGTGGCGGTGTTTCCGGCCAGTGTGCACGGCGACTGCGTCAGCAGCCACGCCGGTCTTACCTATGCCGGTCTGCTCGTCTCGACGGCCTTGCGCGCAGGCGCGAGCTTGCAGGTGTTCGAGCTGATCGCAGCGCATTACCGGGCAACAGGTGTGCGTGAGATCGTCTACAAGCCGGTGCCACATGTCTTTCATGCGTACCCGGCCGAAGAAGACCTCTACGCGCTGCATCGTGTAGGCGCGCAGCTGTCTCGGCGCGACCTGTCGTCAGTGATTGCATTGCGTCAGCCTTTTGCCTTCAGTGCCGAGCGGCGGCGGTCGATCGCCAAGGCGCGCAAGGCCGGTGTGCAGATCCAGACCGGCACCGGGCTGGAAGAGTTTCATGCGCTGCTCAGCGATGTGTTGCGGCGCCATGCCGTGGCGCCCACGCATCGCCTGGAGGAGTTGCAGCTGCTGCAGGGGCGCTTCCCGCATCACATCGTGCTGCATGAAGCGCGTGCCGAGGGGCGGTTGCTGGCAGCGGCACTGGTCTACGACTTCGGGCGCAGCGTGCACACCCAGTACCTGGCGGTTTCCGAGCGCGGGCGCCAGCTGGATGCGCTGAGCCTGTTGCTGGCCGAGCTGATCACGCAGGTGTATGCGGCGCGCGATTACTTCAGCTTCGGCATTTCCACCGAGCAGGGGGGGCTGGTGCTCAACGAGGGGCTGGTCGAACAAAAGGAGCGCTTCGGCGCGCGGGCCGTGGTACAGGATGTCTATCGATGGACCTTGTAATGGATGTGCCTTTCCTGGATTTGCGCGCGGTCAATGCGCGGTATGCGGACGAACTCAAGGCCGCCGCCGCGCGGGTGATCGATGCCGGCTGGTACGTGCTGGGCCAGGAGCTGGCCGGGTTCGAAGAAGAGTTTGCCAGCTACTGTGGCGTCGCCCATGCCGTGGGCGTGGGCAATGGCCTGGATGCGCTGTCGTTAATCCTGCGTGGCTATCGGGAGCTGGGCGCGCTGCGCGAGGGTGATGAGATCATCGTGCCTGCCAACACCTTCATTGCCACCTTTCTGGCGATCAGCCAGAACCATCTGGTGCTGGTGCCAGTGGAGCCGGATCCGGCCACCTTCAACATGGATCCGGCCAGTGTGGAAAAGGCGATCGGGCCACGCACCCGCGCCATCATGGCAGTGCACCTGTACGGTCAGCTGGCCGATATGGCGGCGTTGCAGACGCTGGCGCACCGCTACGGGCTGCTGTTGATCGAAGATGCGGCGCAGGCGCACGGTGCGATGGCGCACGGCCGGCGTGCCGGTGCCTTCGGCGATGCCGCCGCTTTCAGTTTCTTTCCGACCAAGAATCTTGGTGCGCTGGGCGACGGCGGCGCGGTGGTCACCGCCGATACCCATCTGGCCGAGCGCATTCGCGCGCTGCGCAACTACGGCTCGGAGGTGAAGTATCACCATCTGTATCAGGGCGTGAACTCGCGCCTGGATGAGCTGCAGGCCGCCTTGCTGCGGGTCAAGCTTGGCTATCTGGACGAAGAGATCGCGCTGCGGCGCGAGGTGGCGCAGCGCTATCTGCAGGGGATCGACAACCCCTCCATCACGCTGCCGGCCGTGGTCAGCGACGAGCAGCATGTCTGGCATCTGTTCGTGGTGCGTAGCCCGCAGCGCGATGCGTTGCAGGCGCATCTGCTGCGCCATGGCATCCACACCCAGATTCATTACCCGGTGCCGCCGCATCGGCAGCCGGCCTACGCCACGCTGGGCGATGCCTGCCTGCCGGTCAGCGAGCGCCTGCATGCGGAGGTGCTCAGTCTGCCGATGAGCCCGACGCTGGACGCCGCGTCGGTGCAGCGGGTGATTGACGCATGCCAATCCTTCGGCGCCCGCACATGAATCTGCTGCGCAGCGGCGCCTACACCGGCGTTGCGACGTTGGCCAAGCTGCTCGCTGCACTGGTGGTGGTCAAGCTGGTGGCCATCCATGCCGGGCCGCAAGGGGTGGGCCGGCTCGGGCAGTTCCTCAATCTGATGTCGGTGCTGGCGGTGCTGGCCGGTGGCGGCATCAGCGCCGGGATCGTCAAGTATGTGGCCGAATATCGCGGCGACCCGCAGGCCCAGGCACGCCTGCTGGGCACGGCGCTGTGGTATGCGTTTTGCGCCTCCTGCGTGCTGGCCGTGCTGGCACTGCTGTTCAGTCAGGCGCTCGCCGAACGTCTGCTGGGCGATGCCGGCTACCGGCCGCTGATCTGCGTGCTGGCGATCGCGCAGCTGGGCATTGCAGTGGTCAATTACATTCTTGCCGTGATCAACGGTTTCATGGACGTGCGCCGCCTGGCCGTGGTGCAGGTGAGCGGTGCGGTATTGAGTGTGGCCTTGGTGGCGTGGTGGTCCAGCCGGGCCCAGTTGCAGGGCGCGCTACTGGCGCTGGTGCTGGGACAGGTGCTGTGGCTGCTGGCCGGCGTGCCGGCCTTGCGGGCCAGCCCCTACTTTCGACGCGAGATGCTGCGCATGCGCTTCGATGCGCCGATGGCGCGCCGTCTGGCCGCGTTTTCGGTGATGACGCTGACCTCCACGCTGGTGCCGCAAATGGTGGTCATGCTGGTGCGTGACCATCTGGTCGCGCAGTTTGGCTGGCAGCAGGTCGGCTACTGGCAGGCCGTGAGCCGGGTGTCGGATGCGTACCTGCTGTTCTTCACCACCGCCATCAATGTGTATTACCTGCCCAAGCTGGCCTCGTTGCACGAGCGTGCCGCGCTGGGGCGCGAGCTGCGCGCCGCGTACCGCTACGTGATGCCTGCGGTGATCGGCATGGCCCTGGGCGTCTATATCTGCCGCGACTGGGTGACCTGGGTGCTGTTCGACCAAGGATTTTCCCCGGCCAGGGCGTTGTACGCGCCTCAACTGCTCGGCGACGTGGTCAAGATTGCCGCCTTCGTGTTGTCGTATGTGATGCTGGCCAAGGCGATGACGCGCGTGTTCGTGCTGTCCGAATGCGTATTTGCGGCCAGTTACCTGGGGTTGGTGTACCTGTGCACCGCGCACTTCGGCCTGGTCGGTGCGATGTACGCGTTCGTCGCCAACTACGTGCTGTACCTGCTGTTCAACATCGTGGTGGTGCGTCGCTACCTGGTGCAACCGGCGTGAGCGAACGAATGCCCCTGTCGGAGCGTGCACACTGGCCGCTGGTGTCGGTGCTGATCCCGGCATTCAACCACGCGCGCTTCGTCCAGCGTTGCCTGGACAGCGTGCTGGAAGAACCTTACCCGTGCAAGGAGATCGTCATCATTGACGATGGCTCCAGCGATGCGACCGCAGAGAAGATCGGTGAGTGGGTCGCGCAGCACGGGCACCGGCTGCCGGTGCAATTTGTGCAGCGGGAGAACCGGGGTGTGGCTGCCACGCTCAACGAGCTGGCCCTGCGTGCCAACGGCGACTATCTGCGCCTGGGTGCCAGCGACGATTACCTGCTGGCGGGCGGTCTCGATGCACAGGTGCGTTACCTGCGTGCGCACCCACAAAAGCTGGCAGTGATCGGCGATGCCTGCGTGGTCGATCAGCACGGGCAGCGCTTGCACGACAGTGCCATGCGCGACCTGCACGGTGTGGACGTCGATCTGTATCGCTCCGGGCCCGGGATCCGGCGTGCGGTGATCCGGCACTGGGCGGTCAGCGGTGCAGTGGCGCTGTTGCGGCGCAGTGCTTTCGATGCCCGCAGCGGCTGGGACGAGTCGTTGCGCATCGAAGACTGGGACTTCTTTCTGCGCCTTGCTGCACGTGATGCGCTGGGATTTGTCGACATGCAGGTGTGCGCCTACCGCCTGCATGGCAGCAATCTCAGCAAGACCGTCGACGTGCGTGCGCGCATCGCCAATCTGAGCGAGTCGCGGCAGGTTGCGCTGCGCTGCGCGAAGCTGTTCGACGAAGAATCTGACCGCACGCTGTTGCGTGCGCAATCGCGCTACATCGCCGCCAAGGTGGCCTACCTGCAACGCCGGCCGCTTGCCCTGGCCGGCCATCTGCTGGCCTATGCCTGGTTATCGCTGCAGGCACGCTGGCGACCGGGGCATGCGGCGCGCGCGACGGAGCCGGTATGACGAGGCTGTTGCGACGACCGGCAAGCTATCTGGCGTTACCGATGTTGCTCAGCTGCGCATTGACGTGGCTCACCTATACGCTCCCCGATGGCTACGGCGCGGGCGTGGCGTTGCTCGCAGTCGCTGCGGCGTCGACCTGTGCGCTCGATGCGCTCCTGCGGACACACTTGCCCGATATCGAGCACTTCCGCCGCTACCGCTACGCCGGCACCCGCGACGCTTTCCTGGCACTGACCCTGGCGGCGGTAGTCACCGTGTTCTGCATCGCCGATGTGGTGCTGTTTCCGATTCCGCTGTTCAGCGATCCCGCGTCTTACGCAACCTTGAGCCCGGCGCGCTCGCATGTGCGGCACATCTCCAATATGTGCTGGATCCTGCCGCCGATCGCGCTGCTATGCGTGCGCCACCGCGGCCTGCGCGCGGCGATGGTGACGCTGGGGTTTGTCTTCCCGATCGTGGTGATCGATCGCAACCGCATCTTTGCCGGGCTGTTTTCCTTCGTGCTGGTGATGCTGCTGTGCCGCGATGCGGCACGCCGCTTGCCGTGGAAGACCATCGGCCTGTTGCTGCTGGCGGGCGGCGGCGTGTTCTCGGTGCTTGGCGCCTTGCGGTCCGGCTCGCTGGCCACCGTGGCGCTGCCGTTCAGTGCGTTCTACCGCGCCATGCCGCAGGGGCTGCAGTGGCTGCTGCTGTACATCAGCGCCGGGCCCTACAACTTCGGCGCGATGCTCGCCAAGGGCTACGTCAACGCCAGCTTCCTGATCAACCAGCTGGTGCCCTTCAGCGGCTCGATTGCCACTGCCGGCACCGGCATTCCGCTGGACGCGCCCAACATCAACGTGGGCACCGAGTTCTTCCCGTTTTTGATGGCTTGGGGCGCCCCCGGTGCCTTGCTGGCGTTGCTGGCGCTGTATGCGGGCCTGGTGTGGAGCGTGCGCCGGCTCAACCGGTCGTTGTCGATCTTCCATGTGCTGATCTTCCTGCGCATCGCCTATGCCTGCGTGATGTCGCCCTTTGCACCACAGGCGTTTACCTGGACCAACTTCGGCTTCATTGCGCTGTGCCTGGTGTTGCATGCCTGCACCGTGCTGCTGCCCAACCGCCATGCCCCACGCCCGTCTGCCGTGTAAGTACACCGCCACGTCCTCTCTCACGTTTCAGAGCCTGCGCACCATGAATCAACACGACGAAATCTATCTGATCGACCTGTGGCGCATCCTCCGGCGCGAATGGCGCTGGGCGCTGGCTGCGTTGGTGCTGGTGCTTGGCCTGGCTTTCGTTTTCCTGCGCGTGGCTACACCGCAATGGGAAGCCACTGCATGGATCCAGGTGGGCGAGATCGGCCCGACCCCGGCGGGCCGCGACCCCAAGGTGGAGCCGTTCCAGCGGGTGATCGACCGCATGAAGACGCGGCTGTTTCAGGATGCGGTGCTGCGCCAGGCCGGCGTGCCGCTCAAGAGCCGCGCCGCGCAGGTGTACCGCCGCAGCCTCAAGCCGGACCCGGACCCGTACGCCAACCTGATCGGCATCACCGTCCGTGCCGAATCGGTGCAGCAGGCGCGCACCCTGGCCATGGCGACCGTGACCGTCCTGCAGACCTTGCATGGCGACACCAACACCGCCGCGCTCGCGCTGGCACGTACCCGCCTGCAGGGGCTGAGCGAAGACCTGCGTGTTGCCACGCTCACCCGCCAGCAGCTGCAGCAGCAGCTGCACGCGGGGCAGGGCGGGTCCGGTGCGACACCTGCGCAGGTGCTGGCCGGGGTGCTGTTGACCGAGAACACCACTGCCATCCGCGCGATCAAGGCCGAGCGCGACGATCTGATCGCGCGGCTGACCGCACGGTATACCTACCAGACCTCGCTGGCGTGGCCGCTGTACGTGCCAGAACAGCGGGCGTTCCCGAATGCAGTGATGGTCTGGGCAGTCGCCCTGCTGGGCGGTGCCGGGCTGGGCACGGTGGCGGCGGTGCTGCGCAATGCGTGGCGTCGCCACCGCATGGCAGGCGTCACCGCGGCCGGCTGAGTGTTGGGCATCCACGCTCCGCAACGCGTCGCAGCGCAGACCGATCGCAGCATTGCCAGCTCCAGGTCTTGTGCGCCGCGCGCGTAAGCGCATCCTCGTTCGGTCCTTGATCACGGCACGCGGGCGTTGCCCCGGCCCGGCGCGTGGTTGGCAGGCGGTGCGACTGCAACCAAACCGGCAGCCGGACGCACTCACGGGTCTATCAAGCGATGCCGCGCTGGCGGCACTGCGTCCGGAGAGTGCCGTGGAATCAGCAGGACAGGTGTGGGAGGCGATGCATGTCGTTGGTCAATGAGCATGCTGCGCGCGGCGGCACGGTCGCGCCGGAACAGTTGCTGGAAACGCAGCGTGCATTCGACAGCGTCGCCCCCGACTATGACGGCCCGCGCGGCAACAATGCGCTGATCCAGCGCATGCGCACCACCTTGTGGGACACGGTCGCTGCCGAGTTGCCGCAAGGCGCGCGGCTGGTGGACCTGGGCTGCGGTACCGGTCTGGATGCCGGCGAGTTCGCCCGGCGCGGCTATCGCGTGCTGGCCACCGACTGGTCGCCGGCCATGGTCGAGCGCACCCGCCAGCGTGCGGCCACCCAGGGCCTGGAAGAACGCCTGGCGGCCGCGCATGTCGGCATCCAGCAGCTGGATCAGTTGCAGGGCACCTTCGATGGTATGTACTCCAACTTCGGCCCGCTCAACTGCGCACCGGACCTGCCGGCGGTAGCCGCCCAGTGCGCACGTCTGTTGCGGGCCGATGGCTGCCTGGTGTTTTCGGTGATCGGGCGGATCTGCCCGTGGGAAATCGGCCATTACGCCTTGCGTGGGCGCTTCAGGCGCGCGGCGGTGCGTGCGGCAACGGGCGCCACGGCGGTAGGCATGAACGGGCACACCATCTGGACCTGGTACCACCTGCCGCGCGAGTTCTATCGCGCGTTCGAACCACACTTCGTACTGGAGCGCTATCGTGCGCTGAGCTTGTTTCTGCCACCGCCCTATCTGGTGGATGTCTGCCAGCGGCACCCGCGCCTGGCCGAGCGACTGGGGCGGCTGGACGACCGGTTCGGCGGCCTGCCGCTGCTGCGCGACATGGGCGATCACTTCCTCATCGTGATGCGCAAGCGCTGAGTGGAGACGCCGATGTCCATGGCCGACGTCTGTCTGCAGGGTGCGCGCTCGATCACGCTGGCCGGCCCGTCGCGCGCGGCGCTGAACCTGCGCGCAGGCCGCTTCGGCGGCACCGTGGGCACCGCGACCCTGCGCCTGGATCTGTCCGGCCATGTGCTGGCGCCGGGGCTGGTCAATGCGCACGAGCATCTGCAGGTGAACTGCGTGCCGCCGCTGCCGCAGCGTGCGCCTTTCCCCAACAGCTACGCCTGGATCGAAGCATTTCAGGCGCATTTCCAGCATCCGGCCGTCGCTGCGGCGCTGCGCGTGCCCAAGGCGGTGCGGCTGCGCCACGGCGGGCTGAAGAACCTGCTGGCCGGCGTCACCTGCGTGGCCCAGCACGACCCCTGGCACGCCACCCTGGATGAGGCGGATTTCCCGGTCGGCGTGCTCAACGAATTCGGCTGGAGTTACGCACTCGGCTGGACCGGCTACGGCCCGCCGGTGCAGGCCAGTTTCGCCGCCACGCCCTCCACGCATCCGTGGATGATCCACCTGGCAGAAGGCACCGATGCGGTGGCACGGGCGGAGCTGGACGACCTGGACCGCCTCGGTTGCCTGGCTGCCAACACGGTGTTGATCCACGGCGTGGGCCTGGGCGAGCAGGCGATCGAACGGGTGATCGCGCGCGGTGCGGCGGTGGTGTGGTGCCCGTCGAGCAATCTGGCGTTGCTGGGTCGCACGCTCGACCCCTGGCGGCTGTGCATGGCCGGGCGGCTGGCGCTGGGCAGCGACTCGCGCGTCAGCGGCGCGCGCGATCTGCTCGAAGAACTGCGCATCGCCGCCGACAGCGGGCTGGCGCCCGACCTGCTGCTGGGCCTGGTCACAGACCGGTCCGCGCGCATCCTGCGCATGCCAAGGCGCGGGCGCATCGCGCCGGGCGCCGCTGCGGATCTGGTGATCGTGCGCGACTGCGGCGGCGAGCCCGCCGACAGCGTCATCGGTTGTCAACGCAGCGAGCTGCGTGCGGTGATCCGCAACGGCAAGCCGCGCATTGCAGACCCGGATTTTGCGCCGTGGTTCGCGGCAGCCGGTGTTCCGGCCGTGCCGGTGGTGCTGGATGGCCGGCCTAAGTTGCTGGATGCGGCGCTTGCCGATCCCGCCGTGCTGGCGCTGGAGCCTGGTCTGCACAGTGTGCAGCCGCCCGCACCTGCGAGCACCAGGGCAACGGGCACAGTGAGCGCGATGGGAGTGGCGTCGTGAATGCCGTTCCGGTGCTCGAACCCGCTGCCGCATACGCGCTGTGGGCACAGGCGTATCCGCCGCATGCGCATAACCCGGTGATGCTGGCCGAAGAACGCGCCATGCTGGGCCTGATGCCGGCCAGCCTGCAGGGCCAGCACGTGCTGGACGCCGGCTGTGGCAGTGGCCGTTACATGCAGCATGCATTGCGCCGCAGCGCACGGCATGTGACCGGTGTCGACCTGTCGCCGCAGATGTTGCAGCGCGCCGGTACCGAACTGGCACAGCAGTGGCCGCCCGCGCGCGTCAGCCTGCAGCAGGGCAGCCTGGACCAGTTGCCGCTGGCCGATGCGGTGGCCGACCTCAGTGTCTGCGGCCTGGTGGTGGGCCACCTGCAGCGCCTGTGGCCGGCGCTGGAAGAACTGCATCGGGTGACCCGTCCCGATGGCCTGGTGATGTGCAGTGACGTGCATCCGATCGGCCATGCACTGGGGTGGCGTCGTGATTTCAAGGCCGATGGCCGGCACTACGCCGTGCGCCACACCCAGCATCTGTACAGTCACTGGCATGCGGCCTGCGCCGCGTTGGGCTTTGCGATCGAAGCGGTGGCCGAGCCGATGCTGGACCCGGCCGACATTCCTGCCGGCGCAAACTTCGACCGCACCGCGTTGCAGGTACCGGTGGCGCTGGTGCTGCGCCTGCGTCGCGTCGCGTGACCGGTGCGGTTGCAGTGGCCGTGTGCGGCCGCACGCTGAGTGGCCAGACCAGGCTGCACTGCGCCCACCTCGCGTCTTGCGCGGCTGCGGGTTGCGGCCGCACGCATCATTCGACACGGGCGATCTGCGCGTCATGAGCCTGCACGTGGCCCAGCTCAATCTGGTTCCTACCCCGCACGGTCTGAGCGCGGCGCAGGTGTTCGCGCAATGGCCGTCGCTGGCCGACATTGCCGAGGCCGTCGCCAGTGCCGGCGTGCGGGTCACGGTGATCCAGGCCTCGGCGCTGGATCGGCACATCGTCCAGGGCGGCATCGACTATCGCTTCGCGCCACTTGGCCCGCGGGGCAGCGCCGCACGGGCGCGCACGCTATGCGCGCTGCTACGCGAGATCGACGCCGACGTAATCCACGTGCACGGGCTGGAATTTGCCGGCGATGCACGGCGGCTGGCGCGCCGGCTGCCGCATGTGCCACTGCTGCTGCAGGACCACGCCAATCGTCCGCCGCGTTGGTGGAGCAGGCTGCTGTGGCGCGCGCGCTACAGCGCCGCTGCCGGGATTGCGTTCACCTCGCTGCAGCTGGCGCAGCCCTTCGTGCGCGCGCGCCTGTTTCGCCCGCAGACGCAGCTGGTTGCCATTCCCGAATCCAGCAGCCGCTTTACTCCCGGCGATCGCCTGCTGGCACGCGAACAGACCCGGCTGCAGGGCGACCCCTGCGTGCTCTGGGTCGGCCATTTGAGCGCTGCCAAGGACCCGTTATGCGTGCTCGACGCGGTGGCCATGGCCGCGCGCATGCTGCCCGGCTTGCGGCTGTATTGCGTCTTCGATCAGGCGCCGTTGATGAACCAGGTCCGCCAGCGCCTGCGCGAGGACCCGCGGCTGGCGCGCTGCGTGCGGTTGTTGGGCAAGGTCGATCATGCGCAGGTGCAGGACTTGCTGCGGGCCAGCGACCTGTTCGTCTCGGCCAGCCATGCGGAGAGCTGCGGCTACGCCGCGCTGGAGGCCTACGCCTGTGGAACGCTGCCGTTGCTGACCGACATTCCCGCATTCCGCGCGCTCAGCGATGCCGGCAGCATGGGCGAACTGTGGCCGGTGGGCGATGCCAGTGCGCTGTCGGAGCTGTTGTTGCGCGTGTCGCGGCAGCGGCCCGCCCGTGCGCAGGTGCGGGCGCATTTCGATGCGCGGCTGTCGTTTGCCGCAGTCGGGCAGCGCTGGGCCCAGGCGTACGCCAGCCTGCTCAAACCTCTGCGCGGGAGCGCGACATGAAACTGGCGCTGGTGGTGCCCGGTGGGGTGGACCGCAGCGGTGAGGTGCGTGTGATCCCGGTGTTCCTGACCCTGATCGACTGGCTGGCGCGCAATCACCAGGTGCATGTATTCGTGCTGCACCAGGAGCCCTTGCCGGGCACCTGGATGCTGCGCGGTGCCACGGTGCACAACATCGGCGCGCGGCGCACGCGCCTGCGTGCGGTCGCAGCCATCGTGGCGGAGCATCGTCGCGCCCCGTTCGATGTGATCCAGGCGGTTTTTTCCGGCTACTGCAGTCTCATCGCGGTCGCGGCGGCGCGCCTGTTGCGGCGTCCCAGCGCGGTGCACATCGCCGGTGGCGAGCTGGTGGCGCTGCACGCCATCGGCTACGGCGGCCGCCGCAAATGGCGCGGCCGCCTGCGCGAGGCGGTGATCCTGCGGCTGGCCGATCGGGTCACTGCGGCCAGCGAACCCATCATCGCCTCGCTGCAGGCACTGGGCATCGCTGCCACACGCGTGCCGCTGGGCGTGGATCTGCGTGCCTGGCCGGTGGCGCCACCGCGTGTCCGCCAGGGTGCGGTGGCGCGCCTGCTGCACGTGGCCAGCCTCAACCCGGTCAAGGACCAGCGCACCCTGCTGCAGGCGATGGCCGCGCTCAAGCGCGCCGGGGTCGCCTTTACCCTGGACATGGTCGGTGTAGACACCCTGGATGGCGCCATGCAGCGCCTGGTGCAGGCGTTGGGCCTGCAGGATCAGGTGCGCTTTCTGGGTTTCAAGACCCAGCGCGAGCTGCGCCCGATCATGCTGGCGGCCGATCTGCTGCTGCTGTCCTCGTTGCACGAAGCCGGGCCCATGGTGCTGCTGGAAGCGGCCGTGGCCGGTGTGCCGACGGTCGGCACGGCGGTCGGCCATCTGGTCGAATGGGCGCCGGTTTCGGCACTGGCGGTGCCGCCCGGCGATTGGGCCGGAATGGCCGAGGCAGTCCGGCAGGTGCTCGGCGATGACCAATTGCGCCTGCGCCTGGCCTGGGCGGCGCAGTGCCGCGCAGTGCGCGAAGATGCCGCGTTCACCACCCGCCTGTTCGAGCAGCTCTATCGGCAGGTATGCGACGCACGACCGTTGTCTTGACGGGTCGGGTGCAGCGCCGTAGCGCGGAACGACGGTCGGCGTTGGGGCGTGCCCAACCCGTGGCGCAGCTGCGGAGTGCGCCGTGCACCTGGCCGACGGGCGATCGCGCCCGATGCGGCCGTGGCGCAGCGCGTGGCAGCCGGCACGCGGCGGTAACGGCCCGACCGGCGCGTACAACGCCGCGCCGCTGAGCCGCACCTTCGGCCGCAGCAGACGCCGCGCAGACGTCGCGTGGCATGGCACACACGCAATCGCTTTGCTGCTACGCCGGCTGCAGATAGCCCTCCAGCGCCGCACGCACCACATACAGCATGTCGGTGCGGGGCACCGGCCGGGTCAGTCGCGTCATCAGGCGGCGTGCCTGGGTCTGGCGCACCCATGGCTGGTCCTGCAGCCACAGCTGGGTCTGCAGCATGTCCGCGCGCTCCTTGCGGCTCTCGGCCGAGGGCACCACGCGCTCGCGCAGATACTGCCGCGCTTCGCGCAAGGAGCCGGACCATTCGATCCCCGGCAGTGCGGACAACCACAGGTTGGAGCACGACGCGGTGGTCAGGGTCTGTCGCGCGGCGCGCCTGCGCAGCAGTCGCGGGCATTCCGCATGCAGGCGGGCCATCACCGCAGGCGGCACCACCGTGCGGTAGTAACGTTGCAACAACAACAACGGCGGCAATGCCCACCAGGGCGACACCGCCGGGTCTTCCCACAGTTCCTGCCAATCGCGCGGCCCCATGCGGGTGGCCAGCAACGCAAGATCGTGCAGATGCATCAAGCGGATGCTGCGATGGCAGATGCCGCCAGCGGCATGCAGGAGAAGGTGGCTCATCAGCGCGCCAGTCGACGGATACGGGTTCAGGCCCGGCTGCGCATGCTCCGGCCAGATGCGTGCGGTGATGTCCACGCCGCGCACCGGCAGGCGCTCCTGGATACGCGTATGCAGCTCGATGTTGATCGGAGCGTCGCGATGCTCGCCCAGTCCGGCCACCGCATTGCCGCGGATGGGTTTGAACACCTGGTGCTTCCACTGTTCGAACGAGGCGGTGTAGCCCAGCTCGCACAGCACCGCTGCAACCGCGGGTGCAGCGTCCGGCTCCACCAGTAGATCGATATCGGCCATCGGGCGATCGCCGGGCAGGTACACCCCCAACCGGTGCAAGGCGGTGCCCTTCAATCCCACCAGGGCAATGCCGGCACTGCGGGCGGCGCTGTCGATACGGGCCAGCAGCACGGCAATGCGCCGGTGGCGGTCTTCGACATGGCGGCGTTGCTCGGTGAGGAAGGCCGTCCATTGCGCGTCCTGCCACAACGAGCGGCGCTGCAGCAGCGGGGAGACGCCATGTGCCGCCGCCGCGGCCGCCGCCAGTTGCCACTGCAGCCGGTCCCACTGCGGCGCGCTGTCGCCCGGCTGTGCCAGCTCGTGCGCCAGCTGCTCGGTGGCGGTGTGCAAGCCGTGTTTGATGGTACGGAGCGAAGGCTGCATGCGGGCGTGATCCGGAAGGTCGAAGGGAGGTGTCGCGACGCGTCGTTGTCTGAAACGCGTCGCGGGGGTGGTGCGGTCAAGCGGCTCGCAGGGTGCCGCGATGAAGGTGGCTACATGGCGTGCACAGCGAACTCGCGCCACGGATGTGCTCAGCCCACCAGCACGGTGGCCAACGCCCGTGGTTGTCGTGCGGCCAGCGTGGCAAGCGGTTCGGTCCGGTGGCGATGTTCAACGGCGATCAGCGCAGACCAACGTGCTTCCAGCGCCTCGGCCGCGCGTGCAAATGCGTCGGCGGCCATGCCGGCGCGTGCCTGTTGCAGATCGACCTGGGTGTGCAGCAGGTCGCGCACGCTGCGATAGAACTCCGAGTCGTACGCACCATGGAACATCATCGCCAGATCGTCGCTGTCCTGCCAATGCGTCTTGCCGCCCAGCTGGTTTTTGACCTCTTCGTAGAACTTGGTACCGGGCAGGGGATAAGACACGCTGACGCCGATGATGTCGGGGTTGGCCTGCGTCACCAGCGCACGCGTGGCCAGGATGTCGTCGAGGTCTTCGCCCAGATATCCCAACTGGATGAAAAATCCCACGCGGATGCCCTGTGCTCCCAGGCGTTGGCGCGCCGCGATCACCTCGGCGACCTGCGTGCCCTTGGTCATCCGGTCCAGCACGCGTTGGCTGCCACTTTCTGCGCCGATCCAGGCTTCCGCGCATCCGGCCCGCGCCAGTGCCGCAGCCATGCGTTCGCTGGCCAGGTCGGCGCGGGTCTGGATGGTGAACGGGATGGTGCCATCGGCCTCGGTCAGGCGTTGCGCAAAGGTTTCCACCCAGTCGATGTGGAAGCCGAAAATATCGTCGGCCATCCACAGATGGTCGGGCTGGAAGCTGCGTTTGAGATGGATCATCTCGGCGGCCACGTCCTCGGCGCCGCGGCGTTTGTAATGGTTGCCCCAGATCGGTTTGGCGCACCAGTTGCACCGGAACGGGCAACCGCGCGAGGCCGCCATGTTCAGGCTGAAATAGCCATGACGCTGCTGCCAGAACTGCCGATAGCGCGGCATGTCGACCAGGTCCCAGGCGGGCAGGCCACTCAGGCGCGCGTCCGGCGGCTGGGCACCCGGATGCGCGCGCACCACGGCAGGATCGCGGGTGGCGATGCGCGCAACGCCGGCCAGCCACTCGCTCGTGGCGATCTGCGGGTCGGCCTCGAGGCGTTCGATCAGTTCGATCAGTGGCGCGATGCCTTCGCCAATCAGCACTGCGTGCGCGCCGGCAGCCAGAAAGACATCCGGGTTGTCGGACGCATCGGAGCCCGCCACCAGCACGCGGCAGCCGGCTGCATGCGCCTGCCCGATCATGCGGCAGGCCGCCTCGCGCATCCGGCTCAGGCACATCTTGGTGAGAAAGTTGAAGTTGTCCTCGTAGAACACCACCAGCTGCGGTTGCGCGTCCTGCAGCGCACTGGCGTACTCCTCGACATCGTCGGCCAGCATGGCATCGAACAGGCGCAACGCATGGCCACGGCCGCGCAGCAGCGCGGCAATCTGCAGCGTCGCCAAGGGCGGGTACGGTTTGCCGCGCTCCCATTGCTTGGGGTCGTAACGCAGGAAATACGAATGACTGACCTGGATCTTTAGCATCTGCACAAGGCTCTCGTTCTGTCGCCAGGTGGCGCGCAGCGGCGGCGTGCGCAGACACCGGCATTCGGCTCGGCAGTAGGTGCGCATGCAGGCGTCTTTGGTTGCGCTGTCGCGCTGCCAGCGGCGGGACGGCGGCGCGGCGATGCATCACCCGTGTCGATGCAACCTTTGTCTAGCGAATCGGCACCCACCGGCTGATCGATGCAATGGATGGACAGGCATGCCGCAGTCGGCTGCATTGGCGCAACACATGCCGCCGGGCGAGCACACAGCCCTGGCCACGCCGGGCGTGCTGGCCGCCGATCCGTTTGGCGAGCAGCGGCCGCGTCGTTTCAGCGTGCAGCGGCAGATTCTCGGTGCGCTGTTCCACTTCAGCAGCGACAGTCATGCGCTGCTGGCGCTGGTCGATGCCGCGTATGCCGGGTTGCCGGCGCATCACCTGCCCGGTGCACCGCAGTTCCACATCAGCCTGGATCTGCTGCCGCGCGTATCGCACGGCAGTGTTGCCGTGCCGCCGCCGGTGCGCACGCACGCCGTCGGCGGGCTGGTGTGCGGGGTCATGGATGCCTGCAACTATCTGATGCTCTCGGTGCCCGAGCGCCGCGCGATGCTGGTGGTCTCCGAGGACATGCTGGTGCACGCCTATCACGTGCGTTACGAGCTGATCGAGTTCGCCGTGTTCCTGCTGGCCGCGCGTGGCATGGGGCTGGTGCCGTTGCATGGGGCCTGCGTCGGCCGTCGTGGGCGCAGCGTGCTGTTGTTGGGCGCCAGCGGCGCGGGGAAATCCACGCTCGCCCTGCATTGCCTGCTGCATGGGCTGGAGTTCGTTGCCGAAGACGGCGTGTTCGTCGCCCCGGACAGCCTGCTGACCACCGGCGTGGCCAACTTTCTGCATCTGCGGCCCGAGGCGCTTGCGCTGGTCGATGCGCGCACGCGCGCCTGGATCAGTGCCTCACCCACCATTGTCCGTCGCAGCGGCGTGGAGAAGTTCGAAGTGGATATCCGTCATGGCCAGGCCACGCTGGCGCCCACGCCCTTGCAGCTGTGTGCGGTGGTGATGCTCTCCCCGCTATCGTCCGGCACGTCCGCGCCGGGCCTGGTTCCGGTGCCCACCGCACAGATCGCCGAGTGCCTGGCGCGCGACCAGCCGTATGCGGCCGGGCAGCCAGGGTGGCAACGGTTTGTCGCTCAGGTGCAGCGTATCGGCATGTCGACCCTGCGTCGTGGCGCGCAGCCGCAGGCCTCGCTGGAGGCGGTGCTGCAGGTGTTGCGATGAACCCACCGCCGCAATGGCCGTGCGCAGACTGCGCGCCGCCCGCCCCGGCATGTCGCAGTGCTGTGGACGCGGCGCAGCACTGCATTGCGCGCTGCTGATGCATAAGGCCATCGCTCGCCATGACGTGGTGGCCGTGCTGCGCCGCTTCGCCGACACGCTGGTGCCGGCAGATGTGCCATCGATGATGATGTACGTGGCGCTGTCGCTGGCGGCTGCCTGCGTCGGCAGCATCGTGGCGGTGTGTCTGGTTCCGCTGGTCCAGCCCGGTCACGGCGTGCAGCTGGCCGGCTATCGGCTCACCGTGCCGGGTGGTTTGCCGGTGCAGGCCGGCCTGTTTGTGCTGGTGAGCCTGGTGTTCGCCGCGTTGCGCTGGCAGGGCGCCCGGCTGGCGGCGCGGTTGACCAGCCGCTATGCGCTGGGCCTGCGCCGACGTGTGCATACCGCCCTGATTGATGCGCCGCTGCCCGCGCTGGCGGGTACCAGCTCCGCCGAAATCGCCAATGTGCTGACCTATAACATCGAGATCGCAACGCAGGGCTTCAGTGCCGTGCTGCAGTTGCTGGTGGCCGGCATTACGGCCGCCGTGAGCCTGTGCATTGCGGTGTTGATCGCACCATCGTTGCTGCTTGCCACGCCGCTGCTGGCATTGCTGGCGTGGCTGGGCCTGCGCCTTTCCAGCAGCGCGGCGCAGGCGCGCATCAGCCGCGACTACGTGGCCGACATGACGCAGTTGTTCTGGTTGAGCGAGGACTTTCCGCGGCGTCTGCGCCACGTGCGTTCGTTCCAGCGCGAGGACGTGGAAACCGGGCATTACGAGCGCATCTCCGCGCGCCTGGGCCAGGGCTATGCACAACAGCAGGCACTGGTGGCCAGCAGCCGACTGGTGCTCGAACTCACGGCAGTGGCCGCCATCGCCGGCATTCTGGTGCTGGCCAATCTGTGGCGAGGCGGCGAGCGTGCTGCGCTGATCACGGTCAGCCTGCTGCTGGGGCGGCTGCTGCCTTATCTGGTCACCACGCGGCAAAGCGTGCAGCAACTGCGCTCTGCCTGGCCGGCCCTGCAACTGTGGCAGCGCCATGTGGATCTGGGCGCCGCCCGTGCCCCGGCTGCTGCCGTCGCCGCCTGTTCGCTGCCCGCCGCACTGCAGATCGAGCGCATTGCGCTGGCGCCGCCGCTGGCCCGGCTGGAGATCGCTGCGTTGGTGCTGGTGCCGGGTGAAATGACCCTGGTCGTAGGCCCGTCCGGCATCGGCAAGAGCAGCCTGATGGATGTGCTGTCCGGGCAGACGTCACCGCAGCTGTTCGATGCACACATGGGCGGGCGTCGGCTGGATTTTGCCGCCTACCGGCAGCTGGTCCGGCATGGCGCCTACCTCGGGCAGGGCGTGCGGCCGTGGCAGCGCAGCGTGCGCGATTGCCTGGACTGGGCGCTGCCGGGTGTGCCGGAGGAGCGCATGTGGGACGCGCTGAGCGACGTCGGTTTGCGCGCACGCCTGCAGCGCGAGGGGCAGGGGCTTGAGACCGTCATCCACGGGCAACCCAGCCGTCTGTCCGGGGGCGAGGTACAGCGGTTGTTATTGGCGCAGGTGTTGCTGCGCCAGCCCGCCCTGGCGGTGCTGGATGAAGCCACCAGCGCGCTGGATGCAGATGCCGAGCACCAGGTGCTGTGCATGCTGCGGCAGCGTCTGCCGCAGACTGCGCTGGTCGTGGTCTCGCATCGCACCAGCCTGGCCGCGGTGGCCGACCGCACGGTGGCCTTGGGCGCCGCGCCTGACGCGCAGGCGCGGGGCAGGGCGGCGCTCGCCACCACGCGCGGCGCATGATGCGCGCAGCGCCACCGCGCACCCGCTAGCCGGCGATGTCTTCCAACGCACGATTGCGCGTGCGCGGGCCGAATACGGCGATCACGCTCGCCACGATCGACATGCTGATCACGATGAAGCCCAGCACGCCGTGGCTGCCGACGCGGCTCAGCAACCAGCCGATCAATACGCTGCTGAACGCGGTGGACAGGCGACTGAACGAATAGCAGAAGCCCACCGCACGCGCGCGCAATGTGGTGGGGAACAGCTCGGCCTGGTACCCGTGATAGGCAAAACTCATCCAGGCATTGCAGAACGCGATCATGGCGCCGCACAACACCATGCCGATGGTCTGCTGCTGCAGCGAGAACGCCACCCCGAACACCACCGCGCCCAGCGCCGATGCGGTGATCTGCCACTTGTTTTCCCAGCGCTGCGCAACGCGCAGCAACAGCAGCGGCGCCAGCGGGTAGGCCAGCGAGATCGCAAACGAATATCCCAGGCTCCTGCTCACCCCGTTGCCCTGGGCGGCAATCAGCGCCGGCAGCCAGTTGCCGAAGCCGAAGAAGCCGATGGCTTGAAAGACATGGAACACCACCAGCATGCCGATGCGGCCGCGATACGGCGCGCGCCACAACCGCAAGACCTCTGTCTGGCCGGTCGGCCGTGCGGCGGCCGCCTGCGGTGCCGGCAACGGCGCGCCGAGATCGCGCATGCAGCGGGCTTCCAGTTGCGCCAGCACTGCGTCCGCTTCGGCGTGGCGGCCCTGCGCGGCCAGCCAGCGCGCCGATTCCGGCAGGCGGCTGCGCAACCACCAGATCGCCAACGCAAACACGCCGCTCAGCAGCACTACCCAGCGCCAGCCGCTGACGCCCAGCGGCGCGTGCGGCACCAGCAGCCAGGCGGCCAGGGCGACGGCGGGTACCGCCAGAAACTGCACGAAGAACGCGAATGCGAACGCCGCGCTGCGCATGTGCCGCGGCACCAGTTCTGACAGGTAGGTATCGATGGTGACCAGCTCGATGCCCAGCCCGATGCCAACCAGAAGGCGCAGCACGATCACGCCGGTGGCGGTGCCTTGCAGCCCCATCGCCACGGTCGCGGCGGTATACCAGACCAGCGCAAAGGTGAATACCGGGCGGCGCCCGAAGCGATCGGTAAACGGGCTCAGCAGCGCAGCACCGACAAACAGGCCCAGGAAGGTCGCCGCCGCGAACGCGGCCTGATCGGACATGCCGAACGCGCCGTCGGCACCGCTGGCAAAGATGCCGTCGGCGATCAGCCCGGGGCTGATGTAGGCGGTCTGGAACAGGTCGTACAGCTCGAAGAAGCCGCCCAGCGCCAGCAGGCCAACCAGCCGCCACAGCGTGGCGCTGGCCGGCAAGCGATCGATCCTCGCTGCGATCTGCGCAGAAGGCGAGGGCGGTACAAGGGCAGGCGCGGCAATCGGAGACATGTGCAGCCAGTCGTAGACGGAGCGGCGCCATCATAGGCAGTGCCCAGATCCCACAGCGGCCACGCTTCGCGGCGCAGTCAAGGCGTTCGCCTGCAAGCAAGATGGCGCTGAGCATACGAACACCAGCGGACAGCACGACAAGCGTGCACCCAAGGTCCACCAGGCTTCGCCCTTACCCTGATCCGGCTCTACGCGCCACCTTCTCCCGGAGGGAGAAGGAATAGCCCCTCCCGCCGGAGAAGGGTTGGGTGAGGGCCCCTGTGCCGAGAGTCGGGCAGGCCACGGAGCACTCCGCTTCATTGCAGCCCCCAGTGCATGCTTGCCACTACTCGGTCCCATAACCCCACCCGTTGTCCGACTGCTGGAATGCTGTAATCCCCTCAGCGCCCATGAAACCGCTGGCAATCCCCTCCGGGCAGCCCCATTTCCTGCACATCATTCTTCCCGGAGCCGTCCGATGACGCCCATTTCCGTGCTCGACCTGGCGCCCGTCTGCGAAGGCAGCGACACCACCCACGCCTTCGCCAACATGCTCGATCTGGCGCAACACGCCGAGCGCTGGGGCTACCAGCGTTACTGGCTGGCCGAGCATCACAACATGCCCGGGATCGCCAGCGCGGCCACCGCCGTGCTGATCGGTCATGTGGCCGGGGGCACCAAGACCATTCGTGTCGGTGCCGGCGGCATCATGTTGCCCAACCACGCCCCGCTGCAGGTGGCCGAGCAATTCGGCACGCTGGCCTCGCTGTATCCGCAGCGCATCGACCTGGGGCTGGGCCGCGCGCCCGGCACCGACCAGCCCACCGCGCGCGCCTTGCGCCGTTATTTCGATAGCGCCGACCAGTTCCCGCAGGATGTGGCGGAGTTGTTGCGTTACTTCGCGCCCGCCGTGCCGGGACAGCTGGTGCGGGCGGTTCCCGGTGCCGGCCTGGACGTGCCGGTGTGGCTGCTGGGGTCCAGCCTGTTCAGTGCGCGGCTGGCGGCGGCGATGGGCTTGTCGTTCGCATTTGCCTCGCACTTCGCGCCCGACGCGATGGACGAAGCGGTGGCGATCTACCGCCGCGAATTCCGCCCGTCCGCACAGCTGGCCAAGCCGCACGCGATGCTTGCGCTGAACGTGGTGGCGGCCGACACCGAGGCGCAGGCGCGGCGACTGTTCACCACCCAGCAGCAGAGTTTCGTCAATCTGCGACGCGGCAAGCCCGGCAAGATTCCGCCGCCGATCGATGACATCGACGCCTTCTGGCAGCCGCACGAGCGCGCCGGCGTGGAGCGCGCGCTCGCATGCACGGTGCTGGGCGATGCGGAGCAGGTGGCGCACGGCGTGGCGGCCTTCATCGATCGGCATGCGCCCGATGAGTTGTTGTTCACTGCCAACATCTACGACCACAGCGCACGTCTGCGCTCGTTCGAACTCGCGGCCGCTGCCTGCCGCGAGCTGGACGTGACCACTGCGTGATTCACGTCGCTTTGCGCGGCGATCCGCTCAGATGCGTGCATCTCCATCAGGAAGGCAGGCATGCAATTTCAGGATCGCAGCGACAGCATTAAGCAATTGGCGGAATTGATTCGCGGCGTGGACATCGCGATGTTCACCACCGTGTCGGCGGACGGAAAGCTGGTCAGCCGTCCGCTGGGCACGCAGGAAGTGGAATTCGATGGCGACCTGTGGTTTGCCACCGCAGCCGACAGCCCGAAGGTGGCCGAGATCGCCGCCGACTCGCGCGTCAACGTGGCCTACGCATCGGCATCCAGGAATACCTATGTGTCGGTCGCCGGAACCGCGCGTGTCGTCCACGACCGCGCCAAGATCGATGCATTGTGGTCGCCGGCAATGAAGGTGTTTTTCCCCGGTGGCAAGGACGACCCCAACCTGCGTCTGATCCATGTGCGCGCCGAATCGGCCGAATATTGGGACGGCCCGAGCGGCCTGCTCGGCAAGGCCTTGTACTTCGTCATGACCGCCGTGACCGACGACACCGCCAGCCTTTCGGACAACCGCGTGGTCGATCTGAAGTAAGCAAGACCTGACCTGGTGTAGCGACGACGAGCAGCCCTTTTGCCAAGTAAGAGACATCAGCCCTTCCAAGCAAGAGCGAAGGGTCGTGCAGGCCCCGGCGCGCGTGTAGCGCAACACCGCGCGCAACGCGCGTAAGCCCCTCTCCTGCGGGAGAGGGGTTGGGGTGAGGGTAAGGTCGCTCGCATCACCTCAGCGCCCCGGAAACAGATCGGCGCTGCGGAGAACTGTCCAGACAGTTTTCACCAAGCCAGCTCAGCCAGCACCGTCGCCAAACCTCCGCGGGCCAGCACACCGCACGCTCCACCACCGACACACGCGCAGCCAAACTACATCAGCGAGGCACACCAATGCCCGCCGGTGACCGCAGCCTCAACGCCAGGCCACCGGCCACCAGCCGCGAATCAGGTCCACCAACTGATCCGAGGTCACGCCAAACACGGCAATCGAGATCAATGCCGCCGCCCAGCCCGCCAGCATCAGGGCGCCATCGCGCTCCAGCAGGGCCAGCGCAAACAGCAGCAGAATCAGCCCGAACAGATAGTTGGTGAACGGGATCGGCAGCGTCAGCAGGACGCCAACCAGTACCAGCAGCGCCCCGGTGAACACCTGCGCCGGCATGCGGTCCAGCACACCATGCAGGCGTGGCCTGAGCAGACGGTCCAGCCGCTGCAGGGTCGGCGCCAGCTTCGCCACGAAGCGCTGGCTGGTGCGCCGCTTCGGGCCACGGTCGCCGATGAACCCCGGCACCCAGGGCTTGCGCAGGCAACACATCATCTGCAGGCCGATCAATACCGTCAGCGGGCCGCTGATGCCGCCGGCCACGCCGGGAATGGGAATGAAGGATGGCAGGATCGCCAGGAACAGGAACACGCCGAATGCGCTCTGCTGCAGATCGGCCAGGATCTCGCGCACACGCAGCACGTGCTCCGGGTCGCCGTCGCTGAAGGCCGCCAGTAGGCTGCGGATGCCTTCGTTGCGGTAACGCATCTGTTCGCTGCCGGCGTCCTCCGAAGGCGGCGCGCCGTTATCCGACGATGTCATCGCTGCCCTCGTCGCCGACGCGGCTCAGCAACAACTTGTCCACGCGCGCGCCGTCCAGATCCACGATCTCGATCCGCCAGCCCGCCCAGTCGAAGAATTCGCCGGCCTGCGGAATCCGGCCGAAGTAATAGATGCAGAGCCCGGCCAGCGTGTGGTAGTCGCCTTCGTCGGCATCCGGCAGTTCGGCACCCAGCACCTCGCGCAGCTCTTCCACCGGCAGCGAGCCGTCGATCAGCAGCGAACCATCCGCGCGCGTCACCACCAGCGCATCTTCGTCGGTATTTTCCACCGCCTGCAGACGGCCGACCACCGCACCCATCAGGTCGCTGATGGTCACCAGGCCGCGGATCTCGCCATATTCGTCGACCACCAGGGCCATCGACTGCTGTTCTTCGCGAAAGATCTCCAGCAGCTTCATCGCGTGCGTGGATTCGGACACGAACAAGGTCTCGCGCAGCGCCTGGAACAGGTTCTCGCCGTGCCCGCCCATGCGCGTAACCAGCGATTTGACTTCCAGCACCCCGGCAATGTCCTGGTCGCTGCCGCGATACACGGGGTAACGCGAGAATTCATGCTCGCGCATCACCGCAAAGTTCCGTTCCGGCTCGGCGTTGGCGTCCAGCCAGGCGATGCGGTTGCGCGGGGTCATCAAACTGTCGGCGGTACGGTCGCCCAGCCGCATCACGCGATTCATCATGTCGCGCTCGTGCGCGTCGATCACGCCGGCCTCGTGGCTTTCGGCCACCAGCATGCGGATCTCTTCTTCGGTCACCGATGCCGATTCGTCCTTGCCCATGCCCAGCATGCGCAGCACCAGCCGGGTCGAGCGCGCCAGTACCCACACGCCGGGTGCGGCGATCCTGGCCAGCCAGGTCATCGGCACCGCGACCACCCCGGCGATATCCTCGGAGTTGCGCAGCGCCAGCCGTTTGGGCACCAGCTCACCAAAGATCAACGTCAGGAAGGTGATCAGCGCCACGGCCAGGGTGCTGCCGATCACCACCGAGTAGGGGCGCGGCTTGCCGACCAGCTCGAACGAGGCAGACAAGGCCGGGAACACGCCCTGCAGCCAGCTGCTGATCGCCTCGCCGATGGCTTCGCCGCCGAACACACCGGTCAGGATGCCGATCAGGGTGATGCCGATCTGGACCGTGGACAGAAAGTTCTCGGGGCTTTCGGCCAGGGCCAGCGCCCGTGCGGCGCGCTTGCTGGAGCCGGCCATCTGCTTCAGGCGGCTCTTGCGCGAGGTCATCAACGACATCTCCGACATGGCGAAGAAGCCGTTCAACAGGATCAGGGCGATGACAATCAGAAACTCAACCACGGGCGTCTTCCCCGGTCAGTGAAGGGGAGGGCGGGCAAGCACGGAGTTGGCCGGCGCGCGCAAGGGCGGGGCGGCAACGGGGGAATATAGGGTCGTCTTCCATAGGGTGCGCCCGAAGGCGCGCAAGCATGGTAGCAAACCACAGGGTGGTTCGAGCCGGGAAATGCCGGCGTGAAGGCCGCAGGCGGCGTCGATATACCCAGACAGGTCATGGACCGGTCATAATTCGCCCCTGGTGCCGTCCTCCCTCGACGGCAGGAAGTTCTCCACCCATGTTCTCGTTGCAGACCATCTTCGGTTCCGGCAAGCAGTTCTATTCGCTCCTGAACGAAGCGGCGCAGGCCGCCTACGACAGCACCAAGGCGTTGCACGCCATGATGCGCGAGTCCGACCGGCAGCCCGCACTGGACGCCTTCAAGCTCGCCCGCCTGCGCGAACGCGCTGCCTCCGACAAGATCGGCCAGGCCTTGGTGGACAGCTTCATGACCCCGATCGAGCGCGAAGACATCGAAGCGCTGGGTTCGGCGTTGTACAAGATTCCCAAGCAGGTCGAGAAGTTTGCCGACCGCTATTCGCTGGCCACCCAGCACCTGGAACACATCGACTTCGCCCCGCGCGCGGCGATGCTGGAGCAGGCTGCCGCGGTGGTGGTGGAGATGGTCGACGACCTGCCGCGCATGAACATCGATCGCATGACCGCGCTCAACGACAAGCTGCGCATGCTCGAGAACGAGGCCGACCGTCTGATGCTCGAGCTGTATCGCGACATCTATTCCGGCCGCCTGGATACGCTGCAGATGTTCCTGCTCAAGGAGTTCTTCGAGATCCTGGAAAAAGCCATTGACCGTTGCCGCGAGGCAGGGGTGGTGGTGTACCAGATCGTGTTGAAGAACAGCTGAGGTCGCCGCGTGCTTACCCTTGTTCTGGTGGTGATCCTGGCCGCGTTGGTGTTCGAGTTCATCAACGGCTTCCACGACACCGCCAACTCCATCGCCACCGTGGTCGCCACCAAGGTGCTGTCGCCGGGCTGGGCGGTGATGCTGGCGGCCGGCATGAACCTGATCGGCGCCCTCACCGGTACCGCAGTGGCGCTGACCATTGCCTCGGGCCTGCTCAACACCAGCGTGGTGGAGGTCACCCCGCAGGTGATCCTGTGCGCACTGCTGGGCGGCATCATCTGGAACCTGATCACCTGGTGGAAGGGCCTTCCGTCGTCGTCCTCGCACGCGCTGATCGGTGGCCTGTGCGGCGCCGGCCTGGCCGCGGCGCACAACAACTGGGACGCGCTGATCTGGTCGGAGAACATCGGCAACTGGGCCAAGAACAAGGGCCTGTTGTGGAAGGTGTTCGTGCCGATGATCACCTCGCCGATCGCCGGCTTCCTGCTCGGCATCGTGGTGATGGTGCTGCTGTGGGCGATCATCGCCGGCATGTCCAGGCTTGGCGGTCCGATCGGGCGGCTGGCGCGGCCGCGCTGGGTCAATGCGTTCTTCGGCAAGGCGCAGATCGCCTCGGCTGCGTACATGGGCTACGCGCACGGTCACAACGACGCGCAGAAGACCATGGGCATCATCGCCATGACCCTGATCGGCGCGCAGTCGGCCGGCGCACTGGATGACCTGCCCAGCTGGCTGTCGTTCCTGCACCCGGGCACCGGTCTGGCCGCCGGTGCCGGTATCCCGATGTGGATCGTGCTGACCTGCGCGGTGGTGATGGCGGCCGGCACGGCGTCCGGCGGCTGGAAGATCATCAAGACGCTCGGCCACAAGATGGTCAAGCTGCATCCCATCCACGGCTTTGCCGCCGAAACCAGCTCGGCCACGGTGCTCACCGTGGCCGCGCACTTCGGCATGCCGGTGTCCACCACGCACAGCATCTCCACCGCCATCATGGGCGTGGGCTTTGCCAAGAACCCGCGCTCGCTGCGGCTGGGCGTGATCGAGCGCATCGTCTGGGCCTGGATCCTCACCATTCCCGCGGCCGGCGGTGTGGCGTATCTGATCCTGCGCATGTTCGAGCTGTTCGGCTGGACCTGACACGGTGTCGCGGTGCGGTCACGCACCGCGACCACGATGCGGCCCTTGCGCAAGCGATCTGCCACCGGCGGTGTGCCTGTGCGTTCTGAGTGAGACCCTGCCTCGATGATGCTTGCCCTGGTGTGCGTGTTGTTCGGGTTTGCCTGGTTGATCGATCGCCGCGGCCTGCGGCGATTTTCGCGCGTGCTGGGCGGCATCAGCCTGGCGCTGGTGTTTGCCGTGGGCTGCGGCCCGTTGCCGTCATGGATGCTGCAACACCTGCAGCGCACCGGGGTCAACGACTTCAACGCGTGGGGCGCGCGCAACGTCATCGTGCTGCTCGGCGCCGGCACGGTGCGCCCGGAGGGGCGTGACGCGGTGGCCGAGGCCAACATGTTCGCCTACGGCCGCATTGTCGAATCGGCGCGGCTGTACCAGCAGTGCCGCCGCAGCGGCGGCGATTGCAAGATCGAGATCAGCGGTGGCGACGCGCGCGGCCTGGGCCTGTCCGAGGCGGTGGTCTATCAGCGCGTGTTGATCGGGCTGGGGATCGAGCGGGCGGATCTGATCATGGAGCCCTCCAGCATGAACACCTGGCAGAACGCGCAGTTCAGCCAGCCGCTGCTGCGCGCGCACCGGCCCGACCGCATCGTGCTGGTGTCCTCGGCCACGCATCTGCGCCGCGCCGAGCTGTACTTCCACCACTTCGGCATCGATGCCGTGCCGGTGCGTGCGGACTGGCTGACCGCCTCCTGGTCGGTGCTGCCGCAGAGCTACAACTTCACCCTGGCCGATGTGGCCCTGCACGAATACCTGGGCATCGCGCGCTACCGCGTCTACCAGTGGCTGGGCTGGAACGTCAAAGCCACCGAGCCCGGCGCGGTCTGAGCGGCACTGCAGCCCCGGATACAGCCGGGTCATCGCCCGGCGTCGACACGCTGACTTTTCTGCCGACACTCGCGTGACGACGTCCACTATCGCCATGGTGGTCGGCGCGATGCTGCCGTCCAGCAGCAGGTCGCGGGCGCGCTGCGTCGGAACGTTGCGGAGCGGGTCAATGGGCTTACGTTGGAGCAGTGCCGATGCTGGACCCCTGGGGCCCGGTGAATGCGCGGGCAGGCATGGATGCCGTGTGAACCGACGCGGCCTGCGAGGCAGGTTGCCTGGTCCGCGCAAGGATGCGCGTCGCCAAAAGCGCGCCCTTCTCCCTTCGGGACATAGTCCGCCTTAATGGGGGGGGGGAGCTGCCGCAGGCGCGGATGGGGGTGCCGGCGAAGCCTCGCGTCATCCATTACACAGTGGCTTCGCCCAGTACCCTCACCCCAAACCCCTCTTCGGGCGGGAGAGGGCTTCAACTTCCGAAATGTTTTAAGTTTTCGGCGGTTTCAAACTTCCAATGAAGCCAGATCACCCTTGCTCTCAAGCCACTGCTTGCGGTCGCCGGCGCGCTTTTTTGCCAGCAACATGTCCATCAACGAACGGGTCTGTTCGCCATCGTCGATGGTGAGCTGCACCAGCCGGCGGGTATCCGGATGGATGGTGGACTCGCGCAGCTGCTGTGGGTTCATCTCGCCCAGGCCCTTGAAGCGGGTGACGCTGATCTGGCCCTTCATCTTTTCGCGCGCAATCTTGTCCAGCAGCGTGGTCTTTTCTTCTTCGTCCAGCGCATAGAATACCTGCTTGCCCACGTCCACGCGGAACAGCGGCGGCATCGCCACGAACACGTGGCCGGCGGCTACCAGCGCAGGGAAGTGCTGCAGGAACAGCGCCGTCAGCAGCGTGGCGATATGCAGGCCGTCGGAGTCGGCGTCGGCCAGGATCACCACCTTGCCGTAGCGCAGCCCGGTGATGTCGTCCTTGCCCGGGTCGCAGCCGATCGCGATCGCCAGGTTGTGCACTTCCTCGGAGGCCAGCACGCTGCCGGACGCCACTTCCCAGGTGTTGAGGATCTTGCCGCGCAGCGGCAGGATCGCCTGGAAATCCTTGTCGCGCGCCTGTTTGGCCGAGCCGCCGGCCGAGTCGCCTTCGACCAGGAACAGCTCGGTACGCGACAGGTCCTGGCTGATGCAATCGGCCAGCTTGCCGGGCAGGGCCGGGCCCTGGGTCACCTTCTTGCGGACGATCTGCTTTTCGGTCTTCAGCCGCGCGCTGGCACGGTCGATGGCGATCTGCGCGATCTTCTCGCCGATCTCCACGTTCTGGTTGAGATACAGGCTGAAAGCGTCATGCGCGGCGCCTTCGATGAAGCCGGCGGCCTGGCGCGACGACAGGCGTTCCTTGGTCTGCCCGGAGAACTGTGGGTCGGTCATCTTCAGGCTGAGCACGAAGGTGACCCGGTCCCAGACATCTTCCGGCGCCAGCTTGACGCCGCGCGGCAGCAGGTTGCGGAAATCGCAGAACTCGCGCAGCGCATCGGTCAGGCCCGAACGCAGACCGTTGACGTGGGTGCCGTGCTGCGCGGTGGGGATCAGGTTGACGTAGCTTTCCTGCACCAGCTCGCCTTCCGGCACCCAGGCCGCGGCCCAGTCCACGATCTCGGTGTCCTTCTTCAGGCTGCCCACGAACAGCTCGGCCGGCAGCAGTTCATGCTCGGCCATCTCGCCTTTCAGATAGTCGCGCAGGCCGTTTTCGAAGTACCAGCTGTCCTGCTCGCCGGTGGCTTCGTCATGCAGCTTGACGGTCAGGCCGGGGCACAGCACCGCCTTGGCCCGCAGCAGGTGGCGCAGTGCGCGCACATTGAATTTGGGCGTGTCGAAGTACTTCGGGTCGGCCCAGAAGCGCAGCCGCGTACCGGTGTTCTTCTTGCCGACGGTGCCGACTACTTCGAGCTTGGAGGCGGCGTTGCCGTCGCGGAACTCCATGCGGTGCTCGCTGCCTTCGCGCTTGATGAACAGCTCGACCTTGGTCGAGAGCGCGTTGACCACGCTCACGCCCACGCCGTGCAGGCCGCCGGAGAAGGTGTAGTTGCGGTTGCTGAACTTGCCGCCGGCGTGCAGGCGGGTCAGGATCAATTCGACACCCGGGATCTTCTCTTCCGGGTGGATGTCCACCGGCATGCCGCGGCCGTCGTCGGACACCTCGCAGCTGCCGTCCTTGTACAGCGTGACCTCGATCTGCCGGGCGTGGCCGGCCAGCGCCTCGTCGACCGAGTTGTCGATCACTTCCTGCGCCAGGTGGTTCGGGCGCGCGGTGTCGGTGTACATGCCCGGGCGGCGTTTGACCGGGTCCAGGCCCGACAGCACTTCAATATCGGCGGCGTTATAACGGGTGTTCATGCATCTCGTTGGCACGTGAAACGACGCGCAAGTGTGGGGGCTGAGGCAACTTTTTGCACGTGGCAGGCGTTCAGTGCGGGGCGGGGTGACGGTGGCTACCCTGGCGTTGGTTTCGGAACCAAACGTCCCCACCTGAGGATGTCACCGAACCGGAGGACACCATGAAGTTCAAGCATATTCTGATGCTCACCCTGGGTGCGGCCGCCGTGGCGGCACTTCCCGTCATGGCGCAGGCGGCACCGCAGCAGGCCGGGCAGGGCGCCACTGCGCAGAAGAGCGACGACGCCAAGGCCAAGACCGACGCCGAGCGCAAGGCCGAGCGCCGCGCCGCTGCCGCCGCGCAGAAGCCCAAGGCCGACAGCGCTCCGCGCGAGGAAGAGGAAGAAGAAAAGCCCTCGCGCTGAGTCTTCTGTCAGGTCATCGCGTGACATGGACGCCCCGGCTTCGGCCGGGGCGTCTGCATTTGCAGATGCGTAGCCGAATTTTCCGTGCTGGATGGCCTCGCCGTCACACAACCCTTGGGCATTCGCCCGTCACCCGTTAAACTATGGCTTTCCGGGAGGCCTTGAGCCCCATGACTCCCCTGATTTTCGTAACAGGCGGTGTAGTGTCCTCGCTAGGCAAGGGCATCGCCGCAGCTTCGCTTGCGTCCATTCTTGAAGCGCGTGGCCTGAAGGTCACGATGATGAAGCTGGACCCGTACATCAATGTGGACCCGGGCACGATGAGCCCGTTCCAGCACGGTGAGGTGTACGTCACCGACGACGGTGCCGAAACCGACCTGGACCTTGGCCACTACGAGCGCTACGTGCGCACGCGGCTGTCGCGCAAGAACTCGGTGACCACCGGCCGGATCTACGAGAACGTGATCCGCAAGGAACGTCGCGGTGATTATCTGGGCGCCACCGTGCAGGTGATCCCGCACATCACCGATGAAATCCGCCGTTGCATCGACGAGGCCACGGCTGGGTTCGATGTGGCGCTGATCGAGATCGGCGGCACCGTAGGCGATATCGAATCGCTGCCGTTCCTGGAAGCGATCCGTCAGGTACGCACCGAGCGCGGCGCCGAAAAGGCCATGTTCATGCACCTCACCCTGGTGCCGTACATCGCGGCGGCCGGTGAGTTGAAGACCAAGCCGACCCAGCATTCGGTCAAGGAACTGCGCTCGATCGGCATCCAGCCGGACGTGCTGCTGTGCCGCTCCGAGCAGGCGGTGCCGGATTCGGAGCGTCGCAAGATCGCACTGTTCACCAATGTCTCCGAGCGCGCGGTGATCAGCTGCCCGGATATCGACGTGCTGTACGGTATGCCGCTGGAGTTGCTGCGCCAGGGACTGGACGAATTGGTCATCGACCAGTTCAAGCTGCGCGACAAGGTCGCTGCCGCCGATCTGTCCGAGTGGGTGGCGGTCGTGGATGCGGTCAAGCATCCGCTGGACGAGGTCAACATCGCCGTGGTCGGCAAGTATGTCGATCACCAGGACGCCTACAAGTCCGTGGCCGAAGCGTTGCGCCACGGTGGCCTGCGTCAGCGCACCAAGGTCAACCTGAAGTGGCTGGAGGCGCAGGATCTGGAGGGCAGCGACATGTCGGCCTTGCAGGACATCGACGGCATCCTGGTGCCGGGCGGCTTCGGCGACCGCGGTTTCGAAGGCAAGGTGCAGACCTCCAAGTTTGCGCGCGAGCACAAGGTGCCGTACTTCGGCATCTGCTACGGCATGCAGGCGGCGGTGGTGGACTATGCGCGCCATGTTGCCGACCTGGACGCGGCCAACAGCACCGAGAACGATCGCCAGTCGCCGCATCCGGTGATCGGCCTGATCACCGAATGGCGCACCGCCACCGGCGAAGTCGAGAAGCGCGACGAAAAATCCGACCTGGGCGGCACCATGCGGCTGGGCTTGCAGGAGCAGCGGCTCAAGCCGGGCACGCTGGCACGCGAGGTCTATGGCAAGGACGTGGTGGCCGAGCGTCATCGTCACCGCTATGAGTTCAACAATCGCTACCGCACCCAGCTGGAAGACGCCGGTCTGGTGATTTCCGGCAAGTCGATGGACGACACGCTGGTGGAAGTGGTGGAACTGCCGCGCGATGCGCACCCGTGGTTCCTGGCCTGCCAGGCGCACCCGGAATTCCTGTCCACGCCGCGCGACGGGCACCCGTTGTTCATCGGCTTCGTGCGCGCCGCGCGCGAGAAGAAGGCGGGCGGCAAGTTGTTGAAGGAAGCGCGTGCGTGAGTTGTTCCTTCTCCTGTCAGGAGAAGGTGCCCTGAAGGGGCGGATGAGGGTGCGCCGCAATGCACTGGAAGGTGGCAGCCATGACGAGCGCGTCGCTGTGCGCCAGTCAGACAAACCATCATGCTTCAGCAGTGCTTCGCAACCGCACCCTCACCCCAACCCCTCTCCCGACGGGAGAGGGGCTCAGATCATGGCGACTCCCTTCTCCCGTCGGGAGAAGGGGCCCGTAGGGGCGGATGAGGGCGCGCCGCAATGCACTGGAAGGTGGCAGCCATGACGAGCGCGTCGCTACGCGCCAGCCAGGGCAAACCATCATGCTTCAGCAGTACTTCGCAAACCATACCCTCACCCCAACCCCGCTCCCGATGGGAGAGGGGCTTCAATCGAAATAAGGTGACCTGATGAAACTGTGTGACTTCGAAGTTGGTCTGGATCAGCCGTTGTTCCTGATCGCCGGTCCCTGCGTGATCGAGTCGATGCAGCTGCAGCTCGACGTGGCCGGCAAGCTCAAGGAAATCACCGGCAAGCTCGGGGTCAACTTCATCTTCAAGTCGAGCTTCGACAAGGCCAACCGCACCTCCGGCACCAGCTTCCGCGGCCCGGGCCTGGAGGAAGGCCTGAAGGTGCTGGACGCAGTGAAAAAGCAGATCGGCGTGCCGGTGCTCACCGACGTACACGAATACACCCCGATGAACGAGGTCGCCGCCGTCGTCGACGTGCTGCAGACCCCGGCCTTTCTGGTACGCCAGACCGACTTCATCAAGAACGTCTGCGCCGCCGGCAAGCCGGTCAACATCAAGAAGGGCCAATTCCTGGCGCCGTGGGACATGAAGCCGGTGGTGGACAAGGCCAAGTCGACCGGCAACGAGCAGATCATGGTCTGCGAGCGTGGCGCCTCGTTCGGCTACAACAACCTGGTCAGCGACATGCGCTCGCTGAGCGTGATGCGCGACACCGGGTGCCCGGTGGTGTTCGACGCCACCCATTCGGTGCAGTTGCCGGGCGGGCAGGGCAGCAGCTCCGGCGGCCAGCGCGAGTTCGTGCCGGTGCTGGCACGCGCCGCAGTGGCGGTCGGTATTTCCGGCCTGTTTGCCGAAACCCATCCGGATCCGTCCAAGGCGCTGTCCGATGGCCCCAATGCGTGGCCGCTGGACCGCATGGAAGAGCTGCTGGAAACGCTGATGGAACTGGACGCCGTCACCAAGAAGCACGGGTTCGCGCGCTTCGCATGAGTTCCGATCCGTGGGCGTTGGCGGCATCGCGTCGCCAACGCCGGCACTGGCGGCACTGGCCCTGGGGCTGGATGGCGCTGGGTATGTCGCTTGCTGCATGGGCCTGTCTGGCCGTCATGGCCTTCTTGGTAACCGCCAGCATCGGCATGCCGGGCGACGGCAACCATGCGATGCAGGCCACGCGCGTTCCGATGGTTGTCACGCTGTTGGTGGGCGCGCTGGTGGCGATCGGCGGGTTCGTCGCCAGCCCGGTCGCATTCTCGCTGCGTCGCCAGCCGGGCGCTGCAGCCATGGGCTTGGCGCTGCTGCTGCTCTTGCTACTGCTGTCTTGTTTGTCGCTGCTGGGACTGAAGGCCTAGCTGCACAGTCTTGCCGGTCAGGCACTCATCGGGCCAATGCGATTTGGCAATGGACCGGTGTGCAGCGATAATCCGGCAGCTTGTTTCCGGTGTACTTCCCCCTTACTGGTAACCGATCGACCTATGACCACTATCGCCAAGATCCTCGCCCGCGAAATCCTCGATTCCCGCGGCAATCCCACGCTGGAGGCCGAAGTCACGCTGGACGACGGCTCGTTCGGCCGCGCCGCCGTGCCCTCGGGCGCATCGACCGGCACCAAGGAAGCGGTGGAGCTGCGCGATGGCGACAAGACCCGCTACCTGGGCAAGGGCGTGCGCCACGCGGTGGACAACGTCAACGGCACCATCGCCGAGACGCTGAAGAACTTCGATGCGGCCGACCAGCAGGGTCTGGACCGTCGCCTGATCGATCTGGATGGCACCGAGAACAAGGGCCGCCTGGGTGCCAACGCACTGCTGGGTGTTTCGCTGGCCGCCGCGCATGCCGTGGCCGCCTCGCGCAAGCAGCCGCTGTGGCAGTACCTGTCCACCATCACCGAGGCCGACGTCAAGCTGCCGGTGCCGATGATGAACATCATCAACGGTGGCGCGCATGCCGACAACAACGTCGACTTCCAGGAGTTCATGGTGCTGCCGGTGGGCTGCAGCTCGTTCTCCGAAGCGCTGCGCGCCGGTACCGAAATCTTCCATTCGCTCAAGTCGGTGCTCAAGGGCCACGGCCTGAGCACGGCGGTGGGCGATGAAGGCGGCTTTGCGCCGGACTTCCGCAGCAACGTTGAAGCGCTGGACACCATCCTCGAAGCGATCGGCAAGGCCGGTTACACCGCCGGCGAAGACGTGCTGCTGGGCCTGGACGTGGCCTCCAGCGAGTTCTACGACAACGGCAAGTACAACCTGGTCGGCGAGAACAAGCGCCTGACCAGCGAGCAGTTCGTCGACTTCCTGGCCGACTGGGTCGCGCAGTACCCGATCATCAGCATCGAAGACGGCCTGGCCGAAGACGACTGGGCCGGCTGGAAGCTGCTCACCGACCGCGTCGGCAAGAAGGTGCAGCTGGTGGGCGACGATCTGTTCGTCACCAACCCGAAGATCTTCAAGCAGGGCATCGACTCGGGTACCGCCAATGCGATCCTGATCAAGGTCAACCAGATCGGCACGCTGACCGAAACGCTGGAAGCCATCGCCATGGCGCATGCGGTCAATTACGCCTCGATCGTCTCGCACCGCTCGGGCGAAACCGAAGACACCACCATCGCCGACATCGCCGTGGCCACCACCGCCACGCAGATCAAGACCGGCTCGCTGTGCCGCAGCGACCGCGTCGCCAAGTACAACCAGCTGCTGCGCATCGAGCAGGCACTGGGGTCCGGCGCGCGTTACGCCGGCCGCGATGCGTTCGTCTCGATCAAGCGATAAGCCGTGCGCAACTGGCGCTGGCTACTGCTGGTGCTGGCGGTGCTGCTGGCTTGGCTGCAGTACCGCTTCTGGTTCGGGCCTGGGAATTCCGGCGAAGTCATGATGCTGGAAGCCCAGGTCGCGCATCAGACACAGGACAACGAAGGTCTGCGCCAACGCAACCAGGCGTTGGCAGCAGAGGTGAAGGATTTGAAGGACGGCGAAGCGGCAATCGAGGAACGCGCACGCAGCGAGCTGGGCATGATCAAGCCGGGCGAGACGTTCTATCGCGTGGTCGAGGATGCGCCGCTGCCGTCACCCGCAGCCACTGATGCAGCGGTCCCCGCACAGCAAGCGCCCGACGCCACCGATCCGGTGGATCACCCATGACCGGCTCCATTTGGGCAATCGTGCCGGCCGCAGGGCGCGGCACGCGGTTTGGCGGGCCGGTGCCCAAACAATATCTGCCTGCCGGCGGTCAGCCGTTGATGGCGTATACGCTGGCGGCGCTGGCCGCGCATCCGGCCGTGGCCGGCATCCTGGTGGCGATCGCCCCCGGCGATGCCGACTGGCCCGGCTGGACTGCGGTGGAATCCACACCGGTGCTGACCTGCGTCGGCGGCGCCACGCGTGCGGCCTCCGTACTGGCCGGATTGCTGGCCTTGCCCGAGAGCGTGCGCGCAGACGATTTCGTGCTGGTGCACGACGCCGCACGGCCCAACCTGGCGCTGGCCGATCTGGATCGGCTGCTGGAAATCGGTCGCGGCGACCCGGTCGGCGCGATCCTGGCCGCACCGGTACGCGACACGCTCAAGCGTGCCGGCGACGATGGTGGCATCGACGGCACCGAACCGCGCGAACGCCTGTGGCGTGCGCTCACGCCGCAGCTGTTTCGGCGTCACCAACTCATCCGCGGCCTCACCGAAGCGTCGGCGGCCGGGGTGGAGGTGACCGACGAGGCAATGGCGATGGAGCGCCTAGGGCTGCGCCCCCTGTTGGTGGAAGGCGCCGAAGACAACTTCAAGGTCACCACGCCGACGGATCTGGCGCGCTTCGAATTCGAATTGGCGAGGCGGGGCCCGGAGCCCTGGAGCCGGGACCCGGACAGCCTCGGTCCACCGTCTACTGTCTTGGCATCTGCCGTTCCGGGACCCGGTTCCCGGGTTCCCGGTCCCGAAGAGGTTTGATCCATGTCCTTCAATTTCCGAATCGGCCAGGGCTACGACGTACATGCGTTCGGCGATGGCGATCACGTGATGCTCGGCGGCGTGCGCGTGGCGCATAGCCATGGCGTGCTCGCGCACAGCGACGGTGACGTGGTGCTGCATGCGCTGTGCGATGCCATGCTGGGCGCGCTGGCGCTGGGCGATATCGGCGTGCATTTCCCGCCCTCCGACGCGCGTTGGAAGGACGCTGACAGCGCGCAGTTCCTGCAGCATTGCGATCAGTTGCTGCGCGAGCGCGGCTGGCGCGTGGGCAACGCGGACATCACGGTGATTTGCGAACGGCCCAAGGTCGGCCCGCATGCGTTGGCCATGCGCGAGCGCATCGCTGGCCTGCTGGCGATCGAGCTGGATGCGGTCAGCGTCAAGGCCACCACCAGCGAAAAGCTCGGCTTCACCGGTCGCAGCGAAGGCATCGCGGCGCAGGCGGCGGTGCTGCTGGGCAAGATCGCCGTCTAGACGCGCTCCTGCATGCCGCGCATCGGCATGCGTCCTCACATTCCCCGCGCCCAGAGCTCGGCACACAGCGCGCGAAGGGTCGGCGCAAAGGCGAACACCACCATGAGCGAAGCCTCCCAGCTTCCACGCGCACACGGGCCTGCAGTGCTGAGCGCGGCAATGCGCAGCACCCCGGAAGACTTCCAGGTCGACGAGTTACCGTCGTTCGAGCCATCCGGCGAAGGCGAACACTTGCTGCTCACCATTCGCAAGCGCGGCCAGAACACCGCCTACGTCGCCAAGCAACTGGCGCACTGGGCAGGCATCGCCGAGATGGGCGTCAGCTACGCCGGCTTGAAGGATCGCCATGCGGTGACCACGCAGCGCTTCAGCGTGCATCTGCCAAAACGCATCGCGCCGGATCTGGCAACGCTCGACGATGCGCAGATGCAGGTGGTCGAAAGCACCTGGCATCACCGCAAGCTGCAGCGCGGCGCGCTGCTCGGGAACCGCTTCGTGCTGACATTGCGACAGGTGCAAGGTGAGCGCGAGACCATCGAACGACGTCTGCAGGCGATTGCGGCGCGTGGCATTCCCAACTGGTTCGGCGAACAGCGCTTCGGCCGCGACGGCGGCAATGTCGCCTCCGCGCTGGCGATGTTCGGCTACGCGCAGGACGCCGACGGCACGTTGGCCCCGGCCCCCAAGCGACGCCTGCGCAACGATCAACGCTCGATCCTGCTGTCGGCCGCGCGTTCGTCGCTGTTCAATCGCGTGCTGGGCGCACGTGTGGAGCAGGGCAGTTGGGATATCGGCCTGGACGGCGAGGCGTGGATGCTCGACGGCTCGCGCAGCGTGTTTGGTCCGGAGCCGTGGAGCGAGGTGCTGGCCGAACGGCTGGCGCGGTTCGATATCCATCCCAGCGGCCCGTTGTGGGGCGCGGGCGAACTGCGCTCGACCGGGCAGGCTGCAGCGGTGGAGCAGGGCGCCCTGTCGGATCCGCAGTCGGAAGTCTTGCGTCAGGGCCTTGAAGCGGCAGGATTGAAGCAGGAGCGCCGCGCATTGCGGTTGCGTCCGCAAGGCCTGGATTACCGCTGGCCGGAAGCGCAGACCCTGCAGGTGGAATTCGCACTGCCGCCGGGCTGCTACGCCACCGCGGTGCTTTGGGAATTGGGAGAAGTCGGCGACGCCGGCCGTGCCGCGCCGCAGCTGCGTACCGACGCCTGAGCGTCGTTCTCGTAGGAGCGGCCCTGGCCGCGACAAGCATGTCTCCGGCGCCCCGCGCCGCCAGGACCGCTCGTGCGCGGCCTCGCCAGGTTGCGACTACTTCCGCGCCAGCAACACCAGCAAGGCCCCGGTGCCACCCTGCGTGGGTGGCGCCGAATGGAACGCCAGCACATCGTTGCGCTGGCGCAGCAGGCGGTCCATCAGGTTCTTCAGCACCGGCGTGCCGTTGTCCGACTGCAGGCCCTTGCCGTGGATGATGCGCACGCAGCCATGTTCGTGCGCATGCGCCTCGAGCAGGAACTGGCGCAGCAACGCCTCGGCCTGCGCTGCGGTGGCGCCATGCAGGTCCAGTTCGTCCTGCACCGAAAACTGGCCGCGCTTGAGTCGCTGGAACAGGCGGGCCGGAAGCGTGTCGCGGCGGTAGCTGGCAGTGTCACCCGCCTCCAGCGGCCCGCTGTCGCGCAGCAGGCGGGCAAATTCCGAGTGCGCATCGGCCTCGTCGCGCTCGGCCATGCGCGCGCGCGGTTTCGGTCGCGGCTTGGCGTTGGCCGGCGGCGCGACCTCGCGGATCGGCTTGACCGTGCCGATCGCCGCGCGAAACAGCGCGGCGTCGTCTTCGTCTTCAGGGTGCGACATGGCAACAGCGTAACCGTTCCAACCTCAGACGTCCGCGAAGATCAAGCGCGAAGCCCAGGGACGCATCCGGTATCATGGCCCGGTTTTCCGAGGAGTCCCATGCGCGTACTGGTTAGCAACGACGACGGTGTCGACGCCCCCGGCATCCAGGTATTGGCCGAGGCGCTGCGCCATGCCGGTCATGAAGTGATGGTGGTCGCGCCCGACCGCGACCGCTCCGGCGCCAGCAATTCGCTGACCCTGGATGTACCCATCCGCACCCGCCGCATCGATGCGCAGACCTGCGCGGTGGCCGGTACCCCGACCGATTGCGTGCATCTGGCCCTGACCGGGATGCTGGATTACGACCCGGACATCGTGGTGTCGGGCATCAACAACTCGGCCAATCTGGGCGACGACGTGATCTATTCGGGCACCGTCTCCGCCGCGATGGAAGGCCGGTTCCTCGGCCTGCCTGCGGTTGCGGTGTCCTTGGTCACCCACAACCACCAGGCGCACAACTATGCGACCGCCGCGCGCGCTGCGGTGGAAATCGTCGCTCGCCTGAAGGCCGACCCGTTGCCCGCCGACACCATCCTCAACGTCAACGTGCCGGATCTGCCCTGGTCGGATGTGCTTGGTTTCGAGGTCACCCGGTTGGGCAACCGTCACCGGTCCGAGCCCTGCGTGGAGCAGCGCGATCCGCGCGGTCGCACCGTGTACTGGATCGGCCCGGCCGGCCCCGAGCAGGATGCCGGCGCCGGCACCGATTTCCATGCGGTGCGTACCGGGCATATCTCGATCACGCCGATCCACGTCGATCTCACCCGCTACCAGGCGCTGGACACCGTGGCTGGCTGGGTGGGCGGATTGACCGCTGCGCTGGATGGACCGGCATGACGCCGAGGCTGCGCCTGCAACCGGAATCGGTAGGCATTGGCATGACCTCGCAGCGCGTGCGCGACCGCCTGGTCGAGCGCCTGCGCGAGGCCGGCATCCAGGACGAGGCCACGCTCAACGCCATGCGCACCGTGCCGCGGCATCTGTTCATCGATGAAGCGCTGGCCTCGCGCGCCTACGAAGACACCGCGCTGCCGATCGGCCATGGCCAGACCATCTCCCAGCCCTGGGTGGTGGCGCGCATGACCGAGGCGGTGCTGCAGGTGGCGCCGACCAAGGTGCTCGAAGTGGGCACCGGCTCCGGCTACCAGGGCGCGATCCTCGCGGCGCTGGGCCTGGAGGTCTACACGGTCGAGCGCATCGGCGACCTGCTGCGGCAGGCGCGCAAGCGCTTCCGCCATCTGGGCATGAACGTGCGCAGCAAACATGACGATGGCCGCATCGGCTGGCCCGAGCATGGCCCGTACGACGCCATCGTGGTCACTGCCGCTGCGCCGGCATTGGTCGATGCCTTGGTCGATCAGCTGGCGGTCGGCGGACGTCTGGTCGCACCGGTGGGCGGTGCGTCCTCGCAGTCGCTGGTGCAACTCACCCGTGATGCCGACGGCGCCATCGCACAACAGGTTCTGGCCCCGGTCACGTTCGTCCCGCTGTTGTCGGGCATGCTGGATTGACCCCATGAGAGTTCCTCGATGAAGATTTTCGGGCCGTTGTACGACGTGGCCATCCGTTGGTCGCGCCACCGCCGCGCTCCGGCGCTGCTGACCGGCCTCAGTTTCGTGGAGGGCTTCATCTTTCCGGTGCCGCCGGAGGTGATGCTGGCGCCGATGTCGCTGGCCGAGCCCAAGCGCGCGCTATGGTTCGCCACGCTGAGCCTGATCGGTTCGCTCAGTGGCGCGCTGGTGGGCTATCTGCTCGGCCACTTCGCCTTCGCCGCGCTGCAGCCGCTGATTGAATGGCTGGGCTGGAGCGCAAAGATCCAGGCGCAGATCGAAACCCTGCGCGCGCTGGTGGCCGAGTCGCCGTGGAAGGCATTCTGGGCCCTGGTGCTGGTCGGCTTCACGCCGATCCCGCTGAAGATCTTTACCTGGGCTTCGGGCGTGGTCGGCGTGCCGATCCTGCCGTTCATCGCCAGCATGCTGGTCGGTCGCGGCAAGCGCGTGTATCTGGTCGCCGGCGCGATCCGGCTGGGCGGTGCGCGCGCCGAAGCCGCGCTGCATCGCTGGATCGAGCCGCTGGGCTGGGTAGCGATGGCTGTGCTGGCGGTGGGAGCAGGGTGGCTGGTGTGGAAGACAACCAACGGATGAGCAAGTTGCAGATGAATTCGGTACGCAAGACAGCAGTCCTGCTCATGGTGGCGGCCGGGCTGGCCGCCTGCAGCAGCGCCACGGTGGTGCGATCGCCGGGAGCCGGTGGTGGTTCTTCGTCCGCACGTCCATCTGCGGCGCCGCGTCCGTCGGTGCCGCGCCCCGGTGCAACGGTGACCGTTCAGCGTGGCGACACCCTGTATGCCATCTCGCGCCGCACCAACATCACCGCGCCGGATCTGGCCGCGTGGAACGGCCTGTCCTCGCCCAACACGATCTATCCCGGCCAGACCCTCAAGCTGTATCCGCCAGGTGCCAGCAAGCCCGGCAGCAGCAGCGCCCCGGTTGCCGGCACCGTAGTCCCGCCACGGCCGGCGGCACCGGTCGCCGCACCGGTCAGCAGCGGGTTTGCGTGGCGCTGGCCGGCCGACGGCGTGGTGGTCGGCACCTTCGTCACCGGCGAAACCACCAAGCAGGGCGTGGACATCGCCGGTGCCAGCGGCCAGGCCGTGCGTGCTGCTGCCGATGGCGTGGTGGTGTATTCCGGCGCCGGCCTGGTCGGTTACGGCGAGTTGATCATCATCAAGCACAACGACCAGTGGCTGTCGGCCTACGGCCACAACCGCAAGCGCCTGCTCAACGAGGGCCAGAGCGTCAAGGCCGGCCAGCAGATCGCCGAAATGGGCCGCAGCGGCGCCGCCCGCGACATGCTGCACTTCGAGATCCGCTACAACGGCAAGCCGGTGGATCCGCTGCTGTACTTGCCGAAAAAGTGATTGGGGAGTTGGGATTCGGGGTTCGGGATTCGCAACCGCCTTGGGCTGTTCATGCCCGGGCATCGGGTACGTTTCGCCTGGTCACCTGGTGACGCATCGGTCCGGGGTAGGCGAATAAACGCGCCGCTCGCTACAGCCCGCTCTTACGAATCCCCAATCCCGATTCCCAAATCCCGCCTCACCCGATTAGCCCGGCAACACCATCGCCAACGCCACCCGGCGGCCTTCGCTGGCCAGCACGTTGTAGGTGCGCGCGGCGGCGGCGTTGGTCATCGCTTCCAGCCCGATGCCGCGGGTCAGGCAGGCGGCCAGCACCTGCGCGTCGGGGAAGCGTTGCTGATCGCCGGTGCCCAGCAGGATCACGGCGGGGTTCATTGCCAGCACCGCCTCCATGTGGCTGACCTGGAGCTGCTCCAGCGTCTGGACCGGCCAGCGCTCCACCAGCACATCGGGCATCAGGATGAAGCTCTGCTGCAGGATCTGGTCGTTGACCTTGGCATGGCGGCCATCGGCCGCGCGCAGCGCATAGGCGTAATCGGGATGTTCCTGGCTCAGGGGCATAACGAACTCGTCTGGCTCAGCCGCGCGGCAGCACGATCTGGCGCTTTTCCTTGCTGGGGCGGTACAGGATGGCGACGTGGCCGATCCGCTGCACCAGAGCGCTGCCGGTCTGCTCGACCAGCTCGGCGATCAATGCATCGCGCGTCTCACGATCCTCGGAGGCGACCTTCACCTTGATCAGTTCATGCCGCTCGAGCACTTCCTCGAGTTCGGCCAGAAATGCCGGTGTGACCCCTTTGCCGCCGGTCTGCAGCAGTGCCTTGAGGTCGTGGGCCTGGCCGCGCAGGAAACGGTTCTGGGCGGAGGTGAGAACAATGGACATGCAGGATCGAAGGGAAGCAAAGGGTGTTCAGGGTATCATGGCCGCCCGTTCGGACCCCTTTGCCAATGCCTTCCCGCAGTAAAAGCAGCCAGCGCTGGCTCAAGGAACACTTCGCCGACCCTTATGTGAAGAAGGCCCAGGCCGAAGGCATGCGCTCGCGCGCGGCCTACAAGCTGGAGGAGCTGCTGCAGCGCGACCGGCTGCTCAAACCGGGCATGGTCGTCGTCGATCTGGGCGCCGCGCCCGGCGGCTGGTCGCAGCAGGTGCGCAAGTCCATGGGCGACAGCGGCCGGGTGCTGGCGCTGGACATCCTGGACATGCCGGCGCTGGCCGGGGTGGACTTCCTTCACGGCGACTTCAGGGAGCAGGCCGTCCTATCGCAATTCGAAGCGATGTTGGGCGATGTGCCGGTGGACCTTGTTCTGTCCGACATGGCCCCCAATAAGAGTGGCATGGATGCGGTCGACCAACCGCGGATGATGCACCTGGCGGAACTGGCGATGGACTTTGCCGATACCCACCTCAAACCGGGCGGGGCGTTCCTGATCAAGCTGTTCCAGGGTGTGGGATCCGACGACTACATTCGCGAGCTTCGCCGCCGCTATGACAAGGTGACGATCCGCAAGCCGGCGGCCTCGCGCAAGCGCTCCCCGGAAGTTTATGCGCTCGGTCAGGGCAAGCGTGTCCAGATCAAGTAAGCTGCCAATGACCACCGTATTTCAAGCATAAGAGTAGAGGGCACCGGAGCCAATGAGGATGAACGACTTGACCAAGAATCTGCTGCTGTGGGTGGTCGTCGCAGTTGTGCTGATGGTTGTCTTCCAGAGCTTCTCGCCGCGGATGGCGGGTGGCGTCGGTGCCGACTCGATCACTTACACCCAGTTTCTGAAAGAAGTTGACTCCGGGCGCGTCAAGTCGGTGGATTACACCGACGAGACCAATCTCGCCGTCAATGCGATCCGCTTCAAGCGCACCGACGGCAGCGAAGCCACCGTCTACGGTCCGCGCGACGACAAGCTGGTCGACGTGCTCTACAGCAAGAACATCGAAATGACCCGCCAGAAGCCGTCCACCGGGCCGGGCTTCTGGTCGCTGGTGCTCAACTTCCTGCCGGTCATTCTCATCATCGGCTTCTGGCTGTTCATCATGCGCCAGATGCAGGGCGGTGGTGGTGGCGCCAAGGGCGCGATGAGCTTCGGCAAGTCGCGCGCCAAGCTGCAGGGCGAAGACCAGATCAAGATCACCTTTGCCGACGTTGCCGGTTGCGACGAGGCCAAGGAAGAGGTCGGCGAGCTGGTCGACTTCCTGCGTGACCCGACCAAGTTCACCAAGCTGGGCGGCAAGATTCCGCGTGGCGTGCTGATGGTGGGCCCGCCGGGTACCGGCAAGACGCTGCTTGCCAAGGCGATCGCCGGTGAGGCCAAGGTGCCGTTCTTCAGTATCTCCGGCTCCGATTTTGTCGAAATGTTCGTGGGCGTCGGCGCCAGCCGCGTGCGCGACATGTTCGAACAGGCCAAGAAGCACGCGCCGTGCATCATCTTCATCGACGAAATCGATGCGGTGGGCCGTCATCGCGGTGCTGGCCTGGGTGGCGGTCACGACGAGCGCGAGCAGACCTTGAACCAGTTGCTGGTCGAGATGGATGGCTTCGAGGGTGGCGAAGGCGTGATCGTGATCGCGGCCACCAACCGCCCCGACGTGCTGGACCCGGCGCTGCTGCGTCCGGGCCGCTTCGACCGCCAGGTCGTGGTCGGTCTGCCGGACGTCAAGGGTCGCGAGCAGATCCTGCGCGTGCACATGCGCAAGCTGCCGCTGGCCGACGACGTGGTGCCGATGGTCATTGCGCGCGGTACCCCGGGCTTCTCCGGCGCCGATCTGGCCAACCTGTGCAACGAGGCGGCACTGTTTGCCGCGCGCGGCGGCGAGAAGGAGGTCCGTATGGATCACTTCGACCGTGCCCGCGACAAGATCCTGATGGGCGCCGAACGTCGTTCGATGGCCATGAGCGAGGACGAAAAAACGCTCACCGCGTATCACGAGGCGGGCCACGCCATCGTCGGGCGTCTGGTGCCGGAGCACGATCCGGTCTACAAGGTCACCATCATTCCGCGCGGTCGCGCGCTCGGTGTGACCATGTATCTGCCGGAAGGCGACCGTTATTCGATGAACCGTGTCGCCATCGAATCGCAGCTGTGCTCGCTGTACGGCGGTCGCGTTGCCGAAGAGCTGATCTTCGGCGGCGACAAGGTCACCACCGGTGCGTCCAACGACATCGAGCGGGCCACCAAGATGGCTCGCAACATGGTCACCAAGTGGGGCCTGTCCGACGAGCTCGGCCCGGTGGCCTACGGCGAGGAAGAGGACGAGGTATTCCTGGGCCGTTCGGTGACGCAGCACAAGAACGTCTCCGACGAGACCGCGCGCAAGATCGATGAAGTGGTGCGTTCGATCCTTGACAAGGCCTACAGCAAGACCAAGACCATCCTCACCGAGAATCTGGACAAGCTGCATGCCATGTCGCAGCTGCTGCTGCAGTACGAAACCATCGACGTACCGCAGATCGACGCCATCATGGAAGGCCGCGAGCCGCCGCCGCCGGCCGGTTGGGGCAAGTCCGACAAGGACGGTGGCAACAACAACGACAAGGGCAGCCCGCGTCCGTTGCCGCCGATCGCCGGACCCGCCGAGCAGATCTGAGCCGGTCAAACGCCGATCTGCAGATGCATCCATCAAGGCCGGGAAGCGATTCCCGGCCTTGATGCGTTATCGGGCTGCATCAAGGCCCATGTGCGAGCGATCGCAGCCACCCCACGGAGACACCGCCCGATGTTCGATACCGCCCTCAAACTGGATTGCGCCGGCCGCAGCCTGCGACTGGATGCACCGCAGGTGATGGGGATCGTCAATGTCACGCCCGACTCGTTCTCCGACGGCGGCCAGCATGCGACCTGCGAAGCGGCAATCGCGCATGGGCTGTTGCTGGTGGAACAGGGCGCCGCGGTGCTGGACATCGGCGGCGAATCCACCCGCCCGGGCGCTACAGCGGTGTCGGTGGAAGAGGAGCTGCAGCGGGTGATTCCGGTCATCGAGGCATTGGCGCAGCGCACCGGCGTGCCGATCAGCGTGGACACCTTCAAACCGGAGGTCATGCGTGCGGCGGTCGCGGCCGGCGCCGGCATGATCAACGACGTCCATGCGTTGCGTTCGCCCGGAGCGTTGGAGGCGGCTTCGGACCTGCGCGTCCCCGTGGTGCTGATGCATGCGCGCAGCGCGCCACATGCCATGCAGGACGCGCCGCACTATGACGATGTGGTCGGTGAGGTGCACCGGTTTCTGGCCGAACGCATCTTCGCCGCCGAGATGGCCGGCATCGACAAGCGACGGCTGATCCTTGACCCGGGTTTCGGCTTCGACAAGACCACTGCACATAACCTCACCTTGCTGGCGCAGCTACAGCGACTGCAGGAATTCGGCCTGCCGGTGCTGGCGGGGCTGTCGCGCAAGCGCAGTATCGGCGAGTTGACCGGGCGCGAGATCGCCGCCGAACGCATCCACGGCTCGGTGGCGGCACATCTGATCGCCGCACAGCACGGTGCGCTGCTGCTGCGCGTGCACGATGTGGTGGCGACCGTGGATGCGTTGAAGGTGTGGAACGCCATGGCGGCCATTCCCGTCCCGCGCGTCAGTGCATCGGCCGCGCCGACGATCCGTTGGCCGGACGAGGACTGATGCCTGCCGACCAACGCCCATTGGCGATCGCCCTGATGGGCCCCACTGCCAGCGGCAAGACTGCGCTGGCGCTGGAGGCTGCACAGCGCTGGGATGGGGAAATCGTCAGCGTCGATTCGGCGCTGGTGTACCGCGGGCTGGACATCGGCGCGGCCAAGCCCGATGCCGGCATGCGGGCAGCGGTGCCGCATCACCTGATCGATCTGCGTGATCCCTGGCAGGTCTATTCGGCCGCCGAATTCGCCGCCGATGCGCGCAAGGCGATCGACGACATCGTGGCGCGCGGCAAGTTGCCGATTCTCGCCGGTGGCACCGGGCTGTATTTCCGTGCGTTGCTGGAAGGCCTGTCGCAATTGCCCGAGGCCGACCCGACGGTGCGCGCGTCCATCGCGGCCGAGGCCGAGCAGCTCGGTTGGGCCGGCTTGCACGCGCAGCTGGCACACGTAGACCCGGTCGCGGCGGCACGCATCCACGCCGCCGATCCGCAGCGGATCCAGCGGGCGCTGGAGGTCTACCGCGTCAGCGGGCGGCCCATCAGTTATTGGCAGGCGCTACCGCCGGGGCCGCGGCTGCCGGTTCGGGTGCTGAAGGTGGTACTGGCGCCATGCGAGCGTGCGGTGCTGCATGCACGCATCGAACACCGCCTGGACGCGATGCTGGCGCAGGATTTTCTGGCAGAGGTGCGGCAGTTGCGGGCGTTACCACAGATGCAGGCGGTGGCCGCACCGCTGGATCTGCCCGCAGTGCGCGCGGTGGGCTATCGCCAGGCCTGGGAGTATCTGGATGGGGCCGGCAGCCTGGCCGAATTCCGTGACAAGGCGGTGCAGGCGACCCGACAGCTGGCCAAGCGGCAGCTCACCTGGCTGCGTGGCGAGCTCGACGCGCGCTGGTTCGACCCGGAGCGTGATCGGCATCGATTGGATGACGCACTTGTCGGCTTCCTCGCTCATCGTCCCGCTGTGCAGTCGCCTTCAGGCGTGTAACATCCCGTTTCCGGGGCCGGCTGGGGATGGCGGGTGTCGACCGGGACAATAAGAACAAGAACGACGAGGAGTTTTCGATGGCTAAGGGGCAATCTTTACAGGATCCATTCCTCAATGCGCTGCGGCGCGAGCGAGTGCCGGTCTCTGTGTATCTGGTCAACGGCATCAAGCTGCAGGGCACGATCGAATCGTTCGATCAATTCGTGGTCCTGTTGCGCAACACGGTGAGTCAGATGGTCTACAAGCACGCCATCTCCACGGTCGTGCCGGCGCGCAATGTGCGCGTGGGGCCGGGTGGTGGGTACGTGCAATCCAATGAAGGTAATCAAGCGGAAGATGACGACGTCGAGCAGTAATGGAGTAGTGCGTGTTTGATCGCTCACGCAAGGGTGAACACGCGCTGTTGATTCAGACCCACTCCGGTGGGCCTGCCGAGGACGATGTGCTGGAAGAGTTCGCCGACCTTGCAAAGTCGGCGGGCGCCACGGTGGCGGCAACGCTCACCGCGCGCATCGACAAACCCAGCCCGTCGACCTTGATCGGCAGCGGCAAGCTGGAAGAGGTCAAGGCGGCGGCCGAGGCCACCGGCGCGGATCTGGTGCTGGTCAACCACACCTTGTCGCCCGGCCAGGAGCGCAACCTGGAGCGCTACCTGGAGCGGCGGGTGATCGACCGCACCGGGCTGATCCTGGATATCTTCGCGCAGCGTGCGCGCAGCCACGAAGGCAAGCTGCAGGTGGAGCTGGCGCAGTTGCGCCACATGGCCACCCGGCTGGTGCGCGGCTGGACCCACCTCGAGCGCCAGCGCGGCGGTGCGATCGGCCTGCGTGGCCCCGGCGAAACCCAGCTGGAAACCGACCGCCGCCTGCTGCAGAAGCGCGTGGAGCAGTTGCAGAAGCGGCTGGAAAAGGTCGAGGTGCAGCGCAATCAGATGCGCCGCGCGCGTCTGCGCAGTGAATTGCCGCGCATCGCACTGGTGGGCTACACCAATGCCGGCAAGTCGACGCTGTTCAACGCACTGACCGGCGCCGACGCCTACGCGGCCGACCAGCTGTTCGCGACCCTGGACCCCACCGTGCGCCGCATTGCGTTGCCGGGCGGCAGTGCGATCCTGGCCGATACGGTCGGCTTCGTGCGCGATCTGCCGCATGAACTGGTGGCCGCGTTCCGCTCGACCCTGTCGGAGGCGCGCGAGGCCGATCTGCTGCTGCATATCGTCGATGCGGCCGACCCGCTGCGCGAAGAGCGCATCCTGCAGGTCGACGAAGTGCTGCATGCCGTGGGTGCGGGCGATCTGCCGCAGCTGCTGGTGTTCAACAAGATCGACAGGATCGACGGCGCCGAAGTGCGTCACGACGCGCAGGACGGGATTCCCGACCCGGCGCGCCGCGAGCGCGTGTGGATCTCCGCGCGCGACGGCCGCGGTCTGGAAGAGCTGCAGCACGCGCTCGGCCAACGCCTGGATCTGCGTCATGTGACCGGGCAACTGCGGCTGCCGCCGTCGGCCGGCCGCCTGCGTTCCAAGCTGCACCAGCTGGAAGTGGTCCGCGGCGAGCAGGCTGACGAGGACGGCTGGTTGCTCGACGTCGACCTGCCGATGGTCGAAGCCGAGCGGCTTGCCGCAGGCGACGATGGCGCGCCGCTGCGCGCGATGCTGCCGGACCGCCGGGAAGACTGGGAAACCTAGGTCCTTCGTTTACGGCTGCTGCGCAAGCCGCCTTGCCAGGTCATCGCCCGTGCGCTGATGGGCGAGCTGCGCACCAGTCTCCGCCGGCGCGGCTGCAGATCACCCGTGGTGGGCTGCAGCGGCGGCGCAAGCTGGAGCAGGGCGGTCTGGAAAGGATTGGCGTGGCGGCGGCGGATGGACGTCATATCGCCGCAGCGGCGGCGCAGCGAGCGCCGTTGTGCACGCCATGCCCTCGCTTCCGCTGCCAGGCAACACAGTGCGACTGAATCGCGGCTACGCCGCCGGGGCCGGCGCGCCGGGCCAGCCGCAGACAGGGGCTGCGAATTGGGCTAAAACGTCCGCTGCCTTCCTTCATCGCCGTGCCCATGTCCTTGTCCGCCGATTCCGAGTTGCAGCAGCTGGCCGAAACCCTGGGTCAGCAACTGCTTGCTGCGCGCGAGCGACTGGTCACGGCCGAGAGCTGCACCGGCGGCTGGATCGCCAAGGCAGTGACCGATGTCGCCGGCTCGTCGCACTGGTTCGATTGCGGCATGGCCGCCTACAGCTACGAGGCCAAGCAGGCCTTGCTGGGCGTGCGACCACAGACGCTGGAAGTGCACGGTGCGGTCAGCCGCGAAACCGTGATCGAAATGGTCTCCGGCGCGCTGGTCAACTCCGGTGCAAGCATCGCAGTCGCGGTGACCGGCATCGCCGGGCCGGGCGGCGGTAGCGACGACAAGCCGGTCGGCACGGTGTGGATCGGCTGGAAGCGGCGCGGCGGCTACGCCACGGCGCATCTGTTCCAGTTCGCTGGCGATCGCGATGCGGTACGGCGCCAGACCGTGGTGGCCGCGTTGCGTGGGCTGAGCGCACTGCTTTGATTCCGCGAGCAGGCATCTCGCGCGGCGGATCGCGGGCATTGCGACTTTAGTGTGAGCGTGGGCACTGCCGTTCTCCATTGCCGATGAGTCCTGCCGCTGGCGGCGCATGGCTTGCATGCATCCTGCGTGCGGCCCGCGTTCGTCGGGCGCTCCGCGCATTCCGCTGGTGGCACGCGACAGGGCGTCGAACCCGGTAAGGTGGCACCGCGCGCATAGCTGCGGCACTGGCTGCAGGCAGCGCACGCGATCTCGTCGGGGGACACTCATGGATATGCAACGGCACCACCGCACCGTGCTGGCGCTTGCCCTGTTGGCAGCGCTGCCCGCACGGCCTCTCTCGGCGCAGACCGTGCCTGATGAGCCGGCGACCCTGGCTGCGCTCAAGGTGACTGCGCAAAAGCGCGAGGAATCGCTGCAGGATGTGCCGGTGGTCGTGTCGGTCTTGCCCGAACAACTGCTGCAGGACAGCGGCGTGCACGACATCAAGGAACTGCAGGTGCTGGTGCCGGGCTTGATCGTGACCAGCAGCCAGAGCGCAGCGCAGACCACTGCACGCATCCGCGGCATCGGCACGGTGGGCGACAACGCTGGGCTCGAATCTTCGGTCGGCGTGGTCATCGACGGGGTGGCGCGTGCACGCAATGGCGTGAGCTTTGCCGACCTGGGCGAGCTGAAACGCATCGAAGTGCTGAAAGGACCGCAGGGCACCGTCTTCGGCAAGAACACCTCTGCCGGCGTCATCAACGTGGTCACACGTCGCCCCAGTTTCACCCGCAGTGCCGATGCCGAGATCACCGCGGGCAATTACGGTGCGCTCGGCGTGGCGGGCGCGTTCAACGACGCGCTGGGCGAGACCAGTGCGTTGCGCGTGTATGCAGCCAGACGTCGTCGCGACGGCTTCGACCAGGTGGTGACCGGTGCCGGCCCCCGTACCGCAACCGATGATGGCGACCAGAATTTGCGTACTGTGCGGGTGCAGTGGTTGTGGGAGCCCAGCGATGATCTGGACATCAATCTTGCCGCCGATGCCACCAGTCGCAAGGAAAACTGCTGCGTCACCGTGACCACCGAGCGTGGCCCCACTGCCGCCCTGATCGATGCGCTGGCGCCTGGCGGGCAGGGCACGAGCCCGCGTGCAGAGCCGCAACGCAGGCGCGCCTACAGCAACCGCAGCACGGCGCAGGACATCCGTGACAAGGGCGTGTCGGCGCAGGTCGACTGGACCACGCCCTGGCTGAGCGATGCAGTGCTGACCTCGATCACCGCGCTGCGCGACTGGAAGTCGGTCAACGGCCTGGATTTCGACTATGGCGCTGCCGACATCCTCTACCGCCAGGCGCGCGAGAACGAGATGCTCACCAAGTTCAGGACCTTCAGCCAGGAGCTCCGCCTGGCCGGGTCCACCGAGCGCGTCGACTGGCTGGTCGGCGCGTTTTATGCCGACGAAACCCTGCACCGCAACGAGTCCTACCGGTTTGGCAGCGCCTACGAGCCCTATCTGTCCAGCGTGATGCTTGCACGCATCAATCCGGCATTGGCAGCACGCGCCGACGCAACGCGTTTTCTCGCCGATACGACCGGCCTGCCCGCCGGCAGCCTGTTTCGCGGGCAGGGCAGCCAGGACCGGTTTCGGCAGGACGGCACCAGCGCCGCGCTGTTCACCAACAACACCTGGCATGCCACCGATGCGCTGGATGTGGTGGTCGGCCTGCGCTATACCTACGAGCACAAGGCCTTGCGCTCGGCGTTTGAAAACCCCGATGGGAGCCCGGCCTGCGCGAGTTATTTTGCCTCCGACGGGCAGGTGGATCCGGCAGCGTTGCGGCGCATCGGCGCTGCGCTCGTCTCGCGCGGCGTGCCCGCAGCTGCAGTGCCTTCCATTGCGCCGCAGGTCATCGGCTTCAGCTGTCTGCCCTGGACCAATATCGCCCACGCCGGCCGCCTGACCGAACAGCGCCGCACCGAACGCGAGTGGTCCGGCACCGCCAAGCTGGCGTATCGCTGGAATGCATCACTGATGACCTACGCGTCGGCGGCGCGCGGCTACAAGGCCGGTGGTTTCAACCTCGACCGCGTGCAATCTTCCGACGGCCTGTCCAGCGGCGTGCAAGGCATCCTGCCGGTGGACGACACCTCGTTTCCGGGCGAATTCGTCGACAGCTACGAACTCGGCGCCAAGACCACCTGGCTCGGCGGCAACCTGCTGGTGAACGCAGCGCTGTTCTACCAGGACTTCAGCGACTTCCAGCTCAACAATTTTCTCGGCACCAGTTTCGTGGTTCGCGCCATTCCCACCGTGGTGTCGCGCGGCATCGATACCGAAGTGCTCTGGCAGGGCGCCTTGCCCGGGCTGATGGTGCAGGGCGGGCTCAGCTATGCAGACACCACCTATGGCGATGATGTGTTGCCCGATGCAGAGCTGGCGTTGCTGCCCGGCAGCCGAGCGAGCTTTGCGCCGCGCTGGTCGGCCAACCTGTCGGTGACCTACGAGCACGCATTGGGCAACCGCTTGACCGGTCGCGCCAACGTCGGAGCCAAATACAGCTCCGAGTACAACGCCGGCTCGGATCTGGATCCGCAAAAAGCGCAACCCGGTTACACCTTGCTCAATGCGCGGGTGGGCATCGGTGCAGACGACAAGCGTTGGCTGCTGGAAGCCTGGGCGGAGAATCTGGGCAACGAAACCTATCGACAGATCGTCATCGATACACCGTTGCAGGCCGGCTCCTGGAACGCGTTCCTGGGCGCGCCGCGGACCTATGGGGTGACCTTGCGGCTGCGTTATTGAGCGCATCGCAACACCGCGCCACTGCCCGCACGCGGTAGTCGGTGCACAGGCGCAGTCCTGCCTGCCTGGAGCGACAGCAGGCCGCTGTGCTGCCGTCGAGCGGGCGCGGGCGCGGCCCCGAATGGGCCGAACCGGTTGCATCCGGCGGTCTGCGCTGCCCAGATCCGCCTGGCTGCTGCCTGCCGCGATTTGTGAGTCGCGCCAAACCTGGGCCCGGCCAAAGACGCGACAGCGTCGCCGAGATCGGCTACAAACAGGGTCTGCCTGCCGACCTGCGTGCCGATGTTGCTGCTGCTTTCCACTGCCGTTGATGATGCGTGGCCGTCCGTTTTTTCTGGCGGCTGTGCGGCCGCTGCGGTGTGTTCTGTTGCGTTGCACGCACGCGGATGCAGCGACCGTTCCGATGTCGCCCTGCAGGCATGCGTTTCTGACGCGCGCTGCGTGCGTCCAGCGCCAGCGGAGACATGCTGGCGATGGCATCGACCGCAGGCGAATAGACCGGATGCCCGCAGGTCGCCTGCACCGCCGCCGTTCCGCGCGCACGGTCACGCAGCCCGCTACATGCAGGCGGTGCACTGATGTGGGAAGCGCTGGGCACCGTCCGTGACCTCGGGCGTCTGCAGGAAATCGCCGCGGTCCTGATCCGGTATGGCTTCGGCGATGTGGTGCGCCGGATCGGGCTGGCCGATGTGCTCGAACGTGCCGGCCGGCTGCTGCACTGGAACAACGCCGAAGGTCGCTTGCGCATGTCTGCGGCGGTGCGCGTGCGGCGCGCACTGGAAGAACTCGGGCCCACCTTCGTCAAGCTGGGCCAGGTGCTGGCCACGCGCGTGGACCTGTTGCCCCCGGAGTGGATCGACGAGCTGAGCGAGCTGCAGAACGCGGTGCCCGCATTGCCGTTCGAGCAGGTCCGCCCCCAGCTGGTGGCCGCGCTGGGCGCCGAACCGGACACCGTCTTCGCGCGCCTGGACGAACACCCGCTGGCCGCTGCATCGCTGGCGCAGACCCACCGCGCCTGGTTGGCCGATGGCACGCCGGTGGTGTTGAAGATCCTTCGCCCCGGCATCGGCGACACCATCGATGCGGATCTGCGCCTGCTCGCGCGGCTGGCCGATATCGTCGAGACACGCGCACCGGATCTCAAGCGCTATCGCCCGACCGAAGTGGTGCAGCAGTTCACCGTTTCACTGCGGCGCGAGCTCGACTTCGCCGCCGAGTGCCGCAATGCCGAGCGCATCGCCGCCAACTTCGCGCACGACCCGCAGGTGGTGGTGCCGGCGGTGTACTGGCAGTGGACCTGCGAGTCGCTCAATGTGCAGGAATTCATCGACGGCATCCCCGGGCGCGACCTGCAGGCAGTCGATGCGGCGGGACTGGACCGCCGTGCGCTGGCGCGGGCCGGCGCCGGCATCGTGCTCAAGATGGTGTTGCAGCACGGCTGCTTCCACGCCGACCCGCATCCGGGCAACATTTTCTACCTGCGCGATGGCCGGATCGCGGTCATCGATTTCGGCATGGTCGGGCGGGTGTCCGAGCAGCGTCGGTTTCAGGTCGCACAGCTGCTGCATGGCATGGTGAGCTACGACGCCGACGCGGTCATCGACGTGTTGCTGGAGTGGGCAGGGACCAGTCTGGATATCGACGAGGCGCGTTTGCAGCAGGACATCGGAGCCTTCGTCGACGAGTACCGCGGCGTGCCGCTCAAGGAGTTGCGCATCGGCGCGATGCTGGGCGACGTCACCGCGATCCTGCGCGATCACGGCCTGACGCTGCCGTCGGATCTGGCGCTGATGATCAAGGCCTTCCTCACCCTCGAAGGCATGGGGCGCCAGCTCGACCCGGACTTCGACATGGCCACCGAAGCGCGGCCCTATCTGGAGCGTGTGGTGGTGCAGCGTTATGCACCACGCGCCATGTTGCGGCGCAGCCGTCGCACCGTGACCGGCGCTATCGACCTGATCGGCGATCTCCCGCGCGATCTCAAGCGGCTGATCCAGGCCGCGCGGCGCGGCAAGCTGCAGTTGCAGGTGGAAACGCGCGCCTTGCGCGAGTTCGGCGACCAGGTCGACCGCGCTGCCAATCGCCTCACCATGGGCATCGTCACCGCCGCGCTGGTGATCGGCTCGTCGATCGTCATGAACAGCGTCGGCGGTAGCGCTAGCCGCTGGCTGCTCGGGCTGGGCGTCGGTGGGTTCATCGGTGCCGGCCTGTGCGGCATCTGGATCCTGTTCTCGATCTGGCGCAGCCGGCGATAGCGGAGCCGGTCATCGCAGCCGAACGACCGCAGCCGAACGACCGCAGCCTCTGGCTATTGCGTCGCGTGCCGTTAGTAGTAATACTACTAACCATGGACCTGACCGATACCCAGCAAGCCATTCTGGCCTTGATCGCCGAGCGCATCGAGACCGACGGCGTTCCGCCCTCGCAGACCGAAATCGCCCGCGCTTTCGGCTTCAAGGGCGTGCGTGCCGCGCAATATCACCTGGAGGCCCTGGAGCAGGCCGGGGCGATCCGCCGCGTGCCGGGACAGGCGCGCGGGATTCGGCTGGCCGGGCAGGGCGCGCCGCCGCGCACGCCGCCGGTGAGCGAGCCGGCGCGCGACGATGTGCTGCGCTTGCCCGTCCTGGGCCGCGTGGCGGCGGGCTTGCCGATTGGTGCCGATATCGGCTCGGACGACTTCGTCGTGCTCGACCGGGTGTTCTTCTCGCCCTCACCGGACTATCTGCTCAAGGTACAGGGCGACTCCATGCGCGACGAGGGCATTTTCGACGGCGACCTGATTGGCGTGCACCGCACCCGCGACGCCCGCTCCGGGCAGATCGTGGTGGCCCGGATCGAGGAAGAGATCACGGTCAAGTTGCTCAAGATCGGCAAGGACCGGATCCGGCTGCTGCCGCGCAACCCGGACTATGCGCCGATCGAAGTGCTGCCGGATCAGGATTTCGCCATCGAAGGCCTGTATTGCGGGCTGCTGAGGCCCAATCGCTAAGGATTGCGCCGATGTGCGCGCTGGCTTTTTTCTCAGCCGGTAGCGCAGGATTCACCGCTGCCAGCGCAGGGTCTGCATCGTTAATCTGAGTGTGTCGCCGCCAGTCTCAGCCTGTGCGATACACCGCCGCTACTTTAGCTCCACACCGAAATCACTGACAAGGATCACCCAGATGGATGAGAACAAGAAGCGCGCCCTTTCCGCCGCACTGAGCCAGATCGAAAAGCAATTCGGCAAGGGCTCCGTGATGCGCATGGGCGACCGCGTGATCGAGGCGGTCGAGATCATTCCGACCGGTTCGCTGATGTTGGACATCGCACTGGGGATCGGCGGCCTGCCGAAGGGCCGCGTCGTGGAAATCTACGGCCCGGAATCCTCGGGCAAGACCACGCTGACCCTGCAGGCAATTGCCGAGTGCCAGAAGAAGGGCGGGACGGCTGCCTTCATCGATGCCGAACACGCGCTGGATCCGATCTATGCCGCCAAGCTGGGCGTCAACGTTGACGACCTGCTGCTGTCGCAGCCCGATACCGGTGAGCAGGCGCTGGAAATCGCCGACATGCTGGTGCGCTCGGGCTCGGTGGACATCGTGGTGGTCGACTCGGTGGCCGCACTGACCCCGAAGGCGGAAATCGAAGGCGAAATGGGCGACCAGTTGCCGGGTCTGCAGGCACGCCTGATGAGCCAGGCCCTGCGCAAGCTGACCGGCAACATCAAGCGATCCAACACGCTGGTGGTCTTCATCAACCAGCTGCGCATGAAGATCGGCGTGATGATGCCGGGCCAGAGCCCGGAAGTGACCACCGGCGGTAACGCATTGAAGTTCTACGCCTCCGTGCGCCTGGACATCCGTCGTATCGGCGCGATCAAGAAGGGTGACGAGATCATCGGCAACCAGACCAAGATCAAGGTGGTCAAGAACAAGCTGGCGCCTCCGTTCAAGCAGATCGTGACCGAAATCCTCTACGGCGAAGGCATCAGCCGCGAAGGCGAACTGATCGACATGGGTGTGGAAGCCAAGCTGGTGGACAAGGCGGGTGCCTGGTACAGCTACGGCGACGAGCGTATCGGTCAGGGCAAGGACAATGCGCGTGGCTACCTGCGCGACAACCCGCAGGTCGCTGCCAAGCTCGAAACAGAGCTGCGCGAGAAGTTCCAGCCCGCCGAAGCGCCCCGCGAAGCAGGCGACGACGCTGAGAAGGAATAAGCGCAACCGCTGGCGGCCGGCTGCGACAGGTGCGTTGGCACTGCAGACGGCCGGCCGGGTCCGGTGATGGACTCGGCGGACTCAAGCGCTTTCGATCAGTTTGTTAGCCAGCTGCAGGTGACGCGCCAAGTTTTTCTATCGCGAGGACGGCGGAGTCAGTGCCGTTGCTTCTCGCGGTAGATCTATCGAAGGCCAGGAGGGCAGGCGCCACGGAGGGCGCATTGATTCAGCGTTAGGGGGACACGTCACGATGGACGAGCAAGAACCCGCACCAAAGCGGGGACGCCGGTTCAAGGAGCAGACGCCGGTCCAGCGCGCACTCGGCCTGCTGGTGCGACGCGAGCATTCACGCAAGGAATTGAACCGAAAGCTACTGGCGCGCGGGATCGAGCCGGAGGTCGCACAGGCCGCGGTCGAGCGGCTTGCGGGCGAAGGTTGGCAGGATGACGCCCGGTTTGCCGCAGCAGTGGTCCGTAACCGCGCCGGGTCGGGCTATGGCCCGCTGCACATCCGTGCCGAGCTGGGAACCCATGGCCTGGATAGCGATGCCGTCAGTGCTGCCATGGCCACGTTTGAAGGCGATTGGATCGAGAACGCACGTGATCTGATCCGGCGCCGGTTTGGTGAAGAAGGGCCGGTCGATCTGCCGCAGCGGCGCAAGGCCGCCGATCTATTGGCCAGGCGCGGTTTCGACGGCGACTGCATTCGTCGCGCCACCCGCTTCGACCTTGAGGACTGAGGGCGTCAGGCCTGCTACCCTTCGTGGTTTCAGGTTGTTCCGCTCCTCTGCGCCCACATTTCATTGGGTGACCGGGACTGCCGCCCGCCCAATGCCAGCTCATGAACGCACCTGCCAAATTCAGCACTTCCCAGATCCGTAGTGACTTCCTCGCGTTTTTCGAGGGGAAGGGCCACACCATCGTGCCATCCGCGCCGCTGGTGCCGGGTAACGACCCGACCTTGCTGTTCACCAATTCCGGCATGGTCCAGTTCAAGGACGTCTTCCTTGGCGCGGAAAAGCGCAGTTACGTGCGCGCCGCGGACGTCCAGCGCTGCCTGCGCGCCGGCGGCAAGCACAACGACCTGGACTCGGTGGGCTATACCGCGCGCCACCACACCTTCTTCGAAATGCTGGGCAACTGGTCGTTCGGCGACTACTTCAAGAAGGACGCCATCGCCTGGGCATGGGAGCTGTTGACCCAGGTCTGGAAGTTGCCGGCGGACCGCCTGCTGGTCACGGTGTATCACACCGACGAAGAGGCATTCGCCCTATGGCGCGACATGATCGGCATTCCGGAAAGCCGCATCGTGCGCATCGGCGACAACAAGGGCGCGCCGTATGCGTCGGATAACTTCTGGCAGATGGCCGACACCGGTCCGTGCGGTCCGTGTACCGAGATCTTCTTCGACCACGGCGATCACATCGCCGGCGGCCCGCCCGGCTCGCCCGACGAAGATGGCGACCGCTTCATCGAAATCTGGAACCTGGTCTTCATGCAGTTCGACCGCCAGCCCGACGGCACCCTGGTGCCGCTGCCGGCACCGTGCGTGGACACGGGCATGGGGCTGGAGCGTCTGGCCGCGATCCTGCAGCACGTCCATACCAATTACGAGATCGATCTGTTCCAGGCCTTGATCGGCACGGCCAGTGCGCTGACCGGCATCACCGATCTTGAAAACAAGTCGTTGCGTGTGATCGCCGATCACATCCGCGCCTGTTCGTTCCTGATCGTCGATGGCGTACTGCCTTCCAACGAAGGTCGCGGCTATGTGCTGCGGCGGATCATCCGGCGTGCGCTGCGCCATGGCTGGATGCTGGGTGTTCGCCAGCCGTTCTTCAGCAAGATGGTGCCGACGCTGGTCGAGCTGATGGGCGAGGCCTACCCTGAGTTGGCCGCCGCGCAGGACACCGTGGCACGCGCCCTCTTGGCGGAAGAGGAACGTTTTGCCGAGACGCTGGACGCCGGCATGAAGATCTTCGACGACGTGGCGGCACGCTCGCAGGAGGTCATTCCCGGCGCCGATGCCTTCCGTCTGTACGACACCTACGGGTTCCCGGTCGACCTGACCGCCGACATCGCACGTGAGCGCGGCATGCGGGTCGATATGGAGGGTTTCGAGTTTGCGATGGAGCGGCAGCGCGAAACCGCGCGCGCGGCAGGCAAGTTCGGCGGCGGCGTCGCGCTACCCGCCGATCTGGTTGCCACCATGTCGCCGACCGTGTTCCTGGGTTATGAGGCGCATGACGCCGACGCGCTCAAGGTTGTCGCGCTGCTCAAGCAGGGCCGTCCGGTCGAGCGTGCCGAGGCTGGTGATGAGGTCATCGTGTTCACCGACCGTACCCCGTTCTATGCAGAATCCGGTGGACAGGTCGGCGATAGCGGGCAGTTGAGCAATACCGGTGTATCGATCGAGGTTGCAGACACCCAGAAATTTGCCGGCCAGTTCCACGGCCATGTGGGACGCATTACCGAAGGCACGCTCGCGCTGGGCGATGTGCTGGCCGGAGGCATCGACGTGCAGCGCCGCGGCAAGACCATCCTCAACCATTCGGCGACGCACCTGCTGCACGCCGCGCTGCGCGAAGTACTGGGCACGCATGTACAGCAGAAGGGTTCGCTGGTGGCGCCCGATCGCCTGCGTTTCGACTTCTCGCACTTCCAGCCCATTACCGCGGAAGAACTGGCGGTAATCGAGCGCAAGGTCAACGCCGAAGTGCGTACCAACCACAGCGTCGAAGTGCACAACATGGCCATGCAGGAGGCTCTGGATTTCGGCGCGATGGCCTTGTTCGGCGAGAAGTACGGCGAAAACGTGCGCGTCCTGAAGATGGGCGGCTATTCCACCGAATTGTGTGGCGGCACCCATGTCACCCGCACCGGTGACATCGGTCTGTTCAAGATCACCTCCGAGGGCGGCGTGTCCTCTGGCGTGCGCCGCATCGAGGCGGTGACCGGGCAGGGCGCCCTGGACTACGTGGCCGACGAAGAGCGCCGTTTGTCCGACGCGGCCAGTCTGCTCGGCGGCAACACCACCGAGGTGGTCGACAAGGTGCGCGCGCTGACCGAGCGTCAGAAGCGCCTTGAGCGCGAGCTGGAATCGCTCAAGGCCAAGCTGGCCTCCGGCGTGACGGCCGACCTCGGTGCCGGTGCGATCGACGTCGCCGGGGTCAAGGTGGTTGCCGTGCGCCTGGAAGGTTTCGACGCAAAGGCACTGCGCGATGCGATGGACCGTTTGAAGCAGCAGCTGGGCGATTCGGTGATCGTGTTGGCCGGTGCATCGGCCGGCAAGGTTGCGCTCGTTGCCGGCGTGAATGGCAGCCCAACTGGCAAGGTGAGGGCGGGGGAACTCCTCGGCCATATCGCCAGTCAGATCGGTGGCAAGGGCGGTGGCCGTCCGGATCTCGCCCAGGGTGGTGGCGAGGACGGGCCCGCCCTTGCGACCGCACTCGACGGTGTGCCCTCCTGGGTCAAGCAACACTTGGGCTGAACACTTGTCCTGCTATGCCTTGATGGCTGGCAGGATGTCCCGCTACCATTTCTGGTCTATTCCCTTTACCTAGGGCGCGTCTCACTCAGGAGGCCGTCGATGCTGGTGGGAAACCCACCGGTTCCAGGAGATTTGCAAAATGTTGATCCTCACTCGCCGGGTAGGCGAAACCTTGATGATCGGCGACTCGGTCACTGTTACCGTGCTCGGCGTCAAGGGTAATCAGGTGCGTATCGGTATCACCGCACCGAAAGATGTGGCTGTGCATCGCGAAGAGATCTATCAGCGCATCCAACGTGGGGACGAGCCGGTCGCCTCTGGCGCGCATCACGGCGACGATTCTTCGAATTGATCGTCATAAAGGGTTTACGTTAGCCCCTGTTACCCGGTATTCTTCGCGGCCTGCCACGGACATCGCGGCAGGACGCAAAACTGGAGCGATGCCCGAGCGGCTGAAGGGGCTCCCCTGCTAAGGGAGTATAGGGTCAAAAGCTCTATCGAGGGTTCGAATCCCTCTCGCTCCGCCAGTGTTCCGAACGCCTGCAAATCATTGATTTGCAGGCGTTTTTGTTTTTGTTCTTGGTTTGGGTAAGGCGCGTTCCGGCGTGCGACTGTCTGCGAAGCGGCACGTGGTAAAGCGGCCAATGGCAGATCGCGGATGAAGGCACATCGACTCCATTCTGCGTTCCATCCAATTGGGGATTCCTGATCGATTCCGGTTGCTTTGCGCCTGCAACGCGGACTGGGTGGCAGCCATCGCAGCGAATGCATGATCTGGTCATCCGGGGTGCCACTTTTCTCACTACTGCCATGCCGAACGCCGATCGCGCACGGCGACGACGTGCATTGCACTCACGTATCGTTCTTGTGCGTCCAACCCGATGAGTGAGCACGCAATGCGCAGCTGTGCTGCGAAAAGCGCAGTCACGTCGCCGGGCGTGCAGGCGGCCTGCGCCTGGAAGTGATGGCTAACCAGTGATCCCAGGTGCCGGGTATCGACCGTCACGTGCTGTAACTGCGGCTGATTGCGGCAAACCAGACTCCGTGTGCGCGCAGTGCTCATCGCTGGGATGCGTGCAACTCAGGCAATGGCTGATCTGACGCGGCGAGCTGCCCCTGCGCACATGCAGTGCATCCGAGATCCAGCTCGTGGGCTCGGTTGCATCTGGATCCGGAGCTCATGGCATCGCCCGTACATGCCAGTTGTTGAAGCGCGTTTACTTGTCGATTGAGGCAGTGACGCTGGCAGCCAAGACGGCCGTCTGGATGTCCCCACGGTGAACCTGTCTGGCTGGGGTCGGCCTCCAACGTGGCTGCATCTGAACCGCGCGAGACGCCGGTTGCAATTGCGGTCAAGTAACCGGTGCGCAGGTCGTTAAGGGGGTGACCCATATCTCGGATGTCGATGTGATGCGCCTATCGTTGCTTGGACGCCTGTTCTCTTCCTGGAGCCGTGGGCTGCAGCACAAGGCCAACGCGGTGGACCGGGTGATGGCGGTGATCGAATTCGATCTGGATGGCCGCATTCTCGAAGTCAACCAGAACTTCCTGTCGTTGATGGGGTACCGGCGCGAAGAGGTCGTCGGCCAGCATCACCGCATGTTCGTGACCAAGAGCGATCGCGACAGCGAGAGCTATCGCCAGTTCTGGGCGGCGCTGCGGCGCGGCGATTTCAACGCAGGGCGTTTCTGCCGTCTGGACAAGCACGGCCGCGAGGTCTGGATCAATGCCTCCTACAATCCGTTGCTGGACCGAGCGGGCAAGGCCTACCGCGTGGTGAAGTACGCCACGGACATCACCGAGCAGGTGCGGCAGACCGCCGATTTCGAAGGGCGGATCGACGCGATCGACAAGGTCATGGCAGTCATCGAATTTTCGCTGGATGGCACGGTACTCGATGCCAACCAGAACTTCCTGCAGGTGATGGGCTATCGGCTCGATGAGATCCGTGGCAAACACCACGGCATGTTCGTGGATGCGCAAACGCGTCAGTCGGCTGCCTATCGTGCGTTCTGGGGCGCGCTTGGTCGCGGGGAATTCGACGCCGGTCGCTACAAGCGCATCGGCAAGGACGGTGCCGATGTATGGATCCAGGCGTCCTACAACCCGGTCCTCGATGCATTGGGTCGCCCATACAAGGTCGTCAAGTACGCCACCGATGTGACGCGCCAGGTGATCGATTCTGCCGATGCGGATGGCCGCATGCGCGCCATCGACAAGGTGATGGGGGTCATCGAGTTTGATCTCGACGGCCGCGTACTGGCTGCCAACGACAACTTTCTGGCGATTCTCGGGTATGCGGCGGAAGAGGCGATCGGCAAGCACCATGGCGTCTTTGTCGATGCCGCCTACCGCGCATCCGACGAGTACCGCCACTTCTGGGCGAAGCTGGCGCGCGGCCAGTTCGATGTGGGCCGGTATCGCCGCCTGCACAAGGACGGCAGTGCGGTGTGGATCCAGGCGTCCTACAACCCGATCCTGGATGTGTCCGGACGCCCGTACAAGGTGGTCAAGTACGCCACCGACGTGACCGACCAGGTGCGCTCGGCCGAACGCATGCGTGACCTCATGCGGCAGACCATGAGCATCGCGCAGAACGTGCAGCGCGAGTCGCATCATATTTCCGCCAGCAACCAGGACCTGGTCAACCGCGTGTCCACGCAGTCCAGCGCGGTGGCGCAGACGTCCGGCACGATCGATCAGCTGGCCGCGACGGTGCGCGCCAATTCCGACAATGCCGGCTCGGCGCGACGCATGGCCGAGGAGTCGGCTGCCGTGGCGCGGCGCGGTGCGGACGTGATTGCCGACGTGGTCAAGACCACGGCCGGGATCCGTTCGGCCACCGACCGGATCGGCCAGATCATCGAGGTCATCGACGGCATCGCCTTCCAGACCAATATCCTGGCGCTCAATGCCGCTGTGGAAGCGGCGCGGGCGGGCGAGCAGGGCCGTGGCTTTGCCGTGGTGGCGACCGAAGTGCGCAGTCTGGCGCAGCGCTGCAGCATTTCGGCCAGGGAAATCCGCTCGCTGATCGACAACGCGACCGACCAGGTCGGCGATGGCTCGCGCCTGGCCGAACAGGCTGGTGTCGTGATGCAGGATGTGGTGACCTCGGTGCTGCGCGTCACCGCGACCGTGGAGCAGATCGCGGCGGCCAGCCAGGAGCAGGCGCAGGACATTTCGACCGCCAACACGGCGCTGCAATCGATCGGCGTGCAGGCGCGCGACCAGGCACAGATGGTCGATGATCTGGCGCGATCGGCGCGCGTGCTGGAAGCCGATGCCGACGCATTGTTCGCGCTGGTCAATGGTGACGATCCCGGCGCTGCAGCAGCCGGCGCACCGGCCGCTGCGGACATGAAGCCGCAGGCGGCCTAGGCACAAGGCGGTACATGGAGGCATCAGCGCGGCATGATGTCTGCCAGGGGCGTCAGACGTGGATGACAGGACGAGCACACCCGCATACGACACAAAGCCCGCAGAAGCGGGCTTTGTGTTTTGACGTGTGCCCCCGTCCGCTGCAGGCCGCGCAAGCCTGCGCGTGCCGCAGTGGCGTATCGGCACTTACTTGGGTAGATCGAAGACCAGCACTTCTGCATCGCGGGCATCGGCCAGCACGATCTCCGGCTCACCGATGATCTGCACGGCATCGCCGGCCGACAACGCCTGCCCATTGATGCTCAGGTTGCCGCGCGCCACTTGCACGTAGCCGATGCGCCCTTCGGCCAGCGGTTGTTGCAGGCGTGCGTCGCCGTCCAGGATCGAGGCATACAGGCGTGCATCCTGGTGCAAGCGGAGCGAACCGTCTTCGCCGCCGGGCGAGGCAATCAGGCGCAGCTGGTTGCGCTTGCTGTCGGCATCGAAGTGCTTTTCTTCGTAGCTCGGTTCGATGCCGTTGCGCTCGGGCATCACCCAGATCTGCAGGAAGTGCACTGGCTCGCTGGACGAGTGATTGAACTCGCTATGGGTCACGCCGCTGCCCGCGCTCATGCGCTGCACGTCGCCGTAGTGCAGCACCGAACCGGTGCCCATGCTGTCCTTGTGCTCCAGCGCACCGCCCAGGACGTAGGAAATGATTTCCATGTCGCGGTGGGCGTGGGTGCCGAAGCCTTCGCCCGGGACCACCTTGTCTTCGTTGATCACCCGCAGCGGGCCGATGCCCATATGGCGCGGATCGTGGTAGCTGGCAAAGGAGAAGGTATGGCGCGAGGACAGCCAGCCGTGTTCGGCGCGGCCACGGGTTTCGCTCTTGCGGACATTCAACATGATGCTGCTCCTTGAAAGATTCGAATTGGCGCTGGGGGCTGAATCGCTGTCCCAGCGGCTTGATGCGTAGTCTCTGCCTGTACGCGCGGGAGAAAAAGCGAGTAGATTTGGTCGCTATCATCGAAAAAATCGAACAATGAAAATCAGCCTCGAGGCCTTGCAGATCCTGGATGCGATCGACCGCCGTGGTTCCTTTGCCGCAGCGGCCAAGGTGTTGTTCAAGGTGCCCTCGACCATCTCCTACACGGTGTCCAAGCTGGAAGAGGACCTGGGAGTGCAGCTGTTCGAGCGGGTCGGCCCCAAGGCGACGCCGACGCAGGCCGGACGCGAGCTATTGCGCGAAGGGCGGCACCTGTTGCGCGCCGCGCAGGAGCTGGAGGTGCGGGTGCGGCGGGTAGCCTCCGGTTGGGAGTCGGATTTCGCGATCGGGCTGGACGCGGTCCTGCCGGCGGCGTTGTTGCAACCGCAGATCCTGGACTTCTACACGGTGGCCGACAGCACCCGGCTGCGCGTGCTCAGCGAGTCGCTGTCCGGCAGTTGGGAGGCCTTGCTGGACCGGCGTGTGGACCTGATCGTGGCGGCCGGCGAGGGGCCGAGCGGGGGCGGCTATGTCGCCGAGCCGATCGGCACCTTGCGCTTCGTGTTCGCGGTGGCGGCCACGCATCCTCTGGCGGGCGCGCAACGACTGGGCGTGGCCGAGCTGGCCGAGCATCGGGCGATTGCCGTGGCGGACTCGGCGCGGCGTCTGCTGCCGCGCACCGTCGGCCTATTGTCCGGACGCGATGTGCTGACCGTGCCGGACATGCACACCAAGCTGTTGCTGCAGCTTGGCGGTGCCGGCTACGGCTTCCTGCCCGAGCCGTACGCACGCGGCGCGCTGCACGACGGCCTGCTGGTCGAGGTGCCGGTGGAAACCCCCAAAGCCGACGAGACGTTCTACCTGGCGTGGCGGCCGGGCGAGGAGGGCGAAGCGCTGGGGTGGTGGCGGCGTGCCCTGCGTCGGGACCACTTGTTCGCGCACTGGTTGCAGGCGCTCGCCGAAACGTATCGTTTCGTTGCTGCCAGGCAGCCGGTGGCATGACCAAGGGCGGATAATGGTCGCTCGCCGTCGCGCAGGATCCCCGCATGCAAGGCTTGATCGAACAGTACGGATTGGCGCTGGTGTTCGCCAACGTACTGGCATTGTCGCTCGGGCTGCCGGTACCGGCGTTACCGACACTGGTGCTGGTTGGGGCCGGTTACGCGCTGCGCGATGGTAGCGATGCGTGGCTGGCCGGTCTGGCGGCGTGGGGCGTGTCGGTGCTGGCCAGCCTGCTGGGCGATCTGGCCTGGTATTTGGCCGGCCGTCGTTTCGGTAACCGCACCTTGCAGTCGCTGTGCCGGTTGTCGCTGTCGCGCGATACCTGCATGAAGCAGACCGAGCGGTTTTTCTCGCGCTGGGGTGTGCGGGTGCTGGCGGTGGCCAAGTTCGTGCCGGGCCTGTCGATGGTGTCGGTGCCCATGGCCGGCGCGATGCGGGTACGGCCCGGCGCCTTCCTGCGCTACGACGCATTCGGTGCCTCGCTGTGGGCCCTGGTCGGGCTGGGCCTGGGGGCCGTGTTCGCCGATCAGGTGCAGGATGTGCTCGGCTTCCTGTCGGAGCTGGGCTCCGGAGCCGTGGCGGTGCTCGTAGCGCTGTTGGCGGGCTACGTCGGCTGGCGTTGGTGGCGCCGCCACAGCCTGCTGCGGTCGCTGGACCATGCGCGCATCGCGGTGGAGGAGCTGGTGCCGTTGCTGGATGGCGATGAGAGCCTGCGGCCCACCGTGCTGGATATCCGGGCACCGGGGTATCGCGACCTGCAGCCCTACACGATCCCTGGCGCGGTATTTGCCGACGAGCGTCAGCTTGCGCAGATCCTGGCCAGCGTGCCGCGCGAGCGCAGTGTGGTGATTTATTGCGCATGCCCGGACGAAGTGTCTGCGGCCTGGTTGGCGGGGCGGATGCGTGAGCGTGGCTATCGCGATGTGCGCCCGCTGCGCGGCGGACTGGATGCATGGCGCGACGCCGGACATCCAGTGACCTCGTTGTTGCCGGTCGTGGTGGTGGGCGGCGCGGAAGCGGTGCGCGCCACGGCTTGATCGTCGTGTGCAGGCGTTCGACGTGCGCAGTGAAAGCCGATTGCTTCGGCAGTGCGACCGTTCTGCCTGCACGGCGATGCGCGCGGCCATCCATGTCCCGGGTGTTGAACGCAACGGCGATCTTGTCCTGGTTTCCAGCGTCATGCCGCCGCTCGCCTTGCGTGGTTGCAATGCCGGAGGTGCAGGGCAGGGAGCAAACGACAGGCAAAAAAAAGACCAGCAAGCTGGTCATTTTCTTCAAGATTGGTGCGCCCGGAGAGATTCGAACTCCCGACCGCCTGGTTCGTAGCCAGGTACTCTATCCAACTGAGCTACGGGCGCATATCTTGTTTTTGACTTGTCATCCGCTGCAACACAGCTGGACGTTCAACTGAAAAGACAGCGGTTCAATGCTGTCTTTTGTGGTTCCTGAAGATGGTGCGCCCGGAGAGATTCGAACTCCCGACCGCCTGGTTCGTAGCCAGGTACTCTATCCAACTGAGCTACGGGCGCCTCGTCAGGAGCGGAATTATGCGGATGCCCGACGTACTCGTCAATCCCTTTGTGAACTTCGATTGCCGTTGACCTCGACACCAAGGCTGCCAACGAGCGCGGCAGCCACTGCAGCGGGCGCCTTCATCCATGCGAAGTGATCGCTGCGCACGCCCAGCTGCGCATCCTGCAGGTGCTGCAGCCGGGCATGTGCCTGCGGCATCTTGTCCAGCAGTGCGTGCAACGCCGCCGGCGGGCCGAAGTTGTCGCGTGCGAAGGTCAGCGCAGTGATCGAAGTGGTCAATGCACCCAGTGCATGTTCCAGATCCCAGGTCGTGCCGGCGGCGCGATAGCGGTTGCTGCGGCCCACCTGTGCCCAATCGGCGATCAGGCCGCGCGCTTCGGTCCCGCCGAAGCCGAGCCTGCGCCCATGCAGCACGCCTCGCAGCTTTGCCAGCCACGGCAGGGCGCGAAACGCCAACGGCAGGCCATAGCGCATGGGGCGCGGGAAATGGCGCCAGTAAGGCGAGCCGCTGGCCACCAGCCACAGCTGTGCAAGCGGAGAGGCATGCGTCGCCGGCGTGAGCCGCAGCGCGGCGTGGCAGCAGGCCAGTTGGCCGCCCAGGCTATGGCCGCCCAGGATGCGTGGAAGTTGCGGGTCGTGCCGATCCAGCAAGGCGTGGCTGGCCGGAAGATCCTCGGCCAGCAGCGTGCGGTAACCCCAATCGTACTCGCGCGACGGGCGCAGGCTGCTGCTGCCATTGCCACGCCATTCGTGCAGATACACCGCGATGCCGGCCGATGCGAGCACCTGCGCGAACGGTTGATAATGCCGCGCCGCCACGCCCAAGGCCGGCAGCCATAGCAGCGCGGCCAGTGGCTGTGCCGGCGCGTAGCGCATCACCTGCCAGCGGTGCCCGTCGGCGGCGCTCGCGCTCATGGTGGTGCTGTGTACGCTCATGCGCCGTGCGCAGCGCCGAAGTGGTCGAGCACCAGCACATCACTGTGCCCGGGGCGTTGGCCGAGGTGGATTGCGCGTGCCACGTAGTCGATGGCCGCTTCGCAGGCATTGAGGAGCGACAGGCCCTGGCACAGTTGTGCGGCGATCGCGGCCGACAGACTGCAGCCGGTGCCATGCGCGTCGACCTGCACACGTGGATGCATGAAGACATCCTGGGTAACGCCGTCATCGAAGCGATCGAACACACGTGCGCCTTCGTGCAGATGGCCGCCCTTGAGCAGCACCGCGTTGGCGCCCAGATCGAGCAGCGCGGCGGTGGCGTGTTCGGCGGCATCGGCGTCGTCGATGCGGCGGCCGGTCAATAGCTCCGCTTCGGGCGTGTTGGGGGTGACCAGCGTGGCCAGCGGCAGCAGACGGGTGCGCAAGGCGTCCAGCGCGGCGTCTTCAAGCAGGCGTGCGCCGCTGGTGGACACCATCACCGGATCGAGCACCACGAATGGTGGGCGATGCCGTTCGAGCAGGTCCGCCACGCAATGGATGACGTCGGCATTGGCCAGCATGCCGAGCTTGACGGCCTGGATCTGGAAATCGGCAAAGCAGGCATCCACCTGCGCCTGCAGAAATGGCAGCGGCGGGATGTGCACGGCGGTGACGGCGCGGGTATGTTGCGCAGTCAAGGCGGTGATCGCCGATAACCCGTGCACGCGATGCGCGGCGAAGGTCTTGAGGTCGGCCTGGATGCCGGCACCACCGCCGGAATCGGAGCCGGCGATGGTCAATGCGGACAGCGTGCTGGGCGTGGTCATGCGCCGATTCTGCACGGTCCGATTGCAGCTGTGCAGAACCGGTGTCTGAACGCTGCCTGCGCCTGCCAGCGCTTACCGCAGGATCACGGCGGTGCCCCGTTCACCGCGATCTGCGAGAACGCGCCGGTCTGCGGGTCGTACAACGCACCCCAGAACATGTTGCCGCCATCGCAGGCCTGGATCGCCTCGGTGGCCGGTTTCATCTGCGGCGTGTTCGGCAGCTTGAAGGCGTTGATGTAGATCAGCTGCTGGCCCCCGATCACCACACCCACGTACTGGCGGTCGAACTCGCGCGGCTCGGCGATGGTGGGCGTCAACGCGTCCTGCCGGGATTCGAGCTGTTCGATCTGCTGATGGTTCGGTGCCCAGTAGCCGGTGATCTGGCCCGGATGACGCGCCGGGCTGTCGCGCGAGCAGGTCTGCAGCACCTGCTCGGCCACGCCCTGGCGCGTGATGATCCACGACTGCCCGTTCTTGAGATTGGTCGGCACGCTGGATGGTCCCTGCGTGGTGGCGCAGCCGGCCAGCGCGAGCACGGCCAGCGCCGCCGCGCCGCGAAGCGCGCGCATCACAACACCTCCGAGGCGAAGTCGGCCAGGCGCGAGCGCTCGCCGCGCCGTAGCGTGATGTGCGCGCTGTGCGGCCAGGCCTTGAAGCGATCCACCGCGTAGGTCAGACCCGAGGTCGTTTCGGTGAGGTAGGGCGTGTCGATCTGTTCGACGTTGCCCAGGCACACGATCTTGGTACCGGGGCCGGCACGGGTGATCAGCGTCTTCATCTGCTTCGGCGTGAGGTTCTGCGCCTCGTCCAGGATCAGATACCGCGACAGGAAGGTGCGCCCGCGCATGAAGTTCATCGAACGGATCTTGATGCGGCTTGCCAGCAGGTCGTTGGTGGCGGCGCGCCCCCATGCGCCGCCTTCCTGATTGTGCGTGAGCACTTCCAGGTTGTCGGTCAGCGCGCCCATCCACGGCGTCATCTTTTCTTCTTCGGTACCGGGCAAAAAGCCGATGTCTTCGCCCACGCTGACGGTGGCGCGGGTCATGATGATCTCGCGGTAACGCTGCTGGTCCATGGTCTGCGCCAATCCGGCGGCGAGCGCGAGCAGGGTCTTGCCGGTGCCGGCGGTGCCGAGCAGGGTGACGAAATCGATCTCCGGGTCCATCAAGGCATTGAGCGCGAAATTCTGCTCGCGGTTGCGCGCCACGATGCCCCACACCGCATGCTGGCCGCTACGGAAGTCGTCCACCAGGCACAGCGTAGCCTTGCCGCCGCCCACCTTGGCCACACGCAGTTCCACCTCGTCTTCGCCAGGCAGGTACAGGTACTGGTTGGGGTACCAGTCTTCGTCCTCGGCCAGCACGATCTCGTAGTGCGTGCGGCCGCGTTCGTTCCAGCTGCGCAGGTCTTCGTTGTGCTTCTGCCAGAAGTCTTCCGGCAGCTCGATGGCGCCGGTGAACAGCAGGCTGAAATCGTCCAGCGCGCGGTCGTTCTGATAATCCTCCGCCACCAGGCCGCTGATGTAGGCCTTGATGCGCAGGTTGATGTCCTTGGACACCAGAATGACCGGCACGTCCGGATGGTCTTCGCGCAGCGCCAGCACCGAGGCCAGGATCTTGTTGTCCGGCAGCATGGCGCCGAAGGTGCGGCCCGGGTCGATCGGTTTGATCTGGAAAAACAGCCGGCCGATCGCGGCCTGGCCCTTGAGCTGGATGCCCTGCGGGTGGCTGAGCAGGATGCCGGCCTGGATCTGCTCGGCGTTGGTGTTTTCCAGCAATTCGTCCAGGAACCGGCTGACCTGGCGCGCATTGCGGCTGACTTCGGAGGTGCCCTTCTTGGCGTTGTCGAGCTCCTCGATCACCTGCATCGGCAGGAACACATCGTGTTCTTCGAACTTGAACAGCGCGGTGGGATCGTGCATCAGCACGTTGGTGTCCAGCACGTAGATGCGCTTGCCTCGGGTCATTGGGTCTTCCAAGTGATGGAGCAGGGGCGAGCCATCACGCCTGCAGGTGCAGGGTGATGGAGGACGCGGGAGGCGAGGGGGGTCACTGTTTGGCGTGCGCCTTCACTGCAGCCAGCACGGCCTCGGCATGGCCGGCGACCTTGACCTTGCGCCAGGCCTGCACGACATGCCCCTCGGGCGACAGCAGGAAGGTGCTGCGCTCGATGCCGAGCACCTGTTTGCCGTACATGTTCTTTTCCTTGATCACGTCGAAGGCGCGACACAGCGCTTCATCGCTGTCGCTGATCAAGGGGAAGGTGAAGCCTTGCTTGGCGCAGAAGTTGTCGTGCGACTTCACCGAATCGCGCGAAACGCCCAGCACCATCGCACCGGCCTTTTTGAACTGCGGCAGCAGCGCGTTGAAGTCCAGGCCTTCGGTGGTGCAGCCAGGCGTGCTGTCCTTCGGGTAGAAGTACAGCACCAGCCATTTGCCGGCGTAGTCGCGCAGGGTGGTCTGGGTGCCGCCGGACAGCGCCAGCGGCAGGTCGAAGGTTGCAGCGGGTAATTCCAGCACAGCGTCGGTCATCGTTGCTCAGCCTCAGCGGGAGGGGCGTGCGGCGCGGTCAGGCCGGGCCGACATCCATCCCATCATAAGCAGCCACATGGAAACGTTTGGCGAGTGCGTCGAACTGCGCATTGCGCTGATTCAGCGACTCGATGGTGTGGTGCTCTTTCTTGTCCACATGCAGGAAATACGACTCCTCGTCGTCGCCATCGTCTTCGTCGCGTTCGCCGAGAAAGATATCGATGACGCGGTAGCCATCCTGGGTCAATTGCTCGGCGAGTTTCTGCAGCGGTTCCTGCGCCGGATCGGCAAAAAAATATTCCCAGCGCAGCGGGCCATCGAGGTTCCAGTCGGTCTCGGAGCGGATGTGGTCGAACATCTGTTTCAGCGCGGATTGGGCGATGGCCATGGTACGTCTGCCTTAGAACTTCATCGGGTCCATGATCGCGTCGAGATTGAGGTGATCACAGAATTCCAGGAAATCATCGCGCAATGCGGCGATGTGCATGTTGGCCGGCACCCCGATCGTCACCTGCGCAGAGAACATCTCCGCGCCGGTCTGCATGGCGCGGTAGCGCGTGCTCTGCAGGTTTTCGATGGTGATGCCCTGGCGGTCGAAGAAGTCGGCCAGCTGAAACAGGATGCCGGGCTTGTCGGCGGCGATCACTTCGACGATGTAGGGCAGCAGGTTGGACTGGGTCTGCTTGGGACCGGTGCGGTACCACACCAGCTTGAGGCCTTCCTCGCGTTCGAGCCGGGTCAGCATCGCTTCGAGCTTGGCGACCGAATCCCAGGAGCCGGTGGCCAGTGCGGTAACCGAGACATCGCGCCCCACCGTGGCCAGACGGGCGTCCACGAGATTGCAGCCGCTGTCGGCGATGCGGCGGGTGACGGGCAACAGGGGGGACTCCGGATGCGTCGTGTAGGCGTTGATCAGGAGGTGGTTTTCGGTCGGCAAAGGCCGGGGGGTCGAGTCGGTCAAAGGGGCTTCCGGCATTGCATCAGGCTGAATGGCCGCCCGGGCAGGCGCCCTGGCGGTGACCAGCATACTTGCCCGTGGTTTCGCGCCGCAAGTAACATGCGGGTGGTCTCAACCCGCGCCCGCGCGGGCCTTCCCTGTCACGTAAGAGCAGCAGAATCTTGTCCCTTTCCGGCATCATCACCGCGCTGGCGACCCCTTTCGGCCCGGATGGCGCACTCGACCTGGATGCCTGGCGGCGGCTGCTGGAGCAGCAGCTGCACGGTGGCGTGCAGGGAATCGTGGTTGCCGGCTCCACCGGCGAAGCCGCCGCGCTGAGCGACGACGAATACGACACGCTACTGCGCGCCGCGGTGGCGCAGGTGGCCGGCCGGGTACCGGTGCTCGCCGGCACCGGGCTGTCCGGTACGGCAAAGACCATTGCGCAGACACGTCGCGCCGCCGCGCTGGGCGCGCAATACGCGTTGGTGGTCACGCCGCCGTACGTGCGTCCGACCCAGGCCGGGCTGAAAGCACACTTCCTGGCGGTGGCCGACAACGGCGGCTTGCCGGTGGTGCTGTACAACGTGCCTGGCCGCACCGGCTGCGACCTGCTGCCGGAGACGGTGGCCGAACTGGTCGGGCACCCCAGCATCGTCGGCATCAAGGAGGCCCGTAGCGAGCCCGAGCGCATTGCCGCACTGGTGGCACTGCGCAGCGATAGCTTCGTGGTGCTCAGCGGCGATGACGGCAGCGCGGCGCACGCGATGCTGTCCGGCGCCGCGGGGCTGGTGTCGGTGGCATCCAATGCCTTGCCGGCAGCCTACCGTCGCCTGTGCGATCTGGCCCGCGATGGCCAGCGCGAGGCCGCCACCGCCTGGGATGCGCGCCTGAGCGAATATCACAGCTTCTGCGGGATCGAATCCAATCCCATCCCGGTCAAGGCGTTGCTGCAGCGCGCCGGGATCGGGCACGGCCTGCGCTTGCCGCTGCTGCCACTCTCCGCGGCGCACCAGCCTGCCGCCGACCGCCTTGCCGCCGACGCCATTGCGTTGGAAGCGCTTTCCAGCCGCGAAATGCTCGCGGCCTGACCCAGGAGATCTATCGATGCGTCATTCCGTTTCCCCCGTCCGCGTGCTGTCGCTCGCGTTGCTGGCGACCGCCACCGTCGCTGCCACGAGCGGTTGCAGCTGGTTTCACAAGGGCGCGCGCGGCGACTATGCGCTGGCCCCGGAAGCCCGGCCGCTGGAAGTGCCGCCGGACCTGAACCTGCCCGACACCTCCGGTGCGATGAAGGTGCCAACCCTGGCCTCCACCACGCAACAGAACGCCAACACGCCGCCGTCGGCGAGCGCCAACAGCGGTTTTACCGTGGCCGGCGAGCGCGATGAGGTGTTCGCCAAGGTCGGCACGGCGCTGGCCGAGATTCCGGGCCTGACCATCGCCAGCAAGGCGCAGATGCTGGGTTCCTACGATGTGAGCTACGAAGGCTCCAGCTTCCTGGTGCGCGTGGTCAAGGTCGATGCGGGCAGCTACGTGTCGGCAGTAGACCCGCGCGGCATGCCGGCCACGGCAGCGGCGCCGGTGGCGGTGATCAGCTCGCTCAAGGGCAAGCTTGGCGGCTGAGCGGGGCACACGGCTGGACAGCAAAACGGGCGCCCCTGGCGCCCGTTTTGCGTTATGCGGTTGGGTTGCGGCTGCGCTGTGGGCGCCGCGCCGCATCTGATCGCGGCGATCAGCGCTGCAGCAGCGGCAACTTGTTCGGCTTGCCATCCCATTCGGCCGCATCGAGCAGCGGTTCCTGACGCACGGTCAGCACCGGCCAGGCCTTGGCCAGCTCGGCGTTGAGCGCGACGAAGGCTTCCTGACCTGCTGGCACGTCGTCTTCCGGGTAGATCGCATTGGCCGGACACTCGGGCTCGCACAGGGTGCAGTCGATGCACTCGTCCGGATCGATCACCAGAAAGTTCGGGCCGACGTGGAAGCAATCCACCGGGCAGACCTCGACGCAGTCGGTGTATTTGCACTTGATGCAGTTTTCGGTGACAACAAAAGGCATGGCGGAATCCGGCGTTTAGCCTGTCAATTCTAAAGCAGTCGGGGGACGGGTGTGGAGTGGATGATCTTTAGGGGTGGCGTTGCGATTTTTGCTGCGGCAGCCGCGTACCGTCCTGCGCAAGTAGTGCCTGTCGGTTAGTCAGGTTGGCTGACGGCGGTGCTCGCTTTGAGCAGTGTTAGGTGAGTTCGTCGAGTTGGCTGTCTGCCGCCGTACCCTCACCCCAACCCCTCTCCCGCAGGGAGAGGGGCTTTAGTTCCTTCTCCCGTCGGGAGAAGGTGGCGCGCAGCGCCGGATGAGGGTACGGGCAAAGCCTCGTGCAGCTGGAAAACACGGTGGCTACCTCCGTACCCTCACCCCAACCCCTCTCCCGTAGGAGAGGGGCTTCTTGCTCCTGCGTTTTTCCGGTCAGACCAGCCCGCGCTGCCTGGCCAGCGCGAACAACCCTGCCGCTGCCAGGTCTTCCGGATGCAGCTGGCTTTCGACGCCCAGATGCTGCAGCGCCAGGGCATACCGCTGGGCCAGCGCCGGGCTGCCGACCAGATGCACGATGGCATGATCGCCGCGGTGCTCGCGCAGTTCGTGGCCGATCAACAGGCCCGAGAGGTAGGACGGCAGTGCCGCAGAGGACAGGCGTTCGAACAGGCCGAGCGTGCGGGTGCCGAACAGATGGTGGCTGAGGCCGCCAGCGTCGGCGCTGCGGTCGACACCTTGCAGGAATGCAGCGGCGTCCAGTTCGGCGTGATCGTCGTCCATCAGCTTGCCGAGGATGCTGTGTTGACGCAGCACGGCATACAGCTCGCCGGTCATGACGGTGGCGAACCCGGTCAGCTGGCCGTTGGCGATCCGCGCCCACTTGCTGTGCGTGCCGGGCAGGCAGGCGACATGCTCACCGTCACCAAGTGCGGCGATCAGGCCGACCAGCTGGGTTTCTTCGCCACGCATCACGTCCGGCACGCCGTCGTGTTCGCCGGTGCTCACGCCCGGCACGAACCACAACGCGCGGCCGGGCAGCAGGTCGTCTTCGCTGCGCATCGCCTGGGCGAGCGCGGCGGTGCCGGCCGGGCAGGGCAGATAGGGTTGTTCGACCCAGCCGTTGCGGCTGCCGATCATGCCCGACAGCAGCAGCGGGCCGTCCCAGCCTGCGATCAGCCTGGTGAGTACCTCGGCGAAGCGGCCCTGGCAGGCCAGGATGCCGTCGCTGCCGCGGCGTTGCTCCAGCACGGCGCCGGTGGCGTCGAGCAGATAGGCGCGCAGGCTGCTGGTGCCCCAATCGACGGCGATCATGCGCTGGCCACCCGGCTCTCGGGCAGGCCGGCGATGGCGACATCGCAGACGAACAGGCCGCCGGCGTCGGGCATGCGCGCGAGTTCATCGGCACTGTGGTCCAGGCGCGAGGAGATCACGTGCAGGCGATCCAGTGCCGCGCCGCCGAACGCGCTGCAGGTGGGGTGCTTGATCGGCAATTGCACGATGCGCTCCACGCTGCCGTCGGGGCGGTAGCGCACCACGCGGCAGGCGCGCCATTGCGCGTTCCACAGGTGGCCTTCGCTGTCGATGATCGAGCCATCCGGCTCGGCGTCGTCGCGATCCAGGGTGGCGAACACGCGCGTGTTGCTGGTCTGCGCGGTCTCCGGGTCGTAGTCGCAGCACAGGATCTGCGGGCGCACGGAATCGCAGTAGTACAGCGTGCGGCAGTCCAGGCTGAAGCAGATCGAGTTGGGGATCGATACGCCCGGCAACGGCAGCGCACGCAAGCCGTGCCGCAGCGAAAACTGGTAGAACGCGCCGCGCGCGGCCTTGCTGTCGTGTTCGTCCATGGTGCCGAACACCAGATTGCCATGCCGGTCGACGCGGCCATCGTTACTGCGCGTGAGCGGGTTGTCGGCTTCGATATCGGCCAGTTTTTCGAATGGCAGCAGGTCGGCGTCGGTGTTGTCCGGATCGACCACGCCAATCGCCTTGGCCAAGGCGACCAGCACGCGGCCGTCGTCCATCAGGCCCAGGCAGCCCGGGCGATCGGGCAGCGTCCAGTAGCGCGATTGCGCCGTGGCCGGATGATGCCGCCACAGGCGCTTTTCAACGATGTCGACCCAGTACAGCGCCTGGCGCTGCTCGCACCACAGCACGCCTTCGCCATGCGTGCAGCGGCTATCGACCGCCAGTACGGCGGTGTGCTCCGGCGTGCTCACCATTCGGCGATGCTGCCATCGGCATGGCGCCACACCGGGTTGCGCCAGTCCGGCGGGTTTTCGTTTGCGCGCTTGAGCATGTCTTCGTCGATCTCCACACCGAGCCCGGGTTTGGGCAGGGCGGCGATACTGCCATCGACACACTGAAAATCGTCTTTATTGATGACGTAATCGAGCAGGTCGGCGCCTTCGTTGTAATGGATACCGATGCTCTGTTCCTGCAGCACCGCGTTATGCGAGACGAAGTCCACGTGCAGGCAGGCGGCGAGCGCGATCGGGCCGAGCGGGCAGTGCGGGGCGAAGCCGACGTCGTAGGCTTCGGCCATCGCGGCGATCTTGACGCATTCGGTGATGCCGCCGGCATGCGAGAGATCAGGCTGCACCATGCCGATGCCGCCGGCACACAGCACGTTCTTGAATTCGAAGCGCGAGAACATGCGCTCGCCGGCCGCCAGCGGAATCGAGGTGCTTGCGGCCAGGCGCGGGTAGTACTCGGCCTGTTCGGCCAGTACCGGCTCTTCGACGAACAGCGGCTTGAACGGTTCCAGCTCGCGCAGCAGCGCCTTGGCCATCGGCGCGCCGACGCGGCCGTGGAAGTCGATGCCGAAGTCGATGGTATTGCCGAAGGCTTCGCGGATTTCGGCCACCTTGACCACGGCTGCGTCGACCGCGCGCGCGCTGTCGATGAGCTTCATTTCTTCGGTGCCGTTGAACTTGAAGGTGTCAAAACCCAGCGCGCGGTAGTCGGTGATCTGCTGGATGATGGCGCCGGGGCGGTCGCCGCCGACCCAGCGATAGGTCTTCATGCGGTCGCGCACCAGCCCGCCCAGCAGCTCGTACACCGGTACGCCCAGCGCCTTGCCCTTGATGTCCCACAACGCCTGGTCGATGCCGGCGATGGCGCTCATCAGGATGGCGCCGCCGCGATAGAAGCCGGCGCGGTACATCGTCTGCCACAGGTCGTTGATGCGCGCCGGGTCCTTGCCGACGACATAGCCGGCCAGTTCGTGCACGGCAGCTTCCACCGAACGCGCGCGGCCTTCGATGACCGGCTCGCCCCAACCGGTGATGCCCTCGTCGGTTTCGACCTTGAGGAACAGCCAGCGTGGTGCGGCGTGGTAGGTGGTGAGGCGGGTGATCTTCATCCTTGCAGTTCCTGGTAGGCCTGCACGAAGGCGCGTGCATGCGTCTGGGTTGTTTCGAGCGATTGCGCGGGTTTGTACAGTTCGCCGCCGATGCCGGCGCCGGCCGCGCCCTGGGCGATGAAGCCGGCCAGGGTCTGCGGGCTGACGCCGCCGACCACGTAGACCGGGATGTGCTTGGGCAGCACCGAGCGCAATGCGCGCACATGCGCGGCGCCATAGGTCGCTGCCGGGAACAGCTTGAGAATGGTGGCGCCCGCATCGATGGCGTCGAACGCCTCGCTGGCGGTGGCGAAGCCGGCCACCACGGTCAGCCCGCGCGACACCGCATGACGGATCAGCGACGGGCGCGTGTTGGGAGTGACGATGAAGCGCGCGCCGATCTCTGCCAGGGTGTCGACGTCTTCATTGCGCAGCACGGTGCCGGCACCGATCCAGGCGCGCTCGCCATAGGTTTGCTGGGCCAGCGCGATGCTCTGCTCCCAGCGCGGCGAATTGAGCGGGATCTCGATCGCGTCGAAGCCGGCGTCGATCAGCGCGCCGACGTGGTCAAGCGTTTCTTCCGGCGTGATGCCGCGCAGGATGGCGACCAGGGGCAGGGCGAACAGGCTGGCGGTGGTATCTGAGGTCATGCGGTTACTCGCGATAGAGCGGAAAGCGGCCATTGGCGACCCGGTGGCCGGCAACGTCGGGGGAACTTGCGCACTGCGCGCGGCAACAAGCCGTCGCCGCTGCGCAATGCAGCAGAAAAACGCAGGGCGGGGAAGAGGCGCCGCAACGCGCCGGAGGCGGCGTGGCGCGCGCAGCACGCCTGGAGCGACGGCCCGCAAGTGGCCGGCAAGGTACCGTCATCGTCGTCCACCTCCGCGGTCATGGCGTGCGTGTTGCCACCTCGTCGAAGATGGGTCACGTCTGTTCTGGCCGCGCCCGGGAGGTAGGGGCTCCTGCTGCGGCGAGCGCTAGCCTCGCGCGGGGAGATATGTGCTGCAAATGAAATTTTCGGCATATTCTATTCCTCCGACGAATACACGGCCGCAACCGCACCTCATGGCAAATTCCGGTACCCCCTGGTTCAACGCAGCCCGGCTCAAGACGCGCCAACTCCTGCTGCTGCTGCATCTGCACGAACAACGCTCGGTGCTGCGTGCGGCCGAGGCCGCCAGCATGACCCAGCCGGCGGCCTCCAAGCTGCTGGCGGAAATGGAGGACATGCTGGGGGTGAAACTGTTCGAGCGGCATGCCCGCGGTGTCGAGCCGACCTGGTACGGCCATGTGCTGATCCGGCGCGCCCGCGCGGCGATGTCCGAGATCGGCCGGGCGCAGGAAGAGATCGCCGCGTTGCGTGCCGGCCGCATGGGCCAGGCCTCGATCGGGACCGTGGTCAATCCGGGCACCAATCTGGTGCCGCAGGCCATTGCCGAGGTGAAGCGCGAGTTCCCGGACATCCTGGTGCGGGTGGAGATGGACTACAGCCGCCCGCTGGTGGCCAAGTTGCTGGATGGGCAGCTGGACATCGTGATCGGGCGCATCCTCGGCCCGGAGGGCGTGGGCGAACTGGAGTTCGAGCCGCTGGCCGACGAGCCGCATTCGGTGATCGCGCGGGCCGGCCACCCGCTGGCCAGCCGGGCCGGCCTGCAGCATGCCGATCTGGTGCGGCATGGCTGGATCCTGCCGCCGGCCGACAGCGTGCTGCGCGCACGCCTGGATTCGATGTTCATGGAGCACGGCGTGCAGACGCCGACCAACGCCATCGAGACTTCGTCACTTCCGGTCACCTCGACCCTGCTGCGTGGCACCGACATGCTGACGGCCTTGCCGGTGGAATCGGTGGCGCCGCTGATCCAGGCCAAATTGCTGACCGTGCTGCCGATCGAACTGGGCGTGCGGATGGAATCGTTCGGCATCATCCGTCGGCGCGATTACATCCTTCCGCCGGGTGCCGAACGCATCCTGCAGGCGTTGCGCACCACGGCGCGACGGCTGTATCCGGGACTGCGCGGGACAGAATCCCTTACCTAACAAGCTCTTCCATTTGTATTCCACGGAGTAATACCAGCCTGTGAATTTTTCATTGGCTGGCGCTAGACCGCGCGCCTATACCTGTGCGTCAGATCGCACGCTGAAGCGCACGTGAAGTCGGGCAGGTGATCGGCGGCAAAGCCGCCATGCAGCGAAAGCGGGACTGGCCTCGGCGCCGGTCCCGATACGATCACGCGGGGCGTCTTGCGTCGCGACAACCAGTCTTCAGTCGTCTTGCGTCCTGGGAGGGATTCAGATGTCCAAGTTTTCAAGCCATGCCTTGGCAGGCACGGGCGTGCGTGCGTGCCGTGCCCCACGTTTGCGTCATTCGGCCATGGCCGTCAGCATCGGGCTGCTGCTCGCTGCGCCGGTATACGCACAGCAGGCGCCGGCGGCCAGGGGTGCGCCTTCAGGCACCGCCGGTGCCAGCGCGGTGGATCTGGACACGGTGGAAGTGCGCGGCGTACGCGCCAGCCTGATCAAGTCGCAGGTGATCAAGCGCGATTCCAGCCAGATCGTGGATTCGGTCAGCGCGGAAGACATCGGCGCGCTGCCGGACCGCAGCGTCACCGAAACCCTGCAGCGCGTCAGCGGCGTGACCATCGACCACTTCGCCGCGCGCAGCGACCCGGATCACTTCTCCGCCGAAGGCAGTGGCGTGATGATTCGTGGCCTGACCCAGGTGCGTGGCGAGCTCAATGGGCGCGACATCTTCAGCGCCGCCAGCGGCCGTGGCCTGAGTTTCGAAGACGTGCCGGCCGAGCTGATGGCCGGCGTGGATGTCTACAAGAATCCGTCGGCCGAAATCATCGAGGGCGGCCTGGGCGGCACGGTCAACCTGCGTACGCGCATGCCGTTCGACAACCCGGGCCGGATCGTCGGCGGCAACGTCGACGTCAACTGGGGCGACATGAGCAAGAAGTACAAGCCGTCGGCCTCGTTCCTGTTCAGCGATCGCTGGGACGCCGGCGTCGGCGAAATGGGCTTCATGATCGATATCGCCCATTCGGAACTGGCGACCCGCTCGGACGGCATCCAGGTCGAGCCGTACGTGCGTCGTACCGACGATGCGGTGCTGGCCGGCAGCGGGCGCAGCGAGGTGTTCGTGCCGGGCGGAGTGAACTGGCGCCAGCTGGATTTCGAGCGCAAGCGCGACGGTATCGCCGCAGCCTTCCAGTGGAAGCCCAGCGACCAGACCGAGATCTACGCGCAGTACCTGCGTTCGCGCTACGACATGAACTGGCAGGAGCGCGCCGCATTCTTCAACGACAGCAACAACAGCATTAGCCCGGCGCCGGGCACCACCTTCCAGTACGACCAGGACGGCGTATTCCAGCGCGGCTCGCCGGTGTCCAACTCCTGGCGCGGCCTGCTGACCGGCGATGGTGTGCGCTTCAATACCGACAACCGCTATTCCGAGCAGCGCACCACCACCTCGGACCTGTCGGTGGGCTTCAGCCATTACTTCAACGACAACCTGCAGATCAAGGGCGACGTGCAGCTGGTGCAGTCGGAAAACGACCAGCTCGACTTCACCGTGTTCAGTGCGACTTATCTGCCGGGGCTGACCTATGACGTGTCGGGCAAGTATCCGACCGTGCAGATCGCCAACCAGGGCTTCACCCAGGACCCGTCCAATTATTTCTGGGCGGCGGCGATGGATCACCTGGGGCATAACCGCGGGCGCCAGCTGTCCACCCGCGTGGACCTGGAATACACCTTCCAGGACAGCAGCTGGCTGCGCTTTGCGCGCTTCGGCATGCGCGCCACCGACCGCAATCAGACCAACAAGAACTCCGGGTACAACTGGGGCGTGCTGTCGGACAACTGGGCAGCCATCCCCGGCAGCGCCAATGGCCTGGCCAACATGTCGCAGTACCTGCCCAACGAGTCGTCGCTGTTCACCTTCTCCGACTTCTTCCGCGGCGGGGTGAACGTGCCGACCACGCTGGTGGTGCCCAATGGCGGGCTGGTCAAGAACTACCGTCGCGCCTCGGAACTGCTGCAGCAGCAGATCGTGGCCCTGCGCGGTTCCGGTTGGGCACCGGACACCTACCAGCCGCAGGACACCAACCGCCAGTTCGAGCGTACCCAGGCCGCCTACGCGGCGCTGTACTTCGGTAACGACGAGGCCTGGGGCGTGCCGGTGGACGGCAATATCGGTGTGCGCATCGTGCAGACCAAGACCCAGGCCGAAGGCTTCGGCCAGTTCCAGGACCTGTCGGGCCTGAACGTTTCGCCCGAGCTGCAGGCCCGCTACACCGGGCAGTACTTCGACAACAACTCGCAGGGCAGCTACACCAATGTGTTGCCGAGCCTGAACATGCGTTTCCGTTTCACCGACAGCCTGCAGTGGCGTATCGCCGCCTCCAAGGCGATGGCGCGCCCGGACTACACCCAGCTGCAGCCGTACGTGCTGCTCAACGTGGAGACCGACGACGCCGGCAATGCGACCAACTTTGTCGGTACCGCGGGCAATCCGACCCTCAAGCCGATGACCGCCAACCAGTTCGACACCGCACTGGAGTGGTATTTCGACAACAGCGACATGCTGTACACCACGCTGTTCTACAAGAAGGTCAAGGACTACTTCTCCACCCAGACCCGCAGCGAGACCTACGATAACCGGCAGTGGCTGGTGACCCGGCCCTACAACACCGACGAGGGCACCATCCGCGGCGCCGAAGTGGGCTATACGCAGTTCTTCGACGAATTGCCGGGCTGGATGAGCGGGTTCGGCGTCAATGCCAACTTCACCTTCGTCGACAGCAAGGGCGGCGCCAACACCGCCATCGACCCGTACACCCGCACCACGGTGGAAGGCGTGGAGCTGCCACTGGAAGGCCTGTCGCGGCGCAGCTACAACCTGGCCGGCATCTACGAGAAGGGCCCGCTGTCGCTGCGGCTGGCCTACAACTGGCGCTCGCGCTACCTGCTGACCACCAGCGATGCGGCCACCCGGTTGCCAACCTGGGCCGACGACTACGGCCAGCTGGATGGCTCGTTCTTCTACCGCTTCAACGAACACCTGCAGCTGGGGATCCAGGCCAACAACCTGACCAATACCGAGACCAAGGTGTTGATGGGGCCCACCTCCTATGAGGGCGGCGAGGTGGATACGCGGCTGTACACCCGCAGCCAGTTCGTCAACGACCGGCGCTACTCGCTGGTGCTGCGCATGAATTGGTAAGTGCGCACGGTCACGGCCCGACTGTGCAGCGCTCCGCACGGTCGGGCCCGTCAGGTATGCATCCGCAGGTTCGGGCCGTGATGCCGGACCTGCCAGGTTTTCCAGTGTTGCTATAGTTTTAACGAATAGCTTTCCAGGAATATTTCATTGGTGTGGCATGACGGCCGCGCCCTATGCTCCCGCCGCAGCCGCAGGTCCGCCCGCCAGGGCAAACCGCGCATCCGCCTACCCGGTGTCCCGGGCGCAGATACGGGCCAGCAACAACGACGGGCAGGGCGTTCGCGCACCGGCCCGCTAAAAACAAGCAGTACATGCGTCCTGGGAGGGAGCACCATGTCAGTGCAACATCGCCACATTCCGGCAGGCCGGGCTGTGGGTCAGCGTTCGATCCGTGATTTCCGCCGCTCCGTGATGGCCATCAGTGTGGCTACCTTGTTGAGCGCGCAGGCCTATGCGCAGGATGCGACCACCACTGCCGCACCGGCATCGGATGCGACCACCCAGCAGCTGGACACGGTGCAGGTCACCGGTACCCGCAGCAGCGTCACCAAGGCGCAGCTGGTCAAGCAGAACGCCGAGCAGATCGTCGATTCCATCGTTGCCGAAGACATCGGCAAGCTGCCCGACAACAACGTCGCCGAAGCGCTGCAGCGCATCTCCGGCATCCAGATTTCGCGCAACTACGGCGAAGGCAGCTCGATCGCCATCCGCGGCCTGACCCAGGTGCGCACCGAGCTCAATGGCCGCGACATCTTCACCGCCAACGACGGCCGTGGCCTGAGCTTCGAGGACGTGTCGGCCGAGTTGCTCGGCGGCGTCAACGTGTACAAGAACCCGTCGGCCGATATGATCGAAGGTGGCCTGGGCGGCACCGTCGACCTGCGCACGCGCCTGCCGTTCGACTATGAAGGCCGCAAGATCGCCGGCAGCGTCCAGTACAACTATTACGACCTGGCCGACGACGGCAAGCCGGCGTTCTCGGGCCTGTTCAGCGACCGCTGGCAGACCGGCATCGGCGAGATCGGCATCCTGGTGAACTATTCGCAGCAGAAGAGCCCGTTCCGTCAGGACACCATCTCGATCGAGCCGTGGTATACCCAGACCGATCTGCCGGGCTACGAAGGGCAGGGCGTGTCGGTACCGCACGGTGCCGGCATCAACACCACCGTCGGTGAGCGCGAGCGCAAGACCGGCGCGTTTGCGATGCAGTGGCGCCCGAACGATTCGGTGGAGGTCTACACGCAGGTGCTGCGTTCGGACTACGACTTCAGCTGGCACGATTATTCGTTCTTCGCGTTGACCGGGGCCAACAACATGCAGGGCTTGCCCGGCATCCAGGTCAACAGCCGCAACGAGTTCGTCAATGGCTCGTTCCAGAATGTGCCGACCGAATCCAATACCAGCCTGACCGAGCGTCACTCGGTGACCACCGATTACTCGCTGGGCGCCAAGTGGACGGTCAACGAAAAGCTGACCCTGAGCACCGACTTCCAGTACGTCGATGCCACCACCAAGGGCACGCGCTACATCATCGCCACCGGGCAGGACACCAGCCCGCAGTTCAACGTCGACTTCCGTGGCGATCTGCCGCGCCTGTCGGTGACCGATGCCAGCGGCGCGGAAGGCTACCTGGCCGACGTCAACAACTACGACGGCTGGCGCTGGCACCTGGACAACAAGGACGACAACACCGGCACCGAGTTTGCCTGGCGTTCGGACATGGATCTGGCGTTCGACAGCGACTTCGTGCGCAGCTTCAAGGCCGGTGTGCGTTATACCGACCGCGATGCCGAGACCAAGGGCAACGTGTGGCGCTTCATGTGCATCAACGATTGCTCGGGCACGCCGTTCTCGCAGTTCCCCAGCATCGGTCTGGTGGCCAACCCCATCACCGACTTCTTCCGCGGTGAGAGCAGCACCTTCGGTCGCACGCTGACCGCGTCGGATGCAGCGGTGGCCAATTACGAGCAGAGCCTGGCCACCTTCGGTGCCAGCCCGCTGGAATTTGCCCCGAACAATATCAACACCCAGAACGAGAAGACCTACGCGGCGTACGGCGTGTTGCGCTTCGGCGTGGATGGCGACATCCCGTTCGACGGCAACATCGGCGTGCGCGTGGTGCGGACCGAAGTCGGCTCGCGCGGCGTGCGCACCGGTACCGATGCCGAAGGCGGCGGTCTGATCCCGGTGGATGCACAGCAGACCTACACCGACGTGCTGCCGAGCTTGAACCTGCGCTGGATGCTGAGCGATCAGCTGCAGTGGCGGTTTGCGGCCTCGCGCGGCATTTCGCGCCCGACCTTCGACCGCCTGAACCCGAACCTGAGCCTGAGCACCGGCACCTCGTCCAGCGGCGCCTCGACCTTCACCGGCACCGCGGGTAACCCGAGCCTGGAAGCGGTCAAGGCCGACCAGTTCGACACCGCGCTGGAGTGGTACTTCGGCCAGGGCTCGATGATGTACGGCACCCTGTTCTACAAGAAGGTGGAAGGCTTCATCGCCAATGCCGTCTTCAACGAGGTGTACGACGGACAGGTGTGGCAGATCACCCGCCCGGTCAACGGCGATGCCGGCAAGATCCGTGGTGCTGAGCTGGGCTATACGCAGTTCTTCGACTTCCTGCCGGGCTGGCTGAGTGGCTTCGGCCTGCAGACTAACTACACCTACGTCGACAGCGAGGCGCCGAGCCCCACCGCCACCGACACCAATGGCCAGGCGCTGACCGTGCCGCTGGAAGGCCTGTCCAAGAACAGTTACAACGCGATCCTCAGCTACGAAACCTCGCGCTTCCAGGGCCGTGTGGCCTACAACTGGCGCAGCGACTGGCTGGTGACCACTGCAGGCAACGGCACCGGCAACCTGCCGGTCTACAACAAGGGCTTCGGCCAGCTGGATGCCTCGCTGCGTTTCAACATCAATGATGTGTGGTCGATTTCGCTGGATGGCGTGAATCTGCTCGATACCCGTCGCGAAAGCTACCTGGGTAACGAGTCGCGCTACCGCGACTTCGTGATCAACGACCGTCGGTATGGCCTGACGTTGCGGGCCAGCCTGTAGAACGCGCCGTAGGAAGTGCGTCTCCGGTCCGGCGAGCTGTGCAGGCAGCTCGTTGGACCGGTGTTTTTCCTATCGATGGCCACGCCATCGATCGCGAGGGGAGCCGGAGGAATGATCGCCGTGATCGATCCGCCTACTAAGCGCCGCCTTTTCGCAGCACATGCGTGGCTGACTGCTGTTTGCCTGACGCTGGTGTTGCTCTTCATGACGTCCAGCGTGGCTGCGGCCGAGCCCGCCACGCCAGGACCCTATCAATGGCGTAGCGTCGCCATCGGCGGTGGCGGCTTTGTCACCGGCGTGCTGTTTCATCCTGCCGAGCGCGATCTTGCCTATGCCCGTACCGATGTCGGTGGCGCGTACCGCTGGGATGCGCGAACGCAGCAGTGGGTGGCACTGACCGACTGGTTGGGCGCCGACGACTGGAACCTGATGGGGATCGATGCCTTCGCCATCGATCCTGCCAACCCCGAGGCCATCTACCTGGCTGCCGGGACCTACATGCACGCGCGTGCCGGCAATGCAGCCGTGCTGCGCTCGTTCGACCGCGGCCGCAGCTTCGCGCGCGCCGATCTGCCGTTCAAGCTCGGCGGTAATCAACTGGGGCGCGCCAACGGCGAGCGGCTGGCAGTGGACCCGCACGATGGCCGTGTGCTGTTGCTGGGCTCGCGTGATGCCGGCCTGTGGCGCAGCACCGATCGCGGCGCGCACTGGGCACGGGTGGAGGGATTTCCGGCCGAGGCATTGGCCGGCGCCACGGCGCGCAACCATGTCGGACGCGAACAGGCGGTGGGGATCGCCTTTGTGGTGTTCGACGCCGCCAGTGGCCGCGCCGGTGCTCCCACGCCGCGGATCTACGTCGGCGTGTCCACCGCGCAGACCAGTCTGTATGTTTCCGAGGATGCCGGCCGCAGCTGGTCGGCAGTGCCCGGGCAACCGCAGGGGCTGCGTCCCAGCCATATGGATGGAGGCCGCGACGGGCACTGGTATCTGAGCTATGGCGATCAGCCCGGCCCGGATTTGATGGCCGGTGGTGCGCTATGGAAATACACCCCCGCGCAGGCGCGCTGGAGCGAGATCAGTCCGATCGCGCAACCGGCCAATGGCGACGGCTTCGGCTGGGGCGCGGTGGCGGTGGATCCGCAACAGCCGCAGGTGCTACTGGCCAGCACCTTCCGTCGCCGCACGCCGCGCGATGAGCTGTTTCGCAGTGTCGATGGCGGCAAGCACTGGACGCCGCTATTGGCCGACGCGGTGTTCGATCACAGCGCCGCGCCGTGGACCTCGCATGCGCGTCCGCACTGGATGGGCGCGCTGGCCATCGATCCGTTCGACAGCAACCACGCCCTGTTCGTTACCGGTTACGGCATCTGGGCCTCGCGCAACCTGCAGGACTTCGCCAGTACGCAGCAGCCACTGCAGTGGTGGTTCCAGGACCGCGGGCTGGAAGAAACCGTGCCGCTGGATCTGCTCAGCCCGATGGCCGGTGCCCATCTGCTCAGCGCGCTCGGCGATATCGATGGATTTCGCCACGACGACCTGGATACCGCACAGCTGCAATACGCAGGCCCGCGCCTGACCAATGGCGAAAGCATCGACGCCGCCGGACAGGTTCCGATGACGGTGGTGCGCAGCGGCACGGTGCGCGACCGTCGCAACAACGAGATCCGCGCGCTGGTCTCGCGCGACGGTGGCGCGCACTGGGAGGCGTTCGCCAGTGAACCGCCGGCCGGGCAGGGCGCAGGCACCATCGCGATTGCAGCAGACGCCTCGCAGGTGATCTGGGCGCCGCAGGGCGGCGGCAACTGGCGCACGGCCACGATGGGCAAGCAGTGGCAGCGCGTGCAGGGGCTGCCGGACACCGCGGTCGTGGCGGCCGACCGCGTCGATGCGCAGCGCTGGTATGCCGTCGATACCGCCAGCGGTGGCCTGTATGCAAGTACCGATGGCGGGGCCAGCTTCCGCAACACCGGGCAGCAGGTCGGCAATCCGGCACGCGATGAGCGCGCCCGCCCGCAACTGCGGCCCGATCCATGGCGTGCCGGCGTGGTGTATCTGGCCAGCCCGTCGCTGGGTGTGATGCGGTGGCAGTACGGACGCCTGCAGACCCTGTCCAGGCCCGACGAAGCGCGCTCGCTGGGCATCGGCAAGCCGCTGCGTGACGGCACGCCGCCGGCGCTCTACCTGGCCGGCCGCGTGGACGGCGTGGATGGCGTATTCCGTTCCGACGACGAAGGCGCGCACTGGCTGCGCATCAACGACGACGCGCACCGCTTCGGCAAGCCCTATAGCGTCACCGGCGACCCACGACGTCCCGGTCGGGTGTATTTCGCCACCGGTGGGCGTGGCATCTTCTACGGCGACCCACGATGAGCGCTGCATGCCTGCGCGCGTCATCGCGCTGTCGTACCGTGACCGCCTTCATCCCCCGCCGAACCGTTGCGCGCCGACCGGCCGCGCCGACCCTGGAGATCACTGCATGACCGTTCCTTTCGTCCGCCGCGCATGCCTGCTGGGTCTGGCCCTGGCCAGCCCGCTCGCGCTGGCCCAGCCGACGCTGCCCGTGCTGTTTGCCGATGGCGCGGTGTTGCAGCGTGACCAGCCGATGCCGGTGTGGGGATGGGCGACGCCGAAGGCGACCATCACCGTCAGCTTCGACGGCAAGCGCGCCACCGCCAAGGCCGATGAGAGCGGGCAGTGGAAGGTCCGGCTGCCCGCGCACACCGCCGGGGGCCCCTACGTGCTGCGTGTGCAGGGCGACGGTGGCGACGTGCAGGTGCGCGATGTGCTGGTGGGCGACGTGTGGCTGGCCAGCGGGCAATCGAACATGGAATGGCCGCTTGCCCAGGCCAGCGATGGCGCACAGGCGGTGGCCGCGGCCAACGACCCGCAGCTGCGCCATTTCAAGGTGCCCAAGTCGTGGTCGGTGCAGCCGGAAGCACGCCTGACCGGCGGCGACTGGAAGGCGGCCACGCCGGCCAATGCCGGTGAGTTCACTGCGGTTGGTTACTTTTTCGCCAAGGAGCTGCGTGCCAGCACCGGCGTGCCGATCGGCATCGTCAACAGCACCTGGGGCGGCAGTTCCATCGAAGCGTGGATGGATGCGGCGTCGCTTGGTTTGAATGCCGACCGGAACCAGGGCGCGATCGAGGCGATCAAGCAACGCGACGCCGCCGCGCAGGCCGCCACCGGCAAGCGCATCGCGCGCTGGCCCAAGGTCGACGGCGATATGCCGCAATGGCGCGAATCTGATTTCGACGACAGCGACTGGGACAGCATCCCGACCACCCAGCAATGGGAAGCCAGCGGCTATGACGGCATGGACGGCATCGCCTGGTATCGCACCACGGTGACCCTGAGCGCTGCCGAGGCCAAGGCCGGTGTATCGCTGGGCGTGGGCCAGATCGACGACTCGGACATCACCTACGTCAACGGCCAGCAGGTCGGTACCACCGAGAAGCAGTGGAACCTGCCGCGCGTCTACCGCGTGCCGGCGTCCGCATTGCATGCCGGCGTCAACCACATCGCGGTGCGCGTGGAAGACCTCAGCGGCGGTGGCGGCATGCATGGCCCGGATGAGCAGCGCTTCGTGCAGACCAGCGCGGGCGCCAAACGCGCGTTGAGCGGCTGGAAGTTCCGTCCCGCCGCGGTGCGGGTGTCCTTGACCGACAACAAGAACCAGCTGCCCACGCTGCTGTACAACCAGATGATCCACCCGCTGCAGCCGTTCCCGGTCAAGGGCGTGATCTGGTACCAGGGTGAAACCAATGCCACCGACAGCGGCGCGGTGAAGTACCGCGAGCAGTTCGCGGCAATGATCCAGCAGTGGCGCGCCGAGCGTGGCGACAAGACGCTGCCGTTCTTGTGGGTGCAGCTGGCCAACTTCAAGGCCGGCGGCGACAAGGGCGAGCTGAGCCCGTGGGCCCTGCTGCGTGAGTCGCAGTCCAAGACCTTGGCGCTGCCGGCGACCGGGCAGGCGGTGATCATCGATATCGGCAACCCCACCGACATCCATCCCACCAACAAGCGCGATGTGGGGCATCGCCTGGCGCTGGCCGCGCGGCATGTGGCCTATGGCCAGACGCTGGTGTACAGCGCGCCGGTGTTCAAGCGGGCGAGCTTTGACGGCGGCAAGGCGGTGCTGAGTTTCGACCTGCAGGGCAGCGCATTGCAGGTGCGCGGCGGCGGTGCAGTGCAGGGCTTTCGCATTGCCGGCACCGATCAGCGCTTCTATCCGGCCACTGCGCAGATCGATGGCGACCGCGTGACCGTGCGCAGCGATGCGGTGCCTGCACCGGTGGCGGTGCGCTACGGCTGGAGCGAGAACCCCGACGACGCCAACCTGGTCAATCGCGACGCCCTTCCTGTTTCCCCCTTCCGCACCGATACTTGGTGACACGGAGACTTATGTCCATGCATTCCCCCGTTACGCGTGTGATCTCTTCTTCCACTGCGCGCCGTTGTCTGCGTCCGCTGCTGCTGTCTGCGTTGACGCTGGCGCTGGCGGCCTGTCAGTCCGGCGAGCAGGACACCGCTGCAACATCCGCCGCCGCCACACCGGCCGCAAACACCGCCGCCACGCCGGCAAGCGGCGCAACAGCGCCGGCCACGCAGACGCCGATGCCGCAGTTCGTCAGCAAGGACGGCAAGCATGCGTTGATGGTCGACGGTGCGCCGTTTTTGATCCTGGGCGCGCAGGTCAACAACTCCAGCAACTATCCCGGCGTGATGGACAAGGTGTGGCCGGCGATCCAGGTGCTGGGCCCCAACACCGTGCAGGTGCCGATCGCCTGGGAACAGGTGGAGCCGGAAGAAGGCAAGTTCGATTTCTCCTTCGTCGATACGCTGCTCACCCAGGCGCGCGAACACAAGGTGCGCCTGGTGCTGCTGTGGTTTGCAACCTGGAAGAACAACGGCCCGCAATACGCGCCGCATTGGGTCAAGACCGACAACCAGCGTTTTCCGCGCGTGGTGACGCGCGAAGGCAAGTCGATCGGCTCGCTGTCGCCGCATGCGCAGGCCACCCTGGATGCCGACCGCAAGGCGTTCGTCGCCTTCATGCAGCATCTGAAGAAAGTTGACCCGCAACACACCGTGATCATGATCCAGCCGGAGAACGAGGCGGGCACCTATGGCAGCGTGCGCGACTTCTCGCCAATGGCGCAGAAGCTGTTCGACGGCCCGGTGCCGGAGGAACTGCTCAAGCGCCTGAACAAGCAGCCCGGCAGCTGGGCGCAGGTGTTCGGTGCCGATGCCGATGAGTTCTTCCATGCCTGGTCGATCGGCCGTTACATCGACCAGGTGACCGAAGCCGGCAAGGCCGAATATCCGTTGCCGATGTACGTCAACGCCGCGCTGCGTGGCCCGTTCAATCCGGGCCAGCCCGGCCAGTACGCCAGCGGTGGCCCCACCGACAACGTGCTGGATGTGTGGAAGGCCGCCGGCCCGCATATCGACCTGCTGGCGCCGGACATCTACATGCCCGAATACCGCATGTACACCACGGTGCTGGAGCGTTACGCGCGGCCGGACAATGCCTTGTTCGTTGCCGAAACCGGTAACCGCCCGGAGTACGCGCGCTACCTGTTCCCGACATTGGGCCACGACGGCATCGGCTGGTCGGCGTTCGGTATGGATTACACGCGCTATTCCAACTACCCGTTGGGTGCCAAGCACGTCAACGAAGAAACCCTGGCGCCGTTCGCGCTGGGCTTTGACCTGGTCAAGCGCGGCATGCGTCCGTTCGCCAAGGCCGCGTCGGAAGGCAAGCTGCACGGCACCGCCGAAGAACCCGGCCAGGCCGTGCAGGAGCTCAAGCTCAACGACCGCTGGAGCGCCACCATCACTTACGGTGTGCCGCAGTTCTGGTTCAAGGGCGAGCCGCCGGGCAACCCGGAGCCGATCGGTGCTGCGCTGATCGCCGAGCTGGGCCCGGACGAGTTCCTGGTCACCGGCTACCACGCGCGCGTGACCCTGCACCCGGCCAGCGAAGCGACTGCCAACATGATTTACGACCGCGTCGAAGAGGGCGTCTACGAAGGCACGGAGTGGAAGTTCGAGCGCAACTGGAATGGCGACCAGACCGATTACGGCGTCAATTTCTCCAGCGCGCCGCAGCTGCTCAAGATCAAGCTCGCCACCTTCAAGTAAGCGTGGGTGACACCCGCTGCGCCGGCCTCATGCCGGCGCAGCAGATGCGACCGACGCGGCATGGTGCACCGATGCACCTGGCCGCTACCACGCCCACCGGACGACTGCCTGCAACGCGGTTGACCACACCATCATCAAGACCACGCAGCGCTGCCCCCGCAGCCTGTTTCGCAATTCAAAGGGAGTGACCATGCAAACCACCATCCGTTCCGCCGGCACCGTGCCCGCCAACCGGCGTACACCGCTGGCCCATTGCCTGGCGTTGTCGCTGGCCCTGCTGGCCAATGCCGCGCATGCGCAGGAAGTCCGCAAGGCCGCCGATGGCGTCACCGTGGTGCCGAGTGCCAAGGGCGCTGCGCCGGTGCGTCTGCAGGTGGTCGATAGCGGCATCATTCGCGTCAGCGCGGACCCGGACGGCGACTTCGCCCGCAGCCCCAGCCTGATGCGCGTGCCGGTGCAGGGCGACACCGCCTTCCAGGTGGCCGAGCAGGGCGACAACGTGCAGCTGAAGACCGGCAAGGTCACCGCCACCGTCTCCACCGTCGATGGCCACGTCAGCTTTGCCGATGCCAACGGCAAGCCGGTGCTGGCCGAAGTGGCCGGCGGGCGCAGCTTTGCGCCGCTGAAGGTGGAAGGCAAGCAATACCTGAGCGTGCGTCAGCGCTTCCAGTCGCCCGATGACGAAGCGCTGTACGGCTTCGGCCAGCACCAGCAGGGCTGGATGAACCAGAAGGGCCGCAATGTCGAACTGCAACAGAACAACATCGACATGGCGGTGCCGTACCTGGTGTCCAGCCGCAACTACGGCCTGCTGTGGGACAACAACTCGATCAGCCGCCTGGGCGACCCGCGCGGCCTGCAGCCGCTGCCGAAAACGCTGAAGCTGTACGACGCCAAGGGCAAGGCCGGCGCGCTGACCGCGCGCTATGCCATCAACGGCAAGCAGGTACTGGAGCGCCGCGAGAGCGAGGTGAACTATCAATACCTCAGCGACCTGACCAAGTTCCCCAAGAAGGCGATCACCAAGGACAAGGACAGCCGCATGCAGGTCAGCTGGGAGGGCGAGATCGAAGCGCTCACCGGTGGCGAACACACCTTCTCGCTGTATTCGAGCGAATACGCCAAGTTGTATGTGGACGGCAAGCTGGTGATCGACCGCTGGCGCCAGAACTGGAACCCGTGGAATCACGAGTTCACCCTGGATCTGGAGCCGGGCCAACGCCACCCCGTCAAGATCGAATGGGACCTGATCGACCCCAGCTACATCGCGTTGCTGCATCGCGACCCGCTGCCGGCTGCCGAAGCGAAGGACCTGTCGCTGTGGTCCGAAGCGGGGCAGATGATCGACTACTACTTTGTCTCGGCCGACTCGTACGACCAGGCCGTGGCCGGCTACCGCGAACTCACCGGCAAGTCGGTGATGCTGCCCAAGTGGGCCTATGGCTTCTGGCAGAGCCGTGAGCGCTACAAGAGCCAGGACGAGCTCGTCGGCGCGGTGGCCGAATACCGCAAGCGCAAGCTGTCGCTGGACAACATCGTGCTCGACTGGTCGTACTGGCCGGAAGACGCCTGGGGCTCGCATGATTTCGACCCCAAGCACTTCCCGGATCCGGATGGCATGGTCAAGGCCGTGCACGACATGCACGCGCAGATCATGATTTCGATCTGGCCCAAGTTCTATCCCACCACCGCCAACTACAAGGAACTGGACGCTGCCGGCTTCATGTTCAAGCGCAACGTGGAAGTGGGTGAGCTGGACTGGATCGGCAAGGGCTACAAGAACTCGTTCTACGACCCGTATTCGGAAAAGGCCCAGGCCATCTTCTGGCGTCAGGTCAACGAAAAGCTCAACAGCAAGGGCTTCGATGCCTGGTGGATGGACGCCGACGAGCCGGACGTGCATTCCAACCTGGACATCGCCGAGCGCAAGGCACGCACCACGCCCAATGCGCTGGGCTCGTCCACCGAGTACTTCAACTCCTATCCGCTGCCGCACACCCACGGCGTCTACGTGGGTGATCGCGCGGCCGACGACAAGCGCGTGTTCATCCTCTCGCGCAAGGGCTACGCCGGCACGCAGCGCAACGCGGTGGCGGTGTGGAGCGGCGACATCGTCTCGCGCTGGGATGACCTCCGCGAGCAGATTTCCGGTGGCGTGAACATGGCGCTGTCGGGCCTGCCCAACTGGACCTTCGACATCGGCGGCTTTGCGGTGGAGAAGCGCTACGAGAACCAGGACCCGGCGCATCTGCCGGAATGGCGCGAGCTCAATACGCGCTGGTTCCAGTTCGGTGCGTTCGTGCCGATCTTCCGCTCGCACGGCCAGTTCCCGTACCGCGAAATCTGGAACATCGCCCCGGAAGGCACGCCGTTCTACGAGAGCATGGCGTACTACAACCGCCTGCGTTACGCATTGCTGCCGTACATCTACAGCCTGGCCGGCGATACCTACCAGCGCGATGGCGTGATCATGCGCGGCATGATGATGGACTTCCCCACCGACGCGAAGGCGCGCGACATCAACGACCAGTACCTGTTCGGCCCGGCATTCCTGGTCGCACCGGTCACCAGCTTCGGCGCCACCTCGCGGCAGGTATATCTGCCGGCCGGCACCAGCTGGCTGGATTTCGCCACCGGCAAGCGCTACGAGGGCGGCCAGAGCATCGAAGCCGCCGCGCCGATCGAACGCATGCCGCTGTTCGTGCGTGCCGGCTCCATCGTGCCGACCGGCCCGGTGCAGGAATACGTGGACCAGATCCCGGATGCGCCGCTCACCGTGGTGGTCTACACCGGCGCCGATGGCCAGTTCTCGCTGTATGAGGACGACGGCAAGGGCTATGGCTACGAGAAGGGCGAGTTCAGCCGCATTCCGCTGGTCTGGAACCAGGCCAAGGGCGAGCTGAGCATCGGCAAGCGCGAAGGCAGCTGGACCGGCATGCAGGCCAAACGCACCATCAACGTGCGCTTCGTCGATGGCCCGCGCGACGACGCCGGCGCACTCGCGCCCAAGACCGACACCACCATCCAGTACGACGGCAAGCCGGTCAGCGTGTTGCAGCGCAAGATTGCGTCCGGCAAAGCGCGTCGTCGATGATCGCAGGCTGTCTTCAGTCGATGAGCAAGCAGATGCCGGAACGCCGCAAGGCAGTCGCGGGCGGTTCCGGTGATGCAGCACGGCGGTGGCCGTGCTGACCCGTCGCGAACTGTGCAAGGCGACCGGGGCCGCGCTTGCGGTCCTGGGCGCCGCGCCGGTGGCTGCACAGGCGGCGCGTGTTGCAACCGCCGGCGGTTTGCCAGCGGTGGCGCCCGCCGGTGCCTTGCAGCTGTGGTATCGCGAACCGGCCAATGAATGGGTGGAGGCCTTGCCGGTAGGCAATGGCCGGCTCGGTGCGATGGTGTGGGGCGGTATCGCCCACGAGCGTCTGCAACTCAACGAAGACACCTTGTATGCGGGCGGCCCCTACGATTCCACCAGCCCGGACGCATTGGCGGCGTTGCCGCAGGTGCGCGCGCTGATCTTCGCCGGGCGCTATACCCAGGCCGAACAACTGGCAGATGCCAAGCTGCTCTCGCGCCCGCTCAAGCAGATGCCGTATCAACCGCTGGGCGACCTGTTGCTGGATTTCGATCGTGCCGACGGCATCAGCGAGTACCGGCGTCAGCTCGATCTGGACACCGCCGTGGCCACCACCACGTTCCGCTCCGGCGGTGCGGTGCACACGCGCGAGGTGTTCGTTTCGGCGCAATCGCACTGCATCGTGGTGCGCTTGTCGTGCGACCGGCCACGCGCCATTTCCCTGCGCGTGGGCATCGACAGCCCGCAAAGCGGCGAGGTCACCGCGGAGCAGGGCGGTTTGCTGTTCAGTGGCCGCAACGGCAGCTTCGCCGGCATCGAGGGCAAGCTGCGGTTTGCATTGCGGGTATTGCCGCAGGTGAAGGGCGGCACGGTCACCGCGTTGCGCGACCGTCTGCGCATCGAAGCGGCCGATGAAGTGGTGCTGCTGCTCACGGCAGCCACCAGTTACCAACGCTTCGATGCGGTCGATGGCGATCCGCTTGCATTGACCGCAGCAAGTTTGAAAAAAGCCGCCAAGCTGGATTTCCCGGCGCTGTTGCGTGCGCATCTGGCCGATCATCAACGCCTGTTCCGGCGCGTGGCGATCGACCTGGGCAGCAGCGACGCGGCACGCCTGCCCACCGGCGAACGCGTGCAACGCTTCGCAGGCGGCAACGACCCGGCACTGGCCGCGCTGTATCACCAGTACGGCCGTTACCTGTTGATCTGCAGCTCGCGGCCCGGCACCCAGCCGGCCAACCTGCAGGGCATCTGGAACGACCTGATGCAGCCGCCGTGGGAAAGCAAGTACACCATCAACATCAACACCGAGATGAACTACTGGCCCAGCGAGGCCAACGCGCTGCACGAGTGCGTTGAACCGCTGGAATCCATGCTGTTCGATCTGGCCAAGACCGGCGCGCATACCGCCAAGGCGCTCTACGACGCGCCCGGTTGGGTGGTGCACAACAACACCGATCTGTGGCGCCAGGCCGGCCCGATCGATGGCGCCAAGTGGAGCCTGTGGCCGATGGGCGGGGTGTGGTTGCTGCAGCAGCTATGGGACCGCTGGGATTACGGCCGCGACCGCGCGTACCTGGGCAAGATCTATCCGCTGTTCAAGGGCGCGGCGGAGTTCTTCGTTGCCACCCTGATGCGCGACCCGCAGACCGGGGCGATGGTCACCAACCCCTCGATCTCGCCGGAAAACCAGCACCCGTTCGGCGCGGCGGTATGTGCCGGGCCGACCATGGATGCGCAGCTGTTGCGTGACCTGTTCGCGCAGTGCATCGCCATGAGCAAGCTGCTCGACGTGGATGCGGATTTCGCCCGGCAGCTGACCACGCTGCGCGAGCAGTTGCCGCCCAACCGCATCGGCAAGGCCGGCCAATTGCAGGAGTGGCAGCAGGATTGGGACATGCAGGCGCCGGAGATGCAGCACCGGCATGTTTCGCATCTGTATGCCCTGCATCCGTCCAGCCAGATCAACCTGCGTGATACGCCCGAGCTGGCCGCCGCCGCCAAACGCACGCTGGAAATCCGTGGCGACAACACCACCGGCTGGGGCATCGGCTGGCGCTTGAACCTGTGGGCGCGGTTGGCCGATGGCGAGCATGCGTATCGCATCCTGCAATTGCTGATCTCGCCCGAACGCACGTATCCGAATCTGTTCGACGCGCATCCGCCGTTCCAGATCGACGGCAATTTCGGCGGCACCGCCGGCATCACCGAAATGCTGTTGCAAAGCTGGGGCGGCAGCGTGTTCTTGCTGCCCGCATTGCCCAGCGCCTGGCCGCGCGGCAGCGTGCGCGGCCTGCGTGTGCGCGGCGGTGCCAGCGTCGATCTGGAATGGGACGCCGGTCGCTTGCAGCAGGCACGGGTGCACAGCGATCGTGGCGGGCGTTATCAACTGTCCTACGCCGGGCAGACCCTGGACCTGGAACTGGGCGCAGGCCGCACCCAGCAGGTGGGACTCAACAACAACCGATTGGTGAAGCAATGAGCTTGTACGTAGGACTGGACGTGGGCACGCAGAGCGTCAAGCTGGTGGCCTACGACGCGCAGGACCGCGCCGTGGTCGCCACCATCGCAGCGCCGATGGAGCTGATCAGCCGCGACGACGGCACCCGCGAGCAACAGGCGCAGTGGTGGATCGACGGCATCGTGCATTGCTTTGCCCAGCTCGACGGCGAGCAGCGTGCGCGCGTGCGCGGTATTTCCGTCTCCGGCCAGCAGCACGGCTTTGTGCCGGTGGCCGCCGATGGCAGCGTCACCGCACCGGTCAAGCTGTGGTGCGACACCAGCACCGCGCTGGAATGCGACGAGATCATGGATGCGGTCGGCGGCGCGGCAGGCAGTGTCGCAACCGCCGGCAACCCGATCATGGCAGGCTACACCGCCTCCAAGTTGCCGTGGACGCGCAAGCACCGTCCCGAGGCGTACGCCGCAATGACCACGGTGATGCTGCCGCACGACTACATCAACTTCTGGCTCACCGGCGAGCGCTTTGCCGAGGTCGGCGATGCCTCCGGCACCGGCTGGCTGGACGTACGCACGCGCCAGTGGTCCGAGCGCATGCTCGGCGCGGTGGATGCGCAGCGCGATCTGCGCGATGCATTGCCACCGCTGGTGGACACCGGCGCGGTTTACCCATTGTCCGATGCCGCGGCCGAGGCGTTGAATTTGCCGGCCGGCGTACGCGTCACCACCGGCGGTGGCGACAACATGATGGCTGCCATCGGCACCGGCAACGTGGTGCCGGGCCGCCTGACCATGAGCCTGGGCACCAGTGGCACCTTGTTCGCCTACGCCGATCACCCGGTGGTGGACGACGAGGCACGCTGGGCCGCGTTCTGCTCGTCCAGCGGCGGCTGGCTGCCGCTGATCTGCACGATGAATTGCACCGTCGCCACCGAAGCGGTGATGCGCATGTTCTCCATCACCCGCGATCAGACCGAAGCGATGATCGCCGACACTGCGCCCGGCGCCGACGGCCTGGTGTTGCTGCCGTTCTTCAACGGCGAGCGCACGCCCAACTTGCCCGATGCACGCGGTTGCCTGTTCGGTATGGATCTGCACAACACCACTGCCGCGCATTTCTATCGCGCCGCGATGGAAGGGGCGACCTATAGCCTGCGCAACGGCTTCGACGCCTTCGTGGCGGCCGGCCTGCAGTTCGACACCATCCTGCTCACCGGCGGCGGCAGCAAGAGCGCGCAGTGGCGGCAGATGGTGGCCGACGTGTTCAACCTGCAGGTGGTGGTGCCGACCCAGCCCGAAGGCGCGGCCTTCGGTGCCGCGCTGCAGGCCCTGTGGGCGTGCGACCGCGCCGATGGTGGCGACGCCGCGCTGTCGGACGTGGTGCTGGAGCACCTGCAGGTGGACGACGCACTTGCCGCGCGGCCCGACCCGCAGCGCGTGGCCCAATACCAGCAGCACTACCAGACCTTTCTCAAGCACCTGCAGGTCGTCAGCCCGCTCTACGCCGGCTGAGCGACACGCCTTTTTCTACAACTCCCCCAGCAGCAAGGACATCACACCCCATGAGCAACACCGTTTTCATCGGCGCGAAGGAATATTTCCCCGGCATCGGCAAGATCGGCTTCGAAGGCCGCGACTCCGACAACCCGCTCGCGTTCAAGGTCTATGACGCCAACAAGAAGATCGGCGACAAGACCATGGCCGAGCATCTGCGCTTTGCCGTGGCCTACTGGCACAGCTTCTGCGGCAACGGCGCCGATCCGTTCGGCCCGGGCACGCGTGCGTATCCCTGGGACATCGGCAACAGCGCGCTCGATCGTGCCGAAGCCAAGGCCGATGCCGCGTTCGAATTCTTCACCAAGCTCGGCGTGCCGTATTACTGCTTCCACGATGTCGACCTGTCGCCGGACGCCGACGATATCGGCGAGTACGAAAGCAACCTCAAGCACATGGTGGGCATCGCCAAGCAGCGCCAGGCCGACACCGGCATCAAGCTGCTGTGGGGCACCGCCAACCTGTTCTCGCACCCGCGCTACATGAATGGTGCATCCACCAACCCCGACTTCAACGTGGTGGCGCGTGCGGCGGTGCAGGTCAAGGCCGCGATCGATGCCACTGTTGAACTCGGCGGCGAAACCTACGTGTTCTGGGGCGGCCGCGAAGGCTATGCCTGCCTGCACAACACCCAGATGAAGCGCGAGCAGGACAATATGGCGCGCTTCCTCACCCTGGCACGCGACTACGGCCGCGCGATCGGCTTCACCGGCAACTTCCTGATCGAGCCCAAGCCCATGGAGCCGATGAAGCACCAATACGACTTCGACAGCGCCACGGTGATCGGCTTCCTGCGTCAGCATGGCCTGGACCAGGATTTCAAGCTCAATATCGAGGCCAACCACGCCACCCTGTCCGGTCACAGCTTCGAGCACGATCTGCAGGTTGCCAGCGATGCCGGCCTGCTCGGCAGCATCGATGCCAACCGCGGCAACCCGCAGAATGGCTGGGACACCGACCAGTTCCCGACCGACCTGTACGACACCGTCGGCGCGATGCTGGTGGTGCTGCGCCAGGGCGGGCTGGCACCGGGCGGCCTGAATTTCGATGCCAAGGTGCGTCGCGAATCGTCCGATCCGCAGGACCTGTTCCTGGCGCATATCGGTGGCATGGACGCGTTTGCACGTGGTCTTGAGGTTGCCAACGCATTGCTGACGTCTTCGCCGTTGGAGACCTGGCGCGCCGAGCGTTACGCCAGCTTCGACAGCGGCGCCGGTGCCGATTTTGCCAACGGCACCAGCACGCTGGCGGATCTCGCCAAGTACGCCGCCGGCAATGCGCCCAAGCAGATCAGCGGCCGTCAGGAAGCCTACGAAAACCTGATCAATCAGTATCTGACGCGTTGATGTCCCGTGGCCGGCGGCGCACTGCGCGTCGCCGGCCGATGTCGGCCACCCCCGTGGCCGCTCCTTTGCATGCTTCCAGGTGAACCCATGTCCAGTGTCTCCGTAAACGGCGCCCCCGATGCCGGTGAGAACACCCGTTTTATCGTCCTGATCAGTTGCGTAGCCACGATCGGCGGATTCTTGTTCGGTTTCGATAGCGGCGTGATCAACGGCACTGTCGATGGCCTGAAGCAGACCTTCAATTCCAGTGCCGCCGAGACCGGGTTCGAAGTCGCCTCGATGCTGCTGGGTTGCGCCATCGGCGCCTTCTTTGCCGGCCGCCTGGCCGACCGCTGGGGCCGCCGCGCGGTCCTGATCATTTCTGCGGCGCTGTTCCTGCTCTCGGCCATCGGTGCCGGTGCCTCGCACAGCTCCGGCTTCTTCATCTTTGCGCGCGTGATGGGCGGCTTTGCCGTCGGCGCGGCGAGTGTCATTTCACCGGCGTATATCGCCGAGGTTGCCTCCGCACGTTACCGCGGCCGGCTGGCGACGATGCAGCAGATCGCCATCATCAGCGGGCTGTTCTGCGCGTTCCTGAGCAATTACCTGCTGGCCAACGCCGCCGGTGCCTCTACCGAGCCGTTGTGGGCCGGGCAGGCCGCCTGGCGCTGGATGTTCTGGATGCAGGCGGTTCCCTCGATCCTGTTCCTGTTACTGCTGCTGGTCATCCCCGAGAGCCCGCGCTTCCTGGTGGTCAAGGGCCGCCGTGAGCAGGCGATGGTAGTGCTCAAGCGCCTGTACGGCAATGCCGCCGCGCAGACCAAGCTGAGCGAGATTTCCGCCTCGATGGCGGCCGACCAGCACAAGCCCAAGTTCTCCGACCTGATCAACAAGACCACCGGCAAGATCCGCCCGATCGTCTGGATCGGTATTGGCCTGGCGGTGTTCCAGCAGTTGGTCGGCATCAACGTGGTGTTCTACTACGGCGCGGTGCTGTGGCAGGCGGTGGGCTTCTCCGAGCAGGACGCCTTGCTGATCAACGTGCTCTCCGGCGGCCTCAGCATCGGCGCCTGCCTGGTCACGGTGATGCTGGTCGACAAGATCGGCCGCAAGCCGCTGTTGTGGATCGGCTCGGCCGGCATGGCCGTGTCGCTGGCGCTGGTGACCTACGCGTTCGCCACCGCTTCGCTGGACGCCAATGGCAAGCTGGCCATGTCCGATGCCATGGGCATGCTCGCGCTGGTGGCCGCCAATGTCTACGTGGTGTTCTTCAACGCCTCCTGGGGTCCGGTGATGTGGGTGATGCTGGGCGAGATGTTCCCCAACCAGATCCGCGGCTCGGGCCTGGCGATCGCTGGCGCCGCGCAGTGGACCTCCAACTTCGCCATCACCGTCAGCTTCCCGATCCTGCTCGGCAGCATTGGCTTGGCCGGCGCCTACGGCATCTACACCGTCGCCGCGTTCATCTCGGTGTTCTTCGTCCTCAAGTACGTCTACGAGACCAAGGGCAAGGAACTGGAACAGATGGAGGGCTGATCGCTCTGTATGCCGATATCGGCATGGAAAACGAAGAAGGCCGCGCACTGCGCGGCCTTTTTTCTTGGGATGATTTCTTATGGCCAAACGCTATGCACGCTTGCATAAGCCGCATCAGCAAGCCGAACCAGGCAGCAAGGCCTGGTTCGCGTCATCAGCATTGCGCGCTTGTGTTCCTCTCCAATGAATCGTCGGATAGCGCTGCTATCGCTTGCTACCGAGCTCAGCGCGCATCCATGTATGGGGCTAATGCACCAGCAAAGTGCAATGCGCGTCGTTAAACGCACACGCTACGCGCCAGAACGTACACGCCTTTATCGCAATGTGTGCGCCATCGCTATACTCCGTTGAGCAGTTCCCTCCAGACTAGGACGCATCGTGAAACCAAGGAGTGGTGGTATGGCGGTAGCTAAAGACCTTGTCAGAGGCATGCTGATCAGCGTGTGCTACTGCTTGGTGTTTCTGATTCTCTGGCGTTTTTCCCTTGACCAGTGGTATCTGCCAGTTGGCTTGCGGGTCGTTACCTTGCTCTATCGACCATATCGAGAATGGCCGTTCCTGTTGGTGGGTGACGCTGCGGCGATGTTGTTCTTGCGGATTCCTCTGGGCGAGCTGCAGGGGTTCAGTCCGCTGTGGTCGTACTTGAGCCCCCTATTGCATGCTCCCTTGATCGCCTGTGCGATTGGCCTTCTGCGTTACCGCGCTCCTAACATCGTCAAGAGAGAGCAGTGGCTTATTCCCGCTGCTCTCGCGTTAGCACTTTGGAATGCTTTATGCAGTCTGTTATTGAACGGGCTGCTTGGTGGGCCGCAGATTTACCCTGTAATCGACCTGCTGTTGCGATATGGGGCGGGCAGCTACCTTGGCGTGATTACCCTGTTGTTGCCAGTGATGTTGTGGGTCAATTGGAATCGCAGTCCAGTGCGTTCCAGCTTTCCACGGGATGTTGCCGTCGCTGTGGTTGTCATCCTCGGCCTCTTCTTCATTCTTGGTGTCTTGAATGACCCATCGATTCGAAACGTTTTGATGGTCGCGATGTTAGTGCCGATGGTTGTACTGACTTTCAGGCATGGTTGGAGAGGGAATGCTTTAGGCGCGTTGTTGGCGAGCTTTTCGCTTGAGTTTTCAATGCCTAAGGTATATCAGGTCGGTTTTTTTGATCAGAATGTTTTCAATCTCCAGCTGCTCTATGCGGTTGTGACGACGATCCTGTTTATTTTCGATGCCCGTCTACGTGAGCCTGTCCTCGACAATAGATCGAATCAATCCAATAACGATGCCTACGCTTTTGCCCGCACAAGCTACGCCAGCGCCGAGCGTTTGCTGCGCAATCGTGTGCTTGAATACTCCGACATTAATGTACAGATTAATAGAATGCGCAAAGATGTAGTGGCTGATTTGAGGGCAAAAGGGCAGCATTCGCTAGCCATGGAGATGACACGAGTGGGTGTCATCGAATCGCAACTATTGCAGCAATACGTGGCCGCGTTGTATCCGTTAGAAATAGAAACGCATGGGTTATATCAAGCACTACGTTCGCCGGCGCTTGAGCGCTTCTGCGCTTCTCAGTTTCAGTGTGTGTTTCGTGGCGACTGTAGGAGCTTGTCTTTGGAGATGCAGTTGAGCGCATATCGCTGTGTTCTCAATTGCGTCGAAATTCTGCCTACGGCTGGCAGGCATTTCATCCAGGTGCGCGCATGGGCAGCAAGGGAGACTCGCGGCGTGGCGGTGCGTGTCATTGCTGATTCCTCATCGGCGGAGGCGGTCCGGCGCGACTTGAATGACGTGGAAGCTGAGCTAAAAGCAAGATTGAGAGTGCATGGCGGTATGTTTCATCGCCGCCATGCATTGGTTCTGACATTTCTCGTCGCTGAGGCCAATCCCGTGCTGATCAGGGAGACACGAACCACTGATCCCCGTTTGCTTCGCGCCGTGTGAGCACTATGAAATTTCTTGTCTTATAGACGAGTTGGGCTTGATTGCGCCTGGCTGCATCGCTTGTAGTGGGCTCGCTCACGCCTGGGTCTGAGGAGATTCTATTTTTCTTAGGCAAGACAACGCGATCCACGTCCTTGCCCATTGGTAGGGTCCATAGCGCGTCGTCCACCCTAGCGACCACCGCGTGGACGACGCCGGTGACATCGTTGATTTGCAAGTATGTCACGCCATCACGATGGAACTCGTAGATGGCAAGCGAGGAGTCCATGGCGAGGTTGGCTGCCTTGGGATTGCTATCTCCGAGCCCGGTGGCAGGTGCGCCGACGCCGCCACTGGGACAGCAGTCAGCCATCGCCGCGCTTGATGCGAAGAGCCCGGCGATTAAACAAAAACCCTTAAGCCAATTGTTTACTTTTTTCATGATTTGCCTTCCCCCTGCGCGGGGCAACTCCGCCTGCGATTCAGGCTCTTGTACGTTACGTCCTGACGAAGAGGTTTTGTTGATTGTTTGTCGCAGAAAATCGTTAAGTAATACCTGGTTAGCAAGACGGCGATTAAAAAGCCACTTGGAACGTGTTGCTTAGGCCCTAGACCTATCTATCTTCCGAGGCTGTGTAGCGCTCCAGACGGGCCAACTCACCGACTCAGCTTGAGTTCGTTGTCAGCACGCCCAAACCACTCAAGCACCTGCTGGTGATGAACAGGCCCCCAGCGACGCAGGAACTGCTGAGTGTGGTGATCGGCAGGGTCCTGGAGCGCTGTGAGGCGTTGGGCAATGAAGGCTGCGGTCAGGGGCTGGGCGCAGTCGATCTCAATGCAGCGACGCCAGGCGTCGTAGGTCTCGGGGATATGGTGGGACATGGGCGGCTTCTGGACGAGGAGCTGAACGAAGGCGGCAACCGGCTTGCTTTTGCTGAATTAATGTTACTTTATAACACCTCATCTTTGCCGCGCAGTCTTGCCTCCCGTGTTCTGCCTTCTTCTATGTTTTAGCTGCCGTCCGGAATCGCACTGCGCTCTGCGCTGCCGTTTGCTGTGGCGGGTCGATTGCCTGAGTTGTGAGGGCAGGGCGTGATGCAGCGTCGGCACCTATTACGGGGTGGAGCTGCTGCCTTGATGCTTGCGCCGACGTTCGGGGCTGCGCAGGGGCTCCCGGCCTTGCGGGGGTGCCGCGTGCAACAGCAGGGCGAGTTGCTTCGCGTGCGGCTGGAGCTGGGCGCGCAGGTGGCCTACCGTAGTTTCAGGTTGTCCGATCCTGAGCGTGTGGTCATCGATCTTTCTGGCGTGTCGCCGCAGTCGCCTCGCATCGATCCGATGCCCGCCGGCGTTGCGGTGACCCGCATACGCAGCGCGCCGCATCTCGATGGTCTGCGCGTCGTGCTGGATCTGCGGCAGCCCTGTACGGTCAACGTGCGCCGGGATGGCAGTGCGTTGGTGCTGGAGCTTGCCGCCATGCCCGGTGGCGCGGCCCTGACAGTCAGCGGCGATGCTACAGCGCCAGCGCCCGTAGACCCGGCCTGCTCGCCCCTGCATCCCTACATCATCGCCATCGATGCCGGCCACGGCGGCAAGGATCCGGGCGCGGTCAGTGCCGATGCGCGTTACGAAAAACATGTCGCCATGGCGGTGGCCGGACGGCTGCACCAGCGCCTGTCTGCCGATGCACGCTACCGGCCCACCATGATCCGCAGCGACGACCGCTTCGTGCCGTTGCATGAGCGCGTCTTGATTGCGCATCGCCACAGCGCGGATCTGTTCGTCTCCATCCATGCCGATGCCGCGCCAACACGCGAAGCGCGCGGCGCTTCGGTGTTTGCGCTCTCGCAGACCGGTGCCAGTTCGGCACTGGCGCGCTGGATCGCCGACAGCGAGAACGCGGCCGACGACATGGGCGACACCGCGCGCCGGCTGCGGGTGCCGAGCAACCCGGTGCTGTCGCAGGTACTGGCCGACCTGTCGCTGAGCGGCACCATCGCCAGCAGCCTTGCGTTTGGCACGTTGATGCTGGCGCGCCTGCAGCAGGTGACGCACCTTCACCAACACCAGGTCGGGCAGGCCGGCTTTGCGGTGCTGAAATCGCCGGATATTCCCTCGTTGCTGGTGGAAACCGGCTTCATGAGCAATCGCAACGATTGCCGGCGCCTGTGTGGCGATACGCATCAGGACGAACTGGCGCAGACGCTGCATGCGGGCATCGACGACTACGTCGATGCCTTTCCCGGTCGCGCCTGAGCCGCGATCGCCACCTTTACCCTTCGACGAGCACCCGATGTCCGCCACGCTTCCCGATGTTGCCGTTACCGAACTCTCCGCCCTGAGTGCGCCCTTGCGCTGGGTGGGCATGCAGGACATCGCCATCCCCGTGTATCTGGAAGCTGGCGGCGCCGGGCTCGCCGCGCGCGCCAGCGTGCAGGTCGATTTGCCGCGGCTCGAGCTCAAGGGCATCCACATGTCGCGGCTGTATCGCCTGCTGGACCTGCATCTGCAGCAGCCGGTGTCGCCGGCCATGCTGTCGCAGCTGCTACAGGCGCTGGTCGCCAGTCATGCCGATTGCGGGAGCCACGCGGCGCGGCTGACGCTGCGCTTTGAACTGCTGCTGCGCATGCCGGCGTTGCGCAGCGAAGGACTGAGTGGCTGGCGTGCCTATCCGGTGTACATCGTCGCGCACTGCAGGGCAGGGCACACCACAATCCAGCTACAGGTCGATGTGCTGTACGCGTCCACCTGCCCATGTTCGGCGGCGTTGTCGCGGCAGTTGTTGAGCGATGCGTTCGTGCAGCAGCACGCCGGGCGCGACGCGCTGCCGCTGCAGGAGGTTGCGCAATGGCTGCAGGAGCACGGTTCCTACGCCACACCGCATAGCCAACGCAGCGTGGCGCAAGTGCGCGTTGAGCTGGGCGCGGAGACGCAGCGCTTTGCGATCCGTGAGCTGCTCGATCTCTGCGAGCGGGCGTTGGCAACGCCGGTGCAGGCCGCGGTGCGGCGGACCGACGAGCAGGAATTTGCGCGTTTGAATGGCGCAAACCTGATGTATGTCGAAGACGCAGCGCGACGCCTGCGCAAGGCGCTGGCACAGCACTACGCGACCTTTCATGTGGCAGTGCGCCATCTGGAAAGCCTGCATGCCCACGACGCCGTCGCCGAAACCGGCAGCGACGACGACTCACCTTCTCTAGCTGCCGTGTGAGCTGAGGCCATGCACTGCAAATTGCCGAAGCGCCGGGCGCTAACGGTGCGCAAATCACATGTCGCGACCGCCCCGGCAAGGCGCGACGAACGCGGCATGCGTGACGCATCGCTGTTCGACCCGTCTGTGTGTTTTGTGTTGTTGTGGCTGATGTGAGCGACGCGACGGTGATCGATGTGGCGTCTGGCATCTGCCGCACGAGGCCTGCGAAGCGCGCATGCGCTTGAACCACATTGCGGTGGTGGTCGCGGCGCATCACATATCGATCAATACGGCCGCACGGGGCTCACGTTCAACGCGACCAATCCGGCAGCGCAGGACGGCAACCAACCTCGACCACATGGTGCCCGGGGCCACATCGTCCGGATCCAGGCATGCGCGCGAAGGCCGTCGCTGCCTGCCGCACAGCGGCGCAGCCCACACCACATGCAGACTGCCTGCACCACAACGCAAAAACCCCGCAATGCGGGGTCTTGGCGTGATCTGCAGCAGGACCAACGTGGTGCTCCCTAGGGGACTCGAACCCCTGTTTTAGCCTTGAGAGGGCCACGTCCTAACCATTAGACGAAGGGAGCGTTTTTGTCGCGTCTTGTGCAGCGCGCTAGTATAGTGAGGTAATAGCCGTTGGGCAATCCTGCAACACAAGACGGAAGCGCCATCATCGAACCCTCAGTTACATCCCCGTTCACGCTGCGCGTCATTCCACGCGATCAGCACACCATTTCGCGCAAGGACATCAGCCCCAACGCGCTGCGCGTGTTGTACCGCCTGCGCGAATCGGGCTTTGGCGCCTATCTGGTCGGCGGCGCGGTCCGCGACCTGCTGGTCGGCGGCCACCCGAAGGATTTCGACGTCGCCACCAGCGCCACGCCCGAAGAGGTCAAGGCGCTGTTTCGCAACTGTCGCCTGATCGGCCGCCGTTTTCGGCTGGCGCATGTGGTGTTCGGCCGCGAGATCATCGAGGTTGCCACCTTCCGCGCCAACGTCGACGACGGCAGCGGCGACCGCGAGCTGGATAACGGCCGCCTGGTGCGCGACAACGTTTACGGCACCATCGAAGACGACGCGATCCGCCGCGACTTCACCTGCAACGCCCTGTACTACGCGATCGAGGATTTTTCGGTGCGTGATTACTGCGGCGGTTTCGAGGATGTGCAGGCACGGCTGATGAAGTTGATTGGCGACCCGGAGCTGCGCTACCAGGAAGACCCGGTGCGCATGCTGCGCGCGGTGCGGCTGGCGGCCAAGTTGAATTTCGACATCGAAGCCAGCACTGCCGAGCCGATCCCGCGCCTGGCCGGTCTGTTGTCCGAGGCAGCGCCGGCGCGCCTGTTCGAAGAGATCCTCAAGCTGTTCCTGTCCGGGCATGGCGTGGCCAGTTTCCAGGGCCTGGAGCGTTACGGCCTGCTCGGCGCCTTGTTCCCCGAGAGTGCGGCCGCACTGAAGTCCAACCGCAGCGGCGCGTTGCGCGCGATGGTGCTGGAAGGCCTGCGCAATACCGACGCGCGCGTTGCCAACGACGAGCCGGTGTCGCCGGCATTCCTGTTCGCGCTGTTGCTGTGGCCGGCGTTCTGCCGCACCTTGATGGGGCTGCAGGCGCAGGGCGTGCAACCGGAAGATGCGCAGCGCCGTGCCGCCGACCGCGTCACCTTGCATCAGTTGGAGCGCGTGGCATTGCCGCGCCGGTTCTCGCTGCCGATGCAGGAAATCTGGTTGTTGCAGACGCGCTTCTCCTCGCGTCAGCGCAAGCGCGTGTTCCGCACCCTGTCGCATCCGCGCTTCCGTGCGGCGTTCGATTTCCTGGTGCTGCGTCAATTTGCATCGCCCGATCATGCTGCCGACGTCGAGTTCTGGCGCGAGGCGCAGAAGTCCTCCGGCCAGGAGCTGGTGGATGCGATCGAATCGGCGCAGTCCGACCACGAGGGCGAAGAGGGCGCGCCACGCAAGCGTCGTCGCCGTCGCCGCCGCCCCGGCGCCCCGGCAGGCGAATAAGCCATGCAGATCGCCTTTGTCGGCCTGGGTGCCAACCTGGGCCCGGCCGAGGCCAGCGTGCGCGCGGCCATTGCCGCGCTGGACGCGCTGCCGCAGACCACCCTGGTGGCCGCCTCGCGTCTGTACCGCACGCCCGCCTGGGGCCGCGAAGACCAGCCGGACTTCATCAACGCCGTCGCGCAGCTGCGCACCGATCTGGCGCCACTGCCGCTGCTGGAGGCCTTGCTCGGCATCGAACAGGCCTTCGGTCGTGAGCGTCGGGCCGGCGAGCGCTGGGGGCCGCGCACGCTGGATCTGGACCTGCTGCTGTATGCCGATCAGGTGATCGACCTGCCACGCCTGCAGGTGCCGCACCCGCATCTGCACGTGCGCGGCTTTGCGTTGCTGCCGCTGGCCGAGCTGGCGCCGGACGCCATCATTCCAGGCCATGGAACAGTGCGGCACGCTCTGCAAGCCATCGATCGCTGCGGGCTGGAGCCGATTGGGTAGATAATGGCCGGCTTATCACCCCACGTAATGAGTTCATGAGCAGCCATAGCGACAGCAAGCCCTGGACCGTGCCCGCCCTGGCCGAGGCCAAGCGGGCGGGTCGAAAACTGGTCATGTTGACCGCCTACGACGCCGGCTTTGCGCGCACCTTCGATGCCAATGGCGTGGACCTGATCCTGGTCGGCGACTCGCTGGGCATGGTGGTACAGGGGCATGATTCGACCCTGCCGGTGACTACCGCCGACATGGTCTACCACACCGCCTCGGTGGCGCGGGCGCTGCAGCAGGCCTTGCTGGTGGCCGACCTGTCGTTCCAGGCCGATGCCACGCCGGCACGCGCGCTCGATGCCGCCACGCAGCTGCTGCAGGCCGGTGCGGAAATGGTCAAGATCGAAGGCGCCGGGCACAAGCTCGAGGTCATCCGTTACCTGGTCGAGCGCGAGATCCCGGTGTGTTCGCACCTGGGGCTGACCCCGCAGTCGGTGCTGCGGTTCGGCGGCTACAAGGTGCAGGGCCGCGGCGAAGCCGGCGAGCAGCTGCGCCGCGATGCACAGGCGGTGGTCGAGGCCGGCGCCAGCCTGGTGGTGCTGGAGTGCGTGCCCACACCGATCGCCGCACAGATCAGTGCCGAACTCAGCGTGCCCACCATCGGCATTGGCGCGGGCCCCGGCTGCGACGGCCAGGTGCTGGTGATGCACGACATGCTGGGCCTGGACAGCGGCCACCGCCGGCCGAAGTTCGTCAAGGATTTCCTGGCTGAAGGCGGCTCGGTCGCCGGCGCAGTGCGCGCCTACGCGCAGGCCGTGCGCGATGGCAGCTTCCCCGATGCAGAGCACGCGTACGCCGCATGATCCAGACCCTGACCGATCTTTCCGCGTTGCGCGCCCTGGTCACCGGCTGGAAGCGCGAAGGCCTGCGCGTGGCGTTGGTGCCCACCATGGGCAACCTGCATGCCGGGCATTACTCGCTGGTGATGCTGGCGCGCCAGTACGCCGACCGCGTGGTGTCCAGCGTGTTCGTCAACCCGACCCAGTTTGGTCCCAACGAAGACTTCGCGCGCTACCCGCGCACACCCGAGGCCGACCTGCGCGGCCTGGAGGATGCCGGGTGCGACGCGTTGTGGCTGCCTGACGTGGAGACCATGTATCCGCTCGGCACCGCACTGGCCACGCCGGTCCATGCGCCCGGCGTCAGCGACGTGCTGGAAGGCGTGTGCCGGCCGGGGCATTTCGATGGGGTCTGCACGGTGGTGGCGCGGCTGTTCAATCAGGTGCAGCCGGACGTGGCGGCCTTCGGCAAGAAGGATTACCAGCAGCTGGCGGTGATCCGGCAGATGGCGGCCGACCTGGCGTTTCCGATCGAGATCCTCGGCGGCAGCATCGTGCGCGAGGCCGATGGCCTGGCGATGAGTTCGCGCAACCAGTATCTGTCGGCGGACGATCGCCCGATCGCCGCGCAGATTCGCAAGGTGCTGCTGCAGATGCGCGACAGCTTCGCGGCTGGCACGCCGCGTGCGCAGGTCGAGCAGGCCGCGCATCAGGCGCTGGAGCATGCCGGGTTCCGTGTCGACTACGCGGTGGTGCGGTTGCCCGACCTGAACGAGCCGGGCGAGAGCGATGCCGGCGCCCGCGTGGCGCTGATTGCCGCGCGGCTGGGCACGACGCGTCTGATCGACAATCTGGAATTCTGAGCCGCCGCATCGCGCAGACAGCCGGATCGACGCCGGCGCCGGGCATGCGCGACCCGCATGCGGGCGCTGGCGTCGCGGCCGGCCTGAAGCCCTCACGACCGGGCGTGCGGCAAACCGGTGGGCGCTGGCGCTTTCCGCTAAAATGCCGGCTTTCCTTTCGTTGTTGCCTGCGTCCATGCACCTGTCCCTGCTCAAAGCCAAGATCCACCGCGCCACCGTCACCCACTCCGAGCTCAACTACGAAGGCTCGATCGCCATCGACGGCCTGCTGCTGGAAGCGACCGGCATCCGCGAATTCGAACAGGTGCATATCTGGGACGTCACCAACGGTGCGCGTTTCAGCACCTATGCCATCCGCGCCGAAGACGGCAGCGGCATCATGTCGCTCAACGGTGGCGCTGCGCGTCACGTGCAAGTGGGCGATCTGATCATCGTGGCGGCGTTCGCCAGCATGAGCGAAGACGAAGCCAAGACCTTCAAGCCCAATCTGGTATACGTGAACGCGCACAACGCGATCTCCCACACCAACCACAGCATCCCCACCCAGGCCGCATGACACAGACCAACGGATTCGACGCGCTCCACGCCCACGCCCAGCGCCTGCGCGGCGCTGCCATCCCCGCATTGCTTGCCGCCGAGCCGGAACGGCCGACGCAGTACGCCAGGCACGTCGGTCCGTTGTATTTCAATTTCGCGCGCCAGAAGTACGACCGCGCCGCGCTCGATTCACTGTTTGCCATCGCGCGCGAGCGCGATCTGGCCGGTGCGTTCCAGCGCCTGTTTCGTGGCGAGCAGGTCAATGTCACCGAACAACGCGCGGCCTTGCACACCGCGTTGCGCGGCGATCTGACCGATGCGCCGGTTGCCTCCGAGGCATATGCCACCGCTGCGCAAGTGCGCCAGCGCATGGGCGATTTGATCCAGCAGCTGGAAGCCACCGAGGTCACCGACATCGTCAGTGTCGGCATCGGCGGATCGGACCTTGGCCCGCGCCTGGTGGCCGATGCGCTGCGCCCGGTCACCGGTGCGCGTTTCCGCGTGCATTTCGTGTCCAACGTCGATGGCGCAGCGATGCAGCGTACCTTGGCGACGCTGGACCCGGCACGCACCGCCGGCATCCTGATTTCCAAGACCTTCGGCACCCAGGAAACGCTGCTCAATGGCGGCATCCTGCATGCCTGGCTCGGTGGCAGCGAGCGCCTGTATGCGGTGAGCGCCAACCCCGAGCGCGCCGCCAAGGCCTTCGATATCGCACCCGGCCGCGTGCTGCCGATGTGGGATTGGGTGGGTGGGCGCTACTCGTTGTGGTCGGCAGTGGGCTTTCCGATTGCGCTGGCGATCGGCTTCGAGCGTTTCGAACAATTGCTGGAAGGTGCCGCGCAGTTCGATGCGCACGTGCTCAACACGCCGCTGGAAGAAAACGTCGCGGTGTTGCACGGGCTGACCGCGGTGTGGAACCGCAACCTGCTCGGTAGCGCCACGCATGCAGTGATGACCTACGACCAGCGCCTGGCACTGCTGCCGGCGTATCTGCAGCAGCTGGTGATGGAGAGCCTGGGCAAGCGGGTCAAACTCGACGGCTCGGCGGTGGACAGCGACACCGTGTCGGTGTGGTGGGGCGGTGCGGGCACCGATGTGCAGCACAGTTTCTTCCAGGCGCTGCACCAGGGCACCAGCGTGGTGCCGGCCGATTTCATCGGCACCGTGCACAACGACGATCCGTATGCGGAAAACCATGTCGCACTGATGGCCAACGTGCTGGCGCAGACCGAGGCGCTGGCCAATGGCCAGGACAGCAGCGACCCGCACCGCAGCTATCCGGGCGGCCGCCCGAGCACAGTGATCCTGCTCGACGCGCTCACCCCGCAGGCGCTGGGAGCGCTGATCTCGATGTACGAGCACAGCGTGTACGTGCAGTCGGTGATGTGGGGCATCAACGCGTTCGACCAGTTCGGCGTGGAGCTGGGCAAGCAGCTGGCGAGCCAGTTGCTGCCGGCGCTGAAAGGCGAGGCGGCCGAGGTGGCCGACCCGGTGACCCGCGAGCTGCTGGGCAAGCTGCGCGGCTGAGCCTGGCGCAGCGTGCGTGACAAGGAACGGGGCCTGCGGGCCCCGTTTCCGTTTGGAGCAGCCCAACGAAACGCGTGCGCTCACCCCAGGCGGGCGAGGCCGATGCTTGGGGCGGCATGCACCAGGCGTGCGTTTGGGTCTGAGGGCGGCTGCGTCCATCTGACAACTGTCTGCTGCGTATCAATCAGCCGTACTTGTTCGGCATCTTTTTTCACCACGTCTAAAATGGACAAATTTCCCAAAATGGACGTTTTGACGTAGGCTGACGTCACCCACATCGCAGGACCGCCCCATGTCCCGTCATCAGGACTTGCCCGAGCTTGAAAAAGCGCCAGCGGCCGACATCAAGATCAAGGGTTGGCCCAGCCTGATGCGCAAGGTGCGCACCCACGGCGCAGTGGTCATCACCAATCACAACCACCCCGAAGCGGTGGTGGTGGATGCAGAGGAATACCGGCATCTCGTGCGGCAGGCCAGTGCGCTTGCCGATGCGGCCACGCGCGCGCAGTCGCTGCAGGCCTTGCAGGCCAAACTCGACGCGCATCTTGCCGCGGTCACCGATGGCGCGGTGCTGGCTCGGGTGATCGCCAAGCCTGCACGCCGTGGCCGCAAGATCGCCTTGGGCCCGTCGCTCTGATCGATGGGAAATATCCTGGTACTGGCTGGCGTCAACGGCGCCGGCAAAAGTTCATTGCTGGGCACCTTGCTGCAGGAAGACGGCGCCAGCTGGTTCAACCCGGATGCCTTCACCCGGCAACTGGTGCAGCAGGGCTGGACACTGGAAGAGGCCAATGCCCAGGCGTGGCAGGAAGGCGTGCGACGGCTGCGCCAGGCGATGGCGGACGGCAGCGATTTCGCATTCGAAACAACGTTGGGCGCCACCACCATTCCGCGTCTGCTGCGCGAGGCCAGCGCGCAACACACGGTGGCAGTCTGGTTCTGCGGGTTGGCAACGGTGGACCTGCACGTCCAGCGCGTGGCAGCACGGGTCGCTGCCGGCGGCCATGCCATTCCCGAGCACAAGATCCGCGAGCGTTACGACACATCGCGTGCCAACCTGATCGCATTGCTGCCGCATCTGGCAGTGCTGCATGTCTACGACAACAGCGCGCCGGCCGACGCGGCGGGTCAGGCGGCACCGATGCTGGTGCTGGAACTGGACCGCGGCGGCCTGCACTACCCGCAAACACCTGCAGAATTGGCGCAGGTGCCCGATTGGGCCAAGCCCATCGTGATGGCGGCATTGGAGACGCGCCGCGTGTCTTGAGCTGCACATCCGGGCTGGCCTCCGGGAGTCGCTGCCTGATTCGCACCGCGTTGAAGATAGGAGCAGCTAGTAAAACGCCTCCATGCCGGCCTATCGCGACCGGATATGCATCCCTTTAATAAGAACGGCCAGCCAACTGCCTGGTGCGGTGTCCAACTTTCGGGGGGGGGGGGCACTTCATGGACGAGTTTACGGCGTGTCCCGTGAGCGGTGAGGGCACCGCGCCCTCGACTAGAATTGAAGATCGCCAAGCGCGCGCGATACGCACGATGCAGGCCTCGCTACCTGATTGCTCAATCCTGGCAGATCAGGCGGAGAGCGGATCATCTGCGCCTTTGCTGCAGGGCCCTTGCCCGCTCACCATCGCGGGACACGCCGTGAATCCGTCCCTGGAGCAACTGTGTTGATCAGGATCTCGATCCGCGAGCTCTGATCGGTTTCCTTCAGACGTGTTCATCCATAGGTGGCGGCCGCTGGCCGGCACGCTTTTGCGTCTGCTCATGGCCATCGAGCATGCTCAGGCTGGCTGCGTGGCGGCTCTTTCATCGCGCACGCGCGCATTGAGGATGACCAGCATCTTGCGCATCACCGCCACGATCGCGACCTTGCCTTCCTTGCCGCGTGTCCGTAACGCTCTATAAAAATCACGCAGGCGGGGCTCGTGACGCGCCGAGGACATCGCCGCCATGTACAGCGCTTGCCGGATATCGGCACGGCCTCCGCCGATCCCTCGTTTCCCACGCATCTTGCCGCTGTCGCGCGATAGCGGGGCAACCCCCACCAATCGGGAGATCTGCTTTCCGTTGAGCGTCCCAAGCTCCGGCAACCGGCACGCCAACACGGCCAGCAATACCGGACCGACCCCTTTGAGCGTCTTCAACGCCGCCAGGTGCGGTTGCTCGATGAGCAGCGTCTTTAGCTGCCCGGCGATCAGTTCATCCAGCCGCGCCACACTGCGCACGAGCTGGTTCACGTTGGCCTGCAGCAGCTTGCGTAGCGGTTTGTCCGCCACCTGCAACAGCTGTTGTTTGGCCGTCTTCAGCAGATCGATGAGCTGGCGGCGGGCGCGGACATGCTCGCCCAGATGACGCTGCCACGGCGGCAGTGGAACATAGGGATGAAGCTCCATCTTCTCGGCCATACACGCCAGCATGCCCGCGTCCAGCCGATCGGTTTTTGCCAGTCCCAAGCCGTTGGCCAAGTGACGCGCCCGAGACGCATTGGCGCGTGCCACCGGGATTCCCGCCTGATGCAGCGCGTCCAGCGCGGCCAGCTCGTAGCCACCGGTCGCCTCCAGCACCACCTGCCTAACTGGCAGTGTCCTCAGCCAATGGACGAGCTTGCAGTGCCCGCTTGCCGTGTTGCTGAACTGGCGGGCCTCACCTTGAAAGACAGCCGCATCCAGGGACTTCTTGCACACATCGATCCCGATTCCGCTCATGGGAGATCTCCGCTAGGCTGGAAATGTCGAGAGCTCCCTCGCCTGCCCAGTCTTATCGTTTCGAGTGTCACCTCGGGCAACTGTTCGGGCGAAACAAGGGAGATTCCGGCGTGGGTGCCAAGCTCCAAGGCGATCGCTTAGATCCAGGCTCATACGGCAGCCCACGCCGGCTCTCGACACCTACGCTGCCACATTCCGAACAGATAAGGCTCTGGCGCGGCATCCATGCCGCTCAAGGTCCCGCGACGGTGAGCGGGCAAGGACCAGTCGAGATGGTCGGTGCGTACAGTTTCCAAAAACGTAGCCAGCAAACTGTCTGGTACGGTGATTTCATTCTTCAATAAAGCCACCAGCCAACTGTCTGGTGCGGTGTCCTTACCGATTGCGGGACCGTTGGCGGCATGGATGCCGCCACCGAGCCCCCATGGACGGGTTAACGGCGTGTCCCGCGAGCGGTGAGGGCACCGCCCCCTCGACCAACTCAGCATTTGCCATCACCAACGAAGCTACGACGCGAATGCCGATTACCGTTATTAAGTGGTTGAAGAGCGCAGAAGATCAGCTGCGAAGCGATACAGCTGCATTTTGCTGCAGGGTCCTTGCCCGCCCACCATCGCGGGACACGCCGTGAACCCGTCCCTGGAGCAACTGTGTTGATCAGGATCTCGATCCGCGAGCTCTGATCGGTTTCCTTCAGACGTGTTCATCCATAGGTGGCGGCCGCTGGCCGGCACGCTTTTGCGTCTGCTCATGGCCATCGAGCATGCTCAGGCTGGCTGCGTGGCGGCTCTTTCATCGCGCACGCGCGCATTGAGGATGACCAGCATCTTGCGCATCACCGCCACGATCGCGACCTTGCCTTCCTTGCCGCGTGTCCGTAACGCTCTATAAAAATCACGCAGGCGGGGCTCGTGACGCGCCGAGGACATCGCCGCCATGTACAGCGCTTGCCGGATATCGGCACGGCCTCCGCCGATCCCTCGTTTCCCACGCATCTTGCCGCTGTCGCGCGATAGCGGGGCAACCCCCACCAATCGGGAGATCTGCTTTCCGTTGAGCGTCCCAAGCTCCGGCAACCGGCACGCCAACACGGCCAGCAATACCGGACCGACCCCTTTGAGCGTCTTCAACGCCGCCAGGTGCGGTTGCTCGATGAGCAGCGTCTTTAGCTGCCCGGCGATCAGTTCATCCAGCCGCGCCACACTGCGCACGAGCTGGTTCACGTTGGCCTGCAGCAGCTTGCGTAGCGGTTTGTCCGCCACCTGCAACAGCTGTTGTTTGGCCGTCTTCAGCAGATCGATGAGCTGGCGGCGGGCGCGGACATGCTCGCCCAGATGACGCTGCCACGGCGGCAGTGGAACATAGGGATGAAGCTCCATCTTCTCGGCCATACACGCCAGCATGCCCGCGTCCAGCCGATCGGTTTTTGCCAGTCCCAAGCCGTTGGCCAAGTGACGCGCCCGAGACGCATTGGCGCGTGCCACCGGGATTCCCGCCTGATGCAGCGCGTCCAGCGCGGCCAGCTCGTAGCCACCGGTCGCCTCCAGCACCACCTGCCTAACTGGCAGTGTCCTCAGCCAATGGACGAGCTTGCAGTGCCCGCTTGCCGTGTTGCTGAACTGGCGGGCCTCACCTTGAAAGACAGCCGCATCCAGGGACTTCTTGCACACATCGATCCCGATTCCGCTCATGGGAGATCTCCGCTAGGCTGGAAATGTCGAGAGCTCCCTCGCCTGCCCAGTCTTATCGTTTCGAGTGTCACCTCGGGCAACTGTTCGGGCGAAACAAGGGAGATTCCGGCGTGGGTGCCAAGCTCCAAGGCGATCGCTTAGATCCAGGCTCATACGGCAGCCCACGCCGGCTCTCGACACCTACGCTGCCACATTCCGAACAGATAAGGCTCTGGCGCGGCATCCATGCCGCTCAAGGTCCCGCGACGGTGAGCGGGCAAGGACCAGTCAAGTTGGTCGGTGCGCAGAGCTTTCAATAAAACAGCCGGCAAACTGTCTGCTGCGCTGATTCCGTTCTTCAATGAAGTCACCAGCAAATGTCTGGTGCGTTGATTTCGTTCTTCAATAAAGCCACCAGCCAACAGTCTGGTCAGCGCACCGCGCACTCGACGTTGCGCGATGGCCATACATCAGCGCGCCCTCATGCAAGCGACTGTCGCGCAGTCGAGGTGACCGACGAAGATGCCGACCGCAGCGCGTTGCCTGCGCTGCGAGCGACGACACCTTGCGCTCACGCCTTGCCCAGCTGCACGGCCACCGGGTCGCCGGTGAGATAGCCCACCGCGGCGCCGAAGCGATTTTTGTAGTTGGCGCGGATCAGCGGGTCCAGCACCGGCTTGACGGTGTCGTGCAGCGGGCTTTCCCAATCGCCGGGATGCTGGAAATTGCTCATCACGTAGGTCCAACCGTGGATCTCGTCGACCGCGTGCAGACCGGTCGATTCCGCACCCGCCGGCACCGACAGCACACGCGTCAGCGCGCCGCTGTCCACGTTGTAGGCCCACAGGAAGTTGTTGACGTGCAGGCTGCTGTCTTCGCCGATGAACAGGGTACGCAGCGACTCGGAGAACTTGAGGTTGTCCGGGTTGGCCAGGCGCTCGGGGTCGGCAAGATTGCCGAGCGCATCGGGCCTGTCCAGATTGTGGCCGGTGAGGGCGGCCGGGGCGGCCATGTCGATTGGCACCCACTCGCTGTGGATCGGTGCGCCGTGGCTGTCGCGTTGGCCGCCGCGCAGGTTCAGGGCATACACCGCCCCGGCTTCCGGACCCTGTACTTTTACATCTCCCGAGCCGTTGAGCATGCTGGTGACGATGTAGGACATGGCCATGTAGGCGACCTTGTCCTTGGCATTGACCGTGGTGCCTTCGAGCTTGGTGAAGCCCAGGCTGCCGCCGGCCAGCGCTGCGTAGCGGTGGGTTTCCAGATAGGCGGCGGCCTTTTCCATGCCCGGCTTGATGCGGATCCAGTTGAAGGTGCCGTTGAACGGGATCTTGGTGAACGAGGCATCGCCCGGGTCGCTCAGATGCACGTCGAGGATGTCGGCAGCGGTGAGGCGGTCGGCCATGGCCTGGACTTCGGCACTGGTGGCATGGCCAAGCTTGATCCAGCGCAGCGTGGCCGCGCCCGGGCCGATGCCCGAGGTCTGCTGCCACTTGCCGACGTACAAGGTGCCGGCCGACAGGTCGGCCTTGCGATCGGCAATGAACATGAAAAGACCGCCATTGGTGGCGTCGTCGCCCATCAGCACGGTGCGCTGGTCGGGCATCACCTGCACCAGTTCGTGCGAGATGCGGCCCAGGCAATAGTGCTTGCGCACGCTCCCGGTTCCGTCCGGGTGCACGGTGATCTCGGGCAGATGGCCGTAGTGATACGGGTTGGCCTTTTCCGGGTCGCCATACAGATGCGTGCTGTAGCTGCGGAACTGGGTATTGCCGGTCAGCGCGGTGGCGTCGGGTTCGTACTCTTCGCTGGACAGATGGGTATTCCACGGCGATAGGCTGGCCCCGCAGGTGGTCCACAGCCCGTGCACCGGCGCGGTGTCGACATTGTGGTACTTCACCAGCGACAGCTTGCCGGTGGCCGGGTCCTGATCCAGCGTCAGCACGGCGATTGGCGCGGGCAAGTGGCGGTTGGTGTCGTTGCCGGCCTGGTCGCGGGTGGTGTATTCGAACTGCACCACCGCGAAGACGTGGTTGCCCTTGACGCCGGGCACCTTGGCATCGGGCAGGGTCAGCAGCGAAGAGCCGTCCGGGCAGTCGGAAAAGAACGGCCGCTCGGCACCGGGTTTCGAACGGTCGATGATCGGGCGATGCTGGATGTCGTAGTAACCGCCGGCCAGCACGGTGCCGCCCTTGCCGTCGGGCACCTGATCACCGGTGACGAAGAACGGGTGATACGCCAATGCGTAGCGCTGCGTGCTGCCGTCGCTGCGCGCCACGGTGAGTGCCGAGCCGACCGTGGTGGTGGCCATGGCCGCCGGGTTGGCCAGGCTAGGCGCGGGCATGCCGTGGAAGGTGGCCGAGACCAGCCGGGTTGGGGTTTCCGATGGTCGCAACGGGCGCGCGGCCAGTGCGGCGCTGCCAAGTTGCTGGAACGCGGCGGCGCTGACATTGCCGAGCGGCAACAGGGGAACGGCCGCCAGCAATTGCATGAGGCGACGGCGGGAGGGATCGGGGGAGGCGGACATCGAAACTCCAGGCAAAGGCAACGATCAACGATGGCGATGGCACATCGGCAAGCCGGTCACGCTAGGCCGGCGGTATGACAGTTGTTTGACGGCAAGCTCACCCGTTGGCGTGCGTTCGGACGCGCCCGCACAAGCGATCGCTGCAGCAGGCCGGCACAGGCGGCGGCTGCGCACTGCCAGGACCTGTGGGTGGTGCATTGCAGCAAAGTGCAGCTGCGCGGAATGCCAAGCGCGGCAGCGGATTCGGCAGTTTTCCGTGGTTTCACAGGTGCTGCCGGTATTCCAACGCTATAGCCCCGGTCAATAAGTTGGCCGTCATTTGGCATACGGTCGCGCGTTGTTGACAGGGTAGGGGAATCACGCAAGCGTACGCCGCCTAATGGCCTGCGGCGCAACGCATCGCCGTGGGAGAACCACCCTGGAGACCCGGATCTTGGACAAGCTGCTTCGTCGTACCGCCGCGCCCGTCGCGCGGCGTGCCCTCTCTCTGGCAACCGCTGCGGCGGTGCTGATGCTGGCCGCCTGCCAAGGCAAGGACACCACCGCCGAGGCGAGCAAGGCCGCGCCGGCCGCAGCACCGGCCGAGGCGTCCACTGCCATCCATCCGGACCAGTGGCCCTCGCCGAAGTGGCCGTTCGCGCAGGACGCGGCGCTGGAGCAGCGCATCACCGACGTGATGGCCAAGATGAGCGTGGAAGAAAAGGTCGCCCAGACCGTCCAGGGCGACATCGCCAGCCTGACCCCGGACGATGTGCGCAAGTACCGCATCGGCTCGGTGCTGGCCGGCGGCAATTCCGATCCCGGCGGCAAGTACAACGCCAGCCCGGCCGAATGGCTGAAGCTGGCCGACGCGTTCTATGAAGCGTCGATGGACACCTCCAAGGGCGGCAACGCGATTCCGATCATCTTCGGCATCGATGCGGTGCACGGCCAGAGCAACATCGTCGGCGCCACCCTGTTTCCGCACAACATCGGCTTAGGGGCCACGCGCAACCCTGACCTGATCAAGAAGATCGGCGAAGTCACCGCTGCCGAAACCCGCGTCACCGGCATGGAGTGGACCTTCGCGCCTACCGTGGCAGTGCCGCAGGACGACCGTTGGGGCCGCAGCTACGAAGGCTATTCCGAGTCGCCGGATGTGGTGGCCAGCTTCGCCGGCAAGATGGTCGAAGGCGTGCAGGGCACCCCGGGCACGCCGCAGTTCCTGGACGGCAGCCACGTGATTTCCTCGGTGAAGCACTTCGTCGGCGACGGCGGCACCACTGACGGCAAGGACCAGGGCGACACCAAGGTGTCCGAAGCCACCATGCGCGACATCCACGCCGCCGGGTATCCGCCGGCGATTGCGGCCGGTGCGCAGACGGTGATGGCCTCGTTCAACAGCTTCAACGGCGAGAAGATGCACGGCAACAAGGTCATGCTGACCGACGTGCTGAAGGGCCGCATGAACTTCGGCGGCTTCGTGGTCGGCGACTGGAATGGCCAGGGCCAGGTCAAGGGCTGCACCAACGACAACTGCCCGGCCTCGTTCATTGCCGGCGTCGACATGGCGATGGCCGCAGATAGCTGGAAGGGTATCTACGAAACCGAACTGGCAGCAGTGAAGTCCGGCCAGATCTCGGCCGAGCGCCTGGACGATGCGGTGCGCCGCATCCTGCGCGTCAAGCTGCGTCTGGGCCTGTTCGAGGCCGGCAAGCCGTCCAAGCGTCCGCTCGGTGGCAAGTACGAATTGCTGGGCGCACCGGAACACCGCGCCATCGCCCGCCAGGCGGTGCGCGAGTCGCTGGTGCTGCTGAAGAACCAGGCCGGCATCCTGCCGCTGGATCCCAAGAAGCGCGTACTGGTGCTGGGCGATGGCGCCAACGACATGGGCAAGCAGTCCGGCGGCTGGACGCTGAACTGGCAGGGCACCGGTACCAAGCGCAGCGACTACCCCAACGGCAACACCATCTGGGAAGGCCTGGACAAGCAGATCAAGGCGGCCGGCGGCAGTGCCGAGCTGGCCGTGGACGGCGCCTACAAGACCAAGCCCGACGTGGCGGTGGTGGTGTTCGGTGAAAACCCGTACGCCGAGTTCCAGGGCGATATCGCCACCCTGCTGTACAAGCCGGGCGACGAGAGCGAGCTGGCGCTGATCAAGAAGCTCAAGGCCGAAGGCATCCCGGTGGTGGCGGTGTTCCTGAGCGGCCGTCCGCTGTGGATGAACCAGTACATCAATGCCTCCGACGCGTTCGTGGCTGCGTGGTTGCCGGGTTCGGAAGGCGAAGGCATTGCCGATGTGTTGCTGCGCAAGGCAGATGGCAGCGTGCAGAACGACTTCAAGGGCAAGCTCAGCTTTTCCTGGCCCAAGAACGCGATGCAGTTCGCCAACAACGTCGGCCAGAAGGATTACGACCCGCAGTTCAAGTTCGGCTTCGGCCTGACCTACGCCGACAAGGGCGACCTGGCGGCGCTGCCGGAAGAATCGGGCGTGTCCGGCGAGCAGTCGGTGGGCGGGGTGTACTTCGTGCGCGGCAAGCCGGCACTGGGGATTGCCATGCAGCTCTCCAATGCGGGCCAGGCCAACATGCCGGCGACCACGCTGCCGGTGGGTTTGTCCGATGGCAGCCTGAAGATGAGCGCGGTCGATCACAAGGCGCAGGAAGACGCACGCCGCCTGGTGTGGTCCGGCGACAAGGCCGCCAGCGTGCTGCTGGTGTCCGGCAAGCCGGTGGATGTGTCGCGTGAGAGCAACGGCGACGTGCAACTGCAGCTGACCGTGCGCCGCGACAGTGCCGTGACCGCACCGGTGTGGCTGGGCGTGGGCTGCGGCGACAAGTGTAGTGGCCGGGTCGATGCACAGAAGACCCTGGCCGCACTGCCGCAAGGTCAGTGGAAGGTGGTCGGCGTGCCGTTGAAGTGCTTCGCAGTGGCCGGTGCCGACGTGACCAAGCTGACCCAGGTGGCCAGCATCGAAAGCGCTGCGGCACTGAACCTGTCGGTGTCCAGGGTGGCGTTGGGCGCGCTCAACGAGGCCGAAGCCACGGTGGACTGCCCGGTCAAGTAAGGCGCATGCCTGGCGGCAGGCCGCCGGGCATGACCTAACGCATGCAACAAGCGCGTTGCCGCCATCGGCAACGCATTACAGCGGCCACCGATCGCGGTGGTGTCATCAGCCGCCGCGGGGGCGGTGTTGTCGATCGGCCGGGATGGCCTGCAGCTGCGGTTCGCCGCGCTGCCATCGTGCACCCGGTGCGCGGCGGTGGCTCTCTGCAGTCCTGCCCGACCGTCGGCGCATACCCCAGAGCCAGACAGGAGAGTGCAGTGGGTTTGGCGACGTTGGATATCGTGATCGTGCTGGTCTACCTGACCGGCATCTTCGTACTTGCGCAGTGGGTGTCGCGCGAGAAGGCAGGCCACAGCAAGAGCGCCGAGGATTACTTCCTGGCCAGCAAGTCGTTGCCGTGGTGGGCGATCGGCGCATCGCTGATTGCCGCGAACATTTCGGCCGAGCAGATCATCGGCATGGCTGGTTCGGGCTATGCCATCGGTCTTGCGATTGCCTCCTACGAATGGATGGCAGCGCTGACGCTGCTGATCGTAGGCAAGTTCTTCCTGCCGATCTTCCTGCGCAACGGCATCTACACCATGCCGCAGTTCCTGGAGCAGCGTTACGGCAAGTGGATCCGCACGTTGATGGCGGTGTTCTGGCTGCTGTTGTACGTGTTCGTCAATCTCACCTCGATCCTGTGGCTCGGGTCGATTGCAGTGAGCCAGGTCACCGGCATGGACCAGACCCTGGCGCTGGCGCTGATCGGCGTGTTCGCGCTGGTCTATCAGCTGTACGGCGGTCTCAAAGCTGTCGCGCTGACCGACATCGTGCAGGTCACGCTGCTGGTGCTGGGCGGCCTGCTGGTGGCCGGGTTGACCCTGGCGCGGATCGGCGATGGCGCCGGCGTGCTGGCCGGCTTCAAGCACCTGTGGAGCGCGCACCCCGAGCACTTCCACATGATCCTGACCAAGGACAACCCGTTCTACAAGGATCTGCCCGGCCTGAGCGTGCTGCTGGGCGGGCTGTGGATCATGAACATCAGCTACTGGGGCTTCAACCAGTACATCATCCAGCGCGCACTGGCGGCCAAGAACATCGGCGAGGCGCAGAAGGGCATGGTGTTTGCGGCGTTCCTGAAACTGCTGATGCCATTGGTGATCGTGGTGCCGGGCATTGCCGCGGTGGTGCTGGCGCCGGACCTGGCCAAGCCCGACCAGGCCTATCCGACCATGATGCAGTTGCTGCCGACCGGTATTTTAGGGTTGGTGTTCGCGGCGCTGGTGGCGGCGATCGTGGCCTCGCTGGCCTCCAAGATCAATTCGGTGGCGACGATCTTCACCCTGGATTTCTACGCCAAGTTCCGCCCCCAGACCGAGCAGAAGCTGCTGGTGCGCGTGGGCCGCATCGTGGCGGCGGTGTCGGTGCTGATCGGCATCCTCACCGCGCGGCCTTTGTTGGGCAACTTCGATCAGGGCTTCCAGTTCATCCAGGAATTCACCGGCTTCTTTACGCCGGGCGTGGTGGTGATCTTCATGCTCGGCCTGTTCTGGAAGCGCGCCAACGAAGCCGGCGCACTGACCGCGGCGATCGGTTCGGTGGTGCTGTCGTTCGCGCTCAAGTTCGCCTGGCCGGAACTGCCGTTCATGGACCGCATCGGCGTGGTGTTCCTGGCCGCGCTGGTGCTGGCTATCCTGGTGTCGTTGATGACGCCGGCCACCCAGGCACGCGATCTGATCCGCACCGACGATGTGGCCTATGGCACCACGCTGGGCTTCAAGGTCGGCGCCGCCGGCGTGATCGCGATCCTGGTCGTGCTGTACGCGGTGTTCTGGTAAGCGGCAGTTAAAAAAGTGGCTGACGCCTCGTGCGTCAGCCGCTCACTCCATATACGCAGTGCGGCGCGGCACCCCGGTGTCGCGCCGCACTGCGTTTCAGCGTTGCAGTGCAGCGCGCGGTCGCCTCAGCTCCCACCGATTCCCGATTCCCGATTCCCGCCAACGACATCGTCATTGTCGATGGCCGTGCCTCAGACCCGCGCCGCAGCCAGGCTGGCTGCGAGCAGATCCACCGGTGCCGCGAGCGGTTCGTGCCACGGGGTCTGCAGCCAGGTTTCCAGCGCGGCGGCCGGCATCGGCTTGGCGATCCAGTAGCCCTGGCCTTCGTCGCAGCCCCAGGCGCGCAGCTGCGCGTAGGCCTCGGCCGACTCAATGCCTTCTGCCACCACGCGCTGGCCCAGGCTGTGGCCGAGCTGGATCATTGCCGGCACCAGCGTGCGGTCGGTGCGGTTGTCGGGCAGCGAGCGGATGAACGACTGATCGATCTTCAACGAGCTGGCCGGCAACTGCTTGAGATAGCTGAAATTGCTGTAGCCGGTGCCGAAGTCGTCGATGGCGATGTGCACGCCCAACGCGGCCACCGCCGCCAGCTCCTCGGCCAGGTGGTCGGGGTGGCGGATCATCGCGCTTTCGGTGAATTCGATCTCCAGCCGGCGCGGGTCCAGCTTGTGGCGTTCCAGGCCGCGCCGCAACAGGCCGGCAAACCCGCGGCGGTCCAGGTCGGCCGCCGACACGTTCAGGGCGAGATTGAAATCCAGTCCCTGCTGCTGCCAGCGCGCGGCCTGGGCGATGCCGTTGTCGATGACCCAGGCGGTGATGCGGTTGATCAGGGCGGTCTTCTCGGCCATCGGCACGAAATCGGACGGCAACACCGGGCCGATCATCGGGTGCTGCCAGCGCAGCAGGGCCTCCACCGCCACGCAGCGGTGGTCGTGCAGGTCTACGCGTGGCTGGTAGTGCAGGCGCAACTGGCTGGCGCTGTCCAGTGCGGCGGGCAGGGCGGCAAGCAGGCGGAAGGTATTGCGTTGCGCCACGTCATGCTTGCGCTCGTACATGCTCCATGGCAGCCCGCGCTCGCGCGAGACGTCCACAGCGGTGGTGAGCGAGCGGATGGTGTCGGCGGCGCCGTAGCTGGTCTGCAGCGATACCGCGCCGATCGAGGCCACCGCGGTATGCGGGATGCCCTGATGATCCAGCGGTTCGGCAAAGGCCTTGGAGACCTTGTTGCACAGGCTGGACAGCCGCTGGTTCTCGGTGGGTGTCATGAACCCGAAGGTAGTCGGGTCCAGCCGGTACAGCAGGGTGCCGCCGGGCAGGTAGGCGGCCAGGCGACGCTGTGCCAGCGCGACATAGCCATCGGCGTAGTCCCAGCCCAGTGCCTTGACCATGTCGCGAAAATAATCGCTGCCGCAGACATCGATGGCCACCGCGGTGGTGGCCGGTGCGGTGTCGCGCTGCGACAGCCAGGTATCCAGGTCTTCGCTGAAACGCGAACGGTTCGGCAGGCCGGTGGCACCATCGCGGTAGGTGGTGCTGCGCAGGTTTTCCACCCGCAGTACGGCCAGGTCGCGCAGACCTTCCAGACGGGTCAATGCCTCTGCATCCAGGCCATCGCGCGGGCTGGTGCCGATCACGCACAGCGTGCCGATGCTGTGGCCCTCGCGCAATTTCAGCGGTGCGCCGGCGTAGAAGCGGATATACGGCGGGCCCAGCACCAGCGGGTTGTCGCAAAAGCGCGGGTCCAGCTGCGCATCCGGCACCACCATCACCTCGTCGGAGCGGATCGCGTGGGCGCAGAACGCCTGGTCGCGCGGGGTCTCCGACGCGTCCAGGCCGACGCGTGCCTTGAACCACTGGCGATGTTCGTCCACCAGCGACACCAGCGCGATTTCCGCGCCCAGGCTGCGCGAGGCCATCGCGGCAATGGTCTCGAATACCGGGTCCGGCGGCGAATCCAGCAGGCAGAGACCGCGCAAGACGGCCAGACGGGTGGCTTCGTCGGTCATGGAGGACGGCAGGGAGTTGGGGGCGGGCGAGGGTTGCATGTGCCTCTATCGGCCCAGGCCGCCACCTCTTGACGTGTGCGCTCCGGCTTATTCAGCTGGCAGCAGCGCTGTGGCGTGCTGCAGCGCAAGGCGTGGCGCGCGCATGGCCCCGGCACCGGCCCGCATGCTGGCGGCGGTTTCGCGTTGCAGCACCGTAGTGCGCAGCGCGGCAGGCCGCGCGCGCGTCATTCTGCAAGGCTGGATGCGCCTTGCAGAAGACACCGGTAACTGCCGTGAACGCACGGAAGTTAACGTTACCAGCGGCCGGCGTCGCGGTCTGCGCGCTCGGTCCGCATCTGCGGTTTTTGTCGGTTCTGTGACCTGGCCGCCGATTGCGCATGCCCACGGTGGGCACGGTGGGCGCACGTGGGCCGGACATGCGACTGCGTGCCGAGGCGTCCACGGCACCCACCTTGGAGCGACCATGAAGATCTTCACTCGTCTGGCGCAGCGCGCCCTGCTGCTGGTGGCCGGCCTTGCGCTGGCGTCCGCCGCACATGCTGGTTTGTCCGTATCGGGGACGCAGTTGCGGGAGAGCAACGGCAACGCGCTGGTCCTGCGCGGCATCAACCTGCCACATGCCTGGTTTGCCGACCGTACCGATGCGGCGCTGGCGCAGATTGCCGCCACCGGCGCCAATAGCGTGCGCGTGGTGCTGAGCAGCGGGTATCGCTGGAACCGCACGCCCGAAGCAGAGGTGGCGCGCATCATCGCGCGCTGCAAGAGCCTGGGCCTGATCGCCGTGCTGGAAGTGCACGACACCACCGGTTACGGCGAGGACGGCGCCGCCGGGACCCTGGCCGACGCGGCCAACTACTGGACCAGCATCCGTGGCGCGCTGGTGGGACAGGAGAACTACGTCATCATCAATGTCGGCAACGAGCCGTACGGTAACCGCCTCAGTGCCAGCGAGTGGGTCAACGGCCATGCCCGTGCGATCGCCACCTTGCGCAACGCCGGTTTGACCCACGCGCTGATGGTGGACGCGCCCAACTGGGGCCAGGACTGGCAGTTCTACATGCGCGACAACGCGGCTGCGTTACTGGCGCTCGACAGCCGTCGCAACCTGGTCTTCAGCGTGCACATGTACGAAGTGTTCGGCAACGATGCCACGGTGGATACGTACCTGCGTGCATTCCAGAGCAACCGCCTGGCGCTGGTGGTGGGCGAATTCGGTGCCGACCATCGCGGCGCGCAGGTGGACGAGGCGGCCATCATGCGGCGCGCGCGCCAGTACAACGTGGGCTACATGGGCTGGTCGTGGTCGGGCAACGACAGCAGCACCCAGTCGCTGGATATCGTGCTTGGCTGGGACCCGACGCGTCTGAGCAGCTGGGGCCGCACATTGATTGAAGGCTCCGACGGCATCCGTGCCACCTCGCGCCGGGCCAGCGTGTTTGCTGCCCGACAGCGTTGACGTAGCGGGGAGGCTGACCAGACGTGCGTGCGACCCGGGTGCGATCAGCGCCCGGGTTCGCGCAATGGACCCGGGCTGGGGCGCTTGGTCAGCTTGCGCTGCAGCGAGCGCCGATGCATGCCGAGCAGGCGTGCGGCCGCGGAGACGTTGCCACCGGTCTCGTGCAGGGCCTGCTGGATGTGCTCCCACTGCAGGCGGCTGAGCGGGGTCATCATTTCCTGCGCGGTTTCCTCTTCGTCCGGCTCGGGAAGCTCGTCGTCTTCTTCGCCCAGCGCCCGCATGATCGTGGGGATATTGGCCGGCTTGGGCAGGTAGTCGTCGGCGCCGAGCTTGATCGCTTCCACCGCGGTGGCGATGCTGGCATAGCCGGTGACCAGCAGGATGCGCATGTCGGCGCGGATCTCGCGCAGCGGCTGGATCAGGCTCAGGCCGGAATCGTGACCGAGCTTGAGATCGATCAAGGCGAAATCCGGCAAGGCGCTACGCGCGGTGGACAGCGCGCTGGCCGCGTCGGTGGCGGTCAGCGTTTCCACCCCGCGCCGTGCCAGGCTGCGCTGCAGCGTGCGCAGGTACAAGGTGTCGTCGTCGACCAGCAGGCCGGTGCGGATGGGAGTGCTTGTCATGCGAGTGCCTCGTGTTCGGAGAGCGGCAGACGGAAACCGACGCGGGCGCCGCTGCCTTCGGCGGGCAGCATCCACAATTCGCCCTGCAGGCGTTCGACGGTGGCATGCGACAGCGCCAGGCCCACGCCCATGCCGTCGTGTTTGCCGCTGTTGAACAAGGTGCCCGGCAACATGGCTTGCGCGGTGTCGAAGCCGGGGCCGTAATCGCGCACTTCGCCGCTGAGATGGTCGTGCTCCACGCGCAAGGTAAGGTCGATCTGCGGGCGCCCGGCCCGTTCGCCGGCATCGGCGGCGTTATTGAGCAGCACCATCAGCAGGTGGCTGACGCCCGGCTGCAGCATCAGCCGCATCGGTGCGTCGTCGTTGCGGCGCAACTCGATGGTGGGGCGCACCAGGCGCCATTGTTCCAGCACCTCCTTCACCGCCACCTCCCGGCTCAGGTGGCCGTTGTCGGCCGGCGCCGCCAAGGCCAGCACGCGCTCGTGGCATTGCACCAGCAGCTCGCGCAAGGTGTCCAGGTCTTCGCGCAGTTCGGCCTGGTCGCACTGGTCGGCAATGTCGTCCACCAGCAGGGTCATCGTCGCCAATGGCGTATTCAATTCATGCGCCACCGAGGCCGCATGCGTGGCCAGCGCGACGATGCCTTCATTACGGGCGAAGCGCTCGCGCAGGGTGGAGATCTCGCGCTCGCGTTCGCGCATGGACAACGCCAGCCGGGTGGCGAAGGCCAGCACCACCACCGTGGAGAGCAGGAAGTTGGCCGCCATGCCCCACATGTGCAGGCTGAGCGGGTCGAAGCTGCCGTAGGGCAGCGGCAGCCCGAACGCCGCGCTGATCACGTAGCCGGCCACGCACGACGCCGCCACCGCCATCGCCCAGCCCAGCGGCAGCGCCAACGCGGCCAGCGCGATCAGCACCAGGAACAGCGAGCCGAACGGATTGGCGATGCCGCCGCTCCAGCCCACCATCCAGGTCAGCACTGTCACATCGACCAAGATGTGGCCGAATTCGGTGGCCGGGCTCACCGCGCCACGGTGGGCCACACGCAGCTGGGCGTACAGGTTGAACACCGCCAGTGCGGCGACGCCGGCCCACAGCGGCTGTTGCGGCAGGTTCAAGCCCATCAGGCCGGTGGCGACCAGGATGGTGGCGGCCTGGCCGGCGGTGGCGAGCCAGCGCAGGCTGCACAGGGTCCGCAGGAAGGAGGCGTCGGAGCTGTTCATCACGGCAATGCTATGCGCTCAGGAGAATGGTGGCCTGCGACAAACCGTCGCATCGGTGCCGGCGGCGGCCCGCGCGTCGCTTCAGCTGTGAGCCGACGGCGGACAGGCTAAAATAGCGCGATGCATGACGCCGTGACCCGCCCAACCCCTCCCGCCGACGCCACCGCCTGGCCGCGCCGCATCACCCAGGCCGTCAAGATCGGCAGCGTGATCGTGGGCGGAGGCCACCCGGTGGTCGTCCAGTCGATGACCAACACCGACACCGCCGACATCGCCGGCAGCGTCAAACAGGTGTCCGAACTGTGGCGCGCCGGCTCGGAGATGGTACGGCTGACCGTCAACAACGCCGAGTCCGCTGCCGCCATTCCGCGCATCGTGGACAAGCTGCGCATGATGGGGATTGAAGTCCCGTTGATCGGCGACTTCCACTACAACGGGCACCAGTTGCTTGCCGCCGAGCCGGCCTGTGCCGAGGCGCTGGCCAAATACCGCATCAACCCGGGCAATGTCGGCTTCGGCAAGAAGAAGGATCTGCAGTTCGGTCAGCTGATCGAGTTCGCCATCAAGTACGACAAGCCGGTGCGCATCGGCGCGAATTGGGGCTCGCTGGACCAGTCGCTGGCGGCGCAGCTGATGGATGAAAACTCGCAGCGCGAAACGCCCTGGGATGCCGGCCGGGTGCTGCGCGAGGCGCTGATCCGTTCAGCCGTGGATTCGGCCGAGCGTGCGGTGGAGCTGGGCTTGCCGCGCGAGCGCATCATCCTGTCGGCCAAGGTGTCCGGTGTGCAGGAACTGATCGCGGTGTATCGCGACATGGCCAGCCGCTGCGACTTTGCGCTGCATCTGGGCCTGACCGAAGCCGGCATCGGCAGCAAGGGCATCGTCGCCTCGGCTGCGGCGCTGAGCGTGCTGCTGCAGGAGGGCATCGGCGACACCATCCGCATCTCGCTGACGCCGGAGCCCGGCCAGTCGCGCACGCAGGAAGTGGTGGTCGCGCAGGAGCTGCTGCAGACCACCGGGCAACGCGCGTTCACCCCGATGGTCACCGCATGCCCCGGCTGCGGGCGCACCACCTCCGAGTTCTTCCAGGAACTGGCCGGCGTGGTGCAGAACCATGTGCGCGCCAAGATGCCGGAGTGGAAGATCTCCAACCCCGGTGCCGAGAACATGACCCTGGCGGTGATGGGCTGCGTGGTCAACGGCCCGGGCGAATCGCGCCACGCCAATATCGGCATCTCGCTGCCGGGCACGGGCGAGGCGCCGTCCGCACCGGTGTTCATCGATGGCGAAAAAAGCGTCACCTTGCGCGGCGAAAACATCGCTTACGAATTCATCGACCTGATCGACCAGTACGTCGAACGCACCTATGTCCGCCGCGCCGGCTGAGTCGCCGGCCGGGTTCAAGGCGTGGTTGCGCAGCAATGCGTGGCGCATGGGACTGTTGTTCGTCGGGGTGCTGCTGCCGCTGGGCCTGTTCGTGGATCTGGCCGATGAAGTGCACGAGCTGGAAAATTTCTATTTCGACGAGCCGTTGCTGTGGAGCATGCGCAGCATCGCCACCCCGACGCTGGATGCGCTGTTCGGCGTGATATCGAAGGTGGGCTACCAGTACGGCGTGATTCCGGCAGATATCGCGATCGTGCTGGTGCTGCTGGTATTGCGGCGCTGGCGTGAGGGCACCTTTGCCGCGCTCGGCTTCGGTGGCTCGGCGCTGTTGAACATGGGTGCCAAGCAGTTCTTTCAGCGCAACCGGCCGAGCCTGTGGGAATCGATCGCCCCGGAGAGCACCTTCAGTTTTCCCAGTGGTCATGCGATGGGCTCGATGACGCTCGCGGCGGTGGTCATCGCGCTGGCCTGGCGCACCCGTTGGCGCTGGCCGGTGACGATTGCGGCCAGCGCATTCGCGCTGCTGGTCGGGGTCTCGCGCATCTACCTGGGCGTGCATTACCCCTCCGACATCCTCGGTGGCTGGTCGGCCGCGCTGGTGTGGGTGGTCGGCCTGTATCTGGTGATGTTCCGCGGCGCACGGCGGCCGCATTGGCGCAAGCCGAGCCGGGAGGTCGCGGAGCAGCCCGGCCGCTTACCGTTCGCAAATTAAGAGCGGTGGGGAAGCTCTCGTCGCCATAGCCGGGCGCCAACGATGGTTCCGATGGAGGCCAGCAAAATCACGTAATACGCCGGTCCCATCGGATGCTGCTTGAGCAGCATCACCACCACCAGCGGGGTCAGGCCGCCAAACACGGCGTAGCCCAGGTTGTAGGCGAACGACACGCCAGACAGACGGATCACCGGCGGAAACGCTTCGACCATGACGCGCGGGATTGCGCCCAGCACGCCAAGCGCCGCGCCCAACAACGCATACAGCGGAAACAGCAACTGTCGGTCGCCGGCGAAGCGATAGAACAGCCATGCGCTCACGCCCAGGAGTACGCTCCCACCCAGTAGCACGCGGCCGTTGCCCCAGCGATCCGACAGCGCGCCGGCCACCACCGAGCCGATGGCCTGCAGCAGCACCGCCAGCAGGTTGGCCTGCAAGGCGACCGCGGCAGGGTAGCCATAAGCGCTCTGCAGCAGGGTGGGGGTCATCAGCGATACCACCAGCACCGCCGCTGCCACCACCCAGGTCAGCCATAACGACAGCGCCAGGCTGCGCGGATGGTCGCGCACCACCACCTTCAGTGGCGTTTCGCGCGCCAATGCACGCATCGCCACCATTTCGGCAAACACCGGCGTCTCGTGCAGCCAGCGCCGCAGGTATACCGACAACAGGCCGAAGACCCCGCCCGCCAGGAACGGCAGACGCCAGGCGTAGTCGGCGATCTCCTGCGGGGTGTAGACGCGATTGATCGCTGCGGCGCTGAGCGAGCCGAGCAGCACGCCGGCAGCCAGGCCGGCAGTCAATGTGCCGCAGGCCAGGCCCCTGCGCTGCGCAGGCACGTGTTCTGCGACGAACACCCAGGCACTGGGCACCTCGCCACCGATCGCCGCGCCTTGCAGCAGGCGCATCGTCAACAGCAACAATGGCGCGGTCAGGCCGATCTGCGCGTAGGTCGGCAGCACACCGATGGCCAGCGTGGGCAATGCCATCAGGCCGATGCTGAGCGCGAACATGCGCTTGCGGCCGAGCAGGTCGCCGAAGTGCGCCATCACGATGCCGCCCAGCGGACGGATCAGGTAGCCGGCCGCGAAAATGCCGAAGGTCTGCAGTTGCCGCGTCCATTCCGGAATGCCTGGAGGAAAGAACAGTTCGCCCAGCACCTTCGCGAAAAAGATGAAGATGATGAAGTCGTAGAACTCCAATGCGCCGCCCAGCGCGGCCAGGGTCAGCGTCCTGTAGTCGCGGCGCGTCAGGTGGTGTGCGGCGGCGGTGCCAAGAGCGTCATGCGTGTTCATGCAGCTGCGTCCTGTTGCGGGTGGTGGCGCGCCTGCCAGTCACGGCGGTTGCGGCGTGCCATCCCATGCTAGCGCGACCTGCAGCCTGGACCGGTATGCCGATTCTGTGTGGCGGTGATCGCCGGTTGGATGCTTCGGTGGTCCGGACATGCCTGCGCGTTGGCGCCGGGTGGACTCATTCGCCGGGTTTTGCGCCTTCCACCGGCGCATGCGTGGCGGCGCGACGTGCCAGTACCGCTTCGCGATGCGCGATGTAGACGTTGGCGCCGATGATGATGGCCGCCCCGATCACGGTATGCCGCTCGATCGCCTCGCCGAACAGCCACCAGCCCAGCAGCGCCACCAGCGGCAGCTGCATGAAGCTGATCGGCTGCAGCGCCGAGACTTCGCCCAGCTTGAGCGCGCGCGTCCAGAACAACTGCCCGGCGGTGCCGAAGATGCCGGTGGCCACCAGCCACAGCCAGTCGATGCCCTGCGGCCAGGTCCACTGGAACAGCGCCGGGATCAGCGACATCGGCACCCAGAACACGTAGGTGTAGAACACCACCGTGTCCGAATCGTCGTTACGCGAAAGCTGTTTGATCTGGATTGCCACGATGGCACTGATCACTGCCGCGAGCAGCGCAATCAGCAGTCCCGGGCTGAAGGTGGACGAGCCCGGGCGCAGGATCGTCAGCACCCCGATAAACCCGGCTGCCACTGCCAGCCAGCGGCGCATGCGCACCTGTTCGTGCAGCCAGATCACGGCCAGCACGGTGACGAACAACGGCGTGGAATAGGAGAGCGAAATTGCCTGCGACAACGGCAGATGGCCGATCGCCCAGAACCCGCACAGCATCGAGGCCAGGCCAATCAGCGTGCGTGCGAAATAGTGCGGCAACTGACGGGTACGCGGCAGCGTCTTGCCACGGCCGATGAGCAGCGGCAGCAGCGCCAGCAGGCCGAATGCATTGCGGAAGAACGCGATCTCGGTGGTGGCGACGGTCTTGGATGCCAGCCGGATGGTGATGGCCATCAGACCGAAGGCGAGCGTGCTGATCAGCATCCAGGCAGCGGCGCGCATGGACGCCGAGGGTGCAGTCACCAATGCGCTCCGATAATGCGGGGTTCCGGCTCCAGGATCACCGAGTAGCGCTCGCGCACCGATTCGGCGATGCGTCGCGCAACGTCCAGCAGCTGTGCGCCGGTTGCGCTGCCGTAATTGACCAGCACCAAGGCATGCGCCGGCGACACGCCGGCGTCGCCTTCGCGCTGGCCCTTCCAGCCGCACTGTTCGATCAACCAGGCGGCCGACAACTTGCCCTGGCCAGGCTGCTCGCCCGGATACACCGGCATGTCGGCGAAGGTGGCCTGCAACGCGGCAATCTGTTCGCTCGGCAGCAGCGGATTCTTGAAGAAGCTGCCGGCATTGCCGAGCACGTCCGGGTCCGGCAATTTGCGGCGGCGGATGTTGATCACCGCCTGCGCCACATCGGCCGCGCCCGCCAGCTCGGCGCCCATGCTGGCCAGCTCCTCGCGGATGCCGGCGTAGTCCAGCCGCAGCTCGTGCAGCAGCGGCAGATTGAATTCCACCGCCACGATCAGGTAACGCTCGGGCTGCTGCTTGAACACGCTGTCGCGGTAGCCGAACGCGCAGTCCGCTGCCTCCAGCCGCACGAACTGCTGGCTGTGCCGGTCGAAGGCTTCCACCACCTGGATGAAGTCGCCCACCTGCGCGCCATAGGCGCCGATGTTCTGGATCGGGCAGGCGCCGACGGTGCCGGGAATCAGCGCCAGATTCTCCAGCCCCGACAGCCCCTGCTGCAGCGAATACAGCACCAGCGCATGCCAGTTCACGCCGGCACCGGCGCGGACGATGGCGTGGTCGGCGTGGTGCGCAATGATCGCAATGTCGCGGTTCTCGAAACACAGCACGCAGCCGGGCGGGTCGCCGGCCAGCAGCACATTGCTGCCGCTGCCTAGCACCAGCAGCGGTTCGCCCGCGATCTGCGGCGCTGCCAGCGCCTGCGGCAAGGCTTGGGGCGTGTGGATGCGCAGCAGCCAGCGCGCGCAGGCATCGACGTGAAAGGTGTTGAGTGCACGCAATGGCGCGTGTTCGCTCAACTGCCAGCCCGGTTGCACAGCCTCGCTCATAACGGCGACACCGCACCGCCGCTCGGCGCTTCGCGGCGGCGACGGATGGCGTCCACGCATTCGCCGATCAACGGCGGCCCGCGATACACCAGGCCGCTGTAGCACTGCACCAGGCTCGCACCGGCGGCCATCTTGGCCACCGCGTCGGCGCCGGAGCTGATGCCACCCACGCCGATCAACGGGATCGACTCGGGCAGCCGCGCGCGCAGCCGGCGCAGCACCAGGGTGGATTGCCCCAGCAATGGCGCGCCCGACAAACCGCCGGCTTCGGCGGCCAACGGGTGATTGGCGATCAAGGTGCGGGTCACCGTGGTGTTGGTGGCGATCACGCCATCCACGGCCAGATCGGCCAACACGCGTGCGGCGGCGTCGATGTCGCGGTCGTTGAGGTCCGGCGCCACCTTCACCAGCATCGGCACCCGCTTGCCGTGCTGGGCGGCGAGCGCTTCCTGGGTCTCGCGCAGGTCGGCGATCAAGCGGCGCAGCGATTGTTCTTCCTGCAGCTCGCGCAGGCCGGCGGTATTGGGCGAAGAGATGTTGACGGTGATGTAGTCGGCCAGCGGATACACGCGCTCCATGCAGTAGCGGTAGTCGCTGGTGGCATCCTCGTTGGGCGTGTCCTTGTTCTTGCCGATGTTGATGCCCAGCAGGCCACCGCGCCGCCGCGCGCGCTGCACATTGGCCACCAGCGCATCCACGCCCAGGTTGTTGAAGCCCATGCGGTTGATCACCGCCTGGTACTCGGGCAACCGGAACATGCGCGGCTTCGGGTTGCCCTCCTGCGGGCGCGGGGTCACCGTGCCGATCTCGACAAAGCCGAACCCCAACGCCAGCAGGGCGTCGATGTGCTCGCCATTCTTGTCCAACCCGGCGCCCAGTCCGACCGGGTTGGGGAACATCAGGCCGAAGGCAGGGGTCGGCAGCGGCACCGGGCGCTTGGCCAGCAGCGACGTGGTGCCGGTGCGGTAGGCGGTATCGATGGAGCGCAGCGCCAGCGCGTGGGCGCGCTCGGCATCGAGGGAAAACAGGAAGGGGCGGGCAAGCGAATACATGCGGGTCAGTTCAAACTCCCGGCAAAAATGCGGGTCTGGTAATGGAAGTCGATCAGTCCGTCGCGGGCGTGCGCATCGAACAGGGCGCGCAACGCGGCCAGCATCGGCGCGTTGCGCGGGTCGTGTGCCAGCGGCGCATACGAAGACGACAGCAACCGGCCGCGCAGCGCATCGAAGTCCAGCCGCTGCACATTGGGAAAGCGCGCCATCGCCCGAAACCCGTCGCCGAACCAGGCCTGCATCGTGGCATCGTCCTGGTAGCGCTCGGCCACGGCCGAATAATCGGTGCCGTACTCCAGCAGCAGCTGCTCGTAGCCGCGCAGGAACGCGGTGCTGTCCAGTTCGCGCGAGTTCCAGTACACCGCCGCCAGGCCGCCGGGCTGCAGGATGCGTGCCCATTCGTGGCGCACTGCCTGCGTGTCGAACCAGTGGAAGGCCTGCGCCGCCGACACCAGACCCACGCTGGCATCGGCCAGGCCGGTAGCTTCGGCAGTGCCGTCGGTGGCCTGGAAGGCCGGAAACTCCGCCAGCCATTGCTGGGCGGCCGCGCGCATGGCCGGATTTGGCTCCACCGCAGTGACCGCGTAGCCGGCTTCAAGAAACAGGCGGCTGGAAATGCCGGTGCCGGCGCCGATGTCGGCCACCGGCGTGGCGGGGGTGACGCCCAGGTCGTCATGCAACCAACGCAACACCTGCGGCGGGTAGCCTGGCCGGTAGCGCACGTAAGCGGCCACACGGTCGTTGAAGCGCTGGGCAGAGGAGGGCGCAGCCATGCTCAACTGCTGGAGGCCGCCAGCCACGCCATGCCACCGAAGAACAGGATGAAGATGACGATGCCGACCAGCCACATCGCCACTGCCAGCCAGCCAAGAATCAGCCCGCCGATGGCCAGCCCGTCGCCTTCCAGGCCTTGCGGATTGCGCCGGATTTCGGCGCGCGCCAGATGGCCGGTGATGATGGCGCAGATGCTGCCGAGGAAGGGGATCAGCGTCCAGCCGAGAATGCCTGCGACCAGACTGACGATGGCCATGGCGCTGGTCTGTCGAACGACAACGTTCATCATGAACTCCGTGAGAGTGAGCCGGCAGCCGGTCTCTGGTGAGGCGATTATCCCAGAGCGGCCGCCGAAAAGGCGTGCCGTGTGCGGTAGGAACCCCTGTGCAGCCGGTCATTCGCCTGTCCTGACGTGCCGAAGAGCAGGCCGGGCCGCCGCGCGGTGCCTTGCTAGAGCAGGGCCTATCGGAGCAGGGCAGCCAGCCGCCTGGCATTGCCGCGATGCTGTTGTCAGTGGCGTGTCCGGCGTCGCCGCAGATGCCGAGCAGGCTGCGGCTGCGCTCACATCGCTGCGTCGCAAGCGCGCCGGACCACTGCCCGGCGCACCTTGCGGCATCGATCAAAGATCGAACTTGATGCCCTGCGCCAGCGGCAGCGAATCGGAGTAGTTGATGGTGTTGGTCTGGCGACGCATGTAGACCTTCCACGCATCCGAGCCGGATTCGCGGCCACCGCCGGTGTCCTTCTCGCCGCCAAAGGCGCCACCGATCTCCGCACCGGAGGTGCCGATGTTGACGTTGGCAATGCCGCAATCGCTGCCCGCCGCCGACAGGAATTTTTCGGCCGCTTTCAGGTTCTGGGTGAAGATCGACGAGGACAGGCCTTGCGGCACGCCGTTCTGCAGGTCGATGGCCTCATCCAGCGTGCGGTACTTCATCACGTACAGGATCGGCGCGAAGGTCTCATGCTGCACGACCTCATCGCTGTTCTGCAGCCCGGTGACGATCGCCGGCAACACGAAGTTGCCGGGGCGATTGATCGCGGTGCCGCCCACTTCGACGGTGCCACCGGCGGCCTTGGCCTTGGCGATCGACTCCAGGAATTGCTCCACCGCAGCACGGCTGTTGAGCGGGCCCATCAGGTTTGCCGGGTCGGTGGGGTCGCCGATCTTGCTGTCGAGCTGCCTGTACGCCTTGACCAGGGTGGCCAGCACGTTCTCGTAGATGGATTCGTGCACGATCAGCCGGCGCGTAGTGGTGCAGCGCTGCCCGGCCGTGCCGACTGCGCCGAACACGATGCCCGGGATGGCCAGCTTCAGGTCGGCGGTTTCATCCAGGATGATCGCGTTATTGCCGCCCAGCTCCAGCAGGCAGCGGCCCAGGCGATGGGCGACCTTTTCGGCGACCACGCGGCCGATCTGGGTCGAACCGGTGAAGCTGATCAGCGGCACGCGCCGGTCTTCGACCAGCGTCTGCGACAGCGCCGTGCCGGCATCGTTGATCAGGAAGAAGATGTCCGGGAAGCCGGCGTCCTTCAACGCCGCATTGCAGATCTTCATCGTCGCAATTGCGGTCAGCGGCGTCTTGTTGGACGGCTTCCAGACGCAGATATCGCCGCAGATGGCCGCAAGGAACGCATTCCACGCCCACACCGCCACCGGGAAGTTGAATGCGCTGATGATGCCCACCAGCCCCAGCGGCTGGTACTGCTCATACATGCGGTGGCCGGGACGCTCCGAATGCATGGTGTAGCCGTAGAGCATGCGGCTCTGGCCCACGGCGAAGTCGGCGATGTCGATCATCTCCTGCACTTCGCCATCGCCTTCCGGCTTGCTCTTGCCCATCTCCAATGCCACCAGCGAGCCCAGGGCATCCTTGTGCGCACGCAGCGCCTCGCCACACAGGCGCACCGCCTCGCCGCGACGCGGGGCAGGCGTGGTCCGCCACACCTTGAAGGCCGCCTGCGCGCGCTGGATGATCAGTTCGTAATCTTCCGGCGTGGTCGCCTGTACATCGGCGATGACGGCGTTGGTCGTCGGATTGAGCGGCTGCAGCACGCCCGCACCGGTGGCCGACGACCAGGTCGCCTCGCCGAGGTAAGTGCCGGAATTGGACGCGGCGAGGTCGAGCGCCTTGAGCAGGTCAGCGGACATGGAATCTCCTGGAGGTCGGGACGGTCGCCCGACGGCCAAGGCCAGCCAGCGACACGGGTAGCCGCCGATTTTAGCAGGCTCCACCCGCCGCCCGCCGGCTTGGCAAGCCGGCTGAACATGCGACAATGCCGCCCTTGGCCCCGTAGCTCAGCTGGATAGAGCGTCCCCCTCCTAAGGGGAAGGTCGCCCGTTCGAATCGGGCCGGGGTCACAAGAAATCAGGTACTTAGGCGATTCGCCGTGCGAAGCAATTGGCATATGTGCGCACTGTTTTGGACCGAACGGTCACAGTGGTCACAGTCTAGAAGCGCAGCTTTCTGACAGCTCCGTCGTCACCCTCTGGCGTCAGGTGCGCATAGTACTTCTCCGTGGTCGCATAGTCGGCATGGCCGGCCAGGATCTGCACCCGCCGCAGCGGCACCCCAGCGATCACCATGTGGGCGCAAAAGGTGTGCCGGAGCCGGTGCAGGCTGCCGCCGATGCCGGCCTTTGCCGCGTCCTTGGCGAACCAGTCCGACACCGTGTCCTGGTGCACGGAGACGATGGGATCGGGAAGCCTTCGCAGCGCCCACTTAGCGTAGCGATTCAGCGGCACCTCGCGCCACCTGCCGGACTTGGTCCGTCCCGCGCCGGTCTCGTCGGGCACGCTCTCGATGTGCAGGCGTCCCGACACGGCCGCCGCCTTGCCCAGGGCGACCACCTCGCCACGACGCAGGCCCGTGTGCGCCAGGAACATCCACAGCGGCGCGCGCTTAGGGTTGGCGCGGTAGAGCCGCCGCATCGCCTGGCGGTCGTAGAAGCGCACGGCAACGCTGCGCACGCCTCGCGGCGCCTTGACCACTTCGAAGGGGTTGACGTCCAGTTCTTTCCACTCGACGCCGCGATTGAACGCTGCATGCAGCCGGCGGATCTCCTTGCCGACCGTCTCCGGCGCTGCTTTGTCGGTGACCAGTCGCTGGCGCTTGTAGCCCTCGATTTCCATGGGCCGAATGGTGTCGATCGGGCGGTGTCCGAACTGAGCGATGAAGCGCTTCATCTCGCTGCGCGCCTTGCCGGCGGTGGTCGGGTGCTCGGCCTCGTACCAGTCCAGATACCACTCCAAGTAGATTCGGACCAGGGGCAGCCTGGCCAGGATCTTGACCCCGTGCCTTAGCTCCGCTTCCTTCGCTGCTCGTACTTCCTCAGCATCTCGCTCGCTGACCCGCCCAATTGACGGACGATGCCGCTGACCGCCTTCGCGCCAGTTGAGGTATGCGACGCCGTTGCGCCAGTAGATCGTGACCCTTGCCATTCCTGTGATCCGTAGATCGCGGCGTACAACGCCGACTTCTCGTAGAGCTGCTTGCCCATGAATCGCTTCGGCGTGAGGCCATAGGCGACAGCGTTCTTGCGGAACTGGGATTCTGAGACGCCGCAGTAGTGGGCGGCTTCGTCGACTGTCAGCCAATCCTTTCCGACGATGTTGAGGTTCTCAGCTGCCCCCATTACCCACCTCCGCCTTGGCGTGCTGGTCGACGACCTTGAACCCGATGACCCACACCCAGGGGTTGGCGTCCCAGTCGCCGCCGGTGCTTCGCCATAGAGCCTTGAAGGCAATGCGCTCGTCACCGGTGTTGAGGTCGCGGATCGGCGTGTTTTGCTCGCCGGCCCACTCCATGGCGCCCTCAGCCAGTGCATCGGCCTCGCTGATCGCATGCAGGCGCTCGACGCGCACGTCGGTGATATCCAGCACCAAGCGGCAGGCTTTGCGCGGCATATGGATGCTCGGGCGCCACTTGAGGCCGAAATCCTTGCGTGCTTCGTCGCTGGCGCTGCCCTTGGGGCTTTCGGCACCATACGCGTACCGCGTCCGCTTGCCAGTCTCCATGTCATAGTGCTCGACCCCCGTGCCCGTGAGGTCCATCCACGTCTCCCGCACCCACAGCCGGTCGCCGGGCTTGCCGAAGGGGCAGGGCAGCACATGATCGGTGCCCGGGCCAGCGGCCAGCGCCCACCACCGTGCATCCTCATCTTCTGCGCCCCAGTTGGCGGGATCGTTGAGGTCGTCTCCGGAGCCGCCGATGAAATCGAAGCCCGGCGGCATCTTCACCACGCGCCGCGTCTGCGACTTTGTGCCGGACAGGATGGCGCGCACCATGGCGCCGTTGAAAAGGATGGGGCGCTCACGCATCGTCCTGCTCCTTCGCCGCTGCCGGCTGGGGGTGGGCGGCGAGCATGGCTGCGTCGATGGCCGAATCAAGTCCATCTTGTGGACCTCTGGCTAGGTTGACGTAATGCGGCTCATCGCCAATGTGCACGTCTCGCAGCCAGCGATATCGGTCGCCATCGACATCACGCTCGATTTCTGGCTGGATCTCATAACTGCCATTCCCACTGAGATATGCCCTTAGGTCTTCCAGCAAAGGGGCGGCATTATTCCTGAAATCAGAATCTGAAATACCGCCAATCAGGCAGTAGGTGTCAATTCGGTAGAGCAAATCACCTTCTGTGAACTGGTCACGCTCCGGCACAGCAGCAGGCGCGGGCGGGGTGGTGTAGAGCGGCGGCAGACTGGACGCCCATTGCGCCAAATAGTCGAAGCACCGACGAAACTCAATGTAATCCGTGCAATTCACCAACGGCCCAGCCGGGCACTCAAACTGGTAATCGCGCTCCAATCTGTCCGCGAATGCAGCGCCGTTTACGATTGCACCCTGCGGGATTTCTACAGGCGCCGGCTCCACCCCTACCGGCTGGCGGGCGGCCTCTTTCAGCTCACGAATTGCGCCAACTATTTCGGCACTCCCGTTCCCACATTCCTTGTCGTCTTCTGTGAATCCTAGCTCTTCCTGCACATCGTTGATTACGCTCAGAAGCATGCCAACAAAGCCCGTATCCACCGGCTGGCGTGCAGCGAGGTGCCGCCAAGCCATCCATGCGCCACGGGTAACAGGGTGATTGTACAAAACATTCCCCGGATAGATAACGACAGACATCTCTTTATTTTTTGCCCAAGCCTCAAACTGCGCCCGCGCATCCCCACCGCTCCCCGCATCGGGCTGCAGCTGCTCTTCAAGCCGGAAAACGCGCTCGCGAAGACATACGTTATCCTCTGCCTCTTCGGACAGCGCGCCTTGCAAGGCGATTGCATCACGTACCGCTGCGGCCGAATCGGACCACCCGCTGCTGCTCAAAACTCGCGCGGCTGTTTCAAGCCTTTCGTTCAAATCGCTCATATCTTTCTCCAATAGTTGGCGCGGCTTAGGCGGCTTGGCGCTTTAGGTTTTGTTCGTAGGCATCGACGACGCTGCGGAATGCCAAGAGGTCGGCGCGCATTTTCTCGATGAATTCCTCGTCGCGCTCAAAGCGCTTCCACCACAGTTGCTTGCCGACCGGGGCGAGAGCAGGGCAGTACAGGCCGATGTGCCACCACTTCCTGCCGGTGATCCACATGCATCCCTGTGCCTGCTCGAATACCTCACTGGCGTCGTTATCGATGTGGAACGAGCGCAGCTTTTCCGGGTTGATAAAGCACTTGTACTCGCTACCGCCGTCATCGCCGATCAGGCCGTCAGCCGAGCAGCCGAAACCGTCTTCCGACAGCACGAAGCCGGCACGCTGCACTATCAGGCCGGACTGCACCTCATGCTCAGCGCGTGCGTCTGGCTCAAGATCGTGACCGCGACGCATGGCGAATGTCTCGAAGCCCTCATCCAACGGCTCGCCGCTGATACGCTCGATGGCCAAGCGAAAGGCATAGTTCTTGGCCTCTTCGCTGTAGTCGCCCACTGGCTCGCCGCGCAGGGCCTTGGCGATGCCTGCAGCCTTGGGCACGGCCGCATAGCCGGCCGCCTTGGCCGCCGTCTTCTCGTCCAGCCCCGACTGCACGCCATCCACGTAGGCCTGTTGCCGCTCGTCCAACTCGCCAACGCGCTTGCGCGCGGTGGTAAACATGCTAGCCGTCACCACGCCGGCGCGGGCGCGGTGCCAGGCTTCGCTGCCTTGGGCGCAGGTCAGGATGATCACTCGACCACCTCTGCATCAGCCTGCTCTGCTTGCGCCTTTAACCCTGCGTGAGCTGCCTGACCGATCATGGTCCGCTGCTCCTTCGTCAGCTTCGCCCACGCCTCGCCGTAGGCGATCAGGCCGGCTGTGGCGATGTCCTGCAGGCTCGCATACAGCTGGTCTCGCTCAGGGCTGTCTGCCGGCGGCGGAAGCGCGCCACGCTGCTGCGGCTGTTGCTGCGAGACCAGCGTCGCCAGTCCTTCGTCGGATTCGGTGTTGAGGTGATGGATGGCTTGATCGAGACGGTCGGTCTTCGGCCAGTACTTGTAAGCGCGCTTCACGACCGTCTTTTTCGCCATCTCGCCCCAGTCGCTTTTCCACGGCGAAGACTTGCCCGACTTCACAGACTGGGAGCGCCGCATAATGCCGTCGATTTCATCGCGGCTCATGGTCTCGGTCAGATAGTCTCCTTCAGGCGTCTTCACAACCACGTAGGCGCCGATCACTTCGCCGCGATCCTTGCCGAACGGGTCATGCTGGTGATGCGGAGCCTGATCGAGTCCATTCAGTGCAAAGACGTCTGCCTCATGCACAAGTTTGGCTTGCCCCCAGCGGATCGATCCAGATTCGATGGCCAGATCCATCAGGCCCATGTAACTGATGTCGAGGCAAATTTTCCCGTCACGCGGGACCAGATAGGCCTGGCGCTTCGCCGGGTTCAAGCTGATACCGATAGCGGCAATGTTGATCACCGCTGCCACGACCGACTGCCGATTGCTCAATGCGATTTTCAGCGCGTAGTCGTTGCCCTGTAGCACCTGCATGGCGAATTCGGCTTCGCGATCGAAGTTGATCGAGCGATCGACAAGGACCGACATAAACGAGTCCTTGGTGCCGTAGATGTCCTGCTCGATGACGGCGATGTTGCTCATTGAATGTCTCCGTAGCATTTTTTATTTTTGATTGCGCTAACCCATCCGACACTCACTCGAAATTTTTGACCTATCTCGCGGTGAGTTCCTGGGAAAGAGCGGATTGCCAAAATAGTCTCGCGAGGAATGTTCCGTGTCCTGGCGCGCCCCTTTGCATCTCGGTCTCGCATGTTCTGGGCCTGCGTCCCGACAGCAAGGTGCAGCGGGTTCACGCAAAGAGGGGTATCGCACTTGTGCATGACAACAGCGCCACTTGGGACAGGGCCAATAAAAGCTTCGTATGAAGCGCGATGTGCGGAATAAACGACCTGATTTTTCTTGATCTGCCCGTATCCATTTGCACCCGGCGACCCAAGCCACAGATGGCAACCCGCTTCAGGAACTGGGGTTGAACGCTCTTCAATTTCGCTACGGAGGAACATCTTTCACGTCCTGCCGGCGGCGCCGGCGTTTTGAATTAGTGCCTGTCTTTCCAGGCTGTCAGCTGTGTTGCAACAGCACCACTCGTTTACGCATGAGCTTTCACTGCGTGCCGCGATGACGCACCGGCAAAGGCGGCAGGTAGACGACCTGCGGCGTTTGGTGGAGGGGCCGGCGCTGATCTCCGGCTTGTGGGCTGTCTTAGGTCCACCCGCGATACGCTTCCGATTTCTCGGCCGCTGCGCATCAGCCTGCGCATTTGCCTCCATAGATCTGCACCCCAGGTGGCACCACATCCTTCAACCCACCAGGTCAGAGATTGAGGTGCAGATCTATGGAAAGTCCGTGACGTGGACCAATCGGCCATCGGCGGCGAAACATGGCGCTTCACAGCGCGAAGTGCAGGGCGGGGAGGCCCTTCTGGGGATTTTTAGCCGTCGCCGTAGCCGTCGCCGTAGCCGTCGCCGTCGCCGTAGCCGTAGCCGTAGCCGTTGCCGTCGCCGTTGCCGTAGCCGTCGCCGTAGCCGTCGCCGTTGCCGTAGCCGTCGCCGTAGCCGTCGCCGTCGCCGTAGCCGTAGCCGTAGCCGTTGCCGTCGCCGTAGCCGTCGCCGTCGCCGTAGCCGTAGCCGTAGCCGTCGCCGTCGCCGTTGCCGTCGCCGTAGCCGTCGCCGTCGCCGTTGCCGTAGCCGTCGCCGTAGCCGTAGCCGTCGCCGTAGCCGTCGCCGTCGCCGTCGCCGTCGCCGTAGCCGTTGCCGTTGCCGTCAGCATTAGCAGCCGCAGCGATGTAAGAGGCAGCGCGCTGACTGCGCATCAGCATCTCGGTATCGCCCTCGATACGACCAGCGGCGTGTTTCTCGATGAACTCCAGCGTGCCCTCAATACATGCGCCAGAATCGAGCACATCGACCACGGTCACGCGCGGCCGGTAAGCCAGCGCGTGAGTGTCCATTACGCGCTCTCCCAGGCTTCGACTGCGGCAGGGGCCACTTCGAAAACGGCGGTGATTTTGCGGATCTCAATCTTTTGCGCGCGGGCGCTGATCTTCGAAGAACTGGTCGGGCCAGTCTCGGCCAGCTGCATCAGCCCCTTGGTAGTGCCAAACCGGATTGCCATTCGGGCATTTGTCAGATCGATGGTTTCGCCCTTGGTATCGCTGGCGTAGCCAAAGAAAACTCCGCGATGTTCGGTGGTGACGATGACGGGGCGCGGAGCCTTAGATTTTGCGGTTGCCATGATGCCCTCCTGGGCGGTTGGTTATCGAACGCCGCGACGCGGCTGCTCGGGGAAATTGGGAAGGTTCGGTCGCACCATCGGAGCGGTACGTGCCTGTGCAGCTTTGCGCCTGGCGTTGCGATACGACTGCGGGATGTGCAGCGCCAGCAGAAACGCGATGGTCGTGAGCGTCGAGCCGATCAGGTCAGAGTTGCGGTAGTAGGCGAAGCAGCCGATTGCAGTCAGCACGGCCACCGTTGCGCACAACCAGCCGAATGCGGAGTAGGAGCGGCGCATCACCAGTTCTCCGGATCAGCACAAGCAGATTCGCCCCAGGTGCAGACACCGCACAGTTCCGTGCTGTTCTCCAAACTGCCATTTACGTAGATGTCCACCGTCGGCGTCTGCGTGCACACACAGCACTCAATTTCGTTATTGGGCTTGAATTCCGCTGGAATTGCCTTGTTCATTTCGGCGGCTCCGGCAGCGGCATCCAGTGGGTAACTGCTTCCATCTTGTTACCGCGCACATGGGATGTGCGCCAGCACTCTTTGCCCCGTGCGTTGGGGTGATATGCCGCCCAAACAATCGTGGATGGCCAGCCCCAACTTTCGTATCCAGCTTCGTCCAGCACGGTGCAAGCTAGAATTGGATTGCCATCCTTCGGCGCAGTCTCAATCGGCTGCCAAGTCCTCATGCTTCACCTCGGGCTTTTGCCATGGCGGCACGGATCGTGGTCAGCGCCTCATCGGCAATTGCGTCACCGTCTACCCGGTTGATTTCATAGCGCATCAGCAGGGTTTCACAGTGGTCCAGCGCCTCATACAGCTCCGGCGCGGCGGCTAGTAACCTAGCTTCCGATTCTGAGCGGCAATGAATTTCGCCAGTCAGAACCGGGGACCCAGCTTGATCAACAATCCAAGGCGCGTGTTCTTTAGTGTTGTAATCCTCCCAGGGATTACCGTCGCCATCCCATTGCCACTTCGTTTCACTCATGACCACTCTCCAGGGACATCACACAGACGCCCTCAATTCGTTCGATGTGGGAAAGCTCAAGATCCACATTGCCCAGCAGGATTCCGGTGCAATCGATCACGTAGATGCCGGGTGCCTTGATCGTGGGCAAACCTGTGCGCATTGCTTCGATGAAGTCGGCGTCTTCGATCACGAGACGAGCGCCTGCACAAGCACAGAAACAAGTACGCCTGCGATAAAAGCCACTGCCGCGACAAGAACCATGTCGCGCGCAAATGCATTGATGAACTGCTCCTCTGCCGTCTTCATGCCTGCACACCATCAGCCAAGCCCTGCAATTCCTTGAGCCGATCCTCAGCTGCGCGCAGAGCATCCTTTGCGCTTGCCAGCCTCTCCTTCGCGCCGCTGATCATTTTTTCCACCTTTTCCTGCTTGGCAGCCCCGGCATCAGCATGGAAGTGATACCCCTCGTTGCCGTGCCAACGGCGCTGATCCTCTTCCTCGTCGTTATTGAGCATGTGCACTGCCACGATGCGGTCTCGGTCATCGCGAGCCAGGAGCAACTGGCACTGCCAGCCGTGCGTGCATGTCTTGCACTCAACCTCCAGCTGCACCTCATCCGGTCGTTCACGGCGACCAATGACTACATAGCGAAAAATCCCAGCCCCATCGACGTAGCGGAATAGCTCGTCCCCCACCTTGTAATCGTTGATCTTCATTCCGCCTCCGGCCCGTTGTTATTCCGCCCCATCCGCGCACGGCGCGCAGCCTCGGCGATGTGGCTGACGTACGATTTCGCGTAGCCGCTCTCGATGTATTCGTTGATGCACTTGCCCGGCGGGATGCCAAGCTCTCGCGCATATCCGCGAACCTGCTGCATTTCGCTCCAGGCGCTTGGGGGGATGACGGCGCTCATGCGGCACCGCCTACACTGGCAAGGGCGGTCCGGAGGCGGAATTCGGTTGCAGTCGCGGGCGCTTTCTCGCACAAAAAAGCATGCGCCTGCTCTGCAGCCTCGATCAGCTCGGCCATGGCGGCACATGCCACGCGCCCCTCTCGTGCAAGCTTTGACGATCCATGATTTGCCAACGCGTTGGCGCTGCGGGTCATCACCGTGATCACATCGACAGGGGCGCTCATGCCGCCACCCGCCACGGCATCACTGCGACCGGCGCCGGCTTGGCTTCGTACACCATGAGCATGCGCTGCACGGTCTCCAGCTTCGTGGTGCCCACCTCGTCCATGCGCCGCTCGATCTCGTTGGCGATGTAGTCGCTGATCGCAGTGCGCAGGATCTCGTCGGCACCTGCATCATTGCCCTGTGCCAGGTGTCCGGCGATCAGGGCCAGCTGCTCGGTCGTCAGCTCGCCCAGCGTTTCGCTCAGTACGTCGCCCGACTTGTGCAGCGCCAGCGCCAGCTCATCGGCGCGCTCGTCTGCCAGTTCCTGGCGGGAGCAGGCGGCACAGCCGCAGTGCTGGTGGTAGTTGTGTGCGAGGCCCATGGCTCAGGCCTCCCCAGCGATTTCGGCAAGGCGACGCTCGGCAAAATCCTTTGCGGCCTGCGCCGACTCGTGCAGCTTCACACTCGGGGAAAATCCACACCCAGGCGTCCAGATATGGGATTCGGCTTTCTCGCCGATTGAGTGCACGCCGGCGCGAACACCTTGGACGCGACTATCAAGGTAGTAACCGCCAAGACCAACCCCGTCATCTTCCCAAGACTTGTTTGCCATCCCCGTCCTCGTTCCGTATGGCCCGGTGTGGGCCGACGAGGTAAGTCTAGACCTATGAACTGTGGAGTCAATAGCTATGAACCGAAATAGTTCGGAGCTATGAACTAAATTCAGCTTGCGTTTACTTTGGGACGGACTGTGAGACGATAACCGCATCAACTGGAGCAGGCTGATGAGTCGCAAATCCCTTTGGCTGCTACTTCTCGCCCTCGCGGCGCCAACTTCCAACGCCGAGACAGCCGCGGTCTATTCGTATGAGAAGGGCGGCGTTCGCTATTACACCACCAAGCCACCGGCTGGCGTCCCTTACAAGACGATCAACTATCACTGGCAACCGCCGGCGACGAAGCAGCCACGCGCTGCTCCGCAGTTCTACTCGGCAAGCGGGTGCACATTCGATTGCTCTGGACATGAAGCTGGCGCCCGCTGGGCTGAGCAACGGGGCATTGAGGATCCCGAAGATTGCAGCGGGAATTCCAACTCGTTTGTGGAGGGGTGTCAGGAGTACGCGCAGGAGCTACAGCGCGACCGGATCCAAAGCGGGCAATGCGAGGATGAGGATTACGACGAGATGTGCGACTACTGATCCCAGCTGTGCCCGTTGGCGCCACAGTTTCGCTCCAGCGAGGCCATGACCTCATCGGCGCTGTATTCGTGCCTTCGATAGCTATCAATGTTCGCTTGGACAATTGCTCTGCAATTTTTGGGCAGGCCGCTATCGCCGTAGACGGGCGCCCTATTGGGATCACCCAGCTTGGCGCACCCACTCAGGAGTACGGCAAGAAGCATAAATTTCAGCATTAGTCGGCCCATCCGCCAATCCAGTGGACGCGCCCGATCACCGTGATTGGCTCGCGCTTTGAGTCCATCCGCCGCGGGCGCTTCCAATTGTGGTCGCCGTCCGGGTTGTCGCTCTGGAACATGACCAAGCCGTCGATCACCATGGCTCGCTTCACGTAGTACTCGGGGTTGGCCATGCCGTCCACCTGGATCACGTACAAGACCCCGTCAACCACACGCGTATCCGACGTGTCGAACAGGATGGCATCGCCGTCCTCGATCGTCGGCTCCATGCTATCGCCCTTGCCATAGTAGACGGCAAGCGGTTTCCCGAAGATTCCGCGCCGGCGCAGGCTGGTCTTCTTGAACTTCAGACTGTGCGTCTCCGCGTACTCGACCGCTTCGGCGCCCGAGCCGAGGCCGGCCGCCTGGGAGTAGCCGATCACATCGGCGTAGTCATCATCGTTGGCCGCGGCGATGCCCGGCGCGAGTTCCATTTCGCCTTTTTCATACAGCAGCCATTCCAGCCTGATCCGCAGGTATTCGCAGATCCGGATGCCCGTCTCTGCCCACACCTTCTCGGGCCGGGTGGTGTCGTTGAGGATGTTGTAGACCGTGCCTTTCGCCAGCCCAAGCGCCCCGATCAGGTCGGTAGGCAGCTTGCGGCGAGCCTCAAGCGCGGTTTTCAGCCGGGTTCCCATTGTCATGGGCGCGACTCTATGAAAATCGCAGTTCATAGGTATTGACTGGCGTAAGTTCATAGGTCTAGACTCGCGCCATGGACATGACCAAGCGCGCAGTTCGAGAAGCCCTCGGCTTCACCCTGGACCGGCAGCTCGCCGGATTTTTTGGAGTAGGCAAAGCCGCCGTGAGCAACTGGGCTGAAGACGAGCCGTTGCCGGAGGTGCGCCAGTGGCAGGCCAAGGCCCTCCGCCCCGACGTCTTCGGCCCGGCCCCCAAGAAGCGGAAGAGGGCGGCTTGAGATGGCCAAGAAGAACCCAGCGGCCTATTTCCCAAGCGTGGGCACCGCTCGCATCTGCCGCCGCGCGGTCGACAAGTATGCCCAGCGCAATTCCACCTGGCGGCCCTACTTCGACACGTGGCAAGAGGCGCATGCGTGGTTGCAGCGCAGGGCTGAGGAAAAGCTTGCGAAGTCATTTGCGGCGGCGGCGGCGGACAGAAAGCACCTGGCTCGCGTGCTTGCACTGAAAGAGCCGAGCACCTTGCCAAAGGTCGACACCTCACTCACCCCGTCTCAATAACCGAATGTCGTAGCGCTCGCCGGTCCAGCGCACAGCAAACCAGTTTCCACCGACCCGCTTGAGCGCAACGACGTTCGTTCCAGCCTTCTTCAAAAACCCCATTCCACTGACTCCTCAAATTGACGATGTACGCAGACCCCACACACCTGAGAGACAACCCGATCAAGGTTCGCTTCAACGATCCCGACTACGCGCTGATCGTTGCGCTCGCCAACTTCAATGGGCGGCAGCCTGCTGCGTTCGTGCGAGAGCTGGCGTTAGCCGCTGTCGCGTCGATGGAGAAGGGTAGGCCGGAAGCAGATGCAGCCTGAAGGGCCAAAGCAGGCCCTGGGGAGGTCCTATGGACATAGCGCTGAAGCCATCTGAGAGCGCGATGTTTGAGCAGTACGCGAAGGCCCATGGGCTTTCGTCGATTGAAGAAGCAGTGATGCACGCAGCGCACGCCGAGTTGACCCGGCGCTACCGCCTACCGGCACGGCAGGCCTCAGTCGTACCGATTCAGGGACTCAAAAGTCCTGGGAGCAGTGAATGACCCATCTACCCGCCCGCGCAAGTGACCCGCTGACCAGCTGGGAAGCCGCTGAGCGCAACGACAAGTCGGGCAAGACCCGGCAGCAGCAGAACGTCACTGCGGGCGCGGTGGCGGATCACCCGGGCATGACGAGTGCGGAGCTGGCGAAGGCGGCCGGCCTGTGCCGCTACATGCTCGCGCGCCGGCTGCCGGAAGTGGAGCGCCAAGCGCGTGTGCTTCGCGGCGATGTGCGCGTGTGCGCGTCCACCGGCTACAAGGCCGCGACCTGGTTTCCGGTGCGCTGATGTCTGACACCTACACCAAGCTGTTCTCTTCGATCACCGAATCCACCGTGTGGGGCGAGTCCTATGCCACGCGCATCGTGTGGGTGACGATGCTGGCGATGGCTGATGCGTCGGGGCACGTTTACGGCGCAATCCCGGGCCTGGCACGCCGCGCCAATGTGACGCTGCCGGAGGTCGAGCAGGCGCTGCAGTCGTTCATGGCGCCGGACCCGTACAGCCGCACCAAGGAGAACGACGGGCGCCGCATCGAAGAGATGGACGGCGGCTGGCGGCTGATCAATCACGCCAAGTACGGGGCGATCCGTAACGAGGACGAGCGCCGCGCCTACAAACGCGATTGGGACCGGGAAAACCGACCCAGTGGACACAAGCGCGGCGGTCAGTCCGACAACAGTCCGACACAGTCCGACAGCGGCCCGACGAAAACCGACAGTCCGACCCCACCAACACCAACACCAACACCATCACTAGAAGAAAAGCAGAAGCAACAGCATGTGCAGCCGATGGCCGCACGCTGCCGCTTCGCTGAGTTCTGGGCGGTGTACCCGAACAAGAAATCCCGGCAGGAGGCCGAGAAGGCGTGGAAGCGCAAGAAGCTCGATCCGATCTGCGACGAGCTGATCACCCACGTGCAGCTGATGCAGGCCGCTGATGACGGCTGGCAGCGCGGCTACATCCCGATGGGATCGACCTACATCAACCAAGCCCGCTGGGAGGACATCCCGCAGCAGGCGGCAAGAGCTGGGCCGCAGGCGGCACCGCAGCAAATGGGAAAGACCGCGAAGGGCTTGATGGCACTGGAGGACTGGGCAAATGGTGGAACTGGATTGGTTGAAGAAGGAAATTGGCCGAGGGCTGCAGAGGCTGCAGTGCTTGAGCCTGGACCGCACTCCCGCAGCGGACATCATCACGCTGACGGCGACGGTGTGGTTCGAGTGCTTGACCACCGGCCGCGTGTGGGATCAAGCGCTGGATAGCCCGCGCTTCCAAGCCGCATTCGCGACCCTGTGCTTGGAACGCAAATCTTGGCCGGTGCCGCAGGATCTGATCGACGCCATGCCGCCGCGCAAGCAGCTGGCGATCACCAAGCAGCCGATCAAGGCCAGTCAGGCGGCGGTGGACAAGGCGTGCGCAGAGCTCGCGAAGGTACTGGGCACGCCGAAGCGGCAGAAGGCAGAAACCGGGCATGGCCACGTTCGGCCGCGCAAGGACGGGTTGAAGGCTCGCTGCGGCGGTCCGGGCATCTGCGGAACGTGCGCGCTGGAAGTCGCGCAGGAGCGTGCGGCGTGACCAAGGCCGACACCATCCGCCTGTTGCACGCCGAGCGCTGCAGCGTTGACGAGATTGCCGCAGCTGTGGGCTGGCTGCGCAGCAATGTCTCCCATTTCATCCGCACTTGGATCGACTGACCATGAATATCGAACTGAAAGAAGCAGTGAAGCGGCTAGAGCGCGCTTGCATCGCAGGCATGGATGAAGAGTACCGAGACGATCTACGCGCGGTGCTTGATGGGTTGAGTGCCCGGCCCGATGCGGGGAGCGGTGGGGATGCGCTTCGGGATCGTACCCCGGCCGATTACGCCATCGAGCACGCTGGCTATCTTGCGACCGCAGCCAAACGCCTGCTCGACGCACGCGGCGAGCTTGACGTCCTTTTGATGCGCCGCGACGAAGAGGATGACGTGGGGGACTGGGACATGCACGCCGCGCAGGATTCCGTGGACGAGACTAGCACTGGCCTCCGCTCTGCAATCTATGAGTTTGAGAAGCGTCGTGATCGCGCCCTCGCCGCCCGCCAGCCGGTGGGGGTGGAGCCGGTTGCGCATCGAGTGATCTATCCGGATGGTTCGCGCCCTTCGAAGTGGGACAGCGGAAAAGGGCACTGGCCCAAGGTTAAGGGTGTTGCAGGCGCCAGATTTGAGTATGCATTTCCGCCCCCGCCCGCGCCTGCTGCTGTGCCGGTGGGCTGGGATTGGCTGCGCGGGGTGATCGGGGGTATGCCGGTGCGCCACGAGCCAATGAGCGGGCAGATGATGAGCTATGTCCAGCGTGACGAGGTACTTGGCTGGATCGAGGAGGGGAAGCGCCGCGCCGAACAGGTTGCTGCTGTGCCGGTGGATGGGCGTGACCGACTACTTGCTGCTCTGGAGCGAGCAGCCGCAGCAGAAACAGCGCTTCGCCGATTGGTGGATGAGTGCGAGAACGACATGACTCCTGGGTGGGAGGATCGAATGACCGAGGAAATTTCCCGAGCTAACACTTTGCTCGCCACCCACCCCCAGCCGGCGGCGGCGAAGGAGCCTGCATCGTTCCGGTTCATCGCTGAAGAAGACAGGGCACCGACCAGGCACGACATGCGGGACAGAGGGAGTGTTGGATACCAGCACAAACCCAGCCCCACGGATGAAGGCGCGAAAGGGTGAACGACAAACTTCATATCGGCGGCGTAGATGATGACGACCAGCGCTGCCTGCGGTGCGGCTATCCTACTTTGGACACCGGCTGGGAATGCACCGAGTGCGGCTACGACAACATGCCGCACTACGTAGAGGCCGACCAGCAGCCCAAGCCGAAGGTGCAGTAATGTCGCACTTCATATTGCGAACAGACGGCACCGCGCACGGCCGCATGACCGACGCCTGGCAGTTTGCCAAGACGCTGATCGCCGCCGGCAAAAACGTGCGACTGGAAGTGAAGGAGCTGCTGCCGAAGCGGTCGATCGAGCAGAACGCACGCCTCTGGGCGATGCTCACCGACGTGTCGCTGCAGGTGCAGTGGCCGGTTGACGGCAAGCTGCAGCGCCTTTCGCCCGAGGAGTGGAAGGACATCTTTACCGCAGGGCTGACGAAGAGTCAGCGCGTCGCCCAGGGCATCGATGGCGGCTTCGTGATGCTCGGCACGCGCACCAGCCGCATGACCGTGGCCGAGATGTGCGACCTGCAGGAGCTGATGGGTGCGTTTGGCGCCGAGCATGGCGTGCGGTGGAGCGATCCGCATTTCACCGAGCAGAGGAAAGCAGCATGAAAGCGCGCATGCGTTTCTGTAATGGTAAGTGGTGGTGCCGCCGCATGGGAGTAACGGGCTGTGGCGAATCTATGGAGGCTGCTTACGAAGACATGTGGCAGCTTTATCGAGAGGCAATGCGACCCAAGCAATATTCGTACTGTGCGCCGAGGAAGGCCTGATGCGCTCAAACACCAATCAGACTGACGTGTTCCGCGACTCACCAGCAACGAAGGCCGCGCAGTGGCGCGCAGCTGCCGAAGCATGCCGGCAGCAGTTTCCGGGCGACGCGCGACGCTTGCGCTACTACGAATCACAGGCCGAGTACTACGAAGCCCAGTGCAACCAGATCAGGAGCGCAGCGTAATGGGGCGTGCATCTGGGTCAACATTGAAGCCGCTTGTGAAACTTGGGAAGTCGCCCGAGAAGTGCTGGAGCTGGGTGGCTCACATAGATAGCGATGGACGGGCAGTCAAACAGTTCAACGGCAAGTCGATCCCCGCCCAGCGGTGGATGTGGATGCAGTTGTTCGGGCCGATCAAGCCTGGATTCGTTGTGTATTCGACCTGCGGCGATCGCACCTGTTGCAACCCGCACCACTTGCGCTGCGGCTTCATGGCCGACGCCAACAGGGCGGGTAATGGCACGGTACTGCTAGCTGAGGATGTCGCCCAGCTTCGCAAGGACTACGACAACGGCCTGGACGCGGATCGCATAGCCGCCAAGTTCGGCATCACCGCCGGATACGTCAAGCAGATTGCCAAGGGGCGCAGCTGGGGCCACAAAAAACTGCACAAGGTCAAGGCGGTGGCGGCGTGATCATCTCCAACGCACTACGTAAGAGCGCGGGCCACCACGACGCGCACTGCATGCTCAACATCGCCGGAGTGTGTGACGGGCAGGGCTGCATGCTCTGCCACATCCGCATCGCTGGCGAAGTGGGCGGCGCGCAGAAGCCTGACGACATGTGCGCCACGTTCGGCTGCGGTGCATGCCATCGCGCATTCGACTCAAACGGCACCACGCATGGCCTCAAGCGGGGCAGCGAAGACTGGCTGTTCTACGCCCTACGCGGCATGGCGCGCACGCTGCGCTGGTGGCATCAACACGGATTCCTAAACATCAAGGGAGCAGCATGAGCATCAACCAATCGGCAAAGAAGATCCCGCGCGGCAACATGGACACGGCCACGCTGACGATCCGCGAGGAGTTTGCCATCCAGATGATGGCTGCAATGCGTGGCGCTAACCCGGAAGCATCAAGCAAGAACGTAGCGCTCGATGCGCTTGAAGACACAGACGCGCTGCTGGCCGCATTGGAGCAAAAGGCATGAACGACATCGAGAAGCGGGCGCACGAACTGTGGGCAGATTGCCACCGGAAGCAGGGCGCTACGCAGAGGATCATTGATGACTGCCTTTGCGGAAAAGTGATGATGCCGCAAATGACTCATGAACTTCTGCGTATGGCGCTGTCGGCCGCGCCACAGGGAGTGGAGCCGGCCGCTTACCAGTACCGCGTGGACGTAGTGCGTGACGGGTTCGCATCGTCTGACTGGGAGGATATCTCGCGGGATGAGTACGAGGCACGGAGGGCCGTCATGGGCGGCCATGGGCCGAAGAAAATAGCCGGCGACACCACCCGCGGAGATCTGCGCCTTGATCCACACGGGTGGAATGCCGAGTTGCGCTCGCTCTATGCAGCGCCGCAGGTTCCGGTGGATGTGCTGCGCGATGCCGAGCGTCTGATGTTCTGTTTCGAAGCTGACGGCTTCGTCGGCGTGGCAAAGGACCGTTACGAATACGCCATGGACTGCGCAAAAGAGGCCGGACGAGACGAGCCAAGCGCAGAGGACGAGTTGAACGGCGTGCGTCGCTTGATCGACGCAGCCATGCTCGTCGCCAAGCCGGAGCCGCAGGCATGAGCACTATCAGGAAAGATCAAGCAGCCGCAATGGCGGTAGCCACTGCCGTTTCAACGATGGGTGTTTTACATGCGCACTTGCTAGTTCAGCAAGCTTGGATTGACGCGAAAACTCGCTACGCGCCTTCGGCGTCGATTGCCAAGCGCCGTCTTCGGCAGATCATTGGACAGGACCGAGAGACAACGCCGACGTATCGGTGGAGATTGATTCGTCAGGCCGCAGACAGAATGACTTGGCAGCACCTACTAAATGGCACTTGGCGGCCTAAATATCGCTGGGAGCGCCGCCAATGACCCGCGATCAGGAGTTAGCCCAGGCTCGCGAGTCAGGCCGCTACGCACGAGAGGCCGGCCGGCCGATCAGTGCCTGCCCCATGTACGGGATCACCGAAGACGCCGCCGAGCTGCGCAAGCAGTGGCAGGCCGGGTTCAACGAGTGGAGGAGAGCGGCATGAATCTACTGCGCGAAGACATCGAAGACATCGCTGAGCGGATCAAGCTGCGCGTGATCGCCAAGGGCCCGCATGCCGTGTTCGTGAAACGCAACGGCACGACCAACCTCTATCCGGTGACGGACGAGCGCGCCATGTGCCGCGCTGGCGCCGATCTGGTTGGCAGCTACACCCGTCAGGCGCCTGTCGTGGACATCGAAGACGACCTGCGCGCACGCATGCGGGAAATTGCGGCATGATTGAACTGACTCTGCCGTGGCCCAGCAAAGAACTGTCCCCGAACGCGCGCGTGCATTGGACCCGCAAGGCAAAAGCAGCCGGGGTGGCTCGGGCCGAAGGCAAGTTGATGGCAATCGCTGCCGGCTGGCAATCGGTCGTTCTGCCAGAGGGGCGCCTACACCTCTGGGTCGATTTCTATCCGCCGACGCGCCGCCTGCCCGACGACGACAACATGGTGGCTCGGTTCAAGCCGTACCGCGACGGACTGGCTGATGCGCTGGGGATCGATGACAAGCGGTTTGTGTCGCACCCCTATGTGCGCGAGCAGCCGCGCAAGGGTGGGCAGGTAGTGATCCGACTGACTGGAGGGCCGACTCCATGAGCGCCCTTGAGCACCAGGTTGGCGGCGACCACTACAGCAAGCTAGGCGACTACCAGCCTTGGGAAGTGCTAAGGCACTGGCTCACCGAGGAGGAGTTCCGCGGCTACATGAAAGGCACCGCAATCGCCTACCTCGCCCGTGAGCGGGACAAGGGCGGCGACATCGACATCCACAAGGCCCTGCACACCCTGCAGGGATTGGCAGAACTCACAGGGGGCAAGCAGCTATGAGCGGGCAAATCGACACCTTTGGCGCCTACGTGCGCGCAGAGCTGGAGCACTGGGGGAGGGAGTTCGCCCTGCACCGGGACTTCGACTACTTGGGCCACCAGAGCAAGAATATGCTGCAGGTGCTGATCGAGCACCGCGGCGAGATGCCGCCGCCCAACGTCGGATACAAGCCGCTTGAGACCGATTCCCGTGCCCAACGCATTGAAGATCTTGTGGCTGAGATCGCTCGCTCCAACGGGTCGATGGCCTGCGTGCTGCGCGCATACTTCTGTGGTATGGGCCGGCGCAAGGTCGAGCGGTATGAGACGGCCCTGCTTCTGCTGGCGAACGCCGGGGCGCCAATGATGCCGGTTCGCGCCTACCTGGAGATCGCCAAGAGGGGGGAGGACCGCGTCTACGGCATGCTGTCCGGCATGGCAATCGGCCAGGCGCAACGCGCCGCTTGACAGGTGACACCTGAGATGAGTTAATTCAGGCACTGTGACACAGAAGCCCCTGGCGAAAGCCGGGGGTTTTGCTTTTGTGGGGTATGGACTGGGAGAGCCCGGTCGCCCCAAACTAGGGTCGCGGTGAATGCACGGGCTGACGTGCAGCAGAGATGGACCGATCAGTGGTTAGATGACCGGGAGTGGCGGCCCGGTATGCGCAGGTTCGAATCCTGCCCCGCGTCACCGTGGGTAGAGGTCCGCAGCTACCAATGCACGCCACATGGATGCCGGGATCAGCTCCGGCCACCGCAACCCAGGCCCTGCCATCCGGCGGGGCTTTTTCTTTGCCCGCTCCCTAGCCGGACCACCCTTCGAATCCAGCCGGATCGCGGCGCGGGCGCCTATTTTCGGAGTTTCCCTTGAGCCAATTCGATAGCCTGATTGGCCGCGTGCTGAGTCACGAGGGCGGCTACGTCAACGATCCGCGCGACCCCGGCGGCGAAACACAGTGGGGGATCAGCAAGCGGGCTTATCCGGCGCTCAATATCCGAGCACTGACCCGCGATCAAGCCATTGAGATCTACCGCCGGGACTATTGGGCGCACGTTCAGGGTGACAAGCTGCCGGCCGCGGTTGCATTTCAGGTAATGGATGCTGCGGTCAACCACGGCGTTGGTACAGCCATCCGTTGGCTGCAGCGGGCCGTGGGCGTGGCAGATGACGGAGTGATCGGGCCGCGCACCCTGGCGGCGGCGGTCGCTGCGCCGGCTGCAGACTTGGTGCTGCTGTTTAATGCCGAGCGCCTCGAGTTCTACGCCAAGCTGAGCACCTTTGATGCCTTCGGCAAGGGCTGGACACGGCGTGTCGCCGGGAACCTGCGTCTAGCTGCGCTGGACAACTGATGCCCGGCAAGAAATCCCGCGACAGCGCCGTGGCCAAGCTGCAGATGGCGCTGAGCACCATGAGTACACCAGGCATGACGCCATCGAGTGCGCTGACTCTTGTGAAAAGCATGGTGCAGGATGCACTGGACCTGATACAGGAGGCGGACCCGCTCAAGAAGCGTGTGGCCTTCATCGTGCTGGCGCTGCAGGAGTCCACCGAGATCCATGTGGTGGCGCTCCGTGGCAAAGAGCACGAACGCATCCTGATCCGTGACAGGCCGCTTTACGAATGGGCGATGAAGCAGGTTCACCAACTGGCGCAACCGGGCAGGGAAGCGGCATGACGTTCGCCAGCCGCAACGCTGGCGCCGGCCGCATCGGCATCGCCATCTTGATCCTGTTCCTCTACGGCATGGCCATGGCTGCGCTGGTGGGCGTTTCGATCCCGCAGACCAACCGCGATGCGTTTGCACTTCTCCTGGGCGGCCTGAACACCGCGCTCGGCGGGGTGGTGGGCTACTTCTTCAACATTTCCCGTCGCCAGGCCGGCGGCTGACACAGGAGCACGGCATGACCGACCAGGCCATTGAGCAGGAAATCCAGGCCAAGGGCCTGACAGCGTCGCGCGTGACGCCGGAGGACATCGAAGCAGAGATCAGCGCGGAGTACACGTTTGTGGTTGGGGATGTGCTCAACCAAGCTCCGATCGTCGAATCGGTGAAGCTTTTGACGATCTGCGTGATCGTGCTGCGCAACGGCTTCACCGTCACCGGTGAGTCGGCCTGCGCCAGCCGGGAGAACTTCGACGCCGACATCGGCCGCAAGATCGCGCGCCAGAATGCGGTCGCGAAAATCTGGCCGCTGCTGGGCTTCCGGCTGCGCGACAAGCTGGCTGGTTGAGCGATGACCCGCATAGCGATCGCCATCATCGCCGCGCTTGTGTGGTCGGCCGCCATGTTCGGTGCCGGCTGGGCCTGGCGCGGCGACCGCGCCGAAGGTGCCACCAGCGAGCAGAAGGCGGGCGATGCCCTCGGCGCGCTTGCCGGCGAGCAGGGCGCGCGTGCCATCGAACACAAACAGGCCGAGGTGCTGGCGAACATTGGAGACAAGCATGAAAACGACCGGCAGGCGGCCCAGGCCGTCCCTAATGCTGTTGTGGCTGACCTGCGCAGTGGTGCTCTCAAGCTGCGGGACGGCTGGGCCAGCTGTGAAACCCAGCGCCTTGCCGAAACTGCCGCCGGCACCCGCGAACGTGATGCGGGAACCCAGCGCCGAGAAGAGTTTGCGGGCCGAATTGTTCGAATCGGGCGTGACGCCGACGACCAGCTCCGCGCCTGCCAAGCCGTGGTGAGTGCAGACCGTGAGTGACATCGGCCGCGTTACGCACAACTACGTGTCCGCGCACCAGCGCGACCGAGTGCACCGGGCCAACTTGTACGCCAACGAGAAGCGCGCGCTCGTGACCGACTTCAATGGGGCCATCCCCAAGGGGAGGGGCATCGTTTCTGCGACCTGGCAGACAGACGACACCAGTCAGTGCGTGATGTCGCTGCCTGCGATCAACGGCCGGCAGGTCCAGGTGCAGATCGCTGCTCAATATTCCGGAGAGTGCCGCATCCGTGTGGATGCCACGCTGGACAATGGCGAGGTCTACAGCGCCTGGCACGTGATCCGCGTCCAGCCGGCGCCGTACTTCAACAGCCCTGGCTGGGTGAATGGGCCTAGCAGGCTCACGGCGGTGGCGGCATGACTGGGCGGCCGAGCGATTACAAGCCGGAGTACTGCGACCTAGTCATCGAGCTGGGCAGGCAGGGCAAGTCTGTTGTGCAAATGGCCTGCGCAATCGACGTTGTCCGCAGCACGCTGTACGAGTGGTGCAAGGATCACCCGGAGTTTTCGGACGCCTTTACGCGAGCAAAGCAGCTGAGCCAGGACTGGTGGGAGACGCAGGCTCAATGCGGACTGACCGCCGACAAGTTCAACGCCCAGCTGTGGTCGCGCTCGATGGCCGCTCGCTTCCCTGAGGACTACCAGGAGCGCAAGGGCGTCGAGCTCACTGGTGCAGGTGGCGGCCCAGTTCAGACCGTGACACGAGTGGAGCGGCGCATTGTTCGTCCTGGATCTTCCGACAGCTGAGGTCTTCGTTCCTCTGCTTGAGCCTGCCCGATATAAGGGCGCTCACGGTGGACGAGGTTCAGGCAAGTCGCACTTCTTCGCAGAGCTGTTGATTGAGGATGCGGTCCGAGAGCCAGGCGAATCTGGTGGGGCTGGTCTGCTGTCTGTGTGCATCCGCCAGGTGCAGAAATCGCTCAAGCAGTCCAGCAAGCGCCTGATCGAGTCGAAGCTGCGGGAACTGGGCCTTGGCGAGAAGGATGGCTTCAAGGTCTACAACGAGGTGATCAAGACCCCGGGAGACGGTGTGATTGCCTTCCAGGGCATGCAGGACCACACCGCCGAGTCGATCAAATCGCTGGAAGGTTTCAAGCGGGCATGGTGGGAAGAGGCGCAGGCTGCGACATCGCATTCGCTCAGCCTCTTGCGGCCAACGATCCGCGCGCCAGGGTCCGAGCTGTGGTTCAGCTGGAACCCGCGCCGGAAGTCTGATCCGGTGGATCTGATGCTGCGCGGCACAGAGATTCCGACCGGCGCCACGGTGGTGCGGGCCAACTGGCAAGACAACCCCTGGTTCACTGCTGAGCTGGAGCAGGAACGGCAAGACTGCCTGCGCATGCAGGCGGACCAATACGACCACATCTGGGGTGGCGGGTACATCACTGCGGTGTCGGGCGCCTACTTCGCGAAGTCGCTGGCTGACGCGAAGGATCAGGGCCGGATAGGGCGGCTTGCCGCTGACCCGCTGATGACCACCCGGGCTTACTGGGACATTGGCGGCACCGGCGCCAAGGCCGACGCCTGCGCTATTTGGATCGTGCAGTTCGTCGGTCGCGAAGTGCGAGTTCTGAACTACTACGAGACAGTTGGTCAGCCTCTTGCGACGCACGTTGAGTGGCTGCGTCGATCGGGATATGAGGGCTGCCAGTGTGCTCTGCCGCACGACGGCGCCTCGCACGACAAGGTGTATGCGGTGAGCTATGAGAGCGCACTGAGGGCCGCAGGGTTCGATGTGCGGGTGATCCCAAACATGGGCGCCGGTGCGGCGATGACGCGCATCGAGTCGGTGCGTCGGCTGTTCCCTGCCATCTGGTTCAACAGTGGTTCGATCGGCGACGTTCGGGACGCAACAGAGGCAGGGCGCGACGCGCTGGGCTGGTATCACGAGAAGCAGGACGAGAAGCGAAGCATCGGCCTTGGCCCCAATCACGATTGGTCAAGTCATGGCGCGGATGCGTTCGGCTTGATGGCAGTCGATTTCGAAACGAACGGCGTCAAGGCACCTGCCAAGGCGATCAAATTCAACAGTGGATGGGCCTAATGCGCGATGACGACTTGAAACCGCCGAAGACTGCGGAAGACAAGTACCGTGTGATGCGCCAGCGGTTCGCCGATTGCGAGTCGGCCGAGTCCACGCTGCGAAACCAGGCGATTGACGACTTCCGCTTCATTTGGGTCGCCGGTAGCCAGTGGGACAACAACTTCGGCCGACTGCGCGGGTCGCGCCCCAAGTACGAGTTCAACAAGCTGCGGCAGTCGGTGAAGCAGGTCATCAACGACATGCGCATGAACACGCCGTCGATCAAGATTCGTGCGAGCGAAGATGGCGATGTGAAGCTGGCCGAGATTCGGCAGGGGCTGATCCGCAATATCGAGTCACAGTCGCGCGCCGATGAGGCCTACGACTGGGGCGGCATGTATGCGGTCAGTTGCGGCTTCGGCGTGTGGCGCGTCACCACCGAGTACTCCAACGACGACAGCTTTGACCAAGACATCAGGATCAAGCGGATCCACAACCCGTTTTCGGTGCGGTTTGACCCATCGGCAACTGAACTGGATCGCTCTGACGCGCAGTTCGCTTTCGTCGAAGACTCGGTGTCACGTGCGGAGTTCGGCCGGCGCTGGCCGAGCGCTGAGATCGTCGCATTCGATTCCAGCCTGAGCGGCGACCGGCGGGACTGGTATCGCGACAAGGAGGTGCGCATTGCCGAGTACTGGCAGCGCGTGCCGGTGACCAAGGAGATTCTGCGGCTGTCGGATGGGCGTGTGGTTGATGCCGCCGACTTCGACGAAGAGGCGGCAGCCAATCCGCCGATGGGCCAGATGGGCCAGGCCCAAAGCGAGCCCATCACCGTCGAGGATCGGCGTTCGATCGAATCGCACAAGATCACGATGGAGATCGTGAGCGGAGAAGAGACGCTTGAAGGGCCGTTCGACTGGCCCGGCCGTTATATCCCGCTCGTGCCGGTGTGGGGCGATATCGTCCACGTTGACGGCAAGGACGAGTGGTATGGCATGGCTCGCATGTCGCGCGATGCGCAAGTGCTCTACAACTTCGAGCGCTCCAACTTCGCCGAGGTGATCGCCAATCAGCCGAAGTCCCCCTTCATGTACACGCCCAAGAATATCGAGGGCTTCGAGCGTGAGTGGCGCGATCTGGCCGTCGATAACGCGCCTGGCTTGCCGTACAACCCTGATCCGCTGGTGGCTGGCGGGCGACCGATGCGCGAGCCGCCGCCGCAGCTGTCACCAGGATATATGGCTGCCCTACAGCTATCTGGCCAAGATTTGCAGGACACCAGTGGCATCCAGAATGCCGGTCTGGGCAAGCGCAGCAATGAAACAAGCGGTAAGGCAATCCTTGCCCGGCAGCGCGAAGGAGATGTAGCCAACTTCGACTACCAGGACAACATCAGCCGGGCAATCCTGTACACCGGCATCATCGTTAATGACCTGATCCCGCACATCTACGACAGTGAGCGGCAAATCCGCATCCTGGGCGAGGACGGGTCGGAAGAGTTCTTGGCGGTCAACAAGCCCGTGTGGGATGAGGAAACGCAGAGCTATCTGACGGTCAACGACCTGCGCCAGGGCAAGTATGACGTGTCCATCACCACCGGCCCGAGCTACACCACGCAGCGCATGGAGACGCTAGACGCGATGATGCAGCTGGCCCAGTCCAACGGACCAGACGGCATGCTGGCGCGCTATGGCGTGCTCAAGGCGATGGACACGCCGGGCATGGACGAGGTCCGCGACGCCTACCGGTCACTGCTGGTGAAGCAAGGCTTGTTGCAGCCGGGTGAGGGAGACCAGCCGCCGGAGCCGCAGCAACCGAACCCGAAAGACATGACAGACGCCAAGAAGAACGACGCGCAGGCGCAGCTCTACGGCGCGCAGGCGCAAGGGCAGCAGCTGGAGAACATGCAGCTTCAGCAGCAGTTGCAGGCAGGAAAAATGCTAATGGGCATGCAACCGCCCATGCCGCCACCACCGCAAGAACAAGCCGCACCAGAACAGCCGCCGCAAGGCGGTTTTTTTATCGGCGTCGATCCGGGGCTAGACCCCACCGCACCGGCCGGCCAGCCGGGCTATCCGATCTGAGATCGCTATGAACGAACGACTGCAGGCGGCCATCGCGGCCGTGGAAGCCTCCAACCCCACACCGCAGGCCGATGCGTCGGCTGCACCAGTAGTGGAAACCGCACAACCTGCTGATGAGCAGGGCAACCCCGCCGCAACCGTTGAGGACGATCAGCAGATCGACGAAGCGGACGATTCCGGAGATTCGGCAGCTTCGGACGGGAATGATGCTCCCGCACAACGCCAGAACAAGGGCGTTGGTAAGCGCATCAACGAGCTGACGCGAGAGAAGTACGAGGCAATTCGCAGGGCAGAAGCCGCCGAGCGACGCGCGCAGGAGCTAGAGCAACAGCGCCAGCCGCAAGCCGCCGGCAAAGACTCTGCGCAGTCGGACAGCAGGCCGACGTTGGACCAATTCAATTACGACCAGGACGCATATCTGGAGGCCCTCACCGATTGGCGGGTCAACCAGCGGCTGAGTGAGCGTGATTCGCAGCAGCAGGTCCAGCAGAAGCAGCACCAGGAGCAGGAACGGCAACGTGAATTCCAGGGGCGCCTGGCTTCGTTTGAAGCCGAAAACCCTGGCAAGTGGGAGGCGGCCACCAAGGCGCCGATCAATTTCACTGAGCCGATGCTGGAGGTGATCGCCTCCAGTGAGGTTGGCCCGCGCATCGCGGTCTACCTCGCCGAAAACCTGGACCGCGCCGACGAAATCTCGCGTATGACGCCCTATGCCCAAGCCGCAGCGCTTGGTCGCATCGAAGCGTCGATGAGCGCGCCCAAGCCCGCACATATCCCGCCTCCGCCCAAGACCGTCACGAAAGCACCTGCACCGCCTCCGACGGTTAGCGGTGGCTCTGTCGTGCGCAAAGACCTTGCGTCGATGGATGTCGCCGATCACCTCGAAGCGGTTCGGGCCAAACGAAACCGATAACCGGAGATTCACCAAATGGCTGGCAACCAGCTACTCACCAGTTCCATCATCGTCAAGCGTGGCCTGGCAGTTTTGAGCGAAAAGCTCAAGGTGCTGGGCATGGTCAACCGACAGTACGACACCCAGTTTGGCTACAAGGGTGGCGCGAAAGAGGGCGACATTGTTTCGGTGCGTGTCCCGCAGCGCGGCGTGGTCCGTAAGGGCCGCATCATGGACATCCAGCCGCAGATCGACAAGACCATCCCGGTCAAGGTTGACCAGTACTACGGCATGGACACCGGCGCCACGTCGGCTGAAATGGCGTTGCAGATCGATGACTTCCAAGAGCAGTTCATCGACCCGAAGATCGGCGACCTGCTGGCGAACGTCGAAGCCGACTTCATCAACAAAGTGACCCCGCTGGTGCCGGGCTCTGTCGGCGACTACGGCGCGTTCGATGACGCGCGCACCGCGCTTGCGGCCAAGGCTTACTTGGACAGCCAGCTCGCACCATCTACGGGGCGCAACCTGCTGATCAACACCTTCTCCCAAATCGATATCGTCGATAGTCTGAAGGGGCTGTACAACGCGCAGGAGAAGGTTAGCCGGCAGTATCGTGAGGGCGAAATGGCGAGCAATACGCTCGGTTTCGACTGGTACTCGTCCAACCTCACGGCCACCACCACGCGCGGTACTGGCGCGGGTTACCTGGTCAATGGCGCAGGCCAGTCAGGAACCACGCTGGTCGTGGATACCGGCACCGGCACCATCAACCCTGGTGACACCTTCACCATCGCCGGTGTGTTTGATGTGCATCCGCAGACCAAGAAGGTGCTGTCTGGTCAGCTGAAGAAGTTCACCGTCACCCTCGCCGCCGCAAGTGGTGCGACCGCCTTGCAGATCACGCCGGAAATCATCCCGGCTGGTTCCGAGCAGAACGTCTCCAACGCACCGGCTGACAACGCAGCAATCACCATCGGCGGCGTGGCTGGCACAAGCTATGCGCAGAATCTGGCATTCACCAAGGATGCTTTCTACTTCGTCACCGCCGATCTTCCGAACCCGCCGGCAAACCATGGCGTTGACGCTGCATCTGCCACGCACCAGGGCATCACGCTGCGATTCATCCAGGGCTACGACATGATCAATGACATGTGGATGTCGCGCTTTGATTTGGTCTGGGGCGGCGGGATTCTGCGTCCCGAGCTGGCCGTTCGTATCCCTGCAACCACCACTGGTATCTAAGGAGAACCGAAATGGCACAACTCGCAGTTGAAACCCAGAACAGCCTGTGGGCCGCAGCTCCGGGCACCAACGATGGCTCCGTGCTCGGCAAGGACTCGACCGAGAAGGTCGGATTCTTCGGCACCACACCGATTGCCCAGCCCACCATCACCGCCGCCAATTCGGCCGCCGGCACCGCAGGTGCCGTGCTGGTCGCGTTGGGCCTGGCCCGTCAGATCCCGTAAGGAGGGGCCATGGCTACCGAAAAAAAGCACGCGCTGTATCTGAAGCACCCCGATGAAGATCGCATCGAACTGGTGCATGCCGATGATGTCGAAGACCGCAAGGCCAATGGCTGGAAAGAGCCGGAGGGCATGAAGGCCAACGGCGAGGAATGGAACCGCGAGGATGACTTGCCGGGCCAGGGCATCGCCGCCGATATCGCTAAGCAGACCGCCGAAGCCGATGCCAAGCGCGCCGAGCAAAAGCAGAAGGAGGCCGATGCCGAGAAGGCAAAGGCCGAAGCAGCGGCGAAGAAAGCCGAAGCGGCGCCGGCGAAGAAGTAATCCAGCAGTTCGTCAGTGAACAGGGGCGCCCAAGTGGCGCCCCTTCTTTTTGAGGATCCACATGACCACAGTTGCCCAAATCGTTGCGCGATCGCTTCGATTGCTCCGCGTCGTGGATTCGAACGAGGCCCCCGAGGCCGAAGATTTTGAGACGGCGCGCATCGCCCTAAACGGCATGATGCGGCGCTGGGAAGCAAACGGGCTGGCACTGGGGTGGCAGTCCGTCGAGAATCCCGCAGAGACATTGCCAGCACCGCCAGAGGCTGAGCAGGCTATTGCCTACAACCTCGCAATGATGCTCCGCCCTGAGTACGGCGCAAACCTTGAGCCTGATGTAGTTCAGACGGCCAATGACGGACTGGCCGAGCTGCGCCGCGACATGTTGGTGGCCAATCCGCTTGTACTGCGCCAGCGCCTGCCGGGCTGCGGCCGCTACAACATCTACACCGACGAGTACGACGGCTGATGGACCTTCGCCCAATCGACCTGCTCGGCGGGTTTTACGCCGACGACAGCAAGCCGTGGTCGGTGCAGGACACGGTGAACTGGCTGCCTGAGGTCGCTGAGGTTCGCGGCACTCGCACCGAGTACAAGCTGGCATCGCCACCGGGGCTGCGCGAGTACATGCGACTTGGCGATCGGCCGATCCGTGGCCTGCGCAACGTTGAGGGCACGCTGTTTGCGGTGTGCGGCAACGACCTGCACCAGATCAGCACCAAGGCCACCAGCACGGTGCGCGGCCAGATCCCAGGCGTTGGCCGGGTGCAAATGGCGCACAACCAAATCACCGGCGGCAATGAGCTGCTGATCGTCAACGGACAGAGCACTGGCTACGTCTGGAACACGGCCAAGAACACGTATCTGCGCATCACGGACGACGGCTACCCAGGCGCGCGCGCGGTGGACTACTCCGATAGCTATCTGCTGCAGGTTGAGCCGTTCGGCCGTTATTGGTTCAACAGCGACCTGGCCGATGCGCTCAGCTACAGCACTCTCGATCAGTACCAGTCCGAGGCGTCGCCCGACAAGATCGTGACGTTGATCGTCAGCCAATTTGAAGTGGTCGTGTTCAACGAGACCACCACCGAATTCTTCTACAACGCTGGCGGCAATACCGGCACATTCCAGAACAAACGGGTCCTGATTGACCGCGGCTGCGCGAGTGGCGACACGGTGCAGAAGCTGGACAACAGCGTCTTTTGGCTCGGCAATGACGGCGTGGTGTATCGCCTCAACGGCTACCAGGCCGTGCCGATATCCACAGGCCCAGTGCAGGCCGCGATTCGCGACAACAATTGGAAGCAGGCGTTCGCTTTCACCTGGGAGGATGGAAAGCACAAGGTCTACTACCTCACCTTCCCCGACGGCAAAACGTGGGGCTACGACGTTGTGACCGGCGTCTGGCACCGGCGCGCCTCCTTCGGCCTAGATCGCTGGCGCTTGAACCACATGGTGCGCTGGAATGGCATGTGGATCGGCAGCGACTTCCAGGACGGCCGGCTCTGGGTACTGGACTGGGACTACATGCTGGAGGGCGATCAGCCGCTGGTGTCTGAGCGAATCGGCCCTGTGGGTCACAACAATCAGATGGCGCTCAACGTAAATTACGCCGAGTTACTGATTAGTATGGGGGGGGAGTTTACAACTTCGCCTCGCTCGCCGCTTGCAGGCAAAGAATGGGAGCTTGTATCTCAAATTCCGAGCCTTCCCTTCGATACCGCAGCAGTGGGGGATGGTGTATTAGTTTTAGGAGTTCAGTCGCAAGAGATCGTTATTGTGAGCGACGATAAAGGGGTAAATTGGCGTACTGTCAATATGCCCTGGCGCTCAAGATCTGCCGCTTACGGGAAAGGGAAATTTGTATTTAGCCGAGATTTTAACAATGTATCGGTTAGTTCGGATGGAGCATTTAGCTTTTCAAGCTATAGCACCACAAATACTGATGCTTATAGAGTTACCATTTTCAATGGCCAGAGATTTTTAAGGCTAGGAGAAAGAGGTTCGTGTGAATGGTCTTTGGACGCAGTAAATTGGAACAACTCATTCACGGGCCTAATATCTCCAATAGAGATTGGAGAGACTATTCAGTCTAGCGCAGGTAACGGGGGCCTAGTTGTTGCATTCTATGGGGATGGTTCTATCAGTAGAACGTTAGACGGCGGTGAGTCATGGGTGCCATGTTCAATATATGAAGATCCTCTGCCAAATTCTCCATTTACTGGATCAGCCACAGATGGCAATTCAATAAAAGCATATAAGTCAAATGGAATAAAACTATTTGTTTATGAATCAATGAACAATGGGCAAGGCTGGACTTGCTCATCAATTCCTATAGACAACTCAATTGATTTTAATGGCGGGCCTTCAAAATATATAAACGGAATTTGGGTGCACTTGCAAAAGGGAACGAATAACCCGCCAAAGATGTTCTCATCTGATGATGGTAAGTCTGGATTTAAGGAAATTGTAGTTTTCGATTCAAATCTTGCGCCTGTAAATTGCGTGAGCGCTGGGGTCATAGCTGTTTCAGGAGTCGCGCTTGCTTATGGCTATGCGTCATTAGATGGTTGGGCATACAGAAGTCCCAGATTAGTTAATGATGAAAGTTCTGGAAATTTAGATTATGAAGCCAGTAATAGGCATGTAAGCGTCTGCTACTCCAAAGACGGCGGCTACAACTGGTCGAACTGGCGCGAGTACTCGCTGGGTGAGCTGGGCGAATACCAGCGCCGCATCCGCATGAACCGCTTGGGCCGTGGCCGACAGTGGGTCTTCAAGATACGCGTGTCCAGCCCGGTCAAGCGCGACCTCTACGGCGCAGTCGCCTACATCGAGCCCACGGGGGGCTAATCATGGAACTTGACGAAATGCTGCCCGCTCTCACGGAGCCTGGGCAGGCGGTCGCGTGCCTGGGTGGCCGGCAGCCAACCATGGATGAACTGCACGAGCTTGAGGACGCGATCCGCCAGCTCCCCGAGCAAGATTGCCCGGTGGAGCACCACTTCGCAGACGGCGTTTACGGCCGTGCGATGCGCATCCCTGCGGGCACCGTCCTCACCGGCAAGGTGCACCGCTTCTCGACGCTCAACGTGCTGGTGCAGGGCGAAATCACCGTGACCACGCCGCACGGCATGCAGCGGCTCAAGGCGCCCGCGATCTTCACTTCCGAGCCTGGCTGCAAAAAGGCTGGCTTCGCACACACCGACGTGGTGTGGCTCAACGTCCATCCCACGAAACTTCGCGACATCGCGTCGATCGAATCCAAATTCATCCTGCCGGAAGCACCGGCACTCATCGAAGGAGAAGCGCCATGAGCTGGGGCGCAGTAGCAGGTGCAGCGGTCAGTGTTGTCGGTGGCGTCATCGCCAACAAGAACAACAAGAAGGCGAACGGGCAGGCGCAGAGTGCTGCGGACGCCAACTACTACGCCAACACGCAGAACATGCAGCCGTATCTCAACGCAGGTACAGGCGCGCTCAACCAGCTGGCGCAGCTGAACTCGGGCAACTACTCCAGCTTTCAGGAGTCGCCGGACTACCAATTCACATTGCAGCAGGGTCTGCAGGGCCTGGACCGCAGTGCAGCGGCACGCGGCTCCCTATATTCCGGTGGACAGCAGGCTGACGTCTTGAAGTACGGGCAAGGCTTGGCATCCCAGGAGTACAACAACTACTACAACAAGCTGGCGAGCCTTGCAGGCATGGGTCAGAGCGCCGCAAGCGCGCTGGCCGGCGTCGGCAACACGTACGCCAATGCGACCGCCAACAATGCCTACCAAAGCGCTGCCAACAGCAACGCACTCACTGGGTTTTTGACTGGTGTCGGCTCCAATCTGGCCTCCAACATCAACTACGGCGGCGGCCGGCAGAGCGGATACAGCAACGCTGCCAATCAGATCAACTCGATCACAATGGCCAATAACAACAGGCTTTTGACCAACGGAGGCCTGTAATGGCGAATGCCCTTTCTGACTTCCTTGGCGGCTTCCAAGCCGGCGACGAGATCACCAGTCGCCAGCGCGAACAGCGCCAGACCAACCAGCTTGCGCGCCTTGCACCACAGGTCGTGACCGGCGACCCGCAGGCATACGCGCAAGCAGCTGCGATCAACCCGCGGGCCGCGCAGCAGTACCAGCAGAGCGGCGACCAGATCGCCATGAAGGCGCGCGGCGCCGCCAAGTACCTGCAATCGGCACTGCAGTCAGGCAACCAGCAGCAGATCATGGCTGCGCGCCAGACGATCAAACCCTTCATGGACACGCTGAAGCCGGATAGCTCCTATCCGCTGGACATGGACCCGACGCAGGAGGCGGCCGGACTGCAGGGCTTCCTTGCGCGGACCAGCTACCTCGATCCCGAGGTGAAGAACGGCGCGCCCACCGGCTTCCGCGAGTTCCAGATGAAGGCGGCTGCGGCCGGCCTGCAACCCGGCACGCCGGAGTACCAGAACGCAGCCAAGATCGCGCTGGGGCAGGAGGCGCGCCAGTCTTCCGCTGCAATCGGCTATCAGAAGGTCAACATCAACGGACAGGACGTTCTGGTAGCAACCGATCCACGAGGCATCGGCGCACAGATTGTGGGCTCGGGGACGAGTTACGGCACGTTTGCAAATCCTGCGATGGCGGGGCAGGGGCAGTCTGCAGTAAGCGTAGATATTGCAGGGCTGTCTCCCGAAATGCAGCAGCGGTTGGCAAGCACTGTATCTGCGATGAAAGCAGCTAACGTCCCCGAGGAAGCAATCAATTCCGTCATCAGCATGGCTGCATCGCAGGGCGCTCAGAACGTAGCCGCAAATCCCTTTGCGGGTCGTCCTCAAGAGCAGCAGGCGGCTGCAACCGAGGCGGCCAAGCAAGCCGTCCAGCTCCAGTACCTACCGCAAGAGCTGGGCATGCGCACCCAAGACGCCGTACAGCGCGCCGGTGCGACCACCGCGGTGGAGGCCGGGGCCAAGCGCCAGGCAGAGCAGCAGGGGCAGCGAGAGGAGCGCACACGTGATGCGCGCGACACCCTGTCGCTGCTTGCGCGAGCCGAGCAGATCCTGCCCGGCGCTACCGGTAGCCGCGGAGGCCAGCTGGTTGATGCCGCTGCCGGCCTGGTTGGCACTTCGACGCCGGGCGCTCAGGCAACGGCGCAGCTGCAAACGATCGCCGGCCAGCTCACGTCGAAGATGCCGCGCATGCAGGGTCCGCAGTCTGACCGTGATGTGCAGCTGTACCAGCAGATGGCCGGCGACTTGGCGAACCCAAGCATCCCGACTGAAACGCGCCTGGCCGCGCTGCGCACGATCCGCGCCCTGAATCAGAAGTATGCCAACCAGCAGCCATCCCCTGCCGGCAACCGCGCGCCTGCAAACTCTGGCGGCTCCTACAGCGACCTCTGGAAGTAAATCATGGCGAAGAAGTGGGTAGAGGTTGCGGCCAGCCCGGCCTATCAGGCATTGGCGCCGGAGCAGCAGGAGGCCGCCCGAAGCCAGTACTGGAATGAGGTCATCGCGCCACAGGTCCCCGAGCAGGAGCGGGACACTGTGCGGCAGCAGTTCGACGTCGACACCAGTCCGGCCGTGAACTGGCCGGGCGGCGGGTCGATGGAGATTGCCATCACGGGTGGGCAGCTTGAGCCGGAGAAAGCGCCAGACCCCACCGAGGGTATGAGCACGCTGCAGAAGATCGGCGCAGGCGCGGGCAAGTCGGTGGTTGACACGTACCGCGGTGCCAAGCAGTTCGCCACGCAGGGGCTGCTGGGCCAAGCTGCAGCAGGCTCCACGCTTGCGCGCAAGGCTGGTTTGAATCAGCTGGCTGAACTGGTGGACACCGGCGCCGGCCGCAACCTTCTGGCGAGCCTGACCGGGCAGCAGGCAACCATCGACGAGTCCAAGCGCCTCGACGCGCCGCTGATGGACACCAAGGCGGGCATCGCCGGCAACGCGCTGGGCTATCTTGGCCAGCTAGCGGCCGGCGGAATCGCGCTGCGCGGCACCTCCTTGGCCGGCGCCGCACTGCCCCGCACCGTAGCTGGCAACGCACTGCAGGGTGCGGGCCTGGGCGCCTTGCAGCCCGTGGCCACCGGTGAGAATCGCCTGGCTAACATCGCCGTAGGCGGCACGGCAGGCGCGGGCGGCGCCGTCGCAGGCAAGGTCATCGGCTCCGGCGTGAATGCACTGGCTCGGCTGCTGCGCCCGGCCACGCTTAACGGCGCAGATCGTGCTGCCGGGCAAATCATCCAGCGCGAAGCTGCGCGGCCAGCCGATCTGGCGACACCTCAGCCTTCCGCTGTGCCTGGCGTCCGGCGCACGCTGGCTGAGGAAACCCTGGACCCTGGTCTGGCCGGCCTGGAGCGCAACGCGCGCCGCGGCGGCGCACGCGCACTCTTCGATGACGTGGACCGCCAGAACAACGCCGCTCGCGCACAGGCGGTGCGACAGTTCGCAGGCGACGATGCGGCAATGCATGCAGCCCAGGCTTCGCGCGACTCTGTGACCAGCAGCATGCGCAATGCCGCTATGCAATCTGGTCCCGTCGATTCGGCTCCTGCGCTCATGGCGATTGATGACCTGATCGCTCAACAGCAGGGACGGCCGGCCGTGCAGGCTGGCCTGCAGCAGGTGCGCTCTTTGCTTGAGCGCGAAGCTACGCCGGGCGCCTTCGTGCCCGAAGACCGCATTGCGGTGCTGGACAACGCACGCAAGACCATCGGCGACATGCTTGGCGGCAAATACGGCGGCGACAACGCGGCAGCCTTGGCAGGCTCGCGGGAACTGATCCAGGCGCGCCAGGCGCTCGATGCTGTGATGGGCCCGGAGTACAACGCGTATCTGGGCAGCTATCGCGCCATGTCCGCGCCGATCAACCGCATGGAGCTGGGGCAGTCGCTACTTGAGCCACGCACTGGCAGCGCAATCCTCGATCCCGTGACCGGAGAGCAGGTTTTCACGCCGGCAGCGTTCTCCCGCGCGGCGCGTGATCTGGACAGCATTGCGGAACAGGCTACTGGCTTCAATAAGGCGCGTGCCGCCGACATCCTGGAGCCCGAGGATCTGCAGACGATTGCTAACATCCAGCGCGATTTGGAGCGACGCGCGTTCACAGCCACAGCTGGCAGCCCCGGCGGCTCGCAGACCGCCGAGTCTGGGATGCTTGACCGGCAGATTCAGACCGGCTTGTCCTCCTACCTGGCAGAGGCGCCCTGGATTGGCGGATTCGTTAAGCGGGCACAGGAACTGGGCGCGCAGCGTGTGCAGGACCGGCTGGGTTACTTGCTAGCCAACCCGCAAGAGGCGCGACGTGTGCTGGCTGCGCTCAGCCCGGCGCAGCGGACATCGGTGCAACAGGCCTTGGCAGATATGGCGCGCTTTTTCCCTGGCACCGCAGGCAGTGCTGGCGGCGGCGGGACAAAGCCCAACGCCAGCGCGCCTCCGCAAATCGCCCCGCGCGCCGGGCAACTCAGCGCTGCAGGCGCTCTGCAGCTTTACGACGCACAGTAGGGCGCTGCCACTCGGCGGTCGCCCACGGGCCGTTGTCCTGCCCGAAGTAGGACCGGAACAGGATCTTCTTCAGTCGGCCATCCGGCAGCTTGTTCCACAGCATGAAGATGCAGAAATAGATTGCCGGCAGCGCCAACGCGCTGATCACGGCCACCAAGAAGTACACCCAGAAATTGCCCATTGATGCCGCACCGGTCTGATTGATCGGCGGATCGTACCACCCAATAAGCCCCGCACATGCGGGGTTTTGTTTGCCCGGAGCTGCCATGTCTCAACGCTTTTACAACCCCGCGCCGGTGTTCGCCGATCTGCTCGGCCTTGAGCCGCTGGCTGGCGGCAGCCTGCAGTTCTACGACAAGGGCACGACCACGCCCAAGGGCACCTGGTCGGACTCTGATCTGACCGTCGCCAACCAGAACCCGGTGCCGCTGGATTCGTCGGGGCGGGCCAACACGAACATCTGGCTGGATGGTGCGTATACCGTCGTGCTGCGCGCGGCAGATGGCACGTCGGTCTGGACGCGAGACCTGGACGATGGTGCCGCTGGCGGCGCGACGATCCCGACTCTGCAGAACGGCCAGTTCCTGACCAACGACGGTAGCAACCTTCTGTGGGGCGAGGTGCTGCAAGTGCCTGACCCCACTGGCTCGTCTGGCAAGGTGCTGGGCACCGATGGTTCCAACCTCATCTGGGAAGAGAAGCCTGCAGCGCCAGTGCTGCCGGTGCAGAACTTCAGCAACCGGGTGAAGATCGGCACGCTGCTTATCCAGTGGGGCAGCGCATCTGCGCCGGCATCCGGCTCCCGCCAGACGGCCGCAAGCGTCACCTTCGCCAACGCCTTCAGCGGTGATCCCTATATGGTGTCCATCATGCCCCGCAACGTGACGCATGCGGCTGGCGGACAGATCGGCGTTCCGGCGGTGACGGCCAAGTCGGCCAGTGGTTTCTCAGCGCAGTTCGACACTGATGACTTTGGTCAGACAAACGCCAACTTCATCGCCGCCGAGCCGTTCGACTGGGTGGCGTTCGGGCCGACGACTGCCTGATGGTCGCCATTCCTCGCCCGCAAGCGGCGATCGCCGACCGCGCCGGCTTGCCTACGCGCGAGTGGTACACCTACCTGCTTGATCTGGCCAACAGCGCCGGCATGACGCCGGATCAGCTGCAGCGGTTTGAGCAGCTGGTCGCCGCCGTGGATGCGCTCCAGCAGCAGGGCGGCGGCCGGGGCGCCATCCAAGGTGTCGGCTCTATCGAGGTGGTCGGCATGGAGATCATGCAGATCTACCTTGTCGGAGACAACGACGCGCCCGGCGCCAGCTGGTACTACGGCACCGGCCCGGACGGGGCGAAGGGCTGGTATTCGATCGCCGATGCCCTGGCCGTCACCACTGACCTGACCAAGGCGGTGGCCAGCACCGGCGTATCCACCTTCGGCCTAGCCGACCTGCCAGACAGCGGCACCGGTGCCGCGCTGCGCAAGATCACCCGCGACGCGAAGGGCAGGCTGTCTGGCACGCAGGCAGCGACGACGTCGGATCTTCCCGAGGGCACGAACCGCTATTTCACCGACGCCAGGGCCGATGCGCGCATCACTCTGCAGAAGGGGCAGCCGAATGGCATTGCCACGCTGGGTTCCGATTCGAAGATTCCCAGCGCGCAGCTCCCGGCGATCGCGATCACTGAGACGTTTGTGGTGGGAAGCCAGGCCGCGCAGCTGGCACTGACCGCGCAGGAAGGCGATGTCGCGGTCCGCACAGACCTGTCCAAGAGCTACATCAAGAACAGCGGCACCGCCGGCACGATGGCCGACTGGACCGAGCTGCTTTCACCCAGCGGCGGCTCGGTGCTCAGCGTCAATGCCCGCACCGGCGCCGTCGCGGTGCCCGATTTTGTGTCCAAGGCGACCGCGCCGACAGCTGCCGACTACGGCCGCGCGCTCATCAACGGCGACCGGTGGCGCAATACCAACAATGGCGTGCTTTACACCCAGCAGGACGGCGCATGGCTCTACGACAACGCGGCGTCCCTGTCGCGGTACGTGCCGGCGCGGCTGAGCAACGGCACGGCATCGCCCATCCCCCTCAATTCTGACGGATCAATCCCGGCCCGGCTGTCGAACGGCACCGTCAGCAACATACCCACACAGGCGTAAACATGGCAGAAGAAATCCCCCTTGCCTACGACAAGACCACGGGCGGTTCGCCGGTAGGGCTGAAGGAGGTTGCACCGGGCAATCAGCTTGCTAATCAGTGGCTGGCAATGCCGCCTGGCTACATTGATGGCCTGAACCTTGAATGGGTTAGCGCATCGAGCATTCGCGTAACGGCTGGGGTATGCAATGTGCCCGGGGTGGCGACACTAACTTTGGCAGCGTCGATCACGAAGACGGGTCTGGCACTTGGCAACAGCGCCTGGGGGCATGTGTACGCCTATCTCAACGGGGGCTCGCCTGATGTTGAGGTGGTTTCCGCGGCGCCTGCAGCACCCTACAGCGGTAGGGCTCGCACAAAAAGTGGTGATGCAACGCGCCGCTACCTCGGAAGTGTCCGGACCAATTCAAGCGGGGCTATTTACCGCTTCGATGCACGGAACGGGCAAGTCCTCTATATGGAGGAAGTGGTTCGCCCACTTTCTGGCGGAACGAATGCGAGTGCAACGACGGTCTCCCTGGCGGCATTGCTCCCGCCAACTTCTTTCGTAGCAATCGCGTCCATGAATAACACGGGGACTGCAGCCGTCAGGTATCGCCCTACTGGTGCGGGTTGGAGTGCCACCAACACGGGGCGTATGTACGGCCTACTTGCAGGCACAACGGTGGTTGGTCCGCTCCCCACGGACACCGTGCAGCAGATCGATTATCAGGCGGACAGTGGCGGTGTTGCGACGCTCGATGTTCTTGGCTACATCTTGGAGAGGTGACATGTACGCAGTGAAAGGGCGTAGTTACAGAAGCGTCAATCCTGGGGCGCAGCTTCTTTCGGGTGAAGTTTTGCATGACACCATCCCTTCCGAATTGTTGATTCCAACGAGCTCGGAGCGCAACGAAGAGATCCGGATGGGGATTGGCAGGTGGATCGATGATGTTGCGCGCGGCAATGGCTATGACAATGCAGTCTCGTGTGCGTCCTACGTTTCGAGCAGCATGGCGAAGCACAAGCGTGAGGCAATGGCCATGGTGGCTTGGCGGGATGCTGTTTGGGCGGCTGCCTACGCGCTACTGGCTGCGCCGCCAGCCGGTGTCACAACGCTGGTGCAAGTGATCGCTCTGTTGCCGAAGCCGGCTGATTACGGGTGGGCAGCTGACCCTATTGCGTTGGCGCAGTTGCCGCCAGCTAACCCGAGCGCCTGAGCATGGCGTTTCCAGAGAATCCAATGGCCGGCAAGGTTTGGACCGAATACGGCCGGACTTGGGTGTACGACGGCAATGGCTGGGGCGCGGTCGTCTCGGCCCTGCCTGGAGGCTCTGTCCTACCGGTGCGCACCGTGTCCCAGCTCACCGACGCTGCCGCCGACATCAACCGGCAGTTCCGCTGCATCGACGCGCCTGGTGGCGAGGCGATCATCTACAGCGATGGCACGACCTACCTGCGCCAGTCCGATCAAAGCCCGGTGGTGATCTGATGCCTGACCTGACCCGAATCACGGAGATTGTCGGCTGCCAGCTGGTGGCCGGTCCGAACAACTCGGTGCGCCTGACCGAGGGCTACTTTTTCAACAAGGCCGGGCGTCGGATGCGTAGCGACGGCGATGCGACGGCGACGGTATCGGGCACGGCGGCGGTTGGCTGGCTGCATGCCTACGGCGTGGAGTCTTCGAACAACGTGGCCGGCCTGCTGCTGTCCCCCGATGCTCCGGTGCTCTACCGCGGCACGGCGCGCAGCAAGGGGGCAGGTGTCACAGCAGCCAATGATGGAGCCCGCTATCTCGGCTCAGGCCGGGTCGAAGCGGTCGGCAGGCTGCGCGCCGGACGGCATGCGCAGGCCCTGTCGAAGGGCAACCTCATCCAGCTGGACGTGGGCAGTAGCGGGTTCATCCAGCCGCCCATCCTCGGCACGCTCGGTGTAACGCTGCTGCAGGCCCCGCCCCAGACTACCTACCCGCTCACCAGCTTCATCCCGCCGACTGCCACGCACGTTGACCTGCAGATCAGCAACCTGTCGCCGTTGACCACCTACGTCGGCCGGCCGGGCATGATCACCCAGGCCAACCCATTGCTGTCCGCCACCAACCGCTACTGCGCTATCCTTCCGAACAACAACCTGCGCTTCATCATGCCGCTGGACGCAGACCTGAGCATCGTCGTGCTGGCGTCCACCACGGGCCTGCTGGGCAACGTCGTCAGCCTGGCGGTGGGCAGCGTGCAGATCGACGTCATGGGCTACCTGTTCGACCGGTAGGCTTTCCCCTACGCAAAGTTGCGGCACAAGACGATATGTGAAATCCCATATCGGTGCGAATCTATCTTTGCCGGACGCGGGGCCACAGGCCGCTCACCCGCGTGGCGCCTGAGCAGCGCCGGGCCGGCTCAATCTTCTGCCAGCTGCTCCAGTGCAAATTGCACCGGATATGGGGCGGCTCGGTAGCTCTGATGATCGGAAGCGACAAGGTAATAGCGCAGCAGGCGCTCGCCGACGCCAATGCGATCCGCAGCCTGACGCTGAGACAGTCCGGCAGTTTCGATCAGCGCCCGGAGATATTCTGGGCGCGGGTCATGCTTGGATGCGTCTGGCTTCACGCGAGCGCCGCGAGCATGTCGTCGATGCGCTGCTGGTCGTGTGCCGCATCTTCGCCCAACCACTTGATGTAATTGTCCACGCTGCCCTGGTCATCTGCATCGACCGCGATCTGTGCGGAGCCGGACTGGGCGAGCAGGCTGTTGTCGTCGAAAAGGTAGATTGTGTAGCCCTCTCCGCTCCATATCTGGTCTTTCGCGATGGCTTGGGATTCCGCGGTCTCACCGGCGGCCGTGGTGTTGTCGTACTGCTGGGCAATCTGCTGTGCGATCTTGCTCATGTCGATCTCCTTTATCGCCGCACCGGGGTGGCTGGCATGGAGATAGATTAGGAAATATGTTCCTAACCGTCAACTACCGTTCGTCGGGAATGCGATCTAGGCGGCCAGGCCGCGGCAATGCGGGGCGGGCTGACATTTGGTCACACAATTGGCACAGTTAGACCCGAAAGCATTGCCACGACTGGACTGATAGTCCCCCTCCTAAGGGGAAGGTCGCCCGTTCGAATCGGGCCGGGGTCACCAGGACGGCATTGCGATTCTAGTGGCCGGTGACGCTCGCTTCGTCCGCAATGCTGTTGAGCACCGCAAGCTGTTGTGCGGACAGGTGCAGCCCGGAGGCGGCAAGATTTTCGCGCAGGTGGGGCACCGACGAAGTCCCTGCGATGACGAGAATATTGGGCGAGCGCTGCAGCAGCCAGGCGAGGGCGACCTGCTTGGGCGTGGCGCCTGCGTCCTTGGCAACCTGCGACAGCGCGTCCGATTGCACAGGTGAGAACCCCCCCAGCGGGAAGAACGGGACGTAGGCCACGCCCTGGTCGTTGAGTGCGTCGATAAAGGCGTCGTCGTCGCGTTTGACCAGGTTGTAGTGATTCTGGACGCAAACGATCTTGGCCAGCTTTTCGGCTTCCTGATACTGGGCGGGCGTGATATTGCTCAGGCCGATGTGGCGCACCAGTCCTTCGCGTTGCAGCTCGGCCAGGCAGGCCACCGGTTCGGCGATCGCGCTGGTGTCGGTGTCCATCATCGCGCCCAGGCGCAGGTTCACCACGTCCAGCGTTTCCAGGCCAAGACTGACCAGGTTGTCCTGCACCTGGCGTCTGAGGCTTGCAGGAGACCGATCGGCATTCCAGGAGGCGTCGCTGCCACGGCCGATGCCGATCTTGGTGACGATCCGCAGCCCGTCGGCGTATGGGTAAAGTGCTTCGCGAATCAGCTGGTTGGACACATGCGGGCCGTAAAATTCGGCGGTGTCGATGTGGTCGACGCCCAGCGTAACCGCTTCCTTCAATACGGCCAGCGCTGCGGCCTTGTCGCGGGGTGGCCCCCACACATGCGCTCCGGGCAGCTGCATCGTGCCGTAGCCCATCCGCTTGATGGAGATGCCGGTGCCGGGCAGGGTAAAGGTGCCGCCAAGACGTGTGTCGTTGTTCATTGCTGTTCCTAGAGGGGATGAGTGACGGGTCGCTGCGGTGAAACGTGGAGATGGCGCGGCCTGCGCGCGGCGGTAGTGCAGGTGACTTGATCTGACAGCCCGGAAGCGGTGCGCTGGGGACTGCCGTCTGACCGTGTGTGCAATTTAGGGCGGTCGCTACTGTGCGACAATCCGGTACAAAGCGAACGGCTTGTACGGAAATTCGAACAATGAGCGGTCGGCTGAGCGATATGGAGAGCTTTGTCCGGGTTGCGCGGGCAGGCGGGTTCCGCGAGGCGGCGAAAAGCGCCGACGTGAGCGCGTCCAACCTGAGCGATGCGGTGAAGCGGATGGAGGCGTGGCTGGGCGTACGGCTGTTCAACCGCACCACGCGCAGCGTGGTCTTGACCGATGCGGGGAAGGCACTGTTGGCGCGCATCGAGCCTGCGCTGATCGAACTCGATAGCGCCAAGGAGGTCATCAGCGCTTTCCGGGACACGCCGGCCGGCACCTTGCGGCTCAACGTGCCGGTCAGTGCTGCGCGCCTGGTCCTGCCGCGGATTCTGCCGGCTTTCATGGCGGCCTATCCGGATATCAGCGTGGAAATCCTGACCGAAGAAAATTTCGTCGACGTCATCGCCGCAGGTTGCGATGCGGGCATCCGTTATGGCGAGCGTCTGCAGCAGGACATGGTGGCCATGCCGATCGGCCCGCGCGTGCAACGCATCGCAACCGGGGCGTCGCCGCAGTATCTGGCGCGCCACGGACGGCCACACCATCCGCGTGAGTTGCTCGACCACGATTGCATCCGTGGCCGCTTCCCCAGCGGCGCCATGGCGGACTGGGAATTCGAGCGGGACGGTGAGGTGGTCACCATCATCCCGCAGGGGCAGTTGCTGGTGGAGATCGGCGGCGGCAGCGATCTGGCCGTGCAATCAGCGGTGGCGGGGCAGGGAATCGTCCATTTGTTCGAGGAATGGCTGCAGCCCCACTTCGATGCCGGCGCCCTGGAACCGGTATTGCGGCCCTGGTGGCAGCCGTTCCAGGGCCCTTACCTGTATTACCCGAATCGCAACCTGTCGCCGCCGGCACTGAGGGCATTCATCGATTTTGTCAGGACGTTCGAAAACGACCCGGCGGTTGGGGCAGTGCATGCTGCTCCGCTACCTACAGCCAGTGCAACGAAGCGGAGCGCGCAAGCTGCGCAGCGCAAGGCGCGCGACAGGCCGCCGTCCTGAACAAGGCGGCGTCGCATCGTTCGCATCGGCGGCGGTGGCCATCGGGCACGTCGCCAGGGCTGCAATGGCCAGCATGCAGCGTGGCTGGCGTCAGCGATGCCGTAGCACGCGGACACCGACCGGCTTGGCGGACTTGTCCATCGAGACGCTGGAGATGCGGCTGTGCCGAAGCAGGCTGCCCAACTGTTCGGTGGCGCCCAGGCGCTGGTCGACTTCCGGTTCGGCCACGGTGCGCGGGCGCTTGCGCTTGTCGGAGTTGGCAAAGCGCAGGCGGTTGTACTCGGCCCAGCCGACCGTGGTGACGGCGGCCATCAGCGCGATCACCGGCAGCGCGCCCAGCGCGAACGGGTCGATGGCGTTGTGGCGCAGATACAGCTCGGTATAGGCACTGCGCAGGCCAAAGAACCACGCAAGCAGCGTTGCCAGCGGTGCCCACAGGTAGAAATAGACCATCCACGCGCCGGCGGTGGCGGCACCGTAGGCGAGACGGCGCGAGCGGCCCAGGCGTTGCGGCAGGTTGATGATGGGCGGTGTCATTGAATTCCTCGGTCGGGGCTTTTCCAGCGGGCACGCGTGTTGCGGCGTGCGATGAGGGCGCGGGGGAAGGCGATGACCGCAGTCATCATGCCGATCATCCAGAACGCAGCCGGGTACCAGATGACCCAGAAGAACTGGCGTGCCAGTCCTTTTTCGTAACGGCGTTCGATCATCAGGCTGGTGCCGAACTGCAGCAGGCAGACCACCGCCAGCACCAGGCCATGCCAGCGCGGCAGGATGGTGTCGACATACAGCGCAGGCGGCATCGCGATGAATTTGCCCAAGGCCCACAGCACGATGATGAAGAGCATCACGTAGGCCCAGATCAGGCTCAGCGCGTACTCCAGCAGGACCGCCCACATGCGACGGCTGCGCCAGGCCAGCGCGCGACGGCCATGGCTGAGCAGCACTTCGACGCCGCCGCGTGCCCAGCGCAGGCGCTGCATCCACAGGCCGCGGAAGGTTTCCGGCATCAGGATCCAGCACAGTGCGTTGGGTTCGTAGCGGATATCCCAGCCGTCCAGCTGCAGGCGCCAGGAGATGTCGATGTCTTCGGTGACCATGTTGTCGGACCAGAAGCCGACGTGGTGCAGGGCCGAGCGACGGAACGCGCAAATCACGCCGGAGACGGTGAACAGGCGGCCATACACGCGTTGCGCGCGCTTGATCAGCCCGACGATCGCGGAGAACTCGCCCACCTGCATGCGGCCCATCAAGGTGGTGCGGTTACGCACGCGCGGGTTGCCGGTGACCCCGCCCACGCGTGGGCCGGACACCAGGTGGCCCACCATCCAGCGCGTGGCATTCGGGTCCAGGATCGCATCGGCATCCACGCACACCAGATAGTCCGAGCGCGCTGCCAGCGTGCCCACGCGCAGTGCGTTGGCCTTGCCGTGGTTCTGTTCCAGGTGCACCACCCGCAGGCGCGGATACTGGTGAGTGAGGTCGTCGAGCACTTCGGCGGTGCGATCGGTGCTGCCGTCGTTGATGGCGATGATCTCGAAGTCCGCATACTGCTGCGCGCTCATCGCCGCGATGGTTTCGGCCACGTGCTTGGCCTCGTTGTAGCAAGGCATCAGCAGCGATACGAACGGTTCGCTGGCCATCGGCGGCGGCTTGGACGGGCCCGGCGTGCCGCGTTCGCGCCGCAGGTAGTAGTAGATCCCGCCGATCATCCAGAAGAACGCCATGATGATCGGGTAGAAGAACGCAAAGTTGAACAGGGCGGCCAGTAAGAGGCTGGTCGTCATCGGTCATCGCTCGAGATAGGGGAATTGGCGGGCCGACATGGCTTCGCGCGCTTCGGGCAGAGACGGATGGCCGCCAATGAAATCGTCCGGGTAATACGCCAGGTGACGCACGCCTGCCGCCAGCAGCAGTCTGGTCTGCGCCAGCAGCACGCCCTCGGGCAACGGTTTGCCGGTGCGCCAATCGACGGTCTGCAGTTCGAACATGGTCTTGTCGAAGCCGCGTGGCTGTTGCCCGACACGCCTGGCCAGCTCGCTCAGCCACTGCTGCGGGTCGTCGGCATTTTCCATGTATGGCATCGCCATCAGCGCGGTGTAGTCGTAGGCGGCTGCAAAGGCATCCAGGCGCTGCGCAAACCAGGCCTCGCTGTGCGGCTCCAGCACCGGCTGCGCAAACAGGTTGCGCACCGTCACCAGCTTCGGGCGCCAACGTTCTGCGGCTGTCTTCAGCTGCTGGGTGAAGCCGATCAGCGCCTGGGTGCGTCGTGCCGGATCGCCGCCGCCATAGGCCGGCAGCTCGTCATCGCGCAGGTAGGCATCGTCGTGGAACAGCAGGCCTTCGAAGTAGGCATTGGCGGCGAGGTCTTCGTAGATGTCGGCCACCAGTGCGCGCGTGCGCGGGTTGCTCGGATCCAGCCGCGGCACGTCCTTGGGGTCGTTGCCGCGGACCTGCAATGCGGCCTGTTGCTGCGCATCGGGCAGGTGGAAGCCAAGCACCGGCAACCAGGCGAACACACGCACGCCGGCGCGGGTGCGCAGCTGCCAGGCGACGCGCCCGAACAGGTCCGCGCGCATCGGCAGATGCCGGTTGGGGAAATACAGCGCATCGGCGGCGCCATCGCCATCCGGGTCCGCGAAGGCCTGCAGGAACACATGACTCGGCCCGATGTCCTTGACGCGCTGGACCAGGATGTCGAGGTTGCGCGCCAGCTGTGCGGGATCCGGGTCGTAGACGTAGTCCAGATCGATCTGCATGGCGCGCAGGCCATCGCGCGACAGGTCGCGGCGCAATTCGCCGGCCAGGTCGCGCACATCGGGGTTGTTGAACAGCAACAAGCGCCCGAGGCTGGCCAGCGACTGGCCATCCACGCGGTCACGCCCCTGCTGGCCGATATCGGCTTCGTGCGAGCGGCCTTCCAGGTCAAAACTGAGCGTCATGCCCAACTGCGCGGCAATGGCGTTGCTGGCGCGGTTGTAGGCGGCATACGGCCACACCATCGCCCGCGGCGGCTTGCCCAGATGTGTCACGATGGCATCGCGGCTATGGCGCAGGTCGGTCTCGATGCGCCGGCGATAGTCGGCTTCGTTTTCATAGCCGCTGTCTGCATGCCACTCGCGCGTCACCGCAGCAGGCGTCTGATTGCCGAACGGGTTGCCGGCGATGCCCTTGTGCAGGTCATCGCTGTGCGAGCCGATTTCGACCAGGCCGCTGTCCTGCATTTCGCGCAGTTGCGCCCAGGTCACGAAATCGTCGCCGGTGAAATCGCGCGGGCCGTAGGGCACGACCTTGCCTGCAGGCAGTTCGACCCAGCTGGTCACCGGCGCAACGAGCGCGGGGTAGCCATAGGCCTGCAACAACGGAAACACGCGGGTGTAGACGCTGCGCAAGCCATCGTCGAAGGTGAGCAACACCGGCCGCGACGGCAATGCGCGACGGCCGGCACGTGCGTCCAGCACCTGCTGCACGCTCACCGGGTGATAAGCGTGCGAGCGCAGCCAGTCCAGATGCGCGGCAAAGTTGCTGGTGGATACCGCGTAGCGATCCGGGTCGCCCTTGGCCGCGACGTCGTCGCGAATGTCGTGGTAGCTGAGCACCAGCAGACCCGCGTGTGCAGACGACGCAAACGTCATCAGCATCAACGCGAGCAGCAATAGCGGCAGGCGGATCAAGGCGTACCTCCCCATCGGAAATCCAGGTCCAATCCAAGTTGGTGTTCGCGCCGGCCGTCGTAGACTGGGCGCGACCAGCTCACGCCATAGGTCAGTGCGCTGCCATCGCCCAGCGACCACAGATGCCGGTACGCCAGGGCAGGAACCCATTGGCTGCCGAAGCCGGACTGGTAGGTCGGGCCGGCGGTCACGTCCAGGCGTTGCCGGAAGGCAGCGTCGTAGCGGCGCCAGCCGATCTGTTCGACGCGCACCCCTGCGGCCACGCTCGTGCTGCGACGTGGGTTGAAGTAGTCGACCACGCGGTCGTCGTGCGCACGCCCGGCCGAGGCGGCAAACAGCCCGTCGACCAGCACATGCGGGCTGGCCCACAGGCGTTGGCTGCCCGAAAGATCGAGCTGATCGCGCCGGTTGCCGTCGCTGTAGCGCAGCTGGCGCGCCTGCAGCTCCCAGCGTGTTTCATCGCTTGGCGTCCAGCGCAACGTGGCGCCGATGCTGTCGCCGGTGATACCCAGGCGACGGGCCTGCAACGAGGCGTCCGGATCGCGTGTGCGCCAGGCCACGCTGCCGTACCAGGCATCGGAAAAGCGCCAACCCGCATCCAGCGTCCAGGCGGTGCCATCGCGATCGAAATCGTCCAGCGCCCGGCCGCCGTACGCGCTGAGGTCCAGGCGGTCGTAGCGGTAATGCGTGCCCAGCCAGAAACTGCGGTAGCGCACACGGGTGTCCTGAAAGTCGGCCCAGTCGTCGCGCGCGCGCAGGCCCACTCGCCAGCGCTCGCCGAGCAGGGGCGATTCGGCTTCCAGCAGCGAACTGCCGAAATGGTTGCCGAGCGGCGAGATTGCCGTGGCGCTGTTGTCGTTATCGCTGCGTCCCCAGGCATGGCTCAGATGAACCTGCCACCCGCGCTGACGTTCCAGCGATGCCCCCAGCCGCTGCAGGCCGACATCGTCGGGATACTCGGCGCGCAAGGCGGTGAACTGGGCATCGGCCAGGTCCAGGCGATCGAGGTCGCGCTGGTTTTCGACAATGCCGCCGCGTGCCTGCTTTTGATGCGGGTCCAGCGTCAACGCCATCTGATTGCGCTGCAGCGCCTGCGTGGTATGGCCGCGGCGCGATTCGATGGATGCCAGCGCGGCCTGCAGTTCGGCGTTGTCCGGCCCGATGGCCACGCGTTCGCGCAGCAGCTGCTCCGCGCCGCGGTTGTCGTTGGCTGCCGAGCGCGCGGTCGCCAGCGCAACGTCGGCGCTGAAGCGGTCCCAGTTTTCATAGCCGCTGGACGCACCGGCACGCCGTGGCCACGGCGCCTGGCTGGCCGCCAATCGTTCGAACAGCGGCATCGCCTGATCGAAGCGTTCCTGCTCCAGCAATGCATACCCCAGCAATACCTGCGTGCCGAAGTCGTCGGGCGTGTGCTTGAGTGCTTCGCGCAGTACGCCCTCTGCCTCGGCGGGGCGGCGCAAGCCCATCAGCGAGTCGCCCACGGTAGGCAGCACGTAGCTCGGGACATCGACGCCATTTGCGCGCAGCGCCTGGTAGTTCGCAACCACATCGCGATGGCGCTGACGCTGGTTGAGGGCGACCAGGCTGTCCACGCGCAGGCGCGTGGCTTCCCAGGCGACCTGCGGCGGCGCATCGCGTTGGAGACGCGCCACATTGGTCAGCGCCTGGTCGGTCTCCGCGTAGCGGTGCGCGGCATCGACCGGCTCGGCACTGGCCCAACCAATCATGCGCGCCACGCGATCATTGTCGAGGCGCTCGCGCTCTTGCGGCGAAAACCAGTCCGGATGACGCCACACCGCTTCGGCGGCCAGCTGCGCGCTGCCCAGATCGGCGAGGGTGAGCGCACGCATCGTGTACGCCCCCTTGTCGCGCGGGTCGTTGCGCAGCACGCGTTCGTAGATGGCCAACGCGTCCGCATAGCGCTGCTGGCCGCGCAGTTGCTCGGCCTGCTGCATGGGTGTCGGGGCGATGGAGGCGTCAGTCACAGCTGCCGGCCGCACTTCTCCGCTGTGCGCCAGGGGCACACATGCGGCAAACAGAGCGAGGCTGAGCAGGGGAGTGAGTGCGCCTGTGCGGTCAGGACGACCGCGCTGCACGTGTCGGTGCAAACAGGGAAAGGGGGAGATTCACAAGCAGTCCTGGCTATGAAGAGCGGCGATACTGCGTATGCCCATGTAAAGCGAATGTCATCACGATGTTTACGCGATGTTCATCGCATGAGCTCGCTTGGCCTAAGTGCGCAAGTCAGCACACTTACGGCGCGTCCGGAAATTTGGATGCAGCGACGATGTGATCGGGGTCCGTTGGGTGTCGTCAGCGCTGCGGATGTGCATTGGAGCCGCGCACTGAGGGCGGCGTTCTCGCTCTATGCGCTGAAAGGCATTCCTCGAATTTGCTTTATAACGGCGCGTTGCCGGAAGTTAGACTCAAGAGAGTGTCCGTTGACGCGCGGGCGCACCTGCACCGCGCAGTTGAACTGCACTTTTTAAGTGACTTTGATCACATAACGAGATTTGTCGGGATTTCCTTACAGGGTGGCCCCTACATGGCGCGTTGACCTGTTCTTAACACTGCATCACAGTTGCGCCGCACTCACTGGTCCGACGGGTTGTGCCGCCGTTTTGGCGGCCAGGACGGTGGTGCGAGCAACGGCGTGTCGAGGCGTGGCCGTTGCACGGGGGCAAGACAGATGTGGACGCGATCGGCGGCGTTGGCGCTGGCGGCTTGCCTATGGGCGATCGCCGCGCCGGCGGCTGCACAACAATCGGCACCGACCAGCCTGGACCGGCAGGAGCAGCTGCGCCAGGCTGAAGAGATCCAGCGTCGGCAGGAGCAGGAGCGCCAGGCGCCCTTCGCCGGGCCGCGTGACGATGCAGAGCGTGTCGATGCGCGCAGCACGCTGCTGCCGGCGGAAGAGCTGTGCTTTTCGATCACCCGCGTGCGTTTGTCGGGTGCTGGCGACGACGCTGCGCGCTTCGCGTGGCTGTGGAAATCGCTGCGCCGTTATGAGGGACGTTGCATCGGCCGCGCCGGGGTCGACATCATTCGCCGCCGCGCACTGGACCAACTGGTCGCGCGCGGCCTTGTCACCACCCGCATCGGCATCCCCGAGCAGGACCTGTCGCGCGGAGAATTGCGCCTCGAACTGATGCCCGGGCGTCTGCGTGCGGTGCGCGTGGTCTCCGATACCGGTGGCGCGCACTGGAAAACGGCCTTGCCGTTGCGCAGTGGTGACCTGCTGGACCTGCGCGCGATCGAACAGGCGGTAGAACAGTTCAAGCGCCTCCCATCACAGGATGCCAAGATCGACATCGCCCCGGGCGACGCCCCGGGCGAATCGGATCTGGTGATCACCTTGCAACATGGGCGACGCTGGCGCGCTGTGGTCAACGCCGAGGATTCGGGCGTGGACGCCACCGGGCGCGTGCAGGGCGGGCTGGATGTGTCGCTGGACAATCCGCTGGGTCTCAACGACCTGCTGAGCATCGGCTACAGCCACGATCTGGCCACCCGCGACGAAGAGCGCGGCACGCGTGGCAACAGCCTGAGCTACAACCTGCCGTGGGGATGGTGGACGCTGGCGTTGTCGGCATCGTCCTATCGCTATCACCAGCGCGTCGATGGCTTCTTGCAGACCTTCCAGTCCAGCGGCGAATCGAGTAACGCGCAACTGGATATCCAGCGCGTGCTGCACCGCGATGGCACCAGCAAGACCTCGGCCGGGGTCACCATCGGCCGCCGGCGCGCGCGCAGCTATCTGGATGGCGTGGAAATCGGCATCCAGCGGCGCGATACCAGCAGCGCGGAATTCTATGTCACGCATCGGCGCTACCTGGGCGCGATGCAGCTGGACGTACGCCTCGCGCATCGGCGCGGCACGCCGTGGTTCAACAGCCAGTGGACCGGGTACGACCCGCAGATCGGCTTCCCCACGTTTCGCTACGGCGTCACCACGCTGGATGTCAGCACCGCGTTGCCGTTCAAGCTGGGCCCGGTGCCGATGGCATGGGAAAGCAGCCTGCGCGCGCAGACCGCCGGCGAACTGTTGCTTGGCTCCGAGTTCGTCACCATCGGCGGCCGTTACAGCGTGCGCGGATTCGATGGTGAAGCGACGCTGGGTGCGGAAAAAGGCGCGTACTGGCGCAATACCCTGAGTTTTCCGGTGCAACGGATCGGCCTCACGCCTTACTTGGGGCTGGATGCGGGCCGCATCGATGGCACCAGTGCCAGCGGGCTGCGCGGTCGCAGTCTGGTGGGCGGGGCATTGGGTCTGCGTGGCGGCTGGTTCGGCGCCAGTATCGATGCATTTGCCGGCTGGGCGATCCATCGCCCCGACGGCTTTGGAAGCGCGCAGCCGGCCTACGGCGCGCGGGTGATCTACCAGTTCTGACATGGATCGTGCTGCCAGCCGGCAGTGCGCGAGTTGATTGATGCCGTCGACAGGCGGCGAGAGAGAAATGATGGACAGCGAAGCGATGAGCGTGCGTGGTTACATGGCCGAATACAGCAAGCGCGCTCTGGCGCTGATGCTGTGCGTCACCGTGACCTGGACATCGTTTCCGGCGTGGGCGCAGGTCGCTCCCACCCCCAATCCCGGCGGGCAGACGCCTGGCCAGCAGGTGGCAGCCAACGGCGTGCCGGTGGTGGACATCGTCGCACCCAACGCGCGCGGCATTTCGCACAATCGCTACAGCAATTTCAATGTCGGCCCGAACGGGCTGATCCTCAACAACAGCGCGCAGATCTCAAAGACCGAGCTGGGCGGTTACGTTGCCGGCAACAACAATCTGCAGCGCAGTGGTGCTGCTTCGCTGATCCTCAACGAGGTCACATCGGCGAGCAGCCGGCTGCAGGGGTACACCGAAATCGCCGGCGCCAAGGCGCAGTTGGTGATCGCCAACCCTAACGGCATTTCCTGCGATGGCTGCGGGTTCGTCAATACCTCGCGCGTCACGCTCACCACCGGTACGCCGAACCTTGGAAGCGATGGCGGCTTGAATGGTTTCACCGTCACCGGTGGCGTGCTCAGCATCGGTAGCAACGGCCTGGACGCATTCAATGTGGATCGTCTGGATCTGCTCTCGCGGCAACTCGGTGTCGACGGCTCGATCTGGACCAAGGAACTGGTGGCCAGCGCAGGTGCCGGGCGCATCAATGTCGACGGCATGCTGCTGGATGTGTTGCCTGGCACCGATGGCGCAGCACCGTCGATCGGCATCGACGTGGCGCAGCTGGGCGGCATGTATGCCGACCGCATCCGCCTGATCGCCACCGAAGCTGGCGTTGGCGTGGTCAGTCGCGGCACCCTGGCAGCACAGAGCGGCGATCTACAGATCGATAGTGCCGGCCAGGTGAGCCTGAGCGGCACCAGCGTGGCGCGCGATGGCGTGAACGTGCGTGCGTCCGGCGGTCTGGATCAACGCGGTGTGCTCGGCTCACAGCAGGGCGATGTGACCCTGCGGGCTGCGCGCATGAATCTTGCGGGAGACCTGGTGGCCGCTGGCGCACTGGATGCGCAGGCCAGCGGTGCCCTGAGTCATGTTGGCCGTAGCAGCGCAGGAGCGATCCGTCTGTTCGGTTCTGAACTGGCCGCCGATGGCAGCCTGCATGCCACCGGCACGCTGGAGCTGGGCGCCGACGGCGTGTTGCGCAGCGCCGGCGTGGCTTACGGCGGCGCGGGCGTTACCGCACGTGCGAACCGAATCGGACTGTCGGGCATCCTGCAGAGTGGTGGCGCGATTGCGTTGAATGCCGGCGCGATCGATGCACTCGGTACGCTGGATGCGGCAACCGCATTGCGCGTTGTCGGTAGCGACGCCGTGCGCCTGGGCGGGCTCGCACAAGCCGGGCAGGGCGCGGACGTGCAGGCCGGTGGTCGCCTGGAGGTGCAGGGGCAGTTGATCGCTGCGGAGACGGTAGCACTGAACGCTGGCGTGATCGACATCGCGCAACGTGGCGCGGTCTCTGCGGGCGGCGACCTGGATCTGCGGGCCGGCGCGGTGAATACCAACGGTAGCGGCCATGCAGGGCGCGATCTGCGTCTTCAGGCCGGCACGGTGACCGCGGCCGGCAGTCTGTCCGCCGCGCGCGATGTGCAGGCGACCGTGACAGGCAGCCTGCTCAACAGCGGCACGCTGGTCGCGGGCAATGCGCTGACCGTGGATGCGGCGCAGCTGGAGAGCCGCGGAGACCTGGGCAGCCAACGCGGTGATGCCACGTTACGCAGCCGCGGCGCCATGCGGCTGGCCGGCAATACCGTGGCGGCAGGGGCATTGGCAGTGGACGCCGGTGCCGATGCGCAGGTGTCAGGGACCCTCAATGCCGCAAGCGTGAGCCTGCGCAGCGGCGGCGATGCCAGTGTGTCCGGCACCCTGCAGGCCACGCGTGGCGCGCTGAGCGTGACCTCCGGCGGGGTGCTGGCCAGCGATGCCATCATGCAGTCGACGGGCGCCTTGGATCTCGAGGCAGGCGGCGCACTGCGCCAGCGCGGGCAATTGCGCAGTGCCGGCGCGCTGCAGATGCGTGGCGCGGCTATCGATCACGACGGAGTGATCGACGCGGGCAGCGATCTGCGCATCGCAAGCAACGGCGACCTGTCGCTGGGTGGCACCGTACAGAGCGCAGGTAACGCAGCGCTGCGGGCCGGCGCTTCGCTGGACAATCGTGCCAACGTGGTCGCCACTGGCGGACTGCAGGTAGACGCGGGCGTCTTGCGTAATGCCCAGGGTGCGGTGTTCTCGTCCGACGCCGATATGCGTGTTGCCACCATCGGCGCGTTGGACAACGCGGGCAGCCTGTACGCGGGCAACGCCCTGCAGATCACTGCCGACACAGTGACCCAGAGCGGCCGTCTCGGTGCCGGTAATACGCTGTCGGCGTCGGTTGACGGGGCGCTCGTCAACACCGGGAATGTCGTGGCCGCCAACGCCTTGCAGATCGATGCGGGCAGCCTGCGCAGCACTGGGCAGCTTGGCAGCCAGGCGGCCCATGTGCGCCTGGCGAGCCAAGGTGACATGGCCTTGCAAGGTGTGACGGCTGCGGGAACCACGTTGCAGGCCACTGCTGGTGGAGACCTGCAGCAGGCCGGATCGACGACGGCACAGGCGGTCGTCCTGACGGCCGGGCGTGACCTCAGCGCCACCGGCTCGCTGCAATCGGCGTCCACCCTGGACGTGCAGGCCCAGGGTGCATTGGCGTTTGCCGGACAAGGCCGTGCAGGGAGCGACGCGTCCTTGCGCGCCGGCACCTTGAGCACGAGCCAGGACGCAGTGCTGCAGGGCGGTGGTGCCATCACGTTACAAGCGGCGGCAATCGACAGCCGCGGCACGCTGGACGCCGGCGGCGATCTGCAGATGCGTAGCGATGGCGATCTGCAGTTGGCCGGCGTGGTGCAGGGCGGCCGCGATGTCGGTCTGGCCGCTGGCGCTACGGTCAGCAATGCCGCACGCATCGTTGCCGGTCGCAACCTGGCGTTGCAGGCGCAGCGTCTGGACAACCTGTCCGCTGGCGTGCTGGCGGGCGAGGGCGATGTAGCCGTGACCACAGCTGGCCAGCTCAGCACCGCCGGGCGCATACAGGCGGGTGGTGATGTGCAGCTCACCGCTGCGGCGCTGGACCAGAGCGGCAGCGTGTCTGCCGGCAAGGGCATGCATGTCGGGGTCGCCGGCACGCTGGACAATCGCGGGACGTTGATCGCCAAGGACGCGATGCAGGTCGACGCAGCCATCTTGCGCAGCAGCGGTCAGCTGGGCAGCGAGCGTGCCGATGTTGCGTTGACCAGCCAGGGCCTCATGCAGCTCGAGGGCGTCGTTTCGGCAGCAACGGCATTGCGTGCTGCTGCCGGCAGCGATTTCCAGCAGGCCGGCTCGCTCAATGGGCAGTCCGTGTCGGTGCAGGCTGGTCGCGATCTCACTGTCGATGGCACCTTGACGTCGGCCTCCGTGCTGGATCTTCAGGCACAGCGTGCACTCGCGTTGCATGGGCAGGCCTCGGCTGCGGGACCTGCCGAGCTGGCCGGTACTACCGTGACGACTGGAAACGCCTCCATCCTCAAGAGCGGGGCCGGCATCACCCTGGATGGCGGTGCCATCGACAGCCGTGGCGCGCTCGATGCCGCCACCGATCTGAGCGTGCGCAGTGCAGGCGATCTGACCCTGGCCGGCGTTGCCCAGGCCGGGCGCGATGTCACGCTGACCGCCAACGGCGCGTTGCGCAATGGCGCGCAAGTGGTGGCAGCCCGCGATCTCAGCGTGCAGGCCGCCAGCGCTGAAAACATGGCCGATGCCACGCTTGGCGCGTTGCGCGATTTGCGCGTTGATGTCGCCGGCGTGCTGGACAACGGCGGCAGCCTGCATGGGGAACGCGGGCTTGCGCTGTCGGCAGGCTCGCTCTTGCAGCGCGGTCGCCTGTACAGCGGTGACGCGGTGTCCATTGCATCGACCGGCGCCTTCGACAATCGCGGTCAGCTGGTTTCGGGCGAGGGTCTGACCATCGCCGCTGGCAGCATCATCAGTACTGGCCAGCTCGGATCGGTGAATGGCGCACTGACGCTCACCAGCCAGAACGGCATCGATCTGCAAGGCGTGGTGTCGGCAGCGACCGCGCTGCAGGCCACGGCGGGCGGTGACCTGGTGCAATCCGGTTCGCTTAGCGCGCAAACCATCGGCCTGCAGGCTGGTCGCGACCTTACCGCTGGCGGCACCCTGCAGTCGACATCCACGCTGGATCTGCAAGCGCAGCGCGCCCTGGTGTTGAACGGCCAGGCGCAGGCGGGCAGCGATGCCGCGTTGCGCGGCGCCAGCATCGCCACCGGCAACGCCGCCATCGTGAAAAGCGCTGGGCTGATCACCCTGGACGGTGCTGCCATCGATAGCCGCGGCACGCTCGATGCGGGCAGTGACCTGCGCATGCGCAGCACCGGCGGGCTTGCCCTGGCGGGTGTGGCGCAAGCCAATCGCGATGTCGTGCTCAGCGCCGATGGCGTGTTGAGTAACGCCAGCCAGGTCGTTGCAGGCCGCGATCTTTCGGTACAGGCTGGCGCGATCAGCAACGCGGCGGCGGGTGCGCTGGCTGGCACGGGCAGCGTCACACTGGTCACTGGCGCATTGCAGAATGCGGGGAGCGTGCAGAGCGGTGACGACCTTCGCATCACTGCCGCCAGCATCGATCAGAGCGGTTCTGCAGTGGCGGGCAAGGCGTTGAACGCAACCGTCACCGGGCTTGTCGACAACCGCGGCAGCCTGGTCGCCAAGAACGCCTTGCTGATCGACGCGGGTGGTCTGCGAAGCAGTGGCCAGCTTGGCAGCGAAACCTCCACCGTCACCCTGACCAGCCGCGGCGACATCGGCTTGCAAGGTGTGGTGGCCGCGGCAACCACGCTGCAGGCAACCGCAGCAGGCGATCTGCAGCAGGGCGGTTCGCTCAATGCGCAATCGGTCACGTTGCACGCCGGCCGCGACCTCGTCGCAGCGGGAACGCTGCAGTCGGCCGCGCAACTCGATCTGCAGGCGCAGCGCACCCTGGCATTCAACGCACAGGCCGCCACCGGCGGCGACACAACGCTGCGCGGCGCCACCGTCACTACCGGACAGGGCGCCGTGCTGCAGAGTGGTGGCGCGATCAGCCTGGACGGCGCGGCGATCGACAGCCGCGGCGCACTGGATGCGGCGACAAATATCGCTCTGCGCAGTACCGGCAACCTGGCAGTTGCCGGAGTGGCCCAGGCCGATCGTGCGGTGCTGCTGAGCGCGGCAGGCGCACTGACCAATGCGGCACAGGTGGTCGCCGGCCAAAGCCTGAGCGTCACCGCTGCCAGTGCAAGCAATACAGCTACCGGCGTGTTGCTCGCGCAAGGCGATACCACGCTGACCATTGCAGGGTTGCTCGACAATGCCGGCGCACTACGTGCAGGCAATCAACTGACGCTCGGCGTCGGCGCGCTGCGCCAGACCGGCCAGGCCTACGGCCTGCAGCGTCTGGGGTTGACTGCATCGGGTGCGGTGGACAACCGCGGCGATCTGATCGGCGGCAACGGCCTGCGGGTGGAAGCCGGCCAGCTGAGCAGTAGTGGCCAGCTGGGGAGCGAGCGTGGTGATGTCGCCTTGATCAGCCGCGGTAACCTGCAGCTCGGCGGCAGTCTTGCCGCGGCTGGCGCATTCTCCGCACAGACCGATGGGACGTTGGCGCAGAGCGGCACACTCAGTGCGGGCAGCGTCCTGGATCTGCGCGCGAAGAACGACCTCACCGTTGCAGGCCAGCTATCGGGTCAACAGATCACGCTGGCAAGCGAGACGGTGCTGCGTCAGCAAGGCGTCGTCACCGGCGCAATAGTGGGCCTGCAGGGCGCACGTATCGAAAACGCGGGCCAGACCACGGCAGCAGGCAACTTGAGCCTGCGCGCAGGCGAGATCAGCATCGCCGGCACCGTGGGTGCGGGCATCGCCAGCGATGGCAATCTGGGTGCCGGGAGCACCTTGAGCCTGATCGCCGATCGTCAGTTGAGCGCCTCCGGCCGGCTGTTGGCAGGTGGCAATCTGGTTGCCCAGGGCGCTGGGCTGCAGCTGGCAGGTGCCAGCACGCGCGCAACCGGCAACGTGGCCCTCACCACTGCCGGAAGCCTCGATCATCGCGGCGGCGATCTGCTTGCAGGCGGTACCTTGACCGTGCAGGCCGGGGGGACCATCGATAACGGCCGCCTCAATGGTGTCGGCGGCCAATTGCAGGCCACGCAACTCAGTGTCGATGGCGGCAGCTTGAACAATGCGGGCGGCCGCATGGTGCAGAGCGGCAGCGCTGCGACCCGCGTCAGCATCGGCGGCGCGTTCGACAACACCGGCGGAACCCTGGCCAGCAACGGTCAGGACCTCACGGTCACGGCCGCCAGCCTGGAGAATGCGCAGGGGCGGATCGAGCACGCCGGCACCGGCACCGCGGCGGTGACCAGCCGCGGCGCGTTGGGAAATGTCGGCGGGCGCATCGTCACCCAGGGCGTGCTCAACATCGGCGCCAGCGGTGGCTTGAACAATCAGAACGGCACGGTTGCCGCTGCTGGCGATGCAACGTTGACCGTGGCCAGCCTCAATAACGTCGGTGGCTCGGTCGCCGCACGCGGATTGAGCGTGCAGAGCGGGGGGGCTGTCGACAACCGTAGCGGCCTGCTGCAGGCCAGCGGCGGCGCGTTGACAGTGCGTGCCGACAGCCTCAGCAACAGCGGCGGCACGGCGCAGGCAGTGACCAGCGGCGGCACGGGCGGCAGCGTGCGCGTCGAGCTCAACCGTGGCCTGGACAACGGCAGCGGCATCATCGGTGCCAGCACCGACGCGGTGATCACTGCAGAAAACATCAGCAGTACCGGTAGCCTGCAGGCAGGGCGCGATCTCGGCATTACCGCGCGCGGCCAACTGGACAATCATCAAGGCGGCAAGCTCAGCGCGGGCCGCGATCTCAACGTTGCCGTCGCCGGCGCGTTGCTCAACAGCGGCGGCCAGCTCGATGCCGGCAACACGCTGACCGCCTCCGGCGGGCTGATCGACAACACCCAAGGCAGTATCGTCAGCAATGGCGGTGGCCTGACCCGTATCACTACCGGTGGTGCGTTGACCAATACCGGCGGCAATCTGGGTGGCCGTGGCAGCGTGGTGATCGATGCGGCCAGCATCGCCAACACCGGCGGCCAACTGGTTGCCGGCGGCGACCTGATTGCGGGCACCAATGCACTGAACAATCAGGCCGGCAGGGTCTATGCCGGTGCCAACTTCCTGCTGCAGCGTGCGGGTGCCTCGCTGGATAACCGCAACGGCATTATCAAGGCCGAACAGGCGGTCCGCCTGAATCTGCAAAGCCTCAGCAATGCCGGCGGCCAGATCGGTGCCGGCAGCACGACGGGAGGTGCTGGCGATGTGGTGATCGATACCGTGGGCTTCGACGGCGGCGGCAGCATCCTGGCGCAGAACCTGCTCGACCTGACCCTGCGCAGCGACTACACGCATCGCGCTGGCGCGGACCTGGTCAGCAACGGAAACTTCAACCTGCGCGTGGGCGGCAACCTGGTCAATGAGTCCACGCTCAAGGCCGCACGCACGCTGGATATCACCGCCGGCAGCATCACCAATCGCGCCGGTGCCAACATCCTGTCCAGCGACACCCGTCTCAACGGCGGCAACGTCATCGACAACGCCGGCAGCATTTCCGGCAATAGCGCGTTGTCGCTCGTCGCTAACAGCGTTTACAACACCGGCAGCATCGTCGGCGGCAATGTCTCGGTAAATACCGGCACGCTGGTCAATGGCGCCGATTTCGGCGGTGCGACTGACAATGCGGCCTATGGTTCGGCCCTGCTGGGCTCCACCGGTAACATGAACCTGATCGTGCGCGATCAGCTACTTAACCGCGATGCGCGTATTTTCAGTCTGGGCAACATCGCGATTGGTGGTGCGCAGGATGGTGGTGGCACGCTGGTAGCGCGGACTGGGGTGGTGAATAACCTGTCGGGCAGTATTGAGGCTGATGGGAGTATTTTGATTGCGGCGAGTCAGCTTAATAATCGGCGGCGCGTGGTCAATACAACCAGCGTCTCCACCGATCCCGGCAGCGACGATGTCTATTCGGGTGGTGAGCTGATTGAAGGCAAGTCGATCCGTAACCTTCAAGGAGCCCGGGCGCCTTATCCCTACAAAGGACTCGCGCCGGGGATTTATCGCAATTATCAGGTGATCCAGCAGGAGCAGCTGTCTTCCGCAAGCGCAGAAGGAAGAATTGCGGCGGGCGGAAACATCTTGCTGTCAGGGAGCGTTACGAATAACGCCTCGACCATCGCTGCAGCAGGCTTGTTTGCTGCCAATCAGCGAGGTCTTGGCGGGCTCTCGGATGGGATGATCGTGGGCGGCGAGCAGCTACTCAACCAAGCGCTGGCGTTGAGTCAGACGGTTCGACAAAGCGACGTGGAACATATTGTTACTGCGATCACCAATGATTGCATGCAACCGGTCGGGCAGAAGGTCGTTTGCTATTACGAAGAAGAAGACCAGAGGCTGAGCTCTTCAACGGTGAGTAGCAGCTACATCGCCCTAGGCGCCAGCATGACGGGCAGCCAAGGCGTCAGCATCAATGGCGCAAATATCAGCAACGGCGCTGTCGGCAGCGATGGCCGCAGCATCAGTGGTGCTGCGCTGAATGGCGTAGGCGCGCAAGGCGGCTTGAGCGGTCGCACAACGCAAAGCGCTGGTGGAGTAGGCGGCCAGGCAGTGGTCGGTCGCGCAAATAGCGGCGCGAGCAGCATCCGTGTCGCGACCAGCACTAGCGGCAGCACAGGCACGCAGGTCGGCGCCAACACACAGGACGCCACGTTGGCCACGTCGAGCGGCATCGTCAAGATGTCGGTCGCACCGGTGATGTCCAATGACAGCGGCCTGGTGCGTAGCACCGTCGATCAGACGAATGTGCAGACCACCGCCGCCGGCACCGGTGTCGCAGCGGGTGGAAACGAAACCCGCACGCGCATCGATCCCGCCACCATTCCCGTGACCAACATCGTTGGTAGCGGGCAGACCTCGTTGACGCAGATCGATCTGCCCATCGGTGGGCTGTATCGCCTGTCCAACGGCACGGCAACCGATCGCACGGCGATGGGCCGCGCAGCCACCGGCTTGGGCGGCATCAACGCCTGGCGCAGCAATGGCCCGGGCCGTCGTTACCTGATCGAGACCGATCCGCGCTTCGTCAACTACGACAACTTCATCAGCAGCGATTTCCTGCTGGACAAGCTGGGTGTGGACCCGGAGTGGACCCAGACCCGCCTGGGCGATGGCTTCTATGAGCAGCGCCTGGTGCTGGACCAGATCACCCAGCTCACGGGTCGTCGTTATTTGGGCAACTACGCCGACGGCGTGGCGCAGTACCGCGCCTTGCTCGAGTCCGGTGTGGCTGCTGCAGGCCAGCTGCAGCTGAGCATGGGCGTTGGCCTAACTGCCGCCCAGGCGGCTGCACTCACGAAAGACATCGTGTGGATGGTGGAGCAGGACTACCAGGGCCAGAAGGTGCTGGTGCCGGTGGTCTACCTGGCCTCCAACTCGCTGCAGTTGCGTGGCAATGGTGCCTTGATTGCCGGCGGCAACGTCGAGCTCAACGCCAGCAATTCCATGAGCAACCAGGGCGTCATCGCCGGCGCCGACGTCAGCATCACCGCCGGCAATCTGCTCAACCAGGGCCGCATCAGCGGCACCGGTAGCGTGGCGCTGGAAGCACGTAACGACCTGCTCAACCAGGGGCAGATCCAGGGCCGCGATGTCGCATTGGTCGCCGGCAACAACCTGGTCAGCGAAGCGGCCAAGGCCATCAACGGCGTCGGCATCCTATCGGGCATCACTGCCAGCAATAACTTGCAACTGATGGCCGGCAACGACATGACCCTGACCGGCACCCGCGTGCAGGCCGGTGGTAGTGCAGCACTGATTGCAGGCAACAACCTCAGCCTAACGCCCAGCGCCTTACGCAACGACAATGGCCTGCTGCGCGGCGGCGATGCTGTCACGATCACCACCGGTAAGGACCTGATCGTGTCCGCAGGCAACGACCTGCAACTGCACGGCGTCAGCATCAACGCGGGCGGCAGCGCCGCTTTGCAGGCAGGCAACAATCTTTCGCTGACTCCCACCACCGGCCTGGACGGCAAGGTCGCCACGCGTACCAACATCAGCACCGGCGACAGTCTGCAATTGACTGCCGGCAACGACCTGACCATTCGCCAGACCGAAGTGAAGGCAGGCGGCGATCTGATCGCTGCAGCCGGCAACAACCTCAATGTCGAGTCCGTACTCAACGACAGTGAGACCAACAGCTACAACTCGCGCAACGGCAAGACCCGCGTCATTACCACGACCACTACGCAAACCATCGACCAACAGGCGCTCACTGCCGGCGGCAACTTGATCCTCAGCGCCGGCAACGACGTCAACCTGGTCGCGGCCAAGCTCGATGCAGGCAAGGGCCTCGGCATCAGCGCCGGCAACGACATCAACGCCAGCACGCTGACCACGGTGGATACCAGTGATGTCCTGGAGACGCGCAAGCGCTTCAAGCAAACCACCAGCACCCGCGACGAAACCGTCCACGGCACCGAGTTCAGTGCCGGCGGCAACCTCGCCATGCAGGCGGGCAACGACATCACTCTGACCGCCGCATCGGCCGCCACCAAGGAAGGTGGCATCACCCTGGCTGCCGGCAACGACGTCAACCTGCTCGCCGCGAGCGAGCAGCACGATGCCGTGCAGGACATGACCAAGAAGAAGAAGGGCACGTTCTCGAGCAAGACCACTACGACGCATGATGAGTGGCACGACACGCTTGCCGTCGGTACCGCGCTGAGCGGTGAGTCGGTCAACATCTCGGCTGGCAACGACGTGGCAGTGGTCGGCTCGACCATCCTCGCTGATGGCGATGTGCGCCTGGCAGCAGGCAACAACGTCACCATCGAGTCCGCGCAGGACACCAGCAGCGAAGCGCATAGCTTTAGCCAGAAACGCTCGGGCCTGACTGGCAGCATCGGTGGCGGCGTGGCGAGCATTGGCTACAGCCATGCCCGTAGCAACAGCCAGAACGCAAGCGACTCGGTCACCCAGGTCGCCTCGTCGGTTGGCTCAACCGATGGCAATCTGGTCGTCAGCGCAGGCAACCAGCTGACCATCGCCGCCTCGGATATCGGTGCAGGCAAGGACCTGACCCTGGCCGCCAAGGACATCACGTTGTTGGCACGACAGGACACGGTCGATAACGAAGCGAGTCAGTCAAGCAAGTCGAATGGCTTCTCGGTGGGCGTGACCTACGACCCGGGCGCCTCTTACCGCAGCGCGCGCGATTCGACCACCAAGAACATGGTCGATACCGGCTCGACCATGAGCAAGATCAGCCGCGATGCCGAAGGCGCCGCGGCCGGTACGATGGCCGCGATCACCCCGGTGGTCATCCAGGCCAGCAGCCATCGCTCCAACGCGTCGCAGAACGAAAGCACCAGCGATACGCGCGTCAGCCAACTGGCGGCCGGCGGCAATCTCACGCTGCTCGCCAGCGACGGCTCGATCACCAGCCAAGGCACCCAGATGTCGGCTGAAGGCAACGCCTTGTTGCTGGCCAGCAAGGACATCGTGTTCGACGTTGCGCACAGCACCCAGTCCAGCGGCAATGCCAGCAACGGCAAAGGCTGGGGCTTCAACAATGCCGCCGGCTTGCCATACGGCAACTACAACCAGCAGGGCACCGGCAGCGGGCAGACCGATACCATCACCGGCACTCAATTGTCGGTGGGCGGCAACGCCAGCCTGACCACCACGCAGGGCGACATCTCCCTGACTGCAAGCAACATCGCGGCCCAAGGCAATGTCAGCATGCGCGCGGCGGGAGATCTGACCATCCAGAGTGGTCAGGACATCCTCGGCAATGCCAACCAGTCCACCAGCAAGGGCATCGGCACGGTGGTCATCTCCGATACCGAGCGCTTTGCCGGCTACAACAAGAAAAACCACACCGACGACAACGCACAGGTGGCGCAGGTGGCCAGCAATGTGGGCAGCCTGGGTGGCAATGTCAGCCTAACGGCCGGCGGCACGTATACGCAGTCGGCCAGCAATGTGGTCGCTGCCAAGGATGTGGACATCACCGCTGCCTCGATCCAGCTGCTGACCTCCAACACCAGCAGCTCGGCCTCGCAGCAGGACGATGATCTGAAGATCGGCGCGTTCGCGCGCATCAAGTCCCCGCTGATCGATCTGATCAACAACGTGGACGATGCGCGCAAGTCCGATGGGCGCTTGGGTGCGATGCAGGGCATGGCGGCAGCGGCAAATGCCTATCAAACGGCGAAGGCTGTTCAAAGTGGCTCGCTGCTCAGCGTGGAAGCCGGCGTCGGCTTTGCCACCAGCGAAAGCAGCTTCAACAGCAGCAGTCAGATCTCGCAGGGCTCCACCATCACAGGCGATGGCAACGTTAGCCTGAAAACCACCGCAGGCGACCTGCACATCGTCCAGGGCAACCTCAAGGCAGGCCACACGCTGAGTCTGGATTCGGCACGCGATCTGGTGCTGGAAGCCGGCAACTCCAGCAACACCGAGCAGAGCAAGGGCAGTAATGCCGGCTTCGAAGTGGGTGTGGGTGCCTCGGTGGGCGCACAGACCGGTGTCTATGCCTATGTGCAAGCCAGTGCGGGTAGCCACAAGTCGAACGTGGATGGCAGCACCTGGCAGAACACACAACTGGCCGGCCAGAACATCGTCCTCATGTCCGAAGGCGACGCCACACTACGTGGTGCGGTGGTCAAGGGCGACCGGATCGATACACAGGTTGGTGGCGACCTCACCATCGAATCGCTGCAAGACAAGCTGGACATCCAATCCAAGGAAAGCAGCGTCGGTGGCCGGGTGCAGATCTCGGCCGGCACCGCTTGGAACATCAGTGGCAATGCCAGTGCTGCGAAGGCAGATGGCAATTACCTAGGTGTCGTAGAGCAGTCAGGATTGTTTGCGGGTAATGGTGGCTATCACGTCACCGCCGGCAACGTGAACCTGATCGGCGGCGCAATCGCCAGCACTAATGCCGCTGCCAGCGAACTGACCGCCGATTCGCTGAAGTTCACCGATCTGAAAAACCAGATGGACTACAGCGCCTCGTCGGGCAGCATCAGCGGCGGGTTCGGGAGTACCGGCAACCAAACCGATGCCAACGGCAACCCGATCGAGCGCACCGCTGGCGAGCAGTCCCGCGATATCGGCAACAACATCGCCAACGGCAACTACGGCAAGGCCAACACCGGTAGCTTCATGCCGGGCGTGCCGATGAGCGAAAGCGGCAGCGACACCAGGTATACACGCGCCACGCTGACCGAGGGCACCATTAAGATCGGTGGCAAGACCACCGCGGCTGCGGCGACCGGCATCAATACCGATGCCAGTGCCGCGCACGAAGCGGCGGCGACCTTGCCAGACGTGGGCAAGATCCTGGGCGAGCAGCAGGCAATGGCGGCCGCGATTGGGACGGTAGTGCAAACCGGCGTTAGCATTCGTAATGACATCAACGCATCCATTGACGAGGCCCAAAGACAGAAGAAGGAAGCAAAAGCTGTTCTTGAGGATCCAGTACTGAGCGCATCATTGACTCCCGAGCAAAAGGTTCAGCTAGCGATGATTGCTGTTGAAGCAGACAAAGAGACTGCGCGCCTTCAGAAAGTCGGAGTGCTCGTCAGCTCAATTACAGGTGGCCTGTCCGCGGCATCGGGAAGTACAGGCCAAATCTTGGCTGGTACCTTGGCGCCAGTTGCCTCATACCAGATCGGCCAATACTTCAAAGAGAATGCTGTTCGCAATGACGTGGACGGTGGAAGCCGCGGCGAGGAAGGGGGGGCTAGTCACCTCCTAGCACACTCAGTACTTGGTGCAGCTATAGCTTCTGCTGGCGGAGAGAGTGAGCTGATCGGAGCGATAACTGCCGCTGGCGCTGAAGCTGCAGCTCCGGCTTTGGCAAAGTTTCTTTATGGAACTGAAAGCGAAAATCTAAATGCAGAAGAGAAGTCCACCATAAACTCGATCATTGGATTGGGCGGGGCAACTTTAGGGTCTTTTAGTGGAGATATTAACTCTATTATTTTAGGGGGATCAATAGCAAGAAATTCGGTGGAAAATAATTGGGGGGAAATTGGCCATTATTCAACCATGGCCACAATACTTTATCTTGCCGGGTTCTCTAGCCAGGATGCTAAGGCAGTAGCACTGGCGGCTTGGGCCCCGGATACTGACGAGCGAAATGCGATCACGGTTAACAACGTCAATAACGGTAATTTGCCATCTGGAGATCAGCAATCAATTCATCTTCTAAACGGTAAAAAATCTCCGGAGGAAGTAATCGAGGAACAAAAGGTATTGACTGCGAAGGTTGGTATAATACTTAGAGAGATAAATAAAAATATCGATAATAGCAGCGTAAAAGCAGCTATTCTTTCTGACCCGGAGAATCAAAAAATATTACATGCTTTTGGAGATTCTTTCGCGCACGTAAGCGGTGACGGAACACGTTATGACGGCATAGTTGGCCATCTTCGGGATGGAACCATGCCAGACGACCCCTATTTTAATTCAGGCCAGTATAGTGGGTATGTAAAATCTTTGTACTCTGTCGCTTCCACAGCTTCCCAACAGACGCGCTCAAACGATTTGGAAATTTCGGGAATCATAAAAGACGTCACAGGAAGCTTTTTCGATAGCAATCAGAAAAAGGCTCTAGCAGGTGCTGCTAATATTGCAGGCAGTATTGACAAAGGCCTTGTAAATTCACCTGTGCCAGGCTGTGAAAACTATGAACGCTGCTCAGGAAATAAAGCAAACAAAGTCATACGCGAAATTTATGGGGTGGAGACCTATCCGCCTGTGATTGATTGGTCTAAATTACAATTTCCGATGAGATAAATTGTCAAATCTACATAAAGGATTAGGCGAGAACTATAGATGAGAAATTTCTGGTTAACACTTTATTCTAGTTGTTTCTTTTACTGGATGCTTGCTGCACTAAGGATGACTCTGGGCATGCGCCTTGATGCATGTTCCGGAAAGCCATGCCAATTTCCAGCTGGTTTTTTAAATTACATTACTAATACAATTTTCATTATCTCTGCACTAGCACTGCTATGCCTCGTCACCATTATTTTCTTTGTGCGATGGCGGAAAACAAAAGTCCTGTCGAGAGTTGAGCGAAACTTGTGCATAGGATCTTGGTTATTCTTCTTATACTGTTTTTTTTCAATTCCAGCATTTTAGATAAAGTTTTAATATAAATAATTTGTATAAAACTTGTCGCGGATTCGTATGGGTGCCTTGAGGCGCTTGAAGCTGCGTTGAGCCTTGGAAGTAGGTCATTTTCGGGGGGGACTCAACCTTCAAGTGCAACACCCCACAGTGCTAAGTCAATGAAAGTCAGCCACGCTCACAACCAGTTCGCCATTGCGCATGCGGACATTCAGTTTGATGCCGATGGCAAAGCCCAGTTGTTCCAGCCAGCGACCGCGCAGGCGCAGTGTAGGAACGCGTTGATCGCTGGCGGGGTAGTAGCCGTACCCGACGGTCAGCTGCCGCGGCGGGCGCGGACGACGCTCTGCGCGATGTTGTTTGACGAGGTCTGCGGCATTGGCGGCTTCAATCTCTTCGGGTGTGAGCATCGGGATAAGCGGTGACTCTTTGATACGCCAGACCGCGTCGCGGGGTAGTTGACGCTTTACGCGCTTGCGTGTGGGAGTGCGCGATGGCGGTTGACGCATAGCAGAGTCCTCCGTGGCGAGCAGGCGCCGTCGTCGATCAGCGACGGGATGTCGGGAGGTTAGAAACCGCTCATAGCCGGCGGGCGTATTTCCCCGAAGGGTGTTTTATTAGCCGCCCTCCCGACGCAGGCATCGCGTCGGTTGCACCTGCGAAGTGCAGGCACAAAAAACCCATCAGTTTGACGGAGATGGGTACCGCTATGAGAGGAGTTTCTACGCTCCTTGGAGCAAGAGAGTGCTACCGCGCACGAGCCATGTCAATGGCTTCTTAACGTCGAGCTCAACGCCACCAACGCCATGAGCAGCCAGGGCGTCATCGCCGGTGCCGATGTCAGCACCGCCGGTAACCTGCTCAACCAGGGCCGTATCAGCGGCACCGGCACCGTGGCATTGGAAGCGCGCAACGACCTGCTCAACCAGGGCCAGATCCAGGGCCGCGATGGTGGGCTGGCGGCCGGTAACAATCTGGTCAGCGAGGCGGCCAAGGCCATCAATTGCGTCGACATCCTGTCAGGCATCAGTGCCAGCAACTCATTGCAACTGTTTGCCGGCAACGATATGACCCTGACCGGCACCCGCATGCAGGCGGGCGGCGGTGCGGCGCTGATCGCGGGCAACAATCTCAGCCTCACGCCCAGCGCTTTGCGCAACGACAATGGCCTGCTGCGCGGCGGCGATGCCATGTCTGTCGTCACCGGCAAGGATTTGATCGTCTCGGCCGGCAACGACCTGCAACTGCATGGTGTCAGCATCAATGCGGGCGGTAGCGCGGCCTTGCAGGCAGGCAACAATCTCTCAAGAACGGGGGTAAGGTGTAATTAGTAGGTCAATCTGACCCTGAAGTTTGCAGGTCGTTTCAATGGCGGCGCGGACAGCACCCGTGTTGCAACCGGCACTGCCGGTGATGTAGGCGCTCAGGACGGAGCTAATGCGCAGGACGCCACACTCGCCACGTCCGCGGCGTCAAGATGTCGGTCGCACCGATGATGTCCAACGATAGTGGGTAGGTGCGCAGCACCGTCGATCAGGCACATGTGCAGCCCACCGCAGCTAGCGATCTCCCCCAAGGTTGAATAGCGCATCAGTTCCGTAAAACGGGTCGGCTGTAATTAATAAGTCAAGCTGACCCTGTGTTCGTTTGAGAATTAGTGGGGGCTCAGATTAAAAAATCAAGTCAATAAGTGGTTGACGGGAGATTGATGTGAGGTATTACTTGCTAAGTCAGGACTTATCGAATGATAGGAAGTGCGTGCTTGGTGAAATTAGCCACGTAGATAATTGATTATTTAGAAATCCGACAGTTAATTTAATGGAGCTGGAAGCGATTCATCAAGCGTTAGATCTCATGGGAATGAAGTGGACTTTTCTTTGGCAGGCTACGCAAGTGTTCCTGTTGTAGGTGATAAAGTTGTCATGTCTTTGACTGGGCCGCCAGAAGTTGATGAGCTATACAGTAATGTTTTTGCTCCTGTTGAAATTGAAAACAGGAGTTTAGGAGGAGGCAATTATTTTATAATGATAGCGGGGGGGCGCAAATTGATTGCGTAGACGAGGGAAGGTCTGATTTTTCAATTTATACCGAAGATGATCCGGTGCGTCCGGACTTGGCTGGAAATTATCGAAGTTTTTAACCTTGTTATATTGCCGGAAAAGATTAATGGGAGACATACATTTAGGTTAAAGCGGCGCCTGGGGGTGTTGATTGTTAGCGAGGATGTGATGTGAAGATGAGATTTGAATGTGCTGGTATGACAGGGGTTTTTTTTAGGTTATTAAATGGCTCCGACAAAGTGGTTGCTTAGTGAACATCTGAACAAAGCAGCCTGATCTGCAGCAATCGATCAACGAGCCCGGTGGACGATTTGGAGCGGCTAACAAATCCTTGAATTCTGCCGAGCCGGCGGCATCATTTTCGGCATGACACATCGCAACGAGATCCCAATTGCGCTGTGGAAGCGCTTCGAGTCACTGATTCCGCAAATCAAGCCTTTCCCAAAAAGGGATATAAGTTCCCCGCAAGCTCGCGTGCTTGTGTAGTCATCGCTTGCACAGATGCTGTGGCAACCTGGCGAACGTTGATAACTCGCCACCACTCTCATGACGCACCGTCTTTCAAAAAAATCGCAATGGTTCGGCCTTATCGGCTGGCTGGCGCTGTGCTATGCAATCGCCGGGTTGGGCGCGGCGGCATCGATCCAGGCGGCCAGCTTTTACGCGGAGCTACAGCGCCCAGTCTGGGCACCGCCGGGCTGGCTATTCGGGCCGGTGTGGACGGTGTTGTACGGGATGATGGCGATATCGGTGTGGTTGGTGTGGCGGCGCGGCGGCTGGACTGAGGCGCGGGTGGCATTGGCTCTGTTCGTGATGCAACTGGCGCTCAATGGTTTATGGAGCTGGCTGTTCTTTGCGTGGCACATGGGAGCCTTGGCATTTGCCGACATCGTGGCGTTGTGGCTGTTGCTGGTGGCCACGATCGCGGCGTTCGCGAAGAGGCAGGCGCTGGCGGCGTGGTTGCTGGTGCCGTATCTGGCATGGGTGAGCTTTGCGGCGGCGCTTAATTTCTCGGTCTGGCAACTCAATCCTCAGGTGCTGGGCTGATCCTGTGAGGTGACACAGGCAGTTGGCTGGATCTGCCTTGTTTGCTGGCTCGGAACGCAGGACGACGCTCATCTTAGTGGTGCGATGAGGATTCGTTGTGGGGAGCAGTATGTCGGCAGCGCCGAAGGGACCGGGTGTTCAGGGGAAATGACGGCCTCCGAGCCGCCTCGGATGTCCGCGCTGACCAGACAGGTTCACACGCGTGGATAGGCGCTAACCGAGTGTGGGCGCTAACGATGTGAATTAAACTTTTCCTGCCGCGCGGCGCTGCCAGGTGTTCCAAGGCTGCGCACGGCGGCCCGTCGAGGTTGCCGTAAAAGTTTCCATGGCAATCAATTACTTGCGAGCGCGGCGGCTAAATCCCTGAGCGGCAAGGTTTTCTGTTGCCGGTGTCGTGCGCGTGTGCCTGCCCATTCACGCAACGCTTGACAGGCCTCGGCCCGCTGATGTCTTTTGCAGTCATGGGTAACGCCTCCGCCACTGTTTCGCTTCTCTGCCAGCCGCTGTTGTGGGCAGGGACTGGCGTGGCCGGTATTACCACCACCATTACCACCGTCACCATTTGCCCGGTGCGGTCCGTCGTCTTCGCGTAACTTCCGAAAACAACGGCCCCGCACCCGGATCAGGATGCGGGGGCCTCCCTCTCATCTGAAGCGGACGGGGCCTCTCTAACGAGGTCTGTCGATGTCATCGCTTGCTGTTTCGCTCGACCCTGCCGCCGCGCCCGCGCCATCCCACCGAACCGTGGTGCACAAGTTCGGCGGCACCTCCGTGGCCGATGCCGAGCGGTATCGGCATGTGGCGCAGTTGTTGCTCGCCCGCGACGAGACGGTGCAGGTCACCGTGGTGTCGGCGATGAAGGGCGTGACCGATGCCTTGATCGAGCTGGCCGAGCTGGCCGCAAAAGATCGCCCCGAATGGCGCGAGCGCTGGCACGAAACCCGTGCGCGCCATCGTGGTGCGGCGGTGGCCTTGCTCGGCGAGCATTCCGGGCCGACGGTGGAATGGCTGGACGAGCGCTTCGAGCATCTGTCGCAGATCCTGGGTGCGCTTGCGGTGATCGGCGAGTTGCCACGCGAGGTGCTGGACCGCGTGCAAGGCCTGGGCGAGGTGTATTCGGCGCAATTGCTGGGCGACCACTTCCGCGCCATCGGCGAAGACTGCGCGGTGCTGGACGCGCGCGACGTGCTGGTGGTCAATCGCGGCGAACTGGGCGTGGATGTCGAGTGGGACGTCAGTACGCAGCGCCTTGCCACGTGGCGGCAGGCGCATCCGCAAACGCGGGTGGTGGTGACCGGGTTTGTGGCGCGCGATCGTGCCGACCGTATCACCACGCTGGGGCGTAACGGCAGCGATTACTCGGGTGCAATCTTTGCGGCGCTGTTCAATGCCGATGAGCTGCATATCTGGACCGACGTAGATGGCGTGCTCTCGGCTGATCCACGCGTGGTGCCTGAAGCCGTACAACTGGAAACCCTGAGCTACGACGAAGCCTGCGAGCTGGCGTATTTCGGTGCGAAGGTTGTGCACCCGCAGACGATGTCGCCGGCCATCGAGCGCGGCTTGCCGATCATCATCCGCAACACCTTCCAGCCCGAACATCCGGGCACGCGCATCACCGCCAGCAGCGCGGTGAGCGGGCCGATCAAGGGGCTGACGCTCAGCCCCGATCTGGCGGTGCTCAATCTGGAAGGCACCGGCCTGATCGGTGTGCCGGGCACGGCCGAGCGCGTGTTTGCAGCGCTGCGCACGGCGCAGGTCTCGGTGGTGATGATCTCGCAAGGCTCCTCGGAGCATTCGATCTGTTGCGTGGTCAAGCAGCACGAGTCCGAGCGTGCACGCAACGCGTTGTTGCAGGCGTTTGCGCACGAGCTCACGGTCGGCCAGGTGCAGCGCGTGCAGCTCACCACCGGCATCAGCGTGCTGGCGGCGGTGGGCGATGGCATGGCGGGGCAGCCGGGCGTTGCGGCGCGCCTGTTCGAGTCGCTGGGGCGCGCGCAGGTCAATATCCTGGCGATTGCGCAGGGCTCATCAGAGCGCAACATCTCGGTGGCCATCGGTGCAGCGCATGCGACCAAGGCCTTGCGCGCGGCGCACGCCGGTTTCTGGTTGTCGCCACAGACCTTTTCGGTGGGCGTGATCGGGCCGGGCAATGTCGGCGCGGCGTTGCTGGATCAGCTGCGCATCGCGCAACCGCAATTGCTGGGCAAGGCCAACCTGGATCTGCGCCTGCGTGCAGTGGTGTCGCGCGGGCGCATGCTGCTGGATGAGCGCGGTCTGGTCGGCGACTGGCGCGATGCGTTTGCATCGGCCGTTACGCCGACCGACCTGGAGCGCTTCACCACGCATCTGCTGTCCGCACATTTGCCGCACACGGTGATCATCGATTGCAGCGGCAGCGCTGAAGTGGCCGATCGCTACGCGGGTTGGCTGGCGGCCGGCATCCATGTGGTGACGCCGAACAAACAGGCCGGTTCCGGCCCGCTGGCGCGCTACGAGGCGATCCGCGCAGCGGCCGATGCCAGCGGTGCGCGCTTCCGTTACGAGGCGACCGTCGGCGCCGGTTTGCCGGTGATCACCACGCTGCGCGATCTGGTCGACACCGGCGATGCGGTGACCTCGATCGAAGGCATCTTCTCCGGCACGCTGGCCTGGTTGTTCAACAAATACGACGGCAGCGTGCCGTTCGCCGAACTGGTGACGCAGGCGCGCGGCATGGGCTATACCGAACCTGATCCGCGCGATGATCTGTCCGGCGTGGATGTGGCACGCAAGCTGGTGATCCTTGCGCGCGAAGCAGGGCGTGCGATCAGCCTGGAAGACGTGCAGGTCGAAAGCCTGGTGCCGGAAGCACTGCGCCAGGCCAGTGTGGATGATTTCATCGCGCGCCTGCCCGAGGTGGATGCGGCCTTTGCGCAGCGTCTGGCCGATGCGCGTGCACGCGGCAATGTGCTGCGCTATGTGGCGCAACTGCCGCCCGACCGCGCGCCCAGCGTGGGCCTGGTCGAGCTGCCGGCCGATCACGCATTCGCCAACCTGCGTCTGACCGACAACGTGGTGCAGTTCACCACGCGCCGCTATTGCGAGAACCCGTTGGTGGTGCAGGGCCCGGGCGCCGGTCCGGAAGTGACCGCAGCCGGCGTGTTCGCCGATCTGCTGCGCGTGGCGGCGGGCGAGGGCGCGCGGCTGTGACGCAGGCAGTTGTCGGCCAGACCGGCCTGAGCCCAGCAACGGTGGCGCATGCGCACGACAGTGATCGCGCTTCTGTCGGCAAGCACGGGCTGCACGAAGCGCGCGCCTTCGCGCCGGCATCGGTTGCGAACGTGGCGGTGGGATTCGACCTGCTCGGTTACCCGATCGATGGCGTCGGCGACACCGTCACCGTGCGCCGCATCGAAGAACCCACAGTACGCATCGCGGCGATTCGCGGCACGACCGTGGCACTACCACTGGATGCCGAACGCAATACCGCAGGCGCTGCGTTGATGTCGCTGCGCGCCGCCTTACAGCTGCCTTACGGGTTTGAAATCGAGATCGACAAGGGCATTGCGCTGAGCTCGGGCATGGGCGGCTCTGCTGCCTCGTGCGTGGCGGCGTTGGTGGCGGCAAACGCGCTGCTGGCCTCGCCGCTGGACCACCACCAGCTCTACCAATACGCGCTCGATGGCGAAGCAGTGGCCAGCGGTAGCCGCCACGGCGACAACCTGGGGCCGCTGTTTTTGGGCGGACTGGTGCTGTGCACGCTGGAACGTCTGGTGCCGATCGCGGTACCGGCAGCCTGGCATAGCTTGCTGGTGCATCCGGATGCAGCGCTGGAAACGCGGCGCGCGCGAGAGGCCCTGGCCGGGGCGTATCAGCTGCGCGAGTTTGTCGCGCAGAGCACCAACCTGGCCCTGGTGCTGGCCGGTTGCCATGCCGGCGACGCGAGTCTGGTACGCGCCGGCCTGCGCGATGTGCTGATCGAGCCGCGTCGTGCACCCTTGATTGCCGGCTTCGCGCAGGCCAAGCAGGCGGCGCTGGAGTACGACGCGTTGGGCGCCAGCATTTCCGGCGCCGGGCCAAGCGTGTTTGCCTGGTTCGAATCGCGTGCCGCTGCAGACGCGGCAGCACCGGCAGTGCAGGCCGGGTTTGCTGCCGCCGGTTTCGATAGCCAGGCGTGGGTGTCGCCCATCGCCAGTCCTGCGGCGCGGTTGCTCGGATGAATCAGCACGCCCGCAATGACAACATGCCGCAGGTACCGCGCAACAGGTCTGACCTGCTGCTCGTGATCTGCGACTTAGTCGACCACCACTTCGCTGATCTGCGTCACCGGCGTGAGGTCGGTGTAGTTGGCGATATCGCCGAGGATCTCGGCCGCGTGCGGGCCAAAGCTGGCGTTGAAGGTCTCCACCGAGTCGCAATAGATGTGGCACATGCCGATGAAGGCCGGGGGGCTGCCGGCTTCGCCACCGCTGATGCCTTTGTCCACGGTGTATTTCAGACAGGCCGCGCCCATGCGCGCGCTCACCAGCGGCATGTGCTGGTCGCGGTAGTAGGCGTGGTCGAAGCGCGCGCCTTCGCGGTAGGGGTACATCACGCTGACCTTGATCATCTGCCGGCTCCACGGAAAGGTGCGCGCAGCATAGCGCCGCGCCCGTGGGGGCGGATGACGCGCAGGACACGCACCCGCACTGCGCCGCTCCCGCGTCTTTCCTCATCTCTGTTGTCGCCGGGCAGCGCCCGGTCTCCCTTTTGCCTGGAGTCACGCTGATGTTCATTTCCACCCGTGGCGGCGCGCCTGCCGCAAGCCTGAGCCAGGCCATCGCTGCCGGGCTGGCGCCCGATGGCGGCCTGTATGTGCCGCAGTCGCTGCCGCCGGCGCGCACGCTGACGGCGGGCGTCGACTTGGCGACCACTGCCAGCACGCTGCTGCAGCCATTTTTCGAAGGCGATGCGCTGGCGGCGGAACTGCCGGCCATCTGCGCCGAGGCGTTCGATTTCCCTGCGCCGTTGGTGCCGTTGGCCACGCCCGGCGATTACGCGCTGGAGCTGTTCCACGGGCCGACCGCCGCGTTCAAGGATTTCGGGGCACGCTTTCTGGCCGCCTGCCTGACCCGCCTGCGCCGGCACGAAGATCGTCCGCTCACCATCCTGGTGGCCACCTCCGGCGACACCGGCGCGGCAGTAGCGGCGGCCTTTCATCGGCAGCCGGGCCTGCGCGTGGTGGTGCTGTACCCGGATGGCCGGGTGTCGCCGCGGCAGGCGCATCAGCTGGGCTGCTTTGGCGACAACATCCAGGCCCTGCGCGTGGCCGGCTCGTTCGACGACTGCCAGGCGATGGTCAAGCAGGCCTTGAACGATGCGTCGCTGCAGGCGCAGGTGCCGCTGAGTTCGGCCAACAGCATCAGCCTGGGCCGGCTGCTGCCGCAGATGAGCTACTACGCGCATGCGGCCCTGCAGCACCATGCGGCCTCTGGTGGCGCGCTGAATCTGGTGGTGCCCACCGGCAACCTGGGTAACGGGCTGGCCGCGATCCTGGCGCGTGCGCTTGGGGTACCGTTGGGCACGATCGCGCTGGCGTCCAACGCCAACCACGTGCTGCCGGACTACTTCGCCGGCGACGACTACGCTCCGCAGCCCAGCGTGGCGACCCTGGCCAATGCCATGGACGTAGGAGCGCCCAGCAACTTCGAGCGCCTGCGCTGGCTGTATCGCGGCGACGACGCCGCGCTACGCGAGGCGTTCCGTGCCCTGTCGGTGGACGATGCGGCCATCCGCCACACCATCCAGCAACGCTACGCGCGCTATGGCGAGGTGCATTGCCCGCATACCGCCACTGCGGTGCATGTGCTGGAGCAATTGCGCGCGGAGGGAGCCGAGGGCGTGACGGGCGACTGGGCCGTGGCTGCCACGGCGCATCCGGCCAAGTTCGAGGCCGTGGTGGAGCCGCTGATCGGCCGTGGGGTCGAGGTTCCGCCGGCGCTGGCGGCGCTGCTGCAACGCCCGGCGCATGCCGAGGCGCTGCCGCCGGACTACGCGGCGTTCCGGCAGCGTCTGCTTGCGGACGTGGCCTGAGCCAAACGCGTTCAGCCGGTCGGGGTTGGAAAGTGCCGCGCTTGGGGCTATTTGTAGCGGGTGCGGCCCCGGCGTGGTGCCGCGTCTGATGTGGGTTGCTGCATGTCTTATCGAGTGATTGCCGTTGTCGCCGCGCTGTGCGGGTGGGCAACGGCGGGGACGGCCATGGCGGCCGATGCCATGTCTGGCTCTGCGGTGCCGCCGTTGGGTGCACTGCGTGCCGGCCTGATCGATGCCCTAGCGCGTCAGGCGCCATCGCTGGACCGCCAGGTGCTGGCGCTGGCCACCGAGGCCTTGCAGTGCGCGCGGCAGCGCCAGCAGGTGGGCGCCGAGCGGGTGCTCAGCGTCATCGATTACAGCCGGCCCTCGACCGAACGCCGCCTATGGGTGTTCGATCTGGACAAGCAACGCTTGTTGTTCCAGGAGTGGGTGGCGCACGGGCGCAACACGGGCGAGAACCTGGCGGCGAAGTTTTCCAATGCCGACGGCAGTTTCCAGTCCAGCCTGGGCGCATTCACCGCGCAGGAGTCGTATACCGGCCACAACGGCTACTCGCTGCGGCTCAAGGGCCTGGAACCGGGCTTCAACGACCATGCGCGCGACCGCGCCATCGTCATCCACGGCGCGCCCTACGTCAGCGAAGCCATCATCCGCAGCCAGGGCCGGCTCGGCCGGAGCCTGGGCTGCCCGGCCGTGCGGCCGGCGGTGGCCAGGCAACTGATCGATACCTTGCGCGAGGGTGCCTTCGTGTTTGCCTACTACCCGGACCGCGCCTGGTTGCGTCAATCGCAACTGCTCAGCAGCGGCTGCGGCGGGTCGGTGGCGGTGGCGGGGACGGTGGCCGGGCGCTGACTGATGGCGTGCGGGGTGACAGCGGCAGGCGGCTTGCGATCAGGGTGAGACGCAGCAGTTCTGTCCGTCAGCGCTCACACCGTATCGCCGGCCAGGCTGCGCAACGCGGCGTAATCCAGGATCTGCACCAGGTGCAGCTGCGGTAGCGCGATCAGCTGCTGCTGCCGCAGCTTGGTGAAGGTGCGGCTCACCGTTTCCATGGTCAGCCCGAGATGGTCGGCGATGTCGCCGCGGCTCATCGGCAGCGCCACGGTGTCGCCGCTGGCGCCGGGCTGGGTGGAGCGTGCGGCCAGGCGGAGCAGAAAGTGCGCCAGCCGCTCACTGGGCTGCAGGCGTGCCAGCAGCAGGCCGGTGTCCTGTGCGGCGGCCAGTTCCATGCTGGCGCGTTGCAGCAGCTTGCGCTCCAGCTGCGGGTAGCGATCGCGCAACTGCCGCATCTGCGCCAGCGGCGTGCGGCACACGCGGGTCTCGACGATGGCCTCGATGTCGTGGCGGTGCTGCGGGGTCTCGGTCAGCCCCACGTAGTCGCCGGGCAGCACGAAGCCGGTGATCTGGCGGCGCCCGTCGGCCAGGGTGCGCACCATGCGCAGGGCGCCGGAGGTGACGGTGTAGACGTAGTGGCGCGCCTCGCCGGCACGCACCAGGGTGCTGCCCGGGGAATAGCCCGAGGCGCTGGTGACTTGCTCGAGTGCGTCCATTTCCTGCGCCGACAAGGCCGCGCAGACCGCGCGGCCGCGCACCGCACACAGCGTGCAATCGGAATGACGTGCGTCGCTGCCGGCCGCCGCGCTTGGGGTCGGGCAGGTCACGCTGGGGTCTGAAAGCTGCCGGTACATGGGTCACGCACTGCCTGGGACGCGTGTGAATGATACGCCATGCGGTCAGTGCGGCCGCCCAACCGGTAGAATTGCCGGCTCGCCCCCCAGTCGTCATGCAGGAGTTTCGCTCGTGATCAAGCCCCGTACGCCGCCCGGCATCATGGAATTGCTGCCACGCGAGCAGATCGCGTTCCAGCGCATGCTGGACGTCATCCGCCGCAATTACGAGCGGTTCGGGTTCCTGCCGGTCGAAACGCCGGTGTTCGAGCTGTCCGATGTGTTGCTGACCAAATCCGGCGGAGAAACCGAGCGCCAGGTGTACTTCGTGCAGTCCACCGGTGCGCTGGCCAATGCCGCCGCTGCGGCCGACGAAGGCGGCGAGGGCGGGCTGCCTGAGCTGGCGCTGCGTTTCGACCTGACCGTGCCGCTAGCGCGGTACGTGGCCGAGCACGAGCACGACTTGAGCTTCCCGTTCCGCCGCTACCAGATGCAGCGCGTGTATCGCGGCGAGCGTGCGCAGCGCGGGCGTTTCCGCGAGTTCTACCAGTGCGACATCGACGTCATCGGCAAGGACGCGCTGAGCATCCGCTACGACGCCGAGGTGCTGGCGGTGATCCACGCGGTGTTCGCCGAGCTGGGCATCGGCGACTTCAAGGTGCAGTTGAACAACCGCAAGCTGCTGCGTGGTTTCTTCGAAAGCCTGGGCGTGGCCGAGGGCGAGCTGCAGCTGGCGGTGCTGCGCGAGGTCGACAAGATCGACAAGCGGGGCGCCGATTACGTGCGCGACACGCTGACGGGCAAGGGCTTCGGCATTGCCGCCGAGCAGGTTGCCAAGATTCTCGCCTTCGTGGCGGTGCGCTCGAACGGGCACGCCGATGCGCTGGCGCAGCTGCAGGCGCTGGAAGCCTCGGTCGGTGCCAGTGCCACGCTGGGCGAGGGCATTGTCGAATTGCGCGAAGTGCTCGAGCTGGTCAAGGCGCTGGGCGTGCCGGAGAGCGCGTACTGCCTGAATTTCTCCATCGCGCGCGGGCTCGACTACTACACCGGCACCGTCTACGAAACCACGCTCACCGACCACCCGCAGATCGGCTCGATCTGCTCGGGCGGCCGTTACGACAGCCTGGCCAGCCATTACACCAAGTCCAGATTGCCGGGCGTGGGCATCTCGATCGGCCTGACCCGCCTGTTCTGGCAGCTGCGCGAGGCCGGCCTGATCCAGGGCATCGCCGAAAGCAGCGTGCAGGCCATGGTGGCGCTGATGGACGAAACCCGCCTGGACGACGCGCTGGATATCGCGCGCCGGCTGCGTATCGGTGGCATCAACACCGAAGTGCAGATGGAGCCGAAGAAGGTCGGCAAGCAGTTCCAGTACGCCGCGCGTGCCGGCATCCGCTTCGTGGTGCTGGCCGGCGACGACGAGCTGGCGCGCGGCGTGGTGGCGGTGAAGGACCTGGTGCGCGAGCAGCAGTTCGACGTTGCCCGCGACGAGCTGGCGAGCACCTTGCAGGTGGAGCTGGAGCAGGCCAAGGTGATGCCGTAAGGCAGGTGGTCGTCGCTGGTTTTTCGATGGCCGGCGCACGCAATTCAGCATGTGAACTGAGGGCGGTGCTGCACAGGTCTCGCCCCCATCCGCCCTACGGGCACCTTCCCCCGCAGGCGGGAGAAGGGCAGCGGGTCTCCGCCGCGGTCTAGACGGCTTGCGTTGCTCCCTTCTCCGGTGGACATAAGAGGGCAGCGGGTGTCCTCCGCCGCATCCGAGGCGCCTTGCCTTGCTCCCTTCTTCCATTGACGGGAGAAGGTCAGCGGGTGTCCTCCGCCGCGCCCGAGGCGCCATGGATTGCTCCCTTCTCCCGTTGACGGGAGAAGGTGGCGCGCAGCGCCGGATGAGGGGCGTTGGGGCTTTCCTGCAACTTAGCTGAGAGGCCGGGGCACAGCGCCTCACCCAGGCAGCAACGAGGGCGCCTTCCTCGCAGGTGGGCAAGGGCAGCTTGTTCGGCCCTCCTTGCAGCAACGCGAGGGCAGACAAGCGCAACGCTGCATGACGGGACACCAACCGAACTGTCCTACTGTCACCGCCGCAGCAGGTGACAAGCGCCACCGTTTGCGTTAATGTACTAACACGCTATTACATTAACGCGATGAAACAACGACCAGCCCCCCGCGAAAGTACCGACGTCGCCGCCTCCCTCAAGATGCTGGCCGACGCACTGGCCTGCCTGACCGAGCCCGGCGCGGTCGAAGCCTTCCTGCGCGATCTGTGCACACCCGCCGAACTGGAAGCCATGGGCGACCGCTGGCGGGTGGTGCCCTTGCTGGTCAAGGGCGTGCCGTATCGCGAGATCCACGAGCTGACCCAGGTCAGCGTGACCACCATCGGGCGCGTTGCGCGCACGCTGGAACATGGCGCCGGCGGCTACGCCGAGGCCCTGCGCGAGCAATCGTCGCGCCCTGTCGAATCCCACTGAGAGAACAACATGAGTGCTTCCACGGCAGCACCGGCACGTGACCGGTTGCGTATCGCCATCCAGAAGAGCGGCCGTCTGGCCGAGCCGGCGCGCAGCCTGCTGGCCGCCTGCGGGCTGAGCTGGCGGCAGAGCCGCGACAAGTTGTTCTGCTACGGCGAATCGCTGCCGGTGGACTTGCTGCTGGTGCGCGACGACGACATCCCCGGCCTGATCGCCGATGGCGTCTGCGACCTGGGGATCGTCGGCCAGAACGAGCTGGACGAGCAGGCCTCGGCGCGTCGTCGCGCTGGGTTGCCGGCCGCCTACCACGCGGTGCGCGGCGTCGGTTTCGGCCAGTGCCGGTTGATGCTGGCCGTGCCGGAAGACTGGGAGTGGCAGGGCGTGGCGCAACTGGCGGGCAAGCGCATCGCCACCAGCTATCCGGCGATCCTGGCCGACTGGCTGGAGCGGCAGGGCATCGATGCGGCGGTGGTGGAGTTGTCCGGCTCGGTGGAAATCGCGCCGCGGCTGGGTACCGCCGATCTGATCTGCGATCTGGTCTCCAGTGGCGCCACCCTGGCGGCCAACCAGCTCAAGCCGGTGGAGCTGGTGATGGAAAGCGAGGCGGTACTGGCTGGCGCCGTGCGCGAGCCGGCGGACGCACGCGCAGCGCTGCTGGCGATGCTGCTGCGGCGCATGGACGGCGTGCTCAAGTTGCGCGATAGCAAGTTGCTGATGTTCCGCGCCGAGCAGACCCATGTGGATGCGCTGCGCCGGCTACTGCCCGACGCCGACCCGCTGGTGCAGTTGCCCGACGACGGCAACGGCGCATTGCGGCTGCAGACCATGTGCCACGGCGCGGTGACCTGGCAACGGTTGGAAGAGCTCGAACGCGCAGGTGCGCAAGGCTTGATGGTGTTGACGGTGGAGCGCTCGCTGGCATGAACATTCTCGATTGGTCCCAACTCGACAGCGCCGCGCGCACCGACGCATTGACGCGCCCCGTGCAGACCGTGGCCACACAGACGCGCGACGCGGTGGCTGCACTGATTGCCGATGTGCGCGCACGTGGCGATGCCGCATTGCGTGAGATCACCGCACGCTTCGATGGCGTGTCGCTGCAGAGTTTTATCGTCAGCGAGGCCGAATTCGCCGCTGCCGAGGCCGCGGTTGCCCCCGAACTGCGCCAGGCCATGCAGGACGCGGTGGCGCGGATCGACACCTTCCACCGCGCCGGCATGAGCGCCGGCTACGCCGTGGAAACTGCGCCTGGCGTGGTCTGCGAAAAGATCGTGCGCCCGATCGGGCGGGTCGGGTTGTATGTGCCGGCAGGCAGCGCACCGTTGCCGTCGACGGCGCTGATGCTGGGCGTTCCCGCACGGCTGGCCGGTTGCCGCGAGGTCGTGCTGTGCACGCCGCCGCGCAAGGACGGCAGCGTGGACCCGGCGGTGCTGGTGGCCGCGCAGCTCACCGGCGTGCGCCGCGTGTTCAAGCTGGGCGGTGCGCAGGCGATCGCGGCGATGGCGCATGGCACCGAGTCGGTGCCGAGCTGCGACAAACTGTTCGGCCCGGGCAACAGCTTTGTCACCGAAGCCAAGCAGCAGGTGGCCCAATCCGGCGCAGCCGCGATCGACATGCCGGCTGGTCCCTCCGAGGTGCTGGTGATTGCCGATGCCGGCGCGCAGGCGTCGTTCGTTGCGGCCGACCTGCTGTCGCAGGCCGAGCACGGCCCGGACTCGCAGGTGTTGCTGCTGTCTGACAGCGACGCCTTGATCGATGCGGTGCAGGTGCAGCTGGACGCGCAACTGGCCCAGCTCTCGCGTGCCGACATCGCACGCCAGGCCTTGGCGCAGTCGCGGCTGATCAAGGTGCAGACGCTGGACGACGCCTTTGCGATCAGCAACCGCTATGCACCCGAGCATCTGATCCTTGCGCTACGCGAACCGCGCGCATGGCTGGCGCAGGTCGAAGCGGCCGGCTCGGTCTTTCTCGGCGATTACACGCCGGAAGCGCTCGGCGACTATTGCAGCGGCACCAACCATGTCCTGCCGACCAGCGGCGCGGCGCGCGCGTACAGCGGTGTCAGCGTTGCCAGCTTCCAGAACATGGTGAGCGTGCAGGCCGCGAGCAAGGCCGGTATCGACGGCATCGGTGAGTGCGCATTGATTCTTGCGCGCGCCGAAGGCCTGGATGCCCATGCCAATGCGGTGGCCCTGCGCATGGGAGTGGCAGCATGAGCACGTCCTCGATTCTGGATCTGGTGCGCGAGGACCTGCGCGCATTTGTCGGGTATTCGTCGGCGCGCACCAGTGCGCTGCAGGGCGATGTTTGGCTCAATGCCAATGAATCGGCCTGGGAGAACCCGGCCGATCCCGGTGGCAGCACGCGACGCTATCCCGACCCGCAACCCAACGGCCTGCGTGGCGCGCTGGCCGCGCTGTACGGCTGTGCGCCCGAGCAGCTGCTGATTGGCCGTGGCAGCGACGAAGCGATCGATCTGCTGGTGCGCGGACTGTGCGTGCCGGAGCGCGATGCGGTGGTGGTGACGCCGCCGGTGTTCGGCATGTATGCCGTGTGCGCACGGCTGCAGAACGCGCCGTTGGTCGACGTGCCGCTGGTCGATGGGCCCGACGGGTTCCACGCCGATATCCCGGCAATCATCGAGGCAGCGTTGGCCGCGCGTGCCAAGTTGGTGTTCCTGTGTTCGCCTTCGAACCCGGCCGGTTCGGCGATCAGCCTCGAAGAGATCGAAACCGCCTTGCAGGCATTGCAAGGCAAGGCGCTGGTGGTGGTCGACGAAGCCTACGGCGAGTTTTCCGATGTGCCGTCCGCAGTGAGCCTGCTTGCGCGCTACGACAATCTCGCGGTGCTGCGTACGCTCTCCAAGGCGCACGCGTTGGCGGCGGCGCGTATCGGTACGCTGATCGCCAATGCCGAGTTGATCGCCTTGCTACGCCGCTGCCAGGCGCCGTATCCGGTGCCGACGCCGTGTGCCGCGATGGCCGAGCAGGCCTTGTCTGCACCAGCGCTGGAGGTCACACGTCGACGCATCGCGGAGGTTCGTGGTGAACGCGAGCGTATGCACAAGGCGCTTGCGCAGCTCGCCGGCGTGCGCCAGGTGTACCCCTCGCAGGGCAACTTCCTGCTGGTGCGCTTCGACAATGCCCAAGCCGCATTCCAGGCGCTGCTGGAGGCGGGCGTGGTGGTGCGCGATCAACGCGCAGTGCCGCAGCTGCACGATGCATTGCGCATAACCCTGGGCACGCCGGAACAGAACGTGCGCGTGCTGACGGCCCTGCATACCGCACAGGAGGCTGCCGCATGACCCCGATTCTTTTTGTCGACCGCGACGGCACGCTGATCACCGAGCCGGCCGACTACCAGATCGACGCCTACGAAAAGTTGCGCTTCGTCGACAACGTGATTCCGGCCATGCTCAAGTTGCGCGACGCCGGCTATCAGTTCGTCATCGTCACCAATCAGGACGGCCTGGGCAGCGAAAGCTACCCGCGTGCGTCCTTCGACAGCCCGAACAACCTGATGCTGCAGATCTTCGCCAGCCAGGGCATCGAGTTCCGTGACGTGTTGATCGACTGCAGCTGGCCGGCCGACAACGCCCCCACGCGCAAGCCCGGCATCGGCCTGATGGTGCCGTATCTGCAGGACCGCACGATCGACTGGGCACGCTCGGCGATGGTCGGCGACCGCATCACCGACATCCAGTTCGCGCAGAACCTCAATATCCGCGGTTTCCAGCTGCGTACCGACGAATTCGGCGGCGAATGGGACTGGCCCGGCATCGCCCATGAGCTGGCCGATGCGCCGCGGCGCGCGGTGGTTCAGCGCAACACCAAGGAAACCAGGATCCGCGTCGAGCTGGACCTGGACCGCGTCGCCGAACCGCACACCGCCACTGGCCTGCCGTTCTTCGACCACATGCTGGAGCAGATCGGCAAGCATGGCGGTTTTGCGCTGGACATCCGCGCCGACGGCGACCTGCATATCGACGAGCACCACACCATCGAAGACACCGGCCTGGCATTGGGCCAGGCGCTGCGCGAGGCGCTGGGCAACAAGCGCGGGATCGGCCGGTATGGGTTCGATCCGGCCGAAAGCCCCTGGCTTGCAGCAGGGCCGGGCGCGCAGCATGGCTTCACGCTGCCCATGGACGAAACCATTGCCAGCGCCGCGCTCGACTTCAGTGGCCGGCCGTATTTCGTGTTCGAAGGCGACTTCAAGCGCGAGCGCGTGGGCGACATGCCCACCGAGCTGGTACCGCATTTCTTCCGCTCCATCTGCGATGCCTCGGGCTTGAATCTGCATCTGAGCGTGCGTGGCGAGAACGATCACCACAAAGTGGAAGCCTGTTTCAAGGCACTTGCACGCGCATTGCGTCAGGCGATCCGCCGGGAAGGCAACGCGCTGCCGTCCACCAAGGGTGCGCTATGACCGATGTCGCATTGATCGATGCCGGTGGTGCCAATCTGGGTTCGGTGCGTTATGCGCTGGAGCGGCTGGGCGTGGAGGCGCGGCTGGTGCGCGATGCGGCGGGCCTGCAAGGCGCCGAGCGGGTCATCCTGCCGGGCGTGGGCGCCGCGCCGGAAGCAATGAAGCGCCTGCGCGCACAAGGCTTGGTCGAGCCATTGCGGCAGCTGCAGGTGCCCTTGATCGGTATCTGCCTGGGCATGCAGTTGCTGTTCGAGCGCTCCGAAGAAGGCAATGTGGAGTGCCTTGGGCTGGTGCCGGGCATCGTGCGCCATATGACCCCGGCGCTGGGCATCCGTGTCCCGCACATGGGCTGGAACCAGCTGGTGCCAATGCGCGACTCGGCGCTGCTTGCCGGCCTGCCGGAGCGCGCCAGCGCCTATTTCGTGCATGGCTACGCCGCGCCGGTGACGGCCGATACCGTGGCCGCCTGCGATCACGGAGGCCTGTTTACCGCCGTCGTGCAGCAGGGCTTGCGGTGCGGCGCGCAGTTCCATCCCGAGCGCTCGGCCGACACCGGTGCACGCATCCTGCGTAATTTTCTTGAGATGAGTTTCCCATGAGTTTTACCGTCTATCCGGCGCTGGATATCCGCAACGGCCGCGTGGTGCGCCTGCTGCAGGGCGATTACGCACGCGAAACGCAGTACGGCGACGACGTGTTGCCGCGCGCGCAGGCGTTTGCCGATGCCGGCGCGCAGTGGATGCATCTGGTCGATCTGGATGCCGCCAAGGCCGGCGGCTACACCCTGGCAGCAACCCTGGGCGAGATCGCGCGCCAGACCGGCCTGCAGGTGCAGACCGGCGGCGGCGTCCGTTCACGTGACGATGTGGCACGCATCCTCGATGCCGGCGCGGCGCGCGTGGTCATCGGCTCGCTGGCGGTGCGCGAGAGCGACACCGTGATCGGCTGGCTGCAGGAGTTCGGCGCCGACCGGTTGACCATTGCGCTGGATACGCGCCAGGACGCGCACGGCGTGTGGCAACTGCCGGTACACGGCTGGACCGAAGCGGCCGACGCCACGCTGGATCACCTGGCGGTGCGTTACGCGCAGGCCGGCCTGCAGCACCTGCTGTGCACCGACATCGCGCGCGACGGCATGTTGTCCGGCCCCAACATGGCGCTGTACGCGCACCTGCGCGGGCTGGTACCGCAGCTGCAGGTGCAGGTGTCCGGCGGTGCACGCCATCTGGCCGACGTGGTCGCTGCCAAGGCTTCCGGGTGCGCCGGCATCGTGCTGGGCAAGGCCTTGCTTGAAGGACACCTGGATCTCAACGAGGCATTGGCATGCTGAGCCGCCGCATCATTCCATGCCTGGACGTGCGCGATGGCCGCGTGGTCAAGGGCGTCAAGTTCCGCGACCATATCGACATGGGCGACATCGTCGAGCTGGCCTTGCGCTATCGCGCACAGGGCGCCGATGAGCTGGTGTTCTACGACATCGGTGCCAGCCCGGAAGGCCGCTCGGTCGACTACACCTGGGTCGAGCGCGTGGCGCGGCTGATCGATATCCCGTTCTGCGTTGCTGGCGGCATTGGTGATGTGGAAACGGCGCGTGCGGTGCTGCACGCCGGGGCCGACAAGATTTCCATCAACTCGCCGGCACTCGGGCGCCCGCAGCTGATCTCCGAACTGGCCGACGCCTTTGGCGTGCAGTGCGTGGTGGTGGGCATCGACTCCATTCGCGAGGAAGACGGCCAATGGCGGGTGCGTCGCTATACCGGCGACCCGAGCAAGACGCAGGCCTTGCCCATGCGCACGCTGGACTGGGTTGCCGAAGCGCAGCGCCTGGGCGCCGGTGAGATCGTGCTCAACTGCATGGACAACGACGGCGTGCGCCGCGGCTACGACCTTGCCCAGCTGCGTCAGGTGCGTGCGCTGTGCCGGGTGCCGTTGATCGCCTCCGGCGGCGCCGGCGAGATGCAGCATTTCGCCGACGTCTTCGACCAGGCCGATGTAGACGGCGCGCTGGCCGCCAGCGTGTTTCATAGCGGGGCCATTCCCATCCCGGAACTCAAGCAGTTCCTGCGCGCGCAACAGATCGAGGTACGTGATGGACAGTGACTCCGTGACAACCGGCGACGCCTTGCAGGCGCTGGACTGGCGCAAGGGCGACGGGCTGTTGCCGGTCGTCGTGCAGGACGCCGACACCCTGCGTGTGCTGATGCTGGGCTACATGAATGCCGAAGCGCTGGCGGTGACGCAGCAGCGTGGCGAAGTGACCTTTTTCAGCCGCAGCAAGCAGCGGCTGTGGACCAAGGGCGAGAGCTCGGGAAATGTGCTGCGCGTGGTGGCCATCGAAGCCGATTGCGACGCCGACACCTTGCTGGTGCTGGCCCATCCGCACGGGCCGACCTGTCACTTGGGCCGTCCCAGCTGCTTCCCGAATGCGCCGGGGCAATTCCTGGGCAGCCTGGATGCGCTGATTGCCACGCGCGAGCACGAGCGCCCGCATGGCAGTTACACCACCAAGCTGTTCGAGCAGGGTATTCGCCGCATCGCGCAGAAGGTGGGCGAGGAGGGTGTGGAAACCGCATTGGCAGGCGTGGTGCAGGGCGATGCCGAACTGCTCGGCGAATCGGCCGACCTGCTGTATCACCTGATCGTGCTGCTCCGCGCGCGTGGGCTGGGCCTGAGCGACGCGGTAGCACTGCTGGAGTCGCGGCACAACTAACACAGCGCCGTAGGAGCGCACCTGGGCGCGACGGGGCTTGCTGGTAAAGCCCTGTCGCGCCCGGGTGCGCTCCTACGGTGCGTTGCAGGACGCGCGATTTTCCGGGCCTGCACCGCGCGTGGCGGGCCGGCGGGTACAATTTCCGCCGGTCTTGCCGCGGTACACCACATGCAGCTTCGCTTCGCTCTATTGGCCCTGGGGTTGCTTGGGGGCAGCGCGTACGCACGCGACGTCATGATCGATGGCACCGTCTACGAAGAGCGCGACGGGCGTGCCGGCCGCAGTGCGGATGAGCCGGGTCTTGCCGGTATTGCAGTGTCCAACGGTGAGCAGATCGTGCGCACCGATGTACAGGGGCACTACCGCCTGCCGGTGCGCGATGGCCAGACGGTGTTCGTGATCAAGCCGGGCGATCGCCGATTTGTCCCTGCCGCCGACGGGCTGCCCGGGTTCTGGCGCCACTATGCGCCGCGCGGTTCGGTGACCCACAAGTATCAGGGCATCGCATCCACCGGCCGCACCACGCAGGGCTGGGATTTCGCACTGACGCCGCGTGCGGAAGTTGGCGGCAACGGTTTCGATATGCTGGTGTTCGCCGACAGCCAGACCGCCAGCCTCGCCGATGTGGGCTATTACCAGCGCGATATCGTGGCACCTCTGGTCGGCAAGACGTCCGTGCGCCTGGGGACCACACTCGGCGACATCGTCAACGACGATCTGAGCCTGTATCCGGTCCTGAACAAGGTCACGACCCAACTGGGCGTGCCCTGGTTCCATGTGCCCGGCAATCATGACCTCAACGTCGATGCCGGCGACGATCTGCAGTCGCTGGACAGCTGGCGCGCGGTCTATGGCCCGGACACGTATGCGGTGGAAGAAGCCAATGCGAGCTTCGTGTTTCTGGACGACGTGATCTACACCCCTGGCGGCAAGCCGGCGTATGTCGGCGGCCTGCGCGAGGATCAGTTCGTGTTCCTGCAGCACTACCTGGCGCAGGTGTCGCGCGAGCGGCTGCTGGTGCTCGGCATGCATATCCCGCTGTTCGATGCGGCGCCGGGGCAGGAGACCTTCCGGCATGCCGATCGCGGCCGCCTGTTCGCGCTGCTGAAGGATTTCCCGCATGTGCTGGTGCTCAGTGCGCACAGCCACACCCAGCGGCACGTCGATCACGGCGCCGACGAAGGCTGGCACGGCGCACGCCCGCTGCACGAATACAACGTGGGTGCGGCCTGCGGTGCGTTCTGGTCGGGGGTCAAGGACGCCGACGGCATCCCCGATGCGACCATGAGCGACGGCACGCCCAACGGCTATGCGGTGCTGAACGTAGCGCCGGATGGCAACTACACCTTGGCCTACCACGCGGCACGCGCAGCCGACGACGCGCAACTGCTGCTGCATGCGCCCAAGGTGCTGCGACAGGGCGCATATCCGGCCTGGGGCATCTACGCCAATGTGTTCATGGGGCAGGACGATACCCGCGTGGAGATGCGCATCGACAACGGCGCATGGCAACCGATGAAACGACAGGAGCGCGCCGACCCGCGGCTGCTGGCCGAAAACGCGCGCGACGATAGCGCTGACCGGCTACGTGGTTACGACCGTTCGCCGGAAGCGACCCCCTCCACACATCTGTGGCGCGGCGTGTTGCCGACCACCCTGGAGGTGGGCGAGCACCGCGTGGACGTGCGCGCGCACCTGCCCACCGGGCAGTACAGCGCCCACACGGTCTATCGCCTGCAACGCGCCGATCCGTAAATGCCGGTGCGGTGGGCTGGCGCACCGATGTGCGTTGGTTCGTGGTCACGCGTGCGGCCGATCGCGCGCCCGCACGTGACACCGTAAGGTCGGGTACGTGCGTTGCATCGTGCGGACCGGTCAGGCAGCGCGGTGAGGCCTGTGTTGCCGGCTGCGCGAGAGCATTGACGCAGCGCTCCGTTGGCCGCGCGCCTGCGCCTGTGCAGCCAACGGGCAGGCACCACCCCGGTGGCACAAACACAAACGCCTCCACAAGGGAGGCGTCTCAGGACCCGGGCTGGCAAGCGTCGGCGCGCTGGCGGGGGTCTGTGCTGGCTGGCAGAAGCTGGCTGGCCCGGCGAGTGTAGCGAGGCCGTCGAATCGCCGACGAAATGAGAATTAGTCTCAGCCTTTCGTGGCCGAAGGTGGCGATGGGGCCGTTGGAGCAGACGTCGGCGGGGTCGTCCCCTTGCCGACGTTGCTGCTGGTGTCCGGACTGCGGCCGCTGCCCGGGTCACCGTCGTTGGCCGGCTCGGCGTCGGCATCCGGATCGATGTCGACCGGCGGATACGGATAGGCGAGGGCAGGCCCAAGTCGCAACCCTGCACGCCAGTGCGCCAACACCGGTGCGATGCGCTTGCCGAGCGATTGCTGCGGCAACGAGGGTAATTCGCCGTCCTGCTTTTCGCGCGCGGTGATGGCAGCCCTGGCCATGTCGAAGGCCGCAAGCGGGTCGTCGCTGCGGTTCATCGCATCGATCAGCCAGGCCTGGCCGAAGTAGGTGGCGTTGGACGTATTGCCGCAGCCGAAGGACGGCCGATCCGCCCGCGCGGCGGTCAGGATCACGGTGTCCGGCGAACGCAGCGCCGGGATGAATCCGCCCGAATAACAGGCCGACAGCACGATGATGCGGTTGCCGATGCCGGCATCGTCCAGTGCGGTGCGCAGATCCTGCGGGCTGATGAAGTCTTCTTCATTCTGGTCCACCTGCACGTACAGCGTGTGGTCTTCAGTGCCGTGCGTGGTCACGAACAGCAGCAGCGCATCTTCCTTGCGGTCCATGCGCTTGCCGATCGCAGCCAGCGTGTCGTAGAGGTTGTCGTAGGTCGCCAGTGGCGCGTACGGATGCTCGCCCAGGTTGTCCGGGTTGTTGACCAGCGTGACCACGCGGCCGCGTGCGTCGAAGCGTTGCTCGAACAGTTGCTTGAGGTAGAGCGTTTCGTTGCGGAAGACATCGTCGCTGGCATCGCCGGCAAAGCCGACCACGTACAGATCGGTCACGCCCGGGCGCTGCGGCTGCACCGCCGCCAGCGCCTTGGCAAGTGCGGCCTGGTCGATCGGGTCCGCCTCGGCTGCCGCGTTCGCGGCCGCGGGCGGCAAGGCCGCGCCGGCATCGGGGTGGCACCCGGCCACCAGGACGGCCATGGCCAGCAGGGCCAAGATCCGACGAAGCAAGCGGTGCGCCGGCGGCAGGAAATGGACTCTCACAAACAACGCCGATGCCTCTCGAAGACGGATGGACACAGCGCTCGACCAAGGCGTCTTGTCGCCCAACTGCTGCGTCAAGCGGAATCGGCCTTGCGCACGCCGGCTGCATTGCGAGCAGCCGGTGTGCGCAATGACGCCACGTTTCAGAACACCAGCTGCGAGAAGCTCTCCACGCGCTGGTGGCTGCCGACATCGTCGGCCGAGCGCGGCGTGGGGTAGTCCTCCAGGCGGTCCAGCAACGCGGTGCGCATGCTGGCGCGCTTGGCCGCGTCGAGTTCTTCGATCACATCCGACAGGAACAGGATCTCCGGCCCCGGCACGCCGATGCGCTCGGCAATCCGGCGGTAGCTGGCGCTCTCGCGCTTGGGCCCCACCTCGGTGTCGAACCAGTCGGTGATCAGGCCGCTCAGATCGCCGGCGTCGCTGTGCGCGAAAAACAGCTTCTGCGCCGGCACCGAGCCGGACGAATACACGTACAGCGGGATGCCCTGCGCATGCCAGGCCTGCAGCTGGATCGCCGCATCGGCGTAGATGTGCGCAGTGAAATCGGCAGTCTTGTAGCCATCGCCCCAGATCAGCCCCTGCAGGGCCTTGAGCGCGGTGTGCTTGCGGTCCTCGTCGATCCAGGTCTGCAACGTGGTGATCAGCACGTCGTCCGGCACGTCCTCGCCGATCTCGTCGGCCACCTGGTTGAGCCAGTGGCGCACCTGCGGATGATTGCCGTGCTCGCGTACATACGCGGGCATGGCGCGGCGTGCATACGGAAACAGCACGTCCTTGACGAACGAAATGCTGCTGGTCGTACCTTCGATATCGGTGAGGATCGCGTGCGGTCGTGTCATCGTCAGCTGGCCTTGTGAGGTTTCTCGGGGGCGTAGCGGGGGAATTGTTTGGCGATTTCGGTGCCGGTGAAGTGGCCGACCCAGCCATCCGGCTCGGTGAAGAAGCGGATCGCCACGAAGTGCGGCTCCGGCCCCATGTCGAACCAGTGCAGGGTGCTGTCGGGCACGGCGATCAGATCGTCCTTGACGCACTCGATCTCGTAGACCTTGTCGTCCACGTGCAGCGTGAACAGGCCCGAGCCGGCGACGAAGAAGCGCACCTCGTCTTCCTTGTGGAAGTGCTCGTCCAGGAACTTGGCGCGCATTTCCTCGCGCTTGGGGTTATCCGGCGCGATGCTCACCACGTCCACGGTCTTGAAGCCGCGCTCGGCACTGATGCGGTCGATGTCGGCGCGATAGGCCGCCATCACCTGTTCGGGCGTGGCGCCTGGCTCCACCGGTTCGCTGGCGTGCCAGCGCTCGAAGGTGACGCCGATCTTGACCAGCTCGGCGGCGATCGCATCGCCGTCGCGGCTGTCGAATTCCGGGGTGGTCGGGTTGGTGTCGGCGAAGATACGCAGTCGGCTCATGGCGGTTTGGCTCACGAATGGGGGACGGACGATGATCAGCGCGGGCCGCGCAATTTCAGCAGTTCGAGCTCGCAATGCAGCAGGAATTCGAACGCCTCCAGATGACGACGTGCCTCGGCCATGTTGCGGCCCCAGGCATACAGCCCGTGTCCTTCGATGAGATACCCCCACATGCTCTGTTTGTCCAGCAAGGCCTCGACCTGCGCGGCCAGCACCTGCATGTCCTGGGTATTGGCAAATACCGGCACCTCCACCGCGGTCTCGTGGGTGGTGTTGCCGTCGAAGGCCTTGAGCAGCTCGTAGCCTTCCAGCCGGATCACGCCGGGGCCGGCATACAGGCGCGAGGCGATCGTCTGTACTGGCGAATGCGTGTGCAGCACGCAGCCGATCTCCGGAAACCGGCGATACAACTGGGTGTGCAGCAGGGTCTCCGCGGAGGGTCGCAGCGGACGGCCAACGGCCTGGCCATCGAAGTCCACCACCATGATGTCTTCCTCGACCAGGCGGCCCTTGTCGCGGCCGGAGACGGTGATGGCGGCATGCTGCTCGTCCAGGCGATGGGAGAAGTTGCTGCTGGTGGCGGGCGTCCAGCCGGCCTGGGCCAGCTCGCGGATATTGCCGATCAACAACTGCGCCAGCTCGTGCAGGCGGGCGGCGCTATAGGGCAGGGGGGCAGTGGTCGCATTCATGCGGCTATTCTACCGCCCCACCGGATTACGGTCAGGTGCAGCGCAGCAGGGGGTGTTGCTGCCACGCCCGGGTCGCGAATGGCTGACAAACGATGAAGCGCGCGCGTCAGATGGTGAACGCAGTGGTTTTTGTTAGCCGCCTCTTGTCGGGGGCAGTCAGAGGGCGAGGTGAAACGCTTTAGTCGGTCGAGGGCGCGGTGTCCTCACCGCTTGCGGGACACGCCTTGAACCCGTCCCTGGGGGCTCGGTGGCGGTATCCATGCCGCCACACGGTCCCGCAACCGGCAAGGACACCGCACCAGACAGTTGGCCGGCTGTTTTTTTGAAAACATATTGCTCGGCTTGCGGCGCGCAGACTGGACGTTTCTAGTCTGGTCTTCCGCTCGGCTTGCGATGGAAAGTGGTGAGAGGTTGAGCGGACGCCCAGTGATCCAACCAGAGCACGTCATGCACTGCTTGCAAACACACACGCCGACCATCCCGACAGGTCCTTGCCCGCCCACCGTCGCGGGACCTTACGCGGCATGGATGCCGCGTAAGAGCCTCCATGGACGGATTCACGGCGTGTCCCGCGATGGTGGGCGGGCAAGGGCCCTGCAGCCAAGTTGCAGACCAGCGGACCAGGGCCCTGCAGCCAAGTTGCAGACCAGCGGATCAGGGCCTTGCAGCCAAGTTGCAGATCAGCGGATCACGGTCCTGCAACCAGGTCACAGATCAGCCGCCCAGGAGCCGAATACCTGGCACCCGCTCTGCCATACATCGGCCGGCGGTCGTTCGTCAGTGCCTGCTGGCGCGCGCGCGCTCAGCGTCCGTCGCGCAGGCGACTGTGACGGTAGCCGTAGCCGAAATAGACCACCAGCCCGACCAGCGTCCACAGGCCCATCAGCATCCAGTTGTGCAGCGTCATCGCCGACAGCAGCGCAAGGCAGCTCAGCACGCCGGCACTGCAGATCAGCCACGCCGCCGGCATGCGGAACGGGCGCGGCAGTTCCGGGTGGGTGCGGCGCAGGATCAGCACGCCGGCGCAGACCGCGGCAAAGGCGATCAGCGTACCCATCGAGGTCAGCTCGCCCAGCACGTCCAGCGGGAACACGGCCGCCAGCACGGCGATGCCGACACCGGTGATGATGGTGTTGATATGCGGAGTGCGGTACTTGGGATGGATACGGGTGAAGATGGACGGCAACAATCCGTCGCGCGCGATGATCATGAAGATGCGCGGCTGCCCGATGATCATCACCAGCACCACCGAGGACAGCCCGATCAACGCGCCTACTTCGACCACCACGCGCAACCAGGCCAGCTGCGGATGCGCTGCTACTGCGGTCACCACCGGCTCGTCGGTGCCGAGCAGCGTATAGGGCACCAGACCGGTCATCACCGCCGCCATGGCGATGTAGAGCACGGTGCAGATCAGCAGCGACAGCATCATGCCGATCGGCAGGTCACGTTGTGGCCGGTGCGATTCCTGCGCGGCCACCGACACCGCTTCGAAACCGATATAGGCGAAGAACACCATCGCCGCACCGCGCAGCACGCCTTCCATGCCGTACTTGCCCGGGCCTTCGTTGGCCGGGATGAAGGGATGCCAGTTGGCGGTATCGACGTACTTCCAGCCCACTGCGATGACCAGGATGATCAGGCCGGTCTTGAGGATGACCATCGCCATGTTCATTGCCGACGACTTGCGGATGCCCACGTAGCACAGCCAGGTCAGCAACAGCACGATGCCGGCGGCCGGCAGGTTGGCGATCGCACCGGTGGGCTGCAGCTTGCCGTCCAGCGGTGCACTGACCAGCGCGGCCGGCAGGTGGATGTCGAAGTGTTCCAGCAGGCTGAGGAAATAGCCGGTCCAGCTGACCGCCACTGCCGAGGCGGATACGCCATATTCCAGTACCAGCATCCAGCCGATGAACCACGCCGCCAGCTCGCCGAAGGTGGCGTAGGTGTAGGTGTAGGCGCTGCCGGACACCGGCACCATCGCTGCGAATTCAGCATAGGCCATGGCACAGAACGCGCAGCAGATCGCCGCCAGCACGAACGACAGCACGATCGCCGGGCCGGCATGGTCGGCCGCAGCCTGGCCGGTGATGACGAAGATGCCGCCGCCGATCACCGCGCCGATCCCGAGTGCGGTCAGCCCCCAGGGGCCGAGCGCGCGTTGCAGGCCCAGCCCGTCGGCCGCCTCATGGCTGGCGTGCGGGTGTTTGGTGGCCCAAAGTTGTTTGAACATGCAGCAGTTCCGGCTTGGCGCTGAGCGCGATCATTGAACGAGAAGACCGGCGCTGTGCGCCGGTCTTGAGAGAGCGTCAGGCCCGCTTGGCCAGACGACTGTTGTGGATGCCGTAGCCGAAATAAATACACAGGCCGATCACGGTCCAGCCCACGAACACCTTCCAGTGCTCCTGGAAGGCCTGGAAGAACAGGAACAGACAGGCCAGCGCCCCCAGTGGGCAGATCACCATCGCCAGCGGCACCCGGAACGGGCGCGGCAACTCAGGCTTGGTGAAGCGCAGCACCATCACCCCGGCGCACACCGTGGCAAAGGCGAGCAGGGTGCCCATCGAGACCAATTCGCCCAGCACGTTCAACGGGATCACACCGGCCAGCAGCGCAGCGACCACACCAACAAAGAGCGTGCCGACATAGGGCGTGTGGAACTTGGGGTGCACCTTGCCGAACAGCTTGGGCATCAGCCCATCCTTGGCCATGGTGTAGAAGATGCGCGGCTGCGCCATCAGCATCACCAGCACCACCGAGGACAGGCCGGCGATCGCGCCAATCTCCACCGCGGTCTTGAGCCAGGTCAGTTGTGGGTGCGCTTCCAGCGCGGTGGCCACCGGCTTGGCGGTGCCCAACTGGGTGTACGGCAGCAGGCCGGTCAGCACCGCACAGACGATGATGTAGATGACGGTACAGATCGCCAGCGACACCAGAATGCCGATCGGCATGTTCTTTTGCGGGTCCTTGGTTTCGCCGGCAGAGGTGGAGACCGCATCGAAGCCGATGTAGGAGAAGAACACGATCGACGCCGCGCGGAACACGCCGTCCCAACCGAACTTGCCCGGGCCGGCGTTTTCGGGGATGAAGGGATGCCAGTTGGCGGGGTCGATGTAGGCGATGCCGAAGCCGACGAACAGGCAGATCACCACCACCTTGATCGCCACCACGATCGCATTGGCGAATGCGGACTGGGTGACGCCGACATAGCACAGCATGCTCACCGCAGCGACGATCAGCACTGCCGGCAGGTTGACGATATTGCCGGAACTGACAAAGCCGTGGCCGTCCCAGGCCAGTGGCGCACCCGCCAGTTCCGCAGGGAACGGCAGGCCGAGCGTGCCGGTCAGGAAGCTGATCAGGTAGGCGGACCAACCGACCGCGACGCTGGAGCCGGCAAATAAATACTCCAGCACCAGGCACCAGCCGATGAACCAGGCGATGCCTTCGCCGAGCGTGGCATATGAATACGAGTAGGCGCTGCCGGAGACCGGCATCATCGCCGCGAATTCGGCGTAGCACAGCCCGGCGAATGCGCAGGCGATGCCCGCAAACACGAACGAGAGCATCACTGCCGGGCCGGCGTGATTGGCCGCCGCTTGGCCGGTCAGCACAAAGATACCGGCGCCGATGACCGCGCCGATGCCGAGCATGATCAGGTGCTTGGCGGTGAGGGTCCGTTGCAGCGTGGCTTCGCCTTGCAGGCTGCCTTCGACCGGTTCGCCCGCATCGACGCGGCCGGCGGGCTCGATCGGTTTGACCCTCAACAGAGATTTCAGCATTCGGTACGTCCCTAAGTGGCAAAGCAAAGGCGCACGCGCCCGGGCGAAGGTGTGTGCCGCCCCCGAAGGACAGGCAAGCGGCCTACCTTGCCAAAGCTGCACGCTCACGACAAGCACGTACGCAGCATGAATGGCGATAATGGCCGCTTGGCCGACGGGCGACCGGGAACGAGAGATAGTGGATGCAACCTTGCGGCAGCAACTGGCTGCCTACCGCGCACGCTGGCCGGACGAGGCCGTTGTGGCCGACCAGTTTGCGCAGCTGCTGGACGATGCCACCGATCCGTTCGTGCGCGAACGTGTCGAAGGTCATTTCACCGGCTCGGCCTGGGTGGTCAGCGCCGATGGCAGCCGCACCCTGCTGACCCACCACCGCAAGCTGCAGCGCTGGCTGCAGCTGGGCGGACACGCCGACGGCGACCGCGATCTGGCCCAGGTGGCGCTGCGCGAGGCGGAGGAAGAATCCGGGCTCAGCGGCTTGCGGCTGGCGGACACGGCACTGTTCGATCTGGACCGTCACTGGATCCCGGCACGCGGCGAGGTGGCCGGGCATTGGCACTTTGATGCGCGTTACGTGGTGATGGCCGGTACGGACGAGGCGTTCGAAATCAGCGAAGAATCGCTGGCGCTGGCCTGGCGCCCGATCGTCGAGCTGCTTGCAGAACCGGAGCTGGATCCGTCGCTGCGGCGCATGGCCGAGAAGTGGGTGGCCCGAGGCGTGTGATGGGTGCTGAGGGTGTGCGCCCTCATCCGCCCTGCGGGCACCTTCTCCCACAAGCGGGAGAAGGGAGTAAGCGGAAGACCGATGGCCTGCACATTCTTCTCCCGCAAGCGGGAGAAGGGAGCAAGCGGGAGACCGATGGCCTGCACTTTCTTCACCCGCTTGCGGGAGAAGGGAGTAAGCGGGAGACCGATGGCCTGCACTTTCTTCACCCGCTCGCGGGAGAAGGGAGTAAGCGGGAGACCGATGGCCTGCACTTTCTTCACCCGCTCGCGGGAGAAGGGGGCAAGCGGGAGACCGATGAGCTGCATTTTCTTCACCCGCTCGCGGGAGAAGGGAGTAAGCGGGAAACCGATGACCTGCACTTTCTTCACCCGCTTGCGGGAGAAGGGGGCAAGCGGGAGACCGATGAGCTGCACTTTCTTCACCCGCTTGCGGGAGAAGGGAGTAAGCGGGAGACCGATGACCTGCACTTTCTTCTCCCGCTTGCGGGAGAAGGGGGGCAAGCGGGAGACCGATGAGCTGCACTTTCTTCTCCCGCTTGCGGGAGAAGGTGGCGCAAAGCGCCGGATGAGGGCGCTCGCGCAACAACAGATCAATACAAGACGCGCGTCCGCAACGTGCCTTCGATCAACGCCAGGCCTTCCTTCAACGCGGTGGCCTGCGCCTCGCTGGCGCTGACATCGATCACCACGTAGCCGACCTTGGGGTCGGTGCGCAGGAATTGGCCGTCGATGTTGACGTTGTGGCGCGAGAACAGTTCGTTGATTCTGGAGAGCACGCCCGGCACGTTGCGATGGATATGCAGCAGGCGCAGGCTGTCGGGATGCTCGGGCAGGGTGACTTCCGGGAAGTTCACCGCCGACAAGGTGCTGCCGTTGTCGCTGTAGCGCACCAGTTTTGCAGCGACTTCAATGCCGATGTTGTCCTGCGCTTCCAGCGTGCTGCCGCCCACGTGCGGGGTCAGGATCACGTTGTCGTGCGCGATCAGTGGCGATTCGAATGCATCGCCATTGCCCTTGGGCTCGATCGGGAACACGTCCACTGCTGCGCCACCGATCTGGCCTGAGGTGAGCGCCGCATCCAGCGCGGCAATGTCGATGACGGTGCCGCGCGAGGCATTGATCAGATGCGCGCCGGGCTTCATGCGGGCGATTTCCGCCGCGCCGATCATGTCCTTGGTGGACGGGGTCTCGGGCACGTGCAAGGTCACCACGTCGGCGCGGGCCAGCAGGTCGTCCAGGTCGATCGCCGCGCGCGCGTTGCCCAGCGACAGCTTGGTTTCGATGTCGTGGAAGATCACCTGCATGCCCAACGATTCGGCCAGCACGCCCACCTGCGTGCCGATATGCCCGTAACCGACGATGCCCAGCACCTTGCCGCGGGTTTCGTGGCTGCCGGCCGCCGACTTGGACCAGCCGCCACGGTGGCATTCGGCATTTTTCTGCGGAATGCCGCGCAACAGCAGGATCGCCTCGGCAATCACCAGTTCGGCCACGCTGCGGGTATTGGAGTAGGGCGCATTGAACACCGGGATCCCGGCCAGCTCGGCGGCATCCAGGTCCACCTGGTTGGTGCCGATGCAGAAACAGCCCACCGCGATCAGCCGCTTGGCGTGCGCCAGTACCTCGGCGCTCAGCTGGGTGCGCGAGCGGATCCCGACGATGTGCGCCTCGGCGATGCGCGCAATCAACTCGTCTTCCGGCAACGACTTGGCATGCAGTTCGATCTGCGAGTAGCCGGCGGCGTGGAATACATCCACCGCGGTGGGGCTGATGCCTTCCAGCAACAGCACGCGGATGTCCTGCTTGGGAAACGAGGTTTTCTTCGGCGACATGGGGGAGCGCAATGCAGCAATCGGGTCGGCAACTATGCCAGATGGGCTGCCCGATAGGGCGCTGGCCATGCGGTGTTTGTGCGGCGCCAGCCCTTGTGCTGCAACGGTTTCAGCTGAATCCAACACGGCGCCGGCGCGGCGCATCGCAACTGGACGAGGCCGGCGCACACTGGCACGCTGTGCGGTTCCTACTGCCGCGCCGCGTGCCATGACCGACCCCCGCATTGTTTCGTTGCAACAGGCCGTGCCGGCCCTGCGCCTGAAAACCGAGCCGGCCGACCTGGAACATTACGGCCGCGACTGGACGCGGCGCTGGACGCCCAACCCGCTGGCCATCGCGCTTCCGGGCTCGGTCGATGAGGTGCAGGCGGTGGTGCGCTGGGCTAATGCGCAGGGCGTGGCGGTGGTGCCATCGGGCGGCCGCACCGGGCTGTCCGGCGGCGCGGTGGCCGCCAACGGCGAACTGGTGCTGAGCCTGGAGCGCTTGAACAAGCCGCTGGACTTCAACCCGGTGGACCGCACGCTGACCGTGCAGGCCGGCATGCCGCTGGAAGCGGTGCACAACGCCGCGCGCGAACAGGGTCTGGTGTACCCGGTGGATTTTGCCGCACGCGGCTCCTGCTCGATCGGCGGCAATATCGCCACCAACGCCGGCGGTATCCGGGTGATCCGCTACGGCAACACCCGCGAATGGGTGGCCGGGCTAAAAGTGGTCACCGGCGGCGGCGAGCTGCTCGAACTCAACAACGCGCTGGTGAAAAATTCCAGCGGCTACGACGTCCGCCATCTGATGATCGGCTCCGAGGGCACCCTGGGCATCGTCGTCGAAGCGACGCTGCGGCTGACCGACCCGCCGCCGCCGAGCAATGTGATGCTGCTGGCGCTGCCCTCGTTCGAGGTGCTGATGCAGGTATTTGCAGCGTTTCGTGCGCAGCTGCGGCTGGAGGCCTTCGAGTTCTTTACCGACCGTGCGCTGGAACACGTGCTCGCGCATGGCGCGCAGGCGCCGTTCGCCGAGGTTCACCCGTATTACGTGGTCACCGAGTTCGCTGCCGGGGATGAAGTGCAGGAAGCGGCGGCGATGGCGGCGTTCGAGACCTGCATGGAGCAGGGCTGGGTCAGCGACGGGGTGATCAGTCAGAGCGATGCGCAGGCCGCGCAGCTGTGGCGGCTACGCGAGGGCATCACTGAGGCCGTGGCGCGCTACACCCCGTACAAGAACGATGTGTCGGTGCGCATCTCGGCAATGCCGGCGTTTCTGGCCGAAACACAGGCCTTGCTCGGCCAGGCGTACCCGCACTTCGATGTGGTGTGGTTCGGCCACATCGGCGATGGCAACCTGCACATCAACGTGCTCAAGCCCGACGATACCAGCCAGGCCGATTTTGTCGCTGCCTGCGATCAGGTCACCAAGGTGCTGGCGCATGCGCTGCAGCGTTTTGGCGGCAGCATCTCTGCCGAGCACGGCATCGGCCTGGTCAAGAAGCCGTATCTGTGGAGTACCCGTTCAACCGCGGAGATCGCGCTGATGCGCGGCATCAAACATGTGCTCGATCCTCATCTTTTGCTGAATCCCGGCAAGCTGTTCGACATGGACGACGCGCCCGGCGTCACGCACGCCGGTTAGTCTTTCGGCACCTCACATGGAATCGACATGCCAATGATGCGCTCCCTGGTGTTTTGTGCGTTGACCCTGCTGCCGCTGGCTGCAGCCGCCTCCAGTCTCGCCGGCACGTCGGCCGGCGCATCGTCGGCTGGCTCGTCCAATAGCAGCAGTTCTGGCGACGACAAGGTGGTCGCCGACGCGCGCGAAGATGCGGCCGGCTTCGTTGCCAGCGATGGCGCCATCCGCGGGGCGCGCCTGGAAGCGGCGCTGCTGCAGCTGCGTAGCCGCAGCGATGCGGCGCGTCTGTCCAGCGACCTGGAATTGGCTCAGTCCATTCTGGCGCAGTGAGTCGTCGCCGCCGGTGCGGCTGGCTGTGGCTGGCCGCAGCACTCGCACCGGCGGCGTACGGCCAGTCGCAGCTCGCTCCGGCGCTGCAAATTACCGTCATGCCTGCGGACCTGAGTCCGGAGCAACGCGATGCCAGCCAGGCGCTGGTCCAGCAGGTCGTGCAGCGCCTGCCGCAGGGCTGGGCGCAACGCCCTGCAGCGCCGATCCAGCTGCAATGGCGCCGTGATCTGCCTGCACGCGTGAATGGCCGCGCCATCGGCAACCACATCCTGCTCGACCGCGCCTTGCTGCAGTCGTGGAGCGCGCAGCCGGCACGTGAGCGCGCCGATGTGACCGCACCGGCCACGCGCGCCGCCATGGCGGCGTTGATCCACGAGTTGGCGCATGTGCGCGACCGTGGCGCGGGCAGTGCGCTGTCGCGTGACCCCCGCTTGCGCGATCTGGCCGGCTGGCAGGTGCGGCCATGGCGGGTTGGACGCGGCGCAAACCACTTCAGCGACCGCAGCCCCGACGCTTACGAGCGGCATAGCCCTGCAGAGTTCGTCGCGGTCAATCTCGAACATTATGTGCTGGACCCGGACTATGCCTGCCGGCGTCCCGCGTTGGCGGCGTGGTTGTCCGAACAGGTGGGCCCGCCGCAGAACGTCGCATCGTGCGCACCGGCGCTGCCCTACCTGCAGGCCGACAACGATGCCGGGGCTATGTCGCTGCTGAGTCTGGATCCTTCCCGCGTGTATGCGGTGGACTACCTGCTGGCCGAAGGGAACCAGCAGCCGATGAGCCGTTGGGGCCACAGCATGTTGCGGCTGGTGATCTGCGCGCCCGGTCGCGTGCCCGGACCGGATTGCCGGCTGGACCTGCAGTACCACCGCGTGCTCTCGTTCCGCGCGTTTGTGGGCGATGTGCAGATTTCCAGCTGGCGCGGGCTGACCGGGTCGTATCCGTCGCGGCTGTTCGTGTTGTCGCTGAACCAGGTCATCGACGAGTACACCAAGGTGGAACTGCGCGCGCTCTCGTCGGTGCCGCTGGCGCTGACGCCCGAGGAGATCGCCGCGCTGCTCACGCGTGCAGCGCAGGTGCACTGGAGCTACGACGGGCGCTATTACTTCGTCGGCAACAACTGCGCGGTGGAAACCTACAAGCTGCTGCACGACGGCGTGCCGCGTCTGGGGGCCGCCGATCTGGCGTCGATCACGCCGCGTGGCCTGCGCCAGCGCCTGCAACGCGCCGGTATCGCCGATATCGGGGTGTTGGACGACCACGCCCAGGCAATCCGCCAGGGCTATTACTTCGAGTCGGCGGCCACGCATTACCAGGCCATGTTCGAGGTGATCCGGCGTGGCATCCCGGTGCCGCAGACCAGCGTGGCGCATTGGCTCGATGCACAACCCGCCGCACGCGCGCAGTGGTTCGACCAGGGCGGCCTGCGCGAAACCGCAGCGGCGCTGTTGCTGGAGCAGGCGGCACTGCGTCGGCAGGAGTTGCTGGCGCGCGATGCACTCAAACGGTTGCTGCGCCCTGGCGTGGCCGACCGCGCAACGGTGCAGGACCAGCTGCAGGTAGTATTCGCGCAGCAGGCGCAGTTCAGTCGCCCGGCGACGCTGCTGGCCACCTCCGGTTATGGGCTGCCGCAGACGGACGAACAGCGGCAGCTGGCAGAGCGCGTTGCGCAGGACAGCGGCGTATTGGTCGATGGCTGGAAGCAGCTGCAGCGCTTGGGCCGCCAGCACTTGCCGGCCAACCTGCGCAGTGGATTGGAGCAGGGTGAAGCGAATGTGGCGCGTTTGCGTACGCGCTTGCGTGTGCTGGCGCGCGGTGAGGCGGCTGCCGACAACGTGCAGTCGGACGTGCGCATGCCTCTGCAGATGCATTAGCGAACCAGGCTACGCAAAGGGGGCGTAGCAGAGCCCCTCTCCCGTCGGGAGAGGGGTTGGGGTGAGGAGGACAATGTCCCGAGGGGAGAAGGGATGCTTCAGCCGGCGGGTTGCAGATCCGCTTGCACTGCATACTGGCGCAGCCATTCGCTGATGTGCGCGTCGTTGCGGTACTGCTGCATCAGCTTTGCAAGCCGTGCCGGCGCCGGTGTGCAGAATTGCGCCACGGCGACTTCGATTTCGTGGCGGCGGTCGGCGTCATACGGTTCCTCGCCGGCGAAGTGCTCGCACGTGTCGTAGTCGTCCACCAGCGCACGCACCTCATCGGGCATGCCGCACAGGCCGGCCGGGTGCTGCAGCCATTCTTCCTCCACCTTGGAGTCGGTGCAGGTTGCCGCAGCCGGCGCCGACGCGGGTGTCGGTACCGGTTCCGCGGTGCAGGCAGTCAGCAGCCCCAGCGACAGGGCTGCGATCAGGCGCCGCATCAGTCGGCGCGGCCAGCAAATTCGCCCGTGGTGGTGTTGACCAGCACGCGCTCACCGTTGCTGATGTACTCGGGCACCATGATTTCCATGCCGGTATTGAGCTTGGCCGGCTTGGGGCGCTTGGTGGCGGTGCCGCCCTTCAGTTCCGGCGGGGTTTCCACCACTTCCAGGGTCACCGTCTGTGGCAACTGCACGGCCACCGGCTGGTCGTCGATCACCTGCACGTAGATGCCGGTCAGGCCATCGGTGATGTAGCCGGCATCGGTGCCGATCACGTCCGCATCCAGCGTGTACGGGGTGAAATCTTCGTCGTCCATGAACACGAAGGCTTCGCCATCCTTGTACGAGAACGTGGACAGGCGGCGCAGCAGCTCGACTTCGGGCAGGTTGTCGTCGGCATCGAAGCTGGCGTCCAGCTTGGCGCCGCCGGGCACGCTGTACATGATGAAGCGGAAGCGCACATTGCCGCCGCGCCCCTGCGGCGAGCTGCGCTCGATATCGCGGATCTGATAAATGCCGCCGTTGTATTCGACGACGTTGCCTTTCTTGATGTCGTTAGCTTTCATGGGAATCGGGAGTTGGAAATGGAGAATCGGAAACGCAGGGACCGGGGGTGGGAGCAGGGCGCCGTTGCGATTCCCCATTCCCGTTTCCCGATTCCCGGCTACTTGGGTGCCAAGCGCACGCCGCCGTCCAGGCGGATCACTTCGCCGTTGAGATAGCGGTTGCGCAGGATGAAGGCGACGGTGTCGGCGTATTCGTCGGGTTGGCCCAGGCGCGAGGGGAACGGAATCGAAGCGGACAGCGATTGCTGCACGGCCTCGGGCATGCCGTCGACCATCGGGGTCCAGAACACGCCGGGCGCGATCGTCATCACGCGGATGCCGAAGCGGGCGAGTTCGCGCGCCATCGGCAGGGTCATGCCCACCACGCCACCCTTGCTCGCGGCATAGGCGGCCTGGCCGATCTGGCCCTCGTAGGCAGCGACCGAGGCGGTGTGGATGATCACGCCGCGCTCGCCGTCGTCGCCGGCGGCGTTGTGCTGCATGACATCGGCGGCCGCCTTGGCCACATTGAAGCTGCCGACCAGGTTGACCAGCACAGTGTTGCGGAAGGTCGCCAGCGGCATCGGCGCCTCCTTGCCCAGTACGCGCCCTGCGCCCAGGATGCCGGCGCAGTTGACGACAAGCGTGAGCCCGCCCAACGCCTGCGCCGCCTGCGCGATATTGGTTGCCACCTGCGCCTCATCGGTGACGTCGGTGGCGAAGTAATGCGCATTGCCGACGCCCAGCGCCGCCAGCGCCGCGTCGGCCTTGTCCGCGTTGACATCGAACAGGGCCACCTTGCCGCCGTCGGCCACGATGCGTTGCGCCACGGCCAGGCCCAGGCCGGAGACGCCGCCCGTGACAACGGCAAGAACAGAAGACGGCTGCATGCGATGGTTCCCTGTGATGCGTTGGATGCCGAGCGATGACGGCACGCGAACGGTGGACGAGACGGCCGGCAATTCTAGCCGAAGCCCTTGTGCCAGCGTGCCGGCGACTGCCGGCGCGCTGCGGTGCCGGTTGATCAGCCGGCGGCCGCGAGCGCCTTGCCGGTCTTGCTGCCGGTCTCGCGACCGAGCAGCTGCGCCAGCCAGCGGCCGGTGCGGGCGAGGGCGGGCAGGTCGATGCCGGTGGACATGCCCAACCCGTGCAGCAGGTACACCACATCCTCGCTGGCGACGTTGCCGCTGGCGCCCTTGGCGTACGGGCAACCGCCCGCGCCGGACACCGCCGCATCGACCACGCGCACGCCCTGTTCCAGGCATGCAGCGATATTGGCCAGCGCCTGTCCGTAGGTGTCGTGGAAATGCACGGCCAGCGCCTGCATCGGCACCTCCTGTGCGACCGCGGCCAGCATCTGGCGTGCCTTTGCCGGGGTGCCGACACCGATGGTGTCGCCCAGCGAAATCTCGTAGCAGCCCAGCGTGTACAGCCGCTGCGCGACGTCCACCACATCGGCCACTGGCACCTGTCCCTGGTACGGGCAGCCGAGCACGGTGGAGACGTAGCCACGCACGCGTACGCCATCGATGGCGGCCTGCTCCAGCACGGGCCGGAACCGCGCGATCGATTCGTCGATGCCGGCATTGGTGTTGGTGCGGTTGAACGCTTCCGATGCAGCCGTGAACACCGCTACCTCGCGCGCGCCTGCGGCATGGGCACGCACATAGCCCTGCAGGTTCGGCACCAGGACCGGGTAGGCGATGCCCGGCGCCTTGCCGATGCCGGCAAAGACCTCGGCGGCATCGGCCAGCTGCGGCACCCAGCGCGGACTGACGAAGCTGGTCGCCTCGATGCTGCGCAGGCCGGTGGCCGAGAGTTGATCGATCAACGCGATCTTGTCGGCGGTGGCGACCGGTTGCGCTTCGTTCTGCAGTCCATCGCGCGGGCCGACTTCGACAATGCGGACGAAGTCGCTCATGCGCCCACGTTCCTGCATGCATGCCCGGGCGCGGCCGACGCAACAGCGGTCTCATGTACGCCCACGTCCGCGCAGGGAGATACAGTGCCTAAGGACATCGGAACGGTGCTCATGCGGCGCGGTGACAGACCGCTTCGAGGTTGTTGCCATCGGGGTCGAGCACGAAGGCGCTGTAATAGTGCGGGTGGTAATGCGGGCGCAGACCGGGCGCGCCGTGATCGCGGCCGCCTGCGGCGAGCGCTGCACGGTGGAAGGCGTCCACGCTGGCGCGATCGGCCGCGGCCAGTGCCAAATGCGCGGTGCCGGGAGCCTGCGCATCGGACCCCAGCCAGACGATTGCACGCTCGATGCCGAAGCCGGCGTGCGCGCGGCTGCCGGTCTGGGCCGCGCTCAATTCCACCAGCAGGGTCATGCCCAACGGGGCCAGCGCCGCGCGATAGAACGCGACACTGGCGGCAAGGTCGCCGCAGGCGATGCCAACGTGGTCGATCCCGCTCATGCCACGCTCTCCGGCACCCATGCTGGCGCCCGTTTGTCGAGAAAGGCCCCAAGACCTTCCTGGCCTTCGGGCGACACCCGCAGGCGTGCGATCCAGGCAGCATTGGCGGCATCGATCGCGTCGCGGTCGGCAGGCGGCAGTACCGAACGCACCAGCGTCTTGGCGCTGCTGGCGGCCAGTGGCGCAGCGGCCAGCAGCAGGCGCACCTGTCGCTCCACCGCGATGTCCAACTGGTCGGCCGCCACGAGCTGGTGCAGCAGCCCCAGCAACTGCGCGGTGCCGGCGTCGAAGATCTCGGCGGTCGCGAACCAGCGGCGCGCCTGGCGCGCGCCGATCGCCGCGATGACATACGGCGAGATCACCGCCGGCAGCAGCCCCAGCTTGCTCTCGGTCAGGCCGAAGCGCGCTTCGGTGCAGCCGATGGCGATGTCGCAGCACGCCACCAGGCCGACGCCGCCGCCGAACGCGGCGCCGTTGACGCGGGCAATGGTGGGCTTGGGCAGTTCGTCCAGGGTGCGCATCAGCTGTGCCAGCGCCATTGCATCGGCAGCGTTGGCGGCCTCGCTGGCGCTGGCCATGCCGCGCATCCAGTTGAGGTCTGCGCCGGCGGAAAATGCATCGCCGGCACCGGTCAGCACCACCACGCGGATGTGGGCTGCGTCGGCTGCCTGTTGCAGGGCCTGGGTAAGGGCGCCGATCAAGGTCGCATCGAAGGCGTTATGCACCGTTGGTCGGTGCAGGCGCAAGGTGCGGACCGGTCCCTGGTCCTCGACGATCAAGCCGGTGTCCTGCATTGCGCACGTCCATGAATGAGATGCGAACCATCATAGCGGTATGGGTCGTCGGAGCCATGACGCGGTGCGTCGATGCTAGAATTGAGAACCATTCCTAACAATCAGGCCGTCTTTGTGACGCTGTCCGACATGCCCTTGCATCGCGCCGCCATTGTGGACTCTGTGGAGGATCGTCTTCCCAACGACACGATCGCCCGGCGCTTGCGCGAGCTTGGCTTTGTCGCAGGGGAGGAAGTGACCGTGCTGGCCACCGGGCCGGTGGGGCGCGAACCCTTGCTGGTGCAGGTCGGTTACACCCGGTTTGCGTTGCGTCGCAGCGAGGCGGCGCGCGTACAGGTGCGCCAAGAGGGGGTATCGGCATGAACGCGGCCAGCGTTCCGCTGCGGCTGGCATTGGTCGGCAACCCCAACAGCGGCAAGACCGCCTTGTTCAACCAGCTCACCGGCAGCCGCCAGAAGGTGGCCAATTACACCGGCGTCACCGTCGAGCGTAAGGAGGGCCACTTCCGTGCCCCGTCCGGGCGCGACTTTGCGGTGCTGGATCTGCCCGGCGCCTACAGCCTGCAGCCGGCCAGCCTGGACGAAGCGATCACCCGCGACCTGTGCCGTGGCTTCTATCCCGGCGAACCCGCACCGGACGTACTGGTGTGCGTGATGGATGCGACCAACCTGCGCCTGCACCTACGCTTTGCGCTGGAGCTGCGCGAGCTGGGCCGGCCGATGATCGTGGCCTTGAATATGGTCGACGCCGCGCAGCGGCGCGGCATCGTCATCGATCTGGCGGCGCTGGAACAGGCGCTGGGCGTGCCGGTGGTCGAAACCGTGGCAGTGCGGCGAGGTGGGGCCAAGGCCCTGGTCGAGCGCATCGACGCGCAGGCCGCCAGCCTGCACGCGCCCAGTGCAGCACCGCCGGCGGACGGCAACTACCACGCCCAGGTGCGCCAAATTCTGAGTGCGGCCGTCAGCATGCCGACCCGCACCTCGCGTGTGGACGACGCGCTGGACCGTTGGCTGCTGCACCCGATCTGGGGCCTGGTCACGCTGGCGGTGGTGATGTTCCTGATCTTCCAGGCGGTGTACGCCTGGGCCACGCCGGTCATGGATCTGATCGACGGCGGCACTGCCGCCTTGGGCGAGTGGGTGGGCGCCACCTTGCCGGAAGGCCCGCTCAACAGCCTGCTCAAGGACGGCATCATCGCCGGCCTGGGCGGGGTGATCATCTTCCTGCCGCAGATCCTGATCCTGTTCGCCTTCATCCTGGCGCTGGAAGAATCCGGCTATCTGCCGCGCGCGGCGTTTCTGCTGGATCGCATGATGGCCGCGGCCGGGTTGTCGGGGCGCTCGTTCATTCCGTTGCTGTCGAGCTTTGCGTGTGCGGTGCCGGGCATCATGTCCACCCGCAGCATCCAGGACCCACGCGACCGGCTGGCCACCATCATGGTCGCGCCACTGATGACATGTTCGGCGCGGCTGCCCGTGTATGCGCTGCTGATCGGTGCCTTCATCCCGCAGAAAACCGTGTGGGGCATCTTCAACCAGCAGGGGCTGGTGCTGTTCGGGCTGTATGCGGCGGCCATCGTCAGTGCGCTGCTGGTGTCGTGGACCATGAAGAAGTGGCGCCGCGACAAGAGCGAGCATCCGCTGATGCTGGAGTTGCCGTCCTACCGCGTGCCGCAGCTGCGCGACCTGGCGCTGGGCCTGTGGGAGCGGGCCTGGATCTTCCTCAAGCGGGTGGGCGGCATCATCCTGGCGCTGACCATCCTGCTCTGGTTCCTGTTGTCGTTTCCGGCGGCGCCCGCCAATGCAACCTTGCCGGCCATCGATTACAGCTTTGCCGGCCGCATCGGCCACGCAATGGCGGTGTTCTTCGCGCCGTTGGGCTTCAACTGGCAGATCTGCATTGCGCTGATCCCCGGACTGGCCGCGCGCGAAGTGGCGGTGGCTTCGCTGGCCACGGTCTATGCCTTGTCGGCCGCCGATGACGATGCCGCAGCGCAGGCGCTGTCGCCGTTGATCAGCGACGGCTGGTCGCTGGCCACCGCGCTGTCGTTGCTGGTCTGGTACATCTACGCGCCGATGTGCATTTCCACGCTGGCCACGATCAAGCGCGAAACCAACTCGTGGAAGCAGATGACCATCAGCGCGATGTATCTGTTCGCCCTGGCCTACCTGGCCTCGCTGGTGACCTACCAACTGGCCGTCCTGTTGGGTGCAGGCTGACATGGATCTTTCGCTCACGGTGCAATACGTGGTCATCGCCATCGCGGTGCTGGCCAGCCTGTGGGTGGTGATGAAAAAGCAGTTCCCCGGCACCTTGCGCCGGCTACGCGGCGCGCTCGCGCTCGCGCTGCTGCGCACCGGGCGACCTGCCTGGATGCAGGCGGTTGGCCGTCGCGTGGCGCCGCCGGCTACCCAGGGTGCAGCCTCCTGCGGCGGCTGCGATAGCTGCGGCCCGACGCCGCCGCGCAAGCACTGACGCACCCAACGTCGGCTACACTTGCCCGGCCGCAGGACACGGCGAAACAAGGGGCGGTGATGCGTTTGCTGGTGTTGTTGGCGGTGCTGGCCGCCGTTGCGGGGTTCTACAACTATGGTGGCAATGCGCTCGACGAAAAGCAGGTGCGTGATTTCTACGCCGCCCAGGACAAGGCGATGATGGGCCAGGATGGTGGGCCCTGTGTGCGATGACCGCGCCGGAATTCGAGATGGTGGTCCTGTACCGCATGGATTCCCATCAAAAGCGCGAGACCACCAATCGCGCCAAGTACTGCAAGTCCAATGGCGAATGGGCGCAGGTGCTCAGCCAGATGCGCCATGTGGCTGAGCCGGAAGAACTGATCGACTACAAGCAGTCGATCACCAAGATCGAGATTGCACCGGACGCGCGGTCGGCGCTGGTGGAGACGCGTGCCACACTCGGCCTGCCGGGCTTGCGCATGACCTTCCGCTCGCGCGACACATTGATCCGCAAACGGTGGAAGACCCTGATCGAACGCAGCGAAGGCACGGCCTGGGTCGGCCCCGCGTACCAGTAAGCGGGCGTCGCGCCCGGCAAATGGCGAGCAATGTATCGCTGCAGTGCACAGCGGCGCAGTCGCTGGCGTTCGCTATGCTTGTGCCATGACAACCTCCTTCCAGATCTCCCGACGTGCGCAGGCGCTGACCAGTTCGGCGATTCGTGAAATCCTCAAGGTGACCGAGCGGCCGGAGGTCATTTCCTTCGCCGGCGGCCTGCCATCGCCGGCGACCTTTCCGGTCGAGCGCATGCGCGCGGCCAGCGATCAGGTATTGCGCGATGCACCGCAGGCCGCATTGCAATACGGGCCCACCGAGGGCTACGCGCCATTGCGCGAATGGGTGGCGGCCCGGCTCAGTCGCGATGGCGCGGCCGTCCGGCCCAGCCAGGTGCTGATCACCACCGGTTCGCAGCAAGGCCTGGACCTGCTGGGCAAGGTCTTCATCGACGAAGGCAGCAAGGTGCTGGTGGAAACGCCCAGTTATCTGGGCGCGTTGCAGGCGTTCTCGTTGTTCCAGCCCAGCTTCGTCGGCATGCCCTCGGACGAGGAGGGTGTGGTGGTGGACGCGCTGGATTCGGCCCTGCTGGCCGATGCGCGCTTTCTGTATTGCCTGCCGAACTTCCAGAATCCCACCGGCCGCCGTCTGCCGCTGGCCCGGCGCCAGGCGCTGGTGGAGCGTGCCGCGCAGGCGGGTGTGCCGATCGTCGAAGACGATCCGTATGGCGAGCTGTATTACAGCGGTGAGCCGCTACCGAGCCTGCTGTCGATGAATCCGGACGGCGTGATCTACATGGGCTCCTTCTCCAAGGTGCTCGCGCCCGGTCTGCGGCTGGGCTATGTGGTGGCGCCGGAGGCCGTGCTGGGCAAACTGATCCAGGCCAAGCAGGCAGCCGATCTGCATACACCGTCGTTCACCCAGCGCGTGGTCTACCAGACGCTGCAGGACGACTTTCTGGACACCCACATCCCGCAGATCCGCGCGCTGTATGCGCGCCAATGCAGCCTGATGCTGGAAGCGCTGGACAGGCATTTTCCGCCCCAGGTGCAATGGAATCGCCCCGAAGGCGGCATGTTCCTGTGGGTGAGCCTGCCGCCCGGGCTGGACGGTACCGCACTGCTGGCGCGCGCCATCGCACGCAATGTCGCGTTCGTGCCCGGCGCACCGTTTTTTGCGACGCTCCCGCAAGCCAACACCCTGCGCCTGTCGTTCGTCACCGTGCCGGGCGAGAAGATCGATGCGGGCATTCAGGTGCTCGGCGAGGTGCTGCGCGAGGCGCTGGCCGAGCTGCCGGGGCAGGGCGCATGAGCGCGCCCGCTACGCTGCAGGACGCGCCGACCGCAACGCGGATCGATAGCGTCGCCATCGGCGTGGCACGCGACTTCACGCGCCCCGGCAGCCGCAGCGCGATCGACAAGCGCGCGGTGCGGGGTTCGGTGCAGGTTGCGGTGGACGGTCTGGTTGGCGACGAGCAGGGCGACCGGCGCGTCCATGGCGGGCCGGACAAGGCGATCCATCACTATCCGCGCGACCACTACGCCGCCTGGCGCAGCGAGCTTGGCGCGCATGCGCTGCTGGAAGCTGCCGGCGCCTTCGGCGAGAACCTGAGCAGCACCGGCCTGACCGAGGCCACGGTCTGTCTTGGCGATCGCTTTACATTGGGCACGGCGGTAGTGGAGGTCTCGCAGGTGCGCCAGCCATGCTGGAAGCTGTCGGACCGCTTCGGCGTGCGCGAGATGGCGCGCCGGGTGCAGGGCAGCGGACGCACCGGGTGGTATTACCGCGTGCTGCAACCCGGCGCGGTGGCCGCCGGCGACATGCTCACGTTGCAGGAGCGACCGCATCCGCAATGGACATTGGCCCGACTGCAGCAGGTGCTGTACGCACGCACCGTCGATACCGCCGCGATCTCCGATGTGCTGACATTGCCACTGGTGCCCTCGTGGCGCGCGTTGTTCGAGCGTCGCCTGCAGCGCAGCGAAGTCGAAAGCTGGGCCAAGCGTCTGGACGGCATGGACGGCTGAGCAAGCATCGCGCCGGTCGATGTGAGCGGCAATCCCTCAAGCAAGCGCCACGCCACCGCAAGCCCCCGCGCTCCCAGCCACACCACACCCAACAACCGCCAAACCTCACCAGCCGCACCAACGGCTCAGCCACCGCACACCGCTCTTACGATTCCCGAATCCCGAATCCCGAATCCCAGCACCTTGTGCAACCCACACCGCATCGCTAGCCTGCGGGCATGACAACGTCTCCTGTAAAAGTGTTGATCCACGGTGCCTCCGGGCGGATGGGCAAGGCCTTGTTGCGCCTGGCGGCCGAAGACGATGGCTTGCATGTCGTCGGCGCAGTGGTGGGGCGCTCGCCCTCGCAGCGGGTGGTCGACGGCGTGCCGTTCTTTGCCGCCAGCGAGCTGGGCGGTGCGCCGGCCTTCGATGTGGCGATCGACTTCAGCCTGCCGCAGGGCTTTGCGCCGGTCCTGGCGTTATGCACGCAGCGCGGCAAGCCGCTGGTCTCCGGCACCACCGGGCTGGACGAGGCGCAGCGCGCCGCCTTGCTCGATGCCGCGCGGCAGATTCCGCTGGTATGGGCGTCCAATTTCAGCCTGGGGGTGGCGGTGCTCACCGAATTGGTCGAGCGCGCCGCCGGCACCTTGCCCGGATGGGACTGCGACATCATCGAAGCCCATCACGTGCACAAGCAGGACGCACCCTCCGGCACCGCACTGACGCTGGGCGAAGCGGCCACCGGCAGCGGTGCGCAACCGCGCTTTGCCAGCCTGCGCGCCGGCGATATCGTGGGCGAACACACGGTGCAGTTCACCGGCCTTGGCGAACGGGTGGAGCTGGTGCATCGCGCAACCAATCGCGACATTTTCGCGCGCGGCGCCCTGCATGCAGCCAAGCGCCTGATCGGGAGGCCGGCCGGTAGCTATCGGGTGCGCGACCTGGTGCTGTAACGCGCCACGCAACCGCGCGTGAACGGTTGCCAGGCGCGGCAGCGCATTCATGCCGCTCCGGCGCGGCGTCTGCCGCTTCGGCTGCGCGACAGGGTGGCATGCGGGGGCACTTGCCTTTACAATTCTCGCTTGCCCGAACCAGCGTCGGACCGGTCCTCAGCACCGCGTCCGCGCTTTGCTGCAACCGGAATTTGGCCGGAAGCGCATCGGAGTCCCAGGCAGCCAGAGCGAGACCCCACGTGACCCAACCCGCAATCCTTGTCCTCGAAGACGGCACCGTGTTCGAGGGCGAATCCGTAGGCGCCAACGGGCTTTCCGTCGGTGAAGTGGTGTTCAACACCGCCATGACCGGTTACCAGGAAGTCCTGACCGATCCCTCCTACGCCCGCCAGATGGTCACGCTGACCTATCCGCATATCGGCAACACCGGCTTTACCGATCAGGACGACGAAGCCCGCAAGATCTGGGCCGCCGGCCTGATCGTGCGCGATGTGCCGCGCCGTCCCAGCAACTGGCGCAGCCAGGTGGCCCTGCCGGAATGGCTGCAGGCGCGCGGCGTGGTGGCCATCTCCGGCATCGACACCCGCAAGCTGACCCGTTTGCTGCGTGAGAAGGGCGCCCAGAACGGCGCGTTGATGGCCGGCGAGATCGACATCGAAAAGGCATTGGAAGCCGCGCGCAAGTTCCCCGGCCTGAAAGGCATGGATCTGGCCAAGGTGGTTTCCACCGAGACCAGCTACAGCTGGCAGGAAGGCTCGCTGGATCTCAACTCCGACACGTTCGTGCGGGCCGAGCTGAAGCACAAAGTTGTTGCTTACGATTACGGCGTCAAGCTCAACATCCTGCGCATGCTGGCCGACCGTGGTTGCGACGTCACCGTGGTACCGGCGCGCACGCCGGTGGCCGAGGTGCTGGCGATGCAGCCGGATGGCGTGTTCCTGTCCAATGGCCCGGGCGACCCGGAGCCCTGCGATTACGCTATTGACGCGATCAAGGAGCTGGTCGCGCAGAAGGTGCCGACCTTCGGCATCTGCCTGGGCCATCAGTTGCTGGCGCTGGCCGCTGGCGCGAAGACGGTGAAGATGACCACGGGCCATCACGGCGCCAATCACCCGGTGCAGGATCTGGACGGCGGCCGGGTGATGATCACCTCGCAGAACCACGGGTTTGCAGTGGATGAAAGCAGCCTGCCGGCCAATGTGCGGGTGACCCACCGTTCGCTGTTCGATGGCACCAACCAGGGCATCGCGCTGACCGACGCACCGGCGTTCTCGTTCCAGGGCCACCCCGAAGCCTCGCCCGGTCCGCGCGATGTGGGGCCGTTGTTCGATCGGTTCGTGGAGTTGATGCGGGGCCCGGGACCCGGGACCCGGGACCCGGAAAAGGCAGCCTGATGGCTGTCTCCCATTTCCGGGAGCTGGAGGTCTGGCAGCTGTCGATGCAGCTTGCCGAATCAGTGTATGCGTTTGGCACCTCGCTGCCGCAGGTGGAGCGCTACGGTTTGACCTCGCAGCTCCAGCGTTCGGCGGTATCGATTCCGTCCAATATCGCGGAAGGCAACGCACGCAGCACCACCCGGGATTACGCGCGCTTCGTCGCGATTGCCATGGGCTCGTGCGCTGAATTGCAGACGCAACTGTTGCTGGTCGAGCGACTTGGAATGGGGCAACACGCAGAACTGATCGCGGCGCTGGAGCTGTGCGAGCGCGTCAGCCAAATGCTTTCCAGATTGCAGCAGTCATTGCAGCGTCGGCTTGAATCCGGGTCCCGGGTCCCGGGTCCCGGGTCCCGCATCTCAGAAAACGTTGAGGATTACTGAAAAATGCCACGTCGTACCGACCTAAAAACCATCCTGATCATCGGCGCTGGTCCGATCGTCATCGGCCAGGCCTGCGAGTTCGATTACTCCGGCGCGCAGGCGTGCAAGGCGCTGCGCGACGAGGGCTACCGGGTGGTGCTGGTCAACAGCAATCCGGCCACCATCATGACCGACCCGAACATGGCCGATGCCGTCTACATCGAGCCGATCAACTGGCAGACGGTCGAGAAGATCATCGCCAAGGAAAAGCCCGACGCCCTGCTGCCGACCATGGGCGGGCAGACCGCGCTGAACTGCGCGCTGGATCTGGCCGATCACGGCGTGCTGGAGAAGTACAACGTCGAGCTGATCGGCGCCAAGCGCGAAGCGATCCGCATGGCCGAAGACCGCGAGCTGTTCCGCGTGGCGATGGGCGAGATCGGCCTTGAATGCCCCAAGGCCGAAGTGGCGCACACGCTGGAAGAAGCGCTGGATATCCAGACCCGGGTCGGTTACCCGACCATCATCCGCCCCAGCTTCACCCTGGGCGGCAGCGGCGGCGGCATCGCCTACAACCGCGAAGAGCTGATCGAGATCGTCGGTCGCGGCCTGGAGCTCTCGCCGACCACCGAAGTGCTGGTGGAAGAGTCGGTGCTGGGCTGGAAGGAATTCGAGATGGAAGTGGTGCGCGATACCGCGGACAACTGCATCATCGTCTGTGCCATCGAAAACCTCGACCCGATGGGCGTGCACACCGGCGACTCGATCACCGTGGCGCCGGCGCAGACGCTCACCGACAAGGAATACCAGCGCCTGCGCGATGCCTCGATCGCGGTGCTGCGCAAGATCGGCGTGGATACCGGCGGCTCGAACGTGCAGTTCGGCATCAGCCCGACCACCGGCCGCGTGGTCGTCATCGAAATGAACCCGCGTGTGTCGCGTTCCTCGGCGCTGGCCTCCAAGGCCACTGGTTTTCCGATCGCCAAGGTCGCCGCCAAGCTGGCAGTGGGCTACACGCTGGACGAATTGAAGAACGAGATCACTGGTGGTCTGACCCCGGCCTCGTTCGAGCCGTCGATCGACTACGTGGTCACCAAGATTCCGCGCTTTGCGTTCGAAAAATTCCCGCAGGCCGATGCGCGCCTGACCACGCAGATGAAGTCGGTGGGCGAGGTGATGGCGATGGGCCGCACCTTCCAGGAATCGCTGCAGAAAGCGCTGCGTGGCCTGGAAACCGGCAAGATCGGCCTGGATCCGACCGGCCTGGACCTGAGCAGCGAAGACGACATCGCCACGCTCAAGCGCGAGCTCAAGGCACCGGGCCCGGAGCGTTTGTTCTACGTCGCCGATGCCTTCCGTGCCGGCATGACGGTGGCCGATGTGTATGCGCTGTCGTTCATCGACCCTTGGTTCCTGGACCAGATCGAAGAAATCATCAGCCACGAACAGCAGCTGGCCGACGACGGCATGGCGGCGCTGGATGCACCGTGCCTGCGCATGCTCAAGCGTGCCGGGTTCTCCGATGCGCGCATGGCGCAGCTGATCGGCAGCAACGAAGAATCGGTGCGCACGTTGCGCCGCGCGCTGAAGGTGCGGCCGGTCTACAAGCGCGTGGATTCGTGCGCTGCCGAATTCGGCACCAGCACGGCCTATCTGTACTCGACCTACGAGGACGAATGCGAGGCGCTGCCGACCGATCGCGACAAGATCATGATCCTGGGCGGTGGCCCCAACCGCATCGGCCAGGGCATCGAGTTCGATTACTGCTGCGTGCACGCGGCACTGGCGCTGCGCGATGATGGCTTTGAAACCATCATGGTCAACTGCAATCCGGAAACCGTCTCCACCGACTACGACACCTCCGACCGCCTGTACTTCGAGCCGCTGACGCTGGAAGACGTGCTGGAAATCGTCGAGCTGGAGCAGCCCAAGGGTGTGATCGTGCAGTACGGCGGCCAGACTCCGCTGAAGCTGGCGCGTGCGCTGGAAGCCAATGGCGTGCCGGTGATCGGCACCAGCCCGGATTCGATCGACCTGGCCGAAGACCGCGAGCGTTTCCAGCAGCTGGTCGACAAGCTGGGCCTGAAGCAGCCGCCGAACCGCATCGCCCGCAACGCCGACGAAGCCTTGGTGCTGGCGCGCGAGATCGGTTACCCGCTGGTGGTGCGCCCGAGCTACGTGCTGGGCGGCCGCGCGATGGAAATCGTCTACGGCGAATCCGACCTGGCACGCTATGTGCGCGATGCAGTGAAGGTCTCCAACGACTCGCCGGTGCTGCTGGACCGCTTCCTGGACAACGCGGTGGAAGTGGACGTGGACATCATTGCCGACAAGGACGGCAACGTGCTGATCGGCGGGGTGATGGAGCATATCGAAGAGGCCGGCGTGCATTCGGGCGATTCGTCTTGCTCGCTGCCGCCGTATTCGCTCTCGCCGCAGACCCAGGCCGAACTGCGTCGCCAGGTGGTGATGCTGGCCGAAGGCCTGAACGTGGTCGGCCTGATGAACACCCAGTTCGCGGTGCAGGTCAACGATGCCGGCGACGACATCGTCTATCTGCTCGAAGTGAATCCGCGCGCTTCGCGTACCGTACCGTTCGTGTCCAAGGCCATCGGCATGCCGCTGGCCAAGATCGCCGCCCGCTGCATGGCCGGCAAGACGCTGGCCGAGCAGGGCGCCACCAAGGAAATCGTGCCGGATTACTACTCGGTGAAGGAGGCGATCTTCCCGTTCGCCAAGTTCCAGGGCGTCGACCCGATCCTCGGGCCGGAAATGCGCTCCACGGGCGAGGTGATGGGCGTGGGCCGCAGCTTCAGTGCCGCGTTCGCTCGTGCGCAGGAAGCCGGCGGCATCAAGGCGCCGCCGGTGGGCAAGGCGTTCGTGTCGGTGCGCGACCCCGACAAGCAGCGCGTGTTGCCGGTGGCGCAGGCGCTGGTGGAGCGTGGCTTCACCCTGGTGGCCACGCGCGGCACCGGTGCGTGGCTGCAGCAGAACGGGCTGAGCTGCGAGATCGTCAACAAGGTGGCCGAAGGCCGCCCGCATATCGTCGATTCGATCAAGAACGGCGAGATCGTCTATATCGTCAATACCACCGAAGGTCGCGCTGCCATCTCCGATTCGTTCTCGATCCGGCGTGAAGCGTTGCAGCATCGCGTGACCTATTCGACCACTGTCGCCGGCGCCAAGGCGCTGGTGCAATCGCTGGAATTCCGTGGCACCGGCCCCGTGTGGTCGCTGCAGGAACTGCACAAGGAGCTGGAAGCATGAGAGCACCCATGACGTTGAAGGGCGCGCAGCGCCTGCGCGAAGAGCTGGAGCAGTTGAAGTCGGTCAAGCGCCCGGAGGTGATCAACGCGATCGCCGAAGCGCGTGCGCACGGCGATTTGAAGGAAAACGCCGAGTACCATGCTGCGCGCGAGCAGCAGAGCTTCATCGAAGGCCGCATCAAGCAGCTGGAAAGCGAGCTCTCGCATGCCGAGATCATCGACATCACCAAGTTGTCGGCCGGCACCAAGATCGTGTTCGGCGCCACGGTGACGCTGGCAGATACCGAGACCGACGAAGAAAAGCGCTACCAGATCGTTGGCGACCTGGAAGCGGACATCAAGATGGGCCTGATCGCGATTTCCTCGCCGCTGGCGCGTGCGCTGATCGGCAAGCTGGAGGGCGATTCGGTCACCATCGATGCGCCGGCCGGCCAGCGCGAGTACGAAGTGGTCAGCGTCGCGTACCTGGACTGAGCGGCACTACCGCGCGATGACCACCGCCACGCTGCTGCTGCCGGAAAAACGCCGTCTGCCCGGAACCCTGGGCAATGCGCTGGTGGCGCGTGCCTTGGCGCGCGCCGACCAGCAGCAGGCCGTAAGTGGTGAGGTGGCGCAGCTGCAGCGTCATTTCACCCTGACCCCGGCGCATTGGCCGGTGGCTGCGTTGACCCGCCAGCTGGATGCGGGCGATGCCGCCGGCGCCACCTGGGTACGTGCCGACCCAGCCTATGTGGTGCCGGACATGCAGGGCGCCCGTCTGATGGGCTATGGCGAAGCGCTCGGTCCCACCGCCGAGGATGTGGCGGTGTTGCTGCCGCTCCTCAAGCCGATGTTCGGCGATGCCGGTTTCCTGCTCGACGCGCCCACGCCGTCGCGCTGGTATCTGCGGTTGTCCCCGGACGCGACGTTGCCGGATTTCGTGCCGCCGGATGTCGCAATCGGCGACGACCTGTTCGAGCATCTGCCGGCAGGCGATGCAGGCCGGCGCTGGCGTGCCTTGCTGACGGAGGCGCAGGTGCTGCTGCATCAGCATCCCTGGAACGAGGGCCGCGTGGCCAGCGGCAAGCCGGCGATCAATTCACTGTGGTTCTGGGGTGGCGGTGTGCCGCCGCGTGCAGTGACATCGCCGCATCGTCAGGTGCGCAGCCGCGAGTCGTTGCTGCGTGCGTTGGCGCTTGCCGCCGGTGCCGATGCGCACGGCGAACAGCGCGTGGATGCGCTGGTGGATCTGCGCCATCTGCGCTCATTGCAGCAGTTTGGCGACGAGGCGGTGGCACCGCTATTGGCGGCAATGGCGCGCGGCGAGCTGGATCGGCTGGTGCTGGATTTCCAGGACGGTGAAACGCTGTCGCTGGCACGCACGCAACGTTGGCGGTTCTGGCGAACGCCGCGCCTGCAGCTGGCGCAATGACGTCCAGCCCGCGGATCGTCCGGCGGCCTGCGGGGCCGGCCGGGCAATGGCCCGATGCCATGCTGCCGCTGCTGCGCCGTCTCTATGCCGCGCGCGGCGTGCGCGACGCGCAGGGCGCGCAGCCGCGCTTGGGGCAACTGCTGTCGCCGCAGCTGCTGCACAACAGCGATGTGGCCGCCAACCTGTTGGCCGATGCGATTGCACAGCAACGGCGCATCCTGGTGGTGGGCGATTTCGATTGCGATGGCGCCACCGCCTGCGCGGTGGGTGTGCGTGGTTTGCGCATGCTCGGGGCGCTGGATGTGCACCACGCCGTGCCCAATCGCATGGTGCATGGCTATGGCCTGTCGCCGGCCTTGGTCGACGAACTGGCCGCGCTGCAGCCGGATGTGCTGGTCACCGTCGATCACGGCATCGCCTGCCATGCCGGTGTGGCCGCAGCCAAGGCGCGCGGCTGGACGGTGCTGGTCACCGACCACCATCTGCCGGGGGAGGTGTTGCCGCCAGCCGATGCGATCGTCGACCCGAACCTGGCCGAAGACAGCTTTCCCAGCAAGACCCTGGCCGGGGTCGGCGTGATCTTCTACGTGTTGCTGGCCTTGCGCAGCACGCTGCGCGCACGCGGTGCATTTGCCGACCGCAGTGAACCCGATCTGTCGGTACTGCTGGATCTGGTAGCCGTCGGCACGGTGGCCGACCTGGTGCCGCTGGACACCAACAACCGTGCCCTGGTGTCGGCCGGCCTGCGTCGGCTGCGCGAAGGCAAGGGCTGCATCGGCCTGCGAGCATTGATCGATGCCAGCGGCCGCGATGTCGCACGCTTGAGTGCCAGCGATATCGGCTTTGCGCTCGGGCCACGTCTCAATGCGGCCGGTCGGCTCGAGGACATGGCACTGGGCATCGAACTGCTGCTCAGCGAAGACTGGAGCCGCGCGCGCGAGATTGCCGGCACGCTGGAAGACATCAATGCCGAGCGCCGTGCGGTGCAGCAGCTGATGACCGACGACGCCGAGCAGGCCGTCACCAAGGTGGTGCTGGATGCCGATGGTGCGTTGCCGATGGCCGCCTGCCTGTTCGATGCCGACTGGCACCCGGGCGTAATCGGCCTGGTCGCCTCCAAACTCAAGGACCGGCTGCACCGTCCGGTGATCGCGCTGGCGCCAGCGGAGCCCGGCAGCAGCCAGCTGCGTGGCTCGGCGCGGTCGATCCCCGGCCTGCACATCCGCGATGTGCTGGCGGCGGTGGACGCGCGCCATCCCGGCCTGATCCAGAAGTTCGGTGGCCATGCGATGGCTGCCGGGCTGAGCATCGACCACGCGGCGCTGGCCACCTTCGAACAGGCCTTTCAAGCACAGGTGCAGGCGATGGTGGACGCCTCGCTGCTGCATGCCGAATTGCACAGCGACGGCGAACTGGCCGCGCACGAACTCGATCACGTGCATGCCGAAGCGCTGCGCGTGGCCGGGCCATGGGGGCAGGGCTTTCCCGAGCCCTTGTTCGATGGTCGGTTCGAAGTATTGCAATACCGTGTGCTCAAGGAGCGCCATCTCAAACTGACCTTGCGCTGTCCCGGCCGGCCCGAGCCGCTCAACGCCATCCACTTCAACGGCTGGCGCGGCAGCGAGCCCGCGCGCGTGGTGCGGCTGGCGTACCGTCTGGTCAGCGACGACTACCGCGGCGGCACGGCGGTGCAGTTGATCGTCGAACATTGCGAGCCGGCGTCGTCATCTGGGTGAGTGCGCCGCCGGGCCTGGGCGGCGTTGGCAATGCAACCTGCTGCGGGCGCGGCATGCCGCAGTGGCGGGGCATCGCTGCCAGTCATCACCCCACCAAGGCAGGCGTCGTTGCAGGCGTGGCGGCCTGTGGTTCTCGCGCCGTCATGCCGAACAGCGGCCGCAGCCAGCGCACGCGGCGGATCAGGTATTCGTGCAACAGCAGGCATCCCGCCACGGTGGCAAGCAGCACCAGCGCCGGCTCCAGCCAGGGGCCCAAGTGCAGCGGTGCCAGCCAGTACAGCGCCAGGATGATCAGGCTTTGATGCAGGATGTACCAGGGGAACACCGCCTGGGTGCAGTACGGCAGCCAGGCAAACGGGCGATTCAGACGCTGTCTTGCCCAGCCCAGCAGCGTGAGCAGGGCCAGCCAGGTATAGGCTGCACGTGCCAGTCGTTCCACCACGTCCCAACGTACTGTCGCCAGCATGTCGGACAGCTGTGCAGGATCGAGCGTACGCCCCAGATGCCGGATGCCCAGTTCGAGCGTGATCGCCAGCAGCGCCGCGATCAGGGTCGGCCAGCGCAATTGCACCACCCAGTCCCAGAAGCGTGCGCGATGGGCCAGCACATACCCGAGCACGAACAGCGGAAACGATTCGGCATGCACGAACCAGTCGCCAACCAATGCATGGGTCGGCGGATGGCGCGGCATCACCCACAGCACGCAGAAGGCTTCCCAGAGGATGGGGACCAGCAGCACGGCCGGGCCCGCAATGGAGCTGGGCAGGCGCGGAAGGGTGACCGGCAAGGCGCGGCCCAGCGCAATCATCGCCATCAACACCAAGGTGTAGGGCAGCAGATAGGCCAGGTACCACAGGTGGTTCCAGGTGATGCCATGTTCCCAGCCATCGAAGCTGCCGGCCGGCCACGGCCGCAGCTGCCAGTAGCGCAGCAGAAAGCTGCCGAACCCGGGGACCACCTTGCCGTTGCTCACGCCCTGGCAGTAGGCCTGCACGGCCACCACGACGAACATGCCGAACAACAGTGGCGGCAGCAAGCGCCCGCAGCGCCGCCACGCGAACTGCCACGGCGCACGCTCGGCCCGCGCCAGGCCGATTGCCATGCCCGAGATCAGGAACAGCAGCGGCATCCGCCAGCGGTTGAGCGCAATCATCGGCGGCTGCAGCCAGTCGGTGGTGTAGGCGCTCTTCAGGTGGAAATCCCAGCCGGCCACGTAGGCCATGCCTACGTGATAGAGGATCAGCAGGGCGAAGGCGAAGACGCGCAAGGCATCGATATCGTGGCGGCGCTCGGTCATGGTGCGGTCGGTAACGGGAGAAGTGGGTGCATCCTGCCCGCCGGCTCGCGAGGGCATAGGTGTCAGGGGTGGAAGTGCCCCGGCGCAGTGACCAGTTGTGCCGTCCCAGGGACGAACGGGGGCGGCTGGGGTGACGGTTTCGCCCCGTCGCGCAGGCCTCTATGATCGCCAGCTGCCAACTGCGGACGTGTGCAATGGAAACGACCGGGCCACGCCCGCCGACACCTAGGGACGGAGTGCGCCACTTCACCACGCGCTGGGCGGTGACGATCTGGTTGCTGGTGTTCTACCTGAGTGCATTGGGCAACACGCTGAGCGCGTGGCTGGCAGGGCGCCGCGATGGCGAGGCGATCGTGCTGTGGCAGGTGTTGAGCTGGGAGTTGAGCAGCGCCACCGCGGCGCTGTTGCTGTTGCCGGCAGTGCTCTTTCTGTGTGCCCGATGGCCGCTGGAGGCCGCTGCCTGGCGGCGGCGCCTGCCGTTGTATGCGGCGGCTGCGCTGGGATGGTGGTTGGCGCATGTGGCCGGCATGGTGGTGTTGCGTAAGTCGATTTACGCCATGGCCGGTACCCATTACGACTTCGGGGGCGGGCTGCAGTGGATGTACGAGCTGTCCAAGGATCTGCGCACCTTTGCCCTGCTGGTGGCGTTGCAGCACATCTTGAGCTGGTACGCGCGGCGCCGCCAGGGCGAGGCGCATCTGCTCGCCGCGCCGGAGGAAGGGCCACCAGTGGAGCCGTTGGACCGGCCGGAGCGCTTTCTGGTGCGCAAGCTCGGTCGGGATTTTTTGGTGGCTACCGCAGATATCGAATGGATCCAGGCCTCGGGCAACTACGTCAACCTGCGCGTGCGCGGGCATGACTATCCTCTGCGCAGCACCATGGCGGCGATCGAGGCCAGGCTGGACCCGGCCGTGTTCGTGCGCATCCATCGCAGCTATCTGGTCAATCTTGGGCAGGTTCAGGCCATTGAGCCGGCCGATTCGGGCGACGCGCGCGTGCACCTGCGCGACGCCACCGTGTTGCCCTGCAGTCGTAGCCATCTGGTCACGCTGCGCGCGCACGCCGGGCAGGCCGCGGCCGGGTCCAGGACCGAGCCACTGCCGGTGCGCTGACCGGCAACCCGGTCTGGGCAGGAAGATGCCCGGGAACGCACGGCGTATCGCGCAGCGGTTCCGGCGTCGCGCGCCAGGCGTCGCAGCCGTTGCGACACCGGCGCGCAACGCTGGCGATGTCGCACTGGTCGAGCGGGCGCGAGAGGGCAGGTGCGCGTCGCCGTCCCCGTTGCGCGGCATGGCCGGGCAGACGCCACCGCGTTCCGCCGCCGCCGCCCGCTTGCTAAACTAACCAGCTTGTTTGCCGGAAGTCCGTCATGATCGAAACCAATCCGATCCGCCAGCGCATCACCGATCTCAACGATCGCGTGCTCTCGCTCAGGGGGTATCTTTGACTACGACGCCAAGAAAGAGCGTCTAGAGGAAGTCAGCCGGGAGCTGGAAAGCCCGGACGTATGGAACGACGCCGAACGTGCCCAGGCCCTGGGACGTGAGCGCTCCATGCTGGAAAAGACCGTCATCGGCATCGCCGACGTGCTGGCCGGCCTGACCGATGCCGGCGATCTGCTCGAGCTGGCCGACAGCGAGCAGGACGAAGACACCGCGGTGGCGGTGATCGCCGATCTGGACAAGTACCAGGCGCACGTGGAAAAGCTGGAATTCCAGCGCATGTTCTCCGGGCAGATGGATGGCGCCAATGCGTTCGTCGACATCCAGGCCGGCGCCGGTGGCACCGAGGCGCAGGACTGGGCCGAAATCCTGTTGCGCATGTACCTGCGCTGGGCCGAGTCGCGCGGCTGGAAGACCGAGCTGATGGAAGTCTCCGGCGGCGAAGTGGCGGGCATCAAGTCGGCCACCGTGCGTATCGAGGGCGAGTACGCCTATGGCTGGCTCAAGACCGAAATTGGCGTGCACCGGCTGGTGCGCAAGTCGCCGTTCGACTCGGACAACCGCCGGCATACCAGCTTCACCTCGGTCTTCGTATCGCCGGAGGTGGACGACAACATCGAGATCGACATCAACCCGGCCGATCTGCGCACCGACGTGTATCGCTCCTCCGGTGCCGGTGGTCAGCACGTCAACAAGACCGAATCGGCCGTGCGTATCACGCACATTCCGACCAACACCGTGGTCGCCTGCCAGACCGGCCGCAGCCAGCACCAGAACCGCGACAACGCGATGAAGATGCTGGCCGCCAAGCTGTACGAGCTGGAAGTGCAGAAGCGCAATGTCGAGCGCGACGCACTGGAAGCGACCAAGTCCGATATCGGCTGGGGCAGCCAGATCCGCAACTACGTGCTCGACCAGAGCCGCATCAAGGATCTGCGCACCGGCATCGAACGCAGCGACACGCAGAAAGTGCTGGACGGCGATCTGGACGAATTCGTCGAGGCCAGCCTGAAGGCGGGTCTGGCAGCGGGTTCCAAACGCCTGGATGCCTGATCGCGGTACGCCGTCGGCATCAAGCTGCCGGCGGCGCGGCATGACGAGGCGGCCTGTGCGCTATGTCCGGGTCGCACGACACCCGCGCTACGGCGGACGATCCAGTCGATCGTCCGCCGTCATCGTCGCACTGTAAAAACAGGAGCCAGCGCTGCCGGCTCCTCACTCCCCACCGGGCACGCGCCCGACCTATCGCAGACCGATTTCCGCCATGACCGAACAGACCCCCGCGCCGCAACTTCCCGTCGACGAGAACAGCCTCATCGCCGAGCGTCGCGCGAAACTGGGCGCGTTGCGCGGCCAGGGCATCGCGTATCCGAACGACTTCGTGCGCGAACACTTCGCCGGTGATCTGCAGGCCGAATTCGCCGATGCGCAGACCTGGACCGCAGAGGCGCTGGAGGCCAGCGGGCGCCCGGTGCGCATGGCCGGCCGCCTGATGGCCAAGCGGGTCATGGGCAAGGCCAGCTTTGCGCAGATTCAGGACGAATCCGGGCGTGTGCAGCTGTTCCTGCAGGGCAATGTGCTCGGCGATGCCTATACCGCCTTCAAGGGCTGGGATGTGGGCGACATCGTGGCAGTGGAGGGTGGGCTCACCCGCACCAAGACCGGCGAGCTGTCGGTCAAGGCCAGCGCGCTGCGCCTGCTGACCAAGTCGCTGCGCCCGCTGCCGGACAAGTGGCATGGCCTGTCGGACGTGGAGCAGCGCTACCGCCAGCGTTACGTCGACCTGATCGTGACCCCCGAGGCGCGCGAGGTCTTCATCAAGCGCTCCAAGATCATCCGCGCGATGCGCGCCTGGCTGGACGCGCGCCGCTTCCTGGAAGTGGAAACGCCGATGATGCATTACATCCCCGGTGGCGCCACGGCCAAGCCGTTCACCACCCACCACAACGCGCTGGACCTGGACCTGTACCTGCGCGTCGCCCCGGAGTTGTACCTCAAGCGCCTGGTGGTCGGTGGCCTGGAGCGCGTCTACGAGATCAACCGCAACTTCCGCAACGAGGGCGTGTCGACCCGGCACAACCCCGAGTTCACCATGCTCGAGCTCTACGAGGCCTATGCCACGTACCACGAGATCATGGATCTGACCGAGCAGGTCATCCGCGACACCGCACAGACGGTGCTGGGCACCACCCAGGTGAGCTGGGACGGCGCCGACATCGATCTGGCGCCGGCTTTCCGGCGCTGGCGCATGGATGAGGCCGTCCGTCACCACAACCCTGAGATCAGCGCCGCCGACTGCACCGACCGCGAGGCGCTGCTGCGCCATTGCGAGCGGCTGAAGATCCGGGTCAAGCCGTCCTACGGCTGGGGCAAGCTGCTGCTGGAGATCTTCGAAGCCACCGTCGAACACACCCTGGTGCAGCCGACCTTCATCACCGACCATCCGGTCGAGGTGTCGCCGCTGGCGCGTTCCAGCGACACCGAGCCGGGGTACACCGATCGCTTCGAGCTCTTCATCAATGGCAAGGAGCTGGCCAACGGCTTCTCCGAACTCAATGACCCCGAAGACCAGGCCGCACGCTTCCAGGCGCAGGTGCAGGCCAAGGACGGCGGCGACGACGAAGCCATGCATTTCGACGCCGATTACATCCGTGCGTTGGAGTACGGCATGGCGCCGACCGGGGGTCTGGGCATCGGTATCGACCGTCTGGTGATGCTGCTGACCGGCAGCACCTCGATCCGTGACGTCCTGCTGTTTCCGTACATGCGGCCGGAAGCCTGACTTTTTTGTGCCAAGCGCGTGCTCACGGCACAGATACTGCATATGCTAGGGCGGAGCCTCGAACGCCGTGACGTTCGGGGGAGTCGACAGAGGGGTCGACGTCATCGCTTTTCCGTTCTCGGGATAGAGGAGCAACGGCTATGCAGGATGTTTTAGGGAGTCCGGACGGCATCGTGTCGGCGGATACATGGGGAAGCTGGGCGGAAAAGGCGGATCTGGGATTGAACATCGTCATTGTCGATGACCAGATGTCTGCGCGGACGATGCTGCGCCATGTCATCGAGGACATTGCGCCGGAACTGAAGGTTTATGATTTCGGCGACCCGCTCGACGCGTTGGCATGGTGCGAGGCCGGCCGCGTGGACCTGTTGCTGCTCGACTACCGCATGCCGGGCATGGATGGTCTGGAGTTCGCGCGGCGGCTGCGCCGGCTGCCCAGTCATCGCGACATTCCAATCATCCTGATCACCATCGTCGGCGACGAGCCGATTCGCCAGGCAGCGCTGGAAGCCGGTGTGATCGACTTTCTGGTCAAGCCGATCCGCCCGCGCGAATTGCGCGCGCGGTGTTCCAACCTGCTGCAGCTGCGCCAGCAGAGCGAAAGCGTCAAGCAACGCGCGCTGTCGCTGGAGCAACGCCTGCTGGCCAGCATGAACGAGGTCGAGGAGCGCGAGCGCGAAACCTTGTCGCGGCTGGCGCGCGCCATCGAGTACCGCGATTCGGGCACCAGCGCGTTCCTGGAGCGCATGTCGCACGTTGCCGGCCTGATCGCCGAGCAACTGGGGTTGTCGGAAGAAGAAGTGCGCATCATCGAGATGGCCGCGCCGCTGCACGACATGGGCAAGATCGCCATTCCCGATGCGGTGCTGCTCAAGCCGGGCAAGCTCACCGACGACGAGATGAGCATCATGAAGCGCCACCCGCGGATCGGCTACGAGCTGCTCAGCGGCAGCCAGAACCGCTTCATCCAGGTCGGCGCCCTGATCGCGCTGCGCCACCACGAGCGCTACGACGGCACCGGCTATCCGGATGGACTGGTCGGCGAAGCGATTCCGCTGGAGGCGCGCATCGTGGCGGTGGCCGACGTGTTCGACGCCTTGCTGTCGCCGCGCCCGTACAAGGAAGCGTGGACGATGGATGCCGCACTGGCCTATCTGTACGCGCAGCGCGGCCGCCTGTTCGATCCGCGCTGCGTGGATGCGTTGCTGCGCGGCCGTGCGCAGCTTGACCAGATCTGCGGGGAATTCTCCACCGCATCGGCGCGACCCGGGGTGTGAGGTGAGGGCGGTGCTCGGCCAGCTGCGGGACCGGCTTGCGCGGCGTCCCGACAGCGAGCATGGCCAGGCGATGGTGCGCATCGTCATGATCCTGCTGATCCTGGCCTACACCCTGGCATTCGCCTCGCACTGGCAATTGCCCCGGCACCAACTGCAATTGCTGCTGGGCATGATCGCAGTCGGGCAGGCTGGGGCGGTGCTGATCTTCGCGTGGATAGTGGTGAGGCCACGGCGCTCGCATCTGCGCCGCACGCTCGGCATGCTGGCCGACTATGGCCTGATCGGTCTGGCCATGACCTGGTTCGGCGCGCCGATGGCCTGCCTGTCGGTGGTATTGCTATGGGTCACCATCGGCAATGGCCTGCGCTTTGGCAGCCATGCCCTGCAGACGGCCACCGCAATGGGTGCGCTCAGTTTCGGTATGACACTTGCCAATAGTGTGTACTGGCAGCAACAACTGGAGCTGGCGATCGCGCTATTGGGTGCGCTGGTCATCATTCCCATGTCATTGTTGCGTCTGTTACACGAGGGCGCGGACGCGTGCGTTGCGCGGTTGCCCCACAGGATCGGCGACGCGGCAGCGACGCACGAACGGATTCCCACACCAGCGACGCCACCGCGCGTCTGAGGCTTCTATGACGTCTCCCTTGCCATGGTTGAAACGACGCCTGTCCGGGCGGGCGGATACGGAACACGCACAAAACCTGATCCGCATCATCATCACCACGTTGTTCATTTCGTACCTGGGCTGGCGCTATCAGCACACCCATGGCGATACCTTGATGGCCACCTGGCTGATCCTGGTCGGCGAGCTGGTGGTGTCGCTGGGCCTGATGGTGGCCATCCTGCTGCGACCGCAGGTCTCGCATACGCGCCGCCTGATCGGCATGCTGCTGGACTACACCTGCACCGGCGCCATCATGGCGATCCAGGGCGAGCCGGCCTCGCCACTGTATGCGGTGTGCATGTGGGTGACCATCGGTAATGGCCTGCGCTATGGCAGCAACTATCTGCGTGCGGCGACCGCGATGGGCAGCCTGTGCTTTCTCAGTGCGATCCTGATCTCGCCGTACTGGAAGGCCAATCCGTATCTCAGCTGGGGCCTGTGGCTGGGCCTGATCGCGGTACCGCTGTATTTCGACTCGCTGCTGCGTGCGATGACCCGCGCCGTGCGCGAGGCGCGCCATGCCAACCAGGCCAAGAGCCGCTTCCTGGCCAACATGAGCCACGAGTTCCGCACCCCCCTCAACGGGTTGTCGGGCATGACCGAAGTGCTAGCGACCACGCGCCTGGACGCGGAGCAGAAGGAATGCCTCAACACCATCCAGGCATCGGCGCGCAGCCTGCTGTCGCTGGTGGAAGAGGTACTGGACATCTCGGCGATCGAAGCCGGCAAGATCCGGATCGATCAGCGCGATTTCTCGCTGCGCGAGCTGATCGGTTCGGTCAGCATGATCCTGCAGCCGCAGGCCAGGACGCGCGGGCTGGACTACGCCATGCAGGTGGCCGCCGACGTGCCGGACCTGCTCAAGGGCGATACCGGCCATCTGCGCCAGGTGCTGCTCAACCTGGTCGGCAATGCGGTCAAGTTCACCGAATACGGGCACGTGCTGCTGCGGGTCACGCGGCTCTCCGGCGGTGCCGAGCAGTCGGTGCGGCTGCGTTTCGAAGTCGAAGACAGCGGCATTGGCGTACCGCTGGACATGCGCCCGCGGCTGTTCGAGGCCTTCGAGCAGGCCGACGTCGGATTGTCGCGACGGTACGAGGGCACCGGGCTGGGCACCACCATCGCCAAGGGCCTGGTGGAGGCGATGGGCGGCAGCATCGGGTTCAGGGAGAACAAGCCCAGCGGTAGCGTGTTCTGGTTCGAGTTGCCGCTGACGATCGGCGAGCCGTCCAGGGCCGCCCCCAGCCGTGCGGCGGCCAGTGCGCTGGAAGAGGTACCCGACGAGCTGGAGGCCTCCAACGTCATCGCCTTCTCCAACCCGTTCCTGCGTCACCGCGCCCGCGTGCGCAGCATGCGCATGCTGGTGGCCGACGACCACGAAGCCAACCGCATGGTGCTGCAGCGCCTGCTGGAAAAGGCAGGGCACAAGGTGCTGTGCGTCAATGGTGCCGAGCAGGTGCTCGATGCCATGGCCGATGAAGACTTCGACGCGGTGATCGTGGATCTGCACATGCCCGGCATGAATGGCCTGGACATGCTCAAGCAACTGCGGGTGATGCAGGCCGGCGGCATGCGCTACACGCCGGTGGTGGTGCTCAGCGCCGATGTGACGCCCGAAGCCATCCGCGGCTGCGAGCAGGCCGGTGCACGCGCCTTCCTGGCCAAACCGGTAGTGGCGGCGAAATTGCTCGACACCCTGGCCGATCTGGCCGTCAGCACGCGCCCGTTGGCGAGCCCGGCCACCACGGTGCAGTTGCCGACCAGTTTCGAAGGCGTGCTGGATGCGAGCGTGCTGGACGAGCTGGCGGCATTGGGCATGGGCGACGAATTCGAACGTCAGTTCGTACGGCAATGCCTGGACGATGCGCAAAACTGCGTGGCTGCGATCGAGCGCGACGGCACGCGCTCGGACTGGGAGCAATTGCGCGAGAGCGCGCATGCGCTACGTGGCGTCGCCAGCAACCTGGGTCTGGCGCAGATGGCCACCAACGGCGGCGAGCTGATGCGCATGGCCGATTGGCAGCTGCAGGCCGAATGGCGGCAGCGGCTGTCCGTGCTGCGTGAGCAATTGACGGCCGGCAAGGATGCACTCGACGCACGCGTGCGAGGCGTCAAGGACGACGAGTGCTCCCCCCGTAGTAGCGAATAGACCGCCGCCGCATCAGCCCGCGTCGAGCCCGGAGCGCCGCGACTGCGCGCGCACCAGGCGGTCCATCGTGCGCAACGATTTCTCGCCGAGCTGCATCGCCGTGTCGACCCAGATCTCGGTGATGCGCATCATCTCCTCCAGCGGCACGGCGGTGGTCATCTCGCGCACCTGCTGCATCGCCGCCCAGGCGTGCGGGGTGCGCTTGCTCTCGCGGATGACCTGTTCCACCGCGGCGACACCCTGGCCGCGCGGCACCACGCGGTCCACCAGCCCCATGCCGAGCAGTTCCTCGGCCGAATACAGATTGCCTTCGAGCATGATCTTCTGCGCCAGCTGCGCGCTGACACGCTGGCACATGAAGGAATAGGCGCCCATGCCCGGGAACAGGTCGAACAGCACTTCGGGCAGCCCCATCATCACACCTTCCTCGGCAATGATGGTGTGGCAGCTCAGCGCCGCTTCGAAGCCCCCGCCCAGCGCATTGCCCTGCACCAGTGCGATGCTGTGCGCACGCGCGTCCAGGCCGACGTGGAAGGCATGCACGCCGCGCACGCAGCGCTGCGCGTAGTCGAGCAGGCGCGCGCGGTCGCCTTCGCGAATCAGCTGGCAGAACAGGGCCAGGTCGCCGCCGAGATTGAATACGTCGCTGTCCGAGGCCAGCACCACGTGCGGCGCCAGGACGCCGGCGGTGGTGAGGCGCTGGCCCAGGTTGGTCTGATAGCCGGTGATGTCGTCGACCAGGCGCGTCGAAAAGCAGGCGCGCCCCGGGTTGATGGCCAGGTCGGCATGCATATGGATCCAGTACACGTCACGCTGCGGTTCTTCGATGATGCGGAGGGTGGAGCCGATGTTGGTGCGAATGAAGGGTTGAACTGCAGACATGGTGATTCTCCGTGAAGACCGTCCGGCCGGCTGCCTTGCGGACGGAGAAAAGGGTGAACGCCTGAGCGTGCGCCGACATCCGATTCTATGCGTGCAAAAGCGAACGCCCGCAAGGCCTTGCGGCGTTGCGGGCGTGCCTGGAGGCTGAACGCCCCGGTCGATCACGGTGTTGCGGGCTTATGCCTTGGGCGCATCCCGCAGTTCGCGGCGCAGGATCTTGCCGACGTTGGTTTTCGGCAGTTCCTTGCGGAACTCGATCACCCTGGGCTGCTTGTAGCCGGTCAGGTTGGCACGGCAATGCGCCTTCACGTCCTCGGCGGTCAGGGCGGGGTCCTTCTTCACGATCACGGCCTTGACGATTTCGCCGGATTTTTCATCCGGCACGCCGACCGCTGCCACTTCCAGCACGCCGGGCAGGGTGGCGATCACGTCTTCGATCTCGTTCGGGTAAACGTTGAAGCCGGACACCAGAATCATGTCCTTCTTGCGGTCGACGATGTAGACAAAGCCACGTTCGTCCATGCGCGCGATGTCGCCGGTGTGCAGCCAGCCCTCGTCGTCCATCACCTTGGCGGTTTCGTCGGGCTTCTTCCAATAGCCCTTCATCACCTGCGGGCCCTTGATGCACAACTCGCCGATCTCGCCGACCGGCAGCGCCATGCCGGCGTCGTCCTTGATGCAGGCATCGGTGGACGGAATCGGCAGGCCGATCGCGCCGTTGTAGTCCTTCAGGTCCATCGGGTTGATGCAGGCGGCCGGCGAGGTTTCGGTCAGGCCATAGGCCTCGACCAGGGTCAGCCCGGTCACCTTCTTCCAGCGTTCGGCCACCGAGCGCTGTACGGCCATGCCGCCGCCCAGGGTCATCTTGAGCGAGGAAAAATCGACCTGATCGAAGCCGGGCGTATTGAGCAGTCCGTTGAACAGCGTGTTGACGCCGGTGAAGGCGGTGAAGCGGGTCTTCTTCAGTTCCTTGACGAAGCCGGGCATGTCGCGCGGATTGCTGATCAGGTGATTGCAGCCGCCGATCTTCATGAAGACCAGGCCGTTCGCCGTCAAGGCGAAGATGTGGTACAGCGGCAGCGCGGTGATGACCACCTCGTTGCCTTCCTCCATCTTGCCGGTGCCGGCCAGCCACTGGTGCGCCTGCTGCATGTTGGCCACCAAGTTGCGGTGGGTCAGCATCGCGCCCTTTGCCACGCCGGTGGTGCCGCCGGTGTATTGCAGGAACGCGATGTCGTCCGCCTCGATCTGCAGGGTCGGTACCTTGTGCTTGCGGCCCAGCGCCAGCGCCTCGCGGAAGCGGATCGCGCCCTTGATGCGGTACTCCGGCACCAGTTTCTTGACGTACTTGACGACGAAGTTGACCAGTGCGGCCTTTGGAAAGCCCAGCATGTCGCCCAGGCCGGTGGTGATCACCTGCTTGACCTGCGTGTCGGCGATGACCTGCTGCACGGTGGTGCCGAAGTTGTCGATGACCACCAGCACGCTGGCACCGGAGTCGATCAGCTGATGCTTCAACTCACGCGGTGTGTAGAGCGGATTGACGTTCACCACGGTCAGGCCGGCACGCAGGATGCCGAAGGTGGCGATCGGGTATTGCAGGCAGTTGGGCATCATCAGGGCGACGCGGTCGCCTTTCTTGAGCTGCAGCTCGCCCAGCAGATAGGCAGCAAACTGGTCGACCAGCTGATCGGCCTGCCGGTAGGTGATGGTCTTGCCGAAGCTGTGATACGCAGGACGATCGGCAAAGCGGCTGACCGAGGTCGCAAACACCTCGGCGACCGTGCGGAACTGCTCCAGATCGATCTCGGCGGCGACGCCGGCCGGATAACTTTGCAACCAAGGACGTGCCTGATTCATCTGCCCCCCTCCAGGGTGTTCTCGACGCGCCGCAGTGTGTTCCACGGCGTGACAACAACTGGCAGCATACCGTCATGAATGGAAAAGGCGAAGCGTGATGCAGGGCAGGATTCACTGGCGGCAGTGGCTGCCGGTGCTTGCGTGGACCGTGCTGCTTTGTGGATGTGCACGTCCTGCGCCGGAGCAGCGCGTTCGGCAACGCGTGGCGCAGATGCAGGCGGCAATCGAGGCACGCGATGTCGGCGAGGCGATGCAGCTAGTGGCGGCCGATTTCGTGGGTGAGCAGGGCCTGGACACGGCCGGCCTGCGTCGCATGCTGCAGCTGCTGGGCAACCGCAAGATCGGCCTCACCCTGGGGCCGACGGACGTGCGACTGCAAGGCACGACGGCAACCGCCAGCTTCACCGCGCTGGTCACCGGGGGCGATGGGCGCTGGGTGCCCGAGCAGGCGCAGACCTACCAGGTGACGACCGGATGGCGCCTGCAGGACGGCGACTGGCAGCTCTATCACGCGCAATGGGCACCGGCGGGCCGGTAAGCCTGCTGTGCGTGTGCCGCATGACGCCACACGTTGCCGCCACCGCCTTCGCTATCGCACGTTGGCGGTTGCGTCGCGTCCGCTGCCTGGGCGGGCGTCAGTGAAGGGGTGCGTCGTGGGCGCCGATGCCCAGCGCTGCCTGCATGCCGATGCAGGGCCGTGCGCGGGCGCCCAGGCGCGTTGGGTATGACTGGCGACTGCAGTAAACGGAGCAGGTGTCGCCGGGCGCGCGAATGCGCCGACGCCGGAGCGGGCCAACCCAGAGACGACATTCCCGCCAGCAGGCGGGAATGTCGGGGGCAACACGCGCTGGAAGGGGCGTTACGCCGCCTTGCGCGCAGCCAGTTGACGCAGCACGTACTGCAGCAGGCCGCCGTGCTTGAAGTACTCCACTTCCTTGGGTGTGAGCAGCAGCACCTTGACCTGGAACTGCTTGACGCTGCCGTCGGACTTCTTGGCATCCACCGTGGCACGGCGGCTGGCGCCGTCCTGCAGGCCGGTGATGTCCAGCACTTCCGAACCATCCAGGCCCAGCGTCTGGGCGTTTTCGTTTTCCAGGAACTGCAGCGGCAGCACGCCCATGCCGACCAGGTTGGAGCGATGGATGCGCTCGAAGCTCTCGGCAATCACTGCCTTGACCCCAAGCAGGTTGGTGCCCTTGGCCGCCCAGTCGCGCGAGGAGCCGGTGCCGTATTCCTTGCCCGCCAGCACCACCAGCGGCACGCCATCGGCCTTGTACTTCATCGCCGCATCGTAGATCGCCAGCTTTTCCGGCTGGCCACCATCGGCGGGGTAGTACAGCGTGTTGCCGCCTTCTTCGCCACCGAACATCAGGTTCTTGATGCGGATGTTGGCGAAGGTGCCACGCACCATCACATCGTCGTTGCCGCGGCGGCTGCCGTAGCTGTTGAAGTCGGCCGGCTGCACGCCGCGTTCCTGCAGGAAGCGGCCTGCGGGCGAATCCTTCTTGATGTTGCCGGCCGGGGAGATGTGGTCGGTGGTGATCGAGTCGCCGAACAGGCCCATGATGCGTGCGCCGTGCACGTCGTCCACGTTGCCCACCTGCATGGTCATGCCGTCGAAGTAGGGCGGGTTCTTGATGTAGGTGGACGCGGCGTCCCACTCGTACAAGGCACCATCGGGGGAGGCAATCGTGTTCCAGCGCGTGTCGCCCTTGAACACGTCGGCGTAGTTCTGCTTGAACATCTCCGGGCCGACGGTGGCGGCGATGGTGTCGCCGATTTCCTTGTTGCTCGGCCAGATGTCGCGCAGGTACACCGGCTGCCCGTCGCTGCCGGTGCCCAGCGGCTCGGTGGTGAGGTCGATATCGGTGGTGCCGGCGATCGCGTAGGCCACCACCAGCGGCGGCGAAGCGAGGTAGTTCATCTTGACTTCGGGATGCACGCGGCCTTCGAAGTTGCGGTTGCCCGACAACACCGATGCCACCACTAGATCGTCCTTGGCGATCGCTGCAGACACATCTTCCGGCAGTGGGCCGGAGTTGCCGATGCAGGTGGTGCAGCCATAGCCGACCACGTAGAAGCCGAGTTTTTCCAGATCGGCGAGCACGCCGGCCTTGCTCAGATAATCGGTGACCACGCGCGAGCCTGGCCCGAGCGAGGTCTTCACCCACGGCTGTGCTTTCAGCCCCTTGGCCGCCGCGTTACGTGCGAGCAGGCCGGCGCCCAGCATCACTGCCGGATTGGAGGTGTTGGTGCAGGAGGTGATGGCGGCGATGACCACCGAACCATCGCGCAGCTGCCAGCCGACGCCGCTGTCGCTGGCATGCTCGGCCTGCGCGGCCTTGGCGCCGACCGCGGTACCACCGCCGCCTTCGTTCTTCAGGCGGTCTTCCTGCTTGAGATCGGTCAGCTTCTTGCTGCGTGCCTCGGCGAACGGCTTGAGACTTTCGCGAAAGTTGGACTGCATGTCTTCCAGCAGCACCCGGTCCTGCGGGCGCTTGGGGCCGGCCAGCGACGGTTTGACCTCGGCCATGTCCAGCTCCAGCGTGGCGCTGTACTGGGCGGGCGGGGTGTTGGCGTCGTGCCACAGGCCTTGCGCCTTGGCATAGGCTTCCACCAGGGCAATCTGCTCCTCGCTGCGACCGGACAGGCGCAGGTAGGTCAGCGATTCGTCGTCGACCGGGAAGATGCCGCAGGTGGCGCCGTATTCCGGTGCCATGTTGCCGATGGTGGCGCGGTCGGCCAGCGGCAGGTGCTGCAGGCCTTCGCCGTAGAACTCGACGAACTTGCCGACCACGCCGGCCTTGCGCAGCATCTGGGTAACGGTGAGTACCAGGTCGGTGGCGGTGGCGCCTTCGGGCAGCTTGCCGCTGAGCTTGAAGCCAACCACCTGCGGAATCAGCATCGACGAGGGCTGGCCCAGCATCGCGGCCTCGGCCTCGATACCGCCCACGCCCCAGCCCAGCACGCCGATGCCATTGATCATGGTGGTGTGGCTGTCGGTGCCGAACACGGTGTCGGGATAGGCGATCCGGGTGCCGTCCTTGTCCGCGCTCATCACCACACGCGCGAGATTTTCCAGATTCACCTGGTGGACGATGCCGGTATTGGGCGGCACCACCTTGAAGTTTTCGAAGGCCTTCTGACCCCAACGCAGGAAGCCGTAGCGTTCCTGGTTGCGCTGGAATTCGATCTTGCCGTTGAGGTCGAGCGCGTCGGGCTTGCCGAACACGTCCACCTGCACCGAGTGGTCGATGACCAGTTCGGAGGGGATCTGCGGGTTGATCTGGTCGGCGTTGCCGCCCAGCTTGACCACTGCGTCGCGCATTGCCGCCAGGTCGACCACGCAGGGCACGCCGGTGAAATCCTGCAGCACCACGCGCGCGGGCATGAAGGCGATTTCGATATCGGGTTCTGCCTTGGGGTCCCACTTGGCGACCGCTTCGATATGGTCCTTGCCGACGGTCACGCCACCGTCTTCGTGCCGGAGCAGATTCTCCAGCAGGATCTTCATCGAGTAGGGCAGGTGGCCGATGTCGAAGCGTTCGCCCAGCTTCGGCAGGCTGTAGTACTCATAGCGTTTGCCGTGGACCTCAAGCGAGGTGCGAGTGGAAAAGGAATCGCTCATGCGTCACTCCTATGGCGTCTAAGGCTTTAGGTAGGCGCCCATTCTGAGCGATTCAGTGTGTACGCACGGTGTGTCCGGGGCGATCTGCAAGCTTGAGTACGACATCGCAAGTACGTATCATATGTGCATACTTTCTGGAGCATGCTCATGGAAGCCACCGTTGCCGAACGCGGACAGATCACCCTGCCCAAGGCCGTGCGCGACGCCCTGGGCCTGACCAAGGGCACCACGCTGAAGATCGAGCTCGACGGCGGGCGCATCATCCTGCGCAAGGACGTCAGCGAAGCGCTGCGCAAGGTGCGCGGCAAGTTCAAGCTGGTCGACGGCCTGACCAGCACCGATGAGGCCATGCGCGCCATCCGTGGCCGCGCCCCCGGGGACCCATTCGACCCATGATCGCCCTGGATTCCTCGGTGCTGCTCGATATCTTGATCGGCGACCCGGTCTACGGCGAGGTGTCGGAGATCTGCATCGGCGATGCGCTGGCGCGCGATGAAGTGGTGGTCTGCGATGCGGTGGTGGCCGAAGTGCTGGCCATGCTCGACACCCAGGTCGACCTGATGGAAACCCTGGCCTCGATCGGCGTGCGTTACGAAGCCACCCAGGAAGCGGCAGCGGTGCGCGCCGGCCACATGAACAAGCGGTTTCGCGCGCGCGGCGGCAAACGCGAGCGGGTGGTGGCGGATTTTTTGATCGGCGCCCACGCGATGCTCCAGTGCGATGGCTTGATTACCCGCGACGAGGGCTTTTTCCGCGACTACTTCAAGGGTTTGAAGATCACCGTGCCCAAACCCGTTGCCTGATCCACGTCTTCTGATCCACGTCTGACGTTTTTACACATTCACTGCTGTCCTTTTGGAGAACCCGCATGTTGGAAGCCTACCGCCACCACGTTGCAGAGCGCGCCGCGCTCGGTATCCCGCCACTGCCGCTGACCGCGCAGCAGACCGCCGAAGTCATCGAGCTGTTGAAGGCACCGCCAGCGGGCGAAGAGGAGTTCCTGGTCGAACTGCTCAGCCAGCGCGTGCCGGCCGGCGTCGACGACGCGGCCAAGGTCAAGGCCTCGTACCTGGCCGCGGTCGCCTTCGGCACCGAAAAAACGGCACTGATCAGCCCCACGCGTGCCACCGAGCTGCTCGGCACCATGCTGGGCGGCTACAACATCCAGCCGCTGATCGACCTGCTGGACAACGCCGAGCTGGGCGCCACCGCGGCCGACGCGCTCAAGCACACCTTGCTGGTGTTCGACGCCTTCCACGACGTGCAGGAAAAGGCCGAAGCCGGCAACGCGCACGCCAAGGCCGTGCTGCAGAGCTGGGCCGATGCCGAGTGGTTCACCAGCAAGCCGGAAGTGCCGCAGAGCATGACCGTCACCGTGTTCAAGGTGCCGGGCGAAACCAACACCGACGACCTGTCGCCGGCACCGGATGCGACCACGCGCCCGGACATCCCGCTGCACGCACTGGCGATGCTCAAGAATGCCCGCGAAGGCGCAGCGTTCGTGCCGGAAGAAGACGGCAAGCGCGGCCCGATCCAGGCCATTGCCGATCTCAAGGACAAGGGTCACCTGGTGGCCTATGTGGGCGACGTGGTCGGCACCGGTTCTTCGCGCAAGTCGGCGACCAACTCGGTGCTGTGGTGGACCGGCGAAGACATTCCGTACATCCCGAACAAGCGCTTCGGCGGCGTGTGCCTGGGTAGCAAGATCGCGCCGATCTTCTATAACACCATGGAAGACGCCGGCGCACTGCCGATCGAGCTGGACGTGTCGCAGATGGAACATGGCGACGTGGTCGAGCTGCGTCCGTACGACGGCAAGGCGCTGAAGAACGGGCAGGTGATCGCCGAGTTCGCGATGAAGTCGGACGTGCTGTTCGACGAAGTGCGCGCCGGTGGCCGCATTCCGCTGATCGTCGGCCGTGGCCTCACCGCCAAGGCGCGCGAATTTCTCGGCCTGCCGGCGTCGGACCTGTTCCGCCTGCCGATGGACCCGCCGGACACCGGCAAGGGCTTCTCGCTGGCGCAGAAGATGGTCGGCCGCGCCTGTGGCCTGCCGGAAGGCCAGGGCATGCGCCCGGGCACCTATTGCGAGCCGAAGATGACCTCGGTGGGCTCGCAGGACACCACTGGCCCGATGACTCGCGACGAGCTGAAGGACCTGGCCTGCCTGGGCTTCTCCTCGGACCTGGTGATGCAGTCGTTCTGCCACACCGCGGCCTACCCGAAGCCGGTGGACGTCAAGACCCACCACACCCTGCCGGAATTCATCTCCACCCGTGGCGGCGTGTCGCTGCGTCCGGGCGACGGCGTGATCCACAGCTGGCTCAACCGCATGCTGCTGCCCGACACCGTGGGCACCGGCGGCGACTCGCATACCCGTTTCCCGATCGGTATTTCGTTCCCGGCCGGCTCCGGCCTGGTGGCCTTCGCGGCCGCCACCGGCGTGATGCCGCTGGACATGCCCGAGAGCGTGCTGGTGCGCTTCAAGGGTGAGATGCAGCCGGGCGTGACCTTGCGCGACCTGGTCAACGCGATCCCGCTGTATGCAATCAAGGACGGTCTGTTGACCGTGGCCAAGCAAGGCAAGAAGAACATCTTCTCCGGCCGCATCCTGGAAATCGAAGGGCTGCCGAACCTGAAGGTGGAGCAGGCCTTCGAACTGTCCGACGCCTCGGCCGAGCGTTCGGCGGCAGGTTGCACCGTGCACCTGGACAAGGCGCCGATCATCGAATACCTGACCAGCAACATCACCCTGCTGCGCTGGATGATTGCCGAAGGCTATGCCGATGCGCGCACGCTGGGCCGCCGCATCAAGAAGATGGAAGAGTGGCTGGCCGACCCGCAGCTGCTGCAGCCCGATGCCGATGCCGAATACGCCGCGGTCATCGAGATCGACCTGGCCGATATCGTTGAACCGATCGTGGCGTGCCCGAACGACCCGGACGACGTCAAGACGCTGTCCGAGGTGGCCGGTGCGGCGATCGACGAGGTGTTCATCGGTTCGTGCATGACCAACATCGGCCACTTCCGTGCCGCCGCCAAGTTGCTGGAAGGCAAGCGCGACATCCCGACCCGGTTGTGGGTGGCACCGCCGACCAAGATGGACGCCTCCGAGCTCACCAAGGAAGGCCATTACGGCACCTTCGGCGCGGCCGGCGCACGCATGGAAATGCCCGGCTGCTCGCTGTGCATGGGCAACCAGGCGCAGGCACGCGAGGGCGCCACGGTGTTCTCCACCTCCACGCGTAACTTCCCCAACCGCCTGGGCCGCAACACCAATGTATACCTGGGCTCGGCGGAGCTGGCGGCGATCTGCTCGCGCCTGGGCCGGATTCCGACCAAGGAGGAGTACATGGCCGACGTGGGCGTGATCAAGACCAGTGGCGAGCAGATCTACCGCTACATGAACTTCGATCAGATCCAGGAGTATCAGGGCGTTGCGGAGACCGTCGCGGCCTGATGCCGTCACGGGTGTGTGTTGTCCCGAAATGCCCGGCACTGCCGGGCATTTCGCTTTTTGCGCGTTGGCTTCGCGTTGCATCCACGATGACGGGCGATAAGGCAACCAGCAGCTGACTGACGTGGCGCATTGCAACAAAAATCTGAAGTCGGGGGAGCTAGTGTCCGGCACTTCCCCACTTACCTTCGATGCCATGCCCACTTGCACGATCGCTGGTCAACCATTGCACTACGCACAATACGGCCAGGGCTTTCCGGTCCTGCTCGGCCACAGCTACCTCTGGGATGCGGCCATGTGGGAGCCGCAGATCCAGGTCCTGTCGCAGCACTACCAGGTCATCGTTCCGGAGCTCTGGGGCCACGGACAATCGGGCGGATTGCCCGACCAGACCCGGGGCATCGACGACCTGGCGCGGCAGATGCTTGGCCTGCTGGATGCGCTGCAGCTGCCGCAGTGCGCAGTGGTGGGCTTGTCGGTTGGCGGCATGTGGGGCGCTGAGCTGGCGTTGCTGGCGCCGGAGCGTGTCCGCAGCCTGGTGTTGATGGACACTTTCCTCGGTGCCGAGCCGCAGGCCACGCGGACGCGTTACTTCGGCATGCTCGATGCGATCGAGGCGGCGGGGCAGGTGACGCCTGCGCTGATCGAGGCGATCGTGCCGATCTTCTTCCGTCCGGGGATCGATCTGACCTCGGCGTTGCCGGCTGCGTTTGCGCAGCGCCTGGCACAGCTTTCGGTCGAGCAGTTGCGTGCCTCGATCGTGCCGCTCGGGCGGCTGATCTTCGGGCGGGCCGATCGCCTGGACGCGCTGTCTGCACTGGATCCGGCACGCACTTTCTTGCTCGGCGGCGATGCCGATGTGGCACGCCCGCCGGAAGAGGTGTGGATGATGGCCGAGGCGATCTGTTGCGATTACGAACTGGTGCCCGATGCCGGGCATATCGCCTCGTTGGAAAACCCGGCGTTCGTCAATGCGCAGTTGCTGGGATGGTTGAAGCGTACGTTGCACTGAGCGTGGACGTTGCGGTGATGCTTGAGTAATTGAGTGAGTGCGGGATGCAGCCCGTACCCTGACCCCTCAACCCCCGCTCCGCGCCCGGCCCGCGCTTGCGGCGCGGGCGCTCCGAGGCACGCGCTCCAGTGACGCGCAAGCCGTGCCTTCTCGCTCCGATGGGAGAGGGGCTAACTCCCTTCTCCCATTGGGACATTGTCCTCCTTCATGGGGGAGAAGGTGGCGCGCAGCGGCGGATAAGGGGACGGGTGACTCGGGTACCGCCAGCCGCCGGGGCAGCAACCCGCTAAGGCTGCGCGCCCAGCCAGGCTTCCAGTGCGGCAGCCGGCAACGGGCGCGAGAACAGATAGCCTTGCAGCACCTCGCACCCCAGGTCGGCGAGAAACAGGCGCTGGGCCTCGTTTTCGACCCCTTCGGCCACCACGTGCTTACGCAGGTGCTCGCCGATGCGCAGCACCGAGGTGGTGAGTGCGCGCGCGTCCTCGCTGTGTTCGATGTCGCGTACGAAGCTCATGTCCAGCTTGAGTTCGTCGATCGGCAGGCGATGCAGGTGGCTGAGGCTGGAGTAGCCGGTGCCGAAGTCGTCCAGCGACAGCGAAATGCCGGCTTCGCGGATCGCGTGCAGGTTGTCCAGCACGCCGGACTGCCCGGAAAGCATCACGCTCTCGGTCAGCTCCAGGGTCAGGTCGGACGGTTGCACGCCGGTATCGGCCATCAGCCGGAGCAGGTCGGGCAGCATGCGCGGGCTTTCGAAGCCGCTGGCCGACAGGTTGACCGAGACGCGCGCCACCGGCACGCCGCGTTGGCGCCAGTCGGCCACCTGTTCGCAGGCGTGGCGCAGCACCCAGTCGTTGAGCTGCGGCATCATGCCTTGCTCTTCGGCCACCGGCAGGAACCGCGCCGGCGAGATCGCGCCCAACTGCGGGTGGTTCCAACGCAGCAGCGCTTCCACGCCATACAGTGCGTGCGGTGCGGCGCTATGCATCTGCGGCTGGTAATGCAGCTGCAGCTGACCGCGACCGATGGCCTGCCGCAGCTCCGCTTCCAGCGCCACGCGCTCCTGCGCCATGCGATTCATGTCGGAACTGAAGAAACGAAAGCGTCCGCCGCCTTCCTTCTTGGCGCGATTCATCGCCAGATCCGCGTGCCGCAGCAGGATGTTGATGTCGCGCCCGTCCTCAGGAAACATCGCCACCCCGATGCTGGCCGACGGATGCACGGTCATGTGGCCGACCGATAGCGGGCCGGCGATGGTGCCCAGCACGCGTTCGGCCGCGGCACTGGCCTGTTCGGCGCTGCATTGCGGCAGGGCCAACGCAAATTCATCGCCAGCCAGACGCGCCAGCATGGCGGTGGCGGCCAGCTGGTCGGCGATGCGCAGCGCGATATCGCGCAGCAGGCCATCGCCGGCCGCATGGCCCTGGCTGTCGTTGATCAGCTTGAAGCGGTCGATGTTGATGAACATCAAGGTGGCCGGCTCGCCGGCATATTCGGCCTGGGTCAGCGCCTGCTCGGCGCGTGCGCTGAACATGATGCGGTTGGGCAGGCCGGTCAGCGCGTCATAGAACGCGAGTTGATGCACGCGCTGGCGGATCTGCTCGCGCTCCAGTGCCAGGGTGCACAGCTGCTGGCACAGCTCGGTGAGCCGCACATGCCAGGCGTCGGCGCGTTGCGGCTTGCGGTAATACAGCGCGAAGGTGCCCAGCACGCGCGCGCTGTTGGAACGGATCGGCGTGCTCCAGCAGGCACGCAGGCCCATCGGGAGCAGTGTCTGCCGATACGGCGCAAACAGCGGGTCGGTGGCGATGTCTTCCACCATCACCGCGCGGCCACGCCAGGCGGCGGTGCCGCAGGCACCGGCAGTCGGCGCGATCTTCAGGCCGTTGACTGCATCGGCGTATTCGGGGGGCAGGCTGGGCGCGGCCAGCGAATGCAGGCAGCCCTGATTGTCGGCGCTCATCACGGTCGCAATCACATCCGGTGCGATGCGTTCGACTTCGGTGCAGATCAACGTCATCACTTCGATCAGCGGACGCTCCTGCACCAGCGCTTCGAGCACGCGATGCTGCAGCACCTCGTGCATCTTGGTATCGGTGATGTCGGTCAGCACCGCGACGTAGTGCGAGGGGTTGTGCCGGGCGTCGTAGATCGGATTGAAGTTGAGCGAAATCCACAGCGGGGTGCCGTCCTTGCGGTACACCAGCAGGTCGGCACGGGTGTGCTGCAGGGCATCGGCGCGGTCGCGGATGCGTGCGACTTCACTCTGGTCGCTTTGCGCACGCGTCAGCACGTCGGACGGACGCTGGCCGACCAGTTCGGCTTCGGTGTAGCCGAACATGCGCTGGAAGCCGTCGTTGGCATACAGCAGGCGCGATTGCAGATCGCAAATCAGGATGGCGCTGCTGCTGCCGTCCAGCGCCTCGGCCAACAGGCGTGAGCGGCGGGCGTCCGGATGCTCACCCGGCATGGCCATGCCGGCGGTGACCGGGCCGTGCGGGATGGCGCCTGGCGTCAGCGCACGCGTGGCAGCGCCATCGCCGGCTGCATCGAGCGGCAGCGTTTCCACGGCGAACGCCGGTATCGTTGCCCTCGCATCCTCCACTGTCGGCAAGACAGTGGCCGGTTCACCGAAACGCGGCAGATCGGTCGGGCGCGGGGGCAGGGGGCACATGGGCGATCAGCGCGCCTGCGCCGACAGTGCGATGAGCCGTTCGGCCACGCGGTCCAGCGGCACCACTTCCTGCGCGGCGCCCAGCTTGTAGGCGGCGCCCGGCATGCCCCAGACCACGCTGCTGGCTTCGTCCTGTACCAGGGTGGGGGCGCCGGCCTGCAGCATTTCCAGCAGGCCGCGCGCGCCGTCGTCGCCCATGCCGGTGAGGATGGCGCCCACCGCATTGGGCCCGGCATTGGCAGCGACCGAGCGGAACAGCACATCCACCGCCGGCTTGTGCCGATTGACCGGCGGGCCGTCGTCGATGCGGCAGCGCCAGCGCGCACCGTCGCGGATGATGCGCAGGTGCTGGCCGCCCGGCGGCAGATAGGCGTGGCCGGGCAGGATGGCTTCGCCATCGCTGGCCTCGCGCACCGACATCGCCGAGTGGCGGTTGAGGCGCTCGGCGAATGCGGTGCTGAAGCTGGCCGGCAGGTGCTGGGTCATCACCACCGCGGGCGCGTCGGCGGGCATGTGTTCGAGCACCACGCGCAGTGCTTCGGTGCCACCGGCGGAGGCGCCGATGGCGATCAGGCGGTCGGTGGTGCGGAAGCGCAGTGCGCTGCCCGGCACCGGCGCCGACTGCATGTCCAAGGTGACCTTGGGGGTGCTGGGGCGATTGAGCGCGCTGACCTTGGCCTTGGCGGCCATCTTGACCTTGCTGACGATCTCCTCGGCATAGCCTTCCAGCCCGCGCGCGACATCGATCTTGGGCTTGGACACGAAGTCCACCGCGCCCAGGGACAGGGCCTGCAGGGTGGTGTCGGCGCCGCGCTCGGTCAGCGACGAAATCATCACCACCGGCGTCGGCCGCAGCCGCATCAGGTTTTCCAGGAACACTAGGCCGTCCATGCGCGGCATTTCCACATCCAGCGTGAGCACGTCCGGATTGAGGCGTTTGATCTTTTCGCGCGCCAGCAGCGGGTCGGCGGCTGAGCCGACCACTTCGATGCCGGGGTCGCGCGAGAGGATTTCGGTGAGCATCTGACGTACCACCGCCGAATCGTCGACGATGAGGACACGTACGGGAGTTTCCAGCGTCATTCGAACAGCTCCACTCCACCGGTGACCGGTGCTTTGGACAGACGGGCACGCACGGCCGATTCGGCGGCGGCGACTTCGGCTTCGTGTGCGTGCGGCAGACGCTGCACGACCACCCGGCCGGTCGTCGGGAAGAACCACACCTTGCGCGGATGGATGCCGCACAGATCTTCGGCAATGATGGGAATGTGTTCGGCCTGCAGGTACTGGCGGACGAACTCGGCGTTGCGGGTGCCGACCGGGTTGCTGGTGAAGCCCTTGAGCACGTTGGCGCCGCCGAAGACCTTGGCTTCGATGCGTTTACGATGCGCGCCGCGCTTGAGCATGTCGTTGATCAGCAACTCCATCGCATAACTGCCGTAGCGCGCGGGTGCGCCATCGCCAACCTGACCTTCGGGCAGCAGGAAGTGATTCATGCCGCCGATCTTGAGCACCGGGTCGCGCAAGCAGGCTGCAACGCACGATCCCAAGGTGGTCGTCAACGCGGTGTCGTCGTCCACCACCAGGTATTGGGTGGGCAGCAGCTTGGCGGTGATGGTCTGGAAGCGCGAATCGCGGTACCGCATCACGTCATCGACTTGTACGGCGGTGCTCATGCAGAGGCTCCTGCGCGCGGGGCGCGCCGATACAGCGTGCGGCCGCACGGCTGGATCAGATCGGCCGCGTGCAGGTAGTTCTCCGAGTGCCCGGTGTAGAGCAGGCCGTCGTCGCCCATGTGGCTGACCAGACGCGACAGGATGCCGCGCTGGGTGGGCTTGTCGAAATAGATCATCACATTGCGGCAGAACAGCGCCGCGTACGGGCCGCCGACGTCGTAACGCGGGGCCAGCAGGTTCAGCTGGCGGTATTCGATGAGCTGGCGCAGCGCCGGAATCACCCGGCACTTGCCCTCGTTGGGGCCGCTGCCGCGCTGGAAGTACTTGCGCTTGATCGAGGCATCCAGCGAGGCGACGCGGTCGATGGCGTAGACGCCGCGCGAGGCGGTTTCCAGCACCTGGGTATCCACGTCGGTGGCCACGATGCTCACCGGCGGGGTCAGCGTGCCGAAGGCTTCGCAGGCGGTGATGGCGATGGAGTAGGGCTCCTCGCCGGTAGAGGCGGCGCACGACCAGATCTTCAATGGCGCCTGCGAGGCGCGCTTCTGCAGTTCTTCGCGCAGCTTGTCGAAGTGGTGCGGCTCGCGGAAGAACGAGGTCAGGTTGGTGGTCAGTGCGTTGGTGAACGCCTGCCATTCTTCCTCGTCGTTGCCGGCTTCCAGCTGGTCGAGGTAATCGCGGAACGAGCGCAGGCCGAGCACGCGCAGGCGGCGCGACAGGCGGCCATACACCATGTCGCGCTTGGCCGGGGCCAGGGCGATGCCGACACGCTGATAGATCAGGTCGCAAACGCGCTTGAAATCGCGGTCGCCGAAATCGAATTCGCGTGTGTCTGAAGCAGGAGTCGTAATCGTCATATCCATACGCGTCGTTAGCTATCACTGGATATCGGCCACGGAGCCGCGCAACTGAAGCGCCAATACGTGGATTGCGCGCGGTTGTGTTCGGTCGGCAGTGTGACTGGGCCGGGCTGCGCGTTTGTCGGGCGCGGCGCGCTGAAGCCGCACGCCGCGACATCCGCGGCAGCGTGCGCGCGCAGGGGGCAACGTAGATCCCCGCTCCAGCAGTGGCTCCAAATGCACAACGCCCCGGCAGGGCCGGGGCGTTGTGGGTGACAGCGGTGGATCAGAACTCTTGCCAGTTACCGTCGGCCAGGGCGGCCTGTGGCGTGGCAGGTCGCGCGGACGTTGCCGCAGTGCGCGGGGCCGGCTTGGCGGCGTTCTTGACGCCAACCGGACGCGATGCCACCGGACGCACGCGGGCCTGCGCGGCGACGGCGGCCGGTTCGTCCAGCTTGAACACCGACACCGCTTCGGCCAGGTGGCCGGCCTGCTCTTCCATCGAGCGGGCGGCGGCGGTGGCTTCTTCCACCAACGCGGCGTTCTGCTGGGTGGTCTCGTCCATCTGGGTGATGGTCTGGTTGACCTGCTCGATGCCGGCCGACTGCTCCTGCGAAGCGGCCGAAATCTCGCCCATGATGTCGGTGACGCGCTGCACGCTGGCCACGATGTCGGCCATGGTGGCACCGGCCTTGCGCACCAGTGCCGAGCCTTCGGCGACCTTGTGCACGGAATCGTCGATCAGGCCCTTGATCTCCTTGGCCGCACCGGCCGAGCGCTGTGCCAGCGTGCGCACTTCCGAGGCCACCACCGCAAAGCCGCGGCCCTGTTCGCCGGCACGCGCGGCTTCCACCGCGGCATTCAAGGCCAGGATGTTGGTCTGGAACGCAATGCCGTCGATGACGCTGATGATGTCGGCGATCTTCTTGGACGAGGCTTCGATGCCGGACATGGTGGTGACCACCTGCGACACCACCTCGCCGCCCTGCGAGGCCACACCGGTGGCGCCGATCGCCAGCTGATTGGCCTGGCGGGCGCTTTCGGCGTTCTGCCGGACGGTGGAGGTGAGCTCCTCCATCGAGGCGGCGGTTTCTTCCAGGTTGGCGGCCTGCTGTTCGGTACGGTGCGACAGGTCGGTGTTGCCGGAGGCGATCTCGCCGGCCGCCGCGTTGATGGCGGTGGACGAAGACTTGATGCGCCCGACGATGTCGGCCAGCTGTTCGGCGGTGGCATTGGCATCGTCACGCATCTGCGCGAACACGCCGCTGAACTGGCCGTGCATGCGCACGGTGAGGTCGCCACGCGACAACGCAGACAGCAGCGCCGAAATCTGCTCGATGCTGGCGGCGTTGGCATCCAGCAAGCCGTTGAGCTGCTGCGCCAGCTGCAGGAAGAAGCCCTGCTTGCCGTCGGTTTCCACCCGGCCGCTCATGTCGCCGCTGGCGGCGGCACGCACGATGCGGGCGACTTCTTCTTCGACCTGGACTTCGATGGTGCGGTCGCGCCATTCGCAGACTTCGCCGGTATTCTCGCCGTGCTCGTTCTTGATGCCGGTGACCGTCTGCGCCAGCACCACTTCGCCGAAACGTTCTTCGAAGCTGGTGACGCCATCGCTTTCAAGCGCGGCAATGGCCTTGCGCACGGTCGCATCCGACAGGCCCAGGTAGCTGATGTGCTGGCCGATGACCTTGTTGGCATCGAATTCCGGCGAGGCCAGGCGGATGCTGCTCTCGTACTGCGCAACGATCTTCTTGAACGCGTCGTTGGCGTAGATCATGACGCGGTCGGGATCGGTGATGAAGGTGCCGGTGGACGACTTGTCCAGCGCGGTACGGATACGCAGGTTTTCGTCGGCGATGGTGCGGTCGCGTTCGATGCGCTCCTTCAGATCGCGCTGCATGCGCTGCATGGAACGCATCAGTTCGCCCACTTCATCCTGGCCCTGCACGTTGATCTGGCCGTCCAGCTTGCCGCCGGCGATCTCGGTGGCGGTGCTGACCGCACCACGCATGCTGCGCACGATGGCGCGGGCAAACAGGAACGCCAGGCCCAGGCCGCCGGCAATGCCGATCAGCAACACCAGCAGGGTCAGCGTGACCGAGGTGGCGTGGACCTTTTCGGCCTTGGTCTTGGCAGCCTGTGCCAGCAGGTTGTCTTCGGCGATCAACGCGGCCAGCGAATCCTTGGCCTTGTTGTGCAGGGTGCGGGTTTCGCCGACAAAGGTGTCGACCGCATCGTCGGGCAGGTTCAGTTCGACCATTTCGTCGACGCTGGCGTAGGAGGCGGCGGCCTTCTTCCAGTCCGCCACGAAGACGTCGAAGAGTTTTTTCTGTTGCGGGCTTTCGATCAGGCGCGGGTAGCCCTTGATCGTGGCTTCGATTTCGCCATTGAGGCGCTTGGCGCGGACCTTGGCTTCCTGCTTGACCGCGTCGCTGGCGCGCACGAGGTTCTGATAAGACGCATTCCGGTATTCGCCGAGCATGCCGCGCAGATCGCCGGCTTCGCGCACGCTGGACATGGTGTTGCCGGCCAGGTCGCGGGTGACGTTGTTGAGCGATGCCAGGCCCGCATAGGCGATGATTCCCTGCACCAGCATGATCAGCAGCACGATGCCGAATGCGAGCATCAGGCGCGGCATCAACTTCAGATTATTGATCCATTGCATTGACACGATTCCCCGTAGAAGTCAGTCCGCATAATCCACACAGCACATCGCCACGCGTGCGCGTGGCGATGTGCGAGGCGATTACTTGATGGTGGCGAGCTTCAGGCTGGCCGGGGAGCTGACTTCGATTTCGGCGCGCGAGCTGTCGCGCTGGATCTTGCCGAGGACGCAGACGTCCTTGCCTTCCAGGGATTCGGGGGCAAAGCTGAACTTGCCGCGGTTGGCGCCGTCGATGCGGGCCGAGAAGGTGTGGCGCGGGAACATGCCGCCCATGTACAGGAAGGTGGGCTCACCTTCCGAGCTCTGCGCGTACTTGGCCTTTTCGACCTTGCCGCACACCATGCCGTCCTTGCCGACGAAGCGGGTGGCCATCTCCGGCGGAATCATTTCCTGCGACTGAGCCGACAGCGTGGGAGCAACGATCACGAGAGCAGCGACGGGGAGGAGCGAGAGCAGGAACTTCATGTGGATTCTCCAGAATCGAAAGTCGAACAGTGACCCGTTTGTAAACGCGGGCTTCTATTCAGCTATCGGCTAGCTCCGGTTCAACTTGAATCCAAAAAACGTGAGTCACATCGCACTTTGATTCGGCCGTGCGTCGCGTGTCGGGGAGCTCCTGACACCTGATGGTCGTACCGGCGGTCCAGAAACCGCTGCGGCCGTCTGATTGCGTGTGGGCTGCCGGAGTGCGACGTGCAAACGCACATCGCAGTCACTGCCAGTCACACGCCATCTGACGACCGCGGGCACCGCTACGTCCGTCGCGTCGCTCGGACGCGTCGATCGGCAACGCCGATCAGGCGGCTTCTTCGGCCGGCTGCTGCTGACCCAGCTCGGTGCTGTCCAGCAGGGTTTCGATGTCCAGCAGGATCAGCATGCGATCGTCCTGGGTACCGATGCCGGAAATGAAGCGGGTGTCCACCGAGGCGCCGAATTCGGGGGTCGGGCGGATCTGGTCGTCATTGAGCGGGATGACGTCCGAGACGCTGTCGACCACGATGCCGACCACGCGGTCTTCGACGTTGAGCACGATCATGACGGTGAAGGCGTCGTAGCGCGCTTCTTTCAGGCGCAACTTCAGGCGCAGGTCGATCACCGGCACGATGGTGCCGCGCAGGTTGATCACACCCTTGATGTAATCGGGCGCGTCCGGCAGGCGGGTGACCGAATCGTAGCCGCGGATTTCCTGCACTTTCAGGATGTCCACGCCGTAGTGTTCTTCGCCCAGGGCGAAGCTGAGGAATTCACCACCGGTGCCGGTGGCAGTGCTTTTGTCGTTCATGAAAACTCCGGGCGTTGCGGCTGAGTGTCAGGTTGCGGCACAGGGTTGAAAGGGGGTTGCCATAGCAACATCGGCGCCGCGCTCGGCAACTTTAGGTGCGTGCCGGGGACGGTACGGTCGGGTTCAGAACACGCCGCTCTTGCGCGCATTGCGCTGGCGGTCGACCCGGAAGATGTAGCGCTGGATGGTTTCATCGGCGCCGCGCGGCAGGTCGCTGTACTGCATGCCGACCCGGAAGCCTTCGCTGCCGTTGGGCAGGGTCTGCTTGTGCTGGCTGCAGACCGTGAGCGGCAGCGCGATCGGCGCGGCATCGGGCAGTTGCAGGGTGCAGTTGCGGTAGGTGCGCTGCGGTTCGAGCAGGGGCATGCCGGCAGTGAGCGAGACGGCCAGGCCGCCGCTGCTGATGTCGATCACACGCAGCTGCAGGTTGAGGTTGCCGCCCTGCGCGTCGTCCTGGCGGATGATGCAGATGGGGGAGTCGGTGATCGGCGTCTCCAGCCGGTACGACTCGCGGCGCTGCAGGTGGTACATCACTTCCGGCAGCTCGGCGCGGAAGGCGACGTGGATGTCGCGCTCCAGGCGTTCGGCCTTGTCCAGGCGGAAGCGGATGTTGACCCGTTCCAGCTGGGCGTAGCACAGCAGGTACTTGGCGCCTTCGATGGCGCGGTTGGAGGCATCGTTATGGCTGCCGTCCAGGATCACGCAGTCGTCGTCTTCGTCGATTTCCAGCACGGCGGTGGGCACGGCCATGTCGCGGCCAGCCACGTGCATGGTCACCACGGCGCGTTGGTCCAACAGCTGGCGCAACAACCCACGGATCTGCCGCTTGTTGCGCAGCAGGTAACGCTCGTCACCTTCGGCGAGGTGATCGGCATCGTGGTCCAGCTCTGACTCTGAGGTATCGCCTTGGGACATGGGCACAAGCACAGTGGAAGCGGGATGAGGCCCGGAAGGTTGTCCCGGCGTCGCCTTGATATCGGCGGCAAAGCGAAATCTTTAAGCGCCGCTGACAAGATACGTTCGCTAAATCACCAGCCAACCGTCTGGCGTGGTGTCCTCGCCGATTGCGGGACCGTGTGGCGGCATGGATGCCGCCACTGAGACTCCACGGACGGATTCACGGCATGTCCCGCGAGCGGTGAGGGCGCCGAGCGCTTGACCAGACTTGAAGATCGCCAAGGGTTTGCGAGACGCGCATTTTAGGCGTCTCGACCTGATCGCTCGCTACGGACGGATCAGGCGCAGAGCGGATGGTCTGCGCCTTTGCTGCAGGGCCCTTGCCCGCCCACCATCGCAGGACACGCTGCAAGTACGTCCTTGTAAGCTCCGTGGCGGCATCCATGCCGCCAAGGGTCCTGCGACGGTGGGCGGGCAAGGACCAGTCGTGTTGGTCGGTGTGCAGAGCTATCAGCAGAGCAACGAGCAAACCATGCGATGCGGTGTCTTCGCTCTTCAGTAAAACCGCCAGCCAACTGTCTGGCGTGGCGTCCTCGCCGATTGCGGGACCGTGTAGCGGCATGGATGCCGCCACCGAGCCTATAGGGAAGTACTTGCGGCGTGTCCCGCGAGCGGTGAGGGCGCCGCGCCCTCGACCGGAATTGAGGATCGCCAAGCGCTCGCGAGACTCACCATGCAGTTGTCGCTACCTGATTGCTTGACCCGGGCAGCAAAGGCGAAGAGCGGATGGTCTGCGCCTTTGCTGCAGGGCCCTTTCCCGCCCACCATCGCAGGACACGCCGCAAGTACATCCCTGTAGGCTCCGTGGCGGCATCCATGCCGCCAAGGGTCCTGCGACGGTGGGCGGGCAAGGACCAGTCGAGTTGGCTGGTGCGCAAAGTTCTCAACAAGCAACGGCAAGCCGCGACACGCTGTCTGATTCTTCAACAAAACCACCAGCCAACTGTCTGGCGTGGTGTCCTCGCCGATTGCGGGACCGTGTGGCGGCATGGATGCCGCCACCGAGCCTACAGGGACGTACTTGCGGCGTGTCCCGCGAGCGGTGAGGGCGCCGCGCCCTCGACCGGACTTGAAGACGGCCAAGCGATCGCGACACGCACGATGCAGATGTCGCTACATGATTGCCTAATCCCGGCAGCAAAGATGCAGAGCGGATGGTCTGCGCCTTTGCTGCAGGATCCCGGCCCGCCCACCATCCCAGGACACGCTGCAAGTACGTCCTTGCAGCATGGCGCTCTGCGCGCGCGTCGTTGTGGCGCCTTGAATCAGCTGTAGGCGTGACGTGCGTTGGCCAGCAGGGTGCTCAGGCGATCTTCCTGTTCGAGCCGGAACACAGCCACTGCGTCCACCAGCTGCGCGGCCTGGTCTTCCATCGCGCGTGCGGCTGCCGTTGCTTCTTCCACCAGGGCGGCGTTCTGCTGGGTGGTTTCGTCCATCTGGGTGACGGTCTGGTTGACCTGGGTGATGCCGGCGGCCTGCTCGCGCGAGGCGCTGGTGATTTCGCCCATGATGTCGGTGACGCGCTGCACCGAGCTCACCACTTGCTGCATGGTGCTGCCGGCTTCGGAGGCCAGTGCAGCGCCGTTACCGATGCGGGTCACCGAATCTTCGATCAGGTGCTTGATCTCCTTGGCGGCGCCGGCCGAACGCTGGGCCAGCGTGCGTACTTCGCTGGCGACCACGGCAAAGCCACGGCCCTGTTCGCCGGCACGGGCGGCTTCCACGGCGGCGTTCAAGGCCAGGATGTTGGTCTGGAAGGCGATGCCGTCGATGACGCTGATGATCTCGGCGATCTTCTTGGACGAGGTGTCGATGTCGGCCATGGTGCTGACCACGCGGCCGACCACGTCGCCGCCCTTGGCCGCCACGCCGGCGGCATCCAGCACCAGGCGGTTGGCCTGGTCGGCATTGTCGGCATTCTGCTTGACGGTGGCGGTGAGCTCTTCCATCGAGGCGGCGGTTTCTTCCAGCGCGGCAGCCTGCTGTTCGGTACGGCGCGACAGGTCGCCGTTGCCGGTGGCGATTTCGGTGGCCGCGGAGTTGATCGCCAGCGACGAGTCCTTGATCCGGCGAACGATGCCGGCCAGCTGGTCGGCGGTGGCATTGGCGTCGTCGCGGATGGTGGCGAACACGCCTTGCAGGTCGCCGTCCATGCGCGCGGTCAGGTCGCCCTGCGACAGCGAGGAGAGCAACGACGATACGCGCGACAGGCCGTCGGCGTTGTTGTCCAGCAGGGCGTTGAGTTGCTGGGCGAGCAACAGCAGGAAGCCCTGCTTGCCGTCGATGCTGACACGCTCGCTCAGGTCGCCGGCGGCGGCGGCCTGCACGATGCGGGCCACTTCCTGTTCCACCTGGACTTCCTGGGTGCGGTCGGCCCACTCGACCACAAACCCCATGCGCTCGCCAGCGGCGCCAAGCACGGGGCTGACCACCAGGCGCATGGTGCGGCCTCCGACATGGATCTGTGCCACGTGCGTGCTGGTGAGCTGGTCGAGCATGCGCGCCTGATGCTCGGGCTTGCGATGGAACTGGTCGATGCTGGCATTGATCAGGGCATCGGCGTCGAAGTTGGGCAGGTCGCGGCGCAGCTCGTCCTGCACGCTCTTGAGCATGCGCTGCAGCGGACGATTGACGTAGATGATGCGGCGATCTGCATCGGCGATCATCACGTTGGTGCTGACATCGTCCAGCGCGGTACGCACGCGCAGCGCCTCGCTGGCGATCAGGTGGTCGCGTTCCAGGCGTGCGCGCAGGTCGTCGCGCATGGTGCGGGCGCTGAGCAGCAGACGGCCGAGTTCATCGTGGCGGTCGATTTCGATGGGGTTGTCCAGGCGGCCAGCGGCAACGTCGCCGAGCACGCGTTCCACTGCCGCCAACGGGCGGGTGACCATCTTGCGCGCGGCGATGAACACCACCGCGATGCACAAGGCCAGCACCACCAGCGAAAACAGCAGCATGCTGCCCAGCAGTTCGTTGAGCGGGCCGTCGATGGCGCTACGCGGCTGGGTGCCGATCACCGCCCACTGCCAGGGAGCATAACGCTGCGCGGTGACTTCGAAGGCCTGGCTGTTGCCCTTGGCATCGCGCAGTTGCAGGTTGGCGCTGGGCTGCTTGCCGTCCAGGACCGACTGCAGCGCGGCCTGCTGGTCGGCCGGCACCAGCGCCGACAAGGTTGCAGGGGTACCGGGCGGTGCGGCGATGATCTGGCCCTGGCGTTCGCCCGGTGCCATGTCGGCGATGACGAAATACCCGTCCTGGCCCAGCGTGGTCGCGCTGACCTGCGCCTTGAGCGCGGCCAGGCCCTGGGTGTAGTTGCGACCGACGAACAGTGCGCCGATCACCTCGCCGGCGTCGTTGCGCAGCGGTGCGTAGTGGGTCATGTACTGCTCGCCGAACAGCTGCGCCTGGCCGGTGAAGGGCTTGCCTTCGGACAGTGCGGCGTAGGCCTTGCCCTTGCGGTCGAGCAGGGTGCCGATCACGCGCTCGTTCTGCTTGTTGCGCAGCGAGGTGGTGATGCGCACGAAGTCGTCGCCGGTGCGCGCGAAGATGGTCGCAACGCCGCCTGTGGCCTGCGCAAAGCGGTCCACTGCCTCGAAGTTGAGATTCAGCGCCTGCTTGCCGGCGCGCAGCGACGGGGTGTTCTGCTCGCCGATGGTGACGGTGCTGGCGCTATCGAGTTCGCGCGCCCCGGCGGGGAGCATGTCATCGAACACGCTGCCCAGGCGCTGGGTGCCTTCGGTCAGGGTGACGTCGTACATCGCCACCGACTGCTGCATCAACCGGGTACTGGAGCGCAGCTCGGCCTTGACCTGCGATTCGATGTCGCCAGCGGACTGACGATAGATGGTCAGGGCCAGCAGGCCCAAAGAGATGGCGATGACCAGGGTCAGCAGTGCGGAGAGCCGCGTGCCGACAGAGAGGCGGTTGAAGGAATGCATGAGGAATCGACCTTGCCCGGGGGAGGGCGTTACGGATGCGTGAAGTCGATAGCGGCCGCCTATGCTTGAAATTGATGTTTTATGCCGAAATCTACATGAAACGGTGCATTGCGTTGGGTTTCCAGTTTATGAAATCGCTTTCAGCGCATTGAGCGTTTCTGGCATTTGTTATGGATGCATGAATATGAGCGCGTCTGGCTCAGTTAGCGGCCGGGTAGGGCACCCCAAAAAAAAGGGGCCGCTTCCCGTCGCCAGGGAAGCGGCCCGCAAGATTCGCAGTTGGCGAATCGAACGCTCTCGAATGCTGTGTGGTGCGGTGAACGGGTTGCGGAGCTGCTTAATGGCCGGCGGCCGCTGCCCGCTGCCGGCGAGTGGTGCCGCCGTCCCGCGCGGTCAGGCCGGTCGCCGCACCGTGCCAGGGAAGTGCGCGGCGCACGTCAGGCCGATCAGTGGCTCAGAACTCCTGCCATTCGCCAATCGTGGTGGTGGCCGCAGCGCCGGCGCTGCTGCGGGTGGAGGTGGAAGCCAGCACCGGGCGCGGTATGCGACGCGGCACGGCACCTGCGTGGCCAACCGGCGCACTGCGAGCGGCAAGCGGCAGATGGCGCTCGATCTTGAACACCGCCACCGCTTCGGTCAGTTGCTGGGCCTGTTCTTCCATCGCGCGGGCGGCGGCGGTGGCTTCTTCCACCAGTGCAGCGTTCTGCTGGGTGGCCTCGTCCATCTGGGTGACGGTGAGGTTGACCTGCTCGATGCCGGCCGACTGCTCCTGCGATGCGGCGGAGATTTCGCTCATGATGTCGGTGACGCGCTGCACCGATGCCACGATCTCGGCCATGGTGCGGCCGGCCTGGTCCACCAGCTGCGAGCCATCGGCCACACGTTGCACGGAGTCGCCGATCAGGTCCTTGATCTCCTTGGCGGCCGCCGAAGAACGCTGCGCCAAGGTGCGCACTTCCGAGGCCACCACCGCAAACCCACGCCCCTGTTCGCCGGCGCGCGCCGCTTCCACTGCGGCGTTCAAGGCCAGGATATTGGTCTGGAAGGCAATGCCATCGATGACGGAGATGATGTCTGCGATCTTCTTCGAGGACGCCTGGATGCCGGCCATGGTGTCGACCACCTTGCCGACCACTTCACCACCTTGCGAAGCCACACTGGCCGCGCCGATGGCCAGCTGATTGGCCTGCCGAGCGCCCTCGGCATTCTGCTTGACGGTCGAGGTGAGCTCCTCCATGGACGCTGCGGTTTCTTCCAGGTTGGCAGCCTGCTGCTCGGTGCGCTGCGACAGGTCGTTGTTGCCGGCGGCAATTTCGCTGGCAGCGGCATTGATCGACACCGCCGAGGTCTGGATATGCCCGACGATGCCGGCCAGCTGGGTGGCGGTGGCATTGGCATCGTCGCGCATCTGCGCGAACACGCCCTTGAAGTCGCCGTCCATGCGCGCGGTGAGGTCGCCGGCGGCAATCGCCTGCAGCATGCCCGACAGCGATTGCAGGCTGCCGTCGGCGGTGGCCATCAGCTGGTTGAGGCTTTCGACCATGATGCGGAAATCGAACTGGAACTGCGCCGCGTCGCCGCGCGCACTGAAATCGCCATCGGCCGCGGCCGTTGCCAGCTGTTTGATCTGCTGGTTCATCGCTGCCAGATTGGCTTTGACCTGCGCCATGGTGTCGGTGAGGGTGGCCTTTTCGCCCGGCAGCTGGTCCATGTCTTCGCTCAGGTCGCCGATGGCGTAGCGGCCCATGATCTGCGCAAGGCGCGTGGTGACCTGGATGTGGCTGTCGACCAGGGTGTTGGTGTCGCCGGCCATGCGGCCGAAGTCGCCTGGGAACACGCCGGCATCCATGCGGAAACTGATCTGGCCGGCATCGTGGCGCTTGGCCATGTCCAGCTGGGCGGTGATGAGGTTGCGCACCTGCGATTGCATGGCGTCCATGGCCTGCAGCAGGCGGCCGGTCTCGTCGCGGGCATCGGTGTGCACGGCGTTGTCCAGCTTGCCGCGGGCAATGGCTTCGGCGGCGCCGGTGGCGCGATTCAACGGGCCGGTGAGGCTGCGGGTGATCAACAGGCCCAGGGTGCCGCTGAGCAGCAGCACCAGCAGCGAACCGCCGACCAGCAGCTTGCGCGAATCGTCCATCGATTGCAGCGCCACGGCCGCGGCTTCGGCGGCGAGCTTGTCCTGCAGTGCGATGTTTTCGCCGATCTTGTCCTGCCATTGCTGCAGCGCCGGTGCGGCCTGGGTGAGCAGCAGCGGCAGCGCTTCATCGCTGTGGCCGGACATCACCAGGTCGATCACCTTGTTGTTCAACTCCCGCACCGGACCGGTAAGCTGGTCGATATCTTCGCGGATGGCCTTGCCCTGCTCGGACGAGGGCAGCGCGTACAGCGCCTGCCTGGCCTTGGCGTAGTCGGCCCGTGCGGTCTTGATCTTCTCGATGAATCGCAGGTTGTCTGCGTCGCTGGTCGGCAGCACCACATTGCGCAGCTCGGCGGCGATGACGTAATTGGCATTCATCATGTCGTTGGAAAGGCGGATCTTGGTCATGTTCTGGTGCACCAGCGCATCGACCAGCCCGCGCGCCGAGCTCAGGCCGCGATAGCCGATGAAGGCGATGAAGCCGGACAGCAGAATCAGCACGGTGAAGGCGCCGGCCAGACGTGGCCCGACATTGAAGCGCTGCAGAAAAGAAGTCATGGGGTCGCTCGACTCGAAGGTGGGTTGCGTGGCTGGCGGCGGACGACGCGCTGCGGTGCGCTCGTGTCCGCTTGCAGCGCGCCCAGTGGTAACGGCGCGGCAATCGGCGAATTGAGCGGGATGCACACTGCCGGTACAGCGCTGGATCACGCAGGTGAGGGGCGCGTGCGGATGTGTTGTCGCTGTGGTTGAACTGTGCCGAATTGTTGGCCGGCAGCGCCTGAATTCACCCATTCTGCGTGCCCTACGCGCGCCGCTGCAGTGCGGCCCAACTGCGCTTTCACCTGGCATGCACGGCGTGGGTGGGCAACGCGAGGCTGCCATGACGATGGCGACGGCGATGCTCGGACGATCTCGTGGCCTTCAGCACTGCTCGCCTCGATCGCGCCGCCTCTTCGAAGGGCGCCTTGCGCGTCGCGCTTGCGTTGCCGACGACCGCGATATGCCCAGCGGGTGGAATATCCACGAACGCGCGGATGCAATGCCGCTTGGTCGACGCGCAGGACCACTGCATTGCGATCCGGGTGGTCGCAGCCGCGGTGTCTGTGTGGACCAGAGAAGACACAAGGCCGGCCCGTCACCGGGCCAGCCTTGTGTCGATGTCGTGCGATGTTCAGCGCTGATCGCGGTGCGTGCGACTCCGACAGCGCGCACTGCCGTCAGCGGCAGTGTCACCCATGCTCAAGGCGTGCGGTGCATCGCGGGGAGCTCAGAACTCCTGCCAGTCACCGAGATCGGCGGTCGATGTCGCGGCATGGGCGGAGCCACGTTGCCGGGCGGCGACGGTGCCGGAACCGGCAACCGGGCGCGCTGCGGGGCGCGCGTTGGCCGCTGCATTGGCAATGGCCGACAGCCGCCGCGCCACCGGTGCGGTGTTGGCCACCTTGAACACGGCCACCGCTTCGGTGAGCTGCTGTGCCTGCTCTTCCATTGCGCGGGCGGCGGCGGTGGCTTCTTCCACCAAAGCGGCGTTCTGCTGGGTGGTTTCGTCCATCTGGGTCACGGTCTGGTTGACCTGCTCGATCCCGGCATACTGCTCCTGCGAGGCCGAGGAAATTTCGCCCATGATGTTGGTGACGCGCTGCACGCTGGCGACGATGTCGGCCATGGTGGTGCCGGCCTGGTCGACCAGCGTGGCGCCTTGCGCGACCTTGTCCACCGAGTCGTCGATCAGGTGCTTGATCTCCTTGGCCGCACTGGCCGAGCGCTGGGCGAGGGTGCGCACCTCGGAGGCGACCACCGCAAAGCCGCGGCCCTGCTCACCGGCACGTGCCGCTTCCACTGCGGCATTCAGTGCCAGGATGTTGGTCTGGAAGGCGATGCCGTCGATGACGCTGATGATCTCGGCGATCTTCTTGGACGAGGCCTGGATATCGGACATGGTGGTGACCACGTTGGCCACCACTTCGCCGCCTTGCGAGGCGACCGCAGCGGCGCCGATGGCGAGCTGGTTGGCCTGGCTGGCGTGTTCGGCATTCTGCTTGACGGTGGAGGTGAGCTCTTCCATCGAGGCAGCGGTTTCTTCCAGGTTGGCCGCCTGCTGCTCGGTGCGTTGCGACAGGTCCTGGTTGCCGGTGGCGATTTCGCCGGAGGCCAGGCCGATCGCACCGGCTGCTTCCTGGATGCGGCCGACGATGTTGGCCAGCTGTTCGGCGGTGGCATTGGCGTCGTCGCGCATCTGCGCGAACACACCCTGATACTGGCCGCTCATGCGTGCGGTCAGGTCGCCGGCGGCGATCGACTGCAACAGGCCCGAGAGCGACTGCAGGTTGCCGTCGGCGGTAGCCATCAGGTGGTTGAGACTTTCGACCATGAGGCGGAAGTCGTACTGGAACTGCTCGGCATTGCCGCGTGCACTGAAGTCGCCATTGGCCGCCGCCTGGGCCAGGTGCTTGATTTCGTGATTCATCGTGGACAGGTTGTGCTTGACCTGATTCATCGCGGTGGTGATCGCGGCCTTTTCGCCGGGCAATTGCGGCATGTCTTCGCTCAGATCGCCGATGGCATAGCGTTCCACCAGGTGAATGGTCTGCATCTTGACCTTGATGTGCGCGGCGACCAGCTCGTTGGTGTCGTTGGCCATGCGCCCGAAGTCGCCCGGGAACGCGCCGGCATCCATGCGGAAGCTGATCTGGCCTTCGTCGTGGCGCTTGGCCATGTCCAGCTGCGCGGTGATCAGGTTGCGCACCTGGTCCTGCATCTTGTCCATGGCCTGCAACAGGCGGCCGGTTTCGTCGTTGGCCTGGGTGCGCACATCGTTATCGAGGCTGCCGTTGGCAATGGCCTCGGCGGCGCGCGTGGCCTGGGTCAGCGGACGCACCAGGCTGCGGGTGATCGCCCAACCCAGCAGGCCGCTGATCAACACCACCGCCAGGCCGCCGCCGATGAGCATCGCACGGCCGCGTGCCATGGCCGTGGTGGCGGCTTCATAGGCTTCGGTGGCGCGACGGCGCTGCAACGCCGCGTAGTCGGCCAGTGCGTCCTGCCACTGCTCGGTGGCCGGCGCAGCTTTCTGCAGCAACAGTGCCAGTGCTTCGTCGGGCTTGCCGCTCAAGCCCAGCGCCGCGACCTGCGCGTTGACCTTGTTGGCCGCCTGGCTGGCCTGGTCGATCTTCTGTCGCAGGGCCGTGGCCTCCGGCGATGCAGAAAACAGGTACAGCGTGCTGCGGCTGTCTTCATAGGCAGCGAGCTTGTCCTTGATGATGCCGGCAAAGCGCAGGTTGTCCGCCTCGGAGGTGGGCAACACGATGTTGCGCAGTTGCACGGCAACCGCCGAGCTGGCGTTGGTCATGTCCTGCAGGTGCTGCATGATCGTGATGTTGCGGTTGACCACGGTGTCGATGCGCTCGCGTGCTTGCGCCACCGTGTACAGCCCGGTGGCGACCAGCCCGCAGGACAGCAGGATCAGCGTGCCGAAGGCGAAGGTGAGGCGCTTGCCGACGTTGTACCGTTGTAGAAGAGCGATCATGTTGAAATCTCGAGGCAATGGGCGGGAAGGGGGAATGCGCATCGGCCAGGTCGCGTAGATCACTACGTCGAGCCGGGCCATGGCAGGCAGGCATCCAGCCCTCCGTCGGTGCCGGTGAGAGGTGTCACGCGGCAGTCGGTTGCGGGGCAGGTCTGCATGCTTGTGGTCGGTAACGGCGACTGCCGCGGCGCCTGAACTCGCTTGCGCGGCCGTGTACGGGCAGCCGTCACCGAGGTGATGCGGACGTGCACACGAGGGCTGGAAAGGCCGGTAATTGGATGATTGCCAGGCGTTGCGCGCGCGGCCAATTCACCGCTCGATCACGCCTCGGGCGTGATGGCTGTGTGCAGGCGGGCATGTTGCCGGGTGGATGCACCCGGCGAGGCGAGAGTGAAGCGAGGGCGGGGCGACGCGCCGGAGTCACCGGTGAGGTATGCGGCGCGCTGGCGCAATTGCTGAAGGGCGCAGCATCGGGGCCATCGCGGTGCGCGATGGTAGCCGCAGGCGCGCTACCTGCGTGCCGACCAACATCACGTCCACGGCAGCCGGTGCCATGGTCAGGCGGCGGTGTCTTCGGTCAATGCATGGGTCGCAGGGGCCGGGGCCATCGACAGATGCCGTGGCCCGCGCCCTGCCGTTTTCAGGCCGCCTGCCCCAGGCGCGCCGGTGCGGCCGCCTGCAGCTGGAACACCGAGACCGCATCACGCAGTTGCTGCGCCTGTTCTTCCATCGAGCGCGCCGCGGCGGTGGCTTCTTCCACCAGCGCTGCGTTCTGTTGGGTGGCCTGGTCCATCTGCGCGATGGTCTGGCCAACCTGTTCGATGCCTTGCGACTGCTGCTGCGAGGCCTCGCTGATCTCCTGCATGATCGTGGTGACGTTGCGCACCGAGTCGACGATGTCCTGCATGGTGCGGCCGGCCTGGCCGACCAGCTGATTGCCGTGGTCCACCCGGCTGACCGAGTCGTCGATCAGCTGCTTGATTTCCTTCGCTGCACCGGCAGAACGCTGGGCGAGGGTGCGCACTTCCGAGGCCACCACGGCGAAGCCGCGCCCCTGTTCACCGGCACGCGCCGCTTCCACGGCGGCATTCAGTGCCAGGATGTTGGTCTGGAACGCGATGCCGTCGATGACGCCGATGATGTCGGCAATCTTCTTGGAGGCCGCCTGGATGCCGGCCATGGTGCCGACCACCTGGCCAACCACCTCGCCCCCCTGCGATGCCACCGAGGCGGCGCCGACCACCAGCTGATTGGCGCGGCGGGCATGCTCGGCGTTGTTGCGCACGGTGGAGGTGAGCTCCTCCATCGAGGCGGCGGTTTCTTCCAGGTTGGCGGCCTGTTGCTCGGTACGCTGCGAAAGATCCTGATTGCCCGACGCGATCTCGCTGGCGGCCTCGTTGATGGCGTCGGTGGAGCGCTGGATACGCCCGACGATATCGGCCAGCTGGGTCACCGTGGCATTGGCATCGTCGCGCATGCGTGCGAACACGCCATGGAAATCGCCGTGCATGCGGGTGGTGAGGTCGCCGGCGGCAATGGCTTGCAGCACCGTGGAAAGCGACAGCAGGTTGGCATCGGCCGTGGCCATCAGCTGATTGAGGCTGTCGACCATGGCGCGGAAATCGTACTGGAAGCGCTGCGCGTCGCCGCGCACGCTGAAATCGCCGTTGGCGGCGGCCTGCGCCAGCAGCCTGATCTCGCTGTTCATTGCCGAGAGATTGCGCTTGACCGTGTCCATGGTGTCGCTGAGCACGGCCTTTTCGCCGGGCAGGCGGTCCATGTCCTGACTCAGGTCGCCGATGGCGTAGCGCGACATGATCTGCGCGAGCTGCAACGTCACCGCGACATGCGAGCCGACCAGCGCATTGGTGTCGTGCACCATGGTGGCGTAGGCGCCGGGGAAGCTGTCGGCCTGCATGCGGTAGCTGATCTGGCCGGCGTCATGGCGCTGCGCCATCTCGCTCTGTGCCGCCAGCACGCGCTGCAGCTGCTCCTGCATCCTGCGCATGTTGTCGAGCAGCTGGCCGGTCTCGTCGTGGCTGGGCGCCACGATGCGCTCGTCCAGGTCGCCGCGCGCGATGTTGGCCGCCACTGCCGCAGCGCGGCGCACGTTGCGGGTGAGCCGGGACAATGTGTACCAGCACAGCGTGGCGATCAGCAGCGCAAGCAGCGACAGCCCGGCGATGGCCTGCCACATGGCATTGCGCGCATCCGCCAGGTGCCGCTGGGACTGCCGCTGCAAGGCCTGCAGCGAAGTGCTGCTGAGATCCTGCATGGCCTGGCCAAGTGCATCGAGCGCAGCATTCCATTGCGTGTCTGCCTGGGTGTCGCTGCCGTCCAGCGCGGTGGCCAGCGCCGTCAGTGCTGCAGTGGCGCGCGTGGCTTCGGTGCGGGCGGCATCGGCCAGGGCGGGGTCGGGCTGTTCCAGCAGGCCCATCGCCTTGTCCAGCTCATTGCGGAAGCGCACATGGTGCCGCTGCAGCTGGTTGAGCTGCTCGCGCAGCATGGCGCGGCTGTCGCCGGCCTGCGATGGATCGCTGGCCGCATCCAGGCGGGTCAGCGATTCGGTGGCATCGGGGCTGTAGATCAGCGTGGCCACCACCAGGTGGTAGCTTTCGATATACGGGGTGTAGACCAGCTGGCTGTCGTCGCGCAAGGCGTCGAGCGCAGCGAAGGCCTGTTCGCTCACGCCGGCATAGGCGTCGGCACTGGCGAGATGGCGTTGTTGCAGCGCCAGCAGTTGTTTCTGGCTGCGTTCGAAGCCGGGCATTGCCGCAGTGGCCACAAGCAGTTGCTGCAGGTCGCGTTCGGCCCGGCTGGACGCCGCGCTGGCGGCGCTGCCGCTGTCGACATGGGCCGCATGCAGGTCGGTGATCAGGCCCAGCATCTGTCCGAGCGGGCCATAGCTGCGTAATTCGTTGCTGCTGATGGTGACGCTTTCATTGAGCTTGCCGCTGTACAGCAGCACCGGAATGATCAGCCCGACCAGCGCCAGCACACCGATCGCGCCGAGTTTTCTGGCAATGGCCAGATCATCCCAGCGGCTGGTCCAGCGGCGCGGGGAAGGGGGATGGGGCTGCGGCAACTGCGCGGGCGAAGTGGTCATCGATGCGTCTCATGGGCGTACGCAGGCTATCGGCCGATACCAGTTATGCCTTGAGCCGGCCGGCATCGCTGCCGACCGGAACCGTTCAGCCAGTCCTGCTCGCTTGCTCAGAACTCCTGCCAGCTGGTGTCGTTGCTGGACGCGGTGACCACCACGCGCGGCTTGGAGGCAGCAGTGCGCCCGGTCGCGGCGACCTGCGCCTTGAGCACGGCACTCACCGCCGGCCGCGCCGGGACCGCACGCACCGGCGACGGCGGCGCCAATGCATGGCCGGCGTCGGTCTTGAACACCGCCACGGCCTCGGTCAGCCCGACCGCCTGTTCTTCCAGTGCACGCGCCGCGGCGGTGGCTTCTTCCACCAGGGCGGCGTTCTGCTGGGTGGTTTCGTCCATCTGGGTGACGGTCTGGTTGACCTGTTCGATGCCCGAGGACTGCTCCTGCGAGGCGGCGGAGATCTCGCCCATGATGTCGGTGACGCGCTGCACGCTGGAGACGATCTCGCCCATGGTCTTGCCGGCGTCGTGCACCAGCACCGAGCCGTCGGCCACGCGCTGCACCGAGTCGTCGATGAGGTCCTTGATCTCCTTGGCCGCGCCCGAGGAGCGTTGCGCCAGGGTGCGCACTTCCGAGGCCACCACCGCAAAGCCGCGGCCCTGTTCGCCGGCGCGTGCGGCTTCCACCGCCGCGTTCAAGGCCAGGATGTTGGTCTGGAACGCGATGCCGTCGATGACCGAGATGATGTCGGCGATCTTCCTGGAGGAGGCTTCGATGCCGCTCATGGTCTCGACCACCTTGCTGACGATCTCGCCACCCTGCGAGGCCACGCCGGCGGCACCAATCGCCAGCTGGTTGGCCTGGCGGGCGCTTTCGGCATTCTGTTTGACGGTGGAGGTGAGCTCTTCCATCGAGGCGGCGGTTTCTTCCAGATTGGCGGCCTGCTGCTCGGTGCGCTGGGACAGGTCCTGGTTGCCGGCGGCGATTTCGCTGGCGGCACCCTTGATCGAGATCGCCGACGCCTTGATGCCGGTGACGATCTCGGCCAGCTGCACGGCGGTGGCATTGGCATCGTCGCGCATCTGCGCAAACACCCCGTGGAAGTCGCCGCTCATGCGCGCGGTCAGGTCGCCTGCGGCAATGGACTGCAACAGACCGGATAGCGACTGCAGGTTGCCGTCGGCGGTGGACATCAAGGTGTTGAGGCTTTCCACCATGACCCGGAAATCGTACTGGAAGCGCTCGGCATCGCCGCGTGCGCTGAAGTCGCCATTGGCCGCGGCCTGCGCCAGGTGCTTGATCTGGGTGTTCATCGCGCCCAGGTTGAGCTTGACCTGCGCCATGGTCTCGGTGAGCACGGCCTTCTCGCCGGGCAGCTTGTCCATGTCTTCGCTGAGGTCGCCAATGGCATAGCGGCCCATGATCTGCGCCAGCTTCATCTTCACCGCGATATGCGAGGCCACCAGGTTGTTGGTGTCGCTGGCCATGCGGCCGTATTCCCCCGGGAACGCATCGGCATCGATGCGGAAGCTGATCTGGCCTTCGTCGTGGCGGCGGGCCATGTCGGTCTGCGCAGCCAGCAGGTTGCGCAGCTGCTGCTGCATCTTGTGCATGGCCTTGAGCAGGCGGCCGGTTTCGTCGTTGAACTTCGTATCGACGTCGTTGTCCAGCTTGCCGCCGGCAATCGATTCGGCTGCGCGGGTGGCGCGGCTCAACGGTGCAGTGAGGCTGCGGGTGATCAACAGGCCCAGGGTGCCGCTCAGCAGCACCACCAGCAGCGTGCCGCCGATCAGCAGCTTGCGCGAGTCGTCCATCGACTTCAGCGCAACACCCGATGCGTCGGCGGCCATCTTGTCCTGCAGTTCGATGTTCTCGGCGATCTTGTCCTGCCAGCCCTGCATGGCCGGCGCGGCCTTGGTGAGCAGCAAGGGCAGGGCTTCGTCGCTATGGCCGGTCATCACCAGGTCCATCACCTTGTCGTTCAACACCTTGACCTCGGCACGGCGCGCATCGATCTCGGCGCGCAACACCTTGCCCTGGTCCGAGGGCGGCATGGCATACAGCGCTTCGCGCGCCTTGTTGTAATCGGCACGTGCCGACTGGATGATGGCGATGAACTGGCGATTCTCTTCATCGGTGGTGGGCAGAACCACATTGCGTAGCTGCATGCCGATAATGAAATTGGCGTTGATCATGTCGTTGGACAGCCGGATCTTCACCATATTCTGGTGCACGATGTCGTCGACCAGGGCGCGTGCCGATGACAGGCCGCGATAACCGATGAAGGCAATCAGGCCGGACAGCACGATCAGCACGGCAAATGCCGCCGCCAGGCGCGGGCCTACGTTGTACCGCTGGAGTAATGCAGTCATGACAAAGTCCTGGAAGGCTCGAGATGGAAGGAGCGACCCGGTGACGCCACCGTCTGCTGCGTGACATGTCGCTAAGACGAATAACGGCGGCATTGTGCAAAGACTTTATACCTGGGGAATGGAAAATGTATAAACCAGGTTGGTGTCGTGAAATAGCTTCAAGGATGTGTCCGTTCTATATATTGGTTGATTGGACTAATAACTGGCGAGCTCTGCAGTTGATTTAATACAGTAATTGAATGTGCTCGATATAAACGTATTTGGGTTGATTGACTGCCGGGTCCGCTTTGCTGCGCATGTGGCCAATAAAAAAGCCGCGCTCCTGCGGGCGCGGCTTTGATGAAACTCGCACTGAACTGGGGCTTAGAATTCCGCCCAATCCGACTCGCTGGACGGCGCCGCTGCAACCGCGCTACGCGCTGCAGGACGCGCCGCACGCGTTGCGACCGGCGCACTGACCTCAGCCGGTCGCTTGGCGGTGATGTGGCGCACCACCGGCGTGGCGCGGGTCACCGCTTCCAGCTCGGCCGACAGGCGGAACAGGGCCACCGCTTCGGTGAGCTGCTGTGCCTGTTCTTCCATCGAGCGCGCGGCGGCGGTGGCTTCTTCCACCAGCGCGGCGTTCTGCTGGGTGGCCTCGTCCATGTGGGTCACGGTCTGGTTGACCTGCTCGATGCCGGCCGACTGTTCCTGCGAGGCGGCGGAGATCTCGCTCATGATGTCGGTGACGCGCTGCACCGAGGAGACGATCTCGCTCATGGTGCTGCCGGCCTGGTTCACCAGTGCCGAGCCTTCGGCCACCTTGCTCACCGAGTCGTCGATCAGGCTCTTGATTTCCTTGGCGGCACCGGCCGAACGCTGCGCCAGCGTGCGCACTTCCGAAGCCACGACCGCAAAACCGCGGCCCTGTTCGCCGGCACGCGCCGCTTCCACGGCCGCATTCAAGGCCAGGATGTTGGTCTGGAAGGCGATGCCGTCGATGACGCTGATGATCTCGGCGATCTTCTTGGACGAGGTTTCGATGCCGGACATGGTGGTGACCACCTGGCCGACCACGCTGCCGCCATGCGATGCCACGCCTGCCGCGCCGATCGCCAGCTGGTTGGCCTGACGCGCGTGTTCGGCATTCTGTTTGACGGTGGAGGTGAGTTCTTCCATCGATGCGGCGGTTTCTTCCAGGTTGGCGGCCTGTTGTTCGGTACGCTGCGACAGATCCTGATTGCCCGCGGCGATTTCGCCGGCCGCCGTATTGATGGCCAGGGTGGAGTGCTTGATGCGGCCCACGATGTCGGTCAGGCGTTGCACGGTGGCGTTGGCATCGTCACGCAGACGCGCGAATACCCCATGGAATTCGCCGTCCATGCGTGCGGTCAGGTCGCCATCGGCCACCGCGCCCAGCAGCTGCGACAGCTTGCCCAGGTTGCGATCGCTGACTTCCATCATCGAATTCAGATCCGCCACCATCACCGCGAAGTCGTACTTGAAGCGTGCCGCATCGCCGCGGGCGCTGAAGTCGCCAGCCGCAGCGGCTTGCGCCAGCTGCTTGATCTCGGTGTTGATCGACAACAGGCTGGCCTTGGCCGCATCCATCGCTTCGTGCAGGATCGCGCGGCTGGCCGGCAGGCGGCGGGCGTCCTGGGTCAGGTCGCCTTGTGCGTACTGGTTGAGGATGCGCACCGAGTCGGTGATGGCATCCAGATGTTCGAAGATCATGGTGTTGATGCCGCCGGCCAGCGTGCCGTACACGCCGGGAAAATCTTCCGGCATGCGGTGGGTGATGTCTTCGGCCGCATGCAGGTGCGACATGCGCGCGGTCTCGTCGGAGAAGCGGCGCAGCATCAGGGTCATGCGGCCGGTGGCATCCAGCATCTGGCCGATTTCGTCCTTGCTGGTCTTGCCTATCTGCACGCTGAGATCGCCCCGCGACACTGCCTGGATGGCGCCCAGCGCCCTGGACAGCGGGTTGGTGATGCTGCGAGCGATCAACCAGCCAAAGGTCACCGACAGGGCCGCCATCAGCAAGGTGCCGATCAGCAGCACCGCACTGGTCAGCTTGAACGAGGCGCTGCTGGCCGCGACCATGTTGGCCAGCGCAGTGGACTGCTCGGCGTACATCTTGTCGATGGTCTGGAACAGCACCTTGCGGATGTCGCCGGACTGCTTGTTCGCCAGGATCGCGGCGGCGTAGTCGGGCTGCTTGTACAGCGCACGCAGTGTCTTGTTGGCCTCGAAGTAACTTGCGCTTTCCTTGGCCAGCTTGTCGTAGCCGGCCTTCAGCGGCGAGCCGGCATCGACCTTGGCCCCCAGTGCCTTCTGTGTCTGGAGGTAGCTGGCCTGGATCTCGTCCATGCGGGTGAGAAAGTAGGCGTAGCGCTCGGGATTATCCAGATTGACGAACTGGCCCGACTCATAGATGCGGAATTCGCCACCGAAGGCGCGCAGTTCCGACAGCCTGCTCAGCACCGGCACGACATTTTCATTGATCAGCACGGCCTGCTGCTGCATTTGCTTCATGCGCGAGAAGCCCAACCCACCTAGCAGGGCGGTGAGCACGGCACTCAGGCAGAACGCAAACATCAGTTTGCGGCGGATGGGCCAATCGTTGAACTTGTTCATCATGTACTCCGGGCGATGCAAGGCAATGTGTGTCCTGCACGCTAACGGCCCGGGGCCCGGATTCTTTACTTTGCAAGGATGAACGCGGCGTGTTCGGCGACGCGCCGCATGGCGATCTGCGGTGTCTAACCATGCCGTGCGCGGCAGGTCAGCGTGACGTATCACACAGCGCAGCTGCCGCGCCCGTGACCGGGCGCGACCGCAGGCGGTTCAGACCCGTGGGCGCGATGGCCTGGATGCAGGGTGGGCAGCGATGGCGGTGAGCGCGGGCCGGCCGGTCGATGCGGTGGCTGGGGCCGTATCGGCAAGCGTGAAGCGCGACACCGCCTGCGCGAGCTGGCCGGCCTGTTCTTCCATCGCACGCGCGGCGGCGGTGGCTTCTTCCACCAGTGCGGCGTTCTGCTGGGTGGCTTCGTCCATCTGGGTCACGGTGAGGTTGACCTGCTCGATCCCGGCCGACTGTTCCTGCGAGGCGGCGGAGATCTCGCCCATGATGTCGGTGACGCGCTGCACGCTGGCCACGATCTCGGCCATGGTGGTGCCAGCCTGGTGCACCAGATGCGCGCCTTCGCTCACCTTGTGGACCGAATCGTCGATCAGGTGCTTGATCTCCTTCGCGGCGCCGGCGCTGCGCTGCGCCAGCGTGCGCACCTCCGAGGCCACCACCGCAAAGCCGCGCCCTTGTTCGCCGGCGCGCGCGGCTTCGACCGCCGCGTTCAAGGCCAGGATGTTGGTCTGGAAGGCGATGCCGTCGATCACGCTGATGATCTCGGCGATCTTCTTCGACGAGACCTCGATGCCGGACATGGTGGTGACCACCTGCGCCACCACCGCGCCGCCATGCGCGGCGACGTCGGCCGCGCCGATGGCCAGTTGGTTGGCCTGGCGCGCGTGTTCGGCGTTCTGCCTGACGGTGGAGGTGAGTTCCTCCATCGAGGCAGCGGTTTCTTCCAGGTTGGCGGCCTGTTGCTCGGTACGTTGCGACAGGTCGCTGTTGCCGGCGGCGATCTCGCTGGCTGCGGCATTGATCTGCGTGGCCGAGGTCTGGATTCCGGAGACGATGCCGGTAAGCTGCGCCACCGTGGCATTGGCATCGTCCCGCATGCGTGCAAACACGCCGGCAAACTGCCCATCCATGCGCACGCTGAGGTCGCCTTCGGCCAGTGCGCTGAGCAGGCTGGAAATACGCTCCAGCCCCTGCGAGGTGGTTTCCAGCAAGCCGTTGAGCTGACGGCCGAATTCCAGATAGAAGCCGTGCTTGTCATCCAGCGCCAGGCGCTGGCCGAAGTCGCCCATCAAGGCAGACTGCACCAGAGCGGCCACTTCTTTTTGCGTACTCACTTCGGCGCTGACGTTGCGCCACAACAGCATGCTGCCGCTGCGATGGCCGTCCGGCGCGTACAGCGGGGTCATGGTCAGGTCCAGGGTCACCGGGCCAAAGGTGTAACGCTCGGACACGGTGGTCTGCAGTTGCTGCAATCGCTGCGTGCGCGCCCTGCCGTCGGCGTCGGTGCCGAACACGTATTCCAGCGGCTTGCCGACCACCGCATCGGCACTGAAACCGGCCTGGCCCTTGGCATGGAAGGCCGGTTCGCCATGCTTGAACGAGGTGTGCAGCGCTTCGGTGATGAATACCGCATTGTGGTGTTCGTCGGCCAGCAGCACTTCCATCTCGGAGTGCTCCAGCGCGGTGCGGATGCGCAGGTTTTCGTTGGCGACCGCGGTGTCGCGCTCGATGCGCGCGCGCAGATCGTTCTGCATGCGCTGCATCGCGCCCATCAGCCGGCCCACTTCATCCTGGCGCTGTACGGCGATCTGGTTGTCGAGCTTGCCCGAGGCGATCGCATCGGCCACGCCCACCGCCGACTCCAGCGGACGCACCACCTGGCGACGCAACAGCAGGAACAGCGCGCCGCTGAGCACCACCGCCGAACCCAGCCCCACCAGCAGGATCGTCCACAGCAGGCGATGCGCCTGCTGCATGATGGCCGCGTACGGCACCACCACGCCCAACGCGAAACGTTCCTGCGCCTTGCCGATCTGCAGCGGCACATAGGCACTGACCATGCCGGCCGCGTCGGGGGTGAAATCGACCGAGTCCTTGCCAGCCTTGATGGCCTCCAGCATGGTGCGGTGCCGTGCATCGGTCAGCGGCTTGCCGATGCGCGTGCTGTCGCGCGAGGACAGCACCACGCCGGCGGGCGACAGCAACTCCACATATCCGCTGTCCATCGGGCGCAGGGCGCCCAGGCGCTGTTGCAACGCCGCCAGTGCCACGTCCACCGTCACTGCGCCCAGGTAGGTACCGTCCTGCAGGATGGGCGTGGACAAGGTGGTCATCAGCACGGTCTTGCCGCCGATCTTGTAATCGTACGGTTCGGCCACGGTCTGCCGCAGCAGGGCGCGCGGCTTGAGATTCCAGTCACCCAGGCCGGGAGTTTCGTAGTCGGTGAGCGGCTCACGCACCAGGGTGTGGCCGTCGCGTCCCCAGTAGGTCATAAAACGGCCGGTGGCGTCGTGGCCCTGGGCATTGGCGAAGGCGCTGTCCCTGCCATCGAAGGCCTGCGCTTCCCACAAGGTGCCCATGCCCACCCATTCGGGATGGTCCTGCAATTGATCGTGCACCACCGCGGCGGCGGTGTCGCGGCTGATGCCACCGTTGGCGCGCTGCACCAGCAAGGTGGTGGCCAGGGATTGACCGGTGGTCAGCGCCTGACCCAGTTCGCTGCCGATCTGCTCGGCCTGGTAGCGCGCAGCGTTCTGCATCGTGGCCTGCGCCGACGTACTCAATGCGCCGCTGCTTTGCCAGTAGGTGATGGCCGCGGTCAGCCCGAAGCACAACGACGCAATGACCGCAGTGCCGAACATCAGGCGATACGCCAGGCGTCCGCCGAAACGTGAGTGCGTGGAAAGCGAAGTCATGGGTGTGGCCGCGGAAAAGGGAGAAGGCCCCGCCGGGGCGGGGAATCTGCAGGCGAAGCACGCAGCGCGCCTGCTGTTCGACCGCCGGGCAGATGCGGCTGCGATCACAACCCGGCAGGGCGCGCGCCGGCTGCCATCCGGGCGCGCGGTGCGCACCCACTGGAGCTCACGCGCACGACACCCGTCGGCCGCGGCTAGTAGGCGGCCAGCGCCACGCGCTTGGGTGCGCGCGCACCCACACTGCCGTGGGAGCTGGCGGTTGTCGCCACCACCCGGAAGATCGACACCGCATCGTCCAGTTGCTGCGCCTGCTGCTGCATCGCATTGGCCGCGGCGGTGGCTTCTTCCACCAGTGCGGCGTTCTGCTGGGTGCTCTCATCCATCTGGGTGACGGTGAGATTGACCTGCTCGATGCCGGCGGACTGTTCCTGCGAAGCGGCCGAGATCTCGCTCATGATGTCGGTGACGCGTTGCACCGAGGACACGATCTCGGCCATGGTCTTGCCGGCCTGGTCCACCAGCGCCGAGCCCTGCGCGACCTTGCCGACCGAATCGTCGATCAGGTGCTTGATCTCCTTGGCCGCACCGGCAGAGCGCTGCGCCAGGGTGCGTACTTCCGAGGCCACCACCGCAAACCCACGCCCCTGTTCGCCGGCGCGTGCCGCTTCCACCGCGGCGTTGAGCGCCAGGATATTGGTCTGGAACGCGATGCCGTCGATGACGCTGATGATCTCGGCGATCTTCTTCGAAGAGTGTTCGATGCCGGACATGGTCTCCACCACCTGGCTCACCACCTGGCCGCCCTGCGAGGCCACGCCGGCGGCACCGATCGCCAGCTGGTTGGCCTGGCGCGCGCTTTCGGCGTTCTGCTTGACGGTGGAGGTGAGCTCTTCCATCGAGGCGGCGGTTTCTTCCAGGTTGGCGGCCTGCTGCTCGGTGCGCTGGGACAGGTCGTTGTTGCCGGAAGCGATCTCGCTGGCCGAACCGGTGATGGAGGCGGCGGCCTGCTGGATGCGCCCGACGATGCCGGCCAGCTGGGTGGCGGTGGTATTGGCATCGTCACGCATGCGCGCGAACACGCCATGGAACTCACCGTCCATGCGTGCGGTCAGGTCGCCCTCGGCCAGTGCGGCCAGCAGCTCGGACAGCTTGCCCAGATTGCGGTCGCTGACCTCCATCATGGCGTTGAGGTCGTTGATCATGCGCGCCGAATCGTGCTTGAAGCGCGCGGCATCGCCACGTTGGCTGAAATCGCCGTTGGCGGCGGCCTGTGCCAGACGCTTGATCTCGTTATTGATCGCCAGCAGGCTGGCCTTGGCCGCATCCATGGCTTCGTGCAGCACCGCACGCGTACCCGGCAGACGCGCGGCGTCGCGCGACAGGTCGCCCTGCGCGTATTCGTTGAGGATGCCGATGGCATCGACGATGGCATCCAGGTGCTCGAAGATCATGGTGTTGATGCCGGCCGCCAGTTCGCCGTAGACGCCCGGGAAGTCGGTCGGCATGCGGTGGGTGACGTCGTCGCCGGCGTGCATGTGCACCATCACCTTGGTTTGCGCGGAGAAGCGTTCCAGGGTGTGCACCATGTCGTCGGTGGCCTTGAGCATCTGGCCGATTTCGTCATTGCCATGCTCGGCGGTACGCACGCTCAGGTCGCCGCGCGCCACGCCCTTGATCGCTGCCAGGGCACGCGAGACCGGCTCCAGGATCGAATTGCCGATCATCCAGCCCACCAGCAGGTTGAGCAGCACCAGCACGGCACCGGCCAGCGTCACGATGCCGGTGAAGGCCAGCGCCTGCGACTGGGTGTCGTCCAGGTAGACACCGGTGCCGATCACCCAGCCCCACGGCTTGTACAGCGCCGCATAGGAGGTCTTCTGCACCGGGTCCTTCTGCCCGGGCTTGGCCCAGGTGTAATCGACATAGCCGCCGCCGGCCTGCGCGGCGGTCACGAACGCGGGAAAGATGCGCTTGCCGTCGGGGCTGAGCACGTCGTTGAGCGGCTTGCCATCCAGATCCGGACGGGTGGGGTGCATCAGCATCACCGGCGCCTGGTCGGTGACATAGATGTAATCCACACCACCGCGTGCACGCATGGTCGACAAGGTGTGCAGCGCGGCCTTCTTGGCGGCGTCCACGTCCATCTCGCCCTTTTGCGCGCGCTCGGCATAGCCATTGACTACCGCGATCGCCATCTCGATCTGGCTCTTGAGGCCATCGCGACGGGTGTCGGTGAGATCCACGTACTGCATGCGTGCCGCGATCACGGCCAGGATGATGATGCCCAGCGCAACCAGCGCCGTCTGGGCGAGGAATTTGCGCTTGAGCGGCACATTGGCCAACGTCTTTGCGAGCGAGCTCTTGAACGTCATGACAGGTATCCAGCGAAGGAATTGTGACCGGGATAAATCGAATAGCGACCCAGTGGGAAAAATGTTGAGCACCGCGTGACGCTGTTTGTGCTAGCGCGGTGCACAGCCGATTTCAGCGCCATCCGGGCGGTCGAGCGTTCGACCGACGCGATGCCCCGCGCCGATACACGCACTCACGCGCGGCGTACCGCAAGCCGCACCGCACATCGCACACCTCGCTCTGCAGGACAGAGCGCATGGCATGCGCAGCGTGGGGGCTGGCAGACAGCGATGCAGGGTGGCGGCCGCCTGGCCGCGCACCGGGCGAGCTCAGTGCCGCGGCGACGCGCCGACGGGGGTGATCGAGGCCTGCAGGTTCTGCAGTTCGGTCCACAGCAGCTGGCGGGTGTCGCCGGCATGGCCCAGCGCCAGCGCCTGGGCGTCGTGCAGATCGCCGTCATGCAGGGCGCGATTGGCCTGGCGGTGCTGCGCCAGATACTGGCCCAGTTGCTGCTGCACCGCTGCAAACTGGCGCGCCTGTTCGCCCTGCGGCGCGCTGGCCTGGAAATAGCCCGCATGGCGTGCGATGCGTTGGCGCAGCTTGCCCAGCCGCTCGTCGTAGGCCTGCACGCGCGCCGGGTCCTGCGCTGCGGCCAGCTGGGCACGCTGATCGTTGCGCAGCTGCACCAGGTCCACGGCAAGCGACTGCAGTGCGGTGACCGGCACGTTGTCGAGCAAGACGGACACCGGGGCGGCCGGCGCGGCGAAGGAGGGCGGCAACGACACGCCCGCGGCCAGCACGGCAACGGCAAACACGGCGCCCAGCACGTTGCGGGCAGAGCGGATGGGATTGGCGGTGTGCATGCGGGACGTCCTTCAACGATGCGCGGGCGATGCGGCCCTCAGTGCCATGTGTATCGGCCGCAGACGCGTGTGCTTGATCACCTTTCGACCAACGGCACTGCAGCGTGGTGAATTGGTGGTCGGGTGAAATGCGCGGCGATGGGGTCCTGTGGCCGGACAGCAGAACGCCCCGGGGGTGGCCGGGGCGTTTCGACGGATCGTGAAGCGCCGGGTTGTGCGCTGTCTGGCGCTGTTGCGTCGGGCGGTACCTTCACCTTAACCCCTCTCCTGGGGGAGAGGGGTTCAGCAGCCGTGGACTTAAAACTCGCGCCAGCTCGCATCGTCGTCGGCAGCGACTGCCAAGGCCGGCCGCTGCGCCGTGGCGGATCTGGCTGCAGGCCTGGCCGTCGCAGAACCGGGCTGCCGGGGAGCGACCGCCGAGGCGACGCTTGCCAGGTGTCGCGGGGCAGGGCGGTGCGTCGCCGCCGGCTGCGTTGCGCCGGGGTGGGTCTTGAAGATCGACACGGCATCGGCCAGCTGGCCGGCCTGTTCCTCCATCGCCCGCGCGGCCGCCGTGGCTTCTTCCACCAGCGCGGCGTTCTGCTGGGTGGCTTCATCCATCTGAGTGACGGTGAGGTTGACCTGCTCGATGCCGGCCGACTGCTCCTGCGAGGCGGCGGAGATCTCGCCCATGATGTCGGTGACGCGTTGCACGCTGGCCACGATCTCGCTCATGGTGGTGCCGGCCTGGTCCACCAGCGCCGCGCCTTCGGCCACCTTGCCGACCGAGTCGTCGATCAGGTGTTTGATCTCTTTCGCGGCGCCGGCGCTGCGCTGCGCCAAGGTGCGCACTTCCGAGGCCACCACCGCAAAGCCGCGGCCCTGGTCGCCGGCGCGCGCCGCTTCCACCGCCGCGTTCAAGGCCAGGATGTTGGTCTGGAAGGCGATGCCGTCGATCACGCTGATGATGTCGGCGATCTTCCTGGACGAGATCTCGATGTCGGCCATGGTCGCCACGACCTTGTCGACCACGGCGCCGCCCTGCGAGGCGACGGCGGCGGCGCCAATGGCGAGCTGGTTGGCCTGGCGGGCACCTTCGGCATTCTGCCTGACGGTGGAGGTGAGCTCTTCCATCGAGGCAGCGGTTTCTTCCAGGTTGGCGGCCTGCTGTTCGGTGCGTTGCGACAGATCGTTGTTGCCGGCGGCAATTTCGCCCGCCGCAGTGTTGATCGAAGCGGTGGCGTGCTGGATGCGTCCGACGATGCCGGACAACTGCTCGGTGGTGGCGTTGGCGTCATCGCGCATCTGCGCGAACACGCCATGGAACTGGCCGTGCATGCGCTCGGTCAGGTCGCCGCCGGCAATGGCCTGCAGCACCTTGGACAACGCACCCAGATTGCCGTCGGCGGTGGCCATCAGCTGGTTGAGGCTCTGCACCATCGCCAGAAAATCGTGCTGAAAGCGCTGCGTATCGCCGCGTACGCTGAAATCGCCATTGGCCGCGGCCTGCGCCAGCAGCTTGATTTCGTCGTTCATTGCCGAAAGATTGCGCTTGACCGCATCCATGGTGTCGCTGAGCACGGCCTTTTCGCCGGGCAGGCGGTCCATGTCCTGGCTCAGGTCACCAATGGCGTAGCGCGACATGATCTGCGCCAGCCGCATCTTCACTGCAATGTGCGATTCGACCAGGGCGTTGGTGTCGCGCACCATGCTGCCGTATTCGCCGGGGAAGGCGTCCTGGTCCATGCGGAAGCTGAGCTGGCCTGCCTCGTGCCGGCGTGCCATTTCCTGCTGTGCGGCGGCCACGGCCTTGAGCTGATCCTGCATGCCGCGCATGCTGGTCAATAATTGACCAGGCTCATCGCCGGGTTGCGGGCCGATCGGGTTGTCCAGTTCACCGTGTGCGATCGCCTCGGCGACCTGCGTGGCCTGCCGGAGCGGGCGTACCAGGCTGCGCGAGATCAGCCACGCCAGTGCGGCCGCCAGGCCAGCGGACACCAGGCCGAACGCAATCAGGGCACGGTTGGCCAGCGCGACGCTGCTCAGGATGGTGTCGGCACCGGCGGCATTCTGCTGGTTCTGCAGTTGCACCGCTGCGGCAATCGCCTTGGAGCGGCGTTCCAGCAACGGTTGCGCCTGGCCGCTCAACAGTTGCTTGGCACCGTCCAGGTTGCCCTCGCGCACCATGCCGAGCAGGCGATTATTGGTGGCGCGCGCCGCGGTCAGGCTGTCTTCGATGGCCTGGCGTGCGCGCATGCCGTCGGCGTCGGTGGGCAGCTGCTTGAGCGCCTCCCATAGCTGCGCGTAATGCGTGCGGTTGGCCTTGAGCTGGGCATCGACGGCGGGCAACTGCTGCGGCGTCGCCAGCATGAAGTCGCGCATGTAGCGCTCGCCAAGCATGTTGCTTTCACGCATCTGGTTGAGCAACGCGGCCTTGCGGTTGTTGACCTCGATGATGATGGAGACCTGGTTCTTGACGGTCTTGAATTCGTGCAAGGCCAGGGTGGTGGAGCCGGCCAGCAGCACGATCAGCAACGCGAATGCCAACGCCAGGCGTCGCCCGACGGTCAGGGAATGCAGGAATGTCATGGTGTTCTCTTGGGGAGGGTGGGAAAGAGATACACCGGTAGCGTGCGCTAGCCTGAATTCTTAAGTCCTGATGCTGCACTGCAGCATGCTCGCGTTCAGTCGTGTGGCGAGCGCAGTCGGCGCTGCAGCGGTACACATGGCGCGAGCGTAGGCCGCGCCCGGCGAGGTGTGCGGCGTCGATGATCGGCACGCGTGGTGATGGACGGGTGGGTCACTGCATCCCCCGCAGAAACCATCAAGCCCCGGCATCGCTGCCGGGGCTTGATCGTGAAGGCTGCAATGGCCGCCGAGGCGGGCGCGGGCGTCAGAACTCGTGCCAGCTGGTGTCGCCGTTGGCAGCTGCTGCCAGGGCCGGGCGCGCCGGACGCATGGCGGCTGTCGGCGTGGCGGCCGAGGCATGCTTGTCGGCGGGCTTTTTGACGGCCTTGACCGGCGACGGAGCGGGGCGGGTTGCTGCCGTCGTCACGGCGGCGGTGGGCTGAAGCTTGAAGATCGCCACCGCGTCGGACAGCTGGCCGGCCTGTTCTTCCATTGCGCGTGCGGCCGCGGTGGCTTCTTCCACCAGCGCCGCGTTCTGCTGGGTGGCTTCATCCATCTGGGTCACGGTGAGGTTGACCTGCTCGATGCCTGCGGACTGCTCCTGCGAGGCGGCGGAGATCTCGCCCATGATGTCGGTGACGCGTTGCACGCTGGCCACGATGTCGGCCATGGTCTTGCCGGCCTGGTCCACCAGCACCGAGCCTTCGGTCACCTTGCTCACCGAATCGTCGATCAGGTGCTTGATCTCCTTCGCGGCGCCGGCGCTGCGCTGCGCCAGCGTGCGCACCTCCGAGGCCACCACCGCAAACCCACGCCCCTGTTCGCCGGCACGCGCGGCTTCCACCGCCGCGTTCAAGGCCAGGATGTTCGTCTGGAACGCGATGCCGTCGATCACGCTGATGATCTCGGCGATCTTCTTCGAAGAGACCTCGATCCCGGACATGGTGGTCACCACCTGCGCCACCACGCTGCCGCCCTGCGAGGCGACCGACGCCGCGCCGATCGCCAACTGGTTCGCCTGGCGTGCATGCTCGGCATTCTGTTTGACAGTGGAGGTGAGCTCTTCCATCGAGGCGGCGGTTTCTTCCAGGTTGGCCGCCTGCTGCTCGGTGCGCTGCGACAGATCCTGGTTGCCGGCGGCGATTTCGCTGGCGGCGGTATTGATCGAGGTGGTGGCGTGCTGGATGCGCCCGACGATGCTCGAGAGCTGTTCGGTGGTGGCATTGGCATCGTCGCGCATCTGCGCGAACACGCCATGGAACTGGCCGTGCATGCGCTCGCTCAGATCGCCGGCGGCAATGGCCTGCAGCACCTTGGATAGCGAGGCCAGGTTGGCATCGGCGGTGGCCATCAGCTGATTGAGGCTGTCCACCATGGCGTGGAAATCGTACTGGAAGCGCTGCGCATCGCCGCGCACGCTGAAATCGCCGTTGGCGGCGGCCTGCGCCAGCGTCTTGATCTCGCGGTTCATCGCCGAAAGGTTCGCCTTGACGGTGTCCATGGTGTCGCTGAGCACGGCCTTTTCGCCGGGCAGGCGCTGCATGTCCTGGCTCAGGTCGCCGATGGCATAGCGCGACATGATCTGCGCCAGACTGGTCTGCAGGGTCACGTGCGCGCCGACCAGGCTGTTGGTGTCGTGCACCATCGTGCCGAAATCGCCGGGAAATGCCTGCGGATCCATGCGGTAGCTGATCTGCCCGGCGTCATGGCGTTGCGCCATCTCCGACTGGGCGGTCAGCACGGCCTGCAACTGCTGCTGCATGCCCTGCATGCTGTGCAGCAATTGCCCGGCTTCGTCGCGGCTATCGACCTGGATGATGTTATCCAGCTTGCCCTGGGCGATGGCACCGGCCACGCGGGTCGCACGGCCGAGCGGGCCGGCGATGCTGCGGGCGATGAACCAGCCGGCAGAGGCGGCCAGCAGGACTGCCAGCGCCATTGCTGCAATCATCACCTTGACTGAGCGCTGATAGGTGGCCTCGGCCGAGGCGATCTCATCGTTCATGTGAGCGGTATTGAACTTGGTCAGTTCCACCAGCTTGGCGAACAGGTCGCGCCGCGCCGGCCGCGATTGCTCGTCGGACACGCTGTTTGCGGTGACCACATCTCCGGCACGCACGGCGGCACTGAGCGCAGCATTGGCCTTGTAGTAATCGGCCAGCTTCTGTTTGACCTCGCCATACAGCTCGGCCTCCTTGCCCGGCGTGGTGGTCTTGGCATAGGCGCTCTGCGCGGCGTCCACGTCGGCACGCGCCTTGTCCATGCGTTCGAAATAATTCTGCACCGCCTTCGGATCGTCGGCGTGCGCCAGCTGGGCCAGCTCGTAGGTGCGGAATTCGCCAAGCAGCGCGCGCATTTCGCTCAGCTGCTGCACTGCCGGCGCCCATACATTGCCGATCTCGCGCAACAGGTGCGCGCTCGACTGCATGCGCGCAAGCGCAAACACGCCCAGGCTCAGGGTGATCAATGCGGTAAAGGAAAACGCCACGGCCAGCTTGCGGGCAACGGCAAGATTGCGGAACCAGTTCATAGTGGTCTTCTCGTGTTGCAGAGAACGACTGGCCTCGTGGGCGCCCGTCACCAGACGGGCCAAAGACGATGGCAGAGTCGAAAGATCCGGACAAAGGGCCAGAATCTCCGTCGGTCGTGTCGGGCCGGACGGGTGTCACTGATGCCGGCAGTCCCCATACTGCCGGCGATCGCTCCGGGTCAGGCCGCTCGGCGGCCGTCTCATGGAGCCTTGCAGTGCGGCGTCCCTGCCGCAGGGTGTTGCGTTACGCGGCCTGCGGCACTTTCAGCGAGCGCACCAGGCCACCGATGTCCACGATCAGCGACACCCGGCCATCGCCGAGGATGGTGGCGCCGGAGACGCCCGGAATGCGGCGGTAGTTGTTTTCGATGTTCTTGACCACGACCTGTTGCTGGCCGAGCAGTTCGTCCACTTCCAGCGCGATTTTCTGGCCATCGCCTTCGACCACCACCACCAACGGTTCCTGCGAGGACTGCTGCCCGCCGAAGCCGTAGTAGTTGGTGAGCGACAAGATCGGCAGATACTCGCCGCGGACCCGCAACACACGGCCGTCGCCGGCCATGGAGCGGATGTCTTCGGCGGCCGGCTGCAGGGCTTCGAGCACATAGGCCAGCGGCAGGATCAGGGTTTCGCCAGCCACCGACACGGTCATGCCGTCCAGGATGGCCAGGGTCAGCGGCAGACGGATCAGCACGCGGGTGCCGCTGCCGGCATTGCTTTCCAGCTGCACTTCGCCGCCCAGGCCCTGGATGTTGCGGCGGACCACGTCCATGCCCACGCCACGCCCGGACAGGTCGGTGACCGCATCGGCGGTGGAGAAGCCGGGTGCGAAGATCAGGTCCCACACCTGCGAATCGGTCGGGTTGTCCGGCACGGCGATGCCGCGTTCGGCGGCTTTTTCCAGGATCTTGGCGCGGTTGAGGCCACGGCCGTCGTCGCTGACCTCGATCACGATGTGGCCGCCCTGATGCGAGGCCGCCAGCGTGATGGTGCCGGTCTCGTCCTTGCCGGAGGCGCGACGCGCATCGGGCATTTCCAGACCGTGGTCGATCGAGTTGCGCACCAGGTGGACGAGCGGGTCGGCGATCTTTTCGATCAGGCCCTTGTCCAGTTCCGTGCCTTCGCCGATCGTGCGCAGGCGCACCTGCTTGCCGAGACGGCTGGACAGGTCGCGCACCAGCCGCGGGAAGCGACGGAACACCGCATCGACGGGCAGCATGCGCACGCCGATGACCGCTTCCTGCAGGTCACGGGTATTGCGTTCGAGCAGGTCCAGGCCGGCAAACAGACGCTCGGCATGCGCCGGGTCCAGGCCGGTGGAGACCTGCTTGAGCATGGCCTGGGTAATGACGAGTTCGCCGACCAGGTTGATCAGCGCGTCGACCTTGTCCACGCTGACACGGATCGAGCTTTCCGCTTCGGCAGCCGCGGCCTTGGCCGGCGTTGCGGCAGCCGCGGCCACCGGCTCGGCGGCAGCGGCCGGAGCCGCCGGAGCGGCGGCGGCCACCGGTGCGGCCGGTGCGTCCACGGCCAGGCTCGGCGGCGGGCCGGGCACCGCCATCGGGCGGATGTCCAGCTCGCAGTCGTCCACGACCCAGGCAAAGGTGTCTTCGATCTTGCTGCGCGGGATCTTGCCGATCAGGCCCAGATCCCATGCCAGATAGGCTTCCAGCGGGTCGATGTTTTCAAAGCCGGGCATGCGCTCCAGGCGTGCGGCGATCTGCAGCGGGCCCAGATGCTCCAGCTCGCGGATGATGCGCAACGGGTCGTTGCCGCTCATGAACAGCGACGGCGCCGGGGTGAAGCCGATGTGCCAGGCTTCGGGCTCTTCTTCCTTCGGCTTGGCAACCGCGGCGGCTGCCGGGGCTTCGCCGGCCAGCACCGCGTTCAGGCGCGTGTGCACGGCCTTGACCGCGGCCGGGTCGGCCGGCGTGCCGTGTTCGGCTTCGCGCAGCAGGGCGCGCAGCACGTCAACCGAGCCGAGCATGGCATCGACCGCATTGGGTTCGAGCTGGCGCTTGTTGGAGCGCAACTCGTCCAGCAGCGTCTCCAGCACGTGGGTCAGGCCGGCCACGGCCTCGAACCCGAACGTGGCAGCGCCACCCTTGATGGAGTGCGCGGCACGGAACACCGAGTTGATGATTTCCGGGTCGCGGTTGCCCTCTTCAAGGGACAGCAGCCCGGCCTCCATCGCATCGAGCCCTTCGCGGCTTTCCTCGAAAAAGGTGGCGTGGAAACGTTGCAGGTCCATGCTCATGGGCGTGAAATCCGAAAGTGAAGCGAAAAGGAATTAACCCAGAACCTTCTGGACGGTGGCGATCAGCTGTTCCGGATTGAACGGCTTGACCAGCCAGCCGGTGGCACCGGCCGCCTTGCCTTCGGACTTCTTGTCGGCCGCCGACTCGGTGGTGAGCATCAGCATCGGGGTGAACTTGTAGTCCGGCAGCTGGCGCAGCTCGCGAATCAGCGAGATGCCGTCCATGTTGGGCATGTTGACGTCGGTGACCACCGCATTGAAGCGCTGGCCCTTCGCGCGGCCCAGCGCAACGGCGCCGTCTTCGGCTTCTTCGACGGCAAAGCCGGCAGAGGTGAGGGCGAAAGAGACCATCTGGCGCATCGACGCCGAATCGTCCACCACCAAGATACGTGCGCTCATGCGGCGTTCTCCACAGATTTCAGGTTGTCATTGGATGCGGAAAGCCCCAGTGCGTCGGTGACGCCGAGCAGACGTGCCGCATCTCTAAAAGTGTCGTTGCAGCCATCGAACTCGGTGTGCAGACCGGCCTGGCGGCGGCTCTGCACAAAGGCGCAGAGCAACTGCACGCTGGCGGTGTGGATACGCCGGACTTCACCGGCATCAAGCACCAGGTCGCCGTCCTGGGTGAGGAATCCGGCAAGCTTCTGCTTGAGGTCGGCGCTGGTCTCGATGCCGAGATCCTCACCCAATGTCACTGTGCTCATTGTTGCTCCGAACGGATGGTTCTATGCGTACTAACGGCGGAAGGCGGAAAAGCTTTAACGGTGAATCGGCAACACGCCAGATTGTGCAAGCTGCGTATCAATGCAGCAGGTGCGTGGCATCGAGCAGGATCATCGGCTGATGACCCAGGCGCGCGACACCGCGGAACAGGTTGTTGGAAATGCGGCACAGGCGGGCGTTGTCCGGCGGCTCGATCTGCTGATCGGTCAGGCTGGTGACATCTTCCACGGCCGACACGCGCAGGCCCATGGTTTCGCCGTTTTCTTCCAGCACCACCACGCGCGTTTGCAGGTCCATGTCCACCGGCGTCGAGCCCAAATGGATGCCCAGGTCGATCACCGGCACCACCTGGCCACGCAGGTTCATGATGCCGAGCATCGCGCTGGGCGTGCCGCGCAGCGGCAGCAACGGGACCGGTAGTACCACTTCCTGCACCTTCAGCAGTTCCAGCGCATAGGTCTGTTCGCCGCAGCGCAGACGCAGCCAGCGGGTGCTGCGTTCGCTGGCGCGGCGTTCGGCTTGGATCGTATCGGCCTGGCCGGGGGCCAGCAGCGCCTGCAGACCTTGCGGATAGACCGGGCCGGGTGCGGCGCGCGGCGGTGCCGGCGCTGCACGCGGTGTGGGTGCCGGCGCGGGCGTGGGTGCAACGGCGGGTGCGGCGTCCAGCCCGAACGCCGGGTCGGCATCCATTTCTGCGAGCAGGTCGGCAGTGAGCAGATCGACCGCGGAGCTCGGCGCGCCGAAGGCAGGATCGGCATCCATTTCGGCCATCAGATCGGCAGTGCTCATGAACGCGCTGGGTGCCGCCTCGGCAAACGCCGGGTCGGCATCCATCTCGGCCAGGAAATCGGCGGCGATGTCGGCGGCGCTGGGGCCGGCCACCACCGGCGGACCGAAGGCCGGGTCGGCGTCCATCTCGGCCAGGAAATCGGCAGCGATGTCGGCGGCGCTGGGGCCGGCAATCACCGGCGGGCCGAAGGCCGGGTCGGCATCCATCTCGGCCAGGAAATCGGCGGCGATGTCGGCGGCGCTGGGGCCGGCAACCACCGGCGGGCCGAAGGCCGGGTCGGCGTCCATCTCGGCCAGGAAATCGGCGGCGATGTCGGCGGCGCTGGGCGCGGCAACCACGGGCGCACCGAAGGCCGGATCCGAATGCATGTCGGCCAGCAGGTCGGCGGCGATCACCTCCGGGGTGGCGGTGATGGCCACCGGTGCGTCGGCCAGGGCCACGGTGTCTTCGTCGCTCGCGGCCAGCATCACCGGCGGCTCGGCCGCACCGGCCACTGCCACGGCGGCGGGCGCTTCCACGCCGGCATCGTGCAGCAGGCCTTCCAGATAGTCGTCCAGCTCACCGTTGGCGGTGTGGTTGCTCATGCGGCTTGCTCCATACGCATCGCGTCATCGGCCAGCACCCATTCCAGCGCGCGGCGATAGGCGGACAGGCCGCGGCCCTGATAGTCGCCGCCAACGGCGGGCACGGTCAGGGCGGCGGCATTGCAGATTCGGGTGTCTACCGGCACCGCGTCTTCCCAGACGACCGGGCCGTAGGTGGCCTGCATTTCCTTGAGCGTCTCGGTGCCGGCGCGGGTGCGGCGGTCGAACAGGGTCGGCAGGATCGACACCGGCAACTCGCGGCGGCGCGAACGCTGCACCATGTCGGCGGTGCGCACCATGCTGGCCAGGCCATGCAGCGCGAGCGGCTCGGCCTGGGTCGGCACCACCACGCGGTCGCAGGCGGCCAGGGCATTGATCATCAGCAGCCCGAGCGTGGGCGGGCAGTCGAGCAGGATGTAATCGTGCTGGCCGGCATGGCGGGTCATGGCGTTCTGCAATGCCAGGCCCAGGCCGGGCTGGTTGGCGCTGCGGCGTTCCAGCGTGGCCAGTGCGGCCTGGGCACAGACATACGACAGACCGGGGATGCTGCTTTCGTGCGCCAGGCTGGCCAGATCGCTGGGCGGGGTGCCGAACAGGTCCAGCACTCCGCGCGGCGGCGGGTCGATCGCCACGCCGAACGCGCGGGTGAGCGAGGAGTGCGGATCGAGGTCGATCAACAACACCCGGTGGCCGAGCGCGGCCAGGCCGCGACCCAATGCCAGCGTCGTGGTGGTCTTGCCGACGCCGCCCTTTTGGTTGGCGATTGCCCAGATACGCATCTCACTGCACTCCTTGAATTACGGCGGGGACGGAACTTGTGCCGCTTTCGGTGGTGACGGCTGTTTGGCCGCCGTCAGACTTGGGTAGCTTTGGCGCCCCGGCGGCGGTCGCATTTAATTGCGATGGCGGATCGGGTGCGAGTGAGCCAGCTGAGTCAGCGAGGATGATCAACACCACACGCCGGTTCGCATTCCGTCCCGCCTCGGTTGAGTTATCGGCACGTGCGCGGAATTCTCCATAGCCCACCATCGCCAATCGTTGCGGGGCAATGCCATCGTCGGCAAACAGATGCACCACGCTGGCCGCACGCGCGGCCGACAGCTCCCAATTGGACGGAAATTGCGCAGTGGCGATGGGCTGGTTGTCGGTGTAGCCCTCCACACGCACGCCATTGGGCGCATCGCGCAGCACCGCCGCAAGCGTGGACATGGTGCCGCGCGCACCGCCGGCCAGGGTGGCCGAGCCGGTGCCGAACAGGATGTCGCTGTTGATCTCCACCTCGATCCACAGATCGTTGCGGCGAATGGTGATGAGTTGCTTGTCGATCAGCGGCGCCAGCGTCTTGCCCAGTTGCTGGGCCACCGCATCCATCTGGCGTTGCGCACGCGCCAGCTGCGCCTGGTTGCGCAACGACACCGGCATGCGCATCTGCGCGGCCATCGACGGCAGCAGGGTGGGGTCGGTGGGACCGTTGGAGGCGGCCATCGGCGCGCCGGCCTTGATCACCGACGGCCGGTCGTAATCGGCGCCCAGGCTCTGGGTCTTGCCCAGCTGGACCGGGCTGGCATTCTTGGACGAGCCACCGAAGGCGCTGGTCAGTGCCTGCGCCATGACCTTGTATTTGCCTTCGTTGAGCGAGGAGATGGCGTACATCACCACGAAAAACGCCAGCAACAGCGTCATCAGATCGGCATACGGAATCGCCCACGCTTCGTGGTTGCCATGTTCTTCGTGGTGTTTGCGACGACGGGCCATAATGCGCTAATGCAAGTAGCCTGCCAATTTCGACTCGATGTTGCGCGGGTTCTCGCCCTGGGCGATCGCAATCAGCCCTTCGATCGCCATTTCGCGTTCGTTGGTGCTGCAATGGATCACGCTCTTGAGCTTGGCCGCCACCGGCAGGAACAGCAGGTTGGCCGAGGCGATGCCGTAGATGGTGGCAGTGAAGGCCGCGGCGATGCCGTGCCCGAGCATGGCCGGGTCGGCCAGGTTCTTCATCACCGCCATCAGCCCCAGCACCGCGCCGATGATGCCCAGGGTAGGGGCGTAGATGCCCATGCCCTCGAACACCTTGGCCGCGGCAAGATCCTGACGCTCCTGATTGTCCACTTCGATTTCGAGCATGTGCCGCATGGCTTCGGGCTCCACGCCATCCACCAGCATCTGCAGCCCCTTGCGCAGGAAGGCGTCGCTCTGGCGCGGCAGCTGGTCTTCCAGGCCCAGCAGGCCCTGGCGACGCGCGATGTTGCTCCATTCCACGATCCGCGCAACAAGCTGCGGCCGGTCGCTGGCCGGCGGCTGCACCACCCAGCGCAGAATCTTGAACGCGCGCCGGAAAACTGCCGGCGAGGTATGCAGCAGGATTGCCGCCACGGTGCCGACGATCACGATCACGAAGGCAGCAGGCGACCACAGCGACGAAATGCCGGCGCCCTTCAATACGCTGCCGCCGACGATCGCCACGATCGCCAGCACCAGTCCGATGATGCTCAATCTGTCCATGCAAGCGGTATCGGCCCAGGTGCGGCGGACTTGATAGAGCCAGATGGTAGAGAGCGCCAGAAAGTTGTCGTTCTGGGGGATGGGTCTTCGAATTGCCACTGCGCCGAGAGCGGGAGCGCGGCCGGGGACCGGTTGCTCGGCGCGACAGACATCCTGTCTGACGCGCCGTCGCGGCACATCCCCGTGCCGCTCTCCGCCGATCTCCAGCCACGCTGCTGCCTCGGCACGTTACTGGTGTGATTTCGAGGAGTCCTGAGTCCGGCGCGGGACTAAAGCCCCTCTCCTGCGGGAGAGGGGTTGGGGTGAGGGTACGTCCAGGCGCGGACTATCAGCTGTCGGCTTCGGTAAGGGGCACCAGCGCGGCCGGGGATCGGCTCTTCGGCGCGACAGACATCCTGTCTGACGCGCCGTCGCGGCACATCCGTGTGCCGCTCTCCGCCAATCCCTGGCCACGCTGGCGCCTCGGCACGTTGTTGCTGTGATTTCGAGGAGTCTTTGGTTTGGTGACGTTAGGGAGTGGATGCGGATCCCTCGCGCCATTACGTTACACATCATGTATTCCGTCTGACGTACCACGCGTGTCCACAGCATCGTGCACGGCGCGCGCGATCACTGCCGTTACCGCTCTCGCGCGCCACTTCGGTTGCGACGCTGCATCGTGGCTGGCGCGCAGGCGACCGACGACCTGAAAACCTTGCTGACTCACAGCGAATCGAAACCAACGTGCAGCCGCGCGTAACGGCGTAGGGTGCCGGCGGTCCTTGGTGCAGCCGACAAAACGCGTGCGCAGCTGTCAGTTGGGTGCTGCTACACGGAGTCGCCAATTACAAGGCGGATGCTGCGGTTCTCTCGCTGAGCTCGGTTGAAAATAATGGGGAGTGTGCAAGTGCTTCGGTCGACCGCTTGCGCCCGGTTGCGGCCGAGCGCGTCTTGCTGGCGCGATCGGGCTGCTTCTGCAGGCAGGCTGTGCTGTGCCGCATGCAAGCGTGGCGAGCTCGGCAAGTGGTGGATGTCTCAAGCCGCCGCGGGCCTGTTGCGCAGCAGAATGCGCTGCCGCACGGGCTGTGATACTTAGTTTTCCGCTGCATTAGAACGATCTAATCGCATCTGTGCAGAGGGGGGAGAAGAGGAGAGGACCCGGGTCGCCGCAACGGCGCCGGATCTTTTTGCGTCACTTCGCGCGGCATTCCTGTCCGATCGTTGGATCGACAGAAATCCGCCGGAGCCGATCACCTTTGGGAGAGCATGATCGACATGAACTGCATGCCATTTGCACGCCACCGCAGCACGCTGTCCGCCGGTATCGCCATCGCCTTGTTCGCGGGCGCCGCCTCTACCGCTGCTGCCCAGCAGGCCGACGGCACGCCGGCGCCCACGGGCCAGGCCGCGGTGCAGGCCACGGACCTGGACGCGGTGACGGTGACCGGCTACCGCTACGCGATCGAAAAAAGCCTGGAGCAGAAGCGCAACGCCAACGCCGTGGTCGATGTGATCACCGCCGAGGACGTGGGCAAGTTCCCCGACAAGAACGTGGCCGATGCGCTGCAGCGCGTGCCCGGCGTGGTCATCAGCCGCGACGGCGGCGAGGGCAAGAACGTCAGCGTGCGCGGCCTGTCCTCGGAGCTGGTGCTGACCGAATTGAACGGCAACTACATCGCCACCGCCGAGTCCAACGGCGACCCGACGCGCTCGTTCAACTACACGCTGCTGCCGTCGAACCTGCTCGGCAGCGCGGAGCTGTACAAGACCCCGGAAGCGCGCATCGATGAAGGCGGCATCGGCGGCACGGTGATCCTGCAGACGCGGCGCCCGCTGGAACTGGAGCCAAACTCCGGCTTCGTCTCCGCCGAGGGCACCTGGTCCGATACCAGCAAGAAGACCGACGGCCAGTTCTCCGGTTCGTACTCCTGGCACGACAAGGACAACCGCTTCGGTGTCTTCGTTGGCTACACGCAGCAGAAGCGCACCGCGCGCACGCTCAATGCCAGTACCGAGAGCTGGCAATGGTACGGCCTCGACGAAGTCGGCCCGGCGGTGGACGTCAACGGAAATCCGTCGGACTTCAACGCCAACTGGTGGGGCGGTACCGGTTTCTGGAACCAGGACGGCAATTACTCCACCGGTTTCATGATGCCGACGGCGGTCAGCGTGGATGCCAAACGCGAGGAGCGCGAGCGCAAGGGTGGGCAGCTGACCTTGCAGTTCAAGCCGACCGACGACCTGACGCTGACCGCGAACTACTTCCGCTTCGACCTGTCGCAGGACTCGCAGACCAATACCATCAAGATTCCCGAGTGGAACATTGCCCGCTATAACGGCGACGGCAACTGGCGCGGCGGCCGTCTGCTCGACGGGCTGCAGTTCGATCCCAGCGGCACCATCGTCACTGGCGCCGCCTACAGCCTGCGTCCGGGCAAGACCTATTATTGCAGCGAGGCGCAGGCCGCCGCGGCCGGCCTGCCGCCGGGCGGCTGGGGCTCGGACGATTGCACCGTGCCGACGCCGCAGATCACCGGCAGCTACAACATCGAAAAATCGCAGTCGCAGACGGTGGACCTGGGCGGCGAATGGCGTGGCGAGCAGGTGGACGTGGCGTTCAAGGCCGGCCGCACCTGGGCCAAGGGCGGGCCGGAGCTGCAGTTCTCCCTGCCGATCAAGCCGCGCCTGCAGAACGCCGACGGCAGCTGGACCAACGGCAACTTCGCCAGCGCCTGGGACCTGACCGGCACGCCGTCCATGACGTTCTCGCCGGAGCTGATGCAGAACCTGCGCGACGGCATCCTGCAGGTCGACCTGGGCTCGACCGGCTCGTCCTGGACCCGCAACACCAATCAGCAGCAGTACGCGCAGATCGATACCACCTGGCATTTCGATGGCGAGGTCTTCGACTCGCTGCAGTTCGGCTTAAAGCGTCGCGACGGCGGCATCCACCGCAGTACCGGCAACAACTACTGGGTGTGCCCGGGCACCGACCCAGGCGACTATGACAACCGCTACTGGAACGGGCGCTGCAATGCCATCGCCACGCAGTTCTCGCCGGGCCTGCTGTTCGCGCAGGACAACCTGGCCGGTGGCGTCAAGGCCAGCGCGTTCCCGGCGATCAACTTCCCGGGCTACATCGGTTACTTGAACCAGACCTACGGCGCGATGCAGACCCGCAGCGAAGACAACTTCGTCTACAACGTCGACGAGGAGATCTATTCCAGTTACCTGCAGCTCAACTTCCACACCGAGCGGCTGCGTGGCAACGTCGGCGTGCGGGTGGCGCGCACGGGCCAGCGTGCCGATTCCACCGACAAGGTGACCGCCTACAACGACTACTTCTTCGATGGTGCCGACGGTAATCCGCTGGCCTGCCAGCAGGGCGCCGCCATGCCCGGCGGCGCCCCGGCCGACACCTATTGCGGGACCGAAGGCTACTGGCGTTTGGCCGACAGCGTGCAACGCACCGAGTCGTTCGTGGTCAGCGGGCTGGACCGCAACTACACCGACGTGCTGCCGAGTTTCAACCTGGCCTACGACCTGACCGAGAACCTGCTGCTGCGCGCGGCAGCGTCGAAGGTGATCGCGCGTCCCAGCTACAACGACATCGCCGCGCCTGGCAGCCTGGAGTTCTACAGCCCCGAGTACGTGGCCGACCGGCGCCTGACCGGCGGGGCCAGCGAGCAGGGCTGGTACGGCTCGGGCAGCAACAAGAACCTGGAGCCGTACAAGGCCAACCAGTTCGACCTGGGGCTGGAATGGTATTTCCAGCCGGGTTCGGTGGCGGGTGTGGGACTGTTCCGCAAGAACGTAGAGAACTTCGCGGTCGACGTGATCAGCGACGTCAACATGATGATCGACGGGCAGATGGTCACCGTGCAGAACTACAGCACCCAGGCCGGCGGCCAGGACGCGGTCTCGCAGGGTGTGGAGCTCTACGCGCAGCACACGCTGCCGTTCGGCCTCGGGGTGCAGGTCAACTACACCTACAACGATGCCAGCAAGGCGGCGGTGCGGCTGGAGGACGGCACCGAGGCCGGCAAGACCTCCATGCCGGGCAGCGCCAGGAACCAGACCAACCTCACCGTGTTCTACGAGATCGACAGCCTGCTGCTGCGCGCCTCGTACAACCGGCGCGGTGAGCTGGTGCAGGGCCTGGTCAACGGGTTGAACGTCTTTGAGGAGCCGTACTACCAGATCGACGTCAACGCGGCCTACAACATCACCCCGGCGCTCAGCCTTACCGCCTCGGTGCTGAACCTGACCAAGCAGGAGTCCCGCTCGCACCTGGGCGAGGACACCCGCGCCCGCTTCTACACCGGCGGCTACGCAGGCCGGCTGGCGTATCTGGGGCTGACCTACAAGTTCTAAGTCCCAGCGTGTCGCGCCCATGCCTGCCGCGTGGCGGTATGGGCGGGATGGTTTGGCGGCGGCCGGCTGAAGTGGAAGTGAACCTGGAACCGTTATTTGTAACGGGGGTGACAAGATATGAAGATGGGCAAGTCGAATGTAGGCGGGATGAGTTTGCTATTGACGGGTGAGCATGCGGCAGCTGATAAGAGGGCTTACTAAAAGACACCAGAGCGATGGCCATCAACAGCGAATGGATAGAGCAGCTTGTGAAGGACCAAGCGCAGGAGTCGCTCCATTTAGACTTCAAGCGCGAGCTTCCGACTAAGCGAGAAGACAGCCGAAGAGAATTGCTGAAGGACGTGTGCGCCCTGGCAAATACCGAGGGCGGACGAATTGTTTATGGAGTCCAGGAAGGCAGCGATGGTCTCGCGGAAGCAATTGTTCCCATTGCTGGCGAGGACCGAGATGATGCACAGCGGCGCGTGGATCAATGCATTGCAGACGGTATCGAGCCAAGGGTAGTTGGATATACCGTGTCGGCCATATTAGTAACTGGCGGATATGTACTTGTGATCGAAGTTCCGCAGCAGTACGGCGGGCCGTTCCAGACCAATTTCAACAACCAGCGAAGATTTGTCTATCGGCAGGGAACGATGAACTTGGAAATGAACTACGGTCAACTTCGCGCGGCATTTCAGCTTCGTGGAAGAGCGTCACAAGCTGCAACTGAATGGCGAATTGGACGCCTTGCTCACTTGGATCGTTCTATCAAGAAGCGGCAGCTTGAAGACGTCGCTTGGCTTGCCTTGCACATCGTTCCACACCAAAGTTTATTTAGTGCTTCGCAGATAGATATTCATGCTATCAGAAATAGATATCGATCTTTAATTGAGGGTGACTATACGCTTTCGTCGACCTTCACCGCCGATGGCCTACTTTATACAAGCGCAGGGCGCGACGATCCGAAGAGTAAATTTATTCGCGTGTTCCGCTCAGGTTTGGTTGAGGTGGTTTGGAAAGGCAGAGAGAGACAGCAGCCTGGAAAGCTTGTAATCCATGGTTACACTGCCACGTCTCTGATGAGAAATGCATCCAAAAACTGCGCTATAGCGCTCGGTCAAGTGGGTGTCTCCGGGCCTGCTTACATTGCATTATCGGGTGTCAATGCAGAAGGTTACGGCCTGCTTTATCCCGGGCCAGACTTCCAGCAAGAGGCAGGAGCACCTTGGGAACCCGCGATCGAATTACCCATGCTTGAAGTAGATAGTCTTGCTCAACTTGCAACCGATCCCGACGCCTCGTGCCGCCAGTTAGCTGACATGTTGTTCCAAACATTTGGACTGGAAGACTGTCCATTCTATTCAGCAGATGGCGAGTGGATCTCCCAACCGTAGGGCGATAAGTCTCTAAAAATTAATGGGTCATACAGGCTAGTGTAAGGCTAACCGTGGATCGGAGGGCATGCAGCGTTTGAAAATAAAAAGAAGGGCGCGGCTGTGCGTCCCCATTACTTGGCCCCCAAGACGATCCAGCGCCGCAGCAGCGTATCGGTCGGTCATCTCAATTCCAACCGAATCGAGCCTTCCAACCGGGGACAACAACAGTAAGGATGGACGGTCCGATGTTCACTTACTTCGTGAGCAGAAGAGCGATTCCAGGTCACCTGACCTCGTTATTTACGATCTGCGTTCCGTGTTGCTAGCACACTAGCTTGTGAGAAGTTTATCTGACTCCGTTATTTGTCCTAAAGGCATTGAAGCTCCAAGCGGCTCAAGTGGTATGCGTCAGGATGTTAAAGTTATTGAGTGGAAATGAAATAAACAGAGAGGATGTCAATGCAATTTCAAGTGCTGCCAAAAGATGCGTCTGTTCCACACGTAGGAAAAAGTTGTGTTTATTTGAAAATTGACAAGTGGAACGATTATTCTTTTGTCACTATGTTTTCAGTGTACGTGCTTGACGAAAAAGGGGTTTTTCATGATGTGGGAGCTATAAAAATTGGGTTCAAGGGTCAAACCACGGACCGAGCTACATATGAAAAATTGCCAAATGTCTTTGAAACCCTGGATGAAAATTTTTTTTCGCTTGGGCAAGACGTGGATTTCTACAAGAAGATGGCGGCCATTCCTGACGGATTGGGTAAGTTAATTCTAGGCGCTCTCCGTGATATTGTGCTGGATCTTGAAATCATTGATCTAGTTGGTGATGAAAAGGTTTTTAGTATTTCTCTTTTAAGATATGTGAGCCTGTCCACAATCAAGGGCCAGTTTACGCGTGTTCTAGATGGGTATGCTGAATTAACGGACTATAGTTTTCAGTTTGTCAAGCCTTCTGCAAATGGATTTGATGAAGTTCGCCTCGATTTCTATGTGAAAGAGTCATCGATGCCAAGTACTAATATCCATGCGATTATCGGAAGAAATGGAGTGGGTAAAACCACTTTGCTGAATGGTATGATTCAGGCTGTGATGGATAGCTCCGGAGATTGTGGTTTCTTTGACAAGGCGGCGTGGAAAAGTCCGAAGATTGATCATGATTACTTCAGTAGCTTAATATCTGTATCCTTTAGCGCTTTTGATCCATTTCCGCCCCCGTTAGAGCAAAGCGATCCTACGAAGGGTACCTGCTACTTTTATGTTGGACTGAAAACGCCGGGGGATCCCGATCGACTTAAAACCCTTACGGAATTGCGGCTTAGCTGCACGCAGGCGCTTGCCGAGTGTTTCGTCAATAACTCGAAATTTAAGCGCTGGCTCAGTGCTATAGATAAGTTGAGCTCGGATGAGGTTTTTGCTTCAATGGATATTCGCGGAATTCGTAGAGTCTTTGATGATTTGCGAGCCGAAAAGCCAGATGGAGATTTCGAACATGGTGAATTTCATGGCAAAGTAAGTCCGCTACTTGTTCGTATGAGTTCAGGGCACGCCGTTGTGCTACTTACGATAACTCGTCTAGTCGCTAGGCTGGAAGAAAAAACCCTTGTGTTGTTGGATGAACCTGAAAGCCACCTCCATCCTCCGCTTCTTGCGGCTTTTCTTAGAGCTTTGTCTGATTTATTGCGGGATAGAAACGGGGTGGCCATCATCGCAACACACTCTCCGGTCGTTCTTCAGGAAATCCCCCGCTCATCAGTTTGGAAAATTTACAGGCGTGGCCTAAGCATTGCGTGCTCCCGTCCAGAAATCGAAACTTTCGGTGAAAACGTTGGCTTACTTACGTCTGAAGTATTCGGGCTTGAGGTAAGTAGGTCTGGCTTTCATGATCTTCTTAAAAGTTCTGTCCAAGATGGAGGGGCCTTTGCTGAAATATTGTCTCAATACAACGGGCAAATTGGATTTGAAGGCAGGGCCTTGCTCGGAGCGCTGATTGCCGAGCGCGATAAGGGGGTGCTTTGATGCTCCGGCTTGATTCGCCTGGTAACATATATGATTCGATCATATCGGGGTGCATAGAAGGAATAACCGGAAACATTTTACTTCGCACAAGGCTTCAAGAAGGCAGAGGGGCGCTGCTTGCGGCAAGAGATAATTATATTTGCCATAGCGTCATTGGTGAGCTACACAAAATTTCTCCTGTTCCTGATGATTTGGAAGATCCAGTGGTGGTGGTGGATATAAGCAAAGCTGAGATTCTAAAAAAATCAGACCTCATAAAAATATACGAACAATATTTCGCTGCAAAAGGTAAGCCGGCCAGAAAATTCTATGATGATTTATTGCTTTCCGCTTTAGAGAAGTGCCCGTTTTGCGGGGGTATTGGTAGACCTCGAACGCTTGATCATTTCTTGCCCAAAGCTCGATTTCCCCTGTTTTCAATACTTCCTCAAAATCTTGTCCCCTCTTGTCGGGATTGTAACTTTGACGGCAAGTCCCAGAGTTACGCGACTTGTCCAGAAGATCAGCTGATCCAGCCGTACATAGATGTAGAAAAGTTTTTCAAAGAACAGTGGGTATTTGCTGAGTTTTCTGGTTGCTTCCGGGATCCACAGAGTGAACTAACCTACTTTGTTCGTGCACCAGATGCTTGGAGTGTGACGGATGAGAAGCGTGCAAGGAAACATTTTGATGCATTCGATCTTTCGAGTAGATATGCTTTTAAAGCCGCGGAGCAAAGGGGGACGGTCGTACGTCAAATAGATGGCATGAAAATGGCGGGAATGTCTTGTCAATCTATAAAGGATATTTTAATTAAGCCCGGCATCAATGAGGCTGTCTTCCCTAATCATTGGCAAGTAGGCATGTACCAAGCCTTCTTCAACGCAATCAATTGATAGTAATCCGGGCTAACGGGGTCAGATTCTTAGGTATCCCCAAGTTTTTAAAGCACCAGCGTCATCTGCTCGCGCACTGCGTCGGGCAGTGTACGTGAGCGTGCTAGCCAGCGTGAGACTGGTTCCATCGCCAGCACGTGAACGACCGTGATGGGGTCAGGTGCACTTATCAGGCGACGGCGTTCGGCTTGCGTGGCCCGTATGGAACTGCGCCAGCGGCGCACACAGCCGCGCGAGACCCGCCAGCGTGTGTTGACACGCCAGACCGTGTACTTGCAATCTAGGCCCAAGGAGCGTCGAAACTCCTCTAAGAGCGGTACCCACCTCCGTCAAACCGGTGGGTTCTTTGTGCCTGCATCCTGCAGGTACAAGCCGATGCGATGCCTGCGTCGGGAGGGCGGCTAATACAACACCCGCCAGGGGAATACGCCCGCCGGCTCTTAGCGGTTTCGAACCTCCCGACATCCCGTCGCCGTTGGCGGCGGTTCTTGGGTTGTTCCAGGAGGGCGTTGCCATGTCTACCGCACCATCCATGCCGGCATCTGTGCCGGTTGATCTGTTGCCAGCTTCCGCTCACCGCCTGCGGTGGGATATGGGCGATGTGCTGCACAGGCTCGACGCAAGCACAGGTATTGAGCAGGCGAGTGACCATACTGCGCATCCGCTGAGTCGCCAGCTCGGTGTATTGCCGTACACCTCGCGCCGCCTGTCGGCACGCAGGGCTGTGCCATTGCAGCAGTACGTCGCTGCAACCATCACCCGCTATCACACGGAGGCGCCATGACACGCCGCCGCCCACCCACGGCATCTGCCGGCGCACGGCCCACCCGCACGCGTGCGCGCCCCACGCCGCCCAAGCGCGTGCAGTGGGTCGTTGTGGAACCCGACCGCACCAAGCTGCCACCGATGCTGCCGCCCGACCCGGACGCCTCCCCGCAAGGCCCCGGCACGCTACGCGCACCCCGCCGCGCCCGCCGCCCGCGCCAATGCACCGTCAGCTACACCCATTACCCCGGCGCCCATGACCGCGCCGGCGACCAGCACGTGCCGCACGTCCGCCTCAGCGGCCTGTGGCTGGAACAACTGGGCTTTGCCATCGGCACCAAACTACGCATCACCGCCAGCGCAGGGCAGCTACTGATGGAGGTGTTGTAATGACCCACCGGTTTCTGCTCAGGTCATGGGGTTAATGTAGCGGCATAGGCCGCGTCCGGGGTCATCATCTTCAGCGCCTGGTGAGGGCGCTGTTGGTTGTAGAAGGCGATCCAGTCAGCAATCACTCGCAGCGCGTGGGTGTGGCTCTCAAAGCGATGTCGGTGCACGCACTGTTCCTTCAGGGTCCGGATCACACGCTCCACCATCCCGTTCTGCTGTGGGCAATGCGGGGTGATGAACTCCTGCGTCAGCCCATAGCTGCGAACTAGTCGGGTGTAGTCGCGGCTGGTGAACACCAGACCATTGTCCGAGCGGAGCAGAAATGGCTCTTGCACCCGGCCCAGCGTGCCGTAGCGCGTGATGAGCGCCTGCTCCAGTGCGGCAGATGCCGTGCTGGCTTTACCGGTCCGTGACAGGTGCCAGCCGAGCAGTTGCCGCGTGCTGCAGTCGATCACCAGCGCCAGACTCAGCCAGCCGTCCTTGCCGCCCCAAACGCGACACAGATCAGTGGCCCAGCGTTGATCCGGCTTCTCGGCGCGGGAGACCTTAGCTTCAATGCGCGGGCGCTGGCCAAGGGCACGCTTGCGCACCTGCCAGCCCTTCAGCTGGAAGATCCGCTGCACCGTGTTCTTGTTCATGCCAAGCAGCGCAGCGACCGTGCGATAGCCAAAACTCGGCTCCGTCTCGATCATCTTCTTGATCGGTTCGGCCAGCTCCGGCTTCACTTTGGCGGGCGATCTGGTCGGCTTGTAGTACGTCGTGCGACGTGCCACACCGAACCATTGGCACAACTTGGTCATCGGAACCGAAACACCTTCGTCCTTCAAGCCCTGCTGGACCGAGAGCATCAGCTCTCGTCCTTTCCCAGCAGGGAGGCCAGCTTTTTTCGGGCGCGTATCTCCAACATCGCCTCGCCGTAGGCCTCCTGCAAGTCCTTCAGCTGCCGCTCGTACTGCTCGCGCACGTCCTCGGGCTTCGCCCGCAGGGCGTTCTCCATGCCTCGCTTGCCCTCCTCAACCCAGTTCTCGATCTCGGCCGGGGTCAGGTCGAACTGCCGGCTGGCCGCTGCTACCGTCGTCTTGCCCTGGATGATCTCAAGCACCAGCGCTGACTTGCGCCGGGCGGTCCAGCGCTTGATCTCCTCTTCCATCACTTCGCTCATCGGTGTCTCCTTCGGGGAAAGTAACACCTGAGCAGGAAATCAGTGGGTCATTACAGTGTTGCCGCCGGTGGAGGCACCGGCCGCATCCCGCAGAGCGCGACGGTAGCTGGAACGAAGTCGCAGTGGCGGTATCGTGGTTCAACAGGCCAACCTTCCCGACCGAAGGAGAACGAAGTCTCGGGCCTTACATTACCAAGGGCCTGGGCCAGGTATGCGCATATCGGTTGCTTTACTTTCAGTAGCACCTCTTGTGCTTGGCTGTAGCGCCGTGCCCGCTGCAAAGACGCTTCAGCCTGCTGCATATCCCACGGATATTGCAATTTAATCCTAAATGGATTTTCTCCCGGTTGCCATTTTGGCACCACCTGGCTATATTGCGTCTACCAACAGTAGGAGACATGAGATGAAGTAGGCACGATCAGACCACACAGGCAGCGAGCTCAGACCAAGCCAAGAGCTTGGCCAGCTCCGGTGAAGACGAAATACACATAGGAGTTACCTATGCATGCGACCAGTAATGACCGGGCAAGAATAACGACCCGAGTCACCGCTTACGCGCAGCAAGCAATTGAACAGGCGGCTGAGATGACGGCAACAACGACGAACCAGTTCGTCGCCCAGGCCGCGCTGCGGGAAGCTGAGAGAATCATCGAAGAACATTCGATCATTCGACTAAGCCAGAACGACATGCAGAAATTTCTGGATGCGCTCGATAACCCGAAGCCGGTCTCCGATCGTCTGGCTGTCTCCCTGAAACATCATATGGAGACGAGAAACCATGACACTGGAAGTAGAAGTAGTACCGTTCGCTGGACACCTAAGCCGCGCTGATTTCGATTGCGGCAACAAGGAATTGAACGAGTGGCTGCATACCACGGCGAGCCAGCACCAGAAGCGCGGCGTCAGCCGCACGTTCCTGGCAATTCCGATGAAGGGAAGCTTGTACGCTTGGCACCAGGAAAGATTTGAGGGCATCGAGGACACCACCGTCCTTGGCTACTTCAGCCTGTCATCAGCGCAGGTAATGAACAGCGAGCTGCCACCGGCTGGCTCAAAGCTGCCCCGCAATGTTCCTGTAGTCCGCATGGGCCGCCTGGCGGTGCATCAACGACTGAAAGGGCGCGGCTTCGGCACGATGCTCCTCATGGAAGCCATCTCGCGAGCCGCACAGGTGAGCGAAGCCATTGGCGTCACGGGACTGTTCGTGGATGCCAAGGGAGATGCCGCCCCCTTCTATCAAAAGTTCGGGTTCCAGCCTGCGGCGTCGAACCCTCTCAAGCTCTGGTTGCCTATGGCAAGCATCACTGAGCTTTTGAAAACGTAATACCTCTCCACAGCTCCGTGCGAAGAATCCTCTGACTCAGGTCGGTTCGGGGATTCTTGCGTTTGGGTAATCGCCCTGGCGATTAGATCCACTTCGGAGCGCGCATCCAGGCGTGGAGTGCAGCGGATGCGCATCGGACGCCCCTTCTACAGCAAGAAACGGATTTTCGTTAGCCAAGTATGTAATGACCCAGCGGTCTCTGCACAGGTCATGTAGCTAAGGCACATGCTTCATCGGGTGTCTTCATGCCCAGCGCCTGATGCGGGCGCCGGTGGAGGGGATTACCCCCATCGAGGTGTCTACAAGCATTAGACAAATACACCACCGCATAGCCGCGCGTAGTGGCGTAAATCGGCAGCGAGGCCGGATGGAAAACGACAACGGCCGCAGTACGCGGCCGTTGTCGTTAGATCAGGCAACCAGGATCGTCTTGCCGATTCCCGATTCCCGATTCCCGATTCCCAAAAATCAATGATCGCTGGAGCGCAATCCATCCACATCCAGGATCAGCGCCATGCGGCCGTCACCGATCAGGGTGGCGCCGGCGTAGCCGGGGAGGCCGCGCAGGGCGCGGGGCAGGGGCTTGATCACCACTTCCTCGCGGCCGCGGACCTGGTCCACCACCAGGCCGAAGCGGGTTTCGCCGGCCTGCAGCAGCACCACGGTCAGCAGTGGCGGTTGTTCGGCCGGTACGCCCAGCCAACGGCGCAGGTCGATCAGCGGCAGGGTGTGCGAGCGGCGGTCGAGCACGGCGCGGCCGTCGAACCAGCCCAGCGAGGTCTGTGGTGCGTGCAGCACTTCGACCACGCGCGCCAGCGGCAATGCATAGACCGCTTCGCCGGCCTGCACCAGCAGGGTCGGCAGAATCGCCAGGGTCAGCGGCACGCGGATCATGAAGCGGCTGCCGCGGCCCAGTTCGGACTGGATCTGGATCTGGCCGCTGAGTTCGCGGATACGCGACTGCACCACGTCCATGCCGACGCCACGGCCGGAGATATCGGTGACTTCCACCTTGGTCGAGAAGCCCGGCATGAAGATCAGATGCAAGCACTCGTCGGTGCTCAGACGTGCCGCCGCTTCCGCGTCGATCAGGCCCTTGCCGCGCGCGATCTCGCGCAGCCGCTCCGGGTCGATGCCGGCGCCGTCGTCCTGGATCTCGATGCTGACGTAATCGCCTTCCTGTTGCGCGGACAGGCGCACATGGCCGCTGCGCGGCTTGCCGGTGGCTTCGCGCAGGGCAGGCGATTCGATGCCGTGGTCGATCGCATTGCGCACCAGGTGCACCAAGGGATCGGCCAGGGCTTCGACCAGATTACGATCAAGCTCGGTTTCGGCGCCGATCAGTTCCAGCTCCACTTCCTTGGACAGGGTGCGCGCGACGTCGCGGGCCACCTTGGGGAAACGCGAAAACACCTTGCTCACCGGCTGCATGCGGGTACGCATCACTGCGGTCTGCAGGCGCGCGGTGGCGATGTCCAGCGTGCTGACGGCGCGGTCGAGTTCTTCGTCGCGCAGGCGGGTGCGCAGTGTCTTCAGACGGTTGCGCGAGAGCACCAGTTCGCCGATCAGATTGACGATGGCATCCAGGCGCTTGGTGTCCACGCGCACGGTCTGCTCGGCTTCGGCACCGCCTTTGGCGGCACCTTTCGGTGCGGCCTTGGCGCCCGGCGCCGGCGCAGCATGGCCGTCGTCGTGCACTGGCGCAGCAGCAGCTGCCTTGGGCGCGGCCTTGACCGCCGGCGGGCCGCTCTTGGCATCGAACTGCGCGATCAGCGTAGCCGGTGCGTGCGGCACGGGTTCACCCGAGCCCATCGCATCCAGCATGGCCTGCAGATAGTCCAGCGATTGCTGCGCGGCGTCGAAGTGATGCGCCTGCAACACCGCCTGGCCGGAGCGCGCCATGCCGAGGGTTTCTTCAGCGGCGTGGCACAGCTCCACCATGGGCTTGATCGCCAGGAAGCCGGCGCCGCCCTTGAGCGTGTGGAAGCCGCGGAACACCGCATTGAGCTGGTCGGCTTCGTCTGGCGCCTGTTCCAGCGACACCAGCTGTTCGCCGAGGCGATCCAGGATTTCCTGGGCCTCGACGATGAAATCGGCAGCAATATCGTCTGGAACGGCACTCATGGTTACAACCCCAATCCGGACAGCAAATCGTCGGCGTCGTCCTGCGACACGGCGTGACGGTCCAGGCCCTTGATCGCAGGACCGGCAAGACCGCCGTCGTCTTTCTTCGGCTCGGGATTCTTCGGCGGCAGGCCGAGCGCACCGAAGCCCTCGTGCACGCGGCGCACGATGCCGGCCACGCGGCGGATGATCTGGCCGCTGAGGTCCTGGTAGCTTTGCGCCAGCGACAGCTCGGTGAGGTTGTGGCGCATCTTGTCCATCAGCGCGCCCTGGTCCTGATTGAGGCCGCCATCGCGCAGCTGGTTGGCCAGCACGCGGCATTCCTCGACCAGGTCCAGCGTGCGGTGGCTGGCCTTTTCGGTCATCTCCACCACGTGATCCAGGCGCGAGCAGGCATCGTCCAGCTCACCGGCTTCTTCGGGCACGGTGGGCAGCTCGCCCAGCGCCTGGCCAAGTTCGCGGGCGAGCCGGCTCAGGCTCTGCATCATCGGGCGCGTGCGCAGGGCGGCGAGGTGGTCGACCTCGCGCTTCCACGCCACTTCATCACCGCTTTCCAGTGCGTCAAGCGCGCCTTGCAGGCGCTCGATCAACGCGGCACGTTCGGCATCGGTTTCCACGGTGGCGTTCATCAGGCGGTCGCCGCCAGACGTTCGAACACCTTGCCCAGCTTTTCTTCCAGCGTCTGCGCGGTGAACGGCTTGATGATGTAGCCGTTGACGCCGCACTGGGCCGCTTCGATGATCTGCTCGCGCTTGGCTTCGGCGGTCACCATCATCACCGGCAGGTGCTTGAGCTTGGCGTCGGCGCGGATGTTGCGCAGCAGGTCGATGCCGGTCATGCCGGGCATGTTCCAGTCCGTCACCACGAAGTCGAACGGGCCCGCGCGCAGCGCAGCCAGCGCGCTGTTGCCGTCTTCGGCCTCTGCGGTATTGGTGAAGCCGAGATCCGCCAACAGATTCTTGACGATGCGTCGCATCGTCGAGAAGTCGTCCACGATCAGGATCCGCATGTTCTTGTTCACATCAAGCTCCTAACACGAAAAATTACGCGAAAAATTCAGTCGTCGACTTCGACGCCGGCATCGGCCAGTTCGAAGACCTTGAGGCGGCCACGCAAACGCACCACCGCCTGGCCATGGATCTGGCACACGCGCGATTCGCTGACGCCCAGCACGGCGCCGATTTCCTTCAGGTTCAATTCCTGTTCGTAGTACAGCGACAGCACCAGCTGCTCGCGCTCGGGTAACTGGCCGATGGCCTTGCCCAGCTCGCGGCCGAATTCGCCACGCTCCATCATCTGCTGCGGGTTGGGGCCACCCTTGGCGGTGGTGTCCAGCTCGCCGTGATCTTCGATGCGCGATTCCAGGCTCAGCACCTGGCCACGTGCGGCGTCTTCCATCAGGCGCAGGTAGTCGGGCAGCGGCATTTCCATCGCGGCGGCCACTTCGGTGGCGGCGGCGGCGCGGCCGGTGTTCTGCTCGATCTTGCGCACGGCGGCGGCGGCATCGCGGGCGCGGCGGTGCACCGAACGCGGCACCCAGTCGCCACGACGGATCTCGTCGATCATCGAGCCGCGGATGCGGATCGAGGCATAGGTTTCGAACGAGGCGCCCTGGTCGGAGTCGTAACTGCGCGAGGCTTCGATCAGGCCGATCATGCCGGCCTGGATCAGGTCGTCCACTTCCACGCTGGCCGGCAGGCGCGCGGCCAGGTGGTGGGCGATGCGGCGGACCAGGTCGGCGTGCTGGGTCACCACGTCGTTGGCGTTGTTGCGCTGCACGGCGCGGTACTGCGCGCTGGCCGTGGTGGCGGTAGCGGTGCTCATGCGGCCACTCCCCGTTGGATGATGCGTTCGACAAAGAACTCGACGTTGCCGCGCGGCACGGTGGGTGCCTGCCAGCGCGAGGTACGGCGTGCGATTTCTGCAATGGCCTGCGCCGACGGACTGGACGGATAGGCCTTGATGACGGGTTGCTGACGCTGCACCGACAGGCGCAACCAGTCGTCCTGCGGCACGTGGCCGAGATAGTTCAGCGAGACATCGCCGAGGAATTTCTCGCAGACGCGGGAGAGCTTGTCGTACAGCAGGCGGCCTTCGTTGGGGTCGCGCACCATGTTGGCGATGATCTGCAGACGGTCCACGCCGCGTTCGCGCGAGAGCACCTTGATCAGCGCGTAGGCGTCGGTGATCGAAGCCGGCTCGTCGCAGACCACCACCACGGTGTCCTGGGCGGCCTGGCAGAAGGTCAGCACGCTGTCGGTGATGCCGGCGGCGGTGTCGATGACCATCACGTCCAGGTCGCGCTCCAGTTCGGAGAACACATTGACCAGGCCGATGTGCTGGGCCGGGGCCAGTTCGGCCATGTGGCGGCGACCGGATGCGGCCGGCACCACCAGCACGCCGCCAGGGCCTTCGATGATCACTTCATCGAGCGTGCAACGGCCGGCGATCAGGTCGGCCAGGGTGTACTTGGGCGCCAGGCCCAGGACCACGTCCAGGTTCGCCAGGCCGAGGTCGGCGTCCAGCAGCAGGGTGCGCTTGCCCATGTCGGCAAGCGCCACGGCCAGGTTGGCGGAGATGTTGGTTTTGCCCACGCCACCCTTGCCACCGGTCACGGCGATGGTGCGCACCGGGCCCAAAGGCTCGGGACGGGTCGCCGACAGGGGGAAGGCGTTGGTCAGCTTGGCGTATTCACGCGACTGCATGGTTGTGCTCCGGAGTACAGGGCTTATCGGCAGCGCGCCGCAAATCTTCAAGACGAAGAACGAGACTGGCGGCATTGGCGCGGTGCAGGTCGTCGGGGACCCGCTGTCCGTCAGTCACCCAGGTGATGGGCATTTGGTGGTCGACCACCACCGACAAGGCGCTGCCGAAGCGGCCGGTCTCGTCGAGTTTGGTCAGCACCACGCCTTGGGGCTTGGCGTGGGCGAAGCGGCGCACGACCTCGTCGAGGTCGGCGAAATGCGAGTTGGCGGGCAGCACCAGCAGCGAGGTGACCTGCTGGGCGGCGCGCAGCCAGTTCAGCTGGGCTGCCAGGGCACGGTCGCGCTGGCCCATGCCGGCGGTGTCGATCAGCACCAGCTTGTAGTCGCGCAGACGCTCCAGCAGTTCCAGCAGGCTTTCGGCGCTGTCGGCCTCGTGCACCGCGATGCCGAGCTGACGGCCGTAGCTGTGCAGCTGTTCGCGGCCACCGACGCGCAAGGTGTCGGTGGTGACCAGGGCCACGTCGCGCGGGGCGTGCTGGGCGGCAAAGCGCTGCGCCAGCTTGGCGATGGTGGTGGTCTTGCCGGCGCCGGTGGGGCCGACCAGGGCGATGACGCCGCCACGTTCCAGCGGGTCGACCGGGGACACCGGCAACCGCTTGGACAGCAAGCCCAGCATCAGGCCGCGGCCACGGTGCAATTCGGTATCGGCCGGGATCTGCAGGGCGATATCGCGGGTCAGGCCGGCGTCGAAGCCGTAGTCGTCCATCAGTTCCAGCGCCTGGGCGCGCACCGGCGAGCCACGCAGGCGCTCGTCGGTGAGGCGGTTCATTTCGCGCTCGATCATCTGCCGCATCAGCGCCAGTTCGCCGCGCAGCTGCTTGAGTTCTTCGTCGTTCTGCGCGACCGGCGCCGCAGCCACCGGCACCGCGGCCAGCGCGGCGGGGGCAACGACGATCGGCGGCAGCGCAGCCGGCGGCAGGATCTGCGGCAGGGCGTCGTCCAGATCGAAGTCGGCCTCATCGGCGAAGGCGTCGTCGTCCTGGCCATGTGCGGCGTAGGCCGGGGCGGCGACAGCGATCGGAGCCGGAGCCGGGCTCGGAGCGGTCTGCAGCGCCGGGCGCTGGACCGGGGCGGTGGTCAGGAAGTCGGCGAACAGCTGTTCCGGCACCGCCGACAGCGCGTGGTCCTGGCGCTGCACCACCGGGGCGGCCAGTTCCTGCACGGCCGGCATCGGCGCGGCGCTGCGGATCGGGGCGGCCACCGGGGCCTGACGCGGCACGCTGACCGGCTGGCGCAGGGCCATGGCGGCGATCATCTCTTCGGCGGCGCTGGCAACGCGCTGGCGGTGGCTCATGCCGGCCTCGGCGGCCGGCTTCAGCGGAGCATGCACCGGTGCGGCGGGGCGGGCCGCCGGCTGGGCCGGGGCCTGCTGCACCGGAGCCTGCTGCACGGGCGCCTGCTGGGCGGGCGCGGCACTGGCCGGGGTCTCGGCGCGGGCGGTTTCCAGGGCGCGCTGCACCAGTTCTTCGTCGTAATTGCTAGCCGCGACGATTTCGATGCCTTCGGCGGTGCGGCGGTTGGACAGGATCACTGCATCCGGGCCGTGCTCGTCACGCACCATGCGGAATGCGGTGCGCATGTCCGGGGCAACAAAGCGTTTGATCTTCATGCCACGTGCCTCCAGGAACGGGACCCGCCGGACGCCGGACGGGTGCGCGATGAATGTGGGTGTGTTGCCAGCGTCATGAGTTGCATGTCCCGTTTGTGTTCCAAGTCCTGCCATCCGCCCCGCAGCGGTGGAGCTGTCTGCGGTCTCGCCAGAGCTAATGCATGTGGTGTGCCAAAACCGAAGTGCTGGATTTCTGGCGCTCGATCAGGAGGGTTGCGCGTGCGGCGGCTGCCCCTGTTGCCCCCATCCGCCCTTCGGGCACCTTCCCCCGCAGGCGGGGGAAGGGATGCGTTTGCAGGCGGGGAAGGGAGGCGTTGGTGCAACGCCGCTGCAGCGCTGGCAGCCCATTGCCTTCTCCCGCGGGCGGGAGAAGGTGGCGCGCAGCGCCGGATGAGGGGCGGTTGGTGCCGTGCGAGTCACACCTGCGGGAACATCGCCAGAGTGTTGCCCCCATCCGCCCGTCGGGCACCTTCCCCCGCAGGCGGGGGAAGGGAGGCGTTTGCAGGCAGGGGAAGGAGGCGTTGGTGCAACGCCGCTGCAGCGCTGGCAACCCGTTGCCTTCTCCCGCGGGCGGGAGAAGGTGGCGCGCAGCGCCGGATGAGGGGCGTTGGTGCCGTGCGAGTCACGCCTGCGGGAACATCGCCAGAGTGCTGCCCCCATCCGCCCTTCGGGCACCTTCCCCCGCAGGCGGGGGAAGGGAGGCGTTTGCAGGCAGGGGAAGGGAGGCGTTGGTGCAACGCCGCTGCAGCGCTGGCAACCCGTTGCCTTCTCCCGCAGGCGGGAGAAGGTGGCGCGCAGCGCCGGATGAGGGGCGTTGGTGCCGTGCGAGTCACGCCTGCGGGAACATCGCCAGAGTGCTGCCCCCATCCGCCCTTCGGGCACCTTCCCCCGCAGGCGGGGGAAGGGAGGCATTTGCAGGCAGGGGAAGGGAGGCGTTGGTGGAACGCCGCTGCAGCGCTGGCAACCCGTTGCCTTCTCCCGCAGGCGGGAGAAGGTGGCGCGCAGCGCCGGATGAGGGGCGTTGGTGCCGTGCGAGTCACGCCTGCGGGAACATCGCCAGAGTGCTGCCCCCATCCGCCCTTCGGGCACCTTCCCCCGCAGGCGGGGGAAGGGAGGCGTTTGCAGGCAGGGGAATGAGGCGTTGGTGGAACGCCGCTGCAGCGCTGGCAACCCGTTGCCTTCTCCCGCAGGCGGGAGAAGGTGGCGCGCAGCGCCGGATGAGGGGCGTTGGTGCCGTGCGAGTCATGCCTGCGGGAACATCGCCAGAGTGTTGCCCCCATCCGCCCTTCGGGCCCCTTCCCCCGCAGGCGGGGGAAGGGAGGCGTTTGCAGGCAGGGAAGGAGGCGTTGGTGGAACGCCGCTGCAGCGCTGGCAACCCGTTGCCTTCTCCCGCAGGCGGGAGAAGGTGGCGCGCAGCGCCGGATGAGGGGCGTTGGTCTTTAGCTGATCGTGCCGACCAGCTTCAGGCGCTTGTCTTCCGGCACTTCGCTGTAGGCCAGCACCGACAGGCTGGGCACGCTGTGGCGGACCAGGCGGGCCAGCGCCGCGCGGACCTGGCCCGGCACCAGCACCACCGCCGGTTCGTTGCGCGCTTCCTGCTTGCCCACGCAATCGGCCAGGCTCTGGTGCAGGCGCTCGGCCAGGCCGGGTTCCAGTGCCACGCCGTTGCCGTGGGTAGATTCCTGCAGCACGCGCTCCAGCTGCGGGGCCAGGGTGAACACCGGCAGCTCGGCCGACATGCCGGCGATTTCCTGCACGATGAAGCGGCCCAGCGAGGTACGCACGGCGGCGGTGAGGGTGGCCGGGTCCTGGCTATGCGGGGCGTGCTCGACCAGCGCTTCGACGATCTTGCGCAGCTGGCGTACCGGGATGCGCTCGATCAGCAGGTTCTGCAGCACGCGCACCACCACCGACAGCGGCAGCGCCTTGGGGGTGAGGTCCTCGACCATCTTGGGCGCCGTCTTGGCCAGGGTTGCCAGCAGCTGCTGCACTTCTTCGTGGCCGAGCAGTTCCGGGGCGTGTTCGCGGATCAGGTGCGACAGATGGGTGGCCACCACGGTGGCCGGGTCGACCACGGTATAGCCCATCGATTCGGCATAGGCGCGCTGATGCGGCTGGATCCAGGTGGCGTCCAGGCCGAACGCCGGGTCCTTGCCGGGAATGCCGTCGAGCTGGCCGAGCGCGCCGCCCGGGTCCAGCGCCAGTTCGCGATCGGGATAGATTTCCGCAGTGGCCACCGGCACGCCGTGCACCAGCAGCCGATACGCGTTGGCGGACAGCTCCAGGTTGTCGCGGATATGCACCGGCGGCACCAGGAAGCCGATGTCCTGGGTGAGCTTGCGGCGCACGCCCTTGATGCGCGCCATCAATTCGCCGCCCTGGTGCTTGTCCACCAGCGGGATCAGCCGGTAGCCCACTTCCAGGCCCAGCGGGTCGATCGGGCGCAGTTCGTCCCAGCTCAGTTCCGCGCTGGCCTGGGCGGCAGTGGCCGCCGCAGCCGCCTGTGGGTCGGTGGCCGCATCGCCTGCCGCTGGCGCCACCAGGCTGCGCTTGTACATTTTCCAGGCGATCACGCCCAGGATCAGGCCCAGCGTCAAAAACGCGACGTTCGGCATGCCCGGCACCAGGCCGACCAGGCCCAGGATCGCTGCGGCCACCGCCAGTGCGCGGTGCTGGCCGAACACCTGGCTGACCATCGCCCCGCGCATGTCCTGCGCCCGCGAGGCGCGGGTCACCAGCAAGGCCACCGAGGACGACACCAGCAAGGCCGGCAGCTGCGCCACCAAGCCGTCGCCGATCGACAGCAGGGTGTAGGTGGAGGCGGCATCCACGAAGCTCATGCCGTGCTGGAACATGCCGACGGCCATGCCGCCGACCAGGTTGATGAACAGGATCAGGATGGCGGCGATGGCGTCGCCGCGGATGAACTTGTTGGCACCGTCCATCGCACCGTAGAAGTCGGCTTCCTCGCGGACTTCCTCGCGGCGGGCCTTGGCTTCCTCGCGCGTCAGCAAACCGGCGTTGAGGTCGGCGTCGATGGCCATCTGCTTGCCGGGCATGGCGTCCAGAATGAAGCGCGCGGTCACTTCCGACACGCGCCCGGCACCCTTGGTGATGACCACGAAGTTGATGATGGTCAGGATCGCGAACACCACGATACCCACGGCGTAGTTGCCGCCGATCACGAACTGGCCGAACGCCTCGATGACCTTGCCGGCCGCGGCGTGGCCGTCCTGGCCGTTGATCAGGATCACGCGGCTGGAGGCGACGTTCAGCGCCAGCCGCAGCATCGTGGTCATCAACAGCACGATCGGGAAAATGGTGAATTCCAGCGGGCGCTGCACATACACCACCGCCAGCAGCACCATCAGCGAGATGGCGATGTTGAAGGTGAACAGCGCGTCCAGCACCGGCGCGGCCAGCGGCACCATCAGCATGGCCAGCATGGCCATCAGGGCGAGCGGGGCACCCAGGCCGTTACGCAGCAACTCCATGACGCGGCGGGCGTTCATCGGGGCAGGTTGGGCGCTCATGCGCTGGCCCCCTTGCCGAACTCATCCACGTCCAGCGACGGCAATTCCGGCATCGGGCCGCCGTTCCACCCGCGCAACTGGTAGACGTAGGACAGCACCTGGGCCACGACCGAATAGAGTCTCACGGGAATTTCCTTGCCGATTTGGGCTTCCCTATACAAGGCGCGTGCCAAAGGCGGGGCGGTGACGATCGCCACCCGGTGCTGTTCGCCGGCTTCGCGGATGCGGAAGGCCATTTCGTCCACGCCCTTGGCCACCACGATCGGGGCGCGCATCTTGCCGCCTTCGTACTTGAGCGCCACCGCGTAGTGGGTCGGATTCATCAGCACCACGTCGGCCTTGGGCACCGCTTCCATCATCTGGCGCTGCGACATCTGCATCTGCATCTGGCGGATGCGGCCCTTCACCTCCGGGCTGCCCTCGCTTTCCTTCATCTCGCGCTTGATCTCTTCGCGGGTCATCTTCAGCTTCCGCAGCCAGTTCCACTTCTGGTACGGCGCGTCGATGGCCGCCAGCAGCACCAAGGCGCCTGCGGTGTAGAACAGCAGGCTCTTGGTGAAGTCCAGGCCGTTGCCCACCGCCTGTTCCAGCGGCTGGTTCACCAGCGCGCGCAGGCCGGGCAGGCTCTTGGAGATGCACAGCCAGGCGGCCAGGCCGACGAACAGCAGGCGCAGCACCGACTTGACCAGCTCGGCCAGGCTATTGCTGCCCCACATGCGCTTGACCCCGTTCATCGGGTTGAGCTTGGTGAGGTCGGGCATCAGCGCCTTGCCGGAAAAATGCATGCCGCTCATCAACAGCGGCCCGGCCAGCCCGGCCAGCAGGCAGACGCCGATCAGCGGCAGCATCACCCACATCAGTTGCAGCAGCAGGTCCCCGAAGTGGCCGAACAGCGCCATCGGGTTCTCGCGCATCTTCGGGTCCGGGCTGAGTGCGGTCTTCATCCAGACCGCCGCGCCATCGCCAATGCCGCCGGCCAGTGTCATCAATCCGAACACGCCGGCGCCAAACACCGCGGCGGTGGACAGCTCACGCGATTGCGGGAAGTTGCCCTGTTCGCGGGCCTCGCGCAGGCGTTTTTCGGTGGGAAGCTCTGTACGCTCGCCGCCGTCTTCGGACTCGGACATGGGGATGCCGGTGGGGGATTACGCCCACTGATGCAAGCGGCATTCCAGAACCGCGGCCGCCAGCCCCGGACGCCGGCAGCGACACAGCGTGCCAAGCTGCAGGCGGCGATCGTCCTGGACCGTGATCGTCCTGGACCGTTCACCCGCTTTGCCGCTCTACCGCTCTGCCGCCAGCTCGCCCAGCGGCCGAGCACGGGCGCGCGCAACGCACCGACGCGCCCCCACGGGGAGCCTGGGTCCCCGGTGCATGGGCCGCGCGCTCAGGCCACCGAAATCTCCGGTTCTTCCGGCTCGATACGGTTGCGGCCGTGGCGCTTGGCCCGATACAAGGCCTCGTCCGCACGCGCCAGCAGGGTGGCGGCGGTGTCGCCGACGCGGTACCACGCCACACCGATCGAGCAGGTCACCTGCAGCGCGCGCGCAGCGCCCACCTCGTAGGGCGACAGGCTGATCGCCTCATGGATGGCGCGCAGCCGATGCTGGCCCTGACGGGTCATGCCGGGCAGCAGCAACAGCAGTTCTTCGCCGCCGTACCGGCCCACCTTGTCCGAATCGCGCAGGCAGGCGGTAAGCCGCGCGCCCACCTTGGCCAGCACCGCATCGCCGACCAGGTGGCCGTGTTCGTCGTTGACCTGCTTGAAGTGGTCCAGGTCGATCAACACCACCGCCAACGGGTGTTCTGCATGCGCGCAGGCCTGCAGTTCCTCGCCCATGGCCTCGAGAATGCCGGAGCGGTTGAGCAGGCCGGTGAGCGCGTCGTGGCTGGCCTTCAGCGCCAGCGCGGCGCGTGCGCTTTCCAGCTCGTGCTTCTCGCGTTCGAGCTGGTAGGTGCGCTCGGCCACCAGCTCGGCCAGCATGCGCTCGCGCGCCATCAGATGACGGTGGCGCCAGCTCCACAGCCCGATCAGCAGGCCGCTGCCGATCAGCAGGTACAAGGCGATCGCCGGCGGGCTGCGCCACCACAGCGGCGCCACCGCAAAGGCCAGGTCCACGACCGGGGAGGCGGTGCGCCGATAGCGGTCCAGCACCTGCACCTGCAGGCGGAAGTGCCCGGACGGCAGCGGCGGTTGGTCGATCGACAGGTCGTCGCTCTGGATCCATTCGTCGTGCAGGCCGAGCAGGCGATAGCGCACGGTCAGGCGGCTCGGGTCGTCGTAGACCTCCATCGTGGACAGTTCGATATGCAGCGGCTTGTCGCTCCAGCCGAGCAGCTGCCCGCTGCGGATCGGGACGCCGCCGCGGCTGACGCTGTCGATCCGCACGCTGGGCTGGCGATCGTCGAACAGCCGCGCCGGGTCGGCCAGGTGGCTGACGCCGCGCGCGGTGCCGATCCACACCGAGCCATCCGGATCCTCGGCGAACGCCGCTTCGGACACGTCGTCCCAGATCAGCCCCTGCGATTGCGACAGATGCGCCCAGCGCTCGCCGTCATAGACCTCCACGCCACGCGCATGGCCCACCCAGATCCGGCCCACGCTGTCGCCGCGCAACAGGTACACGCCCACATCGCGCAGCGCGTCGTCGCTGATGGCCTGCAGGTCCACGCCGTCGGCCAGCACCATGCCGTGCCAGACGCCGGGGCGGTAGAAGGCCAGCCACACTTCGCCGCTGTCGCTGATATGGAACTTGCTCACCCAGGGCTCGGCATCGCCACCGTTGACCTTCACCGGCACCTTGGCCCAGTGTGCGCCGCGCAGCCGGAACAGACCGTTGGCGCTGGACACCCACAGCGTGCCGTCGGCGGTCTGCTGGATATCGGTGTAGGCAATGGCGGGCATGCCGGCAACCGGCTGCAGCGCGCCGCCCTCAAGCGGGCGCTCGATCACGAACAGTCCGCCGGCGGTGAGGATCCATAGCCGGCCCTGGCGATCCAGGAGCAGGCGTCTGGCGGTGCGCGGGAGTTTGGCCACCTCGGCGTTGCGACCATCGGGCCAGAAGCGCTGCAGGTGGCCGGCCGAGTTGAGCGTCCACAGGCTGCCGTCGCTGCTGCGCTGCATGCCCACGATCTGGATGCCGGCTTGCGGCAGCGCCGGTGCAAAGCGCCCGCCCGGGTGCGCCTGTCGTCCCACGCCGTGCTCGTTGCCGACCAGCAAGGCGTGCTGCGCATCGCGTGCAATGGACCAGGTCGGGGCGGGCGGCATGCCCTGTGTGGCGTCCCAGTTCTCGATCCATTCGTAGCCGGCCCAACGCACCAGGCCTTCGCCGTCCACGGTCATCCAGAGGTCGCCGTCGCGATCGACCACGATCGCGTCGCTGCTGCCCGGTGGCAGCCCGTTGCCGGCGCCGAAGGTCCGCCAGCGGCCGTGTTCCCAGCGCACCAGGCCATCGTTGCGGCGCACCAGCACGCGTCCTTCGCGATCCAGCACCAGCGGTGCCTGTCGTCCGACCGTGCTGCCGTCCAGCAGCGGCAGCGGGCGCACGCGGAAGCGGTCGTCACCCGGCGCGCGGTGGAGCAGGGTCCCGGCGCCGCGGGCCCACAGCCCGCCGTCGCGATCGCGCAGCACGCTGGACCAGCGGTCCTCCGGCACGCCCTGGTCGGGGCCATAGACCTGCACCCGGCGTTGCGCGTCGATGGCGCACAGCTTGCGCGCGCACCCCACCCACAGGGTGTCGCCCTCCACCGACAGACTCATCGCCTTGGACAGTTCCGGCACCCGCACCCGCGTGGCGGTGTCCAGCAGGTAGTCGCTATGCCACTTGCCATTGCTGCGCGGGCGCAGCACCTCCAGTTCGCCGCCGTTGAGCATCACCGTGCCCCACGACGGGCTGGCCAGCAGCATGCCGTCCTGCAGATGCTCGGCCTCGTCGCGGGCAAGCTTGCGGAAGCCATGTTCGTCGCCGACGAACAGCGCCTGGAACCCGGCAACCCACAGGCGACCGTCCGGCGCTTCGCTCATGGCGGTGATCGGTTCGTTGCGCAGGCCGTCCAGCGGAACCTGCTGAAAGAGGCGGCCGTTGTAGCGATACAGGCCGCTCTCGGTGCATACCCACAGCAGGGTATGACGGGTCTGCAGCAGGCAGGTGCCGGCCAGGCCGAGTAGGCCCTGATCGTGGGCATAACGCCGAATGCTGGCGCTCTGCGCACCAGCCAGCTCCGCAAACGACAGCAGGGCCAACAGCAGCACCGCGGTCAACGGTGGCACTCGGCCTGACGACCTCGATTGGCGGTGCAAGAACCCCACGGGCGTTTCGCTCTCCCACGCATCCAAGCGTATGGTCCGCGCCCTCGCGCAGACGCCTCACGCTTGCCATTGGTGGCCCCATCCCAGGCCACGATCTATCGACTAGCGGCTGTGCATGCGATTTACTTTAATTGCATTTGACAATCGATCGACGCGGTGAATCAGCGGGCCGGACCGTGCCGCAGTCCTGTCGTGGAACGGCCGAGACCAGCGTCAATGCACGATCTGGATCGCGGTCAAGGCTGCAGCGCAAAGCTGGGCGCCAGGGCGGCGGCGCTGGCGCGGCGCGTCCATCGCGCCGCTGGCCAACCAGCGCGCCGTGCGCTGATCGGCACTTGTGGCAGCGAGGGCGCACACGCCATGTCGGTGCACACGCCGGCCCTGCGCAGCGTTGCCGCCGCGCTGCGCCGGTCGGATCAGTCGAGATGACCGGCCGGTGCGGCAGGGCGCACCGGCCCATGGTCGTAGTCGATACGATTGCGGCCGCTGCGCTTGGCGGCGTACAGCGCTGCATCGGCGCGGGCCAGCAATTGTTCGAGGGTTTCGCCGGGCTGGAACCAGGCCACGCCGATCGAGCAGGTGACATGCAGCCGGCCGCCGTCGATGGGGTAGTCGCCGCAGATGCCGCGGTGCAGGGCATCCAGCCGATGCGTGGCCTCCTGCGTCAGCCCCGGCATCAGCGCCAGCAATTCCTCGCCGCCGTAACGGCCGATGCGGTCCTCGCCACGCACCAGCGTATCCATCCGCCGGCCCACCCCGGCCAGCACCGCATCGCCGGCCAGGTGGCCGTGCTGGTCGTTGACCAGCTTGAAATGGTCCAGGTCGATCAGCACCACCGCCAACGGCCGCGCCGTCGCATCGGCGCGTTCCAGCATGTCGCGTAGGGCCGCGAGGATGCCGGCGCGGTTGAGCAGGCCGGTGAGTTCGTCGTGGGTGGCCTTGAGCGCGAGCGCGGCACGGGCCGATTCCAGATCGCGCTTGTCCTGCTCCAGTTCGGCGGTGCGTTCGGCCACCAGCTGCTCCAGCTCGCGCTTGCGGCGCAGCAGTTTGGCGGTACGCCAGCGCAACAGCACGATCACCGCTGCAATGGCCAGCACCCCATAGCCGATCAGTGCGGGGATGCCGCGCCACCAGGGTGCGCGCAGCACGAAGTGGAACCGCGCCACGGCGCTTGCGCTGCGTTGATAGGCATCCAGCGCCTGCACCTCGAGCGTGTAACGGCCCGGTGGCAGCAGTGGGTAGGTGAGATGGCTGAGCGAGGTGGTGGTCCAGCGCGCCTGATGGCCTTCCACGCGATAGCGGAAACTGATCCGCTCGGCGCCGCCTTCGACGCCAGGCGTTTGAAGCTCGATGTCCAGCGGCGTTTCCGACCAGTCCAGCGCGCTGCCGGCCCGGACGATCTGGGTGCCGCGACGGACCTGGCCGATCTCGACCTTGAGCGCCTGTGCCGCAAACAACCGCTGCGGGTCGCGCAGATGGCTGAGCCCTCTGCTGCTGCCGACCCAGATGCTGCCGTCGTCGTCTTCCAGAAACGCATTGGACGAGAGGTCGTCCCACAGCAGGCCTTCTGCACGGGTGATGCGCGACCAACGTCCATGCTGGTACAGATCCAGCCCCTGGCTGCTGCCCACCCATAGCCGGCCCTTGCGATCGTGACGCAGGATGAATGGCATCACCCTGGACAACAACGGGTCGTCCACCGCCTGGACCGGCAGGCTGCCATCGGCCTGCAGGCGGCCATGCCATAGCCCGGTTTCGCGCAACGACAGCCAGATTTCGCCATCGGGCGCGAAATCGATCTGGTACATGTCCTGCGTGGGCAACGTCCCGGTGACCGGCACGTGCACCCATGTCGTGCCGTCACGCCGGTACAGACCATCGCCGGTGGCGGCCCACAGGCGGCCTTGGGGATCCAGGTCGATATCGCCAATGAACCTGGTCGCCATCGCCGGATCGGACACCAGCGTGTAAGGCGGGCTGGCTTGGCCGTGCCCGAGCCCGCGCGAGGTCGCAATCCAGACCGAACCGGTGGTGTCGAACAGGATCTTGTAGCCCGGCCGCGGCAGATCCATCACCTGCCGGGTCAATCCGGTGACTGGATCGCGCCGTGCGATGGCGCCGGAGTAGTACGACAGCCAGGCCGCGCCGTCCGGTGCCACCGCGATGTTCAGCGTCTGCGACAACGGCTTGCCATCCTCCAGCCGCCACGGCTGCGCACGCACGGCGTGGCGCGCGAGCAGGTTGGCACCGCCGTCGGCGCCTACTGCGAGTGTGCCGTCGGGCAGGCGCTGCATCGACCAGATGGGCGCCGACGCCACGCCCTGTGCTTCGGTGAGATGCTCGATGTTGCCGTAGCCGAGCAGGCGCTGCAGCCCGGTCCCGCGCGTGCCGATCCACAAGGTCCCGGTGCTCTGGAACAGCAGCGCACCAACCATCGCATCCAGCTGCAGGCCCTGATCGGTGCCGATATCGGTCCAATGCGAACCGTCCCAACGCACCAGACCGTGATCCGAGCGCGTCAGCATGCGGCCATGCGCGTCTTCCACCATCGTGGTGGCACCGGACATGGTTTCGAAGCTGTTGTGCGGATTGGCCGGACGCTCCTGGAAACGGGAGGCGCCCGGCTCGCGCGACACCATGATGCCGCCGCCGCGCAACCACAGCCGGCCGCCACGCTCGCGAAAGATCACGCGCCACCGCCTGGCCGGTACGCCATCGGCGTCGGACAAGGTTTCGACTACGGTGCCATTGGCGTCCAGACGACAGACACCGGCATTGCAGGACACCCACAGGAACCGGCCATCGGCCAGCAGGGTAGGGCCGGTCTTCAACACGGTGCCATCGCGCGTTTGCAGTATCAGCGTCTGCACCTGCCAGGAACCGTCGGCAGCCGGCGTCAGCGCCAGCAGCGCGCCATCACTGATGACGGCCACGCCATTGCGGTAGCGCGCGATCACATTGCCGGCATCGGCCCTGATGCGCTTGCCCTCCTTCAACACCTGCACGAACCGCTCGCCGCTGCGCACGAAGACGCCATTGGCGGTGGCAACCCACAGCCGCCCTGCATCGTCCAGCGTCAGCGCGCGCGTATAGCGGGCATCCAGCCCGCTCTCCCGCTCGACGGGAATGAAGCGGTCGCGTTCGAAGCGGTGCAGCGCCAGCTCGGTCGCCACCCACACCTCGCCGCGCCGGTCTTCGACCAGCCCGTTGATGGTCATGCCCTGCAAGCCGTCTGCCTGCCCGTAATCGCGAAGGCTGTAACTCTGTGCCTGCGCGCCGGTCACGCAGGCCAGCAGCAGCGCGACCGCCAGCAGCCACAGACGCGCCCGCGACGCAGCGCGTCGCGAAGCAGGGCAGGCGAACAGCGCTGAGATGAGCATCGGTTTCCGCGGAAAGAGGGGTATGCCGATTGAACGGGCCAATCGTCCCCAGCGTTGACGGCGATCGGTTACAAAACTTGAGGTGTGGCGCGGTCAGCCCGTCAGTTCTCTGGCGGCATCGAAGGCAGTGTCGAACATGCGTTGCACCGGCGGGGCGAATTCGCTCGCAAAGCTGGACAACAGGAACAGTCCCAGCAACACCGTCAGCGGCAGGCCCAGCTGCATGGGGTTCAGCGCCGGTGCCGCCTTGGCCAGTGCGCCGAAGGCCAGGTTGACCGCCAGCATCGCCACCATCATCGGCAAGGCCAGGGTCAGCCCGCCGCGCAGGATCTGCAGGAACAATGTCGGGGCGACCTCGGCAAAGGCGCTGGCGTCGGGGATTGCGGTGCCGATCGGCAGCGCCTTGTAGCTGTCCACCAGCAGCGCGATCACGGCCAGGTGGCCGTTGGCGGCAAAGAACAACAGCCCGAAACCGATATAGAACCACTGTGCGATCACGCCGGAGGTCACCCCGCGCATCGGGTCGGACATCTGCGCGAACGACAGGCCGGTGGACTGCGACACCAGCTCGCCGGCCAGCGCGCCCGCCTCGAAGATCAGCTTGAGCATGAAGCCCATGCTCGCGCCCACCGCCAGCTCGCGCGCAATGCTCAGCACTGCGCTGGCGGTGAACCCGTCCCACTCGGGCACCGGCGGCAGGATCGGTGCCAGCGCCATCGCCAGGGTCCCGGTCAGCATGACCCGCACCCGCCCGGGCACGGCGCGCGTGCCGATCAACGGCATGGCGGTCAGCAAGGCGCCGGTCCGCAGCATCGTCCACATGATCGCCCCGACCATCGCAAACGCGCGCTGGCCGTCGATCACCATCTGGGTGGCAGCATCCATCCGCGCCGGCCCGCTAGCCGATCAGATGCGGAATGCGCTGGAACAGCGCGATGGTGAACTCCACCAGGTGCCCCAGCAGCATGCTGCCGGTGGCAAACAAGGTGGCCGTCAACGCGACTGCCTTGGCCACGAACGCAATGGTGGGTTCGTTCAACTGGGTGGCGGCCTGCACCACGCCAATGACCACACCCACCACCAGCACCGCCAGCAGCATCGGTCCGGCAATCCACAGGACGGTGACCAGGCCACCACGCAATTCAGTCAGGGCGATTTCAGGGCTCATGGGGTGCTGTGATGCAAGTGGGGTGCCAATGGGGGCGGGGATTCGGGATTCGTGGTTCGGGATTGGTTGGCGAACGGGGATCTGAGTTGCCTCGTGTTGCACTCGCTGTCGCTGTCGCTGTCGCTGTCGCTGTCGCTGTCGCTGTCGCTGTCGCTGTCGCTGTCGCTGTCGCTGTCGCTGTGCTCTTGCTTGGCTTTTGCAGTTTGCTTTTCATCCCCCATACCGCAGCGGCGGGCCGCGTGGGTCAAACCCCGAAGGGGCGGCGCGCATGGATGCGCGACGTTTTTCTAAGGGACATGGATGTCCCTTAGAAAAATTCCCACGTGGACTGCGTACCCGTAGCGCCCTGGCGCGTAGGGGCGCGAGGACGGGGTGTGTTTCTTTGGTTACTTTCTTTGCACAAGCAAAGAAAGTGACTCGTTCCCCGAAGGGGAGCGAAAGCCCTGTACTTGAGTTTGCTCGGTTTGCAGTTTCGTTTTTGGTGTGAGACAGAGAAATCAACGGCTTTCACGCCCTGCGGGCGCGAGTCACTTTTCTTTGCTTGTGCAAAGAAAAGTAACCAAAAGAAAGCACACCCCGTCCTCGCGCCCTCCGCGCCTACGGCGCTGCGGGTGCGCAAGTCCGGCAGAAATTTTTGTAAGGGACATCCCTGTCCCTTACAAAAACGACGCGCATCCATGCGCGCCGCCCTGCGGGTTGTATCTGCCGGCCTTGCCGCTGCGGTATGGGGCCCCGGAGAAGCTAGAAGCCAAAGCGAAGCACAAAGGCAAAAAGCGGAAGGCAAAACGCGGCAAGCGGAGCTGATGGTTGAGCAATGCAACCCCGCAATGCGCAAAAATCAGTCAACTGACAAGCGCTACCGCGCGCACCGCGCGTCCACACCTACGACGCATTAAAGCTCGCAGCCAGCGTCCCCACCACCAGCACCCACCCATCCACCAGGATGAACAGCAAAATCTTGAACGGTGCGGAGATCAGCATCGGCGACAGCATCATCATGCCCATCGACATCAGCACGCTGGCCACCACCAGGTCGATGATCACGAACGGGATGAAGATCAGAAAGCCGATTTCGAAGGCGGTCTTCAGCTCGCTGGTCACGAACGAGGCCACCAGCACCGGGAACGGCACCGCGTCCGGGCCGGCGTACTTGCCGTCGCCGGCCATGCCGGCGAAGGTCATCAGATCGGTCTCGCGGATCTGCGCCAGCATGAAGGCGCGTAGCGGCTGGGTGGTCAATGTCCAGGCGGTGGAAAAATCGATCTGGTTGTTGAGGTACGGCTGCAGGCCGGCGCCCCACATCTTCTGCCACACCGGCATCATCACCAGTGCGGTCAGGAACATCGCCAGGCCCAGCAGCACCTGATTGGACGGGGTCTGGCCGGTGCCCAGCGCCTGGCGCAGCAGGCCCAGCACGATGGTGATGCGGGTGAAGGCAGTCAGCACCAGCAGCATCGACGGCAGCAGGGTGATCGCCGTCATCAGCAGCAGGGTCTGCAGCGGCAGGCTGACCGGCTGGTCGCCGATGCGGCCCACGCTCACGTTGGGCAGGTTCGGCAGCTGGTTGGAACCGGGCGGCACTGCCGCCGGGGCAGCGGCGGGGGCGGCGGCCTGGGCCATCGACGGCAGCGCGGCCGGGGCGGCGGCGGCCAGCAGCGGGCAGCTCATCACCAGCAGGATCAACACCAGGCGGAGGCTGCGCCCCCAGCGATTCCAGCTACTGAACATGTCACGGATCCTTGCGCAGCTTCTGAGCGAGCAGCTGGGCGAAATTGGGGAGTTGCTTGAGGTTGGGCAGGGTGGGGGCAGGCGTGGGCGGCAACGGTTCGGGCAGGGTATGCAGGGTGCTGATGCCGCCGGCGGTAACGCCGAGCAACAGCTGCTGGCCGTTCACTTCCACCACCACCACGCGCTCCTTGGCACCCACCGCCAGGCTGGTCACCACGCGCAGGCCCTCGCTGCTGCGAAATCCGCTACCGGGCATGCGCTTGAGCAACCAGCCCAGGCCGACGATCAGCGCGAGCACCAACAGCAATGCAAAGACTGCGCCAAACAGGCCAGGCGAGGACGGTGCCTGCGCGCCGACCTGGGTGGCCTTTGCCGCGGCAGGCGCCGCGGCGGCCAGCAGGCCGATCACCGCAGCCTCCGGATCCGTTCGCTGGGGCTGACCACATCGGTCAGGCGGATGCCGAAGCGGTCGTTGATGACCACCACTTCGCCATGCGCGATCAGGGTGCCGTTGACGTAGACGTCCAGCGGTTCGCCGGCGCCGCGCTCCAGTTCCACCACCGAGCCCTGGTTGAGCTGCAGCAGGTTGCGGATCGGAATGCGCGCACGGCCCACTTCCAGCGACAGCGTCACCGGCACGTCCAGGATGACGTCCAGGTTGAGGTCGGCGGCATTGTGGTCGTGCTCGGCCTGCAGGCTGTCGAAGGTGGCGGGCGCGGCGTCGAGGGTGTCGGAGTTGATCATGAGTTGGAGTCCTGGGAGGGAACGGCGCGCGGGGCTTGCACGCCCGGCGGGCGCACGGCGGTGATCTTGACGGCGTTGTTGCCGTTGGAGACGCCGAATTCGCCGGTGAACAAGGGGATGTCTTCAACGCACAGCGGCACCTGGGCGGGCAGGTCGATCGGCAGGATGTCGCCGACCTTCAGGCCGGTGAGCTGGCGCAGGCTCATGCGCTTGCTGGCCAGCACGCTGGACAGGGTCACTTCGGCGGTGTCCAGCTGCTCGCGCAGCATCACGTTCCAGGAGTCGTCGCGGTCGTTGCGGTCGCTCTGGATGCCGGCGTCGAGCAGTTCGCGGATCGGCTCCAGCATCGAGTACGGCAGGGTGATGTGGATCTCGCCGCCGCCGCCTTCCAGCTCCACATGGAACCGGCATACCACCACGTACTCGCGCGGGGTGACGATGTTGGCGAAGTGCGGGTTGATCTCCGAATTGATGTACTCGAAGTCCACGTCCATCACCGGCGCCCAGGCTTCCTTGAGGTCGGCGAAGGTCTGCTTGAGCATCAGCTGGATCACGCGCATCTCGGTGGCGGTGAATTCGCGGCCTTCGATGCGGGTATGGAAGCGGCCGTCGCCACCGAAGAAGTTGTCCACCACGGTGAACACCAGGGTCGGTTCGAACACGATCAGGCCGGTGCCGCGCAGCGGCTTGAAGCGGATCAGGTTGAGGTTGGTCGGCACGTACAGCGAGTGCATGTACTCGTTGAACTTGACCAGGTCGATGCCGCGCACCGACAGGTCTGCCGAGCGCCGGATCAGGTTGAACAGGCCGATGCGCCACAACCGCGCAAAGCGCTCGTTGACCATCTCCAGGGTCGGCATGCGACCGCGGATGATGCGGTCCTGGCTGGACAGGTCGTATTGACGCGCCTCGCCGGGCAACGGCTCCGGCTCGGTGTTGACCGCACCGGAATCCACGCCGTGCAGCAGGGCATCGATTTCGTCCTGGGAAAGCAGGTCACTGACGCTCATCGGGCAGGCCTTACTGGGTCACGAAACTGGTGAACAGCAATTCTTCGACGCACTTCTTGCCGGTCTCGCTAGTCATGACCTTCTGCGCTTCGGCCAGGGCGGACTTCTGCAGCTTCTGCTTGCCGGCCAGGTCGGCCACGTCGGTGGCCTTGACCTGGGACAGCAGCATCAGCAGGTGCGCGCGGATGGCGGGCGCGTTTTCGGTAATGAGCTTGAGCTCTTCCGGGTCGCGGGTGACCAGCTGCACTTCGACCTGCAGGTACTGCGGGCCATCGCCCGGGTCGGCCAGGTTGACCACGATCGCCGGGTCCATCGGGAAGTACTGGGCCGGCTTGGGCACTTCGGCCACCTTGGGCGCGTCGTGCTTGCCGCCTTTCTCCTCACCCTTGTGACCCAGAAAGAACCAGGCGCCGCCGCCGGCCGCGGCCAGCACGACCACGCCAATGGCGATCAGCAGAAGAGGCTTCTTGCCGCCTTTCTTCTTTTCGTCCTTGTCTTCGCTCTTTTCGGGTTTCTTTGCGGCTGCCACGGTGTGCTCCAGGGGAATGCTCACCCGATGGATGCAATCGGCATGCCAAAACTGCGACGGTTTCCTGGCGCAGCGTGCGCGCAGACGTGAAAACCCCCGCAAGCCTTGCGCTGCAGGGAGTCGGGCGGGCGGCAGCGGCGCCGGGGTGGCCGGTTTGCGCAGTGCGCCGGCCGATCCGGCGCGCTGGCTCAGGCGTAGGCGTCCAGCAATCCACGCTGGCGTAACACCACCGACGGAATTCCGACGGGTGGGCTGTCGTCCAGGCTGAGGCCGTTGCCGTCGCTGCCACCGCCATTGCGGTTGCCGGTCTGGCCCTGCTGTTGCTGGCCGACATCGGCCTGCCCGAGTTGGAAGCCGTTCTGCCCGAGCATGTCGCGCAGCCGCGGCAGGCTCTGTTCCAGCGCCTGGCGGGTGTCGGCATTGGCGGCAGTGAAGCTGGCGTTGACCTTGTCGCCGTCCAGATGCAGGCGCACCTCCACCGGGCCCATCTCGTTCGGGGTGACCTTGATATGGGCATGGCCGATCTTCTGATCAGCCAGCCAGCTCAGGCGCGCGCCCATGGCGTCGTCGAACGTGTCGCTGCCCAGCTCCGGGGTGGGGGTGGGCGAGGCGCTGAAGATCGGTGCCGCCTCCTGCAGGCGGTTGAGTGCCGGCGCGGTGGTGGTCGGCAGGACGAACGCCGGGGCATCCGGCGCGGCCGAAGCTGCGCTGTCGTCGGCGACCGGTTCCAGTGCCTTGGCGGCCATGCTCATCAGCGTGGCGGTCTGCGCATCGCCGCTCACTGCCGTGGTCGAGGTGGGCTTGGCGCCGGCAAGGGCGGCCGGCGCCAGCGCGCCCAGGGCGGGCAGGGCGGTCGTGGCCGTCGCGGTGGCGGCGGGGGCGGCTGCGTCGGTGGGCAATGCGGTGGCTGCGGGCGTGGCGCTGGCTGCGCCGGCCATGCTGGCGGTCAGCGCTGCGGCTGCGGCGGCCAGGACGTCGCCGCCCGGCAGCGCCTGGGCCAACAGGCCCATGCCGAAGCCGCCCAGGCCTTGCGGCGGCCAGCCGGCATCGGTGGCGGTGGCCATTTCGGCGGTCGCGTCTTCGCTGGCAGTGGCAGCCTTGGCGGTCTTGCCGCTCTTGCCGGCGCCGGCGGCCGTGCTGCTATCGGTGGTTGCCGGATCCTTGGTGGCGCTGGAGGCGGCGGGCTTGGCCTGGCCGTCCTGCGCACGCGGCCGTGCGGTGGCATCGCCGGCCGCATCGTCGCGCGTGTCGTCGTCGCGCTGGGTGTCGGACTGCTTGGGCTTGGGAGCGGCCGGCTTGGGCGGCACGCGCTCGAGCGCCTGCGCGTGGCCGGGCGTATTGGCCGGATGGAGCATGCGCGCAAACTGGTCCTTGGCCGGGTCCTGCTCGGACGACGGGTCGCTGTAGCTGGACTTCTTGCCGTTACCGGCAAGCGCGCCAAGGCCGGCGGCGAAGGCGGACAGGGGGTTCATGCGGATTCTCCGTGAGTATCTTCGGCCCGCGCCAGGCGCGAGCGACGTGCGCCCAGATCGTCCATCTCGCGCTGGTCGCGGCGTTCGATCACCTTGTTCTCCTGGGCGCGGTAGCTTGCCGCCAGTTGCTCCAGCACCTGCTTCTCGCGGCTGGCCAGCAGCAGGCGGGTGCGCTCGGATTCGACCTTGGCGATGTTGCTCTGCACGGTCTGTGCCTGCTGCAGCACGGCGCTGTCGAGCCTGTCCAGAAAGGCGCGGCGGTTGCTCAGCGCTACCGCGCTGGTGCCGGCCATGTGGCTGTTGGCGTATTCCTCGGCGTAGCGGCGCAGTTCTTCCAGGCGCGACTGATGGGTCTCCAGGGTGCGCTGGCGCTCGGCCAGGTCGCGGGCGACCTTGTCTTCCTGTTCCTGGGCCCGCCGCAGCAGGGGATCGATTCGCTTGGACTGCATCATGGATTAGTTCTCTGGTTCCACCAGCTGCTGCAGTGCAGACAGGCTGTCGCTCAGCACCGACGCCTTGTGCACGTCCTGGCCGAGGAATTCGACGATCTCCGGCCAGCGTGCCAATGCTTCGTCGGTGGCCGGGTCGCTGCCGCGCTGGTAGGCGCCGATGGCGATCAGGTCGCGGTTGGCGGTGTAGGCGGAGAGCAGCCGCTTGAGCTTGCGGATGCGCAGGCGCCACGGTTCGTCGGCGATGTCCTGCACCACGCGGCTGACCGAGGATTCCAGGTCGATGGCCGGGTACAGGCCGCTGTCGGCCACCCGACGCGACAACAGGATGTGGCCGTCCAGAATGGCGCGGGCGGCGTCGGCGATCGGGTCCTGCGGGTCGTCGCCTTCGGTCAGCACGGTGTAAAAGGCGGTGATCGAGCCGCGGCCCTTGGCGCCGTTGCCGGCACGTTCCACCAGCGCCGGCAATTTGGCGAATACCGACGGCGGATAGCCGCGGGTGGTCGGCGGCTCGCCCACCGACAAGCCGATCTCGCGCTGCGCTTGCGCAAAGCGGGTCAGCGAGTCCATCAGCAGCAGCACGTTCAAGCCCTGGTCGCGGAACCATTCGGCGATGGCGGTGGCGCGGTAGGCACCATGCAGGCGTGCCAGCGGCGGGCGGTCGGCCGGAGCGGCCACCACCACGGCGCGGCGCAGGCCTTCTTCGCCCAGGGTGGTTTCGACGAAATCGCGCACTTCGCGGCCACGTTCGCCGATCAGCCCGACCACGATGACGTCGGCCGAGGTGAAGCGGGTCATCATGCCCAGCAGCGTCGATTTACCGACGCCGGAGCCGGCGAACAGGCCCACGCGCTGGCCGCGGCCGATCGGCAGCATGGCGTTGATGGCCCGCACGCCGACGTCCAGCGAGGTGGTGATGGGTTCGCGCGCCAGCGGGTTGATCGACACGCCGGCCATGCCGACGCTGCCTTCGGCGCGGATCGGGCCCTTGCCGTCGAGCGGGGTGCCGTCGCTGTCGATGACGCGGCCGAGCAGGCCTTCGCCCACTTCCACGCCGCCGCGGCGCCGCGAGGGCACCACGCGCGCGTTCGGCAGCAGGCCGTGCAGTTCGGCGCTGGGCATCAGGTAGGTGCGTTCGCCGGCAAAGCCGACCACTTCGGCATCCACCCAGCCGCCATCGACCTCGACCTTGCAGGTCGCGCCCATCGGCGCTTCGCAGCCGGTGGCTTCCAGGGTCAGGCCGACCGCGCGGCGCAGGATGCCTTCGCGGATCAGGGTACGGCCGGCGGTGGGCTCCAGGCCGAGCGCGCCCAGGCGGGTGGCCAGGCGCAGATTGCGTGCATCCAGCCAATCGGCCGGGGTGGCACCGAACAGGGCGCTCACAGGCCTGCCCCGGATTTGCGCATGACTGTCTCCAGCGCGGCCCGCAGGCGCGCATCCAGGGTGCCATCGACGCGCACGCTTTCGGCGTGCACGCGCAGGTCGCCGCGGCTCAGGCTCATATCCGGGGCCACGCGGGTGGTGCTGCTGGGCGCCAGATGCGGTAGCAGCGCGGTGATGTCGTCCGGGTGCAGGCGCACCTCGACCTCGCGGCCGGCACCGCCCACCGCATCGACCGCCTCGCCGACCAGGTCGGCAAGCAGCTGCGGGTCGGCCTGGTAGGCACGGCCGACCAGCTGGCCGGCGATGCGCACGGCCAATTCGCCGAGCGCGCCGACCACTTCGTTTTCCAACCGCGCCAGCGGGCGGGTGAAGTTGTCCAGGATGCCGTCGATCTGCGCGGTGAGCCGGCGCACCTCGGACTGGCCCTGGGCGAAGCCTTCGGCATGCCCGCGCGCGAAACCTTCGTGCTGGGCGGCGTCCTCGATGGCCTGGATCTCTTCCAGGGTCGGCGGGCGCAGCACCGGCTCGAGCATGGCCGGTTCGTCGTACTCCGGCTCCGGCAGGGCCGGGGCCATGTGCAGGTCGGGGGCCAGCCAGCGGGTGACCACGTCGTTCATACCATGGCCTCCGCACCGGCGCCGCCCAGGCTGATGGCGCCCTCGTCAGCCAGGCGGCGGACGATGGTGAGGATTTCCTTCTGCGCCGCTTCCACGTCGGCCAGGCGCACCGGGCCGCGCGCTTCCATGTCCTCGATCAGGATCTCGGCGGCGCGCTGGGACATGTTGCGGGTGATCTTTTCGCGCACCTTGGTGTCGGCGCCGCGCAGGGCCAGGCCCAGCCGTTCGCCGGAGACTTCGCGCAGCAGCGTCTGCAGGCCGCGGTCGTCCAGGTCCACCAGGTTGTCGAACACGAACATCAGGTCCTGGATCTTGCCGGCCAGGTCGGCATCGATCTTGCCGATCTCGCCCAGCACGCCCTGGTCGGAGCCGGTGTCCAGGAAGTTGAGGATGTTGGCCGCCACCTTGATGCCGCCCACGTTGGACGACTTGAGGTTCTGGTTGCCGGCAAACTGGCGCTCCATGATGTCGTTGAGCTCGCTCAGCGCGTTGGGCGGAATGCCATCCAGGGTGGCGATGCGCAACAGCACGTCGGCGCGGGTGCGCTCGGGCAGCAGCTTCAGCGCTTCGGCGGCCTGGTCGCTGTCCAGATGCGCCATCACGATCGCGATGATCTGCGGGTGTTCATTGCGCACCAGGTCGGCGACCGCGCGCGGGTCCATCCACTTCAGGGTGTCCAGGCCGGTGGTGTTGCGGCCCAGCAGGATGCGGTCGATCAGGCCGCCGGCCTTGTCGGCGCCCAGCGCCTGGATCAGCACGTTGCGGATGTAGTCATCGGCGCCCACGCCCAGCGAGGTCTTGCCGGCCAGTTCGCCGTTGAACTCGTCCATCACCTTTTCGACCTGATCGCGCGAAATGCCGGTCATGGTGGCCATGGCGATGCCGATCTTCTGCACCTCCTTGGGGTCCATGTGCTTGAGCACCTCGGCCGCATCGCTCTCACCCAGCGACAGCAACAGCACTGCGGCGCGCTGCACGCCGGTCATCGGTGGTGTATCAGGCTTCACTGGCGACCCATCCCTTCACGACTTGTGCGACACGTTTTGAATCGGCTTTGACTGCCTCGCGAGCCACGCGCATGCGCTCTTCGTAGGCGTCTGGCAGAGCGATCGGGGTCTTCTTGTCCTGACCGATCTGCGCGGTGTCTTCTTCCAGGCGGGGCATCAGGTCGTCGTCTTCGTCGACCATCCGCAGGTCAGCACTCTGTGGAGTGCCATCCTTGCCATCCTTGCCTTGCTTGTCCTTGACCGCGGTCACGCCAGTGAGTTGACGCAGGGTGGGGCGCACCACACCGAACAGCAGCGCCAGCACCACCACCGCACCGACCAGCAGGCGCAGACCGTTCTGCACGCGCGGGTCTTCCCACCACTTCGGGCCTTCCTCGCCCGCCACCGCTTCGCGCACGAACGGGGCATTCATCACCGACACCGTGTCGCCACGTGCCGCATCGAAGCCCACTGCCTGCTTGACCAGGCCTTCGATGCGGGTGAGCTCGGCAGCGGTGAGCGGCTGCTCCACCATCTTGCCCTTGGCACCGGGACGCGGCACGTTGTCCAGCAGCACCGCCACCGACACCCGCTTGATGCGGCCGGCCGGCTGGCGGGTGTGTTGCAAGGTTCGGTCCAATTCGTAGTTGCGGGTGGCGCTCTTGGAACTTTCGGTCGGCGCGGCGGGTGCGGCGGCCTGGCCGTTGGCCGCCGCTGGGGTCCCGGGGGCGCCTGCGACGGCCGGTGCAGGCGGCTGGCCCGGGCTGTTGCTGGTGGCGCCCGGAGGACCCTGCGGGCCGGTAGCGCTGGTGCTGGTGTCGCTGACCTGCTCGCTGCGCAGCTTGGCCGGCTCGCCGTTGTAGAGCTCGCGGGCTTCTTCCACCACCGAGAAGTCCATGTCCACGCTGACTTCCGGGTTGACCCGGCCCGGGCCGGTCATCGGCTCGAGCAGCTCGCGGATGCGCTGGTTGTAGGAGCTTTCCTGGCGGCGCACCTGTTCGAACTGGGCGGCGTGCTGGGCAGCGTCGCTGTTGGGGTCGGCGATGGAGAGCATGCGCCCGCTCTGGTCGACCACGGTGACGCGCTCGGGGGTCATGTCCGGGATGCTGGAGGCCACCAGATTGACGATGGCATCGACCTGGTTGCGCTCCAGGCCCTGGCCGCCGCGCAGTTCCAGCACCACCGAGGCGCTGGCCACATCGCGCTGGCGGGTGAAGGCGCTGGGCTTGGGAATGGCCAGGTGTACACGCGCCTCGCGCACCGGGCGCAGGGTGCCGATGGTGCGCGAGAGTTCGGTTTCCAGCGCATGCTGGTAACGGGCGTTTTCCACGAACTGGCTGACGCCGAAGCCTGGGTCCTTTTCCATCAGCTCGAAGCCGCCGCCGGTTTCCTTGCCGGTCAGGCCGGAGCCGGCCAGCTTCAGGCGCGCGTCGTACAGGCGGTCCTGCGGCACCGAGATCGCGCCGGTGCCCTGGTCGATCTTGAACGGGATCTGCGCGGTGCGCAGCAGGTCGGCGGCTTCCGCGTTGCCCTTCTCATCCAGGCCGGTGTACAGCGCCTGGTAGCCGGGCTTCTGCGACCAGAAGAACACCGCCAGACCGGCCGCGACCGCCAGGGCGATCATCGCCATCATGGTCAGCTTGCGGGTGATCTGCAGGCTACGGACACGGTCGAACCATTGCCCCGCCTTCTCGACGTTCTGGTTCATGTTTTCTTTGCTGATCGCGAGAGCCATGTGTCGTCAACCTTTACAGCGGCATGTTCATGACGTCCTGGTAAGCCTGGACGAGACGGTTGCGGACTTCCACGGTGGCGCGGAAGGCCACCTGGGACTGCTGGGAGGCGACCATGACCCGTGCCAGATCGGCACTGGGGTCGCCCATTTCGAATGCTTTGGACAGCGCGCCGGCCTTCTGCTGCGCCTCGTTGACGCCGCCGATGGCGCCGCGCAGGGTCTCGCTGAAGCTCGGTGCCTGGGTGGCCGGTGTTCCCTGTGCGCCGGCCAACCCCTGGGTCTGATTGCCACGCGCCGCATCGCCCACCGCGCCCATGGGGCCTTGGCCCATCTGCGTCTGATAGCTGCGGATCTGCGAAAGAATCGAGGTAACGGAGTCGCTCATGGGTGCGGTCAGCCAGGGAGGCATCCACACCAATGCAAGCGGCGTGCCGAAATCGCGCCGGGATTCCGGCGCGGGCATGTTCCTGCCGCGGCTGCGGCGCAGCGTGATTGCCCCCATCCGCCCTTCGGGCACCTTCCCCCGCAAGCGGGAGAAGGGAGCCGCCGGATGGTCAGTTGCACGGCAACCGACAGATCACACGCAGCCCGGCTTTCCTTCTCCCGCTTGCGGGAGAAGGTGGCGCGCAGCGCCGGATGAGGGCAGCACCATCAATGGCGACGCGGCTCAGACGGGGCGATGCGCGGCGCTGGAGTGTAACCACACGCCCCCCATCCGCCCTTCGGGCACCTTCCCCCGCAAGCGGGAGAAGGGACCGGTAGACGACCAGTCGCAGTGCAACCAACAGATCACACCCAGCCCGGCTTTCCTTCTCCCGCTTGCGGGAGAAGGTGGCGCGCAGCGCCGGATGAGGGCAGCACCATCAATGGCAACGCGGCTCAGACGGGGCGATGCGCGGCGCTGGAGTGTAAACACACGCCCCCATCCGCCCTTCGGGCACCTTCCCCCGCAAGCGGGAGAAGGGACCGGTAGACGACCAGTCGCAGTGCAACCAACAGATCACACCCAGCCCGGCTTTCCTTCTCCCGCTTGCGGGAGAAGGTGGCGCGCAGCGCCGGATGAGGGAGACTGCAAACGGGAAAACACCCAAGCAGCGCGCTCGGGCGCTAGTCCGGCAACCACGCGGCTCGCCAGGTGTCCAGATTGCTGCCGCTCAGCATCCAGTCGCGCCGCACCACCTCGCGCAGGGCCGCTCCCTTGGCCCGCGTCGAAACCGGATCGGCCAGATGCTCGCGGATGGCGCCAACCCAGTCGCGGTAGCGGTTCTTCACCAGCGTCACCGGCAGGCTGCCCTGGTAGCAGCGCACGTCGCTGGCGATCACCGGATAACCGCAGGCGCCGTACTCCAGCAGGCGCAGATTGCTCTTGCATTCGTTGAACAGGTTCTGCTCCACCGGCGCCAGCGCCAGATCCAGGTCCAGCGCCGCCAATGCGGCCGGGTAGTGATCGATCTGCACACCCGGCTGGAACTGGTGGATGTGCTGGCGCAGCGCGAACGGGTACATCCCCATGAACACCCATTCCACCTCGCCGGCGAGCTCCTTCACCACGTCGGCAATCAGCTCCAGATCGCCGGTGTGGCTGGCGCCGCCAGCCCAGCCGACGCGCGGCTTGCCGCCGTAGCGCACCTGCCGCTCCGGCAGCGCCCCCCACCAATGGGGCGGCAGGCGGTTTTCCGCCACGCGAACATCGCTGTGCAGCCCCGCAAACGCCTCGGCCAGGGCAGGGGTGGAGACCACGAAGCGGTCCACCATGCCGAGCCCGCGCCGCACCGTTTTCAGGATGTCCTTGGGCATCTGCGCGCGGTGCGCGTTCTTCAGCGGCAGATTGGGCAGGTAATCGTCCAGCTCGTAGACCTTGAAGGCGCGCGACAGCGCCTTCATTCGCCGCATCGCTTCCAGCCGAGCCTCGCCGACCTGGCGCTGCAGGATCACCACGTCAGGATCCTGACGCGCCAATTCGGCGATCTCCAGGTAGCCATTGAATAGCACACCCTCGGCCAGCCCGGCCTCGCGCAGGGCGCGCAGCGGCTGGATCACCCGGTAATGCCCGCAGCCTTCGATATCGGCCGGCAGCGCCAATACGCGCGGCAGCGGCCGCCACAATTGCAACGGCCGCCAACTGGCGCGCGGGTCGGCCAGCTGGAAGCCGGCGCCGGGGTCCAGCGAGAAGCCCGGGTTGTAGGCCGGGTCGTTGGCCATCACCGGTAGCCAGCGCGCGTACATCGCCTCTTCCTCGAGGGCGGTGGCGGGTAGTGCGTCGGGCGGGTCGATCAACAGCTGCGCGCGCGCGGCGTAGACATTGAGATAGCCGGCCTGCTGCAGGCGCAGACACAGGTCGACGTCGCTCCATTGCGCCAATGCCGGTTCCTGCGCAAAGCCGCCGGCGTCCAGGAACAGCTGGCGCGGCAGCATCAGGCATTCGCCACTGAGCGCGCTGTAGTTCTGGTCCAGTTGCAGGCGCTGCAGATAGCCCGATTCGTCGAATGCCGCACCTTCGAACGCGCGCGCCACCGGTGCCCCCAGGCCCAGCAGCAGCCCGGCGTGATGCACGGTGCCATCGCCTCGCAGCAGCTTGCCGGCGACTGCGCCGACCTCTGGCCGCAGCGCATGGTTGAGCAACTGATCGAGCCAATCGGCTTTCATCACCGCGGCACCGTCAGACAGCCATAGCAGCACGTCCCCACGCGCGTGTTCGGCGGCCGCATTGCAGACCGCCTCGCGCGCTGGTTCGCCGGCAAAGCGCAGCACGCGGATCTGCTGCATGCCCAGCGCCTCGATGCCGGCAAGCCAGTCGCGCAGCTCCGGTTGGCTGCTGGCGCAGTCCAGCAGCAACACCTCGTAATGCGGATAGGCCGTGTTGGCCAGGACGCTTTCCAGGCAACGCTGCACCTGTGGCAGGCGGCCGTCGATCAGCACCAGAATGCTCACCAAGGGCTGCTGCGCGTGCCGGTAGTCCACTGCATGCCGGCCGGGACCGGCGCTGTGCACGCGCCCGTCCATATACCCGCGCGCGGCGAGGTGACGGGCAATGGCCTGCTGTTCGTCTTCGTCGTCATGCCGCGTGGTGGCCGATGCCACCAGCAAGGGTTCGGCGATGTGCTGGATGCAGGCCAGGCCGTAACGCTCGACCAGCCCAAGCTGGTAATCCAGTTCGAAGGCGTCGCTCGTTTCGGTTGCAAGGCCGCCATCGGCCACTAATGTCTGGTGCCGGAACAGCCAATGCCGCGACATCGTCGACGGTGAACTGAGCAACATGTCGAGATACAGCGCCGGCCGCATCGCCAGCCCCAGCTGACCGCCGTCCAGCGCGACCACTTCATCGGCGTAGATGGCCTGACACGTGTCCGGCAGCGCGAGCATCTCCAGCGCCAGCATCAGCAGGCCACTGGCGGTGAACAGGCTGCCGGCCTGGACCAGCAGCACCCAGTCGGTGGACTGTTGCGTGGCGATGGTCCGATTGAGTGCGGGCACCAACCCGTCCGGACCGATCAGCACACCGCGCTCGCCATGCTCGGCGGCCTGCTGCGGCGAGCTGCTGATCACCCAGGTCTGCTGGTTCCGATAACACGCCACCGCCGCCAGGCTGGCCCGGGTTGCGGCCACCGCCGCCGCATCGCCGTCGCTGTCGACCACCATCACTGCGATCCGCGGGCCGCCCGCATGCGCCTGCAAACGCGCATCGATCAAGGCGCGCTGCACGGTGCTGGGATGACGCACCCCCAACCAGGTGGCCGGCGACACGCGCTCGGCCATTCCTGCGCTCTGCATCAAGGCGTTGACCAGATCCACCGACTTGAACACCCGCGCCTTGTGCGGGCTGAGCGGGGCGACACGCACCTGGCGGTTGTCGCCGCCCTCGCGTCGCCAGCCGAGTTGGCGGATGCCCTGGCGCAGGTCGTCGTGGCCTTGATCGCCGATACCCGGCTGATCGCGGCCGGCCTGACTGAACTGCGCGCTGGACACGCGGAACTGCGTGAGCGGGCTGGACAGCAGGGCCAGGTTGCCGTGACGCAGCAGCTTGACGTAGATCGCCAGGTCGCCAACCCAATGGATGGCCTTGCCGTTCAACATCATCAGCTCGCCACCCATCGCCACCAGGTCGTCGCGCCGTGCAAGCACGCAACTCGGCTCGCCGATGAAGTTGATGGCATGGTCGGCCAGGAACGACACCAGCTCCGGCCCATCGATCAGCACATCCTCTGCAAACGGGAAGCTGGTGGCCAGGATGTCCGGCAATGGGGCGCCGTCGTCGTCGATCCGCAGCCGGCGCGAGGACGCCAGCGCGGTGCCAGGGTTGCGCTCCATTGCGCCGACCAGCTGCGTGACGCAGTCCGGCTGCAGCACGTCGTCGTCGTGCAGCAACTTGACGTACTCGCCCTGCGCCAGGCCGATCCCCTTGACCGTGCTGCCGAGTTCGCCGAGGCGGGGGGTATTGCGGTGGTAGCGGATCGGAAATGGGGCGTCAGCCAGCCTCGACGCCAGCACGGCCTCGATGGCGCCATCGGCGTTGTCGTCGCAGATCACCAGCTCCAGCGCTGTGTAAGTCTGCGCCAGCACGCTGTCCAGCGCCTGCGCAAAGTGCCGGGGCTTGTAGGTCGGCATGACGATGCTGACGAGGGCGTTGGACGTCATCGGCGATCGATTGTCTTGAACAGTCAAAGGTGCATCCACGGCGCAGCAGCGGGGGGAGGGAAGAGGGCCTCACAGTGCACCGGAAGACGGCGAACCTGGGCGCGCTCAGCCTAGCCGAAGATGCAACAAGCGTGCCGTGGTGCGTAAAGTGGGACGAGCCGGTTGGGGCGTGCCGCCGCACCCGGGACTGCGAGGGAGGTCGCAGCTAGGCGGAGTCCTTGCGGTACACCACCTCGATCCAGTCGGTGCGCAGGCTCCTGGGGTTCTTGGACAGCTTGGCGATGTCCCATAGCGAAAAGCTAGCTGCCTGCATCAAGTTGACCACGTCGACGAAGCTGGTGCTCTTGCCGTAGAAGTCGTACAGCCCGATTTCGATCACTGCGCAGTCAGTGTGCTGCAGGATCGCTTTCGCGCCTTCCAGTACCTGACGCTCGAAGCCCTGCACATCGATCTTGAGGATATGCACATGGGAAATCCCCAGTTCCGCGCACGCGTTGTCTAGGGTGGTCTTGCTGACTGCAATCTGCTCGTTCGACGCCTGGCGCGCATACCCAAGAGAATCGTTGGAATCCGCATTGATCGGCAGCAATCCACCCAGGTGCGAGATGCCTTGCCGGTAGTACGGACTGATCTCTTCCTTCTCGCCCAGCGCCAAGCACACGGCTTTGCTGCCGAACTGCGCGGCTACTTCTTCCAGCGCGGCGAAATTCTGCGGATCCGGCTCGAACGAATAAAGCTGGCAGTCCGGATAGATCGATTTGAAATACCGGATCGACTCGCCGCGATGCGCGCCAACATCCAGCACGACCGGCGCATCCGTCATCAGCAACTGGTCGAAGAACCGACGAGGCGAGTACGCCTGAGCATGTTCCTCGTTTCTGAGATCGGATGCGCCACAGATTGGCGAGTGCATACCGGGCTGTGCGTTGGCTGTCTTGTCCTGCTTCATGGGGCGTTCTGCTCACCATGCTGTAGTGCACGCAGCGCCGCTTCCACCCGAGCCACATCCGCTGGCGTATCGACTGCAATCGATTGGTTGCTCATCTGCACCATGCGCACTTCGAAGCCCAGTTCCAGAAAGCGCAGGATCTCGATGTCCTCGATCTCTTCCAACGTGGTCTTGCAAGACACCGAAGCGAACGCCTGCAATGCCTGCCTGGGAAATGCATACGCGCACACCTGACGCCATGCGCGCCGGAACTCGCCTTGCTTGGTGATCGGGATCGCCGCGCGCGACATGTACAGCAGACGCCCATCCGGGCGAACCACCACCTTGGGCACGCTCGGATTACGAAACTCGTCGATGTTGGCGACAGGGCAGTAACCGTTGATGACATCATTCGGTGAAGCTGCCGCAGCGTCGATCAGCAGACGCACGTCCTGCGGATTGAATAGCGGATCGTCACCTTGCACATTGATATAGGTGTCCACATCGAGCTGCTGCGCGACCTCGGCAACACGATCGGTGCCCGTCAGGCAGTCGCTGGAGGTCATCAAGGTGCGGATGCCGGCCTGCTCGCAGGTACGTTGAATCACATCGCAATCGGTAGCGACGAGAATGCGCTCGGCTGGCGCCGCCTTGGCGCATTGCTGATAGGTACGCACGACCATGGGCACGCCGCCCAACTCGATCAGCGGTTTTCCGGGCAGGCGCGAAGAGTCGCGCCGCGCGGGGATGATGATGGCGTAAGTCATGGAAGCCTCCTGGCAACCGATGGCGTTGAGTGGCGAGGGCGGCTCAGCCGACTCTGCCTTGCCAGAAATCAGTGGAGTTGAGCTCCAGCTGGCTGACTGCCTCGGCAGCCTCAAGTACTGCATCGGTGTCGGTGAATAGACGGTTCCACGAGTCCATCGAGAAGCCGTAGCTGTTGTCGCGAGCCACATTGAACAACGATACAAGCTTCAACGACGTCCAGCTCATATGCGGCTCCAGTGCCAGCAGACGAGACTTTGCAAAACGGTAGCTATCGACTAGCGTCTCGGCCGGGAATCCAAGCTGGCATGCGTAGTTCTTCCACAATGACGACTCGAAGGCGTATTGGCTGAGTTCTTGAAAATGCCGATCGGGCGCAAGTTCGTTCATGGGAGAAAATTCGTCGTCCGCATGATTTGCCGGTCGCGGATCTTCTGGCATCGACCATAGTGCCAGCATGTCCTGCGTCCTACCAAGCATGGCTTTCTCGGTGAAAAGGAACGGAATGTTGCGAAACCCTGCTCCCAAAGAAATTGCGATCTTTCCTTGATTGCGTTTCCCTCTAAAGTGGACATTGATGGCGTCGTGCGTTGAGCCAGTCAGCACGTTGTCGCTACGGCAACGCACCGCAAACTCGATGCCTTGCTCGGCCAGATGCTCCACTCCCAGGCGTGCGGAGCGCAGCACCGCGTTGCGGTAGTGCAGGCCCAGGTTGTCCGGCTGAGGCACCAAGATCAGCTTGTCCAGCCAGGGCCTGCAGCGGTCCAGCAGTGCACTTGGTTGGTGGTCCCAGGTCACCATGCACTGGTAAGCCCAGGGGAAACGCAGGCGATTCCAGGCCAGCACCAAGGGCGTAAAATCGAACGCGAGCCCCTGCACGAAAATGCCGGTGTCCGCCTTGGTCAGTTGGCGCGACAATTGCAGCTGGGGTAACAAACGCGAGAAATCCTGCAATTCCTGCAGCAGTGCAATGCTGCCCTGGTCGTATTCGACGGCACGCACCGTGCGGAAAGGGCCATGTGCCCTTGCAATCTGGTTCATCACCTCTGCCGCGTGATTGGAGAAGATGACGATCAGCACATCATCGGCTGATTCGTCCTCCAGCGCCGAAGGTGATTTGACCGGCAGGCCATGGACAGTCGTGCCCTGATTCTCTGGCCGTGGGCAGATGGTGTACTGCAAGTTCAATTGCCGAGCGATGGCTGGATAGAAATCGCGGAAAAACTGTCCCGCGCCCCAGCCGATCAACTTGGTGTTGCGCGGATTCAGTCCTGGATATTTGATGCTGGCTCGCTCGATCGAGCCGATTGCTAACGCCATGACAGGGCTTCCTTGTGTGCTCTACTAGTCTTACTGTGTCATTGAATTCGGAGATGCGGTTGCTTTTTTCGTCGAGCAGCTTCGCGCCGATTGCGATGGCAATTATCCAGCGCAAGGCCGCGATCGAGTCGGCGATATGGCGCTGGGCGGCTATCAGAAACCCATAAGCCGCGATACAGAGCGTGGAGTGATAGTGAGGGCTCGCCAACCACGCCCCTCGTCGTGGTCCAGCGCAACTCCTGCTTCAACTTTTGGTAATCGCGTGCGATCCGCCTGCGGGACTTGACCGTCTTCACCAAACTCTTGCACCACCTGTCTGCGGGAAGATTGGACAAGAAGTGGGAAGAAGAATTTTGCAGCCGTCAGTCATTACTTTATCTCTCCAAGCCGTGAATTTCCCTGGGCTTACTCCGCCCAGGGTGGTGGTGCGGCACCGGCGACGGGCGATGCATACAAAACGAGGTCGTAGTAGTGGCCGGGAGAGTGCTGGCGTAGGCGGAAGTGATAGCCATCGACCAATTTGTCCAGTTGTCCCACGATATCCAGTAGATCCTGGGCATAGTGATATACACAGATAGCCATACGGGGGCGCTGGGTACGGATGAGGTGAGATGCGCCTTCTAGTGCCCTGGCTTCAAACCCTTCGATGTCCAACTTCAGTAGCGTCAGCTTTTCCAACTCGTCGTCCAGGCGTGTAGTAGCCACGGAGATTCCGCCATCCGGCGATACATGGCTGGAAACGGTGCCGGTCTCCTCGAAGCGCAGCGTCGTGTGTTCGTTGGAGATCGCTTTTTTTATGGCCCTGAAATTGTGCGGGGGAAGTGGGAGGGCGCTTGCGACGCCCTCCAATTTCTGGAAGTTGATATTGTCGGGTTCGAAGGCGGTGATACTTTCGTAGCGATAGCGGGATGCTTCTAGAAACTTGTGGACGATGGGGCCCTGAAAGGCACCGCCATCGCAGAAATGTTCACGCTGGCCCAGCTGGAACGTGCTGCTATCGGCGTATGTTGAAAAGTACTCGTTGATCGGCGTAGCCCAGCAGTCCAACAGGAGGCTGGAATCATAGGTCAGGCGGAACAGCAGGTTGCTGTAGAGCGTAAAAACGCTGAAATCGTCGTCCAGTCGATCCGCAAAGCGCAGAAATTCTTCCAGGCGCGCAAGTGTGCGCTGACGGTATACCCGTGCAGGCTCGTATACGGCGGGCAGCCCACAGTGAGCAACGGCCAGGCAGGCATCTACCCTTTCAATGCCTGCTTGCTCGCACAGCTTGCGGGCCAGGCCGGATTCTCCCGGGCCGTAAGAAAAATCGATGGCCAATGCCTGGGAATGCTGGGCCGCTTGTTCGATGAACTGGTGCGAACTCCAACGCGGTACCCCATGAATGGTATCGCTGTCGCTTGGCTGGTCATCGACGGCGGCAATTACATGGCTGGAGCGCTGGACGATCTTTGGGCCATAAATGTCTCCAATGCCCGAGCGCGGTTGGAGCAAAAAGAGGGGGCGCTGCTCGAAATGCGGGATCAGCGGATCCAAGCAAGGCGCAACGCTTAGTTGCTCGATGCCCGCATTGGTGCAGAGGTCATTTGCAAACGCCCGTCCGCGCGGACTGCAAGAGAAATCGATAGCGATCGCATCAGCATACTGCCCCGCCTTGGCAAGAAACTCCTGACTGCTCCAGCGCGGCGCGCCATGAATGCGGTCCAGGTGGATGCTCTGGTCATCAATTGCGGCAACAACATGATGCAGGTCGGCAACGACCCTGGGACCGTGCACCATGCCTGCATAGGACTCGGGAGCGACGAGGAAGACAGGGCGGTTGGCAATCGCGGGTAGGCGCGCAATGACATCCTCGAGTACAGGGCGCTCCTGCTCCGCAATACGGAGAATCTGTTGGCGAAGCTGCTCATTTCTTGAGTTCATGAACGTCATCTCTCGTAGGTATGAATGGGGGCGTCGTAGCGGGCGTCGAAATAGGTCTTGGCCGGCACGTCCTCGCGGTAGATACGCGGCCAGCCAAGTTCGCAGCTTCGTCCCACCTTGACGCCCCCACTCACGATGGCGCCGGTGCGCAGGATGCTGTTGCCGCCGATCTCGACGCCCGTGCCGATTTGCACACCGTTCTCTATCCAGCATGACGATTTGACGCGGCATGCCGGCCCGAGGTGTGCGCTGGCGTGGATGACGGTGTTGTAGTCGATCCTGCACCCGTGCCCGACGACAGCATTGGCACCCACGAATGCGTTGAGCCCGATGACCGTGTCAGAGGCGATGGCTGCACTGGAGTGGATGAAGGGCTCCAGCTTGAAGCCACGTTCCATCGCTGCCTGCATCAGTTCTAGGCGCTTGAAGTTGCCGAAGCGTTCGTCGAAAGCCACGAACATGGCGCCGTCGGTCGGATTCAGCACATCCAGCACGGCCAGATCGAATTCGTGTCCCGCGTCTTGCGGCACGTCGATTCTGATGACTGCCTCGTCCTGACGCGCCTGCTTCCAGGCGTGAAAGGCCAGGTCGAGGTACTCGCTGCTGCCGATGATCCACCTAGATTTCATGTTCGGTCTCCATCAGCATCGTGTACCAGCGTTCGACCAGGCGATTCATGGATTCATAGGCTCCCTGGGTAGGCAGCGGCGCGTCTGTGTGCAATGCGGACTGCACTCGTTCCATGATGTCGACGTCTTCGCCCACCACCACCTTGCTGCCGTGCATCTGTGCCAGTAGCACCTGGCTGGAAGAACCGTAAGGCTGTTTCCTGCGCGCGCTAAACCAATAGATTTCCAGGTCGGTCCGGTCCGGTGCGACGGGGATGTGGTGTTCCAGCGTGAAAGAATAGCCCCCATTGGAACTGGCGATGTGCATGTTCGGGAAGGCAAGCCAGTTAAAGTAGGCGTCCTGCTTGTCCCAGCGTTCCACTTTATCGTGCCAGCCGAAATGCTGAAGCTTAGGGATGGGTGCTTCCGGGCCGCCGAAACTGAAGCGGCGCATTTCGCGCCTCAGGGCTGTGGGCGATGTGTCCTGCAACGCATCCATGGACTCCTTGGCTTGTTCCTCGTTTACCTGGGGAGTGAAGTTGACGCTTTTGGCCAGGGTCTTGGGGTGGACAAAGCGTGGGTGGTTGGCGTCCCGCAGATTCTCGTAGGCCAGCTTCCAGTTGTACCGGCCATGCCATGTGGTCACCATAACCTCGGTGTCATAGGCGTTGGAACTACTTTCCAGCAAGGCGATGAAGTCTGCCGAAAACTGCTCCTCGATTGGCATCGGGTCGGGGTCGAGGTTGACGAACAGCAGGTTTCCCACCTCACGCAAGGCGAACTCCCGCAATTTCAAACCGCGTCTTTCTTCTTCATCGAAGCCATAGACAGCCGCGCACTCAGGGATGTTCTCAACCCGGCCATCAGCGTCGTACTTCCAGGCATGGTAAGGGCAGACCAGCGGGCGCTTTCCCACCGCTGCGGTCTGCAGCAGCGCGCTGCGGTGCAGGCAGACGTTCTCGAACGCGCGCAGGCGGCCCTGGAAGTTCTGGATCAGCACCGGAATGCCGGCGAGCCTGCGAGTGATGAAGCAGTTGTTGTCGGGCAGCAGCGTCTTCAGGCCGGCAAACAGCCAGACCTTGCGGAATATCTTGCGCTGTTCGCGGGCGAAGATGTCCGTCGACAGGTAGTAGCTGGGGTGCATTCGCGATCGCATCGGCGCGGCTTCCTCAGGAATCCTTGTGGTAGATGATCCGGGCCGGGTTGCCGAACACGCTGGCGCCGGCCGGCACGTCCTTGACCACGACCGCACCGGCGCCGACGACGGCGCTGTCGCCGATGTGGATGCCGGGCAGGATGGTGGCGTGCGGGTGCACGATGGCGCGCTCACCGATCCGTGCGCCGCCGCCGACGAAGGTCATTGCCCCGATTTGCGCATAATCCCCGACACGGACATCGTGCCCAAGCATGGTGTTGGCTTGCACGTTGACGAAGTCGCCTAGCGATACGTCGGGGCTGAGCTGCACGCGGTGGCACAGGAAGCAGCCAGTGCCGATATGTACGCGCGGGCTCACGAACGCGCCGGTGAGAATGCTGATGAACTGCGCGCCTTGCGCCAGCAGTGGCTGCGCATAGCGCTGGCGCGAATGCGGATCGCCGATCGCGCAGACGAAGCGTTCTTCATCCTGCGGCTGGTACGCGAGCGGGCTGCCGACGATGGTCAGATCGCAGCCCAGACCGTCCAGCATCTGCGGGCGCGTGTCGAGAAAGCCCATCGGACGCCACTGCGTTCCGCACGCCGGATCGCCCTGCATCTGCGCCAGGACCTCGCGCCCCCATCCGCCAGCGCCGATGATCAATACGGGATGGGTCATAGGATCGAGCCGCCGTCCATGACCAGACTGGTTCCGGTGACCCAGCGGCTGGCGTCGGCCAGCAGGTAGATCGCGGCATTGGCTACGTCCTGCGGCTCGCCCAGGCCCAGCGGATGCCGCGCCTTCTGCGCCTCAAGCTGGTCGGCGCCCCACATCGGTGTGGCCACGGCCGACGGGGAAATACCGTTGACCCTGATCCTGCGCTTTGCCTGTTCCAGCGCCAGGCACTTGATGATGCCGATGAGGCCGGCTTTCATCGCCGAATACGGCCCTACGCCGCGTGTGCCGAGGTGCGCGGCAGTGGATAGCATGAACACGATCGAGCCCTGCGGGGCGATGGCATTTGCCTGCAGCAGGCGCTGCGTCAGCATCACCGGAGCGAGAAAATTGACCGTGTACATCTCGGTCATCGCCGCCTCGCTCAGCTGCCGGATCGGGCAGTGCTTCTGCATGCCCGCGCAGTGCACCACGCCATGTACCGTCATACCCGCCGCGGCAGCCAATGCCTCGCGATCGGCGGCGCTGGTCAGGTCGCCGAGCACGCCAACGTGGCCCGTGCCCTGCAGCTGCGCCTGGGTCTGGGCGAGGCGGTCTCTGTCGCGGCCGGCGAGAACCATCTGAGCACCTCGCTGCGCGCAGGCGATAGCGATCTGCCGGCCTAGCCCCGACGACGCTCCCGTCACCAGGATTGTCTTGCCGCCGAGCGAAAACGCCGTGCGTGCTGGCGTGTTCATGCGTAGATGTCCATCGGCACGGTCAGGCCGCCGTCCACGACGAAATAGTTACGCGTGATCCAGCGGCTCGCATCGGCCAGCAGGAACGTGGCGGCGTAGGCGACGTCCTCCGGCTCGCCCATGCCAAGTGGCGTCAGTTCGAACAGCCCTTCCATGTTGCCGCCGCTGCCCTGCAGGCCATCTAGCAGTGGCGTGCGCACGTAACCCGGGGCGATACAGTTGGCGCGGATGCCGTTTTTGGCAACTTCCTGCGCCAGCGATCTCACCATGCCGAGCAGGGCACTCTTGCTTGCCGCGTACGCGCTGCTCGCCATCGGTCCGATGTGCGAGGCAACCGAAGCGATGAACACCAGCGAGCCATTCGCGGCGATGCGCTTCTTCGCCAGCAGGCCACGGGTCAGCAGCATCGGTGCGAATGTGTTGCTGGAGAAGATCTCGTTCAAATGGGCTCGATTGACCAGGCGCAGCGGAACCAGCCGGGAGATCCCGGCCGCGTGCGCCATCCCGTTCAAGACGCCGACGTCGGCGACCAGGCGATCGATGTCCTCCTGCTGGTCAAGGTCTGCCGCTATTGCCACGTGCCCATCGCCCGGCAACACCTCCAAGGTCGAGGCTAGTCGCGCGCGGTCGCGCCCGCTGATCACCAGCTGGGCACCAAGCTCGGCACAGGAAATGGCGATCTGGCGGCCAATACCCGAGGAGGCGCCGGTGACGAGGATGCGTTTGCCGGCAAGCGAGAAAGGGTCGGCGGCAATACTCACGATTCGATCAGATCCGGAAAAACGGCCCCTTCGATGTCGAGCAGGCAGCTGCCCCACGACAGCCCGATGCCGAAGCCGCACAGCAGCACGCGCTTGCGGCCGGCTTCCAGTTCCTTGTTGATGCGGGCGGTCATGGTCACCGGTAACGAGGCGCCGCTGGAGTTGCCGAAGTCGCGCAGTGTCGAAGGCACCTTTTCCACCGGCAGGCCGAGCTTTTTGCGAATGGTCTCGTTGATCATGCGGTTGGCCTGGTGAAACACGAAGTAATCGATGTCTTCCTTGGCCACGCCGGTGTACTCAAGCAGTTTCTGCACGGCAGGTGGAATGCGCTGGGTAGAGAAGCTCAGCACTGCCACGCCGTCCAAGATCAGGTCCACGCCACGCTTCCAGGCACCATCCGCCTCGTCGCGATACGGCACCAAGTGCTGGATGCCGACCGGTTCGCGGTGGCCGCCTACCGGTAGGATGATCGCCCTATAGCCGCTCCCGTCGCTGTTGAGATCGAAATACATTGGTGCTGCGTTCTGGTCGAACTCCAGCGCCGTGGCGGTGCCAGAGTCGGAGAAGATCGGGTCTTCCAGATTGGCGCTGCGGTCACCGACCAGCAGCAGGCCTTTCTTGACGCCGCCGGCGGCGATCATCGAGCCAAGCAGGTTGATGCCGAACGGGTAGGCCGAGCAGCCCAGGTTGACGTCGAACGCCACTGTGGCATGCGATAGCCCCAGTCGGTCCTGCAGGATGATCGCGGTAGCCGGGATCGGGTAATCCGGCGATTGTGTCACCACGATCAATGCATCGATCTCCTCACGCTTCCACTGCAGACGCTCCAGCAGCACTTCGGTCGCATCGAAGGCCAGGTCGGAAAAGCACTGCCAATCCGAGGCCATGCGGCGCGTCTCGATGCCGATGTTGCGCACCAGGCGCTCGCGTTCGGAGCGGATCTGCGGCCGGCAGTCGGTGAGATTGGACACCACCCGCTTCGGCACGCAGGTCGCCATGCCGGCAAAGCGGACGTTGTGCAGCGTGGAGGTCGGCATGTTACGCCTCGGTCAGTCTGTAGAGATCGCCCACGGTAACGGCGGCGGTCAGGTCGTCGCCGGTGATGGTCTTGCCGTACTCCATGTCGAACATGACGATCACACCCAACGCGGCCAGCGAATCCCACTCCGGCAATTCCAGCAGCACGGTGTCCAGCGTGACATCAACCGGCTCCTGGAAGTCGGTGGCGGAGAGGAAGTTCTCGATAAATGTTGCCTGGGTCATGCGAGCTCGCCTGGTTGCCTGTTGAAGAGATGGGAGTCTGAAATGCAGGTGCAGCGTGTTGCGATCATGTTGCGTGTGCGCCGGCGATCAGATCGGCAATGGTATCGACCTGGTCGCGGGGCAGGCCAGGAAAGATCGGCAGGCACAATACCTGTGCGGCCACCGAGCGCGCGACCGGCAGCCATGCCGGCGCCGAGGAGGGCAGGGCGCGATACATCGGGAAGTCGCTGATCAACGGATAGAAGTATCGCCGCACCAGGATGCCGTGCTCGCGCATCACTTGGTACAGCGCATCGCGTGACAGCGGGTAGTCGTCCTGCACCAGGATCGGAAAGTACGCGTAGTTGGCATTGGCGTGATCGGGCCGCGCCACGCAGCGCACGCCGCGAACATCGCTCAGGCGCTGCCGATACTGCGCATCGATGGCGCTGCGCTGGGCGATGGCGTGATCGATGTGCTTGAGCTGCAGCAGGCCGAAGGCTGCGCTGATCTCGTTCATCTTGCCGTTGATGCCCGGCGCCACCACCGTAGTCTCATCGACGAAGCCGAAATTCTTCAGATGCCCGATGCGCTGATAGGTTCTTTCGTCCGGGCAGACGATGGCGCCACCTTCGAAGGTGTTGAACACTTTGGTGGCATGGAAGCTCAACACGCTCAGGTCGCCGTGGCGCAGGATCGAGCCACCCTCATCGCGCACGCCGAAGGCATGCGCCGCGTCATAGATCACCTTGAGGTTGTAGATGTCGGCGATGCGCGTGATCGCAGCGGTATCGCAGGCGGTGCCGTAGCAGTGCACCGGCATGATGGCGGTGGTCTGCGGGGTGATGGCCGCCTCGATCTTGGACGGATCCATGTTGAGCGTCACCGGGTCGATATCCACAAACACCGGCGTGATGCTTTTCCACAGCAGCGAATGCGCAGTGGCCACGAACGAGTAGGGCGTGGTGATGACCTCCCCGGTGATGCGCAGCGCCTGCAGCGCTGTGATCAACGCGGTGGTGCCGTTGGTGAGCAAGGCCAGGTGCGGCACGCCAAGGTACTCGCACAACGCGCGTTCGAACGCGTGATGCATGTCACCGCCATTGCTGAGAATGCGGCTGGACCAGATCTGCTCCAGATAGGGCAGAAATTCTTCCAGCGGCGGCAGCAGCGGACTGGTGACAGGGATGGGCATCAATGCCTCGGCAGGTGCTGGTGAATGTCGGGATTCCGCCGCAGCCGACGGCTGCGGACGGGGCAATCCTGCTGAAGCAAGCGCTATGCCAGCGAGCCGGGCGGTGAGGCCGGCCCGCTCAGTTCGCCAGCTCGGTCTGCTCGCGATCGATGCCGTACTTGCGCAGCTTTTCCACCAGCGTGGTGCGGCGCAGGCCGAGCAGCTGCGCTGCATGCGCCACCACGCCCTGGGTGCGTTCCAGCGCCTCGTTGATCAGCGCCAGCTCGATGTTGGCCATGTGGCCCCGCAGGTCGATGCCATCGTCGGGCAGGCTGGAGCTGGTCGCCGGCTCGGCATCGGCTGACGTGGATGGCAGGGTCACCACGTTGCCCGGCAGCGCGATGTCTTCGACGGGGGCGGCAACCAGCGCCGGTTCGGGCGCAAGCTCGACCGGCACGGCCGCGGCAAAATCACCGCGGTAGCGCGCCGGCAGGTCCTGCACGCGTACCAGTCCGCCCGGATGCAGCACCGCCAGGCGCTCCACCAGGTTGGTCAGCTCGCGCACGTTGCCCGGCCAGTCGTAGCTGCGCAGCGCCTGCAGGGCTTCCTCGGCAAAGCGCACTTCGCCACGGCCGGTACGCGCCAGCTGCCCGGCAATCGTCTGCACCAGCATGGCCAGATCGTCCACGCGCTCGCGCAGCGCCGGCATCTCGATCGGGAACACGTTGAGACGGTAAAACAGGTCCTCACGGAACTGGCCGTCGCTGATGCGCGCTTCCAGGTTGCGGTGGGTGGCAGCGATCACGCGCACGTTGCAGCGGATGGTCTGGCCACCGCCCACGCGCTCGAAGCTGCGCTCCTGCAGGACGCGCAGCAACTTGACCTGCATTGGCAGGCTCATGTCGCCGATCTCGTCCAGCAGCAGGGTGCCGCCTTCGGCCATCTCGAAACGGCCCTTGCGTGCACTCAGGGCGCCGGTGAAGGCGCCTTTCTCGTGGCCGAAGAGTTCGCTTTCCAGCAGGTCCGGCGGGATCGCGCCGCAATTGATGGCGACAAACGGCCCATCACGGCGCGGCGAGTGCTGGTGGATGGCACGTGCCACCACTTCCTTGCCGGTACCGGATTCGCCCAGCACCAGCACGGTGGTGTCGAACGCGGCCACCTGGTCGATCAGCCGGCGCAGGCGGGTCACCGCCTCGCTGTTGCCGGTCGGCCCGGTGTCCTGTTGCACGCCGGCCTGATGCTCGGCATCCAGGCGCTTGAGGCTTGCGCGGCGCAGCAGGGCTTCCAGCTGCGCGTGACGCAACGGGGTATCCAGCGCCCAGACATTGGCCTCGTGCAGGCCGTGGGTCTGCGCGAACGTGACCGGGCTGCCTTCCATCAGCAGCACCGGCGGCGGCAGCTTGGCATCGGCCAGCCAATCGAAGAACTTGTCGGCCTGCGCCGCATCCTGCGCCGACCCCACCATCACCGCCATCCATTCGTCGTGGCGGTGGCGGCCGGGGTTGATGTCGGCGCCGTCGGTGACCCAGCGGGGATTGAAGTCCATGAATTCGAGCAGCGAGACGGTGCGCTCGGCGCGCACGGCGTCACTATCGATCAGCAGAATGCGGGACTCACTCATTCCTGGCTCCTTCCGTCAGGCCCTCCAGGATTGGCATGACTTCCTGGATATAGGACAGCTTGCTGACAAAATTGTCAGCACCCGCGCGAAGAGCGTGTTCACGATGCTCGGCATCGTCGAAGTGGCTCGCGATGACAATATACGGCGGATCGTCCTGCGTCTTGATCAGCCGCGTGGCCTGCAGCCCGCCCATCTCGGGCATCGCCAGGTCCATCAGCACGACGTTGGGGCGCAGCGACTCAGAGCGCTCGATCGCTTCCAGCCCATTGGCGGCACTGCCCACGATGTTGAGCCACTCCACTTTGCGAAAATGACGCATCGCAGCGTTGATGAAGCCCTCGTGGTCGTCGACCAGCAGCACGGTGAGTTTGCTCATAGTAATCCTTATCCTGCCCGGGCAAGCAGCGGTTTGTTGGTGCGGCGGCGCTCACGTGCCGGGGCGATGTCGAGTTGTTCGCGGTACTTGGCCACGGTGCGGCGCGCAATGTTAACGCCTTGCCGCGACAGCAGACCGGCAATGGCTTCGTCGGCCAGCGGCCGGCCGGCCGGCTCGCTTTCGATCAAGCGGCGCACCATTGCCTTGACCGCCTGACCGGAGACGCTGGCGCCTTCCAGGCGCACGGCGAAGAAGTGTTTGAGTTCGAAGGTCCCACGCGGCGTCTGCAGGTACTTGCCGGTGGTGATGCGCGAAATGGTCGATTCGTGCATGCCGATCTCGTCGGCGATTTCCTTCAGTGTGAGTGGCGCCATCGCTTCCTCGCCACGCGCCAGGAACGCGGCCTGGCGCTCGACGATGGCGCGCGTGGCGCGCAGCAGGGTTTCGTAGCGCATCGACAGCCCGCGGGTCAGCCAGCGCGCTTCCTGCAGCATGTCGCGCAGCGGCTGCCCGGCATCACCGGCGTCGGCCAGCGCGCGTTCGTGCACCGGATTGATGCTGACGCGATGGGTGGTGGCCGGATTGAGTGCCACGCGCCAGCTGCCGTCGGCATGCCAGGCGAGCACGTCCGGGATCACGCTGGTATTGCTTTCCTGCAGGAGGTCGTCGCCCGGGCGCGGTTGCAGCGACAGGATCAACCGCACCGCCTCGCGCGCGTCGTCCACTTCGGCATCGTGTGCGCGCGCCAGCACCGCGTAGTCGTGGCTCGCCAGCAGGTCCAGGTCGCCAGCCAGGATGCGCGCGGCCAGATGCCGTGCCGGGACGCGGCCGGGCAGGGCGGTCAACTGCGCCTGCAGGCATTCGCGCAGGTCGCAGGCCCCTAGGCCGGCGGGGTCGCCGTGCAGCAGGCGCTGGCGGACTGCTTCGACCGCCTCGACCGTCATCCCCAGACGGGTGGCGCCCAGCTGTTGCAGCGTCGCCAGCGCTTCGGTCAGATACCCGGCGTCGTCGGTCTGCTCCAGCCAGAACGCGGCGGCCCCCAATGCCGCTTCGTCCAGGTCCAGCGCCAGTTCGCGCAGGATGCGCACATGCGGGTCGGTGGACTCGCCGGCCGCCACGCGCTGCATGCGGTCATCGTCGCCATCGTTCCAACTGCTGCTCTGCACGTCCCACATCGTGCTTTCCGGCAGCTCGTCGAACGCGGCGATATCGCTGGCGCCATCGTCGTTGGTGGTGGCCTCATCCCCGTGATCGGCCAACTCTTCCAACTCCAGCAACGGATTGGTTTCCAGGGCGCGCCGAATTTCCAGTTCCAACTGCATGCCGTCCAATTGCAACAGACGGATCGACTGCAGCAACTGCGGGGTGAGGTGCAGGTGCTGGCCAAGCTGGGCGGAAATGGTCGTCTTCATGGAAGCGCTTCCGATGGGCGCTGCACGCAGCAGCGATGGAACGCATCTTGCAGGAGAACGCGACGGGTTTCTAATCAGGGAGTCAGGTGAGGTGACTCGTGATTTTCCTGACAGCCTGTCAGGAATCCCCTGACGTTTTCGGCGAGCTCGAGCGTGCCTGACGGAATTCCGTCACTGTTTTGGGCCGAAGTGGCCCAGATGCCCCTTTCACCATCCTGACAGCCGGGCAAACAGCCTGCGGGAGTAGCTCAGACCAGCTCGTTATGGTGCTTGGCCGCCAGCAGCACCAGGTCGTTCGCACGCCGGCAGCCCAGCGACTCCATCATGCGCGCGCGATGGGTTTCCACCGTCTTGACGCTGATACCGAGGTCGGCGGCAATTTCCTTGTTGCTCTGTCCGCGGCCGATCTCGCGCAGGATCTCGCGCTGGCGCGGCGACAGGGCAGCGATGCCGACCGGTTTTTCGCGGCCCAGCATGGGCGCGATCATCTTCGAGGAAATCTGCGGGCTCAGAAATACCTGGCCGGCGGCGGCGGCACGCAGTGCCAGCTCCAGCTCGAGCGGTGCGGCGTCCTTGACCACGAAACCCACGGCGCCGCGATCGAGCGCGTCGCGCACGTGCACCGGGTCGTCATGCATGGACATCATCACCACATGCGTGCGCGGGGCGGCGCGCAGCACATCGGTCATGGCATCCAGGCCGCTGCGGCCGGGCAGGGACAGGTCCATCAGCACCAGATCCGGGCGATGCAGGGATGTCATATCCAGGGCTTGTTGCGCGTTGCTCGCCTCGCCGACGACATCGATGCCGGCGAAGGTTTGCAGCAGCCTGGACAGGCCTGCACGGACAAGGGTGTGATCGTCGACGATGATGACTCGCACGGCGCAGAAGGGACCTTTTTCGGTATTAGGGCACCTTAGCTGACCCGGCGCCTGACGCCAACCATCGGGATCAGCGCTGGCGGCGGGCGTCGGCGATCTGACGGCGATGCAAGCGAAACAAATGACGTTCCAGCGCGTCCTGCAGACCCGGCGACAGGGGCGCGAACCGCAGCCACAGCCACTGATCGTGACCATCGCTGGCGCTGGCCAGGACCTCGGCGGGAAGCTGTACCAGTTCAGGAAGCCAATCGGAGGGCTGCAGGCAAACGCTGCCGAAGGTGCCCGGAGGATGCGGGGTTGCGCAATTCAGGCGGATGCCGCGCACCGACCAGTGCACCAGATTCTGGATCAGGCCGCTGTCGCCCTGGCGCACCAGGCGGCCGATCAGCGCCAGCATCAGATCCAATTTGGCGTCCATGCGCTGCACCAGCAGCGGCAGGTCGCCGCGGTCTTCGCTGGTCTCTTCGCTGCGCAGGTCTTCCACCTGGCCGAGGCTACGCAGCAGGGTCTCCGCGGCGCTGTGTGCGCCCGGATCGCCACCGGCACGGAAGCCGGCCGGCAGGCGCAGTTCGCAGCTGAGCGTGTCGGCAAACAGCTCGGCCTCGGCCGCTGGCGCGAGTGTGCCGAGCGCGGACATCAGATCCGGCCGACCCGTGCGTAGGCGCGGCTAGCCGAGGACGAGGTGCGCTGTGCGCGGATCAGGTCCAGCAACTTGCGCTGACGCTCGCGCATCATCCGCATCAGGTCCTGGTGCATCGTCAGCAGCGTCTGCAGGGCCGCGCGATCCTGATCAACGTCCACGTGTTGCGCGTACTGGCGCAGGTGCAGGTCGTGCGCATCCAGCATCGGCGGCATGACTTCGAAGTCCTCGTTCGCCATGGCGATCCGGATGTCGGCCATTTCGGCCTGAAGGCTTTGCACGCTATGCATGGCGGGACTCACGAAACGGCGGAAAGGCCGCGTTGTTCGAGGGGAATGGAGTTCCACGCAGAATCGATTTCGCTGAGCAGATCCAGCGCTTCGGTCAACGCGGTGTCGTCGTTGTGCAGATTGGCTGCGGTCAGACGTTGCATGACGTAGTCGTACAGGGCCGACAGGTTACCAGCGATCTCGCCGCCGGCTTCGTGATCGAGCGAACCGTTCAAGTGACCGACGATCGCGCAGGCTTCGCCAATGGCCTTGCCCTTGCGCGCCTGGTCGCCCTGCGCCAGGCAGGCCTGGGCCAGACGGATGCGCTGGCAGGCACCGGCAAACAGCAGCGACACCAGCTTGTGCGGGTCGGCTTCGGTCACGCTGGTGGACACGCCGACCTTGCGGTATTGCTCGGCGTACTGACGATTGGAACCGTACATGGATGACTCCTCAATGGGCTGACCTTCGCGGGTCCCGGAGCGCTGCGCTCCTGCGACGACGCTCCTGCCGGAAGGCAAGGCCGAAATCACGATAGGCCCTTCTTGTATCGGCAATACCCTGACAGGACTTGAGGATCTGCATCACGGAAATCAGCTGTTCAACAGGCTGCTGAGCGAGCTGGTGCTGCCCTGCAGCTGGGTGATCATCTTCTCCATCGCGGTGAACTGCTTGGTGTACATGTCAGACAGCTTTTCCATGCGCGTGTCGAGCTGGTCCAGCTCGGTTTCGTAACCCTTGATCTCTTTGTTGAGGGTGTCCGAGCGCATGGTGAGCGCGCCGTTGTTGACGTTGAGATTGGCGTCCAGCAGCTTGGTCATGCCCGCGCCGAACTTGCTGTCCTTGCCCAGCACCGCAGTGGCGGCGTCTGGATCGGCATTGATGGCAGTATCGAACTTGCTGGCGTCGAAACTCATCACGCCGTCCTTGTCCAGGGTAAGCCCGAGCGCTTTGAGTTCATTCAAGTTGCCGGCCACCTGGCCGCGCAACTGCGACTGCAGCCCCCTTACCAGCGAATCGCCAGTCAGCGCCGAAGCGGTCTTGGTAGCGGCATCGTAGCTGCTACTCTTTGTGAGCAGCGTGTTGGCGGTGTTGTACGCGGCCGCAAACGCCGTCAGGTTGCCTTTGAGGCCGCTGCTGTCGGCTGCGATATTCAAGCTGAATTTAGTGCCCTCTGCCGCCTTGGTCAGGCTGAGCACGGCGCCTGGCACCAGATCAGTGATGGTATTGGAACTGGAAGTACGCTCAAACCCGTCCACGCGTACCAGCGCATCGGTGGCTGCGACGGCCTCGGTCATGCCGCCGGTGACGCCGTTGCCGAAGGTGAGGGCATCCAAGCTGGGGTCGCTGGCGCTAACCGTCAACGCGCCCTTGGTGCCGCTATCGATCGCGTTGAAGACCAAATGCTGGCCGTCGTTGGCGGTCACCACGCTGGCCGTCACGCCCTTGCCGCCAGCCGCCTTGTTGATCGCGGCCGCGATGTCGACAAGCTTATCGGTGCCACTGATATCGACGGTGATGCTCTTGTCGCCATAGCCAACGGTCAGCGTGCCACTGCCCACGTTCGCATCGGCAACGTAGGCACCGGAAGATAATTTCTGCGCGGTGGCCAGCTTCACGACTTCCACCGAGTAACTACCAGGTGCAGCGGTGGTAGTGGCGGTGGCGGTGAAGCCTGCGTCGGTCTGCACCGTGGCTTTGAAGGCAGGCGTATTGGCACTTCCGATCACCTTGTCCAGCGACGACTTCAGCGTGGTCATGCTGCTCTTGACCTGACTGATTGCCGACAGCTTGGTGGTGGCAGCTGTGCCCGCTTTGTTGATCACCGCCTGCGCAGGCTCCTTGCGCCGCGCAACCAATGTGGACACCAAGGTTGGGATATCGAGCCCTGAGCCGGTGCTGATGCCAGACGTCGCCATGTTGCATTCCTCGCGTTAGCGTCCAAACAGGCGGACGCATGGGATTACGAAACGGGTATCGGCCGCATCCGGGCGGACTTTAGCTACGACGCCACCTTTCGCTCGCGGCTTGGCTGATGCAATTTCCATGCCTGGATGGTGTCAAAAATTTTGACCAGACTCCGTGCCGCGTAATTGCGTTGACCTGGCCACAAAAAAGCCCCTCCGAAGAGGGGCTTTGGACTGCTGCGAAGCGCTGCCGCATTGCTGCGACAGATGACTGCAAGTTACTGCAGCAGGCTCAGCACGTTCTGCGGAACCGACTTGGCCTGGGCCAGCATCGCGGTACCGGCCTGCTGCAGGATCTGCGTGCGGGTCAGTTCGGCGGTTTCCTTCGCGTAGTCGGTGTCGCGGATACGGCTACGCGAGGCCGACAGGTTTTCCGAGGTTGCGCTCAGGTTGGCGATGGTGGAGGTGAAGCGGTTCTGCACCGCACCCATGTCGGCGCGCGAGGAGTTGACCGCGGTCAGCGCCTTGTCGACGATTTCCAGGGCCTTCTGCGAGCCGGAGAACGTGGAGATGTCCAGGCTGCTCAGGGTCGAGGCGGTGGAGCCGGAAGCGGCCGACGCGGTGGTGATGCCGGCGCCGACGGTGATGCCAGCGGCGCTGGAGGTACCGGCCGTCAGCGAGGTGAAGTCCTGGCCGGCCTTCAGCGATTCGATCTGCACCGTACCGTCGGTCTTGATCGAGGCGTACATGCCGGTCTGGTCGAGCTTGTCGTTGATCGCTGCAGCCACCTTCTTGTTGACGTCGGCAGCGCTCTCGCCGACGCCGACCTTGACGTCCGCGATGGTGATGCTCTTGGCCGCGCCACTGGCGTCCTTGAACGACAGGCTCATGCCGCTGATCGAGCCGGAGGCGGTGGAGGTGCCGGTCACGCCGGCGCCGGAGACGGCGGCAGCGAAGTTTGCCTTGCCCAGCGAATCGACGTTGGCATCGACGATGCTGTTGATGCCGATGGTCTGGCCGGCGTCGGCGCCGACCTGGAACAGCGCGCCGGAGAAGTCGCCGTTCAACAGCTTGGTGCCGTTGAAGTTGGTCTGGTTGGCAACGCGGTCGATTTCGGCGGTGAGCTGCTTGACTTCGGAGTTCAGCGCGTCACGGTCGGTCGGCGAGTTGGTGGCGTTGGACGACTGCACCGACAGCTCGCGGATACGCTGCAGGTTGCTGCCGATTTCGACCATCGCGCCTTCGGCGGTCTGGGCCAGCGAGATGCCGTCGTTGGCGTTGCGCGAGGCAACGTCCAGGCCACGGATCTGCGTGGTGAAGCGTTCGGAAATCGCCAGACCGGCGGCGTCGTCCTTGGCGCTGTTGATGCGCAGGCCAGACGACAGACGCTGGATGCTCGTCGACATGCTGGCGCTGCTGGTGTTGAGGTTACGCTGAGCGTTCAGCGACATTACGTTGGTGTTGATTACCTGTGCCATTTTGATTTCTCCTAAGCGATTTTTCCGGCAAGGGGGACTTGCCCGGAGCCTCCGCAGGGGGGCCATCAAGTTGGCCGTTGCCGCTGCTGAGATGAATAACGGCGTTGCGTCGGGAACCTTTAGCGAAATTCAGTATTTTTTTACTGTTTTTCTGCCGCGGGACGAAAAGCGTAAGCGTTGTGTATCAAGGGGTTTGGTTTATTCGGCAGCTCCCCGGAGATCTTTAGCGTTGGTATAAAACTCAAGCAATAAACTCCGTCTGCCTGCACCGGGACTGCCGTGCAGGAGCGAAGCAAAACGCAGGTTTGCTGCGGAAAATCAGCGGATCATGTTGAACAAGGTTGACGACTGCATCTGCTGGAAGATCGTTTGAGCGGCCTGCAGGGAGGCCTTCTCGAGTTCGTACTGCCCGATCGCCGAGGCGTAGTCCAGATCGCGGATCGACGACAGGGTGGTCTTGAGCGTGACTTCGTTGGAGTCGAGCAAGGAGTTGGCGTTGTCGATGGCCGACAACTGCGCGCCGCCGGACGCGCGCGCATCGATCATCTTCGACGAGGCCTGCGCGATGTCGCGCATCGACGACTGCAAGGTGTTGATCATCGCCGCCTTCTGCGGCTGCGTCAGCGTGTCGGAATTGAGCGCGCCGACCAGGTCGTCGATGGTGGAGAATACGTCCTTGGTGGTGGAGGCGCCGATCTGGAAGCTGTCGCCTACCGCCGGTGCGCCGCTGATGCGCATGCGCACGCCGGCCGCGGTGATGTCGTCGCCATCCTTGTAGGTGCCGGTGCCGACCACCGCATTGGTGCTGTCGCGCACCTCATAGGTGTCGGCGGCGGTGAACTGCACGCTGTAACTGCTCCCGTTCCAGCTGCCGGTACTGGCATCGCGGCTGAAATCCAGCAGCAGCCCGGTGCCGGTATTGGCATTGGAAGGGTGGGCATCCACGGTGCCGTCGCCGGTGCGGATGCGCATGAAGATTTCGCTGCCGGGCAGGGTGTCGCTGACAAAGGTGTCCGGGGCCACTTCCACCTGCTTCTGGGTCTGGTCGCCGTTGTAGGTGACCCCGCCACTGCCCTTGATGAAGGGCGCGCTGCCGTCGGCGGTACCACCGAACAGATAGCGCCCGGTGCCGTCGGTGCTGTTGGCCAGGCTCACCATGCTGTCGCGCAACGCGGTCAGCTCCGAGGCGATCGCCTTGCGATCGTCCGGGCTGAGCGAGGAGTTGTTGGCCTGCACCGCCAATTCGGTGACGCGCGCCATTTTGTCGCCGGCCTGCGCGAGCGCGTTTTCCTGCAGCCCGAGGCGGTTCTGCACGTTGTTGGCGTTCTCGCCGAAGCGGGTGATGGCGGCCAGCGCGCGATCCAGGCCGACGGCTGTGCCGGCGGCGACCGGATCGTCCTTGGCGGTAACCAGGCGTTGCCCACTGGACAGCTGCGATTCGAGCTGGCTCAGCCGCGCCTGCTTGGCCCCCATCGAGGCGACCGACTGGCTGTACATCATGCTGGTGGAGATACGGTCGGTCATCAGCGTACGGCGCCCAGGATGGCTTGGAAGATGGTGTCTGCGGTGGAGATCATCTGTGCGGCGGCCTGGTAGGCCTGCTGCAGTTTCAGCATGTTGGCGGCTTCCTCATCGAGGTTGACGCCGGAAATCGAATCACGGCTGGCCTGCGCCTGGTCGTTGATGACCTTCTGCGCGTCCGAGGCGTAGCTGGCTGCGCGCGCGGCCGAACCCACCGAGGTGGTCAGGCCCGACAGCGCGCCGTTGAGGGTGACCGTGCCGCTGCTGAGCGCCTTGGCATCGTCGATCTTGGCCAGCAACTTGGCATTGCCGTTGTCGCTGGAGCCGGCACTCATCGGACCCACGCCGAAGGTGTCGCCGGCCTTGGGCGCACCGTCCAGCGCAAAGCTCCAGCCGTTGGCGCTGATGGTCTGGCCCGCGGTGTAGGCAAACGGGCCGGCGCCGTCGACGGTGTACTGGTTGGCATCGATGAACTCGATCGAGGACGGGGCCAGCAGCGCGGGATTCTGCGCATTGCTGACCTTGACGTCGCTGATCTTGCCGGTGCCCAGGTTGGCGACGGTGGCGGTGGCCTTGACCGGGGTGGCTGCCGCAATACGCGAAGGGTCGGTGATGGCCACCGACAGGGTACCGGCCAGCCCGGCGGTGGGCTGCAGCAGGAACTTGTCGCCGCTGGCCGGAGTGCCGCCGACCACCATGCTCACGCCCTTGAGCACCAGCGGATCGGCAGCGGTGCCGGTGCCGGTCATCGGCACGGCCGAGCCGGTGCTGGCGCTGGTGGCCTTCCACGCAGTGCCGTCGAAGCTGAGCGTGACGTCTTGCCCATCCACGGCCGACATGTTGCTGAAGCTTGCGCTCAGCGACGCGGTGCCGGTGTTCTTCGGGTTGGCGGCAGTGGTCGGTGCGCCGATGTTGAAGAAGTTGCCGCCCATCGCGCCATACAGGTCCATACCCTGGCTGTGGCCGGCGTTGAAGGTGCTGGCCATGCCGACGGCCAGGCGGCCCAATTCGGCCTGGGTCGGTTCCAGCACGCTGCTGCGGAACTCCAGCAGGCCACCGATCTGCCCGCCCAGCGAGTTGGCGCTGAGGCTGACGTTCTGCCCCTGGGTCTGCATTGCCACCTGTAGCTTGGTCGGCTGATACGGGTCGGCGACGGTGGTGAGCTTGGAGGCCGTGGTGCCGACCACCAGCGCCTGGCCGCCGGCGGTGAAAACGTTCATGAAGCCGCCGTCCTGGATCACCGCGGTACCGCCGGTGTAGCCCACCAGCTTGGTCACCAATGCGTCGCGCTGATCGAGCATGTCGGGCGAGGCGCTGTCGATGCTGTTACCGATGGCGCCGTTGATCTTGGCGATCTGCTGCGTCAAGCGATTGACTTCGTCCACCGAGGAGGTCAGGCCGCTGTTGACCTCGTTGCTCAGGCTGTCCATCTGCCCGTTGAGCTGCTTGAAGCGCGTCGCCAGCGAATTACCGCTGTCGAGCATGCTCTGCCGCTCGGCGGTGGAGGACGCATTGGACGACACCGCGCTGGTGGAGTCGAAGAGGTTCGACCACAGCCCGGCCACGTTGGTGGCCGTATTGGAGTAGAGCGCATCCACGCGGTTGGACAGCGAGGACAGCTGCTGCAGGCGCGAGAGCTCGCCGCCGCTGTCGAGCAGGCGCGAAATGGCCAGCTGGTCGGCCACGCGGCCCACGTCGGTGATCTTGGCGCCATTGCCCACGAACGCGTAGCCCATGTCGGTGGGCGTGCGCGTTGCAAATTCCACACGTTGGCGGCTATAGCCTTCGGTATTGATGTTGGCGACGTTATGGCTAACGGTCGACAACGCCCGTTGGAAGGCGATGAGCGCGCTGGTCCCGGTGGACATGATGGACATGAGCGTTTACCTCAACGACGGATGGTGCCAAGCCCGGCAGGCTCGGCGGTGCTGGCATAACGGTTGGACAGATCGGCCGCCGCGTTGCCGATGGCGGCCACCGCACGGTCGATGGTCGGGCCGTTGGCGATCGCTGCGATCTTGGCGGCGTAGCCCGGATCGGTGGCGTACCCTGCCTGTTGCAAGCCGCGTGCAAAACCCTTGATATCGGTGCCGGCCTGCAGTGCGCCCTGGTAGCGGCTGTTGTTCTTCAGCAGGCGCACATAGTCGGCAAAGCTTTCCTCGGCCGAGCCGTAGGCGCGGAAATCCGCGGTTTCGGTGGTCTTGACGCCGTTGACGTATTCGTGGGTGCCAGTGGTGACCCTGGCGCCGCTCCAGCCGGTGGCCTTGATGCCGAACAGGTTGTTGGAATCGCCGCCATTGCCGATGCCGCGCCGGCCCCAGCCGGTTTCCAGCGCGGCCTGCGCCACCAGTGCGCGCGGGTCCACGCCCAATTCGCGCGCGGCTTTCTGTGCATGCGTCCAGATCTTGGCGACGAAGCCTTCCGGAGTGCGTTCGCCCAGGCTGGCCGCGGCGCTGCTGGCGGCGCTGGCGTTGACGGCGGCATTGGCGTCGGCCGCGTCGCTGGCGGCCACATCGGCCCAGCGGTCGTTGGCCGACGGCCAGCTCAGTGCGGCCGCATCGTCGCCGCCGGATTCGCCAGCACCGGTGCGCCCGGCGATCAGGTCCAGCACCTGGCTCATGCCGACGCCGCCCAGCGCACCTGCGCCGAGCTTGGCCGCCGCGCCCAGGGTCGCGTCGCCGCCGCTGGCGGCGCCATCGCGGGCGGGCAGCGGCAACGAGGCATCGCGCTTGCCGGCCACCAGCGAGTAGGCCTTGGCGGCCTCGGCGGTGCTCAGCGAGGTGTTCAACGCCGGGCCGCCGGTGTCGCCGCTCAGCTGCTTGGAGATCATCGCCGACAGGCCCAGCCCCTTGCCCTCGGTCAGCGCCTTGGCCATCTGCTGGTCGTACATCTCGCGGAACATCTGGTTTTCGCCCGGAAACATCGGGTCGCCGGAGCTCGCATCGCGCATGCTCTTGACCAGCATCTGCGCGAACTGGCCTTCGAGCTGACGGGAGACCTTGTCGATCTTTGCCGGATCGGCCTTGGTGCTCGGGTTGAGATCAATGGGCGAGGCTGCGATACGCATGTCAGATCACCTCCAGCTCCGCCGTCAGCGCGCCAGCCTGCTTCAGGGCTTCCAGGATGGCGACCAGGTCGCCGGGCGCCGCGCCCACTTCGTTGACCGCGCGGACGATCTGATCGAGCGTGGTGCCGCCTTCGAACTTGAACATGCGGCTGCCTTCGGAGGTGGCCGTGATGGTCGACTGCTGGGTCACCGCGGTGCGGCCGCCGCTGAAGGCGCCCGGCTGGCTGACATTGGTGTTTTCGCTGATGGTCACGGTGAGCGAGCCATGCGCGATGGCGGCCGGCATCACCCGCACCAGCTGGCCGATGACCACGGTGCCGGTACGCGCATTGACCACCACCTTGGCCGGTGCATCGCCAGGGGAGAGTTCGACGTTTTCCAGCCGCGACAGCAGGCCGATGCGCGCGCCCGGGTCGGTCGGCGAGCGCACCGCCACGGTCACGCCATCCACCGCACGCGCGGTGCCGGCGCCGAAGCTGCTGTCGATCGCCGCGACCATGCGCGAGACGGTGGTGAAGTCGTTCTGATGCAGGTTGAGGGTGATTTCGCCGCTGCCGGCAAATACGTCCGGCAAGGCGCGCTCGACGGTGGCGCCGTTGGGAATGCGGCCGACGCTGGGAATATTGACCGAGACGCGCGAGCCGTCCTTGCCCTGTGCGCCGAAGCCGCCGACCACCAGGTTGCCCTGAGCCATGGCATAGACCTGGCCATCGGCGCCTTTCAGCGGTGCCATCAGCAGCGAGCCGCCGCGCAGCGACACCGCGTTGGCGATCGAGGACACGGTGATGTCGATCGGCTGGCCGGGCTTGGCGAACGGCGGCAATTCGGCATGGATGGCCACGGCCGCGACGTTTTTCAGCTGCGGGTTGACGTTCGCCGGAACATTGACGCCCAGCTCGCCGAGCAGGTTCTTCAGGCTCTGCACGGTGAAGGGCGCCTGGCTGGTGCGGTCGCCGCTGCCGTCCAGGCCGACCACCAGGCCGTAACCGACCAGCGCATTGCCGCGCACGCCGCCGACCTGGGCAAGATCCTTGATGCGCTCGGCGCTGGCCGGTGCGGCGATTGCGCACAGCGCAACGGCGGCAGCGAGCAGACGGAAGGGCAGGGAAGACAGATTCATGGTCGCAGGCTCAGTAGGGCGACAGACGGGAATTGAAGAAGCGACTCAGCCAGCCCATCGCGTTGGACTGGGCGATGGCACCGCGGCCGCCGTAGGCGATGCGGGCATCGGCCACCTTGCTCGAGGGCACGGTGTTGTCCGGAGAGATGTCGGCGGCGCGCACGATGCCCTGCACCTGCACCAGCTCGTCGCCCTGGGTCAGGCGCAGCTGCTTCTGCCCCTGGATCACCAGGTTGCCGTTGGGCAGGCGCTGCATCACGGTGACGGTGACGCTGCCCTGCATGCGGTTGCTCTGCGCGGTGTTGCCCTTGCCGTCGAAACTGCGATCGCCGCTGGTGGAATTGCGCAGCACGTCGGTGCCGTTGACGGTGAGCGGCACGCCGAGCAGCGTGGGGGTGCTCATGTCCACGCTGTCGGACTTGCTGACGGTGGTGTTGGCGGTGGACGAGGCGGTGGTGTTTTCGATCAGGTTCACCGTCAGCAGGTCACCGACATCGCGGGCGCGGCGGTCGCCATACAGATTCAGGCTCGGGCCGGCAGCGTAGATCGCACCGGCGGTGGGCTGCGCCACCGGCGCGACCACCGGCACGATCGGCGCCATCGCTGCAAACGGCCGCACATCGCCGGCGGCCACGCAGCCACCCAGCAGCGCGCTGCAGGCGATGGCCAAGCACAGAGAGGAGAGGGAAGGCAGGCGGGACATGGCGTAAGTTCCTGAGAGGGCGGTGAGCGGCGAGCCGATCAGACGTTGTTGTTCAAGTAACCGAGCATGGAGTCGGTGGTGGAGATGGCCTTGGCATTCATTTCGTAGGCGCGCTGCGTCTCGATCATGCTCACCAGCTCTTCCACCGTATTGACGTTGCTGCCTTCCAGCGCGCCCTGCACGGTGTTGCCCAGGCCATTGAGGCCGGGGGTGCCGTTCTGCGCGGGGCCGGAGGCGGTGGTTTCGACGAACAGGTTCTCGCCCTTGGACTGCAGGCCCGAGGGGTTGATGAAGTCGGTCAGCGTCAGCGCGCCGATTTCCTGCGCGGCGGCCTGGCCGGCCAGGGTGACGCTGATGGTGCCGTCGTTGCCGATGGTCAGCGACTGCGCGCCTTCCGGCACCTGGATACCCGGCTGCAGCGGGTAGCCGCTGTTGGTGACCAGCTCACCCTGCGCATTGATCTGGAAGGTGCCGTCGCGCGTGTAGGCGGAGGTGCCGTCGGGCATCTGCACTTCGAAGAAGCCACGGCCGTTGACCATCACGTCGAGCGCGCGGCCGGTCTGCTGCTGGCTGCCCTGGTCGAAGCCCTTGAAGGTGGACACCACGCGTACGCCGGTACCCAGTTGCAGGCCGGTCGGCAGCTGCGTCTGCGCGGAGGTCGAGCCGCCGGGCGCACGCACTTGTTGGTACAACAGGTCTTCGAACGCGGCACGGTCGCGCTTGAAGCCGGTGGTATTGGTATTGGCCAGGTTGTTGGAAATGACCGACATGCGCGTCTGCTGCGCATCCAGCCCGGTTTTGGCGACCCACAAAGCCTGATTCATGACCCGATTCCTCGTTAGACCCGGGGATGTGTTCCGGGTACGGGTGGGTATATGCACGTGGCGTGCCAAAGTGGCGCCGGATTTCTGCCGGGTGTGCGGTGGGTCACGCCGAGGGGGAGCGGCGGCCTTCGCGGGGCAGTGCTGGCGGCAGTAGGCACCGGCGAAGCGGGAGCGGTGGAAACCTGCGCGGCCGATCAGGCGCGGTAGATCGGTCGCCGGTCAGCGATGTGTCCGACGACGTGTGAATTCTTCGTGCTGCGTGCGAAAGGGCTTTGGGATTTGCAGGCTGGCATTGCGGCGCAGTCAACAGTCGGGTTGGTTGAGCGCGCGGTGCCCTCACCGCTCGCGGGACACGCCGCAAGTACGTCCTTGTAGGCTCGGTGGCGGCATCCATGCCGCCACACGGTCCCGCAATCGGCGAGGACACCGCACCAGACAGTTGGCTGGCAGCCAATCGAGAGCGGGTCGTTGCAGGCCTCGGTTTGCTTGTTGTTACGGATCGCTTGTTTGGTGCAACTGTTTGGTGCAGCTCCAGGCGCGATGACAGACATGCGGGTGACGATCTAAATGCGCTTCAAGCACTGCTCTCATAGACAGACCGGCCAACTCGACTGGTCCTTGCCCGCCCGCCGTCGCGGGACCCTTGGCGGCATGGATGCCGCCAAGGAGCTTACAAGGACGTACTTGCAGCGTGTCCTGCGATGGTGGGCGGGCAAGGGCCCTGCAGCCAAGCTGAAGATCAGCGCGTCCGCGGCAAAGGCTCAGATCATTCGCTCTGCAATAAACCCGCCAAACTGTCTCCCAACTGCTGACAGCGTGGCTGGCAACAGCCTATCCGACGGTGCTGCCTGCCTGGAGCCGTTATTAGCCGCTCACCCGCAGTAGCGAATTGGCCGACTGCGCGTTGTCGTCGCCGTTCTTGATGATCTTGACCTGCATCTCGAACTGGCGCTGCAACTGGATCATTTCCACCAGGGCGCCGGCGGCGTCCACGTTGCTGCCTTCCAGCATGCCGCTGTTGATGGTCTTGCCGGTGGCTACCGCAAATGCCTGCGCCGGGTCGGTGCTGGTGTTGCGCATCAGCCCGTCCGGGCGCCGCGTCAAACGGTCGGCGGGGGCATCGACCACCTTCATCTTGCCGACGATGGCCATGGTCTGCGGGCCTTCGCCCTGCGGAATGATGGAAATGCTGCCGTCGCTGCCGATTTCCATAGCCTGGTGCGGCGGGATGGTCATCGGGTTGCCGCCTTCATCCAGCACGGCGTGCCCATTGGCGGTGACCAGCTGGCCATTGGCAGTGAGCGCCAGTTCGCCGTTGCGGGTGTAGGCCTCGCTGCCATCGGGCGACTGCACCGCCAGCCAGCGGTCCTGCTGCAGCGACACGTCCAGCGGGTTGCCGGTGACCTTCTGATGGCCCTGGCTGCGATCGAAGCCCTGGTCCACATGCAGCGCATCGATCCGCGACGGATAGCCCTTGCCCTGGATCTTGAACGCCTCGGTATTGGCCAGCGCGGCCTTGAACCCCACCGTATCGACGTTGGCGAGATTGTGCGACACGGTGCTCTGCGCCTGCAGGGAGGCGCGGGCACCGGTCATCGCGACGTAGAGGGCTTTGTCCATGGGAATTCCTTAAGGGCCGGGACCGGGGACCCGGGACTCGGGACCCGGAAGAGCAAGAGCGACGAAGCATCGGCTTTTGCTTTTCCGAGACCCGGGTCCCGAGTCCCGGGTCCCGAGTCCCGGGTCCCGAATGTCATTAACGAATATTGATGATCGTCTGGGTGACCTGGTCCTGGGTCGAGATCATCTGCGAGTTGGCCTGGAAGTTGCGCTGGGCCACGATCATGTTCACCAGCTGCTCGGTCAGGTCCACGGTGGAGGCCTCCAGCGAGCCGGATTCGATCTGGCCCAGGTCCGAGGTGTCCGGGGCGCCCACGCGGGCGGCGCCGGAGGTGTAGCTTTCGGCCCACATGTTGTTGCCCTGCGACTGCAGGCCCTGCGGGTTGACGAAGCTGGCCAGCGACACCTGGCCCAGCGGCTTGTCGGCACCGTTGGAGTAGCGCGCAAACACCACACCGCTGGTGTCGATGCTGATCTCGTTGAGCTTGCCGCTGGCGTAGCCGTCCTGGCGGGTGTCGCGCAGTGCGAAGGCTTCGCCGTACTGGGTGGAGCCACTGACATTGAGCTGCATGTTCAGCACGCCGGCACCGGTGCTCGGGGTGAACGGGTCCATGGCGATGATGCCGTTGGCCGGGGTGGTCAACGCGCCGGTGTCGGAGAACTGCAGGGTGGTCGGTGCGCCAACTGCGGCGCCGTCCACGTAGTTGTGCACCTGCCACTCGTTCGGGTTGGCGGTCTTGACGAAGTAGGATGTCTGCACGTGGCTGACGCCCAGCGAATCGTAGACGTTGATGCCGCCGGTGGAGTGGCTATAGGTCTTGTCGTCGGCCGGGCTGAACGGGGTCACGGCCGGTGCGGTGGCGTTGCCGGGCAGGGTGAAGGCCAGGTTGACCGTGGAGGTCGACTTGGGCGGGCTGTCGGTGGTCAGCAGCTGCAGGTCCGACAGGCGGCCCACGTCGAAACCGTTGCCGCTCGGGTTGGGCGCGAACACCTGCAGGCGTGCGCCCTGCGGGTTGACCACATAGCCGTTGGCGTCGGTCTGGAAGTTGCCGGCGCGGGTGTACATCTTGGCGCCATTGGATGACACGGTGAAGAAGCCTTCGCCGGAGACCGCCAGGTCCAGGCTGCGGCCGGTCGGGTCGATATTGCCCTGCGAGAACTGCTGCGCCACGTTGCTGACGCGTACGCCCGAACCCACCGCGTTACGCGACAGGCCGTAGCTGGTGCTCTGGAACATGTCGGCAAACTCGGCGCGCGACTCCTTGAACCCGGTCGTGTTGACGTTGGCGATGTTGTTGGAGGTGACGTTCAGATCGGCATTGGCTGCGTTGATGCCGGACAACGAGGTATTGAAAGCCATGGATGAGTTCCTTTAAGTGTCGGTTGCCGGCTCAGCTGACGCGGAGCACGTTGGCGAGCGGGGAGGTGCCAAGCCCCGTCAGGTTGAGATACAGGCCGTCCGAGCCGATGGTGACGCTGTCCACCGGCGCATCGACGTAGGTGGACAACTTGCTTTTGGAGCCGGCGGTGTCGGTCTGGGTCGCGGTGATGCCGTACTTGCCCGCGGCCATGCGGTTGCCGTTGGCATCGGTGCCGTCCCAGGCGAACGACACCTCACCGGCGGCGCTGGCCGGCACGCTGAGCTGCTTGACGAACGCGCCGTTGGCATCGGTGATTTCGAAGTTGACGGTGCCGGCCGAGGTCGCAGCGACCACGCCCTTGGCCGAGCCGGTGGCGTCGATCGCCACCTGCGCGGAGGGCACCAGCACGTTGTGGCCGACCAGCGCCGCGCCCTTGAGCACCTGATCGCTGTTCATCGAGGTGGTGAAATTGCCGACCTTGGTATTGAGGTCGCCGATGCCCTGCACGGTGGAGAACTGCGCCAACTGGCCCAGAAACGCGCTGTTTTCCATCGGTTTGAGCGGGTCCTGATGCTGCAGCTGTTCGGTCATCAATTTGAGGAAGTCGGCCTGGCCGAGTGCTTCTTCCTTCTTGGCGACGGTGCTGCCGGTGCTCAGGCCGAGACTTTTGTAGAGATCGCTACCGATCGTGCTCATCTGGAGTGTTCCGTTAGGGAATGGCTAGGACGGGTCAGCGACCCATGGTCAGGGTCGCGAGCGCCAGTTCCTTGGCGGTATTGAGCATTTCCACGCCGGCCTGGTAATTGCGCGAGGCGGAAATCATGTTGACCATCTGCGAGACCGGGTCCACGTCGGGCGAGAACACGTAACCGTCGGCATCGGCCAGCGGATGACCGGGCTCGTAGCGACGGATCGGCGGCGCATTGGTGGTGGTGATCTCCTTGACGTTGACCGAGGTCAGGCTCGGGTCCTGACGGCTCTGCTGGGCCTGGAAGATCGGCTCGATCGGCTTGTAGGTCGCTTCGGCCGAGCCCGCGACAGAGTCCGCATTGGCCAGGTTGGACGCGATGGTGCTCAGGCGCACCGACTGCGCGTGCAGCGCCGAGCCGGCCACATCGAAGATGGGAAGGTTGCTCATGACTTATTGGCCCGTGATCGCGGTGAGCATCGAGCGCACCTTGGATTCGAGGAAGCTCAGCGACGCGCGGTATTCCAGCGCGGCGCGGCCGTAGGCGGCGCGTTCGGCATCGGGATCGACGGTATTGCCGTCAAGGCTGGGCTGGTCGGATTCGCGGGTGATCTGGAACGGGTTGAGCCCGGCCGCGCCGCCCACTTCATAGTGCTTGGCATCGGTGGCCTGCATCAGGCCGCCGTCCTGCACGCCCTGGGCCGACTTCAGCGCCGCTTCGAAGTTGAGATCCTTGGCCTTGTAGCCAGGGGTGTCCACATTGCTCAGATTGCTGGCAATGAGCTTCATGCGCTGCTCGCGCAGCGCCAACGCGTCGCCATGGACGCCGAGGAATGAAGAGAAGGGACTGGACACGGTGCTCTCCCGCGAAGTGTTGCCAGGGAGTAAGCAATGTTTGTGCCAAACACAGGATGGTACGGGTGCGGAGCTGGCAACACATCCGCAGTGCCCGACGGACGGCCTTGGAGCAGCTAACAAACCTCGCGAGCAGCCGTCAGGTAGGTGCGGCCGTCGTGCAGATCGGAGTGCAAGCGTGCTACAGGCCGATTCGCGCAGCGGCCGCGCTCGCCTGGCAGCTGCGCAGGGGATATGTCAGCTGCGCTTGGCTGCCAGAAATCACCAAGCGAGCTGCTGCTCGGGTAGATGCTGCCACTGGCTGTGCAACTTGCAGGCCAACCAGGATTGTTTGGCAGCAACTAGCTCAGCGCAGCGTGCGATCAGCTGCGCCGTCGCCTGTTCAAGGCGTGTGCTTGCGTACGGCAACCACTGTATTCCCAGGTCTTTCGGAAGTGGGGGCTGGCCGTCACCCGTAGGGTGGAACGGCCGCACAATTGGATCAGGCCGCTTCGGCGACTACTTTCAGGCGCGCCAGCACGTAGTCGGCCAGCTCGTGGGCACTGTACTTGGCCACGAAGGCGTTGGCACCGACCTGCTCGACCATGGCGTTGTTGAACACGCCCGACAAGGAGGTGTGCAGCAGCACATACAGGCCCTGCAGGCCCGGCGTGCGCCGGATTTCCGTCGTCAGTGTGTACCCGTCCATGGCCGGCATCTCGATGTCGGAGATGACCATGGCATAGCGGTCTGCCGGGTTCTCGCCGGATGCGGCCACCTGCAGCAGGTGGTCCAGCGCCTGGCGGCCGTCCGAGAGCAGGGTGGCCGAGACGCCCAGCTGGTCGAGCACGCTGCGGATCTGCTGGCGCGCCACGCGCGAATCGTCCACCACCAGCACCTGGAACTGGCGGTCGTAGGCCACCAGCTGCAGCGACGGGTCCAGCTGCACGTCCTTGCTGACCTTGGCGATGTCGGCCAGGACGCTTTCCACGTCGATGACCTGGATCAGTTCGCCCTGGAAGCGCGTCACTGCCGTCAAATAAGTGGCTTCGGCGCCCAGTTCCGGTGGCGGGTGGATGTCTTCCACCGCGATATTGACGATGCGCTCCACGCCGCTGACCAGAAAGCCCTGCACCGAGCGGTTGAACTCGGCCACCACCAGGTAGCCAGGCCCGTTCTCGGAGTGCGAATCGCGCTCCGGGTGGCCGATGGCCAGGCCCAAGTCCAGCACCGGCACCGAGCGCCCGCGCACGTCGGCCACGCCGGCGAACTCGGTCGGCAGGCCCGGCACCTGGAACAGCTCCGGGCGGCGCAGCACTTCCTGCACCTTGAAGACGTTGACGCCAAAAAGCTGGCGTCCACCCAGCCGAAACAGCAGCAGGGCCAGGCGATTGTGGCCAGCCAGTCGGGTGCGCTGGTCGATGCGGTTGAGCAGATCGTGGGTCATGGGGCAGATATCGACAGCGCTCTCGGGAAACTTGAGGGCTTTATGGTTGGTTGGGGGCGCTGTTGGGAATGGGGAATCGTAAAAGCGAGGGGTGGGCTTTCCGCAGCAAGCCCGAGGCGAAGGGCAGTGACTTTGCTTGCTGATAACTTTCACCTAGTAAATCGCACGGCGGCAACGAAGGCCGACCACCTCTCAGCCACCAACCGATTCCCCATTCCCGATTCCCGATTCCCGATTCCCGATTCCCGATTCCCGATTCGAAAACAGGCACGCCGCTTGCATTGTCTGCCCCGTCTTCCTCCGGATCTGGTCCCATGCGCCTGCTCCTGCTTGTCATCTTGTTGGCTGCCGCTCCGGCCTGGGCCCAGAGCTACCAGTCTGTCGATTCCATTCGTGCGGCGGCGTTGGCCACTGTTGGCCCGGACGCGGAGGCCGAGGCCACGCTCGATCCGGGGCTGCGCATGCCGGCTTGCCCGATCGCGCTGCAGGCCCAGCCCACCGGTACCAATACGGTGGAAGTGGCCTGCCCGCAGCCGGCTGGCTGGCGCCTGTTCGTGCCGTTGAAGGTGCGCCGCAACCAGGATGTGCTGGTGTTGCGCCGCGGCATCAGCGCTGGAGAAACCATCTCTTTGGCCGATATCAGTATCGAGAAGCGTGACGCCGCCCGCATCGTCGGCGCAGTGCTGGCCGACCCGGTGGCCGCGGTGGGCAAGTCGGCCCGCCGCATCCTGCCGGCCGGGTCGCTGCTCTCGGCCAACGATCTGGTGACGCAGCGGCTGGTACGGCGCGGCGACACCGTCCCGCTGGTGTCGCGCAACGGTGGCCTGGAAGTACGCATGAGTGGTCGTGCGCTGTCCGATGCCGGTGAAAACGAACGGGTGTCGGTAGAGAATTCCTCGTCGCGGCGGGTGGTGCAGGGCATTGTCGAAGCGAGCGGAACCGTTGTGGTCTCCAGGTAAAAATTTTCTATAAAGTTTTTTTTCTGGGTGCCGTTATCCCCTACGACCTGTAGAGGAGTTCCTGACATGACCCAGAAAATCGAAGGTAATCTACCGACCGCTGCCACCCTTCGCACCGCGGCCACGAGCAGCAAGATCGCTTCGGCTGGCGAAGATCGCGCGTCCCCGGTTGCCGCAACCCCGCCGACCGACAGCGTCAAGCTGACCGGCGAGGCCACCAATCTGCAGAACCTGCAGCGCGAGCTTTCGCAGTCCTCGGCGATCGACACCGGTCGCGTCCAGGCGGTGAAAGAGGCGTTGCAGAACGGCAGCTACTCCATCAACCCGGATGCCATCGCCAGCCGCATGATGGATCTGAATCAGCAACTGGCGGGTTGATTCCCGACTGAAAGGATGAACGTGAACGAGTTCCTGCAACGTCTCAGCGATGCGCTGGCCGGCGAACGCCAGGCATTACTCGAGAACGACATCGATGGCTTGATGCGACACACGCAGGACAAGCTGTCGGCACTGCGCTCGCTCGAAGCGGCAATGCCCGAAGGCGAAGAAGAGCGCCTGCGTGAGCTGGCCGAGGCCAACCGCGCCAATGGCGCGCTGCTGGCACGCCGGCGCCGTGAAGTGAACTGGGCACTGCGTCACCTGGGCCGCACCGAGAGTGCGCCGTCGTATGACGCAAAGGGCCAATCCAACGTGCTGCGGGGCGGACGTTCGCTGGCCGTTGCCTGAGTTGCCCGCGCTGCGCCAACCGCGCGCCGGCCGCTGCTGATGGTCCGCCGCAGGCCAGGGTGCGTGCACGCCCTGCAGGCCTGCCGCCTGTAAAACCGGCACATCGGCCGTGCACGCTTGCCAACTTCGCAACCCGCGACGTGTGCTCACCGCCGCCCATGTGCGTTGATCGTGATGGCACGCATCGCATGCCTGCCTGTCGCCAGGCAGCGCCATCCGGATCGCATCTCGAGCACGCCGGATGACACCTCGCACCCATCTGCATGACCGCCACGCCCCCTGTTTTGGTCGCCGTTCTAAGACCAAGCGACGATATGGCGTGCCAAGGGTTCGGCGTATATTGAGGTGTCCCTGCTGCCGCCTCGTCCCGTGACCGCCAAGTTCTTTCTCAATCAAGCATTGTTGCCGTCCTCGACCACGCTGCGCGCCTTCGGCGATCAGATGCTCGAAGGCGTGTTGCTGTTCCGCGCTGACGGGCAGCTGATCCTGGCCAACGCCATCGCGCGTCAGAGCCTGTGCAAGGAAGACCCGGCCGACGATCGCAATCTCGGCGAGCGGATTTCGCAGGTATTGCCGTCGGATGCACTCAACCAGGCGCGCAGCAAGGGCAGCTGGACCGGCAGCCTGCCGGTGGCCGAGCGCGTGGTCATTGCGCATCTGTACTACAACGAAGAACAGGGCGTCGGCCATTTTCTTGCGTTGTTCCATAACATCGAAGGCCAGCAGGACTACGAGCGCGAGCTGCAACAACGCCATGCCGAGCTGCGCCAGGCCTACATGCGCTTGAACGGTGCGCAGGACAAACTGCTGCAGTCCGAAAAAATGGCCTCCATCGGCCAGCTAGCGGCCGGCGTGGCGCACGAGATCAACAATCCGATCGGCTACGTGCACTCCAATCTCGGCAGCCTGCAGGAATACCTGCGCAGTCTGTTCACCCTGATCGAAGCCTACGAGCGCGCACTGCAGGCGCCGGACCCGAAAGCGCTGATTCCGGAAATCGACGAGATCCGCAACCGTGCCGACATCGACTTCATCAGCCGCGATCTGCCGCAGCTGATGGCCGAGTCGCGCGAAGGCATCGAGCGGGTGACCCGCATCGTGCGCGACCTCAAGGACTTCTCCTACTCCGACCGGTCCGAGTCGTGGAAGATGGTGGACCTGCACGCCGGCCTCGAATCCACGATCAACATCATCTGGAACGAGCTCAAGTACAAGGTCACCCTGGAGCGCAATTACGCCGAGCTGCCGCTGGTGGAATGCCTGCCGTCCGAGCTCAACCAGGTGTACATGAACATGCTGCTCAACGCCGGCCAGGCCATCGTCGAGCGCGGCACAATCACCGTCACCACCGGCCGGGATGAAGCGGATAACGTCTGGATCCAGTTCCAGGACAGCGGCGCCGGCATTGCCCCGGATCTGCTGCAGCGCATCTTCGACCCGTTCTTCACCACCAAGCCGGTGGGCAGCGGCACCGGCCTGGGGTTGTCGATTTCCTACGGCATCATCAACAAGCACCACGGTCGCATCGACGTGGAAAGCACGCCGGGGCAGGGCGCCAGTTTCCGGATCGTGTTGCCGATCCGGCAGCCGAAGTAGCGGGGAATCGGGATTCGGGAATGGGGAATCGTTGGAGCTGGTTGCTGCGCTCCGGTTGATTCCTGCAACGAACGATGCCGATGTGTTTGCGTCGTCACTGGAAGGTAAGAAGCACGATGCAGCGGCTCAAAACTCGCCCAGGCTGCTTTCTGCTTTAACGATTCCCCACTCCCGATTCCCTATTCCCGGCCGTTACGTAGCTCGTCATGCGTGCGGAACGCCTGGCGAATGTGCTCGCGCAGTTCGTCGTCGTTCCAGGGTTTGGTCAGGAAGCGATAGATCGCGCCGCGGTTGATCGCCTCGGTCACCGTGGCCAGGTCGGTGTAGCCGGACAGTACCAGGCGCACGGTGTCGGGGTAGAGCATCTTGACCCGGCCCAGGAACTCGGTGCCGCTCATGTCGCTCATGCGCTGGTCTGACAGGATCACCTGCACATCGTTGGTGGCGAGCAGGTCGAAGGCGTCACGTACGTTGCCGGCGGCCAGGATGCGGTAGCCGTCGCGGCGGAACAGCCGCACCAGCGAACGCAGGACGTTTTCTTCGTCATCCAGCAGCAGCAAGGTGCGGTCCGGGCGGCTTTCGGCAAACGATTCCGGGCGGAGATAACGGCGCCGCAGCGCCATGCCTGCAGACTCGGCCGACATCGGCTCGCCGAACAGATAGCCCTGGAAGATGTCGCAGTCGTTGCGGCGCAAGAAGCCCAGCTGCGCCTGCGACTCCACGCCGTTGGCGATGACCGTCATGCCCAGCTGGTGGCCCATCGCAATGATCGCGCGTGCAATCGCCGCCTCGCGGCTGCCGGCCGGCGCGCTCTTGATGAAGCTGCGGTCGATCTTCAGCCGGTCCACCGGATAGCGCACCAGCGCGCTGAGGCTGGAATCGCCGGTGCCGAAGTTGTCCAGGCTCAGGCTGATGCCTTCGTTGCGCAGGTTGGCCATCGTTTCGTGGACGAAGTTGACGTTGTTGGTCAACGCACTTTCGTTGATCTCCAGCGTCACGAACTGCGCCGGCACGCCGGCGGTCTGCAGCATGGCCATCACTTCGTTGAAGAAACCCGGGCGCAGCAGCTGTAGCGTGGAGACGTTGACCGCGATGCTGAAATCGTCAAAGCCCTGGTCGCGCCACAGCCGCGCCTGGCGCACCGCGTTCTGCAGTACCCATTCGCCAATCTGCACGATCACGCCCAGGCGCTCGGCGGTGCGCATGAAACGCTCCGGCACCAGCATGCCCAGGGTCGGGGATTGCCAACGCAGCAGCGCCTCCATGCCCACGATGCGGCCATCGCGTGCGCTGACCAGCGGCTGGTAGCGCAGCCGCAACTCGCCGTGCGGGATGGCATCGACGATCTGCCGCGCGATGATGCTTTCGCTATGCGCGTTGGTGGCCGAATTGCGCGTGTACAGCCGCACCGTGTTGCCGCCTTCGCGCGCGGCTTGATAACTGGCTTCCTCGGCGTAGTCGAGCAGGGTGGACAGCGAGGTCGACTGTTCCGGACACAGGCTGATCCCGACCTTGCCGGTCATGAACAAGGTGTACGGCAATACCGACAACGGCAGCTCCAGCTGCTGACGGATCTCTTCGGCAAAATCTTCCGGCAACGGCGTGTCGTCGCGGCGTACCGCCACGATGACCATCTCGTCGCTACCGTGCCGCCACAGCTTGCCGCGGCTGCCGAGGAATTCCTGCAGCCGGCGCGCGGCCAGCGTCAGCGCCTGATCGCCGACCTCGCCACTCATGTTCTCGTTGATCGACGCGAAGTGATCGATATCGACGTGGAAGATCATCAACGGCTGGCCACCGGAAGCGGCAGCGTCGACCAGGTGCAGCAGTTCGGGATTGCCTGCGCCCAGGCGTGTCGGTTTGACGATTTCCAATCCGGGCGGGACTACAGGGCTCCACATGACTCAACGTGCACCATCTTCGTGGACGGACTCGCCGGCCGGGTGATAGGGCAGGCGCAACGTCACGCGCGTGCCTGCTCCGGGAGCCGATTCTATCGCGAGCACACCGCCAACGGTTTGCGCACGCTCACGCATCACGATCAGCCCCAGCCCGCGCGGACCTTCGGGCTCGAAGCCATCACCGTCATCGACCACCTCCAGACGAAAACTCTCGCGGTCGATCGACTGCAGGCTCATGCGCACCTCGCCCGCGCAGGCATGCCGCAGCGCATTGGTCAGGCTTTCCTGCGCAATGCGGAAGCAGGCCTGTTCGATCTCGTTGCCCGGGCGCACGTCCAGCGCCTGGATGTCCAGCTCCAGCCGCACCTGCGAGGCGCGGAACAACATCGAGGCCTGCCAGCGCAAGGCTGCTTCCAGCCCCAGTGCATCGAGTTGTGGCGGACGCAACAACATCGACAGATTGCGCAACTTGGTCACCGTGCTGTCGGCCAGCGACACCACCTCCAGCAGGTCCTCGCGGCGCGCCTGCGGATCGAGCTCGTCCAGCGCCGCGTGTGCAGACAGCTTCATCGCGGTGATCGCCTGGCCGATATCGTCGTGCAGATCGCGCGAGATGGCGCGGCGTTCGTCCTCCTGCAGCGAGAACAATCGCTTGGCCATCGCCTGCAATTCGGCATTGCTTTCGGCCAGCGCATCGCGCATGCGCTCGGGTTCGCTCAGGTCGCGTACCACCAGCAACTTGCAACTGCGCCCGCCATAGCGGATGTCGCCGGCCGACAGACCGGCATAGAACGTGCTGCCGTCGCGACGGCGCATGGCGCGCGCACTGGACACTGGCTCGTTGCGGTCGCTGCCAGCACGCAGGTACTCGCGCACCATCGGCAGGTCGGAGTCACCGACCAGGGTCTGCAACGGCTCGCCCAGGATCGTTTCGCCCTGGAAGCCGAACTGGGCGGAGCCGGCGGCATTGGCGTACATCACATGCTCGTCGGCCAGGATCAGTACGCCGTCCGGCAGCACCCGCACCAGTTCCTTGAATTGTTCTTCGCGCTCGCGCAGCAGACGCCGCGACTGTTCGCGTTCGCTCACGTCCTGCAAGGTGCCATGTACGTGGCGGGCGCCGCTGGGCAGGGTCACGCTCTCTGCGCGCAGGTGCACGGTGCGCGGCTGCGAATCGCCGCCGGTCAGCGGCAGCAGCACATCGATCTGCACCTCGCCGCCGGTGCACATGTCTTCGATCATGCGTTCGATGCGGGTCTGGGTGGCGCTGTCGGAGGCGGTCAGCAGCTCTTCCAGCCGATGTTCGCGGCGGTGCATGGGTACGCTGCGCCCCAGGATGCGGTACACCGCCGACGAATAGCGGCCCAGACCGGTGGCCCGATCCAGCTGCCACGAGCCCAGCCGCGCGATGCCTTGCGCTTCTTCCAGTCGCTCCAGCGCCTCGTCGCGCAGATGCTGCGCCTGGCGTTCTTCGCTGCGGTCCACCGTCACCACCAGGCGGGCAGGGCCGCTGGCAAGATGCAGCTGGTTGCTGCGGACTTCGACATGGCGCAGCCCGCTGCGGGTCAGCAGGTCTTCGTTCAAGACGCAGGTGACTTCGCCCTTGCCGCGGATCTGCGTGATGATCTCTTCCAGCCGCTCGCCATCGGCATTGGGCCAGATCGCCTGCAGCGTCTGCTGCAGGAATTCGTCGCGCTCCCAGCCAAAGAATTCCAGCGCCGCCGGGTTGGCATCGAGAATGCGCATGGTCGCCAGGTCATAGATGAAGGCCGGGCTGGGCAGCGCCAGGAACTTGGCACGCAGCACGGCCTCCGACTGCGCCAGCTGCGCATGCTCGTCCACGATCAGTGCCACGAAGCGGCGCAGCACCAGGTGGATGACGATGCTGGACAGCAGCAGGAAGCTGGCATCCGACCAGCGTTCCGGCGCCGCCGCACCGGCCAGGTTGAGCAACCGATTGCCCAGCAGCAGCCACACCACACCGATCAGCAGGTACAGACCGGTCAGGGTCCACAAGCCCTGCTGCAGGCGCTCGGCGAGGCGAAGTCGGGACACGGGAGGGGACGAAAACGCGGGCACGGCGACAGGTTGGTGCATGGGTCCGCGGACGACCTTTGGAGCTGGCGATGGGACCATCTTAGCCGTAACTCGGTCCGGTTCGGTCGCGCTGGAAACAGGTGCCTCAACTAATCCGCCGAACGGCCGTTATCCATTGCGACTCCGAGGCAGGGGTCGATCCTTCGGAGTGTTCCAGAGTGGACTCAGGCGTCATTGCAAGCATGCTGCAGCACCCGCTGACCTCGGCGGTGGTGTTGTTGGATGCGCATGGCCAGCCCCTGGCGGCCAACCGCGTTGCGCAGTCCCTTGGGCTGCCGGCGACCCTTGGTGCGTATGCCGAAGTGCTGGAAAGCAGTCGCGCCCAGGTGGCCGACAGCGGTGGCATGGCGGCCTGCGTGCTGCCCGGAACCGGCGGCGGACGTCTGGAAGGCTGGCTGCGTGCGGTCTGCGACGAGCACGGCCAGGTCATGGCCTTCACCTTGAGCATTCCCGAGCCGATGGGGGCCGATGGCACCAGCCGCTGGGAAATGGGCCTGGACAGTGCCGACCACGGTTTGTGGGACTGGGATATCCCGGCCGACGTGGTGTACCGCTCCGAACGTTGGACGCGCATGCTCGGCTACTCCGAGCAGCCACTGCCGAACAATCTCACCGCGTTGTCGGGGTTGATCCATCCCGATGACCACGCGCACGTCAGCGCGGCGGTGCAGGCGCACCTGGACGGGCGCACCGAGACCTACGTGGCCGAGTTCCGCCTGCGCCAGCACGACGGGCAGTGGCGCTGGATCCTGGACCGTGGCCGCGTGGTCTCGCGCACCGCCGACGGCCGCCCGTTGCGCATGGTCGGCACGCACACCGACGTGCATCACCACAAATTACTCGAGCAGCAGCTGCGCGAGCAGCAGGCCCAGCTCGAAGACGCCCAGCGCATTGCCAGCATGGGCAGCTGGAGCTGGGATTCGACCAAGGACGCGTTGTGGGTCTCACAGGATTTCCTGCAGCAGCTCGGCATGGCCCAGCTGCGCCTGCACGGCGTCCGCGATCTGCTGCGCCTACTCGCCCGGTCCTCGCTGGCGCAACTGCGCAGCGCCTGGCGCAAGATCAAGCACGAAGGCTTGCCGGTCCATTTCGAGCTGGAAATCAACGGCCTGCCCGGCGTCAATCCGCATCATCTGCGGGTATGGGCGCAGCCGGTGTTCGATGGCGACGGCAGCATGGTGCGCGTGCTTGGCCAGCTGCAGAACGTCACCGAACAGCGGCAGACCGATGCGTTGATCCGCTGGCGCACCGAGCTGCTCAACCGCGTGTCCGCGCTGGGTAAGATTGGCGGCTGCGAAATCGAGGTCGATACCCGTCGCATGCAGTGGACCGAGGAGTGCTACCGCATCCACGGCCTGCGCAAGGAAAACATCACCCTGGAGCAGGCGCTTGCGCTGTACACCCAGGATTCGCGCGACGCATTCGAGGCGGCATTGCTGCGCATTTCCGATGGTGGCCTGCCCGAGCAGCTGGAGCTGTGTTTCTACCGCAACTCCGGTCAGCGCATCTGGGTGCAGGTGCTGATCGAACTGGACCGCCGCGAAGGTCTGCCGCCGCGCTATGTCGCCCTGTTTCGCGATGTCACCCGCGAGCGCGAGGCCAATGAGCGTATCGAGCTGCTGGCGCATTACGACCGCCTGACCGGCCTGCCGAACCGCTTCCTGCTGCGCGAGCAGGCCGAAAACGCGATCCGCGAAGCGCATGAGCGCGGCCAGGTGCTGGCCATGCTGTTGATCGATCTGGACGGGTTCAAGAGCATCAACGATTCGTTCGGTCATGCAGCCGGCGACAACCTGCTCAAGCTCGCCTCGGCGCGCCTGCATCAGCATCTGCGCAACAGCGACCTGTTCGGGCGCTTCAGCGACGACGAATTCATCGTGCTGCTGCGCGACCTGTCCGAGCCGGAAGATGCCGGCCACGTGGCGCGCAAGCTGATCAGCGCGCTGGGCGAACCGCTGCGCAAGGATCACGTCACCCTCAAGCTCGGCGCCAGCATCGGCATCGCGCTGCAGGGCGAGGGGCTGTCGGACTTCGACAGCCTGCTGCGTGCCGCCGATGCGGCGATGTACGCGGCCAAGGAATCGGGCCGCAACACCTTCCATTACTACAGCCAGGACGTGCTCATGCGAGCGCAGCGCCGGCTGGAGCTCGAACACGCCCTGCAAGGCGCGCTCGAGCGCGAAGAATTCACCCTGGTCTATCAGCCGCTGGTCAATACCGTGGGCGACGCCTCACCGGCGATCGAAGCACTGATGCGCTGGAACCGCCCGGGCCATGGCCCCTGCAGCCCCGCCGAATTCATCCCGATTGCCGAAGAATGCGGCGAGATCGTACGGCTGGGCGAATGGGTCATCGGTGAAGCCTGCCGTCAGGCCGTGGTCTGGGACCGTGCCGGGCTCAATTTCAGCCGTATCGCGGTCAACGTTTCGGCCGTGCAGCTACGCGAGCGCGGCTTTGCCGAGCGCGTGCTGGAGATCTGCCGCGACAACAGCTGGTCACCGTCACGTCTGGAGCTGGAGCTCACCGAATCTGCCCTGATTCGCGATTCGGATTCGCTGCGGCGCTGTTTCGAACTGTTCGAACAGAACGGCGTGCTGCTGGCGGTAGATGATTTCGGTACCGGCTTTTCCAATCTGCATTACCTCAACCGCTTCCCGGTGCAGCGTCTGAAGATCGACCGCAGCTTCGTGCAGGGCATGCTCGACGACGCCAACACCGCCGAGGTAACCCAGGCCATCGTGCATCTGGGCCACGCGCTGGGCATGCAGGTCGTCGCCGAAGGCGTGGAGACCGTGCAGGAAGACGCGTTGCTGCGCCAGCAGGGCTGCGACGAAATCCAGGGCTATTTCTACTCACGCCCGCTGTCGCCGCGCGACATGGCGCAGTGGCTGCGCGAGGCCGAAGCCGGCATGCGGCTGGGCGCGCGGCTGGTGATTGCCAGCTGACGCCCAGGCCAGGCCAGCGCCGTCATCCTGATGTCGCGCAGCCCCTGCAGAGGTTTCATCCGCTTGCTGCCGCAGGATGGCGGCCTGTCGTCGTGCGGTGGGCTGGGCCTCCCGCCCCGCACCACGAACCAAAGCCGCGGACTTGAACGCCAGTTTCCGATCATGCTCGCGTTGACCGCCCCAACGGGTGTTGGAGCGGCAAGGTGCGCGTAACGCCTTGATGCCGCCCTTGTCAGCAACGTCGAACCAATCCGCTGACGCTGCATCCTGCACTCGAATCGTTGGAATATGTCTTCACGGGTGCGAGCGCGTCGTCAGGTTGTTTCCAGCTGCGAGGTGCCTGTAGCAGATGCAGTTCGTCGGCAACGCTGGTCGCGACGCGGGCCTGGTGATTGCGCTGGGCATCGCTCGGGAACTGGCGGATTGGCTGGCGAGCAGGCGAATGCGCGGGGCGGGCGTCCCATCGAAATTCGATAGATAGCTCATCGTCTGCCGCATCTGACGCGCGCGCGAGTGCTGCCGCGGCAGTGACCCAGACAAGCGTTCTTCATGGCGTCTGTGACGCTCACCCTGAGAACCAAAGCGAGTTCGCCGCTTTGACTAACTGACACCCAGCCTCAGGATTCGGAACGGATCATCCCCAGGTGATCCAGGTGATCGCCGGGACCACCCGGCCATGCGCGACGATCCGGTCGGGCAGGGCAGGTCAAGGCAGGGATGGTCGGCGCACGCGCCCGCCAGCGAGAGTGGCGGCGATTCGGCCAGGCCGACGACAGGGAACCCTTGGATGACGACAGGCAACCCTTGGAGTCAGGCAGTTCCACAACACCGCGGGGCGCCTGCCGAGGCGCGCCCCGCCGTCACTGCATCAGCGTCCCGATGCGCCCACTGCGGCCCCGTCCAGCCCGAGATCCCAGGCCACCGTGGCAAACAGCAGCTCCTCTTCGCTGCAATCGCGGCGCGGGTTGATCAGCGCCTTGACTTCGGCGAGAGCGGCCAGCTCCAGTCGTTCCAGTGCGGCCGGCATCCGGACACGCCGCAGTCCCGGCTTGGCGGCTGCGCTTTGCGCGATGCGCTCGGCATGTGCGGCGGCCAGTGCCGCGGCCTGCAGCGCGGCGGTGGGAGCGTCATCGAGGGGCGGGGCGAGAAGCGTCATGAGCGAAACACCAGGTCGTTGCGGAACGACAAATCCCCGGAAGGCCGGGGAATGTCGGAATCAGAAGCTGCGCGGCGGCACTGGTCTCAGAACAGCTCGACCGTGCCGGCACCCATGCCCTGCTGTGCCACCGGCTTGTGCGGCGGGCGTTCCCACTCCACACGCATGTCGCGCAGACGGTTGGAGACCTTGGCGAGCGAGGCGACCAGATCGCTGTCGTACACGCCACCATTGCGATGCAGCAGTTCCTGCAGCGCCACCGCTTCGCGGTTGATCGCGGTGAGGCGATCGAGGTGGGTGTGGATACCGCTCAGCGTCTGCGTGGCAATGTCCTCGAACTGCAGGGCACGTACCGCTTCGGCCACGCTGCCATCGATGGAGCGTGCGCACTCGGAGATTTCGCGCATGCCATCACCCAACGAGGCGTTGATCTGGGCGACGTTCTCCAGCATGGCGGCCGATTCGTGGCGCGCCTCGCGGGAGCGGTCCATGTGACGCGATGCCAGCTGCGAGACCGTTTCACGCACCTTGGCGATCGATTCCTTGGAGCTGTGTGCCAGCTTGCGGATCTGCTCGTTGAAGGTGGTGGAGCGTTCGGACAAGTTGCGCACCTCGTCGGCGACCACCGCGAAGCCACGACCGGCTTCACCGGCACGTGCTGCTTCGATGGCGGCGTTCAAGGCCAGCAGGTTGGTCTGGTCGGCGATCGACTTGACGTCTTCCAGCAGCGCGAAGATGCCGTCCAGATGCTGCGCCATCTCATCGATGTGATGGACGGTATTGGTGCTTTGGCCGCTCACCTGTTCCAGCGCTTCCACCAACTGCTCCATGCGGGAGCTGGCGTGCTGGGCGAAGCGGGCGACGTCGACGCCGGCACTGCCGTCGTCACCGGCACGGTCGACGATACGGGCCAGCGCCTGGCTTTGCTGGCGCGACTTGCGGTTCATCGCTTCGAAGCTGCCACCCAGGCCGGACACGGCCTGGCGGATCAGTTCGCGGGCACGCTCGACTTCCGAGCGCGAACCGTCGACTTCGTTGCTGACGAACGTGCGCAGTTCGTTGAGCAGTTGGTCCTGCTCGCGCAGGATGCGGGTCTGGTCCGGATTACGCCGGAACTGGGAATACGTCACCCAGGCAGCGAAACCCAACCAACTGAGGGTCATGGTCGCCAGGATCGCCCAGCGCACCGAAGCGGGCCAGTCGAATCCGACAGCGAAGGGAAACAGCAAGGTCAGGGCCAAAGGGGCGGCCAGACGGATGAGTGGACGTGAATACATGGGCGTTCTCGGCAGAGTCACGGTTGCTGTATCGGCACTGCCCCCATTGTCTTTAGCGACGATCGCCACATCGTCTCGCCCGCGTTGCCGTCAGCGGCTCACGCCAGCGCCCATTGCGGGCGCTTGAAACCGTCTTCTGCGTCCTCTCACCGCAAGGCGCGATCGACTGCCTCGCTCATCGCGCGCTTGGCAAACAGGAAGTCCCACAGGCTGCCGCCCATCTGCCGCCACAGCACCGCAGAGCGCACTGCCGCCAGCAACAGCGCGCGGATTTCGGCGACCACCCCGGCCTGGCCCAGGTAGTGCGGGTTGCCCTGCACCATGACCTTGGGGCGCAGGTGGCTGATGGTCTGCGCGTACAGCCCGCCCAGCGAACTGAGCACATCCGGGTGCGCGCTGTCGTTCAGCTGTTGCGCCTGGCGTGCAGCGGCTTCGATCCCGCTGGACACCGTGGCCACGGTTGCGGTGTCGCGGACAAACCGGCGCTCCAGCTGCAGTACGGCCAGCGCCAGGCGCGGCAGTACATCGTCCTGGCCCTGGTTGCGGAAATAGTTGTGCAGCAAGCGCAGACCCGGCGCCACCGCGGCGGCCGAGCCATACACGGCCTCCGGTGACGCTGCGTCCACCCGGAACACGCTGTCCATGGCGGTACGCACCGTCGCGGCCTCCGAATGCCCGGTCTCGGCGATCCGCCGCACCTGCTGCAGGGCCTGGGCGACGCCGGCAAGCGCCAGCACACGGTGATCCATGGAAACACTCATCAAGCCACACCCTCGGGGGAGAAAGAAGATCCTGCCAATTGACGTTCCAGCGGTGCGTCGGTGGCGGCAACGACCGCGCCGCCGAGGCATTCCTGCCCGTCGTACAGCACCAGCGATTGCCCGGGCGTCACCGCCCGCTGCGGCCGCTCGAAGCGCACCTGCACGCTGCCATCGTCCTGGACTTCCACCGTGCACGGCTCATCCGGCTGGCGGTAACGCGTCTGCGCGGTACAGTCGAAGCGGCGTGCCGGCGGCGCGCCGGTCACCCAGTGGGCCTGCTCGGACTGCAGCCAGCGCGACTGCAGCAGCGGGCTGTCGCGGTCCTGATCCACATACAGCACGTTGCTGGCCACATCCTTGCCGACCACGTACCACGGCGCCGCGGCCCGGCCGCGCACGCCGCCGATGTTCAGGCCCTCGCGCTGGCCCAGGGTGAAATAGAACACCCCCGGATGCTCGGCAATGCGCTGTCCCTGCGGGTCACGGATCTCGCCGGTGCGGGCGGGCAGGTAGCGCCCCAGAAACTCGCGGAAATCGCGCTCGCCGATGAAGCAGATGCCGGTCGAATCCTTCTTGGCATGTGTCGGCAGGCCGGCATCCTGGGCGATGCGGCGCAGCGTGCTCTTTTCCAGGTCGCCGATCGGGAACAAGGTGGCTGCCAGTTGGGTCTGCCCCAGCTGATGCAGGAAATAGCTCTGGTCCTTGCCGCGATCGGCACCGCGCAGCAGCCGCCAGCGTCCGCCGCTGTACGCCACCCGGGCGTAATGCCCGGTGGCGATCCGCTCGGCGCCCAACGCCTGGGCGGCGTCCAGAAAGTGCTTGAACTTCACTTCGCGGTTGCACAGCACATCCGGGTTGGGCGTGCGCCCGGCCGCGTACTCGGCCAGAAAATGCTCGAACACGCCGCTCCAGTATTCGCCGGAGAAATCGCGGAAATGAAACGGAATACCCAACACACCGCACACCGCCACCGCATCGCGACGATCGTCTTCGGCGCGGCAATCGCCGCTGCCGTCATCGGCCCAGTTCTGCATGAACAGCCCGGCAATCGGCTCGCCCTGGCCGGCCAGTTTCCACGCGGCCACTGACGAATCCACCCCGCCGGACACGCCCACCACAATGCGCGGCGTGCTCATGCGACGTGCCGCACCAAGGCCAGTGGATGGCGCTGCCCGGCCAGGTAATCCGCCACGACCTCCCACACCAGTGGGCTACGCAGCCGCTCGGTCGCATCGCGCAATTCCTCAGGTGTCATCCACAGCGCACGCACCACACCGGTGTCCAGGCGGCGCTCGGGATGATGGGTCACCGGCTCGGCGGCGAAGGCGAAGCGCAGAAAGGATTGGCCGTTAGGCGCTTCCCACTGGTAGGTGCCGATGAAGTGGGTGAGCCGCACGTCCCAGCCAGTTTCTTCCAGGGTTTCGCGCACCGCTGCGTCCTGCAGGCTCTCGTTTGGCTCCAGGTGGCCGGCAGGCTGGTTCAGCAACAGGCGGCCGCCGATGGTCTCTTCCACCTGCAGCAGGCGGCCATCGCGCACCACCACGGTGGCCACTGTGACGTCCGGGTGCCAACGCGGATCGGTGGTGCTCATCGGTGACGCTCCTGCGCAAACAGATGGTGGGCCAGCACATCCGGCGCGGCCATGGCGTCAGCGCGCGGTGCGGGGCCCGGCATCGCATGCAGTACCGGAGCCACGTGCCGGGGAGCAGTGAGCGACGGCGCCGGTCGCAGCGCGGTCAGGGTGTCAGTCATCGAGGGCCAGTCGGGGAATCGGAGACAAATTGTGCGGGCCGCAGCGTAAATCGTCCAATGCGCACGGCGATGAACCGTATAATGGCCCGATGCCTCGGAAGACCTCCCACGAACACGATCACGGCCTCACCGTCGAAGCCAGCAAGCCTGAAGTGGCGCCACCGCCGCGCTATCAGGTGCTCCTGCTGAACGATGACTACACCCCGATGGACTTCGTGGTGACGGTGCTGCAGCAATTCTTCAACCTCGACCTGGAGCGGGCCACCCAGGTCATGCTGCACGTCCATACCCGCGGGCGCGGCGTCTGTGGGGTCTATAGCCGTGAGGTGGCCGAGTCCAAGGTCGCCCAGGTCAACGAGTTTTCGCGCATGAACCAGCACCCGCTGCTGTGCACGATGGAACAGACCTGAGGCATTCGCCAGATCATTCCAGCAGCGCAACAGTGTGGCTGCAATCACGTGCTAACGCCGTCTGAACATGCCTATCCGATAGGGTTGTGGAAAATCCCGACAAAAGCCGCATATTGTTGGCAACAGCCGTTCGGAGTGACCAATGTTCAGCAAAGACCTAGAGCAAACCATCGGCCAGTGCTACAAGCGAGCACGCGAGGCGCGTCATGAGTTCATGACCGTCGAGCACCTGCTGCTCTCGCTGCTGGACAACCCTTCCGCGCAAGCCGTGCTCAAGGCCTGCGGCGCGGATCAACTGCGCCTACATAACGATCTGGAGCAGGCCATCGAAGCCTCGGTCTCCCGCCTGGCCGAAGATGACGGGCGCGACACCCAGCCCACACTGGGCTTCCAGCGTGTGCTGCAACGGGCCGTGTATCACGTGCAGTCCTCCGGCAAGAAGGAAGTCACCGGCGCCAATGTGCTGGTCGCGATCTTCGGCGAGAAGGACTCGCACGCGGTGTATTTCCTGAATCAGCAGGACATCACCCGCCTGGATATCGTCAATTACCTGTCCCACGGCATCGCCAAGCTGGGCGAGGACGGCGAACAGCCATCCGCAGCCGATGGCGAGCCCAAGAGCGAGGGCGGGGAAGGCGAGGCCAAGAGTGATGCGCTGGCCGAGTACGCCACCAACCTCAACGAGTTGGCACGCAACGGCAAGATCGACCCGCTGGTCGGACGGGGCGACGAGATCGAGCGCACCATCCAGGTCCTGTGCCGCCGCCGCAAGAACAACCCGCTGTACGTGGGCGAGGCCGGCGTGGGCAAGACCGCAATTGCGGAGGGCCTGGCCAAGCGCATCGTCGACAACGACGTTCCCGAAGTGCTTGCCGACGCGGTGATCTTTTCGCTCGACCTGGGCGCACTGGTCGCCGGCACCAAGTACCGTGGCGATTTCGAGAAGCGCCTCAAGGGCGTGTTGAGCGCGCTCAAGAAGGTCCCCAACGCGGTCCTGTTCATCGACGAGATCCACACCATCATCGGTGCCGGTTCGGCGTCCGGCGGCACCATGGATGCGTCCAACCTGATCAAGCCGGCGCTGTCGTCGGGCGAATTGCGCTGCATCGGCTCGACCACGTTCCAGGAGTATCGCGGCATCTTCGAAAAGGACCGTGCGTTGGCACGTCGCTTCCAGAAGATCGACATCGTCGAGCCGACCGTGGGCGAAACCTTCGAGATCCTGCAGGGCCTCAAGCCCAAGTATGAGGCGCACCACGGCGTGACCTATGCCGACGATGCGCTGCAGGCGGCGGTGGATCTGTCGGTCAAGCACATCGGCGACCGGCTGCTGCCGGACAAGGCGATCGACGTGATCGACGAAGCCGGTGCGCGTCAGCGGCTGCTGCCGGAAGGCAAGCGCAAGGAGCTGATCGACATCGAAGAAATCGAGACCATCGTCGCCAAGATGGCGCGCATTCCGGCCAAGCAGGTCAGTGCGACCGACAAGGACGTGCTGCAGCATCTGGAGCGCAACCTGAAGATGGTGATCTTCGGCCAGAACCCGGCGATCGAAACCCTGGCCGGCTCCATCAAGCTGGCACGCTCGGGTCTGGCCAATCCGGAAAAGCCGATCGGCAACTTCCTGTTCGCCGGCCCGACCGGCGTGGGCAAGACCGAGGTCACCAAGCAGCTGGCGCTGCAATTGGGTATCGAACTGGTGCGTTTCGACATGTCCGAGTACATGGAAGCGCATTCGATCAGTCGCCTGATCGGTGCACCTCCGGGCTATGTCGGCTTCGATCAGGGTGGCCTGCTGACTGAAAAGATCGTCAAGACCCCGCACTGCGTGTTGTTGCTGGACGAGGTGGAAAAGGCGCATCCAGACATCTTCAACATCCTGTTGCAGGTCATGGATCGCGGTATCCTCACCGACACCAATGGGCGCGAGGCGAACTTCAAGAACGTGATCCTGGTGATGACCACCAATGCCGGCGCCACCCAGGCGTCGCGTCGGTCGATCGGTTTCACCAAGCAGGATCATTCCACCGATGCGATGGAGTCGATCCGCCGCGGGTTCACGCCTGAGTTCCGCAACCGTCTGGATGCGATCGTGCAGTTCCAGCCGCTGGGCTTCGACCACATCCTGCGCGTGGTGGACAAGTTCATCATCGAGCTGGAAATGCTGCTGCAGGAAAAGCACGTGTCGCTGTCGGCCACGCCCACCGCGCGCGATTGGCTGGCGCAACACGGCTTCGACCCGTTGATGGGTGCGCGCCCGATGTCGCGCGTCATCCAGGAGAAGATCAAGCGTCCGCTGGCCGACGAGTTGTTGTTCGGCAAGCTGGTGGAAGGCGGGCGGGTCAACATCGACGTCAAGGACGGCGAGCTGGTCGTGGAAGCGCATCCGGAGCCGGAGCGTTTGCTGCCTGCCACGGTCGACTGATCGCAGCGATTGCTGTCAAAAAAGCCGCTCGAACGAGAAAGCCGCTCGAACGAGCGGCTTTTTTTTGGGCGTATACCCTAGGCGTCAACGCCCCACGAGCGATAGCAGCTTCGATCCGAATCAAAAATCTCAGCCACGACAAAAAGCGGCCATGGGCCGCCTCGCGTCTCAGCACCCAAACCGCTTACTTCATACGGTAGGTAATACGGCCTTTGGTCAGGTCGTACGGAGTCATCTCGACCTTGACCCGGTCACCGGTCAGGATGCGGATGTAGTTCTTGCGCATACGGCCGGAGATGTGGGCGATGATCTCGTGCCCGTTTTCCAGCTTGACCCGGAACGTGGTGTTGGGAAGCGTCTCGCTGACGCTGCCTTCGAATTCAATGGAGTCGTCTTTCGACATGTAATCCTGTGCAATCACGGCTGGCCCGGCAGGGCCGTAAGGGACAGCATTTTACGCCCCATCTCCCCGCGGCGCAAATTTTATGTTAAGCGGACTTCACCCAGGGCGCTTGCGGGGCGCTCGCCGTAGCGCTCGGACCAGCTGGCTGCCGGCTCTGCCTGGGCCACCTGATGCTGCACCAACTGCAGGAACTGCGAGCGCGGCACGCGTTGCGCACCCAGGCTCAGCAGGTGCGGGTTTTCCACTTGCGCGTCCAGCAGCGGCCAGCCGCGCGACTGCAGATCGGCAGCCAACGCTGCCAGCGCTACTTTGGAGCCGCCGCTTTCCGCACTGAACATGCTCTCGCCGAAGAACATCCGGCCGATTGCCACGCCGTAGATGCCGCCGACCAGGCGTTGGCCATCGAATACCTCCACCGAGTGCGCATGGCCCAGCCGATGCAGGCCGATATAGGCGCGCTGCATCGGTGAGGTGATCCAGGTGCCATCCTGGCCGGCACGTCGAATCGCCGCGCAGGCAGCGATCACCTGCGCAAAGGCGGTATCGGCGCGCACGGTCCAGCTGCTGTTGCGCAGCTGGCGTTTGAAGCGCGAGGACAGGCGCACGCCATCGGTGCGGAACACCATGCGTGGGTCCGGGCTCCACCACAGGATCGGCTGCCCGTCGGAAAACCACGGGAATACGCCATGTGCGTAGGCGTTGAGCAGCCGCTGCGGCGACAGGTCGCCACCGATGGCCAGCAGGCCGTCCGGCTCGCGCAATGCCTGGTCGGCCGGCGGAAACGGTGCGGCCGGATCGGCGGGAAGCAGAAAGGGAAGGGGGCGCGACATCGCGGCAGTTTAGAGCGTGGCGTGTGGCGCGCGGTATGCCATGCAACTTGGCCACAAGCAGCAGGGCCAGGGCGAGCACGGGCCGAACGCCGGCCCATTGACGGCTGCGCGCCACATTGGTTGCCATGCGCTGACGACGAGCCCCATCCACCTTGCGCGGGCCACTTATGTGGCATGGGGCGAGCCCTCGCGCGGCAATGGCTGGCGCGATCCATGTCGCGATCACCGCGCGTCAGTCGCGAAACGGACTGTGCTCGGCCAGCTCAAGCGCGTGCCGCGCGACAGCCTGGCGCTCATCGGCGCACCACTGCGCCAGCGGCTCGCGGAAACCGGCGTCGGCAATCCAGTGCCGGCTGCGCACCAGGGTCGGCAGGAAGCCGCGCGCAATCTTGTGCTCGCCCTGCGCGCCCGGCTCGAAGCGGCTCAGGCCTTCGCGCAGGCAGTATTCGATGCCTTGGTAGTAGCAGGTTTCAAAATGCAGGCCGGGCAGCGCCTCGCCGCCCCAGTAACGCCCGTACAGGGTGTCGCGTCCGCGCAGGCACAGCGCGCCGGCAATGGGCTGCCCATCCAGGTCGGCCAGGAACATCACCAGCTGGCGCGGCAGATACTGCGCAAGATGGCGCAGGAATCGCGGCGTCAACGCCGGCGAGTTGCCGTATTCGTTGAAGGTCTTGAGATAGAAGCCGTACATCGCGTCCAGGTCGGCGTCGCTGGCTTCATCGCCATGCACGGCGCGCAGCTGCACGCCGGCGCGCTGCACCTTGGCGCGCTCCTGGCGGATGTTCTTGCGTCGCTTGTGGTCCATTGCCGCCAGGAACGACTCGAAGTCGCTCCAGCCGCTGGCGTTGTGCCAGTGGTACTGCAGATCGTTGCGTTCCAGCCAGTCGGCAGCGAATGCGGAATCCTCGTCGGCCGGATGGAAATTCACATGCGCCGAGGACAGCCCGCTGCGCTCGACCAATGCCTGCATCGCCGCCAGCAACTGTCCGCGCCACCGGGCTGCGCCCAACAGGCGCGGGCCGGTCACCGGCGAGTAGGGCACCCCGCACAACCACTTGGGAAAGTACTCCTGCCCATAGCGCGCATACGCATGCGCCCAGGCGTGGTCGAACACGAACTCGCCGTGCGAGTTGTTCTTCAGATACCCCGGTGCCGCCGCAACCAGGGTGTCGCCTTCCCACAGCGTCAGGTGCAGTGGATTCCAGCCCCAGTCCGGGCGCAGGCACCCTTCGCGCTCGAGACCCTGCAGGAACGCATGGCTGATGAAGGGGTGCGTCCCATCGTGCAGCGCGTCCCAGGCACCGGCCGGCAGCTCATCCAGTCGACGCAACCAGCGGGCAGTCACGCGCATGTGCGCGGCCTGCCGTTGGCGCTGGCCGCACGGCGCGGCCGGCGGTCAGCGGGCACCTCAGGCGCTCTTGTCGAGATAGCGCTCGGCATCCAGCGCGGCCATGCAGCCGAAACCGGCGGAGGTGATCGCCTGCCGGTAGTGCTGGTCGGCGACGTCGCCGGCGGCGAACACGCCGGCCACCGAGGTTTCCGTCGCCGCGCCGTTCAGGCCGGAGCGGATCTCCAGGTAGCCGTTGTTCATGGCTAGCTGGCCATCGAACAGCTGCGTGTTGGGATGGTGGCCGATGGCGACGAAGAAGCCATGCGCGTCGATGTCGCGGGTGCTGCCGTCAATGGTGGACTTGACCCGCACCCCGGTCACGCCCGCATCGTTGCCCAGCACCTCGTCGATGGCGTGGTGCCAGACGGTTTCGATCTTGCCGGCGGCAACCTTGGCGAACAGCTTGTCCTGCATGATCTTTTCCGCACGCAGGGTATCGCGGCGGTGCACCAGGTAGACCTTGCGGGCGATGTTGGACAGGTACAGCGCTTCTTCGACCGCAGTGTTGCCGCCGCCGACCACCACCACGTCCTGATCCTTGTAGAAGAACCCGTCGCAGGTGGCGCACGCCGAAACGCCGCGGCCCTTGAAGGCCTCTTCGGTGGGAATGCCCAGGTATTTGGCGGTGGCGCCGGTGGCGATGATCAGCGCGTCGCAGGTGTACTCGGCGCTGTCGCCGACCAGGCGGAACGGCCGCTGCGACAGGTCCGCGGTGTGGATGTGGTCGAAGATCACCTCGGTGTCGAAGCGCTCGGCGTGCATCTGCATGCGGTTCATCAGGTCCGGGCCCATCAGGCCATGGGGGTCGCCGGGCCAGTTGTCCACTTCGGTGGTGGTCATCAGCTGACCGCCTTGCTGCAGCCCGGTGATGACCACCGGCTTGAGATTGGCACGCGCGGCATACACCGCGGCGGTCCAGCCGGCCGGGCCGGAGCCGAGGATCAGCAGGCGGGAATGCTTGGCAGGACTGGCAGAAGAGGCGCTCATGTATACTCGCGATCTAGGAATTGATGGGGATGGCGCAGGTCAATCGCGCCCCCGTGGCGGCATAGAGTGGCGGTCCCCACCCGGTGAATCAAGGCGGCGCGATGGAACTGCTTGAGCCGCAGATGGCATGGTCCGCCCGCAGTGCATGTCCGACGCCGCCTCGTGCGGCGTTTTTCGTTGATCCGCATGCGGCGAGGCAACCGGTGGTCATTCAACAGCTGTCAGCGTGGCCTCAGTCGTTTATTATCAACCACTAACAGCATTTTTCTAAGGTCTGGCTACAGGTGGCAAAGCAGGTTCCCGAACGCAGCAAGCCCGCAGAGGGCAAGTCGTCGTCGCGCAAGCCGGCGGTGGCCGACAATCCGCGTCGGCAAAAGCTCTGGCGCGATCTGGCCTTGATTGCGGTGGCGCCATTGCTGCTGTATCTGCTGGCCAGCCTGTTCACCTATTCGGCCGCCGACCCGGGCTGGTCGCAGACCGGCAGCGTGGTCGCGCCGGTGCACAACATGGGCGGCCGGGTCGGTGCCTGGATCGCCGACGTGTTGCTGCAGCTGTTCGGTTACGTGGCCTTCCTGCTGCCGGTGGTGCTGGGCGCGGTGGCCTGGATCGCCTTGTTCGGCATGGACAAGGAAGGGCAGGCCGAGGCCGACCTGGGGCCGGCGTTGCGCCTGGTCGGCATGGTCGGCTTCCTGATCTCCTCGACCGGCTTCCTGCACCTGCGCCTGTTCAATGGCGACGTCGCGGGGGCGGGCGGCATTCTTGGGCGATTGGTGAGCAACTCGCTGAGCGCCGGCTTCGGCGCGCTGGGCGCGAACCTGTTCGTGCTGGTGCTGCTGCTGGTGTCGATCACCCTGGCCACGGGCCTGTCGTGGTTTGCGGTGATGGAGCGCATCGGTAGGTGGGTGCTGGCGCTGGGGCCGCTGATGCAGCGCAAGACCCACCAGGCCAGCGAGTGGCAGCAGACCCGGGTGATGCGCGAAGAGCGCGAGGAAGTGCGCAAGGTCGATGCGGTCAAGCAGGCCAAGCGCGAGCCGGTGAAGATCGAGCCGCCGCCGGCACCGGTGGTGGAAAAAAGCGAACGCGCCAAGCGCGACACCCAGATTCCGATGTTCCAGGGCGTCAGTACCGACGGCTCGGACCTGCCGCCGCTGGCACTGCTGGACGACCCCAAGCCGCAGGCCAAGGGCTATTCCGAAGAAACCCTGGAGACCTTGTCGCGGCAGATCGAGTTCAAGCTCAAGGACTTCCGCATCGAGGCGCAGGTGGTCGGGGCCTATCCGGGCCCGGTGATCACCCGCTTCGAGATCGAGCCGGCGCCGGGCATCAAGGTCAGCCAGATCAGTTCGCTGGACAAGGACATCGCGCGCGGGCTGTCGGTGAAGTCGGTGCGTGTGGTGGACGTGATTCCGGGCAAGTCGGTGATCGGCCTGGAAATTCCCAACGTCACCCGCGAGATGATCTTCCTGTCGGAGCTTCTGCGCTCCAAGGAATACGACAAGTCGGCCAGCCCGCTGACGCTTGCGCTGGGCAAGGACATCGCCGGACGCCCGACGGTGGCCGATCTGGCGCGCATGCCGCACTTGCTGGTGGCCGGTACCACCGGCTCGGGCAAGTCGGTGGCGGTCAATGCGATGGTGCTGAGCCTGTTGTTCAAGGCCTCGCACAAGGAACTGCGCATGCTGATGATCGACCCGAAGATGCTCGAACTGAGCGTCTACCAGGGCATCCCGCATCTGCTGGCACCGGTGGTCACCGACATGAAGGAGGCCGCCAATGGCCTGCGCTGGTGCGTGGCCGAGATGGAGCGGCGCTACAAGCTGATGAGCGCGGTGGGCGTGCGCAACCTGGCCGGCTTCAACAAGAAGGTCAAGGACGCCGAGGATGCCGGCCAGCCGCTGATGGACCCGCTGTTCAAGCCGAATCCGGAACTGGGCGAAGCGCCGCGGCCGCTGGAAACGCTGCCGTTCATCGTCATCTTCATCGACGAATTCGCCGACATGATGATGATCGTCGGCAAAAAGGTCGAAGAGCTCATCGCGCGTCTGGCACAGAAGGCACGTGCGGCCGGTATCCACTTGATCCTGGCCACGCAGCGGCCGTCGGTGGACGTGATCACCGGGTTGATCAAGGCCAACATCCCGACCCGCGTGGCATTCCAGGTCAGCTCCAAGATCGACTCGCGTACCATCCTGGACCAGTCCGGCGCCGAGGCGCTGCTGGGCAATGGCGACATGCTGTACCTGCCGCCGGGCACCGCGCTGCCGGACCGCGTGCACGGCGCCTTCGTCAGCGACGAAGAAGTGCATCGCGTGGTCGAGCACCTCAAGGCCAGCGGGCCGGTGTCGTATGTGGACGGCGTACTGGACGAAGTGCAGACCATGGGCGATGGCACGGTGGTCGGTGCCACCGGCCTGCCGGAAAGCAGTGGCGGTGGCGGCGACGAGTCCGACCCGTTGTACGACGAAGCCTTGCGCATCGTCACCGAAACCCGACGCGCCTCGATTTCCGGCGTGCAGCGTCGCCTGAAGATCGGCTACAACCGCGCTGCGCGGCTGATCGAGGCAATGGAAGCCGCCGGCGTGGTCAGCCCGCCTGAACACAACGGCGACCGCACGGTGCTGGCACCGCCGCCGCCCAAGTGAGTGCGGCGGCGAGCGCGGCGGGCTAGCCGGCGATCGGGATGGGTTGGCGGTGCGTGGCGTGCCGATTGCGGCCCGCCGCCGCGCCTGACGCCTGCGCCTTGGGTCATTCTGGTTTGGCGTTGGCGGCTCACTGAGGCGGCCCGCCCAGGCCGCCGCGGTCCACCGCGTGCAGCGCAGTGGCGAGCGCAACCGGGCCCGGCAATACGGCAATGTTGGAAGTCGGTGCCTGTCATCGCGCGGCACACCGGCTACCCTGTCTGACGAAGGGCCGCTCCGGCCCGCCGCGATCGAGACCCATGCTGCGTCGTCCGTTGTTGTTGTTTGTGCTGATCGTCTACGCTCCGCTGCTTGCCCAGGCGCAACAGCAGGCCGCGCCTGCCGCAGCTGCACCGCGCACGCAGGCCGATACCAACTACAGTTTCGTGCGCTATCGCGCCGACTACGAAGTGCGTGCCGACGCCAGCAGCGTGGAGACCGACGAGTACGAGATCCTGCTGAAGACCAAGTCGGCGGTGGAGCAGTTCAGCCAGGTGCGGCTGAGCTATAGCGAGAAGATGGAAACCCTCGAGGTACTGGCGGCCTACACCGTTACCGCCGAAGGCCTGCGCCAGGACGTGGCGACCGACAAAATCTATACCCAGGAGAGCTACTCCAGTGCCTCGGCGGCGATGTACGCCGATCGCAAGGTCAAGGTGGTGGTGTTCCCGAATCTGGCGCCGGGCGCGCGCATCGTCTACCGCGTCCGTCGGGCGCAGAATACCCCGTATTTTCCCGGCTATTTCAGCCTGTGGGAGACCTTCAGCGTGTTTGCGCAGTACGACGATGCGGTGGTTACCCTGGTGGCGCCCAAGGCGCTGCCGATGCATTTGTCCGTGCGTGGCCTGCAGGGCGGCACCAAGCCGGTGGTCCGTGGCGATCAGGCACGTTGGGAGTGGCGGTATCAACGCGCCGTGCCGATGAAGAACCAGAACTGGAGCGCGGCGACCTGGGAGTTCAGCCCCACCTTGATGGCCAGCACCTTCGACAGCTGGTCGCAGATGGGCCTGGCCTATCACGTCAAGGGTGGGCGCGCGGCGGCGGTCACGCCGGCGATCCAGACAGTGGCCGACCAGGTCACCCAAGGCATCGACGACCCGCGCGCGCAGGCGGCGGCACTGTACGCCTGGGTGGCGCGCAACATCCGCTATGTCGCGGTGTATCTGGGCAACGGCGGGCTGGAACCCAATAGCGCCGACAGCATCCTGGCCAACCATTACGGCGACTGCAAGGACCACACCGTCATCCTCGAAGCGCTGCTGGCCGCCAAGGGCATCGCCAGCACGCCGGTGCTGATCGGCGCCGAGGGCGGGCCGACGCTGCCGCCGATCCCGGTGCTGGGGCGCTTCAATCACGCCATCACCTACATCCCGGCGTTCGATCTGTATGTCGATTCAACCAACCCGTACGCACGCTTCGGGCAGTTGCCGGCCGGCGATCTCGGTGCGCCGGTAGTGCACACGCGCGACGGCAAGGTCACGCACACGCCGCCGAACGACCGCAAGGTCAATCGCTATGTCGCGCGCACCGAGTACCGGTTCACGCCGCAGGGCGGCCTGCAGGGCCTGACCACACTGGATAGCGGGCAAACCGGCGAGGTGGGCCTGCGCGCGATGTTCGTGCAGCTCAATGCGCAAAACCGCAACCGCATTGAAGAGTCGATCATTGCCCAGTCCGGCTTCGACGGCACCGGCGATCTGCTGATACAGGGCGACCCGCTGGATCTGGACGCGCCGTTCAACTATCGCTATCGCTTCCAGGCCGACGACGCGGTGGATTTCTCGGTGGTCGGCGGCATGACCTTGCCGGACATGCCGGGGGCCGAATCCACGCGCGGCATCTACACCACCACCTCGGCCGAAGACAATCTGACCCCGTTCTACTGCAATGACAGCGTGCGCGAGGAAACCTACGTGGTGACCTTCCCGGAGACGGTGCCGATCATCGCCATTCCGCGCAGCAGCAGGTTTCGCAATGCCGCGGGCGAGTACGCGGTGGACTGGACGCGGCAGGGGCAGACCGTCACCGCGGTGCATCGCCTGCAGCGTGCCGCCGTGCGTGGGCCGCAGGCGCTGTGCCAGCCGCAGGACTACCGCGCGTTTCGCGAGCTCTACCAGCAGGTGCGACGCGGTTTTCGCGGGCAGATCGTGTATGGCGATCTCGCCAAGGGGCAGACCGCGCCATGACGGCGGGCGAGTGCGCCGCATGAACAGGTCGATGCGATAGCGCTCGCCCATTCATCTACGAAGCTTCAGAATTGACGCACTCCTTCAGGAAGACCGCGATGCATCGCCAGCTCCGTTATGCCGTCCTCGCCACCGCCCTGTTCGCCGGTACCGCGTTTGCCGGTGCGCGCCAGGAGCTGGATACGTTCACGCGCGGCCTGAAAGGCTTGGACGGGCAGTTCAACCAGCAGGTCACCGATGGCAATGGCCGGGTCAAGGAGCGCTCGAGCGGGCGGGTAGCCTTGTCGGCACCGCGCCTGTTTCGTTGGGAATACGCCAAGCCCTACAAGCAATTGATCGTGGCCGACGGCAGGAAGGTGTGGGTATTTGACCCCGACCTGGAGCAGGTGACGGTGCGTGCGCAGGGCAGCGAAGAGCAGAACAGCCCGCTGGTGGCCCTGATCGACCCGGCGCGCCTGGACAAGCAGTACGACGTCAGCGAAGAAGCCGCACCGCGCGACGGGCTGCAGTGGTTGTCGCTGACGCCCAAGGTCGACACCGAAGCCAGCTTCCAGATGGCCTCGCTCGGGTTCGGCAAGGACGGCCTGGCCAGGATGGAAGTCGTCGATGCGGTCGGCCAGCGCACCGCGATCAGCTTCAGCGGGTGGAAACGCAATCCTGCGTTTGCCGCCGACACCTTCCGCTACACCCCGGCCAAGGGTGTGGATGTGGTAGGCGATGCGCAGTAACGGGTCGCTTGCACGTGCAGATGTCTTTCTTTGGGAAGGCGTCTGCCGCCACATCGTCGTTCGCATTCAAGACCCATGCGTGGCCGGCACGGTGCATGCCGCCAACGCGCACCGTCACCGCAATGCCCTAACGCGATGGCGGGATAGAATGGGGCGTGGCACGAACCAGATCCCCCATTGAAGGCACCGCCGATCTGCTCAGCGTGGACGCCGATCACCTGCGTCCGCTGGCCGAGCGCATGCGTCCGCGCACGCTGGATGAAATGGTCGGTCAAAAGCGTCTGCTGACAGCCGACAGCGCGCTGCGCCGCGCGGTGGAATCCGGCCGCGTGCATTCGATGATCCTGTGGGGCCCGCCGGGCTGCGGCAAGACCACGCTGGCGCTGCTGCTGGCGCATTACGCGGATGCCGAATTCAAGGCGATTTCTGCGGTGTTGTCGGGGTTGCCGGAGGTGCGGCAGGTGCTTTCCGAAGCCGCGCAGCGCTTTGCTGGTGGTCGCCGCACGGTGCTGTTCGTCGATGAGGTACATCGCTTCAACAAGGCGCAGCAGGACGCGTTCCTGCCGCATATCGAGCGCGGTACGATTCTGTTCGTCGGCGCGACCACTGAAAACCCCTCGTTCGAATTGAACTCGGCACTGCTGTCGCGTTGCCGCGTGCACGTGCTGGAAGCGGTGTCTCCGCAGGACATCGTCGAAGCGCTGCAGCGTGCCTTGCACGATCCGGAGCGCGGGTTGGGCCAGGAGACGATCCAGGTCACCGATGCATCGCTGCTGGAAATCGCCGGCGCCGCCGATGGCGATGTGCGGCGCGCCTTGACCCTGCTGGAAATCGCTGCAGAGCTGGCGACCGGCGAGGGCGGCGAGATCACGCCGCAGACGCTGCTGCAGGTGCTGGCCGACCGCACCCGTCGCTTCGACAAGAACGGCGAACAGTTCTATGACCAGATCTCGGCACTGCACAAGTCCGTGCGCAGTTCCAACCCGGATGCCGCGCTGTACTGGCTCACCCGCATGCTCGACGGCGGCTGCGACCCGGCCTATCTGGCGCGCCGGCTGACCCGCATGGCGATCGAGGACATCGGCCTGGCCGATCCGCGCGCGCAGAGCATGGCGCTGGAGGCGTGGGATATGTACGAGCGCCTGGGTAGTCCGGAAGGCGAACTGGCCTTCGCGCAGTTGGTGCTGTATCTGGCCAGCACGGCCAAATCCAATGCCGGCTATGCCGCCTTCAATCAGGCCAAGGCCGAAGTGCGCGCCACCGGCACGCAAGAGGTGCCGCTGCATCTGCGCAATGCACCGACCAAACTGATGAAGACGCTTGGTTACGGCCAGGATTACCAGTACGACCACGATGCCGAAGGCGGTATCGCACTGGATCAGACCGGCTTTCCGGATGCGATGGGAGAGCGGATTTATTACAACCCGGTACCGCGCGGGCTGGAGATCAAGCTCAAGGAAAAGCTCGATCGGTTGCGCGCCGCGCGTGCCCAGGCGCGGGCTGACAAGGCTGGCAAGTCCACGGCATAATCGAGCCGCAGGAGATGGCATTCCTCCTTGAACCGCACGCGTTCTGCGTGCTGATGATGCCTGCCCACCCCGCCGGGGCGGCAGGTCCGTGGCCGGCATCGCTTCTTGACCGAGGATGGATGATGCCGTTTTTGCATGCTGGTTCTTCAAAGACACTGCCGGCCGCCGACTGCGGGGTTCCTGCATGAGCGCGCCGGTGTGGTGGCAGCAACTGTTGCTGGCAATGACCGGCGGAGCGCTGGGGTCGGGACTGCGGTTTGCGATCGGCGCATCGTTGCTGCAGCGCTTTGGCAGCGGGTTCCCGTGGGGAACATTGACCGTCAACCTGGTGGGCTCGTTCGTCGCCGGCGTGCTGATGGTGTGGCTGGAGGCGCGTGGTCCTTCGAGCTGGCCGCTACGCGCCTTGTTGATTGTCGGCGTGATCGGCGGGCTGACCACCTTTTCGTCGCTGATGATGGAGTGCCTGATGTTCGCGCGCAGCGACCGCTCGACGCTGATCGGCGTGTATCTGGCGGTGACCCTGGTGGCTGGGCTGGCGTTGGTGTTTGCCGGTGCGCGTGCCGGGCAGTGGTTGATTGCACGCTAGGTTGCGGCTTGCCGCATCCTCGCGACAGGCAGACGCGTCTTGCGTGCTCGGTAAGCCGTGCTCTTCGAAAAATCCGAAGGCGTGCTTTCGCACGCCTTCGGTGAGCATCTGACCTGTTTGACGAGAGCGGCATGGCGGCCGATCTTGCGATGCCTGACTTACAGCGCCTCGATGATGCCCGCTGCGCCCATGCCGGTGCCGATGCACATGGTGACCATGCCGTACTTCTGCTGGCGACGGCGCAGGCCGTGCACCAGGGTGGCGGCGCGGATTGCGCCGGTGGCGCCCAGCGGATGGCCCAACGCGATCGCGCCGCCCAGCGGATTGACCTTGGACGGGTCCAGTTCGCTGTCGCGGATCACTGCGAGCGCCTGCGCGGCGAAGGCTTCGTTGAGCTCGATCCAGTCGAGCTGATCCTTGGTCAGACCGGCCTGCTTGAGTGCCTTGGGGATGGCGGCGATCGGGCCGATGCCCATCACTTCCGGGCGCACGCCGGCGACCGAGAAGCTGACGAAGCGGGCCAGCGGGGTCAGGCCGTAATCCTTGATCGCCTGCTCGGACGCCAACAACACCGCACCGGCACCATCGCTCATCTGCGACGAATTGCCAGCCGTCACGCTGCCGCCGAACTGGCCGTTGCGGAACACCGGGCGCAGCTTGGCCAGGCCTTCGAGCGAACTGTCCGGGCGCGGGCCTTCGTCGGTGTCGACCAGGCGCTTGCGCAGCGCGATGACGTTGCCCGCCAGGTCGGGCTGGTGCGAATGGATTTCGTACGGGGTGATCTCGTCGCGGAATTCGCCGGCAGCAATCGCGGCAATCGCCTTCTGATGCGAAGCCAATGCGAACGCATCCTGATCTTCGCGCGAGACTTTCCACTCCTCGGCGACCTTTTCGGCGGTGATGCCCATGCCGTAGGCGATGGCCACGTGGTCGTCGGCAAACACGCTCGGCGACATGGCGACCTTGTTGCCCATCATCGGCACCATCGACATCGACTCGGTGCCGCCGGCCAGCATCAGGTCGGCATTGCCCAGGCGGATCTGGTCGGCCGCCATCGCCACGGCCTGGATGCCGGACGAACAGAAGCGATTGATGGTCTGACCGGCGACCGAATTCGGCAGGCCGGCCAATAGCACGCCGATGCGCGCCACGTTCATGCCTTGCTCGCCCTCGGGCATGGCGCAACCGATGATGGCATCGTCGATCCGCGACAGGTCGATGCCCGGCGCCTGCGCGACCACTGCGCGCAGCACGTGCGCCAGCATGTCATCGGGACGGGTATTGCGGAACACGCCCTTGGGCGCCTTGCCGACCGGGGTACGGGTGGCGGCGACGATGTAGGCTTCTTGGATCTGTCGGGTCATGGGATGGGTCTCGAATGGCTGGGAGAGTGCTTGTTCGGGTCCCGGGGCCCGGGACCCGGGACCCGGAAGGTCAAAAGCGCCCAGTAGCGGCTCTTGCCTTTCCGGGTCCCGGGTCCCGAGTCCCGGGTCCCGGCTTCAATCAATTCCTGAGTGGCTTGCCGGTCTTGAGCATGTGCCCAATCCGTGCCTGGGTCTTTTCCTGCTGGGCCAGTTCGACGAAGTGCTTGCGCTCGAGCTTGAGCAGCCATTCTTCGTCCACCAGTGCGCCACGATCGACTTCGCCGCCGCAGACCACGGTGGCGATGCGGGTGGCGATCTCGTAGTCGTATTCGCTGATGAAACGGCCTTCCAGCATGTTGACCAGCAGCATCTTGAAAGTGGCGATACCCACATCGCCGGCGACCTGGATGCGACGGGCCGGCAGCGGAGCGCGGTAACCACCCTCGGCCAGCGCACGGGCTTCGGCCTTGGCGATGTGCAGTGCCTCGTAGCTGTTGAAGACGATCTTGTCGGTGGCACGCAGCAGGCCCAGCTCCTTGGCGTTGACCGCCGAGTTGGACACCTTGGCCATCGCGACGGTTTCGAAGGTCTTCTTCAGTTCGGCGAATACGTCGCCGCCCGGACCCGCCGCAATCGAAGCGCGGACCGCGATTTCCTTCAAGCCGCCACCGGCCGGCAGCAGGCCGACGCCGGCCTCCACCAGGCCGATGTAGCTTTCCAGCGAGGCCACGGTCTTGGCGCTATGCATCTGGAACTCGCAACCGCCGCCCAGTGCCAGGCCGCGCACCGCGGAAATCACCGGCACCTGCGCATACTTGATGCGCTGGCTGGTGGCCTGGAAATTGGCGACCAACGCTTCGAACGCATCGACCTTGCCGGCCTGCAGCAGGCCAAGCGCGCCGGCCAGGTCCGCACCGGCAGAGAAGGGCTCCTTCTGCTGCCAGATCACCAACCCGGCGAAGTCCTTCTCGGCGCGGCCGACGACTTCCTGCAGGCCGTTGAGCACGTGGTCGGACACGGTATTCATCTTGGTCTTGAAGCTGACCACGGCGATATCGTCGCCGTCGTGCCACATGCGCACGCCGTCGTTTTCGAACACGGTCTCGCCCGGCGAGAACTGCTCGCCCAGCAACGGATCGGGGAAGCGCTGGCGCTTGTAGACCGGCAGGGCAGAGCGCGGCAGTTTGGCATCGCGCGCCGGGCTGTACGAGCCTTCCGCACCATGCACGCCATCGCGGCCGTCGAACACCCAGTTCGGCAGCGGCGCGCTGCTCATGCTCTTGCCGCTGGAAATATCTTCGGCAATCCACTGTGCCACCTGTTTCCAGCCGGCGGCCTGCCAGGTCTCGAACGGGCCGAGCGACCAGCCGTAGCCCCAGCGGATCGCCAGATCCACGTCGCGCGCGGTTTCGGCGATGTCGGCCAGATGGAACGCGCTGTAGTGGAACAGGTCGCGGAACGTGGCCCACAGGAACTGCGCCTGCGGGTGCTGGCTTTCACGCAGCTTGGCGAACTTTTCCGCCGGGTTCTTGATCTTCAGGATCTCCACCACTTCCGGCGCAGCAGTGCGATCGGCAGCGCGATAGTCCTGCTTCTGCAGGTCCAGCACCACGATGTCCTTGCCGACCTTGCGGAAGATGCCGGCGCCGACCTTCTGGCCCAGGGCACCCTTGGCGATCAGCGCTTCCAGCCACTTCGGCGCGGTGAAGTACTGGTGCCACGGGTCGTCCGGCAGGGTGTCGCCCATGGTCTTGATGACGTGCGCCATGGTGTCCAGGCCGACCACGTCCGAGGTGCGATAGGTCGCCGACTTGGGGCGGCCGACCAGCGGGCCGGTCAACGCATCGACTTCGTCGAAGCCCAGGCCGAACTCCTGGGTGTGGTGGATGGTGGAAAGGATCGAGAACACGCCGATGCGGTTACCGATGAAGTTCGGGGTGTCCTTGGCATACACCACGCCCTTGCCGAGCGTGGTGACCAGGAAGGCTTCCAGACCTTCGAGCACGGCCTTGTCGGTGCCCTTGGCCGGAATCAGTTCGGCCAGGTGCATGTAGCGCGGCGGGTTGAAGAAATGCACGCCGCAGAAGCGGTGGCGCAGCTGCTCGGGTAGCACGTCGGAAAGCTTGTTGATACCCAGGCCGGAGGTGTTGGAGGCCAGCACGGCATGATCGGCCACGAACGGAGCAATCTTCTTGTACAGGTCCTGCTTCCAGTCCATCCGCTCGGCGATCGCCTCGATGATCAGGTCGCAGTCGCGCAGCTGCTCCAGGCCGCTCTCGTAATTGGCCGGGGTGATCGCCTCGGCCAGCGCCTTGCTGGCGAGCGGGGCAGGGCTGAGCTTGCCGAGATTGGCGATGGCCTTGAGCACGATGCCGTCGGCCGGACCTTCCTTGGCAGGCAGGTCGAACAGCACGGTGTCGACACCGGCATTGGTGAGGTGCGCGGCGATCTGCGCGCCCATGACGCCGGCACCGAGCACGGCGGCGCGACGGACTAGCAACGGATTGGACATAGCAATGGCCTCTTGGTGGAGCGTTTACGGTGTGGAATGAGCGCGGAACCCGGGTTCCGCGAAACGAATGAGTTCGCGCGCCGCGCGCGCGCGGTGGTCGGCCTCGCTGACGCCCGCCGGGCGCTTGATCAGGCCGAAGTCGGCCATGGCGTAGGTGAGCGCGCCGGCCAGGAAGTCCAGCCGCCAATACAGCTCTTCCTTGCTCAGGCCCGGCACGCAGACGGCGATGGCCTTGCCGAATTCGCGCAGCACATGACCGTAATGGTCGGACAGGAACTTGCGCAGGTTGTCGTTCTTTTCCGCATAGGCGCGGGCAATCACGCGCACGAAGGCGCCACCGTTCTGGCGGTCCTGCGCCATCGCCAGTGCCGGCTCGACGAAGGCCGCAAGCACGGCAGTAAGTTCGCCGGGCCGTGATTTCCTTGCTGCCTCTAGCTGCTGCAGCCGTGCGGCAGTCATCTCGTCCATGCGGCGGCGGAACACCTCGTTGACCAGGTTTTCCTTGGAGCCGAAATGATAGTTGACCGCAGCGATATTCACGTCGGCCTGGGTAGTCAGCTGCCGCAGCGAGGTACCGGCAAACCCATGCTGGGCAAACAGCTCCTCGGCGGCACCGAGAATGCGGTCCTTGGTGGAGAAGTGGGCAGGCTTGGGCATGCGCTAAGGGTGAGGCTCAATCAAACGATTGTTTGAGTCTACGGGCTTGGTTGCAGGCGCGTCATGCGGCAATGCAGCACGATTCAGGGGGCGGTGTGCAAATGGATGGGCGACACGATAGAATTGACCATCGCAAAGAAGCCTAAGCCCGCGTTTTGACGCGGGTTTTTTTCATGATAACCTCGGGCCTTCAGTGGCCCGCCCAACGGAGAACTTCCCATGGCGCTGGAGCGCACCCTGTCCATCATCAAGCCCGACGCCGTTGCCAAGAACGTCATCGGCGAAATCTACAGCCGCTTCGAGAAGGCTGGCCTGAAGGTCGTGGCCGCCAAGTACAAGCAGCTGTCGCGTCGCGAAGCCGAAGGCTTCTACGCCGTGCACCGTGAGCGTCCGTTCTTCAACGCGCTTGTCGAGTTCATGATCTCCGGCCCGGTGATGATCCAGGCGCTGGAAGGCGAGAACGCCGTTGCCGCACACCGTGACCTGCTGGGCGCGACCAATCCCAAGGACGCTGCGCCGGGCACCATCCGCGCCGACTTCGCCGATTCGATCGATGCCAACGCCGCTCACGGCTCGGACTCGGTCGAGAACGCTGCCAACGAAGTCGCGTATTTCTTTGCCGCCACCGAAGTGGTCTCGCGCTGAGGCCGAGAGAGTCGAATCGTGAATGAGGTCGTGATCCCCTCCGTGTTGCAGGACGTACCTGTCCGTACCCCGGAACTGCGCAAGCAGAACCTGCTCGACCTCGATCGCGAGGGACTGGAGCGCTTCTTCGCCGACACACTCGGCGAGGCGCGTTACCGTGCCCATCAGGTGATGAAGTGGATCCACCATCGCTACGTCACCGATTTCGACCAGATGACCGACCTCGGCAAGGCATTGCGTGCGAAGTTGCACCAGCATGCCGAGGTCCTCGTCCCGAACGTCGTGTTCGACAAGCCCTCTACCGACGGCACCCACAAATGGCTGCTGGCCATGGGTACCGACGGCAAGAACGCCATCGAAACCGTGTACATCCCCGACAAGGGCCGCGGCACGCTGTGCGTGTCCTCCCAGGTCGGCTGCGGCTTGAACTGCACGTTCTGTTCAACAGCCACCCAGGGCTTCAACCGCAACCTCACCACCGCCGAGATCATCGGTCAGGTGTGGGTCGCTGCGCGTCACTTGGGCAACGTGCCGCATCAGCAGCGCCGCCTCACCAATGTGGTGATGATGGGCATGGGTGAGCCGTTGATGAATTTCGACAACGTCGTGCGCGCGATGAGCGTGATGCGCGACGATCTGGGCTACGGCCTGGCCAGCAAGCGGGTGACGCTGTCGACCTCCGGCCTGGTGCCGATGATCGACCGGCTTTCCACGGAAAGCGACGTGTCATTGGCGGTGTCCCTGCATGCCGCCAATGACACGCTGCGCGAGAGCCTGGTGCCGTTGAACAAGAAGTACCCGATCGCCGAGTTGATGGAGTCGTGCGCGCGCTATCTGCGCGGCAGCAAGAAGCGCGATTCGGTGACCTTCGAATACACCTTGATGAAGGGCATCAACGACCAGCCGGAGCATGCGCGCCAGCTGGCCCGGTTGATGCGGCAGTTCGACAATGCGGTGCAGTCCAAGGACGCCGGCAAGGTCAACCTGATTCCGTTCAACCCGTTCCCCGGTACGCGTTACGAGCGCTCGGGCGAGACGGAGATTCGCGCATTCCAGAAGATCCTGCTCGATGCGCAGGTGCTGACGATGGTTCGCCGCACCCGTGGCGACGACATTGATGCGGCATGCGGGCAACTCAAGGGGCAGGTCATGGACCGTACCCGTCGCCAGGCGGAGTTCCGCCGCACATTGGAAGGGCAGGCCGATCGAGATGCGGCAGCGTGAACTCGCGTTAATGGCGGCCGTGGCGATCGCGTTGTGTGCGGTCGGTTGCGGTGGTCGTAATGCCAAGGCCGGCTCGGCCAAGAGCGTGGAGGAAGTCGCGCCGGTGTACTCTTTCCGCGACGACAAGGCCACCAAGAATCGCCTTGCCGTGCAGGAAAAGCTGGGGCTTGCCAGTAACCGGCTGCAAACCGGCGACTACGCAGGTGCCGAGGAGCAGGTTCGAGCCGCACTGAAGAAGGATCCGCAGTCGGTGGATGCCATCGGCATGCTGGCGCTGATCCAAGGGGGGCGGGGCGATGTGGCCGGCTCCGGCGCTTCTTATCGCCGTGCGGCCGAATTGGCGCCGCAGCGGGGCGATGTGCTGAACAACTACGGTGCCTGGCTGTGCGCCAACGGCTCGCCTGCCGAATCGCTGCTGTGGTTCGACCGGGCGCTGACCGACCGCACCTATGCATCTCCAGCGTCTGCGCTCGGTAATGCCGGTGGCTGTGCGATCAAGGCCGGCCAACCCGAACGCGCAACCAGCGATTTGCGCAAGGCGCTCGAACTGGACCCGAATAATCCCTATGCGCTGGAGTCGATGGCGCGCCTGGAAGCGGGGCGTCGTCATTTTTTTGAGGCGCGCGCCTTCATCGAACGGCGGCTTGCGGCTGCACGGGCAACGGCTTCCGTGTTACAACTCGCCATTCAGATTGAGCAAGGGCTAGGCGACAAGGTAGCTGCCAGCCGTTACCAACAGCGGTTGGTCAAGGAATTTCCTGACGCAGCGACCGCTAACCCCGGGGCCAATGCATTGTGATCAGTGATTCCAATCCGAACCCTTTCGAGCAGGAAAAGGGCTGCGGAACGCAGTTGCGCGAGGCGCGTGAAGCTGCAGGTCTGAGCGTGGACGAGGTCGCCGGCAAGCTGCGCATGCCTGCGCGGGTGGTGCATTCTCTGGAGCAGGAAGAGTGGCAGCGCATGGGTGCGCCGGTGTTCGTACGCGGCCAGTTGCGCAGTTATGCGCGCCTGCTGCAGGTCGACCTGGAGCCGCTGCTGCAGCAGGCGACCATTGCACCCATCGAACCGGTCAAGTTGGTCAGTCATACGCATACCCCGCGTGCCCGGCGCATTCTCGAAAGCACTGCGCGCAAGGCGATGTATGTGGTCATCACCGGCGTGTTCGCCGTGCCGGTCTGGTACGCAACGCGTTCGCACCTGGATGGCAAGGCGCCAAGCACGGTATCGCTGGACAGCATGCCGGTTGCGGCCAAGGCCGGCGCTCCCGCTGCCGCGATGCCGCCCGCTGCCGCACCGCGCGAACAGCCGGCGCCCTATATCGCGTCGATGACGCCGGTGCCGCGTACCACCACCGCCGATGAAGCGTCGGCAGCTGCCGGATCCGGCGACCTGTCGCTGAGTTTCAGCGGCGACAGCTGGGTGCAGATCCTGGCACCGGACGGCAGCGCGGTCGAAAAGGCGCTGATCCGCGCTGGCGAACGCCGCAGTTATTCGCCAGGTCAGGTGGGCCGCATCGTGCTGGGCAATGCGTCGGCGGTACAGGTTCAGCAAGGCGGCAGTATCGTCGACGTGAAACCGTTCCAGCGCGCTAACGTGGCCCGTTTTGCGGTATCCTCCGACGGCTCCGTGGTACCTGCTTCCGAGTGAAGCGGACTGCGGTTTTTCATTTATCCCTTTTGATGTTCCGCGCCTCCGGGATGACGGAGCGAGAGTACGCATGGCGATCGACGATCTGCTGGACGAACACGAACAAGGCGAACGCGTTCGTTCCTGGTTGAGAAAGAATGGGGCGGGACTGGTGGGCGGTGTGGTGCTCGGCCTGGCCCTGATCCTGGGCTGGAAGTGGTGGCAGAAGCACACCACGACTGCATTGGTGGAAGCCAACACCCGCTACGAAGCAGTGGTGAAGTCGATCCAGGGCAAGGACCTGGAGAAAGCAGCCAAGGACATCGTGGCGCTGGACGACGGCAAGGGCGGTATCTACGCCGAATTGGCCGCATTGCGCCTGGCCAAGGCGCAGGTCGATGCCGGCAAGAATGCCGAAGCGATCAAGACCCTGCGTGACGTGCCCGCCGAAGGCGAACTCAAGCAGATCGTGCAGCAGCGCCTGGCGCGTGTGCTCACCGAGAGTGGCAAGCCGGACGAAGCGATCAAGCTGCTGGCCGATGCGCAGGACCACGCCAGCCTGGAGATCCGCGCCGATGCGCTGGTGGCCCAGGGCAAGCCGGACGAGGCGCGTGCGCTGTACACCAAGGCCCTGACCACGGTGGATGTGGCCTCGCCGCAGCGCCGCTTGCTGGAAACCAAGCTGATGGATGTAGGCGGCAAGGTGCCCGATCCGGCGGAGCAGATTTGATGAAGCAGGTTGATATGTATAAGCGCGTTGCGTTGATTGCGGTGATGGGTCTGTCGCTGGCTGGCTGCAGCACGGTCAAGGGCTGGTTTGCCGGAAAGGATGCTGCTGCCAAGAAGGCGCAGGAACCTGCCGAGCTGGTCAAGTTCGAGCCGTCGGTCAAGGTTGACAAGATCTGGTCAACCGGCGTCGGCAAGGGCGAGGGGCATATCGGCGTGCGTCAGCGCCCGGCCGTGGCCGATGGCAAGGTGTATGCAGCGGCCATCACCGGCGGCGTGCAGGCGCTGGACCTGCAGACCGGCAAGCGTGTATGGGAATACAAGCCCAAGAAGGAAGAGCGCAACGATCGCAAGTTCAAGCAGCGCCTGTCCGGTGGCCCGGGCGTGGGCGAAGGCCTGGTGGTGATCGGGACCTTGTCCGGCGATGTGATCGCGTTGAACCAGGCCGACGGCACCGAAAAGTGGCGCGCCAAGGTCCCCAACGAAGTGATCGCCGCGCCGGCCATTGCGCAGAGCCTGGTGCTGGTACGCAGCAACGATGGACGCGTCAGCGCTTTCGATGCAGCCACCGGCGAGCGTCGTTGGTTCCATGCCGAAGAAGGTCCGACGCTGTCGGTGCGCGGTAACGCGCCGATCGTGACCGGCCCGGGCGTGCTGTTCGTGGGCAACGACAGCGGCACCTTGAGCGCGCTGGCGCTGCAGGACGGTCGTCCGTTGTGGGAGCAGGCCATCGGCGTGCCGGAAGGCCGCACCGAGCTGGAGCGCATGTCCGACGTGGATGGTGCGCCGGTGCTGGATGGCACCACGCTGTACGCCACCAGCTTCAAGAACGAAACCCTGGCGCTGGAAGGCCCGAGCGGTCGCCCACTATGGACGCGCGATCACGGCGGCGCCGGTGGCGTCGGTGTGTCGTCGGCCGTGGTGGTGGTGTCCGATAACGCCGGTTCGGTGTGGGGCCTGGACAAGAGCAGCGGCGCGGCGATGTGGTCGCAGGCTGCCCTGGCACGTCGCTCGCTGACCGGTGTTGCCATCCAGGGCGACTACGCCGTGGTCGGTGATTACAAGGGCTACCTGCACTGGCTGAAACTCAGCGACGGTGCACTGGCCGCGCGCGCTCGCGCTGGACGCGACACGCTGCTGGCGCAGCCGCAGGTCGTCGATGGCATTCTGCTGGTACAAAACACCGACGGCGATCTCACCGCCTTCCGGTTGGCACAATAAGGACCTTGCGATGCTGCCCCTGGTCGCCCTGGTTGGACGGCCCAATGTCGGCAAGTCCACCATCTTCAATGCGCTGACGCGCACCCGCGACGCGCTGGTCCATGACCAGCCCGGCGTCACCCGCGACCGTAACTACGGCGTCTGCCGGCTGGACGAGCAGCAACCCTTCATCGTTGTCGATACCGGCGGTATCGCCGGTGATGAGGAAGGCCTTGCCGGCGCCACGGCGCGTCAGGCGCGTGCCGCCGCCGGCGAAGCGGATCTGGTGCTGTTCGTGGTCGATGGCCGCGAAGGTGCGTCCTCGCTTGATGACGAGATCCTGGCCTGGCTGCGCAAGCTGGCGCGGCCGACCGTGCTGGTCATCAACAAGATCGACGGCACCGACGAAGAGACCGTGCGCTCGGAATTTGCGCGTTACGGCTTCTCCGACGTGGTGGCGTTGTCTGCGGCGCATCGTCAGGGTATCGACGAACTGCTGGAGGAAGTGGGCGCACGCCTGCCCGAGGAAGGGTCCGGCGAGTTGCTGGACAACGACCCGGCGCGCGTGCGGATCGCCTTCGTGGGCCGCCCGAATGTAGGCAAGTCGACGCTGGTCAATCGCCTGTTGGGCGAAGAGCGCATGATCGCTTCCGAAGTGCCCGGCACCACCCGCGATTCGATTGCGGTGGATCTGGAGCGCGACAATCGCCAGTACCGCCTGATCGATACCGCCGGCCTGCGCCGTCGCGGCAAGGTGGAAGAGGCGGTCGAGAAGTTCAGTGCGTTCAAGACGCTGCAGGCGATCGAGCAATGCCAGGTGGCGGTGTTGATGCTGGACGCCACCGAAGGTGTGACCGATCAGGACGCGACGATTCTCGGTGCGATCCTGGATGCCGGCCGTGCCCTGGTCGTTGCGATCAACAAGTGGGACGGGCAAAGCGATTACCAACGCGCGCAGGCCGAAGATCTGCTGTCGCGCAAGCTCGGCTTCGTCAGCTGGGCCGAGGCGGTGCGCATCTCCGCGCTGCATGGCTCGGGCATGCGCGAGCTGTTCCAGGCGATCCACCGCGCGCACGCGTCAGCGACGCACGAGTTCAGCACCAGCGAAGTGAATCAGGCGCTGGAAATCGCCTATGAGACCAATCCGCCGCCGAGCATTCGTGGCCACGTCTCCAAGCTGCGCTACGTGCATCCGGGCGGGGCGAACCCGCCGACCTTCATCGTGCATGGCACGCGCCTGAAGGTGCTGCCTGAGTCGTACAAGCGCTACCTGGAAAACTTCTTCCGCAAGCGCTTCAAGCTGGTCGGCACGCCGGTGCATTTTATCTTCCGCGAGGGTGCAAACCCCTACGAGGGTAAGAAGAACGTGCTGACCGAACGTCAGGTCGCACGCAAGCGGCGCCTGATCCGGCACGTCAAGGGTAAGTAAGTGCATCGAGGCTGCCTGACACGCAATGTTTCAGGCGGTGTTGGAAGCGCGCTGGTCTGTCGAACTGTGAGTTGCAGATCAGCTCTGTAGATCGGGGCCATGAAGCTCTGAACGATGTGCTTGAGCTTTCGACCAACGGCTAACGTAATCTCCACCACGTGGACGTACCTGTTTTCAGCATTTGGCGACCTCGAGATCGGCCGAAATCTTGAGTTCACGCGCAATGGCGTGCGTTGTTCGAAGGCACATGCTGCTTCAATAGCCGAGTGACGCGGCCGTCATACGCGGTAGCGGGGCGCTGGTATCCTGCGCGGCATGACCGACTATCCTTCCCGCATCCCCTATGCGCAGGCGCTGCAGATTCTGCGTGCTGTCGCGGCCAGCAACCGTTCGCCCGATGAAAACATCGCCACCTCGCGTGCCGATGGGCGGATCTCTGCCGGCGATCTGATTGCACCGCTGGCGCTGCCGCCATTCGCCAACAGCGCGATGGATGGCTTTGCGCTTCGGCATGCCGATGTCGCTGCGGGTGATACGACGTTGCAGTTGGTCGGCGAACAATTCGCTGGCGAGCATTGGACCGGCACGCTCGGCGCAGGCCAATGCCTGCGCATCACCACCGGCGCGCCGCTGCCCGATGGCGCCGACACCGTGATTCCCAAGGAAGAGGCCGACGAGCACGACGGCGCCGTGCGGTTTCGCACCACGCCCACACCGGGCACAGCTGTGCGGTTGGCCGGCAGCGACGTACGTGCAGGCGATCTGGTGATACAGACCGGGCAGGTGCTGACGCCGGCGCGGATTGGCCTGGCGGCGGCACTTGGCGTGTCGCGCCTTGCGGTGGCGCCGCGCCCGACCATCGCGGTGCTGGCCACCGGCGATGAGTTGGTCGAGCCGGGCATGCCGCTCGGGCCGGGCCAGATCTACAACAGCAACCGCGACATGCTGATGGCGCAGCTACGGGCGCTGGGCTACGCGCCAACTGCGTGGCCGACCTTGCCGGACGACCCGCAGCGCATCCGCACGGTGCTGGAAGATGCGGCGGCTGCGTTCGATGTGGTGATCACCTGCGGCGGTGTCTCCGCCGGCGAAAAGGATTATCTGCCGCGGCTGATCGGTGAGCTGGGCCGCATCCACTTCTGGCGCGTGCGCATGCGCCCGGGCATGCCGGCGGTGCTGGGGCAGATTGGCCGCTGCCTGGTGCTGGGCCTGCCGGGCAACCCGGTGTCGGTGCTGGCAACGCTGATCGCCTACGGGGTGCCGTTGCTGGATGGATTGCAGGGGCGCAGCGAGCCGCGCCCGGTCTGGCATGCGGCGTTGGCAGCCCCATGGGAAAAGCGCCACGAACGCCTGGAGTTCCTGCGCGGACGGCTGGAGTGCAGCGAAGACGGACGTCTGACCGCGCTGCCGCACCGCGGCGACGCTTCGCACTTATTGCGTGGCGCGGCCGACAGCAATGCATTGATCGTCTTGCCCGAGCAGGCGCGGCGTTTCGAGGCCGGCGAGATCGTGCGGGTGATTCCTTACGCGTTGTGAGCGCGCCATGGATCGACTGTGCTCGGCCATGTAGTGCGTTGTTGGAAGGATGATGGACGGCGCAAAGCATGCGACGCGCCTGGCGCCGAGCGTGAATACGGCACGGTGCGCATTCCTCAGGCGTGCGCACAGGTGGCGTGGCTTTGCAGCTGAAGCCTTGAACAGCCACAGCGAGTCGCTCTATAGCCCATCTCCCTGCGGGAGAGGGGTTGGGGTGAGGGTACGCCGGAAGACAGCCATCTGTGCTGCCCAAGCTGCCGTAATCCTCAAGCCAATAAACCCCGCATCGCACCCCAATCAGTCAGTCGGCCAACCGACATCACACGGTCAATTCACTACCCACTCTCAACCAACCGCACTACCGCAGAACACGGCGTAATCGGCATAACCGGCAAATACCGCGCCTGGCGCGCACACCGGACACTGCGGATCAGGTGGCAGGCGGATCTCGCGAAAGCGCATCGACAGTGCGTCGAAACTGAGCAGGCGGCCGGCCAGGCTGTCGCCGATGCCGAGCAGCAACTTGATTGCCTCGGTGGCCTGCAAGAGCCCGATGACGCCGGGCAGCACGCCGAGCACGCCGGCCTCGGCGCAGCTGGGTGCAAATTCCGGCGGTGGGGGTTCGGGAAACAGGCAGCGGTAACAGGGCGCATGTCCACGATGGCGCCCGGCATCGAAGACGCTCACCTGGCCTTCGAACTGCTGCACCGCGCCGTACACCAGGGGCTTGCCAAGTTTGACGCAGGCATCGTTGAGCAGATAACGCGCTGGAAAGTTGTCCGCGCCATCGATCACCACATCGACATCGTGCAGCAATGCTTCGACATTGCCCACGGTGACGCGTGTCTGCGCCGCATCGACCTGCACGCGCGGATTGAGCGCAGCGATGCGTTGCGCTGCGGAGTTCACCTTGGCGAGGCCGACGCTGTCTTCGGTGTGCAAAATCTGGCGCTGCAGATTGCTGCGGTCCACCACATCGTCATCGGCGATGCGCACGTGGCCGACACCGGCGGCGGCCAGATAGAACGCGGCTGGCGAGCCAAGCCCACCCGCGCCGATCAGCAGCGCGCGCGCGCGCGACAGCCGCCGCTGCCCTTCCACGCCCACCTGCGGCAGGCGCAGATGCCGCGAATACCGCTCGAGAAAATCCTGCTCGTCCGCTGGCAGCGTCGGGCGCACGACCGGCAGCCCGTCGCGTAGCCAGGCAGTGGTGCCGCCCAGCACGGAGGTGACGTTGCCGTACCCGTGCGCCCGCAGCACCTCGGCCGTGTGTGCGGAGCGTTTGCCGCTCTGGCAGATCAGCACGATCTCGCGCGAAAGCGTGGAGAGATGCTGGTCGGGTGCGGTTTCAAGATCGGTCTGCGCGATCGCCAGCGCACCTTCGGCCTGGCCGCCGGCACGTTCGTGCAGCTGCCGGATGTCGATCAGCAGGGCGCCGTGCAGGGCGCGCGCGCGCGCGTCGGCGGGAGAGATGTCGTGGCTGCTCATGGGGCCATTGTCGCGCAAACGCAGGCGCCGTAGCTGCAGTGTGGTGTCGCTTTGCTCGAAGCTGCCGCACGCCGATGAAGACCGCGTTACAGCGCAGGCATGCGTGTCCTCGGGATCACGCTGCATTGCCTGCGGCGCGGCTGTAATTCGCACCCGTCAGGGCAGTGCGGCTTGCCCGGCCCGGTTCGCCCCGTCTTGCGTAACGCGCTCCCTCGCGGGCCATCGCAACGACCGCCTCAGGAGAGACACATGTTCATCGCATCCCCGCGCAACGCTGTTGCGCGCCACCTCGTTGCCCGTCGTCCGCTGGCGCTCTGGATCGGGCTGGCGTTGAGCGGCAGCGCACAGGCGCAGCAGGCCATGCCAGACGCCGCCGATGCACCGGAGCCGGCCGCCGCGCAGCCCACCGCCACCCTGGACGCGGTACAGGTCAAGGGCGTGCGCAGCAGCGTGGAAAGTGCAATTGCGACCAAGCAGTCCAACGCGGAGATCAGCGATTCGATCGTGGCCGAAGACATCGGCAAGCTGCCCGACAACAGCGTGGCTGCAGCGCTGCAGCGTGTCACCGGCGTGCAGGTGGCGCGTGCCGGTGGCGAGGTGGGGCAGGTGCTGGTGCGCGGCTTGCCCAACGTGGTCACCACCCTGGACGGGCGTAACGCGTTCACCACGGTGGGGCGCGACATGGAGCTGGCCGATGTGCCGGCCGAGTTGCTGCGCAGCGTGGATGTGTACAAGACCACCGGCGCGCAGTTTCAGGAAGGCGGCATTGCCGGCGTGGTCGACGTGCACTTGCGACGGCCGTTCGATTTCGATCAGGACAGCACCATTGCCGGAAGCGTCAGCGCATTGCGCGGCGAACAGTCCGGCAAGACCGTTCCCAACGGCAGCCTCACCCTGAGCCAGCGCCGCGATACCGGGGTGGGGCGGATGGGCTGGATGGGCAGCGTGTCGTACCAGCGTCGGCCGTATCAGGAATCCAACACGCTTTACGGCACCTACGATCTCAAACCGGATCCGGCCGATCCCAGCCAGCAACTCTACGTGCCCTACAGCGCGGGCGGGCTGATGGCGCGTGGCGATCGCAAGCGCAAATCGGCCAATTTTTCCTTTCAGTGGGCGCCGAGCGACAACAGCGAGGTATATGTCGACACGCTGTACATCGGTTACGACAATCGGCCACAGGTGAACTACTGGCTGCCATTTCCCGGATTGGCCACGCCGGAAAACACCGCGTCGGTGAGCGTGCGGCCCGGCACCAACGTGCTGGATGGCCTGGTCGCGCGCGACATGCGTACCCTGTCGAGCACGCAGGCGCACAAGAACGCCTCCGATACCTATCAGGCCGCCCTGGGCGGGCGTTGGAGCGGCGAACGCATGCGCTTGAGCAGCGAGGTTGCCTATACCTACAGCACCGCCAAGAACCGCTCTTTCACGCTGGACATGACCACCCAGGCGCCGCTGTTGCACATGCGCTCCGGCGGCGGCGCAGCCGACACCTGGATCACCCAGGCCGACGGCAGCAGGTACGACATCGCCGCGCCGGGCAATTGGGAACTGACGCAGTACTACGACAGCTGGAACGCGCAGGAAGGCGAGGAGTGGGCGTGGCGCGGCGATGCCGACATCACACTCGAGCTTGGGCCGCTGCGGTCGCTGGAGGTCGGTGCGCGCGCCAGCAGGCGCACGGCGACCAACCATTCCGGCGACACCGGTGCGCGCAACAACATCAGCGGTGCGCCGCTGCTGTTGAGCGGTGTGCCTGGGCTGGCATCGGTGACGCCGGGCAACATGCTCGACGGTGCGCGTGCGTTTACCAGCGACCGCTGGGCCGCAGCCAATCAGGACGTGCTGCTGCAGCAGAGCGCACGTTTGCGCTCGGCGATGGGGCATGGCGCGGATGCGCCGGACGAGAATCCTGCGCTGTTCTTCGACGACCGCGAAGACAATTACGCGCTTTACGCGCAGGTGAATTACGGCTTTTCCATGGGCTCGATTCCGGTGGATGGACGTATCGGTGCGCGCGCGACGCGGCTGGATTCCGTGCTGCAGGGGAGCCAGTCGCTGGATGGTGTATTGAGCCCGGTCAGCATCGATCGGCGCATCGACAAGGTGTTGCCCAACTACAGCGCCAACCTGACCCTGCACGACAACCTGATGCTGCGCCTGGCCGGCAGCACCACCATCACGCGGCCGGAGTTTGCCGACCTCAACCCGCAGCTGGCCTTGTACCAGTCCACCGAATCGCTGCCGGCACGCGGCAACGGCGGCAATCCACAGCTGCGCCCGGTGGAATCACGCAATGCCGATGTGTCGCTGGAATGGTATTTCCGCCCGGGCTCGTTGCTGTCGGTGGCCGGCTTCCATCGCAGGATCGATGGCTATATCCAGAACTACGCGGCCGACGAGCCGATCGGCGGCGTCGTGTATTCGATCAGCCGGCCGCGCAATGCGGGCGAGGGCACGTTGAAGGGTGTGGAAGTAGGGTACACGCAGTTCTACGACTTCCTGCCGGGCTGGTGGTCCGGCTTTGGCAGCCAGCTCAATTACACCTATATTTCTGCAGAAGCCGACTCGCCAGAGGGCATTCGTCAGCCACTGACCAACGTGTCCAAGAATGCCTACAACGCGATCCTGATGTATGAGTACGCGCACTTTTCTGCGCGCGTGGCCTACAACTGGCGCGGCGATTACGCGGTGAGTTTCAACAGCTCCGGCGACCAGCCCGAGCAGATCAATCAGGGGCGGGAGAAGTGGCTGGACGTGGCATTCAACTACGAGCTCAATGAGCGCCTGACCCTGTTCGCCGAGGCGACCAATCTGTTGGGAACCACGACCACGAATTACTTTGGCCGTCGTGGCGGCGATTTTCCGCGCGAGATCGCATCGCCGGAGCGCACCTATACGCTGGGCTTTCGGCTCCGGCTATGACCGGCCTTGGCATCAGGCTCACCGCCACAGCGGTACCGTAAGCACACACGGACGGTGCGGCGCCAGCTTCGCGCTCGCGGCAGCGCGCAGGCGCTGGCATGCCCAGCGCAGCCGCATTCCGTCTGATGATCGCCAGGCCTTCCGTCTTCGGCTTTATGTACAAGGAATCCTTCATGACCCCCGACATCGATGCGCAACTGAAACAGCTGGAAGAGCAATTACCCGAGATGCGCAGCCAGCATCCGGACGATTTCTGGGATGTGTTCCATGCGCGTGCCGAAAAGATCACCGGCGCGGCCGAATCCCAGGAACAGGCCTCGCAGATCGTCAAGCGCATCGACGAGATTCTGGCAGCCAACCAGCTTGGGCCCGCCGATCCCGGTGCGTGACCGGCGGGACGTGTGCGCATCCAATGCGATCTGGCGAATGCTTCCGTTGGCGTGACTGCCTGGTAGAGGCCCCGATGCCGGCCGGTTCTCACCAGCGCGGCACCGGCTACTTCCGTCGCCGCATCAGCCGGCCGTGTGCTCGGGGTGCACGTGGTTACCTTTGCCCGGATGGGCCAATGTGCCCTGGGATTGCGAGCCAGTGAAGCCAACTGGCTGCCTGGCCAGCGACGCGATGCGCCGCTAACACGCTGCTTCGGCGAGACGTGAAGCCGGCGCATGCGCCGCGTTCCGCACGCTGCGCCGGGTTCACGCGCTGCTAGCCTGGCAAACCGCAGCGTGGCCAGGTCATGCACAAGGACTCACGATGCCGTCGCCGACCACGCCGCACCAGTGCCCACAGGCACCGGTGTCAGATGTCGCTCCACCCGATGCAGCCATCGCACAGGCACCCCACTGGGATGTATTGCCGCAGTTGCTACGCGATGGCTATCTGTTTGTCGGCAAACAATGCGACGCACTGGGCAGTGACGCGTTTGCCGCGCGGCTGGCATTGCGGCCGGTCGTGTTTGCACGCGGCCCGGATGCGGTTGCCACGTTCTATCATCCGGGGCGCTTCACGCGCGTTGCGGCGCTCCCACCTACGACCTTGCGCCTGCTGCAGGGCAAGGGCAGCGTGCAGCAGCTCGATGGCGATGCGCACCTGCACCGCAAGCAGTTGTTCATGGCCGTGCTATCGCCGGCGCAGACCTCGCGCCTGGTCGACTTCTTTATGGACGAGTGGCAGCAGCAGGCCGGCAATTGGGCACGCAGCGCCTACGTCGTACTGCAGCACGAAGCCGAGCATGTGCTGTATCGCGCAGCGTGTCGCTGGGCCGGGTTGGCGCTGCACGGGCAGGACAGCCGCACGATGGCACGCGATGTGGCGGCCATGATCGACGGCGCCGGTGCAGTCGGCCTGCGCTGGTTACGCGGCTGGCACGGTCGTCGGCGGGTCGAGCAGTGGCTAGGGCGTAGCGTACGTAATCTGTGCCGGGCAAAAACCCCTGCGCAGTCGAGCATTGCAGCGGCCGTGGTGACGCACCGCGAGCTCGATGGCCAGCCAGTGAGTGAGGCCGTCGCCACGACCGAGCTGATCAATCTGCTGCGGCCGATTGTGGCGATTGCACGCTGGATCAGCTTTGCCGCGCTCGCGCTGCATGAAGACCCGACGTTGCGCCCGCGGTTATGCGCCGGCGAGCCGGGATTGCTGCAGAACCTGGTGCAGGAAGTGCGTCGCCACTATCCGCTCTTTCCGATGGTGGCGGGGCGGGTGCGGGTACCCTTCGAATGGCGCGGCCGGCCGTTCCGGCAAGGCGACCGGATGATGCTGGACCTGTACGGAAGCAACCACCACCCGGGCGTGTGGCGACAGCCGCATGTGCTGGACCCCTCACGTTTTCGGCAGTGGCAGGGCAGCGCGTTTGATTTTGTCGCGCAGGGTGGTGGTGTATTCGACCGCGACCATCGGTGTCCCGGAGAGAACCCGACCATCTCGCTGCTGATGGCGGCGGTGGATGCATTGGCCGCCAGCGACTACGTGCTGCCGGTGCAGGACCTGCGTTATCCCCTGAACCGCTTCCCGAGCCAGCCGCGCAGCGGCATGGTGCTCAGCCATTTCCAGCCGGGCGCCAGACGCACACCGCGCGACCTTCATGCCGTGTGAGGACGCAGTGCGGCGCAGCAACATTCCTTCGCCACGTTGCGACGCGGGCGCGACGACCGAGTCACGTCATGCTGCCCAGCATGACAGGCACCTCATCCAGCTGGAGTTTTGCCATGAAGACACGTCGCCCGCTTTTCGCCCTGATGGCGCTGTGCGCCGGCATCAGTCTCTCTGCCCACGCGCAGGACACGGCGCCCGGCGCCAGGCCATCGGCTCAGCAGCCGACCGGCGCCGCCGCGCCGAGCGAGGACGAGCGCGAGGCGCTGGGCATGTTGAGCGCGATCAATCTGGGCGAAATCAATGCGTCCAACCTTGCGTTGCAGAAACAGGTACAGGGCGGCGTGCGCGATTATGCAACCCGTATGGTCAAGGAGCACACCGACAACAACCAGAAGATCGCCAAATGGCAGCCCGACACCTCGGCCATGGGCGCCAAGTTGCAGATGACCAAGTCCAAGGCCGAGCTAGGCAAGTTGCAGAAGCTCGAAGGCGATGCGTTTTCGACCGCTTATGTGACGGCCATGGTCAAGGACCACACCGATGCGCTGGCCGCGCTCGACAAGAAGCTGATCCCCGATGCCACCTCGCCGCAGGTGCGTCAGCACCTGCAGACCACCCGTCATCATGTGGCCGATCATCTGGCCGACGCCAAGGCCTTGCAGGCCGGCACCAAGGGCGGAGCCCGCTAAGTCATGTCTGTATCGACGCTCAACCCTGTCATCGTCGACGGCGACGGCACGCGGATCGTGCGCAGCATGACCATCCGTGCCGAGCCGCATCAGATCCTGGATGCCTGGTGCGACGCCAATGTGCAGCAAGCGCTGTTGCAGGGAGCTGCAGACCTGGTGTCCGGCGACGGCCATGCGTCGCGCTGGACACTGCAAGCACCCTTGCATCAGCAGTTGGCGGTGGCCCTGCGGCGCGGCGAAGCGCGCATGGGCGAATCGGTGCGCTACGAGGTTGAGGGCGAGCATGGGCTGCGGCTGGACATCTTGTTGCAGGTACAACCGGCGCGCGGACGCGAGGGCTGCGAGGCCATATTGACCCTGCAGTACGCCGTGGATGGGGTCATCGCGCAACTGCTGACCAAGCTGGTGAACCCGGCACCGTACGTCCTGGCTGGAAAGGGCCTACGCCGCCTGCGTGCATGGCTGGAAGCCGGCGAGATGCCCAGCTTGTTGCATACCCCGTCGGCGCGCGGCAGCGCGCACCCCACTTCCTGAGGAGGCTACTCCGTGCGAGCGCTTTGCTGGAACGGCGTCAACGATTTGCGCGTGGAAACCGTGCCCGATCCGGTGCTGGTCAACCCACGCGATGTCATTCTGAAAGTGGGGCTCAGCACCACGTGCGGATCGGATCTGCATTTCATCGATAGCTATCTGCCCACCATGCGCGAGGGCGATGTCATCGGCCACGAGTTCATGGGTACGGTGGTCGAGGTCGGGCGTGCGGTGAAGCATGTGCGCGTCGGGCAACGGGTGGTGGTGCCGTCGTTTATTTCCTGCGGCGGCTGCTGGCATTGCGAGCGCAAGGAATTCTCGTTGTGCGACAACACCAACCCCAACTGGGACCTGCAGGAGCCGCTGTTGGGCCATCCCACTGCCGGGATATACGGCTACACGCACGCATTCGGGGGATATGCCGGCTCGCATGCCACCTATATCCGCGTTCCGCATGCGGATGTGGGTTGTTTCGAGGTGCCTGACGGCATCTCCGATGAAGACGCCTTGTTTCTGTCCGATGCCGGTCCCACCGGTTTCATGGGCGCGGATTTCTGCGATATCCAGCCCGGCGATACGGTTGCGGTCTGGGGCTGCGGTGCGGTGGGGCTGATGGCGATGCAGAGCGCGCGCATCCTGGGTGCCGAGCGCGTGATCGGCATCGACCGGCTACCGGAGCGCCTGGCGATGGCGCGCGACGTGCTGGGCCTGGAAGTGATCGACTACACGGCGGTCGACAGCGTGGTGGACGTGCTACGCGAAATGACCGCTGGTCGCGGGCCGGATGCGTGCATCGATGCGGTCGGCATGGAAGCCCATGGCACCGGCATCGGCCATGCGTATGACCGCGTCAAGCAGGCCTTGCATCTGCATACCGACCGCGGGCAGGCGCTGCGCGAGGCGATCCTGGCCTGCCGCAAGGGCGGCATTCTCTCGGTATTGGGCGTGTACGGGGTCATGGACAAATTTCCGCTGGGCGCCGTGATGAACAAGGGGCTCACCGTGCGTACCGCGCAGCAGCACGGGCAGCGGTATGTGCCCAGGTTGCTGGAGCTGGCGCAGGCCGGGCGGCTGAAGTCCGGCTTCTTGCTGACCCACAAGATGCCGCTGGAAGATGCCGTGCGCGGCTATGACATGTTCAAGCACAAACACGACGGCTGCGTGCGTGCGGGATTTGTTCCCTAGCTCACGCGCACCGCGCGTGCAGCGATCAGTCGCCCTGCTGCAGATGCAGCAGGGTTCTTTTGCTGGCGTCAGTGGCCGGCTACGTGTGCATCTGCGTCGACAACGCCCGGGATGGCTGTTGCGTCGTTGAAGTGGCTGCGTAATGCGTCCACCCCGTGCTGCGGCTTTGCCAGCGGGGTAAGGTCCTGGCGATTGGCGCGACGCTCGGCGGTGGAGACCGACGTGGCCCGATCACGTTGATCCATCAACGGTTTCTGCAACTCGCCATCGCGGTTGAACGACCAGGCCAGCATCGGCTCGCCAAGCGGAAGCGTATCGCCAGGCCCGCCATCCTTGCGCGAATGCCAGGTGTGCCAGGTCTTGCCGTAGCTATTGATCTTGCTGCGCATCAGCTCCTTTTCCGCTACCAACGGCAGGTTGGGAGCGGACAGCTGGCCGGACAGGATTTCGCCATTGTGCGGATGCCAGAACGCCCGCTCCGGTTCGGGCAGCTGCGCAAACAGCGTTTCGGAGATGATGTACTCCACTCCGGTGAGATTGGCGCGGGCGGTGTTGCCGTCGTAGAGCGCACATTGCGCCAGGTCTTCGTTAACCTGCTGGCAGTAGTGATGCGCTTCCATCTGCTGGTCCGGCGCGTCCTTCATCGGATGGAAGCCCACCAGATAGATGTCGAGCTTGCCGACTGGTCCGTTGGGTTGCAGTACCTTGGCGCCGGCCTCCAGGACATTGGTCTTGGCGCTTTCCGGTGCGCCCGGCGGGGTGACCGATGGTGGACTGCGCGAACAGCTGGCGCACAGGGCAATACCGATCAACAAGGCTGACTGTCGCATGGCAATCCAATACAGGTGAGTGTGCCCAAGCTAAGAGCGCCGGCGGTGGGCACGACGTGAGCGCTGGCGGGCTGACGCGGCGCAGCTTCACCTCGCTTGAGCATCGGCTTCATGCGCTGGCCGCCATGCTGCGCGTTTACGACTGCGAGCACCGGCCGGCACGCCATGGCAACCACCATCCGCAAGATCGCCACGTTCAACGTCAACGGAATCGCCAGCCGCCTGCCGCATCTACTGGAATGGCTCAAGCGCGAGCAACCTGACATCGTGGGCCTGCAGGAGCTGAAGGCGGTGCAGGAGGCGTTTCCGGAACAGGCCATTCGCGACGCGGGTTACGGCGTGATCTGGCAAGGCCAGCGCGCCTGGAATGGCGTGGCATTGCTGGCGCGCGGCGCCGACCCGGTGGAGATCCGCCGCGGCCTGCCATGGGACCCGGGCGACACGCAGAGCCGCTATCTGGAGGCGGCGATTCATGGCGTGGTGGTGGCCTGCCTGTATTTGCCCAACGGCAACCCGCAGCCCGGGCCCAAGTTCGATTACAAGCTTGGCTGGTTTGAGCGCCTAATCCGCCATGCGAAGACGCTGGTGGACCTGCCGCATCCGGTGGCCCTGATCGGCGACTTCAATGTGGTGCCCACCGATGCCGATATCTATGACCCCAAGGGCTGGCGCAAGGACGCCTTGCTGCAACCGGAAACCCGCCAGGCCTACCAGACATTGGTGGAGCAGGGCTGGACGGACAGCCTGCTGGCCGTGCATGGCGACGCGCCGATCTACACCTTCTGGGATTATTTTCGGCAGCACTTCGCGCGCGATCGCGGTCTGCGTATCGACCATCTGTTGCTTAACCGCGCACTGGCACCGGGCCTGCAGGATGCCGGCGTGGACAAGTGGGTGCGGGCGCTGGAGAAGGCCAGCGATCATGCGCCGACCTGGATCAGCGTGCGCGTGCCCGATGCGATGCCTGAAGCGACTGTCGGCACGCAGGCAGCGCCGGCAGCACGCAAACGTGTGGCGGCGAAGAAAACGCCAGCGCGCAAGGCGCTAGCCAAGAAGGCAACCAAGGCGGTCGCCAAGCGCGTGGCGACGACTGCCGGTGCAGGCGCGGCGGCGAACAGAGGCAAGGCCAGCAGTGTGCCTTCTGCCAAGGCTGCGCCCGCCCGCAAGGCGGCAGCGAAGAAGCGTACGCGTCGAGTCGGCACATCGTAGCGAGATTGCGCAGGAAAGCGGTCGTCACTCGCTGTGGCGCACATCCGGAGCCAGCCACAGTCACTTCGTTACGCCTGGCCCCTCACGCGCGCCAACGACCGGTGGCGCTGGCATGTCCATGCAGCGACGCAGCCGGGCCGGTGCCGCTGTTCGCCTACGGCTTCTGCCGTCGCCTTTGAGCAATGTTCAACCGTTTGTTTGCACGCGCGTGTTTCGATGCCCCAATCGGAGTACGCACACGCAGGCGCAGTGACTGACACAGCCAACACCTTTCAACCAGCAAGGCCCAGTCGCCGCCGCTTGATCCGGTGCAACACAAAGCCGGTAATACCGGTCAGCAGGATCAGCGCATTGCTGACGATGAACACGGCATTGCCCACCAGATAGCTGTACAGAATGAACAGCACCGAGGCGCTGATCTGGCCAATGAACAACCAGCGCGACACCCCCTGCGCCTCATCGGACGTCCATTGCTTGTAGATTTGGCGAATCAGGGTGGCGATGAGGATGGCGCTGGCCAGCCATCCGACGAGGTCGACGAAGTGCATGCGCTGTAATGGTGAGGGAGATGCCGGCGACTGTGCGACGCATGATGTGGGCAGCGCGTACGAGCAAGTTCAAGCGCGGCGCCTGTGCGCGCTAGCCACGCCGTTCCGCGTGCACCCGGCCAGCCCGGCTGTACCGTCCACGCTGCAGCCCGGTATCCTAACCGCCACGTCTCTCGGTCGGCAGTGTCTCGCTCATGATCAGCTACGCCGAAGCACTTGCCCTCGTGCAGCAGCAGGTCACCACGCTCGCCGGCGAGTGGGTGGACAGCGCCGCGGCCGAGGGCCGGGTGCTTGCGCAGACGCTGTCCAGCCCGGCCGAGCTGCCGCCTTTCGACAACAGTGCGATGGACGGTTTTGCCATCGCCACGGGTGGCCGTGGTGCGGCGGCCGGCAGCGCGCACGACGTGGCCGGCACCATTGCCGCCGGCGCCGATGCACTCGATGCCGAGGCGGGCGCTGCGTGGGAGATCATGACCGGCGCTGGCATCCCGGCCGGCGCCGATGCGGTGGTGCCGATCGAGCAGGTGGACGTGTTGAGCCCGGTGGGCTCGGGTCCTGGGCGCATCCGTCTGCGCGCCGATGTGCGTGCGGGGCAGCATATCCGTCGCCGTGGCGAGGATGTGCGCCTGCAGGACGGAGTGATCAGTGTCGGTACCGTGTTGCGTGGTGCGCACCTGATGCTGCTGGCCGGCCTGGGGTGCGCGCAGGTCAAGGTGGTACGCCGGCCACGCGTCGCCTTGATCGCAACCGGGCGCGAGTTGATCAGCGACCCCACGCAGCCCTTGCAGCCCGGCCAGATCCGCGATGGCACCAGCAGCTACCTGCGCAGCCAGTTGCGCGCGGCGGGGGCGCAGCTGGTATGGCAGGGGCAGGTAGGCGATGACGATGCCGCGTTCGACGCCGCACTTGCGCAGGCGCGTGGTGCCGGCGCAGATGTGATTCTGAGTACCGGTGCGGTGTCGCGCGGGCGCTACGACTTTGTTCCCGATGCGCTGGCCCGGCATGCGGCCAGCCTGCTGTTCCACAAGGTTGCGGTGCGCCCGGGCAAGCCAGTGCTGCTGGCGCGCTTTGGCGATGGCGTGTTGTATGTCGGGTTGCCGGGCAACCCGATGGCCAGCGCGGCGGGGCTGCGGTTTTTTGTCGAGCCGGCGCTGCGTGGATTGCTGGGCATGCCTGCCGAGGGGGGACTGCACGTGGCGTTGGACACCCCGATACAGGCGCGGCCGATCTGGCGCCAGCACTTGCGTGCCCGGCTGCAGTGCAACGCGGCGGGCGTGTTGGGCGTGCACATCCTGCCGCAGCAGGAGTCGTTTCGGGTGGCGCCGTTGTTGCAGGCCAATGTCTGGGCGGTGCTGGAGCCGCAGGCGGATGCGGCCGCACCCGTCACCCATGTGGACGTCTTCGGGCTGGGGCATCTGCAGCCGGCGGCCCCGGTGCCGTTGTTGTGAAGCGGCCAGTGTCCATTCGTCCGCTTGTGCGCACTGCATGAGCGCGCTCCCTGCATGGACCGGCGTGGTGCTGGCCGGGGGGCGCTCCTCGCGCATGGGCCGCGACAAGGCCTTGCTGCCCTGGCATGGGCGTCCGCTGATCGCGCAGATGCAGGCCCTGCTGCGCGGCGCCGGGGCGCAGACGGTACTTGTCAGCGGCCTGCGCCCGGAGTACGACGGCATCGCCGATACGCAACCGGACCTGGGCCCGCTCGGCGGCCTGGCAAGCGTGATCGAGCGCGTGCCCGATGCGACCACGCTGGTGGTGGTGCCGGTAGACATGCCGCTGTTGTCCACGGCCTTGCTGGCGCGGCTGCTGGCGCCCTCAGCGCAGCGCTGCGTCACCTTCGAGGAGCAGATGCTGCCGATGCGGCTGGCTGTGGATACCCGTGTGCGCACGGCGTTAGCCAGGCTGATGGCAGGCGAGGCATCGTCACGTTCGCTGCGCGCCCTGCAGCGTTCACTGCAGTGCCATCGCCTTGCAGTCACCGCCAGCGAACGCGCCGCGTTCGTCAATTGCAATACGCCCGAGCAGTGGAGTCAGCTCATCCATGAAAATCCAGATTGACGGCCAGCACCTGCGGTTCCGTATCGACGAAGCCGAGCTGGCCACCTTGCTCGCCGGACGCAGCGTGGAGAATCTGAGCCGCTTGCCGAGCGGGCAGGGTGCACGGCTGGTGCGGCACAGCGTGAGCCTCACCGGCGGCCATGCGGCGTGCAACTGCGCCACCGACCACTGGCAATTGCAGGTGCCGCGCGGTGTACTCGAAGAGCATGCGCGCCAACTGCCCAGCCGCGATGGGCTGAGCTTCCGTTTCGATGCGGGCGCCGGGCACGCCGAGCCGATGACGCTGCAGGTGACCTTCGACGTGGATGTGCGCGACAGTGCGCGCACGCGGTTTCCGAAGACGTAGCGGGCAGCTCAGCGGGTGCGCCTGTTGCCAGCCAGATAAGTCGACCAGCGGACCGGGGCAGTGCACAGGCATCCGACGCCTGCAGCGCTGCGGCTTGAGCGGCCAGCAAAACGGCGTGAGCACTCGCAGGTGGGTGCGCGCGGCGCGGGTGAACCGGAGTGCGGCTGGTCCCTGCCGCGTCGGCGTACCGGCTGCTCAAGCCTGGCCGCTACGGGTGGGTTTTATTGCGTGTTCCTGGACGACACGCCTGCATGACGCGCGACGTTCACCCTGCCAAGGCGCACACATGGCGTGCGGCAGAGGCCAGGCACGCGCTCGCAGGCAATCCCGCCGGCTTTCAGCGCCGCTTCGATGGGCGCCGCCGCTGCGTCGTCGTAGCCCGTGCCGCCGCGCAACGCCACCACGTGCAAGCCATCGTTGGCCAGTTCCAGTAGCAAGGCCTGCTGTGCCTGCGCATCCGCCGGCAGCGCACGCCGCGTTGCATCGCGGCGCGCCAGCTCGAGCACGGCATCGGGGACATCGGCGGCAACCAGCAGCACGTCGGCCAGGTTCATCGCACGCAGCGCCTTCAAGGTCAGCAGCCCCGGGTCGCCGGGGCCGGTGCCGACCAGTTGCACGCTGCCGCGCGCAGGCACGGCGCCGGCATCGTCCAGGGCCGTGTTGAAGGCCACCTCGGCGGCCGCATCGTCGCCGGCCTGCAACAGCAGCGGCACCTGCCCGTCGATGACGCGATCGAACCAGCGCCTGCGGCGGTTCATCTCGGGGAACTGGCTGCGGATACGCTCGCGATGACGCGCGAACAGAGCGGCAAACCGGCCAACCGATGAATCCAGCTCGCGCTCGAGCCGCTCGCGCAGGCGACGCGCCAGCATCGGCGCGGCGCCGGCTGACGAAATGGCGATCACCAGCGGGTCGCGGTCCACGATCGCCGGCACCTGGTAGGTGGACAGCTCGGCATCGTCCACCACATTGACCAGGCGCTGACGTGCGCCGGCCGCTGCGGCCACGCGCTGATTCAGCTCGGTATCGTCGGTGGCGGCGACCACCAGCCACACCGTGTCGATCCACGCCGGATCGAACGTACCCCCCAGTTGCTCGAAGCGCCCGGCCTGCATCAGTTCTGCGAGCTCTGGCGACAGTGCATGTGCATACAGGCGGATGTGCGCGCCGGCCTTGAGCAGCGCCAGCACTTTGCGCGTGGCGACCTCGCCACCGCCGATCACCAGCACGGCGCGTCCTTGCAGATTTGCGAACAACGGAAACAACGGCATCAGACTCGCTCCGAAAGGATGACTCGCACCGACGGCATGTTGCATGGCACCATCGGCGCACGTCCACACGCCTCGCTGCCACCAATGCGTGTCTTGCTCGTCAACGATACCGAAAAGCCCATCGGCGAACTGCGCCAGGCATTGACGCGCGCCGGCTATACGGTGCTCGACGATGTGGCCTCGGTCGGTGCGCTGTTGCACGCGGTGCAAAGCCAGCAACCGGATGTGGTGGTGATCGATGTGGATTCGCCCTCGCGCGACACGCTGGAACAATTGTCGATGCTGCATGCCCATGCGCCGCGCCCGGTGGTGATGTTCTCCGGCGATGGGGACGATGCGCTGATCCACGCCGCCGTCGGTGCGGGCGTGACGGCATACGTAGTAGATGGCCTGGCGCCGGCGCGGCTGGCGCCGATCGTGCAGGTGGCGTTGGCGCGGTTTGCGCACGAAAGCAGCATGCGCAAACGCCTGGACGATGTGCAGCAGGCGTTGCAGGACCGCAAGCAGATCGACCGCGCCAAGGGCTTGTTGATGGAAAAACGCGGCCTCAGCGAGGCCGATGCATACGCTGCGCTGCGCCAGCAGGCGATGAAGCAGGGCGTCAAGCTGGCCGAGGTGGCGCGACGCATCGTGGCCATGGCCGAATTGCTGGGATGATGACATGAGCCAACCTGACGTTCCTGTGCTGCGCGTGGCCTACATGCCGTTGATCGACTGCGCCCCGTTGGTTGCCGCGCAGCGGCTGGGCCTGGACCGCACGCATGGCCTGCACCTGGAGTTGCAGCGGCAAGCCTCGTGGGCCGGCGTGCGCGACCGCCTGCTGGCCGGCGAGGTGGATGCGGCGCATGCCCTGGCCAGCCTGGTGTACGCCATCGACCTGGGCATTGCCGGGCCACAATGTCCGATGGCCTTGTTGATGACGCTCAACCACAACGGCCAGGCGATCACCATGGCGCCGGGCCTGGCGCAGGCGCTGGCCAATGGCCAGACACTGCCGCAGGCACTGTCCGGGCTGGGTCGGCGCGCAGTGTTCGCGCAGACGTTTCCCACCGGCACGCACGCGTTGTGGCTGTACTACTGGCTGGCTGCAGGCGGGGTAGACCCGATGCACGATGTCGATGTGCTCACCATTCCGCCACCACGGATGCCCGAGGCATTGGCCAGTGGGCTGGTCGATGGGTATTGCTCCGGGGAGCCGTGGGCAGCGGTGGCGCAGGCGCAGGGCAGTGGTGCGCGGGTGATCCGCAGTGGCGAGCTCTGGCCTGGCCATCCAGAGAAGGTGCTGGCGTGCCGGCGCGAGTTCGCCGCCCTGCAGCCGGAGCTGACGCAGCAGCTGACCGCCTGCGTGCTGGACGCCTGCCGCTGGCTGGATGCGGGGCCGGCCAACCGGGCCCAGTGTGCGCAGTGGCTGGCCGAGCCGCAGCATATCGGGGTGTCGGCAGCGCATCTTGCCGCGTGCCTGGATGCCAATGCCGACGCCGATGCGGCCAACGTCGATGCGACGGCGCTGGCCTTCCATCGCGATGGCGCGGTCAACATGCCGTGGCTATCGGATGGCCGGTGGTTCCTGAGCCAGTTCCAGCGCTGGGGGTGGCACGACATCAGGGACGACGACCTCGCGCGGCTACGGGACATCCATCGCCTGGATAACTACCGCAGCGCCGCCGCGCGCATTGGCGTGGCTGTGCCGGAAGGCAATGACCGCCGCAATCGCTTGTTCGATACACCCAGCGACGACTGACAACTCACGCGGTGGTGACGCGCTGGAGTGGGGATCAGCGCGGGGCGGATGCACTGCGACTTTGCTGCAGGGCCTTGCCGGCCCACCGTCGCGGGACACGCCGCAAGTACGTCGCTGTAGCTCCGTGGCAGCATCCATGCCGCCACGGGTCCCGCGAAGGTGAGGCGGGCAAGGACCAGTCGAGTTGGTCGGTGCGCCTGTATATGACAAGCGACGAGCAGGCTGGCGATGCGGTGGCCTTTGCTCTTCGACAAAACCACCAACCAACTATCTGGCGTGGTGTCCTCGCCGATTGCGGGACCGTTGGCGGCATGGATGCCGCCATCGAGCCCCCATGGACGGGTTTACGGCGTGTCCCGCGAGCGGTGAGGGCACCGCGCCCTCGACCAGGCTTGAAGATAGCCAAGCGATCGCGAGACGCACGATGCAGTCGTCGCTGCCTGATTGCTCAATACTGGTGGATCAGGCAGAGAGCGGATCATCTGCGCCTTTGCTGCAGGGTCCTTGCCCGCCCACCATCGCGGGACACGCTGCAAGTACGTCCATGTAGCTCCGTGGCGGTATCCATGCCGCCAAGGGTCCTGCGACGGTGGGCGGGCAAGGACTAGTGGAGTTGGTCGGTAAGCATGGCTCTCAACCAGTCGCTTGGCAAACTGGCGACGCGGTGCCTTTTCTCTTGAACAAAACCGCCAGCCAACTGTCTGGCGTGGTGTCCTCGCCGATTGCGGGACCGTGTGGCGCGCCACCGAGCCTACAGGGACGTACTTGCGGCGTGTCCCGCGAGCGGTGAGGGCGCCGCGCGCTCGACCAGGCTTGAAGATAGCCAAGCGATCGCGAGACGCACGATGCGGTCGTCGCTGCCTGATTGCTCAATACTGGTAGATCAGGCGAAAAGCGGATCATCTGCGCCTTTGCTGCAGAGCCCTTGCCCGCCCACCATCGCAGGACACGCCGCAAGTACATCCATGTAGCTCCTTGGCGGCATCCATGCCGCCAAGGGTCCCGCGACGGTGGGCGGGCAAGGACCAGTGGAGTTGGTCGGTGTGCATGGATCTCAACAGCGCCTCGCAAGCTGGCTGCGCGGTGACCTTTGCTCTTCGACAAAACCGCAAGCCAACTGTCTGGCGTGGTGTCCTCACCGATTGCGGGACCGTGTGGCGGCATGGATGCCGCCACCGAGCCTCCACGGACGGATTCACGGCGTGTCCCGCGAGCGGTGAGGGCGCCGCGCCCTCGACCGGACTTGAAGATCGCCAAGCACTCGCGACACGCACGATGCGAGTGTCGCTACCTGATTGCTCAATCCCGCGAGCGGTGAGGACGCCGCGCCCTCGACCAGACTTGAGGATCGCCAAGCGATCGCAATACGCGCGATGCACGCGTCGCTACCTGGCACCTCGGTGCCCGACGGCTACCGCACGGTCTTGGTGCATCACTGCACGAAAGCCGGGAACGGGAAGATGCAAGCGGCACTGCGGGGCCGCTGGAAAAGCCACGGACCTCCCACGCAAAATGACTATTTTTCAATCACTTGCGATGCCGTCACGCCATGGTGAATAAGTTGGCACGGTGATTGCGTAGCACTCACGTGCAGGTGCAACGGCGTGCCTGCAACAACACGTACACGGTGCAGCGGTTCAACGGCGACCCGCACGCATCCAGGACAACGGCGTCCTTCCGGTTTACCGGAGGGGCGCCGTTTTTTTTTGGCCATCGCACTCGAAGAGGTCTCCATGCAGCGCTCGTTCTGGCGATCCGGGCACACGCCCACCTTGTTCGCATCCTTCCTGTATTTCGACCTGAGCTTCATGGTGTGGTATCTGCTGGGACCACTGCAGGTGCCGATTGCGCAATCGCTGGGGCTGGACACGCAGCAGCGCGCCCTGATGGTGGCGGTGCCGATCCTGTGCGGCGCGGTCTTGCGCCTGGTGCTGGGCATGTTTGCCGACCGCATCGGGGCAAAGCGTGCCGGCGTGATGGCGCAGCTTGCCGTGATCGCGGCCTTGTTCGGTGCCTGGCAGTTGGGCGTGCAGAGCATGGGCCAGGTGCTGCTGCTGGGCGTGTTGCTCGGTATCGCCGGTGCTTCGTTTGCGGTGGCATTGCCGTTGGCATCGCGCTGGTATCCGCCCGAGCATCAGGGTACTGCGATGGGCATTGCCGGTGCCGGCAATTCCGGCACGGTGCTGGCGGCATTGTTCGCACCGATGCTGGCGGCAGCGTTCGGCTATCAGAACGTGTTCGGGCTGGCGTGCATCCCGTTGGTGCTGACGTTGATCGTGTTTGCCTCCATCGCCAAGGAGGCGCCCACGCCAGTGGCACGCAAGCAGTGGTCCGACTACGGGCGCGTGCTGGTGGGCAACCGCGACGCGTGGCGCTTCATGTTTTTCTACGCGATCACCTTTGGCGGGTTCTCCGGCTTTGCCAGCGCGCTGCCGGGCTACTTCCACGACCAGTTCGACTTCGATGCGCGTACCGCCGGCTGGGCGACCGCGGCCTGCGTGCTGGCCGGGTCGGTGATGCGGCCGCTGGGCGGGGTGATTGCCGACCGCGTCGGCGGTACCCGCGCCTTGCTGGCGGTGTATCTGCTGGTGGCCACGCTGGTGGGCATTGCCGGGTTTGGCGCAGGCGGCGCCACCATCACGCTGGCGTTGTTCGTGCTGACGTTGCTGTGCCTGGGCGCCGGTAATGGCGCAGTGTTCCAGCTGGTGCCGCAGCGGTTCGGCCAGGAGATCGGCGTGATGACCGGGTTGATCGGCATGGCCGGCGGCATCGGCGGCTTTGCACTTGCCGCCGGGTTGGGCGTTCTCAAGCAGCACACCGGCAACTACGCCCTGGGCATGTGGCTGTTTGCCGCGTTCGCACTCGGCGGCTGGGGCTTGCTGGCTGGCGTGAAGACCCAGTGGCGCAGCGAATGGTCCACCGCCGGCGCGGCACGCGTCTGACATGTCGACAGGAATCCAGGCAATGAAGCAACCCAGATTGGTCGTCATCGGCAACGGCATGGCCGGCATCCGCACGGTGGAAGAACTGCTCAAGCTGATGCCGGGCATGTACCACATCACCGTGTTCGGCGCCGAGCCGCATCCCAACTACAACCGCATCCTGCTTTCACCGGTGCTGGCTGGCGAGCAGGAGTTCGACGATATCGTGTTGAACCCGTTGCAGTGGTACCGCGACAACGGCATCCAGCTGCATCTGGACACCGAAGTCACGCGCATCGACCGGGTGCGCCGCCGCGTGATTGCCGCCGATGGCACCGAGGCCGAATACGACCGGTTATTGATCGCCACCGGCTCGGTCCCGTTCGTGCTGCCGGTTCCGGGCAATGACTTAAAAGGCGTCATCGGGTATCGCGATATCCAGGACACCCGCACCATGATCGACACCGCGCGCACGAAGCAGCACGCGGTGGTGATCGGCGGCGGGCTGCTGGGCCTTGAGGCGGCCAATGGCCTGAAGCTGCGCGGCATGGACGTCACCGTGGTGCATCTGGCCGGCTGGTTGCTGGAGCGCCAGCTCGACCCGGTGGCCGGCAATCTGCTGCAGCAGGCGCTGCGTGCACGCGGGCTGGAGTTCCGCCTCAACACCGCCACCAGCGCGTTGCTGGGCAATGCGCAGGGCGAAGTGATCGGGGTGAAGTTTGCCGATGGCAGCAAGATTCCGGCCGATCTGGTGGTGATGGCCGCCGGCATCCGCCCCAATACGCGCCTTGCCGAAGAAGCCGGCATCCACTGCTCGCGCGGCATCGTGGTCAACGACAGCCTGCAGAGCTTCGACCCGCGGGTGTATGCGGTGGGCGAGTGCGCCAACCATCGCGGCATTGCCTATGGCCTGGTGGCGCCGTTGTTCGAGCAGGCCAAGGTGTGTGCGAACCATCTGGCGCAGTTCGGCATCGGCATCTATCGCGGCTCGGTGGCCTCGACCAAGCTCAAGGTCACCGGTATCGATCTGTTCTCTGCAGGCGATTTCATGGGCGGCGATGGCTGCGAAGAGATCGTGCTGTCCGACCCGGCCGGCGGCGTCTACAAGAAGCTGGTGATCCGCGACGACGTACTGGTGGGTGCGTGCCTGTACGGCGACACCAGCGATGGCGGCTGGTACTTCAAGTTGCTCAAGGACGGCACGCCGATCCAGGCGCAGCGCGACCAGTTGATCTTCGGCGAGAGCGCGTTGGGCGACGCCGGAACCGGCGGCCAGGACCGCGCCAGCGTGATGGCCGACAGCGACGAGGTCTGCGGCTGCAACGGCGTGTGCAAGGGCACGATCGTCAAAGCCATCAGCGAGCAGGGGTTGTTCACCGTCGATGAGGTGAAGAAGCACACCAAGGCGGCCAGCTCCTGCGGCTCGTGCACCGGCTTGGTCGAGCAGATCCTGATGAATTGCCTGGGCTCCAACTTCCAGGAAACCCCGAAGACCAAGGCCGTGTGCGCGTGTACCGACCTGAGTCATGGCGAGGTGCGTCGCGCCATCCGCGAGCACAAGCTGCTCACCCATGCGCAGGCCTACGCCTTCATGGAATGGCGCACGCCCAACGGCTGCGCCACCTGCCGGCCGGCGATCAACTACTACATGCTCTCGACCTGGCCGCATGAAGCCATCGACGACCCGCAATCGCGTTTCATCAACGAGCGTGCGCACGCCAACATCCAGAAGGACGGCACGTTCTCGGTCATTCCGCAGATGAAGGGCGGGGTGACCAATGCGGGCGAGCTGCGCCGCATTGCCGACGTGGCCGACAAATACGCCGTGCCGATGGTCAAGGTCACCGGCGGCCAGCGCATCGATCTGCTCGGGGTCAAGAAGGAAGATCTGGTGGATGTGTGGCGCGATCTGGGCATGCCTTCCGGTCACGCCTACGGCAAATCGATCCGCACGGTGAAGACCTGCGTGGGTAGCGAGTTCTGCCGCTTCGGCACGCAGAACAGCACGCAGATGGGCATCGACCTGGAAACCATGCTGGCCAACATGTGGAGCCCGCACAAGGTGAAGCTGGCGGTGTCCGGTTGCCCGCGCAACTGCGCCGAATCCGGCATCAAGGACGTGGGCATCATCGCGGTGGATTCGGGCTGGGAACTGCATGTTGGCGGTAACGGCGGCATCAAGACCGAGGTGGCGCGCTTCCTGGTCAAGGTGAGCACCGCCGAGGAAGTGCGCGAATACACCGGCGCCTTTCTGCAGCTGTATCGCGAGCAGGCCTATTACCTGGACCGCACCGTGCACTACATCGCGCGCGTCGGCCTGGATTACATCCGCGCGCAGGTGGTGGACGACGCGGCCAACCGGCGTGCGCTGTACGAGCGGCTGCTGTATTCGCTCGAAGGCCTGGTCGACCCGTGGAAGGCGCGCATCGCCGGCGAGCGCCGGCAGGAATATCAACCGCTGCGCATTGCCGCGCCGGCCGCCACGGTGGAGGAATGAACATGCCGCACGATGCATGGGTGCGCGTGTGCGCCTTGCAGGATTTGCCGACGCTGGGCGCGCGCGTGCTGGAGGTCGAGGGCCTGCCGCCGATCGCCATCTTCCGCACCGCCAGCGACCAGGTGTTCGCGTTGCGCGACCGCTGCCCGCACAAGGGTGGTCCGCTGTCGCAAGGCATCGTGGCCGGCGACACCGTGACCTGCCCGCTGCACGGCTGGGCGATCGCGCTGCAGAGCGGGCAGGCCTGCGCACCGGACGTGGGCTGCGCGCCGCGCTACCCGATCAAGGTGGAGGCCGACGCGGTGTGGATCGTGCTGCAGGCGGTGGCACAGCCGGACGCCGTTGCCGAGCCGGCCGCATGAGCGAAGGCCTGCAGCCGCCGTCGCCCGCCACCGCAGCCCTGCCGCAAGGGGCTGCGCCGATGCATCGCATCACGCGCTCGACCTGTTGCTACTGCGGGGTGGGCTGCGGTGTGCTGATCCACAGCGAGCACGACGCCGACGGCGAACGCATCGTCGGGATCGAAGGCGACCCGCTGCATCCTGCCAACCGCGGGCGTCTGTGCAGCAAGGGCCTGGCGCTGCCGCAGACGGTGGCGAGCACGCAGGGGCGGGTTGTCGCGCCGGAGCTGCGCCGTCATCGGCAGGCTCCGCGTGCAGCGGTGAGCTGGGATCAGGCGCTGCAGCATGTCAGCAGCAAGCTGGCGGCGATCGTGCAGGAGCATGGCCCCGATGCCGTGGCGTTCTATCTGTCGGGGCAGTTGCTCACCGAGGACTACTACGTCTTCAACAAGCTGGCCAAGGGTCTGCTCGGCACCAACAATATCGACACCAATTCGCGCCTGTGCATGTCCAGCGCGGTCACCGGTTACAAGCTTGCGCTCGGCGCCGACGGTCCGCCGACCTGCTACGACGATCTGGAGCTGGCACAGACGGTGCTGTTTGCCGGCAGCAATATGGCGTACGCCCATCCGGTGCTGTTTCGTCGGCTCGAAGACGCGCGCGCACGCAACCCGGACACCCGCTGGATCGTGATCGACCCGCGGCGCACCGATACCGCGGCCATGGCCGACCTGCACCTGGCCATCGAACCCGGCACCGACGTCGCCTTGTTCAACGGCATGCTGCACCACCTGATCTGGGAGGGTCTGGTGGATGCGCATTTCGTTGCGGCGCATACCGATCAGTTCGATGCCCTCAAGCGAATGCTGCGCGAATACACCCCGCGCATGAGCGCCGAGATTTGCGGGATCTCGCACGAGGACCTGGTGCAGGCGGCCGAGTGGTTCGGGCGCAGCCCGGCGGCGTTGTCGCTGTATTGCATGGGCTTGAATCAGTCGGCGCACGGCACCGACAAGAATCTGGCGTTGATCAACCTGCATCTGGCCACGGCGCAGATCGGCAAGCCCGGCGCCGGGCCGTTCTCGTTGACCGGCCAGCCCAATGCAATGGGCGGGCGCGAAGTGGGCGGCATGGCGACGATGCTGGCCGCCCATCGCGAGATCGGCAATGCCGAGCATCGCGCGGAGGTGGAACACCTGTGGGGCGTGCCGGCCGGGCGTATCTCGCCGACCCCCGGCACACCGGCGGTGCAGTTGTTCGAGCGCCTGCGTGCCGGCACGCTGAAGGCGGTGTGGATCGTCTGCACCAACCCCGTGCACTCGATGCCGGAGGTGGCCGGCATCCGCGCCGCGCTGGAACAGGCCGAGCTGGTGATCGTGCAGGACGCCTTTTCCGGCACCGACACCGTGCCGTATGCCGACATCCTGCTGCCGGCGGCCAGCTGGGGCGAAAAGGACGGCACGGTGACCAACTCCGAACGCCGCATCACCCGGGTGCGCAAGGCCGTGGAGCCGCCGGGCCAGGCGCGTGCGGACTGGTGGATCGCCAACGAAGTTGCGCGACGGCTGGAAGCCCGGTTGGTGCCGGCAACCGGCGCGGGGCTGTTCGCATTCGACAGCGCCGCGCAGATCTTCGATGAGCACCGTGCGTTGACGGTGGGGCGCGATCTGGACATCGGCGGGCTGGATTACCCGCAACTGGACAACGGCCCGCAGCAATGGCCGTTTCCTGCCGGCGCTGCGCATGGGCAGGCACGACGCTATGCCGATGGCGTGTTCGCCACTGCCAATGGCCGCGCGCAGTTCCATGCAACACCGTATCGCAAGGTGGCCGAAGCCACCTCGGCGCGCTTTCCGATGCGCCTGCTCACCGGCCGCCTGCGCGACCAATGGCATGGCATGTCGCGCACCGGTCGCGTGGCCGCCGCCTATGCACACAGCCCCGAGCCAGCGCTACGCATGCACCCGGACGATGCCGCACGGCGCGGGCTGGTTGCGGGCGAGCTGGTGCAGGTGGCCAGCAAGCGCGGGGCGCTGGTGCTGCCGCTGGAACTGTCGGACGAATTGCGCTCCGGCACGGTGTTTGCGGCAATGCACTGGAGCGGGCAGGCGTTGTCCAGCGGGGGCATCAACGAGGTCAGCACGCCGGCGGTGGATGCGCGCTCGCAGCAGCCCGAGCTCAAGCATGCGGCGGTGCGAGTGGAAAAGGCGGTGTTCGGCTGGCATCTGCTGGCCGCACGCCGCGGCGATGCGCTGGCGCTGCAGCAGGCGCTGCAACCGCTGCTGCGCGAGTGCGGCTATGCCAGCCTGCGCCTGCATGCCGAAGCGCCGAGCGACGGCGGCGGCGAATGGGCGGTCCTGCATGCTGCCTGCGAACGCGCACCCGAGACGGCGTGGATCGAGCGCCTGGTGGCGGCGCTGCAACTGCCGGCCGGCGCCGACGTGCTGGAATACCGCGATCTGCGCCGTGGGCTGATGCGCCGGGTCGGCTGGCGGACCCAGGACGGGCACAGCCATATCGATGGCCTGTTGCTCACCGCAGCCCAGCCCAGTGACGCCGACCAGGCGCTGCTGGCCACCGCATTGGCCGGCAAGCCGTGGCGCGCGGCGCGGCTGGCGGTATTTGCGCAGTCGCCGGTCGCGCCCAGCGACCCGATCGTCTGCACCTGCATGAACGTTGCGGCGTCGGCGATCCACGCTGCCATCGACGACGGCGCCGATGTGGCGCAGCTCAAGCAACGGCTCGGCTGCGGCACCGTCTGCGGCTCGTGCGTTCCGCAACTGACCCGGCTGTGCCGGCAACCGCGGCTGGCCTGATGCACCTCCACCCTCCACACACTGCGAGATCTCCTATGTCCGTCATTCCTTCCTGCGCGCGTGATGTGGTGTTGTTGTCCGCCGGCCCCGGCGATCTGGACCTGCTGACCCTCAAGGCGGTCAAGGCACTGGCCTCGGCACAGGTGCTGCTGCTCGACGACCTGGCCAACCCCGACATCGTGGAACTGGCACCGCAGGCGCGGGTGATCCGCGTGGGCAAGCGCGGCGGTTGCCGCTCCACGCCGCAGGAGTTCATCTGCCGGCTGATGCGGCGGTATGCGTTGCAGGGATTGCGCGTGGTGCGGGTCAAGGGCGGCGACGCATTGTTGTTTGGCCGTGCCGGCGAAGAGATCGGTTTCTTGCGCCGCGCCGGTGTGGGCGTGCAGGTGATCAACGGGGTGAGCGCGGCGTTTGCGGCAGCGGCGGCGCTGGACGTCTCGCTGACCCATCGCAGTCACTGCCACGGCATCAGCTTCGTCACGGCGCACACCCACGACCATGGCGAGCCGAACTGGGGTGCGCTCGCTGCCAGCGGCACCACGCTGGGCATCTACATGGGTTTGCGCCGCGCCGATGCCGTGGCCACGGCATTACTGGCGCATCTGCCGGCCAGCACGCCGGCCGCCATCGTGCAGGCGGCAACGCGGCCGGAGCAACAACGCCGGCTCACCACGCTGGGAGAGCTCGGCGTTACCGCCGCCGCCATGCTGCCGGGCCTGCCGACCTTGCTGCTGGTGGGAGAGGCGCTGTCCGAGGCTTCTGCCGGGTGCGACGACCGCCTTGCTTCGATGCCGGAGCAGGCCGTTGGCTGAGCGGTGCGGGCACCGCAGGCGCGATGCTGCAAGGTGATTGCGAGCGTTGACTCACGCTAGCGGCGCGCCAGCACGCGCTTGGCCCAGCGCAGCGCGACCCTCTCGTAAAGCAGGTGATACGCCACGCCCAGCAACAGCGCAGCGGCCACGCTCAGCAGCAGATTCACCGGCCAGCTCGCCAGCGCACCGAGGCGCCGGGTGGCACGCGCCACCAGCGACATCAGCGGCATGTGCACCAGGTAGATGGCGTAGGACGCATTGCCGAGCAACACCAGCGCTGGGCCCACGCGCAGCCAGTCGCGCCATTCCGCACGCACCAGCACCACCAGGGCACCGGCCACCGCCAGGCCAAACAGCGGCGAATAGGCGCGCTGCAGCCCGCTGCCGACGAAGCAGCACAGCGCCACCGCCGCGATCGCACCGCCAGCCCACACCGGCCAGCGTGCGGTGCCGAGCGTTGCCCGTGCAGCCAACAGACCGAACACAAACTCCAGCGTGATCGGGTGCAGCAGCAACGCGCGCCAGGACAGATCGACGGGCTGCTCGAACGGCGCACCGGCAACATGATGGAGCGCGACGAGCGCGGCCCATGCCAGCGCGCAGCGCAGCGGGTAGCCGCTGCGAAAAAACAGCCACGCCAGCGCATAGAACATCAGCTCGTAACTCAGCGTCCACGCAACGCCCAACGCGGATTGGCCGTGTACCGGCAGCAGGCTGAGCGTGGCCAGCCACGACCAGCCCATCTCGCCGCTGTCCCAGGCCGGACGCAGCGTGTAGGCCAACGCCAGCGCAAGGCCGACCGGCCAGTACGGCAGATAGATCCGGGTGAGGCGGCTGCTGGCGTAGTCGCGGCTCCAGCCCGGCGTGTGGGTACTGGCGTGGTTGACGTAGTAGAGGATGAAGCCGGACAGCACGAAGAAGAAATCCACGCCCAGATAGCCGTGCGCCAGCGCGGCGGCTACGGCAGCCGGCAATGGCTCCACCAGATGCGTGGTCGGCAGCACGCTATGACTGAGCACCACCAGCAGCGCGGCCAGTGCGCGCCCGGCCTGCAGGATGCGGATGGTGGGGCGGGCGGGAAGGGACACCATCGCGAGCGGCAGCGCAGGTGCGGGAGGCCCGCCTGCGGTCAGGCGGCCGGCACGGCAGCGTTGCCGAACATGTCGGCCTGCTCGGCGCGCAGGCGGTCGATCAGACGGTGCCCGGGAAGCTGCACATCGTCGTAGCTGAGCACCTGGTCCTTGCGCACCGCATGGCGCAGCACGCAGCCTTCGGCCACGCCCATCGGCAGCAGCCGCGCCCCCGCGGTGAGGTCGGCACGCTCGCATTGGCCGTAGCTCATGTAACCGCCCAGCCCGTCGATGATCTCGCCCGCGGCAAGGTCGCGCTTGGCGGTGGCGACCACCTCGACCAGCGGCGCCCCCAGCGGCTGCAACACCGCATCGCCCATCAACACCACGCGCGCGACCGACAGCGGCACCTCGAAATGGCACAGGTGATACGGCGTGTAGAAGCTGTACAGCGGGCCCTCGCCGAGCTTGTAGAGATTGAGATAGTGCCGCTGCCTGGCATCGTCGTGGCTGGCCAGCACGAACACGCCCGGCGAGGGCAGGGCGCCGACCACGTAATCCACCGCGCCTCCGGCCGCGCGCAAGGCGTCGATGTCGTAGCGGGTGGTCAGCTCGTCCACATGCCCGCGGTGCGTGTAGCCGGTCATGCCACGCTGCAGGATCGACATGCCGGTGCCATTGGCCACGATGGCCTGTTCGAAGCTGATCTTGGTGCCGTCGGCGAAACTGGTCACCATGTGCGGGTCCTGCCCCCACTGCGCCGCAAATGCGGCTTGCGTGGCCGGGGTGCGATACGGGTCCTGCAGTCCCTTGATGTTGCCGCACAGCAACGGGGTCAGGCCGATCGAGCGCACGAAGCGGTACAGGTTCATCTGTACGCCCGGCTGGTCGCCATCGCAGGCACTGAAGATCACCCCGGCCGCGTCGGCCTTGCGCTTGAGCAGCGGGCCGACGGTGCCATCGAGCTCGGCATTCATCGTGACCATATGGCGGCCGTTGGCGATCGCGCCCAGGCTGATGCGGGCGCCGTAGTCGATGGCGCCGGTGGCATCGATCAGGCAATCCAGGCCGGCGCATTCGTAGACCAGCGCCGGGTCGTCGGTGACGGCCGGGATGCCGGCAGCGATCTGGCGCTGCAAGGCGCTGGCGCCATCGACCCGCTGCGCCTGTTGGCCGGCCTGCCGATAGGCCTCCAGCGCCTTGTCCACGCTGCGGTTGCAGATCACCGCCACGCGCATGCCCGGTACTGCCTGGGCGATCTGGTCGACCAGCCCGCGCGCCATGAAACCGGCGCCGTACAACCCCACCTGCAACGGGCGCCCGGCGGCTGCACGCGCCTGCAACAAGCGATCGACGTTCATGCGCGCTCCTGCGCGGTGAGCCCGGCCAGCAGGGGAATGCCGTGGGCCTGCGCATCGAAGTCCGGCCAGCCGGTGTCCTTGTCGGAGACGCACTGCGGTACGCGCGGCCAGCGCACGCCGATGCGCGCATCGTTCCAGCGCAGCCCGCGTTCGGCCTGCGGTGCATACATGGCACTGGCGAAGTACAGCGCTTCGGTCTGCGGCTGCAGGGTGATGAAGCCATGCGCAAAGCCGCGCGGCACATACAGCGCCAGACGGTTGTTAGCACTGAGCTCGGTGCCGTACCACTGCAGATAGGTGGGCGAATCCGGGCGCAGGTCGACGATGGCATCCCACAGCGCCCCGCCGATGCAGCGCACGATCTTGACCTCGGCGGCGGGCGGCAACTGGTAGTGCATGCCGCGCAAGGTGCCGGATTCGGCATTGAACGAGTTGTTGACCTGGACGAACGCAGAGGCCAGACCGGCCTGCGCCATTTCGTCGCTGCAGAACACCCGTGCAAACCAGCCGCGCGCATCGCCGCGCGGTTCCGGCGCGATCACAAACGCACCTGCCAGAGGCGTGGGATGGAAGATCATGCCGCCGCCCTCAGGTCCGGGGCCAGCGTGCCCGCGTCGACCAATTGCTGCAGGATCCGCAGGCGAATGAAGTCCGAGTTCCGGCGGAAGTCGCGATCGTCAAAGCCGGCACGCTGCAGGTCGTCGCGCAGTTCGGTGATGGTGGAGCGCAGTGTCTCCTGCGGCTGATGCGCAGGCGCCAACCGTTCGAACAGGGAGAAATCCACCCGGTACGACCGGTTGTCTGCCGGTGCATCGGCGCAGATCGACACGCTTGCGCTGGGGAATGCCACGCCCACGGCCTGGGCGAGATCGCGGATCTGCACGTTCCACCGCTGCGCGCCCGCATTGACGAACAGGAACTGCCCGCCGTTGTCCGGTGCGCGACGCGATGCCCAGTCGATGGCACGTGCCATGTCGCGCACGTGGATCAATGGCCGCCACGGCGAGCCGTCCGACAGCACCTCGACGCTGCCGTTGGCCACCGCGCCGGCGACGAAATCGTTGAGCACCAGGTCCAGCCGCAGCCGTGGCGACGCGCCGCATGCGGTGGCAAAGCGCAGGCAGGTGATCACCATGCGGGTGTCCAGGCGCGCGAGCGCACGTTCGGTGTCGATCTTGGAGTGCGCATAGGCGGTCAGCGGCGCGACATCGCTGCGCTCCGACCGCGGCGTGCCATCGGCTGCTGCGCCATACACGCTGCAGCTGGACGCGAACACGAAATGCCCCACGCCCGCCTGCGCGGCGGCCTCGGCCACGGCGACACTGGCACGGCAGTTGATCGCATCGGTGACCTGCTCGAAGCGCTTGCCCATCGCATCGTTGGAAATCGCCGCCAGATGCACCACCGCGTCGAACCCGCGCAGCTGCTGCGCATCGAGATCGCGCACGTCGCCGAACCATTGCTGGTCCAGCACCACTTCCGGCAGCCGTCGCGGGTCGGACAGGCAGTGCGCAAACCAGCCGCGGTCGATGCCGACCAGCCAGGCCTGCGGATAGCGCTGACGTAGGTGCGCGGCCACGACCGGGCCGATATAGCCCATGTTGCCGGTGATCAGAATGCGCATGCTTACTCCCACACGCGCCAGGGCGCGCGATTGGTGGACCAGAGGGTTTCCAGATGGTTGCGGTCGCGCAGGGTGTCCATGGGCTGCCAGAACCCGTCGTGGCGATAGACGCTCAACTGGTCGCGGTCGACCAGCGCTTCCAGCGGGCTGTTTTCCCAGACCGTGCTGTCGTCCTCGATCACGTCGATCACTTGCGGGTCGAGCACGAAGAAGCCCCCGTTGATCAGTCCATCGCCGTCGACCGGCTTCTCGCGGAAACCGGTCACCTGCCCACCGTCCAGGCGCAGTGCGCCAAAGCGCCCCGGTGGCTGCACGGCGGTGACCGTGGCCAGCCGTCCTTCGCGGTGATGCAGCGCGATGGCCGCACCGATGTCGATGTCGGCCACGCCGTCGCCATAGGTCATGCAGAACGCCGATTCGCCACGCAGATGCTCACGCACCCGACGCAGGCGCCCGCCGGTCATGGTCTGCGCGCCGGTGTCCACCAGCGTCACCCGCCACGGCTCGGCGCGGGTGTTGTGCAAGGTGGTGGTATTGCTGCCGAGGTCGCAGGTCACGTCCGATTCGCGCATGTGGTAGTTCATGAAGAAATCCTTGACCACCTCGCCCCGATAGCCCAGACAGACGATGAAATCCTGGATGCCGTGATGGGCGTAGATCTTCATGATGTGCCAGAGGATCGGCTTGCCGCCGATCTCCACCATGGGCTTGGGGCGGATGGCGGTTTCCTCGGAAAGGCGCGTGCCCAGCCCGCCCGCCAGAATGACTGCTTTCATTGCTGATCCCTTGATCTGAAACACATGCGGCGCTGCGGTCACGCGGTCATGCTCATCGCCAGCATCGGCGGGGAGGCGGCGTGCTCGGCCATGGCGGCCAGACTGTCGAGCAGGGCAATGCGCTCGGCCAGCAACGGTGGGCGCGGCAACTGCAGGGTGTCGAGCACCTGCACCCAGCGGTGTGCCCAATCGTGCCGGCGCAGTGACTGCACCGTGTTGTGGACGCGCGCCTGTGCAAGGCGGTCGGTCTGCTGCTCCAGCTCCTGCAGAAAGGCGCCAATGTCGTCCAGTGCCGGCGGCAGCTCGATCACCGCGTCCTCCCAATCGAAGAACTGGCCGAACTCCGGGCAGCGTTGCGCCGAGCCGACGATCACGGCGCCGCCGGCCGCGCCTTCGAAATACCGTGTAGCCAACGCCTGCTTTTGCACGCCCTTGAAGACGCCGGCCGTATCCACGGTGAAGTCGTGTGCCATGAAGAACTTGGCGCGCTTGATCATCGCCGCGGACTGCAAGCGATGCGCAGACCAGTCCGGCACCGCGCCGCCGCGCAGTGCATCGTGCAGGTAGAAGAACTCCGGGTGTGCCCGCGCATGGTCGAGCAGTTGCGCATGGACCTGGGGCATGCGCCGCCCGATGCTCAGCACATCGATGCAGCGCTGCGGCGGCCGTGGCACGGGGGTGGCCAGCACCGTGTCGCAGGCGCTGGCCAGAAACGACACCGGCGTGCGGGTGTACTGCTGCAATGCATCCACGCAACTGGCATTGAGCACGAACACGTGATCGAACTGATCCAGCACCTGCAGCTCGGCTCTCTGCGCGTGCAGCAGTTCCGGCCAGGTCTCCAGCAGGTACACCGCGCGTAGCTGGCAGCGCTGGTGCCAGCCATCGATGCGCGCGAGCGTGCTCAACTCCTTGGGAAACTGGCACACGTAGAAGAACAGGTCGTAGTCACGGTCCAGCCGCTGCGGTTGCGCATTGGACAGGGCGGGGCGGCCGCTCAAACGCCGCAGTGCGGACACACTGCGATACGCAAGCTCGTTGACCAGGTACGACACGCTCGGCGTGACGCCGCGCCCGCTTGTATAGTCCGCTGCCGGCGGACACAGCAGCTGTGCATGTTCCAGGTTGCGGACGACGTTGAGCAATGCATACGCCTGTCCATTGAATGCTTCTGGCCAGGCCTGGTAGTTGGAGGCCAGCAAGACCGAACGCGGTGCGTCCATTGAAACTCCTTTGACCAATGCACATCCGAACCGTGCGACCGATGGTCGCGCTCGGGTGGGGTAGACGTGCATGTGTCGAATGCGGCGGGGGAGGCCACTCGAAAACAGCTGTAAATCGTGGCAAAACGCACATCGATAGTAGGAGCTGATCGTGAGAGGCCGGTGAGAACGGTCGCAACAACCCGCGCAGTGCGCCGTGTCGCTACACTGGCCCGCCGTCGAACGAGCGTAGTCATGCATGACGTCGAATGCATCGTGGTGGGCGCAGGCGTCGTCGGGCTCGCCATCGCACGTTGCCTCGCCGTGCAGGGCCACACGGTGCTGGTGCTGGAGTCGGAAGCGGCCATCGGTACGGGCACCAGTGCGCGTAGCAGCGAGGTGATACATGCTGGTCTGTACTATCGGCCCGGTTCGTTGAAGGCACGGTTGTGCGTCCGCGGCAATGCCTTGCTCTATGCGTACTGCGCACACCGCAACGTGCCGCACCGACGCTGCGGAAAGCTCGTCGTCGCCTGCGACCACGCACAGCAGCAACAACTCGATCGCCTGCAGCACAATGCGGCGCTCAGTCATGCCCCCGCATTGGTTCCGCTCAGCGCTGCCCAGGTCCGCGCCCGCGAGCCCGCACTGCAGTGCGTCGCTGCACTGGAATCGCAGAGCACCGGCATCGTCGACAGCCATGCGCTGATGCTGGCATTGCAGGGCGATGCACAGGCGCACGGCACCACCTTCGCGTTACGCACGGCGGTGCAGCGCGTCGAACCGGTGGCGCAGGGAGTGCGCGTGGTGATTGCCGACGACGCTGCCACCTCGCTCACCTGCCGCTGGTTGATCAATGCGGCCGGTCATGGCGCGCCATCGCTGGCCGCTACGATCGCGGGCCTGCCCGCGCATGCGCAGATGCAGGCGTACTTCGCCAAGGGCAGCTATTTCACCCTGGCCGGTCGGGCTCCATTTCGGCAGCTGATCTATCCGCTGCCCGAGCCGGGTGGGCTGGGCGTGCATCTCACCCTCGACCTGCACGGCCGGGCGCGTTTCGGCCCGGACGTGGAATGGGTGGCGCAACCGGACTACCGTTGCGCACCGGCGCCGACGGCCGCGTTTGTCGCTGCCATCCGTCGGTACTGGCCAGGCCTGCCGGACGATGCCCTGCAGCCCGGCTACTGCGGCGTGCGCCCGAAGATCCACGGGCCGGAGCTTGCGGACGCGGACTTCCGCATCGATGGACCGGCACGGCACGGCATCCCTGGCCTGGTCAATTTGTTCGGCATCGAATCGCCGGGGCTGACCGCGTGCCTGAGCATCGCCGAACATGTGCTGGCGCTGCTGCAGGAACACCCGGCTCCTGTCGACATACCTCCGACCGACCCAAAGGTGGGCACCGCATGTATCTGATCCAGTTGCTGCTGCCGCTGACCGATAACCAGCGCCAGCCGTTCGCATCGAGCCTGTTCGACCGTGTCCACAGCGAGCTGGCCGAGCGCTTCGGCGGCATCACCGCCTACACCCGGGCGCCGGTGAGCGGGGCCTGGCGGGAAGATGACGCGCGGTTGGTGCGCGACGATCTGGTGATCTACGAGGTCATGGCCGACACCCTCGATACAGCCTGGTGGCACAGCTATCGCGCCGAGCTGGAACGGCGCTTTCGGCAGGACCAGCTGATCGTCCGCGCGCATGACGTCACCTTGCTTTAGGGGCGCCGGAGGCCTCGGAGTGATGCCGTTCGGGTTGGGCTGGTAGCGCTACCTGCATTTGCACCGCAGTGGGCCCGGCGCAGGTCGGGCAGGTGTGCAAGATTTGCACAGCGAGCGCAGCGGTTTTTTCCTGCCTGTGTCCGTCTGCCCCCGCCGGGCCTGGTGTTTCGGGTTGGCACGATTGTTGCGGTAAGCCCATTACCCAATGACGTACCCGAAGCATCGAGAGGAGGCACAGTGGAAGACGGTCAGAACAGTACTCGTAGCCGGCGCGGCTTTGCCGCATTGGACCCGGAAAAGCGCCGCCTGCTGGCCAGCAGCGGTGGGAAGGCCGCGCATGCCAGCGGCAATGCGCACGAATTCACCAGTGACGAGGCACGCGAAGCAGGTCGGAAGGGCGGCCAGGCGGTGAGCCGCGATCGCGATCATATGTCGCGTATCGGCAGCAAGGGCGGGCGCTCCAAGCAGGCCAAGCCACAGGAAGAATCCGCGTAACCCGCAGCGGCATGCGAGGGCATGCCGACGCGGCGCGTGGAATGCAGGCCCTGCGCCATGCGGCGTGGGGCCTGCTGCGTTGTGCGCCCGGCGCTTGCTACGGGCTTGGTAGACAATCGATTGCACGCCGCCGGCTTCGACAGCACCCATGGTGATACCGCAATAAACGGGACAGCGATAACCGCCTGATCCGAAACATGCCGACGCGCCCAGCGGAAATTTTTGCACCCCTCCGCTCGCACGCCATCGATTGCAGGGAAAAATTTCGCTATTGGCCGTACGCAGGGGGCACGTTCGGCAGAATTTGCAGGGGCGTGGACGAGCGCCTTGCCTGCGCGGCAAGAAAGTTGACGATGCAGTGTGGTGTGATCAGCCGCGACCACGCACGATGCCGAGCCAACGCGTCTTGCCCCGTGTCTGAAGCCCACGCTCCTGAGGACCACGCTGGCCAAGCCAGCGGCTGCTACATGCGCTGCGCTGTCACGCATGCAGCCCCCATGTCAACGGCGTGTGCAAGCGCCACGCACCATTCACTCCAAGCAGCCGCATCTTTCATGCGCTGCGGGCCAGGCTGGAGCCATCGCACACCAACAGGAGATTGCACATGGCCGAACCCAAAGAGAATTTGATGGACTGGCTGCGCGACGCGCACGCCATGGAGCAGCAGGCCGAGCAGATGCTCAAGGCCCAGGCCGCGCGTATCGAGCACTACCCCAAGCTCAAGGCGCGCATCGAGCAGCACCTGGAAGAGACCCTGGGCCAGCAGCGCCTGGTCGAGTCCTGTATCGAACGCCTCGGCGGCTCGCCGTCGGTGATCAAGGACACCATGGGCAAGATGGCTGCCTTCGGCCAGGCGATGGGCGGCATGACCACCTCCGACGAGATCGTGAAGGGAGCGATGGCCAGTTACGTGTTCGAGAACCTGGAGATCGCCACCTACACCGCGCTGCTGGGTGCGGCAAAGACGGTGGGCGACATCGAGACCCAGCGCGTGTGCGAGCAGATCCTGCCGCAGGAGCAGGCCATGTCCGACTGGCTGCTGGCGCATCTGCCCGAGCTGACCGAAGAATTCCTGGTCCGCGATGCCACACCGGGCGTCACTGCCAAGAAGTGAACCTGGTCTGCTGATGTCAACGGCAGCCCGATGGGCCCCGCACGGCGGGGCCCTTTTTGTTTCTGCAATGCAAGCGCTTACCCTAGCGCCCTCTCTGGCAATGGTTTTACGTATGATTGCGCATTCCGGCTATCCGATCGGCACCCCCGGCCACGCCTGGGGCGAGGGCGAACGCAAGGCATGGCGCGCCCGTCAGCGCGTGCAGCGCAGTTACAGGGACGAGGTTGTGCGCCTGGTCGAGGCCTTGGCCGACCGCTACGAACTGATTCCCTACGGCACTCTCGTTGCCGAACAAACCCGGTACCCGTTGCTGGCGCTGCGCAGCGCCCGCTGGGACCCGCGCCTGCCGTGCGCGCTGGTGACCGGCGGCGTGCATGGCTATGAAACGAGCGGGGTCCACGGCGCGCTGCAGTTCCTGCAGCAGCGCGCAGCCGATTACGCGGGCAAGTGCAATCTGCTGGTCGCGCCCTGCGTCAATCCGTGGGGCTATGAGCGGATCCAGCGCTGGAACGCCGAGGCAGTCGACCCCAATCGCGCGTTCCGCGCCAACAGCCCGGCCGCGGAATCTGCGGCACTGATGCAACTGGTGGCGGCCACCGTCGGCACGATGCTGGTGCATATCGATTTGCATGAGACCACCGACAGCGACGAGAGCGAGTTCCGTCCTGCGCTGGCGGCACGCGACGGCGTTGCATTCGTTCCCGGCAGCATCCCGGATGGTTTCTATCTGGTCGGCGACAGCGAAGACCCGCAGCCCGCCTTTCAGCAGGCGGTGATCGCTGCGGTGGGGCAGGTGACGCATATTGCGCCGGCCGATGCGCAAGGCCAGCTCATCGGCGCGCCGGTGGCCGGCCATGGCCTCATCCATTACCCGGTGCGGCGTCTGGGCCTGTGTGCGGGAGTCACGAACGCACGCTATCGCACCACCACCGAAGTCTATCCGGACAGCCCGCGCGCCACGCCTGCACAATGCAATACGGCGCAGGTGACGGCCGTCTGCGCCGCGCTGGAGTACGCGCTGCAACATCGCTGAGCGGCCTGCGCCGGCACGGCGCGTTCAACCTGCCGCCTTGGTGCGGAACTGAGGTGGCCGGGCCACGGCAGCGGCGCCGCATGCGCCCCGGGCACGCAGGTCAGGGCAGCCGGCGACGTGCGCTGGCCTCCTGCACATAGGCGGCGACCAAGTGGGCTTCCATTGGCTTGGACAGCAGGTAGCCCTGCGCTTCATCGCAGCCCCAACTGCGCAGCAGCGCGATCTCGTCGGCATGCTCGATGCCTTCGGCGACGGTGCGGTATCCCAGGGCGCTGGCCAGCCGTACCACTGCTTCGGCGCGCATCTGCATGCCGGCCTTGGTGGCGATGCCGGTGACCAGTGACCGATCCAGCTTGAGCACATTGACCGGCAGTTCGGTGAGATAGCCAAAATTGCTGTAGCCCGTACCGAAGTCGTCGATCGCCACGCTGACCCCGGCGTCGCGCAAGGCGCGCAGGCGTGGCACGGCCTCCACATTGCTGCGCAACCAGCGCCCCTCGGTGATTTCCAGCTCGATCCGCGTGGTCGGAATGCCCAGGTCGTTGCAGCGGTTGATTACGTCCGCGGCCAGATTGATGTTGCCGAAATCGCGCGAAGACAGGTTGATCGAGATGCAGAAATCCAGCCCCTGGGCGCGCCATTGCGCCAACTGCGTCAGGGCGCTCTCGATCACCCAGTTGGTGACGGTGCACATCAGCGCGGTCTTTTCGAACAGCGGGATGAATTCATCCGGGCCAATTGGTCCCAGACTGGCGTGATGCCAGCGCAGCAGCGCCTCGAAACCGATGACCGACAGATCCTCCAGATCGATACGCGGCTGGAACACCAACCGGAAGTCGCCGGCGTCCAGCGCCTTTTCCGCATCCAGCGCCAGGCGATACGAGCGTTGGATGGCGTCGTCCTGCGAGGCGCTGTACCAGCACACCACGGCATGGTTGTTGATCGCATCGCCCAGCGACACCAGGCCCTTGCGCATGACATCGTTGGTGTCCGGCTGCTGCGGTGCGAAGCGCACCACACCGGCATGGAAGGTCAGCGACATCGGTACGCCGGCCGCGTCCACTGGTTTGTGCAGCATGTCGCGCAGGTCCAGCAGCAGGTCCTCCATTTCGTCGGGCGCGGAGTTCAGAAGGAAGAACGCAAAGCGCATCGGCGCGACGTGGTAGACCGTGGCCTTACCACGCAGCGCACGGGTCAGCACGAAGCTGGCATGCCGGATCAATTCTTCCAGGGGCTGCATCCCGAGTGCCTGACGCGCCTCATTGGCAGCCTGCGTGTCGTAGACCTCGATGAAGGCGGCGATGGTCGGCACTGCATGGCTGCCGAAGGCGAGCGCATCCAGATCCGATTGCAGCTGACGCGCATTGAGCAGGCCGCTATGCGGCTCGCGGCGGCCGGCACCGAATTGCAGTTCCAGCTGCGCGGCTGCCACGTTGGCAAACATCAGCAGCTGTTGATGCTCCTGACTGGCCAGCCTGCGTTCGCGTGTATCGATCACGCACAAGGCGCCGGTGATCCCGGCTTGCGGCGCGCCGACCTGCACGCAGGCGATGAAACGTGCGGGAAGACCCGGGAATGCCGCATCGCCGAGCTGGATCGGCGCGAGCGCCGCGTGTTCGATGAGTTCGAAGACGCCATTGGCCGACGCCGGCACACGCTCACACAGGGCCATGGCTTGTTCGACGTGGCTGGTGCTGATGCCGCGCGCCGCAAGAACCCGCATGCGGCCGCCTTCGGTGATGGTCAACGCGGCGGCCGGCGCTACCAGTGCATGGCACACCAGCCGTGCAATCTGCTCCAACGGTTCCATTCCGCCAAGATCGATTGGCACACCTGACCAGTCGAACTGGCGGTCCTGCGTTTTGTCGTCCAGAGCAAGCGTCATGTCGTCAGGTTCCGTGTTGAAGATCACACACTGCATGGCTACTAGAAACAAACCGAGGTCATCGATGAGTGACGACCTGCGCCGCCATATTCCATCACACACTCCTCACCCGTTGCCCGGAGCGCCGGAAGTAACAAGCGCGACCGCGGCATGCGATTAGTAATTTAAAGGGCTGAGGACGGATGCGATATACCAATAACGCATCGGACAATCGGCGTCGACCATTGCAGTGGTTATATCGATCTAAACGGACTCAGGCAGATAATCCCTTGCCGCTCCTGTATTGCAGTGCGAGATGGTTTCCAAAACCATGTCGACATATCGCTCGGCTCGCTTTCACCTTCGTTATTCCAATGAGCTCGCTTGATGAATTCAGCCAGAGCAGCGCGATAACCGTATGGCGCGGGCCGCCAAACGGCTGATATAGCTAGGAAAGATACCTCGCAAGAACGAGTTTCTCGCTCGCGATTCCCGGCACTTCACGTCTAAGCGGGCAGATGCAAACTGGTTCGCAGATTATATCCGTGCAACAGGTGCGTTCAAGGTTATTGATATTCGTCACAGTTTAATTCGAGGCGGATCGCCTATTAATCTGCGCAGTCGGTTGACCGGGATTGGTATTAATCATTATCGGCCTCAAGCGACTGAGCTGAAGCGGCTCACGCTTTCAGCATCTCGATGGTTATTTCACTCGTCTTGGGGGGCGCGTGTGCGTGTGCACGCAACTTCTTAGCGCGGCTATCAGGGGGAATCAGGATGAATCGTGCATTTGCGCTTGTCTGGAATGCGGCCATTGGCAATTGGGTGGTCACGCATGAATTGGTACGGCGGCGACGTAAACCTGGGTCCACACGCCGCGCACTGCCGAGCCTGATCATTCTTGCGGTGGGGGCCGCCGCGCCGGCGCTGGCCTGGGGCGCGTGTACACCGGCCCTGCCTGCAGCGGGCGCAACTGTCACCTGCACGGGGCTGGCGCTGACCGGCAATGCGTTTGCGAGCAGCGCGAACAACCTGACCGTCAATGTGGCATCCGGTACGCAGATGACCGCCGGTTTGCTCGGTGGCACCGCCATCGCACTGAACGGCACCAACGCGACGCTCAACAACAGTGGTTCGATCGATCCGTCCGTGCTCGGCCTGCTGTCCGTGTTGAGCAGCGGCGTCACCATGGGCAATGCGACGTCCACGTCGGTGGTGGCCAACAATCTTCTCGGCGGCAGCATCTACGGCACCGGAGGCCTGCTGGGAGCGAACCTGCTCAATCTCGACGGCATGGCGCTGGGCCTCACCTCGGCCAACAGCGGTGTCGTGCAGATCAACAATGCTGGCCTGATCAGCAACCGCCCGCTGCTCAACCTGTCGGTGCTGGGGGCTGATACGCCGGTGATTGCAGTCACGGGCGGCGGAACCGTCAACGCGGTCAACACCGGCACCATCGAGGGGCGCGTCGGCTTTCAGAGTTCGGCCACAGGCAACAGTTTCGTCAATGCCGGCACCATCACCGGTAGCGTGTCGATGGGTGCCAACAGCACCAACACCTTCACCGCAGTCACCGGCGGCAGCATCGGTAATGGCGGTGGCCTGGCGCTGGAATTGCTGGGCCCCAGCGGCCTGCTGACTTTTGCGCGCACCGGTGTCGTGGACGGTGGTGCCGGCGGCACCAATACATTGATCCTGCAGAACGCCGTCACCGGGACCGGCAGTGGCACCACCGGCGCCGGCACCGTGAGCACGGATCAGTACATCAATTTCGGCAGCCTGCGCGTCAACAGCGGTACCTGGACTTTGGGTGGTGCAAGCAACTTCGGTAGCAGCGCGCTCAATGGTGGCGTCCTGCAATTTTCGACACCGGCGCAGCTCGGTACCGCGATCACTGCCAATGGCGGCACCTTGGAATCCACTGCCGCCGGCCTGACCCTCGCGCCCGCCGGTGGCATCACCCTCGCTGCCGGCGGCCTGACGGTGCAGGGCAGCAATGCCCTCACCATCGGCAGCACGCTGGCCGGTGTCGGGGCACTGACCAAGACCGGGACCGGCGGATTGACTCTAACCGGGACCAACACCTTCAGCGGCGGCGTCAACCTGGGTGCCGGTGCAGTGACCGTTGCCAACAACAGCGCGTTGGGAACCGGCACCGTGACCGCAGCCGGTGGCAGCCTGGTGGCCGGCACCGCCCTCAACCTGCCGAACGCGGTGGTGCTCAATGCCGCGCTGGGCATCGGCGGTACGAACAACGTTCGCCTGGGAGGCGCCATCAGTGGAACCGGAGCACTGAACAAGACCGGCACGGGCACGCTGACCCTTGGCGGGACCAACACCTATGCCGGCGGCACGACCCTGAGTGCCGGCACGACCGTGCTGGAAACCGCTGGCGCACTCGGCACCGGCACCGTCACTGCGGCAGGCGGGCTGCTGGACACGACGGCGCCATTGACCTTGGGCAATACATTCGCGCTGAACAGCTCCCTGGGGCTGGGCGCCAGCGGCAATGCGCTCACCTTGAACGGCACGCTTGCAGGGACGGGCGGCCTCACCAAGACCGGCACCGGCGCACTCACGCTCAATGCTGCAAACACCTATACGGGCGGTACCACGCTCGCCGCCGGCACCTTGCAGGTGGGCAATGCAGCTGCACTGGGTACCGGTGGGTTGAATGTCACCGGTGCCTCCAACCTGAGCACCAGTGCACCGCTGACCCTGAGCAACGCCGTCGACCTGTCCGGGCCCCTGAGCTGGACCGGCGCCCAGGCCCTGACGCTGGGCGGTGTCATCAACGGAAGCGGCAGCCTGATCAAGAGCGGCGCGGGTGATCTCACGCTGTCCAACACCAATGGCTACACCGGTGGCACCACGCTGAGCAGTGGGCGCCTGGTGGTCGGTAACAATGCCGCCCTTGGCACCGGCACCCTTACTGCCAGCGGTGGCGTGCTCGATGCAGCGGCTGCGGCCACGCTCGGCAATGCCATCGCACTGACCGGCAGCGTAGGGGTGAGCAGCAATGGCACCGCCCTGAATCTGGCGGGCACCATCAGCGGCACCGGTGCATTGAACAAGCTCGGCACCGGCACCCTTACCGTGGGAGGGCTGAACACCTATAGCGGCGGCACCACCCTCAGCGCCGGCACCTTGCAGCTCACCAATGGCAACGCGTTGGGCAGCGGCGCGCTGAACGTGACCGGCAACGCCAACTTGCAGGGCACCACGCCGACGGTGCTGAGCAATGCGATCGCGCTCGCCACGGGCGCGCTGACGCTCGACGGCGCGCAGGCGCTGACCTTGAACGGCGGCATTACCGGTGCCGGCAGCCTGGTCAAGTCCGGAAGCGGCGATCTCACCCTGAGCGGCACCAATGCGTACACCGGCGGCACCACGCTGAGTGCGGGCAAGCTCACCATCGGCAGCAACAGCGCCCTGGGTGTCGGCGCGCTCACCGCCGCGGCGGGAACCACGCTGGATACCCTTGCAGTCAGCACGCTCGCCAACGCCATTGCACTGACCGGCTTGGTCAACATCGCGGGCAGTAATGCACTCTCACTCACTGGCGACATCACCGGCGTCGGCAGCCTGGACAAGCTCGGCCCCGCCAGCCTCACCCTGGCCGGCAACAACAGTTATGCCGGTGGCACGCGTCTGACCGCCGGCAGCCTGCTGCTGGGCAGCGACGCAGCGCTGGGCACCGGAACCCTGACCGTTGCCGGCGGCCTGCTGGATGGCACGGCCGCGCGCTCGCTCGCCAACAGCGTGGTGCTGGATGCCGATCTGCTACTCGGCGGCAGCCAGGATCTTTCGCTCACCGGGCTTGTCAGTGGTGCCGGCGGTCTGGTCAAGAACGGCAACGCGACGCTCACACTGACTGGTACCAACACGTTTGCCGGCGGTGTGGATCTCAACGCGGGGGCACTGCTGATCGGCACGGGCGCCGCCTTGGGCAGCGGCGCGTTGACCGCAGCCGATGGCACGCAGCTGCAGGCCACGACGGCCACCACGGTAGGTAACGACGTCACCTTGAACGGCGCGCTGTCGCTCACCGGCAACAACGCCCTCGACCTGAGCGGCACCGTGAGCGGTGCGGGCAGCCTGATCAAACAAGGCACCGGCGCACTGACGCTGACCGGCAATAACCTCTACACCGGCGGCACCGCGTTGAACGCCGGCGCCCTGGTGGTCGGCAGCAACACCGCGCTCGGCACCGGGGTACTCACCGCAGCCGATGGCACGCAACTCACTGCTGGCACGGCGCTCAGTTTGCAGAATGCGCTCACGGTGAACGGCGCACTCGGCATCGACGGTGGGAGCCTGACACTCAACGGCGTCATCGATGGTGCAGGAAGCCTGGTCAAAAGCGGAACTCAGACCCTCACCCTCAACGGCGCCAATACCTGGGGCGGCGGCCTGCAGCTGCAATCCGGCGGGCTGGTGGCAGGCAGCGATGCGGCGTTGGGCATCGGCACGCTGACGGCGGCCGGTGGCACCACGCTGGATGCAAGCACTTCGGTGAACCTGGCAAACGCGCTCGTGTTGAACGGCGCGTTGCGCTTGCCCGGCACCCAGGACATCGCATTGAACGGGGTGATCGGCGGTGCCGGGAGTCTCGACAAGCAGGGCGCCGCGACATTGACCCTGGGCAATGCCAATACGTTCAGCGGTGGCGTCACGCTGGATGCAGGCCGGCTGGTGCTCGGCAACGCGGCGGCCCTGGGTGCAGGCGGCCTGCTGGTCGGCGGGCCAGCGCAACTGGACACCACGGCGGCGCTGACTGTGGGCAACGCGGTGCAGTTGGATGACCAGCTCAGCCTGGACGGCAGCAACGACCTGACCTTGAGCGGTGTGGTCAGCGGGACCGGCGCCCTGATCAAGAACGGCGCCACCACCTTGTCGCTCACGGCCGGCAACAGCTACGGCGGGGGCACCACACTCACCGCCGGCACCATTGCGGTTGGCGCAGACACCGCGCTGGGCACCGGCAGCCTGTCGGTTACCGGCAACGCGGTGTTGAGCAGTGCCATTGCGGTGGCGCTGGGCAATGGCATCGATCTGGGTGCGGCACTCACCGTCGACAACGCAGCAGACATGCTGGCCAGCGGCACGATCAGCGGTGCGGGCGGCCTGACCAAGACCGGTCTGGGCACCTTGACCCTGAGTGGCAGCAATACCTACACCGGCCCGCTCGCGATCCAGACCGGCACCCTGGTGGCCAGCACGGCCGCCTCGCTCGGAAACGCCAGCACGGTCGATGTGGCCGCTGGCGCGTCCTTGAACCTGACCAGTGGCGGTTTGATCAACGCCCTCAGCGGCGCCGGAAGCGTCGATACCGATGCCGGCGCCACCTTGCAGCTGGGCAGTGGCGACTTCGCCGGCAGTCTTGGGGGGGGCGGTAACCTGGACAAGGTCGGCGCCGGCACCGTGCGGCTGCTGGGCAACAGCCTGATCGGAGGTGCCACGCAGGTCAGCGCCGGCACCCTGGACGTGATTGGCAGCCTGGGCACCAGCGCGTTGAATGTGGCGCTGGGCGGCACCCTGACCGGTAGCGGCAGCAATGGCAGCATTGCCAGTGCGGTGACCATCGGCGACGGCGGGCGGCTGGCATTGACCAGCGGCTCCTCGCTCAGCGTCGGTGGGCTGACGCTGGCACCGGGTGCCTTGCTGGATGTCTCGCTTGCGGCACCGAGCACCACGCGTCTGCTCGCGGTCAACGGCAATCTCACCCTGGACGGCACGCTCAACATCACCGACATCGGCGGCTTCGGTTCCGGCGTCTATCGATTGATCGACTACACCGGCGCGTTGACCAATAACGGCGTGCTGTTCGGGACCATTCCGGGCAGTGTCGACATCAGCCAACTCGCACTGCAGACCGCCATCGGCCAACAGATCAACCTGGTGGTCACCGCGCCGGGCAGCATCGTGCAGTTCTGGGACGGCGTGCAGACCGTGGCCAACGGCACGGTCGATGGCGGCGCGGGTGTATGGGGCGCCGCCACCAACTGGACCGGCCAGGATGGCACGGCCAACAGCACCTGGCAGGGCGACTTTGCGGTGTTCTCCGGCACCGCCGGCACGGTAGGCGTGCAGGGCACGCAAGGCGTGGGTGGGCTGCAGTTCGTGACCGACGGTTACCGCCTGAGCGATGCCGGTGGCGGTGCGCTGGACCTGACCACGCCGCTCACCGCCATCCGTGTCGACCCCGGCGCCACGGCCACGATCGACGTCGCTGTCTCCGGCGTCGGTGGCATTGAAAAACTCGACACCGGCACCCTGGTCCTGGATGCAGCCAACAGCTACACCGGCGGCACCGCGCTCGGTGGCGGCACACTGGTGCTGGGCGATGCGCAGGCGCTGGGCACTGGCACCTTGACGGCTGCGGCCGGCACCAACCTCGATAGCAATCAGGCGTTGGCGGTAGGCAATGCAGTGGTGCTCGACGGCGCCGTGAACGTGCTCGGCAGCAACGACCTGGCATTGTCCGGCCCGATCGCCGGCGCAGGCAGCCTGATCAAGAGTGGCACCAGCACGCTCACGCTCGATGGCGCCAACAGCTACGCCGGTGGCACGGTGTTGAACGCCGGCACGCTGGCGGTTGGCAGCAACACGGCGTTGGGCGGTGGCGCATTGTCGGTCACCGCCGACTCGGTGCTCAGCAACGCGATTGCCGCAGCGTTGGGCAACAGCATCAACCTGAGTGCGGACCTGAGCATTGCCAATGCAGCCGATCTGGCGCTGACCGGCACGCTCAGCGGCACCGGTGCGTTGACCAAGACCGGTCTGGGCACCTTGACCCTGTCCGGCGCCAACAGCTTCAGCGGTCCGGTGGCCGTGCAGGCCGGCGTGCTGGCCACGTCCGCTGCCGGCGGTCTGGGCACCACCAGCACGGTGGATGTGGCGGCAGGCGCCGGATTGTCGCTGGGCGGCAATGCCGCGCTGGGCGCGGTGACCGGGCAGGGCAACGTCGCCATCCTCGGCGGCACCACCTTGCAGCTCGGCGTCAACGACGTCGGCAGCAGCTTTGCCGGCAGCCTGAGCGGTGCCGGTAACCTGGACAAGGTGGGCAACGGCACCGTGCAGCTCACCGGTGCCAGCGCACTGGGCGGCACCACGCAGATCTCTGGCGGCACGCTGGATGTGGACGGCACGCTCGCCAGCATCGGCGGGGTCAATGTGGGCACCGGCGGCACGCTGAGCGGCAGCGGCGTGGTCGATGCGGCTGTCACCGTCAACGACGGTGGTCGGCTGGTGGTGACCAGTAGTGCAGTGTTGACCACCGGCAGCTTGAACATGGCCCCCAACGCCACCCTCGATGCGTTGCTGGGCACGCCCAGCCAGACCGGTGTGCTGGCGGTCAACGGCGACCTGACCCTGGATGGCACGCTCAACATCACCGACATCGGCGGCTTCGGCACGGGTGTGTATCGCCTGATCGATTACGTCGGCGCGCTGACCAACAATGGGCTGGATATCGGCACGCTGCCCGGCACCATCGACCCGACCCAGCTGACGCTGCAGACCGCACTCGCCCAGCAGGTCAACGTGGTGGTGCTGTCGCCTGGCAGCAATGTGCAGTTCTGGGATGGCGCGCAGACCGTGGCCAACGGCAGCGTCGATGGCGGAACCGCCGCGTGGACCGCGGGCGGCACCAACTGGACCTCGATCGACGGTCTCACCAACAGCCCCTGGCAGAACAGCTTTGCAGTGTTTGCCGGCAGCGCCGGCACGGTGGGCGTGCAGGGCACCCAGGGCATCACCGGCATGCAGTTCATCACCGATGGCTATGTGCTTGGCGATGGCGGAGCAGGCGCGCTGAGCGCCAATGCCGCCACCACCATCATCCGGGTGGACCCCGGTGTCACCGGCACGATCGATGTCGCCATCGGCGGCACCGGCGCGCTCCAGAAACTCGACACCGGCACCCTGGTCCTGGATGCAGCCAACAGCTACACCGGCGGCACCGCGCTCGGCGGCGGCACGCTGGTGCTGGGCGATGCGCAGGCACTGGGCACTGGCACCTTGACGGCTGCGGCCGGCACCAACCTCGATAGCAATCAGGCGTTGGCGGTTGGCAATGCAGTGGTGCTCGACGGTGCGGTGAATGTGCTCGGCAGCAACGACCTGACATTGTCCGGGCCGATCGCCGGCGCGGGCAGCCTGATCAAGAATGGCACCAGCACGCTCACGCTCGATGGCGCCAACAGCTACGCAGGTGGCACGGTGTTGAACGCCGGCACGCTGGCGGTTGGCAGCAACACGGCGTTGGGCGGTGGCGCATTGTCGGTCACCGGCGACTCGGTGCTCAGCAACGCGATTGCCGCAGCGTTGGGCAACACGATCAACCTGGGCGCCGTGCTCACCGTGGACAACCCGGCCGACCTGACCCTGTCCGGCAGCCTCGGCGGTAGCGGGGCGCTGATCAAGACCAACACCGGCACGCTGACGCTGGCCGGCAGCAATGCCTACACCGGCGGCACCACGGTCGATGCCGGCACGCTGGTGGGTAACAGTGCGAGCCTGCAGGGCGCCATTGTCGACAATGCCAGCCTGGTGTTCGATCAGGCGGCCGCTGGCATCTTCAACGGTTCGATCACCGGCACCGGCGGCGTGGTCAAGGACGGTGCGGGCGCATTGCTGCTCAATGGGGCGAACGGCTACACCGGTGGCACTACCATTGCGGCCGGCAGCCTGATCGGCGACACCACCAGCCTGCAGGGCGACATCACCAACAACGCAGCATTGGTGTTCAACCAGACCACCGGCGGCGTGTACGCCGGTGTGGTCAGCGGCACCGGGTCGCTGGAAAAGACCGGCACCGGTGTCCTGCAGCTCACCGGCAGCAACAGCTACACCGGCGGCACGTTGGTCAGTGCGGGCAGCTTGATCGGCAACACCGCCAGCCTGCAGGGCAACGTGGTGGACAACGCCACGCTGGTCTTCGACCAGGCCACCGATGGCACATTTGCCGGTATCGTCAGCGGTACCGGCAACGTGGTGAAGCAGGGGGCCGGCGTCCTGACGCTTGCCGGGGCCAACAGCTATGGCGGCGGCACCACCATTGCCAGTGGCACGTTGCAGGGCACTACCGCCAGCCTGCAGGGCACTATCCTCGACAACGCAGTGCTGGTGTTCGATCAGGCCGGCGACGGCAGCTTTGCCGGCAACATCAGCGGCAGCGGCACGCTGATCAAGAACGGCGTCGGTGCCGTCACCCTGGATGGGGTCAACAGCTATCTCGGCGGCACCGCCGTCAATGCCGGAACGCTGATCGGCGACACCGACAGCCTGCAGGGCAACATCGCCAACAACAGCGCGCTGGTGTTCCTGCAGAACGCCAATGGAACCTATGCCGGCACGCTGTCGGGCACCGGCACTCTGCTCAAGGACGGCCTGGGCACGTTGCTGGTCACCGCGGACAGCAGCGGGTTCACCGGGCCGACCACCATCAGCGCGGGCACCCTGAGCGTGGGCAATCCGGACAATCCGGGCGCCGCCATCGGCGGGCCAGTGACGGTCGGACCGGGCGGTACGCTGACCGGCAGCGGGACCATCGGCAGCCTCACCACGTCCGGTGGCACCCTGGCGATCGGCGGGACCACCGGCACCGTCACCATTGGCGGCAACGCCACCATCGGCCCCGGTTCCACCGTGCAGGTCACGCCGGGCAACGGCGGTGTGGTGACGCCGGTGACGGTGGGCGGCGCCGCGACGCTGGCACCGGGCAGCACCTTGCAGGTGGTGCGTGCGGCCGACCTGCCATTGTTCACCGAGATTCCGGTGATCAACGCCGCCGGCGGGCTGAGCGGGCAATTCACCAACGTCATCTCCGACTATGCCTTCATCGACCCGAATGTCAGCACCAGCGCAACGGGGCTGTCGGTCTTCTTCGGCCGCAACACCACCGGCATGGTCGATGCGGTGACCACGCCCAACCAGCAGTCCACCGCCGCTGCAGTGGACGGCCTGCCCACCACCAGCCCGGTGTACCAGGCCGTGGTCCGTCTCCCGGACGATGCGCAGGCGGTGGCCACCGCGTTTGCGTCGCTGTCGGGCGAAAGCCATGCGAGCACCGCCACTGCGATGTTCGACAGTCGCTTCCTCTACAGCGGCATCGGCAATCATCTGCGTGGCGACAGCCAGGACACCCGTATCGGCGAGACCACGGTGTGGATCACCGGCCGCAGCCTGCCCAACCGGGTCGATGGCGATGCCAATGCCATCTCGGTGCGGCGCGAAGACAACGGCATCATGGCCGGTGCCGAGCGGCGCGTCGGGGAGCGCAGCGTGGTCGGCATTGCGGTGGGCAGCCAGGACATCGAAAGCTGGTCGCGCGAGTGGGGCGACCGGGCCGACATCGACGGTACGCATGTCGGCGTGTATGGCCAGGCCGACTGGTCTGCGTTCTCGCTGCAAGGCGCGGTGGACTACGCCGACTACCGCGTGGACGGCTCGCGTCGGGTGATGCTGCCCGGCGTGCTCGAAGAGCGGCTCACCAACGATTACGATGCCACCGCCGTCACCGCCTCGCTGGAAGCGTCCTGGAACCTGCGCACCGGCAACGCGGTCTACAGCCCGTTCATCGCGGCCGACTACACCCATCTGAAGACGGATGGGTTCAACGAGCGCGGCGGGATCGCCGCACTGTCTGTCGGCAGCGCCAAGGACGAATTCACCACCAGCACGGTAGGCCTGCGCGGGCGTTGGCAACTGGGAGAGCAGGCTTCGCTCTACGCCTCGGTGGGCTGGCGGCATGCCTTCGGCGACCGTGCCGTGCAGCGCTCGGCGGGCTTTGTCGGCACCGGTGCGCAGTTCTCGGTGCAAAGCGTCACCCTGGCCAAGAATGCAGCCATCGGTGAGGTGGGCGTCAGCGTGATCACCTCGCCCAATAGCCGCATGGCATTGTCGTTGCAGGGACTCAACGGCGACGGCCAGACCGCCTACGGCGGGCAGGTGACCTGGGGATGGAGCTTCTGATCGCAGCAACAGCGTGAACCAACGAGCCCCGGCCTGCCGGGGCTTTTTGGTTTCCGCTCGCTATCGGCAATTCGCCTGCCAGCGAGCCGGCCCTGCCTCCGGCGCATCGCCTGACCACCACGGACCTCGAGCATGATGTCGCTCAGCTGCTCTTGCATGCCTCCTTACGCACGGCACCACACAGCAGAAGGCCCCGGCATGCCGGGGCCTTGTAGTGCTGAAGCGACACACCCGTCTGACCATGGCGTGCCAGGCACGCCATCGTTGCAATCAGAACTGCCAGCGCAGACCGACGTTGGCGTTGATGCTGTTGGAATCCGAACGCCCGCGCTCGGCACCGACATTGCCATACAGCGAGAACGCATCGTTGAATTCGTAGCGCACGCCCACCGAGGCGCGCACGGCCTGCCGCGAGACCGGCGTGCCCGCCACGTTGAAGCGTGCTTCCGGCAGACCGGTGAACCAGGCGGTGAAGTCGGCATTCGGATTACCCAACAGCGAGCGATACGCAACCAGGCCATCGAAGCCCCACTTGCCGTGCACTAGGTGACCACGCACGCCGACTTCGCCATACCCTGCGCGCAGGGTGTCGCTACCGGCGCTCAGGCCCAACCCGGTCACCGAGGCCTCACTGAACGCGTCCTGGGTCTGGCTGACCACACCTGCCGCCACGAACGGCGACAACCCTGCGTGCGGCATCAGGCCGACTTCGGCACGCAGCGACCAGTTGGTGTCGTGGCGGCGGTCCTGCAGACGCTCGCCGATGCTGCCGGCCTGCACGTTGCGCTCGGTCTCGACACTGCTCATGCCGTACGACCCGATGCCGGACACATACGCCTGGCCGAGCGGCTGATACAGATACGCCGTCATCGCATAGCGATCCGAGCGCAGACGGCTGGCCGATGCATCGATATGGGCGCGATCCTGGCCCGAGGTCAGCGCTGCGCCCACCACCGTGCCGGTGCCGCCCACCGGCAGATCCACACCGACGGTGGTGGCCTGCTGGGTGTAGTCGGCCGAGGCAAAGCCAGTGCGGCGCATGTCGCCATCCAGATAGCTGCCCTGCATCCAGGTGGTCAGCGTGGTGGTGTCGGCCAGGTACGGCAGACGATCGGCGGCAACCCGGGCATCGTTGAGTGCGGACTGGAAGCCCAGCGTGCGCTCCACGCCATGCACCTGACCGACCAGCGTCGGCAGCGATGCAGCCACCTGCGCATCGGAAGCCGCCAGCAGCGCGCCGGTGGCGCTGATCAGGCCGCCCAGGTTTGCAGTGTCGCCGGAGGCCACGCGCGTATCCAGCACCTTTAACAGCGTATCGGCCTGGCTTGCACCGCTGACCACTGCCTGCGGTGCACCTGCCGCCTGCGCACTCGCGGCCGACGCATTCCGCGTCAACGTTGCGGTGACGGTGGTCGGGTCGTACGCAAGCGAGGCGGTCCAGAAGAAATTGTTGGCGTACTGCACGCGGTCGAAGGTGCCTTGCAGGACGCCGGCCTTGACGATCCGTTCGGTGCTGCCGACGGTGTAGCCGGCCGCTTCCGGCAACAGCAGCAGATTGCCCTTCAAGCTGGCCAGGCCGGTGACGGTGAGGCCCTTGCCCAATTCAATGGCGGTGGTGCCGGTCGCATTGACCAGGCTGTAGCCGCCGTTGATGACACCGCCGCGTGACTCGAAGGTGGCGGAGTTGGCGACCAGAAGGTCCGAGCGCAGGCTGCCGGAGAGCGACAGCACGCCATCGACAATGGTGGTGCCGCCGGTGTAGGTATTGGTCCCGCTCAGGGTGAGCTTGCCGGTGCCGTTCTTGGTCAGGCTGCCGGCACCGGAGATATCGTTGCCGAAGGTGCTGTCGTAGCCGGCACCGACGTTGGCCGACCAGTTGCTGGCGAACTGGCCCGGCCCCTTGATGGCCTTGGCCGCATTGACCAGGCCCCAGCCGTACAGCGCGTCCACGCCCGGGTCGCCCAGGTCGGTGGCGGTGGTCAGCAAGGTCTGCTGCAGGTTGGACGCGCTCATCCACGGGTACACGCCCAGCACCTGCGCGGCGACGCCGCTGACGGCTGCGGTGGAGAACGAGGTGCCGGCGACCTGGCCCTGCAACTCGGTGCCGGCCAGCGCTGGCGCAGTGAAGCTGCCCGGCGCGACCAGGCACCACTGCGCCGCTGCACCGCAGTGGTTGGAATAGCTGGTCAGGCCCGCGGCATTCCCGGAGCTATCGACATTGATCGCGCCCACGGCCAGCCAGTTGTTGCGCACACTGGCTTCCTGCACCGGCGTGGCCGCCGGGTACGAGGCTTCCGCCGCGCCTTCGTTGCCGGTGGAGGCAACGATCAGCGCATCTGCCTGCACCAGCGGGGTCAGTGCGAACCGCCACGCCGCGGCCGCATTGGCGCTGCCGGCGGCATCGGCGTACGAGGCGCCCAGCGACAGGTTGGCGATGCGCACGCCGGAGGCGGCCAGATCCACCGCCGCGCGACGCGCCTGCTGGGTACCGCAGGAATTTTCCGCACAGATACGTGCATAGAACAGGTCTGCATCCGGCGCAACACCGCCGGCAAAACCGTCCTGCGCCGAGCCCAGCACCAGCGCCGACACGATCGTGCCGTGGCCGCGCAGCGTATTGGACGACGACTCGGGCGTGCCCGGGCTGGCGGTGTAATCGTTGACGCTATCGACCTTGCCGTTGATCGGCGTGTAGCTCGGCACCAGATTGTCGTCCAGCACCGCCAGCTTCACCCCCTGACCCCGAGCGCCGGCCTGCTGCGCCAGATCGGCATTGATCGGCACCAGCAGGTTGCTACCCACGCCCTGGTAGCGGGCAGGCGCAGGGGCCGGAACCGGCGCGGTCTTGGGCAGCGGGTCGGCGGTGGTTTCCGGCGTGGTCGGCGCGGTCGGTGTCGTCGGTGTCGTCGGTGTCGTCGGAACAGCAGGTGCGGGCGTGGTCGGTGCCGGCGTCGTCGGAACAGTCGGCGCTGGCGCGATCACGGTGCTCTGTGGCGGGTCGTTACGGACGTTGCCACCGCCACCGCCGCCGCCACAGGCGGTCAGGACAAGGCAGGAGGCGATGGTTGTTGCAAGCAGCGAGCGATTCATGGGTTGGTCGATTCCGTAGGAGGCGCGCCGCTACTGCTGGATCTGAATCTGGCGCAAAGGGTTCCTGCGCCAGCGAGCGCCAGCGAAGGCATATATTTCACGGGTTATTCACTTCGAGGGTTTGCTGGTCCGTCCCCTCGGAGCAGCGCTTGCGACAAACCCGGCTGATGCACGATTGCAATCGCCGCAGCTTGCGGATTGTTTAACGGCGCTACCTGCCGCCTCTAAAATCTGAATGGACAGTTGCTATTCAGAGATGGAACCGCTCGATAGCCATTTACGATTTAATCCATAGCTAAATCGGATTAAAGGGTGCGCGAATGGCCCGATTGGAACCAAAGGTGACACCGAGCTGGACAATAAGTGGTCACGTTTCTCGAGGGGCGGCAATCCTAGATGAGACCCAAATCGCAGGTAATAGGGGAAACCGCTAGCAGATGTAGGGGGATTGCCCACCCGGCGTAGCGGATTCAAGCGCACGTTAGGGCATCTAACGGGCTCTTCTGCTAGCTGCTATGTTTGAATATCAGGGGCGTCGCATCGGTAAGCTATCCATGGCGTGGACGCCGCGCGATCTATTTATCAAGCCGCGGCCGTGAGGATCGACTGCAGTCTTGTCGCGGAGATTGTGCAAAATTCGACGTTCTTTGCGCAAAATTGCGCAATCGGTTGCATGAAAATGAATGGCTTCAATAATTTTGTTTATTTAACGCCAGTATTTAAAATATCCCTGGCAAGCCGGCGCGTCGGAAATATTCGCCAGATGAGGGGTCAAAGTATATTTTAGTGGCCGGCGAATAAATCACTATAAATACTGGCCGTGCCACTTCCACCCCGGGTCGACGGCCCAGGCTTCCTAAGCTTAGGCAGGCGCCGCCAACTTGCTGCTCCTTGAGCTATCCACCGCTGCCATTACATGCAGGGGAGGGCGAGTCACCGGCCGGGTACCCGTCGACGAACGTTGATGGTGAGACGCGCAGAAGGCGCCCTGACCCCGGCGCGTAGCAGCCCGTCGCCAGGCGAGGCGCGGCACGACCACCACGACGTCGTCATCGCTTCGCATGGGCGCTGCCCTGGAGGCTGCCCAATAAGGGATGCCGACAGCGAAGGGCCTGGCATCGCGGCGTCACCGGTAGCGTCTGCATAAACCATTCAAAGTGGGACGCTGGCGTGGTGCGGAATCGCCGCTATCCTCGGGTCGATGGGCACCAAGCAAAGCGACACCTTGATGGCGATGGACGGGACCGATCAGGGCCTGCCGTATCGTGTCGTCGCCCGCCAGCTGGAGCCTCAACGCGTGGTGCTGGACACCTTGCAGGTGTGCGGGCACACGGTACCTCTGGCCAGCGCGCCCACTTTCGGCTCGCTGCAGAGCGCGCTGGAGATCGGCACCCGACTGGCAGAGCAGTACATCGACCAGTTGATCAGGAAGCAGGCCCTTGCGCGGATGGCACCGCAGCGACGGCCGCCGCACCGCCGCGCTTCCGAATAGGCGGCTTCACCGGCTTGCGGCGCGCCGCCGACCGCATGCGGCATGATCCTGGCAATGACGGGCTCACCGGGTCTTGGCCAGCGCCGCCTTGGCGCGCGTTCCGGCGGCGGCGCCGACGCGCTGATCCAGGACCTGGGCCAGTGCGTTCAGCTGCGCCGTGCTCACGCCGATGTTCATGCTGATCTTCAGATGGGAGAGCAATTGCGCTTCCACGCCCTCCAGTGCCGCCAGCATGCTCACCGTAGCCAATTCGCGGCTGACCCAGTCCAGGTTGTCGCGCCCAAAGATGTCGCCGAACAGATGCGTCTTCAAATACGTATCGATGGTCGGCGCGAACTCGAACAGGGGGCCTGCCACCGGCGCGCCGGCCAACTGCGTCTGATTGGCAGTACCCAACGCAAGCAACGCCGGCCCGGTCGGCACCGGGCCCGGCAGGGTGCCGGGCGCATCGTCGAGGCCACGCTGGCGGCGCGCCTGGGTGACCTGCATCAATGCGGCAAGCGCATTGAGGCTGCGTGGAAAGCCGGCGTAGGCGTACACCTGCACCAGCAGTTCCTTACAGTCGTTGACGCTCAGGCCGGCATCCAGGCCCGCGTTCAAGGCGCCGTCCAGGCGATCGATATCGCCGGTGGCGGCGAATGCAGCAATGGGGACGATGGCCTGCTGCCGGGCCGTAAGGCTGTCCGAGATGGGCATGGTGGTTGACTCCGGAAACTGCTGTCGCGGGGGGAGGGGCAGGACACAGACCGCGGCCGCGATGAAGGGCGAGTCGCCACACGCGCGACCACTGCGTCGTGCCAGGCTGCCGTGGTTCTCCGCTAGATTTAGGGATAGACGCAGGCGATTCCAAGCGCCTGCCCGACCATGCATGGGTTAGACATGCGGCGGCACGTCGATGCCGCATCAGGCATGCGTGGTTGCAGCGGCACGCTGTTTGACGCTGGCCTGCTGCATCCGAATGACCACCCCATCGGTGTGGAATGCATGCACTGAGGCGAGGACGTGTGGTCGTGGCGGCCTGTGAGCAGTCGTGCATCGGCACGTTGCCATCGCAGCGTCAGGCACGCATCAGATCGACAGACCACCGATATCAGCGAATCGCATTCGATGCTAAGGCGCTTGATGGATCCTATGTGCGGAGAACCCTGCACGCACTGCGCAGCATGCCATTGTCGCGGCAAGCACAGCGTCGGTCGCGGTGTCACCGCAAATGACACTGCTGCAGACAATCGTTCGTGTGCGCTGCAGCGTCGCGCCCGACTGCATGCGGGCCCCACGCATGGGGCTGCTGTGCTTGCGTGCATCGTGTCAGTGCAGATTCGCCAATATCATCCTGGTCGTCACATGCGAGCTGGCAGCATCGTGGGCACGTTTCGCCATCGTTCCCAATGAGTCCGCCATGAATGCAACCGCTGTCCCGACCCGTGATCGGGCCATCCATCCGTTCCATGCAGCCGTTCTCGGCGGTGTGTGGCCCTTGTTCCTGGGTACGCTGCTCAGCGACTACGCCTACTGGAGCAGCTATCAGATCCAATGGAGCAACTTCGCTTCGTGGCTGTTGGTTGGCGCAATGGTGCTCACCACGCTTGCCTTGGTGGCGGCCATCGTTGGGCTGGTGCGTGGCAGCCGCAACGTGATCTATCTCATTGCACTGGTGGCAACGTGGATCGTGGGGTTCTTCGACGCCCTGCATCATGCGCGCGACGCCTGGGCCATCATGCCGGCCGCATTGGTGCTGTCGGGCATTGCCACCTTGTTCGCCCTGGTCGCTACCTGGGCCGGGCTGTCGGGTCTGCGCATGGGAGGTGCACGATGAGCCGCGCGACACGTGTTCTGGCGGTCACCGCCCTGGCTGCCGCCCTGGCTGCCTGCGGCAAGGCACCTGAGCTTGACCAACACGGCGCCACGCCGCAATTGCCTGCACCCGACCGTGGCGTGCTGCCCGACATGACGATCGCCGAGCCCACCGCCTGGGGCGAGCGCACACCCACGGTTCCGGCAGGCTATCGCATCGCCGCCATCGCCACCGATCTGGGCATCCCGCGGCAGACGCTGGTGCTGCCGAACGGCGACATCCTGGTGGCCGAAGGCCGTGGCGGCGCTGCACCCAACCTCAAGCCCAAGGACATCATTGCCGGCCCGATCAAGGCCAAGGGCACCTCCAAGGCCAAGAGCGGTAACCGCCTCACGTTGTTGCGCGATGCCGACGGCGATGGCACCTATGAATTGAAGACCGTATTCGCCGACAAACTCAACGCGCCCTACGGGCTCGCGTTGATCGGCGACGCGTTGTACGTGGCCAACCAGGATGCGCTGGTGCGATTCGAGTATCGCGAGGGCCAGACCAAGGCCAGCGGCGCGCCGAGCAAGGTGACCGACCTGCCATCGGCCATCAACCACCACTGGACCAAGGCGCTGACCGCCAGTGCCGACGGACGCTACCTGTACGTGGCCATCGGCTCCAACAGCAACATCACCGAGCGCGGCATGGTCGCCGAAGTCGACCGCGCACAGGTGTGGCAGGTGGACGCAGCAACCGGCGCACACAAGCCGTATGCCACCGGTCTGCGCAACCCAACCGCACTGGCGATCCAGCCCGGCACCGGTGCGTTGTGGGCCGTGGTCAACGAACGCGATGAAATCGGCCCGAACCTAGTGCCGGACTATCTGACATCGGTACGCGAAGGCGGCTTCTATGGGTGGCCTTACAGCTACTGGGGCAAGAACGTCGACACCCGCGTCATGCCGCAGGACCCTGAAAAGGTCGCCTCCGCCATCGAGCCGGACTACGCCCTGGGCTCGCACGTCGCGGCGCTGGGCGTTGCGTTCTCGTCGAGCGCCCTGGGCGCGAAATTCGCAGACGGCGTGTTCGTCGGCGAACACGGCAGCTGGAACCGCGACCCGCCGGTCGGCTACAAGGTGGTGTTCGTACCGTTCCGCGACGGCCGCCCGGCAGGCACGCCCATCGACTTCGTCGCCGGCTTCCATGGCGACGACGGCAAGACCCGTGGCCGCCCGGTCGGTGTCACGGTGGACCCGCGCGGCGCACTGATCGTGGCCGACGATCTGGCCAACATCATCTGGCGTATCACGCCGGAGACCGCCGCCGCTGCACCTGCCACACAGTAAGTCACCGCCTGCAAGCCTGCCCGGCTCCGCAAGTAGCCGGGCAGGACGCAAGCGCTCCACTGGACGCGCGCCCGGCAGGACGTAGTGTGTTTGCTGCTGAAGTAAACATTGCTCTTGGTAAATAGTGCCGCAACGACAAGCCCACGGTTTCGGCTGCGTGTGGCGAGATGCGTAACTCGCAGTTGCATCGGCCCATTCAAGGCGGCTGGCCGAGCACAACCGCGCTGACGGGGATAGGCATCCGCATCGCATTGACATACAGTGCCGGCCCCGCGCCGGCTTTGCCGCGTGGGCGTCGGGCACAGGACATGGCCGGGCATTGCCATTCGGCTAAAACGTGCAACAAGGCGGCAACGACGGGACGACGTGCTGCCGATCGCCAAGGGTATTGTTGTAGATGGTGTTGAGATGTTTGATGGCGATCGGCGCCGGGCTGCTGTTGATGTCACCGGCTGCTGCAGCAGAGATTGTTGGTCGGGCCACCGTCACGGATGGAGACACGATCACCGTGGCGCAACAACGCATCCGCCTGTGGGGGATCGACGCGCCGGAGAGTGCGCAGCAGTGCAGCGATCAGCTTGGGCGCCCGTGGCCGTGCGGTCGTCGATCCGCTGCCGCACTGGACAGCCATCTGACGGACAAGACCGTACGCTGTCAGCCGAAGGAGACCGATCGCTACGGTCGCACCGTTGCCGAATGCACGATGCAGGGCCAATCGGTCAACCGCTGGATGGTACGTTCAGGCTGGGCCGTGGCCTATCGCCAGTACGCCACTGCGTTCGTCGCCGACGAGCGCCTCGCCCAGCAGCAACAGCGCAATCTCTGGCAAGGCAGCTTCCAGATGCCTGCCGACTATCGGCGCAACAAACGCAACCAGGTCGCGTCCCGCGTGCGGCCATCGCCGCCCGCACCGGGCCATTGCGCCATCAAGGGCAACATTTCCGGCAAGGGCAACAAGATCTTCCACGTGCCGGGCCAGCGCGACTATGCACGCACCAGCATCTCGGCGGCAAAGGGCGAGCGGTATTTCTGCTCGCCGCAGGAAGCGATCAATGCAGGCTGGCGCCGCGCAGCACGCTGAGGGGCGGGCAGTGGGGTCTCGCGCAGCCTGTTGCAGGGTTCGCGTCCTGCAACCCGATGCCTATCGCTGATGGCGGTTGCTGGCACTGCGTCGCAGCTGCGGCATGCTGTCTGCACGGGCTCGGAAGCAGCATCCAAGCCCCCTGCGCTTGCTGCGCAGTGCCGTCATGCAATGGGTAACGCGTGCATGCCAGCGCCAGCGCGCCGCCTTGGTCTACGGCCGCGCTCGCCTCGAGGTAAACGCAGTCGCGCATGGCTTTACCTGCAACATGGATCACCTCATCCGGTTTGTTAGCATCGCGCCATCCCCGTAGAGATGCCCATCCCCATGACGTCACTGCATGTGCCGGAGCCCGCGCTTTTTCTGCCTGGCCAGGGCGAGCCCTCGCTGCGCTGGGGCGTGCTGGGCCCCGGCGTCATCGCCTCGGCATTCGTGGGCGCCATGCGTCGTCACACTGCGCAACGTCCGGTTGCGGTGGCCTCGCGCAGTGCCGAGCGTGCGCATGCGTTTGCGAACACCTGGGCAATGGACCGTGCGTACGATCGCTACGACGCCTTGGTCGAAGACCCGCATATCGATATCGTCTACGTCGCCACGCCGCATAGCGAACACCTCGAACACGGCCTGCTAGCGTTACGTGCCGGCAAGCATGTGCTGATCGAAAAGCCCATGACCACCTGCGCCGCCGATGCGCGCGTGCTGGTGGAAGAAGCGCATGCGCGCGGCCTGTTCCTGATGGAGGCCATGTGGAGCAGATATCTCCCACACACCTCGGTGATCCGCAGGCTGCTGGCCGACGGCGCGCTTGGTGACGTGCGGCATGTGTTTGCCGACCTGAGTCAGCACGGCCCCAGCGACCCCGCACACCGGCAACGCCGGCCCGAACTCGGTGGCGGCGCCTTGCTCGACCTGGGCGTCTACGCGGTGCAGTTCTCTTCCATGATCCTCGCGGCCCCCACCGCAATCACTGCGGTGGGAGCGCTCACCGAAACCGGTGTGGATGCCTTCTCGACCGTGGTGCTGTCGCATGGCGCGCATGCGCAATCCACCCTGATCAGTTCCATCGTCGGACGCAGCAGTTCGCGCGCCTATGTCGCCGGCACCGAAGGCCGTATCGACCTGGCCGGCGATTTCCATAATCCGACCACGCTGCACATTGCCGGCAACCAGGATGCCGGCGCCGCCGTGGAATGGACCGACCCGACCGGCATCAAGGGTTACCAGGGACTGTCATGGCAAGCCACCGCGGCCGCCCGATACATCGGCCAGGGTTACACCCAATCGCCGCTGCATCCCCTGGATGAAGTGGTGGAGATCATGCACACACTGGACGTGGCACGCGCACAGGTGCAGGCCGCCAGTGCGGCTGGCGCAGCAGCCCTTTGAACAGCGGCGCCATGCAGCTTGCAGCGATGGCGGCGGGCGCGGAGGTCTACTGCGCGCCCGCCGCCTTCGTTACGGCAGGTCGCACTTGATCTTGGCATCCACGTAATACGGCTTGGGGACGTCGGGGTTGGTGCTGGTCTTTTCGAACACCACTTCGAACGATGCCGGATCAACCTTGCCCTGACGCGACGTACAGGCGTCCTGCAGTTTCTTCTTGACCGCCGCAATGCCCGCATCGCGGTTGGCGCCATCGGCGCTGTTGGTCAGGTTGGCGACCTCCGCCCAGGCCTGGGCGCTCAGGCCGAGCAGGCATCCAGCAAGCAACACACTGTGCAGTTGTTTCATACGATCTCCTTTGCGATGTCCGTGATGCACTGTCCTTGGAGACGCAACGGGTGCCCCGCTGCGCGTCGTCAGCATAGGCAACGTGCGTTAACGGTCCGTCGGCGCCACCTCCGGGGACGAGCTCCCCCGACTGACGCGCGTGCTGCGGTCAGCGCATGAGCGACACCGTTGCCCATGCCAGCACGATGTAACGCGTGGTCTTGGCGACAGCCACCAGCGGCAGGAAGACGCGCAGCGGCTCACGCATGACGCCTGCGGCCAGTGTCAGCGGGTCGCCGATCACCGGCATCCAGCTCAGTAGCAGCGACCACCTGCCGTACCGGCCATACCACGCCTGTGCACGCGCCAGGGCAGCCGGTTTGACCGGAAACCAGGGTCGCTCCTGAAAGCGCACCACCTCGCGCCCGATCCACCAGTTGATGAGCGAGCCCAGGACGTTGCCCAGGCTCGCCGCCGCAACCAGCCCCACCACCGAGCCGCCATCCAGCAACAAGGCTGCCAATGCCGCTTCCGATTGCGCAGGCAGCAGGGTAGCGGCGATCAATGACAGGGCAAACAACGAGAGGTACGTCAACGATGACCTGTAGCGGATGGAGGCGGCTTGAGTGTATCGACGTCCGCCACCAGCGGCCTGGCAACGACCGCTTGCGCAATCGCCCTGGCAGCTGCGGGTGCTGACTGGAGGCAGGCGTCGCGCCGCTTTGGCGGCGATGCAGCGCATGCCGGGCCAACCGGGCGACCGGTAGGGCAGGGCACTGCGAGAATCGCCGGTTGCGCAGCGGCCAGCTGCACACGGGTGACACGCCGCGTGTAGGGCCCGGTTCGCGAGCAACGCGGCCCTCCCGAGCAGATGGTCCATGGCTGGCAGTGCCTGCGTCAGCCGGTGCACACCGCACTGCCAGGTTCTGCCTCGCTTGCATGCAGCAACGAGCCTGACCAGCCGTCACAGCAAGGCAAGCTGCCCCACCGCATTGCGCACGCTTTTCTTGGTCATGCGCACCACCGAGCGGTGGATGGTCATGCCTTCGATCAAGGCATCGATCGCGCTCGCAGCGGCCTTGGAAAAATGCAGCTCCAGCGCTGCCCGGCTACGTGCCATCCACTGCTCCATGATCGCGGTCATCTCCGGATGACGGCGCGCAAACGCATACAGCTCATAGCTGAGCAGCAGCACCCGCGGGGACGCCGTGCCGTCGGCAAAGATGATGTTCACCACCGCATCGCAGGCTTGGTCGCGGTTCCTGGCAGCGCGGACTTCGGCGGCAAAGTTGCTGGAGACCTCCTGCGAAAAGCGCGTAAAGGCGGCAATCAACAGTTCGTGCATCGAGCCGAAGTAGTAGGTGGTCGCACCCAGGGGCACCTGCGCCTGCTCGGCGACCTTGCGGAAGGTGGTGCCGGCCACGCCATGCTCCACGATCACCTGCAGCGCGGCCAGCTCGATGTGTTCTTTCCGGTTTGGATCCTGGCGCCAGGTTCTGCCGCTCATCTGCATCCACGCACGTATCGACCGCCGTGATGGTAATCCAGAGTTGACTCACCAATTGGTACGGATGTACAAATTGGCGCAATTGGCTTCCGCGCCTGACGCGGAGGCTCCCCGGATGGCATGGCGTAGCGTTACCTCGAGAGGAACAGGCATGAGCGATTGCGAACAACACCCCATCGATATCGGGCGCAGGCTGACCCTGGGTGGCCTGGCTGCCGGCAGCGTGGTCATGGCGACCGGTGCAGGCGCAGCAGCGCCCAGTCGCTGGCAGCAGGGCAGCTGGCTCAATGCGCCCAGGCAGCATCGCGTGCTGGACGACGACGTGCTCGAGGTCGTGACCGACAAGGGCACGGACTTCTGGCGTGAGACGCACTATGGCTTCACGCGCGACAGCGGGCATTTTCTCGGCTTCGTGGCGCCGGCTGCATTTACCTGCCAGCTACGCATTCGCGGCAGGTTCGATCAACTCTACGACCAGGCCGGCATCATGATCCGCGCCAACGAGCGCCAGTGGGTCAAGGCTGGCATCGAGCTCAGCGACGGCCGCGCCATGCTCAGCAGCGTGCTCACCGACGGCAGGTCGGACTGGGCCACCGGTCCTTACGAAGGAGAGCCGTCCGACTTCTGGATGCGCGCCACCGTCGAAAAGGGCGTGCTGCGTCTGCAGGCGTCCAGGGACGGCATCTACTGGCCGCTGGTTCGGCTGTGCCCGTTCCCGGTCGCCGCACGTTATCTGGCCGGCCCGATGACCTGCACACCGGAACGCGAAGGCTTGAAGGTGCAGTTCTCGGACTGGCAACTCGGCCCGGTGCTGGGCAAGGAACTGCACGATCTGTCGTGAGAGATGCCTGCCAGCGCGATTGGCACGCTCCACGACGGGCAGAGTGGGGCGGCCACGCCTGCAGCTACCGTCGAGGCGAGTCATCAGCGCGATGTCGGTCGCGCCCTCGCGAGATACATGCCAGCGGTGGGATGAGTCGTACGCGCCACCGTGGACGCGCTCGCCGCAGACTTCGCGGCCTAGCCCAGCCAGGCCGAGCAATCGGTCTTGCTGCCGCACAGGGTCCTGGCCGTCTCGTGCACCCGGGCCATCACCGCAGCGCCTTGCGCACGATGTTGCTTGCTCCAGGCTCGCAAGGATGCGCCGACAGGATCGAAATGCCTGCGGTTCTTGCGCAGATAGCCGTCGGGCTGCCTGGCCAGATCGCCGAGCACCTGGGTGGCAACCGCCTCGATGCCACGCGCATCGTCAGGGCTGAGCCGGATCATGGCACCCAGGTAGGGCATGCCGCGCTGTATCAGAGTGCCCTCGCTACCTGGAGCTTCGTACGCCTTCTTGAACCAGGACAACGCGGTCTTGCGGTCGCCGCGTTCCTCGGCCAGATGACCCAGGTAAGGCATGTAGTACGAAGGGGTCTTGCTGCGCCCCAGCTCGGCCAGCAGTACCTGTTCGGCGCCGCTGTTGTCGCCCGCGTCGACCAGCAGGTCGACGGCGGCCTCGATGGTGGACTGACGCTCCTCGGCCGTCTTTGCCGTTGCCAGCGCCCACTGAACGCGCTGATGCACGGTGTCGACCACGTCGGCGGGCAGGGGAGGCTGCGGCCCGGCCGCCTCCGATGCTGCGGGTTGTCCCTGGGCCAACCGTGCGAGGTCGACCGCTGCAGATGCGGTGCGCAAGCGGTCCACGATCGGCAGCGTGGGGTCGGCGTAGGCCTGCGCCAATGCCGCATTCCATGCCTTGGACAAGGCGGCGCGCTCGCCTGCATCGTCGGTGGCGGCGGCCACCAGCGTGGCGGCATACGCGCTCAGTACGTGCAGGTTGGCGCGTACATCCGCCGGGTCTGCGATCACGGCCTGCAGCAGTGCGTGCGTTGCCGCAGAGGCCACCGGCTTCTGCCCGCCGACCAGTACCGCCAACAACCCGAAGCGCCGTTGCAGATGCGGCTCCGGCGCTGTTTTTGCCAGCGTGGCGAGCACGCCGGGGGCGTCCTTGGCATCGACCAGCTGGTTGTCCAGCAGCCAGCCATAGTTGCTCAGCAACGCCCATTGATCCGGCTTCAGCGATGCCGGAGTCTTCAACGCTGCGTCCAGCAGTTGCTTGGTGCCGGTCGGCAACTGGGTCGCTGCGCGCAGGCTCTGGATGAGCTGGGCCGTGGTGGTATCGCCGATCACCCGGGTGATTTCGCTGCCGTCCGCACGCAGCATGATCATGGTCGGATAGCCCTTGACCCCAAAGCGCTCACCAGCGGCCTGCGCCTCCTCCAGGTCTCCATCCAGGTGCACCGCTACGAACTGTCGCGCTTGCGCAATGAATGCCGGATCCTTGAACGTGGTGGCCTTGAGGCGATTGCAAGGCGGGCACCACACCGCACCCCAGTACATCAAGAGCGGCTTGCCGGTCTTCCTGGCTTCTTCAAAGGCTTTGTCGACATTGCCTTCCTGCCACTGGATGCTGGCCGGCGCTTGCGCTCGCGCAGTTGCAGGCGGGGAGGGCGCCGCTGGCGACGCGGGTTTTTCGCATGCAGTCAGTGTCGCAAGGACAGCCGAGAGCGTCATCAGTGCCAGGGATCGCGAACGAAGGGACAGTGCCATGCAACGCCTTTGCCTGAAGGAGACGGTTGCACGCGTCATCATGCAGCCCGGAACGCTGCGCCGCGTGCACCGGCACTGTCACTTCCTTCGATTTCTTGAAGACCCGGCAATGCGAACGGCTGTCACGCCGGGCGCAATCCAGGCCGATAACGCAATTGTCGTGGCAGATTGATTCAGACTGCCTGGCGCCTGGGGACGGCGAAACATGGCGGCTGGCCAACCGGAATCCGGACTGCTCATACGATTCGAGGTAGGCGCGTTCCAGCGCCCGCATAGACATGCCGAGATGAGTCCACTCTGGGAGGGTGGGCCGACCTTCCGGGAACTGCTTTGACGTGCCGGCATCAGGCACTGCGTTGACGGAGGGATGATTTTGCGCGTCGGATGGGTGATTCATCGGATGGGTGATTCATCAGTAGCCCCAGGGTCAGGGCAGCGACAAGGATCGTTCGACGGGCTTGGATGTTGCGGTCTTCGGTACTTGGGACATCTTGCATCTGATATGAATTCAATGGCCGCCGCCCGGTGGGCGGCCATTGCTTAGTCGCGTCGCACCACCAGTACACACAGCCTACAAGCGCAACAGCTGCCGGTTGGGGCGCCGTGTGACCACATCTTTCACTTCGCATAATGTATATTATGTAAAAGCGGTTACTTTCACTCCACGTGCCGCAATGTGCGACGGCTACCAAACAATGAGGCCAAGCCGCTCACTGCCGCAGCAGGAGGAGCACGCATTACGCTGCTTTATCAGGCTCTCGCTGCAGGCGCCGAAGCTCTGGTGCTGATACCGCGATTTGCTGTGAAGTGCATCCTGCAGCTCGTCCCGCCCATGGGCGACACACGCAGTCTGGTGGTTGTCTCAAACCCTTGCGTACGACAACCCCGTGAGAACCATCAGATGACCCACGTAGTAGAAATAAAAGGCCCTGCCTGTGCGTGGCACGGGAATGCGCAGGCGCGCAAGCGTCAGCAACGGTATCGCCAGCAATGCCCAGAAATTACCGTTGATGAAGAAAAGCGAGAACACCGGCAGCGCCAGCAACAAGAGCGCTGACACGGCTTTCGGCAATCGCCAATGCCATGGATTGCGCCAGTACACCCAGCCGCCCAGCACCACTGCCAGGCCGCTCCATTGGTAATCGACCGCCGCCGGCGCCAGCACGGCGCACACCGTCAGAAAGACCCATCGACGGCGCTCGATGCTGAGAATGCAGACGGCAGACAATGCAAAGGACAGCAGCACATTGAGCGTAAACACCGTCTGCGTCGCGATCGCGTTCACTGGCGCGGCGACCAGGCCCCACACGAACAAGCGCTTGACCGACTTTTCAACGTCGGCATCGGGCTGCGCGAGGTTGTAGGCCAGAACCAACGCAAACAGCGGGAACGCGACGCGCCCCAACTCGGTCACGACCGGCACGTAACCGAAGCCCAGGATCTTGAGCGCGTGGTCGCCGGTCATGAAGACGGCGGCCAGCCATTTCAAGAATTCACGGCCGCCGCTGGTCATTGCGGCGGTTCGCCGCGCCGGTTCGGCTGCGTGCGCGAGCGTGCCAGCGGGGAACGTCGCCGCCCTGCCCCATCGGCAGCTGTTCGACGGAACGGGAGACGGCCCACGATCATTCGCCACTCCGCCGCAGCGTACCCTTGTCCTCCTGCAGCTCCCGCTTGAACGGCACATCCGGTGGCGGCCTTGCAGTGGCTGGTTGGTCGTTGAGGTTCGGGTCGCTCAGGCCGCAGCCGCCGCCGAATTGCAGCAGCGACACCACGCAGCTGATCTTGGTAGTGGTGCCCGGGATCGGAATCTCGATCTTTTTCAGCCCGCGGCGCACCCACTCCTGCAGCAGCGTCTGGTTGGGCATCCAGTACTTGTCCAGCGAGGTCGGCGTATAGCCGTACGGCGGCCGTTTGAGCCAGGTGCCGCCCTGGGCGATCTGGTCGCGGGTCCAGGTGTCGGTGTCGCTGCCGGGCGGCCCGCGATCGCCAGCGCCGCTGCCGGCATCGCCGGTCCCGGCCACGCGGACGCTGCCGTCGCTATTGAACATGCCATCGCGCCGACCATTGCCGCCGGTGGTTTCGCCGCGGCGGGTGCGGTCGGATTTGCTCCAGTCGTCGGCATTGGCGGCCACATCCCATCCGCCGCTGCGGTCGGCAGGCTTCGGGCCGGCGTTGCTGTCGGCTGCCGGCTTAGCTGCTGACGATGCTGCCGCGCTGCTGGAACGCTCGGGCTGAGAGGGATTGGCCTGCGTCTGCGTTGTCGCTTGCACCGATTCCGCGGCGGCTGGCTGCCTCGGTGAAGCATCCGCAGGCGCCGCTTGCGCCGCAGGTGCCGCCGCCACAGGCGTCGGCGCCGGATCGGGCACGCTCGGCAACTCTGCGGTGCGCACCGCAACATCCGGCATGCGCACCGCCGGTGCTATCTCGCGCACGCGTGCGGCCGGCGCCGGCACGTGTGGGCGCTCGGGTATGACGACGGCGCGCTCGCGCACCGTTGGCGCATCGGCAGTGCGCACCGCCACTTCGGTAGCAGGACGTTTCAGTTCGCGAACCTGCGGGCGCTCGGTCACTGTCTGGATGTCGCGTTGACGGACCTCGACCTGCGGCGCCGCGCGTTCGATGGCACGCGGCGTCAGCGTGATCGTTGGTGGCGGTGGCACGACAAAATCGTTGGTGGCCACCGGCGTTTCGGTCACTTGCAGCGGGGATTCGATCGTCACCGGCGGCACCTGCACGGTCACTTGCGGAACATCCGCGGTCACCGGTTCGCTGACCGCATCCGCAGGCTCCGGCGCCTCGTTTCGCATCTGTGCCGTACTGGAGCTTTCGACCGGATCGGCAGCCGGCTGCGCCTGCGTCGGCGATGGAGTTGGTTCGCCCGCTGCCACCGATGCATCTGCTTGCGCTGAAGCAGACGCCGTAGTCGGTGCCGCAGGCCCAGGTTGCCCCGCACCACCGCCCTGCTCCACCGCGCCATCGCCAATGAAGGTCATGCGTACCCGCGATTCATCGCCAGGCTTGGTGTCATCCGGCGCCCAGCGCACGGTGACCACCCAGACGAGCAGCGCAATGAAACCGAGGTGGATCAGAAAACTGCCGAGCAACGCCAACCAGTGCTGCCGACGCTGATCCTTCGGACGCGGGTCCCAGTGCTGCCACCACAGACTGCGAAATGCCTGGAATGGCGACAGGATGGCTGCACCGCCCACCTCGCGCTGCGACGGCTGTGCCCGTGCCAGCAGCACATCCGTCAGCTGGTCATCGTTGAACGGCGCAGCGGCGTGTGCGCGGCTGCCCATCCAGATACCCCAGCCATACGGCAGGCCGGTACGCCGATCCAGAATGAGCTTGCCCGGCATGCGCGCGCGCAGTGCCTGCAGCAGATCGGCAGCCGTTGTCACCGGTGGCGCGGAATCAGGCCGCGCTGTCGCGCGGGATATACGGCGCGTCGCCGGTGGCGTGATCGGTGGCATCGCGCACCGCGATCACGCCGGGTACGCGTCCCATCAGCGTCTTCTCGATACCCTGTTTGAGGGTGACATCGGCCATGCCGCAGCCGTGACAGCCGCCGCCGAAACGCAGCAGCACCACGCCATCGGCCGAGACTTCCTGCACCGCCACGCGTCCACCATGCGATGCCAGCTGCGGGTTGATCTCGTTCTCCACCACCCAGCGCACGCGCTCCACCATCGAGGCCGACTCCGCCGGTGCCTCGCCCTTGATCTTGGGCGCCTTGATGGTGAGCTGCTGATTGCCGGTGGACTGGGTGACGTAGTCGATCTCGGCGCCATCCACCCAGGGCACGCTGGCGGCGACGATATATAAGGTGAAGCCGTCGCAGTCGATCGCCCATTCGTCGCCGCTCAGGTCCGCCGGTTCGGCGAACTCGAGCCGGGCGTCGGCGCGCGGGGTGCCCGCATCCACTGCGCTCAGGCGCACGCCCATGCCGGGCACGCCCTCGCGTTCGATGAGCTTGCGGAAATAGGTCTGGGCTTTGTCGGATATCTGGATCATGCGGGTTATTCTACCGCTCAATGCGCCCTCGCTCATGGAACACCGTGATCCTGGCGGGTGCGCCGTCCGCCACCCCTGCGAGACCGTCATGACCGATCTGATTCCCCTGGAGCAGGCCCATTGCCTTCCGCGCAAGGGCAGCGACCACAAGCTTGGCGAAGCACGCCTGGCCGAGCTGTTGCCGCAGGTTCCCGGCTGGGAGCTGAGCGAAGCCGGCACGGCCATCACGCGCACGTTCCGCTTCGCCGACTATTACCGCACCCTGGCCTTCGTCAACGCGCTGGCCTGGATTGCGCATCGCGAAGACCATCACCCCGACCTGGGCGTGCACTACGACCGGGTCGTGGTGCGCTATTCCACCCACGACGTGGGCGGTCTGAGTGAAAACGACTTCATCTGCGCGGCCAAGACCGCACAACTCTACGATCAGGGAGTCACTGCATGACCATGTTTCGCGCTGCGCTCGCCGGCCTGTGCCTGACGGCCGGCCTCAGCGGCTGCGGCAAAGCTCCGCAACAGGCCACCACCCCGACCGTGGCCCCCACCGAGCTTGCCGCCGTAAAGACGCCGCCTCCCGAGTACGCGCCCGAGCTGGCCTGTGCCGGCGTCGGCGGCACCACCGTGCTCCGGGTGGTCGTCGGGACCGAAGGCACGCCGACCGATGTGTCGGTGACGCAGGGCAGCGGCCAGCCGGTGCTGGACGAGGCCGCCCAGAAGCGCGTGCGCGAGTGGAAGTTCAAGGCCGCCACCCGCAACGGGCAGCCGGTGCCACAGACCATCCAGGTGCCGGTCGCGTTCAAGCCGCCGGTGCCGCGCCCGGACGAGTGCTTCGCCATCGAAGAGCGCGCACGCCGCGGCAGCTGAACCCCGCAGCCCGCCCTGCCGCAGGGGCTGATCGGCGGCGGGCACAGGCGCTCGCTGCCGCCTATACATGAGGCAGCGCGCCCATGGCCTTGCCCAGCTTTCATGTCCCGCACGGTCGCCTTCGACAGCACGCGTTCGTCATCCGTGGATGGCCATCCTGCTGCCGCCAGCGACCGCGCACGTGACGTGCCTGCCGCAGGAGCGCTTTCCATTCCACGAGGTCGTCGCATCACATGCTTGAGGTGTCATCACAGAACGTCTGGACCGCGCTGGCGGTTACGTTGGCCGCAGGACTGGCCACGGGTCTTGGCAGCCTCATGGTGGTGTTCGCCAAAAAGCCCAATCCGCGGCTGCTCGCGTTCGGGCTGGCCTTCGCCGGCGGTGCGATGGTGTATGTGTCGCTGTCGGAAATCCTCAACAAGTCGATCGCGGCATTTTCCAGCGCCTACAACGACAAGATGGGTTTCACCTTCGGCACGTTGACCTTCCTGGGCGGCATGCTGTTGATCATGGCGATCGACCGACTGGTGCCCAACCCGCACCAGAGCCTGTCCACGGACGACCCGCAGTTCCGCGACGACAACCGTGCCTATATCCGGCGCGTTGGCCTGATGACTGCCATTGCGATCACGGCGCATAACTTCCCCGAAGGTCTGGCGACGTTTTTCGCCACCCTGGAAAGCCCGGTAGTGGGCATGCCGCTGGCGTTCGCCATCGCCATCCACAACATCCCAGAAGGCATCGCGATCGCGGTGCCGGTGTACTTCGCCACACGCAACAAGTTCTATGCCTTCGGCGCCAGCCTGCTGAGCGGACTGGCCGAACCCATCGGTGCGGGTATCGGCTATCTGGCCTTGTCCAATGTGCTGTCCGACGCCGTGTTCGGTGCGGTGTTCGGGCTGATCTCCGGGGTCATGGTATTTCTTGCCCTTGACGAGCTGCTGCCGGCCGCCAAGCGCTATGCGCAGGGCCACGAGACCGTCTACGGCCTGGTCTCGGGCATGGGCACGCTGGCAATCAGCCTGGTGTTGTTCCGCTTCGCCACACCTTGAGCGCGGAGTAGGCGATCGAGCACTGCCACGCCGCCGGGTGCCTTGGGCAAGGATCGAAACGTGGCGTGCGCAGCGCACAGGAAGACGGTCCACCCGCGCTGACGGCCGGCCACTTCGGCAAGCCGCATGGCGGCTGAACATGGGCGCGCAGCCTGGCAATCGCCCGCACGTCAGCCAGCTTCCAGACATTGAATGCGGCGCATGGTACGCGCGTCATCCACGCGCGCACAGCGAGGTGCCGTATGCAACGCACATGGGCACGGGGGCGCCTTGCCTGGGCGTTGGCGCTCGCATCGAGCGGTGTCCTGGCGCTCGGCGGCTGCCAACGCAGCGCACCGTCGCCGACACCCACAGCGACGCCAACCGACTCGGCCACCGTCACGCCGACGGCGCCGGCCTACACCGCGCCCACCGCCGACCAGCTGTATCGACTGGTGGCACCGATCGCCCTGTTTCCCGACAAGCTGCTGGCCCAGACGCTGGCGGCATCAGTTTATCCAGACCAGGTGCTCACTGCGCAGGACTGGTTGCACAGCAACCGCGCCCTGACAGCCGCCGACCGCGCGCAAGCCACCGTCGCGCAGCCCTGGGACCCCAGCGTCAAGGCCTTGACCGCCTTCCCCGATGTCGTGGACCAGTTGGTAGGCAATCTCGACTGGACCCGCGCACTGGGCGAGGCTTATGCACATGACCCGAACGACGTGCTCGACGCAGTGCAGATCATGCGCCAGCGGGCGCAAGCGAGCGGCCACCTGCGCAGCACGCCACAGCAGCAGGTCCAGGTCGCCCGGCACGTCGTGGTAACGCCGGTCCTGGACGGAGAACGCGTCCCACCGCCCTCGCCGGTGATCACCATCGAGCCTGCGCAACCGCAGGTGGTGTATGTGCCGCGCTATGACCCGGACGTGGTGTACGGAGCGCCGGTGAATGTGTACCGCGAGTACCGCTACCGCCCGGTGCGTTGGTATGACCAGGGCGATGTGGCGACCGTTGGCGCGGTGTCGTTTGGCGTCGGTGTGCTGGTCGGCAGCGCATTGGAGCACCACCACGGCTGGTTCGGCTGGGCCACGCCGGCGCCGGCGTGGCATCACTGGGGCTGGAACAGCTGGGGCGTGGACTGGAACGCGCCACCAGCCGCACCGCATTACGTGGTCTACCAGAAGCGCGTCTACGCGCCCCGTACCACCATCATCAACAACCACACCACCGTCGTGGAGGCGCGGTCCTCTGTGCAGCAGGACCAGCGTCAGTGGTCGAACACGACCTACACGCCTGTGCCAGGACCGGAGGTTGCGAAATCAGGCTCGCCCGCGGCGCGCACGGCCATGCCGACTGTAGCGGCTGCACCATCACTCGGTACGTTGCCGCGACCGACCGCGCCGGCGCCCTCGCCCGCCGACCTGCACCATGCGCCCGACGTCGCGCACCTGTCCGCACCGCACTTCACTGCGCAGATGCTGCAGGCAGGACGCCCGGTGGCCGCGAGAGCTCCGCAGCCCGTGCCTGTGAGCCTACCGTCGCCAGCGCGCCCAGCGAACCCGCCGCACCCGATGCCCACTGCCGAATCTCCGGCAATGCGGACGGGCGAATCGCCGATCGCGCTGGCGCGCATGCCACCACTGCCGGCACATCAGGCGCTGCCTGCGGGTACTACCCGCCCTGCCAGTGAGCCGGCTCGTGAAACGGCTCGTGAAACGGCTCGTCCCACCCTGTCGCCGCGCGAGGCATTTACCGCCCGGAACATGCACGACATCCCGCCGCGCACGCTGGCATCGCTGCAGCCCCGGCCGCCTCAGTTGCGGGAACAACCCCGCGTGGCGCCTCGCCAGCAAGCCGCGCTCGTGGTGCCACCACGGGCGGAACATCAACTGCCGGTGCAACTGCCGCGTCCGGAGCCACGCCCGCTGATGCAGGTTCAGGCGCAGCAGCGTCCGCAGCGCGTCGCCACGTTCGCCACACCCCGCGCCGCCCCAAATCGTGCGCCGGCACCTCGGCCGTCCCAATCGCATGCACAGGCGCCGCCGCATCACGAGCGTCGTCACGACAGCTGAGGCGGCTGTCTCGTCATCGCATAGCCGTCATACACGTCGAGGGAAGGAGCCGAAGCTGGCGTCCCATGTGTCGCCTTCTTTCGCTACGCGACAGGCCCTGGCTGACTCCGGTCAGCCAGGGCTGCAGTGATCCGCTGGCGTAGCACCCCCTGCGTCAGCGGCCCAGGCGGTCCAGTGCCTCGGCCAACTCCGGCGCCAGCGGCGCGCTCAGCACATACGGGGTCTTGCCGGAATCCAGCGCGAACTCCAGCGACGCCGCGTGCAGGAACAGCCGCTTCAGGCCCAACTGGTCACGCAGCCGCTTGTTGACCTCGGCCTCGCCGTACTTGTCGTCGCCGGCCACCGGGTGCCCCAGGTGCTGGGCATGCACACGGATCTGGTGGGTACGGCCGGTCTCGATGCGCACTTCGCAATACGAGTGCCCGCCGCGCCGTTCCAACAACTTGAAATGGCTCAGCGACGGCTTGCCGATCGCATTCACCTGCACATGCCGCTCGCCGCCCTGGCGCAGGCCGATATGCAGCGGCGCATCCACCGTCATCACGCCGTCGGGCATGCGCCCGACCAGCAAGGTGAGGTAGCGCTTGGTAATGCCGCGGCCCTCGACGCGGTCGTCCTCGCGCATCAAGGCCTGCAGCTCGGTCAGCGCCGAGCGCTTCTTGGCCACGATCAATAGGCCGGATGTATCGCGATCGAGCCGGTGTACCAGTTCCAGGGTCTGATTCGGCCGCAACGCCCGCAGGGTTTCGATGGCACCGAAGCTGATCCCGCTGCCGCCATGGCTGGCAACCCCGGACGGCTTGTTGAGCGCCAGCAGCCGCGCATCCTCGAATACGATCGCCGCTTCCAGCCGGGCCAGGAACGACGACGGTGGCGCGGCCTTGTCGCCCTCCTCGTTCACCCGCACCGGCGGGATGCGCACTTCTTCGCCGCCCTCGAGCTTGCGCTCGGCCTTGGCCCGCCCGCCGTTCACCCGCACCTGGCCACTGCGGACCAGCTTGTAGATCAGGCTGCGCGGCGCGCCCTTGAGCTGGCCGAGCAGGAAATTGTCCAGCCGCTGCCCTGCACGGTCTTCCGGAACTTTGAGAATGCGCACGCCCACACGGTCGGCAGGCGGCTTGGGAGGCTGGGGGTCGGTCATCCGGCTCTTTATTCTGTTACACTCGGCGAGCGAGATAAGGGTTTGATTTCGTTGGAAGTTGATTGGCCAGAAGCCTGACTTCCGATGATTCCGGCACAGTGCGCGACCACCGCCCCAGGGGCGGCCATGTTAGCGGCTCACCGGCCTACCCGGCCATCGCCGGCGGTCTTTGACCGTTGCGCTGAACATGTCCCGTGCGCTGTCCCGGTTCGTCCGGACGCGGCTGCCGGCCCTGAAACACCTATAAAACCCAAAGACAAGCGCTCCCGCGGCATGCCGTGGTGTTGCAGCGCTGGAAACCCTGGTCAGGCCTGTCCGCGCGTTGCGCGAAGGGCCGACAAGCTGTTCCAGAGGCGAAACGTCACGGCGTTCCGCGCGGTAGAGCGCGTGAGGAACGCAACAATGAAGCGAATGCTAATCAACGCAACGCAGGCCGAAGAGCTGCGCGTGGCGATTGTGGACGGCCAGACCCTGTACGACATCGACATCGAACAGCCGTCCAAGGAACAAAAGAAATCCAACATCTACAAGGGCCGCATCACCCGGCTCGAGCCTTCTCTGGAAGCGGCGTTCGTGGACTATGGCGCCGAGCGCCATGGCTTTCTGCCGCTGAAGGAAATCTCCCGCGACTATTTCCAGGCCGGCGTCGACCATAACAAGTCGACCATTCGCGAGCTGCTGCGCGAAGGCCAGGAAATCGTGGTGCAGGTCGACAAGGAAGAGCGCGGCAACAAGGGCGCCGCCCTGACCACGTTCATCTCGCTTGCCGGCCGCTACATGGTGCTGATGCCCAATTCGCCGAGCGCCGGTGGCGTTTCGCGCCGGATCGAAGGCGAAGACCGCGCCGCGCTGAAGGAAGCGCTGGACAAGCTCGACATCCCCGACGACATGGGCGTGATCATCCGCACCGCCGGTGTGGGGCGTGACGCCGAAGAACTGCAGTGGGATCTGGACTACCTGCTGCAGACCTGGAAGGCGATCGCCGAGGCCGCGCTGAGCAAGCCGGCCGCCTTCCTGATCTACCAGGAATCGCGCCTGATCATCCGCGCCCTGCGCGACTACCTGCGCGCCGATGTGGGCGAAATCCTGGTCGATACGCCGGAGCTGTACGCCGACGCCCAGGAATTCATGAAGCAGGTGATGCCGCAGAGCCTGCGCAAGCTCAAGCACTACACCGACGATATCCCGCTGTTCAATCGCTTCCAGATCGAATCGCAGATCGAAGGCGCCTACGAGCGCAATGTGCGCCTGCCCTCGGGCGGCTCGATCGTAGTGGACCAGACCGAAGCGCTGACCGCCGTCGACGTGAACTCCTCGCGCGCCACCAAGGGCAGCGATATCGAAGAGACCGCGTTCCAGACCAATCTGGAAGCGGCCGAAGAAGTGGCACGCCAGCTGCGCCTGCGCGACCTGGGTGGCCTGGTGGTCATCGACTTCATCGACATGGCCTCGTCCAAGCACCAGCGCGAAGTCGAAAACAAGCTGCAGAACGCGCTCAAGTACGACCGCGCCCGCGTGCAGCTTGGCCGCATCTCGCGCTTCGGCCTGATGGAAATGAGCCGCCAGCGCCTGCGTCCGAGCCTGGGCGAATCGAGCCAGATCGTCTGCCCGCGTTGCGACGGCCATGGCCGCATGCGCAGTGTCGAGTCGCTGTCGCTGTCCATCATCCGCGTGGCCGAAGAGCACGCCATGAAGGAAAACACCGGGCAGGTGCTGGTCCAGGCCCCGGTGGAAATCGCCAACTACCTGCTCAACGAAAAGCGCAGCGCGCTGCGTGAGATCGAGCAGCGCCACGAGTCGCCGATCATCATCGTCGCCGACGAGCAGCTGCACACCCCGCACTACGAAGTCACCCGCCTGCGTGAAAACGAGCTGGGCGAAGACAGCGGCAAGCCGAGCTACCAGCGCGGCACCCCGCGCAAGCTGCCGGTGCATGCGCTGACCAAGGCGCAGTTGAACATCCCGGCGGCCCCGGCGGTGACCTCGATCAAGCCGAGCCAGCCGGCGCCGGTGCGTGAAGAGGCCCCTGCCCCGGTGGCGCCCGTCGCGGTACCGGCCCCGGTGGTGACGGTGCCGATCCCGGCGCCGGTCACTGGTGTGGTTGGCTGGCTGAAGCGCATCTTCGGTGGGGTCGAGCCGATCGCGCCAACGCCCGAGACGACCCAGCGCCCGCGGCAGAACGATGCCGGCCGTAATCCACGTAACGAGCGCGGTGAACGTGGCGGCCAACGCCGTGACGGACGCGATGCCCGCAATGGCGGCAACGGCGGCAATCAGCGCGGCAATGGCAACGGCGCCAACAAGGAACGTCGCGACGAGCGCCGCCAGCCGGCCAATGGCCAGAACGGCCAGGCCGCGCAAAACGGCGCCCAGGTCCAGCAGCAGGTGCAGGCGCCCAAGCCGCCGCGCAACGAGTCGCAGGCACCGAAGCAGCAACAGCCGCAGCAGCAGAAGCCCAAGCAGCAGAACCAGGCGCCCCGTCCGCCACGTGCACCTGCACAGCAGGATGGCGCACCGTCCGAGCGGCAGCCGCGTCCTGCACGTCAGGATGAAGGGACCGCCTCGGCGCAGACCCTGACCTCGACGGCAGCAAGTGCAACGACGACGGGTGTGGTTGCAGCCATCGCTGAAACCGCTGCGCCTGCCACCGTGCAGACCAGCACGGCTGCGGCAACCCAGTCGCACCCGGTCGAGGTTGTGGTGAGCGAGTCCACGGCCGATCGCGGCAGTGATGCGGTTGCGGATGCTCCCGGCCAGGAAGGCGCGGGCGATGATGCGGCCAATGGCGAAGGTGGAAGCCGTCGCCGCCGCGGTCGTCGCGGCGGCCGTCGTCGTCGTCGTGGCGCCGGTGCAAACGGTGAGGGTGGCAGCAACGTGGATGGTCTGGAGACGGACGATCTCGATGGCGATGTTGACGGTGATCTGGAAGGCGACAACGACGGCGACGAAGCCAATACGCAGGGCCAGGCATCTGCCGCTCCGCGTGCGGGTCAGCCGGAGTTCGACTTCGATGACGACGCTCCCGCGCCGGCCACCCGCACCAGGCCCGAGCCCGACGCTGCGGCACCGGTGAAACCACGCCCGGTTCCCAAGGAACGTGCGGAAACCCAGTCGGGCAGCGATACCGCCGCGACGACGGCGCCAGTGTCCAACGCGACACCGTCGTTCGAGCAGCAAGCCACAGCCCCGGCTGCCGCCGCAGCGGAGCGGGCACGCAATGACGCTGCCGTCGCGGCAGCGCCGGCGCGGACTGCGTCTGCTCCGGCAGCAGAGACTCCGGCGACATCGCAAGAGGTCGCTGCGACCTCGCCCGGAGCTCCGGCCCCGATCGCCAAGCAGGCGTCGGCAACCGAGGCAACGCCGGCCGCCAGCTCGGCACCAGTGGCGGTTGACGCCACTGTGCCCTCGCCCGCTGCCGAGGTACCTGCGGTGACGGCGACACCGGGCAGCGCGGCAGCGCCTGCCGCACCGGCGGCTGTCACCAAGCCAGTCGCGCCAGCTGCTGCACCGTCGTCGACGAGCGAGCCGACCGTTGTCACGCAGCCGACGCCAGTCCCCAAGGCATCGACTGATGCCGCAGCGTCCTCAGCCGGTACGCCGGACCGCCTCACCGCAACCGTGCCGGAAACGTCGGCAGCGCAGCGGGAGCCTGCCAAGCCGTCGGCATCGACGTCGGTGACGGCAGAGCAGGCTGCTCCTGCAGCGGCTGCATCAACCGCTCCTTCTGCGCAGGCCGCCGTGGTGACCGCCAAGGCACCGCATGCCGAGCAGACCGGTGCAGTCGTTCCGTCCGTCGATGTCGCAGTGACCTCGACCACGACGGTGCCGCAGACGCCTGTTGCAGACGAAGCACCCGCTCCGGTACGCAAGCCCTACGCGCCGGTGCAGACGACCATGCTGGACGCACTGGCCCCCAAGGATGATGCAACACCTGCAACGTCTGCTACGCCGGTCCCGCCCAAGGCGCAGCAAACGCAGCCGGCAGCGGTAGCGCCTGCAGCTACGCAGCGGCCGGAAGCCGACGCGCCGAAGGCGACCGTTGTTGTCTCCGAAGCGTCCAAGCCTGCAGCGTCGTCGGCCGATGCCGATGCCGATGCCGATGCCGAGGGTGCCTCCAAGGAAGATGGTGACGCCGACAAGCCGCGTGACCAGCACTGATCGTTACGCCGGCCGCACTAGCTGACCTGCATTAGCCGGTCAGGAAGCGTCAAGACACAGCGGCCTTCGGGCCGCTGTGTTTTTTTGCGCTTGTGGTGCCGCTGTGTTTTTGTGCGCGTGTGGTGCTGATAGCGCTGAAAGAACAACACCAGCGCAGGCCACTCTCGTTCGCACATCACACCGAGAGCCTGCTCTCACACAGCCGTGCCCTGCAGCGGCTACATCTGTGCGGGCCAGCGGATGCTGATCGAGCATGAAGCGACTTCAGCGCTCTTGTCGTGAGAACTCCCGGAGTGCAGCAGGCGCCGCTCTACGTCGTGGCTGCAGGCCATCGCTTAACCACCTGCCAGTCCTGATCCTGTCGCTTGCTGCGATGGACGCTTTTTTCGGCGTGTAGGCGCTGCCTTAATCAACGGAATCGCCTCGCCCTGCGCTGCGTGCTGCGACGACCGCTTACAAGCCACCGCCAGCGGGATCCAGGGCACCAGCCAGCTTTACGCATTCTGGAACCGGTAACCAGACCGATTCAATCCTTGCAGCGCAGTGCTCAGCCAGCGACGGCCAGGCGTCACATCGTGCGGGCAGGATCAGTCAGGCCGTATTGATTTGCCAGACGGGCCAACGCGATGTTGTCCTGGATGCCGACCTTTTCGAACAGGCGCGCCTTGTGCGTATTGATGGTCTTGGCACTGAGATTCAGGCGCTTGGCGATGTCTTCCTGGCGCAGGCCCTGGGTCAGCAACAAGGCCACCTCCAGCTCGCGTGGCGACAACGCATCGAAGGGGGACCCGCCACCTTCGAGATTGGACAGCGCCAGATTCTGTGCAATCGTGTTGCCCAGATAACGCCGCCCCAACGCCACCTCGCGTACTGCGCGCAGCAATTCATGCGCATCGCCCCCCTTGCCCACGTAGCCGGACGCACCGGCTTCGAGCAAGCGCTTGGGCAGCGGACCATCCTCGAGTACGGACACGATGATCACGCGCGTGCCGTAATCGCCCTTGACGATGCGCTCGGTGATTTCAAGACCGCTCACGCCGGGCAGGTGCAGATCGCACAGCACGATATCGGGCTTGAGTTGACGAATCTGCGGCAACGCGGCTTCACCGCTCTCTGCCTCACCCACCACGTCGACGTCCACTTCCTTGGACAGGATCATCTTCATGCCGGTACGCACGAGTGCATGATCGTCGATCAGAAAAACTCTGATGGTCATCCTTGTTGTCCTCGCTGTGCGGCTGGCTGATGCAGCCTAGCTCCGTGAATAATTCAGGGCAAGCTCGATGCAACGTATTACGCTCAAGTTAGAGCGAACTGCACGCATTCCGACGTGTAGTACCACGTGGCGGCTCTGTAGTGCAGCGTGTTGACATGATGCGAGCGCCTGCAATGCCGGCTGCATCGGGCAACCCAGTCGTGCCCGGTCAGACTTTTCCTGGCTCGGTGGTCCGCGCGTCGTCCACCAGCGGCCGCAATTGCGGGTCCAGTGCAACGCGCTCATCGAAGACGAAACAGCGGCCGTCGTAGCCTTCGCCGCCGACTTCCTCGAAATAGCCCAGGATGCCGCCCTCCAACTGCAGCACGTTGTCCATGCCCTCGGCCTGCATCCACACTGCGGCCTTTTCGCAACGAATACCGCCGGTGCAGAAGCTCACCACCGTGGCATCGGCCAACGCGGCGCGGTGCGGCTCAAGCGCTGCAGGCAGGTCGGTGAACTTGTCGATCGGCAAGGTCAGGGCGCCATGAAACGTGCCATAGGCCACTTCCTGCGCATTGCGCGTGTCCAGCAGCACCAGCGGGCGACCACGATCATCGTGGCCAGTGCGCATCCACTCCCGCAACACTGCAGGGCTCACCGCAGGCGCACGGCCCGGCAGCGGCGATGCATCCTGGCGACGGAAGCTGATGATCTCCGGCTTGACCTTCACCTTGAGCCGCGCAAAGGGCTGATGCGTGCTCTGGCTGTACTTGATGCGCATGTGTGCAAAGCGGCTGTCCGACTGCAACCACAGGTAGAACGCGTCAATCCGGTCCGCCTCGCCCGCCAGAAAGAGATTGATGCCCTCCTCGGCCACCAGCACCGAGCCCTTCAGCAGGTGCTGTTCGGCCTGCGCCAACACGCTGTCGGCCAGCGGCTGCGGGTCCTGGATGGTGACGAAGTGGTAAGCCGCAGTATTGGTAATCATGCGGCTATTTTAAGGCGGCAGGCCCGAGCTAGCGAGCGCTTGGACAAGATCGAACGTGCTCCGGCCGGAACGGCGCGGCGCGGCGCGGCGCAGCGGCACGCGGCGCGCTGCTCGATGGCAGAGGCGTTGGATCTGCCGCGATCTCAGTCACATCGGTCCCGGCCCCGGGCCGCTCAGCCGCGCAACAGCAGAAACGGCAGCAACACCAACGAGGCCACGACCAGCATGCCCAGTAGCGTGGCGATCACGAAGACCGGGCGTTTGCGCAGCAATGCGCCAAAGGTTTCTGCGGTACCGGCGGCAATCGCCTCCTGGCGCTGGGCGCGTGCGATCGCGCCGCGCTGTGCCTGGTAGGCACCCAGCAAGGCCTTGGCACGTGCGTGGTCCGCGTCGTCGCTGAGCCAGATACCGCCTGCGGAGATCCCCCAGTTGCTGGGCCGCGTTTCGTAGATCTGTACCAAATGCTCGCGCATCAGCGCCCGCACCTCGTCGGCCTCGTCGTCAGGGACATTGCGCAGGTTGAGCAGCAGCTTGGCCATGGGACGATGATACCGGGAGCCAGGTGCGATAATGGCGGCCTTCCTTCACGGACATACCCATGCGCCTTGTGCTGACGCTCTGTGCCGCCCTGCTGCTTGCCAGCTGTGCGCCCGCCCTGCCGCCCTCCGGTGGCACCATCGCCAGCTTCGAACGGATCGACCACACCGCCGGTACCGGCGCGGAGGCCACGCCCGGTTCCCTGGTGACGGTGCATTACACCGGCTGGTTGTACGACGAAAAGGCGGCCGACAAACACGGCAAGAAGTTCGATAGTTCGCTGGATCGCGCCGAACCGTTCCAGTTCGTGCTGGGTGGCCGCCAGGTGATCCGCGGTTGGGACGAAGGCGTTGCCGGCATGCGCGTGGGCGGCAAGCGCACCTTGATGATTCCCCCGGACTACGGCTACGGCGACAACGGAGCAGGCGGTGTCATACCCCCGGGCGCTTCGCTGGTGTTCGATGTGGAATTGCTCGGCGTGCAGCCGCGCTGAGTGCGAAAGTGATGATGGATGCGAGCAGACCGCGGCTGACGGTCATTGGCGGCGGGCCTGCGGGATTGATGGCTGCCGAAGTGGCGTGTGCTGCCGGGATCGCCGTGGATCTGTACGAGGCGAAAGGCTCGGTGGGGCGCAAATTCCTGATCGCCGGCAAGGGCGGACTCAATCTCACCCACTCCGATCCGATGCCGCTGTTCGCCCAGCGCTATCGTGAGCGCACGCCAATGGTGGCGGCGTGGCTGCAGGAGTTCGATGCCGATGCATTGCGCGCCTGGGCGCGCGAGCTGGGCGTGGAGACCTATGTCGGCAGCTCCGGGCGGGTGTTTCCGATCGACCGCAAGGCTGCGCCCTTGCTGCGCGGCTGGGTGCGTCGCCTCAAGGACCAGGGCGTCACCTTTCATGTGCAGCATCGCTGGCTGGGATGGAACGCTGACGGTGCGCTGCGATTTTCCACACCTGACGGCGCTATCGACCTTCAGGCGGATGCAACGGTGCTGGCACTGGGTGGCGGCAGTTGGCCGCAGCTCGGCTCCGATGGCGCCTGGCAGGCCCCGCTGCAGCAGCACGGCATCGCCGTGCGCCCCTTGGTGCCGGCCAACTGCGGTTTCGATCTCGACTGGAGTGCGCATTTCGCGCAACGGCATGCGGGCGCACCGCTCAAACCGGTGGTCGCGCATTGGCGCGACAGCACGGGCGTGCAGCACGCGCTGCAGGGCGAATGCGTGATCACTGAAACCGGGATCGAGGGCAGCCTGATCTATGCGATCGCGGCCGAGCTGCGTACGCAGATCGGGGCGCATGGCGCAGCCGAATTGGTGCTGGATCTGCTACCCGACCGTTCGCTGGAACGCGTTGACACCGAGTTGGCCAGGCCGCGCAAGGGGCGTAGCTTCAGCGAACATCTGCGCCGCCAAATCGGTATCGAGGGCGTCAAGGCCGCGCTGGTCTATGAACTGCTCGGCAAACAGGCCGGCGACGACTCGGCGTTGGTGGCACGCACGCTCAAGCGACTGCCGCTGCGGCTGCTGCGGCCGCGCCCGCTCGCAGAGGCGATCAGCTCGGCCGGTGGCGTGGAACTGGAAGCCCTGGACGCGCAGTTGATGGCGCTGGCGCGCCCCGGCGTGTTCTGTGCTGGCGAAATGCTGGACTGGGAAGCACCGACCGGCGGCTATCTGCTGACCGCCTGCTTCGCCAGCGGGCATCGCGCTGCGTCTGGTGCGATCGAGTGGCTAAAGCAGCACGGCAATCAACTCACAGCCGATCACTGACGGCCACGCGCGGCCACACCGATTTGACGTCGTAGACCACCGCAGCTGGCTTGCCCAGTGCAGCAATGCGCCGGGCGTCGTAGTCGCGATACTGGGCATGCGCCACCGCCAGCACGACGGCGTCGTACGCGCCCTCCTCCGGGCCTTCGCATAGCTGCACGCCGGCATGCAGCAGCGCCTCTGCAGGGTCGGCCCAGGGATCGCAGGTGTCAACCTGCACGCCGGCCGCCTGCAACAATTGCACCAGCTCCAGCGCACGGCTATTGCGCAGGTCCGGGCAGTTTTCCTTGAAGGTGGCACCCAATACCAGCACCCTCGCCTGCGCGAGCGCAACGCCGCGCATCGCCAGCATGCCGCATACCCGCTCTGCCACGTGCCGGCCCACGCGATTGTTGACTTGCCGCGCGGTGTGAATGAGGTCGGGGTGGTAGCCCACGCTTTCGGATTTGTGCATCAGGTAGTACGGGTCCACCCCAATGCAATGCCCGCCGACCAGGCCGGGGCGAAATGGCAGGAAATTCCATTTGGTGCCTGCTGCTTCCAGGACATCGAGCGTGTCGATGCCGAGCTTGTCGAAGATCAACGCCAGCTCGTTGACCAGCGCGATGTTGACGTCGCGCTGGATGTTCTCCACCACCTTGGCCGCTTCGGCCACACGCATCGAGGACGCACGCCAGGTGCCGGCGGTGATGATGCTGGTATACAGCGCATCGACCGCATCGGCTGCCTGCGGCGTCGAGCCGGAGGTGATCTTGCGGATATCGCGCAGCCGGCGTTGCCGGTCGCCTGGATTGACCCGCTCCGGACTGTAGCCACAGAAAAAATCGGCATTGAAACGCAGGCCGGACACCGCTTCCAGCAACGGCACACAGACTTCTTCGGTGGTGCCCGGGTAGACGGTCGACTCGTAGATCACCAGATCGCCCGGCTTGAGCGCGGCAGCGATCAACCTGGTGGCGCTGCGCAACGGTTCCAGGTCCGGCTGTTCGAAACTATCGATCGGCGTCGGGACGGTGACGATAAAGATGCTGCACGTCGACAGGTCCTCTGCGGCCGCGCTATAGCGCAGCTGCGTAGCCGCAGCCAGTTCGCCATCGTCCAGTTCCAGCGTGGCATCGTGCCCTTCGCGCAACTGCGCAACCCGCTGCGCATCGATGTCGAACCCCAGGGTGTCGCGCTGCTCGCCGAACGCCACTGCAAGTGGCAGGCCGACATAGCCCAGTCCGATGACGGCGATGCGTGCGTGCTGCGGTTGGACAAGCGGGGTGCCGGACATGCAATTCCTTGAGATCGCGCGATCGGTTGCCGCGCAGCTGTGCGGCGGCAGCATAGCGCACGCGGGTTTTGGACCGGCAGTGGGCGCGATCTTCGTCTAGAGATTCACAATCGCCGCGCAATCAGGCACGCTATCGCCATGCCCGGGTGGCGAAATTGGTAGACGCAAGGGACTTAAAATCCCTCAGCTGTGAGGCTATGCGGGTTCGACCCCCGCCCCGGGCACACTCCACCGCAGCGCAAATCTGCTGCTGCACCGATGACGTGAGGCACCGTCATCCGAGAGCTGACGGAGTTGACTTCGCGACAACTCAACGTGACGTTCTTTCACTGTCTGCAGCTGTGGCTGATCACCTCATGCTGAAGCAGGCCATAGCGGCCATGAGGTGCGGTGGCATTCTGTCAATCGGCACTGACCCCTTTCGCAGTCATCATCACGAGCGTCGGCGCCACGCTTGGTGAGACCCGAACGGCATCCAAGATCCAGTCGAGGCAGAAGGCGGCTACCGCTACTCGGTATGCGTCGGCTTCGCTGATGTAAAGCCGCATAACGACGTATCCGGGCGAGATTGCTTATGTGCGCACGGGTGCAGAGAGCTGCACTGTCGCAATGCGTTGCCGCCTAGGCGGTTGCAACTCCACATCCGGCAGCGCCCACTACGCCATCGCTCAAAAATGCTTTCCAAAGCATCTCTACCAGGCTAGTAACGGCACACATCCAGACACACAGGTACAAATAAAAAACCCTGGATATCATCTGATATCCAGGGTTCGAATTTGGAGCGGGAAACGAGACTCGAACTCGCGACCTCAACCTTGGCAAGGTTGCGCTCTACCAACTGAGCTATTCCCGCGTGAAACTAAATTGTACAGCTTGTCACTTCGTTGCGCTAGCCCTGTCATCGTTGCGATGAGAAAAAGCGCATGCGATGTGGAGGCCTGGGCCGGAATTGAACCGGCGTACGCGGATTTGCAGTCCGCTGCATAACCACTCTACCACCAGGCCGAAACATCAACCCAAGGCATCCTGCCTTGAAACAACAAGGCCCCAACACGGGAGCCTTGTCACTAACTGGAGCGGGAAACGAGACTCGAACTCGCGACCTCAACCTTGGCAAGGTTGCGCTCTACCAACTGAGCTATTCCCGCTTGGGAGGCGAAATTCTACAGCGAACAGCATAGGTGTCAACTGTTGCTTTCGATTTTTTTCGGCTTGTTGCTGATTGCGGCTTTTTCGTCGGCACGCAGGCTCGGCCAGGCCGCCTGCAGATACTGGAAACCCGACCACAGCGTCAGCAGCGCGGCGATTGCCAGCGTCCAGTAACCGGCACGGAAGATCAGATTGCCCAACCAGATTTCGTGCGTTGGCATCTGCCCCGGCGTGACCGAATACAGCAGGCAGAGCAACGCAACCATCTGCGCGGTGGTCTTGACCTTGCCGATCACCGCCACGCGCACCTTGGCACGCTGCCCGATCTCGGCCATCCACTCGCGCAGCGCGGAGACGGCGATCTCGCGGCCGACGATCACTGCCGCCCAGAACGCCATCCACGGGGTGGGATGACCCTGCACGATCAGGAACAACGCCACTGCGACCATCAACTTGTCGGCAACCGGGTCCAGAAACGCGCCGAACGCGGAATACTGGTGATAGCGCCGCGCGACCCAGCCATCCAGCCAGTCGGTGATGGCAGCCAGCGCGAACACGCCGGCGGACGCAAAATTTGTCCACGTGTACGGCAGGTAGAACACCACGACCAGCACCGGGATCATCAGGATCCTTAGCAGTGTCAGCCACGTGGGGATGGTCAACTTCATTACGGACTCGACTCGCCTGCCGCATCGGGAAGCGCCAGCCCGTGCAGGTTAGCGTAGATTCGCGCGGCAAGTGCGGCGTTGACTCCGTCCACCCGCGCGATCTCGGCCTCGCCAGCGGCCTTGAGGCCGACCAGACCGCCGAAATGCTTGAGCAGGCTGGCGCGACGTCGCGGCCCGATACCGGGAATATCCTCGAGCTTGCTGGTCATGCGCGCCTTCTGGCGGCGTCCACGGTGACCGGTGATGGCAAAGCGGTGCGCTTCGTCACGCACCTGCTGGATGAACTGCAGCGCCGGCGACGCCGCGCCTGGGCGCAGCTCGCGGCCGTCGGCCATGATCAGCGCCTCGTGCCCCGCCCTGCGCTCCTCGCCCTTGGCCACGCCTACCAGCAGCACGTTCTCGACGCCCAGGTCGGCCAGCGCGGCCTGGGCCTGGGCCAGCTGGCCGGCACCGCCGTCGATCAACAGCACATCGGGCAGTACGCCGTTTTCTTCCACCGCGCGCCGGAACCGCCGCTCGATCGCCTGCCGCATCGCGGCGTAGTCGTCGCCCGGGGTGATGCCGGAAATATTGAAGCGCCGATACTGGCCGCGCACCGGTCCGCTGGCATCGAATACCACGCACGACGCGACGGTGGCTTCGCCCATGGTGTGGCTGATGTCGAAGCACTCCACCCGCTTGACCGGTTCGGCAAGCCCGAGCATTTCGCGCAGTGCTTCGCTGCGAGCGTGCTGCGCGCTCTGGCTGGTGAGCTCGGTCACCAGCGTCAGCTGCGCGTTGCGGGTCGCCAGCAGCAGATAGCCGGCACGCTCGCCGCGCACGTTCCACTTCAGCGCGACCTTGTGTTCGGCAGCGGCGCTGAGTGCGGCTTCGATCAGTTCGGCCTCGGGGATTTCGCGATCCAGCAGGATCTCGCGCGGCGGCGAATGCTCGGCGTAGTACTGCGATACGAATGCGCCGAGAATCTCCTCGGCGCTGTCCTCACCGTTGGTCTTGGGAAAGAACGAGCGCGTGCCCAGGTTGCGACCATCGCGGAAGCTCAGCAGCAGCACGCAGGCCTGGCTGGACTGCGTGGCGCAGGCCAGCACATCCAGGTCGGCGGCGCGGCCATCGACGTACTGGCGGTTCTGCATGCTGCGCAACGACGACAACAGATCGCGCAAGCGCGCAGCACGCTCGAATTCCAGCGCCTCGCTGGCCTGCTGCATCGAATGCATGATCTCTTCGCCGAGCTGGTCGCTCTTGCCTTCCAGAAACATGGTGGCGCGGCGCACCGACTCGGCGTAATCGGGCGCGGCCACCAGATCCACGCATGGGCCACTGCAACGGCCGATCTGATACTGCAGACATGGCCGCGAGCGGTTACGGAACACGCTGTCTTCGCAACTGCGCAACTTGAACAGCTTGTGCATCAGGCTCAGCGTCTCACGTACGCCGGTCACGCCGGTGTACGGGCCGAAGTAGCGCCCCTGCACGGCACGCGGGCCACGATGCAAGGCGATCCGCGGCCAGTCCTCGCGCGTGAGCAGCACGTACGGGTAGCTCTTGTCATCGCGCAAGGACACGTTGTAGCGCGGCGACAGCGACTTGATGAGCTGGTTTTCCAGCAGCAGCGCTTCGGCCTCGCTGCGGGTCACGGTGACGTCCATGCGCGCCACCTGCGACAGCATCGAGGTCAGCCGTGCATTCTTCGGCGTGCCGTTGAAATAGCTGCCCACGCGCTTGCGCAGCGCGCCCGCCTTGCCGACGTACAGCAAGGTGTCGTCGGCCGCATACATGCGGTAGACGCCGGGCGCGGTGCTCAGCTGCGCAGCAAACGCTTTTCCATCGAAATCGGCTTGGGGCCTTGCGTTCATTCGTCTATCGCAACATCACTCAGTACGCCGCTTGCCAGGTCGTAACGCAGCACGGCATGGGCATCGGTTTCGGCAATCCAGACCGCACCGGCGGCCACCGCCAGACCGGCCGGGCCATGCAGGCGCCGCGGCAGCTCGACCGTGGTCAGCTCGCCGCCGCCCAGGCGCAGGCAGCGCAGGCGGCCGTTGCCGGTGTCGGCGATCCACAGCAACGGCGAGTCGGCGGCCAGCGCGATGGCTTGCGGAAACTGCAACTGCGCGGTGCCGCGTGGCCCATCCTCATCGCCGAACTGCCACAGGCCCTGCCCGCCGACCAGGGTCTGCACCAGGTCACCGCGCAACTGCATGGTGCGGATCGACGAGCCCAGTCCATCGCAGACGTACGCCACTTGCTGCACTGCCGCCAATCCTGCCGGTTGCGCGAAAGCTGCGAGATGGCCGCTGCCATCGCGGATTTCAAGGGAGCCGGTGCCGGCGCGCGCACTCAATGCCGCGCGACCCAGGTCGTAGCTCCAGATGCGGTTGTCGCCGGCCATGGCGATCAACACCTGGTTGTCGGCAACGGCCAGACCCTGCGGGTAGTTCAGAGCGGACGCGCCGGCGAACGCCAGCGGCCCTTCGACCGGCTCGCCAGAGCGACCGGTGCCGCACAGGGTGTCCACCTGCCCGCTGCGCAGGTTGATGCGCCGTAACGCGTGGTTGCCGGTATCGGCGACGTAGAGCTGGTCGCGTTCCAGTGCCAGGCCTTGCGGGCGGCGGAATGCGGCTTCGCCGATGCCGCCATCGATGAGGTCGGCGTTGCCATGTCCGAACTGACGCAGCACACGGCCGCCATGCGTGCACTCGAGCACGCGATGGTGGCCGGTGTCGGCGACGTACAGACGGTCTTCGGTCGCGGCCAGGCCGGTGGGAAAGCGCAATGCCAACCGCGGCTCGGGGTCGCGCTCGGCCACGCCCTGCAGGTCTGCATCGGAAGGCGGCTGCTGGCCGTCGCACAAGGCGGCCAGCGCCCTGTCCAGATCGCCGGTGACGCCGACAAGACGCTGGCGCTCGCGCCCGTAGGCGTCCAGCAGCACCAGCGTGGGCCAGGACTGGATGTTGAACCGGCGCCAGGTTTCCCAGTCCTTGTCGAGCAGGATCGGCGCGCTGACGCCGTGGCCGCGCAACTGCTTGAGCGAGCGTTGCGGCAGACGCTCGCTGTCGAAGCGCGGCACCTGCACCACGATCACCTGCAAGCGCCCGGGGCTGCGTGCCTGCCATTGCGCTAGTTCGGCCAGGCGTTCGGCGCACCACACCGAGCTGGCGTTGACGAAGGCCAGCACGAGCGCACGGCCGCGATGTTCCTGCAAGGTGGACGGCCTGGCGTTGAGCCAGGTGGGAAATTCCGGCAGTTCCTGGGTGAGCTGGGCATTCATGCGGTGATTATGCCCAAGCGTGATTAGCCTCGGGTGAGTCTGGCCACCGTCTGCCGCGCGGCGGTATCGACCAGTTGCCAGACCTGCTCGAAATCCTTGCTGCTGCCGGTATATGGATCGGGGATATCGTCACGTGTCTCCACGCCGGCCCACGGCAACCACAGTCCCACCTTGTCGCGCAGCGTTGCGGGGGCGATCCGTTGCAGATCACGTAGATTGTTGCCGTCGGCGCACAGCAGCCAGTCGAAGTGCTCGAAATCCTCGCGCAGCACCTGACGCGCACGCAGGCCGGAAATGTCGACACCATGCCCGCGCGCGCAGCGGATGGCGCGCGGGTCCGGCGGATCGCCAGCGTGCCAGTCGCCGGTGCCTGCCGAATCGACCTGGATGCGCCGCGACAGCCGCGCCTCGTCCAGCTGCGCGCGGACGGCGCCCTCGCCCATCGGCGAGCGGCAGATATTGCCCAGACACACGATCAACAGCTTCATGCAGAGGCCACGCGCGCCTGGGCACGGGCCAGATCATCGGGCGTGTCGATGCCCGGCGGAAACTGCTCCGGCGTCAACGCAACGGCGATGCGATACCCGGCCTCCATCACCCGCAGCTGCTCCAGCGATTCGAGGCGTTCCAGCATGCCCGGCGGCATGGCCGCAAACCGTTGCAGGAAACCGGCGCGGTACGCGTAGATGCCGATATGACGCAGCCACTGCCCGTCCACCGGCAGCTGCTCGGGTTGGCTGGCGAAGCTGTCGCGGTGCCAGGGGATCGGCGCGCGGCTGAAATACAGCGCATCCCCGCCTGCGGTGCACACCAGCTTCACCACGTTCGGGTCGAACAGGTCGTGCGCGGTGTCCACCTGTGCGGCAAGCGTGGCCATGTCGGCACCGGAGTGCAGCAGCAGCTCGGCGACTGCGCGGATGCCGGCAGCAGGCGCAAAGGGCTCGTCGCCTTGCAGATTCACCACGCAGGTGTCCGCATCCCAGCCGGCGATGCGAGCGCATTCGGCAAGGCGGTCGGTACCGGAGAGGTGCTCGCTACCGGTCATGGCCACCTGCACGCCCGGCACGTGCGCGATGGCTTCGGCAATCCGCGCATCATCGGTGGCCACCCAGACCGCGCGCGCGCCGGCCAGCAGCGCCCGCTCGGCCACATGCTGGATCATCGGACGATCGCCGAGACGTTGCAGCGGCTTGCCGGGCAAGCGCGTGGACGCGTAGCGCGCCGGGATGGCGACGACGAAATCGGCAGGCGTTGGGTTGGTCATGCGTATGCGCTCTGAACGGCGGAATGGTGGGATGGATGTCGGCAGGATGATCGCAGTGCGCCTGCCCGCACAACGCGCTTCTGGAAAACTGCAACAGCGCGCCACAAGGCCGACGTCAGGCTGGTTCGCAGTGTAGTGGCTGACCTGCATGGAACAGTGCATGCAGGGGTGTTGCGAGTGCGACGATGGCAGTGCGACATGCGTGGCTGCCACGGAGCGGATGATGCCTGCGCACTTGGGCACCAACCCCCACGCTCCTATCCGCGCCTCGCGCGCTACACCGCGCCGCACGGCCGCAGTTCATGCGCCTTGGCGGCTTGCCAGCTTGTTCAAGCGGTCCAGCAGGCTCACCCAGAACGCAGCAGGCAGGTCTGCCTTGAGCGGCACGCTGTACAGCCACTCGTCGGCAAATGGCCGGCACTTCACCGCGTCTTTTTCGGTCATCAGCACTGGCAGGCGACTGCCGAAGCTGAAATCTTCAGCGCGATACACATGGTGGTCCGGGAATGCATGCGGCACCACGCCAATGCCGCGTGCCCGCAGCATCGCAAAGAACCGCTCCGGGTGCGCGATGCCAGCCACCGCATGCACGCGCTGCCCGGCCAGCATGCTCAAGGGTTGCGCGCGCTTGCCATCCATCGGTTGCACGCTGTCGATGCTGAGCCGCATCTGCCACTCGCCGAAACCGGAATCGTCCGGCGCCTGCGGGGCCGCGGTAGCGCTGGCCTGGCCCAGATTGACCACCCGAAAATCACAATCGCGCGCACGCGCGGCCGGTTCGCGCAGCGGCCCGGCCGGCAGCAGCCGGCCATTTCCGTAGCGGCGCTGGCCATCGACCACTTCGATCTCCACGTCGCGCGCCAGCCGGTAGTGCTGCAGACCGTCGTCGCACACGATGATGTCGCAACCTGCTTCCACCAGCGCCCTGGCGGCAGCGACGCGGTCGCTGTCCACGCGCACGCGCGCGCCGGTCTTCCAGGCGATCAGGACCGGCTCGTCGCCGCCCAGTGCCACCGGGGTATCGGCATCCACCCAGCGGGCCGTGCCTGCGTCATCGCGACCATAGCCGCGGCTGGCCACGCCGGGCGTCCAGCCGGCATCCTGCAACTTGGACACCAGGGCAATGGTCAGCGGGGTCTTGCCGGTGCCTCCAGCGGTGACATTGCCGACCACGATCACCGGCGCCGGGATGCCATGCCGCTTGCGCAAGCCACGCCGGTAGACGCTGCGCCGCAACGCAATGGCCGCGGCGTAGATCGGTGCCAGCAGGCGTGCGGCCAGCGGGATCGGGCTGTTGTCGTACCAATAACCCGGGGTGCGGGTGCCGCGCTTGCTCATGCCTGGCGTTCGCGGAACTGCATGCCGTGCAGATGCGAATACAGCCCGCCCTGCGCCAGCAATTCGCTGTGGGTGCCGCGCTCGACGATGCGGCCCTGGTCCATCACCAATACCTGGTCGGCATGTTCGATGGTGGACAGGCGGTGTGCGATCACCAGCGTGGTGCGGTCGGGCATCAGCTTGTGCAGGGCATCCTGCACCAGCCGCTCGGATTCGTTGTCCAGCGCTGCGGTGGCTTCATCCAGAATCAGGATGGGCGCATCCTTGAGCATCGCACGTGCGATCGCCAGGCGCTGCCGCTGCCCGCCCGACAGGCGACCGCCCTTCGTCCCGACATGCGACTGCAACCCCTCGGGCAATTGCGCGACGAACTCCATCGCATTGGCGCCCAGAATCGCACGCTCCAGTTGCCCGGCATCTGCGGTGCGCATTTCGCCATAGGCGACGTTGTCGGCGATGCTGCCGTCGAACAGCATCACCTGCTGTCCGACCAGCGCGATCTGTCGACGCAGATCGGCCAGCGCGTAGGCCTGCACCGGATGTCCGTCGAGCAGGATCTGCCCTGTCTCGGCTTCGTAGAAGCGCGGGATCAGCTTGATCAGACTGGATTTGCCGCTGCCGGAGCGACCGACGATCGCGGTGACCGTGCCGGGCTGCGCGACGAAGCTGACCTCGGCCAGCGCAGGATTCACCTGGCCGGGATAGCGTGCGGTCACATCGCGAAATTCGATCAAGCCCTTTGCGCGGGTGAGCGGCACCGTTCCCTGATCGGGCTCGTCGGGGCTGTCGAGCACCGAAAACAGGCGCTCGGCGGAGGCCAGCCCACGCTGCACCATGTTCTGCACATTGGTGAGCTGCTTGAGGCCCGGAATGATCGTGAGCATGGAGGTCATCAGCACCACGAAGTCGCCGGCGGTCAGCCGCCCGGCCAAGGCCTGTGCACCTGCCACGAACAGCAGCGCCGACAGCCCGATCGCACCGATCATCTGCACCGTGGCGGTGGAAATGCCGCGCGTAGATTCGACCTTCATCGCCAGCCGTAGATTGCGGTCGGCCAGCGTGCCATAGCGCTCCATTTCGGTCTGTTGGGCGCCGTAGATCTTGACCTCCTGGTGGCTGGACAAGGTCTGGTCGGCGGCCTGCAACAAGTGCGCGCCGCTTTCCTGGATGCTGTGGCTGATGCGCCGATACCGGCGCGCCACCTTGTCCATCACCCAGGCCAGGACCGGCGCCAGCACCAGGATGGTCAGGGTGACCTGCCAGCTATGCCACAGCATCAGCGCCAACGCGCCGATCACCTGCAACGACTGCTGGATCATCACCTTGACCGCATCCACCGCTGCCTGCGCCACCTGATCCGAGTCCGAACCCAGACGGATCAGCATCGACGGCACCGGCTCGGAATCGAACCGCGAGCCAGGCAGGCGCAGGTACTTGGCCATCACCTTGACGCGCAGATCGCGCGCGATGCTGCGCGCGGATTTGCCCATCGCCATGTCGGTGATGTAGCCGGCCACCCCACGCACCACAAACAGCAGGATGATCTGCACCGGCAACCAGCGGCTGACCTCGGCATTCTTGTAGATGAAGGTTTCGTCGGTGATCGGCTTCATCAACGCCAGAAAGCCGGTGGTGCCTGCTGCTTCGATCAACGCGGCGATCAGTGCGGCGACCAGCAACAGCCGGTACGGCTTGGCGAAAGCCAGCAGGCGACGGTACGTGCGCCAGGACGAGACTGGCGCCGGGCGGTCGGTGGAGGTGGTCACTGGCGGGTTCCGTTGGTACGTGTCGTGCCGGCGCTGCCGGTCTGGGGCGCCGTGGCGATGGCAATGCGCCGGAAGCCGAGCTGCCCCAACGCATCCTGCGCAGTGACCACGGCCTGGTACGGCGTCCGTGCATCGGCGCGCATCAGCACCGTCTGCTCGCGGTCATCGCCGGCAATCTGGGCGATGGTCTGCTTGAGCGAATCCACATCCGCGCGCAGTACTTCCTGATCGTTGATGAAGTAATGGCCATCGGCATTGACCAGCACACTGAGCGCGCGCGGCGGCGCACTGGTGTTCTGGTCGCTGGCAGTGGGCAGCTGCAGTTGCAGCGTGGAGCGTGCGTCGAAAGTCGTGGTCACCACGAAGAAGATGATGAGGACGAGGATGACGTCAATCAATGGCACCAGATCGATGTGCGGCTCGTCCTGGCTTCGGTCACTGCCGATGCGCATCCGTCAGCCCTTCGCCGTGACGGGCTTGGCGACTGCCGGCGCCGGCACTGCAGCCGAAACAACCGGTCGGCCGTCCATGGTGTCCAGCAGCAAGGTGGCCTCCTGCTCCATCTCGATGATGTAGCCCGCAATGCGCCCCTTGAAGAAGCGATGCGCCATCAATGCCGGCACGGCGATGATCATGCCGGTGGCGGTACAGACCAGCGCCTTGCCGATGCCGCCGGCGAGCTGATTCACATCGCCCACGCCGTGATCGAGGATGCCCAGGAACATCTGGATCATGCCGACCACGGTGCCCAACAGCCCCAGCAACGGCCCGGCCGACGCAATCGTGCCCAGCGCATTCAGATAACGCTCCATGCGATGCACCACGTGGCGACCGGTGTCCTCGATCCGCTCGCGGATCAGATCACGCGGCCGGCCACGCACATCCAGCGCGGCGGCCAACAACGCGCCCAACGGCGAGTTGCGCCGCAGCGATTCGATATGGGAGGGGTCCAGCTTGCCGCGTGCGGCCCAGTTGCGGACCTCCTCACCCAGCCCGGGCGGTGTCACCTCGTTGCGGCGCAAGGTCCACAGACGTTCCAGCACGATCGCCAAGGCGACCACACCCAACAACAGCAACGGCACCATCGGCCAACCACCCGCCTTGACCAGCTCCAACACGATGTGATTCCTCCGGCAGCGCGGCCGCCTATTCGCTCGCCGATAGGATAGCAGCCGACCGCCGCCGTTCCGCAGCATCCCACAGCCGCGCCTGCCAGCGCCGTCGCTCGCGGACCTGCAGGCCATCGGCGCCGAGCCAGACCCTGATTGCGCCGGACTCGGCCGTATCGAGCACCTCCGCGCCACCGCCCTGCCAACGCTGCACGACCTGCGCGCGCGGATGTCCGAAGCGGTTGCCGTACCCGGAGGACACCAGCGCCAACCGCGCACCGGTGGCAGCAACGAAGCCGGCATGCGACCCATCTGCGCTGCCATGGTGCGGCACCACCACGAGGTCGGCGTGCAACGCGCCCGCCTGCGCGCGCATCAGCCGGCGCTCCACCAGCGCGTCGATATCCCCCGGAAGCAAGGCGCTGACGTGTGGCGTCTGCACCAGCAGCACGCAGCTGGATTGATTGCGCAAATACGGGAAATCGGCACCTGGATGCAGGAAGCGAAAGCGCACGCCATCCCACTCCCAGCGCTGCCCCGCATGACAGCGCGCACTGACATCCAGCGGTGCGCCGGGTGGCGCCAACGTGGCTGCGACCGGCAACCCCGCGCGCACCGCGGCATAGCCGCCGGCATGATCGGCATCGGCATGACTGAGCACGAGTGCGTCCAGCCTGCGCACCCCGAGCGCGCGCAAGGCCGGCAGGACCACGCGCTCACCGGCGTCGAAGCCGTCGCGCACCGCAGGGCCGGTGTCCAACAGCAGTGCATGCCGTTGCGTGCGCACCAGCACCGCCAGCCCCTGCCCCACATCCATCACCTGCACGTCGGCTTCGCCGGCGCCGGGCATGGCGCGATCCGGCCAGAGCAGCGGCAGCCACAACAGGGCCGCCACGGTCTTGCCCGGCGTGCCGCGCGGCAGCAACAGCCAGAACGCGCCCAGCAGCGCGGCGATCAGCGCGACCGCATCGGATTCGGGCACCCACCACAAGGCCACCGTGGTCTGCCCAAGCCAGACAAAGCCCGGCCAGGTCAGCTCGAAACACCACCCCGCCAACTGCCACGCCCAGAGCCCCGCTCCGACGTACAGTGCCTCCAGTGCGGTGCCGATCAGGCATAGCGGAACAACCACGAAGGTCCACCACGGAATGGCGACCAGGTTGGCGAACGGGCCCACCAGCGAGGCTTGCCCGAACAAGCTGACCGTCAGCGGCAGCAGGCCCACCGTGGCAACGGTCTGTGCGGACAGAAAGCCGCGCAGGATGGCGCGGTCGTCGGCCGGCAGGCACCACACCAGCCAGGCGACGCCGGCGAAACTGAGCCAGAAGCCTGCCACCAGCACGCTCAACGGGTCCCAGGCCACTACCGCGAGCAAGGCGAGCGCAAGCATCTGCGCCGTTGTGGCGCGTCGCCGCGCCACGCGCGCCGCGGCGACGACCGCGATCATCAACACGGTGCGGACCGTCGGCAAGGCCAGGCCGGCCAGCACCGCGTAGGCGGTCGCACCGATCAACGCAGCGATTGCTGCGGCGTGGATGCGTGGAATCACGATGGCCAGGCCCGGCCGCCATCGCCACACACCGGTGACTGCCAATGCAAAGAAGGCAGCCACCAGGCCGACATGGAAGCCCGAGATTGCGATCAGATGACTGAGCCCGGTCGCGCGCAAGGTTGCCCATGCGGCATCGTCCAGCCCACGCGTATCGCCCAGTGCCAGGGCGCGCAGATACGGCGCCGAAGGCCCGGGCACCTGCTCGGCAATTCGTTGCGACATGCGGTCGCGCCAGGCGTCCACACCGTGCGGCGCGACGACCTGGCGCGCGCCGTCGGGGTCGCGCACGTAGCCGGTCGCGGCGATGCGCTGCGCCAGCGCCTGGCGTTCGGCATCGAACCCGCCGGGGTTACGCAAGCCGCGTGGCGCTCGCAGCTTGAGCCGCAGCTGCCAGTGCGCTCCGGCGCGCAGGGCCGCGCGCGGGCCGATCCGGTAGGTGCCGAAGGCGTCGTACCAGGCCAGCTGCAACAGCTTGCCGCGCAATGCCGGCGACTGCGTCCGATCGGCGTCGACCCGTAGCTGGAAGCGTGTCCGGCGTTGCTCGGCCACTGGCAGGCCGATGATCCGCCCCTGTACCGCGCGTTCGCGCGCTTCGTCACCTGGCAGCAGCTGCGACTGCAGCACGGTGGTGGCGTGCCAGCCGGTGAGTCCAAACCCCAGCGACACCGTTGCAAGCCCCAGCATCCAGGCGCCGTGGCGCGGCCACCGCCACAGGCCAATGCCGATAATCAGCACGCCTGCGAGCAGGCACCCCATGTAGAGCGCGCGCGGCAGCACTGCGGGCGACCACGCGCAGCCAACGACACCCAGCAGCATGGCAGCTGCAATGGGTACCGCCGAGGCAAACCGCGGCGGTGGCGGCGCTTGTGCTGACACATCCATGTCGCTGGTCCAGCTCCTGAAGGTTCAGGCCGAGAGCACGAGCCTAGACCACGGCCCGGACCGGCCATAGCGGTGATCTGCGCCGTGTCAGGTAGGAAAAAGCGGAGCGTGACGAACACACCCTGCGCGGGCGCGAGAGTGCGGTGGGCGTTGCACCTTGCAGCGGTCGTCCCGGCCGACATGCCTGCACCGCGCAGCGGCACGCCGAGCAACGGAGCCGACAAGCGAACTCGATCGAACGCGGTGAGCGCGACACCGCGGCATCCGCTTCCGTCTACGCCATCGAGGCATCACCGTGCCGATCAGCAGGACACTGCGTGACGCACGATCGCCAGTGCAGCCTGCCAGCCGGCGCCGCCCCCAATTCGCCTCGATTTCATGAGCGAAGCGCTATGTTCGACGCTGTTTCCGAGGAGTTCCCCCACATGCGTAAAGGCATTGCATTGATTGTCGGCGTGACCGGCATTTCCGGTTACAACCTCGCCAACGTCCTGGTTGCCGATGGATGGACCGTTTACGGCCTCGCACGTCGCCCACTGCCGCAGGATGGCGTCATTCCCGTCGCAGCCGACCTGCTCGACGCGGATAGCGCGGCCAAGGCCTTGCGTGGCCTGCCGATTACCCACGTCTTTTTCTGCACCTGGACGCGTCGCGACACCGAGCGCGAGAACGTCGAAGCCAACGGCGCAATGATGCGTCACCTGTGCGATGCGCTGAGCGATGCGCCGCTGCAGCACATGGCCCTGGTCACCGGCACCAAGCATTATCTGGGTGCGTTCGAAAATTACGGCAGCGGCAAGGCCGAAACGCCGTTCCGCGAGAGCGAACCACGCCAGCCGGGCGAGAATTTCTATTACACGCTCGAAGACCTGCTGTTCGCGCACGCCGAGCGTCATGGCTTCGGGTGGAGCGTGCATCGTTCGCACACCATGATCGGCATGGCCAATGGCAGCAATGCGATGAACATGGGCGTGACGCTGGCGGTCTATGCATCGCTGTGCAAGCACACCGGCCAGCCCTTCGTATTCCCGGGCTCGCAGGCGCAGTGGAACAGCCTCACCGATCTGACCGATGCCGGGCTGCTCGGGCGTCAGCTGGCCTGGGCAGGCCTGAGCCCGGCCGCACGCAACCAGGCCTTCAACACCGTCAATGGCGATGTATTCCGCTGGCGCTGGATGTGGGGCGAGATCGCCGCGTTCTTCGAACTCGACGCCGCGCCCTGCCCGGACACACCGCAGCCGTTGGAAGCGCGCCTGACCGAGGCGGCCCCTGCGCTTTGGGCCGAACTGGCGGCAAAGCACGACCTGGTGGAAGCGGACGTCAATCGCCTGGCCTCGTGGTGGCATACCGATGCGGACCTGGGCCGCGAGATCGAGTGCGTCAACGACATGACCAAGAGCCGCGAGCTGGGCTTCGTAGATTTCTACGACAGCCGCGCCTCGTTCTTCGAGCTGTTTACCCGGTTGCGGGCGCTGCGCATCATCCCCTGATCGACGGGATTGCATCGCTGCGGGTCGGCCTTCAACCCGCAGCAGTACGCGATCTGCCGCATCACGGTCGGCAGGCTCGCAGCTATACCGCCGACGGCGCCAATTCGCGCAGCCTGCCTTGATGCAGCTCCAGCACGCGGTCCAGACGCCGTGCCAGGCTGCGGTCGTGCGTCACCAGCACCAGGCTGGTGCGCTGCGCGCGGTTGAGTTCCAGCATCAGCTCGAACACCGTGCCGGCGGTCTTGTCGTCGAGATTGCCGGTGGGTTCGTCGCCCAGCACGCAGCCGGGCTTGTTGACCAGGGCGCGTGCCACTGCGCAACGTTGACGCTCGCCACCCGACAGCTCGCTGGGCTTGTGTTCGATGCGATGCCCGAGCCCGACCGATTCCAGCAACTGCAGCGCCTGCGCCCTGGCAACCGGCACGTCCTGGCCCGACAGCAGCACCGGCATCATCACGTTCTCCAGTGCGGTGAATTCCGGCAGCAGGTGATGGAACTGATACACGAAACCGAGCGCCTGGTTGCGTAGCTTGCCGCGCTGGCCATCGGACAGCGCCGACATGCGCTCGCCCGCCACATACACCTCGCCCGAGGTGGGAATATCCAGCCCGCCGAGCAGGTGCAGCAAGGTGCTCTTGCCAGCACCAGACGCGCCGACGATGGCCACGGTCTCGCCGGTGGCCACCGACAGATCCAGGCCGTCGAAAACCGGCGTGCGCATCTTGCCTTCGGCGTAGGTCTTGGCCAGACCCTCGGCCCGAATCACTGCCTCTGCTTGGTTTGGCTTTTGCACGACCGATTCCCGATTCCCGAATCCCGAATCCCGGATCTCATTCATAACGCAGCGCCTCCGCCGGCTGGGTGCGTGAGGCGCGCCACGCCGGATACAGGGTCGCCAGGAAACTCATCACCAATGCCACCACCGTGATCACGACCACATCCTGGGTCTGCATGTCGGTGGGCAGGCCGGTGATGTAATAGACGTCTTCCGGCAGCAGCTTGACGCTGAAGATCGTTTCGATCACACCAAGGATGCGCTCGAGATTGAGCGTCAGCACGATGCCGCCGATCACTCCCATGATCGTGCCCATGAAACCGATCAACGACCCCTGCACCATGAACACCTGCATCACCCCGCCGGGCGACAGGCCCAGTGTGCGCAGGATGGCGATGTCGGCCTGCTTGTCGGTCACCAGCATCACCTGCGACGACACCAGGTTGAAGGCGCCCATCGCCACGATCAGCGACAGCAGGATGCCCATCACGGTCTTTTCCATCTTCAGCGAGTGATAGAGATTGGCGTTTTCCTGCGTCCAGTCGCTCACCCGGTATGGGCCGTGCAGTTTCACCGCCAGATCGCGCGCCACCGGCCAGGCCTGATCCATGTCGTGCAGTTTCAGGCGCACGCCGGTCACGCCGTCCATGCGCAAGACGCGCGCCAGATCCTGCATGTTGACCACTGCCAGTCCGCGATCGATTTCGTTGTAACCGGCCTCGAAGATTCCACTGACGGTAAAGCGCTTGAGCCGCGGCATGGCGCCCAACGGCGTGGCCTGGGTATCGCTGAGCAGCACGACGATGCCGTCGCCCACGTCCACGCCCAGCCACAGGGCCAGTTCCTTGCCGATGACGATGTTGTAGGAACCGGGCGTCAGGCTGTCCACCGAGCCCTGCTGCATCTTCTTGGCCAGCACCGACACCTTGGCCTCTTCCGACGGAACGACGCCACGCACAATGGCCGGCTGCTTGCGCGGGCCCTGCAGCAACGATTCGGTTTCGATGTAGGGGGCCGCGCCGGCGATGCGCGGGTCGGCCATGGCGACCTCGACCGCATGCTGCCAATCGCGCATGGGCGCGCCGTCGGCACTGACGGTGGCATGCGCGGCCATCTGCAACAGACGGTCGCGGATCTCTTTCTGAAAACCGCTCATCACCGCCAGCGTGGTGATCAGCACGGTGACGCCCAGGGCGATGCCCAGGATCGATGCCATCGAGATAAACGAGATGAAGCCATTGCGCCGCTTGGCGCGCAGGTAGCGCAAGCCGATGGCAACCGGGATAGGTTTGAACATGCGGTTCAACCAGGAAAGGGACGCTATGGTGCCACTAGCGACCGCCGGGACGAAATGGCGTGTGCGTGAGCGGCCAGACGCAGTTCACGTCGTTGCGGCGCCGGCAGGGTGTCAGGCCAGAAATGCAGGCGTTCGCGGCGTGCATCGGCACGTGCCCACGACACCACCGCGATCGGCCCACGCCACGCAACCTGCAGGTCCTGCACGGCTTGGCCGTCGATGCTGGCGGGCAGCTCGCCCCACGGGATCAGCACCTGACGCGCAGGCGAGCGCAACAACGCCCGAAGCGATCGCGCGGCAGATACCGGCACCCAGGCAGACAGCAACGCCGCCAGCCATAGCGGCGCCCCGCTACGCCACACCGCGCACAGCGCCAGCACGGCCAGTGCGCTCACTGCGCAGACAAGCCCGCGCGAAGGCCGCCACTCAAGCCGGCAAGGCGCGGATATCGGCGATGAGGGCGGCATTGGCGGCATCGGGGCAGGCCTCGTATCCCATGAACCAGCGCCACAACTTATCGTCTTCGCAATCCAGCAGCTGTAGGAAAACAGCGCGCTCGGACTCGGAAGCCTGCGCCCAGCGTTGATCCAGATAACGCCCGAACAGTTGGTCCAGTTCGCGCATGCCACGCCGGCAACGCCAGCGCAACTTTTTCAGCAAGGTTTGCTCGTCCATTTCATCTCCCTATCGCCTGGCCAGAGGCGAAAACGACAGCGGCACCTGACCCAAGGGCCGGTGCCGCTGCGAACCACATCCCGCCAGGCGGGACCGCGCTGCCAGCAATCAGGCGCGACGCGCCATCATCAGCTTCTTGATTTCGGCAATAGCCAGTGCCGGATTCAGGCCCTTCGGGCAGGTCCGTGCGCAGTTCATGATGGTGTGGCAGCGATACAGCTTGAACGGGTCTTCCAGATCGTCCAGGCGCGCACCGGTGTCTTCGTCGCGCGAATCGATGATCCAGCGGTAGGCCTGCAACAGGATGGCCGGGCCCAGGTAACGCTCGCCGTTCCACCAGTAGCTCGGGCAGCTGGTCGAGCAGCACGCGCACAGGATGCACTCGTACAGGCCGTCGAGCTTCTTGCGATCTTCCGGCGACTGCAGGCGCTCGCGATCCGGCGGCGGCGGGGTCTGGGTGCGGATCCAGGGTTTGATCGAGGCATACTGCGCATAGAAATGCGTCAGGTCCGGCACCAGATCCTTGATCACGCTCATGTGCGGCAACGGATAGATCGGCACTTCCGACTTGCCGCAGGCCGCAATCGCCTTGGTGCAGGCCAGCGTATTGGTGCCGTCGATGTTCATCGCGCACGAGCCGCAGATGCCTTCGCGGCACGAACGACGGAACGCCAGGGTCGGGTCGATCTCGTTCTTGATCTTGATCAGCGCGTCCAACACCATCGGGCCGCACTTGTCGAGATCGATCTCATAGCTGTCGGTACGCGGGTTGGCGTCGCCATCCGGATCCCAGCGGTAGACCTTGAAGGTGCGCGTGTTCTTGGCGCCCTGTGCAGGGTAATGCTTGCCCTTGCCGATCTTTGAATTCTTGGGGAGGGTGAACTCTGCCATAGCTGCTCTCGTTGGCTCAGGCGATGCGCGGTGCGAACGACAACCGCACCGTGCGCATGAAAGTGAAAACGGTGGATGCCACCATCGAATCGATGGCGCAGCGGCCGGCCGGTTGCCGGCGCTGCGCCTGCGTCCTGCGACAGCCCCGCTGCTGCACGATGGCGCCAATCTGCCGGAACACACCGGCAGGCACCTTCGACGCAGACGTAGCGTGTTGCAGACGCATCAATCAGTACACGCGCGGCTTCGGCGGGACCACGTCCACGTCCTTGCTCAGCGTGTACATGTGCACCGGGCGATACTCGAATTCGCATTTGCCCTTGTCGTCGACGGTCACCAGCGTGTGCTTCTGCCAGTTGACGTCGTCGCGGTCCGGGAAGTCCTCGTGCGAGTGCGCGCCACGGCTTTCCTTGCGTTGCTCGGCCGAATTGATCGTCGCCACTGCATTGAGCAGCAGGTTGTTCAATTCGTAGGTCTCGATCAGGTCCGAGTTCCACACCAGCGAGCGGTCCGACACCTTGACGTCTTCGAAGGAAGCGAAGATCTCGGCCATCTTGTCCACGCCTTCCTTCAGCGTCTTGCTGGTACGGAACACGGCCGCGTCCGACTGCATGGTGCGCTGCATGTTGTCGCGGATCACCGAGGTCGGCGTGGAGCCGTTGGCATAGCGCAGCTTGTCCAGCAGGCCCAGCGCCTTGTCGCAGGCGTCGGACGGCAGCGGCTTGTGCGGCTGGTTGGTCTTAACCGTTTCGGCGCAACGGTTGGCCACCGCACGACCGAACACCACCAGGTCCAGCAACGAGTTGGAGCCCAGGCGGTTTGCGCCATGTACCGACACGCAGGCCGCTTCGCCGATGGCGTACAGGCCGGGCACCACCGCGTCCGGGTTGTCGCCCTGCTTGCGCACGACTTCGCCGTAATAGTTGGTCGGGATGCCACCCATGTTGTAGTGCACGGTCGGCAGCACCGGAATCGGCTGCTTGGTCACGTCCACACCGGCAAAGATGTGCGCGCTTTCGGCGATACCGGGCAGCTTGTCGTTGATCACTTCCGGGCCGAGGTGGGTCAGGTCGAGCAGGATGTGATCCTTGTGCTCACCCACGCCACGGCCTTCGCGGATCTCCACCGTCATCGAGCGCGATACCACGTCGCGCGAGGCCAGATCCTTGTAGTGCGGTGCATAGCGCTCCATGAAGCGCTCGCCATTGCTGTTACGCAAAATGCCGCCTTCGCCGCGCACGCCCTCGGTGATCAGGCAGCCCGCACCGTAAATGCCGGTGGGATGGAACTGCACGAACTCCATGTCCTGCACCGGCAGGCCGGCACGCATCACCAGACCACCGCCGTCACCGGTACAGGTATGCGCGGAGGTGGCGCTGAAATAGGCACGGCCGTAACCGCCGGTGGCCAGCACCACGCCATGGGCGCGGAACAGGTGCAACGTGCCATCGGCCATGTCCAGCGCAAGCACGCCGCGGCAGACGCCTTCTTCGTCGAAGATCAGGTCGAGCGCGAAGTACTCGATCATGAAGCGCGCGTTGTGCGCCAGCGACTGCTGGTACAGCGTGTGCAACATGGCGTGGCCGGTACGGTCGGCTGCGGCGCAGGTGCGCTGCGCGGACGGGCCTTCGCCGTACTTGGTGGTCATGCCGCCGAACGGGCGCTGGTAGATCTTGCCCTCTTCGGTGCGCGAGAACGGCACACCGTAGTGCTCCAGCTCGATGATGGCCGGGATCGCCTCGCGACACATGTACTCGATCGCGTCCTGGTCGCCCAGCCAGTCGGAGCCCTTGATGGTGTCGTAGAAGTGATAGCGCCAGTCGTCCTCGCCCATGTTGCCGAGCGCGGCGGAAATACCGCCCTGCGCAGCGACGGTATGCGAACGGGTCGGGAAGACCTTGGTCAGGCAGACGGTCTGCAAGCCCTTCTGGGCCAGACCGAACGTGGCGCGCAGGCCGGCACCGCCGGCGCCCACCACGACCATGTCGTACTTGTGTTCTGTGATCTTGTAAGCGGACATCGAATTATGGATTCCTATTTGGTCGCTGGCGACTCAGCTGATGCCCAGCGCGATACGCGCCACGGCAAACACGCTGACGATGGCGCCCAGCACGGCGACGAAGCGCACGATGGTCTGCGCCGCAAGCGCGAGCAGCGAGTTGTGCACGTAATCTTCCAGCACCACCTGCATGCCCAGCTGCGCATGCCAGAACGAGGCGATCAGGAAGCCGACCAGCAGAATCGCGTTCCACGGCTTGGCGACGGCGGCGCTGGCGGTCGCATGGTCGGCGCCGATCAGGCTCAGCACGAAGATCAGGAACCAGATCGACAACGGCACCAGAGCGGTGGCGGTCAGACGCTGGACGACGAAATGCTCGGTACCGGTCTTGGCGGCACCCAGGCCTCGCACGTTTTTCAGCGGGGTACGGTAGCGGCTCATGCAGCACCTCCAGACAACAGGACGTAAGCCCAGATCGCGGCGGTGAGCACCAGGCTCAGCACCACCGACAGCCAGCCCAGGCTGACGAACGAACGCACGGCGTAGCCCTGGCCGAAGTCCTGCAGGATGTGGCGCAACCCACCGAACAGGTGGAAGGCAAAGCTCCAGGTCCAGCCGAACAGGAACACCTGCCCGTACCAGGCGGCAGCATGTTCGCGCAGGCAATTCCAGTGGTCGGGGCCAAGCATCAATGTGAGCAAGGCGGCGGCAATTCCCAAGGCGCCGACCGACAGAACAATGCCGGTGGCTCGATTGAGAATCGAGGTCACCATCTGGATCTGCCAGCGGTACACCTGGAGATGCGGGGAAAGAGGACGTTCGCGGATCGCCATTCGCTGGGCTCGTTATCTCGGCTGGGCGGCACTAGGCCGCTGTGGCTAAAAGCTGCTCAAAAATCGATGCAGCGTCCATTTTTTTCCCAGTCGCCGTAGCGCGTTGGCTCAGGGCCGTCGCGCCCACCGATCTCTTTGGGCAGTGGCTTCTTCTCGGGAATGTGCTCCTGAGGGGAAGGCTGCGTCTCGGAATCCTGCGATGGCGTGGGGGTTGGATGGCCTATCATAGTGGTCTCACAACATTGCGATTTTAGTCCTCCCCTTCCGTGGCTGACAACCTGAATCTTATTCCGCAGGGTTTTGGCTCCCTGCACGACATGCAATACGTCCGATTGGCCGGCGCGGATGCAGTGGCGTTTGCGCATGCCCAATTTGCCAATGACGTCCAGGCGCTGGCGATCGGGCAGTGGCAATGGAATGCGTGGTTGACGGCGAAGGGGCGCGTGGTTGCCATCTTCGCACTCCTGCGTGAGGACGACGCGCAAGTGCTGATGCTGTTGCCGGACGGCAATGCAGCCGAGATCGCCGCGCAGCTCGGCCGTTTCGTGTTCCGGCGCAAGCTGACAATCAACGCCATCAAGCTATCGGCGTATGGCGGCTTCGAGCCGGCGCAACGCGCGCACGGTGCACACGCCGATATCGGAACGCTGCATATCGCGCTGGACATGGGCACTGCCGGGCGGCCGCGCACGCTGCTGCTTGCGCAGGACACGTCATTGGCCGCGCCGATGGAAGTGCCGAGCATCGACGCGCGATGGCGCCAGGAAGATCTGCAACTAGGGCTGGTTCGCCTGCCGCAGGCCCAGCGCGAACAGTGGACGCCGCAACAACTTGCGCTGGACCGCCTGCACGCTTTCAGCGTCAAGAAGGGCTGCTACCCCGGCCAGGAAATCGTGGCGCGCACGCACTTTCTGGGCAAGGCCAAGCGTGCGTTGCAGTTGCTGGAGATCGAAGGCAAGGCCGAAGCCGGCGACAGTGTCGTGCTCGACGGCACCGCCATCGGGACAGTGGTCAGTGTCGCCGAACCACTTGCGCTGGCCGTGCTCCCGCTGGATCTGGCCCTGGGCGATGACGCCGTGCTGCAGGCAGGCGCGCACCGCGCGCGCCCGCTCGCCCTCCTTCCCGGCCTGGAGCGTTAGGCCGGCTCCAGCCGCTGCCCGGTCGCCGGGTCGAAGAAATGCAGCGCATCACTGCGCAACGCCAGGCGCAGCGGCTGCCCGACCGCAGGCAGGGCCTGCGGCGCCACACGGATCACCAGCGGCTGGCCGCCGCGGTCCAGGTTGAGGAAGATCTCGTTGCCTACCGGCTCGATCACTTCCACCCGTGCCTCGAAGCCCAGCCGTGCGTCTTCGGACGGTTGCAGGTGCTCGGGGCGCACGCCGACGATCACGTCCTGACCGAACCAGCGACGATCAACCCGGGCAGCGCCCAACGGCACTCGCCAGCCATCGGCCAGCACCAGGTGCAGGCCATCCTGCTCGTCCAGACGCCCCTGCAGCACATTCATTGCCGGGCTGCCCAGAAAGCCGGCCACGAACAGATTGGCCGGGCGGTCGTACAGCGCCATCGGGCTGTCGATCTGCTGGATCACGCCGTCCTTGAGCACCACGATGCGCTGGCCGAGCGTCATTGCCTCGACCTGGTCGTGGGTGACATAGATCATGGTGGTGCCGAGCTTGCGATGCAGCTGCGCGATCTCGGTGCGCACGCTGTGGCGCAGCTTGGCGTCCAGGTTGGACAGCGGCTCATCGAGCAGGAACACCGAGGATTCGCGCACCATCGCCCGGCCCAGTGCCACGCGCTGGCGCTGGCCGCCGGACATGGCCTTGGGCAGCTTGTCCAGCATCGGGGTCAGGCCCAGCAGCTCGGCCGCATTGTTGACGCGCTCGGCGATGACCTGCTTCGGGTGGCCGCGCAGCTTGAGCCCGAAGGCCAGATTCTCGGCGACGGTCATGTGCGGATACAGCGCGTAGCTCTGGAACACCATGGCGATGTCGCGGTCTTTCGGCGCCACGTCGTTGACCACGCGCTCGCCGATCTTCAGCGTGCCGGCGCTGATGTCCTCCAGCCCGGCGATCATGCGCAGCAAGGTCGACTTGCCGCAGCCGGACGGCCCGACCAGCACCATCAACTCGCCATCGGCGACCTCGAAGCTTGCGCCCTGCACCGCCACCTGGCCGTTTTCATAGACCTTGCGGACACCTTCCAACTGCACTTTCGCCATCGTTCGGCCTCGACTGTGTATGCGCCCTGCCCTCGGCCCTCCCGACGGCAATGACGACCGACCCGTTTGCGCGAAATCTCTGTGCAAACGAATGCATTGGTTTATTCTGACATGTAATCGTTTTCACATGGCAACATCGATCTCGGGAGGGACCATGCCGCTACCGACGCACGCCGCAGTTTCCAGCGGCGTCACCAGTGCCTCGCCACCCGGCATTCCGCCACGCAGGTGCAGGTATGCCGCCGGGGCGCTAACCCCTCACGGCCCGTTGCTGCAACAATCGGGGGCTGGACGTCAGCGTCCATCCCCCGCTGCGCGCACGCAAGTGTCGCTCAGGAACAGACGTACCGACCGCCGGCTGTCCGGCGCCTTTCCGCCAAGCCGCTGATAACGATGTCTCCAGAATCTGAAACTCGGTCCATGCACAACACCCTGATCCTGTTCGGCGCCACCGGCGATCTCGCCCAGCGCTATCTTTTTCCCTCCCTGCTGCGCTTGTTCGTCGACGGCCTGTTGCCGGAGGACTTCCGCATCCGTGCGCTGGCATTGTCGCCGCACGACACCGAGGCGTTCCGCGAGGTGCTGCGGCCGCGCCTGACCGAGGCGTTGCCGATCGCCACGCCCGAGCAGATCCAGACACTGCTGCAGCGGGTGGATTACCGCTCGGTGGATCTGCGCGATGCAGAGTCGGTGGCCAATGCGGTGCGCGAGCTGGCCAACCGCCAGTGCGTCAGCTACCTGGCGATCCCGCCGGGGCTGTACATCAGCACCTGCCAGGGCCTGGCCCTGGGTGGCGCGCTGGCGGCACCGCACCGGCTGATGCTGGAAAAACCGATCGGCCACGATTCGGACAGCGCCCGCGAGATCCTGCAGTCGATCGGCGCGCTGATCGACGAAGACCGCGTGTTCCGTCTCGACCATTACCTGGGCAAGGCGGCGGTGCAGAACCTGATCGCGCTGCGCTTCGGCAACACGCTGCTCGAAGCGGTGTGGAACCGCACCTACATCGAGTCGGTGCAGATCCTGGTCGCCGAAAGCGAAGGCGTGGACGGGCGCGACGCGTATTACGCGCGCTCCGGCGCACTGCGCGACATGGTCCAGAGCCATATCCTGCAGCTGCTGTGCCTGGTGGCGATGGAGCCGCCGGCCTCGCTGGAAGCCGACCGCATCCGCGACGAGAAGGTCAAGGTACTGCGGGCGCTGCGCCCGATGACCGCCGACCACGCCGCGCACGACAGCGTGCGCGGCCGCTACACCGCCGGCACCATCAACGGCCAACCGGCGCAGGCCTATCACCCGCCGGAAGGCAGCGACGTGGAAACCTTCGTCGCGGTGACTGCGCATATCGACAACTGGCGCTGGGCAGGGGTGCCGTTCCACCTGTGCACCGGCAAGCGCCTGGCCGAGCGCTCCACCCGGATCGTGGTGACGCTCAAGCCGGTCACGCATTGGCTGTTCGAGCGCCCGGACCGCCAGAACGCGGTGCCCAACCGCCTGACCTTCCAGCTGCAGCCGCAGGAAAACATCGAACTCGGCCTGATGAGCAGCCTGGCCGGCCCGGAATGGGGCGCCATCGAGCTGCAGCCGCTGGAACTGGAACTGTCGGTGCCAACCGGCCTGCACCGCCGCATCGCTTACGAGCGGCTGTTCGTGGACGCCTTCAACGGCAACCCGGCCCTGTTCGTGCGCGATGACGAGGTCAAGGCCGCCTGGGCCTGGATCGACAGCGTCAGCGATGCCTGGAAGGACGCAGCCCTGCCGTTGCAGCCCTACCCGGCTGGCAGCTGGGGCCCCGACGCCGCTACCCCGTTCCTGCCTCCGGCCACCGACGCACAGGGAAACAACGCATGACCGCTCCTTCCAAGCCGGTGCTGGTTGCCGATATCGGCGGCACCAACGCGCGCTTCGCGCTGGCCGATGTCGACGCCTCGGTACCGCTGCTGGATGACACCTCGCGCGAATTTGCGGTGGTGGAGTTCGCTTCGCTTGGCGAAGCCGCGCGTTACTACCTCGACCAGATCGGCGTGCAGGCCACCCAGGGCGTGTTCGCCGTGGCCGGCCGCGTCGATGGCGACGAAGCCCGCATCACCAATCATCCGTGGGTGATCTCGCGCACGCGCACCGCCAGCATGCTGGGTTTCAGCACGCTGCACCTGATCAACGACTTCGCCGCCCAGGCCATGGCGATCAGCCTGTTGCGGCCACAGGACGTGGTGCAGGTCGGCGGCGCCAGCTGGCGGCCGGCGCCGATCGATCAGCCGCGCAACTATGGCGTGATCGGTCCCGGCACCGGCCTGGGCGTGGGTGGTCTGATCATCCGCAACGGGCGCTGTTTTCCGCTGGAAACCGAAGGTGGCCATGTCAGCTTCCCGCCGGGCACGCCCGAGGAAATCCGCGTGCTGGAGATCCTCTCCGAGCAGTTCGGCCGGGTCTCCAACGAGCGCCTGATCTGCGGGCCGGGGCTGGTCAACATCCATCGCGCCCTGAGCGAGATCGCCGGGATCGACCCGGGCCCGCTGGAGCCCAAGGACATCACCGCACGCGCAGCCGCTGGCGACCCGCGTTCGGCGCGCACCATCGACCTGTTCTGCGCCATCTTCGGTGCGATCGCCGGCGACATGGTGCTGATGCAGGGCGCCTGGGACGGCGTGTTCCTCACCGGCGGGCTGGTGCCCAAGGTGCTGGATTCGCTGCAGCACTCCGGCTTCCGCCAGCGTTTCGAACACAAGGGCCGGTTCTCCGCCATCATGTCGCGGGTGCCGTCGCTGGCGGTCATGCATCCCCATGCCGGTCTGCTTGGCGCCGCCGCGTATGCGGTGGACGCGCAACGCCAGCACCCCGGGGAGCAGCGATGAACCTGCAGGACAACCCGCGCATCACCCTGGTGCGTTACGAAGACCCGGCCGAGTGGACCGAGGCGGTGGCCAGCGAAATGGCCGACCTGCTCGAACAGGAGATATCGCGGCGTGGCCAGGCGCGCATGCTGCTCTCGGGCGGCACGACGCCAGCGCCGGTGTACGAATCGCTCGCCCACCGCCCGCTGGACTGGTCGCGGGTGGAGGTAGGCCTGGTCGACGAGCGCTGGCTCTCGCCGCAGGACCAGGACAGCAACGCCTGGCTGGTCAATCACAGCTTCCTGACCCACGCACCGGCGGCCACCTTCATCCCGCTGGTGCGCCCCGGCAAGCAGTTGCCCGAGTGCGTGCACACCGCCAACCTGCAGGCCACCCATGCCGAGCCGGCCTGTCTGGCGGTGCTGGGCATGGGCGGCGACGGGCACACCGCTTCGCTGTTCCCAGGCTCCACCGACCTGCCCAAGGCGCTCGCCAGCCCGCAGCCGTACGCCTCGCTGGATGCGACCGGCTGCCCGGGCGCGAACCAGTGGCCGTTGCGCATCACCCTCACGCCTGCCGGTCTGTCCGCGATCCCGACCCGCCTGCTGCTGTTGCGCGGCAAGCAGAAGCTGGATGTGTTGCAGGCCGCGCTGGCAGGCGAGGACGTCGGCGAGTACCCGATCCGCGTGGCGCTGCAGCAGCCTGGCCCGCGCTTGCGGGTGCATTGGTGTCAGTGATGCGAGTCCCCTCGCAGGAGGCGATCTCGTGCGAGTCCTTCGCAACAGCCCGCACATCCATGTGCGGGGAATTAAAAGCGCATTTCCTTTCCCGTTTTTCATAGCCGGTAGCCAATGAGCCTGCATCCGAACATTCAAGCTGTCACCGACCGTATCCGCAAGCGCAGCGCGCCGTCGCGCGCGGCGTATCTGGCCGGTCTCGATGCCGCCCTGCGCGAGGGACCGTTCCGTAGCCGTTTGAGCTGCGGCAATCTTGCCCATGGCTTTGCTGCGTCCGAGCCGACCGACAAGTCGCGCCTGCGCGGTGCGGCCACCCCCAACCTGGGCATCATCACTGCCTACAACGACATGCTGTCGGCGCATCAGCCGTTCGAGCATTATCCGCAGCTGATCCGCGACACGGCGCGTTCGCTCGGCGCCACCGCGCAGGTCGCCGGTGGCGTGCCGGCCATGTGCGACGGCGTGACCCAGGGCCGCGCCGGCATGGAACTGTCGCTGTTCTCGCGCGACAACATTGCCCAGGCTGCCGCGATCGGCCTGAGTCACGACATGTTCGATAGCGTGGTGTACCTGGGCGTATGCGACAAGATCGTGCCGGGCCTGCTGATCGGCGCGCTGGCATTCGGGCACCTGCCGGCGATCTTCATGCCGGCCGGCCCGATGACGCCAGGCATCCCGAACAAGCAGAAGGCCGAAGTGCGCGAGCGCTATGCCGCAGGCGAAGCCACCCGCGCCGAACTGCTGGAAGCGGAATCTTCGTCGTACCACTCGCCCGGCACCTGCACCTTCTACGGCACCGCCAATTCCAATCAGGTGTTGCTGGAGGCGATGGGCGTGCAGCTGCCCGGCGCCTCGTTCGTCAACCCGGAATTGCCGCTACGCGACGCGTTGACCCGCGAGGGCACCGCACGTGCGTTGGCCATTTCTGCGCTGGGCCAGGATTTCCGCCCGTTCGGCCGCCTGATCGACGAGCGCGCCATCGTCAACGCGGTGGTCGCGCTGATGGCCACCGGCGGCTCGACCAACCACACCATCCACTGGATCGCGGTGGCACGTGCGGCCGGCATCGTGCTGACCTGGGACGACATGGATCTGATTTCGCAGACCGTGCCGCTGCTGACCCGCGTCTACCCGAACGGGGAGGCCGACGTGAACCGCTTCCAGGCCGCGGGCGGCACTGCGTTCGTGTTCCGCGAGCTGATGGACGCAGGCTACATGCACGACGACCTGCCCACCGTGGTCGAAGGCGGCATGCGCGCCTACGTCAACGAGCCGCGCCTGCAGGACGGCAAGGTCACCTATGTTCCGGGTACCGCGACCACCGCCGACGACAGCGTGGCGCGCCCGGTCAGCGATGCCTTCGAAGCGCAGGGCGGTCTACGCCTGCTGCGCGGCAACCTGGGGCGGTCGCTGATCAAGCTGTCGGCGGTCAAGCCGCAGCATCGCACGATCGAAGCGCCGGCGGTGGTGATCGACACGCCGCAGGTGCTCAACAAGCTGCATGCCGCTGGCGTGCTGCCGCACGATTTCGTGGTGGTGCTGCGCTACCAGGGCCCGCGCGCGAACGGCATGCCCGAGCTGCATTCGATGGCGCCATTGCTGGGCCTGTTGCAGAACCAGGGCCGCCGCGTGGCCTTGGTGACCGATGGCCGCCTTTCCGGCGCGTCGGGCAAGTTCCCGGCGGCGATCCATCTCACCCCCGAAGCGGCGCGCGGCGGCCCGATCGGACGCGTCCGCGAAGGCGACATCGTACGTCTGAACGGCGAAGCCGGCACCCTGGAAGTGCTGGTGTCGGCCGAAGAATGGGCATCGCGCGAGGTGGCGCCGAACACCGCCGTGGCGGGCAATGACCTGGGCCGCAACCTGTTTGCGATCAACCGGCAGGTCGTCGGCCCGGCCGACCAGGGCGCGATCTCCATTTCCTGCGGCCCGACCCATCCGGACGGTGCGCTGTGGAGCTACGACGCCGAATACGAACTCGGAGCCGATGCGGCCGCGGCGGCTGCACCGCACGAGTCCAAGGACGCCTGACCCCTTACCCTCTGCGCGGCCGCCCCGGCGGCCGCCGTCTAATGGAGTTGCAATGACGATTGCCCAGACCCAGAACACGGCCGAACAGCTGCTGCGCGACGCCGGCATCCTGCCGGTGGTCACTGTCGACACGCTGGACCAGGCACGCCGCGTCGCCGATGCGCTGCTGGAAGGCGGCCTGCCCGCGATCGAGCTGACCTTGCGCACGCCGGTGGCGATCGACGCGCTGGCGATGCTCAAGCGCGAGCTTCCCAACATCGTGATCGGCGCCGGCACCGTGCTCAGCGAACTGCAGTTGCGTCAGTCGGTGGATGCCGGCGCCGACTTCCTGGTGACCCCGGGCACGCCTGCACCGCTGGCGCGCCTGCTGGCCGATGCGCCGATTCCGGCCGTACCTGGCGCAGCGACGCCGACCGAGCTGCTGACCCTGATGGGCCTCGGCTTCCGGGTGTGCAAGCTGTTCCCGGCCACCGCCGTGGGCGGTCTGCAGATGCTCAAGGGCCTGGCCGGTCCGTTGTCCGAGCTCAAGCTTTGCCCCACCGGCGGCATCAGCGAAGCCAACGCGGCCGAGTTCCTGTCGCAGCCCAACGTGCTGTGCATCGGTGGTTCGTGGATGGTGCCCAAGGACTGGCTGGCACAGGGCCAGTGGGACAAGGTCAAGGAAAGCTCGGCCAAGGCCGCGGCGATCGTGCGCCAGGTGCGTGCGGGCTGAGTGCTGGACACTTTGTTCGGCGAATTGATGACCGGATGTGAGGGATCCAGCGCGTCGGAAAGGACGTGCTGATCCTCTCAACAAGGTTTGGAGACCCAGTACTCATGCGTGGTGGTTGCCACTCCAACCTCTTGATCGCAGGCTGACAAACGATCTTTTTAAGCGTCGCTTGCTACGCGACTTTGCTGATCGAAGCCATAGCGATGACAAACCGTGGCGGCAGCGTGGTCGGGGATTGGCGGAGAGCGGCACAGGGATGTGCCGCGACGAGCCGATCCCCGGCCGCGCTGCCGCCTCTCGCCGAAACCAGTGGCTAACAGGCAGGTGCCTCGGTCCCTGTATCAGCCGGAGAGCCGTACCCTCACCCTAACCCCTCTGCGGGGGGAGAGGGGCTTGATGCATCGCGCGCCTTTCAAGAGCCACAGCCGCATTGTTAGGCAGCACCTCGTTCGCTACTCCAACGCAGCGTTCATCGGCGTTGTCTTCGGCACACCGCGCGCTCGTCGTACCAGCGCCGCTGCGCCGCTGCTCATGTCGTCAAGGATCGCGTAGATCGTCGGCAGGAACAGCAGGCTCACCACCGTCGAAAAGGCCAGGCCGCCGGCAATGGCGCGCGCCATCGGGAAGTACGGCGGGCCGTCGCTGAACATCGTGGTGCTGGTCAGCGAGATCGGCACCATCGCCAGGATGGCGGTCCCCATGGTCATCATGATCGGCCGCAGCCGCTCGCGTGACCCCTCCACCAGCGCCTGCGTGCGCCCCATGCCGCGGCGGCGCAGATTGTTGATGTGCTCGATCATCACGATGCCGTTGTTCACCACCACGCCCATCAACACCAGGATGCCGATGAAGGACATGATTCCGAACGCAGTACCGGTGATCCAGAACAGCCAGAACACCCCGAAAATGGAAAACAGCACGCCGCTCATGATCGCCGCCGGGAACAACAGCGACTCGAAGACGGCGGCCATCACCACGTAGATCATCACCAGCGCGATCACCAGGTTGAACACCATCTGGCCCATCGCCTCGCCATCGTCCTGGTAATCGCCGCCGTCGAAGGTGTAGCTGTAGCCGGCCGGGAAACGCATCGCCTTGAGCGGTTTTTCCATCGCAGCGCGCGCCTCCGGCACGGTGACCTTCTCCGCCAGGTTGGCCTTGATGGTCAGCGTGGTCTGGCGATTGGTGCGACCGATCTGGGTGGCGGCCGGACGGATCTGCACCTCCACCAGGCTCAGCAACGGCACGCTGCGGCCATCCTTGGTACGCACCGTAAAGCTGGCCAGGTCTTCCGGCTTGCTCTGTTCGGCACCGGCAAAGCGCACCCACACCGGCACCTCGTTGTCGCCACGCCGGAACTCGCGCAAAGGCGTGCCACGCAACGCCAAGCCGACGAAGCTGGCCACCTGCTCGGCACTGAAGCCGAACGCCGCCGCCCGCTCCCGATCCACCCGAATTGCCAGTTCGCTGGTGCGGTCGCCGGTGTCCACATGCACGTCGCGCAATTCCTTGCGTTGTGCCAGCAGCGGAATCACGTCGTCGGCCAACGCCTTGAGCGCCTCGGTCGAATCACCGACCAACTGCACCTGCACGCCTTGATTGCCGCTGCCGCCGTCGCCCTGATTGCCGATGCTGTAATCGGCACGCGCAGACCGCGGCAGCTCCTTGCGGATCTGTTCCAGCAACGGCGGCAGGTCCTTGACCTTGCTCGCGTCGAAGGTCACCACGGTATTGCTGCCTTCCACCTCGCTGAACCACGAATAGATCTGCGTGATGTGGTATTTGGCGCGATTGGCTTCGAGATAGTTCTCCACCCGGCCGATCTCATCGCCCAACTGCTCGCGCGTGTACGAGCCTTTCCACTGGTATTGAATGAAGGCCTCGTTGCCGCCATCGCCACCGAACATGTCGACCTTGGTCAGCTTCATCGGCACCAGGCTGATCGCACTGACCAGGATGATTCCGGTCACGCTCCAGCCGCGATGCGCCAGCGTCCATGCCAGCACGCGCGCGTAACGCCGCTGCAGCCGCGCGATCACGCCGCGCTCGGAGGTCACCATCGGCGGTGTCTTCATGCGCGCCGACAACATCGGAATGAGGCTGATCGCCACCAGCCACGACGCCAGCAGCGACACCGAAATGGTGATCGCGATCTGCGCCATGAAGATGCTGATGTTGTTGGTCTCGCCGAACAGGTTCGGCACGAACACGATGCAATGGCAGAGCGTGCCGGCGCTGAGCGCGATCGCCACGCTACGCGTGCCCAGCAGCGCCGCCAGTTGCGGCTGGCCGGGCGTGCGTTCGCGCTCCTGGTAGATGCTTTCCACCACCACCACCGCGTTGTCGACCAGCATGCCGACCGCCAGCAACAGGCCCATCATGGTCAGGATGTTGAGGGTGACACCGACGAAATACATGAAGCCCAGCGTGATCGCAAAGCAGATCGGGATGGCCAGCGTCACCATCAGCGTGGAGGGCCAGTGCCGCAGGAAAAAGAACAGCACGGTGATCGACAGCAGCAACCCTACCGCGCCGGCTTCGGCCAGTTCGGCCAGCGACGAGGTCACCGCCTTGCCCTGATTGTCGATGACCTTGACCTGCACATCGCGCATTGCCGGCTCGGCGCGGATGTCCTCGACCTCCTTCAAGGCCAGCCGCGAGACGTCCACCAGGTTGGCGCTGCGCTCCTTGTAGATGTCCAGACCGATCGCCGGCCGCCCATCGAGCCGGCGACCGTAGTTCATGCGGGTCGGCTTCAGGCGTACCTGGGCGATATCGCCCAGGCGCAGACCCTTGGCGTTGAGCACCAGCTCGCGCAATTCCTGCAGATCGCGCAGTTCGCCGATCGGCTGCACGCGGATGCGCTGGCCGTTGTCGTCGATCTGGCCGGCAGATACCGAGAAATTGAGCTTGCCCAGCCGCTCGCTCAGGTCGTTGAGGCTGAGGTCGTGTGCGGTGAGGCGGTCCGGTGCGATGGCGATTTCGACTTCGTTCGGCGGCGCGCCGGAAATTTCCACCTTCGCTACGCCGGGGATGCGCTCGATACGCCGCTTGAACTCGCGGTCCAGCATGTCATAGGCGCCGGTCAGGTCGGTCTGGCTGGCCAGGCGCACCTTGAGCACCGGCTCGTCGCTGCTGGACCACTTGAAGATATGGAAGCGCTGCAGATCGTCCGGCAGATCGTCGCGGATGGCATCCAGACGCTCGCGCGCGTCCGAGGCGGCAATGGCGATGTCGCGATCCCAGTCGCTGAACTCGATGAAGATGTTGGCGCCATCGGCAGTGGCCGTGGAGCGCATGCGCTTGATGCCGGTCATCGTCGCCAGGGCTTCTTCGGCCGGCCGCACCAGGTTGCGCTCCACCTCATCCGGGGTGGAGCCGGTGTACGGCAACTGCACGAACAGGAATGGCGCGGAGATGTCCGGCAAGGCTTCCAGCGGCAGCCGGAACGCGGCGATCAAGCCCACCACCACCAACGACACGAAGCACATGATGGTGGTGACCGGCCGGCGGATGCTGAAGGCGGCAACGCTCATAGCGCCTCCAGTCCGTCGGTATGGCCGCCGGCGGGCGCCTCGCGTCGTGCCATCCGCCGGCCACGCTCCAGGTAGTAGGCATCGGCACGCCGGTCCAGCAGGTCGTACACCACCGGTATCACCAGCAAGGTCAGCAGCGTCGAGACCAGCAGGCCGCCGATCACGGTGATCGCCATCGGTGCGCGCACCTCCGCGCCCTCGCCCATGGCCACTGCCAGCGGCAGGAAGCCGAACAAGGTGCACAAGGTGGTCATGATGATCGGACGCAGGCGCGAGCGTGCGCCTTCGATCAATGCCTCGCGCTTGGGCACGCCGGCTTCGCGCAGCTGGTTGACCTTGTCGATCAGGATGATCGCGTTCTTGGTCACCAGCCCCACCAGCAGGATCAGGCCGATGAACACCACCACCGAGACCGGCTTGCCGGTCATCAGCAGCGCCAGCACCGCACCGACCATTGCCAGCGGGATGGTGAACAGGATGACGAACGGATGCAGCAGCGATTCGAACTGCGAGGCCATCACCAGATACACCAGAAAGATCGCCAGACCGAACGCGAACAGCAGCGACTTGACCGACTGCGCCAGTTCCTCGCCCTGCCCACCGATGTGCATGCCCACGCCGGCAGCGAGCGGGTCCTTGCGCACCATCGTCTCCACTTCACGCACCGCACCGCCCAGGTCGATGTCCTTCAGGCTCGCCGACACGATCGCCACGCGGGTCTGATCCGCGCGATGGATCTCGCTGGGGCCGGTGGTCGCCAGCACTTCTGCCACTGCCGCCAGACGCACCGGCCGGCTGCTGCCCGGGTTGACGATCAGCTGGCGAATCGCCTCCACGCTGGCGCGGTCGCTATGCTGCGCACGCACCAGCACATCGATCTTGCGATCGCGGAAGCTGTAGCGCGTGGCCACATCGCCGCGCACCTTCTTGACGATGACATCGGCGATCTGGCGCGTGGTCAGCCCCAGCGCACCGGCGCGCTCCTGGTCGAAGCGGATCTGGATTTCCGGGAAGCCCTCCTCCACCGTGGACTTCACGTCCGCATAGTGGCCATTGGCGCGCAGCATCGCCGCCAGCTTCTGCCCGGCCTGTTCCAGCTCGCCCAGATCCTGCCCGCGCAGTTCCACTTCCAGCGGCGTCGAAAAACTGAACAACGCCGGCCGCGCAAAATCCACCTGCGCGCCCGGATGCCCGGCCATGCTGCTGCGCAGCCGCTGGGTGGCGGCCGCTTCCACGTCGGGGCTGCCGCCGCCGGCCATCACCACGGTGAGCTTGCCGATGTTCTCGCCGCTCTCGGTGGGGTTGGCATCCAGCCGCGTGCCGCTGCCACTGACGCCGTACAACGAGGCAACGCCGGGGTCCTTGTCATGGGCCAGCTGCAGCTCGCGCACCAGCGCATCGGTCTGCGCCAGCGGCGTGCCGGACGGCAGTTTGACGGTCATTTCGAAGCGATCCTGGGCCAGCTGCGGAATCAGGTCCGCGCCCAGCATCGGCACCAGAAACACCGTGCCGATAAATGCGGCCGCTGCCAGACCCAGCACCAGGCCAGGACGCCTCAAGGCCGCCGGCAACATCGCCAGATAACCACGCTCGGCACGCCCATACGGCGCCATCGCCAGGTCGCTGGCCTTGCGCATCACCGGCCCCACCACCCGCGCAATGCCACGCCACAGTTTGACCACCGCCCACGCCGCGCCAAAGAACGCGTAACGCACGCTCGCACCCGCACCGCGCCGCCCGGCGGCCACCGGCTTGAGCCAGCGCTGCTCCGGCTGCCACTGCGGGTGGCTCGGCTCGTCCGGGAACGCCATCGGCGGCGCGCCCTTGAGCGAACTCAGCATCGGGATCAGCGTCATCGACACCACCAGCGAGATCGCGATCGCGATCGCCACCGTCAACGCCTGGTCGCGGAACAACTGCCCGGCGATGCCTTCGACGAAGACCAACGGCAGGAACACCGCAATGGTGGTCAGCGTAGATGCCATCACCGCCATGCTCACTTCACGGGTGCCGGCAATCGCCGCATCCAGCACGCTCAAGCCGCGTTCGCGTGCCTTGGCAATGCTCTCCAGCACCACGATCGAATCGTCCACCACCAGGCCGGTGGCCAACGCCAGCCCGCCCAGCGACATCACGTTGAGGCTCAACCCCAGCTGGCCCATGAAGAAGAACGTGGTGATGATCGACACCGGCAACGACAGGCTGATCACGAACGTGCTCCAGCCATCGCGCAGGAACAGGAAGATGATCAGGATCGCCAGCACGCCGCCAATCACCGCATCTTTCTTGACGTCGCTGATCGCGTGCTCGATGAAGTGCGATTGGTCTTCGATGGTGGTGATCTCCACATCGCCCGGCACCGTCGCCTTCAGTTGCTCCAGGCGCTTGCGCAGCGCGGCGGCCGTGGACACGGTGTTGGCATCGCCTTCCTTGTAGATCGCCAACTCCACCGCTTCCTTGCCGCCCAGGCGGATGATCGCCTCGCGTTCCTTGTAGCCCTGGCGCACCTGCGCCACATCCTTCAGCCGCACCGGCATGCCGCCGGCAATGCTGCTGCTGGACGCCGACGAAGTGCTCTGCACTTCGGCTGCAGCTGCAAGCGCCGCCTGCGAGCCGGTGGACGCCGCAATGGCATACATCTGCTGCATCGCCGCTTCGGCCGCGCTGCCGCTGCTGCTCTGCGTGGTGACCAACATGTTGCGAATCTCGTCCAGATCCACGAACTGGTTCACCGTGCGCACCAGATAGCGTTGCGAGCCTTCTTCCAGCCGGCCGCCGGAGATATTGACGTTCTCTTCCTTGAGCCGGGTGATCACGTTGTCGATTGGCAGATTGAGCTGGGCCAGCTTCTGCTGATCGATATCGACCTGGATCTCGTCTTCCAGCCCGCCACCGACCTTGACCGCGGCCACGCCGGCCACGGGTTCAAGTTTCTTTTTCAGATCTTCATCGGCGTAACGACGCAGCCCGGTGAGCTGGCGGATCGCATCGGTGTCGGAGGCCGGCGCCTGCTTGGGCGACAACGCCAGCCGCATGATCGGCTCGGTGGACGGATTGAAGCGCAGCAACACCGGCGGCTTGGTTTCCAGCGGCAGCGACAAGGCTTCCATCTTGTCGCGCACCTCCAGGCTGGCCTGGTCCATATTGGTGCCCCAGGCAAACTCCAGCACCACATCGCTCTGCCCGGTGCGCGAGATCGACTTGAGCTTGCGCAGGTTCTTGACCACGCCGACGGCCTCTTCCACCGGCTCGGTCACCAACGTCTCGATTTCCGCTGGCGCCGCACCGGTGTATTCGGTGCGCACGGTGAGCGTGGGATAGCTCAGGTCGGGCAGCAGATTGACCTTGAGGCTGCGTAACGCGATCAGTCCGAACAGCAGCATCGTTACGGTGATCATGGCGATGGTCACACGCCGCCGCGTGGCGAAGGCCACCAGGCCACCGCCGCCAGGCAGTGGTGCGTGCGGATCATGCACGGGTCCGTGCGGGTTGCCGTTCTCGCTCATGCGTGCGTCTCATCATGTGCGGGCGCAGCGGCCTTGGTCGCGACCGGCTTGCGATCGGGTTGGCCGATCACCTGCACCGCAGTGCCGTCGCGCAGCGCCACCTTGCCGGCAGTCACCACCTGGTCGCCTTCCTTCAGGCCCTGCCGCACTTCCAGCCACGGCCCCTCGGCGTAGCCCAGTTTCACCGGCACCCGGCTGGCCTTGCCGTTGCGCACTACGAAGACTGCCGGTTCGCCATCGTCCAATAACGCCAGGCGCGGGATCACCAATGCGTCCTTGCGCTGGTCGTAATCGATGCGGATGCGTCCGAACATGCCCGGCTGCAACGCTTCGGCCCCCTGGCCGAATGCGCAGACCACGCGAAACGTGCCGCTGCCCGAGTCCACCACCGGCGCGATGCGATCCACCTTGCCGACGAATTGTTGGCCCGGCAGCGCATCGGCCAGCAAGGTCACCGGCTGGCCCGACTTGAGCGTGGCCAATTCGCGTTCGGGCACGTTGAGGGTGGCCTCCAGCTGCGAATCGTCGACGATGCGAAAGATCGGCGTGTTGATCTGCACGAAGTTGCCGGTCTTGATCGAACGCGAAGCGATCACCCCGGAAATCGGCGCCTGCACCGTGGTGTAGGACAGCTCCAGCGATGCCAGACGGTGCTGCGCACGACTGTTTTCCACATCGAACTTGAGCTGATCCACATCCGCTGCGCTCACCAGTTGCTGGCCCACCAACTGCGTGGCACGGCGATAACTGTTTTCCAGCTTGCGCAGTTGCGCCTCGCTCTGCGCCACTGCCAGGTGCGCGCGGTCCGGATCCAGTCGCACCAGTGCCTGGCCGGCTGACACCTTCTGACCTTCTTCCACCAGCACCGCCAGCGCAACGCCCGAGGTCTTGGCCACCACCTGCGATTCGGCGCGCGGCTCCAGCGCTGCGGTGCCGGTGTAACTGGCGGCCACCGCGCGCCGCGCCGCCTTGGCGGTCTCCACCGGCACCGCATCCACGGTCTTCTTTTCTTCTGCAGCCTTGGCCTCACTGTCGCCGGTCTTGCAACCGCCCAACAACAGGCTGGTGGAGATAAACAAGGCTAGCGCGCAGGTTCCGCTGCGGCCGGGCAAGAAGGAGAATGGCGACATCGTCGTGTCCTAGTGGATGCGTGAACAGGTGTTGTAGGCAAGTAAACCACCCGGGCACGTATGCCGCCAATGCGCCAAAGGTCATGGTCTGTTCAACTTCGCGTATTCACCCCGTTTGCGCCGCGCCAAATCGCAGGCATACTCGGTCCGGTTCCGTAACGCCCCCACGTGCGGACGCTCAATCAGTCTTCCGGATACGAAACCATGCGCCCGCAGCCGCTCGCCGCTTGTCTCGCTCTGGTCGTCTTCCTGCCGTTTGGGGGCGCATCAGCAACACCATCCGTCACGCCTGCAGCTCCGGCCACGCCGGCACCTGCCACGGCCACGGCCGCCCCCGCACCCGCTGCACCGTCCGGCAATCCGTCCAACGGTCGCCTGCTTGCCTACACCTGCCAGGGCTGCCACGGCGTCACCGGTTACAAGAACGCCTACCCCAGCTATCGCGTGCCCAAGATCGGCGGGCAGTCTGCCCAATACCTGACGCAGGCGCTGACCGAGTACCGCCAGGGCAAGCGCAAGCATCCGACCATGCAGGCGCAGGCACAGAGTTTCTCCGAGCAGGACATCGCCGACATCTCAGCCTTTCTGTCCACCCTCAAATAAGCGCCCACATGCCGAACGCCCTGCACGCTCCGCGTCTAGCCATCGTCTTGGTCGCTGCCCTGATGGCGGCCTGCTCTCAATCCCAGGTCGAGTCCACCGATCACTCCGCCGGCGATGCCGGCCACGCCAGCGGCGAACATGGCTCGGGCTCCTCCGCCGGCCTGCCGACCGGCCGCGCCGATGCCGGCGACAAGCTGGCACACGCCAAGGGCAAGGCCACCGGCCAGAGCTGTGTTGATTGCCACGGTGCCGACGGCAACGCACCAATCGACCCCAGTTATCCCAAACTCGGTGGCCAGTACGGCGACTACCTGGCGCATGCATTGCAGGCGTATCGCAGCGGCGACCGCCAGCATCCGTTGATGACCGCGCAGGCAACCGCACTGAGCGATCAGGACATCGCCGATCTCGCCGCCTACTTCGGTGCGCGGCAGACCCAGCTGCGCGACCTGCACGGCGTCAAGTGAGCCGGCGCGGCGCACGCGCGCCGTCTCATGCGGAATGAAAAATCGCTTGCGCGAACATTCACAGGCCGCTATCATTTCGTTCTCAGTTTCGTGGGGCCATAGCTCAGCTGGGAGAGCGCCTGCATGGCATGCAGGAGGTCGGCGGTTCGATCCCGCCTGGCTCCACCACTTCAGACATTAGGCCGTCTAAAGTGACAACTCAGGTTTTGATACGCGTCCCCATCGTCTAGAGGCCTAGGACACCACCCTTTCACGGTGGACACCGGGGTTCGAATCCCCGTGGGGACGCCAATCATCCAAAAGCCCCGGCAATGCCGGGGCTTTTTTTATGCGTTTTGCGTGCGCGTGTGACCGCAGGGCCGCGCTGCTGCGGGCGCACTGCAGCGGTACTGCGCCACGACGTGCATTCCGCTTCAGCGCCGCTTCGCCCTCGCGCGCATGTGAACTGATAACTGCAACTTCTGCGCGAAGGAGTACACGCGTAACCTCAGCGCGGGCGAACGCGCCGATGCCTCACCTGTGCAGATCGATCTTAGCTTCCTGCAACAGGTGTCCACCGTCAGCTCGCCCTGAAGATCTGGCGGCAAGCACGGCATTGCATTGGACACTGTGCAACGTCAGCAAGCGCGTCGACGCATGATGCAATGCGCAGCGCCACGAACGACGAGGCGCTCAGAATGCGAATGCGCCAGATGGCAAGCCCGCGAAGAACGCAGCAGGCAACAGGCAGCAGGCAGCACGCACTTTCGCGCGCGCGGCCATACCGTCATCGGCACTCAAAGATGGGAGCGCATCTTTTTTGCGCAGACCGCTTCCCAAAGTCGTTTTCAGTCGCTATGATTGCCGGCTCGCAGCAACGCGGGGCCATAGCTCAGCTGGGAGAGCGCCTGCATGGCATGCAGGAGGTCGGCGGTTCGATCCCGCCTGGCTCCACCACTTCAGACATTAGGCCGTCTAAAGTGACAACTCAGGTTTTGATACGCGTCCCCATCGTCTAGAGGCCTAGGACACCACCCTTTCACGGTGAACACCGGGGTTCGAATCCCCGTGGGGACGCCAATCATCCAAAAGCCCCGGCAATGCCGGGGCTTTTTTTTATCTGACGACCGATGTCCCGCGAGCTGCAAACTCGTCCCTCGCGTCCATATTCGAAGGCCTGGCGCCTGTGTGCATCCGTCACTCTTGCCTGCCTGCAATGCACACGCATGCACATCCCGACGAGCACCGACGACCACTCGCGCGGCAAGAGCAGCTTGCGCGACCGGTACGTGCTGGATGCAGGAGCCTCAGGCCTGGCCATCATCCAGTGCCTTGCGGCCTTCGTGCGTCAGATCGATGTCGCCATCTTCGGCCTGGGTGGCATAGCCCGCGCGTACCGCCCAGTTTCCCTCTTCGTCCGATACCGGCTTGGTGTCGTGGATGTCGCGAAGAATGCGCAATTGCTGCGAAGAATCGTAGTCCATGGAGGACACCTGCTTGAAGGAAACCTCCAAGGTACGCACCGTGCGTGATGGTTGCGTGCCTGCGCTGTTGTCGGCGGCGATGGACAAACACCATTTCAGCGCCACACATGTGGTCGCCACACGCGGCGAATCGACGGCATGGGGCGAGGCAAATGAGGACGCACAATGCTTCGCCTGAAACCAAGGTGCATTGCGTGAGCTGCCAGACGCAGCGGCGCCGCATATGCGGGCATCAAACAAGCGACAGCACCAGGCCGGGTTCCAGCGCGATCAACACGCCAGGTGCACGCGCGGATAAAACGCCGCCGCTGCTGCGTGCGCTCCATCGCCAGACCGCCAATAGCAAAAAGCCCCTCCGGCGTTTGCCGGAAGGGCTTTGCTGAAACCGTAACATCCTGGTGCCGAAGGTGGGACTCGAACCCACACGCTTTTAAGGGCGGCGGATTTTGAGTCCGCTGCGTCTACCGATTCCGCCACTTCGGCGTGGCCGCGCAGTATAGCGACTTGAGAATGAAACGAACAGTGTCACAACGCGCCTGACGAATTCAGGTGCCTGAAACGTCGGCGGCACCCTGCCTGGTCAGGGCCGATATACTGGCCGACTTGGTGAAGGAGTAAGCAATGTCGGTGTTGCGTGGAGTTCGGGTACTCGTGGTCGAAAACGATGACATGAATGCCATGCTGCTCGAGTTGCAACTGGTCCATGCTGGCGCGGCCGTCGCCGGCCCGGTCGGCGAAGTCCATCAGGCCCTGCGGTTGATCCAGGACGATGCGCCCGATATCGCCGTGCTGGACTATCGGCTGGGCAACGGGGAGACCAGCGAGCCGGTTGCGCGGTTGCTGTCCGAGCGCGGCATCCCGTTCGTGCTGGCCACCGGCGTCGCCAGTACCAGCATCCCTGCCGGCTTCGAACGCGGCGTGATCCTCACCAAGCCCTACCTCTCCGAGGAGCTGGTCAACGCTCTCTTGCGTGCCCGGCAACTGAGCGGCGCCAGCAGCTGAGCCGTGCGCCCTGCCCTGTCGCAGCCTGACCGATGATCGCGGCCCGGGTTGCCAGCCGACCCGTTGCCACTAAAATCCAGGCATCGAAACGACAGGCGGGTTGCTGGATGGAGAGTGCCGTGTCGCCGTATGCCGGCTTGCTGCCGGAGACGAGCGAAACTGCCGCCCTGCTCTTGGCGTCCGCATGCGCCGCCGATCCGCTGCTGTGCGGTCATCCGGCGCTGCGTACTTCCCTATCGATCTGCCTGCATGCACGACATCCGATGCTGCTGGTGTGGGGCGAGCACGGGCACTGCGTTTACAACGATGCCTGCATCGACACATTGGGCGAGCGTCACCCGACCGCGTTCGGCCGGCCGCTTGCCGAGCTGACTGGCCCCGACGCCACCGACACGCTGTCTGCCGGCGCACACGCCGCCCTGGATCTGTCGACCTGGTCATGCAGCCCGGTGCTGGATGCCGGCCGGCAGGTGGGTGCGCTGTATGTCGCCGCTGCACCTGTCAAGGCGACAGATCGGTCAGATCGCAGTGCGGCGACGCGCGTCGCAACGCCAGCGCTCGACCAGGCTCCGGCTTTCATGGCGGTGTTGCGTGGCCCGGACTACGTCTTCGAGACGGTCAACCAACGCTTCCACGATCTCGTCGGTGAGCGGCCGCTCCTCGGCCGTCCCTTGCTGGAGGCGATGCCGGAAATCGCCGACCAAGGGTATCTGGCACTGCTCGACGACGTGCGCCGCAGTGGACGGCCCTTCATCGGCGAATCGATGACGGCCTACCTGCAGCGCACGCCGGGCAGCGCGCCTGACGAAACCTTCGTGGACTTCCTGTACCAGCCGATGCGCGACAGCGATGGGCGCGTCGACGCGATCCTGGTGCATGGTTTCGATGTCACCGCGCAGCGCCGCGTCGAGAGTCGCGACAGCTTCCTGTTGATGCTCGAAGACGCCCTGCAGCATGTCTCCGATCCGCGGCACATCATCGACACCAGCGTGCGCCTGCTGGGCGAACATCTGCAGGCCAACCGGTGTGCGTTCGGGCTGGCGGCCGCCGACGGCGGCACCATGCACGTCATCAGCGATCACGTGCAGGACATGCCCAGCCTGCAGGGCGATTTTCCGCTGGAAGCAGCACAGGGCCTGCGCGACGCGCTGCTGCAAAACCGGCCCTGGTTCACCACCGACGCGATGGCGCCCGGGGCGCCGGACTATGTGGCCGAGCAGTATCGCCGCTCGGGCCTGCGCGCCTCGCTGGCGATTCCGCTGCACAAACACGGCCGGCTGGTGGCGGCCATCGGTGTGCATCAGCGCGCACCGCGGCGCTGGTTGTCCACCGAAATCGAGCTGGTCCGTCTGGTGGCGGCACGCTGCTGGGAGTCGATGCAACGCGCCAAGGCGCAGCAGCAGCTGGCAGCGAGCGAGGCACGCTTGCGCCGCCTGGCCGACACCTTGCCGCAGATCATTTTCATTGCCGGAGCGGACGGCCAGCCGCGCTATTTCAACCAGCGCTGGTACGAATACACCGGGCTGGACCCGGCCGACCACGAGACCGCCGCCTGGCACCAGGCCCATACCGCCGACGGCCTGCGTCTGTCGGGACAGGCCTGGCAGGACGCGCTGCAGGGCGAGCGCGCCTATGAAATGGAGTGCGAGCTGCAGCGTCACGATGGTCAGGTGCGCTGGCACCTGACGCGCGCACTGCCGGTGCGTGGCGACGATGGCGGTATCAGCGAGTGGATCGGCACCTATACCGACATCCACGACCGCCGCACCTTCGAGCAGCAGTTGCGTGAGAGCGAGATCCGCTTCCGCGCACTGTGCGAAACCGTGCCGGCGATGATCTGGATGGCCGATGCGCAAGGCGATTGCGTCTACTGGAACCCACGCTGGTACCACTTCACCGGACAGGCCGAGGATCAGGCGCTGGATCAGGGATGGTGGGACGTGATGCATCCGGACGATGCCGGGCGCGTGCGCTTGGCATTCGAACAGGCGCTGCAGCGGCGTGGCGAATTCCTGGCCGAATACCGGGTACGCCGCCATGACGGGCAGTACCGCTGGTGCATCGATACCGCCTCGCCGCACTTCGCGAGCGACGGGCGCTTCTTGGGGCATATCGGCTCGCTGACCGATATCTCCGAGCGCAAGCTGATCGAAGACGCCACAGCGTCCGACCGCGCGATCCTGAGCCTGATTACCACCGGCGCGCCATTGCCGGTGGTGCTGGATGCCATTGCCCTGAGCGTGGAAGCACGCGGCGAGATCGCGCTGTATTGCTCGGTGATGGTGCTCGACGAGGTACGGCACACCCTGAGCTTCGGTTCGGCGCCGCATTTTCCGGTCGATTACCCCGGCCCGTTCGAGCCGGTGCCGGCAGGGCCGGAAGGACCACCGTGCGCACGCTCTGCGCATCTTGGCCAACAAGTGGTCTGTGCCGACATCCAGGCCGAACCGAGCTTCAGCCGCCACCACGCGGTGTCGGCGGCACTGGGCATCGTGGCGTGCTGCGTGACGCCGATCCTGTCCAGCGATGGCCAGGTGCTGGGGACGCTCAACATCTATTACGACCGCCCGCATCTGCCTTCGCTGCGCGAGCAGGCCATGGCCCGCTCGGCGTCGCACCTGGCCGGCATCGTGATCGAACGGACCCGGGTGGACGCCAGGCTCGCATTGTCGCTGCAGGCGGAAACGGCCGCGCGTAACCAGGCGGAGCATGCCAACCGGGTCAAGGACGAATTCCTGGCCACCCTGAGCCACGAGCTGCGCACGCCGCTCAACGCCATCCTGGGGTGGTCGCGGCTGATGCAATCACAGACCTTCGCGCCGGACAACCTGGGCAAGGGCCTGGTCATCATCGAACGCAGTGCGCGTGCGCAGACCCAGATCATCGACGACCTGCTGGACATGAGCGCGATCCTGTCCGGCAAGATCCGGCTGCAGGCAGAGCACTTCGACATCGCCGGGCTGGCGCGCAGCACTGTGGAACTGATGCAGCCGGCCGCGCTCGCACGCGAGATTGCGTTGGACCTGGACGCGCCGGTCGATGGCGAGCTGTGGTTCTTCGGCGATGCCGGGCGCCTGCAACAGGTGCTCTCCAACCTGCTCAGCAACGCGCTCAAGTTCACCGCGCCCGGCGGCAGTGTGCGGGTGGGCCTGGAGGTGGACGACGGGCGCCTGCGCCTGTGCGTGCACGACAGCGGGATCGGCATCGCGCCGGATTTCCTTCCGCATGTCTTCGACCGCTTTCGCCAGGCCGATGCCGGTACGACACGCCGCGTGGGCGGCCTGGGACTGGGCCTGTCGATCTCCCGCCAGCTGGTGGACCTGCATGGCGGCAGCCTGGGCGCTTCCAGCCCCGGTGCGGGCCAGGGCTCGACCTTCACCATCGTGCTGCCGTTCCAGCATGGCGTCAGCGATTGGCGCCCCGCTTCGGCCGAGCTCGCGCCTTCGGGACCGCTGCCGGCCGACTGCCATGGTCGCCTGGCCGATGTGCGCATCCTGCTGGTCGATGACGACCAGGATTCACGCGAGGCGGTGATGCAGTTCTTGATGCTTGCCGGCGCGCAGGTGCAGGCGGCCGGTTCGGTGGATGCGGCCGAGCACTGTCTGGCTACCGCGCCGTTCGATGTGCTGGTCAGCGATATCGCGATGCCGCTGCGCGATGGCTACGACCTCATCCGCACGGTGCGTGCCGGCCGCGCCGATCTGCCGCGGCATATCCCGGCGATCGCACTGACCGCCTATGTGCGCGAAGAGGACCGCGACCGCGCCGTGGTGGCCGGTTTCGATGCGCATATGGGCAAGCCGGTGGAGCCGCCCGGGTTGGTGGATCTGATCGAACGTCTGGTAGTGCCCGCACGCACGCGGCATGGCGCGTCGTGATGGCCTCAAGGGCAGGCGGCAGGCTGCTGGCAGCGCCTGCAATCCGGCCGAGGTGATGCCCACGGCCCGCAGCGGCGGGAGGCATGGATCATGCGCAATCACGCCCGCCGCCTGCGCACAGCCGCCGCGTGCGTGCTGCCGGGCGCACGTGCCGGGGCGCGATAAACGTGGGTGTGTCGTTGTTTCATAGCGCCTGGGCAGTAGCGTCCCGGGGCGACTGAGCACACAGGGGCAACGGTCGCAGCGGCGGTCATGCCGCGCCGCGACCTGCTGGGTAAGGCCGCCTCCCCACCCTGCCCCGACCACGTCGGCCGGGGCGCGTTGGCTCAGCTGCGCTTGGCGCGCGCGAACGCGGCCGCCAACGCATTGTCGGCCGGGGGCGCGGTGATGCGCGGCTTGTTGTTGCCGGCTGCCGGCCCACGTCCGCCGCCATCGCGGCGACCCTGCCCGGGCCCGCCATGACCGCGCGCCTCGCGCGATGGCGCCGTGCCGTCGGCCGGTGGCGGCGTGTCGGACAGGCGACAGGTGAGCGCGATGCGCTTGCGCGCCACGTCCACCTCCAGCACCTTGACCTTGACGATGTCGCCGGCCTTGACCACATCGCGCGGATCCTTGACGAAGGTATCGGCCAACGCGGAGATATGCACCAAACCGTCCTGATGCACGCCGATATCGACGAAGGCGCCAAACGCGGCCACGTTGCTGACCACGCCTTCCAGCACCATGCCCGGCTTGAGGTGCTTGATGTCTTCGATACCTTCGGCAAACTGCGCGGCCTTGAACTCCGGGCGCGGGTCGCGGCCGGGTTTTTCCAGCTCTTTCAGAATGTCGTGCACGGTCGGCACACCGAACTGCTCGTCGGTGAACAGCTCCGGCTTGAGCGCGCGCAGGAAGCTGCCATCGCCCAGCAATGCCTTGATCGGCTTGCCGGTGTTGGCAACGATGCGCTCGACCACCGGATAGGCCTCCGGATGTACCGCCGACACATCCAGCGGCTCGTCGCCATCGGCAATACGCAGGAAGCCGGCGCATTGTTCGAAGGTCTTGTCGCCCAGTCGCGGCACCTTGAGCAGGTCCTTGCGGCGTTTGAACGGGCCGTTGTCGTCGCGATGGCGCACGATGTTCTCGGCCACGGTGCTGGACAAGCCGGACACCCGCGACAGCAGCGCCGCCGACGCGGTATTGACGTAGACGCCGACCGCGTTGACGCAATCCTCCACGCGCGCGTCAAGCGCCTTGGCCAGGCGATATTGATCGACGTCGTGCTGGTACTGGCCCACGCCGATTGCCTTGGGCTCGATCTTGACCAGCTCGGCCAAGGGGTCCTGCAGCCGCCGCGCGATCGACACCGCGCCGCGCAACGACACATCCAGGTTGGGAAATTCCTTGGCAGCGAATTCCGACGCCGAATACACCGACGCACCGGCCTCGCTGACCACGATCTTCTGCAGCTTGGTGGCTCCGCACAACGCGATCGCCTCACCGGCCAGTTTGTCGGTCTCGCGGCTGGCGGTGCCGTTGCCGATCGCGATCAGCTCCACGTTGTGCCGCATGCACAATGTCCTGATCGTCTGCAGCGACTGGTCCCACTGGCGTTTGGGCTCGTGCGGATAGATCGTCTCGGTGGCCACCAGTTTGCCGGTGGCATCGACCACCGCGATCTTGCAACCGGTGCGGATGCCCGGGTCCAGCCCCAGCACCACGCGCGGGCCCGCCGGCGCGGCCAGCATCAGGTCCTTGAGATTGTCGCCAAACACCGCAATCGCTTCGGCCTCGGCCTTTTCGCGCGCCTGATTGAACAGGTCCAGCAGCAGGTGCATGTGCAGCTTGGCACGCCAGGTCAGCCGGCACGCGTCGAGCAACCAGCGATCGGCCGGCCGGCCTTCATTGGAAATGCCGGCATTGCGCGCCACCCGCCCCTCGGCGTACTGGTGGCCGGCTTCGGCATCGGTACCCGGGTCCAGATCGAGATAGAGGATTTCTTCGCGGCGCGCGCGAAACAGCGCCAGCAGGCGGTGCGACGGAATCTTTGCCAGCGATTCGGCATGGTCGAAATAGTCGCGGTACTTGGCACCGGCCTCTTCCTTGCCCTCGGCCACCTTTGCGCGGATCACGCCGTGATCGTTGAGCCAGCTGCGCAGCTCGCCCACCAGCGCAGCGTCCTCGCCCCAACGTTCCATCAGGATGGCACGTGCGCCTTCCAGTGCAGCCTTGATGTCGGCCACGCCCTTGTCGGCGTCGATGAAGGCTGCAGCGGCCACTTCCGGCGCCTGGGCCGGATCAGCCAACAAGCCATCGGCCAAGGGCTCCAGCCCGGCTTCGCGTGCGATCTGCGCGCGGGTGCGCCGCTTGGGCTTGTAGGGCAGGTACAGATCTTCCAGCCGCGATTTGGTATCGGCCGCGGCGATCTCGTTACGCAATTCGTCGCTGAGTTTGCCTTGTTCACCGATGCTGGACAGGATCGCCGCACGGCGCTCTTCCAGTTCGCGCAGATAGGTCAGGCGCGTTTCGAGGTTACGCAGCTGGGTATCGTCCAGGCCGCCAGTGACTTCCTTGCGGTAGCGGGCGATGAACGGAACACTGGCGCCCTCGTCGAGCAGGGCAATGGCGGCGCGCGCCTGGGCGGGTTGGGCACCGATCTCGTCGGCGATGGTGCGAGCGATCTGCTGGGCAAGCTGGCTATCGTGCATGACGGCGCGGGTAAACCGCTTCACTGAAAACCCGCATTTTCGCAGTGCAGGCCCGCCACGGAAACCCGTTGACAGCGCCGCCGTAAACCTATGCCGTCGCGCTCAGCTGGCGCGGTGGGCGTAATGGGTGGCGGCGCGCTCGACCAGGATGCTCTCCTGCAGCGATTCCAGCGCCATGACACGGATCTTGCCCACGTCCTTCAGCGGCACCATGCGCTCGACGTAGATCTCCGGACCACTGGCGGTCATGGTGCGCGACTTGCTGAAGCCGTAAGGCACAACGCCTTTATCGCCATCTTTGCTGCCACCGACGTACAGGACAATCGACATGTCACACCCTCTTACTGCAGTTGTTGCGTTGGGAGGCGCGAGCATAACCAGCGCGCCGTGAGGAGCTTTCCACGCACGTTAACGCCGGCTGTTTGCGGTTTGGTGACGGGCTGAAAGGCCGCGCCCGCCTCACGACCGCTTCACCCCGCTTGGCCGTCCAATCTCGGACCGCCCGCACGTACGACATCGCATGGACCTCAAAAGTGGCTACCCCTTCTGGTCGATCCGCAACGGATTGATGCGCGCCTATCCGCGCCTGGAGCAGGCCACCCACAGCGAGGTCGTGATCGTCGGCGGCGGCGTCACTGCCGCGCTGATTGCCCACGAGTTGCTGCGCAATGGCCACGACGTCACGGTGATCGAGCAACGCGAAATCGGCTGGGGCAGCACCTCGGCCAGCACCGCGCTGCTGCAGTACGAAATCGACACTCCGATGATCGAACTGGCCAGGCAATACGGCATGCCGGCAGCCGCGCTCGCCTACCGCGCCTGCGCGCAGGCCATCGTCGATCTGCAGGACCTGTGCGACAGCCTCGGCGGCTGCGATTTCACTCGCCAGGACAGCCTGTACTACGCCAGCCGCGCGCGCGACCTCAACGACCTGCGCAGCGAGCTGGATGCGCGCCGGACGCATCGGCTGCCGGTGGAATGGGTCGAGCGCGAACCGTTGTGGCACGACTATGGCGTGCGCTCGGACGGCGCGATCCTCAGCCGCCTGGCGGCCAGCGTCGACCCGTATCGGCTGTGCTATCGCCTGTTTGCCGAATGCGAGCAATACGGCGCGCGCATCTTTGATCGCACCAGCATCGCCTCGATCGTACCGCAGGCGCAGCATGTCGAGTTGCGCACCGAAGAAGGCGTCACGGTCCGCGCCGGGCACGTGATCATGGCGGCCGGCTACGGCAACCAGCGGTGGCTCTCGCAACGCGTGGCACGCAACCGCAGCAGCTACGCGTTCGTGACCGACCCGCTGCATGACAGCGACATGGGCGCGCTCAGGCACACCATGATGTGGGAGACCGCACGCCCGTATCTGTACATGCGCAGCACGCCCGATGGCCGTGTGGTGGCAGGCGGCGAAGACGACAATGTCGACATCCCCGCACGCCGCGATGCGCGCGTGCAGGGCAAATTGAAGACGCTGCTGAAGAAGATCGGCAAGACCATGCCGGACATGCGCCTGCGCCCGGTGTTTTCGTGGGCCGGCACATTTGCCGAAACCGCCGACGGGCTGCCGTTCTTCGGCGCGCATGCCGAACACGGCCCGCGCCTGCTGTTTGCGATGGCCTATGGCGGCAATGGCATCACCTATAGCGCGATCGGGGCTGGCCTGCTGCGTGCGCAGCTGGAAGGCAGGCCACATCCACTGCACGCGCTGTTCGGGTTCGAACGATTGGGTTGAGCGCGCCGGGCCTGACTGCAGCATTACTGGCCGGTGCCGTGGTGGATGACGCGGCCGGCGTTGCATAACGCAAGGGTTGATCGCACTCGCCTGCACTGGATCGCACTGGTAAGCTGACACTGCGAGCGACGCACAGCGTAATCGCCGCCTGACGCGTCAGGTGCACGGCAAGCATCCGAGCGCCTGGCAGCCGACACCTGCGATCAGCACGCGGCACCACCCCGCACCGAGCAGCGATTCAGCGCATCAGGCCCTGGACCGACCATGGCCACCATCCCCGCCCATTCAGCGCGTAGGCATCGGCCGCCCGCTCCAGCGGGTTGCGCACGTGGATGCCGCCACACAGCAGATACACCGGCAGAAACAGCGGCCCGAGCACCATGTATTGGTAGACATGCGCACGCTCGTGGTCACCCAGGCGTACTGGCGGATATTCACACCGGCCGGCCGCATGCGCGTAGGTGCTGCACTGCAGGTCCAACGACGCCCCCTTGAGCAGGATCACATTGCCGAGCGTCATCGCTCCGCCCGGCCCCCACGGCCAGGCATGAAAGACGATGGCATGTTCCTGAGGCGACCAACGCGGACGTGCACCACCACAGCTGCCGATGAGACCCACCAACACACCGAGCGCGGTATTGGGCAGGGTCCATAACGCGCCCAGCAACAGCAGGGCCGCTCGCCCGCGCGGCGCCGAGTTCAATCGGCCTGGTTGGGAATCAGCAGCCACAGGATCAGATAGACCAGGATGCCGGGGAACGCGGCCGAGGCGATCGAGACGATGACGAACAACACGCGCAGCAGCGTGGAGCTCCAGCCGAAGCGGCGCGCGATGCCACCGACGACGCCGGCAATCATGCGATCGTTGAGAGAACGGGACAGTGCGGTGGTGGTCATGGGCAGACTCCTGGAAACGTGGCGGTCAGTCTAGAAACACCGACGACAGCGAACCGTGACGGCGTTTCAGCACGATCCCTTTCCGGCCATTGCAGCCGCCCGTCCGTCAGCGGTCGTCGCGGGCCTGCAGCCAGCGATGGATGGCCACCGGCACCTCGCGCTGCGCACGCCCGGAAACGTAAATGCCGATATGCCCACCGCGAAAACTCAGTTCGCTGTAATCCTGGCTTCCCACCAGCCCGCGCAACGCACGCGAGGCGTCGGGCGGCACCAGATGATCATGCTCGGCGTAGATGTTGAGGACCGGCATGTCCACGTCCTGCAGATCCACCGCCTGCCCGCCGATGGCCACCTGCCCGGTCACCAGCCCATTACGTTGATAGAACAAGGTGACGAACTCGCGGAACGCTTCGCCGGCCAGATCGGGCGAGTCGAATATCCATTTTTCCATGCGCAGGAAATCTTCCAGCGCCTGCTTGTCGTCCAGAATGTCTAGCAAGCCGACATACTTCTGCAGATTGAGCCGGAACGGTTTGAGCATCAGGTAACTGGCGTTCATCAGATCCGCCGGCACGTTGCCCATGGTGTCGACGAACAGGTCCACATCGACCATGCGCGCCCAGTTGGACAGCATGTTGTCGGGAGTGTGGAAATCCACCGGCGTGACCATGGTGATCAGGTTGCGCACCTTGTGGCGTTGCAGCGCGGCGTAGCACAGCGAGAACGTGCCGCCCTGGCAGATGCCGAGCACGTCGACCGCGTCCAGCCCCGCATGCGCGCGTAGGTGATCCACGGCGCCATCGATGTAACGCAGCAGATAGTCTTCGAGGGTGAGGTAGCGCTCGGAACGGTCCGGGTAGCCCCAGTCCAGCACATAGACATCCTGGCCGTGGCTCAGCAGCCCCTTGACCAGCGATCGGTCGGCCTGCAGGTCCACCATGTAGGGCCGGTTGACCAGCGCATACACGATCAGCAGCGGCGTCCTGGCCACCGGCGCCTGATCGCCGACAAAGCGGTACAGCACCACCTTACCGTCGCGCCAGATCTCTTCGCGCTCGGTCACCCCGTAGTCGACGTCTTCCACGCCGGGCAGCAACTTGAGGCCCTCGCGCAACTTGCGCTGCAGCGACAGGGTTTCCTGCATCAGGTCTTCGGCACTGAATCCCAACGGCCCTTTCATGCCTTGGCTCCACGTGACCTGCCTGCGGCCGGCTTGCGGCCGGGCGACGTAGCCGGTGTCGCTGTCGCTGTCGAGGTGGGTCTCGAAGCAGGCGTGGATGCAGGTCTTGCTGCCGCGGTCTTTTTCACTGCAGGCTTCGCCGACGATGCCGCCTTGGGGGCCGCCGCCCTTGCTGCAGACTGCTTGCCCGCGTCGGTCGATGCCGAACGCCCGGGCGCCGTTCCGGCGTTGGGTGGCGCTGCACGCCTGGACGGTGGCGCAGCACCGGGATCGGCCGGCGTGGCCTGGGCAGGCTTGCCGGCGGGGCTGACGCCCACGCTGCTGCGCAGCATGCGCCGCACCACGCGTTCCAGGTCTGCGATGCGGCGGTGGGCGGCATCCATTTCCGAGCGCGTCGGCATCCCGAAGCGTTCGCTGAGCTGTTCGACTTCTTCCTGCAGGGCGGCGCGCAACCGCATATGCGCATTGGCAAACCCGCCGTACACCTGCCGAAACTGGTCCGACAGGGCCACATCGGCGTAGGACTCTTCGGCAGCTTCGATCCACAGATCGAACAAGGCGCGTGCACTGGTCAGCTGACTGCCGCTGCTTTCGTGCTCGCCCAGCTTGCTGGTGAACCGGCTGAACGCCTGCTCGATTGCGGCCTTCAGCTGCTCGCCGTACGCCTGCGACTGCGCCTGATACTCCTGCTGCGCGCGGGCAAGCTTCTGCAGCCGGGCCTGATGATTGCGGTTGAGGCCAAACGCGGGCATGTCCAGCCACGGCGCATTTTCTTCGCGCCACTTGCCCAGGGTCTGCGCAGCCTCCTGCAGCCACGGGTCGAAGCCGCCGGGGCTGCCGCCGCGCAGCGAGCCCAGCGTCCATTGCATCAATTGTTCGCCCTGCCCCTGCACGGCGCGGCGCCAGGCATCGGAGACTTCGTTGGCCGAGGTATCGCGGCCGGCAAACTGGGCGGCCACCTGCTGCATAGTGCCGAACCAGCCTCCGGCCTGGGTCCGGAAGCGGTCGATCGCCTCCTGCGCCTGCGGCGCGGCCTGGGTGGGCAACAACTGCGACCACCAGTCAACGGCCTTGCGCCAGTCCTGCGGGGCCTCGCCTGGCGGGCCCGGCGGTGGCTGCGCCCCAGCGGCGGACTGACCGTGACGCATGGCATCTCCCCAGGCGCTCCAGTACTGGCGCGCCTTGTCCTCGAAGTTGCCGTTGTCCGAACCGCTGCTTGCCATCATCCCCTCCCGTGACCGTCCACCCAGCCATCCTACCGCGTGCGCCCGCGTGTGCCGGTCAGGGTTTGGGTATCCGCAAGGTCTTGCTGATCATCAGCGAGCCGGAGATGGCAAACAGCAGCACCAGCGGGTGGAACTGCCACGGCCCGAGTTGCCACTGCCCCCACCACAAGGTCTGGCCGATGTGCCCGCTGCTGGCGGCCACCGCAAGCAGGATCACCAGCACGAGGCTGGTCGGAATCGGCGTGCCTTCGAAGTACGGCACCTTGTCGGCGTCGCCGGCGATCTCTTCGGCGGTCACGTTGTAGCGCGCCAGCCGGCTGACCCCGCAGCAGACGAAGTAGCTCAGCACTAGCCAGTCCCAACCGCCGCGCATGCCGCAGGCGTAGCCGAGCGCTGCCGGCGCCACACCAAAGGAAATCACATCCGCCAGCGAATCCAGTTCTCGGCCCAGCGTGGAAGACGCCTTGCGCCAACGCGCGACATGCCCGTCGAGCGCGTCGAAGACGAACGCCAGCGGAATCAGCGCCATACCCAGCAGCAGATCGCCACGGTGGCCTTCCTGCAGGAAGCGCATTGCCGCAAACACCGCTCCGGTGCCACAGAAGGCATTGGCCAGCGTGAACCAGTCCGCCAGTTGGAAATCGCGCAGCATCGAGAAATGGCGTTTCATGCGGAACCTGATCAGAACGAGGCGCAAAGGGTAACGCGCGCACGCCAGGCAGGCGACCGTTTCGGCATCCTCCGCTAGGCTGACGACCAGCGTGGCCGCTCCCGGCCACGCACTGCTCAAGGACACCCGATGCGCAGCATCCTGATCACCGGCGCGGGCAGCGGCATTGGCGCCGGCCTTGCCGCCCAACTGGCAACCGATGGCCACCACCTGCTGGTCAGCGACAGGGACCATGCCGCCGCCACCCACGTCGCGCAGCAACTACGCGATGCGGGCGGCTCGGCCGAGGCACTGGCGCTGGACGTCACCGACGATGACAGCATTGCGCAGGCCCTGGCGACGGCCTCCCGCGCGCCGCAGGTGCTGGTGAATAACGCCGGCCTGCAGCAGGTGGCTGCGCTGGAAGACTTCCCCATGCAGCGCTGGGCGCTGCTGGTGGACGTGATGCTGACCGGCGCTGCGCGACTCAGCCGTGCGGTGCTGCCCGGCATGCGTGCGGCCGGCTATGGCCGCATCGTCAACATCGGCAGCATCCATTCGCTGGTGGCCAGCCCCTACAAGAGCGCCTATGTGGCCGCCAAGCACGGCCTGGTCGGGCTGGCCAAGGTGATCGCGCTGGAAACCGCCGACTGCGACATCACCGTCAACACGCTCTGCCCCAGCTATGTGCGCACGCCGCTGGTGGAGCGCCAGATTGCCGACCAGGCCCGCATCCGCGGCATCGCCGAAGATGCGGTGATCCGCGATGTGATGCTCAAGCCGATGCCCAAGGGCGCCTTCATTGAGTACGACGAGCTGGCCGGCACGGTGGCCTTCCTGATGTCGCATGCCGCGCGCAACATCACCGGGCAGTCGATCGCCATCGACGGCGGCTGGACAGCGCAATGAGCGCGCTGGCGAAACTTTCGCCAGCCAGCTCGACAACGTTGCAGCGCAAGGGCACCGGGCAGTTGTCCACAGACTTGCCCAGCCGTCATCCACAGGCGATGTGGAGAAGTGCACAACCGCATCGCGGGACCGATGCCGGTGTCGATGCCGGCAGCGTATCGTTGCAGCGGGCAATAAGGTTGTGCTCGCTGTAGCGTTACGCGCGGGCCTGACTGAAGCGCGCGCGCGGCGCTGCCAGGTGCAGTGCGTGCACGCGCGGTGCAGCGGCCCGGCCGCGGAGCGCTCGGCCGACCATGCGTCCGGACCAGGGCAGCAGGCGCCTGGTCAGGCGCGGCGATCTCCCGCGCGCCTCAGACGCGCGAGTACGTCCACGATTGCATGCGTCCGTCGCGGTAGGGCATGACGCCGTGAAACGGGCGCGGGTCGCCATCGAACACTAGCGGCAGGAAATGGCGATCGCCTTCCCACATCGGCACCTGGTCCATCTGCGCGACCGGAATCCATTCCAGCGTGCCCTCCGGATTGGAGGTGTGCGGCGTGCCCTGGAAACTGCGGATCAGAAAGACGAAACCCAGCCAGTCCTCGCCCTGCTTGCCAAACCCGGGCCAGCTGATGGTGCCGCGCAGCTGCATGTCGCCACAGTCGACGCCGGCCTCTTCGCGGATCTCGCGACGCATGCAGGCCAGCACGTCCTCGTCCGGCTCCACCTTGCCACCCAACCCGTTGTACTTGCCCAGATGCTGATCGCCGGGACGCGCATTGCGGTGGATCATCAGCACCTGCGTGCCGTCCGGCGACAGCAGGTAGCCAAGCGTGGCGACAATCGGGGTATAGGGCATGGCACGGGATCTGACACGAAGCGCAGCAGTATGACCGATGCAGTCAAGGCTCGCGCGACACGGCCGGTCGGTGCAGGATGCTCGTGCACAACGTGTCGTCCTCGCAGGAAGACCGATGATGCCACCCGGCTAACACACCGGTAACGCTCGAGGCCGCCACATGGACGACATGCCAGCGTTGCCATCGGCCGCAGGCCGGCGCGCAAGCCACGGCAGCGTTTCGCGTCTTAGCCGACAGCGGCCTGCGAACCGGGCCGCGGCGGCGCAACGTAATCGGTGTCCAGGTGCAGCGTGGCGACACCGTGACCGCGTTCGGCCAGGTACTCCAGCCATTTGCCCAGGAAGGTGTTCATGCGCATCCGATGGCTGATCAGCTCGGCCGGCGGCGGAAACATTCCCATGACGTCCTGCCAGCGACGGCCGACGTAGCAATGCGTGGTCTCGGCCTGGCGCGCATCGCGGTACAGACGCACGTAGGCAGACGGGTCGGGCTCGCCGGTGACCGGGTCGCACAGGTCGTAGGTCAGCCGCAGTTCGACGGTGTAGCGATGGCACTCGATCACATCCAGGCGCAAATCCAGGCCGTCGCCGATCGAGGACACATACGACCCGGGTGCCAGATCGCCGGGTGCGAACAGACGGGTCAGGTGCTGGAAGTTTTCTGCATACAACCCCATCAGCCAGCCAAACCGGCTCAGGCGGGGGATGATTTCGAGTTTGCTCAATGCTTGGGCCATGCACCGATCCTACACGCTGCGCTGCCGCACGGGCAGCATTGACGAGGGCCCGATCGCAGGCCTACCTTGGCGAGGCACTGCCCCGCCCGCTTGATTTCCGCTGGGTTGGCGGCGAGCCTGCCGCCGCGCCGCCGATACATCCGCAGCGTGAACGCGACGCTTGCTTGCCCACTCCCGAATCCCGCCTACCAATCCCGGCCTCAGAACATCTCGCGCTGCAGCCCCAGCGTGGACAGCACCTTGCTGGAGATTTCCTCGATCGAGGTATTGGTGGTGCTCAACGAAGGAATGCGTTCCATCTGGAACATCCGCTCGGCAATGGCCACCTCGCGGCGACAGGTTTCGGCCGCGCTGTAGCGCGAGTTGGCGCGACGTTCCTGGCGGATCTGCTGCAGACGCTCCGGATCGATGGTCAGACCGAACAACTTGCTGCGGTAATTACGCAAGCGCGGCGGTAGCCGTTCGTTCTCAAGGTCTTCTTCGGTCAGCGGATAGTTGGCGGCGCGGATGCCGTAATGCAAGGCCAGGTAGATGCAGGTCGGCGTCTTGCCCGCACGCGACACCGCCACCAGGATCACATCGGCCTCGTCGTAATTGAGCGCAATGCCGTCGTCATGGCTGAGGGCGAAGTTCATCGCATTGATGCGGCGGTGATAGGTTTCGAAATCCACCATGCCGTGTGCACGCCCGACGCGCGAATGGCGCGGCGCATTGAGCTCGCGCTCAAGCGGCTCGATGAAGGGCGCAAATACGTCCAGCATCAAGGCCCCGCTCTCGGCCAGGATCATGCTCAACTGTGGATCGACGCACGAATTGACGACCACTGGGCGCACCTGGTACCGCTCCCCGGCCGCGCGCACCCGCATCGCGGCGTCGCGCGCTTTTTCTGCATCATCAATGAACGACATGCGGTCGGTGACGAAGTTGAATCCGCTGAACTGGGTGAGCAGGCTGTGCCCAATCGTTTCAGCGGTGATACCGGTTCCATCGGAGACGTAAAACACCGGCCGGATTGTTGACATCAAGACCACCTCTTTGAACTGGTGTCCAAAACTTACGGGTTCATGCTTGTGCAGATTCCGCTGTGCACTGCATCATAGCGGCTTCTTCCTACGGACGCGGCCATCCAGCCCGCTCGGGCGATGGCCATACGGAGCATCGCGCTTGAACGAGAATATCCTGTGGTTGCATGAGCTACGCCTGGCCGATCTGGCCCGCGTAGGCGGTAAAAATTCCTCGCTCGGCGAGATGATCGGCAACCTGGCCGGGCTGGGCGTGTCGGTTCCGGGTGGATATGCGACCACCGCCGAAGCTTTCAAGGACTTCATCGCACACAACGACCTGTCCAAGCGCATTTTCGACAAGCTCGAAACGCTGGATGTCGAGGACGTCAATGCCCTGACCGTGGCCGGCAAGGAAATCCGCGGCTGGGTGATCGACGCCCCGCTGCAGCCGGAGCTGGACCGCGACATCCGCACTGCCTACGACACGCTGTGCGCCGAAAACGGCGGCGGCGAAGTGGCCGTGGCGGTGCGTTCGTCGGCCACCGCCGAAGACCTGCCGGACGCCTCGTTCGCCGGCCAGCAGGAGACCTTCCTCAACGTGACCGGCGCCGACGATGTGGTGCACAAGGTCAAGGAAGTGTTCGCCTCGCTCTATAACGATCGTGCAATCGCCTACCGCGTGCATCACGGCTTCAAGCACGAGGACGTGTTCCTGTCGGCCGGCGTGCAGTTGATGGTGCGCTCGGGCGTGGGTTCGTCGGGCGTGCTGTTCACGCTGGACACCGAATCCGGCTTCCGCGACGTGGTGTTCGTCACCTCCAGCTTCGGCCTGGGCGAGATGGTCGTGCAGGGCGCGGTCAATCCGGACGAATTCTACGTCTACAAGCCCACGCTCACGGCTGGCAAGCCGGCGATCCTGCGTCGCTCGCTGGGCAGCAAGGCCATTCGCATGGTGTATTCGGATGTGCCGGGCGAACGCGTGCGTATCGAAGACACGCCGTTGGAGCTGCGCAGCACCTTCTCGATCAGCGACGAGGACGTGCAGGAACTGTCCAAGCAGGCGCTGGTCATCGAAAAGCATTACGGCCGCCCGATGGATATCGAGTGGGCCAAGGACGGTGTCAGCGGCAAGCTGTTCATCGTGCAGGCGCGCCCGGAAACGGTGAAGTCGCGGAGCCACGCCACCCAGATCGAGCGCTTCTCGCTGGAGGCCAAGGACGCCAAGATCCTGGTCGAAGGCCGCGCAGTCGGTGCCAAGATCGGTAGCGGCGTCGCACGTGTGGTGCGCTCGCTGGACGACATGAATCGGGTTCAGGCCGGCGACGTGTTGATCGCCGACATGACCGACCCCGATTGGGAGCCGGTGATGAAGCGCGCCTCGGCGATCGTGACCAACCGTGGCGGGCGCACCTGCCATGCGGCGATCATCGCGCGTGAGCTCGGCGTGCCGGCGGTGGTCGGCTCGGGCAATGCAACCGAGGTCATCAGCGACGGCCAGCCAGTGACCGTGAGCTGTGCCGAAGGCGATACCGGCTTCATCTATGACGGCGAGTTGGCGTTCGAGCGCACCACCACCGATCTGGGCAACATGCCGCCTGCCCCGCTCAAGATCATGATGAACGTGGCCAACCCGGAGCGCGCCTTCGACTTCGGCCAGTTGCCCAATGCCGGCATCGGCCTGGCGCGCCTGGAAATGATCATTGCCGCGCATATCGGCATCCACCCGAACGCGCTGCTGGAATACGACAAGCAGGACGCCGATGTCCGCAGGAAGATCGACGCCAAGATCGCCGGCTATGGCGACCCGGTGAGCTTCTACGTCAACCGTCTGGCCGAGGGCATCGCGACCCTCACTGCCTCGGTGGCACCGAATACCGTGATCGTGCGTTTGTCGGACTTCAAGTCCAACGAGTACGCCAACCTGATTGGCGGCTCGCGTTACGAACCGCATGAAGAGAACCCGATGATCGGCTTCCGTGGCGCCAGCCGCTATGTCGATCCGTCCTTCACCAAGGCGTTCGCGCTGGAGTGCAAGGCGGTGCTGAAGGTGCGCAACGAGATGGGCCTGGACAACCTCTGGGTGATGATCCCGTTCGTGCGTACGCTGGAAGAAGGCCGCAAGGTGATCGAGGTGCTGGAGCAGAACGGGCTCAAGCAGGGCGAGAACGGGCTGAAGATCATCATGATGTGCGAGCTGCCGTCCAACGCCCTGCTGGCCGACGAGTTCCTGGAGATCTTCGACGGCTTCTCGATCGGCTCCAACGACCTGACCCAGCTGACCCTGGGCCTGGATCGCGACTCGTCGATCGTTGCGCACCTGTTCGACGAGCGGAATCCGGCAGTCAAGAAGTTGCTGTCGATGGCCATCAAGTCGGCGCGCGCCAAGGGCAAGTATGTCGGCATCTGCGGCCAGGGGCCGTCGGATCACCCGGAACTGGCTGAGTGGTTGATGCAGGAAGGCATCGAATCGGTGTCCCTGAATCCTGACACCGTGGTCGATACCTGGCTGCGTCTGGCCAAACTCAAGAGCGAGAGCTGATGGGGCTGTTTGGTGCATTGGTGGCAGCCGCTGCGGGAGCAGCGGTTGCCAAGCCGGCGGCGGTGAAGACTGCCGAACCGGCATTCAATTGGTCGACTATCCCGTGGGCGCAGTACGCCCTCAACTGGGGAGTCGCACTGCTGATCGTGGTGATCGGCATGTGGCTGGCCAGGCAGCTGAGCCAATGGCTGCATCGTGTCCTGAGCCGTGCCCGGGTCGAGATCACCTTGACCAACTTCCTGCGCAATGTCGTCTACGCATTGCTGCTGGTTCTGGTATTTGTCAGTGCACTGAGCCAGATCGGTGTGCCGCCGACCTCGTTGATTGCGGTGCTGGGTGCGGCCGGCCTGGCCGTGGGTCTGGCCTTGAAGGACTCGCTGTCCAATATCGCCGCCGGGGTCATGCTGATCGTGTTGCGGCCGATGCGCGACGGCGACCACGTCGTCATTGCGGGCCAGGAAGGCATTGTCGACGAGATCCGGATCTTCCAGACCCGGGTGCGCTCGTTCGATGAGCGCATGATCACCCTGCCCAACAGCACGATCACCACCGCACCCATCATCAACTACACCACCCTGCCCAATCGGCGTCTCGAGGTGACTGTTGGCGTGGGCTACGAAGACGATCTGAAAAAGGCCCAGCAGCTATTGCTGCAGATCGCCAAGGACAATCCCAACATCCTGGAATCGCCCGCGCCGTTCGTGCAGGTGACCAATCTGGGCGAGAGCACGGTGGATCTGATGTTGTTTGCCTACGCCAGCAACGGCAACTTCGGCGCGGCCAAGAGCACCACGCTGGAGCAGATCCGCAACCAGCTGCTGGAAAATGGTCTCAGCATTCCGTATCCGCAACGCGATCTGCATGTGTATCACCACGATGCCGACGGCAAGCCGATCTCGGAGCTGCTGCTCAAGGGCGTCACCGACGATGGCGACCTGACCAAGGGGCCACCGCTGGCACGCTGAGGCAGCGGTCGACGGCAAACAAAAGGCCGCATCGGAAGATGCGGCCTTTGTTGTTTTCGACAGGCATTGCGGGGCATGCGTTCTCACGAAGGCGCGCGCAGCTGCTGACATCCCGCGATCGCATCAGCAGCCCGGGCTGCCGCTGCAGCTGCAGCGCCCCGATCAGCCCTGCACGCCTGCCTCGGTGTCGCCACCCAGTGCGCCCATGAACTGGCGATAGTGGCGCAGCTCGTCGATGGAATCGCGGACGTCGCTGAGTGCGGTATGCGCCGAGCTCTTGGCAAACCCGTTGGCCACCGTCGGCGCCCAGCGACGCGCCAGCTCCTTGATGGTGGAGACATCCAGGTTGCGATAGTGGAAGTAGCGCTCCAGCCGCGACATCTGGCGGTGCAGGAAGCGGCGATCCTGGCAGATCGAATTGCCGCACATCGGCGAAGCGCCGGCACGGATCCACTCGCTCAGGAATGCCACGGTCTGCGCTTCCGCCTGCGCATGGGTGACCTGGCTGTCCAGCACGCGTTGCCACAGTCCCGAGCGCCGATGCTGGTTGCGGTTCCACTCATCCATCGCCTCCAGGGTTTCCAGCGGATGGGCAATGGCCAGTTCCGGCCCTTCGGCAAGCACGTTCAACTGCGCATCGGTCACGATGGTTGCGATCTCGATGATGGAATCGCGGTCGGTATCCAGGCCGGTCATCTCCAGATCGATCCAGATCAGTCGGTCGTTGCCTGCAAGGGTGTCTGCCATATCGCGGTCCTGTGGAGAGCCGTCGCCGGCCGGATGCTGGAAAGGGCGCGCATCATACCGCGGCAAGCCGCTCACGGCAGCAGCGGCGGCTTGCCGCGCTTGGCGCGGAAATAATTGGTCAGGCGCAGACTGGCGTCGGCCGCCAGCACCCCGCCGCTGACCTGCACACGGTGGTTGTGGCGCGGGTCGGCAAGCAGGTCGAACACGCTGCCGCAGGCGCCGGTCTTGGGGTCGCTTGCCGCGAACACCACGCGCGCGATGCGCGCATGGATCATGGCCATGGCGCACATTGCACATGGCTCCAGGGTGACATAGAGCGTGCAGCCGATCAGGCGGTGATTGGCCAGCCGGCGGCCGCCCTCGCGCATGGCCATGATCTCGGCGTGCGCGCTGGGATCGTGACTGGCGATGTTGTAGTTCCAGCCTTCGCCCAGCAGTGTGCCGGCTGCATCGACCAGCACCGCCCCTACCGGAATCTCGTCATAGTCGCGTTCGGCACGCTCGGCCAGGCGCAAGGCGTGCTGCATCCAGCGCGCGTCGAGCGCCGCCTGGGACGCATCGAGCGCTGCACCGGCCGGTGCGTCGGCCGACGCGTTCACGCGGCCGGGCCGCCCTGGCGGTCCAGAAACGCGGCAAAGGCCGCCACGGTGGCCTCGCTGACATGGTGCTCGATGCCCTCGGCGTCGCGGCGGGCGGTGGCCTCGTCGATGCCAAGGGCAAGCAGGAAGCGTTCGACGATCTGGTGCCGCTGGCGACTGGACGCGGCCAATGCCTCGCCGGCCGGGGTCAGGAAGACGCCACGATACGGCCGCTGCACCACCCAGCCATCGCGCACCAGGCGCTTGAGCATCTTGGCCACGGTGGGTTGGGCCACGCCCAGGCGCGCGGCGATATCGACCTGGCGCGCCTCGCCGCCGTCCACCAGCAGGTCGGAGATCAGCTCCACGTAGTCCTCGACCAGCTCGGCGCGGCGCGCTTCGCGCACCTGGCGGAAGCTCTCCATATGCACCTGCGCATCGATCAGGGACGGCGTGGCCGCCTCCAGCTTTTCGCTCTTGCCCACCCTTGTCCTCGTCATCCCGTCCGGCCTCGCTGCCGGGGTGCCTAGTTTGAGGCACGCGGCCGATCAATACGATTGGGTTTGCCAATGCTCAACAGCATAGCACTTGCTATATCATTCCTTTGACCGCCCTTTACTTGCCGCGCATGTCCATCGATACCCCTGCGTCTGTCCACTTGCCCGCCGCGTCCACTGGTGGGCTGGGAGATCACCACGCCAGCGTGGCTGTCCCTGGCGGTGGTCACTGGTGGTTCCGGCTGCTGGCGTTCCTGGGGCCGGGCTACATGGTGTCGGTGGGGTACATGGATCCGGGCAACTGGGCCACCGACCTGGCCGGCGGTTCGCAGTTCGGCTACCTGCTGCTGTCGGTGATCCTGCTGTCCAACATCATGGCCATCGTGCTGCAGGGCCTGTCGGCGCGGCTGGGGATTGCCACCGGCCTGGACCTGGCGCAGGCCTGCCGGGCGCGCTACCCGCGCGGCGTGAACCTGGCATTGTGGGGACTGTGCGAGCTGGCGATCATCGCCTGCGATCTGGCCGAAGTGATCGGCACGGCGATCGCGTTGAAGCTGCTGTTCGGCATCCCGCTGACGCTGGGCGCGATCATCACCGCAGTGGATGTGGTGCTGGTGCTGCTGTTGATGCACCGGGGCTTCCGTGCGCTGGAAGCATTCGTGATGGCCTTGCTGCTGATCATCTTCGTGTGTTTCGGCATCCAGATCGCGCTGGCGGCCCCGTCGGTTGCGGCGGTGCTGGGCGGTTTCATCCCGCACGCGCGCGTGGTCACCGACCCGCAGGCGCTGTACCTGGCGATCGGCATCATCGGGGCGACCGTGATGCCGCATAACCTGTATCTGCATTCCTCCATCGTGCAGACACGTGCGTACCCGCGTACCGATGACGGACGGCGCTCGGCACTGCGCTGGGCGGTCACCGACAGCACGGTGGCGCTGATGTTCGCATTGTTCATCAATGCATCGATCCTGATCCTGGCCGCAGCGGTGTTTCATGCGCAAGGCCGCACCGACGTGCAGGAGATCGAACAGGCGCACGCGCTGCTGGCGCCGATGCTGGGCGTGGGCCTGGCCTCGACCCTGTTCGCAGTCGCCCTGCTCGCCTCCGGCGTCAACTCCACCGTGACCGCGACCCTGGCCGGGCAGATCGTGATGGAAGGCTTCCTGCAACTGCGGCTGCCGCCATGGCTGCGCCGGTTGCTGACTCGCGGTATCGCCATCGTGCCGGTGGTGGTGGTGACCTGGTTGTACGGCGAAGCCGGCTCTGCGCGGCTGCTGGTGCTGAGCCAGGTGGTGCTGTCGATGCAACTGCCGTTTGCGGTGATCCCGCTGGTGCGCTTCGTCGCCGACCGCCGACTGATGGGCGCGCTGGTGGCGCCGGCGTGGCTGGTGCGCGTGGCCTGGCTGATTGCCGCAGTGATCGTGGCCTTGAACGGCAAGCTGCTGTGGGACACCGCGCTGCACTGACGGTCGCGTGCGGGCTACGCTTTTCGACATCGCATCCATGCGCTCCGCGCGCGTGCGCACGACGCAGCCCATCGATTGATCGCCGGGCAGAAGCGCCCCGTTCGCACTCCTGCGCGCTGACGGGCAGGCCCTACCCGGTGCAGTGAGCGATGCGCTACGCCTGCAAGCGTCCAGGCAGCAGAGCGCACGCAGATGCAATCTGCAACGGCCCCGCAAGCGGTCTACTGCGCACATGCACCGGCACGTCCATGACTGCGCCGCACCCAATGGCGTGGGCACGCGCCGCATGGGATGCACTGCGCCATGCGACCGCCGGGCTGCATGCCCTCGCCCACAGGAGTTTCTATGGATCCGTTCGAGGCGCACCCGGCCGATGCCGGACGCCGCAGCTTTCTCATCTCCGGCACGGCAGCCGTGGCAGCGTTGTCGCTGCCCGCGTTTGCCACGGCCGCGACGCCCATGCACCCCGCGTCTGCCACCCCACCCCACTCGTCCACTCACGGAGTCAACCCGATGTCCAATTTCGTCAAACGCCCCGACGGGGCCGCCATTTTTTACAAGGACTGGGGCAAGGGCCAGCCGGTCGTGTTTGCACACGGCTGGCCACTCAGCGGCGATGCCTGGGACGCGCAGATGCTGTTCATGGGGCAGCACGGCTACCGCGTCATCGCGCATGACCGCCGCAGCCATGGCCGTTCCAGCCAGACCTGGGACGGCAACAACATGGACACCTACGCCGACGACCTGGCCGCCGTAATCGAGGCGCTGGACCTGAAGGACGCCATCCTGGTCGGCCATTCCACCGGCGGTGGCGAAGTGGCGCACTATGTGGGCCGTCATGGCAGCAAGCGCGTGGCCAAGGTGGTGCTGGTCGGCGCGGTGCCGCCGCAGATGGTCAAGAGCCCGACCAATCCCGGCGGCCTGCCGATGAGCGTGTTCGACGGCATCCGCGACGGCGTGGCCAAGGACCGCTCGCAGTTCTACCAGGACCTGGCTACGCCGTTCTTCGGCGCCAACCGCGACGGCAACAAGGTCACCCAGGGCATGCGCGATTCGTTCTGGCTGCAGGGGATGCTGGGTGGCCACAAGGGCCAGTACGACTGCATCAGGGAATTTTCCGAGGTCGACTACACCGCCGACCTGAAGAAGATCGATGTGCCGGCACTGGTGGTGCATGGCGACGACGACCAGATCGTCCCGATCGATGCATCGGCCAAGCTGTCGGCCAAGATCATCAAGAATGCCGAGCTGAAGATCTATGCCGGCGCGCCGCATGGCCTGACCTTCACCCACGCCGATCAGTTCAACAAGGATCTGCTGGCGTTCGCCAAGGCCTGATCGCTGCTGTCACGCGCACGACAAGGGCCGGCTCGTGAGAGCCGGCCTTTTCTACGTCAACGATACTGATGCTGTATCCGGGAAGGGCTGAATCAACGGTGCGGGCAGTCTTCACTTGGGTATGTGCGGCACTGCTGTCTGGATCAACAGCATCCAGCTGCGGCGCTTCCTTATTGCAGCAACCAGTCGGCCAGCAGGAACCCGCCGCTCATTGCCACCACCAGCAGCGCACCGCTCAGGCGTGGCGGTGCCGGCAACGGCAGATCGAGCAGACGACAGCCAACGCCAATCGCCAGTGCAAGCAGCACCCCGAGCAATGCCAGGCTCATGCGTCGCCCTGCCCTGCACTGCGGCCGCTGGGTCCGCCGCAATGCGTCAGATGACGTGCGGCACGCCGGGCCAGGAACCGGTCGGCCACTACATAGCCGCATGTCATCGCCAGCACCAGCAGCGCGCCGACGAAGGCCGTCGGTGCTGGCGATGGAATGCCGGCGGCACGGCAACCGACGCCGATGGCCACGCCCAGCACGACACCGCCGATGAACTTCCAGTTCACGGCCATCAGATATCCGAATGCGCATGCGGCGGCACTGCCGCACCGCCGCCGCCGACGAAGTGGCGCACCACCGGCGCGCGTTCGCCCTGATGCAGGGCACGGATCTGTTCCTGCAGCTGGCGGTCATCGCCGGTGACGCGCTCGTGCTGTCGCAGGTGTTCCAGCCACGAGGCGACGATGAAGTACTCGAGTTGCACTCCAGGCGTCGCCGCATCCTCGGCAATACCCCAGACCACCGCGCCATCGCGGCGTCGCGCGTTGCCCAGCTGCGTCATCAGTTGCAGGAATGTGAGGCGCGCATCGGCGGCGATGCGGTATTCCACCGTTACCAGCACCGGGCCGCGATCGTGTTCCACCGCGTCCGATTGCGCCGGTGCGGGCCAGTGCCCGCCGGGTGCGAGGTCCAGCTGTTCGGTGCCGGCAATGCGCGCCCGCTTGACCAGCAGCGCGGCGATGACCGCACCGGCGGCGGCGATCTGCAGGGCAACCGCGATCGAGGTGCGCTGCGCCAGCGCGCCCCATAGCAGCGAGCCGGCCGCCATGCCTGCCGAGAACACCACGATGTACAACGACAGTGCGCGCGCGCGCACCCAGGCAGGCACTGCGGTCTGCGCGGCGATCTGCAACGACGACAACACGGTGATCCAGGCCAGGCCGTTGACCACCATCACCACGCACAACACGCCGATCTGACGCGACAGCGACAGCCCCAGCAACGAGGCTGCGCACACCACGGTGGCGACCAACACCAGCAGGTCGCGGTCGTAGCGCGCGCGCAGGCGCGGCAGCAGCAGCGCACCGCTGATCGCGCCAACGCCGATGCAGCCCAGCAGGATGCCGTAACTGCCGGCGCCCAGCTGCATGTCGCGGCGGACCACCAGCGGCAGCAAGGCCGTCAATGCGCTGGCAAACAGGAAGAACCCCGCGGCCTTGATCAGCACCGCCTGCAGGCGCCCTGCGCGTGCGGCGTAGCGCAGGCCCGCACGCAGGCCCGCGCCGAAACTCTCCGGCGGCAACGCCGAAGCATCTGCCTCGCGGCGCCAGCGCCACAGCACCAGCAGCATCAGGCCGAAGGTCACCCCGTTGAGCAGAAACGCCCACGGCGGCCCGAACTGCGCCACGATCAGCCCACCGATCGCCGGGCCGATCGAACGCGCGATGTTCATGCCGATCGAATTGAGCGCCACCGCCGAAGCCAGCATCGGGCGCGGCACCAGTTCCGACACGATCGCCGCCTGTGCCGGCATGGCCATCGCCGCACCCATGCCCATCGCAAAGGTCAGTGCCACCAGCACCCAGGGAGTCAGCAGGTGCAGATGCGCGAGCACCGCCAGCGCGCCGGCCACCAGCAGCATCCAGCCCTGGGTGAGCATCAGATAACGGCGGCGGTCGACGATGTCGGCCAGGGTGCCGGCGGCCAGGGCAAACAGCACCACCGGCAAGGTGGTGGCCGATTGCACCGCGGCCACCATCAGCGGTGAGCCGGTCTGCTCGGCCATGACCCAGGATGCGGCGACATCGTTGATCCAGGTGCCGATGTTGCTGCCCAGAATCGCCAGCCACAGCGCACGGAAGATCGGCGCACGCAGCGGCGCCCAGGCACCGCCATCGGCAGGTGCGGCAGAAGAAGTCATTGCAGCAAGGCTCCAGGTGACGAAGCAAGACGAATGGCGCAGCGCGGCCACACGCAGCTGCCTGCGCGTGGCCGCGCGGCCGGTGTCAGAACGCGAAGCATGAGCAACCCAATGCGCCCCAGAAACCGCGCAGGTCGTCGCTGGGCGCTGCATGCTGGGCCGCATGTTGGTATGGCCCGTGCGCCTGGCAGCCGTGGCCATGCACGTGCGCGGCGCCGGACAGTGCACTGGCTCCGCCGCCCACGTGGTAGCCACCAAACCGGTTGACTGGTGACCAGTCCGGCATGGCAGGCGGCAAGCGCGGTGCCAGCGCCGCGAAGTCGCCATCGCCATGCACCACCTGCCCGCCCAAGACGGTGAGCACACTGGTGATGTCGGCAATGGCGGCGTCGTCGACACGAAAATAGTCGTCCGACAACACGATGAAGTCCGCCAGCTGCCCGGCCACCAGGGTGCCCTTGGTGGACTCGTCGCCGGAGAACCAGGCACTGCCCTGGGTCCACAGGCGCAGCGCCTGCTCGCGATCGAGCACGTTTTCCTCGCCGTACAGCGCAAGCCCGCCGACGGTGCGCCCGGTCACCAGCCACGACAGCGCCACCCACGGGTTGTAGCTGGCCACCCGCGTGGCATCGGTGCCGGCGCCCACCGGAACACCGGCAGCCAGCATGCGCCGCACCGGTGGCGTGTGCCGCGCCGCCTGCACGCCATAGCGCTCCACAAACGCCTCGCCCTGGTAGGCCATGCGGTGTTGCACGGCGATGCCGCCATTCAGCGCGCGGATGCGGTCGATGTTGCGCGGCGTGATGGTTTCGGCGTGATCGATGAACCAGTGCAGGCCATCGAACGGGATGTCGGCATCGACCTTCTCGTACACATCGAGAATGCGCTCGATGCTTTCGTCGTAGGTGGCGTGGATCCGGAACGGCCAGCGCTTTTCGACCAGCAGCCGCACCACCTGCTCCAGCTCGGGCTCCAGCTCCGGCGGCAGCTCCGGCCGTGGCTCGCTGAACAATTCGAAGTCCGCCGCAGAGAACACCAGCATTTCGCCGGCACCGTTGTGACGCAGCAGGTCATCGCCCTTGCGCACCGGTAGCAGCTCGGTCCAGCCACGGAAGTCCTGCACCTCCTTGCCCTTGTTCTGGGTGAACAGGTTGTAGGCGATGCGCACGCTCAGCTGGCCGGCCGCATGCAGTTGTTCGATGACCTGGTAGTCCTCCGGATAATTCTGGAAGCCGCCGCCGGCATCGATCACCGAGGTGATGCCCAGGCGATTGAGTTCGCGCATGAAATGGCGGGTGGAATTGGCCTGGTATTCCACCGGCAGGCGCGGGCCCTTGGCGAGGCTTGCGTACAGGATCAGTGCATTGGGCTTGGCCAGCAGCAGACCGGTGGGATTGCCGAGCTTGTCGCGTTCGATGCGCCCGCCGGGCGGGTCCTGCGTGTTCTTGTCGTAACCGCAGGCACGCAAGGCCGCACGATTGAGCAAGGCGCGATCGTACAGATGCAGCAGAAACACCGGTGTATCCGGCGCAATCGCATTGATCTCCTCCAGCCTGGGCAGGCGCTTTTCGACGAACTGATGCGAGGTGAAACCGCCGACCACGCGCACCCACTGCGGCGCCGGAGTGCGATCGACCTGCGCCTTGAGCATGGCCATTGCATCGGCCAGCGAACGCACGCCATCCCAACGCAACTCCAGGTTGTAGTTGAGCCCGCCGCGGATCAGATGGGTATGGCTGTCGTTGAGGCCGGGCAGCAGGCGCCGTCCCTGTGCATCGATGATGCGGGCACCTTCAGCCATGGCCATGATCTGCGCATCGTCGCCAACCGCGACGATGCGCCCAGCGCTGACGGCAAGTGCGGTGGCACTGGGCCGACGCGGATCGAGCGTGGTGATGCGTGCATTGCGAACGACGAGATCGGCCATGGCAGGCGTCCTTGAAGCGGAGGAAGCAGCGGGCAGCACGCCCAACGCAAGACCGGCTGCGGCACCCTGCATCAGCAGGCGCCGCCCGGCATCGTGATCGCCCGGCACGCGGCTCATGCGGAACCCTGCCGGCGCAGCCCATCCAGCGACCACGGACCAGCGCCGGCGGCGACCAGCGCCAGCAACACCAGCAGCCACATCGACGGATATTCCATGCCGCCATGCATCCAGAACCAGCCTTTCGGCATCGCCACCAGCACGGTGGTGGCGATGAACAGCGCCGCCAGCGCGGCACTCGCACGGGTCCAGAACCCGAGCAGCACCGCCAGCCCGGACAGTGTCTGCACCAACGCCAGCACCAACGCCAGCACCAACGGCAACGGGGTGGTGGACGGAAGCCCGAACTGCTGCAGCTCTGCTGCAAAACCGCCCAGCCCGGGTCCACCAAACCACCCGAGCAATTTGCCCAGCCCGTGCGGCAGCAGGAAGCCGCCGCCGGCAATGCGCAGCATCAACAATGCCGCGGCACTACCGGCCTCACTGCGTGGCGTAGGTGCGTTCAATGCCCGCCTTCCTGGGCGCCGAACATGCTCTTGGCGTACTGGATGCCGATGCCGTAGCCGCCGGCGTGTGCGCGTGCGATGCCGGTGGTGAGCTCATAGGTGTCGCCACGCGCCCAATCGCGCTGCAATTCCAGCAGGTACTGCACGCTGGTGATCGGCGCGGCGCCGGCCTGCACCATGCGGGTGACGGCGCGTTCGTGCGCTTCGTCGCTGACATCGCCGCAGGCGTCGGTGATGACGTAGACCTCGAAGCCCTGCTCGATGGCCGACAGGGCTGGGCCGACGATGCACACGCTGGTCCAAAGCCCGGCAATCACCAGGCGCCGCTTGCCGATGGCATTGACGCGGTCGATCACTCCCTGGTCTTCCCAGGCATTCATGCTGGTGCGATCGAACACCGGCTCACCCGGAAAGATGTCCGGCAACTCCGGAAACAGCGGGCCGGAGAACGACTTTTCCGCCACGGTGGTCAGGATCACCGGCACCTTGAAGCCCTTGGCGCCCTTGGCAATCAGCGACACGTTGTTGCGCAATGCCGAGATGTCGATGGTGTGGGTGGCAAAGGCCATCTGCGATTGATGGTCGATCAGGATCAAGGTGTGATCGCCGGGCGACAGCAGGGCGTTACCGGGGACGGCGGTGGCAGTGGTCATGCGTGTTGTTCCTGTGAGGTGGAAAAGGAATGACCGGTGTGCCGATGCGCACGCGGTGCGGGTATCGCCAGACAGCGATCGACCGCAACCTGCGCGGCAAAGCGCGCCGGCGTGCAGCCGGTGGCGTTGCGGAAGCTGCGCACGAAATGGCTTTGATCGAAGAAGCACAGATCGGTGGCGATCTGGCTGATGGTGTGGCGGCCTTCGCGCAACATGGCCTGCGCACATTCGAGCCGACGACGGCGCAGGTATTCCATCGGGCTGGCGCCGATGGCGTCGCGAAACACCCGTGCGAAATGGAAACGGCTCATGCAGGCAGCGCCGGCCAGTTGCGCCACGCCGATCGGCTCGTATAGGTGCGTCTCGATGTAATGCAGCGCTCTTGCCACCGCACGTGTGCGTGGTGCATGCGGCGACAGCGTGGCAGCGGCATGCAGATCGGGGCGACCTGTGGCAATCAGACGTGCCATGCGGCGTCTCCGGCGGGGAATGCCGCCATGGTGCGGCGAGCCTCCGTATCGCCCCACCCCTGATGGTGAGGCCGATCGCTCACTCTTTCGGGGGAGCGGCATGCCCTCGCTACGCAGCGGCGTGTTGGTCATCACAGCACTGCGCCGTGCGCGCTGGCAGCCACGCGCCGCTGCGCAGTCTCTGCCCAAGTTGCGGTGTGAGGCTCCCTTGCAGACCGTGGCGCAGGTGAGCACGGGCGGCAGAGCGAACGCCACTGCAATAGCCGCACGATGCAAGGCAAAGGATCCTCTGCAGACCAGCGTTGGCACGCACCAGACTGCGAGCGCGCCAGCGCGCAGTGCGTGATGCATGCGTGCTGCGTGCAGGCAGGCGTGACTGCGCGTCATTCCATGCGTACCCGATCTGGCGCCGGACGTCCCTCCCCCGAAAGAGGTGGTGGTGCTTCCCCCGATCTCGCCCGACAATGCCGCGATGCCGCATGCCCCCGTCATCCGATCACGCCTGCTGTTTCGCCTGTGCGCAGTGGTGCTCGTCGTCGTGTGCAGTGGCTTGCCATGGTGCGCGCTCGCCGCACGTGGCGACATCGTCGCGACCCGTGCCGGGCTGCTGCAGTTCCACCACACCGCCTGGAGCACCGAGCGCGGTGCGCCGGCCGACATCTGGGACATCCAGCAGGCCGACGCCGGCCCATTGTGGCTGGCCACCGGCTTCGGCCTGTTCCAGTTCGATGGCGAGCGCTTCACGCGCCAGGCGCCACCGGATGGCGAGGCCTATGCATCGCACAACATGACCGCGCTGTCGCTGGCGCCGGACGACACCGCGTGGATCGGCTATTTCAACGCCGGCATCGACCGCCTTGCAGACGGTCACCTCACCCACTTCGCCCCGGGCAAGGACGTGCCAGACGGCATGGTGTTCCGGATCGAGCACGATGGCAGCGGGCGCATGTGGGCCGCCATCGATGGCGGTCTGTGCTGGTTCGATGGCCAACGCTGGCAGCGCGCCGGCGCCGATTGGGGATACACGGCCGCGCGCGCCCACTGGCTGCTGCGCGACGTGCGCGGCGTGCTCTGGGTCAGCGACGGCACCCAGATTCTGTCGTTGCGCCCCGGTGCGCGACGCTTCGAACCCAGCGGCCAGCCGGTGGGCCTGTACGTCACCATGGCCGAGAGCCCGGACGGCGTGATCTGGGTCGCCGACCCTTACCGCGGCGTCTTCGCGTTGACCGATTCCAAGGGCCAGGTCCTGCCGGCGAGTGCGCGCGCCCAGCCGCAATTTCCCGGCGTCTTCGCACGGCGCATCCGTTTCATGCGCGATGGCGCGCTGTGGGGCAGCGACTATGCCGCGCACGGCGTGTTCCGCATCGCCCTGCCTGCAGCACCGGTACCGGTGCTGGAACGCTTCGGACCGGTGCAAGGGCTGACCTCGGCGACCGCCGGGCCCCTGCTCGAAGATCGCGAAGGCAACCTGTGGGCCGGCACCAATCTGGGCCTGAATCGCTTTCGACACCGCGCATTGCTGCCGCTGGCCGCGTTGCTGCCGGGCCAGCCGATGGCGGTGGCCACCTTTGCGACCGCCCCGGGCGCCTCGCCCGGCCCGCTGCTGGCCAGCCTGCGCGACGACCGCGTGCTCGCGTTGAGCCGCGAGCGCATCGGGCGCCTGCAGCACGGCGCGCCCGCCGCCAGCACCCTGGCAGTGCCCGCAAGCGCCAGCGGCTGGGTACTCGGCGAACACGCCCTGCTGCGTCTGCAGGCCGGCCATGCGCAGGCGGTGGCGTTGCCGCTCGGCGCGACGCCCGGCGCCATTCGCGCCTTCATGGTGGACAGCCACGACCAGCCATGGGTCTGCCCGGATGCCGGTGGCCCCCACGTCTTCGATGGCAAGGCGTGGGTGCCCGTTGCCACGCTGCAGGACACGCCCTGCTCGGTGCTGACCACGACCCGGGACGGCCGCCTGTGGGTGGGCACCGTCAAGGGCGAAGTGCGCGTGCTGCAGGGGCAACAACTCAAGCGCTACGCCGCAGCCGATGGCCTGTCGGTGGGGCCGATCACCGCCATCTGGCACGGGCCCACGCTCACCCTGGTCGCCGGCGAGACCGGGCTGGCCGTGCTCGGCGCCGATGGCCGCTTCCATCAGGTAGCCGACCAGAGCGCGCCGCTGCTGCAGGGCATCACCGGCATCGTGCAGGACCGGCACGGCATGCTGTGGTTGAACGGCAACCGTGGCGTGGTGCAGGTAGCGCAACGGGCATTGCTGAGCAGCGTGCACGCTGGCGTGGTCGGCCCGATGCGGCTGTACGACATCATGGATGGGTTGCCCGGCATCGCCCAGCAGGCCACGCCGGTACCTACCGCCATCGCCGCCGATGACGGCCTGCTGTGGTTCACCACCAACCAGGGCCTGGCCTGGCTCGACCCGGACCAGACCTACCGCAATCCCACCGCGCCGGATGTCTTCATCACCGAGATCGTCGCCAATGACCGGCCCTACCCGCGCGACGACGGCCTGCGCCTGCCCAAGTGGACCGACCGCCTGCGCATCGGCTATGACGCGGTCAGCCTCACCCGCCCCGAGCGGGTGCGCTTCCGCTACCGGCTGGAGGGCGTGGACGCACGCTGGCAGGACGCCGGCAATCGCAACGAGGCGTTCTATACGAATCTGGCGCCGGGCCGTTACCGCTTCCGCATCGCCGCCGCCAACAACGATGGCGTCTGGAACGCGCGCGGCGACACGCTCGATTTCGTCATCGAGGCGGCCTTCGTGCAGACCTGGCAGTTCAAGGTCTGCGCCGCACTGGCGCTGCTGCTGACCCTTGCCCTGCTGTGGCGCATGCGCACCCGCCAGGTGGCCGGACGGCTGCGGGCTCGACTGGAAGAGCGGTACCGCGAACGCGAGCGTATCGCCCGCGAGTTGCACGACACCTTGTTGCAGGGCACGCAAGGATTGATCCTGCGGCTGCATGCCGCCAGCCGCTCGCTGCCCTGGAACGACCCACGCCGGCTGGAACTGGAACAAGCGGTGGATCTGGCCGAGAACGCCCTGATCGAGGGCCGCGACCGCGTCAACGGACTGCGCGACAGCTACTCGCTGCGCGAAGACCTGGCCGCCGCGCTGCAGCGCTCGCGCAACGCCAGCATGCCCCCGCCCGCGGCCGAGTTGCAGGTCTTGGTGGACGGCCGAGCGGTGGCGCTGCGTCCGCTGGTGGCCGACGAATTGTTCCAGCTGGGCCGCGAGGCACTGGCCAACGCCGACCGGCATGCCGCAGCCACGCGCATCGCGCTGGAACTGCGTTACGGTTCACGTGACTTCACGCTGCGCATCCGCGACGATGGCTGCGGCCTGGACCCGGACGTGCTGCATGGTCAGGCGCGCACCGGGCACTGGGGGCTGACCGGCATGCAGGAACGCGCGCAGCGCATCGGCGCCAAGATGCAATTGTGGTCGCGTCCGGGCAGCGGCACCGAGATCCAGATCGTGCTACCCGCCCGTACCGCTTACGCACGGCCGCCGCGCTGGTGGTGGCCCTTTGGACACGCACGCTCCATGGAGAGCTTCGATGGCTGAGACGGTCAAACCAACCAATGTGCTGGTGGTGGACGATCATCCGTTGCTGCGCGATGGCCTGAGCGCCATGCTTGCCGCCGAATGCGACATGCGCGTGGTGGGCGAGGCCGAAGACGGCGAACAGGCGGTGGCCTGCTACACGCGCCTGCGCCCGGACGTGGTGTTGATGGACCTGCAGATGCCGCGCGTGGATGGCGTGGAAGCCATCCAGCGCATCCGCCGCGTCGACCCGTCCGCCAAGGTCATCGTGCTGACCACCTACACCGGCGATGTGCGTGCGGTGCGCGCCCTGCAGGCCGGCGCCTGCGGCTACCTGCTCAAGAGCGCGTTGCGGCGCGAACTGGTCGACACCATCCGCGACGTGCGCCGTGGCCAGCGCCGGCATGTGCCGGCATCGGTGGCCGAAAACATCGCCGCCCACGTGCTCGACGACGCACTGTCCGCCCGCGAGACCGAGGTGCTCAACCTGGTCGCCACCGGCTGCTCCAACAAGCAGATCGGCAATGCGCTGACCATCGCCGAGGAGACCGTCAAGGCGCACATGAAGAACATCCTCGCCAAGCTGGGCGTGCGTGATCGCACCCATGCGGTCACCGTCGCGCTGCGCCGCGGAATCCTATCGCTGGAAACCTGAGCGACACCGGTGCCCGGCACGCATCGATCGAACAGCGGGGATCTAACTTCACCCACGACGTTTTGCCTGCAGCCATGCCGATCTGCAGCGCGGCGGCGTGACATGCAAAAGCCATAACCTGGACGGTCCGGCAAGCGCGCGCCCCGGGCTGCAGTCGCCTAAGTCCACTCCGCCAACTTTGCAACACGGTCGCGCATTCTTGAACGCAAGGCGCACGTCTCGATCGGTGCACCCTGTCAAATGGATCGGCTTGAGCTATCGTATGCACCGCCAGCGGCATGGGGGCCGCTTCAGCATCATGGGTGACAGCCGATAACGGCTACGTCCGACCGCCGCACGACGCCGCGGCGGCCATCGTTTCAATCATTTAAACGCGTTCAGGGGAATTGCGATGCTTCGTCACTCTTTGCGGGTGCGCCTGCTGTTGCCGGTGCTGGCCTTGGTGCTGGTCGTGGTGGTGGCACTGACGGTCATTCTGGCCATTACCGAAGCGAACCGGGTCAAGTTCGAAGCCGGCGACTCGATCGAGCGCCAGTCGGTGTCCTTGCAGACCTTGTTCGCGGTCACCCGCTCGATGATGCTCGACCGTGTCAATTCCTCCATGCGCCAGCTGCGCAAGGAAGCCAATGCGCAGGGTGCACCGAGCGTGGGCAGCGAGATCCGCGTCGCCGATCGCAATGCCAACGACCTGTTGCTGGGCCAGCGCCCGCAGGCCAACGTCTTCACCATGCTGGACGACGTCACCGCCATCCACGAAGGCACCGCCACGCTGTTCTCGCGCACCGGCGACGACTTCGTGCGTATCTCCACCAACGTCAAGAAGGACGACGGCAGCCGCGCCATCGGCACCGTGCTCGACCCCAATGGCCAGGCTGCCGCCAAGCTGCGCAATGGCGAAAGCTTCTACGGCGTGGTCGACATCCTCGGCAACCCGTACGTCACCGGCTACGAGCCGATCTTCGCCGGCAGCGACAAGCGCGTCATCGGCGCCTGGTACGTCGGCTACAAGGCCGACACGCAGGCCCTGGAAAACGTGGTCAGCAGCCGCCGCGTGCTCGACTCCGGCTTCATCGCCGTATTCGACAGCAAGAACAAGCTGCGCTTCCAGTCCACCACCGGCGCCACCACCGACACCGCCACCATCGAGCGCATCGTCAAGGACAGCCCGGACGACTGGGTCGTGACCAAGCAGGAAGTGCCCGATTGGGGCTTCACCCTGGTGTCGGCGTATCCCAAGAGCGACGTCAATGGCGTGATCGTGCGTCAGTCGCTGTGGATTGCCGGCATCGGCCTGCTGGTGTGCGCGCTGTTGCTCGGCCTGCAATGGGCGCTGATCTGGAGCCGCGTGTTGCGCCCTATCCAGCATCTGACCACCGTGGCCGAAGAACTGAGCCTGGGCAAGTGGAACCACACCATCGACGAGGTCAACCTCAAGGATGAAATTGGTACCCTGGCGCGCGCCATTTCTCGCCTGTCCAACAGTGTCCGGCTGGCCATGGAGCGCCTCAGCAAACGCTGAGCCGCTTCACCTGACCCGTACCAAATGATGCAAGGAAGACGCCATGTCCACTGAATTCCGTCCGCTGATCGATGTCCTGCGCGAGCTCAGGGCGTTGGCATTGAAGAAGGCGTCCGGCTTTCTGTTTGTCGTCACCGAAGAAAATCATTCCTGCATCGTTCGCATCAATGCCGGGCAGATCGAAGAAGTGGTCTTCCGCATGCTGCGCAATGACGAGGCCGTGCAACGCCTCACCATGGTCGGTGCGGCGAAGGCCCGCTTTCAGGTCGACCCCGGCGCCGGCATGGGCAAGCCGTCGCTGCTGAGCGAAGATTCCCGCCAGTGGTTGATGGGCGGGTTCGAGCAGGACCTGGGCGGTGCGCCGGCACCAGCCCGTGCACCGGTCGCGCCCGCAGCGGCGCCGGTTACGCCGGCACCGATCGCAGCGCAGGCCCCTGCCCCGTCAACCCTTGCACCCTCGGCCACCGGCGGCGCGGGCGCACCGGACGACCAGGTACGCGATGCGCTGGAAAAGGTCGCATTGAATTATCTCGGCCCGATCGCCGGCATGCTCTGCGACGAAGCCTGGGAAGCCTCCAGCGATATCGAACAGGTCCTCAGCCAGCTCGGCGCCAACCTGGCTACGCCGCAAGAAGCACAAAAGTTCATGGCCGATGCCCGCGTGGCACTGGCCAAGGTGCGCTGAGGCAAGCGCCGTCGCGTCCGGCAATCTGGGTCCAGGCATCGCTCACGGTGGCTGCGCCAGCAGCGACAAAGCCCGCGGCAGCACTTGATCAGCGGGACGCTTCAGCCACCGATGCAGCCACATCGGTCTCCACAGCCCAGAATATAGACGAGCGCCCAGCGCTCGTTTTTTTTTGCACGTCCGTCAACCTGTGGGCGGACATCGGCACGCGCTGCCGCGTTGCAGCCGCACCGTTCGACCAGCTGCTCGGCGCACTGCTCGCCGCTGTCAACGCCCGATACACCGCAATGGGACGCGCCACGGAAAACACCAACATCACTTGCGTTCGCAAAATGGTACGGTACAGTACCCCACCAACTGCACAATCAGGCTCATGGCAATCCCGCACTCCGACGCCCGCATCCACCGCACGACCAAGGGTGCGCAGCGCATCCACGACCTCATCGTGGTGGCGTCCGAGCGCTTTCTGGAGCTGGGCTTCGACGCCGTTTCGGTGGACGACCTCATCGCCACGGTTGGTGGCTCGCGACGCAATGTCTATGCGCATTTCGGCGGCAAGGAAGGGCTGTTCAAGGCGGCGATGCTGCACGTGGCCGCAGAGATGGCCAAGCCGCTCGATGCACTGGTCATCGAAGGGCGCAATCCTGCAGACGTATTGCCCGCACTCGGCCATCGCCTCGTGCGCACCGCGCTGTCGCCGCACACACTGGCCGTGCATCGCATCCTGACCAACGAGGGCAAACGCTTCCCCGATATCGCCCAGGCGATGTTGAATGCCAGCTACCTCAAGATCCAGGACAAGGTGGCCAAGTGGATCGCCACCCAGCAAGGCGATGCGCCCGGCCAGTTCACCGATCGCCTGTCCGCTCATGTGCTGGCGGAGCAGTTCATGAGCATGACCGCCAGCCACGTCAAGTTGCTGGCAATCGTCGGCCTGATCAGCCCGCCACTGCACGCGTCGGAAATCGACACCATCGTCGGCAACGCGGTCTGTACCTTGCTGCAGGGCGCAACGGTCGGCCAGCGCACCGTCAAGGCGCAGAGCGGATAACCCGCAGCACCTCGCATCCACCACGCGGCGATGCGGTAACGACCCACTGCCGTGCATTGCATCTGGCGTTTTCGCCTGGTCGGTCGATCTGGCGTGCCTGACCGTGCCTGCCGCTCATCTCGCCGGGCGTTGGCCGACGCAACACCTGCACCACCGCCGCGATAGCTGCCGCACGCAGCGTCGCCTCGTTCACCTCCATCGGAGCACCTCATGAAAGCTGTCCGTCTCCATCGATTCAATGACCGTCCCGCCACGGAAGACATCGCCATGCCCGACATCGCGTCGGATCAGGTGCTGCTGCGCGTACACGCCGCTGCACTCAACCCGCTCGACGCGCTGGTGGTCTCCGGCGCTGCCCGGCACTTTTTCGATATTTCCCTGCCCATCACCCTGGGCACCGACTTCGTCGGCGTGATCGAACGCGTCGGTGCTGCAGTGACGCAGTGGCAACCGGGTGACCGTGTGCTGGTCTGGACCGATGCCGGCAGCAGCGGCGCGGTTGCCGAATTCGCCGCCGTCGCGGCCACCGCCTGCGTCGCGCTGCCGCCCGGCCTGTCGGCGGCCGAAGGCGCTGCGATTCCCACCGCCGGCATCACCGCATGGCATGCGCTGTTCTCCACCGTGCGCCTCAAGGCAGGCGAAACCGTGTTGATCCATGCCGCTGCCGGCGGCGTAGGCAGTTTTGCGGTGCAGTTCGCGCGCAAGGCCGGCGCCCGCGTCATCGCAACAGCCTCCGGTGATGGCCTGGACCTGGTCCGTCACCTGGGCGCCGATGAAGTCATCGACTACACCGCAGAGGATTTCACCGCCATCGCGTCCAACGTGGACGTCGTGCTGGACCTGGTCGGCGGCGACACCCAGACGCAGTCGTATGCGGTGCTACGTGCGGGTGGACGCCTGGTCTCCACGGCCATGCCACCGGACGAGGCAGCCGCCAATGCACACGGCGTGCTGGCCAGCATGTTCTATGCAAAACCCTACGCAGACCGTCTGGATCAGCTGGTGGCATCCATCGTCGCGCAAGGTGTGCGCGTGGTCATCGACAGCATTGCATCCATCGACGCCTTCGACCAGGCCTGGGCGCGCCTGACCTCGCGCAAGGCACGCGGCAAGATCGTGGTCTCGCTCGTCTGACGCGCCCTGACTACCGGATCACCATATGACCCACGCACCCTCTCTTGGCGCCAGCTTCACTGCGTTGCGATAGCGAACCGCATTGCCGCGGTGCTGGCTCACTGCGGTCCCGTGAAACCACTGCATGCCTGAGCGACATGCGCGAACGCAGCGCGCATTTCGGTACGTCACGCAATCGCATCGAAGTGAGAGGGCAAGGTCATCCAGAACGGAGGGCAAGCCGCTGCCGTTCTGCATCACTTGTTTGTCCAACGACACGCGGCCACGTGCAGCACCGTGGCCGCGACGGCGGCTTACCAATCTGTGCCCTGCTGGCGCGGGCATGCGGTCCCACCGATAGACTGGCAGGGACAGGTGGCATTTCCGCTCAGAGCAGCTGGCCGCCGGAAATGTCGAAGGTGGTGCCATTGGCCCAGTGCATGTCATTGGACAGGATTGCCGCCACTGCGCCGCCGATATCGTCCGGCAAGCCCACGCGTCCCAGCGCGATGCCCTGCGCCACGTAGGCGTTCACATCCTGGTTGTCGCGCACCGCGCCACCGCCAAAATCGGTCGCGATGGCGCCGGGCGCAATGGCGTTGACGCGGATCTGCCGCGCACCAAGCTCCACCGCCATGTAACGGGTCAGCACTTCGATGGCTGCCTTCACCGCTGCGTAGATGCCGTAGCCCGGCAGGGTGAAGCGCACGAAGCCGGACGAGACATTCAGGATGCGGCCACCGTCTTCCTGCAACGGCAGCAGCGCCTGGGTCAGAAAGATCGGGCCACGCAGATGGGTTTCCACCAGCGACGCAAACTGCGCCTGGGTGGCGTCCACGAAGTTCGAGAACAGGCCATTGCCGGCGTTGTTGACCAGGAAATCGAAGCGCCCACGGCCGAACTCGGCCTTCAGCGTCTCGGCCACTGCAGTGGTGAAGGCCGGATAGCTGGAGATGTCGGTGATATCGAGCGGCAGCATCGCCGCCTTGCCACCGAGCGCCTGGATTTCGTTCATCAGCGTGTCCGCTTCGGCAGCGCCGCTGCGATAGGTGCCGATGATGTGGACACCGCGCCTGGCGAGGTGCAGCGCCATGTTGCGTCCAAGGCCGCGGCTGGCGCCGGTGATGAGTGCGATCTGAGGGGTCATGCGTGGTCTCTGCGGGGTGGGTGCGCCGGTCGGCGCTTTTCGACCCGGCCACGATAGGCAACGAGCGCCGCCCAACCCACGCCTGATGCGCTCAATTCATTGCCCGATTGTCTCAGGCATCTTGTACGGCGGTCGGCCCCCGGCATAATCGCTGCATGCAGCACGCCCTGGTACCCCACCTTCAGATCGCCTTGCGCCATGCCCCGCCGGGCCTGACCTCCACCCCTATTCCGCGGGTGGATCTGTGCGTGGGGCAAGGCTCCACGGACCAGGCGCCATGCCTGTATCGCTCGATGATCTGTTTCATCCTGCAGGGCTCCAAGCGCGTCGCGCTCAACGACACCTTGCTGAGCTACGACAGCGAACATTATCTGATCAGTGCCCTGGATCTGCCGTTGATCGGCCAGATTCTGGATGCCCCGGACGAGCAGCCCTACGTTGCGGTGTCGCTGGTGCTGGATCCGGCCGTGCTGGCGGAGCTGGCCGCGACCATGCCGCCGGTACGCGAGAGCGAACAAAAGGGTATCGGCATCGCCATCAATCCCATGACGGCCCCGCTCCGCGACACCTTGCTGCGGCTGTTGTCCCTGCTGGACACACCCGCCGACATCCCGGTGCTGGCTCCGATGCTCGAGCGCGAATTGCTCTATCGTCTCCTGCAAGGCCCGCAAGGCCGCTTGCTACGGCAGATCGCCCAGCCCGAAGGCGCACTCGGCAGTATCCGGCGCGCGGTGGCCTGGATCAGGGACAATTTCGATGCACGGCTGCGCATCGATGCACTGTGCGCGGCAAGCGGCATGAGCCGGGCGAGTCTGCATCGCCACTTTCTGTCGCTGACCGGCCTGAGCCCGATCCAGTATCAGAAACGCCTCCGACTGCAGGAAGCGCGCCAGCTTCTGCTCGCTGGCGAGCATCGCGCGTCCGATGTCGCCTTCGCCGTCGGCTATGAGAGCGCCTCGCAATTCAGCCGCGAATATCTCCGCCAGTTCGGCGCGCCTCCCGCACGCGATGTCCGCGCGGTGCGTCAGGCGATCGGCTCCTCCACCCGGCCCCACTCCGCACCGTAAGTGCCTGCCGCGCGACGTGGCCTGATTGCAGGCAGATCGTCACGCATCAATCCCTGCCCGGAACGCTGTGCTGAAAGCCGAAAGCCCGCATAAAGCGGGCTTTCAGTGTGCTGGGGCTAGCGAACGCTGGTCAGGGCCAGACGGCCCCTCACTCCCACTCCATCATCAACAGGTCGCCCAAGCCCGCGTGGTTAAAGGGATTGGCTGTGATCAACATGGCGCGCTACCGTCGCTTTTACCGTCAAGAGCACACACCTTGTGCTGGCGCGGGAGATGGACCGATTTGCGGGAGAGCGACGTTTTCGACACCATGATCAATCAGCTATCAGGATACCGGAGAAATCCCTAACCGTCAGCCGTCGCAAACGCAAGCGAGCCTGGGTTCAACCGGTAGCTGACACTTGTAGCGGGTCTTCTAGGGATGCTCACCTGATTGCTCAGCGTCCCGAAAACGCTGCATCGCTTCAAAGGCTTTTCGCTCAACGTCCTGCATTCTTTTCAAAGCGTGAGGCTCGGGTGCGGGCCGGAAGCTTGACGACAACTGTTCAACGTCACGTCGAGCAGCCAGCCAAGCCTGCAGCAAAGGCTGCCACTGTCGATCCCAGTGGCCGAAGGGCCGTGATTCAGGTGATGACACTTTGCGTAGCGCCTGATGCATGACGGCTCCGGCGGTCCGCGTTGGGTCGTCCCATTTGACCGGAACGCTCCAGCCGGCGTCGCGGACGCTACTGGTGCTTCGGAGGTCAGGGCCCACCATAGGAACAGGTGCGCCCACGACGGTTCCGAATCCGAAGAGCTTGTGATCAATGCGATCGCCTGCCTCAAGCGGGCAGCTTGAACTACTCATTTGGGTATCCTCTCTTCATGCAATTTCATTGGCTTTGTTTGGGCACTGCTCAAACCATAAACGCCGGTTGAGCGATAACGACCGGGCTGACCACATCGCGAATCTCACTGAGTCCCGCAATAAGCAAGTCGTATTGCTCGGTGCGTCGCCCTTGATCCCAGATGATCGGAAGCACTTTGCGATACGGGCTGCCACGCTTCAGGTAAAGGCTGACGTCTTCACCAATCTGCGAAATCAGGTCCTGCGGCGTGCTCTTGTTCCGCCAATACTTGACCTCGATCACCAGTTGCAGCGACGGGACCACCAAGTCTGCCCGTGGCTTCTTCTGTCCCACGGACGCAAGCCACTCCTCATCGCGTAGGTCGGGCAACACCGGCGCAAGCACGGCGCACAGAAGGTTCTGAAAGTGGTATTCGTTTTCAACCGCCCACTTTTGCGCGGTCGAGTTCGGTGTCTTCTTCTGTTCGTCCCAGGTCCACCGACGCAACCCAGAGGGGAGCCGGCGAAGTAGCAGTCCGACATCGTCTAGACTCGGTGCGCGCAGATCAATCTGCGCCGCGCCCTGGGCGAGATAGTGAAACGCTGCCAGGTCCAAGGCCGCCTGTTCGGGGTCATCATAGACAACCGACTTGATGCGGCCAAGCAAACGCGACGCGAAGTCGTTATCGACCGCCGACGAAGCATCTGCCAAGCGACGTGCGACGTAGATAGCTGCGCCCGCGGTGGCGGGCACTACTGTCAGTTCGCCGTTCAATCCCACCTCGGACCGCGTCTTGATCATGGACAGCAGTTCATCGCGCCAGCCGACTTCCGCCGGCAACAACGGCTGCAGCTTTGCATAGAGCGATGCGAACCATGCGCCGAATTTCGACCACCGCGCATCATCGGCTGTGGCCAACAAACCCACCAGAACGCCGGTATGCGCTAACGGCTGCATCAAGCTGACGAGAGCCGTTTGGGAATCGCCTCTACGTCCCATCAACCAGTCCGCACCCTGCGCAAATGAGTCGCGGCACGCATCACTCAACGTCGGGTCGATGCTCAGCAGGAATCCCAAAGCCGCGACCGCATGAATCGACCGACCGCCGCCGGAAATCTCTTCGCACAGGTCCTGCGCCATTGCGGCGCTCTGCTGGGTGGACAGCCCTTCAGCGAGCACCCAGTGATAAAAGGCGATCGACAGCGGGCCCGCAGTCGTCAGTGTCTCGGCCTGGCCGGCTACTGCGCGTAGCGCCTCGTACAGCATCGGATTGCCCGCGCTCATAGAAACCACCGCGTTGTGCCGATCTTGCCGAGCATCACACTCGGGCTCCACCGGCTACCCAAACGGTCAAGCCGCCCTAAAAGGCCTGCGACAAGGTCGGAGTAGTAGATGGTGACCGGCATCGCCGCCGGCAGGAAACTGCGCCAGGAATGGTTCGAAAACCAATACACCTGCTTGGTGAGATAGATGATGTCCGTGAACGTCGAATCGCGATGCAGGCTTAGCAGTAGCGGTTTGGGTAAGCCATCCGTCGGGCGCTTGAGCTGCTGCGGCCCCGTCAACGTCAACAAGGTCTCGTTGTGTCCGATTTCCGCGAAGAGCCCACGAACCGGTGTCTTCTCTCCCCTGCCCTTGGTCCCGACGGAATCATCGTCAAACAGCAGGTACGGATGGTCCTGTTTGACGTGCAGGAAGGCGAACTGCAGATCGAATTCAGAGAACTCCTTCAACGCTGCTTTGACCGATTCGACCTCCGTGTTGCGCATCGGCTTGAACGCATGAACGATCACACGTACCGAATCACCCTTGATCCAGTTCATCTCGTTGCGCACGCGCTGAAGGGTTGCGTGCAATGATTCGGTCAGGGCCTCGCCGTACTTCGACATCGGAACAGCGTTCGACAGATTCGACAGCAGATAGCCGCCGTCGCCGCGAAAGACGCTGGTAATGCCGACAATTCTTTCTTTCCTGGAAAAGCGGGATTCGCCAATCGCTGCGCTGCCTAAGCCGATGACCACCTCGTGCGCGATGCCCTTGTCCGACTTGATCAGCCAGGGGATACCACCGAGCTTGGCATAGACCGCAAGAGCGAGATTGCTGAGGGTGTAGGCGAGACTGAGCGGCGCCATCGAGAATGTCTCGAAGGCGACGAACTGCGTGGGGATCTGATTAGAGAGAAACGCCGCTTTGGCCACCAGATACGGATTCTTCTGCGGCGCCAACTGGCGCGAGTCTCGCTCGGTCTGCACCAAGGCCAGATGCCAGGGCGTGCCCTCGGCGGCCATCCGGACTGCCTTGGAAGCAGCTGCATGGTAGGCGTCGGCCGTGAAGGCGTCTGCCTCCACGAACGTCAGGTTGATGTCCTGCAGTCCGTAGATGCCGAGAAACCCTCGCCCAAATGGCAGTGATTTGCCGTCGACCGTCAGGCCATCTCGAAACTTCCGAAGGAACAGTTCAAATTGACCACGCCGCGCGCGGTCGCAGATCACGCAGACATTAGGCCGCGTGGGCGTGAAGACGTGCCGGCTGTAGGGACCGAACTTGCTTAGACCGACCGCAGCCCGCGACTCCGACTTGAGCGTCCCGGCGTCGAAGACATAGGTCGGAGTCGTGCCCTCGGTGAAACGGGGGAAGTTCTGCGCATCTTTCTCGCTAAGCAGGTTGCCGATGCCGACGCTAAGACCTTCTTGCAGCTCGATCTCTCCGAGACCGCGGAGCCAGTCCGAAATGCGGGCGATATGCTCCATGCGAGCACGCCCTCTGCTGTTCTCGAACACGATCTCGTCGATCTTGCCCAGCACCCTGCCCGACGTGTTGCGCGTGAAGTGCTGCAGCAGGTGTCGAAGATTTTCAGGCGACGCCTCCAGGTACAGCTCATCGAGTGGGAGCAGCTCCTCCACATTCTGAAAGCGCTCGGACATGCGCGCGTGGCCGTTAGTGATGGCACCGACCCGCCCCACCAGCCGTCGATAAGGCAGCATGCGCACATCTTCAACCGGCACCAAGCGCTCGACCGCCAACCCATCCAGCCGCACACCTTGCTCATGCAAAACAGCAAGGCTGGTTGCGCAGGTCTTCTGAATCTCAATGTCCCACAAGAGACCGAGTGGTTCTGCGTTCGGCAGCTTTAGCGAGCGGATCGCGATCAAGACGCGTGACTGCAGATGGAGATGCCTGTCGGCCTCGATGAAGCCCGTCGGCAAGGTGCGCCCCACCGTCGTAATCGGGTTATAGCGCGCAACCAGTCGCCGATTGGAACTGAGCAAGGTCACGAGACGCTGCTCAAGCAGCGGACGAATGAGCGAAGCGTTCTCGACTACCGAAACAGTCTTCTCTTCGCCAATCGGCGAAGCGCTCAATGTAAGCGGTAGCGCCACGATGTGATCTGACCGACGGGTCACGGCGTAGTGCGCACGGTGCTCGTCACGCAGTTTTCGGAACTGCTGCGCGTCCTCGAAAGGCAACGTCTGCAGCCGAATGGCATCACCGCGCACTCGCAGCGGTGTGAAATTAAGCTGCAGCTGTCGTCCCATAGGCCCTCACATCCTCTTGTGTCGCCGGATCAACATCCGAATTTTTAGAATTGATCTATCGATGAGACACATCCCGCGCATCCGCCAGGAAGGCTTGACTGATCTCCATAGACGCGCCGATCAACGCTTCGGCGAAAATCGAAACGGCACAACATTGCTGTCCGTGGCAACCGGTGCGTCCGCGCCACTGGGCACTGAACGCAACCGAGCCAGCTGCACAACCTTGGGCTTGCCCTGGAAGTACCCTTCCGATAAGCCAGCCAGCATCTCGATGTCATGGGCCGCCAGGCCAATGTGCCTGGGGATCGAGTCAAGCGGCATCACGTTTTCCTCGACGAGCAGATCGATCGTTCGACGCAGCAGGCGCGGCCGCTCGGGCGGCCTATCGCCGTCGCCCGGCTCGGACTTCGCGCCCCAACGGGCGGACCGACGTTTGAACAGCGACTGCGCCGCTTCTTCATCCAGAATCTTCAGCGCACGCAAACGCATCACGATCGCAGCGACTGACACCCCCCATCTGCGTTTAAGCAAGAGAAGATCGTCCAGCGTCACCGGGGTGCGGACTTCATTGGCAAACGTTTCAGCCGGCAGCAGGAATGCGCCCGCAAAGCGGTGGGCTTGCTGTTCCAGTTGCTTATGACGGTCACGCTCGGTCGGCCGCGGAATGAACCGATGCAGGATCAGGTGGCCAAGTTCGTGCGCCAAATCGAAACGGCTCCGATAGCCGTTATCCTTGTCGGCCGAGAGCAACACCAGCGGGCGCCCCAGCGCATCGCTCCATGCCGACAAGCCCTCGATCTGCGAAATGCCCGTTTCCTCGCGGATCAGGACGACCCCAGCGCCTTCAATGGCCAATGCCAAGTCGGGTACCGCCGTACGGCCGATACGCCAAAGATCGCGGCATTCGCTTGCCGCCAGTTCAATCTCGTCAGGCGTGATCTCATCGGGCTCCTTGAACTGCCGGGTCGGCAAATTCAGGGCCGGGTAGTCGACGAACTCGGACAACGCGAGCGCGACGTCCTGCGCCCACTCCATGCGAGCTTCCAGCATCGCGCGTGCCGCCACGTGGGCGGACGCGTTACTGCGAAACAGCGGTAGCGACACCTTGGCCGAGGGCGCCCGCGTGAACCATTCGGGCGTGACGTTGACCACGCCGGCAAGGCGCTCCAGCGTTTCCCGCTCGGGCGCCTGATTGCCCGACCGCCATTTGCTGACCGTCGCGGGCGACACGCCGACCAACGCGGCAAGTTGCGCTTGACTCAAACGCCTCGCGGCAAGAATCTGACTGAGGCGCTCGCTTTCAAAACCTTGAATACCACCGCGACTCATGACGCGCTGCCATCGTTGCCTTGCTTCTTGATCTTCTTGAGCTTGGGCTTGGCCAAATCGTCCTGCGCCGCCGGCTTTTGTTCGTACCGCTGCAGGAACGCATTCAGCGGTTCCTTGAACAGCCAGCCGCGCATTTCGCGGTCCGGTACCGCAATCTGGATCGACATGGGGGACTCTGGCTGGATATGCAGCGAGCCAGAAAAGCACGCCACGAAAAACGCGACCGCATCGGCGGCCGCCGTGTATTGATCGAACAGCTCCGGTTGCACTAACGGCTCGATGGCCTTGTTCGCATAGGACATCTGGCGGCGCGTATGGCTACGTCGGCCGTTTATCCAGAAGCCGTCCGGGATGTTGAACCTGGCCAGGGTGAGCACCCCGGCTCGACCGCTGACGATGCCGTTACCGCGAATAGCGGTTGGCGAAGCCTCGCCCATCTCCAGCGCCCGATGAAACGCCTCGTTCATGTGGAAATGCCGCAGTTGACCCACGACATGGGGCAAGTGGCCTTCGTTCATGCCTTTGGATGCGGCGTGCGCGCGCTGGGCGCCGACGGTCAAGGCTTCCTCGATGCCCATCAGCAGCTCGCGCGGAAGGCTGCGCTGCAAAAGGTCGGGGATTGTGTCTACGGGCGGCTGGGCCATTCGTCCTCCAAAGATCTGATTTCGCTTTTCGGAATTTTACCACCAAAAAGTTTCGTTTAGAACGAAAAACTATGGGAATGCTTGCCCTCCATCGCAAGCACGGAGGCTTCCATCTCTTGAAAAGTGTCAGAAATTACTCCATACTTCTACCAGTAAGGAGATTCCATCATGCAAACCCTCGCCAAACAGGTTCTGGAACACGCCGCTGGATTGCCGGAGGGCACCCCCTTGGTCGCCAAGGAACTGCTCCATTTGGGAAACCGGGCGGCGGTCGACCAGGTGCTGTCACGACTCGTGCAGCGCGGCACGCTGCTGCGCGCCGGCCGCGGCATCTATGTCCTGCCGGTAGAGAGTCGTTTCGGTTCTCGCGCCCCCTCGGCTTCCAAAATGGTCGAGGGGCTGGCCCACCAGCGCGGGGAGACCATCGTGTCGCATGGTGCGGCGGCGGCCAACGCGCTGGGCCTCACCACGCAAGTGCCCGTGCGCTCCGTCTACCTGACCTCCGGCCCCAGCCGCCGTTTGAAGCTGGGGGCCCAGACCGTCGAATTCCGGCACGCGCCGGTGTGGCAGTTGATCTTTCCTGGCCGCGCTGCCGGTGATGTCGTGCGGGCGCTGGCTTGGCTGGGGCCCGAGCGTGCCGGTGAAGCACTGCGCACACTGCGCGCCAAACTGCCGCCGGCCGAGATGAAGGAAGTCGCATCGGCACGTGCGCGCCTGCCGACATGGATGGCGAAGGAAGTGAGCGCGCTGGTGTCGCATGGCTAAGTTCTTCGATCTGTCTGTCGATGAACGCCTGGAAGCCCTGGCCTTGGCGGCCGATGCTTCCGGCCGCCCGCCCCACCTGCTGGAAAAGGACGTGTGGGTGGTGTGGGCTCTGCGTCATCTCTTCGCCGCACCCTACGCGCCGCATCTCATCTTCAAGGGCGGTACCTCGCTGTCGAAGGCCTACGGCGTCATTCAGCGCTTTTCCGAGGACGTGGATCTCACCTATGACATCCGCGCTATCGCCGGTGATCTGATCGGCGACGCGGACACGCCCCTTCCCGCCAGCAAGAGCCAGGAAAAGAAATGGAGCAAGGAGATTCGCTCCCGGCTGGCTGAATGGGTGACGGCCGAGGTCGTTCCGCAGCTTCAGCAGGACCTGGCGCAGCAGGGCCTTCCTGCCCAGGCCCGCGCCGAAGGCGACAAGGTGTTCATCGACTACACGCCGCTGGCGTCAGGAACAGGCTATGTGCCGCCGGCGGTCATGCTCGAATTCGGCGCGCGGTCCACCGGGGAGCCTTGCGAACCGCGCGTGGTCCGTTGCGACGCCGCCGAGCACCTGCAAGGCGTGGAATTCCCCGAAGCGACGCCGCAGGTGATGCGTGCCGAGCGGACTTTCTGGGAGAAGGCCACCGCGATCCACGTGTTTTGCGCGCAAGGGGTCTTTCGTGGTGGCGAGCGCTTTGCGCGTCACTGGCACGACGTCACGCGTTTAGACGCCGCCGGTTTCGCTGACGCGGCGATCGCCGACAGGGGGCTCGCGAAAGCAGTAGCCGATCACAAGAGCATCTTCTTCGCGGAAAAAAGCCAAGACGGCGCACTGGTCGATTACCACGCCGCCGTCTCGGGCGAACTGTGCCTGGTGCCCAATGACGAGGCCCTGGCCAAGTTGGCCGCTGACTACCAGCACATGGTCGACGATGGGCTGTTCCTCGATGAGGTCGAATCGTTCGAGGCCCTCCTCCAGCAATGCCGGGCCATCCAAGAGAAGGCGAATGCGATTCGAGACCCAGCCGATCCTGGTCCTGGGACTGACAATGTCCTGGTTTGATCATGGTTGCCGCGGCGCGAATTGCGGAGTCGCAAACCTACTAGAAATTTGCAAATTTAACGGGAGGAGTAATGCTGCAGCGAATGACACCAAGAGACTATTCGGAGTTCTGGGAGCGTGAATCGTCGCAATTCGACAGCGACAAAATCTATGCTCGCCTCAGCGAGATGGTTCCTGCTGAAGCGACCTTAGAAGTGGGCTGCGGAGCCGGATGGAGTACGCTAAGCCTCGCTGCCACTCGCCCCGTCTTGGCCATCGACAACAACCCCCATTTGATTGAACGCGCTCGCGCCCGATTGCAATCCCACGGGGCGACTGCGGAGATCATCCAGTCCGACCTGTTCGAGCCGTCTGACGACCTGCTTAAAGCAATCGAGGCTTTCCAGCCCAAGGTCGTCGTTGGGTGGTTCATCGGCTCTCATCCCGACGACAATGACAAGCGCACTCCGACCGACCTGCGCTCAGAGCAAAAGCCCAAGGTATATCGAGAAAACGTTGAGGACCGGCTGGTCATTGCGCCTCTCTGCCCATCGTCCGTCGAGTGGGTGCATACCGTGCAACGTGGTGCCGCCCCACCCGGCGTCAGCGAAACTGAAATCAAGGACGGGATGGTGAAAGAATACGACGACTACATGTTCAAGAACTCTGGGTTTGCAGTGACCGACGTGCAGGTACTGGACTGGAATCAAGGGGCCACCCCGTTTCCATACGTTCAACACGCGAATCCCAACTTGCCCCCGGGGACCCCCACACCTGTGATCATCTCCATCCTGGCTCGTCGAACATCTAACGCATAGAGCTGCGGAGCTGCCGCCTCAGCCTTGCGCAGTCCGATTGCGCTGTACGTGCAAGAGGCCAACGTGCGGAGACTGCAGGCTCATATTCGCTAGGACAGGCATATTTACTGCGCAGCAAATAGGCCTGTCCTAGGGGCGACACGCAGGCGTGTCGCAATCACACCGATTGCGCAGGCGAAGGCCGCCGCGATCACCCTTTGACGCCCCTACCCCGTTTGAACTCGCGATCCCCCGCGATGAACGCCTCTAGCATGTGCGGGATCAGCGTCGTTGCCTCGACCGCTTCGCCGTACGCCTGCGCGTGAAGCGCGGCGTAACGGTCCAGGTCGGCTTTTAGGGCGGTCGGGCACGCAAAGGTCAGCTTGACGCTCTCGGTTTTCGGCAGCGGCCCCAGCCGCAGTTTGCGCGTGGTGCTCATCGTGAAGCCTCCCGGTTGAAGAACAGCGGCTGGTACGGCCGCAGCACCAGGTCGCGGTTGACGATGATGCGCACCGGCAGGCCCGGCCGCTCGGTCAGCGTGGGCTGGATGTTGAGGTTGCGCCGGGTCATCTCTTGCCCCACCTGGTTCACGCTGTCCTGCAGGCTGTCGCGCCCGGCGATGATGACGCGATCGCCGTCCTGGCGGTTCTCCGGCGCGGCCAGCTCGGCACCGACGCCCAGCAGCGTCGTCAGCACCGCACCGGCGAAAACGCGATCCCAATGCCAATCGACGCCATCCTCCAGACCGGCATAGCCGGCTGAGTCGGTGCCGGCTAGATTGTCGAGCGTTAGCGAAGACGTGTCGGGCAGGATGATCCGGTTCCAGACGACCTGAACCCGGCTTTGCCCGTAGGCGACTTGGCTGTTGTATTTACCGAAGATGCGCGAGCCCTGCGGGATCAGTAGGTAGCGGCCGGTCGCGGTGTCATACACCGGCTCCGTCACCGTGCCGATCACGTCGCCCGGCAAGTCGGACTTGATGCCTGTCACCAGCGCCGCCGCGATCACCGTCCCGGCCATGACCTGATACGGCGAAGCCGGCATCTGCAGGTTGCCGGAATTACGGGTTTCCGTGGTTCCGGCTTTCTGGAACGCCTCTTTCTGGTCTTGCCGGTTCTGCACGGCGGTCGGGTCGGCGGGCTGCGCCGCTGTCGTGGCCGGCCCGGCGGCCATGGGGTCGAATGCCGCATTGGCGGCGAAGCCCGGCGCGGCGGCAACCTGCGACTGCGCCGCCGGCGCGGCCTTCTGCGTGCCGGAGCGGAAGAACACCGACGAACCCGCCGCTGCTTCGGCCTCTTTGCGCAGCGCGTCGCGCTCGGCCTCCGCCGCGTCCTGGCCGGGCGGCGAGTAGCTGGCCACCGCCGGCGGCTGCGACTTGACGATGGCCGGTCCCAGGTCGCCCGGTAGCGGCGGCCCCAGCTCCGGCACCTTCGGCGGCAGCTTGGAGTAGTCGGTGGGGAGTTGGTCGAGTGCTTCGGACTTCGATACGCGGTCGACGTTGTAAAGCTCAGCCGGGTCGCTGTCGCTGCGTCGCGGTTTCGGTTGCAGCGACCACATGGTGGCGGCCATGACCGCGACCGCCAGGCCTCCGGCGAGAACGACGAGCGTGCGCCGATTGAGGCGCGTCACCGGGCGCGGCTGCGCCCGCAGCATCACGTTCTCCGGTGCGACCTTCGGCGCGGCATTGGGAATGGGCACGTCCGGGGTTTCATCCTGGCTCATGGTCAGTTCCCCCGCGTGCCGTCCGTGCGCTCGATGCGCACCACGTCGCCCTTGTCGCCGCCGAGGCGCAGTTCGGCCGCGCCGAACAGCCGATCCACGATGTAGTACGGCGAGCGGAAACGGTAGTTGACGAGCTGGCCGTCACCCTGCGCGCCGATCACGAACAAGGGCGGCAACTCGCCCTGTGCGATGCCGGGCGGGAACTGGATATAGACCTTCTCGCCGTCATCGAAGGCGCGCAGCGGCTTCCACGGCGGATTGCTGCCGCTGACCGCGTAGCGGAAGCGGATCTTCTCCAGCGACAGGCCGGCGTCGATCGGTGCGGCAGCTTGCGCGGCCCGATCCTGACGCTGCAAGGCAAGCATCTGGTCTTTCGGGTACTCCCACGACACCGATGCCATCCACGCCTTGTCGGTCGAGGTCAACTCGATCAGGTAGGTGCGCCGGCTGGTGGTGATGACGAGGTTCGTCTTGAGGCGGGAACGGATTGGCTTCACCAACACGCTGACGCGAAGATCGCTGCCGGTTCCGCTGGACGTGTCGCCGACGATCCAGCGCACGGTGTCGCCGGCGGCGACCGTCACCAGTTCTTCGCCGGGCTGGAGCGAAATCATGGTCACGCGCCCCGGTGCCGCATAGACCTGATACAGCGCGCCATCGGTGAAGGGCCAGACCTGAATCGCATTGACGTAGCCCTCGCGCGTGGGCGCGATGCGCGCCTCGGCGTTGGCGCGCGAGACGCGCACGGTTTCGTCGGCGGGTTCCGGCGCAGGCCTGGCGTCGTCCACCTCTGGCAGCGGCTTCATCTGCGCCGGCATCGGCAGCACCTTCGGCATCTCCACCACTTCGACCGGCTTGGGCGGTTCGGGCTGCCGCTGCGCCTGCACCGGCTCGTCGAGCGAGATGTGCGGCGGCGGCTTGCCCTGCGAAGCGCAGCCCGACAGCGCCAGCAGGATCAACGGCAATGCGGATATACGTAAAAGTGCATTCATGGCTTGGCTCCTTCGGACGCATCGAGTTCGCGGCTCCACGACAGGCCGTTGACGTAGATGCCGAGCGGGTTCTTGCGCAGGCGTTGCTCGGTGCGCGGGGTTTGCAGGACGGTGGAAAGCACGGCGTTCCAGCGTTCGGTGCCAGTCGGTGCGCCGTTGGCGAACCGCTGCTCCGTCCAGCGCACGTTGAAAGACGTTTCGCTGGCGCGCGTGACGCTGGTGATCTGCACCGTCACCGACTCCTTGCCGACGCGGGCGAACGGATCGTTCTTGCTGGCGTAGTCGTTGAGTACGGCCGCGCCACGGTCGGTGGTGTAGTCGTAGGCGTCGAGCCAGTTCTGCCGCACGACGATGGGGTCGATGGAAAGCGAGCGAACCAACGTGATGAAGTGCGCGAGGTGGAATGCGATCTGCGCATCGGCCGGTCGGTACGGCGTGGCGGCTTCGCCGACCGCAAGAACCTGGCCGGTCTTGTCCACTTCCACGACGTAGGGCGTGACGATGGACTGCGCCGAACGCCAGACCAGGCCGCCGGCCATCAGCAGCGCAAGCACGAGGCAGCCGAAGGCCATCAGCCGCCAGTTCTTCGCCTGCACGCGCGCCGAGCCGATGCGCTCGTCCCACGCCTGTGCGGCGGATTGGTATGGGGTGGCAGGCTGCGGCGTGTCGGCGTAGCGCACCTGCGGTCGCTTGAATCGCATGGCGGGTTCTCCTCAATGGTCGGAATCGCCCAAGCTCGGGCCTTGCGCCGAACCGCCGCCATCGCCGCCGTGCAAGGTGTGCGCAGCGGTGGTTGCGGCGTGGGTGATCTGTTGGCGGCGATGCAGCCGCTTGGCCCAGGCGGGTTGCGGCTGGTCGGTGGTGTTGGCCGAAGGGGTGCCGGCGGCCTGGCCGGATGCGGCAGAGCCGGGCGAAGCGCCGCCGCTGGATGCGCCTGCGCTGCTGCTCGCGCCCTCCGAGCGAAAAGCAGCGGCGGCGCGTTGCCCGAAGGAGCGCGCCCCGGCGGCGGCCTTCTGGCCGGCGGCCTGTGCGCCGGTCTTGGCGACGTTGCCAAGGCCCGCCATCGCGCCTTTGGCACCGCCACCGGCGGCAGAGGAACCGGCCTGAAATGCCGCACCCGCACTGCTGGCGGTGGATACGGCCATGCGTGCGCCCTTGCCGAGTGCGCTGGCGGCAGCGGGCGCCATGTGCGCACCGGCTGCCACGGCCCCGCCAACGCCGGTAGCGGCAGCACCGACCGCGACGGCGGTGCCGGCTGCGCCCAGCGCCGCGCCGGCCATCGCGCCCGCGCCGAGCTGCGGCGCACCGGACACGAGGCCGGTAGCGATGCCCGGCCCGTAGATGCCGAGCGCGAGCAAGGCGAGCGAGGCCAGCATCACGACAAGCGCGTGGTCGATGGACGGTTCGGCGGGTGTTGTCGGGAACTCCGCGAACAGCCCCGTGCCGACGCCGACGATGACTGCCAGCACCAGCACCTTGATGCCAGACGACACCACGTTGCCGAGCACCTTTTCGGCAAGGAAGGCGGTCTTGTTCCAGAGCGCGAACGGCACCAGCACGAAGCCGGCCAGCGTGGTCAGCTTGAACTCGATCAACGTGATGAAAAGCTGCACCGCCAGCACGAAGAAGCAGACGATGACGGTGAACCACGCGAGGAACATCACGACGATAGGCGTGATGTTGATGAACACCTCGGGGAAGCCGGCCATGTCGCCAATCTGGTTGAGGATCGGCGCGGCGGCGTCGATGCCGGTCTTGGCGAGACGCCCCGGTTGCAGGAACGTCTCCATGCTCACGGCCGAGCCGGTGGCCGTCAGGCCCAAGCCGGCGAACGAGCGGAACACGATGCCGGACAGCAGGTTGAAGTTGCCGATGATGTAGGCGAAGGCACCGACGTACAGCACCTTGCGGATGAGCTTCGCCATCACGTCTTCGCCCTGGCCGGTGGCGTGGCCGAGCGCCCAATACAGGCCGGCGAGCGTCATGTCGATCGCCACCAGCGTCGCGGTCAGGAACGCGATCTCCCCGCGCAGCAACCCGAAACCGGAGTCGATGTAGGTAGAAAAGATGTTGAGGAAATGGTCGATGATCGAAACGTCGTTCATGGCCGTTCCTCCGTCGGCGCATCGGGGCCGTCGAAGCTGGCCGGAATCGGCGGCAGCTCGGCGAGCGTCCGGTATTCGTCGGGCTGGGCCTGCCCGGACAGGAAGCGCCGCAGGTCGGCTTGCGCGACCCGTGCGCAGAGCGCGCCGTCCCCTTCGCCGCGACGACACTGCGCCGCGAGCGCGTGCAGCCGCGCCGGATCGGCGGCCAGTACATCGACCGACAACGCCTGCGGCCGGTCGCAGCCGGCCAGCAGGCACGCGAAGGCGAACAGGACGGGCGCGCGGTTCATGGCCGTGTCCGTCAGTTGCCGTAGAAGGTCACGGGCTGCGGCGTGTACGCCGTGCCGGTGCCGAGGAAACGCCGCGTCATCTCGCGGCCACGTTCGACGGCCGCGGCCTGACGCGCCAGTTCCAGCGCCGTTGCACGCCCCTGCGTAAGCTGGAGCTGCTGCGCCTGGATCGACTGCTTGGCTTGCAAGGCGAGAAGCTGATTGGTCGCCTGCTGCGCTTGCAAAGCGCCAGTCGCGGACTGGCTTTGGCTCACGAGGTCGGTCAGCACGCCCTCGTCGTCGGTCAGGTTCTGCGACACCTGCGCTTGCATCTGCATCGCGGTCTGCAAGCCGTTGAGCGTGTTCTGCCAACGCTGGCGCGCGTCCTGGTACATCTGATTGCCGCTGACGGTGGCGGCGTACTGCTCCGGGTACAGGCGGGAGAACTCGGCGTTCATGCTCTGCACCTCAAACGCCAGCCCTTGCGCCTGCGCAATCAGGCGTTCGGTGGTGGCGAGCGTCGAGCGCAGCCGGTTGACCACGGTGAACGGCAGGCTCGCCAGGTTGCGTCCCTGATTGACCAGCATCTGCGCTTCGTTCTGGAGCTGGTTGATCTGGTTCTCGATCATTTCCATCGTACGAATCGCCGTCAGCGTGTTCTGCACGAGGTTGGTCGGGTCGATGACGGTGATGGCCGCCGCTGGCTGCGCGAGCAGCAGCGAGCCGGACAGCACGGCGGCGAACGCCGTGGAAAGCACACGGGTTTTCATGGCGAAATCTCCAGCGGTTGAGAAGCGAGGAAAGAAGCCGCCGACGGTGCGGACGGCAGCAGATCGGCGGCCCAATCGAGGCCGCGATGGCGCAGCCAGCCGCCGGCAAAGCCCGGCGTGCCGGCCTGCGCCAGCACGCGGTCTATGTCGCGTTGGTCTTGCGGTGTGGATGCGCCCGCGAACGCGAGCGCGACCGGCCCCAGGTCAAGGTCGAACAGGCGATTGCCCGCGCGGGATTGGTAGTAGTAGTCGTGCTTGGGCTGCGCGGTGGCGACGATCTCAATCTGTCGGCTGTTGAGGCCGAAGCCTTCGTAGATCGTGCGAATCTGCGGCTCGGTGGCCTGCGGGTTCGGGAGGAAGATGCGGCTGGCGCAACTCTCGATGATCGCGGGAGCGATGCTTGAATCCTTGATGTCGGCGAGCGACTGCGTGGCGAAGATGACGCTGACGTTCTTCTTGCGCAGCGTCTTGAGCCACTGGCGGATGCGCGCGGCGAATACCGGGTCATCGAGAAACAGCCAGGCTTCATCGAGGATCAGCAGCGTCGGCGCACCGTCGAAACGCTCATCGAAGCGCGCAAAGAGGTAATGCAGCACGGCCGTGACGGCGGCCTTGCTGTGCATCAGCTCTTCCATCTCGAAGCCCTGCACGTCGGCCAGTCCCAGCCGGTCGCGGTCGGCGTCGAGCAGCTTGCCGTGCGCGCCGCCGAGCACGTAGGGCGCGAGCGCCTGCCGCAGCGCATTGGATTGCAGCAGTACCGAGAACCCGGTGAGCGTGCGCTGTTCGACCGGCGCACCGGCGAGGCTGCCGAGCGCCGACCAGATCGCCACCTTCTCGTCGGGGCCGATGGCGACACCTTCGTGGCGTAGCCGGCCCTCGATCCACTCGGCGGCCCAGGTGCGGTAGCCCTCCTGGTCGATGCGTGCGAGCGGCTGGAACGCGATGCCGCCGTCGGCGCCGAGGTCGTAGTGCTCGCCGCCCAAGCCGAGGATGGTGGCGCGCATCGAGCGCCCCATGTCGAAGGCGAAGATCCGTGCGCCGCGATAGCGGCGGAACTGCAAGACCAGCAGCGCCAGCAGGACGGACTTGCCCATGCCGGTCGGGCCGGCCACCAGCGTATGCCCCACGTCGCCGATGTGCGTCACCAGCCGGAACGGCGTCGCGCCTTCAGTGCGGGTGACCACCAGCGGCGGCCCGTCGAGGTGATCGTTCTTCTCCGGCCCGGCCCACACCGCCGATTCCGGCATCAGGTGCGCCAGGTTCAGCGTCGAGACGATGGGCTGGCGCACGTTCGCATAGGCATTGCCCGGCACCGACGACAGCCACGCCTCCACGGCGTTGAGTGTTTCGGGGATGGTGACGTGGCCGCGTCCCTGAATCGCACGTTCCACCATGCGCAGCTTCTCGTCGGCCGCGTTGGCATCGGTGTCGAGCACGGTCACGGTCGCGGTGATGTAGCCGTAGGCGACTTGATCGCTGCCCAGCTCCTGCATCGCCGCGTCGGCGTCGGCGGCCTTGTTGCTGGCGTCGGTATCAACCAGTGGAGATTCCTGCTGGAAGATCGTTTCGCGCAGCAGCGCAAGGACGTTCTTGCGCTTGGCGAACCACTGCCGGCGCAGGCGGCCGAGTTCCTTTTCGGCCTCGGACTTGTCCATGCAGATAAAGCGCGTGCTCCAGCGGTACGCGAATCCCAGCCGGTTGAGGTCATCGAGAATCCCTGGCCAGGTCGAGGTCGGGAAGCCGCGCACGGTGGCAACGCGCACATGGTGGTTGCCCAGCATCGGCGCCAGTCCACCGATCAGCGGCGCATCGGCTAGCAGCGCGTCGAGGTGAAACGGCACTTCCGGCATGCCGATGCCATAGCGCCGCGTCGAGATGGTGCAGTGCAGATAGGTCAGCGTTTCGCTGTCACCGAGCCACGCGATTTCCGGCATTACGCCGTCGAGCAAGTCGTAGAGGCGTTCCGTCTCCGCGACGAAGGCGGTCAGGCGCTCGCGCCAGTCCACGCCTTCGGTCGGCCGGTTCTCGTACAGCAGGCCGGCAGCGCGGGCGCGGGATTCTTCGGGCGGCAGGTATTGCAGCGTCAGGTGATAGACGCTCTCGAAGTGACTGCCGGATTCCTCGAATGTGGCGCGGCGTTCCTCGTCCACGAGCCACGACAGCGGCTCGGGAAAATCGGAGTGCGGATAGTCCGCCGCTGGTCGGCGTTCGGCTTCGATGTAGAAGGCCCAGCCGGAACCGCAGCGGCGCAGCGCGTTGTTCTGGCGGGCGGCCGTGGCGATCAGCTCGCCTTGCGTCGCACTATCGAGGTCGGGGCCACGAAAGCGCGCCGTGCGCTGGAAACTGCCGTCCTTGTTGAGCACGACGCCCGGCGCGACCAGGCCGGCCCACGGGAGCCAGTCGGCGAGCAAGGCCGGACGCTGGCGGTATTCGGCAAGGTTGAGCATCGCGGCGTCCTCCTCACACGTCCAGCAGCGGCTTGTGCTTGAGGTGACGGGCGAACACCTGCATGAACTGCGCATCGACCCGCGCTCCCCACACGGCGAGCGAGTGGCCGACGATCCAGAGCACCAGCCCCGGAATCCACATTTGCAGGCCCAGCCCGACGGCGGCGGCCATCGTGCCGTTGGCGATCGCCACGGTGCGCGGTGCACCGCCCATCAGGATCGGCTCGGTCAGCGAGCGATGCAGCGGCACCTCGAAGCCCGGCAAGTCGTTGGCGGTGCTCATACGACCGCCCCGCCGGAGAACGAGAAGAACGACAGGAAGAACGAGGACGCCGCGAAGGCGATGCTCAATCCGAACAAGATCTGGATGAGCTTGCGGAAGCCGCCGCTGGTGTCGCCGAAGGCGAGCGCGAGGCCCGTGGCGATGATGATGATGACGGCGACGATGCGCGCCACCGGCCCTTGGATGGATTCAAGGATGGATTCGAGTGGGCTTTCCCACGGCATCGACGAACCGGATGCGCGCGCAGTGCCGGCGAGCAGCAGCATCACGGCAGCAGACAGCAAGCCTTGATGCGCCGGGCCTGCCAGACGCCGCAGGCGTGCAGTGATCGAAGCCGGATTTACGGAAATGCGGAAAGCATGGATGTGCATCTGCGTCATGGCAGTTCTCCAGAGTGGTCGGGGGATGGGAAAGACAGCGGTAGCTCGGGAAGCGACGGCTCCAGCGCATCCGCCAGGCGATAGCCCGCGCCGTCGTAGCCGGCGACGCGGGCGATGCTCTCGATGCGGCGCTTGCGGCCGCGGCCGGCGATGAACACGACGACGTTCACCGCCTCGGCGATCAGGGCGCGCGGCGGATTCACCGCGACTTCGAGAATCAACTGCTCCAGGCGCAGCAGCGCGCCCAAGGCGGAGCCGGCGTGGACGGTGGCGATGCCACCGGGATGGCCAGTGCCCCACACCTTCACCAAGTCCAGGGCTTCGCCGCCGCGCACTTCGCCGACGATCACACGGTCGGGGCGCAGGCGCATCGTGGCGCGCACCAGTTCTGTCATCGACACGACGCCGGCACGGGTGCGCAGCGGAACGTGGTCGCGCGCCGCGCATTGCAGCTCGATGGTGTCTTCCAGCACCAGCACGCGGTCGCCGGTGGCGGCGATTTCCGCGAGCAAGGCATTGGCGAGCGTGGTCTTGCCGGTGCTGGTGCCGCCCGCGATGAGGATGTTCTGCCGCTCGCGCACGGCGCGGCGCAAGAACTCGGCTTGCGGTGCGGACAGGATGCCGTCGGCGACGTAGCGATCCAGGCCGATGATGCTCACGGCCCGCTTGCGCAAGGCGAAGGCTGGCCCCGGCGCCGCTGGCGGCAAGATGCCCTCGAAGCGTTCGCCCGTTTCCGGTAGTTCGGCGGTCAAGAGCGGCTGGCCGCGATGCACTTCCGCGCCGACGTGCGCGGCGACCAGTCGGATGATGCGTTCGCCATCTTCCTCGGACAGCTCCACGCCCATCGGCGCACGGCCCGACAACAGCCGATCAACCCATAGCGTGCGGTCGGGGTTGAGCATGATTTCCACCACGTCGGGGTCTTCGAGCGCGGCGGCAATCAGCGGCCCCATAGCCGTGCGCAACATACGGATGCGCCGGTCGAGTGATGTGGAAGCAAAGGACTGCACCACGGCGCTCATGACGCACGCTCCTGCGCCTCGGCCAGTGCCACCGCATCGTCCAGCTGCGCGGCGTCGGGGTTCAGTTCCTCCACCACATCCCGCACCAAGCTGCGTCCGCGCATCAGATGGCGACCAAGCTGTTCGACGAACTGTTCGAAGCGCGCCCTGCCCTGTGCGCGGGCCGCTTCCTGGTGGGCTTCGGGAACCGGCGTGCTGACCGTGAGGTAGTAGCGAACGAACAGCGCCAGCGTCTCGATCTCGATGTTCTGGTCGCGCTCCAGCCGCTCGAACTGGCGCGAAAGTCGATCGAGGCGCTTGGCAATCGCGGCCTCGCGCTGGTCACCAGCGTCGGGCGACAGCCAGGACGCAAGCGCCGCGGCGACGATGCTGGATTTGGAGACGCCTTTCTTGGCGGCCAGCTCGTCGAGGCGCTTGGCCTGCTCGTGGGAAATGAACAGGTTGAGGCGGTACTGGCTCATAGCTCGATCCCGTCTTGTTGGTCGAGGGATGCCAGCCGGGCCGTGCGTTGCATGGCCGGATCGAGCTGGCGAGGAAGCGGCAATGGCAGGTCGTCGTCATCAAGCAGCGCCAGGTCGGAGTCGGCGCTCTGCGGTTCGGAGCTGTATTCGGAAACTTCGGATAGCTCCGGCTGCCGGCGCGGGCCACCGTCATCGGCAGTGCCGGTGCCGTCGCCCGCAAGGCCAGCAGCAACAGACGCAGCCGGCACGGCGGGAATTGCCAGTCCGCTCCAGTCGTCGGGCCGCAACGGCGGCGCATCGGCGTAGCGCCCGATGGCGAGCGCAGGCGGTGGCAGCACGCGGCGCTTGAAATTGGCGTCGGTGTAATAGCGCAGCTTCTTCGCCTTGATCGGCGCGACGCTGGACACCATCACCACCTCGTCGTCGGGCGAAAGCTGCATCACTTCGCCCGGCGTTAGGAGCGGTCGCGCGGTTTCCTGGCGCGACACCATGAGGTGCCCGAGCCACGGCGCGAGTCGATGGCCGGCGTAGTTGCGCTGCGCGCGCAGCTCGGTCGCGGTACCGAGCGTTTCAGAAATGCGCTTGGCGGTGCGTTCGTCGTTGGTGGCGAACGTCACCCGCACATGGCAGTTGTCGAGGATGGAATGGTTCTGTCCGTAGGCTTTGTCGATCTGGTTGAGCGACTGCGCGATAAGGAAGCTGCGAATGCCGTAGCCGGCCATGAACGCCAAGGCCGTCTCGAAGAAGTCCAAGCGCCCGAGCGCCGGGAACTCGTCCAGCATCAGCAGCAGCTTGTGGCGGCGCGCGATGCCGTCGCTGCCGTCGAGCGATTCAGTGAGCCGCCGGCCGATCTGGTTGAGGATCAGGCGCACCAGCGGCTTCGTGCGACTAATGTCGGACGGCGGCACAACGAGATACAGCGAGATGGGATGTTCGGACGCGATCAGGTCGGCAATGCGCCAATCGCAACGCGACGTGACTTCGGCCACCGTGGGGTCACGGTACAGGCCGAGGAACGACATGGCCGTGGACAACACGCCCGACCGCTCGTTGTCCGACTTGTTGAGCACTTCACGCGCGGCTGATGCGACGACAGGATGCGGCGCGTCGCCCAGATGCCGCGTTGTCATCATCCGGTGCAGCGTCAGCTCGAACGGGCAAGCCGGATCGGAGAGGAAGTTGGCGACGCCGCGCAGTGTCTTGTCCTCGCTCGCGTAGAGCACATGCAGGATCGCGCCGACCAGCAGCGCGTGCGAGGTCTTCTCCCAATGGTTGCGCTTCTCCAAGGCCCCTTCGGGATCGACCAGAATGTCCGCGATGTTCTGTACGTCGCGTACTTCATGCGCGCCGCGTCGGACTTCGAGCAGCGGGTTGTATGCGGCCGACTTCGGATCGGTGGGGTTGAACAGCAGGCAGTGCGAGAAGCGCGAACGCCAGCCGGCGGTGATTTGCCAGTTCTCGCCCTTGATGTCGTGGATGACGGCGGACGCGGGCCAGCTCAACAGCGTCGGCACCACCAAGCCGACGCCCTTGCCGGAGCGCGTCGGCGCGAAGGTCAGAACATGTTCCGGGCCTTCATGGCGCAGGTACTGGCTGCGATAGCGGCCAAGGAACACGCCCGCAGGCTGGTCGAGGCCGGCATTGCGAATATCGGCAAGTTCGGCCCAGCGCGCCGAGCCGTAGGTCGTGACCAGCCTCGATTGCCGCGAGCGCCACACCGACATGCCGATGGCGACGACCACGGCGACCAGGCCGCTACCGCCAGCGATTGCGCCGCCGTTGTCGAAGATGCGCGGCGCGTAGGCGTCGAAGAAAAACCACCACTCGAACAACCGCCACGGGTGATAGACCGGTGTGCCGAAGAAGTCGAACCACGGCGAGCCAAGGCGTAGCTGGTAGCCCAAGACTGCTGCTGTCCACTGTGTCGCAGCCCATACGCCAGCGATCACGATGCCGAACACGGCGACAATCTGTCCGAACAGCACGCCTTGACCTTGCATCTCGGCCTCCGCTTTCTCCTGTGCAACACGCGACACAAGGGCGTGCCGTACATGCGAGGATCGGAGTCAGGTCAAGGGCCGGTCAAAGACCGTTATCAGGACAAAGATTCCCTATAACGCATCAATTCATGAAGTGGCGAAGCAAATAAAAACGCCGCAAGCGACAGCGCGCTGCGGCGTATTGAGCAGAAATTTACGGTTCTTGTCGTATGTCGTACACGATCAGAACTTGGGTTGTTCCTTCGTCGGCGTGTAGGGCGTATTGCCGTCGCCAAGGAAACGTTGGTTCGTCGCTTCGGCTACACGGTTACAGAGTTCATCGCCGAGCTTGGCGCGATCCGTCTTGCACTGCTGGCGTAGGGTCTTCAGCCGTTCGGGATTGGCTGCGAGCGATTCCACCGTTTCGATCCGGCCGGATGCGGTGACCGTCTCGGTTGGTTCGGACCTACCGCAGGCCACCAGCATCGTGGCAAGCAGAAGCGAGACTGTCTTCTTCATGACTCGATTTCCTCCAGTGGATCAGGCTTTGCTCATGCAGCAGATGTCTTTCCATTTGGTGGCTCAACGGCATAGACCCGTTCAATGAAACGGGCCAGAGCATCCGACGGTTCGTTCCCCACACGCAGCAGGTAAGTCGTGAGCTTATGCGAACCACCGGCCAACGGTCGTGCTACGACACTTGGTTCACGGCTGGCGGCTATTTGCGAAGCCCCGGCCAGTCCCAGCGCAATTCCTGCTGACACCAGCGTCATCATCAGGTCGAAAGAGGCAACCCGCTCGGCGATCAAGGGCTCTTGATTCGCTCGGCACAATACCCGTTCTACTTGACGTACATGTCCTTCGTATGAACTCGTGTCACCAAGTATCATGGGGTAGCGCAACGCCTCATCCAAAGGCACTTGCTTGTATGCAAGCAAAGGATGGCGCGCAGGTACTGCTAACATCAATGGATCATGCCATATGGGCTCCGCAATGAGCTCATCGCCAACCTCATCCGATTGAGCGAATCCTACGTCATACACATCGCCCTGCAAGCCCTTGATCTGCTGTGACAGAGGCACCTCGGACAGACGAATTTCGATCTCAGGCTCTTCCTTCCTGCAAAGCGCAAGCAGAGTCGAGAAGCACGATGGCGTAATGCCGTCCGACAAAGCTACTCGCAATTGACTGTGATAGCCGTTGGCTGCAGCCTTCACGCTGTCACGTGCCTGCTGCAAGGCAGTGAAGACGCGCGGGACGTGTTCCAAGAATAGCTTTCCCGCACGGGTCAGTCGGGTACTGCGCGTGGTACGCACAAAGAGCTGTGTGCCGAGGTCCTCTTCCAACTCCTTGATCGCTCGCGACAGCGGCGACTGTTCAATGTGCAGTCGCTCCGCTGCGCGGGCGAAATGGAGTTCTTCAGCGACGGCAAGGAAGCATCGAAGGTGACGTAGCTCCATTACTTCTACCTGGTCTTTTCAGCAAGAATCAAGGGAGTGCTCTAAGGACTTGCTCGGTACGCTCACAGATTCGCCGCGCGTCTTAGTTGCCGGCACTCATGACCTGGGCCGGCAGCCGATCACTGGCACTCTTGACTGCGTGCTCTTCAAACCGACAGGACAACGTCATGCAACATCGGCCATCACCTGGAAAAGCGCATCGCAACACGTTGCTGGATCCGACATGAAACCGAGGAAAGCAGAGGCATACGCTCCGACCAGAACTGATTCTGGGAAAGCTACTGCAAGGAAGCAATGTGACTGGACTTACTGCTCAACATCGCAGCAGATCAGGCCTCATCAATCAGTCTCATTCCCTGCTCCGTATAGCGAGTGCCCTCGACCGGATTGCTGTCAATGATGACTCTGATCGCGTTCAGATCATCGGACGTCAAATCAACCTCGGCTGCTCCAACATTCTCTTGAAGTCGATGAATTTTTGTCGTTCCCGGAATCGGCACAATCCACTGTTTCTGCTCAAGGAGCCAGGCTAGAGCAATCTGTGCAGGGGTCGCACCTTTGCGCTGGGCAATTTCGTCAATGGCATTGACCAAACGCTGGTTCGACTCGCGTGCCTCCGCTTGGAATCGGGGCAGCATGCTACGAATATCGTCCTTGCCGAATGACGTCTTCATGTCTATTTTGCCGCCCAGGAAGCCTTTGCCGAGTGGGCTGAAAGGCACGAAACCTATACCTAGTTCGTCGAGCATCGGCAAGATCTCTGCCTCGGGGTCGCGCGTGAACAGCGAATATTCGCTCTGTATGGCAGCAACGGGTTGCACGGCATGCGCGCGGCGAATCGTCTGCACACCCGCCTCGGACAGTCCGAAGTGTTTCACCTTGCCTTCGACAATTAGATCCTTCACCGTACCCGCCACGTCCTCGATCGGTACGTTGGGATCAACGCGGTGCTGGTAGAACAGGTCGATCCGGTCGGTCTTCAGACGCTTTAACGACTGCTCAGCGACGAAGCGAATACGCTCAGGTCGGCTGTCCAGTTCGCCCGTGCGAGCATTGCCGTCCTTCCAACCGAATTTGGTCGCGTAGACCACGTTGTCTCTGACGGAGGCGAGCGCCTCTCCCAGCAACTCCTCGTTGTCCGCTCCGTAAGCCTCAGCGGTGTCGAAGAAGGTGACGCCGAGGTCGTGCGCCGCACGCAGCAGCTTTACCGCATCGCCGCGATCCGTTGCCGGACCGTAGCCATACGTCAAGCCCATAACGCCTATGCCGAGCGCGGATACTTTCAGGCCATTTTTACCCAACACGCGAGTTTTCATAGAAATTCTCCTTTCCAGTCATATGATGGCGCCCCAATCAAGGCCGTTTATCCGAATGACGGTCGGATTTGACTCTCGCCAGCAAGCCTCCGGGCAAGCAATTCGTCGCATCTCCGCAACCACCGGATGGTGGCGGCGCCGGTAGCCACAAATACTCAGTCCGCCGTCCACCGCAAAATCGGCTCCGGTAACGAAGCTCGCTTCATCGGAGGCAATGAACGCGACCACGGAGGCTACTTCTTCCACCTTGCCAAAACGATGCAGCGGCACGAGTTGCGTCACGCGGTTGATGTGCGCCTGAATGCCTTCAGCTGACAGATCCGTCTTATCGTAGATCGGAGTCTCGATCGGCCCCGGGCTCACCAGGTTGAAGCGGACGCCATCCTGCGCAAACTCCTTCGCCCATACTTTTGTGTAGCTAGCGACGGCGGCCTTGCTTCCGGCATAGGTGGACATATTCGCCAGCGGCCTCGCGATGATCGAGGAGGTCAAGTTGACCACATTGCCCTTTACGGCTTTGAGCAACGGAAGCGCCTGATGGGTCAGATCGACCAGCCCGCGCACGTTCGTGACGAACACGCGGTCGTACTCGTCAAGGGTAGTTTCGGCGAATGGCGTCACCGGCGCGATACCCGCGTTGTTAACCAGAATATCGAGCCTGCCATGGCGCTTCCGTACTTCGGACACGAGATTGGCAACATCCTGGGGCTTGCCGAGGTCGGCCACGAGGTAGGAGATGTTCTCGTGCTGGTTTGCAGCTTCTTCGAGAGTTTCCTCCGTGCGGCCGGTAATGACTACCGTAACGCCTTCATCGGCGAAACGCTTTGCGATGGCGCGTCCGATGCCGGTACCGGCACCCGTGACGAGCGCGATTTTTCCTTTCAACCCTGCTGTCATTTCGGATGCCCCTCCACTAACAAATTCAACGTTCAAAACTGTTCGCCAACCAATTCTTCGGCCTTGGCCCACAACGCGCGTGCATGTTCCACGTTGAGTGCATAGGAACGGACGCCGTTGGTAACGCCCTCCGAGTCATTAATCTCCGCAACGTGGCAGTCCTCGCAATAATGGCCGCCTACTGCATCAGCCGAAGCCACTGTGGCAGCCCAAACTGAAGTCGCTGCGCCTTGCGGGATCGTTTTCCACTGGAAGGGCGGCAGCCCCCTGGCGGCGTTGGCGGCGTTGATCTGTTCGATGAAGGCTGCATCCACCTCTGGGCTGTAGTGGCGCTGCAACTCCGTCTGCACGCCACCGGGATGCACCGTCGTCGCACGAACGCCACGATCTCGATGGCGCCGGTCGAACTCCACAGCCAACAGAGCGGCCGCCGTCTTAGAGCGTCCGTAAGCAATCCACGGGGCGTACTCAGTCTTTTCGAAATTCGGATCGTCCAGATTGACGTCGGCGATTTGGTGTGCTGCGGAGGACAGCGTCACCAGCCGACCACCATCACCCAGTAGGGGGGCGATGCGATTCACCAACACGAAATGTCCGAGATAGTTGGTGCCGAATTGGGTCTCGAAACCATCAGCTGTGTGGCCGAAGGGTGTTGCCATGACGCCTGCATTAGCAATAACGATGTCGAACGGGCGCTCCTCATCCAGCAGCTGATTAGTTGCGGTACGCACGCTCGCGAGGTCGGCAAGATCAAGATGAACTAGGTCGAGGGAGCCGCCAGCGGCCGATGCCGCTTCACGGACGAGCTTCGTCGCCTGTTCTGCCTTGGCGACGTCGCGTGCCGTACCCGTCACCTGCGCGCCATGCGCCGCGAGTGATCGCGCCGTTTCCACCCCGAGCCCTGCGGAAACCCCTGTGATCAGAACACGTTTCCCCTTCAGATTTAGTCCTGAGAGAACTTCATCCGCAGTCGAGGTTGCGTCAAACCTGGAAGTCATCTTCTCTCCTTCATAACAATGCAACGGTGTTTGATGAGCGGGACACCGCCCGCTCTTTTGGCTCGTCTAAGAATGTAATCCTATGGCACCATGTTGATAATTAGCCTCAAACTCAGTATAATAATTCCACTATGGAACAAATTGGCTTTGATCGACTTACCGGCATCATCGCTTTCGCACGTGCTGCCTCCCTTGGCAGCTATACCGCTGCGGCGAGATCCCTATCGGTTTCTCCCTCCGCCATCAGCAAGAGCGTTCAACGTTTGGAAGAGCGGCTGGGCATCCGCCTGTTTACCCGCACGACCCGATCATTGACCCTAACGCCCGAGGGGCACGACCTGCACGATAAGGCACTGAAGCTGTTGCGGGACGCCGAAGAAATCGAACAGGCCGCGGCCGCCGCACGATCTGAGCCGGCAGGAGTTCTGCGTATAACTGCCCCTCTTCCAGTCGGGATTCATCTCATCGCTCCTTTCCTGCCGAAGTTCAGGGAGCGATATCCTGCACTCTCCGTGGACCTCCGACTGAACGACCAGTTTTCCGATCTTGTTGAAGAAGGTATCGACGTTGCCATCCGCATTGGGCGCCTAGCCGACTCCAGGCTCATTGCACGCAAGCTCGCTTCCAATACGGTATGCACCTTTGCGTCGCCGGCGTACCTTGCACGGCGGGTTGCCCCGGAACGCCCGGAGGACCTTGAATCACACGATTGCGTCAACGTCCGCTTCCAGAGTTCCGGGCAACCGTTGCGCTGGCCGTTCCGAATGGGCAAGCATGTGGTCGAAATAGCACCAAGCCCGGCCATCATCGTAGACAATACGGACGCTGTGGCAACCGCTATCGTCGCTGGTGGCGGTATCGGGATACTGCCAATCTTTATCGCAATGGCCTTCGTTGAACGCGGGGCACTCGTGCCAGTGCTGAAAGATTATTGGGTCGAGCGAAACGACATTGTGGCGCTTTGGCCCGAGAGTCGCCGGGGTAGCCCCAACGTCAAGGTGTTCATGAAATTTCTGGAAGAGATTTTTCCTGACCCGACCCCTTGGGATAAGGCTTTTTTGGACTGGGTTCCGTCTTCCTGACCCGCCAAGTCAAATCCATTCTGCAGCCAACACTTCACTTTTCATCCAAAGTGCCTTTGCCCGCTTCGGGTCCACGGCATAGGAGCGGACTCCAGTACGGATGCCAGTGGTGTCGTTGATCTCTGCGACATGGCAATCTAGGCAATAATGGCCGCCAATGGCGTCGGCGGACGCCACCGCCGCTGCCCACACGGAGGTCGCCGCGCCCTGAGGAACGGTCTTCCACTGGAGGGGCGGCTCCTCGCGGGAGGCATTGCCCTTTCTCGTCAACGCGATATAAGCCGCCTCCTGCTCGGCGTTGTAGTGCCGTTGCAGTTCCGTGCGAATGGTTCCCGGATGAACAGCCGTGGCGCGCACGCCACGATCCCGGTGGCGGCGATCGAACTCCACAGCAAGCAGCGCGCAGGCAGTCTTCGAACGGGCGTAGGCTATCCACGGATCGTAGTTCGTAGTGTCGAAGTTGAGATCATCCAGGTCGATGTCCGAAAGGGCATGCGCAGCCGAGGACAGAATCACGACCCGGCCGCCTGATGAAATGGACGGGCCGATGCAGTTGAGAAGAACAAAGTGGCCGAGGTAGTTCGTGCCGAACTGTGTTTCAAAACCATCCGTCGTGCGCCCGAAAGGGACACCCATCACCCCGGCATTGGCCATCACAATATCGAATTGGCGCCCGCTTTTGACCAAGTGCTCAGCTGTGGTGCGCACGTCTGCAAGGTTTGCCAGGTCGAGTTCGACCAGCTCGAAGGTTCCACCTCCGTCGCCCGCCGCGTTGCGCACGTGTTCTGCCGCCCGCTCAGCCTTTTCTAAGTTCCGTGCCGTGCCGGTGACATACGCGTGATGCGCGACGAGCGCTCGTGCGGTTTCGACTCCGAGGCCCGCGGAAACACCGGTAATGAGTATTCGTCTACCGGAAAGATCGACATTGTGAAGCACTTCGTCGGTTGTCGAAGTCGCGTCGAATTTACGTGCCACTTGATTTCCCATATTTCATAGATAGAACCGGTGGTGTCTACCTTTCCGCGCCATCCAATATGGCTCTAGCCCGCTGCGCCAATGCGCGCTTTCCGCTGCATTACTCACGTCTAGGTATCGTATCGTTGATCCACCCCGTGAGCACTTCGGCGATGGCATCGCTGTTCTTCTCAAAGAACATCATGTGTCCATTGCCTTGTATTCCCACGTCGGGCAGATAAATCGTACGGGCAGAACCCCCTTTGCTTGCAACTTTGTCTGTAAGCGTCGTACCCAGCTTCTTGGCATGCCCCGTATTCGAGAAGTGGCCTGCGGCGCTATTGACGTTCAGTAACGGTATGTCGCCATCCACCAGCGCCTTGGCAACTTCATCGGAAGCGCTGATAGGGCCATTGTCAAACCAGTTCCCTGGCTGTGGAAATCGTTTTTCGCCACAGTAACCGTCAAGGAGTATGAGAGCCCGGAAGAGATCAGGGCGCCGCAGAACGAGGCGCTGCCCCATCCCGCCGCCCATAGACCAAGCAATAAAGATCGCTGGACCCTCCATGCGATTCACAGCTTCCAAGACCTGTACAAAGGCAGCATCGAGGACATCCTGGGACGTTGGCTTGTTAGGCGTGAGCGTCGCAAGCAACCTGCGTCGCGCATTTTCATCCGTTGGCATTTGATTTCCTTGCACGATGCCATCGCCTGCAAAGCCCCACTGCGGCCCCATATTCCATGCGGCCCATGCGCTGGAGTCTTGTCCCGGCCAGAAGCCAGCATCAACCGGAAATGCGCCGCCAATAACCGTAGCGTTTTGCTCGATGTCGTCAGGATTGAAGCCTGCCCGGCCTGTGCCGGGCGGGTCGACGACAAACACCGGAAATCCGCGTCGCAAGAAATACTGTACCCAGCCCTCACCACCTTCAGCGTTTCCGAGCCAAGCTGCGGCACCGAAATAGTTGTGAGTCAGTATGACTGGGTATGCATTCTCAGCTCGCTCCTCAGGTATGTAGTACTCCACATATGCTTGGTTACGAAGAACTTTCGTGCCAGATGGGCCGGAATTTTTACGTTCAACTTCTTCCCCCCCAGCAGCAAGCCAACCGAACGTTTTCAATTTCATATTATTCTCAAAGAGTTTTTAATTTAATCGCTTTGCCACTGGAAATTGCGGAAGAGGCATGTGAGTCGAACGTCCAACCCGTGAAAGTTTGACGCTGCATAATTAAGCAACCCGAGAAGTTGACTTGAGTATCATTGCTATTCCTCTCCATTCACCCGTCCATGTTCATGGTAGATGCGTCAACTCGTCAGCGTGCTCTCTAAGCCAACTGGGGTCTGCCACCACAATCTCCTTGAGAGCCTTCTGTTCCCAGAGTCATCTTCTCAGATGAGCTCGAAGGCCGGGCTCAATACACCCCTAGCTTGTCCCAGAACTCGCAGTGATGAGCCCTGGCGAACGACATTTCGGTCATACGCGCAGTCGGAAGAACAAAGCTCATGACATTCTGGCGCTTAGCGTTGTACGGCTGCCAGCCACTATTGGGTGCAGTCACATTTAAAGGATTCGACCAATACCGGACCATCTGTGACGCCAGCTTCTTCTGAAGCGGATTCAGCGTAGTCGGAATGCCTGAGCCGCCGTGGAAGCTTGGGAAAAGATAGGCCAGCTCGTAAGTGTGGGCAGCGCCCAGCGCGAAAGTCGTCGGTTTGAGATAGGACGGCGCGGTGCGATCCGCGAATTCATAGACATAAGCCGGTGTCTTCGCCGTAATTCTCCGCGCGGCTTCTTGCGAAGTGCAGGCAAATAGCATGTCAGTTGCCGCCGCTGCAAAGGCCTCGCTCGGCGAAGTATAGGCTGATGCAGGGTACTGCTTCATCACGACTTCGGCATGGTCACCAAAGAAGATCTCCATGGTCTTGGGAAAGCTACTTTCATCGATTGGCTTGCCTGACTCATTCTCAAGATATCCTGCGAAGAAATTTCCTTCGTCGCGTGTGCTTCCAAGGATCACTGTTCTCACGGGATTGATCTGCCCCGTGCTCAACGCGACGCCTGGTTCTATCGGGAGCGTCTTACCGTCTACGATGAACTGTTGGGCGGTAAAGCCGGTTTGATGCGCCAGCACTTGGCTGGTTGGTAGAGCTCGCAAGCAAGCGGCGGCCATCTGCGTGTTGCAATGAACCGCTTCCGCAAAGTCTGAAGCCATCTTCTGAGCGGCATTCAGAGGGCGCGGGGCTCCAAATGTAGGAAATTTGAGAATGTTGGCCGTGCCGCTCATCGCAATGGCGTGCTGAAAAGTTCCCCGTGAAGCAGGGGAGACCAAATGAGCTATGACGCTATCACCGCCGGCTGACTCGCCTGCAATGGTTACATTGTTTGCGTCTCCGCCAAATCTGGCGATGTTGTCATTCACCCATTTAAGAGCCAGTTGCTGATCCAGCAAGCCATAATTGACGCCTGACTTGCCGTCTTCTTGCACTGCAGAATGTGCGAAGAAACCGAAGAGGCCAACTCGGTAATTCAGAGTAACAACAATTGCGCCGCCTTCGACTGCCAGTCGACTGGGATCATAATCGAGCGCCGCGCCAACACGCAGCGCTCCGCCATAAAGCCACACGAATACTGGCAAGAGCGTAGTACTGGAGCGCTTTGCGGTTGGGACGAATACATTGAGATTTAAGCAGTCTTCGCTGCCACCGGCCTTCGCAAAAACGCCTAGATCAGCATTCTGTGCGCATACGCTGCCGTAGGCATTGGCAATGAGTGGGGTGCTCCAAGCACGCGGGGGAATCGGCGCCCTCCATCGCAGATTTCCAATGGGCGGCGCGGCATATGGAATGCCGCGCCAGGACGTTAAATCTCCCTCGACAACGCCCCGAACTGGCCCCGAGGTAGTCTGTACAGGCTCCGTCAGCGACACAGCCTGTGCAAACGCAAGTCCGGGAACGGACAAGGCTAACGCCATCGCTGCGGCAACGATTCGCTGAATGATGTTCATGTGCATCCTTCTTAAAAGGACTTGTCAGGATAGCCATGCGCGCCAATATTGATAATCCACGCCTATTTCCCTTTAGATGTTCCATCATGGAACAAATTAACTAGCCGCATTGCCCCAGTTTCACTCACATTGCTGATATCTATCCAATGGAGTGCTCGCGATGCGGCCCGATCTCCCATGACACTCCGCCTCCGCGTACTGTGGCGGCGAGTTGTTGGCCCAGCCGCTGCTCGATCACCGGCTTCCACGGCACCAGCGAGAAGCCCATGCCGTCATCGAGCATTGCATAGCGCCCACTGGCGAGCATGACCGAACGCCGGTAGATACCGGCCACGCGCTGCCCGTCGGCCACTGGCCGATGCTCCAGCCCGGTTTCAGCGGCAATGTCCTTCGCGGTCTGCGCCAGCTCGCGCCCGCGCAGCGTCGCCAGCAGATTGCGCGCAAGGACGATGCGCTGCCCCCGATGCTCGGCCAAGCCCTGTTCGGCCAGGAAGTCGGCGCGCTGTCGTAGCGCGTCCTTGACCTCGGCCCCAAAGCCCACGCCGGCCAGCCCCTTGCCGCCGCCGATCAACTGCTGGTCAAGCCAGGTGGCGCCGATCACGCGGGCCTGTCGCTCGATGGGCAGGTGTGATTTCAGATCCACCGCGACACCGCCACCAAGGCGCTGCGCATCGTACTGGCGGCCTCGCTCGGCCAGGTCATCGGGGACGCGCCAGACGCCTTCGGCCTCGCGCTCCAAGATGCCGGCACGGCGCAAGACTTCGAGCCGACGGACATGCGCGGCCACCACCTCGCGCGGGTCACGGTCGGGGGTCGCCTGACCTTGGGCGACGGCCAGGTGATGATCGGTGCGGTACACGCCATCGACGGCCAGCGCGGCAATGTTGTGGTCGGCGGCGCGCACGTCAGCCGCGCCTTTCACCTCCACCACCGCGCCGGTCGGGTATTGCTCCAACTCTGAGCGGGGCGGCAACGCGACGTAGTGCGCCTTGCCGTCAGTGCCATCGACGATCAGATAGCCTTTGTCGTACAGCTCGTCGGCCAGACCCTTGCCGACGACGCGACCGATGACGGCGCGGCTATCCCCACTAGACTGGAACACGGTCAGCTCGCGCTGCTTGCCGCTCATCGCCCGTTGCATCGTGCGGATGATGTCGCCACGCTCGCCCATCGCCCGCAAGGTCGGCTCGGCCTCGGCATAGACGGCCCACGCGCCGGGCTGTTGTTCGGTCGCCAGCCCCATGCGTTGTAGGCGTTGCAGGCGGCCGATCAGCACTTGCCGATAGCGTTGCAGTCGGGGATCGGCGAAGCGTTCGGTTCGCACCAGACCATCGTCGCCGGCCTCACGCTGCAAGGTGCGATCCAGGCCCGTCCACCGCTCTTGATCGACTTCGCGCTGCATGGCGCGTTGCACCTCCAGCTCGGTGCGCGGCCCCAACCATTTGGTCGCCAGCTCCGACGCCCGACGGCGCATCCCCTCGGCAATGTAGTCGCGGGAAATGATGAGGTCTTTGCCGGTGTCGTCCTTGCCGCGCAGGACGACATGCGTGTGCGGGTTGTCGGTGTTCCAGTGATCGACGGCGACCCATTCAAGCCGCGTGCCCAGGTCGGCCTCCATGCGCGCCATGAGGTGGCGGGTGTAGGTGCGCAGGTCGTCAAGCTGTTCGGCATCCTCTGGCGAGACGATGAAACGGAACTGATGCCGATTCTCCCGCCCGCGCTCCTCGAACGCCTTGGTGTCCGCCTCGTCAGTCGTCGGCCCGTAGGCCCGCCCTGCCCCGCCTTGGCGATCGACGCCTTCGCGCTCGATGTAGCGCAGGTGCGCGACGGTCGAGCGCGGCCCGGCCTTCGCCAGATTCACCAGACGCGCCTTGATCGTCACGCGCCGCGCGTTCGGCCCTAGCCCTCGACCGGCGAAGCGCGCCGCGACGTGGCCGCGGCCCAGCCGGGAGCCGGGGCGCTGGCCGACCTTGCCTGCTGCCTTGCCGAGCTTCTCGCCAGTCTTGTTGGCCTGCCGCAGCACCTTGTTGATGTAGGCATCGCCACGCTGTTTCGGAGCACCGGGCCGGACGCGGAAGCGATCGTCGTTTCGCTGGCTCATGATGCGGCTCCATCCAAGACCGGCGCAGTCCAGCGGACGAAGCACGCGACTTCGCCAATGCCGATGCGGCATTGCTCACCTTCGCGGCACGCTGTCGCCCCTGAGCGCGTGCCGCGCTCCCCCCATGTGCAGACAAGGTTTTCAAGCGGCGATGTGCCGCGACCTTTTATCTTGCCTTCCGCCTTTGCCCCTCGCTGGCGCTCCGGGCATCGGCGGCCCGGCGGCGCTGCGCTGCTCGCAGCCAGCGCACCGGGGAACGCAGCCACGGCCATCGGCCGGGCGCGTTCAAGGCAAGATGCCTGCACGGGGGAAAGCGTCGCCGGATGTTGCGCGACGTGCGGCGCGGATGCGCTCGCACGACACGCGCGACGACACGGCGACGGCCAGCAGGACGACACGCCGGATGGCACGATGAAGCGCAGCGAATCGGCAGCCATCATTGGCATGTCTCCAGCCAGACCGGATGCGCAACACCGATCACGGTGGACGCGCTGACCGGGCCGAAATACCGGCTGTCGAACGACGACGGATTGGTCACGCTCAACAGGAACAGCTCGCCCGGTTCGAGGCGGCGGCAAAGCTGCAAGGATGGCAGCGGACGGCCCAGCCGGTCGGCACGCAGCACGGCGGCCGAAGGCACGCCGTCGATGCGGACGATGCCGCCCGCGATGCACACCTCCTGCGGCGCGACGGCGCCGATGCGCTTGAGCAGCGGCACGCGCGTCGGCAGGTAGCCGCGTTGCGCAGCCAGCACGGCGGCCTTGGCGGGCAGCGGGACGAGCACGATGCTGTCCACGGACATCGGACGTGGCAGTGAGCCGGCCCGGTAGTCGAGCGGATCGACGCGATACCAGCCGACCGCCACGCTGTCGGACGGGTTGTAGGTCAGGCGCGGCAGCGGCGACACGAAGGACGCCCAGGCCAGCGCAGCGAAGCCGCAGGCGGCCAGTGTCCCCACGACGATGCGAGCGCACCCGCGCGAGCGAGGAAGCGGCGCCGTTCCGTTCGTGTCGGCAGATGGGGAAAGGCTCGTCATGGCAGCGCCCTCCCGGCCAGCCAGGCGGCGTGCCGCTCGGCGGTGTACGCCGGCAGCGGCAAGCGTGCAGCGAGCCGGTTGCCGAGCGTGCGCCAGTACGCGGGCGACACGTCAGCGGGCGCGATACCTTGCGCCTCAATGGCATCGAGCTGGGCAAGCACGGCGCGCACGGCGGGTTCACCTTCGGCGTGCAGCAGCAGGCGCGCGCCCGGCAGCACGCCGGGAATGCGCTGCGCCGCGTCCAGCGGCGTGCAAGCCTGCATCACCATGAGCTGCCAGCGAATCGTGCCGTAGTCGTTGGCGTGCCAGCGGATGCGGCAGAACAACGCGCCCGGCAGGAACACCGCGACGCGCCGCCAGCGGTCGAGCCGGATGGTGCGCGCCGGTTCGCCGAAGCGCAGATACACGTCGATGCGCTGTTCGATGTAGGCGAGCGAAACGCGGGTCAGCGACGCGATGCCGGCCTGGCCAGCGAGCACCGCGAGCGATGGCGGCGGCGCAGTCGTGGCCGCCAGAGCGGATGCGTTCATGGCAGGTTCTCCGTGCCTCTTTCGGGAAACTCGCGTTCCAGCAGCGCACGCAGCAGTTCGGCGACCGTCACGCCTTGCGTGAACGCCGACACCTTGATGCGCGCCCGCATCGCGGGCGTGATGTCGAGGGTCAGGCGCGCGGTGTAGAGGTCGCCTTTCTGGATGCCGTCGGCGTCGCCCTGGCGAACCCACGCATCTGCGTGCGGGTTCGCGGGCGGACGCGCGCCGATGCCGACACGCTTGCCGTTGCGCTGGCTCATGCCGGCCACCGCAGCAGCTCGTCGGTCAGCGCGGCGATCTCGCGGGCGGCGGCGCTGTCCGGTGCCGTCTCGCGGGCCAGCCGGCCAGCGGCCACGCTGTCGGCGAACACGATGCGCTGATGCACTTCCGCGCGCAGCGCAGGAAGCGGCTGTTCGGCCAGCGACTGCCGCGCTTCGCGCCCGATGATGGTGGTACTGACGCGCCGGTTGACGACGAAGGCCGCGCACAGCGCAGGCCGGAACACCTGCGCCTCGCGGATCAGCGCCACCATCTCGGCCGACGCCCACAAGTCGTAGGGACTGGGCTGCACGGGGATCAGCACGCGCTCGGCCGCCAGCAGCGCGGAGCGCGCCAGGGCGGCGATGCGCGGCGGGCCGTCGATGACGATGTGATCGGCGCGACGGGCCAGCTCCGGCGCTTCCTGGTGCAGCGTCTCGCGGGCGAGGCCCACGGCGCTGAACAGCCGTGGCAAGCCTTGCTGGCTTCTGCGCTGCGTCCAGTCCAGCGCCGAGCCTTGCGGGTCGGCATCCAGCAGGATGACCGACTGCCCGCGCATCGCCAGTTCGCCGGCAACGTGCGTGGCGAGCGTAGTCTTGCCGACGCCGCCTTTCTGGTTGAGCAGCGCAACGATCATGGCGCGGCCCTCCGTGTTGGAAAGCCGGGCTTTGGCTGTTGCGCGTGGTGCCGTTTGGCGGTTGTCCACCGAAACGGCGCGCTCTTACCAAAAGTTAGAGCTTTTAAGTTAGGTAAGTTAGAGGACGCCGAAACCCGCGCCGTTATTGGCTTTGCGGCGGTTTCGCACGCCTGATAGCACGATAGGAACACGCCTGATAGCACGATACCCGGCACGCCTGATAGCACGAGGCCGTCCACACGTTGTCCCCGAGTTATCCCCGTGCCGTGAACGGCACGGGCCGGAAGGTCAGCAGTTCGGCGTTGCTGTCCGGCATCCGTTCGATGCCGAGCACGTAGCCGGGCAGCGACTGCCGAGCGACTAGCGCGCGCAGGTCGCAGGCAAAGTCGTAGGGCTGCGCCGTGCTGCCCGACTTGCGATGCAGGTGGCGGAAGTCGAATTGCCAACCGCCAGGCTGCTTGCCGCCATGCTTGCGCACTAGCCGGTATAACCATCGCTCGATGCCGCCTGTCAGCCGGAAATACGCCGGGTCGATGGTCAGCACCAAGGCGGCGTCGAGCACGCCGGCATAGAACCAGTCCGGCAGGATCAGCTCGATACCCAGCGGCGTGCCACGGGCGTCGGCCAGTTCCTTCCATTCGTTGATCCACGAGAAGCGATGTAACCGCCGCCCGGTCGTCTCGCGCGACGTCCCCCCAATTTTGAGTAGCACCTCAGTTTGGAGTCCAATTCCCTACCCCAAGGAGATTGGACGTGAAGAAGCGTTTTTCCGAAGAGCAGATCATCGGCTTCCTGCGCGAAGCCGAAGCGGGCATAGCGATCAAGGACTTATGCCGGCGGCATGGCTTCAGTGAGGCCTCGTACTATCTGTGGCGCAGCAAGTTCGGCGGCATGAGCGTGCCCGACGCCAAGCGGCTCAAGGACCTTGAGGCCGAGAACGCGCGGCTAAAGAAGTTGCTGGCCGAGCAGTTGTTCGAGAATGACCTGATCAAGGATGCTTTGCGAAAAAAGTGGTGAGCGCACCGGCGCGTCGTGCGCTGGTGCGCGAGTGGATCGGGCGTGGTGCCAGCGAGCGTCGTGCGTTGGCGGCGATCGGCATGAGCGCCAGCGCGCTGCGCTATTGCCCACGTCAAGACCGCAATGGCGAACTGCGCGAGCGCATTCTTGCGTTGGCGCATCGCCATCGCCGCTACGGCGTGGGGATGATCTATCTCAAGCTGCGACAGGAAGGACGCCTGGTGAACTACAAGCGCGTGGAGCGGTTGTATCGCGAGCAGCAGCTACAAGTCCGGCGCCGCAAGCGCAAGAAGGTACCGGTTGGCGAGCGTCAGCCGCTGCTGCGGCCAGCGCAGGCCAACCAGGTGTGGTCGATGGACTTCGTGTTCGACCGCTCCGCCGACGGCCGAGTGATCAAGTGTCTGGTGATCGTGGACGACGCAACGCACGAAGCGGTCGCCATCGAGGTGGAAAGCGCGATCTCCGGGCACGGGGTTGCGCGCGTGCTGGATCGGTTGGCACACAGTCGCGGCCTGCCGCAGGTGATCCGCACCGACAACGGCAAGGAGTTTTGCGGCAAAGCGATGGTTGCCTGGGCGCATGACCGGGGTGTGCAGCTACGGCTCATCCAGCCGGGCAAACCAAACCAGAACGCCTACGTCGAATCGTTCAACGGCCGGCTGCGCGACGAATGCCTCAACGAGCACTGGTTCCCGACGTTGCTGCATGCGCGCACCGAGATCGAACGCTGGCGACGCGAATACAACGAGGACCGACCCAAGAAAGCAATTGGCGGCATGACGCCGTCCGCTTATGCCCAACATCTGGCAAACACCGATATCATCAACCCCGGACTCTAAACCCGACCGCTACTCAGGGCGGGGGGACGTCGTCGCTTCATCGGCCGATCTGAGCTTTGCCTTAATTTTAATCAGAAGAAGAAAGGCTATGAGATCATCAGAAACGGCGTGGGTGAGCACGATGGGAATTTGAGCGAAGGTGAGAAGACTGCGATTGCCTTTGTCTACTTCATCACGAAGCTCAAGGAAAACGGAAACAACATCAAGGACACGATTGTCGTCGTAGACGATCCTGTTTCAAGTTTTGACTCCAATCACCTGTTCCACGCCTACTCGTTCCTGAGAACTCAATGCACTGACGCTAAACAGCTTTTCGTGCTGACCCACAACTTCACCTACTTCAAGCTGGTGAGAGACTGGTTCACTGGCACTAATAGGAACCGAGTCAACAAAGGCAAGGCCGAGAATTGCTTCTTCTATCGTCTGGATGCGCCACCTGGCTCCCCTCGTCACTCCCTGCTTGTGGATGCCGACGACTCTTTGAAGAACTACGGATCGGAATACCACTATATCTTCAAGAAGCTCTATGAATACAGGGCGCACACTACTCTCAATCGAGATGAAGCATTCTTGACCGCCAACCTCGCGCGCAAGCTCGTTGAATCGTTCTTCACCTTCAAGTATCCAAAGCGGCGAAGCGACATAAGTCAACTGATGGAAGTTGGGTTGAAAGACTGCACCATCACGACACCAGAGCTTAAGGAAAAAATCTACCGCTTTATCAATAAGTATTCACATAGCGATGTAATTGAAATAACCGAGGAGTCGGCAGAAAACTTGGCCGGTGAAAGCCACAGCGTCATTGGCCACATCTTTCAGTGGCTCGAAGAAGTAGACAAGAAACACTACGACGAGATGGTTCTTGTCGCGACTGATTAAGAGTTGACATGTGCGCGAAGAATAACAACTAGAGGTACTCAATGCCATTAACTGCATATTCAATCTCCGAACAGAAGGAACTTGATGTCGAGCAAGTACTGCTAGGGAACCTCTGAACAACCCACCACAGATACGCGACACTACCCCCCCTCATTTAAAGGATCATCTATGCAGCTGACGTTCGGTGACGCTGAGGGCCTGGGCAAGCGCAAGCAGACCCGGCGCGAGATCTTTCTGGCCGAGATGGAGCAGGTGGTTCCGTGGCAGCAACTGCTCGGGCTGATCGCGCCGCACTATCCGGTGTCGGGGCGGCCAGGGCGGCAGCCGTACGCCCTGGCGACGATGTTGCGGATTCATCTGCTGCAGCAGTGGTATGCGTTGAGCGATCCGGCGATGGAAGAAGCGCTGCACGAGATTCCGACCTTACGGCGATTTGCCCAGCTCGGCGGGTTGGACGACATTCCCGACGAGACCACGATTCTCAACTTTCGGCACCTGCTGGAGACCCATGGCCTTGCCGGGCGGATGCTGGAAGCGGTCAACGCGCATCTGGCGCGCAAAGGCCAGAGCCTGCGGTCAGGCACGATCGTCGATGCGACGCTGATCGCTGCACCCAGTTCGACCAAGAACGCCGATCACGCGCGCGACCCTGAGATGCATCAGACCAGGAAGGGCAATCAGTGGTATTTCGGGATGAAGGCGCACATCGGCGTGGATGAGTTTTCCGGGCTGGTGCACCATGTCCATTGCACAGCGGCCAATGTCGCCGATGTCACGGTGATGCATAGGTTGCTGCATGGCAAAGAAGACAGCGTGTTCGGCGACAGCGGCTACACCGGTGCAGACAAACGCGAAGAATTGCAGGACTGCGAAGCAGCATTCTTCATCGCCGCCAGGCCCTCGACGATCCAAGCCATCGGCAACAAACGCGAGCGTGCCCAGGAACAGCGTTGGGAACGCTTCAAGGCCAGCGTGCGCGCGAAGGTGGAGCATCCGTTCCGGGTGATCAAGCGCCAGTTCGGCTACACCAAGGTCCGCTATCGCGGATTGGCCAAGAACACGGCACAGGTGCTGACCTTGTTTGCACTGTCAAACCTGTGGATGAAGCGAAAGCAGTTACTGCCGGCTATGGGGAGCATGCGCCTATAAACCGGGGAATTCCCACGGAAAGCGCCATAAACGGCGAGAAATCCGAAGCTCCAAACGCGACTCTCCGGAACGATGCCACCTTCCGCCCTGTCGGCATCGTTGTTCAGACCTTCCCTAGTGCTAGCTCGAAAGAACTGGAATCAGGAGCGCAAGACAATCGATCAGATACCGGATTCGTGGCGCGAAATCTTACGTACTGATCTCGAATGCCCGTGCTGCTTTGTGACAGGCGCGGACGTCGTCAAGGAAGCGATTTCTAAAAGCTCGAAAAAGGCAATACGACAAGCATGTTTTCGTTTTGTGTCGCCGGGTCATCGTCCGCAATGCGACTACGCAACAAACGACTCAGCAAGTTTCACACCCGAGAATCTTGTCGCATTCGGAAACGCCAACTCGAATTTGACGAAAGCTGTCCGCGAGCTCGTTTGCAGCGGAATACACACGGGCGAGTTCAGCCAAAAGACGATCCGCGACATGCGCCAGTGGTTTTTTGAGGAGAAGATCAAGACATCTTTTCAGGTAACGCTGGACTCCCGAGTACCTGGTTGGCTTAACACGCTATGGCGGATCGCTAGTCCGTCTCTGGGTCAACTCCCGTCAGAAGTACGACTGACGCGCGAAATTGCTGCCGTGCCCGGTTTCGATTGGTCAATAGAGTCAGCGCGCGTCCTTGGGGCGCGCTATCAAGCAATCCTGGACGGTGTTCGTGAGAGGCGCCTCTGGCTACACCAGATAGTTGATCGTATCGAGTCCCTGGCGAAACGCTATCACGGCGAAACCGTTTTTGATCCGACAATCCTTCAACCCAAGTATGAGCAAAGCCTTTCACTTGCCCGGTTTATTTCCGAGAACTACGGCCCGATTAAACAGGCTAACAGAAGCAAATATGGAGACGTGGCAAGCTGCGTGCTGGCGTTGGCGGCACTTCTTCTGTTCGTGAGCAACTGGAGTCTCAGCCAGGCTATCGCCATCTTCGCTCGCATATCAGCATTAGCGGGTCAGGCCGATCAAACCCTTGGCAACGTGATGGGACTCAATCCTTTTCACGACTACGAAGCGTGGAGCAAACTCCGACAGATTCAAGACCTGGGGATCACCCTACCAGAGAGAACGGATCTGCAAGCAGAACGGCAGCAAATTGAAGCGGATCTAAGGGCGAGCTTTCAAGATTAGGGGTCAGCTCGCACACGGTGCGCAGAGGCACGACGCTCGAACTGGATTCCGCTGGACGCCTTGCAATGAATTGGCGAAGCCATGACCTCGCCATGCCCCTGAGCTTTTCCGTAGCTATCCGTTCTGCAATACGCCTCGCTACGCCCCAACGGGTTTCACCGATAGCCAATGAAAGCCACTATTGCTTCGTGGTTTGCGGCATCAATACTCATGGAGTGCGCCATGGAGAATACCCTGTTACCCAAAATGGGCGGAGCCCAAGAATCCACGAGCCCCGTAGCTACTCCGCTTCCCGGCTCGGCCGCTTATGGGGAACTCCCGCAGTTTCCGAAGTCTGGCGTTTTGCCCTTTCGCCGGACCATCCGCCGTCAGGAGTTGCGGCAGATCGTTCCTCTGGCTGAAACGACAATCTATGAAATGGAACGCCGTGGCGAATTCCCGCGTCGCTTCAATCTGACGTCTCGTTGCGTCGTGTGGGATCTGGCCGAAGTGGAAGCCTGGATCGAAGAACGCAAACAAGCCCGTCGCGGCAGCAACTCTCAGCCGGATGTCCGCCTACGAAAAACCCGCCCTGTTCGGGCGGGTTCGAGCGAAGGATGATGCCGGCGACGCCTCATCCGACCAGTGCCTGCAGTTCCTTGGAAGCCGACCGCGACAACCGCTGGCTCTCCTTCGCCACGTTGATCTGCAGGGCCACCCGCGCCACGTCCAGTATATCCTTGGCCAGCGAATAGCTGCCCTTGGCCTGCAACCAGGCCAGGACGTCGGCCAGATGCCAAATCGACGCACTACCCTCGTGCACCGGCGCAGGAAAACTGCACGGATGCGCCAACATAAGCTTGCGCATGTTCTGCCGGGAAACACCCACGATGTCGGCCACGTCGGTCAGCCCAACCAGATCGGGTGCGACTTCAATCAGCTTGGCCGCCGGTATGGCACTGCGCACGGCAGCCAACGCACTACGCACTGCAGCCTCCGCTCCGGCCGCCTGGCGGGTGAACTCCAGCGCCAGCCGTCCCGGCTGGCCGATGCCGACCAAGGCATCGTCGCAGCCGGCTTCGCCCAGGCGCTCGACCAGCACATCCGGGTCGCGGTCGTCGTCGGCAAGCTGGTACTTCAAGGTGAAGGTGTATTCCATCGCGCTACTCCTTGGCATCGTCATCAGCCTCGCGCTGCTTGCGATGCGTGGTGCAGTTGTCCACGACGCGCCGCAAGGCGCGGGCGTGGTTGCCAGGGTTCTTCGGGGTACTCCATATCGACGTGATGCAAAACTCGCCGCAGCGGCATTCTTCGTCGTTGTACGGACAATAAATCCGCCCCCAGGCGTGGCTGCCGCCAACTTCTACGCGCCAGCCCTGCCCTTCGGCGTGTCTGAGAGCTTCCTCGACCTCTTTCTTCGGATGAGGGGAACGGGCCATCAGTGATCTCCAGTATGAGAATAAACAGCCAGGTTGTCAACTGACAACCTGGCTGCGTTTTCAGGCCGTTGCGCTCAGCGTTGGGACCACGACGTTATCCGGCATCAGCCTCGGCACATACGTCTGCCCGTCGATCCAGGCATCGACCATGTTGGCCCACTCCTGCAGCATGTGACGCCGCTGCTCGGCGTACTCGGCCTTGTTATAGATCGAGCGCGAAGAACGTCCGTCCTCATGGGCCAGACACTTTTCGATCCAGTCGCGGTTGAAGCCGATTTCGTTGAGGAGCGTCGAGCCGGTGCGGCGCAGGTCATGGACGGTGAATGGCTCCAACGGCAGGCCGGCGGCCTTGGCCCGTTCCGCCACGATCTGCGTCACCCGGTTGAGGGTCGCGTTCGACATGCAGCGGTCGGCGTCATAGCGCGACGGCAGCACAAACTTGGAACCGGCCGCGCACGTGTGCAGCGCCACGAAGATGTCGAGCGCCTGGCGCGACAGGTAGACCACGTGAGGATTGCGCCCCTTCATCCGCTGCTTCGGGATAGTCCAGGTCGCGCTCTCGAAATCAACTTCATCCCAGGTGGCTTGGATCAGTTCGCTCTTGCGCACCAAGGTCAGCAGGATCATGCGCAACGCCAGCCGGATGGTCGGATAGGTCGCCACCGACTCCATCTGTCGCGCCATCAGGCGGATTTCAAGCGGCGACAAGGCGCGATCCTTTGGCACAAAGGTCGCGATCGACGCTGCCCCCACATCGGCAGCGGGGTTCTCCACCTTCTCGCCGTGCAAGATGGCGAAGGCATAGACCTGCTTCACGATGTCGCGGATGTGCACCGCAGTGGCGGGCGCGCCGCGCTCCTTCACCTTGTTGCACAAGGTTCGCAAATCGTCGGAGGTAATCTCGTTGAGCTGCCGGTTCTCGAAGGCCGGCAAGATGTCCCGATCGACGATGCTCTTGCGCATCGCCTTGGTGCTGTCGGCCATCCGGGCACCCGCGAGCCACTTCCCAGTCATCTCGCCGAAGGTCTTGGCGGCGGTTAGGCGGCGCTTCTCGCGCTGCTTCTCCAGCGCAGGGGACTTGCCCTGAGCGACGGCCTTCTTGGCGTCGATCAGCTTTTCACGGGCCAGGGCCAGCGAAATACCGGCAGGTCCATAGCGGCCAATGGTGAGGGTTTCGCGGCGTCCGTTTAGACGGTAGTCGTAGCGGAAGGTGACGGTACCGGTAGGCGATACCGTTACGTACATTCCATCGCGGTCTGAAGCCTTATAAATCTTGGACTTAGGCTTGAGATTGCGCAGTGCGGTGTCGGTAAGCATCGAGGTTTTTCTCCTGTTTCGTGACGGCTTTTACCGTCAGGGGCCAGGAGACCTGCTGATGCCGGGAAAGCCGCATAAAACGAGCTTTCCCGAGGAGACCTTTACCGTCAAAGACGGGTTTGGTCCGAATAGTGAACGGGATGGTCTTAATCCGGCCCTCAGTTCTTACCGCCAGTTCCACCGCCAACCCGTTTTGCTGGCTGGCGATAGCCACCGATAGCAGTCGTGACGTATCTTCTTTTAAATCAACACGTTACGGAAGTTTTTCGATAGTCTGCGATAGTCCCCGAAGGACCTAATTTCACTCCCACTCAATCGTCGCCGGCGGCTTGCCGGAGATGTCGTAGACCACGCGCGAGACGCCGCGCAGTTCGTTGATGATGCGGTTGCTCACCGTGCCGAGGAAGTCGTACGGCAGGTGCGCCCAATGCGCGGTCATGAAGTCGATGGTCTCCACTGCGCGCAGCGCGATCACCCATTCGTAGGCACGCGCGTCGCCTACCACGCCGACCGATTTTACCGGCAGGAACACCGCGAATGCCTGACTGGTTTTGTCGTACAGATCGGCCTTGCGCAGTTCGTCGATGAAGATCGCATCGGCCTTGGCCAGCAACTCGGCGTATTCGCGCTTCACTTCGCCCAGGATGCGCACACCCAAGCCGGGACCGGGGAACGGGTGGCGATACACCATCGTGCGCGGCAACCCGAGTTCGACGCCGAGGCGGCGCACTTCGTCCTTGAACAACTCGCGCAGCGGTTCGACCAGGCCCAGCTTCATGTGCTCGGGCAGGCCACCGACATTGTGATGGCTCTTGATCACATGCGCCTTGCCGGTCTTGCTGCCGGCCGACTCGATGACGTCCGGGTAGATCGTGCCCTGCGCCAGCCACTTGGCATTGGCCAGCTTGTTGGATTCTTCGTCGAAGATCTCCACGAACAGGTTGCCGATGATCTTGCGCTTGGCTTCCGGGTCGCTCACGCCCTGCAGCGCGCTGAAATAGCGGTCGGCGGCATTGACGCGGATGACCTTCACGCCCATGTGCTCGGCGAACATCGCCATCACCTGGTCGCCTTCCTGCCAGCGCAGCAGGCCGGTGTCGACGAACACGCAGGTCAGCTTGTCGCCGATCGCCTTGTGCAACAGTGCCGCGACCACCGACGAATCCACACCGCCCGACAAGCCCAGGATCACTTCATCCTCGCCCACCTGTTCGCGCACGCGCGCGATCTGGTCGTCGATGATGTTGGCCGCGGTCCACAGCGTCTGGCAGCCGCAGACATCCACCACGAAGCGGCGCAGCAGGGTCTGGCCCTGCAAGGTATGCGTCACTTCCGGATGGAACTGCACGCCATACCAGCGCTTGTCTTCGTTGGACATCGCGGCCACCGGGATGCGGTCGGTCACGGCGGTAATGGTGAAACCCGGCGGCACCTGCGAGACGTGGTCGCCGTGGCTCATCCACACATTCAGGCGCGCTGCGCCGGCGTGGTCGGTCAGGCCGGAGAACAGCGCATCGGCCGCCACCACGTCCACCTCGGCATGCCCGAATTCGCGTTGATCGGCGGCTTCGGTCGCACCGCCCAACTGCGCGGCCAAGGTCTGCATGCCATAGCAGATGCCGAACACCGGCAAACCGCTGTCGAACACTTGCTGCGGCGCTGCGGGCGCGCCCGGCAGCGTGGTCGATTCCGGCCCACCGGACAGGATGATGCCCTTGGCGCCAAAGCCGGCGATCTCGGACGGATCGTGATCCCATGCCCAGATCTCGCAATAGACCCCCAGCTCGCGAATGCGCCGCGCAATCAGCTGCGTGTACTGCGCGCCGAAATCGAGGATGAGGATCTTGTCGCTATGGATGTTGGTCATTGAGAGCCGGGATTGGGGAGTTGGGATTGGAGATTCGCAAAAACACAAGCCACAACCGCGGCCGGGCGGGGATGCAGTAGGCTCTTACGACTCCCGAATGCCAAATCCCCAATCCCGCGCGCCGGTCATCCGGCGCGATAGTTCGGCGGCTCTTTGGTGATCTGCACGTCGTGGACGTGGCTCTCGCGCTGGCCGGCGCCGGTGATCTTGACGAACTTGGGCTTGGTGCGCATCTCTTCGATGGTGGCGCAGCCCACATAGCCCATGGTCGCGCGTAGTCCACCGATGAGCTGATGGATGATGCCGCCGACCGGGCCGCGATACGGCACACGTCCTTCGATGCCTTCGGGGACCAGCTTGTCGGCGTCGGAAGCGTCCTGGAAATAGCGGTCCTTGGAGCCCTTCTCCATCGCACCCAGGCTGCCCATGCCGCGATAGCTCTTGTAGCTGCGGCCCTGGAACAACTCGACCTCGCCCGGCGCCTCTTCGGTGCCTGCCAGCAGGCCACCGACCATCACCGTGGACGCGCCAGCCACCAGCGCCTTGCCGATGTCGCCGGAATAGCGGATGCCGCCATCGGCGATCAGCGGAATCCGGTCCTGCAGCGCTTCGGCCACCATGTCCACCGCGGTGATCTGCGGCACGCCCACACCTGCGACCACACGCGTGGTGCAGATCGAGCCGGGGCCCACGCCGACCTTGACCGCATCGGCACCGGCATCCATCAACGCCAGCGCGGCATCGCCGGTGACGATGTTGCCGCCGATCACCTGCAACTGCGGGTAGGTCTTCTTGACCCAGGCCACGCGATCGATCACGCCCTGCGAATGGCCGTGCGCGGTGTCGACGATGACCACGTCCACGCCGGCGGCGGCCAGCAGCTCGATGCGCTGTTCGGTATCACCGCCCACGCCCACGGCCGCACCCACCAGCAGTCGCGTGGCGCTGTCCTTTGCCGCGTTGGGGTTGTCGGTCTTCTTCTGGATGTCCTTGACCGTGATCAGCCCACGCAGCTCGAAGCTGTCGTTGACAACCAGGATCTTTTCGATGCGGTTGCGATGCAGCAGCTCCAGCACTTCCTCGTCGCTGGCGCCCTCGCGCACGGTGATCAGGCGATCCTTCTTGGTCATGATGTGGCGGACCGGATCGTCCAGCTTCTTTTCGAAGCGCATGTCGCGGCTGGTGACGATGCCGACCAGTTCGCTGCCATCGACCACCGGCACGCCGGAGATGTTGCGCGCACGCGTCAGCGCGATCACCTCGCCGATGGTGGTGTCCGGGCTCACCGTGAACGGCTCGGTGATGACGCCGGACTCGAACTTCTTGACCTTGGCCACTTCGGCCGCCTGCTGCGCAGGGGTCAGGTTCTTGTGGATGATGCCGATGCCGCCCAGCTGGGCCATGGCCACCGCCAGGCGGTGCTCGGTCACCGTGTCCATCGCGGCCGAAAGGATCGGCAGCTTCAGACGCAGATCGCGGGTCAGCCGGGTTTCCAGGCTGACATCCTTGGGCAGGACGATCGAATGGGCGGGGACGAGCGAGACGTCGTCGTAGGTAAGAGCTTCAGCCTGGATGCGTAGCATCGGCGGACCCGAGTTTGGGGAAGCGCGGCATTTTAACGCATTGGGGCCGGGAGTGGGAAATCGGGATCCGGGATTGGCAAAGGCGCCGTCCCGCACCGCCCCGCCGCTCGTCTAGGATGCCGATGCCCGCCGATCCTGGACGCACTCCGGATCGACCGACGCATGCGCTTCGCCGTTGCCTTTAACGAATCCCCAATCCCGAATCCCCACTCCCGGCCGCATCAGCGGCCTCGATGGTGTTCTGCATCAGCGTGGCCACCGTCATCGGCCCTACCCCGCCCGGCACCGGAGTGATCCACGCGGCCCGCTGCACGGCGGCGTCGAAGCCGACATCACCCACCAGGCGTCCATCCTCGAGCCGGTTGATGCCGACATCGATCACCACCGCGCCCGGCTTGACCCATTCGCCGGGGATCAGCCCGGGCCGGCCCACCGCCACCACCAGGATGTCGGCATTGCGCACGCTGGCTTCCAGCACGTCGGCCGGAGTGAACTTGTGGCAGCTGGTCACCGTGCAACCGGCAATCAACAACTCCAGCCCCATCGGGCGGCCTACGTGGTTGCTCACGCCAACGATGGTGGCATTGCGCCCGCGCACGGGCTGGTCGGTATGCCCGAGCAGGGTCACGATGCCGCGCGGCGTGCAGGGGCGCAGGCCGAATTCGCGCAATGCCAGGTGCCCGACGTTCTGCGGATGGAAGCCATCCACATCCTTGCGTGGGTCGATCCGCTGGATCAGCCGGTTGGCATCCGGAATGCCCGGCAACGGTAGCTGGATCAGAATGCCGTGGATCTTGGGATCGGCGTTGAGCTCGTCGATCAGTGCCGCCAGCTCTGCTTCGCTGGTGCCCTGCGGCAGGTCGTAGTCGAAGGCCTCGATGCCCACCTTTTCCGCCGCACGCCGCTTGTTGCGCACATACACCGACGAGGCCGGATCGCCGCCCACCAGCACCACCGCCAGGCCCGGCCGTGTCTTGCCGGCGGCCACGCGCGCATCCACCCGCAGCTTCAGGCCGTCGAGCAACTCCTCGGCAATGCGCCGGCCATCGAGAAGGCGGGCCGGAGCGGAAGCAGCTGGCGCGGAAGCGGTCATGGGGCGTCAGGTGTAGAGTCGAAGGCCGTCCATTGTCCCCGATTCCGTCATGAGCGACATCACTCCCATCAGCACCTCGAGCAACGACCCGGTCACCACCGCCATCGAGGCGGCCGCGTTTCGCCGGTTGCTGCAGCATCTCAACCAGGATCGCACCGACGTGCAGAACGTCGACCTGATGATTCTTGCCGGCTTCTGCCGCAACTGCCTGAGCGACTGGTACCGCGAAGCGGCCGAAGCGCAGGGGCAGCCGATGAGCAAGGATCAGGCACGCGAGGCGGTCTATGGCATGCCGTTTGCGCAGTGGAAGCAGCAGCATCAAAAAGATGCCACGCCGGAGCAGCTGGAGGCCTTCGCCGCTGCACAACGCAAGCACGCGTCCTGACCTCGCCGCGGTACATGCACAGGTGCGCCGGTCGCGCTGCAGGTGTGCCGCCGCCGGCAGCACTGAGCTGCCACAACCCTGCTAGCAGTTCCTGCGACGCTGCGCAGATCGTGGCGTTGCATGACGTCGCGACCGCTGCCCTGCCCCGTGAAGCCAGGACAACTCACCTCGATGGTTGCCAGCCTGCGTTTGGCACGGCGCGACACGCTGACAAAAAAACGGCGCCCAAGGGCGCCGTTTCTCAAAGCACTTGCTGCAAGACCTCAGCCGCGTGCATCCGCCTGAGCCAGCGCAGTGCGCAGGATTTCCTTCGCCGGGCCACCATGCTTTTCGTGCTCGAGGGCAAAATGCACAGTCGCCTCGATCAGGCCGATGTGGGCACCGCAGTCGAAACGACGGCCCTCGAAACGGAATGCGTCGACCTGCTCTTGCTTCAACAGTTCGGCAATTGCGTCGGTCAGCTGGATCTCACCGCCCGCACCCGCACCGGTCGACTCGAGCAGATCGAAGATCTTCGGGCTGAGCACATAACGGCCGACCACGGCCAGGTTGCTCGGTGCCACTTCCGGCTTGGGCTTTTCCACGATCGCGTTGATGCGGCCCTTGCGGCCGTCGAACGCGTCGGTGGACACGATGCCGTAGCTGGCCGTCTTGTCATGCGGAACATCTTCCACCGCAATCACGCTGCCACCCGACGCTTCTGCCACGTCGGCCATCTGGGTCAGCGCGGCGTCGCCGCGGTTCCACATCAGATCGTCCGGCAGCAGCACGGCGAACGGCTCGTTGCCGACCACCGCCTTGGCGCACAACACGGCATGGCCCAGACCCAATGCCTCGGCCTGCGTCACGAAAATGGCACGAACGCCCTCCGGCAATGCGTGGCGCACCAGCTCCAGCTGCTCGAGCTTGCCTGCACGCTCGAGCTTCTGCTCCAGCTCGTAGGCCTTGTCGAAATAGTCGGCAATCGAGTGCTTGTAGCGGTTGGTGACGAAGATCAGCGTATCGCACCCGGCCTGGATGGCCTCGTCGACGGCGTACTGGATCAATGGTTTGTCGATGATTGGCAGCATTTCCTTCGGCACCGTCTTGGTGGCCGGAAGAAAGCGGGTCCCAAGACCTGCGACGGGGAATACGGCCTTGCGAATACGCTGGCTCATTACAGTCTTCTGACCTCACGTGCGGGGAATGGAACGACCGTATCAGATCGCGCGTCGACTTTCCGTCGAGCAGCCGCAAAATCCGGCATCAGGCTGCCCAACACAGTCTCCATTGCCTTGATGTCATAGCGATTAACCGCCTCACGCAAACGCGTCACCAGCTGCAGTACCTGCTCGTGCGAGAACTCGCGCACGCCGGCCTCCAGGATCTTCGGGTGCGCGGTGGGACGGTAGTCTTCGTCGGAATAGAACAGCGTCTCGTGCAGCTTTTCGCCCGGGCGCAAGCCGGTATAGAGAATCGCCACATCCTTGCCCGGCTGCTTGCCGGCAAGACGGATCATCTGTTCGGCAAGCAAACGGATCGGCACCGGCTCGCCCATGTCCAGCGTATAGATCGCGCCATGCGAGGCAGAGGCCGCCGCCTGGATCACCAGCTGGCACGCCTCGGGAATGGTCATGAAGTAGCGGGTCACATCCGGATGCGTCACCGTGACCGGGCCACCCTGGCGAATCTGCTCGCGGAACAATGGCACGACGCTGCCGGCGGAATCGAGCACGTTGCCGAAGCGCACCGTGATGAAGCGCGTCGGTGCATCGCGCGCGTCAAGACTCTGGCAGATCATCTCTGCATAGCGCTTGCTCGCACCGAGCACATTGACCGGCTCGACCGCCTTGTCGGTGGAAATGAAGACAAAGGTTTCGATGCGGGCACGCTGACAGGCGCGCGCGACGTTTTCCGTCGCCAGCACGTTGTTGCGCACCGCCTCGCGCAGTTGTTCTTCGAGCAACGGCACCTGCTTGTAGGCGGCGGCATGGAACACCGCGTCGGGCGCCGCAGTGCTCAAGGCATGCGCCACCACCGCCGGGTCGCCGCAATCGCCAAGCACGCGCACCACCTCGATGTCAGGGAACAGCCGGCGCAGATCCGAGTCGATGGTCAGCAGGGCCAGCTCGTCGATCTCCAGCAACACGATGCGACGGGCACCGTGGCGCGCACATTGCCGACAGACTTCCGAGCCGATGGAACCACCGGCACCGGTCACCATCACCGTCTTGTTGGTCAGCCAGTCGCGGATCAGGCGCCAGTCGGGCGTGACCGGCTTGCGATTGAGCAGGTCCTCGATCGCCACTTCCTTCAGCTCGCCCGGCAGCGAGCGCCCTTCCAGCACATTGATCAGCTTGGGCACCATCCGGAACGGCAGCCCGGTGCTTTCGCAGATCGCCACCACGCGCTGCATGCCGGACGCGTCCAGCGACGGGATCGCGATCACCAGCAGCTTGGCAGCGGTTTCCTTGGCGATCGAGGCAGCCTCATCCAAATTGCCCAGCACGTTGAGGCCCTGGATCTTGGCACCGTGCAGGTTGGCCGCATCGTCCAGAAAGCCGACCGGCACGAAGGTGCCGGTGCGGCGCAGATCGCGCACCAGGCCTTCGGCGGCGCGCCCGGCACCCAGAATCAATACGCGCTGCGCGGCATCGCCGGAATGCGCAATCTGGTAGTCCTTCCAGGCGCGATACAGCAGGCGCGGCGTTCCCAGCAGCGCAGACAGCGCGAAGGGGTACACCACCAGCACCGACAACGGCACCCCATCCAGGCGGTCGTACGACAGCGCCAGCACGATGGCCACCAGCCCAAGAAAGCTCGATTTGAAGATATTCCAGAGGTCGGGCACCGACGCGAAGCGCCACAGGCCGCGGTACAGCCCCATCTTCCAGAACACCAGTCCCTGCGCCACCAGCACCACGCCGGTGCGCCAGTCCCACAAGGGAAGATCGGGGGCCTCGCGCAGCATCGAGTAACGGCCCGCGTGCAGCAGCTGCCAGCACACCCAGACCATCAGTAGGTCGTGTACCACCACTGCCACTTGCGGCAGCGCCTTGGTCAAACGGTCACGCCAGGAAATCATAGGAATCCGTTACTCAGGAATTGCGCAGTCCATCGCGCAGAAAAAACCAGATGGCAGTCACGCCAACGCCCCAGACGAGCGCGGCGACAACCTGCTGCCAGAAAGCATCATGACGAATTAACACAAACAAGCAGACGGCAGTGACGCTGAAAGCGAAGTAAACACTAGTAACCGGAACGTGTGTCGCAAGACGGCGCGCCAGGCGCTGATAGACATGCTGCGCATGTGGCTCCCACCACCGCTGACCGCCGAGCATGCGAGTCAGCAGTGTGAAGCCGGCGTCTACAAGAAAGGCGGTCAAGGGTAGCCAGCCGATCCACCAGCTGAGTTGCCCGCCCGCCACGCTCAGGGCAAGCAGCGCGGCCAGTACATACCCCAATGCACCGCTACCGCCATCGCCGAGAAAGATCCGCGCGCGCGGGAAGTTGAACGGCAGGAAGCCCAGACACGCCGCTGCCACTGCCAGGCCGGCCAAGGACCACCCGTTCGGGACCACGGCAGCGAAGGCCAGCGCGGCCAGCGCCGCCTGACTGGCGGCCAGGCCGTTGATGCCATCCATGAAGTTCCAGACATTGATCAGCACGACCGATGCGGCTGCGCTGAGGATGCCGTCCAGAACGTCGCCGGTGGAATGAAAGACCAGCAGCCCGAGCGATGCGGAGGCGATCAGGTGGATGGCAAAACGTACCCGGGCCGACAACGGGCGATGGTCGTCCCACCAACCCACTCCCGCCACCAGGATCAACCCGACCGCAAACCAGCCGAGCACCGTGCGTACGGCAGGCCAGGCCAGCCCTGCCGTCGCGCAGCCCAGCAAAATAGCCACGACGATCGCCATGCCGCCGCCTCGCGGCGTGGCCACGACATGGCTACGTCGCTCGCCGGGATGGTCGAGCAGACGGCGGTGCAGCGCGTAACGCCGCAGCAGCCACGTGCCAACCGCGGCGACCACCAGGTGCAGCGCGCACCAGAGCCAATCATGCATCAGCGGGGCTCACCAAGGTGCGCGCCACGGGCACGTGGCAGCTGCATCAACACGGTGCCGCTGGCCCTGACACGGCAGCCGGGCCACATGCTCGCTGTTTCAGCGCGGAGCGAGCCAGACTGCAGGCTGCCGTTGATGGTGGAGGGCCGCACGCGCAAGCCCTGAGCCGCGCGGATCACCACAGGGCCCCGCCCACGCATGGCGCGAACGCCCGCCCACGAGGACTGGGCAAGGCCGGAGGTCGGTTGCCTGGATCGCACCAACACGCCTTACACCACCGCGTAGTTCAGCAGCGGCTTGACCGTGCCCCATTCCTTGCAGCTCGGGCACTGCCAGTGGTGGGTCTTTGCGCCGAACCCGCAACGCGTGCAGCGGTAGCTGGGATTGCGCACCAGCAACTGGTCGGTGATGTGCTTGAGATCGTTCAAGGTGCCCACCGGATCGCTGCCTTCGGCAAGCGTCAGGTCGATCAAGGCCGATTCGCCACGGACCGAGGGCCGATCCTTGAGCTGTCGGCCGAGATACGCCAGCGCAGGCGCCACGCCATCCTGCGCTTCCATCAGCTGCGTCAGCGCCAGCACCGGGGCGATGCCGCGATAGTGCTCGGTCATCTCCGACAGGAAATTACGCGCGCCGGCGATATCGCCGACGCGGCGATATGCCGCCATCAGCGCCGGGATGATCTCCGGCAGGTATTCGGGATCGTGCCGGGCCGCGCGCTCGAACGCGCGCACGGCGGCTTCGTCGTGGCCGCGTTCGGCTTCGATGCGCCCTTCCAGGATGCCGGCGCGCACCGATGTACCGTCTGCCTGATAGGCCCGCGCAATCGCCTGCAGGGCCTCATCGGCCTTGCCCAATCCGCGGTAGCGGTCGGCCAGCTCGCACTCGAACTGCGAGATCAGCTTGCCCATCGGCTCGCCGGTGACTTCTTCATAGCGGGTGGCGTTGTCGATCGCCTTTTCCCAGTCACGCTCGGCCTGGTAGATGCCGATCAGATGACGCAGTGCCTGCGGAGCGCGCTGATCGAGCTGTGCCAGCTCGGTGAAGACCGTTTCGGCGCGATCCAGCAGACCGGACTTCATGTAGTCCTCGCCCAACGCAAGCAGGGCCTGCACCCGCTGCTGGTCGGTCAGGTCGGCGCGCTGCACCAGCCCCTGGTGCAGGCGGATGGCGCGATCCACCTCGCCACGACGGCGGAACAGGTGGCCGAGTGCCACCTGCGTCTCGAAGGTTTCCTTGTCCAATTCGGCGATGTGCAGAAACAGCTCGATCGCCTTGTCCGGCTGCTCGTTGAGCAGATAGTTCAGACCGCGGAAATACGTGCTGGACAGACGACTGACCTGGGTATCGCCGTGGCGCTGACCACCGCGTCGACCGACGATCCAGCCGCTCAATGCCGCCAACGGTAAAAACAGGAAAAACCAGAACCACTCGGTCAGGAAGTCCATACGTGCTTAGAGTCCATCGAGGGGGCGCGGCTCGACGGCGGCAGGCGTGATCGGCCCGGCGTCGGCGCGGCTGACCGCAACAGCCTTGTTGGCCTGGCGCAGCTTGGAATAGAGGGGAATGACCACACTGACCAGCACCATACCGGCACCGATCAACACACCCACCAGCAGCGCGGCAATGATCGCGACTCCGGAGGTGGTATGCACACTGGAGAACAGGAAATCGAGAGTGATGTCCTGCGAATTGACGGCACCGATGACCAGGCCGACCAACAGGAAAGCCAACATCACCAACAAGCGAAACACCTTCATCGCGAGACTCCGTCGGGAAGGGGCCTAGCTTAACCGAGCAGACATAAACGCAGCGGGAGAGCCGCCGTCAGTCCGCCGCATCGGCCAGATCGACCGGGACCACGGAGCTGACGCGCTCACGCAATTCCTTGCCTGGCTTGAAGTGGGGAACGTGCTTGCCCGGCAACGCAACCGATTCACCGGTCTTGGGATTGCGTCCCAGACGAGGTGGACGGTAATGCAGCGAAAAACTGCCGAAGCCACGAATTTCGATCCGATCGCCATCGGACAGCGCCTGCCCCATCATCTCCAGCAGCGATTTCACTGCCAGATCCACGTCGTCCGACTTCAGATGCGCTTGGCGTCGCGCCAGGATTTCAATCAATTCGGACTTGGTCATGGGAAGACTTGCTTTTTTCGACTGACACATCGGAATCGGCCCGGGCAAGCCCGGGCCGATCCATCACGCTCGCGAGAGCGCTACGCGCTTACTCGGACTTGTTGCTGTTCAACTGTGCACGCAGCAGCGCGCCCAGCTGCGTCATGCCGCCCGACGCAGCGGAGGACTGATATTCCTCCAGCGTCTCGCGCATTTCGGCATCGTCCTTGGCCTTGATCGACAGCTGCAGGGTGCGGCCCTTGCGGTCCATACCCACGAACTTGGCTTCGATCTTGTCGCCGACCTTCAGGTGCTGGGTCGCATCGTCGACGCGTTCGTTGGCGATGTCGCGTGCAGCGACGTAGCCTTCGATGCCATCGGCCAGGTCGATCGTGGCACCCTTGGCATCCACTTCACGCACCACGCCTTCGACCTTCGAACCCTTCGGGTTGGACGCCATGTACTGACCGAACGGGTCCTGCTCCAGCTGCTTGACGCCCAGGCTGATGCGCTCACGTTCCGGGTCAACTGCCAGCACGACGGCTTCCAGCGTGTCGCCCTTCTTGTAGTTGCGCACGACATCTTCGCCGGTGGTGTTCCAGCTGATGTCGGACAGGTGCACCAGACCGTCGATGCCGCCGTCCAGGCCGATGAAGATGCCGAAGTCGGTGATCGACTTGATCTGACCGGACACCTTGTCGTTCTTCTTGTGGGTGGCAGCGAAGGTTTCCCACGGATTGGCGGCAACCTGCTTCATGCCCAGCGAGATGCGGCGACGCTCCTCGTCGACATCCAGCACCATCACTTCGACTTCGTCACCAACCTGCACAACCTTGGATGGGTTGACGTTCTTGTTGGTCCAATCCATCTCGGAGACGTGCACCAGACCTTCGACGCCCGGCTCGATCTCGACGAATGCGCCGTAATCGGTGACGTTGGAGACCTTGCCGAACACGCGGCTGTTGGCCGGGTAACGACGTGCGATGTTGTCCCACGGATCTTCGCCCAGCTGCTTCAGGCCGAGGCTGACGCGGTTACGCTCGCGATCGAACTTCAGCACGCGCACGTCCAGCTCGTCGCCGACGTTGACGACTTCGGACGGATGGCGCACGCGCTTCCAGGCCATGTCGGTGATGTGCAGCAGGCCATCGATACCGCCCAGGTCCACGAACGCGCCGTAGTCGGTCAGGTTCTTGACGACACCCTTCAGGATCGCGCCTTCCTGCAGCTTGTCCATCAGCTGCTCGCGCTCTTCCGAGTGCTCGCTCTCGACCACTGCACGACGCGAGACCACCACGTTGTTGCGCTTGCGGTCCAGCTTGATCAGCTTGAACTCGAGTTCCTTGCCTTCCAGGTAGGCCGGGTCGCGCACCGGGCGCACATCCACCAGCGAACCGGGCAGGAACGCGCGGACATCCTTGATGTCCACGGTGAAACCACCCTTGACCTTGCCGCTGATGCGGCCGGTGATGGTTTCGTTCTTTTCCAACGCTTCTTCCAGCTCGTCCCACACCATCGCGCGCTTGGCCTTCTCGCGCGACAACACGGTTTCGCCGAAGCCGTTTTCGATGGAGTCCAGCGCAACCTTGACCTGGTCGCCCACGCCCACATCGATCTCGCCAGCGTCATTACGGAACTGCTCGATCGGCACGATGCCTTCGGACTTCAGGCCAGCGTTGATCACCACCACGTCGCCACGCACTTCCACGACGGTACCGGTGACGATCGAGCCCGGCTTCAGCTTCGCCAGATTGGCTTGACTGGCTTCGAACAGTTCAGCAAAAGATTCTGTCATTTGGATTTACTCAGTTGAACACACGGGCGCCGGTCGTCGGGTTGCGACAGAGACGGACCGCCCAGCCTGTTGGTCGACCCCAACAACGAGTCGGTTTGGAAGTAGTAGAACCGCCACGCAGGATGCGCGACGGAGCCTTGGAACGCCTTACCGTCGGCGGGACAGGCCCGCTTGCGGAACGCTTACGACGGCGTGCGGGCAGCGATCACCGCAACCACACGCTGGACGACATCCTCGATCCCGATTCCGCTGGTATCGATCAGCACGGCGTCTTCGGCCGGCCGCAATGGCGCCACCACCCGCTGCGCATCTCTGGCATCTCGAGCCATGATCTCGCGCAGCAGGTCGTCAAAGATAACCGAAACACCCTTTTCCATCAACTGTTTATGACGACGGCCCGCACGTTCTTCGGCACTGGCGGTCAGGAAGACCTTGAAGGCGGCATCCGGGAAGATCACCGTGCCCATGTCGCGTCCGTCGGCGACCAGCCCGGGCGCCCGCCTGAATGCGCGCTGGCGTTCCTTGAGCGCGCTGCGCACCTCCGGAATCGCGGCGATCGCCGAGGCCAGGGCCCCGGTGGTTTCCAGGCGCAATTCGCCAGTGGCGTCCACCCCGTTGACCAGCACCCGCAAGCCCGCCTCGCCCGCGTCGTCGAACTCCACCTTCGTGTCAAAGGTGCAGCGCACCAGGGCAGCCGGGTCGGAGACATCCAGATCGGCCCAGCTCGCCGCCACCCCTACCGCACGATACAGTGCACCCGAATCGAGATAGTGCCAGCCCAGCCGGGCGGCAACGATCCGGCTGACCGTGCCCTTGCCGGCGCCGGAGGGACCATCGATGGTGAGGACGGGTGAAAGGTCGGTCATTCAGGCTTCCGGGAGCGGCATCAGACGGTAGTGTAGCGCCGCGCGCCACGATTGCGCTGCAACCACTTGAAAGCACGACGAAAAGCCGGTTAGAATTGCCGGCTTAATTGCGAGTGCACCCTTCGAACGCGGGCACTCTTCCATCGAACCCAACCGTTTACACCGAGGTGTGCCATGAAAGTCCTGTCCTCCCTGAAGTCTGCGAAGACCCGTCACCGCGACTGCAAGGTGGTACGCCGCCGCGGCAAGGTCTTCGTGATCTGCAAGTCGAACCCGCGTTTCAAGGCGCGTCAGCGCTAAGCCTTTACGGCGCGTGCAAGACCCGAGAAAGCCGCCTCCGGGCGGTTTTTTCTTGGCCGCTGCTTCATGTCGGCAGTGCTTCGCTCGTGGCGGAAGGTCTCCACGCCTGCCGGGCGGTCATTGCATCAAGGCGCAACGCGGGTGCTGGTTTTTTGCTGTAATCACCATCTGAAATCTTGTCCACTGGGGAGTAGATGACATGCGCAACCGTTTGTTTGTGATGCCGCCGATCGTGCTGACAATCGCGCTGATGGGGATCAGTGCCGTCGCGTCGGCCGATACGCTGCTGGTCGATCGTGCACAGCAGAAGCCTGCCGCTGCCCTGCCCTTGCGTGGCGACAGCATGAGCCAGGTCGAAGGCCGCTATGGCGCGCCAACGGAAAAGCTCGACCCGCGCGGCGGCCAGAAGCGCCAATGGCCGACCATCCATCGCTGGGTGTATCCGGCGTTCACCGTGTACTTCGAAAAGAGCAAGGTGATCGACGTGGTGGCCAACAAGGCCGATGCCAACGAGATCGGGCCGAAGCCGCCGATCCGTTGACGACAACGCAGCCGCAGTTGCTGGCGCCTGCGCGCCGCACCTGCGGCCACCACGGTATGCGGCGTGACGTGCGTTGCCCCCGTCAGCAACCGGACATGCGTTGCTGCGAATCTGTACCAAGCCCAGGCGTCCATGCACGCCCGGGCTGCAAGAGCCCGCATTCGCCTGCGGGAGACCGATGAACGTGCGGGCGGCTGCCCGCACACCAAGAAGAGTAATTGCCAGGCATGACCGACCGTCTTCGTTTTCCCGCCGAGTGGGAACCTCAATCCGCCGTGCTGCTCGCGTGGCCGCATGCCGGTACCGATTGGGCCGAGCGCCTGGCCGATGTGGAAGAGACCTACATCGCGCTGGTGACGGCGATTTCCCGATTCGAGCCGGTGGTCATCTGCGTGGCCGATGACGATCTGCAGATCTACGCCGAAGCACGGCTGCGTTCGGCGCGGGTGGACATGGCACGCGTGCGTTTCGTGGTCGCTGCCTACAACGACACCTGGCTGCGCGATTCGGGGCCGATCACGCTGCGCCAGGATGGCGGCTTCCGGCTCATGGATTTCCGCTTCACCGGCTGGGGCGGCAAATTCGAGGCCAGCCTGGACGATCAATTGGTGAGCTCGCTGGAGGCCGCACAGGTATTTGTGCCGACGCCAGTGCAGACGGTGGACTTTGCCCTGGAGGGCGGCGCGATCGAAACCGACGGCGCCGGCACCCTGCTCACGACCTGGAAGTGCCTGCACGAACGCCACCCGCAGCGCACCCGCGAATCGCTGAGCAGCGATCTGGCCGCATGGCTGGCGCAGGACCGCGTGCTATGGCTGGATCACGGTTACCTGGAAGGCGACGATACCGACGCGCATATCGATACGCTGGCGCGCTTTGCCGGCCCGGATGCGATCGTCTATCAGGGCTGCGATGTGCCGGGCGATTCGCATTACGCCGAACTGCAGGCGATGGGCAATGAACTGGCGGCCCTGCGCAAGGCCGATGGCCAGCCATATCGGCTGTTTGTGCTGCCCTGGGCCGAGCCGATCCTGGACCAGGGCCGGCGGCTTGCGGCGTCGTATGCCAACTTCCTGATCGTCAACGGCGCGGTGTTGATGCCGGCCTACGGCGATCCGGCCGATACGGTGGCGCAGGCCGTGCTGGCGCAGGCGTTCCCGCAGCACGAGATCGTGGCAGTGCCGTGCCGTGCGCTGATCTGGCAGAACGGCAGCCTGCATTGCCTGACCATGCAGGTGCCAGCCGGGCTGCTCGCCGCCTAAGCGTTGTCGACCCGACGGCTGCTCCAGGCAGCGCGTCGTTTCTTGTTCCGGCCGGCAGGCCGGTGTTATGCCATGGCGCGCTACCGTAGTGCGCTACCTTGCAGGATGAGATGCCATGTCCCGTCACCCTCTTTCCGTCGCGCTGATCCAGGAGCGCAACCACGGCGACGCCGAGGCCAATCTGGCCATCATCGAGTCGCGCGTGGCCGAAGCCGCAGCGCAGGGCGCCAAGCTGGTGCTGCTGCAGGAGCTGCACAACGGTGCGTATTTCTGCCAGCACGAGTCGGTGGACGAGTTCAACCTGGCCGAGCCGATTCCCGGCCCCAGTACCGACCGTCTGGGCGCGCTGGCCAAGCAGCACGGCGTGGTGCTGGTGGCCTCGTTGTTCGAGCGCCGCGCCGCCGGCCTGTACCACAACACCGCGGTGGTGTTCGAAACCGACGGCCGCCTGCTCGGCAAGTACCGCAAGATGCACATCCCCGACGATCCGGGCTTCTACGAGAAGTTCTACTTCACTCCGGGCGATCTGGGGTTTACGCCGATCGACACCTCGGTCGGCCGCCTGGGCGTGCTGGTGTGCTGGGATCAGTGGTACCCCGAAGCGGCGCGCCTAATGGCGCTGGCCGGTGCGGAACTGCTGCTCTACCCCACTGCGATCGGCTGGGACCCGGACGACCAGCAAGCCGAGCAGGAACGCCAGCGCGATGCGTGGATCCTGAGCCATCGCGGCCATGCGGTGGCCAACGGCGTGCCGGTGCTGTCGTGCAACCGCGTCGGCCATGAGCCCTCGCCGCTGGGCGCCTCGGGCATCCAGTTCTGGGGCAACAGCCATGTGCTGGGGCCGCAGGGCGAATTCATTGCCGAAGCCGGCCAGGACCCGACCGTGCTGATCTGCGATGTCGATCTGCAGCGCAGCGAACATGTGCGGCGTATCTGGCCGTTCCTGCGTGATCGCCGTATCGATGCGTACGGCGACCTGCTCAAGCGCTACATCGACTGACCGCATGCCCGTCGAGCTGCGTGCAGTCCGCGATGCGGACATCCCGGCGATCACAGCGATCTATGCGGAGCAGATCGCCGGGTTCAACACCTACGAATACAGCGCGCCCTCCAGCGAAGCGATGCGGGCCCGCGTGCAGGCGATCGTGGGCGCTGGCTACCCGTACCTGGTCGCCGAGTACGATGGGACCGTGGTCGGTTATGCCTATGTCAGCGCGTTTCGTGCGCGCACCGGGTATCGCTTCACGGTCGAGAACTCGATCTATCTCGCTGCCGACGTGCAGGGCCGCGGCATCGGCAAGGCCTTGCTGGGCGAGCTGATCTCGGTCTGCGAACAGCGCGGCTACCGGCAGATGATTGCGGTGATCGGCGATGCCGCCAACCAGGCATCGCGACGGCTGCATGAACGTTTTGAATTTCGCACGGTCGGAGTGTTCACCGGTATCGGCCGCAAGCAGGGCCGCTGGTTGGACGGCGTGCAGATGCAGCGCCAGCTCGGCTCCGGTGACACCGCCCCTCCTTCTGATGAATACCCCCATGACTGAGCAGACCACCCCCGTTCTGGACGATGCGCTGTCCGGCCAGCCGCACCGCATCGTCGAACGCGATGGCGTGCGTTACACCTTGCTGGGCACCGCGCACGTGTCGCTGGCCAGCGTGGCGGCGGTGCAACGTGCGATCGGCAGCGGCCGCTACGATGCGGTGGCCGTAGAGCTGGATGCGCAGCGGTTGCAGGCGCTCAGCGACCCGGATGCTCTTGCCCGCCTGGATCTGGTGCAGGTGATCCGCAAGGGCCGCGTGGCCCTGTTCGCCGCGAACCTGGCGCTGGCCGCCTACCAGCGCCGCCTGGCCAAGCAGCTCGGCATCGAGCCGGGTGCCGAATTGAAAGAGGCGGTCAACCTGGCGCGAGCGCAGGGGCTGCCGGTGCATCTGATCGATCGCGAAGTCGGGCTGACCTTCAAGCGTGCATCCGGGCGGCTGGGCTTCTTCGGCAAGATGAAGTTGGCTGGCGGCCTGCTAGGCGGGCTATTCGCCGCTGACGAAGTCGGCGAAGAGGAAATCGAGAAGCTCAAGCAGGGCGACATGCTGGAGGCGAGCTTCGGCGACTTTGCCAGCGAAAGTCCGGAGCTGTACGAGACGGTGATTGCCGAGCGCGATCGCTACATGGCCACGCGTCTGCGCGAAGAAGCCAGTGCCGGGCAGCACGAGGTGCTGGCAGTGGTCGGCGCAGGCCATCTGGCCGGCCTGGCGCGGCATCTGGAGCAGGACACCGATGCACCTGGCCCGCTGCGCGAGTCGCTGGAGTACGTACAGCAGCGCAAGCGCATCCCCTGGATCACGCTGGGCATCCTGACGGTGATCATCGCCGGCATCGGGATCGGCTTCTGGCGCGGTGGCCTGAGCATGGGCGCCGACCTGCTGCTGCAGTGGGCGATGTATACCGGCGGCCTGGCGGCATTGGGCTGCCTGCTGGCCGGCAGCCATCCGTTGAGCATTCTCACTGCCGCGGTGGTGGCACCGTTCAAACCGTTCCGTCTGAGCGTGCCGACCGGTGCGTTCGCGGCACTGGTCGAAGTGCATATGCGCAAGCCGGCCTATGGCGATTTCCTGTCTTTGCGCGACGATGCGCAGACGCTGCGCGGCTGGTATCGCAATCGCGTCTCGCGCGTGGTGCTGACGTTCCTGCTGACCAATTTCGGCAGCATGGCCGGGGTGTGGCTGGCGGGTGTGCAGATCTTCAATCGGCTGCAGGGGTGAGCGCGAGAGCCGCAGTGCGCTGTCTCGTAGGAGCGCACCCGGGCGCGACGGGGCGTTACCGGTAACGCTCCGTCGCGCCCGGGTGCGCTCCTACGGCATTCGGTCGCTCGGTGCGGACTGCGCCGGTGGCGCCAACTGCAGGCGCACCCACACGCCGTAGTGATCCGATGCCCAGCGACCTTCGGCGTAGGGCGTATCGAACAGGATGCGGGCTTCGCGGGCGAGCAGGCGGTTCTGCTGGAAGAACACGTGATCGATGCGCGCCGGCTTGTCGAAGATGTGCATGTTCAAGGTGCTGACCGTGACATCGCTAGTGCGATGCACGCTGCCATAGCTGTCGCCATAGCCCTTGCGTAGCGCTTGCAGGTCCAGTGCATCGGCGGCGGTATTGAAGTCGCCGGCAATCACCACCGGCGCCTGCGCACTGGTGGAGGAAATGAACTCCAGCAGATCGCCGACCTGGCGCGTGCGCGTGGCGGTGCCGCGCGCATCGGCACGTTCGTTGAGATGGGTGACGTAGACGTTGACCGGCTGGCCGTCGACATCCACCTGCAGATGCGCGGCAACCCGATAGTCGTCCAGCGGCTGCAGCAGGCGCTCGTGGCGCGCCAGCACCTTGCGCCGGCTCAGCAGCGCATTGCCGTAGCGCTTGGGCGCACCGGCAGGATCGACCGAGACGAAGATGACCGCGTACCCAAGCTTCCGCGCCAGCCAGACGGCCTGGTTTTCCACGCTGCCGCGCCGTTCGATGACCTCCTGCAGTGCGATCACGTCCGGCGCCAGCTGCCTGAGTTCCTTGGCGATATGCGCGCGACGGCCTGGCCAGTCCTCGCGGTCGTGGTGCAGGTTGAGCGTGACCAGGGTCATCTCGCGCGCCTGCGCGGTGGCGGCAGTCGCCGGCCCTGATCCGGTAATCATCGCGGCCGCGCCATGCGGCTTCGCTTGATCGGTCTCCAGCCGCACTTCCGCCGGCCCGGCCTGGGCAGCCGCAGAGCACGCCCCCAACAGCGCCGCCGAGGCCAGCATCAGGCCGCGGTGGCGCCACTGCCCTGCCCGTCGCGGACAAGGCACAAGCATCATTGCGCGGCCTTCTCGGCCCGCCGCACCGCGCCGGGCACATCGATCTGCACCGTGGCCGGCAGCTGCTGGATGCGCAGCTCGCCGTTCTGCCACTCGACCGATTCGCCGTTGACGCTGGCCTTGCCCGGTTCGCCCTGGTACGGCCACGCAAACACCACACCGCCCGGCGGCATCAGCAAGCCGGGTTGCAGTTGCAATTGCAGCTGTTTTTCGCTGCGCTGCAGGCTGTAGTTGAGGCGGCCGTAAGGTGTACGCAATTCGGCGATGCCGATGCCCTTGCCTTCGAACCAGCGCGTCGGCGTGCCGGCGGCAATCACGAGGCTCTGGTCGGATTCGCGGGTGTAGGCAAACATGTCCAGCACCGAGCGGACGAAGTCCGAGGCCACCCAGGCATGCGGCAGGTCGCCGACGAAGAACGGCGTGCGCGGGGTACGCGAGACCACTTCGGCCCACTGGTTCCAGGGCTGCGGCGCGCGGTCCTTGAAGAAGAACGCGGTGGCATCCCAGGCACGCTCGCGCCAGCCAAGCCGTACGAATGCGGCCACGTTGCGCCACTCGTACGGCGTGTAGTCCTTCCATTCGCGCTTGCTGTCGCGGCGGTCGGAGAACTCCTTCCAGTAGCGCTCGAAGGTGTTGTTCAACAATTCCTGCGGCAGGCGCTGCTGCTCGCCTCCCGGAGTGAGCGCGATGGTGGTGGAGGTGGCGTCGAAATCACCGAGTTCGGCCGAGCCGGGCAGGAAATCGAGCTTGTGCTGGCGCACCGCGGCACCGAGCGAGGCGATCAGGTCGCCACTGAATTCATCGCGTGCGGCACCGAACCGGGCGGCGTCCTCCGGCTTGTCGAGCGCGCCGGCCAGCATGGCGGCGTCCTTGTAGCCGCGCAGCGCCCAGAAATTGTCCCAGTACGAATGCACCGGCTTGGCCGAATAGCCTTCGTGGCTGATCGAGACCGGCATCATTCCGTAGAAGGCCGGGTTGCGCATGAAGTTGTCTTCGGTGCGTTCGCTGGCGCGCAGTTTTTCCATGTAGTCGTAGGCACCGGTGACGTGCGGCCACATCTTTTCCAGGAACGCCTTGTCGCCGGTGTAGCGGTAATACTCGGCGATGTTGTAGATCAGCTCGCCGTGGCTGTCGTTTTCCGGCACCGGGTCGCTGCCGCGGTCATCTACGCAGCACGGCACCATGCCGTCGGCGAACTGGAACGGCGCAAACCAGTCGACATAGTCGCGCACCACGTCTTCGCGGCCCAGCCGCAGCAGCCCTTCGGAAATCATCGCGCCGTCGCGGATCCAGCTGCGCGAGTACGAACGCGTGCCCGGCTGCAGACGCGGGCCGATGCGCGAGATCAACATGTGCGCCAGTGCGGTACGCAGCGTATCGACCACCGGCTTGCCTTCGGCCGGCACGCTGATGCGCACGCGATCGAGTTTGCCGCGCCATTGCTGCGCCACTTGTTGTTGCGCGGTGTCGGCATCGAAACCGGCCGGCAGCTGCGCTGCGCCGGTCTGTGGGATCACCAGCGCCACTTCACGCCGTTGGCCCGGTTCCAGCTTCCAGCGGTACAACAACACGCCCGATGCCAGGCCGGTTTCGTCCTTGACCTGGGTCACCGTCGGCGGCGTGGCCGCGGTGAGATGGCTGACATCCATGCCGCTGTCGAAGGCGCTTGCAAAGCCGGCATCCGGCCGCTGTGCAGCGAACACCCGCGGCTTGCCGTTGACGCTGACCTGGCCACCATCCACTGCGAGTTGGTCGATGCGGCTGACGCCACCCAAGGTGTTGAGAAACTGCGCCGGCGGGTTGACCTGGAATGGCCGGACTGCCAGCGCCAGGGTGAACTCGCGCGCATCCTTGCCGGTGTTGTGCAGTTGGTAACGCGCGACCAATTGCGCCTGCTCCGGAGTGCCCTGCACGAAGGCAGTCACGCGCAGATTCATCAGGTCGTGATGCCAGTCGACGCTGGGAATCGGCAGGTAGTCGTCCTGCAAGCTCTGCTCGCTGCTCACATCGGACCAGTGCAGCAGCTTGCCGCCGGTGACCACGAACGGTTCGATGCTGAAACCGCCCTTGCCCACCTCCACCGCACCGTCTTCGCCGATCAGGCCCTGCTCGGTACCGCCGTCCAGACCGATGATGGTCCAGTACGGCTGCTCGCCGGAGAACCCGCGCGGGTAACTACCGCGCGGCAGCTGCGCGGCGAGCGACTTGATGAAATCATTCGGCGTTGCCGCGAATGCCAACGGCTGCAGCTGCACTTCCTTGATGCCGTAGCGCCAGTTGGGGCCATCCTTGAGATCGAAACGCAGGTAGCGCGCCTCGGTATCGGGCAGCGCCAGCCAGTCGGTGCCACCCGCACCGGCGGTGACGGTGCGCAGGTCGCGCCAGCTGCGGCCATCGGCCGAGGCACGCACCACGTATTGCGAAGCCTGCAGGCCGGGCACCCACTGCACCACGGCGCCGCCGAATTCGCGCACCTTGCCCAGGTCCAGCGTGACCGTCTGCTGCTTGACCGCGCCGCTGAGCCAGAAGGTGTCGGGCTTGCCGTCGGCCAGGCGCTGTTCCAGCGCGGGCGCGGTGTCGGTGATGGCCTCGGCCTTGAGCGGCGAGGTGTCTTCCGGCGGCAACGGGGTAAGGGTCAGCCGATCGAAGCACACCGTGCCCTTGCCGCCCACCTTGTTGTAGATGGTGAATTCCACATCCGCGCTGCTGCGCAGCTGCTTGTCCGCACCCGGGCCCCAGGCTTTTTCGATGTTGCGCTTGCGGTAGTTGAACGTGGTCCAGTTTTTCGGGAACGTGAAGCCCGGCCGGTTGACCCACCACACGTTGTCGCCGCTGGCATTGATCAGCTTGACCTGCAGATCGTTGGACGGCGAGTCGCCGCGCAGCGAAAACCCGAGGCGGTAGTTCTCTGGATAGTCGATCGGCAGGTTGCGACGGATGCCGACATAGCCGGACACGCCATTGAAGTTGTAGTCCAGGCAAAACGCATGCCCGCCGGATGTCGTAGCCACCGGCCGCAGCGAACCGCTGACCTGGTTGGAGACCACCAGGCGCCACGCGCCGATGTCGTTGAAACCGTCGAGCACGCGCTCCTGCGCCTGCGCCGTGACCGCAGAGGTGGCAACAGCGGTCATGGCAAACAATCGCAGGAACATTGGCTTCACCCCTTCACACTCCCCAGCAGAAGACCTTGGATGTAGTAACGCTGCAGCGCCAGGAACAATAGCAGTACCGGAATCACCGTCACCACTGCACCGGCCATCATCAGTTCCACGTCCATGATGTGCTCGCGCGACAGCGCCGCCAGCGCCACCGGCAAGGTGTATTGCTCCTGGTCGGTCAGCACGATCAGCGGCCACATGAAGTCGTTCCACGAGCCCATGAAGGTGAAGATGGTCAGGGTGACCAGCACCGGCTTGAGCATCGGCAGCACGATCTGGAAGAAGATCCGCATCTCGCTGGCGCCATCGATGCGCGCGGCTTCGATCAATTCATCGGGAATGCTGCGCGCGTATTGGCGCACCAGGAAGATACCGAACACCGTGGCCAAGGCCGGCACTACCACTCCGCCGATGTTGTTGACCAGGTGCAGCTGCTTCATCAGCAGGAACAGCGGCAGCATCGCCACCTGCGCCGGGATCACCAGCGCGGCCATCAGGATCTTGAAGATGCGCTCGCGGCCGACGAACTGCAGCTTGGCAAACGCATAGCCGGCCATGGTGTTGATCAGCAGCGAGCCCAGCGTGATCAGCCCGGACACCAGCAGGCTGTTGGTGAAGTTGCGCGCCATGCCGGTGCGCGCAAACAGCTCGTGGTAATTGGCGGTGGTGAACGCCGAGGGCAGCATCGGCGGCGGAAACCGGCTGGCCTCGCCGGTGGGCATGAACGAGACCGACAGCATCCACAGCAGCGGCGCCAGGCTGATCAGGGCCAGCACCAGCAGGCCGCCGTTGATCAGCACGGCATTCCAGCGCGATTCGCCGACATCACGGCTCATATCAGGTCCTTCTTGCGGCCAAAGCGCAACATCACGGTGGTCACCGCCAGGATGATCAGGAACAACAGGAACGCCACTGCCGATGCACGGCCGAGGTTCCACCACTTGAAGCCTTCTTCGAACATGAAATACAGCACGCTGACGGTGCTTTGCAGCGGGTCGCCGCGGGTCATCACGTAGGGTTCGGCAAACAGCTGGAAATAGCCGGAAATGGTGATCACACCGACCACCATCAGCACCGGGCCGAGCATCGGCAGGGTGATGTGCAGGAACTGCTTCCAGCGCGAGGCGCCGTCGATGCGCGCGGCCTCGTACAGGTCCTGCGGGATCGCCTGCAGCCCGGCCAGGAAGATCACCATGTTGTAGCCGAAGTTCTTCCACACCGCGAACAGCATGATGGTGGGCATGGCCCAGCGCGGGTCGCCCAGCCAGTCGATCGGAGCGATGCCCAGATGGCTGAGGCCGAAGTTCACCAGGCCGTATTTGATGTGGAACAGGTAGCGCCAGATCACCGCCACCGCCACCAGCGTGGTCACCACCGGGGCGAACAGGGCGGTACGGAACAAGGCCTTGAGGCGCGAGGCCTTGGCATTGAGCAGGAGCGCGGCGCCGAGCGAGACGCCGATCGACATCGGCACGCCCAGCAGCACGAAATACGTGGTGTTCCAGAGCGACTTCCAGAACAGCGGCGTCTGCAGTAGTTCGACGTAGTTGCCCAGGCCGACGAAGCGCAGATGGCTGCTGTCGGCCAGTGCGTACAGGTCGAAGTCGGTGACGCTGAGCACCAGCGCGGCGAACACCGGCACGCCGAAGAACATGCCCAGCACCATGATCGACGGCGCGGCGAACACCCAGCCGGCGACGGAATTGCGTTTCATCATGGTGCGGCTCCCTGGCCCGCGGCGGCGGCTGGCGTGACGATTTCTGCAGCAGATGGCGCTACTGCGGGTGTGGCCGTCTCACCGGCCGGACCGACATGCCCGCCCTCCTGCTCGAAGATCCAGCGGCGCTTGGCCAGAATCTCGTCCACACGTTGATCCAGTTCCTGCACCGCGGCGTCGTGCGATTGACCGCCGCGCACCACGCGCTCGGTCACCAGACGCATTTCCTGCACGATGCGCTCCCACTCCAGCACCTTCGGCGTGGCCTTGACCCGCTCCAGCTGGTCGCCGAAGGCATGCGCCAGTTCGTCGTTGGCCAGCGACGGCAACTTCCAGGTGCTGCGGCGCGGCGGCAGGTCGCCGATGATGGCGTGGAAACGCGCCTGCACCGTGGGCTGGGAGAGGTATTCGATCAGCTTCCAGCTGGCGTCCTTGTGCTGGGACGACTTGAAGATCACCAGGCTGGAGCCGCCGGCAATGCCCGCACCCAGGCCGTTCGGCCCAGGCAACGCAGCGGTGCCCCACTTGCCTTCCATGCCCGGCGGCTGGCGCAGCTTGAACTCGCGCACGTTCCAGGGCCCGGACAGGTAGAACGCGTAGTAGCCATTGAAGAATTCGTACCAGACGTTGGACACCTGGGTCTCGGAGACCTTCGGCGCCCAGCCCTTCTGGTACATGCCGTCGTAGAAGCCCAGCGCCTTGCGGAACCCTGCGCCGCGGAAGTTGCCGTAGTTGTCGTGGTCGCGCAGCAGGCGGTCGTCCTGCTGCAGCGCGAACGACAGCTGCTGCTCGAACTCGTTGAGCGGCATCAGGATGGCGTAGCGGTCGGGGCCGACCTTGCGCTTGATCGCCGCCATCACTTGTTCCATCTCCGCCCAGGTCTTGGGCATTTCGCTGTAGCCGGCCTCGCGCAGCAGATCCTTGCGATAGAACAGCAGGCGCGTGTCCACATACCACGGCACCCCGTACAGCGTGCCATCGACCACGTTGGTGTCCCACACGCCGGGAAAGTAGTCGGCCGGGTCGACGATGGTCGAGCGCGCCACATACGGCTGCATCGGCTCCAGGGTGTCGAGCAGCGCAAATTCCGGCAGCCAGGTGTTGCCGAGCTGGCACACGTCCGGCAAGCCGTCGGCGGCAAAGGCGGTGAGCAGTTTTTCGTGCGCCGCGGTCATCGGGATGTTCTGCACATCGACGTGGATGTCCGGGTGCTGCTTTTCGAAGTCGGCCACCAGCTCTGCGACCACTTCGGCTTCCTTGCCCATGGCCCAGAAGCGCACGGTGGTCTTGGCAGGGTCGGAGCGATTACATCCCGCCGCACCTGCACACAAGGCGGCGGCCAGCATCAACAGTTTCAAAAGGCGCACGGATTACTCGGGTTTTTGGCGTTGCGAGGGGTCTTGCTGGGCCTGGGCGGCGGCGGCACGCGATTCGGCCATGCCCAGCGAGCGGGCAGCTGCCTTTTGCTCGTCCTTCTGCGGCAACGGCTGCGGCTCACCCTCGGGCGTGAGCCAGCCACCGGTGAAGCCGGCGCGTTCCAGACCAGCGCGGATGTAGGGGTTCTTTTTCATCACCGTCCAGACGAATTCGTTCTGGTAGTTGGCAATCATCGCCAGGATCGGGCCCTGGTCGATGGCGATGTAATCGCTGGCCACCCAGCCGCGGTCCGGCACCATGCGCCCGGTCTTGAGCGGGATGTCGTAATTGAAGCTGGGGTTGAACGAGTCCAGGAACCCGTAACTGGAATACAGGAAGTTGCCGTAACGCTTGTGCATTTCCTCGGTGGCCGGGATCACCACTTCCGGGGCGAACACGATCGAGGAGATCGCCGCCGACGGCACGATGGTGCCGTCGTCGAAGTTTTCGCGCAGGCCGGCGCCGCGCGAGGAGTAATGGCGGAACTGGCGCTGCTCGCCGCGGTATTCCTGGCTGGTGTTCTGCGGGCCATCGCCGGCGGTCAGGCCCCAGACGTTCTCGCCGTAGTCCTTCCACTTCATCGGGTTGTCGATGGCGTAGTCGCGCTGGGCCAGGGTGGCGCGGCGGCTGTTGAGGAAGTAGTCGATGCCGCGTTCGCGCATGTACTGGTCCTGGATATCGCGGAAGTCGATCCAGACATGGCTGTACTGGTGGCCGAACAGCGGGCCGAAGGACAGGTATTCCTGGCCCTGGTACACGCCCCAGTCGTTGTTGTAGGTGCGGGTCCAGCTGGTCCACGCTTCCGGGTCGACGCCGTGCGTGGGCGAGCCCAGCGCGAGGATGTACAGCATCATCGCCTCGTTGTAGCCCATCCAGTCGTGGTCGATGAAGCCGCTCTCGGGGAACCAGCCCATCGAGATCAGCGGCGCACGCTGCTGCAGCCAGCGCCAGTCCACGCGCTTGTAGAGCGTATCGGCGATCTGGCGGATTTCTTTTTCGCGCGGGTCCTCGCCGTCGTAATACGACTGGGTGAACAACACGCCCATCATCAGCAGTGCGGTGTCCACGCTCGACAGTTCGACCCAGCTGTCGTAGCGGTTGCCCTGCTGCATGTCGAGAAAGTGGTAGTAGAAGCCCTTGTATCCGGCCCGACCGGTCCGCTGCGGCCCCATCGGAGCGTCGCGGAAGAATTTCAGGGTGGTCAGGGTGCGGTCGATCGCCTGATTGCGGCTGACCCAGCCGTTCTCGATGCCGATCGGATACGCGGTCAGCGCGAACCCGACCGAAGCGATGCTGGCAAACGGACGCGACGGAAACCGGTCCGGGGACAGTCCGTTGAGTTCATTGGTGGTGTCCCAGAAGAACTGGAAGGTGCGGCGTTCGATGTCCGAGAACAGCGGCGGCAGCGGCGGCTTGACCGGTTTGGGCGGCAACTGCGCCTCGATCAGGATGACTTTCACCGGCGCCTTCTTTTCGGCCACCTTGGGTTCCTCGGCCTGTTTACAGGACGCCAGCAGCAGCGCGCCCAGCAATAGTGGAATCGTCAACCAACGCGACGTGTTGCCCCTGTCCATCCGCCCCCCGCTTGTGTAATCGATTACATCTCGCACGCCAACCTACCCTATCCAAGCGCCGAGTTCGACCGCCCCGGCCGTGTTGCCGGGGCGGTCGAGGACCTTACCAGTCCAGACCGAAGGCCAGACGGAAGGTACGCATCGGCGACGCCAGCACACCGGTCGGTGTGCCGTAAGCCGTGTTCAAGTCTGCCAGTGTCCCGGTGTCGCCGTTAAAGTTGGCGTAGTTCACCCAATTGAACACGTTGAGGATATCCGCACGCACGTTGAATTTGACACCTGCGCCGGTATCCCACTGCTTGTTGGCCGCAATGCTGAACTCCTTGTAGCCTAGGGTGCCGTCAGGCTTGAACTGGATGATGTCGCATTGATCGTTGCCGGCAAGGCAATTCTGGCCGTAGCGCGCGGTCTGGCTGGCCAGCGACAGCTTGCCGGACAGCTTGATCTCGTACGGCAACTCATAGATGCCGGTGACCACCAGGCGGTTCTTGGGAATGCCGCCGGCTTCACGCCAGCCGTAATCCTGGATACGTTCGCGGTCCAGCGCGTAGTGCTCGCCGAACTGGCGGTTCTCCTTGGCATCAGAATAGGTATAGGCCACGGTCAGGCCCCAACCGGAGTCTTCGTCGAACGGCTTTTCGATCTGCAGCGCGAGCTGGTTGTTGCGGGTCTCCACGCCATTGGTGCCCAGCACGATGGCGCTGTAGCCATCCGGGCCGTCGGTCGGCACGCCCGAGGTGGTGCCCGGCTGGAAGAACGAACCGTCGGGCAGACGGTTGCCGCGCAGGAACGCAAAGCCGTCGTGGCTTTCGATGCGGCTCAGGGTGACATCGGTGAACCAGTCCTGGCCCCACAGCGGCACCATGTTGCGCATGCCGATGCTGAATTGGTCGGAGTACGGGGTCTTGATGTTGTTGTCGATCAGGTAGATCTCGCGCCCGCCGCCGCCGGCACTGGTGGCCGCCAGCGCGTCGAGCCCTTGCTGGGTGCTGTAGGCCGGATTCCACGCCGTGCACGGGTCGCCCAGGCACGCACCGTTGTTGGCGCTGGTGAAGTAGTAGCTATACGACTTGAACGAGTTGTTGAGCTGCTCCAGGGCCAGGTAGTCGAAGATGTTGCGGTCGTACGCACGGCCGGCACCGCCATAGATCACGTGGGCCTGGTCGCCGAACAGATCGTAGGACGCGCCCAGGCGCGGCTGCCAGGCATCCTTGAAGGCCTTGCGGTTGTTGCCGGTGCTGATGAAGTTGTTGATGTTGTAGTTGGCGTTTTGCAGGTTGGGCCAGTTCTGCAGCGCACCGGCCACATCCGTCGGGGTGACGAAGTCCAGGAAGGCCGGGGTTTCTTCGTAGTCGTAGCGCACGCCCAGGTTCAAAGTCCAGTGCTCGTTGACCTCCCAGTCGTCCTGCAGGTAGATGCCGTATTGCTTGTTCTTGGACACCACCGACCCGCCACCTTCCACCAGCGGCGCGCCGAAGCGCACGCGGTACGGCGTCTGCACGTCGGTGAGGATGTTGTAGTAGTACTGCGGGTTGGCCGGATTGAACTGGGTCGAGTCCAGATCGATGCTCTTGAACTTCACGCCCATCTTGACGGTGTGGGCGCCATGCCATTCCAGGCTGTTCAAGGTCAGGTCGTCCTGGAAGGTCCAGCCCTTCTGGCCCTTGCGCTGGAAGCTGCTGCCGGCGCCGGCAGACAAGACTTCGTCCTCGATCCCGCGCACCGGCACGTAGCTCAGCACGTAGCCGGTGCCGTCATTGAGCGGCGCCTGGTTCCAGAACGCGCTTTCGTAGCTCAGGTTGGCTTCGTTGAGGAAATTGGCGCCGCTGTACTGCCAGCGCAGGTTGGCGCGCTTTTCTTCCTGGCCGTTGACGCTGCCGTGCTCGTAGGTCGAGGTGCGGCCGACGTCGTTGAGCTCGTCTTCCTTGCGATACTTGCCGGTCAGCTCGAACAGGTTGTTCTCGCCGATGGTCCAGTCGATCTTGCCGAAGTACAGGTCTTCCTTGAACGGCGTGCTGTAGGTGGCCACCAGCGGCTGCAGCTGCGCCGGCAGCTGGTCGATACGGTCGGAATAGATCGAGCCGGGGATCACCACATTGGGCGTGGTGTATTCCTTGGCTTCATAGGCGATGAAGAAATGCGCCTTGTCCTGGAGGATCGGGCCGCTGAAGGTGGCGCCGTACTGGGTTTCTTCGAAGTCGTCGCGCACGCCGGCCTTTTTCTCCAGCGGGCTCTCCTCGCGCCAGCCGTCGTTGCTGGTATCCCAGAAGAAGCTGCCATGGAAATCGTTGGTGCCCGACTTGGACGAGGCCACGATGGCCGCGCCGCTGACCTGATCGAACTCGGCCTTGTAGTTGGAGGTGATGACCTTGTATTCGCCGATCGCCGATTGCGGGAACGGGTTGCCGCGGCTGGAATCCTGGCCACTGACGCCGCCGGTCAGCACGTAGTTCTTCTGGCTGACGCCGTCGATGTAGACGTTGGTGCCCTCGGCCGAGGTGGCGCCCGAGCGCACCTTGGTGGTGCCGTTGGCGTCGCGGGTGAACTGCACGTTCGGCACGGTGTCGGCCAGTTCCAGGAAGTTGCGCGTGGCACGCGGCAGGTTCTGGATCTGCACGTTGGAGATGTAGGTGGCGTTCTCGGAGGTACGGGTTTCCACCAGTACCGGTGGCGCCTTGACCTGCACCGCATCCAGCGTGGTGGCGTTACCACCGGCCGCCGTGGCCGGCTCGCCGCCGACGCCCAGGTTCAGGGTGGCCGTCTGGCCAACCTGCACCGTCACGTTCTGCGAGCTGGTCTGGCCGTTGGCGGTGACGTCGATGCGATAGGAGCCCGGCGGCAGGCCACCGACCGAGTAACCGCCGTTGCTGACCTGCACGGTCCGGGTCAGTCCGGTGGCGAGATTGGTCGCGGTGACCTGGGCCTGCGCCGCAGGTACAGCGTCGACGGTGACCTGGCCTCGGATGGTCGCCGCGGTGCTCTGCGCAAACGCAGGCGCGGCGCCCAGCAGCAGGCAGCTGACCAGGGCGCAGCTGAGCAGCTTGCGCGCCGGGCGCGCGGTATGGGAGTGGTGGTGGCGCATTGGTCCCTCCAGGGATCGGTACAGATTGTTGTTGTGGCGTTGCGGTCTTGCAGGAACGACCGCCGCGGGGGCAGCGGGAGCGGACAGGACGTCCGCGAAAAGGTCAGCCGCCGGCGTCGCCGGCACCGCAGGACGCACGGATCACCAGCTCGGGCCGCAGCAGTTGGCGCAGGCCGTCGTCACCGCCGGGGGCCTCGACCAGCCGCATCAGGCGGGTCATTGCCTGCTCACCCAGGCGCGCGATGCTGACCCGCATCGTGGTCAGCGCCGGGTGCACGAAACGCGCGAGCGGGATGTCGTCGAAACCGGCCAGCGCAACGTCGTCCGGGACCACGATATCGGCCTGCGCAAACGCGTAGAGGCAGCCCAGCGCGGTCATGTCGTTGGCCGCGAACACCGCATCGGGCAGGGGGCCGGCGGCCAGCATGGCCAGCCCCGCGCGATGGCCGGAGGCTTCGTCGAAGTCGCCGGCATATTCGATGCCCTGCGCCTGCTCACCGTGTGCGGCCATCGCGTCACGAAACCCGCGCAGGCGCTCGCGCGCATCGAAATTGAGCGCCGGCCCGCCGATGAAGGCGATGCGCCGGTGCCCGGCCCGCAACAGGTGCTCGGTCATGGCCATGGCGCCGGCGTGGTCGTCGATGCTCAGCACCGGATAGCCGGCTCCGGGCAGGTGGGTATTGATCAGCACCGTGGGCAGCGACTGCGGCAGGTTGTCGGTCAGGAAACCGGGCTGCTCGGCATACGGCGAAAGCACCAGCAAGCCATCCACCCGGCCCCGCATCGAGCGCAGCGCCCTGCCCTGGGCCTCCGGATCACCGTGATAGCTGGACACCAGCAGGTGCTGGCCGGCAGCGCGGGCGGCGCCATCGATGCCACGGATCAGCTCGGAAAAGAATTCGCCGTACAGGTCCGGCAGCACCACGCCCAGGGTCTGGGAGCGCCGGCTGCTCAGGCTGCGCGCAGCAGCGTGCGGGCTGTAGCGCAGCCGTTCGGCGACCTCCATGACGTGCTGGCGTACCGGTCCGGCCACGTTGTCGTGCCCGTTGAGCGCGCGCGACACCGTCGCCACGGACACCTGCGCTTCCCGTGCAACATCTTTGATGGTGACCGCGCCCTTGGCCATGCGTGTCGCCCTCCGCGACCGGCTTCCCAAAACTGGCGCGGACTGTAAGCGTTTTCATAAGCGGGCGTAAACCCCTGTCGTCACGCGTGTGAAACCGCTTACAGATCAAGCATCTGCAAGTGATGAATACGTGAAGCAATGTGCTGCGACGCAACAAATACGTGCCCATGTGTCCACAAACGAAGCACAACGCGGATCACGGTTGGCGGTTTTCTCCGCGGCGTGACCGGTGCGGGCATGACCACCCTGCAAGGCGTGTCGGGCTGTCGACAGCGCGCGGGCGAAGTTCGTGACACCGACGCGCCAGCGCGGCTACCAAGGGCTGAATCTCTATCGTGTCGCGCCTTGCAAGTAGCTCGCAGAAAGAGTGCGTGATGGGCCATCGCGGCAATGCAGCCGCGCTCAGGTTTACTACGGCTATGTCATGGAGGTGCTGCTGCCACGACGTCCCCCCGCCCTGAGTAGCGGTCGGGTTTAGAGTCCGGGGTTGATGATATCGGTGTTTGCCAGATGTTGGGCATAAGCGGACGGCGTCATGCCGCCAATTGCTTTCTTGGGTCGGTCCTCGTTGTATTCGCGTCGCCAGCGTTCGATCTCGGTGCGCGCATGCAGCAACGTCGGGAACCAGTGCTCGTTGAGGCATTCGTCGCGCAGCCGGCCGTTGAACGATTCGACGTAGGCGTTCTGGTTTGGTTTGCCCGGCTGGATGAGCCGTAGCTGCACACCCCGGTCATGCGCCCAGGCAACCATCGCTTTGCCGCAAAACTCCTTGCCGTTGTCGGTGCGGATCACCTGCGGCAGGCCGCGACTGTGTGCCAACCGATCCAGCACGCGCGCAACCCCGTGCCCGGAGATCGCGCGTTCCACCTCGATGGCGACCGCTTCGTGCGTTGCGTCGTCCACGATCACCAGACACTTGATCACTCGGCCGTCGGCGGAGCGGTCGAACACGAAGTCCATCGACCACACCTGGTTGGCCTGCGCTGGCCGCAGCAGCGGCTGACGCTCGCCAACCGGTACCTTCTTGCGCTTGCGGCGCCGGACTTGTAGCTGCTGCTCGCGATACAACCGCTCCACGCGCTTGTAGTTCACCAGGCGTCCTTCCTGTCGCAGCTTGAGATAGATCATCCCCACGCCGTAGCGGCGATGGCGATGCGCCAACGCAAGAATGCGCTCGCGCAGTTCGCCATTGCGGTCTTGACGTGGGCAATAGCGCAGCGCGCTGGCGCTCATGCCGATCGCCGCCAACGCACGACGCTCGCTGGCACCACGCCCGATCCACTCGCGCACCAGCGCACGACGCGCCGGTGCGCTCACCACTTTTTTCGCAAAGCATCCTTGATCAGGTCATTCTCGAACAACTGCTCGGCCAGCAACTTCTTTAGCCGCGCGTTCTCGGCCTCAAGGTCCTTGAGCCGCTTGGCGTCGGGCACGCTCATGCCGCCGAACTTGCTGCGCCACAGATAGTACGAGGCCTCACTGAAGCCATGCCGCCGGCATAAGTCCTTGATCGCTATGCCCGCTTCGGCTTCGCGCAGGAAGCCGATGATCTGCTCTTCGGAAAAACGCTTCTTCACGTCCAATCTCCTTGGGGTAGGGAATTGGACTCCAAACTGAGGTGCTACTCAAAATTGGGGGGACGTCGGCCAGGCGCCATGGCTGGGTCGTCCACCCAGGCACTGCCGCGCCCGTAGGAGCGCACCCGGGCGCGACAGAGCGTTACCGATAAAGCCCCGTCGCGCCCGGGTGCGCTCCTACATGACGCGGTCTGGGCGCTCCGGCTAGCCGGCTTCCCCCGGCGCCAATGCCTCGATCGACAAGGCATGGATATCGGTCTGCATCATCTCGCCGACGGCCGCGTACACCGCGCGGTGGCGCGCGAGCGGCGGCTTGCCGGCGAAGGCGGCACTGACCACGCGCACATTGAAGTGCCCGCGCCCGTCGCGTGCGCCGGCATGGCCTGCGTGGCGATGACTGTCATCCACCACCTCCAGCTCGGTCGGCGCCAGCGCCGCCTGCACCGCCGCGCGGATTCGCTCGACCCGGCTCATGGCAACACCCGCCGGAACGGGCGGACCTCCGTGCGCACGTACACGCCGGCCTCCACGTACGGGTCGGCGTCGGCCCATGCGCGCGCATCCTCCAGCGCGTCGAACGCGGCGATCACCACACTGCCGCTGAAGCCGGCCGGACCAGGATCCTCGGCGTCGATGGCCGGGCATGGGCCCGCTACCAGCAAGCGGCCCGCTGCCGCCAAGGCCTGCAGGCGCACCAGATGCGCCGGTCGCGCCTGCTGCCGCGCCGCCAGGGCGTCGGCCCGGTCATACCCTTCGATTACGTACCACACACGCCACCTCGCCAGAACTTGAAGATCACCGCCCGATTCTAGCCGCGTCAGTGCTGGACACCGCCCCCGCGCACGCATTACCCTTGGCACCACTGCACACGCAACCGGACGCAGCGGCCCGTCGGCCCAGGCCCCACGCCACACTCGACGAGCGATTCGCTGCCCACCGCCGGCTCGCGTAGACGACCTCCTCGCTGTTCCGTCGCCGCATGCCACGCGGCGCACGTTATATGTGGATTTGTAGGATCGTGCCGGCCCAGGCACGACATTGATCGTAATAACTCAAGGCAAAGCCCTGCAGGCGCGGCTTCAGACCGTGGCCGGCGACCGTAAGACCCGATGTCGACCTGATGAATTCCGAACTCGCGCACGTCGCGACTCCGCCAGCCACGAGCGCGCCGCCACAGCAGCAGGAAATGCCGCTGGCGGTGGTGCATGGGCAGCCGGTGCTGCAGATCCCGCAGGATCTGTATATCCCGCCGGACGCGCTGGAAGTCATCCTGGATGCCTTCGAAGGCCCGCTGGACCTGCTGCTGTACCTGATCCGGCGCCAGAACCTGGATATTCTGGATATACCCGTGGCCGAGATCACCCGGCAGTACGTGGACTACATCAATGTGATGCAGGAGCTGCGCTTCGAACTGGCCGCCGAATATCTGGTGATGGCCGCGATCCTGGCCGAGATCAAGTCGCGCATGTTGTTGCCGCGCCCGCCGAGCCAGGATGGCGAAGAAGAAGATCCGCGCGCCGAGCTGGTACGTCGCCTGCAGGAATACGAGCGCTTCAAGCAGGCCGCCGAGGATCTGGACACCCTGCCCCGCATGGGCCGCGACAGCGCGCCGGTGCAGGCGCATCTGCCCGAGCGCGCGGCGGTCAAGCTGCCGCCGCCGGTGGAACTGAAAGAAATGCTGATGGCGCTGTACGACGTGCTCAAGCGCGCCGAGCTGTTTACCGGCCATGCGATCAAGCGCGAGGCGCTGAGCGTGCGCCAGCGCATGGGCGATGTGCTGAGCCGCCTGGACGATGGCAGGTTCTATCGCTTCGAATCGCTGTTCACTGCCGAGGAAGGCAAGCTCGGCGTGCTGGTCACCTTCCTGGCGCTGCTCGAATTGGCCAAGGAGCAGTTGCTGGACATCGTGCAGGAAGCGCCACTGGCGCCGATCTACGTGAAGTCGCTGGCGTTGGGAAATACCAACGCGCCGCTACAATTCTCCAGCGAATTCGATGACAGCGATGCTGCCAACGAACCTATCTGAAGCCGATCACCGAATGGATCAAGCGCTGATCACCCGCATCATCGAAGCCGCCCTGCTGGCGAGCAGCCAACCGCTGACGCTGGCGCAATTGCAGGGTTTGTTTCCGGAAGAAGAACCCGCGCCGCCCGGCAGCGTGGAGCGCGCGCTGGAACTGCTGCGCGAGGGCTGCGCCGAGCGCGGCGTGGAACTGGTCGAGGTGGCCTCGGGCTTCCGCTTCCAGGTCAAGGCCGAGGTGCATGGCTGGGTGGCACGGCTGTGGACCGAGCGCCGCACCAAGTACACCCGCGCCACGCTGGAAACGTTGGCCTTGATTGCCTACCGCCAGCCGATCACCCGCGGCGAGATCGAGCAGGTGCGCGGTGTGGCGGTCAGCAGCAACATCATCCAGGCGCTGGAAGAACGCGAGTGGATCCGCGTGGTCGGCCACCGCGATGTCCCCGGCAAGCCCGCCCTGTTCGGTACCACCAAGGGCTTTCTGGATTACTTCGGGCTCAAGCGATTGGACGAGCTGCCGCCATTGTCTGAGTTGAAGGACATCGCCGAGCTGGAACCGCAGCTGCCGCTGGACCGCGACGGGCAACTGGATGGCGCCGTGCCGGCGTCGGCAGCGATGCAGACCGGGCAGGATCAGGCAGATGCCGATGCGGCTAGCGCTGGAGGCCCCGATGCGGACGCAACTGCTGATGGCGCCGACGTTGATGGCGCCGACGTTGATGGCGCTGATGCAGACGCCACCAGCGCTGACGCCGCGGCCGATGACAGCGACATCAGCGCGACGCGGGAGGATCTGGAAGCGCCCGGGACCGCCGCGGTGGCAAGCCAGGACGGCAGCTCCCAGGCAGCGACCGATCATCAGGCCAATGCCGGGCGCGATCCCGAAACAGACATCGACACCATTGCCGACCAGCACGCGCCGGCAACGGCCAGCGATGCCGAGGTCGACCAGCAACACCACGCTCTTCACGACGCCATCGACATGGACGATGCCGACGTGACGGGCGCGCAGACACCGCAACACCCCGGGCGTGCCCCGGCGCAGGATCAGGATACGCACCACCCAGATGACGCCCGCGAGGGCGACCCCGACACCGCGCCGGGAACGCGCGCGGATGCAGTGAACGAAGACGAAGACAACGCCGTCGCGACGACGACCGTGGCTGTTGACGAAGCCGATTCCGACCCAGAGGCCGACCCGCAACGCGGCGGCCGGAGCCAGACACATGAGTGACACCCCCCGCAAGCTGTCGTTGAACAAGCTTTCCCTCAAGCGCGACAGCGCGCCCGAAGCGCCCAAGCTGGAGGAGCGCCTGCACAAGGTGCTGGCCCAGGCCGGCCTGGGCTCGCGCCGCGCGCTGGAGCAGCGCATTGCCGATGGCCTGATCAAGGTCAATGGCGCCGTCGCGCAGACCGGCATGTCGGTGCGCAGCGGCGACAAGATCGAACTGGACGGCCGCAGCTTCGTGGCCAGCGCGCTGACCGAACCGTCGCGCGTGCTGATCTACAACAAGCCCGAAGGCGAAGTGACCACGCGCGAAGATCCCGAAGGCCGCCCGACCGTGTTCGAGTCGCTGCCGGCACTGAAGGGCTCGCGCTGGATCGCCATCGGTCGCCTGGACATCAACACGACCGGCCTGTTGCTGCTGACCACCGACGGTGAGCTGGCCAACGCGATGATGCACCCCTCCTACGAGGTCGAACGCGAGTACGTGGTGCGCGTGCGCGCCCCGGAAGGCGAAGAAACCGTCTCCGACGCCATCATCGAGCGGCTGTCGCGCGGTGTGTTGCTGGAAGACGGCGGCGCCAAGTTCGACGAGATCGAGCGCATCGGCGGCACCGACTCGCACGACTGGTTCCGCGTGGTCGTCAAGGAAGGCCGCAACCGCGAAGTGCGCCGCCTGTGGGAATCGCAGGGCTGCCAGGTCAGCCGCCTCAAGCGCAGCCGCTACGGCAAGATTTCGCTGCCGCGCGAACTGCTGCGTGGTCAGTCGGTGGAAGTGGCGCAGGAGAAGGTGGAAAGCCTGCGCGCCGAACTCAAGCTGGAAGAAGGCGCGCCGTCGGCGCTGACCCTGCAGCCGGTGATCGGCCAGCGCCGCGCCGCCAAGTCCACCGTGCACGTCTCGCGCGATGGCCGCAGCAATGCCTACGTCAACGGCCAGACGTCCGGCGCCGACGAAGGCCGTGAGCTGCGTCGCTTCGACAACCTGCGCGAAGATCGCGGCCGCGGCGGCCGTGGCAAGCCTGGCGGGTTCAAGGGCGGCCTGACCGTCAGCGGCGAAGCGGCGGCCAAGCAGTCGCAGCAACGCCCGTTCAAGCAGCGCGGCCCGGCCAAGGGCGATCGCTCGCTGCCCGATGGCAACCCGGCGGCATTCCGCAGCTGGTACGTGCCCGATGGCGTGAGCACCGGCCCGAGCGGCCACCGCAACGCCGGCCCGGGAGGCAACAGCACCGGCCAGGCACGTCCGTATGCCAAGAAGGGTCCTGGCGGCGCGCGTCCGGGTGCCGGCGGCCAGGGCCGCGGCGGCGCAGGTGGTCAGGGTCAATCGCAGGGGCAAGGCCAGGGACAGCGCAAGCATCCCTATGGTCACCCGGGCAACGCGCCGATCTTTCCGTCCGATCATGCCAACCCCGGGTTCAGCCCGTATGGCGCTGCGCGTCCTGCCGGACGCCCGAGCGGCGGCCGTCCGGCGGGACCGGGCGGTCATCGCGGCCCTGCAGCCGGCAATCGCGGCCCCGGTGGTCCGGGCGGTGGCGCGCGCGGACCGGGTGGTCCCGGCGGCGCACCGCGTGGTGGCCCGGGCGGCCGTCCGCCGGGTGGCGGCAACCGTCGTCCGCCAGGCGGCGGCAATCGCGGTCGCTGAGCATCAGTTGATCCGCACAACAAAAAACGGCCCCTCGCGGGGCCGTTTTCTTTTGTTGTGGCCGACACGATGGACCGTCGACTGGAGCAGAGGATTCCGCCGGGTCCACTCAGGCAGTCGCGCCAGCAGCCCCTGTCTTGCGCAAGCTTGCCGCGAGGCAGGAGCCGCACGCATCGGTCGATGCGCGCGACGCGATGCTTCCGCTTACTTGCGGCGTTCGATCACGAAGTTGCCGACATTCACACCCAGATCCACACCCTCGCCGGTACCTGCCAGCGCGAGCGAGATATCGCCCTTGGTGACCACCTGTGCGGTGCTCGACTTCACGATGCCCGCGTGCGCTTCGGCAGCGGCATAGGTGCCGAACAGGTCGTTGAGGCTATAGGCACCGGAGAACGACCCACGGCCGCCGGTGATCTTGGACTTGCCGACCGTCAGGCCGCCGCCCTTGCTGGAAATCTTGACCGGGATGACCGCGCCGTTGTCGCAGGTGATGGTGCCGGTGCCGCTGGCGGTCTTGTAGAACACCGACCAGCCGGACAGATTGAACTTCAGCTGGCAATCGATATTGCCGGCGGCCTGCGCCTGCGGGGCCAGCGTTGCCGCGCCAAGCAGGGCAAAAAGAGACAGTGACTTGATCATGTGTGCGTTGCCGGTGATGGACGTGGCGCGAGACTAGCAGCGCCGATGTGGCAGCCGCGACAAGGTGGCGGCAGCGTTCCAACTCGCGTTCAGCCAATCATTACCTGCATCCCGTCCCTGCGTGGGTGCTGCGGGCACGGGCGCGGCGTGGGATGATCGGCGCATGTCACGCACTGCCAACCCGCTGCTCTTCGTCGCCTTGTTGCTGCCCTCGCTCGCGCATTGCGGCGAGGCGATTCCGACCACTGGTTACACGGTCGTCAACCGCTATCCGCACGACACCGCCGCCTACACCGAGGGCCTGTTCTATCTGGATGGCCACCTGTACGAGAGCACCGGCGAGCTGGGCCATTCCAGCGTTCGCAAGGTCGAGCTGAAAAGCGGCCGGGTACTGCAGCAGGTGGATACGCCTTCGCCCTACTACGGCGAAGGCATCGTGGCCTGGCACGACAGGGTGATTCAGCTGACCTGGCGCAACCAGCGAGGCTTCGTCTACGACCTGGCCACGCTGGCGCCGCGTTCGCAGTTTTCCTACCAGGGCGAAGGCTGGGCGCTGACCAGTGACGCGCGCCAGCTGTACATGAGCGATGGCACCGCCAGCATCCGCCGGCTGGACCCGCAGACCCTGAAGCAGATCGGCAGCATCCAGGTCACCGCGCGCGGCCGCCCGCTGGACAATCTCAACGAGCTGGAATGGGTGAAGGGCGAGCTGTGGGCCAATGTCTGGCTGACCACCCGCATCGCACGGATCGACCCCGCCAGCGGCAAGGTCATCGGCTGGATCGACCTGAAAGCGTTGGTCCCCGATGCCGACACGTTGACCGACCCCAGCAACGACGTGCTCAACGGCATCGCCTATGACGCAGACCACGACCGCGTGTTCGTCACCGGCAAGCGTTGGCCGACGATCTATGAGATCAAATTGACTGAGTAGCTGGGATTCGGGATTGGGAATTCGAGATTGGTGACAGCGGGCGTGCTCGCGCCTGGACTGGATTGGCTTGCACCAATCCCGGCTTACACATCCCGAATCTCGAATCGATCGGCATCCAGCATCGCCGGGAAGCGGGCGCGGTGCTCGGCCAGTGCGGCTGCACTGATGGTGGTGGTGACGACCTGTTCGCGTTCGCGGATTTCGACCTGCGGCTGGCCGAGAAAATCGATCACCGCGCTGTCGCCGGCGTAGTGCAACTGGTTGCCGTCCACACCGATGCGGTTGACCGCGGCAACGAAGCACAGGTTTTCGATCGCACGGGCGCGCAGCAAGGTCTTCCACGCATAGGCGCGGGCGGACGGCCAGTTGGCGACGAACAGTTGCAGATCGAAATCCAACTGTCCGGGGCGTTCCACATCGAAGCGGTTGCGGCAGAACACCGGAAAGCGCAGGTCGTAGCAGACCTGCGGATTGATCCGCCAGCCCTTCCACTCGACGCAGAGGCGATCGCGCCCTGCCGCATAGCGCAGATGCTCGTTGCCGAAGCGGAACAGGTGACGCTTGTCGTAGTACTGCAGCGCGCCATCGGGCGTGGCCCACAGCAGCCGATTGAACACCCCCGCATCGGTGCGCAATTGCACGCTACCGGTGACCGCCGCACGCAGCCGCGCCGCCTGCGCGCGCACCCAGGCCACGGTCGGCCCGTCCATGCCTTCGGCCTTGTCGATGGCGTCGTTGGAAAACCCGCTGGTGAAGGTCTCCGGCAGGATCACCAGATCGGTCTGCCCGGTCAGTGGCTCCAGCAACGCGCCGTAATAATCGCGATTGCCAGCCGGGTCATGCCAGCGGGTGTCGCCTTGGATCAGGGAGATGCGCAGATCGTTCATAGAGAGACGGGGATTTGGGATTCGGGATTGGGGATTCGAAATAGCGGGTGTCGGGCGGCTTGGTGCTATCGGTGTCGTATAGATTCGAAGCGACAAGCGGCGCGCCGCCGTTGCCAATCCCCAATCCCGACTCCCGAATCCCAGCTCGTCAGAGCTTCTGCAAACGCTCGATTGCGGCGTCCAACGTTGCATCGTTCTTGGCGAAGCACAGCCTTGCCAAGCGCTGCCCAGCCGGTGCGTTTTCGTAGAACGGCGATAGCGGGATCGCGGCGACGCCCTTCTCCACCGTCAGCCATTTCACGAACTCGGTGTCGGGCAGATCGCTGATGGCCGAATAGTCCACCAGCTGGAAGTAGCCGCCGGGCACCGGCAGCGGCTTCAGGCGCGTGGTCAGCAACTGTTCGCGGAAACGGTCGCGCTTGGCCTGATAGAAGGCGCCCAGTTGTTCGTCGTGTTCGGGTTCGTCGCGGATCATCGCGGCAAAGGCGTGCTGGGCCGGGCCGAAACTGGTGAAGGTGTTGTACTGGTGCACCTTGCGAAATTCGGCCGTCAGCGCCGGCGGTGCGATGGCGTAGCCGATCTTCCAGCCGGTGCAGTGATAGGTCTTGCCGAAACTGGAAACCACGAACGCGCGCTCGCGCAGTTCCGGCCAGCGCAGCACCGATTCGTGGCGGTGGCCGTCGAACACGATGTGCTCGTAGACCTCGTCCGAGAGCAGGAAGATGTCGGTGCCGCGTAGCAGCTCGGTCAGCGTCTGCATGTCGTCGGCCGAGAGCATGGCGCCGGAGGGGTTGTGCGGCGAATTGATCATCAACAGGCGCGTCTTCGGCGTGATCGCGGCGCGCAAGGCGTCCCAGTCGACCGCGAAGGTCTGCGGGTGCAATGCCACGTGCACCGCACGCGCGCCAGCCAGATCGATCGCCGGCTCGTAGCAGTCGTAGGCCGGGTCCAGCACGATGACCTCCTCGCCGGCGCGCACCACCGCGTGGATGGCGTTGAAGATGGCCTCGGTGGCGCCGCTGGTCACGGTGATCTCGGTATCGGCATCGACCTGCGCGCCGTAGCAGCGCTGCGCCTTGCCGGCGATGGCCTGACGCAGCGCCGCCACGCCGGTCATCGGCGGGTACTGGTTGTGGCCGGCGCGCATGGCTTGGTCCAGTTCCTCGACCAGGCGCTGCGGCACCGCGAAATCCGGGAAGCCCTGACCCAGGTTGACCGCGCCGTGCTCGGCCGCCAGCTGCGACATGACGGTAAAGATGGTGGTGCCCACCTTGGGCAGCTTGGTCGTGAGGAGCATGGTGCCTGTCCGGACAAGAAACGGGGGACCGCGAGTGTACGCAAAGCCGCCAGGCGGGTGCGTTCGGACGCTGCAAAACAGCGTTCCCCGACCCACCGCGGCGCCTCCGGCGCTGCCTCATACGTCCCCGGCGTGCCACCATCGTCGCTACAATGCGCGCCCGGTCTGGTGCGCCCTCGCCCCGGTCCTTCCCCCATGCCGTCCTGCGACGGGAGCCCGCTGCACCGATGATCGAACCGCTGCACACCGCGCCACCGCTGCTGGCGGCGCACGCCCTGGCCTTCAACCGCAACGAGGAGCCGGTGTTCGGCCCGCTGGATTTCCATGTCGATGCCGGCGAAGCCCTGTTGGTGCAGGGCGACAATGGCGCCGGCAAGACCACGCTGTTGCGCGTGCTGGCCGGGCTGCTGCATGTGGAGCGCGGGCAGATCCAGATCGACGGCAAGACTGCGCGGCGCGGCGACCGCAGCCGCTTCATGGCCTACCTGGGCCACCTGCCCGGCCTGAAGGCCGACCTCAGCACCCTGGAGAACCTGCACTTCCTGTGCGGCCTGCATGGCCGGCGGGCCAAGCAGATGCCGGGCAGCGCGCTGGCCATCGTGGGGCTGGCCGGCTACGAAGATGCCCTGGTGCGGCAATTGTCGGCCGGGCAACGCAAGCGCCTGGCGCTGGCGCGGCTGTGGCTGTCGCCGGCGCCGCTGTGGCTGCTGGACGAGCCGTACGCGAATCTGGATCTGGACGGCATCACCCTGGTCAACCGGATGATCTCCGCGCACCTGCGCGGCGGCGGCGCGGCGCTGGTTACCACCCATGGCGCCTATGCGGCGCCGCCGGTGCGCACCCGTATGCTCACCCTGGAGGCGGCAGCATGAGCACGCCTTCGCCACAACCCTCGTTGCTGCAGGCTGGCCGCGCGCTGTTGCGTCGCGATCTGCAGCTGCTGTGGCGCCGTCGCAGCGACGCACTGCAGCCGGCGCTGTTCGCGCTGCTGATCGTGGTGCTGTTCGCGCTGGGCCTGGGCGGACGCCCGGACCTGTTGGCGCAGGCGGCACCGGCGGTGCTATGGCTGTCGGTGCTGCTCGCCGGCCTGTTGTCGCTGGACGCGCTGTTCCGCAGCGATGTCGACGACGGCTCGATGGAGCAGTGGCTGCTGGCACCGGTGCCGCTGGCCTGGTTGATTGCGGTGCGCGTGCTGCTGCATTGGGCAACCAGTGCGTTGCCGCTGATTGCTGTGACGCCGCTGCTCGGCGAATTGCTGCACCTGCCGCATGACCAATTGCCGGTGCTGCTGGCATCGTTGGCGCTGGGCACACCGCTTTTGAGCCTGCTCGGCGCGGTGGTCGCTGCACTGACTGTCACCATGAAACGCTCTGGTATTCTCGTGGCATTGCTGGCGCTGCCGTTGTATGTGCCGGTGCTGGTGTTCGGGGCCGGCAGCGTGGCGGCAAGCGGACAAGGGCAGGATGCGGTGGGTGCGTTGCTGCTGCTGGGTGCGGGCTTGGTGATCGGCATCGTGCTGGCACCGCTGGCAGCGGCGGCGGCGATCCGCATTTCGCTGAGCTGATCGACGTTACAGATGCGCCGTTGACGGGACACCGTAGGTCGTACGGCGGTGTCGTACCGAGAGCTGTCTCCATGCAAGAAGCCATCGCCATGCCAAGAGCCGTCGCCACCGCATGAACGTCGTCGCCCGCTGGTTCCACCAACTCGCCTCGCCCCCGATCTTCGACCGATTCACTGCGCGCTGGGCGCCGTGGTGCCATGCGCTGGCCGCGTTGCTGCTGGGCGCCGGCATCTGGCAGGCCTTGTTTGCGGTGCCGGCCGATTACCAGCAGGGCGACAGTTTCCGCATCCTGTATATCCATGTGCCGAGTGCGTGGATGAGCCTGTTCGTGTTTGGGCTGATGGCGGTGTACGCGGCGATCGCGCTGATCTGGCGCATCAAGGTGTGCGAGATCCTGGCGATGGCATGCGCGCCCATCGGCGCGGCGTTCACCGTGATCACGCTGTTGACCGGCAGCATCTGGGGCAAGCCGATGTGGGGCGCCTGGTGGGACTGGGACCCGCGCCTGACCACCGAACTGATCCTGTTGTTCCTGTATCTGGGGGTGATCGGGCTGTACCACGCCATCGATGACCGTCGCCAGGCCGCACGCGCGGCTGGCTTGCTGGCGATCGTCGGCGTGGTGCTGCTGCCGGTGATCCGCTACTCGGTGGTGTGGTGGAATTCGCTGCACCAGGGCCAGAGCATTCGCCTGTTCGGGCCATCGACCATCGATGCCAGCATGTTGCTGCCGTTGTGGCTGATGGTGATCGGCACCAAGTTCTGGTTCGCCGGCTCCCTGCTCACCCGCGCGCGCGCCGACAACCTGCGCCGCGAGGCCGGCAAGGCCTGGATCGTGCGCGATGCGGAGGGCACGGCATGAGCTACCTACCCTATGTCGTCGCTGCCTATGCGGTGTTCGTGCTGGTGCTGCTGTGGGACTTGATCGCCGGCCGCTGGCAGGTGCGCCGTGCATTGAGGGTTGCGCAGGCGCGCCGCCTGCGTGAGCGCAAGCGCGTGCTGCCCAGTGATGCAGAGCTGAGCCGATGAACCCGCAACGTCGCCGCCGTCTATGGCTGGTGATCGCGCTGGTGCTGGCCGGGGGGCTGGCGACCACGCTGGTGGCCATGGCCCTGCAGCGCAACGTGGCCTACCTCTACACGCCTTCGGAAGTGCTGCGTGGCGATGCCGGCGCGCACTCCCGTTTTCGGCTTGGCGGCATGGTCGAGAAAGGCTCCTTCAAAAGAGCCTCCGGTTCGCTGGAAGCGCAGTTCCGCGTTACCGATGGCGACGCGCAGCTGCCGGTACGCTACGACCGCATCCTGCCCGACCTGTTCCGCGAAGGTCAGGCGGTGGTGGCCACCGGTCGCATGCAGCAGGGCGTGTTCGTGGCCGAAGATGTGCTGGCCAAGCACGATGAAACCTATATGCCCAAGGAAGTGGCCGACAAGATGGGCAGTGCGCACCGCAAGCATCGCGTGGAGGGGCCGCAGTGAGGGAAAGGCATGTCGGGACCCGGGACCCGGGACCGGGGACCCGGGAAGGGCGCGTTGCGGCCAGTGCAGACGTGTTCTTGCGCATGCGTCGCGGAAATCCGAGCTTGGGGAATGTCGGGACCCGGGACCCGGGACCGGGGACCCGGGAAGGGCGCGTTGCGGCCAGTGCAGATGTGTTCTTGCGCATGCGTCGTGGTGATCCGGGCTTGGGGAATGTTGGGACCCGGGACCCGGGACCCGGGACCCGGACAAGGCGCTTTGCCGCCGAAGCAGGCCTGTCGGCGATAGCTCCTCGCATGCGTCTCGGCTGCGCCCCAAGCCCTGCTCCTCCCGGGTCGCGGGTCCCGGGTCCTGGGTCCCGGCTCTCCCATGCTTCCTGAACTCGGCACCTTCCTGCTGGTGCTGGCCCTGCTGGTGGCGCTGGTGCAGGCCGCCGTGCCGATGGCCGGAGCCCAGCGTGGCCGCAGCAGCTGGATGGCAGTGGCGCGGCCGGCAGCGCTGGTGCAGCTTGGCCTGATCGCCACCGCCTTTGCGGTGCTGACGCACGCGTTTCTGGTCCAGGACTTTTCGGTGCGCTATGTCGCCGAAAATTCCAACAGCCTGCTGCCGGTCATGTACCGCTACTCGGCAGTCTGGGGCGCGCACGAAGGCTCGCTGCTGCTGTGGACCCTGGTACTGGCGCTGTGGACCGGCGCGGTGGCGCTGTGGTCGCGGCAATTGCCGGCACAGGTCGTGGCGCGCGTGCTCGGGGTGATGGCGCTGATCAGCGTCGGCTTTCTGGCCTTCCTGTTGTTCACCTCCAACCCGTTTGCGCGCCTGGTGCCGGTACCGCTGGAAGGCGCCGACCTCAATCCACTGCTTCAGGATCCGGGCCTGATCATCCATCCGCCGATGCTGTATTGCGGCTATGTCGGCTTTGCGGTGCCGTTCGCCTTCGCCATTGCTGCATTGCTGGAAGGCCGCATGGACGCACGCTGGCTACGCTGGACGCGGCCGTGGACCAATGTGGCGTGGTCGATGCTCACCGTGGGCATCGCGCTGGGCAGCTGGTGGGCGTATTACGAACTGGGCTGGGGCGGCTGGTGGTTCTGGGATCCGGTGGAAAACGCCAGTTTCATGCCGTGGCTGGTCGGCACCGCCCTGCTGCATTCGCAGGCGGTCACCGAAAAACGCGGCAGCTTTGCCAGCTGGACCCTGCTGCTGGCCATTGCCGCCTTTGCGCTGTCGTTGCTGGGTACCTTCCTGGTGCGCTCGGGCGTGTTGACCAGCGTGCATTCGTTTGCCGCGGACCCGTCACGCGGACTGTTCATCCTGGTGTTCCTGCTGGCGGTGGTCGGTGGCTCGCTGCTGCTGTACGCATTGCGCGCGCCACGGATGTCGGCCGACGCTGACCCGCGCCGCGCATTTGCCGGCAGCTCGCGCGAAACCTTGTTGCTGTTGAACAATCTGCTGCTCGCCTGCGCCTGCGCGATGGTGTTGCTGGGCACGCTGTATCCGCTGCTGGCCGATGCGCTGGGCCTGGGCAAGTTGTCGGTCGGCCCGCCCTACTTCGGCACCTTATTCGTGGTGTTGATGGCGCCGCTGGTGGCGTTGCTGCCGTTCGGCCCGCTCACCCGCTGGCAGCGCGAACAGGCCTCGCGGCCGCTGGCGCTGCTGGCGCCGTGGGCGGCCCTGGCGCTGGCGGCCGGAGCGCTGGCCTGGTTCATGGCGCCGCAAGGCCAGTTCAAGGCCGCGATTGGTGTGGCCGGTGCGGCCTGGGTGATGCTGGGCACCGCACGCTTCCTGTGGACGCGGCGGGCGGCCAAGGGCCGTCGCTACACCGCCGAAATGCTGGGCATGGTGCTGGCGCATCTGGGCGTGGCGGTGTTCCTGGCCGGTGCCTTGCTGGTTGAATCGCTGAGCCTGCAGCGCGAAGTGGCGCTGGCGCCCGGCCAGCAGGTACAGCTCGGCCGCTATGCGCTGCACTTCGACAGCCTGGAAGAACGGCGGGGACCCAATTACGTGTCCGACCGCGCCAACCTGCAGGTGCTCAAGGACGACGCGCCGGTCGGCATGCTGCATGCAGAAAAGCGTCGCTACGCCAGCGGCGGACAAACCCTCACCGAGGCGGCGATCCGCCCCGGCCCGTTCGGCGACCTGTATGTCGCCCTTGGCGAACCGCTGGGCAATCAGGCCTGGGCGGTGCGCGTCCACCTCAAACCGTTCGTGCGCTGGATCTGGCTGGGGGCGCTGCTGATGGCGCTCGGCGGCCTGGTCACAGCCGCCGACCGGCGTTTTCGTCGTTCTCCGGAGATCCAAGATGGTTGAGTCACGTTCGCCCCGCCTGCCCACGGCCGTCCTCGTGGGCGCCATCGTGCTGCTGCTCGCACTTGCAGCACTGCTGGTCTATGCGGTGGTGCGCTCAGGTCACGACGATCGCGATGCCCTGCCCTCCGCGCTGATCGGCAAACCGGCACCGGAGTTCGCGCTGCCGCTGCTGCACGACCCCAGCATCGTGGTGCATGCGCGCGAGCTGCGCGGTGCGCCGTACATCATCAACGTGTGGGGCAGCTGGTGCCCGGCCTGCCGTGAGGAACATCCGGTGCTGAGCCGCTTTGCGCTAACTAAGCGCGTGCGCGTGATCGGCTATAACTGGAAGGACGAGCGCGCCGATGCGTTGCGCTGGCTGGAGCAGCTGGGCAACCCGTATCTGCTGGTGGTCGCCGATCAAGATGGCCGCACCGCCATCGACTTCGGCATCGCTGCCGCGCCGGAGACGTTTCTGGTCGACGGGCGCGGCGTGGTGCGCTGGAAATACAGCGGCATGCTGACCCAATCCATCATCGACACCCAGCTGATACCGGCGCTGAGCAAGATCGAACGCTCGCCCACTGCCGCTCCAGACCTGCACGCCAACCAATGACGCGTGCCTGGCTGCTGACGTTGCTGCTGTTGCTGCCCTGGCTGGCCCTGGCCCAGCCGGTCGGCGACCCATCGCCGCTGCAGTACCGCTCGGCGGCGGAAGAAGCGCGTTTCCACGCGCTGACCGCCGAGCTGCGCTGCGTGCAGTGCCAGAACCAGTCGCTGGCCGATTCCAACGCGCAGATAGCGCAGGATCTGCGTCGCGAAGTGCTGGCGCTGATGCACGACGGCCGCAGCGATGCGCAGATCCGCCAGTTTCTGGTCGCCAGGTATGGCGAGTTCGTGTTGTACCGCCCGCAGGTGGAATCGCGCACCTGGCTACTGTGGTTCGGCCCATTGCTGGTGCTGCTGCTGGGCGGGGTAGCGGTGATGATGGTGGTGCGTCGGCGCAGTGCGGCCGCACCCGCGTTACCCGCCGACGAGCAGGAGTGGTGATGGCCGGCTTTGCCTTTGCGGTGATCGTGATCGCGTTGCTCGCGTTCGGCGTGGCGCTGCGGCCGCTCTGGCGTGAAACGCGCGGCCTGGCGGCCGGCATTGCGTTGCTGTTGCTGGCCGCCAGTGCGGCGTTGTACTGGCTGGTCGGCACGCCCTCGGCGATTGAGCAGGCCGCCAACCGGCCGGCCGCCCCGCGCACCTTGGACGAAGCCATTGCGCAGCTGCGCACGGCGCTGGCGCGCAATCCCGATCAGGCCGAAGGCTGGGTGCTGCTGGGGCGCTCGCTGTCCAGCCAGCAGAAGTTTGCCGAGGCCCGCGATGCCTTCGCGCGCGCGGTCGCCCTGCGCCCGGACGAGCCGGATGTGCTGGTGGCCGCCGCGCAATCGCGCATGCTGGCCGACGACAGCGGCCGCCCGGACCCGCAGGCCATGCGCCTGCTCGAACACGCGTTGGTGGTAGCGCCTGACCATCAACGCGCACGCTGGTTCCTGGGCGTGGTGCAACGTCAGGCCGGCCAACCCGCCCAAGCCAGCGCCACCTGGGAACCGCTGCTGCGGGTGGTCGACGCCAGCACCCGCCCCGGCCTGCTCGAACAGATCAACGCCGCGCGGCAGGAAGCCAAGCTGGAGCCGATCCAGACACCGGCGGCGTCCGCCGCCGATGCAGCCGCTGGCAAACGCATCCAGGTGCGTGTAACGCTGGATGCGGAGTTCGCAAAACGGGCCGGCCTGCCCAACGACACCAGCGTGTTCGTGATCGCGCGTGCGGCCGACACACCGATGCCGGTAGCAGTGGAAAAACACGCACTGAGCGAACTGCCGTTGACCCTCACCCTCGACGACGGCGACAGCCCGATGCCGACGCGTCCGCTCTCGTCACTGGACAAGGTGCAGGTGCTGGCCCGGCTATCGCGCACCGGCAACGCCATGCGCCAGGCAGATGAAGTCGAGAGCGTGCCGGTGACGGTGGAACTGCCGGCAGTCGCCCCAGTGGAACTGGTGATCGGCCGCTGAGTGCTCGCCGTGTGTCATTGCACGCCTTGGAGGTCAATGGACAGGGAGCGACCAACACGCAGGCTGCAACCGCCTGCAGTTGCGCACCACCATCGTGACTGCTTGAAAGCTTTGCGCACCGACCACCATAACTGGCCCTGCGCCTTTGCTTCCCGGATCAAGTAATCAGGTAGCGACGCCTGCATCGTGCGTGTCGCGATCGCTTGGCTATCTTCAAGTTTGGTCGAGGGCGCGGTGCCCTCACCGCTCGCGGGACACGCCGTGAATCCGTCCGTGGAGGCTCGATGGCGGCATCCATGCCGCCAACGGTCCCGCAATCGGCGAGGACACCACGCTAGACAGTTGGCTGGTGGTTTTACTGAAGAACGAAGACACCGCGTCGCACGGTTTGCTGGTTGCTCTGTTGAAAGCTCTGCACACCGACCATCCCGACTGGTCCTTGCCCGCCCACCGTCGCGGGACCCTTGGCGGCATGGATGCCGCCAAGGAGCTACATGGACGTACTTGCAGCGTGTCCTGCGATGGTGGGCGGGCAAGGGCCCCGCAGCAAAGTTGCAGCCCACGCGCTTTAAGGAGCGGCATCACACCACGCAACGGCTCAAACCAATTCCCCATTCCCCATTCCCGATTCCCGATTCCCGCCCTGCACCCAGCGCATCCCATGGCAGATAGAATTGCGACATGACTGAATTCATTCCTCCCGGCACGCTCTATCACGCACTGCCTTCGCCGTTTCCGATGAAACGTGGTGGCGTGTTGCATCAGGCACGCGTGGCGTACGAGACCTGGGGCACGCTGGCCGCAGATCGCAGCAACGCCATACTGATCGTCACCGGCCTGTCGCCGAACGCGCACGCTGCAGCGAACCAGGCCAATCCCGAGCCGGGTTGGTGGGACGCGATGGTCGGGCCGGGCAAGCCAATCGATACCGCCCGCTGGTTCGTGGTATGCGTCAATTCGCTGGGCAGCTGCAAGGGCTCCACCGGGCCGGCGTCGATCGATCCGGCGACCGGGCAGCCGTATCGGCTGACATTTCCGGACCTGTCGATCGAAGACGTGGCCGATGCGGCCGCCGATGTCGTGCGCGCACTGGGCATCACCCAGCTGGCCTGCCTGATCGGCAACTCGATGGGCGGCATGACGGCGCTGGCATTGTTGCTGCGCCATCCAGGCATTGCACGCAATCACATCAACATCTCCGGCAGCGCGCAGGCGTTGCCGTTTTCCATCGCCATCCGCTCGCTGCAACGCGAAGCGATCCGGCTGGACCCGCACTGGAATGGCGGCAATTACGACGACATGCACTACCCGGAATCGGGCATGCGCATGGCGCGCAAGCTTGGCGTGATCACGTATCGCTCGGCACTGGAGTGGGATGGTCGCTTCGGCCGGGTGCGGCTGGATTCCGAACAGGCCGCCGACGACCCGTTTGGCCTGGAATTCCAGGTGGAAAGTTATCTGGAAGGCCATGCGCGCCGTTTCGTGCGCTTCTTCGACCCCAACTGCTATCTGTATCTGAGCCGCTCGATGGACTGGTTCGACCTGGCCGAATCCGTGGACACGGCCCCGGTCGATGCGATGCGGACCGTCGACACGCACAGCAGCATCGCGTCCGCAGATGTGTCCACCGACGCCGAAGTGTTGGCCGGCCTGGCGACCATCCGCATTGCGCGTGCGCTGTCGATCGGCGCCAACACCGACATCCTGTTTCCGGTGCAGCAGCAGGAGCAGATTGCCATGGGCCTGCGCGCAGGCGGCGCCGATGCCCGCTTCATCGGCCTGGATTCGCCGCAGGGCCACGATGCCTTCCTGGTGGATTTCGCCCGCTTCGGCCCGGCAGTCCGCGACTTCCTGGACGCTTGCTGATTGCCAGGTCCAGAGCCACTTCCAGAGCCAGAGCACGCCCCTCGCAAACCGCCAGCAGCGCACTGCCGCGCCGGCTGCTGGCCGGCCTGTTCGCGGTCGGCATGCTCGGTCTGGTGCTCGCAGACCGGCTACCGGCTGCGATTGCGCTCTGGTACGCGGTAACGAGCATTGCCGCGCTGATCGCCTATCGGCTGGACAAGACCGCCGCCACGCGCGGCCAGCGCCGCACCCCGGAAGCGACCCTGCATGCCATCGCCTTGCTCGGCGGCTGGCCCGGCGCGCTGCTGGCGCAGTCGCTGTTCCGGCACAAGACCGTAAAGACCTCGTTCCAGATCGCGTTCTGGGTCAGCGCGCTGGCGAACGCCGCGGCCCTGACGTGGGCGGTGTATCTGACGGGCTAAGGCGTGTCGTCGACCTGGGTCTTGTCGGCGCATGACGCACCGCTCGTCCGACGGCTCACCCCAGCGGTTGCAGCACTCCGCCCCGCATGCGGTAGTGCCGATGCACCACGCCGGCGGGCACGCTGTCGTGGGTGATCATCACCAGGCTGCGCTCGCCCAGTACCGCGGCAAGATCGAGCAGCAAGGCATGCGCGGTGTCCACGTCCAGGCCGTCGGTGGGTTCGTCCAGCAGCAGGATCGGTGCATTGCGCAACAGCGCGCGGGCCAGTGCGAGGCGGCGCGCCTGGCCTGCGGAGAGCGTGGCGCCATTTTCGCCAACCCAGGTGTCCAGGCCATCCTGGGCGGTGGCCCAGTCGCGCAGACGCACCTGATCCAGCGCTGCCCACAGCGCGGCATCGTCGGCATCGGCATCGCCGATCGCCAGGTTGTCTCGCACGGTGCCGGCGAACACCGGCGCGTTCTGCGGCAGCCAGGCGATGCGCCGATGCCACTGCGCCTGCGCGAAGGCTTTTAGATCGATGCCGGCATAGCGCACCTGCCCGGCGTGCGGGTCCCACAGGCGCAGCAGCAGGGCCGACAAGGTGCTCTTGCCGCTGCCGCTGTCGCCGCTGATGGCGATACGCTCGCCGGGCGCCAGGGTCAGGTCCAGCGCCTGCAGCACCGGACGCACGCCGCCCGGCCACGCGAAGGACACCTGCTGCAGTTGCAGCGTGCCGCTGACCGGCGCATCGACGGGCTGCGCAGGATCGCCGACCGAGGGTACCTGATCGACGATGGCCTGCAGGCGTCTGGCGGCCACGCGCGCACTCTGCAACGCCTGCAGCGCCAGCCCGGCACCGGCCCAGACTTCCAGCAGCGCCATGGTCAGGAACACCAGCCCTGCCGCCAGTTCGGCCGCAATCAACCCGCGCTCGGCAGCGTGCAGCGCTAGCCACAGCATGCCGGCCAGCCCGATGCCGCCGCACGCCGCATGCAACGCCGTGCCGGCAATCAGGTGCCGGCGCTGCAGGCGGTCGCCCTGCACCACGTCGGCGGCAGCGGCATCGGCCTGCTGCAGCCAGGCGCCCTGCGCATCGATGGCGGCCAGATCGGCCGCGCCCTCCAGCCCTTCGAAGGCCTGCGTGCGCAGCACCGTGCGCTGCTGCGCACGCAGCCGCTCGCGTTGTGCGCCGCCACGTGCAACCTGCCACGGCACCAGCCCGCCGATCAGCACGCCGAGCACCAGCAACAGCAGTGCAGCAGGCAGGTAGATCAGCGCAGCGGCAACCAGCCCGGCCAGCCAGATGCCGAGCAGTGCGCTCAGCGGGGCAAGCGCACGCACGCTCAGACCGTCCACCTCGCCGATGTCGGACATCAGCCGCGCCAGTAGATCGCCGGTGCGCGTGGCCGACAACCGGCCCGGCGCAAGCGGCAGCGCGCGCCGGAAGAACCACACACGCAGATCGCGCGCAATGCGCAGCGTCGCATCGTGCCCGATCACCTTTTCGCCGTAGCGCGACACGATGCGGGCAAAGGTCAGCGCGCGAATGCCCGCCGAGGGCGAGAAGAAATTGAAGCCCGCGCCCATGCCGGCCACGCCGGCCAGGGCCGCGGCAGTCAGGAAGCTGCCGGACAGGCCCAGCAGCCCCACGCCGGCAAGCGCGGTGACCAGCACCAGCAGTGCCGACAGCAGCAGGCGCCATGCATGCCGGTGAAACACATCGCGCAGACGATCGTGGCGTGGGTCGCTCATGGCTGCTCCACCGTGACGCTGGCGCCGTGCAGATCGATCACCGTGTCGGCCCAGCGCATCACGGCCGGACTATGCGTGGCCAGCACCACTGCACGACCGCGCGCAAACACGCCCAACGTGCGTAGCAGCTCCGCTTCGGTGTCGGGGTCGAGAAAGGCGGTGGGCTCGTCCAGCAGCAACAGGTCCGGCTCGCGCAACAGCAGCCGCGCCAAGGCCACGCGCCGCGCCTCGCCGCCGGACAGGCCGAAGCCGCGTTCGCCGATCACCGTGTCCAGGCCGGCCGGCAGCTGCGCGGCAAACCGCATCACCTGCGCCGCATCGGCCACCGCCAGCAGTCGCGCGTCGCTGGCCTGCGGGTCGGCAAGGCGTAGGTTGTCGGCAATGCTGCCGTGAAACAGGTAGGGCCGCTGGGTGGCGTAGCCCACCCGCGTGCCGGGGCGCAGCGCCACGCTGCCCGCCTCCGGCGTCAACCAACCGGCCAGGCCCTCCAGCAAGGTGCTCTTGCCGCTGCCGCTGGCACCGATCAACGCCACGCGCTGGCCGGGCCGCAACGCCAGCGAACACTGCGTCACCACCGCATGCGGCGCGCCCGGCGGGCGCAACGCCAGATCACGCACCTGCAGCAGCGGCGCATGCGCCTGCGCCGGCTCCAGTGGACGTGGCGGCGGCGCGCCGGCAGGCGCCGGCTCTGCGTCGACGCCTTCCAGCAGTCGCTCGGCTTCGGCCACCGCTGCCAGCGCATTGGCGCGGTCGTGGTAATGCGCAGCAAGACGCCGCAGCGGCGCGAAGAATTCCGGTGCCAGCAGCAAGCAGAACATGCCCGCGCCCAGCGACGGCAGCCCATGCAGGTCGAGCATGCCCAGATAGCTCAGGCCGAAGTACAAGGCCACGATCGCCACGCTCACCGACGCGAAGAACTCCAGCACGGTGGACGACAGGAACGCGATACGCAGCACTTTCAGCGAGCGCTCGCGCACGCCCTCGGCGGCGGCGGCAATCCCGCGCAATTCCGCCTGGCCGCGGCCGTACACGCGCAGCAGGCCCAGGCCCTTCAGACGATCGGCGAAATGCCCGCCCATGCGTGCCAGCTCGCCCAGCTGCTCGCGGCCGGCGGCCTCGGCGCCCCAGCCCACCAGCATCATGAACAACGGGATCAACGGCGCGGTCAGCAACAGCACCAGGCCCACCACCCAATCGACTGAAAACACCGCAATCAGGATCAGCGGTGGCACCAGGAGCATCTCGGTCCGCGCCAGCCGATAGCCGACGAAATACCCTTCCAGCGCATCGGTATGCGCCAGGCTCAGTTCGCCGAGCTCGCCGCTGCGTTGCCGGCGCAGCCATACCGGCCCGTGCTGCACCAGGCGACGCGCGATGCGTGCGCGTAGCGCGCGCTTGGCCACATCGGCCACCTCGCCGGTCAGCGCTTGCGCCCAGGCAGTGAGCAGTGCGCGGCCGAGCACGGCCACCAGCAGGCCGATACCCACGTCGCGCAGCTGCGCCACGGCCATGTGCCGCACCAGCACGGCCTGCAGTAACCAGGCAATCGCGGCCGCCTGCGCGAGCAGCAGCACCCCGGACAGCGCCACGGCCACACCGGCCAGCCGCCGCGCACGAGCGGCGGGTGCGGCCAATGCATCCAGCCATTGGCCGCGCTGGCGGCGCTGGGCGGGTGTTTCGCTGGCTCGCACGCTGGGCTGGCTCACATCGGTTCGGTCGAAGACTGCTCACTGCAAGCGATTGTAAGTCGCCACCCGCCACTGCGGGATGGGCATTGTGCCGCAGCTCATCGGGGCCGCATTGATTTGGATCAACGCGCCGGGCGCGGCAGGAGCAGATGATCCGCCGCATCCACTACCGATTCTCAACCAGGCCACCCCGCCATGATCGACTCGACAGTTGTCGAACTGTCGCGGCTGCAGTTCGCAGTCACCGCGATGTACCACTTCATCTTTCCGCCGCTGACCATGGGGCTGTCGTTCCTGCTCGGCATCATGGAAAGCGTCTACGTCATGACCGGCAAGCAGATCTGGCGACGCATGACCATGTTCTGGGGCGTGCTGTTCGGCATCAACTTCGCCATGGGAGTCGGCACCGGCATCGTGATGGAGTTCGAGTTCGGCATGAACTGGTCGTATTACAGCCATTACGTCGGCGACATCTTCGGCGCACCGCTGGCGATCGAAGGGCTGATGGCCTTCTTCCTGGAGGCGACCTTCCTTGGTCTGTTCTTCCTGGGCTGGAACCGCCTGAGCAAGGTGCAGCACCTGATCACCACCTGGCTGGTGGCGCTGGGCAGCAACTTCTCCGCGCTGTGGATCCTGATCGCCAATGGCTGGATGCAGAACCCGGCCGGTGCGGTGTTCAACCCGGACACCATGCGCATGGAAGTGGTCGACTTTGTCGCCGTGCTGTTCAACCCGGTGGCGCAGGCCAAGTTCGTGCACACCGTCAGTGCGGGCTACGCGCTGGGTGCGGTGTTCGTGATGTCGATCAGCGCGTTCTACCTGCTACGCGGCAAGCATGTGGAGATGGCGCGGCGCTCGTTCGCGGTGGCCGCCGCGTTCGGCCTGTTGTCGTCGCTGTCGGTGGTGGTGCTGGGCGATGAAAGCGGTTACGCCGCCAACGAGCACCAGAAGATGAAGCTGGCCGCGATCGAGGCGATGTGGGAAACCGAAGCTGCACCGGCCGACTTCACTGCGTTCGGCATTCCGAACCAGACCACCCATCGCAACGATTACGCGATCAAGATCCCGTACCTGATGGGCCTGATCGCCACCCGTTCGCTGGATGAGCCGATTCCAGGGATTCTTGAATTGGTGGGCCGTGCCGAGCACCGCATCCGCGGTGGCCAGATCGCCTACGGCGCACTGCAACGCATTCGCGCCGACAAGAACGATGCCGAAGCACGCAAGGTCTTCGACGCGCATTGGCAGGACCTGGGCCACGGCCTGCTGCTCAAGCGCTACCGCGACGACATCGGCAACGCCACGCCCGAGCAGATCGCCCAGGCCGCGATGGACACGGTGCCACGCGTGCTGCCGCTGTTCTGGACCTTCCGCATCATGGCGGCCATCGGCATCTACCTGATCGCCTTCTTTGCGGTGGCGTTCTGGTTTGCGTGCAAGCACAACTTCCAGGAAAAACGCTGGTTCCTGACCCTGGCACTGTGGACGTTGCCGCTGCCGTGGATCGCGATCGAATGCGGCTGGTTCGTGGCCGAGTACGGCCGCCAGCCGTGGGCGGTGGAAGGCGTGCTGCCCACGTTCTACGCCGCATCCGGGCTGGATCTGTACGAGATCGTGATGACGCTGGTCGGGTTCACCGCGCTGTACACCACGCTGCTGGTCATCGCGATCAAGCTGTCGTTGAAGACCATCCGCAAGGGACCGGATGCGATGTTCCCGCCGACCCAAGGCACTCCATCGCCGCACAGCGATTCGCCCCACGCGTCCTCACCCAACGCCCCATTGAGCACCGGCGCGCTGGCCGGCGGCGCACCGTAAGCCAGGAGAGACACCATGGATTTCATCTTGCTCGACTACACCACATTGCGCGTGATCTGGTGGCTGTTGCTTGGCGTATTGCTGTCCGGTTACGCGGTGATGGGCGGCTTCGATCTGGGCGTCAGCAGCTTGCTGCCGCTGGTTGCCCGCAACGATGCCGAACGCCGGCTGGTAATCAACACCATCGGCCCGGTCTGGGAGGGCAACCAGGTGTGGCTGATCCTGGGCGGCGGAGCCATCTTCGCCGCGTTCCCGCCCTTGTACGCAGTGAGTTTTTCTGGGTTCTACCTGGCGATGTTCGTGATCCTGTTTGCGCTGATCCTGCGCCCGGTGGGCTTCAAGTTCCGCGGCAAGCTGGTCGGCCAGCGCTGGCGCAACAACTGGGACTGGGCGCTGTTCGTCGGCGGTTTCATCCCGGCGCTGATCATGGGCGTGGCCGTCGGCAATGTGCTGCTGGGGGTGCCGTTCCATTTCGACGACAGCATGCGCACGTACTACACCGGCAACCTGTTCGGCCTGCTGACGCCGTTCGCGTTGCTGGCCGGTGTGCTCAGCGTGGCGATGCTGGTTGCGCATGGTGCGGCCATGCTGGTGCTCAAGACCGATGGCCCGGTGGCCGAGCGTGCGGCGCGTTTTGGCAGCATCGCGGCGCTGATTGCAGCGGGCGTGTTCGCCGCGGCCGGTGCCTGGGTCGCGCTTGGCCTGCCCGGCTATGCGGTGACCTCGGTGCTGGCGACCGACGCGCAGACCAATCCACTGGCCAAGACCGCTGCACTCACCGCCGCCGGCGGCTGGCTGCACAACTACAGCAGCATGCCGGCCACCTTGCTGGCCCCCTTGGTCGGGCTGCTCGGGCTTGCCATGAGCGCCGTGCTGTTGCGCGTGCGGCGTGGCGGCCTGGCCTTCATCGCCTCGGGCAGCGCCATCGTGGGCATCGTCTTCACCGTGGGCCTTGCGCTGTTCCCGTTCCTGTTGCCCTCCTCCACTGCACCGAGCGCCAGCCTGACGCTGTGGGATGCCTCCAGCAGCCGGCTCACGTTGTGGATCATGCTGCTGGCCACCACCGTGTTCATGCCGATCATCCTGGCCTACACGACGTGGGTGTATCGCGTGCTCAGGGGCAAGGTCACCGACGACGAACTGTCGGCCAATCCCAACGCGTATTGAGGGCAGCCACCCACCCGACCGACGTCGCTCACCGCGATGCGGCGTGATTCGGTAGCGGCCCGTTGCGCTCGCACGCGGCGGCTGCTTGGCGCTACGCAGCCGGGCAATGACTGCCCGCTTCGCGGCGCTGGCGCTTCATCTCACTTTCTTGCGGCGACACCAGCGCAATGGCGCCGCCGCGTTCGCCATCCCACTTTCGCAACGATTCGAGGAGCAACATCATGTGGTACTTCGCCTGGATTCTCGGTACCGGCCTGGCGGCACTGGCCGCAGTGCTCAACGGCATGTGGTTCGAAGCACGCGAGCCCGAGCGCATCCAACCGCCGCAGTAAAAATAATTGCGCAAGATGCTTGCCGATTCCGCATTCCCTATGTAACATACGCGGCTCCTTCGGGGTGTAGCTCAGTCTGGTAGAGCGCTACGTTCGGGACGTAGAGGTCGCAGGTTCGAATCCTGTCTCCCCGACCAGTTTCAAAACACAAAACCGGCCTTGTGCCGGTTTTGTGTTTTCAGGCGCCGTCGCACGCATGTGCACGGTGCGGATGGTCTGTCATGTCTGTTGTCACCGCCGCCGCTTCCTCGTCCGCCCAATTGCGTGGTCGCGGCCTGGTGCTGGCTGCCATTTTGTTGTCGGCCTTCAACCTGCGCACTGCGGTGACCTCGCTGACGCCGCTGCTGGAGCGCATCGCCGACGAATACGCCTTCGGTGCTCCGACGATGGGTGCGCTGGGCATGTTGCCCACCGCTGCCTTTGCGTTGACCGGTGTGGCGACCCCGGCGGTGTTGCGTCGCATCGGCTTGCTGCGTACTGCCTTGTTGTCGATGGCGCTGGCGACGCTTGGCATGGTCTTGCGGCCGCTGTTGCCGGGCACAACCGGGCTGCTGCTCGGCTCGCTGGTGGCGCTGGCCGGCATGGGCATGGGCAACGTGGTGCTGCCGCCGTTGGTGAAACGCTATTTCGGCGACCGCGTGGGTCGCGTCAGCACGCTGTACATCACCGTGCTGCAGGTGGGCACCTTGCTGCCGGCGTTGCTGGCGGTGCCGGTGGCGGATGCGCTAGGCTGGCGCAGCTCGATGGTGGTGTGGGTGATGCCGGCGCTGCTGGCATTGGCGGCGTGGGCGCTGGTGCATGCCAGCCAGGGTCGCCTGCGCGCCACCGGCCCGGCGCCGGTCACCCCGACCCCGGAGGCCGAGGGTCGGGTCGCACGCACTGCGCTGGGCTGGAGCATGGCGGTCACCTTCGGCATGACGTCGCTGGTCACCTATTCCATGTTCACCTGGTTGCCCACGCTGCTGCGCGAAGCCGGCGCCTCGCCTGCCTTCGGCGGCACCATGGTGGCGTTGTTCGCGGCGCTGGGCATGGTGGGTGCGCTGACCATGCCGGCGCTGGCGGTGCGCATGCGCAACCCCTTCCCGATCGTGCTGGCGTGCGCGGCCTGTCATCTGATCGCGTTCGCCGGGCTGTGGTGGGCACCGCTGGCCGCGCCGATCCTGTGGGTGACCCTGCTCGGCCTGGGCCCGAGCACCTTTCCGCTGGCGCTGGTGCTGGTCAACCAGCGCAGCCGCACCGCGGCCGGCTCGGCCGCACTGTCCGGGTTCTCGCAAGGCATGGGCTATGCGATGAGCTGCCTGGGACCGTTCCTGTTCGGCTGGCTGCACGCCCATCGCGGCGGTTGGACCTCCCCGTTCGTGTTCCTGGTGATCTGCATCCTGGTGCAGCTGGCCGCCGCCTGGGTGGCCTGCCGCCCACAACTGCTGGAAGACAGCTGGGCGCAGCCGGCACGCGGCGCCCGTGCGGTCAACGCACCGGCAGACTGATGTAGCTGGGCTGCTCGGGGCTCACGTACACCCGTTGCGTGGCCTTCTGATACTCGCCCGGCTTGGCGAAGAAGATATTGGGCACGTAGGTCTGCGGGTTGCGGTCGTAGAGCGGGAACAGGCTGGACTGCACCTGCACCATCACCCGATGGCCCGGCTGGAAGGTGTGGTTGGCAGTCGGCAAACCGAACTGGTACGCCAGCGGCTGGTTGGCCGCCAGTGGCTTGGGCGTGCTGAAGCTCTCGCGGTAGCGGCCGCGGAAGATCGCCAGCGACACGGGCAACTCGTAGCCACCCATCTTCGGGTCCGATGCCATCTCGTCCGGATACACGTCGATCAGTTTGACCACCCAGTCGCTGTCGCTGCCACTGGTGGACGCCTGCAGATGCACTTCCGGTGCGCCGGCGATCTGCAGCGGCTCGGTCAAGGGCTCGGTGACGAAGGTCAGCACGTCCGGGCGGCCGTCGACAAAGCGCTGGTCGTGCACCAGCCAGGTGGTCCACATGCTGCGGTCGCCAAAATCCACCGGGCGTGGCACGAACGGCACCGGCTTGGCCGGGTCGGAGACGTACTCTTCGAAGCCGGGCTGCGCGGCTGCCGGCGCCTTGAACGACAACTTGCCACCGGCCTGCAGATACAGCGGCCTGCTCGCCGCCGCGCAGCCCTTGGCGCAGCTGCGCGGCCAGGCTTGCAGGCGGTCCCAGTGGTTCTCGCCGGTGTTGTAGATGAACACCGGCGGTGTGCTGGCCTTGGGCGCGCCGTCGACCAGGTACTGGTCGAAGAACGGGCGCAGCACCTCGGAGCGGAACTGCCGCGCGGTGTCGCCGTTGAAGTTCAGCGCGCCCAGCGAACCGCCATCGTAGTTGACCTGGCTGTGCCGCCACGGGCCCATCACCAGGTAGTTCAGCGTATTGCCCTTGTCACGCGGCTCCATCGCCGCGTAGCTATGAACCGCGCCCCACATGTCTTCCTGATCCCACAGGCCTTGCAGCCACATCGTGGGCACCTTCAGTGGCGTGCGCGCCATCACCTTGTCCAGCGCCTGCTCCTGCCAGAACGCATCGTAGGCGGCGTGTTCGGTGAGCTTGTGCCACCACGGCAACTGCTCGAGGCCGGCGGCCCTGGCGAAGTCGCCGGCCGAGCCGGCACGCAGGAAGTTGCTGTAGTCGTCGTGCCCCTGCCGCGCGATGCCGGTGCCCTTGCCGCGCTGGGTGAGCTGGCCGGTGAAGTAATCGAAGTTCACCTGGCGGAACGCGCCGTAGTTGAACCAGTCGTCGCCCATCCAGCCGTCGATCATCGGGCTTTCCGGCACCGCCACCTTGAGCGCCGGATGCGGGTTGGTCAACGCCATCACCACGGTGAAACCTTCGTAGGACGAGCCGATCATGCCGACCTTGCCGTTGGACTCCTTCACGTTTTTCACCAGCCAGTCGATGGTGTCCCAGGCATCGGTGGCATGGTCCACCTCGCTGGGATTGAGCGCACCGCGCAGCGGCCGGGTCATCACGTAATCGCCTTCGGAGCCGTACTTGCCGCGCACGTCCTGGATCACGCGGATGTAGCCGCCTTCGACGAACACGTCATCGCCCTGCGCCAGCAGGTCCTTCATATGCGGCGATGCCATGCGCTCGGTGCGTCCGCTGGCGTTGTACGGGGTGCGCGTGAGCACCATCGGCGCATTGCGCGCGCCCTTGGGCAGCACGATCACCGTATGCAGCTTGACCCCGTCGCGCATCGGGATCATCACCTCGCGCTTGATGTAGTCGTTGGCGGCATCACTGGCCACGAACGGCTTGCCGGTGATGTCCGGCGTCATTGCCGCGGTCTGGGCGAAGGCGCTGCCGGTGCTGGCGGCAATGGCGGTGGCGAGCAGGCAGGCGGCAAGGCGGCGCATCGACAACTCCGGAATGTGCGGGGGGGCAATCGTCGACTGTAGGCAGGCGCCGGGCTGCCGGGGGAGTGTCAAAGGTCGTGGTTGCGGCGTGCGACGGCCCGAGTCTCTGTGGCGCCGACTGACTGACGGCCGGACCGCGCGACCGTCGACCGCCCGCCTGTCCCACGATGGTGGCGAGCTCCGGACCCGGAACATGCGGCGGGCACGCCAACCGGTGTGACGCCGGCACGTTGCAGCGCTCGCGCTGCCGGCATCTGCGGTGACGCTCTGCGGCTCCGCTGCGGCACCGTGTCGCGGTACCTGAAGCCAGCCACCTCTGCGGACTAACCCGCAGCGCGTGACCCCTCGCTGCGCGCAGGGACATGCCAACCGGTGCAGACGCGCGCCACGCCAACGGCGCCGCTGAGTGCGTCAGTGCCGCACCTGCCCCTCGCCGCGCACCACGAACCGCTCCACGGTGAGTGCCTCCAAACCCATCGGCCCATACGAGTGCAGCCGCGTTGTTGAGATGCCGATCTCCGCGCCCAGGCCGAGTTCGCCGCCATCGGAAAACCGCGAAGAGGCATTGACCATCACCACCGCCGAGCGCAGCGACTGTACGAACTTGTCGGCGTTGGCTGCGTCCTGGGTGGCGATCACTTCGGTATGGTCCGAGCCGTACTGGCGGATATGGGCCAGCGCCGTGTCCAGGTCCGGTACCACGCGGATGGCCAGGATCAGCTCGAGATATTCGGCGGCATAGTCGTCTTCGGTGACCAGCGCGATCTCCGGCAGCAGCGCACGTGTTGCCGCGTCGCCACGCAATTCCACGTGACGCGCGCGCAGTGCGGCGGCGGCGGCGGGCAGAAAGCGCTCTGCCACCTCCGCGTGCACCAGCAGGGTTTCCAGGGCGTTGCAGGCCGAGGGGCGGCTTGCCTTGCCATCGATCAGCAGGCGCACCGCAAGCTCCACGTTGGCCGAAGCATCCACGAACAGATGGCACACGCCCTTGTAATGCTTGATCACCGGCACCCGCGCATGTTCGGCAACGAAACGGATCAGGCCTTCGCCGCCGCGCGGGATCGCCAGGTCGATGATGTCGCTGAGCTGCAGCAACTCCAGCATGGTCTCGCGGCGCAGATCCTGCACCAGCGTCAATGCCGCTTCAGGGATATCGGCCGCGCGCAAGGCACGCTGCAAGGCATGCGCGATGGCGGTGTTGGAGTGGATCGCTTCGGAGCCACCGCGCAGGATCACGCCATTGCCGGCCTTGATGCACAGCGCTGCCGCATCGGCGGTCACATTCGGGCGCGCTTCGTAGATCATTGCAATCACCCCCAGCGGCACGCGCACCTTCTGCACGCGGATGCCGTTGGGGCGCGTGTCATCACGGGTGACCTGGCCGACCGGATCGGGCAGCTGCGCCACCTCGCGCAGTGCGGCAGCGATGCCAGCCAGACGGGCGTCGTCCAGCGCCAGCCGGTCGAGCATGGCCGTGCCGGTGCCCTTGGCACGGGCGGCCTCGAGGTCGCGCGCGTTTGCGGCAAGAATCGACGCGGCATCGGCTTCCAGCGCGGCAGCCATCGCCTCGAGCAGGTCCTGCTTGGCCTGCGCAGAAAGTTGCGAGAGCACCTGCGCCGCGTCACGGCATTGCAGGGCGAGGGATTTGATGGTCATTGGGGGGCCGGGATTTGGGAGTCGGGATTGGGGATTGGTAAAAACAATCCGTCTCGTTTTACCACTACACGGGGATCAGTCACCCGGACGCGGAGGCGGTGGTTGGAAAACGCAATGCACAGGCGTTTGCGAATCCCCACTCCCGAATCCCCAATCCCGGCTACAAAAGCACCAAATCATCGCGATGCACCACATTCTCGCCGTAGCTATACCCAAGCACGCTGTCGATCTCGCGCGAATGGCGGCGTGCGATGCGGCGGATATCCACCGCCGAATACTGGCTGACGCCGCGCGCCAGGCAACGCTCGCCATCATGATCGCGCAGGCGGATCTCCACCATGTCGCCGCGCCGGAAATCGCCCTCCGCGCCGGCCACCCCGCCCGGCAGCAGCGAGGCGCCCTTGTCGGTCAGCGCGGCGGCGGCACCGGCATCGATCAGGATTGCGCCCGCCTCCACCGGTGCGTGGCGCAGCCAGTACTTGCGGGCGGCGATGCGCGTGCGCGCGGCATGGATACGCGTGCCGCGCAGGCGGTCCTGCGCCAGGCCGCGCACCACCTCGCCACTGCGGCCATTGAACAAATAGGTCTCGATGCCGGCCGCGCCGGCTTTTGCGGCAGCTTCCAGCTTGGTGCGCATGCCGCCGGTGCCCACGCTGCTGCCGCTGCCGCCGGCCATGGCGAGCACCTGCGGGGTCAGTTCGGGCACATCGTCCAGGGGTCGCGCCAGCGGATTGCTGCGCGGATCGGCGCTGTACAGGCCATCGATGTCGGTGGCAATGAACAAGGCATCGGCATCGACCAGCGCGGCCACGATTGCGGCCAGGTTGTCGTTGTCGCCCAGCTTGAGCTCATCCACCGACACGGTGTCGTTTTCGTTGATCACCGGCAACGCGCCCAGCCGCAATAACTCGCCCAGGGTGGCGCGTGCGTTGAGATAGCGGCGGCGGTTACGCAGGTCGTCGTGGGTGAGCAACACCTGCGCTACCGGGCGCTCGAAAAAGCGCTGCCACAGTGCGATCAACTGCGCCTGGCCCAATGCCGCCAGCGCCTGCCGCGCGGCGATCGGCGCGCCGATCTCGGCGGCCTTCGGCAGGATCGCGCGGCCGGCAGCCACGGCGCCCGAGGACACGATCACCAGTTCGCGCCCGGCGATCAGATTGGCCGACACGAACTGCGCCAGCCCCAGCGCAAAGCGCGGCGACAAGCCCCCGCCATCGGCAGCGAGCAGGCTGCTGCCGACCTTGAGCACCGCGCGCCGCCACGGCGGCAGGGGCTGCTCGATGAAAGGCGAAGGGCGTGCAGGCGTGGTCATGTCGGCGGCGGCTCAGTGCGTGTTCCACTCGTGGACGGTCAGCGTCGATGCGCCGCGCAGCACCAACGGGTCGCTCGCCACGATCTGCTGCGCCGCCTCCAGGCTGGCGACATTGACCAGCACATACGCCCCACCGCTGCGATCGCTGAAGCCACCAGTCAATTCAAGTTGCCCGGCCGCGCGCAGCGCGTCGAGAAATGCGCGATGCGGCGCCACCACATCGGCAGGAAACTGCGGATTGCGCATCGCCAGCACCAGATAACGTGTGGACATCAGCCTGCCTCGCTATCGGCGGCGGGCGTGGGCTCGTTGCGGCCGAACGGCGTGGAAATCACCAGGAAACGCGCTTCCACATCCGCAAGATTGTGCATCTGATGGCTGGAACCCGGTGGCACGTGCAGGCTTTGCCCGGCGCGCAGGACATGCCGCTCGCCGTCCAGCTGCAGCATCACCTCGCCGGACAACACATAGAAAAAATGCCGCGCGCGACTGTGCCGGTGGCGCAACTCCGCAGCACCCGGCGGCATATGCTCTTCAAGCACGCTCAGGTTGGGGTCGCGCAACAGGTGCCAGCCGTCGCAGGCCTCGCCCCAGGGGTAATGCTCTGCGCTGTCGGTGCTGATCATGGCCATCAGCGCAGCGCCTCCCAACGGGCACGCAGCACATCCAGTTGCAGGTCCGCAGCGGCGCCCGGCGAGACGCGTGCGGCCAGGCTGCCTTCCGGCGTGCGTCCCTGCCCTGCAGTGTCGGACGATTCGGCTGCGGCCTTGTAGGCCTCGCGGAACGGCACACCGGCCACGGCCGCTTCCACCGCCACATCGGTGGCGTACATGCCCGAATCGATGGCCGCATGCAGCTTGTCCGGCCGCCATTCCAGATTGGCCAGCAACGCCGGCAGCAGCTCCAGCGCGGCGAGCCCGCGGCCAAAGCCATGCACGATGGCGCCCTTGCTGCTCTGCAGATCGCGGTGATAGCCCGAGGGCAGCGACAGCAGTTGTTCGATCTCGGTGCGCGCGGCGGCCACGCTGGCGTGGGTGGCACGCATCAGTTCGATCACGTCCGGGTTGCGCTTGTTCGGCATGATCGAACTGCCGGTGGTGTACTGCGCCGGCAATGCAACGAAGGCGAACTCGCCGCTGGTGAACAGCGACAGATCCCAGGCAATCCGACGCAGATCCAGCGTGGCGCTGCCCAACGCTTCGAGCGCCGCCAGCTCGTATTTGCCGCGCGAGAGCTGGGCGTAGATCGGCGAGACCTGCAGCCGCGCAAACCCCAGCTCGGCGGTGGTATGCGCACGATCCAGCGGCAGGTTCACGCCATAGCCGGCGGCGGTACCGAGTGGATTGCTGTCCACCAGCTGCAAGGTGTCGGTGGCGCGCACTGCATTGTCGATAAAGGCTTCCGCCCAGCCCGCCCACCACATGCCGGCCGACGACACCACCGCACGCTGGATGTGCGTGTAACCGGGCACCGGCACATCGGCCTCGGCCTGCGCACGGTCCAGCGCCACCTTGGCGATCTCCGCGCTAAGCGTCGCCACACGCTGCAGCTTGTCCTTCAACCACAGCCGCGTGGCGACCAGGATCTGATCGTTGCGGCTGCGCCCGGTGTGGATCTTGCGGCCGGCATCGCCCAGACGCTCGGTCAGGCGCGCTTCGATGGCCGAATGGCAGTCCTCGTACTGTTCATCGAGCACGAACGCACCGCTGCGGAAGTCGTCGGCCAGCAGATCGAGCTGTTCGCTCAGACCGCCCAGCTCCTGCAGCGACAGGATGCCGATGTGCTGCAGCCCCTGCGCATGCGCCTTGCTGGCAGCGATGTCGTGCAGGAAGAACTCGCGGTCCAGGATGACGTCGTCGCCGGCCAGGAAGCTCTGGATCTTGGCATCCACCGCCACGCCGGGTTTTTGCCACAACAGATTGGTCATTGGGGGTCCTTTTGCGGGACCGGGGACCCGGGTCCCGGGTCCCGGAAAAGCAGGAGCATCTGCCCTTGCTTCTCCGGGTCCCGGGTCCCGGGTCCCGGGTCCCGACGATTACAGTGGAATTGCCATCAACTCGTCCCAGCCCAGCGCCAGGTTGAGGTTCTGCATGGCCTGAGTAGCGGCGCCCTTGAGCAGGTTGTCCAGCGTTGCCACCACCACCACGCGCTTGTTGCCGGGTGCCAACGTGACACCACCGATCTGCACACCGTGCCTGCCGGCGATGCGGCTCACCCACGGCGCCTCATCGACCATCTCGATCAGTGGCTCGTCGGCGTACCGCTGCGCATAGCGCGCCTGGATCTGCTCGCGCGTCAGCGGCTGCTGCAACCACAGATTGACGGTCATGGTGATGCCACGGAAATGCGGCGCCACGTGCGGCATGAATTCCACCGGCACGCCGAGCTGCGCAGACACTTCGCGCTCGTGCATATGGTTGGTCAGCGCATACGGCATCAGGTTGTCCGCCAGCAACGCGGGGTTGTTCTTGTCCGACGGCGTGGTGCCCGCACCGGAATAGCCGGACACGCCGAAGCACTGCGGTGGACCGGCCAGTTGATCGAGCAACGGCGCGATGGTCAGCTGCATGGCGGTGGCATAGCAGCCCGGGTTGCTGATGCGCTTCTGCCCGGCGTACCTGGCGCGCGTCAGCTCCGGCAGCCCGTAGTACCAGGCCGGATCGAAGCGGTAATCGGCGGACAGATCGATGAACAACGTCTGCGGCCTGGCCGCGTCGATCGCCGCGACGAAAGGCTCAGCCTTGCCGTTCGGCAGCGCCAGGATCACCACGTCGGCGGCCTTGGCAGCCACCGCATCGGCATCCAGGCTTTCGTAACGCAAGTCGCCCTCATAGGCCTGGTTATGCTCGGCCACGCACTGGCCGGCCAGTTCACGCGAGGACACGAACGCAAGTTGCAGATGCGGGTGCGCCTGCACCAGCTTGATCAGTTCCGAACCGGTATGCCCGCGGGCGCCGACAATCCCGATCGTTGTCGTTGTTTGAGCAGTCATGCGTTTGCTTCCAGGCGGAACTGCAGGTGGCGTTTCACCCCGGCCCATTCCGTATCGATGATGGAGAACACCACGGTATCGCGCGGCGTGCCGTCGGCGTGGCGGGTGTGATTGCGCAGCACGCCGTCCTGCTTTGCGCCCAGCCGCGCGATCGCCGCGCGCGAGGTGTGATTGAACCAGCTGGTCTCGAACACCACGCTCAGGCAGCCCAACGTCTCGAACGCATGCTGCAGCAACATCAGCTTGGCTTCGGTGTTGACGCCGCTACGCTGCACGCGTGGCGCGTACCAGGTGTAGCCGATGGACAGCCGTGGCACGCTGGCATCCAGGGCGTAGTAGCGCGTGCAGCCCACGATCTCGCCGGCGGCATCGCGCACCACGTACGGCAGCGCCGTGCCATCGGCGCGCGCCGCCAGGGCAGCCGCGATGTAGGCGTCCACCCGGGCCGGTGCCGGCACGCCGGTGTACCACAGCTGCGACAACGACCCGTCGCCCAGCGCAACACGCATGCCGTCGGCATGGGCTGTCTGCAAGGGCTCAAGCGTGGCGTGCTGCCCACGCAGGACAGGCAGCTGGCTCCACGACGATGGCAACGCCACGGATGTCATCGCACTCAGCCCAGCAAGGTCGGCTGACGCGTCGCGCAATGCGCCACGCAGTGTTGGATCTGCTCGAAATTTTCCAGCCCGTACCAGAACACCTTCCACTTTTCCTGCTTGATGCAGCCGTCGGATTCGGCGTAATAGAAGATATTGACTTGGTTGTTGTGACGCGAGCGCCAGAACAGCTGCGGCGTTTCTTCGCGCATCACGTTCCACACCGCGCGGCCCAGGCCCTCGCCTTGCGCATCGTCGAGCACGGCGAACTTGTCCAGATAGGTCAGCCGGCCGGCACCGAACTGGCCTTCGTCGGTCAGGATCACCGCAGCGCGATAGTTTTCGCTCACATAGGCACGCAGCAGCTTGGTCGTGCTGAAATAGTCCGGTACCAGCGTGCGGCCAAAGCTTGATTCGATCAGCGAGGTCAGCCGCGGCAGATCCAGTTCGTCCCACGAGCTGGCGCGCAGCACGCGCTCGCCACGCCGCACCAGCGTGCCCGAGCCCTTGTGCGTGAACAGCTCCTTGGCCAGGTCCGCCGGCCGGGTGATCGACACCGACGATTCCAGCGGCAGGCGGTCGAGCAAGTCCTTGATCTGCTCGATCTTCACCCGCATGCCGCCATTGATCCACGGCTGCTGCATCAGATGATCGAACTCGGTGGACAGGTTGATCGAATCGATCAGCTTGCCATCGGCATCCAGCAGGCCACCGGTGCCGGTGAGGAAGATGATCTTGTACGGCTGCAGCTCCTGCACCAGTTCGTTGGCAGCGAAATCCGCGTTGACGTTGAGGATCTGCCCGCTGGGCGTTTCGCCCAGGCTGGTGATCACCGGGATGGAGCCAGCCTGCAGGCTGGCTTCGATCGGCGCCAGATTGACCGCCTTGACCTCGCCGACCAGGCCATACGTATCGCGATCCAGATACTGCGCCTCGAACACACCACCGGTGATCGACGTCGCACGCGCGCCGTTCTGCTGCAGCGCCTCCACCAGCTTGAGATTGGACGCCTGAAACACCTTGCGCACGATCGCCAGCGCTTCCGGCGAGGTCACCCGCAAGCCATTGACGGTCTGTTTTTCGATGCCTGCCGCCGACAGCTCGGCATCCAGCTGCGGGCCCGCACCGTGCAGCACGATCGGCGTCAGCCCTACTTCCTGCAGGAACGACAGCGACGAGGTCAGTGCGTCCAGGTCGTCGCGCAGCACTGCGCCGCCCACCTTCACCACTGCAAAGCGCTTGGCATCCAGCTGCGAAAAACGCTTGAGGTACTGGCTGATTTCCTTGGCGCTGGCCATGCTCGAAAGCAGGCGCACGATGGTCTGGCGGGTCTGTTTGTGGGGCTGTGCGGAGAGGGACATTGCCGTGATCGAAAGAGGAAGGGATGCGCCAGGCGCGGGAGGCGGTTACAGGGAACCGTTGATGATGCGGTGCACCGACTCGGCGTAACGCTGCAGTTGCTCCAGGGTGACGAACTCATCGGCGGTGTGCGCCTGCGCGATATCGCCCGGGCCGTAGACCAGCGCGGTGTAGCCGCCTGCCGAAAACAGCGAGGCCTCGGTCCAGAAGTCCACCGCATTGCCGATCGGCAGGTCCAACGCATCGGCCACGTCGCGCGCGGCCAGGCGACGTTCTTCTGCGCGCGCGATGTCGCCTGAGGGCAGGCTCGGGCCGCGAAAGGTTTCTTCGAAATGCGCTGCTACCGGATCGGCAAACCCGGCGAAGGTCGCCAGCAGGCCATCCACGTCCATCGATGGCAACGGGCGGAAGCCGAACCGCAGCTCAGCCGCCGGCGCAATCATGTTGGCCTTGATGCCGCCATCGACACGGCCGATGTTGAAGCGCAATCCGGTCAATCCGCCGAAGCGTGCATGCGCCAGCGACTCGACATGATCCAGCGCCTTGCCGCCCCAGCGCATCGCCTGGTGCAAAGCGCTTGCAGAAGGGTCCTGCTTGCCTGATGCATGCCCGGCGCGGCCGGCAAACCGCATCAGCACCGAGCTGATGCCGCGGTGTGCCAGCACCGCTTCGCTCATGGTGGGCTCGGCCACCAGCACCGCTTCGAAGACCGGGACCCGGGACCCGGGACCCGGGACCACGGGGTGGGCGGCCAGAAACGCCGCGATACAGCGCGGGTCGTTGGCTTCTTCGTCGGACGAGAACAGAAACGCCGCGTCGCCATTGCCGGCATTGGCCGCCGCCACCAACGCCGCTGCCGCGCCCTTGATGTCGCACACGCCCAGCCCGATCACGCGGTCGTCGGTGCGCCGCATCACGTGCGGGTCGGCAGTCCAGTGCGGCGAATCCGGCACGGTGTCCAGATGCACATTGAACAGGTACTTCGGCGTGCCGCGTACCGCATACAGGCTCACGGCCCCGTTGCCGTGGTCGATCACCTCGACCTCGAACCCCGGCAACTGCGCGCGCAGGTACTCGAAGACGCCACCGGTGGTGATCGCACGCGGCGGGTTGCGGGTGTCAAAGGACACCAGCTGTTGCAGATGCGTCAGTGTGTTGTCGAGCAGTGTGGTCATTGATCGCGTCTTGATTGCGTCGGGTCGCGTGTGATTGGTCTTTTTTGAGTGCGTCGGGCAGCATGGGTCGGTCGTTCCAATGCCCATCCAGCCCTTCCCCCGCCTGCGGGGGAAGGTGCCCGGCAGGGCGGATGGGGGCATGCGGCAGGCCGCCCTCATCCGGCGCTATGCGCCACCTTCTCCCGCATGCGGGAGAAGCAACGTCGTCTGCGGAGCGATTGCCTCAGCGGTTCACCTGCGCATACAACGTGGAGCTCATCCCGAACAACTTGATGAAGCCTTCGGCTTCTTCCACACCCCAGTCGGCCGATTGCGCATACGTCGCGCCCTTGGTGTTGAGCAGGTGCGGCGAACGCACCGCCACCGCATCGACGCGGCCACCGCGGGTTTCCAGCGTGACTTCGCCGTTGACCTTGGCCTGCGAAGACTTCAGGAAGGCCTCGATGTCGGTCTTGAGCGGGTCGTGGTAGAAACCTTCATACACCAGCTCCACCCACTTGCGCGCCACGTCCGGCTTGAAGCGGTTCTGCTGCTTGGTCAGCACCGCATCTTCCAGCGCGCGGTGCGCGGTGAGCAACGAAATCAGTCCCGGCGCCTCGAACACGATGCGGCCCTTCAGGCCGATCACGGTGTCGCCGGTGTAGACGCCGCGGCCCACGCCGTATTGCGCGAACAAGGTGTTGAGCTTGGCCAGGATCTTCGCACCCGGCAGCGGCTTGCCATCGAGCTCGACGGCCTCGCCCTCGACGAACTTCAGCGTCACCGTCAGAGCCTCGGTCGGCCACGCGCTACGCGGCGCGCACCAGCCACGTGCACCCTCGCCCGGCGCTTCCCAACGGTCGATCTCGCCGCCGGACATGGTCAGGCCCAGCAGGTTCTCGTTGATGGTGTAGGCCTGCTGCTTGGCACGCACGCCGAAGCCACGCGCTTCCAGGTACTTCTGCTCATACGCACGCGTCTGCGTATGTTCCTTCTGGATTTCACGGATCGGCGCGACGATCTGGTAATCGCCCAGTGCCTTCACCGCCAGGTCGAAACGCACCTGATCGTTGCCCATGCCGGTGCAGCCGTGCGCAATGATGCGCGTGCCCAGTTCTTCGGCGCGCTTGAGCGCGGCATCCACGATCAGGTAACGGTCCGACACCAGCAACGGATACTGGCCCTGGTAGCCCTCGCCCGCCCACACGAACGGCTTGACGAAGCCTTCCCAGATCGCCGGACCGCCATCGACGGTGACATGGCTGGCGGCGCCCAGTTCGGCGGCACGATTCTCGATGAATTCACGCTCTTCGGCATCCACCCCACCGGTGTCGGCGAACACGGTATGCACCGCATAGCCGCGTTCCTGCAGATACGGAATGCAGAAGCTGGTGTCGAGACCACCGGAGAACGCGAGGACGATATCTTTGGTGCCGGGATTGGAGATTAGGGATTCGGGATTGGTGGAAGCGGTCTGTTGCGACATGGGGGTCTCTTTAGAAGTTGACTAAGTTAGGTCGGGAGCGGAGTTCGCCGTTGCGAATCCCTAATCCCCAATCACGAATCCCGGCTGCCCTGGCCCACCAGGGCAGCCATGATCGCCTTCTGCACATGCAGACGGTTCTCGGCTTCATCGATGGCGATGCAGTTGGGCGAATCCATCACCGCGTCGGTGGCCTTGACGTTGCGACGCAGCGGCAGGCAATGCGAGAACACGCCGTTGTTGGTCAGCGCCATCTTGCGTTCGTCGACGATGAAGTGCTGGTACTGGTCGCGGATCGGCTTTTCCGGCTCCCAGTTGCCGAAGAACGGCAGCGCGCCCCAGCTCTTGGCATACACCACATCGGCGCCGGCATAGGCGCTGTCGATGTCATGGCTCACCTGCAGCGAACCGCCGCTTTCGGCCACGTTCTGCGCCGCCCAGTCCATGTAGCGCTGGTCCAGGATGTAGTCCCGCGTGGGGCACAGCAGGGTCACGTCCATGCCCATGCGGGTGGCGATCGTCAGCGCGGAATTGGCTACCGCGGTGTTGAGCGGCTTGGGGTGGTAGGTCCAGGTCAGCACGTACTTCTTGCCGCGCAGATCCTGCGTGCCGAAATGCTCCTGCAGCGCCAGCGCATGCGCCAGCTCCTGGCACGGGTGGGTGATGGTCTCCATGTTGATCACCGGCACCGGCGAATACTTGGCAAAGCTCTTGAGCACCTGGTCCTCGCGGTCCTTGGACCAGTCGACGAACTTCGGAAACGCGCGCACGCCGATCAGGTCGACATAGCGCCCCAGCACGCGCGCCACTTCGGCGATGTGCTCCTCGGTGTCGCCGTCCATCACCGTGCCCAGGTTGAATTCGATTGGCCACGCATCCTTGCCCGGCTGCAGCACCACCGCATGCCCACCCAGCTGGAACGCACCCAGCTCGAAACTGGTGCGGGTGCGCATCGACGGGTTGAAGAACACCAGCGCGATCGACTTGCCCTTCAGCTCGCTTCCCAGCTTGTTGCGTTTGAACAGCGCGGCCTGGGTCAACAGCGCGTCCAGTTCGGCGCGGCTCCAGTCCTGGGTGTTCAAGAAGTGCTTCAGTGACATCGATCGATCCTTTGCTGCGTGCTGCTGCTGCGTGGTCCGCCAGGAGCGACGGGTGCGCGACATGCGCGTTTCTTGCGGTTGAAACTTTCGTGACGCCAAAACGAAAAAACCCAGCCTGCGGGCTGGGTTCTCAACGACGGACAGCAAAACGCCCCGGTTACCCAGCGAAAATGTGGGATTCCGGTCGGCGGGCACGCGAGGTCATGCCGGAGGCCATCCGGGCGGCGCTGGTGTCGTGCTGAAAGGGGTTTGCTTGCATAGGGCGCGAATCCTCGCATGCATGCGGGCACGGCGCAACCGCTATACGTCTCATCGCGGCGGCGCGACGATGGCATCGGGAATGTACGGGGTCACCGAGACCCGGATGCGCAGCCGATTGCCCGGATCTTCCGGTAACCGCGAGCGGTATTTGGTGCCCTTGTAGACGTAATCCACGTCGAAGGCGATCGGGCGCCGGAACTCGCGCGGCACTTCCACCACCTTGCAATTGCGGCGCGTACTGGTCGGCGGCACCGCTGCAGGCGCCGCCGGCTCGGGACGCCGCGAGAACATTTCCTTGACCGAGTCGACCATGCGGTTGATGCGCCCCTCGTCCTCGGCCGGCGTGGCCGCCACCTGGGCCGCCTGCTCGGACTCGCACTGTTCTTCGATGCGGGTGGCGCGCAAGGTCTGGTAGACCGGCTCCACATTGAGCACCTGCGCGTAGTCCAGCTTCACGTTCTCGATCACCACGACCCGGTTCTTGGGGTCCGGCTCTGCCGCGTGCACCGAGGTTGCCTGCCAGGCCAGGACACACAGCAGCATGAAGAACGGAGAAGGTCGCATCAGTACCAGGAAGGCGCAGCCGGGCAATACGTAAGTGTATGGAGCTTGCGATCTCCGGGGCTGAACGCAGCCCATCCGGTTACCGGTGTCACGGCGCCGGTTCGCCATCCTGCCGCAACGGGCTAGAATCGCGCGGTTACCCTTTTTCGGATGCCGATGAGCCTGCGCCTGCATAACAACCTGACGCGGCGGGTCGAGCCGTTCGCGCCGCTCGATCCGTCCAGCCCCACCCTGTATGTGTGCGGCCCCACCGTCTACAACTACGCGCACATCGGCAACGCCCGCGGCCCGGTGGTGTTCGACGTCCTGGCCGCGCTGCTGCGGCGCCGCTATGGCGCGCTGCGCTACGCACGCAACATCACCGACGTGGACGACAAGATCAACGCAGCTGCGCAGGCGCAGGGCGTGCCGATCTCGACCATCACCGACCGCTTCGCCGCAATATACCGGCAGGACATGGCCGCGCTCGGCGTGGTGCCACCGGACATCGAACCGGAGGCCACCGCACACATCCCGCAGATCGTGGCGATGATCGAGCAGTTGATCGTCAGGGAGCATGCCTACGCCGCCGAAGGCCACGTCCTGTTTGCGGTCGCCAGCTTCGAAGGCTACGGCAAACTGTCGCGCCGCGACCCGGACGAAATGCTGGCCGGCGCGCGCGTGGACGTGGCGCCCTACAAGCGCGACCCCGGCGACTTCGTGCTGTGGAAGCCGTCCAGCGACGACCTGCCCGGCTGGGACTCGCCCTGGGGCCGTGGCCGCCCCGGCTGGCATATCGAATGCTCGGCGATGGCCGCCGCGCACCTGGGCCCGACCATCGACATCCACGCCGGCGGCGTGGACCTGCAGTTCCCGCACCACGAAAACGAGATTGCGCAGAGCGAGTGCGCGCACGGCGGCGCCACCTTCGCACGCTTCTGGCTGCACAACGGCATGCTCAATTTCAGCGGCGCCAAGATGAGCAAGTCGCTGGGCAATATCGAAACCGTGCACGACCTGATCGCCCGGCATCCGCCGGAGGCACTGCGCCTTGCCCTGCTGAGTGCGCATTACCGGCAGCCGCTGGATTGGTCGGAGGCGTTGATCGAGGACCAGGTCAAACGGCTGGATGGCTTGTACGGCACCTTGCGGGGCCTGCAGGCGGTTGAAGCGGAGCCAACGATTCCCGAGCCGATCGAAGACGCGCTCAACGACGATCTCAACACGCCGCTGGCGCTTGCGGTGCTGGCGAAGCTGGCGAAGGAAGCCAACCGGGCGCTGCTCGATGTCGCTCCGGCCGGTAGCCCGACGAACGCCCAGAGCCCGCAGACGCTTGCAGCATTGCAACGCGCCAAGGCCGAGCTGCTCGGCGCCGGACTGGCACTGGGCCTGTTGCAACAGGACCCGGCCGCCTGGTTCTCGCGCGGCACCGACGCCGGCGACGATGCACGCATCACCGCGCTGGTGGAAGAACGCAGCGCCGCGAAGAAAGCCAGGGATTTCGCCCGCGCCGACACCATCCGCACGCAACTGGCAGACGAAGGCATCGTGCTCGAAGACACCCCGCAGGGCGTACGCTGGAAGCGCGCATGACCTTCCCTTCTCCCACCGGGAGAAGGTGGCGCGCAGCGCCGGATGAGGGTGCGGGCGAAGCCTCATGAGAGACCTTGATGCATGTGGCTGCGCACGTACCCTCACCCCAACCCCTCTCCCGGCGGGAGAGGGGCTAATTCATGGCAATGCCCTATTCCACGACGCACTCCTTTGACGTACTTATTTTGAAACCGCACGTGCATACCCATCCTTCCGACGCACACGCCTGTCCCTTCTCCCGCCGGGAGAAGGTGGCGCGCAGCGCCGGATGAGGGTGCGGGCGAAGCCTCATGAGAGACCTTGATGCATGTGGCTGCGCACGTACCCTCACCCCAACCCCTCTCCCGGCGGGAGAGGGGCTAATTCATGGCAATGCCCTATTCCACGACGCACTCCTTTGACGTACTTATTTTGAAACCGCACGTGCATACCCATCCTTCCGACGCACACGCCTGTCCCTTCTCCCGCCGGGAGAAGGTGGCGCGCAGCGCCGGATGAGGGTAAGGGCGAAGCCACATGCATCAACACGCCAGGCTTGGCGCGCATCTCACTCCGGCCCTGCTCTGCGACCCGGCCCGCGCTGGCAGCGCGGTTGTTCCAAGGCCCGCGCGCCGGTGGCATGCAAACCACGCCTTCTCGCCCCAGCACGAAAGGGGCTTTGACCAACGCTTCTGGATGTCCTGATGAACACCACCCCCTTCCCGCTCGAACCCACTGCCGTCGAGGCACAGACGGCCATTGCCGATGAGTTTTCCTTCTTTGGCGACTGGTCCGAGCGCTACCAGTATCTGATCGACCTGGGCCGCAAACTGCCCACCTTCCCCGAACAGTGGAAGACCGAAGAACACCGCCTGCACGGCTGCCAATCGATGGTGTGGATCGTGCCCGAAGGCAATGCCGAGCGGCTGGACTTCCATGCCGTCAGCGATTCGGCCATCGTTTCGGGGCTGATCTATCTGGCATTGCGCGTGTACTCCGGACGCAGCGCGCAGGAGATCCTGGCCACCGAGCCGGACTACATCGCCGGCATTGGCTTGGCCAAGCACCTGTCGCCGACCCGCAGCAACGGCGTGGCCGCCATGCTGGCCTTCATCCGCGACACCGCGCGCGCGCAGCAGTGAGCACGCCCGCGCCCTCGCCTGCCGATTCGCTACGCACGCTGTTCGCCCATCCAGGGTTTGGCCTGGTGCTGCTGTACCGGGTGGCGGCGATGCTGTCGTACCAGATCGTGGCGGTCACGGTCGGCTGGCACATCTACGAGATCACCCGCAATCCGCTCTCGCTGGGTCTGATCGGCCTGGCGGAGATCCTGCCGTTCTTCTGCATCGCCCCGTTTGCCGGCTACCTGGTCGATCACCTGCCGCGTCGCCGGCTGGGCATGGTGGCGGTGCTGGGCCTGGTCGCCACTGCACTCCTGCTGCTGGCGATCACGCAAGGCTGGTTGCCGGTGCAAGGCGTGTGGCCGATCTATGCCGCCATTGCGCTGACCGGGGCGGCACGCTCGTTCCTGTCGCCGGTCTACAACGCCCTGTTCGCACGTGCACTGCCCCGCGAAGCGTTCGCGCGCGGCGCCAGCGTCGGCAGCGTCACCTTCCAGGCCGGCATGGTGATCGGCCCGGCACTGGGCGGCGTGCTGGTCGGCTGGGGCGGCAAGGGGCTGGCCTATGGCGTGGCTGCCAGCGTGGCGATGGTGGCGATCCTGGCGCTGGCGCTGTTGCGCGTGAGCGAGCCGGTCAACGAGGGCCCGCGCGCGCCGATCTTCCGCAGCATCGCCGAAGGCGCGCAGTTCGTGCTGTCCAACCAGATCATGCTGGGCGCGATGGCGCTGGACATGTTCTCGGTCCTGCTGGGCGGCGCGGTGTCGATGCTGCCGGCCTTCATCCACGACATCCTGCATTACGGCCCGGAAGGCCTGGGCATCCTGCGCGGTGCGCCGGCACTGGGGTCGATCGTAGTGGGTATCTGGCTGGCCAGACACCCGCTGCAACGCAATGCCGGGCGTGTGCTGATGCTGTCGGTGGCCGGGTTCGGGTTGTGCACCATCGCCTTCGGGCTGTCGCGTCAGTTCTGGCTGTCGGCGGCGATCCTGCTGGTGTACGGGATGTGCGACGGGGTGTCGGTGGTGGTGCGGCAGACCATCCTGCAGCTGGCCACGCCCGATGCGATGCGCGGCCGGGTGTCGTCGATCAACGGCATCTTCATCGGCTCGTCCAACGAGCTGGGCGCGTTCTACGACGGCGTGATGGCGCGCCTGGTCGGGCTGGTGCCGGCGGTGGTGATCGGCGGCTGCGTCACCCTGGGCGTGGTGGCGACCACGGCCTGGAAGGCGCCGCGCCTGCGCAAGCTGGATTTGCGCGAGCTGCAATAGCCGGATGCACAGGCAGCAGCGGCCGCGGATGCGGTCGCTGCTGCCTGTCGCGTTGGAGCATCCTTGCGCCGCACGCCGGCACACGCGCCGGCTGCATGCCGTGCCATGGGTGGCCGCCGACATCACGCGGCGCGCGGTGCGACAGCCCGATACCACGATTGCCCGTCATGCGGGACCGCAAGCAGATCGTCCGGGTGGCAGCCATGTCGGCCCTGCCGCTGCGGCTAACCATACGCCTGCACACCGCGCGCGGCGACCATAAAAAAACCCCGCACTGGCGGGGTCTTTCGTGAGCGTCGAGGCGCCGGATCAGTCGCCCTGCTGCTTCTGCAGATGCTCCCAACGCTCCTGGGCGTCGATGGTGCGCTCGGCGGTGAGACGCGCTTCCAGGCGGTCCAGGCCGATTTCTTCGCCAGTATCGACGCAGTACCCGTAGTCGCCGTCTTCCAGACGCTTGAGGGTGCTGTCGATCTTGGAGATCAGCTTGCGTGCGCGGTCACGCGCGCGCAGTTCCAGCGAGTTCTCGGTCTCGCGCGTGGCACGCTCGGCTTCGTCGCCGATGTCGCGCACTTCTTCGCGCAGGTTTTCGATGGTCTGCTTGGATTCCTCGACCATCTCGTTGCGCCAGCTCTGCAGGCGCTGACGGAAGTATTCCTGCTGCAGCTTGCTCATGTACTCCTCGTCCGCAGACGGCTTGTAGCCCTGCGGGAGGATCGGGCGCCCGGTGGCGTCGTCGGTCTTGTAGTCGACCACCTTGTACTTGGTCTTGGGCGTCTGACTGGACGGCTTGGCGGTCACGGCCACAGCCACCTTGCCGACCGGACGGGTCGCGGCGGGCTTGGCGGGGGCTTCGGTTTTGGTTGGCGTTTTAGCGGAAGATTTCGAAACGGGCACGGGATTCTTAGGTGACGGGGTCGCAGGCTTTGCCGGCTTCGCAGGGACGGCCTTGGGGGCCGGTGCGGGCGCGGGCTTTGCAGCCTTGACCGGGACTGACTTGGCCGCAGCCGGCTTGGTGGCCGGCTTCGGTACGGACTTGGACGCCGCCGGCTTTGCGGCCGGCTTGGCGGCAGCCGGAGCTGCCTTGCTGGCCGCCGGCTTGGCAGCAGTCTTGGCGACAGGTTTCGCGGGCTTGGTCGCTGCGGGCTTGGAGACCGGCGCCGGCTTGGCAGCGGTCTTGGTCGCAGCTGCCTTCTTGGCAACCGGTTGCTTGGGGGCCGGCGCCGCCTTCTTGGCGGCCGGTTTTGCAGCAGCGGGCGCCGCTGCCTTCTTCGCAACGGGTTTGGCGGACTTCTTGGCGGCCTCTACGGCCTTTTTTGCAGGTTTTTTAGCAGCCACGAAACGCTCTTCCTTGGTTCCCCCGGGGCCCGGGAAAGCGGGTCTTTATAGCGTACCCCGCAGACCCCCGGCAACCACCTATTAATGCAACTCGCATATGATTGGCAAGTGATCTCACGCCTGCTCATCGCGCTGTTGCGCTTCTACAAGCTGTTCATCAGCCCCCTGCTCGGGCCGCGCTGCCGGTTTGCGCCCAGCTGCTCGGAGTATGCGATGACTGCCATCGGCCGCTTCGGCCCGCTACGCGGTTGCTGGCTGGCCGCACGCCGGCTGGGCCGCTGCCACCCTTTCCATCCAGGCGGGTTCGATCCGGTGCCCGATGCGCCCGGCGCCGCCACGCCATCTTCTTCTTCCTGCCGCTGCAAAGGACCTCATCCATGAGCCGAACCCTCATCATCAATGCCCGCCTGGTCAACGAAGGCAAGGAGTTCGATGCCGACCTGCTGATCGAGGGCGGTCGCATCGCCAGGATCGACAGCAGCATCACACCCGCCGACGGCGATACCGTGGTGGACGCAGCCGGGCGCTGGGTGCTGCCGGGCATGATCGACGACCAGGTGCATTTCCGTGAGCCGGGCCTGACCCACAAGGGCGACATCGCCACCGAATCCGGTGCGGCCGTGGCCGGCGGCCTGACCAGCTTCATGGACATGCCCAATACCAACCCGCCGACCCTGGATGCGGCCGCACTGCAGGCCAAGTACGACGCCGCGGCCGGGCGCGCCTGGGCCAACTACGGTTTCTACATGGGCGCCAGCAACGACAACCTGGCCCACATCCAGTCGCTGGACCCCAAGACGGCGCCGGGCATCAAGGTGTTCATGGGCGCCTCCACCGGCAACATGCTGGTCGATAACCCCGAAACCCTGGACGCCATCTTCCGGGATGCGCCAACCCCCATCATCACCCACTGCGAAGACACGCCGACTATCGATGCGACGATGGCGCAGTACAAGGAGAAGTACGGCGACGCGCTGACGCCGGACATGCACCCGGACATCCGCTCGCGCGAAGCCTGCCTGAAGTCCTCGCAGCTGGCGGTGGCGTTGGCGCGCAGGCACAACACACGCCTGCACGTGCTGCACATCTCCACCGCCGATGAGCTGTCGCTGTTCGAAGCCGGCCCGCTGGTGGACGCCGACGGCAAGCTGCGCAAGCGCATCACCGCCGAGACCTGCATCCACTTCCTGCGTTTCGACCGCAGCGACTACGCGCGCCTGGGCAACCTGATCAAGTGCAACCCGGCGATCAAGGACCCCGAGGACCGTCTGGCCTTGATCCAGGCGCTGGCCGAAGACGTGATCGACGTGCTTGCCACCGACCACGCCCCGCACACCTGGGAAGAGAAGCAGAAGCCGTACGCACAAGCGCCTTCGGGCCTGCCGCTGGTGCAGTACGCACTGGTCGCCGCACTGGAGCTGGTGCACGAAGGCAAGCTGCCGATCACCCGTATCGTGCAGAAGTTCGCGCATGCACCGGCACAGCTGTTCGATGTGGAACAGCGCGGCTTCCTGCGCGAGGGCTATTTCGCCGACCTGGTGATGATCGACAACACCCCGTTCACCGTGAAGCGCGAGCAGGTGTTGTCCAAGTGCGGCTGGTCGCCGTTCGAAGGCACCACCTTCCGCTCGCGCATCGCCGCGACCTGGGTCAACGGCCAGCAGGTGTGGGACGGCGAGCAGCTGGTCGGCAGCGCCGCCGGCCAGCGCCTGACCTTCGACCGCTGATGCGCGCAGCACTGTTTGGCGCCTGGTTGCTCCTGGCGTCAGTCGCGCTGGTGGTGGCAGGTACTGCCGATGCGCAGAGCGCGACCGCCGCGACTGATGTCGTGTTTCCGCAAAGCGCCTCGCAAGGTGCGCTGCTGATCGGCAAGGTGCCGGCGGGCAGCAAGGTGCAGTACGCCGGCCGGACCCTGCGTGTAAGCGGCTATGGAAGCGTGGTGTTCGGTATCGGCCGCGATGCCACCGGGCCATTGCAGGTGCAGATCACCCCGCCCGGAGGCAGCACGCAGACCGTGAGCATCGCAGTGACGCCGCGCGACTGGCCGATCGAGCGCGTCAACGGCGTGCCGCCCAAGACAGTCAATCCACCAGCGGCGATTGCCGAACGTATCAAGCGTGAGCAGGCGCAGGTGACCGCGGCGCGCGATCGCGACGATGCGCGTACGGATTTTGCGCAGCCCTTCATCTGGCCGGTACAGGGGCGCATCAGCGGCCGGTTTGGCAACGCACGCGTCTACAACGGGCAACCCGGCGCCGGCCATTCGGGCATGGATATCGCAGTGCCGACCGGCACACCAGTGAAAGCACCCGCCGCTGGCGTGGTCACCTTCGCCGCGCCGGATCTGTATCTGACCGGCGGCACGGTGCTGCTGGATCACGGCTTCGGGGTGAGTTCCAATTTTCTGCACCTGTCGCGCATCGACGTGAAGGTGGGTGATCGGGTCGAGCAAGGCCAGGTCATCGCGGCCGTTGGTGCGACCGGGCGCGCGACCGGGCCGCATCTGCACTGGGGAATGAATTGGTTTGACGTGCGGATCGATCCATTGCTGGTGCTCGAACGCGGCAAATAACTGGCGGGCTATCTGGGGGCTTTACGCTCTCCGGCGCGCGGCGGCGCGGTTGCTCTCGCGCGGCGTCGACATCACTGCGGCGCGGTTCGACGTGCGGATCGATCCATTGCTGGTGCTCGAACGCGGCAAATAACGTGCGGGCTATCTGAGGCGTCACGCTCTCCGGCGCGCGGCGGCGCGGTTGCTGTCGCGCGGCGTCGAGATCACCGCGGCGCGGTTCGACGTGCGGATCGATCCATTGCTGGTGCTCGAACGCGGTAAATAACGTGCGGGCTATCCGAGGCGCCACGCTCTCCGGCGCGCGGCGGCGCGGTTGCTCTCGCGCGGCGTCGAGATGACTGCGGCGCGGTTCGACATGCGGATCGATCCATTACTGGTGCGCATGCGGCGTGCCACCAATCAGGCGTCTCAGGCAATGCCCGGCGTGAGGCCGCACTTGCCTTCTCCTCCCGGGAGAAGGTGGCGCGCAGCGCCGGATGAGGATGCGGCAGCGTCAGGTATCTTGCGGTACGCGCCTCCTCAAAGCCCCGCGCAACGGCAGGCAGCGGGCCTGGAGCCGGCACTTGCCTGAGGCCGCATCTGCAGCGGCAATGCCGGCTGCCGCAATCGCCCATGGCAGCGATGCAGAGACGATGCTCCTGTACACAACCCGCTTCCAAGCACAGAACAGACCTGTCTGCGGAAAGCGCGTCCGCAGACGCATGTCCATCCACGCGCACGCGCGTCTCGCCGCTGCCCGCCACCTTGGCTTGGCAGACCTACCCGCTGCGCATGTGTCCGCCAGCAGGCTTTGCGGTATAACCGGGAGGCCGCCGAGCGTCGGCTGATTGCAGCGCCAGCTCAGCCCGCGACGGTCCATCCGCGCCACTGGCGGACGTGCCTGGTCTCCCCTCCCCGACCGCAGGAGATGTGCGACATGCGCAACGAGCAACTCAAGCCCACCCTCGGCACCTGGCAGTTATGGGGTATTGCGGTGGGCCTGGTGATCTCCGGCGAGTATTTCGGCTGGAGTTATGGCTGGGGGACTGCAGGGACATTGGGATTCCTGGTCACCACGTTGCTGGTCGCAGTGATGTACACCTGCTTCATCTTCAGCTTCACCGAACTGACCACTGCCATCCCAAACGCGGGCGGCCCGTTCGCCTACAGCCTGCGTGCGTTCGGCACCTATGGCGGCATGCTCGCGGGCCTGGCCACCCTGATCGAATTCGTGTTTGCGCCGCCCGCCATTGCCATGGCCATCGGGGCGTACCTGAACGTGCAGTTCCCCACGCTCGACCCGCGCGTCGCGGCGATCGGCGCGTACGGGATCTTCATGAGCTTGAACATCGTCGGCGTGGCGATTGCGGCCACCTTCGAGCTGATCGTGACCTTGCTGGCAGTGATCGAGCTGCTGGTCTTCATGGGCGTGGTGGCGCCGGGTTTCAGCGTCGCGCGCTTTGCGGCCAATGGCTGGGCCGGCAGCGACGTGTTCGGGCCGGCGGCCATCTCCGGCGTCTTTGCGGCGATTCCGTTTGCGATCTGGTTCTTCCTGGCGATCGAAGGCGCCGCCATGGCGGCCGAGGAAGCCAAGGACCCCAGGCGCACCATTCCGCGCGCCTACATCGCCGGCATTCTCACCCTGGTGGCGCTGGCGCTTGGCGTGATGGTGTTTGCCGGCGGCGTGGGCGACTGGCGTCAGCTGTCCAACATCAACGACCCACTGCCGCAGGCGATGAAGGCAGTAGTGGGCAACAGTTCCACCTGGCTGCACATGCTGGTGTGGATCGGCCTGTTCGGCCTGGTGGCCAGCTTCCACGGCATCATCCTGGGCTATTCGCGACAATTCTTCGCCCTGGCGCGCGCCGGCTTCCTGCCGCACGGGTTGGCGAAACTGTCGCGCTTCCGCACGCCACATCACGCGATCCTGGCCGGCGGCGTCATCGGCATTGCGGCCATCTGCAGCGACGGCGTCGTCGAGATCCAGGGCATGTCGCTGACCGCGGCCATGATCACCATGTCGGTGTTCGGTGCGATCGTGATGTATGTCATGAGCATGCTCAGCCTGTTCACGCTGCGCCGTCGCGAACCGGGGCTGGAGCGCAGCTTCAGGGCTCCGGGCTACCCGGTGGTGCCGGCGGTCGCGCTGGCACTGGCGGTGGTGTGCCTGGTGGCGATGGTGTGGTTCAACCCGATCGTGGCGGTGATCTTCGTCGGCCTGCTGCTGCTCGGCGCAGCCTGTTGCGTGCTGAGCCTGCGTCGCCAGGGCGCCACTGCGGCCGGCAGCACATGAGCGGCTTCGCCTTCACTGCCGGTGGCGAGCGTTTCCGGTTTGCCGATCTCAAGCAGTTGCTGGCCAAGGCCACGCCGGCCCGCTCGGGCGATCAGCTGGCCGGGCTGGCGGCCGACTCCGGGCTGCAACGGGCGGCAGCGCAGATGGCACTGGCAGATCTGCCGCTGCGCCATTTCCTGCAGGAAGCGGTGGTGCCCTATGACAGCGACGAAGTCACCCGGCTGATCGTCGACCAGCACGATGCGACGGCGTTTGCCGCGGTGGCGCATCTCACCGTTGGCGGCTTTCGCGACTGGTTGCTGAGCCCGCAGGCCGACGAAGCCACATTGGCGGCGCTGGCACCGGGGCTGACGCCGGAAATGGTGGCTGCGGTGTCCAAGCTGATGCGGGTGCAGGATCTGATCCTGGTGACGCAGAAGAAACGTGTGGTCACGCGCTTTCGCAACACCCTGGGCCTGCGTGGCCGGCTGTCGACGCGGCTGCAGCCCAACCACCCCACCGACGATGCCACCGGCATTGCCGCCAGCGTGCTCGACGGCCTGCTGTACGGCAACGGCGATGCAGTGATCGGCATCAACCCGGCCAGCGACAGTCTGGCGGCAACCACCGCGTTGCTGCGCATGCTCGATGCGGTGATCACCGGCTATCAGATTCCCACCCAATCGTGCGTGCTTGCCCATATCACCACCACCATCGAGGCCATCAACCGCGGCGTGCCGGTGGATCTGGTGTTCCAGTCCATCGCAGGCACCGAAGCGGCCAACGCCAGCTTCGGCATCAATCTGGCGCTCTTGCAGGAAGGCTACGAGGCCGGCCTGTCGCTGCGCCGGGGCAGCGTCGGCGACAACGTGATGTATTTCGAGACCGGCCAGGGCAGCGCCTTGTCGGCCAACGCGCACCACGGCGTGGACCAGCAGACCTGCGAGGTGCGCGCGTATGCGGTGGCGCGGCAGTTCAAGCCGCTGCTGGTCAACACCGTGGTCGGCTTCATCGGCCCGGAGTATCTGTATGACGGCAAGCAGATCATCCGCGCCGGGCTGGAGGATCATTTCTGCGGCAAATTGCTCGGCGTGCCGATGGGCTGCGACATCTGCTACACCAATCATGCCGAAGCCGATCAGGACGACATGGACGTGTTGCTCACCCTGCTCGGCACGGCCGGCATCAACTTCATCATGGGCATCCCCGGCTCGGACGATGTGATGCTCAACTACCAGACCACCTCGTTCCACGATGCGCTGTATGCGCGCCAGGCGCTTGGCCTGCGCGCCGCGCCCGAGTTCGAGCAGTGGCTGGAGCAACACGGCATCCTGCGGTTGCACGACGACGGGCGGTTTGAACTGGGCAGCGAGGTCCCGGCACTGTTTCGTCGTGCGCTCTCGCAGCTGCCCTCCGGCACCCCATCGTGAGCAACCCGGCCATGCCACCGCGCGATGCATGGGCACGGTTACGCCAACTGACCCCGGCGCGCATTGCGCTGGGGCGGGTCGGCACCAGCCTGCCAACTGCTGCCCACCTGGAGTTCCAACTGGCGCATGCGCAGGCGCGGGATGCGGTACACCTGGCATTCGACCCGGCTGCGTTGCAGGCAGCGCTGCGGCGACGAGGGCGCGACAGCATCCTGTTGCAGAGCGCGGCAGCAGACCGCCATACCTATCTGCAGCGCCCGGACCTGGGCCGCTGCCTGTCCGACACTGCGGCGACGCAACTACGTGGCCAGACCGCCGTGCACGGCGGCGGCCACGATGTGGCGGTGGTAGTCGCCGACGGCCTGTCTGCGCTCGCGGTGCACCGGCATGCCGTGCCGATGGTGGAACACATCGACGCATTGGCAGTGCAGCAAGGCTGGACAGTGGCGCCAGTGGCGCTGGTCGCACAGGGGCGCGTGGCGGTGGGCGATGAAGTGGGCGAACTGCTGAAGGCGCGCGCGGTCGTCGTGTTGATCGGCGAACGTCCCGGGCTCAGCTCGCCCGACAGCCTGGGACTCTATCTCACCTACGCGCCGCGCGTCGGCCTGACCGATGCCGCGCGCAACTGCATTTCCAATATTCGTGCAGAAGGCCTGAGCTATGCCGACGCGACGCACAAACTGGCGTACCTGCTACGCGAGGCCTTCCGGCGCAGGCTCTCCGGCGTGCAGCTCAAGGACGAAGCCGAGCAGCCGGCCCTGCTCTCCGACGGACCGGCAGACGCGGTGCCACGCAACTTCCTGCTGCCTGACTGACCTGCATCGGTCGCCGACGCACGCCTGCACGCACCACGCACCACGCACCACCGCAGAGCCTACTTCAGCGCGCCATCCTGCGGATTGCTGGCTGCATAGGTGCTGGTCTGCAGTTCGTTGTCGTGCGGGTGGCGCAGCGCCTGACGTACATCGTCCGGAAGTTGCTCCACATCCAGCATCACCTTGCCCGAGTGCACATCGCGCACCACCGAGGCCGGCAGCACGAAGTCGCCACCGTTTTCGATATTGATCACCAGCTCCGCGCCGTCGTTGCGGATATCGCGCACCGCGCCAACGCCGACTTCACCGTCGCGCAGGAACACCATCTGGCCGATTTCGATCTGCTGCATTGTCCGTCTCCGTCTGAGGCATCGCGTCACCCGCGCAACGCCATGAGCGACGATCATGGCGTTGCGCCGTGTCTGGGGGCGGTGAAGCGCAGATCAGTGCGGCGTCGGCGCGTGCAGCAAGGCGCCTGCCGGCAGGCGTGCCGGCTGCCCGGCGACGCGCTCGAACTCGGTGATGTCGTGCGAGCAGAACAGCTCGACCTCCCCGCCGTGGTGCTGACGCAGGCGACGCAAACGTTGCTGATTGCCCAGCCGCGCGGCGCGATCCTTTTCCAGCATCCACTGATACAGGCGCAGCCCCGGCGTGCAGTACGGTTGCTGCGCATCCATCTCGCGATGGAAGAAATACGCATCGCCTGCCAGCAGCAACCAGCGTTCGGCGCTGCGCACGGCAATGGCCGCATGCCCCAGCGTGTGGCCCGGCAGCGGCAGCATCAGGATCTCCGGCGGCAGGCCGTGCAGGTCGCGCACGCAGTCCAGGCCCATCCAGCGTTCGCCGGCAAGCGCGTCATAGGCATGCCATTGGCCACGTGTGGACCACTGCTGCGGCCGGAACCGTTGCCGATCCATCCAGGTGCGCTGCGCAAATGCCGCGTCACGCTCGCTCGCCATCAGATGCACACGCGCATGCGGGAAGTCATCCAGCCCGCCGGCATGATCGAAATCCAGATGGGTCAGGATGATGTGCCGCACGTCGCGCGGGTCCAGGCCCAGGCGTTGAATCTGCCGAATGGCCGTCATTTCCTCGCGTAGCTCCGGCCGGACCAGGGCCAGAAAGAAACCGCTCAGACGTGCGCGTGGCTCGGTCACATCGCGCAACCCAAAGCCGGTGTCGATCAGCACCAGCCCGGCGCTGGTCTCCACCAGCAGACAGTGGCAACACAGGTGACCGCGATTCAATACACCAGGCGTGCGAGCGTCCATCAGATGTCCGCCCAGCGGACACGTGGAAATGCAGTTCAGGTGATGCACGCGCATCGGCGCGCTCCGCTTGGCGGGCCAGCGTCGCAGTGCCGGCGTCGCACCCCGGTGACCGTTCGTGCCACCGGCGTGCGCATGCACACGCGACCTTGACGGCCGCGTGCGCTAAGAACTCAGCGCAGCGGAACGTCCGCCACCTTGTCCTGGTAATCCTTTTTCGGGTCGACGCCAAACAGCACCTTGATCCCGGCAAGCAGGCTGGAGCCATTGAGCCAGATCTGTGCGTGGTCCGCATCCAGGCGTAGCAGCGCCAATTTCGGGTCATCCTTTCCGCCTTCGTACCATGCGGCCACGTGCGGGTTCCACAAGCGCTCGACCACGGCAGGATCGGTGTCCTCGCGCAGCGAACCGCTGATGCTGGCGAACAGATCATGCCCCTTGCTGCTGAAGGCACCGATGACGCGACGGCCCTGCCCCAGCATGGCGATCAATGCATTGTCCTTGGAGGTGAAGAACCAGATCGGGCCGCCGCTGTCGCCTTCGATCTGCGCGGTCATCGGACGCGCGTGGCCGTCTTCGACGCCATCCAGGCCCAGCATCACGGTGCGGTCGGACTTCAAGGCCTTCCAGAATTTGTCCTGCAGTTCTTTGGGATCTGCCATTTCGATTCCTGACGTACGCGTTTGCACGCGGGCCGCTGAGTCTGGAAGGATGCATGCCCACGGCATGTGAGGACGCGGCGCTGCACCATGCATCCGGCAGTGCCTGCCCACGCAGCATCGCCTGGTGAGCGTGTTGGGACCTGGTCCCGTTGCAAACCGTGATCACTCCGCACATCTCGTACATTGCTGTGCACCGTCGGTCATCCACGAGCGAACCCGGCAGTACCATCGCCCTGCCCTGCGTGCGGCGACTGGCGTGAGTTCGAGTGGATGGCCGCTGCGACGTAACGGCTACTGCGCGAATTGCCGGCATTCCACAGGTATGCACGCATCCCTTCTCAAGCGAGCACCTCACCATGTCCGTCCCGTCCTTGCGCACGACCTGCATCGCCGCTGCATTGCTGACGCTTGTCAGCGTCGATGCATCAGCAGTCACCGGCACCGCCACGCGGCCGCAGCTCACCCGTAGCGAAGCCAGTACCTATACGATCACCCAGGCACTGGCCAAGGCCGGGCCAATCACCGCACCGGTCACCGACAACTGGAATCCCACCGCCGGCGTTGCGCTGCTCAGTGCCGACTACGCCGTGGCCGCGGACGGCTCCACCAGTTACCGCAGCGTGCAATCGGCGATCGATGCAGCGGTGACCGCCGGTGGCACCACGCGCCGCTACATCAGCATCAAGGCGGGCACCTACACCGAACTGGTCTGCGTGCCGGCCAACGCGCCGCCGTTGACGCTGTTCGGGCTGGGCGCGTCCGCAGGCGACACCGTCATTCGCTTCAACAACGCCAACCCCACGCCCAAGCCGGCGGGCACCGCCAGCCACGCCTGCGCCAGCAATGCGGCGGCGACCACGGTCGGCACGTCTAACAGCGCCACGGTGACGGTGCGCGCCGCCCACTTCCAGGCGCGCCATCTGCGCATCGACAACAACTACGTCGAAGGCACCTACGTCGACACCAATCAGTCAGCCGTCGCACTGGCCGTGCGTGGCGACAAGGCCAGTTTCGAGGACGTGTCGATCACCGGCAACCAGGACACCTTGCTGATCAGCGCCACCAACGCGGCCAACGTCAATCGTGCCTACTTCAAGAACAGCACGATCGACGGCGATGTCGATTTCATCTTCGGCTCGGGCATCGGCGTGTTCGACAAGGCGACCATCCGTTCGCTCGGTGCACGCCTGGGAACCAGCCGGGGCGGCTACATCTTTGCACCGAGTACGCGCCCCGGCAGCAGCTACGGCTTTCTGGCGATCAACAGCAGTTTTGTGGCGGTGTCCGGCTCGCCCGACAATCAGACCTACCTGGGCCGTGCCTGGGACGAAGGTGTCAGCGGCCTGAGCGCGTATGTCAACGGCACCTCGCCCAACGGCCAGGTCACGGTGCGCGATTCCACCCTGGGCAGCCACATCCGCAAGGCGGCGCCGTGGAATGCATCCACGGCCAACCGTCCGTTCTGCAGCAGCGGCTGTGCCAACTCGGCAAACCGTTTCTATGAGTACGGCAACAGCGGTGCAGGCGCCGCCGACTGAGCTGTCTGCAACAGCGTCCTGGACGACGCGCGTGGCTTTTAATGGCGCGATGTCGCTCGGCACGGCAACCAGCGCCTGTTGGCCTGGCGCGTGACGCGCCAGGCCAACGGGCCCTCTGGTCTTGTTGCTGCCGTGCCGTTGAGTGCGGTGCGCCACGGAATTGCAGCAATGCATTGCTGGCTTCGGCAAGACGGTGCTGAGTTCGCCCCGCCGACGCCGGGCAGCGGGGCAAGGCGCCACGCTGGCGCCCGCACCTGACCGATCGGCACCGCGGCATCAAACCGCCGCCCGTGCAACTGCATGCAACCACGCCACCGTCATGACCGCAGGTGGCTGCCGTGCACAGATCGGGCAGGCGCGTCCTGTCCTCCCCGGAGCACTTCCAATGCCCAGCCCCACCTCTCCCACCCGCGCGCCACTGACCGTGGCATTGATTGGCCTGATCAGCCTCCAGGCCGGCGCCGCACCGCCGCATGCACAGGCGGATGCCGATAGCGCGCACAGCATCTCCACCAGCTGGGGCGTGATCCGGCAGCCGACGCTGCCGACACGGATCTGCAGCACGCTCAAGGCGGCCCTGGTGCCGGTTGCCGGTTCACTGGATGCGCTCGATCAGGATCCGGCGCGCTCCAAGCGCGATACCGCGCGCCTGCAGGCCGCCATCGACGATTGCCCGGCGGGCAGCGCGGTGCATCTGGTTCCCGGCGATGCCGGCGAGTCGGGCCTGTTGACCGGCCCGCTCACCATCAAGAGCGGCGTCACGTTGTGGATCGACCGCAACGTCACCGTGTTCGCCTCGCGTAATCCGCAGGACTACGACAATGGCTTAGGCACCTGCGGTACCGCCACCACCGACAAGGCCAAGTCGTGCAATCCGCTGATCCATTTTTCCGACACCGCCAACAGCGCCATCGTCGGCGCCGGCAAGATCGACGGCCGCGGCGGAAGCACGCTCACCGCCGGGCCCAATGCCGGCAAGGCCAGCTGGTGGGATCTTGCCTATCTCAACGTCACCAAGGGCTTGAGCCAGCACGTGCCGCGCCTGATGCAGATCGACAACAGCACCGACGTGACGCTGTACGACATCACCCTGGAAAACTCGCCCAACTTCCACGTCATCAGCGATAACGTGGTGGGGCTGACTGCATGGGGCATCAAGATCCTGGCGCCCAGCCTGGTGTATTCGCGCCCCGGGTATCGCTGCCCGGCCGGCAGCACACCGGACGTCAATCCGCATGCGACCTGTTTTACCCCGGAAACCGCCAAGAACACCGACGGATTCGACCCCGGCCAGTCGAAGAACGTGCTGCTGGCCTATTCGTACATCGGCACCGGCGATGATGGCGTGGCCATCAAGGCAGGGGCCAAGGCCACGCGCGTCATCGCCTCGGAGAACATGCTGTTTGCCTACAACCAGTTCTATTTCACGCATGGCTTTTCGCTGGGCAGCGAAACCGACGCTGGCATGCGCCACATCGCCGTGCGTGGCTTGAGCATCGACGGCTTCAACGCCAACGACGTTGCGCGCGACCCGTATTCGGCCAATGGCCTGCGCATCAAGTCGGACGCCTCACGTGGGGGGCAGGTCTCCGACATCAGTTTCGACGCCATCTGCATGCGCGGCGTCGCGCGTCCGCTGGTGTTCGATGCCAACTACGCCAACGCGGCCGTGCACGGCAAGATCCCGCAGTTCAGCGGCATCTCGCTGCGCAATGTGCATTCGCTGGGTTCAACGACCCTCGGCGCCGGCGAACTGAGCTTTTACGGGTATCGCGATGCCAGCGCCACGCGGCCGATCACCCTGTCGCTGGACAATGTCGTGCTCGATGGCGGCAAGGTCAGCTTTGCGCAGCCCCACTTCGGCGGACCGGCCAGCAATCCGGGTGCGGTGCATTTCAGCTTCAACGGCGGCCCGGTGAGCTTCTATGACCAGCTCACGGCCTCGGTTCCGGACGATGTGCAGCTGCAGGGCACGCCCGGCCCGGGCAAGCCGCTGGACTGCAGCAACGCCTTCATTGCGTATCACACCGTGCTGCCCGATTCGCCGATCTGATCGCGGCCACGCGTGCGCCCTGAAGCCCGCTGGCTGCATTCCAGCAGGATGCAGCCAGCGGGCGTTTCACGCCGAGCCGCTGGCAGCCCGCCAGCTATGCCACAGCTGCTGGACCGGCGGCGGATAGGCCGCCTTGCCGGCCAGTTCGCGCTGCAGGCGCAACCGTGCCAGCCGCGACCACACCCGGTGCGGTCGCGCCAGGGCCGGCTTGCGCGGCCACGCACGCAGCAACTGCGTGCGCCAAGCCACCGTGGTCACGCCGCCAGGCGCTGCGCTATCGCCGGCCACGCGCTGGCGTGCGTCCAGCCATTGCACCGCCACCGCAGTGGCATCGCCCGGCTGTGCACGCGCAAACAGCACCGCTTCCACCGCAACCACTGCCTGGGCGAAGTCACGCAGCTGCTCCAGTGCCTGCTGCAACGATGCAGGCTGCACACGCGCGGCCTGCATCGCGGGCAAGGTGTCGGCCAGTTGCGCCCACGGCGCACGTACCGGCTCCAGCACGCGCCCCAATGGGTGACGCGAGCGCTGGCTGGACCAGTCGCGCAGCTCCTGCTGCCACCAGGCCAGCTTGGCATCGGCCGGCAACGGGTCGCCGGCGATGTTCATGATGTCCTCCCATTCCTGCAGCAACGCAAACCAGGCAGCGCTCAGGCGCCGCTGCGGTTCGGGAACGAAAGGCTCGGCAACCGACCACTCCGGCCAGCGGGTGCGCCACTTGTCGAGAAAGCTGTCGAGAGCACTGGATTGGCTCATGGCTGGTCCGAAAAAAAGCGAAAGAAGATCAGGTCTGCGGCCATGTCGCCGGGTCCCACAACTGCTGCGGATGCTCCACCAGCACATCGGCGTGCCAGCGCGATGGCGCATCGTCATGTAAACGATAGCCCCACAACACCGCCACCGACGGCATGCCGGCCGCGCGCGCGGCAACAATGTCGCGCTCGTCATCGCCAACATAGACGCACTGCGCAGGCGCCACACCAATGCGTTCGGCAGCCGCCAGCAGCGGCAACGGATGCGGCTTGCGCTCGGGCAGGCTGTCGCCACCGATCAACACGGCGCAGCGCTGCTGCCACCCAAGTTGCGGCAGGATCAGACGCGCAAGGTATTCGGGCTTGTTCGTCACCACGCCCCAGCTGCAGCCGGCATCGTCCAGCTGCGACAGCAGCGCCTCGATACCATCGAACAGCTGCGACTGCGTGCCGATCAGGCCTTCATAACGCTGCAGGAATTCCGCCACCAGTGCCGTGCGTGCATCGGCATCGAGCTCGGCAAACGCTACGCCCAGCATGGCACGCGCCCCTTTCGACACCACCGGACGCAACTGCTCCAACGCCAGCGGCGCACGGTCACGCGCCGCCAGCATCGCGTTGACGGTCGCCAGCATGTCCGGCGCGCTATCGAGCAAGGTGCCATCCAGATCGAACAACACCGCGCGCGGAAGGCTCACAGGACCACCGCCATCACGCGGCGATCTGCAACCGGACCTGCGCCGGGATCCATCAAGCCCCCTGCCGACCGCCGTTGCGACTCCCGCCTCCCGATTCCCGACTGCCTGCCCGTCACGGCTTTACCGCATATGCCAGGTAATTGACCTCGGTGCGCGAAGACAACCGCGCGCGGTTGCGCCACGGCTCGTAGAGCATGCCGCTGACGTCGTCCAGCTGCAGCTCGGCATTGCGCAACCAGGCCGCCAGCTCTGCCGGCTTGATGAAATCCTTGTAGTGATGGGTGCCCTTGGGCAGCAGCCGCGCGATGTATTCGGCGCCCACCACCGCCAGTGCGAACGCGGCCGGGGTGCGGTTGAGCGTGGACAGGAACAGCTTGCCGCCCGGCTTGAGCAGGCTGGCGCAGGCGCGGATGATCGCGGTCGGATCCGGCACGTGCTCGAGCATTTCCATGCAGGTCACCGCATCGAAGCTGCCCGGTTGTTCGGCCGCCAGGTCTTCCACCGACTGCACGCGATAGTCCACCTGCACGCCCGATTCCAGGCTGTGCAGGCGCGCCACCTTGACCAGCTCCGGCGCCAGATCGATCGCGGTGACCTGCGCGCCCATGCGTGCCATCGACTCGCTGAGCAGGCCGCCGCCGCACCCCACATCGAGCACGCGCGCGCCGGCCAGCTGCTGGCGTGCGGACACGTACTGCAGACGCACCGGGTTGAGCGCATGCAGCGGCTTCTGCGGGCCGTCTGCGTCCCACCAGCGGTTGGCCAGTGCGGCAAACTTGTCCAGTTCGGCCTGATGGAAGTTGGTGGAGCTGGAGTGGGTCGTGGGATTCATGCGGAACTCCGGGATGCGATGACGCGCGCTCAGGCGCGGACGGTGCGGATGCGGTCGCGCCATTGCCGCGCGTTGGCGACGAGGGCCGCGGTATCCATGTCGATCAGCTCGCGCTGCACCAGCTTGGGCTTGCCGGCGATCCACACATCGGTGACCTGATGCCGGCCGGCCGCGTAGATCAGCTGCGACAACACATGATGCAGCGGCTGGGTTTCCAGTGCGGCAAGATCCACGCAGACCAGGTCGGCCTGCTTGCCGACTTCGATCGAGCCGATCCTGTCGCCGAAGCCCAATGCACGCGCACCGCCCAGCGTGGCCGCGCGCAGCGTGGTCGCCGCGTCCAGGGCGGTGGCATCGTTGGCCACCGCCTTGGCCAGGATGGCGGCGGTGCGATTCTCGCTGAACATGTCCAGGTCGTTGTTGCTCGCGCAGCCGTCGGTGCCGATGGCCAGGTTCACGCCTGCACGCTGCAGCGCGCAGGCCGGGCAGAACCCCGAGGCCAGCTTGAGGTTGGATTCCGGGCAATGCACCACGCTGACGCCACGCTCGGCGCACAGGTGGATTTCGGCATCGGTGAGCTGGGTCATGTGCACGGCGATCAGGCGGTCGTTGACCAGGCCAAGCCGGTCCAGGCGCGCCAGCGGGCGCTGCCCGTACTGCGTGATCGAGTCGGCCACTTCCTGCGCGGTTTCATGCGTATGCAGGTGCACCGGCATGTCCAGCTGGTCGGCCAGCATGCGCACGCGTTCGAAATTGGCATCGTTCACCGTGTACGGCGCATGCGGCGCGAACGCGGTGCTGATCAACGGATCGTCGCGCCACTGGTCGTGCAACTCGCCGGCACGCGCGAAATACTCATCGTCCGACGAGGCCCACGCGGTGGGGAAATCGATGATCACCGCACCGACCAGTGCGCGGAACCCGTGCTGCTTGTAGACCGCTGCCTGCACATCGGCAAAGAAGTAGTTTTCGTTGACGCAGGTGGTGCCGCCGCGCAGCATCTCGGCGATCGCCAGCGTGGTGCCGTCGGCGACGAACTCCGGCCCGATCACCGCCGCTTCCACCGGCCAGATGTGCTGCTGCAGCCACACCATCAACGGCAGGTCGTCGGCGACGCCGCGCAGCAGCGTCATCGGGTTGTGCGTATGCGCGTTGACCAGGCCCGGCATCAGCGCCGCGTCCGGGCGCGACACGGTCTGGGCCGGCGCAAAGCGCGCGCGTGCCTGCGCAGTCGGCAGGATCGCCACGATCACGCCGCCGCGCACGGCCACGGCATGATCTTCGAGGACCACCGCATGCGGTTCGATCGGCACCACGTAACCGGCTTCGATCAGCAGGTCGCACGGTTCTGGGGGAGCATTGGTCATGAGCGGATCCATAGAAGGTTAGTTGCCGAACGGCCAGCTGGCATCGCCGCCGGAGGTCGCCACATAGCGTGTTCCGTCGTAGCGCAGCAGCTGCAGTGCGCGACGCGTGCGTTCGGCATCGGGGCCGCCGCCGGTCACGCTCTCAAGGGTGCGGATGTTTGCGGTCAGGACGATGTCCGCATAGCCGGCGTGTGACTGCGGTGCCATCGCCAGGGCCAGCTCGGCACTTTCGGTGATCACCCCGCCCCGCCCCGGACTGCAGGGTTCGCCCTTGACGCGCTGCCAGAGCGACAGATCGCGTTGCAGCACCGGGCGCAGCGTGCGTCCGTCGCGGACCAGCAGGGTCAGTGCATCCCCGCTGCGGAAATCCGGGCAACTGGGCCCACGCGCAACGCTGTGCACGACCACCCCGATCGCGCGCGTCCCGGGCGCCACGTCGTAGCGCGCGGTATCCAGGCGCAGGCTGTCGGCATCGAGCTCGAAGGCGGCGTCTTCGCCCAGGGCCTGCGTATAGCCGGCCAGCACTTTGCCGCTGGCGGCGTCCAGCAGGGCAACGCGCAATTGCAGTTCACGCTCGCCTGGCGCGGCGGCATCGGCGGCAAACGCGATGGCCGCCAGCCGGATCGTCGCATCGTAGGGCCAGAGCTTGCAGGTCTGCGCCACCACGCGATCGTCCGGCGCCGTAGCGACGGCGCCGTCGAATACGTCGGCCTGCGCCACCGCTGCAATGCTGCGTGCATCGCAGGTTGCGGCGGCCGCGTGGGCAAGCGCCGGGCAGGCGGCCAGCGCGGCGCACAACACGCCGCCCACGAGCCACGGGACACTGGCACCGCGTCGCGCTCGCTCCAGCCAGTGTCCGGCGCGCATGCGGTTACTTGACGCGCGCGGAGTATTCGCCCGAGCGGGTGTCGACCTTGATCACTTCGTCCTGGTTGACGAACAGCGGCACGCGCACCACGGCACCGGTTTCCAGCGTGGCCGGCTTGCCGCCGCCGCCGGAGGTATCGCCACGCACGCCCGGGTCGGTCTCGGTGATCTTGAGCTCGACGAAGTTCGGCGGCTGGACCCAGATCGGCGCGCCGTTCCACAGCGTCACGATGCAGTCTTCCTCGCCCTTGAGCCACTTCTCGGCGCCGCCCATGCCGGCCTTGTCGGCCTGCACCTGCTCGAAGGATTCCGGGTCCATGAAATGCCAGTACTCGCCATCGCTGTACAGGTAGCGCATGTCGGTGTCTACCACGTCGGCCACTTCCACGTCGTCGGTCGCCTTCATGGTCATTTCGACCACGCGCCCGGACTTGATGAAGCGGTACTTCATGCGGGTGAAGGCCTGGCCCTTGCCCGGCTTGACGTACTCGGTCTCGGTGATGACCGCCGGTTCGTTATTGACCAGGATCTTCATGCCGTTCTTGACATCGTTCATGCCAACAGTGGCCATGGTGCAGCTCCTCGATAAGACCACGACCCGCCACTCTGGGGCGGGTCGGATTAGAATGGGGCGCCCGCCATCACCGGCGGGCATTGGTTTTGTGACCGCACATGATAACCGCAGCCCCCCTCGCCTTGCAGCCGTCCCCGCTCCCCGTCCTGCAGCCGCCGCGCTGGCAACAGCAGTGGCGCGACGCCGTGCGCGACCCGCGCGCCCTGCTGGCGCTGCTGGGCCTGGAGGCGCAGGCCGCCGGCATCAGCGATGAAGCGGCGGCGCAGTTCCCGCTGCGGGTGCCGCAGGCGTTCGTGGCCCGGATGCGGCCTGGCGACCTCAACGACCCGCTGCTGCGCCAGGTGCTGCCGCTGGATGCGGAGATGCAGCCTGTTCCCGGCTTCGGCCTGGATGCGGTCGGCGATGCGGCTGCAAAAACCGCCGCCGGGGTGATCCAGAAATACCGAGGCCGCGCCTTGCTGATCGCCACCGGCAGTTGCGCGGTGCACTGCCGCTACTGCTTCCGTCGCCACTTCCCGTATGCAGACGAAACCGCCGCCCGCGACGGCTGGCGCGCGGCCGTTGCCGCGATCGCGGCCGACCCGGGCATCGACGAAGTGCTGCTCTCCGGTGGCGACCCGCTGTCGCTGGCCACGCCCAAGCTGGTCGAACTGACCGACGCCCTGGCCGCGATCCCGCACCTCAAGCGCCTGCGCATCCACAGCCGCCTGCCGGTGGTGCTGCCCGAACGCGTGGACGCAGCGCTGCTGGCCTGGCTGCGCAGCCTGCCATGGCCGGTGGCGTTCGTGATCCATGCCAACCACGCCAACGAATTCGACGCCGCAGTGGACGCTGCCGTGCATGCCCTGCGCGGCGCTGGCGCGCAGGTGCTCAATCAGGCCGTGCTGCTGCGCGGGGTCAACGACAGCGTGGACGCGCTGGCCGCCCTGAGCGAGCGCAGCTTTGCGGCCGGTGTGCTGCCGTATTACCTGCACCAGCTCGACCGCGTGGCCGGCGTGGCGCATTTCGAAGTCGACGACACCCGCGCACGCGCCCTGCATGCGGCACTGGCCACGCGCCTGTCCGGCTACCTGGTCCCGCGCCTGGTGCGCGAAATCCCCGGCGACACCGGCAAGCGGCCGCTGTAACCGTCACCGCCATCGGCGCTCACGTGCACTGTAGGAGCGCCCTTGGGCGCGATGCGGCCTTACCGGTAATGCTCCATCGCGCCCGAGGGCGCTCCTACGCACAGCGGTGCGGCACGTTAAAGCGACGTATGCACGCACTCACCCCGCCGCGATCAGCTTGACCATGTCCGCCGGGCTCAGCGGGCGGCTGAACCAGTAGCCCTGCCCCAGGTCGCAGCCGCGCTCGCGCAGCAGGTTGAACTGCGCTTCCTGCTCGATGCCTTCGGCCACCACGGTGATCCCTAGCGAATGGGCCATGTTGATGATCGCGGTGGTCAGCGCCAGATCGTCCGGGTCGCGCTGCAGGTCGGCGATGAAACTCTTGTCGATCTTGACTCCGTCCACCGGCACCTGGCGCAGGTGGCTCAGGCCGGAGAAACCGGTACCGAAGTCGTCCAGCCACACTTTCACGCCGGTGCGGTGCAGCTGGTCGAGCAGGCTGGCCGCCATCATCTCGTCGCCGATCACCGCGGTCTCGGTGAGCTCCAGATGCAATCGGGCAGCCGGCAACCCGGACTCGGCCAGGCACTCGGCCACGGTGTCGATCAGCGCACCGCTGCGCAACTGCCGCGGCGAGACGTTGACCGAAATGAACAGGCCATCGCCCACCATCGGCCACTGCGCCGCCTCCAGGCAGGCCGCACGCAGGACCTTGGGGCCGATCACCTCGATCAACCCGCTCTGCTCGGCGATGTCGATGAAGGTGGACGGCGCGATCGTGCCCAGCGCCGGGTGCTGCCAGCGCAGCAACACCTCCACGCCTACCAGCACGCGGTCGCTGGTGCGGTAGATCGGCTGGTACACCAGCCGCAGTTCGTCGCGCTCCCACGCACCGCGTAGCTCGTGCTCCATATGCACGCGGCGTTCGACCGCATGGTCGGCGGCACGGCTGTAGAACCGGTGGCAGTTCTTGCCGGCGACCTTGGCCTGGTACATCGCAATGTCGCCGTTCTTGAGCAACGCGGTGGCATCGTTGGCATCGTCGGGGAACAGCGTGATGCCGATCGAGGTGCCCAGGAACACTTCGCGCCCATGCACGTTCAACGGGCGGCTCAATTCGTGCACCAGGCGGTCCGCCAGCTGCGCGGCCAGCAAGCTGACATCGCCGCTCTGCAGCAGGATCACGAACTCGTCGCCGCCAAAGCGCGCCAGAATCGCGTCGTCGCCCCCCAGCGCGCAGACCGCGCGACTGATGCGGCTGGCGAACTGCAGCAAGGCTTCGTCGCCGGCCTCGTGGCCCAGGGTGTCGTTGACGCGCTTGAAGTCATCGATATCGGCAAACAGCAAGGCCAGCTTGCTGTCGGTGCTGCGCGCGGTATTGAGCAGATGGTCCAGCCCCTCGCGGAAACCCAGCCGGTTGGTCAGCCCGGTCAGCGCGTCGGTGTAAGCCATGTGGCGCACCTCGCGATCGTGCCGGGCAATGCTCTCGCTCATGCGGCCGAACGCAGAGATCAACTCGCCGATCTCGTCGTTGCGCGGGTGCGGCGGCAGCTGCACGGCATAGTCGCCGCGCTCGATCTGCCGCGCCGCCGCCGCCAGCAGCCGCACCGGCGCCACCAGCGTGCGCTGCACGTAGATCGCCAGCAGCACGCCCAACCCCACCAGCGCAGCCAGCAGCACCAGCAGCCAACCCAGATCGCGCTTGCCGATCGCATTGAGGTTTTCGACCAGGGTCAGGTTGGCGCCGGACTCGATCCTGCGCACACGCTCGCGCGACATGCCCACGCGCACCCCGCCGATGCGCTGGTCGCCGATCTTGATCGGTACCGTGACCTCCAGCACCTCGGGCGAGGACTGCAGCAGCATCGCCCGTGCGCTGACCGCCTTGGCCGCCAGCGGGTCGGTCATGGTCTGGCCGTAGCGCTGCAGGGTCGGCGTGCCGTCATGCACCAGCCGGCCGCGGCGGTCGAACACCAGCACGTAGCTGACCACCTGCTGGCGCGCGGCATTGCGCACCAGCGCGCCCACGGCGCCCAGGTCGGAGTAATACAGCGGGTTGGCCAGGCCGGAGGCCAGCTCGGTGGCCAGCGTCTCGCCACGGGTGCGCAGGCTGCGGTCGAACAGCTCATGCAGGATCTGCGCGCTCAAGCCCCGCACCTCGCGCTGCATGGCGCTCTGGCGTTGCAGCAGCGAGGCCAGGATCGCGCCGACCAGCAGCAGGGTCAGCGCCATGACCAACAGGAAACGTGCCTGCAACCCGAAGCGCACCTGACTCATTCCATCTCATCCCTGACGTGTTGCAGGCCCGCGCTCAATGCGTCCAGGCGCCGGCGGCTCTGCCCATCCACAGGATGAAACGCGCTGGTGCCGAAGAACCGCTTGAGCGCCGGCCCGGCCTTCGGGTCGGAGGCGGCCTGTAATAGCACGATGCGCAGGCGGCGCTCCACCGCTGGGTCCATGCCGGTGCGCACCATCTCCACCGCGCGCGGCACCGGCGCACTGCGGTAGACGATGCGGAAGTCGCGCCGGAATACCGGGGGCAGATGCCGCTCGTCGTCCCAATCGAGATTGCTGAACGCCCCGGCATCGACCAGCCGCTTGTGCACGAACGCGGCGATGTTCAATTTCGAGCCGACCATCAGATAGCCGACCGAGCCCAGCACCTGGGTGTCGTCCGGCGACAGCAGCACATCGCATGCAAGACCGTTGCGCATCAGCTCCAGCATCGGCACCAGATATCCACTGGTGGACGAGGCGTTCTGCAAGGCCAGGGTGTGCCCACGCAGTTGCCCGAGCGACTGGATCGGGCTGTCGCGGCGCACGAAGAACACCGTGTGGAACTCGCGCACGCCGCCGCGCTCGGTCATCAGCAGCGGATGCGCGCTGCCGCGCCGCTCCAGCAACATTGCCGCACCGGTGGTCTCGCTGACCCAGTCGACCCGGCCGCGCCGCAGATAGCTGGACATCTGCCGCGCATCCGGTGCCATCAGGATCTCGCCGCGGCGGATGCCGACCTCGCGCATGCGCGGTACCACATAGTCCAGCAGCGGCTTGAGTTGGTCGTAATGCGTGGCCGGATCATCGCTGATCCGCCCTAGCACCAGGACCGGAGAAGGCGCTGCTGCAGCGGTTACGGCCAAGCCTGCGCCGGCGATCAGCCAGCAGGCACTCAGACACCATCGTAGACCGCGCAAAACCGACACTCCCCTAGAGCCGCGGACAGCCTAGCCGAATCTTCAAAGATGTGACAGACGTCAGTTTCCGGCACGCCTGGCCAACATGGCCATGCGCTGCGCGTCCGACAGGATGCCGCGGATCAGGCGCACCTCCTGCTCGGTCATCTCCGCACGCAGCAGCAACCGTCGCAGCTTGCGCATCGCCGACTCCGGCGCACGCCCCTTGTGGAAGTCGATCTCGTCCAGCGTGTCGCCCAGCTGGCCGAACATGCCTTCCAGCTGCGCATGACTGGCCGGGCCGTCGCGCAGGCCGGCAGCGACCGCAGCGACCGGCTCGGCCTCGCCGGACGCCAGCTGCGCCAACCGCACTTCGTAGGCCAGCACCTGCACCGCCGCGGCCAGATTGAGCGAACTGAACTGCGGGTCGGACGGGATATGCACGGCGGCATGGCAGAGCTGCAATTCGTCGTTGGTCAGGCCGGTACGCTCGCGGCCGAACACGAACGCCACTTCGGCCGGCTCGCCCGCCTTGGCCAGGGCGCGCTGCGCGCCTTCGTCGGGCAGCAGTTCTTCCAGCGCCACCCGACGCGCACGCGCAGTACAGCCGATGACCAGGGTGCAATCGGCCACTGCCTCGCCCAGGGTGTCGAAGACCGGCGCATCGCCAAGCACATCTTCAGCGCCGGCCGAGCGCCGGTAGGCGTCCTCGTCGAGCGCACGTTCCGGCGCCACCAGCACCAGGCGCGTCACACCCATCGTTTTCATCGCACGTGCGGCGGCGCCGATGTTGCCTGGATGCTGGGTACCGACAAGAACAAAACGGATGCGCTGAGTGACGGACATGAACGGAGATTGGGGAGCGATTCGGTCGTAGATGGTAAACTGCGCGGCCGGCTTTGGCGCCGGACCGCTCTTTTACCTTCGTCATCGTCCATTCTGCCTTCACGGGAGCTTTAACCATGCAGAAACCCGCCGTCACCGTCATGGTCAAAGCCGCCCGCCTCGCCGGCAATGTGCTGTTGCGCGGTATCAACAAGCTCGATGCACTCAACGTGGTGCAGAAAGGCCGCATGGACTACGCCAGCGAAGTCGATGCCGATGCCGAGAAGGTCATCATCAAGGAACTCAAGCGCGGCTACCCCGAGTACGCCGTGTTCGGCGAGGAAGGCGGCGTGCAGGGCGGCAAGAGTGGCCGTTACACCTGGGTGATCGACCCGCTCGACGGCACCAGCAATTACCTGCGCGGCTTTCCGCATTACTGCGTGTCGATCGCGCTGGTGGAAAATGGCGAACCCACCGATGCGGTGATCTTCGACCCGCTGCGCAATGAGCTGTTCACTGCCAGCCGTGGCGCCGGCGCGGTGCTCAACGACCGCCGCATCCGCATCGCCGAGCGCAAGGATCTGGAAGGCGCCATGGTCCACACCGGCTTCCCGCCGCGCGAGCGTGCACGCGCCAGCGCGCAGCTCAAGTGCGTGGATGCGTTGCTGGTGCAGGCCGAAGACGTGCGCCGCACCGGCTCGGCCGCGCTGGACCTGGCCTATGTGGCCTGCGGCCGTGCCGATGCCTACTTCGAAGCCGGCGTCAAAGCCTGGGACATCGCCGCCGGCGTGTTGCTGGTGCGCGAAGCCGGTGGCCGGGTCTGCGACTACAAGGGCGCCACCCCGCCGCGCATGGACAACATGGGCCCGGAAACCCAGCAGATCGTCGCCGGCAACATCAAGATCAGCGACGCGCTGCAGAAGGTCATCGTCAACACCGGCTACGCCCGCGAGTTCGACGCCAAGTTCTGATCGGCGCCGCTTCGGTTGCGGTAGGAGCGCGCTTGCGCGCGATGGAGCTTTCCACGGGAATGCCCATCGCGACCGAGGTCGCCCCTACGACGTGGACCGCACAACGAAGAAGGCCGGGATCGCTCCCGGCCTTCTTGCGTTACAGCGTCAGCTCAAGACTCAGGCGATCGCGGCGTGGTAGCGGCGCTCGACTTCGTCCCAATTGACCGCGTTGTAGAACGCGCCGATGTATTCCGGGCGACGGTTCTGGTACTTCAGGTAGTACGCGTGTTCCCACACGTCCAGGCCCAGGATCGGGGTGTTGCCTTCGAACAGCGGGCTGTCCTGGTTGGCGGTGCTTTCCACCACCAGCTTCTTGTCCGGGGTCACGCTCAACCATGCCCAACCCGAGCCAAAGCGGCTGACGGCGGCCTTGGTGAAGGCTTCCTTGAACTTCTCGAAGCCACCGATGTCCTTGTCGATCGCCTTGGCGACCTCGCCCTTGGGCTCGCCGCCACCGTTAGGCGACAGCACGGTCCAGAACAGCGAGTGGTTGGCATGGCCGCCACCGTTGTTGCGCACCGGGCCCTGCAGGTTTTCCGGCAGGCTCTTCAGCTTGGACACCAGTTCGTCGATCGGCAGGTCCGCATACTCGGTCCCTTCCAGCGCCGCATTGACGTTGTTGATGTAGGTCTGGTGATGCTTGGTGTGATGGATTTCCATCGTCTGCGCATCGATGTTCGGTTCCAGCGCGTCGTAGGCATAAGGCAACTGCGGAAGGGTGTAAGCCATGCGTGTCTCCTGGACTTGCCGCCCGGCGAAGGCCGGGCGTTGCGGGGTAGATGGTAAGGACGGCGGCGGCGCTTACCAAGGGTGCTGGCAGGGAAACTTCATCCCATCGCATGCCGCGCGGTGTTCGCTGCACACCTTGCACCATGCCCCAGTTACATGCGCGTGAACCGTATAGGTGCCCGGCCACGTTCAAAGTCGACACAGTCGCGCGGCGGCATACTCGCTCTGCCGCACACATTCCCGCTTTACGGATCATCCTCATGCGCAAACCCGCTTTGCTGATCGTCGCCATCGTGCTGCTCGTTGCCGGCTTATGGGGCATGCGCACGCTGCAGACGCCCAAGCCGCAGTTTGCCCCGCAACTCAGCGCCCCCATCGCCACCGCAGCGGTCGCACGCCAGGTGCCGCGCTTGCCCGCCTTCCTGCCCACCGAAGCGATGGGCACCATCGTGCTGATCCAGCGCGGCGGTCCATTTCCGTATCCGCAGGATGGCGCGGTGTTCGGCAACCGCGAACATCGCCTGCCGGAGCGCCCGCGCGGCTATTACCGCGAGTACACCGTCGACACGCCTGGCAGCGCCGACCGTGGTGCCCGCCGCATCGTCACCGGGGGCACGCCACCGCAGGCCTGGTACTACAGCGACGACCATTACCAGAGTTTCAAGGCGTTCCAGGGCCCGACACCGGAGCAGGCACCATGAGCGCAGGCAATTTCGCGCTGAACCTGTCCGACCCGCAGCAGTCGGGCGTGTATCAGGCCGACACCGACGACCTGGACACCATGGCCGCACTGGCCCGTGATGCGGGTCTGCGCATCCTGCGCGTGGACCTGGCCACCTGCAGTGACAAACGCATGCTGCTGATGCGCCTGGCAACCCAGCTGGATTTTCCCGCCAGCTTCGGCCGCAACTGGGATGCGCTGAGCGATGCCTTGCAGGACCTGGCATGGCTGCCGTCGCCACGCGGGTATGCGCTGTTGATCGATGGTGCGGACGCGCTGGCAAATGCCGCACCGAACGACCGCGACACGTTGCTGGATATCCTCGATGAAGCCGCCACGCGCTGGGCGGCGCGTGCACTGACCTTTACGGCGTTCGTCGCTCCGGCCAGCGCCTGCGGGTAGGCGTCTCACCCGGGCACGCGCGCTGATGACACCTAAGAATCACGGGACACCACAACGGCCGATCAGCCGCGTCTCAGGCCGATCGCGCTCGTCGCCCATCACGCAGCGTCGGTCACCGAGTACGTGGGTCAGTACCGGCACGTCATGCGCGCCGGCATGCCGGTCAACTATCCAGCTCGCTCCAGCGCGCATAGGCCGCGTCCAGCTGCGCCTGCGCCTGGCTCAGTGCGTCGGTGTGCGCGGTCATCGCCGCACTGTCGCGCTGATAGAAAGCCGGGTCGTTCATCGCCTCGGTCAGCGCGGCAACCTGCTGCTCCAGCGTCTCGATCAGGGCCGGCAACTGCTCCAGCTCGCGCGTTTCCTTGTAGCCCAGCTTGCGCTTGGGTGCGGCATCCACCGGCGCCGCCGCAACCGGCGTGGTTGGCGCCGCGGTAGCAGACGCCTTGGCGACTGCCATCGCACTGGCCGCCGGCGTGCGCCGCTGCCGCAGCGAATCGCTGTAGCCACCGATGTAATCGCCGATCAGGCCATCGCCTTCCATCACCAGCGTGGAGGTCACCACGTTGTCGAGGAAGTCGCGGTCATGGCTGACCAGCAGCAAGGTGCCGCTGTAGTCGCCGAGCAATTCTTCCAGCAATTCGAGCGTTTCCACGTCCAGATCGTTGGTCGGTTCGTCCATCACCAGCAGGTTGGACGGCTGTGCGAACAGCCGCGCCAGCAGCAGGCGATTACGCTCGCCGCCGGACAGCCGCGTGATCGGCGCGCGTGCGCGTTCGGGGGTGAACAAAAAATCCTGCAGATAGGCATGCACATGCTTGCGCTTGCCGTTAATTTCCAGGAAATCGCGGCCCTCGGCCACGTTCTCGATCGCGCTCCAGTCTTCGCGCAGCGTCGAGCGGTATTGGTCGAAATACGCAATTTGCAGATTGGTACCGATGCGGATCTCGCCTTCCTGCGCCTGCAGATCGCCCAGCAACAGCTTGAGCAAGGTGGTCTTGCCGCTGCCGTTGGGGCCGATCAGGCCGATGCGGTCGCCGCGCTGGATGATGGTGGAAAAATCCTTGACCATGGTACGCGCACCGAAGGCGAAGCCGACCTCCTTGGCCTCGATCACCTTCTTGCCGGACGACTCGCCCTGCGAGACTTCCATGCGCACATTGCCGGTGAGATCGCGGCGCTGCACGCGCTCGTTGCGCATCGATTCCAGGCGTCGCACACGGCCTTCGTCGCGGGTGCGACGCGCCTTGATGCCCTGGCGGATCCAGATCTCTTCCTGCGCCAGCAACTTGTCGAAGCGCGCATTTTCCTGCGCCTGTGCGTTGAGCCGCTCTTCGCGGCGCCGCTCGTAATTGGCCCAGTCACCCGGCCAGCTGGTGACCTGGCCGCGATCGATTTCGACGATGCGGGTGGCCAGCGCTCGCAGGAAGCGGCGGTCGTGGGTGACGAACAGCACGCTGCCGCTCCAGCCCTTCAGGAAGGTTTCCAGCCAATCGATGGCTTCGATATCCAGATGGTTGGTCGGCTCGTCCAGCAGCAGCACATCAGGCGAAGACACCAGCGAGCGCGCCAGCAGCACGCGCCGCTTCATGCCGCCGGACAGCCGCGCGAACTCCGCATCGCCATCCAGTTCCAGCTTGGTCAGCGTCTCGGTGACGCGCTGGTCCAGCGCCCAGCCGTCGGCTGCATCGATCTTGGCCTGCACCTTGCCGAAGGCGTCGGCGTCGAAGACCTCGGCATGGCTGAGCTGGTGGAATTCGGCCAGCCAATGGCCCAACTCGCCCAGTCCGTCGGCCACCACGTCGAACACGCTGCCGCCGGTGCCCTGCGGCACCTCCTGCTCCAGCCGCGCGATGCGTACACCCTGCTGCACGCGCACTTCACCGTCGTCGGGCTTGAGCTCGCCGGCGATCAGTTTCATCAAGGTCGATTTGCCGGCGCCGTTGCGGCCGATCAGGGCGATACGCTCGCCCGGCTCGATCGTGAGGTCGGTTTTTTCCAGCAACAAGGGGCCGCCGACGCTGTAGTCGACGCTTTGCAGAGTGATTAAAGGCATGCCGCGATTGTACGGGAATCGGGAATGGTGAATCGGGAATGGAAAGCGCCCTCGCCTTTGCGATTCCCGATTCCCGATTCCCGATTCCCGCTAAAATGCGCCATGAACGAATTTTCCGCGCTGCCGCTGTCGCCGGCCCTGGCCCCCGGCATCGACGCCCTTGGCTACACCGTGCTTACTCCCATCCAGGCGCAGAGCCTGCCGCCGATCCTGCAGGGGCTGGACGTCATCGCCCAGGCGCCGACCGGCAGCGGCAAGACCGCCGCCTTCGGGCTGGGCCTGCTGCAGAAGCTCGACCCGGCACTGACCCGTGCGCAGGCGCTGGTGCTCTGCCCCACCCGCGAACTGGCCGACCAGGTCGGCAAGCAACTGCGCAAGCTCGCCACCGGCATCCCCAACATGAAGCTGGTGGTGCTTACCGGCGGCATGCCGCTCGGCCCGCAGCTGGCCTCGCTGCAAGCGCACGACCCGCAGGTGGTGGTCGGTACGCCCGGACGCATCCAGGAATTGGCTCGTAAACGCGCCCTGCACCTGGGCGGCGTGCGCACGCTGGTGCTGGACGAAGCCGACCGCATGCTCGACATGGGCTTTGAAGAACCCATCCGCGAGATCGCCAGCCGCTGCGACAAGCATCGCCAGAGCCTGCTGTTTTCGGCCACCTTCCCGGAGAGCATCCGCACGCTGGCGCGCGAGATCCTGAAGGACCCGGTCGAAATCACCGTGGAAGGCGCCGACAACGCGCCTGAAGTCGACCAGCAATTCTTCGAAGTCGACCCGACCTATCGGCAAAAGGCGGTCGCCGGCCTGTTGCTGCGCTTCAATCCCGAATCCAGCGTGGTGTTCTGCAATACCCGCAAGGAAGTGGACGAGGTGGCCGGCTCGCTGCAGGAGTTCGGCTTCTCCGCGCTCGCACTGCATGGCGACATGGAACAGCGCGACCGCGACGAGGTGCTGGTGCGCTTCGTCAACCGCAGCTGCAATGTACTGGTGGCGAGCGATGTGGCCGCGCGCGGGCTGGACGTGGAAGACCTGTCGGCAGTGGTCAACTACGAGCTGCCTACCGACACCGAAACCTATCGCCATCGCATCGGCCGTACCGCGCGTGCCGGCAAGCACGGCCTGGCGCTGAGCCTGGTGGCGCCGCGTGAAGCGGCGCGCGCCCAGGCGCTGGAGACCGAACAAGGCCAGCCGTTGAAATGGTCGCGCGCGCCGTTGGCCACTGCGCGCCCGGCACAGTTGCCGCAGGCGGCGATGACCACATTGCGCATCGATGGCGGCAAGACCGACAAACTGCGCGCCGGCGATATCCTGGGCGCGCTCACCGGCGAAGCCGGCCTGTCGGGCGCGGCGATCGGCAAGATTGCGATCTACCCCACCCGCTCCTATGTCGCGATTGCGCGCGCGCAGGTCGCCAAGGCGCTGGCGCACCTGCATGCGGGCAAGATCAAGGGACGCCGTTTCCGGGTCAGCAAGCTCTGAGCAGACAGCGCCCGGTACGATACCGGCCGCGGGCATGGCAATGATGGCGTCGCGCGAATGCACACACGCGTGCATCCGCCGGCCATTGCCTCATGCATTCAGGACGAGCGTGGCGCACCCATGCCCGCATCGCAGCGGACCAACCGGGCACGCAGAGGCCGACAATGAGCCGCGTATTCCGGCTCTTCCACCCGCAGGCCCACCGCGTGTTCGGCCTCCGTGGCCACCGCAGCGGTCAGCACGTGGTTCAGGCAGCAGCTGCGCGCGTCCAGGGACGGCACACAGCTTACGAACGGCGCTCAATACGACAAGGTCGCCAGCAGCGGCACGTCATCGGCCCACTTCGCGCGGCCCTGCAGCGCGGTCAGCTCGACCAACACCGCAGCGCCAACGATTTCCAGCTCCAGCTGTGCGGCAAGGCCGAGCGCCGCGCGCAACGTCCCGCCGGTGGCCAGCACGTCGTCGACGATCAGCACGCGCGCGCCGCGCGGCAGCGCATCCTCATGCATCTCGATACGGTCGGTGCCGTACTCCAGCGCGTATTCCTGGACCAGGGTACGTCCAGGCAGCTTGCCCGGCTTGCGCACCGGTACGAAGCCGGTCCGCAGTTCGCGCGCCAGCGCCGCACCCAGGATGAAGCCGCGCGCCTCGATGCCCAGCACCGCATCCAGCGGCGTGGTCCGCCAGGGCTGCGCCATTTCGTCCAGCGCCGACGCAAAATCGGGGCCATCGGACAGCAGTGGGGTGATGTCCTTGAAGACGATGCCTGGCTTGGGGAAATCGGCGATATCGCGGATCCGCTCCGACCAGTGGTTGGGGCCGGATGGATGGGTGCCGGCGCAGCGGCTGCAATCTGTCATGGTGGTGGCGGCAATGTGGCCAGTGGGGTGCGGCCTATTCTAGGCTGCGCGCGGCCTTGACGCTGCGTTTACGGCATACGTGCATCTGAGCCGGTCAGGAACTGCACGACAGCATCGAACATCCGGCACGGTCGCGCGCCCAGTCCGGGCGTCGCGCGGCAAACGCCTCGCGGCCCGGCTGGTCGTCGTACGGCCGCCGCATCACCTCCAGCAGTGCCTGCACACCGGACGCATCGCCCTGCTCGGCCTTGTCGATCGCCTGCTGCGCCAGATAGTTGCGCAGCACATAGCGCGGGTTGGCCAAGCGCATGCGGGTGCGCCGTTGCTCGGGCGGCAGCGTGTCCTGCTTCAGGCGCGCGGCATAGCGCTGCAACCACGCGTGTAGCTGCGGCGCATCGGCCAGGCGCTTGTTTTCGTCGTAGAAGGCGTCACGCAGCAGGTCCGGATCCGGTCGCTCGGCGGAAAAGTCGATCAGCGCGCGGAAGGTCAGTGTCATGTCCATTTCCGACTCGCGCATCAGCGCGCGCAGTGCATCGATCAACTGCAGGTCTTCGTCGCGACACTCCGCCAAGCCCAGCTTGGCGGCGGTATCGGTGCGATCGCAGGCCAGATAGGTGTCGCGGAACCGGTCCAGCCCCTGCTGCAGCGGCGCGGCGTCGGCGAACAGTGGCGCCAGCGCCTGCGCCAGGCGGCCAAGATTCCAGTAGGCCACCTGCGGCTGGGTGCCGAAGCGGTATCGCCGACCCTGCGCGTCGGTGGTGTTCGGCGTCCAGTCCGGGTCGTAATCGTCCACCCAGCCATACGGGCCGTAATCGATGGTCAACCCCAGGATCGACATGTTGTCGGTATTCATCACCCCATGTACGAACCCCACCCGCATCCAGTGCGCCACCATCACCGCCGTGCGTTCGCAGACCTGTGCAAACCAGTCGGCGTACAGGGCCTCGCCGGTACCGGAAAGCTGCGCAAAATCGCGGGTGATGGTGAACTCCACCCACTGCCGCAACAGCGCGATATCGCCCCGCGCACTCGGCAATTCGAAATTGCCGAAGCGGACGAACGACGGCGCCACGCGGCAGACAATCGCGCCCGGCTCGCGCTGCGGCCGGCCGTCGTAGAACATGTCGCGCACCACCGCATCGCCCGTGGTCACCAGGCTCAGTGCGCGCGTGGTCGGCACCCCCAGGTGGTACATGGCCTCGCTGCACAGGAATTCGCGGATCGACGAGCGCAGCACGGCGCGGCCGTCGGCACCGCGCGAATACGGGGTCGGGCCAGCACCCTTGAGTTGCAGTTCATAGCGGCCACCATCGACGCCGATCGCCTCGCCCAGCGAAATCGCCCGGCCGTCGCCCAGCTGCCCGGCCCAGTGTCCGAACTGGTGCCCGCCGTAGTTGACCGCCCAGGGCTGCATGCCCGGATACAGCGCATTGCCACCAAAGACCTCGGCAAAGCGCGCACTGGCGAGCTCGGCCCCGTCCATTCCCAGCAGCTGCGCCACGTCCGGCGAATAGGCAACCAGGCGCGGGGCGGCGACCGGGGTGGGCAGGACCGACGACCAGGCCGCGCTCACCTCGCGGCGGCGCACGCCCTGTTCCGGGTCACCAGGCAACTGCTGGCGCAGGCGGTTATCAAAATGCAATCGTGTCATGGCGCCAAGCCTAGGCCACCGACGGTGAACTCGGCATGGGCCGCGCCGCATCCGGCGCCGCCCGCGCACCGTATCTTCACTTCGCATTCCGATACCAAGCGAGCTCTTCATGCACATGCCAGCGACGCCTGATCGCCGCTAATACGCCTCCACCGTTGCCTGCCCGGGCGATATGCGGCGCCGCCCGACCGTCATGGCACAGCATCAACACATGCCGCGACACCGCTGCCCCCCTCTCCTGACTGATCATCGACATCGCCCATGCCTGTTCGCCCCTCCCGTTGGATCCGCCCCGCCCTGTTACTGCTCGGCTCGCTGACGATGACCGCCTGCAGCAGCGTGTTCTTCGGCGGCATCAACGCCGCCTCCAGCCGTGACGGCGTCATCGAGCATCACGATCAGGTCTTCGATCCGGCACACGGCCTGGCGCTGGACGTCTATCAGCCGCGCGGCGTGGTCGACGCACCGGTGGTGGTGTTCTTCTACGGCGGCACCTGGAAACGCGGCAAGCGCGCGAACTACCGCTGGATGGGCCGCGCCCTGGCACGTCAGGGCGTGGTGGCCATGGTCGCCGACTACCGCAAGTACCCGCAGGTGGGCCTGCAAGGCTTCATGACGGATGCGGCCAGCGCCACCGCGTGGGGCCTGCAGCATGCGCATGACTATGGCGGCGACCCCAAGCGGCTGGCGGTCATGGGGCATTCGGCCGGTGCGCATATCGCGGGCCTGCTGGCCACCGATCGCAGCTGGCTACAGGCGCAGGGCCTGCAGCCGCAGCAGCTGTGCGGCTTAGTCGGTTTGGCCGGCCCCTACGATTTCCTTCCAATGACCGACCCCGAGCTGGTCGATATCTTCGGTACATCGGCCACTGACCAAGCCAGGTCGCAGCCGGTCCTGTTCGTCGACGGCGATGAGCCGCCCATGCTGCTGCTGCATGGCGATGCCGACCACGTTGTCGAGCCACAGAACAGCCTCTCGCTGGCGTCGGCCATGCGCCGCAAGGGCGAAGATGTGCAGGTCAAGCAGTATCCGCACGTCGGTCATATGGGCCTGGTACTGGCCTTCCGCAAACCGCTGACCGGCTCGCCGGAGCTGCGCGACACCCTGCAGTTCCTGCGGCAGTGCAAGGCGCCCTGAGCCGAACGCAGCCTGCCGGAGAAGGACGGCTGCACACCTCGACGGTCATAATGGACGAGACCGCCGGCGTGGCGTCACCGCCCACGCCGGCACACCACCATCAGGCGTTGCGGCTGCGCCCCATCAGCTCGTAAGGGCCTCCCTTCTTGAGCGCTGCCTGATACGCGGGGCGCGCTTCGATCCGCTGCAGGAACGCGGCCAGGCGCGGGTAATGCTCCAGCCCGCCACCACGCGCCGCCGCGGCCTGCACCGGGAAACTCATCTGGATGTCGGCAGCGGTGAAGCGCTCCCCCGCGAACCAGGCGTTGGCCTGCAGCGACTGCTCCATCCAGTCCATGTGCAGTTTGACCTGCGGGCCGACAAAGCCCGACATTGTCTTGTCCACGATCGCGCGCGCGACCGGTTTGGCGAAGAAGGGCATCGGCGCGCTGCGAATCCGGCCGAAGATCAGCGTCATCAGCAGCGGCGGCATGGCCGAGCCTTCGGCGTAGTGCATCCAGTAACGGAACTGCTGCCGCTCGGGTGAGTCGATCGGCCGCGGCGGCGGCGACAAGGCGCATTCGGTGTCGTAGCGCTCGGTGAGATAGTCCAGGATCGCACCGGATTCAGCGATGGTCAGCTCGCCATCCACGATCACTGGCGATTTGCCCAGCGGGTGGATCGCCCGCAGCGCCGCCGGTGCCAGCATGGTCTTGGGGTCGCGCTCGTGCCGCACGATCTGGTACGGCAGCGCCAGTTCTTCCAGCAACCACAGCACACGCTGCGACCGGGAGTTGTTGAGATGGTGAACGGTGATCATGAAGGCGTCCGCAGGCGGAAAGCCCCATCGTACCCAGCGCCGCGTCGTCGCAGCGCGCAAAGCCCGTGGTTCTGTTCACTGCCAGCGGTTGGCGCGCGCGTATTGCCCAGCTGGATGGCTGCAACGCGACAGGGTGCAGACAGCGATGCACGCCTTCGGCCGATTTGTCGACAGAGGATAACGAGGTCGACCAAGGACAGCCTGCCACCCATCGCCTGGTGCTGATCGCCCATAGGACACCGGCAGCTGCCAAGGACAGCACATGCCGCCACTTGATGCACGGACCTGTTCGGCCTGGTCGACGCACGGCCAATAAAAAAACGCCGGTCGCTTGCGCGACCGGCGTTTTTGGCAACCTTCCGGTTGCAGACGGATTAGACCGCCTGCACCTGGTCAGCCTGCATGCCCTTCTGGCCCTGCACGGCGACGAAGGTGACCTTCTGGCCTTCCTGCAGCGACTTGAAGCCGGTGCCCTGGATGGCACGGAAGTGCACGAACAGGTCCGGGCCGCTTTCCGGGGTGATGAAGCCGAAGCCCTTGGCATCGTTGAACCACTTCACGGTACCGCTCTGACGATCTGACATTTACAAACTCCTGAACTATAGATGGATAAATCGCAGCGTCCGAAAAGCCGGAGCTGAGACTGAGTTGCAGGCGTTGGTAAAGCGGAACGATGAAGCGAGATCTGTAACGATCCGGCTGCACCAGGCCACGATTCACGGTGACCCTTGCAAACACAGTGCGTGCACAGTACTCGTGTTTTCGGCAAAAAGCGACACCTGGCGCCAAATCTTTTGCAGTCAGGCCAAATCCCACCGTCTGTCAGGCACTTCCCCATCCACACTCTACCGATGAAGACACCCCAAGCCCCCCTCCGCGCGCAGATCTGGGTCGACGCCGATGCCTGCCCGGCGGTGATCCGCGACATCCTGTTCCGCGCTGCCGCACGCACCGGCGTCGCGGTCACCCTGGTCGCCAACCATTACCTGAGCACGCCCACCCTGCCCCAGGTCCGCGCCCTGCAGGTTCCGGGCGGGCCGGATGCGGCCGACGATGCCATCGCCGAGCGGGTCGCTGCCGGCGACCTGGTGGTCACCCAGGACATCCCCTTGGCGGCACGTGCACTGGAAGCCGGCGCTACGGCAGTGGGCTTGCGCGGCGAGGCGTTCACCAGCAACACCATCAAGGAGCGCCTGTCGGTGCGTGGCTTCATGGAGGAGCTGCGTGGCGCCGGCATTGCGACCGGCGGGCCGCCGGCGCTGCATGCGCCCGATCGGCAGGCGTTTGCCGCGCAGCTGGATCGTTGGCTGGCCGCGCAACCGCGCAGCCCGGCGTAACGCGCCACGTCCGGGGTGGGCGCGTATCATGGGCGCCCTTTGCAATCGGCATCCTGATGGCCCTCACCGCCACCGTCCGCAGGGCGGAACTTCAGATCAGCGACATGGACCGCGGCTACTACGCCAACCATTCGCTGACTCTGGCCCAGCATCCTTCCGAAACCGACGAGCGCCTGATGGTGCGTTTGCTGGCATTTGCCCTGTTTGCCGACGACCGGCTGGAATTCGGCCGTGGCCTCAGCAACGACGACGAACCGGACCTGTGGCGACGCGACTACACCGGCGACCCGGACCTGTGGATCGACCTCGGCCAGCCCGATGAGAGCCGCGTGCGCAAGGCCTGCAACCGCTCGCGCGAGGTGGTGGTGATCGGCTACGGCGGCCAGGCCACCGAAACCTGGTGGAAGAAACACGCCAACGCCATGGGCAGGCATCGCAACCTGCGCGTGATCGAGCTCGACGCGCAGTCCACCGAGGCCCTGGGCGCGCTGATCCAGCGCGGCATGCGCTTTGACGTGATCATCCAGGACGGCGAGGTGCAGATGCTGGCCGACCACGGCAGCGTCACCCTGACCCCGATGGTGCGGCAAGCCCCAGCCGAATGAGCAGGCGGTGCGACGTGCTGGTCATCGGCGCCGGCGCGGCCGGGCTGATGAGCGCTTTCACTGCCGGCCGGCGCGGCCGCCAGGTGCTGGTGATCGACCATGCCAACAAGGTCGGCAAGAAGATCCTGATGTCCGGCGGCGGGCGCTGCAATTTCACCAATACCGGTACGGCGCCCGGCAATTTCATTTCGGCCAATCGGCACTTCTGTAAATCTGCGTTGGCGCGCTATCGCCCCGCAGATTTCGTGGACATGGTCGAACGCCATGGCATTGCCTATCACGAGAAGGAGCTGGGCCAGTTGTTCTGCGACATCTCCTCCAAGCAGATCGTGCGCATGCTGCTGGACGAGTGCGAGGCGGCCGGCGTGCAGATCCGCACCCAGTGCGAGGTGCTGTCGGTCCAGCGCGGCAGCGACGGCTTCGAGGTGCAGACCAGCCAGGGACGCGTGCAGGCGCAATCGTTGATCGTGGCCACCGGCGGGCTGTCGATCCCCAGCATGGGCGCCAGCGGATTCGGCTATGCGTTGGCCCAGCAGTTCGGCCACACGCTGCTGCCGACACGGGCCGGGCTGGTGCCGCTGACCCTGAGCGGCAAGCACCAGGAACGCCTGCACGATCTGTCCGGGCTGGCGTTGCCGGTGGAGGCGCACTGCAACGGGGCCAGCTTCCGCAACTTCATGCTGCTGACCCATCGCGGCGTGAGCGGGCCGGCAATCCTGCAGATCTCGTCCTATTGGCAGCCGGGCGACGAGCTGCGCCTGGACCTGCTGCCAGGCCATGACGCCGGCGCCTGGCTGCGCGAGCAGAAGCAACAGCGCGGCGCGACCGAACTGCGCAACGTGCTGGCAGAGGTGTTGCCGAAACGGTTCGCGCAGCGCCTGTGCGAGGTGTGGTTGCCGGACAGGCCGGTCCGTCAGCTGGATCCGCCGCAGCTGCAGAGCGCTGCCGACCTGCTCGGCGCCTTCCCGCTGATTGCCAGCGGAACCGAAGGCTACCGGACCGCTGAAGTAACGCTCGGCGGGGTCGATACCCACCAGGTCTCCAGCAGCACGCTGGAGTCGCGACTGGTGCCCGGCCTGTACTTCGTTGGCGAAGTCCTGGACGTCACCGGCTGGCTGGGCGGCTACAACTTCCAGTGGGCATGGGCGTCCGGCCATGCCGCCGGCAGCGTCGCATAGGGCGACCGGCACGTCGTGCCGGTGGTGACCGATCGCGTGGTCGGTGACACGCAGGCCGTTGCGGAGCAATGCAGCGATCAGTCACCGATTGCGGTGCGCCGGCCCTCCGGAAGGCCACTGGCACGTGCAATCAGTGCACTACGTCTCACACTAGATGCGGCATGCTCCACATACATGGACGTGCCAGACCCCTTCGTGTATTAAAGCCCGTCTCCAGGGAGCCGCGCATGCAAAAAGGCAAAGATCTCACCCTCCGCCTGATGATCGTCGATGACAGCGTGGAGAGCGCCGAGACCATCGTCACCGCATTGCGCAATGGCGGCATTGCAGTGCGCCCGTCGCGACCGCAAACCCAGGAGGAACTGGCCAGCATGCTGTCGGGCCAGATCGATCTGGCGCTGCAGGGGCAGGCGCAACAGGTGCCGATGAGCGCGCTGCAGGCGCAGATCGCCGGCAGCGGCAAGGACATCCCCATCATCCTGCTGGCCGATCGGATCGAAGAGAACGCCCTGGTCGAGGCCGCTTCGCACGGCGTTCGCGCGATTGCATTGCGCCATCGTCCCGAACACCTGCTGGCGTTGGTGCGCGCGGAGTGGGATGACCTGCAGGCACGCCGCGGGCTGCGCCGCATCGAGGCGCAGATGCGCGAAACCGAGCGCCGTTGCGATGCGTTGATCGCCTCCTCGCGCGACCCCATCGCCTACGTGCACGAAGGCATGCATATCCGCGCCAACGAGGCGTATCTGGAAATGTTCGGCTTCGAGTCGTTCGAGGATGTCGAAGGCGTCTCGCTGCTGGACATGATCGCCGCGCAGTACGTGGACGACTTCAAGCAGTTGCTCAAGGCGATGGCCAAGGGCGAACCGCCGCCGGCGCAGTACAAGGTGGACGCACGCCGGCTGGAAGGCGACACCTTCCCGGCGACGATGGAGTTCGCCACCGCCACCTATGAAGGCGAGCCGTGCATCCAGGTGGTGTTCCGGCGCCGCGAGGAATTCGATCCTGAACTGGCACGCGAGGTCGAGGACCTGCGCCAGCGCGACCAGGTCACCGGCCTGCTCAACCGCCCCACCTTCATGGTGGCGCTGGAACAGGCCGTGGCACAGGCCGGTCGCAGCGAAGGCCAGTCCGGCTTCCTGTTGATCGAGCCGGATCATTACGTGCGCATCCTGCCGGAAATCGGCCTGGATTCGGCCGATGCCTTGATCGCCGCCATGGCCGCGCACGTGGCCGGCGTGGTGGACGACAGCGTGGTGGCCGCACGTTTCGGCGAGCACAGTTTTGCCCTGCTGATGGACGGCAACTATGCCCGCACCCATGCGGTTGCCGAAGCCGTACGCGATGCGTTTGCGCAGCATGTCTTCAGCGTGGGCTCGCGCTCGGCCACGGTCACGGTCAGCATCGGCGGCGTGCAGATCGGCGAAAAGATCGCCAGCATCGGCCAGGTACTCAATCGCGGCACCGAGGCCGTGCGCACCACGGCCGAGCTCGGTGGAAATGCGGCAAGCATCTATGACCCGGCGGCCTCCGACCGCGCCGAGGAAGAACGCATCGAACGCTGGGTCGAGCAGCTGCGCGAGGCGCTGGTGGGCGATGGCTTCCTTCTGCATTACCAGCCGGTGCTCAACCTGCAGGGCGAGCCGCTTGAGCTGTACCAGGCCTTCCTGCGGCTGGAGCGCAATGGCGAGATGATGTCGCCGAACGCCTTCATGGCGATCGCCGAAGAGCACGACCTGATCACCGAAATCGATCGCTGGGTGGTCGCGCGTGCGATCCGGCAACTGGGCGAACGGCAACGCGCCGGGCACAAGACGCATCTGCTGGTCCGAATCGGGCCGAACTCGTTCTCGGACCCGCAGATGGTCGACATCATCCGCGAACAGCTGGCGGTCTATGGCGTGCCCGGCGAACGGCTGTGGCTGCAGACGCCAGAATCGAAGGTGTTCACCCATCTGCGCAATGCCCAGCAGTTTCTGGCGGCGGTGTCGGCCATGGGCTGCAAGGTCGGGCTGGAGCAGTTCGGCTCGGGCCTGGATTCGTTTCAGCTGCTGGCGCATTTCCAGCCGGCCTTCCTCAAGCTGGATCGCGGCATCACCAGCGACGTCGCCTCGGCGCGCGACAGCCAGGAAAAGATTCGCGAGATCACCTCGCGCGCGCAGCCGGCCGGCATCCTGACCGTGGCCGAGTTCGTAGCCGATGCGCAATCGATGAGCAGCTTCTTCAGTGCCGGCGTGGACTACGTGCAGGGCGACTTCGTGGCACCGACCGGGCCGCTGATGAACTACGAGTTCGGCTGAGCCAACCGAAAGCCGGTAACGCAGCACAGCGAGGCCCGCAATGCGCGGGCCTTTTGTTGTCTTTGGCAATGATCCCGAGTTGGTCGCTGGCCGGCTAGACCCTACAGCAGACCGGTTCGGAGAGCATGGAGATTGGCGCTACCGCTCCAGCATCGAAGCCAATCCCGGCTGCGGCGCCTTCCACATAGTTCAGCGCCCCCAGCGATCCCGGTGCCGCTTCTTACATCGCCGTGCCATTGGCCGCCCGCAGCGCGGCGATACGCTCGGTCAGCGGCGGGTGGCTCAGGAACAGGCGACGCAATCCATCGCCCACGCCTCCGGAAATCCCGAAGGCCTGCACCTGCGAGGGCAAGGTGTTCTGGCCGTGATTGAGCGACAGGCGCTCCAATGCGGCAATCATCTTGCTGCGCCCGGCCAGATGCGCACCACCGGCGTCGGCGCGGAATTCGCGGCGACGCGAGAACCACATCGCGATCATGGTTGCGAACAGGCCGAAAACCATCTCCAGCGCGAACACGATGATGTAGTACGCAAAGCCTCGACCACTCTCGCGGTTGCCCGACATCGCGCTGTCGATGATGCCGCCAACGACGCGTGCCAGCACGATCACGAAGGTGTTCAGCACGCCCTGCAGCAGCGCCATGGTCACCATGTCGCCGTTGGCGACGTGCGCGATCTCATGGCCCAGCACCGCTTCGGCCTCGTCCTGGCTCATGTTCTGCAGCAGGCCCGTGGACACGGCCACCAGGGCATTGTTGCGGTTGGCGCCGGTGGCGAAGGCATTGATTTCCGGTCCGTCGTAGACCGCCACTTCCGGCATGCCGATGCCGGCGGCCTGCGCCTGACGCCGCACCGTCTCCAGCAACCAGCGCTCGGTCGGCGTGCGCGCTTCGGTGATCACCTGCGCACCGGTGCTGCGCTTGGCCATGAACTTGGACAGCAGCAACGAAATGAACGAGCCACCGAAACCGAAGACGGCAGCCATCACCAACAATCCACTCATTTGCGCGGGATTGACGCCCAGCACCGACATGACGATGCCGGCGAGCATCAGCACCGCAAAGTTGGTCAGCAGGAACAGGAAAATGCGGTTGAACATGGCGCGATGGCTCCACTCATGCGGGGTGAACTGCTGCGGATCTGCGGACGCTGCGGCTTGAAATCAAGCAAGCTCCTGACCGACGATTCAGCCTCCCATGCGCCCACTTCCCTATCGCGGCCGTTTTGCGCCCTCCCCGACCGGCCCGCTGCATTTCGGCTCCCTGCTGGCAGCCTTCGGCAGCTGGCTGCTTGCCCGCCATGCCGGCGGCCAGTGGTGCGTGCGCATCGAGGACATCGACCCGCCGCGCGCCGAGCCGGGCGCGTCCGAGCGGCAATTGCGCACGTTGAGCGCCTTCGGCCTGGTGTCGGACCTGCCGGTGATCCGGCAATCCGCGCGCGATGCACACTACACCGCTGCGCTGAGTGCGCTGCTGCAGGCCGGGCTGGCCTTCGAGTGCAGCTGCAGCCGCGCCGATCTGGCCGCCATGGGCGGTCTCCACCATGCGTGCGTCGCCCCGCTGGGCGCGCGCCGCGCGGTGCGTCTGCGGGTGCCGGCGCAGCCGCCGGTCGGCTTCGACGACGGACTGCAGGGCCGCGTGGTGCAGGACGTCTATGCCGAAGTCGGCGATGTGGTGCTGCGCCGCGCCGATGGCTATTGGGCCTACCAGTTGGCCGTGGTGGTGGACGACGCCGCGCAGGCCGTGACCGATGTCGTACGCGGCGCCGACCTGCTCGATTCCACACCCCGCCAGATCCTGCTGCAGCGCGCCCTGGGCCTGCCGCAACCGCGCTACCTGCATCTGCCGCTGATCCTGGACGCCGACGGCCGCAAGCTGTCCAAATCGCACGCCGCGCCCGCACTGGACGACACCGACCCGCTGCCGGCCCTGCATGCGGCCTGGCGCGCGCTGGGCCAGCTGCCGGCCGCGCTGCCGCAGCACGGCAGCGTCGCCACGGTGCTGCAGCATGCCGTGCAGCATTTTTCGCCGGAGCGACTGCCGCAGAGCGCGACCCTGGGCACCGATGGGCGCGCATCGCAGCCCGCGCGTGACTAGAATTGCGACCCAGTACCGGCACCGGGCACCTGCGCCCTGATCGCCTCGGCCTCACCTGCTCATTGGAGTCGTCATGACATCTCGCGTCGCATTGGTCACCGGCGGCACCGGCGGTATCGGTACCGCCATCTGCAAGCGCCTGGCCGACCAGGGTCACCGGGTCGCCAGCAACTTCCGTAACGAGGACAAGGCGCGCGACTGGCAGCAACGCATGCAGGCGCAGGGCTACGCGGTGGCCTTGTTCCGCGGCGACGTCGCCTCGTCCGAACATGCACGCGCGCTGGTCGAAGACGTCGAAGCGTCACTGGGGCCCATCGAGGTGCTGGTCAACAACGCCGGCATCACCCGCGATACCACCTTCCACCGCATGACCGCCGAGCAATGGCACGACGTCATCAACACCAACCTCAACTCGGTGTTCAACGTCACCCGCCCGGTGATCGAGGGCATGCGCAAGCGCGGCTGGGGGCGGGTGATCCAGATCAGCTCCATCAACGGGCTCAAGGGCCAGTACGGGCAGGCCAATTACGCTGCGGCCAAGGCCGGCATGCACGGCTTCACCATCTCGCTGGCGCGCGAGAACGCCGCCTTCGGGGTGACCGTCAACACGGTCTCGCCCGGCTATGTGGCCACCGACATGGTGATGGCGGTTCCGGAGGAAGTGCGCGCCAAGATCGTGGCCGATATCCCCACCGGCCGGCTGGGGCGCCCGGAAGAGATTGCCTATGCAGTGGCGTTCCTGGTGGCCGAAGAGGCTGCCTGGATCACCGGGTCCAATCTGGACATCAACGGCGGCCACCACATGGGCTGGTAACGTTTGCTGCAACTTTGCGGTGCAGCATGGATTTACTTCAAAAACCATGCTGCGCAACATTTTTAATGTGTCCGCTTAAGCAAATAAGGCTGTTTGGCTGTTGCAACCGCTGCTGCGCTGCGCCATCCTGCGCGCACTATCAGTGTGAGTGAACGTTCCATGGCCGGACTTCGCATCATCAAGAAGTATCCCAATCGCCGTCTCTACGACACGGAAATTTCCAGCTACATCACCATCGAAGATGTGCGCCAGTTGATCATCGACGGCGAGGAGTTCGAAGTCCGCGATGCCAAGAGCGGCGAAGATTTGAGTCGTGCCGTCCTGCTGCAGATCATTGCCGACCAGGAACAGGATGGCGAGCCGATGCTCTCCACCCAGTTGCTGAGCCAGATCATCCGCTTCTACGGGGATTCGCTGCAGGGCTTCATGGGCAACTACCTGGAGCGCAGCATGCAGGTGTTCCTGGACCAGCAGCAGCAGTTCCGCCAGCAGATGGGCAACCTGCTCGGGCAGACCCCCTGGGCGATGATGAACCAGCTGACCGAGCGCAACCTGGAGTTGTGGCAGGAGTTCCAGCGCAACTTCGGCGCCGGCTTCGGCCGCCCCGGCGGCCCGGGCACCCCGCCGACCCCGCCCGGCGCCGGCAGCATGGGCAGCGGCCCGATGGGCACCGGCACGCACGGCACCTCCGGCAGCCATACCGGCACCACCGGCAAGGCCCGCAACCGCGGTTGACGCGCACGGTGGCATCCGGGAGCAGCGGCGAATCCACCTGCTGCTCCATTCTCAGGCAGGCATGGCCGCTGGTCCGAGCTCTCTGCACCCTGGACGCACCGAGTGTTCCAGCAGTGTTCGCCACTGACTGACGCTTGGTGTCGCACCCATCGGGCCCGCGCGCGTCTGCGCCGGACACGATCCGTCAGCGACCCGACGGTTGCGCACAGGCCGAACAGATCCGCTCCACGCGATAGCCGCGCGCGCGCAGGCGCTCCACGACCCCGTCGTTACCGAGCAGGTGCAACGCACCGACCACCACCAGCGTGGTGCCGCTGCCCTTGCCCAGCTGTTTTTCCAGCCGTGGCACCCAGCGCGCATTGCGCTCGACATTGATGTCCTGATAGAGCGCCGGATACTGGCGGCGCAGGTCTTCGGCCATCTGGGTGGACAGCGTCTGCACATCCCCCCTGCGCCAGGCCGCGTGCAGCTGGCGTAGCTGATCGGTGGTCGCGGCTTCGTCTAGCGATTCTTCCAGCAACTGATGCTGCTCGGTTGGCGACATCGCGTCGAGCAACGCGATCTGCTCTTCGGCGCGCTCCAGCCCTTCGGCCGGCTTGCCCCTGGCTTGCGCCTGCTGCATCAGGTAATGGTCCAGGCCGGCATTCGGGTCCATGCCCTGGCGGGCCATCTCGGCCATGCTGATCGAGAGCGCGACAAACCAGGGCTTGAGCGGCTGCAATGCGTCGACCGACATGCCGTGCGTGCGTGCGTAGCTGCTGAGCGCCTGCCAGGTCCTGGCATCCAGCACGTCCTGCAGGGTCCGGCCGTCGCTGCGGCGCGCCACCTGCAACATGCGGCTGGCCAGCTGCGGCGATTGCGCGTCCGATGGCGGCAACTCGAAGACCAGCCGGTCGGCCTTGGCAAATGCCTGCATCACGTCCGGCGACAGCGGGTAATCGCTGGGCTTGAGCACATGGAAAGAGCCCAGCAGATAGAGCGTGCCGCCCTTGCCATCGACCTTCCATAGCAGCGGCACCGGCGGGTTGGCGGGCACCTCGTTGGCCGCACCTGCGCAGACCGGCGCAACCGCCCCGCTCCACAGTGCCAGGCCGAGCATCGCGCTGCGGCCCCAGGCAGCCAGCCGCACTTTCATTGCGTTGACCATCACCGATTCCCCCTCATCACGTCAGTGCGGCACCTTGTAGGCCTTTTCGCCGGCCGACACCGCCAGGTCGATCCGGTTTTCCGGTGGCGGCAAGGGACAGGTGGCGAACGGGGTAAACGCGCACGGCGGGTTGTAGGCGCGATTGAAGTCGACCACCACGTGCCCGGAGGCGTCGGGCACGTCCAGGTCCAGAAAACGCCCGGCCGGATAGCTGCCGTGGCCGCTGGTGCGGTCGGCGAACACCACGAACATGGGTCGCCCCGGCTCGCCGATCGTTTCCAGACGATAGGTCTTGCCGTCGCGCTCGAACTCGATCGCCCCTGCATTGGGCTGTTCGCTGCTGATGCCGACGATGTCCACGATGGGGATGGTCTTGCCGACATCGTTGGGTACGTAGCGCGCGGCGATGCGCCATGCCGGATCCACCGGCCAGTAGTCCAGCCCGGCGAAGTGGATGCGCGAGGGCGCGTCGGCATGCTTGACGCGCAATGCATAGCGGTCGCCGCGATGGATCAGGCCGAGCACGCCCTTGCCCTCGTCGAACTGGATCAGCGTCGGCCGCGCATCGCGATCGGACTGGAAGCGGATCCTGCCGGTCAGCGGCTTGCCGTCCACGCTGAGGGCCGCGCCGCGCTCGGGCACGAACCACACCACACCTCCCTCGCTAGACACCATGCCCATCTTCGGCGGGCCGACCGCGAGTTTGATCCCACTGTCTGCGCTGCTGCCGATGTAGTGCGCCTTCAGCGAGAGCCAGTGCAGGCCGACCAGGCTGGTCCAGCCATCGGGAGCGCGCAGTTCTTTCAGCCGCGCTTCGCGCCAGGCGGCGGTATCGGCCAGAAACGTCTTGTCCAGCGCCACCGGCGCCTGCGGCGGCGCGCTGTCGCGCCCACAGCCGGCTAGCGTTGCGACCACCAGCATGCCGAGCAGCCAGCCCCTCCCCCCGTGCACTGCCATCAACGTCCCCTGAGAAACCAACGATCGATATCGCTCAGCGTAAACCGAGCCCAGGTGGGTCGGCCATGGTTGCATTGACCCGAGCGCTCGGTGGCTTCCATATCGCGCAGCAATGCGTTCATTTCTGGCACGGTGAGGCGCCGATTGGCGCGCACGGCGCCGTGGCAGGCCATGGTGGAGAGCAGTTCATCGCGCGCACTGGCGATGCGCCGGCTTTGCCCATGTTCGCGCAGATCGCCGAGCACATCGCGCAGCAGCGCCTCCGGCTCGGCGTTGGCGAGCAACGCGGGAATGCTGCGTACATGCAGCGATTGCGGGCCGGCACGGGTGATCTCAAAGCCCAGGCTGGCCAGGGTATCGGCTTCGCGCTCGGCGGTATCGGCCTCGCGCTCGCCCACCGCCAGCGTGATGGGCACCAGCAGCGGCTGCGCATGCAGGCCGATGCTGTCGTGCGCGTTCTTGAGCCGCTCGTAGCCAATGCGCTCGTGCGCGGCGTGCATATCCACCACGATCAGGCCTTCGGCGTTTTCGGACAGGATGTAGATGCCGTGCAACTGCGCCACCGCGTAGCCAAGCGGCGGCACCCCGCTGTCTTCGGCGGTGACCGGCAGGCCGGTGCCGGAGAGCTGTGGCAGCTGTGCAGCATGCTGCGCACTGCCGGGCGGCGGCGCGTACAGCGCACTGTAGGCCGCGCGCGCCTCGTCCACACGCAAGCCCAACGGCGTCTGCGAGGGCGTCCAGTTGGCATAACTTCCGGAGCCGCCGCCACCGCTGGCGGTGCTGCCGTAGCTGGCGCCGCCACTGAAACCCGCTCCCATCACACCCGCGGCGTCCGCCGCAGGAGCGTCGCTGCCGATGCTGTTGGGCGCGGTACCGGCACGCGTCTGCGCCAAGGCATCCTGCAAGGTGCGGTAGACGAAGTCGTGGATCAGCCGCGCTTCGCGGAAGCGCACCTCGTGCTTGGCCGGATGCACGTTGACGTCCACCCGCGCCGGGTCCAGTTCCAGGAACAGCACGTAGGCGGGCTGGCGGCCGTGGAACAGCACATCGCCATAGGCCATCTTGACCGCGTGCGCCACGCTGCGATCGCGCACCGAGCGGCCATTAACGTAGAGATACTGCTGGTCGGTGCTGGCACGCGAGTAATGCGGTTGCGCCACCCAACCATGCAGGCGCAGGCCGGCGCCGCTGTGATCCACGCGCAGCGCCTGGCGCGCAAAATCCTCGCCCAGCGTTTCGCCAAGGCGCGCGTCCGAATACAGGTCACCCGGCTTGTAGCGACGCGACGGCTTGCCGTTGTGCGACACGCGCAATTCCACATCCGGGCGCGCCAGCGCCAACGAGCGCAGCCACTCTTCGATGTGCCCGAGCTCGGTACGTTCAGCACGCAGGAACTTGCGGCGTGCCGGCACGTTGAAGAACAGTTCGCGCACCTCGACCGTGGTGCCGGGCGCGTGTGCGTGCGGGGTCACCTCGCCCAGCCGGCCGCCGTCGATCTGCAGCGCCGAGCCGTGCTCGGCATCGGCACGACGCGAGATCAGGGTGAAGCGGCTGACCGAGGCGATCGAGGGCAAGGCTTCGCCGCGAAAACCGAGCGTGGCCACGGTTTCGAGATCGTCGAGCGAGGCGATCTTGCTGGTGGCATGCCGCGAGACTGCCAGCGGCAGCTCGTCGGGCGTGATGCCGCCGCCGTTGTCGCGGATGCGGATCAGGCGCACGCCGCCTTCTTCCAGCTCGATGTCCACCCGGGTGGCGCCGGCGTCGAGCGCGTTCTCGACCAGCTCCTTGACCACGGAAGCGGGCCGCTCGACGACCTCGCCGGCGGCGATCTGGTTGATCAGGATCTCGGGCAGCTGGCGGATCGCCATCAGCGCGCACTCCGGCGCAGGACGCGCGGCATGCAGTACAGCGGGGGTGACACGGACAAGACAGACCTCGGCACGGCGACCCGGCGGCGCACAGGCGCCGACATCTCGGGACTCAGGGCCGAATGATAGCCGAGCGGGTCAGCGGCTGCCGCCGGCCACGGTGCCGACGGCATCGGCTTCGGCCTGCGCGCGCGCAGCGAACAAGGTGCCCGGCGGCGGCTGGCGCGTAAAGAACGTATCGATACCGTCCAGCACCGCAGCGGCGATCTTGCGCTGGTAGGCCGGGTCGATCAGGCGACGCTCTTCGTCCGGATTGGAGATGAACGCGGTTTCCACCAGCATGGCCGGCATATCCGAGGTGCGCAGCACCGCGAAATTGGCGCGCTCCAGCTGCGGCTTGTGATTGTTGCCGATGCGCTTGAGCCCACCGAGCACGTGCCCGGCGGCGTCTTCGGAGGCTTTCATGTGCCCGCTCTGGGCCAGGTCCAGCAATACGTTGGCCAGCGTGCTTTCGGTCTGCTGCAGACGCACGCCACCGACCAGGTCGGCGGCATTTTCCTTGTCGGCCAGCCAGCGCGCGCGCTGTGAGGAAGCGCCCTTGGTGGACAACACGTACACCGACGATCCGGTGGCGCTGCGGTTTTCGGCCGCATCGGCGTGGATCGAAATGAAGATGTCGGCCTTGGCGGCGCGTGCCTTCTGCGCGCGCATCGGCAGCGGGATGAACACATCGGTGTCGCGGGTCAGGTACGCCTTCATGCCGGGCGTGGCGTTGATCTGGCGGGCCAGCTCGCGGCCGACCGCCAGGGTCACGTCTTTCTCGCGCTTGCCGGTGGGGCCCATGGCGCCGGGATCCTGGCCGCCGTGGCCGGGGTCGATGGCGACGATCAACGGCCGCATGCCGGGCGCCATCTTGACCCGCGCGGCCTCACTGGGCAGCACCGGACGCGGCGGCAGGTCGTCGTTGGTGGCCGCGCCCGGCATTGCCGCGGCTGGACCTGCGCCCGCAGCAGCCATCGGCGCGCCGCCACCATTGAGAATGGCGGCCGCGGAGGCACCGGCCGTTGTGGGCGCACCTGGCACCGGCGCGCCCGGGCCCGCAACGACGCGATTGGGTTGGGCGCTAGCGGCCGTCGTCGGCGCGGCCGCAGCAGCGGTTCCGGGACGCGGCGTCGGCACCCCAGTGGCGACAGTCGTCGGCACTGCTGCCTGCGTGACGGTCGGCATCGCCGAAGCAGGCACCACGACCGGGGCCGGCGGCGGAGGTGGCGCCGCAGATGCACGCTGCGCGGATGCGGCCAACGCTGCGGTGGCACGCGCCGCTTCGGCCTGTACATCGACGACGCGTGGCGGCGGTGCCGCGGCAGGTACCGGTGCGCTGGCAACGGCGGAGGGGGGTGCTGGATCGCCGGGCCATTCGATCACCAGGGTCGAGGCACTGCCGAGCGTCTGCATTTGCGGTTTCAGCGCAGTGACCGCGCTGGACAGCTCGAACACCACCCGGAACGTGCCCGGCACCGGTTGCCCGGTGCGCACGGAGGTCACCAGGCCGGCGGCCGGCGGCAGCTTGAGCCCACGCGCCGCGGCCGAATCCGGGAAGTCCACCACCAACCGATTGGGGTTGGCCAGCGACAAGGTCTTGAAGCCGCCGCTGCCGGCCAACTGGATCTCTGCACGGGTGCCGGTGGCGCCAGTGCTGACGCCGACGCCCTTGATTTCGCCGGCCCACGCAGCAAAAACCGCCAGGCTGAGGCTGGCGGTCAAGGCGGCACGACTGAACTGGCGGATCCCCGGTGTCATGGCGCTGGATTCAATCACCCAAGCGGGTGAATTGCAAGGTGATTTCCCTTAATAATCCGTAACCTGGCGTTCATTCTTCCTGTGGGCTGACAAAAAGCGCCTGCAACTCGGCCTGATCGGCGAGGCGCGCCAGCCAGTCGCGCCCGGTCTGGCTGCGGCCCAGCAGACGAACACGTCGGCCATCGCCATCGACAGCCAGTTCCACATCCAGGTCCACCGCCGGCAAGGCACCTGCGCCCCGCTCCGGCCATTCCACCAGCCATAGGCTGGCGCTGCCTTCGTCCAGGCCAAGGAAATCCAGCTCGCCGGCCTGCCCGATGCGGTACAGGTCCAGGTGCCAGGCTTCGTCGCCGGGGCCCAGCGGATAGCGCTCGATCAGGGTATAGGTGGGGCTGCGGATCGGCCCGCTGACACCGAGCGCCCGCAGCAGCGCGCGCGCCAGCGTGGACTTGCCCGCGCCCAGGTCGCCATGCAGCTGGACCATCGCGTTGGCGGGCCGGACTGCCGCCATTGCGCGGCCCAGCGTCTCGGTGGCTTCGGCATCGATCAGGTAGGCAGCAAGAGGCGTCATGCGGTGGCTCCGGCATTGGCAAGGCGACGCAGCTGCGGCAGCAGGTCGGTGGGCAACAGGCCGCGTTCGCCGTCGCGCGCTGCCGCGTCGCCGGCGCAGGCATGCAGCAAGGCGCCCAGGCTGGCGGCATCCAGGGCCGCCCAGCCCTGGCCCAGCAAGGCGGCGATCACGCCGGTCAACAGGTCACCCATGCCACCGACGGCCATGCCCGGGTTGCCGGCGTCGATGATCCGCGGCACCGCGCGCGGGGCCGCCACCACGCTGCCGGCGCCCTTGAGCACCACCACCGCGTCGAAGCGCTGGGCCAACGCGGCAGCGGCGGTCAGGCGGTCGCGCTGCACCTGCGCGGTGGACAGCCCCAGCAATCGCCCGGCTTCGCCGGGATGCGGGGTCAGCACCCGCGGACCACGCGTGGGCACCGGATTCGACGCCAACAGGTTCAGGCCATCGGCATCGATGACGACGGCGCTGCCCGAGTCCAGGACCGCATGCCACAACGTCTGGGCCCACGCGTCCTGGCCCAGCCCGGGCCCGAGCGCGACCACATCGGCGGCATCGGCCAGGCCGGCGATGTCGTCGCCCGCCTGCACCGCGCGCACCATCGCTTCGGGGCAACGCGCCAGCAACGGGGTCACGTGCTCGGCACGGGTGGCAACCTGCACCAGCCCGGCGCCGCTGCGCAGCGCGGCTTCGGCGGTCAGCATGATTGCCCCGCCGCTGCCCAGATTGCCGCCCACGCACAGCACCCGGCCCGATTCGCCCTTATGCGTGTTGCGCCGCCGGGGCCGCAACTGCGCCGCCAGCGCGTCGATGCCCCAGCGATGTGCGGCAGGCGTAAGCCCGTCGAATGCAGAGCCCGGCACGTCCAGCGTTGCGAGGCTGCGGTCGCCTGCGTATTCCAGGGCGTCGCCGGTGTACAGGCCGACATGCGGCACGATGAATTGCAAGGTCGCCTGCGCACGCACGGCCGTCTCGAACGCCACGCCATGGTCGGCATCGATGCCGCTGGGCACGTCCAGCGCCAGCACCGGAACGCCGCAACCGTTGACCGCCTCGATCAGCGCTGCGGTTGGCGCATCGGGCGCGCGGTTCAGGCCGATGCCGAACAGCGCATCCACGATCACATCGGCATGCGCCAGCGGATACGGGAACAGCTCGATCGCGCCGCCCACCGCCAGGTAGTCGGTGCAGGCGCGCTGGGCCAGATCCGATGCCGGGCCCCACTCGGGCAGATGCACCACCCGCACCTGGCGCCCGGCGCGCTGCGCCAACCGCGCCAGCACATAGCCATCGCCGCCGTTGTTGCCGGTGCCGCAGACCACCACAATGCGGCGCGCCTGCGGCCAGCGCTCCAGCAACCATTGCCAGGCGGCTTGCCCGGCACGTTGCATCAGGAGGTAGCCATCGCCACCGAGCAGCGCGGTGGCCTGCGCATCGAGCGTGCGCGCGGCAGCGGAATCGTAAAGAGCGAGCGGTGCGTACATGCCGGGAATTCTATACTTGTCGTCATGTCTGCCGTCCTCGCCCGCCCCGACCCCACCGATGCCGCCGCGCGCATCCGTGCACTTGCACGCGAAGCGGGCTTTCAACGCTGCGGTATCGCCAGCATCGAACTGGGCGAAGACGAAGTGCATCTGCGCAGCTGGCTGGAAGAAGGCCTGTACGGCACGATGCACTGGATGGCCCAGCACGGCGACAAACGCTCGCGCCCGCAGGAGCTGGTGCCGGGCACCTTGCGGGTGTTGTCGGTAGGCATGGATTACGGCCGCAAGGACGACACCGAGGCCTGGAACACCTTGCACGACGGCAACCGTGCGTACGTGGCGCGCTATGCGCTGGGGCGCGATTACCACAAGCTGATGCGCAACCGGCTGCAAAAACTGGCCGAGCGCATCCAGGGCGAGATCGGCGCCTTCGGCTTCCGCGTGTTCGTCGATTCGGCGCCGGTGCTGGAGCGCGCACTGGCGCGTAACGCGGGGCTGGGCTGGATCGGCAAACACACCTGCCTGATCGATCGCAACGGCGGCTCGTGGTTCTTCCTGGGCGAGATCTATCTGGATCTGCCGCTGCCGATCGACACGCCGGCCACCGCGCATTGCGGCACCTGCACGCGCTGCATCGACATCTGCCCGACCCAGGCCATCATCGCGCCGTACCGGCTGGATGCGCGCCGCTGCATTGCCTACCTCACCATCGAACACGACGGTCCAATTCCGGAAGAGATGCGCAAGCCGATCGGCAACCGCATCTTCGGCTGCGACGATTGCCAGCTGATCTGCCCCTGGAACAAGTTCGCCAAGCGCACCGATGAGCCCGACTTCCGCGCCCGTAATGCGCTGGATGTGGCAACGCTGCCGCAGCTGTTTGCCTGGGACGAAGACGAATTCCTGCGCCGCACCGAAGGTAGCCCGATCCGCCGCAGCGGCCACGAACGCTGGCTGCGCAATATCGCGGTGGGCCTGGGCAATGCACCGGGCACGCCGGAAGTCTTGGCCGCCCTGGAGATGCGTCGCCACCACGACTCGGAACTGGTACGCGAACACGCCGGCTGGGCGCTGGCGCAGCACGGCATCTGAGTCACCGGCATTCGCTGCGTGCACCGATGCAGCCCGTGGCATCTGCAGCATGCGCGCAGCAGGCGACGGCCACGCTCTGCCACCGGCCGCCCGGGCGTTCGGAAGGCGATCACCCACACGCTTCCCCGCTACGGGATAATGTGGCGATGGCCGACCGCAACGAACAGATCCTCACTCCCAGCCAGCTCAATACGCTGGCGCGCGACCTGCTGGAAGGCAGCTTCCCGCTGGTGTGGGTGGAAGCCGAGCTGAGCAGCGTCACCCGCCCGACCTCGGGCCATCTGTACTTCACGCTCAAGGACACGCGCGCGCAGATCCGTTGCGCGATGTTCAAGCCCAAGAGCACCTGGCTGAAGTTCCAGCCGCGCGAAGGCTTGCGCGTGCTCGCACGCGGCCGCCTCACCCTGTACGAAGCACGCGGCGACTACCAACTGGTGCTCGACCATATGGAAGAAGCCGGCGAAGGCGCGCTGCGACGTGCCTTCGACGAACTGCGTACGCGTCTGGCAGCCGAAGGCCTGTTCGATGCCGAGCGCAAGCAACCGCTGCCGGCGCATGTACGCCGCCTGGCGGTGATCACCTCGCCCAGCGGTGCGGCGGTGCGCGATGTGCTCAGTGTGCTGGCGCGACGCTTCCCGCTGCTGGAGGTGGACCTGTTGCCGTCGCTGGTGCAAGGCGACAGCGCTGCGGCACAGGTCACCTCGCTGCTGCAGCGCGCCGATGCCTCCGGGCGTTACGACGTCATCCTGATCACCCGCGGTGGCGGCTCGCTGGAAGACCTGTGGGCCTTCAACGACGAACGTCTGGCGCGCGCGATCGCCGCTGCGCAGACCCCGGTGGTCTCGGCGGTCGGTCACGAGACCGACTTCAGCCTGAGCGATTTCGTGGCCGACGTGCGTGCGCCCACGCCGTCGGTGGCAGCCGAGCTGCTGGTGCCCGATCAGCGTGAACTGGTGGCGCGGGTGAGGCGCGCGCAGGCACGCATGGCGCAGCTGCAACAGCATGCCCTGGGGAACGCAATGCAACGCGCCGACCGGCTTGCGCTGCGCCTGCGTGCGCACAGCCCGCAGGCGCGGCTGCAGCTGCTGCACCGGCGGCAGGAAGAGGCCGGCCGCCAGCTGCGCGCGCGCATGGCCCAGGTGCTGGAACGCCTGCAGACGCGCGTGCAACGCGGGCAGGCGCACCTGCAGGTGCATAACCCGCAGCGCAACCTCGCCAGCTTGCAACAGCGGCTGCGCGCCCTGCATCCGCAAGCGGCCATGCAACGGCGCTTGCAGCACGATCAGTTGCGGCTGCGCGGCCTGGCGCGCTCGCTGGAAGCGGTGAGCCCGCTTGCCACCGTGTCACGCGGCTATGCCATCGTGACCCGCCCTGCCGATGGCAGCGTGGTGCGCAGCGCCGCCGACGTGGTCACCGGCGAGCGCCTGCGTGCGCAACTGGCCGATGGCAGCATCGCTGTGCGGGTGGAATCTGACGAAGGCTGAAAGCAAGCAGCCCACGACGACGCGATGTCTGCAGCACTGCTGCCGCTCGGCGCCTGCTTGACCAGTCGAAGAGTGCCGCGCTAAGTCGGGCCGCCATCGGTCGGCGCGCTGACAGCGCACCTTGAATAAGCCGTGGGGTGACGGGCAGACCCGGCATTGCGCCCGGGCACTGCGGCCACCGCCGCCAGGAATCAGGCACCGGTGCCTGGCAGAGCGTGCTCGACTGCGATCGTCGGTTGTCGATCACACGCTCCGGAAAACGTTGTCTAGTGCTTCTTCAACGCAGAGCGGCGTCAAGAGCTGCCAGGCATCTGCGCGGCGTGCTGCCAGCCCTGCATCAGCAGCGTGGCCAACACCACCGGGTCGTGATCGAAATGGTGGCCGCCGGGCCGCACCGCCACCTCGACGCCCCGCGCGCGCAGCTCCGGGCACAGCGTGTCCTTTTCTTCGCTGCCATAGATGCACTGCAGCCGATGCGCGTCCAGCGACTGGATGGCGGGCTCCACATCGCGCTCGGCATCGTTGTGCCAGCCCAGCCAGCCGCCGACACGCACCTTGAAATCGGCCTGGTGGCCAAGCCCGAGCAGGCTGACGAACTGCACGGAGGCGCGCTGCTGCGGCGACAGTTCCGGGTAGGCGAACGGCAGGATGTCGGCACCGAACGAATACCCCACCAACGCGACATGCTGGATGTGCCAACGCTGGCGATAGGCCGCGATCACCCGGTCCAGGTCCGCGCCCACCTGCTGCGGGGTACGGCTGGCCCAGAAGTACCGCAGGCTGTTCCAGCCCACCACCGACACGCCCTGCTGCTGCAGCTGCGCGGCGATGCCCTTGTCCAGCTCGCGCCAACCGCCATCGCCGGAGAGCATCACCACCAGGCGGTCGCTGCCGGGTGCGTGCAGCTCGACCAGCGGCAGGTCGCCCAGGCCCTGCGCCTGGGCTGCCTGGAAGTGGCCGCGCGTGGCGGCAGCGATCTGCATCGGGCTGGCGCCGTCGACCAGATCATCGAGAAAGCCCTGATTGGCATCGGGCACGTCGCGCGAACACGCCAGGCCGGTGTCGGTGGTGCCGGCATCGGCGACCACCGCACCGCCCAGCACGTCCGGCGCCGCCGACGCCAGCGCCTGGCGTGCCAGCACGGCGCCATCGCCCTGCCCCACCAGCACCGGCGGCAAGAAGGCATCCACATGTTCGGCGCGCAACAATTTCTTGCCGAGCCGCTCGGCGTCGTCGGCCAGCGAGCTGCAGGCCGCGTGGTGCGAGCGCAGGCGCTCGCGGTAGCTGGCGGTATCGACCACCGCAACCAGCGCACCGTCATCGCTCAGCATGTCGGCCAGGCGCTGGCCGTCCTGCGGATGGGCGCTGTCGGGCAGCAACAGCACCATGGCCTTGGGCGTGCCTTCCGGGCGCACGATCTCCACTGCGTGGTAGTGCCCGGCGGTGTTGCCCTCCTGCATGTGCCGCGCCACGGCATAGCCGCTGCCGCCGATCAGCAAGGTCGCCATGACCCAACGAAACATCGTGATCCCCATGCTCATCGCGGCAGTCCTTCAGAAGCGCTGGCGCTTCGACCGCCGCACGCATCACCGGTTCCATCCGCGCGCGGGCAGTGTTCGCTGCGGTTAAGCCAACTGATCCTGACATGTCATGCATGGTGCTGGGCCGGCGCTACGCAGTCTGCATCCGGCCTCCGCAATGCGCATCAAAGGGCCGAAAAATCTCTGCATCGAGAATTCCAGGCTGTAGTCGCTCGTCTCAGGAAACGCTGTTTGGTGGAGGTGAGCGGATTGGTGGAGGTGAGCGGATTGGTGGAGGTGGGCGAATCGAACTGCCATCCCGAAGCATCCATCTCCTCACTCTAGATCCCGCGCGCCAGCCGGAAACCGATCCGCGCACTGGTGGTATCGGAGTCCTGCGATTGCCGCCACGCCGCGCGTGTCTGCTGCGGCGAGTTGGCCCAGCTGCCGCCGCGGATCATGCGCTGCCGGCAGCCCGGGTTGAACCATGCCGCGCCATCGGCCGGTGCCCGGCGATAGCTGGCGTGCCAGCAGTCGGCCACCCATTCGCTCAGGTTGCCGCCCATGTCGTGCAAGCCCCAGGCGTTGGCGCGGAAACTGCCTACCGGTGCCGGGCCCCAGAAGCCGTCGCCGTAGCCGACGAAGCCGTTGTTCCAGTGCCGGCCGCTGCGCGATACATCGTTGCCGCCGGTGAAATTGCCCGTGTCGCGCGGTGGCGAGCCAGCATTCCCCCACGGATAGCGCCCGGTGGTGCCGGCGCGCACCGCGTACTCGAACTCGGCCTCGCTGGGCACGTGGTAATGGCGGCCGGTCTGCTCCGACAGCCAGGACGCATACGCCTCGGCGTCGCGGATGCTGACGTGCATCACCGGGCTGTTGGGCGCGGCCCGTGCGCCGTTGTAGTCGGACTGCCAGTCCACGCCGCTGCGGCGGATGAAGTTGCCGCTGCGCTCGTCGTACACCACCGAATGCCCGCGCCGGGTGGCCCGCGGCCGCGCACCGGTGGCCTCGACGAACTGGCGGAACTCGGCCACCGTCACCTCGGTGATCGACAACGCAAAGCCGCGTGCGAAGCGCACGTAATGCGCCGGGCGCTCGTTGTCGGAGGCCCCCGGTTCGGCATCGCCGGCACCCATCTGGAAGGCACCATGCGGCACCACGATCATCTGCGGTCCGCGCCCGCCCAGCTTGAGCCCGTCGGTGAACACCTGCCCGGGCCGGAAGCTGCCGTAATGGGTGGCCAATTCCAGCCGACGGCGCAGATCGCCCGCCATCGGGTCGCCGGGGTCGGCGATGCGCAGCACCTCGGCCAGTTTCTCGCCGGCGGCCTTGAGACCGCGCGGCGACGTCAGGTCGTGCAGGCCGGCATCGTGCAGGGCCGCGATCTGCGCGCGCCGCGTGCGCTCGATGCGCGCGCGCGCATCGGCAATGGTGGGCGCGCGGTCGCGCACCTGCCCGGCCATCTGCAGCCAGTACCGCGCACCGACGAAATCGCCGGCGTCGGCGGCCTGTTCGGCGCGTTCGAGCAGTCCGCTTTCCACTGCGGCCAGGCCCTGGCGCGTGCGTGGGTTGTCCGGGTCCAGCTGCGCGGCATCGCGAAAGTTCACCAGCGCGCCGTTGCCGTCTTCGCCCAACCGGCCACCACGCAGATCGTCTTCACCGGCCCGGTTGAACCCGAGCACGCGCTGGGCGGTTTCCACTTCGCGTTGCAGCGCACGCACCTTCGGGTCCTGCGGTGCGAGCGCCAGCGCCACGATGGCCAGCTCGCGCGCCTGTTCCAGCGCATCGTCCTGACGCTCGGTCTGGGCAATCAAGGCCTGCCCGCGCTCGAGCAAGCGCGCGCGGGCCTGCTCCAGCCCGCGCCGGCTGGCCGTGTCCTTGCCGCCGGCGCGTTGCTGGATGGCCAGGTACAACGGGATCGCATCGTCGGCGTCGCGGTACAGGCGATCGTCCTGCAAGGCCGCGTCGGCGCGCTTGCGCGCCTGCGCCAGGGGCTCATCGCCCAGATCCACGGCCGGCGGTTGCCACTGTGCAACGGTCTCGGCGGATTCTTCGCCGCCGATGGAGACATTGGGTGTGCCTGGCTGCCGCGTCGCCGCCGGCGCTTGTGCAGCCGGCGCCGGAGTCGGTGCCGGGGCACGTGAACAGGCACACATGCTGAGCGCCACCAGTGCCCACGCTGCCATCCGGTTACCGCACTTGCCCACCACCTGCTCCTTCCAGTGCTCTGCCGCACGACAGGCGATCGCGACGTTAGGCTATTCTGCGCGTTCTGCGCAAACCCTTGCTGTCGACGGAAATCACGTGCCCCATTGGATCACCCACCCCTCCGAGTTGACCGAGCGCCTGCAGGCAGCGCGCCCATCGCGCATCGGCCTGGATACCGAATTCATTCGCGAACGCACCTACTGGCCGCAGCTGGCGCTGGTGCAGATGGCCATCGGCGAGGAGATCCTGCTGATCGATCCGCTGATCCCGGGCATGAACGCGGCGCTCAAGGAGTGGTTGACCGCCACCGACATCGTCAAGGTGATGCATAGCGCCAGCGAAGACCTGGTCACCTTCAAGTGCGCGTGCGGGGTGCTGCCGCGGCCGCTGTTCGACACCCAGATCGCTGCCGCCCTGGCCGGTGTCGGCGGCGGCATGGGCTATCAGAAACTGGTGCAGGAAGTGACCGGCACCTTGCTGACCAAGGGCGAGACGCGCTCGGACTGGATGCGCCGCCCGCTCTCTCCGTCGCAGCTGGAATACGCCGCCGACGACGTGCGTTATCTGTTTGCGCTGCACGATGAGCTGACCCGTCGCCTGACCGAGCAGCACCGCCTGGGCTGGCTGGCCGAAGATGCCGAGCGGCTGCTGGCCACCGTCGAGCACGACGATGGCGAACGTTGGCCGCATGTGAGCCTGCGCACCGCGCAGTTCCTGGAGCCGGCCGCGCAACGTCGGCTGCTGCGGCTGTTGCGCTGGCGCGATCTGCAGGCGCGCCAGAGCGACCGTCCGCGCAGCTGGATCCTGGACAACGAATTGGCCAGCCAGCTGGCGCGGTTTCCGCCCGCGGACCTGGACGCGCTGCTGCGCCAGTTCGACAAGTTCCCCAAGGCCCCGCGCAAACTCGCCGCTGCGGTCTGGGAGGCGCTCAACACGCCGCTGCCGGACGAAGACAGCGCCCCGCTGGCGCAGGCGGCCACCGATGGAAACAAGGCGGTGCTCAAGCGCCTGCAGGACGCCGTGGCGCAGCGCAGTCGCGAACTGGGCCTGCCGGACGGCCTGCTCGCTTCGCGGCGACATCTGGAAGCGCTGATCGAGCAACACGCTTGGCCCGCCGCCCTGGGCCAATGGCGCCGGCAGCTGCTGGAAGCACAACTGCTGCCGCTGCTGGCCGATCCTGCCGCGCAGTAAGATCGGCTTCATGCAAAGAGCCCGCAGCAATGCGGGCTTTTCATTGCGTGCATCGGCCCACCTGCGATCCCCTGGCAGGCGTCAGTCCTGCGCCGCCCAACGTGCCAGGTTCTGCTGGATATGATCCATGTCTGCCCATGGGTCCTTGCGCCGGCGGCGCAGTTTCTCCGGTACATCGCGTAGCGTGAATGCGTCGGCACGGTGCAGCTTGGGCAGATCCGACCACTGTAGCGGCAAGGCCACCGGTGCGCCGGGCCGGCCCCGCAGCGAATACGATGCCACCGCCGTGGCGCCACGACCGTTGCGCAGATAATCGACAAAGATACGCTTGTTGCGAAACCGCTTGGTCGCGGTGGCGACAAAGCGCTCCGGTTCCGACTGCGCCAGCGCATCGGCAAAGCCCTTGGCGAAGCGTTTGGTCAGGCCCCAGTCGCAGCCCGGGTTCAGGGGCACCACCACATGCAGCCCCTTGCCGCCGGACACGCGCAGGAACGATTCCAGTTCCAGCTGCGCCAGCAGCTTGCGGATATCGGTCGCCGCGCGCTTGACCTCGGCAAACGGTACGTCCGGGCCCGGGTCCAGGTCGAACACCACCCGGTCGGCCACATCGGGGCGGGCAGCATGCGAGCCCCAGGGATGGAACTCCAGCGCGTTGAATTGCACCAGCTCCAGCAGCCCGGGCGCATCGTCCACGACCAGGTAATAGGCATTGGTGCCGGTGTCTTCCTTCAACCTGACCGAACTGACGCGCTCCAGCCCGGCGGTGTGGTGTTTCTGAAAGAAGCACGGCTTCTCTGCCCCGTTCGGGCAGCGGATGATCGAGAGCGGGCGGCCGACGATTTCCGGCAGCAGATGGTCCATTACGGCCTGGTAGTAGTCCCAGACGTCGCCCTTGGTCGCACGGATATCCGGGTAGATGAGCTTGCTCGGACTGGACAGCGCCGGCACCGCCGAAGTGGACGCGGACGTCGCGCTTTTCGCGCTGGGCGGCGGAGACGATGCAGGCGACGACGTAGGCGCTCCCTCGGACCGGCGCGAGGGCGTCTTGCGCAGACCGGCCGCCGCACCGCCAGCCGCATCGCTGTCGGCCAGGTCGGCAATGCGCTTGTCCGGGCGCAGCGCCTTGAATGAGGCCTGCCGCAATAGCTGCTGACCACCGATGCCGCGATAGAACACCTCCACCACGAACCGCGGCGCAAACCAGGTTGCGCCGCGCAGATCGGTATCGTCGGTCGGCACATGGGCGGTGGGTGTCCGCGTGCCGCCCTCCAGCTGCGGCGTCACCTCGCGCATCAGCGCATCGGAAAAGCCCGATCCCACCCGGCCGACGTACAGCCAGCCGTGCACCGGGTCGGGTGTGGCCAGCAGCAGCGAACCGAACCCCGTGCGGCTGCCCTTGGGCGCGGTATAGCCCACCACCGCGTATTCTTGGCTGGCCAATTGCTTGGTCTTGCGCCAGTCGTCACTGCGCCCACCGTGATACGGCCGGTCCGCACGCTTGGAGATGATGCCTTCGAAATGCTGCTCGCCCGCGACGCGGAACGCCTGCTGTCCGTCGCCTTCCACATGCGAGCTGTACGCCAGGTGCGCCGTCGGCGCGGCGGCCATCACCTCCTGCAGCAGTTGCTTGCGCTGGATCAGGGGCGCCTGACTGATGTCCACGCCGTCCACATGCAGCAGATCGAAGACTGCCAGCGCGAGCGGCATCTGGCGCTCACCGGACAAGGTCGCCTGCAGCAGATTGAAGTCCTGCTTGGTGCCGCGCCCGGCAATCAGCTCGCCGTCCAGTTGCGCCGAGCGCAGACCCAGCGACTGGATCGCATCGCGAATTTCGGGCGTCTTGTCGGTCCACTCCAGCGCATTGCGCGACCACAACCGCACCTGCCCGTCGCTCACGGTCGCAAGGATCCGGTAACCATCCCACTTGATTTCGTGTACCCACTGCGCGCCATCGGGGGGCGCCTGGCCCAGCTTGGCAAGCTGCGGCTCGAACGGCGCATCGGCCAGCTCGGCGCGGCGCGCGTTGCTGAGGGCGAGCGCCTGTTTCGCCCAGTCCCGGCGCTTGCCGGCGACCGGCGCAGGCACGTGCGTAAGTGCCTTGCGCCCGGCCTTGCCGGCACCGGCGCGACGCACATCGGCGGCTGGCGCGGCAGCGACATCGGCCAGCAGGTCGTCGGCCTCCAGCGTGCCGGCATAGGCGTCGTCTTCCTTGAACAGCAACCACTGCGGCTGCCGCGCCGGCTTGCCGGACCGTACCAGGTGCCAGCCGCCCTTCAACTTGCTGCCGAACAACTCAAACCGCAGATGCCCCTTGGCCAATTGCGCCTCGGGGTCGCCAGCAGTGGCCCATACCCCGTGGTCGAACTGGGCCACGTGGCCGCCGCCATACTCGCCCTTGGGAATCTCTCCCTCGAACTCTGCGTAGTCGACCGGGTGATCCTCCACCTCCACGGCCATGCGCTTGACCTTGGGGTCATAGCTCGGCCCTTTCGGCACCGCCCAGCTCTTGAGCGCATCGCCCACCTGCAGGCGGAAGTCGTAATGACGCCGGCTGGCGTGGTGCAGCTGCACCACGAAGATCGCGCGCTGCCCGGCGGGCACGGTCTTGCCGGGCTCGGGCTCGCGGGTCTTGTCGAAGCTGCGCTTGCGGCGATACTCGCTCAGGCTCATCGGGGTTGCCGGGCCTACTTCCGCAGATGCTCACGCACGCTGGCAGCGACCGGACCGACCTGTTTTACGGCAGCGCGCAGTTCGTCGGCGCTGACGCCCAGCGCCTTGGTCCAGTACTGCAGCTCATAGGCTTCGTTGACATTGATGCGGTCGCGGTCGGGCGAGCCGGTGTTGTGTTTGTCGTCGCTCATCGCTGGCTCCTGTATCGTCGTGGTCGGGTTTGCTGGCGTGCGTGTAAGCTGGACAACGCCTGCAACGACGATGCGAAAGCGGCCGAACAGATCTCGTGAAAGGCCTGTTCACGCCATGTGCAAGCAACCGCACCCGCAGCGGCCGCCCCCGGGCCGCATGCCATAATGGCGCGCGCCCCTAGGGCAGCGTCTCCACTCTTTATTCCGAGGCCATACCTCTGTGAGCAATACCTCTTCGAAACTGGATTCCATCGCGCAAGCCAAAGCCAAGTTGCTGGACGAGCTGCAGAAGCTGGAAGAACAGGAGAAAACCGAGCGCGCGAGCGAGGCATCCTCTGCGCATGCCACCATCGTCTCGCTGCTCGAGCAGTTCGCCGGCCACTTCAACACCAAGCAACGCAACGACATCGCCGCCTACCTGGGCACCACCGCTGCGCGCAAGGAAGTGGTCAAGAGCGGCCGCAGCGAAGTGAAGCCGAAGTACGAACTGCCGCACACCGGAGAGACCTGGTCCGGCCGTGGCCGTACCCCGAAGGCCTTTGCCGCGTGGGAAGGCTCGGTGTCGTACAAGGAATGGAAGGCCAAGAACCCGGACCTCAAGTTCCCGCTGGTACGCGAGTAAGCGTCGCAGGATCGCGCCCTTGCCGCGCGGTCGATCGCCCGTTGTCTTGGCGAACCGCCTGGCATGTGGTTAGAATCGAGACACGTGGGGCGGTAGCTCAGCTGGGAGAGCGTCGCGTTCGCATCGCGAAGGTCGAGGGTTCGATCCCCTTCCGCTCCACCACTGCATCAAACCAGGAGCCTCGGACATCCGCGTCCGGGGCTCTTGCGTATGGGGGCACCCCCGCGTGCGTGCCGGGCGGCCGCCGCCATGGCACCGGGATCACACCCGCTGCGCTAACGTGCGCCGCACCAACACACCGGAGCCGACGCCATGAGCAACCAACAGCGCCCACCCGACACCGACGCCGACGACGCCAGTGGCGTCTCCGAGAGCCAGGAGTCGCGCAAGCAGGACGAAGCGGCCAAGCAACGCCCAGGCCAGGAAGACCTCAAGGTGCATGACGAGCACAGCCGTCGCCCTAAGGGCAACGTTGGCCAGGGCGGGTAATCGTCCAGCTTAATCGCCCGTGGCACGGCCGGACTGGGATCGAGGCCGCCTGCCGCGGCCCCGGGATATGGCAAGATCCGGACACGTTGGCCGCCAGGCGGTCGGCGACTGCCGGATGGCCGGCTCGCACCACGGCAGCGATCATTGCCGCCGATATTTCCACGCCTAGATGGCGTCTTGTTGCAAAGGCCTTGCATGCAGCTTCCAGACGCGCCCGCGTTGCATTTGATCCACGCGACCCTGTTGCCGGGCGAGGTCGGCGCGGTGCTGGGTGCGCGCGCACCGGCCAACGAGGACGAGCGTGTGGCGGCGCTGCACGCCTATCAGCTGTTGGATACCCCTGCCGAGCAGCCCTATGACGCGCTCACCGCCGACGCAGCAGCCGTGTGCCGCACGCCGATGGCGCTGATTTCGTTGGTCGATACGCAGCGGCAATGGTTCAAGTCACGTATCGGCATGCAGCCGGCTGAAACGCCGCGCACGCTGTCGTTCTGTGCGCACGCCATTCTCGAACCCGATCAGCTGATGGAAGTGTCCGACACCCATCTGGATGCGCGCTTCGTCGACAACGCGCTGGTCACTGGCGAGCCGCAGATCCGCTTCTATGCCGGCGCTCCGCTGCTGACGTCCGACGGCATTGCGTTGGGCACCCTGTGCGTGCTCGACCGAACGCCGCGGCGTCTGTCCGGTGCCGAGCGCGACGCGCTGCGCGCACTGGCCCGGCAGGTAGTGGACACCATCGAGCTGCGGCGTGCGGCCAGGCTGGTGGAGCTGGACGCATTGCGCGACGAACGCACCGGGCTCTGGAACCGCGCCGGGCTGGAGCGCGGCTTGCAGGAGCTTGCGACCATGCGCGCAGACGAGACCGGGCAGCACGCGCTGGGGTTATTGCTGATCGATCTGGACGGCTTCAAGCGCCGCAAGCTGCAGGCGGGTGCGGCCGCGGCCGACGCGACCCTGGCCCAGGTCGCGCAGCTGATCGAGACCCGGTTGCCGCCCTCCGCGCTCGTGGCGCGGCTGGACGGCGACCGCTTCTGCGTGGCACTTGCCAGCTCCTCGCCATCGGCCGCCTCACAGGCCGCCGACGACATCCGGAAGGCCATCGAAGCGGCGACCTGGCCCATCGGCGCGTTGACCATCAGCGTCGGGCTGGTCGATGTGGCAGCGGGCGAGGCGCCGGACGGCAGCATCCTGCTGGCGCGCGCCCGGCATGCCTTGCAGCGTGCGGTCCGCGACGGGCGCAACCGTGCGCACCGATTCAGCGGATGGCAGTTGCACGACTGAGCGTCGCGCCCGCTCCTGTATCGGTGATCTGCGCCGCTCAGGCAGCCAGCGCGTCGGCAGTGCCGGCGATCTCGTCCACCTGCAGCACCTGCTCCATGTCCAGCAGCACCACGAAGCGCTCGCCCACCTTGCCCATGCCGCGCAGCAGATCGCGGCGGATATGCGTGCCGAAGGCCGGCGCCGCTTCGATGTCCTGGTCGGCCAGCTCGATCACGGCATTGACCGCATCCACCAGCACCCCGATCGCCTGCGTGCCCTGCGCCTGCCCGGTGGACAGGATCACGATGCAACTGCGTTTGTTGATGGCACCGCCGGCACGCCCCAGCCGCGCCTGCAGATCGACCACCGGCACCACCGCGCCACGCAGGTTGATCACCCCGCGCACGCAAGACGGCATCGATGGCACCGGCGTGGGCGCGCGGTACTGGATGATTTCGCGGATGCCGAGAATGCTGGTGGCGAAGGTTTCGCCGTCCAGCTGAAAGGTGAGGTATTGGGCGGCCGCGTCGGCGTCGCCCGGCATGCCATCGGAAGTCTGTGCGGTCATCGATCGGTCTCTCAGAAGCGGGCGAACTGGCCTTCGTCCGGGCCCTCGGACATCGCATAGGCTGGCGCGGCGCTGCTGCGCCAGCCACGGGTACCGGGCGCACGGACCGGGCGTGCAGCCACCTGCTTGCCGCGCTTGGGCGGCGTGCTTGCGGTGCCCTGCCCGCCCAACCGGAAGAAGGCCATGCTCTGTTGCAGCTGTTCGGCCTGCGCGCTCATCTCTTCGGCCGTGGCGGCCAGTTCTTCGGACGCGCTGGCGTTTTGCTGGGTGGTCTGGCTCAACTGCACCACGGCCGAGTTGATCTGGCTGACGCCGGAGGACTGCTCTTCGGAAGCGGCGGAGATCTCCTGCACCAGGTCGGAGGTGCGCTTGATGCTGGGCACGATGGTATCGAGCAGGCGCCCGGCACGGTCGGCCAGTTCCACGCTGGAGCCGGCCACCTCGCCGATCTCCTGCGCAGCCACCTGGCTGCGTTCGGCCAGCTTGCGCACTTCGGCGGCGACCACCGCAAAGCCCTTGCCATGCTCGCCGGCACGTGCGGCTTCGATCGCGGCATTGAGCGCGAGCAGATTGGTCTGGTAGGCGATGTCGTCGATGATGCCGATCTTCTGCGCGATCTGCTTCATCGCCTGGGTGGTGGCAACCACCGCCTCGCCACCTTCGATGGTTTCCTTGGCGGCCTGGGTGGCCATGCCGTCGGTGATGCGGGCGTTCTCGGTGTTCTGGCTGATCGAGGCGGTCATCTGCTCCAGCGACGCGCTGGTTTCCTCGACGCCGGCGGCCTGTTCGCTGGCGGCCTGCGACAACGACTGCGCGGTGGCGCTGACTTCTTCGGAGGCGCTGGCCAGGGTTTCGGCGCTGGTATTCACCTCGCCCACCACCTGCGACAACTTCTGCACCATGGTGCGCATCGCTTCGAGCAATTGCGCGGTTTCGTCGCGGCCGTGCACATCGATCTGCATGGTCAGGTCGCCTTCGGACAGGCCGTTGGCCACGGTGACCGCGCGCCGGATCGGGCCGGTGACGCTGCGGCTGATCACCACGCCCAGCACGGCGCCCAGCAATCCGCCGCTGCAGATGATGGCGATCAACAGCTTGGAACTGCGTGCATGGATGGCGCCGGTCTCCGCATTGGCCGAGGCCGCGCTGCGTTCGCGCAGGCCGCTCAGGTCGGTCATCAAGGCATCCACTTCGTCCGAGCTGGCGCGTACCGCACGCGACAGTGCGGCAAGTTCCGGGTTGGCCTCGCGCAATGCTTCACGATTGGCGGCTTCGATAAAGCGGCCGCGCTCATCCAGATAGGTTTGCCACGCGCGGTCGAACTGCGCCAGCTTGGCCTTGCCCTCTTCGGTCTGGAAGCTACCGCGTGCACGGGTCATGTAATCGACCACCTTGGCGGTGTACTTGTCGATGTTCTGCACGTGCGACTGGCGCTCTTCTGCGCTGCTGGCCAGCAGCAGGTTGGCGCGTGCGCGGCCGGCATAGATCAGGTTGATGTTGGCTTCCTTGACGTTGGACAAGCCAAGCAACTCGCGTTCGTACAGCGAGGTCGACAGGTCGCTGATGCGCCCGGAATTGGAATAGCCCACCCACCCGATACATGCGCCGATCGCCGAGACGATCAGAAACGCCACGATCAGCCGGGTTCCGATTTTGAAGTTGCCTAACATTGGGGAGTTCTCGTGAGTGATGCGTGGGCGACATGCAGTGCATGGCAATCGACCGTGCTGGGCGTGCCGATCACAGGGATGCGGACGCGTCTAACCAATCGTTGATAGCTATCGGCGATGGCAAAACCCGCTTGAGATGCGAGCGGCGCCGCGGCGCCTATTCAGCCGATTGGATATGCGCTTTTGTGACAGGTCAGACGCTCCTGCGCGTCTCCATTCGGAAAACCCCTACCCCCGCTCGCCCAACTGTCCAGGACAGTCCGCAGGGACATCACGGCGCGGCCGCTAGGCTTGCAGCATGTCGTCCACGCCATTACCCCGCACGTTCTACGCCCACGATGCGCGCCAGGTCGCCCCTCGCCTGCTCAACAAGGTGCTGGTCAGTGCAGACGGCCGGCGCGGCCGCATCACCGAGGTCGAGGCCTATTGCGGCAGCGAAGACCCGGCCGCGCACTCGTTCCGCGGCATGACCCCGCGCACGCAGGTGATGTACGGCGCCCCCGGGCACCTGTATGTGTATTTCATCTACGGCATGCATTGGGCGATCAACGCCGTGTGCGGCGGCGCCCCGGGGCATGCGGTGCTGATCCGCGCACTGCAGCCGCTGGCCGGGCTGGAGGCCATGCAGGCCGCGCGTGGTGGCACCGCGGCGGCCAGGCTGTTGACCACCGGCCCCGGCCGCCTGGCGCAGGCCTTCGGCGTAACCGCGGCGGACAACGGGCTGGACCTGACCGCTGCCACGGCACGCCTGTGGGTGGAGGATGACGGCATGCCGCCCCCGTCGGTGCCGTTGGCGACGCCGCGCATCGGCATCCGCAAGGCGGTCGACCTGCCCTGGCGCTGGGTGGTCCCGGACAGTGCCTATCTGTCGCGCCCGCTGCCACGCGTCACCGGCACCCGTGCGCCGGTGGCGGGCGACTGAGCCAGCCACTGCTCCATCGGCGTCGGCTCGGCGGCACCAGGCCCGCGTTGCAGCAGGCGCAAGGCCTGCCCGGACTGTTCCGGCGTGAGTTCCTGCAGTGGCTGGAAACGGTCTGCCGCCCACACCGCCATCGGCAGGCCATCGAGCGAGGCCACGCGGTTGCCGGGTACCCGCGCGACGCGTTCGCCGGGCAGCAGGCTGCCCAGCAGATTGGCCGGATCGCTGGCGCTCACGCAGACCCACTGCTGCTGCGGCGCCTGCGCCCGCACGCGGCGCAGTGCGGCAATCGCCTCCGGCAACGCGAACTGTTCGCCGGACAGGCCGGCAATGAAGCGGCCACCACGGATCTCGCCACGCGCTTCCAGGCGCTGGTACATGCGTAGCAATTCGCGCCACGGCGGCAACCACGCCGCCTCGCGCTCGAGCAGCCGCCAGCAGACCACGCCGTAGCGGCGCAGCAGCGTGCGCGCCACGTGTTCGAGCATCTCCTGATGCCGCTCGCCGGCCTCGGCCAGCGGCAACTCCGCAGGCGCACGGACCGGCGCCCAACGGCCGGCATCGCGGATGCCCAGCGCACTGGCGCGACGCCGCTGGCGCGACAGGGCCGACGGCCGCTTGGAGGCCGGCACCAGGAGCGCGCGCAGCCCGGCATAACTGTCGCAATGCACGCGGCCGCGCATCACCAGTTCGCTCAAGGCATCTTCCAGCTCGGTGCCCATCAGATGCGCGGCATCGGCAATTTCGTCGAAGAACAGCGCGCCCTGCTGCTGGAGGACATCCACCACCCGCTGCGCGCGCGAACCCAGCGGCTCGTCGTCGGCCGCACGTGCCAACCCGCCCCAGCGTTGCGCCTCACGCCGCGGCAGCAGCACGATGGGCGTGGCCCGTAGCGCCGCGCCGCTGCGCCCGCCGCCGGGCCGCAGGCGCGCCCACACGGTGCGCCCGGCGGTGCACAGTTCGTCCAGCCAGGCCGGCTGGTAGTCGCGCACGCGCGCCGGCAGCAATTCGCCTTCCCACAGCACGGCCGGCGCTTCGAACCCTTCCAGTTGCCCCACCACGCCCGCCAGCGCATCTGGGCCCGCGACCCGGCTGGCGCTGTCCAGATGCTGCCATTCGAACAGGAAGCGGGCGTAGTCGCGCTGCGAGACCGGCTCGATCTCACGCCGCAACCGCCCCAGCGTGTAGCGGTGGATGCGCGCCAGCAGGTGGCGCTCGCACCACTCCTGCGATGCGGCCTGCGCACTGAACTGCCCGGCCATGACATAGCCTTCGCGCTGCAAGGCCAGCAGCGCCAGGGCGATTTCCGCTTCGGGCAGGCGCAGGGCGCCCGCAAGCCCGCCCACCTGCGCAGGGCCCACAGCCGACAGCCGCCCGCGCAACAGCTCGCGCACCGCACGGTCGCGTTCCCAGTCGGGCACCCGGCAATCGGCGGGCACCTGCAATGGCGGTTGCGCCACGGCGCCGGCATACAGCGGCATGAACCACTCGATGCGCTCGGCACTGATCCACAGCGCGGGCGCAGCGTCGATGGTCAGGCAACTGGCGCGGCCGGCGGCGGCCAGCGCGGCCAACCAGGCCTGCCATTGCGCGTCGGTCGCCTCGTCCACCGGCAGCACGCCCAGCCCGACCAGCGCCTCGTGCATCTCTTCGGCATCGCGCGGTTGCGGCCATGCTTCTTCGCGGACCGATGCGATGGCCTGCGGGTCCAGGCGCCCCAGATCGTCGCTGCTCTGCGGCGTGTAGCGCCGGCCCTGTACCGCCTGGGTGCGCCGCTCTTCCAGCGGCGCATCGTCCAGAAACGCATACGGACGCGCGTTCAACGCTTCCGCCGCCAATGGCGACGGTGCGGCCAGATCGCGCGCCACCAGGCGGATGGCTCCCGATTCCAGCCCGCGCAGTACCTGCAACCACCCCTCGCTATCCATCGCCTGATGCAGGCAGTCCTCCAGCGTCTGGGTCACCAACGGGTGGTCCGGCACCTCGCGCTCGCCTGTCAGGTTTTCCGCGCAGGCGACCTGATCCGGAAACACGGTGGCCAGCAGGTCTTCGGACTTCATGCGTTGCAACTGCGGTGCCACCTTGTTGCCGCCGGTGAACCGCGGCAGCGCCATCGCATTGGTGGCGTTCCAGCGCCAGCGCACGCCGAACAACGGCGCGTCCAGCAGTGCCTGGATCAAGACATGCTCGGCCGACGACGAATGCAGGTAACGCGCAACCTCTTCCAGGGCAAAACTATGACTGGTGGACAGCGACAGCACGATGGCGTCTTCGGTCGCTGCGGCCTGCAGCTCGAAGTTGAAGGTGCGGCAAAAGCGCTTGCGCAGTGCCAAGCCCCAGGCGCGGTTGATGCGGCTGCCATACGGCGAATGGATCACCAACTGGGTGCCGCCGCTGGCATCGAAGAAACGCTCCATCACCAGGCACGCCTGGGTGGGCATGGCGCCCAGCGCGGTGCACGCCTGGGCAAGGTAGTCCACCAGTTGCTGCGCCGCCGCGGCAGACAGTGCCAAGGTCTCGCACAGCCAGTCACGCGCGCGCTGCTGCTGCGGGGCACTGTCCAGCCGCGCGGCGATCTCGCCACGCAGGCGCGACACCGCCGCCGACAACTCATCGCTGCGGCCGGGCGCCTCGCCCAACCAGAACGGAATATTGGGTGGCGCTCCCCGGGCATCCTCCACCCGCACACGGCCTGCATCCACGCGCAGGATGCGGTAGCTGGCATTGCCGAGCTGGAACACGTCGCCGGTGAGGCTTTCCACTGCGAAATCTTCGTTCACCGTGCCGATCTTCTCGGCCTGCGGCTCCAGCACCACGCTGTAATCGCCGGTTTCCGGAATGGTGCCGCCGGAGGTCAGCGCCGTCATGCGCGCGCCGCGACGTGCGTGCAGCCGACGATGCACCGCGTCGCGATGCAGATAGCCGGCGCGCGGGCCCAGCCGGGTGCTGAAACCCTCGCACAGCATCCGCACCACGCTGTCGAAGGTGGCGCGGCTCAGCCGAGCGAACGGCCAGGCGCGGCGCATCAGCGCAAACAGCGCATCCTCGTCCCAGTCCTCGCATGCCGCTTCGGCCACGATCTGCTGCGCAAGCACATCGACCGGTGCCAGCGGAATGCGCAAGGCATCCAGTTCGCCGCGGCGCACGCTGTCCAGCAAGGCAGCGCATTCGACCAGCTCGTCGCGGGTCTGCGGAAACAGCCGCGCCTTCGGGGTGCCGCCGACCTTGTGCCCGGAGCGGCCCGCACGCTGCAGGAACGTGGCGATCGAGCGTGGCGAGCCGAGCTGACACACCAGATCGACATCGCCGATATCCAGCCCCAGCTCCAGCGAGGCGGTCGCCACCAGCACGGTGAGATCGCCGGCCTTGAGGCGCTGCTCGGCCAGCAGGCGGGTCTCGCGCGACAGACTGCCGTGATGCGCGGCGACCCGCTGCTTGCCCAGCAGATCGCCCAGATGCCGCGCCGCACGCTCGGCCATGCGCCGCGTGTTGACGAACACCAGCGTGGTGCGATGCTGCTGCGCCAGCGCAGCTACTTCGGCATAGACCTGCAGCCATTGGTCGTTGGACATCACCACGCTCAGCGGGGTCGGCGGCAACCCCAGCGCCAGATCGCGCGCGCGCGTGTAGCCGATGTCCACGATCTCGCAGGGCGGCGGCACGCCGTCTTCGCCAACGCCAACCAGGAACTGCGCCACCGTCTCGATCGGCTTTTGGGTGGCCGACAGCCCAACCCGCGTGATCGGCCGCTCGGCCAACCGCTGCAGCCGCTCCAGTGTCACGCTCAGGTGACTGCCGCGCTTGTCTGCGGCAACCGCATGAATTTCATCGACGATGACGGTCCGCACATGCCGCAGCGCGTTGCGGCCGGAGGCCGACCCCAACAGTACGTACAGCGACTCCGGCGTTGTCACCAGGATATGCGGCGGCACGCGCCGCGCCTGCGCCCGCTCGCGTTGCGGTGTATCACCGGTACGCACCGCGGTGCGCACCGGCACATCCGGCAGGCCACTGGCGGCCAGCGCCGCGCGGATGCCCTGCAACGGCGCCTCCAGATTGAGATGGATATCGTTGGACAACGCCTTCAGCGGCGACACATAGACCACGCGGGTCTCATCGGGCAGCATCCCGCCATGCTCGAGTCCGTCGCGGATCAATGCATCGATGGCCGCGAAGAAGGCAGTGAGCGTCTTGCCCGAGCCGGTCGGCGCGGCCACCAGCGTATGCCGCCCGGCCTGGATTGCCGGCCATGCGGCGATCTGCGCAGGCGTGGGCGCAGCGAAGGTCTGCGCAAACCACGCAGCGACAACGGGATGGAATTGCTGCAGAACAGGATGCATGGGCAGTGCCCGACGCCACCACGGCAACCGGCCGCGCGGCGATCGGATTCAACTCGGCGGGACTGCACTGGATGGGGGTGCGATGCCGTGCATGCAAGCCTGACCCACGCAAGGGCGTGAACGGTTTAGTGCGGTTGTGTCCTGCACCGACAGTCGATCGCTTGCGTAAGGGTTTCAGGACCTCATGCCGAACGCGCGGACAAACGCGCCGTCCAAGTCGTCGCGTCCTCGCACCTGCAACGCGGCAGCACCGCTGGATTGTCGTCCAGCCGCCCGCCATGGCACATTGGCTGCCATGCCCAGTCTCATTCTCTTCATGATTGCCGGCGCAGCGCTGTTCGCGTTCTGGAACTCCTCGCGCGCCGCTGCCGAACGTGCCGACATCCTCGGCCGCAATGCCTGCCGCGCCGCCGATGTGCAGTGGCTGGATCAGAGCGTGCACTCCACCAACATCCGCATCTGCAGAATGCCCAATGGATGGCTCGGCTTCGAGCGCACCTTCCGCTTCGACTATTCCTACGACGGAGCGGACCGCCACAGCGGCAAGCTGGTGCTGCGCGGCGACCAGCTGATCGCCTTTACCGGTCCGCAGGTCGCCACCGTGCGGGCGCTGCATCCGGAGCAGGAGCGGCTGGAATGATGCGCCGTGACCGCTGCGCGCATCCTTCCACGTAGCGACACCTGACACCGCGACGACGCGTAGAGAACCCGCTGCGCTGCAAGGTCCGGTCGGTCGCATTGCGCCAGCCAGCACGGCGTACGGAACGGTTCGACCAATTGGCCGCGAGCTCACCGGCAGTGGCTCGTATCCGTCTCCACTCACCCCTCAATCAGGGCAGCTCTACCTCGTCCCCGCGCAGATGCGGTCGATGCGTCCGCGCGCATGCGCACAGCGGATCGCCCGCCAGGCACGCGTCAGCAGGCGCGATATGGCGTCGCTCTCGATGCCGAAGAGGCATGCGGCAGCGGGCGTGTCGGTGTCGCTGCGCGCAACCAGACACGCCGCGCCTTCAATGACGCGCTAGACGACGTATTGGTCGGGGCAACCGCACGCGCCGAAGCATCCGCTGCATCGTGCGCGATGTGACGGACGCGCTCCACCGGGACTGGAACGTGACCGTCGGTAAGCCTACTTGACCACGCGCAGATGCGGGCGCTTGCCGCCGCTGGGCGGCTCGTCCGGCGCCGGTGCGCTCGGCGGCGGTGTGCCGGGATCCGGCGGCTCGCTGCTGGTGCCGGGGATGTCGTCCGGCAACGCCATGCCCTGCCCGGTTTCGCGTGCATACACTGCCAATACCGCGGCCATCGGCACCATGACGGGATAGCTGACGCCGCCAAAGCGCGCAGTGAAACTCACGCTGTCGTTGTCGACCTGCAGGCCGACGACGGCACGCTCGGCGATGTTCAACACGACCCGGCCGTCCTTGACGGCACTTGCCGGCACCTGCACGCCAGGCAGTCCTGCGTCCACCAGAACGTGCGGCGTCATGCCGTTGTCGTTGATCCATTCGACCAAGGCCCGCAACAGGTACGGGCGGTGGCTGGTCATGCGGGGGAAATCTTCGCTCATGGCGTCATTTTACCCGGACACGACCCGCAACGGCGGCGAGCGGATCGCAAGTCGGTCTGTTGGCATACAGCCGTCGCATCAGCCCGGCAGGTCGCGCAGCTTCTTTTCCTGCTCGGTGAGGCTGCGAATGAAACCGGGATTGCGGAAGATCCGGTTGCCATAGTCCTCGATGGCCTTGCCATCCTTGGGCAGGCCGATCTCCAACGCATCCAGTCGCCAGATGATCGGCGCCATCGCGCAATCGGCCAGACTCATTTCCGGATTGAGGAAGAACTTGCTGGCCTTGAACAGCGGCACCGACGCGGTCAGCAACTCCTTCAGACGCTTGCGGCCGGCCTCGGCCTGGGTCTTGTTGCCGAGCTGGATCGCCTGCACCTGTGGCACCCAATCGTGTTCGATGCGCAGCATCGCCAGGCGCAGGCGCGCGCGCGACAACGGATCGACCGGCATCAGTGGCGGATGCGGATAACGCTCATCCAGGTACTCGCTGACCACCGAGGCCGCGTACAGCACCAGATCGCGCTCCACCAGGGTTGGCACCGAATGATAGGGATTGAGATCGATCAGATCTTCGGGAGGATTTTGCGGGTCGACCGGCACCAGGTCGTAGGTCACCCCTTTCGCCGCCAGGACCAGACGGACCCGGTGGCACAACACGTCGTCGTTGGACGAAAACAAAGTCAAGGTATTCCGCATACGCACACTCGTCGCCATTCAAGGCTCTCCGACGACCGGAATCCGCCGGCCGCATCGGCGCGGCCGGCCCAACGCCGACCGTCACCACGGTCTATCGAGTGTGCAATCACGTCACGCAAAAGCCAAGAGTGCTAGGGCGCATTGACACCTGGGCAGCAGGTGATGTTGCGGGCCAGTCAGGGATGGAGAGCGTGACCTGACGGCTCGACCCAGCGTCGGCGACGTGCGCCTCGCCCAGTGTCCACGGAGGCTGGCAGCTGGATGGGCATCGATGTCGATGTGCCGTGTATCGATGCTGTTTGACCGGTACATGACGCGATCAGGACGTTCGGTGTGGCAGCTAGCGTGTTGATGCGGGGCTGGGTCGGCTGCTGCGATGGCCGGTCGACGGATCGGGCTGCAACGACTGCAACAACTGCAACAACTGCAACAACTGCACGCACGATGAGCGCGGACCTAGATCTGGTGGAGGAGCTGCGTGCGCTGTCAAGCGCGAATTGGCGCGTTAGGCCTGCGCAATCGTGTGCTGTGTTTAATGGCGTTTGCCGCTTTGCATCTCGAGGGATGCTGGCAACCGATAGGCTGAGTGCGCTTGTTCGCGAGCGCCATGCTCCACTTGCGCGCCGTACCCTCACCCCAACCCCTCTCCCGCCGGGAGAGGGGCCGCCTGGCTTTGCTGCCTGGCTTTGCTGCCTGGCTTTGCTGCCTGGTCTTGCTGCCTGCTTACTACCGGATCAGTGCGCGTGCGGTCCGTTCAATGCACGTCTTTCCAGTATTCCTTCTTCAGCAGGTAGGCGATGAAGGTCAGCAGGGCCAGGAACAGGATCACCCACACGCCCATGCTCTGCCGCTTCAACGCGGCAGGTTCGCCCGCGTATTCGAGGAAGTTGGCGATATCGCGCACGGTCTGGTCGAATTCCACTGGCGTCTGACGGCCCGGCTGCCCGAGCTTGAGCGCTTCGACCGGTTTGTCGCCGGTGGCCTTGTCGGCCGGGCCGAACTGCGCCTGCTGCAGACCTTGCAGCTCCCACAACGGATTGGGCATCGAGGCGTTGGGGAACAACTGGTTGTTCCAGCCCAGCGGGCGGGTCTGATCCAGATAGAACGACTTGAGATAGGTGTAGACCCAGTCGGTACCGCGCACGCGTGCAATCAAGGTCAGGTCCGGCGGCGCCTTGCCGAACCACTTGGCGGCCGCATCGTGCGGCATGGTGCCCTCGATGTGCTCGCCGATCTTGGCACCGGTGAAGTTGAGGTTGCTCATGACCTCCGCTTCGCTCAAACCAAGATCGCTGGCCATGCGCGAATAACGCAGGTACTTCAACGAGTGGCAGCCGGAGCAGTAATTCATGAACAGCTGCGCACCGCGCTGCAGCGACGCGCGGTCGCCCAGGTCGTTGCCGGCCTGCTGCACCTTGCCACCCTCGGCGGCGACCGCACCCGCCGCCAGCGCCAGACCGCACAGCACCGCGACCACGCGCGACGTCCATGACCTCACGTTGGAATTAGTCATGGGTGGTCACCCGCTCCGGAACCGGCTTGGTCTTGTCCAGCCGCGTCCACACCGGCATGGTGATGAAAAAGGCGAAATACAGGAAGGTCAGCACCCGTCCAACATAGGTCTCATGCGCGTCGGTGCCGGGACCGGAGCCGATCACGCCCAGCCACACGAAGCACACCACCAGCACGCCCAACGCCACCTTGGAAATCCAGCCGCGATAGCGCACCGAGCGCACCTTGGCGCGGTCCAGCCACGGCACCAGGAACAGGATGGCGATCGCCGAGAACATCACCAGCACACCGCCCAATTTGTTGGGCACCACGCGCAACATGGCGTAGTAGGGCGTGTAGTACCACACCGGCTTGATGTGCTCCGGCGTCACCAGCCGGTTGGCCTCGGTGAAGTTGTCGTGTTCCAGGAACAGGCCGCCGAAGGCCGGCGCGAAGAAGATGATGAAGGCGGCGATGAGCAGCAGGAACCCGACCCCAACCAGATCCTTGACCGTGTAGTACGGATGGAACGGAATGCCGTCGGCGGGCTTGTGCGCATCCCAGCGATTGCCCTTCGGTCCTTTCTTGATATCCACGCCATCGGGGTTGTTGGAACCCACTTCATGCAGCGCGCCGATATGCAGCACGATCAGCAGCAACAGCACCAGCGGCAGCGCGATCACGTGCAGCGCGAAGAAGCGGTTGAGCGTGGCATCGCCGGGCAGGTAGTCGCCCATGATCCATTCGGTCAGCCCATTGCCGATGACTGGAATGGCACCGAACAGCGAGATGATGACCTTGGCGCCCCAGAACGACATCTGCCCCCATGGCAACACGTAGCCCATGAAGGCTTCGGCCATCAGCACCAGGTAGATCAGCATGCCCAGGATCCACACCAGCTCACGCGGCTTCTGGTAGCTGCCGTACATCAGCCCGCGGAACATGTGCAGATACACCACGATGAAGAACAGCGAAGCGCCGGTGCTGTGCATGTAGCGGATCAGCCAGCCCCACTCCACGTCGCGCATGATGTATTCGATCGAGGCGAATGCATCGGCGGCGCTGGTCTTGTAGTGCATCGTCAGGAAGATGCCGGTGACGATCTGGTTGACCAGCACCACGATGGCCAGCGAGCCGAAGTAGTACCAGAGGTTGAAGTTCTTCGGCGCGTAGTACTCGCTGATGTGCTTGCGGTACATGGGCATGAGCCCGGGCGCGCGTTCGTTGACCCAATCGAACACGCCGTTGGCAGTACGGACCAGGATATTGCTCATCAGGCAGCCCCCGTGCTTTTCGCCGACGAACCGGCACCGTCCGGATCGACGCCGATCACCAGGGTGTTGTCGTCCACGTAATGGTGTGGGGGCACCAGCAGATTGATCGGTGCGGGCACGCCGTCGAAGACGCGGCCGGACATGTCGAAGCGCGACTTGTGGCAGGGGCAGAAGTAACCGCCCTTCCACTGCGGGTCGTAGGGCTCGGGGCGGATCTCGGCCACCATTTCCGGCGAACAACCCAGATGCGTGCACAGCCCCACCAGCACCGAGATGTCGGATTTGATCGAGCGGTATTCCGGATTTTTCAGCACGTACTCCGGCTGCTGGTCCTTGTTCTCGGACTTGGGGTCCTTGAGCCGGCCGTCCAGCGATGGCAATGCGTCAAGCATCGCCTTGGAGCGTTTGACGATCCAGATGGGCTGACCGCGCCATTCCAGGACCAGCCGTTGCCCTTCCTGCAAGGCGCTGATGTCGGCGGTCACCGGTGCGCCGGCCAACTTGGCGCGTGCACTGGGGTTCCACGACTTCACGAACGGAACTGCGACAAATCCTGCTCCGACCGCACCGACCACGGCTGTTGTCGCGGTCAAAAACCGACGACGCCCGGTATCGGCAGGTGCGTTAACCCCATCGTTGGCCATCCGGCTCTCCGATCTTGATTAGGTAGCGTGAGGCTGCCAACGGCTGGCGGGGGGTCCAGCCGTGATGAATCCACCGCAGTGTAGCGGAACGCTTAATGCACAGACAATGCAATGTACGCAGTCGGACCTGCGCGATGCAATGGCCGCTGCAGACGGCCGCGCTGCGCCCTGCGCACCCCTTGCAAGACCACGGTGCATCGCAGCGTTGTCACATATGCAAGCGACCCACCGCGAAGCCAGTGCGCCGCACCGTCACTGCATGACGACACGGTTACGGCGCCGACCACACTGCGGACTGCGTCGCAGCATCGTCAGGCACGCGACAGCGTGCCATGCTGCATCGCAGGGTGAGCGTGCGACGTGCGCTCAGTTGGCGCTTGCGTTCTGCCCGCGATAACGGCCGGCCAGCAGGCCGACGCGTTGGACATAACGCTGGGTCTCGCTATAGGGCGGCACACCGCCGTAGCGATCCACCGCGCCTTCGCCAGCGTTGTAGCCGGCTGCCGCCAGGGTCAGATCGCCGTTGAAGCGCTTGAGCAACCACGACAGATATTGCACACCGCCGCGAATATTTTGCGATGCATCATAGGCATCGCTGACACCGAAGCGACGTGCGGTGCCAGGCATCAGCTGCATCAGCCCCTGCGCTCCGGCACGACTGAGTGCCAGCGGGTTGTAGGCCGACTCGGCATGGATGATGGCACGCACGATCGCTTCTTCGACCCCGAATTCGCGCGCTGCCGAGGCGATCTCCTGCTGGTAGGCGGCCGTGTTGAGCCGGATCGCGCCGAAGTTGACGCCCGGCTTGGCGCCACAGGCGTAGCAGGTCTCGATGAAGCTGTAGTGGATGGTGCGCAGCCCTTCGATGCTGGCCACCTGGCGTGGGCGTGCGCTGGTGTAGTGGCGCACGCCGTCTTTCATATAGGAATAGACCTGCCCGCTGACCACCCGGCGCGGATTGACCGCTGCAGCCGGCGCGGGGACCGGCATAAGCGATGTCGCGCGCTCTGCCGGCGGACGCGGCACCGCCACCGCCGCGGTCTCGGCAGTGCGCCGTGGCGGCGGGGGGCTGATGATCGTGGCAGGCGCGCCGCTGTCGATGCTGTTGATGCTGGCAATTGGCCGCGCGGACCCGGCCGACAGCGATGACACTGGCGGCACGCGCCGCGCCGAACGGTCCGGCGTGTAGCTGCTGATGACGCTGCACGTCGCCCCGCTCTGGCGCTTGCTCAGGTAGCTGGTGATGCCGTCGCCGCTGACGCACTTGTACAGCGTGCCGGCGCTGACCGGCGCGGCCGACAACGTGACAAGCAACAGTCCCAGCGTTCTTGACATCCCCTTCATGCGGCGGAGTGTCCCAGCTTGCCCCGGGCTTGCCAAGGGCGTCAGCGTTCAGGCCGATAACCGGTCCAGTCGCGTCTGCAATGCCTCAAGGGCAATGCGCAACGATGCGCCCACCTCGGCCGGCGCGATCGCCTCGAACGGCAAGTCGAGCAGCAGCAGGTTGGCTGCCAACGCAGGCAGGCTCGGCGCTCCCAGGCCGAGCCAGCAATGGCCCGCCCCGTCGGCTTCCAGCGCGCCCAGCCATGGCGGGACCTGCGCGGCCAGCATTTCCAGCGATCCGGCCAGGCGGACTCGGACGCGGCACGGGAACGGCGCCTCGCCGACGGCCTTGCGCAGCAGCTGCAGCGGCTCCTCCGGCAGCGCACGCGTGGCGAACCGGGCGCCGGTGGCGGTGGCTTGGTCGATCCGGTCGGCGCGCAGGGTGCGCCAGTCCTGGCGCTCGCAGTCCCAGGCCAGCAGGTACCAGCGCCGGCCGTAGTTGACCAGCAGCGCGGGCTCGACACAGCGCACGATGGCCGCACCGGAGTGGCGCCGATAGTGCAGCCGCAGCGTGGCGCGGTCGCGGCACGCGCCGGCCAGGAGTGCCAGCATCGCCGCGTCCACCAGGGTGCCGGCCTCGGCCAGCGGCATGCTGGCCATGGCCGCATGCGCGGCACTGGCACGCTGGCCGCTGCGCCGCGGCAGCAACGGGTCCAGTTTGGCCAGTACCCGCGCGGCGGCGGTGTCCATCCCGGCGATGGCCGGCGCTGCCGCGCGCAGTGCGATCGCCACGGTCAGCGCTTCTTCTTCCTCGAACAGGAGCGGCAAGGCGGCCGCTCCCTGCCCCAACGAATAGCCGCCGCCGCTGCCGGAAGTGGCATGCAACGGATAACCCAGCTCGCGCAACCGCCCGATGTCGCGGCGCAGGCTGCGCGGGTGGACTTCCAGCCGTTCGGCCAGGGCCGTGCCGGACCAGTGCCGGCCACCTTGCAGCAGGGAGAGCAGTCGCAACAGACGGGCAGCGGTCGAGGCCATGACAGCACCGTATTGCGGACGGAAACTGTCCGCAATAGCCCCCTAAGATCGGCATACCAGCCATCACTGCCCAGCCACATTCCAGGAGCCCGCAATGTCCGACGCCCGCCATATCACCCTATTCCACAACCCCCGTTCGCGCTCGCGCGGTGTGCTGGTGCTGCTGGAAGAGCTGGGCGCCAGCTACGATGTTCGCTTGGTCGATCTGGAACTCGCGCAGCAGCGCTCGCCGGAGTTCCTGGCGATCAACCCGATGGGCAAGATCCCGACCATCGTCCATGGCAGCAGCGTGGTCACCGAACAGGGCGCCATCTACCAGTACCTGGCAGAGATGTATCCGGAAGCCGGGCTGTCGCCGGCGCCAGGCGATGCCGACCGTGGCGCCTACCTGCGCTGGCTGGCGTTCTACGGCTCGGCCTTCGAGCCGGCGATCATGGATCTTGCGCTCAAGCGCGAGGCGCCACCGCGCTCGCTCTCGCCCTATGCCGACGCCGATACCGTGCTGGCGGTCGTCCATGCACAGCTGGCGCAGGGCGATTACCTGCTGGGTGCGCGCTGCAGCGCGGCCGATGTGCTGTGGGGTGGCGCACTGGGCTGGATGGTGGAATTCGGCCTGATCGACCCGCCGGCACCGACCCGTGCCTACATCGCCCGGATGGCCGCACGGCCGGCGGTGGCCCGCGCTGCAGCGGTCGATGGCCGGTGCGGTGCGGACGCTGCCTACCCAAGCGGGTAAACTGCGCGGCTCACTCAACCCGCCTGGATTAAGCGCCATGCCCGGGACATCCGTTTCCGATCTGCCCGCGGCCACCGCCGTGGACGCCCCTGCCCTGCTGCCGTTGCCGGTCGCCCGCCCGGCGGCGCCTGCCGTGGTGCGCGGCAAGCTGTACATCAAGACCCACGGTTGCCAGATGAACGAGTACGACTCGGCCAAGATGGCCGACGTGCTCGCCGCCGCCGAAGGCCTGGAGTTGACCGACAACCCCGAAGAAGCCGACGTGGTGCTGGTCAACACCTGCTCCATCCGCGAGAAGGCGCAGGAGAAGGTGTTCAGCCAGTTGGGGCGCTGGCGGCTGCTCAAGGAAAGCCGCGCCAAGGCCGGCGGTACGCCGGTGATCATCGGCGTGGGCGGGTGCGTGGCGTCGCAGGAAGGCGATGGCATCGTCAAGCGTGCGCCATACGTGGACCTGGTGTTCGGGCCGCAGACGCTGCACCGGCTGCCGGAGCTGATCCGTGCACGGCGCGCGTCCGGCAAGTCGCAGGTGGATATCAGCTTCCCGGAGATCGAAAAGTTCGACCGCCTGCCCGAACCGCGCGCCGAGGGCCCGTCGGCGTTCGTGTCGATCATGGAGGGCTGCTCCAAGTATTGCTCGTTCTGCGTGGTGCCTTACACGCGTGGCGAGGAAGTCAGCCGGCCGTTCGAGGATGTGCTGGTGGAAGTGGCGCAGCTGGCCGCGCAAGGCGTGCGCGAGATCAACCTGCTTGGCCAGAACGTCAATGCCTACCGCGGTGCCTACGGCGCCGACGCCGGCGACGCGGCGCAGTACGCCGACCTGGGGCTGTTGATTCGCACCATTGCGCAGATCGAGGGCATTGGCCGGATCCGCTTCACCACCTCGCATCCGCTGGAATTTTCCGATTCGCTGGTGGATGCCTATCGCGACGTGCCGCAGCTGGCCAACTACCTGCATCTGCCGGTGCAGGCAGGCAGCGACCGCATCCTGTCGGCGATGAAGCGCGGTTACACCGCGCTGGAATTCAAATCCAAGATCCGCAAGCTACGCGCGGTGCGTCCGGATATCTCGATCAGCTCGGACTTCATCGTCGGCTTCCCCGGCGAGACCGAAGCGGATTTCGAAAAGACCATGAAGTTGATCGAAGACGTGGGCTTCGATCAAAGCTTTTCGTTCGTGTATTCGCGTCGGCCGGGCACGCCGGCCTCGGACCTGCAGGACGATACGCCCGAAGCGGTCAAGCAGGCGCGCCTGGCCCGCTTGCAGGCGCACATCAACACGCATGCGGCGAGCATTTCGCAGTCCATGGTCGGCAGCGTGCAGCGCGTGCTGGTGGAAGGCCCGTCGCGTCGCGACCCGAACGAACTAACCGGCAAGAGCGAAAACATGCGCCCGGTGAATTTCCCCGGCCATCCGCGGCTGATCGGGCAGTTTGTCGATGTCCTGATCACCGAGGCGATGAGCAATTCGTTGCGCGGCCGCCTTCATCTGAAAGACGACGAGGCTTGATCCGATTCCGGCAGCGCAGTCCGCGTTGCCGGTCGCAGCATCGCCTGCAGCAGTGCGTCCGTCGAGCGAGCTGACGCGCGTTTCGGCGCGCGCAGAGACCTGCATCCGCCATCGATCGCGAGCCTGGCGATCGGCAGCGGCGCACGCCGTTTGCATGCGCGTGCCCCGGCACAGTGTTCTCAGCGGGATCACGTATTGCGTGCACGCCACCTTGCCTGCCCGGCGCCATGCGCGCGTGGCTGGCTGCTCCGCGTGCCGTGGCTGCAGCCTTCGGCCGCTGGTCAAAATTTCACCACACATCCGAGGCGCCTTGCTGCACAAGGTGCCGCCGCACTTACCCACAGGCTTTGCCGAATTCGATCCACATCGTTTGTGGACAACCGTCCGCGCACTGGCGATTTTTTCGCCACCCACCCGCCCGGCCTTGTGCCAGTAGGGCTGCCGCACTCTATCCACAGGTTAGTGATGCGTGACTCCACAGCGGTTGTGGAGAACATCCCCGCCCGCAGGCCGCCACGCTGCGCCGTCCGGTTTGTTGGTGGGATCACATGCCGCGCGCTACCCTCGTCTACCGTCCTACCGACGCCGCCTGCGCGCGCTGTCCGATCCGACCATGAACTCACCTGCCTACCGCGATTTCACCCTGGAACCCGACGATACCGAGCGCCTGGCCAATCTTGCCGGCCCCTTCGACGCGCACCTGCGCCAGATCGAACTCAAGCTGGGCGTGGAGATCGCCAACCGCGGCAATATCTTCCGCATCACCGGCCCGGAGCCGGCAATCGCCGCCGCGCAGTCGCTGCTGACCGCGCTGTATGACGAAGCGGCCTCGGTCACCTTCGACAATCACGCCATCCACCTGCGCTTGAACGATGCCAATGTCGAGCAGGTGGCCGAACGCGCGTACCAGCCGCAGGATGTAGCCATCAAGGTCAAACGCGGCACGGTGCGTGGCCGCGGCGCCAACCAGGCCAAATACCTGCATGCGATCGCCACCCACGACATCAACTTCGGCATCGGCCCGGCCGGTACCGGCAAGACCTTTCTTGCCGTGGCCAGCGCGGTGGAAGCCTTGAACGAGTCGCGCGTGCAGCGCCTGATTCTGGTGCGCCCGGCGGTGGAAGCCGGCGAGAAGCTGGGCTTCCTGCCCGGCGACCTCAGCCAGAAGGTGGACCCGTACCTGCGGCCGCTGTACGACGCGCTCTACGAAATGCTTGGCGTGGAAAAAGTGGTCAAGCTGCTAGAGAAGAACGTCATCGAGATCGCGCCGCTGGCCTACATGCGCGGCCGCACGCTCAATGATGCCTACGTGATCCTGGACGAGGCACAGAACACCACCATCGAGCAGATGAAGATGTTCCTGACCCGCCTGGGTTTTGGCTCTACTGCCGTGGTCACCGGCGACCTGACCCAGATCGACCTGCCCAAGCACGTCAAGTCCGGCCTTCGCGATGCCATCGAGGTGCTGCGCGACGTCGAAGGCGCCAGCTTCACCTTCTTCGAAGCGCGCGATGTGGTGCGCCACCCGTTGGTGCAACGCATCGTCACTGCCTACGACCAGCGCGATCAACAGGAAAACGCTGCCAAGGGCAATCCCGAGTGAGCAGGACAATTGCCGGCCTGATGCTGGCAATTGCAATGGCGACGCCGGCATCAGTCAACGCCAGCCAGACGCCGCCACCGCCGGAGATCGTCGACCGCGATGTCATTCCGGCCGTCCAGGTGACGCCTCCTTGTATTTCCCTGGCTACCGAAGCTGTCAGCATCAGTGTTCCCACCGCAACGCTGCAGGCGATGGCGCCCGGGTATCCCTCGGCACGCTGGTTGCTCGATTTGCCTGGAACCGTCAACGATGCACGCGGTTGCGAAGTTCACCGGTCGCGCATGCGCACCGTGCCAGCCAGTTGCTGATCGGCAAGTTGCTGGAAGACGGCATTGCGGCGGTCTGGTTGCACGATCAGCCCGGGTTCGTTTCAAGCGTGCGGGTGCGCGATTACAATCACGGTTGCGGGCGCGGCCCGCTTGGCAGCTCGAGCTACCGCGTGCCCAATGGGCCCACGGTGCTCCTGCTGATCACCTGCACTCGTTGATCTCTTTGCCCAGGAAGCGCTCGCCATGACCCGTGGACCCGTCCGCCTCGACGTCGCCGTCAGTTATGCGTTGCCACGCGCCGGCCTGCCCTCGGCGGTGAGTTTTCGCAAGTGGGTGGCTGCTGCGCTGAAGGGCCGCATCCGCGAGGCCGATCTGGCGGTGCGCGTGGTCGACGAGAAGGAAGGCTGCTCGCTCAATCATCACTACCGCGGCAAGGACTACGCCACCAATGTACTGAGCTTTCCGGCCGAGCTGCCCGAGGGCCTGCCCAAGGGCATCAAGATGCCGCTGTTAGGCGATCTGGTGATCTGCGCGCCGGTGGTGGCGCGCGAGGCCGCCGAACAGGGCAAGTCGCTGGCTGCACACTATGCGCACCTGACCGTGCACGGCACCCTGCACCTGCTGGGCTGGGATCACGAAGACGAGAAGGAGGCCGATGCGATGGAACAGCTGGAGCGCGAAATCCTCGCCGATCTGGGCATCGACGACCCCTACGCGGGGGAGCGTTGATGCGCGCGGCCATTGCCATCGCGGGGCTGTTGCTGAGTCCGGCGACGGGTTGGGCGCAGGCCGCCCCGGTGCGTCCCGACCTGCCGGCATTGATCGAGTGCCGCCAGCGCATCGGCGATTTTAACGCCCTGGCGCCGGTGCTGGCCGACCCGCTCAAGGCGGTGGCGCTGGGCTGGACGCCGCTGGATCAGTCCAACCTGTTCATGACTGAGTACACCCTCAACACGCCGATCCGCGTGTTTGGCCACAGCACGAACCACATCGCCTTTTCCGGCGCCAGCATCATGGCGATCCTGGACCTGCCCGATCCGCGCCCGCTGGCCAGGCAGCTGCAGCTGGAACTGGGCGTGGATAACGCCGAGAAGGTCATGTACGGCCGCGAGCTGGTCAGCGAGGACACCACCAACCCCAAGACCGGCGAGGCGATGATCGAATCGGTGGTGCTGAGCGTGACCAACGTCAAATCGCACCCCGGCAAGACCGTGGTCGGCTGCGGATACAGCCTGGACCTGCCCTGAGACCTGGCCCCTGCCCGCGCATCCACAGCGTGTTAGCGGCTTCCTGCTAGACTGAGGGCTAATGCCTGGTTTGCCGGGTGCCCTTCCCCGTCACGATGTCCGAAGACGACAGTAGCCACACCTCAGAACCCTCCGAAAAACGCCGCAGCTGGCTCGAACGCCTGAGCGCGGCCTTCTCCGGTGAGCCCCACACCCGCGACGAACTGGTCGCGCTGCTGCGCACCGCCGAGCAGGACGGTCTCATCGCCGCAGACACCTTGCGCATGATGGAAGGCGCGATCTCCGTGTCCGAGCTCACCGTGGGCGATGTGATGATCTCGCGCTCGCAGATGGTTTCGCTGTCGGTGGAAGCGCGCTTCATCGACCTGATGAAGCAGGTGGTCGAATCCGGCCATTCGCGCTTCCCGGTGCACGGCGAGAACAAGGACGAAGTGCTCGGCATCCTGCTGGCCAAGGACCTGCTGCGCGGCGTGGTCGCCGACAACGGGCCCGGCAACGTGCGCGAACTGCTGCGCCCGGCGGTGCTGATCCCCGAGTCCAAGAAGCTCAACGTGTTGCTCAAGGAATTCCGCCTCTCGCGCAACCACATGGCGATCGTGGTGGACGAGTACGGCGGCGTTGCCGGCCTGGTCACCATCGAAGACGTGCTGGAGCAGATCGTCGGCCAGATCGACGACGAGCACGACGACGCCGAGGAGGAGAATTCGCTGATCGCCATCCAGGCCGATGGCCGCTACGTGGTCGATGCGTTGACGCCGATCGAGGACTTCAACGAGCGCTTCGGCGCCGAGTTCCCGGACGACGAATACGACACCGTCGGTGGACTGGTCACCGATGCGATCGGCCATCTGCCCGAGACCGGCGAAGAGCTGACCCTGGGGCGGTTTGCGTTCCGCGTGGCCAAGGCCGATGCGCGCCGCGTGCATGCCTTCCACGTCACCATTCTGCCGCCCGACCCGCAGGACGACGCTTGAACCCGACCACCTGCAGCACCGCCACTGCGCCGCCGCGCCGTGGCGCCCGGCAATGGCTGGCTGCCTGCGCGCTGCTGCTGTTGATGTCGCTGCTGGCGCCGTTTGCATTCGCTCAGAATGCACAGCCGCCGGCGCCGGCGCCACGGGTGGGCGTGGTCACCATGCAGCCCGGCGAAGTGTTCTTCGAACGGTTCGGGCATGACGCCATCGTGGTGGTGGACCCGCTCACCCAGCAGGCGACCTCCTACAACTTCGGCTTCTTCGACCCCAGCGAGCCGGACTTCGTACCGCGCTTTGCGCGTGGCGAAATGATGTACTACCTGGTGGCGCTGCCGCTGGAAGAAGACCTGTCGCAGTACCGCAGCGTCGGCCGTGGCGTCAGCATCCAGTGGCTGGATCTGCCGCCCGAGCAGGCACGCGCGCTTGCCGATGGCCTGGCTGTCCGCAGCCGGCCGGAAAACGCGCGGTATCACTACGATTACTTCGAAGCCAATTGCGCCACCATGGTGCGCGATGCGCTGGATCGTGCCATGGGCGGCACGCTCAAGTCGCAACTGGCCGGCCGCTCGCGCGGCAATACCTACCGCAGCGAAGCGGTACGCCTGGCCTCCCCTGCGCCGTGGATGTGGCTGGGCTTCGACCTGGGCCTGGGTCCGTACGCCGATCGTCCCCTGTCACGCTGGGAAGAAGCGTTCGTGCCGACGCGTCTGGCCGACAGCCTGACCCAGGTGCACAACAGCGCCGGCCGGCCGTTGGTGCAATCCACCCAGGTGCTGCTGCCGCACCGCGTGGCACCCGAGCCTGCCGAACAGCAGCGACATTGGTGGCCGTGGCTGCTGGCCGGCGCGTTGGTGGCCGCCGGCGTGCTGGCGCTGCGCCGCCGGCAACGTCTGCTGGCCGGGCTGGCACTGCCGTTCTGGCTGGTGTGCGCCATCGGCGGCGGCCTGTTGGTGTATCTGTGGGGCTTCACCGCGCATCAGTCCGCGTGGGCCAACCGCAACCTGCTGCTGGTCAATCCGCTGTGCGTGTTGCTGTGGTTCGGCGGCATCCGGCTGCAGCTGGGCCATCGGCCGGGCCGCTGGTTCAACGTGCTGGCATGGCTGGTGGCCGCCGGCGCGCTGCTGGCATTGGTGATCCACTGGCTCTCCTTCCAGGCCCAGGACAACCTGCAGTGGGTGATGCTGCTGTTGCCCATCCACGCTGCGCTCGCGGTCGCCCTGCGCCGGCGTGATGTGCCTGTCCACACGCGCTGATCCAGGATGCGCCCATGAACACCCACGGCCGTCATCCAGACAATCCGTCCTGCGTCATCACCTGCGCCTATTACGACGGTGACGGCACACGCCACGACATCAGCCTGGAGCAGATCAGCGATGTGCTGCAGCGCCCCGACGGCTGTGTGTGGGTCGGGCTGTACGAACCGCAGGAATCGGTGCTGCACAAGTTGCAGGACGAGTTTGGCCTGCACGATCTGGCGATCGAGGACGCGCTCAAGGCGCATCAGCGCCCCAAGGCGGAAAGCTACGGCAACTCGTTGTTCGTGGTGGTCAACACCGCGCAGCTGGTCAACGAACGCATCCGTTACGGCGAAACGCATGCGTTTCTGGGCGCGCGCTTTCTGTTGACGGTGCGCCACGGCGCGTCGCTGTCGTATGCACCGGTGCGGCACCGGGTCGAACGCGAACCGGCAATGCTGCGCATGGGCGCTTCGTTCTGCCTGTACGGTGTGCTGGATTTCGTGGTCGACAACTACCTGCCGATCATGGACGAGTTCCGCGACACGCTGGAAGGCCTGGAAAAGGACATCTTCGCCGACAACTACAAGCGCGAAACCGTGGTGCGCCTGTATGAGCTCAAGCGCGAGCTCAACAAGATGCGCCTGGTGGTGGCACCGCTGCAGGATGTGCTCTCGCACCTCAAGCGCAACCCCGGCGGGCTGATTCACGACGAGGTCGGCATCTATCTACGCGACGTGCTCGATCATGCGGTGCGCATCAACGATGCCATCGACACCTTGCGCGAAATGCTGGGCACCGCGCTGAGCGTCAATCTGTCGATGGTGACGCTGGCGCAAGGCGAGACCGTCAAACGCTTGGGTGCCTGGGCCGCCCTGCTGGCCGCCCCCACCCTGATCACCAGCTGGTACGGCATGAACTTCACCCACATGCCCGAGCTCGACAAACCCTACGCCTACCCGCTACTGGTGGGCGGCGTGGTCGCCTCGTGCCTGGTGTTGTATCGCCTGTTCAAGCGCGCTCGGTGGCTTTAGAGCCGCGTAGCGGCTTGGGGAGTCGGGATTGGGGATTCGCTAGAGCGGGTTTGCTGCTTGCTGTCCAGCTTGAGCGATGGTTGTGTTTCGATTGCTGTTGCGTTGATCGTTTCACCCAGACTGCTCAAGCTCTACCGGTGCCCCTCATCCGCCCTTCGGGCACCTTCTCCCAGCGGGAGAAGGAAGCACCCTGGCCTTTGCGAATCTCGAATCCCGAATCACCAATCCCGGCTTTCAAGCCACATAAATCGTCTTGATGTTCATGAACTCGTGAATGCCGTGATCGGCGAGTTCGCGGCCGAAGCCTGAGCGCTTGATGCCGCCGAACGGCAGGCGCACGTCGCTCTTGACCACCGAGTTGACGAATGCCGCGCCGCATTGCAGCTGCTGGGCGACGCGTTCGCCGCGCTTGGCGTCTGCCGTCCATACGCTGCCGCCCAGCCCGAAGGTGGTGTCGTTGGCCACGCGCACCGCTTCTGCCTCGTCGGCCACGCGAATGATCGACGCGACCGGGCCGAAGAATTCTTCGTCGTAAGCAGGCATGCCGGGCGCGACATTGTCGAGGATGGTTGCCGGGTAGCCCGCATGCGAGCCGGCCACCGGTTCGCCGCCCAGCAAGACGGTGGCGCCCTTGGCGACGCTGGCCTGCACCTGCTTGTGCAGCTCGTCGCGCAGATCGGCACGTGCCATCGGCGCCAATGTGGTGCTTTCCTGTTGCGGGTCGCCAACCACGCGCTTGGACGCCGCAGCGACGAAGCGCGCGATGAATCGATCGGCAATCGCGTCCACCACGATGAAGCGCTTGGCGGCGATGCAGGTCTGCCCGCTGTTGTCGAAGCGCGACTGCACTGCCGATTGCACGGTGTGCTCCAACTCGGCGTCTTCCAGCACCACGAAGGCATCGCTGCCGCCCAGCTCCATCACGCATTTCTTCAGCTGGTCGCCCGCATTCGCGGCCAGGGAACGCCCGGCGCGTTCGCTACCGGTGAGCGTCACTGCGGCGATGCGGTCGTCGCGCAGCACGTCGGCGGCCTGGTCGTTGTCGATATGCAGCACATCGAACACGCCCGGCGGGATGCCCGCGTCGTCCAGCACCTCCTTCATGGCATCGGCGCAGCGCGGAACATTGCTGGCGTGCTTGAGCAGTGCCACGTTGCCGGCCATCAGGCCCGGCGCCAGAAACCGAAACGCCTGCCAAAGCGGGAAATTCCACGGCATCACCGCAAAGACGCAGCCCAACGGCTCGTAGCGCACATAGCTCGATTGCGCTTCGGTAGGAATGTTGCGCGGTGCCAGATACTCGGCTGCGTGTTCGGCGTAATAGGCGCAGCCCTGCGCGCACTTGTCGATCTCGGCCAGCGCCTCGACACGCAGCTTGCCCATTTCGGCGGTCATGATGCGTTGCAGGTCCTCGCGTCGCCTGCTCAGCTCCTCGCCGACGCGGCGCAGCAAGGCACCCCGCTCCGCCAGCGGCAACGCGGCCCACGCCGGAAACGCCTTGGCGGAAGCGGCCAGACGCGCTTCAATGCCGGCGGCGTCCAGGGTCTGCTGGGTATGCTCGACCTGGCCGGTGGCCGGGTTCACGGTGTCGTAGGACATGACGGTCTCCAGTAGCAAGATGTCCAATGCTAGTGGCCGATGGGTTCGGGCCGCGTCACAACGGCCTGAAAATAGCGCAACGCTGTGTTCGCCCGCCTGCGCCCACGGGCCGCACTGCGATGGCGAATACGTGTACGGTGCCGTCAGCTCTCGTGTTGCAACGCCAGCTGCTGATCGCGCAGGCGGCGCTTTTCGCTGCGTGCCAGCAGCCACCAACCGATCACTGCGGCGACCGATACCGCCAGCACCATCAGTGTGGCCAGCGCGTTGATCTTCGGGCTGATGCCCAACCGTACTGACGCAAACACCTTGATCGGCAGCGTGGTGGAACTGGGCCCGGCCAGAAAACTGGCGATCACCACATCGTCCAGCGACAGCGTAAAGGCCAGCAGCCAGCCCGATGCCAAGGCCGGGGCGATGAGCGGCAGGGTGATCAGGAAGAACACCTTCAGCGGCGTTGCGCCGAGATCCATCGCCGCTTCTTCCAGCGACCGATCCAGCTCCTGCAGGCGGGACGAAATCACCACCGTCACGAACGACACGGTGAAGGTGACATGCGCCACCCAGATGGCCACTGCGCCACGCGGTGCGATGCCGAGCACGCCGCCCATCGAGACCAACAGCAGCAGGATCGACAAACCGATGATCACCTCGGGCATCACCAGTGGCGCAGTGATCAATGCGCCGAACACGGTCTTGCCGGGAAAGCGACGCATGCGCACCATCGCCATCGCCGCCATCGTGCCAAGCACCATGGCGGCACCGGCGGTCCAGAACGCCACCTCCAGGCTCACCCAGGCCGCGTCCAGCAGTTGCCGGTCGCGCATCAACTCGCCATACCAGCGTGTCGAAAATCCGCCCCACACCGTGGCAAGGCGCGAGGCGTTGAACGAGTACGCCATGAGCAACAGGATCGGCAGATACAAGAAGCCAAACCCCAGCGCGAGGCCGGCGCCACCGAGCAGGCGCGCGCTGCGGGAGGCGCGCATCACGTCAGCCGTCCTTCCAGCTCGCGCTGCTGGTAGCGGTGGAAGATCACGATCGGCACCAGCAGCAACACCAGCATGACGGTGGCCACGGCGGCGGCCACCGGCCAGTCGCGGTTGTTGAAGAACTCGCCCCACAGCACGCGACCGATCATCAAGGTGTTCGGCCCGCCGAGCATTTCCGGGATCACGAACTCGCCCACCGCCGGAATCATCACCAGCATGCAACCGGCCACGATGCCGTTGCGCGAGAGCGGCAAGGTGATGCGCACAAACGCGTGCCACGGGCGCGCGCCAAGATCGTAGGCCGCTTCCAGCAGGCGGTTGTCGTGCTTGACCAGGTTGGCATACAGCGGCAACACCATGAACGGCAGATAGCAGTACACGATGCCGATGTAGGCGGCGATCGGCGTGTACAGCAGTTGCAGTGGCTGCTCGATCACGCCCAGCGCCAGCAGTGCCCGATTGAGCAGGCCGTTGCCATCGAGGATGCCGATCCAGGCGTACACGCGGATCAGGAACGAGGTCCACGACGGCAGCACCACCAGCATCATTGCCACGTTGCGCGTAGCCAACGGCAGGCGCGCGATGACATACGCCATCGGGTAACCGATCAACAGCGCCAGCGCGGTGGAAATGGCCGCAATCCTGATCGAGCTCAGGTACGCGGCCACATACTGGCTGTCGCGCACCAATGCAAGATAGTTGCCCAGATGCAGCCTGACGCTCACCGCCCCATCGGCCGCGTAGGCGAATAGCGGCGTATACGGCGGCATGGCGGTGGCGCGCTCGGCGAAGGAAATCTTCAGCACGATCAGGAACGGGATCGCGAAGAACACCAGCAGCCACACATACGGGGCGGCAATCACGCCCCAGCGCGCGCCTGGCAAGCCGCGACGGAACAGGCGCGACCTCATGCGGTGAGCACCACGCCGTCGTCCTCGCCCCAGCCCACCCACACCGCATCGCCCCAGGTCAGCGCTTCGCTGGCCCAGCGCTGGCGATTGGCGAAGTTGGCCATCAGCTTGACCCCGCTGGGCAGGCGCACGTGGTAGACCGAATGGCTGCCGAAATAGGCGATGTCCTCGATCACCCCCTGCGCCTTGTTGCAGGCCTGCGCCGGCTCGTCCTTGCCGATGGCCAACTTTTCCGGGCGCAGCGCAAATGCCACCGCTTGGCCTTCGAAGCCGGTGATGCCGTGGCCGATGCGGATGTAGGCGGGGAAGGCGGGCGCCTGCAAGCTGACGTACTGCGGCTGGTCTTCGACGATGACTGCGTCGAGCAGATTGACCGAACCGATGAACTCGGCGGCAAAGCGATTGGCTGGTTGTTCGTAGATTTCATCGGGCGTGCCGACCTGCTGGATCCAGCCCTGGTCCATCAACGCGATTCGCGTGGCCATGGTCATCGCTTCCTCCTGGTCGTGGGTCACCATGACGCAGGTGACGCCGGAGGTTTCGATGATGTTGACCAGTTCCAGCTGCATCTGCGAGCGCAGCTTTTTATCCAGCGCGCCCATCGGTTCGTCCAGCAGCAGCAGCTTGGGCTGTTTGGCCAGCGAGCGTGCCAGCGCCACCCGCTGCTGCTGACCACCGGAGAGCTGATGCGGCTTGCGCCTGGCCAACGCGCCCAATTGCACCAGCTCCAGCATCTCGCCGACGCGGGCGGCGATGGCCGCCTTCGACAGCCCTTCCTGCTTCAGCCCGAAGGCGATGTTCTGCTCCACGCTCATGTGCGGAAACAACGCATACGACTGGAACATCATGTTGATGGGCCGCTCGTACGGCGGCAGCGCATCGATGGGCTGGCCATCGAGCGTGATGTGCCCCTTGGTCGGCCGCTCGAAGCCGGCCAGGCAACGCAGCAAGGTGGACTTGCCGCTGCCCGACCCGCCCAGCAGCGCGAAGATTTCGCCCTTGCGGATCTGCAGGCTGACATCGTCAACCGCCACGAATCCATCGAACTCCTTGCGGACTTGGCTGATCGACAGGTAGCCGGCATCTGCGCTGCTGGTAATGGGCGGCAAGGCCTCGGTCAGTGACATGGTTCCTCTCGCTGGGGGGACGCGCAGGCGCCGTGTGCGGAGCCTGCGCGCCATGATGGCAAAAGCATGTGTCCACCGCCGTGCGCGCGGTCCGGGATGCGGCGTGCAGCATCAGCAGTGGGCCGGGATTGCGATTGCGGTAACGCCGGCACCGCAGTGGTTTGCGCGGCCCGCCGATCCTGCAGCCTACAACCACGAAGGCGGCCGACACGGACTCATGCATTCACCGTCGCACCTGGGACGAGCGTGGCCAGGGGCAATGGCGTCATTGCCTGCGGTCTGCGACAGGCAATGCTGCCCTGGCTGCGGCGGCCGCAGGGCGACCGCCCTGCCCGTCAGCGCGTTTCCGGCGGTGCCTCGCTCCAGCCCAGGCCCAGGCTCTTCTGCAGCGCGACGTAGTTGACCAGCAACTGCACCTGCGCCTGCGCGGCGGCGTCCTGCGCCGACAGCTGCTGGCGCTGCACGTCCAGCAGATCGATCGACGAGGTGGCCCCGGCATCGCGACGTTGCTGCATCAGCCCGGCCGAGCGCGTGGCCGAGGCCTCGGCCTGCCGCGCGACCACCAGCTGCTTGCGTGCCGAACCGAAGCGCGCCAACGCCGAATTTGCATCCTGCAACGCAGCCAGCACCGCACCTTCATACGCCGCCTCGCGCCCGGCATTGCCCGCGCGTGCCCGCTCCACCTGCGCGCGGGTCTTGCCGAAATCGAAGATCGACCAGCGCAGCATCGGCACCGCCAGGGTGGTCAACGCGTCGGAATTGAAATCGCTCGGCGAGCCGGCCACCCAGCTCAGGCCACCCAGCAAGGTCACCTGCGGGAAGTAGCCGTTCAAGGCTTCGCCGATCTGCGCGCTGGACGCGGCCAGCTCGCGCTCGGCCTTGCGTACGTCCGGGCGGCGGCGGATCAACGCCCCCGCATCATCCACGCGCACTTCGCTGGGCAGCATCGGCAGCGGCTGCGGCGTGCGCAGCTGCGCATCCAGTGCGCCGGGTTCGCGCCCGACCATCAGCGCCAACTGGTCCAGCGCTTCCTGCAATTGCATTTCCAGCGGCAGGCGCTGCGCCTGCTGTTGCTGCACCTGGGTGGCGATCTGCTCGACCTGCAGGTCGGAGGCGGCGCCCTGGTCACGGCGCTGCTGCACCAACTGCAGCGACTGCCGGATCTTGTCCAGATTGGCATCGGCAATGGCCAGCCGCGCCTGCAACCCGCGGTAGTTGAGATAGACCTGCCCCACTTCGGCAGCCAATTGCACCTGCGCATCGGCCAGCTCGGCTTCGGAGGCCTGCGCCTGGGCCAGTGCGCCTTCGGCGGCGCGGCGGCGGCGGCCGAAGAGATCCAGCTCCCAGCTGGCATCGAAACCGGCGTTGTAGATCTGGGTCTTTTCCAGATCCAGCGCCTGATCGCCCTGTCCCGGCTGCCCGGGCTGGCCTTGCTGCAGCCCGCCCAGCGTATCGACGATGGTCTGCGGCGGCTCGGCATACGCATACACGGCGCTGGCGTTGAGCTTGGGCAGACGCTCGGCGCGGCGCTGGCGCGCCAGCGCGCGGTTGGCGCGCAACCTGGCCTGCGCCGCGCGCAGGTTGGGGCTGTCGGCCAGCGCCTGGGTCACCAACCGGGTCAGCTGCGGGTCGTTCAATTGCTCCCACCAGTGGTTCAGCGGCGCGGCGGCAACCACCTGCGCGCCACTGGCGCGATGCAGCGCGGGCGCCTGCATGGCCGCATCGGCCACGGCCGGCGCCTTGGTGTAGTTGGGGCCGAGCATGCAGCCGCCGAGCAGCACGGCACTCAGCGCCGCAGCCAGTGGGAGGCGCATCGCGCGCAGGGAATCAGTGCATTGCAAGGTGCGTCCCCTTGGGTAACGGCTTGAGCAAAAAGGCCAGCGGAATCGTGCAGACCACGATCACGCCAAAGATCCAGAACAGATCGCTGTAGGTCATCACCAACGCCTGCTGTTGCACCACGCGTGCGAATTGGGCGATGGAGCGAATCGCCGCTTCGCCACCGGCGCTGCCCTGCATCTGCGCAGTCACGCCGGCCAGAAATTCCTGCGCACGCGGCGCGTTGGCGGTGATCGCGCTGCCGATGGTTTCGGTATGGAAGGTCATGCGGCGCTCCTGGAAGGTGGAGATCAGCGCCAGGCCGACCGAGCCGCCCAGGTTGCGGCCGGCATTGAACAGGCCCGACGCATCGCCTGCCAGCTCCGGCGGTACCGAGGAAATGGCCGCCTGGTTGAGCGACATCATCGCCAGCGCCAGTCCGCAGCCCTGCAGCAACTGCCCGGCCACGAAATGCATGCCCACCGTGTCGGCGGTCAGCCCCAGATTGACGAAGCAGGCGGCGGCAAAACAGATCAGGCCGGCGATCACCAGGATGCGCACGTCCACCACCTCCAGCAGCTTGGGCATCATCGGCATCAGCAGCACGGTGGGCAGGCCGGACAGCAGCAGCACGTAGCCGGCCTGCTCGGTGTTGTAGCCGGAGATCACCGCCAGAAACTGCGGAATCATGTACATCACACCGAACAGGATCATGCCCACTGCCATGATCATGATGAACACCGCACCGAAACTGCGATGCAGCAGCAGCGACAGCCGGATCACCGGCGCACGCCTGCGGAACTGGCCGATCACCAGCGCGATGAACCCGCTCAACGAGATCAGGCTCAGCATGTTGATCTCGCTGGATTCGAACCAGCGCTCGCGCTGGCCTTCTTCCAGCACCACGGTAAGCCCGCCCAGGCCGGCAGTCAGGCCGTAGATGCCCAGCCAATCGGCGTTGAGCAGGCCGGCCCAGTCGGCCTTTTCGTGCTTCAGGCCAAGCAGCAATAGCGCCACCAGGCCCGCGCAGATCGGCACGTTGATGAAGAACGCGTAGTGCCAGCTGACGTTTTCGGTGAGCCAGCCTCCCAGCAGCGGGCCGATCACCGGGCCCATGATCACGGTCATGCCGAACAGTGCAGTGCCCATGGTCTGCTGGCTGGGCGGCAGGCGCGTGGCGACGATGGTCAGCGCGGTGGGAATCAACGCGCCGCCGGCCAGCCCCTGCCCCACGCGGCCGATGATCATCATCGTCAACGAGGTCGACAATCCGCAGACCACCGAGAACGCCGTGAACATCAACGCGCAGATCAGCAGGAAATTGCGCAGGCCCAGCGTGCGCACGAACCAGCCGGTCAGCGGGATCATGATGATCTCGGCGACCAGATACGCGGTGGAGATCCAGGTGCCCTCGGTGCCGCTGGCGCCGACCTCGCCCTGGATGGTGGGCAGCGCGGCATTGACGATGGAAATGTCCAGCGTGGCCATGAACGAGCCGATGGTGCCGGCCAGCACCGCCAACCAGGCGCCGGGCTCGGCCTTCTCGCGGCTGGCACCGCCGCCGGCACCCTGGCCGGTGGCGGCCGCTGTACTCACTGCGCGCGCTCCTGCTCCCGCACGCGGTCGGATTCTTTTTCAGCGCGTTCCTTGGCGTCCTTGGCCGAGCGCGTATCGACGGTGACCTCCACCGACATGCCCGGCACCAGCACCTTGCGTGCCTCCTCGCCGGCCAGCACGCGGATGCGCACCGGCACGCGCTGCACCACCTTGGTGAAGTTGCCGGTGGCGTTTTCCGGCGGCAGCAAGGCGAACTGCGAGCCGGTGCCCGGGGACAGGCTTTCGACCTTGCCATGCAGCTTCACCCCGGACAGCGCATCGACCTCGATCTCGGCCGGCTGACCCGGGCGCATCAGGCCGACCTGGGTTTCCTTGAAGTTGGCGACCAGGTACAGCGATTCCTGCGGCACGATGGTCATGGTGCGGGTACCGGCGGCCAGGAACTGGCCCTCCTGCACGGTCTTGTCGCCGACGCGGCCATGGATGCGGCTGGTCAGGCGGGTGTCTTCCACGGCCACGCGGGCCTGGTCGGCATCCGCGGTCGCCTGCTTCAAGCCGGCCTGGGCCTGCTCCAGCTGCGCGCGGCTGGCCTGGATCTGGCTCTGCGCACCGGTGGCCTGCGCCTGGGCCGCATCGTACTGGGCGCGTGCGCGCGCCAGCTCGTGCTGCAGGCTTTCCTGGTGCTCATGGGTATCGGCGCCGGAGGCGGCCAGCGGTGCGAAACGCTTCACCTCGGCCTGGGCGAACTTGAGACTGGCCGCGGCCGAGGTCACCTGGGTCCGCGCCTGCAGCAGCGCCGCTTCCTGGCCGGCGACATTGGCGGTGGCGGCCACGATGTCGGCCTGGCGTGCGGCAATTGCCGCTTCGGCCTGCTGCAGGGTGGCCTGGTAGGTGCGGTCGTCGATCTGCAGCAACGGCTGGCCGGCGTCCACGATCTGGTTGTCGCCCACCAGCACCTTGGTCACATAGCCGCTGACACGCGGCGCCACGGCCACCGAATCGGCCTGCAGGTAGGCGTTGTTGGTGTCCTGCATGTAGCGGCCCTTGATCAGGTAGTAGGCCAGCCAGACCACCAGCAGGACCAGCACCAGCACGCCCACCAGGATCAGCGTCCACTTGACCTTGGGGTTCTTCAGCGGCGACGGCTTGGCCGGCTCCTGGTCCTGGTGCGTCTCGGCGCCTTGCGCATCGCCCGCCTGGGCGCGGCCGTCAGTGGGCTGGTGGTCTTGGTTGCTCAAAGGAGGCGTCCTGTGTGTCGTGGGCGAGGCGCGCGACGGCATGCCGCGGCAGCGGCGCCGGCGAAAGCGGCGAAACCATACAATTATTTGAACCCGCCGGTACAGATTGCGTGACGAGCCTGGTCAGCCTGCGCGGCAATGGACCCGCCGGGTACATGGGCCGCCCGGTTGCAGCGGCCAGGCATGCCGGCCTGCGGCGGAGGTGCGCGCCCGCGACCAGGTCTGCAGTGTTGCAGGCAACCATTGGACCTTCATGAGGGCGCGGCGGCGTACGCCGCGTCAGCGCCTGCGCGCCGGCCTCACCGGCCGGTCTTGATCTCGGTCCACAGCCGCGTGTACAGGCGGTCCACCTCCGGCGGGTTGATCGCGTAGGTGAACATCCTGGCGGTCACCTCCGGCGGCGGATAGATGGTGGGGTCGTTGCGGATCGCCGCATCCACCAGCGGCGTGGCGCTGCGCACCGGGTTGGCGTAGTGGATGAAGTTGCTGTTGGCCGCGGCCACCTCGGGCGTGAGCAGGTAATTGATGAAGGCGTACGCATTTTCAGGATGCTTGGCGTCCTTGGGGATGGCCAGCATGTCGAACCACTGCGGCGCGCCTTCCTTCGGAATGGCGTAGGCCACGTTGACGTTGTTGCCCGCTTCCCTGGCGCGATCGCGCGCCTGGATGATGTCGCCCGACCAGCCCACCGCCAGGCAGGTATTGCCGTTGGCCAGCGAGGTGACGTACTGGCTGGAGTGGAAGTTCTGCACGTACGGGCGGATGGTCTTGATCAGCGCGGCGGCCTTCTCGATCTCGGCCGGCACCGTGCTGTGCGGATCGAGCCCGAGGTAATTGAGCGCGATCGGAATCATGTCCGAGGGCGTGTCCAGGATGGTCACCCCGCAGTCCTTGAGCCTGGACAGATTCTCCGGCTTGAACACCAGATCCCAGCTGTTGGCGACATCGGTGCTGCCGAAGATCGCCTTGAGCTTGTCGACGTTGTAGCCGATGCCGGTGGTGCCGATCATGTACGGCACGCCATAGGCATTGCCCGGATCCTGCGCGGCGATGCGGCGCATGATGTCCGGGTCGAGGTTGGCCAGGTTAGGGATCTTGCTTTTGTCCAGCGGCAGGAACACACCCGCCTGGATCTGCCGGCCAAAGAAATTGAGCGTGGGCACCACCACGTCGTAATCGCTGCCGCCGGCGAGCAACTTGGTTTCCACCATCTCGTCGCTGTCGAACACGTCGTAGGTGACCTTGATGCCCGTACTCTTTTCGAACGCGGGAATGGTGTCTTCGGCGATGTAGTCGGAGTAGTTGTAGACGTTGAGCACCTTGGCCTGCGCCTCGGCCTTGCCCGCGGCGCCATCGCCGCCGCAGCCGGACAGCAGGGTGAGGGACAGCGTCAGGGCGAGCAGTCGCAGCGTCATGGGAGGTCTCCGGCACGGTGGGGCGGTCCGGCGCGGGGCCGGTCTGGCGCCAGACTACCCACCGTGCCCGAGTTTGCACAGCGGCTGCGGCAGGCATTCGCGCCGGGCAGCGGGAGTCATTGCTCGCCGTCCGTCGGCGAGCCCGACGCCGGCGATGCCGTACGGCGGATCGACATGCCGGTCTCCATATTGCCGTGGCAACGCGCGTCAGCGCGCACCGATGCGTTGGCGGCAAGCCGCCATCGCTTACTTGCCCAACGCATGCGCGGTGTCATCCAGCGCCGCCCAGGCCTTGTCGAACAGCTCGTCCACCTGGTCGCAGGTGATGATCAGCGGCGGCGACAGCAGCATGGCGTCGTAGGTGGCACGCAGGATCAGGCCGCGGCGCAACGCAAAGTCGCGGCAGAGCGCGCCGACGCGCCCACGCCCTTGGAAATACACCCCACGCTGCCGCTTGTCCGGCACCAGCTCCAGCGCCCCGATCAACCCGGCGATGCGCGCCTCGCCCACCAGACGGTGCTCGCCGAGCTCGGCCCAGCGCTGCGCAAGATACGGCGCAACCTGCGTGCGCGCGGTGTCCACGATGCCGTCGTCCTGCAGCAGGCGCAGGTTCTCCAGCGCCACGGCCGCGCACACCGGATGCCCGGCATACGTGCCACCGTGCGCCAGCTCGCCGCCTTGCGCCTTGAGCACGCCGGCCACGCGATCGTTGAACATGGCTGCCGCCAGCGGGATGTAGCCGGAGGTAATGCCTTTGGCCAGCGTCATCACATCGGGCTGAAAGCCGAAGTAGTCCGCACCGAACCAGGCGCCGGTGCGCCCGAACCCGCAGATCACTTCATCGGCCACCAGCAGCACGTCGTAGCGCCGACAGATCCGCTCGATTTCAGGCCAGTAACTGCGCGGCGGGATGTACACGCCAATCGCGCCCATGATCGGCTCGCCGATAAAGGCGGCGACGTTATCCGGCCCGAGCTGCAGGATCGTGTCTTCCAGACGACGCGCCGCGACTAACCCGTAGTCTTCCGGGTCCATCTCCCCGCCATCGCCGAAGTGATACGGCGGCGTAATGTGGTGGATATCAGGAATCGGCAAGCCGCCCTGCTTGTGCATACCCTGCATGCCGCCCAGGCTGGCCCCGGCCATGGTGGTGCCGTGATAGCCATCATGGCGACCGATGAAGATGCGTTTTTGCGGCTGCCCCTGCACCGCCCAGAAATGCCGGACCAGGCGCAGGATGGTGTCGTTGGCCTCCGACCCGGAGTTGGCGAAGAACGCATGATTCAGATCGCCGGGTGCCAGCTCCGCCAGCCTGGCCGCCAACTGGATGGTGGGTTCGGTCGTGCACTGAAAGAAGCTGTTGTAGTACGCCAGCTGCTCCATCTGCCGCGCAGCTGCCTGCGCCAGCTCCTTGCGTCCATAGCCGACATTGACGCACCACAAGCCGCCAAATGCATCCAGCAACTTGTTGCCGTCGGCATCCCAGACATACACGCCCTCACCGCGCGTCAGGATGCGCGTGCCCTTTTGCGCCAATGCCGCGTTGTCGTTGAACGGATGCAGATGATGGGCGGCATCGAGCTGTTGCAAGGTCTTCAGTGCTTGCGGATCCATGGCCACTCCGGCTGCGGGGTCCATGCAGTCTATGGCCGATCGGCCGGACACAAAGGTGCTTCCGGTTGCACGCGCCGGACTCCGGGCGTGGAAACACGCAGGCGGGGCGGTGCGCAATGTCAAACGCGCGAGGCGTCAGGCATCGTCATACGCCGTACCCTCATCCGCCCTTCGGGCACCTTCTCCCCCATAAAGGGGGACAATGTCCCGATGGGAGAAGGAAACAGTGCAGCACACCGCGCAGGCGAAGCGCCTCACACATTCAACAACAGGAACTCTCGCTCCCACGAGCTGATCACCCGAAAGAACGTTTCGTATTCCTTGCGCTTCACCGAGATATAGGCGCGCACGAAGCGTCGCCCCAATATCTCCTGCAACGCATCGCAGCCTTCCAGCTCATCCAGCGCCTCACCCAGCGAGCGCGGCAGATCGTAGCCCTGCTCCTTGCCGTTGCTGCTGATCGGCGCGGTCGGTTCGAGCTGTTCGGCAATCCCCAACAACCCGCAGGCCAGGGTCGCGGCCATCGCCAGATACGGGTTGGCATCGGAACCGGCGAAGCGGCTTTCCACCCGCATGTTCTGCGGCGCATCGATCGGCACCCGCAGCCCGCAGGTGCGGTTGTCGAAGCCCCACAGCACATTGCTCGGCGACACCTCGCCGAACATCAGCCGACGGTACGAATTGACGTTGGGCGCCAGCAGCCCCATCGCCATCGGGACGTATTTCTGCAAGCCGCCCAGATAATGCGCAAAGGTGTCGCTGAAGCCGCCCTCGCGCTTGCCGCTGAACACGTTCTTGCCGGTGCCGGCGTGCAGCAGGCTCTGGTGGATATGCATCGCACTGCCCGGCTCGGTCTCCATGGGCTTGGCCAGGAACGTCGCATACACGCCATGCCGCAGCGCCGCTTCGCGCATGGTGCGCTTGAACAGGAACACCTGATCGGCGCGCGACAGGGCATCGGCATGGGTGAAATTGACTTCCAGCTGCGCAGCCCCGGACTCGTGGATCAGGGTGTCCACGTCCAGCTCCATCGCATCGCAGTAGTCGTACATCAGGTCCAGGATCGGGTCGAACTCGTTGACCGCGTCGATCGAATACGACTGCCGCGCGGTTTCCGGGCGGCCGGAGCGCCCGGCCGGCGGCAGCAGCGGGAAGTCCGGGTCGGTGTTCTTCTGCACCAGGAAGAATTCCAGCTCCGGCGCCACCACCGGTTGCAGCTTGCGCTGCGCGTAGGCATCGAGCACGCGGCGCAGCACGTTGCGCGGGGCCAGTTCGTGCGGCTGCCCGTCCTTGGTGTAGCAGTCGTGGATCACCTGCGCGGTGGGGTCGGCGGCCCACGGCACCATGCGCACGGTGGAGGCATCCGGGCGCAGGTGCATGTCCGAATCCGACGGCGAGGTCAGCGCGTAGTAATCCTCCGGAAAATCGCCGGTGACGGTGGTGGCGAAGATGCCCTCCGGCAGCCGCGTGCCGTAGTCGTGCGAGAACTTGTCGGCGGGAATGATCTTGCCGCGCGCATTGCCGGTGATGTCCGGCACCAGGCATTCCACCTCGGTGATGTGGCGTTCCTTAAGCCAGCGCCGCAGCGCGCTCTCCGGCTGCTTGGGCGTGGCGGTGCGCGAACGGGTGCGGATGGACATGCGACCTCACTGACCGCGTTGAGCGGCGTAACGGCGACAGGCCTCGCCGAAGGCCTGAAAGATGGCACGGTAGAACGGATGCTGTGTGACACGCCATTCCGGGTGCCACTGCACGGCCAGCAGGAACCCCGGCCCGGCACCGCGAAAGGCTTCGACCAGGCCATCCGGCGCGGTCGCTTCGACCACCAGTCCGGCGGCGAGCGTGGCAATGCCCTGCCCGTGCAGCGAATTGACCAGCACCTCCGACCCGGAATGCATGCCGGCCAGCCAGCCGCCCGGCTGCAACTGCACCGGATGGGCCGGGCCGTATTGCGCCTCCAGTGCGGCGCTGCGGTCTTCGCGGTGATCGGCCAGCCCGGGCACGGCATGCACGCGTTGATGCAGGCGCCCGCCGAGCGCGACGTTGACTTCCTGCAGGCCGCGGCAGATCGCCAGCAGCGGCAGGCCGCGTGCCAGCGCCTGCGGAATCAGCGCCAGGCTGGTGGCATCGCGCGCCGGGTCGTGCGGATTGCCCTCCCAGCTGGCCTCATCGCTGTAGTGGTGCGGCTCGACGTTGCTGACCGCCCCGGTGAGCAGCAGGCCATCCAGCCGGTCCAGCCAGGCGCTGGCGTCCAGGCTCGGCCGCAGGCTGGGCAGCAACACCGGCATGGCACCGGCGGCATCCACCACGGCGCGGATGTATTTTTCGCCAGCGGCCAGGAACGGATGCGGCCCATGCAGGACGCGATTGGTCGGCAGCCCGACCAGGGGAACGACAGCCATGCAGACATCCCGATGCGGTGTGTTGAACGGCAGATGCGCTCGAACTTACCGCGCCACCGCCGCCATTGCCAGGGCCGCTGCTTCGCCGGCCGGCGACCGCTCACGCCTGCTTTGCTAGGCTGGCCAGCGACCTCGCAGGTAGTGTCCATGGCTTCCGAGAACTCCGTCGCGTCCCTGCCCGCTGCCGACGCCGCCACCCTGGCGCGCATCCCCGGCTGTACCTCGGTGGATCTGTTGTTGCCCGACACCAACGGCGTGCTGCGTGGCAAGCGCGTCACCGCCGATGCACTGGGCAAGGTCTATCGCGATGGCGTGTGCCTGCCGATGTCGCTGATCGCCACCGACATCACCGGCAACACCGTGGAGGAGACCGGGCTTGGCTACGCGATCGGCGATGCGGACCGCATCTGCCGGCCGATTGCCGGCTCGCTGCGTCCGGTGCCCTGGGCGCCGCAGCCGATGGCGCAATTGCTGCTGGCCATGCATACCGCCGATGGCGGCCTGTTCGAGGTGGCTCCGCGCGCGGTGCTGCAGCGTGTACTGGCCGGCTTCGCCGCACGTGGCCTCACGCCGGTGGTGGCGGTGGAGCTGGAGTTCTATCTGTTCGACGCGGTGCCCGATGCCCAGGGGCGCCCGCAGACCCCGCGCGACCCAGTCACCGGCGCGCGCAGCGACAGCACCCAGGTGTATTCGCTGCAGGATCTGGACGAGCAGCGCGGCTTCACCGATGCGGTGACCGCCGCCTGCCGGCAGCAAGGCATCCCGGCCGACACCGCGGTGGCCGAATATGCGCCGGGCCAGTTCGAGATCAACCTGCAGCACCGCGCCGATGCGGTGGCGGCCTGCGACGAGGCCGTGTTGCTCAAGCGCACCATCAAGGCCATCGCGCAGCAGCAGGGCAAGCTCGCCAGCTTCATGGCCAAGCCCTTCGCCGGCCAGGCCGGCAGCGGCCTGCACCTGCATGTGAGCCTGCTCGATGCGGACGGCAACAACCTGCTCGCCGGCCCCGCCGACATGCCTGCCGGGCCGCTGCGCCATGCCATCGCCGGGTTGCAACGGCATGCGCAGGCGTCGTTGCTGCTGTTCGCCCCGCATGCCAACAGTTACCGGCGCTTCGTCAGCAATGCGTTCGTGCCGCTGGATGCCAGCTGGGGCTTCAACAACCGCACCGTGGCGCTGCGTATCCCGCACAGCGACGCGCGCAACACCCGCATCGAACATCGCATCGCCGGCGCCGATGCCAACCCGTATCTGGCCGCAGCTGCGGTGCTGGCCGGCATCCTGGACGGCGTGCAGCGCCCGGCCGAACCGACCCCGCCGGTCATCGGCAACGCTTATGCGCAGGGCGTGTTCCAGCCGCGCACCTGGCAGGGCGCGGTCGATGCGTTCCTGGGCAGCGAGTTCATCCAGGCGCAGTTGGGCAGCCAGTTCCGGCACGTGTACGGCCAGCAGAAGCAACGTGAGCTGCTCGACTATCAGGCGCTGGTGCCGGACATCGATTACGCCCGGTACCTGCGCGTCGTGTGATGACCAGGCCGGACGCCGCTGTGCCGCAGACCAGGCCGCCGGACGGGTATCCGGACAGCTGGTACGCGCGCAGTGCGCCGGCGCTGCCCGCGCAACCGCGCCTGCGTGGCGCCCAGCGCGCGGACGTATGCATCCTGGGGGCCGGCTATACCGGCCTGACCGCGGCGCTGGCGCTGGCCGAGGCCGGTTACCAGGTAAGCGTGCTGGAAGCCCGGCGCATCGGCTGGGGCGCCTCCGGGCGTAACGGCGGCCAGGCCATCGTCGGCTACGGCTGCGAGCAGGACACCCTGGAAGCGCTGGTCGGCGACGCCGATGCACGCCTGCTGTTCGATTTCTCGCGCGATGGCATGCGCCTGTTGCGCCAGCGCATCGAGCGCCACGCCATCGCCTGCGACTGGCGCGACGGCCATGCCCACGTCCCGCTCAAGCCGCGTCAGGCGCGCGCGTTGCAGCACGGCATCGTGCGCATGGCCGAGCGCTACGACTACCCGCTGCAGTGGTGGGACCGCGCACGCACGCGCGCGGTACTGGACAGCCCGCTGTACCTGGGTGCGATGTTCGACCCCGCCAGCGGCCACCTGCACCCGCTGGCCTATGCGTTCGGGCTGGCGCGTGCAGCGCTCGCCGCCGGGGTGCGGATCTACGAGGACTCGGCGGTGACCCACCTGGACCAGGGCGCCCGGGTCACCCTGCAGAGCGCCGAAGGCAGCGTGAGCGCCGCATTCGGCGTGATTGCCGGCAATGCCCTGCTGCAGGGCCTGGCGCCGGCCCTGCAGCAGCGCATCATGCCGGTGGGTACCTACGTCGGGGCCACACCGCCGTTGGGCCAGGCACGCGCGCGCAGCCTGATCGCCAACGACATGGCGGTGGCCGACACCAATTGGGCGCTGGACTATTACCGCCTCAGCGCCGACCACCGCCTGCTGTTCGGGGGGCGCGCCAGCTACTCCGCGCGCCCGCCGCGCGGCCTGCAGCGCCTGATGACGCAGCGCATGCACACCGTGTTCCCGCAGCTGCGCGACGTGCCGCTGGAGACGGTATGGGGCGGCTATGTGGACATCTCACGGAACCGGGCGCCGCACTGGGGCCGGCTCGCGCCCAATCTGTACTTCGCGCAAGGCTTCTCCGGCCACGGAGTGGCCGCCACCGGCCTGGCCGGCCAGGTCATCGCCGAGGCGATCGCCGGCCATAGCCAGCGGCTGGATGTCTTTGCGCGCATCCCGCACCGCCGCTTCCCCGGCGGGCAGCGGCTGCGCACACCGCTGCTGGTCGCGGCGATGAGCTGGTACCGGCTGCGCGATGCGCTGTGGTGAGCGCGCCTGCAGTGCCGCCGCACAGGCAGCGATACAGCGCTCAAGTTTTGGCGAGCAGAGCCGTTAGCTGATCTGACGGTTCGATCCATACGGCCAGCCGATGTCCCCAGGTACCCTCCATCGCAACAGTGAAAGTGCAGTCCTGCCGCAGCGCGTGTTGCTGGTGGAGAACTCGCGCACGTTCACCAGCATGCTGCGCGAAGCCATCGAGCAACGCGTGGAACTGCCGGTCACGGTCGTTTCGACCCTGGCCGAAGCCGCACGCGTGCTCGACGAAGAGGATGGCTGGTTTCTGGTCCTGACCGGCTTGGTGCTGGTCGACGGCGACCGCGACAAGGTCGTGGAATTCTTTCTCTCGCGCAACCTGCCGACCGTGGTGGTCAGCGGCGTCTACGACGAAGACCTGCGCCAGCGCGTGCTGCAGCAGCAGATCATCGATTACGTGCTCAAGAACGCGCCCGGCAGCATCGAATACCTGGCCTGGCTGGTGCAGCGCCTGGAGCGCAATCGCCGCATCGGTGCGTTGGTGGTGGACGATTCGTTGTCCGCACGCACCTACGCCGCCGCGCTGCTGTCGATGTACGGCTACCGGGTGGTGCTGGCGGCCGACGGCGCGGCCGGGCTGGAAGCGATCGAACGCGATCCTGGCATCCGCCTGACCATCGTCGACCAGGAAATGCCGGGCATGGAAGGCGTGGAATTCACCCGCCGGCTGCGTGCGATCCGCTCGCGCGACAAGGTGGCGGTGATCGGCATCTCCGGCAACAGCGACTCGTCGCTGATCCCGCGCTTTCTGAAGAACGGCGCCAACGACTTCTTGCGCAAGCCCTTTTCGCGCGAGGAATTCTTCTGCCGGGTCTCGCAGAACGTGGACCAGCTGGAACTGATCGGCACGCTGCAGGATCTGGCCACGCGCGACTTCCTCACCGGCCTGCCGAACCGGCGCTACTTCCTGGAGCAGAGCCAGCGGGTGATTCCCAAGCTGCTGTCGCAGGACCAGTCGGTGACCGCGGCGATGCTCGACATCGATCACTTCAAGCACATCAACGACACCTGGGGCCACGAAGCCGGTGACCAGGCGCTGCGTGCGGTGGCGGCCTCGGTGTCCGGACATGCGCGCCCGCAGGACCTGGTGGCGCGCTTCGGCGGCGAAGAATTCTGCCTGCTGGTGCCGGGGCTGGATGCAGCCAATGCCACCAGCTACTTCGAAACCCTGCGCGAACGCATCAGCGCGCTGCGCGTGCGGATCGGCGAGGACACCCTGAGCATGACGGTGAGCATCGGCGTGTGCATTGCGACCGAAGGCGAGCAGTCACTGCATCACCTGTTGAACGAAGCCGACAAGCATCTGTATCTGGCCAAGGCCGGCGGCCGCAACCAGGTGCGCCTGGCGAGCTGATCCCGCCTTGACCGCAGGTCCGGGCGGCGCCTGCAGATGACGCGCTTCACCAACGCCTTGATCCAGATCAACGCGCTGTCGGCGCGTGCGGCCTAGCCTGTGCCCATCGCATTGGGCAAGGTACTTCGATGGCACGGCTGGTCTGGCAGGACGACCTCAACACCGGGATCGAGGTCATCGATCACCAACACCGGCGCATCGTGGACATGATCAATCAGTTGCATGTGGCGCACACCAGCCTGCAGCGCCTGGCCGTGGGCGAGGTGATCGACGAGCTGATCGACTACACCCTGTCGCATTTCGCGTTCGAAGAAGAATTGATGCAGGAATCCGGCTACCCCTTCAGCCTGGCGCACGCGCGCGTGCACCAGGTCTTCGGCAAGCGTGTTGGCGACTATCGGCTGCGCTTTCAGGCAGGCGAGGACGTCAGCGAAGACCTCCGCAACATGCTCTCGCGCTGGTTGTTCAACCACATCCGCGGCGACGACCAGGCGTACGCGCCGCAGGTCATCGCCCATCTGAACCAGTTCGCGCGCACCCACCAGCACGGCAGCTGGCTGGGACGCACCCTGAAGCGGATCTTCCGCTAGCGATCCTTCCGTCGGAAACGCGTCCGCGCGCGACAAGCCGGTCTCGCAGGAGTCCAGCGCGCGCCATCAAGCCTATGCGAACGGCGTGCGCTGCATCGTCCGGCGATGCGATCGCCGCGCGACCATCAACGCCAGCAGGCTCAGCACCGCGGCAGCGCCCAGATAATGACCTACCGCCTGCACGCCGTAGCGTGCGGCCAGCTGCGTGGCGACATACGGTGCCGGCGCCGCACCCAGGATGCTGGCCAGATTGAACGACAACGATGCGCCGGTGTAGCGCACCTCGGTGGGGTACAACTCCGCCAGCAAGGTGCCGCATGGGCCGTAGGTCAACCCCATGAAGAAGAAGCCCAGCGCAAGAAAGGCCAGCACCTGCAACGGGTGACCGGCCTGAAACAACGGCGCGAACGCCAGGCCGAAGGCGATGATGGCGATGCTGGCCAGCATCATCGCCAGCGGCGCGCCATGGCGGTCGCCGAACCTGGCCGACACTGGAATGCCGGCGGCAAAGAACACGATGCCGGCCATCTGCAGCAACAGAAACTGTTCCTTGTCGTAGCCCAGCGTCTTGGTGCCGTAGCCCAGCGCGAACACGGTCATCAGATAGAACAGCACGAAGGTGGCGAACGCACCCAGCGTGCCGATGATCAACGCCGGCCAGTGCCGCGAGAGCACCGCACCCAGCGGCAGGCGCACGCGGGTCTTGCGATCCAGCGCCCGTTGGAAGTCAGGGGTTTCGGTAATGCTCAGGCGCACCCACAAGCCGGTCAGCACCAACAACGCGCTGGCCAGGAACGGAACGCGCCAGCCCCATGCCATGAAGGCGGCATCGTCCAGCACCGCGCCCATACCCAGAAAGGTACCGGTGGACAACAAGAACCCCAGCGGCGCACCCAGCTGCGGAAACATGCCGTACCACACGCGCTTGCCCGGTGGCGCGTTTTCGGTGGCCAGCAGCACCGCCCCGCCCCATTCGCCGCCCAGGCCCAGGCCCTGACCGAAGCGACACACCGCCAGCAGCGCGGGCGCGAGCACGCCGATCTGCGCGTAGCCGGGCAGCAGCCCGATCGCCACCGTGGACAGGCCCATCGTCAGCAAGGCCGCCACCAGCGTGGCCTTGCGCCCGACCCGATCACCGAAATGCCCGAACACCGCCGAGCCGACCGGCCGCGCGATGAAGGCCACCGCAAAGGTCGCCAGCGACTGCAGCATCGCCGCACTGCCATCGCCGGCCGGAAAGAACAACGTCGGGAACACCAGCACCGCAGCGGTGGCATAGATATAGAAATCGAAGAACTCGATGGTGGTGCCGATCAGGCTGGCAAACAGCACGCGCGCAGGCGAATTGGTGGGTGTGGCGAGCGGCGCAGCGGCAGTCATCGTGGGTCGGCATCCATGGAACGAGACGGCCGATTCTGGCAGATCGGGGCAACGCTTTGCGCAGGCAAACGGGTCGGTGAAAAGTTACAGGCGTGACCGATGGGGCTGTGGATCGCGTCCTGCTCGTCTTGAACCAGATGTGTCCGACCAAGTGTCCGGCAACGCGTCACCGGAGACTGTCACCTGCTTGACCTGCAAGGTGTGAGGTGTGAAGTCTTTGCGTCTGCTGCAGGGCCCTTGCCCGCCCACCATCGCAGGACACGCCGCAAGTACGTTCTTGTGGCTCTGTGGCGGCATCCATGCCGCCAAAGGTCCCGCGACGGTGGGCGGGCAAGGACCAGTTGGGTTGGTCGTTCTGCACAGCTTTCAAAGCAGCAGGAACTGGCTCAGCCGCCCTGTGACGACTGCCCTGCTGATCGCTGCATCTGTTCCGCCAAACCGACCGGCGTCAATACCGCAAACTGCCGCTCGCCGCGATCTTCCACGCGCACCCAATCCGGACCGGGTTGCCCGTCCAGGTTTGCCGTCCCCAACCAGGCAAGCGTGCGCAGCAGCACGCTCATGCGCACGCCCAGCTGCTTGCAGAGCTTCGGCAACGACACGCCCTCGGGCGCGTCGGCCAGGGTATGCAACAGCTGGGCGGTGAGCTGCGGATCAGCGGACAAGCACCGCTCCGATGTCGCGTGGCGCTGCATCCGCAGTTTCGGCGCGATGCGGCAGCACGATCACCGGAATCGACTTGGAGGTGGGCGTACGCGCTTCGTCGGCAAAGCTCGACAGCGGCACCAATGCGTTGGTTTCCGGGTAGTACGCCGCCAGGCAGCCGCGCGGGATGTTGTAGTCCACCAGCAGGAAGCGACGTGCCTCGCGCCGCACGCCGTCATCGCACAGGCTTTCCAGGTCCACCCAGTCGCCGGCTTTCATGTTCAACGCCGCGATGTCGGCGCCATTGATGAACAGCACGCGACGTTCGCCGAACACGCCGCGGTAGCGATCGTCCAGCCCGTAGATGGTGGTGTTGTACTGATCGTGCGAGCGCGTGGTGGCCAGCGTAAACACCATCTGGTCGGTCCGGGTACGCCGTGCGCGATGGATCGGGTTGTCGGTCGGCACCGCATGCGGCTTGAACACCGCGCGCTGTTCCGGGGTCACCCACTGGCGATCGCGCGCGGTATTGGACAAGCGGAACCCACCGGGTGTGCGCACGCGCTCGTTGAAGCCGGCAAAGTCCGGGAACACCTGCGCAATCAGGTCGCGCACGCGGTCGTAGTCGCCCACCAGCCAGCGCCAGCGGATCGCGCTGCGCGCGCCCAGCGTGGCTTCGGCCATGCGCGCCACGATCGCCGGCTCGGACAGCAAATCAGGCGAAGCCGGCGGATTGATGCCGGCCGACAGGTGCACCATGCTCATCGAATCTTCCACCGTCACACCCTGCGAGCCGGCGTCCTGGATATCGATCTCGGTACGGCCCAGGCACGGCAGGATCAGCGCATCGCGCCCGTGCACCAGATGGCTGCGATTGAGCTTGGTGGTGACGTGCACGGTGAGTTCGCAGTTGCGCAGCGCGCGGTGCGTGGCATCGGTGTCCGGCGTGGCCGCGGCAAAATTGCCGCCCATCGCGAAGAACACCTTGCCGCGCCCGTCCAGCATCGCCTCGATCGCGCCCACGGTGTCGAAGCCGTCTGCGCGCGGTGGCGCAAAGCCGAACACCGACTGCAGCTTGTCCAGGAATGCGGCGGGCGGCTTTTCGTAGATCATCATCGTGCGGTCGCCCTGCACGTTGCTGTGCCCGCGCACCGGGCACACGCCCGCGCCCGGACGGCCCAGGTGGCCGCGCAGCAACAGCAGGTTGGTGATCATGTGGATGGTGGCCACCGAATGCTTGTGCTGGGTGATGCCCATGCCCCAGCAGGCGATCACGCGCTCGGCATTGAGATAGATCTCGCCGGCCTTGCGCAGCGCCGCCTCGTCCAGACCGGACTCCTCGACGATGGTGTCCCAGCGCTCGGCCTGCACATCGGCCGCGAAGGCGTCGAAGTTGGCGGTGTGCTCGGCAATGAAATCCAGGTCCAGCAACCGCGGCGTGCCTTCGCGCTGGGCCTGCGCGTCGCGCTCCAGCACATGCTTGATGATGCCCTTGAGCGCGGCCAAATCGCCGCCGATCTTGAGCTGGAAATAGTCCGATGCGATACGCGTGGAGCCGTTGTGCAACATCTCCAGCTTGTCCTGCGGGTCGGCGAATTTTTCCAGCCCGCGCTCGCGCAGCGGATTGAAGGCCGCAATCGCCGCGCCACGCTTGGAGGCCTCACGCAACTCGCCCAGCATGCGCGGATGATTGGTGCCCGGATTCTGGCCGAAGATGAAGATGGCATCGGCCAGTTCGAAATCGTGCAAGGACACCGTGCCCTTGCCCACGCCGATCTGCGAACGCAGCGCGGTACCGGACGGCTCGTGGCACATGTTGGAGCAGTCGGGGAAGTTGTTGGTGCCGAACTCGCGCACGAACAACTGATACAGGAAGGCCGCCTCGTTGCTGGTGCGCCCGGAGGTGTAAAAGATCGCCTCGTCCGGGGATGCCAGCCCATTGAGATGGCTGGCGATCTGCGCAAACGCAGCGTCCCAGCTCACCGGCACGTAGTGGTCGGTGGCCGCGTCATAGCGCATTGGGTGGGTCAGGCGGCCCTGGCCTTCCAGCCAGTAATCGCTGTACTGCGACAGCAGGCTGACGCTGTGCGAGGCGAACAGCTCCGGTCCGGCGCGGCGCGCGGTGGACTCGGCTGCAACGGCCTTGGCGCCGTTCTCGCAGAACTCGAAGGTGGAGGTGTGATCGCGGTCGGGCCAGGCGCAGCCCGGGCAGTCGAAGCCGTCCGGCTGGTTGGCATGCAGCAGCGTCTTGGCGCCCTGCACCGCGATGTCCTGTTCCATCAGGTGCTTGGCGACCGAGCGCAAGGCGCCCCAGCCACCAGCGGGATTGTCGTACTGCTTGATGGTCTTCTTGCTCATGCGGGCTCTCCCACGGCAACACCCAGGTCCAAGCGTTGTGGATGGCTGTAAACAACACAATCGTGATTGCGGGCAAACCCGATCAGGGTCAGTCCCGCGCTGTCGGCCAGGCTGATCGCCAGGGCAGTCGGTGCCGAAATCGCTGCCAGCAGCGGAATCCGGGCCTGCGCGGCTTTCATGGCCATTTCGTAACTGGCGCGGCTGGTCACCACCGCAAACCCTTGCGATGCATCGATGCGCGCGCGCGCCAATGCACCGATCAACTTGTCCAGGGCGTTATGCCGGCCCACGTCTTCGCGGACCAGCTGCACCACGCCGTTTGCATCGGCCCAAGCAGCCGCATGCACCGCACCGGTCTGCGCGGCAATCGGCTGCTGCGCATGCAAGGCCTCCAGCGCACGCGCCAATGCATCCGCATCGATCCGCAGCGTGGACTGCACCACCGGCGGCACACGCAGCACCGCCTCGATCGATTCATTGCCGCACACGCCGCAACCGCTGCGCCCGTCCAGATTGCGCCGCCGCCGGTCCAACGCGGCCGTGCGCTCGGGCGGCACCTCGATCTGCAGCGAGGCGCCTTCCAGAAACGTCTCCACCGCCACCACGCGCAGGTCCTGCGCGTGATCGACGATGCCTTCACTCAAGGAAAACCCGAGGGCGAAATCCTCCAGGTCCTCCGGCGTGGCCATCATCACCGCGAACGGCACCTGGTTATAGATCAGGGCAACCGGCATTTCGGCCGCCACCATGTCCTGCACCGTGGCACCGCGACCGCCGCGATGGCGGATCACGCTGCGCACCACACTACCCGGGCGCACCGTGCGGGAAGACGGACTGGTCATCTCACCTCAATGGAACAGCACGAAGGCTTTCTGCAGGGTCACCCAGATGCCGAAGGCCATGGGGATGCCAACAGCCAGCCAAGCAAACGCCACCAGTGCGGGGTTGCCGCCATGACCGATGCGCGCCATCTGCTCCGGCGGCAGCACCGCATGCCCGCTGCGGTCGACCTTCTCGTGCGCCAGCTGCTTTTCGCGTGCCAGCTCGTCGGGCGTCATGAAGTGACGCGCGGCCACCGGACGCACCAACAGATTGCAGATCAGGCCGAGCACGAGCATGCCGGCCAGGATGTACATGGTGGTGTTGTAGACCTGTGACGGCGGGCTGCCGTGCGCCAGCTGGTACTCGCGCATATACCCCACCACCACCGGGCCGAGGATGCCGGCGGTGGCCCACGCCGTCAGTAGACGGCCGTGGATGGCGCCGACCATCTGGGTGCCGAACAGATCGGCCAGATAGGCGGGAATGGTGGCAAAACCGCCGCCGTACATCGACAGGATGATGCAGAAGATGCCCACGAACAGCGCGATGCCGCCCACGCCACCGGCCGACGGCGCCGCGGCGTACAGGCAGATGCCCAGCACGAAGAACAGCGTGTAGGTGTTCTTGCGACCGAGCTTGTCGGACATGCTGGCCCAGAAGAACCGGCCACCGATGTTGAACAGGCTCAGCAGGCCGGTGAAGCCGGCCGCGATGGCCGCGATGCTGGCCAGTTGGGTCGGATCCAGGCTGCCGAAGCCGACGTCCACCCCGATCAGACGGCCGCCGAACACTTCCTGCAGCATCGGCGAAGACATGCCGATCACGCCGATACCCGCCGAGACGTTCAGGCACAGCACGCCCCACAGCAACCAGAACTGCGGGATGCCCCAGACCTTTTTCACGTGCACATGGTTGGCGGTGATCATGGCGTTGTTGCTGGCCACCGGCGCGGTCCAGCCGGCCGGGGTCCAGCCGCTCGGCGGCACGCGATAACCGAACGCGCCGGCCATCATGAAGACGAAGTACAGCGCGGCCATGACCAGGAAGGTTTCCATCACGCCCACCGAGGTCGGCGTGGCGAAGTGGCGCATCAGCGCGTCGGCCAGCGGGCTGCCGATCATCGCACCGCCACCGAAGCCCATGATCGCCATGCCGGTCGCCATGCCGCGACGGTCCGGGAACCATTTGATCAGCGTGGACACCGGCGAGATATAGCCCAGGCCCAGGCCGATGCCGCCGATCACGCCCGAACCCAGCCACAGCATCCAGATCTGATGGAAGTGGATGCCGGCCGCCGAGATCACCAGGCCGCCGCACCAGCACAGCGCCGAGACCACGCCGGCCTTGCGTGGGCCGGCACGTTCCAGCCAGCCGCCCCAGATCGCCGCCGAACAGCCCAGCAGCACGAAGAACAGCGTGTACATCCACTGCAGCTCGCTGATCTTCCAGTCGCAGGTGGTGGCTACCATGCGCGCGAACAGGCCCATGTCGGCCGGGCAGGCAATCGCTTCGGTGATGCCCAGCGCCTTGGACAACGGCAGCCAGAACACGCTGAAGCCGTAGGCCATGCCGATGCACAGGTGGATCGCCAATGCTGCCGGCGGTACCAACCAACGATTGAACCCCGGCCGCGCAACGATGCGCTCCTTGGACAGCAGACCGGCGTCAGCGCCGCTGGCTGTCGCCACGGTGGACCCTTGCGTCATTCCCATTCCCCAAAAATAAAGTGCGATGAACTGCGATAAAGACGATTGACGGCTGCGATCGATTGGCGTGTTGCGATAAGGGCAGCGACGACAACCAGGCCCAACTGGCGGTTGTCTGGCGCATCATCGACAATCCTTGCCGCTTTGCAATGCTTGGCGACGCCCCCGTAGCGTTCCATCGCATGGCCATCCCCACGCCACGCAGGCGTTCTGAGAGGTTAGCGGCCGGGGCTGCGACTAATTGACTAGTTCTTATGGACTAACTCCACAGGCGCCGGCCGGGCGCCCCGCGCCATGTGCCGCATTCCCGCCATCGCCCGGGTGACGGCCGACACGATGCCTGCGTACAGTCGGGGCGACACCCCGCAACGGAGCCGGCCATGCACGACCCACTTGCGCACGACGACGCGCCTGCGCTGCCTGCACCCGGGCCGCTGGAGGCGTTCTGGATGCCGTTCACGGCCAACCGCCAGTTCAAGGCGCGCCCTCGCCTGCTCGCCTCCGCCGCCGGCATGTATTACCGCGATGTCGATGGCCGGCAGATCCTTGACGGTACCGCCGGCCTGTGGTGCTGCAACGCCGGCCACGCACGCGAGCGGATCGTGGCGGCAATCCGCGACCAGGCCGGCACGTTGGACTTTGCCCCCACCTTCCAGATGGGCTCACCGCTGCCATTCGTGCTGGCGCAACGCCTGGCCGCCCTCGCCCCGCCCGGCCTGGGCCATGTGTTCTTCACCAACTCCGGCTCGGAGGCAGTGGATAGCGCGATGAAGATCGTGCTGGCCTATCACCGCCTGCGCGGCGAGGGCCAGCGCACCCGCTTCATCGGCCGCGAGAAGGCGTACCACGGGGTGGGCTTTGGTGGCATGTCGATCGGCGGGCTGCCCAACAACCGCAAGTGGTTCGGCCCGTTGCTGGCCGGCACCGACCACCTGCGCCACACCCTGGATCTGCAGCGCAACGCCTATTCGCGCGGGCTGCCGGTGCACGGTGCCGAGCTGGCCGACGATCTGGAGCGGCTGATCACCCTGCACGATGCCTCCACGATCGCCGCCGTGTTCGTCGAGCCGGTGTCCGGCTCGGCCGGGGTGATCCTGCCGCCGGAGGGTTACCTGCAGCGGCTGCGCGCCATCTGCGACCGCCACGGCATCGTGCTGGTGTTCGACGAGGTGATCACCGGCTTTGGCCGGGTCGGCGAAGCGTTCGCGGCGCAGCGCTTCGGTGTCACCCCGGACATCATCACCGCCGCCAAGGGGCTGACCAGCGGCACCGTGCCGATGGGCGCGGTGCTGGTGGCCGATGCCATCTTCGATGCCTTCATGCACGGCCCGCAGCAGGCGATCGAGCTGTTCCATGGCTATACCTATTCCGGCCACCCGCTGGCCTGCGCGGCGGCGATCGCCACCCTGGATACCTACGCCGAAGAAGACCTGTTCACGCGTGCGATCACGCTTGGCACGCAGTGGGAAGCAGCGCTGCATGGCCTGCGCGGCCTGCCGCACGTGATCGACATCCGCAACATCGGCTTGATCGGTGCGATCGAGCTGGCGCCGCGCGACGGCGCCCCCGGTGCGCGCGGCTACGAGGTGTTCGAGCGCTGCTTTCACGACGGCGGCCTGCTGGTGCGGGTGACCGGGGATGTCATTGCGCTGTCACCCCCACTGATCGTCAGCCCCGAACAGATCGGGCAGATGGTCCAGACGCTGGCGGGGATCCTGCGTCAGCTGGAGTAAGTGTGGCCGAGGGGGGCAGCCCGGGTGCGTAGCGGGCGTGGCCGCAACGGCACTGCTCTGTTCGACTCGCCGTGCGATGGGGCGCTTGGCGGGAAGCGGCCTTTCCAGCACATGCTCGACAACGCCGCGGCATCCATCCGGGTCGCGGCAGTGGCCGGCGGCACCGCGCACGGATCGTGCCGCCTGCGTGCGGCAGTCAGGCAGTCCGTTTGCGGCACCGCCGGCCCGCTGCCGCGTTCGCCATCCAAACGTGCTCGCGTGTCACGCCGCAGGCAGCACGTCAAGCGCGCAAAGCCGGGGCAGGCTCACTACAATGCCGGCCCCGCACTCCCCCGCCGTTGCCGCATGAACATCGTTGTTAAAGAAGAACTCAAGGCCTATATCGACCCGCTGACCCCCGACGAGCACGAGGCGCTGGAGCGCAGCCTGCTGGCTGAGGGCTGCCGCGACGCCTTGGTGCTGTGGGGCGATGTGCTTGTGGATGGCCACAACCGCTATGGCATCTGCCAGAAGCACGGGCTGCCATTCCAGACCGTGCAGAACCCACGCTTCCAGTCGATGCAGGACGTGCATCTGTGGATGATCGAGCAGCACCTGGGCCGGCGCAGCGTCTCCGACTTCCAGCGTGGCGTGCTGGCGTTGCGCAAGCGCGAGATCCTGGCGCTGCGCCAGCGCACCCAGCGCGATGCCGATGCCGCCGCCGAAGCGCCCCTGCAGGCCGACGCGCACGCGGCAAGCAGCGGCGATGACGGCGCCATGCGTGACAGCAGCGCCGCCCAAGCGACCGAAGACACCGACAGCCCGCCGTGGGAAGAGACCTCCACCCCGGTCAGCCGCGCCGAGCTGGCACGCGAGGCGCGCCTGAGCAGCAACCAGGTGGTGATGATCGAGCGCATCCACAAACAGGCCGCCCCGGAAGTGGTGCAGGCGGTGAAGTCCGGCGAGATTTCCATCAGCGCCGCTGCTGCCGTGGCCACCTTGTCCGAAGACGAACAGCGCGCCGCCGCACAGGCGGGCAAGGCCGAACTGAAGCAGGCCGCCAAGCGCGTACGCGACGCCAAGCGCAAGCCCAAGTCCGACGAGGCCGAAGCCGGCGAAGCCGAACGCCGCGACCTCAAGGCCTTGCAACGCCGCGTCACCGAGCTGGAAAACGAAAACGCCGCCCTGCAGTCCAAGGTCGCCGCACTGCAATCGCAGCTGGAGCGCCTGCGCGGCTGAGTAAGCGACCGATGGAACGCCTGACCCTGGTTGCCCTGCGTAGGAGCGCCCTTGGGCGCGATGAGGCATTCCCAGTAACGCCCAATCGCGCCCAAGGGCGCTCCTACGTGCAGGGAGAGGGATCGCGCCAGGTGACGCCGGTATGGCGTGTGGTCGTGGACATGCCCTGGTCAAACGACTGAGTACACTTCGGTCATGGAACCCAGTCTCAGCACTCCCCGCCCCATCGATCCGCGTCGCGCGCAGCTGCAGCGCATGAAGCTACTCGCAGTAGCGTTGCTGCTGGCCATGTTCGCCGGCTTTGTCGTCAGCCACCTGATGGGCGAGCAAGGCATCTGGGCCTGGGTGTCGGCGTTTTGCGAAGCGGCCACGGTCGGCGCACTGGCCGACTGGTTTGCGGTGGTGGCGCTGTTCCGCCGCCCGATGGGCCTGCCGATCCCGCACACCGCCATCCTGCCGCGCGGCAAGGAGCGCCTGGCCGATGGGCTGGCAGTGTTCGTGCGCGATCAGTTCCTGGCGCCCGAGGCGTTGATGGACAAGCTGCGCGTGTTCGACCCGGCCAGCCGCCTCGGCGAGTGGCTGGCCAAGCCCGAGCAGGCACGCATGCTGGCGCAGATGGCGCGCGGCTGGATGTTGCAGGCGCTGGAACTGCTGGACGAAGCGGCGGTGCGGCGTGCCATCCAGCGGTTTGTCGTGGACCGCCTACGCAAATGGAATGCCGCCGCCACCGTCGGCGATGTCCTGGCCCTGCTCACCACCGATGGCCGCCATCAGAAGTTGCTGGACGAAGTGCTGCTGCGGCTGGGGCAATGGCTGGACCAGGAACAGGTCAAGACACGCGCCTCCGCGCTGATCGTGCGCTATGCGCGACGCGAGTGGCCCAAGCTGGTCGGCACGGTGAACTGGGTCAAGCCGATCGAGGAGATCGGCGACAGCCTGGCCGACCGCATGGCGCGGGCCGCGCTCGAAGAATTGCAGGACATCCTCACCACGCCCGACCATCCCATCAGGCTCGACTACGAGGCCTGGCTGCAGGGCTACATCGCGCGCCTGCGCGACGAGCCGGAGATGGCCGCGCGCGTGGAAGACCTCAAACAGCGCGCGATCGAACATCCGGCATTGCAGGAATATGTGCAGGGGCTGTGGGGCGAAATTCGCGATGCACTGCGCAATGACCTGGCGCGTGAAGAGTCGTCGATGGCCGCGCACATGGAGCGCTCCATGCAGTCGCTCGGCCAGGCCCTGTCGCAGGATCCTTCACTGCGCGAGGCGCTCAACCAGCATATGTTGCAGGCCGCCGACAAACTCACCACGCGGCTGCGCGCATCGGTCACCGAGCACATCGCGTCGACCATGAAAAGTTGGGACGAACGTCACCTCGTAGAACAATTGGAATTGGGTGTCGGCCGCGATCTGCAATACATTCGCTTCAACGGAACGTTGGTCGGTGGACTGATCGGCCTTGCCCTTCACGCACTGTCGATCTGGCTATCGTTCTGATGCACTGACACGACGATGATCGCCCAGACGGTGCGGCCGATGCCGCGGGGGACACTGCACGCAGCCGGATGATCGTCAGGCGGTACCACGAAGCCGACAGTGTTGTCGGCCAGCACACTGGGCACGCAACAGGCAAGGCAAAGGGACGAAGATGCCGAACGGCCGCTGGGATCTGCGCAGGAAATACGGGCGCCGCGCGTTTGCCAGCGTCTTGCTGATTCTCACCGCAGGCCTGATTGCGGCCATCGCCACCGGAGTCTGGCTCCACCGGCACAACGAGCTCGAGCGCGAGCAGCGTTTTCAGTCTGTGGTGCGCACCTTGGCGCGCAACATCAGCGAGCGCATGTATACCTTCGAGCACGGCCTGCGCGGTGCGCGTGGCGCGGTGATCGGCGCCGGCAGCGATGTGATCAGTCGAGAGCGCTTCACCCTCTACAGCCGCTCGCGGGATTATTCGCGCGAGTTCCCCGGCGTGCTGGGGTACGGCTATATCCACCGGGTCGCACCGTCCGAGGAGGCCGCGTTCCTGCAGGCCGCACGCGCCGACGGCGCACCGGACATCCACCGGCGCCTGCTCGCGCCGTGGGAAGGCGAGCGCTACCTCGTGCTGTATTTCGAGCCCGAATCCTCGGGCAACCGCCCGATCGGTCTGGACATCGCCTCCGAACCACGGCGCCGCGCCGCCGCCTTGCAGGCCGCGCGCAGCGGCTCCCCGATCATGACCTCGCCGATTTCGTTGTCGGGCTACCGCGTGCCCACCGAAAGCGGCTTTCTGGTGCTGCTGGCGGTCTATCGCGAGGGCATGCCGCTGCAGACCCCGCAGCAACGCATGGCGGCCACCAGCGGCTGGGTGTATGCGCCCTTCAGTGTCGAGCAGATGGTGCAAAGCGCGCTGGGCGAGCGCAACGACGTGGCGCTGGACCTGTCCGACCGCAACGAGCCGACCCACAATTTCTATCGCAGCGGTACGCCGATCAGCGACAGTGCGCGGCGCCCGCCGGTGGTGCAGTTGTTGCCCATCTATGGCCGCACCTGGGTCATCACCGCCCAGCCGACCGCCAGTTTCGTGGCCTCGCTCAACCAGACCTCGCCCTGGCTGGTCGGCGGCCTGGTCATGGCTACCTCGGTGTTGTTTGCCGCCTTGCTTGCGCTGTATTTCAGCAACGGGCTGCGTCGCGAAGAAGTGCTGCGCAAGCAGATGGAACTGGCCGCGCTGGTCAGCCATTCCAGCGAGGCCATCGTCGCCGAAACACCGGACGGCCGCATCACCCACTGGAATCCGGCGGCCGAGGCCATGTTCGGATACACCGCCGACGAGGCGATCGGCCAGGACCTGACAGGACTGCTGTCACCGCAGCCCTATGCGATGCCGCAGGTCGACCACGCCGACGATGCGCGTCTGGGCAACGCCTCTGCAGCGCAGCGCATGCGCCACCGCGATGGCCAGCACGTGCACGTGCTGGCCAGCAAGGCACCGATCATCGATGCCGATGGCACGCTCAGCGGGCATTCGCACTTCTTCCGCGACATCTCCGACCGGGTGCGCTCGCATCAGCGCATCGTCGACCTCAATGCCTCGCTCGAACATCAGGTGGCCGAGCGCACCAGCGAACTGGTGAAGTTCTCGGTGTTGCAGCGCGCGATCCTGGCGCACGCCGGCTACGCCATCATCGCCGCCGACTCCAGCGGCTTTGTCACGCTGTTCAACCCGGCTGCGGAAAAACTGCTGGGCTACACCGCCGAGGATGTGATCGGCCGTCGCAAGGTCAGCCAGTTCGTCGAAGCCGAAGAATTGCAGGAACGCGCGCACCGGCTGTCAGAACAGACCGGCGTCCCGGTGGCGCCCACCCTGGAGGCGGTTGCCGCGCTGACCAGCCTGGGGCGCAGCGACACCAGCGAATGGACCTACGTCGGTCACGACGGCCGCCGGCTGCCGGTGCTGCTGACCTTGAGCACCTTGCGCGACGACAACGACCAGGTGATCGGTTACCTCGGCGTCGCGGTGGATCTGACCGAGCAGAAACTGCACGAAAAACAGCTGCGCCTTGCGATGGATGCCGCCAAGAGCGCCAACCAGTCCAAGTCCGATTTCCTGGCCAACATGAGCCACGAAATCCGCACGCCCATGAATGCCATCCTGGGCATGTTGTACCTGCTTCAGCGCAGCGAACTTCCCGGCGCGGCGCAGGACATGGTCACCAAGATCGATCGCTCCGCGCGCACCCTGCTGGAAATCATCAACGACATCCTGGACTTCTCCAAGATCGAAGCCGGGCGAATCGATCTGGAACATGCGCCGTTCGACCTCAACCAGTTGTTCGACAACATCGCCGACCTGATGCGCTCTTCGCTCAGTGCAAAACCGGTGGAGATGATCGTGGAGCTATTGCCGCGCGAGGGCCGCTGGCTGCTGGGCGATGCACTGCGCATCAACCAGGTGCTGGTCAACCTGGTCGGCAACGCCATCAAGTTCACCGAGGAAGGCGAAGTGGTGCTGTCGGTGCGGCGCTTTCCCAGCGGTGACCCCAACAAGGTCAAGCTGCTGTTCTCGGTACGCGACACCGGCATCGGCATTTCCAAGGAAAAGCAGAGCCTGATCTTCTCCCCGTTCCTGCAGGCCGACACCTCCACCAGCCGTCGCTATGGCGGCAGCGGGTTGGGCCTGACCATCAGCCGACGCCTGATCGAGCTGATGGGCGGCGAGCTGGAAGTGGAAAGCGTGCCCGGCCGCGGCAGCGAGTTTTACTTCGTGGTGACGCTGGAAAAGGCCGCGCCCCCCACTGCGCATCAGGAGCTCCCGGCGCTGCCGCCGGAGGCGATGCCGCGGGTGTTGATCGCCGACGACCACGATGCGGCGCTCAACAACCTGGTGCGTATCACCACCGAGCTCGGCTGGCGCGTGGACGCAGTGGCAAACGGCCAGGCCGCGCTGGCCGCCATCGAACAGGCCAGCGAGCCGTACGACATCTTCCTGCTCGACTGGCGCATGCCCGACATCGACGGCGTGGCGATCGCCCGCCAGATCCGCGCGCGCGCAGCGCCCGGTCCGCACCCGGTGATCGTGATGGTCACCGCCTACGAACGGCGCCTGCTGGAGCAACACCCAGAACAACAGGACCTGGACGCGGTGATGACCAAGCCGGTGACCACCGCCGCGTTGCATCGGCTGGTGGAGCAACTGGTGGAACAGCGTCCGGGCGCGCGCCCGGTGGCGCCGACCTTCGTCGCAAGGCGGCTGGAAGGCGCACATCTTCTGCTGGTGGACGACAGCGACATCAACTGCGAGGTGGCGCAACGCATCCTCGAAGGCGAAGGTGCCATGGTCACCGTCGCCCATGACGGCGAGCAGGCGGTCAACACGCTCAAGCGCGCGCCCGATCTGTTCCACCTGGTGCTGATGGATGTGCAGATGCCGGTGGTGGACGGCTACGAAGCCACCCGCCGGCTGCGGCAGATTCCTGCCCTGGCCAGTCTGCCGGTGATTGCATTGACCGCCGGTGCCTTCCGCCCGCAACAGGAAAAAGCGCTGGAGGCCGGCATGAACGGCTTCATCGCCAAGCCGTTCAACGTCGAGGAACTGGTCACCGCGATCCGCCATTTCATGCGTCCCGGGGCCAAGCGCATTCCGTCGCTGCCGCACGAAACCGCCGTGGCGGCCGGTCCGGCGTGGATGCACGACACACCGGAGCTGCTGGACGCGGCGCGTGCGCACAGCCTCTGGCGCGACCGCGAGCCGTACGTGCGTTATCTGCTCAAGCTGCTGCGCGACAACCCGGACCCGGCCGAGGTGGCGGCCGAGCACCTGCGCCGCAACGAGCTGCCCGCCATCGGCGCGCTGGCGCACAAGCTGCGTGGCGCTGCCGGCTCGCTGGCGCTGCCGGCCCTGGCCGGCGCGGCGGGCGATCTGGAAACCCGCATCGAAGACGGCCACGACATCACCGCCTCGTTGCTCGCGCTCAAGGACGTGATGCAGCGCACCGCCGACGCGATTCGCGCCTTCGTGCAGGACGATGCGCAGGAGCCCGACAGCGACGATGCCGGCGTTGCGCTGGATGCCGACAGCCTGCAGATCCTGCAGGCCGCCTTCGCCAGCGACGACGCCGACAAGATCGACCACGCACTGCTGATCTGCGCACCGCGCCTGCCGCGCAGCCTGCAGGAGGAACTGCAGCGCGCGGTGGAGGACTTCGACTTCCGCCGCGCCGAAGCCACCCTGCGCGACTGGCACGCCACCCACCCACGCTGACCGCGATCTCCTGCCCGACTGCAAGGATCCTCCATGCCGTCCCGTCCCCTGCTCTGTGTCGACGACGAATCCAGCAACCTGGCCACCTTGCGCCAGCTGCTGCGCGACGATTTTCCGCTGGTCTTCGCCAAGACCGGCAGCGAGGCGCTGGATGCGGTGACGCGCCATCAACCGGCATTGATCCTGCTGGATGTGGAACTGCCCGACATGGACGGCTACGCGGTGGCTCGCACGCTCAAGCAGCAGCCGGCCAGCCAGACCATCCCGATCCTGTTCGTGACCGCGCGCAGCAGCGAACAGGACGAACGCGCCGGGCTGGACGCCGGCGCGGCGGACTACGTCAGCAAGCCCTACTCGCCGGCCCTGCTCAAGGCGCGCATCGGCACGCAACTCAAACTGGCCGAATGCACACGCCTGGCGCAGCAATACCGCGACGCGATCCACCTGCTGGGAACGGCCGGCCAGGGCCAGGACCTGGACACGGGCGCACATATCTGGCGCATGGCGGTATACGCACGTGTGCTGGCCGAAGCCGCCGGCTGGCCGCCGCAGCAGGCCCAGATACTGCAGGATGCCGCACCGCTGCACGACGCCGGCAAGATCGCCGTGCCCGGCAGCATCCTGCACAAGCCCGACGCGCTGGACGAGCACGAGCGCTCGGTGGTACGGCAACACCCGCAGGCCGGGCACGACCTGCTGCGCCACGGGCGCGGGCCGGTGTTCCAGCTGGCCGCCGACATCGCCCTGCATCACCATGAGTGCTGGGACGGCAGCGGCTACCCGCAAGGGCTGGCCGGCGAAGCCATCCCGGAGGCGGCGCGCATCGTGGCGGTGGCCGATGTGTTCGACGCGCTGTGCGGCCGGCGCGCGTACAAGGCGCCGTGGACGGTGGAAGACGCCATGCGCAAGATCGAGAGCATGGCGGGCAAGCAGCTGGAACCGCGCCTGGTACAGCACTTCCGCGAGGCATTGCCGCAGATCCTGCAGATCAAGGACGCCTGGGACAGCCCTGCTGCATAGCGCTGATTCGGGTAGCCAAGACAACCGCCCATTCGCGATGTCGGGTTGGCGGTCTTCCGCCGTACCCTCACCCCAACCCCTCTCCCGCCGGAAGAAGGGGCTTTGCCCAGGTGCCATCACTGTCCGCATGCGGCAGCTTGATCCTTCTCCCTTCGGGAGAAGGTGGCGCGCAGCGCCGGATGAGGGTTCCGCATGCGGCAGCTTGATCCTTCTCCCTCCGGGAGAAGGTGGCGCGCAGCGCCGGATGAGGGTTCCGCATGCGGCAGCTTGATCCTTCTCCCTCCGGGAGAAGGTGGCGCGCAGCGCCGGATGAGGGTGCGGGCAGCTTGGGGACGACCAGCCGACGACGCATCACGTCGCGCGCCCTCTATCGCCATCGCACGCTGCTACCTCACCACTAGCCGCTTCAGCCGCAAATCTCTGCATCAACACCAGCGTCCACCATCCACACCACTGCGTCTGCATCGACAAGCACGCACTGTTGCCCAAGTGCCCTTGAACCCCGCCCCCCACCAGCGGACAATACCCATGTTGCGCCGCACAACACCGTGCGACGCGGGCCGATCCGGATGCCCCACTGGCGCCGTCGATGCAGCCCCGCAACCGAGAGTCCGATGTCTTCCAGCGTGTCCGACGCCGGCACCGCCCCGCCGCGTTATCCCGACTACCGCATCATTTCGCTGATCCTGGCCTGCGCCATCTTCATGGAGCAGATGGATGCCACCGTGCTGGCGACTGCGTTGCCTACACTGGCGCGCGACTTCGGCGTGGCCGCGCCGGCCATGAGCATCGCCATGACCAGCTATCTGCTGGCGCTGGCGGTGCTGATCCCGGCCAGCGGCGCCATCGCCGACCGCTTCGGCCTGCGCCGCGTGTTCGGCGCCTCGATCTGGGTGTTCGTCGCCGGCTCGATCCTGTGTTCGCTGGCCGACAGCCTGCCCACCATGGTGGCCGCACGCGTGCTGCAGGGCGCTGGCGGCGCGATGATGGCCCCGCTCGGCCGGCTGATCCTGCTGCGCACGGTAGAGCGCCGCCATCTGGTCTCTGCGATGGCCTGGACCCTGGTGCCCGCCTTCATCGGCCCGATGCTGGGGCCGCCGCTGGGCGGGTTCTTCGTTTCGTATCTGGACTGGCGCTGGATCTTCTACATCAATGTGCCGATCGGCATCGCCGGCTTCCTGCTGGTGCGCCGGTTCATCCCGGAGATTCCCACCGAGACTGCGCCAACACGTTTCGATCTGCGCGGCTTCGTGCTGTGCGGCGTGGCGCTGGGCTGCCTGTTGTTCGGCCTGGAAATGGTCAGCCAGGACGACGGCATCGGCGTGGCCAGCTGGTTGCTGGCCACCGGCGCGGCCGCTGCGCTGGGCTATCTTTGGCATGCGCGCAACCACCCCGCCCCGTTGCTGGACCTGAGCTTGCTGCGCATCGATTCGTTCCGGCTGTCGGTGATCGGCGGCGCACTGATGCGCATCACCCAGGGCGCGCATCCCTTCCTGCTGCCCTTGCTGTTCCAGATCGGCTTCGGCATGAGCGCCGCGCACAGCGGCCGCCTGATCCTGGCCACCGCACTGGGCGCGCTGCTGATGCGCAGCATCACCCCGCAGCTGCTGCGCCGCTTCGGCTACCGCAACAGCCTGATCGGCAATGGCGTGCTGGCCAGCCTGGGCTACATGGTGTGCGCGCTGTTCCGCCCCGACTGGCCAGCGGCGCTGATGTTCGGCCTGCTGCTGTGCTGCGGCGCCTTCATGTCGTTCCAGTTCGCCGCCTACAACACCATCGCCTACGAAAACGTGCCCAGCGCGCGCATGAGCCGCGCCAGCAGCCTGTACACCACCTTGCAGCAGCTGATGCTCTCGGTGGGCGTGTGTGCCGGCGCGATGATCCTCAAACTGGCCATGCTGGCCGGCGACCACACCCAACCGGCGCAGCGCGATTTCTCGCTGGCGTTCTGCGTGGTCAGCCTGATCTCGCTCAGTGCCACCTGGTGGCATGTGCGTTTCGACAAGGATGCCGGACAGGAAATGAGTGGGCACCGCGCCAAGTGCTGAACGATCCCGGCGCCTTGCACGCGCATTACGTGCATGTGGGGCACATGACGTGCCGCGGCACCCGTTGAATCGCGGGAACACGAACGTCTGTCGCACGTGACCGCATCAGGGCGGGCAGGATGCGCCGCTCCGCCACAGCTTCGGGACGGCGCAGCATCCAGCCAGCGCCCCGCCTATGCGCCAGAAGGCGGCAGGGCGGCCAGGATCGCGTGTCGGCAGGCAGCAAGAATGTCGTCGGCAAGCGGAGAGTCGTCAGGGCACGCCCTGGACAGCACGATGGCACCGACGGCGTGCGCCATCAGGTCCAGCTGCCTGGCACGCGTTGCCGCCGCCTCATCGTCGCCTGCCTGAGTGTCGTGTGCGGCAAGCCCGGCCACGATGCGCTCGATGCCGTCTGCAAAGGCGGCTCGAACTTCTTCCGATTGACGTGCGGCATCGGCGCCCAACGCGGCCATCGTGCACCCGGTTGCCGGGTTGTCGCGATGTGAGCGCGAAACATACAGGTTGACGAATTCGGACGCGTCGACCTGGGCGCTCTGCTCCACCGTCTGTGCGATGCCGCAGACAGCGGACTCGGCCATCAGCGCCGCCTTGGACCGGAACTGCTTGTAGAAGCCGCCATGGGTAAAACCGGCCGCGCCCATCAGGTCCGCCACCCCGACGCCGTCATAGCCCCGCTCGCGAAACAGCCTGGACGCGGTGGCGACCACATGGGCTCGGTTGGCCTGTGCCTGCGCCTTGCTGACCTTCATGTCCAACCTCTAACGAGGACCCTCCTCGAAAGGCCCAGCATACATTGATGCCGCTCGTCATCAAAACCTTGACCTTATAGATGATGAAGGCAATCATTGGCACTTGCCCGGTTGCGTCCCGCGCGACCGGGCGACACGCACATTCCGTTTCGGCTCCCCCTCCTGCCAAGGTTTCCCATGTCCCCACGTTCTGCTGTCCTCATCACTGGCGCCTCCGCCGGGATCGGCGCCGTCTACGCCGAACGCTTCGCACAACGCGGCCACGACCTCGTACTGGTCGCACGCGACCAGGCACGCCTGGATGCGCTTGCCACGCGTCTGCAGGGCGCACACGGCATCAGCGTCGATGTGCTGCAGGCCGACCTCACCCAGCCGGCCGATGTCGGCAAGGTCGAGGCGCGCCTGCGCGACGATGCGCAGATCGGCGTGTTGATCAACAACGCCGGCATCGCCCAGTCCGGCGGCATCCTGGAGCAGAACGCCGACACGATCGAATGCCTGATCGCGCTCAATATCACTGCCCTGACGCGTCTTTCCGCTGCGGTCGCCCCGCGCTTTGCGCAGTCCGGCAGCGGCGCGATCGTCAACCTCGGCTCGGTGGTGGGCTTCGCTCCCGAATTCGGCATGAGCGTGTATGGCGCCACCAAGGCCTTCGTGCTGTTCCTGTCGCAAGGCCTGCACCTGGAGCTGGGTGCCAAGGGCGTGTACGTGCAGGCAGTACTGCCGGCCGGCACGCGCACCGAGATCTGGGAGCGTGCAGGGATCGACATCAACACGCTCAGCGACCTGATGGATGTTGGCGAACTCGTGGATGCCGCGCTGGTCGGCTTCGACCGTCGCGAGCTGGTGACCATTCCGCCGCTGCAGGTGGCCGAGCGTTGGGACGCACTGGAGGGCGCACGTCAGGGAGTGTTGTCCGATCTGAAGCAGGCGACTGCAGCCGAGCGCTACCAGCTACGCCCCTGATGATTCAACCCCGTGCACTGCCAGTAGCCAATGCCGCCGCCGCGGCAGGCAGGCTAGGCGCATGCCGATGCGCCTCGTGCCGCCAGCAGTCATTCCACCAAACGCTCCCGTGGCACTCAAGCTGCACCCAATGAGTTGCGAGCACGGCAGGTGACGGCAGCCGCGGTTCGGGCACCCGTCACTCATCCCGACGACAGGATTGGATTCCAACCACATGAAAGCACTCACCTTTCAGCGCTATGGCAAATCGCCCGGAGTCGGTTTTTCCGAGCTGCCACGCCCGACCCCCAAGCCCAACGAATTGCTGGTCGAGGTGCACGCTGCATCGGTCAACCCGGTCGACAACATGATCATGGCCGGCACCTTCAAACCCATTCTCACCTTCGACCTGCCCGCCACCCTGGGCAGCGATCTGGCAGGCATCGTCACCGAGGTTGGCAGCCGCGTCACCCGCTTCAAGAAGGGCGATGCGGTCTTCGCCAGCGTGTTCGATCTGGGCACCGGCACGCTCGCAGAATTTGCGGTGGTGCCCGAAAGCGCTGCCGCACTGAAACCGGCGAATCTGGACTTCGTGCAGGCCGCCTCCATTCCCATGGTCGGGCTCACCTCCTGGCAGGCGCTCACGGAGCGCGCCAGACTGCAGCACGGCCAGAAGGTCTTCATTCCCGCCGGCTCCGGTGGCATCGGCACCTTCGCCATCCAGCTCGCAAAGCAGATCGGCGCGCACGTGGGCACCACCACCAGTACCGGCAATGTGCCGCTGGTGCGCAGCCTTGGCGCCGATGAGGTGATCGATTACAAGACCCAGAAATTCGAAGACGTGCTGCGCGGCTACGACGTGGTACTCGGCACCACCAAGGGCGATACGCTGGAAAAATCGCTCGGCATCTTGAGGACGGGCGGCAAGATCATCTCGCTCGTCGGCCCACTGGATGCGGCCTTCGCCCGCGCCCGGCGCTTGAACGGTCTGCTGACGCTGGTGTTCGGGCTGATGAGCCGCAAGATCAAACGCCTGGCCAAAAAGCGCGACGTGTCCTACGCATTCCTGTTCGTTCGCCCGGACGGCACGCAACTGGCCAAACTCGGCGAACTGCTCGAAGCCGAACGCATCCGCCCGGTCATCGACACGGTGTTTGCGTTCGACCAGGCAAAGCAGGCGCTGGAGTATCTGGCGCAAGGCCGCGCCAAGGGCAAGGTGGTCGTCAAGATCAGATAAGGCAGTGAACTGGTCACGGCAATCGGTGCAGACCCACGCATGCGAAAGGTCGCACCGACGGCGAATGCCATTCAGTCACTGATGACCACACTATCGCGGCATTCGTGCGCAGGTCGCCATCGATGAGCGCCACCTGCGCTGTATCACTCAATCGCTAAACCTTGAGCGCAATTCGGTCCAGCGCATCCGGGTCTCCCGCCAACAACGCTGCTCGCAGCCAGAATGGAGGAAGTCCGACGCCGTTGATGACCGACGTTCGCACTGCACCTTACGATGCAGCTGCAAGACGTTCCTGCAACGCATGCAGCGAATCCTTTCCCGACGCAGCCAGCGCACGCGACGCGTAGAGCAGGCGATCGGTGAGCTCGCCACCCAGGCCAGGTTGACCCGCCTCGCGGGCCGCCTCACCGGCGTGCAGCATCTCCAACACGCCCTGCAGCCCGAGCAAGCAGTGATCGATATGCGCGCATTTGAGAGCCAGGCCAAATTGCATCGGCAGATCGGACCAATGCAGGCCGTTGGTGGCTTCCGCACCACGTGACTCGGACAGGCGACGGAAGAACACGTCCTCACGCGCATCACCATGATCGGCCACGGTATGGGCGGTCGGCTGCGAGGCGGTTGCAGTAGTGGCCGAATGGACAGGATTGGTACGCGGCATGAGGATCTCCTTGGATAGTGGAGAGCACCGCCATCGTTGACCGGCGCTCGTGCGCCTTGGATTTCGGGCTTCCACACCCGTCTGCAGGATCTACTGCAGCTAAGCGATACTCATCGGACTATTCGAGAGTGTCAAGAAGCCTGGGATTGTTCACCTACTCGCGTGCGTCGTCTGACATGCCTCTGGCATGCAGACATGCTCACAGAAAGGCAGCGCGCGTGTCGTCGCTGACCGGATGTGGACCACGCGATTGGCCGACACCCGGACGACGCATTGGGCTCGCGATCGTACGGAGCAATTCCGCACGTAAACAAGGCGACCCTTGGGCCGCCTTGTGCATGGGCAGACAACTCCATAACTGCACCAGCTCAGCCTAGGTGATGACGAAGCACCTGCTCCGCCATCACCTCGCTGCACGTCATTACATCCCGTGCGCCGCCAGCTGCCCAAGCCGCTGCACCGCCACCGACACGGTCGGGTAGTCCAGCGTCTTCTGCTCGGCCACATCGGCCAGCATGGCCAGGGTGAAGCGCAGGCTGGAATCGTCGCGCGCCAGCCAGTTGGCCACCTTGTCCTCGGCACTGCTGCCGGGCATGGTCAGCACCTGGCCCACCAATGCACGCTGATGCGCGGCCAGTTCGTCGCGCAGCACACCACGCGCCACCGCATGCCAGCGGCCGTTGACCTCCAGCGCGTCGATCTGCTCGAACAACCACGGCAGCCGCAGCGCGTCGCCCAGGCGGAAATGCACCTTGGACACTTCCACCGGCTTGAGCTTGCGGGTGCGGGCGGTTTCGATGATGTCGAACGCCGGTTCCAGGTACCGCAATTCGCACAGCTGCTGCGCCAGTTGCGGCGGCAGTCCCTTGTCCTGCCACTCCTGCACGCTGGCTTCGTACAGCGGTCGCTGCGTATCGGACAACACGCCCGAGGCGACACGGATGTCGTTGAACGGGCCGTGGTAACGCTCCACCGCCGCCGTGATGCCCGGCATCTGGCCCGGACGCAGCAGCAGCCAACGCACGAACGAGCGTTGCAGGCGCCAGATCACTTCCAGTGCATCGATCTGCACCGACTCGGGCACCTTGCCGTCCAGCGCATCGATCTGCGTCCACAGCGCGCGCGCATCCAGCGTTTCGCGGCTGATGGTGTAAGCCTTGGCGACCTCGGCGATGCTGCGGCCGGTGTCTTCCTGCATGCGCATCAGGAAGGTGGCGCCCATGCGGTTGATGGTGGTGTTGGTCACCGCAGTGGCGATGATTTCGCGCTTGAGGCGGTGGCGCTCCATCGCATCGGCGTACTTCTTCTGCAGCGGCTGCGGGAAGTAACGCTGCAATTCCTTGGACAGGTATGGGTCTTCCGGGATGTCCGATTCCAGCAGCTGCTGGAACGCCACCAGTTTGGAGTACGACAGCAGCACCGACAGTTCCGGACGCGACAAGCCCTGCCCGCGTGCCTTGCGTGCCGACAGCTCGGCATCGGAGGGCAGGAACTCGATCTGGCGATCGAGCAGGCCCTGCAGTTCCAGCGTGCGGATGAAGTGCTGCTTGGAGCCCAGCCGCTTGACGCTCATGCGCTCCATCAGGCTGATCGCCTGGTTCTGCCGGTAGTTGTCCCACAGCACCAGGTCGGCCACTTCGTCGGTCATCGACGCCAGCAGCTTGTTGCGCGCGTCATAGGTGAGCTTCTTGGCCTGCACCATGTCGTTGAGCAGGATCTTGATGTTCACCTCGTGGTCGGAGGTGTCCACGCCGGCCGAGTTGTCGATGAAGTCGGTGTTGAGCAGCACGCCGGTCTGCGCGGCTTCGATGCGGCCCAGCTGGGTCAGGCCCAGGTTGCCGCCCTCGCCCACCACCTTGCAGCGCAGCTCACCGCCATTGACGCGCAAGCCGTTGTTGGCGCGGTCGCCCACATCGGCATGCGATTCGCTGGCAGCCTTGACGTAGGTGCCGATGCCGCCGTTCCAGAACAGGTCCACTGGCGCCTTGAGGATGGCGTTCATCAGCTCGTTGGGCGAGAGCTGCTTGACGTTGGACTCCAACCCCAATGCCTCGCGCACCGGCGCGCTGATGTCGATGGACTTCAGGGTGCGCGGATAGATGCCGCCACCGGCGCTGATCAGCTTGGCGTCGTAGTCCGCCCAGCTGGAACGCAGCAGCTTGAACAGGCGCTCGCGCTCGGCGAAGGACGCAGCGGCATCCGGCGACGGGTCGAGGAAGATATGCCGGTGGTCGAACGCGGCCAGCAGGCGGATATGCCGTGAGAGCAGCATGCCGTTGCCGAACACGTCGCCGGACATGTCGCCGATGCCGACCACGCTGAAATCCTGGCTCTGGCAATCGCGTCCCATCGCACGGAAGTGGCGCTTGACCGACTCCCATGCGCCACGCGCGGTGATGCCCATACCCTTGTGGTCGTAACCGACCGAGCCGCCAGAGGCGAACGCATCGCCGAGCCAGAAACCATGGTCCAGCGCCAGCCCATTGGCGATGTCGGAGAAGGTCGCGGTGCCCTTGTCGGCGGCGACCACCAGGTACGGGTCGTCCTGGTCGTGACGCACCACCTGCGGCGGCGGCACGATCTTGCCGCCGACGATGTTGTCGGTGATATCGAGCAGGCTCTGGATGAACAGCTTGTAGCAGGCGATACCTTCGGCCTGGATCGCATCACGGTCCCCGCCCACCGGCGAGCGCTTGACGTAGAAACCGCCCTTGGCGCCCACCGGCACGATGACCGTGTTCTTGACCATCTGCGCCTTGACCAGGCCCAGCACCTCGGTGCGGAAATCCTCGCGGCGGTCGGACCAGCGCAGGCCGCCACGCGCCACCGCGCCAAAGCGCAGATGCACGCCTTCCACACGCGGGCCATAGACGAAGATCTCGCGATACGGACGCGGCTTGGGCAGGTCCGGCACCCGCGCCGAATCCAGCTTGAAACTGATGCAATGGGCGTGCTTGCCCTGCTTGTCGGTCTGGTAATAGTTGGTGCGCAGCGTCGCATCGATCACATCGATGAAGCTGCGCAGGATGCGGTCTTCGTCCAGGCTGGAGACGCGGTCCATCAGCTTCAGCAGCGTGGCGCGGGTGGCTTCCTGCTGCGCGGCGCGATCGCCGCCGCGGGCCTCGAGCACCGGCTCCAGCGCCTTGAGCGTGGCCTCGTCGCCAGCGGCCAGCGCAGACAACTCTTCGCGCAGGCGCTCCTGGCCGGCAAAGATCTGCGCCTTGGTCTCGCTGCCGGTGGACGGGTCGAAGCGCGCTTCGAACAGTTCCACCAACAGGCGCGCCAGCAACGGGTAACGGGTAAAGGTGGCTTCCACGTAGGCCTGCGAGAACGGCACCGCCGTCTGCAGCAGGTACTTGCAGTAGCCACGCAGCAACGCGACCTGACGCCAGTGCAGGCCGGCGGCCAGGATCAGGCGATTGAAGCCGTCGTTTTCCGCATCGCCGTTCCAGATGCGCTCGAAGGCTTCACCGAAGCTGGCATCGGCGTTGGCCGCGTTGATCTTGCCGGCGGTGGATTCGACCTCGAAATCCTGGATGTAGACCGGCGTTTCGCCCACCTGCAGCCGATACGGCCGCTCGGAGATCACGCGCAGGCCCATGTTTTCCATCATCGGCATCGCGTCGGACAACGGAATGTCGTCAAGCTGACGGTACAGCTTCAGGCGCAGGCCTTCGCCCGCATCCAGGCGCATGCCGTCGTCGCGACGGATTTCCTGCAGGCTCAGATGCAGGTCATCGGGACCATCCAGCGTGGCCAGGTGCTCGACATCGGACACCGCCGACTCGATCGACGAGTCCTCGATGTAGCCGGCCGGCAGCGCGCGGCCGAAGTTGGCCGCCATGCGCAGGCCGTTGGCCTCGCCGTGGCGCGCCACCAGCGCTTCGCGCAGGGCGTCGCGCCAGTTGCGCAGCAGGTGCGCCAGTCGCGATTCGAGTTCGGTGGTATTGAACTCCAGCGCCTCGCCACTCTTGGGGCGCACGATCAGATGCAGCTGCGCCAATGGCGATTCGCCCAGCACCACGCTCGAATCGATGTACTCGCCATGCAGCGCGTCCTTCAACAGGCCTTCGATGCGCAGGCGCACATCGGTATTGAAGCGCTCGCGCGGGATGTACACCAAGGCGGAAATGAAGCGGCTGTACTTGTCGCGGCGCAGGAACATGCGGCTGCGTACACGCTCCTGCAGCCCCAGGATGCCGATCGCCGTGCGGTACAGCTCTTCCTCGTTGGACTGGAACAGCTCCTCGCGCGGCAGCGTTTCCAGGATGTGGCGCAACGCCTTGCCGCTGTGGCTGCTCGGGGTCAGCCCCGACTTGCTCATCACGTATTCGTGGCGCTGGCGCACCAGCGGAATTTCCCACGGGCGGCGGTTGTAGGCACTGGAGGTGAACAGGCCCAGGAAGCGCTGCTCGCCGACGATGCGGCCCTTGGCATCAAATTCCAGGATGCCGATGTAATCCATGTAGCCAACGCGGTGCACGCGCGAGCGCGCATTGGTCTTGGTCAGGATCAAGGCGTCCTTGAGCTTGGACGAGGCATTCAGGCCGTGCGCGGCCAGGGTGGTCACCGGGCGCGCCGGCGAGGTGTCGTGGCCGCGCATCAGGCCCAGGCCGGTCTCTTCCACCGGGGCCAGCACATCCTGGCCGCCCTGCTTCTCCACGCGGTATTCCCGGTAGCCGAAGAAGGTGAAGTGGTCGGCGGCGGCCCAGCGCAGGAACTCCTGCGCCTCGTGGCGGCTGATGTCGTCGATGGGAAGGCGGCGGGTGGCCAGGTCGTCGGCCAGCATCACCATCTTTTCGCGCATCGCGGCCCAGTCCTGCACGATGGCGCGCACCTCGGCCAGCACCTTGCGCACCGCCGCTTCCACCTTGGGCATCTCATCGGCCGGCTGGCGGTCGATCTCCAGCACCATCAGCGATTCGCTCTTGCCCTCGCCCACCGCGGTCAGCTTGCCGGCCTTGTCGCGCGCGATGCGCAGCACCGGGTGACCCAGCACGTGCACACCGATGCCCAGGTCCGACAGGGTCATGCTGACCGAGTCCACCAGGAACGGCATGTCGTCGTTGACGATCTGCAGCAGCGTATGCGGCGACTCGTAGCCGTGGCTCTTCAGGGTGGGGTTGAACACGCGCACGTTGACCGTGCCGGCCTTGCGTACGCGGGCAAACTCCAGCATGTCCGACGCCAGCGCCGCCCATTGCTCGGGCGGATGATTGGGAAACTCGTCTTCTTCCATGCGCCGGTAGAAGTCGGCGGCGAACGCCTGGACCTCGCCCTGGCGGGCCGCCGGGTAGCGCTTGCGCAGTGCGGCAAACACCGGCTCGAGGGTGACCGCCTGCGGTTCGGTGGCAAGCACGGGGACGGCACGTTCGGCGACCGGTTTGACCGACGTCGTGGACGATTTCGGAGCGGCTTTCTTGGCTGTCATGAGAGCGCTGGGATGCTCGGTAGGAAAGCTGAATTGTACCGATGGACCGTGACGACGCCTTGCTGCATAGCGCAAATGCTCAGCGCCCGGCAGGCATCGCGGGGGTGCAGAAGCCGTATGGGTCTGAAGTTTCCCGCCGCTGCCCGGCCGGGCGCCGCCGCCGATCGCCAGATCCGGCAAAGTCCGGCGCGACGCTTGGCACACAAGGCGTTGTACAGACAGGACGGCCTACGTCAAGGCTGTTTAAAAACTAAACTGGACGGTATAGTCTACCGCCATGACCCCTCGCCCCCCCCGTGCTGCCCGGCGTTCGGACTGCGATCGCCGCATCCATGCTGCCGTGCATACCTTGCTTGCCGAACGCGGAATGCGGCTGAGCATGGACGCGGTGGCCGAGCGCGCCGGCTGTTCCAAGCAGACGCTCTACAGTCACTATGGCTGCAAGGAGAACCTGCTGCGCGATGTGCTGCAGGACCACGTGCACCTGGCCACGGTGCCGCTGGACGCGGTCTCCGGCGATCTGCGCGAGGACCTGCTGGCCTTTGCCCTGGCCCATCTTGACCGTCTGAACAGCCCGGATGTGCTACAGACCTGTCGTCTGCTGGAAGCCGAGTCGCATCGGTTCCCGGATCAGTACCGGCAAATTTTCCACGAAGGCGTGGTCGGCATGCAGCGACGTCTGGCGCATCGCTTCGAACAGGCCATGGCGGCCGGTCAGCTGCGCCATGACGATCCGCACTTCATGGCCGAGCTGCTGCTGAGCATGATCGTGGGGCTGGATTTCGATCGCCAACGGTTTCAGGTTCCCCATCGCGCCGGCCTGCCCGCCAGGCAGCAGTGGGCGCAGTTCGCCGTCGACACCTTTTTGCGGGCGTTTGCCGCGACACCTGCCGCGCCTGCGCCGGCCCCGCTTTCTTTTCTCACTTCAAGACCCTAACGGAGTTCCTCCTGATGATTGCCCCGCTCCGCACCTTCGGCCTGGCCTTGGCCATCACCGCGGCGCTCGCTGCCTGCAGCAAGCCCGAACAGCAGCAGGCGCCGCCGCCGCCGGAAGTGTCGGTGCTGGAAATGAAGCCGCAGACGCTGCCGCTGGAACGCGACCTGGTGGGCCGCCTGTCGGCGTTCCGCTCGGCCGACGTGCGCGCCCGCGTGGACGGGGTGCTGCTCAAGCGCCTGTACACCGAAGGCACCGACGTCAAGGAAGGCCAGCCGCTGTTCGAGATCGACCCGATGCCGCTGCGGGCCACCCTGCTGCAGGCCCAGGGCCAGCTCGCCGCGGCCGAAGCGACCTATGCCAATGCCCAGATCGCCGCCAAGCGCGCGCGCAGCCTGGCGCCGCAGCAATACGTCTCGCGTGCGGACATCGATAACGCCGAAGCCACCGAGCGCTCCTCCGGCGCCAACGTGCAGCAGGCGCGCGGCGCGGTCGAGGCCGCCCGGATCCAGCTGGGCTTCGCCAGCGTCACCTCGCCGATCACCGGCCGCGCCGGCATCCAGCGGGTGACCGAAGGCGCCCTGGTCGGTGCCGGCGAAGCCACCTTGCTGACCACGGTCGACCAGATCGACCCGCTGTACGTGAACTTCGCGATGAGCAGCGAAGAGCTGGCCTCGCTGCGCCAGGCCCAGAGCAGCGGCAACGTGCAGCTCAGCGGCGACGGCAAGTCCACCATCAACGTGGAACTGGGCAACGGCACCCAATACCAGCACCCCGGCACGCTGGACGTGTCGGCGGTGACGGTGGACCCCAGCACCGGTGCGGTGTCGCTGCGTGCCACCCTGCCCAACCCGGAACTGTCGCTGCTGCCGGGTGCCTTCGTCACCTTCAAGGCCAGCCTCGGCCAGCGCAACAACGCCTATCTGGTGCCGCAGCAGGGCCTGCAACGTGACGCCCTGGGCGCCTTCGTGCTGGTGCTGGGCAAGGACGGCAAGGTGGCGCGCAAGAACCTCACCGTGGATGGTCAGCAAAAGGGCGCGTGGATCGTCACCGGCGGCCTGGCCCCGGGCGACCAGGTCATCGTGGACGGCGTGCAGAAGGCCAAGGAAGGCCAGCCGGCCAAGGGCGTTGCGTGGAATCCGAACAAACCCGCGCAAGGTGGCCAGCCAGGCGCTGCGGCCGCAGCCCAGGGCGGCCAGACGCAGGCCGCTCCGCCAGCCGACAAGGCCGATGCAGCCGCACCGGCGGCGCAAGCGCAACCCAAGCCCGATGCGGCGGCGCAGCCGGCCGACTCCCAGTCCAAGCAGCAGTGACGGAACCCGGACATGCCTAAGTTTTTTATCGAACACCCGGTCTTTGCCTGGGTGGTGGCGATCCTGATCTCGCTTGCGGGCGTGATCTCGATCCTGAATCTGGGTATCGAGTCGTACCCGACGATCGCCCCACCGCAGGTCACTGTCACCGCCAACTTCCCCGGCGCCAGCGCCGATACATCCGAAAAAGCGGTGACGCAGGTCATCGAGCAGCAGCTCACCGGTATCGACCACCTGCTGTATTTCAACTCGTCCTCGGCCGCCAACGGCCGCGTCACCATCACCCTGACCTTCGAAACCGGCACTGACCCCGACATCGCGCAGGTGCAGGTGCAGAACAAGGTGTCGCTGGCCACGCCGCGCCTGCCCTCGGAAGTGACCCAGCAGGGCGTGGTGGTGGCCAAGGCCAACGCCGGCTTCCTGATGGTGGCGGCGCTGCGCTCGGACAACCCGTCGATCGACCGCGACGCGCTCAACGACATCGTCGGTTCGCGCGTGCTCGAACAGATCTCGCGCGTGCCCGGCGTGGGCAGCACCAACCAGTTCGGCGCCGAGTACGCGATGAACATCTGGTTGAACCCGGAGAAGCTGCAGGGCTACAACCTGTCGGCCACCCAGGTGCTGACCGCGGTACGCAACCAGAACGTGCAGTTCGCCGCCGGCTCTGTCGGCGCCGACCCGACCCCGGAAGGCATCAGCTTCACCGCCACCGTCTCGGCGGAAGGCCGGTTCAGCTCGCCCGAACAATTCGAAAACATCATCCTGCGCACCGACACCACTGGCGCGACGGTGCGTTTGAAGGATGTCGCACGCGTGACCGTGGGGCCGAGCAACTACGGCTTCGACACCCAGTACAACGGCAAGCCCACCGGTGCCTTCGGCATCCAGCTGCTGCCGGGCGCCAATGCACTGAACGTGTCAGAGGCAGTGGGCGCCAAGCTCGACGAGCTGCAGCCCACCTTCCCGCAGGGTGTGAGCTGGTTTGCGCCGTACGAGTCGACCACCTTCGTGCGCATCTCCATCGAGGAAGTGATCCACACGCTGGTGGAAGCCATCGTACTGGTGTTCCTGGTGATGCTGTTGTTCCTGCAGAACTTCCGCGCCACGGTCATCCCGACCCTGGTGATTCCGGTCGCGCTGCTGGGCACCTTCTTTGGCATGTACGTGATCGGCTTCACCATCAACCAGCTGACGCTGTTCGCGATGGTGCTGGCGATCGGCATCGTGGTCGATGACGCGATCGTGGTGATCGAGAACGTCGAACGCATCATGAGCGAGGAGCATCTGGAGCCCAAGGCAGCCACGCAGAAGGCGATGACCCAGATCACCGGCGCGGTGGTTGCCATCACCGTGGTGCTGGCGGCGGTGTTCATTCCTTCCTCGCTGCAGCCCGGCGCATCGGGCGCGATCTACAAGCAGTTCGCGCTGACCATCGCCATGTCGATGGGGTTCTCCGCGTTCCTGGCGTTGAGCTTCACACCGGCGTTGTGCGGCGCCTTCCTCAAGTCGACCCACTCGACCAAGAAGAACTGGATCTACCGCACCTTCGACAAGTACTACGACAAGCTGGCGCATCGCTACGTGGGCGTGGTTGGCCACACCTTGAAGCGCTCGCCGCCGTGGATGATCGTGTTCGTGGTGCTGGTGGTGTTGTGCGGCTTCCTGTTCACCCGCATGCCGGGCAGCTTCCTGCCCGAAGAAGACCAGGGCTTTGCGCTGGCCATCGTGCAGCTGCCGCCGGGCGCCACCAAGATCCGCACCAACGAGACCTTTGCGCAGATGCGTGCGGTGCTGGAGAAGCAGCCGGCCGTGGAGGGCATGCTGCAGATCGCCGGCTTCAGCTTCCTGGGCTCGGGCGAAAACGTGGGCATGGGCTTCATCCGGCTCAAACCGTGGGAAGAGCGCGATGTGACCGCGGAGGAGCTGATCAAGCAGCTCAACGGCATGTTCTACGGCATCAAGGGCGCACAGATCTTCGTGGTCAACCTGCCCACCGTGCAGGGCCTGGGCCAGTTCGGCGGCTTCGACATGTGGCTGCAGGACCGCTCCGGCGCAGGCCAGGAGGCCTTGACCCAGGCGCGCAACATCGTGCTGGGCAAGGCTGCCGAAAAGGCCGACACCATGGTGGGCGTGCGCCCGAACGGACTGGAAGACGCGCCGCAGCTGCAGCTGTCGGTGGACCGTGTGCAGGCGCAGTCGATGGGACTGGATGTCAGCGACATCTACAACTCGATCCAGCTGATGCTGGCACCGGTGTATGTCAACGACTACTTCTCTGAAGGCCGCATCAAGCGCGTCAACATCCGCTCCGACGACCAGTTCCGCACCGGCCCCGAGTCGTTGCGCAACTTCTTCAGCCCGAGCACGACCGCGGTAGGCGCCGATGGCCAACCCGGGATGATTCCGCTGAGCAACGTGGTCAAGGCCGAATGGACCTACGCCTCGCCGGCATTGAACCGCTACAACGGGTATTCGGCGGTCAACATCGTCGGCAACCCGGCGCCGGGCGGCAGCTCCGGTCAGGCGATGACGGCGATGGAAGAGATCGTCAACAACGACCTGCCACCGGGCTTCGGTTTCGACTGGAGCGGCATGTCGTACCAGGAAATCATTGCCGGTAACGCAGCGACGCTGCTGCTGGCATTGTCGGTGGTGGTGGTGTTCCTGTGCCTGGCCGCACTCTACGAGAGCTGGTCGATCCCGGTGGCGGTGCTGATGGTAGTGCCGATCGGCGTGCTGGGTGCGATCGTGTTCTCGATGCTCCGCGGCCTGCCGAACGACCTGTACTTCAAGATCGGCATGATCACGGTCATTGGTCTGGCTGCGAAGAACGCGATCCTGATCGTGGAATTTGCGGTGGAGCAGCGCGCGGCGGGCAAGACCCTGCGCGAGGCAACCCTGGAAGCGGCGCATCTGCGTTTCCGCCCGATTCTGATGACTTCGTTCGCGTTCATCCTGGGTGTGTTGCCGCTGGCCATTTCCACCGGTGCCGGCGCCAACTCGCGTCACTCCATCGGTACCGGCGTGATCGGCGGCATGGTGTTCGCCACCGTGCTCGGCGTGATCTTCATCCCGCTGTTCTTCGTGGTGGTACGCCGCATGCTGGGCGACAAGCTGGACGAGCAGTCCAAGGAATATCTGGTCGCACAGAACGACTCAGGCACGCATCGCCCGGATCGTTGATCCCGGACAGGGCGTAGAACGAAAAGCCCCGGCAATGCCGGGGCTTTTTTTGGCCTGCGCAACAGTGATGTCCCGTAGGAGCGCACCCGGGCGCGACGGGCATGACCGACAACGCCCATCGCGCCCGGGTGCGCTCCTACGATGGGGGATTGGTGACATGCCGTGCTCGGGCAAGGCCGCACTGCGCGATCCGCAACACCCGCCAGGCACTTGTAGGAGCGCCCCTGGGCACGATGGGCTCCACCGATCCCCCCGTCGCGCCCGGGTGCGCTCCTACGGGGTGGCGGGGATTGGTGACATGGCGTGATTGGAAAAGACCCGCACAGCGCGATCCGCGACGACGGCCACGCCGTTGTAGGAGCGCACCCGGGCGCGACGGGCTGTACCGGTAACGCCGGTCGCGCCCGGGTGCGCTCCTACGACGACGGCGGCTAGGTGCGCGGGCGCGTGCCGGTGGAGCCGCGCACCACGCAGCGCCCGGTCATGACCATGCGGCGGATCGGCAATTGCGGGTTGCTCAGCCGCTCGAGCAGCAGCGACATCGCCGCGCGGCCCATGTCTTCGATCGGCTGTTCGACCACGGTGATGCCCGGCTCGACCAGATCGGTCCAGCGCTCGTTGTCGAACCCGGCAAGGGCTAGGTCGTCGGGCAGGCGCAGGCCGGCCGTGCGTGCGGCCTTCAGCGCCCCCATCAACAGCAGGCTGTTACTGGTGACAATCGCTTCGGGGCGGTCATCGTTGGCAAGCCACCGCTCCAGCTCGACAATGGCCGCCTCGGCGGTGGGTGCCACTTCGCGGTAATCCGGGCTCAGGCCTTGCGCGCGCATCGCGGCCTGGTAACCGTCGCGGCGCTCGGCCGCCGTGGTGCTGGTGCTGCCGAACAACCCGCCGATGCGCCGGTAGCCCTGCCCCTGCAGATGCGCCACCAGCTCGCCCATGGCCGCGGCGTTGTCCAGCACCACACTGTCGTAGCGGCTGCCGGGGCCGGCACGGTCGACCAGCACGGTGGGGTAATCCAGGGCCAGTTCGTGCATGCGCCCCACGGTGACCCGGGTCGGGGCGAAGATCAGCCCGGTGATGCGTTCTTCCTGCATCAGCTCCAGATACAGCGCCTCGCGCTCGGGATCTTCATCGGTATTGCACAGGGTCACGCGCATACCGGCACGGTAAGCGACCTCTTCCACCGAGCGGATCAGCGCAGTGAAGTACGGGTTGCGGATGTCGGCCACGATCACGCCCAGGATGCCGGACTGCTGGGAGCGCAGCCGTCGCGCCATCAGGTTGGGGCGATAGCCGGTCTGGCGGACGGCAGCCTCGACCTTGGCCCGCACCTCCTCGCTCACCGGCCCGGTACCCAGGGCGCGCGAGACCGTGGACTTGGACACACCGGCCACCCGGGCCACGTCATTGATGCTGATACTCACTGGGACCGTTCCCGCTCCATTTGCGCACCTGACCCAGGTGCGGTGTCGCCTCTGATCCTAACCCGAAAGCACTACAAGGATTTTGTGCACCGCACATTGACCTGAAACGTGGGAACGTTCCCACTATACTTTCCAGCCTGATCCCCCAATCGGAGCCCGCCTTGTCCTCTCCGTCGCCCGCCCCCGTGACTCCCGAGCTCATCCGTCTGCATGCGCAGGCCCGCGACAAGGACGATGCCATTGCCCAGGCCGCGCAGTTGCTGGTGGCCGCCGGCTGCGTGGCGCCCGGCTACGACGCCAGCATGCGCCGCCGCGAAGGCCTGGCGAACACGTTCCTGGGCCACGGCCTGGCCATCCCGCATGGGGTGGGCGAAGACCGCCATCTGGTGCGCCGCGACGGCATCGCCGTCCTGCAGCTGCGCGACGGCGTGGAGTGGAACCCCGGCCAGACCACCCGCCTGGTGGTCGGCATTGCCGCCCAGTCCGACACCCACATCACCCTGCTGCGCCGCCTGACCCGGCTGATCCAGGATCCGGCCCAGCTGGAAGCGCTGTTCAGCACCGACGACCCCGCCGTCATCGTGGCCGCGCTCACCGGCGACCGCGCGCCAGACGCCAGCGCCGCGCCCGCCAGCGACCTGGCCGAACGCTTCGAGTGGACGATTACCTATCCCAGCGGCCTGCACGCCCGCCCGGCCACCCGCTGGGCCGAGACCGCCCGCGGCTTCTCCGCGCGGGCGCAAGTACGCGCTGGCGCCCAGGCCGCCGATGCCAAGAGCCTGGTCGGCCTGTTGCAGCTGGGCCTGCGTGCCGGCGACAGCATCACCGTTTCGGCCGAAGGCGCTGATGCACCCGCCCTGCTCAAGCGCCTGCGCGCCGTGATGGACAGCCTGACCGCGCAGGAAAAAGCCGACGCCGAGCGTGCCGCGCAGCGCCGCGCCGCGCCGGTGGTCGGCTGGACCCCGCCACAGGCGCAGCCGGCCATCGTCGGGATCGGCGCCAGCCCGGGCGTGGCGATCGGCATCGTGCACCGCCTGCGCGCCGCGCAGACCGACGTGGCCGATCAACCGGTGGGTCTGGGGGATGGCGGCGCATTGCTGCACGACGCGCTGACCCGCACCCGCCAGCAGCTGGCGGCCATCCAGGACGACACCCAGCGCCGCCTTGGCGCCTCGGACGCGGCCATCTTCAAGGCCCAGGCCGAACTGCTCAACGACACCGACCTGATCACCCGCACCTGCCAGCTGATGGTCGAAGGCCACGGCGTGGCCTGGTCGTGGCATCAGGCGGTCGAACAGATGGCCTCCGGCCTGGCCGCGCTGGGCAACCCGGTGCTGGCCGGCCGCGCGGCCGACCTGCGCGATGTCGGCCGCCGCGTGCTGGCCCAGCTCGACCCGGCCGCTGCCGGCGCCGGGCTGACCGACCTGCCCGAGCAGCCATGCATCCTGCTGGCCAGCGACCTGTCGCCCTCGGACACCGCCAATCTGGATACCGCCCGCGTGTTTGGCCTGGCCACCGCGCAGGGCGGGCCGACCTCGCATACCGCGATCCTGTCGCGCACCCTGGGCTTGCCGGCGCTGGTGGCGGCAGGCGGCCAATTGCTGGATATCGAAGACGGCGTCACCGCCATCATCGACGGCAGCAACGGGCGCCTATACCTCAACCCCTCCGCGCAGGATCTGGACGCGGCCCGCACCCACATCGCCGAGCAGCAGGCCATCCGCGAGCGCGAAGCCGCGCAGCGCGCATTGCCGGCCGCAACCACCGATGGCCACCACATCGACATCGGCGCCAACGTCAACCTGCCCGACCAGGTGGCGATGGCGCTGACCCAGGGCGCCGAAGGCGTGGGCCTGATGCGTACCGAATTCCTGTTCCTGGAAAGCGGCCGCACCCCCAGCGAAGACGAACAGCACGCCACCTACCTGGCGATGGCACAGGCACTGGATGGCCGCCCGTTGATCGTGCGTGCGCTGGATATCGGCGGGGACAAGCAGGTGGCACATCTGGAACTGCCGCACGAAGAAAACCCGTTCCTGGGCGTGCGTGGTGCGCGCCTGTTGCTGCGCCGCCCCGACCTGCTGGAGCCGCAGCTGCGTGCGTTGTACCGCGCGGCCAAGGATGGGGCGCGGCTGTCGATCATGTTCCCGATGATCACCTCGGTGCCGGAGCTGATCGCCCTGCGCGACATCTGCGCACGCCTCCGCGCCGAGCTCGAGGCGCCGGAGGTGCCGATCGGCATCATGATCGAGGTGCCGGCCGCCGCCGCCCAGGCCGACGTGCTGGCGCGCCATGCAGACTTCTTCTCGATCGGCACCAACGACCTCACCCAGTACGTGCTGGCGATCGACCGCCAGAACCCGGAACTGGCCGCCGAGGCCGACAGCCTGCACCCGGCAGTACTGCGCATGATCCGCAGCACCATTGAAGGCGCGCGCAAGCACGGCCGCTGGGTCGGCGTGTGCGGCGGCCTGGCCGGCGATGCGTTCGGCGCCAGCCTGCTGGCTGGCCTGGGCGTGCAGGAATTGTCGATGACGCCCAACGATATCCCGGCGGTGAAGGCGCGCCTGCGTGGTGCCTCGATGCACCAGCTGCAGCAGTTGGCCGAGCAGGCGCTGGACTGCGAAACCGCCGAACAGGTGCGCGCATTGGAAGCCAAGCGCGAGGACGCGGCATGAGCCTACAGGCCATCACGGTCACGCTGAACCCGGCGATCGACCAGACCATCCAGCTCGACAGCCTGCAACCCGGCGCCGTGCATCGCGCCAGCAGCGTGCGCAATGATGCCGGCGGCAAGGGCATCAACGTGGCCGCCTGCCTGGCCGACTGGGGGTGCCAGGTCGCCGCACTCGGCGTGCTCGGCGGCGGCAATGCCGGCGTGTTCGAAGCGCTGTTCCGCGAGCGCGGCATCGTCGATCACTGCCAGCGCGTGTCCGGCGAAACCCGCACCAATCTCAAGCTGGTGGAAGCGCGCAACAACGACACCACCGACATCAATCTGCCCGGCCTGCGGTTGCGCGGCGCGCACCTGCAAGGCGTGGCCGATCAGCTTGCACCGCTGCTGCGCCCCGGCCTACCGGTGGTGCTGTCCGGCAGCCTGCCGGCCGGCCTGCCCGCCGACAGCTGGGCGCGATTGCAGGCCCAGGCCAGCGCGGCCGGCGCGCGGGTGTTGCTCGATACCAGCGGCGCGCCGCTGGTGGCCGCGCTGGATGCCGCACGCGACGCACTGCCGTATGCGGTCAAGCCCAACCGGCACGAACTGGAAGCCTGGACCGGCCGGCCGTTGACCGACCGCGCCGCGCTCGGCGCCGCTGCGCACGAACTGCTCGCGCGCGGCATCCAGCTGGTGGTCATTTCGATGGGCACCGACGGCGCCCTGTTCGTGCAGCGCGACCAGCGCCTGATCGCGCGCCCCCCGCGCCTGGCCCAGGGCAGCAGCGTCGGTGCCGGCGATGCGATGGTGGCCGGGCTGGCGGCAGCGCTGCTGGATGCCGCCACCGACCTGGCGCAGTGCGCGCGGCTGGCCACGGCGTTTTCGATGTGCCGGCTGGAAAGCGGCGACGCACGCCGACTCACCGCCGACGGCGTGCGGCGTGCCGCCGCCGAGGTCGTGATCGAGACCGTGTCGTGAGCCGGTCCCTGCAGGTGCGGCCCGACGGCAGGTCGCCACGCGCACGGCGCACAGCGACCAATGGCACGCCCGGCACGCGTCGCACGCACGCCTAACCCATCGAATTCCCCCGCCGGCCACACCGGCGACCGCAATACAGCAGGAGTCTTGCCATGTCCTCTTCCATCGTGGTCATCGCCGCCGGCGAACGCAGTACCGAAGCCGTCCTGGCGGCCGAAGCGCTGCGCCGTGCGGCCACCGCCGCCGGGCGCAGCGTGACGATCGAGATCCGCAGCGACCAGGGCGTGCTCGGCGCCTTGCCGAGCGAGCTGACCAGCGCGGCCACCCAGGTGCTGGTGGTCGGCGATGCCGATGCCGACAGCGCGCGCTTCGGCGACGCACAGTTGCTGCACCTGAGCCTGGGTGCCGTGCTGGACGACCCGGCCGCAGCGGTCGGTCAATTGGCCGTGCCCGCCTCCGCCGTCGGGTCGGCAGCCTCCGGCACCGGCAGCAAGCGCATCGTGGCCATCACCTCCTGCCCCACCGGCATCGCGCACACCTTCATGGCCGCCGAAGGGCTGCAGCAGGCTGCCAAGAAGCTGGGCTATCAGATGCGCGTGGAAACCCAGGGCTCGGTGGGCGCGCAGGACGCGCTGACCGATGACGAAATCCGCGCGGCCGATGTGGTCATCATTGCCGCCGACCGCGAGGTCGACCTGGCCCGGTTCGCTGGCAAGCGCGTATTCAAGAGCGGCACCAAGCCGGCGATCAACGACGGCCCGGCGCTGATCAACAAGGCACTGGCCGAAGCCAGCGTGCACGGCGGCGCGACGCCGGCCTCGGGCACGGCCGCCAGCGCCACCGCGAGCAAGGCCAACGGCCGCACCGGCGCCTACAAGCACCTGATGACCGGCGTGTCTTTCATGCTGCCATTCGTCACTGCCGGGGGCCTGTTGATCGCGCTGGCATTTGCACTCGGCGGCATCTACGCCGGCGACGACGCGCACCAGGGCACGCTGGCCTGGTCGCTGTTCCAGATCGGCGCCAAGGCCGGCTTCACCCTGATGGTGCCCGCGCTGGCCGGCTATATCGCCTACTCCATCGCCGACCGCCCCGGCATCGCGCCCGGCATGATCGGCGGCCTGGTCGCCGCCAACCTCAATGCGGGTTTTCTCGGTGGAATCATCGCCGGCTTTATCGCCGGCTACGGCGTGGCCGCACTCAACCGCTACATCCGCCTGCCGCGCAACCTGGAAGGGCTCAAGCCGGTGCTGATCCTGCCGGTGCTGGGCACCCTGCTGGTCGGGCTGGCGATGATGTACGTGTTCGGCCAGCCGGTGGCGGACCTGCTGGCCTGGCTCACCGCCTGGCTGCGCGGCATGCAGGGCAGCAGCGCGCTGCTGCTGGGCCTGCTGCTTGGCGGCATGATGGCCTTCGACATGGGCGGGCCGGTCAACAAGGCCGCCTATGCGTTTTCCACCGGCCTGATCGCCAGCCAGGTCTATACGCCGATGGCCGCCGCCATGGTGGCCGGCATGACCCCGCCGCTGGGTATCGCGCTGGCCACCTGGGTCTTCCGAAACCGCTTCACCCTGGAAGAGCGCGGCTCGGCCACCGCCGCCGGTGTGCTCGGCCTGGCTTTCGTCACCGAAGGGGCGATTCCGTATGCCGCGCGCGACCCGCTGCGCACCATCCCGGCGCTGGTGATCGGCTCGGCGGTGGCCGGCGCGATCTCGATGTCGGTCGGTGCCGAACTGAAGGCCCCGCATGGCGGCATCTTCGTGCTGTTGATCCCCAATGCCGTGACCCATCTGGCGATGTATGTGCTGGCCTTGCTGGCCGGTGTGGTGGTCACTGCCATCGCGCTGCGCGTGCTCAAGCAACCGGTGGCCGACGTCGTCGCCTGAGCCAACCCGCGGCGGCAGGCATCTGCCGCCGCATCCGACGCGCCGGACGCGCGTCACCCCTGATTGCTGTTACCGCCGCGCCGCGTAGTGATCGCGCGCCGCCAGCGGCTTGCCCATGCCCTTGCTGTCGCGTTCGCCACATCGGCCACGCCCTCTTTGTTCGGAGTCCTGCCATGTCCGCCCTGCTCTCCCATCGCGCTTCCCATCGTCTGCTGTGCCTGTCGCTTGCCATGGCACTGCCCTCCTTTGCCCACGCGCAGGATGCCGCCGATGCCTTCAAGCTCAAGCTGGGCTACACCGGCGAAGCCGCCTCGATGATCGATGGCGGCCGCAAGAATGGCGACGCCTACGCCGGCCAGCTGATGGTCGGCACCGATGTCGACATGGACCGCCTGTTCGGCTGGAATGGCGCCACGGTGAAGCTGTACGTGACCAACCGCCACGGCACCAACCTGTCCAACAGCAGCATCGGCAACAGCACCTCGGTGCAGGAAATCTACGGCGGCCAGGGCACGCGCCTGGCCAACTTCACCCTGCTGCAAAAACTCTTCAACGACCGCCTGGAACTGGAAGCCGGCCGCAGCGTCGCCAACATCCACTTCCTCGGCTCGGACCTGTGCCAGTACTTCCAGGGCAACTCGGCCTGCGGCAACCCCACCTTCGTGTTCCGCACCAGCAACTTCACCTACTGGCCGGTCTCCAGTTGGGCCGCGCACGCCACCGCCTGGGTCACGCCCAAGGTCTATGTGCACGTGGGCGCGTACGAGGTGAACCCGGTGCAGGCCCAGGACGGCCAGCATGGCCTGAAATGGAGCACCGACGACACCACCGGCGTGGTGGTGCCCTACGCCATCGGCTACAAGAACAAGGGCGGCGACGGCACGCTGGCGGCGATGTACGAACTCGGCGGCTGGCAGGACAACTCCGACTACACAGACCCGCTGCGCGACCGCAACGGCAACCCCGCCGTGCTCAGTGGCCTGGGCTATGAAAACAAGCAAGGCCGTTCGGGCCTGTTCGGCCGTTTCGAACAACAGGTCACCAACCCCGACCCGTCCGGCACCCAGGGCCTGACCGTCTTTGCCGCCGTCCTCAAGAGCACCGGCGGCCAGGCCATCGAAGACCACTTCGTGCAACTGGGCCTGGTACAGAAAGGCACCTTCGCCAGCCGCCCGCAGGACAACATCGCGCTCGTGATCACCCAGCAGAAATACAGCGACGAAGCCCTGGAAAACCTGCGCCTGGCGCGCGCCTCTGCCGGCGGCACCGGCACCCCGGCCGACAACCAGATCATGATGGAGCTCAGCTACGGCATCCAGGTCACCAAGCGCCTGCGCATCGCCCCCAACCTGCATTACGTCATCAACCCAGACCAGTTCAACGAACCCACCCGCACCACCGATCTGAAGAATGCATTGATTGCGGGCATGCGGATAGACTGGAATCTGTGACCCGTAGAGAAGCTGCGCGTGTTGCTCGCATGCTTGGCGGGCACCACTGCCTGAAGTGAGTGGCGGGTGCGTTGCATTTACTGCAGTGCAACCCATTGCGTCGACCCGTTTGGGTTAGGCATTTGCCGGATATGGCCGACGGGTTCGATGAGCCGCTTAGGCGCGACCGCACGCGATGTGGCTTTGTCAGCCGCCCCTGTCGCGCGCAAGCCAGTGGCTGTAATGACGACGTCGCATCATTGCGAATCTGATGTTGCGCGCAGATTGATCGCTCTGTATTGCCGCTGGTTGCCGTAACGCGGCCCATTCTTCTCGAAGGTGGCGCAGAGCCGGTCTTCGCCACAGGGAGCTAGGTCGGCACGGGACACGCGATCCAGGTAGTCGATGGACGCCCGAAGCTGTGCGAATTCGGTTCGCTTTTCGGTGATCATGCCAACCGAGTAGGCCACCGCACCCAGGCCCAACACGCCGGCCACGAGCATCGTGGCGGATGCAATGCCCATGCGTCGCGTGATCTTTGTTTCCAAGGACTGCTGGGCCTGCGCGTAACGTCGAGTGGCTTGCTGCAATGTCTCATCCGCAGTGGCCATTTCTTTGTTGAATCGCTTGGCTGCCGGTTCCAGCGTCTGCGTCAACGCTTGATTGGTCAGCTGCGTGAGCCGCGGCAGTGCGTTCTCGAGCACCCGATTGACTTTGAAGTCGGCGCTGCCCACCGCGTTCTGGAGCACTTGGAGCTGCTCGGCGACCACCTCGCGCAACCGTTGTTCGCGCTGCTGCATGGATGCCACCAGCGTCGTCAGCACTTTGACCGTCTCTTGCAACGAAGTGTTGGATGCATTCAACGTGGCCATCATTTCCGCCATTGCGGCGGCGTCTTGCCTGTCCATGAGGTCTCCTGAGCTCGGCTGGTCAGGGAGCGATTTTGACTAACCGCCGCCCCCTCCACCACCACCGCCTCCTCCCCCGCCTCCACCGCCGTCTCCACCCCCACCGCCGTCCCCTTGGGGACCGCTCTGCATTGGTCCCTTGGCAAACTCCGGCAGCGTCATCACCATGACCGGCCCGCGGCTGGTGTTGATTTCCGCTGAGACATCCATCCCCAGCGCCTGACGTGTGGTGGCGAGCTCCTGGGCCTCCTGCAGGGCTTGCGCCTCCAGGAACTCGTTGCCTCTTTTGATGAGCGCCTGCGTCGCTGCGCTGTTGGAGACTCGGTTCAGCGCTTGCTCGATCGCCAGTTCGTTCTTGCTGTCGAGCGCATAGAGCACTTCGTCCACGTCAGGGTCGCCCGTGATGGATTTGCGCTCAGCTTTCGACGAGTCGTTTGGCGCATTCCCTTCGCCTGAACCGGAAAAGCGCTGAACTGGAGATGGGAATGCATCGGCTTGCGCGGCCGCTTCTCTGGGCGAGCGGTGACTTGGTTGGTGCGCGCTGAGTGCATCCATGCTGCTACCTTCCTGGTCTAGCGCCCTCTTTTGAGCGAAGGGATAAGGTTCTCCGCGCTCGCGATACTCCCTCCACTCACGGTGGAAGCGTTCGTCCTCCCGATCCGCCGCCTCAATCTCCTGTTGCAGTTGACGCAGCGAGCGCATGGTCTCTTCCAGGAACAGTGCGCCACCCGGGTCTGCGGCACTGCGGTCGTGCGTCGGGGTCGATTGGGTGCGCAAGTCCTCCACTTCTGCCGACCCTGCGGGGAAGCGATTCACAGCGCTGGCTTCCAAGGACTGCTCGTGTGCCTGCGCAAAGTGTTCTGCTGGCCCTACATTCGCTCCATGCTCAGTGAGCAAGCCATCGGAGGGACGGGGCTGCTCGGCCTTGGTTTCTTGCTCAGGATTTGTAAGCGCTGCGGCCTTCGATGCAATCAACGAGTCTGCTGACGCAGGCGTCGTTGGGGCCATGACACGAACCGGCGCCGCCTCCTGCTCACGTGCCATGTCTTGCTGGCGGACCGACGCTTGCTCCATCTTCATCGGCTGCGTTTGCACATGGCGAGACAGCGCCGGGGACCCCGAATCGGCCTGCACGCTTTGCATAGGTTCGTCGCCGGATTCCCCGCCCCCAGAGGGAGACCCATGGAGGTGCGCAGCATCGCGACTCTCCAACGCATGCGTTTCCAGCGCGCGTGCCGCTTCTTGTGCTTGATGCGGCTGCGCGTCGCCTGGACCAGGCGCCTGCGTCCGTGGGTCAAGCGTAGTGTGAGCCGCGCGTTCGCCTACCGGTTGGTTATTCGTCTCGAACTGCTGGTAGGCGTCTGCCTGCTGCAACTCGGGCTGCGGCGTTTGCTGAGCCAGCGCCGCAGTCGGAGCGTGCGGCCGAGGGTCGGCTTGTTGCGAGGCATGCTGGCTGGGGTCTTGCTGATGCGCTTGCTGCGCCTGACGTTCCTGGACTTCAACCCGCGTGGCTTCTTGAGCCTGGCGCTCTTGCTGCTGCTGGTTGTCCTGGGCTTGGCGCTCCTGCACCTGACGTTCCTGGACATCCCTTTCCTCACGCTCCTGCAGCTCGCGTTGCTGGCTGGTCTGTGCCTGCCGCTCCTGTAGTTGGCGCTCTTCTAGCTCACGCTGCTGCTCTGCTTGTCGCTGACCTTCCAGCACGGCGTGGGCCTGGACGGCTTGTTCGCTCTGCGCCCGCTCTTCGCGCTCCGGCTGTGCCTGTTGGAGGTGTTCGCGCACCTGCGCGGCGTGCTGCTCTTGCGCAAGACGATCTTGCTGTTCGCGTTCTTGCCGCGCCTGCGCCGCGACAGAGGCTTGCATGCGCGCCTGGATATCCAGCACCTGTTGCGGATTGGACGACTCGGAGGCCGAGGTGTCCGCCTCTGCCGTTCCCTCAGGCACGCGCCCTAGGCTTGGCGACTGTAGTAGATTGCCTTGCGCCTCGCTCAACGCTTGCCGGATCTCTTCGCTGCTGGTGACGGCCACCACGCGAGTCACCCCATCGCTGCCGCGCTGAAGGTGCGCGATGGGGCTGTCATACCCGTATTGCCCCAACTCATTGCGTTGTAGCTGCTGCATGGTCGGCCCGGTGATGCCATTGGCGTCCCTGGTCCGCTGCGCGGCCAGCTCCACTGCCTGCTGGGTCTGAGGGTTCACGTTCAAATCGACGCCTGCGGCCCGGTAACGGTGCAGCAGCTCGTTGTGCTCTATCTGCGCAGCCGTGGGCGCGGGAAGCGCCTGGATCGCTGCCAGGGTCTCCTGGGCACGCTCCACCGACGGCTGGCGCACCTGGTTCGTCAACTCCAGTTCCACCGCCAGGTTGCCAGTGGCCACTCCGTCCCCGCCGGCCCACTGTCCAGCGTCGCTCCGCTGGTAGACCTGCCCGTCGTGTCCCAGCACGAGACCTTGCTTGGCGAGGGCGCTTTCCACGGCTGCCGGCACCTCCACTCCATAGTCGCGGGCGCGCTGCGCGGCGTGGTTTTCCAGGTAGGCGGCGGCAATGGCTTCGCGCCCGGTGGCAATGTTGCTTTCGATGCGCGCCAAGGCTTCCTGGTTGAGCTGCTGCGCGCGTTCCGGGGAGGCGGTTTGGTGTTCGTAGCTGCCCCGGTCGTTGGCACCGGACACGGCGGTTTTGACTTGGCGTTCCCATGCCTGGCTCTCGGGATTGCGGTGCCAGTTCTGGTTGTCCAATCCCACTTGGTCACTGGCCCGTGCAGGGAGGTTGAATGGATCCTGGGGTGGAGGAGCTTTGCCCAGCGCCAGCTCCACTGCCTTGGCGTTGGCCAGCGCGCCCAGTTCCTGCGATTTTTCGTAGCTCGCCACCACGGGCTGCTCGCCGCTCGTGCGTCGGCCATCCTGGGCAAGGTCGATGGCCGCTTCGCGCTGCCAGTTGCGACCGTTGAACTGCCACTCCACGCCCGCCTTGTCGGTCTGGTGGTAGATGGCGTGGTTGTCCAGCAAGTCCGCGCCTTTATCGAACGCTTTGCTCATCAACAACGCATCGCCCACCACCAAGGCCGCAGGCACGAAGCCGCTTCCTCCCACGGCTGCTGCCGTGGACGCTCCACCTGCCCAACCGCCGACGTTACGTGCCAGTGCATGTGTAACCTCAGACTGCGCGGCCGTGGCATTGCCTTGTTCCAGCAGCTCGGCCGATCGGCGGGCGGTTTGCACTGCATCAGCACCTGTCGCCAACAAGCCGCCCGAACGCACCAAAGTGCTGGTCGACGCGTTACCCAGCAATACTTCCATGGACGCCGCGCCGCTTTGACCGCGAGGAACTCGCAAAGGTCTGGCGGCTTCCTCGCCCAGGGCGTTCTCAACCACGGCCACGCCACCGGGCGATAGCGTCAGCTTTCCACCGTGGTAAGCATCGGAGATAGCCTGACTTAAGCCATGCCGCTGAAGCTCGGGGTTGCCGCCGCGGGTCAACGGTTGCCCTGAACTTTGAAGGTGATTGAGCGTGGAAACGATCCGACCTTCGTTGTGCGTGACGGCCGCCCATTGCCGTATGTTCCAGCTCGCCTGCCCGTGCGCATCCATCTGCGCCACATTCTTCGAGGCGTAGCTCGTCGGCAGGTTACTTATCGGGTCATCGAAAAAAGCGTTTGTGATGGCCCGTGCTTGGTCCCTGGTTTGGTTCAGACCGGCATTGGTGTGGAGTTCCCCGTTGATCAATGCCACCTGTGCCGCATCGCTTAACCGCTGGACCTTCATCGCCATCCGGTCCAGCGCGCCCTGGTCCCCATTCAACGCGGCGAAGCCGTCTTTCGTTGAAGCCAGATCTGACAAAGCCAGCATCGTGCCAGTTCTGTATGCGCGTAGCGGCCCACCCGAATGGGGGCTCACACCCAAAGCATGGGCCAGCGCTCTGTCATTTGGCAGGTTGATGAGATTGGTGGCCGCGTCCTTGTCGAAACGCCCTGACCGCACCAACGTCCGCAACAGGGGATCTTCGGAGAACACTTGCTGTTCGAGAGCATGGTGGCTCTGGAACAGGGGATTGCTGCTTGGCATGGCCTAGGCTTCTTCCTCGTTGCCTCGTGGAATCAAATATCCGACGCGTCGATGAACGAGATGCCGCTGGATTCCGCATCGTCGGGAATGCCGGCAGCGAGGACTGCGGCCTTGAAGACGTGGTCGCAGAACGCCTTGGGATTAAACGGCGTGCGAAAGACGTGAGCCCCTGCGAGCGCTTCTCGGCGGAATATCAAGCTCGCGCCACCCGCCATAGCGTAGAACTTCCCGCGCACATAGTCGCCATCGATTTTGATCCGCAACCTCGATGCGCCCTCATCGAGAGCGTCCAGCTCCCGCACCACGTCGCAGAGGTAGTGGCGCGGGCCTGGCGTTCCGTCGGCTAGACGGTAGTCCACGTCTGCGAAAGCAAACGCCTTCGGATCCACGGCCACCATGACGTCATGGAGGCGTTCGGAAACCAGCCAGTAGCCACTGAATCCCGCCTCCAAGTCACGTGGCTCGGGGCCTGCGTTTGGCTCATAGGTCAGCAGTGGCCTTTCGCGAAGGGGCGGAAACCCACCATCTTCCGGCCGTAGGATCAGTCGTGGCGGCGAAAGAAGCTCGCGCTCGTTGGTGAACTGAACCCCGCAGACGGGGCGGTTGCTCTCCATGTCAGACACAAACATGAAAAAAAAGCCTGGCGCTGGCTTGTTCGGGATGGTTGATTCCATGTGCTGGATCTCGTCCATTTTGGGTTGGCCTCTGCGTGCTGGGAAAGCTTACCTCCCAGCCACCGATGAAAGAGTAAGAAACTTCTGGAATGCCTAGTTAAGTTAGATAGTTGGTTGCCTAGAATGAGGCATATATTTTGGCATGGCGCAAGCTCCTTCCTTGTCGCCTGGCGGCATCAAATATCCGATGCGTCGACAAAAGAAATGCCGCTAGCTTCGGCGCTGTCAGGAATGCCGGATGCGAGGACCGCGGCCTTGAAGACTTGGTCGCAGAAGGCCGTGGGGTTGAAGGGCGTGCGGAACACATGAGCCCCCTTCAGCGCTTCGCTGCGGAAAGCCAGGCTCGCGCCGCCAGCCAACGAATAGAATTTCCCACGCACATAGTCGTCATCAATCTTGATCTTCAACCGCGATCCAGCCTCATCGAGCGCATCTCGCTCGCGCACTACGTCGCAAAGGTAGTGGCGGGCACCTGGAGTTCCATCGGCCATGCGGTAATTCACCTCCGCAAAGGCAAACGCCTCGGGATCCACCGACGCCATCACGTCATGGAGGCGCGCGGATATCAGCAAATAGCCACTGAACCCTGCCTCCAGGTCTCGTGGCTCGGGGCCTGCGCTGGGGTCAAAATTGGGGGGACGTCGCCCAGAGCTCGGTGGTCGGATTGCGATGCCAGTTCTGGTTGTCCAATCCCACTTGGTCGCTTGCTTGGGCCGGGAGATTGAACGGGTCCTGGGGTGGCGATGCTTTGCCCAGCGCCAGCTCCACTGCCTTGGCGTTGGCCAGCGCGCCCAGTTCCTGCGATTTTTCGTAGCTGCCCACCACGGGCTGCTCGCCGCTCGTGCGCCGGCCATCCGGAGCGAGGTCGATGGCCGCTTCGCGCTGCCAATTGCGACCGTTGAACTGCCACTCCACGCCCGCTTTGTCGGTCTGGTGGTAGATGGCGCGGTTGTCCAGCAGATCGGCACCTTTGTCGAACGCTTTGCTCATCAGCAGCGCGTCACCGACCACCAACGCCGCGGGCACGAAGCCGCTTCCGCTCAGCACTGCTGCCGTGGACGCACCTCCAGCCCAGCCGCCGACGTTACGGGCCAAGGCATGAGTGACCTCGGACTGCGCGGCCGTGGCATTGCCCTGTTCCAGCAACTCGGCCGAGCGGCGGGCAGTCAACACCGCATCTGCGCCGGTGGCCAGCAATCCGCCCGAGCGCACCAAGGTGCTGGCCGACGCCGTGCCGAGCAGCACTTCCATGGAAGCGGCGCCGCTTTGACCGCGAGGAACTCGCAAAGGCCTGGCGGCTTCCTCGCCCAAGGTGTTCTCAACCAGGGCCACGCCCCTCGGCGATATGGTCAAGCGTCCGCCGTGGTAAGCGTTTGAGATGGCTTGAGACAGACCATGTCGCTGAAGCTCGGCCGCGCCACCACGGGTCAGAGGGTTGGGGACACTCTGGATATGCTGGAGCGTGCTCGCCACACGGGCTTCGGTATGCGTCACCGCCGCCCAGCCGTTATCCACCGCCGCATAGCCCTTCAGACTATGAAGTTGCACGGCATGGGCTTGCCCATAAGCGACTTCGTTGCGAAAGAAGTTCTGGACGCCTGGACGAATGTCGTCAGGCCTCAACCCCAATGGAGCGTTGGTGTGCAGGTCGCCTCGAATGAGGCCCACACGGACGGTATCGCGCAGCGTTTCCACACGCCCGGCGATGCGCTCCAGAGCATCCGCATCGCCCGCTAGCGCTCCCACTCCGTCTGGGGTCTGCTCCAAGCGCCATAACCTCTGCCGTAGCCCGACTTGGTAGTCAGCGATAGGCCCCCCGCTATGCGGGGTGATGCCCAGGGTCTGCGCAAACGCGGGGTTCGATGGCAGGAACAGTCGGTTCTCCGGCGCGTGAATATCGAAATGCCCCGCGTTCGACAACGCTTTGAGCAAGGGGCTTCGATCCAGCGTCTGTTGCTCGATGGCGTGGTGGTCTTGGAAAACAGGCCTGCTGCGAGGCATGGGTCGGGTTCCTTCCTAAACCGTCGGGCTTGCGCGACTAGATATCCGAAGCGTCGATCAGCCAAAGGCCGTCGGCGTCAGTATCGGTCGCCATTCCGGCCGCCGTCACGGTGTCCTTGAACACCCGATCGCAGAAGACTGCACCGGTGTAAGGGGTCTTGAACACGTGAGCGTCGCCCAAACGCTGGCGGTCAAAGGTAACGCTGGCCCCGCCCGTCAGATCGTAGAACTTGCCGTTAACGAACGGCTCTGTGGTGTCAACAAAGAGTTGTGAGGCCACTTCATCCAACGCGTCGATTTGTTGGACCACGTCGCAAAGGAAATGTCGCGGACCAGCACTACCGTCGGCAAGGCGGTAGTCCACTTCTGCGAATGCACACGCGTGGAGGTCGACCGTTGCCATGACTTGCTGGAGCCGCTCAGACACCAGCCAGTAGCCGCTGAACCCAGGTTCTAGGTCCAAAGGTGGCGGGCCTTTGCTGGGGTTGTAGACCAAGCGCGGGGTCTCGCGAAGGGGTGGGAAGCCGCCGCCTTCGGGGAGCAGAATCAACCGCGGTGGCGAAAGCAGCCGGTCTAAATTTTCGAAGACCACGCCGTTGGTCGGCCCGTTTATCTTGCCCGCCTCAAGGATGAAAAACTCCCCAGGCTTGGGCTGACCGGCGTTTGTCGATTCCATACGAAACATTCCATCCGCCTCTCGGCTGGCTGAAAAGCTTACCTTCAACCACTCCTGTCAGCCAATCTGGGCTTTAGCTGAAAGCTCCGGCTGATGTTCGCAGATGCTAAGGGCTAACTCGAAGTGAGGCGTGGGGATGGAGCCATTGGACAGACCATTCCCTGCGCGCGCACGTTTGAAATTCTTCGGATCAGACGCGAACGTTCGTTATGTGACAACAGTCCCGATCTAAGGAAGGTCTGATCAACTCACCACAGATGCGCGACACTACCGCCTCATGTAGAGGATTCATCCATGCAACTGACGTTCGGTGACGCTGAGGGCCTGGGCAAGCGCAAGCAGACCCGGCGCGAGATCTTTCTGGCCGAGATGGAGCAGGTGGTTCCGTGGCAGCAACTGCTCGGGCTGATCGCGCCGCACTATCCGGTGTCGGGGCGGCCAGGGCGGCAGCCGTACGCCCTGGCGACGATGTTGCGGATTCATCTGCTGCAGCAGTGGTATGCGTTGAGCGATCCGGCGATGGAAGAAGCGCTGCACGAGATTCCGACCTTACGGCGATTTGCCCAGCTCGGCGGGTTGGACGACATTCCCGACGAGACCACGATTCTCAACTTTCGGCGCCTGCTGGAGACCCATGGCCTTGCCGGGCGGATGCTGGAAGCGGTCAACGCGCATCTGGCGCGCAAAGGCCAAAGCCTGCGGTCAGGCACGATCGTCGATGCGACGCTGATCGCTGCACCCAGTTCGACCAAGAACGCCTGTCGACTCCCCTTAATTCAGTGCCAGCCAAAACTAGAGGTCTGTGGCTGATGTTGATCACGGAACTCGGCGGTGTTAGCCCGCCCAGGCTGTCGTGCGGGATCTGCTGGTTGTAGTCGGCCAGCCAGTGTTCGGTCTGTTCGCGAACCTCACTCAGCGTGCGGAAGATGTGCATGTCCAGCACGCCGCGCCGGTAGCTGCCGTTGAAGCGTTCGATGAAACCGTTTTGCATCGGCCGTCCCGGCTCGATGAAGTCCAAGGCGATTCCCTTGCGCTCGGCCCACTCGGCCAAGGCCAATGCGACAAATTCTGGTCCGTTGTCCAAACGAAGCTTGTTCGGATAGCCGCGCCAGGCCGCGATGCGTTCCAAGGTGCGGATGACGCGCGCGGCCGGAAGATTCAAGTCCACTTCGATCGCCAAGGCTTCCCGGCTGAAGTCGTCGATGACATTGAACGTACGGAAGCGTCGACCATCCCACAGCGCATCGGACATGAAGTCGATCGACCATCCGGCATTGGGGTGTGCTCCGCATGCCAACGGCCGTGGATGGCGCGTCGGGACCCGGCGCTTGCTGCGACGACGTTGATTGAGCTTCATCAGGCAGTACACGCGCCACACCCTTTTGTGATTCCACACATATCCGCGACGGCGGATGATCTGAAAAAGCTTTCCAAAACCACGCTCGGGAAAGCGCTCGGCCAATTCGGAAAGCAGCGCAATGACCTCCTCGTCGCGATCGGGGCGGCGCCGATAGCGCGCTGTCGAGCGAGCCACGCCAACAACCGCACAGGCCCGGCGCTCGCTCCAGCCATGCTGCTCGACGAGCCAGGCAAGAAGCGGGCGTTTGTGCGCCGGGTCTACAGCTTTTTTGCGATGACATCCTTCAATGCATGGTTTTCCATCGCGAGCTCGGCGTACATGCGTTTGAGCTTGCTGTGCTCGGTCTCCAGGTCGCGAAGGCGCTGCACATCAGCGGCCTCCATGCCACCGTACTTGGACTTCCAGACGTAGTACGTCGCATCGGAAATACCCAGCTCACGGCACACATCCTTGACTTGGCGGCCGCCCTCAACCTGCTTCAGCGTGGCGACAATCTGGCTCTCGGTGAACTTGCTCTTGCGCATCGTTGGTCTCCTTGGTGGCTAGTGTGCCCGGAGACCTCTAACTATGGATGGACCAATTTTACGGGGAGTCGACAGCACGATGGAGAGCGGCCTCGACCATGCAGACGCTTGGAGTGTTATCCAGTAAGGACGCAGGCGTATGAAATACGCCCCCAAAAACAATGGCGTAACAGCACGTCCGCCAACGCAGTTGCTCGATCAGGTGTTCGAACGCCTGCGGGTACTGCACTACAGCCTGCGCACCGAGGACGCCTATCTGAGCTGGATTAGGCGCTTCATCCTGGCCATCGGCAAGCTCCATCCGGCGCAGATGGGTCAGGCGGAGGTCGAGGCGTTCCTCACCCGCTTGGCGATCCAGGCACAGGTATCGGCGGGCACACAGAACCAGGCGTTGGCGGCGCGGTTGTTTCTCTCCCACGTATCGATCGGCATCACGTGTCCGACGCAATCACTAGTGTTCAAGATCTTGAGTCGTGGGGTCACAGTGCATAACCGTGCAGTCACGACGCCCAACGCCACAAACAAAAAAACCGCGCAATGCGCGGTTTTTTCGTCAGACCTTTTGCCAGCCGATCAAGGACGACGCGCCAGCGCCTCCACGTCCTTGGCCTTGGGCAGCAGGTCCTGCTTGGTCACCGCGAACGGGCCGATGCTCAGCATCGGTACGGCCACGATCACCGAGGAGATCACCACGATCACTGCGCCGATCATATGTGTCTCGGCCAGGCCTTCCATCGACTCGCCGCCGTAGATGTACAACGCCATCGCCGACAGGAAGAACATCACCGCGGTGATCACCGTGCGCGACAGCGTCTGGTTGATCGAGCGGTTGAGCACTTCCAGCGGCTCCACGCGCAGGGCGCGGAAGTTCTCGCGCACGCGGTCGAACACCACGATGATGTCGTTGATGGCAAAGCCCATCACCGACAGCAGGCCGGCCAGCACGGTCAGGTCGAACTCGCGGCCGGTCAGCGACACGTAGGCCACCGTCAGCAGCAGGTCGAACAATGCGGTCAGGCTGGCCACCACCGCAAACTTCCACTCGAAGCGGAACGCGATGTAGATCAAGAAGCCCACCAGCATGAACACCGTGGCGTACACGCCGTTCAAGGCCAGGTCCTTGCCGACCTGCGGGCCGACGAATTCGCCCGGCTGCACGGTGGCCGGGTTCTGCTCGGTGCTCACCGCCTTGCGCACTTCTTCGGCGACCGTGCGCGCCGCATCGTCGCGGTTGTTGTGCTGCTCGCGGGCCTGCAGGCGGATCATCACCTCGTTGCCGCCGCGCGCGTTCTGCACCTGCGCATTCTCGAAGCCGGCCCTGGACAGCTGCTCGCGCACCTGGTCCACGTCCACCGTCTTCTGGAAGCTGGTCTGCACCAGCGTACCGCCGGTGAATTCCAGGGCATAGTTGAAACCCTTGCCGATGACGATGCCGACCGAGGCGATCGCCAGCACCAGCATCAGGGTCAGCACCGGCTTGCGCAGGCGCATGAAGTCGATCTTGGTGTCGTTGGGAATGAGATGGAGCGGGAACAATTTCATGGAAAAGAGCTTCCGTTTAAGACGTCTGCATCGTCAGGACGCAGACGCTTGCGAAGGGATTCATCCCCCGGCCCTGCGCAGCGGGCTGCACGGGCCGGGGCCAGGCTCGCATCTCAGATGGCGACGGATTTCAGCTTCTTACGGCTGCCATAGATCAGCACCGCCAGCGCACGCGACACGGTGATCGCGGTGAACATCGAGGCGAAGATACCGATCATCATGGTCAGCGCAAAACCCTTCAACGGGCCGGTACCGAACGCGTACAGGGCCACCGCCACGATCAACCCGGTGAGGTTGGCGTCGAGGATGGTGCCGCCGGCCTTTTCGTAACCTGCCGCAATCGCCGACTTGGGCGGCACGCCCAGGCGCAGTTCCTCGCGGATACGCTCGTTGATCAGCACGTTGGCGTCCACCGACAGGCCGACCGACAAGGCCAGACCGGCAAAGCCCGGCAGCGTCATGGTGGCGCCGAACAGCGACATCACCGCCACCACGATCAGCAGGTTGAACAGCAGCGCCACCGAGGTGATCGCGCCGAACACGCGGTAGTAGACGGTGAAGAACACCAGCGTGAACAGGAACGAGTAGATCACCGCGGTGACGCCGCGTTCCACGTTCTCCGCACCCAGGCTGGGGCCGATCACGTATTCCTCGACGAAGTCCATCGGCGCGGCCAGCGAGCCGGATTTCAGCAGCTTGGCCAGGTTTTCCGCTTCGGTCTTTTCCAGCCCGGTGGTCTGGAAGTTCTTGCCGAACACACCCGCAATGCGGGTTGGCGACAGGGCTTCTTCCTTGACCCGCACGCTGCGCACTTCCTTGCCGTCGACCATGGTCACGGTGGGAATGCGCTCGATGTAGACCACCGACATCAGCTTGCCGACGTTGGCGCTGGTGTAGTCGAACATGCGCTGGCCGGCCACGTTGTTGAGCGTCACCGCCACTGCGGGCATGCCGTTCTGGTCGGTGCTGACCGAGGCGCTGACCATCTGGTCGCCGGTCACCAGCGCGCGCTTGTTGAGCAGCACCGGCGCGCCGGTATCGCGTACGCGGTAGACCTTGGCTTCCGGCGGAATGGTGCCGCTGCGCACGGCGTCTTCGGCATTGCCTTCGACCACCGCGCGGAATTCCAGCGATGCGGTGGCACCGATCAGGCGCTTGGCCTCGGCGGTGTCCTGCAGGCCGGGCAGTTCGACCACGATGCGGTCATCGCCCTGGCGCTGGATGGTGGGCTCGGACACGCCCAGCGCATTGACGCGATTGCGCAAGGTGGTGAGGTTCTGCTCGATCGCGCCACTGGCGATCTGCTTGAGCTCGGCTTCCGGCACCTTCACCGAAATGGTCTGCCCGCTGACGTCGTAGGTCAGCAGCGGCTGCGCCTTGGCCAATGCGACGCGTGCGGCATCGGCACTGGCGCCCTCGCCCAGGCTGACCTGGATGCTGTTGTCGCCGCGGCGCTCGACCGAGCGATAGGCGATGCGGCCGTCGCGCAAGGTGGTGCGGATGTCTTCGGCAAAGCCGTCGATGCGCTTTTCCACCGCCGCCTTCTGATCCACCTGCATGGCGAAGTGCACGCCGCCAACCAGGTCCAGGCCCAGCACCATCGGGCGGCCGCCCAGCTTGGCCAGCCACTCCGGCACGGTGGACGCCAGGTTCAGCGCCACCGTGTAGTTCTCACCCAGTTGCTGGCGCAGCACGTCGTTGGCACGGGTCTGCGCCTGCAGGTTGGGCAGGCGCACCATCAGGCTCTCGCCTTCCTTGGTCACCGCCTTGGGGGTGATGCCGGCAGTCTTGAGTTCGGCATCGATGCGGCTGCGCAACGCGTCGTCGAGCTGCGCGCCACGACTGGCGGTGATCTGCACCGACGGGTCTTTCTGGTAGATGTTGGGCAGCGCATACAGCGCGCTGACCGCCAGCACCAGCAGGATCAGGAAATACTTCCAGCGAGGAAATTCGAGCATTGCGACAGTCCCGCGCTGCACCATCCCGGCGCCGCGCCTAGCAGTGAGAACGACTTCAAGCGGCCGATACAGCGTCGCGAGCGGTCATCCGGTGGATGCGAGCAGTGCGCGAAGCCGGCACGCCCGTGAGGCGCAGAACAGCTTCGTGCACCGACTGCGCCCGCCTGATGGTGCGCGCAGCTGTGGTGTTGCAGGTAGTGCGGTGCAGCGAGGTGGTGCGCGGCGGTTGCAGACATCGGCAGCGCGGCGAGCCGCAAGTGTACGAGCGGTCCCTGCCGTTTTCGAGCAGCGGCCAGCCGCGCCGGCCGTTGCCCTCGGTGCCGACGGCGCGACTCAGCTGGCCGACTTCAGCGTGCCCTTGGGCAGCACATGGCCCACGGCGCTCTTCTGCACGCGAATGCGTACGTTGTCGGCCACCTCGATGCTGATGAAGTTGTCGCCGATGTCGGTGATCACGCCGGCAACGCCACCGGAGGTGATGACCTCGTCGCCACGTGCCAGCTTGTCCAGCAGCGACTTGTGCTCCTTCTGACGCTTCATCTGCGGGCGGATCATCAGGAAGTACATGACCGCGATCAGGATGATCGGCAGCGCGAAGGTGGACAGGCCACCCATCGGGCCGGCTGCCGGCGCGCCACCGGTGGCTTGCGCCTGGGCGACGGGGATCAGGAAATCGAGCAAATTCATTCAGTGCATCCTAGTTTGGTGCCAGCGCGCCCACGGGCCCACTCGCTATTCAGGTACCGCCAGGGCGGAACAGCCGGGAATTATGCCATGCAGGCTCCAACGCGTCCGCGCCAGGGCGCGGGCGGCAGGGTTCAGCTGGGTTCCCCCGGCAACGGCGGCGTGGTGGCGCCGCGTGCCGCATAGAAGGACCGCCGGAACTGCACAAAGGTTCCCGAGGCGATCGCCGCGCGCATGTCGGCCATCAGCTTTTCGTAGTACCAGAGGTTGTGTAGCGTGCCCAGCATCGGCGCCAGCATCTCGTTGCAGCGGTCCAGATGGCGCAGGTAGGCGCGCGTATAGCCGCTGCTGCAGGCATGGCAGCCGCAGCCCGGCTCGATGGTGTCCAGGTCGCGCTCGTACTTGGCGTTACGGATGCGCACGGTACCGAACGAGGTGAAATAGTGGCCGTTGCGCGCATTGCGGGTGGGCATGACGCAGTCGAACATGTCCACGCCGCGGGCCACGCCCTCGACCAGGTCCTCGGGCCGGCCCACGCCCATCAGGTAGCGCGGGCGGTCGGCCGGCAGCCGCGGATGCAGGTGTTCGAGCATGGCGTTGCGTTCGTGCTCGGGCTCGCCCACTGCCAGCCCGCCGATTGCGTAACCATCGAAGCCGATGGCGTGCAGGCCGTCCAGCGAGCGGCTGCGCAGGTCCGGGTGCACCCCGCCCTGCACGATGCCGAACAGCGCCGCATCGTTGCCCAGCCCGTCGTGCGCCTCGCGCGAGCGCTGCGCCCAGCGCAGGCTCAGCTCCATCGAGCGCCGCGCCACCTCCTCGGTGGCCGGGTACGGCGTGCACTCGTCGAAGATCATCACGATGTCCGAATCGAGCACCTTCTGAATCTTCATGCTCTCCTCGGGGCCCAGGAACACCCGCGCACCGTCGGTGGGCGAGGAAAAGGTCACGCCCTGCTCGGTGATCTTGCGGCGATGCGCCAGCGAGAACACCTGGAAACCGCCGGAATCGGTGAGGATCGGCCCGTCCCAGCGCGCAAACCCGTGCAGCCCGCCGTGGTCGCCGATCACATCCAGGCCCGGGCGCAGATACAGGTGGAAGGTATTGCCCAGGATGATCTCCGCCCCCAGCGCGCGGATCTGCTCGGGCAGGATGCCCTTGACCGACCCATAGGTGCCCACCGGCATGAACGCCGGCGTTTCCACCGTGCCGCGCGGAAAGGTCAGGCGGCCACGCCGGGCATGGCCGTCGGTGGTCTGGAGCTGGAACTGGAGTCGGGACATTGAGGGGCCGGGAATGGGGAGTCGAGAATCGGGAATGGGAAGAGCGGTTGGCAGGTGGCTGATCGTTTGGCGGGTAGCGCCTTACGATTCCCCATTCCCGACTCCCGATTCCTGGCCCCACAGCAACATCGCATCGCCATACGAAAAGAAGCGATAGCGCTGGGCGATGGCGTGCTGGTAGGCGGCGAAGATGCGCTCGCGGCCGGCGAAGGCCGAGACCATCATCAGCAAGGTGCTTTCGGGCAGGTGGAAATTGGTGACCATCGCGTCGACGCTGCGGATGCGGTAGCCGGGCAGGATGAAGATCTGGGTTTCGCCGGCGAATGGCAGCAGTTCGCCGTCCGGGGCCGCATCTGTCTTGCGCCAGGCGCTTTCCAGCGAACGCACGACGGTGGTGCCCACCGCGATGACGCGGCCGCCGCGCTCACGCGTGCGGCGCACCTGCTCCACCAGCGCGGCACCGACGTTGAGCCACTCTTTATGCATCACGTGCTGCTCGAGCGCATCCACGCGCACCGGCTGGAAGGTGCCGGCGCCCACGTGCAAGGTGACGTGGCCGAACTCCACCCCGCGCGCGCGCAGGCGTGCCAGCAGCGCCTCGTCGAAATGCAGGCCGGCGGTGGGTGCGGCGACCGCACCGACTTCGCGCGCGAACACGGTCTGGTAGCGCTCGCGGTCTTCGATGCCCGGCTCGCGGCGGATGTAGGGCGGCAGCGGCAGGCGGCCGGCCTCCAGCAGCCAGTGTTCCAGCGGGGTCGGGATCTCGAAGCGCAGCAGATAGAACTCGCCATCGCGCCCGAGCACCTCGGCCTGGCCGCCGGCATCCAGTGCGATCAGGCTGCCGGCCTTGGGCGACTTGCTGGCGCCGATCTGCACCCGCGCCTCGCGCTCGCCCAGCAGGCGCTCGATGAGGATCTCCACGCGCCCGCCGCTGGCCTTCTGCCCGAACAGCCGCGCCGGAATGACGCGGGTGTCGTTGAAGATCAACAGGTCGCCCGGCTGCAGAAGCTCCGGCAGATCGCGTACCTGGCGGTCGGCCAGTGCTTGCGGCGACGGCGGCACCACCAGCAGCCGGCTGGCCGCGCGCTCGGCAAGCGGCGCCTGGGCGATCAGTTCGTCGGGCAGGTCGTAATGGAAATCGGACTTCTTCAAGGCCGCAGGATTGGTTGGCTGAGGAGCCGGGCATTGTAACTGCGGCCGGGAGTGGGGAATCGGGAATGGGGAATCGAAAGAGCAGTGAGCCGGGAGCGGCACTGGTGACGGTGAAGCGCTGTTGCTGTTGCGATTCCCTATTCCCGATTCCCGATTCGCCCTCACCGCTCGAACTTGGTGGACAAAATGATCGAACTGGTCGTGCGCTCCACCCCGTCGATGGCGCCGATGGCGTCGGTGAGCACGTCCATCTCGTTGACCCCGCCCACCACCCCCAGGGCGATCAGGTCGTAGGCGCCGCTGACCGAATGCAGCAGGCGCACCTCAGGGATGTCGCGCAGCGCCTTGACCACGGCCGGCATCTTCTTGGGCAGCACGGTGATCAGGATGTGCGCGCGGATGCGGCCCTGCTCGTAGTCGTCATGGGTGCGCACGGTGTAGCCGCTGATCACGCCGTCGCGTTCGAGCTTTTCGATGCGGCTCTGCACCGTGGTGCGCGAGAGCCCGAGCCGGCGCGCGATCTGCGCGGTGGAGGCGCGCGCGTCCTCGCGTAGCAGCGATAACAGGCGTTCGTCGGACGGGGTGATCTTCACTATGCGCATTCGTTTCGGCGAATCGCCGAAAATACCGCACTTCCTGCCCAGATTCACGCTGCCAAACGCCGATCTTCTGCCGATAATAGAAGAACAACGCCACCTTGCAGGAGATGCGCCATGTCCGTCCTCGCCCCGCTCGCCCCGCTGCGTGCCCATGCCGGCCGCCGCCAGACCGATGGCCTGGACGATGCCGCCATCGTGCGCCTGGCCGCCAACCACTCTGACCTGCAACACGCCATCACTGCGGCAGCCGCCGAATACGCGCTGGTGCGCGATGAGGCCGCCGACCTGCTCGACCTGGACGAAGACGCCCAGATCGCCGCGGTGCAGGACGGCTTCATCAACTTCTACGCCGACGATGCGGTGACGCCTTACGTGGCGCTGGCCGCCCGCGGGCCGTGGGTGGTCACGCTCAAGGGTGCGGTGCTGTACGACGCCGGCGGCTACGGCATGCTGGGCTTCGGCCACACGCCGGCGCCGGTGCTGGAAGCCATGGCGCGCCCGCAGGTGATGGCCAATGTGATGACGCCCAGCCTGGCGCAGCGCCGGCTCGACCGCGCCCTGCGCGCCGAGATCGGCCATACCCGTGGCGGCTGCCCGTTCGCACGCTTCATGTGCCTCAACTCCGGCTCCGAAGCGGTGGGCCTGGCCGCACGCATCGTGGATACCAACGCCAAGCTGCACACCGACCCGGGCGCGCGGCATGCCGGCGCCAGCATCAAGCGCCTGGTGGTCAAGGGCAGCTTCCACGGCCGCACCGATCGCCCCGGCCTGTATTCCGACTCCAGCCGCAAGACCTACAGCAAATATCTGGCCAGCTATCGCGACGAGGACTCGGTGATTGCGATTGCGCCCTACGATGTGGCCGCGTTGCAACGTGCCTTCGACGAGGCCGCGCGCAATCACTGGTTCATCGAAGCGGTCTTCCTGGAGCCGGTGATGGGCGAAGGCGACCCAGGGCGTGCGCTACCGGCCGAGTTCTATGCCGCCGCGCGTGCGCTCACCCGCGCGCACGGCAGCCTGCTGCTGGTGGATTCCATCCAGGCCGGCCTGCGCGCGCATGGCGTGCTGTCGGTGGTGGACTACCCGGGCTTCGAGCAGCTGGACCCGCCGGATCTGGAAACCTATTCCAAGGCGCTCAACGCCGCGCAATATCCGCTGTCGGTGCTGGCAGTGACCGAGCACGCCGCGCAGGTGTACCGCAAGGGCACCTACGGCAACACCATGACCACCAACCCGCGTGCGCTGGACGTGGCCTGCGCCACGCTGGCCTTGTTCACCCCGCAGGTGCGCGACAACATCCGCACCCGCGGCGCGCAGGCGATTGCCAAGCTGCAGGCGCTGCAATCGGAGCTGGGCGGCCTGATCACCAAGGTCCAGGGCACCGGCTTGCTGTTCTCGTGTGAGCTGGCGCCGCAGTTCAAGTGTTACGGCGCCGGCTCCACCGAAGAGTGGTTGCGCCACCGCGGCGTCAACGTGATCCACGGCGGCGAGAATTCGCTGCGCTTCACCCCGCATTTTGCGATGGACGAAGAAGAACTGGACCTGCTGGTCGGCCTGATCGCGCGGGCATTGAAGGAAGGCCCGCGCCAGACCCAGGCCGAGGCCGCCTGATCCGGGCGGACGCGCATCGGCTGCAGCGCAGTCGATGCGTGCCTGCTGGTAACGCGCCTGCCCCGCCCGGTGGGTGTGACGCGGGGTGAAGCGCTTGCTTTGGGTGACCAGCTGATTGCGATCGTGCTGGCCACGGCAATCAGGGCCTTACAGCCCGGTCGGCCGTCACGCATCGCAGCGTGATGGCAAGCTGCGCTGCGAAGTACATGACGTCCGCGTCCTTTCGCGCGACTGAATGCCACAGCGCCAGACCCAAGGCGTTGCCCGTCGGCCGCCGCTCAGATCGGCACTGCACTCAACTTGCGCCGCAGATAATTGGTCACCGCACGCCGTGGCGATTTTCCCCGCCACGATGCCCAGCACAGGTGAGAGCCCACCGCGGCCTTGCCACCACGATGACCCAGGCCGAACCAGGTGCGGTCCGGGTGGAACGCATCGCGCGGCGGAAACACGATGCCCGCAAACTGTGCAGCGTGCGCGTTGTAGAAACGCGTCAACCCGCGCGGCCCGGAAATCATCGGAATCTGCCGGTGGTCCTCCAGCGTTTCCGGCGCATGCACGTGGAAGATATGCTCGATGAACGCGCGCCAGAACGGATGGCCCGCTTCGGAGCCGAACACGGCATTGCCGATCTTGAAGTCGTCGTGGCCCGGAGCGCCTTCTTCGATCGGCAACACGCACTGCTGCGACAGCACGTCCGCAGCCAGCGGACGCAACAGTTTGTAATCGGTATCGAAGTAAAACCCGCCGTGCGCATGCATATAGGCACAGCGCGCAATATCGGCCTTCATCACGCCGAAGCGGATGCGCTCGTAACGCTCGGCAAACTCCGGGAATGCACGCCGCATCAGTTCCGAATTATCGGCATCGTCCCAGAGGTAGCACGTCCATCCAGGCAGCAGGCGCTGCAAACGGTCGCAAATCCTGCGCTCCTCCCATAGCAGATGCTTGGTCGGTGCGGTCAGGTGAAAGAGCGGGGGAATCATGGGCACGGCTCGGTGGGGCTGGGGGAACCGGACCCTGCGCCGTGGCACCGCATTGCAGGGCGCCACGGACACGAGTTCGGCGCACCCACCGTAGCCGCATTATCAATGTGACGTAATTCGCATTTTTCGATAGGACACCAGCGCGTTATTCGAAGAATCTATGCGCGCGCGAAGTTTCCTCACAATGCCCTCATTCACCACGACGATTCGCCCGAATAATCGTCGCGTTGTCATCTTTACGTCACTCCCAGCACCGATCCGCCCGCCCTTTCAAGGTCGCCTCGCGCGGGCACGTGCGTGGGGCGATACGTCCTTGCACATGCTCGATCAACCGCTTTGCACCCTGTGCATCGCGTTGCAATTCGAATGCGTCGTACAAGCGGCCTGTGGCGGTGCGCGATTCGTACACCAGGCGCTGCCTGTCCAGTCGAAGCACCTGATACAACTGGGTGTCTTCACCCACCGGCCGCATGGTCTTGCGCGCCATGTCCGAGAGGCGGTACTGCTTGGGCCCGGCCACCGACACCACGAATACCGGCGTCGCCTGCCCCGGCTGGTCGCCGCGCCGGCCGTAGGTGTGGTCATGGCCTTGCAGCACCAGATCCACCTTGTGCCGGCGAATCACCGGCAAAACCTGCTCCACCAGTTTTTCGTTCTCGCGATCGGCACGCGGCGAGAAGAACGGCTGGTGGATGAGCACGATCGACCACGGATGCGGGTTGTCGGCCAATACCTTGTCCAGCCACTGCGCCTGCGCCGGGCCGGTGCCCAGATCCAGCACCGAGGTGCCATCGAGCACGGCAATGCGCACGCCCTGGTAATCGAACCAGTAGCTGGTGCGCGCGGTGGCCGAGGGCCCGTTATGCGGCAATGCAAAGGTCACCGGCCAATGGTTGCCCAGGGTGCGGGTCGCCTGCGGAGACTCGTCGCCTTCCTCGTGATACTCGTGGTTGCCCGGCGCCGGCGCCACCGCGGTGCCTTCGAGCAGCCAGCGCCCGGCTTCGAACCATTCCGCCCACTCGTTGTCGTCCTGGCCGTCCTTGCCGCTGACCAGGTCGCCGGCGAACAACGCAAGCCGCGCGTCCGGCGCCGAGCGCCATGCCTGGCGGATCACCCGCGAGACCAGGCTGAGGTTCTTGTTCTGGGTATCGCCGAAATACAGCAGCGTCAGCGGGGCGTCCGGCGTGGCAGCGGTACGGAACTGATTCCAGGCGCCCCAGGTGTCGTGGCCCTGCACGCGATAGGCATACAGTGTGTCCGGCGTGAGCCCGGCGATCTCGGCCCGGTGATGGTGCGAGCTGCCATTTTCGCTGGCCAGCGTCGCCGTGGTGGCACGGATGCGCCGCGGCGTGCCCAGGTCGGGCGAATCGCCGGCAACCACCAGTTCCAGCCAGGGCTGGCTGACGCTGGCATCGGTGCGCCAGGCCACCGCAAACCCGGTGCCCGCATCCTGCGCCGGCGTGGCGACGATGCGGTCGGGAAAGCCGTCGGCCACATAGTGGGTGGAGCCGGCCGGCACCTGCGTGTTCGGCTCGGCAGCGTGCTCGGCCGCACATACCTGGCCAGCGGCCAGCGCAAGCACCGACACCACCACGGACAGCACCCTGCGTGGGGCGTTCATGGCGCGCAGTCCTTCAGCCGCAAGGTGCGCGCGATGTCGCGCCAATCGAAGGCCGCCACCGCCTGGTCGTCGTGCAGCGCGTAGAACACGCCACCGGGAAAGCGCGTGTCGCCACGTTGGTCCAGCCACACACCGTCGGTGTTGGCAGTCACCCGGCCGGCGAAGGCGCCCACGTGCGCCAGCGTCTTGCGGTCGAACACCTGGAACACGCTGCGGTCCTTGAACTGATCGGTGGCGATCCAGTAACCGCTGCCGTCGGCGCATTGCAGCAAGGTCAGGCCTTCGGCCTGCGCCTTGAATAGCCCGGTGCCGACATTGCGCCCGCGATAGCGCCCGTCCATGCCGTACTCGCGCAATTGGGTGCCGACGGCCACGTCCTCTTCGGCAATCATCAGCCGCGCATTGGCCTGGTCGCCGAAGACCGACTCGGCAATACGGATGGCACCGGCCTCGGTGGTATCGCCAAAGCTCTGCGTCAGCCGCGCCTGCCAGCCCTGCCCTGCCGCGTTCAACTGATAGCGCCGGAAACGCTGGCCCAGCTCGGCCAGCGGCGGCGGCTGGTCCTTGTTGGCCGGCGACATGTAGTTGTCGCTGACCACCACCTCGTAGCCGCCGTCGTGCTTGCGCACCCACAGCCCGTAGGGCTCGCGCAGCGCATCCTGGCCGAACGCGGTCAGCGGCCTGAAGTCCGGCAGCGAAAACACCTGCACGCGGCGGTTGTCGCGCTCCACCACGAATACCAGGTCATCCACCACCGAAATGCCGTTGGGGCGATCCAGCTTGCCCAGTGCCTTGCCCTTGCCGCCCACCACCCGTAGCCGCTTGCCGCTGTCGCCGTCGAACACCACCAAGGCATGCGTGGCCTTGGCCGTGGCGATCACCCAGCGGCTGCCATCGGGGGCGCGCCAGCTGGCCGGCGAATCCAGGTTATCGGTGGGCGTGAGCGCGGTGATGAAGGCTTCGGGCACCACGTCGTGCGCCACCTTCGCTTCGCTGAGCGTGGGATCCTGCAGCAATGCTTCGTCGGCTTCGCGGTCGACGGCGTGGGTTGCACAGCCGGCCAGCGCCATCGCCCCTGCCAGCACGGTGGCCGGCAACAACACGGCGGCCCGCATCACAGTGCCACCTTCAGGCCGAGCGCATAGGTCCGGCCGTATTCTTCGTTTTGCAGGGTGCGCGAGCGCACGCCCTGGTACAGCTCCAGCGGTTCGTCCAGCAGGTTCTGTGCTTCCAGGTACAGGCTGACGTGGCTGTTGAACTGATAACTCATGCTGACATCCAGCTGGGTATGCGGGGCAACATAGATATCGTACGCACGACTCTGTCCGATGGTGTCCAGGTACTCGCTGCGATACACCGCTGCCACGCGTGCACTGAAGCCGTACTTTTCGTAACCCAGATGACCGCTGTAGATGCGCTTGGACGAGCGCGGCAGCATGAAGTCCTCGCCGGCGCGATCACTCAGCCCCGGGTCGAAATCGCTGTCCAGCGCGGTGGCGCTGGCGCCGAGCAGCAGGCCGTTCCAGCCCTCGGGCAGGAAGTCCAGGCTCTGCTGCCAATTGAATTCGGCACCGCGCACCTTGGCGGTGTCGCCATTGATCGCGCGCGTCGCCTGCAGGCCGGGGAATTGCGCATCGGTGGTGCTGATGGTCTGCACGATGTAGTCGTCGATCGACTTGTCGAACACGCCCAGCGACACCAGGCCGGTGCTGCCGATGTACTTCTCGAACGACAGGTCCAGGTTGGTGGAGCGGTACGGGTTGAGATCGGGGTTGCCGATGTTCACCTCGTTGTCGCCGCGATTGATGCTCACCCGTGGCGATACATCGCCGAACGAGGGCCGTGACAGGGTCTTGTTGGCCGCAAAGCGCAGCACCCAGTCGTTGCCGCTGTCGTAGCGCAGGTGCAGGCCCGGCAGCACGTTGGTGTAGCTGCTGGACGCTTCGCGCGGGGTCACCGTGGCGGTGCGGCCGTCTTCGGCCACGTCCACCTGGTTGCCGGTGGCGTTGAACTGGGTGTTTTCCACGCGCACGCCGGCAATCATGCGCAACGCGCCGATGTCCCAGGTTCCCATCGCATAGGTGGCGAACACGTCTTCGGTGGCAGTGTAGTCGTCCTGCAACGACGCCTGCTGGTTGGCGCCGACATCCTGCGGGCGGGCGCTGTAGAGATTGCCCGACGCGCGCCAGTAGCGGCGCATGCCGTCCGAGCCGATGCTCTGGCCCAGGGTGCCGCCGCGATGCTCCGGTGGCTCCGTGGTCCAGCTGCTCGGATCGATGGCCGGGCCGCGACGCAGCTCGCGTTCGTCCACGTTGACATCGCGCTCGCGCCAGCGGCCAAGCACGCCCATCTTCAGGCTGGAATGTTCACCGTCGAAGCGCACGTTGAGTTGCGCGCTGTGCTCGCTATCGTCCACCGTCTTGGGTGCGAGCACGAAACGGTCGAACACGAACTCCTGGTTGCTCTGCCAGCCGTTATCCGAAAACCCCAGGCGCGGGATGCCGCTGCGCTGGTCCACCGTGGCCGAGAGGTCGTCGCCGTCGTAATCGAAGTACGCCTCCGTCTCGTCGTTCACCCGCTCGGTGGTCTTGGTGTAGCCGGCCTTGTAATCGATGGTGGCGCTGCTCAGGCGGTTCTCGCCACCGACGCTGATGGCGGTGTTGTCTTCCTTCTTGGTGCGGTAACGCACGCGCTTGGAAATGCTGTCGGCCGGCAGATCGGCCACGTTGTAGGTGCCATCGCCATTGGCGCTCACCTGGCCGTCGGCAAGGCCGAAGATGGTGCGCTGGCGCGTTTCGGCATCGTCGAAACGGCTGTACAGCGAGCGCAGGTAGTAGCGGTTGTCCGCATCCGGGCGCCAGTCCAGATTGAGGTTGGCGCCCATGCGGGTCCGCTCGATGAAGTATTTGCGGCGCTGCACCTGGCCAGCGAACAGATCGTCGGCAGCGCCACCTTCGAAGCTGTCGTAGGCCACTTCGGTATTGTCCGATTCGAACTCGCGGTCCTGGTAGTTCACCCCCACCGCCACGCCGAAGGTGCCGCCGACAATATCGCTGTAGTTGAACGCGCCCTTGGGGCTGGTCTTGCCGGACAGCGACTGATGGCTGCCCTCGATCGAGCCGCGCAGCGTGCGCCCATCGCGGTCGAAAGCGGAGGTGGATTCGACCTGGATGGCGCCACCGATCGAATCGCCCGGCATGTCCGGGGTCGGCGACTTCACCACCTTCAGGCGCTCGGTGGAATCGGAGGGGATCACGTCCAGCGGCGTGGAACGCGTGCCGTCTTCGGGCGTGCCCATGTTCATGCCGTCGATGGTCACGCTGTTGAGCGCCGAATCCAGGCCGCGGATGACCACAAAACGCCCTTCGCCCTGGTCGCGGGTGACGCTGACACCGGGCAGGCGCTGCAAGGATTCTGCAACATTCTTGTCGGGGTAACGCCCCAGCGCATCGGAGGCGACGGCGTCCTGGATGGCATCGGAGGCGCGCTTGAGGTCGACCGCGCGCTCCTGCGCTTCCTGTTGCGGGCGCACTTCCAGGCGTTCCAGATCGATGGCGGCTGCACCGCTGGCGGCGCCGCCGGCGGCAACAGGCTCTGCCGCATGTGCCTGCGGGCCCCAGCCGGCGCTCGCCAGCGTCAGCGTGATCGCCAGACAGAGCGGAGTCTTGTTCGACACGAGTGCTTCCCCAATCGGTTAAGAATGGGTGTGCACACTATGTCCGCGACGTTTCACCGACATGACATGTGCAAGCGCGATCACATGCGCACTGTGGCGACGCCCCGGCTGGCTGCGGCACACTGTGCCTCTTTCCTGCCTGTCGCCGCCCATGAAAATCGTCGAAGTCCGCCACCCCCTCGTCCAGCACAAAATCGGCCTGTTGCGCGATGCCGCCCTGAGCACCAAGGGCTTTCGCGAACTGGTCACCGAGCTGGGCACCCTGCTCGCCTACGAGGCCACGGCGAACCTGGACACCGAATCGCATGTGCAACAGGGCTGGGCCGGCCCGGTGAGCGTGCAGCGCATCGCCGGGGCCAAGATCACCCTGGTGCCGATCCTGCGTGCGGGCCTGGGCATGCTGCCCGGCGTGCTGGCCCTGATCCCGGCCGCACGCGTCAGCGTGGTCGGCCTGCAGCGCGACGAAGAAACCCTGCAGCCGGTGCCCTACTTCGAACGCCTCACCGGCCGCCTGGAAGAGCGCGAGGCGCTGATCCTGGACCCGATGCTGGCCACCGGCGGCACCCTGATCGCCACCATCGACATGCTCAAGCGCGCCGGTGCGCGCCGCATCAAGGGCATCTTCCTGGTCGCCGCACCGGAAGGCCTGAAGGCCCTGGAAGCAGCGCATCCGGACGTGGAGGTCTACACCGCCGCCATCGATGACCACCTCAACGAAAAGGGTTACATCCTGCCCGGCCTGGGCGATGCGGGCGACCGGATCTTTGGCACGCGGGTGGAGTGAACGGCGCTGGCTTGAAGCCCCTCTCCTCTCGGGAGAGGGGTTGGGGTGAGGGTACGGTGCGTCAGTGTTCCTGCCGACGCCGCACCCTCATCCGGCGCTACGCGCCACCTTCTCCCGAAGGGAGAAGGAACAGCTGCTTGGCACGCGGGTGGAGTGAACTGCGTTGGCTTGAAGCTCCTCTCCCCTCGGGAGAGGGGTTGGGGTGAGGGTACGGTGCGTCAGTGTTCCTGCCGACGCCGCACCCTCATCCGGCGCTACGCGCCACCTTCTCCCGAGGGGAGAAGGAACAGCTGCTTGGCACGCGGGTGGAGTGAACGGCGCTGGCTTGAAGCCCCTCTCTCTCGGGAGAGGGGTCGGGGTGAGGGTACGGTGCGTCAGTGTTCCTGCCGACGCTGCACCCTCATCCGGCGCTACGCGCCACCTTCTCCCGAGGGGAGAAGGAACAGCTGCAGTGTGCGATCGCTACGAGGGTGCCGGCACCACTTCGAAAACCGCACGTCCTAACGCGTCGATGCCTCGATCGCCGCGCTCACATACACCAGCGGCGCATTCCAGTTGATGGCTACCTCGTTGGTGGCGTAACTGCAGGTGTTGTCCAGATACGACAGCGCCGGCAGCTTGGAGGGATACGCCACTTTGCAATCCTTGGCATCCTGCTGCCCCGGCTGCGGGCCGCCGGCCAGCCAGCCCGGCACCGGCGCGGCGATGCCGTCCGCTTCGGAGGGGCGATGGTGGATATGCATCGGCGTGCGCTGCCCGACCCCGGTGACGAACGACAGGCCCAGCGGATTGCGGCCCAGGATGTAATCCAGGTGCGACTGCGCGGCATCCAGATACGTGCGCTGCCGGGTCAGGCGATAGCCTTGCAACAACATCATCGCGCGGTTGAGCACCGCGGCATTGCTGCCCCAGACGAAATCCTTGTCGTTCATCGCCAGCCGCCACGGCGATGCCTGCCACGCATCGGCCAGCTGCTGCGCCAGGCCGGTGATTTCGCGCGTGATGCGGGCACGGTCGGCATGCGCGGTCAGCGTGTCGCGGTGCGCGGCCAGCGACATCCAGGCCAGTCCGCCGACGCTGCCCCAATTCGGCACGCTGGCCGGCACGTTGCGCGCCAGCATCGCATCGTAGAACTTGTCCTCGCCGGTGGTCACGTACAGCTCCGCGGCTGCCCAGGCAAATTCGTCGTCCACCTGCGCGTCGTCGTAGCCGCCGGTGCGCACATCGTCGGGCTGGCGATAGATCACATCCGGATGCTGTTGCGCCCACGTCCACGCGGCCCGCGCGGCCTTCAACATGCGCGCCGACATACCAGGATACTGTTTGTCGAAGGGTGCATACACCCGGCTGGCCGCGGCCATCACCGCGGCAAAGTCCAGCGTGGCGGCAGTGGCTTTCATCACCACATAGCGTTGCTGCTTGGCTTGATCCGGCATCACCAACCCGTCGAACTGCTTGTCGGTGAGCTTGTGGTAGACGCCGCCATCGGCCGGGTCCTGCATGGCCAGCATCCATTCCAGGTTCCACCAGGTCTCCTGCAGGATGCCCGGCACGCCGTGCGCGTCGTCGGGAATGGTCAGGGGCTTGGCCTTGAACAGCGCCGGATAGTGTTCGTAGGCTGCCAGCAAGGTGTAGGTGCTGATGCCGGAATTGACGATGTACTTGTTGTAGTCGCCGGCGTCGTACCAGCCCTTGGGCGCACTGATCACGCTGTCGGCCGGGCGCGTGGCCGAGGCCGCCGTTGGATGGATACGCACCTGCGTATCCGGATGCCCGGCCGCACGCGCATAGCGCCCGGCAAACTGCGCCGGCAGCGCGGTACTGGCACGGTTGAAATAGAACGCCTTCAGCGACGCATCGACCACCGGCTGGTAGGCATGCGCGTCGATCGGGAACGGATCCGATGCCGGCAGCCCGTCGACCTTCAACCGGTAGGTGCCGGCCGCACGCAGGCCGGAAAAATCCGCCACCCGCGCCTGCTGCCCGGCTGGCGTCCACAGCGCTGGCGGTTGCAAGGTGCCTTGCAGAACCGTGCGTCCCTGCGCATCTTCCAGCGCGAAACGGTCCGCTTTCAGCACCTCGCCCTGCGCTAGCCCGACCACCGCCAGCTTGGTCGAGCCCGGCAAGTACCCAAGCTGATTGACGTGGATCGCGCCTGCCGAACGGGGCGCGCTGAGTTCGGCGGCGCAGGTACCCAGGGGAAGCAGCAGCGCGGTGACAGACAACAGGATGACAGGAGTTTTCATGCGCCCATGGTGGCCGCACCCTAGCGCCGCTACAAGCCCAGATCGCCGCAACGCGCCGAGTCGCGTACTGATGGCACCTCTGGAGTCGTTCGAAGATTGCACATTGCTGCCAACCGCGTCGCATTGTTCCGGCGATCAAACCTGGTCCAACGCTCCCGCTGCTCCCACCCTGGCTTGCACGGGAAAACCAACCTGGTTCCTAGTCGGAACGCCCGTGATTTACGTCGTTTACACCAATTCCCCTCGTCGCAGGCCGGCTAACGTGGCATCGCGCTCCACGCTGTGTCGTCCCTATCGCAGCGACAGGCGCATCCCCATCATCACCAGGAGACATCCGATGAACATCATCGATAGCGATAACAAACCCATCGCACCCGGCACCCTGAGCCCCGAACAGCACCAGGCCAAACAACGCGGAATGCCGCGCTGGAAACCCTTCCTGGGGGGCAATACAAATCCGGACATCTACGTGCTGGAAGGCAAGCTAGTCGTACGCCTGCTCGACGCCTCCGTGCAGAGCAAGAAGAGCAACCCCGATTACAGTGACTACACCGTCTATGAAGCCAAGGGCCACTATTACGGGCTGTTGGAATGACCCGTGATCGGCCACGATGCAAACGATCGCAGCCAGGCAGCAGGCACCGGCCTGCCACCTGGCTGCGCATCATTACGGACTGGCTTGCGAGCCGACGTTCGCTTCCAACTGCACCTGCGCCTTGCCCACCGGATTGCGCGGGTCGCTGCCGCCACTGAGCACGTTGCGGCGCTTGTCCCATTCCACGGTCTGCAGGTTGCCCCACACGTGGCTGGAACCGCGGCCGCCCTCGGCGGTGTCGCCGGGCAGTTTGAGGGCGTGGCCCATCGCTTCCAGGCCCTTGGCGGTCTGCGGCGAGAAGGCATCGGTTTCGGCGTCGATGACGTCCGGCAGCCACTGGTGGTGATACCGCGGTAGCGCGCTCACTGCCTGTGCATCCAGGCCTGCGTCGTAACCGAGGATGCCGAGCAGCACCATGGTGATGATGCGGCTACCGCCCGGCGTGCCCAGCACGATGGCCTTGTCGGCCGACTCCATGAACGTGGGCGTCATCGAGCTGAGCATGCGCTTGCCCGGCTTGGGCGCGTTGGCTGCATAGCCCATCACGCCAAACGCATTCGGCGTGCCCGGCTTGAGCGCGAAGTCGTCCATCTCGTTGTTGAGCAGCACGCCGGTGCCCTTGGGAATCAGGCCCGAGCCGTACAGCAGGTTGACGGTCTGGGTAGCGCCCACACGGTTGCCTTCGCCATCGATGATGGAAAAATGCGTGGTTTCGTCATCTTCCAACGGGGTGGGATTGCCCGACAGCAGATCGCTGGGCGTGGCCTTGTCCGGATTGATCGTGGCGCGCAGGCCTTGCGCGTAGTCCTTGCTGGTCAGCACGCGCTGCGGCACATCCACGAAGTCCGGGTCGCCCAGGAAGAAGGTACGGTCGCGGTAGGCGCGGCGCATCGACTCCACCACCAGATGGGTGCGGTGCACGTCATCGAGCTTATTCAGGTCCCAGCCTTCCAGAATCTGCAGCATGGCCGCCAGCGCGATACCACCGGAGGACGGCGGCGGTGCGGTGGTGATCTTCCAGCCGCGGTAATCGAACTGGATCGGCGTGCGCTCCTTGACCCGATACCCGGCCAGCTCGGCGGCCTTCCACTGACCACCGGCCTGCTTCACGCCGGCCAGCAGCTTCTTGGCGGTCTCGCCTTTGTAGAAGCCGTCGAAGCCCTTGTCGCCGAGCAGCTGCAGCGTATGGGCCAGCTCCGGCTGCTTGAAGATCTCGCCTTCGGCAATGGGTTTGCCGCAGCGCAGATACACCTGCCGCGTGCCGGGGTAGCGCTCCATCACTTCGCGCCGCGAGGCATAGCCTTTGGCCATGCGCGCGTACACCGGGAAACCGTCGGTCGCGATGCGGATCGATGGCGCCAGCGACTGCTTCAGCGGCAGCCGGCCGTGCTTGGCAGCCAGCTCCACCAGCGCCGCCGGCAGCCCAGGAATACCGGCCGACCACGGGCCGTTGACCGAGCGGTCACGGTCCAGCTCGCCTTTCTTGTCGAGGAACTGCGCTTCGGTGGCCGACTCGGGCGCGGTTTCGCGCGCGTCCAGCATCACGTCCTTGCCGGTCTTGGCGTCGTGCAGCAGGAAGAAACCGCCGCCACCCAGCCCCGAGCTGATCGGCTCGACCACCGCCAGCGTGGACGACACCGCGACCGCGGCATCGAACGCATTGCCGCCCTCGCGCAGGATCTGCAGGCCGGCATCGGTGGCCAGCGCATGGCCGCTGGCGATCGCCGCGCCAGGCGGATGCGCGGCAACCGGTGCGGTGCTGGCCGCTGCCGGCTTGGCGCCGTCGGCGGACCACACAGGCGGTGCCAGCACCAAGGCCAGCAACAACAGGCCGCGCAGGGAGAAACGTGGGGAGAGAGTGCTCACGGGGCGGGAGGCTCCTGTTCGTACAGTTCGGGATGATCGCGCTGCAACTGCATCAGCTTGGCCAGCAGCTGATCATGGGTTTCCGGAATATCCGGATCCGGGTCGATGCATTCGACCGGGCACACCACCACGCATTGCGCTTCGTCGAAATGGCCCACGCACTCGGTGCAGCGTGCCGGGTCGATGACGTAGATGGTCTCGCCCATCGAGATGGCCTGATTCGGGCACGCCGGCTCGCAGACGTCGCAGTTGACGCAGAGCTCGTTGATTTTCAGCGACATATCGACACCACCATGCAATGCGGGGCAGCGCGATTCAACTGCAGGCGCTGGAACGCAACGTACTGCTGCAGGCGGGCGCAGATGGCGCGGATGATGACCACCTGGACAGCGCCTTGCGCGCTGTCCGGCGCCGGCTTGGTACGGCCGGCTCCGGTGACCTGTGGAGTCAGCATGCTGCTGACTCCACACACGGCGGCCGGGTGCGCCCTCCCGCGCATCCGGCCTGGTACGGCATTACTTGGCTTCAACGAAGGTGTATTCCACGCCCTTGGGCTGGACGATGGTCTGCACGCGGGCATTTTCGGCGGCATCGCCGATGAACAACACGCGCACGCCCTTCATCGAATCCGGCTGCACGTCCTTGAACGCGGCGTCGATCAGGTCGGCCATCTTGGTGGACGCGGACGAACCGAAGGCCAGCATGTTGCCCGGCTGCACGCCACGTGCCAGCGCGGTCTTGACGCTTTCCAGCTGACGCTCGTAACTGCCGGCGAACTCGGCATCGGACTCCGGCGGCAAGTAGTACAGGAACGGGCTGTTGGTGGTGGCGCCCAGGTTCTGGCCGACCACTTCCTGCAGGTACTTCTTCCAGCCGGCGTTGTCGTCCTTGGCCGGTGCCTTCAGCGGCGCCGGTGCGGCAGCGGCGGTCGGCGCCGGCTCTTCCTTCTTGCAGGCGGTGACCGCCAGTGCGGCGATCGAAGCGAGCGCCAGAGCGCGCATGGTGTGTTTCATGAAACTCCTCCCTTTGAAATGCATGTGGTGATGTAACTGCAAAAGCTCAGGCCTGCGCGCGAGATTCGCGCACCTGCCGCAACGCCTCGACGACCGAGGCCGGAACGAAGCCGGACACATCCCCGCCCAGACGCGCAATTTCGCGCACCAGCGATGAGGAAATGAAGCTGTATTGCTCGGCCGGGGTCAGGAACAGGGTTTCCACCTCCGGGATCAGATGGCGGTTCATGCTGGCCATCTGGAATTCGTATTCGAAATCGGACACCGCACGCAGGCCGCGCAGCAGCACGCCGGCGCCCATGTCGCGCACGAAATGCGCCAGCAGCGTGTCGAAGCCGCGCACCTCCACGTTGGCATGCGCGGCCAGGGCTTCCTGCGCCAGCGCCACGCGTTTTTCCAGCGGCAGTGCCGGGCCCTTGGACGGGCTATAGGCAACCCCCACCACCACGCGTTCGAACAGCGGCGCGGCGCGGTTCACCAGGTCGATGTGGCCATTGGTGATCGGGTCGAAGGTACCGGGATAGACGGCGGTGCGGCTGTTGGCCACGCTCATACGGAAACTACCGGGGTCGGATCGCTCTTCAGTGTAGCAGCGGCCCGGCGGTACAGCGCATAGCGCACCTCCCGGGTGCCGCCCTCGCGGTGCAGGTGCCAGCCGGAAGGCAGCGGGGGCACGCCGTCGGCGGGCGCTTCCAGATACAGCCAGGCCTCGGCGGCCAGATGCCGGGGCAAGCGGTCCAGCACGCCGGGCCACAGCCCGGCGGCGAACGGTGGGTCGACGAACACGATGTCGGCCTGGGCCGGCGGGGCGCGCTCCAGCCAGCGCAGCGCGTCGTCCTGCAGCACCTGCACCTGGCCGGCGGCATCCAGCTTGCGCACATGCTCGCGTAGCCGCTGCGCCAGGCCGGGGTCGCGCTCGATCAGGGTGGCATGCGCGGCGCCGCGCGAGACCGACTCCAGCCCCAGCGCGCCGGAGCCGGCGAACAGGTCCAGCACGCGCGCACCAGGCAGGCGCGGCATCAACCAGTTGAACACCGTCTCGCGGACGCGGTCGCTGCTAGGGCGCAGGCCCGGCAGGTCGGGCACCGCCAGTCGCGTATTGCGCCAGCGCCCACCCACGATGCGCACCTGGCCTTCCGCGCCGCGCGGCGCCGGCCGCGCCGGGCGGCTCATCGCCGCGCGCCCGGCGTGGGCAGGCAATGGCGGCGTAGCGAGGGCACGAGTGGCGGCATGGGTCGGGGCGCGGTCAATGGCCGTCCATGATACCGCTGTGGCTGCCGTTCCCGCCCCGCCCTGCCCGCCGATGCACCACACATTCGGGCACGCCCGCCTTGAAAAAATCCGCCGACGGCCTCATCCCCCAGGCCATCGGCCGCGGTGCGGCCTGGACCACCATGGAGCACGACCCCAATGACCGTTGAAACCGACAAGCAGACGCTGGGCTTCCAGACCGAGGTCAAGCAGCTGCTGCAGCTGATGATCCATTCGTTGTACTCGAACAAGGAAATCTTCCTGCGCGAGCTGGTCTCCAATGCCGCCGACGCCGCCGACAAGCTGCGCTTCGAAGCCTTGGTCAAGCCCGAGTTGCTGGAAGGCGGCAGCGAGCTGCGCATCCGCGTCGACTACGACAAGGACGCCCGCACCGTCACCATCGACGACAACGGCATCGGCATGAGCCGCGAGGACGCGGTGTCGCACCTGGGCACGATTGCAAAGTCCGGCACCGCTGATTTCCTCAAGCACCTGAGCGGCGACCAGAAGAAGGACGCCAATCTGATCGGCCAGTTCGGCGTGGGTTTCTATAGCGCCTTCATCGTCGCCGACCAGGTGGACGTGTACTCGCGCCGCGCCGGCCTGCCTGCCAACGAAGGCGTGCATTGGTCCTCGCGCGGCGAAGGCGAATTCGAAATCGCCAGCATCGACAAGCCCGAGCGCGGCACCCGCATCGTGCTGCACCTGAAGGAAGGCGAAGAGTCGTTCGCCGACGGCTGGACCCTGCGCAACATCCTCAAGAAGTATTCCGACCACATCGGCCTGCCGATCGAAATGCGCAAGGAGCACTACGGCGAAGAGGCCGACAAGCCCGCCGAACCCGAGTGGGAATCGGTCAACCGCGCCAGCGCGTTGTGGACGCGGCCCAAGTCCGAGATCAAGGATGAGGAGTACCAAGAGTTCTACAAGCACGTGGCGCACGACGCGGGCAACCCGCTGGCGTGGAGCCACAACAAGGTCGAAGGCAAGCTGGAATACACCTCGCTGCTGTTCGTGCCCGGCCGCGCCCCGTTCGACCTGTACCACCGCGATTCGGCCAAGGGCCTGAAGCTGTACGTGCAGCGCGTTTTCATCATGGACCAGGCCGAGCAGTTCCTGCCGCTGTATCTGCGCTTCATCAAGGGCGTGGTGGATTCGTCGGACCTCTCGCTCAATGTCTCGCGCGAGATCCTGCAGTCCGGCCCGGTGGTGGACTCGATGAAGTCCGCATTGACCAAGCGTTCGCTGGATATGCTGGAGAAGCTGGCCAAGGACAAGCCGGACGACTATGCGACGTTCTGGCGCAACTTCGGCCAGGCATTGAAGGAAGGCCCGGCCGAAGATTATGCCAACCGCGAAAAGATCGCCGGCCTGCTGCGCTTCTCCTCCACACATGACACCACTGGCGCGCAGAGCGTGGGCCTGGCCGATTACGTGAGCCGTTTGGCCGAGGGCCAGGACAAACTGTATTACCTCACCGGCGAGAGCTACGCGCAGATCAAGGACAGCCCGCACCTGGAAGTGTTCCGCAAGAAGGGCATCGAAGTGCTGCTGCTCACCGACCGCATCGACGAATGGCTGATGAGCTACCTCACCGAATTCGACGGCAAGTCGTTCGTGGACGTGGCACGCGGCGACCTGGACCTGGGCAAGCTGGATTCGGAAGAAGACAAGAAGGCGCAGGAAGAAGTCGCCAAATCCAAGGAAGGCCTGGCCTCGCGCATCAAGGCCGCCCTGGGCGAGGACGTAGCCGAAGTACGCGTCTCGCACCGCCTGACCGACTCCCCGGCCATCCTGGCCATCGGCCAGGGCGACCTGGGCCTGCAGATGCGTCAGCTGCTGGAAGCCAGCGGCCAGGCCGTGCCGGAGTCCAAGCCGGTGTTCGAATTCAACCCGGCCCACCCGCTGATCGAGAAACTCGATGCGGAAGCCGACATGGACCGCTTCGGTGACCTGAGCCGGGTGTTGTTTGATCAGGCTGCGCTGGCGGCGGGCGATAGCCTCAAGGATCCGGCTGGGTATGTAAGGCGATTGAATAAGTTGTTGTTGGAGTTGTCGGCGTAAGTAGCATCTGCACTGGGTGTCATCCGAAGACCGGCCTGCGCGCCGGTCTTTTTTATGCATGCGGCAGGCACTCGACATCGCGTACCTGTCGCATGCCGTCGACGCTGGCCAACCGCCAGGATGGGTGGAATTGCGATCTGTACTCGACCAGGCAGCCGTGGCCCAGCGAGGCTGCGGCCAACTTGCTCATCGCAGAGCGCAGTGGATCGTCAACGAATTTTCAGCTTGCGCTTGCTGGGCTATCGCTGGAGCAGTTGCGACGTGCGGTTGGTTGCAAGTTGCAGATCGTTACGCATCGAGGCGAGTGGTGGTGACTGTCGCGGAGGATTCCGTAGCTAGGCGGTGAGGTTAGGCGGTGCAATGGATTGTCTTGGGGGGCTTCGCCTCCGTACCCTCACCCCAACCCCTCTCCCGGGGGAGAGGGGCTTTTTTCCTTCCATGGTTGCTTGTGATGCCTTGCTGGTTGTGTGCTTGCGGTGTGTCGCCTACGCGTGACGCAGCGCGTAGGTAACCGCAGTAACACGGCGGTCTGCGCCTTGATCACGCCGACTCCAACACCCAACACCCAAACGCAGGCCCGGCCGAATAACCGGTTTCCGGTTCGATGCGGATCTGCAGGGTAGTGCGACCTGCTACCGCTGCGGGTAAGGCGTAGTCCACGTCGACGAAATCCAGGCCGCGGTTGCCGTCGAGGCGTTCGTTGGCGATGAGTTCGCCGTCGGCGAGGATGCGGAAGCGGCGGCGGGTTTCGTCGCCCCAGTAGCGTAGGCGCAGGATGCGGGCCTGTGTGGCGTTGCGCACGGTGAAGGCGATGAAGCCGCCGGTGCGGGCGTCGCGGCCGGCGCGGCGGCGGTAGCTCAGTGCGTAAGAGCTTTCGCTGGTGAGTGCGTGGGCTTTTTCGGAAGTGTCGTCGCCAAGCGCAACGTGGTCGAGCGCGCGGGTATCCAGGGCTTTTTGCTGTTGCGCGTTGGCGGCCTGTTCGGCCTGGCGTTGTTGCCAGGCGGCGGCGTCGCGATGCTCCAGGTACACCGCGCTGCGGCGGTCGAACTGGGCGTAGAACGGCGAGAAATGCCATTGCTGGGCGCCGTCGGCATATGCGTAGTGGCCGTGTGCCGGCAGTGGCTGCAGGCGTTGCAGTACCTCATCACCGCCGACCAGTGCGGGGGTCTTGGTGCTCCAGGGCTTTGCGGCGTCGCCAAGATCGGCGGCGAGTACCAGCGGGCCGCGCATGAGCGCCACCCACGCCGGATCGTCCGCCGTGGGTTCCAGGCGCAACGGCATGTCCAGCTGCAGGGACACATTGTCGCCAGCCTTCCACACCCGGGTGATGCGCAGGTAGCCGTCCACCGGCTGCAGGGCTTGCAGCTCACCGTTGATCTGCAGCGTGGGCCCACTGGCCCAGCCGGGCACGCGCAAGGCCAGCGTGCGTACCTCCGCTGGCGCGGCGTCGATGCGCAGTGCGACCTGGCCTTGTTCCGGCAGCGTGCTATGCAAGGTCAATGCGAAGCCGGCGGCATCGCGCACGGTGGAGGGCACATATAGATTGACGTATACGCCCTGCCCGTCTTCCCAGTAGATCGAGTCGCCGAACTGCGCGTGCGCTTCCATGCCGCTGCCGACGCAACACCAGAAATCGTCGAACGGCGACGACCAGCCGCGCGCTTCGCCGGCCAGTAGCGGTGTCATGTAGGTGAACATGCCGGTGCGCGGGTGCTGCTGCGCCATCACGTGGTTGAGCAAGGTGCGCTCGTAGTAATCGAAGAATGCCGCCTGCGGCCCCCATTGATACAAATGCCGGGTGAGCTTGAGCATGTTGTAGCTGGCGCAATGCTCGCAGGTCTGCTCGGTGAGGAATTTCGAGATGCTGTCCGGCTGCTGGAAATATTCGCGGTCGCCGTTGCCGCCGATCACATAGGTGTGGTGGTCGGTGACGGTGTGCCAGAAGAAGCGCGCTGCGGCGCCGGATGCGGCATCGCCGGTGACTTCGTATTCGCGTGCCAGGCCGATCAGTTTGGGGATGTTGGTGTTGGAATGCTGATGCACCAGTTCGTCGCGCTGGGCGATGAGTGGGTCGAGCACGGCGTGGTGATGCAGGCGCTGCGCCAGCGCCAGCCATTGCGCGTCGCCGGTTTGCACATGCAATTCGACGAACGATTCGTTGAGGCCGCCGAATTCGCACGACAACACTTTCTGCAATTGCGCGTCGTCCAGCGCGGAGAAGATGCCCTGCAGATACCCGGCCAGACCGACTGCCACCTGTAGCGCTTGCGCGTTGTCGCAATGCGCGTGCACGTCGAGCAAACCGGCGAACAGTTTGTGCCAGGTGTATAGCGGCGCCCAGCTACCATTGAGATAGAACGGCGCCGGGTCGATCTTGCCGCGCTTGAGTTCGTCGAAGACCGCACGCCCGCTTTCGATCTGCCCCGCCGCGTTCTTGCGGGTGAAGCCGGCCACGTAGCCATCGCCGGCATGCGCCTGGCAGCGGGCCAGTTCGCTGACGATGTAGGCCGCGCGCGTGCGGCATTGCGCATCGCCGGTCTGCGCATGCATCAGCGCCAGTGCGCTGAGGTAGTGGCCGAGCGTATGCCCGGCGATGGTGTCCGCTTCCCAGCCGCCATAGGCCGGCGCCTTGGGATCAAGGCCGGCGTACAGCACGAAGTTGTGCAGCAGGCGGTCCGGCTGCAGGCGCATCAGATAACGGCGGTTGGTATTGAGCGCATCCAGGAACAACGACGGCGTGAGCCTGACCTTGGCCAGCGGCACCGCGCGCACGCTGCCCGGCTGTGCGGCGCTGGCCTGGGCCGGAAACCGCAGGAAGCCCGCGCCAACCGCCAGACTGCTCCAGGCCAGAAAACGCCGCCGCGACACACTCAATGCGTGGGCGCCGGTCGATTCACTCGCAGGCATCTCCGTCATGGGCTCAGCTTAGCTCCTGTCGGCACGCACGGACTGCGCGCACCATTGCAACAAAGGGCTGTGCAGCCGCGCAACTACTCGCGCCTGCACAGGTGTGACTCACGCAACCGATTAGCCCGGACACACTCCATAGCGACGACACCGCCGCACTCAAAACTTCACCGTTGCGCGCGCCCAGTAGAACCGACCCAACAAATCGTAGGTCGCCACGTCGGTATTCGCATTACCCACGTTGTTGGAGTAATACAGCGGCGGCTGCTTGTTGGCGATATTGTCCACGCCCACTTCAAGGCGCGTGTGCCACGGCTCCACGTTGTAGCCAAGCTGCAGGTTGTTGTAGACGTAGGCGCCGATGTTGCGCACCACCATCGGCTCGCTGGAGTCGGCCGACAGGCTCTGATCCGGATCCGAATTGCCGATGGCGGTGTGCCCCACATAGCGGATGCGCCAGGTGGCGCTCCAGTCGTCCAGCGCCCAGCTCAGCGTGCCCAGTGCGCGCCAGCGCGGGAAGTTGCCGTAGGCCTGGGTGTAGCGGCCCACGTTGTGGATGGTGACCGAGCTGGGGTCGGTGGTGTCGGGCAGCACGTCGTAACGGGTGAGATAGGTGCCGTTGAGGCCGGCGGTGACATTGCCCCAGGCAGTTGTCGGCAAGCGATAGGTCAGGTTGAAGTCCATGCCCTTGGCCCAGAGCTTGCCCAGGTTGACGGTGGGTTCGGCGATATAATTGATGGTGCCGTTGCCGTTGCGATGGATCAGCGGGCAGAACGTGCTGGCAGGGTTGGCGAAGCATTGATTGAGCACGGTCTGCGCGGACACCGTGGTGATGGTGTCTTCCAGGTCGATGCGCCACCAGTCTGCGCTCAGCGACAGGCCATCGATCCATTGCGGGTCATACACGAACCCCACATCGTACGACTTGCCGGTTTCCGGCTTGAGCTGGTAGCCCGCCACCGCCGCACCGGACACCTTGCCCGACACCTGCCCGTCCGATTGCTGGTAGCTGCCGTCGGTGGGCACGTTGGCGCAGGCCACCGTGTTGCCACCGGTGTAGCCATTGCAGGGGTCGTTGACGGTCGCCGCATCGCCGGCCACGCCGGCATACAGTTCGTTGATGTTGGGTGCGCGAAACACCTGCGACACGGTGCCGCGCAGCAGCAGGTTTTCGATCGGGCGATACTCTAGCGATACCTTGCTATTGGTCTTGCTGCCCACCGAGCTGTAATCGGAAAAACGCGTACCCACGGTGACGTTCAACGCGTTGATGCCGGGCAGATCCTTGAGCAGCGGGAACAGCGCTTCGGCATAGGCTTCCTTGACATCGAAACTGCCGCTCAGGGTGGACGAGCAGAACTCGATCACCCCGCACAGGCCGTTTTCATCGCCGGTCCAAAGCGGGTCCGAGGCCGTGGTGGAGCGCTCCTTGCGGTAGGAAATGCCGGCCGCCAGGCTGGCCGCGCCGGCAGGCAAGTCGAACAGGGTGCCGTTGGCATTGGCCTCGAACTGCTTGACCGTGTACACGCTGGTGACGATGGGATTGACCACCATGCCCTGCAACGTGGCCAGGTTGGCGCTGTCGTTGAGGTTGAAGAAATTCAGCGGCGTGCAGCCGGCAATCGCTGCGCCGGCGCTGCCGCACTTCACCACACCATCGCTGTCCAGGAACGACGGGCCGATGGCTTGATTGAACGCGGCATAGTCGAGAAAGCCGTTGTTGATCGACTTCTGCTTGACCTTGCCGTAGTTGAAGGTGGCATCCCATTGCCAGGAGCTGTCGCCAAAGCGCCCGCGCAGGCCGGGGCTGATCTGGAAGTTGTAGGTGTCGTATTGGTAGCTGCGATTGCCCAGCACGGTGGCGCGCGTGTTGAGGTCGTTGTAGGAGGTGCCGGTGCTGCGGTCGGTGCCGAAGTTCACGCCGAACGGGTTGTAGTAACTCTGCGCCGACACCAGGATGTTGTCGCCGTTGGAGAAGATCGGAATCGGCGCAATGATCGAGGCCGATTCGGTTTTACTGAACCAGGTATTGACATAGCCCTCGACGCTGTCGCTGAAGCGATAGGTGCCCAGCAGGAAGGCATTGGTGCGCTTTTGCGGCGTTTGCAGCAGGTTGAACGGCTGGTAGTTGTAGGAGTCTGCGCTGGCGCTGTAGCAATGGAAATCGCCCGGGCCGGCGCGCCCGCTGACGCCGCTGTTGAGGGCGACGCGCCCGCAGCCATTGGACTGCGCGAGCAGCAGCGATTGCTCCGAACCATCGTTGAAGTTGACCGTGCCGGTGGGCGTGGCGGACGAGCCCTGCTTCACCGGTTGGCCATTGGTCAAGGCGAGCGCGTCCCTGGAGTAATCGCGCGCCGCTGCCGAGACCGGGTCGATGTTGTGATATGACAAACCGGCGATCACGCTGCCGCGCTCCCAGGTCTTGCCGGTGGTCAGGGTGAAGTTGCGGCGGTTGCCATCGCCTTCGCTGCTGGTGCCGAAGTCGCTGCTGAACTGGACGCCGTCGAAGCGCGTGCGCAGGATGAAATTGACCACGCCACCGATCGCATCGGAACCGTACACCGCAGACGCCCCGTCGCTGAGCACTTCGATCCGCTCGATCATGCTGGACGGAATGGCGTTGACGTCGTTGTAGGCCAGCCGGATGCCGTTGACCAGCACCAGCGTGCGTTTGTCGCCCAGGCCGCGCAGCGAAATGGCGGATGCACCGGTGCCGCCGCCGTTATTGGTGTACGGGTTGGTGGCGTTGCCGGCGATGGAGGGCAGCTCCTGCAACAGATCGCCAACGGTCGCCTTGCCGGTGGCGGCGATCTGTTCCTGGCTGACGGTGACGACCGGGTTGGCGGTTTCGGTATCCACGCGGCGCAGGCGCGAGCCGGTGACCACCACGCTGTCCAGGGTCTGCGTCGCATCGCCCGTGGTCGCCTGCTGTGCAGACACCGGCGCGACCGCAGCTGCCGACAGCGCGAGCAACAGCGCGGTGGTGAGCATGCCCGGCAATGGCCGCACGGTGGCGCCGCAGGTGCGAGAGAGAGGCAACGGCAACATCGGCATGCAAGGCTCCTGAGTCATACAGCAGGCGAACGATGGGCAACACACGCCCGTGCCGGCGTACAGCGGCGCAGGTCGAGGTGATTGGCAGACGCATGACGCAACGAAACCGCTGCTCATGCACGTATTGCAGACACGCGGGCAACCTGCGGCACAGGCGATCGAAAGACCGCGCTGCAACGCGTGTTGTCAGGAAGAATTTGATTCCGTACTGAAGGCGCCCATGCGCTCCAGTTTCATCAGCTGGTCACAATGTGCCCGTGCGCACGCGCCACGTCTTGTCGCATTTGGCGACAGCGCGTGCGGAAAACAGCATGGTTCGCAAGTGAACCATCGTGCGCCGTCGGCGCGAACGCGCTTCAGTCCGCAATCGCACGCACACTGATGTGCAGTGATTGCCGGGGTTGCAAACGTGCGAGAGGCCATTGCAACGGGGCGCAAGGATCACCGGCGAGATGGCCGCTAGCGCTGGATGCTGATGCAGCACGCGACGATTGACGTACGACGAGGTGCGTGCGTGTCCTCGTGAAGAGCGGGCCAGGAGCCACTAGTACTCACGGTGCAGCATCGGCAGCGCCGGCACCGGGGGCATGCTTCGCTTTGACGGCCACACCCTTCCATTCCTGCAAGGCGTGCGCGGCATCGTGGGTGCTGGCGCACCGGCGAGGCGCACCGATTGCAGCGCCTGGGGTCGGGCATATCGGGAAGGTCAGCAGTTGTGCCAATTGCGCAATGCCGCACGGCCCGGCGGCGCAGCACCGCCGGGCTGGCGTGCGGTGCCGTGCCTCAGCCGTACCACGCCTTCACCCTGACCGTTGCCGCGCCTGCGGGCAGCGCCACGCGGTCAGCATGCGGACCTTGCAGGCGCGCCGGTGTCTCGTCGATGAGCACGCGCTGCAGGCGCGTGCCCGCTGGTGCACGCAGGGTCAGCCAGGTGCGTTTGGGTGCGCGCACGGGTAACTGCACCTCTGCATCGATACGCCGCGCGGCCACATCGGTCCGCAGGCTCAGCGTGACCATGCCCCAGCGCGTGGGCGCCGCGGTGATGCCGACGTGTGCACCACTGCCCAGCCACGCACGTGGCAGCGCGCGGGCAAGGAACAGCTGCTCGCCCGCGCTGTCGTCGCTGACCAGCATCCAGCGCAGCAGCAGCGGAATGGTCATCTGCGCCGGCATGCAGAACAACGGCATGCCACCGGTGATGCCACTGACCTCGCCTGCCGTCCAGCTGCCGCGCGTGTGCACCTGGTAGCGGTGGGCGTAGACGAACAGCAGGTACTCCTCGATGCGATCCAGCCGCAGCAGCTGCTGCGCATAGCCGTAGGAGATGAAGCCGAGCAGATCGCGGCTGCCCGGTTCCGGCGGCGCGATATTGGCCACCACCCCGATGCTGGTACCGCCATGGCCGCGCAGGCAATCGACCACCAGGTTGGCCAGATCGTCCGGCAGTACGTCGGCCTGCAGCAGCTCGGCATAGGCACGATGCGGCCATTGCTGTTCGCTGGGTTTTTCCTGCAGCAGCGATTGGCGGAAGGTCAGTGTGGTGCCGGGCAACGGGCCCACATACCGTGGCGAGAGGTTGCGGCGCACGTTGGCACGCAGGCTGGCTTCCAGGCGCGCGCGCAGTTGCCTGGCGCGGCGCTGCCACTGCGTTGCCTGGCCAACATCGCCGCCGAGTGCGCTCCACACCTGCGCGATGTCTTCCCAACCCCGGATCGTCAGCGCGCTGTTGGCGTAATACGGCTTCCACCACAATGATGGATCGGGAAACAGGCAGGCATCGGATTCGTTCCAGCCATGCAGCAGGCCATGCCCGTGCGCGCTGCGCGGCAATGCCAGTGCCTGGTCGTGGAGATCGCATAGCACCTGTGCGGTGGCCGAAATTTTGGGCAACAAGCGCTGCAGCCGTGGCACATCGCCGGTGTAACGCAGGTAGCGCGCCAGCAGCGACAAGGTCAGCCCGAACTGGCCGACCTCGGGCCCACGCATGTTCGGCAAGCCATCGTCCTGCACGAAATCGTCGAAGTAGTTATCGAGCACCGCCGCCGCCTGCGCGAAGCGGCCCCACTCCAGGTTGGCGTAGAACGAACTGGTAAACGTGTCCTGGAAACCATCGTATTCGTTGCCGTAATAGTCGCGCTCCACGGCACCGTACTTGGGATAATCGCCACCCGGGCGCACCACCAGCTCGCGTGCGAACGCGAATTGCGCCATGTCGTTCCAGCTGTTATCGGGCAGTTGCGCCTGTACCGTGCCATCCAATGCCTGTTGCCAGTACGCCGCAAAATCGATCAACGCCGCGTAGAACTGTTCGGCAGTGGCGGCGCTGCGCGATGGCGGAAATTCGGGGTAACTGTGCGTGTAATGCGCCGCCACGATTTCGCCGCCCCGCACATGCATCGTGCGGTGCCAGGTCTGCACCACGAAGCGATCAGTGGCGCGCACATCGGCAAACACCAGCACGTCGTACCAGGCATCGGGCTCGCCTTGGCAGCGCATGACCTTGCGCACCGCCGGCATCCAGCCACCCAGCATGCCTTCTTCGCGGCGCTTGATCAGCGCTTCCTCGCCCAGCTCGGTGAAGGCATGTTCCGGACGCGAGGTGCGGCTGCGGCCGTTGGGCAGGATGGGCATGGTGTCCAGGCTTTCGCGCGTGCCTACAAAGGTGGTCCACGGCCAGCGGCCGCCGTTGTCCTTGGGGTCGAGCAAGGATGCGGGCGGCGGCGCCACATCGCGCACCTGCGCCTCGTCCGGGTCGCCATCGCGCAGCAGGCGGTCGGCCAGCAAGTCGGCTTCGGCCATCGCCACTTCGGCCAGCGGCATGCCGAAGTAGGGCTTGCCCTCTGCCGGATAGGCCGGCTCGGTGCGTTTGTCCAGGCGCAGCATGCCGCTGTCGGTCCACAGCGTCAGCGCACCCTGTGGGTCGTCGAGATGCTCGTAGACGGTCCAGTCCTGCTGCAGGTGCCGAACACTGCAGAGCTTGCTGCCCACGTGCGCTGCCGAGGGCAGCGGCTCCAGCCGCGGCGGTGCAGGCGGAGGAGGCAACGGTGCAGCCGAGGGAACGGCCTGCGCCGCCAGCGCTGCGCCGGTGCCGAGTGCCGCGGTTGCGGCCACGCCCTGCCGCAGAAAGCTTCTCCGATCCATCGTCGCGCCCTTGAGTGATCAACCCGCATCGTGCGCGCGCCGCCCCTCGGCGTCTTGTGGCACAGGTCGGACGCGCGTGCGGAACTCTGCACACCGCCCGATGCACGGCAGGGCCGCGCAGGCGCTTGCCGATGCAAGGCGTTGCAGTGCGCACAGGACGATGGCGCTGTCGCAGGATCTGAGGCGCTGCTGCAGCACGCTGGCCTGGCTGCGACGCTGCACGCCCTGTTTGCCATTGGTGCCACCGAAGCGCGTCTCACTTCGCCTGGCGATCGAGCACGTGCGTCGGCAAGTCGCTACCCAGACGGTGCATGCGCTTTACTGTCACGCAGATCGCGGTGCAGGCGGGCTGGGGCGTGGTTGCGCCTGGCGGCAGCCGACCTCCACACCGGCCTGCCGCGCGCGGTGCAACGCCCCCTCCCGATCGAGAGCCATCCTGCATGCATACCATCCTCCCCGGCAGTGAACGCCAACCCGTGCCCGCCACGCTCCAGGCGGGGCCACCGCCAGGGGATGAGCGCCTGCGCGTGCTACTGGTGCTACGCATGCCGGCGCTCAACGCCGCTGCCGAGGTCTTGCTGCAGCTACAGGCAGGCACCTTGCCGGTGGCATTCTCGCGTGAGGAATTCAGTGCACGCTTTGCGGCCAGCCAGGCCGATCTGCAGGCGGTTGCGCAGTTCGCGGCCAGCTACGGGCTCAGGGTGGAGCGCGCGCATGCCGACAGCGGCAACGTCATCTTGGAAGGCAGCGTGCAGCAGTGCGAATCCGCTTTCCAGGTGAGCCTGCGCGAGTACGTGGACGGTGCAATGCGATATCGCGGCCGCACCGGCCCGGTATCGATCCCGCAGACGCTCGACGGCATCGTCACCGGCGTGCTGGGGCTGGATGCGCGCCCGCAGGCGCAGACCCTGCCCGCCGCACCCACGCCCGTGCCCACACAAGCGGCGGCACAGGCACCCACGCCACCGGTGGCGCCGGCAGAAGGCGACGCGCCGATCATGCAGTACACGCCGCCGCAACTGGCCCAGCTCTACGGCTTTCCCGAGCACGGCGGGCACGGGCAGTGCATCGGCATCATCGTGCTGGGCGGCGGTTACACGCGTGCACAGATGCAGACCTATTTCGCGCAGCTGCGCCTGCCCATGCCCACCCTGGTGGATGTGGTGCTGCCGGGCGCCGACAATGTCGCCGGGACCGGCACCGATGATGCCGATGTCGAAGCGCAGATGGATATCCAGATCGCCGGTGCCATCGCACCGGGCGCCAAACTGGTGATCTATTTCGCCCCCAATACCGACAACGGGTTTCTCGAGGCGATCAATGCCGCCATCCACGATACCGAGCACGCGCCCGGCGTGATCTGCATCAGCTGGGGCTTCACCGAAGCGCAGTGGACGCCGCAATCGCGCCAGGCCTACGACTGCGCGTTTCAGGCAGCGGCGTTGCTGGGCATTACGGTGTGCATCGCCGCCGGCGACGACGGGGCCAGCGATGGGCAGCCTGGCTTGAACGTGTGCTTTCCGGCATCCAGCCCGTTCGTGCTGGCCTGCGGCGGCACCCGGCTGCAGGTCACGGCGGACAGCGCCGACGAGCAGGCGTGGGCCAACGGCGGCGGCGGACAAAGCAGGTTTTTCGCACGCCCGGCCTGGCAGAAAGATCTGCGCCTGACCGATGCGCAGCACCAATCTCGCCAACTGCGCATGCGCGGCGTTCCCGATGTGGCCGCCAACGCCGATGCGCAGACCGGTTACTACCTGTCGATCAACGGGCAGCCGGCGGTGATGGGCGGGACCAGTGCCGCCGCACCCCTATGGGCGGCCCTGCTGGCACGCATCTATGGTGCAAACGGAATGCAGCCCCACTTCGTGCTGCCGCGCCTGTACGGGCGACCGGATGCGTTCCGCGACATCGTTGCCGGCGACAACGCCGGCTTCCGTGCATCCGCCGGCTGGGATGCCAACACGGGATTGGGCGTGCCCGACGGCGCACGCCTGACCGACGCGCTGCGACCGGACCGAGAGCGCCGCGGGTGATACCGCGGGCGGCCGTCACGGCGCATAGGGCCAGCACCAACGCGCGTGTCTAAGCGTGGTGACTGCCGCCGCATTCGCCGCTCCCCTCTCGGCTCTCTGCAGGTTTGCCTGACGCAGTCGCAGACGCAGGCGACTTGCGCGCGGCGCGTACCACGCGGCCGATGTTTCGGCATCAGGCAGGCGCGTCGTGGTCTGTGCACGCTAACGCCCCCTGCCATTTGACCGCATGACTTTCCGGCCGGGCCCGATGCCTGCTGCCTCGGGCACACTCACCGCACGTCCACTGCCGCGGCGTGCGCTTGCGGCAGCGCGGATATGCGCATTCCACAAGGAACGTCATGCAGATTCCCTCCTATCCCAAAGCGGGCGGCGGCGACACAGCCGATGCACGTTCCGCTCCATCACCGGTCGTGCCCACCCGACTGCGACGTCGCAAGCTGTGGTCGGCGGCGCTCACGCTCATCACGCCCTGCATCGCACAGGCACAGGTGGACCTGTCGCAACTGGATGCAGAGATGGCCGCGCCACGCACGCAGGTGCTGGTTCTTGGCAGCGTACACCTGTCGCAGTTACCCAAGGGCAGCGATGTCTCTGCCGCGCGCCTGCAACCGTTGCTTGACCGGCTGGCGGCCTACAAGCCCACCATCATCACGACGGAGAATCTTTCGGGCGAAACCTGCGATTTGATGCGCAGACATCCCATGATCTATCTGCCGGAAGACACCACCACCTATTGTCCGGACACCACCGAGGCTGCGCGGGCCACTGGTCTGGATGTGCCAACCGCCATTGGCCAGGCGCGTACCGCACTGAAGTCCTGGCCGGACGCACCGACGGCGGCACAACGTCGCCGGCTGGCGGCGTTGTTTCTTGCCGCGGGCGATCCCTCCTCTGGGCTCGTGCAATGGCTGCAGCTGGCGCACGCAGAGCAGCACGCCGGCGACGGGTTGGATGCCGTGCTGGTCGCCCACTTGCGCAAGGCAGAGGACCACCCCAACGAGAGCAACCAGATCGCCGCGCGGCTGGCAGCACAGCTTGGTTTACAGCGTGTGTACCCGGCCGACGATCACACCGGCGACAACGTCGATCTGGGCGATCCGGCGGCCTACGGCAAGGCAATTCAAGCAGCCTGGGACAAGGCCGCGCCGCGAGCACGTGCCATGCGTGCGCATGAAGACACCCTGGCTGGCGAAGGCAGACTGCTGGAGCTCTACCGCGCGATCAATCTACCAGCCAGCCAGCAGTTGGCCATCGCGGTGGATTTTCGCGCCGCATTGAGCGAAAGCTCGACGCAGCACTATGGTTATCGCTACGTCTCCGGTTGGGAAATCCGCAACCTGCGCATGGTGTCCAATGTCCGCGCCAGCTTTGCCGACCAACCCGGTGCACGCGTGCTTGCAGTGGTCGGTGCCATGCACAAGCCCTGGTTCGATCAGTGGCTAGGCCAACTACAGGGCGTGGATGTCGTGGACGCAGCGCAGGTGTTGGGCAGTGACGAGCAATGACGGCGATGAGTACCACGATTGCAGCATGATGCTTTTGGTCAAGTGCACAGTGACGTCATTGCGTCTGAATTGCAGCAAATACCGCAGCGTCGAGGGTGGCGTCCTCACCGCTCGTGGGGCCGTGGGCGGTATGGATGCCGCGCCAGAGCTTATAGGGACGTACTTACAGCGTGTCCTGCGATGGTGGGTGGGCAAGGGCTCTGCAGCACACGCAAGACGTCGAGGGCGCGGTGCCCTCACCGCTCGCGGGACACGCCGTAAACCCATCCATGGGGGCTCCGTGGCGGCATCCATGCCGCCAAGGGTCCCGCAATCGGTGAGGACACCGCACCAGACAGTTGGCTGGTGGTTCTACTGAAGAGCGAAGATACCGCGTCGCACGGTTTACTGGTTGCTCTGTTAAAAGCTCTGCACACCGACCAACGCGACTGGTCCTTGCCCGCTCACCGTCGCGGGACCCTTGGCGGCATGGATGCCGCCACGGAGCTTACATGGACGTACTTGCAGCGTGTCCTGCGATGGTGGGCGGGCAAGGGCCTTGCAGCAAAGGCGCAGATGATCCGCTCTCCGCCTGATCTGTCCGTCATGAGCAATCAGGTCGAGACGCCTGCACTGTGCGCACTGCGATCACTTGGCTGTCTTCACGTCTGGTCGAGGGCGCGGCGCCCTCACCGCTCGCGGGACACGCCGTAAATCCATCCATGGGGGCTCCTTGGCCGCATCAATGCCGCCAAGGGTCCCGCAATCGGTGAGGACACCGCACCAGATAGTTGGCTGGTAGTTTTATTGAAGAACCAAGAAGCCACAGCAGAGCCCTGATAGTTACTTGGTTGAAAACTCTACGCACCGACCAACTTGATTGGTCCTTGCCCGCCCATCGTCGCGGGACCCTTGGCGGCATGGATGCCGCCACGGAGCTACATGGACGTACTTGCAGCGTGTCCCGCGATGGTGGGCGGGCAAGGGCCCTGCAGCAAACGCGAAGAACTCGAGCGCGCGGTGCAACCACCAGATAGTTAGCTGGTGGCTTTATGGAAGAACAAAATCATCGCACCAGAAATTCTGCTGGCTGTTTGATCGAAAGCTCTGCGCACCGACCATCTCCACTGGTCCTTGCAGCCAAGCAGCAGACGGATGTCGCCGGGTGGGCGATCAGACCGACCGCCGTGTACCCGGCGGATCAGAACGACCACGGCAGTCGTCCACTCCGCGCCGCTTAGGTCAACACATCCAGCAAGCTGCCCAACATCTCGTCGGAGCGCCGCAGCGCGGTGGCATTTGCCTGGAAATCGTTGCGCGCCGACAGCCCTTCCACCAGATCGGTGGCCGGCGCCGATGGATCGGCACCGGCATCGACCACGCTGGCGGCCACGCCGCCATTGGCCTGCGTGCTGGCGGCAACGGCCTGCCGTGGGCTGCCGTCCACCGGCTGGCGCGCCACGTTGCTGGCGGCCACCTGCTGGCGCAGTGCGGCCACCTGCATTCCGGAACTGGCGATGCTGTTGATGCTCATGATGGCTCCGGTGCAAAAACTACAAAAAAAGCGAGGGCGCGCGTCTACTCACCAGCCGGCGCAGCGCCGATCACAACCGCGCCGCGCTGCTGTCGCGTTTACTGCAAGCTAACCGCTGGCTAGCCTTTACGCGGATGGACCCAGCGAACAGCAACTGCGACCCATCTGCTCCACATCCACATGTCCTACCTGGCAACTGCGACAACGCCGGCCTCACGGCTGCACGGTCGCCTCGCCCACGCTCAATACGTGCCCACCCGCACGCGCAACACCACAGGCACATTGCCGGCCGCATCCACACGCCCGAAGTTGAGCCCGTAGTCGGTCTGGTCGCCGTTGAGCTGCCTTTCTACCTGCCAGCGCCCATCGACATACCGCCCCTGCTCCACCCGCAACAGTTGTCCATGACGGGTATCGGCCGCGTCGCGGAAAAATTCAATGCGCGCAGCCATGCCGGTCACCAGAAATTCTTCCGGCCCCAGCTGGGCTACCAGCAACCGGCCTGCATGGTCGTCGTTGCCGGGCAGAATGGGCGGCGCATCGCCCCATAGTGGCGCACCGAACGACACCTTGGCCTCCCACTCGCCGAAGCGCAGCGTGCGCTGCGGTGCGCCGGGTTGTTCGGCCACCGCCTGCAGCCGGCCGTCGAAGGCGGCCTGCGCCAGAATTCGCTGCATCGGCGCAAGCAGCTTGAAGTTGGCCGCGTGCGCAGCGATTGCGGCGCGATTGGCCTCGCTGTCGGGGTTGCCATCCATGCCGAACACCGAAAAACCGATCCCGCCCTGCCCCAGCACATGGAACAGATAGGGCGCGGTGGCCGCTTCGAAGCCGGTTTCCGACACCCAGGCCGGGTTGTCGGGCCGCGCGTACTGGCCGATGACCTTGGTGTATTCGTTGTAATCGTTGGTGTAGATGTCGGTGCCGATGAAGTCGATCGACGGCGTGGCCGCGCGCCAGAGCGCGAACATGTTCACCGTGGCACCGCCGGAGGGATAGTCCATGCCTGGATAGCGCTTGCCCTTGTAGCGCAGCCAGGTATTGACGTAGAGCGGCAGTGGATACGTACGCTTGCCGGCGGCAGCCACCTGCTCGATGTAGGCGGCGGTGGCATGCGCGTTGAACGCTTCGGCCGCTTCGGCGCCGAACAGGTGCTGCCAGCTGCCCTGCGGCTTGCCCAGTGCGCGCGCGATCTCGGCCGGCACCGGTTGTGCGAACGCGGCCTCGCCGGCGGGGCCATGGTCGCGCACGGTGCCGATCGCACCGGGTTCGTTTTCCACCTGCACCAGGATCACCGTGTGGCGGTCGCCATCCACCTTGCGCAGGTGCCGCATCAACGCGGTGAAGGCGCGCGCATCGGCCTGCATGTTGGCGGCCACATGCGGCGACAGCACGTCCACCGGTTCGCCATTGGCATCGCGCATGCGTGGGTACGTGGTCTCGTCGCGCTTGATCCACTCCGGCACGTAATGCATCTGGCCGTTCTTCCAGCTGCCGAACCACAGCAAGGCCACGCGTAGGCCACGCTTGCGGGCCCCGGCAATCAGCGCATCCACATTGGTGGTATCGAAGCGGCCCTGCATCGGCTCGAACTGCTCCCAATACACCGGCGCTTCCACGGTGTTGGCATGCAGCGCGACCACCTCATCCAGCGCCTTGGGCAGCACGGCTGGCCAGGCACTGGAGTTGTGCAGCTGCGCGGCCAGCACGGTGTATGGCGCGCCATCGACAAACAGCGCATGACGGCCGTTCTGGGTGACGAAGCGCGGCAGTTCTGCTGCGCTGGCAAGCAGCGGCACACCGACTGCAAGTAACACCAGCGACCACAGCAGCGCCGCGAAGCGGCCACGCGGCTGCGGTATTTTCAGGGCAAGCACATGCATCATCGCGCCTCCGACGGTAGTGAGTTCCAGTTCGGCGTGGGTTCGTTGCGCAGGTGGCGCACGAAGAAGTCGTATTGACGGCGTTGCACGTAGTCGATCGGCCCGCTGGAGCGGCCCACCGAATGCTCGCCACCGGGCACGTTGAGCAGATCGAATTGCTTGCCGGCCTTGATCAAGGCATCGACCACCTGCGCAGTGGAGGCCGGGTCGACATTGCTGTCCTGCTCGCCGACGATCAGCAGCAGGTCGCCCTGCAGCTTGCTGGCGTTGACCACGCCGGATGCCTGCGCATAGCTCGCATCCACCGGCCAGCCCATCCACTGCTCGTTCCAGCTGATCTTGTCCATGCGGTTGTCGTAGCAACCGGCAAACGCCACGCCCACCTTGTAGAACTCCGGATGGCGTTCGAGTGCACCCAGCGTGCTCTGCCCGCCGGCCGATGCGCCATAGATGCCGACCCGGCTGATGTCGTACGAAGGATCCTTCGCGGCCAGCGCGTGATGCCAGGCGATGCGGTCGGCAAAGCCGGAATCGCCCAGATTTTTCCATGCCACATCGTGAAACGCCTTGGAACGGTTGGCGGTGCCCATGCCATCGATCATCACCACGATGAAACCCAGATCGGCCTGCGCCTGCATGCCGATCTGCTTGTCGCCGCCGGAGTGGTAGCCGAACGGCCAGAACGTCTTGGGCACGAAGGCGTCGTGCGGCCCGGCGTAGATGTTTTCGATCACCGGGTATGTTTTGCGCGGGTCGTAATCGCGCGGGCGCACCACCATGCCCCAGATATCGGTGCTGCCATCGCGGCCCTTGGCCACGAAGGTCTCCGGCGCACGCCAGCCGGCGGCCTGCAGCCTGCCGATATCGCCGCGCTCAACGGTGCGCAGCAGTTGCCCATCGATGGCGTGCAGCTCCATCACCGGCGGCAGGTCCGGGCGCGAATACACATCCACGTAATGCCGGCCATCGTCGGCAATGGCCACATCGTGATCCGCATTGGCGTTGGTGAGCCGGGTCAAGTGGCGGCCATCGAAATCCACGCGGTAGAGCTGCCGGTAGTACGGGTCCTTGCCGGCGTCCATGCCGCTGGCGGCGAACCAGATGCGGCGCTGCGCATCGTCCACGCGCAGCACATCGCGCACCACCCACTGCCCGCGCGTGATCTGGCGTTTGACCTTGCCGCTGCGGCCATCGAACAGATACAGGTGCCGCCAACCGTCACGTTCTGAAATCCACAACACCTCATCGCCGCGCCCATCCACGTCGTGGCGAAAGCTGCGATCGGCATACACGAACGTGCGCGCATCTTCGCCAACGGCCACATGCGCGCGTGCAGTGCGCGCATCCACTGCAATCACGCGCATATGCTGAAAGCCACGCTGCACATACTCGAAGCTCACACTGCGGCCATCGCTGCGCCATTGCAGCGGCGACAACGAATATGGCGTGGCGAACAAGGCGTTATCCACCACGCGCCGGCTGCCATCCACGGCCAGCAGCACCGGCCGTTCCACATCCACCGCATCGCCCGGCTTGGGATACAGCTGGGTGTGCACTACCGGCTGAAGGCGACCGGCCGGTGCGGCCTCCACACGGGTGACCCGGCGCGCAGTGCCCGGCCGTACCCGATACACCGCCAGCTGCTGCGAATCGGGCGACCAGGCAATACTCTCCGGATCGAAATAGTCTTCCGCACGGCCATCGTCGGTGCGCTGGACCAGCTGGCCATCGGCCACCCGGCGCACGACCAGGTTCCAGCCATCGGCCAGCGCCTCCCACTGCCCGTCGGGCGAACGGCGTGGCGTGGTATCGGCCGCCACGTCCGGGTCGCGCACCACGCCAAAGCCGCGCGGCCGCTGTTGCCCCTGCGGCTGCCGGCCGGGATCGTCGGGCGCGCAGCGGTAGGTGGTCAAGGTACAGCGCCACGCAGCGTCCTCGATGGCGAACACGATCGCCCCGTCCTCACGCGCGCCTTCCTGCGCATACGCAAACCGCTCGAATGGCAACATCAACGCCGCATAGGCAGTGCCGGTGGCTGCCTGCAGCGCCTGGGCCACGCGCGCCTGATCGAAGGCGGGCTGCTTGTGCAACGTGGCGACGTCCACGCGCATGAAGGCAAACCCACCTGGCACCGTCTTGCGGTAATGGAACCTGCCGTTGTCCTGCCAGTACGCCGGCCAGGCGACGTTCTCGGTCAGCGTGCTCCAGTGCGCGCGCAGGCCCAGCGAACGATGGTAATCGGCCACGCTAGGTGCGGCTTGCGCAGCGGTTGCAAGCAACAGCACGCATGCGGCCATGGTGCGCGAGGCCTGCGCCAGCCATGCGCAGCGCAAGGCATCACTCACCATCGTCCTCCTCCAATGCCAGTTCATCGCTGCGCAGGCCGCTGCGCGCACCCCAGTGGTAGATGAAGAACGCGATCACCGCCACGCTCAACGTATCGAACGGATGCGCGATCCAGCCGTGTCCACCGAAGGTGCCGGCCCACGACACCAGCATCACCAGCACGAAGAACACGATCAGCCACAACGACGCGCGTACCTGCCGCAACAGGCGGGTACGGCCTTCGCGCGATGGCAGGCGATACAGCACGTACAGCGCAAACGCCAGCACCTGCAAGCCAAGCAACCACGACAACGTGGGCCAGGTGGACCAGTACACGATCAACGCCGCCACCATGAACGACAGCGGCCCCAATACCGTCAGGCCGCGGACGAAAAACGGGCGCGGCAATTCCGGCGCGCTGCGGCGCAGGGCTGCCACCGTCACCGGCGCCACCGCATAGCTCAGCACCAAGGCGGCCGATACCACGCCGATCAAGGTCTCCCAGGACGGGAACGGCAAGGTCCAGAAAATCGACAGGCCCAGGCTCAACCACAGGGCCGGGCGCGGAATGCCCGACGCCGGGTCCACCCGCGTCAGCACTGGCAGGAACCCGCCGCTACGTGCCCATCCGTACACCACGCGCGGGGTTGCATTCATGTAGATATTGCCGGTGCCGCTGGGCGATACCATGGCATCGCAGATCACCAGCGCCGCCAGCCACGCCATGCCCAGGGCCAGTGCGATGTCGTGGTATGGCAGCGAGAAGGCCTTGTCGATGCCGGTCCACCCTTGCGCCAGCTGTGCGGCCGGAATGCTGCCCAGAAACGCCAGCTGCAGCAGCACGTAGATCACCGTGGACAGCGCCACCGACAGGATCAAGGCGATGGGGATATTGCGCTGCGGGTCGCGCACCTCGCTGGCTACCGACACGATCGGGGTCAGCCCCAGATACGCGAAGATGATGCCGCCGGCTGAGATCGCCGCTTCCACCCCGGCCATGCCCGAGGGCGCGAACCCGTGCATGCTCAGATTGCCGGCATTGAAGTGCTTCATCAGCAGCACGATCACCAGGATCGGCACCAGGAACTTGAAGATGCTGACGATGTTGTTGGCCAGCGCGAAGGTCTTGACGCTGAAGTAGTTGAGCAGGAAAAACAGCACCAGCAAGGCCAGCTGCACCAGCCAGCCCCAGATGCTGGGGTGCGTGCTGTTGGGCTGACTCAACCACGGGAACCACGCCGCTGCATATTGCCGCGCCGCCTCCACTTCGATCGCGATCAAGCTTGAAAACCCGATGAGCGTGATGAAGCCAGTCAGCGAGCCGAGCAAGGCACCATGCGAATACTCCGGGTAGCGCACCACCCCACCAGCGCGCGGCAACGCCGCACCGAGTTCGCAATAGACCAGGCCCAGCAGCAAGACGGCGATGCCGCCGAGGATCCACGACACGATGCCTGCCGGCCCCGCAATGGAGGACACATGGCTGGCCGAAAACAACCACCCGGAACCGAAGATCGAACCCAGCCCGATAAAGGTCAGGTCGGTAAGGCTGAGCCGCTTGTGGAACTTGCCTTGCGTGGCCATGGTGCCCCCGTTGGAATGGTTGTAGCCGATTTCTAATTACTGCAGCTGTTCCCTTCTCCCTCCGGGAGAAGGTGCCCCGAAGGGGCGGATGAGGGCGCGGGCGCAGCCTCGTGCCATTTCGACCCTGAGCAGCTTCGCTCCGTACCCTCACCCCCCCCCCCCCGCTCCGCGCCCCGGCTCGCGCTTGTGGCACGGGCGCTCCAAGGCACGCGCGCCAGTGGCGTGCAAACTGTGCCTTCTCGCCCCGTCGGGAGAGGGGCTCGAACGACGCCCCCTTCTCCCTCCGGGAGAAGGTGCCCCGAAGGGGCGGATGAGGGTACGGGCGCAGCCTCGTGCCGATTTGGCTTTGCGCGGCTTCGCTCCGTACCCTCACCCCCCCCCCGCTCCGCGCCCCGGCCCGCGCTTGTGGCACGGGCGCTCCAAGGCACGCGCGCCAGTGGCGTGCAAACTGTGCCTTCTCGCCCCGTCGGGAGAGGGGCTCAGCATTGCTACTGCTTCGACACCTCCTGCGCCCAAGGCGACTTCCCGCCCTCGCCGATGAAACGGTCGATGCGCTGCTCCAGCACCGGTAGCGGCACCGAACCGGTTTCCAGGATCGCGTCGTGGAAGGCGCGGATGTCGAACTTCTCGCCGAGCGCGGCTTCGGCCTTGTGCCGCAATTCGATGATCTTCAACTCGCCCAGGTAGTACGACAGCGCCTGCCCCGGCCAGGCGATATAGCGGTCCACCTCGGTGGTCACTTCGTGTTCGCTCAGCGCGGTGTTGTCGCGCAGATATGCCTGCGCCTGTTCGCGCGTCCAGCCCTTGTGATGCAGACCGGTGTCGATCACCAACCGGCAGGCACGCCACATCTGATACGTGAGATAGCCGAAGCGGTCATAGGGCGTGTCGTACATGCCCATTTCCTGGCCCAGGTACTCCGAATACAACGCCCAGCCTTCGCCATACGCGGAGATGTAGCCGTAGCGGCGGAACTCCGGCAAGCCCTGCGCCTCCGCCGCCAACGGCATCTGCAATGCGTGGCCGGGCGACGACTCATGCAAGGTCAGCGCGGTCAGGTTGTACAGCGGCCGCGACGGCAGGTTGTAGGTGTTGACCAGATAGATGCCCGGGCCGCCACGACCGCCGGTATAGAACGGCGCCAGCTCCGGCGGCACCGGCTCGATGGCGAAGCGGCGTCGCGGCAGCCGGCCAATGTAGTCGCCTACCTTGGCATCCACGCGCTTGGCGATCCACGCCGCCTGCTTGAGCAGCTCGTCCGGCGTCTTGGCATAGAACTGCGGGTCGGTGCGCAGGAAATGCAGGAATGCCGGAAACACCGCCTGCCCGGCCGGCCCTTTGAAGCCGCTGGCTGCGATGGTCTGGTCCATCTGCGTCCGCAGCTTGGCAACCTCGTCCAGACCGATCTGGTGGATCTGATCGGGGCTCACCTCCAGCGTGGTGAACTCGCGGATCTGCGCGCGGTAATAGTCCTTGCCATCCGGCAGCGCTTCACCGGCCAGCGTGGTGCGCGCACGCGGCTGATACTCAGTGCGGATGAAGTCCAGCAAATTGGCATACGCCGGCACCACCTGCGCGTTGATGGTCTCCACGGCCTGCGCCCGCAGTTGCGCCTGCACCGCTGCCGGCACGGTGGCCGGCATCTGCTTGAACGGTGCGTAGAACAGATTGGCCTGACCCTTGGCCTGCGCCACATCGGCGATGGATTGATCGCGGCCGGTCAGCGTGACCTTTGGCTGGCTGAAACCACGCGCCAGCCCGGCGCGCATGTTGTCGGTGTGCTCGGCGAAACAGCGCGGGATATCGGCCAGCATCTTCAGATAGCGCTGATAATCCTCGCGCGTGCGCAACTTGGCCTCGGCGCTGAAGCCCAGGTCGCTCCAGAACGCCGAGTCGCTGTTGAACGGCATTTCCCAGGCGCGAAAACGCTGCTGATCCAGCAGCACCAGCAATTGCTGGCGGTACACCTGGTAACTGACCTGATCTTCGGCCGGCAGCTGCGCCTGCGGGATGGCATCCAGTTCCTTCAACGCCTGTTGCCAGTACGCCGTGCGCTGGTTCTGCGTGGCCACGTCCACCTTGGGTAGATGGTCGGATTGTTGTTCCTGCGTGGCCTGGTTGTCTTCATCCACCGCACCCGACAACTGCGCCTGCCGCCAGCGCCATTCGCGCGTGTACAGCGCTTTGAAACGTGCCGCCGCGCTGTCTTGCGTGCTTGCTGCGGGTGCGGGTGCTGCGGCTTGCGCCTGCACGGCGGCGGCGCCCAGACCGGAGGCAATCAACACGCTCAATGCGCTTGCGCGCCAGATGCGGCTGGTCCTCATCCGCGTGCCTCGGGTGCCACCTTGGCCTGCGCAATCCACTGCCGCACGCGCTGCTGCAACAGTGCCAGCGGCATCGCGCCGCCGCCGAGCACCGCATCGTGGAAGGCGCGCACATCGAAACGATCGCCCAGCTCTGTTTCCGCTTCCGCGCGCAATGCCAGGATCTGCAGCTGACCGAGCTTGTAGCCCAGCGCCTGGCCGGGCCACACGATGTAGCGGTCGGTTTCGGACTGGATGCTGGGCTCGTCGTCGGACGGATGCGCGTGGAAGAAGTCCACCATCTGCTGGCGATTCCAGTGCTTGTAGTGCACACCGGTGTCGAGCACCAGCCGGTTGGCGCGCAGCAACTCGCCGGACAGGCGGCCGTAGTCGTTGTACGGGTCCTTGAAGAAACCGATCTCCTTGCCCAGCCGCTCGGCATACAGCGCCCAGCCTTCGATATAGGCGTTGTAGCCGGCCTGCTGGCGGAACGGCGGCAGGGGCAACGTCTGCGCAAGCGAGATCTGCAGGTGATGCCCGGGCACGCCTTCGTGATAGGCGGTGGTTTCGATGTTGATCAGCGTGCGGCTGGCGAAGTCGCTGGTGTTGACCTTCACGATCGCCGGCTTGGTGCCTTCGGGATTGCTTTGCCAATACTCGGCGCCGGGTGCGCTGCGGCGGAAGGCCGGCATCGCCTGCACCTCCAGCGGCGTCTTGGGCAGATGCCCGAACAGCTTGGGCAGTTCCGGCTCCATCGCCGCGATGTACTGCCGGTATTGCTGCAGGATCTGTTCGCCGGAGCTGGCAAAGTGGCGCTTGTCGGTCTCCACCGCCTTGCGGAAGCTGGCCAGATCCGCAAAACCCTGCGCCTTGGCGATCACCGTCATCTCCCCTTCGATGCGCGCAACTTCCTTCAATCCGATCTGGTGGATCTCCTCCGGCGCCATGTCGGTGGTGGTCTGGGTGTGGACGGCGTAGCGATAACGGCGCTCGCCATCGGGCAGCGACCACACGCCTTCCTGCGCGCGCCCTTGCGCGGCGTATTCGTCGCGCACGAACGCAGCCAATTTGCCGTAGGCCGGGCGCACCTGCTGATCGATCGCGGCGAGCACCTGTTGACGCAGCGCGTCGCGTAGATCGGCCGGCACCGCCGCATCGAGCTTTTTCAGCGGCGAGGCGAACGGGCTCTGCTCGCCGGTCAACGCGGCAATCTTGTCGATCTGCTCGGGCAGGCGCTCCAACAGATAGCGCGGCTGGGTGAGGCCATCGGTCGCGCCCTGGCGCGACACCGCAATGACTTGCTCGATCACGGTCGGGATCGTCTGCAGACGCTTGATGTAATCCTGGTAATCCTTGGCGTTTTCGAACGGAAACGCATCACCATACCCGGCCAGCGCCAACTGCACGCCGCCGATGGGCTCCAGCGGCATCGTGTAGGTCTTGAGGTCGATGCCTTCCAGCTTGTCGCGCAATTGACCCAGCATCATCTGCAGGCTGAGCTGGCGTTGCTCGTCCAGCGCCTTGGCATCCACTGCTTCAAACTGCGTGAGCAGGTCCGCGGTTGCGGCGCGCTCCGCCTGCACCGCTTCCAGCGAATAATCGCTCCAGCGGTCGTTGTAGCGCTTGTCGCCGATGATGCTGGCGAACTCCGGGTTGTGCTGCAGCTGGTATTGCCACTGTTTGTCCAGCAACGCATCGAAGGCCTTGGCGGCTTGTTCGCTATTGGCCGAGGCAGTGGTAGCGGACGCCGTCTCCGATGCCGGCGGTGCTGGCTTGCAGGCGGTAAACAATGCGGCGGCAAGCAGGCCGATGGCGACAGGACGCAGGTGGTTCATGCATTCACTCCAAGATGCGATGACGGTCGTAGGAGCGCGCTTGCGCGCGATGGGCGTTACCGATAACGGCCATCGCGCGCAAGCGCGCTCCTACGGGTACGGGAATCTGGGCAGGCTCACGCAAACGGTTGATCGATCGCCAGCGACGGCGGCGTAAACCACTGCGCGCCCGCGTCGGTGACATGGAAATGGTCTTCAAGCCGCACGCCGAACTCACCGGGTACCACGATCATCGGCTCGTTGCTGGCGCACATGCCCGGCTGCAGTGGCTGCGCATTGCCGCGCACCAGATACGGTGCCTCATGAATCGCCAGACCACAGCCGTGGCCGGTGCGATGCGGCAGGCCGGGCAAGCGGTAGTCCGGGCCCAGCCCTGCGGCTTCCAGCACCGTGCGCGCGGCCTGATCCACTGTCTCACAGGCCACACCGGGGCGGATCGCCGCAAATGCCGCTGCCTGCGCGGCCAGCTCCAGGTCCCAGATACGCTGCTGCGCGGCGTTGGGCGTGCCATAGATCCAGGTGCGGGTGATATCGGAATGGTAGCCCTGCACGGTGCAGCCGGTGTCGATCAGCACCAGCTCGCCTTCGCGCAGGTGCCGCACGCCCGGGATGCCATGCGGAAATGCGGTGGCATGGCCGTATTGCACGATGCAGAAGGTCGAACCGTTGTCCGCGCCCAGCGCGCGATGCGCCTCGTCGATGAAGCGCACCAGTTGATCGGTCCCGATGCCCTCGTGCGCGATGCCGGCGGCCAGCCGCTGCACCAGCAGGGTCATGTCGCAGGCCTGCTGCATCAACGCCAGCTCGGCCGGCGACTTGCACATGCGGCAGCCGTCGACGATCGCCCCCGCATCGCGGATCGCCGTGCCCAGATGCGCGCGCAGACCGGTGTGCACGGCGAAGGCAATGCCCGGGTCCAGCGCCAACGCATGCGCGTGGCGCTCGTCCATGGCCTGCACCACCAGCGCATACGGGTCGTCGTGTTCTTCCCATAAGTACTTGGCCACCGGGATCTTCAGCACCGCGTCCAGCGAGCCTTCTTCGAACGCAGGACACAACAGCACCGGCTCGCCATTCGACGTCAGCAGCAACGCCACCAGGCGCTCGCTCGCGCCCCATGGCACCCCGGTGAAATAGCGCAGCGAGGTGCCGGCGCCGATCAACAGCGCATCCACGCCCTGGCTGCGCATCAGGCTGCGTGCGCGCTCGATGCGGCGCTCGTATTCGTCCGCGGCGATCGGCGCGGCGCATTGCGTCCACGGCGCCAGCTGCGCACGCGCCTGCTCCAGCGACAGCCCGCCGATCTGTGCGCTCATGCACCTGCTCCCAGATCGGCCGTGCTCCATTGCCCATCGACCAGCCGCGCCACCCCGCCGGGATTGCGCTGGCGCAATTCCGCAGGCAGCAGTGCATCGGGCACCGCGTCATAACTGTGCAGGGCCGCAAAACGGCGGATTGCACCGGGCATGCCCACGGCGGTGAAGCCCGGGTGCCCGGTGCTCGGGAACGGGCCGCCGTGGTTCTGCGCGGCGCTCACGGCCACGCCGGTCGGCATCTTGCTGTTGATCAGCCGCCCGACCCGCGCGCGCAACACCGGCGCGATGGCCTGCCAGGCCGCATCGTCGCTGCCATCGCCGGCGCGATATAGCGTACCGGTGAGATTGCCTTCGAATGCCGCCGCCACCTGCGCCATCTGCGCTACGTCGGCTGCGCGCACCAGCAGGCTCACCGGGCCGAACGCTTCGGCCTGCAGTGCGTGCGGGTGGGCGATGAAGGCCTTTGCATCCACGCTCAACAAGGTCGGCGCGTAGCGGTAGCCATCCTCGCCGGTGTGCCCGCCCGCCAGTACGCTGGCACCGGCAGCGCGCAGGCTGGCCACCCCGCGTTGCACACCGTGCACACCGGCCGCCGAGAACAGCACCATCGGCATGGCCGCTTCGAAATGGGCCTTGGTGGCTGCAACGAAGGCATCGCCGGCCGCGCCGTGCGGCACCACCACCACGCCGGGATTGGTGCAGAACTGCCCGCTGCCCAGCGTGCAGGACGCAAAGAAGTCCTGCGCAAGCGCGTCGCCGCGTTCGGCCAGCGCACCCGGCAACAGGAATACCGGGTTGACGCTGGACAGCTCGGCGTAGAACGGCACGCCGGCCACATCGGCCGCTGCCTTCAGCGCCAGCCCGCCGGCACGGCTGCCGGTAAAGCCAATCGCGCCCAGTCGCGCATCGCCGGCCAGTCGCACGCCGATGGCGTTGTCGAAGTGATACAGCAACTGTACGGCCGCCGCCGGCAGCCCCGCTGCGACCAGCGCCTGATGCGCGAGCTGCGCCATGCGCTGACTGGTGGCCGGATGCAGCGGGTGCGCCTTGGCGATGACCGGGTTGCGCGCGGCAATGGCCGAGGCGAAATCGCTGCCGGCGATCGCATTGAAGGCGAACGGAAAATTGTTCGGGCCGAACACCAGCACCGGCTTGCCCAGCGGCGCCAGGTGCGAACGCAGATCGGCCGCGTTATCGATGACGGGATGGGTCCAGCTGTACGTGCGCACCGCCTGCGCGGCCTGGCGCAGTTGCCCGCTGGTGCGCGGTAGTTCGTTGCCACGCAAGCGTGTGGGCGAAGGCAACGCGGTTTCGGCGTGCGCCAAGGCGACCAGGGTGTCGGCATCGGCATCCAGCGCGTCGGCATAGGCGTCCAGGAAGGCGGCGATGCGCTCCACCGGTGCAGCCGCCAGTTCCGTTGCCACCGCCTGCGCTGCGGCGACGGCGGCTTCCACATCGTCCGCGCCACTGATCGGAAACTGCGGGCCGATCGGCTCGCCGGTGGTCGGGTCGGCAGCGCGGAAGCTGCCGGCCGCATGGCGGCTGGGTTGCCATTGGCCTGCCAGCAGCACCTCGGCGACGGTCGTGGGAATGGAGTGGTTCGTGTCGTTCATTGCGGCACCTTCGGTGACAGGGATGCAGGCCTGCGCACTGTGCGCCAGCGGCCGGCCAGAGAAGCGATGAGGATGCAGCACTGCATGCCACATCCGCAGCCGCCGACGCCTTGCCCCACGCGCAGGCACGGCGCGTGGGGCGAATCCGCACGCGCCGCACACTGTGCCTGCGAGTAGACGCAGCGTGCGATGGCCGTGCGCCATCAGGACAACCGAGAGCGGCTAACAGAACGTAGCGAGCGGTCGTCAGGCGGGTGCGGGCAGCGCGCTCAGAGCCGGAGTGTACGAGTGGTACATGCCGATCCGAGCACCGACCGTGCCTGCCTGGCGGCGGCGCAGGGGTGTTGCTAGCTGCTCTTCGGCGCCGTGGCGATGGCATGCTCGATCACCTTCAAGGCGGCATCGCGTTCAGCGCCAGCCACCACCAGCCGCGGCGCACGCACCTGCTCGCTGCCCATGCCCACCTTGGCCTGCACCAGCTTGATCAGCTGCACGAAGGTGGGCACGGTGTCCAGGCGCAGCAGCGGCAGGAACCAGTGGTAAAGCTCCTTGGCCGCCGGGTAACCGCCGTCGCGGGCGAGCTCGAACAGGCGCACCGATTCTTTCGGATACGCATTGACCAGGCCGGCGATCCAGCCCTTGGCGCCCATGCTCAGGCCTTCGACGATGGCATCGTCCATGCCGACCAGCAGCGCCAGGCGATCGCCCAGCAGTTCCTGCAGCGCGGCAAAGCGGCGCACATCGCCGGAGGATTCCTTCACGGCCTGCAGGTTGGGGAATTCGGCGGCCAGCTCGGCGATCTGCGCCGGGCCGAAATCGGTCTTGTAGGCGACCGGGTTGTTGTACAGGATCACCGGCAGGTCGGTGGCGCCGATCACCGCACGCACATGCGCGCCCATCTCACGCCAGTCGGTGGAGTACACGTACGGCGGCAGCACCATCAGGCCGCCGCAGCCGATATCCTTGGCCGCCTTGGCCAGTGCCACCGCTTCGCCGGTGGCCAGGCTGGCGATGCCCGGCACCACCGGCACGCGGCCGTTCAAGGCGGTGACCAACGTACGCAGGATCGCCAGCTTGTCGTCCACGCTCAAGGTCGCGGCCTCGCCCAACGAGCCCAGCGGCACGATCGCGGTGCAACCGGCATCCACCAGCTGGTTGGCATGCTTGCCGAGGAAGTCGTGGTCGATATCGCCACTGGCGGTGAACGGGGTGGTGATGGCCGGCAACACGCCGTGCCAGAACGCAGCAATGCTCATGGGTGATTCCCTTGCGAGTCGGAAGTGAACGAGTCGGCCAGCGCCGCGAGGCGGACCGGGAACAACGGCGGCCGGCGGCCGGCGTCGGTGGAAAGCTCGGGCGGGCAGCGGCCCAGTTCGGCCAGCGCAGCGGAGCAGATGCGGCCCTGGCAGGCGCCCATGCCGCAGCGTGAGGCCAGCTTGGCGTCGCGTGCATCGGTGAAGTTGTCCAACGCACCCATCGGCACGTCTTCGCAGCGGCAGATCAGCGTGTCCGGTTGCGCCAGCGTGCGGATGCGCGGGTCCAGCGCGAACTGCTGCTGCAACAGGTCGGCAAATGCACGCGCTGCGCGCCGCCGTGGTTGCAGGCGCAACGCCGCCTCCGGCGCATCGGCGGCCATGTGCCCGGCCATTGCGCCTTCGATCAAGGCGCAATCCCGCCCGCCGATGCCGCAGGCTTCGCCGGCGGCAAACACCTGGGTGACGCTGGTGCGCAGCAGCGCATCCACCTGCACCTGTTGGTGTGCCCCATACGCCTGCAGCTGGCAGCCAAGCAATTGCGCCAGCTCGGTATTGGGCACCAGGCCATAGCCCACCGCCAAGTGATCGCACGCGATGCGCGTGCGGCCGCCAGGCCCTTCCAGTTCGACTTCGCGCAGCTGGGTATTGCCATGCGCGGCGATCACCACGCTGCCGGCGCGATACGCCACTGCATGCAGCTGCAGGCGCAACGCGGCAGCCTGCGCGGCCTTGCCCGGCCAGCGCCACAACTGCAGCGCGAACTGGCGCAACGCGGCTGCCGAAGCCTGTTCGTGGATACCCAGCACCTGCGCGCCATGCCGTTGCAAGGTGGCCGCACTGGCCAGCAGCAGCGGGCCACTGCCGGCCACCAGCACGCGCTTGCCAGCCAGCGGCCAACCCTGCTTCGCAAGCGCCTGCGCCGCGCCGGCACCGGTGACGCCCGGCACGGTCCAGCCCGGAAACGGCAGCAGCAATTCGCGCGCACCGGTGGCCAGCACCAGGGCGGCGTAATGCAGTTGCAAGGTGCTGTCCGGGCCATCGGCCAACAACCAGCCCGGTTGCGCCAGCAGGATCTGCGTGCGCGTCAGCAGCGTGACTGCCGCATTGCCCTGCACCTGTTGCAGCAGCGCGCGCGCATCGGCCGGCGCACCGTGCCGTACATCGCTGCGCCACACCTGCCCGCCCGCACGCGGCTGCATGTCCACCACGCCCACGCGCACACCGTGACTGGCCGCCGCCTGTGCCGCGGCCAACCCGGCCGGGCCGGCGCCGATCACCAACACATCGAAATGCAGCACGCGCTCAGCCATCGGTGCGCACCTGCATACCCTCGCGTGCGTCCACCAGACAGGCGCGTTGCTGGCCGATACCATCGATCCGCACGCGGCATTCGAAACACACGCCCATGCCGCATAACGGCGCGCGCGGTTGCCCGCTGCTGGATCGCCGGAACTGCAGCGTGGCTTGCGCCACGGCAGCCGCCACGCTGGCACCGGCCGGCACCTCGACCGGCTGCGCATCCACGTGCAACCGCACTGTCGCGCTCATGCGGCCGTGCCCTGCACGGCGCGCGCCGGCGCGTACGGCATCGGGTCGATGGCCGGCGTGCGCCCGAGCAGGCTGTCCACGATCACCCGTGCGCTCCCCAGCGCCGTGGTGACGCCCAGCCCCTCGTGACCGGCGGCCACCCACACATCGCGCCGGCCGGGCACCGCCCCCAGATACGGCCGCCCATCCGGCGTGGCCGGGCGCAGCCCGGTCCATACGCGAATTGCCTGCAACTCACGCAGCACCGGCAGATACGCAAAAGCGCGCTGCAACATCTGCTGCAGCACCGGCATCGACAACGCGCGATCGCGCTCGCCGAACTGGCGCGAGGAGCCGATCAATATCTGCCCGGTCGGCCGCGGCTGCACATTGAAGGCCACACTGGTGTCGTCGGCGCCATGCGCCGAATCGGCATAACCGAGTTCCAGCAGCTGATGCCGGATCAACCCCGGGTGGCGGTCGGTGATCACCAGATGGCCCTTGCGCGGGCGCAACGCCAGCTCGGGCAGCAACTGCGGCAGGGCCACGCCACTGGCCACCAGCACCGGGCCGGCAAGCACCTGCCCGTCGTCCAGGCGCACCGCATGTTCCTGCAACTGCGCCACGCGGCGGCCGGCAAACACCTGCGCGCCGGCCTTGCAGGCCAGGCTCACCAGATGCCGGGCCACCCGCGGCGGATACACCACCGCTTCAGCGGGCACGCGCATGCCGCCGGCCAGGCCTGGCACCAGCTGCGGCTCCAGCGCATACAACTGCGCCGCATCGATCGCTTCTGCCTGCAGATCGGCAGCGGCCAGGCGCGCGATCTTGGCCGGCACCGCCGCCAGTTCGCGTGCGTCGCGGGCCACCCACAGCGTGCCGCAACGGCTGAATTCGGCTTCGCTCAGCGTGGCGAAGCGCTCCCACAGGCGCAGCGAATACGCCGACAAGGCCAGCTCGGCCGGGTCATCGTCCATCGCCACCAGGTGCCCCATCGCCGCGGCGGTGGCGCCGCCGCCGATCGGCCCCGGTTCGACGATCGCCACCCGCAGACCCTCGCCCGCCGCAGCCTCGGCGCAGGCGGCGCCCACGATGCCGGCACCGACCACGATCAGGTCGTAACTGCGCCGCGTGGAAGCGGCAGACGGTGCAGAGCCGGATTCGGATCCGGCAACGGAACCCGGCACAGGCGCAGATGTCGTCGCGGGCGATGGCGACGCGGGCAGCGCAGTCGACGTCCCGGCAATGGGATCAGGCACCAGTTCGGCCGACGCCATGGCCGACGCAACCACCGGCGCGGGCCGCACGGCCTCCATCAGGCCACGATGCCCCAGGCGAACGGGTCGGCCGGGTCGATCAGCAATTGCGCGCGCGCGGTGATGTACGCCTGCCCGCTGATGCGCGGCGCAATACCGCGCCCGCTCAGGCGATAACTGCCTTCGAACGCACTGCCCAGGATGCCTTGCTGCACCCAGCGCTCGCCCTCGCCCAGCTTGCCGTCGGCGGCCAGGCACGCCAGCTTGGCGCTGGTGCCGGTACCGCACGGCGAACGGTCGTAGGCCAGCCCCGGGCACAGCACGAAATTGCGCGCCACACCGCTGCCGTCGGGCGCGGCGCCGTTGACTTCGATATGGTCGATCTCGCCACCGCCCTCGCCGGTGATGCCGGCGGCCTGCAGCGCCAGCCGGATCGCTTCGGTGTAGGCAGTGAGCTCGCGTTGATGCGCCAGGTCCAGCGCACATGGCGCCTGCTCGGTGATGAAGAACCAGTTGCCGCCCCAGGCCACATCGCCGCGCACCGCGCCATGCCCCGGTACGTCCACCACCACACCGGCAGCCGCGCGATAACTTTCCACGTTGTCCACCCACACCGTGCCGTCGTCGGCCAGCTCCACGCCCACCGTGCCCACCGGCGTTTCGATACGGTGCCTGCCCGGCGCGATCCGCCCCAGCTCGGCCAGCGTGCGCACCACACCAATCGTGCCGTGCCCGCACATGCCCAGATAACCCACGTTGTTGAAGAAGATCACCCCGGTGCAGGCGCTCGGGTCGCGCGCCGGCAGCAGCAACGCGCCGACCATGGTGTCCGAGCCGCGCGGCTCGCAGGCAATCGCGCTGCGCCACTGGTCGAACTCGCGGCCGAACCGCTCGCGACACTGCGCCAGGTCGCCATCGCCCAGATCGGGGAAGCCGGCCAGGACCACGCGGGTGGGCTCGCCGGCCGTATGAGAGTCGATCACGTCGATGCTGTGCATGGCGCATGCTCCCACTGCCGGCCCGCGCACGACTAGCGTGCAATGCGAAGTGAAAATGCGGAAATCTGCACAATTACCAACCCGATGCATCGCCGCGCGTTTGCGCTAGGATCATTGCTGGGTTGCACCTTCGTGCAACCGTCAACTCGTGACCGCTACCATGACCCTGATGGACCTCAACCTGCCCGCGCTGGAAATGCAGACGCTGTTCGATGCACTGCCGGACGTGGTGTTCTTCATCAAGGACAGCGATGGCCGCTACACCCACTGCAACCTCACCCTGGTGCGTCGATTGGGGCGCAAGCTGCGTAGCGAGATCATCGGTCGGTCGCCGCTGGAAGTCTTCCCGTTGCCGCTGGGCGGCAGCTACATGATGCAGGACCGTCGCGTCCTGCTTGGCGAACTCATCGACAACCAGCTCGAAGTGCACCTGTATCCCAATCGCCTGCCGGGCTGGTGCCTGACCTTCAAGCGCCCGCTGTGCGAGGCCAACGAGGTGATCGGCGTGGTCGGCATCTCGCGTGATCTGGGCCAGCCCGATAGCCGGCATTCGGCCTACGAACGCCTGAGCCAGGTGATGGAACACATGCAGGCCAACTTCGGCGACAACCTGCGCGTGCAGGCGCTGGCCGATCTGGCCGGGCTGTCGGTGGCGCAGCTGGAGCGGCACTTCCGCCGCGTCTTCCAGGTCACCCCGCAGCAACTGCTGACCAAGCTGCGCATCGAATCGGCGATGCGGCTGCTGTATGGCGAGGACAGTATCGCCAGCATCGGGCAACGCTGCGGCTTTGCCGACCAGAGCGCCTTCGCGCGCCAGTTCAAGGCCACCGTCGGCATGACCCCGCGCGATTACCGCGCGCTCAAGGGTCAGCTGTAAGGCGCCGATCATGCGCTGACACACAGCCGGCACAAATGCCGAATTCGGCAGCATTGCGGGCACGAGCGTGATGCACCGCCGCCGCGGTGGCGAGGGGCGCCACTGAAGGGCGCGTCAAGGTGAGACCGGACCCCGATGGTAGAATTTCGGGTTTCCCCTACTGCGTTGCCAATGGCCAGCTTTTTTCGCCGCAACAAGCCCACCACGCCCGACAGCTCGCGTACCTCGCGCTACAGCCTGGAAGAACTGGCAGCCGCATTTCCCACCGCGCCGTCTGCCGCCACCCCAGCATCGCCCATCGAGGCCCTGCTACCTGCGCAGACCGGCACAGCGCCTGTCGCTGCGCCCACGCCCGCACCGGTAGCGGCGGACCCGCCAACGCCGGCGGCCGAGCACGCCGCGCCCGCCGCACCGGCTGAGGCGTTGGCACGCGACATTGCCGCCCCCACCGGCCAGGCGCAGAGCGTGGCGGCGGTGCCGAGCACGCCGCCCGCCCCTGCGGCGCCGGCCCCATCGGCCCTGCAGGCACTGCCGGACCCGGCGCCTGCCGCAGCCCCCGTCGCTCCGGCGCCGGTGGTGGTTGTGCCGCCGGTCGTGGCGCAGCCACACCGCGTACCAACCTCGCCGGCAACGGCGCCCGCAGAACCTGCAACACCGGCGCAGTCGCCGGTCGTCGCGACGCCTGTTGCCGCTACGCCTGCTGTCGTACCGCCTGTTGCTGCTCCGCCCGCCGTCGTACCGCCTGCCGCCTCCGCGCCGCCCGCCGCCGCCCCGGCCGCGAGCGCGACGCCGGTGGTCACCGCACCGTCCATCGTCAGCAGTCCGCTGCCGGCCACCCAGGACGACAGCATCGTCGGCCAGCACGACGCCCTGCCGGCTGCACCGGCGGGCAAACCCGGCTGGCGCGAGCGCCTGCGCAACAGCACCTTCGCGCGCAGCTTCGGTGGCCTGTTCTCGCGCAACCCCAAGCTCGACGACGACCTGCTCGACGAGATCGAGACTGCGTTGATCACCGCCGACGTCGGCATCGGCGCCACCACCGCGTTGGTCGAAGGCCTGCGCAAGCGCATGAAGTCGCGCGAATTCGTCGATGCCCAGGCCATGTTCAAGGCCTTGCGCGCCGATCTCATCGCGTTGCTGCAGCCGGTCTCCAAGCCACTGGTCATCGACCGCTCGCACAAGCCCTTCGTGGTGCTCACCGTCGGCGTCAACGGCGTCGGTAAGACCACCACCATCGGCAAGCTGGCCAAGCGCTTCAAGGACGACGGCAACAGCCTGATGCTGGCCGCCGGCGACACCTTCCGCGCCGCTGCCGTGGCGCAGCTGCAGGCCTGGGGCGACCGCAACGGTGTGGCGGTGATTGCGCAGGGGCAGAATGCCGATGCCGCCTCGGTGGCGTTCGACGCGCTGCAGGCCGCCAAGGCGCGCGGCACCGACGTCTTGATCGCCGACACCGCCGGCCGCCTGCACACCCAGACCGGGCTGATGAACGAGCTGGGCAAGATCCGCCGCGTGCTCGGCAAGATCGACGCCGCCGCGCCGCACGAAGTGCTGATGGTCATCGACGGCACCACCGGCCAGAACGCCATCTCGCAGCTGCGTCAGTTCCATGCGGCGGTCGGCGTCACCGGCCTGGTCGTGACCAAGCTCGATGGCACCGCCAAGGGTGGCGTGGTGTTTGCACTCGCGCGGGAGTTCAACATTCCGATCCGCTTTGCCGGCATCGGCGAACGCCCGGAAGACCTGCGCGTCTTCGACCCGGTCGCCTTCGTCGACGCACTGTTGCCGGACGCCCTGGGCGGTTGATTGGGATGCCAGCCCGCATCTGCAAGCGCTGCGGGCTGGTTGCAGCGTGCGGCAGGTATCGCGTGACCGGTCGCAGGCACGACGTGTACTGACGTTTGCCAGCCCTCGCCTGCAGCACTGCACGCGCCAGTCCGCGCTGATGCGTCGGTGGCTTACCACCGTGTGCCCACACCACCGCATTGGCCTGGGGATGCGGGATGTTTCTGCGAACGGTGCCTGGTCGGAACGACGTTTCCGCTGCAGTGAGTGGACGCGCGGCACCACGCGCGTCGCAGCTTCACTCCCGCTCCCGACACCCTTGCCCTCCACGCCAGCAGAGCACCATGCCAGCCGACCACGCCACTCCCCTTGCTGATGCCTTCGTCGAGCGCCTGCTGCACTGGTTCGACGGCCACGGCCGCCACGATCTGCCCTGGCAGCATCCACGCGCGCCGTACCGGGTGTGGCTGTCGGAGATCATGCTGCAGCAGACCCAGGTGGCAGTGGTCATTCCGTATTTCCACAAATTCGTGGCGAGCTTCCCTACGCTGGCGGATCTGGCGGCAGCCGACAACGACACCGTGATGGCGCAGTGGGCCGGGCTGGGCTACTACGCCCGCGCGCGCAACCTGCATGCCGCCGCCAAACACTGCGTCGCCCTGCACGATGGCGAGCTGCCGCGCGACTTCGATGCACTGCTTGCGCTGCCGGGCATCGGCCGCAGCACCGCAGGCGCCATCCTGAGCCAGGCCTGGAACGAGCGTTTTCCGATCATGGATGGCAACGTCAAGCGTGTGCTCACGCGCGTCCACGGCATCGCCGGCTACCCCGGCCTGCCGGTGGTGGAAAAGCAGCTATGGCAATTGGCCTGGGCCCATGTTGCGCACGTGCCGGCCGGACGACTGGCCGACTACACGCAGGCGCAGATGGATTTCGGTGCCACGCTGTGCACGCGCGCCAGACCGGCGTGTATCGTGTGCCCGCTGCAGCAGGACTGCGTCGCCCGCCGCGACGGCCTGGTGGACGCCTTGCCCACTCCCAAGCCCGGCAAGGTGCTGCCCGAGCGCGAAGCCACCGCCTTGCTGCTGGAAAACCTGCATGGCGAGATCCTGTTGCAACGCCGCCCACCGACCGGCATCTGGGCCTCGTTGTGGACCCTGCCGCAGGCGGAGACCGACAGCGGCCTGCGCAGCTGGTTCGCCACCCACATCGAGGGCAACTACGAACGCGCCGATGCGATGGCGCCGCTCGTGCACACCTTCAGCCACTACCGGCTGCACCTGCAGCCGTTGCGCCTGCGCAAGGTCGCGCTGCGCGCAGCGGTGCGCGACAATGACGACCTGCGTTGGGTGGCGCGCGCCGATCTCGGCTCGCTGGGCTTGCCGGCACCGATCCGCAAACTGCTCGACACGCTTTAAGCACGCCTTCAAAGGAATTCGCATGTCCCGCACCGTGTTCTGCCAGTACCAGCAATGCGACACCGAAGGCCTGGATTTCGTGCCCTACCCCGGCGAGCTGGGCCAGCGCGTGTTCGCGCACATCGGCAAGACCGCCTGGCAGGCGTGGCTGGCACACCAGACCATGCTGATCAATGAAAACCGGCTGTCACCGCGCGACCCCAAGCACCGCGCGTTTCTCGAGGCCGAATTGCAGAAGTTCCTGTTCGACCGCAATGCCGACAAGCCCGAGGGCTATGTGGCGCCGCTGGGCGAGGAGTAGCTGGGCGGGGATTGGGGTTCGGCCGCGGTTGCGGCTGGCCTCTGCTGGAACAATCCTCGATGCGCGTGATTGCTGCCGCTAAGTGTTTGCGGCGAGGCTACAGGCAATCCAGGCGAGCGCTGCGAGGGCTACCTGATCCACGGGCATGCTGGCTCTGCCCGAGACGACGTTACACGTGGGCGATGCCGATCAACGCCATCGCCCCTGCCCCTGCGGCGCCTAACCCACGCCAGTCGGGCCATCCAGCAGCATGCGGATGCGCTTGAGCAATTCCTTCTGCGTGTAGGGTTTGTTGACCACGTCGAATTCCGCACCGCCCACATCGGTCCGCTGGATGCTGGCGTCGGCGTAGCCGGTGGTCAGCAGCACTTTCAACTTGGGCTGCATGCGGCGCGCTTCGCGTGCCAGCACCACGCCATTCATGCCGCCGGGCATGATCAGATCGGTGAACAACGCATCCACCTCCGGGTGCTGTTCCAGTAGTTCGATCGCCTCGCGCCCGCTCGATGCGGACAGAATGCGATACCCGGCATTTTCCAGGAACATCTTGGCCACCACCGCCACGTCCTGCTTGTCTTCCACCACCAGAATGGTCTCGTCGCCACCCTTGTCGATCGCGCGGCTCTTGGCCGCCTGCAAGTCGTTCTCGAATTCGCTGGAAGCCGGGAAATACAGGCGTACCGTGGTGCCCTGGTCCACCTCGCTGTAGATGCGCACCGTGCCGCCGGACTGCTTGACGAAGCCGTACACCATGGACAGCCCCAGGCCCGTGCCCTGCCCCTCTTCCTTGGTGGTGAAGAACGGCTCCATGACGCGGCTGGCCACTTCCGGCGGCATGCCGCTGCCGGTATCGCTCACCGCGATGCTCACGTAGCGTCCGGGCGCCAGCTGGTGATGCATTGCCAGATCGTGGCTGGTGATCTCCACGTTCTGGGTCTGCACCGTGACCTCCTTACGCTCGGCCTGCGCCATTGCATCGCGTGCGTTGATCAACACGTTCAGCAATGCCACCTCGGCTTGCGTGGTATCGATCTGGCAATTCCACAGCCCCTCTTCCAGCAACTGCCGCAAGGTGATGCCGCCACCCAGCGCGCGCTCGGCCATGTTGTTCATGCCCGCCACCAGGGTATTGAGATTGACCACGCGGCCGCGCAACTTCTGCTTGCGCGAGAACGCCAGCAATTGCTGGGTGAGCGTGGCGGCCTTGGCCGCAGCCGCGGCCGCATGTTCGGCGCTGAACGCGATGCGATCGGCATTGCTGCCCGCGTTGGCGGCCGCCATCATCTGGATCACTTCCAGGTGCCCGGACATCACCTGCAGCAGGTTATTGAAATCGTGCGCGATGCCACCGGTGAGCTGCCCCAGCGCTTCCATCTTCTGTGCCTGGCGCAAGGCATCCTCGGCGTCGCGGCGGCGGCTCACATCCAGCTGCGAGCCGAAGAAGTAGACCAGGTTGCCCTTGTCGTCGAACACCGGCGAGACGAATAGCGCGTTCCAGAACGAGGACCCGTCCTTGCGGTAGTTCAGCACCTCGGTGGCGAATTCGCGGCGGTTGTCGATGGACTCGCGCACGTCCTGCACGCTGGCCGGGTCGGTCTCCGGGCCCTGCAGGAAGCGGCAGTTGTTGCCGATGATCTCGTCGGCCGAATACCCGGTCATTTCCAGGAACGCCCGATTGGCGAACACGATCGGATTGTCCGGCAGATGCGGGTCGGTCACCGTCATCGGCATGCGCGTGGTTTCCACGGCGGCAAAAAAGATATCCGAGCGGTGCTTCTCCACAGGCAGGCTACGGGATTCGCTGATATGAGGCGCGCGCAGCTCTCCGTGACGGGAATCGTTCAAGTGGTGTTCTCCGCGGGGCCATTCCCGTGGCGATAGTTTAGTTGGGCCCGGTGAGTTGACCCGTCACATCCATGAGCCTTTGCCGTACGGCCGCGCGCGCTGATGCAACCGAATGCAACCGGCTGGGTTGCCGCGCACTCCGGCAGCCGCCCTGCCCTCGCACGCAGACCACGCGACCGCGTGCGCGCCGTTTTGCCGTAGCATGCGCGGGCTGTTTGCAGCTCCTGCGCCTTCGCTCCGCCACTGCGGCTGCGTCGCGCGTGCGTCTTCCCTGCCGGTGCTGATGCCTGGCCACCCATGCGATGCCACCATGTCGGGCTACCAGACCCAGATTCACGAACTGACCTTCGGGCAGCAGACCTACGTCATCCGCGCCTTGGCGGACAAGCAGCAATACGCCGACCCGGACCAGGCCGCTGCCGACGCTGGCATTTCCTCGGCGCAGTGGAGTCTGTTCGGCCAGGTGTGGCCGGCAGGCCAGTTGCTGGCCGAAGCGATGGCCACCCGCCCGATCGAGGGCAGGCGCATTCTCGAGCTCGGCTGCGGGCTGGGGCTGGCGAGCCTGGTCCTGCGCCGGCGCGGTGCCGACGTGGTGGCCAGCGACCACCATCCGCTGGCGGAAGTGTTCCTGGCCTACAACGCTGCGCTCAACGGGCTGGACGCGGTGCCGTATCGCCGGCTCGACTGGGACACCGGCGCGCCAACCATGGGGCAGTTCGACATGATCATCGCCAGCGATGTGCTCTATGAAACCCGCCACGCCACCATGCTGGCCAAGCTGATCCCCGCCCTGGCCAAACCCGCGTGCGAGATCGTGATCAGCGATCCGGGCCGTGGCAACGCCAACGCGCTCTCGCGCATGTTGGCCGAGATTGGATTCTCGTTGATCGCCGGCGAACGCCAGGCCCCGGCACAGGCAGCCAAGGCGCCGCGCCTGTTCGTCTATCGCCGCAACATGGATGCCTCGCCGCCGGCCCAGGCGTGAGGCCGCTACGCCGCCACGGCGCAAGCGTGTGGGCACACAGCAGCACCGGCGTGCGCATGTCGGCTGCACTCACCGTGTGTCGCGCGGGCGAAGCGTCGCCACCGGGCCTGTCGTCGGGATTCGCCCCAAGGCCTCGACCACGCGCTCGTGGGCTAAAAGGGCAGCGCGCGTACGGTCGTAACGGAATGGCCGGCATGCCCGCCTTGATGCATTGCATGCAACTGCACAACCTCGATGGCGTCATCGCACCGTCGACGCACGCCTGCAATGCCGGCGCTGGGTTGCACCAGCCGACTGTCCAGCGTTGCGGCAGTCCTTCGCGATACCGCGTTTTTTGGCGGTGAAGACCGATCGTCAAGGCCGCTTGCCGGCTCACGCCTGGCTGCCGATTTCGCCACGTTCGGTTGATGCTTCCATGGCGATGCTGGCCTCGCACCACACGCACCAGTGGTGCATTCCCCAGCCAACCAAATGAGAACCTGCAATGGCAAACCAGAACGACAACAAGGGTGGCAACAGCAACCGCGGCTTTGCGGCGATGGACGAAGACAAGCAGCGTGAGATCGCCTCCAAGGGCGGCAAGGCGGCACATGAAAGCGGCAACGCCCACGAGTTCAGCTCCGAAGAGGCACGCGAAGCCGGCAAGAAGGGCGGTCAGGCCAGTGGTGGCGGCAACAATCGCTAAGTAGCGCGGTGTTGATCGCAGACAGCGCTTTCGGGAAGGCCATGGCTTTTCCGAAAGCGTGCCTGCGTCGGCAGCAACGACCTTTGCATGTGAGCGGCAGCGTTGAAGCTGCCCTCAGCGGACCGCAAGCGTCGATCATCGGCAGCAGACGCCGCGCGCACAGCGCGCTCAGCAGCGGACCAGTGCGCGCGGCTTGTGCGCGATGCGATGCGGACAGCCTCCCGGGCGCTGGTAGCGCACGCGCAGTCGTCGTGCCTGCAGCACATGCGGCATCGACATCGACATCGACATCGACATCGACCGAGTCTCATCGGATGAGACGGCGGGTTGGCACGCTCGCGCTCGATGACACACACCACCCGGCCACGATGCCGCCCCGGCATGGGCGCACCTGCATCGCGCATCAGCGCGATCGCAGACACCACACATCGATCGGCATGTCCGCATCGGCCCAGGCACGCTGGCGATTGCCACTCACTGCAGCCCCGGTCGCCCCATGGCCCGGAGTGAGCGCACCCGGCGCGGCCTGAGCCCGGTGGACTACGCCTACCCCGAGCATCTGCGCAGCACGCTGGAAACCCTGCCTGCCACGCCGGGCGTGTATCTCTTCCACGGGCAGGACGACGGACTGCCGCTGTACATCGGCAAGAGCATCAATCTACGCGGACGGGTGATGGATCATTTCCGTACGCCACGCGAAGCCGCGCTGCTGCGTCAGACGCGCCGGGTGAGCGTGATCGAAATGGCCGGCGATCTGGGCGCGCAACTGCTCGAGTCGCAACTGATCAAATCGATGCGGCCGCTGTATAACCAGAAGCTGCGCCGCGTGCCGCGCCAGTTTTCGATCCGACTGTATCGCGGCGAGGTGTCCATCGAGCATTCGGCCGGGAGCGACCCCGCGCTGACACCGTGGCTGTACGGGCTGTACTCGAGCCCGCGCGCCGCCAAGGAGGCACTACGGCGGCTGGCCGATCGCGACCGCCTTTGCTACGGGCTGCTGGGGCTGGAGAGCGTCGCTGCCGGCCGGCCATGCTTCCGCGCCATGCTCAAACGCTGCGCCGGCGCCTGCCATGGCGCGGAAACGCTGGGCGACCACGAGGAACGTCTGCGCGACGCGCTAGGGCACCTGGAACAGGCCGTCTGGCCCTTTCCCGGCGCCGTGGCGGTGAAGGAACAGGGCGCGCATCTGACCCAGTTCCACGTGCTGCGCGACTGGCACTACCTGGGCAGCACGGCCTCGTTGGCCGCCGCGCGCAAGCTCAAATCGGCGCCGGGAGACTTCGATCGCGACAGTTATCGCATCCTGCGCAAAGGCCTGCACACCCATCTGCACTGCGTGACGCTGCTTTGATGACGCGTCGGCGCGGCGCCACGCCGGGAGCGCACCAGGCACCTGCACCAACCGGCGAGCTGCTACCCCTCTTCGGCCGGGCCCGCCCGGTATTCCTTCGGGTCCAGAAAATCCGCCAGGCACGATCCCACGCGCAATGCCTGTTCGCGCGCGTCACCGCGATACTCGCCTTCGCCGGCGCCTTCGATGGTGGCCACCGGCGCCGCGCGGTCGCGGTGATAGACGAACGCGGTCGACAGCCAGCGGGTGTCGCCCGGGGCCTGACTTTCCATGGTTTCCACGCGGAATTCACCGCAGTAGCCATGGATCAAGGTGCGTCGAAGGGTCTTGTGCGTCATGCGCAGAGTATTGCCGCGCCAGGTTGAAGATGACGTGGAAACCCGCTGCAACGTCCGCACAGATGCGCAACAGCAGCTGCAGCCGGACGATCTAGAACAGCGGATCAGGATTGCCGTCGCGTCACTGCGTCGATGCCAGCGCGGCGCCGATATCCGGCGAGCATGAAAACGCACGCATCAGCGCAATCGCCCCGGGCTGGGACAACGTAACGTGCAACGAGAGGAAGACGACGGATCCGGATCTAACCGGAAAGCCTTGCGAATGCAGGCTTGAAAATGGTGGCCGAGGACGGAATCGAACCGCCGACACGGGGATTTTCAATCCCCTGCTCTACCAACTGAGCTACTCGGCCACTACCTGCAACGCGATGCCTGCGTTGCGGGGAGGCGCATCATAGCGAGCAGGCGCACTTTGGGCAAGCGTTGTGACCAACTTTGTTGCAGCGTGGCGTCGCCGCCTGATTTCTTGCACCGGTTCACGCCGCGCAGGGAGGCGCATCGCCTAGCCTGCGCGCGTCCATCGGAGATCGTCATGCGCCTGTCTTGCCTGCTGTGGTCGTGCCTCGCCCTGCTGCCACTGGCTGCGTCTGCGCAGCAACCGGTGCGCGCAGTCCCGCAGCTGGATATCTCGCGCTACGCGGGGCAGTGGCATGAGATCGCGCATCTACCGGTGTCGTTTCAGAAAAAGTGCCGCAGCGATATCACCGCCAGCTACACCTTGCGCGACGATGGCTTGATCGGCGTGCGCAATGGCTGCCGCACTGCCGATGGCAGCCTGACCCAGGCCGATGGCGTGGCGCGACCGGTCGACGGCCACCCGGGGCAGTTGCAAGTTCGCTTTGCGCCCGAATGGCTGAGCTGGCTGCCGCTGGTCTGGGCCGACTATTGGGTGATCGCGCTCGACCCGGACTATCAATGGGCGCTGGTTGGCGAGCCGGAACGCAACTATCTCTGGATCCTGTCGCGCTCGCCACAGATGCCGCGCGCGCAGTTCGAGCAGCTCAAGGCCCGTGCCACGCAGATGGGCTACGACCTGTCGCCGCTGATCGTGGCCGCGCCCGTGCTGTGAGCCGGGCACCCCGCTCCCGGGCGGGCGGGGCTGGCATCGGCGGCAAGGCGGCGTCCGTACTGCGTAGTATTCTTGGCGCCGCCTCAGCCGCCAAGGACCCCCTTACATGCGTCGTGCCTCCCGCCTCCTGATCGTGTCGCTGGCCTGTGGCCTGCTGTTGAGCGCTTGCGGCGGCGCGGTGCGCCGCGTGTCCGAGCCGGCCGCCAGCATCCAGCAGCTGACCGTCCGCGCCGATGGCAGCTGGTCGGTCGACCTGCGCCTGCAGAACTACAGCAGCATCCCGATGCAGTTCGAGCGCGTGGCGCTGGAGATCTCTGCCGGCGAGCAGGTGGCCGGCAAGCTCGACCAGGCGGTCGGCATGTCCATCGGCCCGGAAACCGCCGATATCGTCACCGTCACCGTGCAGCCCACCTCGCTGGGGCGGATCACCGTGGCCGACGTGCTGGCCGGTGGCCGTTCGCTGCCGTACACGCTCAAGGGCACCGTCTGGGCCACCCCGCAGGACAAGAAACAACGCGAGTTCGCGGTGGAATCGCGCAACACGCTCAGCCCGGCCCCCGGCCTCAACGGCGTGCTGCGCTGACGCGCACGCCCTCCCGCACCCGCTTCAAGGATCCCGCATGAGCAGCTACGCCGCCCCGCTGACCGATTTCCGCTTCGCGCTGCACGACGTGCTCGGCGCCGAAGCGCTGTTCGCCCGCCTCGGCTACACCGAGGCCAGCACCGACATCATCGACGCCGTGCTCGAAGAGGCCGGCCGCTTCACCTCGCAAGTGCTGGCGCCGCTCAATAGCGTGGGTGACGAAATCGGCTGCGCCTTCGACAAGAGCACCCATGCGGTGACCACCCCGCCGGGCTTCCGCGCCGCCTACGACCAGTTCGTGGACAGCGGCTGGAATGGCCTGACCGCCGAGCCGGAGTTTGGCGGCCAAGGCATGCCGCATCTGCTGGGTGTGCCGCTGAACGAGATGATCAACTCGGCCAACCTGGCCTGGGGCAACTTCCCGCTGCTGTCGCACGGCGCCACCGAAGCGCTGCGCCAGCATGGCGAGGCCTGGCAGCAGGAGGTCTTTCTCAAGCCGCTGATCGACGGCCGCTGGACCGGCACCATGTGCCTGACCGAGCCGCATTGCGGCACCGACCTGGGCCTGCTCAAGGCCCGCGCCAAACCCAATGCCGACGGCAGCTACGCCATCACCGGCACCAAGATCTTCATCACCGCCGGCGAGCACGACCTCACCGACAACATCGTGCATCTGGTGCTGGCCAAGCTGCCGGACGCACCGGCTGGCGCCAAGGGTATCTCGCTGTTCGTCACGCCCAAGTTCAAGGTGGCCCGTGACGGCACGGTGGGCGAGCGCAACGCGCTGCATTGCGGCTCCATCGAACACAAGATGGGCATCAAGGGCTCGGTGACCTGCGTGATGAACTTCGAAGGCGCCCAGGGCTACCTGGTCGGGCAGCCGCACAAGGGCCTGCAGGCCATGTTTACCATGATGAACACCGCGCGCCTGAGCGTGGGCCTGCAAGGCATCGGGCTGTCCGAGCGCGCTTATCAGAACGCACTGCGCTACACACGCGAGCGCCTGCAGTCGCGCGCGCTCAGCGGCGCAAAATTTCCCGACAAGCCGGCCGACCCGATCATCGTGCATCCGGACGTGCGCCGCATGCTGCTGACCATCAAGTCGCTGACCGAAGGCAGCCGCCTGCTGGCCCTGCACGCCGCCAGCCTGGTCGACGTGGCCCACCGCGGCAGCACCGACCAGGAGCGTGCCGACGCCGAAACCCTGGTGAGCTTTCTCACCCCGATCTCCAAGGCCTGCCAGACCGAGTGGTCGATCGAAAACACCTACCACGCGCTGCAGTGCTTCGGCGGCCACGGCTACATCCGCGAATACGGCATGGAGCAGCTGGCGCGCGACGCGCGCATCACCACCATCTACGAAGGCACCACCGGCATCCAGGCGCTGGACCTGATCGGCCGCAAGACCGCTGCTAGCCAGGCTGCCGGCCTGAAGCTGTTCCTGGCCGATCTGGAAACCTTCGCCAATGCGCAGGAAGGCAACGCCGCATTGGCCGAGTTCATCAAGCCGCTGCGCGACAAGGCCAGCGAATGGGCCATGCTGACCCGCGACGTGCTCGATCGTGCCGCGCGCAACCCCGACGAGCTGGGCGCGGCCAGCTACGACTACCTGTTTTATTCCGGCTACGTGGTGCTGGCGTATTGGTGGGCGCGCAGCGTTGCCGCGGCCGACGCGTCGGCCCATGGCGAGGAGTTCAAGCGCGCCAAGCGCGAGACCGCGCGTTTCTACTTTGCCCGCATCCTGCCGCGCACCTTGACCCACGCCGCCACCATCCGCAGCGGCGCCGCGCCGTTGATGACGTTGGACGCCGAGCTGTTCGGCGAAGGCTGAGCAAGCGCCATCGTCGCGGCAGGTTGCCGCGACCGTAAGAGCGGACCTGGCCGCGATGAGGCATTACCGATCGGCAAGACGTCGCGCCCGGGTGCGCTCCTACGGGCAACATCGCAGGATTCCGCCGCTGTCGTAGGAGCGGACCTGGCCGCGACGAGGCACTACCGATCGGCAAGACGTCACGCCCGGGTGCGCTCCTATGGGCAACATCGCAGGATTCCGCCGCTGTCGTAGGAGCGGACCTGGCCGCGACGAGGCGATACCGATCGGCAAGACGTCGCGCCCGGGTGCGCTCCTACGGCAACATCGCAGGATTCCGCCGCTGTCGTAGGAGCGGACCTGGCCGCGACGAGGCGATACCGATCGGCAAGACGTCGCGCCCGGGTGCGCTCCTACGGCAAGATCGCAGGATTCCGCCGCTGTCGTAGGAGCGGACCTGGCCGCGACGAGGCACTACCGATCGGCAAGACGTTGCGCCCGAGTGAGTTCCTATGGCTAAGTGAGGCCTGCAACGGGTCCGAACATTGGTGGCGCAGCGCGGTGGCATCGCGGCCGGGGCGGCTGGGCGCGGACGTGCTGACCCCTGATTGCAAGACACGCGCCAACGCCGTTCGCCGCGATACACAAACTGTCAACGATCGGGTATAAGCTGTTTTCCCGATGGAGACAGACACGCACGTAGGTGATGTGATCTTCCCCGGAGGCGCCTCTGCCCCGGTCGCGGGCAGCGCTGTCGCTGCGATCCAGCCACTTCCCAGCTTGCGCCTGCTGTCGCTCGATGCGCACGGCCGGGTGCTGGACTGGATCAACTGGCAGGACGCCGCCTGCCTGTATGCACGCGATGCGGTGTCCTGGACGCTGGGCGAGCCCTGCATGCAGATCCACGGCGGCATTTCGCGGCTGACCGGCGAGCGCAGCACACTGGAGCTGCACCCGATCATCGCCGCGCGCGGCCACGCCCGCTCGCGTGCGCTGGACCCGACCCCGACGCTCAGCAATACCGCCCTGTTCGCGCGCGACTCGCAACTGTGCATGTACTGCGGTCAGCACTTCAGCCGCCCGCACCTCACCCGCGACCACGTCATGCCGGTGTCCAAGGGCGGGCGCGATACCTGGGAGAACGTGGTCACCGCGTGTTTCCAGTGCAACTCGCGCAAGGCCAACCGTACGCCACAGCAGGCGCATATGCCGCTGCTGGCGGTGCCGTACCGGCCGAGCTGGATCGAGCACCTGATCCTGTCCAACCGCAATATCCTGTCGGATCAGATGGCCTTCCTGCGTGCGCAGCTGCCCAAACGCTCGAAGCTGTCGCTGTAGTTCACCGGTGCCTGACGGCGCACGCGTCGATGCAGTGCAGGGACGGCAACGGCGCAAGCGCCATGGCGATCGCGGCGGTAGCACTGGCCGCGTGCGCCACCGACCACGCCGCAAAGCGCTCACGACGGCGCGCTCGACCATTGCCGCCGGCTGACAGCTGAACCGGTTTGCTTGCCGGGCCTTCGCCTGGGGAGGACAATGTGGTTTCAGAAGATTGACACGATGATGATCGACTCCACCCGCTACCCGCGCCTGTCCCGCATCCAGACCCCCGACGACCTGCGCAGCTTCGACGAGGCCGATCTTGCGGCGATCGCCGACGAGCTGCGTGCCTATCTCATCGAATCGGTGGGCAAGAGCGGCGGGCACTTCGCCGCCGGCCTGGGCGTGATCGAACTCACCGTGGCCCTGCACTACCTGTATCAGACGCCGGTCGATCAGCTGGTGTGGGACGTCGGGCATCAGACCTACCCGCACAAGATCCTCACCGGCCGTCGCGACCAGATCCACACGGTCAAGCAGAAGGACGGCGTGGCGCCGTTTCCCAAGCGCGAAGAGAGCATCTACGACACCTTTGGCGTCGGCCATTCGTCCACCTCGATCTCGGCCGCGCTGGGCATGGCGATCGCCGCGCAGCGCAACGGCGACGACCGCAAGGTGGTCGCCGTGATCGGCGATGGCGCCATGACCGCCGGCATGGTCTACGAGGCGCTCAACCACGCCGGCGGGATGGATCCTGAGCCGAACCTGCTGGTGGTCCTCAACGACAACCGCATGTCGATCTCCGAGGCGGTGGGCGGGCTGACCAAGATGCTGGGCCGTGCCAGCGGCAGCCGTACCCTCAACGCCATCCGCGAGGGCGGCAAGAAGATCCTCGGCGACAAGAAGAACAATCCCACCGCGCGCTTCGTGCGGCGCTGGGAGGAGCACTGGAAGGGCATGTTCGTGCCGTCCACCCTGTTCGAGGAAATGGGCTTCCATTACACCGGCCCGATCGACGGCCACGACCTGCCCAGCCTGGTCAGCGCGCTCAAGACGCTCAAGACCCTCAAGGGCCCGCAGCTGCTGCACGTCATCACCACCAAGGGCAAGGGCTACGAGCTGGCCGAAGGCGACCAGATCGGCTATCACGCCGTCGGCCCGTTCGACCCGAGCAAGGGCCTGGTGGCCAAGGCCGGCGCCAGGAAGCCGACCTATACCGACGTGTTCAGCGACTGGGTCTGCGACATGGCGGCGGCCGAGCCCAAGCTGCTGGTCATCACCCCGGCGATGCGCGAAGGCTCCGGCCTGGTGCGTTTCAGCAAGGAATACCCGCAGCGCTATTTCGACGTCGCGATCGCCGAGCAACACGCGGTGACGCTGGCCGCCGGCATGGCCACGCAAGGTGCCAAACCGGTAGTGGCGATCTACTCCACCTTCCTGCAGCGCGGTTACGACCAGCTGGTGCACGACGTGGCGGTGCAGCAGCTGGACGTGCTGTTTGCGATCGACCGGGGCGGCGTGGTCGGCCCGGATGGCGCCACCCATGCCGGCAACCTGGATCTGAGCTTCCTGCGCTGCGTGCCGCACATGGTGGTCATGGCACCGGCCGACGAAGCCGAATGCCGGCAGATGCTGAGCACCGGCGTGCGTTACGAAGGCCCGGCCGCAGTGCGCTACCCGCGCGGCACCGGCCCCGGCGTGGCGCTGGACGCCTCGCTGGCCACCCTGCCCATCGGCAAGGCGCAGCTGCGTCATAGCGGGTCGCGCATTGCGCTGCTGGGCTTTGGCGTGACCGTGGAAGCCGCAGAAGCGGTCGGCCGCGAACTTGGCCTGACCGTGGTCAACATGCGCTTCGTCAAACCGCTCGACAAGACCATGCTGCTGGAGCTGGCCAGGACCCACGATGGCTTCGTCACCATCGAAGACAATGTCGTTGCCGGCGGTGCGGGCTCGGGCGTGTCCGAGTTGCTCAATGCCGAGGGCGTGACCATGCCGATGCTGCAGCTGGGCCTGCCGGACAGCTTCCAGCATCACGCCAGCCGCGAAGACCTGCTGGCCGAAGCCGGTATCGACCAGGCCGGCATCCGCGCCGCGGTGCTCAAGCGCTGGCCGCAACTGATGACGACCCACACGCCGCCGTTGAACGCAGCGGCGGGTTGATTTCAACCGGCGCCCCGCGAGGTTGGGCTGGCGCGTCGGGAACGCCGGGGCAGCACTGACCAGGCCTTCCTGTGAAGCGCGTTCTATCCCTGGCCCGCATGCGGGGGCTTGCCTGGGCGTCAATGGGCCCAGCCAGACTGTGCCCCCTGCACGCCACCATGCCGCCGCGGGCGGCGCTGGCGCGGTGGCATCACTCCTGCAGTAGCACGCCGGTACCTGCGAACGCTTGCACCAGCTGCACGACGCGCTGCTGCGCGTGGATCGCCTGCAGCTCCGCCTGCAGGCGACGTACGCCGCACGGCGGCTCGGTCGCGGCAAGGGCCTCATCCAATCGCGCCGGCAGCTCATCCAGATCGCGCAGCCAGGTTGCCGCACCGGCGGCCTGCAGACGCGTGGCGTGGTCGAACTGGTCGTAGTCCAGCGGATACACAATCGCAGGCAGCCCCGCTGCCAGACAGGCGTAGAGGATGCCGGCACCGCCGTGGTGGACGACCAGCGCGTACCGTGGCAGATGCTGCGCGTAATCCACGTACGGCAGCCGCTGATAATTGCCCTGCCCCTGCTGCTGCGGCGCGGCCGTATCGCCATCGCTGAAATGAAAGATCACCTCGGGGAACCGTGGCGCCAGCGTGCGCAATACCTCGTCCATGCGCTGTTTGACCCACTGCAGATGCGTGCCCAGCGTCACCAGCACATGCCGGCGCCCGTCGATGAAGCCGGGAGGCGCCACCTCGGACGGCGGCGTGCACAGTTGTGGCCCTACAAAGCGCAAGGCGGCGGGCCAGCGCCGGGCGAACTCGAACGCGGGCACGCCCAGGGCCAGGATGCACTGCGGCGAATATACCGCCTCGCTGCGGTCGCGGCGGTACAGCGCCGGCAACCCGCACGCGCGCATCTGGCGGCGATAGCAGGCATGCAAGCTGCGCTTGAAGCCGCGCGTCAGCCGCCGCGCCAGCGCATGCCACATGCGCTGGCGCAGGGTGGTGGCCGGTAGCAGCCCACCGAAGTAGGCCGGCGGCCCGTCGCCGGTCTCGATCACGCACGGCGACGGCATGCTGGTCCACCATGCGATGCCCATCGCCTGCGCGGCCAGCCCGGCGCTGGGCAGGGTGAAATCGGCGATCACCAGATCCGGCCGTCGTGCGCGCCAGTCCGTCTTCAGCGCATCGCCCAGCTGCGCCATCAGGCCGAGCGCGGCGTGCAGCTGCCGACGCAGGCGCAACGGATGATGGCCTACCGCATGCGGTGGGTTGGCAATGTCCAGCAGCACCCGATCGGCCTGCGCGTCCAGCACGCTGACCGCGCGCAGCCCGCACGCCGCAATGCGCGCCTGCGCCGCCGGCGTACTGATGACGCGCACATCGTGGTGAGGCGTCAGCTGGCGGGCAATGGCCAGGATCGGATGCAGGTGGCCACTGTACGGCGGGGCGACGAGATCAATCCGCACGCAGGCTGCTCCGCAAGCGCTGCTCGACCTCGGCGACGAAGGCCTGGCAGCTGACCAGCACGCTCGCGCTGCGCAGATAGTCCATGTGGCCACAGCGTGGCGCGTGCGCCACCGCACCATCGAACAGCGCGCGCGAGAGCCAGTCGCCGCGCCCCTGCACCACGCGGACCTGCCCGAACGCGTCAGGCGCCCGGCAGACCGGCCCATAGGCGAACACGGCCAGGCGCGCACGCGCCGACTGCGGCAACTGCAGGGCCGTCAACAACTGCAAGCCGCAACTGCCGGCCAGCAGCACGGTCACCGGGCTGTGCTGCAGCAACGCAGCCACGCGCGCGCGATCGGCAGATGCGACGCGCCCGGCGCGCGCGCCCAGATACTGGCGCGCGCTGGACAGGCTCGCGCGCCACAGCGGGGTGCGCCGATGCGGCGCGCTGTCTGGGCGATACGGGTAATTGCAGTCGATCAGCCGGCGGCCCGCACCCTGCAACGCCTGCAGAAACTGCTGCTGCTCCGCGCTCAAGGCGCAGCGTGCCCGATCGCTCTGCCCGGTCAGAAACGCAATCTGCAGCAAGGGGCGCTCATTCGGCACGAAAGCGACCGTTCGCGAGTACGCGGTAGCGGCGGGTGCGCCAGCGGATGGTGCGCACCCCTGCAGCGTGCAGCAGGTGCAGCGGCTGCAGACACTCCGCGCACACCGACAGCAGCGGACGGTGGCGCAGCGCACCGGTCACGCGCCATTGCACGGCGCATAGCAGCAGTGCGCGGAGCAGCAAGGTGGCAACCACGATGGCTGCACCCGGCCAGGCGGGCGGCATGCACGCACACAGCAGCATGGCCAGCAGCACGACCGGCGGCAATCCTTGCAGCAACACGATGGCTGCACGCACGCGCACGGGTTGTTGCCGCAGCAGGATCAACCCGAACAGCATCCACCGGTGCATCTGGCGTGCATAGCTCGCCAGGTCCGGCAGTGCGGTGCGCATCTCCACCGGCGCGGTGGATTGCCACAGGCGCCCTCCCCGTCCGCGCACCAGGGACGCGACGGCAAGATCGTCGGTCAGCTGGTCCAGCAGTGCGGCAAAGCCGCCCCAGGCGCGCAGCTGCGCAGTCCGCGCGGCATAGCACATGCCATTGAGTGTCACCGGCGCCGCAAACGGCAGCCAGCCCAGGTAGGTGAGCGCTGCATTGTTGTTGACGAATTGCGAGAGCAGGCGCCCCGCCAGCGTGTCGCTGCCGCGGTAATACGGCAACGCGGTCACGACGTCGGCATGGGTGAGGTCGTGCAACATCTGCGTCAGGGCGTGGCTGCCAAGGTGCGCGTCATCGTCCAGGATCAGGCTGATCGGCGCGCGTACGCCCGGCAAGGCGTGCTGCAGTTTCCAGGCCTTGGGGTTGATGCCCGGTGGCGCTGGCGGCACCAGCATGCGGGCAATCCGCACCTGTGGAAACCGGGCGATCAGCGCATCGGCCACCGTGTTGCCTGCGATGTCGTCTGCATCCAGCAACCACACGAACTGCGCCCGTGGCAGTGCTCGCAGGTTGGACGCCAGCACCTCCTGCAGGTGCGCATCACCGCCGAGAATCGGTTGCAGCACGGCCACCTCGGCCTGCGTTGCGGCGATACCGCCAGCCGGGCCGGGGTGCGCGCCGCGCATGACCCACAGCGCGGCCGCAGACTTGATCAGCAGCAGGCCCAGATACGCGGCAGCCAGGGCGAGCGTGGCTAGGCCCACTGGGCAGCCTGCCAGCGCACGAATGCCTCGATGCCTGCATCCAGACCAACACTGGGCGGGCCCAGATCGGCCAGCATGCGGTGTGGATTGAAGGTCTTGGAATAGGCAAAGACGCCCACCCCAAACCGGGTGATCGGCGGCTCGCCACGTAACCGCAGCACGCGGTAAAGACCTTCGACCACGCTGGCCATGCGCAGCGCAGTGCCGATGCGGACCTGGCGTTGCGGCATGGGGAGATGCAGCCGCGCCAGCACCTCCAGCAACAGCTGCTGCACATCCACCGGCTGCGCGTTGGTGAGGTTGTAGGACCGCTGCAACTGCGGCGCCGTGGCCGCGCGATAGAGGTAATCGCAGAGCGTATCGATGTAGATCAGATCGCCGATCACCGGCTGGGTCTGCCCGATGAAACGCGGCAGCGCGCCCTTGCGTGCGGCGGCGATCACGCGTGGAAACAGCACCGTGTCGCCCGGCCCGAACACCGCACGCGGACGCAGCACCGACGCCTGGCCCGGATAGCGCTCCAGCAGGGTTTCGCCCAGGTATTTGGTCTGCGCGTAGGTATTGACGAAGTGCGGGCCGATCGGACTGTGCTCGTCCAGATCGTATTGATGCGCCTCCCGGTAGAACACCGAACTGGAGGACACGTACAGCAGACGCGGGCAGCCGTGCTGCTTGCAGAACTCGATGACATTGGCGGTGGCCTGCACGTTGTGCAGCTGGAACTGCGCGCGCGTCCCCCAGGGCGAGGCCAGCGCCGCCGCGTGGATCACCACGTCCGGTTGCCACTCCAGCGAGAACGGCTGACTCAGGTCGATGCGATGGTAGTTGGGCAGATCGCTGGCACGTCGCCCGATGCCATGGATCTCCAGCCCGGGCTGCCCCTGGAACCGGCGCAGGAAGGCGCCGCCGACAAAACCGGACGCGCCGGTCACGAGAATGCGCAACGTCATCGCCACTCCGGCTGGTAACGGTCAAGACTGGGTTGGCAGTGCGACGGCAGGATGGTCAGCTCCGGGTGCGCCTGCGCCAGGCCATGCAGGTGATGCACGGTGCGCTGGAAGGCACGCCAGTCGTGCATCAGCAGGCGCGTCGGCCACGCCGGCCACTGCAGGGTGGCCAGGGTTGCGTGGGACCACACCGCATCTGCGCACAGCAGTACCTGCCGGTCATGCGCATCGCGCAGCCACAGGCCCATTTGCCCCGGGACATGCCCGGGCAGCGGCACCGCCAGCACGCTGCCGTCCTCGAACAGGTCATAGGCTGCGCCCAGCCCCTGCCAGGCGCCGCCCAGCGCGCGCTGCGGCGCCTGCTCGGCAAACTGCAGGCGCTGATCGAAGTCGTCTGGCAGCAGCTGCGGCAGCAGGGCACGTCGCAAGCCGCCCAGGCGCGAACAGCTGCGCAGCTGCTGGTAATCGGCACGCAGGCAGATGAAGCGCGCATTCGGCAGGTCGCGCAGACCGCCGACATGGTCGGCATGGAAATGCGAAATCAGGCACCAGGCAATGTCCTCCAGCTGCACGCCGCGCCGCGCCAGTTGCGCGCCCAGGGTCTCGTGCGTGGGCAGGGTCACCGGTGTCGTCCAGCGATACACACGCTCCGGCCAGGGATCGGTGGCATCGAAAAAATGCGTGGCATAGCCGGTGTCGTAGAGTAGCGCCCCGCGCTGCGGATGCCGGATCAGCACGCTCAACGCGGGGAACTCCACCGCATGCCAGTGGCCATCCGCACGCACCATGCGCTCGCAATGACGGCAGTGGCCGACACGCAACAGCGCGATGGACACGCGCGTGGCCATCAGTACCGCAACACCATGCCACCGATCGCCAGGCCGGCGCCGGTACCGAGCAACGCGAACACGTCGCCGCGTTGCAACTGCCGGTCCACGCATGCGTGATGCAAGGCATGCGGGAGCGAGGCAGCCACCTGGTTGCCGGTGTCGTGCAGGATGCGCACGACCTGCTCGCTGCGCAGCCCCAGCGTCTGCACGACATGATCCAGCCCACCGCCGGATGCCTGATGCGGCACCAGACAGCGCAGCTGCGCCGTGCTGGTGCCGGCCTCGCGCAGCAACTGCTCCCAGAATGCGGGCAGATGGCGCGCTGCAAAACGGTAGGCGCCGCGGCCGTCCATCCAGAACAGGCGTGAGGCAGCACGTGCGTCGTCGTCGCCCTGTGGTGCACGGGTGCCGCCGCCGCGGATGCGGCACAGGTCCGCGCCGCTGCCGTAGCTGGACAGCCGGCTGGACAGCAGTGCCGAGCCGTGGTCTGCGCTGCTGCGCCCGACCACCACCGCAGCGGCGCCATCGCCAAACAGCCCGGCAGTGGCCGGCACCGTATCGTCCAGGCCGGCCGATGCCACTTCGCTGGAGACGATCAGCACGCGTCGATAGCGGCCAAGCGCCAGCGCATTGGCCGCCGTGTCCAGTGCCACCAGAAAGCTCAGGCAGGTCGCGTTGACATCGAATGCCGGAATGCCGGAATCGCCCAGCCTCAATGCACGCTGGATCAAGACCGCCTGGCAGGGAATCGGCTGCTCCATCACGCTGCAGGCCGAGATCAGGCAATCCACCTCACCGGCATCGATGCCGGCGTTTGCCAGTGCCTGCTGCGCAGCAGCGGCGCCCATCGAAGATGCCGTCTCGCCATCGCCCACGTAGTAACGCGTTTCGACACCCAACCGGGCAACGGTGGTTCCCGCCGGCAGTTGCCAGCGCTCGTCCAGCGCCTGCGAGGTCACCTGCCTGGCCGGGACGTGGCGTCCGGTGCCCAGGATGCGCAGCGGCAATGCGTTCAACACGGAGCTCTCGGCGAAGAAGGCGCGCAGCATACCTTGGCTGGAACGGTCGGCCTAACCGTCCCGGATGGCGAGGCACCCATTCCTCTGCAGTGTCATTCCACACCGCAGTGCGGCACCGCTCCCAGGCACGCCCTGCTGGCACGGCTGCAAGCCTTGCGTGTCCGGCATCGCGCGCGAACTCCGGCATGCACTGCGTGCGTAACGGTGCCGTGCACCTGCACGCACATTGCCGCGTCAGGCGCTCAAGGCGCCTCCACCGCATACCCCAGCGCCTGCAACCGGTCCAGGTATCCATCCGGGGCCGTCAGACGGCTGATCGGCAGCACCGCGAAGGTGCTGCGATTGCGTTGCAGCGCAGTGGTGGCGATCGCGAGCCAATGCTCGCGCATGCGCCGCTCCAGATCGTCGATGCCGCGCTTCCTGGCCGCATCGGAACTGGCCATCGCGCGCATGCACGCCGCCTGCGGATCTTCGCGCGGCAGCTGGCGCAATGCCTCGATATCGCCTACCGACCAGGCATTGGCGCGCTCGACCATGGTGGGCAGGTCGCGCTCCACCGTCACCAGGATGCTGCGGAAACAGGCGATATCGTCCAGGCCGCCGGCGCGAAACTCCTTCAGTGCCTGGCGCGGGTCGGTGATCTTGTAGTCCAGCGCCGTGGGAGTGGGCTTGATGCCGGCGCGCTTGGCGGCGCGCTCCACCACCGACCAGATCACCGGCGAGCGGGCCAGGCCCGCACGCTTCAGCGCCGCCTGGTACAACTCGCCGGCGGCCAGCATCGGGCGTTTGCGTTCCACGCCACGATCGCTGCCGATGTAGCGGGCCTTGGCCACCTTCCATCGCGCGTACAGGTCGGGCGGCAGGACCTCGCGCAGCTCGCGGCCGTCCTCGTTCTTCATCGCCTGCATCGCCGATGGCAGCAAGGTGAGCTTGCCGAAAAAGCCCATGTCCGCGTCGACCTGCACCGTCGGCGCCATCAGCACCTGCTGCGACTGGCCGATGATGGTGGCCACTTCCGACGATTGCCATTGCAGGCGTTTGGGCAACGGCGACTGCGTGCCCAGGATCCACAACACATGCTCGCCCTTGCGCACCTTCCACAGGCCCGGCCCGGGCTGGACCCCGCGGACGACGAGCGCCTCCAGGTCGACCACCGGGGGCGGCGCGGCCGCGTCCTGTATCGCCAGATCGCTGGCGGTCGCCAGCATCGACACCAGCAGCAAGCCGGCGCCCCATCCCACTGCCCTGTGTCGCATCACGTGGTCGCCCCCTGTTTGCGGCGGACATTACGCCAAGCCTGCGACCACTGCGTTAGGGAAGCGTTCGGCCGAGCATCGGCAGCACTGCTAGCGCGTCGCCAGCGTTGCCAGATGCGCTGCCAGGGGAGACGCCTGGTCGAGCAGCGCGAAGCCGTCCCACACGAATCCCGGCGACACCGTGCACCCCACCAGGGTGAAGTCACCCAGCGAGCGCGCCGCCTGCCAACAGCCCGCAGGAACCACATGCATCGGCTCGCCGCGTTCGGCCGCGTCCAGGATCAACCGCCGCAGTTGCCCGTCGCGTTCGTCGTAGACCAGCAGTTCCAGCGCATCGCCCTGCTGCCAATGCCAGCTTTCTTCCGCATCCACGCGGTGCCAGGCGCTGCATTGGCCGGCAGTGAGCAGGAAACGGATCGCAGTCAGCGCCGGGCGCGCGACGCCGTTGTCGCTGACCTGGCGCGCAGAGGCGTAGACGCGCCGGAAGTGCCCGCCTTCCGGGTGGGGTGACAATGCGAGCGATCGGATCAGGGCGGCGGCAGTGGGATGCATGCACGCATGCTAGGCCAGCCGCCGCGGCTGCGCATCACGGCAGATGCTTGCCCGCGCGCAGACAAGTGCGGAAGAACACCAGCAGATCCCAGCTATAGCGCTTGAGCAGCCGGCGCGGCTCGTTGAGCAGGCGGTACATCCATTCCATATGCAGGCGACGGACCCAGTCCGGTGCCCGCTTGGCGGTGCCGGACAAAAAGTCCAGCAGCGCACCCACACCGAACACCAGCGGCACCCGCAGCGCATGGCTATGGTCGAGGATCCAGCGCTCCTGCAACGGGTTGCCGAAGGCCACCAGCAGCACGTCCGCACCCGAGCGATTGATGCGCTCGGCCAGGCCCTCGCCGGCAGCGGCAAACTCGCCGTAACCGTCGCACATGCCCACCACCTGCTGCCCCAGCGTACCGGTCAGGGTGGCAGCGGCGGTCTTGCCGACCCCGGGCCGGCCGCCCAGCAGGAAGAACTTGAGCGGCTGCGCGCTCTCCCGGCACAGATACGGAATCAGATCGGTGCCATTGAGATTGCCGGCGAACCGGCGGCCATGAATCATCCGCGCCGCCAGATCCATCCCGATGCCGTCGTTGACGATGCGCACGCCGGGCTCGCGCATGCGCATCCGCAGCGCCTGGCACTGCACGACAAAGTTGGTGTTGGCAAAAAAGACCCGGCGCGGCTGCTGTGCAGCCAACGCGTGAAACAGGTCCAGCGCGAACGCTTCCTGGGTGGTGGACAACACCGGAAAGCCACCCAGCGGAATCACCACTCCGGCCGGAGTGCCAGCGGCGGCGCCGCTCGTTGTGTCCCTGTCCACGCGCTGGCCCTGCATCATCGAATCACCAAAGGTCGTAAGGGAATGCGGCCAGCAAACCGGCCTGCAGTTTTTCCAGATCGAAGCTGCCGTTGCCGCCCAGCGCCAGGCACTCTTCCACGTTGTTGCCCGAGTGCCACTGGGTGCGCCCGGTGCCGTAGTAGTAGTCGTCGTACTTGAAGCGATCTTCGCCGTTGCCCCAGTCCAGATACACGGCCGGAATGCCGTATGCCTCGGCCAGGATCAGGCCGTGCAACGAACTGCTGACCACCAGTTCGGCGCCCAGCAGCTGGCTCATGAAGGTTGCCGGCTTGACGTTCGGAAACACCAGATGGTCTGCGTACGCGCTGTATTTTTCGACCGGCTCGTTGAAATGCGGAACGATCGCAAACGGACGTCTTTCCACCGCACCGAGCGCTTCGGCCGGGAAGAACATCGGCGTCAGCAGCCCTGGGTCGCCGTAGACTTCCGGCACCGCGATGCCACGGTCCAGCAGGAACTGGCGCGTCTTGGGCCCGCGCACCGCACGCACATCGAGCGTGCTGAAGGTATTGCGCTCGGCAGGAATCTTGCCGTTGATCCCGCTGCCCCAGACGGTATCGCCGTCCTTGGCAAAATGCAGCACCGACCCGATCGCGATGAGCTTCTTGCTGAGGTCCCGCTTTTCGATCAGCGTCTTGTCCTGCAGCGAAAGCACGCAGGACACGATCACCTTGGACAGGTGGTCCCCCATGTTGACGCCAGCGTTTTTCGGCTGCCACCAGAACAATGCACGACGTTCTGCATGTTCTATCCATTTCTGCAGCAAAGCGTTGGCCATGACAAAGGGTCTCCTGAACTCGAACGGGTGAGGTGCGCCGCATCAATGCGAGAGCGCGGCCTCCGAAGATGCACGCGCGGCTGCGCCGGTGTGCTGCGGATACAAGCGGGTTTCCGGGTACGCGGCCGGGTCCAGCACGCGATCGGTGGTGTCAGACCAGTTCAGGCACTGACGGTAACGCACGTGCGGCGCTTCCAGCGCCTGACTGATTGCGGAAACGATCGACTCGGCATTGCCCGGCGTATAGCCGAAGCGGGACTGCTGATACGGCCCGACAACCGCATTCGGGCAGACCGCCGGCAAACCGAAAAAGTCGTACTGCAGCAGCTTCATCGAGCTGTCGGCCAGATACACCGGTACCTGTTCCGAGGCGTAGGGCGCGATGCCGAACCGCGCATGCTTGATGTAGCCAATCGTCTCGACGTGCTTCATTTCACCATAAACGACGACGTTATCGCCATAGCCAGGATGCCGCCCCATGCCCGAACCGATAACGTGGAAGGTGACCTGCGGGAATGCCTTGCTGGCCACCACGAAAAATTCAGGATCGAACAACATCGACCCGACCGCCACGGCATGGATGCCCTCCCCGTACGGCGATGGGTCGCCCAACTGATCCAGGTTGTGATCCACACCGTGCCCGACGTGATAGACGTTGTCGCGGCTGGCGATCTCCTCGGCCATGGCCGGCGACACCAGCGCAATCACATCCAGCGTCGGTGCGACGCGGTCGAACTCGCGCTCGATGTAGGAGGCAACGTTGATCGTGCTCAGGCCGTCGGATGCGCGATACACCAGCTTGGCTGCCGGGTTGATGCGCTTGGCGAGCTCGATGAAGGCCACCGCAATTCCGCTTTCGAACACGATGACGTCGGCCTCGCGCATCCAGTCCAGCAGCTGACGCGGCGGATGCGCGGCATACCAGCGGAACATTGCATCTTCTGCGGCGCGCAGCCACGCCCGCCGGGTATTGAATGGGTGCACCGTCGTGCGCCACAGATAGCACTCGACCCCCTTGTGCGACACCACCGTGTTGGCGGTGTCGTCCAGCGGCAGGCGCATGTCGCCCTTCATCCGCGACAGGCGGCTGTAACGCAGCGAAAAGAACCGCGTCGTGCCGCGCTGCGCCAGCTGGTCAGTGATGAAGTGGATGTTGGCGCGGCGCGGGGTGCGGTAATCGTGGGCGGACAAGACCAGATAGCAAGGCCGGCGAATGCCGGCAGCGGCGGCGGGTGTAGCGCTCATGGGCCGTGTCCTATGAATGAGTGGGGAAAAACATGACCGAGCGCGGGCGAAGACGATGTCGATCTCATCGACGTGCCTTGGCCTGCGTCAGCAACTTGCGGATATTGACGATGGAGATCACATCGCGACGGAATGCCGGCCAGATGCCAAGCATCAGCAGGCACACCGCGGCCATCACGGCTGCGCCGACTGCCAGTTGCTCCCACAGCGGGCCACCGACCGTCACCGAGGCGTAGTAGGCGCTGGCACCGGCGATACCGTATGCCGCCATTGCGCGTACCGCATTGGTGAACAACGCAGCGACCGGCGTATCGGAGATCCTGCCGACCCAGATCAATGAAAGCGGCCAGGTCACAAGCAAACCGAACGAATACCCGATCGCCACGCCCATCGCACCCCAGCGCGAGCCGACGAAGATGCAGGCGATCAACACGATGCGGCTGACCAGCGAGTACACCAGTTGTTGCCGCATCAATCCCCTGGCCAGAAACACCCAGTACGTGGCGTAGGACGCGGTCTGGAAGATGCCGCCGAGCGTGAGCACCTGAAACAGCGGCACCGCCTCGCGCCACTGCTCGCCCAGCACCAGCACGATCAGCGGCATCGCCAGCGCACAGGCGAACGAAAACAGTGCCACGATCAGATGCACCATCACCGTCTGCCCGCGCAGCAAGAACGCGCTGAAACGTTCGCGGTCGTCCTGCAACTGCGACAGCACCGGCAACGCCACGCTGGTGGCCGGCGCATTGATCTGGTTCAACGGCATCATCAACAGCTGGAACGCGCGGTTGTACAAACCCAGCGCGTCCGGGCCGGTGCGCCAGCCGATGATCACCTGGCCCACGTTGCGGCTGGCGTATCCCAGCAGCTGCGCCGCCATCAGGTTCCAGCCGAAGCTCATGAAGTCGCGCATCGGCGCGCTGCGCTGATAGCCGCCAGGCAACCAGCGCGCGCAGCTCGCGGCAATGACGAGGTTCACCACCGCCTGCACCACCTGCTGCACCACCAGCGCCCAATAACCCCAACCCAGCAACGCTGCAGCCACCGCAGCCAGCAGGCCCAGCACCTGCGACCCCACATCGCTCAGCGCCACCTGCCCGAAGCGCAGCCCGCGGCTCAGGTGCGCGCGGTATTGGGTGGTCATGCCGTTGATCAGGAACGTCACTGCCAGCGCCTGGGAGATGGTGACCAGCGCCGGCTCCTTGTAGAAGTTGGCGATCAGGTGCGCCGAGGCGAACACCAGCACCGACAACGTCAACCCGATGCCGCTGTTGATCCAGAACAGGTTGTCGCGTTGCTCGCGGCTGACATGCTTGGCCTGCACCGCGGCGGCCGACAGGCCGAAGTCGCGCAGGATTTCCGCCGCACCGACGATGGCGGTCACCATCGCCATCAGGCCGTAGTCGTACGGGGTCAGCAGGCGCGCCAGCAGGATGATGCCGCCGAATTGCACGATCATCTTGGCCGACTGGCCCAGCATGGTCACCGCCGCTCCGCCCGCGGCACGCGAGCCGAGGCTGCGCTGCGGCGGCGCTGGCGGAGACGATGACATCGAGGGAGGTTCTGCGGTCACTGCGCGGCTTCTCCGTCCTTGCCCAGCGCTTCCAGATAGGTGCGGTAATGCAGCTGCCCGATTCGCGGCCAGTCGCGTTGCGACAGATCCGGGGCCGGCCCGCGCGGCGCCGCGCGCACCGTGTCCAACATGCCCGTCAGCAAGGCCGCATCGAACTCACCTTCATACAGGAATACCCAGCCCGGGCCCACTTCCTCGGCGATGGCCGCGTTGGATTCACTCCATGGCGCCAATACCGGCCGCGCCAGCGACAAGGACAGCAACAATGTTCCGGAGTTATGCATCTGCCGATACGGCAACACCACCAGCTCGGCCTCGCTCACCTCGCGTGCCAGCACCGGCTCCTCGACATAGGCCAGCAGTGCGCTGATGCGCGGATCCTGCGCGCAGGCGTCTTCCACCAGCGTACGCATCTGCGGCGTGGCGGGGTTACCGACAATGCGCAAATTCAGGCGCGGGTCGCCGACATCGCGCATCACCTCCAGCAGCGTTTCCACCCCCTTGTACGGGCGGATCAGGCCGAAATGCAGCAGCCGCCCCGGAACCGTGGTGCCCTGCGGCATCGTCGCAAACCAGTCGCGGTAATGGCCGTGCAGGATGGTGTCGGTGAATGGCGGACGTGGCGGCGTAGTCGCATTGATGCGGATCCAGCGGCGTGTCAGGCGGTCGATCCAGCGCAACAGGCTGCGCTCGCGCCAGCCACGGTCTTCGTGTGGCGCCAGATTGTGCAGGGTGCGCACGACCGGCGTGCCGGTGACCTGCAACCTGAGCAACAACAACGCCGCACACACCTGCTTGGCCAGGGTGCCGGCAGCACTGGGGTGGCGCAGCAGGTATTCGGGCCAGTGCAGATGCAGCACGTCGTAGCGCGACAACAAGGCATCGCGCATCGAGAAGAAGCGCGGCTGCACCGCATCGGGCAACGCGTCGTAGAGCTGGGTCAGATACGGATTGGTGCTGGCGTTAGGCTTTTCGGTGGAGAACAACACCGTGACCTGCGGCCGGGCCGCTGCACGGGTCAGCGATGCAGATGCGTGCGCGCTCATCGCAGCGTCTCCTGCGGACGCGGCGTACCCAGCGCGGCGTGGTACTCGTCCACGTAACGCCCGACCACATGCTTCCAGTCGTAGCGACTCACATAGGCCATCGAGGCCGCACGCCGCGTGGCGAAGTCGGCATCAGCGGTCAGCGCAAGCGCCTGCACCTGGTCGGCCGCCGCGTCGATCCTGTCGCGATTGACGATCACGCCCTGTCCCGACTCGGTGGCAAGCCGCACGAACGGCGGGATATCGCTGAGGATGGGGATCAGCCCTGCGCTCATCGCCTCCACCGCGGCAATGCCGAAACCTTCATGGCGCGACAGGCAGACAAAGAACTGCGCCTGCCGCATCAGCGTGCGCAACTGCTCCTGCGAGGGCGACATGCTCAACTGCACCTTGTCCTGCAGACCACGCTCGGCAATGGCCTTGCGCAGGTCGGCCTCGTTCAGATCGTACTCGCGGCCGGCGATGATCAGCCGCCACTGCGGGTCGCGCTTGAGCGCGGCCTGCAGCAGCTCCAGCGTTTCGATCAACCCCTTGTTGACCGACCAGCGACCGAAATACAGCATCGTCCGGCCAGGCGTCGTCGCGCCCTGCCCTGCATATTTTTCCACGTCCACGCCGTTTTCGATGACGCGCAGGCGCGCTGGCGATACCACCTTGGCAAACAGATCGCCATCGTTCTCGCTGGTGGCAATCACCCGCGCATACGCCAACGCCGATGCCCGGGTCAGGGTCTGGAACCAGATCTGCTTCATGCGCGATGCGTAGGCGGTGTGGAAGAACCCGCCGTGGGTGGAAACCACCATCGGCTTGCCATGGAACGGTCTGGTCAGCGCAAGGTAGTCGTAGAAAAAATCGATGCCATGCAGATGCACCACATCGGCAGAGCGAATCGCGCCCAGCACCGATGGCGCGAGCGGGTAACGCGAGGAGCCGCGATAGCCGATCCGCCGGATCGGCAGGCCCTGATAAGTTTCCTGCGGCGCAAGCTGCGCACCCGGGTCGGTAAACACGCGATCGAGCGTCACCACCTCCACCGTATCGGCACTAGTGGCCTGATGCTGGCGGGCGACATTGAGGACGACTTCCTCCATCCCCCCGATCGAGGGGTGGAATTGGCGGACGACATGCACCACTTTCATTTACGCCAATCTCCTGTGCCGGCGACGCGCACGCAGGTGCTGCGACGACGGTCGATTCTGAAAACGCATCATTGACGCTTCAACCCCAACATCCATGGCGCACTACGCACCAGCACCATGCGCATGGGCACAGCGCAGGCGATCGCGAACGCACTCAACGCCATCGCCCAGGCCGGCGTACCGATCAGGCTGCGATCCACCACGCCGGTGCGGACCACCACACTGGTGATCACCAGAAACACCAAGGTATGCGTGCACAGGATCAGCAGTGTATTGGTACCGATCCATTGCACCCACTGCCAGTTGCGAACGAAGTAGGCCACGCACAAGGTCATCGCGGTTCCCAGCAGGCTGACCAGCACGAACAGCGCGGCCGAGTGTCCGAACTGCAGGTTGTTGACGTCCACCTGCCCGTTCCACCCGGCCAGCAGTCCCCAGGCCGCCGCCACGCACGGCAAGGCCACTGCCCAGGCCCCTGCACCGAAGCCACGCAACCGCTCGGCAAAGCGCGACAGCCAGCCGCCGATGGCAATGAAGAACAAGGCAATCGGCAACACGTCCAACGCGAGCGGCAGCCGCAGCTGCAGCGCGGGAAACCATCGCGCCCATGCCAGCGCCAGCGGCAAACTCATCGCCACCACCACGCCCGTACTCAGGCGCGCGCGCAGTGCAATGTAGGCCAGTGTCGTGACAAACAGTGCCGGCAGGAACCACAACGCCGGCAGCACGTATAGACGCGTGCCATTGGCCCAAAGCACGCCGGTCAGCGGATCCCACCAGGCACGTGCGCCCGGCTGCTGGAAGGCGTGATTGAGCACCGCCATCAACAGCCATACACCGTAGGCCACCAGGAAAAAAGCCAGGTACGGAACCAGGAGCGTGCGCGCCAGCTTGGCCGCTGTCGCTGCGTTCAACGCACGCCGCCCGAATCGTTCGCCCACCCATCCGGAGAGCACGAAAAACAGCGGCACATGAAAACTGTAGGCAAACAGTTTGTACGCGGGCGGCATGCCGCTGGCATGCCCAAGCACCACCAGTACGATGGCCAGGGCCTTTGCCGCATCGATCTGCCAGTCGCGGGTCGCCGCAGCCACCGGCCGCACGCCCAGGCCTGCCGTGCCGCGTCCCACCTCGGGCAAGTACGGAGCCGTGGTCATGCCGCAGCGCCGCTCATGCCGTCACCGTGCGCGCACCCAACGCCCAGGGAGCAAACCGCATCAGCACCCAGCGCATCGGCACGCATGCCACCAGCGCAAAGACCGTGACGAACACCGCCCAACCCAGCCCGGGACGCGCCGAGCCGAACCCGCCAGCGACTGCGGCAACGCCGGACAAGACGAAGAACACCAACATGTGCGTGCACAGGACCAGCAAGGTGTTGCGGCCGATCCACTGTACCCACGCCCAGCCCTGCACCAACCGCGCCGCGCAAATCACCATCAGCGAGCCCAGCACCGCACTGAGCAGGAACAGCGCATGCTCGCGACCGAACTGCAGCATGTTTACGTCGATGCGTCCATTGCGCTGGGCCAACCACGCGACTGCGAACGCCAGCACCACGGTTACCAACGCACTGATCGGCAGCGATGTCGGCAACCGCGGCGACAGGTGAATCAACAACGCGCCCAGCGCGTAGAAACACAACGACACCGGTAGCACATCGAGGCCGAAGAAAAGCCGCACGCCCTGTCCCGGGAACCAGTTCATCCAGATCCAGGCCAGCACCAGCGACGCCAGCGCAATGACCAGCGGGGGCAGCACGTGGCGCAGCAGGATGTAGGCAATCACGGTCACCAGCATCACCGGCAAAAACCACAGTGGCGGTTGTACGTACAGGTCCGGGCCGATCCCGGTGAACAGCGACACGATCGGCTCCCACCACGGATGGCTTCCCCACCGCGCCGCCTTCTCGCCGATATTGCGGGTCAACAACCAGTACGCATAACCCAACAGATAGAACGTCACGTAGGGCAGCAGCAGGCTGCGGGCATGCCTGCCCAACGACCGCCGGTCCAACCCCGTGGTGCGGGACGCATAGCCAGCCGCCAACCACCCCGACACCATGAAAAACAGCGGCACGTGAAAGCTGTAGGCGAACAGGGTCATGCCGTGCGGCACACCCTTGGCATGGCAGAACACCACCAGCAGGATCGCGATCGCCTTGGCTGCATCGATCCGCTGATCGCGCGCACGACTTACTGTCGTGATCCGGTCGCCAGCGGCAGGCGTGACCGGCGACGTGGCTGCCGCGGCAGCGCTCATCGTGCTGCTCCCGCGGGCAATGGCAGCTGCGCGCCATCTGCCGTTGGATCATCCTTGATCGAGGTCCGGGGAGCAGCCGACGCGGACCAGGTCGGACGCATGTGCCATAGGCAGCCACAGACGAACCACCACAGCGCCGAGGTCTTGATCGAAAAGTAGCCGTTGGACACCAGCAGACTCAGCGCGAACGCAAAGATGGCCAGGTTCTTGAACAGCTGCCCTTCCTTGCTGGGCATCAGCAGCAGGAACGAATACGACAACAGGAACGCCAGCACGCCGACAATCGACTGCGAGGCGATGAAGTAGGAAATGCCGCTGTCGAAGTAGCGATACGCCTGCGCAAAATCCAGGCCCATCCAGGACTCGAACGACAGGTTGTTCATCGAATACACGGTGAAGAACACCCGGCCCATCGTGGTGTCCTGGTAGGCGGTGATCCCGGTCACCCAGACCAGCAGCCAGGCACTCATGATCACCAGCAGGAACACCAGAAACGCCAATCGTTGATCGAGGCGTTTCAGCAAGGGCGTCAGCAGCACCATCAACACGCAGGTACCCGCGGCCAATCGTCCGTCGGAAGCGACGATCATGAAGCCGATCAGTCCGACCGACAGCATCAAGGCGGCCGGACGCATCCAACGCCAGAACACCAGCACGATGGCGGTGAAGAAGCAGATGTAGTTACCCATCGTCACCGGCTCGATGAACATCGAGGAGGCGCGTGGCAGGTTGGAACCCGGCAGGAAGTTACGCTCGCCCGGGCGCGTGGCGCTGACGAACAGGTTGCTGTCCTCGTTCCAGAAGCCTTCGGCGCTCATCCCGCGCGCGTTGACGAAGAAACTCTTGGGATTGACCAGATCGCCATAGGCGCTTGGCATGGCCAGTTCGAACGCGGCGACCAGCGAGACGATGATGGTCATGCGGATGAACAGCTTGGGCAGCGAGCCGGTGTACGCGGACCCCAGCACCACGAAGGCGAAGACCACCAGCGCGTCGCGGAAGAACTTCGGATCGATCTGCCAGTTCACCAGGAACCGTACGAACATCAGCAGCACGATCAAGCCCAGCCCGCTGATGATCAACGCGATGCGCTTGCGGCTGAGCGAGCCCAGGCCCAGCAGGAAACATGCCGCATACACCATGAACTCGACCGCGTAGGTGATCACCGGGCGGACGGTGAACACATTCGCATTGATCAGGGCCAGCACCAGGTTGTAACCGACGCCGACCAGCAACGTCAGCTCGATCAGCAGGTTGTGCCAGCGAATGCGGGTCGCCTCGCTCATTCGAATCAGCATGCACACGCCTGCCTGAAAGGGGCGGCTGCAGTGCAGCCGCCCGCGGCGCCGGACGCGCCCGCTCGCATGCTCCCCGCCTTCATCAGTACGCGGTCTTCTGTCCGAGCACGCGCACCGCAGTCAGCACGATGATGCGGATATCCAGCCACAGCGACCAACGACGGATGTAGTCCAGGTCGTACTGGATACGCTTCTTCATCGTGCGCAGCTCCGGGGTTTCGCCGCGGAAGCCGTTCACCTGCGCCCAACCGGTGATACCCGGCTTGACGTAGTGGCGCTGCATGTAGTGATTGATCAGCTTTTCATAATGCGTGTTGTGCTGCGCTGCATGCGGGCGCGGACCCACGATCGACATGCTGCCGCCGAGTACGTTGAAGATCTGCGGCAACTCGTCCAGGCTGGTGCGGCGCAGGAACGCACCGAAACGGGTAATGCGCGTGTCGTTCTTGGTCGCCTGCTGGATCGTGGTGCCATGATCGTCATGCACGCGCATCGAACGGAACTTGTACATGTAGAACTCGCGACCGCCCAGGCCATGGCGGCGCTGACGGAAGAACACCGGGCCTGGCGAGCTCATCTTGACGCCCACGGCAATGGCGGCCATCAGCGGCCACAGGCCCATCAACGCGATCACGGCTAGGATCTTGTCCTGCAGCGCCTTGGCGACGACGAAGTAATTGTCGCGATCCACACCACCCTGCCGCAGATTGATCACCGGCGTGTTGCCGATCTGCTCACCGGACTGATTCAGCAACCCGAAATCGAACAGGTCGGGCACCAGCTTCACGTTGATCGGGTAACGGTCCAGACGCTGCAGCAGCTGCTTGATGTGGTCACGCTCGCCCAGTGGCAGCGAGATCCAGACCTGCTCGACCTGGTTGTCCTTCAAATAGTCGATCAGCGCATCGGGCTCGCCCAGGCACGGCAGCGACTGGCGCTGCTCGGTCACGGCAATGTCGTAAGGCGTGCGGAAGTAACCCACCAGGTTCATGCCGACCCACGGGTTGCGGCTCAGGTAGTGGTTGATCTTCATCACCGGGTGGCGCAAACCCACCACCACCACCCGCTGCACGTCCACGCCCTGGGCGCGCAGGTGATTCAGAAAGCCGCGCAGCAGGGTACGTGCGGCGACCAGCGATGCCAGGCCGCCGACGAACCACAGGCCGATCCAGCCGCGCGAGACCTGCTCGCCCACCTGCACGATCAGCGCATGCACCGCGAACAGCGCAAAGACACCGCCGAAGGCACCGCCCAGCACCATCAACTCGCTCAGCAGCCCGCGACCGCGCCAGCTGCGATACAGCGGAAACAGCGCGAAGCAGATCACCGAGTACAGCAGCGTGGTACCGATCGCAACCCGATACGGCGCCGCGGGAACCCAGGAGCCGAACACGATGCGATAGGCGATCAGGCCCGACACGACCACCATGGTCAGGTCGAACACGCGCAGCACCAGGTCGGCCGCGGCCGAATACTTGGACAACAATCGCGGCGAGGATGTCGTGTAAGTCGCGCTACTCAGGTCTGCCAAAAGCATGGGGATGTCCTCCAAACTCGATACGGTGCATGCGGGGGAACATACGAGTCGCACGCGAGCTTTCAATCATCTCCGTCGAGCGATCACCGCGGTAATACCTACCGACCCCAGATCGCCCGACAGCCCTTTGTTTCAACAGAGACAAACTTTCAAACGAAGGAGCCCGAAACATACGGGATCCAACCTTTTCCACGCTGAATCGGTTGTCACTTTAATTAACCACCGTTTTGCAACACCACGATGTCAGTTCAATCGTGTTTCCGGCCCGGTCCCGCGCAGGAAATAGCGCACCAGCGCCACCGCCAGTCCCAGAAATACGCCAAAGATGAAGCCCAAAGCGAGGTTCAATTTGAGTTTCGGCGAAGTCTTCGACGTAGGCACATCTGCAGTGTCGACGATGGTCACGTTGTTGGCGCCCACGTTGCCCGCCACGCCGATTTCCTTGTAGCGCTGCAGAAGCGCATCGTAGAGCTGGCGGTTGGTGTCGACGTCGCGCTTGAGCATGTTGTAGCGGATGCTGCGGCTTTGCAGGTCGAGCTCGTTGTTGCGCAGGCCGGCGATACGTTCGTTGAGCAATTGCTCCTGATGCACCGATGCATCGTAGGTGGCCTTCAACGACTGGCGCACGTTGATGATCTCGCCATTGATCTGCCGGCGCGATTCTTCGATCTGCGCTTTCAGGCGCTGCATTTCCGGGTAATCCGGCTTGAACGTCGACAGCTTCTGCTGGTACTCGCTGGTCAGGCGCACCTGCTCGCCACGCAGGGTCTGGATCAGCGGGCTGCTGAGCACCTGCGGCAGCGACATGGCATCGCCGGAAGCGGCCTGGCGCCAGGCCGCCTCGGCCTTGATACGTGCGTCCTGTGCCGACGCCAGCAATGCATTGAGGTCGGTCAGGTTCTGCGCCGGCAGCGATGGCTTGTCGTCGCCGACCGAGACGATCTGCTCGTCGGTCGAATACGCCACCAGCGTCTTTTCCGAATCTTCCACCTTGGAGCGCAGCTGCTCCAGGCGCTCTGCCAGGAACTTGGTCGCGAACGAAGACGCCTTCATGCGACGCTGCTGCGTGCTGACGATGAACACCTTCGGGTAGGTATTGGCGATCTTCGCTGCCAGTACCGGGTCCGGCGAATCGTAATTGACGTAGACCAGACGCGAATTGAGGATCGGCTCGACCACCAGACCTGCGAGCAAGGTGTCGGTGAGGCTGCGCTCGATGATGGCCTGGCGCGAGTCCACCGTCTTGCCCGCTTCCGGGTTCTTTGCCGCTGCTTTTTCCAGCGCCTCTTCAACCTGCTGCTTGAACGCCGGCTCCTGGTCGAGCTTGGCTTCGCGGATCACCGCACGTGCCAGCGATCGGCTCTGCAGCAATTGATACTGGGTCTGGTAGAAGTCGCGGTCCTGCGGCGATTCCACCGGCATCAGGTTGTCGACGTTGACCACATTGAGCGAGTCACGCTCGATCTGCAGCGTGCTGGTGGCACGATACTTTTCCGGCATCAGCAAGGTGATCACCAGCGCCAGCAGTACCGCACCGATGGTGATCAAGATGATCAGCCACCGCTGCGACACCAGGGCGCGCCAGTAATCCATTAGGCTGACGTCTGCCAGTTCGAGGTGTCCGTGGCGATGCGACGGCGAAGAACGATTGTCGGAATTCATACTCATCGGTAAGCGCGCCACACCATCACCAAGGGGGTCAGTTCCAGCATGGTGCGCAACCAGACGCGCGCATCCGAGCGATACACCACAACGACGTCGCCGCCGTAGATTTCAGGGTCCGGGTTGGCGCCCTTCTCGATTTCGGTCAGGTCGAAACGCGCGATCATCTTCTGCCCGTTGACCGTGCGGAACACGATGACATTGCCGCGGCTGGCCACGGTGCTGACGCCCTTGGCCTGCGCGATGGCCTGCTGCAAGGTCAGGTTGGCACCGATCACCGGATAGATGCCGGGTTCATCGACCGCGCCGGTCACGGTCACGCGACGGCCGTTGGATTCCTGCACGAAGACCGACACCTGCGGGTTCTGCAGATAGCCGCCGCGATAGCGATCGGCGACCATCTTTTCGAGTTCCCCCACCCCCATGCCGGCGGCGTTGACGTCGCCGATCAACGGCAGCGAGATGTGACCGTTCTGATCGATGCGGACCTGCCGCTCCAGATCGTCGACCTGGAACACCTTGACCAGCAACAGGTCGCCTGGGGAGAGTCGATACTCGGGTTGCACCGCCGACATTGCGAGCGGATCGGGAAGCGGCAACGACGTCGCCATGTCCTTCCCGGTGCTGCAAGCGCCCAGTGTCATCGAGCAGATCAACGCCAGGCTGAGGCCTTGGCAGAATCGTCCGATCAGTTTCTTCATGCGTGTGGCTGGCTGCCTCGGTTGGGTGGGACAGGAGCTCGCGCAGCATTCAACCGGCCAACACGCCAGCACGAACGTACGACAGAGAGGTTTATCCCAGGACATCGGGATCACGACAGGGATGACGTGTTGCACTGCACTATGGCACAGAAAGAATCCACCGCAAGACGCAGCTCGCCATTTTTTTGACGGCGTTGGCCTATTGATTCAAGTTCGTCGTTAGCGCGTTAACAAAACGTGATCCACGTCCTGATCTTTCGCTAATGATCTGGAATGTTTTCGGGCACTTAGCATCATTCCGTGACCCAAGTCCATAGCGAACCGGACCGCAGAAACCGGGCGCTAGCGTGCGGTTCATGCTGCAATGCGATATGCCGATCTGCATATTGGTCGGGCCATGCCAGGACATAAAAATGCAATGTTGCAACGCAACAAAAAAGCCCATGTCCCGAGGACATGGGCTTTGCTGTTTGGTCGGGGTAGCCGGATTCGAACCGACGACCACTAGTCCCCCAGACTAGTGCGCTACCAGGCTGCGCTATACCCCGAAGATGCTGCACCCGTCGCGAGGACGGCCTGCGATTATAGCGGCTTTGTGAAGCGTTTTCCTAGCGGCGCAGCAGTTGAAGCACTTCTTCCAGCTCCATCCGCACCTGCTTGATGATCTGGTTGCTCAGTGCCGACTCGCTCTTGGCACCGTCGCCTTCCAGACGCAGGCGTGCGCCACCAATGGTGTAACCCTGCTCGTACAGCAGCCCCCGGATCTGACGCACCATCAACACGTCGTGTCGCTGGTAGTACCGGCGATTGCCACGCCGCTTGACCGGCTCCAGGCTGGGGAATTCCGTTTCCCAATACCGCAACACATGCGGCTTGACGTCGCACAGCTCGCTCACCTCACCGATAGTGAAGTAGCGCTTGGCCGGGATCGGCGGTAGCTCGCGATTACTGCCCGGATCCAGCATAAGCCTCCACCCGTTCCTTGAGCTTCTGGCCCGGGCGGAAGGTCACCACCGTCCTGGCCGAGATCGGAATTTCCTCGCCGGTCTTGGGATTGCGACCGGGCCGTTGATTCTTGCGCCGCAGATCGAAGTTGCCGAAACCCGACAGCTTCACCTGACGACCCTGCTCCAGGGCATCACGCAGCACGTCGAAAAACGCGTCGACAAATTCCTTTGCCTCGCGCTTGTTCAGACCGACCTCGTCAAACAGACGCTCGGCCATCTCTGCTTTCGTCAATGCCATGCCACTCCCCTGATTACCGCCTCAACTCCGGATCCGGGCGCGATGCTCGCGCTCGATCACGGCCACCACGTCGGTAACAACCGCGTCCACGTCCCGGTCGGTGAGAGTGCGCGAGTTATCCTGCAAAATCAAGCCCATAGCCAGACTCTTGAAACCTGGCTCGACCCCCTGCCCGACATAGCGGTCGAACAGCTGCACCTCACGCAACAACGGGCCCACCGTGGTCTGCACGCTCGCCGACAGCGCCGCCCAGCTCACCTGCTCGGGTACCAGGAAGGCAAGATCGCGACGCACCGACGGGAAGCGCGACAGCTCGCCGGCGCGCGGCAGTGCGCGCTGCACGAGTGGTGCCAGCTGCAGTTCGAATGCGATCACATCCACATCGATCTCCAGCGACTTGGCCAGGCGTGGATGCACCTGCCCGATCCAGCCGATGCGAACGCCGTCGCGATAGACGTCGGCCGACCGCCCCGGATGCCCGAACGGCTGGGCGGACGGCTGGAATTCCAGCTTCGCGCCGCTGGCCGCCGCCAAGGCCATCAGGTCGCCCTTCACGTCGTGGAAGTCCACCTTGCGTGAGGGTTCGCCCCACTGCAGGGCCAACGCATCGCCGCACACGGCCGCAGCCACGTGCTGGGATTCCTGCGGCGCGGCGCCGGTCTGCTCGGCTGCGGCAAAAACCTTGCCCAGCTCGAACAACCGCACCCGCCCGGCCTGACGGGCGACGTTGCGGCCCAGCGTCGCCACCAGGCCAGGCAGCAGGCGCGGACGCATCACGGCCAGCTCGGCGCTGAGCGGATTGGCCAGCGACACCAGGCCCTCGCCCAACTCCCAGCGCTGCAACAGCGCGGCGTCGACAAACGCGTAGTTGATGGTTTCCTGCAGCTCGCGCGCCACCAGTTGGCGGCGCACGCTCAATTCGTCCAGTTGGGTCTCGCTTGGCATCGCGATCCGGCTGGCGCCGCCGGGCAGCGTAGTCGGCACGCGATCGTAGCCGTGGATACGCGCCAGCTCCTCGATGAGATCTTCTTCGATGGCGATATCGAAGCGCCGGCTCGGTGCCATCACCTGCCAGCCCTCGGCAACCGCATCGACCTGCATGCCGAGCGCGCTCAGGATGCGCACCACCTCGGCATCGTCGGTCCCGATGCCGAGCACGCGCGCGATGCGCGCGCGACGCAACAGGATGGGCGCGGCCTGCGGCAGATGCTCCGGCAGCTGCGCGTGCGCCACCGGGCCTGGCGTACCGCCGGCCAGTTCCAGCACCAGACGCGTGGCGACCTCGATTGCCTGCGGCGGCAAGGCCGGGTCCACGCCGCGTTCGAAGCGATGCCCGGCGTCGGTGTGCAGGCCGAACTTGCGGCCACGGCCCATGATGGCGGCCGGGTCGAAGTACGCCGACTCCAGGAACACATTGCGCGTGGTGTCAGTGACGCGGGTCTCCAGGCCTCCCATCAAGCCGGCCAATGCAACCGGGCGGCCGGCATCGGTGATGGTCAGGAAGCTGTCGTCCAGGGTCACCTGACGCCCATCCAGCAGCGCCAGCTGCTCGCCGCTGCGCGAATGCCGCACGCCGATCGGGCCCTGCAAGGTATCCAGATCGAAGGCATGCATCGGCTGGCCCAGTTCCAGCATCACGTACTGGGTGATGTCCACCAGCAAGGACACCGGACGCACGCCGCTGCGGCGTAGCCGCTCGGCCAGCCACACCGGCGTCTTGGCGGCCGGGTCGATCCCTTCGATCACACGGCCGCAATAGCGCGGCGCATCCTTACCGGCGTCCAGTTCCACCGCTAGCGTACGCGTGGACACCGGCGTCACCGCACCGGCGTCGAAGGCCACCACTTCGCTGGCGCACGCGGCCGCCACGTCGAAGGCGATGCCACGCACGCTGAAGCAATCGGCGCGATTGGGCGTGAGTTTGATCTCGATGCTGGCATCGGGGAGCCCCAGATAGTTGGCCAGCGCCTGGCCCACCGGGGCATCGTCGGGCAGCTCGAACAGGCCGGACGCGTCGCTGTCCAGACCCAGCTCCTTGGCCGAACACAGCATGCCGTTGGAGGCCACGCCACGCAGCTTGGCCGCGGTGATGGTCAGCTCGCCGATCTGCGCACCGACCAGCGCCAGCGGCGCCACCAGACCGGCGCGCGCATTGGGCGCCCCGCACACGATCTGCAGCAACGCGCCCTGCCCGGCATCGACACTGCACACCTGCAGCCGATCGGCTTCAGGGTGACGCACTGCCTCGACGATGCGCGCCACCACCACCTGCCCCAGCGCCTCGCCCAACGGCGTGACGTCTTCGACTTCCAGACCGATCGCCGTCAGCGTCGCAGCCAGTTCGTCGCGCGTGGCCTGGGTCGGGACGTGGCTACGCAGCCAATTTTCAGAGAATTTCATGAGGAGCCGGGAATCGAGAATGGGGAATGGGGAATCGCAAAAGCGGGGTTGCCGGGCCTTCGGAACCGAACCGATGGAGCGCGCGGCTCTTGCGATTCCCGATTCCCAATTCCCGATTCCCCGCCGTCAAGCAAACTGCCGAAGAAAACGCACATCGTTTTCGAAGAAGGCGCGCAGGTCGTTGACGCCGTAGCGCAGCATCGCGAAGCGCTCAACGCCCAGGCCGAACGCGAAGCCGGTGTATCGCTCGGGGTCGATGCCGACGCTGCGCAGCACGTTGGGGTGCACCATGCCGCAGCCCAGCACTTCCAACCAACGGGTGCTTCCGTCGGGCTGCTGCCAGGCGATGTCCACTTCCGCCCCCGGTTCCACGAACGGGAAATAGCTGGGGCGGAAACGCATTTCGAAATCGCGCTCGAAGAACGCACGCACGAACTCGGACAAGGTGCCCTTGAGGTCGGCGAAGTTGGAATGCTCGTCCACCAGCAGGCCTTCGACCTGATGGAACATCGGCGAATGGGTCTGGTCCGAATCGGAGCGGTACACCTTGCCGGCCGCGATCATGCGCAGCGGCGGTGTGTGCGCATCCATGTAACGCACCTGGACGCCGGAGGTATGCGTGCGCAGCAGGCGGCCATCACCGAAGTAGAAGGTATCGTGCATTGCGCGCGCCGGGTGGTGCGGCGGAAAATTCAGTGCCTCGAAGTTGTGCCAGTCGTCTTCGATTTCCGGGCCATCGGACAACTCATACCCCAGCCGCGCGAAGATTTCGACGATGCGCTCCAGCGTCCGCGTGACCGGATGCAGGCCGCCACGTTCGCTGCGGCGACCCGGCAAGGTGACATCGATAGTTTCGCCGGCCAGACGTGCGTCGAGCGCAGCCGTTTCCAGGGTGTTCTTGCGTTCGGACAACGCGGCGGTCAGCACATCGCGCGTCTGGTTGATCGCCTCGCCCGCCGCCTTGCGCTGCTCGGGCGGCAACGTGCCGAGCTGCTTGAGCTGGGCAGTGATGCTGCCGCTCTTGCCCAGCAAGGCCACCCGCAATGCTTCCAGTTGGTCCGGCGTCTGCGCCGCGGCAACATCGGTCAGCGCGCGCTCGGTCAGGGATTGAATCTCACTCATTGCACTTGCGCCTCAACTGCTCAACCGAACGGTGTTTCCGGATACACCGGAACGCATTGTCACTGCATTGACCTGTCATCGCCCACTTGGCGACGTCGCTAAAACGCAAAAAGGGAAGGACTCGCGCCCTTCCCCCTGCATCTCTGCGTCTCACCTCACCGAAGGCATGCACACCAAGTGTGACTACCTCCGATGACCCGCTTCTTCAAGCAGCCCGCACATGGATGTGCGGGCTCTTGCGAGGGACTCGCACATACGGCGTGCGGGCTCCTGCGAGGGACTATCTCATTAAGAAGTCCGCATATGGATGTGCGGGCTCTTGCAGAGGGACCTGCATTTACGCAGCCAGCGCGCCCTTTGCCTTCTCGGCCAGCGCGGCAAAGCCGGCGGCGTCGTGCACGGCGATATCGGCCAGCACCTTGCGGTCCAGGGTGATACCCGCCTTGAGCAAGCCATTCATGAAACGGCTGTAGCTCAAGCCGTTGATGCGGGCAGCCGCATTGATGCGGGTGATCCACAGCGAACGGAAATTACGCTTCTTCTGCTTACGGCCAATGTAGGCGTACTGCTGCGCCTTGATGACCGCCTGCTTGGCAACGCGGAACACCTTGCGGCGAGCGTTGTAGTAACCCTTTGCCAGGGTCAGAATTTTCTTGTGGCGGCGACGCGCCTGTACGCCACGCTTTACTCGTGCCATGGGTCAGTCCTCAGAGGTAGGGAAGCATACGATCGAGACGGCCTGCGTCCTCGGCACGGACGTGATTCGTCTGCCGCAGGTTGCGCTTGCGCTTGGTCGCTTTCTTCGTGAGGATGTGGCTACGGTTTGCGTGGCCGCACTTGTACTTGCCGGAGGCGGTCTTGCGGAAACGCTTGGCCGCCGCCCGGTTGGTCTTGATCTTGGGCATTGCAATGTCCTTGATGGTGTTTTGTCACTGACACGGGCGGCAGCCTTGCGACCACACTTTCCATCCTTGCCCTTGCCTGCTTGTAAGTCCTTGATCGAACACGATCCGGACAGGTCCTGATGCCGCTTGCACGGCGCCCCCGATAAAGCGGGCCGCGCAGTCTACCCGTTGCCGGGAATTCCTGCAAGTCATTGATCCTGCGGCTGCGACAGACCCGCCGGGCCCGACGCAGCACGAAAGAAGATCCTCAGATCTTCTTCTTGGGTGCGATCATCATGACCATCTGACGCCCTTCCAGGCGCGGACGGGATTCGATGACGATGTCTTCGCCCAGATCGGCCTCGATCCGCGCCGCCATCTCGCGGCCGAGCTCCTGGTGGCTCATTTCACGGCCACGGAAGCGAATGTTGACCTTGACCTTGTCGCCCTCTTCCAGGAAGCGGCGCATATTGCGCAACTTGATCTGGTAGTCGCCCTCGTCGGTGACCGGACGGAACTTGAGTTCCTTGATCTCGACCTGCTTGGTCTTCTTCTTGGCCTCGTTGGCCTTTTTCTGCTGCTCGAACTTGAACTTGCCGAAATCCATGATCTTGCAGACCGGCGGATCGGCCTGCGGCTGGATTTCGACCAGATCCAGGCCTTCTTCTTCGGCCTTGGCGAGCGCTTCGTCGCGCGACAACACGCCGACCATCTCACCGTCGCTGCCGATCACGCGAACGCGCGGCACACGGATTTCTTGGTTCTTGCGGTTCTGTTTGTTGTCAGGGGTACTGATATTGCAATCTCCCAGAGGAATCGAACCGGCGCATCCGGATCATCCAGACCGGCCGGGGTTGGCTCACGCTGCCTGCTCTGCCTGCAGGCGTTCGATAAAGGCCGAGACCGTCATGGTTCCGAGGTCCTCTCCCGAACGCGTCCGCACGGCGACAGCGCCATTTTCCTTCTCACGGTCGCCGACCACGAGCAGATATGGCACGCGTTGCAGCGTATGCTCGCGAATCTTATAACCGATCTTCTCGTTACGCAAATCGGCGCTGACACGGAAGCCTTGATTTGCAAGGGTTTTCCTAACCGAGTCGACATATTCAGCCTGAGCGTCGGTGATGTTGGCGACAACGACCTGCACCGGGGCCAGCCAGGACGGGAAGGCGCCGGCATGGTGTTCGATCAAAATGCCGATGAACCGCTCCATCGAGCCGACGATGGCCCGGTGCAGCATGACCGGATGCTTCTTCTGGCTGTTTTCGTCCACGTACTCGGCGCCGAGGCGGCCCGGCATCATGAAATCGACCTGCATGGTGCCCAGCTGCCAGGTGCGGCCGATGGCGTCCTTGAGGTGGTACTCGATCTTGGGGCCGTAGAAGGCGCCCTCGCCTGGCAGCTCCTGCCATTCCACCCCGCATACGCCCAGCGCGCTGCGCAGCGCGGCTTCGGCCTTGTCCCAGGTGGCGTCGTCGCCCAGGCGCTTTTCCGGACGCAGCGCGATCTTGATCTGGATGTCGTCGAAGCCGAACGCGGTGTAGACCGCCAGCGCCTGCTGGTGGAAGGCGGTCACCTCGGATTCGATCTGCGATTCCAGGCAGAAGACGTGGCCGTCGTCCTGGGTGAAGCCGCGCACGCGCAGGATGCCGTGCAACGCGCCGGAGGGCTCGTTGCGGTGGCAGGCGCCGAACTCGCCGTAGCGGATCGGCAGGTCGCGGTAGCTATGCAGGCCCTGGTTGAACACCTGCACGTGGCCGGGGCAGTTCATCGGCTTGACTGCGTAGGTGCGCTTCTCCGATTCGGTGAAGAACATCGCGTCCTGGTAGTTGTCCCAGTGACCGGATTTCTGCCACAGCGAGACATCCAGGATCTGCGGGCAGCGCACTTCGCCGTAGCCGCTATCGCGGTAGACCTTGCGCATGTACTGCTCGACCACCTGCCACAGCGACCAGCCCTTGGGGTGCCAGAAGACCAGGCCGGGCGCTTCTTCCTGCAGGTGGAACAGGTCCTGCGCTTTGCCGATGCGGCGATGGTCGCGCTTGTCGGCTTCTTCCATGCGCAGGATGTAGGCGTCCAGCTGCTTCTTGTCGGCCCAGGCGGTGCCGTAGATGCGCTGCAGCTGCTCGTTCTTGGCATCGCCGCGCCAGTAGGCGCCGGAAATGCGGGTCAGCTTGAACGCCTTGAGGAAGCGCGTGTTGGGCACGTGCGGGCCGCGGCACATGTCCACGTATTCCTGGTGGTAGTACAGGCCCATCGCGGTGATGTCCTCGGACATGTCCTCGATCAGGCGCAGCTTGTACTCCTCGCCGCGCTGGGCGAACACCTCGATCACCTCGGCGCGCGGGGTGACCTTCTTGATGACGTCGTAGTCCTGCGCGATCAGCTCCTGCATGCGCTGCTCGATCGCCGCCATGTCTTCGGGCGTGAACGGGCGCTCGCTGTAGATGTCGTAATAGAAGCCTTCGGCGATGACCGGACCGATCACCATCTTGACCTCGGGGTAGAGCTGCTTGACCGCATGCCCGACCAGATGCGCGCAGGAGTGGCGGATGATCTCCACGCCCTCGGCATCCTTGGCGGTGATGATGCGCAGGCTGGCGTCATGGTCAATGACGTCGCTGGCATCGACCAGCTGGCCATCCACCTGGCCGGCGATGGTGGCCTTGGCCAGGCCGGCGCCGATCGACTGGGCGACCTGCATCACCGAGACGGGGGATTCGAATTCGCGGCGGCTGCCGTCGGGGAGCGTAATGTTGATCATGGGCAAGAATGAGGTCTGGTCTGGCTGCAGCGGTCGGCTGCCATGGGAGATCTGGCCATTGCTGGGCAGGCTCGGGAAGAAGCAGGAAAGGTCATGCGAAAGACCGCGTCGCGGGCGCCACGGAAACGGGCGCCGGTCGGGATCAACGGTGGGCGGTGGTAGTGCTCATGTCGCACGCTGGGCCGGCGCTGGGCGCGGGCCACCTTCTCGCAAGGGGTCTTGGGCGTGAATGGTAAACCAATCAGCCGGCCGTTGCGTGCGGCGGCACGGCACCGGCGGGCGCATGGCATGATGCCGGCCACTTGTCCTGCCGTTGCCGACCATGACCATCAAGGGTAAAGCCACCTCGCTGGATATCGCCTACCTGGCCGGCGTCTCGCAGCCGACCGTGTCGCGCGCCCTGCGCGGCAGCCCGATGGTCAACGAGGAAACCCGCCAACGCATCCTGCGCATTGCCCGCGAGCTGAACTACAAGGTCGACAAGAACGCCTCGTCGCTGCGGCTGCGCAATGCCGGCACGCTGGCGCTGCTGTTCTTCGAAGACCCCACCGCCGACGATTCGCTGATCAACCCGTTCTTTCATTCCATGCTGGGCTCGATCACCCGCGCCTGCGCGCTGCAGGGCTACGACCTGCTGGTTTCGTTCCAGCAGCTGTCCAAGGATTGGCAGGCCGACTACGAAGACAGCAACAAGGCCGATGGCATCATCCTGCTGGGCTATGGCGACTACCAGGAGTCGCGGCAGCGGCTGCAGTTACTGGTGGAGCAAGGCACGCACTTCGTGCGCTGGGGTGCCGCATTGCCGGGGCAGCCCGGCATCTCGATCGGCAGCGACAACTATCAGGGCGGGCTGGACATCACCGAGCATTTATTGGCTCAGGGCTGCCGGCGCATTGCGTTTCTGGGCCATGCCTCCAATCACTACCCCGAATTCGAGGAACGCTACCGCGGCCACGTTGCCGCGCTGGCGCAGCAGGATCTGGTTGCCGATGCCGCGCTGCAGTTCGATGCGATCACCACCGAGTCGTCCGGCCACGCCGCCTGCCTGGCCTTGCTCGACAGCGGCAAGGCGTTCGATGCGGTGTGTGCGGCCAGCGACCTGATCGCCATCGGCGCGATGCGCGCACTGCGCGAACGCGGCCTGCGCGTGCCGCAGGACGTGGCGGTCAGCGGCTTCGACGACATCGCGTTGGCCGCATCGGTGGCGCCGGCGTTGTCCACCGTGCAACAGGACACCAAGCAGGCCGGCACCTTGCTGGTGGAAAGCCTGGTGGCGCTGATCCGTGGCGAAGCGGCGCAGAGCCGTACGATTCCGGTGCGGCTGGCGTTACGCGACTCGTCGCGCAGCAGCGGCTTGCAGCCGCCGCTGGGGTGGACCCCGTCCGGCGCAGGCACTGGCGAGACGGTGGCGGGCCGGGCGACGGAGGGGGCTGTCAGGCGCTGATTCGGGATTCGGGATTCGGGATTCGGGATTCGATTCGGGACAGCGTGCACGGCAGATTGCGAGATCGGCCGCACGCTACGTAGGAGCGCACCCGGGCGCGACGGGGCATTACCGGCGATGCCTCATCGCGCCCAGCCGCACTTCTACCTATTGCGGGCGTCGCGTGCGGCTTGTTCGGCCATCTGCGCATCGAGCTGCGTGCGCAATGCCGGATCGGTAACCGGCGCATCCGATAGCAATACCCGCACGCCATGCGCCGGCACCTGCGTCAGTAACCGCCCCCGCACCTGCACCTGCTCGCCGCTGACCGCATCGCGCCACGTGCCCGATTGCAGGAAGCGGCTCACCGTGATCGCGGTTGCCGCATCGCCCTTGTTGAGCAGCACCAGCGCCATCTGGCTGGTTCCGGCGTGCTGGTACACGCGCAGGAACGCCGCCTGTTCGCCGCGCAGGGCAATATCGACCTGCACGCCACGCTGCAGCGCCGGCGTGTCGCGGCGCACACGTGCGATCTGCTGCAGCGGGCCGAAGATGGGACTCTGCGATGCATCGCGGATGCGCTCGACGCCGAAGTAGTTGCGATTGCCGGCGTGCTCGGCGCGCCCACGCATGAAGCCGATCTCCGAGCCGTAATAGATCACCGGAATGCCGCGCGCAGTGAACAACCAGTTGTGCGCATCGATGAAGCCGGTGTCGCTGGCATCGAGCCGTGCCATGTCGTGGTTGTCGTAAAAGCTCATCAGCTCGTAGGGGTTTGCATACGGCCCCTGACGCAGGAACAGCGGCGCGGCGAGCGTTTCGAATCCGGCCTGCGCATGACCGAACACCGCAGAAAGCTGCTGTTTCAGCGGGAAATCCAGCACGCTGACACCGGCGTTGCGCGCCCAGGTGTGTCCAGCAATCTTGTCGGCGTCGTAATCGAAAGCTTCGCCGAACATGAAAAACCCGGGGCGTTTTTCGCGAATGCGCGCCACAAAGGCGTGCCAGAAGCGATCGGGCATCCAGCCGATCGTGTCGATACGGAAGGCATCGGCGCCCTGCTCCATCCATTGCAGATAAGCGCCCGCCAGGTAGTCGAGCACCGCCGGATTGTTTTCGTTGAGGTCGGACAACTCCGCCAGGCCGCCACCGGTGTTGTAGAACGCATGCAACGGGGTGTGCTGCGGGTCCAGCTGCGCCGGCGGCAGGTTCTGGTGGTCGGCCACCAAGCGCCCCTGCGCGTCATAGAGCTTGCCGAAACCGGGCTGCGCCACCGGCATGGTGTAGGCGGGCGAGCCGTGGTTGCCCACGATGTCCAGCACGACCTTCAATTGATTGGCGTGCATGGCGCGGGTGAAGCCGGCAAAGTCCAGGCCCGGGCTGGGAAGATGCTCGTCGAGCTTGTAGAAGTTGACGCCCCAGTAGCCGTGATACCCGGTCTTGCCGTGGTCACTGAGCGTGCTACCGCAGGTGATCAGCTTGCCGCCGGTAAACGCCTGATCAGGGTTGTCGACGATCGGGGTGATCCACACCGCGCCGAACCCCAGGCCGCGAATGTAGTCGGCATGCTCGACGATGCCTTTGAAATCGCCACCCAGGTAACCGATGTTGTCCTCGCTGCCATCAGCGCACGGCGTTGGCACGTCGAACGTACGATGCGCCCCACCCTGGTCGCGATGATCGTTGCCGGTGTCGCCGTTGATGAAGCGGTCGGTGACCACGAAATACACCGCATCCGCAGCGAACGGTTCCAGGGTGCCGTAATAATCCTTGGCAGCAGGCGCCGCGATTGCCGCGCCTGCGTACATCGTCAACGCCACATACATCGCACTGCGCATCATTGCCCTCCCGAGGCCACTGGAACCCGCACCACGCACACGCCTGCAATCAGCAGGCTGAGCCCGCCGATGGCCTGCGCGTAGATCGGTTGGCCGCCCAGCCATGCGCGGAGCACGAAGCCCAATGCGCTGGCGGCCACCAATTGCGGAATCACGATAAAGAAATTGAAGATGCCCATGTACACGCCCATCTTGGCGGCGGGCACGCTGTCGGACAGCAAGGCGTACGGCAGCGACAGAATCGAGGCCCAGGCAAAACCGATGCCCAGCATCGACAGCAACAACCATTGCGGATCGCGGATCACCAGCATCGACAGCAGCCCTGCAGCGCCCAGCCACAGATTGCACAGGTGACTCCAACGCAGGCCGATCGCCCGTACCAGCAACGGAATGACCAAGGCGGCCAGCGCAGCAAACCCGTTATAGGCACCGAACAGCACGCCCACCCAGTTGGCGCCTTCGTTGTAGGCGGCCGATGCGGTGTCGTCACCGGCACCGAAGTGCACCTGGGTGACTGCGGCGGTGGTGTAGATCCACATCGCAAACAGCGCAAACCACGAGAAGAACTGCACCCACGCCAACCGCCGCATCGTTGTCGGCATGCTGCGCACGTCCTGCACGATGGCCACCAGCATGTTGGTCGACGGCAAGGCACGTGCCAGCGCGAGCAGTGCGCCATAGGCGATGCACAGGCCGGCCAGGACGTACAGCATGCGATCGCCATGCTGCCAGGCAATGGCTGCGGCAAGCAGCACGCCGGCGACACACCACCAGGCACTCGCTAGACGCGAGGGCAGGATGCCGGTGTTAGCCGGAGTCGCGGCAGGCGCATGTGCGTCATCGAACGCGGCCAGCTGCGCGGGGCTGTATTCGCGCGTGCGCAACACCGTCCAGGCGATCGAAAGGAACAGTACCGCCGCGCCGAGATAAAACGCGTACCGCACGCTGTCGGGCAGCTGGCCCGGCGCGGCGGTATTGGCAACGCCCCAATGCGTCAGCAACCATGGCAGAAAGCTCGCCACGATCGCCCCGACACCGATGAAGAAGCTCTGCATCGCATAGCCGGTCGGCCGCTGCGAGGGGGGTAACTGATCGCCGACCAGGGCACGGAACGGCTCCATCGAAATATTGATCGAGGCATCCAGCACCCACAGCGTGCCGGCGGCGATCCACAGCAGTGGAGCGTTCGGCATCACCACCAGCGCAAGCGTGGCGAACAGCGCGCCCACCATGAAATACGGACGCCTGCGGCCCCAGGGGGTCCAGGTGCGGTCGGACAGGTACCCGATGATGGGCTGCACGATCAGCCCGGTCAGCGGCGCAGCAATCCACAGCCCTGGCACGTCATCGACCTGCGCACCCAGGGTCTGGAAGATGCGGCTGGCATTGGCGTTCTGCAGCGCGAACCCGAACTGGATGCCCAGAAAGCCGAAGCACATGTTCCAGATGTGCCAGAAGCTCAAGCGCGGTTTGGCCGTCATTGCACGCCCTCCGCCGCTGCGGCGGGGCCGATCAGCAACGCACTCACCTGTGCGGTGTTGACCACACCGTCGCGGCCACCCCGGCCACCGTTGTACTGCGCAAAGTGCGCCAGCGCACTCATGTTGAAGCCATCCTGCAGCCGCAACTTACACGACTGCCCGGCCACCACATCGAAGCTCACTTGCGTGGACAGCTGCTCGCCCACGCTGTGCGGCATGACGATGACCTGCGACTGCATGGGCTTGCCCGGGCAGTCGAGCAGCAACCGTTTCACTGCCGCAGTGACACCGGTGTTGATCGGGCCAGTGTCGTTGCGATAGCGCAGCGCGACGCGATGCTGGCCGGTGCGTTGGGACCGCCACTGCCAGGACTGCTCGCCTCGCAGTTCCTGCACCGGCCCAAGCGTCAGTGCAGGACTGTGCAGTGATTCGAGCCCATTCCTGCGTCGGGTCAGGCTGAGCACGTGCAGCAGGCCATCATCGGGCAGATCCCAGACCCCGGTCGCCTCCAGCGCGCGGCCATCCAGATGCAGCGTGGTGCCGGCCGGAATGCCGATGCGAGACCCATTGCCGCGACGTTGCGCAATCGGAGCAGCCGGGGTTTCCGGTGCGAACACCTGGCTGGGTTGCGGCGGAGCGGTCGGATCGGCCTTGCGTCCAACCAGCTGCACGTGCGTGGTCTGGCCGTGCCGGGTGACCGCACCGGCGACCAGCAACTCGCCGTCTGCACCAACCGGGCGCTGCAGCACATACCGCTGTGCGCCCTGCTCCAGCACGATCTGTTGGCGCTCGCCAAACAACAACGGCATCAGGCGACGCGGCAACTTGGGGGCCACGCTGCCATCGGCCGCAACGCCAAACACGCCGTCCAGTACTGCAGACAGATAGCCTGCAACCGACCACAGCTGGCGTGGCGAATTGACCACCGGGCCGCTGCGTGCGCCCTCCTCCAGATGCACCGCCAGGCTCTGCATCTCATAGTTTTCCATGTTCGACCCTGCCAGTGCAGCGCCGCGCATCAACGACTGCAGTTCCAGCGCAATACGCGGTGCGTCGTCCAGCGCGCGTGCCGCACGCAAGGCATAGGCACTGACGAAAGGCCAGACAGCGCGGTTGTGGTAGATCGGCTGCGCAGCCTCCTGCGGCCACACCACCGGGCTGCCACCGGCCACCATGGGGTAGTTGCGCAATGCCAGGCGTGCCCGCTCGGTGGGAAAGACATCGGCCAGCACCCCCAGCGACACGCCCAGCAGATCGACCTTGGCATAGCGCACCGGGTGCGCCGCATTGCCGAGATAGCTCACGTACTGGTTGCTGCCCGCATCCCAGAAGCGCGCATCGATGGATTGGCGCAGCGCATCGGCCCATTGCGCGTAGTGCGCGGCGCGTGCATCGCCATGCTGGCGTGCGAGCTGCTCGGCCAGGCGTAGCGCCTGGTAATGCAGCACATTGGTGGAGAGCGCGAAGGATTCGGCGATAAAGCGCACGTCCTGGCGCGTCCACTCGGGGTAGGTCTGCTCGCGCCAATCCAGAAACGAGGTTTCGCCGCGATACAGACCGATGCGCGCATCGAACACCGCAGTGCGGTCCTGCGCGATCGTTGCCTGCAGTGCCTGCCAGACCTGATCGGCAAACGGTTGGTCGTCCAGCAGCCCGCGCGCGGCCAGAAACCACACCACCCGGTCGCTGCTGACCGGCCAGCTACCGCCGGAGCCGGTGTCCTGCGCAACGAACAGGCCGGGCGTGCGGCCGCCGCGCGCGTTCGACAGCTTGAACCGCAAGGCATTGCGCGTGCGTTCCGGCTCCAGCCGCGCCAATGCCAGATCGGCGGCGAAACTGACATCGCGCGTCCAGACGTAGGGCCAGCGTTCGCCAGTCTCGAAGCACCGGCAGGGCACCGGCTTGCCGTCGTTGAATGCCGGATCGCGGATTGCATCGACGCGGTCGTCGGCCATTTCCTGCTGGGCCAGCGCAAACAGGGCGTCGAACATCGGGCTGGCGGTGTGCGAGCGCATTGGTTGTGCAGCGATGCGACGCTCGCCTTGCGGCCAACGCAACACGAAACCACCATCGTCCAGCGCCTGCGCTTGTGCCCGGCGTCCCTGAAATTCCAGCTCGTCGGCCAATACCGGCGAGCTTGCCGCCACGCCAAGCGTGGCGGCCATGCAGATCATCTTCAGCATCGAAGCGGCAAGACGGCTTGCACCGTCGGCCTTCCTCCCTCGTTGCACGCGTTATGGTGCGCGGCACTGTCGTGCCACGGGCGCGGACCCTCCCAGGTGCCGTGGCGCCATGGTAGACGCGCGCCCTGCCCAGACGCATCACTGCATACGTATTCATGGCTGTCGACAGCACGCAGCGCGGCCCAGCAGCTGCAGGCGGCTGCATAGTCGCCACTTGTGCAACGGTTGCCTTGGGAGGGGATATGCCGCTGTCTTCACGTCGAGCACGCTCGACACTGGGCGCCGCCTGGATCGCACGGCTGCTGGTGCTGAGCTGCCTTGGCAGTCTTGCGCCATTGGCCCACGCCGAGGTGACTGCCATTGAGGTGCACTCACCCGGCAACGTCTTGCAGGTCAGCCTGGAGTTGGACGGCGGCACGCCGTACTACCGCGTGCAACGCCTCGGCCAGCCGGTGCTGCAGCGCTCGCGGCTAGGCTTCAACCTGCGCGATGGGCGCCTGGACCGCGGATTGGTGGTGCTCTCGCAGGCGCGTCAGGATCACGACGACACCTGGGAACAACCCTGGGGCGAAACGCGCCTGATCCGCAACCACTACGCCGAATTGCGCGTTCGGCTGGGCGAGCGCGACGGTGCGCGGCGCCGCTTCGATGTGATCTTTCGCGTGTACGACGATGGCGTCGGCTTGCGCTATCACTTTCCGCAACAAGCGGGATGGCGCGAAGCGATCATCGACGACGAACTGACCGAGTTCGCCATCGCGCAGCCGGCCCAGGCGTGGTGGATTCCGGCAGGCGAACCGATCCACTACGAATACCTGTACAACCGCACGCCGCTGAACCAGCTCACCCTGGCGCATACGCCGATGACGTTGCGCACCGACAGCGGGTTGCACATTGCGCTGCACGAAGCCGCGCTGGTGGACTACGCGGGGATGTGGCTGCGTCGAACCGACGATCAGCGCCTGCGCGCGCAACTGTCGCCGGCCGCCGAAGGCTGGAAGGTACGGCGCAGCCTGCCCTTCGACACGCCGTGGCGCACGCTGCAGATCGCCGATCAGGCCACCGGCCTGGTGGAATCGAATCTGATCCTCAACCTCAACGAACCCAATGCGCTGGGGGCCGTGGACTGGGTCAAGCCGTCGAAGTACGTCGGGGTGTGGTGGTCGATGCATCTCAACCAGCAGACCTGGGCCACCGGCCCCACGCATGCCGCCACCACCGCCACCACCCGGCGCTACATCGATTTTGCCGCCGCGCACGGATTTCGCGGCGTGCTGGTCGAGGGCTGGAACCCAGGCTGGGACGGCGAATGGTTCGGCAATGGCGGCAGTTTCGATTTCACCCGGCCAACGCCGGATTTCGACCTTCCCGCACTGAGCAAGTACGCCGCAACCAAGGGCGTGCATCTGATCGGCCATCACGAAACGGGGTGCGCAGTGGACCATTACGAAGACCAGATCGCCGAGGCGATGGACCTGTATGCACGCTTCGGCGTGGACTCGGTGAAGACCGGTTATGTCTGCGACGACGGCCAGGTGGAGCGCCGCAATCCTGCCGGCGGCACGCCACTGCGCGAATGGCACGACGGCCAATGGATGGCGCGCCACCATCTGCACGTGGTGCAGGAGGCGGCGCAGCGCCATATCGCCGTCAACGCACACGAGCCGATCAAGGACACCGGCTTGCGCCGCACCTATCCGAACTGGATCTCGCGCGAAGGCGCGCGCGGCATGGAATACAACGCCTGGGGCCAGCCGCCCAATCCACCCGAACACGAGGTCAATCTGGTGTTCACCCGGCTGCTCGCCGGGCCGATGGACTACACACCCGGCATCGTCAGCCTGAAGGGCCGCAACGGCCAGGCCATCCCCAGCACGCTGGCGCGGCAGTTGGCACTGTACGTGGCGCTGTATAGCCCGATCCAGATGGCCGCCGACCTGCCCGAGCATTACCTGCAGCACCGCGAGGCGTTCCGCTTCATCGAGGATGTGGCGGTGGACTGGGATCAGACCCGGGCGCTGAATGGCGAGGTGGGCGATTACGTCACCATCGCGCGCAAGGACCGACATAGCCGCGACTGGTTCCTGGGCAGTATCACTGACGAGCATGGCCGCGTGCTGCAGGTACCGCTGGGCTTCCTGGAACCCGGCGTGCGCTACACCGCGCAGATCTATCGCGATGGCGACGACGCGGATTACGTCAGCAAGCCGTTCGCCTTCGTGCGCGAAGAGCGCCTGGTGAGCAGCAGCGACACCCTGGAGCTGCGTCTGGCGCCGGGCGGCGGCCAGGCGATTCGCTTTGTTCCGCTGGAGGCCAGGCGCTGAGCGATACCGCTACGAGGCTGCCGCAGCGCCCGCAAGGCCAACGCGCGAACCACAGCGGCGCCGCGATGGCGTGAGCGCCGCGTCCGCATGGCGGATTGGCAGCCACTGTGCCGCATCGGGTGAACAGCGCGCGTGGAATCGATTTCATCGCCATCAGCGCGGTTGAATACGTATGCAGCCCGCGTTTGCACACGGGCGCGGTGTCTACCATACGTTGCCGTCGTGACGTCCGTCCGGGCGTGCGACGCATGACATCCAGGCGTCTGCCGGATCAAAAATCAAAGAACAACATGTACCTGGGAGGGGAAAATGTTGAAGCACAAGCGCTCTGCGCTGAGTATCGCCCTGGCCGTTGCCATGGCGCCGACGTTGGCTGCCGCGCAATCGGCAACGCCAGCACAGACCGGCAGCACCGAACAATCCGCTACCGAACAGCCCGCCGGCGCCGTCACCGAATTGGACAAGGTCCAGGTCACCGGCCTGCGCCGCGCCATCGAGGGTGCCATTTCGGTCAAGCGCGACTCCACCTCGATTGTGGAAGCCATCTCGGCCGAAGACATCGGCCGCCTGCCGGACGTGAGCATCGCCGAATCGCTGGCACGCCTGCCCGGCCTGGCTGCGCAACGCGTTGCCGGCCGTGCGCAGGTCATCAGCGTGCGCGGCCTGTCACCGGACTTTTCCACCACGCTGCTCAACGGACGCGAAGTGGTCAGCACCGGCGACAACCGCAGCGTGGAATTCGACCAATACCCGTCCGAGCTGGTCAGCGGCGTCACCGTCTACAAGACACCCGACGCCGGCCTGGTCGGCCAGGGCCTCTCCGGCACCGTCGACATGCAGACTGCACGCCCGCTCAGTTACAACGAGCGCGTGATCGCCATCGGTGGCCGCTACCAGCGCAATTCGCTGGGCAAGGCCGCCAACGTCGACCCGTACGGCAACCGCTTCAACGTCAGCTATATCGACCAGTTCGCCGACCGCACCATCGGCCTGACCATCGGCTACGCGCACACCGACATGCCGATCCAGGAAAACCAGGTGGGTCTGTACGAACCCTGGCAGCAGGTCAACGCGCAACGTCAACGCCCCGGCGTGGCCGATGGCGTGTATTTCTCCGATGGCATCAAGGCGTTGCGGCGTACCGGCAACCAGAAGCGCGACGGCGTAATGGCCACCCTGCAGTACCGCCCTTCCAACGCCTGGACCAGCACGTTCGACGCGTTTCATACCGAAGCCGAGCAAATCGACACCGCCAACCAGTTCGAGCTCAACCTGAGCAACTACAACGGCGGCTATACGCCGGGCTTGAACATCACCGACGTGCGCATCAATGATAACGGCAGCTTCGTCGGCGGCACCGCCAGCGGCGTCTATCCGCTGGTCCGCGGCATGTACAACAAGCGCGAAGACAAGATCGAGGCCTTCGGCTGGAATAACGAAATCACCGCCGGCGCGGTCAAGATCGTCGCCGACCTGAACTACTCCAAGGCCACCCGCGACGAATTGAATCTGGAGAACAATCTCCAGCGTGCCCCGATGCCGCAGTTGGACACCGTGGGCGTGTCGGTCGTCGGCAACGGCTTCTCGCAGCTGTCGCCGGGCATGAATTATTCCAATCCCGATGAGCTGTTCCTCACCAACACCATCTACGGCTCCGGCTACGGCAAGGTGCCGCGCGTGGAAGACGTGCTTAAGGGCGCGCGCCTGCAGGCCAGCTTCCCGATGCCCGAGGCGCTGAGCTGGTTCTCGGACCTGGATGTCGGCGTCAATTACGCCAACCGCGAAAAGCAGAAGACACAGCCGGAAGGCAACATCACCCTTGGCGCACAGGGCGAAGCCACCGTCGGTGCGGACCTGCAATATGCTCCGGTCAATCTCGGCTTTGCCGGTCTCGGCTCGCTGCCTGCATGGAATGTACCGGCGGCCGTGTCGCGCTACATGCTGTTCAATCCCAGTGACGATGCCTCGTTCCTGGTGTCCAAGGCATGGACGGTCGAGGAAAAGATCACCACCGCCTGGCTGCGCGCCAACATCGATACCGAATGGGGCCAGGTGGGCGTGCGCGGCAATATCGGCGTGCAGCTGCAAAGCGCCGACCAATCGTCACAGGCCAACTATTGGGATGCCTCGCAGCCGGCTGGCAGCGAAGTGCGGCCCATCGACGATGGCAAGACCTACCGCGACTGGCTGCCCAGCCTGAACCTAGCCTTCCAGTTCCCGTATGAGCAGACCCTGCGTTTTGCGATGGCCAAGCAGGTCGCACGCCCGCGCGTGGATCAACTGCGTGCCTCGCTGGAATTCGGTGTCGACACCTCCACCGGTCGCCCCGGCGCCAGCGGCGGCAACCCGATGCTCGACCCGTGGCGTGCCAACGCCCTGGATATTTCCTACGAGAAGTATTTTGCCGATCGCGCGTATGTAGCTGCGGCGTTCTTCTACAAGGACCTGAAGAGCTACATCTACACCCAGAGCCGCGACAACTACGACTTCTCCGCACTGGTCGCCGGCTACGTGCCGCCACCGGGCTCTGCGCCGGTGCTGACCACCGGCACCTTCAGCGCCCCGTTCAACGGCAAGGGCGGCACCCTGCGCGGCGCCGAACTCACCGCCTCATTGCCGCTGGACCTGATCTTCGCCCCGCTGGAAGGCTTCGGCATCCAGGCCAGCGCCACCTTCAACGACAGCGACGTCAAGATCCGCGACCCGGAAAGCGCCTCCAGCGTGGGCGACGGTGAAATCAGCCTGCCCGGCCTGTCCAAGCGCGTCTACAACCTGACCGCCTACTACGAGCACAAGGGCTTCGAAGCGCGTGTCAGCCAGCGCCGGCGCTCGGACTTCATCGGCGAGATCGGCAACTTCAACGGCAATCGCACGTTGCGCTACGTGGTCGGCGAAAACATCACCGACGCGCAAATCAGCTACAACTTCAGCGAAGCCAGCAGCCTGTCCGGCCTGACCCTGCTGCTGCAGGCCAGCAACCTCAGCAACTCGCCGTATCGCACCTACGCAGAAACCAAGGACCGCCCGCTGGAATACATCGAATGGGGCCGCACGTTTGTGCTGGGTGTGAACTACAAGTTCTGACGTGAACTGAACTAGAAGTTCTGATGTGAAGTGAACTAGAAGTTCTGATGTGGCATGAACTGGAATTTTTGACGTGACGTGAACTGGCAGTTCTGATGTAACGTGGACTGAAAGTTCTGATGTGAGCCGAACTGGACGTTCCGCGCCAATTGACCAGTCAACCACTGACCAGCGATGCACTACTTCCCTGACGTCCCCCCTCGCCACTCGAGGCGCCAAAGCCCCTCTCCCACCGGGAGAGGGGTTGGGGTGAGGGTACAGCGTCCAAGGAAACAGAATCATCGCCCGAGATGCACCGGGTCACCCGCCTGCATATTCATCGGCAGAAGCATTGAACTACTATCGCAATGCAATCACGGGCACATCGGTCTAGACGTCGAAATATCGTTTTGAGAAAAGCCGCCGTTTACACAACGGCGACCTTCTCTTTACAAGAGCAACATCGCAATTCGGACAAACGGGATCGCCACAAGCCAGATGGACTCAGCGCCAAGCAGACATGTGTATGTCCCACTACCTGTCACCTAAACGCAAAACAGGCTGCAAGACAGGAGTCACTGCGCTGATGTAATGACCCACTGATTTCCTGCTCAGGTGTTACTTTCCCCGAAGGAGACACCGATGAGCGAAGTGATGGAAGAGGAGATCAAGCGCTGGACCGCCCGGCGCAAGTCAGCGCTGGTGCTTGAGATCATCCAGGGCAAGACGACGGTAGCAGCGGCCAGCCGGCAGTTCGACCTGACCCCGGCCGAGATCGAGAACTGGGTTGAGGAGGGCAAGCGAGGCATGGAGAACGCCCTGCGGGCGAAGCCCGAGGACGTGCGCGAGCAGTACGAGCGGCAGCTGAAGGACTTGCAGGAGGCCTACGGCGAGGCGATGTTGGAGATACGCGCCCGAAAAAAGCTGGCCTCCCTGCTGGGAAAGGACGAGAGCTGATGCTCTCGGTCCAGCAGGGCTTGAAGGACGAAGGTGTTTCGGTTCCGATGACCAAGTTGTGCCAATGGTTCGGTGTGGCACGTCGCACGACGTACTACAAGCCGACCAGATCGCCCGCCAAAGTGAAGCCGGAGCTGGCCGAACCGATCAAGAAGATGATCGAGACGGAGCCGAGTTTTGGCTATCGCACGGTCGCTGCGCTGCTTGGCATGAACAAGAACACGGTGCAGCGGATCTTCCAGCTGAAGGGCTGGCAGGTGCGCAAGCGTGCCCTTGGCCAGCGCCCGCGCATTGAAGCTAAGGTCTCCCGCGCCGAGAAGCCGGATCAACGCTGGGCCACTGATCTGTGTCGCGTTTGGGGCGGCAAGGACGGCTGGCTGAGTCTGGCGCTGGTGATCGACTGCAGCACGCGGCAACTGCTCGGCTGGCACCTGTCACGGACCGGTAAAGCCAGCACGGCATCTGCCGCACTGGAGCAGGCGCTCATCACGCGCTACGGCACGCTGGGCCGGGTGCAAGAGCCATTTCTGCTCCGCTCGGACAATGGTCTGGTGTTCACCAGCCGCGACTACACCCGACTAGTTCGCAGCTATGGGCTGACGCAGGAGTTCATCACCCCGCATTGCCCACAGCAGAACGGGATGGTGGAGCGTGTGATCCGGACCCTGAAGGAACAGTGCGTGCACCGACATCGCTTTGAGAGCCACACCCACGCGCTGCGAGTGATTGCTGACTGGATCGCCTTCTACAACCAACAGCGCCCTCACCAGGCGCTGAAGATGATGACCCCGGACGCGGCCTATGCCGCTACATTAACCCCATGACCTGAGCAGAAACCGGTGGGTCATTACACTGACTGGCAGGGCCGCCAGTTGCAGTCAGCTTGATCGGGCAACCATTTGAAGCACTTTGATCAGGCCAAAATTAGACCGGTTCAACAGAGATGCATCACCGTCGCCTGCAACAGCAGCGGCATGTGACGCGTCTTGAACCGCTTGCCCGGCACGCTGCCCTGCGTGCGCGCCGTTTCGCAACCTGACGACCTATAAAAGAAGCGAGGCATCCCGATGGAATGCCTCGCTGGTATCACTCAATCTCGCCCACACCTGCACGCGATGGCGTCACTCCCCGCCCGTCGCGCAAACCATCGCGTGCCCAGGCAAGCCCATGCGGCCATGCTCGATCACGCCGCGCTCCACCCCCGGCACATCGATCTGGCTCCACGCACCTGCAGGCAGCGCGAGCTCGGCAACGTTGGAGGACAAGTTGAAAGCCAACAGCATGACCTGTCCTGCATGCTCGCGCCGGAACATCAGCACCGGCTCTGCCGTGTCGTAAAACGTGATCGCGCCTTCGCGCAGTGCTGGCAATCCCTTACGCCAGGCAAGGAACGCCTGCACGGCGCTCAGCACGGAGTGTGCATCGTCCTGCTGCACGCTCACCGCCGCGAGCCGATGCGGCTCGGACAACGGCAGCCACGGCTTGCCGCTGGTGAAGCCCGCAGACGGCGCGTCGGTCCACGGCATCGGCGTACGGCAGCCATCGCGCCCCTTGAAGGTCGGCCAGAACGTGATGCCATAAGGATCCTGCAGATCCTCGAACGCCACGTCCGCCTCGCCCAACCCCAGCTCCTCGCCTTGATAAAGACAGATTGAACCACGCAGCGAACACAGCAACGCCAGCACCATCCGCGCAAAGACCGGCGACGCATCGGCGCCGCCCCACCGCGTCACAGCACGCACCACATCGTGGTTGGAAATCGCCCAGCACGGCCACCCTTCCAGCATGGTCGCCTCGAGCCGGCTCACCGTCTCGCGGATGTAGGCCGCACTGTAATCCTGCACCAACAATTCGAAGCTGTAGCCCATGTGCAAGCGGCCGTGGGCGGTGTACTCCGCGGTGGTCGCGAGTGAATCTTCGGAAGAGATCTCGCCCAGGCTCACCGCGTTCGGGTAGCGATCGAGCAACGCGCGAAGACGCTCCAGGAACACCAGGTTCTCCTGCTGCGTGTTGTTGAAGTAGTGATACTGGTACGCGTACGGATTGTCCGCACTGAAGCCGCGCCCCACCCGCTTGTCCGCCGGCTTGGCCGGGTTGTCGCGCAGCTGCGCATCATGGAAGCAGAAGTTGATCGCATCTAGCCGGAAGCCATCCACCCCACGATCCAGCCAGAACCGCACATTGTCCAGGCTCGCCTGCTGCACCTCGGCATTGTGGAAATTGAGATCGGGCTGATCCACCAGGAAATTGTGCAGATAGTACTGCTCGCGCCGCGGCTCCCACTGCCACGCCACACCGCCGAACAGCGACAGCCAGTTATTAGGCGGCGTACCGTCCTCACGCGGATCAGCCCACACGTACCAATCCGCCTTCGCGTTGGTTTTATCCTGACGGCTTTCCTGGAACCACGCGTGTTCGATCGAGGTGTGGCTCAGCACCTGGTCGATCATCACTTTCAGCCCGAGCGTATGCGCCTTGTTGAGCAATCGATCAAAATCGTTCAATGTCCCGAACAACGGATCCACCGCCCGATAGTCGGCAATGTCATACCCGAAATCGGCCATCGGCGACTTGAAGAACGGCGAGATCCAGATCGCATCCACACCCAACCCAGCGATGTAGTCGAGCTTGGCGATGATGCCCGGCAGATCGCCCACCCCATCGCCGTTGGAATCCAGAAAACTACGCGGATAGATCTGATAAATGACAGCCCCACGCCACCATGGTGTCTGCAACATGCACGCCCCTCCAGGGCCACTTGCTAGCGGCCAACACGGCCGCCAGCCAAGGGCGTTAGCCTAGCGGCGCAGTGCGCATAGGGCGTGCGGGTGCATACGTATTCATCGCTATTGCTGAGAGATCGCCAGACGTTGATCAGCCACCGCACACCTCTAATTTTAGTTGGAGCTGAATTAAGGGGAGCCGACACAACGAGGCGCCGTAACCGCAGCAATGTTAGCGGATGGGGAATTGCCTTAGGCCAATCCCTAAGGCTCAATAGAAGGCTGTGAGGACGCTGACAAGCAACCTTCGCTCCGAATTGAGTAATTGGCCACCGGTCCTGATCGACAGGTTGACAAGATTTGGCGGCATATGCCGCCAAAATGAGCATCAATCATCAACAGATACTTTAAAAACCCAAACGCATGGTTCCAAATTTATCATTGATGCGTTTACCCTCGCCCGTCCTTTCCGAGCTGCAGGAGTCCAGGTATGCTTGCCGAGCATTTCTTGTCTTACTTTCACTGTAACCGTGACGATCAAATCTGACGATCTTGAAGTAATCCACCATGGGGCCGGCGCAACTTTCACCGGTATTTGCACCAGCCAATTTTCCAGACATACACATCAATGTAGTACAGGAATCACTTGCCCAAACAGGTGTAGACAGAAGCGAAAATAGCAGAAAAAAAAACTTCCTAATTTTCATGTACAAGCCTCGCCGAAATAATCGAAAAAAGGATTAAAGCCACCAATGCGGAAAAATCAATATTTTTCAAAGAAGGGTTCAGAGCAAGCCGAGTAAATTATCTGACAATCCCCTCCTCCTCCCTTCCATTTCTCACACTTTTCCTTGGCATCCCGGGACGCAATTTCAACTGTTTTTCCCGTGTTTATAGAATTATTACCTTTACCCGCAATTGGAAATGCAAAAGCAACACATTGGTTCCTGTATGAAAGTGCCACCTTACAGTCAGTTACCCCTTGCTCTGAGCAGCGATCCAGCGCCTCTCTTTCGGCGTCAGCCTTAGAAAACTTCCCTACAGAGGAGCCCCCCCCGCTAGATGGCGAACTCGCAATTGCCCCCCAGGTCTTTATCCAACGCCCATTAGGAACAGCACGTGGCGGCGATATCTCTTGAGAAGCTCCGTAACCACCAGAAGAATCTTGCGAAGGACCACAGACAGCACTGCCCGCATTAGTACCTATTGGACATGCCGTCTGAGCTTCAGCAAAAGAAATAATTACTGGGCTAAACAAAAATAGCTGGAGAAGCATAAGTTTTCTAGTTTCAAAAATCTTCATATCATCCACCTCATCTCATAAGTCTTAGCCAATTTTCTAAGAATCATGCTTTATCAGAGGGTGCCTGCCCGCGAGCTCCAGCTAAAACCTGAGAGGTAGTTTGGTTGCCACCTGTTCTTATGGTCGGCATAACCTGCGCGGGCGCCGTACTCCGACTTTCGCTGTCCTGTTCAATCCGGGCGGGGGTATACCCGTAGGAACCCGGCGGCTGCCCCTGAGGTCCCGGTCGACTTGCAGCACCAGAAGCTGCTCCCATCGCTGCATACGGCGTAAACGCTCCAAGTGTTCCTTGGAAGAACATCGCAGCCATGGGAGGTGCGGTCAAGATCAATGTGGTCAGGATCAGGCCCATACCCCCTTGCTGCAGGGCTTGGCTGCTGATACCCGAGTTGAAATCCTGGCCTAAGACGCTACCTATCAGTGAAGAGCCCCAGAAGGCCAAAGACACTTTGGTGACCATGTCCAACGCGATGGACGTCATGACCGCAAGGACTGACATTGAGAAAAATGTGCCGATCCCATAGAACAACCACCGTTGAAACAGGGATTTTGTTTGCTCGAATAACAGACACAAAATGAACAACGGCCCAAAGCCGACAAACAATGCCATCGCAATGCGATACAGCAACATCATGGAACCGGCAACGACCGCCGGCCCCCCCGTTCCAACGCCGACCATCCACATTGCGCGGGACTTCTGCGAATCCAACGTCGGATCCTGTACAACGTCAAGCACGTCAATACTAGACAGAGCTACCTGCATCCACCCCAGGCTTTCGTCGACCTGATCTTCCGGAGTCTTGTTTTCACCCGTGATCGCATACGCGATCTCTTTCTTGACATCGTCGTTGACGAACTTCTGGATAAAGGGACTCGACATGCCGATCGAAGCGGCTATCGTGACGATCAGTGCGCTTTTGCACATCGTTACAATGAAGGCAGCCATCGATTCCCGGCTACGACCCGTGATCATATTGAAGCCTTGGATCATTACCCAAATCGTCAACACGATCATCGCGATGCCTGAGACCCAGAGGGTAAACCGTCCCAGCAGATCTGCCTCAAACTCCGAAATTCTATTCGTCAGATAACTCATGATCTGACGATAGAACACGAAGTCTCCGACCGATGAAACCGCCGGATATGGACTAAATGCCTGAACACTCAGATGATTCATCCAATGCCCAAAATTTGAAATTCCATTTGCCATTACAACACCTCAATCAACGATTCGGGCAAGGACGAACATCTAACCAACGCGATCTAATCTTCCAGCGCTTTAGCGAGCGCGGCGGTTTTCACCACGGTCCCTAAAATACTCTGTTTTCCGCGCAACATATCTTGCGTAAGCGCACGCTGATTGTCTTCTAATGCAGCAATGTACGTGTCATAACCCTTCACTTGGTTATTTACCTGCTCAAAGGTCTTGGTCATACGGGTGTTTGTATCGTTCAACGAATACATGGACGCACCCAAATCACCAGGATTTGCGCTGAAATTTCGCAACGACATCAACTTATTCAAGCTTTGATCCATCGTCGGCATGGTTTCAGCTAGAAATCCAACAACATAGTTGTAACGCTGATTCTTCATATATTGAATTGCCACGCAAAGCTGCTTTTGCTGCTCACGTGGATTACTATTCGCAAACCCGGCAGAGCTACTTAGCATGCTTGTAATTGACGACATACTGAAGCTGATGCCGCCACCGCAACGCTCGAACCCAAAGTTAGGCGCTACAGGCTCAAGCTTGACCCCAGTCGGCAGACCAAATGTGTTGATCATAGACTGCAACTGCACCAAGTTTTTCTGAAGAAGCTCGAACTGCGCAGTGTATTGGGTATATTCAACCCCCCACTGTTGTACAGTGGCAAGCATATTCCTGACAGATTCTCCAATTGCAGCCACGTCAATAACCGGAACGCCAGCAGCTCCAGCATTAAGCGGCACCAATGTCAAGCCAAGACCGGCATATAGAGACATTGCCAAGATCCGGGCTTTTAGTTTTGGAAATCCAACCTTCAACTGAGGACTCATGGAATTTCTCCTATCATTTATGGTTGCAACAGCAGTGACGACAGCAAAGTTCGAAATCAGTTACTAACTAGGCAATAACCTTTCCTTTACCAGAACCCTTTCTATTCCGGTAAAACGCTGGGAGCCATTCTTCCGGAGGCACATCATGCGCGGAAACATGCAAACGCGCAGCTGCATCGTTGACTATCGAGTGCATGATTTCGATGTTATCGGTTGAGGCTGAAATTACCGCCAAAGCGTCATCCATCCCACGTAAATTGAGCTGACAGACGCTGGACGCATGTCCTTGTTTGACTAAGAAACAACGCGAACGCTCGTCCAGCCCAATCACGACCTGATACTCCGCCTCGCTTAACTTAAGACCGTTAATGTAATCCTCGCGATCCGCATTTGGATTAGGCAGGAGGATCAAAGTCGCTGTTTGCTCGATCAACGCAGCCGAAATATCACTTTTTAACGCATCTTCCGGACTCTGCGTGGCGAAGATGCCCAAACCGTTTTGCTTTCGAATGGTCTTCTGTTTATTTTTTGCAAATTCTTTCAATCCGCCGCCACCATCAAGGATCTTCCAGAACTCGTCCATCACATAGATCAATGGCCGACCATCGATCAACGTCTCCAGCTTATGGAGCAGATAATTGATAACCGGAACACGGACCTCAGGATTATCGATAACGTCGGTATAATCGAAACCAATAATATTGGCACGCGACAAATCGATCGTATCGACCGGATTGTCAAACACCCATCCCAGAGAATTACCGGAGGTCCAGCGACGCATGCGCGCAAACAAACCGTCATCGCCCATGTTAGGCAAACTTTTCTGGAAGTTTGTCATGCTGCGTAAATGCATAGGCGTATCGAGCATGTTTTCAACCGCCCGGAAGATATCCTCTTCTTCACGAGAGCTGTACTCTCGCTTGCCAGCCAGCACCTTGATCAGGTCAGCGAGAAACTGCACATTGCTTTCGTTTCTTTCACACTGAAACGGGTTAAAACCTGTTGGCATGCCGTTATCGAGCGCAAGATAATTTCCACCACACGCGCGCACAAAGATTTCAGCACCACGGTCTTTGTCAAAGAAAAAAATGGTTGGCGATGGCTCATACTTTTGGACCTGACTTAGCAAAAAGTTGATAAGTGCAGTCTTGCCAGTACCAGACTTACCAATCACCATCGTGTTCGCAATTGCTTTCTCGCCCAGCGAATTCTCGCTCGGGTGAGTTGCGTGAAAATTGAAGAAGTAGGGTTGACCGTTTGTGGTCTGGAGCGTCGTAACGCAGTCACCCCAAGGATTATTATTTCGTTTGCCAGTCGCAAAATTATGGAGGGGCGATAGCCCAAGAAAGTTTAATGAGCTGACATTGGCAATACGCGTGCGATATCGCCAGTTACCTGGAAGCTGTGAATAAAACGACGACGCGACAGCAAGATCTTCTTTGGCGGAAACAAACCCCCCATTCGAAAGCTCTGCGCGCGTAGCAGCGATGTTTTGCGTCAAAGCCTCTTGACTATCAGCATAAACCGCCATTGTGAAATGATATTCTCCAAGTACAAAATTGCCGGATGCGATTTGGTCCATCGCCATATCCAGCTCAATGATCTGACTGACTGCCTTGTCCCCGGATGAAATCATCATTCCTTTTGTGCGATCTAATACACGCAAAGCGTCCTGACGCCCGATAGGGCTAAAAGAGTGCGTAATCACGTACTCAAAGTCCAGATACTTCAGCCCATTCAAAATTCCTGGGTAAGTACCTTCAGCATATTCCTTGACATTCAGCAGCGCCCCGAAATGATTCGCTCCATTGGGAGTATTAATTACGTAGTCGCCGCTTTTGGCCGAAAACATGTGCCGACTGACCGGCAAATATTCGTTCACTGGGGCAGTAAGAACCGGGACCGGCTCATCAATCCTATTGATGAGATAAGCAAAAAATTCGAGAGTTTCGGAAAAAACGACGCCGTTTTTTGCTTCATAGATACCAAGTCGATAAGGTGCATAGTCACGAATGACAGCTTCGACGTTGCCTGCTAGCTCCATCAACTTTGCAATTGCCTGCTCTTGGGCAGCCTGCAATCGCTTGATGTCGGTCGTTTTCTCTGCAAACCTTTTTCCGCCGACCATCGGGCGATACAACATTGTCAAATACAGCTCATTTTGCATAAGCCGCTGTGAAGACAACATTTCGAAATATTTTTCGGATAGTTGCTGATTGAACAGATTGCTGTAGCTGCCTTTTTGAGTCAGCTTTCGTCTACGGCGGACGTCATGCACCCAAAAGGCCACATTAACAAAGTCGGGAGCACGAAGAGTCTGTAACAATCTGTTAAATGTATTATGCCGATGTTCCAGTTCCCATTCGTCACGACCAACGAATGGCAGACCTTCCAAGTGCCAGGTAAGCAGATAGTCGCCACCAGTTGTCTTTACCACATTGGTCGAGACATGGGACGAAAAAGGAATGAATTCGCTTATGGAAGTATCCGGGTTAAACATCAGCTTGCTCTAGCCCCTGTAGCTAATACTGTGAACGCAGGGAAGTCGGCGTCTGACGACGCCGACTTCCACTCCATCAGAAACCCAACAATTTCACGGTGGCGGGTTCTTCCGATAACTATTGGGTGTAAAGACCCACTTCCCTGAATTTGAACGAATGTTCCTGACCTTGAACTTGAACTGCCAGCGCAATCCTAATAACCGGAAAATCATTTCATCGCGACGCGCCATCTGGCGCATTATGAAAATAATGACTGGAATAAGGAAGAGATATAGCAAATTCGTATACATAGAAAATACCAGCGTTCCGCCTGCACCAATGAAGAACGGAACATATGGCACGCCCAAGAACATGGCAGGCCTGGTGCAACCGCGGAAGACGACATTCTTCTTCATATTAAACGGTCAGGAACGGCACGCTGTGAGTAATAAACGCGTTTACAGCTCCGCAGGAGCCGCCTGCGCCGGTACCCAGTAGCATGCGGGCAATCTGGCCTGCGGCTCCGATCAGAACGCCGCCAATCAAAATTGGTGCCACGTCGCCAATTCGCTTGTGCGCAAACGCGATTTGGTAGCCTGCAAAAATGACCGCGATCGTTACTACCGCGATGGAAGCGATATTGAGCAATCCAGTGATACTCGTGAAAAACTCACATGTCTTAGTGTCAGTACCACCGAAATTTTGTGCGAAAGCTGAAGAAGCAGAGAGGGCTGCAACAAATATTGCAGACTTCACAACAGTCTTCGCAGTACGCTCGGTTTCCAGTGACATAAATTTACCGTGCTTCATTGTGACTCTCCTTGTTAAGGCCCAACATGATGATGCACCTACCGGATTGGCCAAACCGGAGGCTAAAAAACAAATGCAGCGTCTCCTGCCTTTACAAGTGGCTGCTGCCGAGGGGGACTTGCCGCAACGTGTGAGGTGGCAGCTTGCGTTGGAGGGGCACCTAGTATCACCGGTGTCCGTGAACTCATCAACACAGCGACCTCCCCATCGCTCGAAAGGCCCGGAGATGCTTGGGATTCAGCTGATGATCTTGAAGAGGGGGCAGCTCTGCCACCAGACAATTGCGCGGAAACTTCCAATCTGCGTATCCCAGGAGTGGCTGAATCAGTTAGGTTCTCTTTGTTTGATCGAGAAGTTCCGACATTTGAGGCAGCACTGTTCCGGGCGAATACCTGCGCGGGATCATGCTGCGCCGCTGGGTTAACACTCTGCGTTCGTTCATCCAACACACGCGACAACACTCGATCAGGCAAGGACTGTGTCAATTCCTTCGTCGACCTGGCCGTCTGCCTGATATGCATCGGAGCCTGGCCCACCAACGGAATAGCTGCAGCTCCCGCCTGTGCCGTGGTCCGTGCCATGGAATCAAACACCTTTTGAACATAACCGTGCCGAAAGCCAGTCACGAAGTTCCCTGAATAGTAGCAACTCAGTGCTTTCCCCCAATCCCTCCCAGAGCGCTGATAGCATTCTGAGAGAATGGCTGATCCAGCTTTCAGGTTCGGACACTGCTGGAAAGCCTGCTCATAAGATAGCAAGCCATATTTTGAAAGATTGTAACGATTCACTTGTGCCAGCCCAAGAGAAAAGTTGTAGCCTTTTTCCTGAAGCATTTGAACCGTGGAGAGAGCTTCGCCCAAGTTTTTTGGTTGTCGCACGAGTCGCCCGCCCACAACGCCGATGGCGTAAGGATTATGAGAGGACTCTACTTGAACAACATGCTGCATCACAGAAAGTGGTGCTGACATTTCTCCGCAAGCCATCATTTCAATTCCGGGCAGCATGAGACATCCCCCTTGATGCTTCATTTTGGAAGCCAGCTACTGACGCACGCGTGGTGAGACTTGGAGAAAACCAACCCAAAGATAAAAAAATCGCTGCGCTTTTTTTTATCACGATTGAAATTTCCTCTCAGGATTAAAGTCAATACCGGTGATGTATCGACGACCTTCGTGAGCCTTGATGTGCACGACCACATCGATTGTCATCATCAACAATCGTTTGATCACGTTAAATTCCAGCCCAGAACCCTCCACGGAAGCCTTTACCATCAGAGCTAATTGGTCCCACGTCTGCTCCGGGCTACCGGCATGGCAGCTGGTAATCGACCCGGGATGACCGGACGCACAGTTTCTTATGAAATAAAAGGCTTCATCGCCGCGCAATTCTGCCAAAATGATTCTATCCGGCTTCATACGCAAGCAAGCTTCCATACAGCTTTTGGCCGTCACGTTACTGGCGCTTTGACCACCCTTGGAATACAAGAGATGCACCACATTGGGCTGCGAAATGAAGAGCTCACGTGCATCCTCAATCGTGACCAAACGCTCGCTTCCGGGAATGTGGTTGACCAGCGATTTCATGAAAGTCGTCTTGCCGCTACCGGTCGCGCCAGAGACGACAATATTCTTCTTATAAAGCACTGCCTGCTTGAAGAATTCCGCATATTGTCGGCACTGACGGAGCATTAAGAGCTCTTTATCGTGCTCACTTACTTCCCCGCTATGCTCCAAGATTTGATCGAAGAACCCATCCTCCTGGTATTGGGAAAGAGTCTTTGTGTGCTTGGAAGGCAGACGAATAGTGATGGATACCTTCCCGGCATCACAGGCAGGAGGGATCACAAACTGAGCACGCTGACCGGTTGGGAAGGTTAATGAAACAACTGGATCAGCGTCAGTAATCCGCTGACCAGTATTACTTTCATTTACCACTGCTGTACAAAATTGACGGGCGCGCTCAAATGTCAGACCGGGCACTTTTACGCGCTCCCAACCCCCGCGCGTCTCCAGATAAACCTCTCCAGGACGATTTATGCAAATTTCTGTCACTTCGGACGACAGCATGTATTCCTGAATACCAAGCACGCTGTACTGGTATTCAAGAAACTCGCTAGATGCCTTTGAGACGGGCGAAACTTCTACGTCCACGTGCGCTCTCGTTACCTTCTTGGCAGTACGTTCGTGAAATCAACGTCTTTCGCAACATACACATTAACCAGTGATCCCTGATTAATGGTGACAGTCGCTGGCCGTCTCATGCTTTCCGTAGCTGCATCATTAGCAATACGCTCCATCGTTCTGGCTGTAGCACTTTCATAAGGCGACTGGACTTCTACGCCTGTTTGCGAAACTGTCGTCTGTTCGGGACCGTACTCGGCAGCTGCGTACTTGAAAGCGTCTGCCAGCAGACTGATCATCAACGCCGACGAAAGACGCTGCCCCCAATGCGCGTCGTACTGCCCAGGGTGTCCAGCTCCGCCCAACCCATCGGTGCCGGGACTTGACATAGTCACGTCTATGCCAGTCGGGGTGGTAATACGATCCCAAATAACAGAAACGCGTTGCCCTGTCGGGCCGCCGCTGTAGCTTCCGTAAATTTTTGATCCCTTAGGCAGCAGCAGGGTACGACCATTTATCGAATAAACCGGCTCTGTAATGAGACAAGACGTAAAACCGGGGATATCGGTGATTACCCGAGTCTCCAAAATGCATCGCAGATACGTTCCCCGCACAAGCAGTGCATCAGGGTGTCGAATGAATTGAGCATTCGTCACTTTCTGCTTGTCTGCGTCGGCACCGCCTTCCGAGTTTGCAGATCCGGCTTCACCTGTGGGATTGAGTCCGGCAAGAATAGACTTGGAGTACTCCTCGGCACCCATTGGTGCGCCACCACCAGACTCCGGGGCACCTCCAGCTGAAGCCATACGTCGTTCAGCCAAAGTGGGACCGGCAGGCCTGCTGCTTGGTGAATAAACCGGCTGTGGGTAATCGGGGGCTTGCGCCGGAGGCAACGGCGGTGCAGCAAGTGAAATCGGCGGTACATCTGGCTGAACCTCAGCCTGTGGAGGCATATTTGCCATCTTTGGCAAGCTTGGTGCAGTTACGGCGGCTGTGGGCTCTTTCTTCGCTTCTGCGGAGTTCCGATTGGTCGCGCTTTTGTAAAGGAAAAAAGCGAGCACGAGCAAAACTAAGACAATTGCCCCGAGAAAAAACAACGCTTTCCTGTTAAGTCGCTGATCTTCCACCGAACGAAGCTCAGGAGCTGAGGCATCCAAATCTGGAAGTGGTTGCGCTTGGGTACGCGCATAATAGGGGTTGTTCGGATCCTGGCCGCTGCCCTGAGCCTGGTCGCGTCCCAAGTCGCCGCTATCCAAGCGACCTTCATTGTTCTCAGGAGGATTATTTTGGCTCATTTTTTTACATTCCTCCGCAAACCAACGACATTACTTCCATGTCTGATGACTAGATAGGGATATGTACCGTGCACGATAAGTACATTCCCCTCGACTGTTGTATTGACCACAAAATCTTCGCCATGCTCTTTTTCGCGACCGAATACCGCTGGGAAATTCCCGGTCTGGAATTTATTTGACTCTGTGAGCTTCAAGTATGTAAAACGACCATCATCATATGCGCTTACAGGCACAAGCCAGCCTAACTTGCTTCTAGTGGCATAAGAATAGTCAAAGTAATATTGCCTATCTTTGGACAACTCGGTACTTAGCAGCGGCTTCGCTTCTTCCTCAGTCGTTTCCTTCGCGACTGAGAATTGGGAGTCACTCGGGTAGTTGAAGACAACTTTGTACTGGACTCCTGCGCGACGCGCCTGTTCAAGTTCGCGCCAATCAGTCGCAACCACCTTTAGCTCGAAGATGTATGAGTGCGTTTCAGTTCTCACCATCATGTTAGTATCAACATCGATGTTTTTTGGCTTTAAATAAAATACATTATCTCGACGGGTCAGTTCCCACCCGCTACTGAAACCTGTGCTGTAGTCCAAAATTTTCTCATTGGGATTTAGCTCGATTTGAGTTGTAATTCCCAAGCCCGCCCGGATCGGGTAGATTTGATCAGCCTTGTAGTCGTAGTAGTCTACAGCTTGAGCGCCAACGCTTCCTGCCGATCCAACTCCTGTGACTGCAGCAAGGAGCCACATTATTAATTTTTGTCTATACTTCATTGACCTCTTGCTCCGTCAGTTCCAATCGAAATCCCTTCGGCCGCCCCTGCTACATCTGGATTGGTCCCTGCTGGCACTGCAACGCCAATCGCCGGGACGGCTAGGTCTGAATTCGGAATCGCAACAACCTGGGGCTGTGCTACACCGGCAGCTACGCTGGCACCAGAAGGGGGCGCGCCCACGTCCGGCGGAGCCTTGTCGTAATCATTATCGATGCGGTACTCAGTCACTTGGAATCCTAAGGGATTTTGCAATCGGTCTTGTTCATCCAACTTGAGATTATCGTTGTAGTCAAACGCCAGGGTAACCAGCTTATTGTCAATGAACGTCGAGATACCAGTGGTTTTTTCGTACAGATTGCGCTGTATTCTGACAGCAGCCCCCCTGAATCCGCCTCCAGCTCGCTGCCCCAGTGGGGTTATACTCAAAATCTTGACCCTAATCGACTTTCCCTTACCGTACTTCAGGAAGGGGTTATCGGGATTATTTTCCATGTAAAGCTGCTTGTGTCCAGCACCCACTTGCGGCGTGGACATGATGAAGACGAGGTTCCAATCCCGCAGCGTCATTATTTCTGAGTCATAAGACTCACGCGCCGTCACGTACTGAGCAACATTGCTTCGATTTATTGCTTCGCTAGAGGTTATTTGCTGGTTATAAAAATCACCCTGCAGTCGAGCGACGGTCGCAGTTCCCGTTGAGGCGTCCGCCATCACCAGATAGGGCACCTTTTCCTTCAGCGGCAGCATGTAGTAGTAACCGCCTGCTAGCATGACGGAAACTGCCAACGAGACAGTAGCAACCATCCAAGCACGCTTCTGGCTACGCTGCGCGAGATCTGCAATTGTCAGCTCATAGTTAACCGCCTTGGCAACTACTTGATCAACCTGGCGACTTGGTTCTTTCTTACGGAACATAAATAATCCGCTTCCACCTAATTTACAGAAATACTGCGGGATTGGTTGGCACCGCGACGACGACGGTAATTAACCAGCCGCCTTAGAAACAGGCTGAACTATAATTTGATTTCCAACAACTGAAACGAGCACACCCTGCGTCGCATAAACCGCGCTAAGCTCCTCTACGGCCTGTTTGATACTAGTCGTATCAACTTTTGCAACAGCAGAATAAAGGGTGTAGTCAGATGTTATGTTGTAAGCGAGAGTCATATTGGAGTCTTTAGCCCACCGCTCTAGCATTGTCTTCAGCGTCCCATCCATAGGAGTTGCCTGATAGACGTAAGAAGAATGCAGCGGGAGTTCCGTCGGAGTTTCGGCGAAACGATTTACCGGCTTCCATCGCCCCCCAAAGTCCGCGGCAGGTTTCGTTGCGCAGGAAGACAGCGCTGCCGTGGCCAGCAGAAGAACTGAAACCTTTAAAAGATGGACCTGTTTCACGCCCTAATCTCCATAACAAACAAGTTATTCTGATTCCACGCCGGCGAAAACGCGCGGGCAGTCCATCGCAAGCCAATTCTTAAAACCTGCTCGCATCGAGATATTTCAGAAACAGAAAATCGTTCGCGCTTAAAGCGAACGTGACGGAAAGTTTCTGAATTCGTTTTGTCAAACATAAAACCCCTACACTCCATGTATCCCCAGTCCTAAGAGCAGCACACTGAGGTACCGCCAGACTGCCAGCTCAAGCGATTAATTTGCCTAATGCCGGACAACGTGTCAAGCCAAAAGTGATAACAGTCACTAATTTATGAAAAAAAATTATCATAAATTGTGACAAGAATCACATTTTTATGCTAAGCACCGACACGTCGGCTTTTTCCATTAGACGAGACGTGAAGTGTTTATCTTCGTAGTATTTGATTTTTTCGCATTTGACAGGGTGAGGAATGCCTTCGTAGAGGAAGACCTCTGTGTCGTTTCCCATTGCTTTGAGCTCCTGGGGCAACATCAACGCTCGACGCTCCTCTGACACGCTGTGCGTGGTCTCACGCCCCCTCGTGACGTTCTTTTTCTTGATGGTGGTGTAGCCCAGCATCTCCGAGTAGTCATTCGCATCCCGTTGCTCGCGCGGTGCGTACAGGATCTGCAGTGCGTGGTTGGTGATGATGGTGCGCGACAGGTCCTTGCCGTAGGTCGCATCCAGCTGCGCCATGCTCTGGATGATGGGCAGCAAGCGGATGTTGTAGCCGGCCATATAGGCTACAGCGGTGGCGATGATGTCCACCTTGCCGATCGAGGTGAATTCGTCCATGAGCAGCAAGCACTGATACTTGAGCTCCGGATTGGACTTCGGCAGCTCACGGGTATTGAGGTTGATGATCTGGCTGAAGAGCAGGTTGATGATCAGGCGGCTCTCGGCCAGCTTGTTGGGCTGGATGCCGATGTAGATCGTCATCTTCTTCTTGCGGAGGTCCGTCAGCAGGAAGTCGTCGGCGCTGGTGGCAGCGTCCAACACGGGGTTGATCCACGCGTTGAGCGGTTCTTTCAAGGTGCCCATGATCGAGGCGAAGGTCTCATCCGCCTGTGACAGCATGTTGGCAAAAGCTGACTTGGCATTACTGCTGAGGAACCGCCGCTCCGACAGCGACTTCAGGTACTTCTTCAGGTCGGTGCCGTCGCCCGACGAGAGCCGGTAAATTCCGCCCAGCGTCGGCGCCCCTGCCCCGCCCGGGAAGCCCAGCGACAGCTCTTCGTCCCAGTTCTCGAACAGATACAGGGCAAAAGCCATGAACGCATTGCGCGCCTGGCTGACCCAGAATTTCTGGTCGTCCGAGCCATCCGGATACAGCATCGCGGCAATGCTCATGAGGTCCGAGACGCGGAAAGCCGGGTCGTTCGACACGTAGGTCAACGGATTCCAGCGATGCGTGCGCCGGTCTTCGGCGAACGGATTGAACAAGAAGACTTCGTGGCCCTGACTCGCACGCCAACCACTGGTGAGATCGAAGTTTTCCTGCTTGATGTCCAGGACGACGATCGATTCCTGGTACTCGAGCAGGTTGGGGATGACGACGCCGACACCCTTGCCCGAGCGCGTCGGCGCCGCAAGGATCACGAATTGCTGCCCGCTCAGACGCACCAGCTTGCCGTTAAATTTGCCGACGACGATGCCGTTCCCGCTGGGTTTGAAGAGCCCGTGCTTGGCAAGATCGGCGGCGCCAGCGAAGCGTGCGTCACCATGCAGGGCTCGCGCCTTCGGCTTGAGGATCAATGCAATCGCAATGAGCCACACGATTCCCGGCAGACCGAAGCCAATGACACCGGACATCTTGATCTTGGCGGCGAACGGAGCGACCTGCGGCAAACCCAATGCGCTGAAATAGCGGTAATAGGTATCCCAGCTGTACAGGGCCGTATCAAGCCGCAGCAGGAGCAGCGTGATATAGCCGGACAGCAAGTACCCGGTGAGCACAGCGACCAAGGTGGCAATCGCAATCGTTTTGGGTTTGGACATGCGCCCTTCTCCTTAGGCTTGCATCTGACGACAACTAGCGACGAACGACGGGCTTATGATCGATCAGGCCGGACTTGCGCCCCCCGCTCTCACTTTCGACGAGAGAGTCGATCCATACCCTCGCCTGATCCAGGGACAGATCGGGCGTGATTCGCGCCCCCGCATCGGTAACGACCGCGTACGCCACAACAGCATCAGGTGCATACATCTCATCGCGCGTGATCGCCACGACGCGATACCCCCCCCTGGTCAGCACGGTGTGCTGATACTCTTCCATCGCCAGCCTTCCTTTCCGTCAGCGCGGGTGGGATGTTAAAGCAGGACGTGTGACGGAGAAAGCGCTTTCGTTGGACTCACGCGACCGCGCTGGCCGTACAGCACCGGTCCGGAAGCGGTGCGGGTGAGTCTGGATTGGATCAAGCCTCGGGGAGTGGCGTCTTGCAGGCTCGCCGCCCAGCAGGCACAACCAACCACCGTTGCACAAGGCTAGATCCGAGGCATCCAAGTGCAGCGAAGAAGGGTTGAAGTCGATCATCGAAGATCTGGCCAAGGACAGGCCTAAGCAGGAGAAGCTTCTGAGCAACGGCACTTCTGGAGTCAGTGGCAACGTCGTTGCCGATCTCCAAGCCACCCAAGCCCTGATGTCATCTGGACTTGAAGTGGTGGGCGGTACAGGGTTCGAACCTGTGACCCCTACCATGTCAAGGTAGTGCTCTACCGCTGAGCTAACCGCCCGAATCCTGCGCCAGCATTGCGCTGTGCAGGGCGCGCATTCTAGCGCAGGGTTTTGAGGATCACAAGCCCTCATTGCACTTGGGCGACGTCCTGCCCTACCCCAGGCTTGCCGCCTTCAACTTCTGGATCTGGTCACGAATCTGGGCCGCAGCCTCGAACTCCAGGTCCTTGGCGTGCTGGTACATCTTCTGCTCCAGGCTCTTGAGCTTGCCGGCGATCTCGGCGGGCTTCATCGCACGATAGTCCGGCGCTTCTTCGGCCACCTGACGCGACTTCGAACGTCCCTTGCCAGCCTTCTTCTCGGCGGCGTCCTCGCGGGCACCCTCCATGATGTCGGAGATCGGGCGCGCCACCGACTTCGGTGTGATGCCATGCTCGAGGTTGTACTCGACCTGTTTTTCGCGACGCCGGTCGGTTTCGTCGATCGCCGCCTGCATCGAGCGTGTCATCTTGTCGGCATACAGGATGGCCTTGCCGCGCAGGTTGCGCGCGGCGCGGCCAATGGTCTGAATCAACGAGCCGGTCGAACGCAGAAAACCCTCCTTGTCCGCGTCCAGGATCGCTACCAACGACACCTCCGGCATGTCCAGGCCTTCGCGTAGCAAATTGATGCCGACCAACACATCGAACTTGCCCAGGCGCAGGTCGCGGATGATCTCCACGCGCTCGACCGTGTCGATGTCCGAGTGCAGGTAGCGCACGCGAATGCCGTGCTCTCCCAGGTATTCGGTGAGGTTTTCGGCCATGCGCTTGGTCAGCGTGGTGACCAGCACGCGGTCACCGAGCTTGATGCGCTCGTGCACCTCGGACATCAGGTCGTCGACCTGGGTGCCCACCGGGCGGATCTCTACGACTGGATCGATCAACCCCGTTGGACGCACGACCAGCTCGGTGATTTCGCCGGCGGACTCGCGCAACTCGTAGGGTCCCGGGGTCGCCGACACATAGATGCTGCGCGGAGAGCGCGCTTCCCATTCTTCGAAGCGCAGTGGCCGGTTGTCGAGTGCCGACGGCAGGCGGAAGCCGAATTCCACCAGCGTTTCCTTGCGCGAACGATCGCCCTTGTACATCGCGCCGATCTGCGGAATGGTCACGTGGGATTCGTCGATGACCAGCAATGCGTCCGGCGGCAGGTAGTCGAACAACGTCGGTGGCGGTTCGCCAGGCGCCTTGCCGGTGAGGTGGCGCGAATAGTTCTCGATGCCGTTGCAGAAGCCTACCTCGGCCATCATCTCCAGATCAAACTGGGTGCGTTGTGCCAGACGCTGCGCTTCCACCAGCTTATTCTGCGAATACAGCTGTTCCAGCCGTTCCTTCAGCTCTTCCTTGATCGTATCGACAGCGCTGAGCGTGCGCTCGCGCGTGGTGGCGTAGTGCGTCTTTGGATAGACAGTGTACCGCTGCAGCTTGCGCAGGGTCTCGCCGGTCAGCGGATCGAACAAGGTCAGCTGCTCGACATCGCCGTCGAACAGCTCGATCCGTAATGCCTCGGTATCGGATTCGGCCGGAAACACGTCCACCACCTCCCCGCGCACGCGAAACGCACCGCGGGTGAGCTCGAATTCGTTGCGCGTGTATTGCAGATCGGTGAGATGACGGATCAACTGCCGCTGGTCGATGTGCTCGCCGATCGACAGAATTAGGCGCAGCGACAGGTAGTCCTCCGGTGCACCCAGTCCATAGATCGCCGAGACGGTTGCGACCACCAGCGAGTCACGACGCGAGAGCAGCGTCTTCGTCGCCGACAGGCGCATCTGCTCGATGTGCTCGTTGATCGAACTGTCCTTCTCGATGAAGGTGTCCGACGACGGCACATAGGCCTCGGGCTGGTAGTAGTCGTAGTAGCTGACGAAGTACTCGACCGCATTGTGCGGGAAGAACGACTTGAACTCGCCGTACAACTGCGCTGCCAGCGTCTTGTTGGGCGCCATCACCAGGGTCGGCTTCTGCACCTGCTGTACGACGTTGGCGATGGTGTAGGTCTTGCCCGAACCCGTCACCCCCAGCAGGGTCTGCTTGGCCAGGCCGGCCTCGAAGTTGGCCACCAGCTTCTCGATGGCAGCGGGTTGGTCGCCGGCTGGAGAGTACGGGGAGACGAGTTCAAAGCGGTCGGTCATGGAGCGGATCTCGGGGGGGACGGTACGAAATCTCGTAGGTCGATGCCGGTAAAAACCTGACGCACACTTGAGTGAAGCAAGCGTTTCCTGACATGCGGCCAACACGGAGACTGCTCGCTCGACCTCAGGGAGAGCGCGATGGAAGCAGTGACTCGTTCGAGCGCGAGAGGGTACACCGCAGTGCAGTTGTTGGTCGTGATGGCAGTCATCGCCATCACGTCAGCCATCGGCCTGCCGAGCTTCCAGAGCGTTCTGGAGTGGCATCGGGCGACGACACGAGTGCATTTGCTCACGGCACATCTTGCGATGGCGAGAAGTCTGGCCATTACACAGCGCGTCCCCATAAGCATATGCCCATCTGCCGATGGGGCAACCTGTCGGCCAGACCGGGTGTGGAGCCAGGGCTGGATCCTGTTCAAGGACCCTGACCGCCACGGACAACCAGCGCAGAGCGCCGCCGTTCTAAGAGTCATCCAGTATCCGGCGACCGGCGATATCGACGTCACCTCGAACCTCGGCAGGCCTGTCGTGCGGTTCCTTCCCAGCGGCCGAAGCAGCGGCACCAATATCACCATCAGCTTGTGCAGCAATGCCAAGCGGCTCGCAGACGTTGTGGTCAACAACACAGGGAGAGTACGCGCCGTGCGCTATACCACGCCCACCGGCTGCCGGCGCTCATAGGCCCAAAACAAAGAGGCCGCGACTAGTCGCGGCCTTTTCTCACATCTTGGCGCCCGAAGTTGGACTCGAACCAACGACCCCCTGATTAACAGTCAAGTGCTCTAACCGGCTGAGCTATTCGGGCGGGGAGGCGTATTCTAGACGCAACTTTACGTCAGTGCAACACCTTGAGTGAGCTACCAGCAGCCGGCGGTGGTTGAAGCGCTCGGAGTCTTCACCCCGGCCTGGTTCAAGGTCATTGTGCCGCATGTATCCCGCAGCTGACTGCCTTGCGGCGTCGCAGTCAAAGTAAAGGCGGATTGACTACCAGCGACCGTGATCAAGTACTGCGCAGTCCCACCTTCACGCGGCGACTGGATGGTGGTCGAACCATTCCCAAAGCGGAAGTTTGCATACGTATTGTTTGTGGTATGCGAGCGCTCGGCCAGCTGCGCGTATTCGACAAGATCCGCCTTTGCCTGTGCACGGCGTGACTTGCGTATGTGTTCAGCATAAGAAGGGTACGCGACCGCAGCCAAGATCCCCACGATAGCGACCACCACCATCAATTCAATCAAGGTGAAACCATGACCCCCGGCATACTGAGACAGCCGACGAGCAGCGAAGCGAGATAGGCGTGGCGACATTGGAACCTCCTTTACTGAATCTGGCGCCAGGATTGGCGGCCGCAAGGATAAGGAACATACATGGGCGCAGCGCCTGCCACGTTGGCGACCATCCAGCATCCGGAACCTGCCGGAACAACTGGGGCGGCTGAGCCATCCTTTGGATTGACCTTGGGTTCAAGCCTAGGTACGACCGATACCCCCACATCCTTCACAGGGGCGTTTCCGCCCGTGTTGAGCGAAATACCGGCAGAACCGCTAGCAAGCGTGGAACCACTGATCCCGCCCATTCGAACACCAGACAATGCGCCCACGCCAGTACGCGGATTCAGGCCGAATAGCCAATTCACGCCATCGGGGATGCAGCCGCTACTCGCAGCGAGCGGCGCATATGTAGGCATAAAGAGAATTCCCGAGACAAGCTCCGGATAACCTACGAATCGCTCGCCGGCGGGCAAATCCACATACCACCCAAGCGCTGTTGTCGGAGCAGTACCTACTTGCAAGCTGCGCGTCGCGCCGCCCGTAGCAGTCGTGACCGAATAGGGGGTCAAGTTCGCCCTACTTAGGGTCGTGGCGATCACCCCATCCACCTGATCCGTAAAGCCGTACAGGCTCTGTATGTGTTGCGCGGAACTTGGCAGGCTGTCGTCGTTGAACGAAAAGCTACCAGTACCAAACAGCACTAGGACCCCGCCATTTTCACCAGAAGCGGCCTGCAGTCCACCGGTAATGGGCTGCCGATAGGTGCGCCCACCTTCGGTATACAGCCCCGTCGTGAACGCAGGAACGATTACCGAAGCTGCGGTCGACGTAAGATCGAACTTCCAGATTGCACCACGAAGGTCTGCGGCATAAACCGTGTCTGCATAGCCATCCCGCGTGCGAGCCGGCACACCGGACGGGTCGACTGTCAAATTGTCCACGCGATCCAGAACAATGATATTGCCAAGCCCGTTCCGGCCACTAATCGTGTTCCCCGGCTCCGTCGCCTCGATCATACGAACGACCGGAGTCGACGACGTTCCGATGTCCACTACAAACAAGACAGCTTTGCCGCTGGCGCTGTCATAGCCGTTACCGAAGATCGCTTTCCAGCTCACCGAGCCATTGGCGGCACGCACCGGGACAATGACGGGCTTGCCGAGCACGTGTCCGATATTGGAACGCACTACGGCATCACCGCTGAGATCGTTGATTTCCCACAGTCGGCTTCCACTACCGAACGCACCCGGATTGGTCACATCCAGAGCAAATGCGCCGCGACCACCGGCTCCGGTCGTGCCAACCAGTGTCGTTTTCCAACTATTGCTGTAGTAGGTGTCTCCCACCGCTAGCGGGCCATCGACGAAATAGCGATGGTCGAACGAGGGGATAGTTCCCTTGACTGCCTGGTACGGCAGCAATAAATCGCCCATATGCCCATAGGATGTTGCAGGGATATAAGCAAAGCGTTCGCGGCCGCCAGTACCTGTCACCGTACCACTGCTATTAATTCCTCCATCGAAAGCATGTAACATTCCATCATTTGCACCGGCATATACCATGTACCCCCGACTGGCACGCTTGCTTTCCAAGTAAGCGGTGTAGGTCGCACCCAACGTTCCACTTAGAGCCCTGTATCCGTAATCGTCGGTAGGAGCACTGATCAGCGGCGCAGAGTTGATGATATCACCGAGCACGGTGCTGCGATCACGAAACCTGCCTTTCTGCTGAACTTCCCCACTTTGATCACCCAATAGATAGCTCGCCGCCGTCGCAGCGGTTGCCCCGAGATCGGTTAGGTGCTGTGCTGAACAGAGCGTTTGGCCGCGATAAAGCGTCTGAGAGAGCCCACAAAGGCCGTCGAGACTAATGGCCGTTCCTTCGAACTTTCGTACATTGCTGCCATCGTTAAAAAAAACATTGCGAGCATTAGGCGCGGGAATCTGCCCGGAAGCCTCCCACAGCTGAGCGAAGCGGGCTTCCCGTGTAGCGGGATCGACCGAGGCCTGGCTTGCTTTAAGCTTACTTGACCAATCGGTCCCGTTGTTCCTTATCTGATACTCAGGCGCGACCGACAAGGAACCCGCGCCGATTCGTGCCCCCGTCAGCGCCAATGTTCCGGAAGGCGAGCTCGGCGAACCTGCCGCAGACAAAACACGCTGCATTGCGGCCGTTACTTCTGCCGGACTTTTTGCATTGATGAATTGCCCTCGACTATTTACGGTAGCATGCCAAAGCTCATCAATTACCCGACCGTCGTCACCATCGTTTGGATCACCATTTGCATTCCAGTCGGGCGCGTTCGTATAGGGGTCGGCGGTAGCGGCCTGGTTGACTTCATAGATATTGCCTTGCGCACCAAGCGTGATTGCATAAAAATTCATATGCAAATCTTTCTGGCAGTCCAGCCGCTTCCAGTCTGGCGATTCCTTTGAGAGTGTTGCGCATTTTTCATCCACTGGCACCAAACCCGCTTGAAACCCCTGCCCGGATACCAACGGTGTCGACGCCCCCGAATAGTATGACGCCGCAATGTCGGCTATAGTGTTTGAGTAATTATCAGCAAAAGGCACGGAAGGGAAATTCATGGTGCCAACCGAATCTGCATTATCATACCCAGAGACCGCGTCCGAACTATTCGTATAACCATCAGTAAACAACATGCCGCCGTTTTTTTGACATGCGCGCAACACCGGAGCACCATCCCCGACGCGCAAGAACTGCTTACCTAAGTAATCCACAGCCGTGCGATTCGGCGTTCCTCCCGATGGCTTCAACTTATAAACCTTATCATATAGTGCGGCAATTTCGGAATCGACACCTACATCATACATGGTAACATTAGTGCGATTATTGATCGTAAAATAACCCACGCGCATTTTTTCAACAGACGATAAAGCTCGCGTCTCCGATCCAATGACAGCAAGAATACGATTGCGATGGTATTGGAACCAGTTTGCGAAGTTCGTACTTGCTGCGTTATAGGCATTCACGTTGTTGTTATAATTACGCAAAGTAATTTGATAACGCCTCATATTGCAGCCGGGACCGCAGGCATTTTGAATTACAGGCCGATTAATATCATTGGCAAGATAATTCGCAGGAGCCGGAGCAGCTTCGGGCAAGTAGAAGGTAGCAGGCACATAGCCGATTTGCACTTGACAGTTCGCTGCAACAGTGACGGTCGAAGCCAATGTAGTCCAATTGCCGTTACTACTTGGCAGTCCATCATTATTCGCAAAACCTGAATTATTGAATGTATTGCACGATCGAGCAGACGATCGGTAACGGGTGCCTGCCGGTATCCTCATCCCAGTAAGAAACTGAAAGAATTCGTTATTAGCCTCACGATATGCAAGGTCGTACGTAGTGAAGTAACCAGTGGAGAAGTCATTGCCGTAGATAGAGGGGTCACGGGGATCGACCCGGGCCTCATTAAAATTAGCATTTGCCCAAAGAGTTGGGCCGCTTTCCCCTAATTTAGGGGGAAGTACCCAAGGATTGTAGACAACATTTGGATTGTAATAGCTCGCATTGTAGGTTGGCGATCGCGCAAACCCGAAGATGTCAAGCGGAGGAATCGCATCTCCCGGAGTATAAGCAGCGTTATAGCCACTATGCGGATATAAGTAGAGATAGCAATCCGCCGAGTTACTCGCGCATCCCTGAGCGGCATCAAAAAAAGTTCCGGCCGCACTGAAGAAACTGGTGCCATTCCAACGTAAACGACCGTCCCCCCCTCTAAAGATTCGTTCAAACGTCATCGAATTCGAGTCATCCACAGCCATAATAAAAGCAGGAGGAATCGAGTTCACATTATTTAGCGGGGCCTGCGCCAACGCACCTTGACCTTGCGCGGCAATCAGGCTGCAGACGAAGTAGCCACCAGCTGCGGCAAGCACGATCGCGGAGACGACAGCGGTTCGGAAAATGCGAGGGGACATGCCGGCAGCCTCAGAGCTTGAAGATGGTGTCGATCGATGCCGATGACGAGGCATCCGTCGCGGCATCGTTGGAGAAAGTGGTGATTTGGTACACCGGCGTCACGGGGTCGAGTGGATCCCCCATCGCAAGCGATCCTCCGCCGATGATGCACGAGTCGATGCGCCGTACATTGACCGCTTCATTCACCGTGGTTGCCTTGCTGCGCCCCCATGCAACCGGGTCAAATGCCGCATCACAGTTCTGCTGGATATCGGTATCGACTAAAGGGGCGCCTGTCGGCGCATCTGTACGATTAGCGATGGCCTCGATGGCACGCTCGCTACGACGCGTCACCCCTTCGGCATTCTGAAATGCGATATTGGCCGCCAAGTAATTAGATGCCATTTTTTCCTGCATCCCTGCCACTTGCATCCCCGCAATGCCAATCAGGGCCAACAGGATCAGCATGATCAGGGCAACGTAGAGCACCGCGCCACGAGGGCGAGCGGACAGAGGTCGCATGCGAGCATATGTATTCATGAGTCAGTTTCCGAACAGTCGATTGCGCAAGGCGATCGTGGACTCGTACGTCATTCTGTACCGCCCGTCAGTTTGAGCAGGTGGCGCAAAAGATACTCCTAGGGCGCTTGGATAGCGCACCGCAGTCGTTGGCTTCTCAGCGGCGGAAGGTAAAGGACTACGGGCAAGAATGCCGACCTGGACCTGTCCCACGCGTCTCCATTGGCCAGCTGCAGCAACATCTGCACCAGTGGAAACATCGCTTGCGATGGCTTGAGTGTTGATGTTGCCCAATGGCGGGGAGGTTGTGGACATATTGGCGGTCTGATCGAGACCAAACAGCAACTGCAGATTTTCGATACCTTCAACCAGTTCCTCTGGTGTTCCGTAATCGTCAAGGCCGTTCGAGCGCGCACGCATGAGCGCCGGCTCGCCCGTTGTTGCCGAGGTTCCCACGTAGTACACGATTGATTCGGCTCGGTAAATCAAGGCCTGGCCAGTTGGCCTTGCCGAGTAGTTCGACAAATTGGTTCCGTTGGCAGTGACTTTGCCATTGGCATAGACACCCTTGAACACCGTTGCATGTGCACAATCAGCGATTCCAAACACACTGGGAGCGGCCTGGCCGCCCTCGGTCAAGCGTAGGCCACTAGTAGCATTGAAGTTGACCACGCTGTTACTACCCGACGTCAGCCCAGTGATCGGCACGCTCTCTGGCGCCAGATAGCGCAACACTAGGATGTCGCTACCTCCGCGCGGGTTGAGCTTGGAAATCGATGCTGGCAGATTCGTTGGTACCGCCCAGTTGGCTCCGATCGTCAGGGTACCGGTCGGTTTGGTGTTGGGCGCTTCATAGCCCTGCACGCTAACACTGAAATCCAGCGGATGGCCTGAGCCACTAGCGGCCCCGGTAGTTACCACCGGATCCCCCTCACCACGCACAAAGTGCGCTTGGTCATTAACGCAGCCGAAGTGCCCTGCCATGCGGATGTCGCGCTGCAGGAACTCCAACGCAAACCGTCCGTTCTCCTGCGCACGCGCACTTCCTTCTGCAAGCATCGATGCGGTACGGGATGCCGAGAAGACCTGAATCACTCCCAGCATCAACACCAGGCCGATCACCATGGCGATCATCATTTCGATCAGGCTGATGCCGGCAATTGCAAGCTTGGACGGGAAGCTGGGAGTCATAGCTGAGACACCAAGGTGAAGGTTGTGAGCGCATTCGGGTTGCTTGCATCCCAGCGCTGATCCCCCCAGCTGATGCCCACGGTGACTTGGCCGTTGGTATTCAGCACTGTCGCGCTGGCGCCCTCTCCCAACGCCTGTACCACCTGACACTTCCAGCGTGCGATGTTGGTTGCAACCGTGAGATCGGTTCCAAGGGGTCGGCTGCAACTGGCAACTGTGACCGTGTTCGCGGAAAAGGTAGCGTCGGTATACCAGGCCGATTGGAAGCGATTGCTGCGCATCTGGTCTAGTAAGTCGTAAGCCAGGTTAGTGGCCTGAGTACGATAGTTGGCGCTCTGCACGAACCGCACGTTAGCGGTCTGCAATAGTGCAAACCCAAGCAGACCAAACGCAAGAACGACGATGGCGATCAGCACTTCGAGCAAGCTGAAGCCATCGGACCGGGAGCGCGATACGAAGGATCGGGGAAGCATCATTGGCAGGCGCCTTTCTGGGACGTGATCTGACCGGCGCCATTGACGACCAACGTGCGGCGCAATGCCTGCCCATCACACATGGTTGGCTGCAGCGTGATCTGCTGGTTGGTGGAAGCAAGCCTACGCCCCCTCCCATCGAAAGCAATCGCAGTGCCGGACGGGCCGGAATTGCTCAGCGACCGGTCTATCGAAACGAAACGCAGAACGGTGTCGCCGCTCTTGAAAGCGCCATCTCCATCGGTATCCGCCCAAGCCAGCATTCCGCTCGCCCAGTTATTGTCGCAGGCCGTTCCCGACGCACTGCCGCAAACTCCTCCCCCTCGGCGATTGCGTATCGCTTCGCTGCGGGCAAGAGACAGTAGCCCGATGGTCTCATTGGCGCTACTCGCGACGCGATTGGAGCGAATCACTCCACGAAAGCTTGGAAACGCGATGGTAAGCAAAATCGCCAATACGGCGATCGCAATCATCAATTCGACAAGTGTGAAGCCGGTAGATCGGCGATAAGACATTGGACGCTCCCCAGCGTGACTTGCTCAAAATGCATCGCCCACCCGCTGGAAACAAGCGTCCAGGGGATGAGCGGTCATTTCAGGGGCACCGACGTGCCCCTCCCCCCCCCCCCGGGGGGGTTCCATGTGGGCGGGCCGCACCCAGCTCAAACCCTTACCCCTTCCCATCGAGGGGCCTTCGCTTTAGACGGCCTTTAGGTCACCACCCGATAACAAGGCCGGTAATCCCCCGAGATCTTCATCCGGCGCTGTTCGACGAAGCCGCGCAGCAGCTCGTCCAGGGCCTGCATGATGTCGGAGTCGCCGTTGATTTCGAACGGGCCGAACTCTTCGATGCGGCGCATGCCGTCTTCCTTGACGTTGCCGGCGACGATGCCGGAGAAGGCGCGGCGCAGGTCCGCGGCCAGGGCTGGTGCCGGGCGGCCGTGGTGCAGGTCCAGGGCGGCCATGGCTTCGTGGCTGGGCTCGAACGGTTGCTGGTACTCGAGCGGGATGTGCACCGACCAGTTGAAGTAGTACGAATCCTTCTGGTCCTTGCGGTGCGCGCGCACCTCGTGGATGCCTTCGGCCATGCGGCGCGCCACGGCGACCGGGTCGCCGACGATGATTTCGTAACGGGAGGCGGCGGCATCACCCAGGGTCAGGCGGATGAAGCGGTCGATCTGCGCGAAGTACGGCGCGGCGATGGTCGGGCCGGTCAAGATCAGCGGGAACGGCAGGCCCGCATTTTCCTCACGCAGCAGAATGCCAAGCAGGTAAAGGATCTCTTCGGCCGTGCCGACACCGCCTGGGAACACCAGGATGCCGTGGCCGATGCGGACGAAGGCCTCCAGGCGCTTCTCGATGTCCGGCATGATCACCAGGTGGTTGACGATCGGGTTGGGCGATTCGGCCGCGATGATGCCGGGCTCGGTCACGCCGATGTAGCGCGTGTGGTGCTTGCGCTGCTTTGCGTGGGCAATCGTCGCGCCTTTCATCGGGCCCTTCATCGCACCCGGGCCGCAGCCGGTGCAGATGTCCAGGCCGCGCAGGCCGAGCTCGTAACCCACCTGCTTGGTGTAGAGATACTCGTCGCGCGAGATGGAATGCCCGCCCCAGCACACGACCAGGTTCGGGTCCGACGGCTGCAGGATGCGCGCGTTACGCAGCTGGCCGAACACCGCATTGGTGATGCCTTCGCTGGTGTCCAGATCGCCGCGCTGGGCCTCAAGCTCGATGGCCATGTAGGCCAGGTCGCGCACCACGGCGAACAGCAGCTCGGCCACGCCGCGAATGATCTCGCCGTCCACGAATGCCATCGCCGGGGCATTGATCAGATCGATGCGGATACCACGGTCCTGCTGGTTCACCTGGATATTGAAGTCCGGATACAGGTCGCGCGCGGCGCGCGGGTCGTCCGAGGCACTGCCACTGGTCAGCACGGCCAGCGCGCAACGGCGCAACAGCTCGTGCATGCCGCCACTGGAGGCATCGCGTAGCCTGGCCACTTCCGCCTTGGACAAGACGTCCAGGCCACCACGCGGGTAGATCCGCGCATCCACCACCGGCAGCGCCCGTGCTGCCGTACTGCTGAGTTCCATAGCTTGCTCCTGTCGTATCTCAGGAACTTTAGCGTACTCACCCGCCGAAAAGAAAACGGCCGGGTTGCCCCGGCCGTTTCCGCAACACACGACACGCTAACCGCAATCAGAACTGATAGCGGAAGCCCAGCTGCAGCGCCCAGCGGGAGATGCCGCGATCGTCATAGACCGTGGACTGGTCCGGTGTATTGAAGCGATACACGTACTTGCCGCTGGCCGCATCGATACCGCCGTATTCCACGACACCACGCATGCCCGGGAAGCCATACTCCTCGACACGGCCCCACTTCTTGTTGAGCAGGTTGCCCACGTTCATGACGTCAAGCCAGAGGGAGGCCTTGTTGTCCTTGAAGAAGCCCGGGATCTCTTGCTCGATATGCAGATCGAACTGGTTGATCCAGGAGTTGCGTGCGCCGTTGCGCTCGGCGACCTGACCACGGCGGGCAGCCAGATACTCGTTGCCTTCGATGTAGTTCCAGAACGCCTGTTCTTCTCGAGCGGTACCGAACAGCACATCGCCGCGACCGGCCGGGATGTACAGCAGGTCGTTCAAGCGACCGTCGCCATTGGCGTCGTTATCGAAGGCGTAGCTGTACGGACGACCGTTGCGACCCTGGTAGATCAGGCCCAATTTGGTTTCATAGTCGCCGAAGAACGCATGCTTCCAGTTCAAGGTGCCGAGGATGCTGTTCTTGACCTCATACGCAGCGGTCGAGGCGACGTTTTCGTTGGCCTGGAAAACCGCGTTGTTACCAAGCTGCGAGCCCGAGGTCGAACTGGTCAGGCCGCTGACTTCATCAGCGTCGGTGTAGGTGTAGTACAGGCCCCACGACCAGTCACCACCATTGAAGGGCTTGTTCAGGCCGACGGTGAAGCTCTCGCTGCCGCCCTTGTCGGTGGGACGCGCGATGATGGCATCGTTGAAGCGCGGATCACGCGAGCCGCGCGCATCGACCACCGAGGCGGTGCCGCGCACACAAGCCGCCGGAGCGCCGGCACCGGTCGGGTTACGGCCATCCTCCAGCCAGCAGGCCGGATTCAAGCCTGCAGTATTCCAGTACAGGTTACGACCATCCTGACCCACGCGGCTGGTATTGCCCAGATTGAGCTGCTGGTAGTAGATCGCCTCGTTGACCTTGGTCACCACCGCCTCGGCAGATGCCACGATGCCGTACCAGGGCAGCTCGGTATCGAATGCCAGGTTGGCCTTCCATACGGACGGCTGACCCAGCTTGCTGTCGACGAAATCGACGGACTGCGTAGCGCCATTCAACGAACCATTACCGATCGGCTGGTTATTGATGTCAGGCGTGAAACGAATGCCATTGGTGTTCACCAGCGTCTGGCTGGAGAAGTTGTAATCGGTATACGCCAGGCCGGTGTTGGAGTACGGGTTGGACAACCACACGGTTGCCGCGGCACCCTGGAACAGGCCTACGCCGCCGCGCAACTGGGTGGGGCGATCGCTGTCGAAGGTGTAATTGAAACCGAAGCGCGGCTCGAACAATCCGTTGCCATCGATGGTCTGGTCGTTACGGAAGCCGAACAGCGTCGACGCGGTTGCATTGTAGGCCGGGCTGTTCTTGACCATCGGCTCGTCATAACGCACACCGAACGTCAGCGTCAGGTTGTTGTTGACGGCCCACGTATCCTGCAAGAACACGCCGACATTACGCATGCCCCAGTTGGCCGCGATGTCGTCGATGTTGCCGCTGTTGGAGCGCGAATAACGATAGTTCAGCGGGCGATTGGCGGCGTAGTCGGCAATCGAGTTGAACGTGTAGGAACCGAAGACACGCTGACCGAACAGATTGAACAGGTCGTTATCTTCATAGTCGAAGCCGAACTTGACGGTGTGGTCGTTCAAGAACAACGTGCCGGCAAAGAAGGCGTTCCAGGTTTCGGTTCGCAGTTCGTTGGCCTGGGTGCTCTGCTCAGTCCCCAGGTTGACGGTGTTGTTACCGATCCGCACGGCAATGGCCGGGAGCTGCGATGCAGCGGTACGCACTGCGGAGTAGTCGCGGTACGAGACCTTGGCTTCCGTGGAGAACGTGTCCGTCCAGTCACTGAAAAGCTGCGCCGTATACGTCTTGAGGCTGAAATCGCGAACGTAGTGGAACGAATTCAGCGACAGCGCCTGATTGCCGAAACCATTGAGGTTGGCAGTGCTCTGCTCGCTCTCGCCGTAACGAACCGACGCACGGTGCTTGTCGGAGATATTCCAGTCGAGCTTGAAGCCCTTTTCTTCCGAGTCCGAATCCAATGCCGGTAGCGCCAGGGTTCCCGGGTCGAAACCATAGACATTGCGCGAGATGTCGATGATCTGATCGACCTGCGCCTGCGAAATACCGACGATATTGCTCTCGCCCGATCCGAGCGGACCGTAGCCGGAAGCGCCGGTGAACACGCCCTTGCCCTTGTACTTTTCGTAGTTGGCGAAGAAGAACAGCTTGTCCTTGATGACCGGGCCGCCCAGGGTCAAACCATAGGTGGTTTCGTTGTCGAACAGCTGCGGACGGATGTCGTTCTGGTTCTTGCCCGACCAATCGTTCTCACGGTAGGTGCCGTACACCGATCCGTGGAATTCGTTGGTACCGGACTTGGTGACCGCATTGATCACGCCGCCGGTGGCGCCGGTGATGGTCACGTCGTAGTTGGCCACGTCGACGGAGATTTCGTCGATGACATCCATCGAGAACGGCTGGCGAGGAGTCGGCAGGCCGTTGGATTCGAGACCGAACGCGTCGTTGGTGCTGATGCCATCGACGCGGATCAGGTTGAAACGCGGATTCTGGCCGCCCACGGAAATCTCGTTACGCGCCTTGTCGGTCTGCGCCACACGCGGATCCAGGCGCACATAGTCCTGCAGGTTGCGGTTGATCGACGGCAGCGATTCGATCTGCTCGCGGGTCACGTTGGTGCCGGTGCCCATCTTGTTGGCGCTGAACAGCGCCGAGCCGTAGTCGCCACCGATGGCCTGCACCGCGCCAAGCGTGGTCACATCGCCGCCCAGGGAAGCATCGACGCTATTGACCTGATTGAGGTTCAGGTACACGCCCTCTTCGGTCTTGGTGCCTTCGCCGGACTTGGTGATGGTGATCGTGTACGGGCCACCCACACGCAAGCCGCGCGCGTTGTAGCGTCCGCTGGCATCGGTGGTGGCGCGGCTGACGGTGCCCGATTCGACGTGGGTGATCGTGACTTCGGCATTCGGGACCGGCTGGCCGCCGCTTCCGGTTACCAGGCCGGCGACGCCAGCCGAGGTGCTTTGCGCGAACACAGGGGCGGCGGCGAGCGCGGCAACGAGACCAAGCGTGAGCTTGGACATGCGGAGACAACGGGGGTGGGTCATTTCGGTAGCCTCGATACAGGTTGGGCAGTGACAAAAAGGCGCAGTCAGCCCAACCGTTCCCGGGGGTGGGCTGCCGATGATCTGGGGTCCCTTGCCGCGCGGCTGGTTGCTGCCGCAACGGTTAACAACAGATTAACACGCTAAGGCCTGATTGTGACGGCGGCGTGACAAAGTTCGCGCAGTGCAACATGAACTGCCATGTGAAGGCGCACATGCCAGTTTGCACGGGGTCGCAGAGAGAGCGAGACATGCGTCTCGGCATATCGGGAAGTCGCGGCTCGAAGTCTGGTCGCGCACTCACCCCGCCCTTCCGCGCGGATGGCAGCAACCGTCAGGCGACCGGCCTGATGACAAGCGTCTTAAATCGAAACCGGCAGCTTGAAGTACGTGCCCAGGCCATCCAGGAACATCTGCACCGAGATGGCGACCAACAACATCCCCATCAGACGCTCGACAGCGGTCAATGCGCGGTGACCGAGCAGCTTGTACAGCAACGGCGCCGAGGCCAGGATCGACGAGGCGCCAATCCAGGCGATCATCAGCGCCAGGCTCCAGTCCCAGAGCCGGGTGGGCTCGTTGCTGCCCATCAGCATGACCGCGGCCATGCCGGACGGGCCAGCCACCAGCGGGATGGCCAGTGGCACAATGAAGGGTTCGCCATCGGGGATCTCGCCCATCAGGCCCTCCGGCCGCGGGAAGATCATGCGGATGCCGATCAGGAACAGCACGATGCCGCCGGCGATCGCCACCGATTCCTGACGTAGATGCATCAACTCCAGCGCGTATTTACCGCCCCACAGGAACGCCATCAACACACACAAGGCGATCAGCAGCTCGCGCGCCAGCACGAAACGCTGGCGCTTGGGCGGCAGCGGCTTGAGCACGCTGAGAAACACCGGGATGTTGCCCAGCGGGTCGAGAATCAAGAACAGCAGCAGGGCTGCCGAAAGAATGGTCATGCCGAAGGGCTCCAGATCGCACCGCGGTGCGGAGCACCTGCCATGGACAACAGGGTGACGCAGGCCGACGCCGCCACTGCGGGGTCGGCCGCCTGGCTGTCTTCCTGATGGGTAAAGGCACGCGCACGCAACGCGGTGCGCATCGGGCCGGGCTGCAGGCCGTGGATACGCACCGGGCCGGCGGCGGTCTCGTAGTGCAGGCTGGCGATCAAGCCGTGCTGGGCGTACTGGGCAGCTCCATACGCGCCCCAGTACGCCTGACCGATCCGTACAGCATCGTCCACGACGAATACCACTGCCGCATCGCGCTGCTGCCGCAGCAGCGGCAGGCAGGCCTGCGTCAACCATGCCCGTGCGGTGAGGTTGACGTGGATGCTGCGGGCGAAGTCGGCCGGCGCCGCGAGTTCGGCCGGCGTCAGACCGCCGAACTCGGCCGCACACTGCAGCAAGCCGTGCAGACCGCCCAGCTCGCTCTGCAACCGTTGCGCGAGCACCGCATAGTCGTCGGGCGTGGCACCTGCCAGATCCAGCGGATACAGCAATGGCTCGGGGCCGAGCTTGGCCACCGCGTCATACACGCGCTCCAGCGGCCGCAGCTTGCGGCCGAGCAGCACCAGCGTGGCACCGGCCATCGCGCACGCCTGTGCAGCAGCGCTGCCCAGCCCGCCGGCGGCGCCGGTCACCAGCACGACCCGCCGGGCCAAGGCAGCCGCTTCAGGCTGGCCCTGCACTTGGGTCACGGCTGATAGGCCTCACTGACAATGCGCTTGAGCTCGCCGGCTTCGAACAGTTCCAGCGTGATGTCGCAACCGCCGATCAACTCGCCGTGGATGAACAGTTGCGGGAAGGTCGGCCAGTTGGAATAGCGCGGCAGATTCGCGCGCACTTCGGGTTCTTCCAGCACGTTGACCGTGCGCAGCTGGTCGGCGCCGGCAGCGACCAGCGCCTGCACAGCGCGACTGGAAAAGCCGCACATCGGGTACTGCGGGGTGCCTTTCATGAACAGCACGATGGGGTGTTGTTCGACTTCGGCCTGGATCCGTTCCATCACCGGCATTGGACTCTCCTGACTGGGAGCGGCAGGCCCGACCGCTGGGTCGGATAAACTTCCGCAAAGGCGCGCATTGTAAGCCTTCACGCGACCTGCCGCCGGACTCCTTTCGCTGCCCTTGCCACCATGCCGATCGAACACGTTGCACTGCCCTACTCCCGCGCCGCCCTCGAGCCGCACCTTTCGTCCGCGACACTGGAGTCGCACCACGGCATCTGTCATCGCAACGAGGTCGAACGGCTCAATGCGCGCATCGAAGGCAGCGAGTTTGCCGAGCTGACGCTGGAAGAGATCATCGCGCAGGCGCAAGGCACGCTGTTCCACCTGGCGGCACAGGTGTGGAACCACAACTTCTACTGGCAGTGCCTGCGCCCACGCGGCGGCGGCGAGCCGCTGGGCAGGTTGGCCGACAGCATCGCCGCATCGTTCGGCGATTTCGTGCATTTCAGGCAGGAATTCAATCGCGTGGCCTTGAGCACCTTCGGCTCGGGCTGGACCTGGCTGGTGCAGCGCCCGGACGGCACCCTGGCCATCGTCGCCACGCCCAACGCCTCCACGCCGCTCACCGGGCCAGACACCCCGCTACTCGCCTGCGACATCTGGGAGCATGCGTACTACCTGGACTACCAGCAGGATCGCGCGCAGTACCTGGACGCGTTCTGGAAACTGATCAATTGGGACTTCGTGGGCAGCCGATTGAGCTGACCCTCGCAGCGGCAACCGATTCGGTTACCGCTCGCGGCACAACCCACGCGCTTCAACAGCGCACGCCCGTCTTTCCCGTCCTTGAGCGGCATCCCGGCACACTGCCGAACGTGGGCACCGCCGCGTAACCGCAACGCGCCAGGTCAGCCTTCCTGCAGACGCCCGACCACCGGCGCGACCTGTGCATCGCGCTGCAATACCTTGCCCGCCCGCACCAGCGCAGTCGCCAGCGCCTGCGGTGTATCGGCACGTACGCTGGCATGCCCGACCTTGCGACCCTCGCGTGCCTGCTTGCCGTAGTCGTGCCAATGCCCGCCCGGCACGGCCAGGAATGCACCCGCAGCGGGCATGCTGCCCAGCCAGTTCAGCATGCAGGCATGTCCACGCATCGCGGTGCTGCCCAATGGCAGGCCAAGCACCGCACGCACATGATTTTCGAACTGCGAGGTCTCGGCGCCTTCGATGGTCCAGTGGCCGGAGTTATGCACCCGCGGCGCGATCTCGTTGGCGAGCAGCTGACCATCGCGCACGAACAGTTCCAGCGCGAACACGCCCACGTAGTCCAGCCGGTCGGCAATCGCACGTGCATGCGCTTCGGCAGCCGTCTGCAACGCCTCGTCCACCCGGGCGGGCGCGAGACTGGCCGACAGCACACCGTCCACGTGCCAGTTTTCGGTCAGCGGCCAGGCACGGAATTCACCGTCGCGGCCACGCACGGCAACCACGCTGACTTCGCGTTGAAACGGCACGAACGCCTCGAGGATCAGTCCCACCGTGGCCGCCTGCGCGCCCAGCGCGTCCCAGGCGGCATCGGCGTCTGCAAGCGTCTTGATCCGGAACTGGCCTTTGCCGTCGTAGCCGAAGCGGCGGGTCTTGAGCACGCACGGCGCACCGATCTGCGCCATCGCCGCATCCAGGTCGGCGCGATCGTCGATGGCGGCGAACGCCGGCACCGGAATGCCTAGCTCGCGAAACAGGGTCTTTTCGCTAAGCCGGTCCTGCGCCACCGCCAGGGCATCCGGGCCTGGGAACACCGGTACCTGCGCGGCAAGGTGCTGCGCGGCGGCGGCCGGCACGTTCTCGAAATCGAAGGTGATCACATCCACTTGCGCGGCGAATGCGGCCAGGGCCGCCGTATCGTCGAACGCGCCAACCTGCAGCGGCGCCAGCTGCCCTGCGCAGGCATCGGCCGCCGGGTCGAACACCGCAAAGCGCAGGCCGAGCGGCGCACCGGCCAGCACCAGCATGCGCGCCAGCTGGCCGCCACCGAGAATGCCAACGGTGCTCATTGGCGCGGGTCGTCGCTGGCCATCACATCGTCGGTCTGCCTGGCACGGAACTGCGCCAGCGCATCACCGACCTGCGGCAGCTCCCGCGCCAGCATCGCCGCTGCGAACAAGGCCGCATTCGCTGCGCCGGCATTGCCGATCGCAAAGGTGGCCACCGGGATCCCGGCCGGCATCTGCACGATCGACAGCAGCGAATCCATGCCGTTGAGCGCCTTGGACTGCACCGGCACGCCAAGCACCGGCACCGCGGTCTTGGCGGCCAGCATGCCCGGCAGATGCGCCGCGCCGCCGGCACCGGCGATGATTGCGCGCAGGCCGCGCTCGCCTGCCTGCTCGGCATAGGCGAACAACACATCCGGGGTCCGGTGCGCGGAGACCACCTTGACTTCGTACGGCACGCCCAGCGCATCGAGCTTCTGAGCTGCCTGTTGCATGGTTTCCCAATCCGAACGGGAGCCCATCACGATGCCGACCAGCGGCGCGGAGTGGTTGGAGGTCATGGCCCTGCCCTGCGGTAAAGACGTATTCTAGCCAATCTCCACGCACGACAAGACTTCGATGGATCGCAAATTGCTCGACCTGCTGTGCTCGCCCGATACCCGTCAGCCGCTTTCGCTGCTGGACGGCAAGGGCCTGGAAGCACTCAACACCGCCATCGCCGGCGGACGCCTGCAGAGCGCCGACGGCACCGTGCAGGCACAGCCGCTGCGCGAGGCGTTGATCACCCGCGATCGCAAGCAGATCTTCCGCGTCGATGACGGTATCCCGGTCTTGCTGGCCGAAGAAGCCATCGCCACCGCGCAGATCACCGACTTCCCCGAAAAGTGAGTTCGCCCGTCCGCACCGCGCCGGAGCCGCCAGCCGCGGCGCTGATCGATGCCGACGTGACGCGCGCGCTGGCCGAAGACATCGGCAGCGGCGATGTCACCGCGGCATTGCTGCCCGACCAGGCAGACAGCGCGTATCTGCTGTGCAAACAGGACGCGGTGATCGCCGGCAGGCCGTGGTTCGACGCCACCCATCGCATGCTCGACCCGCAGGTGCGCATCGACTGGCAGGTGCACGAAGGTCAGCAGGTCAGCGCCGGCAGCGTGCTCGCGCTGCTGCATGGGCGCAGCCGGAGCCTGGTCAGCGCCGAGCGGACCTCGCTCAACTTCCTGCAGACCTTGTCTGCTACCGCCACCACCACCGCTGCGTACGTGGCAGCCGTCGCCTGCACCGGCACGCGCATCCTGGACACGCGCAAAACGCTGCCAGGCTTGCGCATGGCGCAGAAATACGCGGTGCGCTGCGGCGGTGGCGACAATCACCGTATCGGACTGTTCGACACGGTGATGCTGAAAGAAAACCATATCCGCGCCGCGGGCTCGCTCAGCGCCGCCGTGCATGCCGCACGCGCGCAGCAACCGCAGCTGCCGCTGGTGGTGGAAGTGGAAACGCTAGAGCAGCTGCGCGAGGCATTGCAGGTCGGTTGCACGCGCATCCTCATCGACGACTTCGACCCGGCCATGCGCCGCGAGGCCGTGCGTATCGCAGCGTCGCTGCCGCGCGATCGACGCATTCCACTGGAAGTCTCCGGCAGCGTCGACCTGGCGGGCATCCGCGCAATTGCACAGGACGGCGTGGACTGCATCTCCATCGGCGGCCTGACCAAGCATGTGCAGGCGGTGGATCTCTCGCTCAAACTCGGCCCGCCCCCGCCGTAATTTCACGCGTGCGCGCAGGCCGCTCTGGCAGCCTGCGCGGACTGATTTCGTGCGGAATGTTCGATGACTGTAAGATCCTGGCCGTGGATGTGCTTGCTGCTTGCTGGATTGGGAGGCAGCGCGGCGGCTGCGGAAGTGTGCGATATGCCGCCGCGCTTCGGCACCAGCCCCGCCGCCATCGCCATCGTGCGCACCGCCTGCAATGAGCACCGTCTGTGGCAGCACCCGTTTATCGATGCCAAGGGGCGGCTGGCCAGCCTCGGCGTGACCGAAGCCGAATCCGGATACCTGGCCGACCATGGCGTTGTCGCATGGCAACGCGTGGCCGGCTACTGGCGCGACAGTGGCACGCTCGCCTCGATGGGCGGCCGCCCCGGTGCATCCAGCTGCGCCGCACTGGATGGCACGCGCTACACCGCCAGCGATTGCCGCGCGTTCCTGATCGACAACCCGTGGTCGGCCGCCTTTATTTCGTGGGTGATGACCCAATCCGGCCTCGGTGGCTTCCATCGTTCCGCGCGCCATCTTGATTACATCCGTAGCGCGTACAACGACGGTGCCACCGGGCCGTATCAGTTCGCCGATCCCGCCGTCGAAAAGCCTGCGCCCGGTGACATGCTGTGCCTGTTGCGCGGCCGCAGCGCGGCGCTCGGCTATGCGGGTCTGAAGGCTGCGCTGGGTGGCAGCGCACCGATGCCGTGGCAATCGCATTGCGATGTGGTGGTCGCTGCCAACGTCGGCGGCGATCGCACCCTGTACCTGGTCGGCGGCAATGTGTTCAACACGGTGATGATGCGCAAGATGACGCTGGATCGCGCAGGTCGTGTGGTGTTACCCGCCCCGCAGTCCGACAGCAGCCAGGACCAGAACGAAGACAGTCTCGGGATCGCCAGCGAATGCACGCCGGCGCACGAGGAACTCTGCGACTTCAACCGACGCGATTGGGCCGCACTACTGAAGCTGCGCCCGGATGCGGCAGTGGTCAGCCCGCCACCGACGACGCCGTTGCCCGCACCCGGCATCGCGCCCGCGGAACAAACGATGCCGCCAGGCTTTCCACGCGTTGTGCCGCCGCGGCCGGAGACGCAGCCTGCGCAAACGCAGCAACAGCAACCTGAGTAAAGCCGTATTCAAGGCCCCTCTCCTGCGGGAGAGGGGTTGGGGTAAGGCTACGGGCGAAGCCACTTACATTCCAGATATCACAAGGCTTCGCGCGCCCCCTCATCCGCCCCTGCGGGGCACCTTCTCCCGGAGGGAGAAGGAATCAAAGCCCCTCTGCTGCGGGAGAGGGGTTGGGGTGAGGGTATGGGGCGAAGCCGTTGCAGCATTGAAACTGCACGCGGCTTCGCTCGTAGCCGCGTTACCCCTGCAGGGCACTTTTCCCGCTGGGAAAGAGACAACGCACGAGTTATTCCGAACCAACAACAAAAAAGCGGGCCGAAGCCCGCTTTTTCGTCATGCATCACGCGTCACGCGTGATGCATCAGCCAGCAGCGCTTACTCGGCCGAAGCCGGCACGCCCTCGCCTTCTTCCACTGCCTTGATCGACAGGCGGATACGGCCCTGCTTGTCCACTTCCAGCACCTTGACGCGCACCAGATCGCCTTCCTTCAGCTTGTCGCCGACCTTCTCCACGCGCTCGCTGGAGATCTGCGAGACGTGCACCAGGCCGTCCTTGCCCGGCAGGATGGTGACGAACGCACCGAAGTCCATGATCTTGGCGACCTTGCCTTCGTAGATGCGGCCCGGCTCCACGTCCGAGGTGATCTGCTCGATGCGCGACTTCGCAGCCTGCGCAGCAATGGCGTTGACCGAGGCGATGATGATCGTGCCGTCGTCCTGGATGTCGATCTGGGTACCGGTTTCCTTGGTGATCGCCTGGATGGTCGAGCCACCCTTGCCGATCACTTCGCGGATCTTGTCCGGGTGGATCTTGATGGTCAGCAGACGCGGCGCGTAGTCGCTCAGCTCCTGACGCGGGGCGGTCAGTGCATGCGCCATCTCGCCCAGGATGTGCAGACGGCCGGCCTTGGCCTGCTGCAATGCCTGCTTCATGATCTCTTCGGTGATGCCTTCGATCTTGATGTCCATCTGCAGCGCGGACACGCCTTCGGCAGTACCGGCCACCTTGAAGTCCATGTCGCCCAGGTGATCTTCGTCACCCAGGATGTCCGACAGCACGACGAAGTCGTTGCCTTCCTTGACCAGACCCATCGCGATACCCGCAACCGGCGCCTTGATCGGCACACCGGCGTCCATCAGCGCCAGCGAGCTGCCGCAGACCGATGCCATCGACGAGGAACCGTTGGACTCGGTGATTTCCGAGACAACGCGAATGGTGTACGGGAATTCTTCCAGGCTCGGCATCACGGCGAGGACGCCGCGCTTGGCCAGACGGCCGTGGCCAATTTCGCGGCGCTTCGGCGCACCGAAACGACCGCACTCGCCCACCGAGTACGGAGGGAAGTTGTAATGGAACAGGAAGTTCTCTTTGTACTCGCCCGAGACGGCGTCGATGACCTGACCGTCGCGCGCGGTGCCGAGCGTGGTGATCACGATCGCCTGCGTTTCGCCACGGGTGAACAGTGCCGAGCCGTGGGTACGCGGCAACACGCCGGCCTTGGCGCTGATCGGACGCACGGTGTCCAGCGCACGGCCGTCGATACGCACCTTGGTGCTCAGCACCGAGCCACGCATGGTCTGGTATTCCAGCTCGCCGAATTCCTTGGCCAGATCGCCGGCAGCCCAGCCTTCGATCGTGGCACGCGGCGCCAGCGAACCCAGCACGTCCTTCTTGATCGCCGAAATCGCATCGCGGCGCTGCAGCTTGTCGCGCACCTGGAAAGCCGACGCGAGCTGCTCGCCCACCGCTTCCTTCAGTGCGGCGATCATGCCGTCGTTCTTCGCCGGAGCCACCCAATCGGACGGCTTGGTGCCGGCTTCGACGGTCAGCTCGTTGATGATGTTGATGACCTTCTGCATCTCGCGATGGCCGAAGGTCACTGCACCCAGCATCACTTCTTCCGACAGCAGCTCGGCTTCGGACTCGACCATCAGCACCGCGTTGGCGGTACCGGCCACGACCAGCTCCAGCTGCGAATCCTTCAGCTCGGTCACGGTCGGGTTGAGGATGTATTCACCATTCTTGTAACCGACCTTCGCCGCAGCGATCGGGCCGTTGAACGGGGTGCCGGCCAGCGACAGCGCGGCCGATGCGCCGATCAGCGCAGCGATATCGCCGTCGATGTCCGGGTTCATCGACATCACGGTGGCGATGATCTGCACTTCGTTCTTGTAGTCCTCCGGGAACAGCGGACGGATCGGGCGATCGATCAGGCGTGAGATCAACGTTTCCTTCTCGGTCGCGCGTCCTTCGCGCTTGAAGAAGCCGCCCGGGATGCGGCCGCCGGCGTAGAACTTCTCCTGATAATCGACCGTCAGGGGGAAGAAGTCCTGCCCTTCGCGCGCGCTCTTGGCGGCGACGGCGGTGACCAGCAGTACGGTGTCGTCGAACTTGACGATGACGGCGCCGCCTGCCTGGCGAGCGATTTCGCCCGTCTCAAGAGTGACGGTGTGCTTGCCGTACTGGAAGGTTTTGGTGATTTTTGCCACGGAGGTTTTTTCCCTTAGGTGTTGCTGTCTGCGTTGGACCGTCGTCGACCCATGCCGAGAACGGGCGGCCGGGAGGCTCCGGCCCAAGAATGCGTGTTGCAGTAACGTAGTGCGATTGACCAAAACAAAACCGCGGCGCATCGCTGCGCCGCGGCGGTTGGACTCGATTAGCGGCGCAGGCCGAGCTTCTCGATCAAGGACTTGTAACGATCGTTGTCCTTCTTCTTCAGGTAGTCGAGCAGGCTGCGGCGACGGTTGACCATCTGCAGCAGGCCACGACGGCTGTGGTGATCCTTCTTGTGGGTCTTGAAGTGACCGGTCAGCAGCTCGATGCGGGCGGTCAGCAGAGCGACCTGCACTTCCGGCGAACCGGTGTCCTGGGCGCTGCGCTTGTTGTCTTCAATAACTTTCTGGGTGTCGACGGACATGATGTTTTCTCGATAGACGCGTGGTCGACAGGAACGTGCGTGACGCACCGCCGGACTCGCCGTTTGCTTGGGATGAGCGCGCTTGGCGCTGAGGTGCCCCGATCGGGGCCGCGAAATTGTACCGTCGCGCGGCCCGGGTAACAAGTTGACTAAACCTTAACAAGTCAATTCCTGGTTCAGTCCGTTGAACAATCGCTGCGGCGACAGACGTCCGTCGGCGTCCACCAGACCAAGTCCCGACGGGCTTCCATCCGGCCCGAACACGGCCACTTGCCCCACCGGGAAGGCCGGATCGCGCAGCCGCTGCCCCATCCGGAACCGGGCCGCATGCGCCTCATCGAGCGTGATCTGCGCAAAATCGGCCAGCCCGGCGTGGATCGGCAGCAGCAGATCTTGCGCTTGCGTGCCCATCTCCAGCGCGGCGGCCAGCTGCTCCAGGGTGATCATCTGCGGCGCGCGGAACGGCTCCACCCAGCGCCGACGCAGCGACGCGATATGCGCACCGCAGCCGAGCACCTCGCCCAGATCGCGCGCCAGGCTGCGGATGTAGGTGCCCGAGCCGCAGGTCACGCGCAGTTGCAGACGCGGCGCGCGATAGCCGAGCACCTCGATCGCCTGCACCTCGACCTCGCGCACCGGCGCCTCGATGACGTCGCCACGCCGGGCCTTGGCGTACAGCGGCTCCCCGCCCTGCTTGAGCGCGGAATAGATCGGTGCCTGCTGCTGGATGCGCCCGATGAAAGGCGCCAGTGCGGCTTGCAGCGCGGCATCACCGATATCGGGCACCGCACGCTCGCGTAGCGGCTCGCCATCGGCATCGTCGGTGTCGGTGGTAACGCCCAGCACGATCTCGGCGTCGTAGGCCTTGGCCGAGCCGAGCAGCAGACCAGCGATCTTGGTGGCTTCGCCAAAGCAGAGCGGCAGCAAGCCGGTGGCCAGCGGATCCAGGCTGCCGGTATGGCCGCCCTTTTCCGCCCGCAGCAGCCGGCGCGCGGCCTGCAACGCAGTGTTGGAACTCAGCCCGGCCGGTTTATCCAGCAACAGGATGCCGTGCAACGGGCGATAGACGATGCGGGGTTTCAAAGGATCGGTGCTCGAATCGGGCGCCGTGCGCGCCCGCGGGAATCAGGGCCGCAGCAAAGGCGGCAGGCCGTCACAGCGCTTAGCGCTGTTCGGCATCTTCGTCGCTGGACGTGGCGTCGGGGCCAACGTCGTCCAGGTCACGCAACAGATTGTCGATGCGCTCGCCGCGATCGACCGAGTCGTCGTAGTGGAAGTGCAGCTCCGGCACGTGACGCAATTTCATTGCGCGCGCCAACTGCGAGCGCAGCTGGCCGGCAATCTCCTTGAGCCCTTTCACTGCCTCGGCCGAGCGCTCCTGCTGCAACGCGGTGACGAACACCTTGGCATGCGCCAGGTCGCGGCTGATTTCGACGTCGGAGACGCTGACCGACGGCAGGCCGTGGTCGCGCACGGCCGCGTGCACGATCGTGCCGAGGTCGCGACGCACCTGTGCAGACACGCGGTCGGTGCGATGGAATGATTTGGTTGGCATGGTCGGGAACCTTGTGGTTCGGGACCCGGGGCCCGGGACCCGGGACCCGGAAGAGCAAGAGCCGTGGCCTTCGCTTCTCCCGGGTCCCCGGCCCCGGGTCCCGGGTCCCGTGTTCGTTACAGCGTGCGGGCAACCTCGATACGCTCGAAGCACTCGATCTGGTCGCCGGCCTTGACGTCGTTGTAGGCCTTCACGCCGATACCGCACTCGGTACCGTTGCGCACTTCGTCGACGTTTTCCTTGAAGCGACGCAGCGATTCCAGCTCGCCCTCGAACACCACGACGCTGTCGCGGAGCACGCGGATCGGCTTGCTGCGCTTCACCACGCCCTCGACGATCATGCAGCCTGCAACCGCGCCGAACTTCGAGCTGCGGAACACATCGCGCACCTGCGCAATACCGATGATCTCTTCGCGGATTTCAACACCCAGCAGACCGGAGGCCACCTGCTTCACCTGATCGATCACGTCATAGATGATCGAGAAGTAACGCAGGTCGATACCGTTGGATTCGACGATCTTGCGCGCCGATGCGTCCGCACGCACGTTGAAGCCGATGATCGTGGCCTTGGACGCAGCTGCCGAATTCGCATCCGACTCGGTGATGCCACCCACGCCGGAGTGGATCACGTTGATGCGGATGTCGTCGTTGGACAATGCCACCAGCGACTGCTTCAGTGCCTCCACCGAACCCTGCACGTCGGCCTTGATCACCAGGTTCAACACCTGCTGACCTTCACCCTTGCCCATCTGGGCCAGGATGTCTTCCATGCGGTTGCTGGCCGAGGCCACCAGGCGCGATTCGCGACGCTTGGTTTCGCGCTGCTGCGCCACGTCCTTGGCCAGACGCTCGTCGTCGACGACCACGAAGTCGTCACCGGCTTCCGGCACGCCGGACAGGCCGAGCACCTGCACCGGAATCGACGGGCCCGCCGAGGCCGGCTGATGGCCGGTCTCGTCGAACAGCGCACGCACGCGGCCGTACTGGATGCCGCACACCAGGTAATCGCCGCGCTTCAGCGCGCCCTGCTGCACCAGCACCGTCGCGACCGGGCCACGGCCCTTGTCCAGCGAGGATTCGATGACGGTTCCGCTGGCGCGGCCTTCGGCCACTGCCTTGAGTTCCAGCACTTCGGCCTGCAACGAGATCGCATCCAGCAGCGTGTCCACGCCGGTACCGACCTTGGCCGACACTTCGATGAACTGGGTGTCGCCGCCGAACTCTTCGGCCACCACGTTTTCTGCCAGCAGTTCGTTCTTGACCCGCAACGGATCAGCGCCGGTCTTGTCGATCTTGTTCACTGCCACGATCAGCGGCACACCGGCCGCCCTGGCATGCGCCACCGCTTCCTTGGTCTGCGGCATCACGCCGTCATCGGCAGCCACCACCAGCACCACGATGTCGGTGATCTTGGCGCCGCGCGCACGCATCGAGGTAAACGCGGCATGGCCGGGCGTATCCAGGAAGCTGATGACGCCACGACCGGTTTCGACGTGGTACGCACCGATGTGCTGGGTGATGCCGCCGGCTTCGCCGGAGGCGATCTTGGTGCGGCGGATATAGTCCAGCAGCGAGGTCTTGCCGTGATCGACGTGACCCATGATGGTCACCACCGGCGGACGCAGCGAGGCGTCGCCCTGCGCATCTTCGGCGTGTGCCAGCAGCGCATCCTCGAAGTCGGCATTGTCGGCACGCACGGCCTTGTGGCCGAGTTCTTCGGTCACCAGCGCGGCGGTATCGTGATCGATGCTCTGGGTGATGGTCGCCATGACGCCCATCTTGAACAAGGCCTTGACCACGTCGCCGCCCTTGAGCGCGAGCTTCTGCGCCAGGTCGGCCACGGTGATGGTCTCGCCGATCGCCACCTCACGTACCACCGGTGCGGTGGGACGCTCGAACCCGTGCGGGCCGCTGTTGCCCTGGTTGCCACCACGGCCACCATCGTTGCCGCGACGCGACGACGACGAACCCGGACGCCCGGTCGGCTTGCCACGCACATTGGAACGGCGGGCACGGTCGGCGGCCGACAGATGCAACTGCCCGGCAAAGCGCTTGGTCGCATCGTCATCTTCGACGCCGGCCACCATGACGTGCGAACCGCGCGTCTTGTGCTTGGCCGCGTTGTTGCGGTCGTCCGGACGGGCCGGCGTCGCCGGGCGCGATGCGGGCGAGGCGCCAGCCGGACGGGCCGGACGCGGCGCGGAAGACGGCGAGGACGGTGCACGTGCGGCAGGCGCCGATGGCGTCGGCGCAGCAGCAACCGGGGCCGGCGCGCTGGCAGCCGCAGCGGCTTCCTCGGCAGCCTTGCGCTCGGCTTCTGCACGGTCCTTTGCCGCCTGCTCTTCCTCGCGCTTGCGCTGAATCGCCTCATCGCGCACGCGGTCGCTTTCGGCCAGGCGTTGCTGCTCGTCGAGGTTACGTTGACGCGATTCCTCCAGCTTGCGCAGGATGTCGGCGCGCTCCTCGTCCGGCGTCATCGGCGCGGCGCGGCCGCTACCTTCGTTCTCGGATTTCACGTAGGTACGCTTTTGGCGCACTTCCACGTTGACCGTGGTTTTGGTGCGACCGGCGTTGACCGTGACTTCCTGCAGCTTGCGCCGGTTGAGGGTGATCTTCTTGGCTGCTTCGCTGGCCGCATCGGCGGGCGTGTCGGCCTTGCCATGCGTGCGACGCAGGAAGCCAAGCAGTTTCATCTTCTCGGTGCTGGTCACGACCTGGTCGGGACCGCTGAACTTCATTCCGGCCTCGGCCAGTTGAACCAGCAGTTTATCGACCGGCGTATTGACCAGTTCGGCAAGCTTGCGGATGGTGGTTTGCTGCGACATTCGGATCCTATGATCTGGTTGGCGCCCCCTCGCCCAGAGCAAGGGATACGCTGATTCTAAGCCCTGATGGGGTCAGGGCGCGGTTCATTGCCGGCTCATTCGCCGCGCTCCAAACGGGCGATCTCCTCGGCGCGGGCCGCCAGGATCAGCGCCGCGGCGCGCTCCTGGGTCATGCCCTCGATGCCGAAGTCGACGATCTCGTCCGCGGCCAGGTCGGACAAGTCCTCGCTGGTGCGCACGCCGTGCTCGGCCAGAGCAAAGGCCGTTTCCTCGTCCATCCCCTCCAGCGCCAGCAGGTCCTCGGTGGGCTGAGTCCCTTCCAGGCCTTCTTCCTCGGCCAGCGCAGCGTTGAGCAGCGCATCGCGGGCACGGGCACGCAGTTCCTCGACGATGTCTTCGTCGAAGCCTTCCACCGCCAGCAACTCGCCGACAGGCACGTAGGCGATTTCTTCCACCGTGTTGAAGCCTTCGGACACCAGGATCGCGGAGATTTCCTCGTCCACTTCCAGGCGGTCCATGAACAGCTGGCGTGCCGACGCCTGTTCAGCCTCGGACTTGGCAGCCACCTGGTCGGCGGTCATCACGTTGAGCTGCCAACCGGTCAGGCGGCTGGCCAGACGCACGTTCTGGCCGCCCTTGCCGATCGCCTGGGCCAGGCGGTCTTCTGCCACGGCCAGGTCCATCGAATGCTTTTCTTCGTCGACGATGATCGACTGCACTTCGGCCGGCGCCATCGCGTTGATCACGAAGTTGGCCGGATTCTCGTTCCACAACACGATATCCACGCGCTCGCCATTGAGCTCGTTGGACACCGCCTGCACGCGCGAACCGCGCATACCGATGCACGCGCCGATCGGATCGGTGCGGGTGTCGTGCGCAATCACCGCGATCTTGGCGCGGTCGCCCGGGTCGCGTGCGCAGGCCTTGATCTCGACCAGACCCTGGCCCACTTCCGGCACTTCGAGCTTGAACAGCTCGATCATGAACTCCGGCGCAGCGCGGCTGATGAACAGCTGCGGGCCACGCGGCTCGGAACGCACCTCGGCCAGGTAGCCGCGCACACGGTCGCCCGGGCGCAGCACGTCGCGCGGAATGCCCTTGTCCTTCGGAATGAAGGCTTCGGCATTACCACCCAGATCGACAAAGATGTTGCCGCGCTCGGCGCGCTTGACCACACCGGTGATCAGCTCGCCCACGCGGTCCTTCCATGCATCCACCACCTGCTGGCGTTCGGCCTCGCGCACACGCTGCACGATCACCTGCTTGGCGGCCTGCGCGGCGATGCGGCCGAAATCCGGGTTTTCGATCTGCTCTTCGATGTAGTCGCCCACATCCACGCCGTCGGCTTCGTCGATGGCATCCATCAGGCGCACCTGGCGGTCCGGCGACTCCATCACCACATCGTCGGCCACCACTTCCCAACGGCGGAAGGTTTCGTAGTTACCGTCCTTGTGATCGATGGTCACGCGCGTCAGCACGTCCTGGTCGGCATAGCGCTTCTTCGCTGCGGACGCCAACGCGGCCTCGATCGCATCGAAGATCACTTCGCGCGGCACGCCCTTTTCGTTGGCCACCGCATCCACTACCAGCAAAAGTTCCTTGCTCATTTCGTCACTCCGCGCGCGGCTTGCCAGCCGCCGACTCGTTGGATGGTTTCTTCTTGTCGTGCCCGGGTTTTTTCGGGCCGGGCTTATTCGGTTTTTGCGGTGCCAGGCCCAGAGCGACCCAATCCGGCACGATGCGCGCCTTGTCGATATTGTCGAAACCGATCTGCAGGTCCTTGCCGTCCACCGCAAACACCACAGCATCGGCGTCGGCCTCGATCCGCAGAATCTGGCCCTGGAAGCGGCGCCGACCATCCTGCGCAAGCTTCAACACGATCTTGGCGGACTCGCCGGCGTGACGCGCGAACTGCTCCAGGGTGAACAACGGACGATCCACACCCGGCGACGACACCTCGAGGGTGTAATTGCCGCTGATCGGGTCTTCGACATCGAGCTGGGCCGACACTTCGCGGCTCGCGCGTTCGCAATCGTCGACGTTGATCACGCGCTCGGGCTGTTCGGCCAGCGGCACATCGATATACAGGCGCAATGTGGCGCCACCTGGAGCGGGAAGATACTCCACGCCCAGCAGTTCCAAGCCCAGGGACTCAACCGTTGGACTCAGCAGATTCGCGATTTCGGTCGCTTTTTCGCTCACAGACTGCCCTGATCAGATGATTGCCAGTAGAACCCCGGCAACCGGCAGCTAACTTTCCGGTTCCGGAAAAAACAAGGGGCCCGATGGGCCCCTTGCGTGAAAAAAGCCCGACCTCTCAGGGTCGGCGTAAAGACGGGAACAAGCGTCTTTACGATCCAAGAAGTTGAATCACTGCGGTAAAGCAACAATTCGAAACTTGGTAGCGGGGGCAGGATTTGAACCTGCGACCTTCGGGTTATGAGCCCGACGAGCTGCCAGACTGCTCCACCCCGCAGCAGAAGCGGAATTATGAAGAACTTGAGCGGCAATTGCAAGCCCTAGTTTTTCATCTGTTGGACACCGTGGCGGGTGTCTAACGTCGCGGCGAATGATACCCGCACCGCAACAAAAACGAAACACTTATCACGACTTTCCTTCAATCTCTCGCCGCATGCCTGGGGCGAGAGCCGCCGCGCGTGCGGCGCAACGCAGCCTGCTTACGCGAGACCGGCGAAGGCGCGCTGGCACCACACCATGATCGGGCTCCAGGCCAGGCCGAGCGCGAGCAAGGCCAGTGCGTTGACGCCCAGCACCGTCCCCAGCACGCGGTCGTTGTTGGCCGGCAAAGGCTCGCCCACCGGCTCGTCGAAGTACATGACCTTGATGACACGCAGGTAGTAGTACGCACCGATCACGGCACAGATCACGCCGACCAAGGCCAGCCACAGCATGTCACCCTTCACCGCAGCGCCAAGCACGGCCAGCTTGGTCCAGAAGCCCAGAAACGGCGGAATACCTGCAAGCGAGGCCATGATGCACAGCACCAGTCCCGCCATCCAGGGATTACGCGCATTGAGCCCCTTGAAGTCGTCGATGTTTTCGGCTTCAAAGCCATTGCGCGACAGCGCGATGATGGCGCCGAACGAGGCGGTCGACATGATGGTGTAGCTGACCGCATAGAACATCGCGGCGGCATACCCCTCCTCTCCACCACCGGCCACGCCCATCAGCAGGAAGCCGATATGCGAGACCGTCGAGTACGCGAGCATGCGCTTGAGATTGCTCTGTGCGATGGCCATCAGGTTGCCGATGACCAACGACACCGCCGACAGGCCGCCGATCAGCAGGTGCCACTGCGGCGACAGCGGTCCCATGCCCACTTCCAGCAGGCGGTACGCCATACCGAAGGCCGCCAGCTTGGGCGCCGAGCTGATGAACAGGGCGATGGGAGCGGGCGCGCCCTGATAGACGTCGGGCAGCCACATGTGGAACGGAGCCGCACCCAGCTTGAACGCGACGCCGGCGATCATGAAGATGGTACCGGTCAACAGCAGCGTGCGCTCGCCCGAGCCATCGATTGCGTCATGGATGCCGGCCAGGCTCAAGGTGCCCGTGGCGCCATAGACCAGTGACATGCCATACAGCAGCAAGCCCGACGCCAGCGAACCGAGCACGAAATACTTCATTGCCGCTTCGGTAGCCAGACCGTTGTCGCGGTTGGAGGCCACCAGGGCATAGGAGCACAGCGCCAACAGCTCCAGGCCGAGGTAGACCATCAACAGGCTACCGGCGGAGGCGAGCAGCATCATGCCGGCAGTGGCGAACAGCACCAGTACCGGAATCTCGCCCTGATACAGATTGCGCTCGCGCAGATACGTCCAGCCGTACACCAGGCTCAAACCGCTGACCAGCACGATGACGGTCTTCATGACGTCCGCAGCGGTATCACGCACGAACATGCCGTGGAAGATCTCGCCCTGCCCGCCCGTACCGGTCGCCAGCAGTGCGAACACCACGGCGAGAACGGCGACGGAAAACAGGTGGGTCCAGACCTTGTTCCGCTGGCTCACGAACAGGTCGAGCATCAGCAGTGCGAAGGCGCCGCCGATCAGCACCAGCTCCGGAACGAGCGGAGCCAGGTCAGCGGTGGTCAACGGCGCGAGCGTTGGCGTGGTCATCATCAAATCCTGGAGTCAAAACGTACGGCAAGCAGTCACAGCTTGGTCGCGGCAATCTGGGTCGCCAGCTTGGCGATCGAGGGTTCCATCAGATCGGTCAGCGGCTTCGGGTACAGGCCCAGGGCCAGCACGCCAGCGGCGAACACCCCCAGCACGAATGCCTCGCGGCCATTGATGTCCTTCAGCTCGGCCACATGTGCGTTGGCCACTTCGCCGAAGAACACGCGCTTGTAGAGCCACAGCGTGTAGGCGGCGGTAATGACCAGCGTGGTGGCAGCGGCAAAGGCGATCAGCGGATGCTTCTGGAAGCTGGCCAGAATCACCATGAACTCGCCGACGAAGCCGCTGGTGCCAGGCAGACCGGCATTGGCCATGAAGAACAGCATCGCGAAGGTGGCGAACCACGGCATCACGTTGACCACGCCGCCGTAGTCGGCGATGCGGCGGGTATGCATGCGGTCGTACAACACGCCGATGCAGGAGAACATTGCGCCGGACACGAAGCCATGCGAGATCATCTGCACCATCGCACCCTGCAGGCCGAGGCGTGCGGCGTCGGTGCTGCCGTATTCGCGCACCAGGGTGAAGGCGATGAAGGTACCGAGCGTGACGAAGCCCATGTGCGCGATGGACGAGTACGCCACCAGCTTCTTCATGTCTTCCTGCACCAGCGCCACCAGGCCGACGTAGATCACGGCGATCAACGACAGGGCGATCACCAGCCAGGCGAACTCGTGGCTGGCGTCCGGCACGATCGGCAGGTTGAAGCGCAGGAAGCCGTAGCCACCGATCTTCAAGGCGATGGCAGCCAGGATCACCGAACCGGCGGTGGGTGCCTCGACGTGCGCGTCGGGCAACCAGGTGTGTACCGGGAACATTGGCACCTTGACCGCGAATGCGATCAGGAACGCAAAGAAGATCCAGGTCTGTTCCTTGGCAGTCAGCTGCAGCGCATACAGATCGGCCAGCTGGAAGCTGCCGCCCTTCAGGTACAGGTACACCAGGCCCACCAGCATCAGCACCGAGCCGAGGAAGGTGTAGAGGAAGAACTTCGTCGCTGCGTAGATGCGACGCGGGCCGCCCCAGACACCGATGATCAGGAACATCGGGATCAGCATCGCTTCGAAGAACACGTAGAACAGCATCGCGTCGGTGGCAGCGAAGATGCCCACGGTGACGCCTTCCAGAATCAGGAAGGCAGCCACGTACTGATTGACACGCTTGTCGATCGAGCGCCAGGCGCCAATGAGCGAGAGCACGGTCACCAAGGTGGTCAGCACGATCAAGGCGACCGCGATGCCGTCCACGCCGAGGTTGTAGCCGATGTTGTAGGCCGGGATCCAGGCGTGCAGCTCGATGAACTGCAGGGCGTCATTGGCCGTGTCGTAGCCCAGCAGCGGCAGACTCAGCACAAAGGTCGCCACTGCCACAGCCAGGGACGCCCAGCGGGCAGTCTCGGCGTTGCGCAACGCAAGGATCAGGGCGCCACCGATAATCGGCAGCCAGATCAAGATAGACAGTAAAGGCCAGTTCGACACGTTTTCTTATTCCGTACAGGTCAACGCCAGAAATGCATCAGTACCGCCAACAAGGCGATCAAACCGATGATCATTGCGAAGGCGTAGTGATAGAGGAAACCGGATTGCGTGCGACGCAGCAGATTTGCAGCCAGGTCGATCAGTCGGGCAGAACCATTGACGACCACACCGTCGACCACATGGGTATCGACGGCACGTGACGCCTTGCCAAGGACAACACCGCCACCGGCGAAGCCATTGATCCACAGCTTGTCGAAGCCGTACTTGTTCTCCAGCAGCCACACGATGGGCGCGAACGCCTTGCGCGACTTGGTGGCCAGGTCCGGCTTCCACAAATAGAACAGCGCCGCGAGCAGCAGACCGGCCACCGTCAGGAAGAACGGGGCGGCCATCATGCCGTGCAGTGCAAAGGCCACCGGGCCATGGAATTCTTCCGCCAGCGCACCGACGGTGTCGCGTGCCGGATCGTAGAAATCGACGATGCCGGTGAAGAACGAGACGGCCTGGCCCTTGAGCGCGTGCGCCGCATGGTGCCCCTGCCAATCGGTACCGAACAGCATCGGGCCGATGGTGAAGAAGCCGATCGCCACCGACGGAATCGCCAGCAGGATCAACGGCAACGTCACTACCCACTTCGACTCGTGCGGCTCGTGGGCACCGTGGTGACCATGGCCGTGGTCGTCGTGACCGTGGCTGTCATGGGCGTGTGCGTCATGCGCTTGGCTGTCATGCGCATGCACCTGTGCTTCGGCATCGGTATGCGCGCTGTCGTGGTGCGCATGCGCGTCGTGCGCATGGGCATCGCGGAAACGCTCCTTGCCGTGGAAGGTCAGGAACAGCAGACGGAAGCTGTAGAAGCTGGTGACCAGTACGCCACCAAGCACCGCCCAGTAACCGTAGGTCGCGATCCAGCTATGCGATTCGTGCGCATGATGCGCGGCTGCTTCGATGATGGTGTCCTTCGAGTAGAAACCCGAGAAGAACGGAGTCCCCACCAGCGCCAGGGTGCCGATCACGCTGGTCCAGTACGTCACCTTCATGTACTTGCGCAGGCCGCCCATCTTGCGCATGTCCTGCTCATGGTGCATGCCGATGATGACCGAGCCGGCCGCCAGGAACAGCAGCGCCTTGAAGAAGGCATGCGTCATCAGGTGGAACACGGCCGCCGAATAGGCCGACACGCCCAATGCCACGGTCATGTAGCCGAGCTGCGACAGCGTCGAATATGCAACCACACGCTTGATGTCGTTCTGCACGATGCCGATCAGGCCGGTGAAGAAGGCCGTGGTCGCACCAATGAACAGGATGAAGTTCAGCGCGGTTTCCGACAGCTCGAACAGCGGCGACATGCGCGCAACCATGAAGATGCCGGCGGTCACCATCGTCGCGGCGTGGATCAGCGCCGAGATCGGCGTCGGGCCTTCCATCGAGTCCGGCAGCCACACGTGCAACGGCACCTGCGCGGACTTGCCCATTGCGCCAATGAACAGGCAAATGCAGATCAGCGTCATCACGCTCCATTCGTGACCGGCAAACAACTGCACCTTGGCACCGGCCATGGTGGTCGCGTTGGCGAACACGGTGGAGTAATCCAGCGAGCCGAACCACAGCAACACGCCGGCAATGCCCAGAATGAAGCCGAAGTCGCCGACGCGGTTGACCAGGAACGCCTTCATGTTGGCGAACACGGCGGTCGGGCGCTTGAACCAGAAACCGATCAACAGGTAGGACACCAGACCCACGGCTTCCCAGCCGAAGAACAGCTGCAGGAAGTTGTTGCTCATCACCAGCGTGAGCATGGAGAAGGTGAACAACGAGATATAGCTGAAGAAACGCTGGTAGCCCGGATCTTCTTCCATGTAGCCAATGGTGTAGATGTGCACCAGCAGCGACACGAAGGTCACCACCACCATCATCATCGCGGTCAGGCGATCGACCATGAAGCCGACATGCGCGGAGTAGTTGCCGACGTCGAAGAAGGTATACAGGTTCTGGTTGAACGGGCTGGCGCCCTGCTCCACCAGTTGGTACAGCGTCAGGCACGACAGCACGCAGCTGACCGCAACGCCGAGGATGGTGACGTACTGCGCGCCCTTGCGCCCCACCTGACGACCGAACAAGCCGGCGATGATGCTGCCGACCAGCGGTGCAAGCACCACTGCAATCAGCAGACTCTTGGAGAGAGTGATTTCCATCTACGGGTCAGCCCTTCAACGTGTCGACTTCGGCCACATTGATCGTGCGGCGCGTACGGAACAGAGTCACCAGGATCGCAAGGCCAATCGCGGCCTCCGCAGCGGCAACGGTCAGGATGAAGAACACGAACAGCTGGCCGGCGGTGTCGCCGAGCTCGCGCGAGAACGCAATGAAGTTGATGTTGACCGACAGCAGCATCAACTCGATCGACATCAGCAGCACGATGACGTTCTTGCGATTGAGGAAGATGCCGGCCAGCGAGATGCAGAACAGCACCGCGCCCAGTCCCAGCAGGTGGCCCAAGGTAATCAAGACTTCGCCTCCTGTCCGTCCACCGCATCGACGCGCGGCGCAACCTGTGCGGGTTTTTCCACTGCCATCTTGACGATGCGCAGGCGGTCGGTCGCCTTGACGCGCGATTGCTCGCTGGCGATCTGGATCTTGATGCCGGTGCGCTTGCGCAAGGTGAGCATCACTGCAGCCACCACGGCCACGGTCAGGATCACCGCAGCAAACTCGAACGGCAGCAGGAACTCGGTGTACAGGCTCTTGGCCAACCAGGTCAGGTTCGAAACGTCTGCAGCCTGTGCAGCCGCATTGTCGGCCGGAAACGGCGTGGCGCTGCGCGACTTGACGCCGATCAGGGTCACCATCTGCGCCAGCATCGCAACCGCGACGATGACGCCCAACGGCATGTACTTGACCCAGCCCTCGCGCAGGCGGCTGGTGTCGATGTCGAGCATCATCACCACGAACAGGAACAGCACCATCACCGCGCCGACGTACACCAGTACCAGCGTGACGCCAAGGAACTCGGCACCCACCAACAGCCAGATACACGCCATCGAGAAGAAGGTGAGGATCAGGCACAACACGGCGTACACCGGGTTACGTACGCTGATCACCGCACCGGCGGACACCACCGCGATGGCGGAGAAGGCGTAGAAAGCAATAGAGACCCAGTCCATCATGACCTCAACGGAAGGCGGCATCGGCAGCGCGACGCTCGGCGATCTCGGTTTCTAACCGGTCTCCGATCGCCAGCAGCTGCGGCTTATTGACAATGTTCTCGCCACGCTTCTCGAAGTGGTACTCGAGGATGTGCGTCTCGACGATCGAGTCCACCGGGCAGCTTTCTTCGCAGAAGCCGCAGAAGATGCACTTGAACAGGTCGATGTCGTAGCGCGTGGTGCGGCGGGTGCCGTCTTCGCGCTTGGCCGAGTCGATGGTGATGGCCAGCGCCGGGCACACCGCTTCGCACAACTTGCAGGCGATGCAGCGCTCTTCCCCATTGGGATAGCGACGCAGTGCGTGCAGGCCACGGAAGCGCGGCGACTGCGGGAACTTCTCCATCGGATACAGCACGGTGTACTTGGGCTTGAACGTGTATTTCAACGTCAGCCACAAGCCGCCGAGCAGTTCGAGCAGCAGCAGGCTCTTGAAGTAATGGGTGATCTTGTTCATCAATTACACGCCCTTCTGGATCACGCCGTAAAACACCATCAATGCCGTCACCGCGATCCACACGATCGTGAGCGGAATGAACACCTTCCAGCCCAGCCGCATGATCTGGTCGTAGCGGTAGCGCGGGAAGCTGGCACGGAACCAGATGTAGGCACTGGCGAAGAAGAACACCTTCATCAGCAACCACGGCCAGCCACCGGTCCACAGCCAGTTGATCCACGGCGAAACGTCCGCAGTGACCCAGCCCTGGATCGGGCTCAGCCAGCCGCCGAGGAAGAAGATCGAGATCAGGAAGCTGACCAGGATCATGTTGGCGTATTCGGCCAGGAAGAACAGCGCGAATGCACCGCCCGAGTATTCCACCATGTGGCCGGCAACGATTTCCGACTCGCCTTCCACCACGTCGAACGGCGCGCGGTTGGTTTCGGCTACGCCGGACACCCAGTACACGATGAACAGCGGGAACAGCGGAATCAGGAACCAGTCCAAGAAGCCGGAGTTGCCGGCCTGCGCGAACACGATCTGGCTGAGGTTGACGCTGCCGGAAGCGATCATTACGCCGACCAGCGCAAAGCCCATCGCAATTTCGTAGCTGACCACCTGTGCGGCCGAGCGCATCGCACCCAGAAACGCATACTTGGAGTTGGACGCCCAGCCCGCGAGGATGATGCCGTACACGCCCAGCGAGGTCATTGCCAGCAGATACAGCAGACCGACGTTGGCGTTGGACAACACCAGCTGCGCATCGAACGGCACCACCGACCAGGCCGCGAAGGCCGGCGCCAGTGTCAGCAACGGCGCGATGATGAACATCGCCTTGTGCGAGCTGGCCGGCTGCAGGATTTCCTTGAACAGGAGTTTGAAGACGTCAGCGAAGGCCTGGAAGATGCCCATGCCCACGTACATGGGCCCGTGACGCACGTGCATCCAGCCGATCAGCTTGCGCTCCCATACCACGTAGAAGGCCACCGCCACGATCACCGGCACGGCGATCAGCAGGATCTTCAGCACGGTCCAGAGCACTACGCCGCCATCGCCCAGCCCGAGGAACCACTGGTGGAGGGGGTCGACCACGTTCAACAGCAATTCGTTCATGCAGCCACCACCGTTACCCGACCGGCGCCGAGCGGCGCAGTTGCGCCATGGCCGGATTCGATCCACGCCGTGCCCGGTGCAACGCGCTTGTCCAGCACCACCGGCAACGTCGCCTTACCAGCATCCGTACCGACCTTGACCATCTGACCCGCGCCAAGCTGCAACTGCGCCGCCTGCTCCGGGTGCATTGCCACACACGGCGCGATGTTGAGCGGATGCGACTGCAACGCAGCGGCCCGGCGTACGACAGCATCGGTGCGATAGATCGCAGCGGTTGCCGCAACCTCCAGCCCGTCGCTCGCCGTGGCCGGCTGCGCAGACGCGACCGGACTGACGCTGCGGTTCTGCATGCCCGCACGCAGACCGACCAGATCGATGAATTCGAAACCGGCCAGGCCCAGCTCGCCGCCAAGTGCACGCAGCACCCGCCAGCCTTCGCGTGCCTCGACCGGCAGGCGCCCTGCGGCGCGTGCGGTCTGTACACGACCATCGAGATTGGTCAGCGACGCATCGATTTCCGGCAACGCACCAATCGGCAGGATCACGTCGGCCACGTCGCGCGTCGAGGCGCAAGCGAACTGACTGAACGCCACGACCTTGGCACCGGCCAGCGCACTGCGCGCGGCAGCGGCGTCAGCAAAATCCAGGCCGGGTTCGATGCCGTACAGCACATAGGCCTGACGCGGCTGGGCCAGCATGCCGGCGACATCGCGCGCGGTCGGCAAGACGCCCTGCGACACCAGACCCACCGCGTTGGCGCCCTGCGGAATGCGGCACAGCGATGCGCCGGTTGCAGCGGCAAAATCACGTGCGGCCGCACGCAGCGCAGCAGCCTGCGGATGATTTTCAGCCAGCGCGCCGACCACGATCACGGCGCGGGTTGCGCCCTTGACCGCATCACGCAACGCGGCGTCATCGAGCGCCGCAGCCAGCTGCGACGGCGCGACCACGGTGCGCGAGGCCTGGGTGAAGGCAAAATCGAAATCGACCGGATTGACCGAGTGGATCTGCGTGCGGTTCTGGATGTGCGCCTTGCGCAAGCGTGCATGCAGCAGCGGCAGCTCGTGGCGCACGTTGCTGCCGAACAGCACGACGACATCGGCTTGCTCGATCTCGGCCAGCGGCGTTGCGAAGGCTTGCGCCACCGCAGCGTCGGAAAAGTCACGATTGAGCAGACGGTGATCCAGATTGCCGCTGCCCAACCCTTCGGCCAGACGCGCCAGCAGCGCGCCCTCTTCGTTCGAGGTGGACGGGTGCACCAGCACGCCAAGCGCATCACCCGCGTTTTCGCGCAAGATCTGGGTCGCTGCGGCCAGACCTTCGGTCCAGCTCACTTCGGTCCACTGCCCGTTGACCTTCTTCAGCGGCTTGACCGCACGGTCTTCGGCGTACAGGCCCTGATGCGAATAACGGTCGCGGTCGGACAGCCAGCATTCGTTGACCGCCTCGTTCTCGCGCGGCACGGTGCGCAGCACTTCGCCGCGGCGCACGTGCAGGAACAGGTTCGAGCCCATCGCATCGTGGTAGCCGAGCGACTCGCGTGCCATCAGTTCCCACGGACGTGCGCGGAATTGAAACACCTTGTTGGTCAGCGCGCCCACCGGGCAGACGTCGATGACGTTGCCGGAAATTTCAGTGGTCAGCGGCTTGCCGTCATAGGTGCCGATCTGCAGGTTCTCGCCGCGATACATGCCGCCCAGCTCGTAGGTGCCGGCGATGTCTGCAGTGAAACGCACGCAGCGGGTGCACTGGATGCAGCGGGTCATCTCGGTGGCGACCAGCGGACCGATATCTTCATCCGGCACCACGCGCTTGCGCTCGTTGAAGCGGCTGACCGAACGGCCATAGCCGAGCGAGACGTCCTGCAGCTCGCACTCGCCGCCCTGATCGCAGATCGGGCAGTCCAGCGGGTGATTGATCAGCAGGAATTCCATCACGCTGCGCTGGTACTTCAACGCCTTTTCGCTACGCGTGGTGACCTTCATGCCGTCCATCACCGGCGTGGCGCAGGCAGGCGACGGCTTGGGCGACTTTTCGACATCGACCAGGCACATGCGGCAGTTGGCCGCGATCGGCAGCTTCTCGTGGTAGCAGAAGCGCGGAATCGGGATACCGGCCTTGTCGGCCGCCTGGATGATCATCGAGCCCTTCGGCACCACCAGGGATTGCCCGTCGATCTCGACGGTGACGTGGTCCGGTGGCACGTTCGGGTTCACTGGTTGGGCGCTCATGCAGCCACTCCGACTTGCGTATCGACGATCGAACGACCGTTGACGATGTAGTACTCGAACTCGTCCCAGAACTGGCGCAGGAAGCCCTGAATCGGCCATGCCGCCGCTTCGCCGAACGCACAGATGGTGTGGCCTTCAATCTGGCCGGCAACCGTGCGCAGCTGATGCAGGTCTTCCATCGTTGCCTTTCCGGCGACGATGCGCTCCAGCACGCGGTGCATCCAGCCTGTACCTTCGCGGCACGGGGTGCACTGGCCGCAGGATTCCTTGTGGAAGAACTGCGAGATGCGGCAGGCGAAACGCACGCAGCAGACGCTGTCATCCAGCACCACGATGGCGCCCGAACCCAGACCGGTGCCCAGCGCACGCAGGGTGTCGTAATCCATCTGCAGGCCAGCAACCTGGTCGGCCTTCAATACCGGCATCGACACGCCGCCGGGCACCACGCCCTTGAGCTTGCGACCCGGACGCAGGCCACCGGCCATTTCCAGCAATTCATCGAAGGTGGTGCCGAGCGGCACTTCGAAATTGCCGCCCTTCTGCACGCAACCGGAGACCGAGAAAATCTTCGGGCCGCCGTTCTTGGTCTTGCTCAAGCCGAGGAACCACTCCGGGCCATTGCGAATGATCGCCGGCACCGACGCATAGGTCTCGGTGTTGTTGATGGTGGTCGGCTTGCCGTACAGGCCGAAGTTCGCCGGGAACGGCGGTTTGTAGCGCGGCTGGCCCTTCTTGCCTTCCAGCGATTCCATCAATGCGGTTTCTTCGCCGCAGATGTAGGCGCCAGCGCCCAGCGCACCGTAGATATCGATATCCACGCCGCTACCGAGAATGTTCTTGCCCAGCCAGCCATTGGCGTACGCATCGGCCAGTGCCAGCTCGAAGTTTTCGAACGGCTCGTGGTGGAACTCGCCACGCAGGTAGTTGTAGCCCACCGTCGAGCCGGTGGCGTAGCAGGCGATTGCCATGCCCTCCACCACCGAATGCGGGTTGTAACGCAGGATGTCGCGGTCCTTGCAGGTGCCCGGCTCGGATTCGTCCGAATTGCACAGGATGTACTTCTGCATCGTGCCCTTGGGCATGAACGACCACTTCAGCCCGGTCGGGAAGCCTGCGCCGCCACGGCCGCGCAGGTTCGATGCCTTGACCATTTCGATGACGTCTGCTGGCGCGATCTTCTCTTCGAGGATCTTACGCAGCGCTGCGTAGCCACCGGTCTTCAGATAGCTCTCGTACGACCACGGGGTGTCGTAGTGCAGCGTCGTGTAGACGACCTGGTGCGGCAACGGCGCCGGGCCGACCGGACCGGTAGGTGCGTGATGATGTGCCATGTCTTACTCCAGCCCGTCCAGCAGCGCGTCGACCTTCTCTTTCGTCAGGTGCTCGTGGTAATGGCCGTTGATGACCATCATCGGCGCTGCAGAGCAGGCCGCCAGGCACTCTTCCTCGCGCTTGAGGTAGACGCGGCCATCGGCCGTCGACTGCCCCAGCTTGCAACCCAGTTTCTTTTCCGCGTGCGCCAACAGATCTTCGGCGCCATTGAGCCAGCAGCTGATGTTGGTGCAGAACGCCACGTTGTGGCGGCCGACGCGTTCGGTCTCGAACATCGAGTAGAAGCTGGCGACCTCGTAGGCCCACACCGGCGGCAGTTCCAGGTACTTGGCCACGCCGACGATCAACTCGTCGGTCAGCCAACCCTGGTTCTGCTCCTGCGCAGCGTGCAGACCCTGCAGCACCGCCGACCGCTTGCGGTCCGGCGGAAACTTGGTCAGCCAGTGATCGATGTGCGCACGCGTCTTGTCGCTCAGCACAACCTGCGGATCGACGTCGCGCGCCGCTTCGAAATTACCCGTCGCCTTCATCGGTCAACCTCACCGAAAACCAAATCGTAAGTACCGATCATCGCCACGACGTCGGCCAGCAAATAGCCACGCACCACCGCGTCCATCGACGACAGATGCGCAAAGCCCGGCGCGCGCAGATGCACGCGGAACGGCTTGTTGGCACCGTCGGACATCAGGTAGCACCCGAACTCGCCCTTGGGCGCTTCGACCGCGCTATAGGTTTCGCCGGCCGGCACGCAATAGCCCTCACTGAACAGCTTAAAGTGATGGATCAGCGCTTCCATGTCGTCCTTCATGCCTTCGCGGCTGGGCGGAGCGACCTTGAAATTGGTGACCATGACCGGACCGGGATTGGCCTTGAGCCACTTCACGCACTGCTTGATGATGCGGTTGGACTCGCGCATCTCGGCCACGCGTACCAGGTAGCGGTCGTAGCAGTCGCCGTTGGTGCCGACCGGGATATCGAAATCAACTGCGTCGTACTTGGCGTAAGGCTGCTTCTTGCGCAGATCCCACTCGATTCCCGAACCACGCAGCATCGGGCCGGTCATGCCCCAGGCACGCGCCAGATCCGGGCTGATGATGCCGACATCGACGGTGCGCTGCTTCCAGATACGGTTGTCGGTGAGCAGCGTTTCGTATTCGTCCACGCGCGCCGGGAAGGTATTGGTGAACTCCTCCAGGAAGTCCAGCATCGTGCCTTCACGACCGGCGTTACGCTTTTTCAGTGCCCCACCCTTGTGCCAACGGGATTCCTTGTACTTGGGCATGAAGTCGGGCAGATCACGGTACACGCCACCGGGGCGGTAGTAGGCCGCGTGCATGCGCGCACCGCTGACTGCCTCGTAGACGTCCATCAACTCTTCGCGCTCGCGGAATGCATACAGCATCACCGCCATTGCTCCCAGATCGAGCGCGTTGGAGCCGACCCACATCAGGTGGTTCTTGATGCGGGTGATCTCGTCGAACATGGTGCGGATGTACTGCGCACGCTCGGGCGCCTCGATCCCCATCAGGGATTCGATCGCGCGCACGTAAGCGTGCTCGTTGCACATCATCGACACGTAGTCCAGGCGATCCATGTACGGAACCGACTGGTTGAACGGCTTGGACTCGGCCAGCTTCTCGGTGCCACGGTGCAGCAGGCCGATATGCGGATCGGCACGCACCACGGTTTCGCCGTCCATTTCCAGGATCAGGCGCAACACGCCGTGCGCCGCAGGATGCTGCGGGCCGAAGTTCATCGTGTAATTGCGGATTTCCTGCTTGCTTTCCACAGGATTGCTCGCGAAGGCTTCGGTTGCCTGGCGGAACTCACTCACTTGGCAGTCTCCGACTTGCCCACTTCACCAGCGGCAGTCTCATAACGGGCATCGTCGCGAATCACACGCGGCACGCCGACGCGCGGCTCGACCGAGGTGACCGGCTCGTACACCACGCGCTTGCGCTCCTCGTCGTAACGCACTTCGACGTTGCCGATCAGCGGGAAGTCCTTGCGGAACGGGTGGCCGACGAATCCGTAGTCGGTCAGGATGCGGCGCAGATCCGGGTGCCCATCGAACACGATGCCGAACAGGTCGAACGCCTCGCGCTCGAACCAGTTCACGCCCGGCCAGATATCGGTGACCGACGCCACCACCGGCACCTGCTCGTCCGGTGCGTAGCAACGCACGCGCAGACGCTGGTTGTGTTGGTAGGAAATCAGTTGCGCGACCACAGCAAAACGCTGCTTGGGCAGCTGCTGCGGCTGGGCACCATCGGAACTTTCCTGGCTAGGGAATTCGCCCCAGGCAAAACGGCCGACGGCCTTGCCTTCGACGCCGCGGCTGAAACCCTGCGATGACACGTCGGCGGTATCCCACTCGTCGCTGCCATAGCCCAGGTAATCAACGCCGCACAGGTCGCTGAGCTGCTCGAAACCGAGCTCATCGCGCAGGGCCAGACAGGTGGCATGCCAATCGGCGGCAGCGACTTCCAGCGTCACTTCGCCGCGCGGCAATGCCACGGCGATCTGCGCACCGGCGAAACGTGCCGCAAGTCGGTCAGTGAAGGAAGATGCTTGCTCTGCCATGGGGGCTTGGCTGCTCTCGGTAGGAGAAGACGGGTGTCAGCGTGCGATTGTCTGGGTGCGCCAGATCTTCTTCTGCAGCTGCAGGATGCCGTAGACCAGCGCCTCGGCGGTCGGCGGGCAGCCCGGGACATAGATGTCCACCGGCACGATGCGATCGCAACCGCGCACCACCGAATATGAATAGTGATAGTAGCCGCCGCCATTGGCGCAGCTGCCCATCGAGATGACCCACTTCGGGTCGGGCATCTGGTCGTAGACCTTGCGCAGCGCCGGGGCCATCTTGTTGACCAGCGTGCCGGCCACGATCATCACGTCGGACTGACGCGGCGACGGGCGGAACACCACGCCGTAACGGTCCAGGTCCAGACGCGAGGCGCCGGCGTGCATCATCTCGACCGCACAGCAGGCCAGGCCGAAGGTCATCGGCCACATCGAACCGGTCCGCGCCCAGTTCAGCAGCGCGTCGACGCTGGTGGTCACGTAGCCCTTTTCGAGCAACGGGTTTTCGCCTTCCGGGCGCAGGATGTCTTCCACCCGGCCTTCCGGCATCGGGTTGGTCATCAGACGATCCAGGGTCTGAATCACTCCCATTCCAGCGCTCCCTTCTTCCACACGTAGATAAAGCCGAGGAACAACATGCCGACGAACAGCCCCATGGTGACCAGCGAGCGTGCGCCGATCTCCATGAACACCTGCGTCCACGGCACGATGAAGATGATTTCCAGGTCGAACACGATGAACTGGATCGCGATGAGGTAATAGCGCACATCGAACTTCATGCGCGCGTCTTCGAAAGCTTCGAAGCCACACTCGTAAGGCGAGAGCTTGCGCGCGTCCGGGGTGCGTGGAGCGAGGAATCGACCGACCAACATCAGCACGATGCCGATACCGGTGGCGACGATCAGAAACAGCAGACTCGGCAAATATTCGGCCAGCACAGCGATTCTCTCTTGCCTCTGCCCGCACGCGCCGCGTGCCGGCATGGGGTATAGGCAGGCCCCGCGCGCGACAAGCGATGCGCAGGAACTGCAGCCAAACAATGGTGCCCAAGAGGGGACTCGAACCCCTACGACCTAAGTCGCTACCACCTCAAGGTAGTGCGTCTACCAATTCCGCCACCTGGGCATACGTTGCGCCGCTGGGCATCCCAGTGCGCAGCGTATTGTAACCGGCTTCAGCGTTTTTGTGCTGGTTCTGAAGCGTTTTCTTCGCTGGCCGCAGGCGCCGGCTGTGCCGGGGCGGACTGCACCGGGGCTGCCGCCGGCGCAGCGGCAGGAGCCGGCTGCGACGGAGCGGTCGGCACGGCACCAGCGGCCGGAGCCTGCGGCAACGGCTGGGTGAGTTCGCCTGCGGCGGCCGGAGCCGGCGTTGCCGACTGCGACATCACGCCCAGGTTCTGGTCCGTTGGACGTGCCCCATGCGTGGCGTACCACGCCATGAACAGGCTTATGCTGAAGAACACCACGGCCAGCCACTTGGTCGACTTGGACAGGAAGTTCGACGCACCCTGCGAACCGAACACCGTGCCCGACGCGCCGGCACCGAAGCCGGAACCGGCCGCCGCACCCGCACCACGCTGCATCAGGATCAGCGCAATCATCGCCAGCGCGACCAGCACGTAGACCACATTGAGGATCAACATCAGCATTTCGAAATCCGTCCCCGGACAAAACTTAATGGGTTAACAAGCAGCCGCCGCACGTGCAATGGCCAGGAAATCTTCGGCAACCAGTGATGCGCCGCCGACCAGCCCCCCATCGACATCGGGCTGTGCGAACAGCTCGCCGGCGTTGTCGGGCCTGACGCTGCCCCCGTACAGGATGGGCAGACCATCCGCAATTCTAGCATCCGCCTTCGCGACTTCGCCACGCAGGAAGGCATGCACGGCCTGGGCCTGCTCGGGGCTGGCGGTGCGGCCGGTGCCGATCGCCCAGATCGGCTCGTAAGCCAGCACCGCGCGGGCAAAGCCTTCGCTGCCCACCAGGGCCAGCACCGGTTCGAGCTGGGCACGTAGGATTGCCTCAGTCTGACCGGCCTCACGCTGTTCCAGCGATTCGCCCACGCACAGCACCGGGATCAATCCGGCGTGAATGGCAGCGGCAAACTTGCGCGCGACAAGCTCGCTACTCTCCTGATGGTACTGGCGCCGCTCGGAATGACCGACCAGGCCATAGCCGGCGCCCACGTCCACCAACATGGTGGCCGAGACTTCGCCGGTGTAGGCGCCTTTCTCGTTGCTACTGACGTCCTGGGCTCCAAATGACAGGTGATGTGCCTCGAAATCCTCGATCAGGTCACCGAGGTAAGGCAGTGGTGGCAGGATGACGACGTCGACACCCTCCAGGGGCATGTGCGCGGCGACCTTTGCCACCAGTTCGGTGGCAAAGCTGCGGCTGCCATGCAGCTTCCAGTTTCCAGCAACGATCTTTCGAGGCATCAGGCGCAGGTTCCTGAGTTGAAGACAGGCGACAGAATAGCCCATGGCCTGTCGGCAACCGGCACACTTCTGTCCGCTGCATGTCCCATCCCTCCCCCACCAGGAACCCGTCATGTCCGTTTCGCCTGTCTTTGCGCTGATCACCGGTGCGTCCAGCGGCATCGGCCGCGAGATTGCGCGGGCCTATGCCCGGCGCGGGGTGCCGTTGATCCTGACCGCGCGGCGGGTGGACCGGCTGCAGGCGCTGGCGGATGAATTGCGCAGCGCCGTGCGGGTGGAAGTACTGCCGGCCGATCTGGCCGACCCTGCCGCAGCCGAAGCACTGGCGACGCAAATCCAGCGCAACGGCTGGACGGTGGGTACCCTGGTCAACAACGCCGGCTACGGTGTGCCGGGCCGCTACCTGCGCAACGACTGGGCCACGCATGCGCGCTTTCTGCAGGTGATGGTGGGCGCAGTGTGCGAACTGACCTGGCGGCTGTTGCCGATGATTCGTGCCAGCGGCAAGGGCCGCATTCTCAACGTCGCCTCGTTCGCGGCACTGACACCCAGTGCCGATGGGCAGACGCTATACGCGGCCAGCAAGAGTTTCATGCTGCGCTTCAGCGAATCGCTGGCGCTGGAAAACGCCGATTGCGGCGTCAAGGTCTGCGCCCTGTGCCCCGGCTTTGCATGGTCGGAATTCCACGATGTCACCGGCACGCGCGAGGCGATGTCCACCCTGCCCGGCTGGGCCTGGCTGCAGGCCGATGACGTGGCCGAGTACGGCATCCAGGCGCTGGAGCGCGGCCAGGTGCTGGCGGTGCCGGGCTGGCGCTATCGGCTGGTCCATGCGGCGCTGCGCCTGCTGTCGCATGCGCTTGCCCTGCGGCTGATGGCACGCGGCTCGCACCGGGTGCGGCCGTTGGAGTGAAGCGGCTATGGACGATCGGTGGAAAGGCATCGCATCTGTGCAGGTGCCCGTGTGCCGGGCTTCGACGTGCACCGGCTGGCAAAGCGCGATGACCGCGCAAGCGCGCAGTTGAGGAACGTGCAAGTGCTCGAACACAGGCTTATCGCATGCCGCAGCGCTCGCGACTCATGCACGCCCGGCGAACGACGGCAGGAGACCCGTCGCTCTCAGCGATTGACGATCTCGCCATGCATGGCTGCCAGCCGCGCGAGCAGGCGATTTTGCGTGCGGCGCGGGATCTTTTGCTGATCCATCGCCCAGTTCAGGTCTTCGACCAGTGCGTTGAAATCGCCTTCGCGGATGGCCAGGTGCGCGTGCGCCTGCTGCATCGACTTGGCCGTGTCCGGGCAGGGGCCGTCGGCGACGTGGCAGAACTTCTGCACCAGGCGTGCATTGAGCATGACGATGTTGACGCGGGCGAACTTGTCGACGATGCGCTGGTCGTCGGCGATACGCGAGAGCATGGTTTCTACCAGCGCTTCGATGCCGGCTTGCCCGCCGAGCTCGTCGTAGAGTGTCTGGCGCGGTTGCGTGCTGGCGCAGGCGCTCGTCAGGCCCAGCACGCACAGCAGGCACCAGCGCAGCCATAGGTTCATCAGAACGCCACCTGCAAAGAGAGATAAGGACCACGCTGGTCGGCCAGCGTGGCGACATTGCCCAGATCGGCCCAGGCGGCAGTCAGCGAAACGTGCTTGCCGGGGAACCAGGCGACGAACACATCTGCCCACGCCTGCTCGCGCGCGAAGCGCAGGTTGTTCGGTTTGTCGCGATATTCCACGCCCACCGCCCAGGATGGCGACAGCACGACGGCGGCACTGGCCTCGGGCACCAGACGATAGCCGTTACGCCGGTCGCCGCCGAAACCGAGCAAGCCGGTCTGGTTGGCGCGGGTGGCGCGCACCGTCCCGTTGAGCAGCAGCTGGTACCCACCAGCGCCCTGCAGCAACAAGCGGCTTGCACTCAGGTAGACGTCCGTGCCGTGATCGTCGCGCGCACCGATCGCCAATGGCAAGGTCCCGTCGCGCAAGCGCTTGTACTGCACGCCCAGGCTGACTTGCGGTGCATGCCCGTAGACAAGGTCGCCGGCCAGTCGCACCTTGGCACCGAACACGTCCTGGCCGAGCGCATTCCACGGCAAGCCGAGCCGGTCCTGCAGCGCGCCCAGATCCAGACGCTGGCGCGCAAGCGACAGCTCCAGCCGATTACCAACCGTAAGCGCCGCGCCCTGCACATCGAGGCGGTAATCGCCGCTATCCACATGCGTGGCAAACAGCACGGCGCCCAACTCATCGCGCGTGCCGTAACCCGACAACGTGGCCCACGGCACGATGCCGCCACCACTGCTGCCTTCGATCATCGACACGCCACCGGTGGCGAGCAGGCGCCCGTCGCCAGCCATTGCCTTCAATGGCGCGAACGCACCGGCAGCAGCCGTCACGATGAGGGCGACACGCAGACACGCGCTCATCGCTGCATGCCTGCATGGGCTGCCAAGGGCATGCCCAGTTGGCGCATGCACCACGCCACCAGCGGCGCCTCTTCCAGTGGTGGCGCGTACAGGTAGCCCTGCACCATGTCGCAGCCATAGCCGCGTAGCAGGCCCAGGGCCGTGGTGTTTTCGACGCCTTCGGCGATCACGCTCAGGCCGAGGTTGTGGCCCAGGTCGATCGTGCTGCGCACGATGAATGCATCGTCGGTGCCTTCGGCCAGCTGCATCACGAAGCTCTTGTCGATCTTCAATTCGTTCACCGGCATGCGCTTGAGTTGGGCCAACGAGGAATAGCCGGTGCCGAAGTCGTCGATGGACAGACGCACGCCCACGCCACGCAGCTGATGCAGCATGTGCAGCGCAGATTCGACATCGCGCATCAGCGCGCTTTCGGTCAACTCCAACGTGACCGACTGCGCCGGCACGGCGTGCTGCTCCAGCCGCGCACGCACGTAGTCGGGCAGACCTGGATCGGACAGATCAAGGGCCGACAGGTTGATCGCCATGCCCAGCTCCAGGCCTTGCGCGCGCCAGTGCGCCTGGCAGCGCAGTGCCTCGTCCAGCACGAAGCGGGTCAACGGGTGGATCACGCCGGAATGCTCGGCCAGCGGAATGAATTCGTCCGGGCCGATCGGGCCCAGCGTCGGGTGATGCCAGCGCACCAGCACTTCGACCTGTTCGACACGGTCGGTCCGCAGGCAGATCTTGGGCTGGAATCGCAAGGTCAACTCGTTGCCGCCGATGGCCTGGCGCAGATCGCCGGTGAGCCGCAGCCGGCGCAGATGCTGCTCGTCCTGGCCCATGCGGTAGACGCTGGCGCCGATGGTGGTCACATCGCCCACCTGGCGCCGTGCGATATCGGCGCGACGCAGCAAGGTGTCCGGGTCGGCGCCATGCTCTGGAATCAGCGCGATGCCGATGCTGGCTTCGAGCTGGATGCGTGCCTGCGGCAAAGCCAGCGGGCGGCGCAATTGCAGCAGCAGCCGTTGTGCGTCCAGCTGCACGCTGTTCGCATCGGCCTGCGCCACCACCACCATGAACTCGTCGCTACCCAGGCGCCCGACCAGGTTGGGCGCGTGCACCACATCGGCAAGCCGCCGCCCGGCCTCGACCAGCACCTGGTCGGCAAAATCATGGCCCAGGCTGTCGTTGAGCTCCTTGAAACGCTCCAGATCCAGGATCAGCACGGCCGCGGTGCCACCGGAAGCGACGGTGTGTTCGACCACCTCCGTCAACCGCTCCAGCAGCCACAAACGATTAGGCAAGCCGGTGAGTGCGTCGTGCCGCGCCTGATGCAGGATGTGCTGCTCACGGCTGGCGATCTGCTGCTGCATCCGCCCGAAGCTGTCGGCCAGCTCGGCCAGCTCGCGGCCCGGCGGCACGTCCACTGCCGTCTGGTAATCGCCACGCTGGATGCGCCGCGCGGCCTGCACCAATTGCGCCACCGGCTTGCTGACACTACGCGCCAGAAAGATTGCCACGCCCAGGGCCGCAGCCGTGGCCAGACCGGCCAGCAACAGGATGCGCAACTTGAGAATGCGATACGGCGCGATCGCCCGGTCCAGCGACGCCTGCAAGGCCACCCGCACATGGCTGTCGCCCTGGATCGCTTGCAGCTTGACCAGGTAGCGCGACTGACCCAGCGTCAGCGCAATCGCTGTTGCCTGGGTGCGCTCGGCGGTCGGCAACTGCTGCGCAAATTCGGCACGCGCCGGCGGCTCCAACGTCGACGCGAGCACCTGCACAGGCGGGCCGTCGGTAAAGAACGTGGCATCCAACCCGGTGGTCGTGCGGAAATCCTGGGCCAGGCCCTCGCCGGATTCGTTGCCGATCGCAATCCAGCCGACGCGACTCGGCGCCAGCACCTGGACCACGGCCAGCCGCACGATCTGCCGATTCAGTGCAACCACCCCCACCGCACGACCATCGCGCTGCGCCTGCTGCAACAGGGCCTGTACCGCGCGCAATTGCTCGGCCTGGGGCAGATCGGCCAGGCCGGTCAAAAATTCGCCATCCGGCGAGAGCAGCACCGCAGTCTGCGCGGACATGCGCGCGGCATGATTGCGTAGCGCCGACTGCATGGTGGGCACATCGCCGCTGGCCACCGCAGCACGAAAGCCGAAATCATCGGCCAGCACCGAGGCCGATTGCAGCAGTTGTTCGTCGCGGCGCAGGTTGATGCGCTGCCAGACGCGCTCGCCGATCTGCAGTTCTTCGCCCAGCTGCGCCTTGACGCTGCGATCGGTTGCCAGCTGCACCGCAATGAAGGTCAGTGCCTGGGTGGCGAGCACAACCAGCACCAGCAGCACCGCGATGCGGGTATGCAGTCGCATCGCCCTCATGGATGGGTCTTCTTCGGCTCGGCGCGGCGAAATTTGTCCTGCAACACGCGGACGCGCGCATCCGGTGGCGCCACCACCGGTGCCGCGCCCGTGGTCTGTAAGGTGATGCGGCGCTGCACCGGGTCGCGTGCGACGACCAGCGGCTCGGTCACGGCAGCGCCCCTGATGCGGGGATGCCACACGCGCAGCGTGTAGTTGCCGGCGGGCGCGTCGAGCTGCACGCGCCCGTCGCTGCCGGTCTTGCCGAAATACGGGGTCTCCAGCACCACGATATAGCCCAGCATCCAGTCGTGGATGTTGCAGCCCACCGTCACCAGACCGGCTTGATCGAAGCGCACCGGCGCGGCCGTGGTGCCCTGGAACAGCGGCAGTTCAAAGCGTTTGGCCGGCGAGAACGAATACACCTGATGGCGGATCTGATCGTTGTTCGGAAACCGCACCGACGTGCCGGTGCGCACCGCCAACACCGCAGGCACAAACTGCGAATTGACCTGGTCCATCTCCATGGTCTTGCCGGCACTGGCCGCGGCGGGCCGCGGCAACTCCAGGCTGACCACCGCATCGACCAGGACGCCGTTGGCATCGGCCACCGCCACGCTCACCGGCGCTGCTGCTAGCGGCGCTGCCACGCCGCAGAGCGCAAGCAAGCCCACCGCCCCCATGTGTTTGATCCCCTGCATCCGTATGCGCCCCCTGGCCGTGCAATCGGCAGCGGGCGCCAGGCGAGTCCGACGTCGCGCTAGCGATCAGACTGGATTATCGGCGCGGGTGAACGCAAGCTTTAACCAGACGCGAGCACAAATTTATGAACAGAACTGTGGTCGCTGTCATGGCCAATGTTGCGAGCGCGACTACGGGTTGTGCGCGCTGCCTGCCGCCCAAGTGCGGCGCGGCCATTGCCACCCACAGCACCAGCGACGACGACACCGCTTACTTCAGCTTGATCTCGCGCAGACGCTCTTCCAGGAAGCCGTGTGCGGTGATCGGCTCGGGATACCGGCTCGGGTTGTCGGCACTGATGCACGAGGGCAACACGTCGATCAGGAAATCCGGGTTGGGGTGCAGGAAGAACGGCACCGAATAGCGCGGCTTGCGCGCGGCCTCGCCGGGCGGATTGACCACGCGATGGATCGTGGATGGATACACGTGGTTGGTCAGGCGCTGCAGCATGTCGCCGATGTTGACCACGATGGTGTCGGCGTCGGCGGTGAACGGCACCCACTCGCCATCGTTGGAACGTACTTCCAGCCCGGCGGCACTGGCACCGACCAGCAAGGTGATGAAGTTGATGTCGCCATGCGCGCCGGCGCGCACGTTCGGGATGTCGTCGCTGGTGATCGGCGGGTAGTGGATCGGCCGCAGGATCGAATTGCCGTTGTTGGTCTTGTCGACGAAATAGTCCTGCGGCAGACCGATATGCAGTGCCAGCGCGTAGAGCACGCGCGAGCCGAGTTGATCCAGCTGCTGGTACAGCTGATAGCCACGCTCACGGAACTCCGGCACTTCCTCCGGCCACAGGTTCGGCGGCATCACCGCACGATACGGCGAATCGTCCGGAATCTCGCGACCGATATGCCAGAACTCCTTCAGGTCGAAATGCTTGGAATCCTTGGCGGTTTCCACACCGAAGGCGGTATAGCCGCGTGCGCCGCCGCTGCCCGGCACGTGATAGCGCCGCTTCACCTCCTCTGGCAAGGCGAAAAACGCCTTGAAGACCTCGTAGGCGGCATCGATGTCGGCCTGGGCGATGCCGTGATTGCGGATGCCGGCAAAGCCCCACTGCCGATAGGCTGCGCCGAGTTCGGCGACGAAGGCGTCGCGGTCGCTGTCGAAGCGGGTGATGTCCAGGGTGGGGATGCGGGCGCTCATACGGGTGTCTGCAATGGAAGTTTGAAAAGGTCGAGAGAGCCTGCGGCTCAGATCAGCAGGCGATACAACAGGTAGAACGTCGCGGCCTTGGCGAAGACCACGCAGACGCCGATGACGATTGACTCACGCCGCGTCACGCACCGCACCTGAGAGTCGGTCGAGCGTGTCCTGCATCAGGCCGGCGTCGTCGGCTTCCACGGTCACGCGCACCACCGGCTCGGTACCGGACGGACGCAGGAATGCACGCCCCCGGCCCTGCACGGCCGCCTGCGCCTGCTGCAGCGCCTGCTGCACGCTCGCCGCCTCGACGATGGCGTTTGCCGCGCCGCCACCCAGCCGCACGTTGACTGTCTTTTGCGGCACCTTGGTCAGGTCGCGCAAGGCCTCACGCAGGCTGTGACCATCGCGGATGAGGGCTTCGAGCACCTGCAGCGCACTGACGATGCCGTCGCCGGTGCTCGCGCGGTCCAGGCACAGCAGATGGCCGGAGGTTTCTCCACCCAGCGTGCCGCCGCCTTCGACCAGCGCCTGATGCACATAACGGTCACCCACCTTGGCGCGCTGGAACGGGATGCGCAGCGCCGCCAGCGCCGGCTCCAGCCCGTAATTGGTCATCAAGGTGCCAACCACGGTGCCGGTGAGCCGGCCGCTGGCCTGCCAGGAGCGCGCAAGCACATACAGCAGGTCGTCGCCATCGACCGGGTTGCCCTGGTCGTCGGCCATCAGCACGCGGTCGCCGTCGCCATCGAAGGCGATGCCCAGCTGCGCCCCGCTCTCGCGCACCTTGGCGGCGAGATTGTCGATATGCGTGGAACCGACCCCGTCGTTGATGTTGAGCCCGTCCGGCGCTGCACCGATCACTACCACCTCAGCGCCGAGCTCGCGAAACAGCATCGGGGCGATGTGATAGGTGGCGCCATGCGCGCAGTCCAGCACCATCTTCAGGCCCTGCAGGGTGAAGCCGCGCGCCACGCTGGCCTTGCAGAACTCGATGTAACGACCGATCGCATCGCGGGTGCGGATCGCCTTGCCCAGGCGCTCGGATTCCACGGTATGGAACGGCTCGTCGAGTGCGGCTTCGATGGCCGCCTCGGTCGCGTCGTCGAGCTTTTCGCCTTCGGCAGAGAAGAACTTGATGCCGTTGTCGTAATGGGGATTGTGCGAGGCGCTGATCACCACGCCGGCATCGGCACGCAAGGTGCTGGTCAGAAACGCGATGGCCGGCGTCGGCATCGGGCCGATCATCTGCACATCGGCACCTGCCGCCACCAGGCCCGCTTCCAGCGCCGCTTCGAACATGTAGCCGGAAATGCGCGTGTCCTTGCCGATCAACACCAGCGGCCGCTTGCTGCGGCCCTGCGTCAGCACGCGCCCGAGCGCATTGCCCAGACGCAGCACGAAATCGGCCGAGATCGCGCCCTGCCCGACCCGACCGCGAATGCCGTCGGTGCCGAAATATTTGCGGGCGCTCATGGAGCCAGGACCGGGGACCCGGGACCGGGGACCCGGGAGGAGCAGCCATCGGACGTACGCAGGCAGCAGACCACGCTTTTCCCGGGTCCCCGGTCCCGGGTCCCGGGCCCCGTCAGCCCCCTCATGCCACCGCCTCCTGCGGACGCGGCTGACGCATCATCATCGCGCTCAGCTCGGCAATGCGGTCACGCATCTGGCGGCGGTCGCAGATCTGGTCGATGGCGCCGTGGTCGAGCAGGAACTCCGAACGCTGGAAGCCTTCCGGCAGCGTCTCGCGCACGGTCTGCTCGATCACGCGCGGGCCGGCGAAACCGATCAGCGCATGCGGCTCGGCGATGTTGATGTCGCCCAGCATCGCGAACGACGCCGACACGCCACCGGTGGTGGGATGGGTCAGCACCGAGATGTACGGCAGGCCGGCTTCGCGCAGGCGCCCGAGTGCCGCGGAGGTCTTGGCCATCTGCATCAGCGAGAACAGGCCTTCCTGCATGCGCGCACCGCCGCTGGCGGAGAAGCACACGAACGGGCAGCCCACTTCCAGCGCTACCTCGGCAGCGCGTGCAAAACGCTCGCCGACCACCGAGCCCATCGAGCCGCCCATGAAGGCGAAGTCGAAGGCGGCGGCGACCAGCGGGTTGCCCTTGAGCGTGCCGCGCATGGCGATCAGCGCGTCGTATTCGCCGCTGGCCTTCTGGCTGGCCTTGATGCGCTCACCGTAGCGCTTCTGGTCCTTGAACTTGAGCACGTCGACCGGGCCGAGTTGGGCGGCGATCTCGGTGGTTGCAGTTTCCGGGTCGAACAGCGAGTTCAGACGCGCGCGCGCGCGGATCGCCATGTGGTGGTCGCACTTCGGGCACACCTCGAGATTTTCTTCGAGTTCCGGGCCGTACAGTGCGCTACCGCAGTTGCTGCACTTTTCCCACAGCCCCTCGGGGACGCTGCGCTTCTTGGCCGGGGTGTTCTCGGTGCGGATGCCGGAGGGCATCAATTTGCTGAGCCAGCTCATTCGATTTCGTAAAAGCACCCCTACGGGGCGACAGTAGCAGTGTACCAGTCCGACACCCGACGCTTTCGTACGTCCGAGTATCGAGACACCATCAAGAAAATTAAACAGGCAGCCGCCAGTCGGTAAGAACTTCCATGAGGAACGCCATTGTGATAATGGGAAAATCGGCACCGAGAGTTTTATATGGTGCGCTACAGCAGTCATACCCCAATCAGGTACGTGTAGCCACAAATGGAACAGCCCCTATAGACAAACGTGAACAAGGATCGATCATGAAAATTCCAGCATGCCTTGCAGCCCTCTTACTCCTGGTCTCCGTTGTCGGTAGCAGCCAGGCTCAGGTAAAAATGTGCGGAAGCGAGACCAGCGCACCGCTTCCGAGCAAGACAACGTCGCACATCAATCCAGATGGCTCGATGACAATACGGGTACCTACTGGATGGTTCATGTTTACCCAGGAAAAAGGTGTCTGGGCAATCAGCCCGACTGCCGTCCTGACCTGCGCATGTCCTGGAGGGTCTGGATGCAGTCCCACATTGCTTCCCAATGGGCAGACTTTTTGTGCGATGAGCTCAGACTGCACCCAGTGCAATCGCGGCGGAAGCACCGCGATGTATCCGGTTCCGCAAGATCAAATCGGCGTGACTTTCGCCAGCGTCGATGAAGTCAAACGCTTGCCACGGGTCGATCCACGCTTTTTGTCGATCCCCGATGTCAGAAAGGATCTACTTGCATTCAAAAAGACCCTTGGCATTCCGGTAGAGGCTAGCGGGCGCGATGCCGTGTGGATCCGCCTATACGGTTATGTCGCACCAATGGACGTTCCCGACGGCTATCAGATCCCTATGACTGGCTCTGCGACTGAAAACATGGCGCTCGGCTTGCTGGTAAGCCAATCTATTCGGGTTCCTTCGGCTGCAGTGAAATGCAGTTGCAGCAGCGGAGGAAGTTGCAAGCTTGAATCCAATTTCGGGGTCAAGGTATGCAACGCAGCCGCATGCGCGACCTGCAGCATGACTTACTGATCGCGGGACAGATCAGCGGTCCAATTCCCGACGCAATGGGGCCAGAAAGGCTTCGGCGCCTTCGCGGGCGCTGCGGACGTCGCCCGCTTCGGCCAGGGCCGCCACCAGGGCGCTACCGACCACCACGCCGTCGGCATCGACGGCCATCGCGGCCGCGCTGGCGGCGTCCTTGATGCCGAAGCCGGCCACCACCGGCGCACCGGCACGTTGCCGCAGCTGGCGCAGGCGGTCGCTGGCGGCATGGGTGTCGAGCAGGTTGGAGGCGCCGGTGACGCCAGCAAAGCTGACGTAGTACAGGTAGCCCTGCGCCGTGCTGCACAACATGTCCAGGCGCTGCTCGCTGGTGGTCGGCGATGCCAGCGCAATCAGCGCCAGCCCGACCTCGCTGAAGATGTGGCGGGTTTCGTCCGCCTCTTCCGGCGGCAGGTCGACCAGCAACAGACCGTCAACGCCCGCCGCGACGGCGGCTTCGGCGAACCGGCGCGTGCCGTGGATTTCGATCGGGTTGAGATAGCCCATCAGCACCACCGGGGTGGTGGCATCTTCGCGGCGGAATTCGTGCACCGCTTCCAGCACGTAGGCCAGGCCGGCACCGCGTGCCAGCGCGCGCTCGGAACTGCGCTGGATGGTGGGACCGTCGGCCATGGGGTCGGAGAACGGCACGCCCAGCTCGATGACGTCGGCACCGGCGCGCACCAGCGCGTGCATCACCGGCACGGTGGCTTCCAACGACGGGTCGCCGGCGGTGATGAAGGGGATCAGCGCCTTGCGGCCGGAGTGGCGCAAGGCATCAAAACGCATAGCGATACGGCCTGGCGCGCGGCTCATGCGCAGCCCTCCACCAGTTGCACGGCGTCCCAGCTTCCCCAGTACATCGATGTCACAGTGCCTTCTCCGGTTTCGTAGCGAAGGGCGAACTCGCCTTGCGGGTCGCGCCAAGTCAGATAAAGATCAGTCCCGCCGTCCCTGCCATATTTATGGGGCTGGACGCTGTAGCCCGCTGGCAGGCGCGCACGCGCGGCGGCTTCGCTGTCGCCGACACGGATGCCGAACGGGCCCACCGGACCGGCGTCGCTGATGTCGAAGCGGACGACGCGGTCGTCTTCCACCATCATCGCAACTCCATCAGGCAACAGACCGGCCTGCACATAGTCGCAGTGTCCGATCGGGCCGGCGTTGAGCGGCTTCCAGGCCGCCTGTGGCGCCAGCTCGCTGAATCGCTGACCGACCCGCACCGCGCCGCTGCGATCCAGCGCGGAGCCCGCGACCGCGGCCACCGCCAGGCTAGACATGCACAGCAGCGCGATACCGCCGCCCCACTGCTGCAGCCGGTCTGCCCTCACAACACCAGACCCTCGCGCGCGGCGATGGTGTGCACGTCCTTGTCGCCACGCCCGGACAGGTTGCACAGCACCAGCGCATCCTTGGGCAGCTCGCGCGCCAGCTTGATCGACTGCGCCACCGCATGGCTGGACTCCAGCGCCGCCAGAATGCCCTCGGTGTGCGCCAGCAGGTGGAAGGCGGCCATCGCCTCGTCGTCGGTGATGCCCTGATACACCGCGCGGCCGCTGTCGGACAGGAACGAATGCTCCGGACCCACGCCGGGGTAATCCAGGCCGGCGGAGATCGAATGGGTTTCGGTGATCTGGCCGTCGTCGTCGCAGATCACGTAGGTGCGGTTGCCGTGCAGCACGCCGGGGCGCCCGGCGGCGATCGATGCCGCGTGGCGGCCGGTGGCGATGCCGTCGCCGGCCGCTTCGGCGCCATAGATCTTGACGCCGGGGTCGTTGAGGAAGGCATGGAACAGGCCGATCGCATTACTGCCGCCGCCCACGCAGGCGCTGATCGCATCCGGCAGCCGGCCGTAGTCCTGCAGCATCTGCTCGCGCGCTTCGCGCCCGACGATGGCATTGAAGTCGCGCACCATGCGCGGATACGGGTCGGGGCCGGCAACGGTACCGATGATGTAAAAGGTATCGCGCACATTGGTTACCCAGTCGCGCATCGCTTCGTTGAGCGCGTCCTTGAGCGTGGCCGAACCGGAGGTCACCGGAATCACCGTCGCGCCCAGCAGCTTCATGCGGTAGACGTTGATCTTCTGCCGTTCGATATCGGTGGCGCCCATGTAGACCACGCATTCCAGGCCCAGGCGCGCTGCGACCGTGGCGCTGGCCACGCCATGCTGGCCGGCGCCGGTCTCGGCGATGATGCGGGTCTTGCCCATGCGGCTGGCCAGCAGTGCCTGGCCGATGGTGTTGTTGATCTTGTGCGCGCCGGTGTGATTCAGGTCTTCGCGCTTGAGCAGGATCTGTGCCCCGCCCACTTCGCGACTGAGCCGCTCGGCGTGGTAGATCGGGCTGGGCCGGCCGACGTAATGCTTGAGGTCCTTGTCGTATTCGGCGATGAAGCTCGGATCCTGGCGCGCCTGGTCATAGGCGGCGGACAGCTCCTGCAATGGACCGATCAAGGTTTCGGCGACGAAGCGGCCGCCGAACTTGCCGAAATGGCCGGCAGCATCCGGGTAGGCGTAAAAGTCACTGATGGGCTGGGCCGACATGGGAATCCTCTGCAACGGTGCGGTCATACGCGAGGCCGTCACTCTACCCCAGCCCGGGGCGGCGATAAATCGATAAGATTGCTGCAACCTGTGACCTGGACTCACACATGAGCAGCCTACTCCCACCGCTGGCGGCCCTGCGCGCCTTCGAAGCCGCCGCGCGTCTGCAGAGCCTCAGCCGCGCGGCGCAGGAGCTGCACGTGACCCATGGCGCCATCAGCCGCCACGTCCGCGCGCTGGAACACGCCCTGGGTGCGGCCCTGTTTGTCCGCCAGGGCCGCGGCCTGGTATTGACCGCTGCCGGCGCGCGCTTGCGCGATGCCACCGGAGAAGGGTTCGCCCTGATTGCCGACACCTGGGCCGGTCTGCGACGCCCGGCCACCGAGGCGCCATTGGTGCTGGGCTGCTCCGGCAGCCTGCTTGCACGCTGGGTCATCCCGCGCCTGGGCCAGTTGCAACACGACCTTCCGGACATGCGCCTGCACCTGTCGGCCAACGAACAACCGCCCAGCGCGGATCTGGATGGCCTGGACGCGGCCTTGTTGCTGGACACCCCACCCTGGCCCGGCAACTGGCAAGTGCATGACCTGGGCGTGGAATGGATCGGGCCGGTGCTCAGCCCGCACCTTGCCTCGGCCTTGCGGCTCGCTGGCAACCACCCGGCCGCCCTGCTCGATCACGCCGTGCTGCACACCCGTTCGCGCCCACAGGCGTGGCCGGAATGGGCCCAGGCCCACGGCCTGGCGCGCGACGCGTTACGGCTGGGAACCGAGTTCGAACATCTGGTGTATCTGCTGGAGGCGGCCGCCGCGGGCCTGGGCATCGCGATCGCCCCGCAGGCCCTGGTCGCGGCCGATCTGGCGGCCGGGCGCCTGCTGGCGCCCTGGGGATTCACCGCCACCCGCGGCCGCTGGGTGCTATGCGCCGCAAAGCGCAATCCTGACCCACGTATTGCACAGCTGGCGGATTGGCTAGGCAGCGCCCTGGCAAACGATCAGCACACCTCGCCGGCCATGCATGCCGCAGCCACCTGAGCGGCATCGCGGGCGGCCGTCGCACGACCGCAGCGCCAGCACGGCTGATTACGACCATGCACCGACGACACGATTACCAGGCGCAAGACCATGCACCGATGTCGCTACCAAGAAGGTGCGAAACGACACGTCTGAGCTTCGCAAGCGCGAAGGCATGCAGTCACTGGCTGAATCGCTCTAGCGGATAGGCGCCACCTCGGCGCAGCCGGCACACCAACAACGCGGGGCGCGCAACTGCCGACGGATCGAAGTCAGAAACCTGCCAGCGCGCAAACGCGTAGGTCTGCCCATCAACCAATCGCCTCAACCCACCGCTGTTACGAATCCCGACTCCCGAATCCCGCCCTCACCCCATCTCGTGACAATCGGCGCGGCGCACCTCTTCGACAAACTTGCGCATCTTGTGGCCATCCTTGATGCCGGGCGCAAGTTCCACACCACTGGAGACATCCACGCCCCAGGGCAGCGTCGCGACGATCGCGTCGAACACATTGTCGGCGGTGATGCCGCCGGCAAGAAGAAATGGGCGGTGCAAGCCGGTGGGGAGTCGCGACCAGTCGAAGGTCTTGCCGGTGCCGCCGCCAGCGCCAGGCGCATGGCTGTCGAACAGGAAGCCGGCCGTATTGGGATAGGCCAGCTGCAGCGTGCGTGCATTGGCGTCTTCGCCGTTCACGCCGGTGCTGCCCATCGGCACGGCCTTCAGATAAGGCAGGTTGAAACTGCGGCAGAACGCGTCGTCTTCCTCGCCGTGGAACTGCAGCAGGGTCGGGCGCACGGTGCGGACCACCTCACGCACTTCTTCCTTGGAATTGTTGCGGAACAGGGCCACCACGTCGACCATCGGCGCGGTGGCCTGGCGCATGGCGCGCGCCTCGGCCGGCGCCACGCGGCGCGGGCTGCCGTGGGCAAAGATGAAACCTACCGCGTCCACACCCAGCTCCCCGGCCAGTCGGATGTCACCGGCGCGGGTCATGCCACAGAACTTGATACGGGTGCGGTACAGCGATCGATTCATTGGGTCACCTCGGCGGGCAGAAGCCACTCTGCAGGATACAGAGGCCCGATAAACACCAGACCTTGTGGCGGCGCTGTCGGCCCGGCAACCGTGCGGTCGCGCCCGGCGAGCAACGTCGCGATCCAGTCGGCCGGCTGTTCGCCGGTTCCGACCAACATCAGCGAGCCCACAATATTCCGCACCATGTGATGAAGGAATGCATTGGCCTGCACCTGCACCTCCACCACTTCGCCGATGCGCTGCACGCTGATTGCCTGCAGGTTGCGACGCGCATGCAAGGCCTGGCATTGCACGCTGCGAAACGCGCTGAAGTCGTTTTCGCCCAGCAAGGCCTGGGCGGCAGCATGCATGGCCTGGGCATCGAGCGGCCGACGTTCCCAGCTCAGCGTCTGCCGATACAGTGCCGGGCGGATCTGACGATTCAGCAGGCGGTAGCGATACCGCCGGGCGCGCGCGGCAAAGCGTGCATGGAAGTCGTCGGCAACGGGCACGCACCAGCGCACCGCGATCGAAGCCGGCAGCCGCGCCGTGGTGCCCAGCATCCAGCCACGCGGCTGACGTCGCGCATCGCTGTCGAAGTGCACCACCTGGCATTCGCCATGCACGCCGGCGTCGGTTCGCCCTGCGCAGACCACCTGGATCGGGGCATCGGCCACCGACGACAGCGCCGTCTGCAGGCTGGCCTGCACGCTCGGCCCGCCATGCTCGCCCAGTTGCTGCCAGCCCTGAAACTCGCTGCCGTCATACTCCACGCCCAGCGCGTAACGCATCGGTACCTGCCCTATGAATGAATCGATGAAACCGAACGCCGGTCATGCCGACGCCACCATCGCAGGCAGGTGCCAGCACAGCCCCGCTATGCGGAGAAGGTGAAGTGTACGAGCAGCGTTGTCCGATAGCATCGGCCGATGGCGAGCCGCGGTAGCACGCGGCTCACACAGGCGCGTGGTCAGTCGCTTGACGCGATCGTGCGCTCGGACCACACGGCCAGCGTGGCGCCGCCGGGCTCGCGGAAGTGGAACCGGCTGCCACCCGGAAAGCCGAAGACCGGCTTGACGATCTCGCCGCCGGCGGCGCGCACCCGATCGAGCATCGGCGCCAGGTCGTCGGCATACAGCACGACCAAGGGGCCGCCTTCTGCCGGAGCAGGCGTGCCGGCGCGGTAGAAGCCGCCATCCAGGCGACCGTCGTTGAAGGCCAGGTAATCCGGCCCGTAGGCCTGGAACTGCCAGCCGAACACGGTTTCGAAGAAGGCCCGGCTGGCGTCGGGATCGGTGGATGCGAACTCCACGTAGTCGATCCGTCGCTCGCGTACCGCAAGGCTGTCCATGGCCGGGCTCATGCCAGGCGTTCCAGCAGCTCGGCGGCTTCGGCGCGGGTGGCATCATCGCCGGTGGCCGCGACTTCCAGCAGCAGGCCACGCGCCGTGTCCTTGTCGCCCAGGTCCATGTACGCCACTGCCAGCTCCAGGCGGTCACGGCCTGCGGAGGCAACTTCCCTGCGGCCCACCGCGCCGGGTGCAGCCGCTGCCAGCGGAGTCGCAGGAGCCGGAACGACATCCTGGGGGGCGCGGTCGACGTCGAAGCCGTCCTGGACGCCATCGTGCGCAGTCGACGCTGCCGCCGACGGGGCGCCGAGGTCGGGCGCGCGCTCCGCGTGCACGGGCTGGACAGGCTCGGCCTGCTCGGGCGCCTGCGACGCGTCAGACGGGAACGGGGAATCGGCGGCCTGGAACGCGGCTACCGGTGGCGACGTTGCCGCCGGAGTGGCACGCAGCGAACGCCACTCGTCGCTGTTGACCACCGGCGGCGCAGCGGCTGGCTCGGACAGCAGCGGCTCGCGCCGCAGCACCTCCGACAACGGCGGCTGCACGTCATGGGTGCGCTCGTCTTCGCGCAGGTCGACCTGTTCGAATTCGGTTTCGTGCACCACATCGCGCTCGCTCGGCTCGGTGGCGTGCACGTCGTCCTGCGGCTCGCCGCCGTCGGCCGGCGCGACCGGCGGCACGAAGTCGAACTGGCGCCGCGGCAACGGCGGCAACGGCGAGGGCTTGCGGCGACGCGCGGCCAGCCACGCGACAACCGCAGCCACGATCAGCACCAGCCCACCGATCAGCCACAGCGGGAAGCCACCACCTTGCGGTGCTGCCTGCGGCGCCTCGGCAAGACGCTTCTGCGCGGCGGCCAGGTCGGTGTCCTTCATCGCGATCAAGGCTTGTTGCTGCTGCTTGAGCTTTTCCAGATCGGCCACGCGTGAGCGCAGGTCCTGCAATTCCGCATCGCGGGTGGCGATGTCTTCCTTGGCCTGTTGCAACTGTTGGTTGGCCGCCATCTCGCCCTCGCCTTCGGCACTGGTGCCGGACGTGGCGCCGGCGGTGTTGGTCTGACTCGCCACTGCCGGGGCGATTTCGAGCCGCGCGCCGGCACCGGGCGCGGCGGACGCGGGCGGGGCCGGGGCTGTTGCGGCCGCGGCACCGGCATCGGCCGGTTGCGGAATGGCCGACCGCGACTGACGCCACTGGGCAGCCTGCTCGCGCACCATCACGGTGGCTTCGGCCGCACCGACCTGCGCCAGCGCGTCTTCCTGCGGGGTGCGCAGCACTGCGCCTTGCTTCAGTCGATTGATGTTGCCGTTGACGAAGGCATCGGGATTGGTGCGCAGCAGCGCCAGCATGGTCTGGTCCAGCGAATGCCCGCTGGAACGTGCCAGGCGCGCCGCGATCTCCGACAAGGTCTGGCCCGAGCGCACGGCCGGCAGCGCATCGCCGGTCTGCGACGCCGCGGCGCTAGCCGGGGCGGGCCGTGAGGGCGCCGCAGCGGCGCTGGGGGCGCCCTGCGCAGCGCGTTCGACCGCTGCCTGGGCAGCCGCCGGCTCACGGGCGATGGTATTGCTGGCGCCGGCGCGCGGCGCTTCGATGGCGGGCTCGGCGATCGCGGCAGCGGTGTTGGGCGCATCGACCAGGGCGGCGTACTCGCGTACCAGCCGGCCCTGGCCCCACTCCACTTCGATCAGGAAGTTGATCGCCGGTTGGTCCACCGGCTGACTGCTGGTCACCCGGATCACCGCCCGCCCGCGCGCATCCTGCGCGAACTGGAACTGCAGACTGCTGACCAGACCCTGCGGCCGCTCCAGTCCGACGCGCGCGAAAGTAGTGGCCGACGCCAGTGCCACGCGCGCGTTGTCGAGCTCGCCCGGCTCGTTGGAGATGACCGGAATTTCGGCCACCAACGGCTGCCCGGGCTTGGACAGCACCCGGATATCGCCAAGTCCCAATGCCATGGCTGCGCCACTGCAGGCCATCAGCAGCAACGCACCCAACCCGTGTATCGGACGCATCGCGCCCCTGCCCCTATGTTTCATGGGCATCAATATAGCCGCTGGATGAGCGAAAAAGTCGGCGCCCCTGTGCAGAGCGCATAAGCTGTCGCAATGCGACATCCATGCGTCAGGTCATCGGTAGGAGCGCGCTTGTGCGCGATGGGGCTTCACCGGGAAAGCCCCATCGCGCGCAAGCGCGCTCCTACGCAGCCGACGGATCAGCCTTCCTGGGCGACCAGTTCGGCCAGTTGCACGGCGTTGAGCGCAGCACCCTTGCGGATGTTGTCGGACACGATCCACAGGTTCAGACCACGCGGATGCGAGAAGTCTTCGCGGATGCGGCCGACGAACACTGCGTCCTTGCCGGAGGCGTGCGTGACCGGGGTCGGGTAGCCGCCGGGCTTGCGCTCGTCCACCACTTCCACGCCGGGCGATGCTGCCAGCAGCGCGCGCGCCGCTTCTACGGTGATCTTGTCGCGGGTTTCGATCGCCACCGCTTCGGAGTGACCGTAGAACACCGGCACGCGCACCGCGGTGGGGTTCACCTGGATGCTGTCGTCGCCGAGGATCTTGCGGGTTTCCCAGACCAGCTTCATCTCTTCCTTGGTGTAGCCGTTGTCCTGGAAGTCGTCGATGTGCGGGATCAAATTGAAGGCAATCTGCACCGGGAACCGCTGCGGGTCGATTTCCTGGAAGCTCAGCAATTCGCTGGTCTGCTTGCCCAGTTCTTCCATCGCCGAACGCCCGCCGCCGGAGACCGATTGGTAGGTCGCCACATTGATGCGCTCGATGCCGTAGGTGCGGTGGATCGGGCCCAATGCCACCAGCATCTGCATGGTCGAGCAATTGGGGTTGGCGACGATGCCGCGCGGGCGCTGCTTGAGCGCTTCCGGGTTGACCTCGGAGACCACCAGCGGCACGTCGTCGTCGTAGCGGAACGCCGACGAATTATCGATCACCACCGCACCGGCCGCGGCGAACTTGGGGCCGTATTCCTTGGACACGCTGCCGCCCGCGGAGAACAGCGCGATGTCCACGCCAGTCGGATCGAAGTCGGCCAGATCCTGCACATCGACCTTGCCGCCATTGAACTCGACCTGCCCGCCCGCCGAGCGCGACGACGCCAGCGCGTACAGGGTGGCGACCGGGAAGTTGCGCTCGGCCAGGATGCTCAGCATGGTCTCGCCGACAGCGCCGGTGGCGCCCACGACCGCGACGTTGAAACGACGGTTTTCGTTGCTCATGAGGTTTGTCTTTATCGAAAAGGGGGAAAGAGGAAGCACTGCGCGCTGGGTTCGGGGAACCTCCAAAGCTGGCCGCGGAGGTTCCCTATCGTTTGGTCGAGATGGTGCCGGTGACGCCGGCTTTTTTCGCATCCGCGCCGGTGCCGCCATGTTTGGCAGCGGCAACCGCATCGGCATTGAGCGCGCTCGGCGGATGGCCGGCATGCGGGCCTTTGCCCAGCGCAGCGATCAGGTTGTCCACCGCCAGCTGCACCATCGCACGGCGCGTGGCCAGGCTGGCGCTGCCGATATGCGGGGTGAGCACCACGTTGCGCAGCGCCAGCAGCTCCGGACGCACGCGGGGTTCGCCTTCGTACACATCCAGGCCGGCACCGGCCAGACGCCCGTTGGCCAGCGCATCGGCCAGCGCCAGCTCATCGACGATGCCGCCGCGCGCGATGTTCACCAGCGTGGCGGTGGCGCGCATCTTGCCCAGCGCCGCCGCGTCGATGATGTGGTGCGAGTCCTTGGTGTACGGCACCACCAGCACCAGATGATCGGACTGCGCCAGCAAGGTCTCGAAATCCACGTACTGCGCGCCCAGCGCCTGTTCGGTGGCGGCCGGCAACTGGCTGCGGTTGTGGTACAGCACGCGCATGCCGAAGCCGTGCGCGCCGCGCCGTGCGATGCCCTGCCCGATCCGGCCCATGCCCAGGATGCCCAGCGTGCTGCCATGGATATCGGCACCGAGCATGGTCTTGAACGACCACTGCCCCCACTGCCCGTCGCGCAGCCAGCGCTCGGCTTCGGTGATGCGGCGCGCGGTGGCCATCAGCAACGCAAAGCCGAGATCGGCCGTGGTTTCGGTGAGCACATCCGGCGTATTGCTCGCCAGGATGCCGGCCGCGCTCAGCGCATCCAGATCCAGATTGTTGTAGCCCACGCCGACATTGGCGATGGCGCGCAACTGCGGGGCCGAGGCGATTTCGGCCGCGCCGATGCGCTCGTTGAGGGTGATCAGGGCGCCGTCCAGCGGTGCCAGTTGCGCGGCCAGTTCGGCCGGCGAATACGCGCTGACGCGCTGCGTGGTGGTCAGCTCGAAATGCTCGCCCAGCTGCGCGACGACATCGTCGAACAACGGCTGGCTGACCCACACCCTGGCGCGACCCGCGTCAGACATCGACCTGACCGGGAATGCGCGGCGAGATCTCACCCACATCGCCGCATTGCGCGCGGTGGCGCAGTGCCTGGTCCATCAGCACCAGCGCCATCATCGCCTCGGCGATCGGGGTGGCGCGGATGCCCACGCACGGGTCGTGCCGGCCGGTGGTGATGACATCGACCACACTGCCATCGGCATCCACCGTCGCGCCGGGCAGGCGCAGGCTGGAAGTGGGCTTGAGCACCATCGAAGCAGTGACCGCCTGGCCGGTGGAAATACCGCCCAGGATGCCGCCGGCATGGTTGCTGAGAAAGCCTTCCGGCGTGATCAGGTCGCGGTGTTCGGTACCCTTCTGCGCGGCGCTGGCGAAGCCGTCGCCGATCTCCACGCCCTTGACCGCATTGATGCTCATCAACGCAGCCGCAAGTTCGGCATCGAGCTTGCCGTAGATCGGCTCGCCCCAGCCTGCCGGCACGCCGCCGGCCACCACGTCCACGCGTGCACCGACCGAATCGCCGGATTTGCGCAGCGCATCCATGTAGGTTTCCAGCTCCGGCACCTGCGCGGCATGCGGCCAGAAGAACGGGTTGTCTTCCACCGCATTCCAGTCGAAACCGGTCGGGCGGATTTCGCCCAGCTGCGACAGGAAGCCGCGCACCAGCACGCCGTAGCGCTGCTTGAGCCACTTCTTGGCGATGACGCCTGCGGCGACGCGCATGGTGGTTTCGCGCGCCGACGAGCGCCCGCCGCCGCGCGGATCGCGAATGCCGTACTTCTGCCAATAGGTGTAATCCGCATGGCCGGGACGGAACTGCTGGGCGATGTTGCTGTAGTCCTTGCTGCGCTGATCGGTGTTGCGGATCAGCAGGCCGATCGGCGTGCCGGTGGTGCGGCCTTCGTACACGCCGGAGAGGATCTCGATCTCATCGGCCTCGCGGCGCGCCGAGGTGTGCCGGCTCTTGCCGCTGGCACGGCGCTGCAGATCGTGGCTGAACTCTTCCGGCGCAATTTCCAGGCCGGGAGGGCAGCCATCGACCACGCAGCCGATCGCCGGCCCATGCGATTCGCCGAAGGTGGTGACGGTGAACAGCTTGCCGAACGAATTGGCACTCATGCGCGCAGGCTCATCGCTGCGCGGCCAGCTCGGCGATGCGTGCGCCGTGCGCGATCAATTCGCGGCATTCCACCGCGAAGATGCCCATCTGCCCGACCTTGAACTCGACCCAGGCCAAGTCCACTTCCGGCAGCAGCTTGATCAGATGCTGCTCGGATTCGCCTACTTCGCAAATCAGCAAGCCATCTTCGCTCAGGTGCTGCGGCGCATCGCGCAGGATTTTCAGCACCAGGTCCAGACCATCGTAGCCGGCACGCAGGCCGAGTTCGGGCTCGTAGGAATACTCCTGCGGCAGCGCGTCGGTTTCGTCGTTGGTGACGTACGGCGGATTGGTGACGATCAGGTCGTACTGGCGACCGCCCAGCCCGGCGAACAGGTCCGACTTGAGCAGGCTGACGTTGTCGGCATGCAGGCGCGCCTTGTTTTCGGCCGCCAGCGCCAGCGCATCGTCGCTGATGTCCACGCCGTCCACATCCCACTGCGGGTTGTAGTGGCCCATCGCAATGGCAATACAGCCTGAGCCGGTGCACAGGTCGAGTGCGCGGGTCACTTCACGGCCGCCCAACCAGGGCTCGAAGCCGGCTTCGATCAATTCGGCGATCGGCGAACGCGGCACCAGGGCGCGCGCATCGCTCTTGAAACTCAGACCGGCAAACCAGGCCTCGCCAGTGAGATAGGCCGCCGGCACGCGCTCGCTGATGCGGCGTTCGAACAAGCCGAGCACCTGCTCTTTTTCCGAGCGCAGCAAACGCGCCTGGCCGTAGGCCGGGCCCAGATCGTGCGGCAGATGCAGGCTGTGCAGGACCAGCTGAGTGGCTTCGTCCAGCGCGTTGTCGTAGCTGTGGCCGAAGGTCAGACCGGCTGCGTTGAAACGGCTGGTGCCGTAGCGGATCAGGTCGATGATGGTGTGCAGTTCGTCGGCCGCGGCGGCAGTCATGGCAACAACTAAAGAGGAATCGGCCCCCGATTATAGAGGTCGGATCGGTATCATGAGCGTCCGTTGCACTGGAAACCGCCATGTTCAATCGCAATACCGGCATCGTGCTGCTGGTGGCGCTGGCCGCCGGCCTGGGGTTGTTGCTCGGCCAGAAGTTCCTTGGCGGCGCGCCCGATTCGCCCTGGCCGCCCACCAAGACCATCACCTTTTATCCGCAGCCGCGCCCGCTGCCGCAATTCAGCCTGCGCCAGTCCGACGGCACCCAACTGGTGCCCGGCGAGCTCAAGGGGCATTGGACGCTGGTGTTTCTGGGCTTTACCTTCTGCCCGGATGTCTGCCCGACCACCTTGACCGATCTGGCCGTGGCGCAGAAGCAATGGGAAAGCATTCCCGATGGCTTGCGCCCGCGCGTGCTGTTCGTCTCGGTGGACCCGCAGCGCGACCCGCCTGCGCGCCTGGGCGAGTACGCGCACGCCTTCCACAAGGACACCCTGGCCGCCACCGCCGACGTACCGGCGCTGGAGCGCTTTGCCACCGCGCTGGGCTTCGTGTTCCAGAAGGTGCCGGGCAAGGGGTTTGCGCAGAATCCCAACGACTACAGCATGGATCATTCGGCCGGCATCGCCGTGCTCGATCCGCAAGGCCGCCTGGCCGGCCTGATCCGTCCCCCGCTCGACCCGAAGGCGATTGCCGCCGACCTCCAACAGCTGACCAAGGTAACCGCTCCGTGAGTCTTGTCACTTCCCTGACCTACGTGCTGCCGCACCGGTTGCTGTCCTCGCTGGCGCGCGCGCTGGCCTATTCCGAGACACCGTCCACCAAGCAGTGGTTGATCGACACGGTGACGCGCAAGTTCGGCGTGGATCTGAGCGAAGCGCAGCAGCCTGACCCGCGCGCCTATCCCACCTTCAACGCGTTTTTCACCCGCGCCTTGAAGCCCGGCGCGCGCGTGCCCGATGCCGACCCGGCAGCCTTGCTGATGCCGGCCGACGGCCGCATCAGCCAGCTTGGCCCGATCGAAAACGGTCGCATTTTCCAGGCCAAGGGGCAGTCGTTCACCGCCGCCGAGTTGCTCGGCGATGAAGCGGCCGCAGTGCCGTTCAACAACGGCCTGTTCGCCACCGTGTACCTGTCGCCCAAGGACTATCACCGCGTGCATATGCCGTGGACCGGCACCCTGCGCGAAACGGTGCACGTGCCCGGCCGGCTGTTCAGCGTGGGCCCGGATGCGGTGCGCAATGTGCCGCGCCTGTTCGCCCGCAACGAGCGCCTGGTGTGCCACTTCGACACCGACTTTGGCCCGATGGCGTCGGTGATGGTGGGCGCGCTGCTGGTCTCCGGCGTGGAGACGGTCTGGAGCGGCGTGGAGATTCCGCGCTATGGCGACCGCATCACCCGCAAGGATTACTGCGGCAAGGGCATCGTGCTGGAACGGTTTGCGGAGATGGCCAGGTTCAACTACGGCTCGACCGTGATCGTGTTGCTGCCGCCGGGTGTGGCCACGCTCAATGGTGCACTTGCGGCCGAGACATCGGTGCGGCTGGGGCAAGCGCTTGCGCGTCGCCAGTGAATTGCAACGACACCGTCTTAGGAGCGGACCTGGTCGCGGCCCGGCATTCCCAACGATGCGGCGCTCCTACGCGCCGTTTTGCTCAGCCCAGATAACGCAACACACTGCGCACAACAGGACTACCTGGACGGCTTCGTCGCGGCCAGGTCCGCTCCTACGGCAAGCAGCCTTGTCGTGCGCTCGCCGCCATCGTAGGAGCGGACCTGGCCGCGACGAGGCATTCCCGACAAGGCGTCGCACACCCGCGCGCCGTTTGCCAAGCCTTCGATTGAAAACACGCTGCCCAGACCCGGGCTAACGGAGCGGCGTTCGCGCGGCCTGGCCTGCTCCCACGCCAGCGGGTTCAGGCCGATGCGCACCGCCGTCTAAAGGGTGCGGCCATCAGCACGGCACCACCTGCGCAACTCAGCGGTCGCAGCCCGCCAGCTTGATGCTCTGCCCCGGCTTGAGCGCGTACGCCGGCGCCTTCAGGCCGTTGGCCTTGGCCAGCTCCTTGATCTCGCACTGGTACTTGTTCGCCACGCGGCCGAGCGTGTCGCCCTTGGCGATGGTGTAGCTGCGCGCCTGCCTGGCCTTGGGCTTGGCGACCGCCGGCTGGCCGGTGGCCACGGTGGTGGGCACGCCGGCCATCTGGCTGACATCGCCCACTGCCACGCTGGGCACGTATTCGGGCGCGCTGCTGCTGCGCACGATGGCGTTGTTGAGATCGGCCGTGATCAGGGTGCGTGCCAGGTCCGCACGCGGGCCGCTCACGCAGTAACGCGTGTACAGGCTGGCGATGCGATTGGTGGCGTTGATGACGGTGCCGGCCGGAATCCAGCCATCGGATTCGTAGCGCGGGTTGAGGTTGCGCAGCGCACGCATGTAGCCATCACGTGCGCCCATGCCCCCCAGGCAGATGGTGAGTTCGTAGATCGTGGTCGACTTGGCCAGCTTGAGCGTGGCCGGCTGCGCGTCGAGCTTGGGGAAGTCCACGCCGTACTGTCGCGGGTGCAGGAAGATCCACGCCGCCGCGATCACCATCGGCACGTAGTCCTTGGTTTCGGCCGGGAACTGGTTATAGACATCCTGTTCCCAGAAGCCGCGCCCGCCAAATTGCGAAAACACGCGTGCCGCGCGCCCTTCGCCGCCGTTGTAGGCCGCCAGTGCCAGCTCGATGCTGCGGTTGAGCCCGGCCATGCGCTCGTTGAGATAGGCGGCGCTGGCTTCGGCGGCGCTGCGTGCATCGAAGCGCGTGTCGAAGCCGGTGCCGTCCGGGCCCAGCCCGAAACGGCGCCCGGTGGCCGGCATGAACTGCATCAGTCCGGCCGCGCCGGCGCGCGAACTGGCGTGCACCTTGCCGTTGGATTCCTTGGCCATGATGCCGAACAGCAGCGCCTCCGGCAGCCCGCGCTTCTGCCATTCCGGCCACATTACCCCGCGCAGGTTGCTGTAGTTGTCGTAGCTGGTCATCAGCGCCGGGCGCATGTCGGTCAGCCAGCGCCGGATGCCGGCCTGCACCGCCGGGTTGTACTGCACCATCTTGTCGAACTCGTGGCGCTGGTCGTTGAGCAGCGTCGCCGCCCGCGCCGCTTCGGGCACGCCATTGGAAGCCGGGCCGAGATGGTCGGGGTCGGCCTGCAGCAGGGTGTCGTCATCTTCCGGGTCTTCGGCGGCCGGCGCTTCGGCGTCGGCGCGCGCCTTGAGCAGGCGCTTGTAGGTGGCCAGTTGATTGGCGACCAGGCAACCGCGCTGCTTGATGCAGGCGTCGATGACGTCCTCCATGTCTTCCAGTGCAGCGTCGCCCTCGGCGGTGCCCTTCGGATCGGAGTTGTTCACCAGCACCAGCGCATCGCGGTAGCGCTTTTCGGCGGCGGCCATGCGCGCATCGAGCGCGGCGGCCTTCTCCGTGTCGCGTTTGGAGATCGCGTGGGCGGCGGGGACGACAGACATCAGCGCCACCACAGCCAGGACAGGCCATGGGCGCAAACCAAAATGAGCGAGCGGCATCGTAGGCAGTACAGCGGAAAGGCAGGCAGGGTAGCCGCCGGGGCGATACCGGGGCAAGGCGCGGCGGACGCCAGGGTCAGTGGCCCGTTAGCTTGGCGAGCGGGCGACACGCAGCCACATCGCATCGGTACGGCGGTTCGAGGACGGGACGGCATAGCGCCGACCGCCCCGCGCCGCAGGCGTGCCAACCTGATCGTAGAGCCAGCCCCCAAAATTCTTTATCGCCTGCCTGGACGGGCGAGGTTGCCCGCTAGAATCCTGCCTTTCTTCCACCGGATCTGCGCAATGGCCTCATTCCTGCTCGGCAAAGGCGTTACCGACGACATCCCGGTCACCCTGGAAGGCCGCTTCGGCAATCGGCATGGCCTGGTAGCCGGCGCCACCGGCACCGGCAAGACCGTGACCCTGATGACCCTGGCCGAAGGCTTTTCGCGGTTGGGGGTGCCGGTGTTCCTGGCCGACGTGAAGGGCGACGTCGCCGGGCTGGCCGCGGCCGGCGACGGCGCGCCCGCTGTGCTGCAGCGCGCCACGGATGTGGGCATCGCCGACTACGCGCCGGCCGCCAGCCCGGTGGTGTTCTGGGACCTGTTCGGTCAGCTCGGCCACCCGGTGCGCACCACCGTGAGCGAAATGGGCCCCACCCTGCTTGCGCGCATCCTGGAACTCAACGACACCCAGTCCGGCGTACTCGACATCGTGTTCAAACTCGCCGATGACCGTGGCCTGTTGCTGCTGGATCTGGACGACCTGCGCGCGTTGCTGGCGCTGGTGGTGGAAGAGCGCAAGGAACTGTCCACCAGCTACGGACTGGTGTCGGCGCAGTCGGTGGCCGCGATCCAGCGCGCGCTGCTGCGGCTGGCGCAGGACGGCGGCGAGCAGTTCTTCGGTGAACCGGCGCTGGGACTGGCCGAGCTGATGCGCGTGGCCCCGGATGGTCGCGGCGTGATCGGCATCCTGGCGGCCAATCAACTGGTGCTCAAGCCGAAGCTGTATTCCACCTTCCTGCTGTGGTTGTTGTCCGAACTGTTCGAGGGCTTGCCGGAAGTGGGCGACCTGGACCAGCCCAAGCTGGTGTTCGTCTTCGACGAGGCGCACCTGCTGTTCGACGATGCGCCGGCCGCGCTGGTGCAGCGCATCGAACAGGTGGTGCGCTTGATTCGTTCCAAGGGCGTCGGGGTGTATTTCTGCTCGCAGTTTCCCGACGACATCCCGGACACCATCCTCGGCCAGCTCGGCAACCGCGTACAGCACGCGTTGCGCGCCTACACCCCGCGTGACCAGAAGGCGGTCAAGACCGCCGCGCAAACCTTCGTGGCCAATCCCAAGCTCGACGTGGCCAGCGCCATTTCCAGCCTGGGCACCGGCGAAGCCCTGGTATCGCCATTGCAGGGCAAGGGCGTGCCGGCGCCGGTGCAGCAGACGCTGATCGCGCCGCCGCGTTGCCGCATGGGCGCCATCAGCGCGCCCGAACGCGCGCAGGTCCGCGCGGCCAGCCCGGTTGGTACCCGCTACGACACCGCGATCAATCGCGAATCGGCCGCCGAACTGCTGGCACGCCGCGTGGAACAGGTGGCCACGCAGACCGCCGCCCCACCCGCCCGCAGCCGCGCGCAGGAGGACGCGCAGGACAGCGGCTTCGGCAAGGCGGTCAAGGATGCCGTGTTCGGCACCGGACGCCGCCAGGGCATGCTGGAAACGATGGCCAAGCAGACCTCGCGCACCATCGGCAGCAAGATCGGCCAGCAGATCGTGCGGGGTATTTTTGGAAGCATTTTTGGCGGGAAGCGCTGAGCTCGACGCCCACCAAGGAATGCCATGAGCAAGGATGCAAAGAACACGCGACTGGCCTGCACGATGGCCATCGCGATCGTCGCCGCCGGTACGGCCGCAGCCGAACCGGCAAACCAGAGCGATCTATGGCCCCTGGAGCGTCAGCAACTGCTGACCGGTCATTACACCGGGCAACTCGAGTCCTATGCGCAAGACTGCCGGGTGGTCAGTGCCGAACTTTCGCTTTCGATGCCCACTCCGAGCAGAAAGATGCAGCGCTATACGTTGAAAACCTTCTGTATCGCTGGCGGCCAAGTAAATGACGCGCCGCGGACCATGACAGGTTTCTGGGACATGGACGAGCGGATCGGCAGCTGTCTCGTGCTCAACTTCATTGATGTCGACGATCGGCTGGTAGGGCCGAACATCTACGCGTTTGCCGTCGAAGAGGATCTTCCCTCCAGCGACGACCAGCATCCCAAGTACCTCCTCGTTCAAGACGGGCAGAACTGCCATAGCGGCAGATCACCGGAATACGACGACAAGGTACTGAGAAAAACGCGCTGACGGCGGCGCGCCCTATCTTCGCGCGAAGGCCTTTGCCGCGAGACAAGCGACTTCAAGCAGGCTCCTGGTGGACTGGCCGTCACGATTCTGCTGATGCGGTTCACCTGCCTTGTCACGCGTAAGCCGCGTGACTTTGTCGTCTTGCAGGTTCCAACGCACGACAAGCCGCCTAGCAACGCTTGCGCTCACGGGTGCTCATCCGCGAGCTAGTCCAGCACGCCATGCAGCTTGGCGTACTGCAGCAGCATGATGGTCTTGGCATCGGCGATCTCGCCGGAGCCGATCATTGCCAGCGCATCGTCGAGTGACAGTTCAAGCACCTCGATCTCCTCGCCGTCCTCTTCGACGCCGCCGCCGTCGCTCACCTTGTCGCCGTCGAAGTATTCGCCGACGAAGAAGTACAGCCGCTCGGTGACCGAGCCCGGACTCATGAAGGCCTCGAATACCTTGCGCACGTGATCGATGCGGTAGCCGGTTTCCTCTTCGGTTTCCTTGCGGATGCAGGTCTGCGGATCGTCGCGGTCCAGCAGGCCGGCGCAGGCCTCGATCAACAGGCCGTCCGGATTGCCATTGAGCAGCGTAGGCAGGCGAAATTGCCGGGTCAACATCACCGTCTGCCTGGCGCGGCTGTAGAGCAGGATGGTGGCGCCGTTGCCGCGGTCGTATGCCTCGCGCGACAGGGTCTGCCAACGGCCGTCCTTGCGCAGGAAGTCGAAGGTGACCTTGCGGAGCACATACCAGTTGTCGGACAGCACATCGATGCTGCGAATACGGACCTGCGGGGTGTCCAGGGTCGATGGATTCACGCGGAGCTCCTTGCGATAGGAAAAGGACAGGCGCCATGGGATGGCATGGGAAGCGCAGGGCATCTGGGGCGCGCGGCCCCACGCGGCGAACCGGCGACAACGAGCCGCAGGCCGCAGGCAACTGACCCGCCCGGACCGCAGCGGCCGAAAGGCCTCAACGCCCAATTGCACGAGGCCGCGCATCGTCGCACAATCCCTTCACATCACACGCGTGGGGAGCGTCATGGAAGACCGTTTTCGCGCGCGCAAGGCCGTGCAGGCCGCGCCTGCGCCGTTCTGGACCCGCATTCCCGCCATTGCCACTTACCCGCTGCGCGGCTCGGCGCTGTATGCGCTGATCGCGCTGACGCTATGCAGTGCATTGCTGGTGTTGCCGGGCATTCTGAAGCTGCTGGTCATGGGCGTGTTGGGCATGGCGACCTACACCTACGCCTTCGACATCCTGCGCCACACCGCCGATGGGCAAGCCGATGCGCCCCGGCTCGGATACAACAGCTTCGACAGCGCGGTGCTGCGCCTGATCCTGCTGGCCATCGCGCTGGGCATCGTGATCGGCGCGGCCGCCGTGGTCGCGGGCCCGTTCGGGCTGACCATCGCCTATGTGGCAACCCTGTTGCTGTTGCCCGGCATGCTCATTTCGCTTGCCATCGACGGCAGCCTGCGGCGCGCATTGAACCCTGCGGTTTCGATCGACATGGCGATGCGCATCGGCTGGCCATATCTGGCCGCCTACGGGCTGCTGTATGTGATCCAGGGCAGCGGCACGGCGGCGGCGTTCATTGCACTGACATATCTGCCGCCCATCGTGCGCGAGGCGACCACGCTGGTGGCCTCCATCTGGGCCCTGTTCGCCAGCTTCCATCTGATGGGGTATCTGGTCTACCAGTACCACGAAGCGCTGGGCTATACCCCCAACGGCGGCGACGTGCAGGAACGTGCCGATCCGGATCAGCGCCTGCTCGATGAGGCCGAACACCATGTGCGCGAGGGTCACACCGACGAGGCCTTTCAGGCAGTGCGCGGTGCGGTGCGCTCGCGTGCGGTGAGCCTGGCGGTGCACGAGCTGTATCAGCGCCTGCTCCGACAGCACCATCGCAGCGACGAACTACACGAACACACCCGGCACTACATCAACCGCCTGCTGCAGGAAAAGCAGGAACGCCGCGCGCTCGCACTGCAGCGCGAAGCGCTGGACAGCGACCCTGCATTCACCCCGCTGCTGCCGGAGCAGGCCACCCTGCTGGCCGAGCGCGCCAAGATGGCCGGGCAGTTCCAGCTGGCCACCGATGGCTTGCTGGCCGCCATCGCAGCCTGGCCGCGCGACCCGATGCTGCCGAGCTGGTCGCTGGACGCGGGCCTGATGCTGGCCGAGCGCTTGGGCCGCGACGACCAGGCACGTGCGCTGCTGCAACACGCAACGGAGCGCTGCGACGATGCAGCGCAGCGCGCAAAGCTGGATGCGGCATTGCGCGCGGTTGCGATCCAGCCGGCGTAAAGACAGCCGCGCAGGGGCGCGAGCGATCGTCAGCGTGGCACGTCGGCCGATGGCTGCGGCCAACTGATAGCCGCTGACAAAACCACTGCGCTCGTTGCCAGACGGGCGCGGCATGCGTTCGAATCAGCGGATACCTCGCGCGCACTCCGCCTTCTCCGCGTCGTCCCCCCACCTGACAACGCGCCGCCAGGTGTCGTTCGCCACGCTCATCCGTTCTCGAGCAGAAACCGTGCCTTGGCCGCCTGCCCCTGCTCGGGAAACTGGTCCAGCACCAGTCGCAGCAACCGCGTGCGCTGCTCCCCGGCGTGCAGGTCGCCGTGGCGCAATGCCAGCACGAACCATCGCTGGGCAAGCTCGGCCCGGGGCGCGTCGCTTTCGCAGTCCTTCAACACACGCTCGGCATCGGCCAGCAGCCCGTTGCTGAGGCAGGCGTCGACCAAGGCCATGCGAGCCGGCAGCTCGCACAGGGCCAGGTCCTTGCCCAGCTCTGCTGCCACGCCCAACTGGAGCCGCGTCTGTTCTGCCGTATGCGACGGCAGCCGCAACATGGTCTGCGCGTGTCGCAGCGTGTCCTGCCTGCTCCCGGCATTGCGTGCAACGCGGTAGCGCGCCAGCGCGATTTCCAGGCTCTGCGGCATTTCATCGGCCAGCTCGGCCAGCAACCGCTCTGCCTCACGGTTTTCCATACGCCCCAGATGCGACTGCGCGCGCGCCCAGCGGTCATCGGCCTGCGCAGGCGCGTGCTCGTCCATGAACCCCGGGCGGATCTGACGCGTGGCTACGAGGATCGCGCCCAGCAGCGCGCCACTGACCAGGCCGCCGGCATGCGCCTCGAACGCCACCGAGCCGTTCTCGCTCCACAGCAGGCTGTAGATTTCCCAGCCCAGCCATAGCGGCAGCAACAGGATTGCAGGCCCACGCACGTAGTTGAACACCACGAAAAACCAGTAGAAGAACCGCACCCGGCGGCGGCCCCAGACCACGCAAAATGCGCCCATCAGTGCGGCAATGGCGCCGGACGCGCCCAGCCCGCCACCGGGCTGGCCCCAACGCCACCACAGGCTCGCCGCACTGGCGCCGAAGCCGCCCGCCAGGTACAGCAGCAGGAACCATCCGCTGCCGATCGCACCTTCCAGCAAGGTGCCCAGCGCCAGCAGGAACACCATGTTGCCGAACAGATGATTCAGGTCTCCATGCAGGAAGGTGGCCGACAGCATGCGCGCAGGCGACCATTCGGAACTGCGTTGCAGATGGCGCAACGTGAATACCCTGGACAGCCGCGCGTCGTACGGCGCACGCAAGCCCTGCCATTGGCGCAGCTGTTCTTCGTTGTTGAATAGCGTGCCGCGGCGCAATGCCTGCGCAAAGGCGACATCGTGCATCGTCAGGTGGGCCAGATAGGCGGTGCGCTGGCGCGCAGGAGCGGCAGCCAGCTTGCCCTGCCGCGCAGCACGCAACCTGAGGTCGCTGGTCTGTTCCAGATAGCGGGCGTGCGCCGCCGCTTCCAGCGTGCCCAGCCCGGAGTCGACGTAGTAGCGCACGGCATCCTCGACCAGCGCATCGTCCTTGCGCTGATAACCGACGTAGACGACCACGTTGATCAGCACCAGCAGCAGCGTCACCCAGGGAATGTTCTGGCGCGACCAGGGTTTGTGCAGCGGCATGAGCAGCATGACGACATCCGTGTCCGAGAATGGCGCAAAGCTTCGCTGTGCGGCGGCAGATGCGCAAGCACGCCATGCGCGCTAGCATCGCGCCCCCGCCGTTCGATGCCCCGCCCGACCATGAGCCGCTGGCGCCCGCCTGCCGAAAAAAGCACCGCACTGATCACCCCGGAAGGCCATGTGCGCCTCAAGGCCGAGCTGGAAGAGCTGTGGCGCGTGCGCCGGCCGGAGGTGGTGCGCGCGCTGGCTGCGGCCGCTGCGGAAGGCGACCGCTCGGAAAACGCGGAGTACACCTATCGCAAGAAGCAGCTGGGCGAGATCGACCGCCGCGTGCGCTACCTGAGCAAGCGCCTGGAAGCGCTGCGCGTGGTGGACACCGCGCCCACCGACCCGCAGGCGGTGTTTTTCGGCGCGCTGGTGGAACTGGAAGATGCCGACAGCGGCGAGCTGCTGCGCTACCGCATCGTCGGCCCGGACGAAACCGATGCCGCACGCGGCTGGATCAGCATCGATTCGCCGCTGGCGCGCGCGCTGCTGAAAAAGCGCGTGGACGACGAATTCGACGCGCAACTGCCGTCTGGCAAGCACAGCTTCGTAGTGGTGTCGGTCGATTACACCGGCCAGTAGCCGCGTGATCGCATTCCGCTGGCGCTCGGCGGCCGGCGGCCGGCGGCCGGCGGCCGGCGGCCGGGGCCAGGATGACCTTGGCGCGTGCAGGAGCGCACGTGTGCGCGATGGGGGCATCATCGATAACGCCTCATCGCGCACAAGTGCGCTCCTACGGACGGCGGTGTCCCGACACGTGGCCGGTTACACCATCTGCAGATTCAACGACCGCCCTTGCTGGATCGCGCCATTGGCCGGCAGCGCATCGCCGAACAGGTCGTGCTCGTCGCTGTCGGTGATTTCCACGTCGACCAGGTCGCCCACCTTCAACTGGAGCTCGCCGCCGTTCTGGATATGCACCAGGCCGTCGATTTCCGGTGCGTCCGCGCGCGAACGTGCCACCGCGATGTCGTCTTCGATCAGATCCACCAGGCATTGCTGCACGCTGCCGATCTTGGCTTCCAGACGCAGCGCAGAGATCTCCGCCTGCTTGGCCATGAAGCGCGCCAGGCGCTCCTGCTTGACCTCTTCCGGCACCTGATCCGGCAGCGCATTGGCGCTGGCGCCATCCACCGGCGAGTATGCGAACGCGCCGACGCGATCGAGCTGTGCCTGGTCCAGGAAGTCCAGCATGGACGCGAACTCGGCCTCGGTTTCACCGGGGAAGCCAACGATGAAGGTCGAGCGCACGGTGATCTCCGGGCACATCGCCTTCCAGCGCTGTACGCGCTCCAGGGTCTTGTCCACCGCGCCCGGGCGCTTCATCAGCTTGAGGATGCGCGGGCTGGCGTGCTGGAACGGGATGTCCAGATACGGCAGCAGCTTGCCTTCGGCCATCAGCGGAATGACGTCGTCCACGTGTGGGTACGGGTAGACGTAATGCAGGCGCGTCCACACGCCCAGCTCGGACAGGCCTTCGCACAACGCCTTCATGCGGGTCTGGTACATGCGGTCGCGCCACGGGCGCTCGGCGTACTTCAGATCCACGCCGTAGGCGGAGGTGTCCTGCGAGACCACCAGCAGCTCCTTGACCCCGCCGCGCACCAGCCGTTCGGCCTCGCGCAACACTTCGTCCACCGGGCGCGAGACCAAATCTCCGCGCATCGAGGGGATGATGCAGAAGCTGCAGCGATGGTTGCAGCCTTCGGAAATCTTCAAGTAAGCGTAATGGCGCGGCGTCAGCTTGATGCCGTAGTCCGGCACCAGATCCACGAACGGGTCGTGCCGCGGCGGCAGCGCGGCGTGCACCGCTTCCATCACGCTCTGGTAGTCCTGCGGGCCGGACACCGCCAGCACCTGCGGGTAGGCCTCGCGGATCTGCTCCGGGCGCTTGCCCAGGCAGCCGGTGACGATCACCTTGCCGTTGGCGTTCATCGCCTCGCCGATCGCATCCAGCGATTCGGTCACCGCCGAATCGATGAAGCCGCAGGTATTGACCACCACCACGTCGGCGGCGTCGTAGCTGGGCACGATGTCGTAGCCCTCCACGCGCAGCTGGGTGAGGATGCGTTCGGAATCGACGAGCGCTTTCGGGCAGCCAAGGCTGACGAAGCCGACTTTGGGGTTCAGCTGGGACATGGAAGCAGGAGCCTGGGAGTGGAGCGGCCTGGGGCCTGGGCAGGGCCAATTATAGCGGCGCGCGGGCAGCGCTCTGAACCGCCGTGCCTCGCCAGCGGGGTCGGCTTTGCGAAACCCTCACTTTTCACGATGCCGGTCCGGTCGATAATGCGCGCCTACCCCGCTGCACATCAGGAATTCCCATGGGTCACTGGACCACGCTCGACACCCCCGACGGCCAGGTTGCCGCCTGGCACGCCACCCCCGCCTCCAGCCCGCGCGGCGGCCTGGTGGTGATTCAGGAGATCTTCGGCGTCAACGAACATATCCGCGCGGTCGCCGACGATTACGCCGCGCGCGGCTACGAGGTGCTGGCACCGGCCTTCTTCGATCTGGAAGAAAAGGACGTGCAGCTGCCCTACGACCAGGAAAGCCTCCAGCGCGGTCTGGCATTGGCCAATGCGGTCGGCCTGGAACGCGCGGTGGAGGTGGTGAAATCCGCCGCCACGCTGCTGACCCGCGCCGGCAAGGTGGGCACGGTGGGCTATTGCTGGGGCGGCTCGGTGGCGCTGCTGTCGGCCATCCGTCTGGGCCTGCCCTCGGTGAGCTACTACGGCGGCCGCAACACCCAGCTGCTGGACGAAACCCCCAAGGCCCCGGTGATGTTTCACTTCGGCGAGCAGGACGCCAGCATTCCGCCGGAAGCGATCCAGGCGCATCGCGAGAAGCTGCCGCAGATGGAGACCTTCGTGTACCCCACCGGCCATGCCTTCAATCGCAGCATCGACCCCACCCACTACGACGCCGACAGCGCCGAACGCGCGCTGGAACGCACCTTGGGTTTCTTCGAAGCGCACCTGGGATGAGTGCACCGGCATCCGGCGGTGCTGCAGCGGACGGGTTTCAGCTGGATCCGCGCCTGGCGGCCGACACGGTGTTCGTCGCCGACGGGCCATTGTCGCAGGTCCGCCTGATGGACGACACACGCTTCCCGTGGCTGGTGCTGGTGCCACGGGTGGCCGATGTCAGCGAGTGGATCGATCTGGATGGCGGCCAGCAGCGCCTGTTGCTGGCCGAGATCAACCAGCTCTCGCAGTTGCTGCGCGTGGAGCCGGGCGTGGGCAAGCTCAATCTCGGTGCGCTGGGCAATATCGTGCGGCAGCTGCACGTGCACCTGGTCGGCCGCCATCCCGGCGATGCGGCCTGGCCCGGGCCGGTCTGGGGCAACGGCAGCGCGCAGCGATTTGCCGCCGACGCCCTGCGGGAGCGTGTCGCGGCATGGGCGCAACGGCTACGATAGGCGCCCGTTCGCCAACCTGCCTTCTCGCATGAAATCCAATGTCGTCGCCGCGCTGATCCTGATCCTGGTGGGTCTGCTGTTCCTGGCCAACAACCTGGGCTGGACCAATCTCAGTCTTGGCCGGCTGATCGCCACTTGGTGGCCGGCGGCGCTGGTCGCCTGCGGCATCGGGATGCTGTTCGGGCGCGGCAAGTAGGTCGGGCGGGGATTCGGGAATCGGGATTGGGGGCATCGCAACAGCGGCGCCCAGGTGCTGATGGCTAGCGTGGCCGTTCTGCGGCGGCACCCTGGCGCCTGTTCTTCTCCCCTTGGGACATTGTCCTCCTTTATGGGGGGAGAAGGTGCCCCGCAGGGGCGAATGAGGGAACGGGCGACGCCTCATGCGCTCACTAGTGGCAGCACCCAACCCGCACCTCATGTGCTTATCGCAGGAAAGCCCGCCCTACCCTTGGACTGATGCCTGCTCTTAGCGCAGGTAGCCTGCAGCCACCGGACATGACGTTTGTCATCCGCAACTGTTGACTTCTGGCACCTGATCGGCAGCCGTATCGCGCGCAGCATGGCCTCACACCAACCGAGGATGTCGCCATGCACTACCGCCTGATTCCCGCTCTGTTTCTGATCGTCCTGGGCGCGTTGTTTCTGCTGGACAACCTGGGGCTGGCCGATCTGGATGTGGGCCACCTGATCGCCACCTGGTGGCCGGCCTTTCTCATCGCTGCCGGCGTGCGCCAGCTGCTGCGTTATCGCGAAAAAGCCGCCGCGACCTGCTGAAGGCCACGGCAGCCCATGCCTCAGGTCCGCGGCAAGGTCACGCCGGTCTGGCCCTGGTACTTGCCGCCACGGTCCTTGTACGAGGTCTCGCACACTTCATCGGACTGGAAGAACAGCATCTGCGCCACGCCTTCGTTGGCGTAGATGCGCGCCGGCAACGGCGTGGTATTGCTGAATTCCAGCGTCACGTGACCTTCCCATTCCGGCTCCAGCGGAGTCACGTTGACGATGATGCCGCAGCGCGCGTAAGTGCTCTTGCCCAGGCACACCACCAATGTGTCGCGCGGAATGCGGAAATATTCCACCGTACGCGCCAACGCGAAGCTGTTCGGCGGGATGATGCAGACATCGGATTCGATGTCGACAAAGCTGCCCGGGTCGAAATGCTTCGGATCAACGATCGTCGAGTTGATGTTGGTGAAGACCTTGAACTCGCGCGAGCAGCGCACGTCGTAGCCGTAGCTGGAGGTGCCGAAGCTGACGATGCGCTGCCCGGCGGCGTCGTGCTTGATCTGCCCGGGCTCGAACGGCTCGATCATCGCGTGCTGTTCGGCCATGCGCTTGATCCAGCGGTCGCTCTTGATGCTCATGCGGTGTTCCTTGAAGACGGAAGGCGGCGGGCCGGGCGGCCCGCGCGAAAGACGGCAAATTCTAGCAAGCGGCCGGCATCGGCGGCCGGCCGGTGTACTGAGAGTAGCGAACACAACGTCGCGAGCAGACCTCAGGTGGGCGTAGACGGCGCTGGGGAGCCGCAGCGTGCGAAAGGTACATGCCGATTCGAACACCGGCCGCGCCCGCCTGGAAGTGAGCGCAGTCGTTTAGTTGGCTGCTCTATAGCAGCGAGGCCGAAATCGGGATGCTGGCGCGCGGGCGCTTGCCCAATTCCTCGGCCAGGCGCGCGGCAGCCGCCAGATACGCCTGCGCTGCTGTCGATTCCGGCGCGGCCACCACAATGGGTTGACCGGCATCGCCCTGCTCGCGGATCCCGATCGCCAGCGGCAACGACCCCAGCAGCGGCACGCCGTACTGCGCGGCCATGCGCTCGCCACCGCCTTCGCCGAACAGGTGCTCGCGATGCCCGCAGTTGCTGCAGGTATGCACCGCCATGTTCTCGACGATGCCCAGCACCGGCACCTCGACCTTTTCGAACATCTTCAAGGCTTTGCGCGCATCCAGCGTGGCGATGTCCTGGGGCGTGGTGACGATCACCGCACCGGCTACCGGAATCTTCTGCGACAGGGTCAGCTGGATATCACCGGTGCCGGGCGGCAGGTCGATCAGCAGATAATCCAGGTCGTCCCACAGGGTGTCGTTGAACAGCTGGGTCAGGGCGGAGGTGGCCATCGGGCCGCGCCAGATCATCGGCGTGTCCTGATCCACCAGCAGGCCGATCGACATCGCCTCGATCCCGAACGCGCGCAAGGGCTCGATCGACTTGTTGTCCGGGCTATCCGGGCGCCCGCTCAGGCCCAGCATCGCCGGCACGCTGGGGCCATAGATATCGGCGTCCAGCACGCCCACGCGTGCGCCCTGCTGCCGCAGCGCCAGCGCCAGATTCACCGCCGTGGTGGACTTGCCCACCCCACCCTTGCCCGACCCCACCGCAATGACATTGCGGATGCGCGGATGCGGAGCCAGTGCGCCCTGCACTGCATGCGCGGCAATTCTGCGTTCGCCGTTCATGCGTCGCAGCCCTGAGCTGCACCCGTCGCGGCGCGCACGTGTTGTTTCAACTTCATCGCCATTGTCTACCCGGTTCATCGTATGCGGCACGCGGTCACTGCCTGACCGTGCGCTCGCGAAGCGGTGCAGTTTACCGGCTCGTGTCGACATCGCCGTACACGCCCGGCTCTACAGCGGTAGCTGGCCTTGATGCGAGCGCGTGTCAACCGCCGACATATTTCACAATTGTGGACACACGATTAAGGAGTTGTTACGTTCGAGATTCAGTTCAGCCAGCGCTCAGCGAGCCCAGCTGTTACCCCAAATCGTCAGTACAGGAATCTGCAAAGGTCATGTCGAGTCGTCCCCAGCAACGCACCCGTCGTCATCGTTTGAGCGCCGCCTTGTTGGCCGCGCTGGTCGCACCGGCCGGCCATGTTGCCGCGCAATCGGAAAATGGCGTGGCGCCCGGCACCACCGACCTGGACAAGGTCACCGTCACCGGTTCGCGCATCGCACGTACCGGTTTCGTCACACCCTCCCCGGTCACCGCCATCAGTGCCGAAGAAATCCGCGCCACCGGGGCGACCACCATCAGTGACCTGATGGCACGCATGCCAGCGCTGGCGCCGAGTTACACCCTGGGCAATTCCACCCGCTTCATCGGCACTGCCGGCCTGGGCCTGCTCGACCTGCGCGGCATGGGCGTGGACCGCACGCTGGTGCTGGTCAACGGCCGCCGCCATGTGGGCGCCAGCCCCGGCTCGACCGCCGTGGACGTCAACACCATTCCGGTGGAATGGGTCGAACGCGTGGAAGTCATCACCGGCGGCGCCTCAGCCGTCTACGGCGCCGATGCGGTGGCGGGCGTGGTCAACTTCATCCTCAAGAAGAACTTCACCGGTTTCGAGACGCGCGCCCAGACCGGCCTGGCCGATGAGGGCAATTACAACCGCTCGTTTGCCAGCTTCTCTGCCGGCACCGACTTTGCGCAAGGCCGCGGCAACATCGCCATCTCGGGCGAATACAGCAAGCAGGACCGCTTCGGCCGCGGTAATCGTGCCATCGGCCGCGAGTACCTGGTCAGCGTGCAGAACCCCAGCTTCGACCCAAGCCGCCCGCCAAGCGAGAGCAACCCCCAGACCGTGCTCAGCGGCCCGGGTGGCAACCACGGCACCTCCTACGGCGGCACCTTCAACCTGGGCACGTTCGACTTCCGCAACCCGGCCACGTACGGCAACCGCTATCTGTTCAACGATGACGGCAGCTTCCGTCGTAACCGTTACAGCGGCACGGTGGTGAGCAACACCTCGTGTGTGGATTGCGACTTTGCCGACCTCAACGCGGTGGCCGACCTGCAGCCGGGCTTTGACCGCAAGAGCGTCAATACCATGATCAACTTCGAGATCAGCGCAAACCATCGCCTGTTCTTCGAAGGCAAATACAGCGAAACCGATTCGGAATTCTTCGGCCAGCCGGCATTCGACAGCTCGCTGCGCGTGCGCCGCCAGAACCCGTATGTCAGCCCCGAGCTTGGCGCGCTGATGGATTCGCGCGGGGCCACGCAGATCCTGATGAACCGCTTCAACGTCGACGCCGGCCGCCGTGGCGAAAACATCGAGCGCAAGACCTACCGTGCGGTGCTCGGAGCCGAAGGCAATTTCACCGACAACTGGACCTACGACGTGTCTGCCAACTACGGCAAGACCACGGTGGACCGGCTCAATCTCAACAACCGCATCAACGAACGTTGGCAGGCCGGCATCGATGCCGCGCGCGATGCCGGCGGCAACATCGTCTGCCGCACTACCCTGGATCCAAGCGCGATCAACCCCAACACCGGCCGGGTGTATTCGGCACTGGCGCGCGAGGGCTGCGTGCCCTTCAGCATCTTCGGCAACGGTGCGGTCACTCCGGAAGCGGCCGCGTGGTTCAACACCACCGCCCGCTCGCAGGCCAAGATCCAGCAAACCGTGTTCAGCGCCTCGGTGGCCAATAGCAACCTGCTGTCGCTGCCGGCCGGCGACATCGGCATTGCCGGCGGCGTGGAATACCGCAAGGAACAAAGCGAGGAAATCACCGACCCGTTGGCAGCATCGGGCGTGACCTTCCTCAATGCCATCCCCAACAGCGGCGGCGAATACACCGTCAAGGACGTCTTCGTCGAAAGCACCATTCCGCTGCTGGCCGGGCTGCCGGGCGTGGATCGGTTGGCGCTGGATGTGGCTGGCCGTTATTCGGACTACAGCAGCATCGGCTCGACCAAGACCTGGAACATCGGCCTGGACTGGACCATCATCCCGTCGCTGCGTCTGCGCGGCACCCTCGCTCAGTCGGTGCGTGCGCCCAGCATCGGCGAACTGTACGACTCGCAGAGCGAGAACTTCGCCACCATCAACGACCCCTGCAACTACCTGCCCACCAATACCAATCGCCCGGGCACGGCTGGCGATGTAGGGTTGCGTCAGGCCAACTGCAGTGCGCTGGGTGTCCCGGTGGGCTGGATCGACACCTACACGGCCACCCGCCCCGGCGTGAGCGGCGGCAATCCGGAGCTGAAGCCGGAGCGTGCGCGCAGCCTGTCCTATGGCCTGGTGTGGCAACCAGAGTTCTTCGAAGGCTTCGGCATGTCGATCGACTACTGGCGCATCGATCTGCGCGATGCCATCGGCACCGTGACGGCCGAGACCAATGCGACGCGTTGCGTGGATAACCCCGGTGGCATCGGCAACAGCTTCTGCGGCTTCGTGCAGCGTGCACCGCTGGGTGGCTTCACCGACCCGCAGGGCCGCATCTATCCCGAGCACAGCATCATCGGCTGGCAGGCATTGAACGAAAACCTGGCGCGTTCGCGTCGTGTGGGCGTGGACCTGGAAATGGACTATCGCTTCCAGCTCGGCGAAGGCAACACCGTGTTGCGCTTTGTCGGCACGCGCCTGATCCAGTCCCGGGAATGGGTGTTCCAGGATTTCCCGGCCGAATACGACGATTACGTGACCTACGTCACAGACCCGCGCTGGCGCGCGCAGTTCCAGACCAAGTACACCTGGAACGAATGGCGCGCCTCGTGGGACATGAACTACGTGGACGGCAACCTGCGCGTGACCCCGGAGAGCTACAACAGCAACCCGGGCTCGGCCAGCCCGATCAAGAACGGCTCGTACGTCTACCACAACTTCCAGTTCGGCTATCAGTTCCCCGGTTCGAAGATCGACGTCTACCTGGGTATCGACAACGCCTTCGACAAAGACCCGCCGCGCAACTACTTCGGTTCGGACTTCAACTCCGCGTTGTACGACAACGTGGGCCGGTTCTTCTATCTCGGGACGACCGTGCGGTTTTGAGGGATGTGAGGAAGAAGAGCCCCGCTGGTCGGGGCTCTTTTTTGCCAGACGCAGCAAGGTTCCTCGTGTAGCGGATGCGCCGGTCGCAACCGCCTCAGCAGGTCGAGCTTGCTGCCTGAGGGTCGGCGTATCTGTATCGAATGTAACTAGCTCACGCGGGCAATTGTCGAGGTTGTTTGTTTCGGCGTGCTCTCTGCCGCCCTTTTGTGCCGAATTCACCGCTTCGTGCGCGGATTTCATCTATTTCATTAAGAAAAGGTTTCAATCGCTTGCACCGTCAGACACAGATTCATTACGTTCGGGTTAAGGCCATCTGACTTCCCGATGACCGCCCCTTATCCGAAATCCAGTTGAAAGGTCAGGAATGAGCAATCAGTTTCGTCGCCAGGTCCTCAAGCGCACCGCCCTCGCCGTCGTGCTCGGTGCCTGCCTAGCCAACGGCGCGGTCAACGCGCAAAGCACCACCGGAAGCATCTACGGCAGCGCACCTGCCGAAGCTGGCAGCACCATTGTCGTACAGAGCGACACCGGTCTCAGCCGGGCGATCACCATCGACGCCAACGGCCGTTACAACCTCGGCTCGTTGCCGGTCGGCGCTTACACCGTCACCTTGAAGCGTGGCGATCAGGTCGTCGACACCCGCAAGAACGTGCAGCTGCGCGTGGGATCCGGCACCGAGGTGTCATTTGCTGGCGCAGCTGCCAGCGGCAACATCGATGCAACCACGCTCGGCGCGATCACGGTCACTGCCGCCAATGCACCGAAGATCGACGTCAGCTCCACCAGCTCGCGGTCGGTGATCACGTCCGAACAGCTGGCAACCCTGCCGCTAGGACGCAGTGCGGAAGCGATTGCGCTGCTTGCTCCCGGTGCTGTCTCGGGTGCCGGCGCATTCAACAACGGTTCGCGCTCCGTCGTGTCTTTCGGCGGCTCGGGCGTTACCGAAAACGCGTATTACATCAACGGCTTCAACGTCAGCAATCCGCTGAGCAACCTGGGCGGTGTCAGCCTGCCCTATGGCGCCATCGACCAGCAGGAAACCTATACCGGTGGATATAGCGCCAAGTACGGCCGCTCCACCGGCGGCGTAATCAATCAGCTCGGCAAGCGCGGCACCAACGAATGGCATTTCGGTGCGCAAGCGGTATGGGAGCCGGACTCGCTGGCAAGCTCCACTGGCGACGTCTGGTTTCCAAACAGGACGCTGCCTGCCGGCTATGGCTACACCAATCGCACCCAGCCGGGAACGCTTTACAGGAGTGGGGAAGACAACAATCAGACACGTACTGTCTACAGCGCCTATGCAGGCGGCCCATTGATAGAAGACAAGCTCTTCATCTTTGTGGCCGGCGAAACGGACAAGACCGACGGCGTCACCACTAATTCACGCACCAATGCAATCCAGGGCCAGAACAACTACGGTTACAGCTCTCCCAAGTTCTACGGAAAGCTGGACTGGAACATCAACGATTCCAATATCCTTGAATACACGCGCATTCAGAACACGGATCGACGTGGCGGCTACTACACCGCATTCGATTACAACGATCTGAGCAGCGGCGATGCGACCGGCACATTCCCGGACACGTTCAAGATCACCGATAAATACGACATCTTTAAGTACACGGGTTATCTCACCGATGATCTGACTCTGAATGCCACATGGGGCCGTAGCACTCAGCATAATCGCCAGTTCAATCCAAACATCTCGGAACTTCCGTTTCTGGATGGTGTGACCGAACAAAACCCGGCGATTGTGGGCACCACTCCGATCCGCAACAATCAAGCGACCAATCGGGCTAAGGCCGAAGACCCAATCAACAAAACGCGCAGCCTGCGCCTGGAGTTGGAATATCGCCTTGGCGACCACGACCTGACCGCAGGCGTGGATAACATGTACTTCAATGCGTATGACGAAGGTGTCCGTACAACCGGCCCTGGCTACCAGTGGATTTATGGCAGACAGGATAATCCAGTCGAAAGCATCAACCCCGAACTTGGCGTTGGCGCACCGGGCGATCAGGGCTATTATGCTCAACGTCGTATCTTTTCCACCACCACCAGTATGTCGGTCGAGCAAAAGGCCTACTATCTGGAAGACCGTTGGCAGGTCAGCGACAACTGGCTGCTCACTTTGGGCATCCGCAACGACAAGTTCACCAACTACAACAGCGACCATGTTGCTTATGTAGATAGCGGCGACCAATGGGCCCCACGCCTGGGGGCAAGCTGGGACGTCTTTGGTGATTCGTCGTTCAAGGTATTTGCCAATATTGGCCGTTACTACCTTGCGTTGCCCAACAGCGTGGCAATCCGCGGCGCATCGGCCTCTACGTATACAGACGAGTACTTTACCTATACCGGAATTGATGCAAATGGCGAGCCAACGGGGCTTGGAGCCATTGGTCCTGGCCCGGTATCGAGCAACGGCGAATACGGACAGGCGCCCGATCCCAACGCATTTGCACCGAGCGATCTGAAATCGCAATATCAGGACGAAATCATTCTTGGTTTTGAAAAGACGCTGGGCGAAAGCTGGAACTCCGGCGCCAAGGTAACGTACCGCAAACTGCAGAGCGCCATCGATGACGTCTGCGACCCGGGCAAGATGTCCGCAAAGCTGGCTGCCACCGGCGGCGATGTCAGCAGCGTGAGCATCCCGGGCTGCGTCATGTTCAACCCTGGTCAGACCAACACCTACAATCTCGCCAACGTTGACGGTTCTGGTTACACGCAGCTGCGCATGAGTCAGTCGGACTGGGGATTCACTGACAAGGCGCGCCGCAACTACGTGGCGGTGGACTTGTTCCTGGAACATCCGTTCGATGAAAAGTGGTACGGCCGTGTCGATTACACGTGGTCGCATAGCTACGGAAACACCGAAGGCCAGGTAAAATCCGACATCGGTCAATCGGATGTATCCAAGACCCAAGATTGGGACGCTGCCGAGCTGATGTATTACGCAGGAGGTAGTCTGGCCAATGATCGCCGGCATCAGTTCAAGGCATTTGGTGCCTATCAGATCTCGCCAGAGTGGATGGCATCGGCAACCGTTCGCGTCATGTCGGGCACGCCGATTTCATGCCTGGGATACTTCGGCTCCAATGAAGGCAACCCCATCGGTTATGGTTCTGCGTACCATTACTGCGGTGGCCAGGCGTCGCCTCCGGGCGATGCTGGGCGCACACCATGGATTAAGAACCTGGATCTGGGCATCACCTACCGACCTTCCTTTGCCGATCACAAGTTGGCACTCGGGCTTCAGGTGTTCAATGTGTTGAACGATCGCTCGGTCAACCGTGTAGAAAGCCGTTACAACACTGCCCCCTTCACCGTTCGCAATACTTACGGCATTGGCACGGAACCGTATAACTACAACACCCCGCGCTTTGTCCGCCTGACCGCAGCGTACGACTTCTAAAGGTGAAGCCGGAGCGCAGCAAGGCGCTTCGTGCTGCAGGACGCGCACAGAAAGGGCCCTGGTTTCTCCAGGGCCCCTTATTTTTTTATGCGTTCCAGATTGAGCGGGCTGAGGATTTGCCGGCCCAGCACTGAGGCCGCGAATCCGGGTGCCTAGCGCTCGACCGTTGCGATCGTCAGGTCGGCGACTTCCTCTCGGTGGTCGTCCAACGCCGGCCTTCCGGCCTCTACGATGCGGCGTGCTGACAAAACAGGCTGGCCACATTCCGCCAAGGCGGCGCAACCGTGCCGCTCCGGAGTCAGATCGGCAATCGCTTTGGGCTTTATCAGCGACATGGTGAGGCGGCGACCGAGTTACGAAATCCCGGGTGGAATTCTTCGATCACCGCCGCGCCACTGAAATCGGCTGCGCCGCCGTTTCCTTGCTGGCAGTGGCGGCACAAATGATGTTCGACCCTACCGCGCCCCAAAGGCTGGCGCCTTGTCCGGCCCTTACACACGCCGCACCCATGACCTTCGACACCATGCCATCCGGCTGGCGAGGCGTAGAGTGCCGGCCACGGCTCCGGCGACGGAGCTTCCCAATCGACTGCTGCTCCTGGAGCCTTTGTGATTCGAACACCTCATCTATTGACGTTGACCCTGGCCGTGGCGGCCGCGCTCAGTGGTTGCAAGAAATCCGACGACGCTGCACCGGCGGCCCCGGCCGGCGACGCCGCAACTGCGGCAGCCGCTGCGCCGGCGGCGCCCAAGACGCTGACCCTGGACCAGAGCAAGCTGCCGGCGGTGAACCAGTTCACTGCGGCAGACCTCGACCCCAACGGCAATGCCTGTACCGACCTCAACGCCTACGTCAATGCCAAGTTCCTGGCCGCCAACCCGGTGCCGGGCGACCGCACCAGCTGGGGCGCATTCGAGATGCTCGACGAGCGCTCCAACGCCATCCAGCAGCAGTTGGTGGAACAGGCCGCAGCCGACAGCAGCGCCACCGGCGTGGAGAAGATCGTCGGCGACCTGTGGTCCACCGGCATGGACGAAGCCAAGATCAACGCGCAGGGTATCGAGCCGCTGAAGCCGGAGCTGGCTGCCATCGACGCCATCAGCGACCAGGCCAAGCTGGTCGACTATCTGCGCAGCAGCGCGGCCAAGGGCAACAACGACCTCTTCGGTTTCGGCGCCGAGGCGGACTTCAAGAAGTCCAGCCAGAACATCGCCTACGCCATGCAGGGCGGCCTGGGTCTGCCGGACCCGGAGTACTACACCAGCGCCGGCAACAAGGCCAAGCTGGATGCCTACCAGGCGCACGTGGCCAAGGTGCTGGAACTGTCCGGCGTGGCCGCGGCCGATGCAGCCGCGCAGGCCAAGCAGGTGGTCGCGTTCGAGACCCGCCTGGCCAAGGTGTCCAAGACCAGCACGCAACTGTCGCGCGATGCCTCGCTGGCCTACAACCCGATCTCCCCGGCCGACGCCGACAAGCTGACCCCGAACTGGTCGTGGACCGAGTTCTTCAAATCGCAGGGCGTCACCACGCCGGAGATGTTCTCGCTGGCGATCCCGGCCTTCCACCAGGAAGTGAGCAAGATGATTGCCGACACCGACCCGGCGATCTGGCGCGCGTACCTGCGCTTCCACACCGTCGATGGCGCTTCGCCGTACCTGAGCCAGCCCTTCGTCGATGAGAGCTTTGCGTTCTACAACAAGACCCTGCGCGGCCAGAAGGAAATCAAGCCGCGCTGGAAGCGCGTGCTGGCCACCATCAACGGCCAGACCGGTGAAGCGCTGGGCCAGATGTACGTCAAGGTCGCCTTCCCGGCCGAGTCCAAGGCCAAGATGGAAACCCTGGTGAGCAATCTGCGCACCGCGCTCAAGGCCCGCATCGAAAAGCTGGACTGGATGAGCCCGGAGACCAAGACCAAGGCGATCGCCAAGTGGGAAAGCTTCACGCCCAAGATCGGCTACCCGGAAAAGTGGCGTGAGTGGAATGGGCTGACCACTACCCGCGACAGCTACCTGGGCAACGTGCAGGCCGCGGCCGAATACAACTACAAGTGGGACCTGTCCAAGATCGGCAAGCCGGTGGACAAGACCGAATGGGGCATGAGCCCGCAGACGGTCAACGCCTACTACAACCCGCTGCAGAACGAGATCGTGTTCCCGGCCGCCATCCTGCAGCCGCCGTTCTTCGACCCGAATGCGCCGGAGGAAATGAACTACGGCGGCATCGGCGCGGTGATTGGCCATGAGATGACCCACGGCTACGACGACCAGGGCAGCCGCTTCGGTGCCGATGGCAACTTCATCCCCGATCCGGGCTGGTGGACGCAGAAGGATCTGGACGCGTTCAAGGCGCGCACCGGCAAGCTGGTAGCGCAGTTCGACAGCTACCGCACGCCGGCCGGTGACAAGGTCAAGGGCGACCTGACCCTGGGCGAAAACATTGCCGACCTGGGCGGCCTCAACACCGCCTACGACGCGATGAAAACCGCCACTGCCGGCAAGGACGACCCGAAGACCGACGGCATCACCCGCGACCAGCGCTTCTTCCTCAACTGGGCCACGGTGTGGCGCCGCAACTTCACCCCGGAAGAACTCGTCGTGCGCCTGAAGACCGATCCGCATGCGCCGGCCAACTTCCGCGCCATCGGTGCACCGTCGAACATGCCGGCCTTCGCCGCTGCGTTCTCGTGCAAGGCGGGCGATGCGATGGTGCGTCAGGGCGACAAGCAGGTTGTGATCTGGTAATTGCGGTCGTTGCAAACGACGGGCGGCATCGAGAGGTCGCCGCCCGTTTTTATTTGGGGATGCCTTGTGACGCTGCGCAATGCGGTCCGCGCCTTCACGCGCCGGGCCAGCGCCGTGCACGATGCATTGACTGCACGCATCAGGTCCCGGCGAGCACCAGGTGCACGCATCGGCGACAGATGGTTCGTGCGGTCATGCGTTGATCTGCACCGCACCGCTGACGTTTGCGACGGCAGGTTCGGATTCGGAGCAAGCCCGCTGCCCTTTTTTTTCTTGCGCCATCAGACATCTGTTGCCCAGCAATCAGCACCCTAACTACAAGTCTCAACAAAGCTCAACGCATGTGCCAGCACGGCAGAGCCCGCCTATTCTCGGTGTTCCTTCCTGCCACTTTCTGCCATGTCAGCCATCAAGACTTCCACACTCGCCCTTGCCCTGCTGGTCGCTTTGACGGGCTGCAAGCGCGCATCCGATGACAGCAGCGTACCGACGCAGGCACCCACTGCGGCCGCCACTCCATCCAAGCCTGCCTTCGATATCGAAGAGCTGGATACCGCGTCAAGCGCATGCACGAATCTGGATAACTTCGTCAATTCCAAGTGGGACAAGGCCAATCCGATCCCGCCCGACCAGACCAGCTGGGGGGTGTTCGACGAGCTCGTGGAAAGGAGCCTGGCCACGCAGCGACAGATTGTCGAAGCCGCTGCAAAGCAGGTGGACCAACAGACTGATCCCCTGGCCCGCAAGCTGGGCTTGCTGTACGCCTCGGGCATGGACGAACGCGCCATCGAAGCAGCGGGCTACGACCCCATTCGTCCGCAGCTGGAGGCAATTGCCGCACTCAACTCCAGCACCGCGATTGCCGACTACATCACCAAACGCTACGCAGAAGGCGACACACTGGTGTTCGATTTCGGTGCCGGCCCCGATTTCCACAAGGCTGAGCAGCAGATCGCGTTCGCCCAGGAAGGTGGCCTGGGCCTGCCGACCAAGGACTATTACACCGCTGCGCAATACGCTCCCATCCGCGCGGCCTACCTCGCCTACATCGCCAAATCGTTCGAACTCACCGGGAGCGATGCCGACACGGCCAAACGCCAGGCCAAAGACGTCATGGCGCTCGAATCGCGCCTGGCCGCGGCATCGCTTGCGCCGACCGACGCCCGCCAACCCAAGAATCAGTACCACTTCCTCAGCGTCGCCGATGCCGACAAGATCACGCCGCACTTTTCGTGGACAACATTCTTCGCCGCGCAGGGCGTGGATGTCGGCCCCGGCTTCTCGCTGTCGCAACCGCGCTTTTTTGCGGCGTTCGATCAACAATTAGCCACCGCGCCGGTGGCGCAGTGGCAGGCATATCTGCGCTTCCACACCATCGATGAGGCATCCAAGCAGCTCAGCAAGGCGTTCGTCGACAACAACTTTGCCTTTTATGGAAAGACGCTGTCCGGGCAGCCCGAACAACGGCCACGCTGGAAGCGCGTTCTTCGTGCGGTCAACGGGGCCATGGGCGAAGGCCTGGGCGAACTGTACGTCGCCAAGGTCTTCACGCCCGACACCAAGCAACGCGCCGCCGAACTGGTGGACAACATCCGTGCCGCACTCAAGACACGGATCGAGCACGTCGACTGGATGAGCGAGCAGACCAAGGCCAAGGCCTTGGCGAAGTGGGAAACCTTCCTGCCCAAGATCGGTTACCCGGACACCTGGCGCGACTGGTCCGGGCTGGAGATCGTGCCCGGCGCGTATTACCGCAATCTGCAGGCCGCGGCAAAGTTCAACTATCACTACGATATTGCGCAGATCGGCAAACCCACCGACCGCAAGCGCTGGGCGATGACGCCACAGACGGTCAACGCGTACTACAGCCCCCAGACGAACACGATCAATTTCCCGGCCGCCATCCTGCAGCCGCCGTTCTTCGATGCCAACGCGGATGACGCACTGAACTACGGCGCGATCGGCGCGATCATCGGCCATGAGGCCTCGCATGGTTTCGACGATCAGGGCAGCCAATTCGATGGCGCGGGCAACAATGTCAATTGGTGGACGCCGCAGGATCGCAAAGCCTTCGAAGCGCGCACCGATGTGCTGGTCAAGCAATTCGACGCCTATGTGCCGCTGCCGAACCATCCAACCCTGCACGTCAACGGCAAGCTCACCCTGGGCGAAAACATTGCCGACCTGGGCGGCCTCAACATTGCCTACGACGCCTTGCAGACCGCACTGCGCACGCATCCCGAGCGTGCCCGTACGGTCGATGGCTACCGCCCGGAACAACGGTTTTTCCTGGGCTTTGCGCGCAACTGGCGCGAACAGGTCCGTGAGCAGCAGCAGCTGGTCTATCTGGCCTCCGACCCGCATTCGCCAAGCCACCTGCGTGCCATCGCCTCGCCGTCCAACATGCCGCAATTCGCCCAGGCGTTCTCGTGCAAGCCAGGCGATGCGATGGTGCGCCCGGACAAGGACCGCGTGGTGATCTGGTAAGCGCCTGCAAGCGCTTCCAACCCATGAGCGCACGCACGGGCCCGCACACGCGGGCCTGTCGCGTTCATGCAAACGGCCGGTACCGGAGACGAACGGCAGCGGGCGCACGCCTGCGCAGCACGCAGCCTTGCTAAACTCCGCCGACTTTACTCTGGCCACCTGTCTTCTCGATGCCCACCATTCGCCCGCTTGCCCTCGCTCTTGGCTTCAGCCTGATCACGCTGCTGTCCGCCCCCGACGCCGACGCCGCTCGCAAGAAGAAGGCAGCTCCCAAGGCCCCGGCCGTCTCCGCGGCCTGCACCGATTTCTATGACTACGCCAATGCCGGCTGGCTGAAGGCCAACCCGGTGCCGCAGGCCGGCGCCGTGACCGCGCTGGGCCAACTGTCCGACCGCGCGCTGCAGCAGCAGCGTGAGTTGCTGGACGCCTCGATGAAGGCGCCGCAGGGCAATGTGCAGAAGCTGCTGGGCGATTTCTGGGCCAGCGGCCTGGATGAAGCCGCCGTGGAAAAGGACGGCTCCAACCCGATCGCTCCCTTGCTGTCGCGCATCGACGCGATCAAGAAGGCCAAGGATGTGCCCGCTTCGATCGCCGCATTGCATCAGGTCGGCATTCCGGTCGGCTTCAACTTCGGTCCCGATGTGGACCTGAAGGCGCTGGACCGCCACATCGGCTACTTCATGCAGGGCGGCATGGGTCTGCCCGACCCGGCGTTCTATACCCGCACCGATGCCGACACCCAGGCGCTGATGGGCCGCTACCGCGCCTACGTCAAGCAGATCCTGGCGTTGACCGGCACCCCGGGCGACAAGCTCGACGCCGATGCCGCCTCCGTGCTGCAGATCGAAACCGCGCTGGCGCGTAGCGCGCAGTCGGTGCAGGGCATCAACAACCCGTTCAACAACTACGCCCCGATCGCCACCAAGGAGCTGACCAAGCAGTACAAGAACCTGCGCCTGGCCGACTTCCTGGAGGCCCAGGGCGTCAAGGACGACCTGGTGTCGATGGCCGACCCGGCCATGTTCAAGCAGCTCGACAGCATGATCGTCAGCATCAAGCCGGAGCAGTGGAAGGCCTACCTGCGCTGGCGCGTGGGCGATGCGATGGCGCCGTACCTGTCCAAGAGCTTCCACGATGCCGAATACCAGTTCCGCGGCCGCCTGCTGCGTGGCGACGCCGTGGCGCCGCAGCGCTGGCAGCAGGTGCTGGATGCCATCAATGTGGCTGCCGGCCCGATGCTGGGTCGCGAATACGTGGCGCGTTACCTGAGCAGCGACACCCGCCGCCAGGCCGAAGCCATCGCCGACCAGGTGCGCGACGCACAGCTGGCCGCGCTGGAGCGCACCGGCTGGGGCAACGGCGAGGCAGTGGCAGAAGCCAAGGCCAAATTGACCGCGATGAAAATCGAAGTCGGCGCACCGCGTCGCGATCTGGATTACACCGTGCAGCCGATGGGCCGTGGCAGCTTCGGCGGCAACATGCTGATCGCCTCGACCTGGCGTCACCGCGAGGAAATGAAGCGCATCGGCAAGGGCAACGCCGACCGCCGCTGGGACGTGCTGCCGCAGCAGCCCGCCGTCGCCTATGACATTGCGCAGAACCGCCTGATCGTCACCGCTGCCGTGTTGCAGGCACCTGTGCTGACCAGCGGCAGCACGCCGGCGGCCCAATACGGCGCCTACGGTGCGCTGGTGGCGCACGAGCTGACCCGCGCGATCGACGCCAAGGGCTCGCTGGTCGATGCCAAGGGCGAGCTGCGTAGCTGGTGGACGCCGGCCGAAAAGACCAGCTGGACGCTGCTCACCGGCAAGGTGGCCAATCAGTTCGCTGCCTATCCGTACCCGGGCGTGCCCAATGCCAAGGTCAACGGCGCGCAGACCGCCGAAGAGAACCTGGCCGATCTGGCCGGCGTCGAATTGGCCTGGCAGGCCTTCAGCAAGGCCCAACCCGCCGCCACCGAAGCCGACAAGCAGGCCTTCTTCACTGCCTGGGCCGGCCTGTGGGCACAGCAGCTGTCGCCGAACGAAGCGGTGCAGCGCGCCAGCGCCGACATCCGTGCACCGGGCCAGTGGCGCACCAATGGCCCGCTGTCGAACCTGCCGGAGTTCGGAGCAGCATTCACCTGCAAGCCGGGCCAGCCGATGCAGCGCGTGGATGCCGACCAGATCAAGATCTGGCGTTGATTCACGCGCCAGGAAGTCACTGGCAATCAACACGCAGTGGCAGGCAATGAAAAAGAGCGCGGAATCCGCGCTCTTTTTTGTCTCCACGTTTGTCGATTTACCGACCAGCCTGAAACACGCTGAACGTAGGAGCGGACCTGGCCGCAACACGGCTTTACCGGTAACCGCCGTCGCGGCCGGATCCGCTCCTACGAATCGATGCGTTCCGACCTCAGCGCACCACGCGCAACGGCGGCTTGCGGCCCTTGCCACCGCTCTTGCGGCCGCCGCTGCCACCGAACGGCGGCTGGCCACGCCAATAGCGGATCATCAGCCAGCCGAACAGCATGCCGCCCAGGTGCGCGAAATGCGCCACGCCCGGCTGCCAGCCGGTCGCGCCCAGGAACAATTCGATCGCGCCAAACACGATCACAAAGGTGCGCGCCTTCATCGGAATCGGCGGGAACAGCAGCATCACGCGCTGGTTCGGGAACAGCATGCCGTAGGCCAGCAATAGCCCGAACACACCGCCCGAGGCCCCCACCACCGGCGCACCGCTCTGGGTGAACCAGGCCATCAGCAACTGGCACACGCCGGCCCCGGCCACGCACACCAGGTAATAGGTGAGAAAGCGCTTCTGGCCCCAGGTCTGTTCCAGCGGCGCACCGAACATGAAAAGCGCCAGCATGTTGAAGAACAGATGGTTGAAACCGCCATGCAGGAAGGCATAGGTCAGCAACTGCCACGGCATGAAGCTGGCACCGGGCGAAAACGCATCGAAGCCGTTGGACAACGGCCACAGCATCAGCCATGACAGCGTGCTATCGGATGGCAGCATGCCCGCACCCAGGTCGCCCACCGCCCACTGCAGCAGGAACAGGCCGATGTTGGCGATCAATAAGGCTTTGGTGACGGGCGGCAGTTGGGGCATGGCGGCATTCCTTCAGAATGCTGCAGATGATAACGGCAGCCCTATGAAGGCCCCCACACGGCCGCATCCAGCCGCTGTGCGGCACTGGCCCGGCGCACACGGCCCCGCTCCACCTGGACGCCCTCGGCACGCAGCCGCTGACACTGCTCGCGATGGCCTGCCGAGCCTTCGGGCAGGGCGATCCGGCCGTCACTGCGCACCACGCGGTGCCAGGGCAGCTGCGGGTCGTCATTGCCGCTGAGCACGCGCGCCACCAGCCGCGCACGGCCCGGCAAGCCGGCGCGCTGGGCAACGTCCCCATAATCGGCGACCTCGCCCACGGGAATCGCGCGGATCACCTGGAGAATCCGCAGCCGCGCCTGCTCGCCGGACAACGACTCACCCTTGGAGGCGGCATGCCCTGCGGAGGTGGCGGATAGAAATGGCGTTGAAAAGCGAGATCTGGACATGGCGCAAGCATGCCAGCTGACGGGGGTGCATATGCGCGTGTGGATCGCCCCGTAGGCTAAGAAAAAGTTGCAAGCCCCTCTCCCCCCGGAGAGAGGTTGGGGTGAGAGTACGGGCGCAGCAAGCAAACCGCTCAGGCAACGCAATACGTCGTCATTCGCCCGATGAGAGTACAAAAAGCTTTGAGCATCAGATCGAGCTCGATCGATGAGTCGCTTGTGCTGAGGCCTCTCCCCGCTGGGAGAGGCTTCATTCCTTCTCACATCGGGACATTGCCCCTTTATGGGAGAGAAGGTGGCGCCCAGCGCCGGATGCGGGCACGGCTGCCACTGGAGATCGCAGTCTGGGATTAAACGCGGCATCGCCTTATGCGCCGCCACATGGCAACCAACCATCGATAGCGACACCCGCGTCGCCATCCCTCAATGCATCAACACGATCTCTTCCGACGAGGTGGGATGAATCGCCACCGTCTCGTCGAAGTCGCGCTTGGTCGCGCCCATCTTCACCGCAACCGCAAAGCCCTGCAGCATCTCGTCGGCGCTCTCGCCCAGCAGATGCACGCCGACCACACGCTCCTCCTGGCCTGCGCATACCAACTTGAACAGGCTGCGCTGCGGCGCATCGGCCAGCGCATGCAGCATCGGGCGGAAGTTGCTGCGATAGACACGCACCTCGCCGTTGTAACGTTCGCGTGCCTGCTCCTCGGTCAGCCCGACATGGCCCAGCGGCGGGTGCGAGAACACCACGCTGGGCACGCCGTCGTAGTCCATGCGCGCATCGGGCTGGTTGCCGAACAACCTGTCCATCAGCTTGCGCGCCGCCGCGATCGCCACCGGCGTCAGCCCGACCTTGCCAGCCACATCGCCGATCGCATGAATGTTGGGCACATTGGTGGTCTGCCCGTCGTCCACCACTACCTCGCCCTTGTCGCCGAGCGTCACCCCGACGCCATCCAGACCCAGGCCGGCCGTGTTGGCGCGCCGGCCGATGGCAAAGAACACCTTGTCGAACACGTCGTTGCCTTGCTCGCGCGGATGCGCAGGATGACCATGCACGCGCAGCCCGCCCTGCGCATCGCGCTCCAGACCGGTGGTGGTGAAACCGAAATGCAGGCGTACGCCCAGGTGGCGCAGGTTGTCGGCCAACTGCAGCGTCAACTCCGCATCGAAGCGCTCCAACAGGCGATCGCTTTGCACGTACAGGTGCACACGGCTGCCAAGTGCCTGCAACAGGCCGGCGATTTCCACCGCGATATAGCCACCCCCAACGATCGCCACGTGCGCTGGCGCATGACAAAGGTTGAAGAAATCGTCGGAAACCTCGCCGTGCTCGGCGCCGTCCACGCCCGGCCGCAGCGGGTGCGCGCCGGTGGCGATGACGATGTGTTCGGCAGTGACTGGCACACCGTCGCCACCCAGGATGGTATGACGGTCCTGCAACACGCCACGCTGCGGGATCAGGACCACGCCATCTTCATTGAGACGCCGCCGATAACTGGCGTGGATGTTGGCGATGTAGCCCTGCCGATGCGTGACCAACTCCTGCCATGCCAACGCGGGGCGCGGCACATCGAACCCCAGCGCCCCGGCCAGCTCGATCTTGCCGGCCAGATCGGCCGCCAGCCACATCGCTTTTTTCGGCACGCAACCCAGGTTGACGCAGGTCCCGCCCAGCTCGCCGGGCTCCATGATCGCCACGCGCGCACCGTGTTTTGCCGCGCGAAAACCGGCCGCCAGCCCACCGGAACCGCCGCCCAGAATCACCACGTCGTAGTCGTAACGCGCACTCATGCGAATCGCTCCGCCCGGTAGGGATGCGGGTCCAGCGCAGGTGCGCGGCCCGTGATCAGGTCGGCCATCAATTTTCCGCTTGCAGTGCTCATGCTGATCCCGAGCATGCCATGGCCAGCCGCGAGCCAGACGTGAGGACGCGCCGGCACGGCGCCCAGTACCGGCACATCGTCCCAGGTCATCGGTCGCCATCCATACCAGCGTTCGATCACTGCCGGCCCGCATGGCGCATGCAGATAGTCGGCGGCCGCACGTTCCAGCGCAGCCAGGCGCGCGGGCGTGAGCTGGGTGTCGTGGCCGGAAAATTCCATCGTGCTGCCGATGCGCAGCCGGTCGCGCCACGGCACCACGAACACCCAGCGATCCTTCAGCACCACCGGGCGGCGCGGTATCAACGGTGGTGCGCTGTAAGTGATCGAATAGCCCTTGCCGGCCTGCACCGGCAGGCGTAGCCCGAGCTGCGCAGCCAGCTGCGGCGACCACGGCCCGGTGGCGATCACCACCTCACGTGCGTGCAGCACCGCCGGGTCGGTGTGCACGCAGACACCGGATGCCTCCGGCAGCACGGCATGCACGCGGCAGTGCTCATCGATCACCGCGCCCTGTGCGCGCAGCACCCTGGCCAGTTCCGCGGTATAGCGTTCCGGGCGCAGATGCGCGTCGCCAGGGAAATGGATCGCACCTGCGATGCCATCGCGAAATGCCGGATCCTGCCGCGCGTAGTCGGCGCCCTCGATCACCTGCGTCTGGATGCCCCACTGCGCCAGCACCTCGCATTCGGCGCGGTACTGCGCAAAGCGGCGTGCGTCGCCGAACACATAGTCCAGCCCATCGGTCCGGTAGTCGCAGTCCAGCGCGTAACGCCTCACCCAATCATCCAGGCGGTGGCGCGCGTCGTGCAGCAGGGCCGCACGGGCATGCGCACTGGCGTGCCAGTCGCGCGCATTGCAGCGCCGTGCGAACCGCAACAGCCAGCGCCATAACGCCGGATCCAGGCGTGGCGGGATGTACAAGGGCGCGTCCGGCGTCAGCATCCATTTCACCGCCTGCGCGATCATGCCCGGCGCCGCCAGCGGTGGCGCATGGCTTGGCGTGATCGTGCCGCAGTTGCCGTGCGAGGTGGCAGCGCCCAACGCACCGGCATCGAGCACGCGCACCTGACGGCCGGCTTCCACGAGCGCCAACGCAGTGGCCAGGCCGATCGCGCCGGCACCGATCACCACCACGTCCTCGCGCACGGCGTTCACCTGCCGCTACCCGGCCCGGGCGTTGCTGCGCCACATCGGCGGCACGCGCAGATAGGTCACGCTCCGCCAGACCCATTCCAGTGGCCCGAAGCGGAACCAGCGCAGCCACAGGTGGCTCAGCACCACCTGCGCGGCGAACAGCGCCAGTGCAAACGGCAGTTGCCACACGCGCGGCAATTGCTCGAAGTAGCCCAGCCCGTACCCGTAGAACAGCCACGTGCACAGCACCGACTGCAACAGATAATTGCTCAGCGCCATGCGGCCGGCAGGCGCAAGCCATGCCAGACGCGACGCAAAGCGCACCACCCATGCCGCATAGCCCAGGCTCATCAGCGGCCCCGCGATCAACGCCAACGCGAACGCGCCGGACAGGCGCAGCGTCGCACGCGCAGGGTCCATCCACGGTTCCAGCGCGTAGCTGACCACCATGACGGCAAGCCCCAGCGGCACGGCCCCGTAGCGCAACGCGCGAAACAGCTGTGGAAAGCGCTCGGGCGCCGCGATCGCGCCGCTGCGCACGAACCAGCTGCCCAACAGGAACATGCCCAGCATGGCCGGACCATTGATGCTGAGCCCACTCATCGCCTGGCGCAGGTCATGCCAACGCTGCGCGGTGGCCTGCAGGTAGGTGCCGTGTCCAAATGCGGCGCGCTGTGCCTGTACGTTGGCTGCTGCCTGCTGCGCGACGTCGGCCATGGCGGTGTTCCAGTCGCTCGCCGCTGCCGGATCGGACTGCATCAGCGCGATCGCACTGCCGTACAGCATCACCAGCGCCGGCGCGCACAGGTACACCAGCGCGGCAAGCCACGGCAACGTCACCGTCGGCACCTTGCGCGCGCTCAGCAGCAGGACCGCCAGCACGGCATAGGTCACCAGAATGTCACCGGACCACAGCAGCAGCGCATGCGCCAGACCGATCACCAGCAAGCCGGCAGTGCGGCGCAGGTACATGCCGATGAATCCGCGCCCTGCCTGATCGGCGCGCTGCGCCATCACCGCAAAGCCCATGCCGAACAACATCGAGAACAGGGTGTAGAACTTCCCCTGCACGAACAGATAGACCAGCGCATCGGCGATGCGGTCGGCGCCGTGCCAGTGCGGCTCCACGCCGCTCAATGCCAGATCGAGCGGTCCGACAAAGGCCTCGATGTTCATCAGCAGGATGCCGAGCAATGCAAAGCCGCGCAGTACGTCCAACACGACGATGCGCTCGGTCGCGGCAATCGGGAGCAGATCGGGTCGGGTCATTGCAACTCAGGCCATCGGGTGCGATGGCGCACATCGCACAACGCAAACGGCCCGCCTGGAGGGCGGGCCGTCGGAAACGCCACCGTTACCGGCTGCATCGAGCGTGGCGCAGCGCGTGCCCGCTGGCAAGGAAGCGTCGGCTCCGGCGGCCCGGGACGCATCCGAGGTGCAGACCGAACCCGGAATCCAGCCGTTCACCGCCACCGGCAACGCTGACACCCTGCCCGCAATGCTTAGTGGTGATGACCGCCGTCACCGTGAACGTGCCCGTGGTCGCGCTCTTCCTGGCTTGCTTCGCGCACTTCGATGATTTCCACATCGAAGTGCAGGTCCTTGCCGGCCATCGGGTGATTGAGGTCGACATCGACCACGCTCATGCCGACCTTCTGCACGGTGACCGCGCGCGGGCCGAAGTTGGTCTGCAGCACCACCTGGGTGCCCGGAACCAGCTTGGTGGCACCGAAATGCTTCTTGGGCACGCGCTGGCTCAGGCCTTCGCGGTACTCGCCGTAGGCCTCGGTCGCCTTGACGTCGACGCCGAAGCTTTCGCCGGCTTCCTTGTCCATCATGGCCGCTTCCAGGCCGGGAATGATATTGCCGTGGCCGATCAGGATCACCAACGGGTCACGCTCCTTGGAGCTCTCGATCGGCTCCTGGCCGATCTCCGAAACGGTGTAGTGGAAGCGGACGACGCTGTCTTTTTCGATCTTCATGCCTGGCTCTGAATGGGCTGCCCGGTGGCAGACGGTTGAGGACGGCTTGTCGGCCGCCGGGTGCGCCGCCATCATGGCGACCTTTCGAACCGCCCATTATCCCGGCTCCATGCATATCACGCCAGTTTTCGCCGCCCGCATCCATCGCGCCGCGGCCTGTTTGCTGCTGGGCCTGTTCCTGCTGGGTGGTTGCGCGCAGCAGACTCCGGTGCGGCGTCCGGCCGCCGCGCCCCCGCCGCCGCGCGTCTGGCCGCAGGTGGCGCCGGCCAATCCTGCGGCGGCCAACGACATCCTGATGCGCGCATTGGGCCTGGTCGGCACTCCGTACCGGTTTGGCGGCAACACACCGGAGACCGGGTTCGACTGCAGCGGGCTAGTCACCTATGTCTACAAGGACGTGGCGGCCGTCATGCTGCCGCGCACCTCGCGCGAGCTGGCCGCGATCCAGGGCCCGCCGATCCCGCCAGAACGGCTCGCCACCGGCGATCTGGTGTTCTTCGGAGCCGGCGGCAGCGTGACCCACGTCGGCATTTACGTGGGTGAAGGTCGCTTCGTGCATGCCCCGACCACCGGCGGTACGGTCCGCTTGGATTTCCTGGACGGTGCCTACTGGCGTGACCATTATTCAGGTTCAAAGCGGGTTTTACACTGAAATGTGATGAATATCACAAGTCATAAAACGGAAAGTTAACTTTTTTTGAACGTAACGATTCGTTCACCAGGGCATCATCCCGCATCGACAGCAGAATTGTGATTCCCGCGTGACGAACGACGAACAGATCAGCCCTGGCGCCGCCCCGCTTCCGCTCCGGAAACCGCTCCGCCTGCTTTGCGCCACCGCCCTTTGGATTGCAGCACTTCCCGCTCTGGCGCAGACCGCCACCAGCGCCTCATCCACTCCGCAGACGACCACGCCAGACAGCGCCGTCGCCGCCGAGAAAGCCGCAACCCGCAGCCGCGCCGACGCCGCTGCCACCGCAACACTGGCCGCCCTGCTTCCGCACCTGGCCGCCAACGACGCCATTCCGCTGATGGACCGCTCGGCGATGTTCGCCGGCGACCTCAGCCGCCTGTTGGCCAACTACGACGTGTCGCAGAGCGCCGCCAACGCTGCGCAGAATGCCGTGGCCGACAGCCGCGTGCAGGTGATCCTGCAACGCGCCATGGCCCTGCTCGGCACCCCCTACGTCTGGGGCGGTGAGTCCACCGAAGGTTTTGATTGCAGTGGCCTGGTTGGCTACGTCTTCAAGACCGCGCTGGGTATCGACCTGCCGCGCGTCTCGCGCGACATTGCCCGCGACGAGTCGGCCGAGCTGATCAAGGACCCGAACGCCCTGAAGGCAGGCGACCTGGTGTTCTTCGGCAAGCGTGGCCGCATCGATCATGTCGGCCTGGTGGTCGGCGACGGCAAGTTCCTGCACGCGCCCAGCCGCGGCAAGGACGTGCGTGTGGATTCGCTGGCCAGCGGCTACTGGAGCGAGAAGTTCATCCAGGCGCGTCGGGTGCTCTGATTGCCGGTATAGACACTGCGTCGATTGCATGACAAAGGCCGCGGCGATCCCGCGGCCTTTTTGTTGCAGTGCCGTGGCACGTTGCAGTCCTGCATCGGCCGCGACCGCTGCGTGGCAACGGGTACACCCGCCGCCGGCTGCACTGCGCGCGCCGGGCCTCACGCTAAGTGCGGATCTCGGGCATGCGTGGACCCCAGCGGCAGTGCAACCTGCGGTGCCAGTTACCGCGAGGTATCGGCCTGGTAATGCGCCATGGTGTCCTCGATGCCCTTGCTCAGCTCCATCACCTTGAGCGCGTACTCGGCCAGGCGTTGATCCTCTGGCGTATCCGGCCGCCAGGAAGGCACTTCCACCGGCGTGACGCCGTCCGGGTCCATCGCCACGAACACGATGATGCAGTGCGTGCACAGGCGCGAGTCGCCACCCATCGGGCTGCGCGCACGCACATCGATAGCGAAGTGCATGCTGCTACGCCCGGTGTAGACCAGCTTGGCCGACACCGCGACCAGGTCGCCGATCCGTACCGGCGCCACGAAGCGGATGCCGCCCACCGCCACGGTCACGCAGTAATGCCCGCTCCAGCCACTGGCCGCCGCGAAGCCGACCTGGTCGATCCACTTCATCACCACGCCGCCATGCACCTTGCCGCCGAAATTGACGTCGCTGGGCTCGGCCAGAAACCGAAATGTCAGATCACGCTGTTGGCCGGTCACCGCCCGCCTCCCTCAATGGATGAGCCGGCAGTGTGCCATGTGGCTGCAACGGCGGGCACGCGTTGCGCGGCAGCGTCCACTGCTCGCAAATTTGGGCGACGTTGCCTACCTGCAAGGCGGTAACCTGCGCTGATCCGGCGCGAGCTCTGCAGCCCTGCGAGCAGAACCGCAACGCCGGCCACCATTGCGATGTCGACGCGGCACCCACCTGGCTGTCGACGTCCGCAAGCGACGGGCCTGCGCACCGGCCGCTATATCGCAGCCTCGTCCAATGCGGCTTGCAGGCACCGCTAGGCCGTCGCGCGCGCCGCCGCGACGTTGTCCTGCTTGCGAAGGCAGAGCCACGGGAAATGCGGCTGTTGCAGCCCCAGCAGGCGCCGCACCCGCGCACCCAGCCGGCGCGGATCGAACCGCCATTCCACTGCAAATCGGTCGAAGGTGGCGTAGGTGTGCTGGTGATATTGCTCGGCCAATGCAGGCACGCCCAACCCGGTGAAATACCGCAGGCTGCGCGCGGCACTGTCATTGGCGCGTTGCGAACTTGCGTACAAGGGGCTGTCGAGGATGTGCAGCTCGCCGCCATCGCGCAGCTGCGCCAGCAGGCGCACCAGCAGCGCGCCGGGGTCGGCGAAATACTGGATGCACGCCGGCACCACGATGACGTCGAACACATCCTGCGGCAATGCCAGGGTGTGGATATCGGCGGCAACGAAACTCAGGCGTTGGTCGTGACCGAACACGCGTGCGGCCTGCGCAAGTTCGGTGCGATTGACGTCGATGCCGCACACGTCGCGTTGCAGCGACTGGGCGAGCCGTTGCGACAGCCAGCCATTACCGCAGCCCAGTTCAAGAATGGCGCCTTCCCCTGCGCGCGCGCGCAGGTGTTGCAGCAGCAAGTCACTGGACAGCGCGCGCACCTGCCATTCCAGGCTGGCGCCGAGCTTGCCGCCGGGGCGCGGCAGGCTGCGGACCTGCGCATCGGTATACAGGCGGCCTTCCTTGCGCCGCACCTGCAGATAGCGATCCTCGAACGGGTCCGGCGCCAGGCTGCGCTGCACGAACACACCGTCGACCATCTCCAGCTCGGTCACTTGCGCCAGGCGCTCGCGCAGCACGGGAAATCCTGCCGTCATCGAGGGCGCTCAGCGCAGCGGCTTGGCGCTGTCCGCCGGCGGATCTTCCAGCCCCACATTGGTGGAGGCGGATTCGTAGATGGTCTTGTCGAGCAGGCCGGTTTCCTTGGCCACCAGCACCGGCACCAGCATCTGCCCGGTGACGTTGGTCATGGTGCGCATCATGTCCAGGATGCGGTCGATGGCGTACAGGTAGCCGATCACTTCCAATGGCAGGTTGGCCGCGCTCAGCACCACCGTGGCCATGATCACCGCCGTGCCCGGCACGCCGGCGGTGCCGAAGCTGCCCAACACCGAGGCGATCAGCACCACGAAGTACTGGTTGGCGGTCAGCGGTACGCCGGTGTATTGCGCGATGAACACCGCGCACAGCGCGGGGAAGATCGCGCCGCAACCATCCATCTTGATGCTGGCGCCCAACGGCACCGCAAACGCGGCGTAGTCCTTGCTCACGCCCAGGTTATGGGTGATCGAGCGCATCGCCACCGGCATGGCGGCAAAGCTCGACGAACTGACGAAGGCCACCTGCATGCCCGGCGCAGCGCCGCGGAAGAACTTCCACGGGTTGAGCCCATGCACCAGCAACAGGCCGCTGTAGACCACCAGGATATGGATCGCGCAGGCCACATACAGCGCCAGCACGAAACTGCCGAACGGCAACAGCTTGGCGAATCCGTAGCTGCCGACCAGGCTGGCGATCAGGCCGAAGGTGCCGAGCGGGGTCATCTCCAGCACGAAGCGGGTGACCTGGATCATGATGTCGCTCAGTTGCCCGGTCAGCTTGCGCGCCTCGGCCACCCGTTCGCCGAGCTTGACCATCGCAAAGCCCAGCAGCCCGGCAAAGAAGATCACCGGCAGGATCGAGCCGCGCCCGGCCGCCAGCACGGTTTCGCCAGCGGTATTGGTCTTGGTGCCGATGCCGGTGAGTGCGTAGAACGGGTTGGACGGCACCACGTCCAGCAGCACCTTGATCGGGCTGGGCACATCGCGCGGCTTCCAGGTGGAGTCCACGCTCAGATTGAAGTGGCCGGCGCCCGGCTGCAGCAGCGTGCCCACCGCCAGCCCTACGCCAACGGCCAAGGCCGCGGTGATCACGAACCACAGGAAGGTGCGCCCGCCCAGTGCAGCCACCGATTTCTGCCCGTGCAGCGAGGAGATCGCATTGATCACCGCGAAGAACACCAGCGGCACGGCGATCATCTTGATCAGGGTGACGTACAGATCGCCCAGTGGACCGAACCACACGTCGGCCGCCGGCCCCATGGCCCAGCCAGCCAGCGCGCCCAGGACGAAGCCGGCCACCACGCGCTGCCAGAACGGAATGCGCAACCAGGCCGCAACCAGTCTCATGTCGTCGAATCATCCGGGGGGAGAGTGCATGCACCTTATCGCAGGCCCGGCCTGCCCGCGAGGCCACGACTGGAACAGCGGCGTGTCATCTGTGCGACGGACGCGGGCCGGCATAATGGGCGCTGATTCAGCCACGAGTTCGACCCCGATGCGTTACCGCCTGCCTGCCCTCGCCGCCCTCACCACGCTCTGCGTTGCCGCCTGCGCCTCCACTGCCGGACGCAGCGCCTCTGCACCCGCTGCCATCAACGTGGATGTGCCACCCGTGACCCATCCGGCCGGCGAGACCCCGCAATGGTGGTACCGCTCCGGTGCGGCGCGCGCCGCCGGCAACGGCGCCATGGCCGGCAAGGCGCGTAACGTGATCCTGTTCCTGGGCGATGGCATGAGCCTGACCACCGTGGCGGCTGCACGCATCCTCGATGGTCAGCGCAAGGGCGGGCCCGGCGAGGAGAACCTGCTGTCGTGGGAGCAGTTCCCGGCCACCGCCTTCAGCAAGACCTACAACACCGATTCGCAGACGCCGGATTCGGCCGGCACCATGACCTCCATCACCACCGGTGTGAAGTCGCACATGGGCGCGATCGGGGTCAGCAGCGGCAGTCGCAGCGACTGCGCCGACAGCTTGAACAAGGGCCTGCTGAGCTGGCTGCAACTGGCCGACAGCGCCGGCATGGCCACCGGCATCGTCACCACCACGCGGCTGACCCATGCAACGCCTGCGGCAACGTATGCGCATTCGCCGGACCGCAACTGGGAAAACGACACCGACCTTTCCGAGTCCGCGCGCACCGCCGGCTGCCAGGACATCGCCCAGCAGCTGTTGTCCACCGCCCGCTACGGACGCGGCCCGCAGGTGGTGCTGGGCGGAGGACGCAGCCAGTTCCAGACCGTGCAGGAGCGCGACCCCGAATACGACGACAAGGTGGGCCTGCGCCTGGACGGCCGCGACCTGGTGGCCGAATGGAAGCAGGCGCACCCGCAGGGCGCGTATGTCTGGAACGCGCAGCAATTGAAAGCGGCGACCGGCGCGCCGGCGCTGCTGGGGCTGTTCGAACCGGACCACATGCAGTTCGACCACGACCGCAACCGCACCCCGCAGGGCGAGCCCAGCCTGACCGAGATGACACACACCGCGATCCAGTCGCTGTCGCGTGACCCGAACGGGTTCGTGCTGATGGTCGAAGGCGGCCGGATCGATCACGCCAATCACGCCGGCAATGCCTACCGCGCGCTCGATGAAACCGTGTCGCTCTCCGATGCGGTGCGCACCGCCGTGCAGACCGCGCCGCCGGACACGCTGATCATCGTCACCGCCGACCATTCGCACACGCTCAACTTCGTCGGCTACCCGGTGCGCGGCAACCCGATTCTGGGCAAGGTGCGCGGCACCGGCGGCGAAGAAGGCGACCGCACCCAGCTGGCCACCGACCTGGCCGGCCAGCCCTACACCACCCTCAGCTATGCCAACGGCCCAGGCTATACCGGCGCCAGCAACGCGCAGCCGGCCGGGCCGAAGAAGTATCCGCACGAACCCAGCAACAGCGAGCCGGCCGCCGGCCGCCCGGACCTGACCCACGTCGACACCGAGGCGCCCAGCTACATGCAGGAGTCGCTGGTGCCGACCAAGTCCGAAAGCCATGGCGGCGAAGACGTCGGCATCTGGGCCACCGGCCCGGGCAGCGCGGCCTTCCGCGGCACCCTGGAGGAGAACGTGATCTACCACGTCATCGTGCAGGCCACCCCCCGCCTGCGTGCGCGCCTGTGCAAGGCCGGCACCTGCAACAGCGCCGGCGTGCCGGTGGAGCTGCCCAAGCCGGCCATGTTCGAGGCGGCGGCCACGCGTTGATGGGCGGCTTGCGGCGCGATGACCGCCGGTGGGCCGGCGACCAGCCTCACCCTGCCGGCGTGTCTGCCGCATCAACGGACGGCGGTGGGCATGACGCGCAGCGGCTTGGGCGACTGGCCGCATCGGCTTGTGCTTGCCGATGCGCGGCACACCACGATGGCCATGGCGCCGCCATGCGCGCGGGCCAGGCAGTGCGATCCACACCCGCCTGGCACACCGCTGCTTCGCAGACACCGGCAGCTCGCGTGCGACGCGGCGTTCGGCCTTCGGTGAGCACCCGGTGACCGACGCCACCACATTACTGCCCGCCACTCCCCCCGGCCCGGTGGTGATCGCCTACAGCGGCGGCATGGATTCGGCGGTCTTGCTGCACGCACTGGCTGCGATTCCGGCCTACCGTGCGCGCGGCCTGCGGGCGCTGCACGTACACCACGGCCTGCACGCCGACGCCGATGCCTGGGCGCTGCATTGCCAGCACACCTGCGCGGCGCTGCAGGTGCCGCTGCGCATCGTGCAGGTGCAGGTCGCGCGCGACAGCGGGCTGGGCCTGGAGGCCGCCGCGCGCCAGGCCCGCCATGCCGCCTTTGCAGAAAGCCTTGCGCCCGGCGAATGGTTGGCACTGGCCCACCACCGCGACGACCAAGCCGAGACCTTCCTGCTGCGCGCACTGCGCGCCTCCGGCCCGGATGGCTTGGGTGCCATGCGCGCGCAACGGCGCTTCGCCGACGGCATGGCGTGGCGCCCGTTGCTGACGCGGGCACGCGCCGACCTGCAGGCGTATGCACAGGTGCACCGGTTGCACTGGATCGAAGACCCGAGCAATGCAGATGCGCGCTACGACCGCAATTTCCTGCGGACCCGGGTACTGCCGTTGCTGCAGCAACGCTGGCCGCAGGCGGCCGACGCACTGGCACGCAGCGCGCAGCTGAGTGCCGACGCCGGTGAGCTGCTGCTGCACGAGGACCTGAGACTGCTGCCTGATATGCAGACGGCCACGGGCGCCCTGGACCTGCAGCTGCTGCGCGCACAGCCCGCGGCACGCCGGCCGCGGTTGCTGCGCGCATGGGCAAGCGCAGCCGGCGCGCCACCGCTGCCCGCCCACGGCGTGGCAGCCCTGGAGCAGGAGATCGAGCACCACGCCGCCGACCGGCAGGCCTGTTTTGCGTGGCAGCAGGTCGAAGTGCGCCGCTGGCGGCACCGTCTCTACCTGCGCCGCCCGTCCGTCCCATGGCCGGCGCAGTGGTCTGCGCCATGGGACGGCGCGCAGCCGCTCTGCCTGCCCGATGGCGCGCAGCTGCAGTTGCTGGGCGCGCCGGGGCTGTGCTTTGCGCAACCGCTGCTGGTGCGTGGCCGACACGGTGGCGAGCGCATCGTGCTGCCGCAGCGCGCGCATTCGCATCGGCTCAAGCATCTGCTGCAGGCCTCGGATCTGCCGCCGTGGGAGCGCGATCGCCTGCCGATCCTGTGGGCTGGCGACCAGGTCCTGGCCGCGGGCGATTGCGTCGTCTCGGCCACGTTGAGCCACTGGTTGCAGGCCAATGCGGCGCGTCTGGTCTGGCGCGCGGACACCACGGCGAATTGACCCGCCTGCGCGCGCGCCGCACACTTTAGCGATGGCCAAGAAGTCCTTGAACGAAACATCCCCGGTTGCCCGCTTCGAACAGTCGCTGGAAGAACTCGAGCAACTGGTGCAGAAAATGGAAGTCGGCGACCTGAGCCTGGAGCAGTCGCTCACCGCCTACGAACGTGGCATCGGCTTGTACCGCGATTGCCAGCAGGCGCTGGAACAGGCCGAACTGCGCGTGCGATTGCTGACCGACCCCGCCCACCCCGAGCTTGCCGAAGCGTTCGAGCCGCCGTCGCTGGACGGCGGCTGAGGTGAGCTCCGCGCTGTTCGAACACTGGATCGCCCGTACCGAACGCAGCCTCGACGCCGGCCTGCCAGACGCCGCACTGGCGCCGCAGCGGCTGCACGCCGCGATGCGGCACGCCGTGCTCGGCGGCGGCAAACGCATGCGCCCGCTGCTGGTGTATGCCAGCGGCGCATTGTTCGGCGCCGAGGAAGACCTGCTGGACACACCAGCGGTGGCCGTGGAGCTGATCCACGCCTACTCGCTGGTGCACGACGACCTGCCGGCGATGGACGACGACGCGTTGCGCCGCGGCCAGCCCACCGTGCATATCGCCTTCGACGAAGCAACCGCCATCCTGGCCGGCGATGCATTGCAGACCCGCGCCTTCGAGCTGCTGGCCGCCGCACCTGTCAGTGCCGAGCTGCGTGTGGGCTGGCTGCAGAGCCTGTCCACTGCTGCCGGTGCTGCCGGCATGTGCGGGGGCCAGGCACTGGATATCGATGCCACCGGCCAGCTGCAATCGCTGCACGCCTTGCAGCGCATGCATGCGCTCAAGACCGGTGCCCTGATCCGCGCGGCGGTACGCATGGGCGCGTTGGCCGGCAACGCCGGCGCGGCCGACCAGCAGCGCGTGGACGACTTTGCCGACGCGCTGGGCCTGGCCTTCCAGGTCCGTGACGACATCCTGGACGTGGAGTCGAGCTCGGCGCAGCTGGGCAAGACCGCCGGCAAGGACGCCGCACAGTCCAAGTCAACCTACCCTGCCTTACTTGGCATGGACGGCGCCAAATCCAAATTGGCGGAGCTGGCGACGCGCATGCACGACATCCTGCAGCCCTATGGCCAGCCGGGCGACATCCTGGCCAGCCTGGGCCGGTTCGCGGTGGACCGGGCGCACTGAAGCGCCTCGCCACGGCCACCGTCGTCAGCCGACGACGGTGGTGCCCGACCACACTCCTCCATTGGACAGTTCTGCTCGGTCGGGAGACGGTGCGCCGAAAGCCGCTGCTCGTTCACTGCCTCACCGACATATGCAGGGCACCTGTGCGCTGGCGCCGCGAGCCAGCACTGGCGCATACAACCGGGTCAATGTCGCACGCAGGCATCCGGCTGCCCGGTGCATCGGCACGACCCAATGCCGGTGGCTGCGACATGGCCGGCCGACCTGCTCGCGGTTGCCGTCGAGCATCGCAGTGACGCTTGGGTGCACTCCAACACGGCGCCGAAGTGGGCAGCCCACTCGCACCTCGCCGGCTTCCGGCATCCCGCTGGCAGCCGGGCTGATCGGCTCGCACTGACGAAGACACCCCAATCTGCGCACTCCGTGCGCCAGCGCACGGTTGCTGCCGTTAGGGCGATCAAGCGACCGGAGAAGAAGGTCACAAAATGAAACTTTCATCACCGGGGTTTGTGTCAGCCGCTGACACACGGCCAGCCTCAAGAGACGACGAGCATCACGATTTATTCCTGAATTATCGACATTGGCAGCGATTTTCTCGGACATCTGGATTATCTGTCATCAGAAATATCGTCAATTGAACGACTTGTCGCGCCCGCTCGCGCTACCTAGGTTTGGCTGGCCTGCACTCGCAGGCATCCCCCGACCAAGGAGAGTCACTGGTGAAAAATGTTTTTCTCGCATCGTTTGCAGCAGGCACGCTCGCCGTTGGTGGCGTGCTCGGTTCGGCGCAGGCGCAGTCCGTGCGCGGCCCGGTTCCGTTGACCATCGAACTGTCGCCAGTGGCCGATCAGGCTGGCCGTCATCAAGGCAAGATCGCCGTCACCGTCACCAACAACGGCAGCCAGATCGCACGCGTGCCGACCTATCAGCTGCCGCTGAAGTCGCTGGACAACGGCATTCTGGAAGTGAGCCGCGATGGCACGCCAGTGGACTACACCGGGCGCCTGGTCAAGCGCGGCCTGCCCAAGGCGGCCGACTTCACCATCCTGCAGCCGGGCCAGAGCGTGAAGGGCGAAGTTGATCTGGCCGGCGCCTACGACCTGTCCACCAGCGGCAACTACACCATCCAGGTGCGCTCCACCCTGCAGTACGCCTCGCTGTCCGACGGCAGCCTGATGAAAGCCGCCAACGGCCTGCCCGCGGTGGCCACCAGCACCCCGCTCACCGTGTGGCTGGACGGCGCGCGCCGCGGCGTGCAGCGCCAGCTCGCAGTCGGCCCGACCGCCGTGGTCAACGGCATCAACTACCTCAACTGCAGCACCACCCGCACCAACCAGGCCGCCAGTGCGGTCACTGCCGCGCGCAACTACTCGCAGAACTCGCGCAACTACCTCAATGCGGGCAGCACCGGCGCGCGTTACACCACCTGGTTCGGTGCCTACAACGCCTCGCGCTACAGCCGGGTCAGCTCCAACTTCGTCAACATCGACAATGCGCTGGACCAGAACAACGGCCAGCTGACGATCAACTGCAGCTGCGAAGCGGATCTGGCGGACGCCTTCGCCTACGTCTATCCGAACCAGCCGTACGAGATCCATGTCTGCAACGCGTTCTGGAGCGCGTCCACCACCGGCACCGACTCCAAGGCGGGCACGCTGGTGCACGAGACCAGCCACTTCACCGTGGTGGCAGGCACCCAGGACCGCGTCTACGGTCAGTCCGGCGCGCGCAGCCTGGCCCAAAGCAACCCGGCCCAGGCGATCACCAATGCCGACAGCCATGAATACTTCGCCGAAAACACCCCGGCGCAGAACTGATCGCGCCATCGCCTGAAACGACAAAGGCCCGGCATCGCTGCCGGGCCTTTGTGTTTACCGCCGCGTCGATTACTTGATCAGGCGCAGCGCGAACGGGTAACGGTAATGCTCGCCGTTGTTGGCCTTGACCGCGGCCAGGATGCAGAACACCAGGTTGGCCACCCAGACCAGCGTCGGCACGAAGAACAGGATGCCGAACGAGACGATGGTCAGGATCACCGCCAGGACATAGACAATGATCACGGTGATCTGGAAGTTCAACGCTTCCTTGGCCTGATCGGTGGCGAACGGCTTGGACGGGCTGGCGTCCTTGCTGATCAGCCAGATCACCAACGCACCGATGAAGGACGTCAGGATGCCGAGCAGATGCGCGGCCAGCGCCAGGGTGCGTTCTTCCGACGGCGTGCTGGTGCCGATCGGCGGTGGCGGCGGTGCGGCGTGGGTGTCGAATTCGCTCATATGTCTCCCCGAACATGATTGTGGTGCGGCGGACCATAACAACGATTCAGCCAGCCACCAGTGCGGGAAGACATGGTCTCTCACGGCAGCCAGGTCCGGTCAGTGCAGTGCGCACCACCCGGACCCGACGTCCCCATCCACGACATGGCGAGACAGGCGCCTGCATGATTCATGCGTCACTGCGCCCGAACGCAGGAGGCGCATTGACCCAGCACACGAACGCCTAGCTCAGCTATCGCCGGCCACTGTCATGCGGTTGATCAGCACCGAGCCGATCTTGACGTGTGAGCGCGGGTCGACATCGCTGCCCACCGCTTCGATACCGGCGAACATGTCGCGCAGGTTGCCGGCGATGGTCAGCCCATCCACCGGATAGGCGATGGCGCCGTTCTCGATCCAGAAACCGCCGGCGCCGCGCGAGTAATCGCCGGTCACCGGGTTGACGCCGTTGCCCATCAGCTCGGTGACCAGCAGCCCGCGCGACATGCCACCGATCAGCGAGGCCAGATCGCCCGCGTTGGCGCTGACCTGCAGGTTGTGCACCCCGCCGGCGTTGGCGGTGGTCTGCAGCCCCAGCTTGCGGGCCGAATAGCTGCCCAGCACATAGCGCTGCAACACACCGTCGGTGATCAGCGCCGAACGCCGCGTGGCCACGCCTTCGCCATCGAACGCGGCCGAACGCAGCCCGCGGCGCAGATGCGGCAGTTCTTCGATGTTGAACCAATCCGGAAACAGTTTGGTGCCGACGCTGTCGAGCAGGAAGCTGGCGCGGCGATACAGCGCGCCGCCGGAGACCGCACCCAGCAGATGGCCGACCAGCGAACGCGCCACTTCCGGCGCGAACAGTACCGGCAACTGCCCGGTAGGCAGGGAGCGCGGCTGCAGGCGCGCCAGGGTGCGCTCGGCAGCGCGGCGGCCAATGGCCTCCGGCGCTTCGAGGTCCTCGCGCGCCAGGGCACTGCTGTACCAGCCGTCGCGCTGCATGCCGTCGCCCTGCCCGGCAATCAACGCGCAGCTGATCGAATGATGGGTGCCGCGTTCGCGGCCGATGAACCCATGCGAGTTGGCGTAGACCGCCAGGCTGAGCCCGGTGCTGGCCGAGGCGCCGTCGGAATTGCTGATGCGCGCGTCCGCCTCGCGCCCGGCGCTTTCGCAGGCCAGGGCCAGATCCACCGCTGTGTCGGCGTCCAGCGCCCACGGGTGCCAGCTGTCGAGGTCGGGGAACTCGCGCGCCATCAGCTCCGGATCGGCCAGCCCGGCGGCCACGTCGTCTTCGGTATAGCGCGCGATGGCACAGGCCTGCGCGACGGTGGCTTCCAGGCTGGACTCCTGCAGGTCGGCGGTGCTGGCACTGCCCTTGCGCTTGCCGAAGTAGACGGTCACTGCAATGCCGCGGTCGCGGGTGGATTCGACCGTTTCCACCTCGCCCAGGCGCACGTTGACGTCCAGGCCGCGCTCTTCGCTACAGCTCACTTCGGCCTGGGTGGCGCCGGCTGCACGGGCGCGCTCGAGCAGGCGCTGCGAGATATCGGTCAATGCGTCCAGACGCTGCAGGCTGTCGTCGGCGACACGGGTTTCGGAGGAGAGTGCGTTCAATGCTTTATCCTTTGGATGCGGATCCGTCCGCAAAAGCCCGACCATCCATGGTCGGACTGTCTGAATTTGGATGCGGATCCGTCCGCGAAAGCTCGGCCATCCGTGGCCGGAGTGTCTGAATTTGGTGCGGAGTCTTCCGCCGGAGTCCGGCCGTTCGTGGCCGGACAATCAACTAACCAAGTTTCGGGATGTAGTGGCAATGCGCGGACGTGATGAAGAGACCGGTGAATTCCGCGGCGCCAGCCGCAGCCAGCAGCGGCGCGAGGCGCTGGAAATCTTCGACCTGGGCGAAAAGCTGGTGGCGCTGACCCCGGCGCAGCTGGCCAAGCTGCCGGTGCCCGAGTCGCTGATCCCGCATATCGAAGAGAGCAAGCGCATCACCTCACACATCGCCCACAAGCGACAGCTGGCATTTCTGGCCAAGCACATGCGCCGCGAGGACGACGAAACCCTGGCCGCGATCCGCGATGCGCTGGACGCCAACAGCGACACCGCGCGCCGCGAGGTGGCCGCGATCCACCGGGTCGAGCGTTGGCGCGAGCGCCTGCTCGCCGAAGGCGACGTCGCGCTGGCCGAACTGCTGGAAGCCTACCCGGCCGCCGACCGCCAGCAGCTGCGCCAGCTGGTGCGCAACGCGATCCACGAACGCGCCAAGAACAAACCCCCGCGCGCCTACCGCGAACTGTTCCAGGTGCTGCGCGAGCTGTCGACGCAGGCGGGGGAAGAAGTTGACGAAGCAGGTCAGGAGCCGGGACCGGGGACCGGAGACCCGGGACCCGGATAACTGCCGCAGCGCCCCGCCTTGTTCTTCCAGGCACCCGAGCGGCAGCTCTTGATCTTTCCGAGTCCCCGGTCCCGGGTCCCGGGTCCCGACCAACATCACGCCTGCGTCCCGCCAACCGTGATGCCGTCGATCAACAGCGATGGCTGGCCGACACCCACCGGCACGCTCTGCCCGTCCTTGCCGCACACGCCCACGCCTTCGTCCAGCGCCAGATCATTGCCGATCATGCGCACCTTCTGCATGGTTTCCGGGCCGTTGCCGATCAGGGTGGCGCCCTTCACCGGCGCGGTGACCTTGCCGTCTTCGATCAGGTAGGCCTCGGTGGCCGAGAACACGTACTTGCCGCTGGTGATGTCGACCTGGCCGCCGCCGAAGTTCACGGCGTAGATGCCCTTCTTGACCGAGCGGATCATCTCTTCCGGGTCGTGCTGGCCGGCGCGCATGTAGGTGTTGGTCATGCGCGGCATGGTCAGGTGCGCGAACGATTCGCGGCGGCCGTTGCCGGTGGGCGCCACGCCCATCAGGCGCGCGTTGTGGCTGTCCTGCATGTAGCCCACCAGCACGCCGTCTTCGATCAACGTGGTGCACTGGGTCGGCATGCCTTCGTCGTCGATATTGAGCGAACCGCGCCGGCCGTCCAGGGTGCCGTCGTCGACGATGGTCACGCCCGGCGACGCCACGCGCTCGCCGACGCGGCCGGCGTAGACACTGGTGCCCTTGCGATTGAAGTCGCCTTCCAGCCCGTGGCCCACTGCCTCGTGCAGCAGCACGCCGGGCCAGCCGGGGCCGAGCACCACCGGCATCACGCCGGCCGGCGCCGGTATCGCGTCCAGGTTGACCAACGCCTGGCGCAGCGCTTCGCGCGCAAACCCTTCCGGGCGGCCCTCGGCAAACAGCTCGGCGTAGCCATACCGGCCACCGCCGCCGGAATAACCGGATTCGCGGCGGCCGTTGTGCTCGACGATCACCTGCACGTTCAGGCGTACCAGCGGGCGCACGTCGGCGGCCAGCACGCCGTCGCTGCGGGCGATCAACACCGTGTCCACGCCGCCGGACAGGCTCACCATCACCTGCTTGACGCGCGGGTCGGCAGCGCGCAGGTACTGGTCGATGCGGCGCAGCAGCTCCACCTTGGTGGCGCTGTCCATGTCGTCGATGGGATCGGTGGCCGGGTACAACGCCCGGCCATTGCCACGCACCAGCGCGCGCGTGGACTGCGCACCGCCGTCGCGCGAGATCGCACGGGCCGACTGCGCCGCTTCCAGCAAGGTCTCGCGCTGGATGTCGTCGGAATACGCAAACCCGGTCTTTTCGCCGGCAATGGCGCGCACGCCTACGCCCTGTTCGATGGAATGCGCACCGTCCTTGACGATGCCGTCTTCCACGCTCCAGCTCTCGCGCCGCGAATGCTGGAAATACAGATCGCCGAAGTCGATGCCCGGGCCCAGCAGGGCGCCGAAGGTGCGGTCGAGATGGCCGGCATCCAGGCCGGAAGGAAGCAACAGCCGGGTTTCGGCCAGAGTGAGTGCGTGATCGGTCATGCGGTCAGGATGGGGCCCGCGCGCCGGGGAGACAAGTCGTTCGGCTGAACATGCGGCGCCGCTATCATCGCCGCCAGCTCTTTATCGATCGCCCGCGCATGAAGCTCATCGCCCACGTTCTGGACGGCCACACGCTGGACATCCGCCCCGCCCCGCCTGAGCGCGCGTGGATGGACGCCACCGACCAGCGTTACGCCTACCGTTGCCTGCCGCTGGCGATCGCCAATGCGCACGGCTGGGAGCTGCTGTGCCAGTCCGGTTTCGACGCCGATTGGGACGGCGGCGACGCGCTGGCGGCAATCACCATCAACGCTGATCCAGAGACGGTCGCGCCGGCGATCAGCCACTTCGGTTATGGCGTGCTGACCTTCCATGTGCCCTGCCTGTTCCGCACCGACACCGGCATCGACCTGTTCGTCACCGGCCCGTTGAACCGGCCCAAGGACGGCATCGGCGCGTTGAGCGGCCTGGTGGAAACCGACTGGAGCCCGCACACCTTCACCATGAACTGGCGCTTCACCCGGCCAGGGCGGGTGCGCTTCGAGGCGGGCGAGCCGTTCTGCCATCTGTTCCCGCTGCAGCGGCAGTTGATCGAGCAGGTGCAGCCGCAATGGAAGCCGCTTTCCGAAGCGCCGCAGCTGGCGCAGCAACATGCCGACTGGACCCACAGCCGTACGCGCTTTCTGGATGCACTGCCGGATGCGCAATCGGCGGCGGCGCGTGAAAAATGGCAACGCGGCTACTTTCTGGGCGTGCCCGCACCTGGGCAACCGCCGGCGCCTGGGCACCGCTCGCGGCTGCGCTTGCCGATGTTCACGCGCGCCGACAGCGACAGCCCTGCCGAATGAATGCGGCAAAGCGTCGGCATGCACGGCTTGCCGGCTGGCGCGCGTGCTGCATTTGGTCGATGCAAGGATTGAGAGCCTGAGGCGCCTCAGCACCATTGCTCGCTGACGCGCACGCAATCGAGCGCGTCAGCGGGGCGACCGACCGGGGGTGCCTGGGGTTGTCGTTGGCGCAGCCGGTTTGCCCGGCGCACGCTCGCGCACGTCGCGTTCGACCACATCCACCTGCGGGTCCTTCCACGGGCCGGTGACGTGGTAGGTCTTGGCACCGATCGCACCCAGCGGTTTGCCGAGCACCGCGTTGGCGGCCGCGCCCACCGCTGCGCCGACCGGGCCGCCAGCCACGGCGCCGACCACGGTCAGCAGATTGCCGGCCTTGGGGTTGACGTCCACGGTCTGGTCGAAGGTCTGCGCGCGCAGGTCGGTCTGCCCACGGATGGCGATATCCGCCGCCGGGCCGGCGATGCGGATGGCGTCGGTGCGCGCGAAGCCTTCGCCAAAGCGCACCTCGCCGTCCAGCGTATTGAAGGCCAGCCCCTTGGAAAAGAAATCGCGGAAGTCGAACATCAGCCGGCGCGGCAGCTGCGCCACGCTGAGCAGGCCCAGCACGCGCCCGGCGCCCGGCTCCACTTCCAGCAGCTGGCCATTGCGGACATCGACCTTGAGGTTGCCGTCCAGCGAGCCAAGCGCAAAGCCGGTCGGCGAGCCCTGCCAGCCGGCATTGAGTTCCAGTTGACCTTCGCCCCCGCGCAGCTGGCCGCCCAGGGTGAGGTTCTGCAGCAGATTGCCGAGATTGCGGCTGTCCACCCGCGCCGACAGCCGCGTGCTGGCCGCCTCGCCCTTGCCGCGCCAGGCGCCGGTCAGGCCGATGCTCTGGTCCTCCGAGCGCAGCTGCAGCTGATCGACCTGCATGCCATCGGTGAGCCGGCTGCTGCGCAGGGTGGCCGCGCCGAAGGTCATCTTGCCCACGCGCAGGTCATCGATATCCAGCGCCAGCGGCGGGATCGACACCGGGTCGAACTCGGCCACCGCCCGTCGCGCCGGCTCGGGCAAGGCACCGGCCAGCGGATCGCCGGGCTCCGGCGCCGCAGGCTCGGGGGCCTCGGCCACCGGTTGCCAGCGCACGGTGCCGAGCTTGCCCTGCACGGTGCCACCGTCGGCATTGGGCACGGTCAGCTGGCCGGCCAGCGAGGGGCCATCCAGCGTCACCGCCACTGCATCGCGGGTCGGCCGCAACCGCAGCCGCGTCTGCGGAAACACGCCGCCGATCATCAGCAACCTGTCTGCCTGCACGTCGACCTGCTGCAGGGGAACGGCATCTTTTTTGGGCGTGGCCGGCTGGCCCGGCAGCGGCGGCATGTCCGCAGCGCTGCTGCCGCGCGCCAGGCTGATCCAGTCGATCGCATCCAGCGAGGCGGTGCGGCCGGTCACCACCAACCCGTTCGCAGGCGGGCGCTCGCTCACCGTGTCGGTGCCCATCACCACGCGCACGCCGGTCTGCTCGCCGTGACTGCTGGCCTTGAGCGCCACCAGCTTGCCGAACGCCACATCGATATCGCCATCGCCCACCGGCAGCGCCACCTTGACCTGGGTATCCAGCGGCCGGGCGGCGGGTTTGTCCAGCGGCGCGGGCAGGTCCAGGGTGGTGCCCACCAGCTCGGAACGCAGCGTCAGCATGGCCTGCGCATCCGGCTGGCCGGGCGTCGGCAGTGGCACATCCACCCCCACCTGCCATGGCGCGCTGCCATGCACGTAGGGGCGCAGCCACTCCATCTGCGGTGCGCGGTCGAACAACTCCTTGGCATCCAGGGTGGCACCCAGCCGCGCCTCGAACGCCTGCCCGGGGTCCTGCACGAAGCCACCGGCGCGCAGCGCCAGCGTGCCGCTGCGGCCCTGGTGCTGCACGCTCAACTGCTCGGCCGCAAAGCCGCTGTCGCGATACTCGGCCTGGCCACTGACCTGGTCGAAGGCCAGGTTCCAGCGTGCGTCGGCCAGCCTGGCGCCCTGCAGTGCCACCGTGCCCTGCAGGTGACCGCCCACCCCGTGGGTGCGCAACGGCCGCAGCAGATCGAAGCTCACCGCCGCCGGGCCGGACACCGTGAGATTGCGCAGGGTGTCGCCGTAGCGGCGCTCCAACGGGCTCTTGCGCAGCATGCCCAACAGCTGCGCGGCATCGGCCTGGGTGGAGGCGCGCACGTACAGCTCGGAGGTGGTGAAGCTGGGGATGCCGGCCTCTAGTTGCCTGATCGGGGTGCCGGCCAGATCGCCGCTGCCCTGCAGGGAGAATCCATTGGCGACGAAGCGCAGGTCGGCCTGCACCTGTTCCATCGCCGGCCAGTCCGGCTGGAAGCGGATCACGCCATCGCGGATGTGCCCAAACGCCTCGAAGCGCCCGTCGTTGTTGTCGAACGGCCACTCGTCCAGATCGCCGCTGACCAGGCCGGTACCGCCGGTGACGACACCACCGGCCACGGCCATGTCCAGCCAGTCGATGGCGGCCTTGCTCATCTTGGAGCGGATCCAGAACTTGCGCGCCACCGGCAGGGCGACATCGTCCAGCTGCGCGGCCAGCTGCATGCGTGGGCGGCTGCCGTCGTTCTGGAACCACAAGCCGCCGCGCACGTTGGCGCCGTACTCCCTGGCCTGCACGCGCAGCGCGGGCGTGGCCACCTGCCAGCCGGCGCCGTCGCGCCAGCCGACGATCTTGCCGGCCAGCTGAATCTCGTGCACCACGCCAAAGCCGGTAGGCCAGTCGAAGCGCACCGTGGCATCGGGCGCGGTGTCCAGCTCGCCGCCCTGCGCATCGCCGTCGACGCGGCCGCGCAGGCCGCTGATGCCGGGCGAATTGCCCACCGGCAGAAACCCGAGTTCTTCGATCTGCCCCTGCGCGCGCACCGGCCCGCCCTGCTCGCCGGCGATCTGCACATCGGCCACCCGCAGTTGCGGTTTGGACAAGATCAGCCAGCGCCGTAAGGCGGGCGACAATCGGTCGCTCAGCGCGGCTGCGGCGATCAGGCCGGAGACATCCGCCTTGCCGACGGCCACCGCATAGCGGCGCCCACCGGCGATGCTCAGCCCGTCCAGCTGCTGCATGGTGCCGGCCTGACCCAGCCGCAACCGGGGCGCATCCAGTCGCCAGCCGCCATCGATGGTCTGCCAGCGCGCGCGCACCTGCAGCCGCTCCCAATGCAGCGTGCGGCGCGCGGTCTCCCCTGCCAGCGGTGCGCCGGACAGCGCGAGCTGGGTGAGGTCCGCATCCACGGTGACGCCGGTGATCCGGCGCGCGCGCAACTGCGCCCAGGCCTGCACGCGTCCGCTACCGCCTTCCACCCGTAGGCCACCAACGATGAGCAGCGACGTCCAGGCAGCCAGATCGGCCGGGTCGGCCTGCGCATAGACGCTGCCATCGCCGCTGTCGCGGTCGAACACCAGCACGCCGGTCAACGGCGCGCGTTTGAGATCGATCCAGCTCCGGCTGCCGACCCGGACGGTCGAGCCATTGACGCGCAGGCGCAGGTCGAGGCGCGGCAGGGTGGCGTCCAGGCCGATCGAGGGCGCGGCGACGCGCAGGCGCGCCTCGGTCAGCTGGATCTCGCCCAGCCGGCGCAGGGCCTCCAGCGGATCGGCGCGTCGGGCGCTCGGCAGGCCCTGCACCGACCACACGCCGTCGTCACTGCGCTGCAGGGTCAGCGCCAGCCCGCGCAGCCGTACTTCGGTCAGCGACTGCCCGGGCAGCAGGCCCGCATACATGGCCAGCAGAATCTCGGCCTGCCCCACGCGCACCTCGCCGTGCGGGCCGATCCGCAGGCCGTCCAGCCGCAGCAACGGCCCGCGCCGGGTCCACTCGGTATCGAGATGATCGAAGGCGATCTGTTGCCCGGCCCGCTGGCTCAGCCACGCGGCAATCTGCTGCGGATGCTCCTCGGCCAGCGGCAATGCCTGACTGGCCGCGCCCACCAACAACGCGACCGCCACCACCGCCAGCGCAGCGGCAGTGATCGCATAACGGCGGAACAGTCGCAGACGGCGGCGCAGCGGGGTGGGCATTAACGGCGAGGAATGGGGACTAGGGAATGGGGAATCGTAAGAGCACCAGCGCTGGCGTACGAACGCTTAGCCGTCTGATCGCACATTGGCGCTGAAGGGATGGCGGACGTGACGTGGAGCGGCTGTCGCTTCAAGCCGATTCCCCACTCCCGATTCCCGATTCCCGGATTCACAGCAACACCACATCGAACTGCTCCTGCAGGTACTGGTCGTCGGACTGGAAGCGGATGCTCTTGCCGAGGAACTCCTCCAGCTCGGCCACGGCCGCCGATTCCTCGTCGGTGATGCGCGCGACCACCTTGGACGAGGCGATCACCAGCAGCCGCGCGGCGTCGAACTGGCGCACGGCACGGGTGATCTCGCGGAAGATCTCGTAGGTCACCGTTTCGGCGGTCTTGATGGTGCCGCGCCCGCCGCACTGGCCGCAGGTTTCCGACAGCTGACGCTCCAGGCTTTCCACGGTGCGCTTGCGGGTCATCTCCACCAGGCCCAACGGCGAAAACTCGTACACGGTGGTCTTGGCATGGTCACGCGCCAGCGCCTTCTCCAGCGTGCGCAGCACCTGGCGGCGGTGCTCCGGGTCGTCCATGTCGATGAAGTCGATGATGATGATGCCGCCCAGGTTGCGCAGCCGCAGCTGCCGCGCCACTGCCTGCGCCGCCTCCAGGTTGGTGCGGAACACGGTTTCTTCCAGATTGCGCTGCCCCACGAACGAGCCGGTGTTGACGTCGATGGTGGTCATCGCTTCGGTCTGGTCGATCACCAGATAACCGCCGGACTTGAGCGGCACCTGCTTGTTCAACGCACGCCCGATCTCGTCCTCGACCCCGTACAGGTCGAAGATCGGCCGGTCGCCGGTGTACAGCTCCAGCCGCTCGGCCAGCACCGGCATGTACTTGGCCACGAACGCCTGCAGCTGCGCGAAGGTCTCGTTGGAATCGACCTTGACCTTCTCCACGTCGCGCCGGATCAAATCGCGCACCGCCCGCAGCGGCAGGCTCAGGTCTTCATAGATGATGCTGCACGACGGCGCTTCGCGACCGCGCCGCTCGACCACGTTCCAGACCCGCGACAGATACGCGATGTCCTCGGCCAACGCTTCGGCCGGCTGGCCCTCGGCGTTGGTGCGGATGATGTAGCCGAACCCGCCGTGCTGGGCCGAGACCTCGCTGACGATGGTCTTCAGGCGCAGCCGCTCGGCCTCGTCCTCGATCCGTGCCGACACTCCGACGACCTTGGACTGCGGCAGCAGCACCAGATAGCGCGAAGGAATGCTGATCTGCGTGGTCAGCCGCGCGCCCTTGGTGCCGATCGGGTCCTTGACCACCTGCACCACGATGTCCTGACCGTCGCGCAGCAGCTCCACGATCGGCACCGCAGCGGGCGGCGGCGGCGGGATCGGGGTTTCTTCGGTATCGACCACGCTGGCCGGCGCCGGTGCCGGGCGCACCACGTCGTTGGCGTGCAGGAACGCGGCGCGCTCCAGCCCCACCTCGACGAACGCGGCCTGCATGCCCGGCATCACCCGCTGCACCTTGCCCTTGTAGATGTTGCCCACCACGCCTCGACGCCAACCGCGCTCGATATGCAGCTCCTGCAGCATGCCGTTCTCGATCACCGCCACGCGGGTTTCGCGCGGGGTGACGTTGACCAGGATCTCTTCCGACATCAATGCGCTCCGAAGGCTGTGAGCAACTGCGAGGTGTGATACAGCGGCAATCCCATCACGCCGGAATAGCTCCCGGACAGATGGCGAATGAAACGCTCCGCGCGCCCCTGGATCGCATACGCGCCGGCCTTGCCCATCGGCTCGCCACAGGCGACGTAGGCAGCGATCTGCGCGTCATCGAGCGTGTCGAAGGTCACCTCCGACACCACCAAGGCCTGCGCCGGCGCCCGCTGCGTGCAGACTAGAGCCACCGCCGTGAGTACCTGGTGGGTGCGCCCGGACAGCGCGCGCAGCATCGCGACCGCATCGGCGCCATCGACCGGCTTGCCGAATACCCGATCGCCCAACACCACCTCGGTGTCGGAGCCCAGCACGATGGCGTCGGGGTCGCGCGCGCGCACCTGCGCAAGCCCGGCGTGCGCCTTGTCCAGCGCGACGCGCTGCACGTAGTGTTCGGGCGATTCGTCCGGCGCGCGCAGCTCGGGCACGTCCAGCTCCAGCGTCTGGAACGGCACCTCCAGGCGTTGCAGGAGTTCTTGTCGGCGCGGCGAGCGCGAGGCGAGATAGAGCATCCGCCCAGCATACCTGTTGCCCGTGCCCGCCCGCTGACTCGGCACTCGCGTCCGCGCTGCGCGGTGGCGTCCGGCTCACAACATATTCATCGACCTCCCAACACGCTCTCGCCACAGACAAGGAGATCCCATGCGTACCACCCTCAAGCCGTTGTTGCTGGCCCTGTCCATCGCCGCCGGAACCGCCATGACCGCCCACGCCCAGACTGCCCCGAGCTACACCATTCCCAACGACGGCACCCTGCTCAACGTGTCGGCCGAGGCCGAGGCCAAGCGCGTGCCGGACATCGCCACGCTATCCGCCGGCGTCGTCACCCAGGCCGCCGACGGCAACGCCGCCATGCGCCAGAACGCCGAGCAGATGAGCAAGGTCATGAGCGCCGTGAAGGCGGCCGGAATCGCCGACAAGGACGTGCAGACCAGCGGCATCAACCTGAGCCCGCAGTACACCTACGAGGAAAACGAGGCACCCAAGATCAACGGCTACCAGGCCAGCAACACGGTCAGCCTCAAGGTCCGCGACATCGCCAAGCTCGGCAAGGTGCTCGACGCCCTGGTCGCACACGGCGCCAACGACATCAATGGTCCCAGCTTCTCGATCGACCAACCCGAACCGGTGTACGACGAAGCCCGCGTCGCCGCACTGAAGAAGGCGCAGACCCGCGCCGAGACCTACGCCAAATCGCTGGGTCTGAAGGTGCGCCGTATCGTCAGCATTTCCGAAGGCCGCAGTGGCGGCGGCGCGCGCCCGATGATGATGGCCGCCTCGATGCGCTCGGCCAAGGCCGAAATGGACACCCCGGTGGCCCCCGGCGAAAGCACACTCTCGATCACTCTGGACGTGACATTCGAGCTCGGTCGCTAAGAAAACGGACTCCGCCAATCGCCGTTCCGCGCTGCCCTCTTCGGAGGGCAGCGTCGTTTGTGGGCGCGAAACGGATCATCGGCCAAGGACCATCGCAGCCGCTCGCTGCCGGCGATCAGATTGGTTCGAATGTGAGGGTCGGTGACTTGCCCTAGACCAAGATCGTCGACCCGTGCCTGACCTACCGCCTGCCTTTGCAGACAACAAGCTTGCGGTGGCCCTGCAGGCCTTCAACATGAGCGCAAGCCGCTGCAGGTTGATTCCACCTGGGAAGACGACACGTTCACGCTGTCCAACACCTACAACATGGGCCGGTTTTTCACCCAGCCGCGCTACGCCATGTTCTCGGTGTCTTACGACTACTGACGCCCTCTCCCGTCAATGTCGTTTCCCCGGCCCTGCAAGCGGCCGGGCTTTTCTGCCAAAACGCCCAGCTTCGGTTGGGCGTTTTCAGTGGCGACACGATCAAAGCTGGCACCTCGAAGAATGCCGGCGGATTGACGCCGCGACCTTGATGGAGTGCATCCGCAGGCCCGTGCCGATCCGTTGCGCCAGACGAATGTCTGCGCCGTGCTTGTGCCGGTGCGCGCGCTGCGGTAAACCTACGCCACCGGATGGTGTAAGGCGTCCGGGCCGCGCTGGTCCTTTCCGCAGTTCCGTTCTGGAGGTGGATGATGGTTCGCACGCAATCGCAGGTTTCTTCCCGTCCCCTTGGCATCGACAGCTCGCGCGTCCTGGCGATGAGCACCGCCGTGGCACTGCATCTCCTGGCCGGTGGCCTGTTGTTGATTCCGCTCTCGCATCGGGCGATTCCGCAGCAGACCGTGCCGAAGGAGCGGTGGGTGATGCCGATGAGCATCCCGACGCCACCGCCACCGGTGTTTCCGGTCGAAGTGACGTTCAAGCCGAAAGCGCATTCGCCCACCAAAACGCTACCGGTACCGGTGCAGACCGCGGTGTTCAGTCAGGAGCCCGTTGTCGATCACGCAGCGTTTGCCGTTCCGGCAACAGTCTCCGACGTCGTCGCAGAAAGCACCCCGACGACAACTGCGCCCAGCGGGCCGATCGAAGCAGGCCAATTGCAATATTTGAGTTCGCCAGCGCCGAGCTACCCGGCGGCCGCATTGCGCGCCGGCCAACAAGGCACGGTCCTGCTACGCGTGCTGGTCGGCACCGATGGACGCCCGGCCGAAGTGAGCGTGCAGACCAGCAGCGGTCATCGGGTGCTCGATCTGGCCGCACGTAGCCAGGTGCTGCGTAGCTGGCGCTTCCAGCCGGCGATGCAGAACGGCCAGGCGGTGCAGGCCTACGGCCTGGTGCCGGTGAGTTTTTCGTTGAATTGATGCGTGGTCGAATGCGGTGGCCCGGGCATCGGGTCACCGTCTTCGATGCGCTGCGCAGGGCATCGGCCTACCACTCTGGCGTAAGGCCATGGTCTGGAACCAGCCACGGCAGTGCACCGCGCAGGCGCGAATCCTGGCGACAAAGTAGCGATCGATATGTCGATGACGCGCGCGTAGCAGGCTCCACCGTTCCCAGCAAAGATGCCCGATAGCGTCATGTCTAATGCCGAGACGGCGCGACGCGCCTACCTGGCAGTCAGTAAATACCTGTGACCGGCAGTCGGGCGTACGGTCACGTGCAGACGCATGACCGTCAATCGGGGGCGGATGGCCGTGCGCAATCAGGTTCGGTAGCCATTCCTGTGCCGGCCGACCGCTGGCAGCCTGCCTCAGGCCGGCACAGATACAGCCATGCCGAGAGCCACCAGGCGCCCACCGCTTACGCGCGGTGGTACGGATGATTGGCCAGCATCGCCGCGGCGCGATACAGCTGTTCGGCCACGATCAGGCGCACCAGCATGTGCGGGAGCGTGAGCGGGCCGATCGACCAACTTTCGTTGGCGCTCTTCAAGACCTCGGCCGCATGCCCTTCCGGGCCGCCGATCAGAAACGCCAGATCGCGGCCCTGCCCGCGCCAGTGCTCCATGCGCTGGGCAAGCTGCTCTGAACTCAAGGGGCGACCGGGCACATCCAGTGCCACGACATGCGCGTTCTTGGGCAGTGCGGCCAGTACGCGGCGGCCCTCGTCATCGATGGCGCGTTGCGCGTCGCGGCCCTTGCCACGCAGGCCGGGTTCGATCTCGACCAGCTCCAGCGGCATCCAGTGCGACAGACGCTTTTGATATTCGGCAAAACCTTGCGCCACCCAGGCTGGTGCGCGCTCGCCGGTGGCGATGAGTCGGCATTTCATGGCGACATGATATCCGCGTCACAGCCTGGGCAGTCCGTGCCGATGTGTCGCTGCGTGTCATGGTGTCGTTACAGCCGGCAATTAGTGTCGCCCGACCACCCAGCCCCGCAGGAGTCGTTCGATGCCGATTTTCGATCCCGCCCGCCGCCAGGTTCTCAAGGGCAGCGCCGCCGTCATGGCCGCTGGCGCCCTTGGCAGCTTGAGCGCCTTGCAATCGCGCCAGGCCCAGGCCGCCACCTCGCCGTCGTCGCGGCTTGCGCCGGTTCCCAGCCGCTACGGCCCGCTCGCCCCGGTGGCCGACCAGAGCACCGGCTTGCCATTGCTGCAATTGCCACGCGGTTTCAGCTACCGCTCGTTCGGCTGGAGCGGTGACCGCATGGACGACGGACAGCCCTGCCCCGACCGCCACGACGGCATGGCCGTGGTCGGCCTGCGCCGGCCCGACTGGCACCCGGGCAGCGATCCGCTGCGCGGCCTGGAATACGTGCTGATCCGCAACCACGAACGCGGCGCCACCACGCCGTTCCGCGCGCCGGCGATGTACGACACCGGCATCGTCAGCGGCACCCAGCAGGCCGGCGGCGGCACCACCACGCTGAGTTACGGCCGGCGCGGCTGGGGCAGCCTGGAGCCCAGCCTGGGCGGCACCCTGGTCAACTGCGCCGGCGGCCCGACCCCCTGGGGCACCTGGCTGAGCTGCGAAGAGATCAAGACCAACGCAATGTCCAGCACCGGTCGCAAGCATGGCTACGTGTTCGAAGTGGACCCCGACAGTCATCGCACCACCGGCCGGCCGTTGGTGGGTCTGGGCCGTTTCAGCCACGAGGCGGTGGCGATCGACCCGCGCACCGGCATCGTCTATCTCACCGAAGACGACCGCAACAAGGCCGGCCTGTATCGCTTCATCCCCAACGACCGGCGCGGCCGCAACGGGTCGCTGGAAAACGGCGGCCGGCTGCAGGCCGCACGCGTGCGCGGGCGTCGCAATGCCGACCTGACCGTGGCCAGCATCGGCCAGCAGTTCCAGCTGGAGTGGGTGGATATCGCCGAGCCCGATCTGGACAGCATCGCCGCACCGGCCGGCTTTGCCGACATCGGCGCCAACGACACCTTGAGCGGGCCGTTCGCGCAGGCCTGGGCCGATGGCGCGCTGCGCATGAGCCGCGGCGAAGGCATCTGGTACAGCTACGGCAAGATCTTCATCGTCGACACCAGCACCGGTGTGGATGCGCAGGGCCGCCGCGGTTACGGCAATGGCGCGGTGTGGGTGCTGGACCTGTTTACCCAACGCCTGAGCGCACTATTCGTCAGCGGCAATCAGCTGGCCGCGCACAACCCGGACAACGTGACGGTCAGCGCGCGCGGTGGTGTGGTGCTGTGCGAAGACGGCGGCGAAAGCCCGGACGAATACGGCCCCGGCGCACGCTTGTTGGGCCTGACCCGCAACGGCGAATCGTTTTATCTTGCGAAGAACAACGTGCAGCTGACCTCGCAGCAGATCGCCGGTGCCGGCAAGACCATTGCCGAAGGCGACTACCGCGACACCGAGTTCTGCGGTGCGTGCTGGGACCCGTTGGCGCGCACCTTGTTCGTCAACATCCAGACCCCCGGCATCACCCTGGCGATCACCGGGCCGTGGGAACGCGGACCGTTGTAAGCGGTGTGGAGGACACGCGCGGTCGTGGCAGGCCGTGCGTGTCCGGCCAGGATTTGCCCGTCGTTGGCGGAAAGCGGCTGTCGACGTGTCTTTGGTCATCCGCCTTGAGATGTCTGCTGTACGCCTACTTTTATCAGCGTGTCGCGAAGCGACGATACCGGACGGACCACGTGTTGCGTGCGGCATCGATCAGGTAACCTGCAGCATTGACTCAGTACCGCCGACTGGCGAATGCGCGCCTGTCAGAACCAGGGTGCGTCGAGCATGCCCGCTGTGGCGCTGCGAAACTTGAGCCAGCGCTTGACCGCTGGCGCATCGCGCAGGGCATCCACAATCCGGCGCTCACGCCGCACTTCGTCGAGATCTCGGGCGACATCGCGTCTGTAACGGGTCATTAATGCATCCAACCGCTCAGGCTTGGGCTGCGACGGCAGATCAAGATCGTACGTGTAGCAAAACTCCATCGCGTGCTGAGTGAGCTGGTCTTTGAGTTCCTTGCATTGCCGGTCGAGCTCACGGTTGTATTCCTGCAGGCGCACCGGGTTGATCGCATCCACACCCTTTGCATCCAGTAGACCGATCTCGGCCTGTAGTTCGAGCAGGCCAAGCAGATCGTTGGACTTGTAAGCGGCATTGAGGCGCTGCATGAGCCCGGTGCGGGCACCGTGATCGTCCGCGTCGGTCGCGCGATCCGGGTGCAGGCTGCTGGCAAGTTTGCGATACAACTCACGCAGTGGAGGCGGTTCGGTGGACACCGCTGCGACTTTTTTGGCGGAGCGACGACGCGTGGCGCTGTGTTGCTGCTCGGCCTGGGAGCGGGCGTGTTCGGCCTGTGCCTGTGCCTGCTCCAGACGCGCGTTGACCCGCTCGAAGAGCTCTTCGGGCGAATCCGCACCAGCCACCTCGTCGGAATCCAATCCATACAACTCGCCGATGACGTGTTTCATCATTTCATCGGATTCGGCCATCTCTTCGTCGTAGCCGATCTCGCTGTGCCGCTCATAAAGGGGCTTGAGTTCGACATGACCGGCTTCTATCAATGGGCCGGCCAACTCGCAGATCTCGTCCGACAAGCGGCGACGATCGGTCTTGCTCAACTTCACCGAGGCATACACACGGTCCAGCGCGTGGATCTGCTCGATCTCCAGCGCTCGCTGCTGCTCAAACAGCGGCAACACCTCGGCGTGATAGCGAGCACGCCAACGCTCGACAGCATCGCGCCAGGCATGCAGCTGCGTGCGATGTTGCTGCAGATCGCGCAGCAGCCGATCGAAGCGCTTGCGCGCTGGTGACAGCGTATCGGCGTTGTCCGGTTGCCGGCTCAGCTGTTGAAGCGCCTGCGAAGCCGGCAGCGCGGAAGAAGAAACAGCGGGCTTCTTGGGCATTGAGACTTGATTACTCGGCGTCGGCAGCGAAATCTTCATCGGGACGCTGGTCGCCCACCGTCCACAGACGTTCCAGTGCGTAGAACTCGCGCACGCGCGGCAGCATCACATGCACCACCACATCGCCCAGGTCGACCAGCACCCACTCGGCTTCGCGCTCGCCTTCCACACCCAGCGGCATCACGTCCAGACGCTTGGCGAACTTGACCACTTCGTCGGCGATCGATTTGACGTGGCGGGTCGAGGTGCCGGAGGCGATCACCATGTAATCGCAGACGCTGGACTTGCCGCGCACATCGATCTCGACCACGTCCTTGGCTTTCAGTTCCTCGACGGCTTCGCGCACGGTGGCCAACAGGGCCGGCACCGACGGCGGCGGATTCGGAAGGGAGGTCTTGATGACTTGGGCTTGGCTGGTCAAAGCGGCGACTCGATGGAATTGGCGTGAATTATAGGCCGGTCCGGGCGGACGCGTGTTCAGCTAGCCGGCCGAGCGCTGCCATACAGACCCTCGCGCTGGATCACTCCGGCCACCGACGGCGGCACCAGCGCCTGCCAGGCGCCGCCCGCAGCAATACGCGAGCGCACGGCGCTGGCCGATTCGCCGCGCAACGGTTGATGCAGCAGATACAGGCGACCCGCTGGCGCCGCGACCAGGTCGTCGGCGCTGGCGACCCAGCGGCCCTGCACCGCCGCAGCCAGCTGCGGCGCTTCGGCCAGCTCCAGCGCGGTGCCCGGACGTGCGGCCACCACAAAGTGAGCCAGCCCGAACAAGGCCTCCCACTCGTGCCAATGCTCCAGCCCTACGAAGGCATCGGCGCCGAGCAGCCAGGCGATCGGCGCGCCGGGGCCAAGTTCGGCACGTAGGTCGCGCAAGGTGTCCACGGTGTAGGACGGCGCACCGCTATGCGCGGCGCGCTGTAGTTCGCGGGTATCCAGCAGCAGCCCCGGGCGATCGGCAAGCGCCAGCTCCAGCATGTGCGCGCGCTGCGCGGCGGTGGCGCCGGGCGCCGGGCGATGCGGTGGATCGGCCGCCGGGATCAGCTGCACGCGCGTCTGCAGCTCGTCGCGCGCCGCACAGGCGATCGAGAGATGGCCCAGGTGGATCGGGTCGAAGGTGCCGCCGTAGTAGAGGTGGAGCCGGGAGTCGGGACCCGGGACCCGGGACCCGGGAGAGCCGGTTGCAAGGCTGGGCTGCACAAGGTGATCGGAATGCGCTCGCTGCCCTTGTCCTTCCCGAGACCCGGGAGTCGGGTCCCGGGTCCCGGCTCTCCCGGCCTTCACGCCAGCAATCTCACCGCACGCGCTTCGGCGACCGCCACCAGCAGGCGTTCCAGGCCGACCCAGGCATCGCCGTCGGCGCGCCCCTTGGCCATGCGGTCGACCAGGCCGGCCTCGGCGACGAAACGCTCCCAGCGGCGCGGTTCCGGGTGGCGCTGCAGCGCGCGCTTGAACGGGGCCTGGCGCGCTTCCCAGATGCCTTGCGACTTCATTTCGGCGGCCAGGTTGCCGCCGTTGGCCTGCACCTTGGCCAGCGCTGCGGTGCGCAGCAGTTCCTTGATCAGGATCGGCATCAGCGCGGCCACTGCCTCGCCTTCGGCGCGCAACCCGGCCAGCATGCGGACTACCGCAACCGGCTGGCCGGAGAAGGTGGTTTCGGCCAGGCGGAACACGTCGTAACGCGCGGCATCGGCCACCAGCGATTCCATCGCCTCCAGATCCAGTGTCTTGCCGTCGGCCAGCAGGGCGAGCTTGTCGATTTCCTGCGCGGCGGCCAGCAGATTGCCTTCCACCCGCTCGCTCAGCCGCTGCACGGCGGCCGCGTCGGCACGCAGGCCGTGTGCACGCAGGCGGCGCTCGATCCAGTCGGACAATTCGTGCGGCTTGATCGCCCAGGCCACCGCAATGGTGCCGATGCGGCCCACGGCCTCGGCCCACTTGCCCTGGTGCGCCTTGCTCCAGTCGTTGGCGGTGATCAGCAGCACCACGTCCGGCGGCGGATTGGCGCAAAAACGGGTGATGACCTCGGCGCCGTCCTTGCCGGGCTTGCCGCTGGGCAGGCGCACCTCGACCAGACGGCGCGGGCTGAACAGGCTAGGCGCGTTGAAGCTGGCATCCAGCTGGTTCCAGTCGAAATCACGACCGTCGGCATCGAACACCTCGCGCTCGCCAATGCCTTCGGCGCGCGCGCGCGCACGAATGGCGTCGGCGGCTTCGAGCACACGCAAGGTTTCCGGGCCGGCGATCAGATAGGCCGGCTGCAATGGCTGGCTGGACTGGCCGGCCAGCTGTTCTGGGCGAAGTTCCATGGGCTACGACCGCGCGTGCAGACCGGCAGCGACCAGGCGCCGCTGGTGCGTCATGGCCCGCGGAGTCAGCAGTCGCGCTGCCGCCAGCGCGCGTGCCGGCGCTAGTCGGCAGTACCCGCCTGGCCACTGCGTCGTCGTATCGATACCCACGCGCTCAGTTGTTCGAGGTCGGCGCCGGTGGCAGCGACGCCGGCACGCTCGACTCGGGCGTGGACGGCTGCACCGGCGGCGTGGTGGCCTGCGGCAGCGGCGCGGTCGGGGTGCTCTCCAGACTTTCGCCGCGCTGGATACGCGCACGCACCACGCTGTCGATGCGACGCAGGATCGATGCGGACATGTCCTTGCGCAGTTCGTCGGCCAGGATCTCGCGCTCGGTGGCGGTACCGGTGGCATCCACCGGTGGCGACACGTAGTCGCGCGAGAGCTCGATCACCTGCTGCGGCACCAGCACCGAGCCGTTGGCCGTAGTAACGGTGAAGATGGCGGCATAGCGCAGGCTGTATTCCTGGGCACGGCCCTGACTGTCGATGGCGATCGGCAGGTCGCCCCACCGCTCGGACAGCACCTGCACCTGCGCAAAGCCGGTCTTGGCGTCTTCATCGGCCAGGGTGGCGCCAGCCCCCTTGAGGCCGCGCCGCAGCAACTTGGCCAGTTCGCTGTACTGCACTGCGGACTGCACCTTCACTGCCGGGGTGTCGGGCGGCAACGCAAGCGAATTGCGCAAATGGAAGCCGCAGGCGGTGAGGCTGGAGACCAGCACGAGGGACGCAGCGAAGGCAGTAGGAAATCGAATCATGGGCACAGTCTGGATGAGCGCCCCGGCGGCGGCAACAGGCGGCTAGCCTGACGCAGCACGCGTGAACGGGGCTTGATAAGCGCCGCAACGGATTGCGGCGCCAAGAAATGAAAACCGCGTCGCCACGCGGCACTGCAATGCATGCCACGAACCACCGAGGCAACCCTGGCGTGCGGTTGCCGAGCGCCAGGGAAGTGATGCACGGGAAACGCGGCAACACGCGCAACGGCGCATCGCGACTTACCGATGCAATGCATCGCCAGCACCAAATGAAAACCTAGCCGGGCCTGCCAAGCGCCGATCCGGCACACCGCCCGGACCGGGCATGGCAACCCGGCCACTGCGCCACCCTCACCCCGCCACGATGTTCACGATCTTGCCCGGCACGATGATGATCTTGCGGATCGTCAGTCCGTCGAGGAACTTCGCGGCATTGGGTTCGGCCTGCGCCAGCGCTTCGATCTGTTCGCGCGTGGCGTCCGCAGCGACGTCGATGGTGCCGCGCAGCTTGCCATTGATCTGCACCGCCAGGGTCAGCGCATCGCGCACCAGCGCGCCGGCATCGGCCTGCGGGAACGCCACGTCTTCCAGCAACGTCTCGCCACGGCCCAGCACCTGCCACAACGCGTGGCTGGCATGCGGGGTGATCGGGTTGAGCAGCAACACCATCGCTTCCAGCGCTTCCTGGCGCACGGCCCTGCCCTGGTCGCTGGCATCGTCGAACTTGGCCAGCGCATTGGACAGTTCCATCACCGCGGCAATGGCGGTGTTGAAGCTGTGGCGGCGGCCATAGTCGTCGCTGACCTTGCCGATGGTCTCGTGGGTCTTGCGGCGGATCGCCTTCTGCTCGGCGCTCAGGCTGGCGGCATCCAGCGCAACCGCAGCGCCCTCGCCCACATGCTTGTGCACCTGCACCCACAGCCGGCGCATGAAGCGCGCCATGCCGTCCACACCGGCCTCGTTCCACTCCAGCGACTGCTCGGGCGGTGCGGCAAACATCGAGAACAGGCGCACGGTGTCGGCGCCGTACTTGGCCACCATCGACTGCGGGTCCACGCCGTTGTTCTTGGACTTGGACATCTTCTCGGTGCCGCCGATGTGCACCGGCTGGCCGTCGGCGATCAGCACCGCGCCGGTGACGCGGCCGCGCTCGTCGCGCTGGATCTCGACGTCGGCCGGATTGATCCAGTCCTTGCCGCCGTTGTCGGCATCGCGATAGAACGTGTCGGCGATGACCATGCCCTGGGTGAGCAGGTTGGTCACCGGCTCGTCGCTGTCCACCAGCCGCGCGTCGCGCATGAGCTTGTGATAGAAGCGGAAATACATCAGGTGCAGGATCGCGTGCTCGATGCCGCCCACATACAGGTCGGCCGGCATCCAGTAGTTGGCGCGGCGGTCAACCATGTCGCGCGCATTGGGGCTGGTGTAGCGCGCCACGTACCAGCTGGACTCCATGAAGGTGTCGAAGGTGTCGGTTTCGCGCTCGGCCGGGCCGCCGCAGTCCGGGCAGGTGGTCTGGCGCCAGGTCGGGTCGGTCTTGATCGGCGAGCCGGTGCCGGCAAATTCCACGTTTTCCGGCAGCACCACCGGCAGCTGGTCTTCCGGCACCGGCACCGCGCCGCACTTGGCGCAGTAGATCACCGGAATCGGGCAGCCCCAGTAACGCTGGCGGCTCACGCCCCAGTCGCGCAGGCGGTAGTTGACCCGGCGCTGGCCCTGGCCCTTGCGCTCGAAGCGCTCGGCCAGTGCCTCGAAGGCGCCGCCGAAATCCAGCCCGTCGAACTCGGCCGAATTGATCAGCTCCAGCTCGCGGCTCTTGTCGGTGTACCAGTCGCGCCACTGGGTGGCGTCCCAGGTCTGCTCTTCATCGTTGCGCGGCTCGCGCAGCTTGACCACCTGCACGATCGGCAGGCCGTACTTGTTGGCGAATTCGAAATCGCGCTGGTCGTGGCCCGGCACCGCCATCACCGCGCCGGTGCCGTAGCCCATCAGCACGAAGTTGGCCACCCACACCGGCACCTGCTCGCCGCTGATCGGATGCACTGCGGTCAGGCCGGTGGCCATGCCGCGTTTTTCCTGGGTTTCCAGCTCGGCTTCGGAGACGCCGCCGTGCTTGAGTTCTTCCAGCAGACGCGCCAGTTCCGGGTTGGATTTGGCCGCGTGCAAGGCCAGCGGATGCTCGGCGGCGATCGACACGAAGGTCACGCCCATCAGCGTGTCCGGGCGGGTGGTGAACACGCGCAGCGGATCCAGTGCGGCGCCGTCGGTATCGCGCACGTCGAACTGGATCTCCAGGCCTTCCGAACGGCCGATCCAGTTGCGCTGCATGGTCTTGACCGAATCCGGCCAGCCGTCCAGCTGGTCCAGGCCGTCCAGCAGCTCCTGCGCGTAGTCGGTGATGCGCAGGAACCACTGCGGAATCTCGCGCTTTTCCACCAGCGCGCCGGAGCGCCAGCCGCGACCGTCGATCACCTGCTCGTTGGCCAGCACGGTCTGGTCGATCGGGTCCCAGTTCACCACCGCGTTGCGGCGATAGGCCAGGCCCTTGCGCATCAGCCGGGTGAACATGCGCTGCTCGTGCACGTAGTAGTCCGGCGTGCAGGTGGCGAACTCGCGCGACCAGTCGATGGCGTAGCCCAGCGATTTGAGCTGCCCGCGCATGTGCTCGATGTTGGCGTAGGTCCACTTGGCCGGCGCGGTCTTGTTCTTGATCGCGGCGTTTTCAGCCGGTAACCCGAACGCATCCCAGCCCATCGGCTGCAGCACGTTGTGGCCGGTCATGCGCTTGTAGCGGCTCACCACATCGGAGATGGTGTAATTGCGCACATGGCCCATGTGCAGCGCACCGGACGGGTACGGCAGCATCGACAGGCAATAGAACTTCGGTTTGTCCGAGTTCTCGTCGACCTGGAAGGCGCGGGTGGCATCCCAGAACTGCTGGGCGGAAGATTCGACCTGCTGGGGGTCGTAGGCGTTCGGTTCGACGGTGGACATTGGGAGCGGATGCTCGGGCGGTGCAAAGCGGTACAGGGTACCGCAGTGCAGCAGGTGCTCCAAACCGTTACCGCAGCACGGGCGGCTTGGCCGGCCAACTCCAGGCGGCCAACCCCAGCCAGCCGACCCAGGCCAGGAACGCCAGCCGCTGGGCAATCGCCTGCCGCAGCAGGCCGGGCGGGCCGAACGCCAGCACCGCCACCAGCAGCCCGGCCACCAGGCTGAGCCAGGCCAGTCCACGGGTGTCGGCCCCGTTGAGCAGCGCCGCGGCGATCAACAGCATGGCCGGCACGAAGGCCACCGCCCACAACAGCCACGCCGTGGCATGCGCCTGGCTGGCGCGGCCGTCCAGGTCGGTGGGGTCCAGCGGCAGCATGCCCATGCCGACGAAGGCCAGCCCCGCCAGCACGATCAGTTGCCCACCCACGCGCAGGCTCCAGCCGGCCTTGGGCGGCATGCGCGCCAGCAGGCTGACCCCCGTCACCATGCCCAGCACGCCGACCAGCACGAAGGCCAGCAGGTTGAAGCCCAGCGCGTGCGGCACGCCGGCCGCGCCCAGCAGCGCGACCGGGTGGCTGGCCTGCAGATAGCCGGGCAGCGTGGCGCCAAACCCGGCCACCGCCAGCACGAAGACGGTGGCCGCGATCAGGCCCAGGTAGCGCTGTGCGCTGTCGGTACTTGCCATTGTGGTGCTCCGGTGCGGGGCGCATGCGCGCCACCAGGACGCGGCATTGTCGTGCCGGGCGGGCGCGGCGTGAACCCCTTGGGCCTGGCAGCCGCGCCGGACTTGTGTCGGCCGGGTTTGCCACCATTACCCTCCACTGTTGCCGTCACTACTTTCAGGAAGCCCATGTCCGACAAACCGCATGTATTCGATGTCACCACCGACACCTTCGAGACCGAGGTCCTGCAGAAATCGTTGACGACACCGGTGCTGGTGGACTTCTGGGCCACCTGGTGCGGGCCCTGCAAGACGCTGACGCCGATCCTGGAAAAGCTGGCCGCCGACTACCACGGCGCCTTCGAGCTGGCCAAGGTCGATGTGGACAAGGAACAGCAGGTCGCGGCGGCGTTCCAGATCCGCTCGGTGCCGACGGTGTTCCTGGTCAAGGGCGGCGAGATCGTGGACGGCTTTCCCGGTGCGATGCCGGAAGGCCAGGTGCGCGAATTCCTGACCCAGCATGGCGTGCTGCCGGCCGAGGCGCAGGTGGTCGAAGAAGTGGCTCCCACCCCGCTCGACCCGCAGGCGCAGGCAGCGGCCCTGCGTGAGGCCATCGCCGCCGAGCCGGACAAGGACGAGCTCAAGCTGGACCTGGCGCTGGCGCTGCTGAAGACCGGCGACACCGCCGAGGCCGAGCAGTTGATCGACGCCCTGCCCGCCAACCTGGCCACCGACGACCGCGCGGTGCGCGCCAAGGCCCGACTGGGCTTTGCCAATGTGCTCAAGGACGCCCCCGATGCCGACACCTTGCAGGCCAGCGTGGCCGCCAATGGCGCCGACCTGCGCGCCCGCCACCTGCTCGGCGTGCGCCACCTGCTCGACGGCAACGACGAGGCAGCGCTGGAACAGTTCCTGGAAATGCTGCGCCAGGACCGTAGCTTCGAGGACAACCTGCCGCGTCGCAGCCTGATCGATGCATTCCGTGTGATCGAGGACGAAGACCTGGTCGGCCGGTATCGCCGCAAGATGTCGGCGCTGGTGTTCTGACAGCCGATGGCACTGCGGCGCCAGATGGACATGTAGGAGCGGACCTGGCCGCGACGCAGCCTTACCGGGGAAGCTCTCGATTGGCGACCAGCGGTCATACCTCGTCGCGGCCAGGTCCGCTCCTACGAACACCGGCGGGCAGGCCGAGGTGCGGGCCAAGCCCCATCCATACGTATGCGAATGTTATGCTGGGCACCCGCCCCGCCATGGATTCCGGCCCGCATGCGCGCCTCCCTGTTCAAACTCGGCGTCAACCTGTGGCCGCCGTATCTGTTTTCAGGTATCCACGTCACCGTGTTGTCGGCCGACTACCGTTTTGCGCGGGTGGAACTGCGGCAGCGTCCGTGGAATCGCAACTACGTCGGCACCCATTTCGGCGGCAGCCTGTTCGCCATGACCGACCCGTTCTGGATGCTGCTGGTGATGCAGAACCTGGGCCGCGACTATTACGTCTGGGACAAGGCCGGCAGCATCGATTTCATCAAACCCGGGCGCGGAACGGTCAGTGCGGACTTCGTGATCGACGACCAGGTACTGGCCGAGCTGCGTGAAGCCACTGCCGGTGGCGGCAAGCATCTGCGCTGGTTCGAGAACGAAGTGCACAACCGCGATGGAGAGGTGGTGGCACGCGTTCGCAAGCAGCTCTACGTCAGGCGCAAACCCGCGCGGTGACGGCGCGCTGCCGTTGCATGCCAGCGCCGGTGATCGATGTTTCAGCCGCGCCAAGGCCGCGCGCCGGGTGCCCGGATGTGAGCGTAATGTCTGCACGCGGCGCCACGCGGCGACCATGCTCACGACACACTCGCTGCCGCATGCGGACCCTGGGGCCTCCCAACCCACATGGAATGCCTGCATGAAAGCGATCAACATCATCACCCTGGTGCTTCTTATCGTCGGTGGATTGAACTGGGGCCTGGTCGGCCTGTTCCAGTTCGATCTGGTGGCGGCGCTGTTCGGTGGACAGGATGCGCTGCTGTCACGTGTGGTCTACACGCTGGTCGGCATCTCCGCGCTCTGGCAGCTGGTGCCGTTGTTCCGCAACAACCATGGCGCAGCTGCGCATCACACCAGCCCGCACGTGCGCAACCCGTAACCTGCCCGCTGCACGCGTGACACGACGCCGGCGCATCGCGCCGGCGTTGCCGTCTGCGCACCGGCGCTTTGCGTCCTTGCGCGCATTGGTCAAGAATCAGCCATCTCCCCTGCTGGTTGCCTTCATGCTGCTGCGCACCGTTGCTTCTGCCTGCCTGGCGTCTGCCTGCCTCGTCGCACTCGCACTGCCCGCTGCTGCCGAGGCGGCCTATCGCAGCCCGCAGCAGATCCTGGACAGCTCACCGGCCAACGCGTGGCGCGTCCTCGACCCGGAGCGCACGCTCTATCTGGAGCTGGATACCGGCAGGGTCATCATCGAACTGGCGCCACAATTTGCGCCCGAGCATGTCGGCAACATCCGCACGCTGGCCCACGAACGTTTCTGGGACGGGCTCACCATCTACCGCTCGCAGGATAATTTCGTGGTGCAGTTCGGCGACCCTGACGGCGAGACGCCGGGCAAGGCCAAGTCACTGGGATCGGCCAAAACGCATCTGCCGGCCGAATTCGAGCGCACCTCGCAGGGCCTGGACTTCCAGCGTCTGCCCGATAGCGACGGCTGGGCGCCGCAGGTCGGCTTCGTCGATGGCTTTCCGGTCGGCCGCGACGGCGCCAACGGCAAGACCTGGCTGGCGCACTGCTATGGCACCCTGGGTGCAGGTCGCAACAACGACGACGACAGCAGCATCGGCGCCGAACTCTACGTGGTCACCGGGCAGTCGCCGCGCCAGCTCGACCGCAATATCACTGTGGTTGGCCGCGTGGTCAAAGGCATGGAATTGCTGAGCGTGATCCCGCGTGGCCCGGACCCGATGGGCTTTTACGAAGACCCCGCCCAGCGCTCGCCGATCCGCGCGATGCGTCTGGCCAGCGAAGTGCCGGTGCCCGAACGTACGCCCTTGCAGGTGCTGCGCACCGACAGCCAGACCTTCCGTGAGGTGGCCGAAGCCCGCCGCAATCGCAAGGACGCTTTTTACAAGCGCCCGGCCGGGCATATCGATCTGTGCAATGTGCCGTTGCCGGTGCGGGCGCCGCCTGCCGGCTAGTTCCGGAATCGGGAATCGGGAATCGGGAATCGGGAATCGGGAATCGGGAATCGGGAAAGCAGAGCCGGTCTCGGACATCTTCGCAACTGCGGGCGCGCTCGTTCTAGCGGGCGCGCTGGCTGAAGGCGACGCTGCCGAGGATCAGCACTGCGGCGACCAGCATGGTCCAGGTCAGCGGTTCGCCCAGCAGCGACCATGCCAGCAATGCACCGAACACCGGCACCAGATAGGTCACGGTGGACGCGCGTGCCGGGCCGATGCGCTGGATCAGGCGGTAGTACATCAGGAACGCCAGCCCGGTGCAGACCACGCCCAGCGCGGTGGCGCAGGCCCAGGCCACTGCCGGCACCGGCGTGGTCGGCCACTGCCACCACGCCAGCGGTGCCAGCAGCAACGCACTGCAACCCAGCGTGGACGCCGCCGATGCCGCCGGTGGCAGGTCGCCCATGTGCCGCCTCACCAGGTTGTAGCCGATGCCGTACAGCAACGAGGCAGTGGCGCCCGCCAGTGCTGCCGGCCCCACGCTCAGCCCCGCCGATTTGCCGGTGGCCAGCACCAGCACGCCGATGAAGCCCACCAGCAAGGCCAATGCGCGCCGCGTGCCGATCTTTTCGCCGAAGAACAAAAACGCGATCAATGCGGTGAACAACACCGTCATCGCATTGCAGATCGCCCCGACGGCCGCCGGGGCGTGTTGTGCGCCCCAGGCGAACAGCAGAAACGGCAACGCGGAATTCAATACGCCGATGGCCGCCAGCATCGGCCAGCGCCGCAGCGGGAAGCGCTCGCGTGCCAGCCACAGGAACGGCAGCAACACCAATGCGCCCAATGCCAGGCGGATCTCCACCAGCGCCACGGTGCCGAACCTGGGTGCGGCCACCCGCATGAACAGGAACGAGCAGCCCCAGACGATGCCGAGGAACCCCAGCTCCAGCGGCGTACGCCATTCGCGTGCCGCCAGCTGCGGCTGCGTCGAGGGGTGTGCGCTCACGGGCAGGCTCCTGCGACGCGCCGCAATGTGCTGAAACGGCAGGCAACGACATCCGGCAGGCAGGTGGACATGGCACGATCATCGCGATGGGATGACGCAGCATCGGCTGCGGCCGCAGGCGCGACAAGCGCGTAGTATCGGGGTCAGCCACAAATCTGACTCATGCCTCGATGAACCTACGTCCGACCCTGTTGCCTGCGCTGGGCGTGTTCGCCGCGGCCGCCCGCCACCAGAATTTCGCGCATGCGGCCGAAGAACTGCACCTCACCGCCAGTGCGGTCAGCCACCATGTGCGCAAGCTGGAAGCGTTGCTCGGCGCGACCCTGTTCCAGCGCCTGCCGCGCGGCGTCAAGCTCACTGCCGAAGGCCGCCAGCTGGCCGATGCCGCCACCGCCGCACTGGCCGAGATCGCCGCGGTGGCCGGCAACCTGCATCCGCGCGACGACGCCATCCCGCTGCGCGTGACCACGCTGCGCTCGCTGTCGTACTGCTGGTTATTGCCGCGGCTGCCGCGCTTCTGTCGCGCGCATCCGCATATCCGGCTGGACCTGCAGTCGGACCCGGCGTTCTCGCGTTTCGAAGAAGGCGGCCCCGAGCTGGGCATACGCTACGGACAAGGCGCCTGGCCCGGGCTGACCTCGCATCACCTGATGGATGACGAACTGTTTCCGGTGGCTTCGCCGTCGTTGCCGGAAGTGGCCGCGCTGCGCACGCCGGCGCAGATCGCGCAGTTGCCGCTGCTGAGCGACATGTCGCCGCAGGGCTGGCGCGACTGGTTTCGCGCCGCACAGGTGCGCGGCACCACGCTGCCGCCCATGCACACCTTCAACGACAGCACCGACGCCATGCGCGCGGCGGTGTACGGCCTGGGCGCGGTGCTGGCACGCAAGCATATCGCCCAACCCTACCTGCAGCGCTACGAACTGGTGCGCCTGCCGGGCCCCACGCTCAAGGCGCGCTACGCGTACTACATCGTACACCCCAGCCACCGCGAACCCAGCCCGGCGGCGGCACTGTTCATCGACTGGCTCAAGCGCGAAGCACTGGACGAACGCACCCCGATGCCGGCGCTGCCGGCAGAGCTGGTCGCGTTGCCGGCGCGCCGGACGCCCGAAAGGCCAGGTGCACGGCGATGATCGCCTCGGGCAACGGTGACGCAGCTACGTTGCAGCGGATCTGACGCACCGGCACGCCAGCGCTGTCACATCTCTACGCACTGCGCTGGGTGACGTCCCCCATCTTCATGAGCACACGGTGACACCGCCGCGACTCGCTGCGCAGGTCGATGGCAGGCGTTGCACGTCTGGCCACGCCTGCCATGCGTGCACCCGGCCCGCTCCCGCCCACGTGAGCGTGCGCATTCCACTGCACACACTGCATCGCATTGGCCGCTCCCCTCCGACGTGCACAGCGCTCCCGATGCGGAGATGCGCCGATCGGCGACGTGGGTGGCAAGGAGTCGGGCGTGGCATCGGCGCCATCACCTGATTTTGTCTCTTCGCTGCCTAGGCTTTGGGTCCCCAACCCAAGGAAGCTGTCCCATGCCCACGCTTCGCATGCGTATCACCGGCACCGACGACGACGCGCGTGCCATTGCCAACCTGCTGCAGAGCATCGAAGGCATCGAGCACGTGGAAGAAGTCGACGACCTGATGCCGCATCTGGACGACGACGATTCCAGCTCGGCCGGCTTGTCCGACGATGAAGGTCCGGGCAGCCACGAGTTCGAGGTGGAAGCCGGCAACGAGGCCACCGCGCAAAAGGTGCGCGATGCCGTGCAGGAACTGGCACTGCAGCTGGATGTGTTTGTCGAATACGAGCTCGACGAAGGCTGAGCCGCACCGGCAAGGCCTGCGCTGCGGCACCCAACGGTGCGTGTAATCGACCTGTCGTGAGGTCTTGAGGTCTGCATGTCGATCGGCGTGCTACCGGCCGCCACCACACCACAGGCGGCCACTTCATCTGCGCAGCACCAACGCTGCACGACGCCAGCCGGAGCGGCACCGCCGCCCGGCCCCCTATAGGTCAGGACATCCGGCGCCGCCGCGCGCGCCAGCGCCACCCCTGCAACAGCAGCCAGCCGGCGATGGCCGCCAGCAGCACGACCGGCAGCAGCGCCGCCACTGCGCGGATCACGAACGCGACACTCGACGAAAACACCTGGCCAAACCCTGCCGCGGCCTCGGCAATCTCGCCCCTGCCCTGCTCGCCACCGGTGCTGCGGAAGGTGAGCGTCAGCAATTGCGTGCGGACGCGGCGTTGCTGCTGCGCGGCGTCCTGCTGGGTCTGCTGCGCTTCGGCCTCGATTTCTGCCAGTCGTTTGGACAACGCGAGCAGATCGGTCACCGACAGATCGCGACGTTGCTGCAACTCCAGCAGGCGGGCGTGTTCCTTCTGCAGCCGCGCCTGGGCCAGGCCGGTATCGGCGATCTGCTGCGCCAGGTCTTCGGCACGCGTGCTGCGGGCTGCCACCTCGCCGTGCTGGCCGGCCAGTTGCACCAGCGGCTCGATCCCGTCGGGCACCACCCGCACGCGCACGCTGCCGCTGGCATCGCGCCCGCCCTCCTGCTCCACCGCCAGCAGCGCGCAGCTGCCGAACTGCGCGTTCTGGCAGGCCGTGCGCACCGACGCGATGCGTTGACCGATCTGATCGGCCGGCAGCTCGATACGGACATCGTGTTCGTACGCCAGCGCGTTGCCCTGCGCGGCGGGCGGCGCCGGGGCCGGGGCGCCACCATCTCCACCCATCTCTGCGGGTGGACGCGCACAGCCGCTCAGCCCCCAACCAACCAGCAACGCAATAGCGTACCTGCGCAAGCGGCGGCTCATCGGCTAGCCCCGTCGACCATGTGGACGCGCAGGCCGGCAAGATCCAGCCCGGGCAGGCAGCGCACGTTGACCGCGACGCCGGCTTCGCCGGTCTTCGGGTCCGCGCCCTCGCTGAAGGGCGCAATGCCGCACTGCGGGCAATGATGATGCTCGATATGCTGCCGATTGAAGCGATAGCTGCCCAGCGCATCCGGGGCCGCCTGCAAGTGCAGTTGGGTACGCGCGCCAAACCAGAGCAGGCCACCGCGGCGGCGGCAGAACGAGCAATTGCAGTCGTAGACCTCGGTGATCGGCGTCTCGGTCTCCAGATCGAACGCGATGCGTCCGCAATGACAGCTACCGGCGTAGTGCATGGGTATTCCTCCTTGGAAGCGCCACCGCAACGCGGCGACGATCGGGCGTAGTGCCTGGCGAAGGCGCTGCCGCCTGGGCGAGCGCCAGCTCGGCTGGATGCACCGCGGCCGCGCCCGCCTGGCGGATGGGCGGTGTAGATGCGATCGCCACTCTAAACCAATGGCGGATGCGGACAACCGCACAGTTGCCTATGCTGGCGGTTTGCTTCCACCAGGACCCACGATGCGTCAACGCCTGCTTGTCCTCGCCCTGATCGCCGGCCTGAGCGCCTGCCAGCAGCAGCCCGAATCGCCGCAAGCCGGCACCACCGCAGCTCCCGCCCAGGACGCACAGACCCCGGATGCGCGCTTTGCGGCGTTGTCCAAACAGGCGCTGGACACCTGGATGCAGCTGTCGCCAGTGACCGCCACCCAGACCGGCGACCACCGCTTCGACACCCAGATCGACGACCTCAGCACAGCAGGACGCCAGCGCAGCCTGGACGCCGGCAAGAAGCTGCTGGGCGAGCTGGATGCCATCGACGTGGCCAAGCTTTCGCGCGAGAACCAGGTGGATGCGGCGATCCTGCGCAACCAGCTGCAGTCGGAAATCTGGAATACCGAGGTGCTGCAAAGCTGGGCCTGGGACCCGCAGGTCTATAACGGCCTGGCCGGCAGCGCGCTGTACGGCCTGATGGCGCGCGAGTTCGCGCCGCTGCCCGAGCGCCTTGCCGCGGCCACCCAGCGCATGGAAAAGATTCCCAGCATCTTTGCGCGGTCGCGCGAGAACCTGGACCCGGCGCGCGTGCCGAAGATCCATGCCGAGACGGTGGCCAAGCAGAACAAGGGCATCCTCAGCATCGTCGATACCTTCATCGCGCCCAACATCAGCCAGCTTGGCCCGATCGAGGCGGCGCGCGCGCAGGCGGCCATCGACAACCTGCGCAAGGCGGTGGCCGAGCAGCAGACCTGGCTGGACACCGTGCTGGTGCCCAACGCCAAGGGCGACTTCCGCGTCGGTGCGGAAAAATACGACCAGAAGCTGAAATTTGCGCTGTTGTCGTCGCTGTCGCGTGCCGAGATCAAGCAACGCGCCGAGTCCGAACTCAAGCGCGTGCGCGGCGAGATGTACGGCATTGCGCGCACCGTGCTCAAGGACAAGCCCGGCGCTCCCAAGCTGCCCGAATCGCCCAACGACGACCAGCAGCAGGCCGCGATCGAGGCCGCGCTGGAACTGGCCTATGCCGACAAGCCCGCGCGCGACAAGGTGGTGGACGCCGCCAAGGCCGCACTGGCGCAATCCACCGAGTTCGTGCGCCAGAAGGATTTGATGACGCTGCCCGATTCGCCGGTGGACATCATCCTCATGCCGGAATTCCAGCGTGGCGTGGCAGTGGCGTATTGCGATTCGCCCGGCCCGCTGGACAAGAATCTGAAGACGTTCTATGCGGTGTCGCCGATTCCCGACGACTGGAACGACAAGCAGGTCGATTCGTTCCTGCGCGAGTACAACACCCGCATGATCCACCTGCTCAGCATCCACGAGGGCACGCCGGGCCATTACCTGGAAGGCTGGCATTCGGCCAAGTTCCCCTCCACGCTGCGTGCGGTGCTGCGTTCGGGCATGTTCGCCGAGGGCTGGGCGGTGTACACCGAGCGCATGATGCAGGAACAGGGCTATCTGGATAACGACCCGCTGTTCCACCTGGTGCAGCTCAAGTTCTACCTGCGCACCATTGCCAATGCCATCCTCGACCAGGGCGTGCATGTGGACGGCTGGGATCGCGACAAGGCGATGCACCTGATGACCCACGACACCTTCCAGCAGGAAAGCGAAGCGTCGGGCAAGTGGGTGCGCGCGCAGTTGTCGTCCGCACAGCTGCCGACCTACTTTGTCGGTGTGCAGGAGCATCTGGATACGCGCAAGGCGGTGCAGGACAAGCTGGGCGAGAGCTTCAACCTGAAGGCCTATCACGACAAGATGCTGTCCTACGGCGCGCCACCGGTACGCTTCGCACGCGAGCTGATGCTGGATCAGCCGATCGAGTGATCGATCCTTCTCCCGCAGGAGAGGGCTTGCTGCTGGTCGATCAAAGACTGCAAGTCTTCCTTCTCCCGCGCGCGGGAGAAGGTGCCCCGTAGGGGCGGATGAGGGGCGCCCGGTGACGTTGTTGCGGCCGGCGCTGTGGAACGCGTCGCCAGGCGCTTCGGAGACGAGGTGCCAAGTGGCTTCGCCCCGTACCCTCACCCCAACCCCTCTCCCGCAGGAGAGGGGCTTGCTCTGTTGCTATTTCTTGGCGAGCGGCGAGCCGGCGCCCAGCTGTCGCGCAACGACCGCGCACGTGTCACGCAACGACCGCGCACCGCCTTGCGTCACGCATCTGCCGCAACAAATCCGCCGGTCTGGCGCGCCCACAGCCGTGCATATAGCCCACCATGCGCGATCAGCTCGGCATGCGTGCCGGTTTCGACGATGCGGCCGGCATCCATGACCACCAGCCGGTCCATGCGCGCGATGGTCGACAGCCGGTGCGCAATCGCGATGACGGTTTTGTCGCCCATGAGCGCATCCAGGCTGTCCTGGATCGCCGCTTCCACTTCCGAATCCAGCGCCGAGGTCGCTTCGTCCAGAACCAGGATCGGCGCGTCCTTCAACAGCACCCGCGCGATCGCGATGCGCTGGCGCTGACCGCCGGAGAGCTTGACGCCGCGCTCGCCCACATGCGCATCGAAGCCGCGACGGCCTTCGCCGTCGATCAGCGTGTCGATGAAACCTTCCGCGCGCGCCTTGCGCACCGCATCCAGGATCTGCGCGTCGCTGGCCTGCGGCCGGCCGTACAGCAGATTGTCGCGGATCGAACGATGCAGCAACGAGGTGTCCTGGGTCACCAACCCGATCTGCCCGCGCAGGCTATCCTGCGTGACCTGCGCAATGTCCTGCCCATCGATGAGGATGCGCCCCTGCTCCAGGTCGTACAGCCGCAACAGCACGTTGACCAACGTCGACTTGCCGGCGCCCGAGGGCCCCACCAGGCCGATCTTTTCGCCGGCGCGCACCCGCAGATCCAGCCCGGCGATCACGCCACCGCGCTTGCCGTAATGGAAATGGATGTGCTCGAACCGCACCTGGCCGTGCGTCACCTGCAACGGCACCGCAGTCGGCACATCCTGCACCTGCACCGGCTGCGAGATGGTCTGCATGCCGTCCTGCACGGTGCCGATATCTTCAAAAATGCCGTTGACCGTCCACATGATCCAGCCGGACATATTGTGGATGCGAATCACCAGCCCGGTCGCCAGGGTGATGGCGCCAACGCTGATCTGCCCGCGGCTCCATAGCCAGAGCGCCAGCCCGCACGTCCCGACGATGAGGAACCCGTTGGCCACCGCGATGGCCGTGTCCATCGAGGTCGTCACGCGCGTCTGCCCGCGATGCTTGACCGCCAGCTCGTCGATCGCCTCGCGCACATAGGCTTCCTCGCGGCCGGCATGGGCGAACAGCTTGAGCGTGGAAATATTGGTGTAGCCATCGACGATGCGCCCGGTGGCCTTGGAGCGCGCATCCGACGCGATCCAGGCGCGCGCCTTCATGCGCGGCACGAAGAACGCCATCAGCGCGACATACACCACCAGCCAGATCAACAGCGGCGCCATCAGCCACGGATCGGCCTGAGCGAACAGCCACAACGCGCTGCCGGTATAGACCACGATGTACCACAGCGCATCGACCATCTGCACCGCCGATTCGCGCAGCGACGTGCCGGTCTGCATGACGCGGTTCGCAATGCGGCCGGCGAAATCGTTATTGAAAAACCCCAGGCTCTGCCGCACCACATAGTTGTGCATCAACCAGCGCGAGCGGTTGCTCAATCCCGGCACGATCGCCTGGTTGACCAGCAGATTGTGCAGGCCGGTGAAGAACGGCCGCGCGATCAGGGTGATCCCCGCCATCCACGCCAGTTCGCTGGCGTGGCGGCGGAAGAAGTCGGGCCCTGGCCGCTCATTCAACATGTCCACGATGCGGCCGAGGAAGTCGAACATCGCCACTTCCACCAAGGCCAGCAACAAGCCCGCGATCAGCGTGGCCAGCAGGATCGGCCACAGCGGCCGCAGGTAGTGCAGATAGAACCGCCAAACGCGACGTGGCGGCATCCCCCGCTCGATGGGCGGAAAGATGTCGATCAGGGATTCGAACCAGCGGAACATTGCACATACTTCGCTAACACCGGGTCGTCAGGCTAGCCGATCGGGCGTCAAGCCGCAGTGCGTTGCTCCGGCAGCCTGGCGTAGCGCGGTGGCAGCGTCGTGCGTGGGTGCCCATGTTGCTGCACCTACACGCCACGGCATTGCCGGCATCTGGATCTACTCGCGAATCCGCGCCAGCAGCCGGTTGACCTCGGCCAGATCGAAATGGGCTGGATCCAGACGCCCACCGAGCGTGGCCAGCTCCTGCACGTGCTGCGGGTGGTCCGTGTCGGCGATGATCTGCAAGAGCGCCTGGTAGGCCTCGATCCCGCCACTGCGTTCCGGCGGGCAGGCATTGGCGCCCTCGATGCAGCGCGCGATGCGCAGGCCCGCATCCGGCGCCAGCACGGCCTCGACCTGCAGCGTGTGCGTCCAGCCAGCGCCGGCACCATAGAAATAGGCGAATTCGCCAAGCTCGCCCACCGCGCTTTCCAGCGTGACCCGGGCGGCATGCTTGAGCCGCGAGCGCTCCGGCACATCCAGCCCGGCCTCGCCATAGCGGCCACCGCCGAAGTCGAATTCGTACGGGTGTGCGCCGCTCCAGCCCATCACAGCCTGCAGCACGCGGTGCACGGTCGCCAGACGGAGCGACCCCGCAATCACCATCCGCCGCCACACCAGCGGCGCACTGCCCGCCAGCGCGATCTGCAATTGATAGATCGGCGCCGGCGCCTGCACCGCCTGCTGCGCGGCCTTCTTTCTTGCCTTGGTCATGACGACTCGATTGCGGATATCCGATGCCAGTATGGCGTAGCCAGCCCAGAACCGGATGAGGTCCACTCGCCCATGCAGCGGCGTCGCCATCGACGCCGCTGCCAATGCTCAGCGCTGCTGCAGACTCGGCACCGCATCGCTCACGTTGGCGTGGCGACGCATGATCCAGTTGAACAGCGGCGTCGCCATCAGCGTGGACAGGATCGCCATCAGCACCAGTACCGAGAACAGGCCCTGCTCGATCACACCGGCCTGCAGGCCGATGTTGATGATGATCAGCTCCATCAGGCCGCGTGCATTCATCAGCGAGCCGATCGCCATCGCGTCGCGGTTGTTTTCACCGGTAACGCGCGCCGCGGCCCAGCAGGCCACACCCTTGCCAACGAACGATGCGGCCAGGATCGCGACACCGGCCAGCATGATCTGCGGCTGCAACAGCACGCTGAGCTGGGTCTTCAGCCCCGAATAGGTAAAGAACAACGGCAGCAGCAAGACCACCACGAACGGCTGCATCATCTCGCGCAGTTTTTCCGTCAACGGCCCCTTGGGCAGGCAGACACCCAGCAGGAAGCCACCGAACACCGCGTGGATGCCGATCGCGTCCATCGCCCACGCGCTCACGCAGAACAGCATCAGCACGATCGCCAACACGCTGTTGCTGAGCGGCTGATCCGGCACCACGTGATCGGCCAGGCGACGCAACAGATGCCGTCCGACGAAAATCATGAATACCGCGTAGCCCACGCCGCCACCGATGGCCAGATAGGCGCTGCCCCAGCTGCCGCCGAAGCTGGCCAGCACCACCGCCAGGATGCACCACGCCGCGGCGTCGTCGAACGCGCCAGCCGTCAACGCCAGCGTTCCCAGCGGGCTCTTGGTCAGGCCACCTTCGTGGATGATGCGCGCCAGCATCGGGAAGGCAGTGATGGCGATGGCTGCGCCCAGAAACAGCGACGCTTCCGTCAGCTTGGCCTTCTCGGAGAACAGGCCGTCGACGGTGAGCAGCCATGGGCACATCGCAAATGCCAGCGCGAACGGCACCGCGATGCCGGCCAGGGACACGCTCATCGCGCTGCGGTAGCGCGCACGGAAGTGATCGCCGCGGAAGTCGGTCCCGACCAGAAACATGTACAGGCCCACGCCGAACTGCGCGAACACGTACAACACATCCATGGTCTGTTTGGGGAACAACGCCGCCTGAGCGCCCGGCGCCAGCAGGCCGAACAACGATGGCCCCAGCATCACCCCGGCAATCATCTCGCCAACCACCTGCGGCTGCCCCAGGCGCTTGGCCAGCAGCCCGACCAACCGGCACACCAACAGGATGGCTGCAGCCTGCAGAAAGAAATACACCGACATCTGTGGAGTGGTCATGCCTACGGCGACATCCTTGAGAAGTGCGCGGATCATAACCACACGTGCCGCCCGGCGGTAGCGAGGCGGCGGCGGTCGCTGCAACGCTGCACGCGCCGGGCGCCATGACCACTTCAGCGTGCAGAGCTGCGCTGCGGTGGCCGCCGGCCGCAACCGACTCCGGCACCAGCGCACTGCAGGACAGCGAGCGCCCGGCAACCGAGCGCCGCTTCACTTCGGCGCAGCGGCCTGCGTCTGCACGGGCGTCAGCAGCAGATCCTGAAAATCGAAGCTGAAATCGGTCAGCGGCGAGATCGCCTGCATGCGCATCTCGCGCACCGCACCGTCCGGGGTCAACGCGAAGTCGACGAAGGCGTCCGCGTTCAAGGAGCGGTCGTCCCAGCGCACGATGAAGCTGTCATGCTGCCAATGCTCCAGCGTGCCCACCAATTGGGCGGTCTTGGTGAACTGCAGGCGCAGCCGCTTGCCGTCCTGGCGGATCACCACATCGCCATACCAGGGGTCGCGATAGGTCGCCGCATAGCCGCGCAGCGGCAACGACGGCGTGGAGCGCGCCGCGCGTGCGTCCTGATGCGCCTTCCAACTGGTATCGGCCTCGCTGCCGGCCTTGGCCACGGCCTTGGCGTACGCCCCGGTCCAATCGGTGGGTGGCACCTGCAGGAATGCGTCCAGCACCTGCAGCGTCACCGCATTGAACGCCGCGCCGACTTCCTGATTGGTCAGCACCACCACGCCCAGCTTCTGGTCGGGCACCAGCGTCAGCCGCGACACCATGCCGGGCCAGCCGCCGGTATGCCACACCAGACGATGGCCGCGATAGTCGCTCAGGCTCCAGCCTTCGCCATAGCCGGCGAAATTGGGCTGCGCGCCGGCCAGTTCGGGCACTGCCGGAGCGGCGACGGCGATCGGCGTGATCATCGACCACATCTCCTGCTGCCGCTTTGCACTGAACAGCGGTGTGCCGTCCGGCAACACGCCGCCGGCCAGTTGCACCTTCATCCACAACGCCATGTCGTGCGCACTGGAGTAGATGCCGCCGGCACCGGAGTTGTTGGACCAGGTCAACGGCGCCACCGTGCGCAACTCGGTGAAGTCGTACTTGGCATGGCCCACCGCCGCGGTGTCACCGGGTTGCAGATGATCGGCGTTGAAGCGCGTACCGCGCATGCCCACCGGCGCAAGGATGCGCTGCTGCAGAAACCCAGCGTAGGGTTGCCCGGAGACCTGCTCGATCACCTTCTGCGCCACGGCGTACAGGATATTGTCGTATGCATAGCGATCGCGGAAACCGCCTTTCAATGGCACCTTGGCCAGCCGCTGCACGACCTCTTCGGTGCTGTAGCTGGTGGTTGGCCAGAACAACAGGTCGCCTGCGCCCAGGCTCAGGCCGCTGCGATGCGCCAGCAAGTCGCGGATGCGCATTTGGTCGCTGACATATGGGTCGGACATGCGGAACCACGGCAGGTGGTCGATGACCTTGTCGTCGAGCGAGAGCCTGCCTTCGTCGGCCAGAATCGACAGCGAGGCAGCGGTGAACGCCTTGGTGTTGGAGGCGATCGCAAACAGCGTATCGGCCTGCACCGGATCGGGCTTGCCGATCTCGCGGACGCCGTAGCCACGCTCCAGCACCACCTGGCCATCCTTGACGATGGCCACGGCGATGCCGGGCACGTCGAACTGGGTACGCACGCGTTCCATCTGCGCGTCGAACTGCTGCATGCCGGCCGGCAGGTCGGCCGCATGCGTCGTTGTCACCAGGGTTGCCAGCATCAGCACACCTCCCGTCAGCCATCGGTTCACGATCACCACCACGTCCTCCTGTTGTCGATCAGGGTGTGCCACCGGCACTGTCCAGCGACAGCGGCAGCGGCGTCATCAGCACGCCGTTGGCGTCGGCGTAGAGCCAGTGCCCGGGCACGAACGGGACCCCGGCAAAATTCACCGGCACCTGCGCATCGCCCAGGTCGCGCCGTTCGGTACGGCGTGGGCAGGCAGCCAAGGCCAGCACGCCCAGCGGCAGCGTGCCCAGGATCTCGACATCGCGCACGCAGCCATGGATCACCACCCCGGCCCAGCCGTTGGCCACCGCCTGCGCTGCGATCTGGTCGCCCAGCAGCGCATGCTTCAACGAGCCCTGCCCGTCCACCACCAGCACCCGCCCGTCGCCCGGCGTGGAGGCCAGTTCGCGCACGCGCGAGTTGTCTTCAACACAGCGCACCGTTGCGATCGGCCCGCAGAACGCGGTGCGCCCGCCAAAGTGGCGGAACAATGGCTCGGCAACGCTCACCTCGGGAAAGCGGTCGCACAGATCGGGAGTGGTCCAGGTCATCGAGACGGTCTCATGCGGCGATGCAGGCATGGTAGCCGGCTGCGCCGGCGTGCGGGCGCTGGCTGCCGCATGTCGCGGTGGGGCCAGGACGGCAAGCGTGCGAAATGGCGTGGCTGACGGTTGCGCGATCGATGTGCTTGCGTCCGCTGCAGTCCGTCGCGACGCGCACGGCCGTTGCCGCTGCAACGCCGCCGTTCTCACGCGCCATCCAGTCCGGATGCGCCAGGCTATGCGCTGCGGTCGCTGCCGGATTCGCGCAGCACGCGCCGCAACCGTGCCCTCCTGCCAGCGAGTACCCCTGCGATGACTGATCTGTTCGCTTCCGCCCCGCCCTCCCTGGATGGCATCCACGTCGGCATCGGCGGTTGGGTGTACGCGCCTTGGCGTGCGGGCATGTTCTATCCGGAAGGACTGGTGCAGCGCCGCGAGCTGGAATACGCCAGCCGCCACGTCACCGCCATCGAAATCAACGGCACCTATTACGGCGCGCAGAAGCCGGCAACCTATGCAAAGTGGCGCGACGAGGTGCCGCCCGGGTTCGTGTTCTCGGCCAAGGCGCCGCGACGTATTACCCAGTCGCGCAGACTGGCGGGCACCAGGGCCCAGGTGGAGGACTTCGTCGGCGGCATTGTCGAGCTCGGCGACACGCTTGGCCCGCTGGTGTGGCAGTTCGAACACGGGCATCGCCTGCAGGCCGACGACCTGGACGACTTCCTGGCACTGCTGCCCAGGCACACGGGCGGCCGCACGCTGCGCCACGTGCTGGAAATCCGCGATCCGGATGCGGTGGATGCGTCGTTGCTGGCGCTGGTGCGCCGCCATGGCGTCTCGACGGTATTCACCGATTCGGACGAACACCCCTCCTTCGCCGACCTCTCCACCGACGTTGTCTACGCGCGGCTGATGCGAAGCCAGGCGCGCCTGCATGCGGGCTACCCCGCGCCTGCGCTGGCACGCTGGGCCGAACGCATCCAGGCATGGCGCCGCGGCGAAGACCCGGACGATCTGCCGCACATCGAAGATCCGTCGAAAACGCCTGCTGCGCCGCGCGAGGTGTTCGTGTTCTTCATCAGTGCGGCAAAGGAACGCAATCCGGCGGCGGCGATGGCGTTGTTGAAGGCGTTGTCGGCAGGTTAGCTGCCTCGCCGACGTTGCACCGTTGTGCGTGCGGCAGTTTTTAACGGTGGCGCGTGGCAGACAAGTGGCGATATGCGACGACCTCACATCTGCTGCCTGGCCATGATCGCCATGATCGTTTCGCACCGATCATGCGAATGGTCTTACGCGCTCACCGTGGCGTTGGGCCCCCAGCGACACCGTGCATGGTGCAGCAGTCATGGGCAATGGGTAAGCCGTACCCTCGCGTCTCTCCAGGGGGAGAGGGACTTGGTACTTGGTACTCGGTACCCGCTGCAGCCGGGAGCGGGACTGCCATCGCCAGCCAAGCTGCCGTCGCCGCCCGACGTCGGCCCGCAACTTTTCGGCGACAATGGCGCATGCCCACGACCGACCTGCGCAAGGCGCAACTGCAAATTCATTTCTGCGTGCTGCTCTGGGGCATCACCGCGATCCTGGGCAAATTGATCACGCTGCAGGCCTTGCCGCTGGTGTGGTGGCGGATGTTGATCGTGGTGGTGGCGCTGGCCTTGTGGCCACGCGTGTGGCGCGGGCTACACGGCCTGTCCGGGCGCGTGGTGCTGGGCTATTGCGGCATCGGCGCGCTGGTGGCGTTGCACTGGCTGACCTTCTACGGCGCGATCAAGCTGGCCAATGCCTCGGTGGCGGCGACCTGCATCGCCCTGGCGCCGGTGTTCACCGCGGTGATCGAGCCGTGGGTCACGCAGCGGCCGTTCCGTCCGCGCGAGTTGCTGTTCGGTCTGGTGGTGCTGCCGGGGGTGGCGCTGGTGGTTGGCGGCGTGCCCGATGGCATGCGAGCCGGCGTGGTGGTCGGCGCGATCTCGGCGGTCTTCGTCGGCCTGTTCGGCTCGCTCAACAAGCGCATGGTCGCGCATGCAGACCCGCTGACCGTTACCGCACTGGAGTTGGGTGCCGGCACCTTGACCCTGACCGTGCTGGCGCCGGCCATGCCGCTGTTGCTGCCATCGCTGCATGGCAGCCTGCTGGTCCTGCCCAGCCTGCACGACGGTGTGCTGCTGCTCGCCCTGTCACTGGCCTGCACGTTGCTGCCGTTTGCGCTGGCGCTGATGGCGCTGCGTCATCTGAGCGCGTATTCGGTACAACTGGTGACCAACCTGGAACCGGTCTACGCCATCGTGCTGGCCATCGCCCTGCTCGGCGAGCAGCGCGAGCTGACCCTGCAGTTCTATCTGGGCGTGGCGATCATTCTCGGCGCCGTGTTCCTGCATCCGGTGCTGGAACGCCGGCGCAAGGTGGTGCATCCGGAACTGCTCGGCACCGCCGAGGCGAAGAACATCGTCGATTGATCCGATCGTCACGAGGGTGCGCCAGCGACATCCGCACTGGCCAGCCGTACAGCTGCAGCACCGTCGCGGCGCTGCACACACGCGTCCTGCGCTGTCCCGGCCACGAAGCTCCACCCGGCAAGCCACGCGCTACTCCAGCGCCACCACCTGATCGCGGCCGCCGCGCTTGGCCGCGTACAAGGCCTGGTCGGCACGCTTGATCACCGCCTCCACGCTCTCGTGCGGGTACAGCATGGCCACGCCGATGCTCACCGTCACCGGCAGCGCGAGCGTCATCGTCGCCACGCTCTGGCGCAGGTATTCGCACTGCACCCGCGCCTGCTGCAGGTCCACGTTGGGCAGCAGCAATACGAACTCTTCGCCACCGTAGCGCGCAATCGTGCCCGCGCCGGCCGCATGCGCACGCAACAGCGCCGACAGCTCGCGCAGCACCAGATCGCCCTGGTCATGCCCATGGACATCGTTCACCACCTTGAAGTGGTCCACGTCCAGCAAGGCCACCGATAGCGGTTGATTGGCCACGCGCGTCTGCTGCGTGGCGGCGGCGAGCGCAGCGGTGAACGCGCGACGATTGGGCAGGCCGGTCAGCGGGTCGGTGCGGGTCTGCTCGACCAGATCGGCATTGACCGCCTCCATCGCCGCGTAATACTGCGCCATCTGCTGCTCGTACCAGTCGCGCTCGCGCAGTTGCTGCCGCAGCTGCTTGCCTGCCAAACGCAGTTCCAGCAGATGCGAGGCCTGCCGCGACAATGCCTGCAGCGCGGCGCGTTGCGCGTCGCGCAGATGCGCCGGCGCCTGATCGAACACGCACAACGAACCCAGCGGCATGCCGTCGCTGGTGACCAGCGGCGCACCGGCATAGAAGCGCACCGCGCCTTCCCCGGTCACCATCGGATTGTCGAAAAAGCGCGGGTCCAGCAAGGTGTCTTCGACCGTCATCACCTCGTCCGGGCGCAGGATGGCATGTGCGCAGAACGAGATATCGCGCGGGGCTTCGCTACGCGGCACGCCATGAGCCGCCTTGAACCACTGCCGATGCGCATCCACCAGCACCACGGCCGCCATCTGCGTCTCGCACACGGTGGACGCCACCAGCGTGAGGTCGTCGAAGGCGCGTTCGGGTGGCGAATCCAGCAGCTCGTACTGACGCAGGGCGATCAGCCGTTCGGCTTCGTTCCCTGGCAATTGCGGTTTGATCACGCGGTCAGCCCCCTGCTGAGTCGTTAGCGTCGGAAGTATGCCGGAGCCCCGTCGGGCGAGCGCTCTGCGCAGGCAACGGCTGGCCGTCCGCGCAGTCTGCGGTTCATCCGGCGCGCCGGCTCACCAGTCGGTGCGCTGCGGCAGCAATCCGCGCAGTTCCGCATCGCTGAGGTTGCGCCATTGCCCCGGCTTGAGCGCCGCCAGCTTGATGTTGTCGATGCGCACCCGCCGCAACTGCGTCACCCGATAGCCGAACTCGGCGGCCATCAGCCGGATCTGCCGGTTCAGGCCCTGCTCCAGCACGATGCGAAAGCCGAACTTGGCGATGCGCGCGGTACGGCACGGCAACGTGGTCTCGTTATGGATGCGCACGCCACGTGCCATGCCGCGCAGAAATTCGTCGGTGACCGCCTTGTTGACCGCCACCAGGTACTCTTTCTGGTGGCGGTTTTCCGCACGCAGGATGTCATTGACGATGTTGCCGTTGCTGGTCAGCAGGATCAGCCCCTCGGACTCCTTGTCCAGCCGTCCGATCGGAAAGATGCGCTGCTCGTGGCCGACGAAGTCGACGATGTTGCCCTTGACCGAACTCTCGGTGGTGCAGGTGATGCCCACCGGCTTGTTGAGCGCGATATAGACATGTTTGCGCCCGCCCGGCTTCTTGGCTTCGCGCGCGCGCAGCGGCTGGCCATCCACCAGCACGGTGTCCTGCTCGCCCACCACCGCCCCGGTGCCGGCCACCACGCCGTTGACGGTGACACGGCGCTCGCCGATCAGCCGATCGGCCTCGCGGCGTGAGCAGAAGCCGGTATCGGCGATGTGTTTGTTGAGTCGGATCGTCATCGTCGGATTATCGGCGATTTGGCGCCGGCAACGCACTCTCGCATCGCCGTGCGCCGCTACCGCGACGTCTGCCCGCAGGCCTCATCCGGTGCTTGCCAGCAGCGGCTGCGGCGCGACCAGGTCTTCCAGCGGGCATGGGCGGTGCAGGCTGAAGCCCTGAACCTGGCCGACGCCAGCCTCGCGCAGGCCGGGAATATCGGCTTCGGACTCGACCCCTTCGGCCACCACCTCGATCCCCAGGGCCAGGCCGACCTGGGCGATCGAATGCACCGCCGCGCGGTCCACCGCATCGTGCGCGTAATTACGCACGAACCCGCAATCGATCTTCAGCACATCCACGGTGAACTGCTTGAGGTAGCCGAACGAGGCCAGCCCGCTGCCGAAATCGTCCAGCGCCACGTGGCAGCCGCGTGCGCGCACGCTCTGCACGAAACGCTGCGCGTGCTCCAGATCGCCGATCACCGCGGTCTCGGTGATTTCCATGCACAGCTTGGGCACCAAGGTGGGATAGCGCTCGAACAGGGCGCAGACAAAATCCAGGAAATCCGGCTGCGCGATCGACTGCGCGGACAAATTGACGTGGCACAGGTCCAGCGTGGCCACATGCATTGGGTTGTCGGCCAGGTGCGCGCACAGGGTTTCCAGCACATAGGCATCGACCATGCGCCCGAGCCCGTAGCGCTCCACCGCCGGCAGAAACTCGCCAGGGCTCAGCACGCGCCCGTCGCGCGCGCGCATGCGCACCAGCACTTCGTACTGCACCCGCCCCGGGTCGCTGAGCACCTGGATCTTCTGCGCATACAGCAGCAACCGGCTTTCGGCGATGGCCTGCTGCACCGCGCTGATCCAGCCACCGTCATGGCGGCGGCGCGCCAATGCCAGATCGTTTTCGCTGAAGCAGCGAATCCGGTTGCGGCCTTCTTCCTTGGCCGCATAGCAGGCCAGATCGGCCGCGGTCATCAGTGCGTTGACATCGCTGGCGCCGTGGCAGACTTCCACCACGCCGAAGCTGCAGCTCGGCGTCAGCGGCTTGCCATCCTGATGGCTCCACGGCTGCCCGAGCACCCCGTGCATGCGCTCCAGCAGGGCCTGCGCCTGCGCCAGATCGGTATTGGCCAGCAGGATCGCGAATTCGTCGCCGCCCAGCCGCCCCAGCCAGTCGCCCGGACGCAGCTGCATGGTGATGACATCGGCGAAGTGGCACAGGAACTTGTCGCCGACCGCATGCCCGAAGGTGTCGTTGACCAGCTTGAAATGATCCAGGTCCACGAAGCACAGCGCATGGCACAACTGTGGCGATTGCGGCAGCTCGATCAGCTTCAGCAACCGGCGTTCGATCTCGCGGCGGTTGATCAAGCCGGTCAAGGCATCGTGGCGCGCATGGTAGGCGACTTCGTCGGCCAGCTCGTGCGCGTGCGAGACATCTTCGATCACCGCCAGCACCAGCGTGGGTTCTTCCGGGCCAGGCTCCACCAGCGACGCGCTCCAGCGCCCCCACATCACCCCGCCATCGGCGCGCAGGAAGCGCAGCTCGCCCGATTGCAGCAGGCGTGGCCAGTCGATCATGCCGCGGCTGTCCAGCACGATGTCGTCCGGGTGCATCACCTGCGCCAGTGTGCAGGCCTGCAGTTCCTCCGGGCGATAGCGCAGGATGTTGGCCATCGAGGCGTTGGCGTCCAGCACGTGGCCTCGCAGATCGAACTTGACCATGCCCAGCGCCGCCTGCTGAAACGCGGTGCGGAAGCGGCCTTCGTGCGACAGCAGGTAATCGCGGATACGGCGCATGGCCAGCACGCAGGTGGTCAGCACCAGCAGCAGGGTGGCCAGGCTGCAGACCACCATCACATCGTGCAGCAGCCGCGCACAGCGGGTCAGCAACACCAGAAATTCCGCCGCGATGCGGCGCATGCGTGCGTCCAGCAGATGCAGCTCATCGCGCAGCGCCTGCAGGGTGCGTGGGTCGGGCGTGGCAGTGGCCTGCGCGGACGCGGCCCGGTCGGCCAGCGCATTCAATTGCAGGATATCGCTGTCGGTCTGCTGCCACAGTGCGATCGCCTCGCCCAGATGCGGTACGCGCTGGCCGTAGCGGTACAGCCGCACCATCTGCGGCATGTCCTCACGGGCATTGCGGCCGGCGGCCAGCCCGGCGTAGACCGTGTCCCAGTCGATCACCGGCTGCTCGACCGCGATGCGCGCCGAGCGATCGCCCAGCGGCACCTCCAGCGCCCGGCAGGCCGCCTGCAGATCGGCCGGGTCGCCGCTTCCCAGATAGCGCTCCAGCCAGTAGACCGATTCCTGCTGGGCCTTGGACCAGTGGCTCTCGCCGACGATCCAGGCAGTGGCTCCGGACTGGATCTCGATCACCAGCGCCGAGATCACCGCCATCGCCACCGCCATGCCGATCAGGAGCGCCAAAGGAAGCGTCAGCCAGCCGCGCATCAGATGCAGGGTCTGCCCACCACTCTTGCCGCGTGCCGCCTGCCCCATTGCCATCCGTCCTTCGCCGCCCCGATGCGATTCAGGCGCCCAGTGGGCGCCTGAAGGCAGTAACGGCCGCAATGGCCCAGTCTGTATGGCAGGGTTCGCGTGCCGGACGGCCGGTCGGGCCGGCTGCAGGCGGCGGGACGGCGTCCAGGGCGGCGCTGGAACGGGCCCGGCAACGACGCCGGGCTTTCTATGCTCTTATAGGCATAGCCAAATCAACCACTTGCAGCGCCTGCCGGCTGCCACCGGCCCCGGCCGCGCTTACTCGCCGCGCGGCTTGGGCGGGCCCTTGCGATGCGGCGTGCCGGAGCGATCCATCGGGCGGCCCGGGCCGTTCGGACGACCGGACGGCTTGCCGCCTCGCGGGAAGCGTGGCTTGGCCGCCGACGCTGCGGCTTCGCCGTCTTCCAGCTTGCGCATGTTGAGCTGCTGACCGGACACCCAGACCTTCTTCAGGTGCGTGAGCAACTCGCGCGGCATGTCGGCCGGCAGGTCCAGGATCGAGTAATCGTCCTGGATGTCGATACGGCCGATGTAGCGGCTTTCCAGGCCGGCCTCGTTGGCGATGGCACCGACGATATTGGCCGGCTTCACGCCGTGGGTGTGGCCCACTTCGATGCGATAGCTTTCCATGCCGAACTCCGGCTCGCCGCGTGGTGCCGGCTCGCGACGCGGGCGCTCGCCGCCGGCATCGTCGCCGCGCGGCGGACGCGGCGCGCGCTCGCCGTCGTGGGCACGCGGACCACGCTCGAACTTCGGCTCGAAGCGCGGACGCTCGCCACGGTCGGCGCGTTCGCTGCGCTCGCGCGGTGCGAACTCTTCGCGCGCACCACGCACCGGCGGGGTCAGCAGGAACGGCGCATCGCCCTGCAGCAGCTTGGCCAGCGCGGCAGCGATATCGATCGCCGGCACATTGTTTTCGGCCTCGTAGCGCTGCAGCAGATCGCGATACATGTCGATCTGACCACCGGCCAGGGTCTCGGTGATGCGGGTCATGAAACGCGCCACGCGGGTGTCGTTGACCGCATCCACGCTCGGCAGCTGCATTTCTTCGATCGGCTGACGGGTAGCGCGTTCGATCGAGCGCAGCATGCCCTTTTCGCGCGGGGTCACGAACAGGATCGCGTCGCCGGCACGCCCGGCACGGCCGGTACGGCCGATGCGGTGCACGTAGCTTTCGGTGTCGTAGGGAATGTCGTAATTGAGCACGTGGCTGATGCGTTCCACGTCCAGACCGCGGGCGGCCACGTCGGTGGCGACCAGGATGTCCAGCTTGCCGTCCTTGAGCTGGGCGATGGTCTTCTCACGCGCGGCCTGCTGCATGTCGCCGTTGATGGCGGCCGCAGCCATGCCGCGTGCCTGCAGCTTCTGCGCCAGTTCTTCGGTGGCCGCCTTGGTACGCGCGAAGATGATCATGCCGTCGAACGGCTCGACCTCGAGGATGCGGGTCAGCGCATCCAGCTTGTGCAGCCCACTCACCCACCAGTAGCGCTGGCGGATGTTGGCCGAGGTGGTGGTCTTGGCCGCGATGGTGACTTCGGCCGGGTCCTTCAGATAGGTCTGCGCAATGCGGCGGATGGCCGGCGGCATGGTGGCCGAGAACAAGGCCACCTGGCGCTGCTCCGGCAGCTTCTTGAGCACGGCTTCGACGTCGTCGATAAAGCCCATGCGCAGCATTTCGTCGGCTTCGTCCAGCACCAGGGTCTTGAGCTGCGACAGGTCCAGCGTGCCGCGGTCCAGATGGTCGATCACCCGGCCCGGGGTGCCCACCACCACATGCACGCCGCGCTTGAGCGCGCTCAGCTGCTGGGCATAGGGCTGGCCGCCGTACACCGGCAGCACGCGGAAGCCGGGAATGGCCTCGGCATATTTCTGGAATGCCTCGGCGACCTGGATAGCCAGCTCGCGGGTGGGCGCCAGCACCAGGGCTTGCGGCTTGACCTGGTGGAGGTCGGCGTTGGACAGCACCGGCAGCGCGAACGCGGCGGTCTTGCCGGTACCGGTCTGCGCCTGGCCGAGCACGTCGCGGCCTGCCAGCAGCGCGGGAATGGTGGCGGCCTGGATCGGCGACGGCGACTCGTAGCCGACGTTGGCGACGGCTTTCATCACAGCGTCCGAGAGGCCGAGGTCTGCAAACAGCAGCGGCGCGGAAGATTCTTGGGTCATGGGTAACTCCGGAGGCGCCGCACGGAGCCGGCAGGCGCAAAGCAGCATAGTGTGCGCCCTTAGACCCCCTCCTGTCGAAGGGCCGTGACGTTCCGTTCAGGTTGTGAGGATTCGCCCGCTGCGACGAATCATCTGTTCGACCCTTGTCATCCACCCGCCTGGCCGGAGCCATGCCCCTGGAAACAGACCTGCACACCCGCTTCAACGCCTTGTTGCAGCAGCACCGTGGCATCGTCCTGAAGGTCGCGGCCAGCTATTGCTGGAACCCGGACGACCGTGCCGAGCTGGCGCAAGACATCACCGTGCAGTTATGGCGTGCATTTCCCGGCTATGACACCGGCCGGCGTTTTTCCACCTGGATGTACCGCATCGCCTTGAACGTGGCAATCAGCGATCTGCGCGGCCGCAGCCGCGTGCCGCACGACCCGCTTCCGCTGGAGGCGGTGGCCGACAGCATCGCCGACCCGCTGGCACGCGACCCGGCGCACGAACAGCAGGTCGCCGCGCTCTACGGCTTTATCGCGCACCTGCCGCAACTGGAACGGGCCTTGATGCTGCTGTACCTGGACGCGCACAGCTACCGCGAGATCGGCGAGGTGCTCGGCATCAGCGAGACCAACGTCGCCACGAAACTCAGCCGCCTCAAGGCACGCATCCGCGCCGAACTCTGACCACCCCACTTAACCGAAGGAACACTCGATGGAACTCGACGACATGCAACGCGCCTGGCGCGCGATGGAACACCGCCTGGATCAGCACACCACGCAGATCGGCCACATCAGCGGCGAACTACGTCGCCATGCAGCGCGCGCCAGCCTGCGCCCGCTGTGGCTGAGCCAATCGGCGCACTTGCTGTGCGCGGTGGTGCTGCACTTCCTGATCGCGCACAGCTGGCTTGCCCATACCGATCAGGCCGCGGCGATCATCGGCGGCGTGCTGCTGCAGCTGTGGAGCATTGCGCTGGCGATCTCCGCACTACGGCAGCTGCAGCTGTTGGCGCAGCTGGACTTTGCCGGACCGCTGCTGCCCACGCAGCGCGCGCTCGCGCAGTTGCGGCGCTGGCGCACGCGGGTAACCCCGTGGCTGGGCGTGGCGTTCTGGGTGCTGTGGGTAGCGGTGGCGGACGCCGGCTGGCGCGCACTGACCGGCCTGACCCTGCCGCACGACTGGCTGCTGCTCAATCTGCTGGTGGGTGTGCTCGGCGGCATTGGCACCTGGCTCGGCTATCGACGGCTTCAGCGCAGCCGCCATCCGTGGCTGGAGCGCATCGACAACGCGCATGCCGGCCCCGGGGTCGTGCGTGCCGAAGGCATGCTCGATGAAATCGCACGCTTTCGACGCGAATAGGTGGGTAGACGCCGCCTACGACGATCGTGCAATGGATGCAGCCAGTGGCCTGGGTACCGCTGCGCTACCGATTGCAGCCGCCGGCCCCGTCGTCTTGCCACGGTGGTGTTGTGGACGGCGACAGGCGGATAATCGCCGTCTTCCTGTCATCGAGCGCAGCATGCAATTCCTGGAATTCTACCTGGACGGCGAGTACATCGAACTCAATCAACTGCTCAAGCTGGCCGGCATTGCTGACAGTGGCGGCCAGGGCAAGGCGATCGTCGCCAGTGGTGCCGTCAGCGTCGATGGCGTGCAGGAACTGCGCAAGACCGCGAAGATTCGTCCGGGCCAGCTGGTGCAGCTGGAAGAGGTGGAGATTCGTGTGCTGGCGATGGACCCGGATGCCGACCGCCCTGCATGACGCGCGTTGAGCGGCAAGCGCAACATCGCGCCGTTCCCGGATGATCCGGCGCATGGCTGCAACACGGGCGAACCGCCTGCATCGAGCGGCATCGCGCAGCACAGCCTGGCCTTTGTGACCACGCCACCCGACCCGCGATGTGGTGACGATCAACCTGGGAAGGTCTTTTCGTCGCGTCAGCTGCGCTGGGTCAAATGTGCCGCAATCGCGCGCCGGAAAGGAGCGACCGCATGCGCCGCACGCAACGCGCCGCCTCGCAACACGCGCGCCGGCAGGCGGTCATCGGTGTAGAGCGCAGCCAGGGCATTGGTCGCCTCGAACAAGGGCCGGGTGGCAAGGCGGTGCACGCGTTGGTAGTCATGCAACAGCCCGGCGCTGCCGATGTCGCACCCGGCAACGGCGGCGGCACGCACGCGCTCGGCCAGGCGCGCCTGGCTCTGCAATCCAAAGTTGAACCCGTGCGCGGTGACCGGATGCATGCCCACCGCCGCATCGCCGATCAAGGCCGCGCGCTCGGCCACGAACCGGTGCGCGTAGGCGGCAACCAGCGGATAGGCATGCCGGCTGCCGTCCTGGTGCATGCGGCCGAGGCGATGCTCGAATGCGTCACTTACGGCGGCGCTGAACTGGTCCTCATCCAGCGCAAGCAGTGCGTTGACCTGTCGCGGCGGCAGGGTGAGGACGGCGCCGGCGCGGTGACCGTGCAACGGCAACAACGCCAGCGTCTTGCCGTAGCCAAACCACTCCCACGCCGCATGCTGGTGCGGTAGCGTGTGGCGCATCCGGCACACCAGCATGGTCTTGCCGAAATCGCGCAACTGCGCCCCGATGCCGAGCAGCCGCCGGGTCGTGGAAAACCGGCTGTCGGCCGCAACCAGCAGGCGCGACGACAGCCGCTGCCCATCGGAGAGTTGCAGCTCCACGCGCCCGGCACCGTGGTGCAGCGCGTGCACGCTGCAACCGCAGTGGATCTGCAGTCCATCCTGCGTCTGCACGGCCTGCCAGGCCGCGCGACGGATCAGATGATTGGGTACCAGCCAGCCCAGCGCGCCGGCAGCGGGCGCAGCCGCGGCAAAGGTCAGCGCAAAGGACGAGTGCCCATCCATGACGCGCGCATCGCGCAGTGGCGAGATTGCCGTTGCGGGGAACTGCTGCCAGATGCCCAACTGCTCCAGCACGCTACGCGAGGCGTGCGTGAGCGCAATCTCGCGTCCATCGAAGGCCGGTTCGGCAAGCGACTCGCGCGGCTGTTGCTCGACCAGCGCGACCGACAGGCCGCTGCCGGCCAGGGCACGTGCAAAACCGAGCCCGACCGGCCCGGCGCCAATGATCGCAATATCCACCGATTGCATGCTGCGCACCCGCCACTGCCGATGCGCCCAGTCTAGACGCTATCCCCGGCCTGCCCCTTGATCAGGATCAGGCGTGCATCCACGCGTCACCAGCCCAGCAGCGCGCGCAGCAGCTTGACGATGCCCCAGAACGACACCACCCAGATCGCGCTGCGCACGTAGGGAATGCCGGCCGCATAGGCCGGCACATAGGCCACGCGCGCCCACAGATACAGCTGCACACCCAGCGCGGTGTCTGCGCTGGTGCGCCCGGCCACGCTCACCGCCAGCACGGCGGCGGCGAAGATCGGAAAGGTTTCCAGATAGTTGCGGAACGCGCGGTCCAGCCGCGCCGCAACGCCGGTCAGCGGCTTGGCCTCGCCGTCGCGGGCGCTGGCGTTCCACTTGGTGCCACGCTGGGCCGTCATGCTGCCGGAGGCCGCCAGCAGCTGTACCAGGCCAAGCACCATGGCCCAGCCGAGCATCTGCAGTTCGATGGTCAGTTGCATGCAAGGCTCCCGGGAAGCGGCACCATCACTTGGCCGCCGTGCGCAGGCTGTAGCCGGCAACGCGCCAGGTCTTGTCTTCGTCCAGACGGAACGAAACCAGTTCACGCACCGGCTGCGGCGCATTGGCAAACCGGGTCGGGAAACTGACGTTGACGTACAGCCCCTCGGGCACCTGCGCGCCGGGGCCGTACTTCACCCGCGTTACCGAGCTCTGGCCGCGCCCGACCACCGCACCCAGGCGCGCACGCTCGCCAGCCAGCTGGGCGACGAAGGCGTCGCGCTTGACCGCGGTCTTGGCGACAGCGGACGCGCCGTCCCACAACGAAGCGGCTTTATTGGCATCGACCATCTGCGCCACGCGCAGGGCCGCCTGGGTCATTTCGATGTCCTGCTTGGCCACCTGGGCCTGCTGGGCGGCGCTCGGGGCGGGAGCCGGCTGCGCCGCAGACGGCCGCTGCGCGGACGGCGTTGCCTGCGTGGCGGTGGCCGGGCGGCTGGACGGCTGCGGCTGTTGGGCAAACGCCAGCGCGGGAGCCAGCACAAACGCGACAAGCAAACGAGGACGGAGCATGGGACAGGGACCTTGTACGGATCGGATGGAAGAAACGGCCGCAGCGTGCGGTGCGCTGCGCAGTCTATGGCGCGACCTGCGCAACACAAGTGCAGCTGCGGATGTGGCGAAGGAATCGCCGAAAAATGTCTGGTCGGTGCCGCGCGGGCGCACTGCGCAGGTCTGCCTGATGGGAATGAGGTGGGCAGCCCATCGCGCGCGCCGCATCCGAAGGCGAGAACGGTGCCGGTCGAGCGCAGCGCCTACACCTCACCGCCTGATGCGGGCGGCACCGTCGCCACGCTACGTGGTCGCCACAGGCGCCAGCTGACCCAGAACGCGCGCGCGATGGCCGCAATCAAGGCCGCCAGGCTCAGCCACATCGCCAGGGTGGCTGGCCACTGCTCGCGCAGTGCGGCAGCGGCCACACGCAGTAGCTCGGCCACGCCAAAGCCCCCCAGCACCAGCAGGGCGGACGGCAGATATGCCAGCAAAACGCCTTTGGTCTTCCCTCGCATACTGCCCCCCGGCTCGGTTGTGTTCCGGCGACGATAGGCAGCGCCCAGTGCGATACGCGTGAAACCTGCGGCCGACCTCAACCGTCGGCCTGGGCGGCTGACGGCAGCGCGGACTCGGCGGCCGGCTGGGCGTCCGGTGCGGCCGGTGCCTGCTCTGCGGGGGCGGCATCGCGCTGCGCGTCGGCCGCCGGGGTGGTCGGCAGGGCCGCCGCGTCGGTTTCCGCCAGCGGGCTTTCTTCCGGGCAGGCCGCATCCGGAAAGCCGAAGCGTTGCTTCAAGGCCAGGCCGCAGGCGTTGACCGCATCCAGGTCCGCGCCCTCGCCCTTGCACTTCTGGTCGAAGGCGACCAGAAACGCATCCTTGCGGCGCACGAACGCATCGCCGCACTTGCGCATCTGGCGGATTCGCTCCAGGTCGTCCTGCACGGCATTGGTGCCGTCCAGCCCGTATTCGCGCAGCTCTTCCATGGTGAGCAGGCGCAGGCTGCGGTTGGGCACCGTCATCATCAGGTCGGCCACCGCCACTGCCACGCCGTTGCGCTCCAGGTAATCCTTGACGTTGCCGTAGACCTCGCGCAGCTCGCGATTGAGCTCGGCCCGCGAAGTGGCCTTGGAGCTGATCCGCATCATCCGGTGGATGCCGACCTTGCCGGCCACCAGACGGTTGTCGCCGGCGGCAAGCACGAACACGCAGGCACTGTGGCAGATCGAGCCTTCGCGCACCCAGATCGTCCAGTTGGATTCGCCGATGGTGTCGCCGGCGCGGATCGCGGCCTCCACCTGCCCGCCGCTGGAGTCCAGATCCAGGATGCGATGCGGCAGACGCCACTGCTCGGCCACTGCCGCCAGCCGCCAGACCAGCGCGGCAAAGCCGGCGTTGATCTTGCCGGCGTAGCGCACCCGCAGCAGCCCGGTGTCGCGGCACGGCGCCAGCGCCGCTTCCACGCTGGCGCGATCCAGCGCCGGCAGCAGCGTGCCGTCGCCGGCCTCCTTTCCGTAATCGGTGGCGCAGCTGATCCAGGCCTGGCCGGCGTCAAGCTCGGCCTGCGGCCAACCCGCCTCGCCGGCCTGGGTACGCGGGCGCGGCGGCGGCACCGGCTCGGGCGTATCCACCGACACCATATGGTCGCCGTCGCCGGCCTGCGCGCCGCCGTTCTGCTGCGCCATCGCGGCATCGGCGGAGGTGCCGGTGCGATCGCACGCCGCCAGCAGAAGCAGACACGCAAGGGACAGGCAAAGCGGTTTCAACATCGGGTGCGGGCCATCGAGAGCGTGAGCGGGCTCCCAGTCTAGGGCGGACGCGCAGCATGCCCCGAACCCGACCTTAACCCGGCACCTGTCAGGCCAGCTGCCGGCACGCGTGCGTAGCATCCGGCGGCATCGCACTCCGGCACAGCGACGCTGACGTCGCGGCGGTTGCACATCGTCGCGTCGGACGAGGCGGCGTCACGCTGAGCACAGTGCTGTCCGAAAACGGCCAGCCGGGGCGATGGGCAGCGCATAGACTGGCGCCATGCAATCGCTCACGCCCGACCGGACCCAATGCGACCGCGCCCGCCTGGCGCGCGATGCGCGCTTCGACGGGCTGTTCTTTACCGCCGTGCGCAGCACCGGCATTTATTGCCGCCCGGTGTGCCCGGCGCCGGCGCCCAAGCCGGGCAACGTCAGCTACTACCCGAGCGCGGCGGCGGCCAGTGCAGCCGGCTACCGACCATGCCTGCGCTGCCGGCCGGAGCTGTCGCCGCAGGCGCAGCAGCATCTGGGCGAGGAGAGCGTGCAGCGTGCCCTGGCGATGATCGCCGACGGCGTGTTGCAGGAGCAGCCGGTGCAGACCCTGGCCGATGCGATCGGCGTGAGTGCGCGGCAGTTGCAGCGGCAGTTCGTGCAGCAGCTCGGCGCCACGCCGATCCAGGTGCATGGCACGCGTCGGCTGCTGCTGGCCAAGCAACTGCTCACCGAAACCGCACTGCCGGTGACCGAGGTCGCGCTGGCCGCGGGTTTCAACAGCCTGCGCCGCTTCAATGCGGCCTTCGTGCAGGGCTGCGGGATGCCGCCGTCGGCCTTGCGCAGGCAGCGCGCCGAAGTCCCCGGCGGCGAACTCACGCTGCGCCTGGGCTATCGGCCGCCGCTGGACTGGCCGGCGATGCTGGCATTTTTGCGGCGGCGCTCGATCCCGGGGATCGAGCAGATCGACGCCGGCAGCTACCGGCGCGTGATCGGCACGCCCGGCAACGCCAGCGTGATCGAGGTCGCACCGGCGCCGCAGCGCGCCGAGCTGCTGCTGCGCATCGGCGCCACCGACCCACGCCGGATCCCGCAGATCGTGCGCCGCGTGCGCCGGCTGTTCGACCTGGACGCGGACCTGCAGGCCGTGCACGCCACGCTTGCCCGGGAGCCGCTGCTGGCCGAGGCGATTGCGCGCCGGCCCGGCCTGCGCGTGCCGGGGGGATGGGACGGGTTCGAAGTGGCCGTGCGTGCGGTGTTGGGCCAGCAGATCAGCGTGGCCGGTGCCACGACGCTGGCGGCGCGCCTGGTCGACCGCCACGGCGGCCAGCATGCCGACATGCCGCCAGGCCTGGACCGCAGTTTTCCAACCCCCGAGCAACTGGCCGACGCACCGCTGGAACAGCTGGGCCTGCCACGCGCCCGCGCCGCCACCTTGCGGGCGCTGGCCGGCGCCTGTGCGCAGGGCCGGCTGCAGTTCGGTGCCGGCCAGCGGCTGGTCGATTTCGTCGCGGCCTGTACTGCCCTGCCCGGCATCGGACCGTGGACCGCGCACTACATCGCCATGCGCGCGCTGTCGCATCCGGACGCGTTTCCGGCCGGCGATCTGATCCTGCAGCAGGTGCTTGGCGCGCCGGAGCGGCTGAGCGAGCGCGCCACCGAGGCGCGCTCGCAGGCCTGGCGGCCATGGCGCGCGTATGCGGTGCTGCACCTGTGGCATCTGGCCGTCGATCACAAGGAACCCCGCCCATGAGCGCAGTGCGTTACGACACTTTCCCGTCGCCGATCGGCGCGCTGACCGTGGCCGCCGACCACGCTGGCCTTCGCCACATCCTGTTCGCGCAGAACCGTTACGACGCCGCCGGGCGGGCGCGCTGGATGCACGATCCGGAGGCCGCACTGGTGCGCGAGGCGCGCGAGCAACTGCTGGACTATCTGCACGGCGGGCGACGCCGTTTCGACCTGCCGTTGGCGCCGGCCGGCACGCCGTTTCAACTGGAGGTCTGGCACACGCTGGCGCAGATTCCGTTCGGCCAGACCTGGAGTTACGTGCAACTGGCGCAGGCGGTGGGGCGGCCTGCCGCCAGCCGTGCGGTGGGCGCCGCCAACGGCCGCAACCCGCTGCCGATCGTGTTGCCGTGCCACCGCGTGATCGGCGCCAACGGGGCGTTGACCGGCTTCGGCGGCGGCCTGCCGACCAAGCAGGCGTTGTTGCAGCTGGAGGGCTGGTCGCCACGCCAGCGTGCACGCGCCGACGATCTGTTCGCCCACGCACACCCGCCCCACACGCCCTGACTTCGCGGCGTCATCGACGCGCCTTACACTCGCGTGCATGATCGACCGACGTCTTGTGTTCGCCGCAATGGCCAGCGTGCTGCTCGCGGCCTGTACCTCGCAATCTTCCGTCCGTGGCGCTGCGCCACCCTCGCCCGCTGCCGCGTCGCCCGCACAGGACGCGGCAGCCGACGCCAGCGCGCACACCTTGCTGCTGATCTCCATCGACGGGCTGCGTGCGGACATGCTCGACCGCGGTATCACCCCGCACCTGTCGCAGCTGGCGCGCGCGGGCGTGCGTGCGCGCTGGATGACGCCGTCGTATCCGTCGCTGACCTTTCCCAACCATTACACGCTGGTCACCGGGCTGCGCCCGGACCACCACGGCATCGTGCACAACAGCATGCGCGACCCGGCGCTGGGCAGTTTCTGGCTGAGCAAGCCCGAGGCCGTAGGCGATGCGCGCTGGTGGGGTGGCCAGCCGTTGTGGGTGGGCGCAGAAAACGCCGGCCTGCATGCGGCGACATGGTCGTGGCCGGGCAGCGAAGCGGCGATCCAGGGCGTGCGGCCCACCCAGTGGCGCCATTACGAAGAAGGCGTCAGCCTGGACGCACGCGTGGACACCGTGCTCGGCTGGCTGGGCGACTCCGGCGCCGCGCGCAAGCGATTGGTCACGCTGTACTTCGAACACGTGGACGAAGCCGGCCATGACCACGGCCCGGAGTCGCGCGAATACGCCGACAGCGTGCGCGCGGTGGATGCCGCTATCGGCCGGCTGCTGGCCGGCATGCAGCGCGACGGCACCCGCGCGCGCACCAACATCATCGTGGTGTCCGACCACGGTATGGCCGAGGTGGCGCCGGGCCATGCGATCAGCGTGGAAGACATCGCGCCGGCCACGGTGGCCACCGCGCTCACCGACGGGCAGGTGATCGGGTTTGCGCCAATGCCCGGGCAACAGGCCGCCGCCGAAGCCGCCCTGCTCGGCATGCATGCGCAGTACGACTGCTGGCGCAAGGAAGAATTGCCGACGCACTGGCATTACGGCAGCAACCCGCGCATTCCACCGATCGTGTGCCAGATGCATGAGGGCTGGGACGCATTGTTCCCGGACAAACTGGCCAGGCGCCCGCAGCAGGGCGTGCGCGGCTCGCACGGCTTCGACCCGTCGCTGCCATCGATGCGTGCGGTGTTCGTGGCGCAAGGCCCGGACCTGGCACAGGGCAAGACCTTGCCCGGCTTCGACAACGTCGATGTGTATGCCTTGATGACGCGCCTGCTGGGCATTGCGGCTGCGCCGAACGATGGCAACCCGGCCACCTTGCTGCCGGCACTGCGCGTGCCGCCGGACGTCACACACTGATGCACTGAGCACACTGTTCACCGGCGACGGCCGGTGGGTGCGACAATACTGCGATGTCCGTTCCCGATCCGTCGCCGCACTGCGATGTCCGTTCCCGATCCGTCGCCGCATCGTCTGCGGCCGTTGTTGTCCAGCGCAGGCTGGCGTCGCCGCGCAGCACTGTGGGGTGGTGCGATCGCGGTGGCTCTGGTGGCGATCGTGTTCGCCAAGGCCAGCGATGCGGCCTTCCACCTGTTCCAGCGCATCACCGCACACTCGATCTGGTGGGCACTGCTGCTGACGCCGGGCATCTTCGCCCTGCTTGCCTGGCTCACCGCCGGCGCCCTGCGTCCCACCCGTGGCAGCGGCATTCCGCAGGTCATCGCCGCGCTGGAGCATCCGGACCCGGCGTTTCGCGAGACCAACCTGTCGCTGCGCGTGTCGATCGGCAAGCTTGCCTTGACCACGTTGTCGTTGCTGGGTGGCGCCTCGGTCGGGCGCGAAGGCCCCACCGTGCATGTCGGCGCCAGCCTGATGCATGTGTTCGGGCGCTGGTTCGGCTTTCATGATCCACGCGAGCTCTCGCACTTTTTGCTGGCCGGCGGCGCCGCCGGCATTGCCGCGGCGTTCAACACGCCGCTGGCGGGGGTGGTGTTTGCGATCGAGGAATTGAGCGGGCGCTTCGAGCACCGCTTTTCCGGCACCCTGCTCACCGCGGTGATCGTGGGCGGCGTGGTGTCGCTGGGCGTGCTGGGCAACTACACGTATTTCGGCAAGGTGGCGGTGGCCTTGCCACTGGGCCAGGCCTGGCTGGCGATTGCGCTGTGCGGCAGCGTGGCCGGGCTGCTGGGCGGGATCTTTGCGCGTCTGGTGCTGGCCAGCGTCAGTGGCAAGCCGCGCTGGCTGGGCAGCCTGCGCCGGCGCCATCCGGTGCTGTTGGCGGCGTTGTGCGGCGTAGCCCTGGTCGGGTTGGCGCTGGTGTTCGGGCAAGGCGCCTTCGGCACCGGCTACGAGCAGGCACGCAGCCTGGTGCAGGGGCAGGCGGTGGTGGGGCACGAATTCGGGCTGATGAAGCTCATCGCCAATCTGGTGTCGTATCTGGCGGGGATTCCGGGTGGCCTGTTTTCGCCGGCGCTGGCGGTCGGTGCCGGCATCGGCCACAACCTGTCGTTGCTGATGCCGGGCGTGGACCCGCGCACCTTCGTGCTGCTGGGCATGTGCGCCTATCTCACCGGCGTGACCCAGGCACCGCTGACCTCGGCGGTGATCTCGCTGGAGCTCACCGACACCAGCCAGATGCTGCTGCCGATCCTGGCCACCGTGTTGATTGCACGCGCGGTGTCGGGGCTGGTGTGCAAAACGCCGATTTATCGTGGGCTGGCCGAGCAGTTGCTGACCCCAGCGGCGAAGAACACCGCACCGGCGGCGGACACAGCGCACTAGAGACGTTGCACCAGTGAGGCGCGCAGGCTGTCTCCGATCCATCACGGACAGCGCCGGTGAATGCCATGGCGCAAGCCACTCTTGAGTGTCTTGCCTTGATTTGCAGCGGCTACCGACGGCGGTGATGCGCCGCATGGTCCACGTGGTCCAGCGTCGGTCCATGCACGCCAACAGGCAGACGAACAGCATGTTGCGCTGATGTCGGGCATAAAAAAACGCGGCGCAAGCGCCGCGTTTCGATGTCGCGAAGTGGCTGGAATCAACCGGCCTTGGCAACGGTCTTCTTGGCAACGGCCTTCTTGGCCGGCGCCTTGACCACACCCTTCTTGGCAACCGGGGCAGCTGCACCCACGACAACCTTGCTCACCGCGTGCGAACGCGAATTGCCGTAGCTGGCGTTGTAGCGCTTGCCCTTGGCGGTCTTACGGTCACCCTTACCCATTTCGTCGACTCCTGAATGTGAATACAAATTCCCGTGCTGGCACGGGTCTGGCGAGGTTTGCACCGGCGGCGCCTCGCGCAAGGCCGGCAAGCCTATCACGTCGGCCGCAAGGCGCGCAGCCCGACGGTAGAGCCGCCCAACGCTGGCGCCGGGCAAGCGGCCCGCCCGTGCAGCACGCCCGTGCCTGGTCGGTAGCGGATACCCATCATTGCGATCAGGTGCCTGCGACAGCTCAAGGCGTCGCTGGCGCACCCTGCCGACCGCCGAACGACTCAGCCGATCTCAGTGCGCGCAGCTGGCATCGTGGACATGCCCGTGCCCGTGGTTGAGACGCAGATTGACCAGATGGGCGATGCCCACCAGGGTGCCGCCCAAGGTCATCACCACCGCGTGCGGCACCACCGAGTGATGCAGCGGGTCGTACAGCAGGCCCAGCCACAACAACGCCAGGCCCGGCAGCAGCAATGCCAGCGCATGCAGCGCCCTGTGCCGGCGATAGCCCAGGACCAGGCTGAACAATCCCAGCAAGGTCACAAACACCACGATGGCCAGTTCCACGCCGTCCCCCAGCCAGAAAGAAAGGCCCAGCGAAGGCGCCAGGGCCAGGACCAGCGGCAGCACCGCGCAGTGCACGGCGCACAGCAGCGACCCGGTTGCACCGAAGCGGTCGAGCAGATGGCGAAGCGTGGGTAGGGGCATGACTTCCAGCAGGTACTCGCGGCGACGTGGAATAATATAACATCTTCCTTGTTCCAGCCCCGCATCACTGCATCGCGCAGGGCGGGTCTTGCCCGTCGGCGCAGCAGGCAAGCTGCGCCATCCTATTGATATACAGTAACAATTCTGAGAGTCCGGTCGATATGTCCCCCTCCCTCGTTCCCTCGCTGCGCCGCTCCGCCCTTTCGCTGGCATTGGCCGGCCTGCTGTCCCCCGCCCTGGCCATGGCAGACGACGCGTCGGCCGCTGGCGACCCGCAGACGCCACCGTCCTCGGACACCCGGCACGACGCCACGCCCTCCAGCGGCCGCCATATCAAGGATCTGGACAAGGTCGTCGTCACCGCCAGCCCGCTGCGCGATGCCGCCGGTGAGCTGAGCCGCCCGGTCGAGGTGCTGGCCGGCGAACGCCTGGACGAAGTGCGCAGCTCGAGCCTGGGCGAGACGGTGGCCAGCCTGCCGGGCGTGCAGAGTTCCAACTTCGGCCCCGGCGTGGGCCGGCCGATCATCCGCGGCCTGGACGGCCCGCGCGTGGCGGTGCTGCGCGATGGCCTGTCCACCCAGGACGTGTCCACCGTCAGCCAGGACCACTCGCCGGCGATCGAGCCGTTCCTGGCCAACCAGATCGAAGTGCTCAAGGGCCCGTCCACGCTGCTGTACGGCTCCGGCGCCATTGGCGGTGTGGTCAACGTGGTTGACGGGCGCATTGCCGAAACGCCGGTGGACGGCTTCAGCGGGCGCGCCGAAGTGCGCTTCGACGGCGGCGACAAGGACGGCAACACCGACATGTTCCGCGTCGACGCCGGCAATGGCAGCGGTCTGTCGGTTCATGCCGATGGCGTGTACCGCAACCAGAACGATTACGACACCCCGCAGGGCCGCCAGCTCAACAGCTGGATCGATTCCAAGGTGGGCTCGATCGGCGCATCGCTGTCCGGAGACTGGGGCTTCGTGGGCCTGTCGGCATCGCGGTTCCGCGACAACTACGGCAACCCCGGCGAGCCAGGCGACCCGTCCATCGGCGAGCGCGGCGTCTCGTTGAAGCTGCAGCAGGACCGCTACGACCTCAAGGGCGGGCTGACCGATCCGTGGGGCGAAGGCAGCGCGCTGCGCTACAGCTTCGGCCATACCGATTACGCGCATACCGAGTTCGAAGGCGACGAAGTGGGCACCGTGTTCACCAAGCGCGCCAACGAAGGCCGCGTGGAAGCATCCTTCACCTTCGGCGGCGGCTGGCAGACTGCGTTCGGCCTGCAGGGCAGCGACACCACCTTCCAGGCGATCGGCGAAGAATCCTTCGTGCCCAAGACCGATACCCGCTCGCTTGGCGCCTTCGCCGTGGCGCGCAACAGCTGGGAACGGGTGACCGCCGAGGTCGGTGCGCGCGTGGACAAGGTCAAGTACCAGACCGACATCGGTGTGGACCGCGATTTCACCCCGACCAGCTTCTCGGCCAGCGGCGGTTTCCGCTTCAACGAACAGTGGCGACTGACCGCCAACCTCGACCACGCCGAGCGCGCACCGGCCGAGGAAGAGCTGTTCGCCAACGGCCCGCACATCGCCACGCTCGCCTTCGAGATCGGCGATGCCGATCTTAAGACCGAAAAGGCCAACCAGGCCGAGTTGGGCCTGAACTTCCAGAACGAGTGGGTGGACGCCAAGGTGGCGGCGTACTACAACCGCTACAACGACTTCGTCTACATCGTCGACACCGGCGGCCAGTGGTTCAACGAAGAAGACAACGACTTCCTGCCGATCCGCCAGTGGACCCAGGCCGACGCGATCTTCCACGGTTTCGAAGGCGAAGCCACGTTCCACCTGGCCAACAACGACACCGGTGCGTGGGACCTGCGCGTATTCGGCGACACCGTGCGTGCGCGCCTGAAGGACGGCGGCAACCTGCCGCGTATCGCGCCTGGCCGTTTCGGTGCGCAGATGCGCTGGAATGCCGACCAGTGGCGCGCCTCGCTCGGCGCCACGCGCACGCTGAAGCAGGACAAGGTGGCGGTGAACGAGACCCCGACCGACGGCTACACCTTCGTCGATGCGCATCTGGCGTATCACGTGGACCACGGCAGCAACGCGTGGGAAGTGTTCCTGGACGGCAACAACCTGACCAACCAGGACGCGCGCGTGCATACCTCCTTCCTCAAGGACGACGTGATGCTTCCCGGCCGCAGCGCCTCGTTCGGCGTGCGGATGTTCTTCTGACAGCGGTCTCTCTCCCCCGCTGACTGGAAGCGAGGCCGCCTTCGGGCGGCCTCTTTTATGCGCGGTATCGACGTACCGGCGCGCAGCGCATTGGCACTGCACCGACGCAGGCAGTTGCATCCGTCACTGCATGCGACGCGTGGGACGCAGGATGTGATGGTCGCCACAGCGCAGGCACACCCTGCCATGCGAGCAGCGACACACCGAGGCCGTAGCTGCTGCGTCGCACAACAGGCTGTGGCGCATCTGGGGTTAAAACTTCATTGCACTGCGCTGACAGGGGGCGCCCAGCGACGCGACAGCGCGGGCGCGCGCATGCACTGCCTGCCGTTGCATGCGCGCCACTGCGTGGCACGGCAGCGTTCTTGCACCGAGACCAAGGAACCTTGCGCATGCGTTTTTCCTCACCCCGCTACACCCTCTCGCTTGCCATCGCCGCCGTGCTGCTGGCACCGGATGGCCATACGCAGACCGCCACGCCCGCCGCGGGTCCTCAGGACGCCACCACACTGGATGCGGTGATCGTCAGTGGCACCGCGCGCTTCAAGGGCCTGGCCAAACGCGATGCCAGTTTTTCGATCACCACCGCCAGCCCGGAGCAGATCCAGCAGGCGGTGCCGCAAAGCACCGCCGACCTGCTCAAGATCGTGCCCGGCGTGTGGGCCGAACCGAGCGGCGGCGGCACCGGCGCCAACATCTTCGTGCGCGGCATGCCGTCCGAGGGCGATGCGCCGTTCGTGACCATGCAGCTGGATGGCTCGCCGTTGTTCCCGCCGCCGACCCTGTCGTTCCTGGAAAATTCAACGCTGTTCCGCGTCGACGATACGGTCGAGCGCATGGAAGTGTTGCGTGGCGGCTCCAGCCCGATCTTCTCCAATGGCCAGCCTGGCCTCACCGTCAATTTCATCCAGAAAAAAGGCCAGGACGAACCCGAAGGCAGCGTGCGCCTGACCGGCGGCAACAACGCACTGCGTCGCATCGACGTCTTCAACAGCGGACCGATGGGCAATGGCTGGTACTACAGCGTAGGCGGCTTCTTCCGAGAAACCGACGGCGTGCGCGACCCGCAGTTCGCTGCCGACAAGGGCGGCCAGTTCAGCGCCACCCTGAGCAAGCGCTGGGACAGCGGCGAGCTGTCGTTCTATGCGCGGCATACCGACGACAACAACGCGTTCTACACCGCCATTCCGTTGCTCTCGCGCAACAACGGCAACGATCTGTCCAGCTTTCCCGGCCTGAATGCGCAGACCGGCACCCTGCTCGGCCGCGACTTCCGCAACGTCGATCTGCTGGTCGGGCCCAATGGCCAGACGTTGCGGCGCGATCTGGCCGACGGGCGCGGCGTCAATATCGATGTGTTCGGCGGCGAATGGAACTGGGAAAGCGGCGGCTGGACCGTTGCCGACCGCTTCAATGTGATGAGTGGCAGCGCGCCGACCTATGCGCTGTTCACCGGCGACGCACCGCAGCGCTTGAGCGATTTCATTGCAAGCTACGGCAGCGGCGGCAGCGCCAGCTACACCAATGGCGGCGGTGCAGTGGATACAGATCAACAGGTGCTCGAAGCCGGCTGGTGGTCGGTGGACAAGCGTCTGAACTCCTTCACCAACGACCTGCGCCTGAGCCGCGAGTTGTTTGCCGGCAATACGCTCACCGTGGGCGCGTATTACGCCAAGTATTCCTCGGCCGACACCTGGTACCTGGGCAACACCATGCTGCTCACGGCCCAGAACAATGCGCGCCGCATCGACGTGGCGCTGGACGACGGGCGCCAGGCCACCCGCCAGGGGTTTACCAGCACGGCCTTCTTCAATTTGCGTGCGAAGTACGATGGTGAAAATATCGCCGCCTTCGTTGCCGACGAGTGGGAACTCAACGAGCGCCTACGCCTGGACCTGGGGGCGCGCTATGAGCGCCAGAGTGTCACCGGCGATGTGCACGACACCGCAACCGTCGACCTGGACGGCAACCCCGCCACGCTTTACGACAACGCCACCTCGTTGGCACTGGCGACCACGCGGCGCATCGATCAGGACGATGAAGCGTTTTCGTGGACAGCCGGCCTGAACTTCACGCTCGACCAGAACAACAGCCTGTTTGCGCGGGTCAACTCGGGGGCGAAGTTCCCCGGCTTCGACAATCTGCGCGATGGACAGAACCGCGTGCAGGAAGTGGATCAATACGAGTTGGGGTTGAAGTCGGGCGCCAGCAGCTACGACCTGTATCTCACCGCGTTCTACAACACGTTCAAGAATTCGCCGTTCCAGGCATTCCTGTCCAATGGCCAGAACTTCACCGCTGTCGGCGATTCGCGCGCGCGCGGCCTGGAAGTGGAAGGCGCCATCCGCCCGTTCGGCGGCTTCGAGCTGGCCGGTACCGGGGTGTGGCTGGATGCGAACTATCGCAACTATCGCGAGTTCACCGGCAACCAGGTGATGCGCCAACCCAAACGGCAGTTCCGGCTCACGCCGAGCTATTACTGGATGCTGCCGTTCGGCGACATCAAGCTGTTCGCCACCTATTCCTACATCGGCGAGCGCTTCGCGGACCTGGCCAACAGCCAACGCCTGCCGTCTTACGACATGGTCGATATCGGCGCCAATCTGCATGTGGGCGATCACTGGGAAGTGACCGCCAGCGGCAGCAACGTCACCGACACGCTGGGGCTCACCGAAGGCAATGTGCGCGTGCCCGGCGCTGCCACCGGCGGGGTGTTCATGGGCCGGCCGATCGCCGGGCGGCAATACCAGATGTCGGTGGCCTACCGCTGGTGACCGGCCGCAGGTGATCCACGGCGGCAGCCGTCCCGCGTGCTGGCGCCCGGCCATCACGCGGGCCGTGCCTGGGCATCGAGACCATCTGCAAGCTCGGTACGCCGGGCGCTTGCACTACTGCTTCAGCGCTGGCGCGGCCTGCTCGCGGGCCGTGCCGCGTTCGCCGCCATCCGCATCGCCTGCAGGTGACGGTGTGGACGGACACGGCGGGCGGCACGGCTGAAACTCGGTGGCTGCCAAGCAAGCAATCCGGAATAGCCGTCGCCATGCGCACGCTCCGATCACCACAGCGTCTATCTCGACAGCGCGAACGCTACACGCACGGAACAAGCGGCAACGGCCTCGCAGCGATGGCAACGCGCAGTTGCCAGCGGGTCTTGCCGGGCGAATCGATCGAGGTGTTCGATACCAGCGCCTGCCATCGCGCTCACTGCCCGCAGCACCAGGCCTGCGGCAACGCGCGGAGCGTGATCGCCGCGCAGCGTCAGCGAGCCTGCAGACAACCGGCCGACCCGAGAGTGCGCCGACGTTGCAGGTGCACGCTCCACAGCGCGATGGCCAGGCCAATGGCCGTCAGCAGCGCGGCGACCCACGGGGTGGCCACCAGCCCGGCCCGCGTGGCGATCACCACCCCGCCCAGCCACGCACCCAACGCATTGCCGAGATTGAACGCTGCGATGTTCAGGCTGGAGGCCAGGTTCTGGCCGGCGCCGCGCGCGTGTTCGAGCACGCGCAGCTGCAACGGCGCCACCGTGGCGAACGCGGCCACGCCCAGCAGACCGACAAACACCACCATCGCGGTCTTGCTGTGCAGGACCAATCCCATTGCCCCGAGCACCAGCACCAGGGCGCCCAGGCTGCCCAGCAACGCAGCAGTGGGGCGACGGTCGGCCAGCCGGCCACCGAGCAGGTTGCCCACGATCATGCCCACCCCGAACACCAGCAGGACCGGCGACACGGCCGCCTGCGCGAACCCGGTGACCTGCACCAGCATCGGCTGGATGTAGGTGAACACCGCAAAGACCCCGGCATAGCCCACCACCGTCATTGCCAGCGCCAACAGCACCTGGCCACGTGCCAGCACCGCCACTTCCTGCCGCCACGGCACCGGCGCCGCCGCGCCTGCGGCCGCCGGCACCCACAGCGCCACCGCCGCAGTGGCGAGCACGCCGATGACCGCCACCGCCCAGAACGTGGCCCGCCAGCCCAGTTGCAGGCCCAGCCAGGCACCGGCCGGCACTCCGAGCAGGGTGGCCACGGTGAGCCCGGCGAACATCAGCGAGATGGCCGACGCGCGCCGCTCCGGCGACACCAGCGAGGTCGCCACCACCGCGCCCACGCCGAAGAAGGTGCCGTGGGCGAGCGAGGTCAGCATGCGCGCCACCATCAGGGTGGGGTAATCCGGCGCCAGCGCGCAGGCCACGTTGCCGACGGTGAAGATCAGCATCAGCCCGACCAGCACCGCCTTGCGCGGCAGGCGGGCGCTGGCCAGCGTCAGCACCGGCGCGCCAACGAACACACCCAGCGCATAGCCGCTGATCAGCAGGCCGGCGGCGCTGAGCGACACGCCCAGATCGCCGGCCACCTGCTGCAGCAGGCCCATGATCACGAACTCGGTGGTGCCGATGCCGAAGGCACCAATGGTCAATGCCAGCAGTGCTGGCGGGAAACGGGAAGACGCTACAGCGGACATGGGCGTTGGCCAGCAAGGAGTGCCGACAGCCTGCGCCGCGCCGCCCTGTGCAAACAGCCCTGTTATCCTGATTCACTTTCAACAAATGGTTGAGAATTGCATGGACCGGCTCGGCGACATCGCCTTGTTCCTGCGCGTGCTGGACCTGGGGTCGATCACGGCCGCCGCGCACAGCCTGGACCTGTCGGTGGCAGTGGCCAGCCAACGCCTGAAGCGGCTGGAACGCGAGCTCGGCGTGCGCCTGCTGCACCGGACCACGCGGCGCCTGCATCCGACGGCCGAAGGCCAGCAGCTGGCCGACCGCGGGCGGGTGCTGGTGGACGATCTGGAGGCGCTGGCCGACGATCTGCGTGAGAGCGCACACGATGTCGGCGGCGTCCTGCGCATGACCTTGTCGGCCACCTTCGGACGGCAGTTCGTGTCGCCGCTGCTCACCGAATTCCAGGCGCGCCACCCGCGCCTGCGCATCAGCGCGCATCTGAGCGACGACGTGGTGGACCTGGTCAGGCAGGGCTTCGACCTGGCAATCCGCATCGGCCCGCTGGACGACTCCGGGCTGGTGGCCCGGCGCATCGCCGACAACCGCCGCACCCTCGCCGCCTCGCCCGACTATCTCCATCGCCACGGCACGCCGCGCACGCCGGACGAACTTGCGCAGCACGCCGGCGTGCTGCTGATGGGCCGCGACGGCCGCCAGGATGTGTGGACCCTGCAGACGCCCGACGGCGGGCTGGTGCGCGTGCGCATGCAGAGCCGCTTCGAAAGCAACCTGGGCGAACTGGTGCGCGATGCGGTGGTGGCCGGCCAGGGCATCGCCGTGCATTCGTACTGGCATATCGCCGACGAACTGCGCAGCGGTCGCCTGGTCGCGGTCATGCCCGACTACCCGCCGCCCGCCTCGCAGATCAGCGCAGTGATGCCGGCGCGCCGGCTGCAGCCACCACGGGTGCGCGCGTTCGTGGACTTCCTGCTGGAGCGGTTGGGCACGCGGCCGCCGTGGGAGTGACGCACCTTGCGCGGGAGTGAGCGCCTGCGCCTGGTTTGCGTCGCGTGACCAGGCGCGTGACACCAGCGCTGTTGAATGCAACGGCGCTGCAATGGGTTGAGCAGCCGTATGCACGCGCAGCACTGACGCACCGCAGAAACCGATCAGGCCGCTTGCCGCAGGACATGGCTGCTGCTCGACAGCTCATCCCTCAGCGAGTCACTCCATGCCCATGCCACTCCCCTGCCGCCTTGCCTGCGGCCTTGCCGCTGAAACCGGAAAAGACCGCCACCACCGAACCGGGCTTCCGCCACACCGGTGCCTCCGTGCAGAGCGCCATCACCGCCTACCACGTGCAGTCCCGCAATCGCTTGCTGGCCTCATCGATCAGCGCGGCGGCGGTAGACAACCAGACCGTGCTGCAGAACGTCGGCGGCGCCACCTTGCAGGGAGTGGAGCTGGCGGCCAGCTGGAATTTTCTGACGCACTGGTCGCTTTGCGGCAGCAGCTCCTCTAACGACGCCCACGACGACGATGACGTGGCCGGCAGCGCCGTGGTGGCCATTCGCGACAAGCAGGTGGTGGGCTCGGCTCGAACGCTGGCCAATCTCCAGCTCGGCTACGACGATGGCGCCACGTGGGCGCAACTGTCGGCGCACTACACCGGCAAGCGCTATTACAGCGACCTGATCGCGCCGGTCGTGTGCATCCCGGCTCACGCTGCCGCAGACGAGTCCGCGGCGCCTACCTCAGGCGCCCGGCGGCACACGCTCAACGCCCGCCGCGTCGCAGGCGCTTGTGCAGACTGCGGCGCTGCGCATCGCTCAACAGGTGCCCATGCGTGCTCAACAGCCCCAGGATCTGCTGATGCGCCTGTGCGGTACGCCGGGCGAGCTCTGCGCTGGCTGCAGCTTCGAGGCGTTTCCACTCGGCAGCGGTGGTCGGCGTCGGCAGGGACAAGGGCTTTGCAGGCATGGGTGGCGCAGGTACGGGAGCGGGCCGCCATGATACGGCGCGCGCGTGAGCGCGCTATCAGCAGCCGCCGCGCCGCCGGCAGGCCATCGCGTCGGTGACCACGCGCGAGCTCGTGCAGGCGGCTGCGTTCGCCAACCCCGTTGCCGGCCGCATGACCTGCGGTCTTGTACGATCGGCCCGTCGCGGCCGGGCCGCCCTGCACCATCGACGAGTTGCGCATGCCTTCGCTGATCGAGTTGAGCACCCTGTTACTACGGCATGCGCCGGCCGACGGCCTGCATGCCACCGCGATTGCCGGGCTGCAGATCATGCGCAGCTCCACGCAAACGCTGTCCATCCCGACCGTCTACACGCCGATGCTGTGCCTGGTGGCGCAGGGCCGCAAGCGCGCGATGCTGGGCGCGCAGTCCTACGACTATCACCCGGACATGTACCTGGTGGCCTCGGTGGATCTGCCCATCGTCGGCTCGGTCACCCAGGCCAGCGCCGCGCAACCGTACCTGTGCTTCTGCCTGGATCTGGACACCGCCGTACTCAGCGAGCTGGCCATCCATCACCCCGAACTGGCCGAGCCGCAACGCGACGCTGCCGCAACCGGCCTGCTGCTCAACCACAGCACGCCGCCGCTGCACGACACCGCCGTGCGGCTGGCACGCCTGCTCGACCGGCCGCAGGAAATCGCCGCGCTGGCACCGCTGGTGACCCGCGAGCTGCTGTACCGTCTGATGGCCGATCCCGCCAACGCGGTGGTGCGCCAGATGGCCATCGCCGACAGTCGGCTCAACCAGATCTCCAAGGCCATCGTCTGGTTGCGCGAGCACTATGCGCAGCGTTTCAGCATCGAGCAGATTGCGGACCTGTCGGCCATGAGCCGCTCCACCTTCCATGCGCATTTCAAGACGGTGACCTCGATGACGCCACTGGAATACCGCTCGCACCTGCGCGTGCACGAGGCGCGCCGGCTGATGGTGGCCGAGGCACTCACCGCCGCCGACGCCGGCTTCCGGGTCGGCTACGAAAGCGCCTCGCAGTTCAGCCGCGACTACGCGCGCATCCTGGGCGAACCCCCGGCCCGCGATGCACAGCGGCTGCGCGCCAGCACACCGGATGCCACCGAAGCGGCATGAGGCTGTCGCGCAGGACAGGGCGAGCGACCGGTGGAGGCGCGTCTGCGCACCGATCCAGCCAAGCAATCCGTCCCTGTAGGAGCGCCCCCGGGCGCGACGAGGACTTCCCGGACGCGTAATCCGAAATGCTGTACGCGCAGCAGAACCCATTCACGGGCAGCGGAGTACCGCGTGTGTCTATTGCCGCCGGCTAGATAAACCGCCTGTTGCCCAGGCGATCGTCACTCCGCCACCGCGCACTTGGCGCACAGGCCGTGCACTTCCAGCGTCTGCGCCTGCGGCTGGAACCCGAGCGCCTTGGCGCGGGCTTCCAGCTGCGAGACCACCTCGCGGTCTTCCAGTTCCACTGCGCTGTGGCAGCGGTCGCAGATCAGGAACGGCACCGAATGCTGGGCGCTGTTGGGGTGATGGCAGGCGACGAAGGCGTTGACCGATTCGAGCTTGTGCACAAAGCCATTGGCCATCAGAAAATCCAGCGCGCGGTACACCGTGGGCGGTGCATCGGCGCCCACGCCCTTGCCCTCGCGCACCCAGTCCAGCAGTTCGTAGGCCTTGACCGGCTTGCCGGCGTCGGCAATCAACCGCAGCACGTTGGCGCGGATGGGGGTCAGCCGCAGGCCGCGTTCGCTGCAGGCACGCTCCACCGCGCGCACGAAGCCGTTGGCGTCGTCGACGTGGTGGTGCGGCTCGGTACAGGCGTGGTCTTGGGCGTGGGTGTGCTTGGTCATACAGGCTCCGGCGTCAGGCCGCTCCAATCTTGATGAGTGCCGCATCGATGCGTTTCAAGGCGCCCTCGCGGCCGGCCAGGTACACCGTCTGAGAAATATCCGGGCTGACCTGGGTGCCGGTGATGGCCACGCGCAGCGGCTGGGCGACCTTGCCCATGCCCAGCTCCAGCGCAGCGGCCGCATCGTGCAACGCCGCCGACACGCCCTCCACGCTCCATTCGCTCAGCGCAGCCAGCAGTTCGCGCGCCTTGCCCAGCGGTACCTCGGCACCCAGCTTCAGGTGCTTCATCACCGCCGCTTCGTCGTAGGTTTCCAGCGGCTGGTACCAGACCACGGCTTTTTCGGCCATTTCCTTCAGGGTCTGCACGCGCTCGCGCAATGCCACCACCACATCCGCAGCGGCCGGGCCGGCGGCGATGTCCACCCCCAGCTTGGCAAGCTGGTATTCCAGCTGCGGGGCGATGCTGGCCGGGTCGTCGGTCTTGAGATAGTGCTGGTTGACCCAGCCCAGCTTGGCCATGTCCAGGCGCGCGGCCTTGGAATTGACGTCCTTGACGTCGAACAGGTCCAGCAGTTCCTGCGGGGTGAACAGTTCCTGGTCGCCATGCGACCAGCCCAGGCGTGCCAGATAATTGATCAACGCGTGCGGCAGGTAGCCGGCGTCCTTGTACTGCATGACATCGGCCGCGCCGGTGCGCTTGGACAGCTTGGCGCCCTGCTCGTCCAGGATCATCGGCATGTGCGCGAACCTGGGCACCGGTGCGCCCAGCGCTTCATAGATGTTGATCTGGCGCGGGGTGTTGTTGATGTGGTCGTCGCCGCGGATCACCTCGGTGATGCCCATGTCCCAGTCGTCCACCACCACCGCGAAGTTGTAGGTGGGGAAGCCGTCCGGGCGGAAGATCACCATGTCGTCGAGCTCGCTGTTGGCGATCTCGATGCGGCCCTTGATCAGGTCCTCGAACACCACGCTGCCGCCGACCGGGTTCTTGAAGCGGATGACCCGATTGGGGTCGTCGCGATACGGCAGGTTCTGCTCGCGGGCGGCGCCGTTGTAGCGGGGCTTTTCCTGCCGGGCCATCGCCGCTTCGCGCATCGCATCGAGCTCTTCGCGGGTCTCGTAGGCGTGATACGCCTTGCCCTGCGCGAGCAGCTGCTCGGCGACCTCCTGATAGCGGGCCACGCGCTGGGTCTGGTAGATCGGGCCTTCGTCGTAGTGCAGGCCCAGCCAGTCCATCGCTTCCAGGATGGCGTCGATCGCTTCCTGGGTGCTGCGTTCGCGGTCGGTGTCCTCGATGCGCAGCACGAACTGCCCGCCACGGTGGCGTGCCTCCAGCCAGCAGTACAGGGCGGTGCGGGCGCCGCCGATGTGCAGGTAACCGGTGGGGCTGGGAGCGAAGCGGGTGCGGCAGGTCATGGAGCGCTCGGCGAAACGGGAGTGCGCCGATTTTACCTTGCGCAGCGGGCCCCTGCCCGGCCCGCCGGTTCAGCGGTTGCGCAGCAGGTCGCCATATACCACGCAATCGCCGCCGCTGCGCGCCGGGCCGGGCGCGTCGTACAGCACCAGCCAGCTGGGCGTGGCGCCGGCCAGTTGCGGCGGCAGGTTGCAGATGGCTTCGGCGCGGTCGCTGTCGGTGCCATGCGGCAGCACCGCCGACGCCAGCAGCGCGTGCTGAAAGCGCACCGGCGCGCGATTGGCGGCCAGCGCGCTGCGCGCATCCGGCCACTTGAACAGGCGGATTTCGCCGTTCAACACCATCGTCGGCCCGGCCAGCAGGTACAGATCGTCGCCGGAGTAATGCAGGTCGCGGATGCCCAGCCCACCCAACTGCAGGAAGTGCTTGCGCAGCAGCGTGCCGTCCTCGTCCAGCGGTGCCAGGCGCAGGTGGTCGCCATGCGCCTCCACCGCAATCTCCAGCAGCGCCGACCAGCCGCGCAGCACCGGCCCGCGCAGGCCCAGCAGCAGGCGCTGGCCATCCACCACGATGCCTTCGATATCGAAGCCGTTGTCCTTGCCCGGAATCTTCAAAAACGGGCCGAAATGCGGGTCGTCGGCCAGCAGCTCGGTGAGCTGGTTATGCCTGGCGTCGCCCTTGAGCCGCAACGCGCGGCGACCGTCGGCGGCTTCGCGCACCAGCTGCGGCGTGCCGTCGGCATCGCGCTCGATCGGCAGGCAGGCCAGCAGGCGGCGGTTGGCATCGAGTTTGAGTTTGCTCAGGCGCTTGGCGTTGTCGGCATCGTCGCGACCGGGCTTGGCGTTCTTGCGCTTCAACCCGTGCGAGCCGACCACCCACAGATACCCGTCCGACAGGCCCATGCCTTCCAGGTCGGCTTCCTCGGCATCGTCGCCGGGCAGGTCCAGCAGCTCGGCCAGCGGAAAACTCTGCCCCTCGCCGAAGCGCAGGCTCTCGCGCTGGCCGGGCGGCAGCTTGCGCAGCCGGTCCACTGCACAGGCTTCGTCGCCGGCGACCCACAGCCAGTCGTCGGTGAACGCCGCGCCGGAAAGATTGCTGTGCACCAGTGCGCCAGGCGTGAACTCCAGCCGGACGCTATGCGGAATCAGGGTTTTCTTGGCCATTGAGCAGGTGGGCGACGGTGCGGAAGAAGACCGCCAGTACACCACGGCCGCCGCACCGGTGGGCGCCGTCGTCACAGAACGGACCGTGGCGAGGCGGTGCTAACGCGGCGCCGCGCCCAAGCCGCGGCCGCGATCACCGCACGCTCACTCCCACGGCGCCAGCCGGGCACGCGCCAGGCCGGCCGCCCACTGGCCGGGCCAATCGCGGTCGTTGGCCACCTGCGCCTGCGCGCGGCTGGCCTCCAAGGCAGCGACATCCAGCGCCGCGTACGCCCAGACCGCCTCGCCCCGGGTCTGCGCCACTACGCCGTCTTCCGGAAAGCCCACATCCATCGGCGCAAACACTGCCGCTTCGCCGGTGTTGACGTCCAGCGCCGGGCTCCACGGCGCCTCGCCCGCGGTCACCGATTGCGCAACGAACATGCGGTTTTCCAGTGCGCGTGCCAGACAGCCGACCCGCACACGGGTGGCGCCGGCGGCGGTGTCTGTGCAACTGGGCACGACCAGCAGGCGTGCGCCGGCCTCGTACTGGGCCCGCACCGGCAACGGGAATTCGCTGTCGTAGCAGATCGCAATCGCCGCGCGCACGCCGTCCAGGTCGAACACCTTGAGCGCATCGCCCGGCTCGATCAGCCCGGTGGCCTTTTCGAACCCGGTGAGCTGCAGCTTGTCCTGCCAACCGTGAGCACCGGCAGGCGTGAACCAGTCGCTGCGGTTACGGTAACGGCCCTGGCCCAGATCCAGCAGAAAACTTCCCGCGATCAGGTGCAGCCGATGTTGCCGCGCCAGGCCGGCAAACAGCTCCAGCCAGCGCCCCCGCAGCGCCTGGAGCGCAGCCAGCGATTCGGGCAGGCCGGCAGACACCTGCGTCCCGAACGTGGCGGCCAGCTCCAGCGACAGATATTCCGGCAGCACGGCCACGTGTGCACCGGCCGCGGCGGCCTCGCCGACCAGCGCCGCCATGCGCGCAGCGAAGGCGTCGAAGTCCTTCGGCCGGCCGATCGGATACTTGGCAACGGCAATGGTGAGTGGCGCATTCATGGGCAAGAGTCCTGTCACGACAGTGGAAAGCAACGAGCACGCAACGGCGCGATCGCGTGCGCGCGCTCAAGGGTCCAGCGCGCGCGTCCAGACACGCAAGCTGTGGTCGACCGGGCCGCGTTGCAACTCCGCCCATTCCAGCCGCACCTGCATCCCCGCCCGCGGTGCGTAACCGCGCTTGCGCCAGAACGCATCGTTGGGGCGATAGTCCGCAGGTTTGCGCGGATCGTCCGATGCCCGCTCTACCGAGCAGAAGGCCGTGAGCGCAAACCGGCCCAGCGCGCGGGCATGCGCCTCGCGCTGGTCGAAGAAGGCGTGGCCGAGCCCCTGCCCGCGATACGCCGGCAGCAGCACCGATTCGCCGAAATAGAACACGCCGGCCGGCTCGATGCCGGCGGCGCGGAACGGCGCATGGAACGCATCGCTGTCGTCGAGCAGCGGCAGGCCGGTGGATGCACCGACCACCGCATCGCCGTCGCGCGCCAGCACGAACACGCTCTGCGGCGAGGCGGCATAGGCCGCCAGGTACTCGCGCTCGTAGCCGGTGTCGCCCTCGTACAGGTATGGCCATGCGGCGAACACTGCGATACGCAACTGCGCCAGCGCGTCCAGATACGGCAACACCGCAGCGCCACGCACGGTTTCAACGGTGAGCGAGGTCCTGGTCATGGCGCCATGGTAAGCGAGCCTGGCCGGGGCGATGCCGTGCCGCCGCGCCTCAGCGCAGCCAGCCGCCATGCGCGCGGGCCGTGCTGGCGGGCTGCTGCCACAGCAACCACACCGCCGCTTCGTCCTGGGCCACCAGCACGCCGAGCAAGGCGTCGCTGCTGCGCGCCCAGTAACTGCCGTTGCTCAGGCGTTGCCAGGGCCCATAGCCACGAACCGGCGTGCCGGTTGGCCTCGCCTGCCGCTGCCGCTGCAGGAACGCAGAGCCGTGCGTGCGCAACGCCTGCACGGTACGCGCATCCAGGCGCAACCCGATCACCCCACGGCGGCCCTCGCACGCCAACGGCAGTGCCGACAGCGGCGAACAGTCCCACCAAGGTGGCGCTGCGGGAAGCAGCGCCACCGTGTCGATCCCGGCGGGCAGCAGACGCTGCGCCCGCCGCATCACCTGAGCATGTGCGCGCATGCCGACCTCAGCGCAGGCTGTTGCCAAGCTCGTACCAATCGAGCTTGCGGGTCACCCACATGATGCTGGCCAGGATGCCGAACAGCAGCAACGAGCCCATCAGCAGCGCGTTGTCTTCGGAGATCAGCAGGCTGTACAGCACGCCATACAAGGCAGTGAGCATCAGCGAAAAGCCCGCCGCGCGCGTCCAGCTGCGCAAGACGCCGGACAGATAGAAACACTGCAGCCCGATGCACGCCGCCGCCGACACCAGATATGCCTGCCAGAACGCGATGTGCTCGGAAAGGCTCAGCAGCAGCAGGAAAAAGATCGCCAGCGCCAGGCCGACCAGCAGGTATTGCAGCGGGTGGATCGGCAAGCGCTTGATCAGCTCGAACAGCACGAACGCCACGAAGGTCAGCACCACAAACAGAATGCCGTACTTGCTGGCGCGATCGGCCTGGGTATACACGTCCACCGGGTCGACCAGGCGCACTTCCAGCGTATCCAGCGACGACTGGCTGGATTGCAGCTGCGTCTGCGCGCCGGTGGCCAGGGACGACAACGACCAGCTGGCATCGAAGCCGCGATCGCTGATGGTGGGCGCATTCGGCAGGAAGCGCCCGCCGAAGGACGGGTGCTGCCAGCTGGAGCGCAACGCAATCTCGTTGTTGTCGGCGATCGGTGCGATGGCCAGCCGGCGGGTACCGTCCAGCACGAACTGCATGTCCACCACATTGCCTTCCTGCAGCCGCCCGGCGAGCGGGTCGGCCAGGGGGCTCAGCTCGGCATGCACACCGGTCGATCGATCCGCCAGCGCGCCGGCACCGCTTTCCAGCGTCGCCGCACGGCCGTCCACCTGCAGACGCGGCGTGCCCACCAGCCCGCGCACATCGGAAATGCCCACCGCCAGATGCGGCTGGCCATACACGCGGGTCGGTGCGGCGGCATAGTCAAAGGGGGCGTATTCCGCGTGCAGGGTCGCCTTCCACGAATACACCTGCACGCGATACAGGCCCACCTCGCGCACCGAAGGCACCATCTCGCCGCTGAGCTTCAGGCTGCGCGGCGTCTGCAACAGCGCGCCCTCGCGCTTGCGCCACACCTTGCGCTGGTTGCCCTGCTCGTCCGGCTCGGTCACCTGCACGTCTTCGGTATAGGGCAGCACGCGTACCGGCGCAATGAATTGCTGCTCGCCCGCCTTGCTCTGCGCCACCCGCTCCACCGCCTGGTCGCGGTAGCGCGCGCGGTCCTGCACCGCGCCACGGATCAGCAACAACGGAATCAACAGCAGCAGGATCAGTCCGCCGATGGTGGCGAACCGCAACAACAGTTTCAGGGATTTCATCGACCGTCCTCAGTCTGGGAGGTGGTCAGGCTGCGCCGCATCGATGGTGGGGGTTTGAGGCGAAGTTGAAGCGAATGTGAAGTGGGTGGTCGACCGGCAACAGGTCGTCCTGCCGCAATGCCTCAGGAGATTGGCAGACGCAGCGTTGCCACCGCACCACCACCGTCGCGATTGCGCAAGCTCACCTCGCCGCCATGCAGGCGGGCCACCTCGCGCACGAACGGCAGGCCCAGCCCGGAGCTGCGTTGTCCGGTCTGCGGGCGCGCCAGTGAATAGAACCGCTCGAAGACGCGTTCGATCGCGTAGTCCGGCACGCCACTGCCGCGGTCTTCGACCAGCAGGTGCAACTGGCCGTCCTGCGCCTGGGTATGCAGCCGCACGGTGCCGCCCTCCGGCGAGAAGGCGATGGCGTTTTCCAGCAGATTGACCAACGCCTGACGCAACAGGTAGGCGTCGCCCTGCACGGCCTGCGTACTGGCCGTTGCGCACGCCGCATCGCACTCCACCCGCACACCGGCGCTGGCGGCACGCTGCCGTGCGGCGTCCAGCGCCGCCTGCAGCAGGGTTGGCACGGCAATTGGCTCGCGCGTCTGCAGCCAGCCGTGCTGCTCCACTTCGGCCAACGCCAGCAGCTTGTCGATGGTTTCGGTCAGCCGCTGCTCCTGCGCGCGGATGCTGGCCACGAAGTGCTGGCGATCGGGCTCGGGCAACGGCTCGGTCAACAACTCCGATGCCCCGCGGATCGCCGCCAGCGGGCTCTTCATCTCATGCGTCAGCGACTGCACGTACTGCTCGACGTAAGCCTTGCCCTCCAGCTTGCGGCGCATGGTTTCCAGCGCCTGGCCCAGATCGCCGATCTCATCGCCGCGCGGCTTGGGCGGCGGCACCGGAATGCCGGCGCTCACCGCCTGCGCATAGCGGTTGAGCCGGCCGATGCCGCGCATCAGCCACCAGGTCATCGCGATGCCGATCAACGCGGAAATGCCGATCAACCAGGCACCCCGCTGCAGGATGTTGCGCTGGCTGGCTTCGATGAACGGGTCGATGCTGCGATTGGGCTGGGCCAATGTGAGCACGCCGATCAACGTGCCCGGCTGGCCGGGCGCGTAAATCGGCGCGGCCACATGCATGACCGTCGCACCGGGGTCGCCGTCGCTTTCCGGACTGGAACGCGCGCCGTATTCGCCGCGCAAGGTGCGGTAGACATCGTTCCAGCGCGAATTGTCGCGGCCTACGTCGCGGCCTTGCGAATCGAACACCACCACCCCGCGCGCGTCGGTCACGGTGACGCGGTAATCCACGTTGTTCTTGCGGAAACGCCACACCCAGGCCTTTGGGTCACGCTGCTGCGCCTGCGCCAGGTTGCGCGCAAAGCGGCCGTCGGCGATGTGGCCGGCCGCCAGGTCGCCGCTGGCCATCTCCGCCAGCACATTGGCCGCATCCACCAGGGTCGCTTCCATCGCCTGGCGCACGCCTGGCTTGACCTCGTTGACGAAGACCCGCATCACGAAGAACGCGGCCAGCCCGACGATCAGAAAGAAGCCCAGAAACAGCTTGAGGCCGAGCCGCATTTCAGTGCGCCACGCCGGTCAACGCCTGCGCGGGCCCACCCATCGCCTTACAGCTCCAGCGCATAGCCCAGACCACGGTGCGTGCGGATCGGGTCGGCCGGCACGCCGGCCAGGCGCAGCTTGCCGCGCAAGGTCTTGATGTGGGTGTCGACGGTGCGGTCGGCGCTATCGGCGCTGGCGTCCCAGCCACGGTCCATCAACTGCGCACGGCTCAGGATCGCACCGGGGCGCTGCAGCAACGCCGCCAGCAAGGCGTATTCGTAACGGGTCAGCGGCAACAAGGCATCGCCGTAGCGGATGCGGCTGCCTTCGCGGTCGATCGCGAAGGCCCCATGCGGCTGCCAGCCCGGCTCGGACACCGTTGCCACGCTGCGGCGACGCAGGCGTGCGCGCACCCGCGCCACCAACTCGCGCGGGGAGAACGGCTTGGCCATGTAGTCGTCGGCGCCCAGCTCCAGCCCGAGCACGCGGTCGATCTCGTCGTTGCGCGCGGTCAGGAAGATCACCGGCACCTCGCTGAAGCTGCGCAAGCTGCGGCACACCTCGAAGCCGTTGATGTCCGGCAGGCCCACGTCCAGCACCACCACATCGGCCGGCTGGGCGCGCAGCCGCGCCAGCGCCTCGCGGCCCAGCAGGCAATGCTCGGGCGCATAGCCTTCGCTGCGCAGCGCGTACAGCACGGTATCGGCGATGGCGGCTTCGTCTTCGACGACGAGCACGCGGGCAGGAGAGTCGGACATGCCGCGCAGCATAGCCGCATGCCGGCGCGGCCTGTAGCGCCATCGCGGCACCGCAGGCGCTCCGCACAGGCGATGGTTGCAGGCACGGCGCGCAATGCGGCGCCCCTCGACAACACCAAGCGCCGACGCGGCGGGTATGCACCCGGCGCACACGGCGCCCATGCGCAGCATCCAGACCCGCAGGCCAGCGCAAACCAGCGCGCCCGCTTACACTGCCGCGATGAACTATCGCCACGCCTTCCATGCCGGCAACCATGCCGACGTGCTCAAGCACATCGCCCTGCTTGCCCTGATCGACACCCTCAAGCGCAAGGACACCCCGTTCTTCGTGCTCGACACCCACGCCGGGCGCGGGCGCTATCAACTCGGTGGCGAGGAAAGCCGCAAGACCAACGAAGCCGACGCCGGGGTGATGCGGCTGATGGCCGAGGCCACCTTGCCCGAGGTGGTCGAGCGCTACCTGCGCGCGGTGCAGGCCGACAACCAGGCCGTCGCCCGCCCGGCCACGCCCGGCCACAAGCCCACCCGCCCCACCGCAGGCATCCAGCTCAATTACTACCCCGGCTCGCCGCTGCTGGCCGCGCAGGCGCTGCGCGCGCAGGACCGCATGGCGTTCTGCGAACTGCAACCGGACGAAGCCGAGGCGCTCAAGGGCCTGTTCGCCAAGGACAACCGCGTGCGTGTGCATGCCGGCGACGGCTATGCAGCCATCCGTGCGTTTCTGCCGCCACGCGCCGGCGAGACCAAGATCGGCCGCGGGCTGGTGCTGATCGACCCGCCGTACGAATCGCAAGACGCCGAATACCAGCAGATCATCCACAGCGTGCGCGAGGCGCTGGCACGCTGGCCGCAGGCGATCTGCATGGTGTGGTACCCGATCAAGCTGCGCCGCAGCCTGCAGCCGTTCATGCGCAAGGCCGCCACGCTGCCGGCCAAGTCGGTGCTGGTGGCAGAGCTGCAGGTGCGCCCGGACGACTCGCCGCTGCGCCTGACCGGCAGCGGGCTGTTGATCGTCAACGCACCCTGGCAATTCGACAAGGTGCTGACGCCGGCGCTGCCGGTGCTGAAGAAGCACCTGGGCGAGCTGGGTGCCTCCACCCGGCTGGAATGGCTGCGCCAGGACGCGTGATGCGGTGCCTTCCACCTGCCCGCCTGTCGGGAGCTGCAGCCGAATAAGGCGCTGCAGCGCGACGGTCGCACTGCGGTGGCGCATCCGCGCGTGCTCCCGGGCGCTGCAGATGTGTGCCACTGGCAGGGCACGCCCTCCGCGCCGCGTGGTGGCTGCGCGTGTGCGTCACAAGCGCAATCGCCTGCGCACGCACTGGCTCGGCACATCCGGCAGCCGCCGCAGCCGGGCGCCAAGCTCACGACCGGCTCACGGCTCGGCTCGTTACAGTCCAGTGGGAAGCACTGCCACCCCTCTGTTGGCCCCCGACGACGCACCGGATTCATTCACGGTAGCGCGCCGGGCTGGTGCCAGAATCTTCCGATCTTCAAGGAACACCGGTCATGGCCATTCGCAATCGCATGCCTCCCTGGCATGAAAACTTCAGCCTGCCCAATGGCCGCACCCTTCTGCTCCGCCCGATCCGTCCCGAGGACGGTCCGCCGCTGCAAGGGGCTTTCAGCCTGTTGGGCCCGGAGGAAATCCGCGCGCGTTTCGTGCGCTCCTCCGCCGAAATCACCCCGGAGATGGTGCAACGCCTGACCCATCCCAACCCCAAGAGCGAGATCGTGCTGGTCGCCGCCGAACAGCTGCCGCCCGGCGAGGCGCTGGTGGGTGCGGTCGCCCGCGCCGCGTTGGTGCCGGGCACCCGCCAGGCCGAATACACCATCCTGGTCAGCAGCTTCGTTGCCGGCCAGGGCCTGGGCCGGCAATTGATGCGCAAGCTGGTGAAGTGGGCGCGCCGCAAGTACCTGGATTGCCTGTTCGGCGATGTGCTGCAAAGCAACGTGCCGATGCTGCAGCTGGCCGAATCGCTGGGCTTCAAGCCGCAGGCGCACCCTGATTCGCCGGAGCTGGTGCGGATGGTGCTGGAGCTGGATGCCTGAGGGGCTGGGATTCGGGATTCGTCGGAGCGGCTCGGCTGTTGGTTTGCTGCAGGGCCCTTGCCCGCCCACCATCGCAGGACACGCCGTGAATCCGTCCCTGGAGGCTCTGGCGCGGCATCCATGCCGCGCAAGGTCCCGCGACGGTGAGCGGGCAAGGACCAGTCACGATGGTCGGTGCGCATGGCGCAAGCAGTAAATTGCGCGTCCTTAAATGGATCACTTGCCAGCACATTCGATGTCCTGTCGCAGCGCTTTCGAATGTCACAAGCCGGCGATCCGCAGCCATTGCCCAACTCTCTGCAGTAAATCGCTTTCAGTAGGCCACCAGCCAACTGTCTGGTGCGGTGCCCTCGCCGATTGCGGGACCGTTGGCGGCATGGATGCCGCCACCGAGCCCCCATGGACGGGTTGACGGCGTGTCCCGCGAGCGGTGAGGGCACCGCGCACTCGACGTCTTTGCGTTTGCTGCAGGGCCCTTGCCCGCCCACCATCGCAGGACACGCCGTGAATCCGTCCCTGAAGGCTCTGGCGCGGCATCCATGCCGCTCAAGGTCCCGCGACGGTGGGCGGGCAAGGACCAGTCGAGTTGGTCGGTGCGCAGAGTCTTCAAAAAGCGATTTGCTAACTGGCGACGCGGTGTCTTTGCTCTTCAACAAACCACTAGCCAACTGTCTGGTGCGGTGTCCTCGCCGATTGCGGGACCGTTGGCGGCATGGATGCCGCCACCGAGCCCCCATGGACGGGTTGACGGCGTGTCCCGCGAGCGGTGAGGGCACCGCGCACTCGACGACTTTGCGTTTGCTGCAGGGCCCTTGCCCGCCCACCATCGCGGGACACGCCGTGAATCCGTCCATGGAGCAACTGTGTTGATCAGGATCTCGATCCGCGAGCTCTGATCGGTTTCCTTCAGACGTGTTCATCCATAGGTGGCGGCCGCTGGCCGGCACGCTTTTGCGTCTGCTCATGGCCATCGAGCATGCTCAGGCTGGCTGCGTGGCGGCTCTTTCATCGCGCACGCGCGCATTGAGGATGACCAGCATCTTGCGCATCACCGCCACGATCGCGACCTTGCCTTCCTTGCCGCGTGTCCGTAACGCTCTATAAAAATCACGCAGGCGGGGCTCGTGACGCGCCGAGGACATCGCCGCCATGTACAGCGCTTGCCGGATATCGGCACGGCCTCCGCCGATCCCTCGTTTCCCACGCATCTTGCCGCTGTCGCGCGATAGCGGGGCAACCCCCACCAATCGGGAGATCTGCTTTCCGTTGAGCGTCCCAAGCTCCGGCAACCGGCACGCCAACACGGCCAGCAATACCGGACCGACCCCTTTGAGCGTCTTCAACGCCGCCAGGTGCGGTTGCTCGATGAGCAGCGTCTTTAGCTGCCCGGCGATCAGTTCATCCAGCCGCGCCACACTGCGCACGAGCTGGTTCACGTTGGCCTGCAGCAGCTTGCGTAGCGGTTTGTCCGCCACCTGCAACAGCTGTTGTTTGGCCGTCTTCAGCAGATCGATGAGCTGGCGGCGGGCGCGGACATGCTCGCCCAGATGACGCTGCCACGGCGGCAGTGGAACATAGGGATGAAGCTCCATCTTCTCGGCCATACACGCCAGCATGCCCGCGTCCAGCCGATCGGTTTTTGCCAGTCCCAAGCCGTTGGCCAAGTGACGCGCCCGAGACGCATTGGCGCGTGCCACCGGGATTCCCGCCTGATGCAGCGCGTCCAGCGCGGCCAGCTCGTAGCCACCGGTCGCCTCCAGCACCACCTGCCTAACTGGCAGTGTCCTCAGCCAATGGACGAGCTTGCAGTGCCCGCTTGCCGTGTTGCTGAACTGGCGGGCCTCACCTTGAAAGACAGCCGCATCCAGGGACTTCTTGCACACATCGATCCCGATTCCGCTCATGGGAGATCTCCGCTAGGCTGGAAATGTCGAGAGCTCCCTCGCCTGCCCAGTCTTATCGTTTCGAGTGTCACCTCGGGCAACTGTTCGGGCGAAACAAGGGAGATTCCGGCGTGGGTGCCAAGCTCCAAGGCGATCGCTTAGATCCAGGCTCATACGGCAGCCCACGCCGGCTCTCGACACCTACGCTGCCACATTCCGAACAGATAAGGCTCTGGCGCGGCATCCATGCCGCTCAAGGTCCCGCGACGGTGGGCGGGCAAGGACCAGTCGAGATGGTCGGTTTGCAGAGTTTTCAACAGAACAGCTGCCAGCGACACTCTGGTGTGTTTTCGTTCTTCAACAGAGCCACCAGCCAACTGTCTGGTGCGGTGCCCTCGCCGATTGCGGGACCGTTGGCGGCATGGATGCCGCCATCGAGCCCCCATGGACGGGTTAACGGCGTGTCCCGCGAGCGGTGAGGGCACCGCGCCCTCGACGCTGCGGGGCCTTGCTGCACACACCGCCCCCCCCCTTTCACGCCAGATGGACCGGCCGCGGCGGGGGCTCTGATAAAATTGTGGGCTGATGCCGTCGCCTATCTTCCCCTCTCCGCCGCTGCCCAAGTCCGGCCAGCTCCGCGCCTACTGGCGCGCACCCTCGTCTGCGACGGCGCTGGCCTGGTCGATCGCGCGTGCCGCCGAAGCACATGCCGGCCCGTTGCTGGTGATCGCCCGCGACAACCAGAGCGCGCACCAGATCGAAGCCGATCTGCTCGCCCTACTGGGCGAAGACTCCGCGCTGCCGGTGGTGCCGTTTCCCGATTGGGAAACCCTGCCGTACGACCAGTTCAGCCCGCACCCGGAAATCATCAGCCAGCGCCTGGCGGCCTTGCATCGCCTGCCCGGCCTGACCAAGGGTGTGGTGATCGTGCCGGTGCAGACCCTGATGCAGCAGCTGGCGCCGCTGAGCTACATCGTTGGCGGCAGCTTCGATCTCACCGTGGGCCAGCGCCTGGACCTGGATGCGGAAAAACGCCGCCTGGAAAGCGCCGGCTACCGCAACGTGCCGCAGGTGATGGACCCGGGCGATTTTGCGGTGCGCGGCGGCTTGCTCGACGTGTTCCCGATGGGCGCAGACACACCGTTGCGCGTTGAATTGCTGGATGAGGATATCGATTCCATCCGCGCCTTCGACCCGGAATCGCAGCGCTCGCTGGACAAGGTGGACGCGGTCAAGATGCTTCCCGGCCGCGAAGTGCCGATGGATGATGCCAGCATCGAGCGCGTGCTGGCCTGCCTGCGCGAACGCTTCGATGTGGATACCCGGCGCAGTGCGTTGTACCAGGACCTCAAGTCCGGCATCGCGCCCTCGGGCATCGAGTACTACCTGCCGATGTTCTTCGCCAAGACCGCCACCTTGTTCGAGTACCTGGACAAGCGCGCCCTGCCGTTGATCGCCAGCGGTGTCTCCAATGCGGCCGATGCGTTCTGGACCCAGGCACAAAACCGCTACGAACAGCGTCGCCACGATGTGGAACGCCCGCTGCTGCCGCCGGACGAGTTGTACCAATCCCCGGATGCGCTGCGCGAGCGGCTCAACAAGCTGGCGCGCATCGAAGTGTGGGCCAGCGATCATGCGCGCATCGATGAGGCCGCCCCGCTCGGCGACCAGCCGCTGCCGCCCTTGCCGGTGGCCGCGAAGGACGCGCCGGCCGGCCAGGCGCTGGCGACGTTCCTGAGCCATTACCCCGGCCGGGTGCTGGTGGCCGCCGACTCGGCCGGCCGCCGCGAAGCCTTGATGGAAGTGCTGGCCGCCGCGCAGTTGAAGCCCGAGGTGGTGGCCGATGTGCCTGCATTCCTGGCTGCGACCACGCTGCGTTTCGGCATCACCGTGGCCGCACTGGACGACGGATTTGCGCTGGATGCCCCGCAGATTGCGGTGCTCACCGAGCGCCAGCTGTTTCCCGAGCGGGCCAACCAGCCGCGTCGCTCGCGGCGGGTGGGACGCGAGCCGGAAGCGATCATCCGCGACCTGGGCGAACTGTCCGAAGGCGCGCCGATCGTGCACGAGGATCACGGCGTGGGCCGTTACCGCGGCCTGATCGTGCTCGATGCCGGCGGCATGCCCGGCGAGTTCCTGGAAATCGAATACGCCAAGGGCGACCGGCTGTATGTGCCGGTGGCGCAGCTGCACCTGATCAGCCGCTATTCCGGCGCCTCGGCCGAGACCGCGCCGCTGCATTCGCTGGGCGGCGAGCAATGGACCAAGGCCAAGCGCAAGGCGGCCGAGAAGGTGCGCGACGTGGCCGCCGAATTGCTGGAAATCCAGGCGCGCCGCCGCGCGCGTGCGGGTCTGGCCTTGCAGGTGGACCGCGCGATGTACGAGCCGTTCGCGGCCGGCTTTCCGTTCGAGGAAACCGGCGACCAGTTGGCCGCCATCGATGCCACGCTACGCGACCTGGCCAGCAGCCAGCCGATGGACCGCGTGGTCTGCGGCGATGTCGGCTTCGGCAAGACCGAGGTCGCGGTGCGCGCCGCGTTTGCGGCCGCCAGCGCCGGCAAGCAGGTGGCCGTGCTGGTGCCCACCACGCTGCTGGCAGAACAGCATTACCGCAATTTCCGCGACCGTTTCGCCGATTATCCGATGAAGGTGGAAGTGCTCTCGCGCTTCAAGAGCACCAAGGAAATCAAGGCCGAACTGGAGAAGGTGGCCAGCGGCGAGATCGACGTCATCATCGGCACGCATCGGCTATTGCAGCCGGACGTGAAGTTCAAGGATCTCGGCCTGGTCGTGGTCGACGAGGAACAGCGCTTCGGCGTGCGGCAAAAAGAAGCGCTCAAGGCGATGCGCGCCAACGTGCATCTGCTCACGCTGACCGCAACACCCATCCCGCGCACGCTCAACATGGCCATGGCCGGGCTGCGCGATCTGTCCATCATCGCCACCCCGCCGCCGAACCGGCTGGCGGTGCAGACCTTCATCACGGCCTGGGACAACGCGCTGCTGCGCGAAGCCTTCCAGCGCGAACTCAGCCGTGGTGGGCAGCTGTACTTCCTGCACAACGATGTGGAAAGCATCGTGCGCATGCAGCGCGACCTGTCCGAACTGGTGCCCGAAGCGCGCATCGGCATCGCACACGGGCAGATGCCCGAGCGCGAGCTGGAACGGGTGATGCTGGATTTCCAGAAGCAACGCTTCAACGTGCTGCTGTCGACCACGATCATCGAGTCGGGGATCGACATCCCCAATGCCAATACCATCATCATCAACCGCGCCGATCGGTTTGGCCTGGCCCAGTTGCATCAGCTGCGTGGCCGCGTCGGCCGCTCGCACCACCGTGCCTATGCGTACCTGGTGGTGCCCGATCGGCGCTCGATGACCTCCGATGCAGAAAAGCGCCTGGAGGCGATTGCATCCATGGACGAGCTTGGCGCCGGCTTCACCCTGGCCACGCACGATCTGGAAATCCGCGGTGCCGGCGAGTTGCTGGGCGAAGACCAGAGCGGGCAGATGGCCGAGGTCGGCTTCAGCCTGTACACCGAGCTGCTGGAACGCGCCGTGCGCAGCATCCGCCAGGGCAAGTTGCCCGATCTGGATGCCGGCGAGGAAGTGCGTGGCGCGGAGGTCGAGCTGCATGTGGCGGCGTTGATTCCGGAGGATTACCTGCCGGACGTGCACACGCGGCTGACCCTGTACAAGCGTATTTCCAGCGCACGCGATCCTGACGCGCTGCGCGAGCTGCAGGTGGAAATGATCGACCGTTTCGGCCTGCTGCCGGACCCGGTCAAGCACCTGTTCGCCATTGCCGAGCTCAAGCTGCAGGCCAATGCCTTGGGCGTGCGCAAGCTGGATCTGGGCGAGAACGGCGGACGCCTGGTGTTCGAGGCCAAGCCGTCGATCGACCCGATGACCATCATCCAGATGATCCAGAAGCAGCCCAAGATCTACACCATGGACGGCCCGGACAAGCTGCGCATCAAACTGCCGATGCCCGAAGGCGCCGACCGCTTCAATGCGGCACGCGGCCTGCTGGCGGCACTGGCACCGGGCTGAAGCGCGGCACAGCCTGGCGATCATGCGGCCCTGGACAGGGCCGCCAACGCGATAGTCCCTGCGAGCAGGTGAGCGATCACCTGCTCGTTGCGTCTGTACGCCACGCCCTGCCCGTTCGATCCGGCCGGAGTCGGCAGCGCCACGGCCGCAGCCCGGCATCGCCGAACAGCACATCGCACATGCCCCGCGCATGCAGGGCAACACCTGCACCGTCAGCCAGCATTTGATCCAGCGTCTCGCCTGTCCCAGGACAGCCCGGGACAGTGCCTTCCTGAGCCTGCTTGCGACGAAGCTGAGCTGTTAATGCCCGTGCAGTGACGTATTTCGCAAAACCGTCATTGCGCTGAATTTGGCCTAAATATTCCTGTCAGGCGCCGATACCAGCATGGACCGGCATGACCCCGTGTGCAAAACAGCGCCACGCCACCCCATGCCATTGCGATCCATCCCGCGTCAGCGCACTCCCCGTGCGGCATCGCCCGAGGCACTCATGAACAGCCCGCTTTCCGATCTCCCCGCGCCGTTGACGCTTGCCCTGGAAGGCGAGATGACCATCCGTCGCGCCGCCGAACTCAAGCCGCTGCTACAGCCGGCACTGGCGCATCCGGGTGGATTGCATCTGGACCTGGGCGCGGTCAGCGAGATCGATACCACCGGCCTGCAGTTGCTGCTGGCCATCAAGCAGGCCATCCAGGCCGACGGGCGGCCGTTTTCGCTGACCGATTCCAGCCGCGCGGTGGTGGATGTGGTCGAACTGCTCGGCCTGCTCGAAGCGCTGTACCCGCACGCGGTTGCAGGCCTCGGCGAACGCATTCACTAACGGACTGGTGACGCACATGGACATGAACCAGCTGATGCAGACCTTCCTGGCCGAAAGCCGGGACCTGCTCGAAGACATGGAACGCCACCTGCTCGAAGCCGAGCGTGGCGAATCGTCGCCGGATGCGGTCAATGCGATCTTCCGCGCCGCGCACACCATCAAGGGTTCGGGTGGCCTGTTCGACCTGCCGCAGCTGGTGGGCTTCACCCATGTGGTGGAAAGCGTGCTGGACCTGGTGCGCGACGAGACGCTGACCTTGAGCTCGGAGCTGATCGGCCTGCTGCTGGTGTGCTGTGACCACATCCACGCGCTGGTGGAAACCGCGGCCGACCCCGGCCATGCCGATCCGGCCGCCCTCGCCGCCGAAGCCGAACCCCTGCTGGCGCAATTGCAGACCTATTTGCATGCCAGCGCCTGTGGCGTCACCACCGCTGCCATCCAGCACAGCACGCCGGAAAAGCAGAGCGGGTACTGGCGCATCACGCTCACCCTGTTTGCCGACGCGCTGCGCTTCGGCAACTCGCCGCTCAAGCTGATCCGCAATCTGCGCAGCCTGGGTTCGGTGGAAGCGATCAGCACCGATCACAGCAAGCTGCCGAGCTTTGAAGAGCTCGATCCGGAAGCCAACTACCTGGGTTTCCAGATCCTGCTGCGCAGCGATGCCGACCGCGCCGCGATCGAAGAAGTGTTCGAATTCGTTCGCGACGATTGCGATCTGGACATCGTCGCGGTGCCGGCGCCCGCCGATGCGGCAGCCCTGCTCGCGGCCGAGCCGCTGGCCGTTGCCACGCCGAGCAACGCGCTGGCCGCCGTGCCGTCCGCTGCCGCAGCGCCTGCGCGGGCTGCGCCCGATGCTGGTGCGCGCAACGCCGACGCACGCTCCATCCGCGTGGATGCCGACAAGCTCGATCGCATGATCGACCTGGTGGGCGAACTCATCATCGCCGTGGCCAGCACCAATGCCAATGCGCAACGCAGCGGCGATGCGCAATTGCTGGAATCGGCCTCGATCCTGGCCGGCCTGGTGGAAGACGTACGCGAAAGCGCGCTGCAGCTGCGCATGGTCAAGATCGGCGGCACCTTCAGCCGCTTCCAGCGCGTGGTGCATGACGTGGCGCGCGAACTGGGCAAGGACATCGCACTGGTCGTTGCCGGCGAAGACACCGAACTGGACAAGTCGGTGGTGGAAAAGATCGGCGACCCGCTCACCCATCTGGTGCGCAACGCGATGGACCACGGCATCGAGCCGGCGGACGTGCGCGTGGCGCGCGGCAAGCCCGCACGCGGCACCGTCGGGCTCAATGCGTACCACGACTCCGGCAGCATCGTCATCCAGATCACCGACGACGGCGGCGGCTTGAACCGCGACCGCATCCTGGCCAAGGCGCTCGAACGCGGGCTGGCCGAAGCCGGCCGCCAGCTCAGTGACCGCGAGGTATTCGCGATGATCTTCGAGCCGGGCTTTTCCACTGCCGAAAAGGTCACCAACCTGTCCGGCCGCGGTGTCGGCATGGACGTGGTCAAGCGCAACATCACCGCATTGCGTGGCACGGTCGATATCGACAGCGCGGCCGGCGTGGGCACCACCATTTCGGTGCGCCTGCCGCTGACCCTGGCCATCATCAACGGCTTCCAGGTGGGCGTGGGCAAATCCGTGTTCGTGGTGCCGCTGGATGTGGTGGAGGAATGCGTGGAATTCACGCCCGACTACGCCAGCGACTACATCGACCTGCGCGGCAGCGTGCTGCCGTATGTGCGCCTGCGTGAACTGTTCGCGCTTGGCGGCAAGACCCCCGCGCGCGAAAGCATCGTGGTGATCCGCCAGGGCGCACAGCGCTTCGGCCTGGTGGTGGATACCTTGCTCGGCGAATGGCAGACCGTCATCAAGCCGTTGTCCAAGGTCTTCGCCCAGGTCAGGGGCATCAGTGGCTCCAGCATCCTGGGCAGCGGCGATGTCGCGCTGATCCTGGATGTGCCCAGCCTGCTTCAGCAGTTGCATCCCAACCAGGATGCCTTGGCGGCCTGAGCGTTCGCAGTCCCGCTCCCGCCATCCGCATCGTTCGTCGTTACCTGACCCCAGGACACTCGCCATGTCACACCGTCTTCCGATCGCCACCCAACTCTGGTTCACCGCCGCGCTTGCGGTGGCCCTGCCCGTCCTCGTGATCGTCGCCGGCTTTGCGCTGACGCTCTCGCATGCGGCCCTGCTCGGCGCCAGCATCGTGGCCGCACTGATCAGCGGCGCCTTGCTGGTGTGGGCAATCCGCCTGGCCAGCGACTCGCTGGAGCTAGCCACCACCACGCTGGACGCGTTCTCGCGCGGCAACTTCGATGTCGCCCTGCCGCAGACACGCGACGAGCAGGCCGGCGACGTGCTGCGCGGGCTGCGCAAGGTGCAGAGCGGCATCCGTCACGTCAACGAAGAGATCAACCGCGTCTGGCGCGAACACGATGCCGGGCAGATCGAGGCGCGCATCGACGTGGCGCGCTTCGACGGCGATTTCCGCACCCTGGGCGATGGCATCAACCGCATGGTGGCCAGCCATATCGCCGTGAACAAGCAGGCCATGGCGTGCGTGGCCGAGTTCGGCCGCGGTAACTTCGCCGCCGAGCTGGAGCGCCTGCCGGGCCAGAAGTCCTTCATCAACGACGTCGTGGACCAGATCCGCGGCAACCTCACCGGCATGGTCGCCGAGGTCAACCACATGTCCGCCGAGCACGATGCCGGCGACATCGACGTGGTCATCGACACGCAGCGCTTCACCGGCGATTTCCGCCGCATGGCGGAGGGCATCAACGCCATGGTCGCCGGCCACATCGCGGTCAAGAAACAGGCCATTGCCTGCGTCGGCGAATTCGGTCGCGGCAACTTCACCGCGCAGCTGCCGCTGCTGCCGGGCAAGAAGCGCTTCATCAATGACACCATCGAACAGGTACGCGGCAACCTCACCGGGCTGATCGGCGAGATCAACCACATGTCGGCCGAACACGAGGCCGGCGATATCGACGTGGTCATCGACAGCGCACGTTTCGACGGCGACTTCCGCAGCATGGCGCTGGGCATCAACCAGATGGTGGGCGCGCATATCGCGGTGAAGAAGCTGGCGATGGGTGTAGTGGCCGAATTCGGCCGCGGCAACTTCGATGCCCCGCTGGCGCAGCTGCCCGGCAAGAAGGCCTTCATCAACGACACCGTGGAACGTGCGCGCGGCAACCTGCGCAGTATCTCCGAAGTGATCCAGGTGATGGGCGCGATGGCCGAAGGCGACCTCACCCACACCGTGGAAGGCCGCTACGAAGGCGCGTTCGCCGACATGCAGCGCTACGTCAACACCACCATGACCCGCCTGACCGAGATCGTGGACGAGGTCAATCGCAACGCCGAGAACCTGGCCAGTGCGTCGGAAGAGGTCAGCGCCACCGCGCAGGCGCTTGCGCAGGCCGCCAGCGAACAGGCCGCCGGCGTGGAAGAAACCAGCGCCTCGCTGGAGCAGATGACCGCCTCCATCGCGCAGAACACCGAAAACGCCCGCGTCACCGACAGCATGGCCGCCAAGGCCGCCAGCGAAGCGGCCGACGGTGGCGACACCGTGCGCGCCACCGTGATGGCGATGAAGGACATCGCCAGGAAGATCAGCATCATCGACGACATCGCGTACCAGACCAACCTGCTGGCGCTCAACGCCGCCATCGAAGCGGCGCGTGCCGGCGAACACGGCAAGGGCTTTGCCGTGGTGGCCGCCGAAGTGCGCAAGCTGGCCGAGCGTAGCCAGATTGCCGCGCAGGAGATCGGCGAAGTGGCCGGCTCCAGCGTGGAACTGGCCGAAAGCGCCGGCCGCGTGCTGGGCGAGATGGTGCCTTCGATCCGCCGCACCTCCGACCTGGTGCAGGAAATCGCCGCCGCTTCCGAAGAGCAGACCGCCGGCGTCAGCCAGATCAACACCGCGGTCGGCCAGTTGAACCAGACCACCCAGTCGGCCGCGGCCAATGCCGAAGAATTGGCCGCCACGTCCGAAGAAATGAGCGCGCAGGCCGAACAGCTGCAGCAGTTGATGGGCTTCTTCCGGCTGGGCAACGGCGGACGTGGCGCCGTGCCGGCCAGCAAGAGCGGGCCGCGACGTGTGGTGCAGCCCGGCCACGCGCAGGTGGTCAGCGTACCGGCACGCCGCACCAACGTACGCCAGATCGGCATGGCGGCGGCCACTGCCGATGCCATCGACGAATCGCAGTTCGCCAGCTTCTGAGGAGCCGACGATGCACACGCACACTGCCAACAGCACCGCACCGTCGCCGACGGCCCCGCAGCAATACCTCACCTTTACCCTGGGTGGGGAGATGTTCGGCCTGGGGATTCTCGGCATCAAGGAGATCATCGAATACCGCGCGCCCACCGATGTGCCGATGATGCCGCCGGCATTACGTGGCGTGATCAACCTGCGCGGCGCGGTGGTGCCGGTGGTGGACCTGCAGCAGCGCTTCGGACGCAGCGCCAGCGCAATCACCAAGCGCAGTTGCATCGTGATCGTGGAGATCGCGCACGCCGACACGCAGCAGGTGCTCGGGCTGCTGGTGGATGCGGTGAGCGAAGTGCTGGAGATCGCCGCGGGCGATATCGTCGACACACCGAGTTTCGGCGCCGGCATCGCGCGCGACTTCATCCAGGCCATGGGCAAGATCGGCGAGCGCTTCGTGATCCTGCTCGATGCCGATGCCGTGCTGGGCCACGATGCGCTCGCCCAGCTTCCTGCCGCCGCGCTGGCGGCCTGACTTTCGCATGCACGCAAGGATTCCCATGCGCCCCGCCCTTCTCTCCTGCAACTGCACGCTGGCCGGCCCGGTACTGGTGGTCGACGACAGCGTGGTCCAGCGCGAACACGCCATGGCGTTATGCCGCCAGCTTGGCGCCACGCAGGTCGATGGCGCCGGCGACGGTCACGCGGCGCTGGACTGGCTGAGCCACGCCACGGCGCCGTCGCTGCTGCTGATCGATCTGGAAATGCCCGGCATGGACGGCGTGCAACTGCTCGACGCGCTGGCCCGCGGCCAGTACGGCGTGCCGGTCGTGGTGGTGTCGCAACGCGGCGGCGCGCTGATCGATGCGGTGATGCAGCTCAGCCGCAGTGCCGGCGTGCGCGTGCTGGGCGGGATCGAAAAACCGATGAACCTGCAGGACCTGGCCACCGTGCTGGATTGCGAGCCGGACAGCGGTACCACGGCGCCCGTCGCATCGGCGGCGGCGATCTCGCCGTTGATGTCCAGCGGCGGCGCGGCCGCCTCCCGCCTGGACCGCGCGATGCGGCGCGGCGAAATCCGCGTGGCCTACCAACCCAAGCTCGACCTGAAGGATGGCTGCCTGCGCGGTGTGGAAGCGCTGGCACGCTGGCGCCGGCCGCAGGGCGACATGATCGGCCCGGACCGCTTCATCCCGCTGGCCGAACGCGAAGGGCTGATCCATGCGCTGACCCAACAGGTCATCGACAAGGCCATCGCGCAGCTGGTGGACTGGCGTGCCGAAGGCTTCGAGCTGAGCCTGGCCTTGAACCTGTCGCCGCGCCTGCTGAGCGAAGAGGATTTTCTCGAACAGCTGTGCGGCAAGCTGAGCGACAACGGCCTGAGCCCGGCCGACCTGGTGCTGGAACTGACCGAAAGCGCCATCGTGGAGCCGGCCAATGCGCTGAGCATGCTGGCGCGTTTGCGCCTGCACGGCTTCGGTCTGTCCATCGACGACTACGGCACCGGGTTCTCCTCGCTGCAGCGCCTGGCCAGCATCCCGTTCACCGAACTCAAGCTGGACCGCAGCTTCGTGCAGGCCGCGCATCGCAGCCGCAGCCAGCGCACCGTGCTCGAATCCACGCTGGAGCTGGCGCATCGCCTGGAGCTGACCGCCGTGGCCGAAGGGGTGGAAACCCCGGACGACTGGCGGCTGCTGCGCGAGCTGGGCTGCGATCTGGCGCAGGGCTATCTGATGGGCTCGCCGATGCCCGGCCCGATGCTGTCGGACTGGTGGCGCGAGCACGCCGTGCGCATTGCGCGCCTGAGCGACAGCAGCGTGCCCAGCGATGCGGACGTGGCCTGAGCCGATGAGCACCGCAACCGCCATCACCGAACAGGAGTTCGGCCGCTTTCAGCGTTTCATCTTCGAAGCGGCCGGCATCAGCATTTCCTCCGGCAAGAAAGCCATGCTGTGCGGCCGCCTGGGCAAGCGCCTGCGCGAGCACCAGTTCAGCAGCTACACCCAGTATCTGCAGCTGCTGGAAAGCCGCCAGGACCGTGCGGAAATCCAGACCGCGATCGATCTGCTGACCACCAACGAAACCTATTTCTTCCGCGAGCCCAAGCACTTCGAGTTGCTGCGCAAGCTGGCCGCAGAGCATCGCGGCGGGCTGCCGTTCCGCTGCTGGAGCGCGGCCAGCTCCAGCGGCGAGGAGGCCTACAGCATGGCGATGGTGCTGGACGACACCCTGCAGGGGCGCCCGTTCGAGGTCGTGGGCACCGACATCAGCACGCGCGTCCTGGCCAAGGCGCGCACCGGGCATTACGCGCTGCAACGCATCGACGGCATCCCGCAGCCCTATCTCAAACGCTACTGCCTGCGTGGTCAGGGCGAGTACGCCGGCACCTTGCTGGTGGAGCGCCGCCTGCGCGACCGCGTGCAGTTCGTGCACGCCAACCTCAACGCTGCGCTGCCGCCGCTGGGCAGCTTCGATGCGATCTTCCTGCGCAATGTCATGATCTATTTCAACGGGCAGACCAAACGCGAGGTGATCCTGCGCGTGCTGGCCGCCCTCAAGCCGGGCGGGCATTTCTGCATCGGCCACTCGGAAAGCCTGAGCGAACTCGACATCGATCTGGTCCAGGTGGCACCCTCGATTTTCCGCAAGGCATGACCCAAGGATTCACCGTGTCGACAGCGCTCAACCGCCCCACCGCCAATCCCGCCACCATCAAGGCCATGGTGGTCGACGACTCGGCAGTGGTGCGCCAGGTGCTGGTGGGCGTGCTCAACGACGCGCAAGGCATCGAGGTGATCGCCACTGCCGCCGACCCGCTGCTGGCCATCGACAAGATGCGCCAGCATTGGCCGGATGTGATCGTGCTGGACGTGGAAATGCCACGCATGGACGGCATCACCTTCCTGCGCAAGATCATGAGCGAGCGGCCCACCCCGGTGGTGATCTGCTCCACGCTCACCGAAAAGGGCGCGCGCGTCACCATGGACGCGCTGGCCGCCGGCGCCGTGGCAGTGGTGACCAAGCCGCGCCTGGGGCTCAAGCAGTTCCTCACCGATTCGGCCGACGAACTGGTGGCCACCGTGCGTAGCGCCGCACGCGCCAACGTCAAGCGGCTGGCCGCACGCGTCACCGCCGCACCGCTGGAGCCGGAAGTCAAACACACCGCCGACGTGATCCTGCCGGCGCAGAGCGGGCGCGCCCTGGCGCAGACCACCGAGCGCATCGTCGCCATCGGCACCTCCACCGGCGGCACCCAGGCGCTGGAAGAAGTGCTGACCGCGTTGCCGCGCGTGTGCCCGGGCATCGTGATCGTGCAGCACATGCCGGAGAAGTTCACCGCCGCCTTCGCTGCGCGCCTCAACGGCCTGTGCCAGATCGCCGTGAAAGAGGCTGCCAACAACGACCGCGTGATGCCGGGCCGCGCCCTGATCGCGCCCGGTGGCAAACACCTGCTGCTGCGGCGCAGTGGCGCGCAATATTTCGTCGAAGTGATGGAAGGCCCACCAGTGAACCGGCACCGCCCGTCGGTGGATGTGCTGTTCCGCTCCGCTGCACGTGCGGCCGGCAGCAACGCGCTGGGCATCATCATGACCGGCATGGGCGATGACGGCGCCGCCGGACTGCTGGAAATGCGTCAGGCCGGCGCACGCACGGTGGCGCAGGACGAGCACACCAGCATCGTGTTCGGCATGCCCAAGGAAGCGATCAAGCGCGGAGGCGCGGACCGCATCCTGCCGCTGGGCGCGATGGCACGCGAGATCGTGACGCAGCTGCAATAGCCCAACGGACGTCCGCGTCACGCGCGAACGAATCCAACAAGGCCGCCACACTCCCTTCTCCCGCCCGCGGGAGAAGGTGCCCGAAGGGCGGATGAGGGCAACCGCCGACCAACCAGCTACAACTGCGACTCCAGCGGGAACCAGCCCATCACCGTTGCCGCGCCGCGCCGCCACGCGCTCGCGGCCGGCTCGCGTGACCACACCTCCGGCGGCGTTGCGGCGTCGTCGTGCCAGCGCAGCTCACCCTGGTCCAGCGTCACGCGGTAACTCACCGGCGCACTGACCTTATGGTTGTACAGCCGTTCGAGCTCTGCAGTGACCACCCGGTCGTCGAACAGCAGCCCCATTTCGGTATTGAGGTTCATCGAGCGCGGGTCCAGGTTGAACGAGCCGATGAAACCGCTGCTGTCGTCCACCACAAACGCCTTGGTGTGCAGGCTGGCGCCGCTGGAGCCGAACAGGCTGCCATCGGGTTTGCCCATCGGCTTGAGCTCGTGCAGGCGCACGCCCTGCTGCAGCAGTGGCACCCGATAGTCGGCGTAGCCACTGTGCACGGCGACTACATCGTTTGCCGCCAGCGAATTGGTCAGGATATTGACCCGGACATTGCGCCGACGCAGCTCGCCGATCCAGCGCATGCCCTCGTCGCCGGGCACGAAGTAGGGCGAGATCACTTTCAACTCGCGCTGCGCGCGCGCCATCTCGCCGATCAACACCGGCGTCATCCAGTCGGCCTGCGGCGGTGCGCCTTCGGCCTTCTCCGGCGGATCGGAGACGATGCGTGCATGGTCCAGCCAATGCACCGCACGATCGCCCTGCATCAGCGCATGCACGCTCGGCGAGCGGCGCAGCCGCTCCACGTACGGGTGCGCGCGCGCCGAGGCCATGCCGGCATCCAGGCTGCCACGCAACGCCTCCAGCGCCTGCGGCTTTGCCGTCACCAGGGCGGCCAGCGGCAAGGCATTGGGGCTGTTCCAGTACGCATCGAAGTTGCCTTCGGCCTGCTGCACCGTCGGCCCCATCAGCGCTGCATCCATGTCCATGAAGTTGGTATCGCGCGCGGCATCGAAATATTCGTCGCCCACGTTGCGCCCACCCACCACCGCGATGCGGCCATCGGCAATCCAGGCCTTGTTGTGCATGCGCCGGTTGATGCTGAACATGCGCAGCACCATCTCCACGCCGCGCATCAGGGTGCCTTCGCGCGCACGGGTGGGGTTGAACAGGCGGATCTCGATCATCGGATGGCTGTCGAGCGCGGCCAGCACCGAATCGCTGCCATGGATGTTCATGTCGTCCAGCAGCAGGCGCACGCGCACGCCGCGGTCGGCAGCACGCAGCAACTCGTTGTGCAGCAGATTGCCGGTGAAATCGGCATGCCAGATGTAGTACTGCAGATCCAGGCTGCGCCCGGCCGCACGCGCGGTGAGCGCACGCACTGCAAACGCATCGATATTGTCGGACAGGATCACCATGCCGGTCTGATCGGCATGCGCCCGCTGCAAGGGCGCCACCACCTGATCGATCGGCGTGCTGACGACAGTGGCCGGCAACGCATGGCTTACCGGGCCGCGCTGGCGGTCGGCGAAGCGGCCATACCCGTACAACGACAGCGCACTGCCCAGCACGAACACGGCGATGCCGATGCCCATCCACTTGAAGACGTTACGCTTGCTCACTGCCGGCCCTGACATTCACGACGCGCCAGTGTAGATGCTGCCCCTGCAGCGGCGCGTGCAGGGCCTGCTACGCAAGCGGGCTCGACAACCTTGGAAAATAAGGGTTTCTTGATCGCTCTTGCCGGCATCGCCTGCGCAAGCGGCGTGCATGCCAAACGGCAACGCACGCACCTCCGGGACGACGCGACCAGGCCCCACTCGACGCAACCCAGCTGCACGCAGCCACGCGCAACTGCAGGGACCCCCACCATCACCGACTGCGCCCGCTGTCGCAGAACGCAGTCGTGCAGCGGCCGCCTACCAGATGGCGACACGCGCCTTGTCACCGCGCACCATCGCGTCGCCCGGCTTGCACTGGAACGCTTGCGCAAACACCGGCATGTTCGACGGCGCACCGTTGGCGCGGAAATTGGCTGGCGCGTGCGGATCGGTGTTCAGGCGCACACGCAATTCGCCATCGGTGAAGTTGCGACGCCACACGGTCGCCCAGTTCATGAAGAAACGCTGATCCTGCGAATAGCCTTCGATGTCCCTGTTGGCATCGGGCTGTTCCTTCAACGCCATTTGCAGGGCATCGTAGGCCACGGTCAGCCCGCCCAGGTCACCGATATTTTCACCCAGCGTCAGCTTGCCTTTGACGTGCACGCCGGGGATGGCTTCATAGCCGTCGAACTGTGCCACCAGTTGATCGGTGCGCTGGGTGAACAGCTTGCGGTCCGCATCCGTCCACCAACTGGCGAAGTTGCCCTTGGCATCGAACTGGCTGCCGGAGTCGTCGTAGCCGTGCATCATCTCGTGCCCGATCACCGCACCGATGCCGCCGTAATTGAGCGCCGGATCGGCCTTGGGATCGAAGAACGGCGGCTGCAGGATGGCAGCGGGAAACACGATCTCGTTGCGGGTGGCGTTGTAGTACGCATTCACCGTCTGCGGCGTCATGTGCCACTCGCGCTTGTCCACCGGCTTGCCGATCTTGTCGAGCATGTAGCGATAGTTGAACGCCTGCGCGGCCTGCATGTTGGCCAGGAAACCATCGCCGCGCGTCTGCAGCCCGGACCAGTCACGCCATTGATCCGGGTAACCGATCTTGGGCGTGAAGCTGGCCCACTTCTCCAGCGCGCGCTGCTTGGTCTCGGCGCTCATCCAGTCGAGCTTTTCCAGGCGCGCCTTCAACGCGGCCGACAGGTTCTGCACCAGTTGCTGCATCTGCTCCTTCGACTCGGCCGGAAATGCAGACTGCACGTAGAGCTGGCCCAGCGCCTCGCCCATGGCCTCGTTGACCGCGTTCAAGGTGCGCTTCCAGCGCGGCAGCATGTCCTGCTGACCGCGCAGCGTCCTGGAATAGAAATCGAAGTTGGCCTGCTCGAACGGCTTGGCCAGGTACGGCGCCGCCTCGTCCACGGCGTGGAAGCGCAGATACGCCTTCCAGGTGTCCACCGGGGTGTCGGCGAGCATCGCATCGAGCTCGGCAAAGTACCCAGGCTGGCTGAGCGAAAAGGTGCCGGCCGGCACCTTGAGCGCGCCGAAGAACGCCTGCCAGTCGAAGTGCGGCGTCACCACATTGGCGCCGGCCACATCGACCGGGTTGTAACGCTTGGCCGGGTCGCGCAGTTCGATCCGCGACAACGAGGCAGCGGCCAGCCGCGTCTCGAACGCCATGACCGCCTTGGCCTGGGTCGCCGCCTGCGCGGCCGGAATGCCGGACAGCTCCAGCACGCGTGCGATGTAGGCCACGTACTGTTCGCGGATCTTGGCTTGCGCCGGATCGGTGTAGTAGCCCTTCTCGGGCAGGCCCAGGCCGCCCTGCCCCGCATAGGCGATCATCTGCTCGGAATTCTTGTAGTCGGCATTGGCGCCGAACGAGAACATGAAGCCCTGGCCCTTGGCATAGCTGTCGCGCAGCCACGCGGCGATGGACGGCGCATCGGTCAGCGCATCGATCGCTTTCAACTGCGGCTGCAGCGGGGTGATGCCGGCGGTGTCGATGGCCGCCTCGTCCGACCCGGTGCGCCACAGGTCGGCGATCTTGGCGTCCACCGAACCAGCCGAAAGATTGCCGCGCGCCAGCTGCTCCACCAACGCGTGCTGGATGGTCAGCGAGCGCTCGGCCAGCACTTCGAAGCTACCCCAGCTGGTGCGATCGGACGGCACCGGGTTGGCCTTGAGCCACCTGGCGTTGACGAAGCCGTTGAGGTCCTGGCACGCGTTGATGGCCGGATCCAGATCGCCGCTGCCGAACGCCACGATCGGCGCGTCGAGCTTGGACACATCGACCTTGGTCGGTGCAGCCTGCGGGGTGGTGGGCGCCCCCTTGGCAGTGTCGTCGGAGGCGCCGCATGCAGACAACGCGACCACGATGGCCACCGCAAGCGACAGTGGCGCGAACTTGCTCAACTTCATTGAATTCTCCAAGGCATGACCGCGCATGCGCGGTCGAAAAAAGTCGGCAGCCCATCGGGAGCCGCCGGCGAATCGCAGCGCATCAGGCGGCGTGCGCTCCTTCGCCAGTCGCTCTGCAACCGGCCACACCAGATCACTGCAGCGGCACCACAACGCCCTAACGTCCGTTGCCGCGCTTTATAGAAACGTCATTGCAACGACAGGCCGCTGGCGCGTCTGCCACTGACGCCGCGACCGTCTGCTTCACCCAACCCTGCATCCCGGCGCAACGCGCCGTCGCAGGCAGTCACCGACGCGCGTAGAACGGTGCCATCACCACGTACACCGGATACGCCAACACCATCAGCACCAGGGCAACCTCATGCCCGGACGCCGCATCGGCCCACGCTTCCATCCGCCGTACCGGTCCGAACAGACCCATCGCCAGCAACACCGCACCGAGCACGCAGATCAGCAAGGCCAGTGCCAGCCCGGGGCCGGAGATGCTGGCGTCGGTCAACACCGCAACTGCACCGCTTCCACCGGCCAACAACGTCCCCACGGTCACCAGATACGCGCGACAGTACGTGGCCGTCATCTGCTGGGTTCTACGTTTGCCGGACATCATGTCTCGCCTGCACTGACGCGGCGCGTGCGCGATCCACGCCCACGCACCGCTTCCATTCACCACGGCGCGCAGCCTCGTGCGGCGGCGCGCTACACACGACAAGCGCTGCGCGCAACGCATGCAGGGCTTCAACCGCCGGCAGCGCTTACTTCGCCTTGCCCTGGTTGGCCACTGCTTCGGCCGCACGCTTGGCCGCTTCCGGGTCGCCCAGGTAACGGAAGCTGCGCACCTGCAGGTTGTCGTCCAGCTCGAACAGCAGCGGGATGCCGGTGGGGATGTTGAGCTCCAGGATCTGCTCGTTGGAGACGCCGTTGAGGTACTTGTACAACGCGCGCAACGAGTTGCCGTGCGCGGTCACCAGCACGGTCTGCCCGGCCTTCAACTGCGGCGCAATCGCGTCGTGCCAGTACGGCAGCACGCGCACCAGCGTGGTTGCCAGCGACTCGGTCCCCGGCAACGCATTGCGGTCGAGCGTGGCGTAACGACGGTCGTGACACGGGTGGCCCGGGTCGGCAACGTCCATCGCCGGCGGCGGGATGTCGTAGGAACGGCGCCAGATCTTGACCTGCTCCTCGCCATGCTTGGCCGCGGTTTCGGCCTTGTCCAGGCCTTGCAGGCCACCGTAGTGGCGCTCGTTGAGGCGCCAGCTCTTGGACACCGGCAGCCAGTCCTGGTCGAGCTCCTTCAACGCGCCCTGCAGCGTGTGGATGGCGCGCTTGAGGACCGAGGTGTGGGCAACATCGAACTGCAGCCCTTCGTCCTTCATCAGCTTGCCGGCCGCCGTCGCTTCCTGGCGGCCCTGCTCGGTGAGTTCCACATCCACCCAGCCGGTGAAACGGTTGTCCAGGTTCCATTGGCTCTGGCCATGGCGCAGCAGTACGAGTTTACGGGTCACTACGGTTCTCCGATTGGGGGCCGATCAGCCTGCGATTGTAGCGGCAGCGCGTGCATCGCAGGCGTGCACGAGATCGCCACGGCCCGCACGCGATGCTGTGGCCATGCACACCAACGACCCCGTCTTCGCCGGTTGGGACGGCAGCACGACCCAGGCGCGACAGTTGCAACAGCAACTGGCACAGCGCGTGGTGCTACAGGATGAGGTGAGCGCAACGCCGCAGCTGCTTGCAGGCTTCGACGTCGGGTTCGAAGACGACGGCCAGACGACGCGTGCGGCCGCGGTGTTGCTGGATGCGCATACGCTGCTGCCACTGGAAACGCATGTCGCACGCGTGCCCACCTCGATGCCGTACGTGCCCGGCCTGCTCAGTTTTCGCGAACTGCCGGCATTGCTGCAGGCCCTGGCGCTGCTGTCGCGCACGCCGCACCTGGTCTTCATCGACGGCCAGGGCATTGCGCATCCACGCAAGCTCGGCATCGCGGCGCACTTCGGCGTGGTGACCGGCCTGCCCTGCATCGGCGTGGCCAAGCAACGCCTGGCCGGCAGCTTCAGCGAACCCGGCCCCGCACGCGGCGATCACAGCCCGATCCTGCTTGCCGGTGCACAGATCGGCTGGGCGCTGCGCAGCAAGCCGCGCTGCAACCCCTTGATCGTTTCGCCCGGCCATCGCGTTTCCATGCACGGCGCCCTCGACTGGACGATGCGCACCTTGCGCGCCTATCGCCTGCCCGAACCCACGCGCCTGGCCGACCGCATCGCCTCGCGTCGTGGCGAGGTCGAGCTGCCTGCACAGACGCGCCTGCTATAGGGCACGCCTGGTAGGTGATCACCACCTCGCGCGCGACGCTCGGCGACATCACCTGCATACGGAACATTCCATCTTGGCCGATGCGCTGCACAGCGCCTGATGTGCATGCGACGCTTTGGCTCCCAGTCAGTCACGAGCCACCGCCATGACCACTCTGATCGCCCCACGCGTACATGACATCGGCGGGCTGGAAGTGCGCCGCGCCGTGCCCACCTTGCAGGCGCGCAGCGTGGGCCCGTTCGTCTTCGTCGATCACATGGGCCCGGCCGTGCTGGAGCCGGAGCATGGCATCGATGTCCGCCCACACCCGCATATCGGCCTGGCCACGGTCACCTTCCTGTGGGCCGGCGAGATCGGGCACCGCGACACGCTGGGGTCTGATCAGGTGATCCGCCCCGGCGACGTCAACTGGATGACCGCCGGTCGCGGCATCGCCCATTCCGAACGCACGCCCGGCCCCGAGCGTGCACGCCAGCACGCACTGCACGGCATGCAGACCTGGATCGCACTACCGCGCTCGGCCGAAGAAACCGCGCCGGCCTTCCATCACCACGCCGCCGCCAGCCTGCCGCAGCAGCGCCGCGATGGCGTCTGGTTGCGCGTGATCGCCGGGCGCGCCTATGGCGAGGAATCGCCGGTGCAGGTGTTCAGCGGCACGCTCAATGTGGCGCTGGACCTGGCACCGGACGCGGAGATCGACCTGGATGCCGGCCACGCCGAGCGCGCCCTGTACATCCTGCAAGGCGAGGCGCAGCTGGATGGCGCCGATGTACCGGCGCGCCACCTGATCGTGCCCTCGCCCGGCGCCCGCGGCCGCCTGCGCGCCAGGACGCCGCTCAAGGCCATGCTGCTCGGCGGCGAGCCGCTGGATGGGCCGCGCCATCTGTGGTGGAACTTCGTGTCCAGCTCCAGTGAGCGCATCGAGCAGGCCAAGGACGACTGGCAGGCCGGTCGCTTCGGCACCATCCCGGGCGACGACCAGGACTTCATTCCGCTGCCGCAAACACCGGCGCCCAAACCGGTTAATTACCCTTGAAACCGTGCGCGGCGAGCGGCGCGCTTCGCCGCCCGTCACCAGGTCTCGCAATGGGAGTGCCCTGCCGCACAGGCCATGCCACACCGAAATGCGACATGGCTTGAGCCAGCTCGCAAAACTGTGGTAGTGATGCAGGCGTAGGCGCACGTCGAGTGGACGGCATGCCCAGGCGGGGAGCCTGAGGCGATGCAGCGGCACGGGGTCGACGTCGCTCCGTCTCATCATCCACTGCCCGGGGAACCTTGCATGAAGTCTGCATCCTGCCTAGTCGGCCTGAGCCTGCTGCTGGCCGCCGCGACCACCCACGCCCAGACCTCGCCGGTCTGCCCACCGCTGCCGCCCGCCTCCGGCCTGCAGTGGAACGAGCTGGCAGGTGCCGACTACCTGGTCTGCAAGGCAGTGACCGCCGATGGCCGGCAGGTCGTCGGGGTGATGCTCACCACCCGCGACCCGGCCATGACGCTGGCACGCGACCGCCGCGCCGAAAAGGGCCAGATCCAGCAGGAAGACTTCTACTGGTACAAGCTCGATCTGGGCGGCCGCGAGATGCCCGGCATGGAATCGCGCCGCGTCACCGTGGTGGAGCTGGGCAAGAAACGGTATGCGCAGCTGTGGATCGACGGCGCCAGCACCGAGGAACTGGCCTCGATGCAGTCGTTGGTGCAGTCGATGGATCTGCAGCCGGCCAGTCTTGCGTTGCAGCGCTGAGGCAGCGCGTCGCCGCATTGCTGGCTGTCGATACAGCAACCTTGCAGCGCGCCGGCTTGCCCGGCGCGCTGTAGGTCACATCAGGCGGCCTGCTGCAGCCGGCCTTGCCGCCACGAATCGCCCCACGTGCGCGCATCGTCGCGCCAGCGTCGTGCCGGCGCGAGCGAAAACCTACCCGCTGCAGCCCTGAGCCAAGGCGCCGCGACTGGCGATCGGCATCAGCGTCGCGATCGCGCGTTCCATGCCGATCGCGTCACCGCCTCCCCGGAGCGACTGGCAAGCGTTTGTCAGCCTGCCAGCGTCGTTGCTTGGTCACCCACGCCGGCCGCCTGCAGCTGGCTGTCGATGCGCACTTCGCCAGTCAGCAGGCGATGGATCGGGCACTTGTCGGCCACCTCCAGCAAGCGTGCGCGCTGGTCGTCATCCAGTGCACCGTCGAGCACGATCTCGCGGGTGATCGCCGTGCCGGCGGCACCGCGCTGGGTGTAATGCAGATGCACATGCACCGCCGTCAACGGCCACTGCTTGCGTGTGGCCACCATCGACAGCGTGATCGCCGTGCAGGCACCCAGGGCGCCGAGCACCTGCGATTCCGGATCTGGCCCGGCATCGGCGCCGCCGTTGGCCGGCTGGGTATCGCCGAGCCAGCGGTGCTGGCCGTCGTGGATGGTGACGGTATATGGCACCGCAGTGGTGCCGACGCTGACCGGGCGATCACTCATGTCCCTCTCCTGCGCTGGATGAGGTGGCCGGGCTCAGAACCGGCCTTCCTGGAAATCGACGAACGCCTGCATCAATTCCTGCTTGGTGTTCATCACGAACGGCCCGTGCCGGATCACCGGCTCGTTGAGCGGGCGGCCGGCCACCACGATCAGTTGCGCGCCCTGTGCCCCTGCGCGCAGCGTCAGCCGCTCGCCGCCGCCCAGCACCGCCAGTTCCTGCGCGGGCAAGGGGCGCGAGGCGTCGCCCTCGCCCACGACCGCCGCGCCCTCGAACGCATACGCAAACGCGTTGTGCCCGCTGGGCAGCAGGTAATCCCACTCCACGTTCGGCTCCAAGGCGATATCCAGATACACCGGGCTGGTCGCAGGCTGCACGATCGGGCCGACGACATCGCCCACCGCTCCGGCTATCACCTTGACCGTGACGCCGGGCGCCGGGTGCGCTACCGGAATGTGGTCCGGCGCGTATTCCTGGTACCTGGGGTCGGTCATTTTGTCGCGCGCCGGCAGGTTCACCCACAGCTGAAAGCCGCGCATGCGCCCGGATTCCTGTTCGGGCATTTCCGAATGGATCAGGCCGCGCCCGGCGGTCATCCACTGCACGCTGCCCGGGGTCAGCAGGCCTTCGTTGCCGTGGTTGTCCTTGTGCCGCATGCGCCCGTCGAGCATGTAGGTCACCGTCTCGAAGCCGCGATGCGGGTGGCTGGGGAAGCCGCCGATGTAGTCCTCGGCCTTTTCGGTACCGAACTCGTCCAGCATCAAAAACGGGTCCAGCTCCGGCAATTGCGGGGTGCCGATGACGCGGGTCAGCTTGACGCCGGCGCCGTCGGAGGTCGGTTGGCCGCGGATGGTGCGCAGCACATGCGCCGCTGTGGTGGTGGTAGTGCTCATGGCAGTGTCCCTGTGCAAGGTGTCGTGCGCCCATCATGGGTGCCCGGGATGCGGCGCCCAACCGCGGCCGTTGCAACCGACCGTTCCAAACGCCTGTCCCGCTGGCGCCGCCAGCGCCGCATGCAGGCAATCACTCTACGACCAAAGTTTTACCCCGCCGCTGACCCCCGCCATTGACCGCAGGCGGGCACGGGGGGACCCTTGAGTGAATCGTTCCTGAGGGATATGCATGAAAGGGTTCTCGAAGCTGGCCTGGGGCGCGCTGGCGCTGCTGGCCGCGTTCTGCCTGGGTACCGTGGCATTGCGGCGTGGCGAGCACATCAACGCGTTGTGGATCGTGGTGGCGGCGGTGTCGATCTATCTGATCGCCTACCGGTTCTACAGCCTGTTCATCGCCGACAAGGTGATGCAGCTGGACATCACCCGCGCCACGCCGGCGGTGGCCAACAACGACGGCCTGGATTACGTGCCCACCAACAAGCACGTGCTGTTCGGCCATCACTTCGCCGCCATCGCCGGGGCCGGGCCGTTGGTGGGCCCGGTGCTTGCCGCGCAGATGGGCTACCTGCCCGGGCTGCTGTGGCTGGTGGTGGGCGTGGTGTTTGCCGGTGCGGTGCAGGACTTCGTGGTGCTGTTCCTGTCCAGCCGCCGCAACGGGCGCTCGCTGGGCGATCTGGTGCGCGAAGAGATGGGCCAGGTGCCCGGCACCATCGCCTTGTTCGGCGCATTCCTGATCATGATCATTATCCTGGCGGTGCTGGCGATGGTGGTGGTCAAGGCATTGGCCGAGAGCCCCTGGGGCATGTTCACGGTGATCGCCACCATGCCCATCGCGCTGATGATGGGCGTGTACATGCGCTACATCCGCGTCGGCAAGATCGGCGAGATCTCGGTGGTGGGATTGATTCTGCTGCTGGGCGCGATCTGGCTGGGTGGCAAGGTCGCCGCCGACCCGACCTGGGGCCCTGCCTTCACCTTCACTGCCAAGCAGATCACCTGGATGCTGATCGGCTACGGCTTCGTCGCCTCGGTGCTGCCGGTGTGGCTGCTGCTGGCACCGCGCGACTACCTGTCCACCTTCCTCAAGATCGGCACCATCCTGGCCCTGGCCATCGGCATTCTTGTGGTGATGCCGGACCTCAAGATGCCGGCGCTGACCCAGTTCGCGTCCACTGGCGACGGCCCGGTGTGGAAGGGCGGCATCTTCCCGTTCCTGTTCATCACCATTGCCTGTGGTGCAGTGTCCGGCTTCCATGCCCTGATCGCCTCCGGCACCACGCCCAAGCTGCTCGCCAATGAAGGCCACATGCGCTACATCGGCTACGGCGGCATGTTGATGGAATCGTTCGTGGCCATCATGGCGCTGGTGGCCGCCTCGATCATCGAGCCCGGCATCTACTTCGCGATGAACAGCCCAGCCTCGCTGGTCGGCACCGACACGGTGGCGGTCGCGGCCAAGGTGTCCGAATGGGGCTTTGCGATCACTCCCGAAGTGCTGGAGGCCACCGCGCGCGATATCGGCGAGCACAGCATCCTGGCGCGTGCCGGCGGTGCACCCACGCTGGCCGTGGGCATCGCACAGATCCTGCATCAACTGCTGCCAGGCGAAGACACCATGGCGTTCTGGTACCACTTCGCCATCCTGTTCGAAGCCTTGTTCATCCTGACCGCAGTGGATGCCGGCACGCGCGCTGGGCGCTTCATGCTGCAGGACCTGCTGGGCAACTTCATCCCGGCGCTGAAAAAGACCGAATCGTGGACCGCCAACATCATCGCCACCGCCGGGTGCGTGGCACTGTGGGGCTATCTGCTCTACACCGGGGTGATCGATCCGTTCGGCGGCATCCAGACCTTGTGGCCGTTGTTCGGCATCTCCAACCAGATGCTGGCCGGTATCGCGCTGATGCTGGGCACGGTGGTGCTGTTCAAGATGAAGCGCGACCGCTATGCCTGGGTCACCATCGTGCCGGCGCTGTGGCTGCTGCTGTGCACGACCTACGCGGGGTTGATCAAGATCTTCGATAGCAACCCGGCACAGGGCTTCCTGGCGCAGGCGCACAAGTTCCAGGCCGCCATCGCCAGCAACACCATCACCGCACCGGCCAAAACGGTGCCGCAGATGCAGCAAATCGTCACCAACGCCTACGTCAACACCGGGCTGACGGTGCTGTTCCTGTTCGTGGTGGCTTCGATCCTTGTGTACGCAATCAAGACGATCATCGCCGCACGCCGCAATCCGCAGCGGAGCGACCGTGAAACGCCATACGTGGCCTTGCAGCCACACCAGATGGCGGATCTGTAATGGGCACCCAACTCGTTCTGGCCAGCCAATATCAGGTGCACCGCCGCATCTGGCGACGCCTGATCCAGACCGCGCGCTTGTGCTGCGGCATTCCCGACTACGACAACTACGTGCGCCACATGCTGGAAAAACATCCGGACAAGCCGGTAATGGACTACCCTGCCTTCTTCCGCGAGCGGCAGGATGCACGCTACGGCGGCAAGAGCGGGTTTCGCTGTTGCTGATGGGTGATCGATCGATTCGCGATCGGTTGACCGGTCAAACAAGACGTTGAAAAAGCAACAGGGCGCGATGCAAATCGCGCCCCGTTGCTTTGTTGGAGGCTGCGGCTTTGCTGCAGGGCACTTGCCCGCCCACCATCGAGGGACACACGGATTCACGGCGTGTCCTGCAAGCGGTGAGGGCACCGCGCCCTTGACGCTGTGACTTGGCTGCAGGGCCCTTGCCCGCCCACCATCGCAGGACACGCCGCAAGTACATCCATGTAGCTCCTTGGCGGCATCCATGCCGCCAAGGGTCCCGCGACGGTGGGCAGGCAAGGACCAGTCGAGATGGTCGGTGCGCATGGCTCTCAACCAGTCGCTTGGCAAACTGGCGACGCGGTGCCTTTGCTCTTCAACAAAACTACCAACCAACTGTCTGGCGTGGTGTCCTCGCCGATTGCGGGACCGTGTGGCGGCATGGATGCCGCCAACGAGCCCCCATGGACGGGTTGACGGCGTGTCCCGCGAGCGGTGAGGGCACCGCGCCCTCGACCAGATTTGAAGACAGCCAAGTGATCGCAATATGCACAGTGAAGGCGTCTCGACCTGATTGCTCAATACCGGCAGATCAGGAGGAGAGTGGATGGTCTGCGCCTTTGCTGCAGGGCCCTTGCCCGCCCACCATCGCAGGACACGCCGCAAGTACATCCATGTAGCTCCTTGACGGCATCCATGCCGCCAAGGGTCCCGCGACGGCGGGCGGGCAAGGACCAGTGGAGATGGTCGGTCTGCATGGATTTCAACAGCGACTAGCGAGCTGCGACGCGGTGTCTTTAGCTTTTCAACAAAACCACCGACCAACAGTCTAGCGTGGTGTCCTCGCCGATTGCGGGACCGTGTGGCGGCATGGATGCCGCCAACGAGCCCCCATGGACGGGTTGACGGCGTGTCCCGCGAGTGGTGAGGGCACCGCGCCCTCGACCAGATTTGAAGACAGCCAAGTGATCGCAATATGCACAGTGAAGGCGTCTCGACCTGATTGCTCGCTACGGACAAATCAGGCGCAAAGCGGATGATCTGTGCCTCTGCTGCAGGGCCCTTGCCCGCCCACCATCGCAGGACACGCCGCAAGTACATCCATGTAGCTCCTTGGCGGCATCCATGCCGCCAAGGGTCCCGCGACGGCGGGCGGGCAAGGACCAGTCGAGATGGTCGGTCTGCATGGATTTCAACAGCGACTCGCAAGCTGCGACGCGGTGTCTTTAGCTTTTCAACAAAACCACCGACCAACAGTCTGGCGTGGTGTCCTCGCCGATTGCGGGACCGTGTGGCGGCATGGATGCCGCCACCGAGACTACAGGGACGTACTTGCGGCGTGTCCCGCGAGCGGTGAGGGCGCCGCGCCCTCGACCAGACGTGAAGACAGCCAAGTGATCGCAATGCGCACAGTGCAGAAGTCTTGACCTGATTGCTCGATACTGGCAGGTCAGCTGCAGAGTGCAGCGTCGCGCGTTGCCTGCGCCCTACTCACCGAGCCTTTCACTCAACCAGCGCGCCGTTGCGCCAGCCGTGCGAACAACGCAGGCAAATGACGCATTTGGTCGAACACTTCAAGCACACCGAGGCGGCGCAGGGTGTCACCGTGGCCAGGCGGAATGTGGCTGGCACCGATAAACCCCAGTACCTGCATGCCTGCCGCCACGGCGGCCGTGGTACCGGTGGGGCTGTCTTCGATCACCAGGCAGCGCTCCGGCGCCACGCCTGCCGTGCGTGCTGCCAGCAGATAGACATCCGGTGCCGGCTTGGGCCGCTCCACCATGTCGGCACTGAACACGCGCCCCGCCGCACGCGCGGTCAGCCCGGCCCGTTCCACCGATGCGATCACGTTGTGGCGGCGGCTGTTGGACGCTACTGCCAACGGCAGCGGAATCTGTTCCAGCGCCTCGCGCACACCGGGTATGGGTTGCACCTCTGCCTGGATCAGTGCCTCGCTGCGCGCCTGGATCTGCGCCAGCAAGGTCTCCGGCAACTGCAGCGCAAAGCATTCTTCCACGCGCCGCAATACCTCGCGCGTGGTTTGCCCGAACGTGCTTTCCAGCAGATGTTCCAGCGGCTCGGCCGGCACGAATGCTGCCAGCGCCTCGCGCATCACCCGGTCGGCCAGTATCTCGCTGTCGACAAGAACCCCGTCGCAATCACTGATCAGTAGCTCGTAGACCATTGCACCCATCTGCTCGCAAAGCGCCATTATGCGGGCCGTGGCGTGACCGCCGGCTGTGGTGCCACGCACGTGCGTGTGACGGCAGCTATCGCACGACTGCGACAGAGGCAAACGGATGAGCAAGCAGGCTGGACCACCCATGCACGCCTTGGCCATGTCACGAAATCTTACCGCGCCCGATTTTGGCAGCTGGTAGGATCGGCCCCGCTGCAGCGGGACGTGCTGCGGCGCCACCAGGAATGCGATCAGGACAAGGAGATTTCGATGAAGACGCGATTCCCCACCCTGCTCGTTCTTGCGACCTCGTTCTTCGCGGTCTCATGCACCGCCTCACCCGGTGCCAAGGAGCAAACCACCATGTCAGCTACGCTGCAGGACCATACCGTCGCCTTCCGCGACCCAGCCCTGACCGACATCGCCAACGCCATCGCGCAGGGCGACGTCGCTCGTATCAAGGCACTCGCCCCCACCGTCGATCTGGCCGCACACGGCGATCAGCAGGTGACCCTGCTGGAATGGGCGATCTGGAACGAACAACCGCGCGCACTGCAGGCCCTGCTCGACGCAGGCGCGGACCCATCGCTGCCGGGCATGGACCAGGAAACGGTCGTGCACATGGCTGCCATGGCCAAGGACCCGGACTATCTGAAGATTCTGCTGCAGCACAAGGCACCGATTGATGTGGTCAGTGCACGTGCCGGCTGGACGCCGCTGTTCCGTGCGGTGCAGAGCAAGCGCGATGCGCAGATCGGCCTGCTGCTGGACGCCGGCGCCGACGTCCAGCGCGTCGACCATACCGGCAATAGCCTGCTGCACCTGGCTGCCCAGAGCGGCGCCGCCAGCCCGGCCGTGCTGCAGCTGCTCAAGGCCGGCGTGGACCCCACGCTGCGCAATGCACAGCAGAAAACCTTCCAGGCCTATTTTTTCACCACGCCGGATCGTTTGCTCAATGCCAGCGGCCAACAGGTCAGATCGGACGTGCGCGCGTGGTTGAGCGCCCACAACATTCCCGTGGAAAGCAGCCGCTAAGCGCGCTTTCCGTACGACGAACGCAAGGAGCCGCGCATGAGCCCGTCAGAATCCACATCTTCCACCGCTGCAACCACTCCCTTCGCAGAGTCGATGCGCGGTCAACAACCGCAGCCGCAAGACCGCCAGTTTCCGGAGCTGCTGCAAGATCTCTACAGCACCGCCAATCAGCGCCGCGAAGGCGGCGCCGAAACCATCGCCCCGCTGGCCAATGGCTGGTCGCGCATGGACGACAGCGCGCTGCAGCAGGCCGGTATCGACCCGGCGCTGCTGCACGATGCCAAGAGCGGCTTCGATGCCGCGTTCTATCGCAACGATCAAGGCCAGGTCGTGCTCGGCTTTTGCGGCACCGACGAAGGCAAGGACTGGAAGCACAACATCGGCCAGGGCCTGGGCTTTGACGATGCGCAATATGCGTCGGCGATCCAGCTGGGCAGCCAGGCCAGGCAGGCATTCGGCGACCAGGTGGTCATCGCGGGGCATTCGCTGGGCGGCGGACTGGCCGCGGCGTCGGCCATGGTCAACGACATTCCCGCAGTGACGTACAACGCCGCCGGCGTCAACGACCGCACGCTCGAACGCGCGGGCCTGGATGCATCGGCAGCCAAGGATTACGCCAGCAGCGAATTGATCCGCGGCTACCACGTCAAGAACGAAATCCTGACCCACCTGCAGGAAGACAGCATTCCGCTGAAGTGGACGATGCCCGACGCGGCCGGCCACCAGATCGAGTTGCCGGAACCGGACCCGCTATCGTTCGGCCAGCGTCTGGTGCCCGGCTTGATGCTCAAGCATCGCCTGGATCTGCACGGCATGGACTCGGTGATCAAGGCCCAGGACATGCAGGCGCCCGACCAGGCGCGGGCCGCACCACTGCAGCCCGGCAGTCAGCTGTTCAACGACGCGGTGGTGCAGCTGGATGGCCAACGCGACCGGCTGGGGCTGCGCGATGACACGGCGTTTATCAACACGGCCGCCAGTGTGGCTGCACGCGCAGGCAGCGACGGCCTGCAGCGCATCGACCATCTGGTGCCCAACCGCAATGGCGATAGCCTGATCGCGGTGCAGGGGCGCATGGACGACCCGACGCATTTGCGTAGCCATGTCCAGACCGCCTCGGCCGCACACGAACCCGCGCACGGCAATGTCAGTCAGCTGCAGCAGCAAAACCAGCAACACGCCCACCCGCCTGCGCAACAGCAGGAAGAACAGCGCCGCGTCATTCAGCAGTAATCGGCGCCCCGTCTCACCGCAGGCGGCACACTGCCGCCTGCGGTGCAGACAACGGCAGTGGCATGCAGAGAGATCTCCATGCCGCATGCGCTGACCCTGCCACGCTGGGCCGGCCGGACCATCGGCCGATCACCGCTACCCTGCCCCGGCCATCGCACGCAGCGTGATGCCGACCAGGTACGCCAGGTAAGTGCCGGTGGCGTAGCCCATCGTGCCCAGCAAGACGCCCACCGGCGCCAATGCGGGGTGGAAGGCGGCGGCCACCACCGGTGCCGAAGCCGGACCGCCGATGTTGGACTGCGAACCGATCGCAAAATAAAAGAACGGCACCCGCAGCCAGCGGCCCAGGCCCCACAGCAATGCGATGTGGACGGCGATCCAGATCAGGCCGAGCAGGAACAGCCAGGGGCGATCCAGTAGCGCCAGCAGATCCATCTGCATGCCGATGCAGGCGATCAGGAAATACAGCAGCAGCGAACCGATCTTGGACGCACCGGCGCCCTCCAGGTTGCGTGCGCGGGTAAAGCTCAACGACAACCCCACACTGGTGGCCAGAACCACCACCCAGACAAAGGGCGTGTCCAGACTGAACTGGCTGGCCCAGCTCAGGTGCGCCTTGCACCACGCTGCCAGCGGGTTGGCCAGCGCATGCGCCAGGCCGACCCCACCGAACGCCACCGCCACGATCACCATCAGGTCGGTCAGGCTGGGAATACGCGCATGCTCGGCCTGAAAGCGCGCCATGCGTTCCTGCAAGGCATCCAGCGCACGGGTGTCCGCCCCACTGCGCGCATCGATGGTCCGGGCGCGCCCGGCCAGGAAGATCAGCGCCGCCATCCAGACATACCCGACACCGACATCGACCACCGCAAACTGGCCGAAGGTGGTGGCGTCCACGTTGAACACTTCCCGCATCGCCAGCATGTTGGCGCCCCCGCCGATCCAGCTGCCGGCCAGCGCCGCCATGCCCGCCCAGGTATCGCCGGCCACGGTGGCCGGGTGCAGCCAGCCCATGACCCAGAACGCCACCACTGCGCCCAGCATGATGCTCAGCGAGGCGCCCAGATACATGGCGACCAGCTTGGGCCCCAGCCCCAGGATCGCGCGCAGGTCGATGCTCAAGGTGAGCAGGATCAACGCCGCCGGCAGCAACACGTCACGGGCGATGGGGTTGTAGAGCCGCGTCGTGGCGCCGTCGATCAGGCCTACGGTGTTATAGATGCCGGGTAGCAGATAGCACAGCAACAACGCCGGTACGACGGAATAAAACCGTCGCCACGGGCCCTGCTCGCGCGACGACGTCCAAAACACCGCGCCAAGCGTGGCGGCGATCAAGCCAAAGACGACGATATCGTTTTGAATCAGGGCAGAAGCAGGTGCAGTCACCGCGGGCAGGTATCCGGACAAGGGGCCGCCAATGCGGATCGAACCGGGAGCGGCCGATGACGACGAATCTAGCCGACCATGCCGGCCGCGCAAACCCCGTGGGTCAGGTCGGGCGCATGACCGCAGTGATCAGCCGTGCAATTCCGGCGGTCAACGCGGTGGGTGCCCCACGGCGGCCAATGGCAGCGCCCGGATCCGCAACGACGTTGATCAGCGCACCGGCGACGCCATCGCCGACGGCGGCCACCACCGGCTCTGGCGGCAATCGCGGTGGCGACCCACTGCAACTGCCGCAAGTGGCACCTGGCGAACAGGCCGGCAGCGACGAGCGCTGCAGACCTGCGGTTGGAACCTCAGCCGTAACGTCGCACCAGGCGCTCGCCGTCGGCCGTATTCAGCACCACGCCGCTCGGCTGGCCAGTGGTCAGGCAATGCAGTTTGGCCATCAGTTCTGCGTTTTCCAGCGCGCCCTGCTCGCGCAGGTAGCGCAGCGGCGACCACTGTGGGCGGGTGACCCACCAACCGCCCTGCTCGGGGTGAATGCGTACGACATAACGGGACTCGTCCATGTGGCCTCCGGCCGGTAGGTGCTGCGCTGGAACGGTGGTGCACTGCAGCGCATCAAGGCGCCCGGCACCGGCATCGGGGATGCCGTACGGCTGCAATCACGCCAACATGCCCTTACTCAAGGGGCCGCGGGAGAGTGGCCGAGGGCCCCGCGTTTGGCATAGGCAGCATGCAGGTTTGGGAATGACGGCACTGTCAGGCGGACACTGGCACCTGGGTAGGAAAATTCTCACGTGACACCGCTGACGCCCGCCGCTACATTCCGCCAAACGCAGTGAGGACATCGTCACAGCTGCCGCCACCAGGGCGCGGGCGATGCAGCATGAGTTGCAGGGGCGCTTGGACACATCCTTGGGGAAGGGGTTGGCATGTATCTGCTCAGAAAATTCCAGTTTCCGGTCAAGACCGCGATGGTGGTGGGCTATGTCCTGGTGATCAGGGAAGCGCTGGTGCTGTGGTCCTGAGGCGCCGACGCCCATCTGCCCCGTGCGTCCCAGGCTGACCGATTGCGCCAGGCGTTACCCGTCATCGCGTCTCACTCCCGGTCGACCCAGCCCCGTTGCTGTGCGGCGACCAGATCGGCCGGGGTGTCCACATCCAGCGCCAGCGCCGGGGCGCTGACGCAGCCAAGCGCTTGCACATCCAGACCGGCAAACAGGCCGCGCAAGCCGGTGTCGGCCTGAAGTGCCACATCGGCCCAGGCCGCGTGGGTCACTACCGCGGGAATGCCGCGCACGCCGGCGTAGCCACTGGTGGCGCAGCCCGAGGTCGCTCGGTCGGCCTCTTCCAGCAACGCGCGCAGGTGTGGTGCGTCCAGCGCCGGTTGATCGCACCCCAGAATCAGGCTGCGGCGCACGTCCGGGTCGCCCTGCACATGCTGCCGCAGCGCCGCCAGGCTGGAACCCATGCCGGCGGCCCACCCGGCGTGCACCAGCACGTCCACCTCCAGCCCCTGCAGCACGTCGGCGAGTGCTTCCGCATCCGCACCCAGCACCACCACGCAGCGGCGTGGCGCGGTCTGCAGCGCGATGCGTACGGCGCGGCGCAGCAACGGCTCGCCATCGCGCCGCAGCAACTGCTTGGAGCGTCCCAGCCGGCTGCCTGCCCCGGCCGCCAACACCAATGCGGCGTGATCGCCGCTCATGGGCTCACGCTCGGTGTTGCGCACGACCCGCTAGATGGACGTGCTTGCACCTGGGTGATCGACGCGGCGGCGCGTGCGCATGCGCGGGAGGCGTGGGCATGCGGCGGCCGGGACGGTGCGGCATCGACCCTGTTGCGCAATGCGTCGTCATAACGAGGAGCTGGTGACATGGCGACGTGCTACGGAGTGGAGACGACCTCAGCGTAGAAGCCGGACCGTGCGTGCGGAGTGACTGCGTGCTGTGCGCGCGCTGTTTGCTGCGGCATTGGCCGCATCGATTGCCACATGCATCGACGCAGCTCGTGCCTGGCTGATCGAACGCGTGTGGCGTTCAGGCGATCGCCGGTGATGGGATCGAGGAGCGCTCATCCGCCAGGTGCAGGATCGGCAACAGCGGGACATATGATCCATGGATCGTGCACAACCATGGTTGGCCGCCGGGCCAGGTCGCCCGACGCGTCGAAGCGCAACAAGTTACCCCGCCACCACACCCGCCTGCACATCCGCCACCGCCTGTGTTGCCTCGGCGATGATGCCCAGCGCAATGGTGTGCGGCGAGGAGCGACCCATGCGCCAGCCAGCAGGCAGGCGCAGGCGTGCCAGCGCCGCATCGTCGTGCCCGAGTGCGCGCAATGCCTGCAGACGCTGCTCGCGTTTATGTCGACTGCCCAGGATGCCGATGCACGCCACATCCGATGCCAGGCCACGGCTGGCCACCTGCACATCGATCGCGCTGTCGTGCGCAAGGCTGTACAAGGCAGTGCTTGCATCCAGCTGGACGTCGTTCAAGGCATCGCCGAGCGCGCGGCGGTCGTAGTGCTCGGCCGCCAGGCCGGGGGGCGGCTCGCCCGGGCCGTGCGGTCGCAGCACACGCAGCTCGATACCCATCTGGCTGGCCAGCGTTATCAACACCAGCAACGCCGGATCCGCGCCGACCACCACCAGCCGCAACGGCGGGCGATGCATGCGCAGGAACTCGCCGGGACGTACCTCGTGCGCAGTGGCGGGATAGCGCACTGCCCCGCTGGTGCGATCCAGCGCGACATGGAATGCCCGACGATGCTGACGCGCGTTGCGCCAGCGCGCCAGATGCTCGGCGAGATCGGGCACCGGCCAGACCAGTACACCGATACGGCCACCGCAGCTGAGCTGGATGTCCAGCACCTCGCTGCCCTCGCCATAATCCAGCCAGCGTGGCTGCCCGTCGCACAGGGCCGCCATCGCCTCGTGCGCCACTGCCGCCTCAACGCACCCGCCCGACACATACCCGGCAACCCGGCCATCGGCACCGATCGCCATCTCGCTGCCCAGCGGGCGCGGCGAGGAGCCTTGCACGTCGATCAGCGTGGCGATCGCCACGCGCTGCCCGGCGCGATGCCAGGCGGTCAACACCGGCAAAAGATCGTCGTGCAGTGCATAGCCCGGCCATGCCGGCCACGCCGATTCGGCCGGCGTGACATGCGTGGCCGGAGCGACGACTGCGCTCACGCGCGCAGCAACGCAGGCAGATGCGGCAGCAACTTTTCCAGCGTGACCGGGTAATCACGCACCCGCACGCCGGTGGCGTTATAGACCGCATTGGCGATCGCCGCTGCCACGCCGCAGATCCCCAGCTCGCCCACGCCCTTGGCCTTCATGGGTGACGACATCGGGTCGCTCTCTTCCAGGAACACCACGTCCTGATGCGGGATGTCCGCATGCACCGGGACTTCATAGCCGGCCAGGTCGTGGTTGACGAAGAAGCCGAAGCGCTTGTCCACCGCCAGTTCTTCCATCAATGCCGCACCCGCGCCCATGGTCATGCCGCCGATCACCTGGCTGCGCGCAGACTTGGGGTTGAGGATGCGTCCAGCTGCGCATACCGCGAGCATGCGCCGGATGCGCACTTCGGCGGTGGCGACATCCACGCCCACCTCGACAAAGTGCGCGCCGAAGGTCGACAGCTGCTGCTGCTTGGCCAGGTCGCCGAACTCGATCTTGTCCTCCACCACCAACGCACCGTTGGCAGCGGCATCGCCGAGCGCGATGCGCTTGCCGCCGGCACGCACGTGGCCATCGGCAAACTCGGCCTTGGCCGGGTCCAGACCCAGTCGCGTGGCGATGGCCTCGCGCAGCTTGACGGCGGCCGCGTAGACGCCGGCAGTGGAACTGTTGGCGCCCCACTGGCCGCCGGAACCGGCCGATGCCGGGAAGCTGGAATCGCCCAGGCGCACGTCCACCCAGTTCAGCGGCACGCCGAGCATTTCGGCGGCGGTCTGCGCAATGATGGTGTAGGAGCCTGTACCGATATCGGTCATGTCGGTTTCCACCACCACGCGGCCGCCCTGCTCCAGCCGCATGCGCGCGCCCGAGGTCATGACCGGCGCGTTGCGAAACGCCGCGGCTACGCCCATGCCGACCAACCAGCGCCCGTCACGGGTAGCAGCCGGTTTGGCCTTGCGCCTGGACCAATCGAACCGCTTGGCACCGTCCTCCAGGCACTTCACCAGCTGCCGCTGCGAGAACGGGCGCTGCGGATTTTCCGGGTCCACTTGGGTGTCGTTGACGACGCGGAAGGTAACCGGGTCCATCTCCAGCTTCTCGGCCATTTCATCCATGGCAATTTCCAGCGCCATCAGGCCGGGCGCCTCGCCAGGGGCACGCATCGCGTTGCCTTCGGGCAGGTCGAGCACCGCCAGCCGGGTGGTGATCAGGCGATTGGCACCCGCATACAGCAGCTGCGTCTGCGCCGCAGCGATTTCCGGCTCGCCATCGGGAAGGTCGCCAGACCAGCTGTCGTGGCCGATTGCCGTGATCTTGCCGTTGCGCTCGGCGCCGATACGGATGCGCTGCACCGTGGCCGGGCGATGGGTCGTGTTGTTGGCGATCAACGGCCGCGGCAGCATCACCTTGACCGGCCGGCCGACCTCGCGGGCCGCCAGCGATGCCAGCAAAGCGTCGGCGCGCAGGAACAACTTGCCGCCAAACCCGCCGCCGACATAGGGCGACATGATGCGCACGTTTTCCCGCGGGATACCGAGCGTGGTGGCCAGATCGCCGGCGCCCCAGTTGATCATCTGGTTGGAGGTCCACACGCTGAGCTTGTCGCCTTCCCACATCGCAATCGAGGCGTGCGGTTCCATCATCGCGTGCGAGTGATCCGGCGTGGTGTATTCGGCATCCAGTTGCACCGGCGCAGCGGCGAACGCGCCGTTGAAGTCGCCGACGTCGCTGTTCGGCGCACCGCCGGCCTTGGTGACCTTTGCGCTGTCGCGTACCTTGCCCAGATCGTACACACCGACATGGCGGCCGTAGTCCACCTTGATCAGCTGACCGGCTGCGCGTGCCTGCTCGAAGGTTTCCGCGACCACCACCGCAATCGCCTGGTGGTAGTGCTGAATCTCCGGCCCACCCAGCAGCTTGGCCGTGTTGCGCTTGCCCTTCTGCAGCTTGCCAGCGTTCTGCGCAGTGATGATGCCAAGCACGCCCGGCGCCGCGCGTGCAGCGCTCAGATCGATGCTGCGGATGGTGCCCTTGGCAATTCCGGCGCCCACCACGTGCCCGTACGCGGCATGTCCGGGCAGGTCGTGGTGCTCGTACGCATACGGCGCCTGGCCGGTGGTCTTGAGCGGCCCGTCGATGCGGTCGACGGGCTTGCCGACGAGCTTGAGTTGATCGATGGGGTTGGTACCGGCGGGAGTGTCAAATTTCATATCAGGCCCTCGTGTCGGCCAGGATCGCGGTCAGGGTGCGCTCGACCAGCGGCACCTTGAAGGCGTTGTGTTCGGTGGGCTGTGCGCCGTCCAACAGCACAGCGGCGATGGCACGTGCGCCCTGCCGCGACTGCGCCTCGGCTGCTTCGCTGCGCCAGGGCTTGTGCGCCACGCCGCCCACGCCAACGCGGACGCTGCCGTCGCGCTGTACGACAGCGGCCACCGAAACCAGCGCGAATGCATACGAGGCGCGGTCACGCACCTTGCGATACACATGCGTTCCACCCAGCGGCTTGGGCAGGGTCACCGCGGTGATCAGTTCGCCGCGCTCCAGGACGGTTTCCAGATGCGGTGTGGTGCCCGGGGCGCGATAGAAATCGGCCAGCGGCAGCGCGCGCGTCTGTCCATCCGGACGGACCGTCTCCACCACCGCGTCCAGCACGCGCATGGCAATGGCCATGTCGCTGGAATGGGTGGCGATGCAGGCCTCGCTGGCACCGATCACGGCCAACTGCCGGTTGAAGCCGCCAATGGCCGCGCACCCGCTGCCGGGCAGCCGCTTGTTGCACGGTTGATTGGTGTCGTAGAAATACGGGCAGCGCGTGCGCTGCAACAAATTGCCTGCGGTGGTGGCGCGATTGCGCAGCTGGCCCGACGCGCCCGCCAGCAACGCACGCGACAGCACCGCGTAATCGCGGCGCACGCGTGCATCTGCGGCCAGGTCGGTATTGCGCACCAGGGCCCCGATGCGCAAGCCGCCATCGGGCGTGGCCTCGATGGTGTCCAGGCTCAAGCCGTTGACATCGATCAGATGCGACGGGGTTTCGATCTGCAGCTTCATCAGATCCAGCAGGTTGGTGCCGCCGGCGATGAACTTCGCACCGGGCTGCCGCGCCGCCTTGGCGGCCGCATCCGCAGGCGAGGTGGCGCGCTCGTAACTGAAAGCCTTCATGCGCGGTCTCCTGCGACATCGTTGATCGCATCGACGATGTTGGAATACGCACCGCAGCGGCAGATGTTGCCGCTCATGCGTTCCTGCAGTTCCGGCGTGGTCAGCCGGGTCCTGGCGGTGAGGTCTTCAGTGACATGGCTGGGGATGCCGCGCTTCACTTCGTCGAGCACGGCCACTGCCGAGCAGATCTGGCCGGGCGTGCAATAGCCGCATTGGTAGCCGTCGTGCTTGACGAAGGCCGCCTGCATCGGATGCAGCTTGTCCGGTGTACCCAGGCCTTCGATGGTGGTGACCTTGGCGCCCTGATGCATCACCGCCAGCGACAGGCAGGAATTCATGCGCTGCCCATCGACGATGACCGTGCACGCGCCGCACTGGCCGTGATCGCAGCCTTTCTTGGTGCCGGTCAGCTGCAGATGCTCACGCAGTGCGTCCAGCAACGTGGTGCGGTTATCCAGGGTCAGTGTCACCGGCTTGCCGTTGACTTCGAAGGCAACCTGGCTGGAGGCGTTGGCCGGCTCGACTGCCTTCCGCTGCGACATGGCAGTGGCAGCAGTGGCGGCCATCGACTGGGTTGCGGCAACGCTGGCTGCCGATGCCGTGCCAGCGATCAGTACCTCGCGACGGGTCATCTTGATATCTCTCATGGCTGGCATCTCCAACAATGCTGGCTTGTTCAGTTCTTTATCAATGTGCAGCGCCGCCGGTCACAAGCGCGTGAGCACCGACGCCTGTTGCTCACACTCCGGGGAACGACCGGTCCAGTGCCGGCACGTACAACTGCAGCGATGGTTGCGTCTGCATACATCCATGGAACGTGCTCATCACGGCGCAGCGCCAGCGCATGCGCATGCGCATGCGCGGACGCAGTGTCTTGCATGCAACGATGAAGCCGCGTCATTCAGCGTCGACGGCGTTGGAGCCATCGACGCAGGTTGCTGCAGCACCGCAGACATTCTTCGCTACGCCTCGCGGTCCTGATGCTGTGATGCAATGCGCAGTGTGCGTTTTATCAGCGTGCCGGCTCCGGTGTTGGTGAGCCGGCATCGCCGGGTGGGCCAAGGCGTCAGAACTCCAGTACGATCTTGCCCAGATGGCCTCCGGACTTCTGCAAGGCGAATGCTTCGCCGATGTCGTCGAGTGCGTAGGCCCGGTCGATCACCGGACGCAGCGGCAAGCTGTCGAGCGCCCGCACCAGTGCCTGCTGATGCCGGCGGCTGCCCACGACCAGCCCCTGCAGACGCTGCTGGCGGCCCATCATCTCCGCTGTCGGCACCGGCCCGGCGGCGCCGGTCAATACGCCGATCAAGGCGATGTGCCCGCCCACACGCGCCGCGCGGATCGATTGCGCGAGCGTGCCAGGCCCACCGACCTCGACCACATGGTCCACACCACGCCCGTCGGTGATCTCCAGCACCTGCTTCGACCATTCGGCATGCTGGCGGTAATTGATCAGGTGGTCGGCGCCCAGCGCCCGCACCTTGTCCAGCTTCTCGTCCGAGGACGAGGTGGCGATCACGGTCGCGCCCATGGCCTTGGCGAACTGCAGCGCAAAGATCGATACGCCGCCGGTGCCGAGCACCAGCACCGTGTCGCCTGCCTTCAGGCCACCATTGGCTACCAGGGCCCGCCAGGCGGTGACGCCGGCCGTGGTCAGGGTGGCGGCTTCGGCATGACTGTAGCCGGCCGGTGCATGGGTGAACGCGTGCGCAGCGGTGACCACCGCCGAGCGCGCGTATCCATCGACCCCGTCGCCCGGGGTGGTGGCGAAGCCCGCATGCAGCGGCTCGCCGTCCAGCCAGGACGGAAAGAAGGTGGACACCACGTGGTCGCCCACTGCGAACTCGCTGACGTCCGGGCCGACCGCTTCGATCACCCCGGCGCCATCGGACATGGGGATGCGTCCGTCCGCCGTCGGCATCTGGCCGAGCACGATGCCCAGGTCGTGGAAGTTGAGCGAACTGGCATGCAGACGCACACGGATCTGTCCACGTGCGGGCTGCCCCGGGTCGGCCACATCGACTGATTGCAATGCATCCAGACCGCCGGGTTGCGAGAGACGAATGGCGCGCATGAGAGCTCCTCGGATAACGAATCGACTCCCGGAATACCACGCGCACCGTGATGCGGATGCAGTCGAGCTGGCTTGCACTGCAACGGCGGTCACGCCGGATGCTGATGCGCACCACCGAGTGACGGCCGCACGTGGCAAGCGGACTGCAGCGCAGCAGTGCGCTGCCAATCACAGATCGGCGCTGTGGTTGCGCGACTGCACACGGTTGCCACTGCGGCCACGCGTAGGCTGGCACACCGGTTGCATCGCCCTGGTGTCCATACAGGTAGCCACAGTGACGTCAACAACCAAGCGGTGGCGCCAACGTGCACAACGCATCGCGTTGCACTTCGTGCTGACCATTTCGTGGCTACTGCTGCTCGGTTCGGAGTACTGGTCCATCCACGAGGAGCGCGCGAGCGCCCTGCGCAGCGCCGAGGCGCAGTCGTTGAATCTGGCCAATTCGCTGGCTCAGCATGCCAGCGACACCCTGTCCATCGCCGACGCGGTGCTGTCGGGCCTGGTCTCGCGGGTCGAACACGATCAAGGCAACAACGGCGCGCACTCGGCGATGCACGAGTTTCTGGTCCGTGAGGCCAGGCGCTCGGACCGCCTGCATGGCATCTTCATCTATGCGGCCGACGGCAGCTGGGTCAGCTCATCGCTGGACAGCACGCCCCGCACCCACAACAACGCCGACCGCGCCTATTTCAGATATCACCGCGACCACCGCGATGCATTGTCGCTGGCGGGCCCACCCGTGCGGAGCCGTTCCGATGGCAGCTGGGTGATGACCCTCAGTCGCCGGCTCAACGACAGCGATGGCGAATTTGCCGGTGTGGTGCTGGTGACGCTGCAGCTGAAGTATTTCCAGAATTACTACAGCACCTTCGAAGTCGGCCCGAACGGCACCATCGGCATGACCAACGACGATGGCATCGTGCTGGTACGCCGGCCCGACAAACACGACGTCATCGGCACCTCGATCGCGGGCACCTCGATCTACGTCTCCATGCGCGCGCGCAAGCACGGCACTGCGACCTATCGTTCGCCGATCGACGGCGTGGAGCGCATCTCCAGTTTCGCTCCGGCGCGCCCGTATCCGTTGACCGTGCTGACGGGTGTGTCGGTGGACGATGCGCTGGCCAATTGGCGGCAGGCAGCAACCCAGCGGATCGTGATTGCCGCACTCGGCTGCATCGTGCTGCTGGGCGTGGGCATCTGGCTGGACCTGCAACTGCGCCGCATGCATCGCAACGAGGCCAAGCTCAGCTCCGAAGCCTGGGTGGATGCACTGACCGGCATCGCCAACCGGCGCGCGTTCGACTACCGCCTGTCGCAAGCATTGCGCGAAGCCGTGCACCAGCAGTCGCCGTTATCGGTGCTGATGATCGATGTGGACCACTTCAAGCTCTACAACGACACCTATGGCCATGTGAATGGCGATGCCTGCCTGCGCCTGATTGCCGGCGCCATCGCGGCCTGCTCGCGCCGCAGCGAAGACGTGGCGGCCCGCTACGGTGGCGAAGAGTTCGGCATGATCCTGCCGCATACCGATGCCGCCGGCGCGTTGCGCCTGGCCGATGCCGTGCGCAGCGCCGTGGCCGGCCTGGGCCTGATGCATCTGTCCAGCCCGACCAGCGCGCATGTCACCGTCAGCGTGGGCGCCGCGACCTTCGAACCGGGCGAAACACCGCAGACGCCGGACGCCATCGTGCACGACGCCGATTCGGCGCTCTACCGCGCCAAGCAAAGCGGGCGGGATCGCACATCGGCGTGAGCAGGCGCCGGTCCGGTCGCTGCTTCGCCGACAACGTCAGCCGCTGCTGGACAGCGACCCGTCCCGCCAGCCGGTGACGCCTGGTTCCCGATGACGCTGAATGCAGAAGGCCCGCACATGGCGGGCCTTCCGGATGACGAGGGCGACAACGCGGCTCAGAACGGGATGTCGTCGTCCGCGAAATCGTCCATCGGCGGCGCCGATTGCTGCTGGGCCGGCTGCTGACGACGCGGCGCGTAATCCTGCCCGCCGCCCTGCCCACCGCCGTATCCGCCACCGCCCTGCCCGCCACCGCCGCCGCCTTGCTGCTGACGCGGGGCCTGCGAGCGCTGCGGACGATCTCCGCCCATGCCACCACCGCCACCTTCACCACGGCCGCCGAGCATCTGCATCTCGTTGGCGACGATGTCGGTGCTGTACTTTTCCACGCCGTCCTGCCCGGTGTACTTGTCGTAGCGCAGCTCGCCTTCGACATACACCTGCGAGCCCTTGCGCAGGTACTCGCCGGCGATTTCACCCAGCTTTCCAAAAAAGACCACGCGGTGCCACTCGGTGCGTTCCTGGTTGTTGCCGTCGCGGTCCTTGCGCACGCTGGTGGTGGCAAGGCTCACACGGGTGATGGCCATGCCGGCCTGGGTGTACTTGGTGTCGGGATCGTTGCCGAGGTTGCCGACGAGGATGACTTTGTTGATGCCGCGGGCCATAGGTGCTTCCGAGATGATGCGCTGGCGCCGGGAGCGCGCAACGATGAATGTCTGTGCGGCAATGTTACCGCACCTGCCTGTCGGCGGTCGTGGCAGGTTGCCGCGCGGCGCTGCCGGGCGAGCGCCCTGCCGGGGGTCGGAAATCCAGCCCAGGCGGGCCTTTGCGGGGGCCGGCCCGGCCACAGGGGCCGCAAATGTGAAGCGACCGGTTGGGTCCGGCGGGACGGATCCGGCCCGGGCACCTATAATCGATGCACATCACGAACGCCTGCGCATGACCATCGCCGAAGACCTCCCCACCGTGCTGGGCCTACCCCAGATCCAGTCCCTCGCCGCGCCAGACATGGCGGCGGTCGATGCACTGATCCGTCGCCGCCTGGCCTCGGACGTCGTGCTGATCAACCAGATCGCCGATCACATCATCTCCGCCGGCGGCAAACGCCTGCGTCCGATGCTGGTGATGCTGGCCGGCCACGCCGCCGGCGGCTCTGGCCCGGAGCACCACCAACTGGCGGCGATCATCGAATTCATCCACACCTCCACGCTGCTGCATGACGACGTGGTGGACGAGTCGGACCTGCGCCGCGGCCGCAGCACCGCCAACGCACTGTGGGGCAACGCGCCCAGCGTGCTGGTCGGCGACTTCCTGTACTCGCGCAGCTTCCAGTTGATGGTGGAGCTGGACCGCATGGAGGTGATGCAGATCCTGGCCGACACCACCAACCGCATCGCCGAAGGCGAGGTGCTGCAGCTGCTGCACGTGCACAACCCCGACACCGACGAAGCCGCCTACCTGCGCGTGATCGAGCGCAAGACTGCGGTGCTGTTCGCTGCCGGCACGCGCCTGGGCGCACTGGCCTCCGGTGCGGACGCCGCGGTGCAGCAGCAGCTGTACGACTACGGCATGCAGTTGGGCTTTGCGTTCCAGATTGCCGACGACGTGCTGGACTACGCCGCGGAGGCAGCCGACCTGGGCAAGAACCTGGGCGACGACCTGGCCGAAGGCAAGGCCACGCTGCCGCTGATCCACGCCATGGCGCATTCGGACGCGCCCACCCAGCAGCGCCTGCGCACCATCGTCGAACAAGGCGATGCAGCAGCGATGCCCGAGGTGCTGGCCGCCATCCACGCCACCGGCGGCCTGGATTACAGCCGCGCGCGCGCGGCCGAATATGCCGCCGCCGCAGAACGCGCGCTGGACAGCCTGCCGCACAGCCCGGCGGTGGCCGCCTTGCGCGGACTGGCACGTTACGCGGTCGAACGTACGCATTGATCCAGCGCGCTGCGCGCGCCGGACGGGATTCGGGAATGGGGATTCGCAACGGCGGCTTGGCCGCACGTTGACGAATCCCGGCACTCGATGGCACAGCAAGGTTCAACACAAGCCCCTGAGCACAGCCTCACGGGAAGATTCGAAGGACGGGACCGCGCCTTTGCGAATCCCAAATCCCGAATCACCAATCTCCGCTATCGACCAAACCGCTCCTCAAAGAAATCGCCCAGCATGCGGTAGGCGCGTTTGGCCGCGCGCGGGTTATATAGGCAGCCCGGCGGGCTGTTGGCATCGGCTTCGGCAAAGCAATGCACCGCCCCGCTGAAATTGACGAACTGCCAATCGGCGCCGGCGCCATTCATTTCGGTTTCGAACGCCGCAATATCCGCCTTGGTCACGCTCTTGTCGTCGGCGCCATTGAGCACCAGCAGCGGTGTTTTGGCCGAACCGGCAGCAGCAGGAGCGGGCGTGGCGATGCCGCCGTGCAGGCTGACCACGCCAGCCAGCTGCGCGCCGGCGCGGACCAGCTCCAGTACCGTGGTGCCGCCGAAACAGAAGCCCACCGCGCCGATCCGTGACGCGTCCAGCGGCGCCTTGCCGGCCTGCGCCTTGAGCACATCCACCGCCTTGAGCGCACGTGCCTGCAAGGTGGGCCGGTCATCGCGCAGCTTCTTGGCCTGGGCACCGGCTTCGGTGTCGTCCTTGGGGCGGATGCCCTTGCCGTATACGTCGGCCACCAGCACCACGTAATCGTCGCCAGCCAGCTGTTTGGCCTTGGTCACCGCCGAATCGTTGACGCCGCGCCAGTTGGGCACCATCACCAGGCCGGGGCGCGTGGCAGCGCCGGCATCGTCGTAGACCAGCACGCCGCTATAGGTGTCCTTGCCGATCTTCCATTCCAGCGGCCTGGCCTGCATCGCCGCCATCGCCGGCAGTGCCAACGACGCCAGAACGCCGACCAGACCCACACCGCTCCACGACCATTGCTTGTGCATGCGCTTGCTCCGGGGATTTGCCGCGAGTGTAGGCCCAGCCGCCGTGCAGGCGTGGTCGCGATGCGCGGCGGTAGCAAAATGGCCTGCCCGATCACCGGCTGGTCGTGAACCGGCTAACGGTTCGCGCCGATACGATGGGCGGGTTGGCCGCAGACGCCGGAGCAACGCGCTTCACTGCACACCGCCTGGAAGTGCGCAGGCATGGACTCGCTGACCTCAGTCAGCTGCGCGACGAGTCGGCCGCACTGCCACCTGACCGCAAGCGATGCGGTGGCGCGGGCAGGCGAACAACGTTCTTACTGCACGCCCAGGCCCGGGATCGCGCTGATCGCCGCAGGGTCGAACCCCGCCAGCTGGGCGAAATGCCGGCCACGCGCCACGTAATCGCTGTAGGCGCCGAAGCTGGGCGCGCCCGGCGACAGCAGCACCACGCCGCCCTGCTCGCCCAGTGCATCGCGCGCCAGCTGCATGGCGTGTTCCAGGTCGGCGGCGGCATGCAGGCCGAACCGTCCCGTCGCGGCCAGTGGCGCCAGCAGCGCATGGATGCGGGGGCCATTGGCGCCCATGGTGACGATCTCCAGCGGCGCCTGCTGCGCCATGTGCGCGGCAAACTCCTGCCAGTCCAGCCCGCGGTCATGCCCGCCAACCAGCAACGCAACGCGACGCTGCGCAAAACAGGCCAGCGCAGCCAGCGACGCATGCGGGGTGGTGCTGATCGAGTCGTTGACGTAACTGATGCCATCCACACTGCCGAGCAGCTGCAGGCGATTGGGCAACGGACGAAAGCTCCGCGCCGCCGGCGCCAGCGCGGCGGCATCCAGGCCGAGCGCTTCCACCGCAGCCAGCACCGCGCACAGGTTGCGTCGATTGTGCTCGCCGGGCAGCGGCACATCGGCGGTATCGAACACCGCCTGCGCGCCGCGGTAGACCATATCGCCGCGCAGATGCCAGCCATCGGGATGGTTGAACCAGCGCACCTCGCTGTCGGGCAGTTGCAGTCCGCGCAGCAGCGGGTCGGCAGCATTGAGCAACGCGATCCGCGGCCGGCCTTCGGTCACCAGCGACAGCTTGTCGCGCACGTAGCGCGCTTCATCGCCGTGCCAGTCCAGATGTTCGGGAAACAGGTTCAGCACCACCGCCAGTTGCGGACGTGCGCCGCTGCGCCCGACCTCGCCGGTCTGGTAGCTGGACAGTTCGATCGCCCAGTACGCCGGCGGCGGCTGCGGTGCCAGCACTTCCAGCAAGGGTTGGCCGATATTGCCGACCAGGGCGGTGCGATGCCCGGCGCAGCGCAGCAGATGCGCCAGCAACGCGGTGGTGGTGCTTTTGCCCTTGGTTCCGGTGACGCAGATGGCGCCCGTCACGGCGCCGTCGGCCTGCGCATGTTCGGCAAACCACAGCGCGGTGCCGCCGATGAACTGCGTGCCGTGCGCGGCTGCAGCGGTGAGCGCCTCGGGGCGGTACGGGCTGATTCCCGGCGACTTCACCACGATCTCGAACCGGCCCAAGGCCTGCGCGCTGGCGTCGGTCTCCACCTGCAGCGCCGCGTCGGCCAGCGCAGCCAGCTCACGTGCCTCTTCGTTGGTGCAGAACACCGTCAGCGGCTGGGTGGGCAAGGCACTCCGCAGCGCGCGATAGGCGGCGCGCCCCTCGCGCCCCCAACCCCACAACGCAACCGCCCTGCCCTCAAGCTGCGAAATTCGCACGCACGCGCTCCCACAGCGCCGAAGGAATGCGGTGCTCGCCATCGATGGCCATCAATGGCTCCATCTGCAACGCCTGCGCATCCAGCTGCGGCTGGATCTCACGGATGAAGCGCATCACCAGCGCGTCTTCCTTCCACTCCGCGCGCGTTGCCAGCAGCGCCATCGCCGCACGCGATTCGCGGCCTTCGCCGACGCATTCGAACGGCTTGTGATCCTGGAATTCCAGCAGCGCATCGTAGCCGCCGGCCTGGCTGGCATCGTCGATCAGGTTGCGCCCGAAGATCTTGACCAGACGCGTCTTGGGCATGAACGGTGCCAGCGCCAGAAAGACGAAATGGCACTTGGGGCAGACACCGCACCAGCGATGCACCGGCCGCTCGCCCATGATGTGGAAGTTGCGGTTGCAGCTGGAAAAATGCGCGTCGTAGTGATCGGTCTTGGCAAACTGCCGCGCCACCGCCAGCTCCGACAACGGCCGCAGCAACGAGTAGTACCGCAGGTCGGCTGCCACGTGCCGTTGCACGTAATCGCCGAAGGCCTGCTCGAACGCCCAGCCCTTGGACCACTGGTGGTTGACCTCGCCGGTGCCGGGAATCTGGCTGCCATAGCTGGCCGAGCGTTCGTTGGAGAACACCACCTGATCCACGCCGGTCAGCAGCGCCGACAGCACCAGGATGGCCGAATTCACCGCGGTCACCGGGATGTGCCCATTCCAGGCGCCCTGGCGGTTGAGCTCGAACAATTCCGGCGCCAGCACACGGCCGATGTTGAGCACCGGCAGGCCGGTACGTTCGGCGCAGGCGCGGATCAGTTGCGAGCCGCCGATCCAGCTGACGGTCTGCGCCACGCCGGCGTGGCGCAGGGCCTCGATGCTGACCAGCGAATCCTTGCCGCCACCGATGGCCACCAGCGCATGCTCGCGCAGGCCGAGCGCAGGCGCATCGGCGGGCGCGTGTGCTGCGACCGGGAAATTGATCTTGCCGTGCAGGTTCAGGCCGTTGCGGTAGGCAAACTCGCCCAGGCCATGCAGATAGACGCTTTCCACCAGCGCAGCGGTGCCGGCATCGATGCTGTAGCTGTCGATGGCGATGGCCGGCGGCACCGCGGCCTTGTAGTAGCTCACGCCGGCGATCAGGTGCAGCAGCTGCAGCGCCTGCTGCACGGCGGCAGCGCGCGCGCCGTCCAGCACGAACGGTGCGCCCGGCACGGCCACCGTCTCCACCAGTTCCGGGCCCTGGTCGAAGGCATACACCAGCGTCGCCACGCCGGTCTGCGCGTCGAGCGCGCAGCGCACGAAACGGAAAGTGGATACCTGATGTTTGTCGAAAGCGCTCATGGACACCCTGCAAGACCTCGTTGACGGCGTAGATAACGCCGGCACAAGGCATATTCAATCATGGAAAACGGCACCGCCGCCCACAGCAGCGGCAGGCAGCCGATCAGGAACAACAGCAGCATCACGTCCGCACGGATCGCCTTCGCATCGCCGGTGACCAGCAGTGCGACCAGCAAGTACAGCAGCAACGCCGGCAGATAGCCGAGTGCGCTCAACAGCACCGTGCGCAGCGCCATGCCACCGGCGTGCTGCGCCAGCGAGCGGTCCTGGCGGCGTCGCTGCCAACGCGCCGCGCCCCACGCACCGAGGCCGGCAGCGAGCAATGCAGGCAGCAGCCACTTCAGGCTGTCGGTCCACGGCGCCGGCTGCCCGGCCATGTCGATGGCGGTGGAAAACACCATCGCCACACCACCGGCCAGCGTGCTGAGCGCCACGAACTCAGCCAGCGGGCGCATCGATCACCTCTTCGCGCGGCAATTCGCGCTGGTTGTAGGTGCTGGCCATCGAATAGCCGTACGCACCGGCGTCGGCCACCAGCACCACATCGCCCGGCGCGGTGGCCGCCGGCAGACGGCGGCGCTTGCCGAATACATCCGACGATTCGCAGATCGGCCCGACGATATCGAAGCTGCCATCGGCCGGCGCATCGAGCCGGCTGAGGTTTTCGATGTCGTGCCAGGCGTCGTACAACGCCGGGCGGATCAAGGTATTCATGCCCGCATCCAGGCCTACGCGCTGCACGCCGTCCTTTTCGATCACCTGGGTCACCTGCGCCAGCAGCACGCCGGCTTCGGCCACCAGGTAACGGCCCGGCTCGATCGCCAGGCGATAGCCCGGATGCACGGCCTTGACCTCGGCCAGGCCCTTGGCCCACACCTCCAGGTCGAACGGTTCGTCCTCGGCGCTGTACGGAATCGGCAGACCACCACCGATATCGATGGTTTCCACGGTGCCGATGCGCCGTGCAAAACCGGCCAGTTCGTCGTACATCATCCGCCAGTGCTCGCCGGTTTCCACGCCACTGCCCAGGTGCGCGTGCACGCCGGTGATGGTGACCTCCAGCGTGCGCGCCACCTCGACGAACTCATCCACGCGCGTGGACGACAGGCCGAACTTGGACGCCTTGCCGCCGGTATTGACCTTCTCGTGATGGCCATCGCCATGACCCAGGTCGATGCGCAGCCACACGTTGCGGCCGCGGAACACCTCCGGCCAGTTGCGCAGCGCTTCGACGTTGTCCACGGTCACCGTCACACCCAACGCGAATGCCGCTTCGTACTCGGCCCTGGGCGCAAAGCTCGGCGTGAACAACACGCGGCGCGGCGACAGCTCCGGCAGCGTCTGGAACACACGGCGCAATTCGCCATGCGAGACGCATTCCAGACCGAAACCGGCCTGCTCCAGCGCTATCAGGATGGCCGGATGCGCATTGGCCTTGATCGCGTAATAGCGCTGGTCCACCGCCGCGATCTGCGCCAGCGCCTGCGCCCGCGCGCGCACCGTGGGCAGGTGATAGACGTAACGCGGCGTGCCGGCGCTGGACAGCGACAACAGATGCGCGCGCTCGGCATGCCACCACGGCGTGGGGCGCGGACGCACCGAGCCGATGATCTCGCGCCAACGCGGGCCGAACACGTCGCCTTCGCTCACCGGCATCGCGCCGCTGTCGATCAACTCGGCATGCAGGATCGGCAGCAAACCATCGGCATCGGCCTCGTCGATGACGAAGGTCAGGTTCAAGTCGTTGGACGATTGCGAAATCATGTGCACGCGCTCCTGCCCGAACGTGGCCCACACGTCGGACAGCTTGTGCAGCAGCGAACGCATGCCGCGCCCGACCAGGGTGATGGCCGCGCAGGGAACAATGATCTTGACCTTGCAGATCTGCGACAGGTCCGCCGACAACGCCGCCAGCACATCGGTGTTGACCAGGTTCTCCGACGGATCCAGCGACACGGTGACGTTGGTTTCGGCCGAGCCGATCAGATCCACCGACAAACCGTGCTTCTTGAACAGCGTAAACACATCAGCGAGGAAGCCCACCTGCTGCCACATGCCGATGCCTTCCATCGACACCAGCACGATGCCGTTGCGGCGGCTGATTGCCTTCACGCCCAGCACCGGCTCGGCATTGCCGTCGATGCTGGTGCCGGGCAGATCGGGGCGCTCGGTGTCCAGGATCGCCATCGGCACGCCGGAATCGCGGCAGGGCTTGATCGAGCGCGGATGCAGCACTTTGGCGCCGGTGGTGGCGATTTCCTGCGCTTCGTAATAGTCCAGCCGGGTCAGCAGGCGCGCGTCCGGCACTTCCTTCGGGTTGGCGCTGAACATGCCGGGCACGTCGGTCCAGATTTCCACCCGGCTGGCACCCAGCAACGCGCCGAAGTACGCCGCCGAGGTATCCGAACCACCGCGCCCCAGAATGGCGGTACCGCCATCGGCGTGCCGCGAAATGAAGCCCTGGGTGATCAGCAAGCGCGTGGGTTGCGCATCGAAGCGCGCGCGCCAGTCGGCATCGGACTGCCACTGGCACGACACCGACAGGCGCTTGGACCACTCGCTCTGATTGGGTTGCGGCGGCAGTGCCGACAACCACTGGCGCGCATCCAGCCAGCCCATGTCCAGGCCACTGGCATGCAGATACGCCGCGCCGATGGTGGAGGACAGCAACTCGCCCTGCCCCAGCACCTCGGCCTGCCAGTCGAGCGTGCGCGTGGCGGCGCGTGCATCGCCCACCAGCGCATGCAGCGCGGCCAGACGCTCGCCCAGCACCGCATCGACGTCGAGCTCCAGCTCGGCAAGGAAGTCGCGATGGCGTTGTTCCAGCGCTGCCACCCGCTGCGCGCTGTCGGCGGCACCATCGGCAATGGCGGTGAGCTCGTTGGTCACGCCCGACAGTGCAGACACCACCACCAGCACGCGGCCGCCGGTTTCGTTCGCCCGTTTGCCCGCCAGTTTTCCAATCGTGTCCCAGCGATGACGACGCGACACCGAGGTGCCGCCGAACTTGAGGACGATCCAACGATCGGTAATGTGGGGAGCTGACATGGGGTAGGCGTTTAAGATGGGGGAAAAGCCGGTATGCCGGGCGGAATCCCCGATTCTACTGCCAATACCGCCCGCATGACCCCGTGCCTGGTCGCAGTCCGCAGCGCGTTGCATCTTGCGGCAACGGTTTGCGCTGCAACCATCCGCACCTCTTCCCACCACCGAGTCCGCATCGATCATGAGCAAGCACCGCTATCTGCAACTGGACGTCTTCGCAAGCCGCACCGGCGGCGGCAATCCACTGGGCGTGGTGTTCGATGCAGGCACATTGTCCGGCGAACAGATGCAGCAGATCGCCGCATGGCTGAACCTGTCGGAGACGATTTTCTTCGTGCCCGTGAGCGTGCCCGACGCCGACTATCACATCCGTATCTTCACCCCGCGCGCGGAACTGCCGTTTGCCGGCCACCCCAGCGTGGGTGCGGCGTGGGCCGCAGCGACCCATGGACTCACCAGCTACCAGGCCGACGGCCGGCTGCGTCAGCAATGCGCGGCCGGCGTGCTGCCGGTGGATGTGTTCGACCGCCACGGCAGCGTGCAGGTGCGACTGCGCGCACCGCGTGCCCGCGTCATCGCAACCGGTGACACCCACGCGGTAGCGCTGCAGGCAGCCGCTGCCGGCCTGCGCACCGCCCCTCACCCGGCAGCGCTCTGGAACAATGGCCCGAACTGGTGGCTGCTGGAACTGGCCGATGCGGCGGCGGTGCGCCAGGCAGTGCCCGATCTTGCCGCCATCACCCGCCTGACCCAGGCCAGCGCCGCCACCGGGCTGACGATTTACGCGCCCGCAGCTGGCGGCAGCGAAGACCTGGTGGTGCGTGCGTTCTGCCCTGGCGATGGCATCCCGGAAGACCCGGTCACCGGCAGTGCCAATGCGTGCATTGCCGCGCGACTGCACGGCGAAAACCGCCTGCCGGGCGCGGGGCTGCACTACGTCGCCAGCCAGGGCCGCGAAGTCGGCCGCGATGGCCGCATCCACATCGAAGTGGACGCTGCAGGGGAGGTCTGGATCGGCGGTACGACCCTGCAGGTGATCGACGGACGCATCGATTGGTAAGCTGCCGCGCCCTGTCCGCGGATCCGCCCTCATGACCACCCGCCGTTTCCTGCAACTGGATGTGTTCTCCGCCCGCCCCGGCAGCGGCAATCCGCTGGCGGTGGTGCTGGATGCGCAGGGCCTGGACGATGTGGCCATGCAGGCGATTGCGCGCTGGACCAAGCTGCCGGAGACCACCTTTGTGTTCCCCGCGGCGGACGCGCACAGCAGCTACCGGCTGCGCATGTTTTCCCCGCACAAGGAGGTGCCGTTCGCCGGCCACCCCAGCGTGGGCACGGCGCATGCGGTGCTCGAGGCCGGCCTGGCCGCGCCCGACGACGGCGTGCTGGTGCAGGACGGCATCGCCGGCCAGTTGCCGCTGCGCGTGGAGCAGATCGATGGCCACCGCAGCATCGCCATCCGCACCCCGCGCGCGCGCGTCGCCGAGCAGGTGCAGGCCGATGACCCGCGCCTGCGCGACGCACTGCATGGCTGGTCGTTGGGTACCCTGCCGCCCGCACTGATGGACGGCGGCCGCACCTGGTGGGTGGTGGAGCTGGCCAGCGAGGCCGCGCTGCGCGGCCTGCAGCCGGAGTGGGAGGCGATCGCCGCGTTGGCCGAATCCACCGGCAGCATGGGCGTGTTTGCGTATGCGCGCGCCGCCACCGCCGGTGCCTACGATCTGGCTGTGCGCGCCTTTGTCGGCAACGGCCGGCGTTTTGAAGATGCCGCCTCTGGCGCGGCCAATGCCGTGCTCGCCGCCTGGCTGGACAGCCGCCACGCACTGCCCGGCAAGGACCGCCGCTACGTGGTCAGCCAGGGGCGCGAAATCGGCTTCGATGCCCTGCTGGAACTACGCATCGACGGCGACGGTGCCGTGTGGTCGGGCGGCCAGGTCCAGACGGTGATTCGCGGCACCTTGGACTGGGCCTGAGCGCGGCCGACGCTGGGCCGGCAACGTAGCAGTGTGCCGGCTGCGGCGAGCGTCGCCAGGCCGGGAAGAAGGCTCGACGCGTCGCGTTGCACACGATCGCCGCCGCATCGCCAGCAAGCAGACGTGGCGAGATTCGACGGGATCGAACGTCGCCTGCGAGGAGAAAACTGGATCTGCGCTCCCTGGCACCTCGCAGGAATAAAAAATGTCCGCTGTCAAGCTCTTTGATGAGGGATGCAGCGCGGCTATAAGGCTTGTGGGACAACAGGTTAGGCCAGTTTCTGGCTTCTGTGTGCGGTTGTCGCTTTTCGAGCTAGGTGTCGTATAGGCGCTTGGAGGTGGAAAGCGTAAGAGCGTCGCAGCGTGCAAGATCGCATCGGTATCACAGCCCTGACCTGCCACAAGACTTCCTCAAAAGCGAAAGCGCAGCCCACTGGCTGCGCTTTCATTGTGGGCAGTGGTGGCTGCGCTGGCATCGTCAACTTGACTTCGGGGGCTCGGTCTTGCTCGTTCCTCCCTTCCTGAATCCCCGGTCTCCAGCCATGAACGCCTCCAGCATGTGCGGAATCAGCGTCAGGGCATCGACCGCCTCGCCATACGCCTGCGCGTGAAGCCCGGCGTAGCGGTCAAGGTCGGCTTTCAGGCTGGTTGGGCAAGTGAAGGTGAGCTTAGTAGATTCGGTTTTCGGCAGCGGCCCGAGCCGCAGCTTCTTGGTCGTGCTCATCGTGAAGTCCCCCGGTTGAAGAACAGCGGCTGATACGGCCGCAGCACCAGATCCCGGTTGACGATGATGCGAACCGGTAGGCCCGGCCGTTGCGTTAAGGTCGGCTGGATGTTGAGGTTGCGCCGGGTCATCTCCTGGCCGACCTGATTGATGCTGTCTTGCGCGCTGTCGCGCCCAGCGATGATGACGCGATCACCATCCTGCCGGTTCTCCGGCGCGGCCAGCTCGGCACCGACGCCCAGCAGCGTGGTGAGTGCCGCACCGGCAAAGATGCGGCCCCAGTGGTAGTCCACATCGTCCTCCAGCCCGGCATAGCCGGCTGGGTCGGTGCCGGCCAGGTTGTCGAGCGTGAGCGAAGACGTGTCCGGCAGGATGATCCGGTTCCAGACGACTTGAACGCGGCTCTGCCCGTAGCTGACCTGGCTGTTGTATTTGCCCAGGATGCGCGAACCCTGCGGAATCAGCAGGAAGCGCCCGGTGGCTGTGTCATAGACCGGCTCCGTCACCGTGGCGATCACGTCGCCGGGCAAGTCCGACTTGATGCCCGTCACCAAGGCACCTGCGACCACCGTTCCGGCCATGACCTGATACGGCGAAGTTGGCAGGGTCAGATTGCCGGAATTACGGGTTTCAGTGGAGCCACCTTTCAGGAAAGCCTCTTTCTGGTCTTGCCGGTTTTGCACCGCTGTCGGGTCAGCAGGCTGGGCCGCCGTGGAGGCCGGCCCGGCCGCCAGCGTGTCAAACGCCGCATTGGCGGCGAAGCCCGGCGCAGCGGCCACCTGTGTCTGCGCCACCGGCGCCGCATTCTGCCCTCCCGAGCGGAAGAACACGGACGAGGCCGCGGCCGCTTCGGCTTCTTTGCGCAGAGCATCGTTCGGGTCGTGGCCGGGGGCCGCGTAGGCGGCCGTCGCCGGCTGCTGCGACTTCACGATGGCAGGGCCAAGATCGCCCGGCAGCGGCGGCCCCAGTTCGGGAACGGCAGGCGGCAACGCCGGCGGCAGCTTGGAGTAGTCCGTCGGCAGTGCATCCAGTCCTTCCGACTTCGAGACACGATCGACGTTGTAAAGCTCGGTCTGCTCGCCCGGACCGCGCCGCTGAGGTTGCAGCGACCACATCAGCGCGCCGGGCACGGCCACCGCCAGGACGCCGGCGAGGATGGCCAGCGTGCGCCGATTCAGGCGCGTGACCGGGCGCGGCTGGGCGCGCAGCGCCACCGCCTCGGGAGCGATCTTGCCCGCCGCCTGCGGCGCGGCAAGGTCGGGAGTGTCATCCTGGCTCATGGTCAGTTCCTCCGCGCAACGCCATCGGTGCGCTCGATCCGCACCAAGTCGCCGCCGTCGCCGCCCAGCCGCAGTTCGGCCGCGCCGAACAGGCGATCCACGACGTAGTACGGCGCGCGGAAACGGTAGTTCACCAATTGCCCGTCGCCCTGCGCGCCGATGACAAACAGCGGCGGCAACTCACCCTGAGCAATGCCGGCCGGAAACTGGATATAGACCTTCTCTCCATCATCGAAGGCGCGTAGCGGCTTCCACGGCGGGTTGCTGCCCGATACCGCGTAGCGGAAGCGGATCTTGTCCAGCGACAGGCCCGTATCGACAGGCGTTGTCGCCTGCGCAGCCTGCGCCTGGCGCTGCAACGCGAGCATCCGGTCTTTCGGGTAGTCCCAGGATACCGACGCCATCCATGCCTTCTCGGTCGAGGTCAGCTCCAGCAGGTAGGTGCGCCGACTGGTGGTGATGACGAGATTGGTTTTCAGACCGGAACGGATGGGCTTGACCAGCACATTGACGCGCAGATCGGCCCCGCCGCCGCTGGACGTGTCGCCCACGATCCAGCGCACGGTATCGCCGGCGGCGACCGTCACCAGTTCCTCGCCCGGTTGAAGCGAAACCACCGTCACGCGCCCCGGCGACGCATAGACCTGATAAAGCGCGCCATCGGTGAACGGCCACACCTGAATCGCGTTGACGTAGCCCTCACGGGTAGGCGCGATACGCGCTTCTGCATTGGCACGGGAAACGCGCACCTTTTCGTCGGCCGGCTCCGGCGCAGCGGGGGCTTCATCGACTTCCGGCAGCGGCTTCAACTGCGCTGGCAGCGCCAGCGGTTCAGGGACGGCGACGACTTCGACGGGCTTGGGCGGTTCGGGCAACGGCTGGGCCAGCACCGGCTCGTCGAGCGAGATGGACGGCGGCGGCTTGCCCTGCGAGGCGCAGCCCGCGAGGGCCAGCAGCGTCAAAGGAAAAACGTAAAGGCGGAAACGAAGTTTCATGGTTTGGCTCCTTCGGAAGAATCCAGTTCGCGGCTCCATGACAGTCCGTTGACGTAGATACCCAATGGGTTCTTGCGCAGGCGCTGTTCGGTACGCGGGGTTTGCAGGACGGTCGAAAGCACGGCGTTCCAGCGTTCGGTGCCGGCGGGCGCACCGTTGACGTAGCGCTGCTCTGTCCAGCGCACGTTGAAAGACGTGTCGCTGGCGCGAACCACGCTGGTGATCTGCACCGTCACCGATTCCTTGCCGATGCGGGCGAATGGGTCATTGGTGCGGGCGTAGTCGTTGAGCACCGCCGCGCCCTTGTCGGTGGTGTAGTCGTAGGCATCGAGCCAGTTCTGCCGCACCACGATGGGATCGATGGACAGCGAGCGAACCAGCGTCACGAAGCGCGCCAGGTGGTGCGCGATCTGCGCGTCGCCGGGCCGGTACGGCGTGGCGGCCTCACCTACGGCGCGCACCTGCCCGGCCTGATCGACCTCGATGACATAGGGCGTCACGATGGACTGCGCCGAGCGCCACACCAGGCCGCCGGCCATCAGCAGCGCGAGCACCAGGCAGCCGAAGGCCATCAGTCGCCAGTTCTTGGCCTGCATGCGAGCCGAGCCGATACGGTCGTCCCATACCTGGGCGGCGGCTTGATACGGGGTGGCAGGCTGCGGCGTATCGGCGTAGCGCACCTGCGGGCGTTTGAATCGCATGGGTGTTCTCCTTGAAGGTTAGGTATCGGAATCCCGCAGGCTCGGGCCTTGCCCGGAGCCGCCGCCGTCGCCGCCGCGCAGCGTGTGGGCAGCAGTGGTCGCGGCATGGGTGGCCTGCTGGCGCCGGTGCATCCGCTTGGCCCAGGCCGGTTGCTCTTGCTTCTGCGAGCCTGCGGCGCCGTCTGCGGTCTGGCCGGGGCCAGCACCGTCGCTGCCGGCTTCTGTGCCGTTCCAGCCAGCGCGGAAGAAATCGGCCATCTTCTGCCCCGCAGCGGAAGCTCCAGAGGCGACGCGGCGGCCTGCGGCTTGTGCGCCGGTCTTGGCGACATTGCCGAGGCCAGCCGCCGCGCCCTTGGCACCGCCGCCGGCCGCAGTGGAACCGGCCTGGAACGCCGATCGGGCACTGCCGGCCGCCGAAGTCGCGGCACGCGCCCCGGCACCGGCCAGCTTTGCGGCCGCCGGGGCCATTCGTGCACCGGCCATGACGGCGCCGCCCACGCCCGTTGCGGCGGCGCCGATGGCAACGCCGGTGCCGACAGCGCCGACCGCAGCACCAGCCATCGCGCCCGCACCAAGCTGCGGCGCACCGGACACCAGGCCGGTGGCGATACCGGGTCCGAAAATGCCCAGCGCAAGCAGCGCGAGCGAGGCCAGCATCACGACCAGCGCGTGGTCGATGGATGGCTCGTCGGGATGCACCTGGAACTCGGCGAACAGGCCGGAACCGATGCCGACGATGACGGCCAGCACCAAGACCTTGATGCCTGACGACACCACGTTGCCCAGCACCTTTTCCGCGAGGAACGAGGTCTTGTTCCAGAGTGCAAACGGGATCAAGACGAAGCCGGCGAGCGTGGTCAGCTTGAACTCGATCAGCGTGATGAAAAGCTGTACCGCCAGCACGAAGAAGCAGAGGATCACCACCAGCCAGGCGATGAACAGCACCACGATGGGGTCGATGTTCACGAACACCTCGGGGAACCCAGCCATGTCCCCGATCTGTTCCAGAATCGGCGCGGCAGCGTCGATGCCGGTCTTCGCCAGCCGGCCAGGCTGAAGGAAGTTCTCCATCGTGATGGCCGAGCCGGTCGCGGTGATCCCCAAGCCGGCGAACGAGCGGAACACGATGCTCGCCAGCCAGTTGAAGTTGCCGATGATGTAGGCGAACGCGCCGACATAGAGCACCTTGCGCAGCAGCTTGGCGATCACGTCATCGCCCTGGCCGGTGGCGTGGCTCATGGCCCAATAAAGACCAGCGATCGTCATGTCGATGACGATGAGTGTGGCGGTGAGAAACGCCACTTCGCCCTGCAACAAACCGAAGCCCGAGTCGATGTAGCGCGAGAACGTATCGAGGAAACGGTCGATGATGGTCACGTCGTTCATGGCGAATCCTCGGACGGAGTGAGCAGAACGGCGCCCTCTGGCAATTCATCTGCGGGCGTATCGAAGCTCGGCGGAATCGGCGGAAGTTCAGCCAGCGAGTTGTATTCGTCCGGCCCGGTATGGCCGGCGAAAAAGCGCCGCCGGAAGGCTTCGGCGGCGGCGCGGCAGGCATCCTCGCCCACGGCCTGCCGGTCGGCCGCGCATTGCCCGCGCAATGCCTTGAGCCGCACCGGATCTGCGGCCAGGGCGTCGGCCAGGTTCTCGGCCGGCTGCTGGCCGCACGCGGTCAGCAGCACGGCCAGCAGGACGGAAGCGCTTCGCATGGCCGCCTCCGGTCAGTTGTTGTAGAAGTTGACGGACTGCGGCGTGTACGGCGTGCCGGTGCCGAGGAAGCGCCGCCGCACTTCGCGGGCGCGCTCCATAGCCGCCGCTTGCCGCGCCAGTTCCAGCGAAGCGGCCCGGTCTTGCGTGATCTGGAGCTGCTGCCCCTGGATCGACTGCTTGGCCTGCAAAGCCAGGAGCTGGTTCGTCGCCTGCATCGCTTGCAGCGCGCCGGTCGCCGATTGGCTCTGGTTCACGAGGTCGGCCAGCGCGCTTTCGTCTTGGGCGAGGTTCTGCGACACCTGCGCCTGCATCCGCATCGCGGTGTGCAGGCCGTTCAAGGTGTTCTGCCAGCGTTCGCGGGCGTCCTGCGCCAAGCGGTCGCCGCTGATGGTGGCGGCGTACTGTTCCGGGTACAGGCGGGCGAACGTGGCATCCATGCTCTGCACGTCGTAGGCCAAGCCGCGCGCCTCGGCGATCAGGCGCTCGGTGGTGGCGAGCGTCGAGCGCAGGCGGTTGACGATGTTGAAGTCGAGGTTTGCCAGATTCCTGGCCTGGTTCATCAACATCTGCGCCTCGTTCTGGAGCTGGTTGATCTGGTTGTTGATCTGTTCCAGCGTGCGCACGGCGGTCAGCGTGTTCTGCACGAAGTTGGACGGGTCGAACACCGTCAGCGCGGATGCGGGCTGCATGGCCAGCAGCAATACCGACAACACAGCAGCGAGTGAGACAGAGAGCAAACGGGGCTTGGTCTTCATAGTGAAACCTCCAGCGGTTGAGAAGCGAGAAAGGAAGCTGCCGCCGGAGCGGACGGCAGCAGGTCGGCGGCCCAGCCGAGGCCGCGATGGCGCAGCCACGCGCCGGCGAAGCCGGGAGCGCCGGCCTGCGTCAGCACGCGGTCAATATCGCGTTGGTCTTGAGGGGTGGATGCGCCCGCGAATGCGAGCGCGACAGGCCCCAGGTCGAGGTCGAATAGGCGGTTGCCGAGGCGCGACTGGTAGTAGTAGTCGCGCTTGGGCTGCGCGGTGGCGACGATCTCGATCTGCCGGCTGTTGAGCCCGAAGCCCTCGTAGATCGTGCGAATCTGCGGCTCGGTCGCCTGCGGATTAGGTAAGAAAATCCGACTGGCGCAACTCTCGATGATCGCGGGCGCGATGGTCGAATCCTTGATGTCGGCCAGCGACTGCGTGGCGAAGATGACGCTGACGTTTTTTTTCCTGAGCGTCTTGAGCCATTGCCGGATGCGGGCCGCGAAAGATGGCTCATCAAGGAATAGCCACGCTTCATCGAGGATCAGCAGCGTCGGCGCACCGTCGAAACGCTCGTCGAAGCGGGCGAACAGGTAGCGCAGCACCGCTTGCACGGCGGCGGGGCTGTGCATCAGTTCTTCCATCTCGAAGCCCTGCACGTCGGCCATGCCCAGCCGGTCGTGGTCAGCGTCCAGCAGCTTGCCGTGTGCGCCGCCCAGCACATAGGGCGCGAGCGCTTGGCGCAGCGCGTTGGACTGCAATAACACCGACAAGCCGGTCATGGTGCGCTGCTCCACCGGCGCACCGGCAAGGCTTCTCAGCGCCGACCAGATGGCAGCCTTCTCGTCCGGGCCGACCGTCACGCCTTCGTGCAGCAGCCGGCCCTCCACCCATTCCGCGGCCCAGGTGCGGTAGCCCTCGTGGGCAATTCGCGCGAGTGGCTGGAAGGCGATGCCGCCATCGGCACCGAGGTCGTAGTGCTCACCGCCAAGGCCGAGGATGGTGGCGCGCATCGAGCGCCCCATGTCGAAGGCGAAGATCCGCGAGCCGAAGTAGCGCCGGAACTGCATGGCCAGGATGGCGAGCAGCACCGACTTGCCCATGCCAGTCGGCCCGGCGACAAGGGTGTGGCCCACGTCGCCGATGTGCGTTACCAGCCGGAACGGCGTCGCACCATCGGTGCGTGTCACGATCAGCGGCGGGCCGTCGAGGTGGTCGTTCTTCTTCGGCCCGGCCCATACCGCTGACATCGGCATCATGTGCGCCAGGTTCAGCGTCGAAACGATGGGCTGACGCACGTTCGCGTATGCGTTGCCGGGGACGGACGACAGCCAGGCATCGACCGCGTTGAGGGTTTCGGGGATCGTCACGAAGCCCCGGCCTTGGATAACGCGCTCCACCATGCGCAGCTTCTCGTCGGCCACGGCCGGGTCGGCGTCGAGCACCGTCACCGTGGCGGTGAGGTAGCCGAAGGCGACTTGATCGCTGCCCAGCTCCTGCAAGGCGGCATCGGCGTCGGCGGCCTTGTTGCTGGCATCGGTATCGACCAGCGGGCTTTCCTGCTGAAAGATCGTTTCGCGCAGCAGCGCGATGACGTTCTTGCGCTTGGCGAACCATTGGCGCCGCAAGCGCCCCAACTCCCGTTCCGCCTCGGCTTTGTCGAGACACAGGAAGCGCGTATTCCAGCGATACGCAAAGCCCAGGCGGTTGAGGTCGTCCAAAATCCCCGGCCAGGTCGAGGTCGGGAAGCCTCGTACCGACACCACGCGCAGGTGCTGATCGCCCAGCATGGGCGCCAGGCCGCCGACCAGCGCGGCATCGGCCAGCAGCGCGTCGATATGGAACGGCACGTCGGGCACGCCGACGCGATAGCGGCGCGTGGAGACTGTGGCATGCAGGTAGGTCAGCGTCTGGCTGTCGTCCAGCCAGGCAATCTCCGGCATCACACCATCGAGCAGGTCGAACACGCGATCGGTCTCTGCCACGAAGGAATCGAGCCGACCGCGCCAGTCCACGCCCTCGGTGGGCCGGTTCTCGTACAGCATCCCAGCCGCACGGGCGCGAGACTCTTGCGGCGGTAGGTGTTGCAACGTGAAGTGATAGACGCTCTCGAAATGGCCATCCGACTCCTCGAACGCCGCGCGTCGCTCCTCATCCACCAGCCAGGACAGTGGTTCGGGAAAGGAGGACTGCGGATAGCTCGATGCCCGCATTCGCTCGGCCTCGATATAGAAGGCCCAGCCAGACCCGGTACGGCGAAGCGCGTTGTTCTGCCGCGCCGACGTGGCAATCAGTTCGCCCTGTGTCGCACTGTCCAGGTCGGGACCGCGAAACTGGAACGTGCGTTGAAACGAACCATCTTTGTTCAGTACAACGCCCGGCGCGACCAGCCCGGCCCAGGGCAGCCAGTCGGCAAGCAAGGCCGGGCGCTGACGATATTCGGCAAGGTTCAGCATGGCGTCCTCCCCTCACACGTCCAGAAGCGGGCGGTGTTTGATATGCCGCGCGAAGACCTGCATGAACTGCGGATCGACGCGAGCACCCCATACGGCCAGCGAGTGGCCGACGATCCAGAGCACCACGCCGGGAATCCACAGTTGCAGGCCCAGTCCGACGGCGGCGGCCAGCGTGCCGTTGGCAATTGCCACGGTGCGCGGCGCGCCGCCCAGCAGGATTGGCTCGGTCAGCGAGCGATGCAGCGGCACCTCGAAGCCCGGAAGGTCGCTGGCCGTACTCATACGACGGCCCCGCCGGAGAACGAGAAGAACGACAGGAAGAACGAGGAAGCGGCGAACGCGATGCTCAACCCGAACACGATCTGGATCAGCTTGCGAAAGCCGCCGCTGGTGTCGCCGAAGGCCAGCGCCAGGCCCGTGGCGATGATGATGATGACCGCGACGATGCGTGCCACCGGCCCCTGGATCGAATCCAGAATCGACTGCAAGGGCCCCTCCCACGGCATCGAGGAACCGGCGGCTTGCGCCGTGCCCGCCAGCAACAGCAGCAGCGCGGCCAGCAGCAGCCCTTGCCCCGCAGGGCGGGCGAGGCTGCGCAGTCGCGCTAGGCCGGACAGGTGAGGAAGCGGATTTACGGAAAAGCGGAAAGAATCAACGTGCGTCATGGCAGTTCTCCAAGTTGGTTGGGGGACGGGGATGTGCAGCGGCGTCGGCTGCGAGAGGAGCCGGCGTCAGCTTGGGAAACGGCGTTTCCAGCGCGTCCGCCAGGCGATAGCCGGTGCCGTCGAAGCCGACGACACGGGCGATGGTTTCGACGTGGCGCTTGCGGCCGCGTCCGGCGATGTGAATGACGACGTTGACCGCCTCGGCGATCAGCGCCCGCGGCGGATTCACAGCGACTTCGAGAATCAACTGTTCGAGGCGCAGCAAGGCGCCCAGCGCGGAGCCGGCGTGGATGGTTGCAATGCCGCCGGGGTGGCCGGTGCCCCACACTTTGATGAGGTCGAGGGCCTCGCCGCCGCGCACCTCGCCGACGATCACGCGGTCAGGCCGCAGGCGCATCGTGGCCCGCACCAGCTCGGTCATGGTGACGACGCCGGCGCGGGTGCGCAGCGGCACATGGTCGCGGGCCGCGCATTGCAGCTCGATGGTGTCTTCGAGCACCAGCACGCGGTCGCCTGTGGCGGCGATCTCGGCCAGCAGCGCGTTCGCCAGCGTGGTCTTGCCGGTGCTAGTGCCGCCGGCGATCAGGATGTTCTGCCGCTCGCGCACGGCGCGGCGCAGGAACTCGGCCTGCCCGGCGGTCAGGATGCCGTCGGCCACGTAGCGATCCAGACCGATGATGCTCACGGCCCGCTTGCGCAGCGCGAAGGCTGGCCCCGGGGCGGCCGGTGGCAGGATGCCCTCGAAACGCTCGCCGGTTTCCGGCAGCTCGGCGGTCAAGAGCGGCTGGCTGCGATGCACCTCCGCACCGACATGCGCGGCTACCAGGCGGATGATGCGTTCGCCATCTGCTTCGGGCAGTTCCACGCCCAGCGGCGAGCGACCCGACGACAACCGATCCACCCACAGGGTGCGATCCGGGTTGAGCATGATTTCCACCACGTCCGGGTCTTCGAGCGCAGCGGCGATCAGCGGCCCCATCGCCGTGCGCAGCATCTGGATGCGGCGATCCTGGGACGCCGCTGCGGATGACCGGGGTTCGGGCGGGATCTGCGGAACGGCACTCATGATGCACGCTCCGCAGTTCGTTCATGGGCGGACGCCATCGCTGCTGCGTCATCCATCCGCATCGGATCGGGGTGCAATTCCTCCACCACGTCGCGCACCAGACTGCGGCCACGCAGCAGGTGACGGCCCAACTGCTCGACGAACTGCTCGAAGCGCGCCTTGCCCTGGACGCGGGCCGCGTCCTGGTGGGCTTCTGGCACTGGCGTGCTGACGGTCAGGAAATAGCGGATGAACAGCGCCAGCGTTTCGATCTGGATGTTCTGGTCGCGCTCCAGGCGTTCGGTCTGCCGCGACAGTCGATCCAGCCGCTTGGCAATAGCGGCCTCACGCTGGTCGCCAGCATCCGGTGACAGCCAGGACGCCAAGGCCGCTGCGACGATGGAGGACTTGGACACACCTTTCTTGGCGGCCAGTTCGTCCAGGCGCTTGGCGTGCTCGGGCTGGATGAAAAGGTTGAGGCGGTATTGGCTCATAGGTCGATTCCGTCGTTGGGGTCGAGGGAAGCCAGCCGGGCCGTGCGCTGCATGGACGGGTCGAGCTGGCCGGGAAGTGGCAGCACCAGGTCGTCGTCATCGAGCAGAGCCAGGTCGTTCGCATGTGCGTCAGGCTCGGGGTCGTAGGCGACGGTTTCGGAGAGTTCGGGCTGGCGGCGCGGGCCGCCGTCATCGGTGCCGCCCAGGCCATCGGCGGATGCCGAGGCCGGCGCCGCAGGTACGGCCGGGATCGCCAAGCCGCTCCAGTCGTCGGGGTGGGCTGGCGGCGCGTCGGCGTACCTCCCGACTGCGAGCGCGGGCGGTGGCAGGACGCAATTCTTGAAATTGGCGTCGGCGTAGTAGCGCAGCTTCTTCGCGCGGATCGGGGCGACGCTGGACACCATGACCACGGCGTCATCGGGCGGAAGCTGCATCACCTCGCCGGGCGTCAGCAGCGGACGCGCGGTTTCCTGACGCGACACCATCAGGTGCCCCAGCCATGGAGCGAGCCGGTGGCCGGCGTAGTTGCGCTGCGCGCGAAGCTCGGTGGCAGTGCCGAGGGTTTCGGAAATCCTTTTCGCCGTCCTTTCGTCGTTGGTGGCGAAAGTCACCCGGACATGGCAGTTGTCGAGGATGGAATGGTTCTGCCCATACGCCTTGTCGATCTGGTTCAGGCTCTGAGCGATGAGAAAGCTGCGGATGCCGTAGCCGGCCATGAAGGCAAGTGCGGACTCGAAGAAGTCCAGACGACCCAGCGCCGGAAATTCGTCCAGCATCAGCAGCAGCTTGTGGCGGCGCGCGATGCCGTCGCTGCCATCGAGCGATTCGGTCAGCCGCCGCCCGATCTGGTTCAAGATGAGCCGGATCAGCGGCTTGGTGCGGCTGATGTCGGAAGGCGGCACGACCAGATAGAGCGATACCGGATGCTCGGCGGAAATCAGGTCGGCGATGCGCCAGTCGCAGCGCGACGTGACTTCGGCCACGGTCGGGTCGCGGTACAGACCGAGAAACGACATGGCGGTGGAGAGCACGCCCGACCGCTCGTTGTCTGACTTGTTCAGCACTTCGCGCGCAGCGGATGCGACAACCGGGTGAGGCGCATCGCCCAGGTGCTTCGTCGTCATCATCCGGTGCAGCGTCAGCTCGAAGGGACAAGCAGGGTCGCTGAGGAAGTTGGCGACGCCGCGTAGCGTTTTGTCCTCGCCCGCGTAGAGCACATGCAGGATCGCGCCGACCAGCAGCGCATGACTGGTCTTTTCCCAATGGTTCCTGCGCTCAAGCGCACCATCGGGATCGACCAGAATGTCCGCCACGTTTTGCACGTCGCGGACTTCATGCGCGCCGCGCCGGACTTCGAGCAGCGGGTTGTAGGCTGCCGACTGCGCATCCGTGGGGTTGAACAGGAGGCAGTGGCTAAACCGCGAACGCCAGCCTGCGGTGAGCGTCCAGTTCTCGCCTTTGATGTCGTGAACGACGACGGATGCGGGCCAACTCAACAAGGTGGGAACGACCAGGCCCACACCCTTGCCCGAGCGTGTGGGGGCGAAGGTCAGGACGTGTTCCGGGCCTTCATGGCGAAGGTACTGGCCGCGATGCAGCCCGAGGAAAACCCCGTCGGGCTGGATCAGACCGGCTTTGCGTATGTCGTCCGCATCGGCCCAACGTGCCGAACCGTAGGTGGTGACAAGGCGCGCTTGCCGCGAGCGCCACACCGACATGGCGATGGCGACCCCCACGGCCACCAGACCGCTGCCACCCGCGATAGCCCCGCCGATATCGAAGACGTGCGGCGCGTAGGCGTCAAAGAAGAACCACCACTCGAACAGCCGCCAAGGGTGATAGACCGGAGTTCCAAAGAAGTCGAACCACGGCGAGCCAAGGCATAGTTGATAGCCCAGGGCGGCGGCTGTCCATTGCGTTGCACTCCACACGCCGGCGATCACGATGCCGAATACGGCGGCGATCTGCCCGAACAGTACGCCCTGAGCTTGCATCGACTGGCCTCCGATTTCCCTGCGCTGATTCCTCGTTCAAAAGCGGCACAGGGACGTGCCGCATAGAGGGAGGATCGGTGCCGGGTAGGTGCCGGTCAAAGACCGTTATCGGAAGCAAGATGATGCAAAAAGCATCGTTCCAGGCTGGAGCGAAACCAATAGAAACGCCGCAGGCGCGAGCGCGCTGCGGCGTGTTTGGTTAAGAGGGAAAATAATTTGTGAAGGACTAGCGACTAGAACTTAGGTGGCGCCTCCGGCGGGGTATAGGGCGTGTTGCCGTCGCCATAGAACCGCTTGCGCGTGGCTTCTGCCACGCGGTTGCAGAGTACGTCGCCAAGCGTCGCACGGTCGGTCTTGCACTGCTGACGCAACTCCTTCAACCGTGCAGGATCGGCAGCCAGTTCCTCGACGGTCGGGATGTTGGCCTGCTTGGGCGTCTCAGATGGGCCGCAGGCCGTGAGCAAGCCGGCCAGCAGCAATAGCGTCATTCGCTTCATAGCTCGATTTCCTCCTGTGGGTCAGATTCGGCTGACGGCACGGGCCTTGCGCCTTCGGGCAAGTCGATTGCCTGTACCCGTTCGACGAATCGAGTCAGCACTTCAGACTCTTCCCCTTCGCGCCGCAGAAGGTAGGTGGTCAGCATAGGGGAGCGCCCGGCCAATGGCCGGGCCACCACGCCGCATTCCCGGCTCGCCACGATATGCGGCAAGCCGGCTAGACCCAAGGCGAAGCCAGCGGAAACCACCACCATCATCAGCTCGAACGAAGCGACACGTTCTGCGATCAGCGGCTCGCGGTCGGATCGACGCAGCATGCGTTCCACCTGGCGAGCATGGCCCTCGCACGCCTGCGGATCGCAGAGCACCAGCGGAAATTGCAGCAATTCATCCAATGGGATTCGCTTGTGCTTGAGCAGGTGATGCCGCGCGGGCACAGCCACCATGAGCGGATCGCTCCATACGGCCTCGGCGGTTATGCCGTCACCCACTTCATCGGATTGAGCAAACCCCAAGTCGTACAGATCGTCTTGCAGGCCCTTGAGTTGGTGTGACAGCGGCACTTGGAAAAGCCGAATATCCACCTCGGGTTCCTCCTGCCTGCACATCGCCAGCAAGCTCGGGAGACGCGAAGACGTGATGCCGTCGGAAACGGCGATTCTCAACTGGCCGTGGAAGCCGTTGGATGCTGCTTTCACACTGTCGCGCGCTTGCTGCAAGGCCGTGAACACGCGTGGCACATGCTCTAGAAACAGCTTGCCTGCCCGTGTCAGGCGCGTGCTTCGGCTGGAGCGGATGAACAACTGTTCCCCTAGTTCTTCCTCCAGCTCCTTGATCGTGCGCGACAGGGGCGATTGCTCGATGTGCAGCTTTTCCGCTGCACGAGCGAAGTGGAGTTCTTCCGCAACGGCGACAAAGCAACGCAGGTGCCGTAGTTCCATTTTGTAGTCCTTACTTTGGTTAGCGCACAGCCGGAGGTGGCATATGTTTCCTATCGGCTGGCGCCTGTGCAGTTGTCACGCCCGAAAGTGTACTGTATAGTACGTTACATAAACGATGAAGCCAAGGACAATCGAAGTGGTAAAGGATCAGCGCACATCGCCGACGAAGCATCGAACCGCAAAGGGCGCACAACGCCTTCAGGATCTAATCTCCGTTGCGGCTGAGCTATTCCTCGAACGCGGTTTCGACAGCGTCGCCGTGGATGACTTGATCGCCCGCGTGGGAGGTTCACGCAGCAACATCTATAGCCACTTCGGCGGCAAGGAAGGACTGTTCAAGGAGGCCATGATCAGTCTGTGCGCAGACGTGGCGAAGCCGCTGGAGCAGTTGCGAATCGGGAATGGCGGGCCAGAAGAAGTGCTTCCATTGCTCGGCAAGCGGCTACTACAGTCCGCACTGTCCCCACGCACGCTTGCCCTGCACCGTCTCTTAGTCAATGAAGGCAGGCGCTTTCCCGATGTTGCACAGGCAATGTGGGAAGTGAGTTACGGCAAGGCCATCGAGATCCTCTCCGACTGGATCGAGACGCAACAGCAATCGGGAAAAGACCTGTCTGGCGCGGTTCCAGCCAAAGTGCTTGCCGAACATTTCATTGGCCTGGTAGCCGGCCATGCCAAGCTGCTGGCAGCTTCAGGACTCCGTTCGTCACCTTTGTCCAACAGCGAGATCGACCGAATTGTGGGCCACGCCGTCCAGACCTTTCTTCATGGCTCATTGAGCCGTGGAGTGGAGCGTAGAGAGAAGAAATAACAACTGAATTTTTCTAGTCCGGGGTTAGCACTCACTCCATGAATCGGTCCTCTACCTCCAACGGAGAGAGCGATCCGGCCGAGTCCAAGGCGAGATCAATTTGTCAACATTAAGGATGAGGTACACACATCATGATCGATCAGAAAGATAAATTTGACACTAAACAAGTACACGGCGCAAAGGCCAGCGCGGCGACTTCAGCACAGGCCGGAAAGCATTGGGCAGACCCTGGTTTTTTCAATGACAACGTACTGCTTGACGCACTGATCAAGCACATCCTGAGCCTGATGCCCTACGGCATGACCGATTTCGGCGAGGTCATGGACGTGGTGCACCAGCTCAAGGGCAGCGACGAAGAGGCTTGGGTCAGTGCCTGGGCCGCGCTGGCAGGCCGGCTGCAGGACAGGGCCGAAGCGGCTGACCAAAAAGGCAAGCGCGTCACCGCCGCCAGCGCCTTTCTTCGGGCCTCCACCTACTGGCGCTGCGCGCTCCTGTATTTCAGCGACTTCGAGGACAAGCGCATGAAGGAGTACGCGGTCGCCAGCGCCTCGTGCTACGAGCGCTACATCAAGCTGTCGGGCTACCCCGGCGAGCGCATCGAAATCCCCTACGAGGGCGACTTCCTTCCCGGCTACTTCTACCGGTCGCCCCATGCGGGCGCAAAGGCACCACTGCTCATCGTCACGCCTGGCCGGGATACCTGGGCCGAAGACACCCGCTGGGTGTGCGAAGGCGCGCTGCAACGGGGTATCCACTGCCTGACCTACGATGGTCCGGGACAGGGATTCGCGCTGCGACTGAACAATCTCACCTTCCGCCCGGATTGGGAAAAGGTCGTCAGCCCGCTGATCGACTTCGCGCTGGAAAAATTCCCGGAAATCGACGCCTCCAACATCGCGCTGATGGGACTGAGCTTCGGCGGCTATCTGGCGCCGCGCGTGGCCGCGTTCGACAAGCGCATCAAGCTCTGCATCACCGATCCCGGCAACATCAGTTGGGGCCGCCAGATCATCGCGCAACTGGAGCGCTTCGCTGACCACCCGCTGGACCAGATTCCGGAGCAGATGCGCAACCTGGTGCGTGACTACGCCTGGAAGCACGGCGTGCCGAACACGATCAAGGATGTGGTGCAGGCCCTCCAGCCCTACGACAACTCGGCCGTTCTGGACAAGGTGACCTGCGAGACGCTCGTGCTGGACGGCACCGGCGAGGTCTTCCATGGAGCCAAGCCGTTCTACGACGCCTTGCAAGGCCCCAAGGAATACCTGTTGTTCGACGAGACCTCGACGGCGCAGTCGCACTGCCAGATCGGCGGTTATGCGACGGCCACCGAGTACATCTTCGACCGGATCGTCGAACGGTTGGGTTGCGCGTGATCCGCGCGTCCCGCTCGACCTGACAACCTCACGCAACTCCCATCAGGAACACGAAATGAATTCTTCGCTTCCCAGTACCAATGAGTTCCGCCTTGGCGGAGAGCTGCCCATCAACCGGCTGGGCTTTGGCGCCATGCGCCTGCCTTGCAACGGCTTCCGTGGTCCGGCGCGAGACCCGGAAACCGGGCGTGCCGTGCTGCGCCGCGCAGTCGAACTCGGCGTCAACCACATCGATACGGCCGAGTTCTACCAGAGCACCGATGGTTCGGTACGCGCCAATGCGCTCATCCGTGAGGCGTTGTATCCCTATCGGTCCAACCTGGTGATCGCGACCAAGGTCGGGGTCGTGTTCAACCCGGATGGCAGCCATCGACCGGCCACCGGTGCCGACATGCGCAGGCTCGTCGAAGAGAACCTGTCGAGTCTTGGCCTGGACCGTCTCGATCTGGTGTACCTGCGCATCGGCGAGATGACGGTGCCTCACGGCGAGTCGCTGGCCGAACGCTTCGAGGCGCTGGCCGCACTGCGTGCAGAAGGCCTGATTCGGCATCTGGGCATCAGCAACGTCGATATCGGGCACTTCAACGAGGCCCGCGCCATCGCCCCGATCGCGGCCGTGCAGAACAACTTCCATATCGCCAAGCGCGAGGACCTGAGCCTGCTGAAGGCCTGCGAAGAAGCCGGCATCGCGTTCTGCCCGTTCTTCCCGCTCGGTGGGGGCATGGGGGAGATCGACGACGGGCGGCTGGCCCGGGTCGCCGGAAGGCATGGTGCCACGCCGTCCCAGATCGCGCTGGCCTGGTTGTTGGCATCCTCCCCGGTGATGCTGGCGATCCCCGGCACGGGCTCCGTCGAGCACCTTCAGGAGAACGTCGCCGCCGGTGGCATTTCCCTCACCGAGGAAGACCATGCCGAACTGGCATGAATTCGGCGTCCGCTCGGTCATCTCGCGCTTAGCGCGAGGTGCCGCGCTGCTCGCCGTGGTTCTCGGAGCAGTCAGCCTGTCGTCCGGGTGCGCAACGGTGGATTTCAGCGAGTCTCCGGTCGGCTCGGTGAGCTTTGAAAAGTATCGACGCGACACGATCGCTCAAATCCAGGCCGGCCGCAGTTTCCAGCTTGCCGACCGGGATGCCGAGTTGGCGTGGAATGCCCCACAGGAGTGGCGGCCCGCTGAATCCGAGGCGGGAGCGCGTCCGCGAAAAGGGATTCTGTTCGTGCATGGCCTCGGCGATTCGCCCTGGTCCTTCCACGACGTGGGGCCGCCACTGGCGAGCCAAGGATTCCTCGTGCGAACGGTGCTCCTCCCCGGCCACGGCACGCGGCCCGACGACTTGCTGACGACAACGGCGGAGCAATGGCGCCAAGTGGTCTGGGAACAGGCCATGGCGCTGCAGCGCGACGTCGATGGCGAGGTGTACCTAGGAGGGTTCTCCACGGGAGCGAACCTGGTCCTTGACTACGCGTATTCGCATCCCGAGATCGCAGGACTGGTGCTGTTCTCGCCCGGCTTCAAGAGCATGCCCTTCGATTGGCTTGCGCCGCTGGCGGCCCGTGTCCGGCCCTGGCTCATCAAGCCTGACGGGACGATTCCGATGCAGAACGCCGTCAAGTACTTCAACGTCCCGTCCAACGGGTTCGCACAGTTCTATCGGACCAGCGCCAACGCACGCCGGCTGCTGCGCGACCGGGCCTATGAGAAGCCGGTCTTCATGGTCGTTGCCGAGCACGATTCCGTGCTGGATACCGACTATCTGTTCGATGTCTTCCAGCAGCGCTTCACGCACCCGGACAGCCGCTTGGTCTGGTACGGAGGCGAGCCGGACGGACTGACGGATCGCCGGCGCGTTCTGGTCCGGCAGGACCGGCTGCCCGAATGGCGCATCAGCCAGTTCTCGCACATGAGCGTCACGTTCTCTCCCGCTAACACTGTTTATGGGGACGGCGGCAGCCTGCGCCTGTGCCTGAACGGCTTGCGTGAAGGCGACACGCAGGCCTGCGAAAAGGGGGAGCCCGTCTGGTACTCGGACTGGGGCTATCGAGAGGAAGGGAAGATCCACGCACGGCTCACCTTCAACCCGTATTTCGAGTGGCAGACCTCGGTGATGCTGGCGATGCTTGACACCGCAACCACATCCGTCATCTCGCAGGACGTCACGTTGAAGACCTCCACGAGCGAACGCTCCCGGCCAGCATCGCCCCCTCGATCCATTGACATTCCAAAAGCAGCCGAAAGGTAAAGAGACACCATGAAAAGAGTGCAGTTCAGCAGCTACGGCGGCCCCGAGACGATGGCATTCGCCGAATATACACTTCCCCCACTCGAAGCCCGACGGGTGCGCGTGCGCGTGAAAGCCGCTGCGATCAATCCGCTGGATTGGAAGCTGCGGCGCGGTGTCATGAAGTTCGTCACCGGACGGAAGTTTCCCCAGGGTATGGGTTCGGACTTCGCTGGGGTAGTGGAAGAAGTCGGCACCGATGTCACCGACTTCCGTGTGGGCGACGAAGTTTTCGGCACGGTCGAGATTAAGAGGCAAGGTGCGTTTGCCGAGGTCGTCGATGCCGACGCCAAGCTCATTGTCCGCAAGCCCGCCTCGCTCACGTTCAGCGAAGCCGCGTGCCTCCCCATCCCGGCGGCAACCGCCTGGGCGGCCGTCGTCGGCGTCGCGCGCGTGGGCCACGGTTCGAGAATCTTCATCCACGGCTGCAGCGGCGCCGTAGGCAGCAGCGCGGTCCAACTCGCGCAGGCGCATGGCGCGCAGGTGTGCGGCGCGTGCGGCGATGCTTCGATCGCTGCAGCGAGGGCTGCTGGCGTCAATCCGGTGTTTCCTTACTCGGAGAAGGCCTCGTTTGCATCCGACGGCCTCTACGACGCGGTGTTCGACACGCTCGGTACGCTGGCCGTCGCTGATGGACTGGCGATGCTCAAGCCCAAGGGCCGCTTCATCGACATCAATCCGACTCCGGCCAGGATGCTGCGCGGCCTCATCTCCGGGCGCTACCGGATGACGTTCTCGACAGGCGGTTTCAAGAATCTGGAGGAAATCGCCAAGTTAGCCGGCGACGGAAAGCTGCGTTCTTCCATTGGTCTGGAAGCGCCGTTTGCCGATGCGCTGTCAATGATCAAGGACACGGAAGTCGGCCGGCGCCCGCCAGGCCGAATCGTGTTGATCATGTAAGCGTACCTGGAGTGAAAGCCAATTTTCTGATTTTGCCGAATCTATAGATCGCGCTTGAGGCTATCCGCATTTAATTTCTGAGGGTGAGAACGCCAAAGTGTGCGGAGTCAATTCTCCGGGCACTTTTTATCACACGAATCGACCAACCTCTCAGGGTCGCTCTGCTTCGTCAGTTCCAGTGGAAACGCTGCTTTAACCGAGAAAACCCCCGTATCCGGGCGCGTTCCGAACCGCGCATCCCCAACAGTGACGTTGGTGTTCTCACCATTTCCTTTGATCATCGCGAAGGGGAACCGAGACCAGTACAGGAAATCGGCCATCTGCTTGCTCTGCCCAGCCACCAGAGCAATCGCCGACTGGTCCATGTGAGAGGAAACAAGTTCCTGGTCCAGCGATACATGAGGGTTGGGAAGCCAGCGAAAATCACCAAAGCCATACTGATGCTCTGTCTGCACGACGATCCTCCGCCTGAACGGGTCGGCAAATACCGGATTCGCCAGAACCTGCTGCGGTTGACCCAGACCAGACTCCTTGAACTCGCGGGCTACACGTTCTTCCACAACTCGCCCACTCGCGACCATTGCGCCGCTATAGAGTGTGGTTACCAGAAGGGCCACTATCGCCGGGCTGGATGTCCGACCTGCGCCCGAGCGCTCGCGGCGCCGTGATAGCCAGATTCCTATGCCAAGGGCGAGCCAGATCCATGGATCGGCGATGAAAAGCGCATCGCCATAAAACCAACGCTCCGAGAACGGCATCAGAAGCCGGATGCCCCAGCTATTCATCCAGTCCAGCAAGGGGTGCGAAAGCGCGCCGATATAGCTGAGCAACAAGAGCTGCCCCGGCTGAACGGCGGGGCGCGCGCCTGGTCGTGAACCTCTACGGGTTTGCCATCTGTCGAACCACAGCAGCACGAGCGTTAGAACCGCTGGCAGCACGAGCAACCCGATCGGGCCATGTGTCCAGCCACGCCTGCACGAGAGAGCCTCGCCGAAAGCGATACACAAGACATCCACGTCGGACAGATTCGCGCCGATCATCAATGCCGGCATCGCGAGCGCCGTTCGCCGCTTGAGCCCGGCCTGCCCCAAAGCGGCGCCGACCAAAGTGTGAGTCAGGTTGTCCACTACAAGAAGCTCGCGGTTTGGTTGTCTATTGGGCGAATCGGTTCTCTCAAGAAACTCATGGAGACGACTCCTCCACGCCCACCATTACGGCACTCTCGCGCCACAAGCGCTCCTGGGCCTCACGGTTGCGAGCCAGCTCCGAGGGATCGGGAAAGGTGGGATTTCCCTTGACGAGGGAGATGTAAATGCGCCCCTCCGGCAGGGAAAGCGTTCCGAGCGCCACGTCGGCCAGCATCCGACCCGAGTGCTCGGGCGCATTCATCACGAACTCGGGGCGGAAGATACCGACCAGAGGGAAGATCGTGCGCATCACGATGCTAAGGAGCGCCTTCTGCAACGCAGACGCCTCGCGGCCGGCAGCGCCACCCGTTAGGCCCGGGTTGAAGGCGATGACCTCGATCTGGCGCGCCACCACCGTGTCATGCCGGGCCAGGGACAGTGCCGTCATGAGGTTGCACAATTTCGACGCCGTGTAGGAGCGTATGCCGTCACCCGAACCGCCTTTCGGCGGATACGCCCACTCCTGAAGGTCGAGCGTCTTGGGACCGATCGCTTTGATGGGCGGGTTGTGCATGTTGCTCGACGTGATCACCACTCGACCCCGCTCAGCGATATGCGGCAGCAGCAGACGCGCCAGCAGATAGTGAGCAAGGTGATTCACGGCGAACGTGAGGCCATAACCCTCGGCGCTACGCTGATCGGCGGGTGTGCCATGCAGGCCTGCATTGAGGACAAGGATGTCAATACGTTCATCCCCAAGCTGCCGTATCACGGCGCCGGCAAAGTCGCGGACGCTGGCCAGAGAGGCAAGATCAAGCGGCAAGACATCAACGCCTTTCGGCACGGCGCGATTTTCTCCACGAGCGCCTATGATGACCCTTGTGTCAGGGGAAGCGGCCAGATCCTGCAGCGTGAATTGGCCAAACCCACTTGTGGCTCCGGTCATCACGACGACGTACTTCGAGTTCATCGGTCTCACCTCGTTTCTCCTTGAGTCAGGCCACCTGCGCGACGGTCTAGTCGCTGTATCGAGAACGCGATTTCTTCCATCAGAACCGCCTGCCAATGGTGAAGCTCCCAAAGGCCGGTCGCTCGCGCTGTCCATCGAACTCGCGGGTCCGGTGGTAGCGCGCGAAGGCGAAACGCCAGTGGCCATGGGTAAATGCGATACCGAAGCCGATGTCTGCAACCAGTGGGCGCTTGTCCACGCTGTGGCTGGAGCGGAAGGTATTTCCGTCGAGCGTGATGTCGCGCAGGACCCAACGCGCATCGGCAGCGACGAAGAAATGGCCGCGCCACCCCTGCGTCGCGCTCGTGCGGATCGGGGATGTGTTCTCGCCGGCCGGCCGCATTGGCGCTGTACCAAAGTCGTCCGGCAGCAAATAGCCGAAACGGAACTCGATCCCGGTGTTGGCGTAAGTGGCGAAGTTGCCCAGGCTGCCGCCCCAATGGGTAATCGCGTCCCACCGCCATGGCCCGGCAGGCTGCTGCAGCGCGAACCGCTTTCGTCGCTCGTGAATGAACTGCACCACAGGTTCGTTTTGCAGTTGGTTGTCCCAGCCATTGAACCTGTCCACGCCAATGACGCCGTGCCACCAGTCCTGAACTTCTCCGGCTTTGGCAGCAGGCCCCACGATGCCTAACCGTAGTTGCGAAGTCCGCAGGTCGTCGCCTTTTCGAGCGTTGTAGCCCACGCTGAACATCAATGCGCCGGCGTAAGGCCGGTCGTCTGCAATCAGTTCGTGCGGCTCGCGGTCGGTGGGCGTGTACATCGTCTGACCGAGCCCAATAGTCATGTTCAACTCATCGAACCCGCCAGGCTGCAAGCCGGAGAACGCGTGGTTCAACCGTCTGGCGATATCGGGCAGGCTCGGGTCATCCGCACGGTGGATTAGATTCGGCGAAACCAGCGTGAGCAGGAAGCCATTGGAGTACCCCTGGTCCTGCCCGAGGCCGCCGAACATGTCGTTGTCGATTCGCAGATTCACCGTGGATTCGGCCGCAATGCCTTTGCGGTCGCAGCGCTCCTCAGCCAGCGCCGAGCCACTCCAGAGCATTGCCCCAATCGCCATCCAGCCTTTCCACGCAGGGGATTCACTCGCTACATGCGGCAAGCGGCCAGAGCGCTTCGCCGCCAAGCGAACGGAACACAGCGTTTCCAGCCCAGGCACTTCTGCCTGGCACATGGCAGGTTCGCATGCGCCGTCGATAAAGCGATGATGGCGTGGCGTTGCAGTGGGTGACGGCGTGGGTCGCCGCTGTAGAGCCGGCTTATTCATTTGGACGTCGCACTTCTGCAGTTTCGCCAACGGCGAGAACCCGCTTTTCTGAAGCAGTCAGCCCCAGTCTTTTCCACTCCGCCGCCAGGCGAACTGGAGGTTCATCGAGCGGTTCGTAGGTCAACTTGAACGTCCCCCAGTGCATGGCGAAAAAGCTCCGCGCACCCAAGTCTAGATAGGCTTGGACAGCTTCCTCTGGATTCATGTGTTGCGCCCGCATGAACCATGCCGGGTCGTAGGCGCCGATCGGTAGAAGCGCCGCGTCAATCGCCGGAAAGCGACGACCGATCTCCCGGAAGCCGTCGAAATATCCCGTATCGCCCGAGTGATAAATGCTGGCGGATGGCCCCTCGACGACGAATCCGCCCCATAGCGTTTCGTTGGCGTCGGTGAGGCCACGACGGCTGTAGTGCTGAGCAGGCACAAAAGACACTTTGGCGGAGCCAAGTTCAGCGGATTCCCACCAATTCAGTTCGCTTGCGGGAATGCCCTTCTTCGCCAGGAACGCCTGCATGCCCAGCCCGGCGATCACCGGCGCACCGACCTGCTGTACGGAGGGAAGATCGAGGTGGTCGTAGTGGTTGTGCGTGATCAGCACGGCATCGATGGGCGGCAGGTTTTCGGGCAGCACGCCGGCCGGAACATTTCGTCCCCCCGGGCCCAGGGCAAGGTCGCCAAAGATCGGATCGATGAGGAACGACTTGCCCTCTAGCTGCACCAGCCAGCTTGCATGTCCAATCCAGGTGAGGCGAGCGCCTTCGCCCGGTCCCGGCGGACTGGCGATCGCTACGAGGTCGGTCTCGACACATGGGACGGGTGCTTTTCTTGGAACACCGCGGCCACGCCCGGCTAGGCTGTCCAGGACCAACATGCGAAATGCCGGCAGCACAGTACCAGGGGCCGCGCTGCCGTCGAGATTCCTGAAACGTCTGGAGCCATTGCGAGTTGCCATAGCTACCCCTCCCACAAAAAGAAGATCGAGATGAACGCAGTTGGCAGTGGCTGGCCAGATAACGCGCTCCAGCACACATTCCCAATGCCCTGCGTCCCGCTCATTTCGAGTCGAATCCGAAACACAGCAAAAGCCCAGCAACGGGCCATGCCATGAATCGCCTTCTCAGAACCGATACAGGTAGCCGAGTCCCACGCCGTACTGCGTGCTCTTTTCGACCAGCGGGCTGTTGCGGATCGAACTGCCCATGTGCTTGGCGCCCATATCGAGGAACACCGTGTGCTTGGGCACAGGCTGCCAGTCAACGCGCAGTCCGATTTCGGTATTGACCGAGGAACTGCCGCTGTACGCCGGGCGCCAGCTTTGCGCTTCGTCCGACCTCACGCCGTAGTAGTAATCCACGTACTTGCTGTCCACCCACTCGGCCGCGAGCCGCGGTGTCAAACCGATCGGGCCTGCGGTGAAACGCCGATCGATCTGCAGCGTCGCCCGCGTTCCCTTGCTGTTGCTCATGGCATCGGTCAGCACTTCGGCAGACAGGTTGGCAATGCCGCTGCGCCAGATGGCGGCACCGCCGACCCAGAAGCTGGAATCCCGGTCGCGCATACCCGCGAAGTACGGCGAGTCGCCAGAATCGAACTCATCCATGGCATACCGGCCACGCAGCCTGAAAGACACCGGCCCCAACGACGGGAGCTTGACGTCCAGGCCAGGGCCGGCCACCTGAATCCACTTATTCTCATAGGTGATCATCGGCAAGCCACGCACGCGGTTATCGAAGTCCCGGTAAACGCGGTACTGCATGCCACCGGCGACGCCGATCCCCCATGTCGATTCACTGCGCTCGGCTTCGGCCATGGCCTGGCCTCTCGCGGACCTCTTCGTATCGTCGGTCTGAGCAACGGCGGCGGGAGTGGAGAAAATGCCGGCGACCAGAATCGGCAGCGCCGCATAAGACGGCTGGCGTCGCAGCCGGGCTGCGCAATGAAGGCGTGATGACATGATTGATCCCTTTCAAGGAGAACGTGAAGAATGCCTCTCCCCATGCAGGGGATCGGCTGCTGGCGGACCGCGCCATCGAACTGCGCCGATAGGCTCGCGGACCGTCGGCAGACGGCCGCACTTCACCGTCTGCCTGACTTCCATCTCGTTTTGACGACCCGACGTCGTCTCGCACCAGTCCGGCCACACGCTGCTCGCCATGAAGGGAGGCGACGGACGTGCCGCGGGAGTGCTGCATCGTGGCGAGGGCCGCTGTGTCATCGTTCAAGCGCCTTCCGCGCCGGCGGTGGCGCGCTCGGTGTGTCGAAAGAATCCGAGCGATGCCAGCCATTTCTCGAACTTGTCCACGTACAGGAACACGGCAGGCACGACGAGCAGGCTCAATGCGGTCGATGTGATCAGGCCGCCGATCACCGCCATGGCCATGGGCCGGCGGAAGCTCGAATCTGCGCCAAGCCCCAGCGCGATCGGCAACATGCCGGCGATCATCGCGATGGTGGTCATCACGATGGGCCGCGCTCGCTTGTGGCACGCGTCCAGCAAGGCATCGTGAACAGACAAGCCGCGATCGCGCATGCCGATGACCGCGTACTCGACGAGCAGAATGGAGTTCTTAGTGACGATCCCCATCAGCATGACCAGCCCGATCATTGAAGGCACGCTCAACTGGCTGCGCGTGACCAGCAGCGCGAGAAACGCGCCGCCGATGGACAGCGGTATGGCCGAGAGAATGGTGATCGGCTGAAGAAAGTCCCTAAACAGCAGCACCAGCACGCAGTAGATGCACAGGACACCAACCACGAGCGCCATACCGAAGCCCGCGCCGAGTTCGGCGACGATCTCTGCATCGCCGGCCTCGACCACCTTCACGCTGGATGGCAGGGACTTAATCGAAGGCAGGTTGGCGGCTGCTGCTTGCGCCGTTCCAAGTGCGGTGCCCCCCAGGTCAGCCGAAATGGTGACGTTGCGAAGGCGGTCGTGGCGGTCGATCTGCGCAGGACCACTCTCCACGGACAGACTGGCAACGCTGGCAAGCGGCACCGGCCCGTCGCGGCCCGGTACGCGCATGTTGCCGATCGTGTCAATGTCCTGCCGTGCTGCATCGGGAATGCGCGCACGGATATAGACCTGCCGGTTGTCCAGGTTCAGGCGCGCGACCTGCGAATCGAAATCGCCGCTCGTGGCCACCCGTACCACGTCGCCGATCGCTGCGGTCGTCACGCCACGCTCGGCCGCGCGTTCCGGGTCGGGGCGGATGATGATCTCGGGACGTTCCAGGCTTGCGGTGGAGGCGATGCCCGTGAGGCCCTTGACGTCGCGCAGTTCGGATTCCACTGCCTCTGCGCTCGCCTTGAGCACCTCGGCATTGTCGCTGGCGAGGATGATCGAAAGTTTCTCCCCCGGCCCTCCACCACCAACAGCGAAGCGCGCGCCTGCAACGTTGAGCAGGCGCTCTCGCACAGCTTTCTCAATGACCTGCTGCGATGGCCGATCGCCACGCGGCCCCATCGTGAGCGTGAGCGACGCCCGCCGAACCTCGCCAGCACGCGTGCCTCCTGGCCCGGCACTCTGCGCAGTGCCCACCGTGGCGAAGACGTGGGCGATGCCATCCACATCGCTGACGGCCTTGCGCGCAGACTCGGCAACCGCCAATGTGTCCGCCATCGAACTGGCCGGCGGCAACTCGATGCTCACGGTCGTCGTGCCACTGTCGGAGGCCGGGATGAAGCCCGTCTCGATGAAGGGTACAAGGGCGAGCGAAGCGGCCAGAAAGATGACCGCGCCGCCCAAGGTGGTCTTGCGGTGCTTCAGGCACCAGCGCGCCGTTGCCATGTACCAGCGCATGACCCGGCCATCTTCCTTCTCGGGAATCGGCTCGGGCTTGAGCAGGTAGGCTGCCATCATTGGCGTGAGCAAGCGCGCGACGAGCAGCGACGCGAGCACGGCGATCACGGCGGTCCAGCCGAACTGCTTGAAGACCAAGCCGCCAATGCCGCTCATCATGGCGGTCGGCAGGAAGACGACCACCAAGCTCATGGTGGTCGCCATGACGGCCAGGGCGATCTCGGTCACGGCATCCTCTGCTGCCTTCCGGATCGATTTGCCCATGTGCCGGTGGCGCTCGATGTTCTCGATCTCGACGATGGCGTCATCGACCAGGATGCCCACGACCACCGCAAGCGCCAGCAGCGTGACGGTGTTGAGCGTGAAGCCCAGCCAGGCCATGGCCGCGAACGCGGGCAGGATGGACAGCGGTAGCGCGGTCGAGGCGATCAGTGTCGCGCGCCAGTCGCGCAGGAAGAGCCAGACGACGATCATCGCCAGGATGGCGCCTTCGTACAGCATCGCCATCGAACCTTCGTACTGCTCCAGCGTCTGGCCGACCGACCCAGAAATCTCCGTCAGGCTGAGCGCCGGATCGGCCTGCTGGAGGCCGGCCAGGGCCTCGCGAACGCCCTCGGCCAGCCGCACTTCGTCAAAGCCCCTGGCGCGATACACGCTGAAGCCGACCACGTGCTTGCCATCGAGCAAGGCCGCGTGCGTGGGATCAGCCTGACCATCGATTATGGTCGCGATCTGGTCCAGCCTGAAGCTCGTGCCGTTCGACAGCGATATCCGCAGGCCCGCAAGCTCCGATGCTTGGCGAACCGTGGCGATCGTGCGAACCGACTGCTCCTCGCCGCCGAGCTGTCCGCGGCCACCCGAGGACTGCTGCTGTACCTGGCGCAACGCTCGGGAGACATCCGCCGCGGTGATGCCAAGGGCAGACATGCGCAGCGGATCGACCTCGATCCGAACCTCGCGTTCGATGCCGCCAAGCCGCTCGAACCGGCCAACACCGGTCACGCCGAGCACGGTCTTGGCGACTGTATCGTCCACGAACCAGGAAAGCTGCTCCTCGCTGAGACGGGAGGAAGCGATGGCATAGGTGAGCACCGGAGCACCGACGCTGTTGGACGCGCTGACCGTCGGTTGCAGCAGATCAGGCGGGAGGTCGGAGCGAATGCCGTCCACCGCGTTCTTGGTCTCGATCAGCGCGTCCGACAGATTCTTTTCCAGTACGAATTGCACCTGGATCGACACCAAGCCATCCGTGACTGATGTGGTCAGATGGTTCAGCCCGCTCAAGGTCGCGAGCGCGTCCTCGACCTTGCGTGCGACCTCCGTTTCGAGTTGAGCGGGGGCCGCCCCCGGCTGCGACAACGCTACCGTAACCATCGGCAGATCGAGGTCGGGCAAGTCCTGCGTGGGCAGCTTCTGGAATCCCCACAATCCGGCGAGCGCCAGCAGCGCGAACAGCAGGATCGAGGGTATGGGATTGCGAATGGACCAGGTGGCGAAGTTCATGGCTTGGCCGCTCCTGCCGGACGGCCTTGGGAGATGCGCACCAGATCACGGTCCTTGAGGAACCCTGCGCCCTGGACGACGACGTGTTCATCTTTGCCAAGCCCGTCGGTGATCTCGACCTCCCGGCCATTGCGCCGGCCGACAGTCACGCTTCGCAGCGACACCCGGGGCGTTGCGCTGGCGTCGGCCAACGCGAGCACATGGCTGCGCCCATCGCGAATGACGACGCTCTCGGCGGGCACGACCAGCGCCGCGCCGCTCCCCAGCCCAAGGCTGCCGCTGGCGTACATGCCAGCCCGGGCCGAGCTACCTGGTCGGAGGTCGGCATAGACGATGGCCAGGCGCGAGGCGCTGTCCAGCACGGGCGAAGTCTGTCGAACGGTCGCCGTCGCGGTGTTGCCGTCGGGAAGTTCAAGCGTGACTTCCTGGCCGATCTTGACTTGGGCCAGTTGTCCCGCCGTCAGCTCGCCACGCCATTCCAGGCGCCCCTGGCGAATCATCCGGAACAATTCCTGGCCCACCGGGACGACGGTGCCAAGGGTCGCCGTTCTGGCGCTGATGACACCATCATCGGGCGCCCTGACGTCGGTGTAGCGCAGCCGTAGCGCATTGGCCGCGAGCAAGGCATCGGCGGTCTTGGATTGGGTCACGAGCTGCAGCACGTCCTGATCGCTCATGGCGCTGCTACGCTGCAACGCCAGACCGCGCTGGCGGTTGGCGGCCGCTTGATCGGCATTCGCCTTCAGTTGCGCGTGTTCCGCCTCCAACAGCGCGCGATCGAAACGGGCGATCACCTGGCCCTTTTTCACAACGTCCCCGACGTTGACGCGAACGTCGATGAGTTGGTAGCCGCCGATCTGCGAGCCGATGCTGGCTTCTTCCCATGCGGCAATCGCGCCGGTGGCTTTGATTTGCAGCGGCCAGGACACCTCGCGTGGCGCGGCGCTTGTCACGGTGAGCGCTGGCGTGGCGGCGGGAGTAACTTCGGCCGGGCTACGATCGCGCTGCACGAAGACGAGCGCCAGCGCCGCCGCAACGACGGCGATGGCCCCGATGGCATACGCGACCCGGTTCCTGCGCAGGTGACCAGGAGTGGGCGAATTGCGGGGGTGCTCTTGTTCTGGGCTCATCTGCGAATACTTTCGTTGCGGGCGATAGGGGTATCGGTCGTCTTTCGGGTCACCGGCGGCTCCGGTGCCGCCGCCGACAGTGGCGGATTCCCTGCGGCGCGCACGAGGGAAACCCAGGATCGAGCGCGATCGGAAGCAGCCGAAATGGCGCTCTCTTGCGCGCTGTTGAACTGCCGTCGCGAGCCTTCCAGCTCGAACAGGCTGATGGCGCCGGCGCGATATCGGGCTTCGTTGGCTTGCAAAGCAATGCGAGCTGCATCGGTAGCCTGTCGGGACGTGCCCACGCGCTGCTGCGCCGACGACAGCGCAGCCAGAGCGTCCTCGACATCACGGGTCGCTGTACGCAGGGTGTCTGCCAAGGTCGCCAAGGCCGCGCGATACCGCGCTTCGGCGACATCGACGTTGGCCGCCCCCAGCCCCGCATCGAAGATGGGCACGGACACCGCGGCGCCGGCGGACCAGGTATCGAAATTGACCGTGGACCCCAGTGCGCGAATCCACTGGCCCGTCAGGAGCGCAGACAGATCAACACGCGGCAGACGCTCGGCACGGGCAACACCGATCTCGGCATATGTGGCGGCGAGTTCCCGCTCGGCTGACCGGACCGCAGGATGCTGGAGAAGAACGGTTGCCGGCAGATCCAGTCGGGATGACGGCGCGATGGGTACGATGGCCGCGGGATCATCGAGATGTTCGACTGCAGCGGATGCCGACGAATCACTACTGGGCGGCACGGAGGGAGATGACATCGCGAGGCGCCGAGCCTCGCCGTGCTGGAGGTGGACAATGGCCTGAAGGTCCAGGCGCGACGAGAGCGCGAGGGAGGCGGTGGCCGCGGGACCAGCCGGGCGGCTGATGGCTGCGGCTTGCGACGAGTCACCGCTGGGCGATACAAGCGGCGGCTGCATCGCAAGCTGCCGTACCGTCGCGGCCTCCCGGCCGCTAAGCGCGGCAAGCGCGTCCACCAGGGTCGTGCAGGCCTCTTCCTGGCTGAAGCGATTGGTTCTCGCGGCGGCAAGATTGCTCAGTGCGCTGGCTTCTTCCACGGGCGCGACATTGCCAACCGCGAGGCGCTGACGGATCAGCGAAAGCTCGGTTTCACGAGAGGCGATGTCCTGGCCGCGAATCGCGAGGGAATAGTTGCAGGCGCGCAGGGCCACGACGCCGTCGGCGATCTGCGCGGCCAGGGACAGCCGGGCGTCATCGGCGTCCGCGTTGCGCGCATCGAGCCGGCTGCGGGCCGCGTCTTCCGTCGCACGGGCACGGCCCCAAAGATCAAGCTCCCAAGCAAGGCTGGCGCCCAAAGAACCCGTAGTGGCGTTGATTGTCTCGGCGCCGCCCGTCTGGCCCTGCGACTTGCCGCGCGACAGCGATCCGTTGCCACCAAGCTGGGGAGCGCGCCGGGCACGGCTCGCTCCCAGCCCCGCACGCGCTTCATCGACACGTGCGGCTGCTTGTGCAAGCGTGGGGTTGTCGATCAACGCCGAGGCGACGAGGGTGTCGATGGCGGGATCGCCCAGATGCGTCCACCAGTCCTCGCGCAACTCGGCGCCACCGACGGGCGTACCTGCCTTGGCGTTCGCCCAAGCCGTCGGCACATCGACGTGTGGCGTCGCATAAGGCGGCTGCGTCGCGCAACCACCGACGCAAAGCGCTGCGGCCATCACGCACGCCCCAAGCCGCGGTCCAGGGTGACCTTGGCGATGCGTCAGATCGTGCAGCGTCGCCATCACAGCTCGCGCACCAGTGAGAACGCTCTTGCCATGATCGGCCGCAGATTTGCCTGCCCACCGTCGGCGTACCATTCATCCAGGGCGGCCGTCCATGCTGACGTCGCCGCGCCCACGATGATGCGCGCCTCCAGCAGGCTCAGGCCCCGTTCGCCGTATCGCTCCACCAGCACGGCGGCAAGCACCACTTCTCGCTCCATCCGCTTCTCGCACTCCTTCGCGAGCAAGGGCGGTGCTTCCTTCAGGAGGCGCACCAGAGCAAAAGCCATGTCGGGATTGGCGTCATAGAGTTTGAGCACCGTCCCCAGCGTTTCGCAGACCGCTTCCAAGGGGCGCTCCTCGGCGGGCCTGCCCCTCAACTCGTCGGCCAACTGAACGGTCTTTTCTTCATGCCAGGCAAAGACCAGATCCTCTTTGGTCTTGAAGTAGCGAAAGAAGGTGCGCCGCGCGATGCCCAGAGGGTCGACGATCTGCTCGATGGTGGTGTGGGTGAAGCCTTGCTTCAGAAACAGCGCGAGCCCGAGGTTGGACAACTCCCTGCGGGTGCTCTCCTTGTGTCTTTCGCGAAGGCCAGGGTTTTTCTGTGTCATGGGTGCATTCTGCCTTAACTGGCACTTGGTGCCAATAATGCATTATGCGCCAAGTGGCACTTTGTGTCACAATGACTGAAGTTTTGGCTGAACCGCCCCTGTCGGCGTTTCATTGGCTTCAGGGGAGAGAAGCGCTATGGAAGACGTATCCCGAGCCACGGTTGAGCCGTGCGAACCCGGTCGCGCGCAGGCCACCAACGCCGACCCTCTCGGCTGCCGAGCCGCGCGCTGCGACCTTTCCGATATGCAGGAGGCGGCTTCATGAGTCGCCTTCGGCCCCCGTTTCACATACTGCTGTGGGTACTGCTCGTCGCGCTGCTGCCAGGCTGCGCGGTGGTGTCCGTTTCATCCATCTCACCCAAGGAGTACCTGGCTGAGCGACGTGGCGACGTGCTCACCACGGGCCGGCTGAGCACGGCCGCGCAGGAGGTGCTGCGCGTGGTCGGCATCGACGACTGCCGTGAACGCCAGGAGGCCTGCCGACAGACCCTGGCGCAGGCGAGCGGCATCACCGAGGAGCAGCGCCAGTCCGCGCTGTCCGAACTGTGGCTGGAAGCGGCACTCGCGGCCGACCAGGCGCCTGCCAGCTCGACCCGGCAAGCCCCGGCGCTGGACGCGTGGCTTGAAGCAGCGCGGCACGCCTGGGCCTACCTGTTTTTCACCGAGCGGCGCCCCGGAGAACGCGCGTTCGAGGACCGCCAGACCCAAGTGCGCGACTACTACAACTACGCCGTCGAGCAGACCGTGACACGCCTGTTCAACGCCCGCTGGCGCGAGCGGGTTGCCGCCACCCGCAACACCGGGGCTTCTGTCCTCCATCTTGGACAGTGGCGTCTAAGCAGCCACGTCGAGGGGTTTGCACGCACGCAGGGTGCGGCGCTGCCAGAGGCGCTGGTGACCGCTTCCTCGCTGCGCTTCTCCGGCCTGCGCAACACCTATCGGCGCGACGGCTTCGGCGCCCCGCTGGTGGCGGTCCTCCCGCCGCTACCAACCAGTCCCCCGGTGCCTTATACCGAGATGCGGTATCCCGCGATCACTGCGCTGATCACCTTCGAGGGCCGGAACCTGCAAGAGGTGCTGGGCACCCGCCGCGTGGATATTCGCCTCTACGATCCTTACCGCGCGAAGCAGATCGACACGGCCGGGGTACAGGCTCCGCTCGCGGCCAACTTCACTGCCGGTTATGGCCTTTGGCTCGCGCGCTCGGGCTTCGCCACACAAGCGCTGCGTACCCTGTTCGGCATGAGCGACGGCATCGTGCGGCCGCAAATCCAGTTGATGCAGCCTTATGACCCGGAACGGGGGATCGTCGTCATGCTGCACGGACTGGCGAGCAGCCCGGAAGCATGGGTCAATGTGGCCAACGAGGTGCTGGGCGACGAGACGCTGCGCCAGCACTATCAGATCTGGCAGGTCTATTACCCAACGAATGCCCCCCTGGCCCTGAACCGGCACGCCATCGAGCAGGCGCTGACACAGACACTGGCCCACTTCGACCCCCAGGGCACGGCCCGCGCCTCACGCGACATGGTGCTGGTCGGCCATAGCATGGGTGGCGTGTTGTCGCGGCTGTTGGTGTCCGATGCAGGCCAGGCAATGTGGCCGTTGTTACCGTCGGGAGCGAAAACGCGCATGGCATCGGACCCGGAACTCCAGCGCGATCTGACCGCATATGTGGAGTTTCAGCCGATGCCGCAGGTCACACGCGCCGTTTTTATTGCCGCACCGCACCGCGGCACGCCCTTCGCCGAGAACCGGCTGGCACGCCACGCCGCCAATCTCGTCACCTTGCCTCTGGCCATGTTGGAGCAGGCGGGCGATCTGACGAGACGGCTGGCCCGGCTTTCTCCCCAGGGTCAGGGCAGCGAACCGCTGCACATCCCGAACAGCATCGACAACCTGAGCGACCGCGATCCATTCGTGCGTGCGGCTGCGCAATTGCAGATCAGCCCGAGGGTGCGCTACCACTCGATCATTGGCCGCGAACGTCCCGAGGACATACTGGCGCAGTCCAGCGACGGCGTGGTGCCCTATGCCAGTGCGCACCTGGAGGGCGCGTTATCCGAGAGGGTCATCACGTCATGGCACAGCGTGCAGGAAACGCCAGAGGCGATATTGGAGATACGCCGCATCCTGCTGGAGCATCTCCTGTCGGCCGCAGCCGATCTCCGCTGCGAGGGCTGTTGACAGGAAATGCAAAGGCCTTCGGCACGACACGAAACAGCCGGCGTGGAAAGCGCCGCCTTCGGAGCACATGCATGCTCCAAGGCAGTGCTCCACGGTCAATGACAATACGGCGCGTCGCCCAGGATGATGATCACAGCTCGTGAACCAATGCGAACGCGCTTGCCATGATGGGCCGCAGGTCTGCCTGCCCGCCGTCGGCATACCACTCATCCAGCGCTGCCATCCACGCTGACGTGACCGCACCAACGATGATGCGCGCTTTGAGGGGGATCAGACCCTGCTTGCCTTCTCGCTCCACCAATGCAGCAGCAAGCGCCAGTTCCCGGTCCATCCGCTTTTCGCATTCCTTGGCGAGCAAGGCCGGTGTCTCTTTCAGAAGGCGTACCAGAGCGAAGGCAAGCTCTGGATTCGCGTCGTAGCGCTTGAGGGTCGTCGCCATGGTTGCGCAAACCGCGTCCAAGGGGCGCTCCTTGGCGGGCCTGCTCTTCAACACCTCGACCAACTCCACAGTCTTCTCTGCGTGCCACGCGAAGACCAGTTCCTCCTTGGTCTTGAAGTACCGAAAGAAGGTACGCCGCGCGATGCCCAGGGGTTCGACGATCTGCTCGATGGTGGTATTGGCGAAGCCTTGTTTCAAGAACAGTTCCAGTCCGAAGTTGGACAAGTCCGTTCGAGTGCTTTGTTTGTGCCTTTCACGAAGGCTGGGGTGCTTCTCTGTCATTCAAATCGCCCTGATCTATGGCATTTAGTGCCATTAGAGCACAATGCGCCAACTGGCACTCGGTGCCACAATGAAGTAAAATTGGTCTTAGCACCGCTCTTCAAAGCACCGCTGGGTAAACCATAACCCAGAGAAAGGACCTATGGAAAAAACACCGAAAGCCGCGGCTGAGCCGTGTAAGCATCCGCCTGGCAAGTTTGTGCCGGTCATCGATCGCAACCGCTGCGAGGGAAAAGGCGACTGCATCAGCGCCTGTCCTAAAGACGTGTTCGTGCTCGGTGTCCTTCCCAAGTCCGATCGAGACGGCCTCTCCTGGATTGGCAAGGTGAAGGGCTTTGCCCACGGTTGGAAGCAGGCCTTCATGCCGAATGCCAGTGCATGTGAGGCATGTGGCCTATGCGTCACTGCCTGCCCAGAGCGTGCAATCAAACTTGAGCGAGCTTGAACTGCTGTAACGTGCTTTGCTCCTATATTTCTTATCGCAAGCGCCTTAGCAAAAAGGTCCGCTAATTCTTCCCTTGCTGATCTAGATGTAGATATGGGCGCCGCTCGAAGAGCGGCAGATGTGCCGCTTAGAGCAGGGCATTGCTGCCGAAAGTGGCGCGAAGTAGTCAGCGAAGCGAGGAGCGTCAGTGTGGCGCTGTGTTCATCTCCGTTCGGCCCTGTGGGACAGACCCGCAAACCATTCCAGCGCGTCTTCCCAGTGCGATGTCGCTGATTGGCGGAAATAGCCCATATGTCCGAGCGCGCCGCCGGATTGGGAAGGATTTAGGTCCTTGCACGTTAATGGTGCATTCCGATAAGCCTCCATGAAGGCATCCCGCGAGGCTGGCATCGCCCACCGGTCGTCAAGCGCATTGGCAGCCACGATCGGCGTGCGCACCTCGGCGTAATTACGTTCGATGCCAGACATGGCAGGGTCGTCAAAAAAATAACGGGGAAAGCGGCACCAGTGCCGCCACTGGCGGTAGACATCAACGGGAAGATCCTCACCCATGCCCAGCATCTTCCAAGGGCAGTACCCCTTCCACCACGTCAGGACTGGAAGAACGAGGTTCCACATCGCCAGTACCCGCAGGCGTTCACCCATCGGCATGTAGCCATGCCAGCCCGCCCCCGTACCAAACACATAAAAGCCTGCCACTTTCTGGTGGTTGGGGAGCAACCCGAAGGCATGGCCGCCAAATGAGTGCCCGACGATGAATAGCGGCACCTGCGGATGGGCCATAGCATCGACCGCTGCTGCCAGATCGAGTCGCCCCCAGTCCAGCAAGTCCATGCGGAAGCTCTTCAAGGAGCCGGGATGGGAACGTCCGATCCCCCGGTAGTCGAAGGTCAGGACCTCGAAGCCCCGGGCGGCGGCAAACTCGGCGAAGCGCTTGTAGAAGTCTTGGGGTACGGCGGTGGCGCCGGCAACGACCAGACATGCATGGGGTGGGATGTCTGGCACATACCGAGTGGCGCCGAGTACGTAGCCATCGGCGGCGGTCAGTTCAATCAGGTTCGAAGTCACGGCCATTTCACGCTATCTATGACGACTGTCATACTTGAATTCGCGAGGCTAGACTATGACGACTGTCTTAGCAAGGTTTTTGCCATGAGTCCTCGTCAAACTGACGGCCGCCAGCGTGTCGTGGCCGTGGCCGCCGAGATGCTGGCCCGGCACGGCTTGAACGCAACCAGCATCCGGGAGATGGCCAAGCGTGCCCAGGCGCCCTTCGGCTCGACCTACCACTACTTTCCGGGCGGCAAGCAGCAGGTGATTTCTGAGGCGGTGTTGCAGGCGGGTGCCCGAGTGCAGCGGCAGTTGGAAGGTCATTTACGCGACGGGCTCCGGCCGGGGTTGCGTGCGTTTTTGGGTTTGTGGCGCGAAATCCTGCTGCGCTCTGATTTTCGCCAGGGTTGCCCGGTCATGGCCGCAGCGGTCGAACAACCGATTGAGGGTGAAGCGGTAGAAGCACTGGAGGCCGCTGCGCTGACATTTGGCCAGTGGAAGGCGATACTGTCTGCATCACTGCAATGTCACGGACACACGTACGTCGATGCATCCCAACTGGCCACTCTCATCGTCGCCAGTATTGAAGGTGCGATCGTGCTATGCCGCGCGGAGCGCAGCGTCGCGCCTTTCGATCATGTGGCACGACAGTTGGAAATCTTGGTGCACCCCAAAGGTTCAGGTTGATATCGTGAAGTATTCGCACCTAGCCCCGACGATCTTGCAACATGCAGAAGATGATGTGCGCTATCAGAGTTCAGGCCCGCGCTGCCGGCTAATCTCCCACAACGCGCCACCGCCGCGCACTGTCGCGGCGATCTGCTGCCCCAGCCGCTGTTCGATCACCGGCCGCCACGGCACCAGGCTGAATTCCTTGCCGTCATCAAGCATCGCGTAGCGCCCGCTGGCGAGCATGACGGAGCGCCGGTAGATGCCGGCCACGCGCTCCCCGTCCGTGACGGAGCGATGCTCCAGGCCGGTGTCGGCGGCAATGTCCTTCGCTGCCTGCGCCAGCTCCCGATTGCGCAACGTTTCCAGCAGATTCTGGGCAAGAATCACCCGCTGCCCGCGCCGCTGGGCCAGCCCCTCTTCTTCGAGGAAGTTGGCGCGCTGCTGCAAGGCTTGCTTGGCATCGCCACCAAAGCCCAGGTCGCCCAGCCCCTTGCCGCCGCCGATCAATTGCTGATCCAGCCAGGTCGCGCCGATTACCCGCGCCTGCCGCTCGATCGACAGATGCGATTTCAGCTCCACAGCCACGCCGCCCAGCCGTTGCGCGTCGTACTGGCGGCCACGCTCCGCCAGATCGTCCGGCACCTTCCATAGTCCGTCCGCCACACGTTCCACAATGCAGGCCCGGCGCAGGGATTCCAGCCGGCGAACGTGGGCCGCGACGACCTCCTGCGGGTCGCGGCCGGGCTTGGCTCGGCCTCGCTCGATCGCCAGGTGATGATCGGTGCGATACAGGCCATCGCTCGCCAGCGCGGCGATGTTCTTGTCGGCCGACCGCATCTCGGCGGCACCGCGTACCTCCACCACGGCTCCGGTCGCGTAGTTCGCCAGCTCGTCGCGGGCATTCAACGCGACGTAGTGGGCCTTGCCATCCACGCCGTCGATGACCAGATAACCGCGGTCGTGCAGCTCGTCGGCCAAGCCCTTGCCGGCCACGCGGCCGATGATGGTGCGGCCATCGTCGCCCGGCTCGAACACCGCCAGATCGCGCGGCTGGCCGCTCATCGCCCGCTGCATGGTGCGGATGATGTCGCCGCGCTCGCCCAGGGCGCGCAAGGTCTTCTCCGCATCCGCATGGATGGCCCAGGTGCCAGGCTGCACTTCGTCGGCCAGGCCCAGGCGCTGCAAGCGTTGCAGGCGGCCGATCAGCAGCAGGCGCTGGCGTTGCAGCCGGGGTTCGTTCAAGCGCTCGATCCGCACTCGGCCATCGTCGCCGACCTCGCGCTGCAATGTGCGGTCGATGCTCGTCCACCGCTCTTGCTCCACTTCGCGCTGCAAAGTCTGCTGGATCTCCAGTTCGGTGCGCGGCCCCAGCCATTCCGTCGCTAGCTCGGCGGCCCGATGGCGGAAGCCGTGGGCGATGTAGTCGCCCGCGATGATGAGGTCTTTGCCCGTGTCGTCGCGCCCGCGCACGATCAGGTGGGTGTGCGGGTTGTCGGTGTTCCAGTGATCGACCGCCACCCAATCCAGCCGCGTGCCCAGGTCGGCTTCCATGCGATCCACCAGATGCCGGGTGTAGGTGCGCAGGTCGTCCAGTTCAGCCCCGTCCTCCGGCGAAACGATGAAGCGGAAATGGTGGCGGTCATTAGAGCAGCGTTCCTTGAAGGCATCGAGGCCGGCGGTGTCGGTCTGCGGCCCGTAGGCTTGGCCCAGTTCGCCGTCGCGGCCCACGCCATCGCGTTCGACGTAGCGCAGGTGCTTGGCGAGCGATTGCGGACTGGCCCGTTGGTGATTGACCAGCAAGGTCTTGATGGTCACGCGCCGCGACATGGGCGTTAGCTTCGCCCCGGCAAAGCGCGCCGCCGTATGGCCGCGCCCCAGGCGCGAGCCAGGCCGCTGGCCGGTGCCGGCCACCCCAGGACGGCGCACCGCCGACTTGCCGCTGCTGGCTTTGCCGGCCTGCTTGAGCACCTTGGAAACGAAGCTCTGCCCCTGGCCCTTGCCCCGGTTCTTCGGGGCGCTGGGGCGCACCCGGAAATCGTCGTCGCGGCGGTCGGTCATTGCCGTTCTCCCTGCAAGCCCTGGCGAGTCCTGTCGTGCGAAGCACGCGGACATGCCTGCATTGGCGCGACCCTCGCGCCCCACGCGGCACGGCGGCGAAGCCGCTCCGTGCCGCGCCACCCCCATGTGCAGACAAGCTTTCGACGCGGCCCGGTGCCGCGTCCTTTTGTCTTGCCTTCCGCCGTTGCCCCTCGCTGTCGCTCCGGGCGTCGGCGGCCCGGCGGCGCTGCGCTGCTTGCAGCCAGCCCGCCGGCGAACGCGCCAATGGCCGCAGGCCGGGCGCGTTCGAGGCAAGACGCCTGCACGCTGGACGGCTGCGCCGGATGTTGGGCGAGGCGCGGCGCGAATGCGCCCGCGCTGCACGCGTGACGACACGGCGGCAGCCACTGGAACGACATGCCCGATGGCACGATGAGAGGCACGGCAACGTGCAGCGAATCGGCGGCCATCATGGGCGTGTCTCCAGCCAGACCGGGTGCGCGACGCCGATCACGGCGGATGCGCTGACCGGGCCGAAATAGCGGCTGTCGAACGACGCCGGATTGGTCACGCTCAACAGGAACAGTTCGCCCGGTTCGAGGCGGCGGCAAAACGGCAAGGATGGCAGCGGCCGGCCCAGCCGGTCGGCAGGGAGCGCGGCGGCCGCAGGCACGCCGTCGATGCGTGCCTGCCCGGCGACGATGCAAACGTGTTGCGGCGCGACCGCGCCCACACGTTTGAGCAGCGGAACGCGGGTCGGCAGGTAGCCGCGCTGCGCAGCCAGCATGGCGGCCCTGTCGGGCAGCGGCACCAGCACGATGCTGTCCACGGACAGCGGACGTGGCCGCGAGGCGGTGCGCGGGTCGAGCGGTTCGATGCGATACCAACCGACCGCCACGCTGTCGGACGGGTTGTAGGCCATTCGCGGCAGGGGCTGCACGAACGCCGCCCAGGCCAGCGCAGCGAGGCCGACGGTGGCGAAGCCTGCCAGCACGAGGCGAGCGCGCAGGCGCGAGCGAGGATGCGGCACGGGGCCGGTCGTGGAAATCGTGGTCATGGCAATGCCCTCCCGGCCAGCCAGGCGGCGTGCCGTTCTGCGGTGTATGTGGGTAGCGGCGAGCGCGCTGCGAGCCGGTTCGCGAGCGTGCGCCAGTACGCGGGCGATGTGTCTGCGGCTGCGATGCCCAGCGCCTCGATGCCGTCGATGCGTTCCAGCACGGCGCGCACGTTGGCATCGCCTTCGGCGTGCAGCAGCAGACGCGCGCCCGGCTGCACGCCGGGGATGCGCTGCACGGCGTCCAGCGGCGTGGCGGTCTGCATCACCATGAGCTGCCAGCGGATCGTGCCGTAGTCGTTGGCCTGCCAACGGATGCGGCACAGAACCGCGTTCGGCAGGAACACGGCGCAGCGCCGCCAGCGGTCGAGCTGGAGCGTGCGCGCCGGTTCGCCGAAGCGCAGGTAGAGCTTGAAGCGCGGTTCGATGTAGGCCAGCGCCACGCGCGTCAGCGGCACGTTGCCGGCCTGGCCGGCGAGTGTCGAAGGCGCCGGCGGCGGTGCAGCCGTGGGCGCACTTGCTTTGGGGGTGTGGGCGGTCGAAGCGGATGCGTTCACGGCGTGCCCTCCGGGGGAAACTCCCGCTCCAGCAGGCCGCGCAGCAGTTCGGCTACGGTCACGCCTCGCGTGAAGGCCGACACCTTGATGCGCGCCCGCATGGCGGGCGTGATGTCGAGCGTCAGTCGAGCGGTGTAGAGGTCGCCTTTCTGCAAGGCATCTGCGTCGCCCTGGCGAATCCACGCTTCGGCGTGCGGATTCGCTGGGGGACGCGCACCGATGCCGACGCGCTTGCTGCGTGGTGATGGCTTTCCAGTCATGTCGGCCACCGCAGCAGTTCGTCGGTGAGCGCGGCGATCTCGCGGGCAGCGGCGCTGTCGGGCGCGGTTTCGCGGGCGAGCCGGCCAGCGGCTACGCTGTCGGCAAAGACGATGCGCTGGTGGATCTCCGAGCGCAGCGCGGGCAGAGGCTGTTCGGCCAGCGATTGCCGTGCCTCCCTGCCGATGATGGTGGTGCTGACGCGCCGGTTGATGACGAAGGCCGCGCGCAGCGCTGGCCGGAACACCTGTGCTTCGCGGATCAGTGCGACCATCTCGGCAGAAGCCCATACGTCGTAGGGGCTGGGCTGCACGGGGATCAGCACGCGCTCGGCCGCCAGCAGCGCGGAGCGCGCGAGGGCGGCGATGCGCGGCGGGCCGTCGATGATGATGTGATCGGCCCGCCTAGCGAGTTCTGGCGCTTCCTGATGCAGCGTTTCGCGGGCAAGGCCCACGGCGCTGAACAGACGGGGCAGGCCCTGCTGGCTACGCCGCTGCGTCCAGTCGAGCGATGACCCCTGCGGGTCGGCATCCAGCAGGATGACATGCAGGCCGCGCATCGCCAGTTCGCCGGCGATGTGCGTGGCGAGCGTGGTCTTGCCGACGCCGCCTTTCTGGTTGAGAAACGCGAAGATCATGGCGCGGCCCTCCGAGCTGGAAAGCCGGCCTGGCCGTGCCGTTTCGTGGTTGTCCACCGAAACGGCGCGCTTCTACTAAAAGTTATGTATTTCTTGTTAGGTAAGTTAGAGGGAACGCAAACCCGCGCCGTTGTTGGCTTGCCAGCGTTTTCGTACTCCTGATAGCACGAGAGTCGTACTCCTGATAGCACGATACCCGGTACTCCTGATAGCACGAGGCCGTCCACAGGTTCTCCCGCAGTTATCCCCGTGCCGTATGCGGCACGGGCCGGAAGGTCAGCAACTCGGTGTTGTCGTCCGGCATCCGCTCGATGCCGAGGACGTAGCCGGGCAGCGACTGCCGCGCTACCAGGGCGCGCACGTCGTAGGCGAAGTCCGAGAAGCGGGCCGCGCTGCCGGATTTGCGGTACAGGTGTCGGAAGTCGAATTGCCAGCCGTGCTCCTGCCGCCCGCCATGCTTGCGCACCAGGCGGTACAGCCAGCGTTCGATACCGCCCTTCAAGCGGAAATAGGCCGGGTCGATGGTAAGCACCAGGGCGGCGTCGAGCACGCCGGCGTAGAACCAGTCCGGCAAGATCAGCTCGATGCCCAGCGGCGTGCCGCTGGCGTCGGCCAGTTCCTTCCACTCGTTGATCCACGAGAAGCGATGCAAGCGCCTTCCCGTGGTTTCGCGGATGGACGTGGCCACCGTGGTCGATTGCAGCCGGTCGAGGGCGGCCTTCAGGCGCTGGTAGTCGTTGAGGGACGTGCCGCGCCCGATGAAGCGCAGAATCTCGTAAGGCGTGGCGCGTATCCAGCGCGACGGGCGCAGGCCCGCGTCGCGCGCCTCTACGATCTGCGAGGCGGCCCATATCAGCACGTCGGCATCCCATATCGTTGCGATGCCGTGCTCCTGCGTGCCTTCCACGCGGATGGTGACGTTCCCGCTGCGGAAGTCGATCGGCGCCGTGCGCCGCGACTTGGCAAGCGAGAAGAACGGAAAGGCCATCAAGTCCTGGGAATCGCGTGGCGCCATGTCGCCCGGCAGCGCTCGGAACAGATCGAGCTGTTCGCGCTGCGGCAAGGCTTGCCCTGGCGGGCTGGACATGGCGAAGGCCACCCACGCGCCGACGGTCAGCGGCCATCACGGTAGTCGCCCGCGTGGCGCTCGGCGTATTCGGGATCGGACGTGGCCTCGTAGCTGCGCTGGTCGGCCCAGGCATCGAGGTCGGACACCGCGTACATGACGCGTCGGCCGAACTTGCGGAACTTGGGGCCGCCGCCGATCACCCGCTGCTTCTCCAGCGTGCGCGGCGACAGCCGCAGGTAGTCGGCGGCTTCGTCGTTTGTCAGGTAGCGTTGAGGCTGCGAGGTCGCAGTGACGGCAGCGGCGGCAGGCCGCGAGGGAGCAGGTCGCATGGGATGTACCTCCATCAAACCCGGCCACACCACGCGGCCGGATAGAGGCACTCTCAAGAAAGCAAGGCTTCTTGCTAAGGGACGATTCGCACGGGTCGAGAAACGTCCCCCCCCTAATGCGACGGGAACATTGGAAGCTGCGCTAGTCGGCGGTAGCCGCCGTGCATCAGCTCATCGCCGCGGCGTACCAGCCGCCGCACGCGGGCACGCAATGCACTGTCTTTCTGCCAGTCGGCCGCGACGGCATCCGCGCCGAAAAGACCTTCGGCCACCTCGCGCAAGGAGGCTCCCGCGAGGGTCGCGTCGAGCGCTTGCAAGGTATGCAGTTCCAGCAGCGCGGCGGGCGTGGGGCGAGAGCGGGCTGTTGCCACAGGCGCGGCCACGGTTGCGGCAGATAGCGCATCCAGCTTGGCAGCGAGCGTGCGGTAGCGCGCACAGGGCGTAGCGCAGGCACGTGCGGCGTAGAGGTAGGCCGAGCCTTCTTCCAAATCGGGCGCGAGTGCCAGCCGAACGCAGCAGCCTGGCCAATGCGATACGAGCATCAGGCGCTTGCCGTCGTGGGTCAGTTGCTTGCGCCCAGGAATGCGCCAGAACTCGAAGGTGTGCGCATTGGGCGGTGGGTCGGCGTCGGGGTATAGCTGCACCACGGCATCGTGATCGGGGAACCAAGCAGGATGTGCATCGCGCGCATCCAGGCCGGGATCTTCCAGCAGACGCAGGCCCCAGGCCTGCGCCGCGTCTGGCTTGCGACGCCGGCGTAGCCAGTCGCGCCGGTAATTTGGATTCCTGCGCAAATACTCCCAAGCCAGCGCCGGGCCATCTAGGTGCAGCGTGTAGAGATACGCCGCCGTGGGATACCAGTGTTGGCTGCTGCGGTCAGTCATGGCGAAACCTCCCTGTTTCTGGGAACGTCGCCACAATTCCGCTGTGCGGGAGCTATCGAATCGCCATCAAGTGGTCATCAAACTCTGGTTACGCTTTAACTGCTGGTGTCAAGACAGATTCGCTCCAGTGCATTGCTGAAATCGTCTAAGTGCGACGACTGCACCGCCCGGAAATGGGGTGCAGCATTGAACACCGTGCCGGATCGCGCGCCTGGGATCATGACTGTTTTGGTCAGGGGTGCACCACCCTGGTGCAAGCATGCGGATCAAGACTTGCCAGGTCTTGGCTAAGACCGAAATAGTCACAATGCGATACTTTTGGCCTGGTCGCGCTGGAATGTGTCAATCGGTGATTGAACCGTTCTCCTGAGCCAGTCGAACGTATTCCGACAGCGGCCGCGTCGGCTGGAAATACGATCTCGCATCACCGGCTGCTTGTGCGGCCCGATGATGGACGCCAGATCAGACAGCTTTACCGTCCCCAGCACCGGCATTCCGATCCCGAGGTCGATCAGGCCGTAGGCCGTATCGCCATCGGTCGGATCGAGCGCGGCCAGTAGCCACGTCGCATGTGCGTCCGGTGTGAACAAGCGCACCACTGGCAGCGGGTCGCATTCCTGCCCTGTGGTGCGTGTGAGGCCGTGGGCCAGCAGCTGCACCCGGTCTTCCTCGGTGACAAGCGTGGTCAAGGTCGCGCCCCTTCCACGAATACACGCAATCGCCGAGGCGCATCTGTGCGTGCGGACGGACGCACAGATGCGCAAGTGCACCAATCCGCAAAAGCGGAGAGGCACGAAGGCGTATGGGTGGAAGTCAGGAAAGACACGGATGCGGTTCCCTGGGTCTGAGGAAATCCGCAGATGCGGATCTCTGTAAAAGCACGGAAAAGGAAAACAACATCACCAAATGAACACTATAGATTGTAGCCCTATAGGGCGCAATGGGCTGTCATCTTGGTTTTTGGGGGAAACCATAGGTGGCAGCGAAGAACTCATTGGCAGCGGCGATTCGGATGGTAAGGAAGGCGCGTGGTTTGAGCCAGGAAGCGTTCTCCAACGTGTCCAGTCGCACCTACATGAGTACGCTGGAGCGCGACCTGAAAAGCCCAACTATCCAGAAGCTAGCCGATCTGTGCGAGGTCATGGAAGTGCATCCGCTCACGCTGCTGACATTGGCTTATGCCGGCGACAGCACCCGTGAAGCCGACCTTTTGCTGGCACAGGTGCGCCAGGAACTTGGGGCGCTATGGGAAGAGCCCGACACGCCGTAGCGCGTTGGCGTGTGGCGCTGAATTGCAGCAAGCGGAGCGCGCAGCGCCACAGGCGCGGAGACGTGAGGGATTGAAGCCGTATGGCGGTGACGGCTTGCCGGCACGGGGCGAAGCCCGAAAGCCCGGTGGCGCTTACAGCGCCGACACGCCATAGATCGCTCGTTGACACGGATTGCGAGCCACAAGGCACCCATGCAGGCCCGCCCTGATGGGCGTGTCCAGCACGCGGCAGCGGCAGAAATCCTGCGCGAGCGGTGCTGCAATCAGCAGCATCGCGCCCCGCCGCAGTGGGCGGGGCGCGCTAAGCGGCTGTCAGGCCGCCTTGGGCTTGTTGCGCGACCAGATCAGGTCGTGCGTGCCATCCTCGTTCTCGATCAGGCGGGCATAAACGGTTGCCGGGAACGAAGGATCGTCGAGGCTCACTGACAGGTAATCCCGCCCAGCCTCGCTGGTCTTCTTCCACGCCGCGCCGATGTCGTGGCCGACCGCCTGGAGGCGGAAGTCCGGGGCGCTCTCGGCGTCGCCCTTGTCGTTGGGAACCAGCTTGACCTTGACGTTGAGCGTCAGGGTGCGGAGCGTGCCGGTGAAGCCGTCTTTCTCTGCGGTGAAGGTGCCGATGTTAGCCATGATGATTTCTCCTTTCGGGTTGAACAAGGTCGCGCCAGTGCGTCCTTGTTGTGATCCGGCCGGCGGGGGATGGGCTGGTCGCACCGCGCAGCGGTCGCAACATCGTGGAGAACCTGGAAGCGAAAAGAATTTGTCCCGCGAGGAATGCGCGCAGCGCAGGGGAAATTGTTTTCGCTGCAAGGTTGCGGCCATGAAGCCCAAGGCGCAGCCGCGCCACCGCCAGGATTCACAACAAGACAAGGACGCACAGGCCGACCGCTCCCGAATGAAGACGTGGCCGACTCGGCATCCCGCGTGACGGCTGCACCGGCTTGCGCCCTGACGCGGCCAGGTCAATGCCCATGACAAGGCAAGAGCGCCCCTGCCGCAGCTCGCGGCCACATGCTTGAGGCGTGGTGTGGAAGCTCCATAGAAGCGAGGCCGGGCGGCGTGTCGGTGAACCGTCCTTCGTGACGTACAGACAACGAACCGCCAGCGTCGGGGACGGCACGCTTTCGTGCAACCTGCCGCGGCAAGCCGGGGCGTAGCCGCGCAAGCCCCGCCCATTGCGGCGGGGCGCGGTCGAATCGTCTGCGGCGCGATGCGCCGCCAGCACTTGCTGGCTTCGTGGGTTCTTCGCGCACAAGCGCCGTTGTGCGCGGCCCCTTCGCCGCCTGACCGAAGGCGGCGAAGGGGCGTTTTGACTTTGAGCAGTGAAACCGGGCGCGGCCACCGCCGCGCCCGGAGTTTTGACCACCGGCCCCAAGGCGGAACGGCTTGGGGCCGGTGCGGCTCGTTATTCCTTGGTTTCGATGATCCACCACACGGCGCGCGGCAAGGCGCGGCCGGTGATCGGATGCAGGTCGGTCAGGTCGGCGCGGGCCGTCCAGCCACGCGACGGACGGTAGCCGCGCACGTCGCCATCGCCATGCCAGCGGCGGGCACGCACCGTGCCGGAGGCGTAGGTCGCCGCCATGCGGGGGCGGTTTGCGGGTTGGTGGGTCATGGCAGGCATCCTCGACATGAAGCGCCCCAGCCGGAACCGGGGCGCTATCTACGGTGCGAAGTCACGCGGCCAAAGCCTCGACCTGCGGCTGGTCATCCGCCACGGCGGCCGCTTGTTCCAGCGCTTCGGCTTCGCCATCCGCAGGCACGTCCTGCCCGGCCTGCTGCGGGCCTTCGGTGCGGAAGATGGCGGGCATCCAGCCGGTGCCAGCGGCCAGCCGTTCGGCTTCGCTGGCAATGTCGCCCTTCTTCAACTTCGCCAGTCGGGTGACGTGCGAGGGCGCTAACTCGCCAACGGCTTCCAGAATCGCTGCCTTCGGCACATGCCGGAAATAACCCTCATTGGTGGGCTGCCACCACGCGGCCATATCCAGCCCCACGGCCTGCGCTAGTTCCGCGCCGGGCTGGTGCGGCGTAGCGCGAGGCGTCACCACGTCCACCGTGGAAGCTGCGCACACTGCCAGCAGCCGCACCAGTTCATCCTGTGATTTCGCCAGCAGCGCAGCGAACAGTTCGGCGCTGTCCTCCGGCAAGGTTTCGCCTGCCACCTGTTGCAGTTCGCGCAGCGCCACGGCGGCGGGTGATTCCGGCCAGTCCGGGGCCATGCCTTCCAGCCGGTCTTGCACCGTGAGGCGCACGCCCAGCGGCAGCTCGTGGCCGTAGTGGCTTTCCTGCAAGACGGTCTGCACCATGCCATGCACCACGGCGGCCAGCGCGGCTTGCGGATGCCGGGCCACTTCGATTTGCAGCGCGGCGGTACGGTGCGCGCTCAACCGCTGCGCCAGTCGGTCGGACATTGTGGCGGTCTTGGGCTGCTCGTCGTCCTCGCCTTCGCCTTCGTCCTCGTTCGCGGCTTCGCCTTCGCTGCCGAAACCCTGCCGCAGCCGTTCCAGCGTGCGCAGTGCCTTGGCCTCCGCTTCGCGCAGCAGCCCGCGATGAATCGCGGCCTGCCCGTCGCGGTCGATGGTGACGATGGCACCGGCTGCGGCTTTCACATTGGCCGCATAGTCCAGCAAGCTATCGTCCAGCGCCTGCAACTGCTCGCCCAGGCGTTCGCCTTCTTCCTGCAAGGCATCGGCCTTTTCCTCGTCCTCGTCATCCAGCGCGGCATCCACCGCCTCGGCCAGTTCGTGCAGCTTCGTTTGCAGCTTCTCGATGCGCTGCGCGTCGCGCTTGTTCGGGCTGCGGCGTTCCCTTGGAGCACGCTGGAAGGCTTGCAAATCCGCATGGGTCATGCCCGGCGTGGCATCCACCCACGCCCAGCCCTCGGCCTTCACCATGGCGGCGATACCTGCCAGCTTGTCTTGCGCCAGCCGTTCCAGCAGTGCGGCATCGGTCAGATACACGCCTTTGTCGCCCTCCGCGAACAGGTCGCGGCGGATGCCACCGCCTTCCTGCTCGTAGCCGTCTAGCCCGACAAAGCGCGCCAGCGGCTGCCGGTAGCCGTCGATTTCGCGTTCGGTCAGACGGTCGCGCAGGTTGTGCGGGCTGCGCTGCCATGTCGGCGCACCGTAGAACGCGGCTTCCTGCGCGGCGTGGTCGTCGGTGATGGCAAGGGCCATCAACTGGTCAAGGCTCACGACCTCGGCGCGATAGTCGGCCAGCAGGCGCGGCGAGACGTTGGCAAGTTTCAAGCGGCGCTGCACCACCAGCGGCGTGACGGAAAAATCCGCTGCAATATCCTCGATGCTGCGGCCTTCGCCCACCAGCGCGGCGAACGCCTCGAACTGGTCGGCGGGGTGCATGGCTTCTCGCTGCACGTTCTCGGTCAGGCTGGCCGTGCGTGCGGTGCCATCGGCCACCAGCAGGCAAGGCACGTCCCATTCCTTGCTGATGCGGTGCTTCTTCGCCAGCAGCTTCAACGCTGCGAGGCGACGGCCACCGGCCACGACTTCGTAATGCTCGCCATCGGCGGCGGCAATCACGATGAGGTTTTGCAGCAGGCCGACACGCTGGATGCTGGCGGCGAGTTCGGGAATGGACATGCGCGGGGTCTTGCGCACGTTGCGGCCAGTGGGGCGCGACACCAGCCGCGACAGCGGAACCAGAATCAGGTTCTTGGTCGGATCAGCGGCTTCCAGCGGGATAGCGGCGGCGGTGTTGATGGCGCGGGCTTCGGTTTGGGTAACGGCGTTCATGGTGATAACTCCTATCTGTTCAGGGATGCAGCAGCGAAGAAAGCGACAAGGGCTGCTGCCTGCCCTTGCCGCGTAGGGATTCAGGCTTTCAACTGGCACATGCCATCGGCCAGCAGCCAGAGGGCACGATTCAGTCGGATGTTTTGGTCGATGCCCTGCACCGGGCGGGTTTGCTGGCGGCGCCCGTTGGCGCTGCGGCCACGCAGTCCGCCTTGGGTCAGGTTTTCTTGGGTGCGGTTGAACACGCTCCACAGGTCGGGGCGGCGGTCGTCGAAGCGGCGCGGCATCAGGATTTGCGATTCCGTGATGGGCGCGGGCTTGTCCGGGTCGTCGTACTTGAGGGCGAGCGCGGCGCGGGCGAACACTTCGGATTCGCCATCGTCCAAGGTGATGCCGCGCATGGCATCGCGCGATTCCTTCACCCGGTCGAAACCGCTCAAGACTTCGTAAGCGCCCTCAATGACCAGACCGGCCACGTCGCCTTTATGGGGCACTCGCACATCGGCCACGGCGTTGCCGCAGACGAGGCCATTGCTGCACACGAACCGGAACATTCCGGCCAGCATCTGATAGCTGCTGGTGCCGTCGTGCGAGTTCAGCAGCACGATTTCGTTGGCCTCCGCGCCGTTGATCTGGCTGGCGTGGCGCAAGCGAATCATGTGTTTGGTGTGCTCGCGCTTGCCTTCATCGCGCACGCGGGTTTGCGTCACCATGAAAGGCTGGAAGCCTTCTTTGCGAAGCTCGGTCAGCACGGCGGCGGTGGGGATGTAGGCATACCGCTGCGAACGGCTCTCGTGCGGCGCGTCCGCGAAGATGGACGGGGCCACGCGGTGAATCTGGTCGTCGGACAGCGGGTAATCGCTGCGCAGCGAGGGGGAGCGGGAAGCGAAACGGGATGCGAGTTGCATGGTCTTTCTCCTGACAAAAGAGGTTTGCTGTTCACACCGCACACCGGATTCCTAGATTCGGAGCCCAGCCTTTCGGCTGTTCGGTGCGGTCGGCACGAGGAACCCGGTTGGCCCTGTTGCCACCGTCTTTCCTGAGTTCATCGCCCGCGACGGCCAGGAGCGCGCGGACGGGGGCTGTCAAGGAAACAAGCGCAGGGTTGGTGCGGCCCGCAGGCGCAGCCGAGGACACGGCCCTGCGCGCCTTGACGGCACACGGGAGCGGGCTACGGTCGCGGAGATGGTGATGAAGTCAGGGGAGACGGCTGGACATGGCAACGGCCGTCCCTGTGTGCCGAACCGCACGCAAGCGAAGCGCGCAGGCCCGAAGCTGGAAGCCGGGCCGGAGGCGTCAGCCGAGCGGAGCGAGGGAACGATGGAAGCCCGCCAGGGGCGAGACTCGCGCAGCGAGGCTCGATGCGCAGCACGACAGCGCGACCGGCCATGTTTCTTGGCCGGAGACGCCCATGCATTTGCGAAGATGCAGCGTTGATCTTCGATGGTGGAAAAGCGGCCTCTGCGACTTCGGCATTGCGGCGCTGACGCAGCCGGGGCGGTCTTGCAGGGCACCAGGCGCAGCGCGGCGGGGATAGCAAGCGAGCCCAACGGCGGCACGCCGGGGCGCTCAACCTTCTTTGTCAATATGTAAATGACATTGAGGCACAAATGAGGCACAATGTAGCTACAAAATGCTTGAGGCAGTTATGGCATCCAGTGACGTTGTTCGCGCCCGGATTGACGGGCATATCAAAGAGGAAGCCACAAACGTGCTGGCCGGGATGGGCTTGTCCGTATCGGATGCCATCCGGATACTGCTGACGCGAATTGCGGCTGATAAGGCGCTCCCATTTGATGTGAACCGGGGGCAGCAGCAGACGAATACCAAGAAGCCATGAGGCATCGCCTGAAAATAACTAAAAACACTAAATCACAGGCTTGAACCCATGGATCGCTTACAGCAGCTCAATTACGAAAAAGATTTCCGCATCGCCTTCCTGGAATCCAAAGGGGATGGTTTTCAACGTCTGTTCGAGAAGCTGATGTCGAAAGCCCATCCCAATGACTTCATGGCATGCCGCCCGTGGGGCAATGTTGGCGATCGGAAGAATGATGGGTACCTGCCCTCGGCGCGCATCCTCTACCAGAGTTACGCTCCCAATGAATTGACCGCCGCCGAAGCCATCAAGAAGATCAATGAGGATTTCGACGGCGCCAAAGAGCACTGGGAGAAATATTTCGATGAGTGGACCTTTGTCCACAATGCGCAGGATGGCCGTTTGGGCCCTCACATAATCGAAGCGCTGGCGAAACTCAGGCAAGACAACCCAAGTATCAAAATCGGTCACTGCGGTTATGAGGAAATGCTGGCGAAGTTTCGCCAGTTGAGCTTACAAGATCTCGAATCCTGGTTCGGCCCGTCGCTGACGATGGAAGCGAATGTCAATTTGGGATTTGGAGACCTGGTGGCCGTCCTCACGCACATCAGCATCACGCCCGTGCCCACGGCCAGCGAAGTGAAAGATGTATCGCGCGGCAAGATCGAAGCAAACCTGCTATCGCAGGCCGTCGCCGACTTTCTGAAGATCGGTATGCAGAAGTCAACGCTCGTGGCGCAGTTCTTCAATAACTGGAAGAACCCGACCTACGGCGAACAGATCGCGCAGGCGTTTAAAAGTGAATACGTGATGCTGCGAGACCAGGTTCCTGCACTGCATCCCGATGAGATATTCGGCCGGCTCGAAACGTGGGCCGGGGGCACAGCCAACACCACGCCGACACATAAGGCGGCAGTGCTGGCCGTCATGGCATATCTGTTCGACAAATGCGAGATTTTTGAAGACGCTCAAGCAGTGGGGGCTGCATGATTCTGCCCTCCAAGCATCTGCAACAGGATCGAGCACTGTTGACCGTAGGCGCCCACGTTTTGACCTACCTCGTGCGGCCAAAGACCGTCTCTGCGTTGTGGGAGGAACTGAGCAAGCATGAACCAAGTGTAGCCACGATGCCTCGCAAAATTACCTATGACTGGTACTTGCTCGCGCTCGACCTTCTTTACGCCATGGGGACCATCGAACTCGAAAGCGGCCTCGTGGCTCGGAGGGCGCCTTGATTCATCACATTTTCAGCACGCTACCCAGCTTCAAGAGCCTTGAAGACCTGAAGCCAGGTCTGAATGTCTTGCTTGCTCAGAAAACCGAGGGTGCAAGCACCAAGCAGACGCGCAATCGGGCGGGAAAAACCAGCTTCGTAGAGCTGGTGCATTTCCTGCTCGGCGCCGACGCTGGTCCTGAATCGATCTTTCGCACCCAGGAACTGGTTGAGCACTCCTTCGGCATGGACTTCGATCTGAAGTCGGAGCGCACCGTCGTTGAGCGCAGCGGTGGCACCAAAGCAAAAATCTTTGTGACTGCCCCGCCTGCTGCGAAGGTCAAGTTTTCGGCTACTGAGTGGTGCGCATTCCTCGGCGAGCAGATGTTTGGTTTGAACAGCCTGGAAGCTGCCGGCAGCAAGCCGCCGTCGTTCCGGTCGCTGTTCGCCTACTTCGTGCGCCGACAAGCGAGTGGAGCCTTCATGACGCCGGAAAAGCAGGCCACGATGCAGGGCACTGGCGACATGCAAATGGCGCTCATGTTTCTGCTTGGATTGGACTGGCAGATTGCGCGCGATTGGCAAGCAGTTCGAGATCGAGAGAAGACGCTGGAAGAGTTGAAGAAGGCGGCTGGGAATGGTGCGTTCGGATCGATCATCGGCAAGGCGGCCGACTTGCGCACTGAGCTGACGCTGCGCGAGGCACGTCTCAAGAAGCTTCATGCAGAAGTAGAGACGTTCCACGTTCTGCCTGAATACCGTGAGCTGGAAGTTGAAAGCGCCGCACTGACCCGTCAGCTCAATGAATTGGCCAACGCCAACACCATCGACTTTTCAGCGATCCGGGATCTGGAAAGCGCACTCGCGTCCGAGGTTCCTCCTGATCTTGAAGACCTGCAGGCCGTCTATCAAGAAGCGGGCGTTGTGCTTCCCGGTCTGGTGAAGCGCCGCTATGAAGACGTGAAGAGTTTTCATGAATCAGTGGTCCGCAATCGCAAGGACTATCTCTCCAGTGAACTCGAAGCTGCAAAGTTGCGTATCGAACTGCGCGATGGAAAAAAGGCGCAGCTCGACCAACGGCGTGGCGAAGTGCTGGGCATTCTGAAGAGCCATGGTGCGCTAGAACAGTTCCTCAAGCTGCAAGGAGAGCTGGGCCGGCTGGAGTCCGAAGTGGAGTCGCTGCGGCAACGCTTCGAGGCGGCCGAACAGCTTGAAGGTACAAAGAACGAACTGGAGATTGAGCGCAATCGCCTCACCATCCGCCTGCGGCGCGATTTCGCCGAGCAGAAAGAACGACTTGCGGAAGCCATCGTTGCTTTTGAGGAGACCTCGCAGCGCCTGTACGAATCGGCCGGCAGCATGACGGTGGACGAAACGTCCAATGGACCGATGTTCAAGTTTCCGATGCAGGGTCAACGTAGCAAGGGCATCAAGAATATGCAGATTTTCTGCTTTGACATGATGCTGATGCGGCTGTGCGCCAAGCGGCAAATGGGGCCTGGATTCTTGATTCATGACAGCCATCTGTTTGACGGCGTCGATGGACGTCAAGTCATCAGCGCGTTGCGTCTGGGGTCGGAGATCGCGCAGGAGCTGGGCTTCCAGTACATCGTGACGATGAATGAGGACGATGCCTTCAAAGAGACCATTGATGGTTTCGACCTTAACGACTATGTACTGCCCAAGCGCCTAACCGACGCCACTGAAGACGGAGGCTTGTTCGGAATTCGATTTGGATGACTTAGGAATACAAGGTGGACTAGATCTAGAGGCCGGCGGCAATCCGCTAGCTGCACGAGATTTTTCTTATAGGAAGGCTAAATGGACAAGAAGACCAAGGGGTCGTGGTTAATTCACCACACCAATAAACTCCAGGGAATAACGAATCAAGCCGGCTACGATAAGACATTTCTAGCGGGTAAGGCTGGCATTTTGCTCTCTGCAATATCGTCAAACAACCACGCAACACTCAACAATGATCGTCTGAACGTTTTAGCGCAAGCGGCAAACATCAATACGACTTTTGAGCTTCCAAAACTCATCGAAGTTCTGAAGCAGCAGCAACTGGTTGACACCGCGAACGGTGGCGTTGCTGTTCTTGGCGTCACAACTGCGAAGACCCTCCAACATACATCAGATATATTCGACGCTCTCATGCCAGGCGCATCTGAGGTCGCTTCGATTGCTCTTGCGGAAAAAGCGTCGGTAGAGCCCGTGCTGTCCGGCCATGTCTCCACGGAATTGGCTGACTTTTATAAGCTAGCAAAACCAGATATTCAGCGACTGATGTCTGATGCTGAACAAATTGGATTCGTGGACGCCGAGGACCTCGGTGCCGGACAAACATTGTTATTTAACGGGAATCTCTTCCGTCGTGAAACGACCCGGAAAATAAAAGCTGTTCTTGACTCGCTTTCATCGGCCGAGCAGGCAAAACTCAATGAGCTTACTGATACTTTGAAAAAACGCGCCTGCGTCAGCACGGACTACGCGACACAACTTCTCGGGGAGTCACTTTTCAAGAAGGTCGCGGCAATTGGGCTGTTTGATATCAGCGTTGTCAGTAATTCAACCGAGGATGCCGGGTTTCTAACGCTGCCATCTGCATTCTCGAAGTACAGCAATTCGATGGTCGATGATGCATTTGATCTGGCTAAGGCGTTTGTCAGTTCCGTGACCTATGGGATGACCAAGAGCAGTTATGCCAGGGGTCAGATTCAGATGGTTGACGCGCTACTGAGCGCCCTGGTTCGGGGTGAAAGCGTGGGACCGGTGAATGCCATTGCACAAGACTATAAAGTTCTGGAATTGAAAGGCGTTGTCGAAGTTAAGCACGGCACAAAAAAGGGTCGCAGCGGCCCAATGCTGAAGTTGTTAAAAACGGAAGTTGGTGAGCTTGCACTGCAAGCCATCAGGCAAGGCGATGTCAGCGAGCATTCGCTCAACTCACTTCCGACTGCGGCAGTCACCATATTCAACGGCCCTGAACACAATCGTGAGAAAGTTCGGCGAGCACAAATCAAAGCAAGCCCCAAGGCTACCAATGACATGCTCTCTATCCTTCGCACAGGAGGGGGCATATGACCAAGGGACAGCAAGTTTTGCTCAAAGGCCCCCGGATGGAGGAGTTGTTGCGAAGCTATTTCCTCAAAGCCGGCTACTACGTAGTTAGAGGGGTTCCGTTTGTCTATGAAGGTTTTGACGTCACCGATATTGATCTGTGGCTCTATAGTCGCACGTCATCCGTGTCACGTGAAATCACCCTAGTGGATGCCAAAAACAAGAAGACACCACAAGCTATAGAGCGGATATTCTGGGTTCATGGGCTTCGCATTGCGACCAAAGCTACTAATGCGGTTGTCGCGACTACGGAGAAGCGTCAGGAAGTAAAGGATTTTGGTCGAGAGTTGGGAATCCTTGTTCTCGACGGCACCTTTCTGAGCAAGCTAGACAAGGCAGATGCCCCCAATGCGTTGAGGCTCTCTGACGAAGAATTCTTCTCAAAGATTGATGAATACTCTCTGAGTAAGCTCGATGGCGATTGGCGCGGTCGCATGGCTCACTCCAAGAGCTTGCTGGCGAAATCACTTTCGTTTGACAGTTGCAATGAATGGCTCATGCAAGGCAAGTTCTTCGTGGAGCAATCGATAACGAAGAACAATCAGCGCGAGGTTGCTTTGCGCTGCCTGTACATGGTTTGTTCGTTCATTGCGGTCGCAGTGGACTTTTGCATGAAAGAGATTTCGTTCCATGAGCAATCGGAGCGCAGTGCACTCATCAAGGACGGATTCACCTATGGCTCGAAAGGTAGTGCGGGTCTCAAGAAGATATTGACTGTCTCGATGGGACTCATCGAGCAGCATGCCAATGATGGGGCTGCCACGGCCAGGCAAGTTCGGTCCAGCATTGAACGCCAATTGGCGGATCTCAACACGGCCGTCCTCGGCGAGTTTTTTGCAAAGCATGACGTCGCCAGAACGCTCTTCGCTGTAGCGAAGGAGTTCGAGCAACTAGCGATGAGCAGGGATTTTTCTTCCGACGCGACGGCGACGCCCGAGCTTCGTAGCATGCTCTATTGCCTCCTCGACTACTGGGAGGTTGATCGAGTTATGTTTTCAAGCGTTTTGAAGGACAGTTAGGACAGCCTCGATGACGGTTGGGCGCCAACTGCGAGGGAGAAAAGGCATTTAAAAATTGGTCTTTACTTTTTGAGTCGGCAAGGGAGGCTTGATGTATTTGGGCGGCATAACAATTTCGCGCTTTCGGTCTTGCGACAGTGTGACCGTCAGCCTCCGTCCTGATCTGACGGTCTTGGTCGGTGAGAACAATGGTGGAAAATCAAACGTCGTAGATGCGATTCGGTTGCTCACCTTGCCGTTGAGCGGACGCCGGGAGCGGTATCCGGAGGATGAAGATGTACGACGCCACGCGACAGTCCCGAACTTTCAGATCGAGGGTGCTTTCCGAGAACTCAGCGACACGCTGAAAGGACTGCTGATCTCGGCGGTCCCTGATCCCACCAAGAACGAAGCCGTCTTCGGCTATCGGTATGAGGCACGGTCCGAGCGCGCGCCGCGTGGCAAGACCACTGTTTGGGCCGGGCGCTTCGATGCCAACGAACCAGAGGCTGGTTCCTCTGAACTGATCCGGCATGTCTATCTGCCTCCTTTACGCGATGCGCATCAAGCGCTTGGCACAGGTAGCGGTACACGGGTCATGGCGCTACTGCGCAACTTCCTGCCAAAGGATCAAGAACAAGATTTCCTCGCTGGTGTCAGGCGCGCGGATGATCGGCCTGAGATCCTGACAACGATGAACACGGAGATTGGTACCGCCTTAGGTTTGCTGACCAATGGGGTCCGCCCGCAAACAGCAGCTCTGGACTTTGGCGCCGAATCCCTACTTGATGTCGCCCGCGATTTGAGGTTTCGTCTGGGCGATTCCGGTCTAGTGCCCGAGGACATCCGGGCGTCTGGTCTGGGCTACTCCAATCTGCTCTACATGGCAACGGTGGTCGTCGAATTGGCCAAAGCCAAGGAAGCCGACCTCACGATTTTTCTCGTTGAAGAACCCGAAGCACATCTGCACCCGCAGTTGCAGGTGCTGGTGCTCGAATTCCTGTTGGATCAAGCACGCCAATCGGCTAGTCGCGCCATCGAGCCTGGCAAGCCGGAAGGCCGCATCCAGATCGTTGTGACGACCCATTCGCCGAACCTGACAGCATGGGTCTCTCCGATGCATCTAGTGGTCATGCGTTCGCGTCGTCGCGACCAAAACGGGGTGGCAGTGTCAGAATCGGTCAGTGTGCCCATTGCTGAAATCGGGCTCAAGCCAAAGACACTGGATAAGATCAGCCGCTATCTGGATGTGACGCGCTCCGCGCTGCTGTTCGGCAACAGGGCCATCCTAGTGGAAGGAATCGCGGAAGCGCTACTGTTGCCCGTGTTGGCGCAGAAGCTTGTTCTCGTCGGTGATGCCGATGGATGGCTCCGGTTCAAGGGTGCGGTTATCGTGCCGATCGAAGGAGTGGACTTCCGCCCCTACGTAGAGGTGCTGCTACGCCCACATGGCGATGCACGCATCGCCGACCGGCTGATTGTGATAACCGACGCTGACCCAACGGTATTGGGCAACCGGAAGGTTGATCTGGAAAACCTCGCTGCAACGCATGGTGCGCCGCAGGCACTGACTGTGCTAACCAATCAACACACGTTGGAGCACGAGGTTTTCAGCGCTGGAAACGAAGCCTTTCTCAAGGGCGCGTTTCTTCGTCTGCATCGCAACTCACGGCGTGACTGGGAAGATCGGATCGAGAGAGTTCCAATGCAGGACCGTCCCGATGCGTTCCTTAGACTGCTAGAGACGAAGAAGACCCGCAAGGGTGACTTGGCTCAGGCCATGGCTTCACGCATTGCGGCGGGCGAGCCGTTTGTTGTCCCGCCCTATCTCGCAGATGCGATTCGTGGCGCTGCACAAGCATGACCGGCATTCAGGGCCTAACAGTAGAGCAGGAAGCATTCGCCGCACACGTTGGCGGTGCCTTCGTTCATGCTTGCCCCGGTGCCGGAAAGACCCGCACGATCATTGCTCGCCTAGCAAGGATCGCCGCTACGTTGCCACCACGGCGTGGTGTGGCTGTACTCTCGTTCACAAACACCGCCGTCGATGAGTTTCGCGAACGCTGCCAGGCCGCAGGGCTCGACTCTCTCTTGAAGCATCCTAGTTTCATGGGAACGCTTGATGCCTTCGTAAGGCGTTTCGTGGTGCTGCCAAGTTGCGCGGCAACAAGCACGACGCGACCGATCATCCTCGATAGTTGGGATACTCTCGGCATCGAGATCCGGTTGTCTGGACAATTCGCCTTTCGAGGTGATCCGGTAAGTCTGGATCTATTCGACCCGGAAACCAATGTCATTGATCCAGCAAAGATCGGGCACGCCGGATTGCAAAATCATGTACGCCAGCATCAAGCTCGATATCAACAGGCCGCGGCACTCCGGCGACGCGGCTTGCTGCAGGCAGGCTATCTGAGTGCTGGCGATGCCCGCGTCCAAACGCTGCGGTTGATTCGTGATCCAGTGCATGGCGGACCGCTAGTCCGCGCACTTGCTGCACGTTTCCAAGAAGTTATGGTGGACGAAGGCCAGGATTGCAATCCGCTCGATCTACACATTCTCTCGTGGCTAAGAGCAAACGGCGTGCATGTCACCTTCGTGTGTGACCCTGACCAGGCGATCTACGAATTCCGCAACGGCAATCCTGCAGATATTCAGGAGTTCAAGGAAACGTACCCCGTTGAATCGCATCGGAGGTTAACGGGCAATTTTCGTAGCAGCCCTGCGGTCTGTCAGTTAGCCGCCACGCTTAGGGACGCTGGCCAGGTGGACCAGTCTGTTGGTGACACCGCGAATGTTGAGCACCCAATTTTGCTTCTGACATACGGTGGTCGAGGCCCTACGGCGACGATCGGTCAGGCTTTCCTTGATCGGGTTGCTGAACTTGGCTTGGATTCAACGGACGCGATTATCCTGGCGCATTCAGGAAAGGTCGCGCAGCGGGCCGCTGGCACGGCTCCTAACGATTCGAACGGTAGCTCGCGGATCGAGTCGCTTGCTCGCAAAGTGGCGGAGTTCTGGTCACCAACCGCGACGGCGAGATCGAGGGAAGCTGTGGTTCAAGTCGTGGAGACGGTTCTACTGGACCTTATGGGGCTACGCCAACCAAACGAGCATCTGTTGAGAACCGCCGAACGCCTCGGTATGGATCGCCGAGCGCATCGAAGATGTGTACTGAGTTTCCTAATGAGCCTTCCCAAAGAGTGCGGAAATACCGACGCCGATCGGCTCACCTGGATAGCCCGTGTGCATGCGGAGACGGAACGACTGAACCTTCCCCTACCGGCCGGTGTGACCGTGCGTAATTTTTTTCGGCGACCAACCAATGCGCAATGGTCGAACCATCTTCAATTGCCGATCGATCTTGGCATTGCATGTGCCAAGATTCACGAGGCGAAAGGCCGTGAGTACGGTGCAGTGTGCGTCGTGATTCCACCCAATCGTGCTCCTGAAAACCGGAGTGAGGCTCTGTTCGGGTCGTGGGAAGCACGCGCCGACGCAGAGGCCAAGCGCGTGCTATACGTGGGTTTGACGCGTGCTCAGCATCTGGGGGCGCTTGCAGTGCCAGTCGCCTTCGCTAATCGTTGCGTTGCGGTGCTGACCGCAGGTCAAGTGCCCCACACAAGAAGAGACTTATAAAGCTGGGCAGAGTGCCATATCGATCATCATAGGCGCCATTCCTGCACCGATCAGCGCGAGTGTTTCATGCATGTTGAGCCTGATCGACTTGGGCTCTGAATCATCGCTTAGCTATGTCGTCACGCTTTTTTATTTGCAGCCGGGCACGTGCGGTTGCTTGCTGTAGCCGCTCTGACAGGATTTCGCGCGGAGGCAAGCTCGTCAGGTATTCGGCAACGTGGATGCCTGACTTATCCAGTTCCAGTAGCTCGATCTGTTCGCGCTTTTTACCAGTGCACAGGATGATCCCCAGCGGCGAGGCTTCTTCCGGCTCGCGTTCGTGCTTGTCCAGCCAGCGAAGGTAAAGCTCCATCTGCCCTTTGTAAGCCGCTTTGAAGTCACCGACCTTCAACTCCACCGCCACCAACCGCCGCAGCTTGCGGTTGTAGAACAGCAGGTCAAGGTGGAAATCGTCATCGTCAATCGGGATTCGCTTCTGTCGGGCCACGAAGCTGAACCCCGCGCCCAGCTCCAGTAGGAAGGCTTCCATTTCACGGATGATCGCCGCCTCCAAGTCGCCTTCCTGCCAAGTGTCCCGCAGCCCCAGAAAGTCGAGGATGTACGGATCGCGCATGACGAGGGCGGGCGACATACGTTGCGCATCGCGCATCGTCGCCAGTTCCCGCGCGATCATCTCGCCTGGCTTTTTGGACAGCGCCGTGCGCTCGTACAGCATCGAGTCGATGCGCTCGCGCAGTGTCCGCACGCTCCAGCGTTCCGCGCTCGCCATCTGCGCGTAGTAGTCCCGCTGGAGCGGGTCTTTCAGCGGAATCAGGGCGATGAGGTGTGTCCAGCTCAATTGTCGTATCAGTGATACGACAATCTGCTCATTCGGGAAGGTGGTGGCGAACTGCACCATGCGGCGCAAGTTCTTCACCGAAAAGCTGCTGCCATATTCGTGTACCAGTTGCGCTGCCACAGTGGACACCACCTCTTCGCCATAGTCAGCCCGTCGCCCCTCCAAGACCTGCGTGTGGATACGCTGGCCTATGCGCCAGTAAAGCATCGTCAGTTCGCTATTCACCGCCGAGGCGGCGCGCTGCCGGGCCGCCTCGATCAGCACTCGAATGTCGCCCAACAGCGCCGCCGGCGCTGCGGGCGAAGGTGCGGATACCTTGCGCCTGGTCATGCTGTCGCCTCCGCTGGAGGTTGCTTGGCGCTGGTAATCGTCTTGCGCCGGTTCGCCACCAGTTCGGCTGCCTCGCGAACCGGATCGTCCTCGGTATGGACATAGCGCATGAACATCACGACGGTTTTGTGCGCCGTCAGCGCCATGCCGACCTTGACCGGGATACCTGAATTGGCAATGTCGGTCGCAGAGCGATGACGGATGCCATGCGTCCCTACGTGCGCCGCACCCGCTGCCTTGAGAGCGCGGCACCAGCCGCCGTAATACTCGCCCGTGGTCAGGTGCTGCCCCGGATGTCGTGGCGACGGCAGCACATAGGGATTTCCTTCCCGCCTCGGTGCCGTCAATAGCAGCCGGTAGGCTTCCTCACTCATGGGCTTGGACATGCCGCCGGTCTTACTGTCGGGCCAGACGACGCGCCGATTCTCCAGATCGACCCATTGCCATTCGAGCTTGACGATCTCGGAGCGGCGGGCGGCGAACTCGAATTGCAGGCGAATCGCCAGGGGGATGACGTATTTCTCAAGCCCGTCTGCCTCGATCTTGTCGAGCTGCCGGAACAGCTTGCCCATGTCGTCGTCGCTGATGAGATGGGTGGATTTGCCGGCAGGGAACATCGGGACATGGCGGCAAGGATTGGTGCCGTCTGGCCGATAGCCCCATACCTCCGCCATGTTGAACATCTTGCGCAGGATGCTGAACGCCTTGTTCGCCTCCGTCTGCTTGTAAGAAAGCTTCTCCATCAACCCGGCGACGTCCGGCCGCTTTACGTCGTGAACCTTCTTGCGGCCCAGCAGCGGGATGATGCAGCGGTCGATGACGCCTTGGTAGCCGACTCTGGTGCTGGGCTTGTTGCGCTTCTTGGAGTAGTCCTCCATGAACTTCTTGCACAACTCCTCAACGGTGGGCGCCTGGCGCGCCTCGGCCTTGTCCGCGCCCGGATCGCCGCCCCGGCGCACCTGGGCAAGCCATTCCTGCGCCAGCGAGCGGGCCTGTTCGACGGTCAGTTCGCCAAACAGGCCCAAGGCCGGCTTGCGCCGCTCGCCGGCGTTCGTCCGATACTGGAGCATGAACACTTTGCGACCAGCCGGCGTAATCTTGCAGAGGAAGCCGGGAACGAGGGTGTCGCGCAGCTCGATCGCTTGCGCTTGGGGTTGTGCCGCATCGACTGCGGACTTGGTGAGCTTGATCTTAGCCATGATGACTCCTCGGAAAGACCCGATTCCCAGGAGCCTTGTAGGAGCCAGTGGAAGGGAAGCCGGGTCAAGTTTCAGAAAGCACCGGCATATGTTGAACTCGCCTAAGTCCTTGATAAACCTGTTGTATCGGGCTGTGGCGTAGTCCAGCGAAATGCGGTGCTAGAGTCATCCTGAAATAAAAAAACGCTGCGGTCTCCCGCAGCGTTCTCGCATTCGCCACACCGCACGTTGTCAGTCGGGGCGCACATCCACGCGCACGCGGATCCGGTCGCCCGGGTTGTAATCGCTGCGGGTGTGGTACGTGCGGCCGGCATATTCATAGGTCACGTCATACCCGTCCACACGCTCGCGGGTGGTGCGGTACGACACCGGCTCGCACACGCTCACATTGCCCTGATAGGTGCGGTGGTTGGCCTCGTAGATCGAACGCCCTGCCGCGACACCGGCCATGGTGCCCACGGCAGTGCCGACCAGGCGACCGTTGCCGCCGCCCACCTGGCTGCCAAGCACCGCACCGGCAATACCGCCGATCACGCCGGCGACCCCGCGGTTGGACGCATTCGGCCCGCTGTAGCTACCGCCATCGCGGTAGTAGCCGTCATTGCTGGTGTAGTAGCCGTCGGACGGCCGGTTGTAGCAGCGTTCGCTGCTGCGTTCGTTATAGGAATCGGACACGATGATCGGGTCCACGCGCACCACGCGCGCATATTCGTAACGACCGTCCTCGTAGCCGCCGCGATAGGTGTCGCGGTAGCCGCTGTCGTAGCGCTGCGCTGTGGCGTTGCCCGCCACGGCCAGACCCATTACCAGAGCACCAAGCACAAGAGTTTTCATTGCGGCAGCTTCACAGGGAGGACACGCTGCCGATGCTCGGCCTGCTGCGGTGAAACCGCCCTGAACCGACCCGGGTGGCGAAAGCCCTATTCAGGTCGCCGCCAGCTGCGTGCGCCGGCACGTCGTACCGGCGCCGCGCAGCCTGCTGCCGGTCAGTTGGAAAACTCGCTTTCCAGGCTGATCGGCACCGCACTCAACGCCTTGGAAACCGGGCAATTCTTCTTGGCGGTATCGGCCAGCTCGCGGAACTTGGCTTCGTCGATGCCCGGTACCACGGCAGTGAGCTTAAGGCGGATCTGCGACAGCTGCGGGCCGCCTTCCATCGACAGGTCGACGTCGGCGCGGGTATCCAGCGAGGTGGGCGGAAAGCCCGCTTCGGTCAGCTGCGCCGACAGTGCCATGGTGAAACACCCGGCATGCGCTGCGGCGATGAGCTCTTCGGGGTTGGTGCCCTTCTCGTCACCGAAGCGGCTGCTGAAGGCATAGCGGGTGTTGTCCATCAAGCCGCTCTGCGGCGTGCTGAGCTGGCCCTTGCCGGTCTTGAGGTCGCCTTCCCAGTGAGCGGTGGCGTGACGCGAAATACCCATTGCGGTCTCCTGCGATGAAAGGGACCGCCACGATAGGCGAGCGGGTGTTATGGCGTGGTGCTCGCGTTCGGGAATCGGGAATCGGGAATCGTAAGAGCGGACTGCGGGGCGCACTTGGCGGCAGGACCCTGTCTGTTTGCCATGACGACTTCACACGCCGGACGCGACCGCGCTAGCTGGCGGCCGCGTTGCCGGTAACGCTTAACCGAGCAGGGTTTCCAATACCGCCATGCGGACGGCGACGCCGTTGGCGACCTGGCGCAGCACGCACGATTGCGCGCCGTCGGCGACGTCGTCGGTGATTTCGACGCCGCGGTTGATCGGGCCCGGGTGCAGCACGGCGGCATCGCGGCCGGCGCGCGCCAGGCGCTCGCGGGTCAGGCCGTATTGGCTGTGGTAGTGCTCCAGCGATGGCACCAGGCCCTCTTCCATGCGCTCGCGTTGCAGGCGCAGCATCATCAGCGCATCGGCGCCTTCGAGCATGGCATCGAAATCCTGACCAACCACGCAGCCGTCCAGCATGTCGTCATCGGGCAACAGGCTGGCCGGGCCGCACACGCGGATCTCGCCGGCGCCCAGGGTGCGCAGTGCATGCAGGTCCGAACGCGCCACGCGCGAATGCTTCACATCGCCGACGATGACCACCTTGAGCTTGGAAAAGTCGGTGCCCTTGGCCTGGCGCAGGGTGAGCATGTCGAGCAGGCCCTGGGTGGGGTGCGCGCTGCGGCCGTCGCCGGCGTTGATCAATGCAGTTCCCTCGCCCGCCGCGGCGGCCAGCGCTTCCACCGCGCCATCGTCGGGGTGGCGCACCACAAACCCGCGCACGCCCATCGCCTCGAGATTCTTCAAGGTATCGCGCGCGGTCTCGCCCTTGCGGGTGGAGGACGTGGACGCATCGAAGTTGAGCACGTCCGCGCCCAGCCGCTGTGCAGCAAGATGGAACGAGCTGCGCGTGCGCGTGGACGGTTCGAAAAACAGGGTGCACACCGCCGTGCCGGCCAGCACGCTGCGCTTGCCGACGCGGCCGACCGCGGCATCGCGGATCTGACCTGCGCGGTCGAGCAGTTGCAGCAATGTCGCGCGCGGCAGTCCTTCCAGGGTGAGCAGGTGACGCAGGCGTCCGTCCGAATCGAGTTGCATGGTGGTCATCGCAGGTCGGGAATCAAGGGAGAAGAGTGGCTTGGTCAGGCGCGGCCAACCAGCGTTCGACGATCACGGCGGCGGCCATGGCATCCAGCGCCTCGGCATCGCGGCGGCGCTTGCGCCCGTCGGCACGTTCGCGGGCGAACCGCTGCGCGGCTTCGACCGAGCTGGAGCGTTCGTCGATCAGCACGACCGGCAGCGCGTAGCGCTCGCGCAATTCGCGGGCGAAGGCATGCGCCCGCTTGCGTGCAGGCTGGTCCTTGTCGTCCAGCGTGAGCGGGTCGCCAACCACCAGACCGTCCGGCCGCCATTCCTTGTGCACGCGATCCAGCGCCGCCCAGTCCGGGCCGCTGGCATGCACCTGGACGACGGCGACCGCGCGTGCACCGGCGCCGAGCGCGGTACCGACCGCCACGCCAATCCGGCGCGACCCTACGTCGAAGCCCAGCACCGTGCCATCGGGGCGGATGGTGCCCGCCTCAGGCATGCCCGGAGTAATCCGTCAGCCGGAACAGGTCCACGCCAATGCGACCGGCCGCGGTCTGCCAGCGATCCTCCAGTGCAGTGGCGAACAGCACGTTGGCGTCCGACGGCGCGGTGAGCCAGCTGTTCTCGCCCAGTTCGAACTCCAGCTGCCCCGCGCCCCACCCTGCGCAGCCCAGCGCCACCAGCGCATTGCGCGGGCCTTCGCCGGCCGCCATCGCTTCGAGGATGTCCCGCGAGGTGGTCAGGAACACGCCCTGCCCCACTTCCAGGCTGGAATCCCATTCGCGCGCGTCGTCGTGGATGACAAACCCGCGCTCCGGGTGCACCGGGCCGCCACTGAGCACGATCTGCTCGCACAGCTGCGCATCTTCGGTCGCGATGCCCATCTGCGACAGCACCTCGCCCAGGGTGTACTCGGAGGGGCGGTTGACCAGCACTCCCATCGCGCCGTTTTCGTCGTGCTGACAGATCAGCGCGACGCTGCGCGAAAAGGTAGGGTCCGACAGCGCCGGAAGCGCGATCAGCAGTTGGTTGGCAAGCGGCGTGGGAACAACGGACATGCCCGCATTCTAGCCGTTCGCTCCGCCGCGCGCAGAGCCGCTGCCATACTTGGCCCCGGACGTGACCCCGGAGCGCGAATGCAGACCACACCTACCGCCAGTTGCTGCCCCGCGGGCAGGCGCCCGCCGCGCCAGGCCCGCATGCTCAGCGCGACCGCGCGCCTCCCTGCAGTGAACGCCAGCCGTCGCGGTGCAACCGGGCCGCTGGCGGGCCAACGGCGTCGCCCGCTGCCGGCACGTGCGCCCTCTGCCGAAGCGGTCCACGCGCGGCCGCGCTCCGGCCTGCGCGCGCGCCTAAGGGCAACCATATGAGCGGCTACTGCAGCATCGCCCCGGGCCATCCGGTGCACGGCCATTACCACGACCACGAATACGGCTTTCCGCAACGCGACGAGCGCGAGCTGTTCGAGCGCCTGGTGCTGGAAATCAACCAGGCCGGTCTGAGCTGGGAGACCATCCTGCGCAAGCGCGGCAATTTCCAGCGGGCCTATGCCGGCTTCGACGTAGATACGGTCGCGGCCTATGGCGAGGCGGACATCGCTCGCCTGATGAACGATGCCGGCATCATCCGCAATCGTCTGAAGATCCTGGCAGCCATCCACAACGCCCAGGTCATCCAGACGCTGCGCCGCACGCATGGCAGCTTTGCGCAATGGCTGGATGCACAGCATCCGCTCGACAAGCCCGCCTGGGTCAAATTGTTCAAGAAGACCTTCCGGTTTACCGGTGGCGAGATCACTGGCGAATTCCTGATGAGCCTGGGTTACCTGCCCGGCGCGCATCACCCCGATTGCCCGGTGTTTGCACAGATCCAGGCGCTGTCGCCGCCATGGGCGCAGACGCCCTCACCCAAACGCACGGTCCAGCGCGGCTAGACGCCTCCTCCACGGCACAGACGAAATGCTGGGTGCATGGCTATCCGCATCGGCATTTCCGGCTGGCGCTACCCGCGTTGGCGCGGCACCTTCTATCCCAGCGGCCTGGCGCAGCGGCGCGAGCTCGAATACGCGGCGCGCTGCTTCCCAAGCGTGGAAATCAACGGCTCGTTCTATTCGCTGCAGCGGCCGGACAGCTTCCAGGCCTGGCACGACGAGACGCCGGGCGACTTCGTGTTTTCGGTCAAGGGCCCGCGCTTCATCACCCACATGAAGCGCCTGCGCGACTGCGAGCAGGCGCTGGCCAATTTCTTTGCCTCCGGCGTGCTGCGACTGGGCTCCAAGCTGGGGCCGATCCTGTGGCAGCTGCCGCCGACATTGCGCTTCGATGCCGCGTTGCTCGATGGGTTTCTCGCCAGCCTGCCGCGCGACAGCGAGGCCGCACTGGCGTTGGCGCGCAAACGCGACAGCGCGCTGATGCACGGGCGCAGTGCGCTTGCGATCGATCGCAAGCGGCCGATCCGTCATGCGCTGGAGGTGCGCCACGCCAGTTTCTGCGATCCCGCCTGCATGCGCCTGCTACGCCGTCACAAGGTGGCGGTGGTGGTGGCCGACACCGCGGGCAAGTTCCCGTATCTGGAGGACGTGAGTGCGGACTTCGTCTACCTGCGCCTGCATGGCGATGCGCAGCTCTATGCCAGCGGCTACAGCGACAGCGCGCTGGACCGCTGGGCCGCGCGCATCGACGCCTGGGCGCATGGCAGCGAGCCGGACGATGCAGTCCGTGCAGGTCCGCGCGCGCTCAAACGCGCCACGCGCGATGTGTATTGCTACTTCGACAACGACATGAAGGTGCACGCCCCGTTCGACGCGCGCGGCCTGCTGCAACGCCTGCACCTGCCGACCGATTGCCCGGCGCGCGCGGGCGGCGTCTGACGCGTGCGCCAATCACACGCCCATGTAGCGATGCGGGCGATGGTTGAACATCAGCACCAGACTGAGCATCAAGGCGCCCAGGGCCGAATACAGCACCTTGTCCGGGGTGAGGATGGCAAATGCCACCAGCATCAACATCGCATCGAAGCTCATCTGCACCTTGCCCGCGCTCCAGCCACGCTCGCGCTGCAGGTACACGGCCAGGATGCCGATTCCGCCCAGGCTGCCGCGGTGACGGATGAAGAACAGGATGCCCAGCCCGGACAGCGCGCCGCCAACGATCGCCGAAAACGCGGTACTCATGTGCGCGTAGTCGGCCCAGCGTGGCAACAGGTTGGTCAGCGCGCCGCAGGCGCCAACCGCCGCGAAGGTCTTCAAGGTGAACTCCCAGCCCATGCGACGCACGCTCAGCCAGTAGAACGGCAGGTTGACCAGCACGAACACCAGGCCGAAATTCCAGTGCAGGGCGTAGTGCAGCAGGAACGCCACGCCGGCCATGCCGCCGATCATCAGCCCGCCCTTGGCAAAGATCGCCAGGCCCAGCGACGCGACCAGCGTCGCCAGCACCATGCCCTGGGCATCTTCGGCCACCGAGTGGTGATACGCCTGGTCGTCGGCGACGGTGCCAGCCGAATCCGGCGGTGGCGTCAGCGGGCCGGACGTGACCACGGCACCGTCATCGGGCAACGGTTCTTGCTCCGGACGCAGATCGGAATCGGGAAGGCTCACGGGCTTGGGCACTGCAGTGGGGTGCGTTATTAGACACTATCGGCTGGCGCGGTTACATCTGAAACCGCAGTGCCCCGACGCGCGCGGCATCCAGCGTCGCCGATCGGCGCGCTTACCGTGGCCGCCGACCACGCTGGCGTGCGCCACATCCCTCAGTTATCACGCGCGGGCCGGCGCGGCAGCACCGCACTGGCGGTGCTGCGGGCGCCCCCAGCGGGCCGCCACTGGCGTTCGACGTGCGTGCGCATCGGCACGCCCTCCGCGTTGCCTCAGCGAACTTCGGCAATCTCCACGCCATCCAGGCCCTGCGACAAGGTCTTGGCATCGCCGCCCTGCGACAGCTTGATGCGCAAACGCACCTCGTTCTGCGAATCGGCGTAGCGCAAGGCGTCTTCGTAGCTGATCTCGCCGGCCTGGTAGAGCTCGAACAGGCTCTGATCGAAGGTGCGCATGCCCAGGTTGGTGGACTCCTTCATGATCTCCTTGAGCTTGTGGATCTCGCCGTCGCGAATGTAGTCCTGCACCAGCGGCGTGCCCAGCATGATCTCCATCGCCACGCGCCGGCCGCGACCATCCGGGGTCGGAATCAGCTGCTGCGCGACCACGCCCTTGAGATTGAGCGACAGATCCATCAACAGCTGGTTGCGCCGGTCTTCCGGGAAGAAGTTGATGATGCGGTCCATCGCCTGGTTGGCGTTGTTGGCGTGCAGCGTGCACAGCACCAGGTGGCCGGTTTCGGCGAAAGCGATAGCGTGGTCCATGCCCTCGCGGGTACGCACCTCGCCAATCATGATCACGTCCGGCGCCTGGCGCAGGGTGTTTTTCAGCGCGTTTTCCCAGCTGTCGGTATCGATGCCCACTTCGCGCTGGGTGATGATGCAGCCCTCGTGCTTGTGCACGAATTCGATCGGGTCCTCGATGGTGATGATGTGCCCGGTGGAATTCTGGTTGCGGTAGCCGATCATCGCCGCCAGCGAGGTCGATTTGCCGGTACCGGTGGCGCCGACGAAGATGATGATGCCGCGCTTTGTCATCGCCAGCGTCTTGATCACCGGCGGCAGGCTCAGCTCTTCCACGGTGGGAATGCGCGTCTCGATCCGGCGCAGCACCATGCCCACCTGGTTGCGCTGGTAGAAGCAGCTCACACGGAAACGCCCGACCCCGGACACGCCGATGGCGAAGTTGCACTCGTGGGTCTTTTCGAACTCTTCGCGCTGCGACGGCGTCATCACGTTCAACACCAGGTCGCGGCTTTGTTGCGCGGTCAACGGTGTCTGCGTGATCGGGCTGATCTTGCCGTGCACCTTGATCGCCGGCGGCATCCCGGAGGTGATGAACAGGTCCGACGCCTTCTGATGCGCCATCAGCTTGAGGAAGGAGGTGAAGTCAATGGTGCTCATTTGAGGCTCCGGGACCCGGGACCCGGAGCCCGGGACCCGGAACAGCCGCGGCTGCCACAGTTCTCACGCCCCTTACCCGCTTCGGCCCAATCTGATGAAAAATCACAGTGCATCGCTGCCGCTTCACCGGGTCCCGGGTCCCGGGGCCCGAATCCCGGCTTCACTCGAATATCCGCTTGTCCTTCGCGTACTCACGCGCCTGGTTGCGCGTGATCAGGCTGCGCTTGACCAGGTCCTGCAGATGCTGGTCCAGCGTCTGCATGCCGTACTGCTGGCCGGTCTGGATCGCCGAATACATCTGCGCCACCTTGTCCTCGCGGATCAGGTTACGGATGGCCGGGGTGCCGACCATGATTTCCCAGGCGGCGGTGCGTCCGCCGCCCACCTTCTTCAGCAGCGCCTGCGAAATGACCGCGCGCAGCGACTCGGACAGCATCGAGCGCACCATCGGCTTTTCGCCGGCCGGGAACACGTCGATGATGCGGTCGATGGTCTTGGCCGCCGAGCTGGTGTGCAGGGTGCCGAACACCAGGTGGCCGGTTTCCGCGGCGGTGAGCGCCAGGCGGATGGTCTCCAGGTCACGCAATTCGCCCACCAGGATGATGTCCGGGTCTTCGCGCAACGCCGAGCGCAGCGCCTCGTTGAAGCCGTGCGTATCGCGGTGCACTTCGCGCTGGTTGATCAGGCACTTCTGCGAGGTGTGCACGAATTCGATCGGGTCCTCGACAGTGAGGATGTGGCCGTATTCGTTCTTGTTGATGTAGTCGATCATGCCGGCCAGCGTGGTCGACTTGCCCGACCCGGTGGGGCCGGTGACCAGGATCAGGCCCTGCGGCTGGTCGATCAGCTGGCGGAAGATCGGCGGGCAGCCCAGGTCTTCCAGCGTCAGCACTTCGGAGGGAATGGTACGGAACACCGCACCGGCACCGCGGTTCTGGTTGAACGCATTGACGCGGAAGCGCGCCAGCGACGGAATCTCGAACGAAAAGTCGACCTCGAGGAATTCTTCGTAATCGCGGCGCTGCTTGTCCGACATGATGTCGTAGACCAGCGCATGCACCTGCTTGTGGTCCAGCGCCGGAATATTGATGCGGCGGACATCGCCATCGACACGGATCATCGGCGGCAGCCCTGCAGACAGGTGCAGGTCCGATGCCTTGTTCTTGACAGAAAACGCCAATAGTTCAGCGATATCCATGCGCTGCTTTTCCCCTAGGCTGCGATTGGAAGGTACTCCCCGGCCGGCAGTATAGCGTTCTGGATGCCAGCGGGGAGCGGCCCGCCACCGGTTCAGGTCGGCACGGCCGCCCAGGGCTGAAGGCGTTGTCTTTCGGGCATGGGCGGGCCCGGCACCTGCTTGCGAACGGCTTGCCTGGCCTGGCCAACCCCGCTGCCACGCACGTCGCCTCGGCTGCGGGAACACACCTGCGCGCCGGCCTGGGCGCACGTGCCAGGCACGCAACGCGCTGGAAGGAAGCCAGCCGCGTCGGCACACTAGCGCTCCCCTCCTTTCTGGAATGCCACGTGCCGGTTTCGTCGCTGCAGCAGATCCTCGATGCCATCCACGCCGCGGCAGCCGCGCATGCGCGCTCCGATGTCCGTCTGCTTGCGGTGTCCAAGACCAAACCCGCCGAAGCGGTGGCCGCACTGGCTGCCCAGGGGCAGCGCGCCTTCGGCGAAAACTACGTGCAGGAAGCGCAGGCCAAGATTGCTGCCCTGCGCGAGCTGGACCTGGAATGGCATCTCATCGGCCACCTGCAATCCAACAAGGCCGATGTCGCCAGCCAGTGTTTCGACTGGGTGCAGACGGTGGATCGCCCCAAGCTGATTCCGCTGCTGGCGCGCCACCGGCCGGACGACCGCGCGCCGTTGAAGGTGCTGATCCAGGTCAATATCGACGATGAGGACAGCAAATACGGCTGCGCCCCCGAGGCGATAGACGCGCTGGCCGAGGCCATTGCGCTGCAACCGCGTCTGCAGCTACGCGGGCTGATGGCAATCCCGGCGCCGTTCCCGGAACAGGCGCGGCGCGCCGACGCGTTTGCGCGCATGCAGTCCCTGTTCGCCCAGCTGCGGCAGGCGCACCGGCAAGTGGACACCTTGTCGATGGGCATGAGCGCCGACTTCGCCGAAGCGATCGCGGCCGGTGCCACCATGGTGCGCGTGGGCACGGCGCTGTTCGGTACGCGAGCGCCGCTGACCGACACCGCCGCCTGATCTGCGCAACGCCACACCATTCTTATGACCGGAGTGACCACGATGCCCCTGCCCGTTTCGCCTGCGCCATCGTCCGCCCACGCCGCGCCCATCGCGTTCATCGGCGGCGGCAACATGGCACGCAGCCTGATCGCCGGACTGATCCGGCAAGGCACACCGGCAGCCGACATCCGCGTCGCCGAGCCGGTCGCCGACCTGCGTGCCGCGCTGTCGCGCGATTTCGGCGTGGCGGTGGTCGCCGACGCAGAGGCGGCGGCCGACGGCGCAGCCACCTGGGTGCTCGCGGTCAAGCCGCAGGTCATGCCGGCCGTGTGTGCACAACTGGCCGACCTCGCGCAGGCACAGCAGCCGCTGCTGCTGTCGATCGCCGCTGGCATCACCGCCACGCAGCTGCAGCGCTGGTCCGGTGGCGATGTGGCAGTGGTGCGCGCAATGCCCAACACGCCCGCACTGCTTGGCGCCGGCGTGACCGGTCTGTACGCCACCGCGCGCGTGTCCGATGCGCAGCGTGCGCACGCGACCGGCCTGCTGGAAAGCGCCGGCGTCACCGTGTGGATCGACGACGAAGCACAGATGGATGCAGTGACGGCGGTTTCCGGCAGCGGGCCGGCGTACGTGTTTCTGCTGGCCGAAGCCATGGAAGCCGCAGCGCAGGCGCAGGGCCTGCCGGCCGACACCGCACGCACGCTGGTGCTGCAAACCCTGCTCGGCGCATCGCGCATGCTCACCGAATCGGGCGAAGCACCGGAGCTGCTCCGCCGCCGCGTGACCTCGCCCAACGGCACCACGCAAGCGGCCATCGAGACCTTCCAGGCAGGCGGTTTCGAAGCGTTGACTGCCAAAGCGATCGCAGCGGCGACCGAGCGCGGCCGCAGCTTGTCGGCTGCCAACGACTAGCCGCACACAGGGCCGCAGCGGCATCGACCGCTGCGATGCCGCCGCGCGATCCGCCGGTGACGCCAACGGCAGCGACTCGCCGGCCGCCACCAAGACAGCGTTGCGTCAGGCGCATCCAGCATCGACACGGCATCGATGCCGGTTGCGGGCCTTCAACGCACATGCCGTGCACCGTCCTTGCAATCGATGCCAATGGACATTGCGCAGCACGCACGCAAGGCCACTTCGCCATCGCTCGTTGCAGCGCATGCCACTCAACCCCAACCGAAGCGCAATCGATGCGTGCTCCCCATGCGCGCAAACACGCACACCTGCCTGCGCAAATCACCTGTTGCCCTGCATCAGATGCCGCACCCACGCGTGCGCCGTGCGTGTCGAGCACTGCGTTTCTGTCGGCGTTTTGCGCCGCCGGTGAACGAATCCCCGTCGAAAGACGCTTTTTTCGTGTTGTTTCATGGTTTGCCTATTGGCGGCGCGCAGCAGTTGCCCTACATTTCGCGTTGCCGACTGGGTCGGCAGACCCAACACCACCAACGAATACGGAACGTATACCTCATGGCAAAAACCGCCGCTAAGAAGGCTGCCCCCAAGAAGGCAGTGAAAAAGGTCGCCGCCACCAAGACTGCGAAGCCGGCCAAGGCCGCTACGTCGGCCGCGCCGAAGCCGATCAAGGAAGCCCTGAGCAAGACCGGCCTGGTCGCCCACATCGCCGAATCCACCCAGCTGGCTCCGAAGGACGTGCGCGCCGTGCTGGCGTCGCTGGAAGCCGCTGCGCATTCCTCGTTGAACAAGAAGGGCGTCGGCAGCTTCACCCTGCCGGGCATGCTCAAGATCACCTCGGTCAACGTGCCGGCCAAGCCGAAGCGCAAGGGCATCAACCCCTTCACCAAGGAAGAGCAGATCTTTGCTGCCAAGGCCGCAACCCGTAAGGTCAAGGTTCGCCCCCTGAAGAAGCTGAAAGACGCCGCGCTCTGATCCAGCGCACATCCGGTGTCATCGGGACGGCCTTCGGGCCGTCTTTTTTTTTGCGCACGTCATGGCGTCAATGCAGTGCCGCACCCACCACACACCTCGCTCATCGCCGCTCCCCTACCCTGGCCGGCGTCCCTGCAAGCAGCATCTTTCGTGACCTCAGCCACTCCAAGCTCTAGCCCCGCACGCCGGCTTCGCCGCTTTTTGCTGTGGATCGCCGTGCTGTGTGTCCTGGCAGTCGCCGCACGTTGGGCGTGGCAATTGCCGATCGCAACACAACTGCGCACTACCTGGGAGTTGTCGCGGATGCCACCGCCGGAGCGCCTGGCCATCCCGGTCAAGAACGTGCGTGCGCGACACATCGCCGATACGTTTGGCGCACCGCGCGGCCGCGATCGCACCCATGCAGGCGTGGACATCTTTGCGCCACGTGGCACGCCGGTCCTGGCAGCCACACGCGGCGTGGTCAGCGCCATCCGCGACCAGGGCCTGGGCGGCAAGCAGGTCTGGCTGCTCGGCCCGGCGATGGAGCGGCACTATTACGCGCATCTGGACGATTGGGCGGCAGGCCTGGCGGTGGGCGATGTGGTCGAGCCTGGCACGCAGCTGGGCATGGTCGGCACCACCGGCAATGCGCGCGGCACGCCGCCGCATCTGCACTTTGGTGTCTATGGACGCAACGGTGCGTACGATCCACTGCCGCTGCTGCGTCAAACCCCACCGCCGCCTGCCGACTGAGCGCGCTGGAACACTGCGTCATGGCCCGCACTCTCGAGCGCGCGGCGGCCTGCCCCTATGGTGGCGTCAGTCCAGGAGTGACGCGACCACCATGTCCCGAAAACGCTACCGCATTACGGTCACGCCCATCGAAAACGACGGACGCCCGTGTGACGACCGCTGCACCATCGAGTTCGAACAGCGCTCGCGGGCGGACTGGATGCGCCTGCTCGAAGAACTGCACCTGCGCCGCGACCTGAGCAGCGACGAATGCGCCGCGTTGACGGTGGGCTCGCAGCTGCTGGAGGACCTGGCCGCCCGCCCGCGCGCCCAACCCAGCGACGCGCTCGACGCGTTGCGACCAAAGCTGCAGCTCCTGCTCGAACGCCTGCAACGCGTACAACCAGGCGTCTGAGCACCTGCGCGGTGCACTGCGCCGCTACACTGCGCGCATCGGGGACGGGGACGCGCCATGCGCTGGATTGCAATCGTCATGTCAGTGGCCGCACTTGCCGGCTGCAGTTGTCAGCGCACCGCAGAGCAGGAAACCGCGGCCACTCCACCATCCTCGCACCAGGCCGATGCCATGGAGCAGGCAGCCATCCACGCCGCGCCGGGCACTCCAGCGCTCGCGCCCGCCGAAGATCCCGACGATGCGCAGGCACGCGCCGCGTTCGCCGAAGCAAGCGCCACCGTGCAGCGTTACCTGGGCGCGCTGCCGGGTGCGGCACGCGCCGATGCCGATGCGCTGTGGACGGGCGGGCACCCGGCGCCGGTGCCCGACGATGCGGTCCTGCGCGGTATGAGCGACATCCAGTCGATGCGCATCATGAACGACCCGCCGCTGCCGCTGGATCAGCAGCATCCGCCACGACAGATCGAGGTACCCGTGCGCATCACCGTCCGCACCCGGTCCGGCACGCAACAATTGGTCGGCGCGTACCGCTTGCAACCACGTGCCGGCAGCGACCGCTGGGAAATCTACTCGGCCACGCTACAGCCGGTGCTGCGCTAACCCGTGGTTCACCGGCGCTGACTAAGGTTGTGTCACCTGTTGCCGGAGTCACTCGATGAAACTGCGTTCGCTTACCGGATCCGTGCTCGCTCTTGCCTTGGCACTTCCCGCCACCGGTGCCTGGGCGGCGCCGCAGATCCAGGGCCGTCAGATCAGCGTGCAGGCCAGCGACTTGCAGCAGTATCTCGGCGGCCGCTTTCCGCAGACGCACGACACGCTCGGCGGCCTGGTTGAAATGACGGTCAGCAATCCCGCGCTGTCACTGCCGCCGGGCGACCGGCTCAAGATGGCGTTCGATCTGGCGGTTGCCACTGCCGGCGGGGCGCCATCGCCGGTGGGCAACGTGACCCTGACCAGCGCGCTGCGCTACGACGTCGCCAAGCAAGGCTTCTATCTCGACCAGCCCAGCATCGACGATTTCCGTCCGGCCCATGCCGGCGCAAAACTCGACCACAGCACCCGCCAGCTGCTCAACACTTGGCTGGCGGACTACGCGCGCAAGGAACCGATTTACCGCATCGACCCGTCGATTGCGGCGGTGATGGGCGCCGTCCAGGTGGAATCGGTCGGCATCCAGAACGGGCGGGTCGCCGTCAACTTCAACCAGAACATCGAGCAGCTGGTGCCGGCGGCGGCACTGTCCGGCAAATAGGCCCCACGCTGCGCCGTGCAGTGCAGTGCCGATCAATCTGCCCTGCGCAACGCGGGCGTCCACACAAAGGCCCGACGCACCAGCGCCGGGCCTTTGCATGTGTGCTGCCGCCGGCAACGCGCGCACCCTTATGCGGATAGCGCCTTGGCCACGGCGGCGCTGAACGCCGGAATGTCGTCCGGCCTGCGGCTGGTGATCAGCTGCCCGTCCACCACCACTTCGGCATCCTGCCAACGCGCGCCGGCATTGGTCAGATCGGTCTTGACCGACGGCCAGGAGGTGACGTTGCGGTCGCGTACCAGGTCGCTCTCCAGCAACAGCCATGGACCATGGCAGATCGCGGCCACTGGCTTGTGCGCCGTAGCGAAGGCGCGAATGAAGGCAATGGCCTGCGCATCGGTGCGCAGCGTATCGGGATTGAGCACGCCGCCGGGCAGGACCAGGGCGTCATAGCTGTTCGGCGTTGCCTGTGCGAGCGACCGGTCGACGGCGACCGAATCGCCCCAATCGGTATGGTTCCAGGCACGGATCGTGGCGCTGTCGCCTGGCGCGATCACATCGACCTTGGCGCCCCAGGATTCCAGCAGGCGCTTGGGCTCCGTCAGCTCGGATTGTTCGAAACCATCGGTCGCCAGCACGGCGACGGTTTTGCCAGAGAGCGAATACGACATGTGTGGGCTCCTCTTCAAAGAAGCCCGCACCCTAGGCAGCGTGCCGTTGCGCACCTGTGAACCGATGTATGCGGCGCGTCAGCGCGCGGTGTCCGCCTGTGCGGTCAGCGCTTGGGCTGCAGCATTGTGCCCGTGCAGTTCTTGGAGCCGCAGCGGCATTCCCAGATCTTCTTCAGACGCGGGGTGTGGCGCTCGCTCAAGGTGATGCCGTAGTTGTAGGTGAGTTCCTCGCCGGCCTTGATGGCGCGCTTGGCCTCGATGAAGATCTTGTCCTTGCGACGGTCGTCGCCTTCGGCTTCCTCGATCACCGCTTCGCAATTGGGATTGCAGCTGTGGTTGATCCAGCGTGCGACGTTGCCCTCGTAGTTGGCGTCCAGCACGTAATCGTCGCTGAGCGTGAACAGGAAGGTGTGGCCGCTTTCCACATCGCCGGTATCGTCTGCATCCACTTCGGCATGCGTGCGCAGGCGTCCCTTGTATTGAATGATGCGCTCGCCCTTGCGGAGCGGGGCGAGGGCGAACATGCCATTGCCGTGGATACGTGACTTGCGGGCGGCAACTTTGCGCGACATGTAAGGGTCCGGTGAGGGGGCCGCTCATTGTGACCGCAGCGCGCCCATGCGCCAAGCACAAGCGCACCCGCTGCCGCAACGCCGGGTGCTTGCCGGGGGCTGAACCGGGCAGTTGGCCCTGCCGCGCCAAAAGAGTACAATTTCGGTCCGCTTTAAGGTGCTCCGTCTTTCATGTTGCGCGTCACCAAACTCACCGATTACGCCACTGTCGTGCTGACCGTGCTTGCCGCCCGGTGTGGCGAGGTCCTCAGCGCCAGCGAACTGGCCGAACAGGCAGGCCTGGAAGCGCCGACCGTGAGCAAGATCCTCAAGCCGTTGTCGCAGGCCGGTCTGGTCGAAGGCCTGCGAGGCGTGCATGGCGGTTACCGACTGGCGCGTGCGGCCAGCCAGATCACCCTGGTGGAAATCGTCGAGGCCATGGAAGGTCCGTTGGCGATTACCGAATGCAGCCAGGACCATAGCCAGTGCGGCATCGCGCAGACCTGCGGGGTGCGCTCCAACTGGCGCCTGATCAACGACGTGGTCGGCGACGCCTTGCGTCGGGTCACGCTCGCGCAGATGTTGCAGCCCCTTTCTCTCCCTGGCGACAGCCGTCGGCGTTCCATCGCCGCACGCGTCGCGACCACCTGACCTGTAGGCAGCCCGATGGCCACCGAACTAGCTCCCCCGCAGAACGCCCAGATCCTCGAACGGCTGGGTCGACGTTACGACGCCGGCTTCATCACCGCGATCGAGTCCGATTCGCTCCCGCCCGGCCTGGACGAAGACACCATCATTGCGCTGTCGGCCAAGAAGGACGAGCCGCAATGGATGACCGACTGGCGGCTGGAGGCGTACCGCCACTGGCTGAAGATGCCGATGCCGGAGTGGGCGAAGTTGAACATCGCGCCGATCGATTTCCAGGCATTGAGCTATTACTCCGCGCCCAAGGGCCCGAAGTACGCGTCGCTGGACGAGGTGCCCAAGGAACTGCTCGACACCTACGACAAGCTCGGGGTACCGCTGCACGAGCGTGCCAAGCTGGCTGGTGTTGCAGTGGACGCCGTGTTCGATTCGGTCTCGGTCGGCACCACGTTCCGCAAGGAGCTGGCCGAAAAGGGCGTGATCTTCTGCTCGATGTCCGAGGCCATCAAGGAACATCCTGAGATCGTCCGGCAGTATCTGGGCAGCGTGGTGCCGGTGGGCGACAACTACTTCGCCGCGCTGAACTCGGCCGTGTTTTCCGATGGCAGCTTCGTGTTCATTCCCAAGGGCGTGCGTTGCCCGATGGAGCTGAGCACCTATTTCCGCATCAATGCCGGCCACACCGGCCAGTTCGAGCGCACCTTGATCGTGTGCGAGGACAAGGCCTACGTGTCGTACCTGGAAGGCTGCACCGCGCCGATGCGCGACGAAAACCAGCTGCATGCGGCCGTGGTGGAGCTGGTGACGCTGGAAGATGCCGAGATCAAGTATTCGACGGTGCAGAACTGGTATCCGGGTGACGAGAACGGTGTCGGCGGCATCTACAACTTCGTGACCAAGCGTGCCGAATGCCGTGGTGCGCGCAGCAAGGTGACCTGGACCCAGGTCGAAACCGGCTCGGCGATTACCTGGAAGTACCCGTCGTGCGTGCTGCTTGGCGACGATTCGGTGGGCGAGTTCCATTCGGTCGCGCTGACGCACCACCGTCAGCAGGCCGATACCGGCACCAAGATGATCCACATCGGCAAGCGCACCAAGAGCAAGATCGTCAGCAAGGGCATCAGCGCCGGGCGCGGGCAAAACACCTATCGCGGCCTGGTCAAGGTGGACCGCAACGCCGATGGCGCACGCAACTACACCCAGTGCGATTCACTGTTGATCGGCAAACAGTGCGGCGCGCACACCTTCCCCTATATCGAGGTGAAGAACCCGGGCGCCACGGTCGAGCACGAGGCCACCACGTCCAAGATCAGCGACGACCAGCTGTTCTATTGCCGCGCGCGCGGCATCAGCCAGGAAGACGCGGTGTCGTTGATCGTCGACGGCTTCTGCAAGCAGGTGTTCCGCGAGCTGCCGATGGAGTTCGCGGTGGAAGCCAAGAAGCTGCTGGAAGTCTCCCTGGAAGGCAGCGTCGGCTGACACTTATTTCCTTCTCCCTCCGGGAGAAGGTGGCGCGCAGCGCCGGATGAGGGGCGCGAGCGAAGCCAAGTGCACCCAAACAGCACGACGCTTTGCCCGACCTCTCACCCCAACCCTCTACCGACGGGAGAGGGGCTCAATCACTGGATTACGACTATGCTCAACATTCAAAACCTCCACGCCAGCATCGCCGGCAAAGACATCCTCAAGGGCCTGTCGCTGGACATCCAGCCGGGCCAGGTGCACGCCATCATGGGCCCCAATGGCGCGGGTAAATCCACGCTGGGCAATGTGCTGGCCGGGCGCGACGGCTATGAGGTCAGCGCCGGCAGCGTGCAGTTCGAAGGCAAGGACCTGCTCGACCTGCCGCCGGAAGAACGCGCCGCCGCCGGCCTGTTTCTGGCCTTCCAGTACCCGGTGGAAATCCCCGGCGTCAATAACACCTACTTCCTGCGCGCCGCACTCAATGCGCAGCGCAAGGCACGTGGCGAGGACGAGCTGGATTCGATGCAGTTCCTCAAGCTGGTGCGCCAGAAGCTCGCCGTACTGCATCTGAAGGACGAGCTGCTGCATCGCGGCGTCAACGAAGGGTTCTCCGGCGGCGAAAAGAAGCGCAACGAGATCTTCCAGCTGGCGGTGCTCGAACCCAAGCTCGCCATCCTGGACGAGACTGACTCCGGCCTGGACATCGATGCGCTCAAGAGCGTGGCCGACGGCGTCAATGCATTGCGCTCGCCGGAGCGCTCGTTCCTGGTGATCACCCACTACCAGCGCCTGCTCGACTACATCAAGCCGGACGTGGTGCATGTGCTGGCCGAAGGCCGCATCGTGCAGAGCGGCGGCCCGGAGTTGGCGTTGGAGCTGGAAAAACACGGTTATCACTTCCTCAAGGACCGTGTCGTGCCTGAGGTTGCCGCCTGATGAGCGCCCTGCTCGACTCCCTGGCACGCTGCTTCTGCGGTGACGATGCGCGCCGCGCCGAGCTGGATGCCGCGCTGCAGGCCGGCCTGCCCGGCCCGCGCGCCGAAGCATGGAAGTACACCTCGCTGCGGCAGCTGGAACGGCGCAGTTTCCACCCGGCGCCACTGGTACCGACCTTGGTCGATGCCGCCGTGCTGGACGACATTCCGACGCCACGGCTGGTATTCGTCAATGGACGGCCATCGGCGGCGCTCAGTGATGTGGCGAGCCTGCCGGACGGTGTACAGCTGGACACCCTGTCCGCCTCGATCGCCGCAGGCGATGACGCGCAGCATCTGCTCGGCCGTCGTTTCGAGGGCAGCGACGAGATCTTCGCCCGCCTCAATGCCGCGCTCGCCGACGAAGGCGTGCTGGTGCGTGTGCACGACGGCGCGCAGATCGCGCTGCCGCTGCACCTCGTCTTTGTCAGCGTGGCCGGCGAGCACGATCTGTCCTGGCATCACCGCCATCTGATCGAACTGCGGGCCGGCGCAGCACTGAGCGTGGTCGAGCACCATCTGCACGTTGGCGACGCGGCGCACCTGGACAACAGCGTGATGCATGTGCACCTGGGTCAGGACGCGGCGCTGTCGCATGCCCGCGTGCAAGCCGACAGCGCGCAAGCGACCTCGCTGCTGCGCACCGATGCCGTGCTCGCACGCGATGCACGCTACCAGCGCGTGGATCTGGAACTGGGCGCCGGCCTGTCGCGGCACGAGCTCAACGTGCGCCTGGAAGGCAACAATGCACGGCTCACCGCCAACGGCGTGTTGCTGGGCAACGGCCGCCGCCATGTCGATACGCGCCTGGGCATCGACCATATCGCCCGAGATACCGCCTGCGAGCTGGTGTGGCGGGGTGTCGGTGCCGACCGCAGCCGCCTGGTGTTTCATGGCGGCATCCATATCCGGCCCGGCGCCGACGGCACCGACGCGCGGCTGTCCAACAAGAACCTGTTGCTGTCTGCCAACGCCGAGATCGACACCCAGCCGGTGCTGGTGATCGACGCCGATGAAGTGCAGGCTGCGCATGGCGCCACGGTCGGCCAGCTCGACGAAAACGCCTTGTTCTATCTGCGCTCCCGCGGCCTGCCGCAGGCCGAGGCACAGCGCCTGCTCAGCGCCGCGTTTTGCCACGAGCCGCTACGGGTGCTGCCCACGGCGTTGAGCGCCGTGCTGGCCTTGCAGCTGGACCGCGCCCTGAATTCGGCGGGTGTGGCATGAACGCGCCTGCCGTCGCTGCGGGTAGCGCCCCGGAGTGGGAGCGCGTCCGTTCTGACTTCCCGCTGCTGATGCGGCAGGTGCACGGCAAGCCGCTGATCTACTTCGACAACGCCAACACCGGGCAGAAGCCGCTGCAGGTCATCGCGGCCACCGATGAGTTCTATCGCCGTCAGAACGCCAACGTCAGCCGCGCGGTGCACGCGCTGGGCAGCGAAGCCACCGACGCGTTCGAGGGCGCCCGCAGCAAGCTGGCGCGCTTTCTCAACGTGCGCGCCGACGAGCTGGTGCTGTGCAGCGGCACGACCTTCGCGATCAATCTGGTCGCTTATTCCTGGGCCTTGCCGCGACTGGGCGCCGGCGATGTGATCCTGATCTCGCGCATGGAACACCATGCCAACATCGTGCCGTGGCAGCTGGTGGCCCAGCGCACCGGCGCGACCATCCGTGTGGCCGAAATCACCCCCGATGGCGCGCTGGATCTGGACGCCTTGCGCAAGGCGATGACCCCCGAGGTCAAGCTGCTGGCGATCACCCATGTGTCCAATGTACTGGGCACGGTCAATCCGGTGCGCGAGATCTGCCGCGAGGCACGCAAGCGCGGCATCGTCAGCGTGGTGGACGGCTCGCAGGCGGCGCCGCATCGGCGTATCGATGTGGCGGGCATCGGCTGCGATTTCTATGCCATCACCGGCCACAAGATGTGCGGCCCAACCGGTACCGGCGCGTTGTGGGCACGCCGCGAACATCTGCAGGCCATGCCGCCATTTCTGGGCGGCGGCGAGATGATCAAGGAAGTGAGCTTCGAGAACACCGTTTTCAACGATGCCCCGCACAAGTTCGAAGCCGGCACACCCAACATCGCCGGTTTCATCGGCCTGGGCGCGGCCGTGGATTATCTGGAGTCGATCGGTCTGGACCACGTGGAAGCGCGCGAAGCCGAACTGCTGGCGCACTTCACCGAAGAGCTGCACCGGATCGACGGCCTGCGTATCTTCGGCACCACGCCGGACAAGGCGGCCGTGGTGTCGTTCCTGATCGACGGCGCACATTCGCACGACCTGGCCACCCTGCTCGACCTGGAAGGCGTAGCAGTCCGCTCCGGCCAGCACTGCGCGCATCCGCTGCTGCAGTACTACGGTGTTGCGGCCACCTGCCGCGCCTCGCTGGCGTTCTACAACACGCACGACGAGATCGAGCGCTTTGTTGCGGCATTGAAGAAGGTGCGGACGTTGCTTGGGTGAGTAGTAGACCCGTCACTTCTGTGCGCCGTTGCGGTTCCTTCTCCCATCGGGAGAAGGTGCCCCGAAGGGGCGGATGAGGGTACGTGCGAAGCCTGGCGTTGTTCGACTGCACGAGCGCTTCGCTCCGTACCCTCACCCCAACCCCTCTCCAGGGGGAGAGGGGCTTACTTTTGCTTCCTCTGCCATTGCCTGGACTGGTTGCGGATGGCCCAGCAGATCCTGCGTGCATTGCGGGGCTGCCATACATGTCTACATGCAACCGACCAAGCACCTGCGAACCCCGAATCCCGAATCACCCATTCCCGATTCCCGCTAAACTGCCCCCATGCAGACCACCACTTTCCGCACCGCCACCGTTGATGACATCGACGCCCTTGTCCAGTTGGTGACCTCGGCCTATCGCGGCGACAGCAGCCGCGTGGGCTGGACCACGGAGGCCGACATTCTCGATGGCGCACGTATCGATCCTGCAGTGCTGCGACAGGACATCCTGCGTGAACGCAGCCTGGTGTTGCTGGTCGAGCAGGATGGCCGGCTGGTGGCGTGTGCCCACATCGCCGACGATGCGGGCGCCGGGTATTTCGGCATGTTCGCGGTCGACCCGACACTGCAGGGCAGCGGTCTCGGCAAGACATTGCTGGCCGAGGGCGAGCGCATCGCTGCCACCGAATGGCAACTGCCGGTCATGCGCATGACCGTGATCGATGTGCGCAACGAACTCATTGCCTTTTATGAGCGCCGCGGCTATCGCCGCACCGGCATCCTCAAGCCATTTCCGTATGGCGACAAACGCTTCGGCGTGCCGCTGCGTCAGGATCTGCGCTTCGAAGTGCTGGAAAAACCGCTGGACGGCGCATCCCCGTGAGCGAGACCTGGACCTTTGTCTGCGCCAGCGCAGCCTTGCTGCCCGGCGAACTGCAAACCGTGTGGGATGAAGTGACCGACGCACCCATCGTGGTGTTCAACCTCGACGGCGAGCTGTACGCGCTGGAAGACCGCTGCAGCCATGAAGACTACGAGCTGTCGCCCGGCAGCTTCGACCCGGTGGCCGGTACCATCGAGTGCCAGCTGCATAGTGCGCGCTTCGATATCCGCGATGGCCGCCCACTGTGTGCACCCGCGTACACCGCCGTGCCCAAGTTTCCGGTCAAGCGCGAGCACGACGGCATCTGGACCCGCGACGACCGCTGAGGCGAACATCGCCCAGCCCGCAACCCCACGCTAGCGCCCGCCATCGACGGGCAACGTGCGCCGTCGATCGGCGAAGATTGCAAAGAAGAATGATTTGCATTTAAGATCGCAGCCCTTCAGGTCTTCTTAACATCTGACCTGCCTGCGATCCCATGCGCCCTGCCCTGCCCGACACCTCTGATCCGCCTGTTGCCGGCCTGCGCTTTTTAGCGCCGCGCCGCCGCGCGCGTGGTGGCAGCCGGCGGGTCGCGGTGGGCTAGCGGCGGCGTTCGACCCTTCCCGCATCCGCCGAGCCATCGCCAGGCCGGAGCATCGCTTTCCTTTTCGAGACATCTCATGACTCCCAGGATTTCCCCGCTCACCTCGGCCGTGCTGTTGACCCTGTCCGCTCCTGCGTTTGCCCAGCCCGGCGATGCGCCCGCCCCTCCGGGTGCGGTGGATCTGGATGCCATCCGGGTGCAGCAGGAACGTGCGCAGAAGCCGTCCTCGCCCAAGTACACCGAAGCGCTGCGCGATACGCCGCAGACCATCACCGTGGTCACCAAGCAGACCATGGACCAGCAGAATCTGCTGTCCTTGCGCGATGTGCTGAGCACCCTGCCCGGCATCACCTTCGGTGCGGGCGAAGGCGGCGGCGGCTATGGCGACAGCATCAACCTGCGCGGCTTCACGGCAAGCAGCGACATCACCACCGACGGCGTGCGCGACAGCGCGCAATACAGCCGCAGCGATACCTTCAACCTGGAAGCGGTGGAGCTGATCAACGGCGCCAATTCGGCCATGTCCGGTGCCGGCTCGGTCGGCGGCAACATCAATCTGGTGACCAAGACGGCCGGCCAGGGCGACTTCACCAACGTGCTGATCGGTGGCGGCAGCGACCGCTACGGCCGCCTCACCGTCGATAGCAACCACGACTTCGACAACGGCACCGCCGTGCGACTGAACGCGATGGGCCACACCCAGGACGTGCCTGGCCGCGACGAAGAATTCCGTCATCGCTGGGGCTTTGCGCCGTCGGTGGCCTTCGGCCTGGGCTCGGACACCCGCTTCACCCTGAGCTACCTGCACCAGCACGACAACAACCTGCCGCAGTACGGCGTGCCGTTTGCGCTCAGCCCGTTCAACGACGGCCCGCTGCCGGGCGTGGACCGCGAAACCTATTACGGCTATCGCAATACCTCGCGTCAGGAGATCGACGTGGACATGCTCACCGGCGTGCTGGACATGGATTTTGGCGACACCCTCAAACTGCGCAGCCTGGCGCGTCTGCAGCGGGTGGACCAGAGCCTCAATGCCACCGCACTGCAGGGAACCTGGTGCCTGCCCGATGGCACCGACCCGTACACAGGTCGCGCCTGCGTCGGCCAGCCGCCCGCCACCTGGAATCCGAACAGCGGCCCGCGTGGCCTGGTGCGCGAGACCGAGAATTTCATCGCGCACAGCCAGACCGATCTGACCGCCACGCTGCGTACCGGCGCCATCGAGCATCGCATCGTCGCCGGCGTGGCCTTCAGCAAGGAAGACTTCGAGCTGGACAGCGGTACGACCTTCCGCAATGCCAACGGCTCCACCACCGGTATCACCTACCCGCTGCAGAGCTTCGACAATCCGTACAACATCTGGACCGGCCCGCAGAACTATTTCCGCACCGCTCACAGCAAGGGCAGCCTGACCAACCAGGCGATCTACCTGTTCGATACGCTGCAGTTCAACGAGCAGTGGATGCTCAATGTCGGCGGGCGCTACGAGCACAACGAAGGCGATAGCACCACCTACACCGTCAATGCCGCCGGTGGCATCACCGGCGTTGCCGCAGGTTTCCCGGCCGGCAACGAAGAAGACCTGTTCTCCTACCGCGCCGGCCTGGTGTTCAAGCCGGCCGATAACGCCAGCCTGTATCTGTCCTACGCCAACAGCAAGACGCCCTCCAAGGCCTCGGTCAACGGCTCGTGCACGCCGATCGCCAGCGCCACCGCCGGTGCCAACTGCAATGTCGCCCCGGAAACGGCGGTCAACATCGAACTCGGCGGTAAATGGGACGTACTCGATGAGCGCCTGGCGCTGACCGCGGCGGTGTTCCGCAACGAACGTGAGAACTACAAGGTCAACAGCGGCGACCCGCTGATTCCCGAGCAGGTGCTGGACGGCAAGGCACGTGTGGACGGCATCGCGCTGGGTGCGGCCGGCTACCTGACCGACCGCTGGTCGATCTTCGCCAATTACACCTTCCTGGACAGCGAAGTGCTGCAGAGCGTGTCCAATCGCACCGCCAGCCTCACCGGCGATCCGGTCGCCGGACGCGAACTGGTGCAGACCCCGCGCAATGCCGGCAACATCTGGACCACCTATTCGCTCAACCAGTGGACCTTTGGTTATGGCGTCACCTATCAGGGCGGCTTCTATCCGAACAATGCGTCGGGCGCGGCCTACATCAAGACAGACGATTACTGGGTGCACCGGGCGATGGTCGGCCTGCGCGTCAACGACTGGCTCAGCCTGCAGTTGAACGTCAACAACCTGTTCGACAAGGAGTACTACACCAGCGTGCGCAACAACCTGACCGTCAATGCCGCCGGCACCGTCACCGCCGGAAACGGCTGGGCATTGCCGGGCGACGGCCGCTCGGCGGTGTTGAACGCCACCTTCAGTTTCTGACCCTGGCACGCCGTCCGGCTGGTACGGATGGCGTGGAGAACACCGCATGTTGCTGCCCATTCCCGATGTGTTGACGCCCGCGCAGCTGCACACGTTGCGCGCGCGACTGGACGCGGCCGATTGGGCAGACGGCCGCATCACCGCCGGCCATCAATCGGCACAGGCCAAGGACAATGCGCAGCTGCCCGAAGACAGCGCGGTGGCGCGCGACGCCAGTGCGCTGGTGCTGGACGCACTGGCGCGCAGCAGCACGTTCTTTTCGGCGGCATTGCCACGGCGGATCTATCCGCCGTTGTTCAACCGCTACAGCGGCGGGCAGTCGTTCGGCTATCACGTCGACAACGCGGTGCGGTACGACCGCAGTCGCGGTGGCGCCGAACCGGTACGTACCGATGTGTCGGGCACGCTGTTTCTCAGCGACCCGGATAGTTACGACGGTGGCGAGCTGCTGATCGAAGACACCTACGGCACCCAGTCGGTCAAGTTGCCGGCCGGGCACCTGGTGATCTACCCCGGCACCAGCCTGCACAAGGTGATGCCCGTGACACGCGGTACGCGGGTGGCATCGTTCTTCTGGACCCAGAGCATGCTGCGCGACGATGCGCAGCGCCGCCTGTTGTTCGAACTGGATGTCTCGATCAGGCGCCTCACACAAGACACGCCCGGCCATCCGTCGCTGGTCCAGCTCACCGGCGTCTATCACAACCTGCTGCGGCAATGGGCCGATGTCTGAGCCTGCGCTGGACCCTGCGCAGTGGATCGGCCTGCTGCTCACGCAGCCGGACCAGGCCATTGCGTTGCTGCGCAGGGCCGCGGCCGGTCACGATCCGGACGCGCAACTGCTGCTCGCCCAGATCTATGCCGAAGGGCGCGGCATCGCCGCAGACCCGGCCCTGGCAATGCTGTGGTACGAAGTGGCCGCCAATGGCGGGCATCCGGAGGCGATGAATCAACTGGGCCGCTGCCATGAGCTGGGATTTGGCACTGCCGCCAACGAGATGCTGGCGGCCTTGTGGTACCGCCGCGCCGCCGAGCACGACCTGGTGTGGGGCATGTACAACCTGGCGCATCTGTACGCCTCCGGGCGGGGTGTGGCGCAGGACCACGCGCAGGCCCTGGCGCTGTATCGCCGCGCGGCCGAGCGTGGCCACGCCAAGTCGATGAACTTTCTGGCGCGTTATCTCGACCAGGGCCTGGCCTGCAGCCCCGATCCGCTGGCCGCGCGCCACTGGTATCGCCGCTCCGCCGAAGCCGGCGATTTCCGAGGCCAGGCAAGCTATGCCACCTTGCTGGCAGACAGTGGCGAACTGGATCTGGCCGAACAGTGGATGCGTCGCGCCATCGCCGGGGGACACGCCGGCTTCCTGCGCCAGCTCACGCCGGTGCTGGCCAATGCACCGCAGCCGCGCCTGCGCGCACTGCTGGGCCAGGTGGCCCTGCGGCAGGCGCACCTGCAGCCGTCCGCTCCTGCGGACGTGGCATAGACCCGCATGTCCACTTCGAACGACGCCGTCGCCAACGCCCAGCAACGCCGCGGGTTCTGGCTGCGCATGCTGCATCAGTGGCACTGGATCAGTTCGGCGTTGTGCCTGATCGGCATGCTGCTGTTTACGCTCACCGGGCTGACCCTGAATCACGCTGCACGCATCGAAGCCAGCCCATCGACCGAGCAGCGCGCACTGACCCTGCCGCCTGCGCTGCTGACCACCCTGGGCGACAGGCAAGAGGGCGACGCACCACTGCCGCCACGCGTGGCGCATTGGCTGGAGCGCGAGCTGGACACCGGCATCGGCGCGCGCAGCGGCGAGTGGTCCGCGGACGAGGTGTACGTGGCCCTGCCCCGCCCAGGCGGCGATGCCTGGTTGAGTCTGGACCGCCACACCGGCGCGATCGAATACGAATCCACCACGCGTGGCGCGATCGCCTACCTCAACGACCTGCACAAGGGCCGTAACGCGGGGCCGGCCTGGGGCTGGTTCATCGACGTGTTCGCCATCGCCTGCCTGGTGTTCTGCATCACCGGCCTGTTCCTGCTGCACCTGCATGCCCGTCAGCGCAGTATGACCTGGCCGCTGGTCGGCCTCGGTTTGCTGGTGCCGCTACTGCTTGCCTTGCTGTTGATCCACTGACCCTCGTTACCGGAGACGATCATGCGCGCCACCCTGACCATCGCCCTGAGCGGCCTGCTCGCCATGCCGGCGTATGCGGCCACGCTCGACATCAACGTCGAAATCCCCAAGCTCAATGTCGCCGAATATCACCGCCCTTACGTGGCGATCTGGCTGGAAGGTGCCGATCAGAAAGTCGCGGCCAACCTGGCGGTCTGGTACCAGTCCAAGGACACCGCCGAAGGCCACGGCACCAAGTGGCTGCCGGACCTGCGCCAGTGGTGGCGCAAGAGCGGCCGCACCCTGACCGTGCCGGTCGATGGCGTGACCGGCCCGACCCGCCCGGCCGGCGCGCACGCAATGTCGTTCTCCGACACCAAGGGCGCGCTGAAGGCGCTGCCGGCCGGTCAATACACGCTGGTGGTGGAGGCCGCGCGCGAAGTGGGCGGGCGTGAGTTGGTCAAGGTGCCTTTCACCTGGCCGGCCACGTCTGCGCAATCCGCCAAGGCCGGCGGCAGCAGCGAGCTGGGCACGGTCAGCCTGACTGCCAAACCGTGATGCGCGAGCGCGCCGCGGCCAGGCATGCAGCGGCGCGCAGGACACACGCGGTTTCCTCGCAGCAAACACGCTCTACCTCGCCGGCCTATTGCCCCCGCAGCGCCTCAGCGCGCTGCTCAACCACGCGCCCCATCGAACTTATCGTCTTCAAGGAGTTGTCATGACACGTTCGCTCGCCCTGATCGCCATGCTTGCAGCACTTCCTGTCAGCGCGCTGGCCCACAAGGCCTGGCTGCTGCCGTCGCAGACCGTGCTGGCCGGGGAAGCCCCGTGGATCACCGTCGATGCGGCGGTCTCCAACGACCTGTTCTACTTCAATCACGTGCCGCTGCGCCTGGACAACCTGAGCATCACTGCGCCGGACGGCAGCACGCTCAAGCCGGAAAATCCGGCAACCGGCAAATACCGCAGCGTGTTCGACCTGCAACTCACCCAGCCGGGCACCTACAAGCTCGGCATCGTCAACGCCGGCCTGTTCGCCAGCTGGAAGGAAGACGGCAAGCCCAAGCGCTGGCGTGGCAACGAAGCCAGCTTCGCCACCGAAGTGCCGAAAAATGCGCAGGAGCTGCAGGTCTCGCAATCGCTCAACCGCGTGGAGACCTTCGTCACCCGCGGCGCTCCCACCACCACCGTATTCAAGCCCACCGGCAAGGGCATCGAGCTGCTACCGGTCACCCACCCCAACGACCTGGTGGCCGGCGAAGCGGCGCAGTTCACCCTGCAGCTGGATGGCAAGCCGGCAGCCGGCCTCGAGATCGAAATCGTGCGTGGCGGCACCCGCTATCGCGATGCGCAACATGAAATCAAGCTCAAGACCGACGCCAAGGGCAACTTCAGCGTGACCTGGCCGGAAGCGGGCATGTACTGGCTGGAGACCACCAGCGAAGACACCAGGACCTCGCTGCCGCAGGCCAAGCAGCGTCGCCTGGGCTATGTGGCGACGCTGGAAGTGCTGCCGCAATAAGAGCGGCTGACGCCATTGCTGCGTACCCATCCGGCAGACGCGGTCGGTGCTCGGCATCTGTCTGTCGTCGTGCACTTTCGGCTCCTGGGCAGCGCCGATGCCCAACTGGCGACTGCTTGCTAGCTTTCTTGGCCGCAGTGACGGCAGCGCGCGCAATGGTTCTGGTGACATACCAGGACCGTGCACGAGGGAGCCATCGCCCCGCGCTACCGTCCGCGTCGCAACGGTCCACGCCAGGATGCCGGGATGATGCGCACAGCAGAGGGCATCGATCGCCGAACCGCCAGCATGCGGATGCAATCGGCTGCGCCGCACCTCACCATGGCGTTCCTGCCGCAGCGCCCGCCCACCAGTCCACGTATGAACTCACCGACTCCCGCAGACGCAACGCTTGCCACCCTGGGCGGCCGCAGCATGGGCACCACCTGGAGCGTGAAGCTGGTGGCGCCACGCACGCGCGACCTGCATCCCCTGCATGCAGGCATCCAGACTGCGCTCGACCGGGTGGTGGCGCAGATGAGCACCTGGGAAGCGGGCTCGGACATCAGCCGCTACAACCGCGCTGCTGCGGGAGGCTGGCATCCCTTGCCCGAGGATTTCCAGCGCGTGCTGCACGCCGCACTGCAGATCGCGCAGGCCAGCGGTGGCGCGTTCGACCCGACCATCGGGCCGCTGGTCGAGCTGTGGGGTTTTGGCCCTTCCGGCGGCCGGCGACGCGTGCCCTCCCCCGAGCAGATCGCATTGGCCAGCATGCGTTGCGGGTGGCAGCGACTGGAGCTGGATGGCCAGCGGCTGCTACAGCCAGGTGCCGTGGCGCTGGACCTGTCCGGCATCGCAAAGGGATTCGGCGTGGACTGTGTGCACCACGCGCTGATCAAGGCCGATATCGCCAGCGCCCTGATCGAGGTCGGCGGCGAGTTGTTCGGCTATGGACGCAAGCCCGATGGCAGCGCCTGGCGCGTGCTGGTCGAATCCGCGCCCGATGAAGAGGCTGGCGCTGCACTGCCGCCCCGCGTAGTCGCCCTGGACGGACTGGCCGTGGCCACTTCCGGCGATCGCTGGCACCGTTTCGACTCCGACGGAACGCGCTACACGCACACGCTGGACCCGCGCACGGGTTCCCCGATCGCGCATGCGCCCGCTGCCGTGACCGTGCTCGCGTACGATGCGATGCATGCCGATGCATGGGCCACTGCGATGACCGTCCTCGGCGCCGATGCCGGGCTGGCCTACGCACGCAACGCCAACCTGGCCGTACGCTTTCTGACCCGACAGGACGGCGCCCTGAGCGAAGCGATGAGCCCCGCGTTCGAGCAGCACCTGGCGGCGTCATGAGCGGCGCACCTGCCCGCATCTGGTTTGGCAATGGCGCGCTGCTGCTCGCCCTGGCCGCACTGGGTGCATGGTTTGCCAGCCTGCATGCTGGCACATGGTGGAGCGCGCCCACTCCGCATCGCTGGCAGTGGGCCGGCCTTGGCGTGGCGAGCTATGCAGGATTGTGCACCGCCATCTTCCTCCGCCGCCGCAGGCGGACCGGTGCGCCGCCCGGACGCGGCAGCAGCCTGCTGATCGCGTGGGCAAGCCAGACCGGGTTCGCACGCGAGCTTGCCGAACGCAGCGCAGCGGCATTCCAGTTGGCAGGCATTGGCGCCCACGCGTTGCCGCTGGAGGCGGTCAGTGCGGAGCAACTGGCGCGCGTGCCGCGGTTGCTGTGCATCGTCAGCACCACCGGCGAGGGCGATGCGCCGGATCACGCACAGGTAGCGGAGCGCGACTGGCTCAGCGACGACGGGCAGGATCTGGCAGCCGTGCAGTACGCGGTGCTGGCGCTGGGCGATCGGCGATACGCGCAGTTCTGCGCGTTCGGTCGTCGCCTCGATCATCGCCTGCAGGCGCGTGGCGGCATCCGTCTGTTCGAACGCATCGAGGTCGACAATGCCGACCCGCATGCGCTGAAACGGTGGCAGCACCATCTGGCAGCACTCACACCCGCGCTCGATGCGCAGCCGAACTGGAGCCTGCCGACGTATGCCGCCTGGCAGCTACGCGACCGTTGCCACGTCAATCCTGGCAGTGCCGGCGCAGCGGTCCATCGGCTTCGGCTCACGCCCTGCGAGGGACCGCTGCCGCACTGGCAGGCTGGCGACATCGCCGAGATCGCCCCGCAAAATCCGCCGGAGCAGGTGGAGGCCTGGTTGCAGCAGCACCGATGCGACGGCGCGCGGATGATCGACGGCCGCCCGCTGCGCGACTGGCTCAGCGGCGCGCGCTTGACTGACGATGCTGAGGCTGAGGCTGAGGCTGATGCCGATGCCGATGCCGATGCCGATGCCGCGATATTCAATGCAGACCTCGACGTGTTGGTGCACAACCTGGTTGCGTTGCCGCATCGCGAGTATTCGCTGGCATCGATCCCCGAGGAAGGACACGCCGAACTGCTGATCCGCGAACACCGGCAGGCCGATGGACGCCCAGGTGTCGGCAGCGGCTGGCTTTGCCTGCATGCGCCGATCGGTGCGCGCATCGCGTTGCGTGTGCGCAGCAATCCGGGCTTTCATCCACCTGCACCGGAGCACCCCATGCTGCTGATCGGCAATGGCACCGGCATCGCCGGGTTGCGCGCGCATCTGGTCGCACGCATTGCCGCGGGCGCGCGCGACAACTGGTTGATCTTTGGCGAACGCAATGCCGCATACGACGCGCTCTACGCCGAAGAATTGCAGCAGTGGTGCCGTGAGGGCTGGATCGCCCGTCTCGATCTGGTGTACTCGCGCGACCAGGACGCCGCGCTGCGCTACGTACAACACGTACTCACCGCCGCTGCCGATACCTTGCGCCACTGGGTCGACCGCGGCGCCTGCCTCTATCTCTGCGGCAGCCTGCGCGGCATGGCACCCGAGGTCGATCGCGCACTCGACACCGTTTTAGGAGCCGAACTCAGACAGGCGCTGCTGGACAGCGGCCGCTACCGCCGCGACGTGTACTGAGCCTGTGGCCTACTCGGCCGCTCCCGGATACGGGCTCACCCGAATCGCCAGCAACTCGCCACCGCCATCCAGAACGTAGCGACTGCGTGTCGCGGCGCTCAGCCAGGCGGTATCTCCGGCCGCCAACGGCGGCAGCGCACTATCGCGGCCAAAACTGGCCTGAACGGTCAGCAAATGGATCGCCCAGGCGCTGGAAGGCTCGGCGAAAAACAGCATGGTGCCGACCAGGGGCCGATGCAGCAGCTCGGTCCGCAACAGATCGCGCCGCCACATCAGGTTGAAGTCCTGGGTCGGCCCGTCGAGCAGTTCGGCACTCACCGTCTCTTCGCCTGCAAATCGGACGCGCTGGTAAGGCGGCAGCAACGCCACACGACGGGCCGCACGAGAGGAGACCACGCCAGCAGCCGCGTTGATCAGAAGGTCGCCGCTCTGACCTGTATCTCTGCCTGCATCTGCATCTGCAGCATCGCCATGGCCGGCATCACCATCGGCGGCGTGCTCGCCGTTGCCAAACTGCAGCCGCATGCCGTTACCGTGCAGCAGCACCAGTTCGCGGTCGACGCCCGGAAACGCAGAAAACACCGCGTCCTGCTCGATCTCGGCGATCGACAGGCGTAGCGCCCAGTGCTCGGCGTCCCCAAGCCGCAGGATCTCGCGCGTCCACCCCAATTGATTGCGCCAGCGCTCGCGGCGGTAGTCGGTGGCCGGAATCACCCGGCTGCTCAGGTCTGTCAGCTGCATCGGCGCATTGTGCCCCAAGCCCTGCCGTCACAGCGTCACCCGCCCTCGGCGGCCAGGCAAGCAGACATCGCCGCTGCCATGCCCTGCCTGCCCCGCCCTGCCCGGCCCGGCCCGGCCCCCGCTCATGGAGTGGACCAGTTTCCGCGGAGCCGCCAGTTCAGCCTGCCCCAACGAAAAACGCCCGGCTGCACATCCAAGTGCAACACCGGGCGATTCCACGTCCTTGTCGGCTTCCAGCCATCCCCCAGACATCCTGTCCAGTTAGGTTGCGGCCACGCATCCTCGCGTCGAACCGTATCTCGGATCCCTTCCCCTTAACGCCGTCCCACCGGTTTCACCGCCGCCCCCTTGGCAGCCTTCTTGGCGGGAGCCATCGTGGCTCCTACTTCGATCAGGTCGCGATTCCGTTCGACCGTCTTGAGTCCGATGCCCTTGACCAGTGCCAGTTCCTCGGCACTTTTGAAGGGACCGTTTGCCTGACGGTGCTCGACGATTGCCTCAGCTTTTGATCGCCCGACATTCGTCAGCACCTTGTCCAATTCCTCAGCAGACGCGGTGTTGATATCGACCTTCTCAAGCGCGTACGCATTCGAGGACAACAGCAACGCCAGTAGCAGGGACTTCAGGACTACGGTAAATGACTTCATTGCAACGCTCCTTGTGGCTTGGGTGATGGTCCTAGCCAGCATTCCTGCCGGCGGAGCCAGTGTCCCGCGCCACATGCAGCAATCCTATCGCCAACGAACTTTTCACACAGCCGGTGAACTGCGCGCCGCCTTGTAGGGAAATCCCTACCCCATGTCACCGGCGTAGAATGTGCTGCTACGTCACGCATTCGGAGCCTCCATGGACAGCGCCAAGATCGACCAATTCATCAGCGACACCTGGGACCGCGAGATCGTCCCGCAGCTGGTCGATTACATCCGTATCCCCAACAAGTCGCCGATGTTCGACACCGATTGGGTGGCCAACGGATACATGGAGCAGGCCGTCACCCTGATGGAAAGCTGGGCGAGGGCACAGGCGATCGACGGTATGCAGGTCGAGGTAGTGCGTCTGGAAGGCCGCACGCCGTTGATCTTCATCGAGATCCCGGCCACCGGCCCGGAATCGGGCGACGACACCGTGTTGCTGTACGGGCACCTGGACAAGCAGCCGGAAATGACCGGCTGGGATGCCGACCTTGGCCCCTGGGAGCCGGTGCTGCGCGACGACAAGTTGTACGGCCGCGGTGGCGCCGACGACGGCTACGCAATCTACGGCTCGCTGGCGGCCATCCTGGCACTGCGCACGCAGGGCCTGCCGCACGCGCGTTGCGTGGTGTTGATCGAGGCTTGCGAAGAGTCCGGCAGCTACGACCTGCCGGCCTACGTGGACCACCTAGCACAGCGCATCGGCAAGCCGTCGCTGGTGGTCTGCCTGGACTCGGGCTGCGGCAATTACGAGCAGCTGTGGTGCACTACCTCGTTGCGCGGCCTGACCGGCGGCAACCTCACGGTGAAGGTACTGGAAGAAGGCGTGCACTCCGGCGACGCGTCCGGCGTGGTGCCGTCCAGCTTCCGGCTGTTGCGTCAGTTGCTCTCGCGTATCGAAGACGAAACCAGCGGCCGCATCCTGCTGGACGGCCTGCATGTCGAGGTGCCGGCGGAACGACTGACCCAGGCCAAGGCTGCAGCGGCAACGCTGGATACCGCCATTTTCGACAAATTCCCGATGGTGGATGGTCTGGTGCCGATGCATGAGGACCTCACCGAGCTGGTGTTGAACCGCACCTGGCGCCCGGCGCTGTCGATCACCGGTGTGGACGGCATGCCGCCGCTAGCCTCGGCCGGCAACGTGCTGCGTCCGCAGACGGCGGTGAAGCTGTCGCTGCGGCTGCCGCCGACGGCCGACGGCAAGGCCTGCGGCGAGTTGCTCAAGGAAGCGCTGCTGCGTGATCCGCCCAACGGCGGCCAAGTGACGCTGGAGCTGGAGAAGGCCTCGTCCGGCTGGAATGCACCGGCCATGGCGCCGTGGCTGGAAAAGGCCATCGACGACGCCAGCCAGGCGTTTTTCCACAAGCCGGCGATGTACATGGGCGAAGGCGGCTCGATTCCGTTCATGGGCATGCTGGGCGAGAAGTTCCCCGGTGCGCAGTTCATGATCACCGGCGTGCTGGGGCCCCACTCCAACGCACACGGTCCGAACGAGTTCCTGCACATCCCGATGGGCAAGCGCGTTACCGCCTGCGTATCGAAGGTGATCGCCGACCATCACGCGGCCTGTCTGCGTGGCGAAACCAGTGGCTCGCCGGTGGCGGCCGATAGCGGCACCCGGCATGGGGGTCACGGTTGCTGTTGAGTTAGCGGTTGAACCGATGCATGCGGTTGGCTTGCATCGGTCGATGGGAAAGCTGAGTGGCGATTCGTGCGGGTGCTTGCGTGGTGGTGGTCTGGCTGGCTGGTTGGCGAGCAGGCTCCTGGTGCGACTTGGCTGCCTGACGTCACGCGTCGCCTGGCTCCGTACCCCTCACCCCAACCCCCTTTCCCGATGGGAGAGGGGCTTAGGATCTGCTCGTCGGGGAGGATTTGGCAGTGGCTGGCTGATGCAGAGCCGTTGTTTTCCCCTGAAGCGTCGCCTGCGATGCCGTTAGGTTTGCAAACTTCATCCGCGACATTTTTCAGCGGACATATCTCCTGGGAAGCGGCTGGCCGGAGAGATGGCTTCGCACGAAATCAAAAGCGCACAGCGGCAGAAGCCGATCACTATGCTCTCTGAAGCCGATGCATCGGCGTGGTCGCTCCTGCACCCCCTGCGCCAGGTGGCGACATCCGAAATGCTAGGCTGCCGATCCCGTCCACTCGCGGTGCTGCGATGAACAATCTGTTTGGTAGCGATAGCTGGCTCTACATCCTGCTGGTCGGTTTTGTGGTCGGGCTGCTGGCGCGTTTCATCACGCCCGGTACCCAGCGCCTGGGCTGCCTGCTGACCATCGTGCTCGGGATCGCCGGTGCAGTGGTTGCCAGCTGGTTTGGGCGCTACATGGGGTGGTACCGCGCAGGCGAGCCGGCCGGTTTCCTTGGCGCATTGCTCGGTGCCATCGCCATCCTCGCGCTGCTGCGGTTGTTCAGCGGCAGCAAACGCTGAGCGCTGCCCGCGCGCCTGACCCACCACGACACGACAGCTCAGAACACATGACGTCATCACCTTCGGACACTGCGCGCGACGCGCTGCGCCTGCACTGGGCGCGCCAGGCCCTCAACGATCCACACATCACGCTGCAGCGTGCGTCCATGGATGCCGGGTTTCGCAGTTACTGGCGCACGCAGGGCAGTGGCGTCGATCGCATCGTGATGGACGCGCCACCAGCGCTGGAAAATGTAGCGCCGTGGTTGCGCATGCACGGCGTGCTGCGTGAGCACGGCGTGCGCGTGCCCCAGGTGCTGGCGCAGGAGTTGGAGAGCGGATTCCTGCTGCTGGAGGATCTGGGCGTGCCGACGTTGGCGCAGGTGTTGACCGACACCAACGCCGATGACCTGATCGATGGTGCCATCGCGCAGTTGCTGTTGCTGCAGCAGATTCCGCCGCCTGCCGACAGCGGAGTGTTCGGCGAGGCGCTGCTGCAACGCGATGCGGGACTGTTCGAGGACTGGTTTCTGGGACGCCATCTCGGCGTGCAGCTGGACTGTGGCCATGCCGAGCAACTGCAGTTGGTGCAGCGCCGTTTGATGGACAACGCCCTGGCGCAGCCACGCGTGTTCACCCATCGCGATTTCATGCCGCGCAATCTGATGCCGGTGGCCGATGGCCCGGCAGTGCTGGACTTTCAGGATTGCGTGATCGGCCCGATCGCCTACGACCCGATCAGCCTGTTCAAAGACACCTCGGTGAGCTGGCCGATTGCCCGCGTGGACGGCTGGCTGCAGCGCTACCATGCGCGCGCAGGTGCGGCCGGATTGCCGGTACCGCCGCTGGCGCAGTTTCTGCGCGATGCGGACTGGATGGGCGTGCAACGGCATTTGAAGAATCTGGGTATTTTTTCGCGGCTGAGCCATCGCGATGGCAAGCATTGGTATCTGGAGAACGTGCCGCGTTTCATCAGGTATCTGGACGAGGTACTGCCCCGCTACACCGAGCTTGCGCCGTTGCTTGGCCTGCTGGACGAGGTGATCAAGCCCGCACTGGCAGCACGCGTGCAGCAGGTCACGGCATGAAAGCGCTGATCTTTGCTGCAGGATTCGGCGAGCGCATGCGCCCGCTCACCGAGCGCACGCCCAAGCCGCTGCTATCCGTCGGCGGCACGCCGTTGATCGTGTGGCATTTACGCAAATTGGCGGCACTGGGCGTGGACGAGGTGGTGATCAACACCTCGTGGCTGGCCGAGCAGTTTCCCCAGGTATTGGGCGACGGCAGCGCGTTCGGTCTACGGCTGACCTATTCCTACGAAGGTGCGACGCCACTGGAAACCGGCGGCGGCATGCTGCATGCGCTGCCGCTGCTGGGCGATGCACCATTTCTGCTGGTCAATGGCGACATCTGGACCGATTTCGATTTTGCCCACCTGTCGCGTGCGCCGGAGGGATTGGCGCAGCTGGTGCTGGTCGACCAACCTGCATATGCAGCGCGTGCGGATTTCGGGCTGGACGCCGATGGCAAGGTACGCGCCGATCTCCCTGCTACGCATACCTACGCCGGCATCGGGGTCTATCGGCCGGCGTTGCTACGCGATTGGCCATCAGTGATTGGCCCGCTGCCAGCACAGGGCAGCACGGCGCCGCGGTTTGCGCTGGCGCCGATTCTGCGCGCGCAGATGGCAGGAGGCTTGGTCGATGGCATCCACCATGCCGGGCGCTGGACCGATGTCGGCACGCCGCAGCGGCTGGCGGACCTGGATGCGCAGTTATTGCGTGACTGCGGCTGATCGCAACCACACCGCTACAACGTCCGACCGCGCACTGCGCATTGCGTGAATCACCCACATCGATCATCTCGACGGGCCTTGCAGCCAGCCCGAGGGCCGTAGCACCTACTCTTATCCATGCGCACCGACCATGCCGACGGGTCCTTGCCCGCCCACCGTCGCGGGACCTTGAGCGGCATGGATGCCGCGCCAGAGCCCACAAGCACGTACTTGCGGCGTGTCCCGCGATGATGGGCGAGCAAGGGCCTTGCAGCAGAGTCCCAGACCCTACGCTCTGTAAGCTCTAGGCGTTGTGCTCCGACAGCCTGGGCGCTGCAGATAGACGCGCGGTTAGGAAGAGCAAGGCACACCGCGCCTCCCGGACAACGAGCGCAGTCATCCTGCCGACTGCTCTAAGCCCCACGATCCTCAAGCACCCGCCGCAGGAACGGCACCGTGATGCGGCGCTTGGCGGCCAGCGATTCGCGATCCAGCCGATCCAGCAAAGCCACCAGGCCGGCCAGTTCGCGCTCGCTATGGGTCAGCAGCCAATCGATCGCCGCCTCGTCCAGAGCCAGGCCGCGCCGCTGCGCGCGGTCGCGCAGCACCGCCGCGCGCGCGGCATCGTCGAGTACCGGCAAGCCGATGCGGATGCATTGCGACAGGCGCGAGCGCAGGTCCGGCAGGACCAGGGCCAGGCCATCGGGCATCTGCCGGGCGGTGTAGAGCAGGCTGATGCCGGCCGCGCGCGCACGGTTGTGGAAATCGAACAGCGCCACTTCGTCGTCGCGCTGCCCGGCAATGCTGTCCACGCCATCCAGTGCGACCAGGCTGCGCCCTTCCAACGCTTCGAGCGCATCGCGCAGCCGTCCAGCGGCCGCGTGCAGGGGCAGATACGCCGTTGCGCGCCCGGCCTGCTCGGCCGCAGCGCACACCGCCAGTGCCAGATGCGTCTTGCCGGTACCGGCGGGACCGGCCAGGTACAGCCAGTCGCTCACCTGCCCGGCGGCCAGCGCCTGCAACTGCGAAAGCAGGCCGTCGGGCGCGGCGATGTAACTGTCGAAACGCTGGTCGGATGGCGCGCGCAACGCCAATGGCAACTGCGGCACGCTCACGACCGATCTGCATCCTTGCTCGGGTCGATGATGATGCTGCGCTCGGGCGTGGACTGCAGCACGATGCCGGCCCGCTCGCCTGCATACAGGTCGCTGCGGGTGTACTGCTCATGCGCATAGCGCAGCAGCACATTGGCCACCGCCGCCACCGGCAATGCCAGCAACATGCCGAGGAAGCCGAACAACTGGCCGCCAGCCATCACCGCAAAGATCACTGCCACCGGATGCAGGCCGATCTTGTCGCCGACGATGCGCGGGGTGAGCACGTAGCTTTCCAGCAACTGGCCAACGGTGAACACCACGCCCACGCCGATCAGCAGCTTCAGGTCCAGGCCCTGCGCCTGCACGATGGCCGCCAGCAGCGCGAGCACGATGCCGGTGGTCGCGCCCAGGTACGGAATGAAGCTGATGAAACCGGCGATGATGCCGATCAACAACCCCAGGTTGAGCCCGATGATGGACAGGCCGGTGGCATAGATCGCGCCCAACGCCAACATCACCAGGAACTGGCCGCGAATGAAGCCGCCCAGTACGTCGTTGGATTCGAGCGCCAACCGGCTCACCGTGCCGATGTAGGCACGCGGTATCACCGCCGCCACGCGCTCGACCAGCCGGTCCCAGTCACGCAGGAAGTAGAACGCCAGGATCGGCAGCAATGCCAGGTTGATCACCCAGGTCACCATCGCAAAGCCCGAGCGCGACACGTAGCCGAAGAAGGTCTTGGCGGCACCGCCGGCCTGTTCCCAATGGCTGCGGATCCAGTCGATCAGCCGCTCCGGGTCCAGCCAGCCCATCAGCTCCACGCCGGTCTTGGCTTCCAGCCACGGGATGGCGGTACTGATCGCCCAGGCGCGCATCTGCGGCAATGCATCGATCAGGGTCATGATCTGGCGTTCGATCATCGGTACCAGAATCATCAGCGCCAGCACGAACAGCAGCGTCGCCAGCACGAACACCAGGGCCACCGCCACATTGCGCGAACGCCCGGCGCGCTCGATGCGGTCCACCAGCGGGTCGCCCAGCCACGCAAGCAGCAGGGCCAGCACGAAGGGCGTCAGGATCGGCGCCAGCAGCGAGATCACCCACAGCACCCCGACGATCACCGCCGCCCATTTGAGGCGACGCAGGAATAAGGCGATCTCGGCTTCGGGAGTCAAAGTCATTTCAGGCGGTACTCGGCATGCTCGTTTTTGAGGATGATCGGGCCCTCGGTCGGGACCGACACCGAGACCAGGGGACTATTGTCGCCGAGCATACGGTTGAGCCCGGAAATGCCCGTGAGCAATTCCAGATCCACTTCCATGCGGTCGCCATTGGCGCTGACCGGGCGGATGCTGCGCACCACCGACACGCCCTGCAGCGCAGCGGCAACCCGCAGGTAGTCGTCGGCGCTATGGATGCCGGTGATCACCGCGCGGTACACGCCCGGCACCCCCGAGTCCACGCGCTTGGCATAGCGCTTGACCAGTGCATCGGCCGCGCCGTCGGCACCGGCCGCCATCGCACGCCGCGCATCGCCATCGCTGCTGGTCCAGCTGGACAACACGTTGCCGTTGTCCAAGAACACCCAGTCGGCAGTCCAGCCGGCGGCATTGCGGTAGAGCTTGCCGATCAGTTGCATCGGCGGGCTGTACTTGGCCGAGGCGCGCGACACCGCGGCGGTGTCCTTGCGCCAGATCGCGCCGGCCAGTACCTGCTCGGCAGCGGCGCCGCCGGGCAGGCCGAGCCGGTAGCCACGCTCGATGGCGCGGTCGAGCACGCTGCGGGCGGCGTTGGCCTGGGCAACCCCGACCAGGCGCGGACCGCTGCCGTCATCGATGGCCAGCCACAGCACCGGCTTGGGCCGCGGCAGCGGCCAGACCGGCAGGCCCAGTGCCGCGATCAGTCCATCGACATCGGACTGCCGAAACCGTGCCACCAGGGTGGTGCGGAAGGTCGGCGCACCGGAGCGCGAAGTGCCCTGATCCTGGCGGTAGTCGTAATGCTCGACGTAATTGGGCGCATTGCGCAGCGCCTGCGGCACCCCCGGGCGGCTCATCACCGCGCGATCGCCGGAGACCTTGCCCAGCACCGCGCCCAGCGCGCGCGCCAGGGCACCGGGGCGATCGGATTCGCTCTGGCTGTTGACCGGCACTTCGGCATCGTAGGCGCTCTGCGCTTTGGCGACGTCGCCTTCGGTACGCAGATCGGCCTGCGCAAAGGCCGGAACGGCGGGCATGGCGACCACGAGGGCGAGAAAGAAAGCGAGACTGCGGCGCATCGACGGTTCCATGGCGTAGGCGTATCCGGGTGAATTGTTGCCCGAATGGGGCGCTAGCGCCAACGTGGCTGTTAAAATCGCCGCCTTTACTGCCGAGCCACCCACGCCCGTGACCAGCCCAACGCCTTCTACTCCCTCGCCCATGACCTACCGCGACGCAGGCGTCGACATCGATGCCGGCAACGCCCTGGTCGAACGCATCAAGCCGCTGGTCAAGCGCAGCTTCCGGCCGGAGGTGATGGGTGGCCTGGGCGGCTTTGGCGCGCTGTTCGACCTGTCCGGCAAGTACAAGGAGCCGGTGCTGGTGTCCGGCACCGACGGCGTAGGCACCAAGCTCAAGCTGGCACAGCAACTGGGCCGCCACGACACCATCGGCATCGACCTGGTCGGCATGTGCGTCAACGACGTGCTGGTGCAGGGCGCCGAACCGCTGTTCTTCCTGGACTACTTCGCCACCGGCAAGCTGGATGTGGACACTGCGGCTGCGGTGGTGGGCGGCATTGCACGCGGTTGCGAGCTGTCCGGTTGCGCCTTGATCGGCGGCGAAACCGCCGAAATGCCCGACATGTACCCGCCCGGCGAATACGACCTGGCCGGCTTCACCGTCGGTGCGGTGGAAAAGTCGCAGTTGCTGGACGGCGCACAGGTACGCGCCGGCGACGTGCTGATCGGCATCGCGTCCTCCGGCCCGCATTCCAACGGCTATTCGTTGATCCGCAAGATCTACGAACGCGCCGGCGCGCCGGCCGAGCACGTGCTGGACGATGGCACCAGGTTGATCGATGCATTGATGGCGCCCACCGCGCTGTACGTCAAGCCGGTGCTGGCACTGCTGAAGTCGCATGGCGAATCGATCCACGCCATGGCACACATCACCGGCGGCGGGCTGACCGAAAACATCATTCGCGTGATTCCGGATGGCCTGGGCCTGGAGATCGATGCCAAGGCGTGGACGCTGCCGCCGGTCTTCGCCTGGCTGCAGCGCGAAGGCGCGGTGGCCGATGCCGAAATGTGGCGCACCTTCAACTGCGGGATCGGGTTCGTGCTGGTCGCATCCCCTGATCAGGCGGCGGCGCTGGAACAGGCGCTGGATGGCCAGTCGCTCGCCCACTGGCGGATCGGCCAGGTGGTCGCCGCGCGCGGCGACGAACGCGTACAGATCGGCTGACCAGGAACCTCGCATGGACGCTTCCCCGCCCCTGGCCGCTCCGTCGGCCAGCGCCGACGACCTGCAGCATCTCAAGCTGCTGTCGATCTTTCATTACGTGCTGGCCGGCATCACCGGGCTGTTTTCGATGTTCCCGCTGATCCATCTGGTCATGGGGCTGGCCATTGTCACCGGGCAGTTGCCGATGCAGGGCAGCAATGGGGAACCCGCACCTGCCGAGATGCGCCTGTTTGGCTGGATCTTCGTGGTGTTCGCCGCCGCCCTGATCACCGGCGGCCTGACCCTGGCTGGGTTCATGGCCTATGCCGGGCGCTGCATCGCCCAGCGCCGGTGGCATCTGCTCTGTCTGATCGTGGCGGGCATCTCCTGCAGCTTCATGCCGTTCGGGACCGTGCTTGGAGTCTTCACGCTGGTCACCTTGCTGCGCCCCCAGGTCAAGGCACTGTTCGGCGCTGCATCTGCCGCAGGTTGAAATGAAGGCGAGCCCACGCGCCATGCGCCGTCCGAAGCTGGCCGCGTTGGTCGCCACGCTGGCAGTGTTTGCAGCAAGCTGGATCGCCCCGCCGTGGCCGCTCGAGCAGGCGCTGCACAGTACGTTGACCGTGGCCGGGCTGATTGCGCTGGTGGGTGTCGACCGTCGCTGCCCGATGGACACCGGCGTCTTTACAGCGATCTGCGTGTTCATCTGCATGCACTGCATCGGCGCACGCTGGCTGTATTCCAACGTGCCCTACGAACACTGGAGCCGGCAGCTGCTGCACTGGTCGCCTGCTGCGACGTTCGGCTGGACGCGCAATCATTTCGACCGGCTGATCCATCTGCTGTTCGGGCTGTGCTTTACCCCGGCCGTGATGCAGCTGGCGGTGCGGCGATGGCCGCGATTGACGCGTCGGCAGGCCTTCGCGCTGACGGTGATGAGCATCATGTGCGTCAGCCTGATTTACGAGTGGTTCGAATGGGGCATTGCGCTGCTGCTGTCGCCGCAGGCCGCCGAAGCCTACAACGGCCAGCAGGGCGATCCCTGGGACGCGCATACCGACATGCTGCTGGCCACCCTGGGCAGCCTGGCGGCCTACCCCGTGGTGAGGACATTGTTCAATGCACGCAACTGACGCCCCGCTCCGCCTGGCCGTACTGGCCTCCGGCCGCGGCAGCAACCTGCAGGCCATGCTCGATGCCATCGCCAGCGGGCGCCTGCACGCAACCGTGGTCGGGGTGTTCTCCGATCGCCCGCAGGCGCCGGCCTTGCAGAAGGTGGACGCGGCACGGCGCTGGAGCGCCAGCCCGCGCGCGTTTGCCGACAGGGATGCGTTCGATGCGGCGCTGGGCGATGCGATCGCCGCCGTGCAGCCGGACTGGATCGTCTGCGCCGGCTACATGCGCATCCTCGGCGAGCCGCTGGTGCGCCGCTTTGCCGGCCGCATGCTCAATATCCACCCGTCGCTGCTGCCCAAGTATCGCGGCCTGCACACCCATGCGCGCGCGCTGGAAGCCGGCGATGCCGAACATGGCGCCAGCGTGCATCTGGTGGTGCCCGAGCTGGATGCCGGCAGCGTGATCGCACAGGCCCGCGTGCCGGTGCTGCCTGGGGACGGTGCCGACCAGCTGGCTGCGCGTGTCCTGGCCCGCGAGCATCCGCTGCTGCTTGCCACCCTCGACCTGCTGGCCAGTGGGCGTGTGCAGATCCACGGCGATGCGGTCCACCTCGACGGTCAGTGCCTGTTTACGCCACTACGACTAGAGTCCGCTGACACCGCATTCGTCTGAATGCGCAGACGCCCCCCTCATCCTGCCTCGGACATCCTCGTGGGCCCTGTGCCCCAATCAGCGCATGAACGTCCTTCCGATCGCCGCCGCGCTGTTGACCACCGTCCTGCTCACCCAGGCCGGCCCCGGCCGCGCGCAACAGGCCACGCAAGTCCCCGCGCCCGCCCAGCCAACGCCAGTGCCCCCTGCTGCGGCGGCACCGGCATCTGCCGCCACCCTGCCCGCCGGCACCTGGACGCCGCCACCGCTGGAGCCGTTCGTGGCGACCTATCAGGCGTTCTATCGCGGCAAGGAAGCGGGCGACGCCACGATGCAGGTCAGCCACGGCGATGGCAGCCAGTGGCGCATCGACATGTCGGTACGCGGCCGTAAAGGCTTCGCCAGCATCCTGGGCCTGAACCTGGAGCAGAGCACGGTGTTCCGTGTCGACGGTGACACCTACGTGCCGCTGAGCCAGAGCACCGTGCGCAAGGCGGTGTTCTTCGGCAAGAAGGTCACCGGCGTCTACAACTGGCAGGCCGGCACCGCGCAATGGGATGGCGATCTGAAGAAGGAACGCCAACAACCGATTCCGCTGCAGCACGGCGACCAGAGCGCGCTCTCCTTGAACCTGTCGCTGATGCGCGACGCGCAGCCCGGCCGCAGCCTGAACTATCGCTATGTCGATGTGGGCAAGGTGCGCAAGTACGACTACCGCGCCGCCGACACCACCGAGGTGGTGCAGGTCGGCGACCTGAGCTACGACGCGTTGCGCGTGTATCGCGTCAACGGCGGCGACAACGAAACCATCCTCTGGATCGCCAACGGGGTTCCGACCCCGGTGCGCATCCTGCAACGTGACAAAGGTGAGGATCAGGTCGATCTCCGCCTGGTCGAATACCAAGGAGCCTGACCATGACATTCTCTTTCCGCCCCAGCGCATTGATCGCCGCCGCCGCCCTGGCCGTGGCCAGCCTGCCGGCGTTTGCCGTGCAGCCCTTCCAGGCCGACTACTCGGCCAATTACATGGGCATGCAGGCCAACGGCACCATGACCCTGGCCGCGGCCGGTTCCAACCAGTGGCGCTACACGCTCACCATCCAGAACCAGCTGGCCAACCTGACCCAGAGCACGGTATTCGAAGAGGCCAACGGCCAACTGCGCCCGGTGAGCAGCAACGACACCTCGTCGATGATGGTCAAGCGCCGCAACGTCACCGCCAATTACGACTGGAAAACCAGCCAGGCCACCTGGGGCGGCGACATCAAGCCGGACCGTCGCGGTCCGGTCAAGCTACAGCCTGGCGATATGGACGCATTGCTGATCAACCTGGCAATCACCCGCGATCTGGCCGCCGGCAAGCCGCTCAACTACCGCATGGTGGACGAAGGCCGCATCAAGCCGATGAGCTACAAGGTGGTCGGCAAGGAAACCATCACCGTCAACGGCAAGCAGGAACAGGCCACCAAGGTCTCGCGCGTGGACGGCGACAAGGAACTGATCGCCTGGGTGGTCAAGGACCTGCCGGTACCGGCGCGCCTGCTGCAGAAGGAAAAGGGCCAGGACGCGCTGGACCTGACCATCAAGGCGCTGCTGCGCTGAGCGCTCTGCGCTTATCCGACCATTTCGACTGGTCCTTGCCCGCCCACCGTCGCGGGACCTTGGCCTTGAGCGGCATGGATGCCGCGCCAGAGCTTACACGGACGTACTTGCAGCGCGTCCCGCGATGGTGGGCGGGCAAGGGCCCTGCAGCAAAGGCGCAGCGTCGAGTGCGCGGTGCCCTCACCGCTCGCGGGACACGCCGTTAACCCATCCATGGGGGCTCGGTGGCGGCATCCATGCCGCCAACGGTCCCGCAATCGGTAAGGACACCGCACCAGATAGTTGGCTGGTGGTTTGGGTGAAAAGCGACAACACCAAGTCGCGCGGTTCGCTGGCTGCTTATTGAAACCTTGCACACCAGCCATCTCGACTGGTCCTTGCCCGCGCACCATTGCGGGACCCTGAGCGGCATGGATGTCGCGCCAGGGCTACAAGGACGTACTTACAGCGTGTCCTGCAATGGTGGGCGGGGCAAGGGCCATCCAGCGGAGCCGCAGATCAGCGGCTCCGCAATCACTCTTTCAACCAAGGCCGAGCGCTTCTCAAGGCTTGCCGGCAGCCTTGTCGTCGCCGGTCGTAAATACGGTGCGGCAGTCCACCCGGATCTGCTCATCCGTGCCGCGCCAATAAAATAGGTCGCAATGGCGCTTGCCTTCGACAGTCTTTTTGACCGCCACCGCATAGAACGATTGCGCGATCTCGTTGCGGCTGGCGGTGCCGTCGCCGTTCCAGTCCATGTCCTTGAACTCGACGCCCTGGGTGATGGCCATGCCCACGCTCCATGCATAGGCCAGCCACGCCAGGATCAGCACGATCACGCCCAGCAGGATCTTGCGCCGGGTGGTGAAGCGTCCGCGCAGGATCATGCGCTGCGCCGGATGGTCGCGCCCAGCGCCCCCAGCTTCTCCTCGATGTTTTCGTAGCCACGGTCCAGGTGGTAGATGCGATCGATGGTGGTGTCGCCGTCGGCCACCAGGCCGGCCAGGATCAACGATGCCGACGCGCGCAGATCGGTCGCCATCACCGGCGCGCCGCTCAGGCGTTCGGCACCGCGCACGATGGCGGTATGGCCTTCGACCTGGATGTCCGCGCCCAGGCGCAGCAGCTCGTTGACGTGCATGAAGCGGTTTTCGAAGATGGTTTCGTTGATCACGCCTACGCCGTCTGCCACGCAGTTGAGCGCCATGAATTGCGCCTGCATGTCGGTGGGAAACGCCGGGTATGGCGCGGTGGTCAGGTTGACCGCACGCGGGCGCTTGCCGTGCATGTCCAGGGTGATGCTGTCGGCGGTGGTGGTGATGCTGGCGCCAGCTTCGGTGAGCTTGTCCAGCACCGCATCCAGGGTGTCCGGGCGTGCGCGGCGCACGGTGACGCTGCCGCCGGTCATCGCCGCGGCCACCAGGAAGGTGCCGGTTTCGATGCGGTCCGGCAGCACCGCATGGTGCCCGCCGCCCAGACGCTCGACGCCCTGCACCACGATGCGCGGGGTACCGGCGCCTTCGATCTGCGCACCGAGCGCGATCAGGCAATCGGCCAGGTCGGTCACTTCCGGCTCCATCGCCGCGTTTTCCAGCACCGTGGTGCCTTCGGCCAGCACGGCCGCCATCAGCACGTTTTCGGTGCCGGTGACGCTGACCATGTCGAAGACGTAGCGGCCGCCCTTGAGGCGCCCGTTACTGGTGGCCTTGATGTAGCCGTTCTCCACGCTGATGTCGGCACCCAGCGCCTGCAGGCCCTTGATGTGCTGATCCACCGGGCGCGAGCCGATCGCGCAGCCGCCGGGCAGCGAGACTTCGGCGGTGCCGTAGCGCGCCAGCAGCGGACCCAGCACCAGGATCGAAGCGCGCATGGTCTTGACCAGCTCGTACGGGGCGACCTGATGGGTCACCGAACGCGGGTCGACCAGGATCGAGCGGCCCTTGGCCAGCGTGCCTTCGTCGATGGTGACCTCGGCGCCCAGCTCACCGAGCAGCTTCACCGTGGTGATCACGTCGTGCAGGTGCGGCACGTTGCTGATTTCTACCGGCGCGTCGGCCAGCAGGGTGGCGCACAGGATCGGCAGCACGGCGTTCTTGGCGCCGGAAATATTGACTTCGCCGTGCAGCGCTTGGCCGCCGGTCACTACGATTTTTGCCATGGGAATCTGAGAAGTCCGAAGTAAGGGTATGTCGGGGGAAGGAGGTGCGGCCGGACGGCCTTCAGGCGAACGGCGCTGAGACCGGGAGACCGAGCGCCACGATGGGCATTGCCTGGACGCGCTGGACACCGACACGCGGTGATCGTGGAACCAAGCCAGGGAGCCGAGGATGCAGCTGCATGCCGATCCTCGTCCCGGCCCGGGCCGCCTGGCGGCGAACGCGGTTGCCGGGCTCAGCCTTCCTCGGGCGTCAGCGTCTTGAGCTGCAGCGCGTGGATCGCCCCGCCCATCAGCTCGCCCAGGGTCGCGTAGACCATGCGGTGGCGCGCCAGCGGGGCCTTGCCCGCAAATGCGGGGCTGACCACGGTGGCCTCGAAGTGCACGCCATCGTCGCCGTGCACGTCGACGCGGGCTTCAGGCAAGCCGGATTCGATGAGTTTACGGATGGTTTCGGCGTCCAAAGGGCGTTTCCTCATAAAATGAGCGCACATTCTACTCTTCACCCGAGTCCTGCATGGCTGTCTCGCCCCTGCCCATCGCCACCGTCAGCGACGCCAGCCTGGTCGCCAGCGGCCAGCGCGTGCTCCAGATCGAGCAGGACGCACTGGCCAGCGTGGGCGAGCGGATCGGCAGCGACTTTGCCGCCGCCTGCCGGCTGGTGCTGGCCTCGCGCGGGCGCGTGGTGGCTACCGGCATGGGCAAGTCCGGACATATCGCACGCAAGATCGCCGCCACCCTGGCATCGACCGGCACCCCGGCGTTCTTCGTACATCCTGGCGAGGCCGGCCACGGCGACCTGGGCATGATCACCGAGGCAGACATCGTGCTGGCGCTGTCGTATTCAGGCGAATCGGACGAAGTGCGCATGCTGCTGCCGGTGCTCAAGCGCCAGGGCAACCCGATCATCGCCATGACCGGGCGCGCAGGTTCCACCCTGGCGCAGGCCGCCGACGTGCACCTGGATGTCAGCGTCTCCGCCGAAGCCTGCCCGCTGCACCTGGCCCCAACCTCCAGCACCACCGCCTCGCTGGCCATGGGCGATGCGCTGGCCGTGGCACTGCTCGATGCCCGCGGCTTCACCGCCGACGACTTTGCGCGCTCGCATCCGGCCGGCAGCCTGGGCCGGCGGCTGCTGCTGCATATCACCGACGTGATGCACGCCGGCGACGACCTGCCGCGCGTGCGCGAGGACGCCAGCCTGAGCGAGGCGTTGATGGAAATGAGCCGCAAGCGCCTCGGCATGACCGCCGTGGTCGATGGCCAGGACCGGCTGATCGGCCTGTTCACCGACGGCGATCTGCGCCGCGCCCTGGACAGCGATATCGATGTGCGCAATGCCGGCATCGCCGAGGTGATGACGCGCAACCCGCGCACCATCGGCGCCGACCAGCTCGCCGCCGAGGCCGCGCGGCTGATGGAGGACTACAAGATCAACGGCCTGATCGTGGTGGACGCACAACAGCGCGCGGTCGGCGCATTGAACATTCACGACCTGTTGCGCGCCAAGGTGGTTTAACAGGTTCAGTTTTCAACCGCCGGACCCCGTTCTTACCGATTCGTGCCGATGCCCTACTCTCCCTTGCAGCACCTTCCCGCCGACCTGATCGACCGCGCCGCGCGGATCCGCCTGGCCTGTTTCGACGTCGACGGCACCCTGACCGACGGGCGCCTGTACTACGACCACGCCGGCAATGAGAGCAAGGCGTTCAACGTGCTGGACGGCCAGGGTCTCAAGCAACTCGAGCATGCCGGCATCCATGTGGCACTGATCACTGCGCGCGCCAGCCTGTCGGCGGAAAAACGCGGCCAGGATCTGGGCCTGCATGTGCAGATCGGGGTCAGGAACAAGCGCCTGGCGGTTCTGGCGCTGTGCCAGGAACATGGCCTGTCGCTGGACCAGGTGCTGTTCATGGGCGATGACCTGCCCGATCTGCCCGCCCTGCTGGCGGTCGGCCTGCCGGTGGCCCCGGCCAACGCACACCCCTGGATTGCCGAGCGCGTGCAGTGGCACACCCGCGCGCGTGGCGGCGAAGGCGCGGCCCGTGAGGTCTGCGACGTGGTGCTGGCCGCGCAGGGCCAGGTCGAGGACATCATCGAAAGGTTTTCCGCATGAACTGGAACTGGAGAACCACCCTGGGCGTGGTGCTGTTCGCCGCCGCCGTGATCTCCGGCTGGTCGGCATGGCAGCAGCGCGCGCGCCCGGTCGCGGCGGCAGTGGACGAGTCGAAGGCGGACTACGTGCTGCGCGATTTCGAGCTGATCGCGCTGGACAAGCAGACCGGCAAGGAATCGATGACGCTGCGCGCGCCGGAAATGCACCGCAACCGCGCCGACCAGACCTCGGACATCACCACGCCGGTGTTCCTGCTGCCCGACAACGCCAACCAGCCGTGGACGCTGCGCGCCAAGACCGGCTGGGTCAGCCCCAAGGGCGACGAACTGCGCCTGCGCGGCAGTGTCGAAGGCGACAGCCCCACCACCGGCACTACCCCGCCAACCACTTTCCGCACCGAAAGCCTGGACGTGTTCCCGCAGCAGAATCTCGCCAAGACCGCCGCGCCGGTGAGCATGAGCCGGCCGGGTATCATGCAGAGCGGGGTCGGCTTCGAGGCCGATCTCAAATCACGCCAGTACAAGCTCCTTTCTCAGGTCAAGACCCGCTATGAACCGAATGCTGCCCGCTAAACTGGCGTTTGCCGCGCTGCTGTTGCCCGCGATGGCCATGGCCAAGACCAGCGATCGCAATCAGCCGATGGCGATCGACTCCAATGCCAACGATTGCAACATGCTCGACGACAGCGGCAAGTGCCGTTTCAGCGGCAATGTGGTGATCACCCAGGGCACGCTGGAAATCCATGCCGACACCGCCGACATCTTCCAGAAGAACGGCCAGACCGACCGCGTGGTGCTCACCGGCAAGCAGGCCACGCTCAAGCAGCAGATGGACGACGGCGCGATGATGAACGGCCAGGCCGACAACATCGAATACCAGGTCGCCAACGAAGTCATCGTCCTGACCGGCAACTACAAGGTCGACTCGCCCAAGGGCACCAACGCCGGCCAGCGCATGGTCTACAACACCAAGACCGGCAACATGCAGAGCGGTGGCGATGGCAGCCGCGTGCGCACCATCATCCAGCCGAAGACCGCTGCGCCTGCCGCGGCCACGCCGGCGCCGGCCGCCAAGCCCGCAGCCAAGCCGCAGGGGAAGAAGTAATGCTGGTCGCCACCGGTCTGCGCAAGAAGTACAAGCAGCGCGAAGTGGTCAAGGAGTTCGGCCTGACGCTGGAAGCCGGCGAAGTGGTCGGCCTGCTCGGCCCCAACGGCGCGGGCAAGACCACCTGCTTCTACATGATCGTGGGTCTGGTCGAGGCCGATGCCGGGCGCATCGAGCTGGACGGCCGCGACCTCACTGCCGAGCCGATGTATGCACGCGCCAAACTCGGCGTGGGCTACCTGCCGCAGGAGCCGTCGATCTTCCGCAAGCTCACCGTGGCCGACAACATCCGCCTGGTGCTGGAACTGCGCGAGGAGCTGGACAACGCCGGCCGCGAGAAGGAGCTGGTTTCGCTGCTGGACGAATTGCAGATCACCCACGTCGCCGATCAGCTCGGTGCGAGCCTGTCCGGCGGCGAGCGTCGTCGGTGCGAGATCGCGCGTGCGCTGGCGGCCAAGCCGCGCATGATGCTGCTGGACGAACCATTCGCCGGCGTCGATCCGATTTCGGTCGGCGAGATCCAGCGCATCATCATCCACCTCAAGGAACGCGGCATCGGCGTGCTGATCACCGATCACAACGTGCGCGAGACCTTGGGAATCTGTGACCGCGCGTATATCCTCGCCGAGGGGGGCGTGCTGGCGCAGGGGGCACCGGACGCGCTGCTGGCCAATCCCGACGTCCGTCGCGTGTATCTGGGGGAAACTTTCCGCCTTTGAGCGCGTCGCCGCGCCAACGCTTTTTTCAGTCAGTGCCCGCATGAAAGCCCGGCTCCAGACATCGCTAGGACAGCAGTTGGTCATGACGCCGCAGTTGCGTCAGGCGATCAAGCTATTGCAGATGTCCACCACCGAGCTGGAAGTGGAAATCGCCGAAGCAGTGGAAACCAATCCGCTGCTGGAATGGGCCGACGAAGCCGCGCATGCGGCCGGCAGCACCGCGGTGGAATCTTCGCCGTCCGCCTCCACCGAAGAACCCCAACGCGAAGAAGCCGCACCTGCCGAGCGCGACGACGATTGGTCGCAGGACGAACTGCAGTGGACCGGCTCGGGCAGCGGCGGCAGTTTCGACGACGACGAGTCCGGTGACGCCGCCGAACGTGTGGCCGAGTCCGAGACGCTGGCCGACCATCTGTTATGGCAGCTGCACCTGTCGCCGTTGTCGCCGCGCGATCGCCAGATCGGCGCGATGCTGATCGACGCGCTGGACGAGGACGGCTATCTGCGCGAGCCGCTGTCGGCCATTCTGGAGACGCTGGCACTGGGCGCGGCGGTGGACGAGGCCGAAGTGCTCACCGTGTTGCACCAGATCCAGCGCTTCGACCCGGTCGGTGTGGGTGCACGTACCCTGGGCGAATGCCTGGCGTTGCAGTTGGCCGTGCTTGACCCCGCCACCCCCGGGCGCGAGCTGGCCCAGCAGATCGTCGCCGGCCCGCTGGAACGGCTGCCGCGCAGCGGGGTGGCCGGGCTGGCACACGAACTCAAACGCTCCACCGCCGATGTCGAGCAGGCGGTGCAGCTGGTGCGCTCGCTGGACCCGCGCCCGGGCAAGCAGATCGGCGAACTGGCGCAGGACACCTATGTGGTGCCCGACTGCGTGATCTGGCGCCAGCGCGGGGTCTGGCGCGCCTCCTTGGCCGGCCGTGCGCAACCCAAGGTCACCATCCACCGCGGCTATGAGAACCTGATCCGCAGCTGCGGCGAGTCCGACGCCGGCTACCTGCGCGGGCAGCTGCAGGAAGCGCGCTGGCTGCTCAAGAGCCTGGAAGCACGTGGCGAGACCTTGCTGCGGGTGGTGCGCTGCCTGCTGCACCACCAGGCCGGGTTCCTGGAATTCGGTGCGCAGGCGCTGCGGCCGTTGACCCTGCGCGAGATCGCCGGCGAGCTCGGCCTGCACGAGTCGACCATTTCCCGCGCCATTGCGCGCAAGTACGTGCGCACCCCGCGCGGCACCATCCCGTTGCGCTCGTTCTTTGCCTCCGGCATCGACACCGACAGCGGCGGCGAGGCCTCCAGCACCGCCATCCAGGCCATGATCCGGCGCCTGATCGAGGCGGAAAACCCGCGCAAGCCGCTCTCCGACGCCAAGTTGGCCGATCTGCTGAAAACCTCCGGCGTACCAGTGGCGCGGCGCACCGTTGCGAAGTATCGTGAGGCCATGAACATTTCCGCCTCCCACGAACGCGTCCGCATCGCCTGACGTTGCAACCACCGCAACGCCGGCCTGCGCCGGGTTTGTCGGATCACCGGAACGGTTCATTGGCCCACCGACCAATGGAGGTATCCGATGCGCATCGAGACGTATGGCCACCAGCTTGAAGTGACCCCCGCCCTGCGGGAGTACGTGGCAAGCAAGCTGCAGCGACTGCAGCGCCATTTCGACCAGCACTGTGAAGTCCGAACGCAGCTGGCCGTTCGCAAGCCGGACCACCACGTGGTCGCCACCGTCAACCTTCCCGGTCGCACGCTGCACGCAGATGCCAGCGGCTCCACCATGTACGCCGCCATCGACCTGCTGGTCGACAAGCTCGACCGCCTGGTGCTCAAGCACAAAGAAAAGAAATGTAACCACCATGCACGCGAGGTGCGCGACAATCCCGCATGACGCTTCCCGCTTGATGCCCTCATGCCTTTAACCGATCTGATGGCGGCCGTGCGCACCGTGGTGTCGCCGGCCGCCGATCGCGACACCGTCCTGCACACCGCCGCCGATCTGCTGTCCTGCCGCCAGGCCGGCGCAGACGAGCTCTACGCCAACCTGTGCGAGCGCGAGGCCCTGGGCAGTACCGCCATCGGCCACGGCATCGCCATTCCGCATGGGCGCTGCCCCAATCTGACCGAACCCCGCGGCGCCTTGCTGCGGCTGGACACGCCGGTGGCCTTTGGCGGCGACGAGCCGGTGGATCTGATCTTTGCGATGGCCGTGCCTGCGCACTACACCCACCAGCATCTGATGCTGTTGTCGGAACTGGCCGAGCGCTTTTCCGATGCCGACTTCCGCCAGCAATTGCGCGCAGCGCCCAATGCCGATGCCCTGCTCGCGTTGCTGACCGAGGTCCCGCCACCACAGGCCAGCGCGGCATGAATACCAGCATCACCGCACGCGAGTTGTTCGACCAGCAGCGCGACAAGCTGGCGCTGCGCTGGGTCGCCGGCCAGAAGGGCGAGCACCGCGAGATCCAGGCCGGCAGCAACAATGCGCGGCGCCCGTCGCTGGCCGGGTATCTCAACGTGATCTACCCCAACAAGGTGCAGATCCTGGGCACCGAGGAACTGGCCTGGCTGGATTCGCTGGATGCGCGGCAGCGCTGGGAAACCATCGAGAAGATCATCCAGGTACAGCCGCTGGCGCTGGCGATCAGCAAGAACCAGTCCTGCCCGGAAGACCTGCGCGCGGCGGCCGACGAATCCAATACGCCGCTGTGGATCTCGCCCAAGCGCGGCCACGAACTGCTCAACCACCTGTCCTACCACCTGGCGCGCACGTTGGCGCCGCGGGTCACGTTGCATGGCGTGTTCATGGAGATCTATTCGATCGGCGTGCTGATCACCGGTGAAGCCGGCTCGGGCAAGAGCGAGCTGGCGCTGGAACTGCTCAGCCGTGGTCACCGGCTGGTGGCCGACGACGCGCCGGAGTTCACCCAGATCGCCCCCGACGTGCTCGACGGCACCTGCCCGGAACTGCTGCAGGACCTGCTGGAAGTGCGCGGCCTGGGCGTGTTGAACGTGCGCGACATGTTCGGCGACACCGCGGTGAAGAAGAACAAGTACCTGCGCTTGATCGTGCACCTGACCCGGCCGATGACCGAGCCCACGCCGTCCGGTTACGAGCGCCTGACCGGCGATTCCGGCAGCCGCCACGTACTGGATCTGGACGTGCCGTTGATCACCCTGCCGGTGATGCCCGGCCGCAACCTGGCCGTGCTCACCGAGGCGGCCACCCGGCTGCATATCCTGCGCACCAAGGGCATCGACCCGGCGGCGATGTTCATCGCCCGCCACAGCAACCTGCTTGAGCGACGCACGCCATGAGTATCGCGCCCTCCACGCTGATGATCGTGAGCGGGCTGTCCGGCTCGGGCAAATCGGTCGCGCTGAAGACCTTCGAGGATCTGGACTATTACTGCTCGGACAACCTGCCGGTGGAGTTGCTGCCGGACTTCGTCAAGAGCCGCCTGCGTGGCAACCCGCTCGGCGACCAGCGGCTGGCGGTGGGCATCGACGTACGTAGCCGCAGCGACCTGACCCAGCTGGCGCAATGGCGCCAGGCCGCGCAGGAATACGGCATCGAGGCGCGGCTGCTGTTTTTCGAGGCCAGCGACGAGGCGTTGATCAAGCGCTACGCCGACACGCGGCGCCGCCATCCCTTGAGCCATCTTGGCCTGGCCTTGCCGGAAGCGATCACCCGCGAGCGCCAGTTGACCGAACCGCTGCGGCTGCAGGCCGATGCCATCATCGACACCAGTACGCTCAACGTGCATCAGCTGCGTCGCCGTGTGGTGACCGAGTTTGCGCTCGGCTCCAACGATCGCCTGTCGCTGTTGTTCGAATCGTTCGCCTACAAGCGCGGCGTGCCCGCCGAAGCCGACTTCGTGTTCGATGCGCGCGTGCTGCCCAATCCGCACTGGGACCCGGAGCTGCGCCCGCTCACCGGCCGCGATGCCGCGGTGCGCGAGTATCTGGACAAGGAAGCCGATGTGCAGCGTTACAGCGCGCAGATCGTGGACCTGCTCGACACCTGGCTGCCGCGCCTGCGCAACGACACCCGCAGCTACGTGACCATCGCCTTCGGCTGCACCGGTGGCAAGCACCGCTCGGTCTACATGGCCGAACGCATGGCCCGGCATGCGCGCGAGCAGGGTTGGCCGGAAGTGGCGACGTTTCATCGCGAGCAGGATTGAACTTCGGGAATCGGGAATCGGGAATCGTTACAGCGGCATTCTGCGAACTGTGTGTGCTGCACCCATGTGAGAGGGTGCTTTTTGCAGTGCCTTAGTGTGGGGTGCGATTGCGTGCGGATGGCTTGCGGCTGATGGGCGCTATGCCGGGCGACAACGTCGCATCCGATGCGACTGACTCAGCGACGTCCCAACGCCGCGTGCCGTGTTTGTTCAAGCCCCACGCAACACTGCACGACGAACTTGGCGGCGTCGTACCGGACATGACCACACCCTGCCCGTCGCCGCGACAACAGCAGCGTTCGCTTGTGCAGTTGGCCACATTGCTGGCGCTGTGCATGTCGCTGAGCAGTGCCGCACGTCGCGACGCGCTGACGGTATCGGTGCAGCGGAGTCGCTGCAGCGGTTCTAAACGGCTATTCAGTTCGCAACACATCGGTGCGGGCAAACGCTATCGCGCGGTCATGCTGACCTGTTAACGTTTCGGCATGGCCTGTGGCATTCTCCTCATTACCCATCCCGGCATCGGCGCGGCGTTGTTGAACGTGGCGACGGGGCTGTTGCGGCATTTGCCGCTGAAGACCGAAGCGTTCGATGTGCCGTTTGATGCAGACCTGGACGCGTTGTTGCCCCAGGCCTCGGCGGCGATGCGCCGGGTCGACGGCGGCGACGGCGTGCTGGTCATGACCGACCTGTATGGCGCCAGCCCCAGCAATCTCGCCAGCCGGTTGGCCAAGCTGGGCACGCCGGTTCGCCGCGTGTCCGCGTTGAGCCTGCCGATGCTGCTGCGGGTGATGAATTACCCCGAACAAGGTTTGCAGGAGCTGCCCGCCACTGCGGCGGCCGGTACCCGCAACGGAGCGATCATCGACGATGCTTGAACGCGAACTCATTGTGTCCAACCGACTCGGACTGCATGCGCGGGCAACCGCCAAGCTGGTGCAGACGCTGTCGTCCTATCGCAGCAACGCCACGCTGGCGGCCAAGGGCCGCGAAGTGAATGCCAAGAGCATCATGGGCGTGATGCTGCTCGCCGCCGGGCAAGGCACCAGCGTGGTGGTGCGGCTGGATGGCGAAGACGAAGCGCAGGCCTTGCAGGCGCTGGTGGAGTTGTTCGAGCGTCGTTTCGACGAGGACAGCTGAGCATGCGCGGCGTCGGTGCGGTTGCAGCCGACACGGCGCCAGCGCGCCAGGCACGCGCATGAGCCTGCGTTTGCGCGGACACGGCGCCTCGCGCGGCAATGCACTCGGGCGTGCGCGCGTGCGCCAGAGCCACACCCTGGAAGTAGCCGAACAACGCGTGCCTGCCAACCAGGTGGAAACGCAGTTGCAGCGCCTGCACACGGCCATCGAATCCGCACGGGTCGAGATGCAGCAACTGCGCGACCGCCTGCATGGCGCGCTGGCGCGCGAGGTGGGCGAATTTCTCGAGCTGCATGCCTTGCTGCTGGACGACCCGGAGCTGCTGCAGGGGCTGGACGAGCTGATCCGCACGCACCGCTATAGCGCCGACTATGCCTTGCGCGTGCAACGCGACCGCCTGGCAGCGGTGTTCGACGGCATGGAGGATGCCTACCTCAAGAGCCGCATGGACGACCTGGATCACGTCATTGGCCGCATCCATGCATTCCTGCACAAGCGTGCCCCCGACCTCAAAGGCGTGGCCGGCGAGATCCTGGTCTGCGACAACGTGGCGCCGTCCGAACTGGCACAGCTGCAGGCCCAGGGCGTGGTTGGCATCGTCACCACCGCCGGTAGCGCGCTGTCGCATAGCGCGATCCTGGCGCGCAGCCTGCACCTGCCGCTGGTGGTGGGAGTCAGCGACGCCGTCCAGCGCATCGACGATGGCGATGTGTTGATCGTCGATGCCGGCTCCGGCCAGGTGATCGTCGACCCCACCCCCGAGCATCTGCGCGATTACCGCGAGCGTCTGCGCGCGCTGGCCAAGGAGCAACGCGAACTCGGGCGGCTGCGCTCCAAGCCCACGCGCACCCGCGACAACGTCGATATCACCCTGCTGGCCAATGCAGAATCGCTGGAAGACGTCGCGCGTGCGCATGCGCTGGGCGCCAGCGGGCTGGGGCTGTATCGCACCGAATTCCTGTTCCTGCAGCGCAACGAGCTGCCGGACGAAGACGAACAGTTCCAGACCTATCGCGACACGGTACTGGGCATGAGCGACCGCCCGGTCACCATCCGCACGCTGGACCTGGGCGCCGACAAGGCCGACCGCACCGGGCTGACCCTGAGCGACGAGGACAACCCGGCGCTGGGCCTGCGCGGCGTGCGGCTGTCGCTGGCCCGCCCTGCAGTGGCGCAGGCGCAGCTGCGCGCGATCCTGCGTGCGTCCGGCTACGGGCAGGTGCGCATCCTGGTGCCGATGGTCAGCGGCCGCGAAGAAATCCAGTTGCTGCGCAAGCAACTGAAAAAACTCGCCGCGCAGCTGCGCGATGAGGGCCACGAGATTGCCGAGCACATCCCGCTGGGCGCGATGATCGAAGTGCCGGCGGCGGCATTGGCGCTGGACTGCTTCATCGACGACATCGATTTCCTGTCGATCGGCACCAACGATCTGGTGCAGTACCTGCTGGCGGTGGATCGCAACAACGAAGCCCTGGGCGAGCTGTATTCGCCGCTGCACCCGGCGGTGCTGCGGCTGATTGCGCAGGTCATCGCCACCGGGCGCGCCTACGGCAAGCCGGTGGCGGTATGCGGTGAAATCGCCGGCGACCCGCGTTTTGTGCCGATGTTGCTGGCGTTGGGACTAACGGAATTCAGCCTGCATCCGGCCACCTTGCTGGAAGTGCGCCGCGCGGTACGCGACATCCATCTGGGCGAGCTGCGCGTGCATGGCGAGAAATTGCTGCGCGCGCGCGACCGCAAGAGCATCGAGAAGTGGCTGGCCGTCATCGCACAGGGCGGCAGCTGCAAGAGCAGCTAGACCAGCGCTGCTGCACGTCCTTCTCCTGCGTGCGGGGGAAGGTACCCGCAGCGCGGATGTGGGCGCTGCGCCGATCATCGACCTGGCAATCAATCACCGGTCAATGCTGACAGCCAACTCGGGTTCGTCGTGGCTGCACGCAGCGTTTGCCAAGCACACCAGCAAGCCGGCCGCGCCCGATCGACCGTCCGCAAACGCGCCGGCACTGTATGTTTCGTCACCATGCGCAAGCGATAATACCGTGCTGACCCAGCACCGCGTCTTCCACTGACGGCGCGTCCACTCTTCCGGGGAGCCGCGCATGGCCGAAGCCGTCCGCCACGACAAGACTGCGCGCCAGCTGCGATTGCTGTCCGACGCGCTGGACAGCGGGCGCCTGGGACCAGTGCGCCGGCTGGTCAATACGCTGGCGCCGGCGGAGATCGGCAACCTGCTCGAGTCTCTGCCGCCCGGCAAGCGTGAAGTGGTGTGGGGGCTGGTCGACCCGGAGGACGATGGCGAGGTGCTGCTGCACGTCGGCGACGAAGTCCGCGAAAGCCTGCTGGCCGACATGGACCCGGACGAGATCGTGGCCGCGGTCGAAGACCTGGACATCGACGATCTGGCCAACCTGGTCGAGGATCTGCCCGACACCGTCATCGACGAAGTGCTCAAGTCGATGGACCGCGAGAACCGCGAACGGCTGGAGCAGGTGCTGTCGTATCCGGAAGACACCGCCGGCCGCCTGATGAACCCGGACGTAGTCACGGTGCGCGCCGACGTCAATGTCGATGTGGTGCTGCGCTACCTGCGCCTGCGCGGCGAGCTGCCCGACCACACCGATCACCTGTATGTGGTGAGCCGGCGCCACCAGTACCTGGGCCGCGTACCGCTGGCCGCGCTGGTGACCCACGAAGACAGCACGCCGGTCAACCGGCTGATCGACGACGAGCAGCCGGCCATCGATGTGGGCGATGGCGCCGAAGAAGTCGCGCGGCGCTTCTCCGACCACGACTGGATCTCTGCGCCGGTGGTGGACGACAACAACATCCTGCTTGGCCGCATCACCATCGATGACGTGGTCGACATCATCCGCGAGCAGGCCGAACACCAGGCCATGAGCGCGGCCGGTCTGGACGAAGACGAGGACATGTTCAGCCCGGCGCGGCGTGCGTTCCGCCGCCGCCTGATCTGGCTGGGCATCAATCTGTGCACCGCGTTCCTGGCCTCCAGCGTGGTCAGCCGCTTCGAGGGCACCATCGAAAAACTGGTGGCGCTGGCGGCGCTGATGCCGATCGTGGCCGGCATGGGCGGCAACGCCGGCACCCAGGTCCTGGCACTGATGGTTCGCGGCCTGGCGCTGGGCCAGATCGGCTCGTCCAACGTGATGACCCTGCTCAAGAAGGAACTCACCGTCGCATTGATCAACGGCCTGTGCCTGGGCGTGGGGCTTGGATTGATCGTGCTGGCCTGGTTCCGGCAACCGATGCTGTCGCTGGTGATCGGCACTGCGCTGACCGCGAACATGCTTACCGCTGCGTTCGGCGGCGTGCTGGTGCCGGTGACGCTCAAACGCCTGGGCTTCGATCCGGCATTGGCCGGTGGCGTGATCCTGACCACCCTGACCGATGTGATGGGCTTCCTGAGCTTTCTCGGCCTGGCCACCTTGGTGCTGCTGCCGTGAGCGCAGGCACGTGAGCCCATGCGCGTGACGGCTACACTCCGATCGCCGCAGCGCGACGTGCCAGTGCGGGTGCATGCGGTGATACTGCAGCACTGTGATCGATGGGGAGTAGTGCGTGATCGTTCGTTGCCTGGTGGTGGGAATCCTGGCGCTGGTGCTTGCCGGCTGCTTCAGCATGGCTGAGCGCCGGCATGACGGCCGGCACGGCCACTTCGTCACCCGCACCTTGCAGCTGGAGGGCCGGCTGTATCGCTACCAGGTGTTCGTGCCGGCGGCCAGGGCGCCGCAACCGCGGCCGATCGTGTTGTTCCTGCACGGCTCGGGCGAACGCGGCGACAACGGCCGCGACCAGGCCGAGGTGGGCCTGGGCCCGTACCTGAGCGAACACGGCGCCGACTTCCCTGCGCTGGTGGTGTTGCCGCAGGTGCCCGAAAACGAAGAATGGCTGGGCATCAACGCGCGCATGGCGATCGCTGCACTGGATGCGGCCAGCACCGAGTTCGTTGCCGACCCGCAACGCACCTACCTCACCGGCATTTCGATGGGCGGCTATGGCGCTTGGGAAATCGGGCTGATGCAGCCGCAGCGGTTTGCCGCAATCGTGCCGATCTGCGGCGCGCTCAAGGCGCCGCGCGATGAGCGCCGCACGCTGTACGTCAGCCTGGTGCTCAAGGAAGCCGACCCGTACACGGCGGCAGTCAGCCAGCTCAGGCACGTGCCGATCTGGACCTTCCATGGCGCCAAGGACACCGCCGTGCCGCCGCACGACGACCGCGCCCTGTATCGCGCGGCCAAGGGCATCGGCGCCAACCTGCGCTACAGCGAATATCCCGAAGGCAGCCACAACGTGTGGGACACGACCTACGCCGACCCGGCCATGTGGACTTGGATGTTCGCGCAGCGGCTGCGCTGAACACCGCTGCATGTGAGCCTGGCGCAGGCCCGCGCTGGCCGATCACCCTGCGCCGCCGCGCATGCAAACCGCTCCGCCCCGTGGTGTGCGCGGCGCCTGTGCCCAGGGATGCGCACGGCCCGCACGCACGGCGTCGAGCGCAGGCCATCAATGGTGGTAGCCGGTGTCGGCGGTGATCTTGCCGCGGAACACGCGATACGACCACACCGTGTAGCCCAGCACCAGCGGCAGCAGCATGACCAGCCCCACCATGGCGAACAGCTGCGATGACGGCGGCGCGGCGGCCTGCCAGAGGGTGTAGACCGGCGGCACCAGGTACGGCCACATGCCCAGCACCAGGCCCAGGAAGCCGAGCACGAACAGGCCCATGGCCAGCAGGAACGGCGGCGTGTCCGCACGCCCGGCATCGCATGAGCGCCACAGCGCATACCCCACCACGGCCACCAGCACCGGCACCGGCAGCAACCACAGGTAATGCGCGCCGGCGAACCAGCGCTCCATCACATGCGACTGCAACGACGGCAGCCAGGCGCTGACCAGGCCGATGAAGACCAGCACGCTGATGGTCAACGGCCGGGTGAGCTGACGCGCGAGCTGTTGCACGTGGCCTTCGGTCTTGAGGATCAGCCAGGTGCTGCCGAGCAAGGCATAGCCGAACACCAACGCCGCGCCGGTCAGCATCGCGAACGGGCTGAACCAGCCCCAGATGCCGCCGACATAGCGGTCGTTCTCGATCGGCAAGCCCTGCACCAGCGCGCCGAGGATCACACCCTGAGCGAAGGCGGCCAGGATCGAGCCACCCGCAAAGGCATTGCTCCACAACCGCCGCGACCGCTGCGCCTTGAAGCGGAACTCGAACGCCACGCCGCGGAATACCAGTGCCATCACCATCAGCAACACCGGCAGGTACAGCGCCGACAGGATCACCGCGTACGCCTTCGGAAACGCCGCCAGCAGCCCTGCCCCGCCCAGCACCAGCCAGGTTTCGTTGCCGTCCCAGATCGGCGCGGCGGTGTTCATCATCAGGTCCAGCTGCTGCTCGTCGCGGCGAAACGGCGCCAGGATGCCGATGCCAAGCACGAAGCCGTCCAGCACCACGTACATCAGCACGCCGAAGCCGATCACCGCAAACCACGCCACCGGCAACACGGTCGTCATGTCCATCATGCAGCTCCGTCGATTGGTGCATCGGCCGCCGACAGCGGGCGCGCCGGCGTGTGTTCGCCATGGTCCAGGTGCGGTGCGTCGGCGTGCGGCGTGGGGCCCTGCTTGCCGATCTTGACCAGGTACCAGATGCCCCAGCCGAACACGAATGCGTACCCGGCCACATACACCGCCAACGAGATCGCGGTCATCCAGGCCGACTGCGGGCCGACCGCATCGGCGGTGCGCAGCAGCCCGTAGACCACATACGGCTGCCGCCCGATCTCGGTGACGAACCAGCCCGAAATCAGCGCGATGAAGCCGCTTGGCAACATCCAGCGCCAGGTCGCCAGCAACCAGCGCCACTGCACCAGCTTGCCGCGCCACCAGGCGAAGGCCGACACCCAGGCCACCAGCAGCATCAACGAACCGATCCCGACCATGATGCGGAAGGCGAAGAACACCGGCGTCACCGGCGGGCGCTCGCTCGCCGGCACCGACGTCAGCGGTGCGATGCTGCCGTCCAGGCTATGGGTGAGAATCACACTGCCCAGGCGCGGAATCGCCAGCTCGTAGTCGTTGCGCTCGGCCTGCGCATTGGGCAGCGCAAACACCACCAGCGGGACGCCCTCGCCCGCTTCTTCGGCGTGCCAGTGCGCTTCCATTGCCGCAATTTTCATGGGCTGGTGCTTGAGCGTGTTCAAGCCGTGCATGTCGCCGACGAAGATCTGCAGCGGCACGGTGATGGCGGCAAACGCCACCGCCAGCTTGAGCATGCGCAGCCCGGCGTCGCGATGCACGCCGCGATGCAGGTACCACGCCCCCACCGCGCCCACCGCGAAGCAGGTGGTGATGAACGAGCCCAGCGCCATATGCGCCAAGCGGTACGGAAACGACGGATTGAAGATGATCTTCACCCAGTCCGCCGGATGCACGATGCCGTTGATCACTTCGTAGCCGGCCGGCGTCTGCAACCAGCTGTTGGAGGAAAGAATCCAGAACGTGGAGATCAAGGTGCCCAGCGCCACCATGCAGGTGGCGAAGAAATGCAGGCGCTCGGACACGCGCCCCCACCCGAACATCATCACGCCCAGGAAGCTGGCTTCGAGAAAGAACGCGGTGAGCACTTCGTAGCTCAACAGCGGGCCGATCACTCCGCCGGCAATGCGGCTCAGCTCCGGCCAGTTGGCGCCGAACTGGAACGCCATCACGATGCCGCTGACCACGCCCATGCCGAACGACACGGCGAAGATCTTCTGCCAGAAAAAATACAGCTCGCGCCACACCGGTCGGCGGGTACGCAGCCAGCGCCATTCCAGAAATGCCAGCAGGCTGGAGAGCCCGATGGTGAATGCCGGAAACAGCACGTGGAACGCGATGACGAACCCGAACTGGATCCGCGACAACAGCAGAGCGTCCATGGAGAGCCCTCCAGGAAAGTGGATAGCATCAGCGCGCCGATTGCAGATCGATCGCCGGAACTCGCTGCGGTGGCCGATCGCGACCGCCTGCGCTGCACCAGCATGATAGGGACGGTCGCGCCCGTTCCCGATGCGACACGGCGTCGCATCTGCGTCAAAGCGTCGCGCTTGCGCACCCGTACGCGTGCTTTCGGTTGCTCGCCAGCTCTCTTCCTGGCGAAGACGAAAAGCGCGACGTCGTGTCCGTCGCGCTCAGCCCGGCGCTATCCGCATCGTGCAATGCGCACGTCTGCTTCCCCCCGCGCCAAGCAGCCGCGCGCCTGGCTCTGGTGGACGCGCGCTTGCGCGCGAAGCGCTCTACCGGTGACGCTCGATCGCGGTCAAGCACGCTCCCACCACGCGAAGCGCCTGACTAGCGCTGGCGTCGCATCCGTCGTGCGAGCTCGCTGACGACCGCGATGCCGGCCGTCAAGGCCACCATCGACAGGAACTGCGCGCGGGTTTCGGGCGAGCTGGCCAGCAGCACGAAGAGCACGGCCAGAATCACCAGGGCCAGCACCGTCAGAGCCGGATAGCCGCGCATGCGGAACGGCAGCGCGATGCCGTCGCGATCGGCGCGCGCGCGCAGGATCAGTTGCGACACCAGCGAAATCGTCCATACCAGCAGGCAGGTGGCGCCGACGATGTTGAGCAGCATCGGCAGCACCTTGTTCGGATACAGCATTTCCAGCGCGGCTGCGGCAAAGCCGAACAGCACACTGGCGATCACCGCCACCAGCGGCACCTGCTCGCCACTGGTCCTGGCGAGCAGGCGCGGCGCTTCGCCGCGCTGCGCCAGCGAGAAGATCATGCGCGAGGCGCCGTACAGGTTGGCATTGAGCGCCGACAGCAGCGCCACCACGGCCACCAGGGTGATGGCGGTGGCCGCACCAGGGATGCGCGCCACGTCCAGCACCGCCGCAAACGGCGAGCTCAGCGCCGTGCTGGTCCACGGCACCACCGCCACGATCACGCTGATCGAGCCGATGTAGAACACCAGGATGCGCCAGGCCACGGTGCGAATCGTGCGTGCCAGGCTGCGCCCCGGGTCGGCCGTCTCCGCGGCCGCCACGGCCACGATCTCGGTGCCGCCGAACGCGAACACCACCACCAGCAAGGCCGCACCCACGCCCGCCAGGCCCTTGGGCGCAAATCCACCGTTCTGGGTGAAATTGGACAGCCCCGGCGAGGTCACACCGGGTAACCAGCCCGCCAGCAAGGCCACGCCGATCAGCAGGAACACCACGATCGCCACGACCTTGAGGATGGCGAACCAGAATTCGAACTCACCAAAATTGCGCACGCCCAACAGATTGATCGCGGTGAACGTGGCCATGAACAGCGAGGCCAGCAGTGGCACCGGCAGGGACGGCCATACGGTCGCCAGCAAGCCCGCTGCGCCAACCGCTTCTGCCGCGATCACCACCACGATCTGCAACCACCACAGCCAGCCCACCGTGGCGCCGGCGGTCGGGCCCATCGCATCGGCCGCATAGACCGAAAAAGCGCCGCTGGCCGGCTTGGCGGCCGCCATCTCGCCCAGCGCATTCATCACGATGATCACCAGCGCCCCGGCAATCAGGTAGGACACCAGTACCGCAGGGCCCGCCGCATGGATGCCGACCCCCGAACCCAGAAACAGCCCGGCGCCGATCGCCGTGCCCAGGCCCATCATCATCAATTGCCGGGGTTTGAGCGCATGCCGCAGGGCAGGCGCGGCGGTCGAAGCGTTCTGGGCAACAGGATCGTTCGGAAGCGACATGGACGGCATTTGAGAAGTGGCAGCGCGACACGATACCGCGTCGCGGCGCCTGCCGCGCCTCTTGACGGCATGCCAGCGACCGGGGTGAGGGGCGCTGCTGCACTGCAGCTTGCAGCGACGTCCCGACCGGAACCACGCGGAATCGGGAACCGGCGCCTCACCGGCACGCGCTACGCGCCCATGACCTGTTCCCGGTCAGGGCACGGCGGACGGCGGCGTTGCACAGACAAATCCCCGGGCAGGCCGGGGATCTGTCACTGCAGTACCGCGCGAACGTTACTCCGCCAGATTCTTGCCTGCGCCGGCGGTGGCAATCACCTTGGCCTTGACCTGTGCGGCCGGGGTGACGGTGTAGATGTAGCCCAGCGATTCCGGGAACACCTTGGAGCTGACCCAGTTGGTGGCATTGGCGTACGGCTTGCTGCCGTCCGGGGTGCCCCAGGTGATGCCGCTGCCGACGTAGTTGTTGATCAGGTCCCAGTAGCCGATCTCGCTGCTGTCGCGCGAAGTGACCGGGTTCTTGATGTTCTCGAAGTAGTTCGACTCGATCTTGGCCACGCCGCCCATGCGCACGTTGATGCCGGACGTGAACACGTTGTTGAAGTAGTTGTTGTAGATGTGGCTCAAGCCGCGGCGCTGCAGCGGCACGCGCGACTCGACGTTTTCGAAGCGGTTGTGGTGGTAGGTGGTACGTGCGGCCGAGTTCTTGGTGTCGCTGTCGCTGTAACCGTTGAGCGCGACCTTTTGATAGTTGTAGACGTAGTTGTAGGACACGGTGACGTGGTGCACGCCCTTCTTCATGTCGATGCCGCCATCGAAGGAGGCATCCCCGGCGCCCGAGCACTTGGTCAACGAGGCGAACACGGTGTTGTGGTCGACCCAGATCCTGGACGGCTCGCCGCTGGAGTTGCCTTCCAGGGAAATCGAATCGGCATCTTCGCCCCCTTGCAGCAGGCCGATGGTCATGTTCTGGATGATCACGTTGTGCGCGTTGCCCACCACGCGCAAGCCGAAGTTCGCTGCCGAGCCGTTCGCACCCTTGATGGTGACATCGCTCTTGTTCTTGATCTGCACGGTCTTGGCTGGCAGCTTCCACTGCGCACAGACGTCCTTGATGGTGCCGAAGTCGAACTTGCCGGTGTAGTTGAGTACCAGCCCGCCGCTGCCGGAGTAACTGTCGATGGCCGCCTGCATCGCCTCGAAGGTAGCGACATTGACCGGTGTCTTGTTGCCGCCGCCGGTGGTGGCGGCACCGTACCCGACCGGGCCGGCGATGGCGCCTGCTGCGCACGTGGACAGCGCAAGCGCGAGTGCGCCCTGGAGCATCTTGCTAATCATGCAGCCTCTCCCAAAGAAGTCGATAAGCGATGCGTGCCGTCTGCGCAGTGGCGACGACAACGACAAAGCGGGCGTGGGGGCCGCATTCTTCGCGCGATTTAAAACATAAAACAATTATCCATCTTTGAAAGTTTGACGCACCACGGTGTTCTCTTTGCAGGACATGCAAAAGAGACAGCGAGGGACAGGCAGGACAGGACACCGCTGCAGCAACGGCTGCGGTAACGCGAGCGATTGACGGCAGCGCTTATCGGCAGTGCAGATGCGACTGCAGCATCATCAACTGCTGAAGCTGGCGCAGCTGGCAACACGGCCGGAGCACACCGCGGTGCTGCACTGCCGCGCAACCTTTCACCAGCACGCACGTCGATGGATGTGCCATGCAGCCGGCGTGGCTGCGTTCGACATCACCAGATCCAATCGGTGACGATGCAGAAGGACCGCTTTTTTGCGACAGGCGCGCGCGACAGCATGGGTCCGGCACCACCGCTGTGGAGCTGTCGGCATGAGGCTGCACCGGACGAGGGACGCGGACGGCCGGCGCTCGATCCGAACCGCGTTCAATCATGCACACAGCCGCTGGGGCGCAGGCCGCAGCATCAGGCAGCCCGGATACGGCCCGACCGCCAGAGGCCGGGTGGTACCCGGACTGGAATCCTGATCGGTAAAGGTGCGCGCGTTGCAGGTGGCGTGATCACTGCAGCGTCAAGCGCAGCGCAACCAGCGGACGCCCAAGGCCGCCGATCCGCCGCTGACTGATGCACTTGTGTCAGGCGCACCACGCGGTTGACACCAGATGCCAGCGACACAGGTTGGATGCCAACGCCATGTTTGCGGCCGCGCACCGACGCCGACGGCGCCGTTTACCGTGCTGCCCACCAACAGGCACGCCAATGGTTGGCGCAGCCACTCACACCGCGCGACTGGCCAGCGCCGGCACGTGGGCAAGTTCGCCACCCGGCCAGGGCGTATGGTCCTCAAGGAAATCACCTACCAGGCGCATGCAGGCGATGCGTTCTTCCACATGCGGCATGTGGCTGGAGTTGGCGAATACATGCCAGCGCGCATCGGGAATCAGGCGCGCATACGGTTCGACGGTTTCCGGCGTGGCCTCGTCATACCTGCCCGACAGCACCAGCGTCGGCACCGTGATGCGATGCAGGCGCTCGATGATGCTCCAGTTGCGCAGGCTGCCCACCACGTGGAATTCGGTCGGGCCGTTCATGGCGTGGTACACCGTCGGGTCGGCATCGATGGCGGCAAAGGTGCGCGCCACCTCGTCGGGCCACGGGACGATGCGGCACACATGCTGCGCGTAAAACACCTGGCTGGCCGCGCGGTAGGCCGGGTGATCCAGCGTGCCGGCGGCTTCATGTTCGTCCAGCGCGGCCTGGACCTGCTCCGGCAAGCCGGCGCGCAGGCGCAGGGCCGCCGCACGCCACAGGCCCATCGATGCCGGCGAATTGGCGATCACCAATGCACGCAGCCCACGGGGACGACGCACCGCATGTTCGGCGGCCAGCATGCCGCCCCACGACTGGCCCAGCAAGGCGTATTGCGACAGCCCCAGATGGTCGATCAGCGTCTGTAATTCATCCAGAAACAGCCCCACGCTCCAGAAGCCCGGGTCGGCATTGGGCAGGTGCGTCGAACGGCCGTTGCCGAGCTGGTCGTAATGAATCACCGCGCGGCCGCCGGCGGCCAGGTCCTTGAAGCTGTCGACATAGTCATGCGTGCAGCCGGGCCCACCGTGCGCGATCACCAATGGACAGGCATCGCTGCGCAGGTCACCGGTGATGCGGTACCAGGTGCGATAGCCGCGAAATTCGACATAACCTTCGGTGGACTGCATGACCTGCGCCTGCTGACGGCAATGATGAGCGCCGAGCCTAACGAGCGGCACGGTCCGCGTTAACTGGCAAATCTCACAGGTTTGTGCGGTCGTGCCACCCTCGCAGTCAGGCGGGCACGCGCCCGGTGGGCAGGCTACAGAGACCGGAGCCGGGAGCGGCGATGCAGACTGGCGATTGCGTGCGTCGATCGGCCAGCGTGCGTTCTGCATAAACAACAATCGCCGCGTGGTGCTCTACGAGTGCGGATATGCGCCTCGCGCCAGCTGCCGCTCGCCACACGGCAGCTGGGCTGGCGCTGCGCACGTGGGCCACCGCAGGCCAGCTGCGCTGCGCACGCTCGCGTGCATCAATCAGTGGACCTTGCGCGGCCGCGTTCAGCCGAACGCCGTACGCATCCGCTCATCCGCTCAGGGCTCCAGCAACCGATAGTGCATGCCGCGTACCACCGCCTCGACGCGGTTGCGCGCGCCCAGCTTGCGCGCAGCCGAGTTCAGATGCAGGTTCACCGTCGCCGTGGAGCGATTGAGCGCAGCGGCGATGCTCTTGGCAGTCAGCCCCTTAGCCGAATACTGCAGGCACTCGCGCTCGCGCCGGGTCAGTGCGATGTGGTGGCAGCGGCGCTCCTGCGGGTCCAGCAACTCCTGCGCGCGCGCCTGGAAGGCATGGGCCAGCAACAGGAACGGCGACAGCTGCGCCTCTGCCAGGCGTGGCGCTTCGGCGGCCACCGCATCCACCGCACCGCTGAAGGTCGCAAATGCGCCGCCGGGCAGGTGCAGTGGCACGGTGACACCGGTTGCCATCCCGCTATCGCACAGATAACGGGTGACCTGGCGGTGCTGCGCGCCAACGTATTCAACCCCGTCCCTGTCGCCATCGGTGCGATACGACCACACGAACGGCGTGGTACGTCGCGTGGCACGCTGCTGGACCGGGTCATGCTGGTAGTAGCCGTGTTCGCACCATACGTGCTGCATGTCGCCCGGCGCATTGCGCTGCATGAACACCGTCGGGGTGATCAGCGCGCCTTCCATGCTGAGCGGCACTGGCGCGTAGTCGTACACCAGCGACTGGAAACCTAGCGCGCAGACGTCGCTGAACACCCGGTCCAGACAGGCGTTGAGCGTGTGCAGTGCCTGCAGGTCACGGCCCAGGCTGGCCAGCGTGTCGAACATGGGGGTCCTTCGAAGCGAGTGACGCCACTGGATGACATCCAGCACGGAAAACCTAGCATTTTTACCAATGGATGGGCTTGCCGGCCACATTATCGTCACAATGCCGGTCACACGGCTGCAGTGCCGCAGCGACATTGCCGTGCCCTCGCCTGCACCCAACGGCCCTCTCCTAGCGGACATCTGCATGACCGACTCACCCCGCCGCGACGATGCGGCCACGCTGGAACGCTTCGGCTACGCCCAGGAACTCAAACGCCAGCTCACGCTGAAGGATCTGCTGATCTACGGCCTGGTGTTCATGGTGCCGACGGCGCCGTTCTCGATCTTCGGCGGGGTGTTCGACATCAGCGCGGGCATGGTGCCGCTGACGTACCTGGTCGGCTTCGTGGCGATGCTGTTCACCGCGTTGAGTTATCAGCAGATGTCGCAGGCGTTTCCGGTGGCCGGCTCGGTGTACGCCTATGTCGGCCGAGGCTTGCACAGCGGCATGGGCTTTCTGGCCGGCTGGGCGATCCTGCTGGATTACCTGCTGGTGCCGACGCTGCTCTACGTGGTCGGTGCCAATGCGATGCACACTGTACTGCCGGCGGTGCCGCAGCCGGCCTGGATCGCGTTCTTCGTCGTGCTCAATACCGTGGTCAACCTGCGCGGCATCGAAACCACCGCGCGCGCCAACCGGTTTTTCCTGTTGGCGCAGCTGGTGGTGCTGGCGATTTTCGTGGTGCTGGCCACGCTGGCCATCCAGCGTGGTGTCAACGGCGCGCACTGGAATCTGCGCCCGTTCTACAACCCGCAGGCCTTTTCGCCGCAACTGATCTTCAGCGCGTTATCGGTGGCGGTGGTGTCGTTTCTCGGCTTCGATGCGATTTCCACCTTGTCGGAGGAAGCCCGCGGTGGCCATCGCGTGGTCGGCCGTGCCACGCTGCTGGCGCTGGTATTGGTCGCGGGCCTGTTCGTGCTGCAGACCTGGCTGGCCGCGCTGCTGCAGCCCCACCTGCAGCGCTATCCCAGCATACAGGCGTCCAACGATGCGTTCTTCGAGATCGGACGGCTGGTTGCCGGGCCATGGCTACAGATCGTCATCGCGCTGACAGTGGCCATCAGTGCCGCGATCGCCAACTCATTGGTGGCGCAGGCGGCAACCTCGCGGTTGTTGTTTGCGATGGCGCGCGACCGCCAGTTGCCGGCGTTCCTGCGCTATATCCACCCCCGCACCGGCGTACCGCAGCGCGCCATCATGTTGGTGGCGGCACTGAGCATGGTCTTGGGCGAAGTGTTCGTCGGCCAGATCGCGTTGCTGTCGTCGTTGTGCAATGTCGGCGCGTTGACCGCATTCGTGCTGCTGCACGTCGCGGTGCTCTGGCACTTTCGTCGGCAAGGCAGGCGTGTGCTGCACGGGGCGGTGCCGTTGATCGGTATCGTGATCCTGGCGTACGTACTGATCAACGCCGACCCTCACGCGCAACTTGGCGGCACCGCGTGGATGGCGGTGGGGGTGACGGTTCTGGCCTTTCTGAAAATCAGCGGTCGCTCGACCGAATTCCGCGCCAGCGACGCGCTGGAATAACGGCCGCTGCGCTGCGGCACTGATGCACCGGCTCACTGGCGTGGTGCCGTGCCTTGCGCACGCCCGATGCGCAGGAGCGCCGGCCAAACCATCGTGCCGTTGCCTACGCTCAGCCTGCGTTTGCTGCTGCGGGCGTCCTGCTGCATGACACGACACCATGCGTGTGCAAGTGCAGGCGCACTGCATCGCCTTGCAAGCATGATGATCCACTTTCGCTGGAGCAGCCACGCGCCAGGCCGATGCGCGTGCGCCCTACTCGCTTGAGTGCCACGCGCACAGCGTGTGCGCTGCGCCCGTTCGCTGCATGCAAACGCGATGCTATTTTTATCGACTGTCGATCTCCGAACGAGATTTTCAGCACATATTCAGCTGCAAACATTCGCTAGTCTCGTTCCGCGCCACCGATGGCGCCGCAGCTGCCGGCCCCCGCCGCCGCCTGCCGTTCCCTGACGAGAAGGACTACCCATGATTCGCAAGAATGCGTTGTATCTCGCGCTGCTCTCTGCCGTTTCCAGCGCCGCACTGGCCGCGCCGCCCACCGAGATGGATGCCGCACCGGTCAGCACTGCGCCGCAGGCCGCCAAGCTCGGCGCAGCCACGCTGCAGTCGGCAAGCCTGCGCGGCGGCATCCTGCCCACACAGGTGGCGCAGCTGGCCGCGCCCAGCAGCAAGGAACTCGGCAGCGTGCGTGAACGACGCATCGCGCAGGTCAAGCACGGCCAGCCGCTGCAGATCGGCTTTTCGCGCGCGGTTGCACAGCCGCTGGTGAACCTGGCCAAGCTCGATTGGCAGATGGCCGGCGACGGCTCACGCGTGGCAACCCTGAAGCTGGGCTCTGCACAGGCCGCCTCGCTGCGCGCGGCACTGGTCTTGCGCGGCGCCGGTGCAACGCCGGGTGATCCGTCCCGGGTGACGCTGCGCTTTGCCGGCGACGATGGCCGCGTGTTCGAGCAATCCGGCGCCAGCTTCACCGGCACCGGCGATGCCATCGGCTGGTCGCCGACCGTGAGCGGCGAACACCTGCTGGTGGAGCTGTCATTGCCGGCCGGCCTGTATCCGGAAAACTTCAGCCTGAGCATTCCGCAGCTGTCGCATCTGGACATCAGCCCCACCGCCAGCCCGCGCGACATGATGACCATTGCCATTGGCGAGAGCGACTCCTGCCAGAACGACATCGTGTGCCGCGCCAACCCCACCACGGGCTTCACCAGCGCCGCCAAAGCGGTGGCGCGCATGGTGTTCACCACCAGCCAGGGTTCGTTCCTGTGCACCGGCACCCTGCTCAACAACACCAATACGCCCAAGCGCAACCTGTTCTGGACCGCCGCGCATTGCATCAGCACCCAGACCGTGGCCAATACGCTACAGACCTACTGGTTCTACGACGCGGCCAGCTGCAACGGCAACACCGCCAGTTCGCAGGCCACCACGCTGACCGGCGGCGCATTCCTGCGCCATGCCAACACCACGCGCGATACCGCGCTGCTGGAGCTGAAGACCGCACCGCCCAGCGGCGCGTTCTACGCAGCCTGGAACAGCGCGGCGATCGGCGCGACCGGGACCTCGATCGTGGGCATCCACCACCCCTCCGGCGACGTCAAGAAGTATTCACTGGGCACGGTCACCGGGTTGAACACGTCCATCGACGGCCAGAGCCCGTTCTATCGCGTTGTCTGGAACGATGGTGTCACCGAAGGCGGCTCGTCCGGCTCGGGTCTGTTCACCATCGCCAGCGGCGGTGCGTATCAGCTGCGCGGCGGCCTGTATGGCGGCTATTCGTACTGCACCGCGCAGACCGATCCTGATTACTACTCGCGCTTCTCGGACGTGTACTCGTCGATCTCCACCTTCTTCGGGCAGTAAGCGCGCGCGATGCGTGGCAGGCGCCCTGTCGCCTGCCACGTTGGTCCACATGCACCCTGGCTGGCGCATGTCAGCACGCGAGCACGATGCATCCTGGGGCCCCATTGCCAACGGTAGCCAGCGGGGCATCCCGGACCTGCAGCGTCGTCACTGCGCGGTTCGGGCAGACTTGGGGTTTGTTCGCGGAGAGATGCTCCATGCCGTTTCATCGTCATCGCCACGTGGTGTGGATCGCTGCACTGGCAACACTGACATTGGGCAACGCACTGGCCGCAGGCAAACCGGCCAACCCGGACGAGGTCAAGGCCTATGCGTTGCAGCGCTGCCTGGACAACAACTACGTGCGCAGCGGCAAGTATGCGCAGGACCAGTTGCGCGACCGCTCGTACCTGCTGACCACCTACGCAATGGACAATGCCAAGGCCGGGGCGACCGATCGCCTGCAACGATTCGTGGATGCCAGCACCGCAGAGTTCGATCGCAGCGAAGTGCCGATGAAGGACGAAGCACGCCGCGGCCCGTTCAACGCCATCTTTGCGCGTTGCATGGGCTTCTACCGCTCACCCGCACTGGCCGACTTCATCGCTCGCCAGCTGTGAGCGGGTCGCCGTGGTGCACCGCGCAGCGCAAGGTGCCGCTGGCCCGCGCTGCTGCAGCCAGACCGCCCGCCGGCCCGCATCACCCACGCCCGCCCGCTTGCGCCCGCGGCGTGTTGCATCTGCTGTATCGGCACCGGCCACGCTGCTGCCCAGGCGGGCGCACCGCGATGGCGGCGCGGCACCACTCCCGGCACACTCCCCCCTCCGGCGCCCAGGGAATTGTCATGTCCGAGCCTCTACCGCATTGCTCCCGTCGCGCGGTGCTGCAGCTGACACTGTCCGCAGGACTGTTGACCGCCATCAGCCCGCTCGCGGCGGCGTCCACATCCGGCGCCAGCCACGCGCGTGCCAGCGGAGGTGCGGCAGCCCCCACGCCGTTTCCGGCCAAGGGCAGCGTGCTGGTGTTGTTGGGCACCAAGGGCGGGCCAACACCATCGCCACTGCGCGCAGCGGCGGCCAATGCGCTGGTAATCGACGGGCAGCCCTACCTCATCGATTGCGGCAATGGCGTGGCGCAGCAATTGGCCAAGGCCGGCATCCGGCTGCCGGCATTGCGCGATGTCTTTCTCACCCACCATCATTCCGATCACAACGCCGATCTGCTCAACGTGGTGTGGCTGGCCTGGGCCAGCGGCCTGCAGACACCGGTGCATCTCTACGGGCCGCCGGGAATCGCCAGGATGGTGGATGCGTTTGTCGAGATGAACGCCATCGACATCGACGCGCGCATCCGCGAGGAAGGCCGCCCACCGTTCAAGCAGCTCATCCATGTGCACGAGTTCGACCAGCCCGGCACGGTGTTGCAGAACGACCAGGTCACCGTGACCGCCACCCTGGTGGACCATTACACGCTCAAGCCGGCCTTTGCCTACCGCTTCGCCGCGCGCGACCGCACGGTGGTGTTCTCCGGCGACACGCGTTACCTGCCTGCGCTGGCGGCGTTTGCCGAGGACACCGACATCCTGGTGCACGAGGTGATGTACCTGCCCGCACTGGAAAGGATGCTCAAGACCAACGACAACGCGCCCAGCTTGCTCGACCATCTGCTCAAGAGCCATTCCACCAGCGAAGAGGTCGGAAAGATCGCCGCGGCCGCCCGTGCACGGCAGCTGGTGCTCACGCACTTCGTGCCCGGCGGCGACCCGACCATCACCGATGCGATGTGGAGCGAAGGCGCGCGCAAGCACTACAGCGGGCCGATCGTGGTGGGCACCGACCTGATGCGGCTGTAGCGCAACGGTGGCCTGGCAATCGGCAGGCCACGCGCTGCACGACGCGGGCTAGGCGATGGCCGGCTTGCGCGCTCCCCAGACCTCCGGCCTGGCCTGGCAATAGCGTTCGATGAAGGCCTGCTGCGAAGGGAACTGATCCACCGCATGCCGGATCGGCTGTGCGATGCCGTTGAGCAGGCCTTGCAGATCCCGGTCGGAAAACGCGCGCGTCAGCGGGTGGTGCTGTTCCGGCATCAGGCCCTGACCCATGAGCACATGCGTCCAGGAATCGACGCGGAACAGTTCATCTGCGGCCTGCCAGGCATGCGCCCGTTCGCGCCACGCGCACAGGCGCAGTGCCAGCGACTCGGGCAGTTCCATCTCCCGGCATTGCTGCCATAGCGGCTCGTCGCGCCGGGTGGCGTGGTAGTGCAAGGTGACGAAGTCGCGCACATGCTCCATCTCGGCGCGGCTGACGTCGTTGAACAACTGCACCTGCGATGGCGCGATGCCCTCTGCCGGAAACAGCGTCAGCAGCCGCACCACCGCAGAGATGGTGAGGTGGATGCTGGTCGACTCCAGCGGCTCGATGAAGCCGCTGGCCAGGCCCAGCGACACCACGTTCTTGTTCCAGGCCTTGAGCCGGCGGCCGGTGCGGAACGGCACCATCCAGGGGTCTTTCACCGCCGGGGCGGCAACATCGCGCAGCAGCTTGGCGTGGGCCTCGTCGTCGGACAGGTGGCGGCTGGAGAACACCAGGCCGTTGCCGACCCGGTGCTGCAACGGGATATGCCAGCGCCAGCCGGCTTGGTGCGCAATGGCGCGGGTGTACGGCACTGGCGGGCCGAGCGCTTCGGTCTGCACCGCCACGGCGCGGTCGCACGGCAGCCAATGGCTCCAGTCTTCGTAGCCGGTGTGCAGCGTCTGCTCGATCAACAGCCCCCGGAACCCGCTGCAGTCGATGAATAAATCGCCAGCAATGGCCTGGCCGTCTTCCAGCACCAGGCTGGCGACATCGCCACTGTCCGGATGTTGCGTCACCTGCTGGATCCTGCCTTCGATCCGCTGCACGCCGCAGGCCTCGCTGCGGGTACGCAGGAAGCGCGCGTACAGCGCCGCATCCAGGTGATAGGCGTAATTGACCGCCGGCTCGCGCGGCAACGCAAACCGGTCCACGCGCGATGCCACGGTCTCCAGGCAGTAGTCGCCAAAGCTGCCGCGCATGCCGCGGCGCTGGCTTTCCAGCCACAGATGATGGAATGCGCACACCAGGGTGCTCTGCCCGGTGATGCCGAACGGGTGGATGTACCGCTCGCCCTGGCGCAGCCAATGTTCGAAAGAGATCGACAACTTGAAGGTGCCGGCCACCTCGCGCAGGAATTCCTGTTCGTCGATCTGCAGGAAGCGATGGAAGGTACGGATCGGCGGCACCGTCGATTCGCCCACGCCGACGGTGCCGATCTGCTCGGACTCGATCAGGGTGATGTCGAGCAGGTTGCGGAACTGATGCGACAGCGCACATGCAGCGATCCAGCCGGCGGTACCGCCGCCGGCGATGACGACCTTGCGAATTTGAGCCTGGGTCACTGCGAACTCCCGTGGATGGATAAGAGGTGGCTGAGGCGATGCAGGCCATCAAGGCGGCTGCAGCAGCCGGTGCGCAGGCCGCTGACGCCGGGTCCCGCACGCGCTTGCGGTGCCGCCTGCTCTCCCGGCAGTACCACTGATTGCCCCACCGCCTGCATGCAGGACGAAACGGCCCGTCAGCGGTTGAGCCTGCCGATCAGCATGGCGCGCAATTGGCGCGCCAGGATCGGATCGATGGGGCCCAGCGCCTGCCGCGCCTGCTCGGGCAGATGCGCACCGGCACGTTCCGCAGGCCCGAACACGTAATAATCGAACAGCGCGCGCCATGCGTCCTTTTCCGCGGCCGGGCGGTCGCGGATGGCCCACAGGGCGTGGTACAGCGCCGGCATCGCGGCGGGCAGCTGCGCGGGCGCGCTGCTCCACCAGTAATTGACCAGCACATTGAATGGCTGCAGCGATTGCACGTGATGCCACCACATGCCGGGAATGAACAGGGCATCGCCCGGTTCCAGCACCGTGGTGCGCGCATGCGCCAGCGCCTGCGCGAAGCGTGGGTAGCGCTGCAGATCCGGGTTGGCGACATCCACCATGCTCACCACCTGGCCGCCGGGCGTGGGCTCGAGCGGCCCCGGGTACAGGTTGGCGACCTGCTCGGGCGGAAACAGGGTGAAGCGGCGCCGCCCCACCGCGCAGCAGGCCAAGTTGTCGGGCGCGTCGTAATGGCAGGAGGCAATGACGCGATTGCCGATCCAGATGCTCGGCTGCACGGCGATGCCGCCAGCGGCAACCGCTAGGTCGTTGTGCGCGCGCAGGCCGGGCAGGTGAGCGTCGATGGGCAGCGAGGCCAGGTAGTACGTCGGCGGCTGCGGGTCATCGCGATGCGCGGCAATCGCATCCAGCAAGGCGCTGATGCTGCCGCGCCGTACTTCGAAGTTCAGTGCGCTGCAGTCGTCAGTGTAGAACGGCCGGCCGGCAATCTCCGGTCCGCCGTAGGAGTACTGCAACGTGCGTCCGTCATCGTGCGCGCGCAGCTGCGCCATGGCCTGCTCCGGGCTGCGCAGGCCGGCCTGCACCAGCGACCAGTCGCGTGCGAGGCCACGCAATACCACCGGCTCGGCTGCTGCGCAGAGCGCGGCTAGCGGCAAGGCGTCGGGCCGGCAGTCGTTGCGCTCGGCAATGCCGGCGATCGCTGCAGCGGGCGGATGCAAGACAGCGACGGCCATGCGATCAGGCGTATGCAGCAGCAGGCGCGGCATGCGCCTGCTGCAGACGGCGCTGCTTCTCGGCCATCAGCCGGCGCAGGTTGTACTGCGATGCCAGCATCAGGAACGCACCCTCCAGATAGCCGGCCTGGTGCAGCTGGTGCAGCGCCTGCGCATCGAGCGCGGCAAGCTGCTCGCGGTCGATGGCAAACAGGCCGTCCAGCTGCGCGGCGTGGGTCGCGTCCAGCGCCACGTCCAGGCGCACCGGCTGGATCAGACCCAGCGCATCGAACGCCGCGGCCATGGCCTGCCCGGCATCCACGCCCTCGCGGATGCCGCGCAGCACGCCGATGATGTGGTCCAGGTACGGGCTATGGCCGCCCTGTGGCAGGAACACCGCCTCGCCTTCGCTGCGGCTGACGCGCGGATGTTCCAGGTCGATGTGGATCACCGGCTCCTGCACCAGCGCACCGTCGATGCGCTGCTCCTGGAAGCCGATCAGAAACGGGCCCTTGGCCACGATGCCGGGCAGATAGCTGGCGTTCCAGCGTCCTTCCTGCAGGAACAGGTTTTCGTCCTGGGTAAATCCCAGCAAGGCCACGGACTGGTAGCCGCTGCCGGCGGGGTCCCTGCGGAAAAACAGCGGGTACTCGCGCTGCAGGTCGGCGTATTCGGTCACGAACGCGGGCACCAGGCCAATGGCATCGCCGAACTCGGGGCCGAAGCGCAGGATGACGCGCAGGTCGTGATGCGTCACGTTGTTGAGTACGGCGTATCGCGTCATCTGGTACTCCGGCAGGCATCCATCGGCGCACTGCAGTGGGAAAGGGATCGATCGCACGCCCGGCGCGCCTGCGAACGCCGAGCATTGCCAAAAACCGGGAGGCCGGCAAGCCGCAGGGCAACATGCGCGATGCGCGAGCCAATGCCCGCGCATCGCGTTGGCGCTGCTTGCATCCGCCGTGCAGCCACACGACTGCGGCTGCACGACGAACACAGGCTGGCGAACCCCCGCCGCAGTCACCCGGTCGCGGCCGCCACCCGAACAGGACGGCCGCCCGGAGCTGCCGGTACGTGCCTGCGACGCGGCGTCAGAACGCGTAACGCACACCCAGGGTGTAGCGCGGCTGCTGATCGATCAGACGCACGATCTGCTTCTCCGACCGACCATGCCAACGCACGTCTTCGCCGGTGAGGTTGATCGCCTCAAAGCCCACCGACAGCTGCTTGTTGAGCGCATAGCTGACGCTCAGATCGAACTGCTGGTACGCCTCGACGTAGTACGGGTTGCGGTTGGAGGCATCCTGGTTGGCCGCAATCAGGTACTCGTCGCGCCAGTTCCAGGCCAGGCGTGCGCTCCAGCCGTACTTCTCGAACATCAGCATCACGTTGGCGGTATCGCTCAGGCCCAGCAACGCGAACTGGTCGCGGTCGATGACGTTGTTGTCGAAGGCCACATCGCCTTCGACGATGGTGTAGTTGGCATAGATGCCGAAGCCGGTGCTGCCGAAGAAGTACTGCCCGCCCAGTTCCCAGCCGTGGATGTTGGCCTTGTTCTGGTTGATCGGCCGCGACACGTCGAACTGATACAGCGGGTCGGCCGCAGTGCCGACCAGGTCGTAGGCGTTTTCCAGGGCGAGGCTCTGCGCAGAGCTGCCGTTGTAGGCGCCCAGGCCACCGGTGGCCGCGGCGTTGCGCAGCAGGGCCGTGGCGGCGAACAGCGAGGTGTCGTTGGCCGAGCAGGCCGCCGCCACGTCGTTGCCGGCTGCGCCGACCTGCGCGGCGCAGGCACCGCTTTGCAGGAAGGCCAGTGCCGCCTGCGCATCCGGGCCCGAGGTGGGGTCGGTCAGCCCGTACAGGGTCTCGCGCGAGACGGTGGTGCCGATGAAGTTGCTGACGCGCTTGTTCCAGAAGGTCGCCGACACGTAACTGGCATCGGCGAAATACCATTCCAGCGCCAGGTCGAGGTTGTCCGATTCCAGCGGGTCCAGCGTCGGCGTCTGCGAATCGCCGCTGGCGCGGTTGGACGGGTTGATCAGGATCGAGCCGGCCGGCGTATTGGGCGTCGGCCCGGCGAGCAGGTTGTTGTACGGTGCGCGCGCAATGGTCTGGCCAAACGACGCACGGCCCTTCAGCTGGTCGGTGATGTCCAGGCTGAAATCCAGATTCGGCAGGATGTAGTTGTAGCTGGTCTTCTCGCTGAAGGGCTGCTGCTCCGTGGAGCGCAGCAGCTGGAAGTCGTTGTTGGCCTGCCATTGCAGCGCCGTGGGCGTGGCAACCTGCGAGGTGGATTCCACATCGGTGCGCTCGTAACGCAGGCCCAGGCGGGTGTTGGCGGTCATGCCGGCGATATCGCCGGTCAACTCCAGTTGCACGTAGGCGGCACGGGTCTTTTCTTCGACCTGGTTGTTGGCGCTGTACAGCGGGTTGTAGCGCGTCTGCGCGCCGTACTGGCTGCCACCCCACAACGCCAGCTGGCTGGCGTCGCCGCGCCAGGCATTGCGCGCGGCGCCGTTGGCGTTGAAGTCGTCGAACATGCCCACGATGCTCACCGGCTGCAGCAACGCAACCATGCCCGGCTCGTTGCCGGCATTGGCCACGCCCCAGTCGCCCAGCGTGGAGTAGTTGTCGCTGGTCAGGCGGTGCATGGTGGTGTTGGACGAGCTCACGCCGAACTGGAAGCGCCCGTCATCGAAATCGAACTTGCCGTCCAGGCGGCCTTCCTTGGTTTCGGTGACCTGCTTTTGATAGTAGATGCGTTGCACCTGCGAGCCGAGATTGTTGGGCGTGAAATCCGGATTGACCACGCCATTGGTGCCGGCCAGCGAATCGGCGACGGTGGGGTACCACGTGCGCGCGCCGATCGGCAGCGAATTGTTGAACCACAGCTCCTGCCCCCACTGGCCGCCGCACGAAGGACCGTTGACGCAGTTGTTGGTTCCGGCAAAGCTGAAATAGGTCGCGCTGCCTCCGGTGACCGGATCGTTGGGCAGGCTCTGGGTCTTGGAGTTGTGCGCATCGAAGGTCAGCTGGAAGCGGTCGCTCACCTGCCAGTCCGCATTGAAGCCGAGCGAGCCGAGCGTGTACTTCTGCTCGTTGCGCTGCTGCTCCATGCCGAAGTCCTTGGCACCGTTGGGCACATCGCGCAGATACACCGGCGTGGCCACGGTCTGGCCCGTATCGAAAGTGAGGTTGGTGAAGCTGTTGGCGCGTTGCAGCCAGATGCCCTGCTCGCCGCGTTCTTCGCGGATTTCGTTGGCCGAATAGGTGTAGTCCAGGGTCAGCGTCAGGCTGTCGGTCGGTGCGAACTGCATCACCGCCTGGCCGTTCATGCGCTCGCGCTGGAAATCGGCAAACGCGTAACGGATGTCGTTGGGCATGCCGTAGAGCTGGCCGATCGCCGGTGCGTTGGTCACCACGGTGTCCGGACGCAATGCCGGGTCGGTGCCGGTCCAGCGCTGGATGTTCCAGCGGTTTTCGGTGGCCTGCACCGAACCGCCGTGACGCTTCTGATAACTGGCGCTCAAGCCGATGCCGAAGGTCTTGTCCGGGTTGGTGTAGCTGAAGATGCCCGACACTTCCGGGGTGAGCGAGTCGCCGAACGGCTGCGAGCGGTCGGACACCATCTTGGCGCCTGCATTGGCCACCACGCCTTCGTGATTGAACGGCTTGTCGGTCTGGATGTTGATCGTCGCGCCGATACCGCCGCTGGGGGCGGTGGCGCGGCTGGTCTTGAACACCTCGATGCCGGTGATGGCTTCGGAGGCGAGCTGGGCGAAGTTGAACGCGCGCGTGCCCACGTCCACGCCGCCGATCGGGGTCTGCCCGGGCGCGCCGAATGCGTCGGCGCCGGGGATCAGGCGGCCGTTGAGGGTGACGGTATTGAACTGCGGCCCAAAGCCGCGCGCGGTGACCTGCGCGCCTTCGCCATCGCGGCGTTCGATCGAGATACCGGTGATGCGTTGCAACGACTCGGCCAGGTTGGTGTCCGGAAACTTGCCGATGTCTTCGGCGCTGATCGCATCCACCACACCGGCGGCATCGCGCTTGATGCCCATCGACTGATCCAGGCTGCTGCGGATGCCGGTGACGTTGACGGTGTCGAGCGTGGTGGCGGCATCGCTGCTGGACTGCGGCGCGGGCGTCGGCGGAGCGACATCCTGCGCAAACGCGGGATTGATGACCAACAGGCCACCAACGAAGGTGAACATGGCCTTCGACTTGAAGCTGTTCAACGTACGACGCATCGATGTGTCCTCGGGAGTGGAGTCCAACCGCCTACGGCCGATGTTGCGGCCTGCGACACGGCAGTGTCATGACCACTGCCCGACGGGGCAGTGGCGAACAGTACTGCTTTGAATAAGGTCCCCTGACGCGCATGCCGGCGATCGCCCCTTCGATCGTCGCCCTGCGTTGTGCGGTGCATGCTGCGGGCGTCACCCACCCCACGGTGTCGGCGGCGCATCCGCGATGCATGCCCTGCACTGCATGTCAGCCAGTGATAGCGCTAACACGCCGCGCAGCCTAGTCAGGCGATAAAGGCCTTGTCACCGTGCGTTGCAGCATAGTGATTGGCCTGCACGGTTACAGCCGATACGGCAGCCGCTTGAGTCCGCAAGCCGCTTTCAATGGCGGCGCGGCTGTAAGCGTTATCAACGGATTGCGCAAAAACCGTCGACAGACACGGCGAACTTTGCACACTGCAACGGCGTTAGCGCAGCGCGACGCGGCGACTGCGCAAATGTCGAAAAGGCCTGCGGCAGCGACGCCCGCGTTCCGCATGGCGGAGGTGGCGCGCACGCGATGGACGCGATGCCATCGCCAGCGACAGGCGCAGGCGCGCAACGGCGCAGCGTGGTCCATCGCATTGGCAAGAACGGCAGCCACGTCGCAATCGATTGCGGGCCACGGGGTGCGTGCAGCGCCTAGTGGCAACAGGCGTTGCCGACCGGGATCGGCAACGCCTGTCCCTGCCGGCAACGCCTGCTGGCGACGATCAGCCGATCACATCCACGCGATCGTCGCTGCGATCGGCATCGGGCACTGCGTGATCCGGATCCAGGGTGACGTGCAGGACCTTCTGGGTGGTGGGCAGCGTCAGCGTCGGTGTGGTGGTCTGCAGCCAGCTCTCCACCGGCACGCGACGGTCCAGATGGCTGCCATCGGCCAGATCCACGCGCACGGTGACCGGCATCACCAGGGGCTGCCGGCTGCGCAGGGTGAGTTGCAATCCCTTGGCCGGGTCGTGATCGATGTACTGTGCCCTGGCGATGCCCATGTCCAGCTGCCAGTTGTTGAAATACCAGCCGCGCCACCACCAGCTCAGGTCTTCGCCGCTTTCGCTTTCCATCAGCCGGAAGAAGTCCGACGGGGTCGGATGCTTGTAGGCCCAGGTGGCGATGTATTTGCGAAACGCCGGGTCGAACCGTTCCGGGCCCAGGATCTGCTCGCGCAACAACACCAGGCCCAGCGCGCCCTTGAAGTAGGTCAGCGGGTGGCGGTAGGTTTCGCTGGTGGCATCGGCGATATCCATCAAGGTCGGTGCCTTGCGGTCGGCCAGCAACGGCAGGATCTCCTCCACCGGGTTACCGCCCTTGGGTGCATATTCCGAATCGCGTTTGGGCGCGTACTCGCCCTTGTTGAAGGCGTCCGATGCATACACGTCGATGAAGGTATTGAAGCCTTCGTCCATGAACGCGTGCCGGCGTTCGTTGGAGCCCACGATCATCGGGAACCAGGTGTGGCCGATCTCGTGCGCGGTAATCCAGAACAGGTCCTTGCCGCCATCTTCGAAGCCATCGAAGACGATGCCCGGATATTCCATGCCCGCACCGTAACCGCCCAGGTTGATCGCCGCCGGCCACGGATAGGGATACCACTGCGAGAAATGTTCGATCGCGCCCTTGACGTACTCGGTGGAGCGGTTCCACTTGTCCGCGCCCACGCCTTCCACCGGATACACCGACATCGCCAGCGATTGCTTGCCGTCCGGCAGGTTGATGCGCGCCGCATCCCAGACGAACGCCGGCGATGCGGCAAACGCCACGTCGCGGGTGTGCTCCATATGGAAGCGCCAGGTGCGCGTGCCCTTGCCTGCCGGTGGAACGGCCTGCGCGGCCACCTCCGATGGCGTGCGGATCAGCACCGTGCGGTCGCTGTTGCGGGCCTGCTGCAGGCGCTGTTGCTGGGCGCGGCTGAGCACCTGCTCCGGATTGGTCAACGCACCGGAGCCGGCCACCACAAACCCGTCCGGCACGGTCACCGCATAATCGAAGTTGCCGTATTCCAGATAGAACTCCGAGCCCAGGTACGGTTGCGTATCCCAACCGCGCAGGTCGTCGTAGACCGCCATGCGCGGGTACCACTGCGCCATCTCGTAGATCTCGCCGTGCTTGCTGGCACTGTAGGCAGTGCGCCCGCCCCAGGTGCCGGGAATGCGATAGCGGTAGCGGATATGCAGGGTCAGTGCCTTGCCCTGCCCGGCCAGCGGTTGCGGCAGATCCACCCGCATGCGGGTGTCGTCGACGATGAAGTGCGCGGCCGTGCGACCGCCGCCGGTGTCGATCTCCACACCGGCGATCTGCATGCCATCGCTGAACTCGGTGCGCCGCGAAGGACGGCTGGCGGCCGCGCGTGCGTCGGCGCGATACATGTTCTGGTCCAGCTGCAACCACAGCACGTCCAGCGCGTCCGGGCTGTGGTTGGTGTAGTGGATGGCGGCCTCGCCCGTGAGCGTGTGGCTGGCCGGGTCGATGGTGGCCTCCAGCTGGTAATCGGCGCGGTTCTGCCAGAACAGCGGCCCCGGCACGCCACTGCCGCTGCGGTAGGCGGTGGGCGCATCCGGCAATTGCAGCGGTGCGAACAACGCCAGCGGGTCGAACGTGCCTGACGGCGCGGCGGCAACCGCAAGCGGGGGTGCGCTGGCACACGCCAGCGATACGGCAACGGTGAGCAAACGGCGCATGGTGGGGAACATGCTCGGGTCCTGCGACGGGGGGATACCCATCCTACGGCGCCGCTCGCCGGGCACGGCACTGCCATTGGTCCCGGTTGGCGGCATGCGAGGTGGCGGCACGGGCATGACGCGGGGAACCCGCGCGCGATGGGGCGCCAAGGCGCGTCGATGACGGCGCCAGCGCCCTTCAGGCGCTTGATGCAGGCGGCCATCGCCTGGCATCGCCGCGATCGACGGCGGTGGTCGACACGCGACCGCCCGATCATCGGCTCATCACCACACCGATGCGGACGAGGTGCGCGCAGTGCTGAGGTCGATGGAAGACATGCGCAGCGCGGGCAGACACAGTAGGCAGGCGTGCCGATTGCTGCCATCGCTCCTGCCGCACGGCAGCACCACGCTGCCGCGCGCCCGGCTAGCCCCGCGTCAGGCTGCCCAGTCGTAACGCGCCATCGCCATCGTCGCCCAGTGCATCGTCGGGATTGCTCAAGCGACAGCGGCGCAGCGACAGGCAGCCACAGCCGATGCAATCGGTGAGCTGGTCGCGCAAGGCCTGCAGCTCGCTGATGCGCGCATCCAGCTGGCCGCGCCAGCGCGCGGACATGCGCGCCCATTCCGCCCGCGTGGGCGTACGCTGATCGGGCAGCACCGAAAACGCGTCCAGCACCTGCTGCAGCGGCACGCCCAGCCGTTGCGCAACACGGATCACCGCAATCCGCCGCAGCACATCGCGCGCATAACGGCGCTGATTGCCCGCGGTCCGCAGGCTGCGGATCAGCCCCTTGCGCTCATAGAAATGCAGCGCCGACACCGCCACACCGCTGCGCCTGGCCACTTCGCCCACGGACAACTCACGTTGCATTGCCTTGACCTCAACCTTGGTTGAGGCAGGATGCTGCGCGGCCGTGACCGACGCAAGCGCTTCGGGTCACGCCCATGCTCACTCGCTCTGGATGTTCGATGCCCACCGATACCGCCTTGCCCGCCGCCCCCCGCGACGACGCGCCGCCCACCTCGATCCTGGCAGCCCCTTATCGCGCTGCCACGCTGGGCATGGTTGCGCTGGTCTCGCTCAACGCGTTCGAATCGTTGGCCGTCGCCGCCGCCATGCCGACCGTGGCGCGCGAGTTGAACGGGTTGCCGCTCTACGCCCTGGCCTTCGGCGGGACGCTGGCCACCAGCGTGGTGGGCATGACCGCGGCCGGCCGCTGGAGCGACCGCCACGGCCCCGCCGCTGCCCTGGGCAGCGGCCTGCTGTGCTTTGTGATCGGCCTGTTGATCGCCGGCCTGGCGCCGGACATGCACTGGCTGATCGCCGGGCGCCTGCTGCAGGGGCTGGGCGCCGGTGCGTATTCGGTGGCCCTGTACGTGATTGTCGGGCGGCTGTATCCGGAAGCATTGCGGCCACGCGTGTTTGCCGCGTTCTCTGCCGGCTGGGTGGTGCCGTCGTTGATCGGCCCGGGCATCAGCGGGTTGATCGTGCAACACATCGGCTGGCTGGGTATTCCTCTCGGTGCCGCTGCTGGCGATTCCGGCCGGGTTGATGCTGTGGCCGGCGCTGCGTGGGCGGCGCTGGTCCGGCGCGCGGTCCAGCCAGTCCGGCGCACTGCTGGGCTGGGCCATCGGCGCGGCACTGGGCGCGCTGGGCGTGTACCTGGGCGGCCAGCTGCATGGCCTGCCGGCGCTGGTGGCGATGGTGCCGGCGCTGGTGCTCACCGTGGCATGTGCCTGGCGCCTGCTGCCCGCCGGCACGCTGACGCTGGCACGCGGACTGCCCAGCGTGATCGCACTGCGCGGCATCGCGGCGGCGGCGTTCTTCGGCTTCGAGGCGTTCCTGCCGCTGCTGCTGTCGCGCGAGCGCGGGCTGTCGCCGCTGCTGGCCGGGATCGCATTGAGCGTGGGCGCGTTGGGGTGGTTCAGCGGCTCGTGGTACCAGGGCCATAGCCGCGCCGGCTGGTCGCGCCCGCGCCTGCTCAAGACCGGTGCCTTGCTGATGATGCTCGGCATCGCGATCAGCGCGGGCGCGGTCTGGCCGGTGATTCCGGTGCCGGTGGCGGTGGCCGGCTGGGCGTTGACCGGCCTGGGCATGGGGCTGCTGTATCCCAGCCTGTCGGTGCTGACGCTGTCGTTGTCGCCGCCCGCGCAGCAAGGCGCCAACAGCTCGGCGCTGCAGTTGAGCGAGGCGATCGCGGTGGCCGGCATGCTGGCCCTGGCCGGCGCGCTGTTTGCCGCGTTGCTGGCTTCGGCAACGCCGGCTGCTTATCTCAGCGTCTTCGCACTGGCCTGGCTACTGGCGGTAGCGAGCTTCGTGGTGGCGCGGCGGGTGTGATCACCACAGCGCTGCTGCACGTGGTGTATGGCCGTGCCCACGCGTGTGGAGATGGTGGCAGTGTGCGGCGGGCCGGAGGGAAACAGCGCGCGCAGCTTGCAGAGCCGCCATGCCTGGCTGGCGCAGCGCACCGCTGCGATCCCGGTTGCGCCTCGCAGGACTTTGCCGATTCTGCCGGGATCGCTGCGAAAACCACGGCCGATCGTTCCCTGCGAACGACTGGTCATTTTTTCGCCACCCATCTTGACAGCGTTGCAGGCCGGGGCCTGCACGCAGTTGTCCACAGCCTTGTGCAAGTTCCATCCACAGGGGGTGTGGAAAAGATGCAGCGCCCTGCAGCCAACCGAGGCCTTGCGCAACGCCGGCGCCTGTGTCACGCACGATCCGCACGGCCTGCGCCGCTGGGTGACATGCGCTGGCAGCAGTCCTCGCCAACCTCCGGCACACCGGGGTCCGGTGCACCATACAAGACGGTGGATCACGCACGTCACACCGCCACCTGGCAGTGGCGATGCCCGCGCCGCTGCCGGTCAATCGACGATGACGTGCGGCACGAAGCGGGAGGTGTCGCGGGTGATCGGGCCATCGTCGTCGCGCATGCCCAGCCCGGCCGGGCGATCGGCCACCACCCAACTGCCCACTAGCGCATGGCGGCCATCGAACACCGGCAACGGATGGTGCGCCTGCAGGATCGCCGGGCCATCCACATACGGGCCGTCGGTCTGCGCGGCGTCGCCCTGTGCCGTGACCAGCGCGATGTTGGCGCCCTCGCGCGACAGCAGCGGCTTGCGCACCCACCCTGCAGCCGGCGCTTCGCCGGCCTGCGCAAAACGCGCCGCCAGCAGGTTCGGATGCCCTTGGTGGCGCTCCCACAGCAGCGGCAGGATGCCCTTGTTGCTCAGCACCGATTTCCATGCCGGTTCGATCAGCCGCACGCGGTTGGCGATCAACGCCGGGCCGAAGCGTTCTTCCATCATGAATTCCAGCGGATACAGCTTGAACAAGGTCTGGATCACCCGGTCCTGCTCATCGGTGAACCAGCCCTCTGCACTCAGGCCGATGTCTTCGATGGCCACTTCTTCCGTCGCGATGCCGACCTGATGCGCGCAATCGCGCAGGTAACGCACGGTGGCGCGGTCTTCCAGCGAATCGCGGACCGCGGCGAAATGCATCTGCGCCCCAATGGCGCCATCCACCGCCAGCGCGCCCAGCGTCTCGCATAGCAGGTCCTGGATCAGGTTGTACTGATCGGTACCGTTTGGCAGCACACCGCTGGCGATCTGCTGTTCCAGCCACAGCCACTGGAAATACGCGGCCTCATACAGCGAGGTCGGCGTGTCGTAATTGAGCTCGTACAACTTGGCCGGGCCATTGCCCGAATAGGCCAGATCCATGCGCCCGTACAGGTGCGGGTCGCGGTTCTTCCAGGAGGTGGCGATCCAGTCCCAGTAAAACGGCGGAATGGCCAGCTGGGTCAGCAGCTGCTCGGAGCCCACCACCTCGTCCACCAGCTGCATCGCCATGTCGTGCAGGTCCTGGGTGGGCGCTTCGATGTCCTCTTCGATCTGCTGCAATGAAAACGCGTAGTAGGCGCTTTCGTCCCAATACGGCGCGCCGTCGATGGTGTGGAAGTGGAAGCCCAGCGATTCGGCCTGCGTGCGCCAGTCCGCGCGTTCGGGGATCAGGATGCGTTGCATGTCAGCCGCCGAACCCGGAGCTGCGCCCGCCGCTGCCGAACGAACTGCGTGCCGCCGCGCTGGAGCCAAAGCCCGAGCGCGATACGGTGATGGCGCGCGTCGGCATGTCGATCGCACCGCTGCGCCCGCGCACGGTGCCGATGCGGTTGCTGGCCAGATCGCCGTTGGGCTTGTAGAAGCCGCCGCTGCGGTAATCGCGATACAGCGGAATCGCACCGCCATAGCGATAGCCGCCACCGCCGGTCATGTTGCCCAGCGCATAGCCCAGCAAGAACCCGCCCATCGGCGGAATCCAGCTCTGCTGACCCTGCGGGTTCTGGACGGCCGTGCAACTACCAAACTGCTCATCGCACTCGTAGCGCGTGTTGAAGCGCGGCGCGGCCTGCTGATGCTTGGTCACCGCCTCGTCATACGCCTTGAGGCATTGCTGGATGTCGCTCTGTTCCTGCTTGACCTGGTAGCAGTCGGACGCCGACTGCAACACCACGCCGGTTTCCGGCTCCGAGCCGCAGCCGGTGACCAGGGCCGCCGGCAAGGCGGCCATCAGGGTCAATTTGAGATTGCGTGATCGCTTCATGGCGCAGGCTCCGTTACGGCGTGATCGCCGCGGCGTTGATCAGGCCCACGGCGATCGACACGCCCGCAGAAAAGATGCCCGCAGCGGTGACGTTGTCGGTGATCTGGCGCGAGATGCGCCCGGCGACCAGATTGGCCAGCAGATACGCCACCACCTGGATGCCGCAGGCCACCAGGCCCCAGATCAAGGCATCGGCCAGGCTCACCGAGTGGGTGATGGCCGAATGCAGCGGCAGTGCCACGCCGATCAGGTTGCCGGCCAGCGACGTGGCGGCGGCTACATTGCCCTGTCGCAGCAGGGTGAAGTCCTTGTGCGGCGTCACCAGGGTCACCAGTACCACAGAGACGATCAACACGCCCAGGCCGGTGCCGAAATACGAAAGAAACGCGAGAAAACTCTGCAGGTTGATCGGGTTCATGACAGGACCGGTTGAGTGAAGGGCGAGCGCACGCTCAGGTGATATCCAGATCGGCGACGGTGACATCGATGCCGACTGCGTAGGTCACGCAGAATTCGTTGGGGCCGGAATCTTCGCCGGTGACCAGCAGAAACTCCTCGCGCTGCAGCTCGGGCACCTCGCGGCTATAGAGCATGGCGTAGTGGGTCAGGTCGCCATCGCGACGCGGCGGCTGGTAGCGGTACAGCACTTCGTCATAGGCGATCGGCGGGATGCGCGCAGTGTCGTCGGTGGATTGTGTGGCGCGGTGCCAACGCTTGCCGGCGTAGTCGATCTGCGCCGCGCCCAGGTGCGGATGCTGCATCACGAACTCCTGAAACGCCTGCTTGCTGGGCGGGTTCACCGTCTCGCAATACACGAACGCCTTCATCGCTTCCAGATCGCCGCCCACGGTGGTGACCTGCAGGAACGCATCGTCATCCAGATAGAAGCGGTGCAGCGAATACCCATCGCCCAGATTGACGTGGCCGTAGCATGGAATGCCCTGATGCCCGCCCGGCAGCTCGGCGGTCATGGCGTCCGGCGCCATGCGGTACAGCGTGGTATCGATCTCGACCTGCCCCCCCACGCGCAGGCCCAACGGCAGCGCATGCCCGATCGCACCGGTGCCGGAGGTCGGCAGTGGCGGCGGTTGCGGTTGGCCAAACAACTTGCTGAAAAAACTCATCGTCAGACACCTCGTGGCGATGCGGAAATGGGGGATTCGGCGCGCAGCGCGGCCCACGCAATGGCCTGTGCAGGCACACGCTGCTCGGCCAGGTAGTACAGCATGGCACCGGCGGCGACAGCAGTGCGTGCTGGCGGGTTCAAGCGCAGCGCGCCGTCGGGCGCGCGCAGGCCCAGCAGCAGGGCGCCACGCTGGCTGAACTCGGCCGCGAGCCGGCTGTAGTCCAGCGTCTCGACAGTACCGGGCACGGCCAGGCTGAACTGGGTGGGGCCATCGTCCACCGACAGCAGCTCGGCGGTGATTGCGGCACTGCCCGGGTCCTGCGCGGCGCGGGCCAGGATCTCGGCGGTCATCGGGCGCGTGCACTCGATGGCCGGGTAATGGCAGTTGACCAGGCGTGCGGCGCTGGCCGAATCGAAATGCGCCACCACATGCGCAGCCGGCGCATGCGCCATCAACGCAAAGACCGCAGCCAGGGTCTGGTCGTCGGACGGCGGGTTGACGATCACCCGCGCGGCGCCCGCGATGCCGGCACGCAGATAGACCTCGGTGTGGGTATACGACTCGGCCGCCACGAAGCGCATGTGGTCGGGCATCGGGTTTTCGGTGATGCCTTCGGCGATCAGCACCACGCCTTCATCGTCGGTGGCGGTATCGGACAGCAGCAGGTCCAGCAGGCGGCTGGACGCGGCGCCCTGCCAGCCGATCAGGATGGTGTGCCCGCGCAACGCGTCGTAGGCCATCTTGCCCATGTAGTGACGCCTCCAGAAGGTGATGAGCACCGCACTGGTCTTGGCCAGCACCGTGGCAAACAACGCCACCGCGCCCGGCATCAACACGAACGCGGCGATATAGCGCCCGGGCACCGAGCCCGGCGACAGGTCGCCGTAGCCGATCGTGGTGGCGGTGGTCATGTAGTAATACGGAAACGCGTCCAGGCCGACGAGCTTGTGCTCGCCGGCCAACCGCAACAGTGCCCAGCTCAGGCCCATGTGGGCCAGCAGCGCAAGCGCCACCATGCCCCAGCTGACGCGGCGCACATGCCGCCGCAAGACCCGGTACACCCGGCCGACAATGATCATGGCGCGTCCTGTGCCGTGGCGCTGCGGTCAGCTGTCGCTACGCGGAACCTGCTGCACGTCGCGCACCTGGCCGATCAATGGGGCCGTCCCGCTGGTGGTGTCGTGGCCCAGTTGCGCGGCGGGCTTCTTGAAGCGCGCCAGCACGGCGGCCGCGTTGGACTCGCCTTCCATCAGTCCGGCCGCGGCCAGACGCCGATTCAGATCGCCATCGCCGCTGGACGCTTCGAGTTCTTCGGCCGATTCGATGCGCGCCGAGGTTTCGGCCTGACGCGCCTTGATGCGCTCCAGCGATTCCAGTGCCGAGCCCATCTTGCTGCTGGCGCCGGAATGCCGCGCGGCAATCGCCGCCTGCGCCTTCTGCACCGCATCGGTGGCCTTGACCGTGTCGATCTGCTGGCGCATGCCGCGCAGCTGGTTCTCGGTCTTCTGGATGGTGGCCTTGAGCGTCACCACCGACTGGTCCAGCGATGCCTTGGAGGCCTTGTCGCCGGCGTCTTCGCTTTCCAGCGCGGCCAGCTTGACCGCCACGTCGTGCGCCAGCGCTTCATCGTTCTTGGCCAGCGCACCTTCGATATAGCGCGTGTACTCGGCCATCTTGCCGGCGCGCGCGTCGATCTTCTGCTGGGCCAGCTTGCTTTGCGCCATCAGCTTGGTCAGCTCTTCGCGCGAGCGCGTGAGCTGGGCGCCGGCATCGCGCATTTCCTGGTCCAGGATGCGCAATGCATTGGCATCGACCGCCTTCTGGCCGGTCTCGTGTGCGGTGCCACGCAGCAGCGTGATCAGTTTGGAAAAAATACTCATGACAACACGCCTTTAGGAAAAGAACGGCTTGAGAGATTCGGCGGCATCCAGCGTATTGGCCGCCAGGGTCTGGATTTCCTCGTCGATCTGGTCGAGCGTGGACGACGCCGACAGCTCACCGAAGACCACGTAGCTGTCCTTGCCGTCGACCTGCACCAGGCCCAGGTTGGACAGGGGATTGAGCGGGTTGAGCCGCAGGCAGGCGTCGTTGAACGCGGCGCGGTCGTTGACCTGGTCGGCATTGGCCAGCAGCGTGGACACGAATACCTGCGAGCCCGAGGCGGCCACCTGGATCTGCATGTCGCCGTGGTCGGCCAGGGTGAGGTTGATCGCCGGCTCGAGCCCGTCGATGAGTTCGACCTCGATCGGCTGGCCGCGGTAGCGCTCGGCCAACAGGCCGTGCAATTCGACAGTGGTGTACTGCGTCATACGATGTCCTGTCCTTTGGAAACGGTGGTCAAGCAATGGGCGGACATACTACAGACTGTTCGCGACCGGCAGAACGTGCCGTTCGGCACCGGTCAGGCGGCATCAAGTGCCGGCGTTCGACCGCCGGCACCGCCCGGGTGCGCCCCGTTCCGGCGCATGCCGCACAGCGCTGCGCCGCATGCCCGCTGCACACGCCGCCGCGCGTGCCGGCCCTGCCAGGCGGACGCATTGGGTGCGGCAGCGGCCCCGGCACCGCCGCGCCAACGATGCGGCCGCCAGCGTGCGCGCCGCCGCGTCGGGCGGGCGTTATGGGTAGAGCATCCGCTTGGTCCAGTGGCTGGCCGCATCGGCCTCGTACCGCCAACGCTCGTGCAGGCGGAACCTGGCGCCATACCAGAACTCGAACGCCTGCGGCACCACCCGGAAGCCGCCCCAGCCATCCGGCCGTGGCACCTGCCGACCGTCGAAGGTGGCCTCGACCTTGGCGATCGCCGCGTCGAACTCGGCGCGCGAGCCGAGCGTCTGCGATTGCAGCGACGCCCAGGCGCCGATCTGGCTCATGCGCGGGCGTGACGCGAAGTAGGCATCGGCTTCGTCTGCGCTGACCAGCTGCACGCCGCCCTCGATGCGCACCTGGATGCCGGCCTCGCGCAGGCTGCGCCACAGGAACAGCAGCGCCGCCTGCGGATGCGTCTGCAGGTCGCGCCCCTTGGCGCTGTCCAGGTGCGTGTAGAACACGAATCCGCGCGCATCGAAGGCCTTGAGCAGCACAGTGCGCGCGCTCGGCCGCCCATCCACGGTGGCGGTGGCCACGGTCATGGCGCTGGCTTCCAGCTCGGCGCTGTCCTGCGCCTCGGCATACAGCGCGGTAAAGGTGGCAAGGGCTTCTGCGTACAGATCGGGCATGGCGGTGCGTGGCGGCAGGAGGGGCGTCCATTGTGGGCGCATCGCCGGCACTTGTCCTACGCCCGGCTGTCGCAGCCGGCGTGGCTGGCCCAGGGCACGGGCGCACGACATGCGGCGTTGCAGGGCCACCGCACCGCGCGGCGTGCTGGCGGCCGCGATGGATTCGGCGCGCGCCAACCGGCCCGGTGCGCAAGCGTGAATGCTAGGATCCCTGCGCATGAACCCCGCTCCCAATCTCGTGATGGTCGGCCCGATGGGCGCCGGAAAAAGCTGTATCGGCCGACGCCTGGCCGAGCGCTTCGGGCTGGATTTCGTCGATGTGGATCAGGCCATCGTCGACTACGTGGGCAGCAGCATCGCGGCCATCTTCGAGCAACACGGCGAAGCACGCTTTCGCGAGCATGAGGCGCAGACCCTGCAGGCGCTGCTGCAGCAGGACAACAAACTCATTTCCACCGGTGGCGGCGCGGTGCTGGATCCGCTCAACCGCGAGCGTATTCGCGCGCGCGGATTCGTGGTGTATCTGCACGTGAGCGTGCCGGCGCAACTGACCCGCCTGGCGCGCGACCGCAACCGCCCGCTGCTGCAACGCGCCGACCGCGAGCAGGTGCTGCACACGATGGCCGCGCATCGCACCCCGCTGTACCAGGACGTGGCCGACCTCACCCTGGAAACCGATCACTTTTCCCCCGCCGAAGCCACCGCGCAGCTGGTGCTGCGCCTGGCCGCACAATGGCGCATGTCGAGTACCCCTGCATGACACTCCCCCGCTCCAGCCGCAGCGTCGATGTCGACGGTGCACAGCCTTACACCATCACCATCGCGCCCGGCCTGCTGGCCGACGGTGCACGCCTGGCCAGCCATGTGCGCGGCCGCCACGTACTGGTGCTCAGCGACACCCAGGTGGCACCGCACTACGCCGCCGGCGTGCGCAGCGCGCTGCTGCAGGCGCGCCCGGACCTGCAGCTGGGCGAGCTGGTGATCGCCGCCGGCGAAGCCTCCAAGACGCTGGACAACTTTGCCGCTGCGATTGCCGCACTGGCCGAGCTCGGCGCCACCCGCGACGCCTGTGTGTTCGCACTCGGTGGCGGCGTGGTCGGCGACCTGGCCGGCTTCGCCGCGGCCTGCTGGATGCGCGGGGTGGACTGCGTGCAGCTGCCCACCAGCCTGCTGGCGATGGTGGATTCGTCGGTCGGCGGCAAGACCGCGGTGGATATCCCGCAGGGCAAGAACCTGGTCGGCGCCTTCCACCCGCCACGCGCGGTGATTGCCGATACCGACACCCTGCACACCCTGCCCGCGCGCGAGCTGCGCGCCGGGCTGGCCGAGGTGATCAAGTACGGCGCCATCCGCGACCCGCTGTTCTTCCAGTGGCTGCATGCCGAACGCCGGGCGTTGCTGGAAGGCGACGCCGACGCCCTCGCACAGGCGATCGCACGCAGTTGCGAGCACAAGGCCGACATCGTGGCGCGCGACCCGCTGGAAAAGGGCGAGCGCGCCCTGCTCAACCTGGGCCACACCTTCGGCCATGCGATCGAGACCGAACAAGGCTACGGCGCGCCCGGCAACGACAACCTCAACCATGGCGAAGCAGTCGCGGTGGGCATGGTGCTGGCCGCGCGCCTGTCGGCCGCGCTGGGCATGAGCGATGTGCAGGACACCGAGGCGCTGCGCGCCCTGCTGCAGGAGTTCGAGCTACCGACCGAGATCCCGCCCGGCCTGGCGCCGCACGCCCTGTTGGGCCGCATGCGGCTGGACAAGAAGAACGTCGCCGGCCGCCTGCGCCTGGTGCTCTGGCGCGGCATCGGCAAGGCCGAAGTGGTGCAGGACGTGGACGAGGCTGCGGTGCTGGAGATCCTGGCCGGCTGAGGCCCGCCGGCCAGGCAGGCACGCAACGCTGCATGGCCGCACGCAACTGCCGTCGACCGCCCCCACGCCCGCTCCTTGTAGGAGCGCACCCGGGCGCGACGGGGCTTGCCAGCAAATCCCCATCGCGCCCAGGTGCGCTCCTACGCAATCCCTGCTTGCCAGCGCTCCCGGCGCAACCCGGCGCGCCTGCTGCCCCCCAGCCTTCAGCAGCGCCCGGCTACAATCGGTGACATGCGCATCCTCCTGCAACACGACTCCGGCGGCAACGAGCCGCTCCGCTATGTCCAGCTGACCCTGCAACCGGATCTGTTCGGTGGCTGGGAACTGCTGCGCGAGAGCGGCCAGATCGGTGGACGCACGCAACTCCGGCGCGACCAGTACCTGCTGCAGGACGAGGCAGACCGGGCCTTCGAAAAGGCCCGCGACACCCAGCTCAAGCGCGGCTTCCAACTCATCACCGGCGGCGCCGACGCGCCGCGCTGAGGACACACCTTCCCATGCTCAAGAACGATCGTCTGCTGCGCGCCCTCAACCGCCAGCCCGTGGACCGCACCCCCGTATGGTTGATGCGCCAGGCCGGCCGCTACTTGCCGGAGTACCGCGCCACCCGCGCGCGCGCCGGCAGCTTCCTGGGCATGGCCAAGAACCCGGACATCGCCTGCGAAGTGACCCTGCAGCCGCTGCAGCGCTTCCCGCTGGATGCGGCAATCCTGTTCTCCGACATCCTGACCATCCCCGATGCGATGGGCCTGGAGCTGTACTTCGTCGAAGGCGAAGGCCCCAAGTTCCGTCACCCGGTGCGCGATGCCGCCGCGATCCACCGCCTGGGCGTGCCGGACATGGAAACCGAACTGCGCTACGTGATGGACGCGGTGCGCGTGATCCGCCGCGAGCTGGACGGGTCCGTGCCGCTGATCGGCTTCTCCGGCAGCCCGTGGACGCTGGCCTGCTACATGATCGAAGGCGGCGGCAGCAAGGAGTACGCGCGCATCAAGGCCATGGCCTTCAACGCGCCGGAGCTGCTGCACCACCTGCTCGGCACCGTCACCGATGCGGTCATCGCCTACCTGGCCGCGCAGCGTGCGGCCGGTGCGCAGGCATTGCAGGTGTTCGACACCTGGGGCGGCGTGCTGTCGCCGGCGATGTACCGCGAATTCTCGCTGCCCTACCTCACCCGCATCGCGCGTGAACTGGAACGCGGCGATGGCGCCGAGCGCACCCCGCTGGTGCTGTTCGGCAAGGGCAACGGCGCCTATGTGGCCGATCTGGCCGCCAGCGGCGCCGAAGCGGTGGGCGTGGACTGGACCATCTCGCTGGCCGATGCCGCGCAGCGCGCCGGCGGCCGCGTCGCCGTGCAGGGCAACCTGGACCCGGCCACCCTGTACGGCTCGCCCAACGCGATCCGCGCCGAGGTCGGCAAGACCCTGGACAGCTACGCCCAGGGCAGCGGCGGCTCGCGCGAAGGCCACGTCTTCAACCTTGGCCACGGCATGTCGCCAGACATGAATCCGGAACACGTAGGCGTGCTGGTCGAGGCAGTGCAGAGCTTGAGCAAGCGCTGACGGGCCCTGCAACCGACGGCACCGCGCGTGCTGTCGGTTGCCGCAAAATCAGGCCAGAACACGTTCGTGTGCTGGCCGAGCAGTGCAAACGGCGTCGGCTCACGCTATGGAAACTCGACCAGCATGCGCCTAAGTACGCGCTGACGGGCCGACACCGCCCGCGTCGGAACGCTGACTTCAACACCAGCATCGGGTCGTCGTAATACCGCGCATCAACGCCGATGCGTCAGCCTCCTGGACTCACTCCCGCCGACGCTGCGGCGTCGGTCGTGGCATCCAACCCATGCCAAGCGCTGCCCACACGCGCATGCCCGGCGATACCGCAGGCCAGGGCAGGCAGCCCGCAGCCGGCCTCTGCACACGCATACCGATTTGTGACGGCGCTCATGCTGTCAGTCGATGCGCTGCGTCTGCAGCGTCACAGCCGATTGGTCTGATCCCTCACCAGCGCACGTAGAGCGGCTGGCGCAGGACAGCGCAACGCTGAGCCCGCTGGCAGCCGGCCCAGCCGATGCACGTCCTCGCGCATTTTGCTGGGTGTTTTTGCAAACCCGGTTGCGATTTGCCGATGAATTCACCGCACCGCGTTCCAGATCGCATCACCCCCTCGCATGCCGCTCTCAAGCCAGTTCGGCTTCACGTCGATAAACCCGGCATTGCCGTCGTTTGCGCCAATTCTTCGAAGGCACGGCGATCTACTGTTGCTCCACGGTGATGCGATGCCACTGCAACACATCTCCAGCCAGGCAGGCCGCCTGCACAACCTCGACACCGTCACGTTTGTTCCAGCGCTTCAATCATCCGTACATCAGGGAGAAAAGCATGGCCTTTCCAACTGCCGTCAACGACCAGATCACCGACTCCGTCACACAAGCCAATACCAAGGTGCTGGGCGATGCCCCTGCCATCGCCATGGGCAATCTTTACCAGGCCACTGCACAAGCGCTGGCCAATGCCGCCCATAACGCGACCAATGCGCAGCAGCAGAGCTATGTCACCGCGCAGTCTTCAACCACGATGGGGGTCGCCACCCTGTACTCCATCGATACCGCCACCACCGGAGTGGCGACCAAGCAGGTTCTGAGCACTGGCGTGAAGGGCCTGGGCTAAGCCAATCGTGATTTCTGGCACATAAGGAGCAAGCAATGGCATTTCCAACCGCAGTCAATAATCAGATCACCGATTCCGTTACCCAGGTAAATACCAAGGTCCTTGGCGACGCGCCGGCGATTGCAATGGGCAATCTGTATCAGGCAACTGCGCAAGCGTTGGCCAATGCTGCCCACAACGCAACCAACGCGCAGCAGCAGAGCTATGTCACTGCGCAATCGGCTACCACGATGGGAGTGGCCACGTTGTACTCCATCGATACCGCGACCACCGGCGTCGTTACCAAGCAGATCCTGGGCGTCTGAAGGCCCGGCTAACGCCAAGGACATCCACCAATGGCATTTCCCACCGCCGTCAACGACCAGATCACCGACTCGGTTACCCAGGCCAACCTGCAGGTGCTGGGAAGCTCGCCCGCCGCAGCCATGGGCAATCTGTACCAGGCCACCGCGCAGGCGCTGGCAAACGCGGCCCACAACGCCACGCTCGCGCAACAACAGATGTATGTCACCGCACAGGCAGCGACCACCATGGGCGTTTCGCTGCTGTATTCGCTCGATACCGGCACCACCGGTGCCGCCACCAAGAAGATTCTCGGCTAACCGCTAACGCCGCAGCGTCTTCGTTCTTTCACTACCTCAAGGAGCTATCACCATGGCCTTTCCGACCGCCGTCAACAGCCAGATCACCGATTCCGTTTCCCAGGTCAACACCAAGGTCCTCGGCGATGCGCCGGCGATTGCAATGGGCAACCTGTTCGTCGCCACCAGCCAGGCGCTGTCCAACGCCGCGCACAACGCCACCAACAACCAGCAGCAGTCCTACGTGACGATGCAGGCATCGACCACCCAGGGCGTGTCCACCCTGTACTCGATCGATACCGCGTCCGATGGCGTCGCCACCCGGGAAATCCTGAGCGCCGGGCTCCGGTAATCGGCAGCCAGGCGCCGCTGCCACAGGGTGAGCGGCGCCTGGTTCGATATGCCAGACCCATAAAACTCACACGCAGTTCGCCGGCCGAATCGAGAAAGGACGCCCCATGCTGCAACTACGTCATATCCCCACGTCCAACACCCTGGACGTCTTCGTCAGACTGATCAGGGGCCGCACCATCGTGGCGACGTTCGCGCCGCACCAGAAGGCAGTGATGAACGTCGAGTTCGACGGAATTCTCCCGCTGATTCCCGGTGTGCAGCCGCTGGTGTATCGCCAGAAGCTGGACGGCGTGATCGATGTGCCGCACGGCAATTTTGCCTTCCTGGAATCCGTGCGCAATGGCGTTGCCCTGCAATACGCAGGCAAGCACGAGCCACAAAACACCGTGCTGTTCTCGGCGTCGGCTGGCATTGAACAGCGCAGGCCGTCGTTGGCCTAGAACGCAGGGCTAGTGCCCCGTCATGCAGCCAAGCGCGCGTGCCGCAAGCGTCGCCAGCCTGGTCGGCCCTGCCGCAACCGGTGCGGCGTTGGCCATCGGGCAAGCGCCGGCCTTCGCGATGGGGGCCACCTACCTGGCGTTGTCGGATTCCATCGCGTTGGCAATGGAAAACGCCGTCGCCAATCAGCAACGCGGACAGGTGCTCGCCGATGCCGCACTCACCCAGATCCTTGCCTTGATCATCCAGAAGGGAGCGACTTCATCATGATCGACGACAGTACCGTGAACAGCCAGATCGTCGACGCGGTGAGCAACATCGTGACGCTGACCACCGGTCAGGCACCCGCACAGGCGCTCGGCATGCTCGATGCCGTGATGCTGGAAACGCTGGGCATGGCGATGCACAACGCCGTCAACCGGCAGCAGGGCGCCGGCATGATCAATGCCGCTGCGATCACTGCGGCCTGCGCCAAGATGATCTCGGCACCGTTCCCGGTTCCGCCGCCGCCACCGCCCGCGCCTCCAGGCCCTCCACCGACAGTCGCACCATTGCCCGGCCCGCCCCCCGTACCGCCCCCGCCGGCCGCACTGATCGCCGCCGCAGCGGCGGAAGCCAAGGTGGCCGTCGACGTGCTGAAGACGCAAGCGCAGGGCGCCTCAGCAGATGCGGCGACGGCGACCGCCGACCTCATGGAAGTGCATGCGCTGAGCGTTCCGCCGCCGCTGCCCGCCACTCCCCCCGCTCCCGGCGCCGGCCCCAATGATCCTGCCACTGCTGATGCTCCTGCTGCTCCACCCCCAGTTCCACCCGCAGCCGCAGCTGCTGGCGCACCCCCTTCTGCACCTGCACCTGCTGCTCCTGCTGCACCTGCATCTGCATCTGTGCCTGCACCTGCACCTGCATCTACAGCGCCGCCTCCGCCATAAGCGGCCTGCGTAGAGGCCCGTTCCACCACCAGGCCTCATTGCCAGGCCGCCGATCAATCCACGGGAGCCGAGATGGAACCGAGCAAGGTCAATGCCCAGGTCATCGATGTGATCAACCAGACCCAGATGGCCTCCATGAGCCCGCAGGTCGTGCTGACCAGCGGCGCCGGAAAGGCGTATCAATCGGTAGCGCAGTCCACCGCCATCGCGGTGCAGGACGCCACCGATGCGCTGCGCAATGTCTCCACGATCGCCACCACCGCCGTCGGCGTGGCGATGGCGCAGTACCTGGCCACCGGCGATGCCAAATACGTCACCGCGCTCACCCAGGCGCAGGCGCTGATGCAGGGCGCCACCGACGACTTCGCCAGGATCGGCTCGGCGGCCGGCCTGGTGCTGAAGAACTTCCCCGCTGGTTGACCTCTCAAGGAGTCATGCAATGTCCGTTTTGATCGCAGGCCGCCTGATCTCGATGCCGACGATGCTCTCGACGCTGGGCAGGCAGTGCCTGGCCTTCATCGATGGAGGCACGCAATGGCTGGCCTGGGCGATCCAGTCGCCCGGTGTGCGCTACGACTTTCCCGACGAGAGCAGCTTGCTCCACGAGGTGCAGCAAGGCCTGCACGGCTCGCGCCTGGCCTTGTTGCCGCAGCTGGAATTGAAGGTCAGCCCGGTCAAGCTGATGACCTTGAGCCCCACCGACCTGGGCACGCTGGCACAGGCCGAAGCCGGCGACACCGGTTCGGTGGTCAAGGCGCAGCTGCAGCGGATCTTCCGCGACAATGCCCTGTACACCGCAAGCGACCTGGCCGCAGGCCGTAGCCTGCTGACGCAGCTGAAGGTCGATGGCGCCGCGGTGTTCCAGTCGTTGGATCTGGAAGAAAGCCTGGCACTCCGCCAACTGGCCGCCGACCCGCCACCGGCCAACGTGACGCCGTCACTGCAGCAGGAGGCAGCGGCATTCGCCGTCGAGCAGGCCCGCACGCCGCTGGAATTCTGCGACTACTACCGCTTCTACCTGGCCTGCACCGCCAACATCGTCGCAGCGGACGAGCGCGCACATGCAGCAGCGTCGGCACTGCAGGCGCTGCTGCCGCAGTTGTTCACCACCCTGGATTGCCCACAGGTGCAGGGGTTGCCTTCGCCCAACGAGGTCGAACGCAGCGTTGCGGAATGGCTGGCGCGTGGGCGCCAGATCGGCTTCGCGCGACTATCGCTGGCCGCCCAGCAGATCGTCCAACACACCCGCTACCGAGGCGACGGCGGCGACCAGGCGGCGAGCGACGCGATCCGCCTTTACCTGCAATCCGCGCAGGCCTTCCTGGCCGCCAACCGGCCCAGCCGCGGCGTGCTGGGCCAGGATGGCAACAGCTGCGTATTCGCCATGCACAACGACACCCTGGCTGCGCTGCTGCAGGTCAACGGCGGCGTCATCTCGCTGCGCGATTTCGGTGCGGCGCCGGCGTCCAGTAGCACGTCGCAGGTTGCGAAGACGGAGGACTCAGAGTGAACGCATCAAGCGCGCTCCCCGCGGCCACCGAACAGGCGCCGCCTGTCGTCAGCGCCGCCGACGCGGCCCGCGACGCGGTGCATGCAGGTCGTGCAGCCGCCCTGGCGGCAGCACGCCAGGGCATGTCGCAAGCCGAAAAGGCACTGGGCGAGATGCTGCGCACGCTTGCAGCGCAGCGCCCAACCGAAACCGCACCACGCGCTGCGCCGATGCAGCCATCGCGTACCGATGACCTCACGGCGCTCCATTCCACTTCCACTTCCACTTCAGGAGACACCAGCATGTCCGACGATACCCAGCCCACGCCCACGTCTCCGAACCAGACACCAGCCACCACAGCGCAATCGTCAGGATCGTCGCAGATCGAAGCCGCGCTGAAAGCGGCGCAAGCTCAGATCGATCAAGCGATGGCGGCTAGCGACATGGCAGTGCAGGCAGCAATGCAGGCCGCAACCGCGGCAACTGCCGCGGCCGGCAATAATCAGGCGGTCGACAGCGCAAATCAGGCACTGCAGCAGGCCGACCAGGCTGCCGCCGCTGCGGTCGCCGCTGCGCAGCAGCAGGCCGAGCAGGCGATGAGCGCCGGCATACCCGACTCGCTGTCACCCAATGGGTCGCCCCAATCGACACCAGATCGGAGCTGATGGCATGCCACAGGTCTATGCGGCGGTGTCGGACGGGGCCGGACATTATCTGATCGCGCGCAAACGCATACTCAATCGGTGGTGGGCGGAATATGCGGCACCGGTGCTGGCAGTGGAAGCACTGACGGTGGTCTGCGAGATCAATGCAAATCCAGTGCAGAACTGGAACACCGCCCATGCCGGGCTAAGTGCGGCCTATCAAGCGGCAAATGGAGTTTTTTCTGACGGCATCGCTGTCTTTCCCGATGCAGCAAGTGCTCTCAAGATCGCAAGGGACGCGTGCATCACCAGTCCCGACGGAAAAATGATCGCCGACAACACGCTGTTCGCCATCAGAAACCTCATTGATGTGACGATTGCACGTGGCAACGGCGTTGCGCTCGCTCCGAGCATCAGATGCGATACCGATGCGCTTGCATCCAGCATCGCCGCTGCCGTCGACAATCCCCTGCAATGGAATACGCCGCGCGCGCAGGCCAACTCGATCGCGTCTGACATCGGCAGTTGGGCAGTCTCCCAGCCACCATGCATCGTCAACCAAGCGGGTCAATGGGCGTTGCCCGGTGGCGGCATCCACGGCGGCGAATCTGCCGAGGCAGCGGCGCGGCGCGAATTTGCCGAGGAGACCGGTTTCTCGCTCGACAATGTGAGTCACTTCCCAGGCGATCCACCCGTCGAATTGACCGACACACAAGGTCAGTCGTTCTGGCTGGCGTGCTTCTTTACCAAACTTGATCTGGATGCCATCGTGACATCCATCAATCAGGCGACTATTCCACGCGTCGGGGTCAATCGACCAAACGGCAGTGGGGTCTGTGATTGGGAGCTTGCGTGTGTGCAACGCGTCAATAAATCGCAACTGGCCAAACATCTTGGCGCCTATCAATTCTTGACGCGCTCCGCTATCGAAGAAGCGGCCTACGCCAAGGCCGGCATTGCCTATCCGTCACCGCCCGACGCGCCCTCTCCGAGCAGGCATGACAGAGGCTGGCAGCGAGGCAGACGCCAGGCCATCGATTGGTACGAGCTGATCGCACTGCATCTGCAATCCCTTCGTTGATTGCTCGCTACTGGATTTCTTGCTCCACCACCACTCTATAGACGCGGAGTTTCACCATGACGTTCCACCTCGGCTTCGACACCGCCCGCTTTCCAGGACTACCCGCGCTCGCATGGTTGAAGGCACATACCGCACTGGCATGGTGCGGCTATTACCTGGCGCCGGCGCCCAGCCATGCCGACACCGGGTGGATGGGATGGCGGCCAACACTGGTCGCCAATGGGTGGGGGCTGGCGCCGGTCTACCTGGGCCAGCAGACCACCGGACCGGGCTCGCATACCGTGACTGCAGCACAGGGCAGCCTAGACGGCGCAAACGCGGCCGCCCTGGCCGATCAAGAGGGCTTTCCCTTTGGGGCGACTGTCTATCTGGACTGGGAAGACGGCAGCTCCCCCAGTCCCGATGGAATCGCCTACATCCGCGCCTGGATCGCCGCACTGGTCGATGCCGGCTATGCGCCGGGCCTGTATTGCTCGCACGTGCTGGCCGCCAGCCTGGTTGACGCACTGGCGCCGGGGCCGGCGCTGCAAATCTGGGCTTGGCGCGTCGCCAACGCCAACACCCACACCTACGCCGGCGACATCCAGACGCTGACTGCATCCAGTCCGGCCGGCTGCGGTTATGCGCATGCCGCGCTCTGGCAGTGCGAACAGAACGCGGTGCTGTCGCTGCCGGGAACGCCCTGCGATGGTCTGCGGGTCGACCTCACTTACTCCGACGCCGCAGATCCAAGTGCTCCCTGAGCAAACGCACCCTCCACCCGTCGCGAGCCGAGGCCACGCCATGAAGGAATCTCCCGAACAAGAACAACTGCGCCGTGCGATCAGCGGCGAGTTGACCAAACGGATCAACGACGCGGCGCGCTATCCCAACGTGCGCTCTGCGGTGATCCAGGCCTTGGGCGCCATCCAGGATCGAATCGCAGGTCTATGCATCGAGGTCCGCGAGCGATTCATGTTGCGCGGCGAGCAGCCGCTGGCACGTTTCTATATCAAAGGCGGCAATGCATTCACAGCATGCATGGACCTGTTGCAAGGGCACGACCAGCACCTGTTCGATTCGGGAAGCTCGGATTGGGACACGCAGGTCGCGATCGACCCCTGGCTTCCTACATCCGTGCAGGATGCGCTGCATGCGGAAATCGAGGACATCGTCGTCGATGAAATGAAGAGTGCCGGCGTCCTCATCGCCTTCGAGCTCAGTCTGCTGACGGCACTCGAATCTCCGCTGTCAGAACAGCTTTACCCCATTCCACGTGCGCAGTGGAGTCCGAACGCGGTCGACGTGAGGTGTCTGGTCACCTGTGACGCGCCGCAGACATTACGTCGGGTCTTCGAGCGTGACCGCACCGGCCTGTCCGCCTATAACGGCGTGGAGATCGCCAAGATCGGCGAGCGCGATACACCATCCCCGCCGGGCATCGTGCTGAACGACGGGATCAAGCCATTCGTGCTCTATCGCCTGGGTTACACCTGGCACGCCAACCTCATGGAAACCTATGTCGACCGAATTGTGACGGAACCTGCCAGTCCACGCGGCATCCTGATGGAATTGATCGACGTGAGCCTGCCGCGCCGCGACACGATCGAAGCGATCGCGATCTGGTCGGAGATTGAAAACGGACACCTGACCATCGCCACTGCTGGCGGCGCGCAGGAGCGCTGGCAATTGCCGTTACCTGACCTGGATTATCATCTGCGCGAGAATCTGCTGATGTTATGCGAGATCGCCAGCGACCCGCTCGCACTGGGCGCGCATAAGGAAGCCAAGCGGCGCGAACGTGTGGCCGCCATCCATGCCTGGTACGCGTCCAGAGCACAGCTACCGCATTTTCAAGACGTGCTCGCTGGAATGGCGGGCAGACACGTCGGGCAGGCTGGTGACGACGCCGCCGCGCTGGTGAACGCGTTGATGGCGTCGGTGCGCGCACGCACGTTGGGAGCCGCACCGGACTACGTCAACGGGCAACCGACCGATGCCACGCGCACACGCATTCTGGCCGCACGCTATGGCGCCGGCACCCTGCTCACGCTGCTGTCGGCATCCTTCACTGGGCCGGTCGTGCTTTCGGCCGCTTTCAGCGATGATCTGCGGTTGATGAGCATCCTCGCCCAGAGTCCTTATCTGGCGATCGACCAACTGCGCTTTTCCGGCGTGGACATGGCGGCGGTGGCACGGGTGACCCACAAACAGCTACGTGCGCTGGACATTGCCGCATTCGGCCAAGCCGTCGGAGGCTGGCTCGGCGAGGACGTCCAGGTCCTGGCCCAACCACACAACACGCCACGGGTGGGAGGGCTCAGCTACGAGTGCACGCTGGTGGTGTTCGTCAAACACAAAAAACCGCCGTTCGCAAAAACAGCTATCGCGTTTTTGACCCTCACCACCGCCACCGATGCGCAGGCACCCTTCTATTCCAGCGCGTCCGATCCCGCCAATGCATATGCATCGCTGCTAGACATCGACGGTCAGCGTAAGGCGGCGGCGGCACTGATCGGAGAGTTCGTGCTGCTTGACCTGCTGTCCAAACAGCACGAAACCATCAAAACACTACTAGCTCAGGCCTAGATCGTTGATGCTCCGACTTGGCTGCGGGCGTTACGGAACTCACGCGGACTCACTCCCACCAACCGCCGGAAGCTCTTCTCGAAATGGCTCAGGTCGCCGAAACCGACCTTCAGCGCCACTTCGGTGATGCGCAGTTTCGGTTGCCGGTGCAAAAGCTCCTTGGCCTTTTCGATGCGGAGCTGCTGCAGCATCGGTTTGAATGGGGTGCCGAGTTCGTCGCGGAACAAAAAGCCCAGATGCGACTGGCTGACGTGCGCTTGCCGGGCTAGGTCGCCCAGGGTCAGCGGCTCGGCGTAGTGTTCGCCCAGATGCACCAGGGCGCGCCGCAGTGCGTCGTGCAGGCTGGCGAGGCGTTGGCCGGGGCGATGCGGAAGGCCATCGATCCAGTCGACCGGGGTTTCCGGCGGCGTTGGCTGGCCGGGAGGATCCGCCTGTTGCGGCATCGTGGCGCGCGCATCGCGCTGCGCTTCTTGTGCCCGACCTTCCAGCAGACGCGGCGCATGGCGCTGGATATCGGCAATGCCGACGGGCCCGCCAGCGGTCATGACCGCCAGTCGCAGCACCACCCGTTCCAGTTCCTGAAGGTTCTCGGGCCATGCGTAGTGCGTCAGCATTTCCATCAACGACGCGGTAACCAGCTGACCGTGATCCAATCCATTCCGATCCAGAACGCACTCGACATGAAAGCCGATATCCGCCCGCCGCTTACGCAACGGGGCGAGTTCGAACGACAGGACATCCAGCTGCGAGAGCAGCGCCCGCGAAAAGCGCCCGGCCCGCACGCGGCGCGATAGATCGGCGGTCGTGGACGCGACTATTCGGGGCAAGGCCTCGCCGCCCAACGCAGACCAGGTACTGCAGCGGCCCCGAAGTTGCCCGGCCAACTGGCGCTGCAATGCGTCGTCGAGCTCGTCCACTCCCTGCAGGAACAGCGTTCCCCCGTCCGCGCGCTCGAGCCATGCTGCCGGTGCGTCGTCGGGAGCAGCGCAATCGATCGCAACGAACGGCCCTTTCTGCCAGGGCGCAGTGGCATGCAGCAGGACCGCCGCATGCTCCGTTTCAGTACCGAACTCGCCGCGCAGGATGACCGGCAGACGACTGCATGCCGCTTGTTCGACGAATTCGTCGATCTTCCAGACCTCTTCGCTCACGCCCACAAGCGACAGCGCTCGGCCGAACCGGTCTTGCGCCAACGCCCGCGCGACGTCGCGCTTGATCAGGTACGCACACCACCTTGCGATCTGCTGGCACAGCAGCATCGCCTGCTGGGTCATTCCGCCTTGGGCCGACGTTACGTTCAGTGTGCCAAGCACCTGCCGGGCGTGCTGGACAGGAAAACACTGCGTCGTCGTGGGTCGTGCGTCTAGCTGATCCGCGACCGGTGGGCTGCCATTCTCCACCGCGACAAACTCACATACCGCGCCGTTCGTAATCGCGCTGTGCGAAAACTCCGCAGCGATCCTTGCCAGCACGTCCTCCAAGGGATCGCCCGGAACATAGGCGCGCTGTACGACATTGAAGATTTGCTTTTCCATGGATGTTTTCGACCTGATCGACTGGCGCGCTCGAAAGGCGGCCAGACCCAAGTCGCGCCATCCCTGACCAGACCGTCGGCAAAAGCTCCAAGCGTGCATTCGGCTCTTGATCGAACGCTCCCCTCGCCCGCACTCGGTCGTTCCCCCTCATGTGAGACGACGCTCGCTTGCGGTGACAGGTCCGGCGACAGGCGCAAAAAGATTTCGCCAGCAACGCAACCACTTGGTGCAAGCCAGATCTGGCATTAGCACGCGCCCGCCGTCCGTTCCCGACGATTCGTGGCATCCGGCTTGCCCGCAATTGGATTGAGTGAGGTGCGTCTCACTCGCCGCGAATGGGGCCAGGCGCGCTGCGGCGGACTCAAGCAGCGCGGCAGTACAGCGTGTTGCAACGCTCTGCACGCGCGCGCGGAGATAATGCGCTGCCCTCCCGATAGCGATGCCCATGCCCTCTTCCGCCCCTGCCGTGCGCGCCTACGCCGAGGTCAAGCCGTTGCTGTGGCTGGTGTCGCTGGCGATCTTCATGCAGATGCTGGATGCGACCATCGTCAACACGGCGTTGCCGTCGATGGCGCGCAGCCTGCGTGAAAGCCCGCTGCAGATGCAGTCGGTGGTGTTCAGCTATGCGCTGGCGGTAGCGATGTTCATCCCGGCCTCGGGCTGGATTGCCGACCGCTTCGGCACGCGGCGGACCTTTCTTGCCGCGATCATCGTGTTCACCTTGGGCTCGCTGCTATGCGCCGCTGCGCAACAGCTGCCGCAGTTGGTGGCCGCACGCGTGGTGCAAGGCATCGGCGGGGCGATGTTGCTGCCGGTCGGGCGGTTGGCGGTACTCAAGACGGTGGCGCGCGAAGACTTCCTGCGTGCAATGAGCTTTATCGCGATCCCCGCGCTGATCGGCCCGTTGATCGGCCCGACCTTGGGCGGCTGGCTGGTCGAAGTCGCCTCGTGGCATTGGGTGTTTCTGATCAACCTGCCGATCGGCATCATCGGCTTTATCGCTGCATTGAAGATCATGCCGGACCATTACGGCGATGCACGCCGGCGCTTCGATCTGGTCGGCTATCTGATGCTGGCGTTTGGCATGGTGGCGTTGTCGCTGGCGCTGGATGGCATCGCCGAACCGGGCATGCGCCATGCCTTCGTGATGTTGCTGGCGATCGGAGGGCTGGCCGCGCTTGCCGGTTACTGGCTGCATGCCGGTACGGCCGCCAATGCCTTGTTTCCGTTGGCGTTGTTCAAGGTGGCAAGCTACCGCATCGGCATCCTCGGCAACCTGTTCGCACGCATCGGCAGTGGCTCGATGCCGTTTCTGATCCCGTTGTTGCTGCAGGTCGGCATGGGGATGAGCCCGATGCGCGCCGGGCTGATGATGGTGCCGGTAGCGCTGGCCGGCATGGCCGCCAAACGCGCCGCGGTGAAACTGGTGGGGCGCTTCGGCTACCGCAACACGCTGATGGTCAACACCGTGCTGGTAGGCCTGGCGATGGCCAGCTTTGCACTGATCGAGCCCGGCCAGCCGCTGTGGCTGCGCCTGCTGCAACTGGCCTGCTTTGGCGGGGTCAATTCGTTGCAGTTTACCGTCATGAATACCGTGACCCTGCGCGACCTGGACCGCGAGCAGGCCAGCCCCGGCAACAGCTTGTTGTCGATGGTGATGATGTTGGCGACCGGATTCGGCGCCGCAGCAGCCGGCAGCCTGCTGGCCGCGTTCAACACGCATCTGGGCGATACGCACGGCGCCACCGCCGCGCTGCATGCCACCTTCCTGTGCGTGGGCGGCATCACCCTGACCTCTACGCTGATCTTCTGGCAGCTGGCCGAGACCCGGCCGCATCCCAGGGACGTGGAGGCAGTGGCCGAGTAGACACCGCCACCGTGGCTGGTGCGGGCAGCGGGACGCGGTGTGTTCGCAAGTCACTGCCCGACTGGCGCAGTGGTCACGGCCTTGCACGAGGATGGCCGACGGCTTGTTCAAGACCCGGTGCAATCAACGCCGGCCTGCACCGATGCCGGCTCGCCCATCGCTCGCCACCCATGGCCTATCACCCATCAACAGGACGCTGCCGCGTTGCATCACCGCCGTTGTCAATCGTTGAGCGGCCAACTAGATCTCGTCGCGCGTACGCACACGCCGCAGCGCCTCGGCAATGGTGTCGGCGAGCAAGTCGCCAGTCAGCGGCTTGCGCAGGAAACTATCGAAGCCGGCCTCCCTGGCCGCGGGTTCGGCCGCCTCATCCGAGCGCGCGGTCACCGCAATCAACGGCATCTCGTAACCGAACACGCGCAGTTGCTGCGCCAGCGCGAAGCCGTCCAATCCGGGCAGATCCAGATCTAGCAGGGCCAGGTCGAAGGCGTTGTCCGCGGCCTCGGTGAGCGCGGCCAGGCCATGCGGTGCATGCACCACCGAATGCCCCTGCGAGCGCAGCAAGCCGACGATGACCTCGGCGATGGTCAGGTCGTCCTCCACCAGCAGGATGCGTTGTGGCGGGACCAGTGCGCTGGCGCGCGTCACCTCGCCGCTCGGGGTGGCATTGGAGGCCACCCAGCGCAGCGGCAGGTCGACCACGAAGCGGGTGCCCAGCCCAAGACGGCTGATTACCTCGATATGCCCACCCATCGCCAGCGCCAGTTCCTGGCAGATCGCCAGGCCCAGGCCACTGCCGCCATAGCGCGAGGTGGTCTTGGCACCATCGCCTTGTTCGAAGCGCTGGAACAGACGCGCCTTCTGGTCGGCATTGATGCCGGGGCCGGTGTCGGCCACTTCGAAGCGCAAGCCCTGGTACGAGCCCAACGTGGTCAGCTTGAGTCCCACCACGCCGCGCTCGGTGAACTTGATCGCGTTGTTGAGCAGGTTGAGCAATATCTGCCGGATGCGGGTGGGGTCGCCGCTGGCGGTGATGTCGCCCAGCAAACCCACTTCCAGGCTGAAACGCAGCCCGCGCTCCTGCGCCAGCGGTGCCATCAGGCCTTCGACCTCGGCGACCAGCTGGCGTACCGAGAACGGCTGCAAATCCAGCTCCAGCCGCCCGGATTCGATGCGTGCCAGATCCAGCGCGTCGTTGACCAGCCGCAGCAGGTGCGCGCCGGCACGGCGGATGGATTCGGTGTAGCTGCGTTGCTTGGTATCCAGCGGGGTCTTGAGCAGCAATTCGCTCATGCCCAGCACGCCGGTCATCGGCGTGCGCACTTCGTGGCCCAGTGTCGCCAGGAAGCGCGTCTTGGCCAGCGATGCCTGCTCGGCCAGTTCCTGCTTGTGCACCGCCAATTGCCACGCGTTCAAGCGGCGCAGGCGACGGCGGTAGAGCAGCACGGCGGCGATCACAATGCTGAGCGCGAGCAGGCCAAACAGGGTCATGCCCCAGGGCGACCACCACCACGCCGGCAACACCTGAAACCGCAGCTGCTGGCTTTCCGACCAGATGCCGTCGGCGGTACGCCCCTGCACTTCCAGCGTGTAGTGTCCGGCGGGCAGGCGCGAAAACAGCCGCTCGCCGCTGGAGCCGACATCGATCCAGTCCGGGTCGTAGCCGCTCAAGCGAAAGCGGTAGCTGGTGGACTCGGGATTGGTGAAGGTGGGCATGCGCGCGACGATGTGCAGGTCGCGGTCGCCATCCTGCATCTGCAGCGGCGTGGTGCCGGTGACATCCAGGCTGCGTTCGCCACGCCGCAGGCCCACACGTTCGATCAGCAACTGCGGCCGGCGTGCGTTCGGCCGCATCGTGGACGGATCGAACACCACGACCCCATCGGAGGTGCCACCCAGTATCTGGCCGGTGCGGGCCTGCACCAGCGTGGCGATCTGCATGGGCGAGCTGGGCAAACCGTCGTGTACGTCGTACACGCGTACCAGCCTGCTGGCAGGGTCGACGCGAATCAGCCCACGGTGACTGGACACCCAGGCCACCCCACCGGCGTCGATCACCATGCCGGTCGGTGCCACCTTCGGGAACTCCTGCTCCCTTCCTGCGGTATCCAGGTGCTTGAGCTGGGCGCCATCCCATAGATACCGCCGCAATTCGCCGGCCAGCCCCACCCAGACGATGCCGCCATCTCCCAGGCGGAACACATACGTGGGCAGGGTAGCCGCGCCGGGCACCGCAACGAAGCGGTCCGCCTTCGGGTCCCAGCGCCACAGGCCAGCCTTGTTGCTCAGCCAGACCTGTCCATCGGGCCCGATCCGCATGTCCAGCACGGTCAGCGCCTTCAGCCCATGGGTTCCGTAGTCGATCGTCCTGAGCAGTTGCCCTGCGTCGCTCCACAGCTGGATGCCCTGCGTCATCAGCGCCACCCAGATGCGTCCCTGTGCATCTTCGGCCATCTTGCCCGGCCTGCCCGCATTGTCGGGGTCGACCGTGGGATCGATATTCTGCAGCAGCGGCCAACGCTTGACCTGCCGCGTGCGCGGGTCGTAGCGCACCAGGCTTTCCTGTACGCCGATCCAGACCATCCCCTGCCTGCTTTCGAAGACGGTATCGGGGACGCGCCTTGGATCGATCCTGGCCAGATGCCGCGTCACCTTTCCGCTCAGCGGATCGAAGTACTCCAGCACGCCTCGCGTCCCCACCATCCAGACACCGCCCAACGCCGAAGGCGCTATGGCAGCGATCGACGGATTGGAGAGCGACTGCGGATCATCCTCATGATGCGAGAACACCGCGAAGGTGTCCCACCGCGGCGGCAGATGCCACAGCCCGCCCTCGAGGCTGGCAAACCACAGCCCCCCTTCCCGGTCCTGATAGGAGGCGATCCAGTTCCGATTGACCAGCCCGTGCGCCGAGGCACTGTAGATCGGCACTTTTTTGATGGGCGCGTCGCCACTGCTGATGCTCAGACCAGCATCGGTGTCCAACCAGTAACGCCCGCGCCTGTCGCGCAGCAAGACACCTCTTACCTGCGGCCCGGTGGCAGCGATCTGCCACGGACGCGATGTGGCGTGCGTGGCGGTGTCCAGCCGAAACGTGTTGCCCAGCAGATCGGCGACCCATAGCACCCTTCCGCCCGATTCCAGGTAGAGCCTGTTGACGGACTGGTCCGCGACCGGAAGCGGCACGCGCTGCATGCGTTCGCCGTCCCACCGCACAAGTCCGCCCCAGGTGCCGATCCACAGCGTATCGGACGCGACCTCGAAATTGACGATGCTGTCGGACGGCAAGCTGTTGGGATCGGCACCGGTGGCGGCAAAATGCTGCATGCGCCCGTCTGCCCGATAGCGGTACACCCCCTGCTTGCCGGTCCCGATCCAGAGGTCGCCGTTCGGTGTCTGCGCCAATGCCCACACCATGGCATCGCGCAGTTCCGGAAACTGCGGATCTTCCAGCCGCTTGAAGGTGCGTGTGGTTGCTTCCAGGAAGCCGACGCCGCCATCCTCGAAACCCATCCACACCCGGTCCTTGGCATCCACATGGACGGCCCAGACCACGTTGCTGGGCAGGCCATCTTCCATTCGCCAGATGCGGTAGTTGCGGCCATCGAATCTGGCCAACCCGTCATCGCTGGCTAGCCACAGATAGCCCTGCTTGTCCTCGGCGAAGTCATTGACCGTGTCGGACGGCAGCCCGTCGGCAACCGTCAGCTGGACGGGCGCCGGTGTGGCCGGCATGCGCGCCTGTGCCGGAAGCACAATCAGCCACAGGCACAAGCAAAGCGCAGCATGCAGCCGATAGGCGAAGCGGGATGGAAGGCGCACCGGAAGAGTTTCACGACAAGTCGGCGCATAGTGCGGGCCACGCGCGGTACGGGCAAGCCCGCGCATGCGCGTGTGCGACTCATCCCTCTGTTTCGCGGCGGCCCGCACAGGGCTGACCGCTGCACTTGGTCAGTGCCGCAACGCTCCGCCGCCAGGTGTGCAAGGCGACTGCTCCCTGAACAAGGCCGATGCCTGGCGAAATAATCGCCACCTCGCATCGATGCTAAAACCGTCGCGTCACTCACTCACCACGCCGCAGGCTTCCCGCAGCGCTGTCGTGCGGGGGTGGACTAGCGGGCGCCATCGTACGGCCGCGCCTTTCGTAAAGTGTCTGCAATGGTGTCGGCCAGCATGTCACCGGTCAGCGGCTTGCGCAGGAAACTCTCGAACCCTGCCTCCCTGGCCGCAGGTTCGGCCGCCTCGTCCGAGCGTGCGGTCACCGCGATCAACGGCATCTGGTAACCGAACACGCGCAGTTGCCGCGCCAGTGCAAACCCGTCCAATCCGGGCAGATCCAGATCCAGCAGCGCCAGGTCGAAGGTGTTGTCGGCGGCCTCGGTGAGCGCAGCCAGGCTGTGCGGTGCGTGCACCACCGAGTGCCCCTGCGAGCGCAGCAAACCAACGATAACCTCGGCAATCGTGGGGTCGTCTTCCACCAGCAGGATGCGCTGCGGGGCGACCGCAGCGCTGGCGCGCGGCACTTCGCCGCCCAGCGGTGCATTGGAGGCCACCCAGCGCAGTGGAAGGTCCACGACGAATCGCGTGCCAGACCCGAGCCGGCTGATCACTTCGATATGCCCGCCCATCGCCAGCGCCAGTTCCTGGCAGATCGCCAGGCCCAGGCCGCTGCCGCCATAGCGCGAGGTGGTCTTGGCACCATCGCCCTGCTCGAAGCGCTGGAACAAACGCGCCTTCTGGTCGGCATTGATGCCGGGGCCGGTATCGGCCACTTCGAAGCGCAAGCCCTGGTACGAGCCCAACGTGGTCAGCTTGAGCCCTACCACGCCGCGCTCGGTGAACTTGATCGCGTTGTTGAGCAGGTTGAGCAGGATCTGCCGGATGCGGGTGGGGTCGCCGCTGGCGGTGATGTCGCCCAGCAAACCTACCTCCAGGCTGAAACGCAGCCCGCGCTCCTGCGCCAGCGGTGCCATCAGGCCTTCGACCTCGGCGACCAGCTGGCGTACCGAGAACGGCTGCAAATCCAGCTCCAGCCGCCCGGATTCGATGCGTGCCAGATCCAGCGCGTCGTTGACCAACCGCAGCAGGTGCGCGCCGGCACGGCGGATGGATTCGGTGTAGCTGCGTTGCTTGGTATCCAGCGTGGTCTTGAGCAGCAATTCGCTCATGCCCAGCACGCCGGTCATCGGCGTGCGCACTTCGTGGCCCAGCGTGGCCAGGAAGCGCGTCTTGGCCAGCGATGCCTGCTCGGCCAGTTCCTGCTTGTGCACCGCCAATTGCCACGCGTTCAGGCGGCGCAGGCGACGGCGGTAGAGCAACACCGCGGCTGCGATGATGCAGAGCAGAAGCAACCCCAGCGCTGTCAGACCCCAGGGCGAGAGCCACCACGGCGGCATGACGCGGAAGCGCAGTGTCTGACTTTCCGACCAGATGCCATCGGCGGTGCGTCCCTGCACTTCCAGCGTGTAGTCCCCGGCGGGCAGGCGTGAGAACAGGCGCTCACCGCTGGGACCGACGTCGATCCAGTCCGGGTCGTAGCCGCTGAGGCGGAAGCGGTAGCTATTGGATTCTGAATCGGCAAAGCTCAGCAGGCGCGCCACGATATGCAGGTCGCGATCGCCGTCCTGCACCAGCAACGGCTGGACATGACTGACATCCAGCCCGCTCTCGCCGCGTCGCAGCCCTACCCGCTCGATCACCAGCGGAACGCGGTGCTCGTTGGGCTTGAGCTCGCGGGGATCGAAGATCACCAACCCGTCGGGGGTGGCACCGACAATCATGCCCTTGGAAGATTGCACCAGCGAGCGCGCCACGAACTGCGGGTTGGGCAACCCGTCATGCACGCCGAAGATCCGCACGCCACGTGTGGCCGGATCGACGCGGATCAGGCCACGCATGCTCGACAACCAGGCCACTCCGTCGGCATCGATCACCAGACCTTGCGGCGCCAGCGCCGGAAACTGCTGCTCGGCACCGATCGTATCCAGGTGCTGCAGGCGGCCGTCCTTCCACAGGTAACGCTGCAGCTTGCCCAGGCCGGCCAGCCAGGCAACCCCACTGTCGCTGAAGCGAAAGGTAAAGATCTGCTCTTCAGGCGCACCGACGATCGCCTCGAAGCGGTCGCTGGCCGCATTCCAGCGCTGCAGGCCCTGACTTCCAGCCAGCCACAGCACGCCGTCGGGACCGTTCTGCAGATCGTGCACCACCACATCGTAGTCCAGGCCGTGGCTGCCGCGCCGCAATCGGCGCAGCACGCGTCCCTCCTCGTCGCGTTCCTGCAGCCCGGTCGTGGTGCGCACCCAGATGTGTCCATCGGCGGTCTGCTGCAGCGCTTCCATCGCTACATCCAGTGTTTCATCCTGGTCGTCGCCCTGCGATTGCTCGTCGGCCATCTTCCAACGCCGTAGCGCGCCGCTGGACGGGTCGTACCGGACCAGTTCTCCAAAATGGCCAACCCAGACCCGGCCCTTGCGATCTTCGAGCACGCTGTAGGACCAACTGCTCACTCCCAAGGTCGGCAACACGCGCTCCATCTTGCCCACCGCAGGATCGACCCGCTCGAGCACGCCGGAGGTTCCTACCAGCCAGAACTGCCCATCGCTGGATTTGGCTGCGGCCTGGATAGCCAGGTTGCCGCCGTGGTTGCCGTCCTCCTTGGAATTGAACACCACCGCGAATCGGCGCCAGTTCGAGGGTAAATGCCAGAGCCCGCCGTTGGGACTGGCGAACCACACGCCACCTTCGCGATCCTGATAGGCCGACTCCCAGTTGGGACGGATGCGACCATGCGCCGCCAGGCTGTACAACGGCACGTTGCTCACCTCCTTGCCGATGGCGTGGCCAAGCCCATCCATGGTATCGAGCCAGTAACTGCCGTCGTGGTCACGCAGCAGCAGCCCTAGCACCGGAAATTTGGCGGACACCTTCCACTGATGCGGATGCAGGGAGCCCTCGGCGTCGCGTCGAAACAGCTGGTCGTCACCGGTTCCTATCCACACGCTGCCGTCGGTGTCGGCAGTGAGCCGGGTGATGATCTGCGACGTGCCGCGCGGAACCGCCTGCCGCTCGAAATCCGTGCCGGTCCAGTGCGCAGCGCCGTCAGCGGTTCCCACCCACAGCACGCCGCGGCTGTCGACCTCGAGCCGGTAGATGGCGTTGTCGGGCAAGCTGCGTGGATCGTCGGCGCGATGCACGAAGTGGTCCAGCGCCCCGTCCGGCCGCAGCCGATACAACCCGTTGCTTTCGGTTCCGAACCAGATGCTGCCGTCGTCGGTGGACTTGATGTTCCAGATCGCTGCGCCGCGCAGTGCGGGGTAGCGCGTGCCGTCGTAGAAGGTGAACCGGTGCCGCGACGGGTCCAGCATGGCCAGGCCCGCCATCCCGGTGCCGACCCAGACGCGGTTGTGCCTGTCGACGTGCACTGCCCACACCTGGTTGTCGCGCAGCCCATCTTCGATTCGCCAGATGCGGAAGTTGCGGCCGTCATAGCGCGCCAATCCATCGCTGCTGGCCAGCCACAAATAGCCGTTGGCATCCTCGTCGAAGCCATACACCACGTTGGACGGCAGACCGTCGGCCACCGTCAATTGACGCGGCTGCGGCAATACCGGGACACCGCCCAATGCACGTACCGGCCATGCGCACACCGCCACCAGGCACAACAGCAGCATGCATCGCGTCATCAGCGAGGCCGGCAGCACGCGACAGGGAAGGCAGTTGGGGGGCGACATGCGGTTGTTGTTTCCTTTGGGCCCATAGTGCGGACAGCGCACCATGCTGGCAACACGCGACCGCCTCGCCGGTGCGTCGCACGCGCAGCACACGCAGCACCGCGACCGGCTAGATGTACGGTCGCGATGCAGGGCCCCGCATGGCCCGCGTTGGGGCCCCTTGCCGGTCCTGCGTCAGCGCCAGCACCATGCGCGACGGCAGCCCCTCGGCCGGGCCGAACCGGCGCATGCGTGGCGTCTCGATCTGGGTCACCGCCGCCGCATCCATGCCGATCAACAGCACCATCGCAGCAAGCACGAACAGCACTCCATTCTTCATCGTCATCCCTGTCCCGGCCATTCGCACGGTTGCGCGTACTCCCGCGCCGGACTTCACTGTACCTGCTCTGCCGTCTCTGGCGTTCTAACCGTGAGTGCCGCCGCCCTGCGCCTCCTCGGCGTCGGCGAGCGCGCGTGCCAATGCAGTGGCCAGCAACTCACCGGTCACCGGCTTGCGCAGGAAGCCATTGCACCCGGCCGCCATCGCCTGCGGCTCCGCATCGGCATCGGCACGCGCGGTGACGGCCACGATCGGAAAGCGCACTCCGCGCGCGCGCAACTGCGCCACCAGCGCCGCGCCATCGATGCCGGGCAGGTCCAGGTCGCACAGGCCGGCGTCGAAGCTGCGCGTACTCACCTCGGCCAACGCGGCCAGACCGTGCAGCACATGGGTCACCTGGTGCCCGCGCGTCTGCAGCAGGCCGATCATCACCTGCGCCACGGTCGGGTCGTCTTCGACCAGCAGCAGGTGCAACGGTGCCTGCTCGCTGGCCGGCACCGCACGTGCCGACGCCGCTGCCGCCACCGGCAATGCGCCCACCCAACGCAGTGGCAGCTCCACCACGAAACACGCGCCCTGCCCCAGTTCGCTGCTGACGCTCACCGCACCGCCCATGGCCGCCGCCAACTCACGGCAGATCGCCAAGCCCAACCCGCTGCCGCCATGCCGGGCCAGGGTCAATGCGCCTTCGGCCTGCTCGAATCGCTGAAACAGCCGCCCGCGCTGCTCGGCGCTCATGCCGGGGCCGGTGTCGCGCACCTCGACCCGAATCCCCTGGCCAGGACTGTGTGGCACCGCCAGCACGCGCAGGCGCACGCTGCCACGCTCGGTGAATTTGACCGCGTTGAACAACAGGTTGAGCAGGATCTGCTGCACCCGGCTGGCATCACCGTGCAGGGCCGGCGGCAGCGCGTCGTCCAGGTCGCACTCGAACGCCAGCTGCTTCTGCTCGGCACTGGGGCGCACCAGCTCCACCACCTGCCGGATCAACTGCCGCAGATCGAAATCGCGGTAATCCAGCGGCAGCTTGCCGGCCTCGATGCGGGCCAGGTCCAGGGCATCGTTGACCAATCGCAGCAAATGCTTGCCAGCGGACTGGATCGCCCCGGCATAGCCCTGCTGGCGCGCGTCCAGCGGCGTCTGCAAGAGCAGCTCGCTCATCCCCAGCACCCCGGTCATCGGGGTGCGGACCTCATGGCCCAAGGTGGCCAGGAACCGCGTCTTGGCCAGCGAGGCCTGCTCGGCCAGCTCGCGCTTGTGCTGCGCCAGCTGCCATTGCGCGCGCATGCGCACGCGATGCCGATAGGCCGCGGCCAGCAGCGCACCGAGCAACAAACCCAGCATGCAGATCAACGCAATGCCCACCTCGCTGCGCCACCAGGGCGGCAACACCGTAAACCGCAGCGATTGCACCTGCGAGCGGTTGCCCAGGGGGTCCAGCCCCTGCAGCATGAGCTGATAGTTCCCGGCGGGCAGGCTGGCAAACTCGCGAAGCCCCGCGTTGCCCGAGGTCTGCCAGTCGGTATCGAAGCCTTTCAGAAAGCTGCGATAGCGATTGGACAGTGGGTCCCTGTACGACAACAGGCGCATCACCACTTGCAACTGGCGGTCGCCAGGACCCAGTTGAAACGGGCGATCCATCGGCAATGCGATACGTGCACCGTTTCGTAGCACGCTGACGTGCTCCAACTGCAGTGCGGGAACGACCGGTGCGACATCCGGCATCGCCGTATCCAAAAGAACGGTGGAGCCATCGGCGGTCGCGCCAATCAAGGTGTCGCCCGACATCAGCAGGCAATGCTGGATGAACTCCTGGCTGGTCAATCCATCGCGCGTCCCGATGTTACGCACACGCGCCGGCGTCACCGAAGGGTCGATTCGCCACAACCCTTGCAAACTGGAAACCCAGACCCGACCGCTCGGGTCGATTTGCATCGCCGAGGCGTCGAAGCCGGTCAGTCCTTCGGCTCCGCCGATATGGCGCACGCGCGTCCAGCGCGCGCCCCTTTTCTGCCACTGTTCCGCACCGGAGGCGCGATATACCCACACGCTGCTCGGCGATTGGGTCGCAAACGCCTGGATCGGTGTTCCCTGCAGACCCGCCACGGGCACAAAACGCGTCGAGGCCTCGTCCCAGGCGAACATGCCGCCCTCGCCAGCCGCCCACACGCGCCCGTCGGGTCCCTGCTGCAGTTGCTGCACGGCAACGTCGGTCAGGCCATGCGGATCCTGGGCGGTAATGCGCTGCAAGATCCGTCCGCTGCGCAGATCGCGTTGCTGCAGCATGTCGATGAAGGTCATCCACACGGTGTCACCTTGTTCGGTGATCCACTCGGCCGCAGACAGGCCCGATGCCGGATCGGGACCATCCGACGGCCAGTGCTTGAACTCTCCGGTAACCAGGTCCATTCGTGACAGACCGAAGGTCAGGTTGCCCAGCCACACCCGCTGCAGCCGATCCTCCAGGGCCGACACCAGCTCCATGCCTTTGAGATGCGGCGACTGCAGACCGGTCTGATACTTGTCGCCCGTCCCGGGGTCCGCGCGCAGCAGGCGCCCATCCGCATCGACTTGCCAGAGGCCCCCAGAGCGTGTCGCGGGCGCGAGATTGCAATAAATGGCATCGCCATTGGGCGAGGCCGGCGTGAGCACCGCGCTTCGCTTCCAATCTGCAGGAAGATACCCAAGGCCGGCACCGTGTATCGGAACCCACAGCCCACCGTCGGCAGCGCCGAACAGGCCGATGACGTTACGACGGGACAAGGACCCTTCGCCACTCAGGACAGGCACAGGTGGGCGGTTGCCGCGCGTGCGCCACAAACCCCGTCCGCTTCCCAGCCAGAACTCGCCGTCTGGCGCGGCAACGGCCCCCCAGAACTCGTTGCCGCTGCCGAACATCGTTCCCCAGGACAGTGGCAGCCACTGGTCACCCGGCCCTCTGATGTGCAGCCCTGATTCGCTTCCCAGCACCAAATGATTCCCGGTCCACTGCAAGCCGAAAATGGTGGCCTGCCGATTGGACTCGCCCGGCACGTATTCGCGATGCAAGGTCTTCCCGTCGTAGTACGCCAGACCGCCGCTCGTCCCAATCCACAAGCGATGCTGCGCATCCACCGCCAGGTTCATCACCATGGCCTGATCGAGGCTGCCCTCCACGCTGCCGAGGTCCACCGAGGACATCGCCCCGCTTGCCGCGATGCGAACCAGCGCGCCGGTAGTGGTCCCCGCCCACAGATCGCCATCGAAGGACGCGATGCTGTAGATCTCCCCCCCTTTCAACAGGGGATAGGTCGCGGCAGGGTAGTGCTGAAAACGGCTGCGATCCGCGTTCATGACACTCAGCGTCTTGCCGCATCCGACCCAGATCCTGTCGTGCGCATCGATGTGCAGCGCCTGGACCGCGTTGCAGGGCAGCGACCCGGAATCGGCCGGGTCGTGACGCCAGGTTCTGAATCCTGCGCCGTCGTAGCGCACCAGGCCATCCAGGGTCGCCAACCAGAGATAGCCGGCACGATCCTGGGCGACGGCCACCATCATGGTGGAGGGGAGCCCCTCGCTTGGACCGACGATGCGGAACCACGGCACTTCCGGGATCTTGGCCGAGCACGGCAAGACACCCAGCAGCAAGACCAGCAGCAGCAACACACCACGCATGCAGGAATCCCTTCCTCGTCCAGCCGGCATGCTCGCAATGGATCGTTGCAAGCGCAAGCCGCGCGCGTGCCGCCGGGATGTGTCTAGAATCCGCCCATGACGCCTCTTGCCCGCCTGCTGCTCCTTCCCGCCCTGGCATTGACCAGCCTGGCCGCTACCGCCGCGCCGGTGCGTTATGCACTGGACCCGGTGCACACCCGGGTGCTGTTCGCGGTCGAACATGCCGGGTTTTCCAAGGCGTTGGGCACCGTGTCCGGTAGCAGCGGCACGCTGGTGTTCGACCCCGAAGACTGGGCGTCGGCGCGGCTGGACGTCACCGTGCCGCTGCAGCGCGCCGACCTGGGCGATGCCAAATGGAACCAGGCCACCCTGGCACGCAACCTACTCGATGCCGGGCGGTTCCCCGACGCACATTTCGTCTCCACGCACGTGGAAACCAGCGGCGAGAACCGTGCCAGGGTCACCGGCAACCTGACCTTGCGCGGCGTCACTCGCCCCGTGACCCTGGACGTCACCCTCAATGCGCTCAAACGCCACCCGCTGCCACCGTTCCGCCGCACCGCCGGGTTCTCGGCCACGGCCACGCTGAGCCGTGCCGCGTTCGGCGTGGATGCGTGGAAATCGATGATCGGCGACACGGTCGAACTGCGCATCGAAGCCGAAGCCGTCCGCGAAGGACGCGCCGACGACGACGCGGCGCCACCGCCGGCCACCTCCCCAGCACCGCCCGCCAGCCAGGAATCCGGCACATGAGCCTGAAGAACATCGAACGCTGGGGCGGCATCAGCCAGACCCTGCACTGGTTGATCGCAGGTCTGATCCTGGTCCTGGGCATCGTTGGCCTGACCATGGGCGAGCTGCCCAAGACGCCGAAGTATTTCTGGGTCTACACCGCGCACAAGTCGCTCGGACTGACCGTGCTGGCACTGGTGATCGTACGGCTGGGCTGGCGGCTCCACGCGGGGGCGCCGCCACCGGTGGCAGGCACGCCGCGCTGGCAGGAGCGCATCGCCGGGCTGACCCACTGGCTGCTGTACGCCATGATCTTCGCCCTGCCGCTGTCCGGGTGGCTATACGACTCCAGCAGCGGCCTGCGTCCGTTCCGGTGGTTCGGCCTGTTCCCGGTGCCCAAGCTCAGCGCGCCGGACGAGCAGCTGCGCGCCACCTCCCACGCCATCCACGAGTGGGGCTTCTGGCTGCTGATTGCCGTGGTGCTGGCGCATGCCGGCGCTGCGCTGTACCACCATCTGTTCCAGCGCGATGCCACCCTGGTGCGGATGCTGCCACGCGGTTGGCTCTCCCCCAAATCCTGAGGAATTCCCATGACGTCCAAGCTGTTCGCCTCTCCCGTGCTGGTCGCCGCGTCGCTGGTTGCCACCTTCGCCAGCGTGCCGGTGCTGGCGGCCGACTATGTCCAGGCCCCCGGCTCGACCCTGGTGTTCGCCAGCAAGTACGACGGGGAAGTGTTTACCGGCAAATTTCCCGGCTTCGACACCACGCTGAGTTTCGATCCGGCCAATCTTGCCGGTGCCAAGCTCGATGTGCGCATTCCGCTGGCCGGCGCGATCAGCGGCAACAACGACCGCGACTCGACCCTGCAGGGGCCGGATTTCTTCAATGTCGCCAAGTTCGCCACCGCACGCTATCGCGCCGACAAGTTCCGCGCCCTGGGCGGCAACCAGTACGCCGCCGACGGCACCCTGGAACTGCGTGGCGTCAGCAAGCCGGTCACGCTCACCTTCACCTGGACCCCCGGCGCGCAGCCGGTGCTGGCCGGCAAGGCGGTGGTCAAGCGGCTGGACTTCGGCGTGGGCGGCGGCGACTGGGCCGACACCAAGACCATCCCCAACGAGACCGCGATCAGCACCAAGGTCGTGTTGAAGGCGAAGTAACGCCGCAGGCCGCAACCGGACGCGGCCATTGAGCGGCGGGCCACTTGTCGGGTCCGCCGCTTTTTTCTGCCCGTGCGTCGGATGACACCGCAAGACAGCTAGACTCGGCCACCACTTCAGGACGCCGACGATGCGCACCCACGGAACCTTGACCCGCTGGAATACCGACCGTGGGTTCGGCTTCATCACGCCCGCCCACGCCGGGGATGACGTGTTCGTGCATGTCTCCGCATTCCCACGCAGCCCGGAGCCGCCGCGGGTGGGCGAGTTGATCTCGTTCGAAACGGAACCGGGTCCCGACGGCCGCCGACGCGCAGTGCGCATCATGCGCGCCGCTGGGCATGGCGCCGGACCCGTCCGCTCCGTGCCACGCGCGGCCTCGCCCGCCAATCCCGCACAAGGGCTGAGCCTGGGCAAGGCGCTGCTGCTCATGCTGCTGGTCGGTGGCGGCGCAGTGGCCTATCAGCAGCGCGATCGGCTGGCCAACCTGGTTGCACCGACAGCGGTCGCCGACCAGACACCCGCACCGTCACGCACGCCAGCGACCGCCGCTGCGGCATCGCCGCAGTTCAGCTGCGCAGGGCGCACGCATTGCTCGCAGATGACCTCCTGCGCCGATGCCAGGTACGTACTGCAGCATTGCCCCGACACCCGGATGGATGGCGACGGCGATGGCGTGCCTTGCGAAGACCAGTGGTGCCGCTGACGCGAGCGGACCTGGCCGGCCTCGCCGGCACCCAGCTTCGTCGTCGCCCCTTGCGCTGCCGCCTGCAGATCGTTGCGGCGCCGGATCGGCTGGCTCAGCTGCCGGTGCCCTGCAGCCACGCACGTAGCGTGGGTACATCGAACGGCCACGCCAGCTCGCGTCCGCGGGCATCGCGCAGCACCGGCACCCGCGCACCGTAAGCGGACTCCAGCGCCACATCGTCGTCGATGAACACGCTGCCGAACTCGCCCGCGCGCGCCTGCGCCAGCACTTCCACCGCCTGGTCGCATAGATGGCAATCGTCGCGCTGGTACAGGGTCAGAGCCACCGGACAGGTCTCATGTTGCGCTGCAGCCGTGCCGCAATCGTCGAGCGACTAGAATAGCCGGCTTTACGCTCACCTCTCCGGCACGCATGGCTGTCAGCACGTTCGACCTGTTCAAGATCGGCATCGGTCCGAGTTCCTCTCACACCGTGGGGCCGATGCGTGCCGCCGAGCGCTTCGTGCACCGGTGGTTGCTCGATGCCGGGCGCCTGCAGGACGTGGTGCGCATCCGTGCCGAAGTGTTCGGCTCGCTGGCCCTGACCGGCCGCGGCCATGGCACCGACAAGGCGGTGCTGCTCGGACTGGAAGGCCATCGCCCGAACCTGATCGACCCGGACATCATCCCCGCCACGCTGGAGCGCATCCGCAGCAGCAAGCGCATCACGCTGATGGGCCAGCACGCGATCGGCTTCGACGAAAAGCGCGACCTGCCGATGAACAAGCGGCAGAAGCTGCCGTACCACACCAACGGCATGCGCTTTACCGCCTACGACGCCAATGAGGCGGTGATCGCCACGCGCGATTACTACTCGGTGGGTGGCGGTTTTGTTGTCAATCAGGACGACGCTGCCGACGACCGCATCGTGGCCGACGAGACGCCGCTGCCCTACCCATTCCTCAGTGGCGACGAATTGCTCGCGCAGTGCGCACGCAGCGGCCTGAGCATCGCCGAGCTGATGTTCGAGAACGAAAAAAGCTGGCGCAGCGAGGACGAGATTCGTGCAGGCCTGCGCGAGTTGTGGAGTGCGATGCAGTCCTGCGTGGCGCGCGGCATCCGCGAGGAAGGCACGCTACCGGGCGGCCTGAACGTCTCGCGCCGCGCACCGGCGCTATACCGCGAACTCTCGTCCAAACCCGAAGCGGCCATGCGCGATCCGTTGACCACGCTGGACTGGGTCAACCTGTATGCGCTCGCGGTCAACGAAGAAAACGCGGCCGGCGGGCGCGTGGTCACCGCGCCCACCAACGGCGCGGCCGGCATCATTCCATCCGTCCTGCATTACTTCGACCGGTTCTGCGCCGGCGCCTCCGAGCAACGCATTTTCGATTTCCTGCTCACCGCCGCGGCCATCGGCATCCTCTACAAGGAAAACGCCTCGATTTCCGGCGCCGAAGTGGGCTGCCAGGGCGAAGTGGGCGTGGCCTGCTCAATGGCCGCCGGTGGCCTGGTTGCCGCACTCGGCGGCAACCCGGGGCAGATCGAAAATGCCGCCGAAATCGGCATGGAGCACAACCTCGGCCTGACCTGCGACCCGATCGGCGGGCTGGTGCAGATCCCGTGCATCGAGCGCAACGCAATGGGCGCGGTGAAGGCCATCAACGCCAGCCGCATGGCCATGCGCGGCGACGGCAAGCACAAGGTGTCGCTGGACAAGGTCATCAAGACCATGCGCGACACCGGCCGCGACATGCAGGACAAGTACAAGGAAACCAGCCGCGGCGGCCTGGCGGTAAACGTCATCGAATGCTGAGTCGGTCGTGGGCGAGAGTGGCACCCAGTGAGCGCTTGGAGTGTCGAAACAATCCACCAGACAGATGCGCGCCGATCTCCAGGCAAAAGGTTTGCCAGGCGCGCGTTGATGTAAAGGCCCTTGTCTCGCAAGCAGGAGAGGGGCGCACAGCTCGAATCACGAAAACACCTGACGCGAACCGATGCACCGCCCTCTTCCCGCAGTCCGCAGATGGCGCAAAGCGCCAACGAGGACTGCACCTCGCGCGAACCGATGCACTCCCCTTCTCCCGCAGTCGGCAGAGGGCGCAAAGCACCAATGAGGCAGCACTTGGCGCGAACCGGTGCACTCCCCTTCTCCCGCACGCGGGAGAAGGTGCGCGAAGCGCGGATGAGGGCAACAGGCATCGGCGCCTGCACTGGTCACCCACGCCATCGCCAGCAACGCGCCGGCAGCGCCCGCCAAACGTCGCCCGGCTGTACGTCCCCACCACATCTCCGGCTGTACCGTCACAGGCTGGATTCGGATGGAGATCACGATGCAAAAGCGCGCTTGCACCCTCACGCTCGCCCTGGCCTGCAGCCCGCTGATGGCGCAGGAAGCCAGTTATGGCCCGCGCCTGGAAGGCTTCGACTATCCGCACCCGGTCAAGACCTACGCATTCACCTCGCAACAGCAGCCGCTGGAAATGGCCTACCTGGATGTTGCGCCAACCGGCACACCCAATGGCCGCACCGCGGTGCTGCTGCATGGCAAGAATTTCTGCGCCGCCACCTGGGAAACCACCATCGCGGCCCTGAGCAAGGCCGGCTACCGCGTGATCGCACCGGACCAGATCGGTTTCTGCAAATCCAGCAAACCGGCGGCCTATCAGTTCTCGTTTGCGCAACTGGCCGACAACACGCATGCGCTGTTGACCAAGCTCGGCATCGAACATGCAGTGGTGGTCGGCCATTCGATGGGCGGCATGCTGGCGATTCGCTATGCGCTGATGTACCCGCAAGCCACCGAACATCTGGCGCTGGTCGACCCCATCGGCCTGGAAGACTGGAAAGCCGAAGGCATCCCCTGGCGCAGCGTCGACGCCTGGTACGACAACGAACTGAAAACCAGCTTCGAGCGGATCAAGAAGTACCAGATGGACGTGTACTACGCCGGCCAATGGAAGCCGGAATTCGAACGCTGGGCGCGCATGCAGGCCGGCATGTCGCTGGGCAGCGGCAAGCAGGCCGTTGCCTGGAATCAGGCACTGACCTACGACATGGTGTTCAACCAACCGGTAGTCTACGAACTGCCGAAACTGGCGGTGCCGACCACGCTGTTCATCGGCCTCAAGGACCGTACCGCCATCGGCAAGGACACCGCACCGCCGCAGGTCAAGGCGCGCGTTGGTGATTACACCACGCTGGGCAAGCGCGCGGCGGCCGCAATTCCGAATGCGACACTGGTGGAGTTCGCCGACCTGGGACATTCGCCGCAGGTGCAGGACCCCACACGCTTCAATGCCGCGTTACTCAAGGCGGTGACGCGGTAAGCAGCACCGACGGCAACACCACTTGCATGGCCAACGCATCCTTGAAAGCAACAGCTCGCGCATCGGCGAGCTGCTGCTGGAGACGCTTGCAATCGCGGCGTGCAACCAGGTCATCCGCGCAGCAAATGACGCCATCGACCGCATGCGCACCGACGACGTCCCCCACGGAAAGCCGGCGCCGCCCCGCTTTCTCAACCAACTACCCGGCCACGATCCGCAACACGTCATCCAGCAACGCAGCCGCCGTTACCTCGGCACCCGCGCCCGGTCCCTGGATCAGCAACGGCTGCGCGCGATAGCGATCGCTGCTGATGGCGACACGATTGTCGGTGCCGGCACCACCTGCCAGCGGGTGATCCAGCGCCAGCTCGCGCAGGCCCACGCTTGCGCCATGCGCGTCCACCCGGCCGACAAAGCGTAGGCAGCGCCCTGCGGCATGCGCCTGCTGCCAGCGCGCACCAAGCCCGGCATCCAGCGCCTCCACGTGCGCATGCAGTTCGCCCAACGGCACGTTAGCGATGCTGGCAGGCACCAGCGACTCCACATGCACCTGCTCGGCCTCCAGCTGCCAGCCGGCCGCGCGTGCCAGGATCAACAGCTTGCGTCGCACGTCTTCGCCAGACAGGTCGATGCGCGGATCCGGCTCGGTGTAGCCGTCTGCCACCGCTTCACGTACGCAGCCGGAAAACGCACCACTGCCGTCGTACCGGTGAAACAGCCATGCCAACGATCCCGACAACACACCTTCGATCGCATGGATATGGTCGCCGCCCGCCACCAGCGCACGCACGCTGCTCAACACCGGCAGGCCGGCGCCCACGGTGGCGCTGTCGCCGTAATGCGCGCCGCTGGCATGGCGCGCGGCCTGCAGCGCCTGCGCCCGCGCCAACGCCGTGCCCTGGCCCAACTTGTTGGCGGTGACCACGTGGACGCCGCGGCCCAGCCATTCCACATGCCAGTCGGCCACCACGTCGCTGGCGGTCGCGTCCACCAGCACATCGCCGGCGCGCAGCGCCGCCGTTTCTGCCCAGGGTTGCAACACCGCCTGCCCGCGCGGGGCGGCATTGGCCTGCTGCAGTGCCTGCTCCGCACTTACGCCACAGTCGTGGGCAATGCGCGAATTGGCCAGCCAGTCGAAGCGCGGCAGCCGGAGCTGCCGCTGCTGCAACGCGGTGTAGCGCGTCACGAAGGCACGGCCCACGGTGCCGGTGCCCAACAGGGCCAGGCGTGGGGTCGGGGTCACCGATGCGGCCGATGCACGACGCGACTCGGGCAGCACGCTGCTCACGCGTCGACCTGTTTGCGGGTGTCGGTGGTCAGGGTGGCCTCGGCGCGCGCCAGACCGGCGCGTAGATCGATCAGCAGGTCTTCGGCCGATTCGATGCCGATCGACAACCGCAGCAACCCATCGGAAATTCCGGCCGCAGCGCGCGCTTCGGCGGTCATCGCCGCGTGCGTCATCGAGGCCGGATGCGCGATCAGGCTTTCCACCCCGCCTAGCGACTCGGCCAGGGTGAAGTAGCGCAAACCATCGACAAACGCGCGCACCGCCGCTTCGCCACCGTTCAATTCGAAACTCATCATCGCGCCAAAGCCCTTCTGCTGGCGCGCGGCCAGCGCATGGCCCGGATGCGCCGCAAGTCCCGGGAAATACACCTGGTTGACCACCGCGTGCCCATCCAGCAATGCAGCGATCGCATCGGCGTTTTCCTGGTGCACGCGCAGCCGCGCGTCCAGTGTGCGCAGGCCGCGCAAGGTGAGAAAGGCATCGAACGGCGAGCCGGTCAGGCCCAGCGCGTTGGCCCACCACACCAGCTGCTGATGCAGCTCGGCATCGCGTGCCACCACCGCGCCACCCACCACGTCGCTATGGCCGTTGATGTACTTGGTGGTGGAATGCAGCACCAGGTCGGCACCGAATTCCAGCGGCTTCTGCAGCGCCGGCGACAGGAAGGTGTTGTCCACCACGGTCAACGCACCGACCTTCTTCGCCGCTTCGATGACAAAGCGCAGATCGGTGATGCGCAGCAGCGGATTGGACGGGGTTTCGATCAGCACCAGCTTGGGCGATCGCGCCAACGCATCGGCCAGCGAACGCGGATCGGTGAGGTCGGCGGTGATCAGCGCGAAGTGGCCTTTCTTGGCCAGCGCATTGAACAGGCGCCAGCTGCCGCCATAGGCATCGTGTGGCACCACCAGCGTGTCGCCGGGCTGCAGCACCGCGTTGAGCACCAGGTTGATCGCGCCCATGCCGGTGGAGGTGATCACCCCGCCCGCGCCGCCTTCCAGTTCGGCCAGCGCTTCGCCAAGCAGGTCGCGAGTGGGATTGCCACTGCGGGTGTAGTCGTACTGGCGCTTGTTGCCGAACCCGTCGAAGGAGAAGTTCGACGACAGCACGATCGGCGGGGTCACCGCACCGTAGGCGGTATCGCGGTCGATGCCTGCGCGCACGGCGGCGGTAGCGGCGGTACAAGGGGCGGCGGCAGGGTCACGAAAGCTCATGCGGTTTCTCCGGTGCTGCGAAGGGCAGTAGTGAGGATCGCGTCGATGCGATCGATTTCTTTCAGGAAGGCGTCATGCCCATACGGCGAACGCAGCACGCGCAGGCTGCCGCGCGGGCCCAGGCCTTCGACCAGGCTGACCAGGTCGGCCAGCGGCACCAGACGGTCGCCTTCCACCGCCACCACGACGGTGGGCACGCGCACCTGCGCCGGCTCGATGCGGTGCAGGTCGATCGATTCGGACAGGCGCAGGTAAGCGGTGACAGGCGTGCGCGCCACGTACTGTGCGCCGGCGGCATCCAGATAATCTTCGGCCGCCACACGCACACGGCCATTGATCACTTCCGGCGGCGCGTCGAAGCGTTCGCTGAATTCTTCCGGCGTGCGGTAGCTGAGCATGGCGAACTGCCGTGCCAGCGCCAGCCCGTGATGCTCCGCGCACTGCAGCTGGCCGAGCGCCACCGCGCGACGCTGCAATGCGCGCCAGGCCGCCGCATACGGATGCGCACGATGCGCACCGCTCACTGCAATCAAGGTGCCCACGCGGCCGGAATGACGGGTGGCAAACTGCAGGCCGACCAGCGCACCGTACGAATACCCGACAAAGCCGTGCAGACGCGCGATACCCAGCGCATCCAGCAACGCGGCAATCGCGTCGGCCTGGTCGGCGGTATCGATCGGCGCATCCAGCGTGCCATCGGCGCCAAGGAAATCGAATGCCAGCAACCGGCGCCGCGCCGGGTCCAGTGCACGGCCCGCGCCCACCAGACCCTCCACCCAGCCCTTCTCCGCAAAGACCTCGCTGGCGGCCAGATGCCGGTGCGCCGAGATGCCGCCGGCCACGAACACCACCGGCGCAGTGGCGGCACCGATCAACTCGTAGCGCAGGCGCACCTCGCGCATGCCGGCATGGCGCATCGGCAAGGACACGGCGATGTCGCCGCGCACAGCGAGCGGGCCGTCGATCTCGGCGGCGTGGGTATCTGGATAATCAGTGGTAGTTGGCGATGCTGTGGTCACGAGGCTCATGGCGATATCCGGGGTGGATCGGCCATCGAGCTTCGCGGGAGCTCGCGTTCGACGTGCGGAAGGCACGAGTCGAACCATCTTTCGGCGGACGCGGAGGTCCCCGCAGGATTTGGCACCAAACGCGGGCGCTTGCGCGCTCCGCTGGCTGCCCCGGCATCAAAGGGCCTGTCCCTCCGCCGGTCTCGATGGTGGGGCAAAGATGCCACCGGCCTTGTGCGATGTCAATCTCTTCATGCGGATGGAAAGATATATTTTCATCCGATACCACCGGGCACTGTGATGGGCGGCATACTTGCGCGCCCACTCGTCCAAGCCGATCGCGTGCCTCACCGCGTTTCTTACCCGTGTTCTCCCGTGCGTATGGCGGTGTGGCTGGCCGCCTTGCTGAGCGCTGCACTGCCTGTCCAGGCGCAGCAGCGCTGGCATTGGGGCAGCGATGCGACCATGAACCCGCCTGCCGCCATCCCTGCCCCGACCGGCGCCGGCCCGGCCCTGCAGCTGGAATGGCAGGCGCCGGTCTATCTGGCGTGGGTGACCAATCCGCTGGACGGGCCGGCGCAAGTGCGCCTGAGTGCGCCACCCACCGACGACTATCGCGCCGTGCCGCAGCTGCCGCAGACCCTGTCGCTGGCCGCACGCGAGCGTCGCCTGCTCACGCGGCTGTATCCGGCCAGCAACCAACGCACGCTGGACGGGCTGGGCCTCAAGCTGGACCTCGTGCCCGGCGATCCGCGCGCCCAGCCCCAACCGGTGCACTACCAACTGCCGTTCCGCGACGTGCAGATCCTGGTGGATCAGGGGTTTGGCGGCCAGTTCAGCCACGCGGATCTGCCCAACTGGTACGCCGTGGACTTCGCCCTGCCGCAGGGCACGCCGGTACTGGCGGCGCGCGAGGGCGTGATCATGGAGGTGCGCCAGGACGTGAGCGAGGGCCATGCGCACGACCCGCGTGCCGGCGGCGGCAACCTGGTGCGGGTGCTGCACGCCGACGGCAGCATGGCGCTGTACGCCCATCTGGCTCCGAACGGGGTGGAGGTGCGCGCCGGCCAGCGCGTCGGCAGCGGCCAGCGGCTGGGTACCTCCGGCAATACCGGCTATAGCACCGGTGCGCACCTGCACTTTTCGGTGCAACGCAACGCAGACCTGCAGCTGGTGTCGGTGCCGTTCCGCATGCTGGGCCCGCAAGGCGAACTGCAGTTTCCCTCCCCCGCCCCCTGAGCGGCCTTGCACCGGGCGGCGACTCACCCGGCCTCGGCAGATCACCCGGCAGGGCCTGCCCGCCGAAGCCGCTATAATCACCGGCTTCCTCAGTTTCCGCAGGCGTCCGACCGGGCGCGCCCAGCCCATGTCCGAAGTCTCCAACGAAGCCGCGCGCCGCCGCACCTTCGCCATCATTTCCCATCCCGACGCCGGCAAGACCACGCTGACCGAAAAGCTGCTGCTGTTCGGCGGCGCGATCCAGATGGCCGGCTCGGTGAAGGGCCGCAAGGCCGCCCGCCACGCCACCTCGGACTGGATGGCGCTGGAAAAGGAGCGCGGCATCTCGGTGACCTCCTCGGTGATGCAGTTCCCGTACGAGGGCAAGATCGTCAACCTGCTCGACACCCCCGGCCATGCCGACTTCGGCGAGGACACCTACCGCGTGCTCACCGCGGTGGACTCGGCGCTGATGGTGATCGACGTGGCCAAGGGCGTGGAAGAACGCACCATCAAGCTGATGGAAGTCTGCCGCCTGCGCGACACCCCCATCATGACCTTCATCAACAAGCTCGATCGCGAGGGCAAGAACCCGATCGAGCTGCTGGATGAAGTGGAAACCGTGCTCGGCATCCAGTGCGCGCCGGTCACCTGGCCGATCGGCATGGGCCAGCGCCTCAAGGGCGTGGTTCATCTGATCACGGGCGAAGTGCATCTGTACGAACAGGGGCGCAATTTCACCCGTCAGGACTCGACCATCTTTCCGTCGCTGGATGCACCCGGCCTGGCCGAAAAGATCGGCGAGCAGATGCTGGCCGAGCTGCGCGATGAGCTGGAGCTGGTGCAGGGCGCAAGCAATCCGTTCGACCTGGAGGCCTATCGCGCCGGTCAGCAGACGCCGGTGTTCTTCGGCTCGGGTGTCAACAACTTCGGTGTGCAGCCGCTGCTGGACTTCTTCGTCGAACACGCGCCGCCGCCGCAGGCACGCGACACCACCGGCCGCCGCGTCGAAGCGACCGAGGCCAGGCTCAGCGGCTTCGTGTTCAAGATCCAGGCCAACATGGACCCGCAGCACCGCGACCGCGTGGCGTTCATGCGCGTGTGCTCGGGCAAGTTCACCGCCGGCATGAAAGCCCTGCACGTGCGCAGCGGCAAGGACCTCAAACTCGCCAACGCGCTGACCTTCATGGCTTCCGACCGCGAGATCGCTGCCGAAGCCTGGCCGGGCGATGTCATCGGCATCCACAACCACGGCACCATTTCCATCGGCGACACCTTCACCGAAGGCGAATCGCTGTCGTTCACCGGCATCCCGAACTTCGCGCCGGAACTGTTCCGCCGCGCGCGCCTGCGTGATCCGCTCAAGCTCAAGCAATTGCAGAAGGGCCTGGCGCAGCTGTCCGAAGAAGGCGCCACCCAGTTCTTCCGCCCATTGATGAGCAACGACCTGATTCTCGGCGCCGTGGGCGTGCTGCAGTTCGACGTGGTGGCCTACCGCCTCAAGGACGAATACGGCGTGGATGCGATCTTCGAGCCGGTGAGCGTCACCACCGCACGCTGGGTGCATTGCGACAATGCCAAGAAGCTGGAGGAATTCCGCGAAAAGAATGCCGGCAACCTGGCCATCGATGCCGCCGGCGAGCTGGTCTACCTGGCACCGACCCGCGTCAACCTACAGCTCGCGCAGGAACGCGCACCGGACGTGCGCTTCTCGGCCACCCGCGAACATGCGCATGCCAAGGCAGTCGATTGACCCACGCTTGAACTTTCGCAAGCGTACGCTACTGCCTGCAATGCGAATTGCGCGCAGTTGCGGTACCTTTTTGGCATGAATGCAGACGCTTCCCCCTCGACCGACCTGCGCGACGAAATTGCCAGTGCCGTGACCCACGGCCTGGGTGCCATCGCCGCCCTGGCAGGCGGCTCGGTGCTGATCACCCTGGCCGCCATCTATGGCGATGGCTGGCAATTGGCCACCTCCATCGTGTTCAGTGCCACGCTGGTGCTGCTCTACGTCGCCTCCACGCTGTTCCATGCCATTCCGCATCCAGGCGCCAAGGCGCGTCTGCAGGTGCTCGATCACTGCGCGATCTATCTGTTGATCGCCGGCACCTACACCCCGTTTACGCTGATCAATCTGCGCGGCCCCTGGGGCTGGGGCCTGTTCGCCGCGATCTGGACGATTGCCGCGGCAGGCGTGATCTTCAAGCTGTTTTTTACCGGGCGCTTCCGGTTGCTGTCGACCATCCTGTATCTGGCGATGGGCTGGCTGATCATCGTGGCGATCCAGCCCCTGCTTGCCTCGGTCGACACCTGGTCGCTGTGCTGGCTGCTGGCCGGCGGGCTCTTCTACACCCTTGGCACGTACTTTTATCAACGCGATACGCAGCGCTACTTCCATGCCATCTGGCACCTGTTCGTGCTTGCCGGTAGCGCCTGCCACTTCGTTGCGGTGATCGAACAAGTGGTGTGATGGCGGCGTGGCGCGTTCGCGCCCCGTGCACGAGGCATCGCCAACCATGCGCACGTGAACAACGTGACCCCTGCCGCTGCTGCCCACGCCTCCCGCTCACCGCGTCGCCGCCGCTGGCTGATCGGGTCCGGCATCGTTGCCGCCATCATCGTGATCTTTGTGCTGGTGTTCGACTGGAACTGGCTCCGCGGCCCGGTCGAGCGCGTGGTCAGCGCCAAGACCGGTCGCGAGTTTCGGCTGGGGCACCTGGATGTGGACCTGGGCCGCACCACCACCGTCCGCGGCGAGCGCATGCGGCTGGGCAATGCATCCTGGTCCAAGCGTGGCGCAATGGCCGAAGTGAATGCTGCCGAGATCGATGTCGAGCTATGGCCGCTGCTACGCGGCAAGGTGCGCCTGCCGGAGATTCGCCTCGAGCAGCCGTCCGTCCTGCTGGAAGCCGGCAACGACGCGCATCCGGGCAATTGGGTGTTCGACCAGAACGATGGCGGCGGCAGCATGCCGCGCCTGGGCCGTCTGTTGGTCAACAACGGGCGGCTGCAATACGTCGACGATGCCAACCGCTCGGACATCGACGTGGCAATCAACAGCCTTGCACCGCCTCGCAGCGACCAGCGCGCCGCACCGATCGGCATCGATGGCAAGGGCCGCTGGAAGGGCTACCCGTTTACGTTGAAGGGCGATACCGCCTCGCCGCTGGAGCTGAGCCAGAGCGAACACCCCTTCCGCATCGATCTGCGCGGCAGCGCCGGCGCCACCCGTACGCATGTGCGCGGCACCTTGACCAATCCGTTCCAGTTCCGGGTGTTCGATCTGCAGATGGCGCTCAGCGGCCAGGACATGGAAGACCTGTACCCCCTGACCGGCGTGGCCATGCCGTCCACACCGCCCTACACCCTCGACGGCCGGCTGCGCCGCGATGGCGACGTGTGGCGCTACGAAAAGTTCACCGGCACCGCTGGCGACAGCGACCTGTCCGGCACTGCTGAAGTGGACCTGCGCAACAAGCGTCCACTGCTGCGCGCCGACCTGGCATCCAAGCGACTGGATTTCGACGATCTGGCCGGTTTCGTCGGTGCACCGCCCAAGACCGGTGCCAACGAGTCGGCCAATGCCGAGCAAAAGAAGCAGGCCGCGCAACTGGCCGCCAGCGCGCGCGTCCTGCCCGCCACGCCCTACGACCTGTCCAAGCTGCGCGCGATGGATGCGCAGGTGCGTTGGCGCGCGCAGCGCATCAATGCGCCCTCCTGGCCACTGGACGACATGGATGCGACGCTGAAGCTGAAGGACGGTTTGTTGCAGCTGGACCCGCTCAACTTCGGCGTTGCCGGTGGTGACATCCGCTCCACCATCCGCATGGATGCGCGCAACGAGGTCATTACGACCCAGCTGAAAGCCGGCATTCGTGGCATCCGCCTGGACCAGTTGTTCCCCGATGCCACGCTCGCCAAGCAGGCCTCCGGTGCGATCGGCGGCGAGCTGGACCTGCGCGGTCGCGGCAACTCGATCGCTGCGATGCTCGGTACTGCCGACGGCTCGATCGGCGTTGGCATGGGACGCGGCCATGTGGGCAACCTGATCATGGAACTGGCGGGCCTGGACATTGCCGAATCGCTGAAATACCTGGTCACCAAGGACCGCCAGATCCCGGTGCGCTGCATCTTCGGCGACTTCGGCGTGCAGGACGGCCTGATGCAATCGCGCGCATTGGCCTTCGACAGCACCGACACCATCATCGTCGGCGAAGGCACCATCAGCCTCAAGAACGAGACGCTCGACCTGCTGCTGCGCCCGCGCCCCAAGGACCGCAGTATCCTGAGCCTGCGCTCGCCGCTGCGCATTGCGGGCACCTTCAAAGACCCCAGCTTCCGCCCGGATTTCAAGGCACTTGGCGTCCGCGGCGCCATTGCCGTGGCGCTGGGCAGCATCGCGCCACCGGCGGCGCTGCTGGCGACCTTCGAGCCCGGCCCGGGGCAGGACAGCGATTGCGGCGGCAAGTACGCGCAGTAACAGCGAGCAAACGAGGACGGTACAGTCGCTGACGGCACAACACATGCCTGCAACTAGGCGATGCAGGCAACGCCTGGTGCCATGCTGCCGCCGTCAAATGCGCCGCAATCAGCAGCACGCCTCACGCGTTCAAGCTGCTTCGACCGCGACAACGCAGCGGGATCAGCTGGCGATATAACGCTGCAATTGATCGATATCGCGCTGCTGGGTCTCGATCACCGCCTTGACCAGATCGCCGATCGAGACAACGCCCTGCACGCGGCCGTTTTCGACCACCGGCAGATGCCGGAAGCGCCCGTCGGTCATCAGCTGCATGCAACGCTCCACCGAGTCCGATGGCGAAACCGTCACCACTTCAGTGCTCATGATTTCGGCAACGCTGGTGGTCGATGACGACCGATCGCGCAGCACCACCTTGCGCGCGTAATCGCGCTCGGACACGATGCCGACGAGGCGCTGCCCGTCCATCACCAGCACCGCACCGATGCCTTTCTCGGCCATCAGCCGGATCGCATCGATCACCGCGGCATCGGCCGCGACGGCAAATACCTCAACCTGCTTGGTCCCCAACAGCTGTCGTACGGTCTGCATGGCCCGCTCCGCGCTTGGTCTGGTCGTCGCAGCCTACTCCCACCGCGCCTTGGTGGGTATCGACCAGGTACAGCGGGCGCTGCTTGGCTTCGTCATACAAGCGCCCCAGGTATTCGCCGATCAACCCCAGCGCAATCAGCTGGATCCCGCCCAGGAACAGGATCACCGACATCATGGTGGGCCAGCCGGCCACCGGGTCGCCCATCAGCGCCGCCTTGACCACCACCCACGCCCCGAACACAAAGGCCGCCAGCGCCGTCAGCAGCCCGAGATAGGTGGCGGCGCGGAGCGGCACGGTGGAAAAACTGGTGATGCCGTCGAGCGCGAAATTCCACAACCGCCACACGGTGAATTTGCTGCGCCCCGACAGCCGCGGCGCGCGCCGGTACGGTAATGCCACCTGACGGAATCCCACCCAGCCGAACAGTCCCTTCATGAACCGGTGGCGTTCGCGGAGCTGCTGCAGGGCCTGCACCACACGCGGCGACAGCAAGCGGAAATCGCCGGTATCGGCTGGAATAGGCGTGCGCGACAGGCGCCGGATCACCCGGTAAAACGCGTGCGCTGCGCTGCGCTTGAGCCAGCCCTCGCCTTCGCGGAACACCCGCGTCCCGAAGATGTTGTCGTATCCGGCGCGCCATAGCGCGACGAATTCGGGGATCAATTCCGGCGGGTCCTGGCCATCGGCATCGAGCAGCACCACCGCGCCCGGCAACACATGGTCCAGACCGGCAGAGACCGCCACTTCTTTGCCGAAATTACGCGACAGCCGCACCACGCTCACCTGCGTATCGGCCTGAGCAAGCGCCTGCACGACGTCCCAGGTGCCATCGGTACTGCCGTCATCGACATACAGCACATGGGTCTGCAGGTCCTGCAGGCCCGCCAGCACGGCGCACAGCCGCGGATGCAGCAACGGAATGCTGGCCTCTTCGTTATAGGCCGCGATCACCACCGTCAGGCGCGCGGCGGCATCCGGCGGCTGGGCTGCGTCGATGTTGTGCATGCTCACGGCGCCTGCAGATACGCAGCGCCGCCCAGCTGGCGCGCCTGACGCTGGATCCAGGCCGTGCGCCGCTGCACATAGGCACCCGGGCGGCGTGCGTCATAGCGACGGGGCGAAGGCAGCACCGCTGCCAGACGCGCCGACTCGGCGGCCGACAGGCCGGCGGCATCCTTGCCCCAGAACTGCCGCGCAGCTGCCTGTGCGCCGTAGACCCCGTCGCCAAACTCGGCCACGTTGAGGTACATCTCCAGAATGCGTTGCTTGGGCCAGAGCAGTTCGATCAGCACCGTGTACCAGGCCTCCAGCCCCTTTCTCACCCAGCTGCGGCCTTGCCACAGAAACACGTTCTTGGCGACCTGCTGGCTGATCGTGCTGGCACCACGCACCCGCCCGCCGCGCGCGTTGTGATCGCGCGCCTTCTCGATGGCCTGCAGATCGAAACCGTGGTGGATCGGAAACTGCTGGTCTTCTGCAGCCACCACCGAAATCGGCAGGCTGGCGGCGATCTTCTCGTAGTCGCGCCATTGCTGGTGCAGCGAAAAACTCCAGTCGCCGTCGCCCCACGCCTCCAGATAGCGGCCCACCATCATGCTGCTGACCGGCGGATCCACCACCCGCAGCACCAGCACCTGCAGCACGCTGGCCGCCGCAAACAGCAGCGGTGCCGCCAGTATCCAGCGCAGCCAGCGCCTGCGCCGCCCGGGCGCGCCCTGCTTGCCATCCAATGCATCCGTCCCCATTAGTGTGCTTCGACCTTCAATCCCGATGCCTGCCGCATTATCCGGCAACCAGCGTCCCTTACGTCCGATGTCTCCATGACCGATCACGATCAGCTTTCCCGCTTCCTGCTGCCCGCCGCCGGCGTGCGCGGTGTCCATGTGCGTCTGACCCAGGCCTGGCACGACATCCAGGGCGCCGCCGAGTACCCCCCGGCGGCACGCCAGCTGCTAGGCGAAGCGGCGGTGGCGTCGGCGCTGTTTACCGGCCATACCAAGGTCGACGGGCGGCTGTCGGTGCAATTGCGCGGCAACGACACCCTGCGCACCCTGTTTGCCGAATGCACCGCTGCCGGCACCTTGCGCGGCATCGTGCAGTTGGCCGATGGCGCGGATGCTCCCACCGACCTGCGCGGGCTGGGCGAGAGCGCACTGTTGGCCATCACCATCGAGAACCCCGGCCTGGACCCGCGCGAGCCGCAGCGCTACCAGAGTCTGGTCGGCCTGCAGGCCCCCGATCTGGCCGAAGCCTTCGAAACCTACTTCCAGCAGTCCGAGCAGCTGCCAACACGCCTGCTGCTGGCGGCCGGCCCGGATCAGGCTGCCGGTCTGCTGCTGCAGAAACTGCCCGGCGACGAAGGCGACAACGATGGCTGGACCCGCATCGGCGCCCTGTTCGACACTCTCGGCGCGCCGGAACTGCTGTCGGTGGCCGGTGAGGACCTGCTGCATCGCCTGTTCCACGAAGAGGACGTCCAGCTGCTGGGCGACAGGCCGCTCAGCTTTGGCTGTTCCTGCTCACGCGAACGGGTGGCTTCGATGCTGCAATCGCTGGGCGAAGCCGAAGCGCGCGCCGCCGCCGAAGACACCGGCGAGGTAGAGGTGCGCTGCGAGTTCTGCGGCCGTGAGTATCACTTTCCGTTGACCGAACTGGACGTACTTTTCAGCGCAGCGCAGCCCTCCCAGCAGGCGCCGGAACGGTTGCAGTAGAGAGCATCGCGGGCGCGTTCTGGGGAGCGTGACTACTTGTTAAATAATCATAAACACCCTAGCATCTTCCCTGCCCGCTCTCGGGAACTTAACAACTGCCCCTGGGTCTGATCTCTGGTATGCGACACCTTCTGCGCCTTCCGCTCGCTCTGCTGGTTGCCCTTGCGGCAGCCACGGGTGTGCATGCGCAGTCGACGTCCCAGCAGCTCCGCGAAAGTACGATCCTGCCGGTGTGGAACAAGGGCAGCGGCAAGGTGGAAGCCTTTCTGTACCTGGAGCCCACAGGCGAGCAAAAAGCCGGTGCGCGCTGGCATTTCGGCCGTAACTCGCTGGACGCTGCGTTCGGGCTGACCTCGGGCGATTCGCTCGGCCTGCTGTGCAATAGCAGCCGTGGCACCAACATCAGCGGGCTGGCCAGCCACTGCCTGCTCGCCGGGATCGGCGACGAAGAAGAAGACAGCGCCGCTGCCGCGCGTCGCGTTTCCGGGACGTTGGGCTTCAACCGTGCCGGTGGCCGGGTTGGGGTCACTGCAGGCACCGGTCGCGACACCCTGCCCGCCTGGCTGGTCGGCGCAGGCAAGGCTCCGTTGACCCGGGTCGAACAGAACGACCTGACCGTCTTCGGCCAGAAGAACATCGGCCGCGAAGGCTTCGTCTCTATCGGCGGCACCTATGCGCGCGCCCGTCTGGTTCCGCTGGCCGACGTCTCCCCGGCGATTGCCGACCAGTGGGACAGCAAGACCCTCAGCGTGGGCGGTGGCTATGGGGCTTTCAGCGCGAACGTGATCGGCCGCGTGGTCGACGTCCCCGGCCAACCGGAAAAATGGGAAGGCCTTGGCCTAGGCCTGACCTGGCGCACCCCCTGGAGCGGCCAGCTGACCGTCGGTGCGGAGAACGTGATCTCCCGCGGCAAGAACCCCTTTGCCCCGAACAACGACAGCAACAGCGACGGTACCATCCCGTACGTCAGGTACGAGCAGGATTTGTAAGGATCCTTAATTGGTGAAAATCACGCCACCGTCATCTGCGGTGGCGTTTTTGTTTGTGCGACATCACAAGGTTAACGGGACTTTAATTCTTTGTACCGGCCATATACCATCGGTTCACCCTGGCGTTTTTGGGACCGCTCATTCGGACCCACCTGCCAGGCCTACCCAACATCGTTATTCGGAGAGAGAGCCCATGAAGTACACGTCAAGCAAGCTGCGTGACGCCGTTGTACTTGCCCTTGTCGTCGGAAGTGCGTATTCCCCCGCATCTTTTGCCCAGGATGCCTCCGCCAACGCAACAACGAACCTGGATAAGATCGAGGTCACTGGCTCACGCATCAAGCGTGCCGACTTAGAGACGTCGAGTCCGGTATTCGTGATTGATCGCCAGACTATCCAAAGCTCCGGCGCGGCAACAGTTGGCGAGTTTCTTCAGCGCACCCCTGCGATTGCGGGCGCGGCCACTAACCCGCAAGTGAACAATGGAGGCGGCGCCGGCGCAGCTACAGTCGATCTACGCGGCCTGGGCGTCAACCGTTCGCTCGTTCTTGTTGACGGTCGGCGATGGATTGGAACAGTTAGCAATGCTAACGGAGCGGTTGACATCAACTCTATTCCGTTGGGTCTAATTGAGCGCGTTGAAGTACTCAAAGACGGCGCATCGGCGATCTACGGGTCAGATGCTATCGGTGGTGTGGTCAACTTCATTCTTCGCAAGAACTTTGATGGAGTCGAAGCAAGCGCCTATTACGGAACTTCATCGCGAGGTGACGCCGAGACGGAGCGTTACGATGCTGTCTTCGGTATGACAAGTGACCGCGGCAGCTTGATGCTTGGTGCCAGCTACGACAAGGCCAATGAGGTACGTGCAGCTGATCGCGTCTACTCCAGCCAGCCCTATCAACTTTATGCCGGCGAAAAAGGCATCGGTGGTACGAGCCGCATCTTGACGGGGCGGTACGTGGTGCCGCGCACCAACGCCGCAGGCGTCAATCTGACGGATCCGAATTGCGGCACAGGCGCAAATGTCACGCTTACCCGAATCGAAGGACGACCTGGATCGGCCCCTTCAGACTTCCGCTGTTTCGATCCTCAGACTGACGTGTACAACTATCAGGCGGACGGAAATCTGACGCTGACCCCGCAGGAGCGGACCAGTCTTTTCATGAACGGCACATACAAGCTCAGCGACAATGTTGAAGCTTTTGTGCTCGGTTCTTGGCTGCGCACTGAATCCTCATTTGCGCTCGCTCCACTGCCTTTTGACGGCAGGCCGGCCGTCGACAATGTACAAATCAGCGCCGATAGCATCTATAACCCTTTTGGGGTCGACATCACTGACGCGCGCCTGCGCCTCCGAGATTTTATCCCGACGCGCACTACGCGGTTCGTGACCGAAACGTATCAAATCACGGGCGGCCTGCGGGGTGCATTTGGCGACAGCAGTTGGAGTTGGGACGCATCTTACGGATACGGCCGTTCTCCGCAGTCGTCTTCCGTGAAGGGCTACTTATTCAGTCCCGGCCTTGCGTCGGCACTCGGGCCTTCCATGATCGACCCTGCAACTGGGAACCCCATCTGTGTGCGGACACCTGGCAATCCGGCTACCGCGATCAATGGCTGCTTACCTGTCAATTTCCTCGGCCCAGCACCGGATGCAACCACCGCTACTGGTCAAGCGCAGCTGACAGCGCTCAGCCTGATCAATCCGACAATCACCAACACCAATGAAAATACGCTTAAAGTTTTCAATGCCAATGCGACTGGCGACCTGTTCGAGATTCCGGCAGGAACGGTCTCACTGGCCGTTGGCGTTGAACGACGCGAAGAGTCGGCAAGCTCGACAAGCGATTTCTTGACAATCATTCCACCGGGCGAAACGGTCTGCCTGACCACCCAGGAAGCCTGTACGTTTGGCGATATCTCCGGGAAGTTCGATGTCAACGAAATTTATGCTGAAGCCCTGATTCCGCTGCTAGCCGATGTACCTCTTGCGGAAAAGCTTAATCTCACGGTTGGCACGCGCTATTCGGATTACTCGAATTTCGGTGGCACGACCAATTCAAAGATCGGCCTGGAATGGAAGCCGTTTTCGGACCTACTGATCCGCGGCACTTATGCAGACGTCTTCAGGGCACCTACGATTGGCGACCTGTTCTCGCCGACAGCACCCAGTGCAAACAGTTACGTCGACCCGTGTAACGGTTACTCCGGACAAGCAACCGCTGACCCGCGGGCTTGTTCAGGCGTTGCTCCAGACGGCTCTTTCCGTCAAAGCAACAATCAGGTCACTTCGTTCCAGGTTTCCAATCCTAATCTCCAGCCGGAAGAGGGCGACGTATTTACTTACGGCTTCGTCTATAGTCCTAGTTGGCTCGAAGGATTTAGCGTTACTGCGGACTATTGGCGCGTTAGCCTTGATCAGTTCATCACCAATCTTCCAGAGACGGTGATGTTGAATCAGTGCTATCAGTTCGGACGCTACTGCGACACCTTTATTCGCGACGAGGCGGGTGACGTTGCTCAGATGACGAATGTGATCGGCAACTTCGGCGAATTGCGGACAAGCGGCGTTGACCTTGGTTTCCGTTACGCTACCCAGGAAGCTGCGTGGGGCAAGCTGTCCTGGAATCTCGATACGACTTACATCCGCCAGTATGATGTTCGCCTTCTTTCAGGGGACCCGACTAGCGATGTCGGCGCGTTTCCGGGCATCCCTGAAAGCAAGGGCCTTGCCGGCACATTTGTAGACTCTGCGTCGTCGGGCTTTGGTAACATTGCACGCTGGCGTGCACTCAACGATCTGACGTGGACCCTCGGCAATCTCAACGTAAGCTTGACTACGCGATATGTCCATCACGTCAATGAGGCACCTGATGTCGCTGAAGTTGGAACCGAAGGCTACGTAGCTAAGCGCCAAGTTCCGTCATATACTCAGACCGATTTCCAGCTTGGATATCGAATCGAGTCGCTAAACAACAGCACGATCCAAATTGGCGTACGGAACTTGGCAGATCGCCAACCCCCACTGGTTTATTCGGGCTTTAATGCCTCCACTGACTTGCGGACCTATGATGCCATCGGCAGGTACTACTGGATGCGTTGGACTGCAAGATTCTGATCTGAAAAAAGGAGACGAAGGTGCCGCATTTGCGGCACCTTCGTCTCAAGATCAGCTTCAGTACTTCGTCAGAACCTACGACCAAAGCCTGCCCGCGCAGCTTTGCAGCAAGCTTGTAAACTCGTTCGATGCGCTTGAAGAATTCCAGGAAAGAAACGGCCGAGGCGTGCGCGCCGGCTTAGAAGCGAGCGCATGGACAGAGTTGGACATTTCCAAACTGTCCGACAACGCATTTCTTGGCTTCTTCCGCTCCCGCATTAGCCAAGAACTCAAACGCTACAATGCTGACGTGAATTTGGACATCGCAGTCCCGGATAGCTCGCTTCTCAGCCCATTGATTCTCAAGCGATATCGTTCAGGTAATGACGAGCGGTTTCAGACGCACTTCGACTCGGTAAACGGCGTATGCGACCGATATCTTGTCTTTCTGTGGTATCTCAATGACGTCTCTGAAGGCGGAGAAACCTGGTTTCCCGGACTGAATTATGGAGTCGAACCGCGAGCAGGGAGACTTCTGATGTTCCCGCCTTACTGGATGTATGCCCACCAAGGGCGCCCCCCGCTAAGCGGAGACAAATATATTCTTTCGACTTATTTACGCTTCCCCCAGCGCTAACGCACTATACCCATAGCGTTGACGCCAAGGGGCTAGTAGATCCAGTGTTCGCTGAGAGAAGTGATGCCGATAGTTTTGCCAGCGCCCGATTGCTTGGTTGTGAATTGGCTCGATCACCTGCGAATAACTCGGAGTATTGATCCGCGTGACTCTTGACTTGGCCAGCTCATGAAAGTTAGTCATTGCCCCATCCCACTCACAGTTCAGAAAAGCCAGTAATGGCACGATGTGCGCAGCCATGTCACGAACAAGATCCTCATAGCGCAACACGTGGACTTGAGCATCAGTCAAGATCTTATGGCGTTCCCAGTAAGACATCACTTTGACATACGTTTCCGCAGCTGACTCCAGGGTGGCGAACGACAATGCGCCTCCCCGCATGCCAAACGCTTGCATATAGCAACTCAACACGCAGTCGTGGGGATCTCGCAGAAGAAGGAGATACTTGGCACGCGGAAAGAGACGAGCAATGTACGGGACCCTCGTCAAATTTAGTGGATACTTATCTACGATAGCGTGCTGTAGCGACACATATCGCGATGCGACCGCGTAGTAAGCACTTCGCGCCCGTTTGAGCTGGGATTCGGCTAGTCTATCTAATGATGCATCAAGCTGCATGTGGCCACCTGTTCCCAAGCAAGCGATCGCATCCTCCAGTGCCGGGCGCTCATCTAGTACCGCCAAGCTCGGGTGCGAATCCAATATTCGCTCCAATAATGTGGTACCTGATCGCGGAAAACCGATCAGAAATGTAGGATCCTTGAAGCAATCTAACTTTGACGAACTTCTCCAGCTTGAAGGAGCTGGAGAAACCAGTGACTCACTTAACCATCCCAGCGCACTATCAACAGTTTGATCCGGAAAACGCTGACGGTACGCAGTAACGGCACGCGAATGCGCCCGACCTAACGCACTTATCGCCTCATCGAAGCAGCAGCTCGCGTCCGCATTTTTGGCTCGCTCAAATTCCAGCAAGGCTCCAATCGCTCCATCTCCAGCGACTTCAACGCCCGCGACCAGACACCTCTCCGCATCCGCATAATTCTTGCGGCGCCTCAGCATTCGCCCCATCGCAAGTGCCTTGGCTGGCGAAATCTCGCTACTGGCCACAAAATCATGCTGCAAATAGCTGTCGGCTTCGTCAAGCCGATTAAGTCTCTCCAATACAAGAACCAGTTGTATCCGCAACTCTATCGTTGCTGGCGTGTCGTCCACCAAGTCTTGGTACAACCGTATTGCACGCCACTCGTCACCACAGTTTGCAAGCAACCAAGCAAACGCTTCACGCTGGTCGCGCGACATTTCCTCTTCGTCAAGTGGCGCGATGCAAGCTTCAATTTCGTCAAATCGCTCCAGTTCCATCAAGCACTGCGCATATGCCAGGGAAACATCGCACGCTCTGGGCTCCTGCTCCCACGCAATTTTCAAACTATTCTCCGCTGCGTCATATCGCTGCAGGTAAAGCAGGGCCAGGCCCCTACCTAGGTGGCAAGCGACTTCACGGCCGGCGCCCCGGCTTATCGCCTCGTCGAACGCATCTAATGACCCGTTAAAATCCGCTAGCTCGATCAGTAAGTTTCCGAGATTTATCAAGTGCGCAAATTCACCGATCTGGAGTCTGGCTAAGTGCCAATACGCGTGGCACGCGTCATGCAGCAAGCCGCTACCACGCAAATGTTCGGCAAATTGCGACCAGGCGGAGACATTGAGATAGTCCTGGACTGCACCAGCTCGAATCCAAGCCTGCACTTTCTCGGAGTGCTCAGGTAACCGCATTAACTTTCCAAATGATCTCACGCGTATGGAGCCTTCATTACCGTCAGAATGACGCCCCTGCGAAGTTAGCGTGTGATGCACACCTACTACAAGCCTCATCCAAAGAGTTAGCACGTCCGTGGCAGCACTGCCCTGACAGGCAGTCAGGACCAAAAACAGCTACGCCCCCGATCTGGGGGCGTAGCAGCACTCACATCTTAGCTCTAATTATCAGAAACGCTGGGTGTAACGCATGTACAGGAAGCGCCCGATGTCGAACCCGCCGAAGTAAGAAACGTTGGAGCTCGGTTGGCTGTACAGGGTCGGACCAACACGGTCGAACACGTTGTTGGCACCCGCCGCGATCGTGGCGTTCCACGGCGCATTCCAGCGGACCTGAACGTCGTTGAAGACGGTCGCACCACGCTCATTGGTCGGATTACCAACCGAGACGCCCTGATTGTTTGGGGCACGGTAGTTGGGATCGCTGCACTCTTCAGGGAACAGGGACGCACTCAAGCAGCTCTCCTTAAGACCGGAGAAGTAGCGCACCGTCCAGCTTGCGCCGAAATCGCCCTTGTCCCAGTTGAAGGCGACATTGGAACGGACGCGGAAGTGGGTACCCGTGGTGGTCCCTGCCCAGCCCACGCCAGTGAACGGGTTCGGATTGGTGACGGAATTACGCGTGGTCACCAACTCATCGCGGCTGGTGTAGGTGGTCGTCCACTTGACGCCGAAGGTGCCGGCAGTGTCAGTAGCCAGGCGATAACCCAGATCTAGATCGTAACCCTCAACTTCACGGTAACCCGCGTTGATTGAGGTCCGGTTCAAAGTGTTGACGATGCCGGTGACGGGATCGCGGGTGAAGGCACTGCAGCGCTCAGCGATACCGTTGATGTAGCAGTCGTTTAGGATCAGATTGGCAGTGTCGCCGATGATGGTGTTCTCGACACGGATTTGCCACCAGTCAAGCGAGACGTTCAGGCCATTAACGAAACCCGGACTCCAGACAAAACCCAGTGTCTTGGAGGTCGAGGTTTCCGGAGTCAGCTGGTCATTGGAACCTGACAGGAAGGCCAGAGGCGTTTGCGACGAGGCTGCGGTGGTCGGCACGAAACCTTGTGCCTGCTGACGGAAGGTCGCTGCATTGACGGGCAATGCGGCGGCGCAGCGGGCGCGGACAGCGGCGCTGGTGCGGGAAGCACCGAACTGGACGTCGCAAGGATCGGTGTACGAATCGAAGCTCTGCGAACCGCCACCGTAAAGGTCGGAGATGGTCGGCGCACGGAATCCCTCGGCCCAGGTACCGCGGACCAGCAACGACTGGAGCGGCTTCCACTTGAAGCCGAACTTGCTGTTCACGGTGTCGCCGAACGTATTGTAATCAGAGTAACGGGATGCCAGGCTCAGGCTCAGCTCCTGTGCGAACGGCAGATCAGCCAGGATCGGCACGTTGAGCTCGGCGTACACCTCCTCAACCTTGTAGCTGCCGCCGGTGGGGAAGTTGGCCAGACCAGAGGTATTGCCCGACTGGGCCAGCGCGTCCGGGCTGAACTCGCCTTCTTCCTTACGCTGCTCAGCACCCACGGCAAAGCCGAGATCGCCAGCAGGCAGGGTGAACAAGCTACCCGACAAGTTGGCCGAGATGACCTTGGTCTTGGTGTCAGCAGTTGCGTGCGTGGTGGGGATCAGGAAGTCCTGCAGGGCTTGATTGCCCGTCAGTGCGCCCGGACCGGACAGACCGGCGGCAATGAACGGATTGAACGGAACACACTGCGCCAATGCAATCGGGGCGGCCGCGGAACCGCACTGCGCGATGCCGGATGCATTGATGAAGGACGGACCAACAGCGGCGCGCAACGAGGTCAGGTTGAGATCACCGTAACCGCTTTGCACCAGCTTATTGTTGTTGTAGAGGTAACCCACATCCCAATCGAAGATGCGGTCGCCGACGTTGAACGAACCGTCGAATGCGCCCGAGAAGCGATAGGTGGTCAGCTCGGCACGCGTGGTGCGCGGCACTTCGGTCGTACGACGCCACCAGTTTGGGATTTCACGATTGAGCGGATTGAACGCGCTATCCACCGACATCGGCGAACCGAACGCGAGAGCCTGGTACGGGTAACCCGCAATCTGCCGCTCGGAATCGCGATTGCTGTACAGCACGTTGGTACGGAAACGGACGTTGTCCGTCAGATCGTAAGAGCCATCCACGAACAGCGAACGGCGCTCTTGCGGAGTACGCAGATCGGTCCAGCGGTTAGTGTTGGTCTTGTCCTGGGTAACGTTCTGATCGGTGTTCTGAGCGCGGTAGTCGGCCGGATTGTCCGGATTGCCGCCGTCGCGCACCAGGACACGTACTTCGCGGTTCGGATTGGTTGCGGTGGCAGCCGGGTAACGGACATTGGGAAGCGCGTCAGCCGGGCGGCTGACGAAGCCGCCGAACTCACCGACCGCGGTCCAACCGAAGTCCGGATGATTAGACGAACGCGGGAATTCCGAGTACGGACGATCAGAAGCAGCAACCTTGTTTTCCTTGGCATACTCGATACCAACGGTCAGCGTTCCACGTTCGCCGGTGACACCCATTACAAAGTCGGCATTGGTTGTCTCGCCATCGCCCTGCGAGTACTGACCGTAGTAAACGCTGCCCGTCGCGCCATCGAAATTGGTGCGGGTGATGATGTTGATGACACCAGCGATCGCGTCGGAGCCGTAGATCGACGAAGCGCCATCCTTCAGAACCTCAATGCGATCGATCGAGGAGACAGGAACGGTGGAGATATCCTGTAGACCGTCAGTCGTGATGCCCAGACGCTTGCCGTTGACCAGGACGAGCGTACGCGCTGCACCCAGGTCACGCAGGCTAATGTAAGTACCACCGACCGCTTCGCCGGAGGACAGCGGCGACGCGCGACTGATTGGCGGCGTGCCGACTGCGCTGATGTTCTGCAGGATGTCGGCGACCGATGAAAAGCCCTGCTTTTCGATGTCAGCGCGGCTGACGGTGAGAATCGGCTGAGCGGTTTCAGTATCCACTTGGCGGATACGCGAGCCGGTCACTTCGATGCGATCAAGATTCGTCGCGCCCGAGTCCTGGGCGATAGCGATCGAAGGCAGTGCCGAGGCAGAAGCACCAACCGCGATGGCGAACGAAATCGCGTCGCGAAGCTTGCTGGTCTTGTAAATCATTGAGCTCTCTCTCCAAGATCTTGGTAGTGGCGTGATGAACAACCGTTCGAGGGATCGAAAAGCGAGCCCAAAACGAAGGTGTAGCCGATAGTAGCTATCAAGTTGGAAAAATTAAAGATGCGTTAACAGAAAATTGTCTTACCGTGAAATTTCACGCCAAATGCAAGACCTGGATACTTTTAGAGACCACTTAAGATGCAGCAAGGGCGGCCGTTAACGATGTTGTCCTACGCACCAAGTGGCGGGCTAAGGCAATTTCGGCCTGCTACCGTACAAGGCGTAACCGCAGAGCGCGCCTAGGGCGCATCGCAGAATTCACCCCGGAATCAACGTCTGAATCACATGCTCGACGTAGGATTCGAATTCTTCGCGTGCCTGTTTGGGTTGTTGCAGCTGCAGCGATAGTTGCAGGAAGCCGACGTAGGCGGCGTAGGCAAGGCGGGCGCGGTGTTGGGCGTCGGTGCGGGACAGGCCTGCCTGGCGGAACGAGGCGATCAGATAATCGAGGCGGCGTTGCGAGACGCGGTCGATGACCGGGCGCACGGCCGGGTGATCGAGCGCCTTGAGCAGTTCGCTATAGATGACATGCGGTTTAACTTCGTGCGCGACCAATTGAAACAACGCGCGCAAGCGGGCGCTGGGGTCGGGTACGTCTTCCAGGCTACCGAACACTTCCTTTTGTTCGAAGATCTCCCAGCGCTCCAGGGCGGCTTGCAGCAGGGCGTCCCGCGAGGGGAAATGCCAATAGAAGCTGCCTTTGGTGACGCCGAGACGGCGTGCCAACGGCTCCACCGCAACTGCGCCCACGCCTTGTTCGGCGATCAGGTCCAGCGCGGCCTGCGCCCAATCGTCCGCGCTGAGGCGGTTGCCGCGACCGGAACTGGCGCGGGGCGTGGTGGGGCTGGCGTCGGTAATGTCGTTCATGGCGCGATTTAACCATACGCCTGAGTCAGTTGCAGTATGCATCACAAAAACGCCACACAATCGCCACGATTCAACGGCTTAACCGTCCATACCAAGGAGTATTGACAGGGAACAGGCGGCATCCATACCATTAGGTATGGTCACCGTCCCCGCTACGCTTGCACACCCTGCGCCCGTGTCGCCTGTCAGCGTTGCCGACGCAGCGCTGGCGGTGTCCGTGCAAGGCGCCGAATACCGGCAGACGGTATTGCTCGCGCATGGGTTCGGACAGACCCGGCATGCATGGGAGGCGACCGCAGCAGCGCTGGCGCACGCTGGCTACCGTGCGCTGTCGTACGACGCACGCGGGCATGGCGATTCGAGCTTCAATGACGCTGCCCTGCCCTACTCCGCCACCCAGTTCACCGACGACCTGATCGTGTTGGCGGGTGAGCAACCCGAACCGCCGGTATTGGTGGCTGCCTCCATGGGCGGTCTGTTCGGCCTGCTTGCGGAGGCACGCTGGCCGGGCCTGTTCCGGGCGATCGTGTTGGTGGATATCACCCCGCGCTGGGACACCACCGGCGTGGAGCGCATTCTGCGCTTCATGACCGCGCATCCGGACGGGTTTGCCTCGCTCGATTCCGCTGCCGATGCCATCGCCACCTACCTGCCGCATCGCCCGCGCAAGACGGCAAGCCAGCTGCAGGGCCTGCTGCGCCAACGCGACGATGGCCGTTGGCAGTGGCACTGGGACCCGCGCCTGGTCGACGAACTGGCGGGGCAGGATCCACAGCTGCAGCAACCGGCCTTGCTGGAAGCCGCCGCACAGGTGCGGTGCCCGATGCTGCTGATCAGCGGCGGACGCAGCGATCTGGTGACGCCGGCCAACATCACCGAATTCTTGTCGATTGCGCCGCACGCGCAGCATGTGCAACTGGCCGATGCCACACACATGCTGGCCGGCGACGACAACGCCACGTTTACCGCCACCGTGTTGCATTATCTGGACGCACTGCCCTCGGTTGGCACCATTGCAGCGTCCAACATCACCGAGCATGTCACTGGAGCAAGACCATGAGCATCGTTGCACCGTTCCTCCTCGTCATCCTGGCGGCGGGTATCGCTGCCTATCACCGCATGCGCCTTGCCACCTGGGTTGCGATCAGCGCCTGCGTGCTGGTGGGGTGCTGGTTGCTGGGTGCCAATCTCACCGCGACCATCGTCGCCGCCGCCCTGGTGGTACTAGTGGCCGCTCCGGTGCTGTTGCCCTTCCTGCGCAAGCCGCTGCTGACCACGCCGTTGATGGCGTTCTTCCGCAAGGTGCTGCCGCCGCTGTCGCAGACCGAACGCATCGCGCTGGAAACCGGCTCGGTGGGTTTCGAAGGCGAGCTGTTCACCGGTGATCCGGATTGGCAGAAGCTGCTCAACTATCCCAAGCCGCAGCTCACCGCCGAAGAGCAGGCCTTCCTGGATGGCCCGGTGGAAGAGCTGTGCAAGATGGTCAACGACTGGGAGATCACCCACGTCCACGCCGACCTGCCGCCGGAGCTGTGGGACTTCATCAAGAAGAACAAGTTCTTCGGCATGATCATCCCCAAGCAATACGGTGGCCTGGGCTTCAGTGCGCTGGCGCACCACAAGGTGATCCAGAAGCTGTCCTCGATCTCCAGCGTGGTGAGTTCCACCGTCGGCGTGCCCAACTCGCTCGGGCCGGGCGAGCTGCTGCTGCATTACGGCACGCCGGAGCAGAAGGACTATTACCTTCCGCGCCTTGCGGTCGGTGCGGAAGTGCCGTGCTTCGGCCTGACCGGCCCGTTCGCCGGTTCCGATGCCACCTCGATTCCGGACTACGGCATCGTGTGCAAGGGCGAGTGGAATGGCGCCAACGTGCTCGGCGTCAAGCTCACCTTCGACAAGCGCTACATCACCCTGGCGCCGGTCGCTTCGCTGATCGGTCTGGCGTTCCGTGCCTATGATCCGGAAGGCCTGATCGGCGACAAGAAGGACATCGGCATCACGCTGGCATTGCTGCCGCGCGAAACGCCCGGGGTGGAAATCGGCCGTCGCCACTTCCCGCTCAACTCGCCATTCCAGAACGGCCCGATCCACGGCGAAGAAGTGTTCATTCCGCTCAGCCAGTTGATTGGCGGCGTGGAGATGGTCGGCAAGGGCTGGAACATGCTCAACGAGTGCCTGGCGGTGGGCCGTTCGATCACCCTGCCCTCTACCGCCAGCGGCGGCAGCAAGGCGGCGGCCGTGGTCACCGGTGCGTATGCGCGCATCCGCAAGCAGTTCGGCCTGTCGGTCGGCCGTTTCGAGGGCGTGGAAGAGGCGCTGGCGCGTATTGGCGGCAAGGCGTACGCGATCAGTGCGTTGTCGCAGGCGACCGCCGCGGCAGTGGATCGCGGCGATGTGCCGTCGGTGCCGTCGGCGATCGCCAAGTATCACTGCACCACCATGGGCCGCGAAGTGGTCAGCGACATGATGGACGTGATCGGCGGCAAGGGCATCATCCTGGGGCCGCGCAACTTCGCTGGCCGTGCCTGGCAGGCTGCGCCGATCGGCGTGACCGTGGAAGGCGCCAACATCATGACCCGTAGCCTGCTGATCTTCGGCCAGGGTGCGATCCTGTGCCATCCGTGGGTGATGAAGGAAATGCAGGCGGCGCAGGATCCGGACACGCGTCGTGGTCTGGAGGCCTTCGACCAGAGCCTGTTTGGCCACATCCGCTTCGGTATTTCCAATGCAGTGCGTTCGTTCTGGTTTGGCATCACCGGTGCGCGCATCGGCGCGGCGCCGGGCGATGCCTACACCCGCCGCTTCTTCCGCAAGCTGGACCGTTACTCGGCCAATCTGGCATTGATGGCCGACGTGTCGATGCTGATGCTGGGCGGCAAGTTGAAGTTCAAGGAGTCCTTGTCCGGCCGCCTGGGCGATGTACTGAGCCACATCTACCTGACCAGTGCGATGCTCAAGCGCTATCACGACGAGGGCGCGCCGGCCACCGACCAGCCGCTGCTGGCCTGGGCCTTCCACGACAGCGTGCACAAGATCGAAACCGCCTTGTCTGCGGCGCTGCGTAACTTCCCGATCCGCCCGGTGGGCTGGTTGATGTGGGTGTTGATCTTCCCGCTGGGCCGTCGTGCCGAGGCGCCGGGTGACCGTCTGGGCCACCGCGTCGCCTCGATCCTGATGGCGCCGAACGAGGCGCGCGACCGTCTGGCGCAGGGCGTGTTCCTGACCCCGTGCGCCAACAACCCGGGCGGCCGCATCGCCAGCTACCTGACCAAGGCAGTGATGGCCGAGCCGGTGGAGCGCAAGTTCCTCAAGGCGCTCAAGACCAAGGGTATCGAGGCGCTGGACTTCACCGCGCAGCTCGACGAAGCAGTGGCCGAGGGGGTGATCACCCTGGAAGAGCGCAAGTTGCTGGAAGAATTGCGCGAGATCATGATGGACACGATCACCGTCGACGACTTTGATCCGCATGAGTTGCGTGCGGCCAGCTTCTACGACAAGCCGCAGATGCAGCAGCCGCGCGAAGCGGCATAACAGCACGGCCAGGTGATGCGGACAACGGCGGGCTTCTGGCCCGCCGTTGTCGTTTGTAGGGCGGCGCGCTACGCGCCGGCTGCAGCCGTGGGCCGCAAGTGGTCAGGTGTCTGGCCATTCGAAACACAGAGGCGGGCTTGCCCCACGATGAGGCAGTGTTGCTATACGCCTAAGCGAGGCCGCTGGTAGCACGCTGTCCCGGTCAGACCCGCTCCTACGGGAGACGACCCGCCGCCGAAAATGCCAGTGTGGGAGATCGCTGGTCATGCCTGATCGCGGTCAGGCTCGCGCCTGCACGAGGCGACTGGCTCCCGAACATGCCTCAGTACGGCAGCCACACCAGGCATAGTGCGATCAACGCAGGCAGGGCCTGCACGAAAAAAATGCGGCGATTGACGCTGTAGGCACCATAGCAACCCGCCACGATCACGCAGCCCAGGAAGAAGCTCAGCACATCGGTGCGTGCCGCCAGTGCGCCCCAGAGCAGACCGGCGGCCAGAAAGCCGTTGTAGAGCCCCTGGTTGGCCGCCAGTACGCGTGTGGCCCGGGCATTCTCCAACGTGTTGCGGAAGGTCTTCAGGCCCAGTGGGTGCGTCCACAGCGCCATCTCCAGCACCAGGATGTAGACATGCAGCAAGCCGACAAGGACACCGGCAACGATCGCGAGCAGGGACATGGCGAAGATCTGATGGACGTGCGGCAAGCATAGCCGCGATGGCGTTGCGGCTGTCTGGCAAGACGCCAGATGCCTGGTGACCGGATGGCGTCACCAGCTCGGCAAACCCGCGCGTAATGACCAGGTTGCCTGGGCCATCGATCGATGGCCGTGGGCGCAGGCCTGCAGCCGCTAAGAAGCGGCGCGGGCGGCACTCCGAGCTAGCCCCCGAAGCATGATCGGCGCCCGCGCGTTGTCAGTCGTTTGCCCCCGGCAGCACGGCCTGGGGGTCAAGGCATGGAGACGGCAGGCGGCACGTCGAGCCCCATCAACCGCACAGCCTCAGCGCCCTGTCGACGGCACCCTGACCGGAGCCGACAGATGCAACGGCACTCACCTGCACGACCCGATATTGGTCAGCCCGGCGATGCCGCCACGCGCTCACCCGCCCCGCCATCGCGCTCTGCCGGCAGCTTGCGTGCCTCACGCAGCAGCCCGAACGCGCCCAGCGTCATGCCGGCGGCGGCCAGCAGGCCGACGACGAAGACGGCGCTCGAGCCCAGGGCCGATACCAGCTTGTGGATCCAGACAAAGCTCAGGTCGCCGCCGCGGTAGACCACAGTATCGATTGCCGCGCCGGCCTTGTAGCGCCATTCGCGATGCACGCGCGTGTAGAGCGTTTCACGCGCAGGCTTGGCCAACGCAAACTCGCTGGAGCGGGTGATCACCTGCACGATCGCGATCATCATCGGCAGCGGCGACGCGGCGAGCACCGCATAGCCCAGGGTGATGGCGACTCCGGGAATCAGCAGCGCCGGCGCAATGCCGAAGCGCGACAGCAGCGCGCGGGTTACCAGTAATTGCAGCACCAGCGTAAGTGCATTGACGGCCAGGTCGATGCCGGCGTAATACGCGGTGCTCGCTGCCGCATCCGTGTACAGGCGCCGCACCAGCGCAGCCTGCTCGTTGTACAGCAAGGTACCGACGCCCACGCCGAACAAGGTCATCAGCGCCAGCCAGCGCAGCAGCGGTTCGCGTACGATCAACTTGAGCCCGCCAAAGACATCGCCGCCCATCGGCACTTCGCCGGAATCGAGCCGAAGCTCCTGTTCGCGCGCCACCGCCCACAGCCGCAGGCGCAGCACGCAGACCACGCAGACCGACAGGAAGCCGGCCGACACCAGCATGAGATGCGCGATGCCGATGCGCTCGACCAGGGTGCGGGTCAGGATCGGCCCGAGAAACGCACCCAGCGTGCCGGCCGCGCCGATGTAACCGTAGTAGCTGCGCGCCTCGGCATTGCTGAAGACATCGGCCATGAAGCTCCAGAACACCGCCACCGCAAACAGGTTGAACACGGTCACCCAGAGGAAAAACGCCATGCCGCGCCCGGGCACGTCACTGTTGAACAGCACGTAGAACAGCAACAGGGTGGCGATGAAGAAGCCGTACACCGTCGGCAGGAACACCCGACGCGGGAACCGGCTGACCAACGCGCCGTAGATTGGCTGCAGCAACAACATGATCAGGAAGGTGCAGGTGAACAACACCTGCAGGGCCAGATCCTTGAGCGGCATGCCGTGCGCGGCGAAGAAAGCAATCATGCCGGCGGGGAAGATCGCCTGCAGGTCCGCCGAGGCGCCCATCGCCTCGCGCACCGGGCGCAGCACGTAATACCCGCTGAGCAGGCAGAAGAAATACAGGAACGACCACGCCAGCGGCGGCGAGTTGCGCAGCGCTGCGCCCAGACGGCCAACCGCAGAGCGCGGCGCAGACGGAGCGGTCATGGTGTCAGCGCCTGCGCGAACGAACCCGACAGCAAGACCATGGTGGCGGTGGTACCCGACTAGAAGTAGCGCGCACGTTAGCCGATGCCGCGCTGCACCACCAGCGGCGCTGGCCGTCCGCGGCCATGCCCGTGGATGACTCGTGCGGCACGTGGCTTGCAACCTTCAACTCAGCGGCCACGCCGATCGCCAACGCTCTGCGATCGGCTCGATTTCTGAACCCAAATCGTCAATAGGATCAATATGATGCCCATTCATCTTCCGGCAGTTTGTGCTATTGCGAAGCGCGGCGCTAGAATCGCCGGAGGCAGTGGATCAGGCGGGAAAACCATGACAGTAATGCGCAGGCACCGACGGTTCCGTCCGTTGGCCATCGGGCTGCTCGGGGCGTTGTTGCCTCTGGCCCTTTCTTCTACGGCACAGACGCCTGCGCCCACCGCCTCGACCCTGCAGCCGGCAACCGTGGTGCAGTCGCCCACTGCCCCGCTCCCGTATCGCGCTTCGCTGCCCGCCAGCAAGGTGTTGGCGCCGGCCGCCGGCTTCGATGTGGCGGCCTTCGAATCGATGGCCGACCAGCTGACCTACGGCAATCGCTTGCCAGGTATGGCCATGGCCATCGTGCAGGGCGGCAAGGTGCTCAGCGCGCGCGGTTACGGCGTCACCGACGTCAATCATCCGCAGCCGGTCGATGCGCACACCGTGTTCCGTCTTGCCTCCCTGTCCAAGGCCTTTGCCGGCACCATGACCGGCCTGCTGGTCAACGACGGCGTGTTGCGCTGGGACAGCAAGGTGGTCGACTACGTGCCCGGCTTCCAGCTCAGCGACAACCTCGCGACCCGTCAGCTGACGGTGGCCGAAGTGCTCAGCCATCGCGTCGGCCTGACCCGCAATGCCTACGACCGCGATATCGAATCCAACGTCGATTACTACTCGCTCAGCCACAAGCTGGCGACCGCACCGCTGCGCTGCGCGCCGGGCGATTGCTACGCCTATCAGAACGTGGCCTTCAGCCTGGTCGGCGATGTGGTGTTCGCCGCCTCGGGCAGCTTCTACGAGCAATCGGTGGAGCGGCGCATCTTCAAGCCGCTGGGCATGAACGATGCCAGCATGGGCCTGGCCGGCATCCAGGCCAGCCCGCGCTGGGCGCGGCCGCATGTGCGCAGCCGCAACGGCTGGGTATCGCTGACGCCCAAGCCCACCTACTACCGGCTGGCGCCTGCCGCCGGTGTCAACGCCAGCGCCAGCGACATGGCGCAGTGGCTGCTCGCGCACACCGGCCATCGCACCGACGTGCTGCCGGCGCCCCTGCTGGCCACCTTGCACGCACCGCTGATCTCCACGCCGGGCGAAATGCGCTCGGGCTGGCGTCACGAGCGCGTGGATGCAGCCAGCTATGCGCTGGGCTGGCGTGTGTTCGACTACGCGGGCCATCAGGTGGTGTTCCATGCCGGTGCGGTGCAGGGCTATCGCGGACTGGTGGCGCTGTTGCCCGAGCGCGACCTCGGCATCGCCATCATGTGGAACGGCGAAAGCGGCCTGCCCTCAGGCATGCTGCCCACCATCCTCGATCGCGCGCTCGGCCTGCCGGCCAAGCGTTGGCTGGATATCGATGTGGACGGCGATTTCGGCAGCGAGAACATGCTGGCCGAAAAGCCCGACCCGGCCGGCAAGGGCACCTCGTCCGGCAAGTCGGTGGCATCGCCGCGCTGAGCCGCCTGCCGCGCCGGCACTGCATCCCTGCAGCGGCAGCGCGCTGCAGGCTCAGACACAGGCGGCTTCGGCCGCCTGCGTTGTTTCTGACTGTTGCCGCGCTACGCCTGGTTGCACGCTGAGCCCGAGGGCGCCTTGGGAAGTCTGGCCGATGTCGATCTGCATGGTCGGGATCGCGGGCGTGGACTCCCCTTCGAACGTTGACCGCCGCGCCGTCGTTCTGCTCCGGGCAGTCCATTGCACACGCAAGCGTTCCGCGCGATGGATGTTGCGGGACCGCTGTGCTGCCGTCGAGAACGATGCGCTGGGTCCGTCCACATGTCGGATCGGACGTGCGTGCTCAGTTGAATCCAAGAACCTCGACGCTGGCCACGCTGGGCCTTTGCTTGCTGCTTCGCGCGCACCGGCCGTCGTGCGCACAGAGTGTCGCGAGAGAGCACTTGGCAGCCGCAAACGACGAACCCTGCCCGCCTGCCGCTCCGGCTTGCGTGCCGGCTAAGACCGAGGGACTTACGCTGGCAGATGTCGTGACTGCTGGAAGAGCCATGGCTGCACGGCGCTGCAAAGCCTCCCTGCCGGCGCAAACCAACGCAAGGCTCGCGCGCACCACGCCTGCCCTGCCCTGCACCACCACCGCATGACCGACCGTCGTGCCGACTACGGTCACTGCGCGATCACGGCCTCGCGCCCGGCCCGGACGGCCGTGCAATAAAAAAGCTCCCTCCCCGCTGGGCGTCGGGGAGAGAGCTCGATGTTTACGGCGATCGGGTGTTGCAGATCAGATCAGCGGTGCCGGGGTGGCGGGCAGCGCGACCGGAGCGGCCTTCTTCTTGCGAGCGGCCGGCTTCTTCTTGGCGACCTTCTTCACTGCAGGCTTCTTGGTAGCGGATTTCTTGGTGGCGGACTTCTTGGTCGCCTTCTTCGCTACGGCCTTTTTCGCAGCCTTCTTGGCGGTCTTTTTGACGGCCTTCTTGGCGGCAGTCTTCTTGGTCGCCTTCTTTGCGGTCTTCTTCACTGCCTTCTTGGCGGCAGTCTTCTTGGTTGCCTTCTTGGCAGTCTTCTTCACTGCCTTCTTGGCGGTTGCCTTCTTCGCAGTCTTCTTGACGGCCTTCTTGGCGGCGGTCTTCTTCACTGCCTTCTTGGCGGTTGCCTTCTTCGCGACCTTCTTGGTCGCCTTCTTGGCGGCGGTCTTCTTCACTGCCTTCTTGGCGGTGGGTTTCTTTTTCGCAGCTTTTTTAATGGCCATGTAATTGGCTCCTCGTCAGTGAACTATGGAGATGAAACGCCCAGTTGAACCAAACCCCGCGCCGGCATGCCGTCGTCGGGAACCGTCCGCAGATGATGCGTGACGGGACGGATACAGAAACACCCGCATCGAACGGCGACACGGGTGCGTGATCGAAACGACAACTGCTTTTCTGGAGAGAAGCGGACCCGACTCCACCAGTGATCGTGCTTCGGTGGACGTCTTGAACAAGCGTGTCGGCTTGATGTCGATTCTGCTCACTCTCTTTCGCAGCAATGTCTGCTGGGCGAAACCTAATCACGCTTTTTTTTACTGTCAACACTCTTTTGCATTTTTTTTTCAGTTCGCCATCGCCATGCCTGGCATCGACGTCCGGCAAGCGCACCACGCGCGCGGCACGGCGCAACGCCAACGCGCGCACCGCTGCGTCGCTGCCATCAAAAAAGCACTTCTTTTCTGCTGTTTTTCTAAATCGCTGCAACGACGCGTGTCGTGCGCCGCCCCGATGCCACGACAGTGCACTGCACGTCGTGGCAGTGTTCGCCGCCTGTCCGCCAGCTGAAAATTTTTTGCCCGGCGACTCCACTTCCGGTGTCGCGCACGCCCAAATGCGCAAACTTATTGCGTCGTTTGATCGCCGCATGCGTGTCGTTGCACGTTGGTCGCCACATGCAGCGCGCGCTGGTTCGCTTGGTCGACGCGCGTTGCCACGGGCAACTTTTCACCAGGCGCACGCCAGATCCTCACGGGTGACTCACGTCAGAAATCCGACGCGCGTGTTCGCCGGTGTTCGCATCGGATTGCCGCGCCATGGATGCCGCCATCCGACGTGGTCGCGTTGCCGTCGGCGCTTGATGCACATGGCCGATCGAGCACACGCACAGGCGACTATCCAAGCGCCCACCCGGTCATGCTCGCGCATCGGCATTTCCCGCATCGCGCAAAAAAATGGCCGCTCCAGGAGCGGCCATCGGAGTGCAGCAGGCGAGATCGCCTCAGTGATCGTCGTCTTCGAGCAGCTCGGCATAGTCGTCGGGCGACAACAGTTCGTTGAGCTGGTCCTTGTCGTCGAGTTCGACGACGAAGATCCAGCCTTCGCCGTAGGCGTCTTCGTTGATGGTTTCCGGCTTGTCGCCCAGCGCGCTGTTGACCTCGACCACGGTCCCGCTGACCGGGCTGTAGACATCGGACGCCGCCTTGACCGACTCGACGACCGCGGCGCCGTTGCCGGCCTGCACGGTGTCGCCGACGCCCGGCAGTTCGACGTAGACCAGATCGCCCAGCAAGCCCTGTGCGTGATCGGAGATACCGACGGTCACGCGGCCGTTGCTCTCGACGCGGGCCCACTCGTGGGATTTGAGGAACTTGAGGTCGCCAGGAATCTCGCTCATGGGTGTGCTCCGGGAAAGTTGGGTCAGGGAATGGGGTCGGGACAGGTGGTTAGTTTAGACCGCGCGACAAGACAGGTGCACGCGCGGCGGTATGGCTGGGTTGCATGCGATTGCATGATGCCGGCCAGCGACGGCCGACATCGTCGGGCTCACTCGCCCAGGACGCCGGGCTGCGCCTGGCCGTCGCGCACGAACGGAAACTTCACTGCGCGCAACGGCACCTGCTTGCCACGGATGTCCACGCGTAGCTGGTCGATGCTGCCGGCCGGCACGCGTGCAAAGGCAATTGCCTTGCCCAGCGTCGGCGAGAACGTGCCCGACAGGATTTCGCCCTGACCGGCAGCGGTGAGCACGGTCTGGCCGTGCCGCAGCACGCCTTTCTCATCCATCACCACGCCGATCATCTGGCGCGGCGCACCTTGCGCCTTCTGCGATTCGAGCACGGCACGGCCGATGAAGTCGCGCCCTTCGTCGAGCGTGATCGTCCAGGCCAGTGCGGCCTCATACGGAGTGACCGCGTCGTCCATGTCCTGGCCATACAGGTTCATGCCAGCCTCCAGCCGCAGGGTGTCACGTGCTCCTAGGCCGGCCGGCTTGACGCCCTGCGCGAGCAGCGCATTCCAGAACGTCACTGCAGCATCCTGCGGCAGCACGATCTCGAAACCGTCTTCGCCGGTGTATCCGGTGCGTGCCAGGAACAGTTCGATGCCATCGCGCGATCGGGTCTGCAATGCGGCAAAACGGCTGAGCTTGCTCGCCGCGGCGGTGTCGGCAGGATCGAGCAGGTCGATGACCTTGGCGCGGGCGTTGGGGCCTTGCACCGCGATCATCGCGAAGTCGCCGCGCTCTTCCACGCGCACTTCGAAGCGGGCCGCCTGCTCGCCGATCCACTGCAGGTCCTTCTCGCGGGTGGCGGCGTTGACCACCAGGCGGAAGAAGTCTTCGCGCATGTAATAGACGATGAGGTCGTCGATCACTCCGCCCTGCGGATTGAGCATGCAGGTGTACAGCGCCTTGCCGGCGACCTTGAGCTTGTCCACCGAGTTGGCCAGCAGGTAGCGCAGGAACTCACGCACGCGTGCACCGTGCAGGTCGACCACGGTCATGTGGCTGACATCGAACATGCCGGCGTCGCGACGCACCTGATGGTGCTCGTCCAGCTGCGAGCCGTAATGGATCGGCATGTCCCAACCGCCGAAATCGACCATCTTGGCGCCGAGCGCACGATGGGTGTCGTTGAGGATGGTCTTCTGGGTCATGAGCGCCGGTCCAAGGGAAAGACGCTCATTATCGCTGCCCGGCCGCACTTGCGGGCAAGCCGTGCATACGCACAGCCGGAATCCAGGGCGCGCACGCCTGACACTGCCACCCCGCACTGCAGCATCCGGAGCAGCACGCGACATCTGCACACGCATCAGCCGGCCGCTTCCACCAGCAAGGTCATGCCATCCACGCCGACGATACGCACCGGTGCGCCGGCCGGCAGCTCCGGACCGCTGACCACCCAGAACGCGTCGTCGACCTTGGCGCGACCGCGGCCATCGTGGATGGGCTGATCGAGCAGCACGCGACGGCCGATCAATTGCTCGGCGCGCCGGTTGAGCAAGGGCCGATCGCTCTGCCGCCCCTTGCCGCGAAACCAGCTGCGATAGACCTGCACCGACACGAAGCTGAGCAACACGAACGCCACGATCTGCACCAGCAGCGACATGCCCGGCATTGCGAGCACCAGCAGGCACACTGCTGCCGCGGCGATGCCCATCCACAACAGGAATGCACCCGGCACCAAGGTCTCGGCGGCGATCAACAGCAGCGCAAGCACCGCCCATACCACCACATCCCAACGCATGGCTCAGACTCCCGCGCGCGGCGGCATCGGCGGCACGCGTACGCCGGGGGTATCGGGCTTGGCCAGCGCTTCCTTCGCCAGGTCGGCGATGCCGGCGATCGAGCCGATGATGCCGCTGGATTCCATCGGCATCAGCACGAACTTCTGGTTGGGTGCGGTGGCCAGCGCCTTGAACGCCTCCACATATTTTTGTGCAACAAAGTAATTGATCGCCTGCACGCTACCGTTGGCGATCGCATCGGACACCACCTGGGTGGCGCGGGCTTCGGCCTCGGCCAGCCGCTCGCGTGCTTCGGCATCGCGGAAGGCGGCTTCCTTGCGGCCTTCGGCTTCGAGCACGGCGGCCTGCTTCTCGCCGTCGGCGCGCAGGATTTCCGACTGCCGCGAGCCTTCGGCTTCGAGAATCTGCGCACGCTTTTCGCGCTCGGCCTTCATCTGCCGCGCCATCGAATCGATCAGGTCGCGCGGCGGCTGGATATCGCGGATCTCGATACGAGTGACCTTGATGCCCCAAGGATTGGTGGCATGGTCGACGACGCTCAACAACTGGGCATTGATGGTTTCGCGCTGGCTCAGCGATTCGTCCAGGTCCATCGAACCGATGACGGTACGGATATTGGTCTGCACCAGCGCGATCGTGGCGATTTCCAGGTTGGAGACCTCATAGGCGGCCTTGGCCGCATCCAGGACCTGGAAGAACACCACCCCGTCCACGCGCACCACGGCGTTGTCCTTGGTGATGACGTCCTGGCTGGGCACATCCAGCACCTGTTCCATCATGTTGATCTTGCGGCCCACGCCGTAGACCACCGGCACCAGGAAGTGCAGCCCGGGACTCATGGTGTGGGTGTAGCGGCCGAAGCGCTCCACCGTCCACTGGAATCCCTGCGGCACCATGCGCACGGTCTTGAACAACACGATGACGCCGGCAACCAGAACGGCGATGGCCAGAAACGAAGTTGGAAACATGTGCAGCCCCTTTGCAGTGACGAGTCGGTCCTGCGCGAAGTATGCACCCGCTGCACACGCCACACTGGCGGCAACGGACAAGGCTACGCGGCGCCACGTCGGCCGGCGTGCGCGACCAGCGCCTACCCGGCTCAGGCGTTGCGTGGCGCGAACATGATGACCGCCATGCCCAGCAGGCAGCAGCCGGCACCGAGCAGGTCCCAGCGCGTGGGCGTAATGCGGTCCACCCACCACAACCACAGCAGCGCACTGGCGATGTAGACCCCGCCATAGGCTGCGTAGGTACGCCCGCTGGCAGTGGGATGCAGGCTCAACAGCCACACGAACAGCGCAAGGCTCAGTGCGGTGGGCAGCAGCAACCACGCACTGCCGCTCTTGCGCAGCCATAGATAAGGAAGGTAGCAGCCCACCAGCTCGGCCACGGCGGTGGCGACGAACAGCAGCAGCGTGCCCAGCGCGGAGTTCATCGGCGTGCCACAGGGTCGGAATCGGGCATGGGGGCTGCAGCCGCTTCGTCCCGCTTGACCTGTTGCCACAATGCTTCCTGCGCGCCCAGCGGCAGCGCGTCCAGTCCGGTGCCCTGCGCATGCGCCAGCGCTTCCATTGCGCGGAAGCGGCGTTCGAACTTCAGGTTGGCGTGCCGAAGTGCCGCGCCCACGTCCACCTTGGCATGCCGCGCAAGATTGGCGCAGACGAACAGCACGTCGCCGAGTTCGTCTTCCAGACGCGCCTGATTGTCGGCCACCGGGCCACGCGCGAATTCCACGCGCAACTCGTCGAGTTCTTCCTGCAATTTATCCAGCACCGGCGCCGGGCCCGGCCAGTCGAAGCCGACCCGCGCCGCGCGCGACTGCAGCTTGGTGGAGCGCTGCCACTCCGGCAGACCGCGCGCGATGCCGGCAAGCGCCGACTCGTCCTGATGCCCGGCGGCGCGGCGCTCCTGGCGCTTGATCTGTTCCCAGTTGGCGCTCACCGCCTGGGCGTCGTCGGCCGCCTGCGCTGCGAAGACGTGCGGGTGGCGACGCACCAGCTTGTCGCTGAGCGTGGCGACCACCTCGGCAAACCCGAACGCGCCCTGCTCGGACGCCATCTGCGCATGGAACACCACCTGCAGCAGCAGGTCGCCCAGCTCGTCGCGCAACCCCGGCAGGTCGTTGCGATCGATCGCGTCAGCCACTTCATAGGCTTCTTCGATGGTGTACGGAGCGATGCTGGCAAAGGTCTGCTCCACACCCCAGGGACAGCCGTGCTCGCGATCGCGCAGGCGTGCCATCAGCTGCAGCAGGCGTTGGATGTCGCCGGTGGGCGGAGTCTGGGACATGGTGTCTTCCTGAAAACGGTGGGCAGGCGCACAGCGCCGCCGCGATGCTCCATGCGCAATGCGGCAGCTGCGTGGCGATCGCGCATGCGTGCAGCGGATGAACCTCAGGCGCGCAAGGCTGCCGCAGTGTACCTGTCGGCCGATACGGGGCTGACGTATCCGTCGGTGCGCGGGCAGCATCGCAGGCACGCAGCACAAACGCGATACGGGCCGCACCCGAGCGCTCGGCGTGCGTGTGGGGCGTGCCACGACGAACGCGCATGCGTTAACAGACCGGCACACCGACGCTGCCGGCCGTCGCCGGGCACGCTTACGTCAGCCAATCGCGCCAGGGCAGATTGGGATCGCCCATCGCGATGAAGTCGCCATTGAGCAGCGTGTCGCGACGGTTGTAGCGGAACGGTTTGCCGGAGCCGCCCGCCAGCAGCACGCCACCGGCGGCGTGCAGCACGCACTGGCCGGCCGCCGTGTCCCACTCGGAGGTGGGGCCGAAGCGCGGATAGACATCCAGGTCGCCTTCGGCAATGCGGCAGAACTTCAACGACGACCCTTGCGCGACCACGTCGATCTCGCCCATGCGCTCCAGCGCGGCGGCGGTGTGCGCGTCGCGATGCGAGCGGCTGGCCGCCACCCGCAATGGCGTGGCGGCCGGGGTGCGGGTCTGCAGCATCTCGTCGCGATCGCCGTCGCGGCGGTAGGCATTCTCGCCGCGCGCGGCGTACCAGACCCGGCCATCGACCGGCGCCTGGACCACGCCGAGCACCGGCGCGCCCATGTGGATCAGTGCGATGTTGACGCTGAACTCGCCGTTGCGTTTGACGAACTCACGCGTGCCGTCGAGCGGATCGACCAACCAATAGCTGGTCCAGTACTGCCGTGTTTCCCAGGCGACATGCGCAGACTCTTCCGAGAGCACCGGCACGTCGGGTGTGACTCGGCGCAGGCCGTCGACGATGACGCGGTTGGCAGCCAGGTCGGCCTGGGTCAGCGGGCTGGCATCGTCCTTGATCTCGACCGCGAAATCCTGCGCGTACACCTGCATGATTGCCTCGCCGGCCTCACGGGCGATGGCGATCACGGTTTCGCGCAATTCCATCGGGATGCGGATCACCGGTTGCGCTCCAGCCACTCGCGCGCGATGAACAATGCCGCCAGCGAGCGCCCCTCCGAGAAATCCTCGCGCAGCATCAACTCGTCCAGACGCGCCAGAGGCCAGGGCACGACTTCCATCTCTTCCGGTTCGTCACCCACCAGGCGCTCCGGGTAGAGATCGCGCGCCAGCACCAGCCAGGATTGGTGACTCATATAAGTAGGAGCAAGCGTCATCGCGCGCAGCACCTGGACCTGGCGCGCGCCATAGCCGGCTTCTTCCTTGAGCTCGCGGTCGGCGGCCTGCTCCGGGGTCTCGCCGGCATCGATGCGCCCCTTGACCAGGCCCAGCTCGTAGCGATGCACACCGGCCGCGTATTCGCGCACCAGCAGCACCGTCGTCTCGTCGAGCATCGGCACCACCACGACCGCGCCATGACCCTGGCTGAGTTGGCGCTCGTACAGGCGGCGTTGCCCGTTGGAAAACTCCAGATCCAGCTGCTGGCGACGGAACGGCCCGTCCCCCAGATCGGTGATCTTGTGGATGGTCGGCAGACGCGGGCTCATGCGTGGCACGCAGCCGCGGAGCGGACCGATAGAATAGGCAGATGCATCGACATGTTCATGAGCCCGAAATCCTAGCAGACCCTGCAGCCTCCGAAGCTGCCCAACAGTGGCGGCAACGCGATCTTGCGGTGGTGTGGCACCCGTGCACGCAGATGCGCGAGCATCCGCACACGCTTCCTCTGGTGCCGATCGCAAGCGGCAGCGGCGCGTGGCTGGTCGGCCACGATGGCCGCCGCTATCTGGACGCGGTCAGCAGTTGGTGGACCAACCTGTTCGGCCACGCCGAGCCACGCATCGGTGCGGCCATCGCGCAACAGGCCGGCACGCTGGAGCAGGTGATGCTGGCCGGCTTCACGCACGCACCGGCGGTGCAGTTGGCCGAGCGCTTGCTGGCCATTGCGCCACGCCAGCCCGACCGCGCACCGTTGTCCAAGGTGTTCTACGCCGACAACGGCTCGGCTGGCGTGGAAGTGGCCTTGAAGATGGCCTTCCATTACTTCCACAACCGTGGCGAGCATCGCCGCACGCGGTTCATCGCGCTGGAAAACGGCTACCACGGCGAGACCATCGGCGCGTTGTCGGTGGGCGACATTCCGCTCTACCGGCGCGTGTATGCGCCGCTGTTGCTGGAAGCGACCTTCGCCCCCTCGCCCGATGCCTACCTGGCCGAGCCCGGGCAAAGTGCGGAAGCGTACGCGCTGCAGGCCGCCGATGCGCTGCAGGCACTGTTCGAGCAAGCGCCCGGCGAGATCTGCGCGCTGATCCTGGAACCGCGCGTGCAATGTGCCGGCGGCATGCGCATGTATCACCCGGCGTATCTGCGCCGCGCACGCGCCTTGTGCGATGCGCACGGCGCATTCCTGATTGCCGACGAGATTGCGACCGGCTTCGGCCGTACCGGCACCTTGTTCGCCTGCGAGCAGGCCGGCGTGATGCCCGATCTGCTGTGCCTGTCCAAGGGCCTGACCGGCGGCTTCCTGCCGTTGGCGGCGGTGCTGGCCACCCAGCAGTTGTACGACGCCTTCCTGGACGATTCGCGCGAACGCGCCTTCCTGCATTCACACAGCTACACAGGGAATCCACTGACCTGCGCGGCCGCGTTGGCGACCTTGCAGATCTTCGCAGACGACGACGTGATTGCGCGCAACCAGCACACCGCCGCGCACATGAGCACCCTGGCCGCGCAGATCGGCGAACACCGCGCGGTGGCCGACGTGCGCCAGGCCGGCATGATCGTCGCCTTCGAACTCACCCGTGGCGGCGACAAGCGCACGCCCTTCCCCGCGGCCGCGCGCGTCGGCCTGAAGGCGTATCGCGCCGCGCTGGAACGCGGGGTGGTGCTGCGGCCCCTGGGCGACGTGCTGTACTGGATGCCGCCGTACTGCGTGGACGAGGCGCAGCTTGCCTTGCTGGCGGCAACCACGCGCCAGGCCATCGAGGAGGCCGTCGCATGCGCGTGACCCGCTCCCATGTTGCGCTGCCGCTGCAGTGCGACCAAGAAGTGACATTGCCCGAGGAATCGGCCAACCACCTGCTGCGCGTGCTAAGGCTGCGCGAGGGCGATGCCTGCATCCTGTTCAATGGCGATGGCAGCGACTACCACGCACGCATCACCGTGGCCGGCAAGCGCGAGGCACGCGCGATGGTGGAACGTGCCGAGCCGCTGGCGAACGAATCGCCGCTGCGCATCACCCTGATCCAGGGCATCGCCCGCGGCGAAAAGATGGATCTGATCCTGCAGAAAGCCACCGAGCTGGGCGTCGCAGCCATCGTGCCGGTGAACGCCGAACGCACCGAGGTGAAGCTGGATGCGGCGCGCCTGGAAAAACGCGTGGCGCACTGGCGCAGTGTGGTGGTGTCTGCCTGTGAGCAATCCGGCCGGGCGCGCGTCCCGGCGCTGGCAGCACCGACCGGCCTGCAGGAGGCGGCAGTGGCCAGCGACCCGCAGGCGCTGCGGCTGACCCTGGACCCGCAGGGCGAGCATCGCCTGGGCACCTTGAGCGCGGGCACGCAGCGGGACGTCATCGTGGCGATCGGGCCGGAAGGCGGCTGGTCACCGCGCGATCGGGCGACGCTGGCCGACGCCGGGTTCACCGGCCTGCGCCTGGGGCCGCGCATCCTGCGCACCGAAACCGCCGGGCTGGCCGCCATTGCCGCATTGCAGTCGCGGTTCGGGGATCTGTAGGGCGCCGACGTGGCGGATGGATCGTTTGTAGGGCGTGGGACAGCCCGACGCAGGCAGCGCTGCGGTAAGGCGTAGGAGCGCACCCGGGCGCGACGGCGCCTTCCCGCGGAGCGACGTTTCCGATCGTCCTGGTGTTTGTCGGCAAGGCCTCTCGCGCCCAAGGGCGCTCCTACGAAGCCTTTGCGGTCGCGAGTTTGTAGGTCCGTGGGACAGCCCGAAGCAGGCAGCGCTGCGGTAAGGCGTAGGAACGCACCCGGGCGCGATGGGCCTTCCCGCGGAGCGATGTTTCCGATCGTCCCGGTGTTTGTCGATAAGGCCCCTGCGGCCGCAGGCGCTCCTGCGGCGTGGATGCGATCCGGGAGTTCTGGCCTAGCGAGCGTGCTGGAGAAGCCAGCTGGCCGCGCCGATGACGCCGAGCTGGCCGTGTTCGACGATGCGCACCGGCACCTGCTCCAGCGCCGGGCGCAACGTGCCTTTGTCGAGCAGGCGGGTGACGAAGTCGCTGGCGGCGATGAAGTCGGCGATCTGCGGCAGGAATCCGCCAGCCAGATACACGCCGCTGCGAATGCCATACAGCAGCATCATGTCGCCGACCACGCTGCCCATGAAGCCGCAGAACGCCTGCAGCGCGTCGCGCGCGAGCACGTCGTTGCCGGCCAGCGCAGCGGCGGTGACATCGGCCGGGCCGGCATGGGTGGCCCGCTCGCCGCGCAACCCGGCCAGTGCGTGATAGAGATTCAGCAGCCCCGGGCCGGACAACAACGTCTCGGTGCCGACATGCGTGCGGGTGCGCCGCAGTTCCTGCAGCAGGGCCACTTCCAGATCGCTGGCGGCGGCGAGCGCCGCGTGGCCGGCCTCGGTCGGCAACACCACCGGATGGTCGCCATTGGGGATCCACACCGCCGCGCCCAGGCCGGTGCCCGGGCCCAGCACCAGCGCCGGGCCGGGCGCGCCCTGCGCCGGGCCGGAGAGCTGCATCACCTGACTGCCGGTCATGTAGTTGGCCGCGTAGGCGACCGCCTCGAAATCGTTGACCAGATGAAGCACCTGCATGCCGAGCTGGCGACGGATCTGTTCCGGTGCCAGCACCCACGGCAGGTTGGCCGTGATCACGCTGCCGTCTTCGAGCGCGTATCCGGCACTGGCGATCACGCCGCGCTGCACCGGCGCACATCCCAGTTCGGCAAAGAACGCGGACATGATGTCGGCCAGGCCCGGGTAGTCGGCGCAGCGGTACTTGCGGTAGTCCAGCACCGTGACCGGCTTGCCCGCATCGGCGCTTTCGCAGACCAGCGCCAGGCGCACATGCGTCCCTCCCACGTCTGCGGCAACGAAGGTGTCGGGGTGCGGAAAGGCCACCGCTTCCATTGGGCTGCTTGCGCTCACGCATTCTCCTGTTAAGTGGCAGCGGGCTGGCGTCAGGTCCCGTTGTCCGACGAACGGCAGCGGGTAGACAACGTTGTCAGTAATTGCTGTGTAACGCAACCGTGGAGCCCACAATCAAGGCGATCCAGGGCCGCCCCCATCATCCGCGAAAAATCCGCACGCATGGCAACGATTCCGGCACAAATTTCGCCAGACGCTGCGACACAAAACGTTTCCAGCATTGAAAGCGCCAATCGACCCGGTACGCCAGACGCACGGGCACAGGTACTTGGTCGACTACGTCGACGATCGCGTCGCAAAAATGCTGCGTTGCAGCGCAATCGCAGCTGCATCAGAGATCTGTGACGACGTGTTGACAACGCTGTCAGCGCTACGCGAGACTCGGTCCAAATCGGGGTTCTGGCAGGAGGGGCCATGGACTGTTCGGTACTGAAGAACGGCTCTTCCCTTCCCTGCTGATTCCAGGTTCGCGGGTTCTGCGTCATCAGACGCCGGGCTCGCCGATATCGCGTTCGCTCCACCGCTTCACCACACGGGGGACACCTCCTCTACCACGCGAATCGACACCGCCCGCTGCCGTTGCCGAGCACGGAGTTGCGATCACCGCGATCGGTCAGGGCGTGTTGTTTTGCCGGCCACGCCGAGCGCGATGCCTTTCCACGGCGCGCGCTCACAGCACTAACCAACGAGGTTTAGCCATGCACAGCCGCACCACGACGTTAGCACTCTGTATCACCGCCGCTCTGTACTGCTCCGGCTCTGCAATGGCTGCCGGACAAGAACAACAGGCGCCTGCGGGCGCATCCTCGGCCACCACCGAGCTGGACACCATCACCGTCACCGGCTATCGCGCATCGCTGGAAAAGAGCCAGGCGGTCAAGCGCTCGGCCAACTCCATCGTCGATGCGATCAGCGCCGAAGACATTGGCAAGTTCCCGGACATCAATGCGGCCGAATCGCTGTCCCACCTGCCAGGCATCAGCGTCGACCGCCAGTTCGGCGAAGGCGAAAAGGTCAGCATCAACGGCACCGACCCGGCGTTGAACCGCGTGCTGCTCAACGGCCAGACCATCGCGTCCGGTGACTGGGGCGGCAACCCGACCGACACCAGCGGCCGTACCTTCAACTACACCCTGCTGTCGCCGGAAATCATCGGCCTGATGGAGGTCTACAAGACCCCCGAGGCACGCATCGACGAAGGCTCGATCGGCGGCACCGTGATCGTGCATACCCGCAAGCCGCTGGACCTGCCCAAGAACACCATCCGCGGCTCGATCGGCTACAACTACAACGACCGTTCGGAAGAAGGCAATCCGCGCGGGTCGGCGCTGTGGAGCTGGAAGAACGACGACGAAACATTCGGCGCGTTGATCTCCGCCACGCACGACAAGCAGGACCTGGCACGCGCCGGTATCGAATACTTCGGTTACACCACCGGTGCCGGCATTCCGCCGACCGCGACCATCACCGGCGACGGCAGCGATGTGGCTACCGCACGTGTGCCCGCCGGCATCAGCAGCGCGTTCTTCCAGCAGACCCGTGAGCGCAGTGGCCTGCAGGGCGCGTTGCAGTGGAAGCCCGACGAGCAGAACGAGTTCAACCTGACCGGTCTGTACATCAAGGGCAAGTACAACAACTTCAGCCAGGCGCGTTATGTGTGCCCGGCCTGTAACGACGACCGCCAGAAGATCACCCAGGCAAACGTACAGAACGGCGTGGTGACCTCGGCCACCGTCAGCGATGGCGCCGCCGGTCAGCCGTATGCGCAGCTGGATGCCAACTATCGCGAAAGCACCGTCACCACCAAGAGCCTGAACCTGCGTCACGACTGGTCCGGCGAAAAGTGGGTGTTCACCACCCAGGCCGGTTACACCGAAGCCACCGGCGGCAAGAACCCCGAATACCTGATGAAGTACCTGATGCAGGACGGCGGGTACAACTACGCGTTCGACGGCCGCAACACCTCGGTCAACTACGACAACGGCGGCGCCTCCAACTGGGCATTGCCGGGTAACCCTGCAGGTCTCGCGCCGGGCCAGGAAGGCAATATCCCGGGCACCACCACCGGCATCATGCAGGCCGGCGGTATCGCTTACCAGAAGAGCAAGGACGATGAGAAGTACTTCCAGTGGGACGCTTCGCGCGATCTGGAATGGGGCCCGTTCACCAAACTGCAGTTCGGCTACAAGTACATCAACCACAACAACGGTGTGGACGCGCGCGGTAACCGCATCAATACCACCGACCCGGTATCGCTGACGCAGTTCAATCCGGGCACCACGCCGAGCAGCCTGTACGATGGCCTGGGCGCCAGCGGCGATCTGACCACCTGGCCGACCGCCAACCTGGGTGCCGTGCGCAGCTACCTGCTGTCGCAGCCGCAGGGCGCATACCGCACCGACTTCGGCGCCTCGTTCGACGTCAAGGAAATCACCCAGAACGTCTATACGCAGTTGAACTTCGAGTCGGGCCAGTGGCGCGGCAACGTCGGCGTGCGTCTGGTGGACACCACCGACAAGTCGCAGTTCTGGCAGAGCAACGACGGCGGCACCAGCTTCCAGCGCGTTGCCGAGACCAACGACTACCGCAAGGCGCTGCCGAGCTTCAACATCGCCTACGACATCACCGACGACACCGTGCTGCGCTTCTCGGCGGCCAAGGTCATCGCACGTCCGCGCTACGCCGATCTGGCCGGTACCTTCACCGTCAACAGCGGCAACGGCAACCTGACTGCCAACGGCGGCAACCCGGATCTGAAGCCGTACGAATCCACCAACTACGATGTGGCTGCCGAGTGGTACTTCGCGCCGTCCAGCATGTTGTCCGGTGAAGTGTTCTATCGCGACATCAGCTCCTACATCGTCAACACCACGGTTACCCAGCAGCTGAACCCGGCACCGCCGGCCATTGCTGGCCTGTACCAGGTGACCACGCCGGTGAACGTGTCTGACGCCAAGGTCAAGGGCGTGGCGGTCAACTACCAGCAGACCTTCGGTCTGGGCTTCGGGTTGCAGGCCAACTACACGTTCGCCGAGTCCGACTCCAGCTCCGGTCTGAACCTGCCGTACCTGTCGCGCGACACCTACAACGTGATCCCGTACTGGGAACACGGCGACTGGACCGTGCGTGTGAACTACAGCTACCGCTCCAAGTACTTCACCCAGATCGGCCGCCTGGAATCGCGTGACTTTGCCGATGCCTACAAGCAGCTGGATCTGAACGCCTCGTACCAGATCACCGACTACGTGGGCATCACCTTCGGCGCCACCAACCTGCTGGATTCCACCTACCGGGTCTTCAGCAACACGCGTGATACCCCCACGGCGTTCTACAAGAACGGCCGCGGCTATCAAGCCCAGCTCAACTTCAAGTTCTGATGTAGCACCGGCGCGCCACCGACCCTCCACGGTGGCGCGCTTTTTTTGAGCTGTGCGTTGCATGCAGCGCACAGCGCGATGTTGTAACAAGGAGTGGTACTGGCCACGCCCCTTCGCGATTGAGGGAGCATGGCCAGGCCCGCTTTTGCCATCCACGCACGGTTGCAACATGACCGACGCGTTTCGCTTACAGGAGTGCAGTTCCCATGACGACCGATAGCCGCGTGTTTGCGGCTCCATCCCGCCGCCACGCCGGAGCTGCACCCAGGAGTCTAGCGCTCGCGCTCGGTCTGCTGCTCGCGTTGCCCGCCGTGCATGCGAGTGCCGCGCAATCGCCCACCGCACCGACCGCCACCACGCTCAGCCCCGAGGTGATCGACCAGCAGTGGCTCGATGCCACCGCCAAGTACGCGCCCGAACGCGGACGCCTGGTGCGCGAAGCCGAGGCCGGTGCACGCAAGGGCCCGTTCCGCCCCGACTGGGCCGCGCTGAAGGGGTATCAATCGCCGGCGTGGTACGACAATGCCAAGTTCGGCATCTTCATCCATTGGGGTGTGTTCTCGGTGCCGGCGTTCGGCAGCGAGTGGTATTCGCGCAACATGTATCTGCAAGACTCCAAGGAATTCGCGCATCACGTGGCCACCTACGGGCCGCAGGCCAGTAGCGGCTACAAGGATCTGATCCCCAAGTTCACCGCGCCCAAGTTCGACCCCAATGGCTGGGCCAAGCTGTTCCGCGAATCCGGCGCGCGCTATGTGGTGCCGGTGGCCGAGCACCATGACGGCTTCGCGCTGTACGACTCCAAGCTGTCCGACTGGACCGCGATGAAAATGGGGCCCAAGCGCGACCTGCTGGGCGAGCTGTCCACCGCCATCCGCGCACAAGGGCTGCACTTCGGCTTGTCGTCGCATCGCGCCGAACACAACTGGTTCTTCGATGGCGGGCGCAAGTTCGACTCAGACGTCAACGACCCACGCTATGCCGCGCTGTACGGCCCGGCGCAGGTGCGCCTGCCGGGCAAGGACGATGCCGATGTGGCCAACGACTGGACGCCAGTGTCGCAGGCCTGGCTGGACGACTGGCTGGCGCGCACCACCGAGTTGATCGACACCTATCAGCCGGACCTGATCTATTTCGATTGGTGGATTGCCCACCCCACCTTCCGCCGCAGCCTGCCGACCATGCTGGCGTACTACTACAACCAGGGCGCGGCGCGCACCGAGGCCGACCGCGGCGTGGTGGTGAACTACAAGCTCGGCGCCTTTCCGGAAGGCGCCGGCACGCTGGATATCGAGCGCGGCCAGCTCACCGGCATCCACCCCACGCACTGGCAGACCGACACCTCGGTGAGCAATGCCTCGTGGGGCTACATCGAAAACGACACCTACAAGTCGCCCACCTTCATCATCCACATGCTGGCCGATGTGGTGGCCAAGAACGGCAACCTGATGCTCAACATCGGCCCGCGCGCCGACGGCTCGATCCCGGACACCGAGCGCGGCATCCTGCTGGCGATCGGTCGCTGGCTCAAGACCAACGGCAGCGCGATCTACGACAGCACGCCGTGGCGTGTGTATGGCGAAGGCCCCACCGAAGTGGTGGGCGGAACCTTCCAGGACGTCAAGACCAAACCGTACACGGCAGAAGATTTCCGCTTCACCACCCGCAACGGCGCGCTGTATGCGATCGAGCTCGGCTGGCCGACCGATGGCGAGGCGGTGATCCGCTCGCTCAACGCTGCCGATGGCGTGCGCGCAGTGACCTTGCTGGCCAACGGCAAGAAGATCCCGTTCGAACAACGCGCCGATGGCCTGCATCTGCGCCTTCCCGTAAAGCCGGTCGGCGAGAGCGCGTATGTGTTCCGCATCGACCTTTCTTCCCCCACTCCCTGACGGATGCTGTCTTTCATGAGTAAGCGATTGACCTGGATGTTGCTTGCGCTGGCGTTTGCCTGCGCCCCGGCCCTGGCCAAGAATCCCACGGCGTTGTTCTATCTGATGAACACGCAGAAATCGACCAACTCGTTCATTGCCAACGTCGACAAGATCGACGTGGTGGTGCCCACCTGGTACGGCGTTGACCAGAACGGCTTGGTCAACGGCACGCCCAATATGTACCTGTACGACATCGCCAAGCAGCACAAGCTGCGGGTGATGCCGATCCTGTCGATGACCACCGGTCGCGACGGCTTTCACAAGCTGATGCACGACGAAGCCGCCAAGAAGCGCATGATCGAATCGCTGCTGATCCACGGCAAGCAGCACAAGTACTACGGCTTCCAGTTCGATTTCGAAAACATCGCTTGGACCGATCGCGATGCCTACACCTTGATGGTGAAGCAGACCGCAGACGCGCTGCACAAGGCCGGTTTCAAGATGTCGGTGGCGGTGGTCCCTAACGCACCGGGCCATGCCGAAGGTGGCCAGTTCTCCAAGTGGATGTGGGAATACTGGCGCGGTGCCTACGACCTCAAGGCGCTGGGCCAGGCTGCGGATCTGGTCAGCATCATGACCTACGACCAGCACACCCGCTGGACCACGCCCGGCCCGGTCGATGGCATGGTGTGGATGAAGAAGCACCTGGATTACGCCATTACCCAGGTGCCGAAGGAAAAGCTGTCGCTGGGCATCGCCACCTACGGCTACCGCTGGTACACCGGCAACCCGGTGAAGGAAGACGGCACCGAAGCGTCGAATATTTCTGCAACCTACATCGATGCCGACGAATCCTTCCCGCTGGCGATCGAACAGAACGCCACCGTGCAGTGGGATCCGGTCGAACAGGAGTCGTGGTTCTATTTCTATCGCGACGACATGCGTGAGTGGGTGTTCCGCCCGGACGCACGCAGCTTCAAGGCGCGTTACGAGCTGACCAAGCAGTACGGCCTGGAAGGTTTCAGCTGCTGGGTGCTGGGCGCCGAAGACCCCAAGGTGTGGGACGAGCTGCCGACTGCGCAGCGTTGATCAACGACTGCAGGCGGGCGCGCGGCGATGAAGCGTGCGCCAGTCCCTGCGTGATCCGCGGCGGCTTTGCTACTGTGCAGGGCTGCCGCGCTTCGATGTCTTCGGCGGATCGAGCAAGGCTGTCGATGCGATATGGTGTCGTTCCACTTGGCTGCGCGCATGCAACGGTGCGGCCACACGCTCTCCGTCATCCTGGGATGTGATTGCATGATGTCCAACCTCAGCCGTACGCCGCGCATGCTGTTGTCGAAGGCGCTGTTGATGGACAGGCGAGCAGCGTACCTGCCGTCACTCACGACATTACCGTTGCGGTTGCTTGCGTTGTCGCTGGCCGTACTGGCGCTGGCCGGATGCGGCAAGCGCGAGGTAGGCACGGCGCCGGCGGTGGCAAGCGCGGGCGCTGCGGTGGCACCGGCGTCCGCCACGGCACCGTTGCCGCTGATTCCCGCACCGGTGGAGGCCACGCGCAGTGCCGGCAGTTTTACCGTCGGCGCCGGCACGTTGATTTCGATCCCCGCTGGCGATGCCGACACGCGGCGCAGTGCCGAGCATCTTGCCGGCCTGCTCAAGCATACGCGTGGGCTCGCACTGGAAGTGCGTGCAGAAGCAACGCCCTCGCCCGCCAGCATCCGTCTGCAACGCAACGCGCAGGCCACGGTGACACACCCGGAAGGCTATAGCCTGGACGTGGATGCCAATGGCATCCGTATCGACGCGCGCGACGGTGCCGGCCTGTTCCATGGCGCCATCAGCGCCTGGCAGTTGATGACCCCGGATGCACGCAAGGGCGCGGTGGCCGTGCCCGCGGTCGCCATCCGCGACTGGCCACGTTTCGGTTGGCGTGGCCAGCATCTGGACGTGGCCCGTCACTTCCACGATGTCGACACGGTCAAGCATGTGCTCGATGCGATGGCCGTGCACAAGCTCAACGTGCTGCATTGGCATCTGACCGACGACCAGGGCTGGCGCATCGAGATCAAGCGGTACCCCAAGCTCACCGAGGTCGGTGCCTGGCGCACGCCGCCGGGTGCCGGCCGGCACGGCACGCCGGAGCGCTCCGGTGGCTTCTACACGCAGGAACAGATCAGCGAAATCGTCGCGTATGCCGCACGCCTGCACATCACCGTGCTGCCCGAGCTGGACATGCCCGGCCATGCGCAGGCAGCCGTTGCCGCCTATCCGGAAGAAGTGGGCGTGCCCGGTGTGCGCACTCAGGTGGGCGTGGACTGGGGCGTCAACCCGTATCTGTTCAACACCAGCGAACGCAGCCTGACCTTCATCACCAATGTGCTGGATGAAGTGTTGACGTTGTTCCCCTCGACCTACATCCACATCGGCGGCGATGAGGCGGTGAAGGATCAGTGGGAAGCCTCACCCGCGGTGCGCGCGCAGATGCGCAAGCTCGGGGTCAAGGACGCCCACGCAATGCAAGGCTGGTTCAACGAACAGCTGGCCGCCTACCTCACCCGGCACGGCCGGCGCATGATCGGCTGGGATGAAATTCTGGAAGGCGGCGTGCCGGCGAGTGCGTCGGTGATGTCGTGGCGCGGCGTCGAGGGTGCGGTGACCGCGGCCAGACAAGGCCACGATGTGGTGCTGGCACCGGGCGACTGGCTGTATCTGGACAATTTGCAGACCACGCGCAGCGACGAACCGAACGGTCGCCTGACGGTGCTGCCGTTGTCCAAGGTCTACGCGTTCGACCCGGTGCCGGCCGATCTCACCGCCGACCAGGCCAGGCACGTGCTGGGCGCGCAGAGCGCGTTGTGGTCCGAATACATCCCCTCGCGCTGGCATGTGGATCACGCATTGTTTCCGCGTCTGTCCGCGGTAGCAGAGATGACCTGGTCGCCGGTGGCAGCGCGCGATTGGAGCAGCTTTCTGGCGCGCCTGCCGGCACAGCTGCAGCGCTATAAGGCGCTGGGCATCGACTACAGCGACGGTGCCTTCGCCGCGGAGATCGCCCTGGAAAACGGCCCCAACCCGGTGCTGGCCGGCGGCCCGGCCAAGGTGGCGCTGAGCACGCAGACCGGCGCCGGCGTGCTCCACTACACCGTCGACGGCAGCGCCCCGACGCCTGCATCGCCGCGCTACCAGGCACCCTTTGCGATTCAATTGCCCACCACGGTCAAGGCCACTGCGTTCACCGCCGATGGCATGCCGCTGGCGGCGACGCGCAGCCGCAGCTTCGATCGCACCTCACTGTTGCGCGTGGACACGCAGGGACTGCGCCATTGCGTCGCACAGGGCGCACTCGGCCTGCGCCTGCCGCTGCTGCCGGAGATGACCGGCGCCGACACGCCGGTCTACAACGTCGACCTGTTCCATGCCTGCCGCATGTATCCGCAGGCGCGCCTGGATGGTATCGGCGCCATCCGCATCGACGCCGCGCGCCTGCCCAACAACTTCGGTCTGGCGCACGAGCAATCCAAGCTGGTGCAGTACCCGGCCAACACCCGCGGCGGCGAGCTGGAAGTGCGCCAGGGCTGCGAGGGCGAGCTGATCGCCAGCGTGCAACTGCCGCGCAGCGACACCCTGGGCGAGCAATTCACCCTGGAAGCCCCACTGCCTGCGCGCACCGGCGTCCACGATCTCTGCCTGCGCTTCACCGCGCCCATTCGCGGCCCGTTGTATGCCATCGGCGCCGTTCAACTGATTGAAACCACCGCGCAGGCGCCCCCCGCCGCCACGCGCTGACCCATCCAAGGAGATCCACCCATGCCCCTGTCGCACCGCACTGCCCCCGCCTCGTCCATGCTCACGCCCGCCCGGCTCGGGCTTGCCCTGGCCTTCGCGATCTCACAGGCCTGGGCGGCACCGCCCACGGCCGTGACCCTGGACAGCGGCTGGCAGGTGCGCCTGGTGCCGGGGCAGGAACAGGCCAAGACCTACCCCAAGGCCGCCAGCTGGATGCCGGCGCAGGTACCGGGCGTGGTGCAGACCGATCTGATCGCCGCCAAGGTGGTGCCCGACCCGTTCCTGCGCGACAACGAAGGCAAGATCCAGTGGGCGGGCTTAAGCGATTGGCAGTACCAGACCCGCTTCAATGTGGATGCGGCGATGCTCAAGCGCGAGCATGTGGAACTGGTGTTCGACGGCCTGGATACGCTGGCCGAGGTCACCCTCAATGGCAAGAAGCTGCTCAGTGCCGACAACATGTTCCGGCAGTGGCGCGTGGACGCCAAACCGCTGCTCAAGCGCGGCGATAACTTGCTGGAAATCAAGTTCCTTTCGCCGATCAAGAAGATCCAGCCGTGGCTGGCCAAGCAGCCGTATGCGTTGCCGGGCGCCTACGATTCGGCGTTCGGCGATGAGCCCGATGGCCGCCATAGTTCGACCTATGTGCGCAAGGCGCCGTATAGCTACGGCTGGGACTGGGGCCCGCGCATGGTCAATGCCGGCATCTGGAAGGACGTGCGCGTGGAAGCGTGGGATGCAGTGCGCGTGGACGGGCTGCATATCGCCCAGCAACGCGTGGACGCCGACGCCGCGCAGTTGCAGGCGCAACTGGAACTGCAGGCCGGCCGCAGCGGCCCGGTGCAGGTGACGCTGGATGTGCTGGGCCCGGATGGGCAAAAAGTCGGCCAGTTCACCCAGGACGCGGTGGTCGACCCGGGCCAGAACCGCATCGATCTGTCGGTGCGCATCGCCAAGCCCAAGCGCTGGTTCCCGGCCGGCTACGGCGCGCAGGACCGCTACACCTTTGTCGCCAACGTGCGCGACGCCGATGGCGACAGCCAACAGATCAAACGCGTGACCGGCCTGCGCTCGGTGGAGCTGCGCCGCGAGAAGGACCAGTGGGGCAAGAGCATGGAGATCGTGATCAACGGCATCCCGATCTTCGCCAAGGGCGCCAACCTGATCCCGCTGGACGCCTTCCCCTCGCGCGTCACCGCCGAGCGCATGCGCAGCACCCTGCAGGACGCGCGCGATGCCAACATGAACATGCTGCGCATGTGGGGCGGCGGGCATTACCAGGACGATCACTTCTACGAGGTGGCCGACGAGCTGGGCATCATGATCTGGCAGGACTTCATGTTCGGTGGCGCGGTGCCGCCGTATGACGTGGAGTTCCGCGAGAACACGCGGCAGGAGGCGATCGAACAGGTCAAGCGGCTGCGCGACCACCCCAGCGTGGTGCTGTGGTGTGGCAACAATGAAGTACAGACCGGTTGGGAAAACTGGGGTGACCGGGTCAAGTTCAAGCAATCGCTGGACCCGGAAGAACGCGCCCGGGTGGAACGCGGCATGACGACCTTGTTCGGCACCGTGTTCCGCGAAGTGGTGGCCACCTACGACAGCGACGTGCCGTACTGGGCCACCTCGCCGGGCACCAACTTCGATGGCGCTGCCGACCAGACCAATGATGGCGACATGCATTACTGGAAGGTGTGGGGCGGCCCTGCCCTGCCGGTCACCGAATACCTCAACGTGACCCCGCGTTTCATGTCCGAATACGGACTGCAGTCGTTCCCGGACATGCGTACCGTGCGCGTGTTCGCCGATGCGGCCGACATGGACCCGGAATCGCCGGTGATGCGCGCGCACCAGAAGTTCGACAAGGGCAACGGCAACAAGCGGCTGATGCTGTACATCCGCCGCGAGTTTGGCGAGCCCAAGGATTTCGAAAGCTTCGTCTACCTGAGCCAGTTGATGCAGGCCGAAGGCATCAACCTGGCCGCCTCGCATCTGCGCGCCGCGCGCCCGCAGTCGATGGGCTCGCTGTACTGGCAGCTCAACGACGTGTGGCCGGGCGCGTCGTGGTCCAGCGTGGATTACTACGGCCGCTGGAAGGCGCTGCAGTACCACGCGCGCCGCTTCTACGCGCCGGAAATGATCGCTGCGCTGCGCAACGACAAGGGCCAGACCAAGGTCTCGCTGGTGTCCGACCGCACCACGGCCTTGGATGCGCGCTGGCGCATGCGGGTGATGGGCATGGACGGCAAGGTGCTGAGCAAGCGTGAGCAGAAGGCCACGATCAAGCCGCTGAGCAGCCTGCAGGTAGGCGACTTCAGCGATGCGCAACTGCTGGGCAAGGCCGACCCCAAGCGCAGCTATGCGGTGTTCGAGTTGCTGGAGGGCGACACGCTGCTGTCGCGCGAAGTGGTGTTTTTCGCGCCAGCCAAGCAGCTGGCCTTGCCGACTGCGAAGATCGACAGCCAATGGCGCGCCGATGGCGATGGCTACGCGCTGACCCTGACCAGCGACACGCTGGCGCGCGAGGCGTGGCTGTCGTTCGGCGACCTGGAGGTGACCGTGGCCGATAACGCCTTCGACCTGCTGCCGGGCGAACCGCTGACCGTGCGCGTGGCCAGCAAGCTGCCGATGGCGCAGCTGCAGGCTGCATTGCAGGTACGCGATCTGGCATCGACGCTGGCCGGTGCGCCGCCGGAGCCACCGGAGGCAGCGGCGGCGAAATGAGGGAGGGGATGTCCCTCATCATGAGGAACGGAATGGCCCTCATCCGCCCTTCGGGCACCTTCTCCCGCCAGGCGGGAGAAGGACGCGATGTCCTGCCATGCGTGCGCTCGGATGCGTGCCTTGCTTCTCGTTTGTGTGTCCGCGGATGCGTGCCTTCCTCCTCGCTTGCGTGCCATCAGATACATGGCTTGCGCCTCGCTCGCGTGCCTCGGATGCCTGCCTTCCTCCTCGCTCGCGTGCCTCGTCTCGCGCTGGATGTCCTTCTCCCGCTGGCGGGAGAAGGTGCCCCGCAGGGGCGGATGAGGGCGCACCGCCGCCAGCAACAGCCACCCACCCAACGGCGCGCATGACACCGCCGCGCCGCATCCCCCACCCTGCCGCAGCCCCTTGCGGCGCTCACAGAACAACGCCCGGCGGATCTCACCGCTGCGCAGGAGTAGATCGATGTCATCCGTGTTTGTCTCGCGTCTTGCCATGGCACTGAGCCTGAGCCTTGGCCTGCCCTGTCTCGCACTTGCCGCGCCCGCCGACCGCGGCAGCACGCCCGAACAGCGCGCCGCCGCGCTGGTGGCGCAGATGAGCCGCGACGAAAAGGTCGCCCAGGCCATGAACGATGCACCGGCGATTCCACGCCTGGGCATCCCCGCCTACGAATGGTGGAGCGAAGGCCTGCATGGCATCGCGCGTAATGGCTATGCCACGGTGTTTCCGCAGGCCATTGGCCTGGCGGCGAGCTGGAACACCACACTGATGCAGCAGGTGGGCACCGTGGTCTCCACCGAGGCGCGCGCCAAATTCAACCAGGCTGGCGCCCCGGGCAAGGACCACCCGCGTTACGCCGGGCTGACCATCTGGTCGCCCAATATCAACATCTTCCGTGACCCGCGTTGGGGCCGTGGCATGGAAACCTACGGCGAGGATCCCTTCCTCACCGGGCAACTGGCGGTCGGTTTCATCCGCGGTTTGCAGGGCGATGATCTCGACCATCCGCGCACGATCGCCACGCCCAAGCACATCGCCGTGCACAGCGGCCCGGAGCCGGGCCGGCATGGGTTCGATGTGGATGTCTCGCCGCGCGATGTGGAAGCGACTTACACGCCGGCCTTCCGCGCGGCGCTGGTCGAGGGCCAGGCCGGCTCGGTGATGTGTGCGTACAACTCGCTGCATGGCACCCCGGCGTGCGCGGCCGACTGGCTGCTCAACGGCCGCGTGCGTGGGGATTGGGGCTTCAAGGGCTTTGTGGTGTCCGACTGCGATGCGGTGGACGACATGACCCAGTTCCATTACTTCCGCCCCGACAATGCCGGCTCGTCCGCCGCAGCGCTCAAGGCCGGGCACGATCTCAACTGCGGGCATGCCTATCGCGACCTCGGGACCGCCATCGAACGCGGCGAAGTGGACGAGGCGCTGCTGGATCAATCGCTAGTACGCCTGTTTTCCGCACGCTATCGGCTGGGCGAACTGGAAGCCCCGCGCAAGGATCCGTACGCGCGGCTGGGTGCCAAGGACATCGACAACCGCGCCAACCGTGCGTTGGCCCTGCAGGCGGCCGCCGAATCGATCGTGTTGCTGAAGAACGCCGATGCCACGCTGCCGCTGAAAGCCGGCACGCGGCTGGCGGTGGTCGGCCCCAATGCCGATGCATTGGCCGCGCTGGAGGCCAACTACCAGGGCACCTCCGCTGCGCCGGTGACGCCACTGCTCGGCCTGCGCGAGCGCTTCGGCACCCAGCAGGTGCGCTACGCGCAAGGCGCGCCGTTGGCTGCCGGCGTGCCGGGCATGATTCCGGAGACCGCACTGCGCAGCGACGGCAAACCGGGGCTGCGTGGCGAATATTTCGACAACGTGGACATGAGCGGCGCGGCACGCGTGGTGCGGCAGGACCGCGTGGTGAGCTTCAACTGGGACCAGGTCGCCCCGGCCAAGGGCGTACCGGCGAATCGTTACGCCGTGCGCTGGAGCGGCGAACTGCTGCCGCCCGGTGCCGGCGATTACACCCTGGCGGTGCGCGTGGCGCGCTGCTTCGATTGCAGCGGCCACGACCCGGTGCGGCTGTACATCGACGACAAGCTGGTGGTTGCCGGCAATGCCGAAGACAAGCACGTGCCGGCCGGCATGCATAACGCCGACGGCCGCAGCGTGGAAACCGTGCTGCATTTCGACGACACCCGCCCGCGCAAGATCCGCCTGGAAATGGAGCACCGCGGCCAGGACCAGGGCGTGCGCCTGGAATGGCTGGCCCCTGCCGCGGCGCAACTGGCCGAAGCCGAGCAGGCCGTGGCACAGGCCGACGCGGTGGTGGCCTTTGTCGGCCTGTCGCCGGATGTGGAAGGCGAAGAGTTGCGCATCGATGTGCCCGGCTTCGACGGCGGCGACCGCAACGACATCGCCCTGCCCGCCCCGCAGCAAGCCCTGCTGGAACGCGCAAAGGCCTCCGGCAAGCCGCTGGTGGTGGTGTTGATGAGCGGCAGCGCCGTGGCGGTGAACTGGGCCAAGACCCACGCCGATGCGATCCTGGCCGCGTGGTACCCGGGCCAGTCCGGCGGCACCGCGATTGCCCGTGCGCTGGCCGGCGACGACAACCCCGGCGGGCGCCTGCCGGTGACGTTCTACCGCTCCACCAAGGATCTGCCGGCGTACGTCAGCTACGACATGAAGGGCCGCACCTATCGCTACTTCAAGGGCGAGCCGCTGTTTCCGTTCGGCTACGGGCTGAGCTACACCAGCTTTGCGTATGCGGCGCCGCGCCTGTCCACCACCACGCTGCAGGCCGGCAGCACGCTGCAGGTGACCACCACCGTGCGCAATACCGGTGCGCGTGCCGGCGATGAAGTGGCGCAGGTGTACCTGCAATACCCGGACCGCCCGCAGTCGCCGCTGCGCAGCCTGGTCGGCTTCCAACGTGTGCACCTCAAACCGGGCGAACAACGCGAACTCACCTTCACGCTGGATGCGCGTGCCCTGAGCGATGTGGACCGCACCGGACAACGCGCGGTGGAAGCCGGCAACTACACGCTGTTTGTCGGCGGCGGGCAGCCGGGCACCGGCGTAGCCGGCGATGCGGCGGCGTTCTCGATCTCAGGGCGTTCGCCGTTGCCGAAGTAAGCGCCGCATCGAGCGGACACATGCAGTCGCCGGCCATACCGGCGCAGGTGGACATCAGGTACGCGGACGTCGGTGAAGTGTCGACGGCGCACCACGCCTGCTGGAGGCAGCGCCGTGCATGCCTACGCCCCCCTGTCGCGTGTTGATCGGTACTGACGATGCCCGCTGCAAGGCGGCCGGAGCGAGTGCCGACGTGCGGGCTGCAGGGCGGAGGCCGTGGCGCCCGGCGGGCGTTCCCGAAGATGGTTCGCAGCCTGCGTGCAGAGTGGCAGGCCGCGGACCAGCCCGCCACTCCACCATCGAAACGGCCCGCATACGGCAACGAATTGTGCGGGCGCACTATGCACATTCGGCGAACACGTTGTATGGTCATCGGGAATTGGTCATGCATAGGTCTCATCGCTCCGGCTGCCGTGTGGCGGCCGCCAGCGCAGGGATGAGGGTCGTGCGGATCGCCGGTCGAACCCATGGAGTCTTGAGGTCATGCATACCCGCCGCGACATCCTTCAGCTGCTCGGCGCCAGCGCCGGTGCCGGTTTGCTGGCCAGCGCCCTGCCCGCGTTCGCGGCCGCGCCTGTTGCACGTGCGTCCACTGCCGGCGGCGCCTTCGTCAGCAAGCGCCCGCCCAAGGCGCAGCGCCGCTTCGTCAGCAAGGCGGTCGAGCAACAGATCGTGCAGATCAAGACGCAGATCGCCGACCCGGAACTGGCCTGGCTGTTCGAGAACTGCTACCCCAACACGCTCGACACCACCGTGGAAACCGGCACCCGCAACGGCAAGCCGGACACCTTCGTCATCACCGGCGACATCCATGCGATGTGGCTGCGCGATTCATCTGCGCAGGTGCACCCGTACGTGCCGCTGGCCAAGCGCGACCCAGCGTTGCGGCGCATGTTCCATGGCCTAATCCAGCGCCAGGCCGCGTGCATCAAGCTCGACCCCTACGCCAACGCCTTCCTCCCCGATGGCCAGACCCAGCGCCTGAAGTGGTCGCTCAACGACATCACCGAGATGAAACCCGGCGTGGGCGAGCGCAAGTGGGAAGTGGATTCGCTGTGCTACCCGATCCGCATCGCGCACGAATACTGGCGCGCCACCGGCGATGCCGCACCGTTCGACGACGACTGGCGCGAAGCGATGCACGTGGTGGTGCGCACCTTCCGCGAGCAGCAGCGCAAGGACAACCGCGGCCCGTACGTGTTCCAGCGCCCCTCCCCGCTGGCCACCGAAACCCTGGTGCTGGAAGGCTACGGCCAGCCGACCAAACCCAACGGCATGATCCACTCGATGTTCCGCCCGTCCGACGATGCCTGCGTGTTTCCGCTGTTCGTGCCGGCCAATCTGTTTGCGGTGACCTCGCTGCGGCAATTGGCCGCGATGAGCACGGCATTGCATCGCGACACGGCTTTCGCCGCCGACTGCACCGCACTGGCCGATGAAGTGGAAACCGCCACCCGCCGGTTCGGGCAGCTGCGCGACAGCGATGGGCAGGCGTACTGGGCATTCGAAGTGGACGGCTTCGGCAACCAGCTCTTCATCGACGACGCCAACGCCCCCGGCCTGCTCAGCCTGGCCTACCTGGGCTGCTGCGATCGCGCCGACCCGGTGTTCCTGCGCACCCGCCAGCTGGCCTGGAGCGAGCGCAACCCGTATTTCTCGCGCGGTACCGCCGCAGAAGGCGTCGGCAGCCCGCACAGCGGCATGGGCACCATCTGGCCGATGTCCATCGTGCAGTACGCGCTGGTCAGCGACGACGACGCACAGCTGCGCCAATGCCTGCAATGGCTGAAAACCACACACGCCGGCACCGGCTTCATGCACGAGGCGTTCGACAAGGACACCCCGAGCGCCTTCACCCGCGACTGGTTCGCCTGGGCCAACACCTTGTTCGGCGAACTGATCATCGACCTGCATCAACGCAAACCCCAGCTGCTGCGTAGCGCCTGATGTTGCGAAGGGCTCGACCGCCCTTCGCATGCGTCACCGCGCAGCGCTTGATCTTCCCTTCTCCCGTCGGGAGAAGGTGCCCGAAGGGCGGATGAGGGGACGGCGCACCCACTTCGCGACATCAGAGACCACACACATGGCAACACGACGCGGTTTTCTCCAAGGCGCCATCGCTGCCGCCCTGTTCGGCAGCGTCGGCCTGCCCGGCATGGCCCGCGCGCGCGCCGGCAACTACGCGCTACCGGCCGACACGCGCACCCGCGCCGACCTCACCCGCCATGTGGATGTGTTCATCGGTACCGGTGGCCACGGCCACACCTTCCCCGGCGCCACGCTGCCGTTCGGCATGGTGCAGCTGAGCCCGGACACCTACAACGCGGTGTGGGATTCGTGTTCGGGCTATCACGAGTCCGACGGCTCGATCATGGGTTTCTCGCACACGCATCTGTCCGGCACCGGCATCGGCGACATGCTGGACTTCCTGCTGGTGCCCGCCACCGGCGAGGTCAGGCTGGTGCCCGGCCCGCTCGACAATCCGGACGCCGGCTACCGCTCGCGCTACGACCATGCCGATGAAGCCGCATCGCCCGGGTACTACCGCGTGCGCCTCAAGGACAGCGGCGTGCATGCCGAGCTCACCGCCACCGCGCGCGCAGGCCTGCACCGTTACCACTTCCCCAAGGGCAAGCCGGCCCACGTGCTGCTGGACCTGTGCCACGGCATGCAGGACAAACCGGGCATTCCCACCCGCGTCAGCGATGCGCAGCTGCGTGTGGTCGACGCACAGACCCTCACCGGTGGGCGTCGCGTGTATCAATGGGCCAAGGGGCGTTACATCTACTTCGCGCTGCGCGTCTCGCGCCCGTTCGCGCGCGTGCAGCTGTACAACGAAGACCAACCGCTGGCTGCCGATGCGCGCAGCAGCGACGGCACGCATCTCAAGGCCGCACTGCACTTCCCCGATGCATCCGACGCACCGCTGCTGATCAAGGTCGGCATTTCCGCGGTCAGTGCCGACAACGCATTGGCCAACCTCGACGCCGAATTGCCCGACTTCGACTTCGCCCGCGTGCATGCGCAAGCCGTGGCCGCCTGGGAAAAAGAACTGGCCCGCGTGCGCATCGACAGCGACGACGACGCGCAACGGCGCATCTTCTACACCGGCCTGTATCACAGCCTGCTGGCGCCCACGCTGTTTTCCGACGTGGATGGCCGCTACCGCGGCATGGACCTGCAGATCCACACCGCGCCTGCCGGCTACCACAACTACAGCACCTACTCATTGTGGGACACCTACCGCGCCGCGCATCCGCTGCTCACGCTGGTGCAGCCAGAGCGCGTGCCCGACCTGGTGCAATGCCTGGTGCGCGGCGCCAACGAATGCCCGGACGGCGTGGGCATCTGGCCGCTGCAAGGCGTGGAAACCGGCTGCATGATCGGCTACCACTCGGCCGTGGTCCTGGCCGAAGCGCATGCCAAGGGCTTCACCGGCATCGACTACAAGGCCGCGTGGCCCGCGTACCGCAAACGTGCGATGGACGACACCACGCACGGCCTGGGCGAATACCGAAAACTCGGTTATATCCCGGCCGACAAGGTGGACGAAGCGGTCAGCCGCACGCTCGAATATGCCTACGACGACTGGGCCTGCGCACACCTGGCGCAAGCCGCAGGCGCCAGCGACGATGCACGCGCATTGCGCGAACGCTCGCGCAATTACCGCAATGTCTTCAATCGCGACAGCGGCTTCGTGCAGGCGCGGCTTGCCGACGGCAGCTGGGCCACACCGTTCGACCCGCGTGGCATGGGGCATATCGCCAAGTGGCGCGATTTCACCGAGTCCAATGCCTGGCAGGCCACCTTCCTCAATCAGCACGACCTGTACGGCTACATGGACTTGTACGGCGGCCGCGATGGCTTTGTCGCCAAGCTGGACGAGCTGTTTTCCACCAGCTCCGAATTGCCCGCCGATGCACCGCCGGACATCGACGGCCTGGTCGGCCAGTACGCGCACGGCAATGAGCCCAGTCACCACGTGGCGTATCTGTTCGCCTATGCCGGGCAACCGTACAAGACCCAGGCGATGGTGCGCCGCTTGCTGCGCGAGCAGTACCACGACGCGCGTAACGGCCTGTCTGGCAATGAAGATTGCGGGCAGATGAGTGCGTGGTTCGTGCTCAGCGCGCTCGGCCTGTATGCGGTGGATCCGGTCAGCGGCAACTACATCGTGGGCAGCCCGCTGTTCAAGCGCGCCACGCTGGATGTGGGCAACGGTCGCACCCTGCGCATCGTGGCCAACAACAACGGCGCGCAGAACGTGTACGTGCAATCGCTGACCTGGAACGGCAAGCCGCTTACCCGCGCCTGGCTGCGCCACACCGAGCTGGCTGCCGGTGGCACGCTGGAATTTGCGATGGGACCCAAGCCGAACCCGGCCTTCGGCGCAGACAAGAAGGATCTGCCACCGTCGTTTGCGTAACGTAATTGCACAACTGCCGCGTGCTCCCGCAAGCAGGCATTGCGCGTCCTTCTCCCGCAAGCGGGCATTGCTCTCCCTTCCCCCGCAAGCGGGGCATTGCTCTCCCTTCTCCCGCAAGCGGGGCATTGCCTTTCCTTCTCCCGCAAGCGGGGCATTGCCTTTCCTTCTCCCGCAAGCGGGGCATTGCCTTTCCTTCTCCCGCAAGCGGGAGAAGGTGCCCGCAGGGCGGATGAGGGCAGAACGCAAACACCAGCGCCTCCATCCACCCGCACCACCGGCCCCACCTACATCGAGACCTCCATGCTGCGCACCACTCTTGCTCCCCTGGTCCTGGCCCTGGCGCTCGCGCTGCCCGCCGCTGCTGCAACGCCCGAATCCTGGCCCGCCTTCGGCACGCAGGGCACGCAGTTCGTGCGCGACGGCAAGCCGTATCAGATCCTCTCCGGCGCCATCCATTTCCAGCGCATTCCGCGTGCCTACTGGAAAGACCGCCTGCTGAAGGCGCGCGCCCTGGGCCTGAACACCGTGGAGACCTACGTGTTCTGGAACCTGGTGGAGCCGCAACAAGGCCAGTTCGATTTCGACGCCAACAACGATGTCGCCGCGTTCGTGCGCGAGGCCGCCGCGCAAGGCCTCAACGTCATCCTGCGCCCGGGCCCCTACGCCTGCGCGGAGTGGGAAGCCGGCGGCTACCCGGCCTGGTTGTTCGGCAAGGACAATATCCGCGTGCGCAGCCGCGACCCGCGCTTCCTCGCCGCCAGCCAGGCCTATCTGGACGCAGTAGCCAAACAGGTGCAGCCGCTGCTCAACCACAACGGCGGCCCGATCATCGCCGTGCAGGTGGAGAACGAATACGGCTCCTACGACGACGACCACGCCTACATGGCCGACAACCGCGCCATGTACGTCAAGGCCGGCTTCGACAAGGCGTTGCTGTTCACCTCCGATGGCGCCGACATGCTCGCCAACGGCACCTTGCCCGACACCCTGGCCGTGGTGAATTTTGCGCCAGGCGAAGCCAAGAGCGCATTCGACAAGCTGATCAAGTTCCGCCCCGAGCAACCGCGCATGGTGGGCGAATACTGGGCCGGCTGGTTCGACCATTGGGGCAAGCCGCATGCGGCAACCGATGCCAGGCAACAGACCGAAGAACTGGAATGGATCCTGCGCCAGGGCCACTCGGCCAACCTCTACATGTTCATCGGCGGCACCAGCTTCGGCTTCATGAATGGCGCCAATTTCCAGGGCAATCCCAGCGATCACTACGCGCCGCAGACCACCAGCTACGACTACGACGCCATCCTCGACGAGGCCGGGCAGCCCACGCCCAAGTTCGCGCTGATGCGCGACGCCATCACCCGCGTCACCGGCGTACAACCGCCCGCATTGCCCGCGCCGATCGCCATGGCCGCCCTGCCGGAAACCCCGCTGCGCGAATCCGCCTCGCTGTGGGACAACTTGCCCGCCCCGATCGCCATCGACACCCCGCAGCCGATGGAGCACTTCGGCCAGGATTACGGCTACATCCTCTACCGCACCACGATCACTGGCCCGCGCAAGGGCCCGCTGTATCTGGGCGACGTGCGCGACGTGGCGCGCGTGTATGTGGATCAACAACCGGTCGGCAGCGTCGAACGCCGGCTGCAGCAGGTGTCCACCGACGTGGATATTCCGGCCGGCCAACACACCCTCGATGTCCTGGTCGAAAACAGCGGCCGCATCAACTACGGACCGCGCATGGCCGACGGCCGCGCCGGCCTGGTCGACCCGGTGCTGTTAAACAACCAGCCACTCACTGGCTGGCAGGCCTTCCCGCTGCCGATGCGCGCCCCCGACAGCATCCGCGGCTGGACCCGCAAGCCGGTGCAAGGCCCGGCCTTCCATCGCGGCACGCTGCGCATCGGCACGCCCACCGACACCTACCTGGACATGCGCGCCTTCGGCAAGGGTTTCGCCTGGGCCAACGGCGTCAACCTCGGCCGCCACTGGGCCATCGGCCCGCAGACCGCGCTGTATTTCCCTGCGCCGTTCCAGCGCAAGGGCGACAACACCGTGGTGGTGTTCGACCTGGACAGCACGGTCAAGCCGGTCGTGCGCGGCGTGAAGCAGCAGGTGTGGATCAAACCGAAGGACTAAAGCCCGGCGAAATCGCGCGCTAAAGGTCTGCGGCTATCGGTGGTTGGCTAGTGGTGAAACCCGGCGCACGCGCAGCAGCCGGCGTACCCAGGCACCCACGCCACCCCCAACGCCAGGCAACTGCCGCAACAGCAGCGCCCGACGCGGCCTTCAGACCGCGTCGCACCCGCCGTTAACAGAACGTCCGGTGCCGCTGCGCCGCCCGTACCACCAGGTATCGGACGGCGCAGATTCCAGGCAAGATCACCGGCTGACACCGTTACGGGGGCGCTCTGGTTGCTACGTGGACGGCTTGATTGCAGGTTCCAGGAGCGTTGCATGTCCTCGTCCACCGTTACGCAAGAATCCGTTCCCGCAGGCCCGGAGCACACCCAGCACGCGTTCGCAGAGCAGGTCCACAGCAAGCCGATGGGCAGCACCGAAGCGGCGCACATGATGACCTTCCTGTGCCAGACCCAGTCGGCCAGGAAGCCGCAGACACTGTTGCCGCCGCAAGTGCGCGACGACAGCAACGCCTGAGCAGTCGTCTCGATCACTGACGCCGCAGGCCAGGCCTGTGGCGGGCGGTGCGTGGGCGGCACACGCCCACGCACGAACGCCGTGCTTGAACACGGCGCGTGCAGACAGGCGTTGACGATGGCCCAGCGTGCTGACGGCCAGCACGTCCAGCCACGGTGACGGCCGCGCGAGTCACCTCACCGCAATCGAGAGCGACCGGCGACGACTGCCCGGGGCATCGCCCTGCCTGCGCGCTTCATGCAATGGAGTTTTCATTCCGACGCTGACGGCGACGCACGCCATTGCCGCGTGCCACCAGCAGCGCAGCGGAATGAGCGGGTGTCATGCGATCGTGGCGTGCGCCGTGGTCGGCGACCACCTGCTCCGGGGATGCTCACTACACGCGATCTTTGGTGGATGATAAGAGGCTTCACATCCGCACAGGACTCGACCACGATGCGTCTGCCATGCCTGCTGATCAGCGCTGTTGCCAGCCTTGCCGCATGCACTGCGCAGGCGCAGGCGCCGCTGTCGCCAATCGTGCTCAGCGAGTTCATCGCCGACCCCGCAGCCACACCGCAGGCGCATGCCTCCACGTTGTTGGAAACCCGCGACGGCCACCTGTTGGCCGCCTGGTTCGGCGGCGCGCATGAAGGCGCAGCGGACGTCTGCATCTGGCTCAGCCAGCGCGACGCGCAGCACTGGCAGTCACCCCGCCGCATCGCCGACGGCGCGCGTGCCGGCACCGGTGGCGCGACTGTGCCGGCCTGGAACCCGGTGCTGTTCCAGTCGGCCAGCGGGCCGGTGCAGCTGTATTACAAACTCGGCCCCAACCCGCGCCAGTGGTGGGGCCTGCGCATGACCTCCACCGACGACGGTGCGCACTGGTCGTCTCCGCAGCGCCTGCCCGACGGCATCCTCGGGCCGATCAAGAACAAGCCGGTGCAACTGCCCGGCGGGCGCATCCTGGCACCCAGCAGCAGCGAAGACCGCGGCTGGCGCGCACATCTGGAATGGAGCGACGACGATGGCGCGCACTGGCAACGCGGCATGCCGCTCAACGACCCGGCGCTGATCGGCGCGATCCAGCCCAGCCTGTTGCTGCATGCGAATGGCCGCGTGCAGGCGCTGGGCCGCAGCCAGCAGAACAAGCTGTTCAGCACGTTCTCCGACGATGGCGGCATGCACTGGCAGCCAATGCAGTTGCTCGATGTGCAAAACCCCAATTCCGGCACCGATGCGGTGTTGCTGCGCGATGGCCGCTCCCTGCTGGTCTACAACCCGGCAGTTGCCGGCAAGGACTGGTGGGAGGGACGCGGCACCCTGGCCGTGGCCGTCTCTGACGACGGCCTGCAATGGCGGCGCGTGCTGACGCTGGAAGACAGCGCCAAGGACGAATTCTCGTATCCCGCAGTGATCCAGACCCGCGATGGCCTGGTGCACATCAGCTACACCTGGAAACGCCAGCGCATCAGGCATGTGGTGATCGATCCGGCACGGCTGGGCTCTGGCGACAATGCCAGCGCTGCCAACGGCGCTGCACCGCCGCTACGCCGGTGATCGCGCCTGCGTGATCGCGGCACACGCGATGCCCTGATCGCTCGTAGGTGCCGCCTGCAGGCGTGCATGCCGTGGGGAATGTTGGTCATGCGTGGCCCGGCTGGGCCAGCAACACGGCACTGCCCGATCCATCACGCGCACCCGCGACGCCTTCGCCACGCAGGCCACGCGACGGCAGACCAAAGGATGGGCAAGCCGGCTGCCGCAGTCCGGATCGGGTTCGGCAAGCCCCCTCGCACGACAAGGCATGCGCAAGGCCACCGACTTGCGTTCGATCAATGCGGGCTGCGATCCGGCGACGTAGCTTGGAATTCCCCTCCACGCAGGATCGAACATGTCGACAGTCCCTCATCCTCCTGTTTCGCAGGACAGGCCGACGCTGGCCGTCGAAATCGTCAGCCTGGGGGGCGCCGTGTGGGCGGGCCAGGCCCGGCAAGTGGAGCTCCCCGGTACGGCCGGCCGCTTCGGTGTCATGGCCGGGCATGCGCCCATGCTGGCAACCCTGCAAGAAGGCATGACCATGATCCGCCTGCCCGACGCGCAGGCGTTCTGGATCTACGTGTCTGGAGGACTGGTGGAAGTGCAGCCAGACAAGGTCACGGTCATCGCGGAACTTGCCGCTCCATCGCAGACCATCGCGCAGGGCCGCCTGGCAGTGGCAGCGTCGATGGATCAATCACCGATGGCCGGTGCCCTTGCGGGCAGGGCAACCGGCGAGCGGACTGCCTGAAGCAATCGGCGGACCCGGCATTCATTCCACGATGACAGACCGCCTGACGGCATGCGACCGACGCGTTGCGGTCGTGCGCGATGCGCCGATCCGCGCAGACCAGACGCTATGGCGGGGCCTCGCGGACAGGCGTGCATCCCGTGATACTCCATGAGGAACCGCATATGAAAATCCCCCGGCGTCTGCAGGCTGCCGTGCAGTATTTTTCGGGTGTTGTCCCGTTTCGCATCGCACCTGCGGTGGCGACCACGGGAGTCTTGATCACCTTGCTGCTGATCCCCACACCGCAGGGGCTGAGCGAGAACGGCTGGTCACTGTTGGCGATCTTCCTGACCACCATCGTTGCGATCGTGCTCAAGGTGATGCCCATTGGTGTCATGGCGATGATGGCCATGACGATCATCGCGCTGTCCGAGGTCACCTCGGAGTCGTCGAAGGGGGCGATCGCCGACGCACTGGCCAGCCTGTCCAACCCGCTGATCTGGCTGATCGTGGTGGCGGTGCTGATCTCAAGAGGGTTGAAGAAGACGGGATTGGGAAACCGGATCGGCCTGATCTTCATCTCGCTGCTCGGGCGCAGGACGTTGGGCATCGGCTATGGACTAGCTGCATGCGAATTGATCCTGGCGCCCTTTACGCCAAGCAATACCGCCCGGGGCGGCGGCATCGTCCACCCCATCATGAAATCCATTGCGACCGCATTTGGCTCCGAGCCGGCGCAAGGGACCGAACGGAAGATGGGTACATATCTGTCGCTGGTGAACATGCACGCCAACACCATCACCTCCGGCATGTTTCTGACCGCAACGGCGCCCAATCCGCTGGTGGTCGACTATGTGGCGAAAGTCACCAACCAGACCTTCCACCTGTCATGGACAACGTGGGCATTGTGCATGGCACTGCCGGGCCTGCTCTGCCTCGCACTCATGCCGTTGTTGTTGCTGCATATTGCGCCGCCGGAAGTCACATCCACGCCCGATGCCGTCGTATATGCCAAGACCGAGCTCACGCGCATGGGCCCGATGTCGGGCAAGGAGCGGGTCATGATCGCGACCTTCCTGCTGCTGCTCACCCTGTGGGCAAACGTACCGGCCATGCTGTTCGGACCGGCGTTGACCCTGGACCCCACCGTCGTGGCCTTCGCAGGCCTGTTCGTGCTGCTCATTACCGGGACCATCGACTGGGACGACGTGCTCGCCGAGAAAAGCGCGTGGGATACCCTGATCTGGTTCGGTGCCCTGGTGATGCTGGCCGAGCAACTGAACAAAACCGGCGTCATCGCCTGGTTTTCCGCTTTGCTGCGCGACGGTATCCAGGCCTCGGGCATGGGATGGGAGACCGCAGCGACGGTGCTGGTCCTGCTGTTCGTGTTCTCCCATTATTTCTTTGCAAGCACCACCGCGCATATCAGCGCAATGCTGCTTGCGTTTCTGACAGTTGGCGCCGCGCTGGTGCCCCCTGCCTATCTGATCCCGTTCCTGCTGATGATGGTGGCCGGCTCGACGATCATGATGACGCTCACGCATTACGCCACCGGCACCTCCCCCATCATCTTCGGCAGCGGCTACGTCCCGCTTGGCATGTGGTGGCGCGTCGGCCTGACCATGTGCGTGGTCGAGCTGGTGATCTACGCAACGGTAGGCAATGCATGGTGGAAGCTGCTGGGCATCTGGTAGAGGCAAGACCGGCCTGCTGCGGCGGGTGCGTGGCGGGGACGCTCTAATCCCCCGGCTGCCGCAGTAGCTCCACCATCCGCCGCACGCGCGCCACGTCGGTGCGCTGATAGTCGCCGCCGAGATCGGTGATATGAGGATGCGGCCCAGGCACCTGCGCCGCGACCGCCCCGCGTGCGGAGGCGTGGAATTCGCAGGCGCCGGTCCGGGTCCGCAAGGCAGCGATGTTGTGTTCGGACACGCCGGCACCCGGCATGATGCCGATGCGGCCGGCCGCCTGCTGCACCAGCGCGGCGATGACGTCCCCCCCCTCCACGGCGCTGGGACGCGCACCGGAAGTCAGCACACGCTCGCAGCCCAGCAAGATCGCATCCTCCAGCGCACGCGCCGGGTCCGCACTGACATCGATCGCGCGATGAAAGGTCACGCCCAGCGTGCCCGCCGCGGCGATCAACACGCGCATCGTGGCCAGATCGACCTGGCCATCACGATCCAGCGCCCCCAGCACCACGCCGTCGCAGCCGATGCGCACGCATTGCTCCACATCGCGGCGCATCACTTCCACCTCGTCGGCGTTGAACACAAAATCGCCCACGCGCGGACGGATCAGCACATACAACGGAATCTGCAGGCGCTCGCGCACCACCGCCAACGTGCCGAATGAGGGCGTCAGCCCACCGCCGTCCAGGCCGCCGCAGAGTTCCACGCGCATCGCGCCGCCTTGTTGCGCTGCCACTGCCGAACCGATGGAATCGGCAGCCACCTCCAGGCCGGCCGCGCTCATGCCGCGGGCTCCTGGGTGTAGTGGCTTTCACCGGGCACCAGCAGATCCTGCCGCTGCGCATCGCACACCGCGTAGCTGAAGCCTTTCTGGATGGCGAATGCTCCCACCTCGCCACGCTTGTTCATCGCCAGAAAGCCGACCTGCAAGGTGCGCGTCAGCTCCGGCTTGCGGCGGATCAACCGCATCACCACCTCGCGGCATGCGTCGGCCGGTGACCTGCCTTGCCGCATCATTTCCACCACCGCAAAACTGCCGACATTGCGGATCACTTCCTCGCCCACGCCGGTGGAGGTCGCACCACCCACCTCGTTGTCCACGTACAAACCCGCACCAATGATCGGGCTGTCGCCGACCCGGCCGTGCATCTTCCACGCCATGCCGCTGGTGGTGCAGGCACCGGACAGGTTGCCGTGCGTATCCAGCGCCAGCATGCCGATGGTGTCGTGGTTGTCCTTGCCGCCGGGCAACTTGGCATCGCGCCAGGCGCGGTTTTCGACATTGGCTTCCGGCGAATACTTGGACGTCTTCAGCCATTCCTTCCAGGCGGCTTCCGAGCTTGGGGTGAGCAGCCTGGTTTTCGGGAAGCCCTGCTCCAGCGCGAACTGACGCGCACCATCGCCCACCAGCATCACGTGCGGCGTTTTCTCCATCACCGCGCGCGCCACCGAAATGGCGTGCACCACATCTTCCAGCGATGCCACCGCGCCGCAATTGCCCAGGTGATCCATGATGCAGGCGTCCAGCGTCACCCGCCCGTCGCGGTCCGGATAGCCGCCCAGGCCGACGGTGGGATTGGTCGGGTCCGCTTCTGGCACCCGCACACCGGCTTCCACCGCATCCAGCGCCATGCCGCTGCTGCCGAGAATCTTCCAGGCCTCCTGATTGGCGGCAACGCCAAAGTCCCAGGTGGAAATCACCCGCGCCGCACCACGCGGCAGCGCTGACGGCCGCACACCCGGCGTCGCGCCCACTGCGGCCTGCGCGCGTGCGCCCCAGCCGGCCAGCCCGGAAGCGATCGCGCCCAGCGTGGCGCTCTTGAGGAAGTGACGACGTTGGATCATCCGGGCAACTCCATGATGGAAACGAACGGCCGCGCAGTGCGGCACCAGCCTTCCATCATGCGGCAGCGTGGCGTGCGGATAAACCGTATTGCGGCGCTGTCGTGTGCGGATCCGCGCACAACTGTTGCGTGACTGGGCCGAGCCTGCCTGGGCCGCCGCGTGTTCGATGCGTGGATCGAACACGCGGCCGGCAACGGAGGGGGCCGTGCGCAGCGATGCCGAATCGCGCCTGGCCGCGCAGATGAGGCAGCCGACGCTGTCCTCTTCGCCGCACCCTCATCCGGCGCTGCGCGCCACCTTCTCCCGGTGGGAGAAGGGAGTGAGGCCGGTCATGACACGGTTACCGGCAACGGTCCAGCTGCCCTGCCGCAGCGCATGCAGGGCCGGCGAAAAAATCTTTCGTCCGGTTAACCCCATTCGCTGCGCTGGCCCGTTTCACTGACAGAGGCGCAGTGCACGGCGACCTCGGGCTGCCCGGTAGTTCACTCATCCCACTTCGTCACGCAAAGGATTTCCCATGCCACGTCATAGCCTGATCGCGCTCGCCTTGTTGCTGAGCGCCTGCTCGCACGAACCCACTGCAGCGATCGACGAGCCGTCACGCGCCGAATCCTTGCCACAGCCCGCGCAACCGCAGCAACTCGACCAGATCGACTCGCTCCCGGAGGTCAGGCCGCAAGCGCAGCTCGCAGCACCCGCCCCTGCACATGTCCTGGAAACGCCATCAGCCCCCAGCCCGCCGCAGCCGCCCGTCCTTGCGATGCCAGCGATGCCTGCGCCGCTCAGCAGCAGCCTGTCACGTCAGGCACCCGCCGCCACGTTGATGGCGCATCGCCCGGTACTGGATAACCGCATGCCGATGCCACCGGTGATCCCGGCACCTGCCGAAGACCGTGAGCGCTACCAGCACATCGACGACAACGCCATCGTGCAGGCCGCCCAACAGCCCATTTCCACCTTCAGCATCGACGTGGATACCGGCAGCTACAGCAATGTGCGGCGCTTCCTCAGCGCTGGCAGCCTGCCGCCGGTGGATGCGGTGCGCGTGGAAGAACTGATCAACTACTTCCGCTACGACGACCCGGCGCCTACCGATGGCCAACCGTTCGCCGTGCGCACCGAACTGGCGACCACATCGTGGAATAAAGACAGCCTGTTGCTGCGCGTCGGCATCGCCGGCCGCGACATCGCCACCGCGAATCTGCCGCCGGCCAACCTGGTCTTTCTGGTCGACGTCTCCGGCTCGATGGACGCGCCGGACAAGCTGCCGCTGCTGCAGGCCTCGCTCAAACTGCTGGTGCGTCAGTTGCGTGCCAAAGATCGCATCACCCTGGTGACCTACGCCGGCAACACCGCGGTGGTGCTGCCGCCCACGCCGGGCGACCAGCAAGCCCGGATCGTCGAAGCCATCGACGCCCTGCAATCGGGCGGCGGCACCGCAGGCGCCAGCGGCATCGAACTCGCTTACAAAGCTGCGCAGCAAAGTTTTCTGCGTGGCGGCATCAACCGCATCCTGCTCGCCACCGATGGCGACTTCAACGTGGGCGTCACCGATTTCGATCAGCTCAAGGGCATGGTCGCCGAAAAGCGCCGCTCCGGCGTCGCCCTGTCCACGCTCGGCTTCGGTACCGGCAACTACAACGACACGCTGATGGAGCAGCTGGCCGATGCCGGCGACGGTGCCTATGCCTACATCGACACACCGCTGGAAGCGCGCAAGATGCTCACTCACGAGCTGGGCGCCACGCTGGCCACCATCGCCCGCGACGTCAAGATCCAGGTGGAATTCAACCCTGCAACCGTCAAGGAATACCGCCTGATCGGCTATGAAAACCGTGCGCTGCGCGATGAGGATTTCAATAACGACCAGGTCGATGCAGGCGACATCGGCGCCGGCCATACCGTCACCGCCTTGTACGAAATCACCCCCACCAACGGCAACGCATCGGTGGACCCGTTGCGCTATGCAAGCGCCGCGGCACGTCCGCAGGCGCGCGCCCTCAATGGCGAGCTGGCGCACGTCAAACTGCGCTACAAACTGCCCGATGCGCAGCGCAGCCGGCTGCTGGACACGGTGGTCCGCCGCGATCAACGCCGGGCACTGAGCGCCACCAGCGATGACTTCCGGTTTTCTGCAGCGGTGGCCGGGTTCGGGCAGCGTCTGCGTGGTGGCAAGCAACTGCGTGGCTGGGATTACCCGCAGGTACGCGCACTGGCCGCCAGCAGTCTGGGCGAGGACCGCTTCGGCTATCGCGCCGACTTCCTGCAGATGGTGCAGCAGGCCAACGCGCTGAGCACCCGGCCAGTCGCCACCACCGACTGATGCGCGCGGCGCTTGCCTATACTGCGCGCATGCAACCGGCCGATCTTGCGCATCTTCCCGACGAGGAGCTCATGCTCCTCGTCGCCAATGGCTTTGTCGAACAACCGGCAACCGAGTTGTTCACGCGCCACAACCGCGCCCTGTTCAACTTTCTGGCCTGGTTGTGCGAAGGCAATCTGAGCGAGGCCGAAGACCTTGCGCAGAGAACCTGGGTCAAGCTGATGACCCGTTGCAGCGATTACCGCCCCGGCGCATCCGCATTCACCAGTTTCCTATTCCAGATCGCGCGCAATGCCTGGATCGATACGCGCCGTCGCGCCGACACCACCACCTCGGTGCCGCTGGAGGACAGCCACCTTCAACTGCCCGACGAGGACCTGTCCACCGAACAGATGGCGATGCTCGGCCAGCAGCAACAGCGCGTGCGCACCGCGGTGATGGCGCTGCCCGACGCGCAACGCGAGGTGATCGTGCTGCGCTTCTTCGCCGGCCTGTCCGTCGAAGACATCGCGCAGGTGGTCGGCGAAGGCTTCGAAACCGTCAAGAGCCGGCTGCGCTATGCGTTTGCCAAGCTGCGCCTGAGCCTGGACGCTGCGCAATGAAGCCGGTCGTCGAACGTTTCATCGCGGGCGAAGACGGCATGGCCACGCTGCTGCGTGCCCTGCCCGCCCATGCACCGCCGGCCAGCATGCAGGCATGGTTTGCGCAAGCCGCCAGGCATGCCGACCGTGCACGCAGCGCCGCTGGATCTGGATCAGCGCAAGATCCCGGCACCCTGCAGTTCGAACCGCCCGCATCGATGAACGCCGTCTTCGCTGCCGCAGCCGCGCAGGCCGAGCAGGCGCAGGCTGCACAGCGTGCAGCCATTCACGCACGCATGAGCGACGGCGAAGACGCAGCGCAGGCACTGGGCGCCCCGTTGCACGACACCACGCGTGCGTGGCTGCAGCAGCACACGCCGTCGCCACCCACGGCCGCGGTGCCTGTGGCGCCGGTGTTGCAGGGCCGCGTTGGTGACCAGACACCGGCCGGCGACGACACTGCGCCAGCCGGTGTACAGCAGGCGGCGAATCGCGCGTCGTCCGATAGCGCGCCCCGCACGGCTTCGCTGGCTCCGCCGCAGGCCGCGGCGACGCCGTCGTTCACCTCGCCAGCGGCGGCGCCCGGTGGCACCGCGCCGCCCCAAACTGCGCTGCACGGCCATGCCCCGGGTCGCGCGCGCCGCCAGCGCTGGATGCCGGCAGTGGCACTGGCCGCCTCGGTCACGCTGGTGGTCGGTGTCGGCCTGCGCTGGCAGGCAACTGCGCCGCAGCAGCCCCCGGCCGACGCGTACGAGCCAGCGCCGGCTTCAGCACAAGTCGAAGCCGACACCGGAGCAACGGCGACGGCGGCCGACGGCAAGCAGCCTGCGACGGGCCAGCGCCTGCCCGCGCCACCAGACCAGGGGGAGGCGGTTGAGCGCATGCCCCAACCTGCGCCCTCGCCGCCTGCCTCCCCGATGCCTGCACCGCCGCCGATGCCTGCACCCGCAGCGGTTGCGGAATCCCCCCCGATGCCTGCACCCGCTTCGCGCGCGGCGCCCATCGGCATCGCGCGCGAAGCGCCTGCCGCGCCTGCTGCCGCGCCCGCGCCGATTGCACCGCCACCTGAAGCTGCGTTGGCGCCGCCAGCGCTGCCGGCACCGCCAGCGCCGATCGCCAGCACCACGGTCGAGCAGAGGCAGTCTTCAACTACCGACGGTGTTGCGCCTGCGTCGATGACCGATGGCACGCTGGCGTCGCCGCGTACTGCGTTGCCCCAGGCAGCCCCGATGCCGATTCGCACGCGGAGCAATGCGGCAGCGGCCATCGATGTGCAACGCTCCCAGGCACTGGACCCCAATACCCCAGTGTCCTCCGCGCAGCACGGCGCGACCACACCGCAGGCACTGCAGGACGCGCGGCGCTTGTCGCTGCCGGCGCCGCACGAGCGCATGCCGGTGCCGAAGGAGGCTGCGGCGCAGCCGGGCGCTCCGGAAGATGCAAAAGCATCCGCTGCTGCCAAGCCGGCGGCGCCAGCGGGCACCTCCACGACAGCCGCTACTGAGAGCGGCGTCTCCACGCCGGGCACATCGATACAGCTGGTGGCACTATCGGCGCCGCCGGATGCGTGGATCGACCAGTATCTGCATACCCACCCTGGTGCACCCGCGCGGCTGCGCATCTGGGCAGGCGAACCGGAGGCCACTGCCTTCAGGCAGTGGCTCGATCGACTGCGCGCGGCGGCTCGACAACACGACTGGTCCACGCCGGTGGACGTCATCCGTGAACCACGCCTGCCGCCAGACCGGGTCCGCATCGAAGTGATCAGCACGGCGCAACCATAAGCGCGCCTGATCCGGCCGGCCGCAGGTACGGGCGGATGCGCGCTGCTCGAATGTGGCGCAGTTAAGCGCGATGCGTCTACCGATGCGTGGAGCGCTGCCGTATCCAGTTCTTGCGACGCAGTGACCCCGAGTTGGTAGATGTCGCGCGCAGCATCGCTGCAACCAGGCTGTCTATGTTCGACCATACCGAGATGCGGGACCCGCAGGATGCAGCGCCCGAATCACGATGCAGCGTACCGTCTGGACTGCCGTCGACGCACCTCCGCCGGACCTGCGCGCAACCTTGCGCGGGCACGCTGCGCCACCTCGTCATCAAAGCCAAGCAGTTGCCCAAGCGCACGCGGCACACGCGAAACGCAAATCAGCACTTCCTCTACGATTCTTGTGGAGCTGCGCCATCGGCGCGATCTACCGGTCGCACGATGCGCACCGCGCATCAGCCCTCGCCACCCTCCGCATCCTCGCGCAACAGGCTGGTCAGCACATGGTCGCGCCAGACGCCGTTCAACTGCAGGTAACGACGCGCGCGGCCTTCGATCTGGAAGCCCAGCCGCGCCAGTACCTGGGCGCTACGCACATTGTCCGGCACGTATTGCGCCATGACCCGGTGCAGCCCCAGCGGGCCGAACACGAAAGCGATGCCCTGCGTTGCCGCCCACTGCATCACACCGCGCCCCTGCCAGCCGGCATCCAGCCCGTAACCGAGATGGCAGGCCTGAAATGCGCCCCGCTGGATCTGGGTGAACCCCACCGTGCCGATCACTTCCTGCCCGGCCTGCAGGACAAGTTGCAACTCGCGCTCGCCGGGCACCGACATGCGGTACGCACTGCATATCCGGCGCCACCCGTCGGCGGTGTAGAACGCAGGCGGCCGCAACGGCATCGCCTCGACCAGGTGCGCCCGGTTGCGTGCGTGATACCCGGCCACGGTGAGCGGATCCACACCGGACAGGTCGGAGAGCACCACGCCATCGTCGCGGCACACCGGCCGAAAAGCGGGCAGGCTCATGGCCGTCCCCTGCAGTGTTGACTGTCTGCTCCACGACGCCCGGCATCCACCAACCAGCCCGCCGTAGATGCGGCCACGACACGGCCATTGCGCCGGCTACCCGGGCACACGCCTGCGCGCCGGCATGCACCCGCCGTAACGATCCGGATTTCAAACGGGGTGGCTGGCAACGCCTGGTCGGCACCGGCCAGCGCGGCACGAGGGCGGTGCGTCAGACGCGCCGTGCAGATGAGCCGTGCCCGCTGCGGGCCGCGTTTGCGCAGGCTTGGCAGCTGCGGTGCGGAGCTGTTGCCTGCCACCCTGAAGCGGCCGACACAACCCATCCAGCCGTCGCCAGCCACCTGCGCACGCCGCACAGGACCGCCGTGTACGCGTGGTCCATGCCCACTCCACGCGCCGGCCGCGCCCGCATGGCGGCGAGCGCCGTGGTCTTGTTGGACGCTCTTAGGCGGCAGCAGCCGATCCAAGCGCCTGCGCCACCTGCCACTCGATGGCATCCAGGTTCGGCAGCAACGCGCTTTGCTCGCCAAGCAGCACGCGCATGTGCACGCCGTCCGGCAGCGCCTCTTCCGAGGCGTCGGCCAGCAGGCCGTCGCGCGGCACCGAGATCAGCTGCGGAAACGAAGCCGTCAGCAAGGCGAAATACGGCAGCGCAGGATTGCCGCCCAGCGCCTTCAGCACGATCACCTTGTTGTTGACCGCAGTGGGTTCATCGCCCAGGCCGCTGAAGCGCGCGAACGACAGCAGCGGCACCTTCCAGCCGTACCAATCGATACGCCCGACCACCCAGCGCGGCATGTCCGGCAGCGCTTCGACCGCCACGCGCGACATCACCTCGGCCACCGTGGCGTTGGGCAGCAGCACGCGTTCGGTGCCGGCCTGAATCAGGACGCCGCGGATTTCGTCATTGTTGGCGTAGCTCATTGCAGGTTTCCGATCTGAAAGGGAGCGCCCGGCTTACGCCGGCCAACGCTGTGCCAACGCCTGCGCCAACTGCGCGGGATCGCCGGTCAGAATGCCTTGCCGGGCCAGGCGCGCGGCAGCGGCCGGGTCGTAGCAGCCATCGGCGGACTGACCCGCCAGCCAGCCGCCCTGCCCGGCCAATGCCAACGATGCGTCCACCAGCGCCTCGTTGGCGCCGCTGAGCAGCAGCACCGCACTGTCGCCGGGCGGCAGCGCGGCAATCAGCCCGGCAGCATCGCTGTGCGCCACGAAGGCCAGCGCGCCGGCGTGCTGCTGCACACCGACGTCGTCGGACAGCACATAGACCTTGCCCGGGGCGACCACCTGGCCCGGTTCGCCCAGCTCCACCGGCAGCGCCGACACGCGCCCCATCTGGCGCACCAGGTTGCCGTACTGGCCACCATCGAGGGTCATGCGCACCAGCACCGCGCGTGGAAACTGCGGCGGCAACGCGGCCAGCAGGCGACGGATCGCATCCGGTCCGCCGATCCCGGCCATCACCAGCACCGCGCCGGTCACCTCGCCGCTGTGTTCCAGGTCCACCAGCGACAATCCGCCGGTCGACAAGGCTGCAACGTCCAGCTCGGCGCGCGGGCGCACCACCACGGTGACGTCGTCCACCAGGCCCCAGGTACTGGAATCGCCCAGCGTCAGGCCGGGCGTGTCGGCGGCGGCCGGGGTCCCGGCCTGCGCGGCCGTGCGCGCAAACAACGCATCGCCCGGCATGTTCTCGAATGCGTGCGCGGCAGCTTCCAGATGCTGATCCAGCTGCAGGTCCGAATGCTGGCGTGGTTCCAGCGCCAGGCCCGGCTCGGGCTGCAGCGAGGGTTCGCTTTCGGTGCCCGGCGGCAGCACGTCGGCGTGGCCGTGCAGCTTGGCAGCCAGATGGCGCACCCAGCGCTGCGCTTCCCAGCCCTCGCGCCGCACGGTGAGCTCGGCTTCGTCGAAGATCACCGTCACGCCGGGCATGTTGAAGGCCGGCTCCAGCGCTTCAAGCGCATCTTCGATGGACGGCTCCAGTGCAACCAGCACCGCCACCGGCTCGGCGTCGCGCAGCATCTGCACGTCGACTGCAGACGGTTCGTCTTCCAGCACCACCTGCGCACCGGCCAGGCCGAGCGCTTCGCGCAGGCGCTCGCGCGCCTGACCGGGCCGGCCCAGCAGGGCAACCGGAGTTCCCATTGCGCCATTAGTCTCGGACACGGGCGATCCCCAGCAGGTCATACACGTTTCGCATCAGATCCAACTCTTGGTAAGGCTTGCCCAGGTAACGCTGCACGCCGATCTCGAAGGCGCGCTGGCGGTGCTTCTCGCCACTGCGCGAGGTGATCATCACGATCGGCACCGCCTTGAAGCGCGGATCGGCGCGCATCGCGGTCGCCAGCTCGTAGCCGTCCATGCGCGGCATTTCGATATCCAGCAGCATCAGGTCGGGCACGCGCTCTTCGAGCAATTCCAGTGCCTCGACACCGTCGCGGGCGGTGGTGACGTCCAGGTTGTGGCGTTCCAGCACGCGGCTGGTGACCTTGCGCATGGTCAGCGAGTCGTCGACCACCATCACCAACGGCACCTGCCGCTGCGCTTCGGCGGGGCTTTCCAGCGCCGGACGCGCCGGCTGGCTGAGGTAGCGACGCACCAGCGGTGCCACGTCCAGGATCACCACCACGCGGCCATCGCCGGTGATGGTGGCGCCGTAGATGCCCGGCACCGACGCAATCTGCAGGCCCACCGGCTTGACCACGATTTCGCGGTTGCCCAGCACCTGGTCGATCGCCACCGCCGCGCGCAGATCGCCCGCACGCACCAGCAGCAACGGCACCTGCGCCTGCCCATCGGCACGCGCGGCGGCCTGGCCGACCAGCGAGCCGAGATCGTGCAGCACGTACTCCTCGCCAGCGTAGTGATAACCGCCCTCGCCCGACTCGTAGCGGGTGCGCGAGATACGGCCGATACCGCTGACCGACGCCACCGGCACCGCAAAGGTGGTCTCGCCGATGCGCACGAACACCGCCTGGGTGACCGCCAGCGTCTGCGGCAGGCGCAAGGTGAAGGTGACGCCCTGGCCACGCACCGAGTGGATATCCACCGAGCCGCCCAGCTGACGCACTTCGTTGCGCACCACATCCATGCCCACGCCACGGCCCGCCAGCTGGCTGACCTGCTCGGAGGTGCTGAAGCCGGAGGCAAAGATCAATGCATCCAGTTCGACATCGCTGAGCTCCTGCCCGGGTTCGATCAGGCCGCGCTGCTCGCCGCGGCGACGGATCGCCTCGCGGTCCAGCCCGGCGCCGTCGTCGGCCACTTCCAGCACGATTTCCGAGCCTTCGCGGCGCAGGCGGATCGCGATGCTGCCTTCTTCCGGCTTGCCCGCGTCGCGACGTTGTTCCGGGCTTTCCAGCCCATGCGCGACCGAGTTGCGCAGCATGTGTTCCAACGGCGCGACCATGCGATCGAGCACGTTGCGATCGAGTTCGCCCTGGGTGCCTTCCAGCACCAGATGCACCTGCTTGCCGGTGTCGCTGGCCGCCTGGCGCACCACACGGCGCAGACGCGGCACCAGGCCATCGAAGGGCACCATGCGCGCACGCATCAGGCCGTCCTGCAGCTCGGAGCTGACGCGCGACTGCTGTTGCAGCAGGCCGTCGTACTGACGCGAGAGATCTTCCAGCACGCCCTGCAAACCGCCCAGGTCGGCTGCCGACTCGTTCAGCGCACGGCTGAGCTGCTGCAGGGTGGAGAAGCGATCCAGTTCCAGCGGATCGAAGGTACGATCGCCCTGATCCTGCTCGCGCTGGTAACGCGCCACGATCTGCGCTTCGGTTTCCAGGTCCAGACGACGCAGCTGGTCGCGCAGACGGGCGTTGGTGCGATCCAGTTCGCCCATGGCACCACGGAACGCCCCCATCTGCTGTTCCAGACGCGAGCGGTAGATCGCCACTTCGCCGGCGTGGTTGACCAGGCGATCGAGCAGGTCGGCGCGCACGCGCACCTGTTCCTGCTGGGTACGCGGCATCAGCTCTTCTTCGGCCTGGCCTTCGACCGGGATCGGAGCCGACAACGGTGCCGGCTCCACCGACGCCTTGGCGATCGCGCGGACATCGGCGTCGCTGGGCGGGGCCGCATCACGGCCACGGGTACGGGTTTCGAAGGCTTCCACCAGGTCGGTCGGCATCGCCACCGCGCGGTGCATGCCGGTACGGGTCAGCAGCTGATGCAGACGGTCGAAGCCACGCTCGAACAGGCGCACGTCATCGCGGTCGATGTCGGTGCGGTTGGCCGCCACCGCTTCCAGCAGCGATTCGATCGCATGGCCCAGGTCGCCGATGGCATTGATGCCGGCCATGCGCGCGCCGCCCTTGAGCGTGTGCAGATCGCGCTGCAGTCCGTTGAGGACGTCGCGGTCTTCGGGCACTTCGCGCATGCGGGCGATCAGACCATCGCAATGGTCCAGCAGATCGCGGCCTTCTTCGACAAAGATGTCGACCAATTCGCCATCGAGCTGATCGAAGTTGAGCGGGCCGATATCGAACGCAGCGCCCACGTCGTTGGCTGCGGTCTCCACGCGTGCGGCATCTTCCACCGGTGCGCTGAAGGCGGCGGCGGTGTCTTCCGGCACGACGGCGCTGTGGTCGGTTGGCTCGTGCGCGCTGGCGGCTGCGTGCTGGTCTGCAGCGTCGTCGGCGCCGGCATGCTGATCGGCGTCGGTGTGGACGCCGGCATCCGTGTGATCGGCATGTGCTGCATGCCCGGTCGCGGCAACCACGTCCCCGGCGACATCCGCGTCGGCATGTGCTGCAGCGTCGGCGCTGACAGCCCATGCGTCGTGCAGGTCCGGCGCGGTGTCCGATTGCGGATCGCCTGTCTCTTCGACCTGGTCGGCCGCATGCGCCATTTCGAACGCCTGCACCGATTCGATGGTGTGATCAGGCAGGGCGTCGGCGTCGGCGTCGGCCTGCGCAGTCTGTGCGTACTCGGCGTGCGCAAGCTCCGCGTCGGCCTGCTCGGCCTCGATGTGCCGTGCTTCGGACTGCTCGGCGTCGGTGTGCTGGTGCGCGGCAGTCTGCTCGCCTTCGGCCGCATGTTCGTGCGAAGACGTGTCCGGCTGCGACTGCTCGCCGGCATCGACGTGCTGCTCCGCCTGCACCTGCGCGCCTGCGGACTGCTGCGCGTCCGAAGACGCGTCCTGGTCCGCATCCGCGTGCTGAGTCGACGCGTGTTCTGCCGCCGCTGCATGCTCGTCAGACTGCGCGAGGTCCGCAGAATGCGGCGGTTCGCCCGCAAGCGTTTCACCAGCATGTGGCAGTGCTGCGTCGCTGTGCTGCAAGGCCTCGTCCGCCGGCTGTTCGCCAGACAATTCCTGCGTGTCGGCCTGTGCGTGCACGTCCTGGTCGGACGGCACGCTGTCCAGCGCCGCGGTTTCCGGCGTCCAGTCTTCTGCGGTGGTTGCCTGCGGCTGTGCGTCCAACGCAACGTCGGCGTGCACGGCTTCCAATGCTTCGATGGTCTCGACCGCATCGTCCGGGCGTGCTGCTACGTGCTCGTCGTGCGTCTGCGCGTGCGCGGCCTGCGCATCCGTTGACTGCTCGGCATCGGCATCTGCCGTGGCCAGCGTCTGCGCCCGTCCCAACGCAGCTTCTGCGTCGGCCAGCTCGTCTACCGCAACGCTGTCTGCCCGCGCGCTGATCGCATCAGTGTCGTGCTCGCTGGACACGCCATTAACTGCCTCGTTCGGCGCCTCTGCAGCGTGCTCGCCCGGTGCTTGATCGTGCGGCGCGGTCTGCGCATGTTGCAGCTCGGTCGCATCCCAGGCGTCGGCCTCGACCAGCGGCTCGTCGGCCGGCGTGTCGTGTGCGTCGGCACCCTGCGCTACGGCCTGGTCTGGCTGCTCGTGCTGCGCGGCATCGCCATGCAGCGCATCGGCAAGCTGCCCGGAATCGGCAACCGGTAGCAGCGCATCATCGCTCGCTGCGTGGGCAGCGTCGGCAGTCGCGTCGACGTGTTCGTGTTCGTGTTCGTGTTCGTGTGGCGCAGCGTGCCCGGCATCGTCGACGGCGTGCGGTGCAGGCGCGTCCAATGCAAGGGCCGAATCGTGCTCGGCTTCAGCCTCGGCCAGTTCGTCCACTGCGATCGGCGCATCGGCCGACTGCGGCTGCGCGTCTTCGGCATCGGGCGTCGGTGCGGCGGTCTCGGGCAGCAGCGCGCTGGAATCCAGGTACTGCGACAGATCTTCCACGCCGGTCAGTTCGACCGGCGCAGCGTGCCCGGCAGCCGCATCGCTGGTCGCGTCGAGGTCGTCGAGCTCTTCCAGGAACGCCTGCGGCGGCCACTGCGCTTCCGGCAACGTCTCGACCAGGGCGCGCAGGCGTTCGGTCAACGGCGCAAACGACGGGATCAACGGCGCGTCGGCGCGCAGTGCAGTGACCGTGGTGGCGATGGCTGCGGCGGTGGCTGCGATCGCGTCGATGCCTTCGGACGACGGTGTGGCCGATGCAGCAAGCAGGCGCTTGACGTAGCTTTCGGCCGGCGTGGTCACCAGGGTGATTTCCGGCACATCGGTCATCGCAAACGCGCCACTCATGGTGTGCACGGCGCGCAGCAATTCTTCGGTCGCCAGTTGCGGCGCGACGCGGGTGGCCTGCAGCCAGGCATTGACCGTGTCCAGATGCGTGGCCACCTCGGCTTCGAGGATCTCGCGCAGCACACTGTCCACCGAGGCCGGCGTGCCACCGCTGGCCGCAACCGCACTGGTCTGTGCAGAGATCGCGGCGATCTCGGGCACGGCCGGCGTGGCCGGTGCGGGCACGTAATAGACCTCTTCGCCGGCTGCAACGCGCTCGGCAATGGCCTGGATTTCAGGCAGATCCGCGCTGATGCGGCCCTGGTCGCGCAGCGCGGCATTGAACTGCGGCAGCACCTCGTAGGCCAGTTCCACCATCGCCACGACCGCCGGGCTGGCCGGGCGCGAATTGTCGAGCACGCGGTTGAGCATGCTCTCGATCTTCCAGCTGAACTCGCCGAGCACGCTGGCACCGACCAGTCGCCCACTGCCCTTCAGCGTATGGAAAACGCGACGGATCGGACGCAGGTTGTCCAGGCTGTTCGGGGCGGCGCGCCAGATGGGCAGCAACTGCCCGAGGTTGACCAGTTCCTCGTCGAACTCTTCAAGGAAGACATCACGGATGTCGTCATCGATATCGCTGTCGCCGAAGCCACCGAAAATGCCGGCATCGGCCGCCACCGGAGCCGGCTCGCCGACCGCGACCTCCGCAGCCTGGTCTTTGCGCACGGGCGCATCCTGCGGCCGCTCCACATCGAATTGCGCAGCAGCGGCGTCGAGCTGGGCCAGGAACGCGGCCGAGGCATCGTCCAGCTCGAACTCGCTGACCGTGGCCTGCTGCACCCGCGCGGGCGTCTGCCCGGCGCTCGCTTCGGCCGGTGCTTCGTCTGCCTCAGGGGTGGACTCGACGAACGGGTCGTCGTGTTCCGGCGGTGCAACCGGCGGGCTCGGCGGCGGTGAGAACGCATCGTCGATGCTGACCTGCGCGCGACGCGCCTGGTTGTCGGCAATGAAGTCCAGCGGCGCGTCGGCCTGGTCGGCATCGCCCGGCAGATCGATGTGCGTGATCTGCAGCGGTGCCTCGTCGGCCGGCACGGAGACAGCGGCCTGCTCCTGTTCCAGCGCACTCAGGTCCACGGTGTAGCTGACCTGCGCGGCCTCGCTCGCGACGTGGCTGTCCTGCTCGGCCGAGACCGGGTCGAAGGCGGAGCTTGCAATCGGCGCAGTCTGCCCGGTGGTCTCCAGGTGCCAGTCGCCCGGCGCCTGCGCACCGTCGTCGTCGGACAATTCCAGCGGTGCGACCGTAAACGGCACGTGCCCTTGACCGGAGCGAGTTTCTTCCGCAGCGACAGGGTCGAACGAGAACACCGTATCGGTGGCCGCTGCGCCGGTGTTGTGCACGACACTGGCGGCAAACGGCGTCTCGACCACGGTTTCATTGGCCCATTCCAGCGATGCGGCGGGCACCGCATCGTTGGCCGCCGCAGCCGGCGTGCCGGCGTGCGCAGCAGGCAATGCTGCCAGCGGCTGCAATGCGGCAACGCTGCCGGGCTGGTCGGTGCCGACCGGCAATTCGGACGGCTGCCCGGACGGCAGCGGCCAATACCGCAGCGTTTCCAGGCTGTTGCGGGTGATGTCCAGAATCTCCTCGCGGCCGGGACGGCGCTCGCGCAGGGCTTCCAGGTAGTACTCCAGGCTGGCCATCGCATCGGCCAGGGTGTCCAGCTGACGGCCGCTGGGCACGCGCTGCTTGCCGATCAACTCCAGATCGACATAGCGCCGCACGCCTTCCAGGTAATCGGCGGCCTGCGGCAATTCGAGGATGCGCAGTGCGCCACCGACTTCGCCCAGCAGATGCGGCACATCGGCCAGGCGCGCGTGGTCCCAATTGGTTTCGATAAAGGCGACGAAATGTTCGCGCGCCGCACCGAAGTTGGCGATCGCTTCCTGCGCCAGCACGTCCACGGTGCGGCGCACTTCCGAGGAGGTGGCACTGTTGCTGGCTTCGTTGCCATCGCCGAGATCGGCGCCAAGGCTGGCGACCTGATCGTCCAGCGACGCATCCACGTACAGCAGCGCGCCGGCGATATCCAGCAGCACGCCTTCGTCCATCTGCACCTGGCCGTCGACCACGCGCGCCAACGCGTCGCGCTGCTGCACGACGACATTGCGCGCAACGCCCAGGCCCATCATGCCCAGCGTGTCGGCAACGCTGCCCAGATCCTTGACCTGGGTCTGCAGCTCGGCGATGTCGCCACCAGTGCGCAGATGCAGGTCCAGCGCGTCCTTGACGCGCAGCAGTTCTTCCTTGACCGCGCTGCCGACGGTGTCGAGCAGCTCGCGGTTACGCCCGGAAAGGCTGCCGCGGGCGTGATCCAGCTCGGCTTCGGTGGCAACACCGGCCTGCGGGTCGAACGCGAACAACACGCTTTCACTCAGACCGGGCTGGCCACGGGTCGCGCGGATTTCATTGAGCAGCGGCAGCAGCACGATCGGAATGTCGCGGTGGCCGTTCTGCAGGCGCTCCAGATAATCGGGCAGCAGCACGGTGCCGCGCATCAGCATGGCGCAGGCTTCGTCGCGGTCGGCGACCTCGCCGACCTGCACGGCCTGGGCCAGCAGTTCCAGCTCTTCGGCCACCATGGCCGGCGCATACAGCTCCACCATGCGCAGCGTGCCCTGCACCTGGTGCAGATAGCCCGCGCAGAAGCGCATCCGACTGGTATCGGACGGTTCTTCGGCGAAGTATTCGATCTCGTTGCGCGCCTGGCGCAAGGTCTCGTCCAGCTCCGGCTTGACCCAGCCCAGTGCGGCGTGGCTCATCGCATCGCGAAGCGCGCTCATTGCAGCCCCCTGACAACGGCCGGCTCACCGCTGCTGCGGTCACCGGTCACTTCCTGCATCGACGTAATGCGACTACGCGCCATCTGCTGATCCTTTCCCGTTCCGCGTCGTGGTCACGCCGGCAGCTTGAAGTCGGCGACCGAACGGCGCAGATCGGCAGCAAGCTCGGCCAGGTTGCCGATCGACTCGGCCGTCTGCTCCGCACCCTGCGATGTCTGGCTGGTGATCTGTCGGATCACGCCCATGGTCTGAGTGATGTCCGTCGCCGCGGCCGACTGCTGGTGCGCCGCGATGGAGATGTTCTTAATCAGGTTGTTCAAGGCGTTGGACACGCGCTCGATTTCGGTCAGCGCCGTGCCGGCGTCTTCGGCCAGGCGCGCACCGGACACCACTTCGGAGGTGGTCTGCTCCATCGAGCTGACCGCTTCGTTGGTATCGGCCTGAATGGTCTGCACCAGGCCTTCGATGCGTCGGGTCGCACTCGAGGTGCGCTCTGCCAGGCGTTGCACTTCGTCGGCCACCACCGCGAAACCGCGACCGGCCTCGCCTGCGGAGGCGGCCTGCACCGCGGCGTTGAGCGCCAGGATGTTGGTCTGCTCGGAAATGTCGTTGATCAGTTCCACGATCGAGCCGATCTCCTGCGAGGATTCGCCCAGGCGCTTGATGCGCTTGGAGGTTTCCTGGATCTGGTCACGGATCTGGTCCATGCCCTGGATCGTCTCGCGCACCACGCCGGCACCCTCGGCAGCGATGACCACCGAGCGCTGCGCCACTTCGGCCGATTCGGTGGAGTTGCGCGAGACCTGTTCGATGCTGGCAGCGATTTCGCTGATGCGCTCGGAGGCGGTGGTGATCTGGTTGGCCTGCTGGCCGGCCGCTTCGGCCAGCTGCATCGCGGTGGCCTGGGTTTCCTGGGTCGACACGGCCACCTTGGCGGAGGTGTCGTTGATGGTGGTCACCAGGTGGCGCAGTTCGTCCACGGCGTAGTTGATGGCGTCTGCAATCGCGCCGGTCATGTCCTCGGTCACCGAGGCCTTGACGGTCAGGTCACCCTCACCGAGCGAGCTGATTTCGTCCAGCAACCGCATGATCGCCTGCTGGTTGCGGCTGTTGAATTCCACCTGCGCCTGGTAGCGCACGTCCTGCTCGCGGGTGCGCACCCGCACCGAGCTCCATACGAAGCCGATGATGGCCAGCAAGGCGACCAGGCCGGACACCACGCCCAGCCAGAAATTCGGGAACAGGCGGGTGTCGCGCACCGAACCGAACGCCGAAAACGCATCGAACAGCTTCTTGCTGTCGTCGAGCATCTTGTTGGAGCCGGCGGTCAGTGCGGCCGCCGACGACTGCGCGGCAAACAGGTTGCGCGAGCTGGCGAGGATGGCGTCGATGTCCTTCTTCATCGTCGCCCACTGCGCCTGCGACTGCTCCAGCGCCGCCAGCGCGGCCGGATTGCGCACCGCAGCGATGCCGAGTTCTTCGTTGCCTGCGCGCAGGCCGTCCAGCATCTGCGTGAACACCACCGAGTCACGCGCCAGCGCGTCGCCCGAGGCGGCCGCATTGGCGCCACCGGCGCGCATTTCGGTCACCCGGCGCGCCATGGTGCCGGCGACCACGACCTGCTGCAGCGTGTTGTAGATCTGCGCGGCGGGCGCGCCGCTGACGGTCATCGCGCGCACCACTTCGTTCAACTGCGCCTGCAGCTGCGGCACGCTGCCGGAGAAGCGTTCGGCGTTGCCGGCCAGGCCGAGCACCGCTGGTTCGCTGGCGATGACCTGATCGGCGTTCTTGCTCAGCGGCACCCAGGTCGCCTTGAGCTGCGCCATCGCGCTGGCCACCGAACCTTCCTGGCCGTAGCGGCCATCGAGTTCGCTCACCGTGCTGTCGATGCGGCCCTTGGTCTCCTTGAACGCGGCGAATGCCTTGGCGTCGCCGGACACCGCTTCGCGGCCCTGGTTGGCCAGCTGCTGCGAGAGCACCTGCAGGTCGGCCGCGCCGGTGCCGGCACCGGCCAGGCGGCTGCCCTGCCAGGTGGCGACGCCGGTGTTGGCGCCAAACACGATCATCGACAACACCAGCAAGCCAAGCCAGAAGCTGGTGCTGACGCTGCCGAGCTTGTTGGTCTTGCGGGCGTCCGGGGCGGTACTCATGGTTCGACCTCGATCTGTATGACGTGGCGGGGTCGCGGCTTAGGCCGCGGCCTGCCGGAATTCAGGAGTGCGCGACAGCAATGCCAGGGAGAACACACCCCAGTCCTGCGTCTCGTTGCGGAAGGCACGCTCGATGAAGTGGGCGTAGCGGCCCTGGGCCAGCTCGCCGGGCTCGACTGCCTGCGCCTGTTCGAAACTGCGCTGGCCGTAGAGCTCATCGATGGTCAGCGCGACGTCGCCGCCGCTCTGACGCATGATCAGCACGCGCTGGCCTTCCTGCAGCACCGTGCGACGGCCCTCCAGGAACTGCTTTAAATCGATCACCGGAAACAGATTGCCGCGCAGGTTGCCCACGCCCAGCAGCCAGGGCTGTGCGCCCGGCACCGGGGTGACCGGCGGCATCGGCACGATTTCCGCTACCTCGCGGAAGTCCGAGACCAGGCGCCGGGTACCGACGCGATAGCCGACACCACGCCAGATATCGGCCGAGAACTGACGTTCCGGCAGCGGCGTGGCGTGCGCAAGACTACGACGCTCGTAGTCTTCGAGAATATCGAATGGAGAACGCATCAACGCACCAGTTGTTTGATGCGCGCGATCAGATCGTCTTCGCGCGGCGGCTTGACGATGTAGTCGCTGGCACCTTGTCGCAGCCCCCAGGCCTTGTCGGTTTCCATGCCCTTGGTGCTGACCAGCAGCACCGGGATGTCCTTGGTGGCCTGGTCGCGTGCCAACGCACGCGTTGCCTGGAAGCCGCTCATGCCGGGCAGCACCACATCCATCAGCACCAGATCGGGCGCCTGGCTGCGAACCAGCTCAAGTCCCGCTTCGGCGTTGTCGGTGGCGACGACCGTATGGCCAGCTTTTTCCAGCCATTGACTGAAGACTGCCCGATCGGTGGGCGAGTCCTCGATCAATATAATTCGAGCCATGTTGCCTTTCCCCCTGGTCAGGCGTGGACGTACGTGCGGATCGCGCTCAGTAGTTCTTCACGGGTGAACGGCTTGGTCAGATATTGCTCGGAACCGACGATGCGGCCGCGTGCCTTGTCGAACAGGCCATCCTTGGACGACAACATGATGACCGGCGTCGACTTGAAGAGCTGGTTGCCCTTGATCAACGCGCACGTCTGGTACCCATCCAGGCGCGGCATCATGATGTCGACAAAAATGATCTGAGGTTGCTGGTCCGCAATTTTGGCCAGTGCCTCGAAACCATCCGTTGCTGTCACTACTTCACACCCTTCCCGCTTCAGCAGCGTTTCGGCGGTGCGGCGAATGGTTTTCGAATCATCGATCACCATCACCTTCAGTCCTGCGAGTTCCCCACCCGCAGCAATGTTTTCACTCATGCAAATATCCCCGGGCGCGCGACGCTTCATCCCTTCCGACGTCGCTACGAAACTGCATGTATATCCCAAGACCCGCATCGACTGTCAAGGGCGCATTGCCGGGGCCCCGCCAGGCGGACGTTCCGACCACGTCTGGGCGCGTCCAAACCGACGAGTCGCGCATCTGCGACCGCCCAGGCACGCCATCGCCCACCGCTTGAAGTTACCATCGGCAGCCTGTTCGAAAGGTTTAGCCCCATGTCGCTCGACGTCGTTGTGGTGATGGATCCCATCGCCTCCATCAAGATCGTAAAAGACACCACCTTCGCCATGCTGCTGGAAGCCCAGCGTCGTGGGCATCGCCTGCATTACGTGCGCCCCGGCGGACTCAGCCTGCGCGAAGGCCGCGCGGTGGCGCAGGTTGCGCCGCTGAGCGTGCGCGAGGACACGACCAGCTGGTTCACCCTGGGCGAGTTCGCCGAGCTGGCATTCGGCCCCGGCCAGGTAGTGCTGATGCGCAAGGACCCGCCGGTGGATGCGGAGTTCGTCTACGACACCCAGGTGCTGAGCGTGGCGCAGCGCGCCGGCGCGCAGATCGTCAACGACCCGCAGGGCCTGCGCGACTACAACGAGAAGCTGGCCGCGCTGCTGTTTCCGCAGTGCTGCCCGCCGACCCTGGTCAGCCGCGACGCGGCCGCGCTCAAGGCCTTCGTGCTGGAGCACGGCCAGGCAGTGCTCAAGCCGCTGGACGGCATGGGCGGGCGCTCGATCTTCCGCAGCGGCACCGGCGATCCCAACCTCAACGTGATCCTGGAAACGCTGACCGACGGCAACCGCAAGCTGACCCTGGCGCAGCGCTTCATCCCCGACATCACTGCCGGCGACAAGCGCATCCTGCTGGTGGACGGCGTGCCGGTGGACTATTGCCTGGCACGGATTCCGCAGGGCGACGAGTTCCGCGGCAACCTGGCCGCCGGCGGACGCGGCGAAGGCCGCCCGCTGTCCGAGCGCGACCGCTGGATCGCCGCGCAGGTCGGCCCGGAAATGCGCCGCCGCGGCATGCGCTTCGTCGGCCTGGACGTGATCGGCGATTACCTCACCGAGGTCAACGTCACCAGCCCCACCTGCGTGCGCGAGCTGGATGCGCAGTTCGGCCTGAACATCGCCGGGCTGCTGTTCGACGCCATCGAGGCCGGCGCCGCGCAATGAGCACGGCGGCGGCCCTGCCTGCTTCCATGGACGAACGCCGGCGGCTGACCACCACGCTGGTGATCTCGTTGCTGCTGCACGGCGCGCTGATCCTGGGCGTGGGCTTTGCGGTCAGCGAGGACGCGCCGCTGGTACCGACCCTGGATGTGATCTTCAGCCAGACCAGCACGCCGCTGACGCCCAAGCAGGCCGACTTCCTGGCCCAGGCCAACCAGCAGGGCGGCGGCGACCACGCCACCGCGCAGCGCCCACGCGACAGCCAGCCAGGCGTGGTGCCGCAGGACCGCACTGGCCTGGCCCCTCAGGCGCAACGCGCCACCAGCGTGAACGCGCCGGAGCCGACCCAGACCCGGGTGGTGAGCAGCCGCCGCGGCGAACAGACGGTGCCGAACCCGCAACCGAATCCGCAGACCGACCCGCTCACCCCGGCCGATGCGCAACGCGTGCAGCGCGATGCAGAAATGGCCCGGCTGGCTGCCGAAGTGCATCTACGCTCCGAGCAGTACGCCAAGCGCCCGAACCGCAAGTTCGTCTCTGCCAGTACCCGCGAATACGCCTACGCCAACTATCTGCGCGCCTGGGTGGACCGTGCCGAGCGCGTGGGCAACCTGAACTACCCCGACGAGGCGCGGCGCCGCCGGCTGGGCGGCAAGGTGGTGATCAGCGTGGGCGTGCGCCGCGACGGCAGCGTGGAAAGCAGCCGCGTGCTGATCTCCAGCGGCGTGCCGGCGCTGGACGATGCCGCCTTGCGCGTGGTGCAGCTGGCACAGCCGTTCCCGCCGCTTCCCACGACCAAGGACGACGTGGACATCCTGGAAGTCACCCGCACCTGGCTGTTCCTGCCCGGTGGCGAGCTACACGACGACCGTTGAGGCGGTGCGCGCCTGATCGGTACGCGCACGGTGCCGCGCTGCGGATGGGGTGACGGTGCTGCCCGGCGCGCAATGCGAACGGGCCGCCGCCGCGCATGCCGTCGATCGGCGTGAAGCTACCCGGCGCGCAGATTCCAGCGTGGTGCCCAGCGCATCGCCGAGTGCCAGGCCGAGCAGGCACCTGCGAAAACGGCTGCGTTATGCAGCGTCGGTCATGGCGTCGCGCCGGCCGCCTTGGCGGCGCGGGCGGCCTGTTGCTCGACCAGGGTGAGTGCGACGTTGTCGCGCAGGTAAGCCGGCTCCACCCGCTCCGGCGCCACGCCTTCGCCGCGCCGCAACGCCGGCACCGCGAGCGTGAGCAGATCGGCCGCACGTGGCAGCGCGGTGGCATCGACACTGGTCAGGCAGGCCGCAAAACGCTGTTGCAGCAGTGCGTCGGCCGCGGCGAAACCGGTGCCGACACCGGCCATGCGCGCGGCGCTGTCGGGCAGCACGAGCGCGTCCGGTGCGCACACCACTTCCGGCGCCAGTTCCAGCAAGGTGTCGCCGCTGCGCGCAAACACGCCGGCATACACCTCGCCCATGCGCGCGTCGATGCAGGCCAGCACATGGGGTGCATCGGCCGGCGCGCGCAACGCCAGCACCTGCAGCGTGGAGATGGCCAGCACTGGCAGATCCAGCGCCAGGGCGATGCCTTGCGCGATGCCGATCGCCAGACGCACGCCGGTGAACGCACCGGGACCACGGCCCACTGCAATCGCATCGAGCTGGCGGCGCGCGATACCTGCCTCGGCCAACAGCTGCTCGGCCCACGGCAGTGCCAGTTCGGCATGGCGGCGTGGCGCCAGTTCAAAACGCTCGATCACGCGGCCATCCACATGTAGCGCAACGGAGCAGGCTTCGGTGGACGTTTCGAATGCGAGGATGTTCATGGGAGAGCCGGAACCGGGGACCCGGGACTGGGAACCCGGAAAGGGGCAAAGTTTAACTGATCGATTCGAGGGGCCGGGACCGTGCCCGCGCGTGCCAACCGATCCATGCGGTACTTGTGCGCAAGCGACTGCGCGGCCCACCGGCAACGCGACATCCGCGACGGCCATTGCACATCGATGCGGCATTCGCGGCTGCCTCTGCGTACTTCGCTCTGTGCCTAGCCGGGTTCCCGGCGAGTCGCGGCTTGCAGATCGCACCGCGCCGGCAACCCAGCAACCCGACACATGCGACGGCCACCACCAGCGCGCCCTGCGTTTATCCGGGTTCCTGGTCCCCAGTCCCCGGTCCCGCCCCTTGCGGCTCAAAAAACGCCTGCACGTCGGCAATCTCGCGCGTGCGCGCAAACGGCGGCAGCGACTTCATGAAGGTGCGTCCGTAGCTCTTGTTCACCAGCCGCGGGTCGCACAGCACCAGCACGCCGCGGTCGGTTTCGCTGCGAATCAAGCGGCCCACACCCTGCTTGAGCGCGATCACCGCCTGCGGCAGTTGCTCGTCGCGGAACGGGTTGCCGCCGTCGCGGCGGATCGCATCCAGGCGCGCTTCGAACACCGGATCGTCCGGTGCGGCGAACGGCAGCTTGTCGATCACCACCACGCTCAAGGCATCGCCGACCACGTCCACGCCCTCGCGGAAACTGGCCGAGCCCAGCAGCACGCCGTTGCCGGAATCGCGGAAGCGCTGCAGCAAGGTTGCGCGCGGCGCTTCGCCCTGCACGAACAACGGCCACGGCGCGCCACGCAAGGCCTCGGCCGCTTCGCGCAGCGCGCGATGCGAGGCGAACAACAAGAACGCACGGCCGTTGGATGCTTCCAGCACCGGCGTCAGTGCCGCGATCAAGGCAGTGCCAAAACCACGCGCGGCCGGGTCGGGCAGATTCGGCGGCAGATAGCACAGCGCCTGGCGCGCCCAGTCGAAGGGACTGGGCTGCAGCAGGGTCACCGGGTCGCTCAGGCCCAGCCCTAGCGCAATGTGGTCGAACTCCCCGCCCACCGCCAGCGTGGCCGAGGTGAACACCCACGCCGCGTGCGATTTTTCACGGTGTTCGCGCAGCGGGCCGGAGACGTCCAGCGGTGTGCGCTGGCAACGGAATCCGCGCGGACTCAGTTCGTACCAGAGCACATCGTTGTCGACCGTCTCTTCCGGCGGATCCTGCGCAAAATCGGGGATCGGCACATCCTCGCCCAGCCAGCGCGACAACCGGTTCAAGGCCTCCTGCGCACGCGCCGTGCAGCCATCGAAACCCGGCGACGCCTGGCGCAGCGGCAGCAGCGCCTCTCCCAACCGCGCCAGGGCCGACAGCACCGCATCGAAGCCTTCGCGCACCTGCGGCTTGGCCAGTGCACGCCATTGCGTGCCACGTGGCGGCAGCCCCTCCATGCCGGCACGCAGCGCGCGCAAGGCCTCGTCCAGCGCCAGGATCGGTGCCTGCAGGCTGGCTTGCGCGCCGGCCACCAGCCGCGCTTCCACCATGCAATCGCGCGCCAGCTCCTGCCACGGCCGCATGCCGAAACTTTCGCCGAAGAAATTGGCCGCCAGCTCTGGCAGTTGGTGCGCCTCGTCGATGACGAAGGCTTGCGCGCCCGGCAGGATTTCGCCGAAACCTTCCTGTTTGAGCGCCAGATCGGCCAGCAGCAGATGGTGGTTGACCACCACCAGATCGGCCGCCTGCGCGCGCTGACGGGCCTGCACCACGAAGCACTCGCCGTAGAACGGGCATTCGGTGCCCAGGCAGTTGTCGACGGTGGAGGTCACCATCGGCAGCAGCGGCGAGTCGTCCGGCAAGGCTTCGAGCTCGGCCATGTCGCCGTACTGGGTGCGCCCGCTCCAGGCCACGATGCGCTGGAACTGCGATACCTGCTCGGGCGTGGCAAAGCGCGGCTCACCCCGCGCCTGCTGGGTGCGGTACTTGCACAGATAATTGGCGCGGCCCTTCAACAACGCACTGCGCAGCCCGACACCCAGTGCGGCACGCACGCGCGGCAGATCGCGATGGAACAGCTGATCCTGCAGCGCACGCGTACCGGTGGAGACGATGGTCTTGAGCCCGGACAACAGCGCAGGCACCAGATACGCGTATGTCTTGCCGGTGCCGGTGCCGGCCTCGGCCAGCAATACATCGCGCTGCTCGAAGGCCTCGGCAATGGCGCCGGTCAGGCGTAACTGCGCCGTGCGCGGCGCAAACGCATCGAGCTGACGCGCCAGCGCCCCGCCCTCGCTGAGCGCCTCGATGCTGGCAGTGACAAGTTGGGACATGGGACCGAACGAAGAGCGGACAGGAAGCACGACAGCCTAGCGCGTGCGCAGTGATGCTGCCTGGGTCCGGCTTGCAGCAGCCGGCAAACACGTCATCGCAGCGAGGAGACTACGGTGGACGCGGGGCGCATCGGCTTCGTGATTGCGCCATGCCAGCGACAGCGGGCGATGATTGCCAGCAAGGTTCAGGCGCCTTTCGATGCCGGACCACGCGATGGCGCTTGCGTCATCCGCGTGGTCCGACAGGCTGTTGCACCTTCGTTGCTACAGATGCCCCGCCCCATCCAGGCATTTCAGACCAGGACCAAGGAGGCCGAGGGCGCTCGTCTTGCGTTGTGCTGCGCAGGCTGGCCCACGAACCGACGCTGCCCACCCGCAGGAGGCAGCCGACCGAGCCGGTCGCGCTGCTGGCAGCATGACCGCGAGCGTGCGCACTCAGTAACGCTTGACGCCCGGCACGGTGCAGCCGGCGATCTGCGCCTTGGCGGAGGCTGCATTTTCCTTTTCGCCCCGTGCCAGCCGCGACTGCTCGATGGTGGCCCAATGGCGACGGCACAGCGGGCCGGTCTTGGAGCCAAGCGCGATCGCCTGCTTGGCGAAGCGCTCGGCGGCAGGCCAGTCGGCCTGCAGCACGGACACTTCCGCGCGCTCCTGCAGGATCGCCGGGTCGCCGGACACCAGTCCCAGCGCCTGATCCAGCGCGGCTGCCGCGCCGGGCAGATCGCCGGCCTGGCGCTTGCTCTTGGCGGTCTCGCGCAGATCGTCCACCTGCGGGTCGCGCAGCGGCTGCACCGACAGTTCGGTGTCGTCCATACCGGCCTCGCGTTCGATCAGCAACAACCGCTGGGTCGGGGTGGTCGGGTCCACCGGGGCCGGCGGCGGAGGCGGCGGCGCGCTGACGCAGGCGGTGACTGCGGTCAACACGCCAACCAGGGCAAGCAAGCGGTGGATTCGGATCATGGGGTCACTCCAGTCAATGCGCGGGTGGGGCCGTGGCAGGTGCGGGGGCGGGTTCTTCGGGCTTCTTCTCCAGACCGAAGAAGCGGCGCCAGCCGCCACCGCTGGATTGCTCGGCGGGCGCGGTGGCCTCACCGGGAACGCCCTCGATCGACGGCGCATTGCCGGCGCAGGGAGCATACGCGGGCGTGAAGCCAACCACGAACGGGAACTGCCGCGCGCCGGGGCAGCCAGCGTCGGTCACGCCGGTCCCGGCGGCATCGACCGGCTGCCAGTCCAGCCCCTTGCCGCTGACCTTGAGCGGCGCGCTGGGCAGGCGCGCGAAGATGCTCGACCACACCCGCATCGCACCGGTAGCGCCGTACAGGCCGGTCTGCTCGTTCTGGTCGTTGCCCATCCAGATCACCGCCAGATGATCGCCGGTGTAGCCGGCATACCAGCTGTCGCGGCCATCGTTGGAGGTACCGGTCTTGCCGGCCGGCGACAGCCGCCCCAGCCCGTCGCTCAGCAACTGACGCGCGGTGCCGCCGCTGACCACCTGCTGCAGCGCGATGCTGATCAGGTTGGCCGCCACCGAATCGCCTTCCTGTGCCGGTGCCGGGGTCTTGTCATAGCGCTTGAGCAGCTTGCCCTGCGGGTCGAGCACGCCACGCACCGCATGCAGCGGCTGGATCTCGCCGCCGGCGGCCAGGAACTGGTACAGCTGCGCCATGCCGTACGGGCTCTGGTCGGTAGCGCCCAGGATCAGCGACGGATTGGGGTCGGCCTTGATCCCGGCCAGCACCTGGATCAGCTGGGCGATGCGGTCGGCACCGACCTGCATGCCCACCCGCACCGTGGCCTGGTTGTAGGAATGCGCCAGTGCATCGATCAGCCGTACCGTGCCGTGGCTGCGGTTGTCGGAATTGCCCGGCGACCAGGTCTTGCCGCGGCTGAGCTGCACGGTCACCGGCGAGTCGTCGACCCAGCTGGAGAGCGCCCAGCGATCCGGCGAGGCCAGGGCCAGCAGGTAGACGAACGGCTTGAGCAGCGAGCCGACCTGACGCTGCGCTTCCACCGCGCGATTGAACCCGGGCTTGGCCACGTCGCGGCTGCCGACCACCGCCAGCACGTCACCGTTGTGCACATCGGTCAGCACCAGGCCGGCCTGCAAGGGCGGGCGCTTCTTGTTGTCCAGGCGCTTGATGGTGCCGGTCACCGCGCCTTCGGCATACGCCTGCGCAGACGGCGACATACCGGTGAGCACGCTCATGCCGGCGCCCTGCAGCACGCCTTCCGGGTAGTCGTGCGCCAGCTGGCGGCGCACCAGATCTACATAGGCCGGGAAGCGGTTGGCCGCGACCAGGCCCGGCTCCTGCGGCACGCCCAACGGTGCGGCCAGCGCGCGCTTGTACTCGGCATCGTTGATCAGGCTGTTTTCGTGCAGCTTGCCCAGTACGAAATTACGCCGGTCCAGCGCGCGTTCCGGGTTGCGGCGCGGGTCGTAATACGACGGCCCCTTGACCAGCCCGATCAGCAGGGCGATCTGCTCGGTGGTCATCGAATTCAACTCACGACCGAACCACAGCTCCGCGCCCGACGACACCCCGTGGATGGCTTGCCCGCCACGCTGGCCCAGGTAGACCTGATTGAGATAGGCCTCCAGGATGGTGCGCTTGTCGTAGCGCGCCTCCATGATCACCGCGTACAGGATCTCGTTGAACTTGCGGGTGAGGGTCTGCTCCTTGCCGATGCCGAGCAGGCCGCTGCGGGCCAGCTGCTGGGTCAGGGTGCTGGCGCCCTGCCGCACCTGGCCGCCGGAGCGCAGCATGATCCAGGCCGCACGCACCATGCCGCTGAGATCGATGCCGTGATGGCTGTTGAAGTCGCGGTCTTCCACCGCCTGCAGGCCGGTCACCAGCAACTCCGGCACTTCCTCCATGCGCACCAGGCGGCGCTCTTCCTGCTTCTGTCCGTACAGCGTGGCGATGCGTGCCGGGTCCAGACGTGCGCTCTTGAGCGCCTTGCGGTCGCCGGCATCGCGCAGGCTGGCCACGCGGCCACCGGACAGCGCCACCTCGACACGCCGCGCGGGCACACGTCCGTCCACGTCGACATAGCCGCGGCTGGCGATGGTGAAGCGGCTGCCGTCCTGCTGATAGGTGCCAGCCAGCTTGGCCTGGCCGTCGTCGCGGTACGACGCCGCATCCAGCTCGGTCTTCAAGGTGGCCGCATCCAGCGCATTGCCGGGCGCCAGTACCAACGGCCGCCCGTAAACGCGGGTCGGGATCTGCCAGCGCAGTTCGCCGAACCGTTGGCTGACCTGCTTGTTCAGATACACCGTGTAAGGAATCAGGAAACCGAGCGCCAGCGCGATGCCGGCAAAGCCCCAAACAATCAGTCTGCGCTGCCAGCGGGAGCCTTGCTCGTCGGTGTCGTCCTGGAAATCGTCGGAATCGTCGTGGTCGTAGCGTCGGGGCACGGGAATGCGAGAATGTAGAGTCCGGCGAGTCTAGCGCAGCGGTGTCATGGTTGCGGTTCACCGGGCCTGGCGACTTAAGCGCGGCTAACAAACGCCGACACCTTGCGCTGTGGTCCGGCGATGCTCGGCGCGGCATGGCCCGCTCGGTACACTGCGCGCTCAGGCCCGCCTTGCCCCATCCGGCGACGGCTCGCCCTGTGTCACCCGTCTCTACGCTGGAGTTCCAACGGAATGTCGATGTCCCTGGCCGATGCGCGCTACCTGTTCAATCGCGTGCTTGGCCTGATCCACCGCAGCGTGGCGAGCATGCGCACCCGCGGGTGGCGCGCCACCTGGCAGCGCATTCGCGTGCACACGCAGGCGCCGCCGGTCGCGCTCGGCACCCCGCTCTGGTTGCCGGACGCCACGCCGTTCGACGTATTTGCGGTACCGCACAGCGCCGCACCACGGGTGACGGTGGTGATTCCTGTGTACAACCACATCGTCCATACGCTGGCCTGCCTGCGCGCGCTTGCCGCGCACCCGCCACGGCTCGCCATCGAGATCATCGTGGTGGACGATGGCAGCAGCGATGCCACCGCAGTGCAGTTGCCGCAGATCGAGGGCCTGCACTATCACCTGCGCGCCAGCAACGGCGGTTTCATCGCAGCCTGCAACGATGGCATTGGCCTTGCGCGCGGCGATTACGTGGTGTTGCTCAACAACGACACCATCCCACAGCCCGGCTGGCTGGACCGGCTGATCGCCACGTTCGACCAGCACCCGGCTGCCGGGCTGGTCGGCGCGCAACTCGTGTACCCGGACGGACGCCTGCAGGAATCCGGTGGCGTGGTGTTCGCCGATGGCAGCGCCTGGAGCTACGGCCGCTTCGAATCGGCCGAGGACCCGCGCTACGCCTATGTGCGCGCGATGGACTACTGCTCGGGTGCGGCGATTGCCCTGCCACGCGCGCTGTTGCAGACACTGGGCGGGCTGGATCGCCGCTACATGCCGGCCTACTACGAAGACACCGACCTGGCTTTCGCCGTACGCGCCGCCGGGCATCAGGTGCTGGTGCAACCGGCCAGCGTGGTGGTGCATGACGAAGGCACCAGCAACGGCACCGACACCCGTACCGGGGTCAAGGCCTACCAGGTCCGCAATCAGGCGGTCTTTGCGGACAAATGGCAGCAGGTGCTGACCCGGCAGTTGCCGGTCGGCCGCGTGCCCGGCCCCGCGCAGCTGCATCGCGGGCAGCGCCAGGTACTGATCCTAGACGAATGCGTGCCGCAGCCGGACCGCGACTCCGGCTCGTTGCGGCAGTTCAACCTGATCCGTCTGCTCTGCGAAGAAGGCGCGCACGTGGTGTTCGTGCCGACCCGCCGCGAACATGCCGGACGCCACACCCAGGCGCTGCAGCAGCTGGGCGTGGAGGTCTGGTACGCGCCGTTCCTGGAGGGTATCGGCAGCTGGTTGCGCACGCATGGGTCGCGGTTTGCGGTGGTGCTGCTGGTGCGTCATCACGTGGCGCATGCCTGCCTGCCGTTGCTCAAGCAATACGCGCCCCAGGCACGCACCCTGTTCGATACCGTCGACCTGCATTACCTGCGCGAACGCCGCGGCGCCGAGCTTGCCGGCGATGCCAACCTGCTGCGCAGCGCAGAGCGCACCCGGGTGCGCGAACTGGAGATCATGGCTGCCACCGATGTCACCCTGCTGGTGTCTGCCGCCGAACAGGCGCAGCTGCGCGCGGACGCACCGCAGATCCGCACCGCCCTGCTCTCCAACCTGCATGATGTCGCCGGCAGCGGCCATCGTTTCGAACAACGCCGCGACCTGGTGTTCGTCGGAGGGTTCCGTCACGCGCCGAACGTGGACGCGGTGCAGTGGTTCATCAGCGCCATCTTCCCGCAGGTCCGCGCGCAACTGCCCGGCGTGGTCTTTCATTGCATCGGCGCCGACCTGCCCGAAGCGCTCAAGCTGCTGGCCGACGAGTGCCCGGGAGTGCAGTTGCACGGGCATGTGCCGGACCTGGTGCCGTTCATGGACAGCGCGCGCCTGTCGGTGGCACCGCTGCGCTTTGGCGCAGGCGTCAAGGGCAAGATCAACCTGAGCATGGCGCACGGCCAACCGGTGGTCGGCACCACCTGTGCAGTGGAAGGCATGCACCTGCGCGACGGCGAAGATGTCTGCGTGGCCGACGACGCCGACGCGTTCGCCAGCGCCATCGTGCGGCTGTATCAGGATGCGGCGTTATGGCAGCGCCTGGCGGACAACGGCTTGCGCAACGTGGCCCGGCATTTCTCGCTGGAGGCCGCACGCGACACGGTGCGCGCGTTGTTTATCGCGCCTTGACTGGGCGGTGTCGCGCGTGTCGCCTGGCCGGCCGGGGCTCTGCGGCCGACCTTCACTCACTCCCCACCGATGCACGCCTCAGCGCTGCTCGGCCACCGCCCGCACCCGTCGCGTGAACTCGGCCAGCTCCGGCAAGCCTGGATCCAGCTGATGCGCCTGGTCCTGGGCACGTCGGGCGAACGCTGCATCCTCCTGCCCCAGCCGCTCGCTGCCGACCGCAACCCAGCGTTGCGCCAGGCGCCGACGTGCGCCGGCCAGCGCGTCGCCGTTGGGCGTCAGCGCCTGCCAGGCATCCAGACATCCGCGCGCCGCGCGCAGGCGGTTGTTGCGCAGTTCGTCTTCGAAGCAGCGTTGGCTGGCAGGCACCACCCGCGCGGCCGCCTGCACCACGCGTGGATCGCGCGGCGCCAGCGCCTGTGCCGCGCGCACGGCATCGTATGCACTGGCCCCGGGCGGCGTCATCCACTGCTGGCGTGCTTCGGCGTCGGCCACGCGTTGCAGCAATACGCGCAGGCGGCGCTCGCGCACTGCGCGCGACAGACCGGTCTGCGGGCCGCGTTGCGCATCGCGCGCACGCGCGATCGCCTGCTCGGCCTGCGCGATCGATGCAGCGCCCGGCACCAGGGCCTGCGCCTGTTGCAGCGACTGCAAGGCCTCATCGAAATGGAAATCCGCAGCCTGGCGACCCGCCTGCGCGGCGTATTCGCCGGCCACTCGTTCGAGCCCGCGCTGCGCCCCGGCATCTGCCGGCTCGGCGGCCAGCACCGCGGCAAAATCGCGCGCTGCCGGGGCCAACCGGCCGCGGCGCAGCAAGGTCTGAGCACGTTGACGGCGCTGTTCGAGCAAACGGTGATAGTGCCCCTCGGTCAGCGGCAGGTCGGCATGCCCGGCGTCGTAGCGCTTGGCAGCGGCCAGCAGGGCGGCGGCATCGGCAAGTGCGTCGCGTGCCAGCGCATGGCGCGCCTGCGCCAGCAGATCGGTCAGGGCATCTTCGCGTCCTTCCAGCGCGTCGGTGCGGTCCGGGGCCAGGGTCAGGATGCGCTGGTAAAGCGGCAGCGCGCTGTCGGGGGTTCCATCCAGGCGCCCCTGTTGCTGGGCGACCACCGCCTGTGCGAGCAAGGCATCGAGCCCGGCACGGCGCGCCTGCAGGTCGCGCAGACGCAGCGCGACCGGGGCGGTCTGCGCCTGCGGCACCTCCAGCGCACCTGCCAGTGTCAGCGCGCGCTGCGCGCCGGGCGCATCGCCGGCCGCGATGGCCGCACGTGCCTGCACCACGGCGGCGGCACCGGTACGCGCCAGACCGGTCCGCGCCTCGGTGCGATCGCTGTCCAGCGCGAGCGCAGCGTTGAACAATTCGCGCGCCCCGGTGCCGTCGGCTGCGCTGAGCCGGCCGCGCAGCAAGGCCGCATCGCCGCGTTGCAGCAGCTGCTGGATGCGCGTATCCGGCCACAGCCAGTCGGCAAGCGGCTTGCGCAGCACGATGACGCTGAGGAGCAGGCAGGCGGACAGCGCTAACACCACGCGCCACAGCGCGCGGCTGCGCAACGGCGCCCAGAGGCGGGGCGACCTGGCCCAGCGCGGCAGCGGAAACATGCGGTGGCGTCCATCCTTGGCGCGACCTGACGGGGACGCGTTCACCCGACTATGGTAGCTGCCTGCTGCGAAGACGATGTGCGTTTCGGGAATCGGGAATCGGGAATCGGGAATCGGGAATCGGGAATCGGGAATCGTCAGGCAAACATGGCTGATCGGCTGATGGGCTTTGCAGATCCACGGATAAACGGTCGCGACACGGACAGCATGGCGGCGCAGCGACTTGCACTGCATGACCTCCATCGTCCGCTTGCTGACCATCGATGGATGCCACGGCATGCGCTGTGACGATGACGCTGCTCGTCTGTGCGGCGCCCGTCAAGCGAACGCCACTGCCTTGTTACCCAGCCTCAGCCCAGGCGCCGGACCTCGTTGACGCCGGGCAAGGCGTCCAGCTTGCCGAGCAGGGCCGACAACTGGTCGTAGTCGCTGACCTTGAGCCGCAGCCGCAACTGCGCCCTGCCGGTGTCGCGCACGTTGTCGCTGTTGATCTCCAGCACGTGGGCGTCTTCCTGCGCGATCAGGTTGGTGATGTCCTTGAGCAGCCAACGGCGGTCCACCGCACGCACCTGCACATCCACCTCGTAGCCGCTGCCGGCCTTGCCCCACTCCACCGGCAACACGCGTTGCGGGTGGGCGGCGGCCAGCCGCGCCAATGCCGCACAATCGGTGCGGTGGACGGTGATGCCGCGGCCGCGGGTGAGGTAGCCGGCAATCGGCTCGCCGGCCACCGGCTGGCAGCAGCGCGCCAGCTGCACCAGCAGGTTGCCCACGCCCTGCACGGTGAATTTGGACTTGCCCAATCCATCGCGACGCGCAGTCGGGCGTGGCGGCGCCGGCACCGGCGGTTGCGACGCGGCGCGCTCGGCTTCCAGCAACGCGCGGCTGACCTGGTTGGGGCCGGTATCGCCCAGCGCCACCTGGATATACAACTCGTCGATGTTCTCGGCGTGGAATTTGCGTGCCGCCACGCCCAGATCGGCATGCTGCAGGCCCAGCCGCTTGAGCTCGCGATCGAGCAGATCCTTGCCGGCCTGCACGTTGCGCGCGCGGTCGAGCTTGTGGAACCACGCACGCACCTTGTCGCGCGACCGCCCGCTGGCCAGAAAGCCGTTGGACGCCAGCAGCCAGTCGCGGCGCGGGTCGGCTTCCTTGGCGGTCATGATCTCCACGCGGTCGCCGCTGCGCAGCCGATAGGTCAGCGGCACGATGCGGTCGTTGACGCGCGCGCCGCGGCAGCGATGCCCCACCATGGTGTGCACGTGATACGCAAAGTCCAGCGGCGTGGCGCCCTGTGGCAGATCGATCACCTCGCCCTTGGGGGTCAGCGCGTACACGCGGTCTTCGATCAGCTCGGCATCCAGCGCACCGGCCAGCTCGCCGTGCTCGCCTTCCTGCACCTGCTCCAGCAACTGGCGCATCCACAGGATCTTGCGGTCGAAGGCCTTTTCGGCGCCCTTGCCGCCTTCCTTGTATTTCCAATGCGCGGCCACGCCAAGTTCGGCCTGGGCATGCATCTCGAAGGTACGGATCTGGATTTCGATGGTGCGCCCTTCCGGGCCGACCACGGCGGTGTGCAGCGAGCGGTAGTCGTTGGCCTTGGGACGGGCGATGTAATCGTCGAACTCGCTGGGCACCGGTGCCCACAGCGAATGCACCGCACCCAAGGCCGCGTAGCAGGCCGCCACGTCGTCCACCATCACGCGTACTGCGCGCACGTCATACAACTGGTCGAAGGACAAGCGCTTTTTCTGCATCTTCCGCCAGATGCTGTAGATGTGCTTCGGCCGCCCGCTCACCTCGGCCCGCAGCCCCTGCCCGGCCAACGCGCTGGACAGGCTGCGCTTGACCGCTTCGATATAGCGCTCGCGTGCAACGCGGGTTTCATCCACTTCGCGGGCGATGCGGCGGTAGGTCTCCGGCTCCAGGTGACGGAACGCCAGATCTTCCAGTTCCCACTTCACCTGCCAGATGCCCAGCCGGTTCGCCAGCGGGGCATGGATGTCGCGGGTGAGCTGGGCCAGCGCGCGACGCTGTTCCTCGTTGAGCCGGTCGGCCACGCGCATGCGCGCCAACTGCCGGGCCAGCAGGATCGGCACCACCCGCAGGTCGTGGATGATCGACAGCAACAAGCGGCGCAGGCCCTCGCTGTTGCGCCCGGCCTCGCGCCCGGCATGCAGCGCCCAGACCTGGTCGGCCGCATCCAGGCCATCGAGCAGGCCCTCCACCGCCACGCGCCGCTCCGCCGGTTGCCACGGCAGGGCGGCAACGGTGCCGCGCAACGCCGGCAGGTCGAACAGTAGCGCCGCAATCAGGGTGGCCTCGTCGGCCGCCAGCAGGGCCAGCGCCTCCAGCGTGTCGCCGAGCAGCGACCACGGCACGCTGTCGGCTGGCGCGGGCGGCATGTCCTGCCAGGCCTGCGCAAGCGCGTCCCGCAGGGCGGGTGCGATCGAGGCGACAGCCGGGCGCTGCAGCACTGCCTGCAGGCGTTCAAATGAGGAACTGGTCACAACGGTGGACACGGTGGCGGCAACAACAAGGGGCTGACAGCTACGGTAACGTGCGCGTCACCTTCTCCACAACGCGAAATTTCGGTGCCCGTGCGTTGCCGCACGACCGCCGTGCTTATGGTCGGTTCACGCGCCAACGTCTTGATTCGCAACTGCTCGGCGCAATGCGGCAGGCGCCATCACGGTCCATCTGCGCCGCATCCGCCGCTTTTTACGTGCTCTTTACAACTCGCCCAAATCGGCTGCCTATGCTCCCTGCACGTCGCCGCTGCCGTGCGCAGCGGCGACGTCACTCACCCAACTGCGAGGTAGCCGATGAAGACCTGGAAGAAGCCTGTCGTTCGTGAAGTCAACTGTGGCGCCGAAATCAACTGCTACGTCTCCGGCGAGTTTTGATCCGGCCCGTTTCACACACACCTGCCGCCCTTCCTTCTTGATGCATGTCCGGCAGTTGCCGGCAGATTAGGTAACAGTTCTCCATGCGCATCATTGTTCTGGGATCGGCGGCCGGCGGTGGGCACCCGCAGTGGAATTGCCACACACCCGCCAGCCAACGGGCGTGGCAACAAGCAGACGGTGCCCAACGTCGTACCCAGGCCAGCATCGCCGTCAGTGCAGATGGCCAGCGCTGGGTGCTGATCAACGCCTCTCCTGATTTCCGCCAGCAGATCCTTGCCACGCCCGCGCTATGGCCACAGCAGGGGCTGCGTCACTCGCCGATCGAGGCAGTGCTGCTGACCAGCGGCGAAATCGACCACATCGCCGGGCTACTGTCGATGCGCGAGAGCCAACCATTCTCGTTGCATGCCAGCAGCCGCGTGCTCGACCTGCTGGCACAGAATCCGATCTTCGACGCAGTCAACCCGCACTACGTCACGCGCACGCCCTTCGCGCTCGATACACCCTTACCGCTGCTCGGCCTGCAGCTCACACCGTTCTCGGTGCCGGGCAAGGTGCCGTTGTTCATGGAATCGCGCAGTGGCGGCGACCTGGCCGGCTCCAACGAGGAAACCCTCGGGCTCACCATCGACGATGGCCGGCACCGGGTGCACTACATTCCCGGCTGCGCCGCCATGACCGATGCACTGCGCGCGCGCCTGCAAGGCGCCGAACTCGTGTTCTTCGACGGCACGCTGTGGCGCGACGATGAAATGGTGCAGCTGGGCGTCAGCCAGAAGACCGGCCAGCGCATGGGCCATCTCAGCATCGACGGACCCGCGGGCACCATCGCCGCGTTCGAAGCGCTGAACGTGGCGCGCAAGATCTTCATCCATCTCAACACCACCAATCCCGTGCTCGATATCCACTCCCCGGAGTACGCCAGCGCGCGTGCCAGCGGCTGGGATGTCGCCCACGACGGCCTGGAGATCACGCTGTGACCGCCCTGCTCACCCCCGACCAGCTGGAAGCAGACCTGCGTGCCATCGGAGCACGCCTGTATCACGACCAGCACCCCTTCCACGCGCTGCTGCACGACGGCCAGCTCGATCGCGGCCAGGTGCAGGCGTGGGCCTTGAACCGCTTCGAGTACCAACGCTGCATTCCATTGAAGGACGCTGCGATCCTGGCGCGCATGGAAGACCCGGCGCTGCGGCGCATCTGGCGCCAGCGCATCCTCGATCACGACGGCAATAGCGCGGCCGATGGCGGCATCGCCCGCTGGCTGCATCTGACCGATGCCCTCGGCCTGGACCGCCAGTTGGTGGAATCGGGGCGTGCACTGCTGCCCGGCACCCGCTTTGCGGTGCAGGCGTATCTGCACTTCGTGCGCGAAAAGAGCCTTCTCGAGGCCATCGCATCGTCGCTGACGGAATTGTTCGCGCCCAACATCATCGGCCAGCGCGTGGCCGGCATGCTCACGCATTACGACTTCGTCTCGGCCGAGGCGCTGGCCTACTTCGAGCATCGCCTGACCGAAGCGCCGCGCGATTCGGATTTCGCGCTGGACTACGTCAAGCAGCACGCCGACACCATCGAGAAACAACAGCTGGTCAAGGACGCGCTGCATTTCAAATGCTCGGTGCTCTGGGCGCAGCTGGATGCCTTGCACGTGGCCTATGTTGCGCCCGGCATCGTGTGGCCGGACGCCTTCGTGCCGGCGCGCGACGCTACCCGGGCCGCCGCGTGAGCAGCATCACGCGCGACAGCCAGCCGGTCCTGCGCGCAGGCGTACGTCTGCAGCATGACCGCGCACGCGACCAATGGGTGCTGCTCGCACCCGAACGCGTGGTCGAGCTGGACGAGATCGCCCTGGTGGTGGCGCAGCGCTTCGATGGCGTCCGGTCGCTGGCGCAGATTGCAGTGGAGCTGGCCGCCGAGTTCGACGCCGACGCCACCGAGATCGAAGCCGATGTGATCGAGCTGACGACCACCTTGCATCAGAAGCGTCTGCTGCGGCCATGAACAGCGCACCGCCGCCGTTGTCGGTGCTGCTGGAGCTGACCCATCGCTGCCCGCTGGCGTGCCCGTATTGCTCCAACCCGATTGCACTGGCCGCACTGCGCGAGGAGATGGACACCGCCGGCTGGCGCTCGCTGCTGCAGCAGGCCGCCGACATGGGCGTACTGCAGGCGCATTTTTCCGGAGGCGAGCCGATGCTGCGCAAGGACCTGCCCGAACTGGTGGCGCATGCGCGCGCGCTCGGGCTGTACAGCAACCTGATCACCTCCGGCGTGGCGGGCGGCGAGCCGATGCTGGACCAGCTGCAGGCCGCCGGGCTGGAGCACGTGCAACTGAGCGTGCAGGACGTCGACCCGGCCGGCGCCGACCGCATTGCCGGCTATCGCAACAGCCTGGCGAAGAAACGCGAGTTCGCCAGCGCCGTGCGTGTGCGTGGCCTGCCGCTGACCCTCAACGCGGTGCTGCACCGGCATAACGCCGAGCGCGTGCCCGGCATGATCGCGCTCGCGCTGGAATGGCAGGCCGAGCGTATCGAAGTTGCCCATACCCAGTACTACGGCTGGGGCCTGCGCAATCGTGCGGCGCTGATGCCCAGCCGCGAGCAGTTGATGGCCACCATCGAGGCAGTGGAAACCGCACGCCGCGAACTCGGCGACCGCCTGGCGATCGACTTCGTCACCCCCGACTACTACGCGCGCCAGCCCAAACCCTGCATGGGCGGCTGGGGCCAGCGCTTCGTCAACATCTCCCCGCGCGGGGACGTGCTGCCCTGCCATGCCGCCGAGACCATCGACGGCATGCGCTTCGACAATCTGCGCGAGCGCTCGCTGGCCGATATCTGGAACAACGGCGAGGCGTTCGTGCGCTTCCGTGGCACCGCGTGGATGCCCGAGGTCTGCCAGGGCTGTCCGAAGCGCGAGATCGACTGGGGCGGCTGCCGTTGCCAGGCGCTGGCGCTCAGCGGCGATGCCGCCACGCTGGACCCGGTGTGCGAACGCTCGCCCACCCACGCGCAGGTGCGTGCCACCGCCGAACGCGAAGCCGCCGCGCCAGCGCCGGACTTCGTCTATCGCCGGCCGGCCCGCCCCGCGCGTGCACAACCCGCCACTGCAGGCAGCACGGACTGACCTGCGGTGGCCGGCGCAGAACAGCGTCTACACTAGCCACCTCTTTCTTCCTGGATGGCTTCCATGTCGCTTGCGCGCCGCATTCCCCTGCTGGTCTACCTGACCCTTGCGTTGTCTGCCACCCCGGCCCTGGCGCAGCGTGCCGTCCAGGGCGATCTGCAGTCGCAGATGAGCGCCGAGCAGTTCAAGGCCGCCGGCCTGGACAAGCTCGACGCCAGCGAACTGGCCGCGCTCAACGACTGGCTGCAGGGCAAGGTGGCCAAGGAAGCGGCCGTGGTGGTCGAGCAGGCCAAGGAGGCCGGCCGCCAGGAAGTCATCGTCAAGAACCGCGGCTTCTTCGATTTCGGCAGCAAGGAGCCGATCGAAAGCAGCATCGTCGGCGAGTTCAAGGGCTTCTCCAAGGGCCGCGTCTACACGCTGGCCAACGGTCAGGACTGGGAACAGACCGATGCCGCCAGCCTGTCCGGCGTGCGCAAGGACGCACCCAAGGTCAGGATCAAGCCCGGCCTGGTCGGCGTCTGGTATCTGCAGATCGAGGGCTACAACACACCGGCCAAGGTACGGCGAATCAAGTAAGCACAAGTAAGCACTGGTAACTGCGCGGCATGGGTGCCTCCTGCCGTGCAACGGCAGCGTGGCCTTCGTCCCACCCCGCTGGCGGCCTTGGCACCGCGACCCGGACGTCCGTAACGTGCAAGACTTGCCATCACGTCCCGGCGCGCCATGTGCTTTCCGCTCGACCTGCCCATGACTGCGCTGGCGCGTTGCACCGCTTCCGGAGGACACCGATGCGCTTGATGACACGTTGCGGTCTTGCCCTGCTGGCCCTGCTCTCCTGCCCGGCGTTGGCCTCTACCGCGGCCGAGCGATGCGCCACCTCGCCGGAGATCGGGTTTGATCAGGCCCTGGTCTGCTATCACGACGCGGTGGAACAGCAGCCGCTGGTCTACACGCGGGTGGGCACCAGCCGCGTTGCTGGCGTGGAACGGCGCGACTACCTGCTCACCTCGCAGACCTGGTCGCCCGAGGCGCGTGTCACGCCGACCGTCTGGCAGCACGATGTGGCGATCTATGTGCCGTCCGATACCTTGCCGACCCGCGCGGTGCTGATCTCCACCAACGGCACGCGTCACCCGGCAGACGGCGGCGCGGCGCAGCCGGCCAGCGAGTTGCCGCCGGAGGCGCTGGCTGCGCTGGCGCAACGCAGCCGCACCGTGGTCATCGCATTGAGCGACATTCCCAATCAGGCCTTGCGCTATCAGGGCGACGCCGCGCCACGGCGCGAGGACGACAGCGTCGCCTACACCTGGTCGCTGTTTCTCAAGGCGCCACAGCAACGCAAGACCATGCCGCTGCATGTGCCCATGGCCGCGGCGATCGCACGCACCATGAGCCTGGCCGAGCGTGAGCTGGCGCCGCTGAAGATCCACCGCTTCATCCTTGCCGGTGCGTCCAAGCGCGGCTGGGCCAGCTGGCATGCCACGATCGCCGACCCGCGCGTCGAAGCCGTGGTGCCGTTCGTGATCGACATCCTCAACATGCCGGCGGTGCTGGACCACATGTACCGGACATACGGGGGCAACTGGCCGATTGCATTCAATGCCTACGCCCGGCAAGGCATCACCACGCAGCTGCAGACGCCGGCGTTTGCGCAGCTGGTGCAACTGCAGGACCCGCTGAGCTACCTGCACTCGCCGTACCGCAAGCGGCTGTCGGTGCCCAAATACATCGTCAACGCCAGCGGCGATGATTTTTTCCTGCCCGACAATACGCAGTTCTTCTATGCGGCGCTGCCTGGCAGCAAGGCCTTGCGTGTGGTGCCCAACAGCGCGCACAACGGCATCCGTGCCGCGGTCGTCGACACCTTGGTGCCCTTCGTGACGCGGCTGCAGCAACAGCGCCCGCTTCCGCAGCTGAGCGATACCTTGCGCAGGGGCGCCGCGCCGCAGATCCGCCTGCGGTCTTCCGAGCGACCGACGCAGCTGCAACTGTGGACGGCCAGCAACCCGCAGGCACGCGATTTCCGCTACGCCTGCGGCATCCGCTATCACGCCAGTCCGCTCGTTGCGGGGCGCGGTCACACGATCGCCGTGCCGGTGCAGGTGCCCGAGACCGGCTGGAGCGCGTATTTCGTCGAAGCCACCTATGCCGATGGCTTTGTGGCCACCAGCCAGACCTACATCCTCGGCAAACAGCAGTATCCGCAGCAGGCGCCGCCGACCGACAACGCCGCCTGCAGCACCTTGCCGGGCATGGCGAGCAGTGCCGCTACACGTTGATGTCGTGCACCGCCAACCTGGCGGAGACAGCGTTTGCCGCAGGTGTCGCCAGCGAAGCGCAGCGTTGGGCGGTGCTGATCCGCGTGTGCGTCTGCTGCCCGCGGCTTCCGAACGGCATTGAGATGTCGTAGCGGTCACTGCGCGGGTCGCCATTCCACCTGCCTGCGTGCTGTCGCGGCGACGGCCAACTGCAGCCTCACCTGCTGCGTGCGCATCGATGGCGACGTCCAGGTTGGCTTGCTGTCGACGGGCGCCACCGCTGCGGTTGACCAAGTGGGCACTCTTGACCGCCTTGCGCAACGAAGTCCGCACAGAACCATTCCCAAGCCCCGATTTGGCACTTGAGCCCGCCAGCAAGATCGATCCAACCCGACTGGACCATTGACATCGTTGTCACCAACTCCTAAACAGCCGTGACGCGCTGATGGCATCGGCCAATCGGACGGATCAAAGGACTGCATGTGGCTGCGACCTCGCGTTCTGCTCACGCTTCTGCCTCGCCCGCGGTATCCGCTGCCACCGGCTTCGTCGCGGCCGATGTCGGCGGCACGCATGTCCGGCTTGCCCACGTGATGCAGGCCGACGACGGCGCGGTGGAGCTGTCGCACTACCGCACCTATCGCTGCGCCGAATACGCCAGCCTCGACGCCATCCTTGCCGAGTTCCTGCCGCAGGTGAGCCGTGTGGAGGCGGTGGTCATCGCCAGCGCCGGCGTTGCGCTGGACGAGGACACCTTCATCAGCAACAACCTGCCGTGGAGCATGTCGCCCAAGCGCCTGCGCACCACGTTGGCGCTGCGCAGCGTGCACCTGGTCAACGATTTCGAAGCCGTCGCCTACGCGGCGCCGCACATGGAGCCGCGTGCGGTGCTGCAGCTGAGCGGCCCCACGCCCCGGCATGTCCGCAGCACCGGCCCGATCCTGGTGGTCGGCCCCGGCACCGGGTTGGGCGCGGCGGTGTGGATCGATGCCACACCCAGACCGCTGGTGCTGGCCACCGAAGCCGGCCAGGTCGCGCTGGCCAGCACCCACGACCACGAACTGCAGCTGCTGCGCATCCTGCTGCGCGGTCAGCACTACCTGCCGCTGGAGCACGTACTGTCCGGCCCCGGTCTGCTCCGGCTCTACACCGCTGTCTGCCAACTCCATGGCGCCGCGCCACGTCATCAGTTGCCTGCCGCCATCACCCAGGCCGCCTTGCACGAAGACGACGCGCTGGCCGGCGAATGCCTGCAGGTGTTCTGCGCGCTGCTCGGGCATGCCGTCGGCGACATGGCGCTGGCCTATGGCGCGGGCGGCGTCTATCTGGCCGGCGGCATCCTGCCGACGATCGGGCACTTCCTGACCACCAGCCAGTTCCGTGCGCGCTTCCTGGCCAAGGGCAACATGCGCGAGGTGCTCGAACGCATCCCGGTCAAGCTGGTCGAGCACGGGCAACTGGGCGTGCTCGGTGCGGCCAGTTGGTACCTGCAGCACCACGCTGACGTGTCGTAGGCGATCTGTCGCGCGTTGTTCAGAACGCGCGGCGGCAACACCCCGCATCCGGCGAGCAGCCGCCCGCCGTCCATCCCTGTGCGTGATGAGGAGAGACATCATGAAATACAGCACCACCCTGCTGTCCAGTGCGATTGCGTTGTCGTTGGCATTCAGTGCGCATGCCCAGCAGAGCGATGGCCAGCACGCCACCGACCTGGATGCGGTCCAGGTGGTCGGCATCCGTGCCAGCCTGGAAAAATCGCTCGACACCAAACGCAACAACAGCGGCATTTCCGAGGCCATCACTGCCGAGGACATCGGCAAGTTCCCGAGCACCAACGTGGCCGAAGCGCTGTCGCAGATTCCTGGCGTCACCCTGGATCGCCGCTTCGGACAAGGCGAACGCGTAAGCATCGACGGCACCGATCCCAGCCTCAACCTGTCGTTCCTGGACGGCCACCCGGTGGCGCAGGCGATCTGGCTCTACGGCGAACAGCCCAGCCGCGGCTTCGACTACACCTTGCTGGCACCGCAAATCCTGGGCCGCGCGGAAATCCTCAAATCCTCCGAGGCGCGACTGACCGAAGGCAGCCTGGGCGGCACGGTCCTGATGCATACGCGCCAGCCGCTGGACCTGGAGGCCAACGAGATTGCCGGTTCCATCGGCTACAGCTACAGCGACCAGGCCAGCGCGGGCAAACCCAACGCGGCGCTGCTTTACAGCTGGAAGAACGCTGCAGACACCTTCGGTATCGCGGTCTCCGCGCAGCATTACCAAGAGCGCGTCGACCGCCGTGGCATGGAAGTCTTCGGCTACGCGCCAGCCAGTACCTTCGCCAATGCAGCAGGCACGGTGCCGGCCGATGCGGACGTACCCAACTCGATCAATGCCGCCTGGTTCCAGCAGGACCGTGAGCGCGACAGTGCCGTGGTCAACCTGCAACTCAAGCCCAGCGATGCGCTGGAGTTCAACCTGAGCGGCCTTTACATCAACGAGAATTTCGACAACTACAACCAGTCGATGTACAGCTTTCTCACCTGGAACGCCGGCACGGTGGCGGCGGTGGACCAGCTGGGCAGCGTGCGCAATGGCGTGGTGACCAGCGGCCACTCCAGCGCCAATGCCGATCCGCTTGGCGGCACGGTGATCTACGACAACAACGTGCGCGAATCGGAAGTCACCACCAAGGGCCTGGACCTGCGCGGCGCGTTCCGCGGCGACGGTTGGGGCTTGAACGGACAGGTGGGCCAGAGCAAATCGGAGAACACCGATCTGTCGCAATACTTCATCGAACCGTTCTACAACGGCGGCTTCAGCTGGGACACCCGCCGTGGCATCCGCTTCGACGACCCTGCGGCGGCGCGCAACCCGGCCAGCTGGGGCTCGGCCGGCGGCTGGTTCGGCAACAACGGCATCTTCTCCACTGAGAGCAAGGACACTTACGGCCAGCTGGACCTCAACCTGCAGTTCGACAGCGTGTTCAACCAATTGCTGCTGGGCGTGCGCCATGGCAAGCATGAAGAGCGCTTCGAGCTCAATGTCTATGGCGGTGTGACCCCGGGCACCCTGGCCGATGTGGGCACCATCGGGCTGACCGATCTGCAGGATTTCTATCCCGATCATGGCCGGCATGTGCAGGCGGGCCGCAACAATGTGCTGAACTGGATCCGCAACAGCCCGGTCGATTACGGCGCGCCCGATCCGGCCAGCTATCTCAACAACAGCTGGGCGCTGGAGCAGACCAACAACGCAGCCTATGCGCAGCTGAATTTTTCCGGCGGCGGTGTGCGCGGCAACCTGGGCGTGCGCTATGTGGATTCCAAGACCGAGGGCAGCGGTTTCGTCTACAGCGGCACGCCCTCGCTGGCCAACGCCGACAGCCTGTGGCAGACCCGCACCCGCAAGGAAGACTTTCTGCTGCCTTCGCTGACGCTGTCGTACGACGCTGCCGACGATTGGGTGTTCCGCTTTGCGGCCTCCAAGGTGATCGCCTGGGCGCCCTACAACCAGATGGTCAACAACACCTTCCTCAACGACACCACCTTGACCGGCAGCGGCGGCAACGCGGAGTTGTCGCCCTACGAATCGTGGAATTTCAACCTGTCGGCCGAGTACTACTTCGCGCAGCAATCGGTGGTGGCCTGGTCGGTGTTCTACAAGAAGATCGACAACTACATCGACACCAGCGCCAGCGTGGAGCGCCAGTACAACGCGCTCCGCGACACCGCGCCGCAAAGCTGGGCGCAATTGCTCGGCAGCAACGGCTGTACCGCCGACGGCTATTGCGACTACAGCATCCAGCGGCCGCGCAATGCCGGCGACGGCAAGGTCAAGGGCTTCAACATCTCCTTCCAGCAACCGTTCGGCGACAGTGGCTTCGGCCTGACCGCCAACTACACCTACGCCAACGGCGAAAACAACACCGGCGACGCCCTGCCCTACCAATCGCGCAACAGCGTGGCGTTCAGTCCGTACTACGAAAAAGGCCCGCTCAATGCGCGGCTGACCTACAACTGGCGCGACAGCTATCTGGCCGGCGGCTATGTCGCCGGCGCGGCACCGGCCAGCGTGGACGACTATGCCGAATTGGGGGCAAGCATCGGCTATGCCTTCAGCCCCAACTGGTCGCTGCAGGTGGATGCGCAGAACCTGCTGGATGAAGAATACCTGCAGTATCTGGGCGACAAGGATCACCTGGCCGGCCGTTACAGGAGTGGGCGCCGTTACATGGCCAGCCTGCATGTGAAGTTCTGAAACGGGCAAGCAACGGCCGCACCGGCCATGGGTCGGTGCGGGCGTTGCTTGATGGGTTGGCAGCCGGCGCGCGTTTGCTGCGTGTCTTGTGTGCGCGCATAAGCCATTGCCGCCGACACCACGCCAAGACGCTTCGGCCGTGTGAACTGCACGCCGCGCCGGCCGCCCGATGCGATCGGAGCGGCCGGCCTGCCGGGGGTGCGTTCCTGATTCGGCGTGCGCACCCGACGACGGCAACGCGCTGCCACAAATCAAATGCCGCTCAGCTCCGCAGCGACGCGACGCGCTGCGACAACTTCTTCGCAGACACGCCCGACTTGGCGCCCAGTTCCTGCGCAAACACCGACACACGCAGCTCTTCCAGATCCCAACGCAGCGATTGCCATTCCTCGCGCTGCTGCAGGCCGCGCGCGGCCGCGTCATCCAGCGCATCCACGAAGGGTTTGAGTTCGAGCATGCGCGCCTGGTCGCGCGCCGGGTCGCGCTTGGCCCGCTCGGTACGCAGGATCATCGCCCTGAGGTAACGCGGATAGTTGGCCAGCGCCTCGGCCGGCGTGTCGCGCAAGAACCCGGCATGCACCAGCGCACGCAACTGCTGCTCCATGTCGTCCAGATTGCCGCGTGCCCAGCCCATCAACGGCGCTTCCAGCAAGGGTTTGAGCTCGGCGACTGCCCCCAGGATGCTTTCGGCCAGGGTCAGCCGCGCCATCGCCTCGCCGAACAGCCGCTTGGTGGCATCGTCGCGACGTTGCGCAAATGCAGCCGGGTCGCGAATCGCAGCCAGCCCCTCGGCCAGCACCGCATTGAGCGCGGCATCGACCAGATCGCCACGCAGGCGCTCCTGCGATTCGATGGCTGCGTACAGCAAGCCGGTCTTGGGCGACACCGGCAATTGCTTGCGCGCTTGCTTGATCTTGTCGGCGAGCGCGATCTCCAGCAGACGCCGCACCCCGCGCGGATGCGCGCGCGCCGCCTCGTTGCGGTCGGCGAAGATGCGTAGCGCCGCGTTGTCGCCCTGATCCACCAACGCCGGATAGGCCGGCACACCGGCCTCGCCGGCCACCTGCTCGGGGATCGCGGCGGCCGGAAAATCGCGCAGACCTTCGGCGGCCAGCGCACGCCCGGCCCGCGCGGCAAATGCCTGGCCGGCGCGCTCGCCGAAGCGCGCGCGCAGCCCGTCCAGATCGCGCGATTCGGCGAGCACCTTCCCGTCATCGTCGCGCAGGCGCAGGTTCATCAGCAGATGCGTGTCCAGCGACTCCTCATCGAAATCCAGCGCCGCCACCTGTACACCGGTGGCCTTGGACAAAAACCGCGCCAGCTCGCCGCGGATATCGTCGGCCGAGGGCAGGCTGTAGGCCTCGTAGAACGCACGCCCGAAGTCCGGCGCCGGCACGAAATTGCGCCGCAACGCCTTGGGCAGGCTGCGGATCAGCGCCGACGCCTTGTCGGCCACAAAGCCCGGTGCCAGCCACGACAGGCGCGCCGGGTCCAGCGCGTTGAGCAGGTGCAGTGGCACCTCCAGGGTGACGCCGTCATCGACGGCACCCGGCTCGAAGCGGTAGTGCAACGGCAGCCGCGCATCGCCAAGCGGGAAATACTTCGGAAAGCGGTCCGCCTCGCTGCCTTCGCCCGGCAGCAGGTCGTTCAAGCTCCAATGCAGGCTGCGGCGCTTGTCCGGCGGCAGGGTCTTCCACCACGCATCCAGCCCGCTGGCCGAATGCAGTTCGGCCGGGATGCGATCCAGATACCAGCGCGCCTGCCAGCCTTCGTCGGCCATGATGCCGGCACGCCGCAGCTTTGCTTCTTCTTCGCGTGCCTGCTCCAGCACCTTGAGGTTGTCGGCGACGAAGGCCGCGCGCGTATTGATCTCGCCGGTCACCAGGCCCTGGCGCACGAACAACTCGTGTGCGCCGGCCGGGTCGATCTTGCCGTAGTGCACCGGCTTCTTCGGTGCCAGCACCAGGCCGAACAGGCTGATCTGCTCGGAAGCGACCACCTGCCCCTGGGCGCGCGACCAATGCGCATCGAAGTGCTTGCGCGCCAGCAGGTGCCCCAGTTCGGCGATGGCCCAGTCCGGCTCGATCGCCGCGTTGGTCATGCCCCAGACCTTTTGGGTGTCCAGCAGCGTGGCCGCCAGGATCCACGGTGGCGGCTTGCGCGCCAGGGCCGAGCCGGGGAATGGCACGAACCGCCGCTGCCGCGCCGCCAGAAAGTCGCCCTTTTCGGTGCGGTGGCCGATCTGCGTGGGCAGGCCGGCCAGTAGCGCGCGATGCAGCGATTGATAGGCGGCCGCGCGTTCGCGCTCGCTGGTGCGTGCCGACACCTCGGCCGCGTCGGCCTGCCGGCCTGCCGCCGCGGGCGTGCGCTGCAGCGCCGGCGCGCTGGGATCGGGCTTGCCTTCGCGCGCCAGGCGCGCGGCGCGATGCAGTTGCCCGCGCGTGGGCCGGTTGGCGTTGTGGCCGTCGTCGCGTGCCGGCGCACTGGCACCGGCCAGCAGCGGCGCCAGCACCGCGGTGGCCGGCTCTTCGCTCCAGCCGAGCTCCCCGCACAGCAGCCGCAACTGACGATGCAGCTCGCGCCACTCGCGCATGCGCAAGAAGCCGAGGAAATGCCGGCCGCACCAGTCGCGCAACTTGGATTGGGTGAGATCTTCGTGCACCTGCCGGTACGCTTCCCACAGGCGCAGGATGCCGACGAATTCCGAACGCGCATCGGCAAACAGCGCATGCGCGTTGTCGGCGGCCTCGCGTGCTTCGGGCGGGCGCTCGCGCGGGTCCTGGATGCCCAGGAAGGAGGCGATGATGATCATCTCGCGCAGGCACCCATGCTGCTGCGCGGCCACCAGCATGCGCGCCAGCTTGACGTCCACCGGCAGGCGCGCCATCTGCCGGCCGATGGCGGTCAGACGGCGTTCGGCATCGATCGCACCCAGCTCCAGCAGCTGCTGCCAGCCATCGGCCACCGCACGTTCGTCCGGCGCTTCCAGAAACGGAAAGTCTTCGATCCGCCCCAGCCCCAGCTGCAACATGCGCAGGATCACGCCCGACAACGACGAACGCCGGATCTCAGGGTCGGTGAACGCCGGGCGCGCAGCAAAGTCGGCTTCGGCATACAGCCGGTAGCAGATGCCCTCGGCGATGCGTCCGCAGCGGCCCATGCGCTGGTTGGCGCTGGCCTGCGAGATCGGCTCGATGTGCAGGCGGTCCAGCTTCTGGCGCGGGCTGTAGCGTTTGACCCGCGCAAACCCCGGGTCCACCACGTAGCGGATGCGCGGCACCGTCAACGAGGTCTCGGCCACGTTGGTGGCCAGCACCAGGCGTCGGCGCGGGCCGGGGTTGAAGACACGGTCCTGGTCGGCCGCCGACAACCGCGCATACAGCGGCACCACTTCGGTGTCGCGGTATTTGCGCCGCTCCAGGGAATGATGCGCATCGCGGATCTCGCGCTCGCCCGGCAGGAACATCAGCACATCGCCACGCGGGTCGATGCGGGTGATTTCATCGATGGCCGCCACGATCGCATCGTTGACGGTGCGTTCGCCGTCACGCCCGTTGCCGTCGTCCTCCTCGCCGCCGGCCTCGCCCTCCAACGGGCGGTAGCGCACTTCCACCGGGAAGGTGCGCCCTTCCACGCTGATCACCGGCGCATTGTTGAAGTGCTGGGCGAAGCGCTCGGTATCGATGGTGGCCGAGGTGACGATCAGCTTCAGATCGGGGCGCTTGCTCAGCAATTGCTTGAGATAGCCCAGCAGGAAATCGATGTTGAGGCTGCGCTCGTGCGCCTCGTCCACGATGATGGTGTCGTAGGACGACAGCCAACGGTCGCTGGCGATTTCAGCCAGCAGGATGCCGTCGGTCATGAACTTGATGCGCGACTGCTCGCTCACCCGGTCGGTGAAGCGCACCTGGAAGCCCACCGTGGTGCCCAATGGGGTCTTCAACTCGTCGGCCACGCGTGCCGCCACCGCACGCGCGGCAATCCGGCGCGGCTGGGTACAGCCGATCATGCCGGCCGCGCCGCGCCCGGCCGCCAGACACAGCTTGGGCAACTGGGTGGTCTTGCCCGAGCCGGTCTCGCCGGCAATGACCACCACCTGGTGGTCGCGGATCAGCGCAATGATGCGTTCGGCCTCGCGCGCAATCGGCAGCTGCTCGTCCAGCGTGATGGCGGGCAGTTGCTCGGCGCGCGCCTGGCGCTGCGCCTGCGATGCCGCCAGGGCTTGCTCGAACGCCTCGCGCACCTGCACATTGCCGGGCCTGCCCTGCCAGCGCGACCATAGGCCCAGCAAACGGCCACGGTCGCGGCTCATCGCGCCATCCACGGCACGGCGGCGCTCGCGCAAGGTATTGGCAAGGTCGGTATCGATAGCGCTCATTGATCGGAAAATGTGAAAGATTGAATGACGTTTGATCCTTTAGCCTGTCTATTGTGACGCCATAACTGTTCTGTCAGACACCAATCCTCAGAGGGACCATTCCATGTCCAAGAAAAAGAACGCCAACAAGCCCGTCATCGTCAACGATGCCCTGCCGGTTGCAGCCGCCTCGGCGCCGCATATCGATATCGGGATCAAGGACACCGATCGCAAGCAGATCTCCGACGGTCTGGCCCGCTACATGGCTGACGCCTTCACCCTGTATCTGAAGACCCACAACTTCCACTGGAATGTCACCGGGTCGATGTTCAACTCGCTGCACACCATGTTCGAGACCCAGTACACCGAGCAGTGGGGCGCGCTGGACGAAGTGGCCGAGCGCATCCGCGCCCTGGGCTACAACGCGCCGGGCTCGTATCGCGAATTCGTCGCGTTGACCTCGATCCCGGAAGAACCGGGCCTGAGCGACAGCGCCGACTGGCGCGAAATGGTGCGCCAGCTGGTCAGCGGCAATGAAGCGGTCTGCCGCACCGCCCGCAAGGTGCTGGGCACCGCCGACGACGCCGGCGACGATCCGACCGTGGACCTGCTGACCCAGCGCCTGCAGACCCACGAAAAGTACGCCTGGATGCTGCGCTCGCTGCTGCAGTAAACCCTTGGGGCTTCGCCCTTCGGGTTTGAGCCCCTCTCCCGCCGGGAGAGGGGTTGGGGTGAGGGTACGGCGGGAGCCAGGGTCGTTTCAGAGGCAACGCCTACCTGAACTCTCCTGTGCCACCAGAACAACGCAACGCCGGACGCCTCTTCCAGACAGTGTTGGGCGCACACCATCGCATCGCGGCGTTCCCCGACCCGCCAGTCCGCAACACTGCAGGCATGACAGCCACCAGGGCTTGACCCGCACGGTATCCTAAGCGGATGTCTTCCCCCGCTCACGAACTGCTCAGCCGCGTCTTCGGTTACGACGACTTCCGCGGCCCGCAGCAGGCCATTGTCGAACACGTCGCTGCCGGCAACGACGCCCTGGTGCTGATGCCCACCGGCGGCGGCAAGTCGCTGTGCTACCAGGTGCCGGCACTGCTGCGCGATGGCATCGGCATCGTGGTCTCGCCGCTGATCGCGCTGATGCAGGATCAGGTCGAAGCCCTGCGCCAGCTCGGCGTGCGCGCCGAGTTCCTCAACTCCACGCTGGATGCAGAAAACGCGCAGCGGGTGGAGCGTGCCTTGTTGTCCGGCGATCTGGACCTGCTCTACGTCGCACCCGAGCGCCTGCTGACCCAGCGCTTCCTGTCCTTGCTGGAACGCAGCCGCATCGCGCTGTTCGCCATCGACGAAGCGCACTGCGTATCGCAGTGGGGACACGATTTCCGCCCCGAATACCGCCAGCTCACCGTGCTGCACGAGCGCTGGCCGCATATCCCGCGCATGGCGCTGACCGCCACCGCCGACCCGCCGACCCAGCGCGAAATCGCCGAGCGCCTGGATCTGGTCGAGGCGCGCCACTTCGTCAGCTCCTTCGACCGCCCCAACATCCGCTACACCGTGGTGCAGAAGGACAACGCGCGCAAACAGCTGCAGGAATTCCTCAACCGCCATCGTGGCTCGGCCGGCATTGTCTACGCGATGTCGCGGCGCAAGGTCGAAGAGACCGCCCAGCAGCTGTGCGCGCAGGGCTTCAATGCCCTGCCCTACCACGCCGGCCTGCCGGCCGAGGTCCGTGCCGAAAACCAGCGCCGTTTCCTGCGCGAGGACGGCATCATCATGGCCGCCACGATCGCGTTCGGCATGGGCATCGACAAGCCGGACGTGCGCTTCGTGGCGCACGTGGACCTGCCCAAGTCGCTGGAAGGCTACTACCAGGAAACCGGCCGCGCCGGCCGCGACGGCGACCCGGCCGAGGCCTGGCTCTGCTACGGCCTGGGCGATGTGGTGCTGCTCAAGCAGATGATCGAACAGGGCGAAGCGGCCGAGGAGCGCAAGCGCCTGGAGCGCGCCAAGCTCGACCACCTGCTCGGCTATTGCGAATCCATGCAGTGCCGCCGCCAGGTGCTGCTGGCCGGCTTCGGCGAGACCTACCCCAAGCCCTGCGGCAACTGCGACAACTGCCTGACCCCGGCCGCCGCCTGGGACGCCACCGTTGCCTCACAGAAGGCGCTCAGCTGCGTGTATCGCAGCGGCCAGCGCTTCGGCGTGGGCCATCTGATCGACATCCTGCGCGGCAGCGAGAACGAGCGTATCAAGCAGCTCGGCCATGACCAGCTGAGCACGTATGGCATTGGCCGCGATCTGGACGAACGCACCTGGCGCGGCGTGTTCCGCCAACTGGTGGCGGCCAGCCTGCTGGAGGTCGACAGCGAAGGCCATGGCGGCCTGCGCCTGACCGATGCCAGCCGTCAGGTGCTCAAGGGCGAGCGTCAGGTGATGATGCGGCGCGAGAACCCGGCCGCCGGGCGCGAGCGCAGCGCGCAGCGCACCGGACTGCCGGTGCAACCGCAGGACCTGGTGCTGTTCAATGCCCTGCGCGGCCTGCGCGCAGAACTGGCCAAGGAGCAGAACGTGCCGGCCTTCGTGATCTTCCACGACAGCACCCTGCGCAATATCGCCGAACAACGGCCTACCAGCATCGACGCACTGTCGCGCGTCGGCGGTATCGGCGGCGGCAAACTGGCGCGTTATGGCGCGCAACTGATAGAAATCGTGCGCGAGCAGGGTTGATGCAACAGCGCGCGTCATTACGGTGGCGGCGCCGGCGCAAAAAATCCACGGAATCGACAGCGCGCATTCAATCGGCCATTGCTAGTTTCACAAGGCGATCCAGCACGCGCTGTCAGTCCCTCTTGATGAGAGTCCACCCGATGAAACGCAGCCTGCTTCTCCTGGCCATTCTGTTTGCTGCCGGCAGCGCGCTCGCCCAGACTGGCGACGGCAGCGCCGAGCCCGCCAGTGCGCGCTCGCTCGACCTGAGCGTTCCGCAAGCCCCGGTGCAGTATCGGTCCGACCCGGAATACAGCACCGACCCGCCGGGCACCTACTACGGCGACAAGAGCGGGCCACGGCCTGCCCTGGCGCGCCCGAGTGCGGCATCGATCGCCGCCGAACGCGCCGAGCAATGCCAGGGCAAGCTGCATGGCGCTGTGGAGACCGGCATGGGCTACTCCAGTCGCGGCGGCAACAGCAACTGGCAGGCCGCCAATCTGAATTCCTGCAAGACCTATTACGACGATGACGGCAAGGCGCACCAGATCGGCGTCAGCATCAGCGTCGGGCGCGGCGAAGGCCTGGTCTTCGGCCCACGTTACGCCCCCGGCGGCTATGGTCCGGGCCCGTTTGGCTGGTAACCATACGGCTCCGTCTGCGTTGACGAGGGGTTCACTGCCGCATCGCTGAGAATGTGGTCTGCCTTACGAGACGTGCTCATGTCACAGAACAAGGAACGGCCGGTTGTATTCGTTGTCGAGGACGGCGACGGCACCCGACAACTCAGCTGCCTTGTCCTGGAAAGCTATGGCTTTACCTGCCGCAGTGCCGGCTCGGTCGAGGAAGCGCTGACCCTGATCGAAAGCGACCCGCGCGTAGACGTGCTGTTCTCGGACATCCATTTTCCCGGTGGCCTGACCGGTGTGGATCTGGCGCTGAAGACGGCGCATGCACCGTACAACCTGCCGGTGCTGCTGACGTCCGGCCTGGCAGTGGAATATGTCGAAGAGATCCTGCCCGACGGCGTAGCCTTTCTCGAAAAGCCCTACACCCCCGAGCAATTGTTGACCGCGATCCGAAGCGTGATGGCCAAGCGCCGCGTGCTGGCGACGCCAAGCGCCTGACGCGTCGGGCCCGGCCGGACCGCGGCCCGCGCTTCCGGCATGACGCCTCAACGTCGCGCGATGCGGCGGCGACCGGATTGAGCACGAAACGCTGTGCCAAGGCTGCGTGGGCCACTGCAGCTCGCCGATGACAGCTTCACTGCGTCCTGCCATGGCGCGGCACTGTCCAGATCGATTGCTACGGACTCTGCTGCACTTCGATCCTGCAATGACCCGCAATGGTCGCACCCAGGGCCGACGTGGCGAGGGAAGTCCATCGTAGGGATCGCCCCGATAGGCTGTCGGCGCCTTCCCGATTTACGTGACGCAGCTCGCATTTAAACTGCAGCGACCGGACGCGAGGCCTGTTGGGCCGCTCAACTCGCGAGGCGCCGAGCACGCCCCTGCCGGGACACTGCCATGGCAGTGCCAGCGCCATGTCGTCTTTCTTGCGCCGACGCCAGGCAACGCATGTCTGTCGCCACGTGAGCGTTGCACTTTCAGTCCCCATGCCAGCCAATGCAGGCAGCGTGCGGACGCTGTCGCTAGCGCGCGCGTGATGCGGCGAGCATGCTGCTCCCTCGACTCATCTCTCGATCGCCTGTCGGACAGGCCGATCGCATCGATCCGCCGACCTGTCGCGCCGTGTGCAGCGCAGCGACGCCTCACGCAGGCGATCCGAGCGGATCTGAGCAGCTGCGGACGATGGGTGCCGACGCGCCGTACGCGACGCAGGCAGCGGGTCATCCCGCATGCGTGATTGCACGCACCGCTCCGTCACCCATGGGCGGATGGCCTCGCTGGAGTGCGTCCAGCCTTGCCACTACGTCGCGCCAACGCAGCGCGTCGATCTGCACCTGCAGCGTATTTCACGCTATCAAGCAGGCCGCTCGCTAGGCTAACGCCAGTGCAGTGCTTCGCTGCAGACGACTTTCAGGAGATCCTCATGGGCGACAATTCGTTTCTATCACCGGCTTTCGTCATCCTGGTGATCGGCATCATCGCCGTCGTGTTCTGGCTGGTGACCCGCGCCAAGAAAAAGCGCAACAAGAAGTAAGCGTTCGGACACCGGCCCGCAACGCATGCCGCCGTGCATGCAACGCGCGGCCGGTCAGGCATTAATCGGCGGGAGTCGGCCTTGGTCTGGCCACTTCCAGCACGGCAGCAGCGTCGCGGTTAGCGGCGACAACTTGTCTGCCGGCACGGCCAGCCTGTTGAAGCCGGCAACACGGCCGAGGCAGCGAACAGCGTCGACGCCGTCTGCGCAGACCGGATGCAACCTCCGCCGCGCTTGCTCAAAAGCGCTCGCCTGCAGGCAGATAGCGCCACTGGCCGATGGCCAGCTTGCCCAACGAAACACGCCCCACGCGCAGGCGGCGGATGCTCACCACCTCCAGCCCCACCTCGCCGCACATGAAACGCAGCTGGCCGGGCTGCACGTGCTTGATGGCAAAGCGCAGCCGCTCTTCGTTCTGCCAGCTCACCTTGCACGGCGGCAGGGTCCGTTGCTGATAGACCAACCCCTGCGCCAGCCTGGCCATGCCGTAGGGACGCAAGGCGCCACGCACTTCCACCAGGAATTCCTGCTCGATCGCGCTGGCATCGGCACTCAACCTGCGCAGCACGCGGCCGTCCTGAGTCAGCACCAGCAGGCCGCTTGCCTCGTCCTCCAGCGGCAACGGCGTAGTGAGGCGCAGGAAGTGGCGCCTGAGTACGCGCGTCGCAGAGTGGTCCAGCTCGCTACGCGACTGCGGGCTCGCCAAGGCCACCGCGGCGTCGGCGGGCATGCCGGCCGGCTTGTGCAGCAACAAGGTGGCAGGCTCCGCCGGTGCCAGCACAGCGTCGGCGGCCAAAGTCACCTGCTCCGCCGTCGCCAACGCCTGCGGCTCTTCGACCACCACGCCATCCACACTGACCCAGCCGCCTTCGATGTACTGCTGCGCCTCGCCACGCGAGCAGCCGTAGCGCGCAGCCACGCATTTGTCGAGACGGATCGGAGCGGACATCGGGCGAGCTCAGCATCAGGGCACGGCAGTGTACGTGCTGGCTCTGCGGATGCGTGAGGCAACGGTCTGCAGCGCCCGCCATGGCAATGGCGAACGCCGCTCGCGTACCGCCCCTGCCTGCCTGGCGCGCATGCCGGTGCATGCTTCTTCCATGCACGCCAAAATGGGAAACTCGGCGCTCACACAGGAGATCGCAGATGTTCATCCAGTTCGGCACCACCCGGGTCCGCCTCAACCATATTTCCGTCATCAGCGATCCGTTCAACGCAGGCGAGAACTTCGGCTCGTACTGCCACTCGGTGCGGGTCGGCCTGATCTCCGGCGAAGAGGTCTTTGCACGTTTCAACAGCGAAGCCGGTGCACAGCAGCTCCACGCCGACGTGTTGAAGGCGCTGGAAGGCTGACCTGCCGGCACCACACCGCATCGCGCGCGCCGGCGGGCGCTGCAGATCAGCGCCAGCATCGCGCTGCATGGAGAGGAGGTTTCGTCCTGTCGCAGCAGGGCCGCACGCTGCTCGGTGAAATGCGTTCGCCCGCTGTCCTGACGCGCGTTGTGCAATGCGGCGCCGTCTGATGCTGTTGTCGCCCGTGGGTGCAACAAAAAGCTCTGTTCTGGGGCAGCAGCAAGCTGTCCATCGTTCTGCAGTTGGCACGCTACGGCCCATGCAAACACATCGAACGCGCCTGCCGGATCAGGCGCTGTCAGGGCCAGCTGGACAGCTGTCGGGGAATGTCTTGCGCGGGGTGAATCCGCTCTAACTATTTTCAGAACGGAAGCTTTAGCTCGTCCAGATTCTGCCGCTAGCTGGGCAAGACGCCAGAGCGGACGCACCCCGCATCCGCCAGGCGAAGCTGCACTAACTGGATGTGGAAATGAACGATTATCTGCAACGCCTCAACGTCGGCCGTCGCCTGGGCGCGGCCTTCGGCATCCTGATCCTGCTCTCTGGCCTGCTCGTGGCCGCCGGCCTGATCACCATGTCCAACGCCCGCTATGAGCTGGACACCATCGTCAACAACAACATGGAGCGGATCCGACTTTCTTCCGACATGCTCGATGCCAATACCAATGTGGCGATCGGTCTGCGCGACATCGTGATGGTCTCCGGCGAGGCGGCCAATCGCCGCGCCATGCAGATGATCGAAGACAATCGCACGCGCTACCGCCAGGCCCACGATGCGTTGGCGGCCATGCCCAGCAACGCTCGGGAAAAGGATGCGCTCAAGCTGGTGCAGGACAAGCGCGACGTCTCGGTCAAATTCAACAACCAGATCCTGGACTACGGCATTCACGACCAGAATCAGCAGGCACAGGCGCTGTTGCAGGGCGCTGCCGCCACCGCAATGAACGAACAGCAGGCGGCCATTGGTGCCAATGCCGCGCTGGAACGACGCCTCAGCAAGGACGCCTATGCAGTGGCAGTCGCATCGATGCATCGTGGCAAGGTCATCCTGGCAAGCGGCGGCATCGCGGCGCTGGTCATCAGCACCTTGCTGGCATGGCTGATCACCCGCAGCCTCACCAGGCCACTGAGCCAGGCCACCCGCACTGCCGAAGCCATCGCCGCCGGCAACCTGCACAACGACGTCCACACCACCGCCAACGATGAAACCGGCCGTCTGCTGCAGGCGATGGACAAGATGCAGCTGCAGCTGCGCAACCTGATCACCGCACAGACCGACATGGCCAGGCGCCATGACGCCGGCCAGATCAGCTTCCGCATCGACGCCAGCGCATTTCCAGGCGACTACGGCCGCATGGCCAACGACACCAACCTGTTGGTGGCCTCGCACGTCGCCGTGCAGACCGACCTGGCACGCATCATGGGCCGCTACGCGGTGGGCGAGCTGTCCGAAGACATGCAGCCCTTGCCAGGCGAAAAAGCCGTGTTCAGCGACACCATGTCGCAGGTCAAACTCAACCTGTCGGCCATGAATCACGAGATCAAGCATCTGGCGCAGGCCGCGGCCAATGGCGACTTCAGCGCACGCGGCGATGTCGAGCGTTTCCAGTTCGACTTCCGCATCATGGTCGAAAGCCTCAACCACCTGATGTCCACCGCAGACGGCAACCTGCAGTCCTTGTCGTCGCTGCTGCAGGCAATCGCCGCCGGCGACCTCACTGCACGCATGAGCGGCGAATTCCGCGGCGTCTTCGCGCAGATGCGTGACGATGCCAATGCCACCGCCAGCCAGCTGGCGCAGATCGTCGGCAACATCCAGCAATCGGCGGTGTCGATCAATGCGGCGGCCAGCGAGATCGCGGCGGGCAATCAGGATCTTTCGCAACGCACCGAACAGCAGGCCGCAAACCTCGAAGAAACCGCTGCCTCGATGGAAGAGCTGACCTCCACGGTCAGACAGAACGCCGAGAGCGCGCGCCAGGCCAACCAGCTGGCCATCGGCGCCGCACGCGTGGCCTCACAGGGCGGCGATGTGGTAGGCAAGGTCGTCGAGACCATGAGCGGCATCGAAGCCTCGTCCAAGAAGATTTCCGACATCATCTCCGTCATCGACGGCATCGCGTTCCAGACCAACATCCTGGCGTTGAACGCTGCGGTGGAAGCCGCACGTGCGGGTGAGCAAGGCCGCGGCTTTGCGGTGGTGGCATCGGAAGTCCGCACGCTGGCGCAGCGCTCCTCCGGCGCGGCCAAGCAGATCAAGGACCTGATCGACGATTCGGTGCAGCGCGTGGCCGAAGGCTCGGCGCTGGTGCACAGCGCCGGCAAGACCATGGGCGATGTGGTCGCAAGCGTGCAACGCGTGACCGACATCATGGGCGAAATTTCCGCAGCCTCGCAGGAACAGTCTGCCGGCATCGAGCAGGTCAACCAGACCATCACCCACATGGACGAAACCACGCAGCAAAATGCGGCGCTGGTGGAAGAAGCCACTGCCGCCGCACGCGCCATGGAAGAACAGGCCGTCCAGCTCACCGATGCGGTGGCCATCTTCCGGATCGAAACAGCCGCAATACGGCAAGCCGACCCGCGCGCAGCCACACCGGTCGCGCAGCTGTTGAGCAGGGTCCGCAGCGCCTAGCGCCGCGGCGCTACGTTGGCTTGCAGCGATGTCGGCGCTGGCCGACATCGCTGCCAGCTGCGGGCGTCGACAACACACCGGTGTCCAAGCGCCTTTCCATCTGCACTCAGCGCATGATCGGGGGCAGACGCAGCTGCCAGCGGTGATGCGCGCGCTGGGAACGGGCTCACGCGCCGGCGCCTGAGTCGCTCTGATTCTCTACCGGGCCAGTGCGCGCACGGTCTTGACGTGCGTGCACGGCGATCACCCGACTTTGACGCCCTGCTCCAGCAGCGACAACGCCTGTTGCAGGTCACGGAACTGGAACGGCTTCTGCAGCCCATGCCGGTGCCGGAATTTCTCCGGGATTCCGCTCTGCGCATAGCCGGTCACGAAGATATACGGCACGCCGCGCGCATCCAGTTCTTCTGCGATGGGAAACGACAGCGTTCCGCCCAGGTTGACGTCCAGCACCGCCAGATCCAGGTGGCCTTGCTGCACGACCGCCAGTGCCGTATCGACGTCACCGACGGTCGCTGCGACTTCGTAGCCCAGCTCGGCCAGACAATCTTCCAGCAGCATCGCAACCAGCGATTCGTCTTCGACCAGCAACACGCGCATGGTCACGGCTGCACCTCGGCAAGCTCGACCGGCAATGGGATCGATACGCGGAAGCACACGCCGGCACGGTCGAACGACAGCTCCACTTCGCCCTTGAGATCATGCTTCAAGCCGCGCTCCAACAGCCGCGAGCCGAAGCCCTTGCGCGTCGGCGGTTGCACGAGCGGCCCGCCGGACTCCTGCCAGACCAGCTCAAGCAGCGCCTGTCCATCACGGACGTGGCGCTCCCACACGATCCGCACCGCACCATCGGACGAGGACAGCGCACCGTACTTCAGCGCGTTGGTGCACAGCTCGTGCAGCGCCATCGACAAGGCCAGTGCGCGCCGCGGATCGAGACGGCAGGACTCGCCCTGCAGGGTGAAGCGCTGGCTGTCGCGCGATTCGTAGAGCGTCGCCGCATCGCGGGTGAGCTCCAGGATATCGGCGCTGACCCAGTTTTCCCGCGTCAGCGTATCGTGCGCACGCGACAGCGCCAGCAGGCGCGCATCGATCTTCTCCTGCGCATCGGCCAGGCTGTCGGCATTGTTGAATGACTGCCGCGCCAGCGACTGCACCATCACCAGCGAATTCTTGACCCGATGATTGAGCTCGTTTATCAACAGCTGCAGGTGTTGCTCGTGCTGTTTGTGTTCGGTGATGTCGCGCGTGGCGCCGGCAATGGCCTCCACCTCGCCATCGGGCCCGAAGACCGGCGTAAAAATGTAATCGTAAATCCGCAATCCCTTGACCGCATGCGGAAATGGCACTTCGCCACGCAGCGGCTGGCCGGTTGCGATGACGCGCTCGATTTCTTCGTCGTGCATCGCGGCATGCCAGGGCTCATACCCGATCTCCAGGCAGGTCTTTCCACATGCCTCTTCCCAGCGCATGCCCCACATCGTCAACAATGCCTGATTGGCGTAGACGAAACGGTGCTGGGTGTCGAACACATATAAAAGATCCGGCGTTGCCTGCAACAAGGCCTCGTAGATACGAGACTTTGCGGCGTCTTCCTGATGCTCGGCCATTTACGTCGTGGTCCTGAAGTTGGACGGCACAATAATGCGATTGCCGTGAACGCACGATCATGCCTATATCGGCATCAGAATTGGCCAACGCGCCAGGCCTTATCCTGACTAATATGCTTTTATACTTATACCAATGCGGTTCGCTCCGAATGAAGCGGACTCAACAAATGGGTTTGGTCCATGCTACGCGGCATCTGTGCACGACACTCTGTAGCGGCATGACGCCTTGTCGCACCGTGCGCGCAACCTCGCTCAGCCATGGACGCCAGATACGCGGCATGCACACGTTTGACCCAGCATAGGGAGCCAACGCGGCGCCGGTTCATCGACGTGACCCGATCCACGCCGGGAGGGCTCCGGTTAGTCACTCAACCTGACGACTTACCAACCGCATCCGCCTGCTTCATCGAATGCAATTATCGGTGCTAGCCTGTTTTTTTCTGCCTCAAACACATCCTCGCGACAGATAGGGTGTTGCGATGTGCGAATCAGCGACGCGCCGTTTCTCGCTACATCGTTGCGCCAGATAATCGCATCGCCGGCATGCAGCCTTCAGCGTGAGATGTCGATCGGGCTTGGCCAGCGACCGCCTAATCCGCAGTTTTATCGCCTCTGCCGACGCCAAAGCAGCCGTGCTCTGAATGCCCGAATAACCCATTATCCAAGGCAAAGCTATCGTCATATGAGCGACTTGTCCGCGCCGTAGCCTCGCGCCCGGATTCAGTGTCTCCACCCACTCAGCAGGGTCGCCCAGATGAAAACATGCGCGTGTTCGTCCAGAAACTTCTTTCAGAACGCCATGCTGTTCGGCGTCCTGATGTCCGCTACGTTGGCCACCGCGGCCTCTGCGACATCGTTGCATGCCGTTTCCCGTACCGATCAGATGAGGTCATTCAAAACCGGCGGGCCGAGCAGATCCGAAGTCTTCCATCAACAATGGGCAGAAGGCGCAGCGCAATGCCGTGCGTCCTTTCCGCAGACCACATCGGTGCAGCTGGGCCGGGTCGACAGCCGCGCGATCAATGCAAGAACGTTCCAGGTCACCGGAAAGTGGATCTGCAGGGGTTGATCGCTCGGCAGTCGGTGGCCCTGCCCGTCGAGCTGATGCATGCCCTGGTGATGCAATCGCCCCCGGCGCTTGTGCTGTGCCTGCAGACGCAGCACAGCGCAGCGGCCGCCGCGCACCCGTCCAGTGAGTGTCAGCGCGTGGGGCCGCGGGCATCGAATCACATGACCTGCAAGCACGGCCCGATCCGCAATCGCCGTCGGGCGTCACGCATGCCACGACCGTGGCCAGCGTTTTCCGTCTCATGATGAAGCGCCATGCATCCATCGGCGGCACGATGCTCTACCCGACAGGATCACTGCACATTCGCACGGCGGCAGGCTGGTCGCGCGTATCGCCGTTGCCACCATGCGCGGCGATAAACATGGCCACGGCCGACTGACAATAGCTGTGGATTTCGGTAGCGTCCTGCGCCCTTGCCTCATCGAAACGCGCGATCATCAAAAGATCGGATCCTTTGATGAGCGCCGCAAACAAGCGGGCGGACCGGGCAGGATCGGGCACGTGCAGGGCCGCCTTCGCGTGCAGCTGCCGCAACAGCGTCTCGATGCTGGCGATGACATGGCCGGCGCCCGCGGCGTAATGCAGCTTGCTCAATTCCCGTTGATTGGTCTTGTCCGCCATGACCATGGCCTCGACACCGCGCACGTCCGCGCGCATCAATGTGCGAAGCAACAATGATCCCGCCGCCACGAGCTGATCCTCGGCTGAGCCGTCGGTGCATTCAAACAGCCCCTGAGGTACGAGCTGATGGCAGCGGGCGGCGATGGCTGCGCTGAACAGCGCTTCCTTGTTCTCGAAGTGCCGATAGATGCTGAGCTTGGAGATCTTCGCGCGCTGGGCCACCTTGTCCAAGGTCGCCGCTTCGAAACCCAATTCCATGAAGAGGTCGAACGCCGCGTCGGCAATCGTCTGGCCGAGCGCCGCGTTGGCGGGTCGGCCACGCCGGGGCTGAGCGCTGTTGTTCGCCACAATTGAGTCCTTGACAGTATCCGAATTCCGTAATTAGGATACCACGCAGTTTCTTAAATCTGGACGTCTTGCGGTGGATCGATGCTGGCCTCGAATTCGCTACTGAACCGTCGTGCGGCATCAAAGGCGACCTCGTAGGGTATCGGCGGACGTCTCTGCCCGGATCACCAGGTCTTGCCATCGCCGTCTGGGCAAGCAGCAGCCAACGATCATGTGCCAACTCACTTCCCTCCCGCTGCAACACGGAACTCTCTATGGATGACGTCATCATCATCGGCGGCAGCTTCGCCGGTCTCGCCGCCGCGCTGCAACTGGGTCGTGCCCGCCGGGCGGTCACGGTGTTGGATACCGGCATGCAGCGCAACCGCTTCGCCGGCCACTCGCATGGCCTGCTCGGCCACGATCACAAGCCGCCGTCGGACATCCTGGCGGAAGCACGCAAACAGCTGGAGCGCTATCCCACGATCAGGCTGGTCAATGCCCGGGCCGACAGCATCTCCGGCGCCATCGACGATTTCTCCGTGCGTGTTGGTGAGGAAGGCCGTCTCACCGCGCGCCGCCTGATCCTGAGCTATGGCGTCGCCGATCAGATGCCGGATATTCCGGGCTTTGCTGAAGGCTGGGGCAAGTCCATCGTGCCCTGCCCCTATTGCGATGGCTATGAGGTCGCCGACAGGCATTGGGGCCTCATCTGGTCCGGTCCGCAGTCGCTGAATCATGTCCGCCTGTACCGCGACTGGACTGACACGCTGACGGTCTTCGCCGATGGTCACGACATTCCAGGCGAGGTCCGGGCGGACCTGGCGCGCCGCAAGCGACCCGTCGTCGATGGCCGAATCACCGAGATCGCTCATCAGGGGGGCCACAACGCTGCCGTCAACGTCGATACCGGCGCTGTCGTCCCGGTCGACATCCTGTTCGCGCATCCGCGCAACACGCCGTCCGCGAGCCTGCATGAGCCACTCGGGCTGGACACGCTCACGACCCCGCTAGGCATCGCCATCAAGGTCGACGAGCGCCGCGAAACCAGCACGCCCGGCATCTACGCCGCGGGCGATCTTGCAAATCCCGCAATGGCCTCGGTCACCCTGGCAGTCGCGCATGGCGCGACAGCGGGCATCTCTGCCCAGCAGTCGATGCTGGTGTAAGCCCGAGCCCTGGCACGTGCGCCATCCACGCAACACGCTTCCTGCAGTCGCGCAGGGCGACGCGGCTTTCAGTTTCTCGTACAAAAACAAGGATCAAACTGCGGTGCAGCTTGATCGGGAACGTCGATGACGCATCGGCCTTCGCAACGTGTGCCAGTGGCGGAGCGACCCCGGCGCAACGAGTGGCCATGGCGTTGCTCCACTCGCTTCGTCGCGGAGCCCTTGCGGCAAGATTTCGCGGGGCACAAAAAGGCGCCCAAGGCGCCTTTCAAGCTGGTGATTCGAATGGTGGGCCGTGATGGATTCGAACCATCGACCAAAAGATTAAAAGTCTTCTGCTCTACCGACTGAGCTAACGGCCCATTGCCCGACTGTGCGTCGGGGTGCGCATTCTACCCTACACCGGCGTCAAGACGAAATCGCGTAGTGCGTGGGATCCTGAACTCCCGCATCGGCGAAGCCGGCCGCGCGCAGGCGGCAGGCGTCGCAGTGGCCGCAGGCATGTCCGTCGGCATCGGCGCGGTAGCAGGACACGGTCAGCCCGAAATCCACGCCCAGGCGCACGCCTTCGCGCACGATGTCGGCCTTGCTGAGGAACTGCAGCGGGGCGTGGACGCGCAAGCCTGCACCTTCCACACCGGCCTTGGTGGCCAGATTGGCGAGCACTTCGAAGGCGCGGACGAACTCGGGCCGGCAGTCCGGATAGCCGGAGTAGTCCACGGCATTGACGCCGCAGAACAGGTCGTTGGCACCCACCACTTCGGCCCAGCCAAGCGCCAGCGACAGCATGATGGTGTTGCGTGCGGGCACGTAGGTGACCGGAATCCCCTCGCCGCCTGCATCGGGCACCTCGATGTCGTCGGTCAGCGCCGAGCCGCCGATGCTGCGCAGGTCCACATCGACCACCTTGTGCGCCGCCACGCCCTGCGCCGCCGCCACCCGCGCGGCCGCATCCAGCTCGGAGGTATGGCGCTGACCGTAGCGCACGCTCAGCGCGTAGACGGCAAAGCCCTGCTCCTGCGCGAGCGCAATGACGGCGGCAGAATCCATGCCTCCGGACAACAACACGACAGCTTTTTTCATGACCAATCAGACGATGACAACAGAAAGGGAAGGCTAGCAGGCTCGGTCCGCGATGGGTTAACGCAGCCGATGGCGCCGACGAGGTTTGACCGTCTGGTCGATGACGCGGCCCCATCCCGTCGCGACCATCCAGACGCATCGAACCGACTGGTAGCGACAACGCTTACCACGCGATCCCGCGCCCACGCAGGAGTGCAGCGGCATCGAGAGGCAACGCCATGGCCAGCTGCCAGAAGGCTCGGTAAAGGACGCGCCGATCCAGCAAGCGCCGCGACGATGCAGTAGATGCTGTCCGCCCCATCCCGCAAAGGCCAGACCTGCACACGCCATGATCCGCGACGGTCATGCGGACTCGATCATCCGGACCCAAGAGCCATGTGAACGGTGAGGGTCAGGAACCGATGCTCCCGACCCTCGCTGCGTGATCGGGCATCAGCGCCCCGGCTCGTCGTTCCAGAGAATCTTGTGCAACTGCATCTGGAAGCGCACCGGCACCCGATCGGCCACGATCCAGTCGGCCAGCTGGCGTGGCGTCACCTCGCTCTTGCTGGGCGAAAACCACACCGTGCAGCGGCGATCCAGCGCATGGGCCGCCACGATCTCGCGCGACCAGTCGTAGTCGGCGCGGCTGCAGATCACGAACTTGATCTGGTCGCGCGCCGTCAGTAAGGCCAGGTTGTCCCAGCGGTTGCGATGCGCCTCACCGGATGCCGGCGTCTTGATGTCCACCACCCGGGAAACGCGTGCATCGACCTCGGACACATCCAGCGCACCGGAGGTTTCCAGCGAGACATCAAAGCCGGCATCGCAGAGCTTCTGCAGCAGCACCAGGCAGCGCTTCTGCGCCAGCGGCTCGCCGCCGGTGACGCAGACGTGGCGAACGCCGTGGCTTGCAACGTCGGCAATGATCGCGTCGATGTCATGCCACTGCCCGCCATGGAAGGCGTAGGCCGTGTCGCAATACTGGCAGCGCAACGGACAGCCGGTCAGGCGTACGAACACGGTCGGCCAGCCAGCCGTCTTGGCTTCGCCCTGCAGGGACAGGAAGATTTCGGTGATCTTCAATCGCGGCAATGGCGATTGGACGATCTCGCTGGGGACGGCGGCGGCGTTCATGGGCAAGGTATGCGCCGCGCCAACCGGCAACGACGCGTGGGCTCAGCGCAGCTGCTGGCCGAGACGGATGGATTGCAGACGTTCCTGCGCGACGCGCGCGGCATCGGAACCGGGATACTGCGCGACGACCTGTTGCAGGGTCTGCTGGGCTTCGTTGTTCTTGCCTTCGCCATATTGCGACAGGCCGAGCTTCAACAGACCGCCGGCGGCCTTGTCATGCGTGGGATAGCGGCTGACGAGATCGCGAAACTGCGCCTCGGCCAGCTGGAAATTGCGGGTGGCGTAGTAACTTTCACCCAGCCAGTACAAGGCATTGGGGGTGTAGACGCCATTGGGATAGAGCTCCAGGAAGCTCAGGAACAGCTGCGACGCATCGTCGTACTTGCCGTTCTTCAGTGCATCGAACGCCACGTTATAGGCCGTGCGCTCGTCATTACTGACGGCCAGGGTGCCTGGGTCGCCATGCACGCTCGGCGGCTTCTCGGAGGTAGCCGCCGTTGCAGGCCGCGCGGCCGGAGCCGGGGCTGGGGTGACGCTGCCGGTGGCAGGAGGCAGTGGGGGCGTTGCGCCACCTGCACCTTCCAGCCGGTTCAGACGTCCGTCCAGGTCCAGATACTGGTCCTTGGACTGCTGCTTGAGTTGCTCGTTGTCGTGCTGCAGCTGTTCAACGGTCGCACGCAACGCCTGCAGGTCGGAACGCGCCTGCTGCAGTTGATTGAGCAAATCGTTGTTGGCCTGACTGTTGGCCTGCTGCTGCTCGAGCACCGCCACACGATCAGCGAGACTTGCTCGCTGGGCGTGAGCCGGCGCGGCGACCACAAGGGCCGCCGCGACGAACAGGGATGTCACTCGAAAGCGCATCGCTTCTTACTGAGCCGTGTACACGATTTCGACGCGACGGTTCTGCGACCAGCAGCTTTCGCTGGTTTCGGTGCAGACCGGACGCTCTTCGCCGTAGCTGACGACGGTCAGCTGGCTGGCCGAACCACCGGCAGCCTGCAGTGCGGAGGACACGGCATTGCCGCGGCGCTCGCCCAGGCCCATGTTGTACTCGCGCGAACCGCGCTCGTCGGCATTGCCCTGCAGGGTGATGCGCGAGGAGGGACGGTCACGCAGGTACTTGGCGTGGCACGCCATGATGGCCTGGAATTCCGGCTTCAGGGAGTCCTGATCCAGATCGAAGTACACAACGCGCTGACGCAGGCAGGCATCGGTATCCAGGTCGCCCGGACCGTACAGGCCAGAGGTGGCCGGGCCGGTCGGAACGGAGGAACCAGCGGTGGTGTCGGTCGGAGCAGGCGGAGTTTCCTTCACCTTCTTCGAGCAACCAGCCAGCACGGCAACGGACAGCAGGGAGACAAGCAAGACGCGGGTGGACTTGTTCATGGGATACCTATGGAGGCTCTGGGCCAATGAGTGGTTTAACGCAGCGAAATATTAACATTAATGCGCGGTTCGGTAAGGCCCCCAAGCAGGTTCTCTCACATCACCGTCGGCCAGAACCAGGCGCTGGCGGACCCGAGCGTCGGCGGACACCGCATAAAGGACGCCACGACCACCCTCACGTGCCGCATACAACACCATGCTGGCGTTCGGCGCAAAGCTCGGCGACTCGTCCAGCGACCCCGGTGAGAGCGTGCTCCAGCTGGGCGAACCCAGGCTGCGGTCCATCATGGCAATGCGGTAGCTGTTGCCGCTGCCCTGCGCCACGGCGATCTTCTTGCCGTCGAACGACACGCTGGCAGTCGCGTTGTAGTTGCCCTGGAAGGTCACGCGGTTGGCGCTGCCGCCGCTGGCGGCCACCTGGTAGATCTGCGGGCGACCGCCGCGATCGGAGGTGAAATAGATGCTGCCGCCATCCGGCGCCCAGGTCGGTTCGGTGTCGATGCCGAAGTGATTGGTCAGCTGAGTCAGCTGCTTGCTGCCCAGATCCATCACATAGATCTCAGGGTTGCCACTGCGCGACAGGGCCAGCGCCAGGCGACGGCCGTCGGGTGAGAACGCCGGCGCGCCGTTGATGCCGCGGAAGCTGGACACCAGCTCACGGGCACCGGTGGCGATGTCCTGCAGATAGATCGACGAATTGCCGCGCTCGAAGCTCACGTACGCAAGCTTCTTGCCGTCCGGGCTCCAGTTCGGCGACAGCAGCGGTTCGGCCGAGCGCACGATGGTCTGCGGGTTGTAGCCGTCCGAATCGGCCACCATCAGCGCATAGCGCATGGCGCCACCCTTGCCGCTGGCGGTGACGTAGGCGATGCGGGTCCAGAACGCGCCGCGCACGCCGGTGATCTTTTCGTAGATCGCATCGGCCATCTGGTGCGAAACATCGCGCATCGCGTTGGCGCGCGCGGTCATCGCCAGGCCGAGCAGGCGCTCGCCCTTGGCCACGTCGAACAGTTCGTATTCGACGCGATACGCGCCCTCGCCTGCGTCCATCACGCGGCCGACGACGATGTAGTTCTGCTTGAGGGTGCGCCAGGTCGGGAACTGCACCTCGGTCCCGCGGGTCGGCTTTTCGACGATCTGGGCAGCCGGCAAGGTGCGGAACTGGCCGGAGCGATCCAGGTCGGCACCGACCACGGCGGACACGTCGGTCTGCGGCGCAGCGCCGGAGCCCTGATACGGCATGGGGATGACCGCGATCGGCGTGGCCGAGGCGCTACCGCCCACGATGTCGATGGTAAGACCCTGCTGCTGCGCGAGCGCGCTCAGCGGCAACAACAGGGCGGTCAGGGCAGCTAGCCAACGCAGCGGTTTTTTCATGGACGGCTCGGATCGGGCAGGAAAAGTGGGCAAGGGATACCAATCAGCGAGTGAACATACTCGCAATCGTGAACGAGACAACGTGAAAATGGAGCGATTGATCATGTAGCGAATTGGATGGCACTGCCGGCCAATCGCCGGTGCGCAGCGACTGCGCCACTGCCTGGCGGCGGCCGTCACGCATACACCGGCTCCGATGGCCCTGCCGTCGCCGCCGGGCTGCAGCGCGCGCAGGCAGCCGCGGCCCGGCCAGTTACCACCGACGCCGGTTACTGGTCCTGCGCGGTGAACACGAAGGTCAGATTGCGCTGGAACACCGATTCGAAACCACGGTACGGCAGCGGCTGCGCACTCAATACCGCGGCTTCGATCGAACGCTGGCCGGCCTCGTCATACGGGCAGCCCGGCGCGACCTTGGCCTCCATCACGCTGCCACCGGGCAACTGGCGGATGTTGATGGTGCACTTCTGACCCGGCGGCACCGACGGCGGGCGCACCCACTGCGCCAGCACCTTCTGCTGGATCGCCGCGGCGTACTTGGCCGACAGATCGGTACTGGTGCCGCCCTGCCCCGCGGTCGGCTGCGCGCTGGACGCCGCGGCCGCGGACGCCTGCTGGGCGCGCGCGGCAGCCACCTGGCGCAGCTTCTGTTCGGCCAGTGCCGCTTCCTTGGTGGCCTGCTCGCGCTGCCGGCGGATGTCGGCAATCTTCTTTTCGCGCTCGGCATCGGCGGCCGCCTGCTGCGCGGCGGCCTGCTTCTTCTTGGCGTCGGCCTCTTCCTGCTGCTTGGCCAGGCGCAATTTCTGCTCGGCCTCTTCCTGGCGCTTGCGCTCGGTCAGGTCGATCTGCTCCTGGCGCCGCTTGGCTTCCTGCTCCTGCTTGGCCTTCTCGGCGGAAATGGCCAAGGCGTCGACCTTCTCCTGATCCACCTTGTCCGGCTGGGCCACGCGTTCCTGCGCCTGCGCCTGCTGCGGCGTGGGCGCATCCTGCGGGCGTGGCTCGGGGATCGGCTGCGGTGGCGGCACGGTGTCTTCCGGCGCGGGCTCGGGCAATGGTGCCGGCGGAGGCGGCGCTTCCACCGGCGTGGCCTTCAGCGCCTGGCGCGCGACGCGCGCCTCCGCGGCGGAGACATCCAGCGAAGCTTCCATGCTGGGGTCGCCCGCGGCCGGCTCGACCGAGCGTTCGGGCGACCACAGCCAGCCGGCAATGAACACCAGCGCGACCAGGATGTGCACGACCAGGGCCAGCATGACCGGTCGCAGCCAGCCATCCTCACGCGTGCCTTGGGTCGGGAGTGCGTCAGCGTGCATCGCTGCCTGCAGTGCCGCCGGAGTCGGAGATCAGGCCGACCTTCTCGACCTTGGCCTGCTTGAGCACGTCGATGGCGTCCATGATCTTCTGGTACGGCGCGGCGCGATCGCCGGCCACGACCACGCGCGCGTCCTTGTCCTGCGCCACGATGGCGGCCAGCTGCGCCTGCAGGGCAGCGACGTCCATCGCCTGCGGCTTGCCCTTGGGCAGCTGCAATGCCAGCTGGCCATCGGCGGCGACCACCACCACGATCGGGTCCTGCTTGCTCTCCAGCGCTTTGGCGCGCGAGCTCGGCAGGCTGACATCGGTACTCAGGGTCAACAGCGGTGCGGTCACCATGAAGATGATCAGCAACACCAGCATCACGTCGATGTACGGCACGACGTTGATGTCGGATTTGAGCTTGCGCTTCTTACGGCGGGAAATACCGGAGATCATCGCGAAACGTTCCTAATTAATCCCTCGCACATGCATGTGCGATCTGTCGCGAGTGGCTCGCCTGTGCAGGCCGATGCGCACGTCCGTGCGCCGGCTTGCGCGCGGCGGGCTCCACCCACTGCGGCGCGGCGCCCATGGCCGGATGCGCGAACCGTCACGGGCTTGCAAGGCGCACGCATTACTCGTCCGCGCCGGCCTGGCGCTGCAGGATGGAGCTGAACTCGTCGGCGAAGGTCTCGTAGCGCACCGACAGCCGTTCCACGCGCGTGGTGAAGCGGTTGTAGGCCCACACGGCCGGGATCGCCACGAACAGGCCGATGGCGGTGGCGAACAGGGCTTCGGAGATGCCCGGTGCCACCGCTGCGATACCGGCCTGCTCGCCGCTGCTGACCATGTCGTGCATGGTCACCATGATGCCGAACACGGTGCCGACCAGGCCGACGTAGGGCGCGGTGGAACCGATGTTGGCCAGCAGTTCGAGATTGCGCTCGAGCTGGTCGACCTCACGGGTGAAGGCGGTGCGCATGGCGCGCTGTGCGCCTTCCAGCTGCACGCGTGCGTCCAGGCGGCGGCGGTCGCGCAACCGCGAGAACTCGCGGAAGCCGCTCTCGAACATCGATTCCAGGCCGCCGACAGTGCGGTTGCGGTCGGTCGCCGACGCGTACAGCTTGGCCAGATCGGCGCCGGACCAGAAGCGGTTTTCAAATTCGTCGGCCTCGCGGTTGGCCTGCTTGAACGCGCGCGCCTTGCGAAAAATGATGACCCAGCTGATGAACGAGCCGATCAACAGCAACAGCACGATGATCTTCACCGGGATACTGGCCCGCAGGATCAGATCCACGTAGTTGATGCTGCTGTTGTGCGCCGCCGTGGCGGTTTGCGCCGCGGCCGCGGTGACGTCCTGCGGTAGTGCTTCCACTACCGTGTCCTGCAGGGCCAGGAGCAATGCAATCGACATCCGTTCGTTCCTCAGTAATCGGATTCTGTGGTTTCTAGAGCTTTCAACACGTCGTATACCGCATCGTCCATGCCGCGCGGGCGGAAGTCGCTGGCAGCGAGTGCGGCAATCCGCACCTCGGCCGTCAGCAGCACTTCGCCTTCGCGGCGGACCGACTGCGCAAACTGCAGGCTGGCCCGTCTGCATTTCAACAACACCACCGACACTGACAGCGCGTCGTCGAGCCGGGCCGGCTTGAGGAAATCCAGTTGCATCGAGCGGACCGCAAACACCAGACCGTGGTCCTGGCGCATCAGGTCCTGCCCGTAACCGGCCGCGCGCATCCACTCGGTGCGCGCACGTTCCAGGAAGGCGACGTAGCGCGCGTGGTAGACCACCCCGCCGGCGTCGGTATCTTCCCAGTAGACGCGTGTCGGCCAACTGAATACAGGCGGGGATTGGGGAGTCGGGAATCGTGATTCGGTGGTCATGGGCACGGAATGTCGGTCGGGACGGCCCGGGCGGGCGACCAATGGAGCGCCATCAAAACAGGTCTCCCGGTTCGCCGATGCCTGCGGCGCGGTCGCGTGGCGGCTTCAGGCCCAGATGCAGGTAAGCCTTGGTGGTGACCATGCGGCCGCGCGCGGTGCGGATCAGGAAGCCCTGCTGGATCAGGTAGGGCTCGATCACGTCTTCCAGCGTGCCGCGCTCTTCCGAGAGCGAGGCGGCCAGCGATTCCACGCCCACCGGGCCGCCATCGAAATGCTCGACGATGGTGCGCAGCATGCGGCGGTCGAGCTCATCGAAGCCTTCCGGGTCCACTTTCAGCATCTGCATGGCGGCCTGCGCCACCGGCAGATCGATGTGGCCGGCCGCCTTGACCTGGGCGTAGTCGCGCACCCGGCGCAGCAGGCGGTTGGCGATCCGCGGGGTGCCGCGGGCGCGGCGCGCGATTTCGGCGGCGCCCTCGGGTGTGCAGTCGATGCCCAGGATCGCGGCCGAGCGGATCACGATGCGGGTCAGCTCCTGGGGCGAATAAAACTCCAGGCGCTGCACGATGCCGAAGCGGTCGCGCAGCGGCGCGGTCAGCAGGCCGGCACGCGTGGTGGCGCCGATCAGGGTAAACGGCGGCAGGTCGATCTTGATCGAGCGCGCAGCCGGGCCGTCGCCGATCATGATGTCGATCTGGAAATCTTCCATCGCCGGGTACAGCACTTCTTCCACCACCGGCGACAGGCGATGGATCTCGTCGATGAACAACACATCGTGCGGCTGCAGGTTGGTCAGCAGCGCAGCAAGATCGCCGGCCTTCTCGATCACCGGGCCGGATGTCACCCGCAGGCTCACGCCCAGCTCATTGGCGATCACATGGCTGAGCGTGGTCTTGCCGAGCCCGGGCGGGCCGAAGATCAGCACATGGTCCATGGCCTCGCCGCGCGCCTTGGCCGCCTGGATGTAGATCTCCATCTGTTCGCGCACCGGCTGCTGGCCGAGATAGTCGGCCAGGCGCTTGGGACGGATGCTCGCATCGGCGGCTTCGTCCTCGCGGGTGGAGCTGCTGGCGATGATGCGCTGGTCCATCAGCGGGACCCGGGACCGGGGACCGGGGACCCGGCAAGCGCATGGCGTGCGATTGCAGGCGGGGCAGCGGAGGGCAGGAAAGAAATCATGATCCGGCAATTGTAGAAGACTGCAGCCCGCTTTTACCGGGTCCCCGTCCCCGGCCCCGGGTCCCGGGTACCGGCATTTAAATCTCCACCTGCGCGCCGAGCTCCACAAGGCGATTGCCCGGGATGCGGAAGAAGCCGGTGGCCGGCGCGGCATTGCGATGCATCAGCGCGAACAGCTTGTCGCGCCAGATCGGCATGCCGCGGTTGGCGCTGGCCACGATGGTCTCGCGGCTGGCGAAGAAGGTGGTGTCCATCGGATCGAAATGGATACCGCCCTGGTCGCAGGAGCGCATCAATGCCAGCGGCACGTCGGGCGTCTCCATGAAGCCGAAGCGCACGTAGACGCGGTAGAACTCGTCGCCGATCGATTCGATCTGCAGGCGCTTGTCTACCGGCGCATACGGAATCGGCAGGGTATCGACGTTGAGGAAGATGTTGCGCTCGTGCAGCACCTTGTTGTGCTTGAGGTTATGCATGAGTGCGTGCGGCACCACCATCGGGTCGGCAGTCAGGAACACTGCCATGCCCGGCACGCGCGCCGGCGGGGCCAGCATCAGGCCCGGCAGGAAGCTGTCGATGCGGATACCGTCCTTGCGGATTTCCTCGCGCAGCAGCGCGCGGCCGCGGCGCCAGGTACGCATCAGGGTGAACACCACGATGCCCAGCGCCAGCGGGAACCAGGCACCCTGCAGCAGCTTGGCGCCGTTGGCGATCACGAAGGCCAGTTCGATGATGAAGAACACCACGCACAGCGGCAGCACCCAGTTGCGCCAGCGCGGCCACAGCGCGCGGGCGACCAGGGCCAGCAGCAGGGTGTCGATCAGCATGGTCATCGACACCGAGATGCCGTAGGCCACCGCCAGGTTGGTGGAGCTGCGGAAGATCAGCACCAGCGCGATCACCATCACCATCAGCAGCCAGTTGATGCCGGGCACGTAGATCTGGCCGATGGTGTCGCGCGAGGTGTGCTTGATCAGCATGCGCGGGATGTAACCCAGCTGCATGGCCTGACGGGCCACCGAGTAGGCGCCGGTGATCACCGCCTGCGAGGCGATCACCGCCGCCAGCGTGGCCAGGATGATCATCGGGTACAACGCCCAGCCGGGCACCGCTTCGAAGAACGGGTTCTTCAGCGCGGACGGGTGATTGAGCACCAGCGCGCCCTGGCCCAGGTAATTGAGCAGCAGCATCGGCAGCACGAAGAAATACCAGCCGTGGCGGATCGGCTTTGCGCCGAAGTGCCCCATGTCCGCGTACAGCGCCTCGCCGCCGGTCACCGCCAGCACCACCGCGCCCAGGATGAACACCCCGTGCCAACCGTGCTCGATGAAGAAGCGGATCGCCCACCACGGGTTGAAGGCCTTCATCACCTCCGGTGCATCGACGATGTTCCAGGCGCCGATCGCGCCCAGCGACATGAACCACAGGCAGGTGATCGGGCCGAACACCTTGCCCACGGTCTCGGTGCCGAAACGCTGCACCATGAACACGATCAGCAGCACTACCACGGTGATCGGCACGATGAAGGGATGCAGGCTGGGCGCGGCGATTTCCAGGCCTTCCACCGCGCCCATCACCGAGATGGCCGGGGTGATCACGCCGTCACCGAAGAACAGCGAGGCGCCGAAGATGCCGAGGATGCCCACCACATACGCCGAACGCGAACCCTGCTTGAGGGTGCGCTGGGTCAGCGCCATCAACGCCATGATGCCGCCCTCGCCCTCGTTGTCGGCGCGCATGATGATGGTGACGTACTTGAGCGTCACCGTGATCATCAGTGCCCAGAACGCCAGCGACAGCACCCCCAGCACCGTGTCGTGGTCGCTGCTCAGCCCGTAGTGCGGCGAAAACGCCTCCTTCAGGGTGTACAGCGGGCTGGTGCCGATATCGCCGAACACGACGCCGATGGCGCCGATGACCAAGGCCATATGGCTGTTGGCGGGCGCGTGGCCGTGGCCCGCTGCAGGAGTGGAGGTCTGTGACATGGGTTGGCAGGGTATCGCCGAAGGGCGTGAAGAATGGGAAAGGTCGAGGCTGCTTACCGCAGCGCGGCCTGCAGGGCCTTGCGAATGACTGTGGCGACGTCGTCGCCTTCTGCCCCGGCCTCGCGTGCCATGCGTGTGGCCTCGGCCGGCTTGTAACCCAGCTGCTGCAAGGCCACCGTGGCTTCGGACACCGCATCCGGGCCGAGCTGGCCGGTAATCGGCGCGCCGCTGCTGAAGTCGGCGGCGCGGTCGCGCAGCTCCACCACCATGCGCTCGGCGGTCTTCTTGCCGATGCCGGGGATGCGCGTGAGTGCGGTGATGTCGCCGCTGGTGATCAGGCGGGCGAACTCGTCCACGCTGACGCCGGACAGCACCGCCAGTGCGATCTTGGCGCCGATGCCGGTGACCTTCTGCACGTCGCGGAACAGCCGCCGCTCGCCCTCGCGCAGGAAACCGTACAGCGCCACGCTGTCTTCCTTCTGCGCGTAATGGGTAAACAGGATGACGTCGCGACCGACGTCGGGCAGGTCATAGAAGGTGCTCATCGGCGCCTCCAGCTCGTAACCCACCCCGCCCACGTCGATCACCAGCCACGGCGGCTGCTTGTAGGCCAGGATCCCGCGCAGACGGCCGATCATTGGAAAGCTCCGGGACCCGGGACCCGGGACCCGGGACTCGCAAGAGCGATCATTGCCGCGCCTTCGTCGCTCGATGCTGTTCGGGTCCCGGGTCCCGGGCCCCGAGTCCCGGCCTTTCCCGACATCTTCATGATCATTTGCGGCTCCAGGCCTGTTGGGTATTGACGCCCAGACGTTGCGCGGTGGCGCGGACGTGGGCGTGAGTGATGGCGACCGCCAGTGCGTCGGCGGCGTCGGGCTGCAGCTTGCCTTTCAGGTTGAGCATGATGCCGACCATGTGCTGCACCTGCACCTTGTCCGCGCCGCCCTTGCCGACCAGCGCCAGCTTGATTTCGGTGGCAGCGTACTCGTGCACCGGCAGGTCGCGCATGACGACCGCGCAGATCGCCGCGCCACGTGCATGGCCAAGCTTGAGCGCCGAATCGGCGCTCTTGCCCATGAACACCTTCTCGATCGCTACCTCGTCCGGCCGGTAGGTCTCGATCAGCTCGCCCAGCCCGTGCAGCAGGCGCTTGAGCCGCTGCGCGAAGTCGCCCTCGCCCAGCAACACCAGCGGGGCGTGGTAGACATGCCGGCTGCGCCCGCCCTCGTCGATATCGATGATGCCGATGCCGGTGCGCTGCGAGCCGGGATCGATGCCCAGGATGCGGATGGGGCCGGGACCCGGGACCCGGGACCCGGGACCCGAAGAAGCAATGACAGCCCGGCCGCCGCGACTGGGTGCGGCATGCGCATGTGCAGCCTCCGGCGTCAGTGAACTGCCGTTGCGCGACCCGGGCCCCGGGCCCCGGGACCCGGCCTTCATAAGATCAGCCCCCGCCACTCAGCGCCGCTTGATCGACGTTCGAATACACGTCCTGGACGTCGTCCAGGTCTTCGAGCATGTCGAGCAGCTTGCGGACCTGCAGCGCGGTGTCGCCGTCCACGGCGATGTCGTTGTCGGCGCGGAAGGTGATTTCGGCATGCGCCGGTTCCAGCCCGGCAGCGACCAGGGCGTCCTTGACCTGGGCAAAGGCGTCCGGGGCGGTCAGCACGTCGATGGCGCCGTCTTCCGGGTACACCACCACGTCGTCGGCGCCGGCCTCGATGGCGGCGTCGGTGAGGGTGTCCTCGTCGGCGCCGGCGGCAAAGCTCAGCACGCCCAGGCGCTTGAACATGAAAGCCACCGAGCCGTCGGTGCCCATGTTGCCGCCGCACTTGCTGAAGGCGTGGCGCACGTCGGCCACGGTGCGCACGCGGTTGTCGGTCAGGCAGTCCACGATCACCGCCACGCCGCCGGGCGCATAGCCCTCGTAGCGCACTTCTTCGTATTCCACCCCTTCCAGCTCGCCGGTGGACTTCTTGATGGCGCGCTCGATCACGTCCTTGGACATGTTCGCCGACAGGCCCTTGTCCATGGCGGTGCGCAGGCGCGGATTATTGGACGGGTCGCCGCCGCCGGCTCGGGCGGCCACGCTGATCTCGCGGATGATCTTGGTGAACATCTTGCCGCGTTTGGCGTCGGAGGCGTTCTTGCGGCCTTCGATCGAGGGGCCTCTACCCATGGGTGGTTCCAGACTGGCTTGGATGACAGGGCGCGGATTTTACCTGATTGCTCGCCCGCACCGGGGCGCCGACATGCGCCAGCGGATGTTCAAGGCGCAAAGTGGCCGTAGCGCAGGAAGGCCAGGGCTTGCCGGGCCGCCTCGGGCGAGCGCAACAAGCCGCTGTGGCTGGCCTCCACCACGCAATGGTCGCGCAGGCCGGGCAGGCGGGTCTCGGCCAGCGCAACGGTGCCGTCGGAGCCGGCGTCCAGTGGCGCCAGCCAGCGGCCGACGCCGCGTGGCACGCAGCCGGCCACCTGGCCGATCTCGGCCGGCCCGTCCCAACGGGTAAACCCGTGCTGCAACAGCGCGGCGCTGCGGCCCATGGCCCATACGCCACCACGCCGGGCCAGGCTGCGCGCGGCGGCACTGCCGCGCAGCGGCGAGCCAAGGCAGACCACCCGACGCACCGGCAGATCGGGCGCGTCCTGCAACGCCTGCAGGGCCACCAGGCCGCCGAGGCTATGGCAGATCAACAGTTGTGCACGGCTGGCGCGCAGCCGCGCGATCAATTGCGGCACTGCCTGCGCCGGACCGCCGAACACGCTGGCATAGCCGAACACTGCAGGCGCCAATCCCTCGCCCCGCAGCCGCCGGGCCAGCGGCAGCAGCCAGTGCGCGGTGTTCCAGATGCCGTGGACCAGCAGCACCTCGGCGGTGGCGGTGGTCGCCGGCTTGCGCGAGGCGCGCCTGGCTGCACCTGGAAATGCAGCGGCCGCGCCGGGCATCAGTGCGGCCGCCTGCAGGTGGCGCGCAATCGCCGGGCAAGTGCGGACGGTGCCGGCATGCCGTCAATCGGCCGCAATCAGCGGCCTGCGACGCAGGATGTGTTCGCGATCGACAACTTTGCCCACCGGGAAGTCGTACTCGCCCACTTTCTCGAAACCGTAGCGCGCATAGAACCGCTGCGCGCCGAAGTTCTCCGACCACACGCCGATCCACAGGGTGCGCGGGCCGTCGCGCTCCAGCCACTCCAGTGCGGTTTCGAACAGCCGGCTGCCCCAACCGCTGTTCTGGTAGTCCTTCAGCAGATACAGCCGCTTGAGTTCTCCATCGGCTGGGCGTACGTCTGCGTGCGGCAGCCCGCAGGGGCCGGCGGCGGCATGACCAACCAACAGGTTGTCCATCTCCAGCAACCAGATCGCGTAGTCCGGATGCGCCAGCACGATGCGCGCGCGCTCGACCGCATACGTTTCTTCAAGAAAACCACGCAGGTCTTCTTCTGGATACAAATGCCCGAAGGTTTCGGTAAAGGTCTGTGCGGCCAACAGCGACAGCGCTTCGGCATCGTCCGGTGTGGCGCGGCGGATGCGGGTCATGCGGGCCTCTCGTACCGGATGGGACGTGGCAGCTTCTCGCATGCGGCGGCGCTGCTGCAAGTGGGGAATCGGGAATCGGCAAATGCGGCGCCTGAGCGCGGCGCACGGATGGCTCGCCACTACTTCGCCAAGGTCGTTGGCGCCTGGCAGGTCAACACGGCCACGCGCGGGCGTGGCCGTGCTTGCGCGCAGGTCAGACCTGCTTGGGGCGCACCTGCACGTGCACCTCGGCCAGCTGTTCGGCGGCGATCGGCGACGGGGCGTCGGTCATCAGATCCTGCGCGCCCGTGGTCTTGGGGAACGGGATCACGTCGCGGATGGATTCGGTACCGGCCATCAGCGCAGCGATGCGGTCGATACCGAAGGCGATGCCGCCGTGCGGCGGTGCGCCGTAGTTCAGGGCATCCAGCAGGAAGCCGAACTTGGCGCGCGCTTCTTCGGCGCCGATGCCGAGCAGCTCGAACACCGCGCTCTGCATGTCCGGGCGGTGGATACGGATGGAGCCGCCGCCGATTTCATTGCCGTTGAGCACCATGTCGTAGCCGCGCGACACCGCGGTGCGGGCATTGGCGCGCAGGTCGGCGATATCGTCCACCGCCGGCGCGGTGAAGGGGTGATGCAAGGCGACGTAACGCTGCGCTTCCTCGTCCCATTCGAACATCGGGAAATCGGTGACCCACAGCGGCGCCCAACCATCGGCGACCAGGTTGAACTCCTTGCCGGCCTTCAGGCGCAGCGCGCCCATGAAATCGGACACGGTGTTGTAGCCGCCGGCACCGAAGAACACGATGTCGCCATTGCCTGCACCCACGTGCTTGAGCAGCGCGGCAAAGGCGTCTTCGGAGAAGAACTTGGCGATCGGCGAGCTGACCTCGCCGGTCTCCGAGAGCTTGATGTAGGCAAGGCCCTTGGCGCCGTACTTGGCGGCATGCGCGGCATATTCGTCGATCTGCTTGCGCGACAGGCTGGCGCCACCGGGGATGCGCAGCGCGGCAACGCGACCGTCGGCATCATTGGCGGCGGCGGTGAACACCGGGAATTCACTGGACTTGACCAGCTCGGCCACATCGACCAATTCCAGATCGATGCGCAGGTCCGGCTTGTCCGAGCCATAGCGACGCATCGCCTCGGCCCAGGTCATGCGCGGGAACTGCGCGGCCAGCTCGACGTCCACCACTTCCTTGAAGATGGCGCGGATCATGTCCTCGACGAAATCCTGCACGTCGCGTTCGCGCACGAAGGCGAACTCCATGTCGAGCTGGGTGAATTCCAGCTGGCGATCGGCGCGCAGCGCTTCGTCGCGGAAGCAGCGTGCGATCTGGTAGTAGCGGTCGAAGCCGGCCACCATCAGGATCTGCTTGAACAGCTGCGGGCTCTGCGGCAATGCGTAGAACTCGCCCGGATGCATGCGCGCCGGCACAAGGAAGTCGCGCGCGCCTTCCGGGGTGGCCTTGGTCAGGATCGGGGTTTCGATGTCCTGAAAATCGCGCGCATCCAGGTGCCGGCGCAGCGCCTGCACCAACTTGATGCGGGTGCGCTGCATGCGCTGCATTTCCGGACGGCGCAGGTCCAGATAGCGGTATTTCAGGCGGGTGTCTTCGCCGGGGTTCTCGTGAGCGTGGAACGGCAGCGGCGCGGCCTTGTTGAGGATGCTGATGCGCGTGGCGATCACTTCCACCTTGCCGGTGCGCAGCTTGTCGTTGACCGCATGGCGCGCACGCACCACACCTTCGACCTGCAGCACGTCCTCGTAGCCGAGGCTGGCGGCCACCTTGAACAGCTCTGCGCTGGCGTCGTCGCCAGCCACCGGCTCCACCGTCACCTGCACGATGCCTTCGTGGTCGCGCAGGTCGATGAAGCACACCCCGCCCAGATTGCGGGCCACGTCGGTCCAGCCGGCGAGAGTGACGGTTTGGCCGATCATGGTCTCGTCGACCAGGCCGCAGAAGTGGGTACGCATCGAAAGCTCCGCTGAAAACCCGACGCAGGACAGCGCCGGAAAGCCGGATATTCTGGGGCCGGCGGGCGGCAGGAGCAAATGCGGCGGCGGTCACCGGCGCTTAAGTCGGCGCCCGGCTGAATAGGCGCCACGCCCCTCCCGCACCAAGGACGCCACGATGCTGCGCACCGCCCTGCTGATCTCCGGCTTCAGCCTCCTCGCCTTCGGTGGCGCGCTGGCCAGCCGTCCCGCCGCCGCGCAGGACCGTGGCTGGAACGGCCAGACCGTCACCTGTTCCAGCAACGACAACCGCCGCCGCGAATGCGACACCCCGTTCCGTGGCCGCGCGGCGCTGGTGGAAAACATTTCCGGCACGCGCTGCATCGAAGGGCGCAACTGGGGCAGCGACCGCGGCCGGATCTGGGTGGACAACGGCTGTCGCGGCCGCTTTGCCGAGGCCCGCGGCGGCTGGGGCGGTGGTGGCTGGAATGGCGGCGACGATCGCCCCGGCAACGCCGCAGCCGGCACGGTGCGCTGCGAGAGCCGCGACCAGCGCCAGGCGGTCTGCAATACCGGTTGGCGGCGCGCAATGATCGTGCGCCAGCTCTCCGGCACCCCCTGCGTGGAGGGACGCAACTGGCATCAGGAACAAGGCCGCATCTGGGTGGACGACGGCTGCCGGGCCGATTTTGCGCAGGCCCGTGGCGGCGGCTGGGATCGGGATGACCGCGGCGGCGGCCCTCGCGGCGATTACTCGGTGACCTGCAACAGCGACGACCGCCGCCTGCGCACCTGCAACTGGGACGCGGACGCCGGCCGCCCGATGCTGACCCGGCAGCTGTCGGACACGCGCTGCGAGGAAGGCCGCACCTGGGGCTACGACTCGCGCCGCTCGACGGTCTGGGTCAACGATGGCTGCCGCGCGCGGTTCGATGCCCGCTGAGGGTTGAACGGGGGCCGTTGCAGGCGGGAATCCACAGGTCGGTCCGGCGTGGACCGGCCTGTGTCGTTTTCGTCGCGCAAGTCGTGCAGGCGTCGCCGCCTGGCAGGCGTCGCGGTCACGCCGCGCCGGATGCCGGCTTCGCCGCTGCTGCGGCCGGCGCAGCCGCTGGCTTGCTGTCGCTGGCCGCGGCCGGCTTGGCCTCTCCGCCTGCGCTGCTGTCCGTGAGGTTCTTCTTCTTTTCGCCAGCCGACTTGAAATCGGTCTCGTACCAGCCGCTGCCGGACAACCGGAACGACGGCGCGGTGACCTGGCGCTTGATCGTGGCCGCGGCGCAGGCCGGGCAGCTTTGCGGATCGGGGTCGGCCATCTTCTGCAGGCGGTCAAACGAATGGCCACAGGTGGTGCACTGGAACGCGTAGATGGGCATGGCAGAAGATGAGGAAGACGATGCAGGGGCGCAGATTCTAGACGGATGCGGGTGCGTCGGCGCAATGACCAACCGGTGCGCTCGAAGATGGGGCCTGATGCGTTGGCACGTCGCACTGCGTGATGCGCGGAGACGCCGGCGACGCGGTGCGATGCCGCAGTGGCCAGCCGCTTGAGACAGGCACGCCGGCAAGTACGAGCCGCCACGCGATCATCCGGTCCGACTGCTCCGTGGCAACACAGGCATCGCGTGCGCGGGTCGCCCATCCGCACCCACATGCGATGCAGTTCGTGGACCTGCGCCGGTGCGGGCGACCGTCGCTGCAGGCTGCGCGCGGCGAGATCCGGACTGAGCCGCATTGCCCGGGCTGCTACACTCGAACACGTGATCGACGCGCCTTTCCCCCCACGAGGGCCGCATCCATGCTGCGGCTGACTGCCTTATTGCTCGGCGTTGCCCTGCTGCTGACCGGCAGTGGGCTGCTTGGCACCTTGCTCGCCGTGCGCGGTGGCCAGGCCGGCTTCGATGCGCGTGCGCTGGGCCTGATCATGTCCGGCTACTTCGCCGGTTTCTTCCTCGGCACCTTCTTCGCGCCGCCGTTGATCCGCCGCATCGGACATATCCGTGCATTCGCGTTCTACGCATCGCTTGCGGCGATTGCGGTGCTGCTGCATCCGATCTGGCTCGATCCCTGGGGCTGGGGCGTGTTGCGCCTGGTCACCGGCGCGGCGCTGGTCGGCCTGTACACCGTGATCGAAAGCTGGCTCAACGCCGAGCCGGATGCGCGTCGGCGCAGCCGGGTATTTTCGGTGTACATGGCGATCAACCTATCGGCGCTGGCGCTGGGCCAGATCCTGCTCAGCATCGGCGATGCAGGTGCACCGGCGATGTTTACGCTGACGGCGATCCTGATCTGCGCGGCGGTAATGCCGGTGATGACCACGCGGCTGATCCCGCCCGAGGTACCGCATGTCTCGCGCCTGCGACTGAAAACACTGTACGCCTTGGCGCCGGTGGCGACGGTTGGTGCCGGCCTTTCCGGACTGGCGATGGGTGCGTTCTGGGGTCTGTTGCCGGTGTACGCCAGCCGCATCGCGCTGGATGCCGACGGCGTGGCGATGTTCATGCTCGCTGCCATCGTGGGCGGTGCGGTGCTGCAGTGGCCGATCGGGCGCATCAGCGACGGGCATGACCGGCGCATCGGCCTGGTCACGGTGAGCGTACTGGCCGCCGGTATCGCCATCGCTGCCGCCATGCCGATGGTGCAGACGCAGACCACCGTGTTGTTCGTGCTGTTTTTCGTTTACGGCGGGTTGGCGTTTTCGCTGTACCCGTTTGCGGTTGCGCACATGCTCGATTACCTGCCGCGCGAGGACCTGCTGTCCGGTTGCAGCAGTCTGTTGCTGGTACACGGTGTGGGTGCGGCGATCGGCCCGGCGCTGGCCGGCGGTGCAATGCAGAAGTTCGGCCCGGCGGCCTTGCCGGTGTATTTCGCGGTGATGCTGCTGGCGCTGGCCGGATTCACGCTGTCGCGGCTGCTGCGCTTCACCCGCCGCCGCACCCATCCCATCTCCTTCCGCCCGATGCTGCGTACCACACCATCGGCGCTGGAGCTGATGCCGGAAACGCAGCAGGCCGAAGCATCACCGCACATCAAGGGCGGCTGACACAGCTCTTCGCTGTCGTTATCTGCAGTGCGAGTGAGCTGTCCTTTGCTGTATGACTTTGCCTGCTCACCAGCGCGAGAGGTGCCCGCAAGGCAGAGCAGTTGGTAGACGACCTGGTGGGTATCAGCGGTGGAGCACTCGATCTGCTGCTTGATCGCAGGGCTCTTGCCCCGCCCACCATCGCAGGACACGCCGCAAGTACGTCCATGCAGGCGCTGGCGCGGCATCCATGCCGCTCGAGGTCCCGCGACGGTGGGCGGGCAAGGACCAGTCGAGACGGTCGGTGCGCATGGATATGAACCAGCGACGAGCAGGCTGGTGATGCGGTGACCTTTGCTTTTCAACAAAACCACCAACCAACTATCTGGCGTGGTGCCCTCGCCGATTGCGGGACCGTGTGGCGGCATGGATGCCGCTACCGAGCCTACAAGGACGTACTTGCGGCGTGTCCCGCGAGCGGTGAGTGCACCGCGCCCTCGACCAGACGTGAAGCTTGAAGATCGCCAAGTGATCGCGATACGCACGACGCAGTCGTCGCTACCTGATTGCTCACTACTGGTAGATCAGGCGGAAAGCGGATCATCTGCGCCGTTGCTGCAGGGCCCTTGCCCGCCCACCGTCGCAGGACACGCTGCAAGTACGTCCATGTAGCTCCGTGGCGGCATCCATGCCGCCAAGGGTCCCGCGACGGCGGGCGGGCAAGGACCAGTCGAGTTGGTCGGTACGCAGAGTTTTCAGAGCGGCCAGCGTCGCGACATTTTCGCTTTTCAACAACCCCCCAGCTAACGGTTTGGCATGGTGTCCTCACCGCTTGCCGGCTCGGCTTTGAACAGACCTCCGACGACAGATGACGTCGTCTCGTATCGGAGATCTCACCGGAAGGCTGGGAACACCAGCGTCCACTAGACATCATCCTGTCGCTGCGACTCGACGCACCGCTATGCGTGATCGCAGCCCCATCCCTAGCGCGGTCATCATCACGCAACGCAAGCGCGGCAGTCTTTGAACACCCCCCGCTTGCTGGATTGCAATGGATTCGACGTCCTCCTCGCGCGTGCGCCAGCCGGCCACGCTTGCGTTACTGCTGGTTCCACTCGCCGTGCCCGCTTATGCGCAGCAAGCTCCTGACGGCGCAACGTCAGGCCGGGTTGCCAGCGACGCACCGACCGGCACTGGCGAGCAAGTGTCCACGTTGGATCAGGTGCAGGTGGTGGGCCAGGCGATGACGTATTCCAAGACCTCCGTCAGCAAGGAAATGCTGGACCGCCAGTTCGTGCTGGGCAGCGTCAACGATGCGCTCAACGAACTGCCTGGCGTGGTGGTGACCGAGGCCGATGCATTCGGCTCGTCGGATTGGGGCACCCAGATCAGCATGCGTGGCTTCGTCAGCAATCGCGATACCCAGCAGATCGGCACCACCATCGACGGCGTGCCCAATGGCGGCTCGGCCTATGGCGGCGGCTCCAAGGCCAATCGCTTCATCGACATGCCGGATCTGGAAACGGTGGAAGTGAGCCAGGGCACCGCCGACATCGCATCGCGCTCCAACGAAGCGTTGGGCGGCACCTTGAATTACCTCACCGGCGAACCGCTGGACACCCAGCGTGTGCGGGTGATCGGCGGCATCGGCGACAACCAGGCGCGCAAGTATTACGCCCGTTACGACACCGGGCTGCTCGGCGGCACCACGCGTGGCTGGATCAGCGGCTCGTCGGCGCGTAACGACGACTGGATCGACGGTAGCGGCCACACCAGCCGCGATCACCTGGCCGGCAAATTCGTCAGCGCATTGAACAAGTGGACGCTCAGCGGCTACGCGTCCTACGACGATGCCGACGAATCCGAATACACCAGCGTGACACCCGAACAGTTCGCACGCGACCCCGAGCACGATCTGTTGACCGGCACGCTCACCGGCATTCCGTATCTGGACCAGAACTACCGCTCCGGCTCGCGCGCATCACGCAAGAACACCTTCGGTTACCTGCGCGGCGCCTTCGATGGCGGCAACGGCTTCAAGACCACATTGACCGGCTACGCGCACCGCATGCAAGGCCGCGGCGACTGGATTCCGCCGTATCTGGTGGACGTCACCAACGACGGCGCCGGCGCAGCGGAATCCGAAGCGCGCGGTGGCAACACCGTGTATGCCGGCAGCGACCTGGGCAAGCTGTATTACCTCACCCCCGGCGGCGCGGCCGCGACGATGCTGGCCGGTTGCGCGGGTAGCGATGCGGTGCCGGCCGAATCCAATCCAGCCTGCTACCCGGCCGGCTCGGTACCGGTGCAGTCGTACCGCCACAGCCACTACGACAACCGCCGCGCCGGCGCGATGGCCGATGTGGAATGGCGTGCCGATCTCGGCGCCATCGACAACACCGTGCGCGCCGGTGCCTGGCTGGAGCGCTTTGAGCGCAGCGTCACCCGCGACTGGCACCGCCTGCTCAATGTCGGCACCAACATCAGCTTCGATCACCAGCCGTACTGGGTGCAGTTCAAGGACAACTACCAGACCGACGAACAGATGTACTACGTGGAAGATGTGATGCGTTACGGCGCGTTTGCCTGGCGCGTGGGCGTGAAGCAGTTCTTCCTGGACCAGAGCCGCGACCGCCGCATTGGCGAGGCGCAGCATGTGGAATCGGATGCGCATTCGGACCCGCTGCTGTCCGCCGGCCTGACCTGGACCACGCCGCTGCAGGGCCTGGAAGCCTTTGCCGGTTACTCGCAGAATTTTGCCGCCATCCCCTCCGGGGTGCTGGGCGAAACCGACCCGATCGCACTGAGCCGGGTCAAACCGGAAACTGCCGACAACGTCGAACTTGGCCTGCGCATCAGCCGCTGGCCGCTGACCGGCAGCGTGACCTTGTACGACATCCGTTTCGACAACCGCATCGTGTATGTGCCGGCCAACTTCGTCAGCGGCATCGACTACCTGGGCGAAACCGATGGCGTGTACGAAAACTTCGGCGGCGTGCATGCACGCGGCGTGGAAGCAGCGCTGGGCTACGGCTGGGACAACGGTTGGCGCATCAACGGTGCCTACACCTACAACAAGGCCGATTATCTGGGCAGCGGCGATGCCGCGCGCGATACCGCATTGGAGATCACCCCCGGTGCGCAGGTGATCGGCCAGCCGCGCAACACCTTGGTGATGTCGGCGGACTGGCGCGGCCAGGCCTGGCGATTCGGCGTGTCCGGACGCTACCTGGGCAAGCGCTATCTGGACGCGTCCAACCGCGCCGCGCTCGATGGTGTGACGACCTTCAATGCGAACCTGGGGGTGGAGCTGTCGCAGCTATCGTCGCAGCTCACCGGCCTGCTGCTGGCACTCAATGTCAGCAACCTCACCGACAAACGCTTCCTGGAAGGCGTAGACGGCAGCGACAGCGCGTTCATCGCGGCGCCGCGCACGGTCGGTTTGACGCTGACGCTGGATCTGTAACGGCGGATCGACCGGTGCGTGGTGCACGGGCGCTGCTACTGACTTACGCTAGTCAGAGATTTTTAGGTGCGGGTACTGCGCCCCCATCCGCCCTGCGGGCACCTTCCCCCGCAGGCGGTGGAAGGCAGCGCTTCCCTTCTCCCGCTGGCGGGAGAAGGTGGCGCGTAGCGCCGGATGAGGGCGGGGCCGGCGGGGCATAGACACCAGGGGTCCAGAAAGCCCGCGCCTACGCCTGCAACTCGCTGCTTGCCGACCGTGCCCCATCCGCCGTTCGGGCACCTTCCCCCGCAGGCGGTGGAAGGGACTCGTGAGGGTTCAGCCAATCAGGTGACACGATGATCGATCTTCCCCGCCGCCGCGTTCTGCAGGCCGGGCTTGCCGGAGCCGCTGCCGCGCTACTGCCTCCCAGCATCGCGCGGGCGGCCGCCATCGCACCGGACCGTCGCAGCGGCACGCTCAACGACCTGCAGCACGTGGTGATCCTGATGCAGGAAAACCGCGCGTTCGATCATTACTTCGGTGCGCTGCCCGGCGTGCGCGGGTTCGGCGATCGCTTTCCGATTCCGGCCCCGCCGTTGCCGGGTGCGTCTTCGCGGACGGTGTGGCTGCAACCCAGCGAGGACGGCAAGCAATGGCTGACGCCGTTTGCACTGGATACCGCCGCGCAGTTCGGCTTCATGCGTGTCAAGGGCACACCGCATAGCTGGCCGGATGCACAACAGGCCTGGGACCATGGCCGGCTCGGACATTGGGCCGCCGCCAAGCACGACCATGCGCTGGGCTATTACGGGCGCGCGGATATTCCCTTCCAGTACGCGCTTGCCGATGCCTTCACCATTTGCGATGCGTACCACGCTTCGATCCAGACCGGCACCAATTCCAACCGCGTGTTCCTGTGGACCGGCGGCAACGATCCGCAGGCGCGCGCAGGCGGCCCGGTGATCGGCAATTCGCACGACAACTTTCCGGAACTGGGCGGCTTTGCCGAGCCGTATCGCTGGGCCACCTATGTCGAACAGCTGCAGCGCGCGGGTGTGTCCTGGCAGATCTACCAGGACATGGCCGACAACTTCACCGACAACCCGCTGGCCGGCTTCGACGCGTTCCGGCAGGCGTACCGCAACAGCCCTGGTCACGACGCGCAGTTGCGTGCGCGTGGCATCAGCACGCGTGGTGTGCAGCAGCTACGCGCAGACGTGTTGGACGGCCGGCTGCCGTCGGTAAGCTTTGTCATCGCCGATGCGGCCGGCAGCGAGCACCCCGATCCGTCCAGCCCCGCCCAAGGCGCGGCCTACACCGCAGGCGTGCTGGATGCACTCACCGCCGATCCGGCGGTATGGAGCCGCACGGCCTTGCTGCTTATGTTCGATGAGAACGACGGCTTTTTCGACCATATGCCGCCGCCCGCACCGCCGTCGCCGGATGCGCGCACCGCCGGTGGATTTGCCGGCGCATCCAGCATCGCCACCGACGACGACTACCACCGTCACCCGGCGCCAGGCGAACAGAAGGTGGATCTGCCCGAGCTGCGCGGGCGCCCGTACGGGCTGGGGCCGCGCGTGCCGATGTATGTGATCTCGCCATGGAGCCGTGGTGGCTGGGTGGACTCGCAGGTGTACGACCACACCTCGGTGCTGCGTTTGCTGGAACGCCGCTTCGGCGTGCCCGCAGCGGGGATCACGCCGTGGCGGCGTGCGGTGTGTGGCGATCTGACCAACGCGTTCGACTTCCGCAACGCCGATGCACGCCCATTCGCCGCGGCGCTGCCCGATGTGAGCGATGCCGCAGCGCGTGCAGCGGCCCTGCGCGAGCACACGCTGCCGCCGCTCCCGGCCACCTTGCAGGTGCCTGTGCAAGCGTTCGGCGTGCGCCGCTCGCGCGCCGTGCCGTATCGCCCGAGCGTGCAACTGGCACATGCACAAGAGCGCGGCGAGGTGCGGCTACGCATGGGCAACAGCGGTGCAACGGTGGTACTGCAGGTCTACGACCGCTACGACCTGGCGGCGGTGCCGCGCCGCAACACGGTGGGCACCGGCGCCATCCTGGAAGGCGACTGGAGCACCTACGATGGCCGCTACGATCTGTGGCTGATCGGCCCCAACGGATTCCATCGCCACTATCGCGGCGACCTGAGCGCCCCGTTGCTGATGACCGAGATCAGCCAAGATCCGGACGACGCCACATCCGTGTTGCTATCGCTGCGCAATGGCGGCAGCGCTGCCGTGCAGGTGGAGCTACAACCAGGCGCGTATGCAGCCGCGCAGCCGCACGAACGCCTCAGCATTGCGCCCGGCGCAACCAAGCAGCGCCGTTGGAAAGCGGCAGCAACCGGCGGCTGGTACGACCTGTGGGTGCACCACGACGGCGCGGCCCAGCGCCTGGCAGGTCGCATCGAAACCGGCGCCGACAGCGTCAGCGATCCCGCCATGGGTGGACCGGCGCGGTTGCAGCAGGAAAGAGCTGTCGCGATCGATGCGCTGGGCCGAGTGGCCGTGCCAGGTTGAATGTTGCCGCTGGCCAGCGGCAACCATCGCTCCGCATCACCGCTGCTGCGTGGAGGAACGTCGCAACCTCCCTCGCCGCAATTATGCCTGCCGAATCGACATGCGCCGCCATCGCCACGTGTCGCGTCGGCAGGCTCACCTTGCAAACCATTCCCGCACCGCGACCGCGACTGCCTTCAGCGCCGCATCGCGTGCAGCAGCGTCGACCTTGGCTCCGTTCAAGTATGTCGTCAGCAGCAGCGGCGGCTGGCCCTTCGGCGGCCAGAGGATGGCGATGTCGTTGCGGGTATCGGTGCCGTTGCTACCGGTCTTGTCGCCGATCTTCCAGTCGGCCGTGAGCCCCGCGCGCAGGCAATCGTCGCCGGTGCGGTTGTCGATCATCCAGTCGGTCAACTGCTTGCGCGAGGCAGGCTGCAGCGCATCGCCAAGCAGTAGCGTGCGCAGCGTGGACGCCATCGCAGCAGGCGTGGTGGTGTCGCGCGGCTCGCCGGGGGCGAACCCGTTCATCTCCGGCTCGTAGCGGTCGCTGCGGGTCTTGGCATCGCCGATGCTGCGCAGGAAAGCGGTCAATCCGGCCGGGTCGCCGACCAGCGGGAACAACAGGTTGGCGGCCGGGTTGTCGCTGTGGATCATCGTGGCACGGCACAGTTCGCCGACACTCAGCGTGCCGCCGACATGCCGCTCGGTGACCGGAGCATGCTCAAGCATGTCCGCGGTACGGATCTTGACCGGTTGCGCCAGCGTGAGCTTTCCCTGATCCACACGCTGCAGCACCGCGGCAGCCAATACAAATTTGAAGGTACTGCACATCGGAAAGCGCTCGTTCTCGCGCTGCCCGAGGCGCCAGCCGGGGGCGCTGCCGAGCAGACTGATGCCCAGGCGACCACCGGTGCCACGTTCGATGTCCGCCCATTGTGCCCGCAGCATGTCATCCATATTCACCGCCGGACTGAGCGCCAGTGCGGGCCTGGACGCCGCAAACAGCATGCCCGCGCCAGTTGCGTACAAGAACTCTCGCCGATTCAACATGCGTCTGCCTCCTTGAGGGAGCCCGCAGTATCGATGCGCATGGCGCAGCCGACCATCGCGATGTTTCGATCCCAGGCATGAATTGAACTAATCTCTTCCGATGCCCCGCCCCCGCCTCCCACTCAATGCCCTGCGCGCGTTCGAAGCCGCCGCACGCCATCAAAATCTGACCCGTGCGGCAAACGAGCTGTGTGTGAGCCAGGCCGCGCTCAGCCACCAGATCAAGGCGCTGGAGCAACAGCTGGGCACCAGCCTGTTCCACCGCCTGCCACGCGGGGTGGCGCTGACCGACGAGGGCGCGGCGCTGGCGCCGGTGCTGGGCGAGGCCTTCGACCGCATCGCCGCCACCCTGGAGCGCTTCGCCGATGGGCGCTATCGCGAGGTGCTCAGCGTGGGCGTGGTGGGCACCTTCGCCACCGGCTGGCTGCTGCCGCGATTGCCGACCTTTCATGCCGCGCATCCGGATATCGAATTGCGCCTGTCCACCCACAACAACCGGGTCGATCTGGCCGGCGAAGGGCTGGATCTGGCGATCCGTTTCGGCGATGGCGACTGGCAGGGCCAGATCGCGCATGCGCTGATGGAGGCACCGTTTGCGCCGGTATGCGCGCCTAGCATGGCGCGCGGCCTGCACACGCCGGCCGATCTGGCGCGGGCGCCGTTACTGCGCTCGTATCGGCTGGATGAGTGGCCGCAGTGGTTTCGTGCCGCGGGAGCAGCGAGCGTGCCCGCACGTGGGGCGATGTTCGATTCGTCGTTGACGCTGGCCAGCGCCGCGGCGGCCGGCGCCGGTGTGGCGTTGTTGCCATTGCCGATGTTTCGCCAGGACCTGGATGCCGGGCGCCTGGTCTGCCCGTTCCCGATCACGATCGATGCGGGACGCTACTGGCTGACGCGGCTACGTTCGCGGCCTGAGAGTGAGGCTGGGAGGAGGTTGCTTGCGTGGTTGCTGGTGGAGCAAAGGCTGGGGTGACGTTGGATGCGTGGTGTGTTGACTGCGTGCGTATGCGCAACACAGCCTTGCCCGCATGCGATGGCTGGGCCGCACCTTATCTGGCCCCTCCATCAAGATGGCTGTGTTCCGCCGTACCCTCACCCCAACCCCTCTCCCGCAGGGAGCGGGGCTTTTCATCACCAGAGCTACGGCTTGCGCCCTTCTCCCGCCGGGACATTGTCCTCCTTCATGGGGAGAAGGTGGCGCGTAGCGCCAGATGAGGGTGCGAGCGCAACGCAACGCAACGCATTCTGCGGCGACTGCCCTACCCATCCGAGCTCCAGACACACCCGATGAGCAGCACACATGCTCGGTCCAGACACTGCTCCGTCGACGCATGATGCAGAACATCAAAGCCGTGCACCGCTGAAAACCACCTACGGCAAGCGCGATCGATCAGCACGATCAACACGCAGCAGCATCATCTCGTCCCGCCTTACGCGCCGTCGATCAGCTCCATCCACGCCGCTTCGGCGGCGGCCAGCTGCTGGGCGGTTGTTTCGCGGTCGCGCCCCAGCACCGCCATCTTGTCGCTGTCGGCATAGTTGCCCGGGTTAGCAAGCTCACGATCCAGCGCGGCCAGCGCCGCCTCCAGCTCGCCGACGCGCTTTTCGGCGCTGGCCAGCTTGTGCGGGTTGACGGCCTTCTTCGGCGGCAACGGCTTGGTCGGCGGTGGCGGGGTCGGTGCCACTTCGGCCATCTTCTGCTTGGTGCCCTGCGCCGCCGGGCGGCTACGCAGCCAGGCGGCGTATTCGTCCAGATCGCCGGCGAATGGCTCGACCACGCCATCGGCCACGCGCCAGAAACTGTCGCAGACCAGGCCGATCAGATGGCGGTCGTGCGAGACCATCACGATGGCGCCTTCGAAGTCGCTCAACGCTTCTGCCAGCGCCTCGCGCATTTCCAGGTCCAAGTGGTTGGTCGGTTCGTCCAGCAACAGCACGTTGGGCTGCTGCCAGGCGATCAGCGCCAGCGCCAGACGCGCGCGCTCGCCGCCGGAGAAACCATCCACCACCTCGAACGCGCGGTCGCCGGCGAAATTCCATTTACCCAGGAAATCGCGGAACGCCTGGTTGGAACCATCCGGCGACAGGTCGCGGAAGTGATCCATCGGCGACTGGCCTTCATGCAGCGACTCCACCGTGTGCTGGGCGAAGTAACCGATACGCAGGTCCGGATGCGCGCTGCGCTCCCCCGCCAACGGCGCCAACTCACCCACCAAGGTCTTGACCAGCGTCGACTTACCCGCGCCATTGGGCCCCAGCAACCCGATGCGGTCGCCCGCCTCCAGGCCGAAGCCGACGTCGTGCAGGATGACCGTGGCAGCCTCGCCCCCATCCGCCCTTCGGGCCCCTTCCCCCGCACGCGGGGGAAGGGAGGTCGGAGCCGGATAGCCGGCCTGCACATGATTCAAGCGGATCAACGAAAACGGCAGCCGATTGGGCTGCGCGAACTGGATGCGGAACTCGCGCTCGGCGCGCACCGCTTCGGTACCGGCCATCTTGGCCAAACGCTTCATGCGGCTCTGCGCCTGGGTGGCCTTGCTGGCCTGCGCCTTGAAGCGGTCGATGAAGCTCTGCAGATGCGCGCGTTCTGCCTGTTCCTTGTCGTGGGCGATCTGCTGCTGGCGCAGGTGTTCGATGCGCTGGCGTTCGAAATCGGTATAGCCGCCGACATACAGCTTGGCGGTGCCGCCGTGCAGGTGCAGGGTGTGGGTGGCGACGTTGTCGAGGAACTCGCGGTCATGCGAAATCAGCAACAAGGTGCCCGGGTACTTGAGCAGCCATTGCTCCAGCCATAGCACCGCGTCCATGTCCAGGTGGTTGGTCGGTTCGTCGAGCAGCAGCAGGTCGCTGGGCATCATCAGCGCGCGCGCCAGATTCAGCCGCACGCGCCAGCCGCCGGAGAACGACGAGACCGCGCGGTGGTGCGTATCGGCCGGGAAGCCCAGGCCGTGCAGCAGTTTGCCGGCGCGCGCCTCGGCGTCGTACGCGCCAAGCTCGGCCATCTTCTGGTGCGCGTTGGCCACCGCTTCCCAGTCTTCGCGCGCGGTCGCGTCGGCCTCTTCCTGCAGCACCGCGGACACCTCGATATCGCCGCCGAGCACGAACGACAGCGCCGGGTCGGGCAGCGACGGGGTTTCCTGCGAAACGCTGGCGGTGCGCACCTTGCCGGGCAGGTCCACGTCGCCCCTGTCGGCCTCCAGCTCGCCCTTCACCGCGGCGAACAGGCTCGACTTACCGGTGCCGTTCCGGCCCACCACGCCGACGCGGTAGCCGGCATGCATGGTCAGGTCGACGTTGGACAACAGCAGACGCTCGCCGCGTCGCATGGAGAAGTTGCGCAGGGAAATCATTGATGAACAGTCCGATAGAACGAAAAGGAATGAGCAGATGAGCAGCATTCCTGCGACGCCATTCTAGCGTTAACGAATAATTAGCGCCTTCAGGTAGGCCGCCGCCGTCTTCGCCCGCTCGCGACCACCCCCTGCCTAGCCTTTAGCGGCCGCACACGGCCCCACAGTTTTTGGAGTTGTCATGACCATCCCCCTCTCCTCGCTTGCGACCGCCGTGGTCGCTGCACTGCTTGCCGCGCCGGCCCTGGCGCAGGACGCCGCCGCCCCGGCAACCGCCAACACCCTGGACACGGTGATCGTCACCGGCACCCGCGTGTCCGACCGCACCGTGGCCGAATCGCAGTCGCCGATCGACATCATCAGCGCCGAGTCGCTGCAGGCCACCGGCACCCCGGAGCTGGCCACCGCGCTGGCGCGTGCCCTGCCCTCGCTGAACTTCCCGCGCCCGGCGCTGAGCGATGGCACCAGCGCAATCCGCCCTGCGCAGCTGCGCGGCCTGTCGCCGGACCAGGTGCTGGTGCTGGTCAACGGCAAGCGCCGCCACACCTCCTCGCTGCTCAACCTCAACGGCACCATCGGCCGCGGCGCCGCGGCGGTGGATCTGAACACCATCCCGGTGGCGGCGATCGCGCGGGTGGAAGTGCTGCGCGACGGCGCCTCGGCGCAGTACGGCTCCGACGCCATCGCCGGCGTGGTCAACATCGTGCTCAAGGGAGCGGAGAAAGGCGGCAGCCTGCAGGCCGGCTTCGGCCAGTATTCGGCTGGCGACGGCAACAACTACGAGCTGTCCGGCGACACCGGCGTGGCGTATGGCGGCGACCGCGGCTGGCTGCATGTGGCGGCCCAGCTCAACCAGCAGGACCCGACCGACCGTGCACGCGGTTATGCGGGCGCGCCCAGCGTCTCGCAGCCGGCCGTGGGCCAGAAGGCGTTCAAGATCGGCGACCCGGACGTCAATGCCCAGGCCGCCTCGCTCAACACCGAGTACCAGTTCAGCGACAGCATCACCGGCTATGCGTTTGCCACCGCCAGCAACCGCGACATCACCTCGTTCGCGTTCTTCCGCGCGCCGGGCAGCTCGCAGAACCTGCTATCGATCTATCCGCAGGGCTTTTTGCCGGAGATCCAGAGCTACGCCAAGGACCGCTCGCTGGTCGCCGGCGTGCGCGGCTCCACCGCCGGCGGTTGGGACTGGGATGCCAGCTACAACTACGGCTACAACCGCATCGATTTCCACACCCGCAACACGCTCAACGTGAGCCTGGGGCCGACCTCGCCCACGTCGTTCTACGACGGCGCGCTGGAGACCACGCAGAACATCGTCAACCTGGACATAAAGCGCGGCTTCGACTGGGGCCTGGCCTATCCGGTGACGGTGGCCTTCGGTGCCGAATACCGCAACGAAAAGTGGAACCAGTCGCCGGGCGAAGTGGGCTCGTATTTCCAGGCGGGCACGTTGGCCGGTGGCGCGCAGGGCTTTGGCGGGTTCGCGCCGAGTGTGTCGGGCCAGTACTCGCGCAACAGCTATGCGCTGTATGCCGATATCGAAGCCGATTTCACCGACAAGTTCTCTGCGGGCCTGGCCGGCCGCTACGAGGACTACGACGACTTCGGCAGCCAGGCCTCGGGCAAGTTGTCGGGCCGCTATGCGTTCACGGACAAGATCGCGTTGCGCGGCACGGTGTCGTCGGGCTTCCGTGCACCGTCGCTGGCGCAGCAGTATTTCCAGTCCACCAGCACCACCTTCCTGGCCGGCAACCCGAATCCGTTCGAGATCCGCACCTTCCCGGCCGACAGTAACGTGGCGCGCGCCTTCGGTGCCGAGCCGCTGGATGCCGAGACCTCGCTGTCCTACAGCCTGGGCCTGGTGCTGCAGCCCACCGATGCGCTCTACCTCACCGTGGATGCGTACCAGATCGATGTGGACGACCGCATCGTACTGTCGTCCAACCTCACCGGTGCCGGCGTGCGCAGCCTGCTGGAAGCGCAGGGCATCTTCGGCATCAACGGCGGGCGTTACTTCACCAACGCGGTGGATACGCGCACGCGCGGCGTGGACGTGGTGGGCAGCTATCGCTGGCAGCTTGCAGCCAGCAGCGTGGACCTGACCGCCGGTTACAACTACTCGGAAACCGAGGTGCGCAGCGTGGCGGCCAACCCGGCGGCGTTGTCGGCCAACGGGCTGAGCCTGGAGCGTATCGACCGCACCGAGCGTGGCCGTATCGAAGAAGGCTTCCCGCGCGACAAGTTCCTGATCAACGGCAGCTGGAACTCCGAGCACTGGACGCTGGCGCTGGGCGCGACGCGCTATGGCAAGTACAGCACCCGCCCGGCTGCGGCGATCAACGACCAGACCTTCGGTGCCAAGTGGGTGCTGGATGCCTCGGCCAGCTACAAGGTCGACCGCTGGACGCTGACGCTGGGCGCGGACAACCTGCTGGACGAATACCCGGACGAGAACAACTTCGCCAACTCCACCAGCGGGCAGTTTCCGTACAGCAACCTGTCGCCGTTCGGCTTCAACGGTGCGTACGTGTACGGGCGCATCAACTACCGTTGGTAAGCGATGCGCACAGGCAGCGGCAAGCGCCGCTGTCGTCGCGAGGTGCGGCAACGACGGCCCCTGCACCGCGCGTGGCGCAGCGGGTCTGGCAACGCCAACCACGCCTTGCGATGCGGGCAGACTGACGCATTTGCTGGCGTCAGCGCTGCAGCTTCGCCGTTGTCGTTCGACCACACGCCCCGGCCCTGTCCGGGGCGTGTGCGTTCAGGCGATTGCGACGCACGCGTCAGCGGCTACGGGCGCCGGCTGAGGGCTGCATCGCACGAGCAGACGTGCACACGGCGCTTCCGTTAGCACGCGGCACCTCGCTGCGCCGTCCGCATACCAGCCGGGACGATGACGGCGCCTGTGCCTGCGCCGTGGTATGAGCGGTGTTCCTGTCATTGCCGGAGCATGCAGATGGACGCATCGAACGTGTGTCGCGGTCGCTTGATCGATCACCTGCATCTGGTGGTGCAGGACCTGCCGGCAAGCCGACGTTTCTATCAGGCCGTACTCGATGCGCTCGGCGTCCCGATCGGCGGCGAGGGCGATGGGTTCTTCTGGGCCGACGAACTGTTCGTTTCCGACCGGCACACCGTCGCACAAGGCGTCCTGACCGGCCGCCATCATCTGGCCTTCCAGGCCCGCGACATCGCCATGGTGCACGCCTTCCATCAGGCCGCACTCGCCCACGGCGGTCGCGACAACGGTGCGCCGGGCGTGCGCCCCTATCACCCGCGCTATTACGCGGCGTTTGCGCTCGACCCCGATGGCAACAACATCGAAGCAGTCTTCCAAGGGCCTGCGCAACGCAGTGCCGAGATGGTGCAAATCACGTTCTGATGCAGAACTTTCATATCTGTTATCGATGTCCATGATGGTGCAAGCAAACCCGCGGGGCAGTAGGTCCGGTGCAAGCGATGCATCACCGTGGTGCAAGCTGGCACCGTTTTCATACGCATATTTCCGATGACGGTTGCACGCGCAACGTAACCAAAATTTGACACGCGGTTACACGTGGTTAATGGTTGGGAACGCACCGCAGCTGCCGCCACGGACGCGGCCTGGGAGGGGGCCCACTGCGCTGCATCCGTTCCCCACTCGGAGTTGTCACCGCATGAATTGCAAGTCCAGTCCACTCGCAGTCGCTGTCGTTGTCGCCTTGTCGTTTTCCGCTTCAACCGCAGCCGCGCAGTCACAGGCTCCTGCGCAGAAAACCCTCGACACGCTGATCGTGACCGGCACCCGTGTGGCCGACCGCACCGTGGCCGAATCGGCATCGCCGATCGACATCATCTCGCCACAGGCACTGGAATCGACCGGCACCACCGAGTTGGCAACCGCGCTGTCACGCGCGATCCCCTCGCTCAATTTCCCGCGCCCGGCCATCTCCGACGGTTCTGACGCAGTGCGCCCGGCGCAGCTGCGCGGCCTGTCGCCGGATCAGGTCCTGGTGCTGGTCAACGGCAAGCGCTATCACAGCACTGCGCTGATCAACCTCAACGACACCCAGGGCCGCGGGTCATCGCCGGCCGACCTCAACACCATTCCGATCGCCGCCGTGGAGCGCATCGAAGTGCTGCGCGATGGCGCGTCGGCGCAATACGGGTCGGACGCGATTGCCGGCGTGATCAATGTCGTGCTCAAGGGCAGCGGCGAAGGCGGCAGCGTCAATGGCCGCTACGGCAAGTACAGCGCCGGCGACGGCGAGCAGTACCAGCTGTCCGGCGATGCCGGCTTCAGCTTCGCCGGCACCGGCAAGGTGCACCTGGCCGCGCAGGCCGGGCATTCGGACCAGACCAACCGCGCGCTGCCGTTCGGCGGCCGCGTGGAGCAGCGCTACGGCGACCCCGAGATCGATCAGGGCGCCATCTCGTTCAACGGCGAATACAGCCCTACCGATTACCTCACCTTCTATTCGTTCGGCATGGTCAGCCGGCGCGAAGTGCTGTCCAACGGCTATTTCCGTTTCGCCGGCGACAACCGCAACCGCCCGGAAATCTATCCGGACGGCTTCCTGCCGCAGATCTACAACGTCAGCAAGGACGTGTCGTGGGTGGGCGGATTGAAGACCTCCACCGAAGGCGGCTTGAACATCGATCTGAGCTACAACTACGGCCAGAACAATCTCACCTTCGATGTGCGCAACAGCTTGAACAACAGCTTGGGTCTGGCCAGCCCCACCGACTTCCACGCCGGTACGCTGGAAGTGACGCAGAACGTGCTCAACGCCGACTTCACCAAGACGCTCGATTGGGGCCTGGCCTACCCGGTCACGCTGGCGTTCGGTGCGGAATGGCGCGGCGAGAAGTTCAACCAGTCGCCGGGCGATGCGGCGTCATCGGCCAATGGCGGGATTCCCTCCGCGAACGGGGCGTTGATTCCGGGCGCGCAGGTGTTCCCGGGCTTCAAGCTCTCCGATGCCGGTTACTACAACCGCAACAGCCACTCGGCGTACGTGGACCTGGAAGCGGACCTCACCGAAAAGCTGTCGGCCGGCCTGGCCGGGCGCTACGAGAAGTACAGCGACTTCGGCGACACCGCCACCGGCAAGCTGTCGCTGCGCTACGCGTTCACCGACAAGGTGGCGCTGCGTGCCACCGCGTCCACCGGCTTCCGTGCCCCGTCGCTGCAGCAGCAGAACTTCCAGTCGATCGCCACGCAGTTCCTCAACGTGGCCCAGCCCAATGGCAGCGTGACGGCGATTCCGTTCGAGATCGGCACCTTCCGCACCGATAACCCGGCCGCAATCGCACTGGGCGCCGAGCCGCTCAAGGCCGAGGAATCCAAGAACTACGGCCTGGGCGTGGTGCTGCAGCCGGTGGATAACCTGTACATCACCGTCGATGCCTATCGCATCGATATCGATGACCGCATCGTGCTGTCGGAGAATCTCACCTCCACTGCGGCGCGCAACTATCTGCAGGCCAACGGCTTCCCGGGCATCGGTGGCGGGCGTTACTTCACCAATGCGGTGGACACCAAGACCCAGGGCGTGGATGCGGTGGGCACCTACCGCTGGGCGCTGGATGGCGGCAGCGCGGAGCTGACCACCGGCTACAACTACAACAAGACCGAAGTCGAGCGCATCGCCGCCAACCCGGCGGCACTCGAAGCCATCGACCCGGGAGCGGTGCGCATCGGCCGCGCAGAACTGGGCCGCATCACCGAAGGTACGCCGCGCGACAAGTTCTTCCTGGGCGGCACATGGTCGCCGGGCAACTGGTCGTTCACCGGCACCGCCACGCGCTGGGGCGAGTTCAGCACCTTCGGCACCAACGCCGGCAGCGACCAGACCTATGCAGCCAAGTGGACGCTGGACCTGGCCGCGTCCTACAAGCTGGGCGCGTGGAACTTCACCGTCGGTGGCGACAACGTGCTCAACGAATATCCCGACCGCCAGGAAGCGGGCCTGGGCACGCGCACCTACCTGCCCTACAGCAGCGCCTCGCCGTTCGGCTTCAACGGTGCGCTGGTCTACGCCAACGTGAACTACAAGTGGTAATGGGCTGCGCCGGTCGGTAGCGACCGGCGCCTGCCGTGCACGGCCACGCAGGACCATGCGTTGCCAACGCCGTCGCGCGTGCGCCATGCACGTGCCGGCCATTGCGTCACACCGCAGATGGATCGCCATGTCCCGCACGGATGCGCCCGGCAAGGATGCCTGCCGCGTCACACCGGCGTTGCAGATCGCCGCCGCTGCCTCCGTCTGCGCCACTGCAACGCGCCGCGTGCAGGCAGGCCAGCCTGCGCACTCCGCTGCATTTCCCCTGCATCACACGCGTCACCGCTGTTTCCATCATCCCCTTTGAGCCTTGATTCCCATGCACACCTCCCACGCACTTTCGCTGGCGATTTCAGTCGCACTCACGGTCTGTTCGTTCGCTGCCAGTGCGCAGTCGCAATCGACCGAACCGCAGAAAACCCTGGACACCCTGATCGTCACCGGCACGCGCGTCAGCGACCGCACGGTGGCCGAATCCGAATCGCCGATCGACATCATCACCGAGCAATCGCTGCAGGCTACCGGTGCCACCGACATCGCTACCGCGCTGGGCAAATTGCTGCCCTCGCTGAACTTCCCGCGCCCGGCGATTTCCGACGGTAACGACGCCGCCCGCCCGGCCACGCTGCGCGGGCTCTCGCCCGACGCGGTGCTGGTGCTGGTGGACGGCAAGCGCTATCACACCTCTTCGCTGATCAACTACAACCCGTACGTGGGCCGCGGCTCGGCCCCGGCGGATCTGAACTCGCTGCCGATGTCGGCGATTGCACGCATCGAAGTGCTGCGCGACGGCGCCTCGGCGCAATACGGCTCCGATGCCATCGCCGGCGTGGTCAACATCGTGCTCAAGCACGGGGCCGATGCGGGCAGCAACAGCGTGTCGATCAACGGCGGCCTGATGGACAAGGGCGATGGCGCGCAGAACGGTATCGACGGCTCGATCGGCCTGCCGTTCGGCGGCACCGGTGGCGATAGCGCACCGGGCTGGGTGCGGCTGTCCTGGAACTACCAGAACACCATGGACACCAACCGCAGCGAGAACACCAACCGCGCCACCACCATTGCCGGTGCGGCCAACCCCGGCGGCGTGCCCTACCAGCGCCACGGTGATCCGGATTCGACCTTCTACCAGGGGCTGGCCGCCTTCGGCTACGCGTTCTCGCCGAACGTGGAGCTGTACGGCCATGTCAGCGCGAGCCGGCGCGAAGTCACTTCCAACGGCTACTACCGCGCCTTCGACAACACCAGCCGCAACGTGCAGGCGGTATATCCGAACGGGTTCCTGCCGCAGATCTACAACCCGGTCAACGACCGCTCCGCGGTGCTGGGCCTGAAGGGCACCACCGCCAGCGAGTGGAACTGGGACGTGTCGGCCACGTACGGCAAGAACGACATGAGCTTCAACATCCTCGACAGCATCAACACCAACCTGTACTGGACCACCGGCAGCTCGCCGACCCGCTTCAATTCCGGCGGTTTCGAGACCGAGCAGGGCGTGGTCAATCTGGACATCAACAAGTCCTTCGACTGGGGCCTGGCCTATCCGGTCAATGTCGCCTTCGGTGCCGAGCATCGCCAGGACCGCTACGAGATCACGGCCGGCTCGCCGGACTCGTATTTCTTCGACCCCAACACCATCAATCCCGACACCGGCGCCCCCTACCCCGGTGGCGCGCAGGTGTTCTCCGGCCTGGAGCCGTCGGTGGCCGGCCGATTCGGCCGCCACAGCAATGCGGTCTACGCCAACCTGGAAGCGGATCTGACCGACAAGCTCTCCGGCGGCATCGCCGGGCGCTACGAGAAGTACAGCGATGCCGGTTCCACCCGCTCGGGCAAGCTGTCGGCGCGCTATGCCTTCACCGATACGTTTGCGTTGCGCGCCACCGTCTCAAACGGCTTCCGCGCGCCTTCGCTGGCACAGCAGAACTACGCCTCGGTGGTGACCCTGATCCAGGACGGCGAGCTGGTGCAGGTGGGCACCTACCGCACCTCCGATCCGGTTGCCGTGGCGCTGGGCGCACGCCCGCTGAGCCCGGAAAAATCCTCCAACTACAGCCTGGGTGGCGTGTGGCAGCCCACCGCGGACTTCACTTCCAGCCTGGACGTCTACCAGATCCGCATCTGGGACCAGATCCTGTATTCAGACCAGCTGCAGCTGGCGCAGCCGATCGGCCAGGTGGCGGCGGTGCAGTTCTTCGTCAACGGCGCCACCAGCCGCACCCGCGGCGTGGACTGGATCAACAGCTACCAGGCCGACCTGGGCAGCTACGGCAAGCTCAATCTCAGTGCCAGCGCCAACTACAACAAGACCACCATCCTGGAGCTGTCCAACCCGAACTTCGGGCGCGCCAGCCAGGGCCTGCTCACCGATGCCACGCCGCGCACCAAGTACATGGCCGCCGCGGATTGGTCGATCGGTGGGTTTGCGCTGAACTTCAATGCCACCCGCTACGGCGCGATCAAGCGCATCAGCGACCCGGCCGATGGCAGCCAGGACCAGACCTACGACGCACGCTGGCTGCTGAATCTGGCCGCCAGCCAGACCTGGAACGCCTTCACCTTCACCGTGGGCGCGGACAACCTCACCAACCAGTACCCGACCAAGGCGCAGCTGACCACCGGCTACGACGATCGCGCCGGCGGCCTGCAGTATTCGTCGCTGTCGCCGTTCGGCTTCAACGGCCGTTACTGGTATGGCCGGGTGACCTACCGGTTCTGATCGGCGATTGAGCCGCCTGCGCTGACCGACACGTCGGTCGGCGCAGGGTGCAGGCATCACCGGTCGGCGGTGATGCCTGTTTGTTCGCGTCGACGCCTGCATCAGCCCATGCGCCACGAGCGGCCATGCCTTGCCATGGCATCACCAGGATGCGAGCAAGGCGTCCACGCCCCGCAGGTTGGAGCGGTCGTTCCAGGTCAGCGTGTCGAGCTGTTCCAGGCGCAACGCCGGCAGATATTCTAGCAGTGCCGCAAGCGCGGCTTCCAGTTCGATCAAGGCCAGCCGGTTGCCCAGGCAGTGGTGAATGCCGCCACCGAAGGACAAAGCACGGCCCTGTTGCCGGCGGATGTCCAGCAGATGCGGGTCGGTGAACTGCGCCGGATCGTGATTGGCCGCACCCAACATCAGGTACACCATGGCGCCCTCGTGCAGGGTCACGCCATCGACCTCGAACTCCTGCAGCACCGTGCGTGTGGCCATCTGCACCGAGCTGTCGTAGCGCAGGCATTCGAGCACCGCATTGGGCATCAGGGCGGGGTTCTGCCTGAGCAATGCCAATTGATCCGGATGCCGATGCAGGGCCACCAGCGCATTGCAGATCATGTTGGAGGTGGTTTCGTGGCCGGCGAAGAACAGCAGGATCACGTTGGAGACGATCTCGTCGTTGCTCAAGCGGCAGCCGTTGTCTTCTGCGCGGATGAAGCGGGAAATCAGGTCATCGCCGTCGGCGCTCCGGCGCTGCTCGATCACGCCCTGGAAATAACGCTCCAACTGCAGGTACGCCGCACTGGTGGCCTGCAGCTCGTCAGGCGTCATCGTCGGGTCGAACACCTTGGCCAGTGCGCTGGTGGCATGCCCCACCGTGGTGGCGTCGGCCGCATCGATATCCAGCATGCGGCAGATGATGCGCACCGGTAGCGGGAATGCGAACTCCTGCAGCACATCGCACTGGCCGTTGGCGTGGAAGCTGGCGATCAATGCAGCGGCGGTGTCGCTGGCCACCTGGCGCATGGACTCGATCTGCCGCGCACTGAAGGCCTGGGTCATCAGGCCGCGCAGGCGCGTATGCGCCGGCGGATTGACCAGCAGGAACATGCGGCTCATTCCCTGGAACAACGGCATCTGCAGCGCATCGTCGCCATAGCGCAGGCGAATGCTCTCCAGATAATCGCGGCCCACGCGTCGGTCGCTGAGCAGGCTGTCGACCACGCTGTAACGCCCGCTCATCAGCCGGCGCTCGGCCACTTCCACCAGCGGCCCCTCGTCGCGCAGGCGCGCATAGGTGGGATAAGGGTCCTGGCGAAACTGTGGGGTAGCGAGATCGCGAAGGTGCATGGCCTGGGCTCGTGGGGCCTGGTCGCCGGGCGCGGCGACAAGGTGTGAACGTGGGGAAGATGCGAGGCGTGTGCGCCGCAACGCCCGGATTGTCGGCCGCCATCGCGCGTGCGCCATGCCCTGGCGCGAAGCCTTGTCGTCAAACTTGAATCGATGTGCTGCAGCGATGCAGTTGCGTGATCGAGCGCGTGGTCCCGATACGCGGTTGCAGCACCTTGCGGCCGCAGGCGACGACGCGCGCGTTGGGCGCGTGCGGGCAACCGGCCGCCACCGTGAAGTGCGTTGTTACATCCAGCGCAGTGCTCATGCAGAACAGTGCGCAACCGCACCGTGTGCACGGGCGCGTCAGCTGCGCATCCGCAACTCGCCTGGTCATGCCGCGCCGCGCCACGCACTCTGGCTTGCGCCACCAGTCGTACACCTGGCAAGGGTCCGCGGCGTGGCGAAAAAGTTGCCACTGCCCTGATGCCCACAGGTGCGTTGCCAGCCTGCGCCGCATGTCGCATCGCGTTAATCATGCGCTGTGTACTATGGGTGTCCGGCCAACCGGACCAGCAACGCGGTCCTGTTCCCCTCGCGCCGACCTCAGCCATGACCATGCAATGCCCGCAGGCGACGCCCGGCGCAGTGCCGTTGGCTGGGCCTGCCCGCCTCGTTCTCCCGGACACTCTCACAACGGATTGGAATGCATCACGACACCAGCCTCATCGACATCATCGCCGTCGGCCTCGCGGTCGCCTTCATCCTTGGCACGCTCGCGCAGAAGGTGAAGCTCTCGCCGCTGGTCGGCTACCTGTTGGCAGGCGTGTGCGTCGGGCCGTTTACGCCGGGCTTCGTGGCCGATCAGACCATGGCCAACCAGCTGTCCGAGCTGGGCGTGATGTTGCTGATGTTCGGAGTGGGGCTGCACTTCTCGCTCGAAGATCTGATGGAAGTGAAGTGGATCGCGGTGCCCGGTGCCTTGGCGCAGATCGTGGTGGCCACGCTGCTCGGCTGGGCGCTGGCCTGGAGCATGGGCTGGCCGCTGATCCACGGCCTGGTGTTCGGCCTGGCGCTCTCGGTGGCCAGCACCGTGGTGCTGCTGCGCGCACTGGAAGAACGCCGCTTGCTGGACACCCAGCGTGGCCGCATCGCGGTGGGTTGGCTGATCGTCGAAGACCTGGTCATGGTGCTGGCGCTTGTGCTGTTGCCGGCACTGGCGGATGTGCTCGGTACCGGCGCGCCGTCGGCGGCGCACGACGGCCAGTCCACTTCGCTGCTGGCCGCGCTCGGGTTGACCCTGCTCAAGATGGTGGCGTTCGTCGCGGCGATGCTGGTGATCGGCCGCCGGGTGATTCCGTGGTCGCTGGAAAAGGTCGCGGCCACCGGTTCGCGCGAACTGTTCACCCTGGCCGTGCTCGGCATCGCGCTGGGCGTGGCGTTCGTGTCGGCCACGCTGTTCGGCGTGTCGTTTGCGCTGGGCGCGTTCTTTGCCGGCATGCTGCTCAAGGAATCCGAACTCAGCCACAAGGCCGCCAGCGACTCGCTGCCGTTGCGCGACGCATTTGCGGTGCTGTTCTTCGTGTCGGTGGGCATGTTGTTCGACCCGATGATCCTCATTGCCCACCCCTGGCAGGTACTGGCCACATTCCTGACCATCACCGTGGGCAAGTCGCTGGCGGCATTCCTGATCGTGCGCGCCTTCGGCCACCCGACCGGCACCGCGCTGACCATTTCCACCAGCCTGGCGCAGATCGGCGAGTTCTCTTTCATCCTGGCCGGGCTCGGTGTGCAGCTGGCGATCCTGCCGGAGACCGGGCGCGATCTGATCCTGGCCGGCGCGCTGCTGTCGATCGTGGCCAACCCATTCCTGTTCTCATGGCTGGACCGTTGGCAGGCCAAGCAGGCGCAGGACGCACCGGCCACGGCGCAACCGGAGCTGCCGCCTGGCCCGCCGTTGCCGGCCGACGGCCATGCCATCGTGATCGGCTACGGCCGCGTCGGCAGCGCGCTGGCGCAGCTGCTACGCAGCCGCGGTGTGCCGGTGCTGGTGATCGACGACAACGGCGACCACGTGGCCAAGGCGCATGCAGCGGGAATTCCGGGCATCCGGGGCAGCGCGGCAGCGGATCGGGTGCTGGCCGAGGCCCGCCCCGAGCACGCCAAGATCGCGATCCTGGCCATCCCACAGCCACTGGAAGCCGGCGAAGCGCTGGCCAAGCTGCGCGCCATCAATCCTTTGCTGACCCTGCTGGCGCGCGCGCACAGCGACACCGAGGTCAAGCATCTGCTCGAACACGGCGCCGACGGTGCCGTGCTGGCCGAGCGCGAACTGGCCTATTCGCTGGCCGAGATGGTGATGTCCACCCCGCCGTACCGGGCGTTGAACGTGCCGGCGTCGTGACGCCGGCGGCTTGTTTCGGTAGCGTCTAGTTCATCGCCAGACCAACTGATGCGCATGAAGCAAGGCGTCGGCGATGGAGTATGTTGCAGCTACTTTGCGCAGAGCGTTTGCGCGACGCCTTGCAAGGCGATAGGCAAGACCGTTGTCGACGCCGACATCAGCGGGCTTTGACCGGCCGATACTGACGACGGTCGCCGTAAGCGGCGCCTTTGGTCTCCACATTGGCGCATAACCGGTCGCCGCATAGCACTACGTCTGCGGCGTTGTAGGCGCGCAGCAACTCGGCACGCAACTGATTGTCGCGGATCTCCTGGCGATACTGGCTCAGTAACCATCCGCCGCCTACCAGCAGCAGCAGCAGACTCCCCAGGACAACTGCCGCGCCTTTCCAGAGCAGCAGGCGCTGCCCGCGTTCGATACGCTTGAGTTGATCAGACAGCGACTGCGCGCCTTCGCCGATCAAACCGCCCGCTTGCTGTAGCCGCTTTTCGAACCCGGCGACAGGTTGGTCCAACCCCTGCTGGATGCTTCGAATCAACGTGTCGGGCACGCGTTGTAGCGTTTGTTCGGCCGAACGCGTCACTACATTTGGCAGCGACTGCGCTACCTGCTCCAACTGCTGCGCAAGACGGCGTTGCAGTTGCTCCAATTCGGCACATCGGCGCTCGAACTGTTCCATCAAGGCAGCGGTCTTGCTGGCCAGCTCCATCGGGTCGTGTGTGCTCATCGTGCGTCCTGCCTTGCTGGTGATGACGATTACAGGCTGCGCGCACCGACGCGCATGGTTTCCTGCTGTTGCGACTCGGCCTGTTGCCGCTGTGCCTGCATCGCCTGCTGGGCCGCCTGTTGTTCCTGCTGGTTTACCGCCTCGACCGCCTCGGCGCGCAAGCCGCGGCCGGGCGGTTCGTTGGCCAGGGTATGAGTCATCTGACGGAACTGATCACGGTCGCCGTTCTGTGCGGCGGCCAACATGCGGTCGAGAAATGCGCCGGGGTCGTCCTGCAGGGAGGACGGCTTGCCGCCGTGTGTCGGCGACGCCGCGCGCACCTCCTGCGTATCCTGCTTGAGCGGGACCTGCCAGGTCTGTGGCGCATGGCTGCGCTCGCGGTCTTGCTGAAATTGTTGCATCTGCTGCTGCCAGCTGGGCGCATCCATTTCCCGACGCCCGGCGCCCGACTCCGCTGGACCGCGCAGCTGGTCGACGCCATCACGGACAAGGCCAGGGATTCCACGCGAATACAACGTCAAGCCCGCCCGCAGCGTTTCGACGTCGCCGCGATACTTCTCGATCATTGGCGCGTACTGCTGCGCGAGCTGACGTGTTGCGGGATCGTCCAATACGGAACGATCCGGCTTGCCGTCCGCATCGACGGGGAGGAAGTTATGCATAACGTGCGAATCGCCCAGCTTGGCTGCCGCTAATAACGGAAGGCGCGCATCCAGCACTTCATTGTCGTTGGCGTAATCAGCTCTCTTCAGCGTGGCGATCTCTTGCGGCGTAGCATAGATCTCCACGCGCCCGTAATGCCGGCTGGCGGCGCTGACCGCATCGCCGGCCATTACGTGATTGATTACCTCGTTACCACCCTCGGGAATTCGCCGATCCAGGCTCGTCGCTCCGTAGGCGTTGAATGTCTGTCCCTTCAAACCGAAATGGTGCGCCGTGACCTGAGTCAGTCCGCCGCCAAGGGAATGCCCGGTGACAGTGACTTCGGGCTTATGCCCATCGCGCTTCGCTAGACGCTCTGCCAGCTCGATCGCCCGTTGTGTCAGCTCGATGGCGTCGTCGACCTGGGGATTATGACGCTTCACCACCATGCTGCCATCAGCATAAGCGCCATCTTTCAAGAGCTGTCTATCAGGCTCGGTACCGCGGTGTGCGACGACTATTTCGCGAGCATCCTTTCTTTGGTAAATAATACCTTGATAACCACTTGCACGGTCCACATACATTAGCCGTTGGTAAGGAACCCCACCAATATCGATAACCGGGCTTCTTTCTCCAGTCGCGCGCGGCCCATCGTAAACATCGCGAGCAAGCGCCGCATATTGCTGACTGTTAAAACTCATGGCGATTCCTTTACAGATTGTATGGTGACCTTGAATAGGTTGTCGCGCAGTTCTTCCTTAAATGCCTCAGCACTAGGAAGCCCTGTATCCGGGTAGTCAGCCACATCTTCCTCAGGATACCCACCAGACCAAAAAAAAGCAGACACTGGTTTAGAAGCAAAAAAATCCTTCTTGTCCAGACCTGGCATGAAGTTTGTCTCACCCCCCTTACCGGTCGCCTTGAGCGAAACGCCTACACCGCCAAAATCCCAATGGCAAATCCCCCTCCCATAATAATCCGCATCCAACATCCCATCCGGATAAACGATCGCAACGTATGTCTTGCTATCTACCCTTTGAAAAACTACTGGAATTCCGTCTTCTTTTGGCTTTGTGGACATCCCCAAAGAGGGATCGAACGGCGCACATTCATCGCGATTTGCCATGTCATAAAAGGCTGTACCTGACACTGACCCAAACGGTCCTGGTGCATTTTCGATGGTCATGGTGATCCGATAGGCCTGTGTAGGGCGCGGGTTCCTCCGGTAGATCGGATCGCCGTCAGCGTCACGGGCCTGCACATCCTTGGATTGCATGGGGATCTCCTTTGCTCCGCAAGCGCACAGCAATGCGGCCAAGGAGATGCATAGCAGTGCGGCGGGGGTTCGATACACGATTGGTTCGGCCAATAAACGCTTGATAGCTGAGCCTACGCCGTTTTTATAACCACCTCAACAGGATTCATCGGAAACGCAATCCAGCCGCTAGCCCATCGCGCTTGCTTGACGCTCCGCCAACTCCGTTGCCCGTTGCATCAGCTCGATGACATATTCAGCATAGGGGCTATGCCGCCTAAACAGTATGCCGCCGTCGGCGTAAACACTCCCCTAGGAAAGCTTCGAGATCAGACGCACCGAATACTTCGCCGTTGTTCACTTTCTGGCAGGTGACCCGTTGAGACCCGAGAAGGTAGTCCATGCACCCAAGACGCCGGCATGGATACTCACAAATTTAAACCACATGATTATTTCATCTCACCACATCAGTCCGCCCGTAAGAATCTGCGAGCCCTTCGTAGTCTCGGTCAGTTAGGATCATGGCACATCCTTCCTGGCAGACAGAGTCACCTTAACCAACTCTCCACGCAACTCATCCTTGAATTCGGCAGGATCGCCTTCCCCAGCATCTGGAAAGTCTTCCAACTCGTCTCGCGGGTAGCCACCCCTCCAAAAATAAGTCGTCTTTTCGCCTGAACTGACAACCTAATTTTCTTCCAGACTCGGCAAACAATTCGTCTCCTCTTTCTTGCCACTTGCCTTTAAAGAGATGCCAACACCCATCAACTCCCAATGGTACACGCCCTTTCCATAATAATCTGCCTCAATCATGCCCTCTAAAAAAATCGCCGTTTCATAGGCCGTGGCGTCGATTTTTTTGAAGACTGCAGGAACACTATCTTCTTTTTGCTTGGACTAGACCCCGGCAATCGGCTCAATCGGGGTGCACAGCGTATGATTAGTCATCTGATAAAAAGCCGCGCCATCCACGAAACCGAATGGTCCTGGCGCATCCTCGATGGTTATGGTTACCCGATAGGCCTGCTTTGGATACGGGTTCTTTCGATAGATCGGATCGACGTCAGCGTCGCGGGCCTGCACGTCCTTGGATTGCATGGCGGCCTCCTCTGCTCGCAGGCGCACAGTAAAGTCGCCAGGGAAATGCATAGCAGCGCGACTGAAGTGGGATATATCGTGTAGTTGGCCGATAAACGCCCTGTTTCTACAAGGCTACGTCCTTTCCTGGACAGCAACAATATTTCTCCTGGCGCAACGCCAGCACTGCTACTCGAATCGGGCGACATAGCTGCACCGGTATCGATGCCTATCTCCAAATTCAGTCCAACGAGTCAAGCCACCTCTCCTGGTTACCCAAAAAGACCGAAAGACACACTTGATAATCATTCCCATCAAGCGCAGGATGAGCGCCCGTTTCCCTGGCGGCCTCTACCATGGCGTATGCAGTCGGCCTTCTCAATGCGTTGCCCAGCGTGCAGCTGTGCGAGCTGCTGGGCCGCATCGGTTATGGATTCGCGGTGCTCGATCTGGAGCATGTGCTGCGTGCGCCGGAGCAACTGGAACATGCCATCCGCGCGTGTGAGCTCTCCGGCTGCGAAGCCTGGGTGCGGGTGCCGGAGGTGGACGAAAAACTGATCGGCCGCGTGCTGGATGCCGGCGCGCGCGGCATCGTGGTGCCGCGCGCCGAATCGGCGCAGCAGATGGCCTGCGCGGTCGCCGCCGCGCGCTTTCCGCCGCTGGGCCGGCGCGGCATCACGGGCGGCCGCGTCACCGGCTTCGGCAACACCGACCTGCCGACCTATATCGCGCAGGCCAACCGCGACATCCGTATTGTGCCGATGATCGAAAGCGCTGCTGGCGTGGCCGCATTGCCCGACATTCTTGCCGTGCCCGGCGTGGCGCTGGTGATGGAAGGTGCGCTGGATCTGGCGCTGGATCTGGGCCTGGGTCCGCAGCCCACCCATGCGCAGGTGTGGGAGTTGCTGCTGCAACTGCAGGCGCACTGCCGCGCGGCCGGCGTGCCGTTCTGCCCCAATCCACGCACCGACGCGCAACGCGCGCACTGGCTGCAACAACCGGATCTGCGCTGGCTGCTGGCCGGCGAAGACCGCGCCCTGATCCAGCGCGCGTTGCGCGGCCATCTGGCCACGTTCGACGCGCCCGCCTCCCTACCCGCCTGCAGGAGCACGCCGTAGATGTCGACGTTCCGTTTCCACACCCTGACCACTGCCGTCATGGTCGCGCTCACCTTGAGCGTGTCGCCGTCGGCGTTCGCCACCGATACGCCCGATGCCGCCGGCCTCGATGGCGAGACGCCGATCCGCGCGTTGGACGCGATCCAGGTGCAGGGCAGCCTGCTCGGCCGCTCCAAACCCGACGACGTGCAACGCTATGCGGGCAGCCGCCAGGTGATCGACCGCGAGCAGCTGCGCAATGGCGGCAACCGGTCGTTGGACGATGCCCTGCAGCGCGTGCCGGGCATCAAGATCTTCGACGAAACCGGCACCGGCGCATTGCCGCAGCTCATGCTGCGCGGCCTGTACGAAAGCCGCAGCGGCCGCGTGCAGGTGCTGGAAGACGGCATCCCGCTGGCACTGGCGCCGTACGGGCAAACCAGCCTGTCGCTGTTTCCGGTGGGGCTGAATCAGATCGACCGCATCGACATCGTGCGCGGCGGCGCGGCGGTGCAATACGGGCCGAACAACGTGGGCGGCGTGATCAATCTGGTCAGCAAGGAGATCCCCAGCGACTGGAGCACCACGCTGGCGCACAAGGTCACCGCCGGCGGTCAGGGCCAGTTCCTGCAGGACAGCGCGCTCAGCAGCGGCGGCTACCTCAGCGACAATTTCGGCATGCAGGTCGATGCCAATCGCACCTACGGCGATTATTGGCGTGCGCACAGCGACACCGACATCAGCAATCTGCGCGTGCGTGCGGAATGGTGGCTGGACGACACCAAGTTGCTCAAGGCCAGCGTGCAGCGCTACCTGGTGGACATGGATCTGGCCGGTGCCCTGAGCCCGGCCGATTATCGCCGCGACCCGCGCCAGGCCACGCGCCCGCTGGACACCTTCAACGGCCGCACCACGCGCGCGTCGTTGAGCTATGAGCAACTGCTGGGCGACTGGGGCCCGCTGCAGGACGTGCGCCTGGACTGGACCAACTTCAGCGCGCGCAGCAGCCGCAACTTCATCGTCGGCATGCGCCAGGCCGCCACCGAAACCTGGCGGTCGGACCTGCCGCCGCAACTGCGCCAGACCGCACCGCGCGACTTCCGCGTGGTGGGCAGCGAGCCGCGCCTGAGCTGGAGCATGGGCAGTGCCGGCGACGTGCGGCAGCAATGGACCGCCGGCGTGCGTGCGGTGCGTGAGGACATCGATTTCCTGGTCGGCAACCTGCGGCTGCGCGATGGCCTGTTCACCACGGTGCGCGACTGGCAGTTCGAAGACCGCGCGCTGGCGGCGTACGTCAGCAATGCCATCACATTGCCGGACGAGCGCCTGACCATCACGCCCGGGCTGCGCTACGAGCGCCTGGATTCGCGCTATTTCAACCGCGCCACCGGCGTGAGCACGCTCAACCAGACCCGCGACGTGCTGCCGGGGCTGACGGTGGGTTTCCAGGCCAATGAACGGTGGTTCCTGTATGCGGACGGGCAACGTTCGATGCGCGCGCCACAGGTCACCCAGATCATCTTCGGCAACAATCTCGATGCCGAGCTGGCGTGGAATTACGAAGCCGGTACGCGCTATCAGCCCAACGACCGCACCCGTATCCAGGTCGGCGCCTACCTGATCGACTTCGATCAGCAGATCCAGCTGGACAACACCACCCGCGTGTTCCGCAATCTGGGCAAGACCCGCCACCAAGGGGGCGAGGTGGAACTGCAATGGAGCCCCGAGAACCTGCGCGCGCTCACCCTCAACGCCGGCTATGCATATCTGGATGCCAGCCAGGAATCGGGGCCATTCCGTGGCTTGCGCGTGCCGTTTACGTCACGCAATCAGATCACCTGGGGCGGTACCTACGCGCTCGGTCATACCACTGTCGCGCTGTCGGGGTACTACTTCAGCAAGGCCTTCAGCGATGCCGCCAACACCGTGCAGGAAAACGCCATCGCCTCGGTGGGCCAGCTGCCGGCGTACATGGTGTGGAACACGCAGGTGAGCCATACCTTGTTCGAACGCGATGGGCAGAAATTCAGCGCCTCGCTGGCGATCAACAACCTGTTCGACCGGCAGTACTGGTTCCGTGGCGTGGACACCAGCCCGTGGGGCCGTCAGGCCGCGCCCGGCCGCACCGTCACTGCCGGCCTGGAGTACACGTTCTAACGACTGCGCCCGGTGCGCGGTGCAGGCCGCAGCAAGCCGCACGCGGCGTGAGACGCGTTGCGGTTCTGCACCGGCACGCACACCTGGCCGATGTCGGCATCGCTTGATGGGCGTCGCTGCAGCAACCCGCAGCGGCACGACGCGACCACTGTGCAGGGGCAGTGGTCGACCACGATGGCCATGGCGCTCACTCCATCGCCATCGCCCACCACATGGCGTGCATGAGGCACGCATCAGCGCCGCAGCATGCGGCAGTGCGATCGCTGGATCGCAGGCCACCCAACGCCCGTTCGCGGCGCCAGGCAGCCCGTTTCCCTATCGGTTTCCCCACCGCCCTGTCGAACGAGAGCTGCCATGAATGCTGTACCCGACGCCCCCCTGGTGATCCTCACCCATGTCTGCCACCCGGCCATCACCGATGGCTTTTTGCCGGCCGCGCACGCGCAAGGCATTCCGGTGTGGCTGCTGACCGACCATCGGCTCGATCACCTGGCCTATTTCCGCGACCACCCCACGCATGCGCCGCAACGGGTGATCGAATGCGACGTGTTCAATCCGCTCGGCGTGCTGGATGTGCTGCACGACGCCGCACTGCGGCCACGCGCGGTCTTCAGCAACAGCGATCATCTGCAGACCAGCACGGCGCTGGTTGCGGCCGGCCTGGGGTTGCCGGGCAAGGATTGGCAGGTCTGCTACGCGGCCAAGAACAAGGCCGCGATGCGGCAGCGCCTGCGTGCACGCGGCCTGCCCTCGCCGTGGTTCTGCACCCTGGCGCCCGGCGCCGCGCCACCGGACGAGATCCCGTGGCCGGTGGTGGCCAAACCGCGCGAAGGCGTGGCCAGCCTGGATGTGCGCCATTGCGCCGATGCCACGCACCTGCAGGACTATCTCGATGAGGTCTGGCAGCGCCACCCGCAGCGCACCGTGCTGCTGGAAGGCATGTTGCAGGGGCCGTTGTTCACGCTGGAAACGCTGGGCGACGGGCAGACGCTGCAGGCCATCGGCGGGTTCAGGGTGCGCCTGTCGCCGCCACCGCATTTTGTCGAGTGCGAAGCGCAGTGGGATGCCCGGGTCGATACCGCAGTCGTTGCGCAGGCGCTGCAGCAACTGCGTGCCTTCGGCGTCAACTTCGGCCTGTGCCATAGCGAATTCATCCTCACCGACCAGGGCCCGGTGCTGGTGGAAATCAACTACCGCAGCATCGGCGACCGCCGCGAATTCCTGCTCGACGGCATGTTCGGTGGGCACTGGTTCGCCGCTGCGCTGGCGCCGCATCTGGGCCAACCGCTGCCGCAGCTGCGCAGCGAGCGTGCGCATGCCCTGCTGCGTTACTACGTGGCCGACACGGAAGGCGAGCTGGTCACCGCCAGCGAAGACCGCCGCCATCGCGACGCGCACAGCGACGTGCAGTACCGGCGCATGCGCGCACCGGGCGAACGCATCCAGCTGAGCCACTCCAACAAGGATTACCTGGGCGTGCTGAGTGCGGTGGCCAGCGATGCGCAGGCGCTGGAGCAGGCGGTGGTGCAGGCCGAGGCCGGTCTGCACTGGCGCATCGACACCGCGCAGGTGCACGCATGAGCCGCGCCGACGACCAGCGCTACATCGCCACCCGCATCATCGACGCCTGCCTGCGCGAGGATCTGCGCGGAATCGTCAGCCGCGGCCAGGCGGCCACGCCCGACCCGGGCGTGCTGGCGCAGTGGTCCGACCCCGGCCCGGTGGACGGTTGGTGGCGCATCACGCATTTGCCCGGCGGCACGTTGTGGCTGCCGATCCACCACGGCGGCGTGCTGCAGGACTTCAGCGCCTGCAGCGATCGCTGGGTGGTGCAGACGGCCGACGCTGCGCAACTCGAACAGGGCGCGCGGGCCTGGCTGCAGCGCATGGGCGCCGAGCTCGATGCGCAGACCTTGCAGCTGCACCGCGCCTATGCCGACGAGGCCGACTGCGCCGCTGCACACCGCGGCCTGGCATGCCAGGCCTATGACGCGCAGGCACCGGCGCTGGCCACCGCCCTGCAGCACGCAGACCCGGCCGAACGTGCCTACCGTTGCGACCAGCTGGCCAGCTACCGCGACCACCCGTTCTATCCCACCGCGCGCGCCAAGGCCGGGCTGGAAGCATCGGAGTTGCGCGACTACGCGCCGGAGTTTGCGCCGACCTTCGCGCTGCGCTGGCTGGCGATCCCGCATGCCCTGGTCAGCTGCACCAGCACGCCGCCGGCCGCGCTGTGGCCGGACCTGGCCACGCTCGGCCTGCCGCCGGCGCTTGCGCACACCCACCTGGCCTGGCCGGTACATCCGCTGGTGTGGGAGCGACTGGAACAGCCCGGCTTCGAGCTTCCGGCCGGTGCGGTGCGTGCACCGCGGGCATGGCTGCAGGTGCGCCCCACCCTGTCGGTGCGCACGCTGGTGCCAGTGCAGCAGCCGCACCTGCACCTCAAGCTGCCGATCCCGATGCGCACGCTGGGCGCACTGAACCTGCGTCTGATCAAACCGTCCACGCTGTACGACGGGCACTGGCTGGAGCGCGCGTTGCGTGGCATTGATGCGCACGACAGCGCCCTGCGGGGCCGGTGCGTGTTCGTGGACGAGTCGCATGGCGGGCACGTGGGCCAGACCCGGCACCTGGCCTATCTGGTGCGGCGGTATCCGCCCCTGGACGACGCCACGCTGGTGCCGGTGGCCGCGCTGTGCGCGTGGCTGCCCGATGGCCGGCCGATGGCGATCCACCTGGCCGAGCAGTTCGCCCACGGCGACGTGCAGGCCTGGTGGCGCGACTACACCGAGTTGCTGCTTGCGGTGCATTTGCGGTTGTGGCTGCGCTACGGCATTGCATTGGAAGCCAATCAGCAGAACAGCGTGCTGGTATATGCCCACGGCCAACGCACCCGCCTGCTGATGAAGGACAACGACGCCGCGCGGATCGCCATGCCACAACTGCGCGCCCAAGTGCCGGACATCGACACGCTGGGCCCGCTGCGCGATGCGCGGATTGCGGTGGACGATGCGCAGGCGCTGGCGCAGATGTTCTGCACCATCGTGCTGCAACTGGATCTGCAGGCGGTGCTGGAAGGCCTGGCCGAGTGGCAGCCGGCGCTGCGCGCGCCGCTGGCGGCGCAGCTGCAGGCGCAACTCGCGCGGACGCTTGAACACCTGCACGCCGAAGGCATCGATACCGCGCCCGCGCGTGACCTGCTCGCCATGCCACGGTTGCCGGTGAAGTACCTGCTCAGTGCCGGCAGCCTGCTCAGCAAGCAGCTCACCGGGGCGAGCGACATCAACAAGTTCTATGGCAACAGCGCGCCCAATCCGTTCGGCACTGCGTTTGCGCAACAGCCGCGCCATCAGGCCGGTGGTGGGCGATGAAGCGCATTCTCGGCCCGGTGCTGGCAGCGCACTATCTGGCCGCCTTCACCGCCCTGGGCATGCCGCTGTTCCTGCCGCAGGTGCTGGCCGAACTGGCACCGGGCGCGGCGGTGGGCTGGAGCGGCGTGCTGTACGTGCTGCCGACGCTGTGCACCGCGTTGACGGCCGGCACCTGGGGGCGGCTGGCCGACCGCTACGGGCGCAAGCGTTCGTTGCTGCGCGCGCAGCTGGGGCTGGCGCTGGGCTTTGCCATCGCCGGCTTCGCACCATCGCTGACCTGGCTGGTGGTTGGCCTGGTCGTGCAGGGCGGCTGCGGCGGCTCGCTGGCCGCGGCCAACGCCTATCTGGCCAGCCAGCCGCAGGCCGGCCCGTTGGCGCGCGCACTGGACTGGACCCAGTATTCGGCACGGCTGGCGATGGTGAGCGCACCCGCACTGCTGGGGCTGGCCCTTGCCTTGGGCCCGGCGCAATCGCTGTACCGCGCGCTCGCGCTGCTGCCGCTGATCGCATTCGCACTGACCTGGCGGTTGCCGGCGGATCACCCGGCTCCACGGCCAGTGGCCGCACCAATCGCCGCGTCGGGTCCGGCGCCATTGCAGGCCACTCCAGCGTCGTGGCCTACGCTGCTGCTGGCGCAGTTCCTGTTCTGTTTCGCGATGGTGGTGACCTTCCCGTATTTCATTCCCTACGCACTCGCGCGTGGCGCCGGCCACGATGCGCTCGCCGGCCTGCTCTACAGCCTGCCGCACCTGGTGTACCTGGTCGTGCTGCCGTGGTGGCGGCGCGGCGATGGCCACGCATGGCTGATGCCCGGGCTGTTGCTATTTGCGCTTGCCTGCCTGTGGCAGGCGCTGCTGCACGACGCCATCGCGCTGGTGGCGGCGCGGCTGCTGTTCGGGCTTGGCATGTTGCTCGGCCTGCGTGGGCTCAACCGCAGCCTGGCTCTGGTCGCCAGCGGCCACGGCGCCGGGCGCCTGTTCGGCCGGTTCGATGCCTGCGGCAAGTGGGCCGGCGTAGCCGCCGGCGCCGCCGCCGGTGCGCTGGCCCAGGCCGCCGGCCCGGCCAGCCCTTTCCTGGCCGCCGCGCTGGCGGCCGCCGCTGCTGCGCTCACCGTCCTGGTGCGCTTTCCTTCGAGGAGATCTGCCGATGTCGCTGCACACGATGCATGACCCCTGGTACGACAGCATGGCCGACGCCCAGGCCTGCAGTTGCTGGTTGAACTGCTACCTGCGCGAGTTCGCCATCCCGCAACATGCCGCCGATTTCGATTACCGCGGGCTGGATCGCCCCGGCCCGCGGGTGGCCGAACAGCGCTGGCTGCGCATCGCGCTGGGCGCCGCCGGCACGCTGTGCGTGCGCATTGCCCATGCCGACCGGCTGGGCCGCTGCCGTTTTGCGTCCACGCCGTTTCTCAAGAGCGCCGGCCAGCCGTGGCAGAGCCTGGATGCGCACGCCCTGGCACGCTGCCTGCTGCAATCGCTGGGCAGCAGGCAGGCGGTGAATCCGGAGCTGCTGGCACAAAGCGCCAACAGCGTGGCGGTCACCGCGGCGTTGTTGCGGCAGGCCCAGCGCAGCGCGGCCAGCGGCGAGGCCATGATCGATGCGGAGCAATCGATGCTGTGGGGGCATGCGCTGCATCCCACGCCTAAAAGCCGCGAAGGCATCGCGCTGGAGCAGGTGCTGGCCTGCGCCCCGGAAGCGCGCGCGCAGTTCCAGTTGTTCTGGTTCCGCATCGACCCGCGCCTGCTGCGCGTGCAGGGCCAGGACGTGCGTGCCAGCTTGACGCAACTGTCCGGCGACCCGGCGCTGTATCCCTGCCACCCGTGGGAGGCGCAACGCCTGCTGGACGACCCCTTGCTGCGCACGCTGCAATCGCGCGGCCTCATCGCACCGGTCGGCCTGCGTGGCGCTGCACTGCGCCCCACCTCGTCGGTGCGCACGCTGTATCACCCGGCGCTGGAGTACTTCCTCAAGTGCTCGGTGCATGTGCGCCTGACCAATTGCGTGCGCAAGAACGCCTGGTACGAACTGGAAAGTGCGGTCGCCCTCACCGAGCTGCTGGCGCCGAGCTGGCAAGCGCTGGCCGTGCAGGTACCCGGCTTCGATGTGATGCTGGAGCCGGCGGCAACTTCGCTGGATGTGGCGCGGGTCGATCGCGCGTTGTACGACGCCGACCCGCACGCCGCACGCAACCTGTCGGAGAGCTTCGGCATCCTGTACCGCAAGACCATCCCCGCCGCGCAGCGCGCGCACTGGCAGCCACAGGTGGCGGCAGCGTTGTTTACCTGCGATGCGCAGGGCAATAGCGTCTGCGCCCGACAGCTGCAGGCGCTGAGCCGTACGCCGATGGATCGCCGCACCGCCACACGGCGCTGGTTCGGCGCCTATGCCAGCGTGTTGCTGGACGGCGTGTGGAGCGCGTTGTTCCAGCACGGCATCGCCCTGGAGCCGCATCTGCAGAACACCGTGATCGGGTTTGCCGACGGGTGGCCGACGCGGGTGTGGATTCGCGACCTGGAAGGCACCAAGCTGCTTGCCCACCATTGGCCACCGACACGGCTGCACGGCGTCGGCGAGCGCGCGCGGCAATCGCTGTATTACACGCCCGAACAAGGCTGGAACCGCGTGGCCTATTGCGCCCTGGTCAACAACCTGGCCGAGGCCATTTTCCATCTGACCGAAGGCGACGGCACGCTGGAAGCGCAGCTGTGGCACCGCGTGGGCGAGATTGCCGTGCGTTGGCAGCAGCGCCACGGCGCACAGCCCGCGCTGCAGGGGTTGATCGACGGCGCGCCGCTGCCGGGCAAGAACAATCTCGGCACCCGTCTGTTGCAACGCGCCGACCGTCAATCCGACTACACCGCCCTGCCCAATCCCATCGCGCCGCTCGTCCGCGCACGGCAGGTGGCGGCGTGAGCCTGCAGATCGACACGGGCCGCGTCATCGCTGCGTTGCCGCAACTGCGCGCCCGCAGCGATGGCCCGGTCTGCGCGTATGTCTATGATCTGGCCGCACTGCACGCGCATGCGGCGTGGATGCGCGCGCAGCTACCGGCACCGTGCGAGCTGTTCTACGCGGCCAAGGCCAATGCAGAGCCACCGATCCTGCGCACGCTCGCGCCGCATGTGGACGGCTTCGAGGCCGCATCCGGTGGCGAACTGGCCTGGCTGCATGCACAGCAACCACAGGCAGCGCTGCTGTTCGGCGGGCCCGGCAAACTCGACAGCGAACTCGCCCAGGCGGTGGCCCTGCCCGACTGCAGCGTGCACGTGGAGAGTCTCGGCGAGCTGCAGCGCCTGGCGGCCATCGCCGCGGCTGCCGGCCGCTGCGTGCCGGTGTTCCTGCGCATGAACATCGCCGTGCCCGGCGCCAAGAGCACGCGCCTGATGATGGGCGGGCAGCCCTCGCCCTTCGGTCTCGACCCGCAGGACCTGGACACCGCCATGCAGCTGCTGCGCGCAACGTCGGCGCTGCGCCTGGAAGGGTTTCATTTCCACCTGATGTCGCATCAGCGCGATGCCGGCGCGCAGCTGCACCTGATTGCCGCCTACCTGCGCACCGTGCAGCAGTGGCGACACACCTACGGTCTCGGGCCGCTCAGGGTGAATGCGGGCGGCGGCTTCGGCGTGGACTACCTGACGCCGCAGGCTTCATTCGACTGGGCCGGCTTCTGCGCGGGGCTGCCGGCGTTGTTGCGCGAGCACGGCGATGCCGTGCGCCTGCGCCTGGAGCCGGGCCGCTATGTCAGCGCCAGTTGCGGCTGGTACCTGATGGAAGTGCTCGACCTCAAGCGCAGCCATGGCGCCTGGTTCGCAATCGCGCGCGGCGGCACCCATCACTTCCGCACGCCGGCCGCACAGGCGCACGACCACCCCGTCCGCGTGCTGCGCGGGGTGCACCCGCCGGTCGTCAGCGACGCCGCAGTCACCCTGGTCGGCCAGCTCTGCACGCCCAAGGACGTGCTGGCCCACAACCAACCCGTCGCCGCACTGGCCCCCGGCGACTGCCTGGCCTTTCCGCTGGCCGGCGCCTACGCCTGGAATATTTCGCACCAGCAGTTCCTGATGCACCCGCCACCGCAGCAGCTGTTTTTGCCGGTGGCGGGTTGATGGGGACCGCACACGATGCCCGCCATACGAACGCACGTCGCACAGGGTCCACCTGCATGCTGCCCGGAGTTCCAATCACGCGATGCAGTAACTGCGCGCAGTTGCTGCCACCCCGGTTTGGTCAGCAGGTCTTCGAACTGGCCGCGCTCACTGCGCTGGCGGTATCGCATGCCGCAGCACGGTGGTCTGCACGCTCATGCGTCGGACACGCCGGCTTCTGCAAAGGTGGCCATGCCGTTGTGCAAGGCGCAGGCGCTGCGCAGCAGCGGAATCGCCACCGCCGCGCCGCTGGCCTCGCCCAGGCGCAGATCCAGCTGCAGCAGCGGTTCGGCATCGAGTGCGCGCAGCAGCGCAACGTGACCGCGTTCCTGCGAGCGATGCCCGAACAGCAGCCATTCGCGCACGCCAGGGTTGAGACCGGTGGCGACCAATGCCGCAGCGGTGGAAATGAAGCCGTCCACCAGCACCGGGATGCCGGCCTGCGCAGCGGCGATATACGCACCGACCAGGGCGGCGATCTCGAAGCCGCCGAGCCGGCGCAACCGTTCCAGCGGAGTGGCGGCATCGGCGTGCACGGCCAGCGCACGCGCGATCACCGTGGCCTTGTGCGCGATGCCCTCGGCATCCAGACCCGTGCCGGCACCGGCCATCGCCTGCGGAAATTGCGACAGCAAGGCGCAGCTCAGCGCGGCGGCGGCGGTGGTGTTGCCGATCCCCATCTCGCCGCCGACGAACAACTGCGTATCGCAACTCCTGGCCTGCGCGATGCTCTCGGCGCCGGCGGCAAGCGCATCGCGCAACTGCGCGTGAGTCATCGCCGGCTGCTCGCAGAGATTGGCGGTGGACGGCGCGATCCACGCACGTCGCACCCGTGGCAGCTCGCCCGGATCGTTCACCACGCCCAGGTTCACCACTTCCAGCCGTGCGCCGAGCTCGCGCGCCAGCACCGCAATGGCTGCGCCGCCGCGTGCGAAGTTGCGCACCATCTCGCCGGTGACCGCCTGCGGAAAGGCCGAGACACCTTCGGCGGCAACGCCATGATCACCGGCGTACACCGCAATCCACACCCGCTGCACGGTGGGGTGCGCGTTGCGTTGCCAGGCGGCCAGCTGCACCGCCAGTTGCTCCAGCCGTCCCAGCGCGCCATGCGGCTTGGTCAGCTGTTCCTGCCGCGCCAGCGCCGCAGCGCGCACGCGCGCATCCGGCGTTGCGCATGCAGCAAGGATCCAGTCGCTAGTCACACCGCTTCTCCCTTCAGCACCATGGGCCAAACCTGCCACCACCATCGCAAGCCCGCACTGTAGCGCCAACGCCTGGCGCCGCCGGGCGGCTTCACCGACAAAACGAGGCGTGAGTTCGCCCGGCGGTACATCGCCGTGCCCGACCGCGTTGCTGACCAGCACCCCCTGCCCAGGCAACTGCGGCAGCGGTGTGCAACATGTCACGTTTGCGCAGGCAGGCACCCCGCATCCGGGTGGCCCGGCAGGCTGCGCAACCATAGCGTCGGGCGAGCGAGCCGCCATGCAGCGCGGCATGAGCCAGGGGACGCAGCACGGTCAATCCCCCAGCCCGGCAAAGCGGCCAGCGCCTGTGGCCGGTCGGCACCTGCCGCAGCGCATTCCGCCTTCGCGCGCGACAAAAGATCGCGTTATTGCGCTGGCTGGTAGCGGAAGGTGAGCAGGTAATTCCGCCCGGGCTGCGCATACCAGCGCGCGGTCTCGTAGCGGCGGTCGAACACGTTGTTGGCGGTGAACTGCACCTTCCAGTCCGTGTTGATCGCATAACTCATGCGCAGGTCCAGCAGGCCGTAACCGGCCAGGCGCTCGGTGTTGGCCAGGTCATCGAAGCGCTTGCCCGAGCCGAACAGGCTTGCGCCCACGCCAAACGCGCCGACGGTGCGGTCGGCATCGATGCGCCCACTCTGGCGGGCGCGACGCGGTAGCCAGTTGCCGTGCCCGACCTCGCCATCGGCCTGCGGCGCCAGCCAGGTCAGCGCGCTACGCAGCGTCCAGCCAGCCAGCGCGGTCTCGTAACCGGCTTCGGCGCCACGGATGCGCGCCTTGTCGATATTGTTCGGCTGGCCAAAGGGGTGGGCGGCATCCACCAGCGAGGCGTCATAGGCGATCAGGTCGCTGATGCGGGTCTGGAAGGCGCTGAGCGTCCAGGTGCCCCAGTCGTAGCGCCCCCGCAGCCCAAGCTCCGCACTGCTGGACGTCTCCGGCCCGAGCAGCGGGTTGCCGAAGTCCGGGTAGTACAGCTCGTTGAAGGTCGGCGCCTTGAACGCGGTGCCGTAGCTGGCGGTCAGGCGCAGGTGCTCGGCAACGTCCCAACCCCACAGCAGGCTGCCGGTGGTCTTGCCGCCGAACTGGCTGTTGTCGTTGCGACGCAGGCTGGCCTGCACGGACTGCGCACCGAAGCTCTGCTGCCACTGCGCAAATGCCGCGCGGTCGATACGGCTGTCGGCGTCGTAGTTATCGCTGCTCGCGATAGCGTCGCGCTGCCAGTCGAAGCCGACCGTCAACAGGCCCGGTGCCGTGGTGATGTCGGCCTGCAACGAGCCCTGCTTGCGGCGGGTGTCGTAGGTGGAGACGTACGCACCGTCGTAGTACGCATCGCTGAAGTCGGAACTGCCGCCGACGCTGGCGGTGAACTTGAGCGCATCGGTGGGTGCGTAACGCACACTGCCACCGACCGCCTGCTGCACGCCCTTGGACAGGTTGCCGCCAAAGACAGAGCCGTCGTAGTCGTTACGGCTCTGCGCACGCAACGCGTGCACGTCGGCATCCCACTGCCGGTTGAAGCGCCAGCCGCCCTGCACGCTCAGCGAATCGTTACGATACCCATCGCGATCCGGGTCGTAGGCGCTGGAACTGGTGTCCAGATACGCGTTGATGCCGTCGGTTTCGTCATGCACTGCGTTGACCGAATACCACCCGCCGGCCTCGCCCAAATCGCCCTCGCTCCGCCCGGCCAGGCCGGCACCGTAGCGGCGCGCGTTGTTGCTGCCGGCAGCCACGCTGAGCATCGGCACGAAGCTGCCTTGCGGGCGACGGGTGAAGATCTGGATCACCCCGCCCAGCGCTTCGGAACCATACAGGCTGGAAAACGGGCCACGCACGATCTCGATGCGTTCGATCTGTTCGATCGGCAGGTCCTGCAAGGCCGCCCCACCGGAGGTGGCTGAGCCGATGCGCACGCCATCGATCAGCACCACCACCTGGTCGGATTCGGTGCCGCGCAGGAACAGCGAGGTCGGCTTGCCCGGCCCGCCGTTGTTGGCCAGCGACACGCCGGCCTCGCCACGCAGCAGGTCCTGCAGTGAATTGACCTGGCGACGCTCGATCTGCGCGCGGTCGATCACCGTGACCGGCGCCAGCGTCTGGTCCTGGGTCTGCGCGGTGCGCGAGGCGGTGACCACGACTTCGTCGAGATCGACGGCGGCCTCGGCCCGGGCCAGGTTGGCCATGCACAGCGACAGCCCCACGGCCAGCACGGCGCGGGTCGGCAAAACGGAAGAAACGGACATCGACTGCTGCTCCTGGAACCGCGCCTACCCGCGCGGGGGCAATGGGGGCGGCAGACAGCAACGGGCCAGGCGCCCAACGCCGCAGCGCCAGACGATCAAGGCCACGCCCACCGCGTGCCGGGTCTTGTCCCTCAGGCCGGTCTCCGGGCTCGCGAGTGGAAGCGGACGCTTCCCAGGCCTGCGCCTTCCCATGCAAGCACAGTGGCGTGACGTGCAGACCCTTGTCTCGCCCACCGTTGCGGGGGCAGCTCCGGAATTGCGACCCGCCCAAGGCGACCCGCGCACCGGATTCCCGTTTAAACCACCGCAACTGCGGCAGTCACCTCAGGGGCGCGCATGGTAGCAGGCGCCTCAGAGGTCTGCGACCAACGCTTCCTTCTCCCATCGGGACATTGTCCTCCTTCATGGGGGAGAGGGGCTCAAGCTGTCCTTTTTCCCATCGGGAGAAGGTGCCCCGAAGGGGCGGATGAGGGTGCGACAGCGAGTCGATGGCGCCGTTCGACGTCGACTGCTGCATTGCGGACCTACCGTACCCTCACCCCAACCCTCTCCCGCAGGGAGAAGGGCTCAAGCAGCCCTTCTCCCATCGGAAGAAGGTGCCCCGAAGGGGCGGATGAGGGTGCGATTGCGAGTCAATGGCGCCGTTCGACGTCGACTGCTGCATTGCGGACCTACCGCACCCTCACCCCAACCCCTCTCCCGACGGGAGAGGGGCGATCAACCTCACGCCCCCTGCAGCGCCTGCTCCAGATCCGCCAGCAAGTCATCGATATGCTCGATGCCGATCGACAGCCGCACGGTGTCTTCACTCACCCCGGCATGCTCCAGCTCGGCTGGACCCAGCTGGCGGTGCGTGGTGGACGCCGGGTGCGTCGCCAGCGATTTGGCATCGCCGATATTCACCAGCCGGGTAAACAGCTGCAGCGCATCCAGGAAACGCGCGCCTGCCGCACGCCCGCCCGGCAGGCCAAACGTGAGCACACCGGACCCGTGGCCGCCCAGATATTTCTGCGCCAACGCATGCTCGGGGTGATCCGGCAGCGCGGCATAGTTGACCCAGGCAACGCGTGCGTGGTGCTGCAGATACCTCGCAATGGCCAAGGTATTGGCGTTGATGCGCTCCATGCGCAGCCGCAATGTTTCGATGCCTTGCAGGATCAAGAACGCGTTGAACGGCGACAGCGCCGCACCGGTATTGCGCAGCGGCACCACCCGCGCACGGCCGATATACGCCGCCTCGCCCAAGGCCTCGGTATAGACCACGCCGTGGTAACTCACATCCGGTTCGTTGAGGCGCGGAAAGCGTGCCTTGTGCGCCGCCCACGGAAAGCGCCCGCTGTCCACGATCGCCCCACCGATGCTGTTGCCGTGCCCGCCTAGATACTTGGTCAGCGAATGCACCACGATGTCGGCACCGAAGTCGATCGGCCGCAGCAGCGACGGCGTGGCGACGGTGTTGTCCACGATCAACGGCACGCCGTGCGCATGCGCCACGGCCGCCACCGCTTCGATATCGGTGATGTTGCCGCGCGGATTGCCGATCGACTCGACGAACACTGCCTTGGTGCGTTCGTCGATCAAGCCGGCAAACGCCTGCGGGTCGCGATAGTCGGCAAAGCGCGTACTGATGCCGAACTGCGGCAGCGTATGCGCGAACAGGTTGTAGGTGCCGCCATACAAGGCGCTGGAAGAGACGATATTGTCGCCGGCCTCGGCGATGGTCTGGATCGCATACGTCACCGCGGCCTGCCCCGATGCCAGCGCCAAGGCGCCGATGCCGCCTTCCAGCGCGGCCACGCGCTGCTCCAGCACGTCGTTGGTGGGGTTCATGATGCGGCTGTAGATGTTGCCCTGCACCTTCAGGTCGAACAGGTCCGCGCCATGCTGGGTATCGTCGAACGCATACGCCACCGTCTGATAGATCGGCACCGCCACCGCGCGCGTGGTCGGGTCGGGGCGATACCCGCCATGCACGGCGATGGTTTCAGGCTTCCACTGCGGATCGGTCATGGCACGGCTCGCTGCTGGACAAGGAGCCCGACGATACCCGGCCGCCGACCCGAACCTCATGACAGCCGGCTATGACGACATCGCCAACGATCAGGTCGTGCAGAGGCGCACGCGCGCCCGCCGTCGCTGCTGGCAACCCGACGCTCCTCAACCGTCGCTCACCGCACCGGCTGATGGTAAACGTCGCGCAACATCTCTTTGTACTGATGCATGGGAGGGAGCCCCATGCTACGGCGACGCGCATCCAGGCCCGCTTCGTCCTCAGTGGGCTGCAGCGACTTGCTACCATCCGCATCGGTCTGAAACTGGGTGCCGTAGCGCTGCGGCTTCCCTTGCGCACGCAAGACACGATCGGTGAGCAGCGCCACATCGTCAGGCGCCACATCCTGCCTGGCAAGCGCCGCTTCCATCAATGCCAGCACCTGCGCCTGAAACCCTGGATCAGCGTCGGAGTGCTGTATCAAGGTCCATGCTGCATTGGCGCCGTCTTCGCCCACCAGGCGCCGTCCCGGCCACCCCTGCGTCGCGACGACCTGCTTGAGCCATTCGGTGTTTTCGCGCATCACCGGCACGATCGATGCCCAGTCGGCTGGCTTGCCTCCAGCGGTGATTGCTGCATTTTGCGCATGCTGATCCTTCTCTACGCGCGCAAGCAGCTCCTGCCGCAATTGCAGATTCAACGCCGTCTGCTGCTGCGCACTGATGCGTTCGGCCTTAGCCAGCAGCGCAGGCCACCCATCCGTCTTTCGCAGCCGATTCAGGCCGGGCCGATCCTTGCTGCGCAAATCATCGATGGAAATGCGCCCCCGTGGAATTTCCTCCTCGAGATAGCGCATCGCCTCGTCGGTCTGTTTCGCTGCCGCCAGACACTCTGCGCGCAGGAGTTCGCCATTTTGCGGCAGTTCGCCGGAGGAGCGCTGCAGTGCGGCCATCACCTGGGCACAACCCGCGTAGTCCTCGGCCTCGTAGGCCTTGAGCGCGGCGAAAATATCCGGCACTTCCGCTGCGTGCAGAGCACCTGTTAATCCCAAGGCGACGCCGACATAGATCGAAACATACGCAAGACGCATCTGAAGTTCCTTGCCAGATGAGGTGTTCGAGGGAGGCAGAGCGCGGCAATCCGTCAGGCTCCAAAGCGACCCGCATGCCGCAGGCGAGCCTCCCCCGCATCCTGCGGGACGACTCGCCCTCCAATCAAGCCTTACCGAACTCCAGATGCCTGCCCTGCGCATGCGCGCGCGTAACCGGTGCTGCGCCTCAGCCCTTGGTAAACGCCAGCCGCCCGCCTTCAGCGCGCACTTGCACGGTGTCACCGCTGAGGTACTGCCCCGACAGGATCTGCTGCGCCAACGGGTTCTCCACCTGCGACTGGATCGCGCGCTTGAGCGGGCGTGCGCCATACACCGGGTCGAAGCCGACATTGCCCAACAATTCCAGCGCGGCATCGTCCAGATCCAGCTTGAGGCCGCGCTCGGCCAGGCGTTTTTCGAGCCCATGCAACTGGATGCGCGCGATCGACTTGATCTGCGCCTTGTCCAGCGGGTGGAACACCACGATGTCGTCCAGCCGGTTGATGAACTCCGGGCGGAAGTGCGCCTGCACCACGCCCATCACTGCGGCCTTCATCTGCGTATAAGCCTCGGCGCTGCCGTCGCCGGACAGCTCCTGGATCTGGTGCGAGCCCAGGTTGGAGGTCATCACGATGACGGTGTTGCGGAAGTCCACCGTGCGGCCCTGGCCGTCGGTGAGGCGGCCATCATCGAGCACCTGCAGCAGGATGTTGAAGACATCGGCATGCGCCTTTTCCACCTCGTCCAGCAGGATCAGCGAATACGGGCGACGGCGCACCGCCTCGGTGAGATAGCCGCCCTCTTCATAGCCCACATAGCCCGGAGGCGCACCGATCAGACGCGAGACCGAGTGCTTTTCCATGAACTCGCTCATGTCGATGCGGATCATTGCTTCGGTGCTGTCGAACAGGAAGTCCGCCAGCGCCTTGCACAACTCGGTCTTGCCCACGCCGGTCGGCCCCAGGAACAGGAACGAGCCGCTCGGGCGATTGGGATCGGACAGACCCGCGCGCGAGCGGCGCACCGCGTCGGAGACGACCTTGATCGCCTCGTTCTGACCGACCACGCGATGATGCAGCTCCTCCTCCATGCGCAACAACTTGTCGCGCTCGCCTTCAAGCATCTTGTTGACCGGAATGCCGGTCCAGCGCGACACCACTTCGGCAATTTCCTCGGCCGTGACGCGGTCCTGCACCAGCTTGAAGTCGTGGTGCTCCACTTCGTTGGCCAGCAGCATCTGCTTTTCCAGCTGCGGCAGCACGCCGTACTGGATCTCGCTCATCTTGGCGTAGTCCTGGCGGCGCTGCGCGGCCTCCAATTCCAGCTTGGCGTGCTCGATCTGCTCCTTGATCTTGGTGGTACCCTGCAACGCCGCTTTTTCCGACTTCCACACTTCATTGAGGTCGGAGAACTCGCGTTCGAGCTTGTCGATATCGCTTTCCAGATCGGCCAGGCGCTGCCGCGAGGCCTCGTCCTTTTCCTTCTTGAGCATCTCGCGCTGGATCTTGAGCTGGATCAGGCGGCGCTCCAGGCGATCGAGTTCCTCCGGCTTGGAGTCGATCTCCATGCGGATGCGCGATGCGGCTTCGTCCATCAGGTCGATGGCCTTGTCCGGCAACTGGCGGTCGGTGATGTAGCGGTTGGACAGCGTGGCCGCAGCCACGATCGCCGGGTCGGTGATCTCCACGCCATGATGCACTGCATAGCGTTCCTTTAGCCCACGCAGGATCGCGATGGTGTCTTCCACCGTCGGCTCGCCCACGAACACTTTCTGGAAACGGCGTTCCAATGCCGCGTCCTTTTCGATGTACTTGCGGTATTCGTCCAGCGTGGTGGCGCCGATGCAATGCAGCTCGCCGCGTGCCAGCGCCGGCTTGAGCATGTTGCCGGCATCCATCGCGCCGTCGGCCTTGCCCGCGCCAACCATGGTATGCAGCTCATCGATGAACAGGATGATCTGGCCTTCGTTCTTGGACAGGTCGCTGAGCACCGCCTTCAGGCGCTCTTCGAACTCGCCGCGGAACTTGGCGCCGGCGATCAGCGCGCCCATGTCCAGCGACAGCACGCGCTTGCCGCGCAGCCCCTCGGGCACTTCGCCATTGATGATGCGCTGGGCCAGACCTTCGACAATGGCGGTCTTGCCCACGCCGGGTTCGCCGATCAGCACCGGGTTGTTCTTGGTGCGCCGTTGCAACACCTGGATGGTGCGGCGGATTTCTTCATCGCGGCCGATCACCGGATCGAGCTTGCCGCTTTCGGCACGCGCGGTGAGGTCGATGGTGTATTTCTCCAGCGCCTGGCGCTGTTCTTCGGCGTTTTCCGATTGCACGGTTTCGCCGCCGCGCAGCTTGTCGATGGCCGCCTCGATCTTCTTCTTGTCGCCCCCGGCCGCGCGTAGCGCCACGCCCAGCGGGCTGGCATCGTCGGCGGCGGCCAGCACGAACCACTCGCTGGCGATGAAGGCATCGCCATGTTGCTGGGCCAGCTTGTCGGTCTGGTTGAGCAGGCGATTGAGGTCGTTGCCGATCGACAGGTTGCCTTCCTGCCCGGAGACCTTGGGCAGCGTGTCCAGCGCCTCGCCCAGTCGCTCGCGCAGCAGCGGCACGTTGACGCCGGCCTGCGACAGCAGCGGGCGCGTGCTGCCGCCGCTCTGGTCGAGCAGCGCGGCCAGCACGTGCACCGGCTCGATGATGTTGTGGTCGCGGCCCACGGCCAACGACTGTGCGTCGGCCAGTGCCTGCTGGAACCGCGAGGTGAGCTTGTCCATCCGCATGGGAAATCCTCTGAACGGGTGGCCGGCGACGCCGGCGATACCGTGCAGATGCGGTTGCCGGGCGGGGTTTCAAGGCTTGCCGGTGCCGGTGCCGGAGCCGGGCAGCGGCGAGGCCGGTGCCCGGCTCCAATCGGCAGTGCCAGGCGGCGCACGCAGCCGGTGTGCGGTTGCGATGACGCACCGGTCCGTGAGGCAGCCTCTTGCCCGCTGGCTGGGGGAGGACGCGTGGCGCAGGGCGCGGCGTCGGAGCCTTCGCGCCCGACGTCCGCTGCTAGACGATCCGCTGCAGCGGTGCCGCTCCGTGTCGCGCAGCCTCACGCGTGGCGTCGCGCCGCACCTCGGCCTTCGCCGCAGCCGCCTGCTCGGAGGTCTGCGCAGCTCCCAGCAGGCGCGACAGTACCTGCGCCTGGATCGCCGCCAGGGCCGGCGACCCGGGCGCACGCGGGTGCGCCACCGGCACCGCGACATCCAGGCCGACCTGACCCTGCTCCACCACCACGATGCGGTCGGCCAGCGCGCAGGCTTCGGCCACGTCATGGGTCACCAGCACCAGGGTGAAGCCGTAGTGCCGCCACAGCTGCACGATCAGCTGCTGCATTTCGATACGGGTCAATGCATCCAGCGCGCCCAGTGGTTCGTCCAGCAGCAGCAGCCGTGGCCGATGCACCAGCGCGCGCGCCAGCGCCACGCGCTGCCGCTGGCCGCCCGACAGCGCCGCCGGCCAGTCGCCGCCACGCGTGCCCAGCCCCACCGCATCCAGCGCGGCCTGGGCCTGCATGCGGCCGGCACGGCCCAGCCCCAGCGCCACGTTGTCGATCACCCGCTTCCACGGCAGCAGCCGCGCGTCCTGGAACATCAGCCGCACCGCATCGCGCTGCGCGGCAAGCGGCGCGGCGCCGCTCTCCACGGTGCCGCTGTCGGCCGCTTCCAGCCCGGCAATCACCCGCAGCAGCGTGCTCTTGCCGCAGCCGCTGCGGCCCACCACCGCGACGCAGGCGCCGGGGGCGATCCGCAGATCGATGCCGCGCAGCACCTCGCTGTCGCCATAGCGCTTGCCGATGCCGCGCAGGCTCAGTGGCAGGCCGGTGTCGGTCGCGCTCATCGGCGCACCTGCGCACGCTGCTGGTGTGCCGGATGCCAGCCCAGCCACCAGGCTTCCAGGCCGCGTGCGGCCAGGTCGGCCAGCTTGCCGAGCAGCGCGTACAGCACGATCGCCACCACCACGATGTCGGTCTGCAGGAACTCGCGCGCATTGGTGGCCAGATAGCCGATGCCGGAACTGGCCGAAATGGTCTCGGCCACGATCAGGGTCAGCCACATCAGCCCCAGCGCGAAGCGCAAGCCGACCAGGATGGAGGGCAGCGCGCCGGGCAGCAGCACATCGACAAACAGCTGCGGCCCACGCAGGCCGTAATTGCGCGCCATCTCGATCAAGGCCGGGTCCACGCTGCGGATGCCGTGATAGGTATTGAGGTAGATCGGGAAGAACGTGCCTAGCGCCACCAGGAACAGCTTGGCGCCCTCGTCGATGCCGAACCACAGGATCACCAGCGGAATCAGCGCCAGATGCGGCACGTTGCGCAGCATCTGCAGGCTGCTGTCGAGCAGCCGTTCCGCCACCTGCGACACGCCCGTCAACAGGCCCAGTGCCAGGCCGATGCTGCCGCCGATGGCCAGGCCCACCGCCGCGCGCCAACCGCTGATGGCCAGGTGCTGCCACAGCTCACCACTTTGCACGAGCGTGATGGCGGCACGCAGTACCGCATCGGGCGCAGGAAGAATGCGCTGCGGCAGCCAGCCCGTGGCCGCGGCAATCTGCCATGCCAGCAGCAATGCCAGCGGCAGCAACCAGGGCACCAAGCCAGTGCCCAGACGGCGTGCGCGGGCGCTCATTGCAGCACCGTGGTGGCGGCGCATCGCATTACCGCGTGTTGCATCGAGACGTGGGCGCTCACCTGTGCGCACGAAGGTTCCCGATGCCGCATTGCACACGTGCATGCCATCGAGCGCATCACTTGCCCGCCGGCTGTGCAGCGGCAGGCGCAGGCGCGCGCCACACCGCCGGTGCCACCAGCACGCGCTTGGGCAGCAGGCGCTGTGCATGGAACAGGTCAGCAGTGGCTTGCTGGGCCTTGATGACCTGCGCATTGAGCGGCTGCACGCTGGCCGGCGGGCGGTGCGCCAGTGTGCGTTCGACCACCGCAGGCGGCAGCCCGCTCACTTGCGACAACACTTTGATGCTGCCGGCGCGGTCGCGCTCCAGCAGGCCATCGGCCTGGTTGAGTTGCACCATCACCTGTTGCACGAACGGACCCCACGCGGTGGCATAGCGGCGCGACGACAGGAAGAACCCGCCGGTCAGCCCCAGCCCTTCGCCGTTGGCAAGCAGGCGTGCGCTGCCATCCAGGGTCAAGGCCGAATACCACGGGTCCCAGATGGCCCACGCATCCACCTGCCCGGCGGCGAAGGCCGCACGCGCGTTGGCCGGCGACAGATACAACGGCGTGATGTCGCGCAGGCTCAGGCCGGATTTGGCCAACAAGCGCAACAACAGGTTGTGCGCGCTGGAGCCTTTCTGAAACGCGACGCGCTTGCCCTTGAGGTCGGCCACGGTGCGCAGCGTGCTCTTGGCCGGCACCAGGATGGTCTCGGCCTTCGGCGTGGGTGGTACCCAACCCACATACAGCAGGTCGGCCCCGGCGGCCTGCGCGAACAACGGCGGAATGTCGCCGGCGCCGCCGAGGTCGATGCTGCCCACGTTCAAGGCTTCCAGCAATTGCGGCCCAGCCGGAAATTCCACCCAGGTGATCCTGGTGCGGGGAAAGCGCTGTTCCAGCAAGCGATGCTGCTTGGCCAGCACCAGACTCGACACCGCCTTTTGATAGCCGATGCGCAACTGCGCCGGCTCGGCCGCAAGCGCAGGCTGCACCAATACGATGCTGGAGAACAGCAACGCAGACACCCACACGGCCACCCAGCCCGCGCGCGCAGCTGTCAGCCGGCGGCGTGCCGCACGCAGCCGGCGCTTTGCACCTACCGTACCCGCCGCCTGCGTTTCGCCGCCACGTGCGGCCAACGGCTGCGTGGCCGTTTCGATTGTCGTTGCTGAAACGCAGTGACGCATCGGCAGCTTCCTCATTGCCAATCGGTGGAGGGTTTTTCCCAAAGATTGATCCCGCCCTCGACCGCATGGCGGTCGATCTCGGCCAACTCTTCTGCGGTGAACGCAGGCGTCTGCAATGCCGCCACGTTTTCCACCAGTTGCTCCGGCCGGCTGGCACCCAGCAGGGCCGAGCTCACCCGTGGATCGCGCAGCACCCAGGCCAGCGCCAGCTGCGCCAGGCTCTGCCCGCGCCGCTGCGCAATGGCATTCAAGCCGCGTGCGCGTTGCAGGTTGTCGTCGGACAGGTGTTCGGGCCGCAAGGATTGACCACCGGGGCGATTGACGCGCGCATCCTCGGGAATGCCCTCCAGATACTTGCCGGTAAGCAGGCCCTGCGCCAATGGCGTAAACGCAATCACTCCGGCACCGAGGTCGGCGGTGGTGTCCAGCAACTCCTGCTCCGGCCAGCGGTTGAACAGGTTGTAGGCCGGCTGATGGATCAGCAGCGGCACCTTCCACTCGCGCAGCAGCGCGGCAATCTCGCGCGTGCGCGCTGCCGAATACGACGACACGCCCACGTACAGCGCCTTGCCCTGCTGCACCGCACTGGCCAGCGCACCGGCGGTCTCTTCCAGCGGTGTGTCCGCATCGAAGCGATGCGAATAGAAGATGTCCACATACTCCACACCTAGCCGCTGCAGGCTTTGATCCAGGCTGGACAGCAGATATTTGCGCGAGCTGCCGCCCTGCCCGTACGGGCCCGGCCACATGTCCCAGCCGGCCTTGGTGGAAATGATCAATTCGTCGCGATACGGCCTGAAATCTTCACGCAGCAGGCGGCCGAAGTTGATCTCCGCGCTGCCGTACGGCGGGCCGTAGTTGTTGGCCAGATCGAAGTGGGTGATGCCCAGGTCGAACGCGGTGCGCAGCAATGCGCGCTGGGCGTCGATCGGCGTGCTGTCGCCGAAGTTGTGCCACAGGCCCAGCGACAGGGCCGGCAACACCAGGCCGCTGCGGCCGACGCGGCGGTAGGCGATACGGTCGTAACGGTCGGGATGTGCGAGATAGGTCATGAGTGGTTCCGGTTGATCAGCGAGCGCTGAAGCGATTGACAGGGCGTGCCAGCCCCAGATGATCGCGCAGCGTGCGCCCGGCATATTCACGCCGGAACAGTCCACGCCGCTGCAGCTCCGGCACAACGTGCGCGGCCACATCGGCCAGGCCGCCGGGCAGATGCGGCACCAGCACGTTGAACCCGTCTGCCGCGCCCTGTTCGAACCAGGCCTGCAACTCGTCGGCAATCTGCGTGGGCGTGCCGATCAGGCTGTAGTGGCCGCGCCCGCCGGCAATGCGCCGGCCAAGCTGGGCGATGCTCAGCTGTTCCTGCCCGGCCAGCTCGGTGAACAACTGCTGGCGGCTGCGCTGGCCGGTTTCGGTGAGCGGCAATTCCGGCAGCGGACCATCGGCCGGATAGCCGGACAGGTCGAAGTTGCCCAGCATCCGCGACAGCAGCGCGATACCGACCTGCGGCTCCACCAGGTCCTGGAACTGCTCGAATTTTTCCTGCGCCTCGGCCTGGCTCTGCCCCACCACGATGAACACGCCCGGCAGCACCTTCAGCGCATCGCGCGTGCGGCCGAACTGTTCCAGCCGTCCCTTGATGTCGGCATAGAACGCCTGCGCCTTGGCCAGCGACGATTGCGCGGTGAACACCACCTCGGCGGTCTCGGCTGCCAGCGCACGCCCTGGCTCGGACGAGCCGGCCTGCACCAGCACCGGGTGGCCCTGCGGTGCACGCGCAATATTGAGCGGACCGCGAACCTGGAAGTGCGTGCCGCGGTGGTCCAGCACATGCGCACGCGCCGGGTCGTGATGCAGGCCGGCCGTCTTGTCGGCGATGAAGGCATCGTCGTCCCAGCTGTCCCACAGCCCGGCCACCACCTGCTGAAACTCGCGCGCCCGCGCATAGCGCTCGGCATGCACGTAATGCGCGTCGCGATTGAAATTGAGCGCCTCGTCGGCGGCATCGGAGGTGACCAGGTTCCAGCCGGCACGCCCGCCGGAGAGATGATCCAGCGAGGCGAACTTGCGCGCCACGTGATACGGCTCGTTGTAGCTGGTGGTCATGGTGGCGATCAGGCCGATGCGCTCGCTCACCGTTGCCAGCGCGCTGAGCAGGGTCAGCGGCTCGAACAGGCTGGAACGCGCCATCTGCGCGGCGACCGGCCCGCCGGCTGCGGCCAGGCTGTCGGCGACGAACACCGCGTCGAACCTGGCGGCTTCGGCAATACGCACCATCTCGCGATACTGCGCAAAATCCAGCGTCTGCGCACTGACCTGCGGGTGCCGCCACGCCGCCACGTGATGACCGGTGGCCATCAGGAACGCACCCAGCGACAGCTGACGTGGCGCACTCATCGTGGACCGCCGCGCGTGTCGCAACTCACCGTCACGTTCAAACCCATCGTCAAAAATCCTTGCGCACTTGCAGGCCCAGGTAACGCCGATCGTCGCGCGGTACCAATCGATAGACATTACCGGTGGCGTTGGCCAGCAGCGGCGCGTACGACCGATCGCCGAGATTGCGTCCCAGCACCGCGACCCGCCAGCCGTGCGCATCGTCGGCCAGCGCGATGCTGGCGTTCCAGATCGCATACGGTCCCTGGATGGTCTGCGGAGTCTGGCTGAGGTCGTACTGCACGCTGTCCTGCCAGCTCACATCGCCGTTGAATTCGAGCGCCAGGCTGCCATGCAGCGGCAGGCGATAACCTGCGCGCAGATTGCCCTTCCAGTCCGGCGAAAACGGCAGCGGCCGGCCATCGACATTGCAATTGGACGCCGCCGCTGCCGGGCAGGCAAAGCGCTGGATGCGTGCCTGCGTATAGGCCAGCGAGGCGGCCAGGCTGAGCCGCTCGGTCGGGCGGTAGTCCAGGTCCAGCTCCAGGCCCTGCGTGCGCACCTGCCCGGCGTTGATCAGCCGCGTCACCACCTGCCCGGCCACGGTGTCGAAGAAGTTGGCCTGGTAATTGGCGTATTCGGTATGAAACAACGCCACGTTCGCACTCAGCCGGTCATCCAGGGCGCGCGCCTTCAAACCCAGCTCCCAGGCGTTGGAGGTTTCCGGCTTCAGTGCCGGCGTATCGCGCGGCTGCATATTGAAGAACACGTTGTAGGCCGGGCCCTTGTAGCCGCGCGAATAGGTGAGGTAGCCGGTGGTGCGCGCATCGAAGTCGTATTGCAGGCCGGTGCGACCCGAGACGCCGTTTTCTGCGGTGCTGCCGCTGCTTGCAGTGGCCGGCTGGATGCCGGTGACCGCCGTTGCGGAGGTGGACGCGCGCCGATGGTGATAGTCCAGCGTGTCGCGGGTGAAGCGCACACCCAGCAAGGCGCGCAGATCCGGGCGCCAATGCCAGGTGGCTTCGCCGAACGCGGCATAGGTCTGCGCACGGGTGGCGTAGTCGGCCACGCCGACCGTGCTGGCAGTGGGCGAAGTGACGGTGCGGCGATAGGTTTCATCGCTGCGCGCGTGCAGGTAATACAGCCCGGCCACCGCCTCCACGGCGCGGTCGCGCGGGGTCTGCACGCGCAGTTCCTGCGAGTACTGCGTGTAGCCCAGATCGCCCCGGTCATGCGATGCGGGAAACGCCGCACTGCGCTGGGCGGTGCGGTCGCCATCCTGGAATTGCGTGTTGTCCCATTGCCGCCATGCGCTGATCGAGGTCAGCAGCAGCTCGCCGATGTGCTGATCCAGCTGCAGCGAGGCGCCCTTGTTGATGTCGTCCAGAGACGTGGGGAAATCGCTGTTGATCTGCCGGTTGTCGGCCCCGGCCCGCACCGGCGCCAGGGCGGCGGCAAAGTCGGCACGCGTGCTGGCCACCACCACCCCGCTGGGCGCATCGCTGTGGGACTGCAGGTAATCGGCCAACAGGGTCGCCGTGAAGTCGGACGTGGGCGTGAGATCCAGCCGCAGCCGTGCACCGGCGCGTCGGTAGCCATTGACGATCTGCCCATCGGCCACGTTGCGCACGTTGCCGCCGTACTCTGCCCACAACGCCGACACGCTGGCCTTGAGCACCTCCGGCAGCAACGCGCCCCCGATGCTGGCACGCACGCGGTCTTCGTCGCCGCCACCAAAGTGCGAGTAATCCACATAGCCGCCAACTGTCTCCGGCGCCGGCTTGCTGACGATGTTGAGCACCCCGGCCGAAGCATTCTTGCCGAACAAGGTGCCCTGCGGCCCGCGCAGCACCTCGATGCGTTCGACATCGAGCAGATCCAGCGTGGCCTGCCCGGGCCTGCCCAGCACCACGCCATCGATCACGGTGGCCACGCTGGGCTCCACGCCCGGCGAGGTGGAAATGGTGCCCACCCCGCGCAGGAACAACGAGGTGTCCTTGTTGGAGGCACCGGTGCGGAAGGTCAGGCTGGGCACCAGTGCCGGCAGGTCCGCCACGCTGTTGCGGTTCTCGCGCTCCAGCGTCTCGCCCTGCACCACCGACACCGCCACCGGCACCTGCTGCAAGGTGGTTTCGCGCCGTGTGGCCGTGACCGTCACTGCACCGAGCGTCTGCGCCGCGCCCGCCGGCGTCGCGGGTTCACCCACTTCATCCGCCATGGCCGGCGCACACGCCAGCGCCAGGCTCCATGCCAATCGTTGCGGGGTAGCCAACCACCTTGAAGCAGAAGCGATCCCGGCGGGGATCCGGTGTTGCACAGGCATGGAGGTCCTTGTGGGTGGGCGATATGGCGTATTCCGAGCGCGTTGCGGCCAGTTTTGTGCGCGTCGCTTGGCGTTCTGTCGCCAAGCCGGCCGGACCGCGCATGGCAGTAGGGCATGCTGTTTGCCAGCGCCGCGAGCGTCAAATAACCAATGTTTAGGTGGTTATTCACTCGCGCGTTGCGTGGTCGGCGCCGGGCCGCACCGCCATCGTCGGTGCGCTGACGCTGTGCAGGCGCCGGCCAGCGGCGATAATGCGGCCATGGATGCACCCAAGCCCTGGTATCTGTATCTGCTGCTGTGCCGCAACGGCAGCTATTACGCCGGGATCACCAATGATCTGGAGCGGCGTTTCCAGGCGCATGCGCAAGGCACCGGCGCGCGCTACACGCGCGCCAATCCGCCACTGCAGATCATGGCCAGCCACCGCTACCCGGACCGCAGCAGCGCCTCGCGCGCGGAGTGCGCGCTCAAGCGTCAGCCGCGTGCGCGCAAGCTGGCGTGGCTGCTGGCGCAGCCGGCGGCTGTGGCCGGGTCACAGCCCGCTGACGCTGCGGTCACGCCCGACTAGCCGCTCATTGCCTAGGCTGCGGCGCCATTCGAACGCGGAGCAGCGCATGCACTATCAGCTCTACTACTGGACCGGCCTGCAGGGACGCGGCGAATTCGTCCGTCTGGCGTTGGAGGATGCAGGCGCCCGTTACACCGATGTGGCGCGCGTCGACGGCGACGAGGCCATGACAGCATTCCTGCAGGGTCGGCAGGACGGTGCACAGCCGTTCGCACCGCCCTTCCTGCGTGCGGGCGATGTCGTGGTGGCACAGGTGGCGGCGATCCTGCATTTCCTGGGGCCACAGCTGCAGTTGGTGCCCGAGGCCGAGGCCCAACGGCTGCAGGCGCTGCAACTGCAGATGACCATTGCCGACCTGGTGGCCGAAGTGCACGACACCCATCACCCGATCGGCGTCGGGCTGTACTACGAGGACCAGAAAGCCGAAGCGGCCAAGCGCGCTGCGGACCTGCGCGAGAACCGGCTGCCCAAGTTCCTGGGCTATTTCGAGCAGGTGCTGCAACACGCCGGTGGCGCGCATGCGCTGGGGGTGCACTCGTACGTGGATCTGTCGTTGTTTCAGCTGGCCAGCGGGCTGGACTACATGTTCCCCAGGCGCATGGCGACGCTTGCCAAGGACCTGCCTGGCCTCAAGGCCCTGCAGCAGCGCGTGGCCGAGCGGCCGCGGATTGCGGCCTATCTGGCCTCCGAGCGCCGCGTGGCGTTCAACACCAACGGCATCTTCCGCCACTACCCGGAGCTGGATGCCGACTAGATATCTGCTTGAAGCCTTCGCACGGCAGCCTGCAATCGTTGACGCGTGCGTCGAATGCGCTCATCGCACTCGCCGCCGCTGTCTTCAGACCGCTCGAAGAGATGACACACCGGGCGCACGTGTGTGCGCCGCTGGTACAACGCGTTTACCACTGCCATCAGCGTCCCTGCAACAGTGCCGCGCGTATGGCGTGTAACTGCGCCTTCACTGCCTGCGCCTGGCTTGGCCCCAGGCGCAGGATCGCCTTCTGCCCGACCGACAAGCCTTCCAGCGCCGGATCCACGAAGCGATAGCGGCCACGCTCGTCGCGCACCACGGCAATGGGCTGACGTGGCTCCGGGGTCCGCAGCAGATGGTCGATCACATCGATCACGCGATCGTTGAAGTAACGGTCGGGCGCGCCCAGGTTGGCGTAGGCCTGCTGAAACAACGGGTAGAAGCGCACATAGCTGCGGACCAGTGCCTGCGCATCCACCGTGGTGAACGCGGTGACATATGGCGCGTAGCGCGCGGCGTTGGCCTGATCGATGACACTGTGATCGGCAGCGCTGCTGACCTGGAACTCGCCCGGCGCCGGCTGCAGCACCAGGGCACGCCGGCTGATGCTGGGCTGGGTCAGATTGTCGATCATCACCACCACGCGCTCAATCAGGTGCGCACGCAGCACGATCGACAACGCGTCGTCTTGCTGCACCAGCGCCTGCAGTGCCTGCCACGCGGCCTCATCGCTTTGCGCCAACGCCGGAATCGCTGCGTCCGCCGCATCGGGCGATGGCGTCTGCACCGGATGGCGGGGCTCGGCCGGCGCCGGCGTTGCCGGAGTGACCGCCGCCGCCACTGCGGTGGCGGTTCGGCTGATGGGCGCACGCAATGCGCCCGTATGCTCGGATGGCCCGCTGAACAACCACCAGGCAGCGCCGGCGATCACTGGCACGGCCAGCAGCCATGGCCAGCGCGAGGACGGTGTTTGCATCGTGGAACTCCTTACGTCGACAACATCCAGGGTGTGACCATGGGATGGCGCAAGGGTTCCATCGCTCGTGGCCGCACGCGCATTCATCGCGCACGCCGGCCCACGCAGGGCACCGCGGCATGCACGGAGTTGCCTGTATTCCAGCGCAAAACCGCGTCATTCCGACCTGGAGCTGCAGCACCACGCTGCGGGTCACGCACCCATGGTGCATAAACGCACGCGTGGCGCCGGAAACGAAGCGTTACCGGCGCCCGGCCGCGCTCATCCGGCGAAATCCAGCCGCGCATTCACCCACGCCGCCACGATGGCGGCCGCTGCCTGCTCGGCCTGTTCTGCCGGCAGCTGCTTTTCGCGCACCAGCCATGCGGCGGTGTCTGCGCGCACCTTCGGTAGCAGCGCGCGCACCGCCTTGCGATCTGCGGCCGGCCAATCACTGTCATTGCCGCTCCACGCGGCAATCGCCTTGTCCGGGTCATTGCCGTAGCGCTTGCGCAGCGCCGGCTGCAGGTACAGCAATGGCGAAACCGACGCCCGCAGCGCGACGACTTCCCACTCGGCGTAGCTTGCATAGCGAATGGTGCCGGCGTCCTTGCTCATGGCCTCGATCATCCCCGCAAAGCCGGCATCGAGCTGTTTCCAGCTGGCAAGCGCGAACAGCCCGCCCGGCGGCGCGCAGATCGGCGCGAACCCGTCGCGCGTGGAGCCATACAACGGCCCGAATGCGTCGTACGCCGGCTCGCCCACTGCCGCGAAGATGAAGCAGTGCACGTAAGGTCGTTGATCGCCATTGTCGCGCTCGATCCACATCCGCAGCAGGGTCAAGACGCGTTCCTGCCGTGAGCTGGGCGGTGCGCCGGCCACGTCATCGAGCAGCGAGGCCGCAAACCCATCCACCTTGCGCAACGCCGTGCGCGCATGTGCGAACCGCGCATCTGCCAGCGCGGCATCGACACCGGCGGCCGGCACGAACTGATGCAGATACGCCAGCCACGCCGACGCCAGCGGCGCGTCGTAGCCCTGCAACTGGCGCGCCGCGTCCGCAGGCCTGGCGGGAATGCGGGCGATGATGCGGTCCAGCCCTTGTTGCTGGGCGGTGAGTGCCTTGCTGAGCACATCGGCCCTGGCTGTCAGGCTGCGCTGCAGGCAGTCATCCGGCCTGGCGTCCTGCGCGCAGGAATTACGCTGCCGCAGCCAGGCGCGCTGTTGCTCGCGTACGCTGGCCACTGCCGTACGCGGCGCAGTCTGCACCAGCGCCTGGTAGCTCTCATCCAGCTGCTCGTCCAGCAGGCCGAGCGCAGGCACCGCACACAGGCGCTTTTCCACCAATGTGCTCGCCTGCTTGCAGTCGAACGACGCTGCCCACGCGCCGCTGGCACTCAGCACCAGGGCACCGCCCAGCAGCCACCGCAGCGCGCATGCCCGGCGCGTCATTGCGCGGCCTGCTTGCGCACCGGCAGCAGCGACAGCAGCAGCAAGGTCACTGCCAGCGCCACGTAGGCACCGACGAACTGCCAGCTGATCACCCGCGCCAGGCCGTGCAGCGACCAAGGCAGATAGATGCCGCCACGCGGGTCCACCGAATGGATCAGCCCGAACAGGGTCAACCCCGCGGCGACCAGCAAGAACACCGCACCGCGCCGCAGCCGGCCATCGATCATCGCCGCCACCGTGGCGATCCACAGCATCGCGGTGATGATGAAGCCATTGCCCAGTGCGAAGATCACTGCCAGCTCCGGCAAGCCATGGCCATCCAGCGTGGTTGTCAACGCCACCAGCTGCTCCGGCGCGATCCAGCCCGGTGCCTTGATGGTCAGCAAATAGGCCACCGATGGCAGGAACCCGAGCACCATCGCGCCGGCATGCTGCCGGGGCGTGGCCTGGAAGGCCTGGGTGGTGATGTCGATGGACACATACACGATGATCGGCGCCAGCACCGCCAGCGGCAGCCACTGCACCAGCCCGCTGATCACCCCGAGCATGCCGCCAATGCCGACGAACAGCCCCGTCAGCAGCGTGTAGCCCGAGCGCGCGCCCATGTGCTTGTAGGCGGGCTGGCCGATGTAGGGCGTGGTCTGCGCCACGCCGCCGCACACGCCGGCCACCAACGTGGCGAAGGCTTCCACCAGCAGGATGTCGCGGGTGCGGTAATCGTCGCCAGCGGCGCGTGCGCTTTCGCTGACATTGATGCCGCCCACCACCATCAATAGCCCGAACGGCAGCAGCAACGGCAGATACGCCACCGTCGCCGGCAGCCCGTCGATGAAGCCCAGATTCGGCAGCGGCAGCACGATCTGCGGCGGCGTCCACGCCGGCACCGTGAAGCCCGGTGCGCCCAATCCGGCCAGGCCGAGCCCGTAATACAGTGCGGTGCCGATCACGAATGCCACCAGCACGCCGGGCAGCTTGGTCGGCAGGCGGCCCTTGGCCAGCAGCACGTACAGCAGCAGGCCCAGGGTGACGAAACCGGCCACCGGCGAGCGCAGCGTTTCCAGCAGCGGCAACAGGCCCATCAGCACCAGCGCGATGCCGGCGATCGAGCCGAGCAGCGCCGCACGCGGCAACGCCCGGGTCACCGCCTCACCCACGAACGACAGCACCAGCTTGAGCAGGCCCATCACCACCAGCGCGGCCATGCCGAGCTTCCAGGTGGCGATTGCCGCCGCCTGCGGGTCCAGTCCCTGCGCCTTGAAACCGGCGAACGCCGGGCCCAGCACCAGCAGCGCCATGCCGATGCTGGTGGGCGCATCCAGCCCCAGCGGCATGGCGGTGACGTCATCGCGCCCGGTGCGTGCGGCCAGCCGCCGCGCCATCAAGGTATAGAGCAGATTGCCCACCAGCACGCCGAACGCGGTGCCCGGGAACATGCGCCCGAACACCACTTCCGCGGGGAACTGGAAGATGCCCACCAGCGCCATCGCGATGAAGCCGAGGATGGAAAGATTGTCGACCACCAGGCCGAAGAAGCCATTGAGATCGCCGGCGACGAACCAGCGCGGCGAGGCCGCAGGACGCGAAGAGGGAGCGGACATGGAGGTCTGCGAGACGTGGGGACAGGCGATGGTAGCCGCTGCCTGGTACGCGCGACAGCGGCCCGATGGAACGAGGTGTTGGCGCACCCGGTATGGAGGCGCGCGGCCATCAGCAGGATCCTGCACAGGCTCTTGCACACTGCCAGCGCGTTGCGACGGGTTGCAGGATCCGCCAGCGCGATCAGCCAGCACCCCGCTGCGCAGGCCGTGCCAGCGATACGACAGAGCCGGCACATTGAACAGTCGCCAGCTACATGCAGGCTCGCTTGCAGCGCATCGCACGGCTGCCAGTGCCGATTCACCGCCGTGGCCGCGCCGGCCCCAACAATCAGCTGGGATGCCTGCGCGCTACTGCTGGCGCAAGGCGTCCACACTCACCCAGCCCAGCATGTCGCCTGCCGTGGCGCTGCGGTAACGCAGCTTGATGCGCGTGGCATCGGCGCTGACATCCAGCGCGTCGGCGCGATCGCCGCGCACCAGATAACGCCGCGTCGTGGACGCGGTTGCCGTGGCGTAGAAGGGCAGGCGCGCTACCTGCACCCGCAGTTGCACCGGCATCGGCGACTCCAGTGTTTCGCCGATGGCAGTGGCGATCACGACGCCCTGCGGGTCGAAGGTGGACCACACCGACAGCGGATACGCGTCGTCGCCGTCGCGCCCAAGCAACGCCTGGATGTCCGGCGCGTTGATCGGCTGCTGGGAGCGATAGACATAGAGCCGGCCAGCGCTATAGCGATATTGGTCGCTGTACCACATCGGCCCGCTACGGCAGGAGCTGGTCAGGCTGCGCTCCTTGGCATCGGGGGTCAGATTCCACAGCCCATCGCATTGCACCGCCGGGCGCGTTGGCGCGGCCAGCGGCTGAAAGCGCCGTCGTACCGGGTCGAAGAGGAATACCAGCGTCGCTTCATTGACCTGGCCCAGCATCGCGGTCACCGCAAGATCGCGGTGCCCGTCGAAGTCGTAGTCGTCGCTGCGCAGAGCGCTCCCGCCTTCGCCGTCATCCACATCCGCGTCCAGCCACTGCGTACTGCCGCCCGGCGACAGCACCACCTGCAAGCGCGTGCCGACCAACGTGGCGGTGGCTTGGGTCTGCGCATCGATGCGCACCTGCACGCGGGTATCGTCGGCCGCAGTCGCCGCACCGGTGAACGCTCCCAGCGCCACGAACAGGAACGCGGGCACGCCGCGATGGGCGTGCGGCCATCGCCATCGCGGCCTGTTGGTCACCATGCGCGATGCCCTCAGAACGACACCTCCACCGCCTGCCGCGACCACAGCACCGACTGGTGTCCGGTGGCCTGCTTCCAGGCCAGGCGGATCGCTTCGATGTCGTTACGCCGCTGCGGGGTGTCTTCGTGCAGGATCACCAGCACCTTGGTGCCCAGCCGGTTCGGCTCCTTGGCGCCGCGGAACAACCACTGGCCGTAGGCATCGAACACGGTCAGCCCGTCCGGAAAGCGCGGGGTCACTTCCTTGTCCAGGAAGGCGCGCCACTGGGCTTCGTCGATGGTGCGGGTCTGCGGGCGGTCGGCCGGGCCGGTTTCTTCGCCCACGCCGAAATACAGCTCGCTGCGCACCCAACCCCGCGCCGCCGCCGGCCGCGCCGCATCGCCCTGCAGGCTGGCGGTGGCCGCTGCGGGCGCACCGCCGGGCGTGGTGGCGCAGGCGGACAACGCCAGCGTGGCGGCAAGCAGGCAGGACGGCAGCAACTTCATCGACTTCTCCGGATCGGGGGGGCAGGCTCATGCGGGCCGGGTATCAGCTGATGCCGGCGTGCGCGCACTGTGCCACCTCGCGCCGGCCTGAACAACGCGATAATATCTCTCCATCCGGATGAATGTGGACAATCCGACCCCTTTGCGCCCCAGCCCGGCCGGATGCCAACCGCGTGGCGCGTTGCAGTTGCAGGAGAGAGAGCATGACCCGCCCCACCCTATCGGTGATCGGCCTGGCAGTGGCCGCAGCACTGAGCGCCAATGCGCAGGCCCAGCAGGCCGACCCCGGCGCCACCACCCTGGACACCGTGATCGTCACCGGTACCCGGGCCAGCGACCGCACCGTGCTGGAATCGACCGTGCCGGTGGACGTGCTCACCGCCGAAGACATCCGCAAAGCCGGCGTGGTCAACGGCGAACTGGGCAGTGCGCTGCAGGCGCTGCTGCCCTCGTTCAATTTCCCGCGCCAGTCCAACTCCGGCGGCGCCGACCACATCCGCGCCGCCCAGCTGCGCGGGCTCTCGCCCGACCAGGTGCTGGTGCTGGTCAACGGCAAGCGCCGCCACACCTCGGCGCTGGTGAACACCGACAGCAAGATCGGCAAGGGCACCACGCCGGTGGATTTCAATTCCATCCCGATCAACGCGATCAAGCGCATCGAGGTGCTGCGCGACGGCGCCGGCGCGCAGTACGGCTCCGATGCCATTGCCGGGGTGATCAACGTGATCCTGGACGACAACCCCGAACGCGGCGAGCTGGAAGCCAGCTTCGGCGCCTACAACACCGATGTGGAACCGATCAATCGCCGCGTCACCGACGGCCAGACCAGCTACGCCAGCGCCAAGGTCGGCTCGCTGCTCGGCGATGACGGCGGCTTCTTCAAGGTGGGCCTGGAGCTGAAGAACCGCGAGGCGACCAACCGCGCCGGCTTCGATCAGATCCCGCCGTTCGAGGAGCAGACCCCGGCCAACCTGGCGCTGGCCGGGCAGCGCAATTACGTGCTCGGCGACGGCGCCACCAAGGGCTTGAACGCCTGGCTCAACACCAAGGTGCCCTTCAGCGACAGCGGCGAGTTCTACGCCTTCGGCACCTACAACCAGCGCGACACCGAAGGCGCCAACTACTTCCGTTACCCGGACAGCAGCGCCAACTGGCGCGAGATCTACCCCAACGGCTACCGGCCGATTTCCGAAGGCGAAAACCGCGACCTGCAGATCGTCGCCGGTGCGCGTGGGCAGTGGGGCAACTGGGACTATGACGCCAGCGTCAACCACGGCCGCAACGACTTCACCTACCGCCTGCGCAATTCGCTCAATGCCTCGCTCGGCCCCACCAGCACCACACGCTTCAAGACCGGCGACTTTGCGTTTTCGCAGACGGTGGGCAACCTGGACCTGACCCGCGTGTTCGATGCGGCCGGCGGCACCCATACCTTCGGCACCGGCGCCGAGTTCCGCCGCGAGCAGTACCGCACCCATGCCGGCGACCCGGCCAGCTACGCCGCCGGCCCGTTCACCGACCGCCCCACCGGCTCGCAGGCCGGCGGCGGGCTCACCCCGCAGGACGAAGCCGACCTGTCGCGCAACGTGGCCAGTGCCTACGCCAACGTGTCCAGCCAGTTCGGCGACAAGTTCTCCACCGATCTGGCCGGCCGCTACGAGCATTACCAGGATTTCGGCAGCCAGTGGACCGGCAAGCTGGCTGCGCGCTATGCGTTCGCCCCGGCGTTTGCGCTGCGCGGCGCCATTTCCAACAACGTGCGTGCGCCCTCGCTCAGCCAGATCGGCTACGAAGCAACCTCCACCGGCTACGACGCCGCCGGCAGGCTCACCCAGGGCCGCCTGCTGTCGGTCAACAACCCCATCGCCCGCGCGCTCGGCGCCACCGACCTGAAGCCGGAAAAGTCCGTCAATTACAGCCTGGGCTTCACCAGCAAGCTGGGCGATCACTTCGACCTGTCGCTGGACTTTTTCCAGATCGATATCGACGACCGCATTGCGCTGTCCGAAAACATCATCGGCGATGCGCTGACCAGCTTCGTGCAGCAGAACTTCGGCGTCACCGGCGTGCAGAGCGCCAGCTACTTCCTCAATGCCGCCGACACCCGCACCCGCGGCGCCGAGCTGGTCGCCAACTGGCGCCAGTACGCCTTCGGCGGCGACCTGCTGCTCACCGGCACCTACAGCTACGCCAAGACCGAACTGGAAAACATCATCGCCACCCCGGCGCAGGTGCTGGCGTTGAACCCCGAGTACGTGCTGTTCGGCGTGGAAGAAAGCAATACGCTCACCGACGCCGCACCGCGCACCCGTGCCGCGCTCGCGGCCAACTGGAGCAACGAACGCTGGAACCTGCAGACGCGCGTCAACCGCTACGGCAGCGCCACCCGCGTGTTCGACTTCGGTGGCGGCTTCATGCCGCGTCAGACCTACGGCGCGGAGTGGCAGCTGGACCTGGAAGCCGAATATCACCTGGGCACGCACTGGACGCTGGCCATCGGCGGGCAGAACATCCTGGACAACTACTCGGACCGCTCCATCGACGACATCGCCTACTTCGGCAACCTGCCGTACGACGTGCTCTCGCCGATTGGCAGCAATGGCGCATATTGGTATGGGCGGGTGCGGTACTCGTTCTGAGCAAGAGCGTTAAGCCCCTCTCCCCTCGGGAGAGGGGTTGGGGTTGGGGTACGGGGGCGAAGCCCTTACGGCGTTCAAACTGCGCGAGGCTTCGCACGTACCCTCATCCGCCCCTTCGGGGCACCTTCTCACGATGGGAGAAGGATGGCAGCCGCCGTTGCATAACCTGAATATCACACTGCCTTGCGCACACTAGCGCGATGGCAGACGTGCACTCCCCCCTTCCCTCGCCGCCATTGCTGGACGATGCCTGCGCATTGTTTCTGGACGTGGACGGTACTCTCATCGACTTTGCCGACAGCCCCGAGGCTGTGCGGCTGCTGCCCGAGGTCCGCGAGGCCATCGAGCGCCTGAGCGATCGCCTCAACGGCGCGGTGGCGCTGGTCAGCGGCAGACCGCTGTCGCAGCTCGACGCCTTGTTCGCGCCGCTGGTGCTCCCGGCTGCCGGCCTGCACGGACATGAACTGCGCAGCGACGTCGATGCGCGCGCCGCCATGCCGCAGGACACCTCCGCCTTTCTGCATGGCCTGCATCAGCGGGCCGCTGCACTCACGCACACGCACACGGGCGTCCTGGTCGAAGACAAGGGCGTCAGCGTGGCCTTGCATTGGCGCGCGCAACCGCTTGCCGGCCCCGACGTGCTGGCATTTGCGCAGCAGGAAATCGTCCAGCTGCCCGGCTATCGCCTGCAGCCCGGAGACCATGTCGTCGAGTTCGTGCCCGAGGGCAGCAACAAGGGCCTGGCCGTCGAACAGCTAATGCAGCAAGGCGCCTTCGCCGGCCGCACCCCGGTGTTCGTCGGCGACGACCTCACCGACGAATTCGGCTTCGAGGCGGCCAATCGCCTGGGCGGGTGGAGCGTGCTGGTCGGCGATCGTGCGCAGACCAGCGCGCGCTTCCGCGTTACAGGTACCGCCGCCGTGCACGCCTGGCTGCAATACAACGCGCGCACCGCATAACTGCAGGCGCGCCTCCTCTCGTCACTACAGGAACGTTTGCACTTCATGACCGAGCCAAACCTGGATCTGGGCGTCATCGGCAATTGCAGCTTTGGCGCATTGGTCGATCGGCAGGCACGCGTGGTGTGGAGCTGCCTGCCCGCCTTCGATGGCGATCCGGCCTTTTGCACGCTGCTCTCGCCCAAGACCGAAGGCGGCGACTTTGCCGTGGAGCTGGAAGACTTCGCCAGCAGCGAGCAGCACTACCTGCCCAATACCGCCGTCTTGCGCACCGTCTTGCGCGATCGCCACGGCGGCGAGGTGGAAGTCATCGACTTCGCGCCACGCTGGCGCAATAACGGCCGTTTCTATCGGCCGGTCAGCATCATCCGGCAGATCCGCCCGCTGGCCGGCAACCCGCGCATCGTGGTGCGCGCGCGCCCGCTGGCCGATTGGGGCGGCCGCACGCCGGACACCACCTGGGGCAGCAACCATATCCGCTGGGTGTTGCCGGAGTTCACTTTGCGCCTGACCACCGACGTGCCGGTACGCTTCGTCCGCGACGGGCTGCCGTTCGTGCTCAGCCATCCGGTGAGCCTGGTGCTGGGCGTGGACGAGTCGCTGACCCGCTCGCTCACCGGCTATGTGCAGGAAGCGCAGGAGCGCACCGAAGAATACTGGCGCGAATGGGTGCGCTATCTGTCCATCCCGCTGGACTGGCAGGAAGCGGTGATCCGCAGCGCCATCACGCTCAAGCTGTGCCAGTACGAAGACAGCGGCGCCATCATCGCCGCAATGACCACATCGATTCCGGAAGCGCCCAATACCCCGCGTAATTGGGACTACCGCTACTGCTGGCTGCGCGATGCCGCCTTCGTGGTGCGCGCACTCAATCGGCTCGGCGCCACCCGCACGATGGAGCAATTCATCGGCTACATCTTCAACATCGCCACCAGCGACGGCACCATGCAGCCGCTATACGGCATCGGCTTCGAGTCGCAGCTGGAAGAGCATGAAGTCGACACCATGGACGGTTACCGCGGCATGGGTCCGGTGCGACGCGGCAATCTGGCCTGGATCCAGCAGCAGCACGATGTCTACGGCAGCGTGGTGCTGGCCTCCACGCAGTTGTTCTTCGACCTGCGCCTGAAGGACCAGGGCGATGCCGACACCTTCCGCCGGCTGGAGCCGCTGGGCGAGCGCGCCTACGCGCTGCACAACGTGCCCGATGCCGGTCTGTGGGAATTCCGCGGCCGCGCCGAAGTGCACACCTATACCGCCGCGATGTGCTGGGCCGCCTGCGACCGCCTGTCCAAGATCGCCGACCGATTGGTGCTGCCCGAGCGCGTGGCGTACTGGCGCGAGCGCGCCGACAGCATCCGCGAACGCGTGTTGACCGATGCGTGGAGCGACGAACACGGCCATTTCACCGATACCCTCGGCGGCCATCGGCTGGATGCCTCGTTGTTGCTGCTGGCCGATATCGGCATCGTGGCCAACGACGACACCCGCTTCGTGCGCACGGTCGAAGCCGTTGGCCGCGTGCTCAAGCATGGCGATGCGCTGTACCGCTATATCGCACCGGATGACTTCGGTGAGCCGGAAACCAGCTTCACCATCTGCACGTTCTGGTACATCGATGCGCTGGCCGCGATCGGGCGCAAGGACGAGGCGCGTGAATTGTTCGAGCGCATCCTCTCGCGCCGCAATCACCTCGGCTTGCTGTCGGAAGATCTATCGTTCGAAGACGGCGAAGCCTGGGGCAACTTCCCTCAGACCTATTCGCATGTCGGTTTGATCATCGCAGCGATGCGCTTGTCGCGGAGCTGGCAGGAGGCGTCATGAGTCGTTTGGTGGTGGTATCCAATCGTGTTGCAGTGCCGGGCGAAAATCGCGCAGGCGGTCTGGCGGTCGGTTTGCTGGCAGCGCTCAAGGAGCGCGGCGGCGTGTGGTTCGGCTGGAGCGGCAAGACCGTGCGCGGCGACAGCGGCGGCATGCACGAGCAGACCGAAGGTGACATCAAGTTCGTCACCATGGACCTCAACAAGCGCGACATCGATTCGTACTACAACGGCTTCGCCAATCGCACGTTGTGGCCGCTGCTGCACTTCCGCCTGGACCTGGTCGATTACGACCGCGCCACGCGCGAAGGCTATATGCGCGTCAACCGCCTGTTCGCGGAAAAACTGGCGCCGTTGCTGAAAGACAGCGACACCTTGTGGATCCACGATTACCACATGATTCCGCTGGGCGCGATGCTGCGCGAGCTGGGGGTGGGCTGCAAGATGGGCTTCTTCCTGCACGTGCCGATGCCCTCGGCCGATCTGGTGCAGGCCATGCCCGATCACGCGCGCCTGTTCAGCACCTTCTATGCCTACGATCTGGTCGGCTTCCAGACCCAGCGCGATGCAGAACGCTTCAAGGCCTATGTGCGCCTGTTCGGCGGCGGCCGCATCCTGGAAGGCGATCTGGTGGAAGGTCCGGGCGGGCGCCGCTTCACCGCATCGTCGTTCCCGATCGGCATCGACACCGATCTGATCGCCACCCAGGCCAAGGCAGCGGTCGGCAAGCAGGCGGTACGCGACCTGCGCGAGAGCCTGCGCGGTCGGCAGCTGGCCATCGGCGTGGATCGGCTGGATTACTCCAAGGGCCTGCCGGAACGCTTCCAGGGATTCGAGCGCTATCTGGAGCGCTATCCGGACCAATCCGGCAGCCTCACCTATCTGCAGATCGCACCGGTGTCGCGCGGCGATGTGGCCGAATATCGTCAGTTGCGCGGGCAGCTGGAACAGATTGCCGGACACATCAACGGTGGGCATGCAGGTCCGGACTGGACGCCGTTGCGCTACGTCAACCAGAACTTCAGCCATGCCACCCTGACCGGCTTTTATCGCGCCGCGTCGGTGGGCCTGGTCACGCCGCTGCGCGATGGCATGAATCTGGTCGCCAAGGAATTCGTCGCGGCGCAGGATCCGGAAAACCCGGGCGTGCTGGTGTTGTCGCTATTGGCAGGTGCAGCCGACGAGATGAAGGAAGCGCTGCTGGTCAATCCGCACGATCTGGACGGTGTGGCCGATGCAATCGCGACAGCGGCCAGCATGCCGCTGGCAACGCGCATCGAGCGGTGGCGCGCGATGATGGATCATCTGCGCAAGAACAACATCAACGATTGGCGCCAGCGTTATCTGCAGGCCCTGGCCGACGTTTGATCTCTTCTTCTCCCTGCTGAAGATCCCGCAGGGCCGATAAGAGACGGGAGTGCTGGCGCAGCGTTGCAGCGGAGCCCGCACCATTTGCCATCCGCTGCACGACACGCACGCGATACCGCTCCCTTCCCCTCCTGGAGAAGGTGCCCGATGCGATAGCGCTTCCTTCTCCCACCGGGAGAAGGTGCCCGAAGGGCGGATGAGGGGACGGCTGAAGAAGGCGCCCGACGTTTGTCGCCAAAACGCGACAACGCGGGGCCTCAAGCATGACCACCGCCGGATCAAACGATTCGATGCCTTCCGACGCTGGTGCTGCACCCAGCGATGCTTGCAGCCACCATCCTCCGGAGTAGGCGCTGGTCATCAACCCGATGCGTGACCACACCGCGTTGGAATCTTCGACTTCCATGCAAATCCGGTGCAGCGGGCGTGCAGGTTGGAACGGTGGTCCCCATTCCGTCACGGACAGGCAGCGCGTGGAGGTCTAAAATATTCACATGAGTAGCGCTGAGGACCCTGGGAGGGGCTGCGCGTTCATATCCAGGTCGCCGGCAGCCCTGTGCCAACGGGCGACCTCTCTCCCTCCACGACTTGTCGCCCGGTGCGGCCCCAAGTCCTTCCTGACATCTCAAAATGACTGATCAATCCTCAAAACGTGGGCTAGGCACCTGGTTGCTGGTGGCCTATGCGGTGGTGATCGCCGTGCTCGGTGCGGTGCTCGCCTACGAAGGCGGCCGCCTGGTGGCCGTCGGTGGTTCCTGGTACTACCTGCTCGCGGGCATCGCCCTGCTGGCGGCCGGTGTGCTGCTGGCACTGGGCAAGCGCGCCGGCCTGTGGCTGTTTGGCGCCACGCTGGCTGCAACGATCGCCTGGGCGCTGTGGGAAGTGGGCCTGGACGGCTGGGGCCTGGTCCCGCGTCTGGCCTGGATTTCGGTACTGGGGCTGGTGCTGCTGCCGTTCTGGGGCGTGGCGCGTCGCCGCATGCAGCCGTTGTCCGGTGTGGGCTACGCCATTGTCACTGGCGTGCTGCCGGTGCTGGGCGCCGGCCTGATCCTGTGGCCGCTGTTCCTGCCGCGCAATGTCGAGCTGGCCGACGCCTCCAAGCAGGCCGCCAACCCGACCGCCTTCAGCCGCGGTAGCGTACCCAGCCCGGACGGCAATGTGGCGGCCAACCACGACGCCAGCAATTGGACCGCCTATGCCGGCTCCAATCTGTCCAACCACTACACGCCAGGCGCCCAGATCACCCCGGACAACGTCAAGAATCTCAAGATTGCCTGGGAGTTCCACACCGGCGACCTGAAGCCGAAGGACTCCAAGCTGGGCTACGCCTTCCAGAACACCCCGCTCAAGGTCGGCGACCTGCTCTACATCTGCACGCCCACCCAGAAGGTGATCGCGGTGGAAGCCGCCAACGGCAAGGAGCGCTGGCGCTTCGATCCGCAGACCAATCCCAAGGCGATGGCCGGCGTGGCCGCCACCACCTGCCGTGGCGTGTCGTACTACCAGGCGCCGGAAGGCACCGCCGAGTGCCCGACGCGGATCTTCTGGCCGATGGTCGATGGCCGCCTGGGTGCGCTGGACGCGCAGACCGGCAAGCTGTGCGCCAGCTTCGGCAACAACGGCTATGTGGATCTGAATGCCGGCACCGGCAACACCAAGCCGGGCTTCGTCGGCCCGACCTCGCCGCCGGTGGTGATGCGCGGCGTGGTGATCCAGCCGACCGGCCAGGTGCGAGACGGCCAGGAAGGCGATGCGCCGTCGGGCGTGGTGCGTGGCTTCGATGCGCTCACCGGCCAGCTGCGCTGGGCCTGGGACCTGGGCAACCCGGCAATCACCGCCGAGCCGCCGGCCGGCCAGACCTATACCCGCTCGACCCCGAACGTGTGGTCGCTGATGGCCGCCGACGACGAGCTGGGCCTGGTCTACCTGCCCACCGGCAATGCGTCCGGCGACTTTTTCGGCAAGGGCCGCACCCCGCAGGACGAGGAATACACCGCCTCCCTGGTGGCCGTGGACGCGGCCACCGGCAAGGAGCGCTGGCACTTCCGCACCGTCAACCACGACCTGTGGGATTACGACATCGGCCCGCAGCCGAACCTGGTCGACTGGCCGGTGGCTGGCGGCGGCACGCGTGCTGCGGTGATCCAGGCCACCAAGTCCGGCCAGGTCTTCGTGCTGGACCGCGCCACCGGCGAGCCCATCATGCCGGTCAAGCAGATCCCGGTGCCGCAGGGCACCGATCATGGCGACTGGACCGCTGCCACCCAGCCGATCTCGCCGGGCATGCCCAATACCGTGGGCGCGCCGAGCCGTGAGGTCGAAACCATCATCGAATCCGATGCCTGGGGCATGACGCCGTTCGACCAGCTGGCCTGCCGTATCCAGTTCAAGCAACTGCGCTACGAAGGCATGTTCACCCCGCCGACCCTGCAGGGCTCGCTGGCCTTCACCGGCAATCACGGCGGCATCAACTGGGGCGGCGTCTCGGTCGATCTGCAACGCGGCATCATGGTGATGAACAGCAATCGCCTGCCCTACACCCTGCAGGTCTACACCCGCGAAAAGATGAATGAGCTGGGCGTGGTATCGGTGTTCGACGGCAAGAGCAAGACGCCCGGCTACATGGCGCAGAAGGGTCTGGCCTACGGCGCCCGCAAGGAGCCGTGGATGTCGCCGCTCAACACGCCGTGTGTGGCACCGCCGTGGGGCTACATTGCCGGCGTGGACCTGCGTACCCAGCAGGTGTTGTGGCGCCGTCCGCTGGGCACCGGTTACGACCAGGGCCCGATGGGCATCCCGTCCAAGACCAAGTTCGAGATCGGCACGCCCAACAACAGCGGCTCGCTGACCACCGCTGGCGGCGTGACCTTCATCGGCGCGACGCTGGACGACTTCCTGCGCGGCTTCGACACCCGCACCGGCAAGCAGGTCTGGGAAACCCGCGTGCCGGCCGGCCCTCAGGCGGCCCCGCTGAGCTACACCATCGATGGCAAGCAATACATCGTGGCCGCCGTGGGTGGGCACGACCGCATGGAAACCAAGTCCGGCGACAGCGTGATCGCCTGGGCCCTGCCCGACGACGCGCCGGCCGCGCCGGCGAAATAAGCGCCTGCCTGACGATGCAGTGACACACAAGCCGGCCGTCGTGAGACGGCCGGCTTTTTTGTGGGTCTGCCGTACCGAGCGGATGCATTGCTTCATGGGCTCGGGTGCCAGAGCAGCGTGGCCATGCGATCTGCCCGACCTCTTTTCTGGCGGGTGGGCCTTTGCACGTTGCCGCGCAGCAGTTGCAGGCCCCGGCGACGCAAGGTCGGCTGCACGTCGCCGCGCTTGTAGGCATTGGGTGGCACCGCCGTCGCATCTCCGCCAGCAGCAACCGCCCTGCCCGCCGCCCCGGTCGATGCAGCGCCAGGCGCGATGGCTGCAGGCGCAATGCAGCCTGTTGCCAGCCGCAGGCCAGGCGCTTGGCGCGCTCCGGCTCATCCGTGCACCTCGCACCCACGATCCAGCGGACCGATGCGTTGCCGTATCCGCGTCGGGCGTCGGGGCCGCAGCGCTGCCGCGTCGCACCACGATTGAGGCCACCGGACCGCGCACTGCAAGCGCTGCAGGAAGCTTGCCCAGCCGATCCAAAGCGCGCGGCCACACCATCACGATGCCCTGCCGGACGATGTCGAACGGCACGGAGCGACATCGTAATTTCACCCGATATTTACATTTTGACGTTAGCGCAAACACATCCCCCGTCCGCTGCTGCGGCATCGACCACGACTGAAACCGCTTCCAAATCAAGGATTTCCAGCACTTTACGGTTTGCTCGGCCTTATTCCGACAAACGGTACCTTCACGCCATCATGATTCGGGCTCAGCCGCCGATACCCCCCTTGCAGCCACGCACTGCCGGACACCGATCCATTCCCTCAGATCACCTAGCTGGACTCAGCCTATGTCGCCTTCACATGATGCCGCCCCCGTTGCCCGCCCACCGGCCGGTCCCGACGTCGCGCGCACCCGTTGGGCTGCAGGGCTGCCCGCCGCTGCACAGATCGGCTTGCTGACCTTGCTGACGCTCTACGCCGCCACGCTGGTGCCCGGCGGTCTGGCAAGCGCCCTGGCGAAGCTGCTCCCCGCGCTGTTGGTGCTGGGCGCGGCCAGCGCAGGCCTGTGGTGGTGGGCGCGACGTCGCAGCAACGTGCAGCTGCAACAGGCCGTGCGCGGGGTCATCGCGATCGGCGAAGGCCGCTTCCACCGCCTGAACCTGCGCACCGCCTCCGGCGAACTCGCGCCGCTGCTGCATGCCTTGCAGGACACCCAGGACAAGCTCGCCATCCGCCTCGATGTGATGGAACAGGGCCTGCGCCACGGCCAGTTCGTGATCAAGGCCCTCGACGATCTGGACACCATGATCCGCATCGCCGACGACGACGGCCAGGTGCTGTTCGCCAACCGCAAACTGCTCGCGATGCTCAAGCTGATCGAGCCGGACGTGCAGAGCTTCCGCCCCAGCTTCCACGCCGAAGGCTTCGTTGGCGGCAGCATTGGCGACATCTATCCGGACAGCCAGGCCGCGATCGACCGCATGCGTGCGTTGACTGCCTCCAAGGGCGTGCGTGCGCCGTTCTTCGGCCGTCAGATCGACTTCGTGTACAGCCCGATCATCGCGGCCGACGGCACCAAGCTCGGCACCATTGCGCAGTGGATGGACGTCACCGCACAGGTCAACGCCGAGCAGGCGCTGATCCAGATCATCGATGCCGCCGCAGCCGGCGATTTCAGCCGGCGCATGCAGATCGACGGCATGGACGGCGTGCTGCTGTCGCTGGCCCAGGGCATCAACCGCATCTACGACTCGGTGGAAACCCACCTGGCCGCGTTGGCGCGCGTGATCGGCGCGCTGGCCGAAGGCGACCTCACCCAGCGCGTGGAGGGCGACGCGCACGGCATCTTTGCGCGCCTGCGCGACGACACCAATCAGACCGTAAGCCGCCTGACCGAGATCATCGGCGGCATCCAGACCGCGTCCGACACCATCCGCCAGGCCGCGGTGGAAATCGCCGCCGGCAATACCGACCTGTCCGAGCGCACCGAACAACAGGCCGCCAACCTGGAAGAAACCGCCAGCTCCATGGAGGAGCTCACCTCCACAGTGAAGCAGAATGCCGAAAGCGCGCTGCAGGCCAATCGCCTGGTCGTGGGCACCGGTGACGTCGCCCAGAGCGGCGGCCAGGTGATGGACGACGTGGTCGCCACCATGAGCCAGATCAGCACCGCCTCGCGCAAGATCGGCGAGATCATCGGCGTCATCGACGGCATCGCGTTCCAGACCAATATTCTGGCGCTCAACGCCGCGGTGGAAGCCGCGCGCGCCGGCGAACAGGGCCGCGGCTTTGCGGTGGTGGCCTCGGAAGTGCGTGCCCTGGCGCGGCGCTCGGCCGATGCCGCCAAGGAGATCAAGACGCTGATCGCCGACTCCACCGACAAGGTGGAACTGGGCTCGGGCCTGGTGCACCGCGCCGGCGCGACCATGCGCGAGATCGTCGGTTCGGTCCAACACGTCACCGACATCATGAGCGAGATCACCTCGGCCAGCGCCGAGCAGTCCAGCGGCATCGAGCAGGTCAACCGCACCGTGGCGCAGCTGGACGAAGTGACCCAACGCAATGCCGCGCTGGTGGAAGAAGCCACCGCTGCCGCGCGCAGCCTGGAAGAGCAGGCAGTGGAACTGGCCGATGCGGTGTCGATCTTCCGCCTGCAAGCCACGCACGGCGGCAACCCGAAAGCAGTGCGCGCAAGCTTCAAACACGCAGCCGCGTAAGCCGCCGTCACCCCAAGCGCAGAATCACCGCAGGAGCGCACCCGGGCGCGACGGAGCTTTATCGATAATGCCCGCTCGCGCCCAGGTGCGCTCCTACACCTAGCTGGGGCGCTAGTCCAGAAACCGCTCGCGCTGCTGCGGGGTCGGCAGCATGCAGTGTTCGGTGCGACCGAACCAGCGGTAGCGGTTGCGTGCGATCAGGCGGTAGCCGATGTCGCGCACACCGCGCGGCAGCACGCGCACCACCGTGGCCAGCCGCCAGAAGCCGCCCAGCCCGGACAGCACCCGCACGATCGCGTCGCTGTCGGTCCAGGCACCGTCGGCATCCACCAGCAAGAACGACAGCGGGTCGTCCGGATCCAGCCCGTGCTGCTGCAACAACGCGCGCCCGGCCTGGCCCTGCATCGCCGCGAAGCGATAGCGCCCGCGTCGATCGTGGCGCAACAGAAATTTGACCCAGCCGTTGCAGAGCAGGCACACGCCATCGAACACGATGGTTGCGGGCGCAGCGCGTGGCTCCTCGCCTTGCGGCACTCCACGAGGCGGCTCCGGGCACGCCGGCTCCAGGTGGGCGCGTTCAACGCCCGGTGGATCAACGCGGTTCAAGCCAGCCCTCGTAGCGAATGAACGGCCCCACCAGCGGCAGGTGCACGTCGACGAAAAATCCGTAGCGGCCGGTGTCGGCATGCTCGCGGCAGCGCACCTGCTCGAACCAGCGTGCAGGCAGCGGAATCCAGCCAAACGCCCACACGCCGGTCGCCTGCCAGTACAACGCATCGGCATCGGCGTGCAGCGCGAACTCGAACCGGACCGCGCCAAGGTGCTCGCGCAGTGCGCGGCCATGCCGCCATAACCTCGAATGCATCGGCAGGCCGTCAAACCGGCGATGCCAGCGCTCGCCCTGCGCATCGACCAGAAACTCCACGTCCACCGCGACCGTGCCGCTGCGTGGCAAGCGGCTCAGCAGCGCCAGCAACGGCACCAGGGCATGGCGCCCGCGCTGGATCTGCGCCCTTCCGGCGAAGGTCTGCCGCTGCTGCACCGAATGCAGCGCACGCACCGGCGCGGGCAGTTGCGCGAATGCGGCCTGGCCCAGCACCTGCGCGAACAGTGGCGTACTCAGGGCGCGATCCAGGCCAGCGTGGCCATGCGCCCGCTGCGGCGATCGCGGCGATGCGAAAAAAAGCGCCCGGCATCGGCAATGGTGCACAGCCCGCCGCCATGAATCGCCGCAGCCGGCACGCCGGCACGCTGCAGGCGCTGCCGCGCAAGCGCATACAGATCCACCCGCCAATGGCCCGGACGGGTCGCGACAAACGCCACCTGCGCCTGCGCGTCGTCGCCGACGAAGGCGTGGAACACGTCTTCGCCGATCTCGTACATGTCTGGCCCTGCCGCCGGTCCCAGCCACGCCATGACCTGTGCTGCCGGCGTGCGCATGGCGGCCACGCTGCGCCCCAGCATGCCGTCGGCCAGCCCGCGCCACCCCGCGTGGGCGGCAGCCACCTCGCTGCCATCCCGCGCAGCCAGTACCACCGGCAGGCAATCGGCGGTCAGGATCGCCAGCACCACGCCCGGCACCGCGGTCACCGCCGCATCGGCGCTGGGCTCGTGCGCGCCCGGCACTGCATCGCCGCCGCCTGCCTGCCCCACCAACCCGGGCGGTGGCGTCTCCACCCGCAAGACCTCGACACCGTGCACCTGCCGCAACCACCACGGCGCGCTGGGCAAGGCCAGCGCATCCGCCAGCAGCGCCCGATTGCGTTCCACCCGCTCGGGCGCATCGCCCTGGGCACTGCTGCGGTTGCCCAGATTGAGCGTGTCGAACGGGGGCACCGATTCGCCCAGGCCGTAGCGCAAGGTGGTCAGGGCCCGGATGCGTGGGGGCGCCGGCCAGTCGGCGGGCAGGACGAACGGGGCGGACACGGTCACGTCAGCGACGCGCCAGTTCGGCCGCGCGTGCGCTGTCCTCGCGCAGGGCGGTCATCAGGCGCTGCAGATCGGCCGGCACCGGCGCGGTGGCGCGCACCGGTTGGCCGCTGACCGGATGCAGGAATTCCAGGGTTTCGGCGTGCAACGCCTGCCGCTTGAAGGTCCGCAGCTCGTGCACCAGCGCGTCGGTGGCGCCCTTGGGCAGCTTGAGCGCGCCGCCGTACAGCGGGTCGCCGACGATCGGCGATTTCAGGTGGGCCATGTGCACACGGATCTGATGGGTGCGCCCGGTTTCCAGACGGCATTCCAGCGCGGTGTGCGCCCGGAAGCGCTCGCGCAGGCGGTAGTGGGTGACCGCATCGCGGCCATCGTCGCGCACGGCCATCTTCAGGCGATCGCGCGGATGGCGGTCGATCGGCGCATTGGCGGTGCCGCCGGACACCAGCGCACCGACCACCACCGCCAGATACTGGCGATGCACATCGCGCGCGGACAGCTGCTCCACCAACGCGGTCTGCGCCTGCACGGTGCGGGCGACCACCATCACACCGCTGGTGTCCTTGTCCAGGCGGTGCACCACACCGGCGCGCGGCACCGCCGACAGCGCCGGGTCGCGGAACAGCAGCGCATTGACCAGGGTGCCGTCCGGGTTGCCCGCGCCCGGATGCACGACCAGGCCGGCCGGCTTGTCGATCACCAGCACCTGGTCGTCCTCGTACAACACGTTCAGCGGGATGTCCTGCGGCGCGGCGTGGGTCTGGGTTTCCAGTACCACCTGCAGCTGCACGCTCTCGCCGCCGCGCAGGCTGTCCCGCGGACGCGCCATTTCGCCATCCAGCAACGCATCGCCGGACTTGATCCACTCGGCCAGCCGCGAGCGCGAGAATTCGGGAAACAGCTCGGCCAGCACCGCATCGAAACGGCGCCCTGCGGCGCTGTCGGGCACGGTGGCCTGACGGATGGACGGGTCGGTGAAGTCGGCGGAGGGGTCGGACATGGACACGGGCACTCGGGCAAAAACGGGAATTTGGGGGTCCGGGCGGCAGGAGTCAGTCGCCGGACAGGCCACTAGGCTATCATCGCGCTTTCGTTTTCCTGATGCGTCCTGCCCAGACCCATGATCCGACGGTCCACGTTTTCCGCGCCTGCGCGCCTGATTGCCCTCATGCTGGTCATGGCGTTCGTCGTCACCGGCTGCCACCGCGGCGCCAAGGACAAGAATCCCGACGAGGGCATGCCGGTCGAGCAGCTCTATGGCAAGGGCCATGGTCTGATGGAGAAAGGCAACTGGGCCGGCGCCGAAGCCAGCTACAAGCGGCTGATCGCCCAGTACCCGTATGGGCCCTACACCGAGCAGGCGATGATCGAAACCGCCTACGCGCAGTACAAGGCCGGCAAGCACGACGACACCGTTTCCAGCGTCGACCGCTTCATCCGGACCTACCCGACCCATCGCAACATCTCGTATCTGTACTACCTGCGCGGGCTGGCCAACAGCAACCGCGACACGGTATTCCTGCGCCGGGTGTGGTCGCTGGACCCGAGCCGCCGCGACCTGTCCTCGCCGCAGCAGGCCTACAACGATTTCAACACCGTCACCGACCGCTACCCGAACAGCCGTTACGCCGCCGATGCGCGCAAGCGCATGATCGAGCTGCGCGACATCTTCGCCCAGCATGAGCTGGACAACGCGCTGTACTACCTGCGCCGCAACGCGTGGGTGTCGGCGGCCGGCCGTGCCAACTACCTGCTGGAAACCTACCCGCAGAGCGCCTATCAATACGATGCGGTCGCCGTGCTGGCCGAGGCCTACACGCACCTGGGCAACAAGACCCTGGCCGCCGACGCACGCCGCGTGCTCGAGCTCAACAGCCCGCAGCACCCGTGGCTGACCGGCAACTGGCCGAAGTACCCCTGGGCCATCCGCAAGCTCAACCCGTTTGCCGGCGAGAAGTCCGCAGCCACCGGACAGCGCAATGCACAGATGAATCGCGACTGAGATCTTCGACCGTCGCGTGAAGCACAACAAGGGGCCGCAAGGCCCCTTGTTTATTGGGCAGGTCCTGCCGGCGTGAGGGAGGCCGCCGCCACGCGCGCGCCGGCAACCAGTTCTACGACATTGCCGCAACGGGGCCTTGGGAGCGTTACTGCCCGCTATAGCCGTTGGTGATCGGGTAGCGCCGCTCGCGCCCGAACGCACGCCGCGACACCTTCGGGCCAGGCGCGGCCTGATGGCGCTTCCATTCGTTGAGCCGCACCAGGCGTAGCACGTGCTCCACCGTGTCGGCCGCGTATCCGGCGGCGACGATGTCATCGCGCGACTGCTCCTGATCGACATAGCGGTACAGGATGCCGTCCAGCACGTCGTACGGCGGCAATGAATCCTGGTCGGTCTGGTTGTCGCGCAGCTCGGCCGAGGGCGGGCGCGCGATCACCGCCGGCGGAATCACCGGCGCCCCGCCTACGGTATTGCGCCACTTGGCCAGGCCAAACACTTCGGTCTTGTACAGGTCCTTGAGCGGGGCATAGCCACCGCACATGTCGCCGTAGATGGTGGCGTAGCCCACCGCGTATTCGCTCTTGTTGCCGGTGGTCAGCAACAGCCCGCCGAACTTGTTGGACAACGCCATCAGGATCACGCCGCGGCTGCGCGACTGCAGATTTTCTTCGGTGATGTCCGGCTGGGTGCCCTCGAACATCGGCCCCAGCGCGGCGAGCAGCCCCTCGAACGCCGGCTCGATCGCGATGGTTTCCAGCTTGACGCCCAGCGCGCGACATTGCTCGTCGGCAAGATCGTTGGACAGGTTGGCAGTATAACGCGAGGGCAGCCGCACCGCGGTCACGTTCTCCCCGCCCAGCGCATCCACCGCCATCGCCAGCACCAGCGCCGAATCGATGCCGCCGGACAGGCCCAGCCACACCTTGCTGAAGCCGTTCTTGCGGCAATAGTCCTGCAGCCCGCGCACCACCGCACGCCACGCCAGCGCGTCCATGCTTTCGTCGCCGTCGTCCACCCACACCACCGGGGTGAAGCTGCGCTCGCCGGCCGCGTAGTCCACCACCAGCCATTGATCCACAAACGCGGCAGCGGCCGGGTGCACGGTACCGTTGCCATCGGCCACCACCGACGCGCCGTCGAACACCAGCGCATCCTGTCCACCGACCACGTTGAGGTAGGCAATCGCGGCCCCGCTCTCGCGGGTGCGCTCGGCCAGCAGCGCATCGCGCTGGGCGTGCTTGCCGCGCTCGTACGGCGAGGCGTTGGGCACCAGCACCAGCTCGGCGCCGGCCTGCACCGTCTTGGCCAGCGGCTCGGCGAACCACAGGTCCTCGCAGATCACCACGCCCACCTGCACGCCCTTGACCGTGACCACGCAGCTGTCGCCATCCGGATCCACGTCGAAGTAGCGGCGCTCGTCGAACACCGCATAGTTGGGCAACTCGCGCTTGCGGTAGGTCGCCTCGATGCGCCCGTCGCGCAACACGCTGGCCGCGTTATAGACCACGCTGCCGGCACTCTGCGGCCAGCCGACCACCGCCACGATGCCGCGCGTGGCGGCGGCGATCCGCGCCAGCGCCTGCTCGCAATGCGCCAGGAACCCGGGACGCAGCAGCAGGTCTTCCGGCGGGTAGCCGCTGATCGCCAGTTCGGGAAACAGCACGATATCCGCATCGAACTCGTCGCGTGCGGCTGCGATGAAGTCGATGATGCGATCGGTGTTCTGGGCCACCGCGCCGACCGGGAAGTCGAACTGGGCCATGGCGATGCGGAGCGTCTGGGACATGTCAACGGCCTTGTGCGTGTGTTTTCCGAAGCACGGAAGCGGGAAGGGAGGAACGAGCCGCAAGCAGACCCCGCGCGATCATCTCGCAGACGTCGTCGCCGCTGGCCAGAACTGCATTATTCCAGAAGCGCAGCACCTGGAAGCCCTCGCGGTGGAGGAAGGCATCGCGCGTGGCGTCCGCGTCGGGCAGCAGGTGCTGGCTACCGTCGATTTCGACGATCAATGCCCGGGCGAGGCAGACGAAATCGACGATATAGGGCCCTACCGGAAACTGACGCCGGAACTTGAAGCCGAGCAGGCGTCGATCTCGCAACCGATACCAAAGCGCGCGCTCGGCGGCGGTCATTTCACGGCGCAGGTGCTTGGCGAATCCGGTCTTGGCGGCGTGGCGCATGGACATTTCCGGCAGGAGGATGGCCAAGGTGGCTTGCACCGCCCGGATGGCGCTATCGGTGTTGATGGCGCTTTGGCGTGGGAGATCGCCGCGTGGGAGGCTGCCCTCACCCCTACCCCTCTCCCGCAAGCGGGAGAGGGGGTGTCGCAGCCGGCGGGGGCTTGGGCAGCGGCAGTTGCCTGACCGCGGTGTGCTCCGTCGATTTGCCGGGGAACGACAAACCTGGCGTGCTTGAGAACATGACCGGGCTCCTGCTCCTGCTCCTGCTCCTGCTCTTGCTCCTGCTCTTGCTCCTGCTCCTGCTCTTGCTCCTGCTCCTGCTCCTGCTCCTGCTCCTGCTCCTGCTCTTGCTCCTGCTCTTGCTCTTGCTCTTGCTCCTGCTCCTGCTCTTGCTCCTGCTCTTGCTCCTGCTCTTGCTCCTGCTCTTGCTCCTGCTCTTGCTCCTGCTGTTGCTCCTGCTGTTGCTCCTGCTGTTGCTCTTGCTGTTGCTCTTGCTGTTGCTCTTGCTGTTGCTCTTGCTGTTGCTGTTGCTGTTGCTGTTGCTCTTGCTGTTGCTCTTGCTCTTGCTCTTGCTCCTGCTCCTGCTCTTGCTCCTGCTCTTGCTCCTGCTCTTGCTCCTGCTCTTGCTCCTGCTGTTGCTCCTGCTGTTGCTCCTGCTGTTGCTCTTGCTGTTGCTCTTGCTGTTGCTCTTGCTGTTGCTCTTGCTGTTGCTGTTGCTGTTGCTCTTGCTGTTGCTGTTGCTGTTGCTGTTGCTCTTGCTGTTGCTCTTGCTGTTGCTCTTGCTGTTGCTCTTGCTGTTGCTGTTGCTCTTGCTGTTGCTCTTGCTGTTGCTGTTGCTCTTGCTGTTGCTCTTGCTGTTGCTCTTGCTGTTGCTCTTGCTGTTGCTCTTGCTGTTGCTCTTGCTGTTGCTCTTGCTGTTGCTCTTGCTGTTGCTGTTGCTCTTGCTGTTGCTCTTGCTGTTGCCGTTGCTGTTGCCGTTGCTGTTGCTGTTGCTCCCTTCTCCCGCCTGCGGGAGAAGGTGCCCGAAGGGCGGATGAGGGAACGCTTCCAAACACCCACAAAAAAGGCCGCCCGAAGGCGGCCTCTAACGCTCACACGCGTACGCGCGCGGGACGTGCTTACTTCACCAGCGCAGCGATCGCCGCACCCAGATCGCCCGGCGAACGGACGGTCTTGACGCCGGCGGCTTCCATCGCCGCGAACTTGCCTTCGGCAGTGCCCTTGCCGCCCGATGCAATCGCACCGGCGTGGCCCATGCGCTTGCCGGCCGGCGCCGAGGCACCGGCGATGAAGCCGACGACCGGCTTCTTGACGTGGTTCTTGATGTACTCGGCACCGGCTTCCTCGGCGTCGCCGCCGATTTCGCCGACCATGATGATGCCTTCGGTCTGCGGGTCTTCGTTGAACAGCTTGAGGCAGTCGACGAAGTTCAGGCCGTTGATCGGGTCGCCACCGATGCCGATGCAGGTGCTCTGGCCCAGGCCCACTTCGGTGGTCTGCTTGACCGCTTCATAGGTCAGCGTGCCCGAACGCGACACGATGCCGATCTTGCCCGGCTTGTGGATGTGGCCCGGCATGATGCCGATCTTGCACTCGCCCGGGGTGATCACGCCGGGGCAGTTCGGCCCGATCAGCACGGTGTCCGGATGCGAGCGGGTCAGCACGTTCTTGACGCGCAGCATGTCCAGCACCGGGATGCCTTCAGTGATGCACACGATGACCTTGATGCCGGCCGCAGCCGCTTCCAGGATCGCGTCGGCCGCATACGGCGGCGGCACGTAGATCACCGATGCATCGGCGCCGGTGGCCTCGACCGCATCGGCGACGGTGTTGAACACGGGCAGGTTGATATGGGTGGTGCCGCCCTTGCCGGGCGTCACGCCGCCAACGACCTGGGTGCCGTACTCGACCATCTGAGTGGCGTGGAAGGTGCCCTGCTGGCCGGTGAAGCCCTGCACGATCACCTTGGTGTTCTTGTTAATCAAAACGGACATGGATAGTTCCTTCGGTGTCGTGAATCAGGCGGCGTTCTTGACAGCTTCGACGACCTTCTTGGCACCGTCGTTGATGTTGTCGGCCGGGATGATGGCCATGCCGCTGTCGCGCAGCAGCTGCTTGCCTTCTTCCACGTTGGTGCCTTCCAGGCGCACCACGACCGGAACCTTGACGCCCACTTCCTTGACCGCGGCGATGATGCCTTCGGCAATCATGTCGCAGCGGACAATGCCGCCGAAGATGTTGACGAAGATGCCTTCGACCTTGTCCGAGGACAGGATCAGCTTGAACGCTTCGATGACGCGCTGCTTGTTGGCACCGCCGCCCACGTCCAGGAAGTTCGCCGGCTCGCCGCCATTGAGCTTGATGACGTCCATGGTGGCCATGGCCAGGCCTGCGCCGTTGACCATGCAACCGATGTTGCCGTCCATGGTGACGTAGTTGATGTCCAGTTCCGAAGCGGTCACTTCGGTCTCGTCTTCCTGCGTCTTGTCACGCATGGCGACCAGCTGCTTCTGACGGAACGCGGCGTTGTCGTCGCTGTCGAACTTGCCGTCCAGCGCGTACAGGTTGCCGTCGTCCAGGATCGCCAGCGGGTTGATTTCAACCAGCGCCAGGTCCTTTTCGTTGAACAGGCGGTACAGGTTCACCATGATGCTGGCGAACTGGCCGGCCTGCTTGGCGTTCAGGCCGAGCTTGAAGCCGAAATCGCGGCCGTGATAGCCCTGCACGCCTTCGACGAAATCGACGTTGAGCGAGTGGATCAGCTCCGGCGTTTCGGCCGCCACCTGCTCGATCTCCACACCACCCTCGGACGAGGCGATATAGGTGATGGTCTTGGTGCCGCGGTCGACCAGGATCGACAGGTACAGCTCCTTGACGATCTCGCCGGCGGTGGTCACCAGCACCAGGTTGATCGGCAGCTCGACGCCGGCGGTCTGGTAGGTCGACATCTTGGTGCCGAGCATCTTGGCCGCTGCGGCCTTCACATCGTCGGTGGTCTTGCAGAACTTGACGCCGCCAGCCTTGCCGCGGCCGCCCGCGTGGATCTGCGCTTTCACCATCCAGGGGCCCTGGCCCAGGGAATTGGCGACTTCAACCGCTTCGTCCGGGGTCGCCGCGACCTTGCCGGCCGGAACGGGGATGCCGTACTCGGCAAGCAGCTGTTTTGACTGGTATTCGTGGAAATTCATGCGTCACCGTGGGAAAAGGAAACGACCGCTGCGTGCAACGCAGTCCGCCTAGGCGGCACGTCATGGGACGCGAACGGGCCGCCTATTGTGGCCGACCACGCCGTGCGGCGCAAAATTCGCCGGAATTGGCCGAGCAATCGCAGACTTGCGCGCCGCCCGGCAATGTGCGCACACGCTGTGCATGCCGCCGCACCTGCCTATACTCGCGGCTTGTTACGGCGGGGAATCGGCTTGGCATCCAGCGCATCGCTCATCGACCGGATCCAGTCCGCGCCGCAGCGCGAGCTGTACTTCTTCTCGCTATACCGGGTGCTGGTGGCCGGCCTGATCGCCGCGCTGGTGTTCAGCCCCCTCTCCGACGCCATCCCGGAGCCGCGCTACCCCCGGCTGGGCGCGGCGGTGGCGATCGGCTACCTGTGCCTGGCCATTCCGCTCCTGTTCTGGGGCCGCAACGAACGCCGGCTGACCGCCACCGTCCTGTGTGCGGTGATCGCCGATATCCTGGCCGCGACCCTGGCCACGCATGCCTTGCCTGGTGCCAGTGCGGGCATCGCGATGATGCTGCTGTTCAACGTGGCGGCCGCCTCGATCCTGCTGCGGCTGCGTTACGGCATGGGCATCGCGGTGCTCGCCAGCAGCGGCATGGTGCTCGAATACCTGTGGACGTTGCTCGAAGGCGGCGGCGCCACGCGGCCGCTGGCCGAACTGGCCATGTTCGCCACCAGCTACGTCGCGGTGGCCTTCATCTGCGAGCAGATCGCCTCGCGCGCGCGCAGCAACCAGGTGCTGGCCGAAGAACGCGGCGCGCAGGTCGCCAATCTGTACGAGATCAACGAGTTGATCATCCGGCGCATGCGTACCGGCGTGCTGGTGGTGGATGCGCACAATCACATCAGCCTGGCCAACGAAGCCGCACTGGCGCTGCTGGGCGATGGCGACCAGCGCAAGGCACCGACCGACCTGTCGCTGGCCGCGCTCACCCCGGAACTGGCGCGCCGGCTGCAACGCTGGCGCAGCGGCTGGCGACAGGAGGAAGCGCCACTGCAGCTCGGCGCCGACCGCCCCGAGGTGCAGCCACGTTTCGTCCGCCTGCTGGCCGACAGCGACCTGGTGCTGGTGTTCCTGGACGATGCCACGGTGGTCTCGCGCCGCGCCGAATCGCTGACCCTGTCGGCGATGGGCCGCTTCTCTGCCAGCCTGGCGCACGAAATCCGCAACCCGCTGGCGGCGATCAGCTACGCCTCCCAGCTGCTGGAAGAATCGCCGGACATCGGCGACGCCGACCGCCGGCTGCTGCAGATCATCCACCAGCAATGCCAACGCACCAACGGCATCGTCGAAAGCGTGCTCGGCCTGGCACGGCGCGAACGCGCCAGCCCGGAGAATCTGGACCTGGCCGCGTTCGTGCGTCGCTTCGTGGTCGAGTACCGGCAGACGCTATCAATGGAAACCGACATCCTGGAAGCCAGCATCCAGGGCAGTTCGGTGCATGCCCTGGTCGACCCCAAGCATCTGCACCAGATCCTCACTGCCCTGGTCCACAACGCCCTCAAGTACGGCCGGGTGATGGACGAACCGGCGCGAGTGAAGCTGCGCGTCGAACGCCTGGAGCGCACCGCAGTGATCGACGTGATCGACCGCGGCCCGGGCATTCCGGAAACCGTTGCCGCACAACTGTTCCGCCCGTTCTACACCACCTCCGAACATGGCACCGGGCTGGGCCTGTACATCGCCCAGGAGCTGTGCCGCGCCAACCAGGCACAACTGGACTATGTCTCGGTGCCGGGTGGCGGCGCCTGTTTCCGGATCGTCCTGCAGGCGCCCAACGGCTTGCTCGGGAAATAAGCAGGACGGTAAGGAGCGACATGCGCACATCCGGCTGGCGGGATTGGCTGGTTCGCAGTGCCGGGCATCGTCAGTGCCGCAGGCGTCGATGGCCGCAAACGATGACTACACCTTGCCGCGTTGGGCATGTGAGCTGCAGCGATGGCCGCACCTCTCGCTGCGCCAGACCATGGCCGAAGCGCCGCCGCCCGAGCGCAGCTCGCGCAAGTTGCAGCGCGTGTGGCGCACCCAGTTCCGGCGCATCCGCGAGGCGATGATTGGGCCAACGAGCAGAGTCAGCGCTCACCGCGCGGCATCGCGCGACACAGGTCCGGCCCGAGTGGTGAAGCCTGAAATGGCTCACGTCCGCACGTCCCTTGCGGAGGTGGACTGACCCAGCGTTGGAAAGCACCAGCTCTTCCGCCGCGAACGCTCCGCATACGCTGCCCACGCCGCCGCCGAGTCTCACAGCGATGAAGCGCAGTCGAGCTGCGTGCACCAAGTGAATCGTTGTGCCCGAGGGGCGCGGCAATTGTCGATTGTCATCGCGCTGGGCTATCGTGCGCAGGATGAACGAACCCAAAAGCGCCCTGGTTGTCGATGACGAGCGAGATATCCGCGAGTTGCTTGTTCTCACCCTGGGCCGCATGGGCCTGCGCATCAGCACCGCCGCCAACCTGGCCGAAGCGCGCGAGTTACTGGCCAACAACCCGTACGACCTGTGCCTGACCGACATGCGGTTGCCCGACGGCAACGGCATCGAACTGGTCACCGAAATCGCCAGGCACTACCCGCAGACCCCGGTGGCGATGATCACCGCCTTCGGCAGCATGGACCTGGCCGTGGAAGCGCTGAAGGCCGGCGCCTTCGACTTCGTGAGCAAGCCGGTGGACATCGGCGTGTTGCGTGGCCTGGTCAAGCACGCGCTGGAATTGAACAACCGCGACCGCCCCGCCCCGCCACCGCCGCCACCGGAACAGGCCAGCCGCTTGCTGGGCGATTCGACCGCGATGGAAAGCCTGCGCGCCACCATCGGCAAGGTGGCGCGCAGCCAGGCGCCGGTCTATATCGTCGGCGAATCGGGCGTGGGCAAGGAGCTAGTGGCGCGCACCATCCACGAGCAGGGCGCGCGGGCGGCCGGCCCCTTTGTGCCGGTCAACTGCGGCGCCATCCCGGCCGAATTGATGGAAAGCGAGTTCTTCGGCCACAAGAAAGGCAGCTTCACCGGCGCACATGCCGACAAGCCGGGCCTGTTCCAGGCCGCACACGGCGGCACGCTGTTCCTGGACGAAGTGGCCGAGCTGCCGCTGCAGATGCAGGTCAAGCTGTTACGCGCGATCCAGGAAAAGTCGGTGCGCCCGGTCGGCGCCTCGGGCGAAACCCTGGTGGACGTCCGCATCCTGTCTGCCACCCACAAGGACCTGGGCGACCTGGTCTCCGACGGCCGCTTCCGTCACGACCTGTACTACCGCATCAACGTGATCGAACTGCGCGTCCCACCACTGCGCGAACGCGGTGGCGACCTGCCGCAACTGGCCGCCGCCATCATCGCCCGGCTGGCGCACAGCCATGGCCGCCCGATCCCGCTGCTGACGCCCTCGGCGCTCGACGCGCTGGACCAGTACGGCTTCCCCGGCAACGTGCGCGAGCTGGAAAACATCCTCGAACGCGCCCTGGCCCTGGCCGAAGACGACCAGATCAGCGCCAGCGACCTGCGCCTGCCCGCCCACGGCGGCCACCGCCTCGCCGCCGCCCCCGGCAGCGCCGCGGTCGAACCGCGCGAAGCCGTCCACGACATCGACCCGGCGTCCGCCGCACTGCCCTCCTACATCGAGCAACTTGAGCGCGCCGCGATCCAGAAAGCGCTGGAAGAAAACCGCTGGAACAAGACCAAGACCGCCGCGCAGCTGGGTATCACGTTTCGGGCGTTGCGCTACAAGTTGAAGAAGTTGGGGATGGAGTAGAGAAGCCGGGATTGGGAATCGGGAATCGGGAAATTCCCCCGCCGATCAGCCCTTCCACGTCGGCGCAAGAAACTGCACGAGGCAGCTCAAAGCACCACCAACCCGCAATGCAAAGCAAACTACATGCCCTTCTCCCGCCTGCGGGAGAAGGTGCCCGAAGGGCGGATGAGGGCGCTCAGTCCTTGGTCACCCGATTGATCTCAGCCAGGCTGGTCACCCCGTGCGCAGCCTTCATCAATGCAGACTGCCGCAGATCGCGGATACCGATCTTCTGCGCGGCCTCGGCGATCTGCATGGCATTGCCGCCTTCCAGCACAATGGCGCCAATCTCGTCGGTCATCGGCATCACCTGGTAGATACCGGTACGGCCCTTGTAGCCCTCGGTGCACTCGTCGCAACCAACCGCCTCATAGAGCTCGATGTTCGCAACCTGCTCCGGCGTAAAGCCTTCCGCCAGCAGTGCATGCTCCGGCAACGTCGACTTGCGCTTGCAGTGATTGCACAACCGCCGCGCCAGACGCTGCGCAATGACCAGGGTCACCGACGAGGTGATGTTGTAAGGCGCAATCCCCATGTTCATCAAGCGCGCGATGGTCTGTGGCGCATCGTTGGTATGCAGCGTGGACAGCACCATGTGACCGGTCTGCGCCGCCTTGATCGCAATCTCGGCCGTTTCGAGGTCGCGGATTTCGCCGACCATGATGATGTCCGGGTCCTGACGCAGGAACGAGCGCAATGCCGCGGCAAAGGTCATGCCGCGCTTGACGTTCTGCTGCACCTGATTCACACCGGGCAAGCGAATTTCGACCGGATCCTCGGCCGTGGAAATATTCCGCGTCTCATCGTTGAGGATACCCAGCGCCGTATACAACGACACCGTCTTACCCGAGCCGGTCGGCCCGGTCACCAGCACCATGCCGTAGGGCTTATGGATCGCATCCAGGAACAGCTTCTGCTGATCCGCCTCGTAACCCAACTTCTCGATGCCCAGCTTGGCCGCACTGGCATCCAGGATACGCAGCACCACCTTTTCGCCAAACAGCGTCGGCAAGGTGCTGACACGGAAGTCGATCTGCTTGGTCTTGGACAGATTGAGCTTGATGCGCCCGTCCTGCGGTACCCGCTTCTCGGCGATATCCAGCTGCGACATCACCTTCAAACGCGCCGCGATGCGCTGGTTCAACTTTACCGGCGCCTTGGCCACATTCTTCAACAAGCCATCGATGCGCAAGCGCACCCGGTAGTCGTCTTCATATGGCTCGAAATGGATGTCCGAGGCTCCCCGCCTGATCGCATCCACCAGCACCTTGTTGACGAACTTCACCACCGGCGTGTCGTCGCCCTTGGCATCAACCCCGGAATCCCCGCCGGCACCCATGTCCTCGTCCCCGGCCGACACGTCCAGGTCGCCCATGTCGTCATCATCGTCTCCGAGAGACGCGCCCAACGATGCGTTGCTGGCCTGCCACTGCTCCAAGGTACGGCGGATCTGGTCCTCATCGACCAGGATCGGCTCGACCACCAAATTGGTATGGAACTTGATGTCGTCCAGCGCCCGGGTCTGGGTCGGGTTGCTCACCCCCACGAACAACCGGTTGCCGCGCTTGAACAGCGGCAGCACCTGGTGCTTCTGGAGCAACTCTTCACTGACTAGCTTGACCGCGTTCTGATTGGCGTCGAACACCGACACATCCATCAGCGGCATACCGAACTCGACTGCATTGGCTGCAGCCAGCTGAGCGGCTGAAACTAGCTTCTTCTCAGCAAACCACTGTGGTAATGGAACTTTCGCCGAAGCAGCCTGATCCATTGCTGCGCGAGCATTAACTTCGTCAAGCACACCGTCTTGAACTAACCGTCGAGCTATCCCCGTAATTCCCACTAGATTGGCGGCAACAATGTTCATGTTATCCAGGAGCCCCATTCAATAAAATAATTAATTACGAGAATCATCACAGGAAAAAAATTTACCACCTTAAAACTCAAAGAATTTCATACAGCCTTATTCAATTTAACGGCCATTTTAAAAAACTAGAAATACTGAATTCTGAACAACTAATTTCTGCACTCAGGAGGCACGTATTTTATTGCACCTTCTGTACGCACACACCTCCACCTTACAGGCTCCTCCTGCACATATGCAGGCAATAATGTAATGGTAACAGCCCCGGCCTTAGCTGTAGTTTGAACGGTCAAAACTCCATTGCCACTGCATGTAAAACTACTTACATTGGAAGTAGCTGGAGCAGCACCGGAGACACCGTTACAAGCAGACTCCGCCAATAAATTCTCATTATTTATGTTCTCAGTTACTAGCGCTTTTGCGCCACTGAGCAAAACAACAGCCTCAGCTACACGAGCGCGTATCACATAATCCTGATAGGCGGGCAAGGCAATTGATGCGGTAATTGCTACGATCGCAACTACTATCATCAACTCTATTAGAGTAAATCCAAAATTGCGCCTCACATCACTCTCCAGAAGTATTTCCCACCAATCCCTTCTAGCAATTCATTCGTCAACCCGAAAGGCAAAGGCCTCAATGAATTGAGGCCTTTGCTCAAGATAAGTACTAATTCTTTAACGAATAAAAATAATTAATTAACTACGGCATTCAGCCGGATAGTAAGCCGCCTTACCTCCGGTCGCAACACAGGTCCACTTAGTACCAGCAATACCGGCAGCAGGCTGCGGAGTGAAGGTCAAGGTAACTGCACCGGCCTTAGCAGTCGTGGTAATTGCAATCGCCCCGCTGTTGGCGCCACAGGTAACGCTAGCGACATTAGTGGTTGCTGGCGCGGTGGTATCGACGCCAAGACATGCGCCGGCAGCTATTGTTCCGCCGTTATTTGCGATGTTCTCAGCAACGGTAGTTTTAGCACCCGAAGCAAGCACGGCAGCCTCAGAGACGCGTGCGCGGATCGTATAGTCTTGATATGCAGGCAAAGCGATAGCTGCCAGAATAGCAATGATCGCCACAACGATCATCAATTCAATAAGGGTAAAACCTTGTTGCTTGTTCATTTTTAATCCTTCAAAGGTTTAAAGTACACCCTGACGAGCACCATGCAGATCAGGCGGGTTGCCACGCACCATGAGCAAGCAAGTTACATGCCAAACTGGCGTAACGTTCTTCAGTGCCATCGAGAAGAGCATCTGCCTAGGCTGTAGACGAATGTTCGACACTGCGACATCACACACAATGTGACGTCTAGCGTCACTCGCACCTCCTAGGCAGGTCATCTTCTTGCTTGGGGCGCCCTACTCGTGGCGCCTGCGTATGGTTACAACCAGAAACCCGCTACCATGTCACTCACGTAGGCCTGGGGATGGCCAAGGGGAACTACCAATGTCAGCTACTCGCAGTGTCGTCAAGAGGTCGCAGCCAGTGGACAGAAGTACAAGCCAGCTGCTGCTTTTCATTTGGGAAGGGACGGACAAACGCGGCATCAAGATGAAAGGCGAACAATCTGCACGCAACATGAATTTGTTGCGCGCAGAACTTCGTCGACAGGGGATCACTCCTAGTGTAGTGAAACCTAAACCCAAGCCGCTTTTTGGCGCCGCTGGTAAAAAAGTTACCGCTAAAGACATATCTTTCTTTAGTCGTCAGATGGCAACAATGATGAAGTCGGGCGTGCCTATTGTTAGCTCATTGGAAATAATAGGTGAGGGGCACAAAAACCCCCGCATGAAACAATTGGTTTCTCAAATACGGACCGATATTGAAGGAGGCTCATCACTCCACGAAGCCATCAGTAAGCACCCTGTTCAATTCGACGAACTTTACCGAAATCTTGTTCGTGCAGGTGAGGGAGCTGGCGTTCTTGAGACAGTTCTTGACACTGTTGCAACATATAAAGAAAATATTGAAGCGCTAAAGGGGAAGATTAAAAAAGCACTTTTCTATCCGGCCATGGTCGTTGCAGTGGCGCTAATCGTTAGCGCAATCTTACTTATTTTCGTTGTACCCCAGTTTGAAGAGGTGTTCAAAGGTTTCGGTGCAGAACTACCTGCATTCACCCAAATGATCGTGACCGCATCACGCTTTACGGTCAGTTATTGGTGGCTCATGCTATTAATCATTGGGGGCTCCGCAGTAGGGTTCATCTTTGCTTATAAGCGCTCCCCAAGTATGCAACACGGGATGGATCGCCTGCTCTTGAAGGTTCCTGTGATTGGCCAAATCATGCATAACAGCTCGATCGCCCGATTTGCTCGCACAACTGCTGTCACCTTTAAAGCTGGCGTGCCTTTGGTCGAGGGGTTAGGCATAGTCGCGGGCGCAACCGGAAATAAAGTTTATGAGGAGGCCGTGTTACGCATGCGAGATGACGTATCTGTTGGCTACCCTGTGAACATGGCGATGAAACAGGTCAATATCTTCCCTCATATGGTAATCCAAATGACCGCAATCGGCGAAGAAGCTGGCGCACTTGATACTATGTTATTCAAAGTGGCGGAGTACTTCGAACAGGAAGTTAATAACGCCGTTGACGCTTTAAGCAGTCTCTTAGAGCCTATGATCATGGTATTCATCGGCACTGTCGTAGGCGGCATGGTCATCGGCATGTATCTTCCGATCTTCAAACTCGGCGCAGTGGTGGGATAAGACGCAATGGCATTTCTCGACCAGCATCCCGGTCTCGGCTTTCCTGCCGCGGCCGGACTGGGACTGCTGATCGGCAGCTTCCTGAACGTGGTGATCCTGCGCTTGCCCAAGCGCATGGAGTGGCAGTGGCGGCGCGATGCGCGCGAGATCCTGGAGCTGCCGGACATCTACGAGCCGCCGCCGCCGGGAATTGTGGTGGAGCCCTCGCACGACCCGGTCACCGGCGACAAGCTCAAGTGGTGGGAGAACATCCCGCTCTTCAGTTGGTTAATGCTGCGCGGCAAGTCGCGCTACAGCGGCAAGCCGATCTCCATCCAGTATCCGCTGGTGGAGTTGCTGACCTCGATCCTGTGCGTGGCCAGCGTTTGGCGATTCGGCTTCGGCTGGCAGGGCTTCGGCGCGATCGTGCTGAGCTGTTTCCTGGTGGCGATGTCGGGCATCGACCTGCGCCACAAACTGCTGCCTGACCAATTGACCCTGCCGCTGATGTGGCTGGGCCTGGTAGGCTCGATGGACAACCTGTACATGCCGGCCAAGCCTGCCCTGCTGGGCGCTGCGGTCGGCTATGTGTCGCTGTGGACGGTGTGGTGGCTGTTCAAGCAGCTCACCGGCAAGGAAGGCATGGGCCACGGCGACTTCAAGTTGCTGGCCGCGCTTGGCGCGTGGTGCGGGCTGAAAGGCATCCTGCCGATCATCCTGATCTCCTCGCTGGTCGGTGCCATCCTCGGCTCCATCTGGCTGGTCGCCAAGGGCCGTGACCGCGCCACCCCCATTCCGTTTGGCCCTTATCTGGCGATCGCCGGCTGGGTAGTGTTCTTCTGGGGCAACGATCTGGTAAACGGCTACCTGCACTTTGCAGGCCTGCGTTGACCGGGGAACGACGATGAGCGACTTCATCGTCGGCCTCACTGGCGGCATTGCCTCCGGCAAGAGCGCCCTCGCCGCCGAGTTTGAGAAGCTCGGTGTGCCGGTGATCGATGCAGATGTGGTTGCGCGGCAGGTGGTCGCGCCTGGTCCCATACTCGATGCCATCGTGGACCGATTTGGCAAAAGCATCCTATCGTCGGGCGGAACGCTGGACCGCCAAGCCCTGCGCCAGATCGTCTTCGCCGACGCAACGCAACGGCGGGCGCTCGAAGCGATCACCCACCCTGCGATCCGGGCCGAGCTGCAACATGCGGCAGTGACCGCCGACGGCCTCTACGCCATCGTCGCCATCCCACTGCTCACCGAAGCCGGCGGGCGGGTGACTTATCCCTGGCTGGACCGCATCCTGGTTGTCGATGCCCCGGTCGCGCTGCAATACGCCCGACTGATGCAACGCGACGGCATTACACCTGGACTGGCCGATCGTATGATCGCCGCACAAGCTTCGCGAGAACAGCGAGCAGCGATTGCAGATGATGTCGTGAGCAATGATGGTCATGCGGAAGATCTGAGGGAAACGTCGGCCAATCTAGATGAGGACTATCGCGTACGCGCCTTGGCTAAGCGTGACAAACCCGTATCACTTTCGCATTCTTGATGAGCGGCTAAATCTGCCCTGTTCACTCCTATGAGATAAGCTGGGTACGATCCGTTGCCCGGGACAAGCATCGACGCTCTCCTGTTCGCCGCATACCGATGTTAAAAGAGAAAAGACCGGCACTAACGCCAGACTTCTCTTTATGGAAAAAATCGTGTTAGCGCAAACCTTACTGAGGGCTGACAACCTGCCCATTTCGGTTCAAGATAAAAGGACTTTCTGATGACCAAATCATTTCCGAATTTTAAATTTATTATTTCCTTCCTATGCGTCTCATCTCTATTAGCACCCTACCTCGAGGTTCAAGCTCAGGATTCACAATGTACAAGCCAAGGCGGAAAGAAGGTTTGTACTGAGCACGCTGACAATTGGGAGTACATGCTCTGTGATCGAATGGGCGCAAGTGTAGCGGCTTATGCGGCGTGGTGTAGAGCACGCGGCGGCGTGTACAAAGGACTTTATGCAAGTCCCGAATGCGAGGGCGGAGACTCCACGACAAACGAGTCCAATATTGTTCCATTGTCCGAAAATTACTATGCAGAACGTACAGGATGTCCAGCTGAATCGACCGTCGATTCCGGCTGGGGTCAGACGTCTCAACAAGATTTTCTCTGCTGGAGCGGCAGCCCTCAATACCAGCAAGGCCAACTCATTAGTGACCTGAGATTAATCACTGTCTCCGGAAGCTCAAGGGATAGCAAAGGCCAATGCTCCACCCCGGGTGGACAGATCGCATTTGTTGCTAGAAAAGACAGGACTCTAAGATGTCCTATTGGCTTTGAAGCACTATTGGATGCCTCGGGAAATTGGATCGGCTGCTTTAACCATAAGGACAATACGTGCCCGATCAATAACCCGGTCCTCCCTGAATCAGGCGGCCAAATAAGGAAAGAAGTTGATTTCGTTTCAGGCTCAGGCCCTCTACGCCTTGAACGCACCTATTCGCCAACAACCGATTATATTGATCAAGGCCAGTCGCGAATCCCCGAACCCAATTTCAGTAGCTCCTGGCACTTCAACTATGGCATGAGGATAGACACGGTCGTCAACTCCCCCTCCATATCCGCAATAGCCACGCGACCCGATGGTGAAAAACTTTACTTTGACCGCAACGGGATTCAGGTCCATAGCTTGAGTGGACAACTTCAAGCCAAGCTGATGGCCGATGAGACCGGGACCTGGACGCTACACAGAGGGACGGACAAAGAGCGTTACGACGAGAATGGGAATTTAATTGAAATCCTTCACTCAAATGGCGATAAGGTATCGATTTCCAGGGACGCCAGAAATAGGAAAATATTAGCCAGCGATTCACAAGGCCGCCAACTGATACTCTATTACCTGCCCTCACTCCATATAAGCCACGCCATACTTCCTGATGGAGAGAAAATAAAATTTCAATATTATTCTCCAAAAGATTCCTTAACCGAAGTAATCCACCAAGACGGAACATCGATCAAATACGAATTCAACGATACTTATGACCCGGGATTTAAGATATTTGATGAGTCAGGCGGCTGGTATTCCTGGCATCGTTACGACTATGCGACCAAGCGTGTAACGCAGTCAAACCTTTCGCCAGCCGTAAATTCCGGAGCAACTGCCTTAATTAGCTACAACTACACAAAAGATGGCGAGCAGGGTTCTTCAACAGAGATCACTTATCCGCTAGGCAAAACGGAAAAAATTAGCTTTAGATTAATTAATGGAGTTAGCAAGCTGGTATCCCAGACTGCCAGCTGTACGTCTTGTGCAACTGGAAAAACAGTCACGTATGATGCAAATGGATTCACTGATTCCTCAATAGATTTTCTAGGGACCGAGACTCGTTATACTTACTCAAAAGACGGACTATTAAGCAAAAAAATAGAATCCAGTAATAATGGGAAATTCAAGCACACGACATCTACCATGTGGGACCACAATTTGCAGGTCCCGATCAAGCGGTCAGTTCAAGATTTTTCGGGACTAACAGTAGCCACGACGCTTTGGGCATACAACGATCGAGGCCAGACGCTGACAGTATCGCAAACTGATCCGTTAGCCGCGGCTCGCGTCGCGACACGCCGCTATTGCGAAGACGATGCTGTCGCCGCAGGCACCTGCCTTTTACCCGGCCTATTGTTGTCGAGCGACGGCCCGCGTGCAGATACTGCCGACAGCACCAGTTATAGCTACTACCTAAGCGATGACTCAACCTGCGCCACAGCACCAACTGTTTGCCAGCATCGCAAAGGCGACCTGCAAAAAGTCACCAACGCACTAGGACGCGTGACCGAATATCTTGCCTACGACGGCGCCGGCCGCCCGCTGTCCATCAAGGACGCCAACGGCATCGTTACCGACTACACCTATCACCCGCGCGGTTGGCTGACCGCCACCAAGGTGCGCGGAAGCGACGCGTCCAGCGAGGCCGATGACCGCATTACCCGCATCGACTATTGGCCCACCGGCCTGGTCAAGCAGGTCACACAGCCCGATGGTGCGTTCACTGCCTTCACCTACGACGCTGCACATCGGCTGACCGACATCACTGACAACGCGGGCAATACCGTCCACTACACACTGGACAACGCCGGCAACCGCATCAAGGACGACACCACCGATGCGTCCGGCACGTTGAAGCGCACGCTCTCGCGCGTCTACAACCAGCTCGGCCAGCTCAAGACGCAGGCCACAGCGGGCAGCGATCCGACCGACTTCGAGTACGACGCCAACGGCAATGCCACCAAGGTGACCGATGCGCTGGCAACCGCGACGCAGAGCGAGTACGACCCGCTCAATCGCCTCTCGCGCACGCTGCAGGATGTGGCCGGCATCGAGGCCAACACCACATTCGACTACGACGCGCTCGACAACCTGACCAAGGTCACCGACCCCAAGGGCCTGGACACCACCTACGAGTACAACGGCTTCGGCGATCTGGTGAAGCTCACCAGCCCGGACACGGGCGTCACCAGCTATACCTACGACAGCGCCGGCAACCGCGCCACCCAGACCGATGCGCGTGGCAACACCACGGCTTACGGCTACGACGCGCTCAATCGCCTGAACAAGGTCACCTACCCCATCACCAGCCTCAACGTCACCTATACCTATGACGTGACGCAAACCGCCTGTACCAGCGGGGAGACCTTCTCCATCGGGCGCCTGACCCGCATGCAGGACGGTGGTGCGATCACCCAATACTGCTACAACCGCTTCGGCGACTTGGTGCGCAAGGTGCAGACCAGCAACGGCACCGCGCTGGTGCTGCGCTACGACTACACCGTCGGCGGCCAGTTGCGCCGCATGACCTATCCCGACGGGGCAGTGGTCGATTACGTGCGCAACACCCAAGGCCAGACCACCGAGGTCGGCGTGACACCGGCAGGCGGCAGCCGGCAGGTGCTATTGGGCAACGCCAGCTACTACCCGTTCGGCCCAGCTGCCGGCTGGACCTACGGCAATGGCCGCACCCTCGCCCGCCGCTACGATCTGGACTACCGCCCGCAGGCAATCCAGGACACCCGCCCGGGCGGGCTGGACGTGGGCTTCGGTTTCGACCCGGTCGGTAATCTCACCGCGCTGACGCCCGCCGGCAATCCCACGCCGGAGATCGGCCTGGGCTACGATGCCCTGGGCCGCCTGACCGGCCTCAAGGACGGCAGCACCGGCACGCTGATCGACGGCTACAGCTACGACGCCACCGGCAACCGCCTCAGCTCCAAGGTCGGCGCGGCAACGCAGAGTTACACCTACCCAGCCGACAGCCATCGCCTGAGCGCAGTGGCCGGCGTGGCACGTACATACGACGCCACCGGCAACACCACCGCCATCGGCGGCACCGCCCGCCAGTACACCTACGACACCACCGGCCGCATGACCCAGGCCCGCCGCGCTGGCGCGGTGACCATGAACTACCGCTACAACGGCCGAGGGGAACAGGTGCGCCGCTTCCTCGGCACCACCAACACCTACACGCTCTACGATAAAGCGGGCCACTGGCTGGGCGACTACGACACCAACGGCGCGCCCAAGCAGCAGGCGATCTGGCTGGACGACCTCCCGGTCGGCCTGCTGGTCAACGCCAACACACTGCACTACATCGAACCCGATCACCTGGGCAGCCCGCGCGTGGTGATCGACTCGACCCGCGATGTAGCGGTGTGGACGTGGAGCTTGAAGGGCGAAGCCTTCGGCAACACCGCGCCGAATCAGGATCCTGATGGGGATGGTGCGGCGTTGGTGTTGGATATGCGCTTTCCGGGGCAGCGGTTTGATGCGGCGAGCGGGTTGAATCAGAACTACTTCCGGGACTATGACTCTACTACCGGGCGGTATGGGCAGAGTGATCTCATTGGATTGAAAGGCGGGACAAGCGCATATAGCTACGTAGCGGCCAATCCGATCAACTCTCTGGATCGGAACGGCTTGCTGGGAACCCCAGGACCTGGCTATAGATTCGAAAATCACAAGGAGCTTGCCCGGGCCGAGGCGATTGCAAAGCTGCAAAGGTGCAATGTAGAAGATTGCGATCCGGGCAACCCTTACAAAATAACCGAGTCGCAGAAGGCGGAGGTAATCTCCAAAGTGATGTTCGCCACCATCTATCGTGATAACTCTGTCGGAACATGCGGTTATGCAAATCCAAATTTGGACCCAAATGCTATCGGCATCGGCAATGCTATCTTCTCAGGAGCAGGATGCTGCTCAATGGCCTCAGTCATCGCCCATGAAGCTGTGCACTTGGTACTTGGCAGCCCACTTTCGCTTAGCCTTCAGCAAAACTACGAGGGCGTCGCTAGATACTTGCAGCAAAAATGCTTTGGCTGCGGATCTGCCTTTGAATAATATTTTCAAGTACCTACTTATCTTTTTTACGGGCAGCATATCCATGCTAACAACGGCGTGTGGGCGAGGTGACATCGAACCGCCCACGCAAATTAGCGCGGGCAGCGATTATGGCGATCTTGGAAAATTTCATAATTGCCAGGCCATTGCCAGAAGACAACTCTCCGACATTGAGAAGTGTGAAATTAACTTACTCAAGAAAGAGTGCACCCCTTCTGCCGATTGTCTGATCACCTGCCAATCCAGTCCGGATGGACATAAGGTAGGCGGAGGTTGCTACCACCTCTGTTTTAGCACTGTAACTGGAAACAACTGGAGCGAAAGGCCTAAAGCTGATTTCAGCAGCTGCGACACCCAGTCAAAATAAAATAAAGGATAGTTCGGAGAACAGAAAAATCCATATCCATATCCGTAGTCGGCCACACTGTTCGCGGTTGCGCGCAGCGAGCTGAACTTGAGAACCTTCAGGAGCTCTTTTGCGGATAAACATCGCAACGGATCGCACGATCAGGATATTTGCCCTGACCGCTGGTACGACAAAGCTTACTTTTCATCTGATCCTACTCCACTCATTTTGCGCAGTTGACATCCCAAACAACCAGTAGCAATCTCCACCTCAAGGAGCGTAGAAACTCCGTGCATAGCGGTACCCACCCCCGTCAAACCGGTGGGTTTTTTGTGCCTGCCTGCAGGTACAAGCCGACGCGATTTCTGCGTCGGGAGGGCGGCTAATACAACACTCCTTCGGGAGGAATACGCCCGCCGACTATGCACGGTTTCTAACCTCCCGACATCCCGTCGCCAGCCGGCGACGGTGCCTGTTCTTCGAAGGAGGCATTGTCATGGCAAATGTATCGAGAGTGCAGATAGGTGGGCATCGTCGCTCCATGGCGCTGGCGGAGGTGAGGCGATGAGCCGGGTGCAGCCACCGATCACAAAGCGCTCCAAACCGCACGCTAAACGCACCGCTACCGCCAAGCGAGCGACCAAACCGGCAACAGCTCCGCAGCCCGTACGGCTAGTACCGTCGCCAACGTTCGATGTGGACAACCTCGCCTTCGATCACCCGCCCGCGCCCCATCCGGATGACATTCCGCCACGCCCGCCTCGCAAGCCGCGTAAGCCCACGCGCTGCACCGTGGGGTACGCGTTCTACGATGCAGAACCGGGCCGGCCACGTAGCCAGCGGATTCCCAGCGTCCGCCTGCGCGGGCTGTGGCTGGAGCAGTTGGGGTTTGCGGTTGGCTGCAAGCTGCAGATCACTGCACGTGAGGGCGAACTGGTGGTGACGGTGATCGAGCGCTGAACTATGTTTTGGGTACGGTTGTTGGCTGGAGGCGCTGCCTTGGGCGCTATGGGTAAGGCTGTCGCGCCCGGTGCGCTCCTACGGATGTGCGGGTGGTTGGTCAGCGATGGAAGGCCAGTGTGGCGATGACGCCGCGCTCCTGGCCTGGGCGCACGCTGACGCGCCAGCCGTACAGGTCGCACAGGCGGCTGACGATCGACAGGCCGATGCCGCCGCCCTGCGAGTGGCCGGCGTGGGTGCCGCGGTAGCCGCGCTGGAACAGCTTGGCGGCGTCTTCTTCGCTCAGGCCGGGGCCGGAGTCGATCACCTCGACGGCATCGGCCAATACGCGCACGCGCACTTGGCCGTCCTGGGTGTATTTGACCGCGTTGCCGATCAGGTTGCCCAGCGCCACCGACAGGGCAGATTCGGGGGCGTCGATGACCAGGTCGCGTTCGCCTTCCAGCAGCAACTCCAGTGGTTTGCCGCCGAGCTGGGCGCGGTGCGCGTCGATCAGTTGTTCGGCTACCTTGGCCACGTTGCTGCTGCCCTGCCCGCGTTCGTTGCGCGAGAGCAACAGGAGCGAGCCGATCAGGTCACTACATTGCTGTTCGGCGCGCTGGATGCGCTGCAGCCGCTGCAGCACCTTTTCGTCGAGATTGGGCTTGGTGAGCAGCAGTTCGGTGGCGCCGCGGATCACTGCCAGCGGGGTACGCAGTTCATGGCTGACATCGGCATTGAACTCGCGGTCGCGTTGCACCACCTCGGTGAGGCGCGCGGAGTAATCGTCCAGCGCCTCGGCGAGCTGGCCCACTTCGTCATCGGGGAAATGCGCGGCCAGCGGCTTGGGCTCGCTGGTGCCGCCGCGGTAGGCGCGCAGGCGTGCGGCTAGGTCCGACACCGGGCGCATCACCTTGGACGCCGACCACCAGCCGATCAATAGCGAAAACCCGCTGAACACCAGCACCGACAGCATCAAGGTGCGCTTGAGCTGGATCTCGCCCTTGAGCGTCTGGGTCATGTCATAGGCAAGGAAGAACCACTCGCTGGGCGTCTTGCGCACCGCCAGTTTGTACGAGTACGCATTGCCGTTTTCGTCCACGCCGGAAATGGTATGGATGCCATCGGGAAACTGGTACCACTCCGGCTGCTCGAGGCGCAGCGCTTCGAACTTGTCGCTCTTGACCACGCGCCCACGCATCTGCTGCACCGGCAGATCCGGATTTTGCAGCGGGTCCGAATAGAACCGCTGCGCGAATGCGTCGATGTTGCGGTTCATCACGTCTTCGACCAACTGGTTTTCCACGCGCACGCGTGCCCAGTTGGTGGCGAAGGCGAACAGTGTGGTCAGGCAGAAGCCCAACAACACGAACGACAGGATGATGCGGCTACGCAGGCGCCGCCGGTAGCGGCCACGTCTGCGCGCCGGGCGCGCGCTTGTACGTTCAGGCATCGGGCGACGCGATGCGGTAGCCGATGCCGTGACGGGTCTGGATCATCGGCACGTCGAAGGGCTTGTCGACCACCGCACGCAGGCCATGGATATGCACGCGCAACGAGTCCGAATCCGGCAGCTCTTCACCCCAGACGCGGGTTTCCAGCTCCTGGCGGGTGACCACGGCCGGCGAAGCTTCCATCAACGCCTGCAGGATCTTCAGCGCGGTCGGGTTGAGCTGCAGCAGCTTGCCGCGGCGGCGCACTTCCAGCGTGTCCAAGTTGTATTCCAGATCGCCGGTTTCCAGCACGCGGGTGTGCACGCCCTTGCCGCGACGCGACAGTGCGTTGAGGCGCACTTCCACTTCCTGCAGCGCGAACGGCTTGATCAGGTAGTCGTCCGCGCCGGAGTCGAAGCCGGCCAGCTTGTTGTCCAGCGAGTCGCGCGCGGTGAGCATCAGCACCGGGGTCTGCTTGCGTGCTTCGTTGCGCAGCTTGCGGCAGACTTCGATGCCGTCCATTCCGGGCAGGTTGAGATCCAGCACGATGGCGTCGAACTCGTGCACCACGGCCAGGTGCAAGCCGGTCACGCCATCGGCGGCGAAGTCCACGGTGTGTCCACGGTCTTCGAGATAATCGCCCAGGTTGGCGGCGATATCGCTGTTGTCTTCAATCACTAGAATTCGCACTGGAACCTCATTCGTTAAACTGTTTTTAGCGCTGGCGCCGAGAAATATCGTGTCATTCACAGTGGTCAGACTGCACGCCAGGCGAGCGTCATGCACTGCTTCGTACTCATCTGCACACCAGGTGCTCGCTCGTGCCAGCGTTCTGCCGGCCATCTTCGCTTGCCCTGGAAAAAATTCGGGTGACGAGCTCCGGAGGGTTGCAGGTGGCTGTCGGCTGGTTTGGCTGCAGCTCCTGTCGCTCCGGCTGCGCTACCAGTACCGCTCCCACTCCGACCGAGCACCCCGCTACCTTAGCGCGCTGTTCCTGACTGACATCGGAGCCATTACCTGCCTGCTCCCTGTCGCTATGCCTGTGCCTTACCCGCAGCCGGCAGGGTGCCTGCGCGGTCGGCAACACCGACGCGATGCGCGCTGATCGCGCGCACGGCGGTAACACGTTCAATTGCCTCGCCATACGACCCTTCCCTGCGTCTGACCGGATTTAACAATTGGGAAATGTAGACGCGAACCTCCGGAGCAGCAAGCCATCCACAAAAAGGCCCAAGTGCGACACCGCACTTGGGCCAAAAGTTCATCCCGATCACCGTCACTGCCGAGAGCGGAGCCACGGTTGGCAGAGGCTAGCGAGCGAAGGATTAGGTTTTAGTTAAATTTTCGATAAGCCCGCGGGGGCAGATCAATGGACCGACTGCTCCAGGTACTGGATGATCGCCGCCGCCACATCGACGCCACAGACCCCTTCCACGCCCTCCAGCCCGGGGGTGGAATTGACCTCGAGCACCAGCGGACCGCGTTTGGAGCGAATGAGGTCGACCCCGGCCACCGCCAGGCCCAGCGCACGCGCCGAGCGGACCGCGACCTCCTGCTCCTGCTCGGTGGCCTGCGCCACTGCAGCGGTCCCGCCCAAGTGCAGGTTGGAGCGGAAGTCGCCCTCGGCCGCCTGCCGGCGCATGGCCGCAACGACCCGGTCGCCGACCACGAAGCAGCGCAGGTCCGCACCGTCGGCTTCGCCGATGAACTCCTGCACGATGAAGTTGGCATAGAGCCCACGCAGTGCCTCGACCACGCCGCGCGATGCGCTGGCCTTTTCGGTAAGGATCACCCCGGCGCCCTGGGCGCCTTCGTTCAACTTCACCACATGCGGCGGCGGGCCGAGCATGGACAACAGGTCCTGGGTATCGTCGGGGTTGTCGCCGAACACAGTGACCGGCATGTCGATGCCCTGCGCGGCCAGCAGCTGGTGTGCACGCAATTTGTCGCGCGAACGCAGGATGGCGTCGGAGGGATTGGGCGTGTAGGTGCCCATGAATTCGAGTTGGCGCAGCACCGCAGTGGCGTAGCGCGTCACCGAGGCGCCGATGCGTGGGATCACCGCATCGAACCCGGTGATCGGCTTGCCCTTGTAGTGCAGGCTGAAACCGTCGGCAGCGATGCGCATGTAGCAGCGCAGCGGGTCAAGGATGCGCACGGTGTGACCACGCTTGCGTGCGGCTTCGATGAGCCGCCGGGTCGAGTACAACTTGCTGTTGCGCGAAAGAATGGCGATTTTCATCGCAGCAGGGACACGGCGCGGCCTGGACATGGTCGGAGTCTGATGACGAGGTGACCCAAGTCCACGCATCTGCCGGTCGCACGCGAGCAGGATGCAATGCCCTGCTCGCGCCGCGTGACCCGGTATGCGACGGCCCCGAGGATGGAAACGCACAAGCGCTTCGGCGGTGTTGCAGCAACGCAAACGCTGCGCAGCCTCAACCGGATCGATGCTAGCAGGGCGCGCGCGCAGCGCTCAAGCAGCACGCGCCCCTGGACTCGGTCGAGCTGGCGCATTGCCGGTCGCGGCGCATCGTGCGTCGCCTGCTCGCTTGCGGCTGCCATCGAAGACGCACAAGCGAGCGCCACCGCTCCACGGCGCAACAATGTCTTTGACGACGCACGGCCTCGAGGCCCGCCCTCACGCCGCACCCGTATTGCCGTAACGCGTTTTGCACAGTTGAAACCGCAATGCTTGAGTCTCCTCAATGCCGGCATGCCGGCGCACCCGAGACTCTCCATGCGACGTCCAGCAAGCGCGGCTTATGCCAATCCCTCCCGCATCCGTCAGGGGCGCCCGTTCCCCCGCGGCGCCGTCTTCGATGGCAAGGGCACCAACTTTGCGCTTTTCTCCGCGCATGCCACACGTGTGGAACTTTGCCTGTTCGACGAACAAGGCAACGAAACCCGCGTTGACCTTCCCGAATACACCAACGAAATCTGGCATGGCTACCTGCCCGATGCCAAACCCGGTCAGCGCTACGGCTACCGCGTGCATGGCCCATACGAGCCGACCGAAGGCCATCGCTTCAACCACAACAAGCTGCTGCTCGACCCGTATGCGCGTGAGCTGGAAGGTGACCTGATCTGGGCCGACGAGCTCTATGGCTACACCGTCGGCCACCCGGACGGCGACCTGAGCTTCGATGAACGTGACAGCGCGCCTTTCATGCCCAAGTGCGTGGTGGTCGAAGACACCTACGATTGGGGCGACGATGCACGCCTGCTCAAGCCGTGGAACGAGACGGTCATCTACGAAACCCACGTGCGCGGCTACACCATGCGCAACCCGCAGGTGCCCGAAGCGGTACGTGGCACGTTCGCCGGCCTGGCGCAGCCGCAAGTGCTGCAGTATATCAAGGACCTGGGTATCACCGCGGTCGAACTGCTGCCGGTGCACGCCTACCTGGACGACCAGCATCTGCTGGACAAGGGCCTGCGTAACTACTGGGGCTACAACACCATCGGCTTCTTCGCACTGAAGTCGCGCTACCTCTCCAGCGGCCATCGCGATGAATTCCGCGACATGGTCAAGGCCATGCACAAGCAAGGCCTGGAAGTGATCCTGGACGTGGTCTACAACCACACCGCAGAAGGCAGCGAGCTGGGTCCGACACTCTCGTTCAAGGGTATCGACAACGCCAGCTACTACCGCCTTGCCGAAGACAAGCGCTACTACATCAACGACACCGGCACCGGCAATACGCTGAATCTGAGCAATTCGCGGGTGATCCAGTTCGTCAACGATTCGCTGCGCTACTGGGCCGGCGAGATGCACGTGGACGGTTTCCGTTTCGACCTGGCCACCATCCTCGGGCGCGAGCCGAGCGGGTTCGACCAACGCGGCGGCTTCCTGGATGCCTGCAACCAGGACCCGCTGCTGTCGGAGGTCAAGCTGATTGCCGAGCCGTGGGACTGTGGCCCGGGCGGGTACCAGGTGGGCCACTTCCCGCCGGGCTGGTCGGAGTGGAACGACAAGTTCCGCGACAACGCGCGCGAATTCTGGAAAGGCGAAGACGGCAAGCTGGCCGAATTTGCCACCCGCTTTACCGGCTCGGCCGACCTGTTCGACCGCCGGGGTCGCCGCCCGTGGGCGTCGGTCAACTTCATCACCGCGCATGACGGCTTCACCTTGCGCGACCTGGTCAGCTACAACGAGAAGCACAACATCGACAACGGCGAAGACAATCGCGACGGCTCGTCCAACGATGGCTCGTGCAACTACGGCGAAGAAGGCGAGACCGACAACGCCGACATCCTGCAGATCCGCGAGCGGCAGATGAAGAATCTGCTGGCAACGCTGCTGTTGTCGCAGGGCACGCCGATGATGCTGGCCGGCGACGAGCGTGCGCAGTCGCAAGGCGGCAACAACAACACGTATTGCCAGGACAATGAAATCACCTGGCTGGACTGGGAAAACGATCCCACCGACGGCCGTCTTACCGACTTCGTCAAGGCATTGACCCGGCTGCGCAAACGCTACCCGATCCTGTCGCGTGGCCGCTTCCTCAACGGGCAATACAACGAAGAAGCCGGCCTGCGCGATCTCACCTGGCTCAACCCTGGCGGCACCGAGATGGAGGATGCGCACTGGACCGACGCGGGCGCGCGTTCGGTCGGTTTGCTCCTGGAAGGCAAGGCGCAGACCTCCGGCGTCAAGGAGTTGGCCAACGACGACACCTTGTTGATCGTGATCAATGCCTACCACGAGGGCGTGACCTTCACCCTGCCCTCCACCGACGAGCCGGTGCACTGGAAGCTGGTGCTGTCGACCGACGAAGCGCTGGAGGTGGACATGATGCCGGCAGGCGCCAGCGAATTCCTGGCGCCGCCGCGCAGCGTTTCGGTGTTCGAGTGCAAGAGCGACCAGTAAAGCGCGCTTGCTGATGTGGCTCGCTGTCTGCCGGGAGGTGGGCAGCGAGCTTTTTTATGCGCGGGGCGGTCATAAGGCTCTGGAGCTGGTCAGCTAACCGCTCACGCACGATCCAACGTTAGTCATCCGGCTTCGAACCTGGCCAGAGCGGCATTGCACAGCCGCGCATCATCGATGCGCGAATGATGTACATCCCAATCCATGCGCTGATGCAATCGCCAAGCCACTTCCCCAGCGCCGATGGGGCAACACGCGTATTGCGTAACGACACCCACAGGGCCCTGCATACGCAACGGTGAAGACCGCCGCAAGCCAGGACGTGTTCGACGAATCCGCTATCCGGTTGCCTGAAGACTCAACCCGGATACAGCGGAAAACGCTTGTCCGGATGCTTGGACTTCCATTCCTTGTAGGAACTGGTGCCTTCCCACGCCTTGAACGCCCGCGGGGTGCGGCCACGCCCGGACCAGGTCTCGCCCGAGTGCGGAAGCCAGTATTTGGGGGCCACTTCACCGGTGGAGGTCAGCGGCCCCTTGGACTTGCCGGTCATGGCCAGCGAGGCGATCTGGGATTTCTGCTTTGCATTGAACCGGCTGCCGAACTGGGTCAGCACGTCGACCACCTGGTCGAAGGCTTCCAGGGTCTGGGCATACTTGAGCTGAGCTTCTTCCTGCTCAAGCTTGCGCAGCTCTTCCAGCAATTGGGCTTTGGCGGCAGCTGAGGATGAAGCGGGCGGAACCTGGCGCATTGACAAAACTGAGGTTGGGCGGGTCAACGAGTATTGCCGCTATGCCGTCCAGCGTAAAGCGCCCGGCCCTTTCCGGGTCGACTTGCGCTCAGCCATGCCGCAGCAAAGCGTGTTCACGGGCCATGGTCAGCACCGGCCCGATGCGTCCGGCGCGAATCAGCTCGCTGCAATGCTTGCCGACAAACTCCACCCGGGGGGCGGTGAACCATTGCACCACCCGGTCCAGCTGACCGGCGTTGATCGACCACGCGTGGCAGACCGTTTCGCCCAATTCTTCCACCCCGATCAGCCCCATGTGGCGAATCTGTTCGGGGTCGAGCTTGAACATCTCGAGCACCTTGCCGGCAGTATCAGGCGTGCCCGGGATGCTGGCCTTCGCCGGCAGGCCCGGGCGGTGGGCGATCGAGGCCGCCTGCGCGGACTCGGCGCGACGCATGCCCTTGATCAGCGCACCAACCAGCTGTGAATGAGTCGTTGTCATGGTGACCGCCAAATGATGGGGACACTATGGCTGCCAACTCGCGCTTGCTCAATCAGGAGCTTCCTGACTGCCAGGAAGGAAATGACGAAGCTGTAGTGCCATTTTTACCGGGAAAACCGCCTGCAATCGTCGTCATTGCAACTCGTTCGACGGGATGTGCGATACACGCATCATGCCCGGATGGCACAACGCCGGGCCATAACGCAGCGACCCGCTCGCAAGCGAAAACGCACCAGCACGATCCGCGCGCAGCTCTGCCAGCGTCATCGCCACCCAGTGCGCATGGACGGGCCACGGGCATCTGAACCTCGAAGGACCAAAGGGGCCGCCAATCTGCCCCCGACTGACCGCGGCGCACATCTTCGCTGCGCCCGACCTCAGCCCTGCAGGACCTTTTCGATCTCCTTCAAGGTGCGCTCGTAGGAGGCGCGCTCGGCTGCGCTCAGAAAACCCTGCTGACGGACAAGCTTGGGAACCTCCACCGCCATCTTCGATAGTTGCGCGTTCATGGTTTTTGCCTGGCGCCCGGTAATCGCGTTGCTCTTGCGCGCATCTGTAATCGCGCTCTGCAAGGTCTCGACACGCTCGGCAAAATACAGCTGTTGCGCGCGATTGACGCGCCAGTGATCGCTGGCATAGTCCGCCTCCAGACCGCTCCCGCGGACCGATTGGATGAATGCCTGATCGGCGGTGAAGGTTCCACTCAAGGCCTGCACGCGCTTGTCCTGCAGCAGCGAGGGATCCACCTCCACCGCGCATCCCGCCTGGTGGGCCAGATCCTGCAATCGTTCGTCCAGCCGCTGCGCCGACAGCGCAAGCGTAAACGGCCCAGGCTGGCAGGCAGCCATGACCGGCCCGGCACACATAACAGCACCCACTGCAATGACGATCGAGGACAAGCGACGGCGAACAGCAGACATGACAGCACCCGAAACACACGGACATCCGTGCGAGGCCAACGCTAGACGCTCCACTCCGAACGGAACCGGAATCAACCGCGCCCCGCCGCCAGGGTGCGGAGATCGCCGATGACGTGGTTGGCCTGCGCCTACGCGCTGCTCAGGCCGGAAGCCCGACCACCCAGCCCCGGACGCGCACTGCCTCAAGCCACGCGCCAGATGCCCCGATCCATGCCGGACGAAATCCTGCGCTCCCGGAACTTTGCGATGACAGCAGGCGGCAAGGGCGGCCTGGCCCGCGAGCACGCCGGACGACGGCGCCGATACGTTTCGATGACTCCCTTGCAAGAGTCTCGGTGACGTCAGCCACAGCTCGACCATGCAGCGTGCGGCGCACGCCTACGTCGGTGGCAACCAAAGATCTTCAAGGGAATGTCGATGACCCAACCACACGCCATTGCGGCAGTGGAGCGGGCGATGGGAATCGAACCCACGTCAGTAGCTTGGGAAGCTACAGCTCTACCATTGAGCTACGCCCGCACGGCGTTAGGAGAGTTTAGGCGGGTGTAGGCACCGGGCGCAATGCGCAGACGTGACGAGGGCCGGTTGCCCGGCCCTCGTGTCTTGCAAGGTGCTGCCTGCAGCGGTTCGGCGTGGCTCAGAAATTGCCGCTGAAGTTCACGAACAGCGTCGCATCGCGGGCACTGCGCTGGGCGGTGGTGGTGCTCAGGCCGACGTTGCTCTGCAGGCCCCACAGGCCGGTGCGGGCGCCCAGCACCACGGTGGCGTAGTTGCGGTCGAAGTTCTGGCCCGGAACGGTGTACATGCCCACTTCCGGCATCGACTGCAGCCAGGCGCTGGCTTCGCCACCGTCCTTGAACTCGTGGTCGTAGGTCGCCTGGAGGTACGGCTTGATCGCGGCGCCGTCCAGGCGCACCTGGAAGCCGACGCGGCCGACCAGCGAGTCGATATCCTGGTCGGCATAGCCCAGCGCGGTGGCACTGGCGTCGCTTTCGGTATAGCCGTCGAGCTTGATCTTCTGCCAGGTCAGGCCGGCCACCGGGCCGTACTTGACGTTGCCTTCGCCCAGCGAATAGCCGGCGTTGAGCGCGGCGGTGAGATTGCTGCCGTCCGGCGAACCGCTGTGCACGCGGGTCGCTGGCCCCAGCTGCACTTCACGGTCCACGTCGTAGCTCAGCCAGCTGTAGCTGACCTGGGCGTTGACCCACACCGGGCCGGTGTACCAGCCGAAGAAGCCGCCCAGGGTGGTGTCGTCCTGCTTGAAGCTGCCGTTGCGGTTGCCGAAGTCCGCGTCCATGTGGCCGAAGCCGGCAAAGCCGCCGAACACCAGGTCGCCGGCCGTCCAATCCACGCCGAACAGGCCGGCCGGGGCCATGCCGTCGTACAGGTCGGCGTGGTCGTAGCGCTGCATGTCGCCGCGCACGCTGCCCCACCAGCGCAGCCCGTCGGCGTCCGGCTTGCCGTCCAGATGCCAGGCCACCTGATCGGCACGGGCGCGACCACCGGCCTGCGCCGAGTGCGTGAGCACCTGCTGCAGGCGCGGCGCTTCCAGCAGCGAAATCGCGTACTCGCCCAAGATCTGGTGCACCGCCGTGGTCGGGTGGATGCCGTCGGCGAAGACATAGGTGGTCGGTGCGTTGGCGGCGACCAGGCTGGTCGGGTTGCAGGCCGGCAGTTGCAGTGCCGGGTTGCAGGCGGTGTTGGTGACGTTGGTGAAGCCGAAGGTGCCCGGCGCGGCGACGATTTCCTGCAGCATGTGGAAGGTGTCGAGCGGGATCACGCGCAGGCCGGCCGATTGCAGGCCGTTGAACAGCGCGGTGTTGTAGGTGGTGGCCGCTGCGGTGCCCTGGGCCATGGCGGCTGCGCCGCCGGCGCGGAAGCGCGGGGTGATGCCGATATCGGGAATGGTCGGCACCATCACGTAGCGCGCGCCGGCAGTCTGCAGCGTGGCCACGGCGCCCACCTGGGCGGTGACCGCGCTGCCAATGATGGCCTGTGCCTGTGCCGGCACGGTAGCTGCGGCCAACAGGTCGTTGGCGCCACCCCACACGCTGTACAGCGCGTTCGGGTTGGCGCGGCCGCCATTGGCGGTGAGATAGGTGTTGATCTGGCTGGTCACCGACGGCGCGGCGCCGAGTGCGCTGACCGAGCTGGCCTGGATGCGCGCGCCGCCGGCAGCGTAATTGTCGCCGGTCTGGCCATTGCCGTTGGGCGCTGCGTTGGTGCCGAAGTGGTCGCCGACATATTCGGCCCACACCCAGCCCGGGTTGGTGGTGAACTTGCCGGTGACCGGGCGCGAAGCAGCCGGCAGCAACGGGGTGTAGTAGCCACTGTCGGTGAGGCTGTCACCGAAGAACACGGTCTGGTCGAAGGCCTGCTCGGCCATGGCCGGGGTGGCCGCGATAGCGATGGCGACCGCCATCAGGGAGCGGATCGGGCGAAGTGTTGAAGCCATGGGAGTGCCTGCTTGAAAGTGGATGGGACCGGACCGGCCTGCATACGTACGCCGGCGAATGGCAATGGTTTCACCCTCGCCGCCCGCGCTCACGCTGCATCGCCGCATAACGCAAAAACGCGCGCCCCGATGGCGCGCGATGCAACAATGATGACATGAACATTCAACTCAACGGCGCCCCGCGCACGCTCCCCGACCACCTGCCGCTGGCCGCCCTGCTGGAACAGGAAGGCCTGACCCAGCGACGCGTGGCAGTGGAGGTCAACGGCGAAATCGTGTCGCGCGGGCGGCACGCCGAGCATGTGTTGCGCGAGGGCGATGTGGTGGAGATCGTGCACGCGTTGGGCGGCGGTTGATGCCCCGCGCGGCCGGCGCATCCGCGCCCGATCGGTGATAATTGCCGCATGACGAATCACGCCCCCTCTGATGCGCTGGTCATCGCCGGCAAACGCTATCGCTCGCGCCTGCTGACCGGCACCGGCAAGTTCAAGGATCTGGACGAGACCCGCCTGGCCACCGAGGCCGCCGCGGCCGAGATCGTGACGGTGGCCATCCGCCGGGTGAACATCGGCCAGGACCCCAACGCGCCCAGCCTGCTCGACGTGCTGCCGCCGGAGCGCTACACGCTGCTGCCCAACACCGCCGGCTGCTACACCGCCGACGACGCGGTGCGCACCTGCCGGCTGGCGCGCGAGCTGCTGGACGGCCATAACCTCACCAAGCTGGAAGTGCTGGGCGACGAGCGCACGCTGTATCCGGATGTGGTGCAGACGCTCAAGGCCGCCGAGCAGCTGGTGGCCGATGGCTTCGAGGTGATGGTCTATACCTCCGACGATCCGATCCTGGCCAAGCGCTTGGAAGAGATCGGCTGCGTAGCGGTGATGCCGCTGGCCGCGCCGATCGGCTCCGGCCTGGGTATCCAGAACAAGTACAACCTGCTGGAAATCATCGAGAACGCCAAGGTGCCGATCATTGTCGACGCAGGCGTAGGCACCGCCTCAGACGCGGCGATCGCGATGGAGCTGGGCTGCGACGGCGTGTTGATGAACACCGCCATTGCCGGCGCGCGCGACCCGATCCTGATGGCCAGCGCGATGCGCAAGGCGATCGAGGCCGGGCGCGAAGCGTTTCTGGCCGGGCGGATTCCGCGCAAGCGCTATGCATCGGCATCGAGCCCGGTGGATGGTGTGATTGGATGAGTCGGTGGTCTGCGTTGACATTGCGGCCGAGGCGCAATGATCGGCAGTGCGGCGTGCCGGATATGACCGCTGCCAGATCCCGCGTTGCTGCGGGCGTCCCCCTCACGCCGTACCCTCACCCCCAACCCCCGCTCCGCGCCCCGGCCCGCGCCTGCGTCGCGGGCGCTCCCAGGCACGCGCGCCCATGGCGCGCAAACTGTGCCTCCTCGGCCCGGTGGGAGAGGGGCATTCGTTTCGTCGATGACTTAATTCATGACTGACCCTTTCACCAGCGACGGCGCGAAGATGCCGCCCAAACCTTTCACCATCGAAGAAGGCCGCCGGCAGGTGCGCAGCTTCGTGCTGCGCCAGGGCCGCTTCACGCCGGCGCAGCAGCGTGCGTTTGACGAGTTATGGCCGCGTTTCGGGCTGGACTACACCGGCGCCCCGCGCGATCTGGCTGCCACGTTCGGACGCGACGCGCCCAAGGTGCTGGAAATCGGCTTCGGCAATGGCGCGGCGTTGCGCTTCGCCGCGCAGCAGGACCCCAGCCGCGATTACATCGGCATCGAAGTGCACGCGCCGGGTGTGGGCCGTCTGCTCAACGCGCTGGACGAGGACGGCAGCACGCATGTGCGCCTGTATCACCACGATGCGGTGGAAGTGCTGGAACACGAGATCGCTGATGGCGCACTGGACGAGGTGCGCATCTATTTCCCCGACCCGTGGCACAAGAAGCGCCACAACAAGCGTCGCCTGATCCAGCCGGCGTTCGTGCAGCTGGTGGTGCGCAAGCTGCGCGAGGGTGGCCGCCTGCACGCGGCCACCGACTGGGCCGACTACGCCGAACAGATGTGGGACGTGCTCGACGCCACACCGGGCCTGGTCAACCGCGCCGGCCCGCGCGGCCACGTCGAACGCCCCGCCTGGCGCCCGCAGACCCACTTCGAAACCCGCGGCCAGAAGCTTGGGCACGGCGTGTGGGATCTGGTTTATGACCGGGAATGGGGAATCGGGAATCGGGAATCGCAAGGGCAGATGCCCGCGTCGCCCGGGTAACCCACAGCGTCAGCATTTTTCGCTCTGCCAATTCCCCATTCCCGACTCCCCATTCCCGGCCCCCAATGGACACCGCGCTGACGCTGACCAACGATATGAAGCTCGTCCTCGGGCTGGTCGGTTTCACGATGGCGATGTTTCTGTTCGAGCGCATCCGCGCCGACGTAGTGGCCTTGATCGTGCTGGTGGTGCTCGGCGTCACCGGGTTGGTGGCACCGGAAGAACTGTTCGGTGGTTTTTCCGGTAATGCGGTGATGAGCATCATCGCCACCACCATCCTTGGCGCGGGGCTGGAGCGCACCGGTGCATTGAACCGGCTGGCCAGCTGGCTGTTGCGGCGTTCGCACGGCAGCGAGCAGCGCCTGATGATGATGACGCTGGCCATCTCCGGCTTGAATTCGTCGTTCATGCAGAACCCGTCGGTGATGGCCCTGTATCTGCCGGTCGCGTCGCGGCTGGCCGCGCGTACCGGGCTCACCCTGCAGCGCATGTTGTTGCCGATCGCCGCGGCGATCGTGATGGGCGGCGCGCTCACCATGGTGGGTAATTCGCCGCTGATCCTGCTCAACGACCTGCTGGTCTCGGCCAACAACAACCTGCCCTCGGGCATGGCGAGCATCGAACCGTTGACCATGTTTGCGCCATTGCCGATCGGTGTGGCGCTGCTGATCGCCGCATTGCTGTACTTCCGCTTCTACGGCGACCGCAAGCTGATCGAAGAAGAACGCCTGATCAACGAAGGCGTCACGCCCTCGCGCACCGAAAGCTATTTCGCCAAGACCTACGGCATCGATGGCGACGTGTTCGAACTCACCGTGACCGCCGAAAGCCCCTTGGTCGGCATGACCCTTGGCGAGGCCGAGGCCATCCATGACGCGCCGTTGCTGCTGGCCCTGAAGACCGGCAACGACACCCGCCTGGCCCCACCGGCGGACATGCGCATCTGGGTGGGCAGCGTGCTCGGCGCCATGGGGCCGCGCCAGGAGGTGAACGATTTTGCGCAGAACCACTTCCTGCGCATGTCCTCGCGGCTGCGCAACCTGGGCGACCTGTTCAACCCCAGTCTTGCAGGCATTTCCGAGGCGCTGATCCCGCCCAACTCGCGGTTGATCGGCAAGAGTGCCGGCGAGCTGCGGCTGCGCAAGCAGGCCGGCATCAGCCTGCTGGCGATCAACCGCGACAAGCAGGTCATCCGCGAGGACGTACGCAACGTGCCGCTGCGCGCCGGCGACATGCTGGTGTTCCACAGCATCTGGCAGGACCTGGCGCAGGCGGCGGAAAGCCGCGATTTCGTGCCGGTCACCGACTTCCCGAAAGGCGAGCAGCGCCCGCACAAGTTCAAGATCGCGATGGCGATCTTTGCCTTCACCATCTTGATCGCACTGACCTCGCGCCTGCCGGTGGCGCTGACGCTGATGACCGGCGTGGCCTGCATGCTGGTCAGCGGCGTGCTGCGCATGGACGAGGCCTACGCCTCGATCAACTGGAAGACCATCTTCATGATGGCCGGGCTGATCCCGCTCGGCTGGGCGATGGACAGCAGCGGCACTGCGGCCTGGGTGGCCGGCCACACCATCGACCGGCTGCCCGAAGGCATTCCGGTGTGGGCGCTGGAAATCAGCCTGGCCTTGCTCACCACCGCGTTCTCGCTGGTGATCAGCCATGTGGGTGCGACCATCGTGATGGTGCCGATTGCGGTGAATCTGGCGCTGGCCGCCAATGGCAACCCGACGGCGTTTGCGCTGATCGTGGCGTTGTCGGCATCCAACAATCTGATGACCGCCTCCAACCCGGTGATCTCGATGGTGGCCGGCCCGGCCAACTATCAACCGCGCGAGCTGTGGCGCGTGGGCGCACCGTTGTCGCTGATTTACATCGTGGTGATGGTGTCGATGATCAACCTGATGTTCTGGTGGGCGGCGCGTTAGAGCCATGATGCTGGCGCTCGGCTTCGATGGCGCCGGCATATCGAAGGCAAGCCCGCAGTAGCGCCTACTGCGCGGCACCGTCGCGTCGAACAGCATTGCAATGCAGCGGCGCATCCCTGCGTGCGCCAGTTGCCGGCGCTCACGCACCTGGTACAGCGCTACCCCAGTACCACCTGCTCGCCCTCGACGCGCACCGGCACCGCTACCAGCGACTGCCCGCGACAGGGCCCGCTGATGCATTCGCCGGCATCAAGCTCGAACGCCGCGCCATGGGCTGCGCAGACCAGGTGACCATCTTTGGTCGTGAGGAACTGCCCCGGCGCCCAGTCCAGCCGGCGGCCGGCGTGCGGGCAGATGTTCAACCACGCGCGCACCTGCAGGCCCTGGCGATACACCACCAGCGACTCGGTGCCCTCGCCCAACGCTGCTTCGACTTCCAGCACTCCGGCATCGGGAATCTGCGTCAACGCGATGCGTGTGGCCCAGGAAGACGAGGACATAGACCTTGAAAGAGTGAGGAGTGGCCGCCGATTGTGGCATGCGACTGCGCGCGCGTCGGCGCGCTGCCTGCCGGGCGTGAGTGACCGCAGGACCGGGCGGTCACCCATACACCTTGGCTAACGCAGACCTCGGTCAGCGCGCCGCATGTGATGCGTTTAACAAAACTGGCGTTGGATTAACGAAGTTTTCACTCAATGACATGAAACCGCAACGATACTTCGCGCTTGTTTCCTGCCCGGCAGCCCACCGCCATGCCTGCACGCTTGTTCCAATACGGCAACCTCCATTCCCTGTTTGCGCCCCGCAAGCCGCGTCACCCATTGGTGCGCGTTGCTGCCGGCCTGGCAGGCCTGGCGATTCTTGCGGTGCTGATCTTCTTCAGCGTGTTTGTCGGCGCGGCCATGATACTGGGCGGTATTGCCTGGAAGGTCTTGAGCAAGTCGCACCGTAGCCCCCCGCAGCAGGCGCGCGTGGTCGACGCCGAGTACCGCGTGGTACGCAAGCCCGCGTTGCCGATGTCGCACTGAGTGCCCAGACGCTTGTGCTGTACATCCCGCAGCGTCTCGCCGCGGGAATGAAACCCCGCTACCTGCATCGGCATGTGCTCGCACATGCCGATCTGCATTGCGGGCCTGAACATGTCGGGTCCTCGCGGTGCGGGCGGTCGTCCACGCGCGCTTCAGCAGTGAAGGTTCCGTCGTACACAGCCAAGCGGCTAGACTCACGCGTCCCCCGTTCGAGGATGCGCGCATGACCCACGATGTGATTCCCGCCGCCGATGTTCCGCGCATTCCGGTGGTGGGTGGCGGCAGCTTTCCGGTGCACCGCATCTATTGCGTGGGGCGTAACTTCGCCGACCACGCGCGCGAGATGGGCGCCAGCGCGCCGGCGTCCAAGGCCGAACGCGGTCAGCCGACCTTTTTCATGAAGCCTGCCGATGCCGTCGTGGTCGGTCACGGCGACCAGATCCCCTACCCGCCCGGCACCAGGGAGCTGCATCACGAGGTGGAGCTGGTGGTGGCACTCGGCAGCGATGCACCTGAGGGCGAATTGCCGGTGGAACAGGCCGAACGCCTGATCTACGGTTATGGCGTGGGCCTGGATCTGACCCGCCGCGATCTGCAGGCCGCTGCCAAGGCCAAGGGCCTGCCGTGGGATATCGCGAAAGGCTTCGACCATTCCGCACCGGTCAGCGAGTTGGTGCATGCCGGCGAAGTCGGCGCGCTGGAGGCGCTGAATCTGTCGCTGGAGGTCAACGGACAGGTGCGCCAGCAATCGTTGCTGGACCAGATGATCTGGAACGTGCCGGAGATTTTGCACGAGCTGTCCAAGCTGTATGCACTGCGCGCGGGCGACCTGATCTTCATGGGCACGCCGGCCGGCGTCGGCCCGCTGCTGCCGGGCGACCAGTTCAGTGCTCGCCTGGAAAACGTCGCCGAACGCCACGGCATCATCGCGGGCTGACATCGGCCGGGCTACGATCGGGCCGCGGCAGTTGGTCCGCGACCGCATCAGGAGTGCGATATGGGAATGGTCAGCGAATTCAAGCAATTCGCGATGCGCGGCAATGTCATCGACCTGGCTGTCGGTGTGGTCATCGGTGCGGCGTTCGGCAAGATCGTCACCGCGTTGGTGGAAAAGATCATCATGCCGCCGATCGGTTGGGCCATCGGCAATGTGGATTTCTCGCGCCTGGCGTGGGTGCTCAAGCCTGCGGAAGTGGATGCCACCGGCAAGGAGATTCCGGCCGTGGTGGTCGGCTATGGTGATTTCATCAACACCGTGGTGCAGTTCGTGATCATCGCGTTTGCGATCTTCCTGGTGGTCAAGCTGATCAACCGCCTGAGCCATCGCAAGCCCGACGCGCCCAAGGGCCCGAGCGAAGAAGTGCTGCTGCTGCGCGAGATTCGCGACTCGCTCAAGACCGACACGCTGAAGACGCCGGGCGCGCCGTAAGCGGACGCAACCAACGCGCGCTTCGCGCGCAGGGATGACTTTTCGCACGCCGACCGGGGACCTTGCGCTGATAAGCTCAGGGTCCCCTCGTCGTTGGAGCGTCCTGCATGCGTCGCCTCGCTGTTGCCATCTCTGCCCTACTCGCCTGCTCCTGCGCGCTCGCCGCACAGACCAGCATTCCCGACAGCGCATTGCGCACCGCGGCGCAGTTGCGCGAGCAGGCCCTGGCCGATGACACCGGCTTTGCGGTGGTGCAATCGCTCACCACCGAAGTGGGCCCGCGCATTGCCGGCGGCGAAGCAGATCCGCGTGCGGTGGCCTGGGCCAAGGCCAAGTTCCAGTCGCTGGGCTTCGACAAGGTGTGGACCGAGCCGGTGAGCTTTCCCAAGTGGGAACGCCGCAGCGAACATGCGGCGGTCGTCGGCGCGCACGCGCAGCCACTGACCGTGACCGCGCTGGGCGGCAGCCCCGGCGGCACGGTCGAAGGCGAGGTGGTGCGGTTTGAAAACCTGGCCGCGCTGCAGGCCGCGCCGGCCGGATCGCTGGCCGGCAAGATCGCATTCGTCGATTACCAGATGGTCAAGGCGCGCGACGGCAAGGATTACGGCAATGGCGGTGCCGTGCGCAGCAAAGGACCGTCGGAAGCGATTCGCAAGGGCGCAATTGGATTTGTGATGCGCTCGGCCGGCACCGACTCGCACCGCGTGCCGCATACCGGCATCACCCGTTTCGATGAGGGCCTGACGCCGGTGCCGGCCGCGGCGCTGTCGGTACCCGATGCCAACCAACTGGCTCGCCTCGCTGCGCTGGGCACGACGCGCCTGCGGCTGGCGCTGGACTGCGGCTGGGACGGCACGGCCACCTCGTACAACGTCATCGGCGAGATCACCGGGCGCAGCAAGCCCAAGGAAGTGGTGGTGATCGGCGGGCATCTGGATTCGTGGGATCTGGGCACAGGTGCGATCGACGACGGTGCCGGCGTGGCGATCACCATGGCTGCCGGCCACCTGATCGGCCAGCTCAAGCAGGCACCCAAGCGCACGATTCGTGTCGTGGCCTTTGCCAACGAGGAGCAAGGCCTGTACGGCGGCAAGGCGTATGCCGCCGCGCACGGCAGGAACGCCAAGGACCTGGCGCTGCATCAGATTGGCGCAGAGAGCGACTTCGGCGCCGGGCGCATCTATGCGTTCAACACCGGCTCTGCCGCCCCGGACGACTCGCGTGCCGCGACCAAGCAGATTGCCGAGGTGCTGGCACCACTGGGCATCGCGTATGCGCCGGACAAGGGCGGCCCCGGTCCGGATGTGGGGCCGATTTCCGCCAAGGGCGGCGCCTGGGCCTGGCTGGCGCAGGACGGCACCGATTACTTCGACCTGCACCACACCGCCGACGACACGCTGGACAAGATCGACCCGAAGGCGCTTGCGCAGAACGTGGCCGCCTACACCGTGTTCGCCTATCTGGCAGCCGAGGCAGATGGCGATTTCGGCAGCCGCGCAAAGTCTGTGCAACCGCCGAACGAGTAATCTGGGAACGCAGCGCGGCGTTGGCGTTTCTACTCCAGGACGAGCACACACGATGGTGGCCAAGCGGCAACGCAGTGCAAACAACGCGGCGACGTTGCTGGACGTCGCCAAACATGCAGGCGTGTCGCCGATGACCGCATCGCGCGTGATCAACCGGCATCCGCATGTCGGCCAGGACATGCGCACGCGCGTGGAAGCGTCGGTGCAGGCGCTAGGCTACCGCCCCAATCTTGCAGGCCGCTCGCTGCGTACCAGCGGCCTGTTGCGCATCGGCGTGCTGTACAGCAATCCCAGTGCGGCCTACCTCAATCAATTCATGCTCGGGCTGCTGGAGCAGAGCAGCCTCAATGGCAGCCAGGTGCTGGTGGAAAAATGCGGCGCCATCCGCAGCCAGCGCGCAGCGACCGAACGCCTGCTCGCCGCCGGCGTGGATGGGGTGATCCTGCCGCCGCCACTGTGCGATTCGCGGCAGACCATTGCCGAACTGGATGCGCGCGGCATCCCGGTGGTGGCCGTGGCCAGCGGCGCGCCGATGGCGCAAATCAGCTCGGTGCGCATCGACGACTATCAGGCCGCACGCGCCATCGTCGCGCACCTGATCGAGCTCGGGCATCGTCGTATCGCGCTGATCAAGGGCGACCCGAAACACACCCCAAGCGCGCTGCGCGCCAACGGATATCTGGACAGCCTGCAGGCCGCCGGCCTGCCGATCACCGACGCGTTGATCGCCGACGGGCTGTTTACCTACCACTCCGGTCTGCTCGCAGCGCGTAGCCTGCTGGCGCAGCCGCACCCACCCACTGCGGTCTTTTGCAGCAACGACGACATGGCTGCCGCAGCGGTGGCGGTGGCGCATGGTCTGGGCCTGCGCGTGCCCGAAGACGTGTCGGTGGCCGGCTTCGACGACACACCGGTCGCCACCACCATCTGGCCGGAACTCACCACCGTGCATCAACCGGTCACCGCGATGGGCCGTGCGGCGGTGTCGTTGCTTGCCGACGCCATTCGGCAACGGCGCAAGGGCGATGCCGCCCACGGGGTGCATCAGGTGATGAAATACACCCTGGTCAAACGCGGTTCGACGGCTGCGCCGCCAAAGGGATAGCCACTGCACCGGCAGTGCGCGCGCGCCGCAGCGACGCAATGTCATCGAAGAAGATACTGCTGCCCGGAATCATCGCGCTGGCCTTCGTGGCGACACATGCCAATGAATTTGCGAGCAAGGCGTCATTAGCGCGGTATGGCTAATTTCGTAGAGACACAGAAAGAATCGGTACGGCGTTGATCCGTAGCGCCTCCTACTCGGTCTATGCGCAGACAGACCACCGATCGAGCGAAGTAACGGGCCAACCGCACCTGCGGTATCCCCGGCAGCCGCGTGGCTGCCGGGGACATTTACACAACATCAGCGACACAGCGGTAGCACCCTTGCAGTGGACGCCATCGCAGACCTCACGATCGGCGATGCGGGCACGCTGCGTGCGCCTGCCGCGTCACCTGTTCGGCTTGGCTCGCACGACAGCTGACGGGGCGCTCGCTCCTGCCGCGCTGTTTGCAGTCACCACATAGTCGTAGTCGGCGCCATTGCTGACCGACTGATCGACATACGATGCCGCTGCGACATTGGCCCCCACCGTAGTGAATGCACCGGCTCCACCGGCACGCCGCTGCACCGTGTAGCTGGTCGCGCCGGCCACTGGCGACCAGCTCAGCCTGACCCGGCTGTCGCCGACGGCGGCGGTGAGGCCGCGCGTTGCGCTCGGCGCGGCGACCGGTGCCGCGGTGGCCACCGCGGTGCTGGCAGTTGCGATGACCGGGTACGCGTTGTTCACCAGTTCGATGAACTGGTTATGGAACCACGCACCGGAGATCGGCGCACCGGCGAGCGCGCCGGTCAACACGCCATCGCCCGTGGTGTACGTGGGGTCGCACATGCGATCGAAGCCCTTGCCCTCGTTGTTCGGAATCAGGGTGCTGGACCCATCGGACTCGCCCGGCGGCTTGACCCAGGCATACGCGTCCAGGTGCGGGCCCGGCGCGGCGGTCGGAAGCGCGCCGATGCCCGCGCCACTTTGATTGCACCAGTTGCCGCGATGCAGGCGGCGATCGACGCGGCCGGTATTGACGTACGAATTGATGTCGCTACCGAAGGCGCTGGTGGGGCGATTCGGACCACCCCAGCCGTTGCGGCCGGTATCGATGATGAAGCCGATCGTGCTGGGCCAACCCGCGCTGACAAATCCGTTGTACAGGGCCTGGGTGAAATCGGTCTCGTCGAAATACGGATTCCATTCGTAGAATTTCGCCGACTTGATCGGCTGACCATTCACGCTCAACTCGGGATTGGGCAGATTCGGCTCATTCAGCGGCGTGGTGTTGGCGGTATTGGTGACGAAGCCATCCACGCTTGCCAGACCCGCACTCGTCCCTTGCACCACGCGGGTATACAGCGAGATGGACGGACCGCGGTTGCTGTCCCAGCCCAGCCAGCCGGAGTGGCCGATATCCAGATAATTGTAGGTATTGGGTATCGCGTGCAGTTTATTCAGCGCGTACTTGATGCCTTCTTCGTAGATTCCGGTCGAATTGGCAAGCGCGCAGCGCATGTCATTCAAATTAGTGACCAGATTGGGCAGGCTGTCGGGCTCGATGACATTGACGATACGAATATCTTTGTATTTGGGATCGGCGAAGATGGCCGCGATCACATCGATATATTCCTTCTTGTAACGCTCCAGCGCGGCGGGCGTGAGCGGCAATTCACCATTGGACGCCAGTGCATGGCAATCGCGTCCGGGTAGATCGTAAATGACGAAGCTGGCAGTGATCGGCGTATTGGCCTTTTTCTGCGCCAGCGCCGCATCCAGATGCCCCCTCAGACCGAGCCGCCCGGCATTTTGCGAACCACCGGCGATTGCCGCGATACGATCGAGCCACACTGCGGTCGGCAGGGTTTTGACCACGCCCATCTTGGCCTTCAACGGAACGCCCTTTATCTTCGCGATCGATGCATCGACTTTCTTGGCGTAATCCGGATTGACATAACCGGTGGCACCAACGAATGGATTATCGACGTGGGCCTGCGCGCAGACCGTCGCCACGACCATCGGGTTCAATGCCAACAGCGATAACGCCATGGCGCGCTTGACGTGACGATGGATGCCCTTGCTGGAATTCATGATATTCACCTGGTTTTATTGGATGGTGTTTATGCCGATTCACTGCAGCACTGCCTGTCTTTGGCTTGCGTTCTTCCTTTGTCGGGGCACCCATCGGAGATAGCTGGAGCCACTCAAACACGCTCCGTCGGCGTCCCGCCGAAGAGCATTTGCATGGCATTACGTTGATGATGCCCAGGCAGAGACGCAGGCCAATGGCCTGTTTGTCTCTGAGGACAGCACCCAAGACCTCGGATTTGGCGGCTAGCGCGCTCGCAACGCGATCATCCTTGCGATGCTGGCCACCGTGATGTGCGGAGTATCTCCAGGGAGCGAATGAGCGATCAGCATGGAACGCTGTGCCTGCGAACCGGGGGGTCGGGTTCGCCATGCGGAAACTACGCTGCATAACAAGCATAAGCAATCGTCAAACATTGCGGTTGCACACAGATCCAGCCACTGCCCGCGACCGAGTTTCAACAGCAGGCAGTACTACACAAATGGATGTGCCATCACGCACAAAAAAAACGGCCACATCGCTTCCCGACGATGCGGCCGAATGGGAGGGTACCCAACGTTGCCGTCGGGCGTACTGCAACACCGGCAAACCGGTGACGGGAAGAAAGCGCAATGACCGCTTGGAGAGGGAGAAACAGAAAACCATGTGCGACACGGCGCAGGGGTGCGCCGTGTCGCACATTGGTACATCGCATCAAACCGTCACATCAGAAGCGCAGACGCAGGCCGGCATAGTAACGACGCTCGAAGATGTTCTGGTCGTAATAGTGGTTGGTCCACTGCGCGTAACGCCGCTCACTTTCACCGGTGAGGTTGGTGGCTTGCGCGTAGAGCGTCAGGTGATCGTTGACGTCGTAACTGAAGGAGGCGTCCAGGTAGCCGACGTCGTCGTTCCAGATGGCCAGCTCATCGCCCCACGCACCGCTGTTGACCTGGCTGAAGCGCTTGCTGCGCCAGTTATAGGCCACACGCGCCTGCAACTTGTCCTTCTGGTACCACAACACCGCGTTGGCCTGATGCTTGGAGTTGTCGCCGATGGGCAACGTATTGCCTTCGATATCGGTGTTGTCGGTGTCGGCGTCGGAGAAGGTGTAGTTGATGTTGGTGCCGAACCCGCTCAACCAGCCCGGCAGGAAGTCGAACGCCTGCTGGTAGCCGATTTCGAAACCCTTGATCTTGCCGCCACCGCCGTTGACGATGCGCTCCACCGGGCCGCCCAGCCGCACCACGCCATCGGCGTCGGGCTGGGGCTCGATGTTGGTCACCGTGGTCGGGAACGACTTCACATCGATGAGGAAGGCACCCACGCTGATCAACGACGCGTCGGAGAAATACCATTCCCACGAGGCGTTGTAGTTGGTGGCGCGGTACGGATCCAGATCCGGGTTACCCGAGCGTCCGTTGAGGAACAGCACCGCATCGGAGGGCAGCGCCGGGTTGCGCGGCGGTGTGCCGTTGACGGCATAGAAGCTCACCAGGCCGCGCCCCAGATCGGGCAGGTCCTGACGCGCGACAGCCTTGTTGTAGGCAAAGCGCAGCTTCTGCGCGTCGGTGATGTCCAGCGATAGGTTGGCGGTGGGCAGCACGTCGGTGTACTGACGATTCAAGCGGTTGGTCCCGATCGCCGGGCTGACGCCATTCCATTCCACGTTGCCGATAAACACATTGCCGCTGCTCAGGTATTGATCGATCGCCAGCTTGGTCTGCACGATGCGTGCGCCGATGTTGGCCGTCCACGGCACCGCACTGCCTGTTCCGCCTTCCAGGTTCGCAAGAAAATACGCCGCAGTGCTCTTCTCGGCGACCTTGTACGAGTCGGCGGCCTGCTGGTACGCCACATTGCCGGGGTACAGGCTGTTGAGATACGCCACCGGGTCCTTCATGACCTGCGGGTTGATTGCCGGCAAGCCCTGGCTGCCCAGGCCGGTGACCTTGAGCGGATCGAAGTCGTTGAAGTACGCCCAGTAGCCGGGAATCGAATTGAACGGCAGCAGGCGCGCTTCCGAGACACCGCTGCAGGTGTCCACGATCAGCGGGTCCTTGAAGTAATACAGCGAACGGTTGGGATCGGCGCAGCTGGTGGACACCGGCGACAGGTACCGATAGGTGTCCAGCTTGACCTCGCGCTCGCCATAGCGAATGCCGAACTGGAAGCCGCGCACCACGCCTTCATCGAACTCGAAGGTGCCGTCGGCGCGGAAGGCGTCCATCGTCGCTTCGATCTTGTTGCCCTGCGCCCAGGTGGACATCAGCTGCCAATTGTCCGGGTTGGACACGTCGGTGCCGAGGTTGACCGCCGGGTAGGTGCCACGGAAATCCACCGAGGCATCCACCGTGGGCAGGCCATTGGCATTGGCCCATTGGGTGACACCACCGGCACGCGTGATCTGGTCGCCGCGCGTCACCACCGCATCGGCACGCGCTTCGTCGTAGGTGCGCTGCGCATCGCCGTGCACCCAGCGGAACGATGCACGGAACGGGCCGCCATCGTCGAAACGCAGTTCCAGATTGGTATTGAGCGAATCCGAATCGGCAACGCCGGCCATCGAGTGCGCCTGGAACCGGTTGTAGCGGAACTGGCCGTATTCGAGCACACCGTTGGAATCGACCACCGACCCCGGTTGCAACTGGTTGGTCGCCCAGCCGGTGTGCAGCTGCGCGGCCACCGAGGTGTCCTGGTCTTCGAGCTTGGTGTAGGCCGCATCGGCCAGCACCGTCCACGAGTCGTTGATGTTGAACTGGAACGACCCGTTGACGCCGGTACGCTGGCGATCGGTGCTGCGGTTGTCCAGCTCCGTCGCCACCCAGTTGTAGAAGTAATCGCGCGGCAGGTTGGACGGATCGGTATTGCTGCCGATGCGGCCATCGCCATTGAAGTCGAAGCCCACGTTCTGCTCGGTGGACTTCTGCGCGCCGTTGGAATACACGCTGGGGTGCTTGTTCTCCAGCGTGGCATCGGAATACGACACCGCCAGCAAGGCGCCCCAGCGCTCGGTCCGGAAGCTGGCCAGGCCCGAGTACAGCTCGTTGAGCTCCTGCACGCGATCGCCGTAGGAGCCCTCGGCCTGGCCGCTGAAGGTCCAGCCTTCGGGCAGATCGAACGGGCGACGCGTCTTCAGCGAGACGGTGCCGCTGATGCCGCCATCCAGATCGGCGGCGGTGGGCGACTTGATGACGTCCACACCACTGAACAACGTCGGCGGAATATCGACAAAGTCCGGCTGCGCGCGACCGATGTTGGGCTGGCCGAACTGGTCACCGCCACCGGCGCTCAGATACAGCTCGCCGTTCATGGTGGTCTGCACCTGCGGCATACCGCGGATATTGAGCTGCGAGCCCTCGCCGGCCGAGCGCCGGATCTGGACGCCGGGCACGCGCTGCAGCGAGTCGGTGATGGTGACGTCGGGCAGCTTGCCGATGTCTTCGGCCGAGATCGAATCGATGATCTGCGCAGCGGTGCGCTTGTTCTCGATGGCCTCGGCCTGCGCGCCACGCACGCCCTTGACCATTACCTTGTCCAACTCGGTGACGCCCGGGGTGCTACCGGCGTCCTGCGCGGCGGCCTGTGCAGCCGCCAGGGTGAGTGCAACCGCGAGCGCGGCGGCCAGCGGGGTGTGGCGGGTACTGCGATGCAGCTTGTTCATGGTCCCCTCCCAGGGATGACGACAATCCACGACCGTTTCGAATGGCAATGCCGGGGGGGCACTGCGGTGTTGGCTGGCACGCCGGGTGACGCGCCAGTGCAAACGCCGTGCAGCGCGCACGGCGTGGCAAGCTATCGGCGCGGCTACGGAAGCCCGCTCGCAGCGCCGGTTGAGGGTTCGACATTCCAGCCGCGCACCTGCAGCGTGGCGTTACGCAAGGTGGCGGCCGATGGCCCGCGGATCTCCACCTCGCGCTGCTCGCCCGGTACCAGGCTCAGGTAGTTGTCGCTGTAGTACGCCGGCAGGATGCGTTGGCCTTGCGCATCCACCAGGGTCAACTTGGTGTTGAGCGCCACCTGCTGCGAGGGGTTGCGCACGGTGGCACGCAACACCGGCTCTGCGCCGTCTTCCAGCCGCGTGGTGAGCTGCACCGGTACCGCGGCCAGCGCATCCAGGCCGCGCATGGCAGCCGCATCGCGCGCCACCCAATAGAAGTTGCGCGAACGCACCACCGCATCACGATCGAGCAACTGCAAGCGCACAAAGCCCAGCCCGTGGGTGTCCTTGAGCAACGGCGCCAGCTGCATCACCGGTGCCGAGACCGCAACAGCGGCGGCATCGACCGCTTGTTCGCGTTGCTGCAGCAGCGCACCGTTGGTGCCATAGATCTCCGCCCGTACCCGCAAGCCGCGCACCGGGTCGGTGGCGTTGTTGACCACCACCACCTCGTGACCCGGCAGGTTCATCTGCACATGCAGCATCTCAGCCGCGTTGCGCACACCGTAGTAGGCGGCATGGGTGTCGTAATCGTGGCTGTAGATCTGCCACATGTTGCTGGGCCAGGCGGGATGGCTCATCCACAGCAGGCGCCCGCTGTTCTTGGTCCACAGCTGCGCGTTGAAGCCTTCGAAGATGGCACGATGGGTGTCGTAGTTGAGCAGCTGCGCCTTGCGCTCGAAGTCTTCCAGGCTGGTGGGCGCACCAAGCTTGTCGGTGAGCGAGCGCATGAAGCTGGCGGTGTCGCCATTACCGGACTGGTGCCAGTCGTGGTACGCCCAGGCATCGCTGATCGGCCACTGATCGCCCACTGCCGGGACTGAGGCCTTGAACGACTCCAGGGTGGAAAACGATGGCGTGCCCACCTCTACCGAAAAGCCCTGCGCCAATGCATTGAAGTAGCCCACCGGCTCGCGGTAGTTGTACGGGCCGCTGCCTTGCAGATTGACCTGATTGGAACTGCCGGTGTACCAGCGCGTGCCGTCAAGTTCGGCCACGAGCTTGTCCAGGCCTTCGTTGAGGATCGGCGCGGGCACGCCTTCGTTGCGGCCGAACCACAGCACGATGGACGGGTGATTGCGGAAACGCTTGATCACCTCGGCCGCGTTGTCAAGGAATAGCGCCGCGTCGGCCGGCTCCATGTTGTAGTTCTGGGTGGACTGCCAGAAGTCGTTGAGCACCAACATGCCGTACTCGTCGGCCAGATCGAAGAAGCTGCTCTGGGTGTTCTGCCCCACCCAGTTGCGCACCACATTGAAATGCGCGTCGCGCTGCAGCCGGAAGTACGGTTCCAGCCGCTCGCGCGATACGCGCTTGCGCCAATCGTCCATGCCCCAGTTGCCGCCCTTGACGGCGATGCGCACGCCATTGATGCGCAGGGCCAGGTACGGTGTCAGCGCATCGTCCTTCAGTGGTGTGACCGCCGGCGACACGGCGGCCCCGGGATAGAACGATTGCGCATCGCCACCGGGCACGGGACGGATCGCGCTGTGGCGCGCATCCACAATGCGCTCGCCACGCAAACGCGCCTTGTTGAAATCCACCAGCACCCGCCGCAGCGCGCCATCCTCATCGAACAGCGACAACTCGTAGGTGACCTCGCGAATGCCGAAGCGCAACTGCTGCGTGTCCGAACGTGCACCGGCAACCTCCACCCCCACCTGCAGGGTGTACAGCGCCGGCTCGCCATAGCCGTTGGGCCACCACAGGCGTGGGTTGGCGATGATCAACTGCGGGGTGTCGGCGGCGCTGAGCTTGAGCGTGGTGCCGCCTGCCGGCACGTTGACCTCGCGCTGGATGCGCACATCGCCAATGGCCAACTGCACGGTGCCCTGCACGGGCGCAGCACCGTCGTTGCGCAGCGGCACGCTGACTTCGAGCTCGGCGCGACGATGATCCGGTGCCAGGCGCGTGGTGACCACCTGGGTATCGCCGATGGTGACCGGCCCGGTGGCATGCAGCTGCACGTCCTGCCACAAACCGGCGTTACGGTCGCGCACGGCCGGAATCCAGTCCCAGCCCTCGCTGGCGATGAAGGTGGGTCCGTCCAGCGCCTGCACGCCGCCGTTTTCGCCAACGCCGGCGGTCATCGACTGCTCATGCGCAATGCCCGGATGCGGCGGTGGCGATACGCGCACTGCGACGACATTGCGGCCGGGCCTGAGCTGCTTGCTGACATCGAAGCGACCGCGTGCAAATGCACCGCGCGTGCGCCCGACCTGCGTGCCGTTGACCCAGATTTCGCCGGCATAGTTGATGCCGTTGAACAGCAGCTCCAGCCGCTTGCCTTGCGCGTCGGCGGGCAGATCGAAACTGCTGCGGTACCACCAGTCCTGCCGGCTCAGCGATTCGGGAATGGCCATGTTGTTGAGGCCGATATCCGGATCCGGATACACGCCGCGATCGACCAACGTGGTGAGCACCGTGCCCGGTACCGTGGCCACACGCCAGGCGCCGCCAACGGCCGTATCGCCACGCGACAACGTGGCGCCGGTGGCGGGCCCGAGATCCGGCGCGGCTGCCAGTTGCCACGCGCCTACCCGCCAGGCAGTGGCATCCAGCGGCTGCAAGGCCGGAGCGTTCGGCACCGGCTTGGCCACCGGCGCAGAAAACGCCGCTGCACTGCGCGGCAACGTTGCGGGCGCCTGTGGCGCCAACTGCCCGGCCATTTGCTTGACCTGTACCTGCCACGCCGGCGATGCATCCTCGAAGCGCTGCAGCGCCGGGTCCGGCGTCTGTGCGGCCAGCTGCGCGACGGCGGCCGCCTCCAGTGCCTGCGCCTGCGCGGTGAAGCCGGCGATCTCGCCACCGAAGTGCTGCGTGTAGGCGGCCGGTTGCTCGCGCGGGCCGAACATCAGCACCGGCGCCACTGCACGTTGCCGGGCGGCACCGCTGGCAACCTGGCGGCCGTTGGCGTACAGCGTCAGACGCCCGCCACGGGCGACGGCGGCCACCTGCGTCCACTCGCCTGGGCGTAGCGCCTGCTTGCTGCGCAGCACGCTATCGGCACCCTGCACGAAGCCGAGCTTGCCGGCATCGATCGCGAAGTAGCGGCCTGCATCCTTGGGATCGCCGACACCGGCAATCAGGGCCGGCCCGGTGCTCGCGCGCGATGGGCGTATCCACGCCGACAGGCTCCAGTCCGCGTTGGCGGCCAGCAGCGGTGCATCGGCGGCGAGCTTCTTTGCCAGCCCCATCCCGCCCGCGAGCACGCGGACATCGTAAGGCCCCGGCGGATTCGCATCGGCGGGCGCAGCCTCCACTGCAGTCCAGCTCATGCAACCACACAACAACCACAGCGCTCCACGGCGGAACGCCTTGCGAACCATCAGCATTAGAGGCCTCTCCCAAGCTCTACTGCCACGCAACGGTGCACACCACGTCCGTGCAACCGACCAGCGTCCATCCGGACAGTGCGTCGCTCGCGCTTGGTGATGCAGCCCGTGGCTGCCGCCCCTGTTTCAGCGGCCATGGTGCGAGGTAACGTTACCCCAAGGTGATATCGACGACAACCTTTCTGCGTTAGGGTTGGCGCTCCCAGGAGGAGGGACTCATGCGAAACCTGATCCAGTCCGCACTACCGGCGGCATGCGCATTGCTGTGGTTGATCGCAACGCCCGCAACCGCGCAGCGCCTGCGCGTGCAATCGCCCGACGCACGTACCGAAGTGGAATTCACCCTGCGCGAGGGCGGCGTGCCCAGCTATCGCGTGCTGTACCGCAACACGTTGGTGCTCGACGACGCACCGCTCGGATTGGATCTGGGCAACGCCGGCAAACTCGGCAGCGACATGCGCGTGCAAGACAGCACCACCGAAACGCATGACAGCCGGTTTGCCTTGCCGGTCGGCAAGACACAGCAGGGCCGCGATCACTACCGCGCGCTGCGTGTGCACTTGTCCGATCGACAGCAACGCCGGCTCACCATCGAACTACGCGCGTACGACGACGGTGTGGCACTGCGTTACGTATTGCCAGCCGCTGGCGAGGTGCGCATTCGCGACGAACTCACCAGCTTTGCGTTTCCACGCGACTACCCATGTTGGAGCTTGAATCTGGGCCGGTTCGGAACCAGCCACGAGGGCGAGTACGACGCCATCGCTGCGTCCAGATTGCGCCCGCACAACCTGCTCGAGTTGCCGCTGGTCTGCCAGACCGATGCCAAAGGCACCACGCTGGCGATTGCCGAGGCGAACCTGCGCGATTACGCCGGGCTCTACCTCGCTGGCCGCGCCGATGGCAGCCTGGGCGTCTCGGCCAGGTTGTCGCCACAGTTGGACAACCCCAGGCTGGCGGTCAGCATCGACGCCAAGGGGCGCGATTTCGCAACGCCGTGGCGGGTGATCATGCTGGGCGACACGCCTGCCAGCCTGATCGAATCCAACCTGATTTCCGCGTTGAATCCACCACCTGCCTTTGATGCAAGTTGGGTCCGCGCCGGTAAATCGGCATGGGACTGGTGGTCGGGCAGTCTGGCCAGCGGGGTGGCCAATCCGGGCATGAATACCGCCACGATCCAGCGCTATATCGACCACGCACAGCAGTTGAAGCTGCAATACATGCTGATCGATGACGGCTGGTATTACGGCAGCACCGGCGATGGCCAATACAACGCAGACGCCGATATCCGCCGGCCGGTGGCGCAACTGGATCTACCGGGTCTGGTCAGCTATGCGCGCAAGCGCGATGTCGGCCTGTGGCTGTGGGCACATTGGCGTGCGCTCGATGCACACATGGACGACGCACTGGCGTGGTACCAGCAACTCGGCATCAAGGGCATCAAGGTCGACTTCATGGACCGCGACGATCAGCAGATGGTGGACTTCTACCATCGCCTGCTGAGCAAGGCTGCCGAGCACAAGCTGCTGGTGGATCTGCACGGTGCGTATCACCCGACCGGCCTGGCCCGCACCTATCCCAACTATCTGACCCAGGAAGGCGTGCTGGGCGCGGAATACAACAAGTGGACCACCCGCATCACCGCCACGCATAACCTCACGCTGCCGTTTACGCGCATGTTGCTCGGGCCGATGGACTACACCCCGGGCGGCTTCCGCAATGTGCGCCCGGCCGAATTCAAGATGCAGCACATTGCACCGCAGGTCATGACCACGCGTGCGCAGCAGCTGGCGATGTATGTGGTGTACGAAAGCCCGTTCGCGGTGGTGGCCGACAGCCCGGAGCAATACGAAAACGTGCCGGCCGCGCAATTCCTGCGCGATGTGCCTGCAAGCTGGGACGAAACGCGTGCGCTGGACGGCGCGATCGGCGAGCACATCGCATTGGCGCGGCGCAGCGGCAAGGACTGGTATGTGGGCGCGATGACCAACGAACAGGCACGCACGCTGACCCTGCCGCTGTCGTTCCTGGGCAAAGGCAGCTGGACGGCGACGATCTATGCCGACGGCCAGGCCCCGACCGACGTGCGGATCGACACCCGCACACTCACCCGCAACGACACCCTGGAATTGGCGCTGGCTGCCAGCGGCGGCGCAGCGGTACGGCTGCACAAGCAGTAGCCAGCGCGTTGCGCTCAACGCGCAGTGATCTGCGCTGCGTCCCCTGCCCGCAGATCAAGACACGTGATCACCTGGAACATGCACACAACCAACCCCTCTCCCGCCGCGAGAGGGGTTGGCGCGCCGCTCGTGCCAGGCAGCGTTGCACTGCCTCCGGCGATCTGCATCCGCTTAGCGCATTACGCTTGGCGCGTGCCTGATGTCACGCAATGGAAGACGCCCGGAGACTTTTGAAAAATAGATAACCTAGTATGCGCGGGCCTTCACCGCAGGCCTGCGCCGACCACCGTCTTGCGGTCTGTCCCTGCGATGGTGATGGCACGGTGCGCATGGTTCGCCGCATGCACGCTGTCTCGCTCCGGCCCCAGGAAAGACACTGATGACCTTCCGTTCCAAGCGACCGATGTCGATCGGCCGCGCCATTGCTGCGCTTGTCATTTGCACGAGCGCTCAGGCCAGCCCCGCAGGCACGCTCCTGGCGCCCTCCACCTCAGTGGCCGATGACCAACGCATCGACGCGGTGATGCCGCCACTCCTGAACACCCCTGCCACCGCACGCACTGCCGCCAAGCCGCATCTCGCTGCACAACGCGCCGCTGCCGCGGCATCGCGTGCGTTTCCGCTGGTGACACCGGAGTTCAAGCAATTTCTGGATGCGCAGGCGCAGCTCAGCTACGCCAACCGCGCGCCTGCGGCAAAGGTCAAGGACCCTGTCGCCTTCGCACAGATGCAACGCTATCTGTTCAATCGCTACAACGGGCTGACCGTCTTGCGCAGTGTGCGTCAGGGCAAGGCGGTGTTCGATTGCATCCCGCGTGCGCAGCAACCTGCCTTGCGCGATGGCAGCACGCCCGCCTTGCCGCCGACCATCGCTGCCGGTGTCAGCAGCGGCGCTGCGCTGGATGCGGCGCCGCACTGCGATGCCGGCAGTGTGCCGCTGGCACGCATCGGCCTGGCCGACATCAGCAAGCATGCGACGCTGCAGGACTTCCTGCGCGGCACCACACCGCGCATCACCGAGCCTACCCGCGCACTCGTCGCACCAGCCGAGCAGCAGGCCGCGTCGGTGGTGCATTACTACTCCACCATCTATCTGGATACCGCCGGCTCGCCGGTCACCGGTGCCGGCGCCGATCTCAACACCTGGGTCCCGGCCGTGCGTGCCAACGATGCGCAGTCGATCAGTCAGATCTGGTTGGGGGGTTATACCCGGCAGGGGCAGATCCAGACATTGGAGGCCGGCTGGCAGACCCAGCCAGGCGCCGGCTGGGGCAACACGCCGATCCTGTTCATCTATTCCACCCAGGATGGCTACCTCACCACCGGTTGCCACAACCTGGACTGCGCGGACTTCGTGCAGGTCAGCAGCGCAAACGTGCTCGGTGCGGCACCGGCCGGCGGCTTCAGCAGCGCAGGCGGCAAACAGGCCATGTTGCACGTGGAATTCCAGCGCAATGCCGATGGGTACTGGTGGTTCGGCTTGAATGGCGAATGGATCGGTTACTACAAGGCCGACCTCTACGCGGGCGACATTGCCGAAGGCAGCGCCAACATCTTCATTTCCGCGGGTGGCGAGATTTCGACCTGGGACGGCCGCCCGAGCGCACCGATGGGCAGTGGCCGGTTCGCGTCTGCCGGTTACCGCCAGGCAGCCTTTCAGGCCAACCACTTCTACCGCGATGCCGGCATGGCCACCCGGCCGGCACAGCGCCTGTCATCGCTCAACGTCGAGCAGCCTGCCTGCTACACGCTGGCACTGGCCGGGTACAGCTATCCGTACGCATTGGGCAGCGGTGTGTCGCGCACCAGCCTGTCGCCGGAGATGCAGAACGGCGGCTTCTATTTCGGTGGCCCGGGCTGCGCACGCTGAGGTGAAGCGGTCGCGCGCACTGCAGCAGTGCGCGCGATCGGCTACGGCAAATCCACCCCTGCACACACGGCAGGGCGCGCATCCTTGATCGGCTGCACGCCCTGCGCATCGAACTGCAATGCCGCATGCGTGGGCGCAAACGCCGGCCAGGCAGGCAAGCCCTTGGCATTCGGGTTACCGCGCTGCACGAAGGCAGCCCAGTAGCGCTGCAGCGACACTGGCGGCTTGCCGACCGGCAGATTCTTGAACAGGAACGGCAACTCGGCGCTGTGCGTGACCTGCGCGCCGGGTGCAGCCGTGTCGAACACGTAATGCCACACCGGCACGCCGAGAGCGGCCTGGTGCTGGGCCACCGTTACTGCCGGGCAACGGAAGGTGAGATCGGTGGACAGCTGCATCGCCGCATTGCCCTGCCGCGCAGCACGCTGCGCCGCGTGCGCGCGCTGCGCCTGCAGCACCGCATCGGCACGCTCGGGATAGTCGCGGCGCAGACGCGCCTGCGCGCCCTGCTCGCCACCGTAGGTGAGCTCCTGCACCACGTAGCCGATCAGCAGCGGCACCTTGGCCTGTGCGCCACTTGCCAGCAGCTCGGCCGGTGCACGCGGCAGCACGCGGCCATCGACCACCGCCTGCAGCCAGATGTAGCCGTCGTCGTCCAGCGCCGGCACGTCCACGCCCTGCCCGGCCTTGAGCAACTGTTCCACCGGCAGCGCGCGCAGTTGATCCAGGCGCGTTGCCGGATCTTCGATGCCTGCGCGTTTGGCGATGGCAACGCCCACCGCACGGTTGTCCTCCAGGCTGCGTGCCGGCAAGCCGAACCCGGCGGTGCCGCTCTGTTCGATCGCACCAGAAAACAGGCCGCGTGACAGCGGGCTGAGCATCAGCAGGCCCACGTCCTGGCCACCGGCCGATTGCCCGGCGATGGTCACCCGCGCCGGGTCGCCGCCAAACTGCGCGATGTTGTCGCGCACCCAGCGCAGCGCGGCGATCTGATCGAGCAGGGCGTAATTGCCGGCGGCCTCGTTGTCGCCATCGCGCAATTCCGGCAGCGACAGGAATCCCAGCGCGCCCAGCCGGTATTGCAGCGTCACCACCAGCATGTCTTGCGCGACGAGGTTGGTGGGCAGATGCCCATCGGCGCCGCCAGCCACGTTGGCGCCACCATGGATCCACACGAACACCGGCAAGGGCTTGGCCGGATGCAACGCAGGGGTCTGCACTTCCACGTACAGGCAGTCTTCGCTGCCGCGCCTGGCCATCGCGTCGTTCCAGCCCAGCGCCGGCTGCACGCACGGCGTGGCCGCCTGGGTGGCGTCGCGTACCTGTGTCCAGGCGGCCGCCGGTTGCGGCGGCCGCCAGCGCAACGCGCCCAGCGGCGGTGCGGCGAACGGAATCTTGCGGAACACCGCGCTGCCGTCGTCCTGCCACTGGCCGCGCACCACACCGTGATCGGTGCGCACGTCCGGTGGTGCGGCAGGCGTAGGCGCCGTGGCAGCAGCGGCGCTGCCGGTGATAACGCAAGTAGCAGCCAGTAGCCAGGCAGACACACGCATCAGAGATCTCCGGTGATCACACGGGCACGCCAGGCGGCCTGGAAGACAGCGGTGGCCGAGGCCACGTTGAGACTTTCGACCTTGCCGCTGCCGCCGATGGACAGCTGCAGATCGCAGTCGCGCGCGAACTGGCGGTCCATGCCCTCGCTTTCCGCTCCCATCACGTACACCAGGCGCTGCGGCAGGCTGGCAGCGAACACGTCCTGGCCGCCATCGACGAGTGTGGCGGCCACCGCAAACCCGGCGTGCCGCAACTGGGTCAGCGCCTGCGCGGTGTCGGGCAACTGCACCAGCGGCACCGCTTCGGCACCGCCTTCGGCCACGCGTGCCGCAGCGCCGGACAACCCCAGCGTGGAACCGGCCGGCAGCAGCAAGCCGCCGACACCGAAATGCGCGGACGAGCGCAGGATCGCGCCGAAGTTGTGCGGGTTGCCCACGCCATCCAGCCACAGCGCCAGCATCGGGCCCGGCGGCAACGCGGCCAGCCACTCCTGCAGCGGTTGCGGCGCCACGCGCAGCACCTCGGCCACCACGCCTTCATGGTGCGCACTGGCGGCCAGCTTGCTGAGATCGGCGTCTTCCACCACGCGATAGCCGATACGCTCGGCCACGCACCAGGCCAGCAAGGCCTTGAACTGCGGAATCCGCGCCTCGCTCAGATAGAGCTTGCGGATGGCTTGCGGGCGCGCCTTGAACACGGCCTGCACGGCGTTGATGCCGTATAGCCGCACCTCGCGCGCGTTGCCGCTTGCCGCAGGGGCAGGTGCCGCGGTGGCGGGCGTATGCTGGGCCGGCGCGCGGGGTGCGGGACTGCGCGGTGCAGATGTGCGCGGCGCGGCGCGGCCCCACGGGTTGTGCGAGGCGCCGGAGCCGCCATCGCGTGGCGGCCGTGGGCCGCGTCCATCGTGCTGTGTCATCGTCGTATCCAGATGTGGGTGTTGCTTGCAGTGCGGATCAGGTTTTTCGGCCCCTTCCGCAGTGTGGTGTTGGTCGTGCTGCAGCACCGGCAGGGCCGCAGCCGCAGGAAGAGTGACGACGATGGTAAGCCACCGACGCGATAGGGCGTATACGGCGGCCGGGCTGAGCCACTGCGGACGTCTTGCCGTCCTGTAGAGGAACGCTGCCGAGGAGACGAAACGCACGCAGCTTCGGCGTGCCCTTGGTGGAGCGGCTAACACACCTGGCGAGCAGTCGTCTGGTGGTGTGGACGGCGCGCAGCAACCGCACTCTACGCAGTGCAATATGCCGCGCCAGCACCAGCCGCGCCCGCCTTGTGGTGAGCGCGGTTTTTTTGTCAGCTGCACTCAGGCAGGCCGATCTGCCTGCTGCAGACCGCAATCACGCGCGTGCAACACTCGGCCGAGAAGCGGCGCTCGCCCTGTTCTGGACGTACCGCCATGCATCGGGTTGGCCGTGGCCTGCGCAGTATCGACACCGCCGATACTGCGCACACCAGACGCACGCCGCAACTCAGCGCTTGGCGGTCTGCGCCTGCTGGAGCGCGGCGCAGAGGCGGATGGTTTCGCCGGTCTGGGCCAGGCCGCGGTCGGCGCCGCTGAGGGTGGCCAGCCGCGGCTTGAAGAAGGCCTCCAGGCGGTCGGCTTCCTCGCTGCTGCAGCCGCCGCTGGCAGCCAGTGCCGGCAAGCCGCCGCCGTCGAACGAACCGCTGCGCTGCACGATACGGTCGAAGTTGGCGGTGAACCAGGGCCACATTGACGCATGCGAGGCCTGCTCGGCGTGGCCACGCCGCAGCAGGCTCTTCATCTCGCCGACCTTGATCGCATCGGTGAGCGCGAAATCCCGTACCTGCTTGAGCAGCGCCGGGTCCTGCACCGCGCCCAGCCCATCGATCATCGCGTTGCGCTGCGCCGGGTCGGCATGCGTGCGCAGCGCGGCGATCAAGGCATTCACCGCGGCCGCGCCACGTTCCTGCACGGTCACCGACAGTGCGCTGCCGAGCAGGTCGGGATTGGCCGCGGAGAACTGCAGCGCCCCGTCGCTGCCGGCCAGCACGGCGTCGCCCTGGGCGAGCAAGGCCTTGCGCACCTCCGGCGTCTGCAGGCGCAAACCGAACAGGCTGGTCAACGCGCTCCGCAACGCGACGTCGTCGACCGACTCGCCACTGCGCCGCGTGTAACCCAACTGACGCAGGCGCGGCAGGTAGGCCTGCTCGGCCACCTTGCGCAAGGCGCTGCGCTGCGCCTCGGTGCTGGCCTGGTACTGCCAGATCCACACCAAGCGGTCCACCAGCGCGGTGGACACATCGGCCGATGCGGACGGCGCCAGCTGCTTGATCGCTGCCAGCACTGCATCGCTGTCGGCATCGCCATGGCGGTACGCCGCGTCGATCGCATCGGCATAGGCAAGCTGCTCGCTGTCGTCGAGCTGGCCGATCTGCTTGCCCAGTGCGGCCAGCTGCTTCTTCGGCAGACTGAAACGGTAATAGCCGGCGCCACGCGCGTTCGGGAAGACCCAGGTGTTCTTGCTGGCGCCTTCCAGCACGATGCTGCCGCTGGCGCTGTCCAGCAGCTGGCAGGCAGTGCCGACCTGGTTCTTCTCCTTGCCGTACTTCACGCACACCGGCACGCCCCACTGCTGCGCGGTGGAGCCGGCCGAGCCAAGCGGCAGGTAGCGCTGCTGCTGCAGCTTCACCACGGTCTTGCCGCCCTCGCGGGCCACCTGGGTCTGCAGGTACGGCACGCCCGGCTGATTGAGGAAGCTGCGGAAGGCGGCCTTGAAATCGGCGCCCTTGCCGGCTGCTTCGGCGATCGCATCGACCAGGTCGTCGGCGGTGGCGTTGGCAAACTTGTGCTTGGCGATATAGGCGCGCATGCCCTCGCGGAACACATCCTCGCCGACGAAGGCTTCGAACATCGCCAGCACTGCCGCACCCTTCTGGTAGGTGATGCCGTCGAAGGCGGTTTCGATATCGCCATTGCCGGTGATCGGCTGGCGGATCTTGCGCGCACTGACCAGGCTGTCGTTGTTCATCGCATATTGCGCACCGCCGATCCGGTCCAGGTTGGCGTGGTATTCCGGATGCAGCTGCATGGTGATCTTCTGCTGCATCCAGGTGGCGAAGGCCTCGTTGAGCCACAGGTCGTCCCACCACGCCATGGTCACGGCATCGCCGGTCCATTGATGCGCCAGCTCATGCGCGTTGGTGTTGAAGGAACGCTGCACGTTCACTGCAGGCGAGTCCTTGTCCAACAGCAACAGCCAATCGCGGAAGGTGACAAACCCCGGGTTCTCCATCGCGCCGGCACTGAAATCCGGGGCGGCGACCAGATCGAGCTTGTCGAACGGATACCCGAACGCGTAGTAGTCCTCCAGCGCAGCGATGATGGCCGGGGTCTGGTCCAGTGCGGGCGTGATGCGCGGGCCCTGCCCCTTGGCGGCGATACCGCGCAACGGCGTGGCCGTGGGGCGCTGCGGGGTGGCCGGCATGGCCGGCACATCCACCACATCCCAGGGACCGGCCGCGTAGGCCACCAGATAGGTGGGCAGCGGCACGGTGGGCGCAAAGGTCACCGTCTTCCAGCCCTTGCCGGCCGGCTTGGTCGAGGTGGCGATGGTGTTGGCCAGCGCCTGGTCGTCGCTGGGCACGGTCAGGCTCAGGTCGAACGGCGTCTTGAACGCCGGCTCGTCGAAGCCGGGGAACGCGTAGCGCGCGCTGATCGGCTCCATCTGCGTCATCGCATAGGCGTTGCCCTGGTACTTCACCTGATACAGGCCCTGCAGCTGCTGATTGAGCGGCGCGCTATAGCTGATGTCCACGGTGAGCGTCTGCGGCTGCAGCGTACGGCCGAAGTCCAGGCGCACTACACCGGTTTGTGCATCGGCCTGCACGTAGCGCGCGGTCAGCGGCTTGCCCTTGCCGGGCTTGACCGTGGCCTTGCTGACCACCAGTTCCTTGCCATGCAGCCACAGGTGATCGGACGCCTGCTTGAGCTGCACGCGAATGGTGGTGCGGCCACTGAACTGCGTTTGCTCCGGATCGATCTTGAACGACAGGCTGTAGCGCTCGGGTACCGCCCAGGTCGGCAGGCGCCCATTGGGCACTGTCTCGCCGGACGTTTGCGCCAGCGCACTGCCGCAGCACAGCGCAAGAAGGGAAGGAGCGAGCAGACAGGCAAGACGACGCATGGGCAATTCCGGTCAGGGTAACCGCCGAAGTCGATCACAGCCGGGCATGCGTGTCATGTGACCTTAGTCATTGGATGGGCGGGACGGCCGCTGCGGGTGGGCAGGCGCCGGCTGCCTGCCCGCAGTGGCAACGATGGCGGTCGCATCGTGCCGTGGCGGCCAGCGGCCTGTGCACCTGAAGATGCCGCTGCAACCGGTACAGCAACCAACGTAGCTCCGCAAGAACAGCTTGTCTGCGCGGCCTTGGCACCGCTGCGTGTCACGGCGTGATGCTGGCGCTGGGCACCAGCGCGCAGACCGGCATTCGCATGCAGGTGGCATGACCGCCCTGCACAACCGCACCCAACGTGCGGCCGTGCAGCGTGACCACGCACGCTACGCGTGCCCGCCCACCGATGGGGTGTCCGCTTCCAGGGTTTCCAGCTGGCGAGCCAGCGCTTCCGGCGACTTGGTGTACGGGGCAATCAAGCTGTAGAACGCCGGCACCACATACAGCGACAGCAGCGTGGACAGCGACACCCCGAAGATCACCACCACACCGATGGTGGCGCGGCTGGCCGAGCCGGGCCCGCCCGCCACCACCAGCGGGATGGCACCCACCACGGTGGCGATGGAGGTCATCAGGATCGGGCGCAGCCGCACCGAGGCGGATTCGACAATGGCCTGGTGCACGCTGCGGCCTTCGTCGCGCAACTGGTTGGCGAATTCCACGATCAGGATGCCGTTCTTGGCCGCCAGGCCCACCAGCATCACGATGCCGATCTGACTGAACAGATTGAGCGTGCCGCCGGTGACCCACAAGCCGACCAACGCACCCAGCACCGCCAGCGGCACGGTGAGCATGATCACCAGTGGATGCGCAAAACTTTCGAACTGCGCAGCCAGCACCAGATACACCACCAGCAAGGCCATGCCAAAGGTCAGCAACACCGCACTGCCGGATTGCTGGTACTCGCGCGATTCGCCCTTCCAGTCCAGCTGCGCGTATTCGGGCAGTTCTTCCTGTGCGGCCTGTTGCGCCCAGGCGATGGCATCACCCAACGGGTAACCCGGCGCCAGACCGGCGGTGATGGTGATTGCACGCAGCCGGTTGAAGCGGTTCAGGGTGCCGGCCTCGGCCACTTCGCTGAGCGTGACCAGGTTGGACAACGGAATCAGTTCGCCGCGGCTGGAGCGTACGCGGATGGCGGTGAGGTCTTCCGGCGACATGCGGCCTTCGCGCCCGGCCTGCAGCATGACGTCGTACTCCTCGCCGTTGTCGACGAAGGTGGTGACGCGCCGCGAGCCCATCATCGCTTCCAGCGCGCCACCGATGGCCGTCACCGGCACGCCCAGGTCGGCCGCACGCAGGCGGTCGATATTCACGCGCATCTGCGGGCGGGTTTCCTTGTAATCCGAATCCGGCCCGACCAAACCGGGATTGGCCTCCATGCGCTGCAGGATGCGATCGCGCCACTGCGCGATTTCTGCGTAATCCGGGCCACCGAGCACCATCTGGAACGGTTGGCCACGGCTACGCACCAGCCCACCGCTGACCTGCGTACGCGCACGCACGCCGCTGAGCACGTTGAGTTTTTGCTGCAGCTCATCGGCCACCTCGGTGGTCGGGCGGGTGCGTTTTTCCCAGTCCTGCAGGAACACGCTGACGCGGCCGGTGTGCATTTCCTCGCTGCTGCCAAAGCCGCCGGGCACGCGCGGGTTGGCGCGTACGATGGGTTTGTCCAGGCCCACGTAGGGGCGCAGGATGTCTTCGACCTGATGCATCTGCCCCACGGTGTAATCGAAACCGGCGCCCTCGGGGCCGTCGATCATGATCTGGAAGTTGCCGCGGTCTTCGGCCGGCGCCAGTTCGGAAGGAATGCGGCTCATCAGCCATGCGCTTGCGCCAAGCGCCAACAGCATCAACAGCGCGAAGATCCAGGTGCGGTGCACGTGCCGCTCCAGCGAGCGCCCATACGCACCGGACACCGTCTGCATGCGCCCGTCGAACCACTGATGGAAGCGATTGGGCTTGGCCACGCGATGCGAGCGCAGCAGCTTGGACGACATCATCGGCGTCAGCGTCAGCGCCACGAAGGCCGAGATCGCCACCGCCGCCGCCAATGCCACCGCCAATTCACGGAACAGGCGCCCGGTGTTGCCTTCCAGAAAGCCGACCGGCAGGAATACCGCCACCAGCACCGCCGTGGTCGCAATCACCGCGAATGCCACCTGCCCGGTGCCGCGCTTGGCCGCCACCAGCGGCGGCTCGCCCAGGTCGATGCGGCGCTGGATGTTTTCCACCACCACGATGGCGTCGTCCACCACCAGCCCGATGCACAGCACCAGCGCCAGCAGGGTGAGCAGGTTGATCGAAAAATCGAACGCGTACAGCGCGATGAACGCGGCGATCAGACACACCGGCACCGTCACCGCCGGAATCAATGCCGCGCGTGCGCTACCCAGAAAGACCCAGATCACCACCAGCACCAGCACCACCGCTTCGACCAGCGTGTGGTACACGCGCTCCACGGCCGCATCGATGAAGGTGGTGGTGTCGAAGGCGACAAAGATGTTGGTGCCCTGCGGCAGCGATTTCTGCACTTCCTCCGCTTGCGCGCGCGCCTCGCGGGCGACGTCCAGCGCGTTGGCGGTGGAGTTGCGCACGATACCCAGGCCCACGTTGGGCACACCGTTGCTCTGGAAATACGCGCGGCGTTCGGCCGAGGTCAGCTCGACTTTGGCCACGTCGCCCAACCGCACCACATAGCCGCCCTCGCCCTTGCTGAGCGGCAGCTTGGCAAAGTCTTCCGGCTTCAGATAACTGCGCTCCACCCGCAGGGTGAAATCGCGCTGCGCCGATTCGATGCTGCCGGCCGGCAGCTCGACGTTTTCGTTTTCCAGCGCAGCCTCGACATCGGCCACGGTGAGCGCGCGTGCGGCCAGCTGGTCGCGGTCGAGCCAGATGCGCATCGCATAGCGCTGGCGCCCGCCGATCCGCACCTGTGCCACGCCATCCAGGCTGGAGAAGCGGTCCACCACGTAGCGCTCGGCGTAGTCGGACAGCTGCAGCGTGTCCATCGTGCTGGAGCTCATGTTGAGCCACAGGATGGGGTCGGCGTCGGCTTCGACCTTGGAGATTTCCGGCGGGCGCGCCTGGTCGGGCATGCGGTCGGACACGCGGCTCACCGCATCGCGCACGTCGTTGGCAGCGGCTTCCACATCGCGCGACTGCACGAACTCGATGCTGATGTCGGAGGAGCCATTGCGGCTGCGCGCCTCGATGGTCTCGATGCCCTCGATGCCGGCCAGCGCGTCTTCCAGCACCTGGGTGATGCGGCTTTCCACCACCGCCGCCGAGGCGCCGGTGTATTCCACGTCCACCGAGACGATGGGCGGGTCGATCGCCGGCAGCTCGCGCAAGGTGAGGCGGGTGAACGACATCACCCCCAGCACGATCAGCAGCAGGCTCATCACCACCGCCATCACCGGGCGGGTAATGGACAGGTCGGAGAGCTTCATTGTGCGGCGGCCTGCGGGCGCATCGAGGCGGGCGCGGCCTGGTCGACCACCTTCAGCCCGGGACGCAGCTTGCCGGTGCCATCCACCACGATGCGCTCGCCGGCCTTGACGCCCTCCAGGATCTCCACCTTGCCATCGCGGCGCTCGCCCAGGCGCACATCGGCGCGCTCCACGCTGCTGTCGGGCTTGACCCGGAACACATACGACTCGCGCCCCACCTGCACCACCGCAATTTCCGGAATCACCACCGCCTGCCGCGCCGGCTGGAACAGCCGCACATCCAGCAGCATGCCCGGGCGCAGGCGCCGGTCGTCATTGGGGAAATCCGCACGCACCGTCACCGAGCGAGTGGTTTCGTCGATACGCGAATCGATCGCCGCCACCTCACCGTCGAAGCGCGCGCCCGGGTAAGCGGCCGCCGTGCCGTTCACCACGTTGCCGAGCTGCACCAGACCGAACTGCGATTCCGGCACCTGGAAGTCCACGTACATGCGCGCCACATCGTCCAGCGTGGCGATCACCGTGCTGGAGGTGATCAACGACCCCGGACTGATCTGGCGGATGCCAAGCACGCCCGCGAACGGCGCGCGGACCTCGCGGTCGGTGATCTCCGCACGCATCTGCTGCACGCGCGCCTGCGCCGCATCGCGCAGCGCGCGTTGCGTATCGACGGTGGACTTGGCGACCAGCTGCTGGCCAACCAGGCTCAACTGACGCCTGTACAGCTGGTCGGTTTCTTCGAAGGTGGCCTGCGCGGCGGTCAACGCCGCCTGCTGCGAATTGCCACGCAGCCGCAGCAGCAACTGCCCGGCCTTGACCTCATCGCCGCTGTCGAAATACACCTGCTCCACCACATCGCTCACCGCGGCAGTGAGCGCCACCGATTCGCGCGCACGCACGGTAGCGATCGATTGCACGGTGGAATTCCACGGCTGCACCGCAACCGGCTGCACCACTACCGGAATCGGCTTGGCCACCGCCGGCGCACTCGCCTGACGGGCGCAACCGGACAGCCACACGGCCAACAAGAGCGCGACGCAGTGGCGCGCGCTGGGCAGAACAAGCATCAGAACATCCTGGCGGGGTACCTCGAAAGTTTACCGACCTGGCCGCCATGCGTTGACAGAAAGGGCGCGCTTTGCACCATGACCAACGACCCTTGCCGTCGCCGCCACGATGCGCTGGCCAGCGCAGTCATCGATGCCGCGTGCGACCCCCTGCGAGCCAGGCTGGCGCAGAACCGGGCGGCAATGTACTGCCGGTTCTGTGCCAATCCCATGACGTGCCGGAGGCCGCTTGCAGCGCCCTGATGCCCGCGCTCAGCGCTCCAGCCCCAGAAACTCGAGCACGTGGCGCGCCAGCGCCTCTACATTCTCACCATCGGCGTGAAGATGGATCTCCGGCGTTTCGGGCGCCTCGTAGGGCGAGTCGATCCCGGTGAAATTGGGGATCTGCCCGGCACGGGCCTTGCGGTACAGCCCCTTCACGTCGCGCGCCTCGGCAACGGCCAGCGGCACGTCCACGAACACTTCGACGAACTCACCCGCGTCGAAGCGCTCGCGCGCCAGTTGCCGCTCGGCGCGGAACGGCGAGATGAAACTCACCAGCACGATCAGCCCCGCGTCTGCCATCAGCCGCGCCACCTCGGCCACCCGGCGGATGTTTTCCACGCGGTCTTCGTCGGTGAAGCCCAGATCGCGGTTGAGCCCGTGGCGCACGTTGTCGCCGTCCAGGATGAAGGTGTGGTAGCCCAGGGCGTGCAGGCGCTTGTCGACCAGATTGGCAACGGTGGATTTGCCCGCACCCGACAGGCCGGTGAACCACAGCACGCGCGGCGCCTGCCCCTTGATGCGCGCACGTGCGCTGCGGTCTACATCCAGATGCTGCCAATGCACGTTGCCGGCGCGGCGCAACGCAAATTCCAGCGTGCCGGCCGCCACCGTGGCATTGCTTTGCCGGTCGATCAGGATGAAGCCACCGAGCACCCGGTTGCGTGCATACGGCGAGAACGCGATGGGTTCGTCCAGCGCCAGGTTGCAGTAGCCCACTTCGTTGAGCTCCAGCCGCTTGGCGGCCAGCCGCTCCTGCGTATTCACATCGACCTTGTGCTTGATCTCGCTGATGCTCACGGTGACCGTGCGGGTGCCGATCTTGAGCCAGTACGGGCGGCCCGGCAGCAGCGCGGCATCGTCCATCCACAGCAGATGCGCAGCAAACTGGTCGGCCACTTCGGGCGGGTCGTCGATGGCGGCAATGATGTCGCCGCGGCTGATGTCGATCTCGTCGCGCAAGGTCAGCGTCACTGCCTGCCCGGCGCGTGCGCTGTCCACCTCCCCGTTGGCATCGAGCACGCTCGCCACCTGCGTGCGGCGCCCGGACGGCACCACCACCACCGCATCGCCCACACGCACCTGACCGGCGGCAATCGTGCCCGCATAGCCGCGGAACTGCGAGTTGGCGCGATTGACCCACTGCACCGGCAGCCGCAAGCCGCTGCCGGCTTCCGGCGGCTCCAGCTGCACGGTTTCAAGATGCTGCAACAGCGGCGGGCCCTGGTACCACGGCATCCGCGTCGAGGCGCTGGACAGATTTTCGCCAGCCAGCGCCGAGAGCGGAATGCACTGCACATCGGCGATGCCCAGCTGCGCGGCCAGCGCGCGATAGCCTTCGGCAATGCCGGCAAACACCTGCGCGTCGTAGTCCACCAGGTCCATCTTGTTGACCGCCAGCACCACATGCCGGATGCCCAGCAAGGACACGATGTAGCTATGCCTGCGGGTCTGCGCCAGCAGGCCCTTGCGCGCATCCACCAGCACCACCGCCACATCGGCGGTCGATGCGCCGGTGGCCATATTGCGCGTGTACTGCTCGTGCCCGGGGCAATCGGCCACGATGAACTTGCGCTGGTCGGTATCGAAATAGCGGTACGCCACATCGATGGTGATGCCCTGTTCGCGCTCGGCCGCCAGCCCGTCCATCAGCAGCGCGTAATCGATACCCCCGCCCTGCGTGCCATGCCGCCGGCTGTCGCTTTCCAGCGCCGCCAGCTGATCGTCGAACAAGCGCTTGCTGTCATACAGCAACCGCCCGATCAGCGTGCTCTTGCCGTCATCCACGCTGCCGCAGGTGATGAAGCGCAGCAGCGGCTTGGATTCGTGCTGCTGGAGGTAGGCCGCGATGCTGCCGGGAATCGGGAGTCGGGAATCGGGAATCGCAAAGGCGTCCTCTTCCATGGTGACGTTTGCCGGCAACCGCTGTTGCGATTCCCCATTCCCGATTCCCCATTCACTGCCCATCAAAAATACCCCTCAAGCTTTTTCTGTTCCATCGATGCGCCCGGTGCGTGGTCGATCATGCGGCCCTGGCGCTCGGAGCTGGTGCTGACCAGCATTTCGGCGATCACCGCTTCCAGGGTGTCGGCGCTGGACTCGATCGCGCCGGTGAGCGGGTAGCAGCCCAGCGTGCGAAAGCGCACCGAACGCAGCTGCGGGGTTTCGCCCGGGTGCAGCGGCAGGCGCGCGTCGTCGACCAGGATCAGCGCGCCGTCGCGCTCCACCACCGGGCGCGGCGCGGCGAAATACAGCGGCACCACCGGGATCCTTTCGCGGTAGATGTAGAGCCAGATATCCAGCTCGGTCCAGTTGGACAGCGGAAACACGCGCACACTCTCACCGGGCCTGGTGCGCGCGTTGTACAGATTCCATAGCTCGGGGCGCTGGTTCTTCGGGTCCCAGCGATGGCGCGCATTGCGGAACGAGAACACCCGCTCCTTGGCCCGCGATTTCTCCTCATCGCGCCGCGCCCCGCCGATCGCCGCATCGAAGCCGCCCTGCTCCAGCGCCTGCTTCAGGCCCTGGGTCTTCATGATGTCGGTGTGTACCGCCGCGCCATGGCTGATCGGGCCGATGTCCTGGGCGATGCCGTCGGGATTGATGTGCACGCGCAGGTCCACACCGGTTTCGGCGGCGCGGCGGTCGCGGAAGGCGATCATCTCGCGGAACTTCCAGCGCGTGTCCACGTGCAGCAGCGGGATCGGCGGCGGCGACGGCGCGAACGCCTTGAGCAGCAGATGCAGCAGCACCGAGCTGTCCTTGCCGACCGAATACAGCATCACCGGGGTCCGGAACTCGGCGGCGACTTCGCGCAGGATGTGGATGCTTTCGGCTTCGAGCCGGTCGAGATGGGACAGCGGCAGCAGGGTCATCGGGGTGTCGTCGGGATCGGCAGGCTCGCCAATCGATGGTAGGCCAAGGCGCCGCAGTGTGTCCCGGCCTTATGCCAGCCCGAAATAAGCGGCTGGCATAACACGATAACGGCTGCTCCTTTCTGGTCGCCGCAACGCTTCTCTAACATCGTCGGTCTCATCAAAGCCCCCGGACCCGAATGACTGCCGCCAGCTCCGCGCTACCGCCCAGCCCCTTGCCCGACGAGCGCAAGGCGCTGCTGGACCGGTTGGTCGACGGCCTGGATGCCGCGGCGCTGTGGTGGTTGTCCGGCTATGCCGCCGGGCTGGCGCAGGGCCACCCGCCGCGTTCGCTGGCGGTGCTGCCGGGCGGGCAAGCCCAAGCAATCGCCCAGGAAGGCCAACGCCTGACCGTGATCTACGGCAGCCAGACCGGCAACGCCCGCCGCCAGGCCGAGCAACTGGCTGCCGACGCCGAGGCCGCCGGGCTCAGCGTGCGCCTGCTGCGCGCAGACGCCTACCCCACCCGCGAGCTGGCCAACGAGCGCCTGCTGTATGTGGTGATCAGCACCCAGGGCGAAGGCGACCCGCCGGACGATGCGATCGGCCTGGTGGAGTTTGTGACCGGCCGCCGCGCGCCGAAGCTGCCCGAGCTGAAATACGCCGTGCTGGGCCTGGGCGATTCCAGCTATGCAGACTTCTGCGGCATTGCGCGGCGCATCGATGAGCGCCTGGCCGAGCTCGGCGCCAGCCGCGTGCAGCCGCGTGGCGAGGCCGACCTGGACATCGACAGCATCGCCGCCCCCTGGCGCGTGCAGGCGCTCAAGCATGCACGCGAGCAGCTCAAGAGCGCGCCGCACACGGCCACGATCACCCCGCTGCGCAGCAGCCCCGCTGCCCCGGCGTGGTCGCACCAGCATCCGTTTGCCGCCGAGGTACTGGCCAACCAGATCATCAGCGGGCGTGACTTCAAGGGCCCGGGCTTTCGTGTCTATGCGCAGCCCGGCAAGCGCGTGCGGCATCTGGAGTTCTCGCTGGACGGCAGCGGCCTGAGTTACGAGCCCGGCGATGCCCTGGGCATCGTCCACCGCAATCCGCCGGCGCTGGTGGATGCGCTACTGCACAGCCTGCAGCTGGACGGTGGTGCCGCCGTCACCGTCGGCGACGAGACGCTGGCCTTGCACGAGTGGCTGGCCACCCGACGCGAACTGACCAAGCTGTCGCGGCCATTCCTCACCGCCCATGCCGAGCGCGCCGCTGCAGCCGATCTGCAGGCGCTGCTGGCCCCTACCCAGACTGCCGGCCTGGCGTCGTTGCTCTCCGATCATCAAGTGATCGACGTGCTGCGGCGCTGGCCGGCGGATTGGGACCACGCCGGCCTGCTGGCCGCGTTGCGTCCACTTGCTCCCCGCCTGTATTCCATCGCCTCCAGCCGCAAGCGCGTGGGTGATGAAGTGCATCTGGCCGTGGACGAACTCAACTACCAGGCCCATGGGCATGCGCATCTGGGGTCGGCCAGCGGCTTTCTCGCCGCGCTCGCCGAGGGTGAGACCGCGCCGGTCTATATCGAACCCAACGAACGCTTCCGCGTGCCGGCCGACACCGATCGCGACATCCTGATGATCGGCCCGGGCACCGGCGTGGCGCCCTTCCGCGCCTTTGTGCAGGAACGCGCCGAAACCGGCGCCCGGGGCCGTAACTGGTTGTTCTTCGGCGCCCAGCATTTCAATACCGATTTCCTGTATCAGGCCGAGTGGCAGCAGGCGCTGCAACGCGGTGAGCTGCACGCCCTGGACCTGGCGTTCTCGCGCGACCAAGCCGAAAAGGTCTATGTGCAGCACCGCCTGCGCGCGCGCGGCGCCGAGGTCTATGCCTGGCTGCAGGGCGGCGCACATCTGTATGTCTGCGGCGCCATCGGCATGGGCAAGGACGTCCACGCCACGCTGCTGGACATCGTCACCACCCACGGCGCACGCAGCGCCGAGGACGCCGCCGCGTACCTCACGCAACTACAGGTGGAGGGGCGCTATGCGCGCGATGTCTATTAATGCCGGGAATCGGGATTGCGGAATCGGGATTCGGTACTGCCCGCAACTGAGCTCTCCTGGCAGACCGACCCGCTTTCTACGAATCCCCATTCCCGACTCCCGATTCCCATGACTCACTCCGTCGAAGACATCAAATCCGAAAGCCGTCGCCTGCGTGGGTCGCTGGAGCAGAGCCTGGCCGATGCGGTGACCGGGGCGTTGCGTGAGGACGATCAGACCCTGATCAAGTATCACGGCAGCTACCAGCAGGACGACCGCGATATCCGTGACGAGCGGCGTCGGCAAAAGCTCGAGCCGGCGTATCAGTTCATGATCCGCACGCGCACGCCGGGCGGGGTGATTTCGCCCACGCAGTGGCTGGCACTGGACGGCATCGCCACCCGGTATGCCAATCATTCGCTGCGCATCACCACGCGCCAGGCGTTCCAGTTCCATGGCGTGATCAAGCGCGAGCTCAAGGCGACCATGCAGGCCATCAATGCCACCTTGATCGATACGCTGGCGGCTTGCGGCGATGTCAATCGCAACGTGCAGGTGGCGGCGAACCCGCTGCTCTCAAAGGCGCACGCCACGCTGTACGCCGATGCCGCGCGCGTGTCCGAGCATCTGTTGCCCAATACACGGGCGTATTACGAAATCTGGCTGGACGAAGAGCGCGTGTCCGGCTCCGGCAGCGAGGACGAGCCGATCTATGGCGACCGTTACCTGCCGCGCAAATTCAAGATCGGCTTCGCCGCGCCGCCGCTCAACGATGTGGACGTGTTCGCCAACGATCTGGGCTTCATCGCCATCCTGCGCGATGGGCAGTTGCTGGGCTATAACGTGAGCATCGGCGGCGGCATGGGCGCCTCGCACGGCGACACCGAGACCTGGCCGCGCGTGGCCAACGTGATTGGCTTTGTGACCCGCGATCAATTGCTCGATATCGCCACCGCAGTGGTCACCACACAACGGGACCTCGGCAACCGCGCAGTGCGCAAGCGCGCACGCTTCAAGTACACCATCGACGATCATGGCCTGGACACCATCGTGGCCGAGATCGAACGCCGCGCCGGCTTTGCGCTGCAGCCGGCGCAGCCGTTCGCGTTCGACCACAACGGCGACCGCTATGGCTGGGTCGAAGGCGAAGACGGGCTGTGCCACCTGACCCTGTCGCTGCCGGCCGGCCGCATTGCCGATACCGAAACGGCAGCGCATCTGAGCGGGCTGCGTGCGATTGCGCAATTGAACGTTGGCGAGTTCCGCATGACGCCCAACCAGAACCTGGTGATCGCCGGCGTGCTGGCGAGCGAGCGCGCACGCGTCGATGCGCTGGTGGCGCAGTACGCGCTGGATGCCGGCAACCAGGCCGCCAGCGCCCTGGCGCGCGGCGCGATGGCCTGCGTGGCGCTGCCCACCTGTGGCCTGGCAATGACCGAGGCCGAGCGCTATCTGCCCGATTTCAGCGCTGCATTGCTGCCGCTGCTGCAACAACACGGGCTGACCCAGACACCGATCGTGCTGCGTCTCTCCGGTTGCCCCAACGGCTGTTCGCGCCCGTATCTGGCCGAGATCGCGCTGGTGGGCAAGGCACCCGGCCGCTACAACCTGATGCTGGGTGGCGACCGCCGCGGCCAGCGCCTCAACACCTTGTACCGCGAAAACATCACCGAAGCAGACATCCTGGCCGCCTTGGACCCGTTACTAGCGCGCTACGCCGCCGAGCGCGACCAATCCAACGATGAAGGCTTCGGCGATTTCCTGCACCGCAGCGGCCTGATCGCGCTGCCGCCTTACCCCACGCACCGTCACCTCGACCTGGAATTGCTCGCATGACTGCGCTGCCTGCCGCATCGAACACGTCTTCCGCATTGGACGACCTGGAAACGCTCAACGTGCAACTGGAAGGCCTGCGTGCCGACGAGCGCGTGGCCTGGGCGTTGCAGCACGGCCCGCAGGAGGCGGCGCTGTCGTCGAGCTTTGGCGCGCAATCGGCGGTCACGCTGCATCTGCTGACCCAGCAGCGCCCGGACATCCCGGTCATCCTGATCGATACCGGTTACCTGTTCCCGGAGACCTACCGTTTTGCCGATGCCCTGACCGACCGGCTCAAGCTCAACCTCAAGGTCTATCGCCCGCTGGTCAGCCGCGCCTGGATGGAAGCCCGTCATGGCCGGCTGTGGGAACAGGGCATGGTCGGCATCGACCAATACAACAATCTGCGCAAGGTCGAACCGATGCGCCGTGCCTTGGACGAACTCAACGTGGGCACCTGGTTCACCGGCCTGCGCCGCAGCCAGTCCGGCGGACGCGCGCAGACGCCGATCGTGCAGAAGCGCGGCGAGCGCTACAAGGTCAGCCCGATCGCCGACTGGACCGACCGCGACGTGTGGCAATACCTGCAGGCGCACGACCTGCCGTATCACCCACTGTGGGAACAGGGTTATGTGTCGATCGGCGACTTCCACACCACGCGTCGCTGGGAACCGGGCATGCGCGAAGAAGACACCCGCTTCTTCGGACTCAAGCGCGAGTGCGGCATCCACGAGGATATCTGAGCTCCGCGCAATCACGCCTTGTTCTGCAGGTTGCGGGCGCTACGCCGCCTGCACTCTTTCGGTGGACACGTCATGGAGTGCGTTTGCGCGTGAGCCGATACGCAGCACCATGACAGTGGCGCGGGACTCCTCATGGCGCCGTAAAACGTCTGTGATCGCGCTGCATCCAATGACGGTCGAACAGCCACATCAACAGCAACGACAGCCCGACCAACGGGAAGATCAGCCCGCACACCACCAGTAGCACCATCACGCCGCGCAGTGTGCGGGGATCGGCCGGCAACGGTGGCACGCCCAACCCGCCGCTCGGGCGACGCTTCCACCACATCACCGCCGCGCTGACGCATAACAACACGATCGCGATGCAGGCAGCCAACAGGATCAGCTGGTTGGCAGTGCCGTACTGTTGCCCCAGGTGCACATTGATGCCCCATTCCAGCAGCTTGGCCAACGGCCCGTAGTCGCGATAGCGCATGTCCAGCAGTACCGCACCGCTGTATTGATCCAGGTGAATCACCCGCTGCCGCTGCAGATCGGCCGGATACACAGAGGCGGTGTACACGCCGGTGGCACCCCGCGGAGGCGCCACGCTGTAACCCGGCGCGATGCCGCGTGCGTCGAAGCGCGCCATTGCCGCGTCCAACCCGATTGCCCTGTGCCCGGGCGCAGCCACACTGCCCGCGCCGCCGTGAGCTGCGTGCTCGCTATCAGCCGAGTGCGCGTGTTGCACCCCCTTGTCCAGTCCGGCGGAGCCTTGCTCGGGCAACACCGATTCCGGCAGACGCGCCTGCCGCAGCGACCACGCAGTGTCGCCACTGTCGGTGAGCCGCTGCTGCGACATCGGCTGCTGCACGCGCAGCCCGGCCGGATAGCCGAAATCATGCCCATTGGCCCAGCGATTGACCTGCGCGCCCCATAGCCACGACCACGGCATGCCGGTCAGCGCCAGAAACAACAGCACTGCGCCAACGCCCGCACCGGTCACCGCATGCAGGTCGCGCCAGAACAGCCGTTGCCTTGGCTTGCCACGCACACTGATCACGCCACCGCGGCGCCCACGCGGCCACCACAGATACACACCGGTGAGCACCAGCACGATCGCCCAACCGGCGGCCATTTCGATCACTCCACGCGCTAACGGCCCGACCAACGCAAGGCTGTGCAACCGGCGGATCGTCCAGCTCAGCGTGCCGTGCTCCGGCAAGGCGCCCAGCACGCGTGCACGATATGGATCGACATACACCACCTGCCGCACGCCGCGCGCATCCACCAAGCCGACCTCGGCACTGGCATCTGCCCGCGTGGGCGTGGTGTACACGAACAACCTGCCGCCGTAGCGGTCTTGTGCAGCAGCAACCAACTGCTGTGCAGGCTTGCGCGCAGCGCCGACCGCAACCACCTTCAGATCATGGTGCACGCTGCGATCGATCGCCTCCTGATACAAAAACGCAGCCCCGGTCACCGCCAGCCAGATGATGAAAGGCAGCACCAGCAGTCCGGCATAGAAATGCCAGCGCCACACTGCGCGATAGAAGCGCCAGCGGCGGTCCTTGCGCGCCTCGATCACGTCGCCATCAGCCGTGGGTGCATGCATCAGAAGCTCCAGTCCCATGACAGCGACAGCACACGACCATCGCCCGGCGAGTAGCCGGAGCTGCCGCTGTCGTACCACGCATACACGTACGCGCGATCGGTGGCATTGCGCAGCTGCAGGCTGAGTGCATTACGGGCGTCCACAGTCCAGCGCGCGCCCAGATTGAGCAAGGCGTAGCCACCGGTACGGCCCAGGGTGTTGCTGCGCTCCAGGTAGTAGTCGCCCTGCGCATTGCCCCAGGCGCTCAACTGCACCGCCGCACTGACCTGCCATTCCAGCCCGGCGGTGGCCAACCAGTGCGGCACGTTCTCGATCTCCTTGCCGCGCGTGGCAGGCGCGCTCGGATCGGGCGTGGCGATGCTGGCCTTCTGGCGCGAATACGACACCCATGCACGCCAGTGTTCGGCCGGCTGCAGGTTGAGCTGGGCATCCCAACCGCGCCGCAGCGTGCGACCGACATTGGCCACATCGCCCACACTCGCCACGCCATTCACACCCAGAATGGTCGCAACCTCACCGGAGGCGCGTTGCTCCCAATACGCCAGGCGCCCGTCCAGGATCGCCGACGGTGCGAACTTGAAGCCGGTCTCCCAGCCGTCGTTGATCGACGGTCCCAGATTGCCGGGCTGGCGACGGTAAGCGCCATCGCCGCTGCCAATCTGGAAGGTGCGCCCCCAGTTCGCATACACACTGCTCTGCTTACCCACGCGGTAGCTGGCACTGAACTTGGGTTGCTTGATGGTGCCGTAGTCGTAGGTGGGCGCGACGAATCCGGCAAGCACGTCGTGCAACTGGCCATCGACGCGATCGATGCGATACCCCGGCACCAGCTGCAAGCGCGCCACCGGCGTCAGCACCGCCTGCACATACGCACCATGTGTGCGCAGGTCGTAATCCCAGTTGCGCAACTGCGCGCCGCGTACGCGGGCTACGGTGCGATACCGCTGCGACTGATTGTCCTGCCACTGCGCGTCCACCCCGGCTTCCAGTGCAGCGTTCCACACGCCCCCCTCAGGCTGCCAGTTGCCCCGCAGCAGCAGGCCGCGATGGGTTTCATCGGTATCGCGCTCCTGTTGCAGGCCGGCAGCGGAAAATCGCACCCAGCGCTGGTTGCGGTAGTCGTTCCGGTAGGCCTTGGCGCTCCACTGCGCCTGCGCGCCGAGCTCACCGTCGGCGTGCAACGCGGTCTGACGAACGCGACGCGCGCTACGGTCGTCCTGCGCATAGCCCGGCGAACTGCGCGGCGCCACACGTGCGGTGGCGGCGTCCAGGTAGCCGGCTTCCAGCGCCTGGTTGTCGTAGTAGCGCGTGGTGAGCCCGGCACGGAATGCGCCGTCCGGGTCGGTGTAGAACCACTTGCCGGCCACGCTGCGTTTGCGCGCATCGGCATGATCGCGATACCCGTCGGAGTCGCGCCAGGCCAGTACGTAGTTCTGGCTCCAGGCACCACGCTCGATGCCTTTGCCCAGCTGGACCTCGCGCGCACCGAAGCCGCCGCCGGTGATGCTCAGACGGCCATCGTTGCCACCGATGCGGGTCAGCACGTCCACGCTGCCGGCAATCGCGTTCAACCCGTAGCGCGCGTCGTTGGTGCCGCGCACGATCTCGATGGCGCTGATGTCCTGCGGAAACACCGCGTCCAGATACGGCATGCCACCGGCGTTGTCGTTGCTGGGAATGCCGTCGATCAGCAGCTTGACCGCATTGATCCGCCCTTCGCCATTGAAGCCCCGGAACGAAAACCGCCCCGCATCGGTGCCCATGCGGAACTGGGTGACCTGCACACCGGGCGCGCGCATCAGCAGCTCCCAGCTGTAATCCACGTGCTGATCGTGCAGCAGCTCACCGCCGATCACATCCACCGAACTCAGCACGCGCGCCGTACCCGGGTTGCGCTGGGCGTGTTCGCGCACCTGCACCTGGCCCAGCGTCAATGCCGCATCCTGCGCTTGCGCATCGCAGGCAGGCGCCCACACCAGCGCCAATGACGGCACATACCAGAACGTCTTCAACAATCGCCATTGCATGACCAACCCTTTGCCGTGACACCACGGCACTGCAGCCGCGCGCCGCCGCAAGACGGCGGGCACCGGCTCCATTCAATGAGGACGCGTGCTCCGTCGGGTGCGCGTGGGCGCACAACGCTGCCTGCAAGACACAGCACAACGAAGACCCGCAATGGGTGGGGAGCAACCCGACGACACGCCTGCGTTTGATGCTGGCTGGCGCGCGAACCGGACACGCCTCGAGCGGGCAGCCCAGCATCGTTGACGCACTCGACGCGTAGACCTGACGGCGATCCGTTAGGCGGCGTCAGTTGCTCCCGGGCTCATGCGGACAGCGGCGGCCCGCGTGCCCCAAGCGCTGTCCAGCGCCATGCCGACCATGCCGACAGGCGGGTGTGCCCCGGCGTGGGCGATGGCAGAACCCGCAGCAGGCAGAGCACCAGCAGCGCCAGCCAGGGCAGCAGGCGTGCCGCCAGCACGCAGTAATCGCAGGCTTCACCATGCAGGCCGGCATCCTGGTCTCCCACCCGATGGCTGGCTGCAGAGCCGTGCTGCGAGTGGCCGGCGTGCTGGGTCGGCAGATGGCCGGCATGCTGCGCGGCGACAGTATCGAGCGCCGGTCCGCTGGTGCACATCGGTTCGGAGGTGCGCACCTGGTTCCAGCGGCTGACCAGCGGGGCCACCAGCATCAGTGCCACCGCCAGGCAGGCAAGCAGGTGCAACAGGCGATGGCGACGGACGGTATGCAGCATCGCCGCAGTGTAAGCCGCCCTCTCTCCTGGAGCGATGGTGGCGGCCGGTGCGCGACCAGATGTCGCACCCCTTCTCATGCCCGTGCCGCCAGGACATGCATCGCGCGATCCCGCCCCAGCCGCTGCACTGACCCGCCGGGGGTCGGCACTTCGGGAACCGGCATGCGAGTGCCGGTCCAGCCAGTGCAGCCCTCACCTAATGCTCACATGCGCCGCCTTGTCCAGGCCGGCAATCACAATTTTGCTGGTGCAACGCGCTGGCGATGCGTGCTGCGCACGGCCATGCCCTATGCTTGCGTGTCATCCCATTCATCCTGCGCGCGCATGAGTACCGTCCTGTCCGAACCAGCGGCTGAGCCACTGCCCTGCGCGCCCAAGCCGCCGAGCGAAGCGCTTCGGCTCCAGGCGCTACGTAGCTACGGCATTCTCGATACGCCACGCGAAGCGGCTTTCGAGGACATCACCCGGCTGGCGTCGATCATCTGCCAGACCCCGATCGCGCTGATCAGCCTGGTCGACGCCGACCGCCAGTGGTTCAAGAGCGAGCTCGGCATGGGCGAGCGCGAGACCCCCTTGTTCAAGTCGATGTGCGCGCATGCGCTGCTCGACAACGACGTGCTGGTGGTGCCCGACACGCGTCAGGACACGCGCTTTGCGCGCAACCCGCTGGTTACCGGCGACGCCCCGCTGTACTTCTATGCGGGTGCCTTGCTGAAGACGCCCGATGGCCTGCCGCTGGGCACGGTCTGCGTGCTCGACCGGCAACCGCGCGAGCTCACCGACGAACAGGTCGAAGCGCTGCGTGCGCTCGCGCGCCAGACCATGGCGCAGCTGGAACTGCGCCGTGCGCTGCTGATCGCCGAAGAATCCGACCGCTACCGCAGCCGGCTGATGGCCATTGCCGGGCACGACCTGAAGACCCCGCTGCGCACCGCCGCCTACGCCATCGACAAGATGCGCCGGCACGCCAACGTCGATTCCATCCCCACCCTGGTGACCGCGCGCGATGCGATCAGCCTGGTCGGGCGCAGCCTGGACGAACTGGCCACGCTGGCCGCCGCCAGCAAGGCAGCGATGCCGGACCTGCAAGCGTTGCAGCTGGAAGACGTGCTGCACTCGGTGCTGGGCGTGTGGCGCCAGCAGGCCAGCGACAAGTGCCTGGCGCTGCGTCACGTGCCGACCTCGCTGCGCGTGCGCAGCCACCCGACCCTGCTGACCACCCTGATCGGCAACCTGGTCGGCAATGCCATCAAGTACACCGAACGCGGACGCGTGCTGGTCGGCACCCGTCGTCGCCCCGGTTACGCGGTGGTGGAAATCATCGACAGCGGCATCGGCCTGAATCTGGAGCAGCCAGAGCAGGTGTTTCAGGCGTTCCGCCAGGCCGACCCGCGTAGCGATGGTCTGGGCATCGGGCTGTGGATCGTGCATCGCACCGCCGAGACGCTGGGCTGCGAGGTGACGGTGCGTCCGCGCTCGGAAGGCGGCACCTGTTTCTCGGTGCGCATTCCGCTGGCCTGACGCATTACGCGCCGAGCGATGCGCGTTCCGCTGGCCTGGCAAAAAAAGGCGGACCCGAGCTCCCGACCCGGATCCGCCGCCAAACACGCCAGGTCTCTCCCCAGGGACCCGGGTGCGCCAGCCGCTGTGTGCGCAGCCTCGCGCAACAGTGATGCGACAGCGCTAGCAACCCATCGACGACACCGCTGAGTCGGACCGGTGAGGCGATGTCTGCATCGCCGGTCCTGCGCCGTCCACCCCTAGACGTTCGGAGGTGTCGTGACATGGTTGCTATCACTGTTTACGACAGCGCCACGCCCAACTTGATGGAGGCCAGCGACGCCGGCCAGACGGCCCTGACACGTGTAGGGAGAATCACCGACAGCGCGCGAGGCACTGCGTTGAGTCGCTCGCGTATCGCCCTGATTCGATTGAATAAATCGGTTCCGGCCCACGCTGCAATGCAGCACGCGTTCGCATGTGGCGAGCACAACAACAACGGTGCACAACGCGTCCGCAAACGAGCGGATGCGGCACGGGCTCCATCGGTCCGGACTGCCTGGCTACGCCTTCACACCCCGAACGGATCCACATCGTCCTGATCGGCAAACCACTGCGCCGAGTGCACTTCGTCTGCCGCCACTTCCAGCACCTGACGCAGCGCCGCCAGCGGGATCTGCACGGTCCTGCCGTCAACCTGCAGCGCCACCCACAGCGATTCGTCCTGCGGGTCGGCCAGCACCGTCAACGCCGCATGCTCGCGGCCGTCGATGTTGGCCGAGACCTGCAGCGACATGCCGCCGTCCGGGTCGGGCGACCACAGTCTGCTGAGCGGGGGACGCACGGGCTCGCTCATCGCGCGGCTCAACTGGTGATGGTCTGGGTCAGCGATTCCCAGGTTGGCGGCAGCGGCCAGTTGGGCGCCTGGTTGCCGTCCAGCACGCGGCGCAAATCGCGCTTGTCGATCTGCGGCGCCAACACGTGCACCAGGTCCAGCGCGTAGTCGCGCAGCACCCGGTCGCGCGGCAAGACCGCCCAGGCGATGCATTCGGCGATCGGCGCAGGCGCCGGCCAGGCGCGCAAATCTTCGTCGAAGGCGTTGACTGCCATTTCCGCCACCAGGCCCACACCCAGCCCGGCGCGCACATAGGTCTTGATCAGGTCGGCATCCAGCGCGGTCAGCGCGATGCTCGGTTCCAGCCCCACCTGCGCAAACGCCCGCTGCAGCGACGAGCCCGGCCGGGTGGAAGACTCGTAACTGATCAACGGATGCGCGGACAGCGCCTGCATGTCCGGCGCAGTACGCGGGTTGTCCAGTGCATGCCCGCGTGGCACCACCACCAGCCTCCGCCAGCGGTACAGCGGCACCGCGATGCCGGCACTGGGCTCGCCGCCGGCGGTGCTGACCACCGCGATATCCGCATCGCCCTGGCTGAGCAAGTCCAGCGCCGCGCTCTCGGCGGCCTGCTGCAGGTGCACGCTCACCTGCGGGTAGGCGTGCTTGATCTGCGCCACCGCCGGCGGCAGCACGAAGCGCGCCTGGGTGTGGGTGGTGGTCAAGGTCAGCTGGCCCTGGCTCTCCCGGCGCTGGTTGGCGGCATAGGTGCGGATGTTGTTGGCCTCCGACAGCACCGCGCGCGCGCGCTCGATCACTTCCACCCCGGCCGGCGTGACCGCGTCCAGGCTGCGCCCCTTGCGCACGAACAACAAGAAGCCGAGCTCGTCTTCCAGCTGCTTGAGTTGCTTGGACAGACCGGGCTGGGTCGCGTGCACGCGCGCAGCGGCCAGCGTGATGTTCAGCTCGGCATCGGCAATGGCGACCAGATAGCGAAGTTGGGTCAGCGTCATGGGCTTATATCCAAAAAAGCGCGAGGCGCTACAAGGACTTCGACTGTAGAGGAGTTCCAGTGGCCAGCTTATAACCGAACGCTATTTTCAGGGTGTATGAAGTCATTTCCGACGGCTATATGCCGGCGTTACGGTCTGGCCCTCCCCTTCGATACCCCGGCCGTGACCTCTGCGTTTCCGTTCCTTGCCGACCTGCATGGCCGTGCCGTCCTGGTGGTTGGCGGCGGCGTCGATGCCGAACGTGCTACTGCCCAGCTGTTGCAGGCCGGCGCCTCGCCGTTGGTGGGCGCGCCGCAACTGACCCCGCAGTTGCAACAGTGGACGCGCGCCGGCCGGATCCGCTGGCTGCCCGGCCCGTTCGACCCGGCGTGGCTGCTGCAGCCCGACACCGCCCCGCTGTGGCTCACCATTGCCGCCAGCGACCTGCCGGAGCTCAACGCGGCGTTGTGCGCAGCGGCCAGCAGCCACCGCCTGCTGACCCATCGCGTGGTGCCCGCCGCGTCGGCGTCCCCCCCGGCACCGTCCCCGATGCAGCCCACCCGCCCTGCCACGCCGTCCCCCGGCAGCGTGACGCTGGTAGGTGCCGGCCCTGGCGACCCCGGCCTGCTCACCCGCAATGCCCTGCGCGCGCTCCGGCAGGCCGAGGTGGTGCTGTACGACCGTCTGGTCAGCCCGCAGATCCTGCGCCTGGCCCGTCGCGATGCGCTGCGCGTGGAGGTCGGCAAGGCCGCGCAAGGCCATAGCACCCGGCAGGAGCAGATCCACGTGCTGATGCTGGAGCACGCCCGCGCGGGGCGGCGGGTGGTCCGCCTGAAGGGCGGCGACCCGTTCGTGTTCGGCCGGGGCGGCGAAGAGCTGGAATTCCTGCGCGACCACGGCATCGGCTTCCAGGTAGTGCCCGGCATCACCGCCGCGCTCGCCTGCGCCGCCTACGCGGGCATTCCGCTCACCCACCGCGACCATGCGCAGTCGCTGCGCCTGATCACCGCCCACTGCAAGGATTCGCTGGACACCCTGGACTGGCAGGCGCTGGGCCAGGAGCGCCAGACCCTGGCCTTCTACATGGGCGTGGCCGGCCTGGAAGGCATCCAGCAGCGCCTGCTGCAGGCCGGCCGCGCGCCGGGCACGCCATTTGCCCTGGTCGAGAATGGCTCGCGCCCGCAGCAGCGGGTGATCACCGGGTCGCTCGCCACCCTGGCCGCCACCGCACGGCAGTACACCGTGCAGGCTCCGGCCCTGCTGATCCTGGGCGAGGTCACCGCGCTGGCGCAGTCCCTGCACTGGTACGGCGGCGCCCCGCTGCACGCCGCGCCGCCGCACTCACCCATCGCAACGCCCGATACGCCCACACTGGCCCACGCAGCCTGATTCCGACGGAGACCCCATGGCCCTGTACGACAACATCCTCGACACCATCGGCCGCACCCCGGTGGTCAAACTCAACCGCCTCGCTCCGGACAACGTCACCCTCTACGTCAAGGTGGAATCGTTCAATCCGGGCGGCTCGGTCAAGGACCGCCTGGCGCTGGCCATCATCCTGGACGCCGAGCAGCGCGGCCTGCTCAAGCCCGGCGACACGATCGTTGAAGCCACCTCCGGCAACACCGGCGTGGCGTTGGCCATGGTCGCCGCCGCACGCGGCTACAAGTTCGTGGCCACCATGGTGGAAACCTTCTCCATCGAACGCCGCAAACTGATGCGCGCCTATGGCGCCAAGGTGATCCTGACCCCCGCCGCCGAGCGCGGCAGCGGCATGGTGCGTAAAGCGAAGGAACTGGCCGAACAGCACGGCTGGTTCCTCGCCAGCCAGTTCGCCAATCCGGCCAACCCGGCCTACCACCGCAACACCACCGCCGCCGAAATCCTGCGCGACTTCGCCGGCCACCGGCTCGACCATTTCGTCACCGGCTGGGGCACCGGCGGCACCCTCACCGGCGTAGGCGAAGTGCTGCGCGTGGCCCGCCCGGAAGTGCGCATCACCGCCACCGAGCCGGCCGGCGCGGCGCTGCTGCAGGGCCAGGACTGGAAGCCGCACAAGATCCAGGGCTGGACGCCCGACTTCGTGCCCGAGGTGCTCAACCGCGAGGTCGCCCACGAGGTGCTCAGCGTGGAAGACACCGACGCCATCACCGTGGCGCGCCGCCTGGCCGCCGAAGAAGGCATCTTCACCGGCATCTCCGGCGGCGCCACCGTCGCCACTGCGCTACGCGTGGCAGAAGGCGCGGTGCCCGGCGCGGTGATCCTGGCCATGCTGCCCGACACCGGCGAGCGCTATTTCTCCACGCCGCTGTTCGCCGACATCAACGAAGGCTCCGACGACGACTGGCTGGCTGGCCTGCCCTGATCGGTCACGAGAAGGTCGCGAAATGGAGGCCGCGTGGATGCGCGGCCTTCTTTGTTTGGGACTCGGGACTCGGGACTCGGGACCCGGGACCCGGGACCCGGGACCCGGGGAATGGGGAACGGAGGGAACGGGGGGAACCGCGGGACCGGGAAAGCGGGACAGTAAAAGGCGTCGACGTACGCGATCTGCTCGTTGGATCGACTGTCTGGCTTTCTGGGTCACAGCTTCGACTGCCCGCACTCCCGCCCATGTCAAGGAAACGTTAGGATGACGGCCGTGATGTAGGGAGAGATGCGTGAGCAACCAGCCGTATGGACACAGCGACACCCGCGCCTCGCGGGCGCCATGGCTGGTGAAGATGACCTCGCCGGTGCACTTCGCGCTTGCCCTGGGTCTGGGCGCGTGGCTGCAGGACGCGCTGGAGCTCCCCCTGCCCGCTCCCACGCCACTGGCATGGATCGAACTGGCCGGAGGCGTCATCGCCTGCCTCGGCCTGGCGCTGGCGGTGAGCTGCTTCATCCTGTTCGCACGTCGGCGCACCACCATCATGCCGAGCGGCCATCCATCACGCCTGGTGCTGGACGGCCCATATCGCTTCACCCGCAACCCGATGTACCTGGCGCTGGTGCTGAGCTATGTCGGCCTGTGCCTGCAGCTTGGGCTGCTGTGGGCGGTCGCGCTGGTGCCACTGCCGTGGCTCGCATTGCGGCTGTACGTCATTCCCTTCGAAGAGGCGCGTCTGCGCGCAGAATTCGGCCGCCATTACACCGACTACTGCGCGCGCGTCCGCCGCTGGCTCTGAACGGCGGCACGCAGGCTGGCGTGGAGCCGCGCCATCCCCTCGCCGGGCGACCGTGCAGATCCCGGACCGTTGCGCATCGGCGATAAATTGTTCCAATCGACGGCAGCGCAAAGCCGCCTGGATCGCCCGATTTCGCGTGCGCCTGCCGCAGGGTTCGCGAGGTCAGGCGTGGTCGCAGCCGATGAGATGAATGGCCGCTAGCGTGGGGCTCCGCAGCGCCTGATCCCCATCACGCGTTCATCATTCAAATCCCATAACTATCTCGCCATGAAAATCGAAGTCTGGCAAGGCGACATCACCGAACTCGACGTTGACGTCATCGTCAACGCCGCCAACGAATCACTGCTGGGCGGTGGTGGCGTGGATGGCGCCATCCATCGCGCTGCCGGCCCGGGTTTGCTGCAGGCCTGCGAAGCCCTGCCGCAGGTACGCCCGGGCGTGCGCTGCCCTACCGGCGAAATCCGCGTCACCGACGGTTTCAACCTGAAGGCGCGTCACGTGTTTCATACCGTGGGCCCGGTGTGGCGCGACGGCAAGCACAACGAACCGGAACAGCTGGCCAACTGCTATTGGCAGTCGCTCAAGCTTGCCGAGCAGATGCTGCTGCACTCGATCGCATTCCCGGCGATCAGCTGCGGCATCTACGGCTATCCGCTGCATCAGGCCGCACGCATCGCGGTCACCGAGACACGCGACTGGCAGCGCTCGCACAAGGTGCCCAAGCACATCGTGCTGGTGGCCTATAACGACGCCACCTACAAGGCCTATCAGCAGGCATTGGCAACGCAGGAGACCGCAGCGGCCTGACGCCACGAGACGCGCAGTGCACTGAGGGGCGCCGCAAGGCGCCCGTTGCGTTTGAGTCCATGCATCAGGCTGCAAGCCCGGCCGGCGGCGGATGCTCGGCACGCCAATGCTTCGCGCCGGTCACGCCGCCGCATTTGAAGCGCCGCCCACCGCCGCTGCGCGGCCTGCTCACCCGACCAGCCGATGCATTGCCATCGACGCCCAATAAAAACGCCGGCATCGCTGCCGGCGTCTTCATGCCTGGGTTTGACCCGGCCTTGCAGCCGCGATCAGCCGATCAGCCCTTCCACTTGCCCAGTGCAGCCAGGCCGTTTTCCTTGGCGCGCTCATAAATGATCTGCTGCGCCTTGGCGAAGTTGCCGGTCATGTCCTTGGCCCACAGCTTCAGTGCCGCCTGCTGCATGGCGCGACCGTAGGAGAAGCTCAGCGGCCACGGCAGGTTGCCAAGCTGGTGCATCTCGTTGAGGTGCGCGGTGGACTGCTCGTCGGTCTGGCCGCCGGACAGGAACACGATGCCCGGCAGGATCGCCGGCACGGTCGACTTCAGGCACATCACGGTGGACTCGGCCACTTCCTCGACACTGGCCTGCTCTTCGCAGCCCTTGCCGGAGATGACCATCGAGGCCTTCAGGATGGTGCCTTCGAGCACGACGTTCTGCTCATACAGCGCGCCAAACAGCGAGCGCAGCGTGGCTTCGGTCACTTCGTAGCAGGTCTCGATGTCGTGGTCGCCGTCCATGATCACTTCCGGCTCGACCATCGGCACCAGGCCCTGTTCCTGACACAGCGCCGCATAACGCGCCAACGCATGCGAGTTGGCCTCGATGCAGGTGCCGGAGGGAATGTCTTCGCCGATGTTGATGACCGCACGCCACTTGGCGAACCGTGCACCCAGCGTGTAGTACTCCTCAAGACGTGCGCGCAGGCCATCCAGACCTTCGGTGACCAGCTCGCCCGGCATGCCGGCCAGCGGCTGCGCGCCCTTGTCGACCTTGATGCCCGGGATGATGCCGTGCTCGGCCATGTACTTGGCGAACGGCACGCCGTCCTTGGTCTTCTGACGGATGGTCTCGTCGAACAGGATGGCGCCGGAGATGTAATCGCTCAGCTTGGGCGTGGTCAGCAGCAGTTCGCGGTAGGCGCGACGGTTTTCTTCGATGTTCTCGATGCCGACGCTGGCAAAACGCTTTGCGATCGTGCTGGTCGACTCGTCGATGGCGATGATGCCCTTGCCCGGGGCGACCATGGCCTGGGCGGTTTCGGCAAGCTGTTCGATGCTCATGTAGTTCCTGTGGCAGCTGCGGGGGAGAACGAAAGTATAGCGACGAAAGTCGTACACATTCCTTCACGGAATGCCTGCAACCGATTACACCATGCGCGCATGACGGGATGTGTGGCACCGCTCGCATGTGGGAATCGGGAATCGGGAATCGGGAATCGGGAATCGTTGAAGCTGAGCATGTCGTGCAGCTTGTTGCTTGCTGTGATGCATGGCACCAACAACGTGCGGCGGCGCGGCCGACCAGCACCACGCATGCGTTGATTGCGTTATGGGTGTTGGCCCGTTGCATGGAGCTGCCTGCGGCATGGCTACTCACGTCACGACGAAGCTCACCCTCTTCGTCACCTATCCGGTCACACCGCGTGTCGTTCACGTTCGCTCCGTTCCGTTCCGTCGACGAGCGGGAAACGGAATCGCCGTCGTGGGCATGCATCACCTTGTGAAACTTATGGCGCGCGGTATCAACACCATGACGCAGCGCGGCGGCGATCGTGCGCTGGCCGGGCAGTCGCCGGATCCGGCCGTTGAGCAACCCGCCGGACCCAGGCCAAGCATTTACCCGCGCCCGGCATCTCCACACAGCACAACGGCGGCCCTGGGGCCGCCGTCGTGTGTCACGTCTTCCGGCTCAGGTCATGCGCCGGGTACCGTCAAGGGGGATTACAGCTCGCCCAGGCCGGTGGCGCGGCCGTCTTCGCCCACTTCCAGCAGGCGCAGCGTGTTGGTGGCGCCGTGCATTTCCATGTGCTCGCCACTGGTGAACACCACGCGGTCGCCAGGCCCCATGCGCTCGTTTTCCACCAGCAGGCGGATCGCCGCACGCGCGGCTTCGCGCGGGGTCAGGCCGCGGCTGTCGAAGCTGATCGGGAACACGCCGCGCATCATCGCCATCTGGCGACGCGCGCCGTCGTGACGGGTGAAGGCGTAGATCGGCATGTTGGAACGGAAGCGCGACAGGAAGCGCGGCGTGCCGCCGGATTCGGTCAACGCCACCACGCCGCCCAGGCCGATGTGCTCGGACAGGAACATGGTCGCCATGGCGATGGCCTGGTCGGCACGCTGCAGGTTGCGTTGCGCTGCTTCGAAATCGGTATCGAACTCGAACTGATGCTCTGCACCCAGACAGATGCGCGCCATCGCTTCCACCGCGCGCACCGGATACGCACCGGCGGCGGTTTCGGCCGAGAGCATCACCGCATCGGTGCCGTCGATGACCGCGTTGGCCACGTCCAGCACTTCGGCGCGGGTCGGGATCGGGCTTTCGACCATCGACTGCAGCATCTGGGTGGCAGTGATCACCACCTTGTTCTGCGCCAGCGACTCGCGAATGATCTTCTTCTGCAGGCCCGGCAATTCGGCATCGCCGATTTCCACGCCCAGATCGCCACGCGCCACCATCACCACGTCGGAGGCTTCGACGATTTCGACCAGGTTTTCGATCGCTTCGGTGCGCTCGATCTTGGAGACCAGCTGCGCATCGCAGCCGTGCTGCTGGGCGATCTGCCGCGCGTCGTGCATGTCCTGCGCATTACGGCAGAACGACACCGCGATGAAGTCCACGCCGATCTTGGCGACGATGCCGATCAGCTCCTTGTCGCGCTCGGTCAACGCGCCCAGCGACAAGCCGCCGCCCTGCTTGTTCAGGCCCTTGCGATCGGACAGCACGCCGTCGTTGAGCACGGTGGTGACGATGCGCGTGCCCTGCACGTCGGTGACCTGCAACTGCACCAGGCCATCGTCCAGCAGCAGCACGTCGCCTGCGGTCACGTCCTGCGGCAGGCCCAGGTAGCTGACGCCCACCTGCTGCTGATCACCGGCCGGTGCATTGGCGTCGGCCACCAGGTCGAAGCGATCGCCCATGGCCAGCTTGATCTTGCCTTCGGCAAAGCGCTCGATGCGGATCTTCGGGCCCGGCAGGTCAGCCAGGATGCCGACCTCGGCACCGACGCGTGCCGCGGCGGCACGCACTTCGGCAGCACGCTTGGCCTGGCCGGACGGATCGCCATGACTGAAGTTGAGGCGCACCACGTTGACGCCCGCCTTGAACAGCTTATCCAGCACCCCGGGCGCATCCGTTGCCGGTCCGAGGGTGGCGAGGATCTTGGTGCGGCGTTGACGTTCTTTCATGATGGCCTCCCTGTAAAAGCCGCGAAACTTAACACACACGTCACGCACCAAGGATGGCATTGCGGCATAGCCACCCTCCTATTCCGGCATGTCTTACAGACAGTGCGGGACAGTACGTACGTCTACGCACACGTTGCGCCTGGCAACGTGTGCGGTCGCCACCCTAACCCGATGGCGGTGAAGAGCTGCGTGCCGGGTCGCGCCGTGCAAGGCGCCGGCAACGACCAAGCGAACGCGACGGCCGACGCACACGGATCACGCGTTAATCAACTGCCGCAGTTGCGCCGGCGTCTGCGCGATCGCGCCGGCACCTGCAGTACGCAGTTCGGCCTCGTCACCGAAGCCCCACAACACGCCGATGCTGTGAATGCCGTGGTGGTTGGCGCCCTCGATATCCATCCGGCGGTCGCCGATCATCACGCAGCCGGTCTTGTCGATCTGCAGGCGGCGCAGCGCTTCGGCGATGAGGTCGGGCTTGAAGCGGCGCTCGCCATCCTCGCTGGCGCCGATCACGTTGTCGAAGCACGCACCGAACGGCAGATGCTCGACGATGCGCCGCGCGTAGCGTTCGTTCTTGGAGGTCACCACGGCCAGCCGATGACCGGCGCGATGCAGGCCGGTGACCACATCGCCGATGTCGTCGAACACACTGAGTTCGGTCCAGCCCACCGCGTCGTAGCGCGCGCGGTAGAGGCCCAGCGCGCGCTGCACCAGCGCCGGGTCATCCGGAAAGCACTCGGTGAAACTGTCGCGCAGCGGTGGGCCGATCCAGGCGCGCAAGGTCTGCGCAGAGGGACGCGGCTGCCCGATCTCATCGAAGGCATGCACGATGCTGGCGACGATGCCCGGCTCCGAATCGACCAGGGTGCCGTCCAGATCGAAGAACAGCGTGGCTGCGCTCACTTGCCGCGGGCCTCGAGCGCGGCCACGGCCGGCAGGGTCTTGCCTTCGAGGAACTCCAGGAACGCGCCGCCACCGGTGGAGATGTAGGTGACGTCCCGGGCGATGTCGTATTTGTCCACTGCCGCCAGGGTGTCGCCGCCGCCTGCGATCGAGAACGCCTTGGAGCCGGCGATCGCACGTGCCAGCGTTTCGGTGCCGTGGCTGAAGGGCTCTAATTCGAACACGCCCACCGGCCCGTTCCACACCACGGTGCCGGCATTGGCGATCAGCTCGGCGTAGCGCTGCGCGGTCTGCGGGCCGATGTCCAGGATCAGATCGTCCGCATCCACCGCATCGAGCGACTTCACGCTGGCCTCGGTATCGGGCAGGAACTGCTTGGCGACGACCACATCGGTGGGCAGCGGAATCTCTGCGCCACGTGTCTTGGCATCGGCCACGATCTGGTTGGCGGTCGGGATCAGGTCCGGTTCGTTCAAGGACTTGCCGACGTCATGCCCGGCGGCGGCGATGAAGGTGTTGGCGATGCCGCCGCCGACGATCAACTGGTCGACCTTGTTGACCAGGTTGGACAACAACTCCAGCTTGGTGGAGACCTTGCTGCCGGCCACGATCGCCAGCAACGGCTTGGCCGGGTTGTCCAGCGCCTTGGCCAGCGCGTCCAGTTCGGCCATCAGCAGCGGGCCACCGGCGGCGACCGGCGCAAAGCGGATCACGCCATGCGTGGAGGCCTGCGCGCGATGCGCGGTGCCGAAGGCATCCATCACGAACACATCGCACAGCGCGGCGTACTTGCGCGCCAGCGTCTCGTCGTCCTTGCCTTCGCCGACGTTCATGCGGCAGTTTTCCAGCAACACCACCTGGCCCGGCGCCACCTCCACCCCGTCGACCCAGTCGCGCACCAGCGGCACGTCCACGCCGAGCAGCGCGGTCAGGCGCGCGGCCACCGGCGCCAGCGAATCGTCTTCGGTCCAGCTGCCTTCCTTGGGCCGGCCCAGATGCGAGGTGACCATGACCGCGGCGCCCTTTTCCAGCGCCAGCTTGATGGTGGGCACCGAGGCGGTGATGCGCTGTTCGGAGGTGATCTGGCCGTTGTCGATCGGCACGTTGAGATCCTGGCGGATCAGCACGCGCTTGCCGGAGAGATCGAGGTCGGTCATACGGACGATGGACATGGGCTTGGCTCGCTGAGTCTGGGGATTAGGGGATCGAGATTGCGGATTGGTACACGGCGCCGCGCGTTGGCACATGCTCTGCGCGCGGAGGAATGGCGCTACTGCGCCAGCTTGGCGTGGCGCCGTCGTTCACAACAATGCCGCCATTGCACGTGCGGCAGACGCCGACGGCGGTGGCTCGGAGACCACGGGCAAGGCGACTGCCTTGGCGGCGGGGATCGGGCAATCAGGGCTCGGCATCGGCCCGCCGCACCGCAACCCGGCGGTGCGCTGGGCGGGCGCCACCGCAACTGAGGAGGGCGCAAACTCTGGTCGGTCGAACACGACGGGCAATGCGGCTGCCTTGGCGACGGGGGATGCCCATTGTCCGGCCTTCGCCCCGATGCGGCAAACCCGCACCCCGGACGCGGCCGGCAACCGCATCTGGCCAAGGGATCAGGCCGGCCGATCGGTGCCGGATGTGCGCAGCAGGCTCAACGCCAGGCCGCCCACCAGTAACGCGCCGCCGATCAACAGCGCCCACAGCAGCCAGCGCTTCCAGTCGCGCGGGGTGGTGGCGGGCTGCAGCGCTGCGTCGCCTACCAATGGCTGCGCCTCTGCAGCCAGGCGCACCGTGGCCGGCTGCCACTGTGCGCCGCGTTCACGTCGTAGCGCCTGCAGCATGGACGCCAGCGGTGCGTCGCCGCGTCGCACGCGTGCGCTGCCGGCCACCAGCGCATACGGGGGCTGGCCCTGGGCGAGAAACATCAGCCGCTCCGGCTGGTAGCCCACCCGCAAGCTCGGAACCGCCGCACTGCGCCCCTGTGCCGCCACCAGGCGCCATTGACGATCGCGTACCGGCGCGGGCAACCGCTGCGGCGGCGAAGCGCCAGTGCCAAGCCGATACGCCAGCCACGGCCCTGCCCGCCGCAGCCAGGCGGCGGCGTCGGCATCGCGGCTGTCCGCCGTCCATTCCACGGCCTCGGCCTGACCCGCGCCGACATCCAGCTGCGTGACGGGAAAGCGGCCGGGCATGCGGTAGGTCACGCCCGTGTCCTGTGGGGTGCCCGGCAACTCCAGCCACGACAGCGGGGTGGGTGCGGTACGCCCGTCCAGTTCTGCCTCGACATTGCGAAGTGTCGGCAATGCGCCGGACACGGGCACCAGACGCAGGTAGCGTGCGCCCTGCTCCAGCGCGATGCGGCGCTGCTGCAGCCGCTGCGCCTGGTTGTCCAGCGCCATGACGGTGGCATCGGAGGCCAGCACGCGCCAAGTGCGCAGATCGTCGCTGCCCTCCACGCGCAGACGGGCCTGCACCGGTGTCTCGCCCGCCCAGTCCAGCCAGAGCGCGCGCGGCCGGTCGCGCAGTGCGCTGGCATCGAGCAACCAACTGCCGCCACTGCCGGGCGCCGCAGGCGCACCAGTGGCGAAGCGGCCCTCCAGCCGCCGCACCGCACCGCTGGCATCGCGCTCGGCGATGAGCTGCAGGTCGCCATTGGCCGCCGCTGCACCTTCGGGCAACGCGAACAACGGCAACCCCTGCCGACGTGGCGCTGCGGCCGGCGCGGCGTCGGCGGCCAGCGGCGCGGTCGGCATTTCTTCGCCACGTGCATCGATCACGGCGACATCGCGCAGCCCGGCGTCGACGGCACTGCGATACACCGCCTCGTTCAACCTCACCTGGTACAGCCCGGCGTCGGAGCCGGCCACCTGCAACGGCCATTGCTGCCGATAGTCCTGCCGCACATCGGCCGCCTGCGCCACCAGCGGCACCAGCAACACCCATCCCCACCGTTTGGTACTCATGCCTGATCCCTTGCCGCGTCAGCGTTGTCGACGGCGCGTTCCTCGACCACCGGACGAGGTGGCGCCGGCGCCAGATACCCCACCACCGTACACAACAGGCCATAGGCCATGAACGAACCGATGCCGAGCAGATTGCCCAGATGCTGGCGATCGACCAGCACCAGCTTGGCCAGCACCAGCCCCATCAACAACGCACCGCCCAGCCACAACCCGCGCTGCCCGCGACGCGAGCCGATCACCCAGCCCAGCACACCCAGTACGCTCCACACGATGGTGAGGCTGGTCTGCGACACCGTCGCACCCAGCAGCGCGGCATCCCACGGCACCGCGCCCCAGTGATGCACGCTGTGCAGCGTACTGCCGGTGATCAACACCCAGCCCAATACACCGAGCGCAGTGACGCGCCGCGCCTGCAGCATCGACGGCGCAGCGGCCGACCATGCCCAGCGCGCAACCAGCGCGAGCACCGCCAGCTGTGCAAGTTCGGCCGGGTTGAGCAACGGCACCCATGGCAGCGGCGCAGCGCTCACCGGATCGACCAATGCGAGCAACCAGCCGACCCCCAGCACCGCAAGGACGCAGCCCAGCAAGGCAGTGCGGGCCGCATCGAAGCGCACACCTTGTGGCCATGCCAGCCAGCGCCAGCGCAGCAGAGCGGTCGCCGCCACCGCCAGCCACGGCGCTGCCAGCAACGCGCACCGCCAGCCATTGGCGAGCGCGAAGGCATCGGCCAGCCAGGCAATGCCCAACGATGCCACCATCGGCCACAGCAACCACCAGATGAACTGCGCGAGCATCGCGCCGGCGCCCGGCTGCATGCGCAGGCACCACAACGCGCGCGTGCCGGCCAGCGCAAACCCCAACCAGGCCAGTGCACCCCAGTGCGCAAACGGCTGCGTGTGTGCATGGTCCTGCCACAGCGCCAGCGGCGCGGCCAGCGCCAGGCCGGCCATGACCGTCCACACCAGCGCCGCTGCCGGACGACGGCGGTGCACCTCGGCCGCCAGCCACACGCTGAGCGCGACAAAGCCGAGCAGCAGGTCCGGCTCGCTGCGCAGGTCGCTGGCAAAGCGCAGGATCTCGTGCACGCCGCACAGCACCCACCATCCCAGGCCCCACAGATACGCCACCAGCGCACGCCGCGGATGTCCTGCATCGCGCAGGAACCAGGCACTGGCCCAGCCGGCAACCGCCAGCAGCATGGTGCTCATGCAGGTGGCGTTGGCCACCGCCATGGCGTCGTTACGCCACGCGTCCACGCCGAAGGCCACGCCAACGGCGGCCAGCAGTTGCAACGCCACGCCACTGACCTGCGAGATGCGCCGCCGCTGACGCAGGCCCAACCACAACAGCCCGGCGCCTTCCAGCGCAAACACGCTGGCGGTGACGCGCGCAGACAACGCCAACGGCACGGCCAATGTCGCAAAACCGACCGCCAGCATCGCGTGCGCCTCGCCAAGCAGGCGCGTGGATGCACGACGCAGCAGCCACGTTGCCAGACCGGCGTACATGCCGGCCACCGCCACCGCGCACAACGCCAGTGTCAGGCGCTCGCCGTCCAGCAGGCGTGCCTGCAACGCAAAGGCAACCAACGGCGTTCCGAACAACAGGCTGCCATCGATGAGCCTGCCCGCACTACCATCGCCACGCCGCGCATGCAGCACCGGAATGGCCACATAGATGGCAAAGAACAGCAGCAGGAACGGCTCGGTGCTGGCGAACTTTGCCGGGGTGTACTGCAGCGCGCCCCACAACGTCGCGATGCCGAAGGTGAAGGCGAATCCGAGCAGGTTGAGCACCCGCCACGGCCGCGCCCATGCAATCGCCACGATGCCGGCGTTGAGCACGGCGTAATACGAAAACAGCGCGACATGGTTGCCGCTGCCGGTGGACAACCAGATCGGCGCAAGGAAGCCGGCCAGCACACCCAACACGGCCAGCGTGCGCGACTCCTGCAGCACCGCCAGCACGCACATGCCGGCAATCAGCACCACGCTGATGCCCATCGCCAGGCCTGCGCCGAGCAATCCATACAGCTTGAACGCGGCGAACACGGTCAACAACAAACCGCCGATCGACCCGCCCTGCAATGCCAGTGCAAAACCCGGCCGCTGCCCGCGCTGCTTCCAGCCGAAGACCAGCCCGGCCAAGGCAAGCACGCTGATGCCGGCCAAGCGCAGTTCGATCGGCATGCGCATCCAGCCCTGATCGCTGGCGTACTTCAGCAGCGACGCCACGCCGGCCAGCAACACCAGCATGCCGACCTTGACCGGCACATTGCCCTCGGTGAACCAGCGCTTCAACGCACTGGCCGCGCGCGCGACGGCGCCCGGCTCGGCCGGGATGGGGGGTGACTGCGGCGATTGCGGTTGCGCAGGTTGAGACCGGGTTGCCTGAGCGTGCTGGTTTGGCAACGCCGACGCCGAGAGCGCACCGCGTGCCGTCGCATCTGCAGGGGCCTGCGCAGACAACGGGGGCGGCACCGCCCTGGAAGCCGCATCAATCACGCCCAGATCCGCAGGCAGATGTGCAACGGCAGGTGCGCTCCCGCCGTCGCCCTGTCGAACAGCGCCAGACCTACCGAACCCAGGTGCATCCGTGTAGGCACCGGCACTCAGAGTGGAATCGAGATCGGGCGCTGCACCGGGCTGCTCCCACGCCCTGCCCTGCGCGTCCACGGACGCATCCGTTTGCGCATCCGCGCCCTCGCCAGTCCCGGCTTGCCATTGCGCCAGCCGCTGCTCCAGCGTCGCCACCCGGCGCCGCAGCCCGGCAATCCACATTAGCGCGACCACCACACCCACCGGCACGGCAAGCAGCACCAGGGCCACCAACACGATCATCGTTTCCAACGCAGCAATCCCCAAGCCGGCGTCCAGCCGAATGCGCGAACCATACAGCCTCGGGCTGCGGCTGGGCAGCAATCTGCAGATCATGCCGCTGGTTGGAGAGTGGACAAGCAGCGGCGTTACGCGTGAAGGTCAGCCCCCGCGCCCGACGTGGTCGACCACTGACAACACGAAGGCTAGCCAATAGCCCCGCTAGCTGCGCCTGATCTCTGATTGCATTGAACATTCCTCTTCCAGAAGAAAAAGGTGTCAGGCCAATTCAGGACGGGTCAATTTCAAATAGATCAATTTCAAATAAAAAAGCGCCCGGAGGCGCTTTTTCATTGCATCGGAAACGGCCGATTACTTGGCAACCACCCGCACCATTTCCAGGCACTTGTTGGAATAGCCCCACTCGTTGTCGTACCAGGACACCAGCTTGACGAAGGTGGAGTCCAGCGCGATGCCGGCGTCAGCGTCGAACACCGAGGTGCAGGTTTCGCCGCGGAAATCGGTCGCTACGACCTTGTCTTCGGTATACCCCAGCACGCCCTTCAGCGCGCCTTCGCTCTGTGCCTTCACTTCGGCGCAGATCTCGGCGTAGGTGGCTGGCTTTTCCAGTTCGACGGTGAGGTCGACCACCGAAACGTCGGAGGTCGGCACGCGGAAGCTCATGCCGGTGAGCTTCTTGTTGAGCTCGGGAATCACCACGCCCACGGCCTTGGCCGCGCCGGTGGAGGACGGAATGATGTTTTCCAAAATGCCGCGGCCGCCGCGCCAATCCTTGTTGGACGGGCCGTCCACGGTCTTCTGGGTTGCGGTCGCCGCATGCACGGTGGTCATCAGGCCGCGCTTGATGCCCCACTTGTCGTTGATGACCTTGGCCAACGGCGCCAGGCAGTTGGTGGTGCACGAGGCGTTGGAGACGATGGCTTCGCCGTTGTAGGTCTTGTCGTTGACGCCGTAGACGAACATCGGGGTGTCGTCCTTGGACGGCGCCGACAGGATCACCTTCTTGGCGCCGGCATCGATGTGCTTCTGCGCGGTGTCCTTGGTCAGGAACAGGCCGGTGGACTCGATCACCACGTCGGCGCCGACAGCGTCCCACTTGAGGTTGGCCGGGTCGCGTTCCTGGGTCAGGCGGATCTTCTTGCCGTTGACGATGAGCGTGTTGCCATCGACCGAGACCTCGGCCTTGAAGCGGCCGTGCACCGAGTCGTACTGCAGCATGTAGGCCAGGTAGTCGGGCTCGAGCAGGTCATTGATGGCCACGATCTCGATGTCATTGGCGAAGTTCTGCACCGCAGAGCGCAGCACGTTGCGTCCGATGCGACCGAATCCGTTGATGCCAACCTTGATTGCCATGTTCACAAGCTCCTGCGGCCGCGACAGCGCGGCGGATGGAAAGGGGCTGCCATTCTAGCAGCGTCCTTCTGGTACGGCCGTGCAGCCGCGTCAACGCTGACAGTGCGAAGGGGGAGACGGAAGGAGAGCCGCAGCAGAGGTGGCAACGCCTGCTCTGGTTCGGTAGAGATCGGCACGGTCCGGCGCGGGATGCGGTTGGTGACGGGCCACCTGCCTGCCAAGCAGGCCTGACGATGCCCGCTTGCATGACCAAGGCAGGCGCACCACGCCACGCACCGGTCTACTTTGTTTTCCAATAACTTACCTTTCAACCAACTATGCCGAGAAGCGTATTCAGGCATATGCCGACCAGCAGCATTTCGGCACTCCGTGGATTTCGATACTGGCCCTGCCTGCTGAGGCACCCACTCACCCACACGGAGATTCCCCATGCGTCGCACCCTGTTCTCTGTCGCTTTGGCGTTGGCTGCCACCCCGGCGCTGGCCGCTGGCGTGATGCATTACACCGAAAAGGCTTCGCTGCCTGCCGACGGTGAAGCGCGCGAAGTCGCTGCGCTGTTCGACACCTGGAACGCGGCCCTGGCCTCGGGCAACCCGCACAAGGTGGCCGACCTGTATGCCCCCGATGGCGTATTGCTGCCGACGGTCTCCAACGAAGTCCGCGCGTCACGCTCGCAGATCGAAAAGTACTTCGAGATGTTCCTGGCCAAAAAGCCCAAGGGCGTGGTCAATTACCGCACCGTGCGCGTGCTCGATGACGACAGCGCCGTAGACGCTGGCGTCTACACCTTCACGCTGACCGACAAGGACGGCAGGAAGAGCGACGTGCAGGCGCGCTACACCTTCGTGTACGAAAAGCGCGACGGCAAGTGGCTGATCATCAACCACCACAGCTCGGCGATGCCGGAAGTGGACACACCGAAGGTCGCCAAGGCCAAGTGAGTGCGGGCGCATCGCGACACGCCACCCGCTGCCTGCGCCCTGGCGCGCGCCACCGTCAGCACACCTCCCCTGCCGACGGTGGCGCGACCCGCGGCGCACGACGCACCCGATGCGCCGCGCGCGCTTGATCTCCTCCACGACAAGCGCTGCTGCCACACCTGCGACGCAGCGCAGCAGCCGGGGCCTGACCGCCGGCAACGCGCGCATCCATCGCACGCAACCGGTCCTGGTTTGATCAGGATCAAGGCGTCGCCGGGCCAAACCCACAAGACTTCGTCCATCCCCTGCACACAACGAGAGTTTCCATGCGCATGCGCTCTACCCTCCTGCTCGCCGGTCTGGCCGCCACGTTCGCCAGCGTCCCCGCACTGGCTCAATCCAAAGGCGACTGGACCGTTGCCGTCGGCGCCCACCAGGTCGCTCCCAAATCCGATAATGGCCGCCTGGTTGGCGGCACGCTGGAAGCAGACGTAGGCAAGGACATCAAGCCGACCTTCACCGCCGAATACTTCATCGCCGACAACCTCGGCATCGAGGTCCTGGCCGCGCTGCCGTTCGAGCACGACATCGCGCTGCGTGGACTGGGCCGCGTCGGCAGCACCAAGCACCTGCCGCCGGTGGTGTCGCTGCAGTACCACTTCAATAGCCAGGGCAAGGTGTCGCCCTTCCTCGGCGCGGGCATCAACTACACCCGTTTCTTCAGCACCGACACCCGCGGCGCGCTGGCCGGCAGCGAGTTGGAGCTGGACGATTCGTGGGGTCTGGCCCTGCACGCGGGCCTGGACGTCAAACTCAGCGAACGCGGGTCCCTGCGGGTAAATGTGCGCTGGATCGACATCGACAGCGAGGCCCGCCTCGATGGCACCCGGATCGGCACGGTCAACATCGATCCGCTGGTCTATGGCGCGGCGTACGTGCACCGCTTCTGAGTCACGGCGGCAAGCGCGGTGCATCTCTGGCACACTGGCGATCCAGGGACGTGCATCCACCGCCGGAGTTGCGGACAGGTCGGTCACGTCGAACGCCTGTCCGACCTACCGGGGATTCCATGAGCACGTTCATCCGCACCGCCCTCGCCATCGCACTGGCCGCTTCGGCCACTCCCGCTCTTGCACAGTCGGCCGGCCATTGGACGACCGGCTACGGCGCCGGCTATGTCTCGCCGAAGTCAGACAGCGGCACCTTCGGCGGTGCACGCGGGGAGATCAAGGGCGCGCCTGTGCTGTCGTTCACCTACGAATACTTCCTGCGCAACAATCTGGGAATCGAAGTGCATGCGGCGGTGGCAGGCAAGCACGACATCGAGCTGGAAGGTGCCGGCAAGGTGGGCAGTTACTGGTCGGTGCCGCCCAGCGTGCTGTTGCAGTACCACATCAACGGCTATGGCACGGTGTCCCCGTTCGTGGGCGTCGGCATCAACTACACCGCCTTCGTGGGCGAAGACACCGCGCAAGGCATCGGCAACGGCGAGTTGCGCTTCGGTGATTCGGTGGGCGCGACCGCGCACGTCGGTGTGGACTTCATCTTCGATGAGCGCAGCGGCCTGCGCATCGACGCACGCTGGACCGACTCGCGCAGCAACGTCGATGTCAACGGCGCACGGCTGGGCAAGGCCCGGGTCGATCCACTGACCTATGGCATCTCCTACCTGGTCTATTACTGATCGTGCGGGCCGTCGCCATTGCGCGGCGGCGACATGACTGCAACCGCCATCAAACCGTCCCGGGTGGTTGCGTACAATCGGGGGATGAAGACCTTCTCCCCCGCTTTCGTTGTCCTTGCCGTGGCGCTGACCGCGGCGATCCAGCCCATCACCGCGTTCGCCTGGGGCCCGCAGGGGCACCGCCTGGTGGCACGCGTGGCCGAGACCGAACTGAGCCCGCAGGCACGCGCGCAGGTGGCGCAGTTGCTTGCCGGCGAGCCCGACGCGACCTTGCATGGCGTCGCGACCTGGGCCGATGAATTGCGCGAGCACGACCCGGACCTGGGCAAGCGTTCCGGGCCGTGGCATTACGTCAACCTGGGCGAACACGACTGCAGTTATGCGCCGCCGCGCGACTGCCCGGATGGCAACTGCGTGATCGCCGCACTCGATCGGCAGACCGCCCTGCTGGCCGACCGCGGCCAGCCGCTGGAGGTGCGTCGTCAGGCGTTGAAGTTCGTGGTGCATTTTATCGGCGATATCCATCAGCCCATGCACGCCGGCTACGCGCACGACAAGGGCGGCAACGACTTCCAGCTGCAGGTCGATGGCAAGGGCAGCAACCTGCACGCGCTGTGGGACAGCGGCATGCTCAACGACCGTCACCTCGGCGACGCGGACTACCTGCAACGGCTGCTGGCCCTGCCCGCGGCCTCCGCCGTGTCGCCGGTCCTGCCGCCGCCCGCCGCCGCGTGGGCGCAGGCCTCGTGCAGGATCGCCGTGACACCGGGCGTGTATCCGGCTACGCACGTCCTGCCGGCCAGCTACATCGCCACCTATCGACCGATGGCCGAGACACAGCTGCGCCTGGCCGGCGACCGATTGGCCGCCGTGCTCAACGCAGCACTGGCCACCCCCTGACCTGGAGACACCGATGCAGCCCGAGGTGCTTGCGTTCTTCCATGCCGAGAGCAACACCTTCACCTACGTGGTCGCCGATCCGGCGTCCGGCGCGGCCGCGGTGATCGATCCGGCACTGGACTATGCAGCCGACAGCGGCGTCATCGAAACCCGTGCCGCGCAGGCCATTGCCGATGCCATCCGGCAGCGCGGCTGGCACCTGCACTGGCTGCTGGAAACCCATGCACATGCCGATCACCTGTCGGCAGCGCAGTGGCTGAAGCAGCACTGGCCGCAGGCGCGCATCGCGATCGGCGAAGGCATCCGCCAGGTGCAGCAGACGCTTGCACCACGCTATGCGCTGCCGCAGCACTTCCGTGCCGATGGCTCGCAGTTCGATCATCTGTTTGCCGATGACGAGCGTTTCATGCTCGGCGGCATCGCCGCACGCGTCATTGCCGTGCCCGGGCACACCAGCGACAGCATCGCGTACCTGATCGGCGATGCGTTGTTTCCCGGCGACTCGCTGTTCATGCCCGACGCGGGAACCGCACGCTGCGACTTCCCCGGCGGCGATGCACGGCAACTATATGCATCGATCCAGCGGCTGTACGCGCTGGCGGACGACACGCGGGTGTTCGTCTGCCACGACTATGGCCCCGGTGGTCGGGCCGTGGCGCATGAAACCAGCATCGGTGTGCAGCGGCGCAACAACATCCATGTGCGCGACGGCGTGGATATCGAGAGTTTCGTGGCCCAGCGCCAGGCCCGCGATGCCACCTTGCCAGAGCCCAGGCTGATCCGCCCGGCCTTGCAGGCCAACCTGCAGGCCGGCCGCTGCGACGATCTGGCTCGGTAGCATTCGCTGGCGTTCGCCACGCCGGTCACGGCGCAGCCGCTATGATCGGTGTCTGCCCCTGCTGGAGTTTCCCATGCGCACGATCGGTTTCTGGCAGCGCGCGTTGTGCGTGCTGATGCTTGCCCTGCCCGTACTGGCCGTTGCGCAAGCTGCGCCGGTGACGGTGTTTGCGGCGGCCAGTCTGAAGGAATCGATGGACGAGGCCGCGGCCGCGTTCGAGAAGGCCACCGGCACGCCGGTGCGCGTGTCGTACGCGGCGAGCTCGGCGTTGGCACGCCAGATCGAACAGGGCGCGCCGGCGGATGTGTTTTTTTCGGCCGATCTGGAATGGATGGACTATCTGCAACAGCGCGGCCTGGTCGCGCCGGCGCAACGCCACGATCTGCTGGGCAACACGCTGGTACTGATCGCACCGGCCGCCAGCAAGCTGCAGCTGGATCTGCGTACGCCGGGCAGCATTGCCAAGGCGTTGGGCAAGGACGGGCGCATGGCGGTCGGCCAGACCACCAGCGTGCCGGCCGGCAAATACGCCGCTGCCGCGCTGCGCACGCTCGGCCAGTGGGACGCGCTGCGCGCGCACCTGGCCGAGTCGGAGAGTGTGCGGGCAGCACTGATGCTGGTCTCGCGCGGCGAGGCGCCGCTGGGCATCGTCTATGGCTCGGACGCGCGCGCCGACCCCAAGGTGCGCGTGGTGGCCACCTTTCCCGCTGCCAGCCATGCGCCGATCGTGTATCCGGTGGCCGCGCTGAAGAACAGCCGCAACCCGCAGACGGCAGCGTTCGTGCAGTGGCTGCGCAGCGCACCTGCCCGGGCGATCTTCACCCGTCGCGGCTTCTTGCCGAAGGATTGAGGCGCACCGTTTGTCGATGTTCACCCCGGAAGAGCTGACCGCCATCGCCCTGAGTCTGAAGGTGGCCGGCGTGGCCGCGCTGGCCAGCCTGCCGGCAGGGATTGCCTGTGGCTGGCTGCTGGCACGGCGGCGTTTCCCGGGCAAGGCAGTGCTGGACGCGGTGTTGCATCTGCCGTTGGTGATGCCACCGGTGGTGACCGGGTATGCGCTGCTGGTCCTGCTGGGCACGCAAGGTCCGGTCGGCAGCTGGTTGCTGGAACACGTCGGCGTGCAGTTCGCGTTCCGCTGGACCGGTGCGGCGCTGGCCTGCGCGGTGATGGGATTTCCGTTGATGGTGCGCGCGATCCGGCTGTCGATCGAAGCCACCGATCGCCGCCTGGAAGCGGCCGCCGCCACGCTGGGCGCCGGCCCGTGGCGGGTGTTCTTCAGCATCACCTTGCCGCTGGCCTGGCCCGGCCTGGTGGCCGGCATGGTGCTGGCCTTTGCCAAGGCGCTGGGTGAGTTCGGTGCCACCATCACCTTCGTTTCCAATATTCCGGGCCAGACGCAGACCCTGTCGTCGGCCATCTACGGCCTGATGCAGGTGCCGGGCATGGAATCGGGCGTGTGGCGTCTTGCCGGCGTGGCGCTGGCGATTTCGCTGGCGGCCTTGCTGCTGTCCGAATGGCTGGTGCGGCGGCCGCACCCGCGTGAGGAGGACTGATGCTGGAGATCGATCTGCAGCTGCAGCGCGGCCAGTTCCGGCGGCACATCCTCATCCAGGATGCGGCGCGGGTGGTGGCGCTGGTGGGGCCGTCCGGCGCCGGGAAGACCACCGTGCTCAATGCGATCGCAGGCTTGGTGCGCCCGCATGCCGGGCATATCCGCATCGATGGACGCTGCCTGTTCGACGACCGGCATGGCGTGGACCTGCCCACGCACAAACGCCGGATCGGCTACGTGTTCCAGGATGCGCGGCTGTTCCCGCACCTGGATGTGCGGCGCAACCTGCGCTACGGCCGGCATGCACGGGGGGCGGCGCCATTCGGGTTCGACGATGTGGTGGCCCTGCTCGGCATCGCGCCGCTGCTGCAGCGCCGGCCGCGCAACCTGTCCGGCGGCGAGGCGCAACGGGTGGCGATCGGGCGTGCGTTGCTGTCGCAACCGGCCATCCTGTTGTTCGACGAACCGTTGTCGGCGCTGGACCAGGCACGTCGCGAAGAGCTGATCCCTTATCTGCAGCGCGTGCGCGATGAAATCCGCCTGCCGATGCTCTACGTCAGCCACAACCCGGACGAAGTGCAGCGCATCGCCGACAGCGTGCACGTGCTGGCGTGAGCGCCCCCGGCTGGAGACCCACCCGTTGCAGGGCGGCGTAACGCATCCGCACACCGAAGACCGACGCAACACGGGCTGACGTATGCCTGCGAGAGGTTGCCGTCACCGTGCAACCTTGCCGGTACGCACGCTCACCTTGCCCTGCCGCACCTCGAAGGTGAACGCAAACGACAGCGTGACCGGCACCGGTTCCTGCCGAGTCGCCCCGGTGCAGTCATCCAGGGCGGACGGTTGCGCCGCGCCGGGCGCGTACGTACACAGGGCCGCCGGGACGAACTGCCAGTGCTGCACCGTGCTGCGTACGGCCTGCATCAGATCCGCATTGCTCGGCAACAGCCCGGCGGCGCACTCGTCGCGATCGGACATCGGGTCCACGCGTTGCACGGCGCCGTCGGCGGACAGGATCACATGCGCGCACACGGTGGTTGGCGGCAGGGTCTGGCGTGGCGAGTCCGGTGGCAGCGCCGGCGTTTCGCTGCGCAGCGCGCGTGGCATGCGAAAGCGCTGCGTCTGCGACAGCGTGTAGGAGGCGGTGGAAGCGCTCCCCGCACCCGACTGCGACGGCAACATGCGCTGATCCACCGAATCCTCGCGCTGGCTGCGCTGCGGCTCGGCCACGGGCTGGCTGGCGCATCCGCTGATCAACAGCACACCCACAATCCACCACCCACGCCGGTCGTTCATTGCCGCATCTCCTGCGGTACGCATCCGGTTGTCGCGCAGGCGGCAAGGCGCCCGGACGCTGGAGCATGCCGACCATCACCGCCGGCACCGGCGTCAGTGGCCGGCGGGTCCGGCGGGTCCGGATCGAACCGCACCGGCACGCGTATCTGCGCGGCCACTGGCTGCCCATCCACCAGCGCGGGCTGGAAGCGCCAGTGACGCGCGGCCTCCAGCACCACCTGATCGAACACGCCGGCGGGCCGGCTGTGCACGATGGCGATGTGGTCGGGCGCGCCACGCGGGCTCACCGCAATCTGCAGTTCGACAACGCCACCGAGATTGGCGGCGATCGCGTTCGCCGGGTACCGCGGCGCCTGCATCGTCCTGTAGTCGAAGGCAGCCGCAGGGTCGCGCGTGGCCTGCACAGGCGCAGGCTGGAGCAACCAGCCGCCGACGCTGACCAGAAGCGTCAGCGCCACCACGCTGCGCAGGTTCCGGCGTGCACGCCGCGCATCCGGCGCTGGCGCATGCACGGCCGCCAGCCGCTGCAACAACGCAGGCCTCGCCGCCCAGTGACAGGCCAGCGGCGAGGTGCTGCCGGCGAGCTGACATTTGAGCATCGCACCGGCATAGCGGCGGCGCTGGCCCGGATGGCGTGCCAGAACCGCTGCATCGCAGGCCAGCTCCTGATCCAGGCGAAATGCGCGCCATGCCAGATGCACTAAGGGGTGGAACCAGCCGAGGCAGAGCAGCACGCTGGCCAGCAGATTGGCATGCAGATCGCCGCGGCGCAGATGCAGGCGCTCGTGCGCCAGGATCAACGCACGCTCCCCGGCGCTGTAACGCGTGGTGAAATCCCCCGGCAGCACGATCCGCGGGCGCCAGATGCCCAGCGACGCCGGAAGGCCGCCGTCGTGCGTGGCAACCCACACAGTGCTGTCCAGCGCACGCAATGGCCCGAGGCTGCGCACGAAACGCCGCTGTCCACGCCAGAGGGAAAGGCCCGTCAGCAGCGCACCGGCCAGCCACACGTTGAGCAACATGCGCTGCCAGCCGGCCCCCTGCCCGTCCGGATGCGCCGCAACCGGCACGGGCGCCAGCGCCGGCATCTTCAACAGCGCCATCTCCATCGAGGGACCTGGCAGCAACGCCACCACCAGGGCCAGCGGCACCGCGCCCCAGAGTGCATAGGCGGCCCTTGCCCCGAGCCGGCCACGCAGCGGCCGGCGCAGCAGCAGGCAGGCCAGCAGCGCTGCAGTGGTGTAGAGCGCGGTGCGCAGCCACAGCACGGGATCAAGACTCATCGTCCAACTCCTTGAGCAGCCGCCTCAATTCGGCAATGTCGGACGCGCTGAGCTTTCCACGCTCGCTGAAGTGCGCCACCAGCGGCGCTACCCGTCCGCCGAACAACCGCTGCAGCAATCCTTCGCTTTGCTGCTGCACCCAGTGCTCGCGCTGCAACACCGGGGTGTAACGGTATCTGCGTCCGTCCTTCTGCGCCGCGATGGCGCCCTTGGTGAGCAGGCGGTTGAGCAAGGTCTTGATGGTCGGCTCGGCCCAGTCGGTGCTTGCCAGTGCCGCCACTACCTCTTCTGCGGTCCGAGGTGCGCGGTCCCACAGCACCTGCATCACCACTGCCTCTGCCTCGCTGATCGCCATGCAATGACGCCCGTCATTTTTTGCGATTACGCGCGTAAACGAAACCCATGTCAAGCGCTGACCCAGGCCCATCGCGTGCGGCTGTCGCGCCGGTTCTGCAACACGCGCTCTCCCATCGGCTCGGCTACCCTGCACCGATGACCGAACACCTCACCAGCCTGTCCGCCGCCGTGGAGCGGATCCTGCAACGCATCGATGGCCCGCTCCGGGTGGGCGCGCCACTGGGCATCGGCAAACCACACCGGTTGTTGAACGCCCTGTACGCGCAACTCAAGGACACCCCGTCACGGCCGCTGGCGCTGTACACCGCGCTCTCGCTCAACCCGCCCAGGCCGGGCGCGGGGCTGGAAGGGCGTTTTGCCGCACCGTTCATTGCGCGTCACTTCGGCGAGGAGTTCCCGCGTCTGGCGTATGTGGACGCGATGCTGCGCGACGCCTTGCCCGCGCATGTGCAGGTGGAAGAGTTCTACATGCAGTCCGGCGGGTTGCTGCATTCCAGCCAGGCCCAGGCCGACTACACCAGCCTCAATTACACCCACGCCGCCGCGGCAGTGGCACAGCGTGCGCCGAACCTGATCGTGCAGAAGGTCGCACGCGAACCCGGCGGCGCGCGGCTGTCGTTGTCGTGCAACAACGACATCACCCAGGACACCCTGGACGCGGTGCAGGCGCTGGGCCTGCCGCGTCCATTGCTGGTGGCCGAAGTGGACCCACAGCTGCCGTGGATCGGCGGCACGGCGGCGGTGGATGCGGCGTTCTTCGACCTGGTCATCGACCTGCCCGGCCCGTCGCCGCGGCTGTTCGGGCTGCCGCGGCAGCCGGTCACCAGCGTCGATTACGCCATCGGCCTGTATGCGAGCACGCTGGTACGAGATGGCGGCACGCTGCAGATCGGCATCGGCACCCTGGCCGACGCGCTGAGCCATGCGCTGGTCCTGCGGCATACCGACAACGCCACCTATCGGCGTCTGCTGCAGGCGTTGGATCCGGAGCTGGAACAGCACCCTGCCGTACGCGCCAGCGGTGGCCTGGCGCCGTTTGAGGTGGGCCTGTACGGCTGCAGCGAAATGCTCAACGAAGGCTTCAAACAACTGGTGGACAGTGGCGTGATCCGCCGCAAGGTGCACGACGATCTACCGCTGATGCAGCGCATGGCCGACGGCCGCGCCGACGCTGCCGACCACGCGCGGCTGGCGCAGGAGGGCGAGTTCCTGCATGGCGCGTTCTATCTTGGCTCGCCGGACTTCTATCAATGGCTGCGCGACCTTCCGCCCGTCACGCGCGCTGCCATCGGCATGCGCCGCATCAGCCAGATCAACCAGCTCTACGGCGGCAATGAAGCGCTGGAGCGCTTGCAGCGCCACGATGCGCGCTTCTTCAATTCCTGCATGATGGCCACCGCGCTGGGCGCGGCGGTGTCCGACGGCCTGGACGATGGCCGCGTGGTCTCCGGCGTGGGCGGGCAGTACAACTTCGTGGCGATGGCGCATGCCTTGCCGCAGGCACGCAGCACGTTGATGCTGCGCTCCACCCGCGAGACCGGCACACATGCGGCCAGCAATGTGCGCTGGAATTACGGCCACACCACTATCCCGCGCCACCTGCGCGACCTCTATATCACTGAGTACGGCATCGCCGATCTGCGCCACAAGACCGACCAGGACTGCGTGGTGGAAATGGCCGCCATCTGCGATGCGCGCTTCCAGGACGAGCTGCTTGCCCAGGCGAAACAGTCGCGCAAGCTGCGCACCGACCCGGTGCTGCCCGCGCGTGCGCAACGCAACACGCCACAGGCACTGGAACAGGCGCTGGCGCCTTTTCGACGCGACGGCAGCCTGCCCGATTACCCGCTCGGCAGCGACTTCACCGAGATCGAGCAACGTCTGCTGCGTGCATTGAGCTGGCTCAAATGCGCAACAGCTGGCACCGGCGGAAAAATCGCCACGGTGTGCCGCGCAATGCTCCCACGCAAAGCGTCGGATGCGAATGATGTTGCCTGCCTGCAACGCATGGCGCTGCGTGCGCCACGCAGCCTGGGCGACCGCGTGCAGGCGCGGTTGCTGACCTATGCGCTGCAACAGACCGCCCCGCCATGAAAAACAGTGTCACGATGTTGCAAACGACACGAACCGATTGCAGCAAGACCTGACGCATCACGGACACACTGCGGAAAGAGATGCGTCAAGCTGGGCCGCGATGATGGCGACCTCGTCGCTTTCCGGCTGTGCTGCATGCATCTTTTTGGCGCTTTTACTGCTGTCACGTCAGGCATCACCCGCAAACCGAAGCTGGTGCGCGCGAAGCGAAGAACCACCACGCGTATCGTCTTCTTCACCGCGCTGGTGCTGAGCAATGTTGCCGCGCAAGCTGCGCCGCGTCTCACCGATCTGCAGTACATCGGCAGCCACAACAGCTACCACGCCGGCTTTGCACCCAGCGAAGCGGCTGTGTTGAAGCAACTGGACCCGGCACTGTTTGCTGCACTGGATTACCGCCATCCCGCATTGACGCAACAACTCGACGCTGGCGTGCGCCAACTCGAGCTGGACGTCTTCGCCGATGCACAGGGCGGGCGCTATGCGCACCCGTCCATCGTCGCGCAGATCGCCAAAGCCGGACTACCGGCCGCACCGGCAAGCGCGCCGGCCGGGGTGATGGAGACGCCGGGCTTCAAGGTCATGCATGTGCAGGATCTTGACCAGCGCAGCAATTGCCAACCGTTGATTGCCTGCCTGCAGGACATCCGCACCTGGTCGAAGCAGCACCCGGGTCATGTGCCGATCTTCATCCTGCTGGAAACCAAGCAGACGCCGATAGCGCTGGCATTCCCCACCACGCAACCCGAACCGTTCGACACAAAAGCGATGGATGCGCTGGATGCCGAACTACGCTCGGTGTTCCAGCCCGGTGAGTACATCAGCCCCGATCAGGTGCGGGGCAGCGCGCGTACCCTCAATGCAGGCGTGCTCGCGCATGGCTGGCCGTCGTTGGATCAAGCGCGCGGCAAAGTGGTGTTTCTGCTCGACCAACGCGCTGCAGGCGCCAGCTACCTGCCCGGCCATCCATCGCTGCGCGGCCGCGTGTGTTTCACCAACGCGGTACCGGGCGAGGACGATGCGGCATTTGTCGAGCGCAACGACGGCCCCGCCGATGACATCGCGCAGTTGGTCAAGGCCGGTTATCTGGTGCGTACGCGTACCGATGCCGACCTGAAAGAAGCGCAGCGCAACGACACCTCCCGGCGCGATGCCATGCTGGCCAGCGGCGCGCAATTGCTCAGTACCGATTTCCCGATCAATGAGCCGGCCGATAACGGCTACGTGGTGCGCTTCGATCACGCTGCGGTGGCGCGCTGTAATCCGCAGCGACCGCGCGTGCACTGCAGCGGCCTCAACCTGCGCCAGTGAGCGCAGCACCGCGCATACACGCGCCAGCTGCCCCACGCATCAGACCTGTCGCAATGGAAGGCGTCGGCGATCCAGGCCCGCGCCCGTTCACCAGATGCGGGCACTCCTTCCCACTTCCGCGAGCCCTCAGCATGCAGTCTTTCCGTCCCTTCCATCGCCTGAGCTGTGCCATTGCCGTGGTGCTTTCCGCACCAGCGTTTGCACACGCTGCAGAGCTGACCACCACCACGTTGGATTCGGTCAACGTGCAAGCCACCCACGCCGCGGCGCCGGGATCGCTGAATGAGCAGCGCCTGTCCAACAGCGTCAACAGCGTAATAAGCAAGCAGCAGATCGACGCGATTCCTTCCGGTGGCATCGCCGATGTGGTCTCGCACATGCCGGGCTTGTCGGCCTACAGCGACATGCATCTGGGCCAGGCCACCACCGGCGAAAATGCCTACGTCAGCATCCGCGGCATGGACGCCAGCTACAACGCGTACACGCTCAATGGCTTCGCCATGCCGGAAACCGACTCGTCCACGCGCGCGATCTCGTTGAACATGCTCGCGCCGTTCGGCATCCAGTCGGTGCAGGTGTCCAAATCGCCCACGCCCGATATGCCGGGCGATTCCATCGGCGGCGCCATCGACATGCGCACGCCGAACGCCTTCGATTTCGCGCAGGATATCTATGCCAGGACCACCGCGCGCGGCCAGCTCAATGCATTGGCCTCGCATCTGGGCGGTTCCGATGGCGGCGGCACCGTGCAGCAGGAGCTGGCCTGGATGTTCGGCGACGGGCACGCGTTCGGGCTGTATGCCTCGGCGTATTACGGCAAGAACAACAACATGGCGCAGGCCCCGGCGCCCAACAGCAAATACGTTCCGGCCGACCCGGCGCTTGCCGACGCCACCGACCTGCGCAACGTCGGCCCGTTGATCAGCACCCGCTACAAATACAGCCTCTATACCAGCCAGATCGAGCGTTACGGCGGCAGCCTCTCGCTGGACTGGCAAGGCGACACCAGCGCCCTGTATGCGCGTGCCATCTATGGCAGCTACGGCGTCACCGGCCAGCAGGATCAGTCCAGCGCGCGCCTGGAGACCGTTCGCACCCAGCCCACCGCCGTGCGCGGCGGCTACTTCAACACCCACGACATCGACGAGACACTGGCGACGCTGCAGCTGGGCGGGCAGACCACCCGGGATCGTCTGCGCCTCGACTACGGCAGCTCGTTCGGCCGCGGCACCCGCAATCGACCGGACTATGTGTCGGCCAGCCTGTATGGCTTTACTCCCGGCAGCTTCGCCTTCGACCTCAGCGACCCCACCTACCCGAGCATCGGCCCGAGCACGCCGGCCTTGAAGGACTTCTTCTACGACCTGGATTCGTCATTGCTGTGGAAGGTGCAGGGCCACGATGCCGGCAGCCACGATAACCGCGCCAATGCGCACACCGACATCACCTATCGCACCGACGGTGCGGTGCTGGACAGCGTCAAGCTGGGCCTGTCGGCCGATCGTTCGGCACGGGAGGCGTACGATCATCCGTTCTTCCACAAGGACGGCAACTTCGTCACCAACGGCCCCTATTTCGGCGGGCCCAATTACGCATTCCCCACCGCCGGCGGCCCGCCGCTGAGCGCGATCCCCGGGCGGCTGACCTACAACGCATTCGACGGCCACTATGCCGGCCCGTTCAAGCTGCTGGATCGCCGCTGGATGCGCGCCCAGGCCGTGCCGTACAAATACATCGACGATCCGAACGGCGCCGGCCGCTACACCGCCAACGACTACAACGCCAACACCACCTCCAGCACCGAGGCGATCTACGCCGGTTATGCGATGGCCGCCTTGCACCTTGGTTCGGTGAGCATCCTGCCCGGCGTGCGTTACGAACTGACCCGCTACTCGGCCGATGCGTGGCAGTCCAGCGGCGATGGCGTCACCGGCCGCTTTGTCGGGACCGGCAGCACCTATGGACAATGGCTGCCGGGTGTGAGCATCAACTATCGCCCAGACGATCTCACCGTGTATCGCGCCTCGTTCCGGCGCAGTTTCAGCCGCCCGGCGTTCGGCCTGATTTCCGGGCAAACCGTGTATTCCATCGACGACACGCAACAGGTGGTCGGCATCTCCAAGCCCAATCCGGATCTGCAGCCAAGCAAGGCCGACAACGCCGATCTGTCTGCCGAGTTCTACGACCACAGCGGCGGTGTGCTCAGCGCCTCCACCTACTACAAGCGCATCTCCGGCTTCATCTATACCTCGCAATCGGCCACCAGCAACGACAACACGCTGGGCGGCCTGGTGCCGACCGGTACCACCTTCGAAAACGGCGTGCCGGTGACCATGCCGCAGAACGGCGGCACCGCAACGCTCTACGGCCTGGAGTTGGCAGCGAGCAAACGGCTGCAGCAGTTGCCGGGAATCTTGGGCAACCTGGGCGTCACCGCCAACCTCACGCTGCAACATAGCCAGGCAGACAGCAAACGCAGCGATCAGCCGGAAAAGACCTGGCTCCCACGTGCGCCCGAACGCCTTTACAACCTGGACCTGTTCTACGACGACATGCACCTGCGCACCGACCTGAGCTACAACTACACCGGCCTGCAATTGCTGGGGCTGACGACCGACCGGCTCAACTACTACCTGCAGCCGGTGAAGTCGCTGGACTTCAATGCCACCTATCACCTGCCGCACCAGGTGGATGTGGGCGTGTCGGCCAAGAACCTGCTCAACGCCGCCACCTTCTACGAGACCCAGGGCAAATCCAGGCGCTACATGGCCTACGATCCCGGCGCCGACGGTGCCTATGTGCAGACCGGGCGCGTCTACATGCTCACGCTGGGCTACACCTACTGATGCCAGATCGGGCGGCATTGCGGCGCGCGCATTGACGCGCGCGCCGCAACACCACGCAGCAGTAGCTCTTGAACAGCACACGTGGCCATACGCCACCGTGCCTGATTCCCTGCAACGCATCCGCCGGCGCAATCCCCCGCTCTCACCATTCCCGATTCCCGATTCCCCATTCCCCATTCCCCATTCCCCATTCCCGATTCCCGATTCCCGCCAGCCATGCCCTGTCGAAGCCAAACCGCCTGCCCAACCGCTCAGTTCCGGTGCAGCCATTTCACGCAGAAAACGCAGCCGGCTGCGGCAAGGTGCGCGCATGTCTCCCTTGGATCTGCACATGCCATCACGCTCCTATGCTCGTGTCTGCTTGCTTGCCCTGGCGCTGAGCGCGTCGCTGCCTGCGCTGGCGCAGGCACAGCAACCTGCGGCGGCCGCTGCGCCGGCACCGGCAGCTGCGCCTCCTGCCAAGCAGGTGGACACCGGGCCGCGATCGGATCTGCATGCGCAGGTGCTGCTGGACCGCGCGCATTTTTCCCCGGGCCAGATCGATGGCGAACGTGGCTCCAACCAGAAGCGGGCGGTGTCCGGCTTTCAGGCTGCACACAAGATCAAGGTGACCGGCGAGCTGGATGACGCCACCTGGCAGGCGCTGCAGGCCGACAGCACGCCGGCGCTGGTGCAGTACACGCTGACCGACGCCGACGTTGCCGGCCCTTTCCAGCCGATTCCCAAAGGCCCGGCCGAGCAGGCCACGTTGTCTGCGCTGGGCTACGCATCGGTGGACGAGGCGCTGGGCGAACGTTTCCATGCCGCGCCGGAACTGCTGCGCCAGCTCAACCCCGGCGTGGAGCTGGGCAAGGCCGGCAGCGTCATCCAGGTGCCGAACATCGACGGCGTCGCGCCCCTGGCCAAGCCGGCCAAGCTGGTGGTGGACAAGTCCGAATCGACGCTGCGCCTGTTCGATGCCGACGGCAAGGTGTATGCACAATTCCCGGTGTCTTCCGGCAGCAAGCACGATCCGCTGCCGATCGGCCGCTGGAAGGTGCTGGGCGTCGCGCGCGACCCGGTGTTCAAGTACAACCCCAAGTTGTTCTGGGACGCGAAGAAAGACGACAAAAAAGCCACGTTGCCGGCAGGCCCGAACAACCCGGTCGGGCGCGTGTGGATCGATCTGTCCAAGCCGCACTACGGCCTGCACGGCACGCCGGAACCGGGCCACGTGGGCAAGACCGAATCGCATGGTTGCGTGCGCCTGACCAACTGGGATGTGGTCAATCTGGCCGGCGTGGTCGGTCCGTCCATGCCGGTGGTGATGCAGGAGTAAGCATGAAACTGCTGATGATCTTGATCGCAGGCGTGGCGATCGGCGCAGGCAGCTATTGGTGGCTGGAGCGCAGCGCACCCGAGGCGCAGGTGCCGTCGCCAGCGACCGCTGCACCGGCCGTTGCAGCGCCGTCCACGGCAACCGCGGCCGTGTCGGCAGCTGCGGCTGCACCCGCACCCACTGTCCCGGCCGCGGCAGAGCCCGTGAGCGCTGCCCCGGCGCCTGCCGCCTCAGCCCCAGCGGCCGATGCGTCGGCGGCCGGCTCCGGCCTGCTGATTCCGGTGCAAGGCATCAGCCGCGAGCAGTTGCAGGACACCTTCACCGATGCGCGCAGCGAAGGGCGGGTGCATGACGCCATCGATATCCTGGCACCGACCGGCACACCTGTACTTGCGGTCGCCGACGGGACAGTGGAAAAGCTGTTCAACAGCGAACGCGGCGGTCTCACCGTGTATCAGTTCGCGCCGGGTGGAACGTACTGCTATTACTACGCCCATCTGGAACGCTATGCCGATGGGCTGGCAGAGACGCAATCCATCAAGCAAGGCCAGGTCATCGGCTATGTAGGCAGCACCGGCAACGCAAATCCGGCCGCGCCGCATCTGCATTTCGAAATCCACCGCCTGGGGCCGGAAAAGCAGTGGTGGAAAGGCGATGTGCTCAATCCCTATCCCATCCTGCATGGCGACCAGCCACTGCAGTGATTCCCCTGACGCTGCGCCCTCATACCGGAGTGCAGCGTCATCGCAGCTGGACCTGCCGCACGCGGCGATGGCGTTCTGACCGACGACATCGCCGCACTGCGGAGACGCCTCAGATCAGCATGCCGCCGGAGACTTCGATGCGCTGCGCGTTGATCCAGCCCGTGCCCGGCGCCAGCAAGGCCGCCACCACCGGCCCGATATCGTCCGGCAGGCCCGTCCGGCCCAACGCGGTGACCGAAGCCACCATCGTATTGACCTGCGCATTGTCGCGCACCGTGCCGCCGTTGAAATCGGTCTCGATCGCTCCCGGCGCCAACGTGTTGGCACGGATGCCGCGTGCACCCAGCTCCTTGGCGAGATAGCGGGTAAACACTTCCACCCCGCCTTTCATCATCGCGTAGGCGGAGGAACCCGGCAGCGCGAAGCGCGCCAGCCCACTGGAGACGTTGAGGATGCGTCCACCGTCGGCGATCAGTGGCAACAACGCCTGGGTCAGGAAGTACGGCCCCTTGAGATGGGTATCGACCAGCGCGTCGAACTGCGCCGGCGTGGTGTCGGCGATGGCGGCATGCAGGCCGGTGCCCGCGTTGTTGACCAACGCATCGAACTGGATGCGCCCCCACCCGCCCAGCACCGCCTTCAGCTGACTGGCGAATCCGGCAAAGTCATCGGCCTTGGCGACATCCAGCTGCAACGCGTGCGCGCGCCGGCCCAACGATTGAATCTGCGCCACCACCGCTGCGGCTTCGTCGGCCTGGCTGCGATAGGTCAGCACGATGTCGCTGCCATCGGCAGCGAGCGCAAGCGCGGCATTGCGCCCCAGCCCGCGGCTGCCGCCGGTGATCACGGTGATGGGTGTGGTGGTGGTCGACATGGGCAAACTCCTGGGGTGATGACGGTGATAGGTGGCGTGGCGACGATCAGACGAGCCGACCGCGCAATGCGTTACGAACGCGCCCAGGCTAGTGCGCTTGCCGTGCCGCATAAATCAGCTCAATCTGACTTCACCGTTCAAGATCGCCGACCAATCGATGGACACCATGGAGTCGCTGCGCGCCTTCCTGCGCGTTGCCGAGCTGGGCAGTTTCACCCGTGCCGCCGACACCCTGGGCCTGCCCAAGGCCAGCGTCTCGACCGCCGTGCAACGACTGGAAGCCTCGCTCGGTACCCAGCTCCTGCATCGCACCACGCGACGCGTGCAGCTCACCGGCGATGGCACCGCGTTCTCCCAACGCGCCCGCGACATCCTCGACGACATGGAGGAGTTGCACGGCATGTTTCAGCGCGAACGCGGCCAGCTGCGCGGTCGCCTGCGGGTGGATATGTCGTCCGGCATCGCGCGCAACTTCGTGATCCCGGCGCTGCCGTCGTTTCTGGCCCGGCATCCGCAGCTGGACGTCGAGATCAGCAGCACCGACCGTCGCGTCGATGTGGTGCGCGAAGGCTTCGATTGCGTGCTGCGCGTGGGCACGCTTGAAGACACCAGCCTGGTCGCGCGCCCGCTGGGTGCGGTCCGCATCGTCAGCTGCGCCAGCGCCGGCTATCTTGCCCGCCGCGGCACGCCAAGCTGCCTGGACGATCTCGCCCGGCACGACCTGGTGCATTACGTGCCAACGCTGGGGCAGCGCTCGCCCGGCTTCGAATATCACGACGGGCAGCGCTATCGGCTGCTGCCGATGCAGGGCCCGGTGACGGTGAACAATGGCGATGCCTATCTTGCCGCCGCGCTCGCAGGGCTGGGCATCATCCAGGCGCCAGCCAGCCCGTTGCGCCCGTATCTGGACAGCGGCGCGCTGCGTGTCGTGCTTGCCGACCACCCCGCCGAACCAATGCCGGTGACGTTGTTGTATGCGCAGCGCCGCCATCTGCCGCAGCGCGTCAGCGCCTTCATGGAATGGGTGGCGCAGGTGCTGGCACCGCAACTGGAACCGATGGTGCGTTGAGCGATGGTCACCGCAGCGATGCGGCGCAGTGTCGTTGGAGTGCTGCAGGCATGGCGCGCTGCAGACGCCGCACCGCGGTCATGCCAACCGGGTCGTGCGCGTTCCCGGCCGCACCACGCCGTTCCAGCGCGACAGCAGGCTGCCACTGACAAAGCGCGCCGCTCCACGGCAGACCGTCATTCCCATCACTGCGTGGACGGGTATAAAAAAACACAGGCACCGTTCCGGCTGCCTGTGTTTTTGCGCGACAAGACCGGGCAGCAAGGCGCCCGGCGTGGCCGTGGATCAGAACGTGTAGTTGAAGGTCAGCATGCCGTTGCGCGATGCACCCCATGCGCCATAGCCGCCGTTGAACTGCGCGTAGTAACGCTTGTCGAGCAGGTTGTCGACGTTGAGTTGCACGGAAAACTGCGGCGACAGACGGTAGCGTGCAAATGCGCTCACCAAGGCATAGGCGCTCTGCTGGAAGGTGCCGTAGACCGGGTCCACGTAGTACGCACGGTTCTGCCAATTGACGCCACCACCGACGGTGAGATCGCTCCACGCACCCTGCGGGGTGTAGCTGCTGAACAGCTTGATGGTGGTGCGCGGCAGGTGGGTATTGATCGAGGTGCCGCTGTCGTCGCGTGCGGTGTAATGCGAGGCGCCGAAGGTGGCGTTCCAGCCCTGGGTCAGGCGACCGGAGAGCTCGAAGTCGAAGCCTTCGCTGACCACGCCGCTGGCAGCCACGAATGCGGACTCGCTGCTGCCCGGCACGAAACCGCCGGTGGCCACGCCCAGGTTGTCCTGCTCGATGCGGAACAGGGCCAACGAAGCATTGAGCTGATCGTCGAACCATGCGGCCTTGACGCCGGCTTCGTAGCCCTTGCCGCTCAACGGGTCCAGGTAGCCGCCATTGGCATCGCGCAGCGTCTGCGGGTTGAAGATCTCGGTGTAGCTGACGTAGGTCGACCACACATCGTCGATGTCGTACACCAGCCCGGCGTACGGAGTGACTTCGGTCTGCGTGTCGGAGAACGGTACAAGCCCCTGCACCGCATCGAAGTTGCGGCCATCGATCTGCCAGTCGGTATAGCGCGCACCCACCAGCAGCGTCAGCGGATCGGCCAGCGAGAAACGTGCCGCCACGTAGGCGGCCTTCTGCGTGATGGTGCCGTCGCTCTGCACCGAGCGCGGGCTCCAGTTGGGCTCCGGATAGGCTCCGGTCCAACCGAAGTAGCTGTCCAGCGCCGCCGGGAAATCGAAGGTGCCGTTGTTGACGTACTCGCGGCGGTTGTAGCTGGCGCCGGCCACCAGGTGATGCTCACGGCCAAACAGCTGGAACGGGCCTTCCGCATACACATCGGCGCCATCGGCCTTGCGCTCGGTCTGGTAGTTGCCCGAATACGGCACCACGCCGCCGCCGGTGGCGCGGTCGAAGCCGAAGATCGTATAGAACGGGTAGAACAGGTGGTTGGCCGCTTCGGTCTTCTCGTGGCTCACGTTGGCCTTGAGGGTCCAGCCGCTGTCGAAGCTCTGCTGCAGGCTGGCGAAGGTGCGCTGCAGGCGCGTATCCCAGAAGGTCCAATCGGCGGCCGGGTTGAACGAGCGGTCGTAGTTGGTGCGCGTGCCATCGCTGTAGAACAGCGGGAAGCCGCCCCAGGTGACATCGTCCGATTCCTTCTTCTGGTATTCGTAGCCCACGCTCAGCAAGGTGCTGTCGGTGAGGTCGGCATCGATGATGGCCGAACCGATCTTCTTGCGCAGGTTGTAGCGGTCCATGTCGGACTCGCCGTCCTGATACACACCCACCACGCGCGCACGCACGGTGCCCTCGGGGCTCAGCGGCACGGTGACATCGGCCACGCTGCGGGTCTTGTTGAAGTCGCCGCCGCCCACCGACACGGTGCCGGTGAAGTCGCGGCTCACCGCATGCTTGCGCACCAGGTTGATCGATGCCGACGGGTTGCCCGAACCGGTGAGCAGGCCGGTAGCGCCGCGCACCACTTCCACCCGGTCGTACAGCGCCACGTCCAGTGCCGAATCGCCATAGCTCCAGGCCTGCTCCATGTAGGCCGGGATGCCGTCGAACTGGTAGTTGTCGATGTAGAAACCGCGCGCATAGAACTCCAACCGTTCGCTGTCGCTCTGCGCCACCGAGATGCCGGTAACGTTGTTGAGCACGTCGGTGATGCTCTGCAGGTTCTGGTCGTCCATGCGGTCGCGCGTGATCACGGTGACCGACTGCGGAATCTCGCGCAGCGCCAGGTTCATGCGCGTACCGGCAGTGGTCTTTTCCACCGTGTAGCCCTTGGCCTGCTCGCCCTGCACGTTGAGCCGGTCCAGGGTGGTGACCTCAGCTTCGCCGGCCGGCGTTTCGGCAAGTGCCTGGCCGGCGGCCAGTGTGCACAGCGCAGCAAACACCGCATGCGACAGCGCGCGCGGGCGCCCCGCGATGGGAAGAAGACGCATTACGGTAGGACGGTTCATCACAGCTCCGGCGCAGACAATCGAGGGCGGCCCGCCGCAGATGTGCGGCGGCAGACAAGGGGGAAGGACACCACGGACCAGTGGCAGCGCCGCATTTTAATGGGAATGATTCACATTTTAAACAGGCAGTGCACGCATTGCATTGTGCGGCTGCGCGTCGAAGCGAACGCTTCAGCAGGATTCGGGCCGCGCAGGCCTTGCCGGGCCGTGTTTACCCCCCGGTGAGAACGCCGTCTGGCACCGCGACCTGACCCATCAGGTCCACCCGTGCCGACGTCTCCGGCGCAGAGGCGACCGCGACAGCAAGCCCCTGCATCCCAGTTTGCCGGGGGGGAGATTTCACCCGGGTCCGCGACTGGCGGCACCAGCCTGTCGATGCCCGGATCTTCGATCTATGTTGCTGGCGGCTAGTGCGCCGGCAGCTCGGGCATGCGCGGCCAGTGACCGGGTGTACTCCATGCACGCTGTACCACGCTGGGTGAAGGATCGCCTCCACCTGCCTGAGTGCGACGTAGCAGTGGTTGGCACTTCAGCGTCCCTGGCAAGCCCACTGTGCGCCCGCACCGACACCACCACTCGCACACACGCACACACGCACACACGCACACACACGCACACACACGCACACACACGCAGCGTGTATTCAAGCGCGCCGGCATGCACAGGCTCGGTGTCATCGCCCATGGCAATGCCCGTGCAGGACACGCGACGCGCCGAGGCAATCAACAAAAAACGCCGGCTTTCGCCGGCGTTTTCGATTCCAGCCATCTGTGCGCTTAGAGCGCCTTCGCTGCCTGTACCACGTGCTCGGCAGTGATCTTGAAGTACGCATACAACTGATCGGCCGGCGCCGAGGCGCCGAAGGTATCGATGCCGATGACATCGCCGTCCAGGCCCACGTACTTGCGCCAGAAACCGGTCACACCGGCTTCCACCGCCACGCGCTTGCGCACTGCCTTCGGCAGCACGGATTCGCGGTACGCCGCATCCTGGCGGTCGAATACGTCAGTGGATGGCATCGACACCACGCGCGTCTTCAGACCCGCGGCGTCCAGGGTCTTCTTGGCTTCCACCGCAAGACCCACTTCCGACCCGGTACCGATCAGTATCACGTCCGGCGTGCCGCCTTCGGCATCGGCCAGCACGTAGCCACCGCGCTCGATCAGCTTGATCTGCTCGGCACTGCGCGGCTGGTGCTGCAGGTTCTGGCGGCTGAAGATCAGGCAGCTCGGGCCGTCCTTGCGGGTGATGGCGGCCTTCCAGCTCACCGCCGACTCCACCGCATCGCCCGGGCGCCACACATCGTTGTTGGGGATGTAGCGCAGCGAGGCCAGGTGTTCCACCGGCTGGTGGGTCGGGCCGTCTTCGCCCAGGCCGATCGAGTCGTGCGTGTACACGTGGATGGCATGTGCCGGGTTCAATGCACTCATACGCACGCCGTTGCGCGCGTAATCGCTGAACACCAGGAAGGTGGCGTCGAACGGAATGAAGCCGCCATGCAGCGCCAGGCCATTGGCAATGGCGGTCATGCCGAACTCGCGCACGCCGTAATACACGTAGTTGGCGTCCGGGTCGTCGGTGGCGACCGACTTGCTGGCCTTCCACAGGGTCAGGTTGGAATGCGCCAGATCGGCCGAGCCGCCGATCAACTCCGGCAGCAGCGGCGCAAACGCTTCGATCGCCAGCTGCGAGGCCTTGCGCGAGGCGATGGTCTGGCCGTCTTCCTGCGCCTTGGCGATGTAGGCATCGGCCTTGGCGATGAAGTCGGCCGGCAACTCACCGTGCGAGCGACGGGTGAGCTCGTCGGCTTCGCTGCCGTACTGCTTGCTGTACTTGTCGAACAGCTGCTCCCATTCGGCCTGACGCAGGGTGCCGGTGCCGCCGGCGCGCCAGCCGGCGTAGATTTCTTCGGGAATTTCGAATGGGCCGTACGGCCAGTCGAGTGCCTTGCGCGCGCCTTCCAATTCTTCCTTGCCCAGCGGCGCGCCGTGCGAGGATTCCTTGCCGGCCTTGCTCGGCGCACCGAAACCGATCTTGGTGCGGCAGCAGATCAGCGTGGGCTTGTCGCTGTTTTCCAGCGCGGCCTCGATGGCGGCCTTGATCTTGTCGGCATCATGTCCGTCCACGTCGCGGATGACGTGCCAGCCGTAAGCCTCGAAGCGTGCCGGGGTGTTGTCGCTGAACCAGCCGGCGGTGTTGCCGTCGATGGAGATCTGGTTGTTGTCCCAGAACGCGACCAGCTTGCCCAGGCCCCAGGTGCCGGCCAGCGAGGCGGCTTCGTGCGAAATGCCTTCCATCAGGCAGCCATCGCCCATGAACACCCAGGTACGGTGATCGACGATTTCCAGTTCCGGGCGGTTGTAGCGCTGCGCCAGCAACTTTTCGGCCAGCGCAAACCCGACCGCATTGGCAAAGCCCTGCCCAAGCGGGCCGGTGGTGGTTTCAACACCGGGAGTTTCGCTGCGCTCGGGGTGGCCGGCGGTCTTGCTGTGCAACTGACGGAACTGCTTGAGCTGCTCGATCGGCAGGTCGTAACCGGACAGGTGCAGCAAGGCGTACTGCAGCATCGAGCCATGCCCGTTGGACAGCACGAAACGGTCGCGGTTGAACCACTGCGGGTTGTTCGGGTTGTGCCGGAAATAATCGTTCCACAGCACTTCGGCGATATCGGCCATGCCCATCGGCATGCCGGGGTGACCGGACTTGGCGGCTTCGACCGCATCTGCGGCAAGAAAACGGATGGCGTTGGCCAGCTGGCGGCGGGTGGGCTGGGTCATGGGCGTCTATGGAAGCGGAGGGGAACACCGCTGGAAGCGGAGACACCTATTCTCCCACACAGTGTGTGACTAGGGCCGGGACCCGGGACCCGGGACCCGGGACCCGGGACGCCTCGCCTCTATTTTTCGGATGTCAACACGCGTTGCGGCAATCCCTGGCTTTTCTTCCCTGCCAAGACATTTCAGATACGGATGCCATCAACCGCTCATCGCACCGCTTAGGCATTCGCGGGCCCCGGGTCCCCGGTCCCCGGTCCCGGCTCCCCTTTGGCCACCAACGTCGTCAGCGCCAGATCCCCGGTCACGTTCAATGCCGTGCGGCACATGTCCAGGAAGTGATTGACGCCCAGGATCATGCCGATGCCGACCGGGTTGACCCCGACCATGGCGCAGATCAGCGCCACCACCGGCAGCGAGCCCGACGGCACGCCTGCGGTGCCGATGCCGCCCAGGATGCAGACCAGCATCACCATGAACTGCTGGCCCAGGCTCAGGTCCACGTTGAAGAACTGCGCCAGGAAGATCACCGTCACGCCTTCGAACAGCGCGGTGCCGTTCTGGTTGGCGGTGGCACCCACGGTCAACACGAAGCGCGATACGCGTGGCGGCAGGCCCATCTCGTCGGCCACGCGCAGCGCAGTCGGCAGGGTGGCATTACTCGACGCGGTGGAGAACGCCATCATCGTGGCCGCCTGGGTCTGCTTGAAGAAACCCAGCGGCGAGCGCCCGGCAAACTTCACCGCCAGCCCGTAGCTCACCACCATGTGCAGGCCCAGCGCCAGCACCACCACGCCCACGTAGGCACCCAGGCGGATCAACAGATCGAAGCCGAACAACGCCGCCAGGTTGAACATGAAGCAGGCCACCGCATACGGCGCCAGGCGGATCACCAGCCCGATCAAGGTCATCGAAATTTCGAAGATCCCCTCGATGCCGCGCCTGAGCGTGGCGACCTTTTCATCGGCGGTCAGCACCATGCCCACGCCGAACATCACCGCGAAGAACATCAGCGACAGGATCGCGCCATTGCTGGACGCGGCGGCAATCACGTTGTTGGGCACGATCGACAGCAGCATGTCCATGCCCTGCGGCTGGGTGCCGGAGCTGGAGATGATTTCGCGGGTGCGGTCGGCGTTTTCCTGGATCAGCTGGTTGGCCAGCTGCGGGTCCACGCCGGCGCCGGGCTTGAGCACGTTGACCAGCACCAGGCCCAGCAACACTGCCACGCCGGACAGCACAACGGTATAGCCCAGGGTGCGCCAGCCCACCCGTCCAAGGGCGCGGATGTCGCCCATCTCGGAAATGCCCATGACCAGCGCCGAAAACAGCAGCGGCACGATCAGCATGAAGATCAGATTGAGGAACACCTGCGAGAACGGCGTGGTGACGTACTTGGTCACCAGACGCACCCACTCGGCGTCGCTGCCGGCCAGGTAATAGACCGCAAGACCCAACAACAGGCCGACGGCGAAGCCGATCCCCATCTTCCAATGCAGGGGCAGGCCCGGGCGGCGCGCGGCTGGGGATGCAGTCATCTGGTCGGCCTTGTTCTGGACACAAAGGCCGGAGCTTAACAAACGCCAAGGATGCGGCCACCTACCCGGGTGCTCCTGCGCGCCTGCTGCGGGTAGGTGCGCCTCCCAATCTTGGTTGATGCAAGCGTTGAAACTCGCTTTGCACCTGACTGTTCCCACCTGCGCGGCAACGGAAAATCTCAAGTCGTAGCGGCGCCTCCTATGTCGTCAGATGCCTCAGGTCGAAAGCCCGGTGTATCGAGTGCGCGGTGCCCTCACCGCTCGCGGGACACGCCGTTAACCCGTCCATAGGGGCTCGGTGGCGGCATCCATGCCGCCAACGGTCCCGCAATCGGCGAGGACACCGCACCAGACAGTTGGCTGGTGGTTTATTGAAGAACAGAGGGCGCCGCGCCAGACCACTACTGGCTGCGTGTTGAAAACGTTGCGCACCGACCAACTCCCCTGGTCCTTGCCCACTCACCGTCGCGGGACCTTGAGCGGCATGGATGCCGCGCCGGAGCTACAAGGACGTACTTGCAGCGTGTCCTGCGATGGTGGGCGGGCAAGGGCCCTGCAGCAAACTCGCAGAGTCGAGGGCACGGCTTCGCGTTGGGTGCTGCAAGCTGGCCGCGCCCAGTGATATAGCCAGCGAACGTCGCCTTTCGCCTGCACTGACATACCGACCATCTCCACCGGTCCTTGCCCGCTCACCGTCGCGGGACCCTTGGCGGCATGGATGCCGCCAAGGAGCTACATGGACGTACTTGCAGCGTGTCCCGCGATGGTGGGCGGGCAAGGGCCCTGCAACAAAGGCGCAGCAGTCACGCTTTGCTCTCGGCGACACCGTTCGCAAACCAGGCACATGGAGCTCAAAAAAACTACACCGCCATAGAAGTGACGACCATCATCATCCATCAATCGCTGCCGACTTATCGCAGCCGATCAAGACGCCGGCGGATACAACGGCGCCAGCACCTCGGGCTCCGCCGCGCTCGCGTGCCGCCAGCGGGGACCCGTGGCAAATGCGTCGCGTAACGCGGCGCGTGCGCCCGCAACATCCCCGCCGCCACCCCAGCGCGCACGTTGCATTCGCGCCACGGCGTCGCGCTGGGCGGGCTCGGCCAAGGCGGCCAATACGCTGTCGATATCAGCCACACCGGCCATGCCGCAGAGCACGTTTGCCACATCGTCCATGCCGCCGCTGTCCAGCGCGCGGCGCAGCTCGGCCACGCCATGGGTTGCACGCTTGCCGGGCATGGGCGCGTCGCCGACGGTGGCCTCGGCAGCACTGCGTGCCGTGCCGCGCCGGCGCCGCAATGCCCATACCAACGTCACCACCCACAACACCGCAAAGCCTGCGGCGGCGGCCATCCATCCCCACGGCTGTTGCGTAGCTGGCGACGGCTGCTGCTGCAACGTCAGCGCACTGGCTGCTGGCGCAGGCGCCACGTCGTTGCTTGCCGGGCTGCCTGTGGGCGCAGGTGCCGGCGCCGGTGCCGCAAAGGCCCCGCTACCCGCTGCAACATCCAATGTCAGATCCGGCACCGCTGCAGTCTTGGCCGCGCCTGCGCCGACATCCCACCAGGCCACCTGCAGCCCCGGCACGACCAGCGGGCCGGCGCGGTTGGGCACGATCGAATAGCGGCGCGTCAGGCGCAGCTGCGGCGAGCCGTCCACAAAGCGTTCTTCGTATTGCGGCGGCTCGGCGAACACCTGCGCATCGGGCACGCTTGGCGTGGGCAGCTCGGGGAACTGCGCCTGGGTGGCGCCGCGCGCGCTGGCTTCCACCACGAACTGCGTCGCCTCCCCGGCAGTGGCGCGTTGCGGCGTGGCCGTGTAGCGCAACTGCAGGCTGCGCAGCGGCAGCCAGGGCTGCGGCGCGTTGGCCGGCTGCGCACGCACCTGCAGCGGAATGCTGGCGCTGCGCGCGCTCAGCTCACCGTTGCCGCGACCGAAATAATCGTCGAAGAATCCGCCGACCGATCGCCCGTTGAATCGCGCCGGGGGCAGCACCAGCCGGCCGCTGCGCTCGGGCACCAGCAGATAGCGCCGCTCCACCACGTTGTACTGGCGGCCGTTGACCAGCTTGACCGAACTGACGTCATCGCCGATGCGTTGCAACGACGCGCCATCGGGCGCTTCCAGATCCAGCTCGCCCGATGCCAGTTGATTGGCAAAGTACAAGCGCACCACCACCCCCACGCTCTGCTGCACATAGGGCTGCGGGTCGTCCACCCGGGTCTCGACGAAAGCTTCTTCATTGCCCTGCGCCGCACTGGGCCCGCCGGCAGCGCCGCTGGAACTGCTGGCGGCATCGTTCGCCGCTCCAACCACCTGCAGGCGCAGCGGTTCGGTGCGCTCATTGCCCACCCGTATCGCCGGCACGATCAGTTCACCACTCTTGCGCGGCGTCAGCACCACACCGAACAAGGCACGCACCGTCACCGAACCGTTGGTCACCTGCATCTGCTGATTGGCGCTCTTGGCGCCCAGCGAAAAATCGGTGCGCAGCGGCGTGTAATCCGGATCGACGCCGCGTTGGTCGGTTTCGATGTTCAACATCACCACGTCGCCGGGATTGGCGCTGTCGCGATCAAGCCACGCGCGCGTGACCGCGCCCGCTGGTGCGCCAACCAGCAGCATCATGCAGGCCAGCATGCCGATCGCCGCGCGGCGCAAGTGGTGTCTGCCGATCATCGTCCGTCCCGTTGCCTGCGTTCGTATTCCAGCCTGAATTTGGTCCGCAGCAAGCTGCCCGGATCGTCCGGTACCCGCCGCAACCAGGCATCCACCGCCTGGCGTTGCTCGCGTTGCTGCGGCGTCTCGCTTGCGGCGGCGGCCTCCTGCTTGCCGCCTGCGTCCGCCTGTTTGTCGCCCGCCTGCGCCATGGCTTGTTGCATCTTGCGACGCTGCGCCTCATCGGCCTGCTGCTGCGCCTTGGCATCGGCAGACTGCGGTGGCGTGTCCTGCCTGCTCTGCTCGCCTTGCCCGTTTTTGGACTGCGCATCCTGCGACTTGCCGTCCTGCGGGGTCTGCGCGTCGGAAGGCTGCTGCTTGCCGTCCCGCGGCTTGTGCCCATCCTGGCCGGATTGCGCGTCCTGCTGATTCTGGCCCGTCTGCTGTTGCCCCTTTCCATCCTGGCCGGATTGTTTCTGATCCTTGGACTGGCTCTTGCCGTCCCGACCTTTGCCGTCCTCGTTGTCCTGCTGACGCTTGCGCGCCGCGTCGACTGCCGCGCGATTGGCGATTGCATCCTGCTGGTTGGGATGTTGCTTGAGCGCGCGATCGTAGGCTGCAATTGCCTCGTCGTAGCGGCCCTGGCGCGCCAGGGCATTGCCCAGGTTGTACAAGCCCTCGTCGGTCGGCACCGCTTCGAACGCCTTCTGCGCAGCGGCAAAGTCCCCTTTGCGATACGCCTGCACCCCGGCATCCAGACGCCGTTGCTGCACCTGATCGGCACGCTGCCACAAGGTGCCGTCCGCCGCCCGTGCAGGTTGCGCCAGCGGCAACATGCACACCAGCGCCAGCACCGCCACAACCGCGCGCCGACGAAACGCCAGCAGCGCCAACAGCATCACCGGCATCACCAGCCAGTAACCCTCATCGAGCCAGGTCTTGCCGCCGCCGGCTTCGGCCGCCTCATCGGCAAGCGGCTGCTGGGCAGGATCGAGCACGCCCAGCGCCTGCAGATCCGAGTCGTCCGGGGCAATGCGCGCATAGCGCCCGCCACCCTGGCCGGCGAGATCGCGCAGGCTGCCCTCGTCGAGTCTTGCCTGGGCGATCTCGCCGCTACCGGTACGGTAAGCGGCACCACGCACACTGCCGACGCCCAGGGCGGAGACATGGAACCCGCGTGCGCGTGCGGTGCGGGCAGCGCTTTCTGCCGACCCATCGGCACTGTCGCTGACCACCAGGATGTCGCCCTGTTTAAAGCCGGCCTGCTGCAGCAACTGGTTCGCCGCCGTGATAGCCCGATCGGCGCGTTTGCCATCGACCGGCATCACCGACGGCGACAGCGCATCCAGAAACACGGCCACGTTGGCGGCGTCCTGCGTCAGGGGCGCGACGGTGAAACTTTCGCCGGCATAGACCAGCAACGCCACATCGCCACCGGCACGCTTGCGCAGCAACGTGGCCAGTTTCGCGCGCGCCTGGAGCAGGCGCGAGGGCGGCAGGTCGGTGGCGAGGCTGCTGGAGGACAGATCCAGCACCACCACCAACGGCATGCTGGATTGAAACACCGGGCGCTCGGTCTGCCGCCAGCTCGGCCCGCTCATCGCCACCACCGCCAGCGCATAGGTCAGCGCGGCCAGCACGAAACCCAGCCATCCGCGCCTCCCGCCGGCCACCAGCAAGGCCGGCAGCAGGTGCGCGTCCACGCTGTGACGCCACACATCGGCACTGCGCCGGCGTACGTGCCACAGCAGCGCCGCCGGCACGATCGCCAGCAACGCCCACAGCCAGTCGGGGCGCAACAGATGCAACGCTGCCAGCAGTTCGGTGGGCGCGCTCATCGCCATCTCCGCGGCAACACGTATGCCAGCAACGCGATCACCATGGCTGCGCCCAGCGGCCAGTAGTAGCGTTCGACCCGCGGCTGCACCGACGGACCCAAGGCCTTCACCGGCTCCAGGCGATCGAGTTCGGCGTAGATGCCCGCGAGCTCTTCCGTATCGCGGGCACGGAAAAAACGTCCGCCAGTTTGCTCGGCGATCTTGCGCAGCCCATCTTCGTCGATATCGTCGTTGCCGCCAGCCGGAATCGGCACGCCGAACAGCGAGTACCCGCCGCTGCCACCGAAAGCGATGGTGTGCACACGCACGCCCTCGGCCTTGGCCAGTCCGGCCGCCTTCAACGGGTTGAGCACCCCGGCGGTGTTGACGCCATCGGTGAGCAGGACCACCACCCGCTGGCCCTGCTTCTGCTCGCGCAGCCGCTTCACCGACAACGCGATCGCATCGCCGATCGCAGTCTCGCGCCCGGCCAGCCCCACCACGCTGTCGGCCAACTGGTCGCGTACGGAGGTCAGATCCGCGGTCAACGGCGTCAGTGCATACGCGCGCTGGCCGAACACCAGCAAGCCGACGCGATCGCCGTCGCGCCGATCCAGAAAGTCCGACAGCACCGCCTTGGCGGCGGTGAGGCGATCGACCACGTTGCCACCGAGCACCATGTCCGGTTCGCTCATGCTGCCGGACAGATCCACCGCCAGCATCATCTGCCGTGCTTCGCGCGGCGGCTGGATCACCTCGCCCAGCTGCTGCGGACGCGCCAGCGCGGCGCACAACAAGAACCAACCCAGCCACGCCAGCCAGCGCGGCATGCGCAACGACGGCGCGCGTTGCGCCTGGGCCACCGCATGCAGCTGATCGGCATACGGCACGCGCAGCGCCGCAGACTCCTGGCCGCGCTGCGGCCAGAACCACATCAGCAGCGGCAGCGGCATCAACCACCACGCCCATGGCCAGGCGCAATGCGCCAGCGCGTCCTGCCACTGCGACCACTGCAGCCAGTTCATCGCTGGCCCCGCATCAGACCCAGAAACCGGGCACGCGCCAGTGCCTGCACCGCGTCCAGGTCGGCCACCGCCGGGGCGCGCTGAAAGCCGCCGTCGAGCAGCGCGCGACCCGGCCCTTGCGAAAATGCGCGCGCCTTGCTGTTGCGGCCATCCAGAAACTGCAGCCAGGCATCGCCCTGCAACCGATCGGCCTGCACATCGACGCTCCGCGCAGCGCGGCGCAGCAGCGCCGACAGTGCTGCCAGACGCTGCGCAGGCGTTGCGGCACGCTGCAGCTCTGCATCGAAGGCCGCCAGCCAGCGACGTTGCCGTTGGCGGCGACGCCACCACCAGCACCACACACCGGCCAGCACCAGCACGACTGCTGCGATCAGCAGCCACCAGCCCAGCGCCAGCGGCCACCACGGCGGCGACGGCGGCAGATGAACATCGCGCAGCGGCAGTGCCTGCGGACTCATCGTCATGCGCCCCGCACGAGGGTGCTGCCGCCCAGCCACGCGTCGCTGGCATCGTCGGTGGACAGGCGATGCACGCGTACGCCGCGCGATTGCAGCAGTGTGGCCAGCTGCTCCAGCGGCGCGACGAACTCGGCCTGCCAGCGCGCGCGCGCAGCCTGGCTGGCAAGATCCACCGCAATGCGCTCACCGCGCACATCGAAACTCAGGGCGCGGGCTGGCGGCGACAGCTCCAGCGGGTCGACCAGCACGATCACCACCACCTCGTGATGCAACGCCAGGCCGGACCAGCGCGTTGCGGAAATCCGGCTTGCACTGCGCGCATCGGCCAGCACGGTCAGGCGCGCGCCTGGCCGCAGGAGCCGCGCCGCATGATCCAGGGCGACCTCCAACCCGGCGTCGCCAGCAGGCGGCTGCGCATACCAGCGCGCCAGGGCATCAAGCACCGGCAGCACACCGCGCTGCCCCGACCGCGGCGCGATCGGCGCCTCGCTGGAAGTGCCGCGCAAGGCCGCGACACGGTCACCCTGCCGCTGCGCCAGCCATGCCGCCACGGCGCCGGCACGAGCGGCCTGCACCGACTTGTAACGCACGCGGGTGCCGAAGAAGAGTGCGGGCGAGGTGTCTGCCACGATCAGGCTCAAGCGCTCGCGCTCGGCCTGAAACAGCTTGGTATGCGCCCGCCCGGTGCGCGCGGTGACGCGCCAATCGATATGCCGCGCATCGTCACCGGCCACGTACTCGCGCGACTCGGCATATTCCATCCCACGCCCACGCGTCGCGGCCGGCACCGGCCCCACCAGCCCATGCCGGCCGCGCCCCGGTTGCCCGCGATGCTGCACGGTGCCGCGCAACGCGATCAACTCGGCAAGGCTGGGGCGCAGGCCGTCACCGGCCACGGCAGCCGGTGGGTTCGCTGAGGGGAAGGACGGAATCGAAGACATCGGGCTCGGGCGGGAGGGCGGCATACCTCGGTAGCACGCTGCCCGATCAGGGCAGCGGAATCTTGTCCAGCAACGCGGCGACCAGGCGCTCGCCATCCCACCCTTCGGCGGTGGCTTCGTAGCTGGGCAATACGCGGTGGCGCAGCACGTCCGGCGCAATGGCCCGGATGTCGTCGGGGGTGACGTAGTCGCGCCCGGCCAGCCACGCACGCGCACGCGCGCAGCGCTCCAGCGCGATCGAACCGCGTGGGCTCGCGCCCCAGGCGATGCGCCGCGCCAATGCCGGGTCGTAGCGCTGCGGATCGCGCGAGGCCAGCACGATCTCGATCAGATACCGCTCAAGCTGCGGCGCCAGGTGCACATCCAGCACCACGCGGCGTGCGGCGAAGACGTCGTCCAACGGAATCCTGTCGGGGACGGTCTCGTGCCTTTCCAGGGTGTCGCGGGCCGCCTCGCGCGCCAGACGCAGGATTTCCGCCTCGGCATCGGCCTGCGGATAGCCAATGCGCACATGCATCAGGAAGCGGTCCAGCTGCGCTTCGGGCAGCGGGAACGTGCCCTCCTGCTCGATCGGATTCTGCGTCGCCATCACCAGGAACAGCTGCGGCAGCGCGTACGTATGCCGGCCAACGGTCACCTGCCGTTCGCCCATCGCCTCCAGCAGCGCCGACTGCACCTTGGCCGGCGCACGATTGATCTCGTCGGCCAGCAGGATGGGATGGAAGATCGGCCCCGGCATGAACTCGAACCGGCTGTCCTGCGGCCGCCAGATCTCGGTACCGGTCAGGTCGGCCGGCAACAGATCCGGGGTGAACTGCACCCGCGCGAAATCCGCTTCCAGCCGCGAGGCCAGCGCGCGGATCGCGGTGGTCTTGGCCAGGCCCGGCGCGCCCTCCACCAGCAGGTGGCCATCGGCCAGCAAGGCGATCAACAGCCGTTCCACCAGCGCGGACTGGCCAACGATGCGCTGCGCCAGCGACTCGCGCAGCGAGGTGAATTGACGATGCAGCCGGTCCTCGGCGGGCGCGGCGGCGGCTTCTGGCGGGAGGAGCGGCGGTGCGTTCATAGGCCCAGTGTGACCGATTCGAACGCGATTGGTTCACCGCAGGGCTTTAAGAGGTTCAGGGAGTGACGGGGGTCAAGCTCACCTCGGGCCAGCCAAGATACTTTTGATCAGCGGGGACCACATCGCAGCCGTCTTCGATCACGCATGACAGATAGCCCATCAATCCGGCATCCATTGCGAGCTTCTGCGTTTGCGTCGGACTTTGCGCGCAAGAAGTGAAAAAGAAGGCCGCTTGCGCGGCCCTCCTGTCGGTGTCCAGCGCCGTTACCGCGCTGCGCTTGCGACCCGCAGCACTTTCGGGGTGACAAAGACCAGTAGCTCGGCCTTTTCCTTGCTGCGTCCGCGCTTCTTGAACAAGTTGCCCAGGAACGGAATATCGCCCAGGAACGGCACTTTCGAAACGCTTTCTCGATCGGTGAATTCGTAGACACCACCGATCACCACGGTCTCGCCGTCCGCTACTAGCACTGCTGTGTTGACTTCGCGCCGATTGATTTCAGGCACGGTGCCGTACTGCGGCAAGGTGATAAAGCGAGCGACTTCATCCTTCTTGACGTTCATGTTGAGGAAGACGCGATTATCGTTGGTAATCGTCGGCGTCACCTTTAGCTCAAGCAGCACTTCCTTGAACTGCACGTTTGCCTGCGAGCCGCCGCCGGCGACACCGGCACCGCTGATGGTTACATAGCCGATTTCGCGGCCCTGCTTGATTACGCCTTCACGCTGGTTGGCCGTCACGATGCGCGGATTGGAAACAACCTCACCGCGACCTTCCTCCTGCATCGCCGACAGCTCGATGTCCAGGTTGAAATGTGAGCCCAACAGCGTGTAAGCAAGACCTGCGGCGCCACTGTTCGTGAAACCACCAGCTCCAAGATCAACGTTCAGGCCGGACGGAAACAGATGAGCTGGCAACGTTGTCTGGGTACCACCATTGGCGATTTCCAGACCAGCTTGCGCAGAGGTATTGAGGTAGTTGACATTGCTTTCCAGCGAACCGCTCAAGATGCCCCGACCCGTTGCACCGGTGACACCAAAGCGCGCGCCAAGGTCGCGCGCAAACGTATCGGTCGCAATCACGATGCGGCTTTCAATCAGTACCTGATCCACTGGGCGGTCGATATGCGAAATCAACTCGCGCATCTGCGCGACCTTTTTCGGAATATCGCTGATCATCAAAGTGTTGGTGCGTTCATCAGCAACCAAACGTCCGCGTGGCGACAAAAAGCCATTATCTTGCTGACCGGCACCACCTTGTCCGCCTTGCCCACCACCGCCACCACCGCCAATCCCCTTGGCCTCTGTCAGCGCCTTAAAGATCACTGCCGCATTGTGGTAATTGATCTGCACATAATCGGTGATCAGATCCTCGCGGTTCTCGATCGCGATACGGGCGTCTTCCTTGTCCTGCTCGAACTTGGCCAGCTCCGGCTGCGGGGCGACCCAGACCACGCCGCCATCGCGGCGCTTGTCCAGGCCCTTGGCGCGCAGCACGATGTCCAGCGCCTGGTCCCACGGCACGTTCATCAGGCGCAGGGTGACGTTGCCCTGCACGGTGTCGGAGGCGACGATGTTGAGGTTGGACTCTTCGGCGATCAGCTGCAGCACGGTGCGCACTGGCACGTCCTGGAAGTTGAACGTCACCGGGCGACCACTGTAGCCGCGCGCGGCAATCTGCGCGGCGGCCTGGGTGACCGACGCGGCGCTCACGCCGCCAACGGCCGGCTGGCCCTTGCGCGGAGTGATTTCCACCACGTATTCGTTGCCGGTCTGATAAGCCAGCGAATCGAATGCGCCCTTGGTCGACAGCACCAGCTGCGAGCCGGAACCGGACGGCTTGACCTCCACCCGCTGCACCGGCGTGGCGAAATCGGTGACGTTGAGCGGGCGCTGCAGCTCGGGCGGCAGCCTGGCGTTGCTGATGTCCACCAGCACGCTGTCGCCCTGGGTGCGCAGATCGGGGCTGGCGCCCTGCCCGTCGAACTTCAGGATCAGGCGGCCCGCGCCATCGTCACCGCGTTTGAAATCGATCTTGGACACCGCCAGGCTCGCCGGAGCGGTCTTGGCAGGGTCCTGCGCGGGCTGTGTCAGCGCGGCGGCGGCAAACGCGCTGCCGCCGGCCAGCGCCAGCGCGCATCCCAACGCGCAGGCCTGGAGCATCGCGTGGCGTCGAACCGGACGCAGCCGCTGGGCATTGGAAAACGTCATCGTGCTATCCCCTATCACTTTATTGATCATCCAATGCGAGCGCGGCCGGCCGTTCAAGCCATCCACCCGCACCGTCCGGCACAAGTTCAATCAGCTCGATGCGGTCTTCGTAGACCCCGGTCACCCGGCCATCGCTCTGTCCCAGATACACACCCGGCCGCACGCGGTAGGTCACCTTGTCCGGTGCCATCACCAGCGCGATCAGACCCGAGCCGCCCCCAATGGTCCCCACCATGTCGAGAGCGTCGAGCGGAAAGGCCTCCAACGGCTCCTTACGCCGGTTCGGATCCGGACGCGTGCCGTTGCCGCCTTCCGCACTGACCCAGGCATCGCTGAACGGGTCGCGCATCACCTGTGCGGCATATTCGAACGTCTCGAACTGCTGCATCACCGGCAACGGCTCCAGCGGCGGCGCAGGGCGCGCGCGCACTTCGGCCACCCAGGCTTCCAGATTCGGCGCATCGCCCGGGGTGCTGGTCACACCGCGCGTGCACGCCGGCAATACAGCAATTAGCGCCACGCAGGACAGGATCTTGAGCAGTTTCATGGTCATTGGCCGCCCTTCTTCGCCGCGTCGGCCGCCGCCTTCTCCTGCTCGGCCATTTCCTCATCGTCCAGATAACGATAGGTCTTGACCGTGCCGGACAGCTCCAGCGCGCCGCGCGGTGTGATGCCAGCCTTGGCATCCTTGGGCTTGAGGTTGATGTCGTGCATGGTCAGGATCACCACGCGCGGCAGCGATGCCACGCCGCTGACGAAGGCGCCAAACTGGTGGTAGCTGCCCACCATGCGCAGGGCGATCGGCTTCTCGGCGTAGAACTCCTTCGGCGATTCCGGTCCCGGCTGGAACAGCTCGTTGGACAGGCCGCTGGACAACGCGGTCTGCGAGATATCGATGATCAGATCCGGCATTTCGGTCTTGCTGGGTAGCTGACGCAGCATCTGCTGCAGCACCTGTTCCATCTGCGCGAGCTGCTGCTTGAGCGGCTCCAGATTCACCGCGCGCCCCTGCTGGGTCTCGAACTCGGTGCGCAGCTGGGATTCGGTGCCTTCCAGCCCTTCCAGCTCATCGCGCTTGCCGCTGATCAACAGGAACCAGGCCAGCACCAGGATGAACAGGCCAACCACCACGCAGAACACGATGCGTGCCTGCTGCGGCCAACCACCGATGTTGTTGAAATCGAGATCGCTGAGCTTGAATGATTTCTTACTCATGACGCCGCCCCCTCCTGCGGCCGGTTGGCGGGCGCCGGTGCTGCCTGCGTCGGTGCAGGCGCCGCGGCCGGCGACGTTGCGGGCGCAGGCGCCGCTGCCGGGGCAGCAGGCGTGGCACCGGCAGGTGCTGCACCCGGTGCAGTGGTACCCGGCGCGGCCGGATCCACCACGCCCGGCGTCGTGCCGTTCTTGTCAGCTTCGTTCGGGTTGGCCAGCTTGACCTTGAGCGTGAACACGTACGGCAGCGTCTTGGTGTCCATCGACGAGGTGGCAGGCTGCCCGGCCTTGTCCTGGCTCTTGGCCTCGATGATCGACAGGTCCGGATTGGTCATCCAGCCCGAACCTTCGAGGTTGCGCATGTAGGCACTGACGCGGGCGTTGGATTGCGAGCGGCCTTCCAGTGTCAGGATGTCGCCGTCCTGCTTGATGTTGGTCAGCGCGACGCCATCGGGAATGGTGCGCACCAGCGAATCGAACAGGTGCACCATCTGCGAGCGGTTGGCCTGCAGCTCCTCGATCACCTTCTTGCGCGCAAGCAGGCGGTCCTTCTTCTTGTCGAGTTCCTTGATCTCTTCGTTCTGCGCCTTGACCTTGTCGATCTCGGTGGTCAGGAACGCATTGCGCTCGGTCTGGCCGGTGATCTGCGCGTCGTAGTAGAACCAGATCAAGGCCGACAACAGCACGCCGCCCAATGCGGCGAAGCCCAGCATCGAATAGAACTCGCGCTCGCGCGCCTTCCGGCGCTCGGCGCGCCAGGGCAATAGATTGATTCTTGCCATCAGTCAAAGCTCCTCAGGGCCAGGCCGGTGGCGATCATCAAGGCGGGCGCATCCAGCGCCAGCGCATGGGCCTGAACCTTCGGGCCCAGCGTCATCTGTGCGAGCGGGTTGGCGACCACGGTGGTCACGCCCAGCTGCTCTTCCACCATCTCCGGCAGGCGTGACAGCGCGGCGCACCCGCCGGCCAGCACGATGCAGTCGACGCGATTGAATTCGCTGCCGGCATAGAAGAACTGCAGCAAACGGCTGATCTGCTGCACCGTCGCTTCCTTGAACGGCTCCAGCACTTCGACCTCGTAGCTCTCCGGCAGCCCGCCCTGGCGCTTGGCCAGCCCGGCTTCTTCGTAGGTCAGGCCATAACGGCGCATCACTTCGTCGGTGAGCTGCTTGCCGCCGAACACCTGTTCGCGGCTGTACAGGCTGCGCCCGGAGCGCAGCACGCTGAGCGTGGTCATGGTGGCGCCGATGTCGACCAGCGCAACCACCGCATCGGCGGCGACCGGCAGTTCGCTGGCGACCAGGGCGAACGCGTTTTCGACCGCGAAGGCCTCCACGTCCATCACCTTGGCGGTCAGGCCACCCAGTTCCAGCGCCGACTGGCGCAGTTCCACGTTTTCCGAGCGCGAGGCGGCCAGCAGCACCTGGACCATGTCCGGGCTGTTGGGCATCGGGCCCAGCACCTCGAAATCGAGATTCACTTCCTCGATCGGGTACGGAATGTAATTGGTGGCTTCCAGTTCGACCTGGGCCTCCATGTCGCTGTCGTCCAGGTCGGCCGGCATCGGGATCAACTTGGTGATCACCGCCGAGCCAGCCACGGCAGCTGCCGCGTTCTTGGCCTTGCTGCCGGAACGGTTGATGGCGCGGCGAATGGCTTCGCCGACCGCCTCCACTTCGACGATGTTCTTTTCCACCACCGCATTGGGCGGCAACGGTTCAACCGCGTAGTGCTCCACGCGGAAACGATTCCCGCTGCGCGACAGCTGCAACAGCTTGACCGCAGTGGAACTGATATCGACACCAATCAGTGGCGACTGACTCTTGGGTAGAAGCCCCACGGTAACTCCCCTGCCGACGGGCACTTGGACGCATGTCTGCGCCCTCGTATTAATAATCAAATTTTAACAGTTGACAAGCCCTTCACGCGCAAGGCAATGACCCCGCGACCGTGACCCCTTTGCTGTCTTCTGCGATCCCCAGAGTTCGGCCCCAGCCAAACCCGGCGTCATCTATACTCTGTGACCAAGAAATCTGCAATCGGAATCTCTCTTACATGCCCCGTATTCGCCGTTGGCTGGGCTGGATCCTGGCCGCGCTCGTCGTGCTCGCACTGCTTGGCGCTATCGCTGCCGGCGGCCTGTATTACGCCATTTCCTCGAAGTTGCCCGATGTGCAGTCGCTCAAGCAGGTCGAGCTGCAGGAGCCGATGTACGTGTATGCCAGCGACGGCCGCCTGATGGCCGTGTATGGCGAGACCCGGCGCTATCCGATCCAGATGAAGGAAGTGCCGTTGCGGCTGAAGCAGGCCTTCCTGGCGACCGAGGACGCACGTTTTTACGAGCATGGGGGCGTGGACTACAAGGGCATCGGCCGTGCGGTGTGGCTGCTGGCCACCACCGACGCCAAGCGCGTGCCGGGCGGCTCGACCATCACCCAGCAGGTGGCGCGGCAGTTCTTCCTCAGTTCCGAGTACAGCTACACCCGCAAGCTCGCCGAGATCCTGCTGGCACGCAAGATCGAGAGTGAGCTGAGCAAGGACGAGATCTTCGAGCTCTATCTCAACAAGAGCTTTTTCGGCAATCGCGCCTACGGCGTGGGTGCGGCCGCCGAGTACTACTTCGGCAAGAAGATGAGTGAGCTGAGCCTGGACGAGATGGCCTCGCTGGCCGGCATTCCCAAGTTCCCGTCCAGCGGCAACCCGATCAGCAACCCGGAACGCGCCCGCGAACGGCGCGACTACTACGTGCTGCAGCGCATGGCCGACCTGGGTTTCGTCAGCCAGGCCGAAGCCGATGCCGCCAAGGCGGTGCCGATGCATGCCAAGCCGCACGAGCCGCCGGTCGAGGTCTACGCGCCGTACGTAGCCGAACTGGTCCGCCAGGAGATGATCGCCAAGTACGGTGGCGATGTGCTCAACAAGGGCTACCACGTCACCACCACCATCGATGCCACCCTGCAGACGGGCGCGGACGTGGCCATCAACGACGGTTTGCGGTTGTACGACCACCGCCACGGCTGGCATGGCGTGGAGCAGCATTTCGACGTCGCCGCCGAAGCCGACGCGGCCGCGCTGGCCAAACATCTGCAAGGCGCCTATACCCAAGGCGGGCTGCGCCCGGTGATCGTGGCGCGCAGCAACCCCGACGGCGGTGTCACCGTCGTGCAGCACGACAAGACCGAACTCACCCTGCCTGCCTCGGCCAGCCGCTGGACCGGCAGGACGCCCGCCAAGCTGCTGACACGCGGCGACCTGACCCGCATCCGGGCAGGCGAAAAGGACGGCGAGTGGATCATCGACCAGCTACCGCGTGGCCAGGCGGCCCTGGTGTCACTGGACGCCAACAGCGGCGCACTGCGCGCGCTGGTCGGCGGGTTCAGCTTTGCCGGCAACAAGTTCAATCGCGCCACCCAGGCACGCCGCCAGCCAGGCTCGAGTTTCAAGCCCTTCGTGTATGCGGCGGCCTTCGAAAAGGGCTTCAACCCGGCCTCGATCGTGCTGGATGCGCCGGTGGTGTTCCGCGACCGTCGCGGCAAGACCTGGTCGCCGCAGAACGATGGCGGCGGATTCCGCGGCCCGATGCGCCTGCGAGAGGCGCTGGTGCAGTCACGCAACCTGGTGTCGGTACGGCTGCTGGACGCGATCGGCGTCGATTTTGCACGCAAATACATCAGCCAGTTCGGCTTCCAGGAAGCGGAGCTGCCGCCCAACCTGTCGATGTCGCTGGGCACCGCGTCGCTGACCCCGCTCTCGGTGGCACGCGGCTATGCGGTGTTCGCCAACGGCGGCTCACGCGTGGACACCTGGATCGTGGATGAGATCAAGGACCGCGATGGCAATGTCATCTTCAAGGAAGTGCCTGCCGTGGCCTGCCGCACCTGCGCGCTGCAGGGCGGCAATGTCGCCCCGGTCAGCCAGGTGGTGGACGGTTTCAACTTCGGCGCGCAGGCACCGGCAACACCGCCGGCACCGGTAGCCGATGCCGCACCCACGCCGGCAGACGCCGCGCCGGCACCGATTGCCGAAACCAAGATCGCCCCGCGCGCCATCGACGAGCGCACCGCCTACCAGTTGGTGTCGATGATGCGCGACGTGGTCCAGCGCGGTACCGGCACCGCGGCCAAGGTGCTCGGCCGCGAGGACGTCGGCGGCAAGACCGGTTCCACCAACGACCACCGCGATGCCTGGTTCTCCGGCTTCGGTGGCCCCTACGCCACCACCGTGTGGGTGGGCCGCGACGACTTCCGCTCGCTGGGCTATCGCGAATATGGCGGCAAGGCCGCCCTGCCGATCTGGATCGACTACATGCGCGTGGCACTCAAGGACAAGCCGATCGCCGCCAACGACCCGCCCGATGGCATGACCCAGGCCACCATCAATGGCGCGGTCGAATGGGTCAAGAACGAGGACCTGGATCGCCTGCAAGATTACGACTACGGTCTGCAGGAGCAGCAGGACGAGAAGGCCTTCGATATTTTTTGAGGGCCGGGATTCGGGATTCGGGAATGGGGAATCGGAACAGCGGGGCTGCTCCGGTTCCCCTTTTTCTTGGGCGGGTGAGGCAGGTGCAGTGACGCGAACAGACAGCTGCCGTTTGTGGCTGATTGCCCGATTGAGCGAAGTCGACAATACGACGCGGTTTGTGCGCGACATGGCGCGACGCATTCGCCATGTCTTCATGCAGCTGTTGTAGAGTCGAGCCCAGGTTCATCAGGGGAGCCCGGTCATGCAACACGCACGCGAGCACGCCGATACACGCACCCGGGAGCGTCGCCATCGTCTGGCGCATGAGGCCGCCCGCCTGATGGCCGAGGGCGGGATTCGCGATTTTCATCAGGCCAAGCTCAAGGCCGCCAGCCGGCTCGGCATTCATGACGATGCCTCGTTGCCGCGCAACCGCGAGATCGAAGATGCCTTGCGCGAATACCAACGCTTGTTCGCCGGACCCGAGCACGGCGTGCGTCTACGCCAACGCCGTGAAGCGGCCGTGCGTGCACTGGAATTTTTCAGCCCGTTTCAGCCGCGACTGACCGGCCCGGTGCTGGACGGCACTGCCGATGCGAACGCGCCGGTGCAATTGCAGCTGCATAGCGACGATACGGATGCAGTGCAGCGGTTTCTGGAAGACCACCGCATTCCGGCCGAGGCGCGCACCCGCCGTCTGCGCCTGGATCGCGACCGCACTGGCGACTTCCCCGTGTGGCTGTTCAGTGCCGAGGAGCTCACCTTCGACCTGACCGTGCTGCCCTACGACGCATTGCGGCAGGCACCGCTGTCGCAGCTGGACGAAAAACCGATGCCGCGCGCCTCGGCGGCACAGGTGCGGCAACTGCTGGCCGATGACGAGCGCCAGGGTTACGTACAGCAGCTGCCCTGAGTCGTACCGAACGCGCGGCGCCATGGGCCCAGGCGTGCAGGTCCAATCACTCATCCGGCAGACCGCAAACCACAACGCAAAACGCCCCGCGGTGCGGGGCGTTTGCTCACGCAGACAACCTGAAACCGCTTAGCGCTTGGCGCTGTCGGTGTAGTCGCGCTTGTCGTAGCCGGTGTAGATCTGGCGCGGACGGCCGATCTTCATTTCCGGGTCGACCTGCTGTTCCAGCCAATGCGACACCCAGCCGGCGGTGCGCGCGATGGCGAACATCACGGTGAACATTTCCACCGGGATATTGAGCGCCTTGTAGATCAGGCCCGAGTAGAAGTCGACGTTGGGGTACAGCTTGCGCTGCACGAAGTAGTCGTCCTTCAGCGCGGCTTCTTCCAGCTTCAACGCCACTTCCAGCAACGGGTCGTTGACGCCCAGCTCGCCCAGCACCTTGTGGGTCATCTCGCGGATGATCTTGGCGCGCGGGTCGAAGTTCTTGTAGACGCGATGACCGAAGCCCATCAGGCGGAACGAGGAATTCTTGTCCTTGGCCTTGGCCACGGCGGACTCGACGTTGTCGGCGGTGCCGATCTCTTCCAGCATCTTCAGCACCGCTTCGTTGGCGCCGCCGTGTGCCGGGCCCCACAGTGCGGTGATGCCGGCAGCCACCGATGCGTATGGGTTGGCACCGGTCGAACCGACCAGGCGCACCGTCGAGGTGGAGGCGTTCTGTTCGTGGTCGGCGTGCAGGATGAACAGCAGATCCAGCGCCTTGGCCACGACCGGGTTGATCTCCAGCGGCTCGCTCGGCACTTCGAACATCATGTGCAGGAAGCGGTCGACGTAGTTCAGGTTGTTGCGCGGGTAGCGGATCGGCCAGCCGATCGAATAGCGGTACGCAGCAGCCGCCAGGGTCGGCACCTTGGCGATCAGACGGATGGCGGCCTGACGGCGCTGCTCCGGATCGTTGAGGTCCAGGGTGTCGTGGTAGAACGCCGACAGCGAAGCGACCGAGCCGGCCAGCATGGCCATCGGGTGCGCGTCGTGGCGGAAACCGCCGAGGAAGTTCTTCAGCGACTCATGCATCATCGTGTGATGCGTCACTTCGTGGTCGAACTTCTTGAATTCGTCCGCTGTCGGCAGTTCGCCGTTCATCAGCAGATACGAAACTTCCAGGAAGCTGGACTTCTCGGCCAACTGTTCGATCGGGTAGCCGCGGTACAACAGCACGCCATTGTCGCCATCGATGTAGGTGATGGCCGACTTGCAGCTGGCGGTGGCGGTGAAGCCCGAGTCGTAGGTGAACAGACCGGTTTCTTTGGTCAGCTTGGAAATATCGACGCAGTCATTGCCCAGCGTGGGCTTGAGAACCGGCAGAACGACCGACTTGTCGCCGGCGTTGAGCGTGACCTGATCAAGATCGGACACTGTGTACGCTCCTTCAGTGGAAGGCGCCTGATCCCACATGGGCAGGCACGTGATGGAAGTCCAAGGCGTCGCCTCGGATCACGTCATTATCGCACAGCAGCATTTTGGCCGTCGCTTGGACAGAAGTCGTAGACGCACTGGCCGGGGGCGCGCAAACGAAGCGCGGGCGACCCAAAAAACAACGGCCGCGCAATGCGCGGCCGCTGCCGGTACAGCCCGTCCTGCAAGTTCAGCGCGCGTAGCGCTTCTGGAACTTGTCGATACGGCCGCCGGTGTCGATCACCTTGTGCTTGCCGGTATAGAACGGGTGCGACGCCGAGGAAATTTCCACCTTGACCAGCGGATATTCCTGGCCGTCTTCCCACTTCACGGTCTCTTTCGAGCTCATGGTGGAACGGGTCAGAATCTTGAAATCGGACGTCACGTCGTGAAAGACGACGTCTTTGTAGTTGGGATGCACGTTATCTTTCATGGACTTGGCGCCGGGCTGCCTGGATAAGCCGGGTATTATAGCGCCCCCCACTCGCCCGGCGCAAGGCGGGCCTAACTGGCGGCCAGGGCGGCCCCGACCAGGCCGTAGAACTGCTGAAGGTCATAGGCCAGCAACAAGTTGGCGTTGTCGGGCGCCCCACCCTGGCGGTTCCAGTCCACCAGGGTCATGCCGCGGGTATGCGTGCCGGACAGCTCGATGTGCACCGGGCGCTGCTCCAGCTTCTGCGCGCCTTCCGGCTGCAGGGCGAACGCCATGGCCAGCGCATCGGCCGCATACCAGTACTCGCCGCGGCTGTCTTCGGACCACAGCCGGGTCTTGCGCGAGATTTCCTCGTAGAAGCGGGCGCGGGGGGTATCGGCGGCCAGCCATTGCTCCACGTCCCGGTGCAATAGGCCGTGCGCGATGGTGGCCTCCCAGTCGGCGACGTCGAACTGGGGGAAGCCGCGGAACACGATGTGGGCGGCCTCCGGGTCGAAGCCGATGTTGAACTCGGCCGCCGCGGTGATGTTGCCGTGCCCGGTCAGCGCTCCGCCCATCACCACCAGCCGTGCCACGCGCTGCGGCAGGGTCGGGTCCAGGGTGAGCGCCAGCGCAAGGTTGGTCAGCGGGCCAAGCGCGACCAGCAGCAGCTCGCCGGCGTGTTCGTGCGACAGGCGCAGGATGGCGAGCGCCGCATGCTCGGCCTCGGCAGTGCGCTTGGCCGGTGCCAGACCCACGTCGCCGAAGCCGTCGATGCCGTGCACGTGCGCCGCATCCACTGAGGGGTGCAGCAGCGGCTGCGGGCAGCCGGCGTAGACCGGCACATCGGTGCGCCCGGCGATCTCGCACACCTTCAAGGCGTTGCGCACGGTGTGATCCAGGCCGACGTTACCGGCGGCGATGGTCAGCCCGACCACCTCGTGGCGGGTGTCGTTGAAGGCCATCAGCAGCGCCAGCGCGTCATCCACGCCCGGGTCGGTGTCGATCAGCAGCGGTATTGTTTTTGTCATGGGATTCGGGATCGGGCACTCGGGATTCGTTGCGGCATCTTCGCAAGGATCGGCGAGCCGCGCGAATTCCGGACACGTGCAGGTCGCAGCAACGCCGCCTTGACGAATCCCCAATCCCGACTCCCGATTCCCGGCCGCTCAAGCGGCCGCATACCGCACCGCGCCACCGATCCAGCGCGCGACGACGCGGTCGGCGATTTCCGGCGCGTCGGCGAGCAGCCGTTCGGCCAGCACCTGCACGCGCGGCAGCAAGCCGGCGTCACGTGCGAGGTCGGCGATGCGGAAGCTGGCCAGGCCGGTCTGCCGGGTGCCGAGCAGTTCGCCGGGGCCGCGCAATTCCAGGTCCTTTTCCGCGATCACGAAGCCGTCGTTGGTCTGGCGCATGGTTTCCAGACGCTGCCGCGCCATCATCGACAGCGGGCCCTGGTACAGCAGCACGCAACTGGAAGCGGCCGCGCCGCGCCCGACCCGGCCGCGCAGCTGGTGCAACTGTGCCAGGCCCAGGCGCTCGGCATTTTCGATGATCATCAGCGAGGCATTGGGCACGTCCACGCCGACTTCGATCACGGTGGTGGCGACCAGCAGATCGCTGCGACCCTGCTTGAAATCGAGCATGGCCTTTTGTTTCTCAGCCGGCTTCATGCGGCCATGCACGAGTGCGACGCGCACGCCGGGCAGTTGCGCCGACAAGGCGTCGAAGGTGACTTCTGCGGCCTGCGCTTCGATGCGTGGCGGGCCGTTTGGCGCGCCCTTGCCGGGGTCTTCGCTTTCTTCGATCAGTGTGCACACCCAGTACGCCTGCCGTCCTTCGGCGCAGGCAGCGCGGATGCGTTCGACCAACTCGGGGCGGCGTTCTGCGCTCAGCACGATGGTCTGCACCGGCGTGCGGCCGGGCGGTAGTTCGTCGATGGACGAGACGTCCAGATCGGCGTAGGTCGACATCGCCAGCGTGCGCGGGATCGGCGTGGCGGTCATCACCAGCTGATGCGGCACGCTGCCGGCGCCTGCGCCCTTGTCGCGCAATGCCAGGCGCTGGTGCACGCCGAAGCGGTGCTGCTCATCGATGATGGCCAACGCCAGGTCATGGAAGACCACCGCCTCCTGCATCAGTGCATGCGTGCCCACCACCACCTGCGCCTGGCCGGAGGCAACCTCGGCCATCGCCGCGGCGCGCGCCTTGCCGGTGACCTTGCCGGCCAGCCAGACGATGCGCACGCCCAACGGCTCCAGCCAGCCGCGCAGATTGGTCAGATGCTGCTCGGCCAGCAGTTCGGTGGGCGCGGCAAGTGCGACCTGTTTGCCCTGTTCCACCGCCAGCATCGCCGCCAGCGCAGCGACCACGGTCTTGCCGCTGCCGACATCGCCCTGCACCAGTCGCAGCATCGGCGATGGCTGCGCAAGGTCGTGCGCGATCTGTTCGAACACGCGTTGTTGCGCGCCGGTGAGCTGGAACGGCAATACGCTGCGCAATTGCTGCACCAAGGTGCCATTGCCGGGCAACACCGGCGCATGAAACCGCTGCAGCGCGATGCGCTGGCGACGCAGGCTGAGTTGATGCGCCAGCAATTCTTCGATGGCCAGGCGTTGCTGGGCGGGGTGACCGCCTGCAAGCAATTGCTGCGGATCGGTGTTCACCGGCGGCCGATGCATGGTCAGCAATGCCGTCCGCAGCGATGGCAGGCGCTCGTCCTGCAGCCAGTGCGGCGGCAGTAGCTCCAGTGCCGCCTCCGGTGGCAAGCGCTCCAGCGCCTGGCCGATGAGCTTGCGCAATGTCGCCGGGCCAACGCCTTCGAGCACCGGATAGACCGGGTCCAGGCTGTCGCCCAGGCCGGCATCCTCGCCCGGGGCGAGCACGCGATAACTGGGGTGCACGATTTCCCAGCCCTGCTGGCCGGGCTTGGGGGTGCCGAACACGCGCACGCGCGTGCCGACCGCAAACTGCGCCACCTGTGCGGCACGGAAATGGAAGAAGCGCAGGACCACGCTGCCGTGCGAGTCGTCCGAGACCGCCACGCGCAGCACCGGGCGGAAGCGGAAGCCGCGTTCCACCGCATCGACCCGCCCTTCGATCTGCGCCGGCACGCCGCTCTGCAGCTGCGCGATCGTGGTCAGGCGGGTGCGGTCTTCATAGCGTAGCGGCAGATGCAGCCACAGGTCCTGCACGCTCAGGATGCCGCGCGCAGCAAATTTCTCGGCGACTTTCGGGCCGACCCCGGGCAGGCTGGCGAGCGAGGCCTGGCCGACGACGGCCAGGGCCGGGGTAGCGGGACGCGCGCGCGGCACGACGGATCGATCGGCTCAGTTACGCACGATCACTCGAGCACCATCACCGCATCGACTTCGAAGCCGGCGCCCTTGGGCAGGCCGGACACTTCGATGGTGGAGCGCGCGGGGAACGGGGCCTGGAAATAGTCCTGCATCACCGCGTTGACGGCGGCGAACTGGCCGAGGTCGGTGAGGTACAAGCCCAGACGCACGATCTTGTCGAGCGAGCCGCCGGCCGCTTCGGCCACCGCCTTGAGGTTGTCGAACGCGCGACGAGCCTGCGCACCGATGTCGCCCGGCACGATGTCGCCGGTGGCCGGGTCCAACGGAATCTGGCCGGAGAAATACACGGTGTTGCCGGCACGCACGGCCTGCGAATACGGGCCGATGGCGGCGGGCGCCTGGTCGGTATGGATGATCTGGGACATGGCGACTCCGTCAACGCTGAAAACGAACGCGCATTGTATCGGCGCATGCGGTTGACGGGCGAATGGGGAATGGGGGGATGGCTGCGCGCGGGCGGTAGCTGGCGGACTAGCGGCGCGTTGCTCGGTGGACTGGGCGTCTTGCCGTGGTATTGGTTGCGGCTGGCTTTCGCTTGCGTGCGCCACGGCTTCAGTGAGGCTGTGGGTGTGCGCTGCTGGACGCTTGTGACGTAGTGCGTGAGGCTGCGCACGTACCCTCATCCGCCCCTTCGGGGCACCTTCTCCCCCATGAAGGGGGACAATGCCCCGACGGGAGAAGGGAGGCGCGCCTTCTCCCGTGAGAGGGCCAGGACTAGGTAATCGGCGCCGGATTGAACAAGGCCAGGTCGTTGTGCAGGCGGTGGTGCTCGGTCCAGGTGCGCTGGCCGCTGGCCACATCCAGATAGCGCTGGAACAACTCCCAGCCCAGCTGCTCCAGCGTCTTGGTGCCGGTGGCCACGCCGCCGGCATCGATGTCCATCAGGTCGGACCAGCGTTGCGCCAGTTCGCTGCGGGTGGCGACCTTGATCACCGGGATCATGCCCAGGCCGTAAGGCGTGCCGCGCCCGGTGGTGAATACATGCAGGTTCATGCCGGCCGCCACCTGCAGCGTGCCGCAGACAAAGTCGCTGGCCGGGGTGGCGCAGTACTGCAGGCCGCGCCCCTTGACCCGCTCGCCCGGCGGGACAACGCCGTTGATCGGGGAGGAGCCGGACTTGGCGATCGAGCCCATCGCCTTTTCCACGATATTGGCCAGCCCGCCCTTCTTGTTGCCCGGTGTCGTGTTGGCGCTGCGGTCGGCCTGGCCGCGCGCCAGATAGCCGTCGTACCAGGCCATTTCGCGCACCAGCGCCTTGGCCACATCGGCGTTGGCCGCGCGCGGCACCAGCAGGTGGATGCCGTCGCGCACTTCGGTATTTTCGGAGAACATCACCGTGGCGCCGGCACGCACCAGCAGGTCGGCGGCCACGCCCAGACCCGGATTGGCGGTGACGCCGGAAAACGCATCGCTGCCGCCGCACTGCATGCCCACCACCAGTTCGCTGGCCGGCACGGTTTCGCGCCGACGGGTATCCAGATGGCGCAGCCGTTCTTCGGCCATGGTCATGATCGAGCTAACCATGTCGGCAAAGCCCAGGCTGGCTTCCTGCAGCCGGTAGACGCCGCTGTCGTCGGCGCTGGCATTGTCCGGGAGCAGGCGTTCGGGGGCGAGCTTTTCGCAGCCAAGCCCAACGATCAGCGCCTGCCCACCGAAGTTGGGGCTGCGCGCGATGTTGCGCAGCGTGCGGATGGGAATGATCGCCTCCGGGGCAGTGATCGCCACACCGCAGCCGTAGACGTGATTGATCGCCACCACGTCATCGACATTGGGATACCTGGGCAGCAGCTCGGTGCGGATGCGCTCTACCGCATGTTCGAGCACGCCGACCACGCATTGCACGCTCGTCATGATGCCCAGGATGTTGCGCGTGCCCACGCTGCCATCGCGGTTGCGGTAGCCCTGAAAGGTATAACCGTGCAGCGGCTCGGGCTCCGGCGCGAGGTGCAGCGCCAGATCCAGTGCGGCCAGCTCGGGTGCCTCGGGCATCGCCAGCAGCTGCTCGCTGACCCACGCGCCGCGCGCGATGTCGGCGTTGGCGGTACCGATCACCGCGCCCAGGCGGATCACCGCCGCGCCTGCGGGCAGGTCCACCAGCGCCATCTTGTGGCCTTGCGGAATGTGCTCGATGGCGGTCAGGCCATCGGCAAAGGTGGCGCCGGCTGGCGCGCCATCATCGTTGACGACGATGGCGACATTGTCGCGCGCATGGGCGCGGATGCTGAGCCAACGGGTGGATTGCTGGGTTGCGGACATCGTGGGGCTACCTTGCAAGACGTGGGGTGGACTGCATTACCTGTCGGGGCTGTCGAACTGGCGCCGGTACTGCAGGATCAACCGGTTTTCATCGACATTGCGCTGGTAATTGGAGCGGAAGGTGCCGTTGAACCAGATGACGCTCACATGCTTGAAACGCTCGCCCTGGAATTGATACGTGGTCAACACATCGCGCGCCCATTCGCGGCCTTCGCCCGCATAGGTTGCCGGGCGTGCACTGTCGCCGCTGATGTAGCGCGCCATGATGCTGAGCCCGGGGATGCCGATGCGCTTGCCATCGATGCTGTAGCGCAGCTGCCAGCTGCGTTCGCCGCGTTCGAGAAAATCGTTGATGAAGGTCCAGTTGAACACGTTGCCGTCGGTGCCGCCCGGCCACGGCATGGCACTGGGCCCGGTCAGCTTCTGATAGCCGGCACCGAATTCCTGCCCAACCGTGCGCCAGGACAGCATGCTGCTGAACATGCGGTTGTCGATGAGGCCGGCACGTGATTGACCGATGTCGTCGGTGCGGAAATAGCGCAGGTCGAGACGTAGTTGGTCCTTGCCGAACGTGTGCGTCTGGATCAGGTTGTAGAGCTGCTGGCGGTAGATGTCTTCCATCACCGCGCCCTGATAGCGCAGCTGCGTTCCCGGCGCCAGCGTGTAGGTGGCCGATACCAGGTTGAGCGCATCCGAATCCGGCGTGCCCAGAAAGCGCCGGTTCTTGTTGGTCAAGGTGATCGGCACGCGCGAATCGCCATCGCGATACCAGGCGCTGGTGAAGCGGGCAAGCAGCAGGTCGAGCTTGGGGATGTCCCTGGATTCCAGCGTCGCGCCCTGGAACGTCTCCGGCATGATGCGGGTGATGCTGGCGCGTACCAGCGGCTCGTTGGGAATGAAGCTGCCCCATTTCAGCTCGGTCTGCGAGGCGCGCAACTTGAGCGTGGGTGCCACGCGCACCAACGCATGCTGCGCGGTGCCGTCGTCGTTGTTGGGCAGCAGTCCGGTGCCGCCTTCGGCACGCACGCCATCGAGCTTGAAGTCGCCGATGCCGAGCAGATCCAGCCCGGCACCGATCGGGCCGCGCGTGTAACCGCTCTTGGCATCCACCACGAAGCCCTGTGCCCATTCGGCGCGCTTGCCCTGCCCCTCGCCGCTGCGGAAATCGCGGTTGTAGTAGAAGTTGAGCGCGGTGACCTCGGTCGTTGCGCCGTTCCAGAATCCCGCGTCCGGTTCCTGCGCCCGCGCACGGCCGCCCGCACCGACCGCCAGCAGCGCCGCGCCGCTGAGTGCCATCATGCTTTTCATTGCTCGGTTCTCCACCTGCGTTGACCACCCGGTCAGGCGCTGCTGCCCGGGCGCGGGCAGCCAGCATCGGCACGCTTCAGCGCACCAGGCACGGCCGCTTGTTGTCGAAGGTCCAGTTGGGAATCAGCGCCTGCATGGCGGCCGCGTCATCGCGCGCGCCCAGGCCCAGGCTTTGATAAGTGCGATGCGCCGCGTCCAGTGCATCCAGGTCCAGTTCCACGCCCAGCCCAGGCTTGGCCGGCACCTGAATCTGGCCGCCTGCAATCTGCAACGGGTTGCGCGTCAACCGTTGGCCGTCCTGCCAGATCCAGTGCGTATCGATCGCCGTCACCTGCCCCGGCGCTGCGGCCGCCACGTGGGTGAACATCGCCAGCGAAATATCGAAATGGTTGTTGGAATGCGAGCCCCAGGTCAGGCCCCAATCGCGGCACAGTTGCGCCACCCGTACCGAGCCCTGCAGCGTCCAGAAATGCGGATCTGCCAGCGGGATGTCCACCGACTGCAACTGGATGGCGTGCCCCATCTGCCGCCAGTCGGTGGCGATCATGTTGGTGGCGGTGGGCAGGCCGGTGGCGCGGCGGAATTCGGCCATGACTTCGCGCCCGGAATAGCCCTGCTCGGCGCCGCACGGGTCCTCCGCATACGCCATGACCCCGTGCATGTCGCGGCACAGCGCGATCGCCTGCTGCAACGACCATGCGCCGTTGGGATCGAGCGTGATGCGCGCCTGCGGAAAGCGCGCATGCAAGGCGTGGATGGCCTCGATTTCGGCTTCCCCGCGCAGCACGCCGCCCTTGAGCTTGAAATCGCGGAAGCCGTATTTTTCATACGCGGCTTCCGCCAGCCGCACCACCGCTGCCGGGGTCAAGGCTTCCTGGTCGCGCACCGCTTCCCAGGCATCGCTTGCATCGCTGCCGTCGCGGTAATCGAGCCCGGTCTTGCGGCGGTCGCCGATGAAAAACAAATACCCCAACACGTCCACCGCATCGCGCTGCTGGCCTTCGCCGAGCAGCGCAGCAACCGGTTGATCCAGGAATTGCCCCAGCAAATCCAGCAAGGCCGCTTCGATTGCGGTCACTGCGTGGATGGTGATGCGTAGGTCGAAGGTCTGCAGCCCACGCCCGGCACTGTCGCGGTCGGCGAAGGCGGTGCGTACCTGATTGAGGATGCGCTGGTACTCGGCGATGGAACGATCGCGGATGAGTGCGGCCGCTTCGTTCAACAACCCGGCAATGGCAGCGCCGCCAGGCACCTCGCCCACGCCGGTGCGCCCGGACGAATCGCGCAGCACCAGCACGTTGCGGGTGAAGTACGGCGCATGCGCGCCACTGAGATTGAGCAGCATGCTGTCCTGCCCGGCGACCGGCACCACGCGCACGTCGGTGATGCGCGGCGTGGTGCCGATGGCTGCAGGTGATGTGTGGATGGTCATGAGGATTCTCCGAGGATGGTCACAGCGGTGCGGGCACGGGCATGGACGGGCCGCCGGGGGGCGCCTTCAGTTCCACGCGCTTGATGTCGCCCACGATCACCAGATAGGACACCACCGCCAGCAATGCGTTGAGCCCGACGAACACCAACGCCCACTCGAAGCTGCCGGTGGTGGAGACGATGTAGCCAATGACGATCGGCGTGGTGATGCCGGCGATGTTGCCGAAGGTGTTGAACAAACCACCGGACAAGCCGGCGATCTCCTTGGGCGAGGTATCGGCCACCACCGCCCAGCCCAGCGCGCCGATCCCCTTGCCGAAGAACGCCAGCGCCATCAGCCCGACCACCATCCATTCGGCCTGCACGTAGTTGCAGCCGATCATCGTCACCGACATCAGCATGCCGATCACGATCGGCGTCTTGCGCGAGACGGTCAGCGAATAGCCGCGCCGCACCATGCGGTCGGACACATAGCCGCCCAGCACGCCGCCGATGAAGCCGCACACCGCCGGCAGCGAGGCCACGAAGCCCGCTTCCAGGATCGACATGCCACGCTCCTTGACTAGGTACACCGGGAACCAGGTCAGGAAGAAATACGTCAGCGTGGTGATGCAGTACTGGCCGATATACACGCCCAGCAACATGCGGTTGCACAGCAGCTGCTTGGCGTAATGCCACTGGGTGCCTTTGGGCTGAGTGCCGGGCTTGTTGCCCTGCTCCATGTCCACCAGTGCGCCGTTGCGCTGGATGTAGTGCAGCTCCTGTGCGCTCAGGCGCGGATGTTCGCGCGGTGCGTAGATGGTCTTGCGCCATAGCGCTGCCAGCAACACGCCCACGCCTCCCATCACCAGGAACACGTGTTCCCAACCCCAGGCATGCACCAGCCAGCCCATCAGCGGCGCAAATGCCACCGTGGCGAAGTACTGCGCGGAATTGAAGATGGACGCGGCCAGGCCGCGTTCGGCGGTGGGAAACCAGGCCGCCACGATGCGGCTATTGCCCGGGAACGACGGCGCTTCGGCAATGCCGACCAGAAAGCGCAGCACGAACAACGTGGTGACCGCCCAGGCCACCGGCACCCAGCCGATGAAGCCCTGCAACGCCGTGAAGACCGACCAGATCAGCAGCGACAGGCCGTACACGCGCCGCGAGCCAAAGCGATCGAGCAACCAGCCGCCGGGAATCTGCCCGGCCACATATGCCCAACCGAACGCAGAAAAAATGAAGCCCATCTGCAGCGCGTCGATGCCCAGCGCATCCTGGACCGCGGAACCTGCGATGGACAAGGTGGCGCGATCGGCATAGTTGATCGTGGTCACCACGAACAACATCAGCAGGATCAAATAGCGCCTGCGCGGAACTGTCGTCGAACCGACGGTCGTTGAATCGGTAGCCATCATCGTTCCTCACCTATGACGATGGAAGCGCAGTGCGCTTCGGTACTCCAAATGGCGCCTGCAGCTGGCATGCCGGACCCTCCTCCGGCACGCCTCAGGCATGGTTGCCGCCGGTGCTGTCAGTCGTGCCCCAGTGCGCCGTCGACGCGTCGCCACACGCCGAGCGGATTGCCGTGCGCCACGGCAGCAGGTAGCAACGCGGCGGGCAGGTCCTGGTAGCAGACCGGCCGCAGGAAGCGATTGATCGCCAGCGTGCCCACCGAGGTGCTACGGCTGTCGGAGGTGGCCGGGGACGGGCCACCGTGCACCATGGCGTGACAGACCTCCACGCCGGTCGGCCAATCGTTGACCAGGATGCGGCCGGCCTTGCGCTCCAGCACCGGCAGCAGCGTGGCAGCCAGCGCGGTGTCGTCGGCATCCATGTGCAAGGTGGCGGTGAGCTGGCCTTCCAGGTGCTCGCTCAGCGCGCACAGCTGATCGACATCCCTGCAGCGGACCAGCAACGACGAGGCACCGAACACTTCGGCTTGCAGTGCCTCGTCGGCCAGAAATGCATCGGCATCGGTGCCGAACAACGCAGCCGGGCAGCGCCCGGATTCCGCCGCAGCGCCGCGCGCCAGCGTGGCGACCTGTGGATGTGCCGCCAGGCGTTGGACGCCTTGCGCAAAGGCATCGCCGATGCCTGCGGTCAGCATCGCCGCCGGCGAAACGTCCTGCAGCGCCTGTGTCGCAGACGCGATGAAGGCATCCACCGCCGGAGAATCGACGGCCAGCAGCAAGCCGGGATTGGTGCAGAACTGCCCGGCCCCCAGGGTCAGCGAGCCGACGAAGGCCTTGCCCAGGGCCGGCGCGCGTGCCTGCAATGCCTGCGGCAACAGGTACACCGGGTTGATCGCACTCATTTCCGCGTACACCGGGATCGGCTCGCGGCGGGCGGCAGCGATCTTGACCAGCGCCAGGCCGCCAGCGCGCGAGCCGGTGAAGCCCACCGCCTTGATGCGTGCATCGGCCACCAGCTGCGTACCGATCTCGATGCCTGCGTCGAACAGCAGCGAGAACACACCCTCGGGCAGGTCGCATTGCGCCACGGCCGCCTGGATCGCGCGGCCCACCAGTTCGGAGGTGCCCGGATGCGCGCCATGCGCCTTGACCACCACCGGGCATCCGGCTGCCAGCGCCGACACCGTATCGCCGCCAGCCACCGAGAACGCCAGTGGGAAATTGCTGGCACCGAACACTGCTACCGGCCCCAGCGCGATATGCCGCTGGCGCAGATCCGCACGCGGCAACGGCGTGCGCTGCGGCAATGCCGGGTCGATGCGCGCCTGCAACCAGCTGCCTTCGCGCACCACGGTGGCGAACAGGCGCAGCTGCCCGACCGTGCGACCGCGCTCGCCTTCGAGCCGGGCGCGCGGCAGCCCGCTTTCGCGCATGGCGCGCTCGATCAAGGCATCGCCCAGCGCCAGGATCTGCTCGGCAATGGTTTCCAGAAAGACCGCGCGTGCTTCCAGCGTAGTTTCGCGGTAAGTGTCGAAGGCCGACTGCGCCAATGCGCAAGCCTGCTCCAGCTCCTGCGCGCTCACCGAGCCGAAAGCCGGCTGCAGCGATTCGCCGCTGGCCGCATCCACACCATGAAAGTGCGCGCCGCTGCCTTGCACGCAGCGCTGCCCGATCAGCGATTGACCTGTGATGGCATGCATCAGCGACGCCCTCCGATCAGTTGCTTGAGCTGCGCGGATTCTTCATCGGTCAGGTCCGCCAACGGCGTGCGTACCGGCCCGGCCGGGCGGCCGACCGCGCGCATGCCGGCCTTGACGATGGACACCGCATAGCCGGCGCGGCGATTGCGCAGCACCGTGTACGGCAACACGAAATCGTTGAGCTCGCGGTAGATGGTGGCGTGGTCGCGCGCGCGCACGGCAGCGTAGAAGTCCAACGCCCATTCGGGGAGGAAATTGAAGATGGCCGACGAATACGTGGTGACGCCCATTTCCAGATACGGCAGCGCGAAGGTTTCGGCGGTGGGCAGGCCGCCCACGTACAGCAAGCGGTCGCCCAGGCGCGCGTAGATACGGGTCATGCGATCCACATCGCCGATGCCGTCCTTGTAGCCCACCAGGTTGGGGCAACGCTCGGCCACGCGCGCCAGGGTCACATCGTCGAGCTTGGCGTTGGCGCGGCCGTACACGATCACGCCCAGCGAGGTCGCCTTGCACACGCGCTCGACATGCTCGGCCACGCCGTCGGCATCGCACTCGGTCAGGTACGGCGGAAACAGCAGGATGCCGTCGGCGTCGTTGCGCTCGGCGGCCTGCGCCATCTCGATCGCGATCGAAGTGCCGTAGCCGGCCGGCGCAATCACCGGCATGCGCCCGGCGGTCTGGGTCACGGCGGCACGCACCGCGCGGTTCACTTCGTCCAGGGTCAGGGAAAACAGCTCACCGGTGCCGCCGGCGGCAAACAGGCCGGCAGCCGGATGCGAGGACAGCCAGTCCAGGTTGCTGCGGTATGCGGACTCGTCGAAGGCCAGGTCGGCATCGAAATGGGTGACCGGAAACGACAGCAACCCGGCGCCAAGCGCCTGGGCCATTTCGGTCGGTGTGTATCTGCTGCTCATTGGGCAAACGCTCCTGGGCGGGGGATGCGATTGATCCTGGGACGGCAGATCGTTGCCGGTCCAAACCAAAGGACGTATTGTTTGATACATCAATTGAATCAATCGCCTCACCAGCCGCTGCAATGAGCCGCAAATGACTGCTTTGCAACGGTTTTCTTGAGCCTTTGTAATTACCAATGGTTGCGCCCGTCAGCCACTCCACGCATGCGCATGCGCCCATTCATCGGGGCTGGCGATGCGCAGATGTTGCGGGTGCAGCATCCGATTCCAGCACTTCGCCAGCCAAAGACCTTCGCCATGTTCGATCTGCAGCAACTGCGTTGCTTTGTGGCCGTCGCCGACGAGCTGCACTTTCGGCGCGCGGCCGAGCGCCTGAACATGACCCAGCCGCCGCTGAGCCGGCAGATCCAGCTGCTGGAGCACAGCGTTGGCACCGCGCTGCTGGAGCGCAATAGCCGGCATGTGCGGCTGACCCAGGCCGGGCGCAGCCTGCTGGCCGAAGCGCGCGCGATCCTGCGCATGGCCGAGAACGCCGGCCTGCGTGCACGGCGGATCGGCACCGGCGACGCCGGCAGCGTATCGGTGGGCTTTACCGCCGGCGCCAGCTACCGCTTCCTGCCCGAGGCGATTGCGCGCTGGCGCAGCGAAGCGCCGGATGTGGACCTGCAACTCAAGGAAATGGTCAGCCTGGCGCAGCTGGATGCGCTGGACGCCGGCCGGCTGGATATCGGCCTGCTGCGTCCGCCGATCCAGCGCCAGGGCCTGCACAGCCGCTGCGTGGCCCGCGAACCGCTGATCGCCGCGCTGCCGGAAGACTCGCCGCTGGCGCAATGCGACAGCCTGTGCCTGCAGGATTTCGACGGCCAGCCACTGGTCAATTACGCGCCAGACGAAGCGCGCTATTTCTACGACCTGCTGGCGCAGCTGTTCGGCGCACGCGGCATCGCACCGCGCTCGGTGCAGTACGTCAGCCAGATCCATTCGGTGTTGGCGCTGGTGCGCGGCGGCATGGGCATGGCCCTGGTACCGGAAGGCGCCAGCGGCCTGCGCTACGCCGGCATCGTCTACCTGCCGCTGCGCGATGAAACGCCGGCCACGCCGGTGGAATTGCATCTGGTGTGGAAGCAGGACAACGACAACCCGGCGCTGCGCCGGTTGATTGCCTGAGCGCAACGAATGAAGCGCATGTTCACCGCCAGCAACGTCGAGCAGCAAACAAAAACGAGGGCGCTCACCGGCAGGCGAGCGTGGGCGATACCCTCCGCCGCAACTGCCACGCATGCACGGCAGTTGCTTCCTATCGTCCGTGACTCACTTCGTCCGCGACTCACTGACGACGCCCAGCTCTTACTGCCGACCCACGCTCTGCACCACATGCAGGCGGCGCAGCCTGCGCATCACTTCGGCCAGATGGCGGCGGTCGCGCACCTGGATATTGAAACGCAGCACGGCCGCGTTGAAGTCGCGGTCCAGGTAATCCACGCGTTCGATATTGGACTGGCTCTGCGCAATGGCCGCGGCCAATTGCGCCAGCACGCCGGTGCGGTTTTCCACTTCCACCACCAGCGCGGTGTCGTAGTCGCCGGTCACGCTGGAATCCCAGTCGATCGGCACCCAGCGCTCGGGCGACTTGCGCAGCTCGGCCAGGTTCGGGCAATCCAGCCGGTGCACCACGATGCCCTTGCCGGCGGTGTGGTAGCCCATGATCTCGTCGCCAGGAATCGGCTGGCAACAGTTGGCGAAGCTGATCACGCCGCGTTCGCTGCCGTCGATCAGGATCTTTTCGTGCGAATGCTTGGAATGGCCGCCACCACGCAACTCCGCGTAAGCCATCAACGCCTGCGCGGCCTGGGTCGGCATCCAGTTGCCCAGTGCCACATCGGCCAGCAAGGCTTCCAGGCGTGGGTAGCGATGCTCGTTGAGGAAGGCGTCCAGGCGGCCCTTGGGCAGCCGCTCCAGCGAGGAGTCCATCGCCTCCAGCGCACGATCGAGCATGCGGTGGCCCAGCTGCACGGCATCTTCGTGCTCGAGCTGCTTGAGCTGGTGGCGGATGGCGGTGCGCGCCTTGCTGCTGACCACAAATTCCAGCCACTGCGGCTTGGGCGTGGCCGAGCGCGCGGTGATGATTTCCACCGCCTGCCCGCTGACCAGCTTGGTGCGCAGCGGTACCAGCTTCTTGTCCACGCGCGAGGCCACCGCGCGGTTGCCCACGTCGGTATGCACCGCGTAGGCGAAATCCAGCGCGGTGGAATTGCGCGGCAGGGCCAGGATCTTGCCCTTGGGCGTGAACAGATAGACCTCGTCCGGGAACAGGTCCACCTTGACGTTGTCCAGGAACTCCAGCGACGAGCCGGCGGCGCGCTGCGAATCGATCAGCTCCACGATCCAGTCGTGCGCACGGCTCTGCGCGCTATTGGGCGAGGCCGAGCCGACCTTGTAGGTCCAATGCGCGGCCACGCCGCGTTCGGCGATCAGGTCCATCTCTTCGGTGCGGATCTGCACTTCGATCGGCGAGCCGTAGGGCCCGAACAGCACCGTGTGCAGCGACTGGTAGCCGTTGGCCTTGGGGATCGCGATGAAATCGCGGAAGCGCCCGTCCAGCGGCTTGAAGGTGGCATGCACCGCGCCGAGGGCGTGGTAACAGTCGGCCACCGAGCGCACCACCAGGCGGAAGCCGAACACGTCCATCACCTGGTCGAAGGACTTGTTCTCTTCGTGCATCTTGGAATAGATGCTCCAGGGCGTCTTGATGCGGCTGACCAGCCGATGTTCCAGCCCTTCCTTGGCCAGACGCTGCGACAGCTGCACTTCCACCTGCGCCATCGATTCGCGCCGCACCACCGGCTGGCTGCGGATGTGCTTTTCGATGATGGCGTGGCGCCACGGATACAGCGCGCGGAAGCCCAGATTCTGCAGCTCGGACTTGATCAGGCTCATGCCCAGGCGCTGGGCGATGGGTGCGTAGATCTCCAGCGTCTCGCGGGCGATACGGCCGCGCGCCTCGGTGCTCTGCGCGCCGAGCGTGCGCATGTTGTGCAGGCGGTCGGCCAGCTTGATCATGATCACGCGCAGGTCGCGCGACATCGCCAGCAGCATCTTGCGGAAACTTTCCGCCGCCGCTTCCTGGCGGTCGCGGAACTTGAGCTTGTCCAGCTTGGTGACGCCATCGACCAGCTCGGCCACCGCTTCGCCGAATTCGGACGCCAGCTCCTCGCGGGTCAGCGGCGTGTCTTCGATGGTGTCGTGCAGGATCGCGGCGATCAGCGATTCCATGTCCAGGCCCAGCTCGGCCAGCACGCCGGCCACGGCCACCGGATGGGTGATGTAGGGCTCGCCGGATTTACGGGTCTGGCCGGCATGCGCGGTGGCGCCGACCTCCCAGGCACGGCGCAGGATCGGCAGCTGCTCGCTGGGCAGGTAGCTGGCGGCGCGTTCGAAGTGCAGGACGTAGTCGGGAATGGCCTGGTCGGAAGACGGAGACGTCACGACGGTCGCCTGGGCAGTGGGGCCTGGGTTCATGGCGGAAGACTATGCCAGCGGCGCAGTGACGGCAAACGTTTGCACACGCCGGCGCACTGCCGGGGCCCCAAAACGAAAACAGCCCGCGTGGATGCGGGCTGTTCGAATCGATCGCCGTGACGCGGGCAATCAATCGTCGTTCTTGGACATGTCTTCGTCGGCGACCACTTCGGCGGCGGCCCATTCCAGTGCTTCGCGCTCGGCACGCTCGCGCTCGGCTTTCTCGACTTCATCGATCAGCGCGTTGTCGATCCGGCGTGCGGCGATCTCGCGCAGTGCCATCACGGTGGGCTTGTCGCTGGCGTCGGCATTTTCGATCAGCGGCTGCACGCCGTTGGCGAGCTGACGGGCGCGCTTGGAGGCCATCATGACCAGCTCGAAACGGTTGTTCACGACTTCCAGGCAATCTTCTACGGTAATGCGGGCCATGCGGGCTCCCGGCGACCAGCAACGGCCGCGCATCGAATGAGGGAAAGGGGGCGGAGTGTACGCCTGTGCGGTCGAGCGGGCAACCGATGGCCGTTCAGTTTCCTTTGGAATCAGCGGCTTGGACCCGTGCACCAGGCCAAGGAATCGTTGCCGGTGCGCAGACTTGGCCCCTGCCCACCCGCTGAGCGCGTCCACCGCACCCGAATGCGAACCGCCTGGCGCCCTGCCGCATGGCCGGATCAGTGCCCGCCACGCCACCCGCGCTGCGGGCGACGTTCACGCATGCGCCCTCAGTCCAGCAAGGCCTGGATCAGCCCGGCATGCCGCTGCTGCTGGGCCTGCCGGCGCAGCCGGCTGGCGGTGAAGATGGCGCACATCTCCGACACGGCGGTGTCGAAGGTCTCGTTGATGATCACGTAGTCGAACTCTTCGAAATGCAGCATCTCCTCGCGTGCGGCAGCCAGACGCTGTGCCATCACGTCCTCGCTGTCCTGCCCGCGCTTGCGCATGCGCTCGTCCAGCGCCTGGCGCGACGGCGGCAGGATGAACACGCTCACCGCATCGGGCACCTTCTGGCGCACCTGGCGCGCGCCCTGCCAGTCGATCTCCAGCAACACGTCGTGCCCGGCGGCCAGCTGCGGCTCCACCGACTGCCGCGCAGTGCCCTTCCAGTCGCCATGCACCAGCGCGTACTCGAAAAAGTCGCCCGCCTCGATCATGCCCTGGAACTCGTCGGCAGAAACGAAATGGTAGTGCTCGGCATGCCGCTCGCCCGGCCGCGGCGCGCGCGAGGTGAACGAGATCGACAGGGCGATCTTGGGATCACGCGCCAGGGTGGCGTTGACGATGCTGCTCTTGCCGGCGCCCGAGGGGGCCGCAACGATATAGAGGGTGCCGCGCATAGGATCAGGGATTCGGGATTGGGGAGTCGGGATTCGCGAACAGGCTGCGGGCCGGTACCACCGGGGTCGACATGCTACCGGGATTGGCCGCGGCCCGCAGACATCGGGAACCGGCAACTGCCCCATCCCGAATCTCGAATCCCGGCTACTCGATGTTCTGCACCTGCTCGCGGATCTGGTCGATCAACACCTTCAGATCTACGGCGGCGTTGGAGGTGCGGCTGTCCACCGACTTGGAGCCCAGCGTGTTGGCTTCGCGGTTGAACTCCTGCAGCAGGAAGTCCAGGCGGCGGCCCACCGGCTCGCGCTGCTTGAGCACGCGACGGATCTCGGCAATGTGGCTGGACAGGCGGTCGAGCTCCTCGTCCACGTCCAGCTTCTGCAGCCACAGCACCAGTTCCTGTTCGGTGCGGCCCGGGTCCACCGGATGCGGCAGATCGGCCAGGCGTGCGGCCAGCTTGACGCGCTGCCCTTCGCGAATTGCCGGAATCAGCGTGCGCACCTCGGCGGCGATACGTTCGATCGCATCCACCCGCTCGCTGATCGCCGCGGCCAGCTTGCTGCCCTCACGCTCGCGCGCAGCAACAAAGCTGTCGACCACCTCGTCCAGCAAGGCCAGCGCCTGCGCCTGCAGCGCGGGCGCATCCACGTCCTGCACCTGCAGCACGCCAGGCAGCTGCAGCAGGTCGGTGAAGCCCACCTGCAGCTTGGGGAAGACGCCATCCAGCCGCGCGGCAAGCGCGCCCAGTTCCTGCAGCAGTGCTTCGTTGACGGCCAGAGTCTGTGCGTTTTCCGGCGCGCGCAGGCGCAGCGTCAGGTCCAGCTTGCCGCGGCTGTTCTTGGCAGCCACGCGCTCGCGCAGCAGCGGCTCCAGCGCACGCAATTCTTCCGGCAGGCGCGTGCCCACTTCCAGAAAGCGGTGGTTGACCGAGCGCAGCTCGCAACCGAGCGTGCCCCAGGGCGTGATGCGTTCGCCGCCAGCAAACGCGGTCATGCTTCGGATCATCGTGAATCCCGTGCCGTCAAAGCGCGAATGGTACCCTAGCCGCCCTTGCCGGCTGCCTGCACGCCGCGCACTGACGCCCGACCCACCTCCCGACTTCCGGACTCATCGCATGACCTTTTCCCGTCCCAGCGGCCGCACGGCCGACCAGCTGCGCCCGGTGCGCATCGAACGCGCCTTCACCCGCCATGCCGAAGGCTCGGTGCTGGTGAGCTTCGGCGACACCCGCGTGCTGTGCACCGCCAGCGTGGAAAACCGCGTGCCGGGCTTCCTGCGCGGCAAGGGCGAAGGTTGGGTCACCGCCGAATACGGCATGTTGCCGCGCTCCACCCACACCCGTTCCGATCGCGAAGCCGCCCGTGGCAAGCAGGGCGGGCGCACGCTGGAAATCCAGCGCCTGATCGGCCGCGCACTGCGCGCCTGTGTGGACCGCAACGCGCTGGGCGAGCGCACCATCACCCTGGACTGCGACGTGCTGCAGGCCGATGGCGGCACCCGCACCGCCGCCATCACCGGCGCCTACGTGGCGCTGGCTGATGCGGTGAACCTGCTGCTCAAGCGCGGCGACATCAAGAAGCACCCGTTGATCGGTGCGGTGGCTGCGGTGTCGGTCGGCATCTATCGCGGCGAGCCGGTGCTGGACCTGGATTACCCCGAAGACAGCGACTGCGATACCGACATGAATGTGGTGATGAACGATGGCGGCGGCTTCATCGAGCTGCAGGGCACGGCCGAAGGCCATGCCTTCCGCCGCGAAGAGCTCAATGCGCTGCTGTCGCTTGCCGAAAAGGGCGTGGGCGAGTTGTTCGCGCTGCAACGCGCCGCGCTGGCCGGATGAGCCGTCGCATCGCCCTGACCACCTTGCTGGTTGCCGACTACGATGCGGCGATTGCCTGGTACACCGGCGCGCTGGGCTTCCACGTGCTGGAAGATCGCGCACTGGGCGATGGCAAACGCTGGGTGGTGATCGGCCCGGGCGGCACGCAGGACGCCGGCCTGCTGCTCGCGCAGCCGGCCGACGCCGCGCAACGCGCGCGCATCGGCGATCAGACCGGTGGGCGCGTGGATCATTTTCTCTACACCGACGACTTCTGGCGCGACCATGCGGCCATGCAGGCCTTCGGCGTGGAATTCCTGGAAACCCCGCGCGAGGAGCCATACGGCACGGTCGTGGTGTTCCGCGATCTGTACGGCACCAAGTGGGATCTGCTGGAGCCCAAGCAATGAAGCAACTGGTATTGGCCAGCGGCAACGCCGGCAAGCTGGAAGAACTGCGCGCCATGCTGGCGGCACTGCCGCTGCGCATCGTCGCGCAGGGAGAGCTGGGCGTGGAAGACGTGCCGGAAACCGGCCTGACCTTCGTGGAGAACGCGTTGATCAAGGCTCGCCATGCCAGCGCGGTGACCGGCCTGCCGGCGCTGGCCGATGATTCGGGCCTGATCGTCGATGCGCTGGGCGGTGCGCCCGGTTTGTACAGCGCGCGCTACGCCGGCAGCCCGACCGATGCGCGGGCCAACAACGCCAAGTTGCTCGATGCCATGCGCGACGTGCCAGCTGATCGCCGCAGTGCGCGGTTTTACGCGGTGATCGTGTTGCTGCGTCACCCGGAAGATCCGCAGCCGCTGATCGCCGAAGGCAGTTGGGAAGGCGTGATCACCACGCAACCGCGCGGCGACGGCGGCTTCGGCTACAACCCGGTATTTCTGGATCCGGTGCATGGCCTGACCGCGGCGGAAATGGACAGCGACATGAAAAACCGCCTGAGCCACCGCGCAGTGGCATTGGCAACGCTGCAGCACAAGCTGCACGCGCTCACGCTGTAACCGACGACCGCACGCAGTGCCCGCCCTGATCCCGCCCCCGCTCTCGCTCTACGTGCACCTGCCCTGGTGCGTGCGCAAATGCCCGTACTGCGATTTCAACTCGCATGCGGCCAAGGGCGTGCTGCCGTTCGAAGAATACGTAGATGCACTGATCCGCGACCTGGATGCAGACCTGCCGCTGGTCTGGGGCCGGGTGGTGCATTCGGTGTTCTTCGGCGGTGGCACGCCCAGCCTGTTTCCGCCGCAGGCGATCGACCGATTCCTGCAGGCGGCTGCAGCGCGGCTGCGCTTTGCACCCAATCTTGAAATCACCCTGGAAACCAATCCGGGCACCGCCGAGCATGGCCGCTTCGAACACTACCGCGCCGCCGGCGTGAACCGCCTGAGCTTCGGCGTGCAGAGCTTCGACGATGTGGCATTGCAGCGGCTCGGGCGCATCCACGATAGCGCCGAGGCCGAGCGTGCGATCAAGCTGGCGCAGGATGCCGGCTACGAGAATGTCAATATCGACCTGATGTACGCGCTGCCCGAGCAGACCCTGGCACAGGCCGAGCGCGACCTCGAACGCGCTTTCGCGTTGCATCCCACCCACATGTCGCATTACCAGCTCACGCTGGAGCCGAACACGGTGTTCTTCGCGCGGCCGCCCAAGGGCATCCCCGACGACGATGCGGCCTGGGATATCCAGGAACATTGCCAAGCGCTGCTCGCCGGGGCCGGCTATGCGCAGTACGAAGTCAGCGCCTATGCCAAGCCGGGCCGGCAGTGTGCGCACAACCTCAATTACTGGCGGTTTGGCGACTACCTGGGTATCGGCGCAGGTGCGCACGGCAAGATCAGTTCCGGCGCCGAACAACACGTGCTGCGGCGCTGGAAGCACAAGCATCCGCAGAGCTACCTGGCCAGCGCCGGCACGCCCGCATCGGTCGGTGGCGACGAGGTCGTGCCGCGCGAGCGGCTGCCGTTCGAATACATGCTCAATCTGCTGCGGCTGCACGAAGGGTTTCGCCTGGGCGATTTCGAAGCGTGCACCGGCCTGGCCGCGTCGGCCATCGCCGCACCGGTCGCGCGTGCGGTGGCGCAGGGTTGGCTGGTCGAACAGGACGGACGCGTGGTGCCCACCGAGCTGGGCCGCCGCTTCACCAACGACGTGGTCGAGCTGTTTTTGACCTGAGCACGCGCCCCGCTGCTGCGCCGGCAACATCGTGGTGCGGCGAACGTGCGCCAGCGTGGGCTCGTGCCCCATCGAGGCGGCGCGGCCGGCACCGGACTCCTGGCACCTCGCATCGCGATGATCGCTGCGCCGCCGGAAAACATGCTACATAGCTCACGCTTCGCACCGAGCCCATCTCCCCGGATGTCCACGCCCCTGTCCTCCCTGCAGCCCACGCTCAGCGGCCCGATCGCCGACGCGCCCGTTTCCGCGCGCGGCCGGCGCCTGCTTGGCATGTTGCATGCGCAGTGCGTGCAGGCGCTCGGCGGCCCGCTGCGGCTGACCATCGTCGAACTGGAACGTGCGCTGCTGCATCAGGCCGAGCATGCACGCAACAGCCAGATTCAGGCCGATACCTACGCGCAGATGCGCGGCCTGCGCGATCACATCGACCGCTTTCCGCAGCTGTTTCTGCAGCATCTGGCGCAGGACCTGGCGGCATTGCAGGAGCGCCCTGCGCTGATGCCGCCCGCCGATGCGTCCACGCCACCGCAGACGCTGACCTTGGTGGAAGACACCGACATCGATCGCGACATCGTGCTCAGCGACATCGCCCGCCGCGAGACCTCGCGGCGTGCCGATGCGCTGCAACTGCTGGCGCAACGTCTGGCAGTGATCGGCGCAGTGCCGGAATTCGAGCTCGACGCCCTGCCGCTCGGACCCTATGCCCTGTGCCGGATCATGCGTGAGTGCGGCCAGTGCCTGGGTCTCGGCCTGGATGGGCAGCTCGCGCTGTACAAGGTCTTCGAGCATCAGGTGATGGACCGCCTGGGCGATGTCTACGAGAGCGCCAATGCCGTGCTCGCGCAGGAAGGCATCCTGCCCGGGCTGATCTATCACCCCTACCTGGTCAAGCCCACCCATGTGCAGACGCGCCGCACCGCGCCAGCGGGTGCGGCGACACCTGCAGGCAACGCCGCGGCAGGCGCGCACGGCGGCGCGCAACGCTCCCCGCGGCCGGCCAACGGCTGGCATGGGCACGCCGCTCCGAGCGCCTGGCAGAGTGCCCTGCTCGATCCGCAAGGCCTGCCCCCTGCAGCGTCGGGTGCTAGCAGCAGCATGCACGCGGCCTCGCCCGGGTTGAACGAGGCCGCACACGCACTTGGCGGCCTGATGTCCTCGGCACGCCACTGGCAGGCAGCCGGCACCGCCGGCGCGCACGGCACTACCGCCCCGGGCAGCTTGCTGCAGGCCGCCGCCCAGCCGGCTGCAGCGCCGGCAGCCAGCGCTGCGCCCAGCGTACCCAAGGCCGCGCTGGGCAAGGCACTGGCCAGCCTGCAGAGCGCGACGGGCGCACGCCCGGGTGCGTTGTCGCCGGCACCCGGTATCGATGCGGTGCAGCGCCAGGTGCTGGAGCTGCTGCGCGCCGAGCACGGCGCAGACGCCACGCTGTCGCCGCAGGACAACGACACCTTCGACCTGCTTGGCCTGCTTTACGCACAGATGCAGCGCGAAGTGCGCGATCACACACCTGCGCAGGCCCTGCTCGCCAGGCTGCAGGTGCCGGTGGTACGCGCAGCCCTGGCCGACACGCATTTCTTCGTGCGCGACCAGCACCCGGTGCGCGAGCTGCTCAACACCGTGGCCGAGTCCGGCGCGGTGTGGCTGGGCGAGGACGATGTGGACCCGCAGCTGCTGCACAAGCTGGGCGCCGCGGTCGACACCATCGTCAACGATTACCAGGGCGACGAGGCGACCTTCGCCGCCGCCAACGACGACATCCAGGCGCATTTGCGCGTCCTGGCACGCAAGGCCGACGTGGCCGAACGCCGGCATGTGGATGCCGCGCGCGGCAAGGAACGGCTGGAAACTGCCAAACAGCAGGCGCAGGCGCGGATCGAGCAGGTGTGCGACGACAGCGCACCGCCGCGGTTCGTGCAATCGCTGCTGCGCCAGGCCTGGTCCGACGTGCTCACGCTCACCCTGCTGCGGCAAGGCGAGCAGTCGCCGGAGTGGGACGAGCGCCTGGCGCTGACCACGCGCATCGCCGAGGTCACCTGCCGCAACAAGGGCGAGCCCACCGACATTGCGCTCGGCACCGATGTCGAAACCGCGCTGCTGCAGGTGGGCTATCACCACGAAGAAGCGGCCGCGATTGCGCGCCGCCTGTCCACGCCCGGCGGCGACGATGCGCTCAGCTCGCGCACCGAACTGGCCGCCAAGCTCAAGGCGCGCGCGCGCCTGGGCGAGCAGGCCGACACTGCAGCGCACAAGCCCGCCGCCATACCGCGCACGCCGGCCGAAGATGCCTGCTACACGCAGCTGCGCAGCCTGCCGTTCGGGACCTGGTTCGAATTCGTGATCAACCAGCAAGGCGACCTGCGCCGGCAACGCCTGTCCTGGTACAGCCCGATGACCGGCCATGCATTGTTCGTCAATCAGCGCGGGCAAAAGATCGGCGAGCACTCGCTGGACGGGCTGGCGCGGCTGATGGCCGGCGGCCAGGCGCGCCTGCTGGTCGAAGAAAAATCCCGCCTGATCGACCGTGCCTGGCATGCCACCGTGCTTACGCTGCGCAGCCTGGCCGGCCACGCTCCCGCAGAGGCCTTGCCATGATCCAGGACACCCGCCGTGCGCCGCGCCGCCAACCAAACGACATGGTGCCGGTGATCGACATGCTCACCGAAGCGCAGATCGGCCGGGTTGGCAATGTCTCGGAAACCGGCATGCTGCTGCTGGCCTCGGTTGCGCTGCACGACGACGCGCTGTACCAGCTGCGTTTCAGCCTGCCCGAACGCGTTGGCCGCGCCACCGCGATCGACGTCGGCGTGCACCTGCTGTGGTCGGAGGCGGCGCATGCGCCCGGGCAGGCCTGGGCCGGCTTCCGGTTCCTGAGCATGTCCGAGCCGCATCGCCAGCGCCTGCGCGCCTGGATCGCCGAAGAACACATGGTCGGCTGACGCAGCGCACTGCGATTGCGGCAAACTTGCGCATTGCTTCGCATTGCCGATCGAGTCCCGCATGACCCAGCCCTCCTTGAGCCACCTGTATTCCGACCACCTGCGCACGCTGACCGCGCGTGCCGATCAGGCGCTGCAACGCGGCGGCTTCGATCATCTGGTGGTCCCCAGCGGCAGCACGCACTACCAGGTGTTCGACGACCGCGATTACCCGTATGCAGTCAACCCGCAGTTCAAGACCTGGGTGCCGCTGACGCGGGTGCCCGACAGCTGGCTGGTCTACACCCCGGGCCAGCGGCCGACGGTGATCTTCCACCAACCCTTCGACTACTGGCACGTGGTGCCCGACGCGCCCAGCGGCTGGTGGGTGGAGCACTGCGACATCCACATCATCCGCACCCCGGAACAGGCGCTGGCGCTGCTGCCCAGGCAGGTCGAGCGCTGCGCCATCCTCGGCGAGGCGCGCAGCGCACTCGGCGCCTACGTGCCGAACAACCCGCAGCCGGTGCTCGACTACCTGGACTATCAGCGCGCCTTCAAGACCCCGTACGAGCTGGCGTTGATGCGCATCGCCCAGCAGCTGGCAATGCGCGGCCATCGTGCCGCCGAAGCGGCGTTTCGCGCCGGCCAGAGCGAATTCGGCATCCATATGGCCTACTGCGCGGCCGTGGGCCAGGATGCCAACACGCTGCCATACGGCAACATCATCGCGCTCAACGAGCATGGCGCAGTGCTGCATTACACCGAGCTCGGCCAGCAGCCACCGCAACCGCTGCGCAGTTTCCTGATCGATGCCGGCGCGTCGGCACATGGCTATGCCAGCGACATCACCCGCACCTACGCCGCCGATACCGGCAGCGAATTCCAGGCCCTGATCGATGCAGTCGACGCCGCGCAGCTCCGCATGGGCCAGGCGGTGCGCGCCGGCGTGGACTACAAGCAGCTGCACATCGATGCGCATCTGGCGTTGATGGGCATCCTCCAGCAGTTCGGCATCATCACCGTGTCGCCGGAGGCCGCGCTGGCCACCGGCGTCAGTGCCGCGTTCTTCCCGCATGGCCTGGGCCACCTGATCGGCCTGCAGGTACACGATGTGGCCGGCTTTGCCGCCAGCGACCGCGGCGGCCGCATCGAACGCCCGGCAGGCCATCCCTACCTGCGCCTGACCCGCGTGCTGGAACCAGGCATGGTGGTGACCATCGAGCCGGGTGTGTACTTCATCGACATGCTGCTGGACGAAGTGAAGAAGAACGGCCACACCGCCAGCATCGACTGGCAGCGTGTGGAGCAGTTCAAACCGTACGGCGGCATTCGCATCGAAGATGAAGTGGTGTGCACCGACGCCGCGCCGGAAAACCTGACCCGCCCGGTCTTCGCCGCCGCTTGAGCAGCGGGCGCGGCCGACCACACCACGGTGTGCAATGCCGGGCCACAATGGCGAAAGACCTGAGATGGGCGCCCAACCGCGCAATCCACCACCCGATCACGCCCCGCTACGCTGCAGCACCACCACACGGAACACTGCCATGAACGACCCACGCCAGAGCGCGCACCCGGACCACGCGATGTATCAGCAGATCGAACGCGGCGTGCATGCGATCGATGCGGCGCACGGTCGCACGCCCGATCAGACCAGCGCACGCCTCACCGCCGCCTTGTTGCCGCTGGCCAAGGAAGGCGGGCTGTCGCGCGTGGACCACGTGCTGATGAGCGAAGCAAACCATCGCGGCGTGCACGGCGGCGAGAACGTGTTCGTGGTGCAAGGCGACCCGTCCAATCCGGCGCACCTGCGTGCGCACATGAAAACCGAACAGGCGCTGGGCACACCGGAAGAACAATCGTTCGAGCGCGCGCGTCAACTCGCCGGGCCGAGCGAGCCGGTGCAGCACCCCGAACGCACCCAGACGCCGCAGCTGGGCCAATGAACCCAGCCGACAAAACGCCTGTGCAGTCGCCAGGCGGGCGCAGCTGGTGCCTGGGATCGGCGTAAGCACGCGTCCACTGCGGCGACTGCGTTTTTGCCTGCGCCTTCATGACGCTCACTGCGGTGTGTCGGCCGCGGCGACCCTCACGCGCGCCGGCGGTTACGCGCTGCCGGCCATCACCGCTTCGATCTCGTCGGCGCTGCGCGCCAGTGCATCGGTCAGCACGCGGTGGCCATCGCCGGTGATCAGCACGTTGTCTTCGGTGCGGATGCCGATGCCGCGCCACCTGGGCTCCACCGTGGTGTCGTCGGCAGAGACATAGAGCCCCGGCTCGATGGTGAACACCATGCCGGGTTCCAGCAGGCGCGAGTCGCCGGCCAGCCGGTAATCACCGACATCGTGCACGTCCAGGCCCAGCCAGTGGCCGGTCTTGTGCCGATAGAAGCGCTTGTAATGCCCCTCGGCGATGTTGCGTTCCAGCTTGCCCTTGAGCAGGCCCAGGCGTAGCAGGCCCTCGGTCAAGGTCTCCACCGCGGCCAGATGCCCGGCCTCATAGGCCACGCCGGGGCGCGCCTGCGCGAGCGCCGCCGCCTGCGCCGCACCGACCAGATCGTGCAGGGCGCGCTGTGCCGGCGTGAAGCGGCCGTTGACCGGGAACGTGCGGGTGATGTCGGCCGCATAGCCACGGTATTCGGCACCGGCATCGATCAGCACCAGATCGCCGTCGCGGCTGCGCGCGTTGTTGGCGCGGTAATGCAGCACGCAGGCGTTGCTGCCGGTGCCGACGATGCTGCCGTAGGCCGGCCACCCATCGGCGGCGCGAAATTCGCGCTCCACTTCGGCCTGCAGTTCGTACTCGTGCACGCCCGGGCGTGCCAGTCTCATGGCGGCCAGGTGCGCACACACGCTGATGTCTGCGGCCTGCTGCATCAAGGCGAGTTCATCGCGCGACTTGAACAGGCGCTGCTCGTGCAGCAGATGCCCCAGCTCCAGGAATTCATGCGGTGGCTGCGCGCCATGACGCACCTGCTCGCGCACCCGCTTGAGCCAGCCGATCAGCTTCAGATCGAAATCGACATCGCGGCCGAAGTGGTAATAGACCCGGCTGCGCCCTTCCAGCAGACCCGGCAGGATCTCGTCCACATCGTCGATGGGGTACGCATCGTCCATGCCGTAGCGTTCCACCGCCCCTTCCTGCCCCTCGCGCGGGCCGTCCCAGGCTTCGCGCTCGGCATCGCGCTCACGGCAGAACAGGATCGCTTCGCCATGCCGGCGCCCGGGCACCAGCACCAGCACCGCCTCGGGCTCGGGAAAGCCGCTCAGATACCAGAAGTCCGAATCCTGCCGGTACGGGTAATGGGTGTCGTGGCTGCGCACGCGCTCGGGGGCGGCGGGCAGGATCAGGATGGCGTGCTCGCCGGCCATCTGCATCAGTTGCTTGCGCCGGCGCGCATACTCGGCCGCGCCGATCCCGGTGAGCTTCTTCATGACGGGACGACGATCAGTTCAGACGTTGGCGAAAACGCGGCCCCATGACGCAGTCGCCATGCAGCAACAGCACCGCCACGCGGACGAATTCCTCGATCTCGGCCAGGGCGGTGTCGTCTTCTTCGCCGGCATCGAAATCGTCGCTGGATGCCTGCGCCAGGCGGGCCAGATCCTGCAGCGCTTCTTCGCCTTCTTCGGTGAGCGCCGGGCGCTGCTGCGCGGCCAGCCCGAAGCCGCCCAGAAACGCGCGGCACCAATCGAACAGCGCATCGGTACGCGCTGGCAACGGGGCGCCCTCTTCGACCAGCAGCAGGTCGAACGCGAAGTCGCGGTCTTCCAGCTGTGCCACGGTGGCCTGGCGCAGCCGATCCAGCGCGCCGCCCTGCTTGGGCGCCGCCTGGGCGTTGTCGGCCAGGATGCGGGCCAGCCAGTCGCCACTGTCGGCCCCACCACCGGACAACCACCCGCATAGCCCGCCGTGCAACTCCGCCGCAGAGGACGCCAGCCCGAGCTGACGGCTTTCAGTTTGCACAGCGGTTACGTCAGGCAGATCCATCGGGTCATCCAGGCTAGGAACAGAAGGCACCCGCGCGAGGCGGGCGACGAGACTTTCCAGTGTATCAAGGCCGCCCGTCCCAACCGCGATCCGGTCGCTCCATGCAGCGTTCCAGGGGTCGCGCGCGGCAGCGGGTCAGGCCGGCGGCAGCCCTTGGCAGGCTTGGCTTCATGGCGCGTGACCGGCCCGTGAGCGGCGCTTGACCGTGACGCGCGCGCGCCCCTATCGTGAGCGCATGGACAACGCTGCCGCCCTCGCTCAGATCCGCGCACTCGCCGCCCGCGTGGAGGCGCTGGTGGAGCGGACGCAACGGTTGACCGACGAGAACCGTAGCCTGCGCCATCAGCAGGAACAATTGATCGGCGAGCGTTCGCAACTGCTGACCAAGAACGAGCAGGCACGCTCGCGGGTGGAAGCCATGATCGTGCGGTTGAAGTCACTGGAGCAGCACACGTGAGCAGCAACGAACCGGTCAGCGTGCGTATTCTGGATCGTGAATACACGGTTGGCGTGACTGCCGACGAACGCGAGAGCCTCACCGCTGCGGCACGCCTGCTGGATTTGCGCATGCGCGAGATCCGTGGCAGCAACCGCATGGCAGCGGTCGATCGTGTGGCGGTGCTGGCTGCGCTCAATCTTGCACATGAGTTGCAGCAGTTGCGCGACCAACAAGCGCTCTACGATCGTGAATTGGCGAATACGCTCGACAGCTTGAACCGTCGCCTGGACGGCCTGGCCGATACACCACGTTGAGCGCGACGTCGCACTGCCGTCGCAAAGATGAATTTTTGCGACCGCGTGCCGACGAATGGGCTAGCCATCGCGCAGCAGAGGTCTATACTTCACCTGCGTTCTCTGCTGTAAACGACAGCGTGCAAAACATTCGCCTTGTCCCTTAATTACGACCACGGGGGCGCGACGAAGCCGGGTGTGCAAGTCCGCCTTGTAGCGGGAAGCCCGATGGCCTCACAACGTCCCCACTTGAACCCCGGGTTCAAGGTCGTTTCGCCCGCATCGTCACCGCGGAGAATGCAAATCTGAAACGGCGCCTTCGGGCGCCGTTTCTTTTTGTGTGTCTGGCGAAGCGTTTGGGCACGACGCCTGCCGCGCGCAGCGATGCAGCCCTTCGTGCCCCGGGGCGCTGCTGCGGGATTGGCCTGTCGATGATGCGACAACCTGGAGGGCAGCCTCAGGAGCGCACGTGCGCAGCATCTCATCGGACTGAATGCACGAAGACATGTTTCTCTACGCCAAGCGCGTGAGCACCGCGCTCCGCCAACCGGCCACGAGGCGATTGCCCGGCGGCACGTCCAGACCTGGTGCCCGACGTTCCGACCGGACGCCGGACCTTCGAACGGGACGTTGAACATTGCGGACATGGCGCTAGGCAGCTGGACGTGGGCCATCGACAATGTGCGCCTTCGACCGCTGCGAGACACCGATGACCCAGGACCGAGACGCGCTGCGTCAGCAGTTGCGTGCGCAACGCCGCAGCCTGCCGGCCACGCAGCGACTGGCCGCCGCCGATGCATTGGCCGAACGCTTGCTGGCGCTGCCGTTCGCACCGCAGGCCGGTGCGGTGGCCGGGTATTGGGCGATGGATGGCGAGATCGCACTGCATCGCTGGCAGCTGAGCTTGCCGGCCGGCGTGCGCTACTGCCTGCCGGTGCTGGACGGACGCGTGCTGCGCTTTGCGCCATGGCGGCCGGGCCAGGGACTGGTCAGCAATCGCTACGGGATTCCCGAGCCGGACGTGGATCTGGCCGACACGCTGGCGCCACAGGACATGGCCTTGGTGGTGACCCCGCTGACCGGTTTCGACGCGGCGTGCCGGCGGCTGGGCATGGGGGGCGGCTGGTATGATCGCAGCTTCGCGTTCCGGCATCGCCAGGCGCCGCCGCCCTGGCTGGTGGGCGTCGGCTTTGCCGCACAGCAGGTGCCTGCCTTGCCGACCGAATCCTGGGACGTGGGCGTGGACGCCATCTGCACCGAACACGCCACTTTCCTGAAAGACGACAGCCTCTCTGCATGACTGCCCGCAAGCGCTACTGGTTGATGAAGTCCGAGCCGGATACGTTTTCCATCGATGATCTGGAACGCGTCGGCACCGAGCCGTGGAACGGCGTGCGCAACTACCAGGCGCGCAATTTCATGCGCGACGGCATGCAGGTGGGCGACGGGGTGTTCTTCTACCACTCCAACTGCAAGGTGCCCGGTATCGTCGGCATCGCCAAGGTCGCCAGCACTGCGTATCCGGACGACACCCAGTTCGACCCAAAATCCGACTACCACGACCCCAAGTCCACGCGCGAAGACCCACGCTGGATGCTGGTGGACGTGGCGTTCGAGCGCAAACTCAAGCGCACGATTGCGCTGGATGAAATCAAGCAACACGCCGATGCACTGGGCGAAGGCTTCCCGCTGATCGCGCGCGGCAATCGCCTGTCGATCCTGCCGGTGACCGCCGCGCAGTGGAAGCTGTTGCTGGCGATGGAGTAGCCGTGATTGGGGATTCGGCATTGGGGATTCGCCCATCGCCGCCCCGTGTGACCTGCTCTTACGAATCCCAACTCCCCAATCACCAATCCCGAGCTCCCAAATGTCCGACGCAAAACGCCTGGCCGCCGAGAAGGCACTCGATTACGTGGAAGACGGCATGATCGTCGGTGTCGGTACCGGCTCGACGGTGGCCTACTTCATCGATGCGCTGGGCCGTATCGGCCACCGCATCAAGGGCGCGGTCTCCAGCTCCGAACAGAGCACCGCACGCCTGCGCCAGCACGGCATCGAGGTACTGGATCTCAACCACACCGGCAATCTGTCGGTATATGTGGACGGCGCCGACGAGTGCGACCCTAACCGCTGCCTGATCAAGGGCGGCGGTGCGGCACTGACCCGCGAGAAGATCATTGCCGAGGCCAGCGAACGCTTCATCTGCATCGTCGACCCGAGCAAGCAAGTGCCGGTGCTGGGCAAGTTTCCGCTGCCGGTGGAGGCGATTCCGATGGCACGCAGCCTGGTCGCCCGCCAGATCCTGGCGTTGACCGGCGGCCAGCCGGTGTGGCGCGACGGCGTGGTGACCGACAACGGCAACGTGGTGCTGGACGTGCACAACCTGCAGATCACCGATCCGGTGGCGTTGGAGCGCAGCTTGAACCAGATTCCGGGTGTGGTCTGCGTGGGCCTGTTTGCGCGCCGCCCGGCCGATGTGGTGATCGTCGGCGGCACACCGCCGCGCGTGCTCTGAGGCACGACGCGGACGATTGTTCGTGCGCCCGACGGCGCGCAGACATCCGACACCTGGGCCGCGCCGGCAACGCGGCGTTGCAGGTGCTCTCTTCACAGCGGTGGCCGGTGCGGCGACTCTCGAACGCTGCACGCCCGGCGCAACTTGCTCGCTGTCTGCATACAGAAGTCCGCACGCGGCGCATCTGCAAGCGGAACGTGCCTCCCCCGCGCGCTGGGCGAGGCGGCACCGTGGCCGCGCGATGCGCAGCGGGCAATCGGCCCGTCCCGATGCCTTGCACGGCACCGCACTGCATCGCCTGCCGCCGCGACTTGACGCACGCCGGTGCATGGCAGAAGGTGCGCCATCCCCGCCTCATCGGTTTGCCGCATGCGCCCTGCCCGCTTCCTTGGTCTTGCCTGTCTGCTCCTGCTTGGCGGCTGCGCCAGCGGCGGCTCCTGGGTGGAACTGGCCGGTACGCGCTATCAGGTGGAACTGGCACAGAACGATGCCGACCGGACCAAGGGGCTAATGTTCCGCGACGCCATGGACGAAGACCGCGGCATGCTGTTCATCCACGACCGCCAGGAACCGATGGCGTACTGGATGAAGAACACCAAGATCGCGCTGGATATCCTGTATTTCGACAACCAGCGCCGGCTGGTGTCGCAACAACGCGATGTGCCGCCGTGCTCGGCCGGCGACGCCTGCCCGCCCTACCCCAGCAAGGCGCCGGCCCGCTATGTGCTGGAGCTCAATGCCGGCCAGGCCGCCAGGCTCAACCTGCAGGATGGCGCCGAACTCACTTTCAGCCCGGATATTCCCAAGCTGAAGTGATTCACAGCGATGCGGTGTCTCCTGTCAGGAAGTACCGGACTTGAACCCCGCGCCGCTTGCCGACACTCTTGTCAGCATGGTCGACATGCTCCCACTTCCCCATTGGACCGCGCTCGCCAGCCTGGACGACGATGCGGTGCCACTGATGTCCACCGCGTTGCTGATCGCACGCGACGAGTATCCACAGCTGGATGCAGAGCTGTATGACACCCTGGTGCAGAGCCACGTCGAGCACCTGCGCCGCGAGGTGGAGGCGATCGATCTGTGGCCGCTGAAGATGGCGGCAGTCAACCGCTACCTGTTCGATGAACTGGGTTATTCGGGCAATCACGACGAGTACTACGACCCCCGCAACAGCTATCTGAACCAGGTGTTCGAGCGCCGGCTGGGCAATCCGATCTCGCTGGCGATGGTGCAGATCGAGGTGGCCCGGCGCCTGGGCATCCCGCTGGCGGGGGTGTCGTTTCCGGGACATTTCCTGGTGCGCCTGCCGGTCGACGACGGGGTCCTGGTGATGGACCCGTTCAACGGTGGCCGCCCGCTGGGCGTGGACGAGCTGCGCGAGCGCGCGCGCCCGCACCTGGGCGGCGAAATCCCCGACGACCGTGCGCTGGCGCAGATTCTCGACCCGGCACCGCACCGCGCGATCCTGATCCGCATTTTGCGCAACCTGCACGGCGTGTACGCCGATGCCGAGCACTGGGACCGCGCCGCACGCAGCGCCGACCGCATCCTGAAGCTGGTGCCCGACCAACCGGAGGCGCTGCGCGACCGCGGCATGGCCTATCTGCATCTGGGCCATCGCAATGGCGCCCGCCACGATCTCTCGCGCTACCTGCTACTCAACCCGAGCGCGCAGGACGCGGCCCATCTGCACGAGCATCTGGTGGAACTGAACAGCCAGCGCGCGCGGGCGCACTGAGGGGGCACATAACGGGCGACAACCTACTCTAGGAGCAGATTTTTTTCGATATGCTCCTGGTGGCCACACCACGTGGCTACAAGGATGAATTCGAATGAAGATAATCTTCTCAGCTGTGATCGTTTCAACCTCGCTGCTTCTGGGAGCTCTAATACCAAGCGAAGCTGCTGCGGCAGTTGTTCTGTCTTGTGAGCAAGGTGCGCCAAGTTCTTGGAAACTTTGTGAAGCCCAGCCTCAAGGTGATTTCGTATATGCCTGGAGCGTCAGCGGCGGCGGAATCCTCGACCCCTACGTATGTACGTCTGAAGCAAGCGCCTGCACGGCCTTCTGCACAAGGAGTAGCAGAAGCGGATTTTTAAATGTGTCTGTCTTTAGCCGAAATGGGGCACTCGTTGGAAGCGCGAGTAGAAGCCTGGGCTGCGCAACGTAGGCCATCGCTTGAAGTGTTCAAGCAAGGGAGACGTCAGCCTCCCTTGCTACACCAGTAGCGCCGTCACGGGGAATGCGGGTGCCCGACAGCGTGGCATTCACAGCGACTCAGTCGACCTCCACCATCTCGAAGTCGTCCTTGGTGACGCCGCAATCGGGGCAGGTCCAGCTCTCGGGCACGTCCTGCCAGGCGGTGCCGGGCGCGATGCCTTCTTCGGGAATGCCGTCGGCCTCGTGGTAGAGGAACCCGCAGACCACGCACATCCAGGTGCGGTAGGTGGTGGTGGATGTGTCGCTCATCGGATAATCGCGGTCACGCAACGGTGGGGCCAGCATTGTCCCATCCCATCCACCGCTTTCGGAAGCGCTGCCATGCCCCACCGCCTTGACGCCCGCGGCGTGTACCTGATCACCCCGGACGAGCCCAATACCCAGCGCCTGCTCCTGCGCACCGTGCCGTTATTGCCAGCAATCACCTGGCTGCAATATCGCAACAAGCAGGCCGATGGGGCGCTGCGGTTGCGCCAGGCCAGCGCCCTGCGCAAGGCCTGCGCGGCGCACGGTGTGCCCTTGATCATCAACGACGATGCGCAACTGGCCGCGCAGGTCGGTGCACAGGGCGTGCATCTGGGCGAAGACGATGGAGAGGTGGCAGCCGCACGCGCGCGGCTGGGGCCGCAGGCGATCATCGGGGTGTCGTGCTACGACGAGATCGAGCGCGCGCGCGCCGCCGCCGCTGCGGGTGCCAGCTATGTCGCGTTCGGTGCGTTTTTCCCGACCACCACCAAGCAGACCACCCGGCGCGCGACGCCGGCGCTACTGCAGCAAGCGGCCGAGCTTGGTCTACCCCGGGTGGCGATCGGCGGCATCGCCGCTGCGCAGGTGCCCGCGCTGGTGACTGCAGGTGCCGACCTGATTGCCGTGGTCAGCGGCGTGTATGCGGCGCCAGATCCGGTCGCAGCAGTGCAGGCATATCGCGCAGGATTTGCGTGATAGTGCGGCAAGCGTTGAAGACGATTGATGCTGGCTGCGTTGTAGGCCGTCGCGCAGGATTGATGCCTTGCTTGCACCAGGTACACCGACCATCGTGACGGGCCTTGCCCGCTCACCGTCGCGGGACCCTTGGCGTCCCCGCAATCAGTGAGGGCACCGCATCACACACCTGGCTGGTCTTTTTTTAAAAAACGAAGATGCCGCGTCGCCAGCTTGCCGGCTGCTTGTTGAAACCTGTGCGCACCGACCATCTCCACTGGTCCTTGCCCGCCCACCGTCGCGGGACCCTCGGCGGCACGGATGCCGCCACGGAGCTACATGGACGTACTTGCAGCGTGTCCCGTGATGGTGGGCGGGCAAGGGCCCTGCAGCAACGGCGCAGATGATCCGCTGTTCGCCTGATCTGCCCGTAGCGAGCAATCAGATAGCAACGCCTGCATCGTGCGTATCGCGAGCGCTTGGCTGTCTTCGAGTCTGGTCGAGGGCGCGGTGCCCTCACCGCTCGCGGGACACGCCGTGAATCCGTCCGTGGAGGCTCGGTGGCGGCATCCATGCCGCCACACGGTCCCGCAATCGGTGAGGACACCACGCCAGACAGTTGGCTGGTGGTTTTGTTGAAAAGCTTTGTAGAAAAGCAAAGACATCGCGTCGCAGCTTGCTAGTCGCTGTTGAAATCCATTCAGGCCGACCAACTCGACTGGTCCTTGCCCGCCCACCGTCGCGGGACCCTTGGCGGCATGGATGCCGCCAAGGAGCTACATGGATGTACTTGCAGCGTGTCCCGCGATGGTGGGCGGGCAAGGGCCCTGCAGCAAAGGCGCAGATGATCCGCTCTCTGCCTGATCTACCAGGATTGAGCAATCAGGTAGCGACGACTGCAGCGGACAATCTGCTTAGCCAAGCGATCACCCAGGCTGCCTGCCGTCACGCATCACGGCGACCTCAATTCGGCCGCCATTACCCAAAACAAAAACAGCGACGCGTGCTTTCACGCGTCGCTGCCGGAACTGCCTTTGTCGCGTGATCCGATCAGAAATCGTAGCTCAACGTCACCCGGCCAGAGCGCGGTGCCTGGTAGGCCACCACCTGATTCCATAGCGGGTTGGTGGTGTTGTCGGGCAGCTGCGAGAACGGATAGATGTTCGTCGCGGTCTGCTCGTTGGTGATGTTGAACACGTCGAAGCGCAAGGCCAGCTTGCCGTCGGCAAAGGCCGGCTTGTAGGTCACGCCCAGGTCGAGCTGGGCGATCCAGCCCAGGCGCCCCTGCGAGCCCGGAGGCGATGCCACGCCGGTGCCGGTTTCGGGGTTGTAGCAGTAGTGGTACGGACCGCCGGTGATGGCGCTGCCGCCGTAGCCAGCCGGATCGCGGCCGCTGTATTCGGTGCCGTAGTAATTGCCCAGGCAGTTATGCGGCGCGCCGGAAATCAGGCTGAAATTGGCCGAGGCGCCCCATTGCGGGTTGAACTGGTAGAAGCCGAACAGCTTGAGCTGATGGCGGTGATCGTTGGATTGATCGCCGTTGAAATGTTCCATCAGTGCTGCGTGGTCCCAGCTCTGCGTTGTAGAAACCGACGCCTGGCCCTGATAGCTGCCGAGTGCGCCGCCGGTACGCCACAGGTCCGAACGCACCTGGCCTTCGGTGGTGCCGTAGCTATGCGACCACACGTAGTTGACCTTGGCGTACCACTGGCCGTCGAACGGACGTTCCAGGTTGAATTCCACGGCCGAATAGTTGCGCTTGAACTTCGGGAAGCCCGCCGCTTCGCGGCTGACCGACACCTCGTGGAACTGGCCGTCGGTGCCGATCACACCCCAGGTGTTGGTCTGGCCGGGATTGATCAGCGAGGCGCCTGCGACTTGCGAGAAATCGATGGTCACGCCCTGCGCGGCGGCCGCGTTGATCAGCGCAGTGTTGGAGACGTCGTAGTTCTGGTCGTCGATACCGGCATTGAGACGCCGGTGGGTACCACGCACGCCGAGCACCCAGCCGCTTTCGAGCTGCTTGGTGAAACCCAGGATGACTTCGTCCTGGTTCTCGCCTTCGATGTCCTTGGCCACGGCGGTGCGCACATCGGCGATGCGGCCGAAGCGCGAATTGGCCGACACGGCCGAGCCGAGCTGCTGCGCCAACACCGGCGTGCCGTCGGCATTGATGCCGCTATAGGTGAAATAGGTATCGGTGGTGGTGGCCGGCGTGAACAAGCTGACCGCCGACAGCGGCAGACCGAGGTAATAGCGGCCAACGTTACCGAACACCTTCAGGCTGGAATCGCCATTGACGTCCCAGCTGAAGCCCAAGCGCGGCGCCCACGCGTTATCCACTTCAATGTAGGGGTCGCCGAATGGGGTGTAGTTGGTGAACTCGTCCTTGCGCAGGCCGATGCTCAGCAACAGGTTGTCGGTGACCTGCCACTTGTCTTCGATGTAGTAGGCGCGTTGCTTGGCCTCGTAGGAATACAGGCTGGTGTTGATGTTGCGCACCACGTAGTAGCCGCTGGACCCGTTGACCGGATCGACCAGGCCCGGGCTTGGCGCGCCGATGCCGCCAGCTTCGTTGGCAGACTGGCTGACCAGCCCGCCGGTGGCCAACCCGTTGGGGTCGTTGGTCTGGCCGTAGGTCCAGGCGAAGCCCGGGCCGGACAGCACCGAGCCGACGTCGATGCCTTCGGACTTCTGGTTGTCGATACCGAAGTTGAGCGTGTGGTGGCCGAGGCGCCATTCCAGATTCAGGCGCTGATTGTCTTTCTTGTATTCGCGATCCGGCGAACTGACCGAGGTGACCAGCTGGTTGCCGATGCGCGGCGTGCCGCCGGTGTAGGCCGGATTCTGCAACGCCGCGCTATTGATCACCGGTCCCCCGGCCGCGTTGTAGTTGAACGGGGTCAGCTCGTCGGGGGTGCGCATCTTGCCGTACAGCGCGGTCACGGTGAGGTTGTCACCCAGGTAGCCGGTGTACTTGCCGGTGAACAGCGTGGGGCCGGTCTTCCAGGTGGATTCGTCGGTGAAGTAGCTGCCACGCGTGCGGTTGACATAGTCGTAACGGTAGATGGAACCGTTGGTCTCCGCCTCGTCGCTGGCACCGGTCACCTCGATCAGGTGGTTGTCGGTGATGTTCCAGTCCACCTTGGCGTACCAGCGCTTCTGCTTGTAGTCGTAGTCGGTCAGGCCGCCGGTGCGGCCGTTGTCGGTGTCGCGATTGGTGCCCACGCGCACGCCATCCGAATCCACCTGCTCTGCGGCCAGGAAGAAGAACAACTTGTCCTGGATGATCGGGCCACCGACGTAGGCGCTGTAAGTGGTCTGGTTGGCCTCGGCTTCGCTGGCCGGCTGGTACAGGCCATTGGCCGCACGCGCGTAGCGGTAGGCGGCGTTGTTGACGGTGCTGGCCTGGCTGTCCGGGCGCCAGTAGATGTCGCGCTGGTTGGCACGCAGGCCGTTCGGCTCCCAGATCACCGCCGCGCCGAACTTCCACTCGTTGGTGCCGCGCTTGCCGATCTGGTTGATCACACCGCCGTTGGCGCGGCCGTACTGCGCGCCGTAGCCACCGGTGAAGATTTCCTGCTGGTCGATGGCACCGTACGGTAGGGTCAGGCCGCCGAGATTATTGCTGATGGTGGTGGTGTTGAAACCGTTGAGGTAATACGCGTTTTCGCTGGCGGCCGAGCCGCCGAAGCTGGGCAGCGAGCCGCCGAGCGGGCCGTTGTCGAAACCGCCGCTGTTGACCACCACGCCCGGCGCCAGCAACGCGATCGCTTCGGCGGTACGGCCCAACGGCAGCTGCGCCAGCTGCTCGGCAGTGACCACGGTGCGGGTATCCACGCTGCTGACATCGATGGTGGCCAGGCTGGCCGCGTTGACGGTGACGCTGTCCAGGGTCTGCACGCCGCTCCCCGCGGCGCTGGCGGCGAACGACACGTCGGTATTGGCGCCCACGGTAATGGCCACGTTCTCGCGGGTTTCCACGACCGCGCCGTCGCGCTTGACCGTCACCTTGTAGGTGCCCAGCGGCAGATTGCCGGCGGTGTACCGGCCACGCGCGTCCACCGGCACTTCGCGGCTGAGGCCACTGTTGTTTTCCACCACCACGCTGGTGCCGCTGCCCTGCCCCACGCTGCCGACGATGCTGCCGGTGGTCGACTGCGCGTGTGCACCGCCGATGGCCACCACCAGGGCCAACGCCAGCGCACGCTTCTGGATACTACGGTTCATGCTTTCTCCCCAAGTCTGGAACGGTCGGCAAGGCGACTGGATGAACGGGGCCAACGGCCACCGGAATCACACTTTCTGAACATCTGAAGCGGGGCGCCAATGACCGCATGCCATCAGCTCATGCCCAAACGCCCGGTTCCCTCGTGTCCGATCATAGGCAGCCGGGTTGCCCTACCCGCCGGCTCCGACGGGTAGGCAGGCCTCTGCCGGGTAGGCGCGCGAGGCCGCAGGCCTGACAATGGCGAACGCGATGCCCGCTGCCGGGCATCGATGTCCCCACTGGTATTCCTCAAGGATCTGCGCGCATGAACCACACCCGCTCCCACGCCCTGTTCGCCCAGGCGCAGACGCTGCTGCCCGGCGGCGTCAACTCACCCGTGCGGGCGTTCAAGTCGGTGGGCGGCGAGCCGTTCTTCGTGGCCCGTGCCGACGGCCCGTACCTGTACGACGTCGACGACAACCGCTATATCGACTACGTGGGCTCATGGGGCCCGATGATTGCCGGGCACAACCACCCGACGGTGCGCGAGGCGGTGGAACGCGCGATCCGCGACGGGCTGTCGTTCGGCGCGCCGTGCGCGGCGGAAGTGACGATGGCGCAGACCATCACCCGGCTGGTGCCCTCGTGCGAGATGGTGCGCATGGTCAACTCCGGCACCGAGGCCACGCTGTCGGCGGTGCGCCTGGCGCGCGGCGCCACCGGGCGCAGCCGCATCATCAAGTTCGAAGGCTGCTACCACGGCCACGGCGACTCGTTCCTGGTCAAGGCCGGCAGCGGCATGCTGACCCTGGGCGTGCCCACCTCGCCGGGCGTGCCGGCCGGCTTGAGCGAACTGACCGCCACGCTCAGCTTCAACGACTTCGAAGGCGCCACCGCATTGTTCGACGAGATCGGCGCCGACGTGGCGGCAGTGATCATCGAGCCGGTGGTGGGCAATGCCAACTGCATTCCGCCACTGGCGGGCTATCTGCAGCACCTGCGCACGTTGTGCACGCGGCATGGCGCGCTGCTGATCTTCGACGAAGTGATGACCGGCTTCCGCGTGGCGCTGGGTGGCGCGCAGGCGCTCTATGGCGTCACACCGGATCTGACCACCTTCGGCAAGATCATCGGCGGCGGCATGCCGGTGGGCGCGTACGGCGGCCGGCGCGAGCTGATGGAGCAGATCGCCCCGGCCGGGCCGATCTACCAGGCGGGCACCTTGTCGGGCAATCCGGTGGCCATGGCCGCCGGCCTGGCGATGCTGGAACTGGTGCAGGAACCCGGCTTCCACGCCCGCCTGGGCGAGGCGACCGGCGTGCTGTGCGAAGGCCTGGAAGATGCCGCGCGCGCGGCCGGCATTGCCGTTACCACCAACCAGGTGGGCGGCATGTTCGGGCTGTTCTTCAGCGACGAGATCGTGGAGAGCTACGCGCAGGCCACCGCCTGCGACACCACCACCTTCAACCGCTTCTTCCACGCGATGCTGCAGCGGGGCGTGTACCTGGCGCCGTCGGCGTACGAGGCCGGCTTCATGTCCAGCGCGCACGACGAGGCCGTGATCGAGGCCACGCTCGCCGCAGCACGCGAGGCGTTTGCAGAGGTCGCACGCTGACGCGTGACGGGGTAAGACGGCGGCCGCGCCGCGCTTCGCCTTCAGCACGTGCCGACGGCGCAGGTGCGGCGCTGAGACAGCCCGCCAAACCAGACGTCGGCAGCCGATAACGGCCGCCCCGATGGCGCCGGACGTGGATGCCGGCGCGGGCCCAGCGGGCCCCGGCATGTACCGCAGGGGCCGAAGTGAATGCGCACGCCGCGGGCTGGGCGCGCCGGTCGGTGACGCCGGATCAGACACACTTGTTCTGCGCACGCCGCTGGCGCGGGCAGACGCAACCACAACCCGATCCACCCGATGGCCCGCCTCGACCCTGGCGGCGATGGCGTGAAAACCGCCACACACTTTGCTTTTGTCGTGAGGCTGTCATACCTTTCTGAAAGGTGCTCAGGGACGGGCATGGGTGGGGACCCGCGAAGCAGCCGATCCGCCGTTGTCGCCGTCTCGGTGACCTGCGTGCCGTCGCCGCTGTTTCATCACGTTGTGCAGCGTGTCGAGCCGGCGCGCTGTTGACGCTTGCCACGGCCGCCCTCGCCTCATGCTCAAGCCTGTTGCGTTGCTCACTCCGCGCCCGTCACCGCCGCGCGACCCCGCTCTTCCCGATTGGCTGCTTGCCAGCAAGCTGGAGCCACCCTCACCGCATCCGGGCGCGGTGGTGCGCGAGGCATTGCTGAGGGCACTGGATCAGGGCCAGATGCGTCCGTTGACCCTGCTGCTGGCCCCGCCCGGGTTCGGCAAGACCACGCTGCTGGCGCAATGGCATGCGCAGCTGCGTGCGCGTGATGCGGCGTCGGTGGCCTGGCTGTCGCTGGACGAAGCCGATGCCGATGCCGCGCGCTTTGTGGGTCATCTCGCCCTGGCGCTGCAGGGTGCAGGCGCCGATGCCGCGCTGTGCACCAGCGTGATGCACCACTGCGAGCAGGACCCGCGCGATGCGGTCGCGGTGCTGATTCGCGCCCTGCGCGCTGCACCGCGGCGCATCAGCGTGATCGTCGACGACTACGACCGGCTCGGCAGTGGCCTGGTCGATGAGCTGGTGCTGCGCCTGGTGGAACACAGCGGCGGGCGCCTGCATCTGTTGCTTGCCACCCGTCGCGTACCGGCGCTGCCGCTGGCGCGGCTGGAATTGCAGGCACAGCTCGGTCGCATCGGCAGTGCGCAACTGGCACTGGACGCCGACGAAGCGCGCACGCTGCTGGGGCCGCGGGTCGCGGCGCCGGTGGTGGAGACCCTGCTGCACTACACCGAAGGTTGGCCGGTAGCGCTGCATCTGGCGCGGCTGTGGCTGGAGGGCGATGCACAACGTCAGCAGGAAGTGACCGCACGCTTCTCCGGGCGCAGCACGCAGATTGCCGCGTATCTGGCCGAGCAGGTGGTCAACGACCTGGATGCACCAACGCGCGACCTGCTGTTGCGTACCAGCCTGCTGGAACGCCTCAACGCCTCGCTGGCCGATGCGCTGCGCCAGCGCGACGACAGTGGCCGGTTGCTCGCCCGGCTGGAGCATTTCCACGGCCTGCTGGTGCCGCTGGATGGCGAACGCGAATGGTTCCGCTATCACCCCTTGTTTGCCGACTTCCTGCAGCAAGTGCTCGATCGCGAGCACCCTGGCCAGGCCGTCCAGCTGCATCAGCGTGCAGCCCGCTGGTTTGGCGACCATCAGCACCTGGCCGACGCGGTACGACACGCCGCGCATGGCCAGTGCGGCGATCTGGCGGCCAGCTACATCGCGCGCGCCGGCACCTGGCAGTTGCTGCTGACGCACGGCCTGCACGAGGTGCGTGCATTGCTGCGCCATTTCGACCACCGCACCATCCGCGAGACACCGGCGCTCAACCTCACCCAGGCGCATCTGCACATCAAGCTGGGCGAGTTCAGCCATGCGCGCCTGTTGCTGGAACGCTTTCGCGATTTCCCGGCGGCCCTGCGCGAACCGCTGCAGCGCGACTACACCGTGGTGGTGGCCGTGCTGCGCGACCGCCTGGACGAAATCTGCGGCAACCCCCATGGCCTGACCCAGATCGCGGCACAGGCGCGCGCACTGGACGAGGACGACCAGCTTGGCCGCGGCATGCTGCTCTGCATCTGCGCCACCACCGCCATCGCCCAAGGCGCGTTTGCAGTGGCAGAACGCTACGCACTGGCGGCACGCGAGGCAATGCAGCGCGGCGGCAGTGATGCGGGCGCCGGCCAGGCGCTGCTGGCGCTGGGCCAGAGTTTTTTCTACCGCGGGCAACTCGGCGACGCCGAGGCATGCTACCGGCAAGCGCTGCACGGGTGCGCGCACACGCCACAGCCAGACCGCGTGCTGGAGGCGGCCGGCCAGTGCCTGCTCGCGCAGCTGCATTACGAGCGTGGCCACCACGACGACGCGGCGGACCTGCTGCATCCGGCACTGGAAACGCTCGAGCAACACGATGCCGGCGTGGATGTGCTGGCAGCCGCCTACGACACCGCATTGGGACTGGAGCGCGTGCGCGACCATAGCGGACGCAGCGCCCTGGCGGTGCTCGACCATATCGAGCAGATCGCCCACGGGCGCAAGCTGATGCGGCTGTCCGAGCTGGCGTCGGCGTGGCGCTTGATGCTGCTGCTGGAACATCCCGGCAACGCGGCCATCGATGTGCTGATCGCGCGCACCGGCGGCGAATCCTCGCTGGCACACACATTGCGCGCGGCGCACCGGTGGCGCGATCGCGCGGCGATGGGGTTCGCACTGGCACGCTGGCACCGCCTGGCCGGACGCAGCAGCGCAGCGCTGATCATCCTCGGCCAGATCGAGCAGGCCTGCCTGAGCAACGACAACCTGTGCCATCTCGCGCGCACCCGCGCCCGCATCGCGCTGGTGCTGCAGCAACGCGGCGAACTGCTCGCCGCCCTGCCCTACCTGTACAGCGCCCTGGACCACGTGGCGCTGACGCAGAGCTGGCAGGCAATCGTCGAACTCGGCCTGCCCGCCAAGGCGATGCTGCGCTCGCTCCGGCAGCACGACCCGCACACCGTGGGCGGCACCACGCGTGCCTTGACCATCCAGGCCCTGCTCGAACGCCTCAGCGGCGACGACGATCCTTCCAGCGACGTGTTCAGCGAGCGTGAGCTGGAAGTGCTGGCACAGCTGGCGCGTGGCTATTCCAACAAGCAGATCGCCCGCCACCTGCACCTGTCGGAAAACACGGTCAAATTCCATCTCAAGAATCTGTACCGCAAGCTCGATGCACGCAGCCGCGAAGGCGCATTGGCGCAGGCGCTGCAGCGCGGCGTGTTACGCAGCGGGGACGTCCAGCACGCAACGGACGCACCGCCACCGTGAGGGGCGTGCACGTCATGGTGCCTGCCTGGCGCGCCTGACATGGCGGGAACGGTGCGCGGCCCTGTGGCGATGCAGCAGCGTCGTTCACACGATGCCGGAGGCAGCCAACCGATGCACCGCGCCACAGGGACAGGCCCGGTGGCGCGCCGCGGTCATCCGAAGCTCAGCGTGCCCTTCATCATCGCCCAGTGCCCGGGAAACGAGCAGAAGAACGTGTACGCGCCGCCCTTGGTCAATGCGCTGGTGGGAAAGCTGACGGTGGTGCTGTCGCCGCCGCCGATGACCTTGGTATGCGCGATCACGCGGGCATCGGCCTTGGGCAGGTAGCTGTCGGCAATGGTGGAGCGCACGCCGGCGTTGGCAACCGCCTGGAAATCGGCGGACTTGGTCAGCACCCAGTTGTGGCCCATCACCGTGGCGGCCATCTTGCCGGAGTGCTTGAGCGTCAGGTCCACCTGCGTGCAGTCGGGCGCCAGCTTGATGGCGCTCTGGTCGAACTTCATCTGGTCGTTGCCGGTGATGGTCACCGCACATGTCCGGGCCCAGGCCGAAGGTGCCATCAGCACCAGGCCGAGTACGGCAATCGTCGAAAACAGCTTCAAGGCACACTCCTGCGATAAGAAATACGCGATGCATCCAACCCACCGACGCTCGCGCTGCGCCGGCCTTGCCAGGGTACCGCCTGGCCGCGATCTACAGAACCTCGGCTGCAGCTCGCGTGCGCGTGCGCGTAGCGAGCACCCGCAGCGAGCAGATGCCACCGGGGCATCGCGTGTTGCAGATCGCGCCTGCCAGCGCGCACACCATGCCAGCGCCCGATCCCTGCCTCAGGCGTAATGGAAACACCCATCCAGTGACGCATGCTCCGCGACCTGCGGCACCGGCAAGGGGCCGCGCTTGCCGGCCATCACCTGCACGAAGGCCTGCTTGAAGCGTGCCATCTCCGCCTCGGTACCCACGGTGATCCGCGACCACGTGGGCCACACCGGCCAGCTGCGGCCGATGAAGACCCCATGCGTTGCCATGTCGTCCTTGAAGCCTGCGGCCGGCCGCTTCACATCGACCATGAAGCAATTGCTCTCCGAGGCCGTGCAGGCATAGCCCTGCCGGACCAGGAACTCGATGACATCCTGCCGGGTGGCCGCGGTGCGTGCACGCCGCTGCGGCACCAGCGCCGGATCACGCAGGCTGGCCAGGCCTGCGGCCGCTGCGGTCACCGGCAGGCTGTTGACGCTGTAAAACATCAGTTTGGCCAGCAGCTCCGGGCGTGCGGCCGCGTACCCCAAGCGGATGCCGGCCATGCCGTAGAGCTTGGAGAAGGTGCGCAGCACCACCACGTCCTCGCCGGCAGCGACCATGTCGACCACGCTGCGCGTGCTCTGTGCGAAGTGGATGTAGGCCTCGTCCACCACCAGCACGCTGCCCTTGGGCTTGTGCGCGAGCGCATAGTCCAGGTCCTTGCGCGCAGTCACCGAGCCGGTGGGATTGTTGGGGTTGCAGATGTAGATCACGCCTGCGTTGGGGTCGGCCGCGCACATGGCCTGCACGTCGTGCGAAAAATCCTTGCGCAACGGCACCTTGATCAGCCGCGCACCATTGCGGGTTGCAGCGCGCCAGCCCGATTCATAGGTCGGGTCGGCGGTGACCAACGCCGCACTCGGCGAAGTGAAGGCCAGCATCGTGTAGTCCAGCGGTTCGGTGGAGCCGGCGTAGGCCATCAAGTGGTCGACCGGCAGCGTGAGTTCCGCGGCCAGGGTGTTCATCAGTTCCATCTGCACATCGCGCAAATAACGCCCGCCCTGCGGTGCGATCTGCGCGATGGCCTTCACTGCGGCCGTCGACGGTCCGTCGGGGAACTCGTTGGAGCCGATCATCACCGGTGCCAGCGTGTTGGCCGCGGTCGGTGCAACGGCGACGGAACGTTCGGCGGCACTGGCCAGTAGCGGCACCGTGCCGGCACCCGCAGCACCGGCGAACAGGGCCGAGTCCCGCAGGAACATGCGGCGCGACATATCAGGTTTCATCACAACCTCCAGCAAGGCGCCGATAACGGCTCAGGGACGTACGGCGACCACTTCGATCTCCACGCGGTACAGCGGGTTGCCCAACGCCGCGATCTGGAAGGCCGAGCGCGCCGGCAGGTTGGGCTGTTCCTTGGTGCCGAAGAACTGGCGATACCCTTCCATGAAACCGTTGAAGTCCATCTTGCCGCCCAGCGCGGGGTCGCCGACCAGAAAGACCTGCATCTTCACCACATCACCCATGCCCAACCCGATCGCGGCCAGCTGTTGCTTGATCTGGTTCAACACGCTCACCGTCTGCGCCTTGGTGTCGCCATATGCGGCAGCGGAGTCCTTGGGCGCACTGGCATCCACCACTGCCGGCACCTTGCCGCTGACGTACACCGTGGCCTTGCCGGCGGGGATTTCCACCGCCGCGGCAATGGGGAAATCGCTGTTGGGAATCTTGTGGCGAATCACCTCGGCCGCGTCGGCGGCGGCAACGCCCGCTGAACAGATGAGGGTGGCGATGAGGGCGCGTGCAATGGGACGGTACATGGCGACTCCTTGGCAGGGAAAGATCAATGGCGTAGCAGCTTCACGTCGTCGGCGGTGACACGTTCGCTGTGGTCGTTGCCGAAATGCGTGCGCACATAGCTCACCACTTCGGCCACCTGGCGATCGTCGAGCATGTCACCGAAGCCAGGCATGCCGGCGTGGCCGTCGAGCACCATCATGGTCACATAGGGGCCGGCCGCCAGCTTGGGGTTGGCGGCAAGCGCGGGATACTCGCCCGCACCTTGCGCACCATGCCCGGCAGGCATGTGGCAGCCCTGGCAGATGGCCTGGTAAACCTCCTGTCCCGATGCCTTGGCAAAGCCTTGCTGCGGAAACAGCTGGGTGGCATCGGAACTTTGCGCCCGCGCATCGCGCAGACCCGGCGGCAACAGCAACGCGCCAATGACCAGCGCGACGGCGGCGACCAGCGTGCGTGGCAACAGGCTCATGCGCGGCCTCCTGCGGCAAGCACCCTGCGATGCAGACGGCCGACGACATCGTGTGCAGACAGGATCGCGCCCTCCTGCCAGGCCGGGATGTACGACACGTGCTCGCCGGCCAGCGCCAGGCGCCCGTCGATCTGGCACAGCGGTTCGTAATGTTCGGCGCGCGCCTGCTCGGTCCACATGCCGAAGCAGCCATGCGTGAACGGCACACGGTGCCAACCGACGGCGACACCGTTTTCGAATTCGCGCGGATACTGCGGATGCAGCTGCGTACCGTATTCCACCGCCTTGCGCACGCGCTGCTCCGGCGTCATCGAGGTGAACTGGTAGGCATCCAGCCCCCAGACATAGGCACCGAGCAATACACCTTTGCCGGGGCTGTGATAGCCGGTGCTTGGGTAACTGATCAGGGTGATCGGCAGATCGGTGTAGCTGATGCCGCCGTAGATCGCTTCGTCCTCTTCCCAGAAACGGCGTTTGAATTGCAGCCCCACCTTCACCGATGCCGCGTACGGCACCTTGCCGATCGCGGTGGTCATCGCGTCGCTGGCGGTCACCGGAATGCGGCTGAGTACCGACAACGGAATCGTGCAGATGCACCACTCTGCGCTGGCGATACGTTCTTCGCGGCCATGCGCCGCGTCCTGCCAGGACACGCGCACGCCGCTGCCGTCCTGGTCGATCCTGGTGACCTTGGCGTTGTAGGTGATGGCATCGCCGAGCTGACGCGCGAACGCCTTGCCGATCTGGTCCATGCCGCCCACCGGCTGGAACATGGTGGTCTGCATTTCGTAGTTGTTGCCGGCCGCCAGCGTGGTCCACAGGCGCGAGCGCAGCACGTCCTGCACGCTGAAGGGGTCGGAGAACTCCGGCTTGCCCGACAGACCGCCACCGGGATATCGCGCAAAGCCGCGCCGCTCGCTGCTGTCCTTGCCTTTGACGTAGCCAAACTTCTGGTCGAGCGCGCCCCAGGTGCGCAGCGATTCCAGCAGCAGTTCCTGATCCTCGCGGCTGACGGCCGTGTCCAGGGCGTGCTGCTGCGTGCACTTGGCCAGCAACTCCGAGACATGGCCCTTGTAATCGGCATCGATGGCGCGAAAGCGCTGCGGCTTGCCACCGAAACCCTTCTGGCTGTGCAGCAATGCGTTGTAGTTGACCTGGTTGAACGCCTCCAGTGCCACCCCGAACTGCTTGCAGTAACTCAACACCGCCTTGTGGTGATGCGGAATGCGCCACGGCCCCGGGTTGAGATACAGCCCGTCGTCGAACTGGCAGTGCTGGGCGGCACCGCCCAGCTCGGTGTAGCGATCGCCGCCACGCAGGGTCCAGTTACGCCCGCCGGGGCGGTCGTTGTATTCCAGCACCTGCACGCGGTAGCCGGCCTTGCGCAACTCGAAGGCGGCGCTCATACCGGCCAGCCCGGCGCCCAGGATCAGGACCGATGCGCCCTTGGGGTCGCCATCCAGCTGCAATGGCCCTTTGAAATTAGATTCGGCCGCCATGCCCAGGCTGCTCATCGCCTGGTACATCATGGCGCCGCCGGCGGTCATGCCGATGCGCGCCAGCAATTGCCGCCGCGTCATCGCCCCAGAGTAATTGCCTTGCGTCACTGCATAGTCCCCTGCATGTCGTGGACAAACGCACGCGACCGACCGCACGGCCGGTCGCGGCTGTGTTTCAAAACCGGTAGGACAGGCTGGCGAACAACTGGCGTGGCGCGATCAGCTGATACGAGCCGGAGCTTTCATTGGGAAACACCGCACCGATCGCATCGTCCTTGTCGAACAGGTTGTAGACCGACAACTGCAACCTGCCGCCTGTCAGGAATCCCGCGTCGCCGCCCTGGTAGCCCACGCTGCCGTTGACGATGAAGGTGGCATCCACCTGATCGGTGTTGAGCGTGTCGCCGTAGCGCTTGCCGGTGTATTTGGTATCGAGGTTGGCGAAGAAGTGCTCGCCTTCCCAACCGCCGTTGACGCTGAACATCACCTTCGGTGCGTCGGGCACGTCGTTGCCTTTGACCTGTACCAGATTGCCGCTGACCGGGCCGAAATAGTTGTCCTGGAATTCGGACCTGTTCCAGGTCAACGATGCACCCAACCGCCAGCCTGGCGCCGGCTTCCACATGCCCGACAGTTCCGCGCCATAGGTCTGCACGTCGCCGACATTGGCGTATACCGTGGGAGCCACCACCAGCGGGTCCGGGTCGGTCAGCGCGATGATGCGGTTTTCGTAGTCGATCTTGTAGGCGGCCAGATAGCCGCTCCATTGCGTGGATTCGGCGCGGATGCCGATATCGATATTGGTGGACTCCTCCGGGGCGATGTCCGGATTGAACGCGCCGGAGGTCAGCGCCAGGCGCGGCGCCGAGCTGAAGTTTTCGGCGTAGTTGGCAAACACCTGCACACCATCGGCCAGCTGAAAACTTGCACCCACCTGCGGCTGAAACCAGTCGCTGTTCTTGATGGTCACATTGCGCCGCACACCGATGTTGAAATCGTCCAGGTTGGCGATGCCGTTGTAGTCGCGTTTGACGTCCAGGCCCTTGGCGCCGAACTCCATGGTGAGCCTGTCATCCAGCAGGCGCAGCGTGTCCTTGATGTAGAGCTGCTTCACTTCGGTGGAGAAGTGGTTGTCGTAGTAGATGACGATCGGTCGCGAGCCCTTGAGCAAGGCACCGGTCGCCGGGTCGAGGTTGTAGAGCGGGCGCACCTGATCGAAATCGTAGTTTTCGTACCACGCACCGACTTCGAGCTTGTTGTGCTCGGTCTCCCACGCCACCGCGCCGGTGATGCCGTAACGGTCGCCGCCCATGATCTCTTCGCGCCGTGTCATGGCGCCGACGCGGGTGACATTGCCGTCGGCATCGACGATCTGTGGGTCGTTGATGGCGATATCGGTGCGCCCCGGCGTGCCGGCGATCGCATCGTTGTACAGGCCGGTGGCCGTGCTCGGTGGCGTGCCGCCGACGCCATAACCATGCTTGTTTTCGTAGTAGCCGGTGAACGTGGCGCCGATGGCATCGTTGAACATGAAGTCGCCATGCAGGCTGAGCAGCGAATCGCGCCGGCCGTTCTGCCATTCGCTGTAATGCTCGGCGTCCACCTCCGGGTTGCCGGTGATGCGTTCGTGCAGGTCCCACGCCACCGACCCGTCGGAGTTGTACGACTGCACGTCGTAGTCCTTGCGGTTGTTGTAGATCCAGCCGAGTGTCAGGCTGCCCGCGTCCCAGGCCTGGCGAATCTTGGCTTCGAAGTGATCACTTTTCTGCGTGGCCGGCTCCATGTCCCACACCCCGCCCTGGGTGCGCGAGGCAGAGACATACGCAGTCGGGCCGCCATCCCACCACTGCGGCGTGTCCAGGCGCACGAAGCTGCGCACCAGATCGTCCGAACCGATGGTCTGGGTGAGATTGCCGCTCCAGCTGTCGCCGCCCTTCGGCGGCAGGCTGGTGTAGCGGATCGCACCACCGAGTGCGTGATACGACGGCTGGGTGACATCGCCCGAGCCGGCCGACACGGTGACATCGAGCAGGTTCTCGCTGGAGACATAGCGGGTGATCGGCCCGCCTTCGCGGGTGTCGAAGGTCTCGATCGGAATGCCGTCGAGCGTCACGCCGATCTGGTTGGCGGAGAACCCGCGGATGGTCATCGAGTCGCCAAACTCGTACAGCCCGAATGGGTCGGTGGTCTGCACATTCACGCCGGGCAAGCTGGCCAGCAGTTGCTGCGGTGCCACGCCCGGCACCTGTGCCTGGATCTCGGCAACCGAAATCGATGCGGTGGTCCGCGTGGAGCCGGTGCCCACCACGCTGACCGCATCCAGCGTGCGCGCATCCTGGGCGACAGCTGGCAGGCTGTGTGCGCCGGCCAGCAACAAGGTCATCGACGCCAGCGTGTGGCGCGAGCGGGTGGTGCTGAGGATGGCGGCAACCGAGACCGCCAGGTGATCGGTATTCAGGCACTTTCGCATGCAATCAAACCCCTGGAGACGTGTAGCGTGCTGAGTGACCGGGCGCTCCCCCGAGACCGGCTGACACCGCAAATGCGGCATGCATCGACCATAACCAGCACAGTTCCGCCGCAACCGCGGTGCGGAGGGTAGGGTTGGCGCAGGCGGGTAGGTTCCTGCCGGATTCAAGACTCTGAATAGGTCTCGCAGCGACCTACCTGCGGGGTTTCGGGCATAACAGGTCTTGCGCGCTTGCCATGCCGCGACAGATCGACAACGCTGCGCAGCCACCGCATGAGCACACCTATGCCGCCCGCACCACCGTCGCTGCTGTTGCTCGATTTCGATGGCGTGCTCGCGCACTACGCGCGGCCACGGCGCATGGCCGCGCTGGCGGCGGCGGCGGGCTGCACACCGCAGCGGGTGCACGAGGTGTTGTTCGTGCAGGGCCTGGAGCGCGCCTACGATGCCGGTACGATCGACACGCAGGCGTATCTGGCGCAGGTGAGCCAGGGGCTCGGGCACACGATCGATCGCGCCACCTGGCTCGCAGCCCGCGTCGCCGCCTGCCGCGCCGACCCATCGGTCGTGGCGCAGGTGCTGGCGGTGGCGGCGACCACGGCAGTGGCAGTGCTCACCAACAACGGCCCGCTGATGATGGACGCGATCGAGCGGATCGTGCCGCCACTGTTCCCGCTGTTGCAGGGCCGCGTGCTATGCAGCGGCGCACTCGGCGGCCGCAAACCAGATGTACAGGTGTATCAGCGCGCGCTTGCGCAGCTCGGCGAACGCGCCGAGCGCACGCTGTTTGTCGACGACCTGTTCGTCAACGTACGCGGCGCACGCGCGGCCGGCCTGCACGCCGACACCGTACGCGACGCCCGCGCCTTGCGGCGGGTGTTGAAGCGGCACGGCTTGGGATAAGTGTCGGGAATCGGGAATCGGAAGCGTCGCAGACCGCAGCCAAGAGCGGTACTGCATGCAGCTCCGACAACGCAGCGCACGCCACCAAACAACACCGCGATGCCTTCAGCCCCTCGCCTCGGGAGAGGGGTTGGGGTGAGGGTACGACGGAAGACACCCAACTCGCAGCAGCGAGCTGAGCCCCCAATTACGCCGGAACCTCAACATCAAACGAGCGACAGACCACGCAATCACGCCCGCCAGACTGCGCACGCTCACCCCAAGCCAAGCCCCATCATCCCGCACTTCGCAGGACGCAGGACGCAGGCATCCATCACGACTGCGCGACATGCTCGGCAATCGCCGGCCGCAAACGCGCCAAACCCTCAGCCAGCTCGGCATCGGTCAGATTGAGTGCCGGCACAAAGCGCAGCACATCGGGGCCGGCCTGCAGCACCAGCAAGCCGTGCTTGGCGGCCAGATCCAGGATTGCCCCCGCCTGACCGGCATGCGCCGGTGCCAGCACCGCGCCCAGCATCAGGCCGCGTCCGCGGATCTGCGCAAACACATCGAACTCGGCATTCAATGCCTCCAGCCCTGCGCGCAACGCTGCCGATTGGCGCTCCACGTTGGCTGCAATCTCCGGCGAGGCCAGCTTACGCAATGCCACCCGCGCTACCGCCGCGGCCAGCGGATTGCCGCCGAAGGTGGTGCCGTGCGCGCCGAACTGCATGGTCTGCGCCACCTTGGGACCGGCCAGCATCGCACCGATCGGAAAACCGCCGCCCAGCGCCTTGGCCAGCGTCACGATGTCCGGCGTCACCTGCTCCTGCCAATGCGCAAACAGCGTGCCGGTGCGGCCCATGCCGCATTGAATCTCGTCCAGCACCAGCAAGGCGTCGTGCTGATCACACAGCGCACGCGCACGGGCCAGGAAGCCCGGCGCGGCCGGCATCACCCCGCCCTCGCCCTGGATCGGCTCCACCATCACCGCTGCCACGTCGCCGCTCGCCATGGCCGCTTCCAGCGCCGCCACGTCGTTGAAATCCACATAGCGGAATCCACCCGGCAGCGGCTCATAGCCTTCCTGGTACTTGGGCTGCGCGGTGGCTGTCACCGAGGCCAGCGTGCGGCCATGGAAGCTGCCGCGGAAGGTCACGATGACGCGCCTGTCGGCCGGGCGCCCCTGGCTGCTGGCCCACTTGCGCACCAGCTTGATCGCCGCCTCGTTGGCTTCGGTGCCGGAATTGCACAGGAACACGTTTTCCGCAAAGCGCGAGGCGGTGACCAGTTCTTCGGCCAGACGTAGCGGCGGCGCGCTGTAGAAGATGTTGCTGGTGTGCCACAGCTTGCCGGCCTGCTCGGTGAGCGCCGCTACCAGGTCCGGATCGTTATGGCCCAGCCCGCTGACCGCAATGCCCGAGGACAGGTCCAGGTACTCGCGCCCCGCATCGTCCCACACGCGACTGCCCTGACCGCGCTCCAGCACCACCTGACGCGGGCGATACACCGGCAGGTAATAGTGCGCGAGGGACAGGGGCGAATCGGCAGCGGTGCTCATGATGGTGGGTCACAGACGCGGAGGGGAGACCGGCATTCTCGCGCATTCGCGCGGCTGCGGCACAATGCGCGCATGCGCCCCTTCTCCGATCCTCAGCTCACCCCCGCCACCGACGACGGCTGGCGCCGGCAGTGGTTCGACATCATCTACCGGCACGACACCCGCCCTTCGCGCAATTTCGACCTGTTGCTGGTCGCGGCCATCCTGGCCAGCGTGGTGGTGATCATGATCGACAGCGTGCCGCGCATCCATGCGCACTCGGCGCACTGGCTGGTCCCGCTGGAATGGGCGTTCACGGTGCTGTTCACCGTCGAATACGCGCTGCGTCTGTCGGTGGTTCGGCGCCCGCTGCATTACGCGCTCAGCATCTGGGGCGTGATCGACCTGCTCTCGATCCTGCCCAGCTATCTGTCGTTCTTCGTGCCCGGCGCACAGACGCTGCTGGTGGTGCGCGTGCTGCGCATCCTGCGGCTGTTCCGCATCCTCAAGCTCACCCGCTACATCCAGGAAAGCGGGCAATTGGTGGACGCGCTGTGGCGCAGCCGCCGCAAGGTGCTGGTCTTCCTGTTCAGCGTGCTCACCATCACCGTGATCGCCGGCGCCACGATGTATGTCATTGAAGGCCCGCAGCACGGCTTCACCAGCATCCCCACCAGCATGTACTGGGCCATCGTCACCATGGCGACGGTGGGCTTTGGCGACCTGGTGCCGCAGACCACGCTAGGCCGTTTCGTCACCTCGGCGCTGATCCTGATCGGCTACAGCATCATTGCCGTGCCCACTGGCATCTACACCGCCGAACTGGCCAGTACGCTGCGCGACGGTGGCCACACCGGCAAGCGCGATACGCGCAACTGCACCCGCTGCGGGCTGGAAGGCCACGCGGCGGATGCGCGTTATTGCCGGCAATGTGCCGAGCCGCTGCCGGCGCTCGCGAGCGGCTGAAGCGACTACGCAGCCAGGCACCGCGCGCAAATCGGCAGCCGCGGTGCCGCGACGCGCGTCAGCACTACGCGATCCTGCAGGCGAACCAGGCTCGCGTAAGCGCGTGCACCACGCTCAATCCAGAAACAGATCCGGCAACAACGCATGCGACGGGTCGACCGCGTAACTGCGCAGGTCGGTGATGCCGACCTGGCCCAGGACGTCGTCGTCGATCAGGAACTGGCCATGGAATCCGGCCGCCTTGCGCGTCAGCACCGCATGCGCCGCATCGGCCACGATCTCCGGGCGACGGCAGGCCGCGGCGTCCACGCCGGGCAGCATGTTGATCGCATCGGTGGCGATCACCGTGCGCGGCCATAACGCATTGACCGCCACGCCTTGCGGGCCGAACTCGGCGGCCAGCCCCAGCGTGACCAGGCTCATGCCCATCTTCGCCAATGTGTAGCCGGTATGTGCACCCCACCACGCCGGATTCAATGAAGGTGGCGGCGCGAGGGTGAGGATGTGTGGATTGGATGACCGCAACAGATGCGGCAGGCAGGCTTGCGCGCACACAAAACTGCCCCGCGCATTGACCTGCTGCATCAGGTCGAAGCGCTTCATCGGCGTCTCCAGGACGCCGCGCAACCAGATCGCGCTGGCGTTGTTGACCAGGATGTCGATCCCGCCAAACGTCTCCACGGTTGCAGCAACGGCGGCCTGCACCTGCGCGTCGTCGCGGATATCGCATTTGAGCGCAAGCGCCTGCCCACCGGCCGCAGTCACCGCCGCGGCCGCGCTATGGATGGTGCCGGGCAATTTGGGATTGGCCACCGCCGATTTGGCCGCGATCGCCACATTGGCCCCATCGCGCGCCGCGCGCAGAGCAATCGCCAAGCCAATCCCGCGCGAGGCGCCGGTGATGAAGAGGGTTTTGCCTTTTAAGGTCATGGGATTGGGGAATCGGGATTAGGGATTCGTCAGAGCTTACAGCCGGTGACCGGCGCCGAATCGGAACGCGTCATGTGCAGCTGCTGGATTCAACCGACCAGCCACCAGCCCTGCACCATCCGCCTTTACGAATCCCCAATCCCGAACAACCAATCCCCCGCCCCTCACGGCTTCGGCCCCTGCCCCTCGTTGTCTTCCCAGTGCAACACGCGACGGGTCACGAAGCGGTAGACCGGTTTGCCGGTGGCGAACCACAGCTTGCGCACCCAGGAGGTACGCTTGAGCACGCGACGTTCCACCGGCGTGATCGAAGCCGGGCAGTACATGCGCTTGTGCTTGAGCAGATGGCGCAGATCCTCGCGTGCAAGCAGGCGCATCCAGCGCGCGCGCGGGTTGCCGCGCACGGCCAGCTGGAAATCGATCACCGCCGGGCTGCCGTCGTCCTGTACCAGCCAGTTGGCTTCCTTGGCCAGATCGTTGTGGGCAACACCACGCCGATGCAACTGCTGCAGCAACCGCCGCGCACTGCGGAAATAGGCCAGGTCGCCACGCGGCGGACGCTGGTACATGGCATCGCCCGCCAGATAGCTGCGGTCCAGATGACGCCCGTCCCAGTGCAGCAACCGTGGCGTGCGCGGCAGCCCGTCCAGCTGGCGCAAGGCCAGCGCTTCGCGACGCGCCAGCCACCAGGCCACGCCGCGCAACAGCCACGGCGCCACGCTCAGGTCACGCCGCACGAACACCCGGCCGGCGTCGCGGATCAACAGGATGCGTCCGAACGTATCGGACTTCAGTGGCAGATTGCCGGTGCGGTCGTCACTCATCCACCATTGTAGGCGGGCACCGTGCACCGCCATACCGCCCCGGGCGTGCCTGCAGGTGGCACCGGCAGGCGCCGGCGCCTGGATGCAACCTCAGGTGAAGCGGACAGCCGGATGTGAGCACCGCGCAAGTCAGTCGTCGCCGTGCCCACCTATAATTCGGGGATGAACTCATGGATCGACGCCACGCTGGAGTGGATCGGACACCACCCCACCTTGGCTGGCGTGGTGATCTTTGCCATCGCATTCTGTGATGCGGTGATCGTGCTCGGCGCCATCGTGCCCGCGCTGCCCTTGCTGTTCGCCATCGGCGTGCTGATCGGGCTTGGCCAGATCAACGGACCGTATGCGGTGGTCTGCGCCACGCTGGGCGCGTTCGTCGGCGATGCGTTGAGCTTCTGGGTAGGCCACCGCTGGGGCCACCAGCTGCATACCTACTGGCCGTTTCGCCGCTATCCGCAATTGCTGGAACGCGGCGAGTTGCTGTTCCGGCGCAACGCCTTCAAGAGCATCCTGATCGCCCGCTATGTCGGTGCGGTGCGGCCGTTCGTGCCGGCCATTGCGGGCATGTCGCACATGCCGTTCAAGCGCTATCTGATTGCCAGCGGCCTTGCCTGCGTGTCGTGGGCCTTGCTGTTTCTGGTCCCGGGCTGGGTGCTGGGAACCGCCTACGACGCGGTGGCGGCCGTGGCCGGGCGCCTGTTCGTGGTCGTCACATTGCTGGCCGCGGTCATCGGCCTGGCCTGGGCGGTGGTGTTGTATTCGTATCGCTGGTCGGCAGGCCATCTGGATGCCTTGCTGGCACGCCTGCTGGACTGGTCGCACCGGCACCCGGTGCTGGGCAACTGGTCGGTCAGCGTGTTCGACCCGCGCCGTCGCGAGTCGGTGCCGCTGGCGATGATGGCGCTGATGCTGTTGCTGCTGGGCTGGGGCTGGTTCGTGTTGCTGATGGTGGTGCTGGCGCATGGCGAACCGCTGCGCGTGGACCTGGCCGTGCACGACCTGATGCTGGCCCTACGCAACCCGCTGGCCGACTACCCGATGGTGGCGCTGGCCTCGCTGGGCGACTGGCAGGTGCTGCTGCCGGCGATTGTCGCGGCCATGGGCTATCTGGCCTGGCGCCAGCGCTGGATGGCCGTGACGCACTGGGTGATCGCGCTGGCCTTCGGTCTGGCACTGACCCAGCTGCTGGGCGCCACCGTGCAGGTGGTGCGCCCGCCGGCAGCCAGCAGCGGCTTCGGGTTTCCGTCGGTAGCGGTGACCATGGCCACCATTGGTTTCGGCTTCTTCGCGCTGCTGATCGCGCGCGAGCTGCCCGGGCGTCGTCGGGTATGGCCGTATCTGGTCAGCGGCGCCATCGTTTCGCTGATCGGCTTTGCGCGCCTGTACCTGGGCGCGCACTGGCTCAGCGACGTGGTCGGCGGCATGTTGTTCGGTATCTTCTGGCTGCTGGTGCTCGGTATCGCCTACCGCCGCCGCGCCACGCGCGCGTTCTGGGTCAAGCCGGTGTCGTGGATCTTTTACGGCGTGTTCGTGAGCTGCGCGATCTTCTTTGCGCCGCGCAATCTCGAGACCAAGCTGGCCAAGTTCGAACCGCCGCCGCCGTTGCTGATGGATCTGCCCGCCAGCGATTGGTGGAACGGCCAATGGCGCCTGCTGCCGGCGCGGCGCAACGAGTTCGACGACGACCAGCGTTGGCCGCTGGACGTGCAAGTCGCCGGGCCGCTCGCACCGCTGCAGCGCCAGCTGGAATCGCGCGGTTGGCGGGCCCAACCGCAGGCGGGTTGGGAACAGGCGCTGCATCTGCTCGATGCCAGCGGTCGCCCGGACGAAGTGCCGATCCTGCCGGCCACGCTGGATACCCAGGTCGAAGCCTTGTTGATGGTGCGCCACGCGGCGCCCGGGCACGTGCATGTGCTGCGCCTGTGGCCCGCGGCCGCGCGCCTGCAGCCCGGCGCACAACCGCTATGGGTCGGCAGCACTCAGACCTTGCGCTACAGCCGCCACTTCAGCCTGATCGGCCTGTGGTATCCGCTGCGCGGCGTGGACCCGGCCCTGAGCGCGTTGCGCGATGCACTGAGCCCGCTGCCGCATCGCGTCGAACAGCGTCGACGCTCCAAGTTCCCGGTGATCCTGATAGACAGCACCTCGGGCAATGCGGTACGTGGCGAGGACAGGGACAACCCTGCGCCGCAGACAGAAATCACTGCGTCCAGGCCGGCGGCATCAGGACCGCCACAGCGCGGCGATCGATCGGGCAGCAATCGCTAGCGGCCTGCATTCGCGGAGCCCGCTTAAAAAAGAGCTGGCAGCGCTATCTCTTGAAGGCTGTCTGGGTGGCGGTCACGTCCTGGCGTCGTCCAGATGCAGCTGAACTTTCAGGATGAAAGGCTGCTGGTCGCTGGTTGAGATCCATGCACACCGACCATCTCGACCGGTCCTTGCCCTGCAGCCAAGTCGCAGCATCGAGGGCGCGGCGCCCTCACCGCTCGCGGGACACGCCGTAAACCCGTCCATGGGGGCTCGGTGGCGGCATCCATGCCGCCACACGGTCCCGCAATCGGCGAGGACACCACGCCAGGCAGTTGGCCGGTGGTTTTGTTGAAAAGCAAAGACACCGCGTCGCATCTTGCCAGTCGCTGTTGAAATCCATGCAGACCGACCAACTCTACTGGTCCTTGCCCGCCCACCGTCGCGGGACCCTTGGCGGCATGGATGCCGCCACGGAGCCTACATGGACGTACTTGCGGAGTGTCCTGCGATGGTGGGCGGGCAAGGGCCCTGCAGCGAAGGCGCAGACCATCCGCTCTGCGCCTGATCTGTCCGTCATGAGCAATCAGGTCGAGATGCCTGCATCGTGCGTATAGCGATCGCTTGGCGATGTTCAAGTCCGGTCGAGTGCGCGGTGCCCCCACCGCACCAGACAGTGGGCCGGCGGTCTTGTTGAAGAGCAAAGACACCGCATCGCCAGCGTGCTAATCGCTGGTTGAGATCCATCCAGAGCCACCATTTCGACTGGCCCCGCAGCCAAGCAACAGATCCGGCGCGCTACAACCGTCCGCACCACCTCTTGAGGCAACGGGCCAATGCGCCTCAGCGCCGTTCGGATAATCCCGTTGGGCAAGCGCGAACACTTACCACAACACGCCATCCACCGGCTGCATCGGCTCCGGCGCCTGCTCGCCGATGGCCTGCAACGCATCGATTTCGACCGTGCGGCACATGGTGTCCAGCGGCAGATCGTGGATGGCGTTGGCAAATGGGTCGACCAGCTCGTCGCCGATCTTGAGTACGGCCAGGAACATCAGCCCGGCCACTGTTGATCCCACAGGCGTGGCGTACTGCAACGTCTCCACCAGACCGATCGGCAGCAGCACGCAGAACAGCCGCGTAAACAGGTTGGGATAGAAGCGATATTGATACGGCAGCGGCGTATTTTTCAGGCGTTCCATCCCGCCCTGCGCATTGGCGATGTCCACCAGGATGCGCTCCACGCTGGCCTGCTGGATGCTGTCGATCCAGCCATCACGTCGCGCCTGCTCCACACTGCGCCCGGTGGTATCGAGCAGACCGTTGGCCACGTTGGTACGCGTGACTACCGCGGCCACTTCATCGGCGTCCAGGCGCGGCTCCAGGGCCATCGCAACCGGTAGGCGACGCAGCTGACAGCGCAATGCGTTGACATAGGCGATCTGTCGCAGCGCAATCGTGCGCCCCAGCGCTGCAGCTTCCGGCGCGGACAGGATGCTCACACTCAGACGCACCAGGTTGCGCGATGCGTTGATCATCTGGCCCCACAGCACCCGCCCTTCCCACCAGCGTTGATAGGTGGAATTGGCGCGAAAGCCCAGGAACAACGCCAACGCCGAACCGAAGATGGTCAACGGCAGGGCGGGCGCCCGGAATGGCAGCACGTAATAGATGATCGTGATCAATACGTCCCAGACGAACAAGACGGCCAGGGTCCGCCAGACCTGGTTGAACACATCCGCCACACGCGGTTTGACATCGATGATCAAGGCTCACTCCGTGGATCGATAGCGCGTGCCGCGATGACGCGCATCCGGTGCGTGGATGCCATCGCTAGCGCACTCAAGCGCGGCGAGTGTGCCGTTGCAGCGGTGCAAGCGCGGTGAGGGAGGCACGCGCGCAGGCGCATGGCTCGCTTACGGCATCCAGTCCAGTAACTGGTCCAGGCGCCGATGCGGATCGTCCTGCTGCAACAGTGACAGACGTTGTTGCTCCGTCAGCGGCAACAGCTCGGCCAGCCGCCACCCCACCCACGCAGACTGATCCAGCAGGCCCGGGCCCACCGATGCGAATTCGCCACCGACCTGCTCGAGCATGCGCTCCAGCACGGTTGCCAACAGGCCATGCTCGGGGCGCAATTCGTCATCAGGGTCGGGCTCGCACCAGCTCACCTCGCCCACCACCAGACCGTTGTCGCGGATACGCGAGCGCTGTACATGAAAGCGCCGCGTGCCACGCAGCCGCAACACCAGCACTCCATCGGCGCCGACATCGAAATCCTCGATGCGCACTTCGGTGCCAAATGCGGCAGGCGTTGCCGGCGCCCCGACTTCGTTGCCGTCCAGAATCAGGCACACACCGAAACTGGTGCCGTTGCGCCCGCATTCGCGCACCAGATCCAGGTAGCGGCGTTCGAACACGCGCAGCCCCATCGCAGCGCCGGGCAACAGCACGTTGTGCAGCGGAAACAGCGGCAGGGCGCTGCTTTCGGCACTGGCGGTGGCCGGTGCCATCAGGACAACTGCGCCAGAAAACGACGCGGCGCACCATCGAACCCGCCGTTGGACATGAACACCACGTGGTCCCCCGGCTGCGCAATGTGGCCGAGTGTCTGCAGCAATGCGTCCACATCGTGCGCCACGCGTGCATCGCCACGCACCTGCGCGATGATGGGCGCAGCATCCCAGGGCAACTCGGGCCGATGCAGGAACACCACCGCATCGGCGTCGTGCAACGACGGCGCCAATGCCTGCGCGTGCGCACCCAGCCGCATCGAGTTGCTGCGCGGCTCCATCGCCACCAGCACGCGCGCCGCACCCACTTTCGCGCGCAGCCCCTGCAAGGTGGTCGCAATGGCGGTGGGATGATGTGCGAAGTCATCGTAGACAGTGATGTCGCGCGCCCGGCCCAGCACTTCCAGCCGCCGCTGGACGCTCTGAAAACGTGCCAGCGCCGGCATCACCGTCGCCGGATCCACGCCCACCGCATGCACGGCCGCCAGGGCAGCCAGGCCGTTGAGTACGTTGTGCCGGCCCACCAGCGGCCAGCGCACCTGACCGATCTCCACGCCACGATGCAGTACCGCAAACACGCTGCCATCGGCTTCGATCAGGCGTGCACTCCACTCCAGCGTTGCGTCGAACCCGAAGCGTTCCACCGGCGTCCAGCAGCCCATCGCCAATACCTCGGCCAGGCGCGCGTCCTCGCCGTTGACGATCAGCCGGCCACGCGACGGTACCGTGCGCACCAGATGATGGAACTGGCGCTGGATCGCTGCCACGTCCGGGAAGATATCGGCGTGGTCGTATTCCAGGTTGTTGAGGATCGCCACCAGCGGCCGGTAGTGCACGAACTTGCTGCGCTTGTCGAAGAACGCGGTGTCGTACTCGTCGGCTTCCACCACGAATTCGCGCCCCTGGCCCAGCCGTGCCGACACGCCGAAATCTTCGGCCACCCCACCGATCAGAAAGCCCGGCGCACGCCCGGCCGCCTCCAGCAGGTAGCTCAGGATGGTGGTGGTGGTGGTCTTGCCATGGGTGCCGGCGACCGCCAGCGTGTCGCGGCCCGGCAATACCTGCTCGGCCAGCCATTGGGCGCCGGAGCTGTAACGCCGGCCGGCATCGAGCACTGCCTCCACCGCCGGGTTGCCGCGCGACAAGGCATTGCCGATCACCACCTCGGTGGCATCGGAGGAAATATTAGCTGGCGCGTAACCCTGGGCCAACGCGATTCCCAGCGTTTCCAGCTGGGTGGACATCGGCGGGTAGATGGCCTGGTCGCTGCCTTCCACCTGCCAGCCCAGCTCACGTGCCAGGGCGGCCACACCGCCCATGAAAGTCCCGGCGATGCCGAGGATGTGGAGTTTGGTCATGCCGTACATTGTCGCCGATCGCCGGAGTTGCGGGACATTCCAGTCCGCGCCACGTCCAGCCGTCAGGAAACCCCTACAGTACTGTCGGGAATTTCCCGATATGCGAACTGCGTCACATCCATCACTATGCTGAACGCCAGTCGCAGCACCCTTTGGTCCTACTCCCCAAGAGGCCAAATCCCCAGGGAGCTCATGCTGTCGGGGCTCTGAGCAAGCCCACTACTGGCGTTATTCTGCCCCGGTCGTCTTGTACGGCCGGGGTTTTTCTTTTGGGCGAACCGATTGCGGGCGCCAGTAGCAGCGCGGCAGGCGTGGCGACTGTAAAGGACCGGGCCTTGCGCCCGGTCCGTGTCGACTCAGCGGCCGAGCGCCTTGCTGATGCGCTCCAGCACTTCATCCAGCGAGCCCACGCCATCCACGCGTGCCAGCTTGCCGCGCTGCTCATAGAAGCCGATCACCGGCGCGGTGGAATCGGTATAGACCTGCAGGCGCTTGCGCACCGATTCCGGGTTGTCGTCTTCGCGGCCTTCGGCCTTGGCACGGCCGGCGATACGCTCGACCAGCAGTTCGCTGGCCACGTCCAGCTGTACCACCGCATCCAGCGGCTGACCGATCTTGCTGAGCAATGCATCCAGCGCATTGGCCTGGGCCACGTTGCGCGGGTAGCCGTCCAGGATGAAACCCTTGGCCACATCGGCCTGGCCCAGGCGCGCTTCCAGCATGCCGAGCAGGATGTCGTCGGAGACCAGATCGCCGCGTGCCATCACTTCCTTGGCCTTCAGACCCAGCGGCGAGCCGGCGGCCACTTCGGCGCGCAACAGGTCGCCGGTGGAAATGTGCGGGATGTCAAACGTGTCTTTGAGACGTGTCGCCTGGGTGCCCTTGCCCGAACCGGGCGGTCCCAACAGAACCAATCGCATCAGTGGACTCCACTTTCGAATAAAAACGCGTTGCGGTGGGCGGCGTTAGACTCAAGCCTTCGCCAGCGCTGACCGTATGGTCGTGCAGCTTACCGCATCCGGGGAATGTCCCGGCACTGTCCCCTGCGCCATGTTTCCATGTGAGGAGCCTGTCCCCCTATGACCACTGGCAACTTGTTGTATGCCCAATCCGGCGGCGTCACCGCCGTCATCAACGCCACCGCCGCCGGCGTGATCACCGAGGCGCGTGCGCGCAAGGTCAAGGTGCTGGCCGCCCGCAACGGCATCCTGGGCGCGCTGCGCGAGGAGCTGATCGACACCTCCAAGGAATCCGCCGCAGCCATTGCCGCCCTGGCGCAGACACCGGGCGGTGCTTTCGGCTCGTGCCGTTACAAGCTCAAGTCGCTGGAAGAAGACAGCGCCAAGTACGAGCGCCTGCTCGAGGTGCTACGCGCACACGACGTGCGCTGGTTCCTCTACAACGGCGGCAACGATTCGGCCGACACCGCCTGGAAGGTTTCGCAACTCGCCAAGGCCTACGGCTACCCGCTGCACTGCATCGGCGTGCCCAAGACCATCGACAATGACCTGGCGGTGACCGACACCTGCCCCGGCTTCGGCTCGGCAGCCAAGTACACCGCGGTGTCGGTGCGCGAGGCCGCACTGGATGTCGCCGCCATGGCCGACACCTCCACCAAGGTCTTCATCTATGAAGCGATGGGCCGCCACGCCGGTTGGCTTGCCGCCGCGGCAGGCCTGGCCGGGCAAGGCCCCGACGACGCACCGCAGATCATCCTGCTGCCCGAACGGGCCTATGACCAAGCCGCCTTCCTGGTCAAGGTGAAGCAGGTGGTGGACAAGGTCGGCTGGTGCGTGGTGGTGGCCAGCGAAGGCATCCAGGATGCGCACGGCAAGTTCGTCGCCGACGCAGGCGGCGCGGCCGACTCGTTCGGCCACGCACAACTCGGCGGCGTCGCCTCGTTCCTGGCCGCGCAGGTCAAGCAGGAACTCGGCTACAAGGTGCACTGGACGCTGCCCGACTACCTGCAACGTTCCGCACGCCACCTCGCATCCAAGACCGATTGGGAACAGGCGCAAGCCGTCGGCAAGGCCGCCGTGCAGTACGCGCTCAAGGGCATGAATGCCGTCATCCCGGTGATCGAACGCGTCAGCGATGCCCCGTACCGCTGGAAGATCGTGCCCGCCCCCCTGCACAAGGTGGCCAACCACGAAAAGAAGATGCCGCCCAGTTTTCTGCGCAAGGACGGATTCGGCATCACCGAGAAAGCGCGCCGCTACTTCGCCCCGTTGATCAAGGGCGAAGCCCCGCTGGCCTACGGTAGCGATGGGTTGCCCAAATACGTCAGCCTGAAGAATGTGGCGGTGACGAAGAAGTTGCCGGTGTGGGAGGGCTGAGCTCAGGCGGGCGGCTGTGCTCCTGGGGCCGATGCGTCGGCACCAGGACCGACAGACGTTGGCATACGGCGGCGTCGGTAACGCAGTTTGATGGTCCGTCGATATCGGCCTTTCCCTTTCAGGGACGCCTTCAGGCTAGACCAGTAGCAGGCAGCCGAGCGGCGCGCCGATGTTTTCGCATTGCAGCTCGGCGCCAGGACGCCGGCAGCGACAGACGCCCACCCAGCTGTGCCTCGCGCCTCGATCCGGCGAGCGGCGTTATGGCGCCATCCCCACGTTGATGCCCAGCGTGATCCATCCGCGTGGTGCGTTGAGACGGTCACGGCCGGCGACCAGATCGATGCTGGATGCCTTGCCGACCAGCCTGCGCAGTCCGACTTGCCTCCCCTGCCCGCGATGATCGTCGACGAACGCCTCGCCCAGCACGATCCATGACGCGGTGACGGTGCGCTCGACTCCGATACCAGCATTGGTAGTGTCTGGCCCGGCATGGGATGCAACGAGGCCGGCATTGAGGTGGAGTCGCGTGGCCGCGGCCTCGCCGAATGACCAGGTCAACGGCGCCGTGATGTAGCTGGCACGTTGGTGTGGATCCTGCCACGACCGTTGCATGCCCACCGACAACGCCAGGCCCAGGATGTGGTGATCGGGATCGCGCAGGACCCGCTTGGCGCCGATATCCACGGACGGCGCACCGTGCCGCATAGTGCTGAGGCCCATGGCGATCTCCGTGCCGGCGACATTGCAAGCCGGCACCAGCGTGATTGACGCACTGGCCGGCATTGCCCGCCACCACGCCTCCAACTGACACTGGCCACGCGGCGTAACGCTCGCATCGTCGACGACCATGCTGGCCGCTGCACGCGCCGACAACGGATGCCACAGCGCGAGGGCCACCAGCAGCACGGGGAAATGACGCAATTGCTTCATGCAGGTTATTCGATAAAGACGCACTGGACCGCCGTCGAGGTGACACAGACCGCCGGCTCGGCATCGCAACAGGCAGGTCCGGACACGTCGCCGGGCCTGGCACTGCCTAGCAGCAGGCATCAGCCGGGCATTGGGTTGGTGTTACTGCCAGGGAATGGGCCGTCTGATGAAGGGGCTTCCCTGCTCCACGGGCGCGCCAGAGGCGGTATCACTGCAGTCACCCAGCCTTACCTCACTGGCAGGCTTTGCCTTCCAAGACTTGCTGCGCGGCGAACATCGGCACCTGCGGGATCTTGCCTGCAGCAGCCTGCTGCTTGGCGTCTTCCAGATAGATGCGCGATTGGCCCTGGCCGTCGAGTTGCGGCTTGGCGTCCACCGGCTTGCGCCAGATGCGCACCACTGCCTGCTGGCTTGGGCAGGCGGCACTGGGGACGCGGATCACGTCATTGTAGATCCAGCCCGACGCGACGCTGGGAGCGGTCTTGGCGTAGTCCACGAAGCGTGCGCGGGGCTGGCAGTTGGGGCTGCTCCGCACGACAGACAAGGTGTACGGCTGCGCGGCGTTGCCGGTGAACACGCCTTCGAGGCGTGCACAGGCTTCCGGGATCTGTCGCAAGGTATGCACGGCACCGACAGCTTGCGCGGTGCCGGGCGCACGCGCCTTCAACTCTGGCGCCGGCTCTGCGGCGAATGCGCCGCCGGTCAGCAGCAGGGTGGCAAGCAACGCGGCATGCCTGGACGCGGTAGGGTTCGACATGGAGACTCCTGGATCGGCTCGATCACGTTGGCCGCAGGCTGTCACGCGGCAACTGAACCACGCGCCAAAACCCTGAGGGTGGCAGGTCTGCAAGTCGCGGCGCATACTCGGTCGCGATCCGGCCACCTGAACATCGCGACGCGCATTGTGGCCCTTGCGGCCGTCGAGTCCGTATTGGCTGTCACTCGTCGCGTGCATCGCCCCTGGTTCATCCCGACCGGATGACATCCATTCTCTGGGAGGGGTCATGCTGGAACACTACGGGTTGTTGCTCGCGCTGGGTTGTGCGGTCTTGGCAATCGTCTATGGAATCGTGTCGGCGCGCTGGGTGGTCGCCCAGCCGAGCGGCAACACGCGAATGCAGGAGATCGCCGCGGCGATCCAGGAAGGTGCGCGCGCGTATCTCAACCGGCAGTACCTCACCATCTCGATTGCCGGTGGTGTGCTGTTCGTGTTGGTCGGACTTTTTCTGAGCTGGTACACCGCAATCGGGTTCGCACTGGGTGCCGTGTTGTCGGGGCTGGCCGGCTATATCGGAATGAATGTCTCGGTGCGTGCCAATGTGCGCACCGCCGAGGCCGCGCGGCAGGGGATCGGCAAGGCGATGGATGTGGCTTTCCGCGGCGGCGCGATCACCGGGATGCTGGTGGTGGGGCTGGGCCTGCTCGGCGTGGCCGGCTACTACGCGGTGCTGCAGGCCATGGGACTGCCGTTGGAGCAGAACCTGCATGCATTGGTCGGGCTGGCCTTCGGGTCGTCGTTGATTTCGATCTTCGCGCGCCTGGGCGGCGGCATCTTCACCAAGGGCGCGGACGTGGGTGCGGATCTGGTCGGCAAGGTCGAAGCCGGCATTCCCGAGGACGACCCGCGCAACCCGGCGGTGATTGCGGACAATGTCGGCGACAACGTGGGCGACTGCGCCGGCATGGCCGCGGATCTGTTCGAGACCTATGCGGTCACCGTGATCGCCACCATGCTGCTCGGCAGCCTGACGCTCGCCGAGGCCGGCCCGCACGCCGTGCTGTATCCGCTGGTGCTCGGTGGCGTGTCGATCATCGCGTCGATCGTGGGCGCAACGTTCGTCAAGGTCAAAGCCGGTGGCTCGATCATGGGAGCGCTTTACAAGGGCGTGATCGTGTCCGGCGTGCTGGCTGCGCTGGCCTACTGGCCGATCACCCAGTCGCTGATGCGCGACAACCTCCATGGCGCTGCCGCATTGTATGCCTGCGCGCTGATCGGCCTGGTGCTTACCGGGCTGATCGTGTGGATCACCGAGTACTACACGGGCACGCAATACACACCGGTGCAGCACGTTGCAGCGGCGAGTACCACCGGCCATGGCACCAACATCATCGCCGGACTCGGCATCTCGATGAAGTCCACCGCGCTGCCGGTCATTGCGGTGTGCGCGGCCATCTGGGGTGCGTTCCACTTTGGAGGCCTGTACGGTATTGCGATCGCCGCCACCGCAATGCTCTCGATGGCCGGCATGATCGTGGCGCTTGATGCCTATGGCCCGATCACCGACAACGCCGGCGGCATCGCGGAGATGGCCGAGCTGCCGCCGGAGGTGCGCGATATCACCGACCCGCTGGATGCGGTGGGCAACACCACCAAGGCGGTCACCAAGGGCTATGCGATCGGCTCGGCCGCACTTGCAGCGCTGGTGTTGTTTGCCGACTACACCCACAACCTGCAGGCCGCCAATCCCGGCCAGGTTTTCGCCTTCGACCTGTCCGACCACACGGTGATCATCGGATTGCTGATCGGTGGATTGATTCCGTATCTGTTCGGTGCGATGGCGATGGAAGCAGTCGGCCGCGCTGCAGGTGCAGTGGTGGAAGAGGTACGCCGCCAGTTTCGTGAGATCCCCGGCATCATGGCCGGCACCGCCAGGCCACAATACGACCGTGCGGTGGACATGCTGACCCGCTCGGCCATCCGCGAAATGATCGTGCCTTCGCTGTTGCCGGTCGTGGTTCCGGTCGTGGTCGGATTACTGCTCGGACCACGCGCGTTGGGCGGTTTGCTGATCGGCACGATTGTCACCGGCCTGTTCCTGGCAATTTCGATGACGACCGGCGGCGGCGCCTGGGACAATGCCAAGAAGTACATCGAGGATGGTCACTTCGGCGGCAAGGGCAGCGAGGCGCACAAGGCGGCAATCACCGGCGACACCGTGGGTGACCCTTACAAGGACACCGCAGGGCCGGCCATCAACCCGTTGATCAAGATCATCAATATCGTGGCCCTGCTGCTGGTGCCGCTGCTGTAGGCAGGTGGTAACCGGGGTTGCGGGACCTGGCGCCACCTTACCGGCTGCACAGGGCGTAGGCACGGAGCCTGCGCCCTGTGCAAACCATATGGCGATCAACGGCAACGCTTGGAGCGCCAGGACGGAGGCAGGGTCCCTGCCCGCGCCTGCGCCCAGGCAGGGCCGACCCGCATGACGATGGTCCCGTCGTGTCACCACTCACCTGCCGCCGGACACGCGGCTCTGGCTGGAGAGCCCCTGACTTGCCCAAAAGGCGCGCGCCGCGACCATCGGTCACAGGCAGCCGATCAAGCCGTCGTAGATCGGCGGTGCGCCGCCCGGCAACGGTTCGAACAGCGGATTTGTCACCGCCAACGTGCGATACAGCTCGTCCAGGTGGGTACCGGCCTTCAAGGGGGCCGTGCAACGCCAGACTCGGCTATTCGAACGCAGGTAGCCACTGCCAGGGTCGACGCTGACCTCGCTGGCACCGAAGGTCCAGATGCAGCTACGCACCACGCCGGTGACGCGGTGGACCGAGCAGCGAAAGCGTAGCGGTTGGTAGTCGCTGAATTCGCCACCGCAGAAGGTGTCGCCGCAGATATCGTCGAAATCCCGGTCGAGCCGCTGCTCCAGGTCGATGAACGGCTCCCAGCCCTCGCCGTTGGCCGGCCAGTCCACCGCATCGACATACGTTGGCGACGGTGTTGCCGCGGCGGCAACCTGTGCAGCGAGAGACAGCAGCAAGACGACGAGCAAACGCGTGAGCCTGGTCATGACGATTTCCCGAGCGGTGGATGAGCCTGCAGCCTGCGCCGCCGGCCCGTTCGCAACGATCGGGAAGCCACTCGCGATGAATGCGGGCTATGCCGCATCGCCCCCTCAGAAGACTGCCCATTCAGTGTCGCTGCAGCGCAACAGCCGAACGCGTAGAATCGCGCTCCACACACTGCTGACGTCTCGGAGCTACCCGCATGGGCCTTGAACTGGTCACCTCTGGCAAGAATCTGCCGGAAGAAATCAATGTAGTCATCGAAATCCCCAAGGATTCGGAACCGGTCAAGTACGAAGTGGACAAGGCCAGCGGCGCGATCTTCGTGGACCGCATCCTGTCGACCCCGATGCGTTACCCCTGCAACTACGGCTACGTGCCCAACACTCTGTGCGGCGATGGCGACCCGGCCGATGTGCTGGTGGTGCTTCCGCTGCCGCTGGTCCCGGGCTCGGTGGTGCGTTGCCGCCCCGTCGGCGTGCTGCGCATGAGCGACGAAGCGGGCAGCGACGAAAAGATCCTGGCGGTGCCGATCGAGAAGATCTTCTCCGGCTACGCGCACATCGAAGACATCAACCAGGTCTCCAGCCACTGGATGGAGCGCATCGGCCACTTCTTCGAGCATTACAAGGACTTGGAGAAGGGCAAGTGGGTCAAGCTCGACGGTTGGGGTGGAGCGGCCGAGGCCAAGCGCATCCTGGTCGAGTCGGTCGAACGCTATAATTCCGACGCGCCCTGAGCCGTTGGCTGTGACACTGCTCCGCACTGCGGAGCGACCGGGATCACGCTTTTGCCGTGATCCCGGTGACCGCCTTCGGCAGATTGGGTACATTTGCCGACTGCGTTTGGCCGGCGTCCGCCGCCGGTGACTTCTGGGGAAGTGTCTTGCGTATTCTGTTTGTTGGGGACGAAGCCAGTCTTCCGTCCGACCTGATCGACTATGTCGCCGATCTCGGCGATCAGTGGCAGGCGCAGCAGGTGGCCGATGGAAATTCGGCGATCGAAGCTGCCGCGTTGTCGCCGTTCGATGCGGTCATCGTTGCACCGGTGCTGCCGGACCTGACTGCCGCCACCCTGCTGGGGCAGATCCGCACCTTGCGCCCGGACACCATCCGGATCGCGCTGATCGATGCCCAGGATGGCCAGCGCACGCCGCCGGCCCGCATCATTGGCGTGGCCCATCGTTTCCTGCCGATGCCGCTGGCCCCGGAAGTGCTGCTCGAGGCGGTAACCAGCCTGGAAGAACTGCGCGATCTGCTCAGCAACCCGCGCTTGCGCGCGGCTATCGGGCGCATCGAAAAGCTGCCCTCGCCGCCGCATCTGTATTTGAGTCTGATGCACGCGCTGGAAGAAGACGATGGCGCCGATGCGGCCGACATCGCCAAGCTGATCGCCGGCGACCCGGCGATTGCGGCCAAGGTGCTGCAATTGTGCAATTCGGCGTTCTTTTCCGGCGGCCGCAGCATCACCGACCTGCGGACCGCGGTGACCCGTCTGGGCGTGGCAACCTTGCGCGACCTGGTGCTGGCCAGCGAAGTCTTCTCGGTACAGACATTGACCCCGGCCGAGCGTAGCGCGATGCAGCGTCGCGCCCTGCTCTCTTCGCGACTGGCAGCAAAGGTGTTGCCACCGACCAGTGCAGAGTTGGGGTCCACAGCGGCCCTGCTGGCCGATATCGGCCTGTTGCTGCCCGGCGTGCGCGACGAGCGCGAGCCGCTGCTGGAAGGCGGCGACGAGCGCCTGGGCCACACCGAAGCCGGCGCGTATCTGCTGGGCCTGTGGGGCCTGCCAATGCCGATCATCGAGGCAGTGGCGTTCCATCGGCATCCGCAGCGCTCCAGCCTGCGCAGCTTCTGGGTCACCGGCGCGGTGCACGTGGCCACCGCGCTGGCCAGCGGCGAGGCGGTGGACGAAGAGTATCTGTCCAAGGTGGGCGTGATCACCCGCCTGCCGGCCTGGCGCGAGCAGGCCGATACCTTGCTGGGGCTTGCCGAGGCATAAGCGGCGGCGGTAAATGCAGCGATTGAAGGATGAAAGGCGCGATGACATCGCGCCTTTTTCGTTGGTGTTTCGCAACAGCGTGACGCGGGCAGGATGCACGACGCGCATCTGCAGGGCGCCGGCCTGCAGGGTCAGCAACTCCGCGCGTGGCAGGACCCCACGGACATGCAGACCCTGCAATGATGCAGCCGAATCCATCCCAACGCGGTAGCGATTGGCCTTTGGACCAAACATGGCACCAGCCATGGCTTCAGGCACCTGCGGTGGGGACGCTGGCACCTGGCATCGGTCCATATCGGACTGCTCGTGCGCAGTCGGATGCTCGTAAATCCCCCACGCACCGCAATGGTGTGGGCAGCGAGCCCCCTCAGCGTTGGAGCAGCACGTACGCATCGCACCGGAATGCAGCAGCTTGGCGCTCACCAGCGCGGCTCATCCGCACGCCGCACGGAAGGCCCGCTCAGTGGCGGGCACAAAAAAAGCGGGCCTTTCGGCCCGCTTTTTTCGACACACTTACATCGCTTCGATGATCAGAAGCGCTGGTTGTACTGCACGAACAGGAAGCGGTCATAGTCGAGCATCGGATCGATCGCCGCGGTGCTGCTGTTGGTGATCGAGTAGGTGATCGGCGGCTGCTTGTTCCAGATGTTGCGGGCGCCGACGGTCACGCTGCCATCCCACGGAGCCTGCCAGGTGACCGAGACGTCCTGGTAGGAGATCGAGCCCTTCTTGTTGGAACCGGTGCCACCGCCCCAGCCCGGATTCGGCGTCTGGTAGTTCGGGTTGTTGCACTCGATGCCTGCCGCTGCATCCCAGCAGTAATCACGGAAACCGCCGTAGTAACGCAGGTTCCAGTTGGCCGACAGCGAACCCAGCGACCAGTCCAGACCCAAGGTGGCACGCACGCGCGGGAAGTTCCAGTAACCGGCCGCGTTTGCCCACTCGGCGCCGGCTTCCGCCTGCGACTTGTAGGTTGCCAGGTAGTTGGTGTCCAGGTTGACGGCGAACTTGCCGTAGGCGGTTTCCGGCATGCGGTAACGCACGCCGAAGTTGTAGCCTTCGGTTTCCAGACGACCCAGGTTGACGTTGCCGCGGCTCAGCGTGGTGACCTGACCGCTGATCGGGTCGCGACCGTAGTCGGCACAGTAGCTGGCCAGGTTGTTGAGGTAGCAGTTGTTCAACACATCATTGGCAGTGAGCGAAGTGATGATGTTGGAGATCGAGATGCGGTACCAGTCCAGCGAGAAATCCAGACCCTGCACCCAATGCGGGCTGTACACCATGCCCACGGTACGGGTGATGCTGTATTCCGGCTCCAGCTCGGCGTTGCCCACGCCCGAATTGAACGGCGCGTTGCCCTGCACGTCGCGACGGGTCACCGGGTTGCCCGCGGTGTCGGTCTGACGGTAACCGGCCGGCAGGCCTTCGCCGGCGCAGCGTGCTGCCACGCCTGCGTTGCCCAGCGAGCCGAAGGTGGCGTCGCACGGATCGGTGAAGGTATCGAACGTCTGCGAGCCGCCACCGAAGGTGTCCGACAGCGTCGGCGCACGGAAACCGGTGCCGTAGGTACCACGCACCAGCAGGTCGTCGATCGGCTTCCAGGTGAAGCTGAACTTGCTGTTGGTGGTGTCGCCGAAACGGCTGTAGTTGCTGTAACGCGCAGCCACGTCGAACGACAGTTCCTTGGCGCCCGGCAGATCCTTCAACACCGGGATCAACAGCTCCAGGTAGGCTTCGTTGGTCTGGTAGCGACCTTCGGTGGCCTGTGCAGCCAGGTCGGTGGTGTAACCGGCGCTGGACAGCTGATCCGGATAGTCGTAACCGCTGATTTCGCGGTGCTCGACGCCTGCGGCGAAGCCCAGCTCACCGGCCGGCAGATCGAACAGGCCACCGGTGACGTTGGCGGTCCACTGCTTGCTCAGGCTCTGCTGCGTTGCCTGACCCAGCGCATTGATGTACTGCAGCGCGTTCGGCGTGGAGGCCGACGGGCCACCCAGGATGTTGAACGGGGTGCACTGGCCCAGCGCATTGCTGGTACCCAGCGCGATCGGGGCCGCTGCGGTACCGCACTGCACCTGACCCTGCGCATTGAGGAACGAAGGACCCAGTGCTTTCTGCAGCGCCAGCAAGTTGATGTTGCCGCGGGACACCTGCGTCACATCGTACTTGTTGTAGTTGAAGCCCACGTCCCAGTTCCAGCCGTGGCTGCCAACGTCGAACATGCCTTCCAGCGCCGCATCGAAGTGCAGGGTCTTGACGTTGCTTTCGGTGGTACGCGGCAACTCGATGGTGCGGCGGAACCAGCTGGTGATGTCCTGGCCGACCGGGTTGTAGTAGCTGCTGCCACTGATGGCGACCGGGAACTGCGGCTGCGACGTTGCCTGCAACGGATACCCGGCAATCTGACGGTTGGACGTACGTTCCGAATACATCGCCGTTGACTTGAAGGTGATGTTGTCGGTGAGGTTGTAGCTGCCGGTGGTGAAAACCGACTTATTCTTGCTGGACTGCTGCAACATCATCTGGTCGACGGAGTTGTAGTAGTCGTCTACACCTGCGCCAACGTGATAGTTCGACAGGCTGCGTGAATCAGCGCCGACGCCCTTGCCGTCAAACGAACCGGTGTGGTTGAGCACCCACTGGTTGGGCGACCACGTGCCTTGGCCGGCACCGACGACATTGCCGTCAGTGTCGAGATAGTTGCCCGCGCCCGGCGTACCCACCGCGCGTGGATCGTTGAAACGGCCCCACGGACCGGTCGCGCTCAGGCTGTCTTCGATGTGGTTCGGGCCGGCCGAATAACGGGTCAGCGCGCGATCCTTGGCCCACACCGGATCTTCATTGGTGTAGTTGGCACCGAACACCAGCGAGGCACGGTCGGTGGTGGTGCCGGCGGTGAAGGAGTACTGCTCCTTGGAACCGTCGCCACGACCGTTCTGGCCGAAATACGCCGACGCTTCCGCGCCGTCATAGTTCTGGCGCAGGATGATGTTGACCACGCCGGCCACGGCGTCGGAGCCGTAGATCGCCGAGGCGCCGTCCTTCAGGACTTCGATGCGCTCGATCAGCGAGCTGGGAATGGTGGACATGTCGGTCAGGCCGTTCAGGCTGCTGGTCCAACGCTTGCCGTTCACCAACACCAGGGTGCGGTTTTCGTTCAGGTTGTAGAGATTGACGTACTGGCCGCCCTGTTCCGGGTCCGAGGTCAGCACGGCAGCCTTGCTGTAAGTCTGCGTACCGGCGATCGACAGGTTCTGGAGGATGTCGCCAACGCTGACCAGACCGGACTTCTGAATGTCCTGCTGGGAGACGGTGAATACCGGCTGTGCGGTTTCGACGTCGACCGAGCGAATGCGCGAGCCGGTGATTTCGATGCGGTCCAGCGTCGTGGTCGACGGGGCGGCGGACTGCTCTTGTGCATTGGCGGCAAAAGCCGGCGTCAACGCGATCGCAATACCGGCGGGCAGAAGGCCCAGCCGCACTGCGGAAGTGCGAAGGTTCATCAATCTCTCCAGGGTTCGTTAGTGGCGCGTTAAGCGCCCCTGTGCAAATTACGATTGCGTGAACGCCGTCGCTTTGCGCGTCACGTTACGTGGCTTTGCCGAATCTGGCGGATTGGTCGCCTGGTCGCGGTAGTGCGATGCGGAGACACCAAAGCGCGCACGAAATGCACGCGCAAAACTGCAGCAATTGTCGAAGCCGCTGGCGGCTGCCACTTCGCCGATCATCATCGAGGTATCGCGCAACAAGTCGGAGGCGCGCTCCAGGCGCAAGCGGGCCGACAAGGCCTGCGGGCTCTCTTCGTACAGGCTCTGGAAGGTCTTGGAGACATACCAGCTGGAGAAGTTGGTCAGCTGCGCCAGTTCGCTGATGCGTACTACCCGGTCGCTGTTGCCTTCCAGATACAGCCGCGCACGCTGCATGCGACCGAACACCTGACGGCGGCGGCTACGCGAGCGACCTGGGCAACGCTGCTCCTGCTCGATGAAGTCGCGCTGCATCGCCGCCAGGTGCAGCAACAACGGGCGCGCGGACGCGCCACCGTTCTGCAGGGCCGCATTGCGCCAGAGCCGTAACGCGATGCGCAGATCGCTGCGCGACAAGTGGCTGCGCCCCGGGTAGAGCGTGGCATCGGTCAACTCGGCCAGCGACTGCAGGCTGTCGCCATCCAGGCTGACGCCCACGCACAGGGCACTGCGATCGGCCTGCACGGTGGGGTGCGAATCCTTGTCGAAAGCGATCCAGTCGCCGGCACGCAAACGGAAGCGGCCCTCTTTGGATTCCACCCAGGCACGGCCGCGCAGCTGCACCCACAGCGTGAAGGTGGCGGACGTCGTGCGGATGCTGCCCAGACGCGACACTGCCAGACACGTGGTCGAGGTCGACTCGCTGGCGCCGTCCAATGACAGCGCGAGCCCGCGATCGGCAGTGATGACCTGTTGCATGTTGGCAGCCCCGTTTACAAAAGAGGGCGTAGTGTTTTGCCGAATCTGGCGTGAGTCAGGAAGTTCCGACGAAGGAGTGCCGAAATCGATACGAAGCCTTTCCGAATAAATTACGAGACGACTTTTCTCAATACCATCAACAAGTTGGATATGAAGCCGACAGGGACCGACGAACGTCCGGGCAGTGCCATATAGGCGATCGAACTGCCATCCTCTTCCGCCAGCGCGACATACATCGCGCCGCTGCGCTGGTCGAGGCTGAAACCGTTGATGGTAGTGAACTTCGCCACGTCCAGGCATTGCGCATGCTGGCTGCGCAGCTCGCTGTCATGCGTCGCGCAACTGTCGCTGGACGACAGGTAGTGCACCTGGTCATTGGCTCCGGGCGCCCAGCTGCGATACCGCCAACGCGTCGGCTGCTGCGGGTTCACCGGCTGCAGCGTATCGGCCGCCAGCGTCGGCGCGATCTGCCACAGCCCGCCGCCACTCAGATGCGTGAACAGCACCTGCCCGCTGACCCGATCCAGCCGTAGCTGCGACACGTCCGCCAGCGTGGCCAGCGCGCGCCACGGCGTACTGCGGCGGTCGTACAGCGTGGCGAAGGTGTGGCCATCGTCGGCCGCAGCCACGACCAGCAAGCGATCAGGATCGGGAAGATGGATCGCCTGCAACGGCCGCGCCTGGGGCACCGCAAGGCGCACGGCCTTGCCAGTCCCCGGGGTCACTTCGAACAGCGCCGCATGCCCGTCGGCATCGCTGCCGCTGACCAGCACCTTGCGCGAATCGGCGGACCAATCCGCCGCCTGCCGCGCATCCGGCCGCAGGCCTTCGATCAGCCGCACCGAGCCGGGCTGGGTGACGTCGCCCCACCACAGCCCATAGGCGCCGGAGCGGTTGGAGGCGAAGATGAGTTGGCGACCGTCCGGCGCGATCATCGGTTGGTCATCACGCCCGCTGGAGGGAAACAGGCGGCGCCGGATGTAGCCGCCATTCATGGGGTCATGAATGACCTGATACACACCAAACTGCGGCTTGCGCTGCACGAAGACCAGGTGGTCGTGCGCCACGTCCGGCGCCTGCGCATCGTCCACGCCCAGGTCATGCAGGCTGCGATCGACCAGATCCAGCCGATACAAACGCGCCTCGCTATCCACGCGGCGCCCGAATACCAGCCCGCTCCCGTCGCGCAACCAGCTCCAACCGCGAATATCGGCATTGTCATGCGTCAACCGCTCGGCGGTGCCGCCCTGCGCAGGCATCCGCCACAGGTCGCCGAGCTGCGGGTTGCGCAGGAACACGATCCACTGCCCGTCCGGGGAATAGCGCGGCGCGTAGTCGAAGTCGCCCGGCTCCGCGCTGTAGCGCAGCGCCTGCCACTGCCCGGTGTCCAGATCCAGGCGCCGAATCCGCGCGCCCTCCTGTGCGCCGGTCATGCTGCCGAACAACAACGCACGTCCGTCGGGCGACCAGCTGAAACTGAGCATGTCCGCGCCATCGCAGCGGACCACCTCGCGCGCTGCGGCTGGGCCGCTTGCCGCCGCAATCATGACCCTGCAGCTTCCATCCGGAGCCTGCCTGGAGAACGCAATCTCGCGTCCGTCCGGCGACCACGCAGGCAGGCGATCGGAAATGCCGGGCGCCGGTGTTTCCAGCACGCGCGGGTAGGCGTTGTCGGTCGTCTTGACCAGGATCGACGTCCCCGGACGATCGCTGGTCAACGATGCATACGCGACCATGCGGCCATCCGGCGACAGGCTGGGAGTGAGATCGAATCCGCCGCCTGCGGTAATCACCTGGTACGGTCGTTTGGGGCTGCCCGGCACTGCGCTCGATGTCGCCACCGGGCCGGCCGGCGCATGCAGCCAGAGCGTGCGCAGCGCCAGTCCGAGTACCGCCAGCAAGGCCACGCCCGCGATCGCCAAAGCCACCCAGCGCCGCCGCGGCGTCATCGCAGCAGCGCGCAAAGATGGGCCTGCCGCCGGTGCGGGAACAGGGATGGTCGGCGCTGTTGCACTCACGCGCGCTGCAGGCGCGGGCAGCGCTGCATCCAGAACTGCCGGCGCCTGCGCATGCGACGGCGATTGCGCGTCAGGCACCTGCGCCACCAGCGGGTCACTCTCCGTCTCCCACGCCACCGGCGCCATCAGCCGATAGCCGGTCTTGGCAATCGTTTCGATGTGCTCCGAGCGCTGGCTCCCATGAGTGGCCAGCGCCTTGCGCAGCTGCGTCACCGCCTGGGTGACCACATCATTGGTGGGCAAGGTATCGGGCCACACGTCGGCGAGCAGCTGCTCACGCGTGACCACCTGCCCCGGCTGCCGCGCCAGGCTCAGCAGGACCGCCAGGGATTTGGGCGCCAGCCGCGCCACACGTCTGGCTCCGGGCGCATGCACTTCGCGCGAGGCAACGTCGACCACGCACGGGCCGACACGCAGCCGGCCAGAGGGCATTGCAGGAACGGGAGGAACACTCATCGGCAAAAAACACGCATCGGCATGCAAGGACAACAAAGGACGCATCACGCAATCCGCGCGAAACGCCAAATTCAGCAAAGGACCACGACCAACTGTGTCATGCATCCATTTGGTGCAAATTTTACCCTATGCCCCGTTGCTTCCTATGACAGGCGGCGACGTCAGGCTCTCTCTCTCTCGCCGACGAATTCAAATAACGACGATGTTCCCTTCGCGCCTTCTGGCGCGATTTTTTTATCTGCGATTCAGGTAAAACCGTCGAGAGCCTTATGTTGTGTCATCGCTTGCAGCGCGATCGCACCATGGCACTTGCGCACCACGATGCGATCTGCGCGCGAAAACCTGAATTCCTGCTAAGCGACCTCGTCGCACGAGCTAGGCGGCTGGCGCCTGGCGCCATCAGGACGCGCGATACACCTGTGCGCCCTGCGCCAGGAACTGCGACGCCTTTTCTTCCATGCCGGCCGACAACGCACGCTCGGCGCCCATGCCGTGCTCGGCCGCGTAGTCGCGTACGTCCTGGGTGATCTTCATGGAACAGAAGTGCGGCCCGCACATCGAGCAGAAGTGCGCCAGCTTGTGCGCGTCCTTGGGCAGGGTTTCGTCGTGAAACTCCCTGGCCTTTTCCGGATCCAGCCCGAGATGGAACTGGTCGTCCCAACGGAATTCGAAACGCGCCTTGCTCAGGGCGTTGTCGCGCACCTGCGCCCCGGGATGTCCCTTGGCGAGGTCGGCCGCGTGTGCGGCGATCTTGTAGGCCATGATGCCGTCGCGCACGTCCTGCCGGTTGGGCAGACCCAGGTGCTCCTTCGGCGTGACGTAGCAGAGCATCGCCGTGCCGAACCAGCCGATCATCGCCGCGCCAATCGCGCTGGTGATGTGGTCGTAACCGGGCGCGATATCAGTGGTCAACGGCCCCAGGGTGTAGAACGGCGCCTCGCCGCACTCGCGCAGCTGCTTGTCCATGTTTTCCTTGATCAACTGCATCGGCACATGGCCCGGGCCTTCGATCATGGTCTGCACGTCGTGCTGCCAGGCGAGCCTGGTCAACTCGCCCAACGTCTCCAGCTCGCCGAATTGCGCCGCATCGTTGGCATCGGCAATACAACCCGGGCGCAGGCCATCGCCCAGCGAAAACGCCACGTCGTAGGCCTTCATGATCTGGCAGATGTCCTCGAAGTGCGTGTAGAGAAAATTCTCCTTGTGATGCGCCAGACACCACTTGGCCATGATCGAGCCACCACGCGAGACAATACCGGTGACGCGTTTTGCGGTAAGCGGCACGTAGCGCAACAGCACACCGGCATGGATGGTGAAGTAATCCACGCCTTGCTCGGCCTGCTCGATCAAGGTGTCGCGGAAAATCTCCCAGGTGAGCGCTTCGGCACGCCCGTCCACTTTTTCCAGCGCCTGGTAGATCGGCACCGTGCCGATCGGCACCGGCGAATTGCGGATGATCCACTCGCGCGTTTCGTGGATGTACTTGCCGGTGGACAGGTCCATCACCGTGTCGCCGCCCCAGCGGATCGACCACACCAGTTTTTCCACTTCTTCGGCGATGCCCGAAGACACCGCGCTGTTGCCGATGTTGGCGTTGATCTTGGTCAGGAAATTGCGACCGATGATCATCGGTTCGCTTTCCGGATGATTGATGTTGTTGGGCAGAATCGCGCGGCCGCGTGCAATCTCGTCACGCACGAATTCCGGCGTGATGCGCTGCTGGATCGCCGCACCGAACGACTCGCCGGGATGCTGCTTGCGCAAGATCGCATCGGTCACCGCCTCCAACCGCTGATTTTCACGGATCGCCACGAACTCCATCTCCGGCGTGATGATGCCGCGCCGTGCGTAATGCATCTGGGTGACGTTGGCGCCTTCCCGGGCCACGCGCGGCAGACGACGCGCCGGGAAACGCACCGCATCCAGCCGCGCATCGTGCTCGCGTCCGCGCCCGAAGCTGGAACTCAATCCATCCAGCGCCACAGTATCGCCGCGCTCGGCAATCCACTGCGTGCGCAGCGGTGCCAGACCGGCAGCCAGATCGATGGCCGCCTGTGGGTCGGTGTAGGGCCCGGAGGTGTCGTAGACGCTGAGCGGCGCATTGTCTTCGCCACCGAACAACGTGGGCGTGCGCGTCAACGCAATCTCGCGCATCGGCACCTGCAGATCCGCGCGCGAGCCCTGCACGAAGATCTTGCGGGACCCGGGAATCGGCTGGGTGACAGCCTGGGACAACGACTGGGCTTGTTGCTGCAAAACGGTGGGCGCGGCATTCATGGCATTCGTCCTGTGTGCTGGCCCTGCGAAGGAGTCGCAGTGCGGACGAAGCGGCGGCGCTCAACACTCAGGTGCCCGTGCAGGCACGGACCCTCGCATCTAACGAAGCTTCCCTACGCCGGTATGAGCCGGATCAGGTTCGAAGGGACTATCTCAACCGCAGCGCGCTGCGGTACCCCCACTTCGGCGGCGATTAAACCACATCGTCGGGTTGTAGACGCAGGCTTTTGCAGCATCCCGCCTTATGGTCGAAACCACTCAATGAACGGGCCGAATGACTGACATGCGGCGACATTCGATTGGCACCCTAGCTGGCTAGCGTGTCAGCACAACAACCAGAAACCCGCTCTCTCTCCCTTGCCGCCGGCCTCCGGCGGCTTTCTTTTGCGCCCTCTTGTCACCCGCCATCCCGCTTCGTTATCTTCTTGTGAAACAGGGGAACGGAAGACACGATGCGCAGAATGCAATGGAGTGCCTTGCTGGCGGCAATGCTGCTGGGATCAATGACCTGCGCCGCAATGGCGGAGCCGCCGCCCGCAGAGGCGTTCGTCGAATCCGGGCCGATCTCGTCCCCCTCGATGTCTCCGGACGGCAAGCATCTTGCGGTGAGTGCAGATCTCGGGGAGGGCAGTTACGCCCTAGTGGTCTACCGGATCGCGGACATGCAATCCACTACCATGCTGCGTCTGCCGCGCTACGAATTGCCGGTGCGTATCGCCTGGGTCAGCGATCGGCGTCTGGTCATTGGCAAGGGCCGTAAGCTCGGCTCGCTGGAAGAGCCGATGCCGATGGGCGAAATCATTGCCACCGACCTGGATGGCAGCAACCAGCGCTATGTGTACGGCTACCAGCAAAGCACCCGCAATGCCGGACTGGAGCGTGGTTTCGGCTATATCGAAGGGTTGCCGAGCCGTCGCAATGGCCATTTCTACATGCGCCGCCTGTCGCTGGATTCGCGCCATTCGATGCTCTACGACGTGGATGCGAACACCACGACCCATCGGTTGATGGCCGACATCGATGTCCCGCGCCTGCGCTTCGTGCTCGACAATGAAGGCGTGGCGCAGTACGCATACGGCACCGATGACCAGGGCAACTCACTGCTGTTTCGCCGTACCGCAAACAGCTGGACGCCACTGACCCACATCCAGGCCAACTGGCGTCCGGTGGCGTTTGCCGACCAGCCCGGGCGCATCTATGGCTGGTACAGCGAAGGCGGCGGCCCGTCGTCTTTGATATCCAGCGACCAGGATGGTCAGCAGCGCAGCGTGCTGGCGTCCGATCCGTTCTACGACGTGGATGATCTGCAGTGGGGACCAACGCCATTTGCACCGTTCGCCGCGCGGCTTGGACCGGGCCGACCCACGCTGCGCTACTTCGCGCAGGACACGTCCCAGGCACAGCTGCATCGCAGCCTCAGCGAGACGCTGGCGGGGCAGTACGTGGATCTCATCAATTTCACCGAGGATGGCAGCACCCTGCTGCTCAAGGCCTACAGCGACCGCGATGCCGGCGCCTGGTACATCTTCAATCGCCCGACCAATACGCTCAAGCTGGTCATCAAGGCCCGGCGCGCCCTGCCGTCAACGCTGATGGGCGAACGGCGCATGGTGCGGTTCCAGGCCCGTGATGGGCTGACACTCGATGGCGTACTGACCGTTCCGGCCACGGCCGGCCAGGGCGCGCCGGCTCCGATGATCCTGCTCCCGCACGGTGGCCCGCATGCCGACGGAGACGGTTGGGCGTTCGATACCGATGCGCAATTCCTCGCCAGCCGCGGTTATCTGGTACTGCAGGTCAATTACCGAGGCGGCCTGGGGCGCGGCAACACCTTCGAGCGCGCCGGCTACCGCCAGTGGGGTGAACGGATCCAGGACGATCTGGTCGATGGCGTGCGCTGGGCGATCGCGCAGGGCCTGGCCGATCCGGCGCGCATCTGCAGCTACGGAGCCAGTTTTGGCGCGTACGCGGCAATGATGGTGCAGGTGAAGGCACCCGAGCTGTTTCGCTGCGCGGTTGGCGTGGCCGGCATCTACGACCTGCAGATGATGTACAGCAAGGGCGACATCAATCAGAGCGATTACGGCGTCAATTATCTGGAACGCGTCATCGGTCGCGACGCTGCCGACCTTGCTGCGCACTCGCCTGTCTCATTGGCCGATCGAATCAAGGCACCGGTACTGCTGGTGCATGGCGAAGAGGACGAGCGCGCGCCATTCGCGCAGGCCAAGAGCCTGCGTGCTGCGCTGACACGCAGCGGCAATGCGCCGCAGTGGGTGTCCGTGCCCAAGGAAGGCCACGGGTTTTACAAGGAGGCCAATCAGATTGCGTTCTACCGCACGCTTGAACAATTCCTTGCCAAACAGCTGGGCAGCGCGGCAACTGCATCTGCGAGCGGTCCGGTACCTGCCGCGCCGCAGTAAGCGCAGCGTCGGTCACTCCAGCGTGTAACCCACCCGCAGGCCGCCCCAGTGCTTGCGATCGACGAAGATCGGGGCCGACAGGTCGAACATGATCTGACCGGTGTCGCGGCGGTAGACCTGCAAGCGGTACGGGTCGGTGTGTGCGCCGACGCTGCGGCCGACGCGGTCGGTGAACTTGCGCTTGGTGCGGTTGCCGACCAGGTCGCGCTTGGCATCGCCGGTCAGCGCTTGGGTGAAGCGCAGGTTGTGGGTGGGCACGTAGCCGTCGGGATTGGCGCAGATGGCAAACACGATCCACGGGTGCGCATCCAGCAGCGGCTCCTGCAACGGCGGCAACACCTGATCGCAGAGCGCGTCGAAGTCGGTAGTGAACTTGGGCGGCTCGACACCGGCGATCGGGGTATAGGTGCGCGCGAACAACGCCGCTTCGTCGATCTGACCGCGCGCAATGGCTTGCGCCAGGGCGCTGCCGATCTTGCCGGCCGTGGCGACCGCCAGTTCCTTGACCCGCGCGTGCCTGGGCACCTGTAGCGGGTCCGGCGGCAACCGGAACAACCCCACGCAGTCGCGCAGGATTTCGGTGCCGCGCTCCAGCGCTTCGCTGCGTTCGGCCACATGCGCGGCGTGCTGCAGATTGCTGCGGCCCAGGGCCACCACGCCATCCACGGCGCGCTCGATGCCGCGGATCTCGCCGTCCTGTGCCTGGATGCGCCCGGCCACCGTGGTCATCGCGCTGCTGGCCTGCCCAAGCACGCGGGTGATGCCGTCGAGCACCGCTTCGGTGCCGCGCGCAGAGGCCGCGCCCTCGCCTACGGCGGCGCTGGTTTCGGCGAGGATGGCGCGCACGTCGCGTGCCGCCGCTGCGGCGCGCTCTGCCAGGCGGCGGATTTCGGTGGCGACCACCGCAAAGCCGCGCCCGGCATCGCCGGCATGCGCCGCTTCGATGCTGGCATTGATCGACAGGATGTTGGTCTGGAACGCCACCGAATCGATGACCTCGATGACCTCGCCGGCGCGCGCGGCCCGACGCTCCACTTGCTGCATGGCCTGACCCAGCGCGTGCGCCGCCGCCACGCCCTGCCGCGCACTGTCATCGGCACTGGCCGCCAGCGCGATCACCTGCCCCAGCTCGGCATTGACGTCGTGCAGGCTGGACGAGAGCCGTTCCACCGCCATGCGCGCCCCGTCCAGCGCTTCGGTCTGCGCTTGCGACTGGCGCACCATGTCGTCGTTTTCGGCTACCAGCGGCGGCACTTCAGCGGCGATCTGCACCGACAGCGCCACAGCCTGCCGGATCGCTTCGGCCAGGTTGCCGAAGCCGGCCTGCAGCCGGCGTCCCATCTCGGTCTCCGCCAGACCGGGCGGCAACAGCAACTCCAGTTCGCAGCCGGCCAGCGCCTGCGCGGTGCGCTCCAGCACCGTACGGTCTTCATGCTCGGCCTGCAGGCGCGCCACCAACGGCTGCAATAGCGGCGAAATCGGCACCGGGCGGCTGTCGTCGGCCAGGCGGGTGGCTTCGCGCAGCAGGATTGCGGTTTCCACATGCGGCAGCGACAGCATCCAGCCGCCGTGCGCGCGCTCGCGCACGTAGCGCACGCGCCGCGCCGGATCGTCGCCCGGTGCCGCCCAGACACCCTCTTCGCCGACCAGATCGGCTGCGCTCAATCCCCACAGCACCGATGCCGGCGCGCCCTGCAATTCGCCGGCGGTCTTGCCCAGTACGTCCAGGCCGGCGCGGTTGCACGCCACCAGACAGGCTTCGGCCGAAAGCCGCAGCAGGGCCACCGGCGCATCGGGAAGCTGGGCCGCCTGTGTCTGCGACGGCGGGTCAGGCGATTGCATCGAGCTCATGGGGACTCCTAATCCATCGATAGCATTAGCGGCGCGCCGGGCCTGGAGTTGAGTCGCGCGCGGCACCGCGCCAGCCCGCTCAATATCCGGCGGCCTGCCCATCCTTGCGGCTTTCCGAGGCACCGTAGTACACCCCGCTGGCAGGGTCGCGGGCGATCGCCTGATAGCCGCCATACGGGCCATCGGCAAAGATCACCCGGTGGCCCTTGCGCATCAACGCACGGATGGTGTCGTAGGAGAAGCCGGTCTCCAGATTGACCTCGCCACCATCGCTCATCGCCGTGGCCTGGCCGGTCGGCTCGGTGGAGCCTTCATGCTGGATGCGCGGCGCATCGCCGGCTTCCTGCAGATTCATGTGGAAGTCCACCAGGTTCATCACGATCTGCACATGGCCCTGCGGCTGCATCGCACCGCCCATCACGCCGAAGCTCAGCCACGGCTTGCCGTCCTTGGTGACGAAGGCCGGGATGATGGTCTGGAACGGCCGCTTGCCCGGTGCGTAGCCGTTGGGGTGATCCTTCTTCAGCACGAACATCTCGCCGCGGTCCTGCAGGATGAAGCCCAGCCCCGGCGGCGCCATGCCGCTGCCCATGCCGCGGTAGTTGGACTGGATCAGCGACACCATCATGCCGTCGGCATCGGCCACGGTCATGTAGATGGTGTCGCCCTCTTCCAGTTGCTTGGGTGTGCCCGGCTGTACTTCCTTGAGCGCCTTGTCCATGGAGATCAGCGCGCGGCGCTGGGCCGCGTAGTCCTTGGACACCAGCCTGGCCAGCGGTGCGGGCTGGAAGGCCGGGTCGGCGTAGAAGCGCGCACGGTCGGCAAACGCCAGCTTCTTGGCCTCGGTGAACAGGTGCACATGCTCGGCCGAGCCGAACGGGATCTTGGAAAAATCGTAGGCTTCCAGGATGTTGAGCATCTGCAGCGCGGCGATGCCCTGGCTGTTGGGCGGCAGCTCCCAGACGTCGTAGCCGCGATAGTTGGTGCTGACCGGCTCCACCCACTCGCCCTGATGGCTGGCCATGTCTTCGTAGCTCAGGTAGCCGCCATTGGCCTTGAAGTAGGCACCGATGGTGCGCGCGATCTCGCCCTTGTAGAACGCATCGCGGCCGCCGTCGGCGATCTGCTGCAGCGTATTGGCCAGGTTCGGGTTCTTCCACAGCTCGCCCTTGCGCGGGGCGTGGCCGTCGATGGTGAACTGCTCCTTGAAGCCGGGGTATTGCGACAGGCGCGGTACCGAACGGTCCCAGTAATAGGCAATGGTTTCGGCCACCGGATGGCCTTCGCGCGCGTAACGAATCGCCGGTGCCAGGTTTTGCGCCATCGACTTGCGCCCGAAGCGCTCATGCAGCGCGAACCAGCCGTCCACCGCGCCCGGCACCGAGACCGGCAGCGGGCCGGTGGGCGGAATGTCCTTCAGGCCGCGACGCTGGAACTCGGCCAGGGTCAGCGACTTGGGCGAGCGGCCCGAACCGTTGTAACCGTAAAGCTTGCTGGTCTTGGGGTCCCACACGATCGCGAATAGATCCCCGCCCACCCCGTTGCCGGTGGGTTCCATCAGGCCCAGCGCCGCATTGGCCGCGATCGCCGCGTCGACCGCCGAGCCGCCGTTCTTCATCACGTCCAGGGCGATCTGGGTCGCCAGCGGTTGCGAGGTCGCCGCCATGGCATGCGGCGCAATGACTTCCGAGCGGGTGGCGAAGGGCTGCCCGGTGATCCGGTCGGCGGCGCCGAGAGGCGGCGCGAGTAGCGCCAGGGCAGACACCAGCAAGACAGGTACGCGACGCATGATCAACAGCTCCCCATGACACGACAGATGAAGGGCTCACCATACCAGCGGCCTCTGTCGCGGCGCTCGTTCGATGCCATCGCACACGGAAAAACCGCGCAGTTGGTGATGTCCGTTGGCGATTCCGGTACACGTGCAATCCGGTTTCAGCCGCAACCATGCTGCTGTCATGCGGCCTGGCGCATCGCCGGCCGCATGAATGCGGATGTTTCAGCCGCAAGGGTTGACACCTCACCGGCCGCGGTGGTTATCTCAGGCCCATGCCGCACCGCCACACCACCTCGAACGCTCCGATGCCCGCGCCCTTCGGCGTGCCGGCAGCGTCGCTTCTCGTGCTCGTACTTATTACCTCGCCAACCGGTGCGGGACGAGACTTCGTGTAGGCAACAAACACACAAGGCTTCGATCAGACCCCGCACCGGCAACGGCGCGGGGTTTCGCGTTTCAGGGATCACCAAAAGTTTCGAATGACATGAACGACATCACCACCATCGCCAGAACGTCTTCCAGCAATGCCCGCACCGGCGCTGCTGCCTGCGTCTGCATGTGCGGCGGCGTCGCTCATCCCCGCTTTGCTCAGCCGGCCAGTGTCTGCACTGCCGGCTGATCTCTTTCCACTGCCCATCTCCACTGCCAACCCCGCAAGGACACCTTCATGAGCAACGACACCCAACCGAAAATCGCGATCATCGGCTACGGCAGCCAGGGCCGCGCGCATGCGCTGAACCTGCGCGATTCCGGCTTCGACGTCACCGTCGGCCTGCGTGCCGGGGGCCCGACCGAATCCAAGGCGCAGGCCGACGGCTTCACCGTCGTGGCCCCCACCGAGGCGGTCAAGAGCGCCGACCTGGTCGCCATCCTGACCCCGGACATGGTGCAGAAGAAGCTCTACGAGGAGGTCATCGCCCCCAACATGAAGCAGGGCGCCTGCCTGTTGTTCGCGCATGGCCTGAACGTGCATTTCGACATGATCAAACCGCGCGCCGATCTGGACGTGGTGCTGGTCGCGCCCAAGGGCCCGGGCGCGCTGGTGCGTCGCGAATATGAGATCGGCCGCGGCGTGCCGTGCATCTATGCGGTGTACCAGGACACCAGCGGCAAGGCCGAGCAGTTCGCGCTGACCTATGCCGGCGGCCTGGGCGGCGCGCGCGCCAATATCATCAAGACCACCTTCAAGGAAGAGACCGAAACCGATCTGTTCGGCGAGCAGGCGGTGCTGTGCGGCGGCGCCTCGTCGCTGGTGCAGGCCGGTTTCGAAGTATTGGTGGAAGCCGGCTACCAGCCGGAAATCGCGTACTACGAAGTGCTGCACGAATTGAAGTTGATCGTGGACCTGTTCTACGAAGGCGGCATCACCCGCATGCTGGAATTCGTGTCCGAAACCGCCCAATACGGCGACTATGTCAGCGGCCCGCGGGTGATTGATGCCAGCACCAAGGCGCGCATGAAGGACGTGCTAACCGACATCCAGAACGGCACCTTCACCAAGAACTGGGTGGCCGAGTACGAAGCCGGCCTGCCGAACTACAGCAAGTTCAAGCAGGCCGATCTGGAGCACCCGATCGAAGAAGTGGGCAAGAAGCTGCGCGCCAAGATGGTGTGGCTCAACGGCGAACAGCAGGCCGCCGCCGCACCTGCGAATCAACAGGCGGCATAACGCCGCCGCATCCCCCACCGCTTAACACCGAAGGTCCGCAACGCATGAACACCTCCGCACACAGCACGCCCCGCAACGGCGCGCGCTGGCTGACGCAGGCCCTGGAAGCCGAAGGCGTGGAAACGCTGTTCGGCTATCCGGGCGGCACCATCATGCCGTTCTACGACGCCCTGGTGGATTCCAGGCTCAAGCACATCCTGGTGCGCCACGAACAAGGCGCCGCCCTCGCCGCCAACGGCTACGCCCGTGCCAGCGGCCGGGTCGGCGTGTGCGTGGCCACCTCCGGCCCGGGCGCGTCCAACCTGGTCACCGGCATTGCCGACGCCATGCTCGATTCGGTGCCGATGGTGTGCCTGACCGGCCAGGTCGCCACGCCCTTGCTGGGCACCGACGCGTTCCAGGAGCTGGACGTGTTCGGCATGACCATGCCGATCGTCAAGCACAGCTTCCTGGTGCGGCGTGTGGAGGATCTTCCGGAGATGGTGCGCGAGGCATTTCGCATTGCGCGCGAGGGTCGCCCGGGCCCGGTGTTGATCGATCTGCCCAAGGACGTGCAGATTGCCGATGCGTCGCACCTGCCTGAGCACGTGCCAGCGGCCGTGTTGCCGCCGCCGGCACCTGCGGACGCCAAACTGGCCGATGCACTGGCGGCGATCGCCGGTGCCGAGCGCCCGGTGGTGTATGGCGGTGGCGGAATTGCATTGGCGGGCGCAGTTGAGGCATTCCGGCGCTTTGTCGAAGCCACCGGCATCCCGACCGCGCTGACCTTGCGCGGCCTGGGCGCATTGCCGCATGCGCATCCGGATTACCTGGGCATGCTGGGCATGCACGGCACCCGTGCGGCCAATATGGCCATCCAGGAATGCGACCTGCTGGTGGTGGTGGGCGCACGGTTCGACGACCGTGCCACCGGCAAGCTGAGCGAGTTCGCCCCGTTTGCGCGTGTCATCCATCTGGATGCCGACGCGTATGAAATCTCCAAGCTGCGCACCGCCGATATCGCGGTGCCCGGCGATGTGGCAACGAGTCTGAAAGCATTGAGTGCGGCGCGTGGCAACTGCCAGGCCTGGCGCACGCGCTGCTTTGCCAACCGCGAAAAATTCGGCGCGCGCTACGACGCGCCCGGCACCGATATCTATGCGCCGGCGCTGCTGAAGCGCTTGAGCGAAGTGGCGCCGGCCGACACCATCATCGCCTGCGATGTCGGCCAGCATCAGATGTGGGTGGCCCAGCATTGCCGCTTCAACGATCCGCGCAATCACCTCACCAGCGGCGCGCTGGGCACCATGGGCTTCGGTCTGCCGGCGGCGATGGGCGCGCAGTTCGCCTGCCCCGACCGCACCGTGGTGCTGGTCTCCGGCGATGGCAGTTTCATGATGAACGTGCAGGAGCTGGTGACCATCGCGCGCTGCAAGCTGCCGGTGAAGATCGTGCTGCTGGATAACAGTTCGCTGGGCATGGTGCGGCAGTGGCAGGAGCTGTTCTTTGCCGAGCGCTACAGCGAGATCGATCTGTCCGACAACCCGGATTTCGCGGCCCTGGCGCAGGTATTCGGCATCCCGGCCAAGCGCATTATCGCGCGCGGCGATGTGGATGCCGCACTGGCCGACCTGCTGGCGCAACCGGGCCCAGGCCTGCTGCATGTGGCCATCGATGCGCGTGCCAACGTGTGGCCGCTGGTGCCGCCCAACAACGCCAACAGCACCATGCTGGACAGCAACCCCGCACACGCGGCCAAGGAGACGACACATGCGTTACCGGCTTGATCTGGTGCTGAAGCCGGCCGAAGGCGCACTGGTGCGGGTGATCGGCATGACCGAGCGCCGCGGCTTCCGCCCGTGCGCCATCCAGGGCGCTGCGGCGCTGGACGATGCCGGCCGCTGGCATCTGCAACTGGACGTGGACAGCAGCCGTCCACCGGAAACGCTGCGCCTGCAACTGGAAAAGGTCTACGACTGCGAATCAGTCAGCATCGTCACGCTGGAATCGGTCGAGGCCGCTGCATGAGCACCCAGGCTCCGCGCATGCAGACCTCGCGTGACCACCAGACCGCTGTCCGGAGGTGTCTTCTTCCGGATCGGCCGCGCGCGTGCCGCAATGCCTGATTCCGGCCGCCCCACCACGCAGGAGCCCGACGTAGGCGACGTGGCCGTCAGCGTGGCCGACGTGCTGGCTGCACAGGCACGCCTGCGCAAGTACCTCTCGCCCACGCCACTGCATTACGCCGAACGCTTCGGCGTGTGGTTGAAGCTGGAAAACCTGCAGCGCACCGGTTCCTACAAGGTGCGCGGCGCATTGAATGCCTTGCTGGCCGGACTGGAGCGCGGCGACGAACGTCCGGTGATCTGCGCCTCGGCCGGCAATCACGCGCAAGGTGTCGCGTGGTCGGCCTATCGGCTGGGTGTGCAGGCCATCACGGTGATGCCGCACGGCGCGCCGCAGACCAAGATCGCCGGCGTGGCGCACTGGGGTGCCACCGTGCGCCAGCATGGCAACAGTTACGACGAGGCCTTCGCCTTTGCCCGCGAGCTGGCCGACCAGAATGGCTATCGCTTCCTGTCCGCCTTCGACGACCCGGACGTGATCGCCGGCCAGGGCACGGTCGGGATCGAGCTGGCGGCGCATGCGCCGGACGTGGTGATCGTGCCGATCGGCGGTGGCGGGCTGGCCTCCGGTATTGCGTTGGCGCTCAAATCGCAGGGCGTGCGCGTGGTCGGCGCACAGGTCGAAGGCGTGGACTCCATGGCGCGCGCCGTGCGCGGCGACCTGCGCGAAATCGCCCCCGTGCCCACGCTGGCCGATGGCGTCAAGGTCAAGATTCCCGGCTTCCTCACTCGCCGCCTGTGCTCGAGCTTGCTCGATGACGTGGTGATCGTGCGCGAGGCCGAATTACGCGAAACCCTGGTGCGCCTGGCACTGGAAGAACACGTGATTGCCGAAGGCGCCGGTGCCCTGGCCCTGGCCGCTGGTCGCCGTGTGGCAGGCAAACGCAAATGTGCGGTGGTCTCTGGCGGTAATATCGACGCAACCGTGTTGGCCACGCTCTTGTCCGAGGTGCGGCCGCGTCCGCCACGCAAACCGCGTCGTCGCAACACCGAGCGGCTTCGCAACGAACGCAGCGTCAAGCCACCCAACCAACCACCCGCTCTTTCCCGCCCATCCGCAGTCGCTTCAACGCCTGTCACCGCCATCGCCGTAGAGGAGTCTTCCTGGTGAACACGAACGTATCCAACCAGACCCCGCGTATCCGAATTTTCGACACCACCCTGCGCGACGGCGAGCAATCCCCCGGCTGCAGCATGACGCCCCAGCAGAAGCTGGTCATGGCGCGCGCGCTGGACGAACTCGGCGTGGACATCATCGAAACCGGTTTCCCGGCCAGCTCGCAGTCGGACCGCGAAGCGGTGGCGATGATCGGCCGCGAGCTGCGTCGCCCGACGCTGGCCGTGCTGTCGCGCTGCCTGCAAGCCGACATCGAAACCTCGGCCAAGGCGCTGGAAGCGGCTGCCAATCCGCGGCTGCATGTCTTCCTGTCGACCAGCCCGCTGCACCGTGAGCACAAGCTGCGCATGAGCCGCGAGCAGGTGCTGGAATCAGTACACAAGCACGTGACGTTGGCGCGCAGCTACATCGACGATGTGGAGTTTTCTGCCGAAGACGCCACACGCACCGAGGAAGATTTCCTGATCGAGGTCACCCGCGTGGCGATCGCGGCCGGCGCCACCACGATCAACCTGCCCGACACGGTGGGCTTCACCACACCGGAAGAAATCCGCGGCATGTTCTCGCGCCTGATCGCCAGCGTCGACGCTGCCGACAACGTGATCTTCAGCGCGCACTGCCACAACGACCTGGGTCTGGCCGTGGCCAATTCGCTGGCCGCCATCGAAGGCGGCGCACGCCAGGTCGAATGCACCATCAACGGTATCGGCGAGCGTGCAGGCAACTGCGCGCTGGAAGAAATCACCATGGCACTGAAGGTGCGCGGTGCGTTCTACAACATCGATACCGACATCCATACCCCGCGCATCGTCTCCACCTCGCAGTTGCTGCAGCGCCTGGTCGGCATGCCGGTACAGCGCAACAAGGCGGTGGTGGGCGGCAACGCGTTCGCGCACGAATCGGGCATCCACCAGCACGGCATGCTGCGCCATCGCGGCACCTACGAAATCATGCGCCCGGAAGACGTGGGCTGGGAGTCGTCGCAGATGGTGCTGGGCCGCCACAGCGGCCGCGCCGCGGTGGAACAGCGCCTGCGTGCACTGGGTTACTTGCTGGAAGAAGAAGAAGTCAAGCTGGTGTTCGAGCAGTTCAAGGCGCTGTGCGAGAAGCAGCGCGTGGTCACCGACGCCGACCTGCAGGCGATGATGCAGGACGCCACCGTGCAGGAAGGCTACCGCCTGGCGTCGATGACCATCAGCGATGTGGGCAGCCGTGCGAACGCCTTGGTGGAATTGTCCGACCCGGAAGGCAACCGCGTGGCCGAGACGGCGCAGGGCAACGGGCCGGTGGATGCACTCTTCGGGGCCTTGGCCTCGGCGACCGGCGTGAAGCTGGAGCTGGACAGCTACCAGGTGCACAGCGTGGGCATCGGCGCGGATGCGCGTGGCGAAGCCAGCCTGAGCGTGCGCCACGACGGCGTGGAATACGAAGGCACCGGCACCAGCAAGGACATCATCGAAGCCAGCGCCCTGGCGTGGCTGGATGTGGCCAACCGCCTGCTGCGTCAGCGCGAGCGCGGCGTGATCGCCGGCAAGACCGCGGCGGTGGCGTAACGCTGCTCATTGGCTAGGTAATGCAAGCCTGACGGCCGGCGGAGTGATCTGCTGGCCGTTTTGGTTTTGGTGTTCCAACTTTCTTGCAAGTGCGTCGGGCTGCTGCGGGCGCGTGCACTCGTACCGACACAGAACAACCTCGCACACGAGATCTGCCGGTTTTGTGCGAATGCTTCGGTCTGCTGCGGGCGCTTGCACGTGTACCGGCGTGGGACACGCCGCAAGTACGTCCCTGTGGGCTCTTACGCGGCACCCATGCCACGTAAGGTCCCACGCCGGTACGCGCGCAAGCACCTCCGGTTTGAGTCGGTAACTGAAGGAAAAACGTTCCTTGGTTGGTTGATCATGCTTTGGAGCGCGCCGTTCGCTGGCGGAATCATGGCAAAGCGACCGACGAACTGCATCGACTATCGACTGCGGAATCAGAAAGCATTACGCCTACAAAAATCGTTGCTTGCCCATCAGCAACCGCAAAGAGTGGGAGCGCGGTGTCGCGTCCAGGGGCGGGACCATGTGGCGGCATGGATGCCGCCACTGAGCCTCCACGGACGGATTCACGGCGTGTCCTGCCCCTGGATGCGGCACCGCGCCATCGATAAGCCCAAAAACGAAAGCGGCCATCGCCCAAACAGGACTATGACCGCCAATACTTCGACAAGACGATACATCCAACCAAAGCTTTACAGCGCAGCAACCACCGCATCACCCATCGCGACCGTGCCGACCTTGGTCGTGCCTTCCGACCAGATGTCGGCAGTGCGCAGACCTTGGTCGAGTACCTTGCCGACCGCTTGCTCGATCGCATCAGCTGCTGCAGATTGCGCAAACGTGTAGCGCAACATCATCGCCACCGACAGGATGGTCGCCAGCGGGTTGGCGATGCCCTTGCCTGCGATGTCCGGCGCCGAGCCGTGGCAGGGCTCATACATGCCCTTGCTGTTGGCATCCAGCGAGGCCGACGGCAGCATGCCGATCGAGCCGGTGAGCATGGATGCCTGGTCGGACAGGATGTCCCCGAACATGTTGTCGGTCACGATCACGTCGAACTGCTTGGGCGCGCGCACCAACTGCATGGCCGCGTTGTCCACATACATGTGCGACAGCGCGATATCCGGGTAGTCCTTGGCGACTTCTTCGACCACTGCACGCCAGAGCTGGCTCGATGCCAGCACGTTGGCCTTGTCGACCGAGCACAGCTTCCTGCCGCGCAAGCGCGCCATCTCGAAGCCGGCCTTGGCGATGCGGCGGATCTCGCTTTCACTGTACGGCAAGGTGTCGTAGGCCTGGCACTCGCCGTTATCCAGCGTACGCGTGCCGCGCGGCTGACCGAAATAGATGCCGCCGGTGAGCTCGCGCAGGATCAACAGATCCAGCCCGGACACCACCTCCGGCTTGAGCGTGGACGCATCGGCCAATTGCGGATACAGCAACGCCGGGCGCAGGTTGGCGAACAGGCCCAGCTGCGAGCGGATCTTGAGCAGGCCGCGTTCCGGCCGCAGCGACGGGTCGATGGTGTCCCACTGCGGGCCACCGACTGCGCCCAGCAGCACCGCATCGGCAGCGCGCGCACGTTCCAGCGTTTCATCGGCCAGCGGGCTGCCGTACTTGTCGTAGGCCGCGCCACCCAGTTCGTCGTACACCAGGGTGAAGCCCAAGCCGTGTTGCGCATCGATGCGCGTCAGCACCTTGACCGCTTCGGCCATGATTTCCGGGCCGATGCCGTCGCCGGGAAGAATCAGAATCTGCTTGCTCATGCAATCCTCGTGGAAGGGCGCTACCGCACCCGTTTTTCATTGTGCTGCGGCGTTCACGACGCAAGCATTACTGCAACGCGCCGAACAACCACGGTTGGCGTGCGCGATGACCTTGCTCGAAGCGACCGATGGCATCGGCGTCCTGCAGGGTCAGACCGATATCGTCCAGCCCGTTGAGCAGGCAGTGCTTGCGGAAGGCGTCGATGTCGAAACTGTATTCCACGCCATCGGGACGGCGCACACGCTGTGCGGCCAGATCCACGGTGAGCTGATAGCCCTCGGTGGTCAGGCATTGCTCGAACAACGCATCCACTTCCGCTTCCGCCAGCACGATCGGCAACAGGCCGTTCTTGAAGCTGTTGTTGAAGAAGATGTCGGCGAAGCTGGGCGCGATCACGGCGCGAAAACCGTACTCGTCCAGCGCCCACGGCGCATGCTCGCGCGAGGAGCCGCAGCCGAAGTTCTCGCGTGCCAGCAGCACGCTGGCGCCCTGATAGCGCGGAAAATTGAGCACGAACTCCGGATTGAGCGGGCGCTGGCTGTTGTCGCGGCCGGGCTCGCCGATATCCAGGTACCGCCATTCGTCGAACAGGTTCGGCCCGAAGCCGGTGCGCTTGATCGACTTGAGGAACTGCTTGGGAATGATCTGGTCGGTGTCGACGTTGGCGCGATCCAGCGGCGCGACCAGTCCGGTGTGTTGGGTGAAAGGAGTCATTGGGAGGGGCCGGGATTTGGGATTGGGGATTCGAAAAGGCAGAGGATGGCGAAGCGCTTTTTTACGAATCCCGAATCCCCAATGCCGAATCCCCGAGTTCACGCACATCGACAAAGTGTCCGCTCACCGCCGCGGCAGCGGCCATCGCCGGGCTGACCAGATGCGTGCGTCCACCGGCGCCCTGGCGGCCTTCGAAGTTGCGGTTGGAGGTGGAGGCGCAATGTTCGCCGCTGCCGAGCTTGTCCGGGTTCATGGCCAGGCACATCGAGCAGCCTGGCTCGCGCCATTCGAAACCGGCGTCCAGAAATACCTTGTCCAGGCCTTCTGCTTCGGCCTGTGCCTTGACCAGGCCCGAGCCTGGCACCACCAACGCCTGCTTGATCGTGGAAGCGACCTTGCGGCCCTTGGCCACTGCGGCGGCGGCGCGCAGGTCTTCGATGCGCGAGTTGGTGCATGAGCCGATGAACACGCGATCCAGGCGGATCTCGGTGATCGGCTGATTTGCACGCAAGCCCATGTATTTCAGCGCGCGCTCGATCGAGTCGCGCCTGGTCGGGTCCTGCTCGGCGGCCGGGTCCGGCACCTGCTGATCCACCGCCAGCACCATTTCCGGCGAGGTGCCCCAGCTGACCTGCGGCTTGATGTCGTCGGCGCGCAGTTCCACCACGGTGTCGAAGTGCGCGTCCGGATCGGAGACCAGCGTGCTCCACAACGCGACAGCCGCATCCCAGTCGGCGCCCTTGGGCGCGAACGGGCGGCCCTTGACGTAGGCGATGGTTTTTTCGTCCACCGCCACCATGCCCACGCGCGCGCCGGCTTCGATGGACATGTTGCAGATGGTCATGCGCCCTTCCATCGACAGGTCGCGGATCGCGCTGCCGGCAAATTCCAGTGCATGGCCGTTGCCGCCGGCGGTGCCGATCTTGCCGATCACCGCCAGCACGATGTCCTTGGCGGTCACGCCGAACGGCAGCGTGCCTTCCACGCGCACCTGCATGTTCTTCATCTTCTTGGCGATCAGGCACTGCGTGGCCAGCACATGCTCGACCTCGGAGGTGCCGATACCGTGCGCCAGCGCGCCGAATGCGCCATGCGTGGAGGTGTGCGAGTCGCCGCAGACCACGGTCATGCCCGGCAGCGTGGCGCCCTGCTCCGGGCCGACCACGTGCACGATGCCCTGGCGCGCATCGTTCATCTTGAACTCGAGGATGCCGAAGTCGTCGCAGTTCTCGTCCAGGGTCTGCACCTGCAGGCGCGAGACTTCATCGGAAATCGACTCCAGCCCGCCCTGGCGCTCGGCACGTGTGGTCGGCACGTTGTGGTCGGGCGTGGCGATGTTTGCGTCGATGCGCCATGGCGTGCGCCCGGCCAGACGCAGGCCTTCGAAGGCCTGCGGCGAGGTCACCTCGTGCAGGATGTGGCGGTCGATGTAGATCAGCGAGGAGCCGTCGTCACGACGGGCGACCTCATGCAGTTCCCACAGTTTGTCGTACAGCGTCTTGGCAGTCATCGCGGCAATCCGGGTGGCGAATGGTGGGTGCGCCCACCTGGCTGAGATCGATGCTAGGAGCTTGCCTTGGATAACGCAAATTCATATTGTTTATTCAACAAATGAATTTCAGGAATGCCAGTGGATCTCGCAAGCCTCAGCGCATTCGTGGCCATTGCCCAGAGCGGCAGCTTCTCGGCGGCCGGCGAGGCGCTGCACCTCACCCAACCGGCGGTGAGCAAGCGCATCGCCTTGCTGGAGGGCCAGTTGTCGGCGCGGTTGTTCGATCGCCTGGGCCGCCAGGTGGTGCTGACCGAGGCCGGGCAGGCCCTGTTGCCGCGCGCCCAACGCATTCTTGCCGAACTGGAGGACACCCGCCGCGTGCTCGAGCACCTCGGGGCCTCGGTTGGCGGGCGCCTGAGCCTGGCCACCAGCCACCACGTGGGCCTGCACCGCCTACCGGCGTTGCTGCGTCGCTTCGCTGCGCAGCACCCGCAGGCCGCGCTGGACATCCAGTTTCTGGATTCGGAACTGGCGTATGCGGCGGTGCTACGCGGCGAGGTCGAACTGGCTGTGACCACCCTGGCACCGGACACGCGCGCGCCGCTGCGCGCGCGGCCGATCTGGCACGACCGTCTGCAATTCGTGGTGGCGCCCGACCATCCATTGGCCGCCCTGCGGGAGGTGACGCTGGAACACGTGGTCGCGCATCCGGCAGTGCTGCCGGACCCCGGCACGTTCACCCATCGCATCGTCGCCGGGCTGTTTGCCGAGCGGGGCCTGGCGCCACACCTGCGCATGACCACCAATTATCTGGAGACGATCAAGATGCTGGTATCGGTCGGGCTGGCCTGGAGCGTGTTGCCCGAACGCATGATCGACCATCAGATCGTCGCGCTGCCGCTGGCCGATGTGACGCTGTCGCGCGAGCTGGGCTGCGTGACGCACGGCGGGCGTACCTTGTCACGTGCGGCGCAGGCGTTTGTGGCGTTGTTGAACGCACAGGCAGACCAGACGTGACGCGGTCCCTGGAGCGCATGGTGCACGACATGCTCCGCACGCATCCGCACCCACAGGCCAGCACTGGCGCGCCACTGATCGGTGCAACGCCGCATGGACATGGGCACTAGCGGAGCTCACGCATCGCACGCAGAACAGGCGCCTCCAGCCACCGCTGTTCTGCGCTGCCACACCCGGCAGACAGCGTAATACGCCAGCACGAAGTCAGTGGTCGACCAGCCGATCGCGCCCCTGCCGCTTGGCCTGGTACAGGCGACGGTCTGCCAATGCCAGCAGTTCGCGCCGCGTCGGCACTTCGTGGCTCATCGCCATGCCCATGCTTGCGGTGCACTGCACGCTGGTGCCGTGCGCATCCACTACGATTGCCGCCAGGCGTTGCCGCATGCGCTCGAACAGCGCGCGTGCCTGCACCGCGTCCAGCCCGGTGGCGGCCAGCAGGAACTCTTCGCCGCCATGGCGCGCGGCGAAACACTGCGCCTGATCCTGGGCGCTCAAGGCATCGCCCAGCGCGCTCAGCACCGCGTCGCCGACGTCATGGCCGTAGGCGTCATTGATGTGCTTGAAGTGGTCGATGTCCATCAGCGCCAGCGCCAGTGCCGGGCCACCGCTGCGTGCAGCGTCGAACCACTGCTGCAGCACACGTTCGGCCTCGCGCCGGTTGGGCAATGCAGTGAGCACGTCATGGCTGGCGCGGTATTCCAGTTGCTGCATCAGGGCTTCACGCTCCGCGCTGGCCTGCTGCAGCGCCAGATTCTTCTCGCGCAGTTCGCGTGTGCGCCGGTCGATCACGGTATTGAGCTGGCGCTGGCTTCGCCGGTAGCTGGCCGTACGCCACAGGTAAAACCCGTAAATCAGGCTGGCCAGCGCAAGGACGCCCAGCGCGATCACCTCGCCACGGCGCCACCACGGCGGGGCCAGTGCGATGACCAGACTGGATTCGCCAAGGAGCGCGGTCTGTCGCCAGTCCACCGGCAGCGACATCGCCTGCACACGGAAACGGAAGCGGCCCGGCGGCAGGTTGGTGTACACCGCCTCGGTGGCCGTGTCGGCGTCCACCCATTCCGGGTCGAAGCCTTCCAGGCGATAGCGGTAACGCACCTTGTCGGGCCCGCGGAAATTCAGCCCGGCATAGCCGATGGCGATGCGCCGCGTCTCGGCGCCAAAGCGATGCGGGCCGCTCACCGACTGCACCATGCCATCGACCAGCAAGCGCTCGAACACGATCGGCACGCGGTGACCTTGCAAGGTGCCGACGCGCGCCGGATCGATCACGCCCAGGCCGGCGGCGGTGGGAAACAGCAATTGCCCGGACAAGGTCAGCCAACCGGCCGGTGCGCTGCTGCCGTTGCCCTGGTTCCCGGGCATGCCGTCGCTGCGGTCCACCACCTCCACACTCAACTGCTCGCGGGTGCCCGCATCGATCTGGTCAAAGTCGCTGCGCGCGATGCGGAACACGCCGTGATTGCTGGACAGCCACAGGTAGCCGCGGCCATCGTCGATCACGCGGAACACCTTGTCGCGCGGCAGGCCTACGCGGTGATCGTAGACGCGGAACTGCTCGCCATGCAGGCGCAGCAGGCCGCGATCGCTGGCGATCCACAGATCGCCGCTGGCGTCACGCAGGAAGTCGAAGGCGTTCTGGCCAGGGAAGTCCTGTTCGCCCAGCCACGCACGCGTGCTGCCACCCGGCGACAGACCGGTCATGCCGCGATCGGTCCCGATCCAGATGATGCCCTGCGCATCGCGATATAGCGCCTGCACCGAACCGTCAGGCACCCCGTCGGCCGCGGTGTAACGGCGCGCCTTGCCATGCCGCCAGCGCACCAGCCCGCCGGTGGTGCCGATCCACAGATCCTCGCCATCGGGCAATACCGCCCGCACCGACAGCGAGGGCAACCCATCGTCCGCACCGATGCGCATCAAGACCCTGCCCTGCGCGTCCAGCCGCAGCACGCCCTGGCTGTAGGTGCCGGCCCAGACCCCGCCGTCGCCGGCATCGGCCAGCGACAGCACCGATTGCTCCAGGATCCGGCCACCTTCGGACGGCAACAGCGACACCCGTGTGATCTGATCGTTGCGCCAGCGGTCCAGGCCGACCGCACTGCCGACCCACACAGTGCCATCGCGGGTCTGCAACACCGTGCGCACGTAATCGGAGGCCAGCCCGTCGTCCTGGGTGACGCCGTGCGCGGCGCCTTCGGCAATCCGGAACAGTCCATGGGTGCTGCCGACCCAGATCAGGCCCTCGGCATCTTCCAGCAATGCCGGGCTGGCGACACCGGAGATCTGCACCTGTTCGTCGGGCACCCCGGCGCTACGATGCACCAGCAGCGTGCCGCTGGGCATGCTCATCCACAGATGCCCGCGCCGATCCAGCAACAGCGCATCCACCCGCTGGCCCTGACGAAACCGTTGCAGCCCGCCGGCGCGGCCCCACCACCACACGCCATCGTCGCCAGCGACCAGCAGGCCGCCCTGGCGATCGCTGGCCAGCCGTCGGACCGGTACGGCCTGCATGCCATGCGCCTTGCCCCAGGCTTCTGCTGCACCGCCGGTGCGCGGCAGCCGGTACAAGCCGACTTCGGTGCCCACCCACAGCTCGCCGGTGTCGTCGGCCGACAGCGCGGTGATGCGCGCATGCGGCAACCCGGCCTGGCGGCCGACATCAACCAGGCGCCCATCCGGCTCGATCCGGTACAGCGTCTGCGGCGTGCCCACCCATAACGCGCCATCGGCACGACGCAGCAACGCGCTGACCGCCAGATGGCGCGCCGAGGCATCGCCCAATTGCTGCCACTTGCCATCCTGGTACCGGTAGACCCCGTCGAAGGCGGTCCCGAACAACATGCCGCCGGTGCTGTCGCGCAACACCACGAACACCCCCCCCAGTTCCACGCCCGGGGTGTTCTGGCGGTCGTAGACGGTGAAGTCGCGACCGTTGAACCGCGCCACGCCTTCCCAGGTGCCGAGCCAGATCAGCCCGTCCTCGCCCTGGGCCACCGCATGCACCAGGTTGTGCGGCAGGCCGTCGTCCATGTTCCAGCGCGTGACGGTGTGGTAGGCGGTGTGGTCGAGCTCCTGCGCGCCAGCTAGCGGCAACCCGAGCGTCGCGCAGCACAGCACGACCCACAGCCACAGCAGCGCCGCCCGCAGCACACCTGTGCTGCGAACGCAGCCTGCATGCGTCTGCGCCCCGACCCTGTTCACGCTTCCGTCCCCTCGTCCGTGCCTGCTGGCCCCGCCTGCCGGTATGCACTGACAGGCCTGCGGCAAATCTATCACCGGGGTTTTCGGCCCGCCCTAGGTGGATTCCCCACAGCTGCCGGGACCACCATGACACCGGGAGGCATTCGGCCGAGACGGTGATGGCTTATCACTATTTCAGCGGCAACGGGGCACGCGGGGTGGTCATCTGCCGCCCGCTCCCACGCCGTGCGGAGCTGTGGGTTGCGACGCGCGCGCTGATGCATTCAGGCCACCGAGTATAAATATAGAACCCGATGGTCTAGTATTGACCACATGTCCAGCTCGCCCCCCCTCAAGTCCAAGGCCAAGAGCAACGGCCCTGGGCGTCCCAAGGACCTTGGGAAACGCGCCGCCATCCTGGGCGCTGCGCGCACCATGTTCATGGAGCAAGGCTATGCCGGGGTCAGCATGGATGGGATCGCCGCACAGGCGGGCGTCTCCAAGCTGACCGTCTATAGCCATTTTGGCGACAAGGAAAGCCTGTTTTCCGAGGCGATCCGCGCGCAATGCCAGCACATGATGCCGGACGACCTGTTCGATCATGCCCCCGAGGGCGCATTGCGCGACCAGTTGATCGAGATCGCGCATGCGTTCTTCGCCATGGTCAGTACCGACTCGGCCATTTCCACCCACCGCATGATGATGGCGCCCGGCACCGGCGACGTGCATGTGCGCGAGATGTTCTGGGACGCCGGCCCCAAGCGGACCCAACAGGCACTGGCGGATTTCCTGTCCGCACGGGTGGCCGATGGCCAGCTGGAGATCACCGACCTGGCCCGCGCGGCGTCGCAGTTCTTCTGCCTGCTCAAGGGCGAGTTGTATGCGTTGATGATGTGCGGCCTGCACGGCCAGCCCACCCGCGCGCAGGTGGACGAGCACATCGAATCCAGTGTGGACTTCTTCTTGAGGGCCTATGCACCCCGCTGACCGCCCCCGGCCTTTGGTGGCGATGACTTCCGGCACTGCGCCGGTGGTCCATGCGCGGCGATGCTAGATGCGCCAGTTGCCCCGCGCACCGGTAAAATGTCCGCCCCACCGCGTTGGATAACCGCACCATGACGATCGATTTCACCCAGGCCCGCGAAAAGATGGTCGAGCAGCAGATCCGGCCGTGGGACGTGCTGGACCTGCGCGTGCTCGACGTGCTGGCGCGCATGCCGCGCGAGGCCTTCGTGCCGGAGGCCTACAAGACCCTGGCCTATGTCGATGTGGAGATTCCGCTGTCGGCCGGCCACAAGATGATGAAGCCGGTGGTCGAAGGCCGCATGTTGCAGGCGCTGGATCTGCAACCGGGCGAAGACGTGCTGGAAGTGGGCACCGGTAGCGGGTTTGCCACCGCCTGCCTGGCGGCGCTCGCGCGCGAGGTCGTCAGCCTGGAAATCGACCCCGCGCTGGCCAGCGCCGCGCGCGCCAATCTGGACGCAACCGGCCTGGGCAGCAATGTCCGGATCGATACCGCCGACGTGTTCGGCTGGCAGAGCGAGCGTCGCTTCGATGCCATCTGCGTGACCGGCGCGGTCGACACGCTGCCGACCCAGTGGCTGCAGTGGTTGCGCCCGAACGGCCGGCTGTTTGTCGTGCGCGGTCACGAACCGGTGATGGAAGCGGTCCTGGTCCGTGGCGATGTCAACGCCCCGCGCATCGAATCGTTGTTCGAAACCGACCTCGCCTATCTCCAGGGCGCCGCACCCACGCCCCGATTCCAATTCTGATTCCCAAGGAAGCTTCCCCGATGATTCGCCGATCCCTCGTTCTGGCCCTGGCCGCCGCCCTGTCTCCCATGGCTGCGCACGCCACCGACCTGCTGCAGGTCTACGAAATGGCCCGCAACGGCGATCCGCAGCTGGCCGTGGCCGAGTCCACGCGCCTGGTCAATCGGGAGGGTGTGGTGCAGGCACGAGCGGCGCTGCTGCCGCAACTGGATGGTACGGCGGGCTATACGCAGGCGCACCGCAAGCTGGACACCATTGACAACTTGAATGAAGGGCGCTCCACCACTAAGCAGCGCCAGTATTCGATCCAGGGTAGCCAGACCATCTTCAATTGGGCGCAATTTGCCAACGTGCGTGCGCAGCGCGAAGTCGCAAAGGCCGCAGATTTTACGTTGGAGTCGGCCAACAACGATCTGATCACGCGCACCTCGGCGGCCTATTTCCAAGTACTGGTGGGCATTGAGTCGCTGGCCGCTGCAGAGACGAACGAGGCAGCGGCCAAGAAGCAGTTCGACTATGCCGACAAGCGCCTGGAAGTGGGCCTGGCGCCGATCACCGATGTGCACGAAGCTCGCGCCCAGTACGATCAGGCCCGAGCCGACACCATCAATGCACGCAACACGCTGAAGGATTACTACCAGGCGCTGACCGAACTCACCGGCCAGCCGGTGGTAAGCCTGCGCGCGCTGCCGGAAGACTTCCGCCCGGAAGTGCCTTCGGCCTACAGCAATGTGGACCAGTTGGTAGCAAGCGCCATTGCCGATAACCCGGCATTGAAGGCGCAGCAGTTGCAGGTCAGCGCAGCCGAGGCACAAGTCAATGCGGCACGTGCAGGCCATTACCCGACACTGAGCCTGGGCGCCAACGTTGGTCGTAGCAATAGCTGGGGTGGTCAAGGCGCAGCAGATCAGGCAGCTGGCAACTTCACCACCAACGGCCGCGACATCGATACCGATTCGATCGGCGTGACCTTGTCGATCCCGATCTTCGCTGGCGGTGCAACCCAGTCGGCCGTGCGCCAGGCGCTGTCGCGTCGTGACATCCAGCAGGACACCTACGAGCAGCAGAAGCGCGCGCTGGATCGCAATACGCGCAATGCCTATCAAACCGTGGTTGCCGGTATCAGCGAAGTGGAAGCGCGCCGCCTGGCCGTGGTCTCCGCACAGGCGGCCTATGACGCCTCGCAGGTCGGCCTGGAAGTTGGCACGCGTACCGTGCTGGACGTGGTGCAGAACCAGCGCACACTGTTCCAGGCACAGCTGAACTACGCGCAGTCGCGCTACACCTTCCTGCAGAACCGGTTGTTGTTGGGCCAGGCCATCGGAAAGCTCGACATTACCGATCTGCAAGACGTCAACCGCCTGCTGTCGCAGGATGCCGAGTCCAGGCTGCAGGGCAGCGGCTCGCTGCAGTAAGGCGATCCGCAAGTAACGCGAAAGGCGGGCCCAGGCCCGCCTTTTTTGTACGCGCGAGGCAATTGCATGGGCGCTTTTCGTGGCGACTGCTGCAAGTACGGTTAGTACGGTAAAGCGGTCGTTACGACGCCCGATGCGCTGCGTTGGATAAAGCCAGGCTCGCGTCAGTCACCGTTGCACGCTCTCACTGCTGAACGCAACGAACGCTGCAATCTGGCAGTTGGCGTCGGCAGGACCGCGGCATGTGGTGCACGCAGCCACGTGCGGATCAACAAGCCTCACGCAGCAGCGCCGTCGTTCGCCACCGGCGGCAGATCCTGTGCAATGTGCAGCAGCGTGCGCGCGACGGCGCCCTTGCCATTGGCGACCAAGGCCAGGCCAGCGGCGGCCATTGCGTCACGCTGTGCAGGATCGCCCAACAAGCGGGCAAGGTCGTTGTACACGCACTCGGCGTCCTCGCAGATGGCCACCGCATCGGCTTCGCGCATGCGCCGCGAGATTTCGGAAAAATTATGCAGATGCGGGCCGGTGACCGCGGGCGTGCCGACTGCCGCCGGCTCCAGCAGATTGTGCCCGCCGATCGGCTGCAGGCTGCCGCCGACAAAGGCCACCTGCGCGCAGGCATAAAAACTCATCAACTCGCCCAGGGTATCGATGACAAACACCTTGTCGCGCGCTTGTGGCCATTGCTGGGTCTTGCGCGTGGCCACGGCCCAGCCACGTTCGCGCGCCAGCGCCTCGACCTTGGGAAACCGTTCCGGATGGCGCGGCGCCCACAGCAGCAACAAGTCGGGCCATTGCAGCAGTAGCCGCGCATGGATATCGGCCACCGCGGCCTCTTCGCCTTCGTGGGTACTGGCGGCAATCCACACCGGGCGGGTGGCCGGCACATGCGCGCGAAACTGCGCGACCAGCGCCTGCAACTGCGCCGGCGCAGCGATATCGAACTTGAGATTGCCCAGTGCCACCACCTGGTCCGGACGCGCGCCAAGGGTGATGAAACGCTCCGCATCGTCCTGCGACTGTGCTGCCACGCAGGTCACCGTGCGCAGCGCGCGGCTGATCAACGGGGCCAGCACGCGATAACCGCGCAACGACCGCGCCGAGAGCCGCGCATTGAGGATGTACAACGGAATCTTGCGGTCGCGACAGCCGAACAGCATGTTCGGCCACAACTCGGTTTCCAGGATCAGCGCCAGCCGTGGCCGGAAATGCTCCAGAAACCGGCCCACGCTACCGGGCACGTCGTAAGGCAGATACACATGATCGACCGCATCGCCCCACACGGCACGCACGCGCTCGGAGCCGGTGGGCGTGATGGTGGTGATGACCCAGCGGATGTCCGGCCGCTGCGCACGCAAGGCGTTGACCAGTGGCGCAGCGGCGTTGACCTCGCCCACCGACACCGCATGCACCCAGACCCGTGGACGGCCACAGGCATGCGTGTACGAGGCATAGCGCTCGTTCCAGCGATTGAAATACTCGCGCACGCGAAAGCCGCGCCACACCAGGTGGTACACCGTGACCGGCAACAACAGGTAGAGCAGCGCCGAGTACAGCCCGCGCAACAGCCATTCGATCGGGTCTTTCCGCATGCGTGCAGGATACGGGAGCGTCCGCAGGTGCGCATGTGCACGATCCCTTAGAATTGCCACATGTCAGAACCCGCCAACGTCGCCGTCCGCCCGTCCCTGCGCAATCCCAGGCACTGGCCCATGTACCTGGGCCTGGCCGTCATGGTGCTGGCCGGGCGCCTGCCCTGGACGCTACAACGCGCGTTGGGCCGCGGCGTGGGCTGGATCGCGATGCGCGCGGCGGGCACGCGGCGGCGCGCTGCCGAGGTCAACCTCAAGCTGTGTTTCCCCGAGCAGGACGATGCCTGGCGGGCACGACTGCTGCGCGACAGCTTCGATGCGCTGGGCGTGGGCCTGTTCGAGTTCGCGCGCGCCTGGTGGGGCAGCATCGACGCCATCCGCCCGGGGGTGCAGATCGAAGGCCTGGAACATCTGCAGCGGCTGCAGGAGCAGAAGCGTGGGGTGCTGCTGGTGTCCGGGCATTTCATGACGCTGGAGATGTGCGGGCGCCTGTTGTGCGACCACGTGCCGCTGGCCGGCATGTACCGCAGGCACCGCAACCCGGTGTTCGAATGGGCGGTCAAGCGCGGGCGGTTGCGCTATGCCACGCACATGTTCGCCAACGAGGACCTGCGCGCCACCATCAAGCATCTCAAGCGCGGCGGTTTTCTGTGGTACGCGCCCGACCAGGACATGCGCGGCAAGGACACCGTGTTCGTGCCGTTCTTCGGGCACCCGGCCTCCACCATCACCGCCACGCACCAGCTGGCGCGACTGACCGGTTGCGCAGTGGTGCCCTACTTCCATCGCCGCGAAGGCGGCCGCTACATCCTCAAGATCGCACCGCCGCTGGCAGGCATCCCGTCCGAGGACGTGATCGCCGATACCACGCAGGTCAATGCGGCGATCGAGGACATGGTGCGCGAGGCGCCGGACCAATACCTGTGGATCCATCGCCGCTTCAAGCGACAACCGGGCGGCCGCAGCGCGTTCTACCAGTGACGCCTACGGCCCTGCAGCGTGCTGCAGGTGCAGGTGATCGATCGGCCGGCGTCGCTAGCGCGGCGGTGCCTGCTCCGCGTCGTCGTTGAGCAGCGCACCCGCATACAGGCCCGCCAGCATCAGGCTCAGCCCGCCCCAGAAGCTGGAATAGAACGCCAGGTGGGTATTGAGCGGGAACACGGTGGCCACCAGCGCAATCATCGCTGGCCGGGCCTGCTCACGCGCGCCCACGCTCGAATAGCGCCACGCACGCCACGCCTGCGCCGCCCCGGCCAGCCACAGCAGCAGGCCGATCACCCCGGTTTCGGCCAGGATTTCCAGCACGATCTGGTGCGCATGGAAGGCCGGGCCATCGCCCCAGGCCGGTGGCTGCGACGGCGCCGGATTGCAGGCCGGATACGCCTGCCGGAACCCGCGCGCGCCGACACCGTTGAAGGGATGCTCGCCAATCATGCACAGCGCGGCGCCCCAGATCTGGCCGCGCCCGGACAAGGCGTGGTCCACGCCCTGCTCGCCGTTGCCGAATGCCAGTGCCGTGCGCTGCAGACGCTCGCGTGCCTGCGGTGCCACCGCCACCACGGCCCCGCCCAGCAGCACACCGGCCACGGCCACCACCACCAGACGGCGGCCGCCCAGCAATTGCCAGCCCGAGAGCAGCACGATCACGCCGTAGGTGATCCACGACGCGCGCGAACCCGCCAGCACCAACACCACGCCGACGGCTGCCGCAGCGCCCGCCCAGGCCCAGCGGTTGCGCCGGCCCAGCGCCAGCAACAGAAACGGCGACAGGCTGGCCAGGGTCTGCCCGAACTTGAGATTGCACGGCCCCAGCACGCCGCTGAGGCGGTCCACCAGCGCCAGCTCCTGCGGCGTGCACAGCCCGTGACCGCTGATCAGCTGCTTGAGTTCATCCAGCGCGAAGAACAACGGGCTGCTGCCGAAGGCGGCCTGCAACAACGCATCCAGCGTCCATACCGCGCCGATCACCGCCAGGCCGGTGAAGGTCCGGCGGCGGCGCTGCGCGTTGGCCACCGCGATCGCGCACAGCCACATGAAAGGCAGATAGCGCAGGTCGGTGGCCGACTTGCGCAGCGCCCGCCCGGCATCCACCGCATCCAGCGCCGACAGCATCTGCGGCAGCCAGTAGGCAAAGAAGAGCACGCTGGTCAGCGCCCAGGCGGCGCCGCTGAGCAAGCCGGTGCCGCCACGGAAGCGGGCATGCGCCAGGCGGTAGGCCGCGACCAACGCGCCCAGCGACAGCACCGTTTCAGCCAGCCCGGGCGTGGGCCACAGGGCAACGAACAGGATCACCCACAACGGCGCCCAGCGCCCGACGTCGGGCGTCAACACGGGCGCTTGCGCGATGGGCTCAGCGGCGGAGTTCGTCATAGACCTTCAAGGTGGCCGATTGCATGGCCTGCAACGTATAGGGGAGCACCGCCGGCGGCGCGGGTGGGCGCTGCAGGAGCCCGAGCGCCTGCGCGTGCAGCGCGGCGGTATCGAAGGCCGGCACCGCGCCGGCAGGCTGCAGCTCGGCGAGCAATTCGCCAACCCCGCCATGCGCCCACCCCAGGACGGGGCGGCCCACCGCCAACGCTTCGACGACGGTGCGGCCGAAGGCCTCTGGCTTGCGCGAGAGCTGCAACACCAGATCGCTGGCGGCGTAGGCCTCGGCAATGCGCGCGGTGGGCTCGGTAAAGGCGACCGCCGCGGCCACACCCAGGCGCGCGGCCTCGGCTTCCAGCTCGCGTACATAGGCTTCGCGCCCGGGCTCGCGCGCGCCCGGCAGCCATAGCCAGGCCGGCACGCCGGACGCGCGCAGCGCGGCCAGCAGTTGCAGGCCGTCGGCATGGCCCTTCAGACGGGTGCCGCGTCCGGGCAGCAGCAGCAACGGTGCGTCGGCCGGCAGGCCGGGCAGCAGTGTCTGTGCCCAGGCGCGCGCGCGCCGGTCGGCCCCGAGGCGGCGCGGAAACTGCGCGATATCCACACCGCGCGGGATGGTGCGCATGCGCGCCGGGTCGGTCTGCGGGTAATGCGCGCGGACGTAGTCACTCACGGTCTGCGAGACGCAGATGACCCGCTCGCCATAGGTCATGACCGCGCTGTAGCGGCTAGGCGAATTGAGCCCGTGCACGGTGGTGACGAAGCGTGGCCGGGTCGCGGCCGGCATCCCGCGCAACGCGTACCAGCCCAGCCAGGCCGGAAGGCGCGACCGCGCATGGACGATGTCGGCACCGAGTTCGGCAAACAGCCGGCGCAGGCCAACCACATGCCGCAGGGTCAGCAACGACTTGCGGCCGATATCCAGGGTGAGGTGCTCGCCACCGGCGTCCAGCAACGGCTGCACCAGGCGCCCGCCGGCCGATACCACCACGGCCCGATGCCCGGCGCGCACCAGCGCCGCAGCAATTTCCAGGGTGGAGCGCTCGACGCCGCCGGACTGCAGCGCCGGCAGCAATTGCACCACGGTCAGGCGGTGCATCCGGCCAGGATCAGTCGGCGAGCACGAACAACGCGCCGCAGTACGGGCACTTGGCTTCGCCGTTGGGTTCGTCTTCGATCGGCAGGTACACGCGCGGATGCGAGTTCCACAGCGCCATCTGCGGCGTCGGGCAGCTCAGCGGCAGGTCTGCCCGCTGCACGGTGTAGCGCGTTTCGGCATTGGCGGGCGCGGTGGCGGTCTGGCTCATGGCGGTGCAGTCGGGAAACGAAGACAGAGCGCGGATTCTAGCAGCCTGCCCGCACCCGCAGGGTGGCGCGGTGGCCGGCGCTGTGCCCTGACCGGCGTGCGGTGTGCTCGACGGCCGGCGGCAGGCCTGGGGTGGAGACGGCGTGTTGCCGCGGGCAGACGCGGCGCCGGGCGCCTGAAACGCCGCACCATGTTGCCTGAGCGGCACGCATGGAGTGATGTCGATTGACCGCATCGATGACCTGCAGCACGACACCCCTTGATGTGCGTGATGCCTTCTGCAGTGACGCAACGCCATGGTTGGTGACTACGCGGCCTTGCCTGCCATGCGCATCATGCCCTTCTCCTTGCGCTGCGAGATGGTCAGCCGAGTCGATCAGCGGCGTGGCAGCTTCCGCTTCGCAAGCCACTGAGTGCCAGACGCCGGTCAAGACACACGGTGACACCTGCGCAGCCCCGATCGGATCTGCCCGCGGTGCCTCCTCCACACGCACGCCGCGCGCCGGACGAGGCAGTGCACAGCTCGCTTGCGTGCCTTGCGTGTTTTGTCCACGATCGGCCAGCACCGGCGCTGCGGCGACCACGCCGGCAGGACCTAGTTGGATCGCCACGCGCGGGTCCGAGCGCTGCAACTCGGCGCTGCCGCTCCGCGCAACACTGCGCGCCCTCGGACGCCCCCAGGAGAAATCAGCACGTGAGTCTGTCTGTCGTTGTGCGGCACTTGCCGTTGGTTGCGGCGCTGGCCGTCGCCTCGCTGCCTGCAGGGGCCGCCACCGGCTTTGCAAGCTCGTTCGAGCAGGGCCAGCCCGTGCCCGCCGCGGCAAGTGCTGGCGGGGTGCAGATTGCGCTCGGCAATGGTCCTGCCGCGCCGTCTGCGGCCAGGCCCGGTGCCGGGTACAGCGGCGCACGCGCGTTGCGCTACGACAGCAGCGGTGCCGGTGGCCGACGTGTGTTGTTTGCCACCGATCTTGCAATCGATGCGCAGGCCACGTTGTCGTGGATGGTGCTGCCGGAAAGCATCGGCAGCGATCATGTGGCATCGACGTATGTGTCGCTGGATCTGGTGCTGGACGACGGCACGCGGTTGTCCGACACCCTGGCGCGTGACCAGCATGGCGTTGCCGTGGGAGCGCGTGCGCAGGGGCTGTCGAAGACGCTGTACCCCCAGCAGTGGGCACGCAAGCAGGTGCAGCTCGGCGAGGTGGCTGGTTTGCGGGGGCGCCGCGTGCGTGCGATCGAGCTGGATCTGACACCACCTGCTGGCGCAACCGCTGCCGGCTGGATCGACGATGTGGCCATTGCCGATGTGCCCGTGATCGCGCCCGTTCGTCCATCGGATCGGGTGCTGACCACACGCGGCACGCACTCCAACGGCACGTTTTCGCGTGGCAATAATTTCCCGGCAACGGCGCTGCCGCATGGCTTCAACTTCTGGACACCGGTGACCGATGCCGGGACGCTGACCTGGCTGTACCGGTGGAACGAGCACAACGATGCGGACAACCGGCCGCGCCTGCAGGCGCTGTCGCTCAGCCATCAGCCCAGCCCCTGGATGGGCGACCGGCAGACCTTCCAGGTGATGCCGTCGCTCGCTGCCGGGGTGCCGGAGGCCGATCGCGGCAAACGCGCGCTGGCGTTCTCGCATGCCAACGAGGTAGCGCGTCCTTACCGCTATGCGGTGCAGTTCGATAACGGCCTGCACGCCGAGATCGCACCGACCGATCACGCGGCACTGTTCCGCTTTCGCTTCCCGGCGCGGGGCGATGCCAATCTGCTGTTCGACAACGTGGATGCACGCGGCGGGTTGCGCCTGGATGCGGCAACCCAGACGCTGGCTGGTTACACCGATGTGCGCAGCGGGCTGTCCACCGGGGCGACGCGCATGTATGTGTATGCCACCTTCGATCGCCCGTGGAAGGACAGCGGCCGCATCGACACCGGCCGGCCCACCGGTTGGATCAAGTTCGATGCCGGCAGCGCGCGCCAGGTGCAGATGCGCATCGCCACCTCGCTGATTTCGCTCGACCAGGCCAGGCATAACCTGGCGCTGGAAATCGCTCCGCAGGCCAGTGTCGAGCAGGTCGCCGCGCGCGCGCGCGATGCCTGGGATGCGTTGCTCGGCCGTTTCGAGGTTGCCGATGCGACGGACGATCAGGCCACCACGCTGTATTCCAACCTGTATCGGCTGCATCTGTATCCGAACTCGGCACACGAAAACGTCGGCAGCGCCGACGCGCCCGATTGGCGCTACGCCAGCCAGAACAGTTGGTCGGACGACAACATCGATGGCAGCGCGGTGCGCAGCTTTGCGCCGATCCGCGATGGCCGGGTCTACGTCAACAACGGGCTGTGGGATACCTTTCGCACCGCATGGCCGGCGTATGCGCTATTTGCACCCGACCAGGCCGGAACATTGGTACAGGGGTTTGTCGAGCAGGCGCGCGCCGGGGGATGGATTGCGCGCTGGTCTTCGCCCGGCTACGCCGACCTGATGGTGGGCACCAGCTCGGACGTGGCGTTTGCCGATGCCTGGCTCAAGGGCGTGCGCGGCTTCGACCCGGCCGAGGCGTACGTCGCGGCGCTGAAGAACGCCACTGTAGTGCCGCCGGATCGGCATGTGGGCCGCAAGGGCATGGCGCGCTCGACCTTCCGCGGCTATGCCGACACCGACACGCACGAAGGCATGTCGTGGTCGATGGAAGGTGCGCTCAACGACTTCGGTATCGCCAACATGGCCGATGCCTTGTCCAGGCAGGCAAGCACCGCGCACGAGCGTGAGCGCTATGCAACCGAAGCGGTGTACTTCCGTCATCGCGCGGCCGGCTATGCGGCCTTGTTCGATCCCTCCGTGGGCTTCTTCCAGGGCCGCAAGGCAGATGGTGAGTGGCGGGTGGATGCCGCGCACTACGACCCGCGTGTGTGGGGCCATGATTACACCGAATCCAGCGGCTGGACCTTTGCGTTCACCGCACCGCACGATGGCCAGGGACTGGCCGCGCTCTACGGTGGCCGTGATGCCCTGGCGGCAAAGCTGGACCGCTTCTTTGCCACGCCCGAAACCGGCGAAGCCGCGTTTTCCGGGTCCTACGGTGGCGTCATCCACGAAATGACCGAGGCACGCGACGTGCGCATGGGCATGTATGCGCACAGCAACCAGCCGGCGCACCACATCCCGTGGACGTATCTGTATGCCGGGCAGCCGTGGAAAACACAGCAGCTGACGCGTGAGATCCTGGCGCGCCTGTACCTGGGCAGCGAGATCGGCCAGGGCTATGCGGGCGACGAAGACAACGGCGAAATGTCGGCGTGGTACCTGTTCGCATCGCTGGGGCTGTATCCGCTGCGCATGGGCGCGCCGGAATACGTGATCGGCTCGCCGCTGTTCAAGCATGCCAGCGTGCGGTTGCCCAATGGCGGGACGCTGGTCGTCAATGCACCGCAGAATTCGCCGCAGAACGTGTATGTGCAATCGCTAAAGGTCAACGGCAAACCCTGGCGCAAGACCTGGTTACCGCATGCGGCCATTGCCAACGGTGCGAGGCTGGACTTCGAGATGGGGCCGGCGCCTTCACGCTGGGGGAGCGGAGCGGATGAAGCGCCGCCGTCGTTGACCCCTGCGGGGAAGCACCCTGCCCCGTTGCGGGATTTGCTCGGAGACAAGGCGCGCATCACGCTGGCCGATGGCGGCGACGTGGCTGCGTTGCATGACGACGATGCCGGAACGGTCGCTGCAATTGCCCCGACATCGACGTTGACGCTTAGCGGCATTGCGCGCGGCACGCCAACGCTCTACACACTGACCAATGGCCATGGGGTACTTGCGGCAAGTGGATGGACCTTGCAAGCGCGTACGGCTGATGGCGCGTGGAAGGTCATCGATCAGCGCGATGAGGAGACGTTCGAATGGCCGTTGCAGACGCGCCCGTTTCGTATCGCCATGCCTGGTGCGTATGCCGAATATCGGCTGCGCTTCAGTGCGCCGGCGAAGGTGCAGCTGGCGGAGATCGAACTGCTGGGGGCGGAGCCTGCGGTGCGTTGAAGGAGGCTTTTATCGAATCCATGGTCGCACTGCTGTTGATGGGCAAGTGGACTGACGTGGACGCAAACAGCAAAAGTGCACGACTGCTGCGGGAGTTAGGCCCCACCGCAACGTGGGCAGGTCTGGTGAACCGTACCCTCACCCCAACCCCTCTCCCGCGGGGAGAGGGGCTTTTGAGTCGTTGCCGCGGACTGGGCGCCGAGTGGTGGGCGCCTCGCAACACAATATCGTGCGAGACGATTCACGGCTGTTGTCTTGTCGACCGAGCGCTTACCGCTTCAACTCAAGCAACGCTCGGTCAACCAAGTTTCTGACTCAGTCGTTGCCTTTCTCGGTTGCCGCCTTTTCAGCGTCGCGCTGCCTGCGGATCTGCGCATCCACGGCGGCGATCGCGGTCATGTTCATCACCCGGCGCGAGGTGGCGCTGGTGGTGAGGATGTGCACTGGCTTGGAGATGCCCATCAGGATCGGGCCGATCGCCACGCCGTCGGTGAACACGCGCACCAGGTTGTAGGCGATGTTGGCCGCTTCCAGATTGGGCAGCACGAACAGGTTGGCGCGGCCCTTCAGGGTGCTGTTGGGCATGATCTGCTTGCGCAGCGCTTCGTCCCAGGCGGTGTCGCCCTGCATTTCGCCGTCGATGTTGAGCTCGGGCTTGCGCTTGAGCAGCGCTTCGCGCACCTGGCGCATCTTCAGTGCGTCGCGCGAATCGTGGCTACCGAAGTTGGAATGCGACAGCAGCGCGATATTGGGCTCGATGCCGAACAATTTGAGGCGATACGCTGCCTGCAGCGTCGCTTCGACCACTTGCTCCACGGTCGGGTCTTCCTGCACATGCGTGTCGAGGAAGAAGAACACGCCCAGCTGGTTGATCACCCCGGTCATCGCCGAGGTGGAGCTCACGCGCGGTTCCAGCGGGATCACGCTGCGTGCATAACCCAGCTTCTTGTGGAAACGGCCGACCACGCCGGACAGCATCGCGTCGGCTTCGCCGCGTGCCACCATCACTGCGGCGATCAGGGTCGGACGCGAGCGCATCAACTCCTTGGCGGCGGTGACGGTCACGCCGCGACGCTCGGTGAGCGCGTGGTAGTACTGCCAGTATTCGTTGAAGCGGGGGTCGTCGAGGATGTTGGTGATCTCGAAGTCCACACCGGCGGTCAGGCGCAGGCCCATGCGTTGGATGCGCGCTTCGATGACGTCCGGGCGGCCGATCAGGATCGGGAACGCCAGGCCTTCGTCGACCACGTTCTGCACCGCACGCAGCACCACTTCTTCTTCGCCTTCGGCATACACCACGCGCTGCTTGTCGGCGCGGGCGCGGTCGTAGACCGGCTTCATCATCAGGCTGGTGCGGTAGACGAACTGGCCGAGCTTGTCGCGGTAGGCCTCCATGTCGGTGATCGGGCGCGTGGCGATGCCCGAGTCCATCGCCGCCTGCGCCACGGCAGACGACAGCTCCACCAGCAGGCGCGGGTCCAGCGGACGCGGAATCAGGTATTCCGGGCCGAAGCTCGGCGTTTCACCGCCATAGGCTGCGCCCAGGTCGGAGGCCTCGCGCCGCGCCATCGCCGCGATCGCCTTGACGCAGGCGATCTTCATTTCCTCGTTGATGCCGGTGGCGCCCACGTCCAGCGCGCCGCGGAACAGGTACGGGAAACACAGTACGTTGTTGATCTGGTTCGGGTAGTCCGAGCGGCCGGTGCCGATGATGCAGTCCGGGCGCACCGCCTTGGCCGCTTCCGGGGTGATCTCCGGGTTGGGGTTGGCCAGCGCGAAGATCACCGGCTGGCGCGCCATGCTGGCGACCATCTCCGGCTTGAGGATGCCGGCCGCCGACAGGCCCAGGAAGATGTCCGCGCCTTCGACGATCTCGGCCAGGGTGCGCTTGTCGGTGTCGCGCGCGTAGCGCTGCTTGTCCGGATCCAGGTCGGTGCGGCCGGTGTGGATCACGCCGTCGCGGTCCAGCGCCAGGATGTTCTCCGGCTTCAGGCCCAGCGAGACCAGCATGTTCACGCAGGAAATGCCGGCCGCGCCCATGCCGGTGGTGGCCAGCTTGACCTCTTCGATCTTCTTGCCGGTGACCACCAGCGCGTTGAGCACGGCGGCGCCGACGATGATCGCGGTGCCGTGCTGGTCGTCATGGAACACCGGGATGTTCATGCGCTCGCGCAGCTTGCGCTCGACGATGAAGCACTCCGGCGCCTTGATGTCTTCCAGGTTGATGCCGCCGAAGGTGGGCTCCAGGCTGGCGATGATGTCCACCAGCTTGTCCGGGTCGTTCTCGTTGATTTCGATATCGAACACGTCGATGCCGGCGAACTTCTGGAACAGCACGCCCTTGCCTTCCATCACCGGCTTGGACGCCAGCGGGCCGATATTGCCCAGGCCCAGCACCGCGGTGCCGTTGGTGATGACCGCCACCAGATTGCCGCGCGCGGTGAGCTCGCTGGCCTGGGTGGGTTCTTCGACGATCGCCTCGCAGGCGAAGGCCACGCCCGGCGAATACGCCAGCGACAGATCGCGCTGGGTCAGCATCGGCTTGGTCGCGGTGACCTTGATCTTGCCGGCGGGCTGCTGGCGGTGATAGTCGAGGGCGGCCTGTTTGAAGTCGTCGGTGGACATCGGCTGTGTGGGTCTCGAAGGCGCAGGAGGGCTGAATTCTACCCCCCTGCCTGAACAAGGGCCTGTCGCGCAGCTGTCAGCGCGGCAGGGAGATTCATGCTGCAGCGCGGCGTGCGGCGTAGCCGGGGTGCAGCGCAGAGCGGCTAACTCAATGTAAAACGGCCCTGTACCCCGCCGGACATGCCGACGGAGAACAGGGCCGTAGGAAGCATCAGCGCGCGCTGATCGGAGCGACGACGTCGGTCGAGCCCACCGGGGCCTGCAGCGGCGGCGAGCCGCCGTCCAGCACCAGCTTGAGCTGGTCGCGGTTCAGCGCATTTTCCCAGCGCGACACCACCACGGTAGCCACTGCGTTGCCGATGAAGTTGGTCAGCGAGCGGCACTCGCTCATGAAGCGGTCCACGCCCAGGATCAGTGCCATGCCGGCCACCGGCACGTCCGGCACCACCGACAGCGTGGCGGCCAGGGTGATGAAGCCGGCGCCGGTCACGCCGGCCGCGCCCTTGGAACTGAGCATCGCCACCGCCAGCAGGGTGATCTGCTGCCCCAGGGTCAGGTCCACGTTGGTGGCCTGGGCGATGAACAGCGCCGCCAGGGTCATGTAGATGTTGGTGCCATCCAGATTGAACGAATAGCCGGTCGGCACCACCAGGCCCACCACCGACTTCTCGCAGCCGGCCTTTTCCATCTTTTCCATCAGCGAGGGCAGCGCCGACTCCGAGGAGGAGGTGCCCAGCACCAGCAGCAGCTCGGCCTTGAGGTAGCGGATCAGCTTGAGCACCGAAAAACCGCACAGACGGCAGACAACGCCCAGGATCACCAGCACGAAGAACAGCGAGGTCAGGTAAAACGAACCCACCAGCCAGGCCAGGTTGACCAGCGATTCCACGCCGTACTTGCCGATGGTGAAGGCGATCGCCCCGAACGCGCCGATGGGGGCGGCCTTCATCAGGATGTGCACCAGGCGGAACACCGGGGCGGTCAGCGCTTCCAGGAAGCTCAGCACCGGACGGCCGCGCTCGCCCACCAGGGCCAGCGCAATGCCGAACAACACCGCCACGAACAGCACCTGCAGGATGTTGCCATCGACGAAGGCGCTGATCAGCGTGGCCGGGATGATGTCCATCAAAAAGCCGACCAGGCTCAGCTCGTGCGACTTCTGCACGTAGGTGTTGACCGCGCTCTGATCCAGCTCGGCCGGGTTGATGTTCATGCCCGCGCCAGGCTGCACCACGTGCGCCACGATCATGCCCACGATCAACGCCAGCGTGGAGAAGAACAGGAAGTAGGTCATCGCCTTGGCGAACACCCGGCCCACCGTCTTGAGGTGGGTCATGCCGGCGATGCCGGTGACGATGGTCAGGAAGATCACCGGGGCGATGATCATCTTCACCAGCTTGATGAAGGCATCGCCCAGCGGCTTGAGGCTTTCGGCGAAGGCCGGTTCGAAATGGCCGAGCAGGGCGCCGAGGACGATGGCCACCACGACCTGGAAGTACAGCTGGCGGTAGAAGGGCACGGACGCCGGCAACGGGCCGGCAGGCTTGCTGATGTGCATGGCACCACTCCGAGGGAACTAGAGGGTGCCTGAGCAGGCACCCGGTACGGGCATTCTGGCCGCACGTCACAGCCCGGGCCGATAACCCATTGGTACTACGGATGCGCCGCAGCGCCGCGGGCACCTGCCCGGTGCCGCGCGGCATGCGTTGCAACCCCGCGCCAGGCAAGGACTTTCTGCACGACCTGCCACGCCGGCGAGGGGCGCGTGGACACCGCGGCACCCATCTGCAGCACTGTCCGTCGGGCGACCCTGGTCTTACACTTCAGCCGCGCCGCCGCAGGCCGTTAATTGCGTTTAACGCAGACACCGATGTTTCTGTGCAGTCGCCGTCCGGAACCTGCGCGCTTGCTGAAGCTGTTCACCGCGATCGCCATAGCAGGACGCCCGGCCCCTTTCCTCGCCGAAGACCATTCCTATGCGCCTCAACCTGCTTGTCCTGGCGTTGGCTCTCGCCATCGTCCCCGCCGCTGCCACTGCAGCCACCTCGATCGAAAACTGGCCGACCAAATACACCTTCGGTGATGGCACCGAGCTGGGTCTGACCGGCAACTACGCCTACGACGACAACAACTTCTCCGGCGACGACCGCCTGGAAGACCGCACCGACTTCCGTCGCAAGGAATTCGGCGCCACCATCAAGAAGAAGGGCGTCTACGACGCCATGGTGTACTTCGACTTCGAGGCCAAGCTGTGGCTGGACGTGTTCTACCGCTTCGAGACCAAGGCGCTGCTGGGCCAGGACTATGGCCGCGTGCGCCTGGGCTACATGAAGGTGCCGGTGGGCCTGGAAGCGGTGCAGAGCTCGCGTGCGGGTAGCTTCATGGAACTGGGCCTGCCGGTGCAGGCGGTGTTCCAGGGCCGCCGGACCGGCGTGGAATGGACGCTGGAGCGTCAGCAGTACCTGCTGCAGGCCGGCGCTTACGGCGGCAAGGACCTGCAGGGCGACAACCCGGGCACCACCCAGGCCGTGCATGCGGCATGGACCCCGGTCAAGGCCGAAGGCGACGTGCTGCACCTGGGCATCGCCGGCTCGATCGAGAACCCGCGCGGCTTCAGCGACGGCCGCGGCGTGTCGTTCAGCCCGCGCGTGCGTCTGCGCGCGCGCCCGGAAGCCGGCCTGACCGACGTGCGCCTGATCGACACCGGCACCATCCTCGATGTGGACCACGTGATCCGCAGCGGCGTGGAAGCGGTGTGGATCCATGGCCCGTTCTCGCTGCAGAGCGAAGCACTGCGTGCCGAAGTGGCACGTAATGCCGGCCAGCCACACTTCATCGCCCAGGGCCAGTACGTGTACGGTACCTGGTCGCTGACCGGCGAGTCGCGCAGCTATGCCGGCGGCGTGCCGGGCAACCTCAAGCCGGCGCACGACTACGGCGCGGTGGAGCTGACCGCCCGCTACAGCCGCCTGAACCTGGAAGACAACAACGTGCACGGCGGCCGCCAGCACGACACCACCATCGGCGCCAACTGGTACCTCACCAGCCACTTCAAGTTCCAGGCCAACTACAGCTGGGTGGATTCCTCGCGCAACGGCGTGCATGAGACCCCGCACGTGATGGAACTGCGCGCGCAGGTGCAGTTCTAAGCAGCGCCGGGGCGCTGCAACGCACCGGCCATTCGCTCCGGCGCCAACTGCAGCGGAGTCATTGCCGGGCAGCGGTTCGCCGGTGCTTCGCTGGCATCGCGTAGCGCAATCGGTGTTCGACACGGCCGCATCCGGTCACGGGTGCGGCCGTTGTCGTTTGGGCGCCTGTGCATCGCGCGCTGAGGCGATGGCTGCGCGATCCGGCAGCAGACCCCCATACTTGCCGGCATGTATGCCTCGCAACGCCGCCGCCTGTTGCTCACCCTGGTCATCGTGCTGGGCGGCATGGTCGTGGCCATGCTGGCGGCCGGGCACTTCGTCGAACAGAGCGCCCTACGCGAGGAAAGCGCCACCGTGCGCCGGCAACTGGGCCTGTATGCGCAGGCGCTGCAGCAGCGCATCGACCGCTATCGCACCCTGCCGCAGATCCTGGCGCTGGACCCGGAGCTGCGCGCGGCCGTCTCCGGCCCGCTGTCGGCTGCGCAGGTGGATCAGCTCAACCGCAAGCTCGAACGCGCCAACGACGTCACCCGCTCGTCCACGCTGACGCTGATCGACCGCGGCGGCATTGCGCTGGCGGCCAGCAACTGGCGTGCGGCGCGCAGCAATGTCGGCGTGGATTACGCCTTCCGCCCGTATTACCAGCAGGCGCTGGCGACCGGCAGCGGCAGCTTCTACGGCATCGGCATGACCACCAGCGAGCCGGGCTATTTCCTGTCGCAGGCCATCGTCGATTCGGCTGGCCAGGTGCAGGGCGTGGTGGTGATCAAGATCGCGCTGGCCGCACTGGAGCGCGAATGGCTGCAGACGCCGGATATCGTGCTGGCCTCCGATGCCCATGGCGTGGTGTTTCTGGCCAGCCGCGCGCGCTGGCGCTACCGCATGCTGGCACCGCTGACCCCACGCGACCGCAACGAATTGCAGAGCACCCGCCAGTACGCAAACCAGGGCCTGCTGCCGCTGCGGCGCCGGCTGATCGAGCAGACCGGCAATGGCGGCGTGCTGGCCGATGTGCTCGACCCGCCGCTGGGTGCGCCGGTGTTGTGGCAGACGCAGCAGGTACCGGAAAGCGGCTGGCGCCTGCATCTGCTGCACGACACCCGGGCCAGCGCCGCCGCCGGCCGCGCCGCCGCCATTGCCGCGGCCGGTGCCTGGCTGGCGCTGGCGTTGCTGTGGTTGTTCGTGCAGCAGCGTCGCCGCCTGTCGGCACTGCGCCAGCGCAGCCGGCACGAGCTGGAAACCCTGTTGCAACAACATGCCGAAGAACTGCGCACCGCGCAGGACGGCGTGGTCGCCGCCGCGCAGCAGTCCAATGCCGGCCTGAGCCGCAGCCTGGAGCATCTGCCGCAAGGCGTGGTGGTCATCGACGAGGCGCTCAATCTGGTGGCGTGGAATTCGCGCTATGTGGAGCTGTTCCGGTTCCCGCCGGAGCTGCTCAAGATCGGCCGGCCGATCGAAGACCTGTTCCGCTTCAATGCGCGTCGCGGGCTGTTGGGGCCCGGGCCGATCGAAGCGGCGATCGAGCGGCGGCTCAATCACCTGCGCAGCGGCAAGCCGCATATGCGCGAAAGCGAGAAGGAAGACGGCACGGTGCTGGAGATCCGCGGCAATCCCTTGCCCGATGGCGGATTTGTCACCAGCTACGCCGACATCACCAGCTATAAGAACGCCGCACGCGAACTGCGCTCGCTGGCCGATGCGCTGGAGCACCGCGTGGCCGAGCGCACCCGCGACCTGGCCGCCGCCAAGCGCGAGGCCGAAAGCGCCAACCGCTACAAGACGCGGTTTGTGGCCTCGGCCGTGCACGACCTGCTGCAACCGCTCAATGCCGCGCGCATGTTCGTGTCGGCGCTGCGCGGACAGGTGCGCGAGCCCGGCAGCGCGCGCGTGGTGGACAACATCGATGGCGCCCTTGCCGCACAGGACGCCATCCTCAACAGCCTGCTGGACATCTCGCGCCTGGAGGCCGGCAGCCTGAAGACCCAGGTACGCGACTTTGCGCTGGCGCCCCTGCTGGAAACCCTGGCACGCGAGTTCGGCATCCTGGCCGAAGACCGTGGCCTGGTGCTGGACTGGGTGCCTACCTCGGCGGTGGTGCTGAGCGACGAGAACCTGCTGCGCCGCATCCTGCAGAACTTTCTGTCAAACGCGATCCGCTACACGCCGCGTGGACGCGTGCTGATCGGCTGCCGTCGCCGCGGCGGCTGGTTGCGCATCGAAGTGCACGACCAGGGCCCGGGCATTGCCGAGGCGTTGCAACAGGAAATCTTCGAGGAATTCCGCCGCCTGGACGACGGGGTTGCCAACGACCGCGGCGCCGGCCTGGGCCTGGCCATCGTCGAGCGCATCGGCCGCCTGCTCGGCCACCGGATCGGGCTGCGCTCCACCCTCGGCAGCGGCAGCGTGTTTTCGGTCAGCGTGCCGCTGGGCGACCGCGCCGCCATCGCCGCCCGGCTGCCGCCGTCCTCACCCACGGCCGAACACGGCAACGACCCCATCCTGCACGGCTGCCGCGTGTGGTGCGTGGACGATGACCCGCGCGTGTGCGAGGCCACCCGTGCCCTGCTGGAGCGCTGGGAATGCCGCGTGGATTTTGCCGGCGGCCCGGATGACGCGCTTGCCACTGCCAGCGCCGACGACGCGCCTGAGCTGGTGTTGCTGGACGTGCGCATGGGCGGGCATTACGGCCCCATGCTGTTGCCGCAACTGGTGGAGCGCTGGCAACGCGAGCCACGCATCATCCTGATCACCGCAGAGCCGGACCCGGCATTGCGCGAGCATGCGCAGGAATTGGGATGGGGGTTTCTTTCCAAGCCGGTGCGCCCGCCCGCGCTACGCGCGCTGATGACGCAGATGCTGTTGCGCCGCGGGTGAAGCCGCGTGCCACGTCCCGACCGATGTCGCGTCGCGCGCCTGCGTTGATTCCGTGTGCAAATGTCGGCTTTTTTACTGTGTAAATCGCGACATTATCTCGGTGTTTCTCATAATTGCTATGCGGGGTTTCCTGTCGCCTGTTGCGCTACAGTGGCAACCGAGCAGGCGCTTTCTCAGCGAATAAACACGCAGACGATTGCGACACCGTGCAACGCCTTTGCAGTGTTGCTGGTTTAGATTCCACGCTTGCGCGTTGGTCGATTTCCTCCCCCGGACGATGGAGTCACCATGTTCAGACACACGTCACTGCTGGCGGCCTCGTTGCTGTCTGCAAGCTGCGCGGCGAGCCTGCCCGCACAGGCGGCCACGCCTTCGGCGACCGTGCAGCCCGTCGGGCCGATCCGTGCGGACTTGAACCCTTACACGGTGCAACGCTTGAATACGGTGCTGGATCAGGTTTCCCGGCATCGCGGCCTGAGCGCGGGGCATCTGATCAAGCGCATTTCGGCCCTCTTTCTCGACACGCCTTACCAGGCCAACATGCTGCAGGGCTCGGCGACGACGCCGGAAAAGCTGATCATCGATTTCACCGGTCTGGATTGCTTCACCTATCTGGATTACGTCGAAGCCGCGCGCAGGGCGTCTTCGCAGCAGGATTTCGTCGATCGGTTGGTGCTCACCCGCTATGTCGATGGCATCGTCGGCTTTACGTATCGCAAGCATTTCTTTTCCGACTGGGTCGCCCGCCCCTACGAGCTGGCCGACGACATCACCGCCACGCTCAGCCCTGCTGCAGTCAGCGTGGACAAGGCGCTGAATCTCAAGGCCGATGGCAGCAACTACCTGCCCGGGTTGCCGATCGTGCAGCGGACCATCACCTACATCCCGGCCGCTGCCGTGGACAGCAACGTCGTGCGCCAGCTGCGCACCGGCGACTACGTCGGCAGATACTCGCCCGCGGCCGGGCTGGATGTCAGCCATGTCGGCATCTTCCTGATGACCGATGCCGGCCCGGTGCTGCGCAATGCGTCCTCGCGACCGGAAAACAACAAGGTGGTGGACTCACCCTTCCTGGAGTACGTCGCCAGGACCGCCGGCATCGTGGTCTACCGGCCCAAGCCCTGACGTCGCCACGCGGCAGAGCGCTGTCATACCCGTTGGCTTGCGCGGTTACTGCGACGGCCGTTGTAGGAGCGGACCTGGCCGCGAGGGCTTGGCCGTCACAGGGAGGGCCCTCGCGACCGAGGTCGCTCCTACAGGAGCAGGACAGCTTGGGCTTCTGTACTTGCGTCTGTAATTGCGCCGGCAATTGCATCCGCGCCTGCGTCCGCTTGAACCTCGCCTCCTGACCTCAACACGCACCCAGCCACGTCGCCGGGTCACGCAATCAGCGTGGCGGCGCGGTCGGGGTCGTGGATCCGGACGATCAGGCAAGACTCCCGGATAACCGGGCTCACGCTGGTCGCACTGCCAGCGGCAAAGTGCATCGCATGACGCACAACGCCACTGCCGGGAGACACCCCATGACACAGACACATTCGCTGGATCGCTATCGCCTGCTCGGCCGCTCGGGGCTGCGGGTGTCGCCGCTCGCGCTGGGCACCATGACCTTTGGCGAGGCGTGGGGCTGGGGCGCGGATGCGGGCGAAGCCAGGCGCATCTTCGATGCCTATGCAGACCGCGGCGGCAACTTCATCGACACCGCGGTGAACTACACCAATGGCGGCTCCGAACGCATCCTCGGCGAGTTGGTCAAGGGCCGCCGCGAACGCTTCGTACTTGCCACCAAATTCACCATGGCGCGCGACGCGAGCAACATCAATTCCGGCGGCAATCATCGCCTGAATCTGATCCGCTCGGTCGAGACCAGCCTGCGTCAGCTCGACACCGATCGCATCGACCTGCTGTACCTGCACGCCTGGGACTTCACCACCTCGCCGGAGGAAGTCATGCGCGGGCTGGACCATCTGGTGCAGGCGGGCAAGGTGCTCTACATCGGCATCTGCAACACGCCGGCCTGGCGGGTGGCGCAGCTGCAGACGCTGGCCGACCTGCGTGGCTGGTCGCCGCTGGTGGCGCTGCAGATCGAATACAGCCTGGTCGAGCGTAGCGTCGAACACGAACTGATGCCGATGGCGCGCGAGCTGGGCCTGGGCGTGCTGCCGTGGTCGCCGCTGGGCGGCGGCATCCTGACCGGCAAATACAGCCGCGCGGACCTGTCCGACGACAATTCGGCAGACGTGTCGAGCAGCCGCAAGGGCGTGATTGCCTCGACCGGGCATCTCAATGCGCGCTCGCTGGACATCGCCGATGCGGTCGGTGCGGTCGCCGCTGAAGTGGGCGCTTCCCGCTCGCAGGTGGCGCTGGCCTGGACCTTGCGCCACCCGGCAGTGGTCTCGCCGGTGATGGGCGCACGTACCCTGCAGCAGGCCGAAGACAACTTCGGTGCGTTGGACATCGTGCTCAGCGACGACCAGCTTGCGCGCCTGGAGAGCGTCAGCGCCTTGCCGCCGATCTTCCCCGAACGCTTCATCGGCAGGCCGATGGCGCAGCAGTTGATCTACGGCACCCATCCGCTGCAGCTGCGCAGCTGATCGCCACGGAGCAGCCATGACCAGACCTTCAGCCATCGCGGCGGCAGCGCTGCTTGTCGCCGCAACGTTCGCAGGCAACGCCGGTGCCATGTCGAAGGACGCTGCATCCGCAGAGGTTTGCGCGGCGCGGCCGGTACACGTGTGCAACAAGCGCATCGTCGAAGCGGCGTTTGCGCAGTGGCAGGCCGGCGGCAGCGACCTCTTTCAAACGCTGCTGTCGCCGGAGGTAGTGTGGACCATCGAAGGTTCCGGCCCAAGCGCAGGCAGCTTGCGCGGCCGCGATGTGTTGATCGCCACCGCAGTCCGCCCGCTGGCCGAGCGCCTGGCCTCGCCACTGCGCCCGGTGCAGCAACGCATCTGGGCCGATGGCGAGCATGTCATCGTGCAGTGGGAAGGCGTGGCCACGCTGCGCGACGGCGGCAGCTATCGCAATCGTTACGCATGGATCATGCGGATGCACGACGGCAAGGCTGTCGAGGTCAACGCGTTCCTGGACCTGCCCGCCTACGACGCCGTGCTGCAGCGCGGTCAACGCCACATGCAACGCAGGGCCAGCCCATGAGCGACGTGCCGATGAAAGCCGCCATTGCGGTGGCGCTTGGCGCCGGCTGTGCGCTCGCCTGCCCGTCGGTGGTGGCCACGCAGCCGGCCAAGGCCACCAGCACATCGCCACAGCAACCAGGACACACCATGCAAGCGCACCCGTATATCGGCATGTGGGTCACCGGCGACGGACGGATCCGGCAGGAATTACTGCCGAACGGCCGCTACGACGAGGCCCGCGGCACACGCCAGAGCGCCTACCAGGGCCGCTACGAAATCACCGGCACTCACATCGACTACTGGGACGACACCGGGTTCACCGCCGATGGCCAGTTCGTCACCGACGACGAGCTGCATCACGGCGGCATGGTGTTCTATCGGCAGCCGCCAGCGTAGAGCGACCAGCACAACGGCTGCGCAGTCGTCAGGCAGGCGCGGCCGGTGCTCGGTGCGGCATGGACCACGCGTACAGTGCGGCCCTGCGCGCGCCTTGCATGGCCAGCTGACGTTTGCTCGCTACGGTGTTGCAGCCGCACTTGATGGGCGGGCGCACTGGCTGCGTGCGCGGTGCGCCATGTGTGGTGTGGCTGCAGGCCGCAACCCGCAGCGCACGCGCAATCAACCCTCGCCTTCCGGCTCCAATGACTTGACCAGCACTGCCGCCTGCGTGCGGCTATAGCAATCGAGCTTTTTCAGGATCGCGGTGACATGCACCTTGACGGTGTTTTCGGCCAGGCCCAGTTCGTGCGCGATCTGCTTGTTGAGCAGGCCATCGGCCAGGCTCAGCAGCACCCGAAATTGCTGCGGGGTGAGCTGGGCGAGTTTGGCGGCCAACTGCGCATCGGCTTCCGAGCGCTCGGCGGTCATCGGCGGAAACCAGGTGCCGCCATCCAGCACGCTGGCCACCGCGGTGCCGATCGATTCGGCCGGGGTGGATTTGGGAATGAAGCCGGCCGCGCCGAACTGCTGGGCACGCCGGATCACCCGCGGATGATCGTTGGACGAGATCACCACCACCGGGATGTCCGGGTGCTCGCCACGCACATGCAGCAGCGCCGAAAAGCCGCGTGCGCCGGGCATGGCCAGGTCCAGCAGCACCAGCTCGGCCTGCGGGTGCGAGCGCAGCATCGCGCTCAACGTGGCGGCGCTGGACGCTTCCACGACCTGCGCCTGCGGCAGGGTCTGCTGCAACACATGGATCACCGCCGCACGGAACAGCGGGTGGTCGTCGGCGACGAGAATGGTGAGATCGGCCATGCGCCAAGTCTGGCACATGGCCGCCGCCGCTGCCTTGCCTTGCCTAACGCGGCGGCTGCGTGCTCGCGCGCCAGGCGTCCAGAAACTGGCGGCGCTTGAGCTTGTCCAGATAGACCAGCAGGCCGGGGCCGAGCGGAATCGGCCGGAACGGTGGTTGCGCCGAGCCGCCGCGACCGCCGGCGGCCGGCAGGATCGGCATCAGGCGCGCCTCGCGCGAGAGCACCTGCTGGCCGCGTGGCGACAGCAGATAGTCGAGGAACCTGCGTGCTTCCGGCGCATGCGGCGCGGTCTTGGGGATCACCGCGGTGCGCAAGGCCACCAGCGTGTAGTCCTGCGGCTGCACGATGCCCAGCGGGGCGCCGGCATCGATGCGGGTCTGCGCGTAGGAGCCAAGCACGTTGTAGGCCAGCAGCAGGTCGCCACGGCTGACGCGGTCGAGCAAGGTCCCGGTGCGTTCTTCCAGCCTGACCTGGTTGGCCCCCAACGCGGCCAGCAACGCGCCGGCAATGCTGCCCACCTGCCCGTCCTGGGTGGCGAACAGATACCCCACCCCGCTGCGTTCCACATCGTAAGTGCCCACCTTGCCGCGTAACGGCGCATCGGGTGCACGCAACAAGGCCAGCAACTGCCGCCGGGTCCGCGGCACCCGCGCCGCATCGAGCTTGCGGATGTTGTAGACGATGGCTACCGGCTCGTAACTGATCCCGAACACCTCGTGCCGCCACTGCGCCCAGGCAGGCAATGCCTCGGTCTGCGCCGAGCGGTGGGCGAGCGCATGGCCGTCGTTCACCAGCTTGGTCTGCAGGTCCATGCTGGCGCTGATCAGCATGTCGGCGGTCGAGGTGCCGGCGCCGGGCTGCAGATAGTGCGCGTAGATGTCCCAGGCGATCACGTCTTCGTAGATCACCTCGGTGCCGGGATGCAGCCGCTGGTAGTCCTGGATGACCGCGCCGAATACTTCCAGATCGGTGGAACCCTGTACGCGCAGCTGCGCATGCACCGGCCCCTGCGCAGGGAAGCGCCGCACATCGCCTGGCGCCGCGCACGCGACCCCCTGCATCAGCAACAAGACGATGACCCACAGCACACGCATCACGCCGTTCCTCCAGGAAAATGCAACGAAGCGATCAACCCGCCGCCGATGCGGTTGGCCAGATCGATACGCCCGCCATGCGCTTCCACCACGCGCTTGACGATGGCAAGCCCCAGCCCCGCGCCACCGGCCGGCGCATCGGGCCCACGCACGAAACGCTCGAATACGCGCTCGGCTTCGGCGGCCGGGATACCCGGGCCGTGGTCGGCAATGGTGAGCACGTGATGGCTGCCGTCGCTGGTCAGCGCCACCTGCAGCGGCGCGCCGGCGCCATACTTGCAGGCATTGTCGATCAGGTTCTTGAGCGCTTCGCGCAGCAGCAGCGCATCGCCGCGCAACAGCGCCGGTTGCGGGTCGATGGCCAGTTGCACGCGTGGTGCGCCCTCGCTGCGCGGCAGCGCGTCGTGCAGGGCCTGGTGCAGCACCTCGGCCAGATCCACGGTGGCAAAGCGCTGCAGGTTTGCTCGGTGAATCACGCTGGCATCGCTGAGCAACTGATTGAGCAGCCGGCTCATGTGGCTGGCGTTGCGCTCGATCGCCACCAGGCTGCGTTGCATCTCGTGCGGGTCGTCGTCGTCCATGGCCAGCTGCGCCTGCGCGCGCAATGCGGCCAGCGGCGTGCGCATCTGGTGTGCGGCTTCGGCCATGAAGGCGCGCAGGGTTTCGTTGCTGGACGACAGCCGTGCCATGAAGCGGTTGAGCGCGGCCACCATCAACTGCATTTCCTGCGGTGCCGGCACGGTGAGCGGCTTCAGCTCCGATGGTTCGCGCCGGGAGAGGTCACGTTCGATCCGTTGCAGCGGCCGCAGTGCGCGATACACGCCCAGCCACACCAGCCCCAGCGCCAGCAGCGACAACACCCCGATCGCCACCAGGGCATTGAGCACCACATCGCGCGCCACCGCATCGCGTGCGCGCCGGGTCTGGCCCACCTGCACGCGCACTTCGCCCTGCCCGGAGGCCGAGGCCACGCGGTGCATCACCACCGCAAAGCGCACCGGCTCACCGCTGTAGAGGGCATCGAACAGCACCGGGCGCTCATCGCCGGGCGCACGTGCCGGCGACGGCAGGGTGTCTTCACCGGTGATGGTGCGGCCCTGCGCGTCGAACACGCGGTAGAACACACGGTCTTCCGGCGCCATGCCGAGCAGGTCGAGCGAGGCATACGGCAGGTCCACCTGCCAGTCGCCACCGACCAGCGCCACGCTGTCGACGATGGACAGCGCCGAAGACACCAGCAGATGATCGTAGGACCGGTTGGCCGCGCGCTCACCGTAATCGCGTGCCGCAAAGAACAGCACCACTGCGCCCAGCAGCGACAGGCTGCCCAGGTACAGCAGCAAGGTGCGCCGGATCGACGGCGCCACCGGCAGCGGCTCAGCCATCGATGGCCGGCTCTGCGGGCGCATGCGGGTCGGCTTCCTCGAGCTTGTAACCGGCGCCGCGCACGGTGACGATGCGCAACGGCGCACCGGCCAGCTTGCGCCGCAGCCGGCCGACATACAGCTCGATCGCATTCGGCCCGGCGTCGTCGTCGAAGCCGAACAGGCCGTTGCCGATCTCGTCCTTGCCCACCACGTGGCCCAGCCGCCCGATCAATATCTCCAGCAGGCGGTATTCGCGGTTGGGCAGGTCGATCGGGGCACCGTCAAGTGCCACCGTGTGCGCCGCGTTGTCGAAGACGAAGCCGCCGATCTGCACCACCTCGCTGGCCTGGCCACGATTGCGGCGCAGCAGCACGCGGCAGCGTGCTTCGAACTCGCGAAAATCGAACGGCTTGCCCAGGTAGTCGTCCGCACCGACGTCCAGCGCCTGCACGCGGTCTTCGATGCCATCGCGCGCGGTCAGCATCAGCACCGGCGTGGTGTCGCCGCGCTCGCGCATCCCGGCCAGCACCCGCAGCCCGTCGAGCTTGGGCAAACCGATATCCAGCACCACCAGATCGAAACTCTGATAGCGCAATACGCTCGCCGCCGCCAACCCATCGGCCTGCCAATCCACCGCATGCCCGCTCCGGCGCATGCGCCGCACGATGGCATCAGCGAGATCGGCATTGTCTTCGACTAGCAGCAGGCGCATGAATGGGGAATCGGGAATGGGGAATCGGAACGGCAATGGCGCGCGGCCGGAAGGTAACAGGCCTCGCGGACAAAAGCTCCTCCGCGTCGGCAATTCCGCTGTCGAGATCCCGCTCTTGCGATTCCCCATTCCCCATTCCCCATTCGCGTGTACTGACAGGTCCATGACAGCTTCACCGGACTAGGCTGCTGCCAACGCGCCGCGGCGGTTGTGCGGCGCATCGCTGAACGTGATTCACACATGTACCTGGGAGGGTCTGTGAGCAACGACACCTTGCGCCTGCGTGCGTTCACCGCCTGTGCGGCGCTCTGCCTGGCACCGGCGGTGCATGCGGCCGATGGCGAAGGCCCGGTCACTGCGGAAGTGGGCGGGCGTATCCACTGGGACTTCACCGTGTTCGACAACGATGATCGCGGCACACCCGAGCGCAACGACACCCAGTTCCGCCGCGCGTGGCTGGACGTGGCGGGCAAGTTCTACGGCTTCAACTACAAGGCCGAGGCGGAATTTGCCGGCCTGCAGTACGAGCCGGGCAGCCGCGGCATCCTGGCGCGCGATGTCTATATCGCCAAGAAGTTTTCTGCCGGTACGCTGACCGTGGGCCAGTTCAAACAGTACTTCTCGCTCGATGACCGCACCGGCTCCAATTACGGCCCGTTCCTGGAGCGCGGCTATGCCTCCACCACGCTGGCGCCGATCTACCGCAAGGCGATTTCCTGGCAGGCCAACCGCCCGGATGCCACCTGGTCCACGGCGTTGTACAGCCTGGAAAGCATCGATAATTCCGCCACCAAGGGCGGTGCGCTCGGCACCCGGCTGACCTTTGCGCCGGAGATGGGCGAAGCGCGCCTGCGCCACCTGGGCATCTCGCTGGCGCACGAGCGTTATTCGCACCCGGGCAGCGCCGGCGCAGCGCCGCTGCTGATCCGGCCGCGCCCCGAAAACGATCTGGCCAACAATAGCCGCATCACCCTGGCGCGTTTTGCCGACGGCCGCGACACCGACTTCGACAAATGGTCGCTGGAATATGCCGAAGTCATGGGCCCGTGGTCGTGGCAGAGCGAATTCAGCGGCGGCCTGCTCGACGATGGCAGCCAGCATGCCAAGGTGTTGGCGAGCTACGGGCTGGTCAGCTGGTTCGTCACCGGCGAATCGCGCGGCTACGACCGCAAGACCGGCCGCTTCAGCCGCATCGCCACGCCCAACCGCCCCAGCGGCGCATTCGAGCTGGCGCTGCGTTACGACTACATGCGCGGCGACCAGCACCTGGATGGGCAGCCCAACTTCATCGATGCCAGCACGCAGTCGTGGACGCTCGGCGGCAACTGGTACTTCAAGCCCAACCTGCGCGTGATGCTCAATGTCATCGACAGCCGCAACCGCGACCGCACCATGAATGCGGTGGTCGATCACACGCTGGCGGTCACCGGCCGCTTCCAGTACGACTTCTGATGCGGTGCCCGCCCGCACCTTGCAGTGAAGTGAGCGCCTTGCGTGCCATCGCTACGCGTGCGCAGCGCGGTCCGCGCAAGACGCTGCATCGTCGCAATGCGCGTGTGCTTGTAACACCGGCCATTCCCACACCACCGCATCACCAGCACTGCGCGTCCTGTGCAGCGCTGCGCTCCGCCCTCCCCCTGCTGTACGCCTCAAAGGATTTGCCCGCATGCTGACCGCGCTCGGTTTCGGAATGGTGATCACCTTCATGTACCTGATCATGAGCAAGCGGCTGTCGCCGCTGGTGGCGCTGATCACGGTGCCGATCGTGTTCGCGTTGCTGGGCGGCTTCGGCACCGGCATCAACGACATGATGCTCGAAGGCATCAAGAAGATCGCGCCCACCGGCGTGATGCTGATGTTTGCCATCCTCTACTTCGGGGTGATGATCGATGCCGGGTTGTTCGACCCGCTGGTCGGCCGCATCCTGCGCCTGGTCAAGGGCGACCCGCTGAAGATCGTGATGGGTACGGCGATCCTGGCGATGCTGATCTCGCTCGATGGCGATGGCTCCACCACTTACATGATCACCGTCTCGGCGATGTTGCCGTTTTACCAGCGCCTGGGCATGAACGCGCTCAACCTCACCTGCGTCACCATCCTGGCCAGCGGCGTGATGAACCTGACCCCGTGGGGTGGCCCCACCGCGCGCGCCGCCACTGCCTTGCATGTGGACCCGGCCGATGTGTTCGTGCCGCTGGTACCGGCCATGCTGCTGGCCATTGCCGGCATCCTGACGCTGGCGTGGTACCTGGGCATGCGCGAGCGTCGCCGCCTGGGCGTGGTGCGCTTGCCGGCCGACGGCAACTGGCTGGACACCAGCATCCCCGAAGACAACGACGCATTGCCGCGCGTGGAAGATACCGAAGACATGAAGCGGCCCAAGCTGCTGTGGGTGAACCTGATCCTGACCCTGGCGCTGATGGGCGCGCTGGTGGTGGGCGTGCTGCCGATGCCGGTGTTGTTCATGATCGGCTTTGCGCTGGCGCTGATGATCAACTACCCGAACCTGGCCGAACAGCGCCGCCGCCTAGTCAACCATGCGGGCAACGTGCTGTCGGTGGTATCGCTGATTTTCGCTGCGGGCATCTTCACCGGCATCCTGTCCAATACCGGCATGGTGGAGGCGATGTCGCGCAGTTTCCTGGCGGTGATCCCCGATAGCTGGGGCCCGTACCTGGCAGTGATCACCGCGATCGTCAGCATGCCGTTTACGTTCTTCATGTCCAACGACGCGTTCTATTTCGGCGTGCTGCCGATCCTGTCCGAAGCGGCCGGCCACTACGGCATCACCCCGGTGGAAATGGCCCGCGCCTCGCTCGCCGGCCAGCCGGTGCATCTGCTCAGCCCCCTGGTGCCATCGACCTATCTGCTGGTCGGCCTGGCCAAGGTCGACTTTGCCGACCACCAACGCTTCACGCTGAAGTGGGCGGTGCTGATCTCGCTGTTGATGCTTGGCGGCGGGTTGGTGTTTGGCCTGTTTCCGTTGGCGCGCTAGCCGCGCGCCGGGATTCGGCATTCGGGATTGGGGATTCGCAAAAGCCAGAGCGAATCACTGCCCGCTGTTACGAATCCCGTTATCCCCAATCCCGAATCCCAACTCCGAAGGAGTTACTCAATGACTCTCCGCATCGCATACGTCACCAGTGGCATGGGCAGTGTGGGCACCGCGATCTGCCAGAAGCTGGCGCGCAGCGGGCACACCGTGGTTGCCGGTTGCGGGCCCAATTCGCCGCGCAAGTCGGCCTGGTTGCGCGAGCAGCGCGAACAGGGTTTCGACTTCGTGGCCTCCGAAGGCAACGCCGCCGACTGGGAGTCGACCGTGGCCGCGTTTGCCAAGGTCAAGGCCGAAGTCGGCGAGATCGATGTGCTGGTCAACAACGCCGGCGGCAGCCGCGACACCTTGTTCCGGCAGATGACCCGCGACGACTGGAACGCGGTGATCGCCAGCAACCTGCACTCGCTGTTCAACATCACCAAGCAGGTGGTCGATGGCATGACGTCGCGCGGCTGGGGGCGCATCGTCAACATCGGTTCGGTCAGCGCGCACAAGGGCCAGATCGGGCAGATCAATTTCGCCACCGCCAAGGCGGCCATGCATGGCTTCAGCCGCGCCCTGGCGCAAGAAGTCGCCTCGCGCGGGGTGACCGTCAACACCATCTCGCCCGGTTACATCGCCAGCGCATCCATCAGCAGCTTTCCGCCGGACGTACTCGACCGCCTGGCCACCTCGGTACCGGTGCGCCGGCTGGGCAAGCCGGCCGAAGTGGCGGGCCTGTGCGCGTGGCTCGCTTCAGACGAGGCTGCCTACGTGACCGGCGCCGACTATGCGGTCAATGGCGGCCTCTACATGGGCTGATGGCCGTCGCCGCATGCCACTGGCGGCACCTCTTCGGTACCTCGGGTACAGGCCACGGCGACGCAGCCGTCGTGTCCGTCTGCCACGCGCATCGACCGATCGAGTGCAAACGCTAGGACATGGGTGCGCGATGACGCAGCGTATCCGCGCACAAGCGGCCGCCACTACGCGAACAACCCGCCTCTAGTGCGAACTGATTACACTCTGGCTTTTCCGCAGTGCGCTGCCATGGCCAAACCTTCAGAACGCACCACGCACAATGCCCGCCCGCAGATGGCCGATATCGCCCGCATGGCCGGCGTCTCCGAGTCCACCGTGTCGCGTGCATTGGCCGGCAGCCCGGTGGTGGCCGAGCGCACCCGCGCCTACATCAAGCAGATTGCCGCCGATGCCGGCTATCAGGTCGACCCGGTCGCGCGCAGCCTGCGCGCCAAACGCTCCAACACGGTGAGCGTGGCGGTGCCGATGATGCATGCGCTGGATCAGCCGCTGTCCGATCCGTTCCTGATGACCATGCTGGCGCTGCTGGCCGAAGAACTCACCGGCCGTGGTTACAGCATGCTGCTGTCCAAGCTGGACCGGCACCAGGACGGCTGGGTGGAGCAGCTGGCGCGCGGCAACCGCTCCGATGGCGTGATCGTGCTGGGGCAAAGCTCCGAGCATGCCGCACTGGACGAGGCCGCACGCGATGGCCTGCCGATGGCGGTCTGGGGCAGCCGCATCGACGGGCAGGCCTACATCAGCGTAGGCAGCGACAATTTCCAGGGCGGCGCATTGGCCACCGAACACCTGATCGCCAGCGGCCGCCAGCGCATCGCCTTCCTCGGCGACGACCAGCTGCCGGAAGTGGCACCGCGCTTTGCCGGTTACCGCCACGCGCTGGGGCAGCACGGGCTGGAATTCGACACCCGCCTGCATGCGCGCAGCCATTTCGTGAGCGAAGACGCCTACCGGCTGACCCGCGCCATGCTCAAGAAGACCGACCCGCCGGATGGCCTGTTTGCCGCCTCCGACGTGATTGCCGTGGGCGCCATCCGCGCCCTGGTCGAAGCAGGCCACCGCGTCCCGCAGGACATTTCGCTGGTGGGCTTCGACGACATCCCGCTGGCGGCCTACAGCCAGCCACCGTTGACCACGGTGCGGCAGGACCTCGGCCTGGCCGCACGATTGCTGGTGGACCGCCTGCTGGCGCTCATTGCCGGCGAAACGGTGCAATCGGTTGAAATGCCGGTGAAGCTGGTGGTGCGCGAGTCGGCGTGAAGCGGGGATTTGGGATTTGGGATTTGGGATTCGGGATTCGGGATTCGGGATTCGGGATTCGGGATTGGGATTGGGATTGCGGATTGCGGATTGGGATTGCGGATTGGGATTGCGGATTGGGATTGCGGATTCGCAGATACCAGCCGGCAGCCCGCTTCCTTCTCCCGCCTGCGGGAGAAGGTGCCCGAAGGGCGGATGAGGGGGGCAGGCAGCCGGCGATGTCAGCTAGGTATTCCTAAGAATCTGACAGGATCACTTTCGGCTTGCGGACGCGCACGCACAGCATCGCTACCGCGGCGGCCAGCATCAGTGCGCCGGCAAGCTTGATCACATTGCGCGGGTCGCCGTGCAGCAGGCGCTCGTAATACAGCGGCAAGGTGACGATCTGGATCAGCATCGGCAGCACGATGAACAGGTTGAACAAGCCCATGTACACACCGGTACGCTCGGGCGGAATGCTGTCGGCCAGCATCAGGTACGGGTTGCCCATCATGCTGGCCCAGGCAAGGCCAATGCCGATCATCGGCAGCAGCAACAGCCAGCGGTTCTCGATGCCCGGCAACAGCCACATGCCGGCGCCCGCCGCCAGCAGGCACGCGGCATGCGTGTACTTCGGGCCGAAGCGGCGTACCACCGGCACCATCGCAAATGCAGCCAGAAACGCGATGAAATTGTAGAAGCCGCCGATCTGCCCGTTGACCAGCCCCGCCTCGCGGAACCCGTGCGAGGTGGCGTCGGTGGTGCCGAACAACGTGGTCGACAACGACAGCACGATGTATTGCCAGTAGCAGAAGATCGCGTACCACTGGAACAGCATCACCGGGGCCAGCTGGCGCATGGTCGGCGGCATGTCGCGCAACGCACCGCCGATCTCGCGTATCACCGCGCCCAGGCCGGCGCCGCGCTGGCGCATGCGCGCGATCTCTGCCGGCGCAATCGCCGGCTCGCGCACGCTGCGCGCGGTGAGCAGGATGGAGGCAGCCGAAAATCCCGCACCGATCACGAACGCAGCGATGGTGACGTACGGAATATGGTGTGCGTTCGCGGCATCCTGGTTCATGCCCATCCACACCAGCAGCGGCGGCGTGAGATAGGCCAGGGTTTGCGCCAGACCGGTGAACGCGCTTTGGGTCAGATAACCCAGCGGCCGCTGCGGTGGCGCCAGCACGTCGCTGACCAGTGCACGGTACGGCTCCATCGCCACGTTGTTGGCCGCATCCAGGATCCACAGCAAGCACACCGCCATCCACAGCGCGGTACTGAACGGCATCGCCAGCAGGCACAGGCTGCACACCAGCGCGCCCAGCACCATGTACGGCATGCGCCGGCCCCAGCGGGTGACCGAGCGGTCACTCCATGCACCCACGAACGGCTGCAGCACCAGCCCGGTGATCGGCCCGGCCAGCCACAGGTACGGCAGGCTGGCGTGGTCGGCGCCCAGGTAGTTGTAGATCGGGCTCATGTTGCTCTGCTGCAAGCCGAAGCTGTATTGCACGCCGAAGAAGCCGGCGTTGAGCGCCAGGATGCGCGCGAAGGAGAGCGGAGGAGCGGTCGACGACATGCAGGGCCCTGGGCATCGGTGCGGCTCCCAGTGGCCGCAGCGCACTGTACCCTGCCGCCTTTGCAATCGATTGTAACGCTGCGCCGCAGCACGTTGGCGCTTTGCCTTGAGGGCGGCCGGGTAGCCATTCGAATGCTGCAATGCACGATTGCAATCGATTGTATTGACGCGTATTACTGCGCTCGCACTGCAGGCCGCACGGCCATTCCCTGGGAGGGGACGATGCAGGCGTCGGCACACTACCACCTGTGAGAGAGAGAATCGCGATGTCCACCTTGCACACCCTGCGCCTGCATGCCCTGGCCTGCGCGGTCGTTTCCTGCCTGTGCGCGCCCGCCGCGCTGGCCCAGGACGCCGCTGCCGCACCCGCCACTCCGCCGGCCGCCGACAGCGCCGCGGTCAATCTGGATTCGGTGTTCGTGACCGGCACGTCCACCGCCACCACCAAGCTGAAATCCAGCGTCTCGGTCAGCACCGTCGGTGCCGAGGCCATCGAACAATCGGCGCCGCGCAGCACCGCCGAAATCTTCCGTAACATCCCCGGCATCCGCTCCGAGTCCAGCGGTGGCGAAGGTAATGCCAACATCGCCGTGCGCGGCCTTCCCGTCGCATCGGGCGGCGCCAAGTTCCTGCAGTTGCAGGAAGACGGACTGCCGGTGATGGAGTTCGGCGATATCGCCTTCGGCAATGCCGACATCTTCCTGCGCTCGGATTTCACCCTGGACCGCATCGAGGCCATCCGCGGCGGCTCGGCGTCCACGTTTACCAGCAACGCGCCCGGCGGCATCATCAACTTCATCAGCAAGACCGGTGATACCGAAGGCGGCAGCGTCGGCGTCAGCCGCGGCCTGGACTACGACAACACCCGCATCGACTTCAATTACGGCGCGCCGTTCGCCGAGCAATGGCAGTTCAACATCGGCGGCTTCTTCCGCCAGGGCGATGGCGTGCGCGATGCCGGCTACACCACCGACAAGGGCGGCCAGATCAAGGCCAACCTCACCCGTCTGTTCGACAACGGCTATGTGCGCCTGTACGGCAAATACCTCAACGACCGCGCCGCCGGCTATCTGCCTGTGCCCACTTCCGTGCGTGGCCGCGACGGCTCGCCGGACCTGGGCGGCTTCCCCGGCTTCGACCCCGGCAACGACACCTTGTACAGCCGCAATTTCCGCAGCGATGTCGGCCTGGATGGCAACAACCGGCCGCGCCGCACCGACCTGGGGGACGGCATGCACCCAATCTCGCGCACCATCGGCGCCGAAGCCTGGTTCGACCTGGGCAACGGCTGGAACCTGAGCGAGAAATTCCGTATCGCCGACAACAGTGGCCGCTTCGTCAGCCCGTTCCCGGCCGAGGTCACCGATGCGGCCACGCTGGCCGCCTCCATCGGCGGCGCCGGTGCGCAGTTGGTGCAGGCCAGCGGCGCCGATGCCGGCCAGGCCTACACCGGCAACGCCATCCGCACGCATCTGTTCAATGTCGCCATCAACGACCTGGGCAATGTCACCAACGATCTGAGCGTCTCGCGCGAGTTCGGCGGCGACGGCCGCACGCTCAACCTGCGCGCCGGCTATTACAGCTCGCGCCAGACCATCGACATGGACTGGACCTGGAACTCCTACGTGCAGAGCCTGGGCCGCGATTCGCGCCTGCTCAACGTGGTCGACGCTGCCGGCGTATCGCGCTCGCAAAACGGCCTGTACGCCTACGGCACCCCGTTCTGGGGCGACTGCTGCGTCACCCGTAGCTACGACGTGCGTTACGACGTCAACGCACCGTATGTGGCACTGACTTTCGACAGCGGCAAGTTCAGCGTCGACGGCAGCCTGCGCTACGACATGGGCGACGCGCGCGGCAGCTACAACGGCACCGCCATCGCGCAGAACCTGGACGTCAACGGCGACGGCGTGATCCAGCCGGTGGAGCAGCGCGTGGCCACGGTCGACACCGCCAACTCCCGCCCGGTGGACTACGACTGGAATTACCTGTCGTACTCGCTGGGCGGCAATTACCTGATCACCGACGACCTGGGCGCCTTCGCGCGCATCAGCCGCGGCGCACGCGCCAATGCCGACCGCCTGCTGTTCGGCGTGGTCCGCGACGACGGCTCGGTCTCCTCCGATGAAGGCGTCAACGTGGTCCGCCAGGCCGAAGCCGGCCTGAAGTGGCGCCGCGACGGCCTGAGCCTGTTCGCCACCGCGTTCTCGGCACGCACCGAGGAACAGAACTTCGAAGTCACCAGCCAGCGTTTCTTCAACCGCAGCTACGAGGCGCACGGCGTGGAGCTGGAAGCCAGCTACCGCTACGAAGGCTTCACCGTCAACGGCGGCCTGACCTGGACCGATGCGGAGATTTCCAAGGACCAGATCACTCCGGAAAACACCGGCAACGTGCCGCGTCGCCAGGCCGATGTGGTGTGGCAGTTGACGCCCAGCTACCGCGGCGACGGCTACCAGTTCGGCGTGAACCTGATCGGCACCACCGATGCCTACACCCAGGACTCCAACCAGCTCAAGATGCCCGGCTACACCCAGGTGAACCTGTTCGGCGACTACCGCGTGACCGACGCACTCACCGTCGCGCTCAACGTCAACAACCTGTTCAACACCTTCGGGCTCACCGAGGCCGAGGAAGCCAGCATCCCGGCCAACGGCATCATCCGCGCGCGCTCGATTGCCGGCCGCACCACCAGCATCAGCCTGCGTTACGACTTCTAAGGACCCCTCGCCGGGTTCGTCCCGGCGCTTGCCGATGAGCACCTCCCCCAGCGATTTCACTGCATTGCGCGCGGCCTTTGCCGCGCCCCTGGATGCGCAGCGAGCGAGCGCGCTGTTGCCGCGCTTCGACCGGCATGCACCGCGTCTGCTCGACGCGCTGCAAGCGCTATATGGGCAACGCCCGGACCATGCGGCGTGGCTGACGCGGTGGTTGAGCGCGCTCGGCAGCGGCGCGCAACAGCGGCCACAGCCACTGCAACAGCTCGACACAACGCGCCAGCCCGGCTGGTTCGGCGAGCAGCACATGCTGGGCTACAGCGCCTACGTGGATCGCTTCGCCGGCACGCTGCAAGGCGTGGCCGAACGTGTGCCGTATCTGCAGGAGCTGGGCGTGCGCTATCTGCACCTGCTGCCGTTCCTGCGCGCGCGCGCCGGCGATAACGATGGCGGCTTTGCGGTCAGCGATTATGGTCAGGTGGAGCCGAGCCTGGGCAGCAACGACGATCTCGTCGCACTGACCACACGCCTGCGCGAGGCCGGCATCAGCCTGTGCGCGGATTTCGTGCTCAACCATACCGCCGACGATCACGCCTGGGCGCAGGCGGCGCGGGCCGGCGATGCGCGCTATCTCGACTACTATCATCACTTCGCCGATCGCACGCAGCCCGACCAGTACGAAGCCACGCTGGGACAGGTCTTCCCGCACACCGCACCCGGCAACTTCACCTGGGTGGACGCCACCGGCCAGTGGATGTGGACCACGTTCTATCCCTATCAATGGGATCTGAACTGGAGCAACCCCGCCGTGTTCGGCGAGATGGCGCTGGCGATGCTGCAGCTGGCCAATCTGGGTGTGGAAGCGTTCCGCCTGGATTCCACCGCGTATCTGTGGAAGCGCACCGGCACCGACTGCATGAATCAACCCGAGGCGCATACCTTGCTGGTGGCGCTGCGCGCGGTCACCGATATCGTTGCGCCGTCGGTGGTGATGAAGGCCGAAGCCATCGTGCCGATGACGCAATTGCCGCCCTACTTCGGCAGTGGCGAGGACCGGGGCCACGAATGCCACCTGGCCTATCACAGCACGCTGATGGCGGCCGGCTGGTCGGCACTGGCATTGCAACGCGGCGACATCCTGCACAACGTCATCGCGCACAGCCCGCCATTGCCGGCCAATTGTGCATGGCTGAGCTATGTGCGCTGCCACGACGACATCGGCTGGAACGTGTTGCAGCACGAAGCAGCCGGCAATGCGACGCAGCCGCCGTTTTCGCTGCGCGATGTCGCGCGCTTTTATGCCAATGAAGTGCCGGGCAGCTACGCACGCGGCGAAAGCTTTCAAAGCAGCGGGGATGGCGTGCACGGCACCAACGGCATGGCCGCTGCGTTGACTGGCATCCAGGCAGCGCACGAGGCAGACGATGCGGCGGCGTTGACGGTTGCAGTGAACCGGCTGGTGCTGCTGTACGCGGTTGCGCTTGCGATGCCGGGCGTGCCGCTGATCTACATGGGCGACGAATTGGCACTGGTCAACGACATCGGTTACCGCACGGATGCCGAACGCCAGCACGAAGGCCGCTGGCTGCATCGGCCGGCGATGGATTGGCAGGCCGCCGCGCAACGCCACGATGCAGATAGCTTGAGTGGTGAGGTCTATCGCCGTCTGCGTGGGTTGATCCAGCAGCGTGCCGCACTCCCCGCATTGGCTGCCGATCAAACGCTTGGCAGCATTGGGCTAGGCAATCCGCAACTGTTTGCGTTGACGCGTGGCGACAGCTTTGTGGCCGTGCATAATTTCGGCGAGCAGCCGCTTGCGGTTGAGCTTGCGGCGATCGACGGTGGCGGTTGGACGCTGCTAGAGACCGGCGGCGATGTGGACGTTGCAACGCCAAGCGATAACGTGTCGCTTTTGCTCCCGGCTTATGGGGTGCGTTGGTTGCAGCGTGGGGACTGAGCGAGCGGGCGGTGGTGCGGTGAGCAGCGGCTTGCCGCGTTACAAGCAAACCGTACCCTCACCCCAACCCCCGCGTCTCGGCCTGCGCTTGCGGCGCAGGCGCTCCAAGGCAAGCGCGCCTGTGGGGCGCAAGCTGTGCCTCCTCGCCCCGACGGAGAGGGGCTTTCGCAAGATCAGCGCTTGGCCAACGTAAGCAAGGTCTCTGCGGTCTTCTCTGACGAAGCCGGGTTCTGCCCCGTGACCAGGGTGCCGTCGGTGACCACGTGCACGCCCCAATCCGCGCCCTTTTCGTACTTGCCACCAAGTTCGGTCAGCACGTCTTCAACCAGGAATGGCACGATCTTGGTCAGGCCCACGCCTTCTTCTTCGCCATTGGTGAAGCCGGTGACGCGGCGGCCGTTGACCAGCGGCTTGCCGTCGCTGCCCTTGACGCGGCGCAGTGCGCCCGGTGCATGGCAGACCAGCCCATGCGGCTTGTCGGCCTTGGCGAATGCCTCGATCAGCGCGATGGAATGCGCATCTTCGGCCAGGTCCCACAGCGGGCCGTGTCCGCCCGGGTAGAACAGCACATCGAAGTCGTCGGCCTTGACGTCGGCCAGGCGGTGCGTGCTCGCCAGCGCCTTCTGCGCTTCCGGGTCCTGCTTGAAACGCTTGGTGGCGTCGGTTTGGGCGTCTGGCTCGTCGCTCTTCGGGTCCAGCGGCGGCTGGCCGCCCTTGGGCGAGACCAGGGTGATGTCTGCGCCCGCGTCCTTGAAGACGTAATACGGCGCGGCGAATTCTTCCAGCCAGAAGCCGGTCTTCTTGCCGGTATCGCCGAGCTGGTCGTGGGAAGTGAGCACCATCAGGATTTTCATCGCATTGCCTCGCGTCGTTGCCCGTCTCGGGCGAGGCAGGCAGTGTGCAGTCCAGCTCGTTGCAGCCTCGTGTAGAGCGCGTGGGTGTGCGATGCAATGTTCACCTATGTCATCGCAGCGTTCTTGTCACTGCGGCGCGGCGCCTCACACATTGATCGCCGGCGGCTGCAGCTGGTCCATGCGGATGCGATTGGCAAACAACGAGAACGCCAGCATGCCGGCCAGCCCGCTGGCCCGGCTCACCCACGGCGGCAGCCAGCGTGGGGCCACCAGCACGCCGCTGTCGAACAACGGCGCAAACCGCGCCACATCGCCGAGTGCCATCTTGCCGGCGAACAGGTAACGGCATAGCTGCAGCTGGTCGCGCTGCAAGGCATGCCGGAAAAAGGTGTGCACGGCCACCAGGCCGCGCAGGTAGACGGTGTCCTTGGTGAATGCACCGCCGCCGCCGGTGGGCACGCCACGGAACACGCGCTGGGCGGATGAAAAACTCTCCGCCGCGCTCTGGCCACCATTGGTGAAATAACCAAACACCTCGATGAAATCGGCACCCGCGCGCGCCATCGCAATCGCCTCGATGCGCAGACTGATGCGTTTCATGCGTTCGATATCGATGCTGCCGGTGATCTGCTCGGCAAACGTCGCCAGACCTTCCTGCGTGGCGGTAGTGCGCGGCGAGGAAATGCCCAGGCTCGGCAGGTGCATCTGCGCGCGGCCATTGAGCGCGGTGAGCGAATGCACCAGCGCTTCGTGATGGAACAACTGCGCGCGGTCGTAATCGCTGAAGGTGGCGCCGGTACGCAAGCGGATGCGGTGTGCACCGGCGGCCGCCTTGGCCAGCAGATCCGGGTCGAGCGTGACGGTGATGACGCGTCCGTCGAAGAACGCATCCAGGTCGTTCTGCAACTGCATGCGCAAGGCGGTGGCCGAGACCGGCACCTGTTCTTCCGGCGCCAGCAGCTCGCGGTCCAGTTCCTGCGCGATCTGGATGAAATGGCGCGCCGCCTCGCGCGTGGTCGGGCCGTTGCCCGGCATCGGGTCGTCGGGCACGCCGAACAGCTGCGCCGAGTAATCGCTGACCGCGGCGGTACCCAGCGACTCCAGCAGGCCGGCCGCCAGGTCCCAGCTATGGGTCGAATCGATCAGGTACGCACCGATGGGATGATGCGGGTCGGCGGCTTTTGCGATGGCGGACAGTTCGCGTCGGGTGTCGCCGAAATCGAGCGAGGGGTACTCCACCTGCGGCAATTCCGGCTGGCCACGCGCCACACTGTGCAGAAACGGTTCCTGCAGCGAGCGCGGCCAGCTGGCCAACGCCAGCAGGCGCACGCCGCGCACCGCCTTGACCAAACGTGCGTCCAGCGCCGCGTGATGGACGATGTCCGGCGGGCCTTTACGCGAGGGCATGCTCAGCGCCGCCCGGGGCGATCGACGCTGGCCGGTCGCTTGCCCGATCCCTTGCCGCGCGTGTTCTGCGCGACCCGGGTGGCAAGCTTTTCGGCGGCGGCGGCCACTTCCACGCGCAGCTTCATGTAGTTGGCCACCCGCTCCGGATCCAGCGTATCGGCCTCGATCGCCGCACGCACCGCGCAACCGGGCTCGGCGATATGTGCGCAATCATTGAAGCGGCATTGCGCCGCCAGCGCCTCCACATCGGAGAACCCGCCTTCGGCCAGATCTTCCTCGCCGGTGGGCTTGAGCTCGCGCATGCCCGGCGTATCGATCAGACATGCACCGGTCGGCAGCGGGATCAGCGCACGATGCGTGGTGGTATGCCGGCCACGCGAATCGTTTTCGCGCACCGCATTGGTCTTCATCTTCTGCGTGCCGAGCAGCGTATTGGTCAGCGTCGATTTGCCCGCACCGGACGAGCCCACCAGCACCGCCGTGCGCCCATCGCCCAGCCACGGCCGCAGTGCGGCCACGCTGTCCGGGTCCTTGGCGTTGACCGCGCGCAACGGAATGTTCTGCGCCTCCAGCTCCTCCAGCACCGCCAATGCATCCTCGGCGTATTCGGTCTGGTCGGCCTTGGTCAGCACCACTACCGGCTGCGCACCGCCGCCGCCGACCAGCAGCAGATAGCGCTCGATGCGGCGCGGATTGAAGTCCGCATCCAGCCCGCACACGATGAACACCGTATCGATATTGGCCGCGATCACCTGCTGGTGATAATGCTCGCCGGCCGCACCGCGCTTGATCGAGGTACGCCGCGGCAGCAGCGCCACGATGCGCTTGCCCTCCATCAGCACCCAATCGCCCACCGCCGCCCGCTCATGGCTGGGAAACCGCGGCCGCTGCCATTCCGGCAACGATTCCGCCTTCAGGCTGGCCTCCGGCGTATCGGCCACCACGTAACCGGTGCGGTGCTGCTCCACCACCCGCGCCGGCAACGCCTGCGGATGCGCGGCAAAGATCGCCTGCCAGGCGGAGTCTTCCGGGGGACCAGGCCAGGGCCAGCCGATGGATTGGAGGGTGGGGTAATCGGGGGATGTGTCGCTCATGGGGCGATTCTAGCTGGCTGGCCGCTGCGGCCTGTGCAATCGGTTCGCACGGGCCTGAAGCCCCTTGACATCGTTGCCGATGCAAGCATGTCCGCCTGGCGCATTTCCGCTACCATGCCAAGCCTCACGCCTACAACCGGCCCGTCGCATGTCCACTGCCCCGCAAAAGCCGCTCGCCATCCGCGAGCGTCTGTCCGAAGTCCGCTACGAAATCCGGGGCGAGCTGGCGCGACGAGCGCGGGAGCTGGAGGCGCAGGGCCGCAAGCTGATCAAGCTCAATATCGGTAACCCGGGAGCGTTCGGGTTCCGCGCGCCGGAGCATCTGCAGCGCGCGATCGCCGACGACATGGGCCGTACCGATCCCTACACGCATCAACAAGGCCTGCCGGAGGCGCGCGAGGCGATCGCCACCGCGTATTCGCGTCGCCAGCACCCGGATGCGCACCCGGACCGCATCTTTGTCGGCAACGGCGTCAGCGAGCTGATCGACCTGTCGCTGCGGGCGCTGCTCAACCCCGGCGACGAGGTGCTGGTGCCCTCGCCCGACTATCCGCTGTGGTCGGCCGCCACCATCCTCAACGATGGTCGCCCGGTGTATTACCGCTGCGCGCCGGAAAACGGCTTCCAGCCGGACCCGGTGGAGATCGAGACGCTGGTGTCTTCGCGCACCCGCGCCATCGTGCTGATCAACCCGAACAACCCCAGCGGCGCCAGTTATTCGCGCGAGCTGCTGGAGCGCATCGTGGCCATTGCCACCAAGCACAATCTGCTGCTGATGGTCGATGAGATCTACGACCAGGTGCTCTACGACGGCGCGGCCTTCGTGCCGGTGGCGCCGCTGGCCGGCGCGCACCCGTGCATCACCTTCAGCGGCTTGAGCAAGGTGCACCGCGCCTGCGGCTGGCGGGTGGGCTGGGCGCTGCTGTCCGGCGAGCAGGCGCGCATCAACGACCTGCGCAACGCGATGGACCTGCTCGGCGCTCTGCGCCTGTGCGCCAACGTGCCGGGGCAGTACGCCATCGATGCCGCGGTGAACGGGCCGGACACCATTTCGGCGCTGTGCGCGCCGGGTGGCCGCTTGTACGAAACCCGCCGCGCGGTGATCGAGGCCTGCGCCGCCAGCGAGCACCTGTCGCTGGTGGCACCGGCCGGGGCGCTGTACGCATTCCCGGCGGTGGTGGGTGCGGCGGCACGCAACTTCGACGATCACGCGTTCGCACTCGACCTGATGAACGAGGAAGGCGTGCTGGTGGTACCCGGCTCCAGCTTCAACGTGCCGTATCGCCACCATTTCCGCGTGACCCTGATGCCCGAGGCCAGCGTGATGCGTGATGTGTTCGCACGCATCGACCGTGCCCTGGCACGCCGCGCCGAGGCGGTGACCAAGGTGGTGCCGCTCAAGTCGCGCAGCGTGGCGTGATGGCCGCGCCCGGCACGCCGCAGCGCTATCTGGCGCTGGGCGATTCGTACACGATTGGCGAAGGCGTCGACCCCGCGCAGCGCTGGCCGGTGCAGCTGGTCGAGGGCCTGCGCGCGCACGGCTGGCCGGTGCAGGCGCCGCAGATCATCGCCACCACCGGCTGGACCACTGACGAACTGCAGGCCGGCATCGACGCTGCGGCGCCGCAGGGTCCTTACGACCTGGTCAGCCTGTTGATCGGCGTCAACAATCAATACCGCGGGCTGGCGCTGGACGACTACTGCAGCCAGTTCGATGCATTATTGCAGCAGGCCATTGCGTTGGCCGGCGGCCACGCGGCACGCGTGCTGGTGCTGTCGATTCCCGACTGGGGGCTGACGCCCTTTGCGCGCGCGCAAGGCCGCGATGCCGGGCTGATCGCCGCGCAGATCGGTGCCTTCAACGGTGTGGCGGCCGAGCGCTGCGGCGAGCGCGCCGTCCGCTTCATCGATATCACCGCCACCAGCCGCGACGGCGGCGATGCGATCGCGATGCTGGTCGACGACGGCCTGCATCCCTCGGCTGCGATGTATGCGCGCTGGGCAGCCGTGGCGCTGCCTGCGGCGCGCGATGCGCTGGGTGCATTGGGATCTGTCGACACGATTGCCTGAGCCAACGGCGTGCGCTTGCGCTTGGGCGATGCAGGCGTGCGTACTGGCCTGGCGCTGCATGGTCATCGGCCCGAGGCACGGGTGGCGTTTGCCGCCGTCTCGCAACCGCCCAGCTGGTCGGCGCTGCCGCACATCGCCGACACGGCGCGACGCGCGGCAAAAGCGCAACAAGCGCGCTACCGACGCCGGGCAGGGCTGCGCCTGACCAGGCACTGGGGAAACGCCAATCGGGCCTACCGCAATCACGCCAGCAGGCCCTAAGCTACCCGCGCAGCACGCCTGATTGCCAAGGAACGACATTGCACAGCACCGCCACCCAGCCGATGAGCCGCGCACAAGCGCTGGCGATCGCACGCGCGTTTTTGCCCAAGCATCCGCTGGGCAACCGCTACGACTACTACTACACGCACGCCAAGTTGCGCACCGACCCGCTCTACCCGGGTGTACTGGCGCAGCTGCGCACCACCACCGCGCCGGTGCTGGATCTGGGCTGCGGGCTGGGCCTGCTGGCGCATGCCTTGCGCGCCGACGGGCAGACGCTGGCGTATTACGGAGTGGATGTGGATGCGTCCAAGATCCGCCGCGCGCAACATATCGCGCAGCGCTCGGCACTGGGCAATACCAGGTTCGAGGTAGTCGACCTGAGCCTGGCCTGGCCGCAGCATCAGGGCAGCGTCACCATCCTGGACGTGCTGCAGTATCTGCAAGCGGACATGCAGGCCGGCCTGCTCCGCAGCGTGGCGCAGATGCTCACGCCCGGCGCCAAACTGGTGATCCGCAGCGCGTTGGGCGATGCCAGCAGCCGCGGGCGCACCAGCCGCGTCACCGACGTGCTGGCGCACCTGAGCGGGTGGATGCAGCGCATGCCGCGTAGCTACCCCACCCGCGACAGCCTGCAGGCGCAGCTGGACGCGGCCGGCCTGCGCGCCACGTTTGCACCGCTGTACGGCAATACGCCGTTCAACAACTGGTTGATCGTGGCCGAGCCGCGCTGAGCCGTACACAACGAGGCTTGCTCGATTCAGAACGGCTGACAAACATAACGCGCGATCGCCGGACGCATGCGGACGGCACACAGAGACAGGGACATACGCGTATACATGCCAGCTGGTTGAGATCCATGCACACCGACCAACCTCACGGGTCCTTGCCCGCCCACCGCCACGGAGCTACATGGAGGTACTTGCAGCATGTCCTGCGATGGTGGGCCGGCAAGGGCCCTGCAGCAACGGCGCAGATGATCCGCTCTCCGCCTGATCTGCCGTTATTGAGCAATCAGGTAGCGACAACTGCATCGCGCCTGTCGCGATCACTTGGCGATCTTCAAGTCTGGTCGAGCGCGCGGTGCCCTCACCGCTCGCGGGACACGCCGTGAATCCGTCCGTGGAGGCTCGGTGGCGGCATCCATGCCGCCACACGGTCCCGCAATCGGCGAGGACACCACGCCAGACAGTTGGTTGCTGGTTTTGTTGAAAAGCAAAAGTCTCCGCATCACCAGCCTGCTCGTCGCTGGTTCATATCCATGCACACCGACCATCTCGACTGGTCCTTGCCCGCCCACCGTCGCGGGACCCTTGGCGGCATGGATGCCGCCACGGAGCTTACAAGGACGTACTTGCAGCGTGTCCTGCGATGGTGGGCGGGCAAGGGCCCCTGCAGCAAAGGCGCAGATGATCCGCTCTGTGCTTGATCTGCCGGTATTGAGCAATCAGGTAGCGACGACTGCATCGCGCCTGTCGCGGTCACTTGGCGATCTTCAAGTCTGGTCGAGCGCGCGGTGCCCTCACCGCTCGCGGGACACGCCGTGAATCCGTCCGTGGAGGCTCGGTGGCGGCATCCATGCCGCCACACGGTCCCGCAAGCGGCGAGGACACCACGCCAGACAGTTGGTTGCTGGTTTTGTTGAAAAGCAAAAGTCTCCGCATCACCAGCCTGCTCGTCGCTGGTTCATATCCAGGCACACCGACCATCTCGACTGGTCCTTGCCCGCCCACCGTCGCGGGACCCTTGGCGGCATGGATGCCGCCACGGAGCTTACAAGGACGTACTTGCAGCGTGTCCTGCGATGGTGGGCGGGCAAGGGCCCTGCAGCAAAGGCGCAGACCATCCGCTCTGTGCCTGATCTTCCAGTATTGAGCAATCAGGTAACGACGCACGCACTGCGCGTCTTGCGATCACTTGGCTGTCTTCACGTCTGGTCGAGCGCGCGGTGCCCTCACCGCTCGCGGGACACGCCGTGAATCCGTCCGTGGAGGCTCGGTGCGGCATCCATGCCGCCACACGGTCCCGCAATCGGCGAGGACACCACGCCAGACAGTTGACTGGTGGTTTTGTTGAAGAGCAAAGACACCGCGGCACCAGCTTGCTAGTCGCTGGTTGAGATCCATGCACACCGACCATCTCCACTGGTCCTTGCCCGCCCACCGTCGCGGGACCCTTGGCGGCATGGATGCCGCCACGGAGCTTACAAGGACGTACTTGCAGCGTGTCCTGCGATGGTGGGCGGGCAAGGGCCCTGCAGCAAAGGCGCAGACCATCCGCTCTGTGCCTGATCTTCCAGTATTGAGCAATCAGGTAGCGACGCCCCGCACTGCGCGTCTTGCGATCACTTGGCTGTCTTCAAGTCTGATCGAGGGCGCGGCTCCCTCATCGTCGCGGGACACGCGGTTAACTCGTCCATGAGGCTCGATGGCGGCATCCACGCCGCAACGCGTGTCGCCTGGAGCAAGGTCAGAACCTCCAGGACAACGTGAGCTCCACATCGCGCGGGTCGCCGTAGATCAGCTGGCTCTGGTAGACGATGTTGGCGTAGTAGCGGCGGTCGAACAGGTTGCGCACGTTGAGTTGTGCCGACCAGGCCTGGTTGAAGTCGTAGCGCGCCATCGCATTGGCCAGCACCACGCTGCCTTGCGTCAGCCGTTGCGTGTTGCCCTGCGGCGCGGCGATCAGCTCGTGGATGGCCGACTGCCAGCTCAGTCCCCCACCCAGCCGCCACGGCCCGGTCTGCCAGCTGGTGAACAGCGTGGCCTCACGGCGCGGGCTGGCCGGGTTCACGTCCACGCCGCTGGCGTCGTTGGCATCGAACTGCGCGAAGCCGAACGCAAGACGCCACTGCTCCGACAGCTGGCCATCCAGCTGGAACTCCACGCCCTGGCTGACAGTGCCTCTGGCAGCGAGATAGGCCTGATTGGTGGTGCCTGGCACCAACTGCCCGGGGTCGTTGACGGCCAGATTGTCCTGCTCGATGCGGAACAGCGCCAACGCGGCATTGAGCTGGCCGCCGAAATATTCGCCCTTGGCACCCACCTCGTAGCTATCGCCTTCCAGCGGGTCGAGATAGCGCCCGCCGCGGTCGCGGTTGTTCTGCGGTTTGAAGATGCCGGTGTAGCTGGCGTAGAGCGCGTGGTGGTCGTCCACATCGAAGATCAGGCCGGCGTACGGCGTGGTGCGGCCCCGGCGCTCGTACGAATTTTCCGGCACCAGCTGGTCGGTGCTTTTCCAGTCGGTGACGCGTGCACCCACGATGGCCTTCAGCGTGTCGGTCAGCTGGAATCGTCCGGCGGCGTAGGCGGCCACCTGACGCACATCACGGTCTTCGCCCTTGCTCAGCGGCGTCCACTGCGGTTGCGCCATGGTGCCGGTCCAGGCGAAGACGCTTTGTGCGATCAACGGTTGCAGCGGCAGGTTGGACCAGTTGCGCACATTGCGATTCAGCCAGGTGGCACCGGCCACGATTTCGTGCTCGCGGCCCCACAGCGTCAACGGCAGGGTGAGGTAGGCATCCAGACTGTTTTGCGCGCTGAGCGCGGGATAGCGCCCGCCAAAGGTGCTGGCAAGTCCCAGGCCGGTCTGTGCGTCCGGATAATCCAGGTAGCCGAACAACACCGATTTCCAGTCGGTTTCGAAGCGCTGGTGCGCGTACTCCACCTGCAGCTGCGCACCATTGTCGAAACGATGGGTGAGCCCGGCAAAGGCGTTGGTGGTATCGGCCACGCCCCGCGCCCAGCGTGGCGTGAACGCGTCCGAGCGCGCGAAATCGGTGCGGCTGCCGTCGCTGAAATACGCCGGGACGCCGCCCCAGGTGGTGCCGCGCCCATCGTTGCGCTGCTTGTTGATGCCGATGTAGCCGCTGGTGGCCTCGCTCAGATCCGCATCGACGATGCCGTAGAACAGCGACGACTGCTTGCCGTAGTAATCGCGGAAGGACTGCTTGTCTTCATAGCTGGCCACCACGCGGCCGCGCACCGTACCGGCGGCGTTGAGCGGGGATTGCAGATCGAGCGTGCCGCGATAGCGGTCCCAGCGGCCGGCCGACAGATCCACGCGGCCGGTCAACACGTCGCTGTCGGCATGCTTGCGCAGCAGGTCGATCGATGCCGCCGGGCTACCGGCACCGGAGGTCAGCCCGTTGGCACCACGCACGATCTCGACGCGGTCGTAGATGGCCATGTTCTGCTGCACATCGCCGCTGTAATCGGTGGGAATGCCGTCGATGCGGTAGTAATCCACCTCGAAGCCGCGTGCGGTGATGTAGGTGCGCTCGGTATCCCAGGTCGGCGAGTTGAAGCCGGCCACGGTGTCGGTGACGTCCTGCAGCGATTGCAGGTTGCGGTCCACGATCTGCTGGCGGGTCACCACCACGACCGACTGCGGCGTGTCGCGTAACGACAGCGACAGCTTGGCCGAACTGCGTGCGATATCGGCGGTGTAGGAATCGCTGCCCTCGGTGGTGGCACTGCGGTGTGCCTGGATCTGCAGGCGATCCAGATCGACCGGATCTCCGGGCTGCGATTGCGCGCTTGCCAGCGCCGGGCAGGCACAGGCCAGCGCAAGCACGGCGCGTCGGGGGGTCACGCGCGACAGGCGCAGATCGGCACGCGCACCAGCGCGCGCAGACACGGGACGAGAGAACATTGGTGTCAGCCTCATGATCGAAACACTGCCGTCGAAGACGGCCGCTGAGGCTGGCGCGGTCACACCGTGCGAGGTGCGGCCCGTTGGCTGGCTGGGCGCGCATGGTCGATCCATGCCCCATCGCTGTCAATAGACGCCGGCACAGGGGAGCTGCAAATTGCGAGAAAAACGCCGTCTGGTTTGCACGCTGGGTTGCCACGCGTTGGCAACCGATTGCCGGCCGCCCGCGATCCGTTCCTTGCCGCGCGATGTCGCTTCATCCTGACGCAAGAGCGCCCGACACCGCGCTCGTACGCAGCGTTCCTGGCGCGCTGCCATACCAGCGGCGAAGTGCGTTACGGCGCTGCGCCAGTGCCGCATTGGACACCGGCGATCAACACAGACCAACCGCTGCGCAGCAGCACTGCACTCGCCACGCCACGCGCCGAGGCAGCGTTCAATCCGGACGTTGCCCCACCAGCCCGCGCGCCTGCATCGCCTCCAGCACGCCGCGCAGGATGGTGAGGTTGTGGCCGTGTGCGGCGCCTTCGTGCAGCAACACGATGGCACCGGGCCGCAGGTCGCGCACGATGCGCGCCACGGTGGTGCCCGGTTCGCAGCGCACGCCGTCGAAACCGCGCGCGCTCCAGGCCACGCGGGTCAGGCCATGCGCACGCAGCGGCGAGGCGACGAACGGGTTGGTCATGCCCACCACCGAGCGGTACAGCCGGGGCGCCTGGCCGGTGATCCGGGCCAGGGTGCGCTGCGCCAGCCCGATTTCCTGGGCCATGCGGCGCGGCCCCAGCGCCCAGAACCAGGCCTGCGGATGGGTATGGCTGTGGTTGCCGATGCCGTGGCCGCGTCGCACGATCTCGCGCACCAGCTCGGGCCGCCGTTCGGCGCGCGCACCGACCACGAAGAAGGTGGCCTTGGCGCCGTAGGCATCCAGCACGTCGAGCATGGCCGGGGTGTCGTCGGACGGGCCGTCGTCGATGGTCAGCCACACCTGCGGCGCGCGGCCCGGCAGCCGTGCCAGGACCGGCGCATACAGGCGCGCACGCGGCAGGAACACCGGCACCACGAACAACGCATGCGACACCAGCAGCGTCGGCAGGCCCCAGGCCCAGCCCAGATGCCACCACAGCACCGCCACTGCCAGCTGCGACAGGGCGAACAGGCCCACCCAGCGGTACGGGCGGGAGGGGATGCGATACAGCGTTTCCGGCGTGGTCATGCCGCATGATGCCACGCGGCGTAGAATGCCCGGTCTCCACGATCTGACCGAAGTGCTGCCATGTCCCTCGATCCCGCTCTGCGTTCCCGTATCGATACGCTGCTGCAATCCAGCCGCGTGGTGCTCTTCATGAAAGGCCAGCCCGGCATGCCGCAGTGCGGTTTTTCGGCCAAGGCGGTCGGCGTGCTGGACGGGCTGGGCATCGACTATGCCCACGTCAACGTACTGGCCGACCAGGAAATCCGAGAAGGCATCAAGGCCTACGGCGACTGGCCGACCATCCCGCAGCTGTACGTGGACGGCGAGCTGATCGGCGGCAGCGACATCATCGTGCAGATGGCCGACAGCGGCGAGCTGAGCAACATGCTCGGCCTGCAGGCGCCCGACCGCAGTCCACCGAAGATCACCATCACCCCGGCCGCGGTCGAGATGCTCAAGGGCGCGCTGGCCGATGCGCCGGATGCCTCGCTGACGCTGTCCATCGATGCCAACTTCCAGCCGAACTTCCAGCTGGCGCCGACCAACCCGAACGCCATCGCCGCCGAATCCAACGGCCTGCGCGTGCAGTTCGACCTGGCCAGCGCGCGCCGCGCAGACGGCATCACCATCGACTGGGTGGACGACATCCGCGGCCGCGGCCTGGCGATCGACAACCCCAACGCGCCCAAGCCGGTGCAGGAGCTGTCGGTGCGCGATGCCGACGACCGCCTCAAGTCCGGCAGCCTGACCCTGGTGGACGTGCGCCCGGCCGACGAGCGTGCGCTGGCCACGGTGGCCGCACCGTTCCGCACCCTGGATGCGCACGAGCGCGCCGCCATCGAACAGCTGCCCAAGGACACCCCGCTGGCATTCCTGTGCCACCGCGGCGGGCGCAGCCTGCAGGCCGCCGAGCACTTCCGCGGCCTGGGCTTCACCAACGTCTACAACGTCACCGGCGGCATCGATGCGTGGTCGGACGAGGTGGACAACGGCGTGGCGAAATACTGAGCAGACGCGAGCGGTCGCGGTAGCGCTCAGGCGTCAGGCTGCTCGTGCAGCCTGCCGCGCTTGCGTGACCCGTGTGACCAAGGCCTGCACAGCTGCGGCACACCGCGCACCGAAACGGGCGCTCCTTGGAGCGTCCGTTTTTCATGGATCAACCCGCACAAGGACACCGCCGCAATGCACACCCGCCTGCTCCCGCTCGCCCTGGCCGCGCTGCTACCGCTGGCCGCCCACGCTGCCGAACCGTCGCGCGCGGTGTTGCTGGTCCAGACCTACGACAGCCAGCCATCCGACGATCCGCTGGAATACATTCCGGTGTGGCTAGGCAAGGCTGTGGCAAAGGAATCGACCCTGCCCAAGGCGTTGCTGGGCCAGCCGCTGCAGGTCTTCAATACCGGCGTATCCACTGGCACCGTGCGGCCTGCGTCGCTGACGGTGGACGACAACAGCATGTGCGGCGGCACCGCGAAGCTGCGCATCAAGGGCGGCACCACGCTGTCCGATTCGCCGCTGCTGTCGACGGTGGATCTCAACCCGGGCAAGCGCTTTGCGTCGCGTGCAGCCACCGCCACCGAACAGAGCGAATTGTTTCGCCAGGCGAGCGACACCGCGCAGCTGCGCAAGCGCGTCATGCCGGCGGCATTGGCACAGGCACTGGCCGCGTTCAATGCCGACCGCGCACAGGATCTGGCCGCGCTGCAGATCATCACCGATGCGCAGCAGCCGCAGCGGCGCGTGGCCGTGCTGACCTCCAACCACCCGACCAAGACCGGCAATCCGGAGAACCCGACCGGCGTGCTCGTGGTGCTTGCGATCTTCGACCATGACGGCAGCCGCTGGCAGTTCCGCCACGGCCACGCCGCCAGCGGCTGCGACGATTGCGAAGACCTGCCGCAGCGCACCCATCTGCTGCAGTTCGGCGATATCGACGGCAACGGCACGCTCGATCTGGTGCTGTCGGAAAGCGGCTACGAAAGCTACGGCTTCTATCTCTTGCTCGGCGAAGGTGCCAGCTGGCGGTCGGAAGGTTTGCCAGGCGGCTGCTGATCGATCGACGGCATGCGCGGTGCCGGTGGCGGCATCGCGCGTGGTGCCCGTCCCCGCTGCAGTGCACACAGCTGTTCGGCGATCACGCTGGCATGCAGGCGCGGTGTACACCCCTTGCCCGCCGCCATGCAAAGCGTGGATGGCGGCCTTCAGCCGGCAAACCCGCCGTCATCGAGAAACTGCTGTTCCTCTGCGCTGGTCACACGCCCCAGCACGGTATTACGGTGAGGGAACCGGCCAAAGCGCTGGATGATGCGTTGATGTTCCAGCGCCCAGTGGGTGGTTTCCGTATCGCCCATTGCGCTGATCAGCTCCACCGCGCGTGCCTGCTCCTGCAGGTCTTCGGCATGCTCGAACGGAAGATAGAAAAACAACCGCAGTTGCGCCGAGACCTGCTGGTCGAAGCCGCGCTCCACCGCCTGCCTTGCGCACTGCAACGCCAACCCGTCGGTGGCATAGGCATGCGCGCTGCCACGGAACGCATTGCGCGGGAACTGGTCCAGCAGGATCAGCAAGGCCAGTGCGTCTTCGGCGCGCGCCATCCAGTGCGCATACTCGCCCCGTGCGGCGGCAAAGTGCTGCTCGCTGAAATGCTGGCGAAAGTTGGCGTCGAAGGCATCGTTGTGCGTGAACCAGCGGGCCGAGCCGGCCAGTTCCCAGAAAGCCAACACCACGTCGGCCTGTTTGTTGCGTTCTGTCTTGGCAATCATCGACGTCCCCCCTGAGGAATACGGCACAGCATGCGCTCTGGCATGTGATGAGGCAGCCGCGACCGCAACCTCCAGCACTTGGCAAGCACGGCGCTGGCAGCTAGGTTTGCGGCCTGTGCTTTCGTGTCACCGGGGAAATCCATGCGTTCCATCCTGTTCGCCGCCCTTGGCGCGGCGCTGCTGTGCGGGCCTGCGTCTGCGGCATCGCGGTTCGTGCAAGACCCTTACCCCAGCACCTACCGCGCGCTCGCGTCCGGTCCGGTGCTGATCCAGCATGCCACGGTGCTCACCGGCACCGGCGAGCGGCTGGACGATGCCGACGTGCTGCTGCGCGACGGCAAGGTGGCCGCCGTCGGCCGCGCACTCGAGGCGCCGGCCGATGCACGCCGCATCGACGGCACCGGCAAGTGGGTGACGCCCGGCATCATCGATGTGCACTCGCATCTGGGCGTGTACCCCAGCCCGGGCGTCAGCGCGCATAGCGACGGCAACGAGATGACCGCACCGGTGACGCCCAATGTGTGGGCCGAGCATTCGATCTGGCCGCAGGACCCGGGCTTTGGCACCGCGCTGGCCGGCGGCATCACCTCGCTGCAGATCCTGCCAGGCTCGGCCAACCTGATCGGCGGGCGCGGCGTCACGCTGAAGAACGTCGCCTCCACGACCTACCAGGGCATGAAGTTCCCCGGCGCACCGTGGGGCCTGAAGATGGCCTGCGGCGAAAACCCCAAACGCGTCTACGGCGAAAAGGGCGGCCCCGGTACGCGCATGGGCAATGTGGCCGGTTACCGCGCTGCGTTCATCGATGCGGCCGAGTACCTGCAGAAGAACGCACCGAAGAAGAAACCCGCCAAGAAGCGTCACTGGTGGAGCCGTGGTGGCGACAACGACAGCAGCGGCGATGCCGGCGGCAAGCGTGATCTCAAGCTCGATACGCTGGCCGGCGCCATCAATGGCGATATCCGCGTGCACATCCACTGCTACCGCGCGGACGAAATGGCCACCATGCTGGACTTGTCCAAGGAATTCGGCTTCCACATCGCCGCCTTCCATCATGGCGTGGAGGCCTACAAGCTGGCCGACCGGCTGGCGCAGGAAAACGTCTGCGGCGCGCTATGGGCCGATTGGTGGGGCTTCAAGATGGAAGCCTTCGACGGCATCCAGGAGAACATCGCCATGGTCGACCGGCCTGCCAACAGCTGCGCCATCGTGCATTCGGATTCGGAAGAAGGCATCCAGCGCCTGAATCAGGAGGCCGCCAAGGTAATCGCCACTGCGCGCCGCAGCGGCATGGAGATTGCGCCCGAGCGCGCGATCCGCTGGCTCACCAGCAACGCCGCCAAGGCGTTGGGCATCGAGCAGCAGACCGGCGCACTGGAGCCGGGCAAGATGGGCGATGTGGTGGTGTGGAATGGCAACCCCTTCAGTTCCTACGCACTGGCCGAACAGGTGTATATCGACGGCGCGCAGGTTTACGACCGGCATCAACGCGCATTGCAACCAGTGTCGGACTTCATGCTGGGCCAGGAGGTGGCACGATGAGCCGCCGCATCCTGACTCGCCCGCAGCGGCGTGCCCTGTCGGCGCTGGTGCTGGCCGCGCTGGCGTTGCCGGCGGTGGCACAGCAGGTGCTGATCCGCGATGCCACCGTGCACACCGCCACCGCGCAGGGCACGCTGCAGCACACCGACGTGTTGGTGCAGGGCGGCGTGATCCGCGCGATCGGCAGCAACCTGGCCGCGCCGGCCGATGGTCGCGTGATCGAGGCCAAGGGCCGCCCGCTGACGCCGGCCTTGTTCGGCGGCATTACCGAGATCGGCATCGAAGAAGTCTCCGGCGAAGACAGCACCGTGGACAGCGGCGTCAAGCTGGCCGAGCAACCGATGCGCCCGGAGTTCGATGTCACCCTGGCCTACAACCCCGACTCGGTGCTGGTGCCGGTGGCGCGCGTGGAAGGCATCGGCTTCACGGCGCTGGGCGCAACCACCAGCGGCGCCTTCATCGCCGGCCAGGGTGGCATCGTGCGGCTGGATGGCAGCCCGGACCCGGTGGGCCCCAATGCGTTGTTCATCCGCATCGGCGCAGCGGCGTCCGACCTCACCGGCAGCTCGCGTGCCGCGCAATGGATGCTGCTGGATCAACTGGTGGCCGAAGCACGCGGCCGCGTACCCGCCGGGTCGCCGCATGCATTGCTGACGCCGATGGGGCGCAGCGTGCTGGCCCGGTATCTGGCCGGGCAAGGCCGCATCGTGGTGCAGGTCGAACGGGCCGCCGACATCCGTCAGCTGTTGCGCTGGGCGCAACGCGAGAAGGTACGTATCGCCATCGCCGGCGGGGCCGAGGCGTGGAAGCTGGCCCCGCAACTGGCGCAGGCCAGGGTCCCGGTGCTGGTGAACGCGCTGGCGGATTTGCCGGCGACCTTCGACCAGATCGGCGCGACGCTGGAAAACGCCGCACGCCTGCGCGCGGCCGGTGTGGAGGTCAGCTTCAGCCAAAGCGGCGACGCCTCGCATAACGCCCGCAAGCTGCGTCAGCTGGCCGGCAATGCGGTGGCCAATGGCTTGCCGTGGGAATCGGGGCTGGCCGGCCTGACCCGCGTGCCTGCGGAGATCTTCGGGGTGGGCGATCGCATCGGCAGCATTGCCGTGGGCAAGCAGGCCGACCTGGTGCTGTGGGAAGGCGACCCGCTGGATGTCGCCCACTACGCCGAGCAGGTCTGGCTGGGCGGGCGCGAAATGCCGATGCGCTCGCGCCAGAGCGAACTGCGCGACCGCTACCTGCAGCAGGCCGGGCAGCTGCCGCGCGCGTACCTGAAGTGAGTGCGTGCGGCGTGCGCTGATGCGTACGCCGCAAGGCGCTGCCGCACATGCAGCGGCCTTGGCAGCGCCGCCCGTAGTAGCGCGCTCGGCACCACCGCCACCCTGCACGACCTGCTGATGCACGTGGGTGGGCGGTGGACTGGCAGACATGGGCGATGCGCTGTCTTGGCGTCTCGCCGCGTGGCGCCGGCGGCCTTCGCTGCAGTGATGCAGCCATCGGGCTTATCGCCTGTAGCCGGTTTGGCAGCTGGCACTACCTGGCAGCCTTCGTGCCCTGGCAGCTGCCAGCTGCGGGCGCAGCGGCTGCACGACCACGGACCCGCTGGTTCGAGCCGGCGGATGACGTTGGATCGATTGCGACGTGCTGCGCCAAGCCAGCCACATCGCGACGCAGATCGACGCAGCGGGCAGGTGCTGCGCACACGCCATACGTCTGCCGGTCGCAGGCGAAGCGTGACCGGCGCTTAGGTTCATTGCTGAAGTTTGGACGCGCCGCACGCTCTGCTGCTTGCGCGCTCGCCGTCGTGGTCCAGCCCGCCTAGCATCGCGCATCGGCATCCGGCTTGCCGCCTCACGTCGCCATGGAGACCCACATGTTCTGCCCGACCCTGCGCATGCTTGCATTCGCGTTGTGCCTGTACGCCGGCGTCAGCGCCCCGGCCATGGCGGCATTCGGATTCACCCGCAGCGGCGACCGCGTGGTGGTGGACAGCGGCGCCGAGCTGGTGTTTTCGGTCAATGCCAACAATGGCGACATCGTGTCGATGCGCTACCGCGACAACGAGCTGCAGACCACCGAGGCGAAGGGCTCGCACATCGCCTCCGGGCTGGGCAGTGCCAGCGTGGACGCGCGCGTGGTGGGCGGGGCGATCGTGGTATCGGCCAAGGCCGGCGATCTGGTGCAGTACTACATCGTGCGCAAGGGCCGCAATGCGATCTACATGGCCACCTATGCGCCGACCTTGCTGCCGGTGGGCGAACTGCGCTTCATCGCGCGCCTGAATGTGTCCAAGTTGCCGACTGCCCAGCAGGAGCCCGATTCCAGCGTCGGTACGGCGATCGAAGGCGAAGATGTCTTCCTGCTGCCGGACGGCCGCACCAGCTCCAAGTTCTATTCGGCGCGGCGCATGCTCGACGACCAGGTGCATGGTGTCAGCGGCTCCGGCGTTGCGGTGTTCATGCTGATGGGCAACCGCGAACGCAGTTCCGGCGGGCCGTTCTTCAAGGACATCGCCACGCAGAAAACCCGCGTCACCCATGAGCTCTACAACTACATGTATTCCGACCATACCCAGACCGAGGCCTTCCGCGGCGGCCTGCATGGTGTCTACGGCCTGTTGTTCACCGATGGCGGCGCGCCATCGAGCGCGCAGCTGAGCACCGACTTCGTCGATGCCACGCTGGGCTTGAACGGCTACCTGGCCGCTGACGGGCGGGGTGCGGTGAGCGGCCGCGTCGGCGGCGTGCTCTCCGGGCAGCCTGCCGTAATCGGGCTGCGCAACGCGCAGGCGCAGTACTGGGCCAGAGCCAATGGCAGCGGTGATTACCAGATTGCTGGCGTGCGCCCGGGGCGCTATCGCATGACGCTGTACCAGAACGAGCTGGAGGTGGCGCAGCGCGATGTCGAAGTGTTTGCCAATGCCACGGCGCAGGCCGCGTTGCAGGCGGTGACAGCGCCAGGAACGGTGAAGTGGCAGATCGGCGTGCCCGACGGCACCCCGGCCGGATTTCGACATGCCGACTTGCTGCCGCGCGCGCACCCGTCCGACCGGCGCATGAGCTGGTCACCGCTGACCTACACCGTGGGCGCCAGTAGCGTGAGCAGTTTTCCGGCGGTGCAGTGGCGCAGCATCAACACCCCCACCCGCATCGACTTCGCCCTGGCCTCCAGCGAGGTGCGCGGCTATCGCCTACGCATCTTCGTGCCGTTGGCCCAGGTCAGCGCGCGCCCGCAGGTCAGCGTGAATGCCCGCTGGAACGGCCCGGTGCCCGCTGCTCCCAACCAGCCCAAGACGCGCGGCATCACCCGTGGCACCACACGCGGCAACAACACGCTGTATGAGGTGGACATCCCCGCGTCGGCGCTGCAGGCCGGAAGCAACCGCATCGAGATCGGGCTTGCCTCCGGATCGCCGGATAACGGGTTCCTCAGCCCGGCCGTCGTGTTCGACAGCATCCAGCTGGTGGCGATGTAACAGCGGTGGACACGACTACGTAATCGCCAGGTACGCGCTGCCGGTGCATGGATGAGCTCCGATCAGGGGATGGGGACGCCTGCCACCTGGCAGGACGCCACGCACCGGACACACGACCATTGCGTCATCCGCCTGCGCAACAGATTTGCGTCACGAAGCGGATGTCCACGCACTGACGGGGCGCAGACACGGCCATCCATGCGGACCGATCACCGTGGCCTCCTCCGATGCGCGCCACCTGCATGACAGGCGCGGCGCAGACGGCCACCTCATTGGCGTGATGCACCTCATGCCCGGCGAAGCTGCGAGCAGGTAGTGCCTCACGCAGCTGCCGGCGATGCACACGCGAGATGCACACGCGAACAGGCAGCGCGCACGCAGGCCGCCGCACTGGCGGCCCACGCGCACCTCAGCCCATCGCGTTACTTGGCATCCATCGTGGCGCTGACCTTGGCCCAGCCATTGCCACGCACCACTTCAAAGCCCGCCTCGGCCGCATGCAGATACATGCTGTTGTTGTATCGGCCATCCTTGGAGCGGTTGTTCTGCAGCCAGGTCAGGAACGGCTTGGCGTCGATGTTGAGGCTGCCGCTAGTCTTGAGCGTGGGCTGGCCGGCGGTGCCGGTCGGGATGAAGGTGTAGACGTAATAGCCGGCACCGGAGTTGAAGCCTTCCCACAGATCGAAGGTGCGGCCACCGGCGGTGATCACCTTGGTCGCAGTGACGGTGCCGATCGGCCAGGAGTTGTGGTCGCCCCAGATCATCACTTCCAGCTGCGGATTGCCCTTGGCGGTATCCCAGCGGAAGAAGATGTCGTAAGCGAAGTCGCCGGCCAGATTGCTGCCGCCGGCGCTGTAATTGAACTTGAACGGCAGCGAGCTGATCGACGAGATCTGCTTGGGGAACAGCTTGTCGGTGGTCGGATTCCAGTCGTAATGCCAGCCGCGCACGATGGCCGGGTAGCCGTAGAGGTTGTAGTCGGCAAAGTTGAAGGTGACGGTCAACTCCGGCGTGCTGCCGGTGCCAAAGGTGCCCTGGATGATGTTGTTGGGGTCGTTGAAGTTGTTGACCCACGCGTAGTGGTTGCCAAAGATCTTGTACGGGCCGGCCAGGGCCACGGGGGCGAGCGCCACCAGGCCAAGGGCCAGTGCCGCCTTCCACCAGCGCGATGCGCGCCGCCGTGTGGTGGTCGCCTTGGGCGCGGCCTGCGTGAGGGTGTTGGATGGGGTGGTCTGCATCTCTGTCTCCATTGTGTTCGGCGCGGCGGCGCCAGTGCGGCGCCACCGAGACCCGCCCTGCAGCGGTCGTGACCGACCCTAGCAGCGGTGCTGTGAGAGGAGCTATAGCGATTCCGGCAGGCCGGAGCGGCCAAGCGCGATAGCGGGCGCTACCTGGCAAGCCAAGCGTGTCCTGGTCCGCAGTTCGCTGCCATCTCCCGGCGGTGGCGACATGTACCGCTCAGGCACCTGGGCGCACCCGCGAGGGGGAATGCTGCAGGGCGGCATGGCAGGCAACGCACCGCCGACGAGTGTGATGCCACCGCAGCGTGGCCCGGGCTGCCGGACAATGGGCATGCAAGGGGCCGGCAGGCGCGGCTGAAGGCGCGCGAGCAGCCTGCCGGCACGCAGCGCGCCAACGGGTCTACGCGCGGCGGCGGTTTTGCGATAGCGTTCGCAGTACAGACGACGCAACAGCCGGAGGGGGCGACGATGCGCATCGGAATTGTGGTGGATAGTGCGTGCGACCTGCCGCAGGAATTTCTTCAACGCAACAACGTCATCGTGCTGCCGATCAGCGTGCGCATCGGCGAGGCGGTGCTGGCCGATCACCGCGATGAAGAGGCCACGCTGAGCTTTCTGCAGGCGCATGTGGCCGAGCGCGGCCACGAGGCCGAAACCACGCCGTTTTCGGTCAACCAGATCCGCGACCTGTTTCTGCAGCGGTTGGTCATCGACTACGACCACGTGTTCTGCCTGACCATCTCCAAGCTGCGCAGCCAGATCTTCGACAACGCGATGCAGGCCAGCTTTGCGATTCTCAACGACTACAAGCCGATCCGTCAGGCCGCCGGCCACGGCTCGCCGTTTGCGCTGCGCGTGATCGACACGCTCAACCTGTTTGCCGGCCAGGGCATCACCGCGGTGGAGGCCGTGCGCCTGCGCGAGCAGGGCCAGGGCGTGGCGGCGATCCGCACCCGCCTGGAACAGCTGGCCGAGCACACCTACGGCTACATGATCCCGCGCGATCTCTACTACCTGCGCGCACGGGCGCGCACCAAGGGCGACCGCAGCGTGGGCCTGATCGGTGCGGCGCTGGGCAGCGCGCTGGATATCAAGCCGGTGCTGCGCGCGTACCGCGGCGTCACCGAGCCGGTGGCCAAGCTCAAGGGCTTCGAGCCATCGGCCGACAAATTGTTTGGCTTCACCGTCCGCAAGATCCGCGACGGCCTGATGACCCCGACCGTGTGCGTGGGCTATGGCGGCGAGCTGGCCGAGCTGCATGCCCTGCCCGGCTACGCGGCGCTGCAGGGCGCCTGCCAGAGCCACGGCGTGGAACTGTTCGAAAGCGTGATGAGCCTGACCGGCATGGTCAACGTCGGCAAGGGCGCGCTGGCGGTGGCCTTCGCGGCCCAGCCGCATGGTTTTTCCGCCTGAGGCACGCGCCTGGCGGCACCTGGCCTTCGACGGCGTTCTCACCCGTCCTCGGCTAGTGTGCCGCCGTCATTCAACGGAGCGTGTCCATGCCTGTCAGCTACTCGATCAGCCTGCCCGACCCCAAGCTCGCCCGCGGCAGCGCGCCCTCGGTGAGCTTCACCGCCAACGGCGCCGAGGCGTTTGCCGAGCAGTTGCAGGCCGCCCTGCGCGATCCGGCGTGGTTCGATCGCTGGCGCCAGCTGCAGGCCGACCCGGACGAGGTGGACCCGAGCCTGGGCATCACCGACCCGGCTGCCACGGTCACCGGCAAGCAGCAGGACCTGCGCATCGATCTGGTTGCCACCACCAGCATTCCCGGCGACCTGTTCAAGCAGCGCATGCAGGCCCTGGCCGGGGCGCACTGGCAGATGCGCGACGTGCGTTGACGGTTTGCGCCGCCATGCGGGATGCGTGGCGGCGCACGCTCACGCCTGTGTCGAGGCACGGCGTGGCCAGCGCCATTTCAGGTTGACCGCCAGCGTGCCCAGCACGATCAGTGCCAGGCCCAGCCACTGCACCGGTACCAGCGCGTGGCCGTACAGCAGATAGTCCAGCAGCAGCGTGACCAATGGATACACGAACGCCAGCACCGCGATCGTGGCCACCTGCAGATGCCGGTACGACGAATAGAACAGCACGTACACGATGCCGCTGTGGATCACGCCCAGCCCCACCAGCCAGACCCAGTGCAGGCCGGGATGCAACGCGCTGCTGCTGGAAAACCCCGCCAGCAGGAACGTGCCGACCCAGCACTGCACCGTCACCACCGCCAACGGCCGCTCACGGCTGATGCGGCGTGACATCAGCAATGAGGCGCCGCACAGCAGCGCGGCCAGCAAGGTCAGCGCAATCCCGAGCAGATAGCCGCGGTCGGCAGCCTGCCACAGCCGCGCCGGGTCGGCCGAACACGCAACGCCCACAAACGCCAGCAGCGTCCAGCCCAGGTCGGCGCGGCGGGTGCGCTCGCCCTGCAGCAGCGCCGCCAGCAGCAACATCACGAACGGAAACACGTGGTAGACCATCGTCGCCACGCCGATCGACGAGCGCGCCATGCCGGCGAACAAGGCCACCCAGTTCAGCACCAGCAGCACGCCACTGATGACGGCATCGCGCAGCAGCGTGCGGTCTCGCCACACCCCATCCAACTGTCCGCCGATCAGGCCGCAGATGCTGAGAAACAGCGCGCCGAACAGGCAGCGGTAGAACACCGCCGTCACCGGATCCTGCCCGCTTTCGTGCACGAACACGCCCACCGACCCGATCAACACCTCGCCCACCAGCAATTGCCAGATCGCGCGTCGCGCAGTGCCGGCCGATGCCGCTTGAACAGACAAGGCGATGCTCATAGCGCAATCGTTCCCTGCAGAGACTGCACAGCGCTGCCGCGCACAGACACATGCCGCGGCTCCACCCGGCATGCACGTTCGCCGGCGCGCGCAGATGCCTGCAGTGCGGTCGACTGCGTCCTGCCCGGCCTGCCCGCCCATGGCGGCGCCAGCGCGGCATGGATCGACCCGGTCACCGGATCTTCGCTACCGCAGGATTGCCCTTGAAGCGCCGCAGTGAGCACATCGACGATAAACACGGGAAGCAGCACGACCAACCTCGCAAAAGAGGACACACGCCTGGCGCATTCACCGGGCACAGCCAGTCTGCAATGCACCACACGACCATGACAGATTCAGATACGCTGCAAATTGACCAATACAGATGAAAGGTACCGGCACATGCTTCTGTATGAATCGCTCGCCATGCAGCTGCGACAGCAGATCGAAGGCGGCACCCTGCGTGCCGGCGAGCGTCTGCCCTCGATCCGGCAATTGGCCGCCACCCACGGCATCAGCACGGCAACGGCAGTGCAGGCCTGCCTGCAGCTGGAACGCGAAGGACGCGTGCAGGCGCGGCCGCGCTCCGGTTACTTCGTGCGCACCACCGCCTCTGCATCACCTGTATCACCACCCGTAACGCGTCGGCGTAAACCCGGCATGGTGGACAACCCGGCCTTGCAGCGCGTACTCGACACCCTGGCGCGTACCGACCTGGTGCCATTGCATACCGCCACTCCCGCGCCGGCGCTGTTGCCGGCTGCACAGTTGGCGGCAGCATTCTCGCGTCAGTTGCGTCGCCAACGTACCGCCGCACTGGACTACGCACCGCCACAAGGCCATGCCGCACTGCGCCGGCAGATCGCACAGCGTTATGCACACTGCGCAACCGCCGTGGCTGCGGAAGAAGTCGTGATCACTGCCGGTGCGATGGAAGCCATCAGCCTGGCCTTGCGCACGCTCACCGCACCGGGCGACGTGGTGCTGGTGGAGACGCCCACTTATCACGGCATCCTGCAGGCGGTGGCCGCCTTGCGGCTCAAGGTACTGGAAGTGCCCAACCGCGCAGGCCAGGGCATTGATGTCGCGCGCCTGGACGCACTGCTGCAACGCACGCCGGTGCGCGCGGCGGTGCTGGTGCCCAACTTCAACAATCCCAATGGCAGCCTGACGTCCGACAGCGCAAAGCGCGCACTGCTCGACAGCTGCGCCCGCCATGGCACCGTGGTGATCGAGGACGATATCTACGGCGAGCTGGATTGGTCGGGCCAGCGACCGCGCCCGCTACGCCACTTCGACACCCATGCCAATGTGATCACCTGCGGGTCGTTTTCCAAGGTGCTGGCACCCGGCTTGCGCGTGGGCTGGTTGCTCGGTGGCGACTGGACCGAGGCCTTGGTACGCGCCAAGTATTTTTCCACCGTGGGCAGCGCCAGCCTGCCGCAACTGGCCTTGGCCGATTATCTGGCGCAGCACGACCTGGAACGGCATCTGCGCAAGCTGCGCCGCACCCTGGCCGACAACGGCCAACGCCTGCGCGATGCGGTCGTGCGGCATTGGCCCGATGACACACGCATCGGCGACCCGGCTGGCGGTTTATCGCTATGGCTGCAATTGCCCGAGGGTGGAAGCGGCCAAGCATTGTTCGAGGCCGCACTAGCCGAAGGCATCGGCACCTCGCCCGGCCATCTGTACTCCAGCCGCGGCGACTACGCGGATCACATCCGCCTGACCTGCGGCCAGCCATGGAGCGAGACGCTGGAACGCGCAATGCGTCGATTGGGGAAGCTGGCAGCCCAGGTGGCGCGCTAGCGCGTTGCAGGCATCAGCTTGGTTGGTGTTGGTGTTGGTGTTGGTGTTGGGTGTGGGTGTGGGGTGTTGGGTGTTGGGTGACGACGATACCCGCACCAACGCGACACTGACGTTCAGTGAAGAAGCAAGCCCCTCTCCCGCCGGGAGAGGGGTTGGGGTGAGGGAACGTGGCGAAGCCCTCATGGCGTTCGAGCGCATGCGGCTTCGCCCGTCCCCTCATCCGCCCCTTCGGGGCACCTTCTCCCGGAGGGAGAAGGGATCACTTGCGGTCTGCGCTCGTGTGCGTTGCCGCCAATCGGTGCGACACGGGGACTTCGAGATGTCTGCCACTTTGCCATGCCATCCCATCCCGTCCCACCCCATCACAACCTCAACCGCACCCCACCACTGGCGCAGCGCCGCCGCATAATGCGCGATGTGCTCGCCGATACAACTGGCGATCGATGTGCTCGCACCTAAAGCTGGCGATGAAGTAACCGCCACGGTCATGGCCTGGCTGCATCCGCCATCCGCTCGACGCGGAACTTCAGCGCGGTGGCAAGCCCCTCTCCCGCCGGGAGAGGGGTTGGGGTGAGGGTACGTGGCGAAGCCCACGCTACGTTCAACCGCGTGTGGCTTCGCCCGTCCCCTCATCCGCCCCTTTGGGGCACCTTCTCCGAAGGGAGAAGGGATCACTTGCGGTCTGCGCTTGTGTGCGTTGCCGCCAATCGGTGCAACCTGGGGACTGCGGGATGTCTGCCACCTTGCCGTACCATCCCGTCCCGCCCGCCCCATCCCATCACACCCTCAACCGCACCCCATCACCCGCGCAGCGCCGCCGCATGATGCGCGATGTGCTCGCCGATAAAGCTGGCGATGAAGTAATAGCTATGGTCATAGCCTGGCTGCATCCGCACGGTGACCGGATAGCCGGCCGCATTGGCGGCATCTTCGAACAGCCCGGTCTTCAGTTGGTTCTGAAGGAATTCGTCCGCATCGCCCTGGTCGATCAACAGCGGCAACCGTTCCTGCGCCTGTGCGATCAGCGCGGTGGCGTCGTAGGCCTTCCACGTCGCGCGATCGTCGCCCAGGTACTGCGCAAACGCCTTCTCGCCCCACGGCACCAGGCTCGGTGCGACGATCGGCGAAAACGCCGATGCGCTGCGATAGCGGCCCGGATTCTTCAATGCAATGGTCAGCGCGCCGTGCCCGCCCATCGAGTGGCCGCTGATCGCGCGCACGCCGGTGGTGGCGACATTGGCTTCGATCAACGCCGGCAATTCGTTCACCACATAGTCGTACATGCGGTAGTGCGCGGCCCAGGGCTGCTCGGTGGCATCGACGTAGAAACCGGCGCCCTTGCCGATGTCGTAGCCATCCGCGTCGGCCACATCGTCGCCGCGCGGGCTGGTGTCGGGCGCAACCAGGATCACACCATGCTCGGCCGCGTAGCGCTGCGCGCCGGCCTTGCTGATGAAATTCTGTTCGGTGCAGGTCAGGCCGCTCAGCCAGTACAACACCGGCAAGGGGCCATCGGCAGCCTGCGGCGGCAGATAGACGCCCACCTGCATGCTGCAATTCAAGGTCTGCGACTGATGGCGATACACGTCCTGCCAGCCGCCGAAGCAGGCGCGGTGTTCGATACGTTCCATGAAGATTCCTTACGAAGAGAAACCCTGCAGCCGGTGCACCGGCCGCAGGGTTGGACAATCAATGCAGCAGGCCTTTCTGGCGCGCAACCTGGGTCGATAGCGCGTCCATCAGTCCCGGCGACAGGCAGTCGTACGGGGTCAGCCCCAACTCGGTCAGCCGCGCGCGCACGCCGTCCATCTGCTCCGGCGGCGTGCCGGTTTCGATGATCGACGACACGAAGGCCGCAAAGCCCGGTGCCGACCAGCCTTGTTGCTTCGACAACTCGGTGTGCACGAAATCCAGACCGTAGAACGCATGGTCCTTGTTCTCGATGCGGCCATACAAATGCACACCGCATCCGGTGCATGCGTGGCGCTGGATCGTCGCGCTTTCATCGACGATCTTCAGCTTTTCGGGATGCGCGGTCACCGTGACCTTGTCGCGCGGCGCCACCGCCACCACCGAAAATTTCGCGCCCGCAGGCTTCCAGCACTTACTGCAACCGCAGGCGTGGTTGTGCGCGGTCTGCGCGGCCACCTCCACGGTCACCTTGTCGGTCGCGCAGTGGCATTCGAGGGTTCCCCCCTGAAAGCCCTCCGCACCTCCACGCGCAACACCACCATCTACCGAAGGATGAATCGACACGTTTGTCATCATGTCCCTCCCGGGAGTCTCGGGTACCACGTGCGCGGAGGCGGCCGCGCGCCGCTCCTGGCCGTCTGGTCAGAAATGAATCACGGTGCGGATCGACTTGCCTTCATGCATCAGGTCGAAGGCCTCGTTGATCTCTTCCAGCGGCATGGTGTGGGTGATGAACGGATCGAGATCGATCTCGCCCTTCATCGACTGCTCCACCATGCCCGGCAACTGCGTGCGTCCCTTGACGCCACCAAATGCGGAACCGCGCCACACCCGGCCGGTGACCAGCTGGAACGGACGGGTGCTGATTTCCTGGCCCGCACCGGCCACGCCGATGATGACGCTCTCGCCCCAGCCCTTGTGGCAGCACTCCAGCGCCGAACGCATCACGTTGACGTTGCCGATGCACTCGAAGCTGAAGTCCACGCCGCCATCGGTCAGCTCGACAATGACCTCCTGGATCGGCTTGTCGTAGTCCTTGGGGTTGATGCAATCGGTGGCGCCCATGCTGCGCGCCAGATCGAACTTGCCCGGGTTGGTATCGATGGCAATGATGCGCCCGGCCTTGGCCTGCACCGCGCCCTGGATCACCGCTAGCCCGATGCCGCCCAGGCCGAACACCGCCACGCTCTCGCCCGGCTTGACCTTGGCGGTGTTGTGCACCGCGCCGATGCCGGTGGTGACGCCGCAGCCGAGCAGGCAGACCTTTTCCAGCGGCGCGTCGGGGTTGACCACAGCCAGCGAGATTTCCGGCACCACGGTGTATTCGCTGAAGGTGCTGCAGCCCATGTAGTGATAGATCGGCTCACCGTTGTAGGAGAAGCGCGTGGTGCCATCGGGCATCAGGCCCTTGCCCTGGGTGGCACGCACGGCCTGGCACAGGTTGGTCTTGCCGGACAGACAGAACTTGCACTTGCGGCATTCGGCCGTGTACAGCGGGATGACGTGGTCGCCGACCTTGACGCTGGTGACGCCTTCGCCCACCTGCTCGACGATGCCGCCGCCTTCATGCCCCAGCACCGAAGGAAAGATGCCTTCCGGATCGTCGCCAGACAGGGTGAAGGCATCGGTGTGGCACACGCCGGTGTGGGTGATGCGGACCAGCACTTCGCCGGCTTTCGGCGGTGCGACGTCGATTTCGACGATTTCCAGCGGTTTGCCGGGTCCGAATGCGACTGCTGCACGGGATTTCATGGGGTAGCGCTCCTGACGAGATGTTCAAGGACGGAGCCGGCAAGCGCCGGCCCGGTGGGAGATTTATTTGAGGTAGGACCGGACCAGACCCAGCAGGTCTTGCACGCGTTCGGCGCGTTGCGCATCGGATGCGGCGGCATGCCCGAAGTCCTCGCGGATATGCGCTTCAAGCACCTGCGACATCAGCCCGTTGACGGCCCCGCGGATCGCAGCGATCTGCTGCAACACCGGGGCGCAGTCTGCGCCCGACTCCAGCGCCCGCTCAAGCGCGTCGCACTGCCCGCGCAAGCGGCGCACCCGCGCCAGGGCGCGCTTCTTTTCCAGCGGCGAATGCGGCATGCCGGCCTCCGGCCAAAATACTGGGGGGTAGTATAGGCATTTCCAGCAGAAAAGCGATGCCGCCGCTGGACGCGTTAGGCGCGCAGACGGTTTTCGGTGCCGCCGTGATGGTTTTCAGGTCAGCACGGGACGGTTGCCGCGTGCCAGGCTGAACCCGCCTGCGTCGGTGGACTGTTTGCCGCATGCCGGCGCGCAGCGCCCTGCGCCGCAGAACCGCATGCGGCAGGCGCGATCCCGACGGGACCACGGCAGCGTGCGTCGGGCCGCGGCACCTGCGTGCGCTACGCATCGCCGGCAGCACGTCCTTCGTCGCCGGCGGCAGATGGCGTGTTGCGGTCGGCTGCCAGCCGCATGCTTTCCGAGACCGGCAGCGCGATCGTGCAACGCACGCCATCGGGGCCAAGCACATACGTGGTCTCGGCCTGCAGCTGATACGGCAGCGCGCGCTCGATCAGTTCGCGGCCGTAGCCGGCCCCCTGCGGGGCGGCCCCCGGTGCCGGCATGTCCACGCCGGATTCGCGCCATTCGATGCGCAGGCGCATGCCCTCGTCGGTGCGATGCAGCCGCCAGCGCACCAGCAGGTGCCCGCCAGGCTGCGCCAGCGCGCCGTATTTGTTGGCATTGGTGGCCAGCTCATGCAGGGCCAGCGCAAAGGTCTGCACGGTACTGGAACGCAACCGCACCCCGCGCGGCCCCTCCAGCACGACCCGCTCACCGCGCCCCTGCGCATCGATTGCGCCCATCGCCGACAGTTCGACCTGCAGCAACTCGTCGAACAGGATGCGGTCGCCGTCGTTCAAGCGCGACAACAGGCTCTGCACGCGTGCCAGCGCATCCAGACGGTCGTTGTAGACCAGCGCCAGTTCCGCAATGCTCTCGCTGCTGCGCTGGGTGCGGTTGAAGACCACGCGCACCACGCCCATCAGGTTGCGCGTGCGGTGCTGCAGCTCGGCCAGCAATACCTGCTGGCGATCTTCCCACTGCCGTCGCCGGGTCACGTCCTGGCCGATCTTGAGATAGCCCAGCGGCTTATCGTTGCCATCGCGCAACGGGCGCGTGGCACCTTCGATGAACACCCGGCTTCCGTCCTTGCATTGATGCCAGCGGATATTCGGGGCCACGCCGCAACGGCGCGCCTGCTCGAGCTCGTGCTGCGGCACCTCCGCCAGCCGGTCTTCGGCCACGAAGGTCATCGCCATGTCCTGCCCTACCGCTTCCTCGGCGCTCCAGCCGAACACTGCTTCGGCGCCGGGTGGCCAGGTCTGGATCCGCCCGCCGGGGTCGACGGTGAAGATGGCATAGTCCAGCGCGCTTTCCAGGATCACGCGGTGACGCTCCTCGCTGTCCCGCAGTGCACCCTGCGCACGTGCACGCTCCAGGGCCTCCCAGGTGCGTGCTGCGGTCTCTTCCACCAGCCGCACCTCGGCCACCGTCCAGTCGCGCGCGTTGCGCTGATTGACCACGAGCGCGGCCACGCGCTGCCCGCGCTTGATCAACGGCACCGAGATCAGTGCACCGATCTCGTTGCCACCTGCCGCCGCGCGCTGGTCGTCGGGCAGCGCGCCCTCGGCGCGGGTGTCGCGCACCACCCAGGTGCCCGGCTCGCTCAGCCAGGACAGCGGCCAGGCAGTCAGCACCGCGCCACGCGCCTGGCTGGCCTGGCCCGGTTGATGCCAGTGGCGCGCGACGAGCGGGCGCCCGCCATCGCCGCCCACGTCCACGTAATAGGCGCACCCGGCGTTCATGTGTTCGCCGAGCAGGCACACCGCCTTACTCTGGATCGCCGCCGGATCGGACAGCGACCGCAGTGTATCGGAGAGCTTCAGTAGGAAAGCGTTGCGGTCCTGCACTTCGCGCAGGGCCGCCTCGGTGGCTCTGCGGTCGGTGATATCCAGTACGAACTCGAATCCGGTCCCGTCGGGCAGCAGCTTGGAGGCGAACAAGGCCCAACGCAGGCTGCCGTCCTTGCGCCGATATTCGCGCTCGTACGGCGTGGCACTGCCCTTGGTCTTGAGCTCGTGGAAGGCATGCGCCGACAACGCGCTCGCCGCCGCCGGCGTCAGGTTCTGCCAGGTCAGCCCGCCCGCCTCGACCTCGGCGCGGCTGTAGCCGGTCATCTTGAGGAACGCATCGTTGGCATCGATCAGGCGGCCGTCCATGTCGAAGTACGTGGCCCCCACCGTTTCGATGGTCAGTGCGGTGCGGAAGCGTTCCTCGCTGGTACGCAGTTGCTGCTCGGCATGCTTGCGATCGGTAATGTCGCGGAAATACACCGACAGGCCGCCGTCGCCGGTGGGATAGATGCTGATGTCGACCCAGTGCCCGGGCACCGGCGATGCGGCATCCAGGCGCATCATGCGGCCGCTCTGCGCTGCCTGCAGATGCGCGCGGTGCGTTGGCGACCCCACCATCTCCGGGAATTGGTCCCACAGCACCTTGCCCAGCAACGCTGTCCGCGTGCGCCCCCACACCGCTTCGGCCTGCCGATTGACGTAGGTGAAACGCCATTGCGCATCCACGCCGTAGAACGCATCGGAAATGCTTTCCAGGATGTCACGGTTGCGTTCGGCAAGCTGCCATAGCTCTGCCTGCGCCTGTCGCTGATCGGTCACGTCCTGCACCACGGTCAGCCCGCCGGTCACCTTGTCGCCGTCGCGCAGCGCCACGGCGGTGACGCGCAACCAGCGTTCGCTGTCGCCCCCGACATGCACGAAGTCCACCGGCAAGGCGGAGTCCACCCCACGCAAGGCCAGCGCGCCTGGAAAGTCTTCGCTTGCCACCGGGCAGCCCTGCTGGTCGAAGCCCTTCCAGTGCCCACCATGCACGTCGTCGCGCGACGGAATCCGGTCACCGAGCTGGCTGTGCAGACGCGGATTCCTGTACGTGAAGATGCCGGCGGTATCGAACAATCCCACGCCGATGGGGACCTGATCGAGCACATAGGCCAGCCGCGCCTGGCTGGCGCGCAGCTGCTCATCGGCCTGCTTGCGGGCGGTGACATCGACACCCGCAACGAACCATTCGCTGATCCGGCCATCGGTCTCCATCACCGGAACGGCCTTGGTCGACATCCACGCGACGCTGCCATCGCTACGGCGTACACGGTGCTCGAACATGATCGCGCTCCTGCCCTGGATGCCTGCATCGATGCGATCGCGCACCTGCGCACGATCCTCCTCGGGGATGTAGTCAGTGATCCAGCGCCGGTCCGGGTCAACCACCCCCGCGAACGCGTCCGTGTTGCCAAGCGCACACATCTCGCTCCAATCCGGGCTCACCCGGTAATGCACCTCGGAGCTTGCTGCAGACAAGGCCAGCAATCGCGATTCGCTGGCGCGCAGCGCGCGCTCGGACCGGTAGCGCTCGATGAAATCGGCCGCCGTCCATGCCAGCAGTTCCAATAGCCGTAGCTCATGGTCGGCGGGACGATACGGGACGCTGAACTGCGTTCCGAGCAAGCCCAGCAGCGTGCCGTCGCGACTGAACAACGGCGTGAACTGGGCGGCACGGATGCCGCTGCACAGCGCTGCGTCGTAGTCCGGCGTGTGCTTGAGTGGCGCGAACGCTTCGATATCGTCGATCACCAGTTGCCGGCGTTCGCGCCGCATGGCCTGGCAGGTCGCCTGAAACCCGTCCTTGAGGAAATGCTGCACGAACGGGCTGTTTTCGTCGTGTCCTTGATAGACGCGCAACTCCATCTCGCTACTATGCGCATCGACCAGCTGCACGCAGCCACAGGCCGTGCGCGCGAATGCGCAGGCAAGCGCGGTGATCTCGCTCAACGCGGCGCGCGCATCCGCTTGCGCCGCCAGGCCGACCTGCAACGCATGCAGCTGGCGCATGCCCGCCAGCTCGTCGCGCAAGGCCACCTCACTCTCGACCTGTGGCCCGGAGGGACTCTTCATTGTGACGGGATCTTTCCTGCAGGAGCCATGATCGATCACTCGCAATCCTTGGCAACCACAATGCGCGATCAACAGCGAAGAGGTTGTCAGCAGCGTGCTCGACACGGAACAAGCGCTGCACGATGACGGCAGCCGTAGCGCGTTCTCGATCAGCGCAGCCCAGGCACCCTTACCCATCGGCGCTTGGCGATACACCACGCAAGGCGCACCTACGGCAACGTCCGCTTGCCGCCCGCGGCAGGCGTTGCGATGCAGTCAGATGCTGATGAGGATCAGCCGACCGGCAATCTGGCGGAGAGGTGGAAGCACCTCACGCGCATCCGCACACCGATCGATGGCACCTCGACACACGCAGGCGCTGCAGCATGTGTAGCGATGCAGCACATCGATGTCGAACGTCAACGCTCGACCACGACTGCTTCGACACCGACCGGTTCGACACCGACCGCGTCGTCTGCCACATGCCCGGGCAGCGATGCCAGCACCGCATTCCGGAAACGGGCCGAAAATGCCGCATCGTTGGCCTGATAGAAGGCGCGCGCATTGGCCGATAACGCATCCAGCTGCACCTGCGGCATGGCGAGTGCGGTATCCACCGCCTGCGCAATGCCCGCTGCGTCCACGTAGTAATACGAGGCCAGGCGCCGCTGGCGCACCTCGGCCGCAGGAATCAGCACGCCATGCTCAGGCCGCACCAATTCGTTCATGGGCTCGCCATCGGTCGCCAGCGTCACCGCGCCGACGCTGAGCGCCTCCATCAGGTAGTGACCGAATCCTTCCGCCTCGGAAGGACACAGATGGAACAGATGGGCATTCTGCAGCCGGCGCAGTTCCGCATCGTCCAGATAACGGACGCGGTGATCGATGTTCGGCGCCACCACCGGCTTGCCGGCGGTGCGCGGGTTCTGCACCACGGTCAGCAGCGGCCACTCGGGGTGTTGCTTCCAGGTCTCCAGCAGCACGCGGGTGCCCTTGGCGGTGCTGCGCCCGGCCAGGTGGAAAAACGCGCGCTGCCGCGGCACGTGCGGGTCGTAGCGATCCGGGCTGGTGAAACCGATGAACCGCGTGGTGCAACCCAGACTCTGGAAAATCCGCTCGGCATGATGGGTCTTGCACAGCACCGCATCGAAGCGCGGCAACAACGGCAGCCACTTGGGCAGCAGCCATTCCGGATTGGGCACCAGCAGATTGATCTGCCCCAGCGCCAGGCAGCGCGCGTAGACGCGTTCGGAAAAGATCTGCAGCGGCACCCGCCCGAACAGCGCGCGGCTGGCCCACAGCCGCGCTTCGCGGCCGGTGTCCTGCAGCCGCTGGCTGGTGAACCCCAGTTCCTGCACCGGCACGCCGCCGGCGCGCAGGGTCTGCGCCATCAGCACCATGTCGCGGGTCAGGCCCACGCCGTTGTCGCGGCTGATCACCCGCATCATCGGAAACGCCCTGGCCTGCGCACGCACACCGTCCGGCTGGCGCAGTGTCGAAGCGATGATGTCCTGCGCGATGTCCCGTCCCGTCATGGTGCCTTGCACGTGTGCCAATGGTTGACAAAATCCATCATTATTATGTTTGTTCCAGCCTTGCATCTGCGAGCACCATGTATCCGGTAGCCACCACCCCGCGCGGGCCAACCTCCGCGCCACCGACGATGACCTCCATGGATATGCAACAACCCCGCGTTCTTGTGGTCGACGACGACCCCGACCTGCGCAAGCTGATCGGCGAATTCCTGAGCGCCCACGGCTACCAGGTGGACGTGGCCGAAAACGTGGCGGACATGCGCACGCACATGGCGCAGCACCGCCCGGACCTCATCGTACTCGACGTGATGATGCCCGGAGAAGATGGGTTGAGTGCGGCACGTGCCCTGGCCAGCGAGCGCGGTTCACCTGCGGTCATCATGCTCAGCGCGCTGGGCAACGACACCGACCGCATCATCGGCCTGGAAGTGGGCGCCGACGACTACCTGGCCAAACCCTGCAATCCACGCGAGTTGCTGGCCCGGGTCCGCGCGCTGCTGCGGCGCAGCCAGGCCAGCAGCGAGCAGGCCGACCAGCGCGGCAACGTCTACGAATTCGCCGGCTGGCGGCTGGACGTGGTACGCCGCGACCTGCGCGACCCCACCGGCATCTTCATCAATCTGTCCGATGGCGAATTCGCCCTGCTGCGCACCTTCGTCGAGCACCCGCAGCGGGTGCTCAGCCGCGACCAGTTGCTGGACTATGCCCGCGGCCGCGACACCGACGTCTACGACCGCGCCATCGACAGCCAGATCAGCCGCCTGCGCCGCAAGATCAATGAGCGCGTCCATACCGAGTTGATTCGCACCGTACGCAACGAAGGCTACATGCTGCTGCCGAGCGTCTCGCGCCTGTGAGCACGCCGGCACGGCGCGGGCTGTCGATCTTTGCCCGTACGTTCGTGTTGCTGGCGGTGGCCCTGTTCACCGCCCAGGTGATCGGCATCGCCCTGCTGGTGATGCGCACGCCGGTGTACGAGCCACCGGTGCATCCGCCGGAGGTGGTGGCGCTGCTGTCCACGCGCATGCCGGCTGGTACCCAGACCCTGAAGGTGCACGATGGTGCGCAGGCGCCGACACCGCCGTCTGGCCAGGTGCGCGACCCGTTTGCGGAGATGCTGCTGGCGCATTGGCTGGACGTGGACGCACGCCACGTGCGGTTCTATCGCAGCGCCGACGAGCGCCAGGTCCCGCGCCTGGACGAGCAGCCGTCGCCGCGCGCGCGCAGGCTGCCGCAGATGGCCGATGGCGCCGCTGGCGACCACGGACAGCGGCCGACGGAATGGCCGCCCGCCCGTGCGGGTGCGGGCGCGACCGACGGCCGGCCCTTCGGCAGTGAAGCAGCGCCGGGCCAGGCGCCGGAAGACTGGGAAAACGAACGGCTGACACCCGGCGTGCCGCTGCTGGACGGCTTCACCGCCGCCCTGCAGCAGCCCGATGGCCGCTGGCGCACGGTGGAGTCGCCGCGCCGGCGGTTGTCGGCCGAATTCAAGACGCACGTCGTGTTGCTGTTCCTGGCCGGCCTGCTCGCCAACGTACCGCTGGCGTGGTGGTTTTCGCGCGCGCTGTCGGCGCCGATCAAGCGCTTTGCCGAAGCCGCCGACCGGCTGGGCCGCAACCCGCATGCCCCTGCACTGCAACGCAGCGGCCCGCCGGAGATCGTGCGCGCGGCCGATTCGTTCAACGGCATGCAGGCACGCCTGAACCGCCTGATCAACGAGCGCACCCACATGGTGGCGGCGATCGCGCACGACCTGCGCACGCCGCTGGCGCGATTGTCGTTTCGCCTGGACGACCTGCAACCGCCGCTCCGCGACAAGGCGCTGGCCGATATCGACGAGATGAAGGCGATGATCTCCGCCGCACTGGATTTCATCCAGAACGATCGGCATCGCGGCGAGCGCGCGCCGCTGGACCTGCGCCTGCTGGTAGAGAGCGTGGTCGACAACGCCACCGATATCGGCGCCGACGCGGTGCTGTTGCCGGGCCCGGCGATCACCCTGGACGGCGACCCGCTGGCGTTGCGTCGCGCGGTGATGAACCTGCTCGAAAACGCGCTCAAATACGGCAAATGTGCCCGCCTGCACCTGCAGCGCGACGGCGAGGACGGCGTGCTGTGGATCGACGACGACGGCCCCGGCATCGACCCGACCCAGCGCGAGCAACTGCTGCTGCCGTTCGTGCGTGGCGAGTCCTCGCGCAATCGCGGCACCGGCGGCATCGGCCTGGGCCTGTCGGTGGCGCACAGCATCGTGCTGGCGCACGGCGGCGATCTACGTCTGGACAATCGCACCCAGGGCGGATTGCGCGTGACCGTGCGCCTGCCGTGCATGCCGGAGCGGCGCTGAGCGCAGAGCGCGCCGGCCAACGGCGGATCAGTGCGCGGGACCAGTGACGGCGGCGGTGCCAATAGCGGTGGCGACAACGCCTGGCGAGCAGTCGTCGGATGGGCATGGAGGGCGCACCCGCAAAACCCGGTCTGTGCGCTACCGACAATCCACTGCGCGCACCGTCACCCACGGCAATGCGCGCCGCCTCACGGCGCGTGCCGCTCACTCAGTACGCAAACTCGCGAAACACGCGGTCGATATCGCCCTTCCAGGCGCCGTGATACAGCGCCAGCTTGCGCTCGGCGGCGGTGACGCCGCTTTCGGCGATCTCGGCGATCACGTCCAGGAACCCGGTCTCGTCCTGCCCGTCGCGGTTCAGGCGTGCGCGACGACGCAGGCCTTCGCGCGCGATGTTGACCGCCTCCACTGCCAGATCGCGCGCGGTGCCGTTACGGAACGGCAGACCCAGCGCGTGCCTGGGCACGCCGTCGCGCAGCGCATGCCGCTCGGTGGGGCTGAAATCCTTGACCAGGTCCCAGGCCGCATCCAGCGCGGTCTGGTCGTACAACAGGCCCACCCAGAACGCCGACAACGCGCACAGGCGATCCCACGGGCCGGCGTCGGCGCCGCGCATTTCCAGATATTTCTTCAAACGCACTTCCGGGAACGCGGTGGTCATGTGGTCGGACCAGTCGCGCAGCGTCGGCAGTGTACCTGGCAGCGCCGGCAGCCTGCCCTGCATGAAGTCGCGGAAGCTCTGCCCGCTGGCATCGTGATAGACGCCATCGCGGTAGGAAAAATACATCGGCACATCGAGCAGGTAATCGACGTAGCGCTCGTAGCCGAAGCCGTCTTCGAACACGAAATCCAGCATGCCGGTGCGGTCGGCGTCGGTGTCGGTCCAGATATGCGAGCGGTAGCTCAGGTAGCCGTTGGGTTTGCCTTCGGTAAACGGCGAATCGGCAAACAGCGCGGTGGCGATCGGCTGCAGCGCCAGCGACACGCGGAACTTCTGCACCATGTCCGCTTCGGTGGCGTAATCCAGGTTGACCTGCACGGTGCAGGTGCGCGTCATCATGTCCAGGCCGAGCGAGCCGACCTTGGGCATGTAGTTCTTCATGATCTGGTAGCGGCCCTTGGGCATCCACGGCATCTGGTCGCGACGCCACTTGGGCTGGAAGCCCATGCCCAGGAACCCGAGCTGCAACTCGCCGGCGACCTGCGCCACCTCGTCCAGATGGGTGCCGGTTTCCACGCAGGTGTGGTGCAGGGTTTCCACCGCCGCGCCGGAGAGCTCCAGCTGGCCGGCCGGTTCCAGGGTCACCGAGGCACCGTCGCGCAGCAACGCGATGGTGTGGCCGTTTTCCTGCACCGGCTCCCAGCCGAAGCGGGTCAGCCCGCTCAGCAGGGCCTCGATGCCGCGCGCACCCTCGAAAGCGGGCGCGCGCAAATCATCCAGCTGGAAACCGAACTTTTCGTGCTCGGTGCCGATCCGCCAGTCCGCACTCGGCTTTTCGCCGGAGGCCAGCACCTGGACCAGTTCCGCGCGTTCGGTGATCGGCGTTTCGGCAACGTGGCTGGGACTCGACAAGGGCAGGCTCGCAAACGAAAGGGGTGGGACGATGTGGGGGTCCTCCCCAGCCACCGCAAGGCCCGCACTATACCCGCAGGGCATGCAAGAATTGCCGCCATCGGCCGGGTCTGAGATTTCCATCCATGCGCATGGCAGCGTCGAGGCTGGCGGCAGCCCCCTGCACGCCGGCACGATCCTGCCGCAATGCCAAGCGCAGACACCGCCGCCGGTGAGCGATGTCGGGCATGGCCGTCGCAGCAGCCTGCACTCACCACTGCCCTCGAACCCGACTCGCCTGGATCGCCCGGCCGCCTCCAGAAGGAAGGTTGCGCAATCGAACCGACCCAGGGGCGCCAGGGACCAGCCTTCAGCAGCGTGCTTCATTCGCCCGTCGTAGGCCCGCATGACCCGGCAGACCGGCAGGCACGGCGCTAGGCATGGCAGTGGCGCGCACACGATCCTGTAGCATCGCCCGGCCATGACCGTTGCGCCCACGCCCACCGACGCCCTGCTTGCGCAGATGGCCAGCCTGATGCACTGCGAGCGCGCCGAAGGCTTTGCCTGCGTGAGCGCGCGACGCGAGCACGGGGCGCGCTCGGTGGACCTGGCCCAGGCGCAGTTCGCCATCCTGCTGCAGGGCCGCAAGCAGGTACGCACGGCAACCCAAGTGCTGGAGTTCGGGCCCGGCGATCTGTTCCTGGTGACGCGCCGCTGCCGCATCGACGTCATCAATACCCCCGACCCGCACACCGGGCTCTACCTGAGTGCAGTGGTCCCGTTGTGCGAAGAGGCCCTGTCCGCAGCGCGGGCATTGTGGAACGAGCCGCTCCCCGAGGCCGGAGCCGACATCGCACGGTTGCCGGCCATCGCGTTCGACGGACCGTTGCGGCAATGGCGCGATGCGCTGCAACAGGGGTTGTACACCGAAGCGCGCCTTGCACTGGCCGCGTTGATCATCGGCGTTTGCCGTCGCGGCCACGGCGGTCTGCTGTTACCGCCTGCGCCCAGTCTCGCCGACCAGGTGCGTGCGCTGATCACCGCACAGCCACAACGGGCCTGGCGCTCGCGCGATATCGAAGACAGCCTGGGCATCAGCGGCGCCACCTTGCGCCGGCATCTGGCCGCCGAGCAGCGCTCGCTGCGCGACCTGATCACCGATGCGCGGCTCGCGCACGCGATGGCCCTGCTCTACACCACGCGCTGGCCACTCAAGACCGTGGCCGCACGGGCGGGCTATCGCTCCACACGCAGCTTCAGTCAGCGCTTCCAGCAGCGCTACGGGCTGGACCCGGGCAGCATCGGCAACAGCCGCTAGGTCGACCGCGCCGAGCGCTTGACGCAGCGTAATGAGCGAATCGCGCGCGCCGCGGCGCCCAGCATGACGCCACCGCGGCGGTGCCGCCTGTCCTGGAGTTGCCCCCCATGTCGTTTCCCGCCCTGCGTTCGCTGGCGCCCCTGCTGCTGGCCGCCAGCGCCACCCTCGCCCAGGCTGCCACGCCTGCCGGCACCCACCAGCAGGCGCCCGGTTTCTATCTGCAACGCATCGGCACGCTGCGGGTGACCGCGCTGTTCGATGGCAGCGTCGCATTGACGCGCCAGCAGCTGTCCCATCTCGACCCGGCCGAACGCGACCGGCTGCTTGCGCAGGGCTTCGTGCCCGAAGACGCCAGGGGCCTGCAGACAGCGGTCAACGCTTATCTGGTGCAGGACGGCAGCCACCTCAGCCTGGTCGATACCGGCACCGCGCAGTGCCTGGGTCCTGGCCTGGGCCAAGTGCTGAGCAATCTGCGTGCAGCCGGCTACGACCCGGCCCAGGTCGACGATGTCCTGCTCACCCACGCCCACCCGGATCACCTGTGCGGCCTGCTTGACGCACAGGGCAAACCGGCGTTTCCCGCTGCCACGGTATGGTTGTCCGCTGCCGATGCCGCGTACTGGCTGGACCCCGCATCCGAGGCGGGCGCCGGGCCGCTGCTGAAATTCGCGTTCCCGCTGGCGCGCGCGGCGGTGGCTCCTTACCAGGCGCAGGGACGTCTGCGCCGGTTTCAGCCGGGCAAGACCGCCCTGCCGGCCGGCATCGTCGCCCTGGACAGCCAGGGCCATACCCCGGGCCATGTCTCATATCGCTTCGACGGCGGCCCAGACAACACGCTGCTGGTGTGGGGCGACGTGCTGCACTACCACGCCGTGCAGTTTGCACAGCCGGACGCCTCGTTCGAGGCCGACAGCGACCGTGCCAGGGCGATCGGCTCCCGCCGCCGCATGTTGGCGCAGGCTGCGGACGGCCGGTGGTGGGTGGCCGGCGCGCACCTGCCGTTCCCGGGGCTGGGCCACGTGCGCCGCGACGGTGCCGCGTTCGCCTGGGTGCCGACCGAGTTCGGCGCGGTGCCGGCCACGCCCTGAACGCGAAACGGCGAGCCTTCGCCCGCCGTCGCGCATCGCATCGATGGGCCGCGGCGGTCACGGCCGCCGGGCATCACTCGGCGGCGGGCGTTTCCACATCTAGCCCCAGCCAGCCACCGACAATCCCGCGCAGTTCGTCCACGCCCTGGCGCGATTCGCCGGAGTAGGTCTGCACGGTCACGCTGTCGCCGAAGCGCGAGGTCACTTCCTTCTTGACCTTTTGCAGCGTCTGCATCTGCTGGCCACGGCCGAGCTTGTCGGCCTTGGTCAGCAAACCGTGCGCGGGCAGGCCGCGTTCGGCCGCATAGCCGAGCATCTGCAGGTCGTAATCCTTGAGCGGGTGGCGGATGTCCATCACCACCACCAGCCCGCGCAGCGCCTCGCGGGTGCGGAAATAGCGGTCGATGAAAGCCTGCCAGTGCGCCTGCAGGTCCTGCGGCACCTTGGCGTAGCCGTAGCCGGGCAGGTCCACCAGGTAGCGCTCGGGCTGGATCTGGAAGAACACCAGTTGCTGGGTGCGGCCAGGGGTCTTGGACACGCGCGCCAGCGAATTCTGGCGGGTCAGCGCATTGAGCGCGCTGGATTTTCCGGCGTTGGAGCGGCCGGCGAAGGCCACCTCGTAACCGCCATCGTCGGGCAATTGCCGGACGTTGTGGGCGGACAGGTGGTAGCGGGCTTGTTCGATAAGGAGCGACATCCCCCTAGGATCGCACGTTCGGGCTCTGCCGGTTTTGCTGCACTGTTCGTTGACCCTGGCGCAAAGGCGTGTCGATAATCGAAGCACGCCTGCCACAGCCAGCACCCAACGCGCGCGGGCCGGGTCCATACGGAGCTTTAGCTGATGCGCCATGCTCGTGTGCTAGTCCTCGCCACCCTCGCCGTGCCGGTCATCGCGGCCGTGGCATTTGCGCAGTCGGCGGTCACGCCGATCCCCGATCCGCCGCCCGTGCGCGTTGCGCCGCTGGAGGTGGATCTGGCCAAGACCACCTGGGGCGATGCCAAGGCCGGCCAGGCCAAGGCGGCGGCCTGCGCGGCCTGCCACGGCCCGGACGGCAACCCGGCGGTGGCCATGTATCCGCGCATCGCCGGCCAGACCGAGCGCTACGTGGCGCATCAGGTCGCGCTGATCGCCAGCGGCGAACGCAACACCGGCATGTCGGCGGTCATGGTGCCGTTCGTCAAGGACCTCACGGCGCAGGACATGCGCGACCTGGGGGCCTACTTCGCCACCCAGAAGTCCGCCGCCGGGGTGGCCGACGACGCGGCCATTGCCGAGGGCCCGTACCAGGGCATGAAGTTCTACGAGGTCGGCGAAAAGCTCTACCGCGGCGGCGACATCGCGCGCGGCGTGCCGGCTTGCATGGCCTGCCATGGCCCGTCCGGCGGCGGCAATCCCGGCCCGGCCTACCCGCGCCTGGGCGGCCAGCATGCCGAGTACGTGGCGCGCCGCCTGAAGGAATACCAGGCCGGCACCACCCAGGAGCGCAATCCGGCGCTGTTCAATATCATGGCGCAGGTAGCGCACCCGCTGACCGAGCAGGAAATCCAGGCGCTGGCCAGTTATCTGCAAGGTCTGCACGACCGCGCAGACGATGCGGCCGCCGCCCAGATGCCCGCCGGCACACCGGCACGCTCATGAGCTGACGGACGCACCTGCCCCACCGTGTCACGACGCCGGTCCCGAGACCGGCGTCGTCGTTTCCCGCTCTCCCCTCGCCCCACGGAGCCCGCATGAATCTGCTTTCCCGCCTGTCCCTGCTGTTGTTGATCCTGGTACCGCTGGCGGCCTGCGCCGCCGACAAGACGGCGCCACCGGTCGAAGGCGAGGACTACACCCTGATCGACGGCGGCCAGCCGTATGCGCCGCTGGCCGGCAAGGTCGAAGTGGTCGAGGTGTTCGGCTACACCTGCCCGCATTGTGCGCATTTCGAACCCACGCTGGAGGCCTGGGCCGCCAAGCAGCCCGCGTACGTGCGCTTCACCCCGGTGCCGGCGGCCTTCGGCGGGTTCTGGGATGCGTTTGCGCGGGCCTATTTCGCCGCCGACATCCTGGGCGTGGCCAAGCGCAGCCACCGCGCAATGTTCGATGCCATCCATGAAAAGCAGAGCGTGCCGACCCAGAACGTGTCCGCAGACGAACTGGCCGTGTTCTATGCCGACTACGGCGTGCCGCAGCAGCGCTTCGTCGACACCCTCAAGAGCGAGGCGGTGGACGCCAGGCTCAAGGCCGCACGCGAGTTCGCCCTGCGCAGCAAGCTGCCCGGCACGCCGGCCCTCATCGTCAACGGCCGCTATCTGATCGGCGCGCGTAATTATCCGGACATGCTGCGCGTGGCCGACTACCTGATCGCCCGCGAACACGCCGCACCTGCCAAGCGCTGAACCGCGTAACCGCCACCGACAGCCGCCCGTGGCATCATGCGCCCCGCGGCCGTCCGGCCCTTTCCTCGCCCCACGCTGGAGATCCAATCCGATGAAGACCCGCTTCGCCCTGACGCTGATGGCGCTGCTGCCGATCCTGGTCGCCTGCAAGGCCCAGGACGGCTCGTCCGACACTGCGCCCGCCGCCACCACGCCGGCGGCCGAGACGGCGCCCGCTCCGGCCGCTGCCACACCGGCCGCTGACCCGGCCGCCCCGCCAGCGGTGGGCGAAAGCGCCACCACCCCGCCGCCGGCCGCACCCAGCGCCGCCCCGCGCGCGCCGAATGGCCCGGAGCCGGTCGCCGGCACCGATTATCTGGATATCGACGGTGGCCAGCCGTATCAGCAGGCCGCCGGCAAGATCGAAGTAGCGGAGGTGTTCGGCTATGTCTGCCCAGCCTGCAACGCGTTCCAGCCGCTGATCGGGCCGTGGAAGGCCGGGCTGCCGTCGGACGTGCATTTCGTCTACGTGCCGGCGATGTTCGGTGGTCCATGGGATGACTACGCGCGCGCCTTCTACGCCGCCGAAACGCTGGGCGTGCAGGAAAAGACCCACGAAGCGCTGTACAAGGCCATCCACGTCGACCAGAGCCTGAAGGGCGAGCGCGGCAAGGACTCGGTGCAGGACATCGCCGCGTTCTACGCCAAGTACGGCGTGGACTCCAAGACCTTCATCGACACCATGAGCAGCTTCGGCGTCTCGGCCAAGACCAACCGCGCCAAGCAGTTCGCCACCCGCAGCAAGATCACCGGCACGCCGTCGCTGATCGTCAACGGCAAGTACCTGGTCAAGGGCCAGAGCTTCCCGGACATGCTGCGCATCGCCGATCACCTGATCGCGCGCGAACGCGCCACGCTGGCCAAGTGAGCCGGACGACCGTCACGCCGTGAACGCTTCGGACTCGCGCACCCTGCGGGTGCTGACCGCCAATATCCAGGCCGGCTCCAGCACCCGCCGCTACAGCGATTACGTGACCCGCAGCTGGTCGCATGCGCTGCCGCTGGGAGCAAAGCGCACCAGCCTGGACAGCATCGCCAAGCTGGCCGGCGAACGCGACATCGTCGGCCTGCAGGAAGCCGACCCGGGCAGCCTGCGCTCGGGCTTCACCAACCAGACCCACTACCTGGCCGAGCGCGCCGGCTTCCATTACTGGAGCCACCAACCCAACCGCCGCATGGGCGGGGTGGCCTCCAGCGCCAACGGCCTGCTCAGCAAGCTCGAACCGCTGGAAGTGCAGGACCATGCCTTGCCCGGCCGCATCGGCGGGCGCGGCATCCTGCTGGCCAAGTTCGGGCAGGGCCGCGAGGGACTTGCGGTGGCGGTGGCGCATCTGTCGCTGGGCGCCAATTCGCGCATGGCGCAGCTGGCCTTCATCGCCGAACTCCTGTCCGAGCATCCCAACGCCATGCTGATGGGCGACTTCAACTGCGTGGCCGACCGGCCGGAAATGCAGGCCCTGTACCGCCACACGCGCCTGCAGCCGCCGAGTTGCGTGGTGCATACCTTCCCGAGCTGGCGGCCGGACCGGGCGATCGACCATATCCTGGTCAGCGACAGCCTGGTGATCGAACACACCGAAGCCATACCGGCAGCGTTTTCGGATCACCTGGCGGTCGGCATGGATATCCGCGTGCCACTGCAGCTGCTGCGCTAGCGCACGCAAGCTGCCAACGGGTTCGCACTGGCGAACTCGACCGATGACACCCCCTCGACACCGCCTGTGCGATAACGCAGGCGGTTTTTTGTTGGGAGCACATCACGTGATACGCATCGTATGAGTGCGTTGCCATGAGTGCGACAGCGCCGCACAGCCAGCCGGTCCGTACCCTGCGCCCGGTGTTCGTGCTGGCGGCCACGGTCGTGTGCACGTTCGCCGTGCTGGTGTCGTTGTTTCCGCTTGAATCAGGCCGCGTACTGCTGGATGCGCAGACCTGGGCCTCGCGCAATGTGGGCTGGTACTACCTGCTGGCAATGACGGTATACCTGGTGTTCGTGCTGGGCGTGGCCTTGTCCAGCTACGGCAACATCAAGCTCGGTGCCGATCACGACGAACCGGAATTCAGCTATCTCTCCTGGGCCGGCATGTTGTTCGCGGCGGGCATCAGCATCACGCTGTTCTTCTTCTGCGTCTCCGAACCGCTCACCCATTACCTGCAACCACCGCAAGGCGGCACCGGCAACGGCGAAGCATCCGCCCGGCAGGCCATGCAGTTGCTGTTCCTGCACTGGGGCCTGCATGGCTGGGGCGTGTTCGCACTCGCCGCCATGGCGCTGGCCTATTTCGCCTTCCGCCACAATTTGCCGCTGGCGTTGCGTTCGGCGCTGTATCCGCTGATCGGCAAGCGTATCAACGGGCCGATCGGTTACACCGTGGACGCACTGGGCATCGTGGCCACCGTATTCGGCCTGGGCGCGGACATGGGCTTTGGCGTGCTGCACCTCAACGCCGGCCTGGGCACCTTGATGGACGTGCCGCACGCGCACTGGGTGCAGGTCGCGCTGATCGCGGCAATGATGGGCGCGGCAATCATTGTCGCGGTCTCCGGCGTGGAAAAAGGCGTGCGCTGGATGTCGGACATCAACATGCTGCTGGCGATCGCGCTGTTGCTGTTCATGCTGTTTGCCGGCCCCACGCAGTACCTGCTCAATGCCTTGATGCAGAATCTGGGCGACTACCTGGGCAGCGTGGTCGGCAAGAGTTTCGATGTGTATGCCTATGGCGGCCGCGCCGACTGGCTGGGCAACTGGACGGTGTTCTACTGGGCCTGGTGGATCGGCTGGGCGCCATTCGTGGGCTTGTTCATCGCACGCATTTCGCGCGGGCGCACCATTCGCGAGTTCGTGCTGGGCGTGCTGTTGATACCGCTCGGTTTCACGCTGGCGTGGCTGTCGATCTTCGGCAATAGCGCACTGGATCAGCTCCTGCACCACGGCCAGGCCGCGTGGGCACAGCAGGCCATCGACGCCCCTGAGACGGTGTTGTATTCGCTGCTGCAGAGTTACCCGTGGAGCCGCACGGTGATCACGGTGACCGTGGCGATCAGCTTCGTGTTCTTCGTGACCTCGGCCGATTCCGGCACGGTGGTGTTGTCCACGCTGTCCTCGCATGGCGGCGAACCGCACGACGACGGGCCGCGCTGGCTGCGCGTGTTCTGGGGCGTGCTCACTGCAGTGGTCACCGCAGGCCTGTTGCTGGCCGGCAGCATGGACGCGCTGAAATCGGCGGTGGTGCTGGCATCGTTGCCGTTCTCGGCGGTGTTGCTGTTGATGGCGTGGGGGCTGTCGCGCGCGCTCAGCGAGGAGTCGCAGCGCAAACGTGCGCAGTTGCATAGCCCCAGTCCGTTGATCGGGCAATCGCGCCATCATGGCGGCTGGCGCCAACGCCTGGGCCAGGCCATGCATTTCCCGGCGCGCGACGAGGTCTATCGCTTCATGCGCGACCAGGTGCGCCCGGCCATCGAGGCGGTGACCGCACAGCTGCAGGAAGAAGGCTGGAACGTCAGCAGCCGCATCGACGACGGCGACATGGACATCAGCGTCGATCATGGCGAGCAGCAGGGTTTCCGCTACCAGGTGGTCCTGCGCGGGTATCTCACCCCGTCGTTTGCCGCACAGCGCCTGCGCAACCAGCGCTATTACCGCGCCGAAGTGTATCTGTACGAAGGCAGCCAGGATTACGACCTGGTCGGTTACAGCCGCGAGCAGATCATCAACGACATCATCGATCAATACGAGCGTCACCTGCAGTTCCTGCACCTCACCCGCTGAGTTGCAGCACTGCGGCGCCTGTCCCCAGGAGGTTTGTCATGCCACGTTTTCCCGACCAGTTGCTGTACATCGGCGGCCGTCATGTTCCCGCCCGCGGCGGCCACACGTTCGAAGTGGTCAACCCCGCTACCGGCGAGGTGCTGGCCAACGTGCACAGCGCCGGTGCCGACGATCTGGATGCTGCAGTCGACAGCGCCAGGGCCGGCCAGCGCGAATGGGCGGCACTGACCACCGTGGAGCGCTCGCGCATCCTGCTGCGCGCGGTGGCCCTGCTGCGCGAGCGCAATGATGCGCTGGCCGAGCTGGAAACGCTCAACACCGGCAAACCGCTGAGCGAAACCCGCAGCGTGGACGTCGTCACCGGCGCCGACGTGCTGGAGTACTACGCCGGTGTGGCGCACGCCCTGCAGGGTGCGCAGGTGCCGCTGCGCGAGGGCAGCTTTTTCTATACACGGCACGAGCCGCTGGGCGTGGTGGGTGCCATCGGCGCGTGGAATTACCCGATCCAGATCGCGCTGTGGAAGGCCGCACCCGCGCTGGCGGCCGGTAACGCGATGATCTTCAAGCCCAGCGAAGTCACCCCGCTCACCGCACTCAAGCTTGCCGAGCTGTTCACCGAAGCCGGCTTGCCCGATGGCGTGTTCAACGTGCTGCCCGGCGATGGTGCCAGCGTGGGCACCGCGCTCACCGAACACCCGCAGATCGAAAAGATCAGCTTCACCGGCGGCACCGCCACCGGCCGCAAGGTGATGGCCAGCGCATCGAGTTCGTCGCTGAAGGACGTGACCATGGAACTGGGCGGCAAGTCGCCGTTGATCGTGTGTGCCGATGCCGACCTGGATCTGGCCGCCGACATCGCGATGATGGCCAACTTCTACAGCTCCGGGCAGGTGTGCACCAACGGCACCCGCGTGTTCGTGCCGCGCGCGCTGCGCAACGCCTTCGAAGCGCGGCTGCTGGCACGCGTGCAACGCATCCATATCGGCGATCCGCTGGATACGCGCACCACCTTCGGCCCATTGGTCAGTGCGGCGCACATGCAGCGGGTGCTCGACTACATCGAACAGGGCAAGGCCGAGGGTGCACGCCTGCTGTGCGGCGGCGAGCGCCTGCGCGATGGTGCGCTGGCGCAGGGCTATTACGTGGCCCCGACCATCTTCAGCGATTGTACCGACGTGATGGCCATCGTGCGCGAGGAAATCTTCGGGCCGGTGCTGAGCCTGCTCACCTACGACGACGAGGACGAAGCGATCGCGCGCGCCAATGCCACCAGCTATGGCCTGGCGGCCGGCGTGGTCACCCCGGATCTGGCGCGTGCACATCGGCTGATCCATCGCCTGGAAGCGGGCATCTGCTGGATCAATACCTGGGGCGAGTCGCCCGCACCGATGCCGGTGGGCGGCTACAAGCAATCCGGCGTGGGGCGCGAGAACGGCCTGGCCACCTTGCAGGCGTATACGCGTACCAAATCGGTCCAGGTCGAGCTGGAACGCTACGCCTCGGTGTTCTGAGGGGTTCGCCCCAGGTCGCAGTCGCTCGGCGGCTGCCTCCTGCCAACCAGGCGCGGGGCGTGGTCACACGTTGCCGCGGCAAGCCCGCACACCTGCGCCGCACCTCAACTGCCGCGGCATCGCAGATGCTTCAGGAGACCACCATGCAACGCGAATACGACTACATCATCATCGGCGCAGGTTCGGCCGGTAACGTGCTGGCCGCGCGCCTGACCGAAGACCCGGGCGTGACCGTGCTGTTGCTCGAAGCAGGTGGGCCGGACTACCGTCTGGACTTCCGCACCCAGATGCCCGCAGCGCTGGCATTTCCGCTGCAGGGCCGCCGCTACAACTGGGCCTACGAGACCGAGCCGGAACCGTACATGGACAACCGGCGGATGGAGTGCGGGCGCGGCAAGGGCCTGGGTGGCTCCTCGCTGATCAACGGCATGTGCTACATCCGCGGCAACGCGCTGGACTTCGATCACTGGGCCAAGCGGCCGGGCCTGGAGGACTGGAGCTACCGCGATGTGCTGCCCTACTTCCGCAAGGCCGAAACGCGCGACATCGGCGCTAATGACTATCACGGCGGCGACGGCCCGGTGAGCGTGGCCACGCCGAAGAACGACAACAACGTGTTGTTCCATGCCATGGTCGAGGCGGGCGTCCAGGCGGGCTACCCACGCACCGATGATCTCAACGGCTATCAGCAGGAAGGCTTCGGGCCGATGGACCGCACTGTCACCCCGCGCGGCCGCCGCGCTAGCACCGCGCGCGGTTACCTGGACATGGCCAAGCCGCGCGATGGCCTGCACATCGTCACCCACGCCACTACCGACCGCATCCTGTTTGCCGGCAAGCGCGCCATCGGCGTGCATTACCTGGTCGGCAACAGCAGCGAAGGCATCGATGCGCATGCGCGTCGCGAAGTGCTGGTGTGCGCCGGCGCGATTGCATCGCCGCAACTGTTGCAGCGCTCCGGCGTGGGCGCGCCCGATCTGCTGCGTGCGCTCGACGTGCAACTGGTGCACGACCTGCCAGGGGTGGGCCAGAATCTGCAGGACCATCTGGAGGTCTACATCCAGTACGCGTGCACCAAGCCGGTGTCGCTGTACCCGGCCTTGCAATGGTGGAACCAGCCTGCGATCGGCGCCGAATGGTTGTTTGCCGGCACCGGCACCGGTGCAAGCAATCAGTTCGAGGCCGGCGGCTTCATCCGCACGCGCGATGAGTTCGACTGGCCCAACATCCAGTACCACTTCCTCCCCGTCGCCATCAATTACAACGGCAGCAATGCGGTGAAGGAGCACGGCTTCCAGGCGCATGTCGGCTCGATGCGCACGCCCAGCCGCGGACGCGTGCATGCCAAGTCGCGCGATCCGCGTCAGCATCCGTCCATCCTGTTCAATTACCAATCCACCGACCAGGACTGGCAGGAATTCCGCGACGCGATCCGGATCACCCGCGAGATCATCGCCCAGCCCGCGCTCGATGCGTACCGCGGCCGCGAAATCAGCCCGAGCGCCGATTGCAGGACCGATGCGGAACTGGATGCCTTCGTCCGCGCGCGTGCGGAAACCGCCTACCACCCGTCGTGTTCGTGTGCGATGGGCACCGACGACATGGCCGTGGTGGATGGGCAGGGCCGCGTGCACGGCATGGAAGGCCTGCGCGTGATCGACGCGTCCATCATGCCGCGCATCATCACCGGCAACCTCAATGCGACCACCATCATGATCGCCGAGAAGATCGCCGACCGCATGCGCGGGCGCACTCCCTTGCCGCGCAGCACGGCCGACTATTACATCGCAGGCGATGCGCCGGTTCGCCGTTGAGCCGAGCGCTTGCTTGAAACTGTAAGCGCGAGCGCGCCGGTCGCCTCGCGCATCGGCAGCGGCGCGTCGCGGTTGCATGCGCTCGGCAACAGCACCGGGCGCCACTTCATCGTCAACGGTACTGCTGCCTGCAAGATGACCGCAGCGCCATTGACGCAAGCGCCTCGCCGGGCACACGTGGGCTATGCTTTGCGCATGACCTCGGACATCCACCCGGAAGCCGCCATCGCGCCCGGCTATCTGGCCAACCATGCCGCGCGCGTCTTCAATCGTCTGGTCGATGCCCGCCTGCGCGAGCATGGACTCACGCTCGCGCTGATCGGGCCATTACTGCTGTTGTCCTGGAAGGGCCCGATGCTGCAGCGGGACCTGGTACGCGAGTCTGCGGTGAAGCAGCCGGCGATGGCCGCGTTGCTGGACAAGCTTGAAGCGATGGCGCTGATCGCGCGCGAAGCATCGTCGACCGACAAGCGCGCCGCCACCGTCCGCTTGACCGCGGCAGGGCAAGACGCCGCCGCAACCGGGCGTACCGTCCTGCTCGATGTCAATGCACTCGGCGTCTCGGGATTTTCCGGCAAGGACGCCGGCCTGCTGACGGCGCTTCTCGGCCGGCTCATCGCCAACCTGGAATCCGCTGTCGGCGAATAGCATCACGCATGATATTTACGTATCATGCGTGATGTAAACTCACTGCAGGAGTGGTCGCATGTCCCGCCGGATACTCATTACAGGCGCCAGCGTCGCCGGGACCACCGCTGCGTGGTGGCTTGACGCGTACGGGGTCGAGGTGGAGGTGGTCGAACGCGCATCGGCGTTTCGTGATGGCGGCCAGAACGTCGACGTCCGGGGCAATGCGCGCGACGTGCTGCGCCGCATGGGATTGGAAGCCCGCGCATTCGAACGCAGTACCAGGGAGCTCGGCACCGACTGGGTGGACGCAGACGATCGCGTCATTGCGCGGTTCAAGGCAGACGCGTCAGACACCGACAGCGGACCCACCGCCGACCTGGAAATCCGTCGCGGCGACCTTGCACGCATGTTGTACGAGGCCTCGCGCGAACGCGTGGCCTATCGCTTCGGCGACAGCGTGTGCGGTGTCGCCCAGGACCAGGCCGGTGTCGAGATCACCTTCCACAGTGGTCGATGCGCCCGCTACGACGCGGTCATCGTCGCCGAAGGCGTTGGGTCGCATACCCGCGAACTGGTGTTTCCCGGCGAGAACGTGCCGCGCTGGATGGACCTGACCCTTGCGTATTTCAGCATCCCCCGGCAATCGCACGACAGTGCCTATGCCAGGCAATACAACACGGTGGGCGGACGCGGCGCAACGCTCAAACCCGCACTCGACGGCAAGCTTGGCGCTTACCTGGGCATACAAAAAAAGCCCGGAGGCGAGAACGCCTGGACGCCGGAGCGGCAGCACCGCTTCATCGAAACCCAGTTCGCCAACGATGGCTGGGAATTTCCACGCATTCTCGCCGCGATGCGGGACGTCGACGATTTCTATTTCGATGTGTTGCGTCAGGTGCACATGCCGCGGTGGTCCGCCGGCCGGGTGGTGCTGACGGGCGATGCCGCCTGGTGCCCCACCTCGCTGTCGGGCATCGGCACGACGCTGGCGTTGGTCGGCAGCTACGTGCTGGCAGGCGAACTTGCCCAGGCCGTCTCGCCGATGCACGCGTGCATGCGCTACGAACGGATCATGCGCCCGTTCGTCAAGGAAGGTCAGAACATTCCCAAGCTCGTGCCGCGCCTGCTGTGGCCGCACTCCGCAATAGGGCTGACGCTATTGCGTGGGGCGATGCGCGTGGCAGGCATGCCGATTGTTCGTCGTCTCGTCACTGACGGCTTCGCACGTGATTCCAACAGGATCGCCTTGCCCGACTATCGCCCGATAGCAACCCTTTAAAGCGGCCGTTGCATCCGGTCCGTCGCAACCACTGCACGGCAGCGCTCCGTCCATCAATATGGCGCCTGGCGGCCGGCTCCCAGGCCCGACGCCAGGAGCAAGGCGCAACGGCGATCATGCCTGTGCATGACCGCCGTTGCATGTCGGCACACGTGGGCCTCCCTGGGAACCACGCGGCGTCTGGTCGCCCCCTAGAACTTCAGGTCCACGCGCGCGTACCAGAAACGCCCGCCGGGAATGTCGTAGGTGGAGGCGTCATAGCCGTTGAGGGAGCACGACAGGCAGATCGGTGGGTCCTTGTCGAACACGTTGTTCAAGCCGGCCGTGAGCTGCAGGCCCTTGAGCCAATCGACGCGATACCCGATCTGTGCATCGTGATAGGTGATTGCATCCAGCTGATTGGTGCCCTCGGCCGGATTGCCACACACCGCAAACTCCACCGCATCGCCGCACTGCTCGGTGAGCTTGGAGATGTGCCGCGCCGTCCACGACGCCGTCCAGTTACCCAGCGACCAATCCAGCACGGCGTTGCTGGTCCACTCGGGAATCGCGCTGTCGACCACTTCGATGCCCGGCCCCTGCGGCTGGCGCTGGCCCGCTGCGCCAAGCGCCTCGTAGCGGCCCACGAAGGTGTTCTGCCACGACAGCTTGAAGCGGCCGAACGCGGTTTCCGGCAATGTCCAGAACACGTCCACGTCCCAACCGTCGGTCTTGATCGAGCCCAGGTTGGTCAGGCGGTTGTTGAACGCATTGATGCCGCCGGTGGAGGCGCGTGCAATGCCGTCGCAATACAGCGCGTCCAGTGTGTCCACGCACAGATCCAGCTGGGTCTGCGCATTGATTGCCTGGATCGCACCGTCCACATGATGGCGATAGAACGTGGCTTCCAGATCGAGCCGATCCGACCAGCTGGCGTTGCTGGCAAAGCCGGGGCTGAAGACGAAGCCGGCACTGAAGCTGCGTGAGCGTTCCGGGTCCAGCTGTTCATTGCCGCCGGTGGTCACCGAGATCTGCTGATTGGCCTGCTGGTACCCGCCCGGCACGCCCAGTGCGGCGCAGTTGGCGGCGCTGCCACGCGGTGCGGTGCCGCCCAGGCCGATCGAGCAAGGGTCCGACAGCTGCAGGTCGGCGCGTGCGGCCGAACCGAACAGCTCGCCGATGGTGGGCGCACGGAAACCTTCGGCGTAACTGGTGCGCAACACCAGCTCGTCGGTCACCTGCCAACGCAGGCCGTACTTGGGCGTGAACTCGCCCCCGAAGGTGGAGTAATCCGAATAGCGCCCGGCGATGTTCAGATCGAGTTTGTCGCCCAGCGAGGAGTTGGCGAAGATCGGGATGTTGAGTTCGAGATAGGCCTCGTTGACGTCGTAGCTGCCGGAGGTGGGCAACGACGGCACGCCGTTGTAGCGCCCGGCCACGGTCAGCGGATCGGGCTGATACGCGCCTTCGTACTTGCGGTATTCGTAGCCGGTGGCAAACGACACCGCGCCGCCGGGGAACTGGAACAGTTCACTGCTGAGGTTGGCGGTGAACAGGTTCAATTCGTTCTGGCTGCGGTCGCGTACCACCGGCTGGATCCAGCGCAACATGTCCGGCGTGATGCTGCCGGCGCCGCTGAAGATATCCAGCGGCACGCAGCCGGCCACTGCCGCGCATGCAGCCGGGTCGCCGAGCGCCAGATTGATGTTGAAAAGGTTGTAGCTGCCGTAATTGGTCTGCTCGGCCTTGTTCTTGCTGTACATGCCGTTGACGTCCCAGAACCAGGTCCGCGCGGCGCCCTCGAAGGTGCCCACCAGCCCGGTGCCGACGTATTGCGTATCCACCTGCTGCTGGTAGCGCCGCGGCCCGCCTTCCACCGGGCGCCGGCCGATCTGGATCAGATTGGTGGCCGAATCCAGATCGAAGCCGAACGGATTGAACGGATTGAGCGCCGAGATCCGGATGTTGTCGGCCAGCGGATTGCCGGTGCCTGCATCGGGGCCGAGAAAGATTGGCTCCGGTGCGGCCTGGTTGGTCGACTCGCGGCGATTGCCCAACGCCTTGACGTACCACTGCACATCGTCGTTGAAGTAATAGCGGAACTGCGCAAACACGCCCTTGCGCTCGGACGGCGTCAGCAGCAGGTTCTGTTCGGCAAAGTTGTAGCGATCGGCGGTGCCGAAGCAGTGGTAATCATCGCTGCGCGTGCAACCGGCGCTGCCATCGTATTGCGGCGTGCCCACACCGGCATTGGGGGTGAGGTTCTGGCGCACACCGGTGTTCGGGTCGACGAACTGGAAGCGCCCGTCCGGCGTGGCCGAGCTGCCGAAGGTCAGCCCGGTACCGGGGATCGGGAAGCGCGCCTGCGCACGGTCACGCGCATAGATCGGATCCTGCTTGACGTAGCTGGCGCCCAAAAACAGGCTGAAATCCTCGCCACTGGTCCCCCAGGCCAGATCCACGCCCTGGTTGGCGCCATCGCCCTTGCCGTACTGGCCGTAGTTGAGCGTGACCTGCGCGCCATCGAAGGTGCGCCGGGTGATGATGTTGACCACGCCGGCGATCGCGTCGGAGCCGTACAACGACGAGGCGCCGTCTTCGAGCACTTCGATGCGCTCCACGATCGCCAGCGGAATGGTGTTGAGGTCGGTCGACGACCCCACGCCGGACGCCGAGGATTCGTTGACCCAGCGGATGCCATCGACCAGCACCAGCACGCGCTTGGAGCCGAGATGGCGCAGATCCACCTGCGCCGAGCCCGCGCCCACCCCGCCTCCATCGGGCGGGAAACCGAAATTGCCGGACGAATTGAACTTGGCGTTGAGCGCCGAACCGGACGCGGTGAGCTCCTGCAGCACCTCGCCGATCGAGGTCAGGCCGGTGCGCTCGATATCGGCGCGGTTGAGCGTCTGGATCGGCACCTGGCCTTGCAACTCGGCCGTCTTGATGCGGGTACCGGTGACCTGCACGCTATCGAGCGTGCGCGTGCCGGGTGCGGCCTCGGGCTGTTGCGCCCAGGCGAGTGTGGGAATCAAACACAACGACAACTGCACGGCCAGGCGCGACCGCGACGGGCAAATCAGACGCTTCATCCTTTCTCTCTCCGGAAGGATCTTCAAAGTGTCCGCACGCCCCCGTGCCCTGCGGTCCCGCGCCAAGTTGTAAACGAAACCTTAACGCATCGCAATCTGGCGGTGCAGCACTGCGATGCGTGTCGCGCTCGGGGCCGGCCTGTGCCTGGCGCCAGCGTCTGCACATTTCGCGCGACGGCGATGGCGATGGCGATGGCGATCGCCATGACGCCGCGCTGCCGCCACCGCGTAGGGAGCATGGTCAAGGCTGCATGGTTCGCCGGCATGGTTGTCTCGCGCGTTCACTCAGGTGCCCAGCCCTGCTTCGGTATCATCGCGCGATGACTTCTGCCCCCCGTTTCGCCGCTCTCCTCGCCGGCCTGCTGTGCCTTGGCAGCACCGCCTTGCATGCGCAAATCCTCGATCCCCAGCTGACCGCGATGCGCGATGCCATCGCCGCGGCAGAGCGCGGCCAGTCCGATCCCGCCCAGCTCACTGCCTTGAACCGCCATCCGCTGTATGGCTGGCTGGAGTTCGCCACCCTCAAGCGCAGCATCGACACCGTCTCGAACGCGCAGGCGCAGAGCTTTCTGCAGCGCTACGCCGGCCAGCCGGTGGCCGAGAGCTTCCGCAGCACCTGGCTGCCGGCAGTGGCACGGCGTCAGGACTGGACCACGCTGCTGGCCAATTGGAAGAACACCGACAATACGGGCCTGCGCTGCGCACACCTCACTGCGCGGCAAGCCACCGGACGGATGGACGCGCAGTGGAGCCGCGACGCGCTGGGGCTGTGGCGCAACGGCAAGCCCCTGCCCGACGCCTGCGAACCCGTCATTGCCGCTCTGGATGCGCGCGGCGATCTGACCCCGGCGCTGCGCTGGGAGCGCGTGGAAGCCGCCGCCGATGCGCAGCTGCCTGCGGTGATGCGTACCGCGGCGCGTGGCTTGCCGGCGGCTGATCTGGCACTGGCAACCGATTACGCTGCCTTTCTCGACAAGGTCCACCCGCGTGCACTGGGTTGGCCCAGGACCGAACGCAGCCGCCGCATCGCCGTCGATGGCCTGGCCAAGCTCGCCAAGAGCGACCCCGATGCTGCCGAACAACAGTTGCCGCCGCTGGCCAGCGCGCTGGGTTTCAGCGACGCGCAACGCGGCCAGGTGCTGTATCAGATCGCGCTCTGGACAGTCGCCTCCTACCTGCCGGACTCGGCGCGCCGGCTCAACGCGGTGCCCGACGGCGCCTATGACGAACGCCTGCACGAATGGCGCGCGCGCGAGGCGATGGCGCGTGGCGACTGGCCCGCGGCGTTGGCAGCAATCCGCAAGATGCCGGCCAGCCAACGCGCCGACTCGCGCTGGCAGTATTTCGAAGCGCGCCTCACCGAAAAGACCGGCGCGGCCGCCGCTGCACAGCCGCTGTATCGCGCAGCGGCGCAGTCGCCCACCTTTCACGGCTTCCTGGCGGCCGACCGGCTGCAGCAACCGTATCGGCTATGCCCATGGGAGCCCAAGGACAGCCCGCAGGCGAAGGCCGCGGTGGCACGCGATCCCGCACTGATGCGCGCGATCGCCCTGTTCCAGATCGACCGTCCCGGCTGGGCGGTGGCCGAATGGAATGATGCCGCCAGCCGCTTCGATGACACCCAGCGCCGCCTGGCCGTGGAAGTGGCCAGCGACAACGGCTGGTTCGACCGCGCGGTGTTTGCACTTGGCAAGCAACCGGACGAGCAGCGGCTGTATTCGCTGCGCTTCCCGCTGCATCACGACGACAGCATTCGTCGCGAAGCTGCCAAGAATGCGATCGACCCGGCCTGGGTGGCCGCGGAGATCCGTGCCGAAAGCATCTTCAATCCGCGCGCACGCTCGCCCGCCAATGCGATGGGCCTGATGCAGGTATTGCCGGGCACCGGCGCGGCGGTGGCCAAGGGGATCGCCCTGCCCGGCTATGCCGGCGCCGCCAGCCTGTACGAGCCGGACACCAATATCGCCATCGGCACCGCCTACCTGCGTCAGTTGCTCAACACCTACGGCCTGCCCTACCTCACCATCGCCGCCTACAACGCCGGCCCCGCCCCGACCGGCCGCTGGCTATCGCAGCGCCCCGGCTTCGAGCCGGACTTCTGGATCGAGACCATCAGCTACAAGGAAACCCGCGACTATGTTGCGCGCGTGCTGGCCTTCAGCGTGATCTACGACTGGCGACTCAACGGCGACATGCTCCCGCTCAGCGATCGCCTGATGGGCAAGCTGGTGGACAAACGCCAGAAGCCCGTCTGCGCGCCCGGCCAGGGCGCGAGCAACGCTGCGCAAGACTGAGGACGCGTCGGCCGGCAGACAAGGCGATGGGGCTGGATGGCTGCGCTGCGCCAATACGCAGCGTGTCGTGGCGAATACCCAGGCTCAGAATGACCAACGCCCGCAGTGCTGCGGGCGTTGGATGTTGCTGTTTGGCGCTGCAGCCATCACAGCGTTGCCTGCACCTGGTTACAGCTTGCCGGCACCGGCCTTGGCCTTGACGTCTGCAGCGACCTTGTTGGCAGACAGCAAGTTGTAGGTGTACGGCGGCTTCCAGCCGATGTTGCTGTTCCACGAGCAGCTCAGCGCCTTGCCATTGAGCAGCGAGCCCTGGTCGCGGTACACGCTGCCCTTGTAGTCGGCAGCGATCTTGTCGCAGCTGCTCACGCCGCTGATGTCGAAGGCGTTGTTCTCGGAGAAGATCTTCGACTCCTTGCCCACGCCATGTGCGTGCGAGAACGGGTACACCTTATGACTGGTGCTGCCCACGTGGTAGTTGTTGTACAGATGCACCTGGCCGAAGCGCACCCGCGGCGCACGCGCGGAGATGTTCTCGAACAAGGTGTTGTGGATGGTGACCTTGAGCTTGCCGCTATCGGTGCTGGAAGCGCTGTCGCTGGAACCGATCAAGTCGTTCTTCTCGTGCGACTTGAACGCCGAGTACGAGATGGTCACGAAGTTGGCGCCTTTCTTGACGTCCATTGCGCCATCGTGGTGCTGCTTGGGGCGGCCGTTGGCGGTGCCGTTCTGGTCGTCGGTGCGGCGACCATCGGTAAAGGTGACATGGTCCACCCACACATTGGTGGCGCCTTCCACGGTCAGGCCGTCGTACTCGGAATTCCAGTTGCCCTTGTCGCCATCGTCGGCGTCCCACTTCGGCTCCGGATCCCACGGATTTTCGATGGTGAGGTTACGCACGATGACGTCATTGGCCTTGACGTAGAAATAGCCCTCGCGAATTTCCGCATTGGTGCCGACGCCGATCAAGGTGGTCTTGGTCGGGATATCCAGGCGCGCACGCGTCTTCATGTCCGAGGTCTTGGTGTAGGGCTTGCCTTCGCTGATGTCGATGACACCCTTGACCTTGATGATGCGCCCGTTACTGCCGACGCTGGCCTTCAATGCGGCCTTCAATTGTGCTGCGGTGCTGACGGTGTAGATGTTCGCGGCCGCTGCCTTCGAACCGCCCTTGGTACCGCCGTTCTGGGTGGCCCAACCAGTGGTGGCAACCTCCAGCGCGGGGTCGGCGGCGTGGGCCGTGGTCGACAACAACGTGGCGCTCAACATGACACCCACAACGGTACGTCCCACAACAGTCGATGCTTTCGACATGGTGATCAAATCTCTTGAATGAGTGGTGCATGGCACACCGCCGTGCGGTGTGCTCCCCGTGTGCTCGCCCAGGCCATCAGGCCAGTCCCCTAGCGAGCCCGTCCGATGCTAATGCGTATGTACATTTTTTAACAGTACATTTCGCACATATTGCACCTGCGTTTTTGGAATGACTCCGCAGCACATGCAGCACGCGTCGTCGCGCACTGCATGTGGCGCGTCTTGTCGAAGGTGCGATCGCTTACAGCTTGCCGGCGCCTGCTTTTGCCTTGACGTCGGCGGCGACCTTGTCGGCCGACAACAGGCTGTAGGTGTAGGGCGGGGTCCAGCCGATGTTGCTGTTCCACGAGCAGCTCAGTGCCTTGCCGTTGAGCAGCGAGCCCTGGTCGCGGTACACGCTGCCGCCGTAGTCGGCGGCGATCTTGTCGCAGCTGCTCACGCCACTGATGTCGAACACATTGCGCTCGGAGAAGATCTTCGACTCCTTGCCCACGCCATGTGCGTGCGAGAACGGGTACACCTTATGGCTGGTGCTGCCCACGTGGTAGTTGTTGTACAGATGCACCTGGCCAAAGCGCACCCGCGGCGCACGCGCGGAGATGTTTTCGAACAAGGTGTTGTGGATGGTGACCTTGAGCTTGCCGCTATCGGTGCTGGAAGCGCTGTCGCTGGAACCGATCAAGTCGTTCTTCTCGTGCGACTTGAACGCCGAGTACGAGATGGTCACGAAGTTGGCGCCTTTCTTGACGTCCATTGCGCCATCGTGGTGCTGCTTGGGGCGGCCATTGGCGGTGCCGTTCTGGTCGTCGGTGCGGCGACCATCGGTGAAGGTGACATGGTCCACCCACACATTGGTGGCGCCTTCCACGGTCAGGCCGTCGTACTCGGAATTCCAGTTGCCGGCACTGCCATCATCCGGGTCCCACACCGGCTGCGGGTCCCACGGATTTTCGATGGTGATGTTACGGATGATGACGTCATTGGCCTTGACGTAGAAATAGCCTTCGCGGATCTCGGCGTTGCTGGTGATGCCGATCAGCGTGGTCTTGGTCGGGATGTCCAGACGTGCGCGGCTCTTCATATCGGCCGTCGTGGTATAGGCCTTGCCTTCGCTGATATCGATGATGCCGCTGATCTTGATGATGCGTCCGTTGCTTCCCACGCTGGCCTTGAGCGCGTTCTTCAGTTCCGCAGCAGTCTTGACCGTGTAGATGTTGGCGGCGGCGGCTTTCGAACCGCCCTTGGTGCCACCGTTCTGCGTTGCCCACCCGGTGGTTGCCACTTCCAGCGCAGGATCGGCATAGGCAACGCCGGTGAGCAGCAACGACCCGACAAACAGCGACGCGGCGGCCGCCGTTGACAATTTCGGCTTCATCTTGGATGTCTCCCTCGAATGGGTTCGATGCACCGCGCAGCGGCACATCCCTCGTCTATCGACTACGGAACGTACTTTTCAGGTTTGTAATTTTCAGTTCCGCGCCACCGATACTAGGAGCATCGCAATCGCTTGTATCTAGGCAATGCATCGATATGCACGCGCAGTCACGCAAACGGTTGCGAGACACGCGAGAGAGGACAAAACGCTGCAATCAAGACACGCGAGGACAGCGCCAGGGACACTGCAACGCAACATGATGCGTGTCGCAGTGCAGCCGTGCATGGGTCGGATACCGGGTGTCGCTGCGATCACACACAGGCAGCGTCAAGCTGCGTGCGGTGCACAGTGACGTGTCGCTTGCCACGCGTTCGATCGCTGCGCATGTGGTTGCCGCGATAACGCAACCGGTGATGCCGTACGCGTTGGAAGTTCGTCGACGCGCTGCATGAGCGACACGTATCCCGACAGACTCACGTGGCGTGCGCGATCCGGCCGAGACATCCCGCGCACGGGTGCTTGACGCAAGGCACGCAAGAGACGCCGTGATCGCAGACGAAGCATCTCACCGCAACTGCTGGCGATGATGCGGTCCATCAGCGCGTTTGGACCGTCTCGCCTGCGACCAAGCGCAGCATCCGTAGCGGCACGCATGCGGCGCAACGGTGCACGTATGTTTCACGAGCGCTCAGCGAAATGTCGCGAGCAGCCGTCTAGTGGTGCGGGCGGCATGCAGGACCCGGAATCGACAGACAGCTGTCCATCTCGGGCACCGGCCGCGCCCGCCTGCGGGGCACGTAACCGTCTCGTTCGCTGCTCCAGCCGCTATGGCGAGCCGTGTCCATCGCCAGGATCGTGGCCTTCTCACGCGTACGCTTGCGCCTCTCGCATCGCACCGATGCGCGCCAGATCCGCACTCAAGTCAGCGCACAGCGCCCCGCCATGGCAGGACTGCCGCGCTCGCTCAGGAGAAGCCTTCGAAGAACAACTCGATCGCCATCACCAACGCATCCTCGCGGCCGGCGTGGGAGGGGTAGTACCGCGGACGCCGCCCGATCTCGTTGAAGCCTTCGGAGTGATACAGCGCAATCGCCGACGGATTGGATGGGCGTACTTCCAGAAATGCGCGCCGCGCGCCGCGGTCGCAGGCGCCCTTGATCAGCGCGCGCAACAGCACGCGCCCGTGCCCTTGCGATTGTGCTTCGGGCGCAATGCAGACATTGAGCACATGTGCCTCGTCGGCAGCGACGCTGATGACGCCATAGCCGATGACCTGGCCAGCCTGCTCCATCACCCATCCCGGGTAACCGGCCTGCAGGCAATCGCGAAAGATGCTGCGCGTCCAAGGAAACGGGTAGGCGCGCAGCTCGATCTCCATCACCACGTCCAGATCGCTTTCGCGCATGGCACGCAACGTGGCGGGCAGCGGCGCGTTCATCGCGCTCATGCCGGGTCCTGGCGACGACGCAAGGCGCGCAGCTGCGGCCACAGTGCCCGCTTGGCGGCCGGGTTGCCACGCAATTCGGCCAACGGCCAGGACGCCATCAAGGCTTGGGTGCTGGGATCACCGGGGTTGCAACCGGACGCACGCAACAGCGCCATCTGCAGGCGATCGGGCAGACCGACACGGCTGCGCCGTTGGGGCGCGGTCGTGGCGGTGGTGTCCGGGACGCGCGGCGGCTCGGCCGGCGCTACAGGCGCCGGACGCCGCGGCGATGCGCTGGCAGCCGGCGCGGTTTGCGCTGCGCGTGGCGCACGCACTGGCGCCGACACCGGCGCGCTGTCGGCCACGTCCACCGGTGCAGGCAACGCATCGGCCGCATCACGGTCCAGATACACGGTGTGCCCCATCGCCTGCAGGCACGACACCTGCAGATCGGACCACACCGGTTCGCTGGCTGCCTGGTTCATGGACGCCGGCTCACGGGAGCTCGGGCACGCGCCGCCAGCGCCGCCACAGCCACATCACCGGGCCGGACAACGCATACAACACGCCGATCACCAGCAGCGAGCGCGCCAGATCGATCACCAGCAACGCGATCACCACCGTGGCGATGGCCAACGCCAGAAACGGCACACGGTCGGCACGCGGGCCGCGAGCGCCACCCTTGAAGCTCCAGAAGCGGATCCGGCTGACCATCAACAGCGCCGACACCACCGTGACGGCCAGCGCCACATAGCGCAGCTGCTCGCCATCGAAGCCCAGGCTGTCGTCGGCGAATGCCCACACGAAGGACATCATCAGCCCCGCCGCTGCCGGGCTGGCGAGCCCGATGAACCAGCGCTTGTCCACCACCCCGACCTGCGTGTTGAAGCGCGCCAGCCGCAACGCCGCGCAGGCTGCATACAAAAAGGCAGCCGACCAGCCAACCCGGCCCATCACGTTGCTGTCGTACTTCAGCGCCGACAGCGACCAGTGGTACATCACCAGCGCCGGGGCCATGCCGAAGCTGACCAGATCGGCCAGCGAGTCGTACTGCACACCGAACTCGCTGCTGGTGTTGGTCAGGCGCGCCACCCGGCCGTCCAGCCCGTCCATCACCGCAGCCACGAACACCGCCATGGCCGCCTGCACGAACTGGCCATTGGCAGCGGCGATGATGGCGTAGAACCCGGAAAACAGCCCGGCGGTGGTGAACAGGTTCGGCAGCAGGTAAATCGTGCGCGAGCGCGGAGGCGGTCTCATTTCATCCATCCGCCAAGTGTAGGGCCTGAGGTCCGTCCGGCGGTAGCGCGCCCTGCAGGCGCGATCACTTGCCAGGGCAGGCGCCGGATGCTGCAATCGCGGCGGGAATCATCCAGGGGAAAGCCACATGCACCTGCCGTCCGGGCTTTGCGCCCTGTTGCTGCTGGTCAGCGCCACCGCCGGCGCTACCGATCTGTACAAGTGGAAGGACGCCAAGGGCGTGACCCACTACACCGAAACCCCGCCACCGACCGGCCAGCGCTATGAGGCGCGCCGGATCGATGCGCGCAGCGGCACTGCCGCCATTGCGGCCCCGGAGACCACCGCGCCCGAGTCGGCCGACTGCCTGACCGCCCGCCGCAACCTGGAGCTGCTCAGCGGCAAGGGCGAGGTGAGCATGAGCGCCGGCGCCGACGGCAAGCCCGGCGCGGTGCTGGATGCGGACGCCCGCGCCGCGCAGCGCAATCTTGCCGACGCCGCCGTCAAGGCCTACTGCAAGCCAGCAGCCACCGGCACCCCGGCCACCTGAGCCGGACGGCATTGCCAGCGCACGAGCGGCGCCGTCCTGCCTGTGGACCTAGGCCCATGCACCGCTCATGCTGCCAATACCGCACGCATCCACGCGGCTGACGTCCTGGCAGCACGACTGCACTACCGGAATGGCCGCAGTGGCCTGACCCATTGCACGATCTCCGGGCTCGCGTCGTGACCACCTGGAACCGGCATCGGATGACTCGCCCACTGCCGATGTCCGCGCACGGCCGCTCCCCTGGCGAGGCACTCGCGAGCGCAGGCCAGGGCGCCCGAGAGCCGCCGGGCAGCCGCCCTGCCGGCCGGCGACCACCGGCAAAGCGTGCCCGGCGATGACCGGCAGGGCGCGAGACTGGCAAACTATGGGCTTTCCGCCCAAGCGAAGCCCGATGCGTCTTTCCCAGTTCCACCTGCACACCACCAAGGAAACCCCCGCCGACGCCGAGCTGGTCAGCCACCGTCTGATGCTGCGCGCGGGCATGATCCGCAAGCTGGCCTCCGGGCTGTACACCTGGTCGCCGCTGGGCCTGCGCGTGCTGCGCAAGGTCGAGGCGATCGTGCGCGAGGAAATGAACCGTGCCGGGGCAGTGGAAGTGCTGTTCCCCACCATCCAGCCGCGCGAGCTGTGGGACGCCACCGGCCGTTGGGAAAAGTTCGGCGGGCAGCTGCTCAAGATCAAGGACCGCAAGGAGCAGGAGTTCTGCTACAGCCCCACCGCCGAAGAAGCCGCAGCCGAATTCGCGCGCCAGGAGATCAACAGCTACAAGCAGCTGCCGCTGAACTTCTACCAGATCCAGACCAAGTTCCGCGATGAAATCCGCCCGCGCTTTGGCGTGATGCGTGCGCGCGAGTTCCTGATGAAGGACGCCTACTCCTTCCATCTCACCGACGAGGACATGGCGCGCGAATACGACAACATGCGCGCCGCCTACACCCGCATCTTCACCCGCCTGGGGCTGGAGTTCCGCGCGGTGCAGGCCGATTCGGGCGCCATCGGCGGCGACGCCTCGCAGGAATTCCACGTCATCGCCGCCTCCGGCGAAGACTCGCTGGCGTTCTCCACCGGGTCCGATTACGCGGCCAATGTGGAAACCGCCAGCGCCGCGCTGCCTGCCGCGCGCCCCGACGCCAGCGAAGTGATGCAGCAGGTGGCGACGCCCACCCAGAAGACCTGCGAAGACGTCGCACAGCTGCTGGGCATCGCGTTGCAGCGCACGGTCAAGTCGGTGGCGGTGATGACGCAGGCCGGCTTCGTGCTGGTGCTGGTCCGCGGCGACCATGCGGTCAACGAGATCAAGCTGGGCAAGGTGGCTGGCCTGGCCGACTACCGCCTGGCCAACGAAACCGAAATCCGCGAGCACCTGGGCTGCGAGCCGGGTTTCCTGGGCCCGGTGAACACTGCGCGCCCGGTGCGCGTGGTCGCCGACCGCGATGTCGCGGCAATGGCCGATTTCGTGGTCGGCGCCAATGTGGTCGGCGCGCATCTGGTCGGCGTCAACTGGGGCCGCGACCTGCCGGAACCGGAGACCGTGGCCGATGTGCGTAACGTGGTCGAAGGCGAGCGCGCCGCCGATGGCGGCGAACTGCGTCTGGCGCGCGGCATCGAGGTCGGCCACGTGTTCCAGCTGGGCAGCCAGTACGCGCAGGCACTGCAGGCCACCGTCATCGACGAAAACGGCAAGGCCGCAGTGATGAAGATGGGCTGCTACGGCATCGGCATTTCACGCATCGTGGCCGCAGCGATCGAACAGAACCACGACGAGGCCGGCATCATCTGGCCGGCGCCGATGGCGCCGTGGCAGGTGGTGGTGTGCGTGATCAATCCCAAACAGGACCCCAGCGTGGTGGCCGCCGCCCGGGCATTGCTGGACGAATTGATTGCCACCGGCATCGATGCAGCACTGGATGACCGCGGTCTACGTCCGGGTGCCATGTTTGCCGATATGGAACTCTTGGGCATTCCGCATCGGGTGGTGGTCTCGGAACGGGGATTGGCCGCCGGCACATTTGAATATCGCGCCCGCACCGCCGATTCGGCAGAAAACCTGGATAAGGCCGGATTATTCTCCCGCCTGGGCCGTTGATCAAACAACGCCCCCCGCTCCAATTGGATGAACGCAAGGCGCCGAAGTATTTCGGCGCATTTGTCATACCGGTTTTCTGACATTATGATGGCCGCCGCTGCCACGGACCGGCATTCTTTCTCTCTCATTCTTCCGGAGTAGTGATGTCGATCGATCTCACCGGCCTGTCGGCCAAGCAATTGGGCGCCTTGATCAAAAACGCAAAGAAGCAACAGACCGTGGTTGCCAAGCGCGCCCCGATCGCCAAGGTTCGCACTCAGCTGACCCGTGCGGCAAAAGCCCAGGGATATTCCATCGAAGAATTGTTCGGTAGCGCCGCCAGTGCCGGGCCGGGTCGTCCCGCCGCGGCCGGCAAGCCGGGCCCGCGTGCCGGCCGCAAGCTGGGCAAGGTTCCGCCGAAATACCGCAACCCCGCCAATGCCCAGGAAACCTGGACCGGCCGTGGCAAGCAGCCGCGCTGGCTGGCCGAATTGACCGCTGCCGGCAAGAAAGTGGAAGACTTTCTGATCAGCAAGGTGGGCGGTGGTACGAAGAAGGCGGCGACAAAAAAGACCACGCCGCGCAAGACGGCAACCAAGCGCGCCAGTAAGAAAGCCAAGGCCGCTTAAATCCAGACCAATAAAAACGCCGGCATTGCCGGCGTTTTTATTGGGCGATGATCGGCTTATTCATAAATTCTTGCGCGCCGGAATCAGCAGATTGCCGAACAGCAGGCCGGCCATCAATGCCATCACGATATTGGTCACCGCCAACAATGCCGCTTGTCCGACACTGACATCCTGCTGCTGCACCAGGGTCAAAAATCCCCGCAGGCTGACACTTCCGGGAACCAGCATGATGATGCCCGGCAACCGGATCAGCGCACCGGGTTTTTGAACGACCCGCCCAAACAAATTCCCGGCGGCGGTCAGTGACATGGCCGAGGCAAATACGCCAGCCGGGCCGCCCCAGGCATGCCCGGCATAACGCGCGATGACATAACCGGACATTGCCGCGGCCATGATCCATAAATAATCGCGCCGATTGGCCTTGAACAACACCGCAAACGCGTACGCGGCCACCAGCAGCGAGGCCCACTCCACCCATCCCGACTGCGGACGCAAGGCGGCCACCCGTGGGTGCAGACCGACCAGCTGGGTCAGCGTCACCGCGATCACCGCGCCGACCGTGAGTTTGAGCACCGTGGTGACCGCACCGGCCAGGCGCGCAGTCCCGGACACCCAGTGCTGGCTGGCCAGCTCGTTGAATGCGTTGGTCAGCGACATGCCGGGCAGCAACACCACCAGCGAGGCAATGATCACCGTATTGAGGTTCAACGGCCCGACCAGCGAGGCCACCACTGCCGCCACCACGCCGGCCAGCAGCCCGGCCAGCGCTTCGCCGGCCTCCTTGGTCGCCGGCCGCTTGTCGGTGTACTGGGTCAGCAGGCCGATCGACATGCCGATGGCGCCGGCAGTGGCGATGTCCAGCCAGGGCAGCTTCCACAACCCGGCCACGCCGGCGGCGGCCAGCCCGAACGCCAGCACCTGCATGGTCTTGCCGCGCCGATCGACCTCCCGGTCCAACCGGCGCAAGGCGGTGTGCCCCTGGGCAATGCTCATGCGCCCATTGGCCACGCTGTCGGCCACGTAGTCGGCCACGCTGAGCTTGTACAGATCGTTTTCGCCGGGCGCGAGCCGGATCACCCGGGTGATGTCGCTGGAGCCGATCGCCTTGGTCGGGTCGCTGAAGCTCAGGATGATGCCGGTGGGGTTGGACCAGGGTTCGCAGTCCAGACCGAGTTTTTGCGACAGCCCGACCACTGCCGCCTCCAGGCGCTGCGCAGTGGTGCCATAGGAATGCAGGCGCCCGGCGATTTCCGATACGAAGGCGACGCGCTGGGCGTAGGTGGCGCTGGCGGACGGTAAGACGACGGTGGCAGCGGACATGCGTGGCGGGTCGGATCGGAGAAACGCCGTGTGGCGAGGCCGCCAGTGTATGCCGCAGCGCGCGTAGCCGGCGCCCTGATTGCCGGAGGCAGGGCGATCGCCGCCGCCGCGTCCCCATCTTTCGCTCACGCCGGCCCTGTATGCTGGTGCCACGGACAGGCCACCCATGATCAAACCGCAACCTCCCCGCATCGAACAAGACTCGCAGGATCAGGCACAGATCCGCCTCGCCGGCAGTTGGGTCCTGGCGACCGCCCTGCCCCAGGCAGAACTGTTGCAGACCGTGCCCGACGGGGTGCGCCGCATCGACGCGCGCGGTATCGGGCAACTGGATTCGGCCGGCGTGCTGCAGCTGCTGCGCTTTGCCGGCCGCCTCGGGCTCAAGGAAGACGCCATCGATTTCCGCGACGAGCACCAGGCCCTGGTGTGCACCATCGAGGAACTCAACGACGAACGCCCCAAGCCCAAGCGCGATTACGGCTTCGTCGCCGCGCTCGACCGTCTGGGCCGTACCACCCATGGCGTCGGCCAGGGCATCCTGGAGTTGAACAGTTTTCTCGGCGAGAACCTGGTCAAGATCATGCGGCTGATCCATGAGCCGCGCCGCTTCCGCCTGACCTCCACCGTGCACCACATGGAACAGGTGGGCCTGGACGCGGTGCCGCTGGTGGTGCTGCTGTCCTATCTGGTCGGCGCGGTGATCGCGTTCCTGGGCTCGACCATCCTGCGCGACTTCGGCGCAGAGATTTACGTGGTGGAACTGGTGTCCATCGCCTTCCTGCGCGAGTTCGCGGTGCTGCTGACCGCCATCGTGCTGGCCGGACGCACCGCCAGCGCCTTCACCGCGCAGATCGGTGCGATGAAATCGCGCGAGGAAGTCGATGCCATCCGCACCCTCGGCCTGGACCCGATCGACCTGCTGGTGATCCCGCGCCTGCTGGCGCTGATCTTCACCCTGCCGCTGCTGACCTTCATCGCCATGATCGCCGGCCTGGCCGGTGGCGTCACCGTGGGCGCGTTCGACCTGGATATCCCGCCGCAGATGTATCTGGCGCGCATGCACGAGACCATCCAGTTGCGGCACTTCCTGGTCGGCCTGTCGAAGGCGCCGCTGTTCGCGCTGGTGATCGGCCTGATCGGCTGCCTGGAAGGGCTCAAGGTCAGCGGCACCGCGCAGTCGGTGGGCGAACGCACCACCTCCTCGGTGGTGCAGACGATTTCCTTGGTCATCATCCTCGACGCCATTGCGGCGTTGTGGTTCATGAAGATGGGGTGGTGATGGAGCCGGGATTGGACATTCGGGATTTGGGATTTGTGCAGAGCAGGCGCAAAGCGCTTGCACTGGTATTCGGGAGAAAAGTGCTTTGACCAATCCCGAATCCCCACTCCCCAATCCCTCCCCAGAGGCCGACGACGACCAGCTGGCGATTTCCGTGCGCGGGCTCACTAACCGTTTCGGCAGCCAGACCGTGCACGAAGACCTGGATCTGGACGTGCGTCGTGGCGAGATCCTGGGCGTGGTCGGCGGCTCCGGCACCGGCAAGTCGGTGCTGATGCGCAGCATCCTGGGCCTGCGCGAGCCGGATGCCGGCAGCATCCACGTGCTGGGGGCGGATGCGCGTTCGGGCAGCTTCGCCGACCGGCAGCTGATCACTCGCAACACAGGCGTGCTATTCCAGGACGGCGCGCTGTTCTCTTCCATGACCGTGGGCGAGAACGTGCAGGTGCCGCTGAAGGAACATCACGGCGAGTTCCCGGAGCGCTGGTATTTCGAGCTGGCGCTGCTGAAGATCAAGTTGGCCGGCCTGCCGGCCGATGCGTTGGACAAGCTGCCCTCGCAATTGTCCGGCGGCATGCGCAAGCGCGCGGGCCTGGCGCGTGCGCTGGCACTGGACCCGCCGCTGCTGTTCCTGGACGAACCCACTGCCGGGCTGGATCCGATCGGCGCGGCCGCCTTCGACCGCCTGATCCGTACCCTGCAGCAGGCCCTGGGCCTGACCGTGTTCCTGATCACCCACGACCTGGATACGCTGTACGCCATCTGCGACCGCATCGCGGTGCTGGCCGATCGCAAGGTGATCGCCAACGCGCCACTGGCCGAGGTCGAACAACTCGACCACCCCTGGATCCAGGAATATTTCCACGGTCCGCGCGCACGCGCCGCACGCGCGGCCAAGACCGACTCCACCGAGACCGCCTGAGCATGGAAACCAAAGCCAATTACGTCCTGATCGGCGCCTTCACCATCGTGGCCGGCCTGGCCCTGCTGCTGTTCGGGCTGTGGGCCGCCAAATACTCCTCCGACCGCACCTGGCAGCAGTACCGGGTGGTGTTCCGCGAGGCGGTCACCGGCCTGTCGGTCGGCAGCCCGGTGCAGTACAACGGCATCGCAGTCGGCTCGATCACCGAGCTGACGCTGGCGCCGAACGACCCGCGCCAGGTGGTCGCCCACGTGCGGGTGAATTCCACCACGCCGATCAAGAGCGACACCCGCGCCAAGCTGGCCATCACCAGCCTGACCGGCCCGTCGATCATCCAGCTCTCCGGCGGCACGCCCGAGGCGCCGTCGCTGACCACCATCGACAAGAGCGATGCGCCGATCATCCAGACCACGCCGTCGGCACTGCAGAACATCACCGACACCGCCAACCGCATCGTCGAACGCATGGACGAGATGCTCTCGGACAAGAACGTGGCGAGCATTTCGGCCACGCTGCAGAACCTGGAAAAGATCAGCGGTGGCATCGCCGACCGTGACGAAGGCATGCAGGCGCTGATCGTCAGCGCGCGCGATGCCGCACGCAACCTGGACACCACCCTGACCACCACCAACGGCACCATCAAACGGCTGGATCAGAACCTGGTGCAGCAGCTGCCGGGCATCCTGAGCAAGCTCGATGCAACGTTGGTCAAGCTGGATTCGGCCGCCGGCAATGCCGACAACATCCTTGGCGAGAACCGCGCGGCCATCAACAGTTTTGCCAACGACGGGCTGGGCCAGCTCGGCCCCACGCTGACCGAATTGCGCGGCCTGATCCGCGACCTGCGCCGGGTCAGCGACAAACTGGACAACAACCCTGCGCGCTACCTGCTCGGCCGCGACGCACCCAAGGAGTTCGAACCGAAATGACTGCCATGCGCGTGTTGCGTCCCCTGCTGTGCGTCTCGTTGCTGGCGCTGGGCGGCTGCTCGGTCCTGACCGGCGGCGACAAGAAGCCGGCCACGATCTACGCGCCCACCGTGCGCGTGACGCCGAATCCGTCCTGGCCACAGGTCACCTGGCAGCTGGCGATCAATAAGCCCAACGCTGCGCGCGTGATCGACAGCCCGCGCATCAACGTGCGCCCGACGCCGGGCGAATTGCAGATCTACCACGGCGCCGGCTGGGCGCAACCGGCCACCGACATGCTGGAAGACAGTGTCGTGCGCGGGTTCGAGGACTCCGGCAAGATCGCGGCGGTCGCGCGCATCGGCACCGGCATCCGCTCGGACTACAAACTGGCGATCGACCTGCGCCGCTTCGAGTCCGATTACGCCGGCCAGCCGGTGCCGTCGGCCACCATCGAACTCAACGCCAAGCTGCTGCACTCCTCGGATCAGCGCGTGGTCGCCTCGCGGACCTTCCTGGTTGCCCGCCCTTCCAGCGGCACCGATGTGGCAGCGGTTGCCGCAGCGTTCGAGCAGGCGCTGACCCAGGTCACCACCGACCTGGTGGGCTGGACGCTCACCACCGGGCAACAGGACAGTGCGGCGCTGCCACGCACACCGTAATCCGACACGTCCACCTGCAGCCCCGGACGCATCTCACCCGGCATCAGATCCAGCACTTTGCATCGGCATCAGATCCAGCATCCTGCACGCGACGGGATCCACCCGCCTCCCTTCTCCCGCAAGCGGGAGAAGGTGGCGCGCAGCGCCGGATGAGGGCACGCACTGCCCCAAGCCTGATCTCACGCCCGCCGCGAACCACCGTCATCCTGCAGCAGCCGATGCAATCTGCCGAAAAGTAAGATTGATCCGCTCCCCCACCGGCCGCGCCGTGCGTGGCAGGGCATGCTTGTAGCAGCGTTGGGTGTCGCCACCCATCAGCAGCAAATCGCCGTGCCCCAGTTCCAGCGTCTGCTTCAAGGCCGCATCGTCGCGATGCTTGAACGCAAAGCGTCGCGTTGCGCCCAGGCTCACCGAGGCAATCAACGGCTGGGCGCCCAACTCCGGCTCGTCGTCGCTGTGCCAGCCCATCGCATCATTGCCACTGCGATACCGATTGACCAGCACGCTATTGAACGGGCGGCCGGTGTCTTCCTGCAGACGAGCACGTAACGGCTGCAATGCGTCCAGCCACGGCTGCGGCGAAAACTGCGTTCCCGAATAGCGATAGCTTGCCTCCGGATCGCCGATCCAGCTGCTCAGGCGCGGCGAATCCACCACCCGCCCGAACACGCGGATGCGGTGCACCTCCCACTGCACCTGTGTCAGCAATGTCTGCAGCAGCGCATCGGCTGCCGCCGCCTGCAACCAGCCGCGCCACCACTGGACCTGCGCGCCCGGCAATGGGACCGGAATCTTCATTCCCGAACGCTAGCACGCAGGCCCCTGGCGGCGCTGTCCACGGCGGATGAATCGCAGCGATTTGCCGCCATCACATGCAATCCCGGAAAATGCGCACCAGCCATCGAGCCAACGGGAGCGGAGCAATGTCGGAAGCGGGAATCGGCGCGCAAGCGTCAGAGGCGGTCGAGCGTGACGTCATGGAATACGACGTCGTCACCGTCGGTGCCGGTCCGGCCGGGCTGTCGTTCGCAATCCGGCTCAAGCAGCTCAACCCCGAGCTGAGCGTCTGCGTGATTGAAAAATCCAGCACCATCGGCGCACACATCCTGTCCGGTGCGGTGATCGAGCCCGGCCCGCTGGATGCCCTGCTGCCGGGCTGGCGCGACAACCCGCCGCCGATCTGCGTGGCTGCCACCGACGACGAATTTTGGTTTCTCGGCAAGGACAGCGCACGCAAGTTCCCGGTGGTGCCGCCGGGCATGCGCAACCACGGCAACTTCATCGTCAGCCTGGGCGCAATGTGCGCCTGGCTCGCGCCGCAGGCCGAAGCGCTGGGCGTGGAGATCTACCCCGGCTTTGCCGCTGCCGAGACCCTGCATGACGACAGCGGCCAGGTGGTGGGCGTGCGTATCGGCGACATGGGCGTGGCCAAGGACGGGTCGCACAAGCCCGGCTACACCGCCGGCATCGACATCCGCGCCAAGGTCACCGTACTGGCCGAGGGCGCGCGCGGTCACCTGACCAAGCGGCTGCTCAAGCGCTTCGACCTCACTGCCGACAGCGACCCGCAAGGGTATTCGATCGGCATCAAGGAGCTGTGGCAGGTGCCCGAAGGCCGCGTTACGCCAGGCAAGATCGTGCACACCATCGGCTGGCCGGCCGACAATCGAACCTACGGCGGCAGCTTTCTGTATCACCTGGACAATAACCAGGTTGCGCTCGGCTATGTCAGCGGACTGGACTACAGCGACCCCGAATACCAGCCGTGGGAAGTCTTCCAGCAATGGAAGAACCACACACTGATCAAGTCGCTGCTGGAGGGTGGCAGCATCCTGTCGGCAGGCGCGCGCGCCATCGTCACCGGCGGCTGGCAGTCGCTGCCAAAGGTGGAGATGCCGGGTGCCCTGCTGATCGGCGACACTGCCGGCCTGCTCAACGTGCCCAAGATCAAGGGCACCCATCAGGCGATCCGCAGCGGCATGCTGGCGGCCGAGCATCTGGTGCAATCGCAGCTGGCCCCGCAGGGCTTCGACGCCAAGTTGCGCGCCTCCGATGCCATGGCCGAATTGAAGACCGTCCGCAATATCAAGCCCGGTTTCAAGAAGGGGCTGTGGTTCGGCCTGCTCAACGCCGCCTGGGAGACCGCCCTCAAGGGCGCCTCGCCATGGACCCTGAAGAACAAGCCCGACTGGTCGGCCCTGCGCAAGATCGGCGACTACGAACAACCCAAGCGCGATTACGTCAGCCGCGAGCTCGCCCCGCGCGACCGCCTGCAGGCGGTGTATTTCGCCGCCACCGAGCACGACGAAGACCAGCCGGTGCATCTGCAGGTGCTCGACACCAACATCTGCGCCACCCGCTGCGTGGAAGAGTACGACAACCCCTGCACTCGCTTCTGCCCCGCCAACGTCTACGAGATGGTCGCAGACACCGCCAGCCCCTCCGGCAAACGCCTGCAGATCAATGCCGCCAACTGCGTGCACTGCAAGACCTGCGACATCAAGGACCCCTACGAGATCATCAACTGGGTCACACCGGAGGGTGGTTCGGGTCCGAACTACCAGAATCTGTGAATTATCACGTATGAGCCAGTTCTTTTTTAAACGCCTCCGCACCATTGGTTACTACATGCTACGTGCTGGCTTTCGCATAGTGCCAATTTCGGATGGCTTGCGTGACCGCTGTAGGAACTGGTTTCTTGACAGATACACCAATTGGGTCCCGGCCCCTCAAAAGGGTCGAGCCGCAGAGGTAGGCACCATGGCTCTGCGCCTGCTACAGCGAAGCGATGAAGCAGCGATCGGCCACACTCCCTACCGATACGATGTTCTGCCAGTGCCTATGCCAGCGACGTTGATCGCGTTCTATCTACCACAATTCCATCCGATTCCGGAAAACGACGCATGGTGGGGCAAAGGCTTTACCGAATGGCGCAATGTTAGCCGCGCCCTACCGCAGTTCTATGGCCACATGCAGCCACGGATTCCTGCAGATCTCGGGTTTTACAATCTTCGCGACCGGAACGTTATGCGTCAGCAGGCCGAGCTAGCATCAGAGTACGGAATTGGCGCGTTTTGTTTTTACTTTTATTGGTTTGCGGGAAAAACGTTGCTTGAGGAGCCCGTACGCAAATGGCGCGATGATGCAAGCATCCTTTTGCCCTATTGTCTATGCTGGGCCAACGAGAATTGGGCCCGTCGTTGGGATGGGCGCAACGCCGATATCTTGATCGAACAGCAACATAGTCTTGAAGATGATCTAGCGTTCATTTCTCACGTTAGCACTTACCTCAGCGACCCTCGATACTTGCGTGTAGATGGGAAGCCACTGCTCCTCGTTTATCGCCCGAACTTGATGCCGGACCCTAGCGCAACTGCATTGCGGTGGCGCGAGTGGTGTATGACTCACGGCATTGGCGAAATTCACCTCGCATACGTCCAAGGATTCGAACGTCCTGACCCTCGGGATATCGGCTTCGATGCGGCAGTGGAATTCCCCCCAAACATGAGTTCTCCGCCGTCGTTATCTCAGGCGCAGCTGCTGATAAACCCTGATTTTTCAGGGGAAGTGTTGGACTGGCGTGCTCTCGCTGCCGAAATGGCGGCTAGGCCTTTACCGAAATACACGCTTTATCCGGGCGTCAATCCTGGCTGGGACAATGAGCCGCGTCGCTCTGGGAACGGCCGCGTGTATCACCACTCTTCGCCACGCGGCTATCAAGCATGGTTATCTCAGACCATTCACGAGCGGCTCGCAGCCGTTCCAGCCAATAGGAACCTGGTATTTATCAATGCTTGGAACGAATGGGCAGAAGGTGCTGTGCTAGAGCCAGACGCGCGACTCGGTTATGCTTGGCTTGAGGCGACCCGTAGGGCGTTGCAACCGCGACGTCCGTGCAACGTACTACCTCATGTGATCATCCACGCTTGGTACGTTGATGTTCTAGAAGAACTTTTGATACAACTACGCGAAGCGGCATTCGATCATCACCTTATTATTACGACAACGGATAACAACCTCCTTGCAGTCAATCGCATCATCAAACTTCAGGGAATGGAGGCAGAGGTAGTAGTACATGAAAATCATGGTCGTGACATCCTGCCGTTTTTGAGGGTTGCAGATCGGCTTATCGATGCGGGCGTATCGGTGATACTCAAGTTGCACACCAAGCGCTCCACACATCGCCGAGATGGCGATCAATGGCGACGAGATATGGTTAGCAGCCTGCTCGCCCGCGAACGTGTCAGGAGCATTATCGATGCATTTGATCAGCGGCCTAATTTAGGACTGGTTGCACCTGAAGGCCATATCCAGCCGCTGAGCTTCTATTGGGGAGCAAATGAGTCCGCAGTGCGGTCGCTAGCCACCCGGATAGGGATAACTCAACCAGACATAGGCTCTGCGAGCTTCGCATGCGGAAGCATGTTCTGGCTGCGCCTACAAGCAATTCAGCCAATTTTAGATTGTCATCTGCGACCAAGTGAGTTTGAAAAAGAAGCAGGTCAGGTAGACGGCACAATGGCACATGCAATTGAACGCCTACTAAGTCTTTCTACAATTGACACAGGTTATGCATTAGCCAGTGCCGCCTCCATCGTCGGAGCCAAGGAACAGGCCATGGCTCCGTACAAATACGCGCATAAAAGCTAGTTCAAGTCGCTGCCGTCAAAAATGGCACTCCTGTCTTAGCCCGCGCTTCCTTCTCACTTACCCCTTCTGCAATCTCCACCAGGATCAACCCGTCGGCAGTGACATCGAACACCGCCAAGTCGGTGATGATGCGATCCACCACACCGACGCCGGTCAGTGGCAGGTCGCATTCGCGCAGGATCTTGTGGCTGCCGTCCTTGGCGACGTGCTCCATCAGCACCACCACGCGCTTGACGCCGGCCACCAGGTCCATCGCGCCGCCCATGCCCTTGACCATCTTGCCGGGCACCATCCAGTTGGCCAGGTCGCCGCGGTCGGTGACCTGCATTGCGCCCAGGATCGCCAGGTCGATATGGCCGCCGCGGATCATCGCGAACGAATCGTGGCTGCCGAAATAACTGGCGCCAGCGCGCGCGGTCACGGTCTGCTTGCCCGCATTGATCAAGTCCGCATCCACTTCGTCCTCGGTAGGAAACGGGCCGATGCCGAGCAGTCCATTCTCTGATTGCAGCCACACGTCCACGCCTTCCGGGATGTGGTTGGCCACCAGCGTCGGCAGTCCAATTCCCAAATTGACGTAGGCGCCATCGGTCAGTTCGCGCGCCGCACGGGCGGCCATCTGGTCTCGGGTCCAGGCCATTACTGCTGTCCTTCGCGCACGGTGCGCTGTTCGATGCGTTTTGCCGGCGTGGCGTTGAGCACCAAGCGGTCGACGTAGATACCGGATAGATGCACGTGGTCCGGGTCGATGGCGCCCAACTCCACGATTTCTTCGACTTCGGCAATGCAGACGCGACCGGCCATGGCGCAGGCCGGATTGAAATTGCGCGCCGTCTTGCGGAACATCAGGTTGCCCGCGGTATCGGCTCGCCACGCCTTGACCAGCGCGACGTCGGCCTGCAGTGCGGTTTCCAGCACATAGTGCTTGCCGTCGAATTCGCGGGTCTCCTTGCCCTCGGCCACGATCGTGCCGTAGCCGGTGGCGGTGTAGAACGCAGGGATTCCCGCACCGCCCGCACGCAGGCGCTCGGCCAGCGTGCCCTGTGGGTTGAACTCAAGCTCGAGCTCGCCAGCCAGATACTGACGCTCGAACTCCTTGTTCTCGCCCACGTAGGACGAAATCATCTTGCGAATCTGCCGCGTGGCCAATAATTGACCAAGCCCGAATCCATCGACCCCGGCGTTGTTGGAAATCACCGTCAACCCGCCCACCCCGCTGTCGCGCACGGCGGCGATCAGCGCCTCGGGGATCCCGCACAACCCGAAGCCGCCTACTGCCAGGGTCTGGCCATCGGCCAGCACGCCCTCGAGCGCCGCCTCGGCACCGGCGTAGCGCTTGCCAGCTGCCTTGTCACGTCCATCATTGCGCATCACCGCCCTCACCTCGCTGATGTGAAGCGGCCATTCTATCCGCTGACTGTTCCCTGTCCTCGGTCGCAATTCCGCCACACCCAAGACACGGCGCACCCGCTAAACTCGGGTGTCCCCCACCCTAGGAATTGCCCATGACGCTACCCGCCTTCAAGGCCTACGACATTCGCGGCCGCGTGCCGGATGAACTCAACGAGGACTTGGCCCGCCGCATTGGCGTGGCACTGGCGGCGCAGCTGGATCAGGGGCCGGTGGTCCTGGGCCACGACGTGCGCCTGGCCAGCCCGGCGCTGCAGGAAGCGCTCTCGGCCGGCCTGCGCGCCAGCGGCCGCGAGGTCATCGACATCGGTCTGTGCGGCACCGAGGAGGTCTATTTCCAGACCGATTACCTCAAGGCCGCCGGTGGCGTCATGGTCACCGCCAGCCACAACCCGATGGACTACAACGGCATGAAGCTGGTCCGCGAGCAGGCGCGACCGATCAGTTCCGATACCGGCCTGTTCGCCATCCGCGACACCGTCGCGGCCGATACCGCCGCACCCGGCGAGCCCACAGCCGCCGAGCAGAGCCGCACCGACAAGACCGCCTACCTGGAGCACCTGCTCAGCTACGTGGACCGCAGCACGCTCAAGCCGCTCAAGCTGGTGGTCAATGCCGGCAACGGCGGCGCCGGCCTGATCGTGGATCTGCTTGCGCCGCATCTGCCGTTCGAGTTCGTCCGCGTGTTCCATGAGCCCGATGGCAACTTCCCCAACGGCATCCCCAATCCGCTGCTGCCGGAAAACCGCGACGCCACTGCCAAGGCGGTCAAGGACCACGACGCCGATTTCGGTATCGCGTGGGACGGCGACTTCGATCGTTGCTTCTTCTTCGATCACACCGGCCGCTTCATCGAAGGCTATTACCTGGTCGGCCTGCTCGCACAAGCCATCCTGGCCAAGCAGCCGGGCGGCAAGGTCGTGCACGACCCGCGCCTGACCTGGAACACGGTCGAGCAGGTCGAAGAAGCCGGCGGCATTCCGGTGCTGTGCAAGAGCGGCCACGCCTTCATCAAGGAAAAGATGCGCAGCGAGAACGCCGTGTACGGCGGCGAGATGAGCGCGCACCACTACTTCCGTGAATTCGCCTACGCCGATTCCGGCATGATTCCATGGCTGCTGATCGCCGAGCTGGTGTCGCAGTCCGGTCGTTCGCTGGCCGATCTGGTCGAGGCGCGCATGCAGAAGTTCCCCTGCAGCGGCGAGATCAACTTCAAGGTGGCCGACGCCAAGGCCGCGGTTGCCCGCGTGATGGAGCACTACGCTGATCTATCGCCTGAGCTGGACTACACCGACGGCATCAGCGCGGACTTTGGCCAATGGCGCTTCAACCTGCGCAGTTCCAACACCGAGCCGCTGTTGCGTCTGAACGTGGAAACCCGCGGCGATGCCGCATTGCTGGAAAGCCGTACGCAAGAGATTTCCGATCTGCTTCGCGGCTGATTTACCCTCCTCCCCCACCTTGACGCACTGGAGTTTCCCCCGCTCATGAGCGACGTCCTTCCGATTATCTTGTCCGGTGGCTCCGGCACGCGCCTGTGGCCGCTGTCGCGCGAGTCCTATCCCAAGCAGTTTCTGCCGCTGGTCGGCGACAAGAGCATGTTGCAGGCCACCTGGCTGCGCGCGGCTCCCGTCGCAGGCCATGCTCCCATCGTGGTGGCCAACGAGGAGCACCGCTTCATGGCCGCCGAGCAGCTGCAGCAGCTCGGCGTCAAACCTTCTGCCATCCTGCTTGAACCCAAAGGCCGCAATACTGCCCCGGCAATTGCAGTCGCAGCCTTGGAAGCCAGCCGCGATGGCGCCGACCCCTTGTTGTTGGTCCTGCCCTCAGATCACGTCATCCAGAACGAAGCTGCGTTCCAGGCAGCGGTGACAGTGGCAGTGGCTGCCGCAGAACAAGGCAAGCTGGTGACCTTCGGCATCAAGCCGACCGCACCGGAAACTGGCTACGGCTACATCAAGGCCGGCGCGGGCACTGGCGCGAGTGCGGTCGAACGCTTCGTCGAGAAGCCCGACCTGGCAACCGCACAAGGCTACCTGGCCAGCGGCGAATACTACTGGAACAGCGGCATGTTCCTGTTCCGTGCTTCGCGCTACCTGGAAGAACTGCGCAAGTTCCATCCGGCCATTGCCGATGCCTGCCAGACCGCGTGGCAGAACGGCAAGCGCGACGCCGACTTCACCCGCCTGGACAAGGACGCCTTCGCAGCAAGCCCGTCGGATTCGATCGACTACGCGGTGATGGAAAAGACCGCCGATGCGGTCGTGGTGCCGTTGGATGCCGGCTGGAACGACGTCGGCTCGTGGTCGTCGCTGCTGGACGTGTCCGAGCAGGATGGCCAGGGCAACGCGCATCATGGCGATGTGATCCAGCTGGATTGCCGCAACACCTACGCCTATGGTTCGCGCCTGATCGCCATGGTCGGCCTGGAAGACGTCGTCGTCGTCGAGACGCCGGATGCCGTGCTGGTCGGTCACCGCGATCGCATCCAGGAGGTGAAGGATGTGGTCGGCCGGATCAAGTCCGACGGCCGCTCCGAAGCCACCTGGCATCGCAAGGTGTATCGCCCGTGGGGCGCCTACGACTCGATCGACATGGGCCAGCGTCACCAGGTCAAGCGCATCACCGTCAAGCCCGGTGCCGTGCTGAGCCTGCAGATGCACCACCACCGCGCCGAACACTGGATCGTGGTGAGCGGCACTGCCGAAGTCACCCGTGGCGAGGAAGTGCTGCTGCTGACCGAAAACCAGAGTACCTACATCCCGCTGGGCGTCACGCATCGCCTGCGTAATCCGGGCAAACTGCCGCTGGAACTGATCGAAGTCCAGTCCGGCAGCTATCTGGGCGAAGACGACATCGTGCGTTTCGAGGACACCTACGGCCGCGCCTGATCGCGCACTCGACGTAGACGGCAACATCGACGGCGGCCAATGGCCGCCGTTTTGCGTTATCCCTGCCTCGCTTCGATCACAACACGCTGCGCAGGCAGATCACAGGTCGCCTGCTTCCGCAGGCTGCATCGCACGTCGATGCGTGCGGGCAATGCTGCTGCCGCCCCGTTGGCGTTCGCCCGAAAGGCCGCGAACGGCCCCGTAGCCCAAGACAACATCATGGATGGCCTGGACGAGTGGCATCGCCACCCGCCAAGACGCAGGACCTGCCGGGCTCAGTTGTCGCCGAACAGATCGCGCGTATAGACCTTGTCCTGCACGTCCTGCAGCGCGTCGGCCATGCGGTTGCTGATGATGACGTCGGCCTCGCGCTTGAAGGCCTCCAGGTCGTTGACCACGCGCGAGCGGAAGAACTCCGGATCGCTCAGCGTCGGTTCGTACACGATGATGTCCACACCCTTGGCCTTGAGGCGCTTCATCACGCCTTGGATGCTGGACGAACGGAAGTTGTCCGAGCCGGCTTTCATGATCAGGCGATAGATCCCAACCACCTTGGGATTGCGCCGCAGCACGTCGGCGGCAATGAAGTCCTTGCGGGTGGTGTTGGAATCGACGATCGCCCGGATGATGGTCTGCGGAACGCTCTGGTAGTTGGCCAGCAACTGCTTGGTGTCCTTGGGCAGGCAGTAACCGCCGTAGCCGAAGGACGGATTGTTGTAGTGGCTGCCGATGCGCGGATCCAGGCAGATGCCTTCGATGATCTGGCGGCTGTCCAGCCCGTGGGTGAGCGCGTAGGTGTCCAGTTCGTTGAAGTAGGACACCCGCATCGCCAGATAGGTGTTGGCGAACAGCTTGATCGCTTCGGCCTCGGTAGGCTCGGTGAACAACACCGGCACGTCGGGCTTGAGTGCGCCTTCCTGCAGCAGCCGCGCGAAGGTTTCCGCGCGCGCCGAGCGCTCGCCGACGATGATCCGCGACGGGTACAGGTTGTCGTACAACGCCCGGCCCTCCCGCAGGAATTCGGGCGAGAAGATGATGTTGTCGGTGCCGAACTGCGCGCGCAGCTTGGCCACGTAGCCAACCGGGATGGTCGACTTGATCACCATCGTCGCCTGGGTGTTGATCTCCAGCACCTTGGCGATCACCACCTCGATCGAGCTGGTGTTGAAGTAATTGGTGTCCGGATCGTAGTCGGTGGGTGTGGCAATGATCACGAACTCGGCGCCGGCAAACGCTTCGTTGGCGTCCAGCGTGGCCTTGAAGTTCAGGCCACCCTCGGCCAACGCGGCCTCGAGTTCCTTGTCGACGATCGGAGAGCGGCCTTCGTTGATCAGCTTGACCTTGGCCTCGACGATATCCAGCGCCACGACCTCATGGTGCTTGGCGAGCAACACGCCATTGGACAGACCGACATAGCCGGTACCCGCGACAGCGATCTTCATTGGGATTCCTTGCGATTTTGGATGGGGGAGGAGGCAGCGCGCTGCGCGCAGGTCATGGCGTGATGACGGTACGGCCGAGCCCGTCATGGGCCGGCGCGCCCGCTGGGGGACACGCGAAAACCTGCACGGTGCCAACCGATGCGACGTAGCGCACACACATGCACACATCCAGCCCATGCATCACGCATCGCATCCGCTTCAGCGGCACATCCACGTTGGCCACGACCTGCGCAGAGCAGGTCGCCGGCCTGGCGTGGACCAGTCACCGATGGTAGCCGAAGCGAGAGGCAAGCTATGAGTCGGTGCTGAAGCCGCCCCGATCTAGGCCGCTATTGAAGCCGCTCAACCCTGGGCGAGCGTGTCCAGCACCTGGCTCAGTCCGTCCTGCCAGTCGGGCAGGCGGACGCCGAACGTGTCCTGCAGGCTGTGGGTATCCAGCCGCGAATAGGCCGGGCGCGTGGCCGGCGTTGGATAGTCGGCGGTGGTGATCGCCTCCACGCGCGGCGCACGGGCAATCAGCCCGCGCGCGTGCGCCTGGGCGAAGATGGCTTCGGCGAAGCCGTGCCAGCTGGTCTCCCCGATGGCGGTCAGATGCCACAGACCGGAGGGTTCACCGGGCTGGCGCAGCGCGTGCGCCGTGATGTCAGCGATCAACGCCGCCGGCGTTGGCGTGCCGATCTGGTCGGCGACCACGCGCAGCACGTTGCGCTCGGCTCCCACGCGCAGCATCGTGCGCAGGAAATTGTGCCCGTGCGCCGCATAGACCCAGGCGGTGCGGAAGATCAGATGCCGGCCGCCGGCCGCCTGCACCGCCTGTTCGCCGGACAGTTTGCTCTGCCCGTAGACGCCGAGCGGCGCGGTGGCGTCGTCCGGCCGATAGGGGTGAGTGCCCTGCCCATTGAAGACGTAGTCGGTCGAATAATGGACCAGCGGCACGCCGGCGCGCGCGCACCACTGCGCAATGACCGCCGGCGCCTCGGCATTGGCACGGAAGGCAGCATCACGCTCCTGCTCGGCACGATCGACGGCAGTGTAGGCAGCCGCATTGACGACGCGGGTGGGCGCAAGGTGATCCAGCAATTCGCTCAGGCGATGCGCTGCCTCGAAGTCGGCCACCTCACATGCGGTACCGTCCGGCAACCGACCACTGCGGGTTGTGGCCAGGATCGGACCATCGCCTGCCAATGCGCGCAGCAATTCCGTGCCGACCTGTCCATTGGCTCCCAGTACCAATGTCGTCATGGTGCAAAGACCGGCAGACGCTCGCCCGGCACATCTGCCAGGAAAGGTGCTGCGGCATCCTTGGCCGAGAGCACCGGATCGCTGATCGGCCAGTCGATGCCGATCGCCGCATCGTCCCAACGCACGCCCGCATCTGCTTCCTTGACGTAGACGTCGGTGCACAGATAACTGAACACTGCACGCTCCGACAGCACCGCAAACCCATGGGCAAAGCCTTCCGGAATCCAGAACTGCTTCTTGTTTTCCGCGCTCAGTACAACCGCCGCCCACTGCCCGAAGGTTGGCGAGCCGTGGCGAACATCCACAGCAACGTCATAGACCTCACCTTCCAGAACGCTGACCAGCTTGCCCTGCGGACGCGGCCACTGGTAGTGCAAGCCACGCAGCACGCCCTTGGCCGAGGTCGACACGTTGCTCTGCACGAACCGGGTCGGCAGATTGTGCTGACCAAAGCGCTCGGCATTCCACGTCTCGAAGAAGTATCCGCGCTCGTCGCCGAACACAGCCGGCTCGATCACCACACAGCCAGCCAACTTCGTTTCAATCACCTTCATGGAACAACTCCTCTCACAGCCAATTCGTGCAGATACTTACCGTAGTCGTTCTTGCGCAATGGCGCAGCCAGTCGCTCCAGTTGTTCGGCATCGATCCAGCCATGCCCAAAGGCAATCTCCTCCGGGCAACACACCTGCAAACCCTGACGCATCTGGATGGTTTCGATGAAATTGGCTGCCTCGTGCAACGACTGGTGCGTGCCGGTGTCCAACCACGCATAGCCGCGCCCCAAGGGCTCGAGATGCAGGTCGCCAGCATCGAGATAACAGCGATTGAGATCGGTGATCTCCAGCTCGCCGCGCGGCGAAGGCGTTAAGGCAGCGGCATAATCACTGGCCTTTCCGTCATAGAAATACAGACCGGTCACTGCATAATTGGAACGCGGTTTTTCCGGCTTTTCGGCAATGTCGATCACCTTGCCGTGCTGGTCGAACTCGGCCACGCCGTAACGCTCGGGATCATTGACCCAATATCCGAAGACCGTCGCCCCCTGCTCACGCGCATCCGCGCGACGCAGCGTATCGGTCAGACCATGACCATGAAAGATGTTGTCGCCCAATACCAGGCAGCTCGGCTTGCCATCAACGAACTCGCGACCGATCAGATAGGCCTGCGCCAGACCGTCAGGGCTGGGCTGCACGGCATACTGAATATTGACGCCCCATTGGGAACCATCTCCCAGCAGCGACTGGAACAGCGCCTGCTCGTGCGGCGTATTGATAATCAGAATGTCGCGGATACCCGCGAGCATCAGCACGCTCAGCGGGTAGTAAATCATCGGCTTGTCGTACACCGGCAACAGCTGCTTGCTGACGCCCTTGGTGATCGGATACAAACGCGTGCCGGAACCGCCCGCGAGGATGATGCCTTTACGTTGAGTCATGAGAGCGTCCTTGGAGGTCCGCACAGCATGTACGGACGCTGAGATGAGTATCAGGCGGTGGCGCCAATGCGTTCCAGGCGATAGCTTCCGTCAAGCACGCCCTGCACCCACACTTGATTGGTCAGATACCACTCGACCGTCTGCGCGATGCCCTGCTCGAAGGTGTAGGCAGGCTCCCAACCCAGTTCGTTCTTCAACTTCGACGCATCGATCGCGTAACGACGGTCGTGCCCAGGCCGGTCGGTGACATGGGTGATCTGGCTCGCCCGCGGCTTGCCGTCGTCGCGTGGACGATGCTGATCCAGCAGCGCACAGATGGCCTGCACGACCTCGATGTTCTGGCGCTCGGAGTTGCCGCCCACGTTGTAGGTCTCACCGACCTGGCCCTTGGCCAGCACGGTGCGGATCGCCTCGCAGTGGTCGCTGACGAACAGCCAGTCGCGTACCTGCTTGCCATCGCCGTACACCGGCAACGCCTCGCCCGCCAGCGCCTTGGCGATCACCAGCGGAATGAGCTTTTCCGGGAAATGGTACGGCCCGTAATTGTTCGAGCAATTGGTGGTGAGCACCGGCAGCCCATAGGTGTGATGGAACGCGCGCACCAGATGGTCCGAGGCCGCCTTGGATGCCGAGTACGGAGAATTGGGCGCGTACGGCGTGGTTTCGGTGAACTTACCGGTCTCACCCAGCGTGCCATAGACCTCGTCGGTGGACACATGCAGGAACCGAAAGGCCTCGCGACGCGCGTCCGGCAGCGCTTTCCAGTAGTCGCGCACGGCCTCGAGCAATGCCAGGGTGCCGACCACGTTGGTCTGGATGAACGCGCCGGGGCCTTCGATCGAGCGATCCACATGGCTTTCGGCAGCGAAGTTCAGCACTGCGTCCGGCTGATGTTCCTGCAGCAGGCTGGCCACAAGCGCGCCGTCGCCGATGTCGCCCTTGACGAAGACATGGCCGGCATTGCCTTCCAGCGACGCCAGCGTGTTCAGGTTCCCCGCATAGGTGAGCGCGTCGAGATTGATCACGCGAATGCCGCGCGCCACTGCCTCAAGAACAAAATTTCCGCCGATAAAACCGGCCCCGCCGGTCACTAGCCAAGTCGCCACTGTCTACCCCTCCTAGTCGCGCGCGAACTGCGCTGCGTCTTCAAACCGCACAGGATATACGGTCGAGCTGCGCTGAGCTTGTATATCTTCGAATGAGTGGCTCCGAATCTATTGCACCGCACCATCCATACGCCATCGCATGGTGCGCCCTGCCCGGTTAGAATGGCCCCACTCCCGAGCCTGCCGCCGCGGCCGGGCCTTCCCGCAACAGCTGAAGGATCTCGTACACGATGAAAATCCTCGTCGCCTACAAGCGCGTGGTGGACTACAACGTCCGCATTCAGGTCAAGCCGGATGGCTCCGGCGTGGTCACCGAGGGCGTCAAGCTCTCGCCCAACCCGTTCGACGAAATCGCCCTGGAAGAAGCGCTGCGCCTGCGCGACGCCGGCATCGCAAGCGAGGTGGTGGTCGCCACGCTTGCCCCGGCCGACGCCGCGGCACATCTGCGCAACGGCCTGGCCATGGGCGCCAACCGCGCCATCCATGTGGTCACCGATGCCGCCATCCAGCCACTGACCGCCGCGCGCACCCTGCTCAAGTTGGTCGAGAAGGAGCAACCGGATCTGGTCATCCTGGGCAAGCAGGCCATCGACGACGACGCCAACCAGACTGGCCAGATGCTGGCCACCCTGTGGGGCCGCCCGCAGGCGACCTTCGCCGGCAAGCTCGTCGTTGCCGATAGCAGGGCCACGGTGACCCGCGAGGTGGACGCCGGCCTGGAAACGCTGGAGGTGGACCTGCCGGCGGTGATCACCACCGACCTGCGCCTGAACGAGCCGCGCTTCATCAAGCTGCCCGACATCATGAAGGCCAAGAGCAAGCCGCTGGAAACGCTGGCGTTTGCCGATCTCGGAGTCGCTGCGCATGACAGCCTGACCACTACCCACTACGCGGCGCCGTCCAAGCGCAGCCGTGGGGTCATGGTCAAGGATGCCGCCGAACTGGTGGCCGCACTCAAGCAAAAGGGGTTGCTGTAATGGCCAAGGTTCTCATCGTCGCCGAACATCTCAACGGCCAGCTCAATGCGGCCACTGCCAAGACCCTGAGCGCCGCACAGGCGATCTCGGCCGACTCCATCGATGTGGTCGTGCTGGCCGCCGACCCGACCGGCGTTGCCGCACAGGCCGCGCAGCTGGCCGGCGTCGCGCGCGTATTGACCGTGGCCAACGCGGCCAACGAACACGCCATCGCGCAGGTGCTGGGACCGCAGATCGCCCAACTGGCGGGTCAGGGCTACACCCATGTCTTCGGCCCCTCCACCACCTTTGGCAAGGATCTGATGCCGGTCGTGGCGGCATTGCTGGGCGTCAACCAGATCTCCGATCTGATGACTGTCGAAGACGCGTATACCTTCAAGCGTCCGATCTATGCGGGCAACGCCATCATCACCGTCAAGGCCCCGGCCGACCAGATCGTGGTTGCGACCATTCGTAGCGCGTCGTGGCCGGAGGCCGCCAAGGGCGGAAGTGCGGCGGTCGAATCCGTCTCGGTTGACGCCACGCTGCCGACCCACAGCCGCTTCGTCGGCCTGGCCGCAGGCAGCTCCGATCGCCCGGACCTGCAGAGCGCCAAGCGCGTGGTCTCCGGCGGCCGCGGCGTCGGCTCGGCGGAAAACTTCCAGCACATCTACAGCCTGGCCGACAAACTCGGCGCCGCCGTGGGCGCCTCGCGCGCTGCAGTCGATGCCGGCTACGTGCCCAACGAGCTGCAGGTCGGCCAGACCGGCAAGATCATCGCCCCCGAGCTCTACGTGGCAATCGGCATCAGCGGCGCGATCCAGCACCTGACCGGCATCAAGGACGCCGGCACGATCGTGGCGATCAACAAGGACCCGGAGTCGCCGATCTTCGAGATTGCCGACATCGGGTTGGTCGGCGACCTGTTCACCTTGTTGCCGGAACTGGAGGCTGCACTGGGCTGAGGCCCTTCTGCTGCAATGGATTCACCTTCGCCCCCCAGCATCGGCGGTGCCGCAAGATGGCGGCACCGCCTGGATTATCTTGCCGCCTTCGTTTTCCTGCTGTGCGCCGGATACATCGCCGTCTTGGTCTGGGTGGACCACGGAAACGGGACCTTTTCGCGGCTGAGCGAGGTCTGGCAGTCGATGGCGCTCGCCATCGTGCCCGTCTCCATCACGTATCTGTTCCGGTACTGGCGGTGGCACTGGCTCCTCCGCCGTAAGGGGCATCACGTACCAGTACTACCTGGCCTGGCTGGCTATCTGGCGGGCTTTGCCCTGACAGCAACGCCCGGCAAGGCCGGCGAACTGATGCGGATCCGCTATTTCGCGCGCATGGGCATTCCGGCCGAGCGCACGCTGGGCGTCTTCATCTTCGAGCGCGCGTCTGATCTGCTGGTCATCCTGTCGCTGTCCTTGTTGGCCGCGTCGGTGTTTCCCACCCTGGGCACCCTGGTGGCCGTGGTACTGGGATTTGTCTGCGTGCTGTTCGGGGCGGCGGCGTGGCCTGCACTATTGAATAGTCTGGCACGTGTGAGCGAACGTCTTCCCGGCCGCTGGTTGCGACGCCTGGCCCGCTTCGGCCTTGTAGCCGCATTGGAGCTGCGTAGTTGCCTGGATCTGCGCGCGTTCGGGCAAAGCATGTTCGCCGGATTCGTCGCCTGGGGACTGACATCGGCTGTGTTCGTGAGCCTGTGCGCTGGTATGGGCTTGCAGCTGAACCCCATGGTCGCGCTCGGTATCTATCCACTTGCGATGCTGATCGGCGCATTGTCGTTCGTTCCCGGTGGGGTCGGCACCACCGAACTAGCCATCGTGTTGATGCTCAATCGGCTTGGGATCTCTACCCCGGACGCAATTGCGGTCGCCGTCGCGGCGCGCTTGGTCACGCTCTGGTATGCCATTGTCGTCGGTGCTGCGGCCATGCTGATCGCAGAATTTGCATCGCGGGAAGAAGCGGGTTGATCGACTAGGTATAATCGCGGCCCCGCAATGGATCGCCAGGCAGTCGATGTCCGCCCCTACCATCAGCTCCACCCGTCCGGCGGTTTCTGGACGCGCCCTTTGCGTGGATCTGGATGGCACGCTTTTGAATTCCGACATCCTCTACGAATCGGTGCTAGCCCTACTGGCGCGAAATCCGCTGTACCTGTTCCTGCTGCCGCTGTGGCTGTTGCGTGGCAAGGCGGCGCTGAAGCGGGAACTTGCCTCTCGCGTCGTCCTGCCTGCGGAGACCCTGCCCTATAACCACCAGGTGCTGGAGCTGCTGCGCGCCACGACACAGCGCCCCCGCGTGCTGTGTACTGCGTCCGACGCACTCTTGGTGAAGCCTATTGCAGACCATCTGGGCCTGTTCGAGCAGGTGATCGCCAGTGATGGCAAACGCAATCTGTCTGGTCGCAACAAGGCGGACGTGCTGGTCGACGTCTTTGGTCAGGGCAATTTCGATTACGCAGGCAACGGCAGTGTGGATTTGCACGTGTGGGAAAAGGCCGGTGGCGCCTGGGTCGTCAACAATGGCGCCACGCTCGCCCGGGCCGCAGCGCAGCGCACCACGGTGCATGCGCATTGGCCGGCACCACCGCGTGCCCGTGCATGGCTGAAGGCGTTGCGCCTGCATCAGTGGCTGAAGAATCTGCTGGTATTCGTTCCCTTGCTGACCGCGCACCGCTTCCTGGATCTGGAATCGGTGTTGCAGTCCGCGCTTGCGTTAGTGGCGTTCGGGCTATGCGCCTCCGGCGTCTATGTGCTCAACGATCTGCTGGACCTGACGCCTGATCGCCAGCACCCGCGCAAGCGAAAGCGCCCGTTTGCGGCAGGTCGGCTTCCTCTCTTGCAGGGTCTGCTGGTCGCCCCTGCGCTGACCGTCGCCGGGCTGCTGCTGTCGCTGGCATGCAGCATCGAGTTCACCCTGGTATTGCTTGCCTACTACGTCATGACCTTGGCGTATTCGCTGCGCTTGAAGCGCATCGTGATGATCGATGTCGTGCTGCTCGCAGCGCTCTACACCGTGCGCATCATCGGCGGCGCCATGGCGATCGGCGTCGAACTCTCATTCTGGCTGCTGGCCTTTTCGATGTTCATGTTCCTGTCGCTGGCCCTGCTCAAGCGCTACACCGAACTGCATGCCATGTTGAGCAGCGGCAAGACCAGGGCCAGCGGTCGCGCCTATTCGGTGGAGGATCTCTCGCTGCTGCAATCCATGGGCGCGGCGGCTGGCTACATCGCGGTGATGGTGATGGCGCTGTACATCAACAGTCCCGAGAGCGTGGAGCTGTACCGCAATCCCAAGTTGCTCTGGCTGGTGTGTCCGGTGCTGCTGTATTGGGTGAGCCGGGTCTGGATCATCGCCCATCGCGGAGAGATGCACGACGACCCGATCGTGTTCGCTGCCACCGATCGCGTGAGCCAGATCGTCGTCGTGCTGTGCGGGTTGTTCGCCCTGAGCGCCATCTGATGGCAGCGGGGCAGTCCTGGGGACGCTATCCCAAAGCACAGCAGACGCTGCTACCTATCCACGATCGCGTGGCAAGCCTGCCGGTATTTGATGGCTTTGCCCTGCCCCGTGGCAATGGACGCAGTTATGGCGACAGCTGCCTGAACCCGGATGGTGCACTGCTGTGCGCACGCGGACTCGATCGATTTATCGCCTTTGATCCGGGCAATGGCGTCCTGCGCTGCGAGGCAGGCGTCACCCTTGCCGACATCATCGAGCTGGTGTTGCCGCAAGGCTGGTTTCTGCCCGTGACGCCCGGCACGCGCTACGTCACCGTAGCCGGTGCAATCGCCAACGACGTGCATGGCAAGAACCACCATCGCACCGGCAATTTTGGCCATCATGTGCGGGCGTTCGAGCTGCTGCGTAGTGACGGCGAGCGGCGGCTGTGCACCCCGGACGACGCCGATCTCTGGTTTGCGGCCACGGTGGGAGGGCTGGGCCTGACCGGCCTGATCACCTGGGCGGACATTCAGTTGCGCCGTGTCGGCAGTCCCTCCCTGGAAGCAGAAAACATTCGATTCGGCTCGCTCGACGAGTTCTTCGAGTTGTCGGCGGCATCTGCCGACAGCCACGAGTACAGCGTGGCCTGGATCGATTGCCTGGCAAGCGGCAAGTCACGCGGACGCGGGCACTTTACTCGCGCTGATCATTGCACCGGACTTGCCCAAGAGCGACCGACAACGCCAGGCGCAGGCTTGTCTATGCCTGTCACGCCACCGGTTTCGTTGGTAAACAAGTTATCTCTGCGGCCTTTCAACACGCTTTATTACTGGCGCCAGCCCGCTCCGCGCAAACGCTTCGTCAGCCACCTGTTGCCCTTTTTCTACCCGCTGGACGGCATCCGTGACTGGAACCGCATGTACGGCCCGTCCGGCTTTCTGCAATATCAATGTGTATTACCGCCTGCAGCCGCACGGGACGGGGTCGACGCGCTACTTGCCGAGATCGCGCGTAGCGGCAGCGGCTCTTTCCTGGCAGTGCTGAAAGAATTCGGCAACACGCCCTCCATCGGCATGCTGTCTTTCCCGAGGCCGGGGACGACGTTGGCACTGGACTTTCCCAATACCGGTCCTGACGTCTTCCGCCTGCTTGAGCGACTGGACCGCATCGTCGACGAGGCCGGCGGTGCTCTGTACCCTGCCAAGGACGCACGTATGACAGCGCAGTCGTTTCAGCGTGCCTATGGCCGCTGGCGCGAGTTCGGCAGCTATCTCGACCCACGTTTTTCTTCCGGCTTCTGGCGCCGGGTCACGGAGTAGACATGCAACGCGTCCTTATTATTGGGGCCACCTCGGCCATTGCCGAAGCAACCGCCCGACGCTACGCCGCACGCGGGGCGGCCATCCACCTGCTCGGCCGGCAGGCCGCGCGCCTGGAAACAATTGCGGCGGACCTCACCACCCGCGGCGCGCGAAGCAGCATCGGCGTGCTGGATGTCAACGACAATGCGCATCATGGCGAAGTTCTGGATGCAGCCTGGGCTGCCTTGGGCGGTGTCGATGTCGCGTTGATCGCACACGGCACGCTGCCGGATCAGGCTGCGTGTGACGCGTCGGTCGAACTGTCGCTGCGCGAATTCGCCACCAACGGCACCTCCACGATTGCGCTGTGCGCAGCGATTGTGCCGCGACTGACGTCGGGTGCCACGCTGGCCGTCATTTCTTCTGTGGCGGGAGATCGCGGCCGAGCCAGCAACTACCTTTATGGCAGTGCCAAGGCCGCCGTGACCGCCTACTTGAGCGGCCTGGGACAACGCCTGCGCCCGCAAGGTATCAACGTCCTCACGATCAAGCCGGGCTTCGTCGACACCCCCATGACTGCGGCCTTCAAAAAGGGCGCACTGTGGGCGAAGCCGGATCAGATTGCCAAGGGGATACTCAGCGCGGTGGACAGCCGTCGCGCTGTGGCTTACCTGCCTGGTTTCTGGTGGGTAATCATGCTGGTAATCAAAAACATCCCGGAATTCATTTTTCGCAGGATCAAGCTCTGACATGACGGACAAACACGCCAAGATCGTCATCACCGGCGCCGCGGGCCTGGTCGGCCAGAACCTAATCGTCGAACTCGAACAGCAGGGCTACACCCAGTTGGTAGCGATCGACAAACACGCGCACAACCTGCAAATCCTGCGCGAGCTGCACCCGGCCGTGCGCGTGGTGCAGGCAGACCTTGCCGAGCCCGGCGACTGGGCACGCGAGTTCGGGGGTGCAGCCTGTGTCGCCCAGTTGCACGCGCAGATCACCGGCAAGACCACTGACCTATTCACCCGCAACAATCTGACTGCGACCGCGCACGTGCTCGATGCCTGCCGCGCGGCGGAGGTGCCGTATCTGGTGCACATCAGCTCCTCGGTGGTGAACTCGGTGGCCAAGGACGACTACACCAACACCAAGCGCGCACAGGAAGAGATGGTGGTCGCGAGTGGCCTGCGTCACTGCGTGCTGCGTCCGACCCTGATGTTCGGCTGGTTCGACCCCAAGCACCTGGGCTGGCTGTCGCGCTTCATGGCCAAAACGCCGGTGTTCCCGATTCCGGGCGATGGTCGGTTCATGCGCCAGCCGCTGTACGAGCGCGACTTCTGCCGTTGCATCGCCAAGTGCATCGAACGCGAGCCCGACGGCGAGGTTTACGACATCGTCGGCGATACGCGCGTGGACTACGTCGACATCATCAAGACGATCAAGCGGGTCAAGAAACTGCACACCCTGATCGTGCATATCCCGATCGGCTTCTTCGCCTTCCTGCTGCGCGTGTATTCGCTCTTCAGTTCCAAGCCGCCGTTCACCGCCGACCAGTTGAAGGCGCTGAGCGCCGGCGACGACTTCAAGGGCGTCGATACCGAAGCGGTGTTCGGCGTACGCCAGACGCCGTTCGAAGACGCCATCCGCGAAAGCTATACCGACCCGCGCTACAGCCACATCGTGCTCAAGCGCTGAACCGTCATACGAGACCAGAATCATGAGTACATTCGCGATCGTCGGCAGCGGCCCCATGGGCCTGATGGCTGCCATGGAACTGTTGAAGAAGGGCCACCAGGTCGACGTCTACGAACGCGACGACCGCATCGGCGGCATGTCCGCGGACTTCGATTTCGACGGCCTGCGCATCGAGCGCTACTACCACTTCATCTGCAAGACCGATTTTCCGCTGTTCAAGCTGCTCGAGGACCTGAAGCTGTCCGACCGCCTGCACTGGACGGATACCAAGATGGGGTATTACTACCAGGGCAAGCTGCACAAGTGGGGAACGCCGTTCGCCCTGCTCGGCTTCCCGCACCTGGGGTTGGTCGACAAGATCCGCTACGCCCTGCACGTCATGCACACCAAGGGCATCAGCGACTGGACCGCGCTGGACAAGGAAAACGCGCGCGACTGGATCACCCGCTGGATCGGCCCCAAGGCCTACAAGGTGATGTGGGAGAAGGCCTTTGCGCTGAAGTTCTTTGAGTACCAGAACGACCTGTCCGCGTCGTGGATCGGTACCCGCATCAAGCGCGTTGCGCTGTCGCGGCGCAATCTGTTCAACGAAAGCATGGGCTATCTGGAGGGCGGTTCGGCCGTGCTGCTGGAACGCATGGCCGCGGAAGTCACGCGCCTGGGCGGACGCATCCTGCTGTCGCAACCGATCGAAGAGGTCACCTCGGCCGACGGCAAGGTCACGGGCATCCGCACCCGCGACGGCCATCATGCCTATGACGGCGTGGTATCGACGGCACCAATCCAATACGTGCCTGCAATGGTGCCCGGCCTGCCCAAGACCTTCGCCGACCAGGGCGCCGCGATCGAGAATATCCCTGTTGCCTGCGTGATCCTGAAGCTGTCCAAGCCGGTCAGCGAGAACTTCTGGATGAACATCAGCGACGACCGCATCGCCATCCCCGGCCTGATCGAGTACAGCAATCTCAACCCGGGAAAGGGCCCCGGCGAGCACATCGTCTATGCCCCCTACTACATGCCCAAGACCCACCCGAAGTGGCAGTGGAGCAATCAGCAGCTGATCGACGAGGTCATCAGCTTCCTGCCGATGATCAACCCGGGCTTCAAGCCGGAGTGGATCCGCGCTACCCATTGCCACCGTTACGAGTACGCGCAAACCATCTGTCCGCCGGGATTCCAGGACATGCTGCCGCCGATGAAGACCCCACTGCGTGGGTTTTTCATGGCAGACACCGCCTACTACTATCCCGAAGACCGTTCCATCAACGAAAGCATTGCAGTCGGCGCGAAGCTCGCTCATGTCGTGGACGAAGGGACGGCCCTAAGGTGATCTCTCGACAGTTCTCGCTCTTTTTGGTCGCCGGGGGCATAGCCGCAGCTGTAAATTTCGGCTCTCGCGTTATTTTCAGTGGCTGGATGCCCTACGTCCCAGCAATCATTTTGGCTTACTGCCTCGGTATGATTACTGCCTTCATACTTAACAAGGCACTGGTTTTCCAAAAAGCGCAGAACGATCTCAGCCATCAGATGACGTGGTTTCTTATTGTCAACTTGGCTGCGGTATTGCAGACGGTCATGATCAGCTTGTTGCTCTCCCGCTGGTTGCTACCTGCGCTTCAAATCAACTTTCATAACGAAACCGTAGCACACGCCTTTGGAGTTGCTGTGCCTGTGATTACTAGTTACTTAGGCCACAAACACTTTTCTTTTTCATCATCAAAATATTTAAAATAGACATTACCACCCCCCTACAAAAATAATTTAGTCGAAGATGGCATCGGAGCTTAACTCCGAATGAAATTCAAACGAAATTCTTGAGCGCCTCAACGTAAGGCGCAAGCCTGCATCGTTATTAAAAATAATCGAAACAAACCACCGAATGCATAAAATTCACCATGGAGTCAGCTGTGCGCACCATGAATCCACAACCAAGAGCCATTATTAGTTTCACCAGCAAATCCTGTGCTCTTGTGTTCATAGCAATATTTCTCTCACGCTTATTTTTGCTAATGAGCGCGGGCGGCTCTGTTCCTTTCTGGGATCAATGGGGTGGCGAAAATTCAATCTTCAGTGCATTTGAGAGTGGATCCCTGACTCTGGCACAAATGTTTGCACCTCACAACGAACATCGAATCTTCTGGACACGATTGCTTACCATTATCCTGTTTGAGCTAAACGGCCATCAATGGGATAATCAAGTTGAAGCCTTCGCGTCAAACTTTATCTACAGCATATCGCTCACTATACCCGTACTAATTACATCAATTAAAAGCCATAAAAATCAGGCGATTTCCGTGGCCGTAGCTGTAACATTGATGGGAATACTTCCATTTGGCTGGGAAAATACATTAGTAGGCTTTCAGAGCCAATTTTACATAAACACCTTACTTGCATTCATAGCAATTGCAGTCTCATCATTCGGTGCAATAAAAATCCGCACAGCGATCGCTCTTACTATCTTGATCCTGGCTTCTCTCGCATCCATGGCAAATGGTGTACTCACTGCATTTGCTTGCGCTGGAGTATTGATTGCTCGCGGAGCTAACCAACGTGATCTTCTCAATCGCGGCGCGATGCTTGCTGCATTTGTCACGCTGCTTGGAATCGCTGGCTTCATCATCACCCCTTCCCCAGCGTACCACGCACAGTTGAAGGCCCAGGATATCTCAGAAGCGGCTTCCGCATTACTGATAACAAGCAGCTGGCCACTCTTGCCCGGAATCGGCCAATTAGCTTTATTTGTTCCAGCTGCATTTTGGATGTTGATAGTCGGACGCAATCGCCAGACTCAAACTGACTATTTTTTTCTAGGCATCAATGCTCTCGGCATACTAAATGCGGTTGCAATAGCCTATTCCCGAGGACATGACTTAGCTGAAGTTACTTCACGCTATACAGACACCATCTTGCCCTCTAGCATAGCTACTGTTTACTTTGCCTCACGCCTTATCGGATCAGGAGTACGTGGTGTATCAACTCGCGGCATATCCTACGGTAGCTACATAGCAGTCGTCCTCGGTATCTTCTGCCAATCTTATATTCAATGGCCAAAACTGGAGGAGCGAGCTTACTGGCTTCGTATGTCGACATTAAACACGGCAAAATTCCTTGCTGGCGACGACGAGGCATTCCAGGGCAAGCCACATGGTCATGTGCCTTATCCTGATCCAGTCCACCTTGGCGCTAGCCTTCGGAATAATGCGCAAATTGAATCACTACCCACCTCATTGCTTGGAGCCCTCGCCGTATCGGGCCGTTATCCGGCTATCGCGGAGCGTTGCAATGTAGCGTCGGATCCGAAAGACAACTTTGCTAGAATTCAGGCAGACTGTAGCGCCCCTGCTGCTTCCAATCCTAATTTTGTTTCGATAGCGACCGGACCGTTATCTACGGCGCTGATGCTCTTCCGCCAAAAGGCAAATACCTCAATTTTCCCAAGAGGCAGGGTAATTCCTACCCTTACGTTAAATACAGGAAAATGCGCGCTTGATACGTTCAACGAGCGGCCTGCAGGTCAGCTTCCCATAACATCTTCCATTGGCCTTCCAATCAGACTCGCGGGCTGGACTACGCCGACACAATTTAACTTCAAAAATTTCAATTGGTCGGAGTTGCGAATAGTACTATCAGATGGTGCGCAGGCCTATAGTTTTGACACCGGGCATTGGCGCATCAACCGTCCTGATGTAGCTGATTTTTTTAAGAATAAAAATTATATGTACAGCGGCTTTGATGTGTATATCGACCCTCAGGACTTAAAGCCCGGCACATACCGAATCTTAGTAGGGACCAACACAAATTCTGTCTGCGACACGGGCCATTCAGTGAAAATTGATGCGCCCGCGCTTCCATTTTTGCGTTTCTGAGGGATCGACATACATCCAGATTAAGACTTCACTTTTTCTTGTTCGCAGCATCTGGTAAAACTGATCCAGCCACATTTAAACGCTTCTGGGCAAACTAAGCCCAAGGAAAAGATAAGGATGCGCAAAGGCAAGTTCACCAAAAGCCAGATCGTCGCCACGTTGAAACAAGTCGGGAGCTGACGCTAAGTCAAAGATGTTTATTACGAGCTGGGCGTTTTCGAGGCGACCTAGTACGCCCGGAAGTCCAAGTACGGCGACATGGAGGTCGCTAATGTGCAACGCCTTGCAACCTGTAGACCGAGCACGGCAAGCTCAAAGAGGTTTATGCCGACCTTGCGATTGAGAACAATGCAGTGAACGATATCATCACAAAGAACTGTAGGCCCTGCGCATACGCGCCCGCCTCTTGCCAAGCTCGTAAGCAGCATGGCTGGAGCTCTGCCGACGGATCGGTTCGGCGAACGCCTTAGCTCGCTCGGCAGCACATTATCGACGTCGTTCTGATCGTGATGAGGAGGTAGTTGCGCAGTTATTAGCATTACCCGAGCATAGATTTTGGAATAGGAACGCATCACCGACTGCCGCGACTAGCCGAACAAGCTTTGTTTAGACGACCGGCCAGAATTTCTTCATGCCGGTCTTGGCCAAGTGGGCCGAGCACAAGATATCTCATTATATTTTATCGAGCCGGGACGTCCGATACAGAAGGGTTTCATCGAATGCTTAAACGACATCTACCGGCGCGGCAAGCTTGACATGCACATCCTCCGCGCGCCGGGCGAAGTTCGCGAGCGAACCGCGCAGTGGCTGGCCCACTACTACAAGCAACTGATACCGTAAGACGCCTGGGCGTACTAACGGCCGCTGTGCTCCACGATCAACACCAATCGCAGCCCTTTAATGTCAGCTGGTACTGAATTGCGGGGAGCGACAATCACTGCCCAGGATCCGACCCGCGAGCTCGACCGGCTCATACGCGGCCGTAGCCTGACGCAAGTGAGATCAGGACTGTGCTAAATTTTTGCCCTGCGAGACCTGCAGGGTAGTAAATTCTCGAGTATATGCGTCAGAGGCATGCAATTAATACTACCCCAGCATGGCAACTGAATTAAAGCACACACTCTCAGCCATTTAACAGAAATCCGTTAGCCAAATGGCATCATCAAGTGCAGATTTACAACACCTCTTTGTCTTTGCTCTGGAATCGAACGCCGCGATGCGGTTACATCTAGAATATAAATGAGAGGACAAGTGATACGATGTCGTCAGCTTGCGCTTAGCAATTTCCTGAACCGACATTATTAGCGACGGGATCCAAATTGAGTCTTATTCGGGAAGCGGGCTCGTAATTGGCCCATTCTTCACATCAAGAATGGGCCAATCCCAGACCACGTCTAGGATTTATGCAAGGTCGGCTTGGCGTAAGCGTATGTCTTGAAAGAGCCGTAGGCTTCGGTAAATGGTGTATTACTGGAAGCAATGTAATATCCCGACGAACATGTCGCGATACTAAAGCAGCGTTCTATCGCGTGCGCTAGCGTCCCATCCACCTGCCCGGCCTCAGGTTCAAAATCTTCGCGTGTCAACTCTAAATCAATAATTGGCTGGATTGCCTCTATACGAGCGTAGAACATCGAACCGGCAGCGAACATTGCAATGGCAGGATCGACAGGATCGCTATGCATCTGTCGCGACAGACGATGCACCGCATCAGCATTCGCGCCCCAGTAGGTCGTCATCGGCAAAATATGCCCATCGGGCGCGGAGAGACCCAGCTCTGGCTGCTGGCGGAATGCATCAAAGTTGCGGGCGGCCAGATAGGGATCCAGTAGCTTGTCGAGCATGTCTCGCCGCCATGACTCGCCGTCCTCACGGTGGAGCGAACGCTTGGTATGCAACTTCAGTACCAGTGACTCGGAAGCGTCCAGCGTCTTTAGGGTTTCCAGAAAAGGCAGAATGTCACGTCCGTGGTTCTCGTAAACTTGCACCTCGGCGTCCATTCCCGCATCGGCAAGTCGCGCCTTCACATCCTGCACATTGCGAGCGACTGTAGAGATTACAAGACGGTATGGTACGGTCCACGCGGATAGTGACGCCAACATCTCAGGAAGAAGTTCTGGATAGAAGGCGTGGATAATCACCACCACCCGCTCCGGCGTGCGCGGCATAGGTACACGACGTAGTGCCTGCCGAGTCGCTTCCAAATACGCATATCCGTAGCGACGATCCGGCTCCAGATGCGCGCCCTCAGCCCACTCGTTCCAGGCATTAACAAACACTAGGGAATTTCCCCGCACCGGGTGCTGACGGGCATAGTCAATTGCTCCTCTTAGCCAAGTGCGATAGCGTTCCGGAGTGGAACGGGCGACTGTATAGCCTTTACCCGGCTTGCGCGCGTCATTATCCCAGCCAGGAAAAACGCCTCGGATCAGGTCGTATTCCGGCTTTGCCTCGGCAAAGGCGCTACTAACGACATCGGCATAATCAACCACATTACCCTGGAAGGCAGGATTCACGATCTCCAACTCGTGATTAATCGAAGACAAACCTGCCGCGACTTTGTGAGGTGGAAATTCAACCGCGGCGTCAAAGCCGTATTCACGCGGATCAAGCTTATCGAACTGCACCATACAGATGAACAGCTCACCGATTCCCACTTCGCGGCAATGCTGCCGCCAACGTTCCAACGTTGCGCCAGCATCAGGCAGCAACGAGGGTCGATAAAGAATGACTAATGGGCGCCCATCAACACGGATATAGCGTGAATCCCTTAGCAGAGGCTCCAATTCTGTGATAAAGGCACGGTCGTCTTCAGCACTGTAATCCTGAGCGATGAGCACATCGTTCTCAAGGCCATCCCAGCGGCGGGTCCAGTTTTCGTTCGCCCAGCAAATACAGAAAGGCAGGTCGACATCAGAAGCGAGTAGCTGATCGAGCGGGCGCTCCATAAGCCGCTTACCAGCGAACCAATAATAATGGAAGCAAAAGCCTTCAATGCCATACAATTTTGCAAGCTCCGCCTGACGGCGCATAACATCGATCAGACGCAAATCGTAGAAGCCAAGTTCACCCGGTAAATGGGGCTGATAATGCCCCACGAACTGCGGAACTGCTTTGCTGACATTCGTCCACTCGGTGAAGCCGCGCCCCCACCATGCGTCATTCTCGGGAAAGGGATGAAACTGCGGGAGATAGAAGGCAATGACACGCGCAGCGTTTGCGCGGGGATCAATCCCAGCTGCAATACCGACATACTCACTTTCAGACGGTTTGGGCAGCTGCAGGATGGCTTGCGTGTAACGATGCAAGAAAGAATCGCCGCCGTCCTCAACAGACTCCGACGCAGGAGACAACACAATCTCTTGTGGCTGATCAGGCTGGCGGGCGGCCAACCAGTTCCTGTAAGCATTAGTCCTTCCAAATACACTAGGCATCAGCCGGAAGGATGCGGACTTGATTGATTGGCGCGTCGCCTCCGACACAGGAAGCGCGCGATAAACGCGGCGCAGGCTACGTCCAACCGATTGCCTAACGAATTGTGGGCGAAGCATATTCCTGAGCACTCGCAATGGCATGGTAATTCGCCAACTAGTTGATGCCAGCAGCCGATCCAGCTCAGCTGCACGCTCTGACGCCAGGCGAAGCGATTGCTCATATATTCCAAGCGCATCCTTGGTTTCAATCAAATCGCGCCCTAGCCTGACTTCGGTTTCTCGAGCTTGCTCAGCGAGCTGAAACATTCTCTCTAGAATTGTGTTATTTCTTTCCAGTGCACGATTACGTTCAGCGCGCGCTTCTATCAACGACTGGATTTCAGCATCCTTGAGTTGATCGTTCCCGGCAAGAGCCTGTATTTCAGCATCCTTCAATCGCTCACGTGCCGCGCTCGCCGCTAATAGGGCCTGGATCTCCAGTTCCTTAAGGCGAAGCTTTTCAGTTAACGATTCACGTAATGCTTCCACTTCCGTTTCCCTCCGTTTTTCCGCATCTTCCATGGCTGCCATATGCTGCCGAATCTCCGCATCCTTTAGCTGCTCTTTCTCAGCATTGATTGCCAGCTCGGCCAACAGTTGCGCTTGCCTTTGACGAAGCGCGTCCCCATCGTCTTGGCCTTCCTTGAGTCCTTCCTGAAAATGACGACTAATATCGCTAATTCGCTGCGCAGTATCGGACATCAAGGAATTCCAATCTCTTGACATCCTTGCCACATCAGGAAGCGATCGTAAATTGAAATTTGAAAAACTTTTCAGACCTAACCCACTGTCCCGCCCGTAGACCAAACGTGTGACCATGCCATCTAGATCGATGAAACGTTCGACATCGCCCTCTCCAACTGGCGCGCCCATCATATCCATCAGGAGGCGAAGCAGCGTCGGGAGATGAAGATGAGAAATATCTTCGGGCGCGCCTACTGCAACCAACGAGGTAAATGAACCAATGATGGCCCGATAAATCAAATAGGATAGCTCAAGCTCCCCGTGCCAGACCCATTCCAAATCGATAAACTGGTGACCACCGTCTTCCATTTGCATTAGATTACGCGGCAGAGCATCCAGAGCCCAGCCTGGAAGCATGCCAGCACTCGTGGAATCACCTGCCACTTCGACCTCGTGTAGCAGGGCATCCTTCCATTGCCCCAACCATTCGGCCACCTCCGCAGCTGTCCAACCATCGCGAGTTACTATGGCTTCCAATGCCTGACTGTGTATCCGTCCGTGTAGAAATGGCTCCGGTAGCAACCGCATGCTGATGGGCCGCGAGCGCTCAAGATTGTCATCTTCTGCGAGGCGACTGCGGACGACTTCTATTTCGTTACCACTTATGCCCGATTGAAATTGAACCTGCTTGCAAAATACCGGGACGCGTTCGCTAGCAAAGTGCAGTGCCAAGGGCACAGGTCCACTGTTGGAAACTGAAGCAGCCCGTTTACGAGCTACCACCAGAAATGAATTGGACATGTCCGCCAGCAAACCGTTGCGACCGATCACCGTCCAAGCACGCTCCAATGCGAACAGTGGAGCATAGGGAAGCTGTGGGTCGCTCGATGCACTCTGGCTGGCTAGAGAACTTGGATCGAACTGCGGGTAAGAGCCGTCGTAACCTGCTGGGAAAACTACCGCACCAGGAAACTTGTAATCAGGAAATGGCAATAAGAACTCAGTGTGCTCGAAACCTGCGTCTTGAAGCATTCTCGTCAGCTCAAGCCGACCAAAAGTCACTACGGTTTTTTCACCATAGTTATCCGAAACGCCATACATGGCTTTACCAACATGGTCTTCAGGCATGCCAGCCAGATACTTAAGGCCCAATTGGTTTTCGATCGCGACAACCAACACACCATCGTCAGCCAGCAATGAGTGCGCCTTACGCAGCCAAGTAGCTGTGGGATCTGCAGCCTTGCCATAGATCCTCGAGTACTCAAGGACGCCGATGAGCGTCACTGCGTCAAACGCATCTTCAGCCGAAAAGTTCTCCAGGACGTCATTCACCACCTGCACATTCGGCAAGTCCCGACAACGTGACGCAGTCATTCGCGCGCGGCGCTGGCTGCCTTCCAACGCAACCAGTTTAGTTCCGAGCTCACCCAAGTAGCGGGAAATAGCGCCACAGCCTGAGCCGACCTCCAGAACACGGCCAGTTAGCACATCTGCCAAAGGACGCAAAAGGTTCGCACGGCTGGCACTAAGGTGATAGCGCGATGGCCAGTCGATCTGGTGCTCAGATAATGATCGCGAAAACAATGAGACGTCGTCGCAACCAGCTATCGCAGCAGCTACTCGCTGCTCAGCTTCATCACCATCGCTATAGCCGAACTCTTCTGCCTGATCTTTAGGTAGCCAGACTCCTTCAGACAGTATATATGCGCTTGCTATTCCCACATACGAGTTAGACATTAACTTGCCAATCCTTGTTGAACGGCCAATTTAGGACGAATCACAGCTCCAACGTCACTGAATCCGACAAATCCTTCCGAAATGACCTGGAAGTGGATCGAATCGTAGCGCCTATCGTGAGGAATCACATCATCGCCCTGTCGACTAGCAACGCCAACCGAAACAAAGTAATCGCCACTCCCTAATCTACATTCAAAGTCGACATCAATTCGTATGACGCTTCCCACAGCGCCTAATTGCGCCATCTCGACAATCTCTTGCATCTCGGTGTTGGTCGCATAAACAGTCACACCCTCGGTGTTCTTGATGGTAAGACCAAGCACCGGGCGCATTACTTCTCGTTCGAAACGAACGGCAAGACTTAGACAGCCGGCCTCGCCGCTAGAAACGACCTGGGGAAACGGCTGGGCGCCAACTTGCAGATAAAAATCTTGCAGGATGGCCGCTCGATCCCCCCAGCGATATTCATGGGGGTTGTAATTCGGATGACCAGAAAATGGATCGCTCCCTGCTGGCGGCACCGCCAAGAATCCATGCTGGCTTTCCACCTCGCCGCTGCCTTCAATTTTTACCGGGGTCTGCAACGGACGACTTTTTCCGAAGAGCAGGTCCATATAGTGGTGCACCACTTTTTTGGGCGCGCCATCCATCAGCAAACGGCCTCCATCTAGAAGTACCGCGCGATCACAATGCGTAACAATTTGTTCAGTGGAATGAGATACGAACAGGATGGACGTACCTTGCTCACGCAACTCGCGCAATCTTGCAAAGCACTTCGACTGGAACTTCGCGTCACCTACCGCGAGCGCCTCGTCCACAACCAAAACGTCCGGGGTGACATTGATAGCCACGGCGAACGCTAGGCGGACAAACATACCGCTGGAATAGGTCTTTACAGGTTGATCGATGAATTCGCCGATATCAGCAAATTCCGTAATGTGCTGGAAGCGCTCTTCAATCTCTTTGCGCGAAAGACCAAGGACCGCGCCGTAAACGAAGACATTCTCTCGTCCGGTGAACTCTGGGTTGAAGCCAGCCCCAAGCTCCAGCAGAGCGGCGACCCGCCCATTTACAACCGCAGTGCCCGTCGTGGGTGCCAATGTGCCGCAAATAATCTGCAAAAGAGTCGATTTACCGGAACCATTACGCCCGACGATACCTACACTTTCCCCCTTCCCCACATTAAAACTAACCGCGTCAAGCGCGTGGAACTCACGAAACCACTGAGCCTTGCGTTCATTCGGACTCAGCATCTGCATCAATCGATGATGCGATTTTTGGTAAACAGGAAATATCTTGCCAATATTATGAACTTGGATAATCGGCTCAGATGACATCTGCGAATCCTCTACGAGTCGCCTTGAACCATGCAAAGCCTGCATAGAACACAATTATCGCGATGCACATATAAATTCCGAGACCAATGAAATTTGGCGGATTCCCCCAAAGCGCTACTTCGCGCGCCTGGTCAATAATGAATGTTAGCGGATTCAACTTAAAAACCAGTTCAAAGCTCTCTGGGATCGCCTGTTCTGGGATCATGGCCGAAGACAGAAACAACAGCGCAGTGGAAAGCACACCGGTAACCTGGGTGATATCGCGGAAGTACACTCCAAGCGAAGCTAGAAACCAAGACACTCCCAGCCCCAGTACTACCAGTGGCAGCAGTACAACCGGCAGTAATAAAATTGTCCAGGATATCTGGCCATCCATAGCTAACCGGAGCAGCGCAAATACAACTGTATTCATCAGCACATGGAAAAGTGCAGATGCGACCATTGGCCAAGGTAAAATTTCAAGTGGGAATATGACCCGTTTGACAAAATTCGGGTTACCCATAATCAAGTATGGTGAACGGCTTAGACATTCTGCAAAGAAGCCATGCACGATCAAGCCAACAAACAGCACCAATGAGAAGTGCGCTTGGCCTTCGGCGACCTGGGGCCAGCGGCTTTTCATGATGGAACCAAACGCAATCGTATAAACAATCAATAGCAGAAATGGACTTATCAGCGACCAGAGTAGGCCAAAGCTTGCTCCGCGATAGCGACCCAGTATTTCGCGCTTGGATAATTCCAATGTCAAATCCCGACGCTCCCTAAGTGCGTCGAAAGGGCCGAGTACTAACCTTGTTAGGCGTCCTCGACCAAGTAAAGTCCGGCTCATCAAAAACGTCCCTCTTGCAGTGCAATTTCCAAATCCCCACGCAAATCCCTCAAATCCTCAACCCCCACACTCAGTCTTACCAGTGCATCGCTGATACCAAGCTGGTCGCGGCGGGCCACGGGGATGGAGGCGTGCGTCATGACGGCTGGATGGTTGACCAGGCTTTCCACGCCACCCAGCGATTCGGCCAGGGTGAACAGTTCGGTCTTCTCGCAGAAACGCTTGGCCGCGTCGAAGCCGCCCTTGAGGACGATCGAGACGATGCCGCCGAAGCCGGACATCTGGCTTTTCGCGAGCGCGTGCTGCGGGTGCGAGGCCAGGCCGGGGTAGATCACCTTCTCGATCGCGGGATGCGTCTCCAGCCACTGCGCCAGCGCCAGGGCGTTCTCGCAATGCGCGCGCATGCGCAGCGGCAACGTCTTCAATCCACGTAACGCGAGGAAGCTGTCGAACGGGCCTTGCACGCCGCCGATGGAGTTCTGCAGAAACGCCAGTTGCTCGGCCAGTTCGGCGTTGTCGCCGACCACCGCGATGCCGCCGACCATGTCCGAGTGGCCGTTGAGGTACTTGGTGGCCGAGTGCACCACGATGTCGGCGCCCAGGCCGAGCGGGCGTTGCAGCATCGGCGAGGCGAAGGTGTTGTCGACCACGATCAGCAGGCCATGCTTGCGCGCGATCGCAGCGATGCCGGCGATATCGACCAGCTTGAGCATCGGGTTGGTCGGGGTTTCGATCCACACCATCTCGGTGTCGGGGCGGATCGCAGCTTCGAATGCGGCCGGGTCGGTCAGGTCGACGAAGCTGAAATCCAGGCCGGCGGTGCGGCGGCGCACGCGCTCGAACAGGCGGAAGGTGCCGCCGTACAGGTCGTCCATCGCCACCACGTGGCTGCCGGCATCCAGCAGTTCCATCACCGTGGAGGTGGCGGCCATCCCGGAGGCGAACGCGAATGCACGCGTGCCCCCTTCCAGCGATGCAACACAGCGCTCATAGGCAAAGCGCGTGGGGTTGTGGGTGCGCGAGTACTCGAAGCCCTGATGCTCGCCCGGGCTGGACTGCGCATAGGTGGACGTGGCATAGATCGGCGGCATCACCGCCCCGGTGCTGGGATCCGGCGACTGCCCTCCATGGATCGCCAGCGTCGCGAGCGACAGTGCGCGCTCGCCATCACGGCTATTGGTGGTGCGATTGGACATGGAGGTTCCCGGAAAAAGTGGCGGATTGTAGCAAGCAGGTCTGAATGGCCGGTGCCGCGCGTCTCATCCGGGCGCGCGGCGCTGGCTGATCACTGCATGCGATCACTGCACGCGGCGGCGCAGGTAGTTGAGCAGGTCGATACGGGTGATCAGGCCCAGGAACTGCTTGCCGTCCATGACGATGGCAACCTGTCCGCGGTCGAACACCGGCAGCAGCGCTTCGATCGGCGACGCGACATCCAGGCGATCGAGCTTGCTGACCATGGCAGTGGAAATCGGGTCGCGGAAGCGCGCCTCGTCGCCATACACATGCAGCAGCACGTCGCTCTCGTCGACGATGCCGACCAGCTCGCCGTCGTCGATCACCGGCAACTGCGAGACGTCGTATAGCTTCATGCGCTGGTACGCGGTGGTCAGCAGGTCCTTCGGGCCTACCACGACGGTGTCGCGCTTGTTGTACGGGCGCAGGATCAGGTCGCGCAGGTCGCCGTGCTGCGGGCGCTCCAAAAAGCCGTTGTCCAGCATCCAGTAGTCGTTGTACATCTTCGACAGGTACTTGTTGCCGGTGTCACAGACGAATACCAACACGCGCTTGGGCGTGGTCTGCTCGCGGCAGTACTTCAGCGCGGCGGCCAGCAGGGTGCCGGTGGACGAGCCGCCGAGGATGCCCTCCTTGGCCAGCAGCTCGCGCGCGGTATGGAAGCTCTCCGCATCGCTGATGGAATAGGCCTTCTTGACGCGCGTGAAGTCGGAGATATCCGGCAGGAAGTCCTCGCCGATGCCTTCGACCAGCCAGCTGCCGGACTTTTCGCTGACCGTGCCCTCTTCGATGTACTGGGTCAGGATCGAGCCGACCGGGTCGGCCAGCACCAGTTCGGTGTGCGGCGAGGCGCTGGCGAACGCGCGCGACAGGCCGGTCATGGTGCCGGAGCTGCCGCAGCCGAACACGATCGCGTCCAGCTGGCCGTCCATCTGCGCCAGGATTTCCGGGCCGGTGCCGAATTCGTGCGCGGCCGGGTTGTCCGGATTGCCGAACTGGTTGATGAAGTAGGCGCCTGGGGTCTCGGCGGCGATCTTGGCGGCCAGGTCCTGGTAATACTCCGGGTGGCCCTTGGCCACGTCCGAGCGGGTCAGCACCACGTTGGCGCCCATGGCCTTGAGATTGAAGATCTTCTCGCGGCTCATCTTGTCCGGCACCACCAGGATCAGCTGGTAGCCCTTCTGCTGCGCCACCAGGGCCAGACCCAGGCCGGTATTGCCGGCGGTGCCTTCCACCAGGGTGGCGCCGGGCTTCAGGTCGCCGCGCTGCTCAGCTGCCTCGATCATCGACAGGCCGATGCGGTCCTTGATCGATCCGCCGGGATTGTTCGCCTCCAGCTTGAGGAACAGCTCGCAGACGCCGGTGTCCAGGCGCTGGGCCTTGACGATCGGCGTGTTGCCAATCAGTTCGAGTACGGAGGAATGAATCGCCATCGGGATATCGTCGCTGCGCCGCGCGGGCTAGACCGGTCATTATCCGACGAACCGGCGGGGAATGCTCATTCAGGCGTGAAGCGATTGCGCGCCCCGATGAACAAGCGTGCCCAACCGCCCTTGGCAACATGCAACGACCGGTGCTGGCTAAATAAAGACGCGGACGGTGGCAAGCCGACGAGGAGGCCGCCACCGCCCGCGACGGTGAACTTGTTCTAGCGGTGGGGAAGGATCAGTGCGTGAGCTGGTCGTACATCCGGGTGAGCTTTTCTTTGGCCTGCAACTTCTCGCGTTTCATCTGGCCCAAGGTCACGTCGTCGATGGGGAGCACCCCAAGTTCGGCATCCATGCATTTCTTGTTCAAGAGCTTGTGGCGTTGGTACAGCTGCTTGAACTCGGGATCGGACTTGATCAATGCGTCGATTTCGGTCTGCGGTTGCCCTTCGAACATGGCGTTGCCTCCTTCACTTAAAACAAGAACGCCCCGGCCGCGGGCGGCACGGGGCGCTGCTTGGGGATGGAAGACCCACGAGTCACGGTAGCAAAGGTGACAACGGCACACGCACTGGCGAGACCACCTGCTCTTCCACCACGTTGCGTCGCTGCGTGCCCTTGCGTCACTGGCCCGGCCCTCCGTACTTCCAGGCAGCGGAGTTGCTGCCTGGAAGTACGACCCTACGCCGGTCGCGCAGGGGGTTCAAGGCCGAAAGGGCCGCTCCGCCGCTTCTTGGCGTCAATCAGTGACTGCGGTTCAACCGGGCGTCATGCCGGAGTTAAAAGACCTTAACTTCCAACCACTTGCCATCAGGGCGCAACAACGACCTCGGCCGCCCGCGTCTTGCTGGCGGCACCCTTGGCGCCGCTGACCTGCAACCGCGACGCAGCCACCCCGCCGGCCACCAACGCATCGCGTACCACCTCGGCACGCTTCTTGGCCGTGGCCGCGTCGTTGTCGAAGCCGACGATGCTGACCCGGCCCTTCTTGCCGATGTTCAGGTATTCGGCCAGAGCCTTGGCCTGCCCGGCGGCATCACCGGACAACGCCGTCTTGCCACCGAAGGCACCGCTACCCAGGGAAAACACTTCGCCACGGCTATCGAACTTGGCAGCCGGCAACTTGGCCCCGGCCACCAGTTCGGCCTCCTCGTGCGCCAGCTGCACGGCCTTCTGCTGAGCCGCATTGAGCTTGGCGGTCTGTTTGCCGGCCACGCTGGTCAAGGCCAGCTCAGCATCCTGCCGGGCCAGGGTCTCCTGTTCGGCGGCCTGACGCATGCGCTCGGCCTCTTCGGCCTGGATCTGCGCCTGCACGCGCAAGCGCTCGGCCTCCTGGCGCGCGCGCGAGGCATCGCGGCGGCTGGCTTCGATCAGCAAATCATTACGGGTGCCTTCCAGCCGATCCAGCTCGCGCCGCGCCAGTGCGGTGCGGGCGGTGAGCTCGGCAATTTCGACCCGGCGGTCGGCCAGGAACACCAGCTCGTCGCGGTCGCGGCGCTTGGCCTCGGCCAGTGCGGCCACGCTTTGCTGGGCCTGCAGCCGCTCGAAGCGGGCCAGGTCGCTGGTCTGCGGGTCGTTCTGCAGCGCGGCCAGGCGCCGGTTGAGCGCGTCGGCCTGCGGGTCGTCCTTGGCCGCCATCGCCAGCGGCGGCAAGCTGGCCAGGCTCAATACACCGATGTAGAGCAGTGGGCGCAGTTTCATCGGCCACCCTCCCCGGTGTTGAGGCTGTTCTGCAACTGCGCCACTTCCCGCTTGCGCTGTTCCAGCTGGGCGGTGACCACCGCCTCCTCGCTGCGGGCCTTGGCCAGATCGGCGTCGGCGGCAGCACGCAGGGCGATCTGCGGCACCTGCTTGCGCTGACGCTTGTCCAGTTGCGCCTGCTGGGCCTGCATCAATTCCTGGCGGGCCAGGTTCACCAGATCCGGGGCGTATTGGTCGGCATCGGCCTGGGTGGCGCGTTGCACCGCCTGTTCGGCGGCGGTGAGCTCCGGTGCCACCTGGGCGGCGGCCGGAGAGGAAAGAACCATGAAACAGGCGATGCCATACAGGGATCGCCGCAAGTATGCGAAGCTAGCCGTCATTAGGGGAGCCGTAGCGAGAAGTCTCGAGCACGGCCATTGTCGGAAGCCTGCGGCGGACTTGCAACGAGACGCTGCTGTTTGTTGGGGAACCATTGCACATGGATATCGGCTACTTCCTGAAGCTGATGACCGAAAAGAATGCCTCGGACATGTTCTTGACCACCGGCGCGCCGGTGTACATCAAGATCGAAGGCAAGCTCTACCCGCTCGGCAATACGGGGTTGCCGCCGGGAATGGTCAAGAAAATCGCCTATTCCTTGATGGACGAAGGCCAGGTGCCGCAGTTCGAGCGCGAGCTCGAGCTCAACATGGCCATCGCCCTGCCCGACGCGGGCCGCTTCCGCGTCAACGTGTTCAAGCAGCGCGGCGAAGTGGGCATGGTGATCCGCGCCATCCGCAGCCGCATCCCGAGCATCGAAGAGCTCAACCTGCCGCAGGTGCTCAAGGACGTCATCATGACCCCGCGCGGGCTGGTGCTGGTGGTGGGGTCCACCGGCTCGGGCAAGTCGACCTCGCTGGCCTCGATGATCGACCACCGCAACAGCACCACCACCGGGCACATCCTCACCATCGAGGACCCGATCGAATATCTGCACAAGCACAAGATGTCGATCGTGAACCAGCGCGAGGTGGGCCTGGACACCCACGCCTTCCAGAGCGCGCTGAAGAACGCGATGCGCGAGGCGCCGGACGTGATCCTGATCGGCGAGATCCTGGATGCCGAGACGATGGAGGCGGCCATCGCGTTCGCCGAAACCGGCCACCTGTGCCTGGCCACGCTGCACTCCAACAATGCCGACCAGACCATCGAGCGCATCCTCAATTTCTTCCCCGAGAGCGCGCACAAGAACGTGCTGATGAATCTGGCGCTGAATCTGCGCGCGGTGGTGTCGCTGCGCCTGGTCAAGGGCGTGGACGGACGCCGCCGGCCGGCGACCGAGGTACTGCTCAACACGCCGATGATCCGCGACTTGCTCCGGCGCGGGCAGGTGCACGAGGTCAAGCAGGCGATGGAGGAGTCGCTGGAAGAAGGCATGCAGACCTTCGACCAATGCCTGTTCCGGATGGTCAAGACCGGCGAGATCGAGCAGGAAGAGGCGCTGCGCGCCGCCGATTCACGCGATGGCCTGGCGCTGAAATTCCGCCTGTCGGAAGGTGGCTCGGGCGAGCACGACCCTTACGCGGATTACGAAGCGGCGGCTTCGCCGAAGATCAGTCACGGGTTCATCTGATCGGTCTGGCAGCGAGGGTCGGTCATTGCGGCGCTCGGGTTGCCGGCTCCTGCACTGTCAGGGCGGACGCTGCGACGAGCCCCTCGTTCGCGATATCGCTGCGACAGGCGCCCTCATCCGGCGCTGCGCGCCACCTTCTCCCGCATGCGGGAGAAGGGACACCAGTGAGCGTGCGGTGCCTTGGCGCTGGCCTTTGAACCGTACGGGTTAGCGTCGCAACATCCGCCAACATCGCAACGGCCCGGATCGAGCCAGACGCCTGGCCTGCCCTTCTCCCGTCCCACGGGAGAAGGTGCACTAGTGAGCGTGCGGCGCCTTGGCGCTGGCGCTTTGAGCCCTACGGCTTTGCGTCGCAACTTCATCCAGCATCGCAACGGCCCGGTTCGGGCCAGACGCCCGGCTTTCCCTTCTCCCGTACCACGGGAGAAGGTGCCCGAAGGGCGGATGAGGGCCTCGATGCGCAGCCCTCACGCCACCGCATCAACCTGCATCTCCGGCCGTGCCGCGTCGAAGGCCGGTAACGCCAGGCAGGCCTGTTCGATGCGCTGCAGGGTGGGATACGGGCCCAGATCGACCTCGAACCGGTGCGCGTTGTAGAGCTGCGGGATCAATACCCCATCGGCCAGGCCTGGCACATCGCCATGACAGAAGCGGCCAGTGAGCGGGTCGCGTGCCAGCTGCTGTTCCAGTGCGGCAAAGCCGCGCTCCATCCAGTGCCGCGTCCAGTGCTGGCGTTGCACCGCATCCAGCGCGAACTCGCGCTCCAGCAACTGCATGACGCGCAGGTTGTTGAGCGGATGCACATCGCAGGCAATGACCTGCGCCAGCGCACGCACACGGGCGCGCTCGGCAGGCGCTGCCGGTAGCAGACGAGGCGTCTCGGGGAAGGCATCTTCCAGATACTCCAGGATCGCCAGCGATTGCGCGATCACCACCGGGCCATGCCGCAGCGTGGGTACCAGTTCCTGCGGATTGAGCTGCGCATAGGCCGGCGCATGCTGTTCGCCACCGCCGCGCACCAGATGCACCGGATGCGCACGATAGTCCAACGCCTTCAGGTGCAGGCCGATGCGCACGCGATAGGCAGCACTGGAGCGCCAGTACGAAAACAGCTCCAGCGGCGTGCTCATGCGCGGCCGCCGGTGGCGACGTCACGCGACGCGGCAGCGCAGCTCACGGCAGCGGCTGCCGTTCGACGCGCTGCTCGATGGCCCCGAAGATGCTGGCGCCGTCGGCCGCGAACATTTCGATCCGCACCACGTCGCCGAAGGCCATGAACGGCGTGCTGGGCTTGCCGTCGCGCAGGGTCTCGACCACGCGCTGTTCGGCAAAACACGAGGCACCCAGGCTGGTGTCCTGGTTGGCAATCGTGCCCGAGCCGACGATCGTGCCGGCCGACAACGGGCGGGTCTTGGCGGCATGGGCGATCAGCTGGGCGAAGTCGAACTGCATGTCGTTGCCGGCTTCCGGCGCACCGAACCAGGTGCCGTTGACGTGGGTCACCAACGGAAGATGCACCTTGCTGTCGCGCCAGGCATCGCCCAGCTCGTCCGGGGTCACGAACACCGGCGACAGCGCCGAGCGCGGCTTGGATTGCACAAAACCGAAGCCCTTGGCGAGCTCGGCCGGGATCAGGTTGCGCAGCGAGACGTCGTTGACCAGGCCGACCAACTGAATGTGCCCAGTCGCCTGCTCGGGCGAAGCGCCCATCGGCACGTCATCGGTGATGACCACCAGCTCGGCTTCCAGGTCGATGCCGTGCTCTTCGCTGATCACCTTGATGGCATCGCGCGGGCCGTAGAAGCCGGCGCTGGTGGCCTGGTACATCAGCGGGTCGGTGTAGAAGCTCTCCGGCACCTCGGCGTTGCGCGCGCGGCGTACGCGCTCCACGTGCGGCAGGTAGGCACTGCCGTCGACGAACTCGTAGGCGCGCGGCAGCGGCGCGGCCAGGGCCTGCATATCCAGATCGAACACGCCGTCGGCGCTGCCGTCATTGAGCGAGGCCGACAAGGCGTTCAGACGCGGCGCGACATTGCTCCAGTCCTCCAGCGCGCGCTGCAGTGTCGGCGCGATGCCGGTGGCGCGGACTGCCTTGCCCAGGTCGCGGGAGACCACGATCAGGCTGCCGTCGCGGCCGCCTTCCTTCAGGGAACCTAGCTTCATGACCTTCCTGCTGCAGTGACGGATCGGCCGATTGTACGACCTGCTGCAACAGCCGTTACACCTGAAACAACTGAGCCGCAGCACAACCGCACCACGTGAATTTTGTGCAGCGCGCCAAACCCGCGTACACTTGCCGGGTCTGCATGCGGCCGTCCGTTTCCCTCTGGGACCGCCGGCGAGGCCAGGATCGATCGATCCGCTCGCCCGCCCCACCCGACGCCTTTCGTGGTGCCGACAAACCCATCGCTTCTTGATCGGGTTGATCCACCATCTCGCAGCGCGGTTCACGGGAACGCTCCGAGCCTCACCTTCTTGCATCTGCAATGCGTTTGCGCTCCGGGCTTGGCTTGGCGGCGACGCTTTACTTGGAGCTTCCTGATGTCTTTTGAATCCCTGGGCCTTGCGCCCTTCCTGCTACGCGCGTTGGCCGAGCAGGGCTATGAAACCCCTACCCCGATCCAGCAGCAGGCGATCCCGCTGGTGCTGGAAGGCCACGACCTGCTGGCCGGCGCACAGACCGGCACTGGCAAGACCGCCGCGTTCGGCCTGCCGCTGCTGCAGCACCTGGGCACCTCGCCGCAGCCGGTCAACGGCCCGCGCAAGCCGCGCGCGCTGATCCTGACCCCCACCCGCGAGCTGGCCACCCAGGTGCATGACAGCCTGCGCGGCTATAGCAAGTACCTGCGCATTCCCAGCGCGGTGATCTACGGCGGCGTGGGCATGGGCAACCAGCTCGATGCGCTGCGCCGTGGCGTGGACCTGCTGATCGCCTGCCCGGGCCGCCTGATCGACCATATCGAGCGTCGCAGCGTGGACCTGTCCGGCATCGAAGTGCTGATCCTGGACGAAGCCGACCGCATGCTCGACATGGGCTTTTTGCCGTCGATCAAGCGCATCCTGACCAAGCTGCCGCGCCAGAACCGCCAGACCCTGCTGTTCTCGGCCACCTTCGAAGAGAACATCAAGCAGCTGGCGCTGGAGTTCATGCGCAACCCGATGCAGATCCAGGTCACCCCGAGCAATACCGTGGCCGAGAGCATCACCCACCGCGTGCACCCGGTCGATGGCGCGCGCAAGCGCGATCTGCTGCTGCACCTGCTGGCGCAGGACAGCCGCGAGCAGACCCTGGTGTTCGCGCGCACCAAGCATGGCAGCGACAAGCTGGCGCTGTTCCTCGAGAAGTCCGGCATCAAGACCGCGGCGATCCACGGCAACAAGAGCCAGGGCCAGCGCATGCGCGCACTGAGCGACTTCAAGGCCGGCCGCGTCACCGTGCTGGTGGCCACCGACATCGCCGCGCGCGGTATCGATATCGATCAGCTGCCGAAGGTCATCAACTACGACCTGCCGATGGTGGCCGAAGACTACGTGCACCGCATCGGGCGCACCGGCCGTAACGGTTCCACCGGCGAGGCGATCTCGCTGGTGGCGCAGGACGAAGCCAAGCTGCTGCGCCAGATCGTGCGCATGCTGGGCCGCGACGTGGAAATCCGCGACGTGCCGGGCTACGAGCCGCAGACCCCGATCCGCTGGGGTAACAGCGCGCCGGGCCGCGCCGAGCAGCCGGGCGGCGACCGCGCACCGCGCAAGAGCCACGCGCGTCGTCCGCATGGCGATGCGCCGCGTCAGGCGCACGCGCATGCCGGCCCGAAGAAGCCGGGTGGCCAACGCAGCAGCGGGCCGCGTCAGGCCAACGCCGGTGCGGGCGCCGGCCGTCGCGATGGTGGCCGTGGCGGCCAGCGTCCGAGCGGCACGCGCTGATTCCTGCGCGCCGGTGCGACCGGCGCTTAGGTTCGCGTTGAACTGAAAAAGCCGCCCTTTCCGGGCGGCTTTTTTGTGCGCGGTGCAGAGGATGCGCTGTAGCGAACCGGTTGCGCGCAACAAGCATCAGGCATCAGGCAAGACTGGCGGCTGCGGCGGCATCGCTGAGCTAGCGTGCTGCCAGTCTTGCCGTGCAGCGCTCCGCTAGCCCTCGATCAACGTGGTATTGCGATCGATGGACTCGCGATACCGATCCAGCACCGCCGCGGTCTGCACGATGTAGTTGCGCAGATCGTCCCAGCGCCGGTCTTCCAGCGCTTCGCGGATACCCGGCAAGGTCTTGACCTCGTAGCCGGTGGCCAGGCCCGGTGCGTAGATCAGGTTGCGGTACCACGGCCGCCCCGGCAAACCGCCCGCGACCAGCAGCGTTTGATCGATGCGTTGCAGCGAGGCATTGAGCTTGCCGCGCACGTTCGCCTCCAGGTTGCCGCCACGCGCGGCCAGTGCAGCGTCGTAGCGCTTGGCGCTGGTCTGCAGCCGCGTGATCGCCTGATCCAAGGCGGCGAAATCGATCGGCGGCACCGCCGCCTTGGGCTCGGGAGCACGCTGCGGACGGTTGGGGTTATCGACCGCCGCGTAGGCCCCGGCCTGCAACAGCTCGGCCTGCGTACGCGCGGCGGCGCGGTCGCTATCGGCCTGCTGCTTGAGCTCCTGTGCATAGCCGGCCACCGCATCGGCGAAGTCGCCGAAACGTTGCGGCAACACCGGAGCATTGGCCACGCGCAACACGGTGCGGCCCACCGTTTGCGACAGCAGCGGCAGATAGCTGAAATCCGGATCGATATAGCGCGCGAAGTAGTCGTAGGAGTCGTACAACGAGTGGTAGACGCCACTGCCGCCACCCTGCCCGCCATAGCCCAGATCCAGTGTCGCCAACCCCAGATGCTGCAGGAACGGGCTGTAGTCGCTGCCGGAACCGAGCGCCTTGAGCGGGATGTCGCCACCGGCGGCCACCTGCTTGGCAATCTCTTTTTGCGCCGGCTTGGCGGTGGGCGCCAACGCATCGATGCGTGCACGCGCGCGTTGCCGTTCGAGCACGCTCACGCCGCTGTCGGGGTCGCGCACGTCTGCCGCCACGCCATTGACCAGCCGCTGCAGCGCATGGCTGCCACCGGCATTGAGAAAGCCGCGCCCGTTGCCGTCGGTGTTGACGTACAGCACCGCCTTGCGACGCAGCTCGTCGGCGTGCTGCTCGGCCCATTCGGTGGAGCCGAGCAGCCCGGCTTCTTCGCCATCCCAGCTGGCATACACCAGCGTGCGCTTGGGGCGCTGGCCCTGTTTGGCCAGCTCGCCGATCGCCTTGGCTTCGGCCAGCAAGGCGGTGGTGCCCGAGAGCGGATCGGCCGCGCCGAACACCCAGCCGTCGCGGTGATTGCCGCGCACGACCCACTGGTCGGGATACTCGCTGCCGCGCAGGGTGGCGATCACGTTGTAGATGGTCTTGCTGCCCCACTCCGCATCGACCTTGAGATGGACGCGCGCGGTGTTGTCGCCACCGATGCGGTAGGTGATGGGCAGGGCGCCACGCCAGTCTTCCGGTGCCACCGGTCCACCGAGGGCAGCCAGCAACGGTTGTGCGTCGCCCCAACTGATCGGCAAAGTCGGGATCTTCAACACGCTGCCGGCCTGTTCGATCTTCAGCCGCTTCGCGCCCTTGCTTGCGCCTACGCCCGGGGTCAGCGGATCGCCCGGATAGATGGCGAAGTTGGCGACCGAGCCGCGTTGCACGCTCCACTGATTGCGCGCCGGGCCATCCGGATAGGCCTGATCCTGGAAATAACCGTCGTCACGCGGGTCGGAATATATGATCGCGCCGATGGCACCATGCTCCTGCGCCAGCCGCGGCTTGAGCCCGCGCCAGCCCTTGCCGTAGCGCGCGATCACGATCTTGCCGCGCACATCCACGCCGTTGCGCGCCAGTGCTTCGTAGTCTTCGGCGATGCCGTAATTGACGTAGACCAGGTCGCCGGTGACATCGCCATTGCCGCCGTAGATCACATACGGTGGCAACACGTTTTCGGTCTGGGCGGAGGTGCTGTCGCCCGCCAGCGGCGGCTCTTTGAGGCGCGCCACATACGGCGTGGAGCCCAGCAATTCCAGCTGCGAGGTCTTGGGCGAGGGCCACAACACCTCGAAGGTTTCGATGCGCGCATCCCAGCCGTAGGCACGCAGGCGCGTTTGCAGATCGCGGGCGTTTTCCAGGTTGTGCGGGGCGCCGACGTGGTTGGGCGCCGACGACCACTGCTTCAACCAGCCACGATAATCGGCGTCCTTCAAGCCGCTATCGAAACGCGCTTCCAGCGCGCGTTGCGCCTGAGCGGCAGCGGCATCGTACCCGGGCAGCGCGGCCGGTGGCGCTGCAGGATCTGCGGCGGGTTGTGCGGTCAGCGAAGGTGCGGCCAAGGCCAAGGCGATCAGCCAGGCATGCTGCGAAGAGGTCATCGTGCGTCCTTGAGAGTGTTCAGGGCGAAGAGCGAGTGGAATCGTTCGAGGCGATGGCAGCCAGGGCCACCATCGCATGGCCAGGCACGCGCAACCAACAGGCGATGGCGCGACGGCGGTTTGACGGCAAACCACCACCGCGCGCATCGGCGCTGCACTGCGCGGGTCAGAACCGGTAATCCAGTCCAACCGTGAAATAGCGCCCGCGCAGGTCGTACTGGGTGAAATCGTAAGGCGCGCGAATGCCCGGGAACGAGGCATCCACCGGCGGCTGCTTGTCGGCCAGGTTCTCGATCTTGGCGTACAGGGTGAGCTTGTCGATGCCGGTGTAACCCAGATACAGATCGAACTGGTTGTAGTCGCCCACGCGCGACTGCACCGCACTGGCCGCCGCACTGGCCTTCTGGTCGTAGCCGCCGGTGTAGTACCAGGTCAGCGCAGCACTGATCGTGCCCAGGTTCCAGTCCAGCGTGGTGGTGGCCTTGTTGCGCGGCAACGATGGGCCGAGATTGCTCCCGGCGTAATCCTGCAGTGGGCCACCGACCACGGTGGGGCGGCGGTAATCGCGTACATGCGTGTAGGCGGTGTTGAGGCCGAAGTTGCCGGCCGCTTCGGTACGCCAGCGCTGGCGCAATTCGACATCGATCCCGGAGGTCGTCAGCTCGCTGAGGTTTTGATAGCGGTTGTACACCGCCACCAGGGTGCCGCGTTCATTGCGGATCACATCGGCCGGGTCGTTGTTCTGCACGATGGTGGCGTTGTTGCCGGTGCCGACCAGGTTGTCCAGTTCGATCTTGTACCAGTCCACGCTCAGGCTGGTGTCGGCCCACGGCGACAGCACCACGCCCAGGTTGTAGCTGCGCGTGCGTTCGGGGTCGAGGTCGGTGTTGCCGACAGTGAAAAAGGTGGGGTTCTGGCGCGAGCCGGGCACGTCCGGATCGAACGGATCGACCACCGAGCCGTAAGAAATATTGGTGCTGGCCGCATTCTCCGACAACGACGGTGCACGAAACCCGCGCGAGGCCGCCGCGCGCACCAGCACCGCGTCCAGCGGCTGCCAGCGCAGGCTGGCCTTGGGCGAAAACGCATTGCCGAAATCGCTGTAATGATCGCCACGCCCGGCCAGCTGCAGTTCCAGCGATTGCAGTAGCGGCACGTTGACTTCGGCATACAGCGCCGAGACCTTGCGCTCGCCATCCACCGCGGCGATCGCCGGGCGGATCTGCAGGCCCTGGTCGATCTGCACAGGATTACGCGAGACCAGCTCCTCCTGCCGCCACTCCGCTCCGGCGGCGAACCCGACGCTACCGGCCGGCAACGCGAACAGATTGCCGGAGACCTTGGCATCGACACCACGCAAGGTGGATTGCGCCGGACGCAAGGTGCTGAGGTTGATGCCGTCGATCACCGCTTGCGGCGTGGCCGATGGGTTGCGCAGGTTGTAGCTGCCATCGGCCAGTGCCTGCGCCAGGGTGAAGCGATTGGCGAAGCCACCCGAGACGGTTTCGTGCTCGGTGCTGCGCGCGGTGAACGCGGCCGCTTCCCAGTCCCAGCGCTCGGTCTTGCCGCGCACGCCGCCAAGAAATCGGTAGGACTGCGAGCGATTGGTCTTGACCGTCTGGCCCAGGTTAAAAAAGGTGTATTCGATCGGCACTGCCACCCCATACGGGTTGTACGGGCTGGAGGCCGGCAGCAGGTTGGACACCGGCTCGGCCAGCCCGGTGCTGGCGTTCAATGCAAAGCGGCCGCCTTCCAGGGTGAAGTACGGGCTGGAGCCGAAGATCGACACGCCCTTGATCTCGCTGTAGAGCGCCTCGCCGAACGCTTCGACGGTGTCGCTGAGCCGGAAGGTGGCGTTGGTGTAGGCCTGATAGCGCTTGGTCGAGGGAATCAGCGTGGTGAACGGGGCCTGGTTGAAGCCGCAGGTGTCGCCGGCCAGCCCGTCGATGGGCGCGCTGGCGGTGAGCACGGTGCCGGTGGGGCAATTGCCTTGCGCATCCAGCAGCGGCACCGAGCGGCCACCGATCAGATAGCGGGCGCCCTTGGCCGACCAGCCGTTCCAGCGCCCACCCGGTAGATCGGTATAGATGCCCGAACGGGTCAGCGCGCGTTGGTCCTGATCGAGCCGGTCGCGGTTGTAGGCGTCGAAGCTGAAAAGGATGTTGTAGCCGTCGCTGTCCAGGTCGCCGATGCCGCCGATGAGCTTGGCGCGCTGGGTGTCCATGCCGCCCTGATCGGAGGTGCCGCCGCTCACGCCCAGTTCGGCGCCCTGGAAATCCTGGCGGGTGATGATGTTGACCACGCCAGCGACCGCATCGGAACCGTATACGGCGGAGGCGCCGTCCTTGAGCACTTCGATACGCTCCACCGCCACCAGCGGCAGCGCATTGAGATTGACGAAGGTGTCGCCCAGGCCGTTGGCAGGAAAGCCGTAGTTGGCCAGCCGGCGGCCGTTGAGCAGCACCAGGGTGTTCTTCTGCGACAGCCCGCGCAGGCCGATGCCCGCCGAGCCGGAAGCCCAGCCGTTATTGGTGGTCTCGTTGGTGGCGTTGCCGGTGTTGGCCGAGATCGAACGCAGCGCGTCGGCCACGGTGACCTTGCCGGACTGCTCCAGTTGCTGGCGGTCGATCACCTGCACGGGGTTCGGGCCTTCGCTGTCGCTGCGCTTGATGTTGGAGCCGGTGACGCTGACGGTGGCCAGGGTCTTGCCCGTTTCCGGTGGCGCCTCGTCGGCGTGTGCAAGGGGAATCAGCGCCGACAACACGGCAAGAGACAGCAGGTAAGGCGTAGGGCGCTTCACGCACGGCATCCATGAACAGGGGGCTGTGCAGTGAGCCATGTGCGTTTTACTAACAAAAATTACATATCTGCGTACGGATATGCGCTGCGGTGACGCACACAGACACACGGGCACGCTGGCCAGCGCATCGAACCTCGGCGCTGCGCTGCATGTCGGGGAATGCAACCAGGCGATCACCGATTGGCACCGTGACGCGGCCATATCGCTGCGCGTTGCGCTGGCCGTCGGCTGCAGACGGCCCGGCGCACTTACAATGCCGCGCATGGATATCTTCAAAGTCTTTACGCTCGAGGCCGCGCACCGTCTTCCCAACGTGCCGCCTGGGCACAAATGCGCCCGCCTGCACGGGCATTCGTTTCGGGTCGAACTGCACGTCAGCGGCGAACCCGGTGCCGAGACCGGCTGGATCATGGACTTCGGCGACATCAAGGCCGCCTTCCAGCCGATCTACGACCGCCTGGACCACCATTACCTCAACGACATCGAAGGGCTGGAAAACCCCACCAGCGAGCGGCTGGCGATCTGGATCTGGCAGCAGCTCAAGCCGGCGCTGCCGCAGCTGAGCGAGATCGTGGTGCATGAGACCTGCACGTCCGGCTGCCGCTACCGCGGCTGACCGCGCCGCGCATTTTCTTGTCTTGAAGCCGCCCGCTGGGCGGCTTTTGTCGTTTCAGACCTTTCCAACCCGTTGATACGGAAGGACTTCTGCAGAAATTTTGCAAATCTTCAGCAAACGTGTTGCATCGCAACAATATCGGCGTATGCTGCAACGCAACAAACGGTCACACGCTTCCCCAAGGGGTTTGCAATGTCGGCGCAGTTCGAAAACAGCTTCACCAGTCAGTTTGCTTCTGCTGCAGCACGTGCCAACCAGTTGGCCTTGGACACGCTGGAACAGAACGTCAACGCAACCACCAGCTTCTTCGGTGAGTTTGCGCAGGCACGCGACTTGGGCGCCTACCAGACGCTCTGGCCGAAAGGACTGCAACTGGCCCGCGACAACCTGGAACGTCTGGCTTCGGTCAATCAGGAAGTGGTGGGAATGGGGTTGAAGATGTCCAGCGAGCTTGGGCAATTTGCCAAGCAGCAGTTCGACACCGGCAGCGATCAGGCCGGCGCAGCAGGCAAGACCCGGCGCAAGTAACCGCCAATAAATTCAGCGTCTTTGCATGGGTCCCTCCCCCCGTGCAATCCGGCCCGACAGATCCCTCCCTCTGCCGGGCTTTTTTATTGTCCGATCGCTGGGTTTCGCTGCGCAGGGATGACTCGGAGACGCTGCCGGAGCGCGCATTGGCCGCAACGACCATGCAAACGGCGTCCGTACAGAAACGGAGTGACGGCGCGCAGTGCCCCACGCGAGTGGAGCGCGGTGCACTCCCTGGTTGGCCACCACACGCGCGCTGGGCGCGGACCAACCAGACGCCGACCACGCTGCGAGCCAGCAGGCTCGCGTACTTGCCGGGTCTGACCTAAGCCGGCAATTGCAGCCCCTGCGCCTGGCTGGCGGCATCGGCACCCGGCCGCCACGGAATCCGTCCCCAGCACGGCATCGCCAGACGCGCGTGCAGCATGCGGATGTTGTCTTCGGTGCGTTCCATCTGCGGATCCACCTCGTTGGCGATCCAGCCGATGCAGTCCAGGCCGTCGGCGGCGATGGCGGCGGCGGTCAGGCGCGCATGATTGATGCAGCCCAGCCGTACGCCGACCACCAGCACCACCGGCAGCTGCAGCGCGCGCACCAGATCGGCCTGATCCAGATCGGCGCTCAGCGGCGCGGCCCAGCCACCGACGCCTTCCACCACCACGACGTCGGCCTGCGTGCGCAATTGTGCAAAGGCCTGGGTGATCGGGTCCAGCGACAGCGTCACGCCGACATCGGCTGCCGCCAGTTCTGGTGCCAGCGGTGCGGGCAAGGCGTAGGGGTTAAGGGTGGCGTAGTCCGGCTGCGGGTCGCTGGCGGCCTGCAGGGCCAGCGCGTCTTCGTTGCGCCAGCCCTGCGCGGTGCGCTCGCACCCGCTGGCCACCGGCTTCATGCCCACCGCCGTGCGCCCTCGCGCCCGTAAGGCATGCAGCAACGCGGTGCTGCCCATGGTCTTGCCGATTCCGGTATCGGTGCCGGTGACATAAAACGCCGGATGCTGCATCGGTCAGGTCCTGCGGCCGCGCCGCCATTGCCGTGAGGGCGCGCAGCATAGCGTGCGCATCCGTACTCGACGCTGAGCCGGCAAGCAGTCGTTGCGGCGTCGCACCGGCCACGGGTGCCGGGCGGCGGGCGGCGCCGCGAAACGCCAAGTCGCACGGCTGCCATGCGGGCAAGCGCCACCAGCGCCGCCCTGCGCTGGCGCGCCATGCCGCCACAGAGCGCCGCTGCTAAACTTCGGCCATGTTCGCCACCTCCTCGCTGACCGGCAGCAAGCCGGAACAATATGCCCAGCTCACCGCCCAGGCCCAGGCCCTGGTGCACGGCGAGCCGGACCGGATCGCCAATGCCGCCAATCTGGCCGCGCTGATCTTCAACTCCCTGCCCTCGCTCAACTGGGCGGGATTTTATTTCTACGACGGCCGCGAACTGGTGGTGGGTCCGTTCCAGGGTCTGCCGGCATGCGTACGCATTCCGCTGGACAAGGGCGTGTGCGGCGCGGCCGCCAGCACCCGGCAGAGCCAGCGCATTGCCGACGTGGATGCGTTTCCCGGGCATATCGCCTGCGACTCGGCATCGCGCTCGGAACTGGTGATTCCGCTGGTCAGGGGCGATGCGTTGATCGGCGTGTTGGATCTGGACAGCCCGGAGCTGGACCGCTTCGATGCGGACGACCAGCGCGGCCTGGAAGCGATCGCTCAGGTCTTTGTGGACGCGCTGACGTGACCACCGAACGGCTGCGCAACATCGGCCCCAAGAGCGCGGCGTGGCTGCGCCAGGTCGGGCTGCGCACGCAGCAGGACCTGCAAGCCGTCGGTGCGGTGGGCGCATTCGTGAAAGTACGCCGTGCCGGCTTCAAGCCCAGCCTCAATCTGCTGTATTCGCTGGAAGGCGCGCTGTCCGATTGCCATTGGCAGGACGTGCCGGAAGCGCGCCGCCACGCCCTGCTGGCCGAATACGAAGCGGCCAGCGCGCTGTTGCCAGTGCGCGGCCGTGCGGTTTGCGGACCGGTGGAAACCGTGCATTACGCGCGTGCCGACAATCACGACGCGCATGGCGACATGGGCGAAGCAGGCGCAGATACTGCGGACCTGAGCGAAACGCGCGAGGATTAAGTGCCTACGCCGAGGTGTCACCGCAGCATGCGTGGGCGCCAACACTGCGATCCGCAGCAGCGTGCTTGTCGAGCGGGTTATCCTCGAACGCCTGCTTGATGGAAGGTCATCGATGCGTCGCTACATCCTGCAACGTTGGCGCGAGCGATGCGCCTAACGTCTGGCCATGGCTGAGGCCTGGCAGCGGTTGATAGTCGGCGGTGAGGCCAGGTAACGACGACAGCAACGCGACGAGGCGCTGTGCGGCCTGTGGATCTGCACGCGGCCGCACCGGACGATCCGGTTTTGCATTGTTCGCTGGTGATGCGCCCTCACCTGCCATCAGCGTCAGCCGACGCCTGGATGGCTGCGTGCCTGCCGAACCCTCCCGTGCATGGGCGACCACACGCTGTGCCTGCTGCACGACAAGCCCATCGCCCCACCACAGCGATGGATCGACCGCGACGTAGTGCTGGAACAACTGCGGCTGCGTCAGCAACACCTGCAGCACGAACAGCCCGCCATACGAATGGCCCCACAGGGTCTGCCGCTGACGATCCACCGCCACACGCGCTTGCACCTGTGGGCGAATGCGTGTTGCGATCAGCTGCGTGAATGCTGCCGCACCGCCGGTCCTGCGCTGCGGATTCAGCGGATCGGTTTCCACCCGCCCGTCGCCGTAGCGCGCAGGCGTGTAATCCAGGCTGCGCCCCACCGCATCGATGCGCAACGCGCTGTCGTCGGCGATGAACACCAGCACCGGCGCATCGCCGTGGGTGGACAGGCTGTCGAGCAGGCGTTCATCCAGTTCCATCAATGCCGCATTGCCATCCAGCAGATACACCACCGGATATCCCGCGGCCGGCGGCGCCGCTTTGGGGGTGGCAATGCGCACGCGGTAGTGGCGTTGGCCATCGGCCGAATCCAGGCGCAATGCGCTGAAGACATACGAGGCACTGGGACGATCGGCAACTGTGCTGCCGATCGTGCGGCTCAGGTCCGGCTGTGCGAATGCCGGCACCGTGCCGACGATCCACATCAGCACACCGGCACACGCAGGCCGCCAGGAATCATGTCGCGTCACTGCATGCTCTCCTTGTCCTGCGCCCACGTTCGCGCGCGGTGCTAAATTGCTGTTAGAAACCAAAACTCAGGCTCGCCCAATACGCGCGACCGGGCTCGTTGTAGGTGGCTGCACCCGCTGCACCGCCGGTGTTATTGGTGCCTTCGCGGAACAGGCGGGTGTCGAACAGATTGTCCACACCGATGCCCACGCTGACCTTACGGGTAATGCGGTAACGTGCACTGACGCCCCATAGATCGTAGGGGTCGCGCGCGTCGGGGGCGATGGCGCCGCCGCTGGTGCTCGATTGCGTGGCCGACTCCTGCTTGCCGTAGAAGGTGCCGGTAAGCAGCAACGACAAGGCCTGGGTCGGTTGCCAATCGAGCGTGGTGTTGACCGTGTATTCCGGGATCACCGATAGCGGCTGATCAGTTGCGGTGTTCTTGTTCTCGATCATGTAGGTGACATTGGTATTCCACTTCAACACGCGGCCCTGCTCGCCCAGCAGCGGCAGGGTGAGATTGCCTTCCACCCCTTGCACGATCGCTTCCGATGCATTGGTCCACTGGAACACCTGCCCGCGTCTGTCGACCGTGACGCCGACCGGCACCATCCCGGCGACGATCTTGTCGTCGTAGGCATTATGGAAGTACGTCAGTGAGGCATGGTGACCGGTCTGTGGGGCCCACTCGATACCGACTTCCTTGTTGATGCTGGTCTCCGGATCGAGATCGTCGTTGCCCTGGATATAGCAGCCCGAGCCAAGATTGGGGAACAGCACCGGACAGCCATTGCCACGCGTGTAATACAGATAATTGGCGTTGGACTGATACAGGTTTGGCGCCTTGAAGGCGCGCGCGATGCCGCCCTTGAGCAACCAGTCTTCGCTGAGCTTGTACTGCACGTTGAGGCTGGGGCTGAGGTTGTTGCCGAACTGGCTGTGGTGATCCAGCCGCACACCCGGCGTCAGCGTCAGCCGCTCGCTGGCGTAGATGTTGTCTTCCAGATACACCGCGCTGAGCGTGGCCTCGCTGCGCGGGCTGCGCGTCCCGTTGGGAAGGCCGGGGAAACCACCGCCGGCACTCACCGTCTGCGACATCGAATACGCATCGCTGAGGCGCCTCTGGCGGCGCTCGAAGCCGAACGTCAGCACCTGCTCGGCCCAGGCCTGCAGCGGCAGGTTGAATTCGCCATCGATATTGAGATTGTCGAGCGTGGCGGTGGAGTCCAGCAGGCCCGCGGCAATGGAGCCTTCCGGCCCGCCGGCCAGGCCTTCGTTGAGGCGGGTATTGTCGGTGCCTTCGTACGCGGCGGTGAGGCGGGAGGTGCCGAGCGCCCAGGTGCCGCGATGGGTCAGCGAGGCGGTGCGGCGGAGCATGGTGTTGGTTTCGCTGCCGAACAGTGCGCCCAGATCGGCACCGGCCAGGCCATCGGCGCTGACCGCGCGATCGCCGGCATACAGATTGCCCTGGCGGCTGAGGCCGGCGTCGAGTTCGATCACCTGGCCTTCGCTCGGATCCCAGCGAAGCAGGCCATTGATGTCCTTGTTACGCACGCCCTCGCGCCCGGCCGGCGGCACTGCCGCAGCACTGCTCGCGAAGCGGCGATTGAGCTCCAGCGAATCCGGATCGGTCTTGTTGATGTTTCCATACAGGCGGAAGGAGAAGGTATCGGTCAGCGGTCCGCTGAGCTGGAAGCCGGCACGCTGGCCGCCGCCTTCGGCACTGTGCTGCGGCACCAGGCCGAACATGCTCATCGAGCCGCTCAGATCGCCGGTCGGCTTCTTGGTGATGATGTTGACCACGCCGCCGGAGGCACCGGAGCCATACCGTGCCGCGGCCGGGCCACGCAGCACTTCGATGCGCTCCACCGCTTCGGCCGGCACCCAGTTGGTGTCGCCGCGCGTATTACGCTCGCCGCTGCGGCCCATGCGCACCGCATCGCGCGATCCCACCGGTTTGCCATCGACCAGAATCAGCGTGTTTTCCGGGCCCATGCCGCGCAGATCGATCTGGCGGTTGTTGCCGTACTGGCCGGAGGCGCTGTTGCCGGTGAGGTTGACGCCCGGCATGGTGCGCAGCAACTGCGACAGATCGTTGACCGGTGGCCGCCGTTCGATGTCTTCGGCGGTGATCACGGATGACCCCAAGGCCTGGCGTGCAATCTGCGCGGCGGTGACGTGCACGGTGTCCAGCGACCGCGGCTCAGCGGCAACGTCTTCAGCCGATGCGCTGCAAATGCCGCTGCCACAGCAGAGCGCAATAGCCTGGACCAGCTGACGGTGGGACAACACAGGACGACATGCAGACGCAGACATCCATGACCGGCGTGATGCGGACATTCTCAAACCTCTCGACAGGAGATAGACCTCTGGCGACGGCTTGAGGTGATACGGTGGGGGTAATGCGTCAACAGGCGTAACGACGCGCGGGCGCGCCGATGCAGTCAAGCCTGGCCGCGCATTCTACACAGATGCGATTCATTCTCAAAACGAAACGCCATGCGGGCGTGGCCGTGTACGGGCTGCGCAGCGTGGCGCAGCTCATCCACCACCGATGACGCGCGTGGATCGCAGTGGCGGCACCTGGCAGCTGGCCGGGGCGGCGATCACGCGAAAGACCATCACCCAGGGCGACCTACGCCGCCAGCTCCGGCGATGGTCGTCGCTGCACGACGTGGCGGGCGATGCCTGTTCCTGCGCTGGTCCCGCCGAGCAGACTACGTCAACGCCAGCAGTTCCCGCATGTCATCGACAATGGCCACCGCACCGGAGCCCTGCACGTCGAAGCCGCGCAGATAACCGTAACGCACCATGGCCAGCGGCATGTTGGCGGCATTCGCCGCTGCCGCGTCGGTGCCCGAATCGCCGACCATCAGGCATTGCTGTGGCGTGTACCGGAACTGCGTGGCCAGGTGCAGCAGCGGCGTCGGGTCGGGCTTGCGCTGCGGCAACGAATCGCCACCAAGCACGCTGCTGAAGGACGCGGCGATGCCCAGATGCTCCAGCAGCGGTGCGATGAATCGCGATGGCTTGTTGGTGCATAGCGCCAGCGTCGCCCCGGCATCGCGCAGGCCGTGCAATGCCTGCGCTACACCCGGATAAAGCTGCGGGTCGTGCAGCAGGCATGCTTCGTAATGGCGCATCATCACCGGCATGACCGTGGCCGCATCGTCCGTGCTGCCGGCTTCGCGCAGTGCGGCGGCCAGCAGCACCTGCACCCCTTCGCCGATCCAGCCGCGGATGGTGGATTCGCTGAACTGCTCCAGCCCCAACTCCTGCAAGGTGTCATTGAGGGCTTCGGCGATATTGGGCGCGCTGTCCACGAGGGTGCCGTCCAGATCGAAAATCACCAGCGGATACGCAAACATTCGGACGGCCTCGTGCGGGGAACGTGGCAGTGTACGCAGTGCGGGATTCAGGCCGCGTCACCGCGCGAGCGCAGCCGTTTTACCCGTCGACGCGCGCGGCAACGCCGGCAGGCACGCGCTCACGGCGCCTGCGAGACCTCGCCGAACAACTGCCCCTGCACCGCGCCCTCTTCCACATCGCTGAAACCGCTCAGCCCGACACCGACCAGGCGGTAACGCGTATCGGCAGGCAACTCCACGCGCCGGGTCAGCGCCAGCGCAATCTGCGCCAACGCCTCGAACGAGGCCGGTGGCTGCTCGGGCGTGTGGGAGCGCGTCAAGATACGAAAATTGGAGGTCTTCAATTTCAGCACCACCGTCCGGCCAATGCGTTCGGTGCGGCGCGTGGCCAGCCAGGTTTTTTCGGCCAGGCGCAGGATGTGCGGGTCCAGCGCATCAAGCGCAAGATCTTCGCTGAAGGTGTCTTCCGAAGAGACCGATTGCACTTCCTGGTCCGGCTCCACCGGGCGCTCGTCGATGCCCCGCGCGCGGCGATACAGGCTCTGCCCGAAGCTGCCGAAATGCGCCTGCAATTCTTCCAGCGGGCGCAGGCGTAGATCGGCCACGGTGACGATGCCCAGTGCCGCCAGCTTGCCATCCATCACCTTGCCCACGCCGGGAATGCGATTGACCTTGAGCGGCAGCAGGAACGCGTCCACGCGGCTGGGCGCAATCACGAACTGGCCATCGGGTTTGCGCCAGTCCGAGGCGATCTTGGCCAGGAACTTGTTCGGCGCGATGCCGGCCGATGCGGTGAGCTGGGTTTCTTCACGGATCTGGGTGCGGATCAGCTGCGCGATTTCGGTAGCCAGCTGCATGCCGGTCTTGGCCTGGGTGACATCCAGATAGGCCTCGTCCAGCGACAGCGGCTCCACAAGGTCGGTATGCCGATGGAAGATCTCGCGCACCTGCCGCGACACCGCTTTGTAGCGGGCAAAATCCGGTGGCACGAACACCGCATCCGGACACAGGCGCTCGGCGCGCAGGGCCGGCATTGCCGAGCGGATGCCGAAGGTGCGCGCTTCGTAAGAGGCCGCGCACACCACCGAGCGCGCACCGCGCCAGGCCACCACCACCGGCTTGCCGCGCAGGCTCGGGTCGTCACGTTGCTCCACGGATGCGTAGAACGCATCCATGTCCACGTGCACGATCTTGCGCATCAAGCTGGTTTCTCTGTTGCAGGTCTGCATCCATGATAAGCCAGCGCCGTCTCATGCCTTGAGCGGCGATCACGCGCGATGCAAGCGGCAAACGGGCGCGACCGGCCATCGAACACCAGCGATCACGCCTGAAAGGCACAGCTGCAGAGCCAACCATGCGGACTCGCCAGCTCCCCAGAGACGGCATGTCGGCATGCCGCCGTTTCACGTGCAGTCCGGCCGTGCTGCACGGCGCAAGCGGCTGAAAACAGCACGCATGCGTACGGATAAAACGTTTGATTGAACCGCGCAGGCTCATGCACCCTTGCCGACCTTGCCTCTCGCTCCTTGCAGGACACGTTCGTCATGACTCGTCAAAGTGCGTACTCGCGCGACCAATTGCTGGCCAGCGCGCGTGGAGAATTGTTTGGGCCCGACAGCGGCAGGCTGCCGAACGATCCGATGCTGATGTTCGACCGCATCACCGAGATCAGCGACACCGGCGGCGCACATGGCAAGGGCGTGATTCGCGCCGAACTGGATATCCGCCCGGACCTGTGGTTCTTCGGCTGCCACTTCATCGGTGACCCGGTGATGCCCGGTTGCCTGGGCCTGGATGCGATGTGGCAGCTCACCGGCTTTTTCCTGACATGGATCGGCGCGCCCGGCCGCGGCCGTGCCCTGGGCTGTGGGGAGGTCAAGTTCACCGGACAGGTGCTGCCTAGCGCCACCCTGGTGAGCTACGAGATCGATGTCAACCGCGTGATCAACCGCAAGCTGGTGATGGCGCAGACCGATGCACGCATGCTCGTGGACGGGCGTGAGATCTATACCGCCAAGGATCTGCGCGTGGGCATGTTCACTTCAACGGAGAGCTTCTGATGCGCCGTGTTGTCGTTACCGGAATGGGCATCAATTCGTGTCTGGGCAATGATCTGGACACCGTCTCCACTGCACTGCGCGAAAGCCGCTCCGGCATCACCGCACTGCCCGATCACGCCGAAGCCGGCCTGCGCAGCCAGGTGGGCGGCGCGGTGGCGCTGGACCTGGACGCGTTGATCGACCGCAAGCTCAAGCGCTTCATGGGCGATGGCGCGGCCTATGCATACCTGGCCATGCGCGATGCGATCACCGATGCGGGCCTGAGCGCCGAGCAGGTCAGCGATCTGCGTACCGGCGTGATTGCCGGCTCCGGCAGCGGCTCCAGCCAGTGGCAGGTGGAAACCGCCGATCTGCTGCGCCACCGTGGCGTGCGCAAGGTGGGACCGTACATGGTGCCGCGCACGATGAGTTCGGCGGTCTCTGCATCGCTGGCCACCGCGTTCAAGATCCGTGGGCTGAGCTATTCGTTGTCGGCCGCGTGTGCGACCTCGGCGCATTGCATCGGTGCGGCAGCGGATCTGATCCGCCATGGCGCGCAGGACGTGATGTTCGCCGGCGCCGGCGAAGAACTGCACTGGACCATGAGCGTGATGTTCGATGCGATGGGTGCGCTGTCCACCGGCTTCAACGATCGCCCGGCGGTGGCATCGCGCCCGTACGACGCGCAGCGCGACGGCTTCGTCATCAGCAGCGGCGGCGGCATGCTGGTGCTGGAAGACTACGACCACGCCATCGCGCGCGGCGCACGCATCCATGCCGAATTGCTGGGCTACGGCGTGACGTCCGATGGCGCGGACATGGTAGCCCCCAGCGGCGAGGGCGCGGTACGTTGCATGCATATGGCCATGCAGGGGCTGGATCGCCCCATCGATTACCTCAACACGCACGGCACCTCGACACCGCTGGGCGATGTCACCGAACTGGGCGCGGTGCGCGAGGTGTTTGGCGACAACGTGCCGCCGCTGTCTTCGACCAAGGCGTTGTCCGGCCATTCGCTGGGCTCGGCCAGCGTGCACGAGGCGATCTTCAGCCTGCTGATGTTGCGCGATGGGTTCATGGCCGGCTCGGCGCATATCGAAGAACTGGACCCGCGCGCGGAAGGTTTCCCGATCCTGCGGCAAACCCAGGACGCCAGCTTGAATACGGTGATGTCCAACAGCTTCGGCTTTGGCGGCACCAACGGCACGCTGGTGTTCGGCCGGGTGTAAGTACGCGGCGCTGGACGCCGCGCGAAATGGGGAATGGGGAATCGGTGTGCCGGGAGATCGCTCTTGCCACTCCCCGATCCCGATTCCCCACTCCCGGTTCAGCCAGCCATGCCGTTATGCCGCAGCAACGCGTCGATCCGGGGCGCGCGGCCACGGAAGGCGCGGAAGTTGTCGGCCGCGCTGCGGCTGCCGCCACGCGACAACACCTCGTGGCGGAAACGGGCGCCGGTCTCGGCTACCTGCTCGGGTGCTTCCTCGAACGCGGCATAGGCATCGGCGCTGAGCACTTCGGCCCATTTGTAGCTGTAGTAACCGGCCGCATAACCGCCGGCAAAAATGTGGCTGAACTGGTGCGGGAAGCGATTCCACGCCGGTGGCCGATTGACCGCCACTTCGTCGCGCACGCGCTCGATCAACTGCAGCACGCTGTCCTGCGCCGGGTCGAAGCTGCTGTGCAGCTGCATGTCGAACAAGGCGAATTCCAGCTGGCGCACGGTGAACATGCCGCTCTGGAAATTGCGCGCAGCCAGCAGGCGGTCGAACAGGTTGCGCGGCAGCGGCTCGCCGGTCTGCACATGCGCGGTCATCGCCTGCACGCGCTCCCATTCCCAGCAGAAGTTCTCCATGAACTGGCTCGGCAACTCCACCGCATCCCATTCCACGCCGTTGATGCCGGCCACGCCCAGCTCGCCGATCCGGGTCAGCAGCTGATGCAGGCCGTGGCCCATTTCATGGAACAGCGTGGTGACTTCGCCATGGCGGAAGGTGGCCGGTGCGTCGCCGCCGCCGCGGCCGAAGTTGCACACCAGGTACACCAATGGCGTCTGCACGCCGTTGGCCGTTTCGCGGCGATTGCGGCAGTCGTCCATCCACGCGCCACCGCGCTTGCCCTCGCGTGCATACAGATCCAGATAGAACTGGCCGACCAGCGCACCTTGCGCATCCTCCAGCCGGTAGAACCGCACATCCGGGTGCCACACCGGCGCGCTGTCCTGCGTGACGCGCAAGCCGTAGAGACTGTGGATCACATCGAACAGACCAGCCAGCACCTTCGGCTCGGTGAAGTACTGCTTCACTTCCTGCTCGGAAAAGCTGTAACGCGCCTGCTTGAGTTTTTCGCTGACGTAGGCCAGATCCCAGGCCTGCAGTTCGTCCAATCCCAATTCTTCGCGTGCGAAGGCTTCAAGCTCGGCGCGGTCGCGCTGCGCATAGGGCTTGGCGCGCACGGCCAGATCGCGCAGGAAGCCCATCACCTCGTCCGGGCTCTGCGCCATCTTGGTGGCCACCGAATAGTCGGCGTAACTGGCAAAGCCGAGCAGCTGCGCCAGTTCCGCACGCAGCGCAAGAATGCGGTCGATATTGGCGCTGTTGTCCAGCGCGGCATCGCCGAATTCGGAAGCGCGCTCGGCGTTGGCGCGATACAGCAGCGCGCGCAGTTCGCGGCTGTCGGCGTCGCTCTGCACCGGCAGATAGCACGGCATCTGCAAGGTGAACTTCCAGCCCGCCACGCCGTCCTTTTCTGCGGCAATGCGCGCGGCGGCGATCACTTCGGCCGGCAGGCCGGAGAGCTGCGTTTCGTCCTCGGTCACGTGCGACCAGGCATCGGTGGCGTCGAGCACGTTCTGCGAGAACTTCGCTGCCAGTGCCGACAGTTCTTCCTGGATCTGCGCAAAACGCGCCTTGGCGTCATCATCGAGTTCGGCACCGCCCAGGCGGAAATCACGCAGCGCGTTGTCCAGCACCTTGCGACGTGCCTCGTCGTAGGACGCCGCCTCCGGCGACTGCGCCAACACCTTGTACTGCGCATACAGCGCCAGGTTCTGGCCCAGCGCACTGCCGAAGCGGCTCACCTTGGGCAGGTTGCTGTTGTAGGCCTCGCGCAACTCCGGGGTGTTCATCACCGCCTGCAGGTGGCCGACCTGGCCCCAGGCGCGCCACAGCCGCTCGGTGGCATCGTCCAGCGGGGTCACGAAGCTGTCCCAGCTCACCGGGCTGACCTGCTCGGCCGCTTTCACTGCCGCTTCGGCATCGGCGAGCAAGTGGTCGATCGCCGGGCCCACGTGTTCGGGGCGGATCGCATCGAAGGACGGCAGTCCGGACAGGTCGAGCAGCGGGTTGGTCATGGGGCGCTCCGGCGGGGACTGGATCAGGAATGACGACGTTGTCTGGTGACACGCACCGACACGTTACGTGTCACTGCGTGGTGGATATGGCGGTCATTCCAGCGCGGCACAAGGCAAGGCCGGCAGATCGCCGCCGTTCACGGCCAGCGCAATGGCGGCATCGCTGCCGCTGACATCGATTTCGCGCGCCACGTACCAGGCCGGGTCGTAATAGCTGTGCGCGTAGCGCTCGCCGGCATCGCACAGGATGGTGACGATGGAGCCCTGCCGGCCCTCCTCGCGCATCCGCTGCGCCGCCTGCAGCACGCCGACGAAGTTGGTGCCGGTGGAGCCGCCGACGCGCCGGCCCAGGGTGGCGCTGACATGGCGCATGGCCGCCAGGCTCAGCGCATCGGGCACCTTGATCATCACGTCCACGCAGCTGGCGATGAAGCTCGATTCCACCCGCGGCCGGCCGATGCCTTCGATGCGCGAACCGCCGGTGATGGCCAGCTCCTTGGGGCACTGCCCGTCCACCGCACGGCAGTAGCCGTCGAAGAACACCGACACTTCCGGGTCTGCGCACAGGATGCGGGTGGCATGCCGGCGGTAGCGCACATAGCGACCCAACGTGGCGCTGGTGCCGCCGGTGCCGGGGCTGCAGACGATCCAGTCCGGAATCGGGTGCGGCTCTTCGGACAGCTGCTTGAAGATCGATTCGGCGATGTTGTTGTTGGCGCGCCAGTCGGTGGCGCGCTCGGCATAGGTGAACTGGTCCATGAAGTGCCCACCGGTCTCGCGCGCAAGCGCATGAGAGGCGCTGTCCAGGTCGCAGGCGCGCTCCACCAGATGGCAGCGGCCGCCCTGGAATTCGATCGCGGCGATCTTCTCAGGCGAGGTCGACGCCGGCATCACGGCGATGAAGGGCACGCCCAGCAGGCGCGCGAAATACGCTTCGGAAATGGCGGTGGAGCCGCTCGATGCCTCGATTACCGGGCGCCCGGCACGCAGCCAGCCGTTGGTGAGCGCGTACAGGAACAGCGAGCGCGCCAGCCGGTGCTTGAGGCTGCCGGTGGGGTGGCTGGACTCGTCCTTGAAGTACAGGTCGATGCCCGGATAACCCGGCAGGTCCATCGGGATCAGATGGGTGTCGGCCGAACGATTGAAATCGGCTTCGATCTTCTGGATGGCGGCGGCCACCCACTGGCGCTGCGACATGGGCACGGACGTGATGCAAAGGAAGAACGCAATTCTAACGCCGCCAGGTGCGCTGCCGGGGCGGGCGGTCATCCGGCGAACGGTTGACGGGCCGGTGGTATGCTCGTGGCCCCTGTCCGCCGCCTCCACTGCCCGTGCTGCATTGCCTGCTCCGCCTGCTGCTGTGCCTGTGCCTGGTCGCCAATACGGCCACCGGCGCGTGGGCGTCGGTTGGCATGGCGATGCCGGACACGGTCATGCCGCAGGCCACGGCGCATGCGATGGCGGCGCACCCGTCGACCGCACAGGCCATGCCCTGCCATGACGCCATGGCGGCGCCGCACAACGCTGCGCCTGACGCACTGGCCGCGCCGGTCAAAGGCGACCACCCGCATGCCGCCGACTGCTGCAAGCTGGGCAGTTGCGACTGCCTGCAGCATTGCAGCCTGGCCCTGCTGACGCTGCCTGCGCTGCCGACGGCGATGCCGGGCCATCTTGCAGTGCCTGCCGCCCTGGACGAGGGCCGCAGCAGCCCGGCGCGCGAGCAACCGGTGCGACCTCCCATCGGCTAAGCGGCCGACGGACCCTGTGCCCACCAGCAGGCGGGCATGCTCGTTGCCCGATGTCGTCAGGTCGTGCATGCGCGCGGCGCGTGCAATCGCGCCCTCGCCGCAGCCTGACGTCGGCTCCGCATCGTCTGTCAGCCACGTCTTATGCCCTTCGCCCTGCGTGCATGCACGCGGGAGTTCCCAGCGATGCGTTGCGTCCGCCAGTTGGCGCAGACGCACCGGAGGTGTCATGTCTTCCGATTCCCATGTGTTCGATCCAACCCCCGCGCCAGGCCTGAGCCGGCGCCGCTTCGTGCAGGGCCTGGCCCTGGGCGGGGTTGCCGCCACCGCCGGGCTGTGGCGCAACAATGCGCGCGCAACCGGCGCCATGGCTGCGCCCGTCCTGCGCGGCAGCAGCCAGTCGCTGCAGATCGGCCGCCTGCCGGTCAACATCACCGGGCGCACCCGCCCGGCGATCACCGTCAACCAGAGCCTGCCCGCACCCACGCTGCGCTGGCGCGAGGGCGACACGGTGAGCGTGCGCGTGCGCAACGCGCTGCCCGACCAGCACACCTCGGTGCATTGGCATGGATTGTTGCTGCCGGCCAACATGGATGGCGTGCCGGGCATGAGCTTCGATGGCATCGCGCCGGGGCAGGAATATCACTACCGCTTCGCGCTGCGCCAATCCGGCACCTACTGGTACCACAGCCATTCGATGTTCCAGGAGCAGGCGGGCCTGTACGGCGCCATCGTCATCGACCCGCTGACGCCACCTCCGTATCGCCACGATCGTGAGCACGTGGTGCTGTTGTCGGACTGGACCGATCTGGACCCGGCCGCGCTGTTCCGCCGGCTCAAGCAGATGCCCAGCCACGACAACTACGCGCAGCGCACGGTGGGCGATTTCCTGCGCGATGCGCGCGAAGACGGCGTGCGGGCAACGTTGGCAGACCGCGGCATGTGGGGGCGCATGCGCATGACCCCCACCGACCTGTCCGACGTCAATGCCAACACCTACACCTACCTGCTCAACGGCGTGGCACCGGCCGGCAACTGGACCGGGCTGTTCACCCCCGGCGAGAAGGTGCTGCTGCGTTTCATCAATGGCTCGTCGATGACCTACTTCGACCTCCGCATCCCCGGGCTGCGCATGACGGTGGTGGCCGCCGATGGCCAGTACGTCCATCCGGTCAGCGTGGACGAACTGCGCATTGCCGCAGCCGAAACCTTCGACGTCATCGTCGAACCGATCGGACAGGATGCATTTACGTTGTTTGCGCAGGACATGGGGCGTACCGGTTTCGCCTGCGGCACCTTGGCGGTACGGCACGGCCTGCAGGCGCCGATTCCTGGACTGGACCCGCGTGCGATTTTGGCCATGCAGGACATGGGGCATGGCGATGGGATGCATCACGCAATGCCCGCAATGCATGACGCACCCGGGATGCCGGCGGCACATGCGATGCACGACATGCACTCGGATGACGATGCAAAGGCACACGACAAGACCCCGCATCACCCCGCCAGCGAGGCCGGCAATCCGCTGATCGACATGCGCAGCAACGCCACCGCACCGCGGCTGGACGACCCCGGCGTGGGCCTGCGCGACAACGGCCGCCGCGTGCTGCGCTATGGCGATCTGCACAGCCTGTTCGACGACCCGGATGGGCGCGATCCCGGACGCGAGATCGAGCTGCATCTGACCGGGCATATGGAAAAATTCGCTTGGTCGTTCGATGGCATCGCCTTCGCTTCTGCAGAGCCGTTGCGCCTGCAGTACGGCGAGCGGCTGCGCATCGTGCTGGTCAACGACACCATGATGCAGCACCCCATCCATCTGCACGGCATGTGGAGCGATCTGGAAGATGCCGACGGCAACTTCCAGGTGCGCAAGCACACCATCGACATGCCGCCGGGCACCCGCCGCAGCTACCGCGTGCGCGCCGATGCGCTGGGCCGCTGGGCGTATCACTGCCATCTGCTGTACCACATGGAAGCGGGCATGATGCGCGAAGTGCGGGTGGAGGCATGAGCGCGCTTCGGCTCACGGCGCTGGTAGCGGGCAGCGTCTTGTTCAGTGCACCGCTGGCGGCGCAGGAGCACGTGCATGCTGCTGTGGACATGGCAGCGCACGACCATCACGCCCATTCGATGCAGGCAGCAGACCAGCCCGGCGAAACCGGCACGCAGGCGCCCGACTCTCCGGAAGCGCCGTCGTCTGCGCGCGATGCGACGCCCGCGATGGACATGACGCATGCGCATGCGCAGCACGCCAGCGATGACGTCGCTTCGACGGAGCCGGATGCTGCCACGCACGCTCCGGCACGACACCCGGCGCATGCTCACGGCACAGCGCACCCGCAGCATGCAGACATCCCGCAAACACCGCAGCAAGCCGCATCGCCTTCACCGGCAGAGCAACGCCAGATGGCGCACGAGGGCATGGACCATGGCGCGATGAATCATGGGCCGACGGATCATGCCTCGATGGAGCACGCTGCAGCCGACCACGCGGCGATGGATCATACGGCGATGGATCACGCAACGATGGGTCATGCAACAGCCACGAGCACGCCCGCGTCCACATCTGCCCCACGTGGCAACACCGCACTGCCACGCGAGCCAATTCCCGAGCCCACCACCGAGGACATCGCGGCGGCCTTTGCCCCGTTGCGTCGCCATGCGATGCACGGAACCGGCATCAACCGGTATGTGCTGCTCGATCGCCTGGAAGCCTTCGACACCGACCGCGGCAGCGGGCAAGCGTGGGAAGCACGGGCGTGGGTCGGCGGCGACATCAACCGGCTCTGGCTCCGCAGCGAAGGCGAGCGACACCGCAGCCGCACCCGGGATGCATCGGTCGAAGCGTTTTACGGTCATGCCATCTCACCGTGGTGGGATCTGCTGGCAGGCGTGCGTCAGGACGTGGGTGCAGACCATCGCAGCTGGGCCGCGTTCGGGGTGCAGGGAGTGGCGCCGTACAAGTTCGAAACCGAAGCCACGCTGTTTGTCGGCAATGGTCGCGCCGCGGTGCGGCTGGAAGGTGAGTACGACGTGCTGCTCACCAACCGCCTGATCCTGCAGCCACGTGCAGAGGCGACCATCGCAGTGACCGATGACGATCGACGCGCTATCGACAGCGGGCTGCAACAGGTCGAAGTAGGCGTGCGGCTGCGTTACGAAATCACCCGGCGGTTTGCGCCTTACATCGGCTGGGTGCATCACCGCAGCTTCGGTGACCGCGCCACCGCCACGATGGACGAGGAGCCTGCACGCGACAGTCGCTTCGTCGCCGGCGTGCGCATCTGGTTCTGAGCCAGTGGCAAGGGGGCCCGGACTGCTTATCTGGCCCCTGCCGCTGACAGGCGCGCGGATGGTGGCAGCGCGCTGCCATGACACGCACACAACCCCGCCCCCGCTAAAATCGCCGCCCGGCGCTCACCCTGCGCACTCAACTTTCAAGAGGAGATCACCATGCCTTTGACCGATCTGCAGCATGTTCCCGGTGCCAGTGCGGCGCCGGCACAGACCCACGGCTTCGTGTTCAACCACACCATGCTGCGCATCAAGGACGCACCGCGCTCGCTGGACTTCTACACGCGCGTGCTCGGCTTCCGCCTGCTGGATGCACGTCACTATGCAGACGCGAAATTCAGCCTGTACTTTCTGGCGTTGTTGCCGGAAAACACGGCCATTCCCGATGACGACGCACAGCGTCGCCTGTGGATGGCCGGCATCCCCGGCGTGCTCGAACTGACCCACAACCACGGCACCGAAACCGAAGACGGTCCCGTGTATCACGACGGCAACAGCGACCCGCGCGGCTTCGGCCACATCTGCATCTCGGTGCCGGACATCCACGCTGCCTGCGCGCGCTTCGACAGCCTCGATGTGCCGTATCAAAAGCGCCTGGAAGACGGCCGCATGAAGCACCTGGCCTTCATCAAGGACCCGGATGGATACTGGGTAGAGATCATTTCCAATACGCCGCTGGCCTAAGAGCGGGACGCTCGGCAACCGTGACGTTTCAGCGGATGGGAGTGGACATGAAAACTCCTCCCATACCGCCCCAAGGTCCCACGCCACGGCGGAAAGCCGGCACCACCAGGCGCGGCGCGACGACTGGACACAACCGCGGGTAGGAGTAGACTTTCGCCGCCCTCCGCAATGGATGCACCCCAATGCTCGTCAGGAAGATTCCACTGATCCTTGCGCTAGCAACGATCGCCGCGTGCAAGCCGGCGACACCGGATACCACACCTCCTAAGACAGCCACCACCGCGGCCAGCGGCGCCACCATATCTTCAGACAAGGACGCTTCTCCCATGCAGGACGCAACCCAGGGTTCCACTCAACAGCTCCAGCCGCCCCGCCCGGACAGCGTGCTGTACTTCATCAGTGATGTAGATGGCGATGGCGCACTTTCTTACGAAATCGCCAATGGCAGCTGGATCCATTTCTGGTACGGCCTCCAGTTCGAACTTGATGGTACGCAGTACTACACCGGCTTTGCCTGGAAAACCCCCCAGCTGTTCGGGGCGGAGCGCGAAAATCACTACCCCGCGCCCGACACCAAGGTAACCTTGGCCCACGCGACCTTCGTGACCAGCGAACCGGGCAGCAAATCGCCGTGGAAGTTTCTCGGCGCTGAGCCCTACATCGGGGAGTTCGGCGGGATGGAAAAGGGCAACACGGTCGATACGACGCGCAAAGCAAAGACCGGCGTCACCGACGACGGTCGACTGGTGCTAGCCGTGCCAACGTGGAGCCTGCAGTCGGGCGTACGGATCCTTTCGTACGATGCACTTGTGTACGACCCGAAGGAAACCAAGGATGTCGACGACAGGCATTGGACCTACATCGGCAATCTCCCGGCCGGTGAAGACAATAGTGCAAATTGCGGCGATAACGCGCCTGGGAAGATCCAGTGCATCAAGAACACCAGCACGCTTGAGTTCGTTCCACAGGGCGGCCTGCCCGCATTACGGGTAACGGTTTCGGCTGACCCGAAGACGAGCGAGGCTGACGAAACGGTTGTCTACCGTTACGATGCGACACAGAAATCGTATTTGCCGACCCCTTAATACAGAACCAAAGGAATCGGTTCGGGCGGCGTACCGCTGCAGCTACTGGGCTGCAGCACTCAATCAAGGACCTTGAGCGATGCCAACGAATTATTCACGGGCCCAAGTGCTCGATATCATTGAACGCGAAGCTGCCGAACGAAATATTCCGCGTGACGACTTCCTGCGGTTTGCGCACGTAGAGACTGGCGGCAACTTCGACGAGTTGGCCAACCGCGGGGCAAGTGGTGCGAAGGGGCTGTTCCAGTTCACCCCCCGAACCGCTGGCGAATACGGCATCGCTGGACGCGAACTGGATGCAGTGGTCAATACCGACGCAGCCGCACGGCTGTATCTGAATAACCGAACGAGCCTGGTTGACCGGCACGAACGCGATGGCCGCCCTTATCTTTCGGGCAAACCGGCGCCTGACGGCCTAGACATGTATATGGCCCACCAGCAGGGCGCTAGCGGTTACCGCTCTCTTCAGACCGCGATTGCCACCGGATCTTTCGGACTCGATAGTACACGCGCCAACATCCTCAACAATGTTGGCGAGAAAGAAATGAAGGCGCTGACCGGCGTGGATGCCGCGACGTTTCAGCGCATGTCCGACAAAGACATGGCGCAAACGTTTGTCCAGTATTGGGATACGAAGATGGACCGTATCCGCATTCCCGAAAAAGGCATTGTTCCTGTTTCGGAGAGTCAGCAGGTGCAATCGCCGACGCAGTCGGCATCGCCGCAGCAGCAAGCGCCTGCCGCACACGGCGTCGCGCTGAGCGCAGCGTACGATCTGAGTATTAAGTATGACCACGTCAAGTACGGCATGGGCTCGAAGGATCCAGACAAAGGAAAGGTCGACTGTTCCGGCTGGGTCGTAAAATTGCAGAACGCCACCATGGATGAGATCAATCAGGGCGCCGGAAAATTAGTATTCAGTGATAAGCAAAAATTTGTTTCAGGCTATGACAGTGCCTCTGAATTACTGCGCAAGTCCGAGCAGCGTTCCGGGCCTCTGATCGAAGGCAAGGACGTCACCGCCGACAAGCTCAAGGAGGGCATGATCATCGGCGAGGACAATGGTTCCTTGGGATGGGACAAAGGGCGTTACAAGGGCATCGACCACATCACCATGGTGGTGCGCGACCCCAAGGATGGCGAGCTCAAGATCAGCCAGTCGCGTGGCGGCGAGGGTGTCGAACTCAGCTCGCTGGATTCCTACCTTGAGCGCAAGCACGCCAAGGGCGTCAAACTCTATGCCAGCGACCCGCTCTCCGAGGCGCGCGAGTTGCTGCAGGACCGCAGCCAGACCAAGCAGCAGTCGCACGACAGCAACGCGCACAAGCCCGCGCATGCACAGGCTGCGGCCGAAACATCCGGCGTGCTGCGCGAAAAGGCCCACGGTGCCGACGTTCAAAAATTGCAGCAAACCTTGCAACAGCTGGGCTACAAGGACGCCAACGGCAATGAGCTCAAAGCCGACAGCGCCTATGGCCAGCGGACGGGCGAGGCAGTCAAGGCGTTCCAGCGTGCACACGGGCTACAGGACGATGGCGTGGTTGGCCGCGATACGCTCAATGCGCTGAAGCAGGCAGAAAAAACACCGCTGCTCTCGGAGAAAACCAACCCCGACCACCCGCTATTCAACCAGGCTGTCAGCAAGCTGGAACAACTGGGTCCGAATGCATTCGCCAACCGGCAGCAGTTGGTGAACGCTGCCGGCCACATGACCTTCGAAGCAAAAGTCAGTGGCCTGCAGCGAATCGACATGGTGGCGCAAAGCAAGGACGGCAGCGGGCTGTTTGCCGTACAGGGCCAGCCGAGCGACCCGGCGCATCAGCGGATCTATACCGACAAGGCAACCGCTGCGGAACGGCCCCTGGAGCAAAGCAGCAATGCCGTGCGGCAGGAAGCGCAATCGCAGACGCAGGCGCAAGATCAGCATGAGCAGCAACGCAACCAGGCGCGCAGCGTAGGCTGATCGCTCTGCAATGGAAAGACACAAGGGGCACTGATCGATGGATCAGTGCCCCTTGTGGTTTAGCGATATGTTTAGCGTGATTCTTGTCAGAGCACATCGGGTGCCCGATGTCCGGCGTCGACAGATCCGGCCGTTCAATTGGACGTCGCAACAGCCTCTCTATCGGGGAACCACTGCGGCAACCGCTCGGCGAATTTCGCTGCGCATTCGTCGCTGTAGGCTTGTGCGGCCTCTTTGACCAAGGCGTAATCGTTGGCTTCCCACTGCTCCAGAGAAGCAGTACGCGGTGTCGGCGTACAGTCCATGCTGACCGGGCTCGCCTTGCGCTTGAGAAGGCCGGTGCGCTCTCCGCCGATCGTCACTGCATAGCGCAATTCGTAGGGCGATTTGGTATCGGCCAGACTCTGATACACCAGCAGCCAGTCGGACATCAGCACCTGCAATGGAAACGGATCCACCGGCAGCGCAGTCGGATGCCCGGTGAAATAGGTCTTCAAGTGCGCGTTGACCGCATCGCGCTGCAATTGATAACCCGGATTGCCTACCCCTTCCATCTTCTCGCCTTTCAACTGTCCTTTGTTGAAGGCCGATACTGCGATGCCGCGTGCAAACAAGCTGGTGGCGATCTGCAAGCCCACCACCGCCCCGGTATGCCCGCGACGAACCACGCGCAACATTTCATCGCCATTGGGCAGCCCGTTGGAGCCTACGCGCATGCTGGCATGCAACGGCAGCTGCAAGGCCCAGTCAGCCGATGCTGCAATGACGACATCTGCATCGGCTTGCGTTTGTGACGATGGCTGCCCTTCGGCTGCCACAACCACAATCGTCCCCGCCTCAGCTGCCGCCGCATAGGCAGTTGCCGCAGAGAAGTCACCGCCTGCAAACGCAGGCCCTACTGCTGTGGCTTCGGTCACGCGCGTCGGCGTACAAAACGTCCCAGCCGCACGCATCTGCGCTTCATGAAAGCCGATACCGTTGATCTGGTGCACCACGGCATCCTTGCCGTACTGCTCCACCAGCTTGCCGATCACTGCATCAGATGGCGTTTGCTGTGCGCAGACCTTGGCGGCGGCGATACGCGACCAGGCAAATTGCAGCGCAGGGTCCCAACCCATCGCATCTTCGCCTACGAACCCGTGGTCGTAGTGATACGCATAGATGGCCGGGTCGATTTCCTGCAGCGTCATTCCACCCTGACCCGCATAGCCAAGCGGCAGATCTTGCGCAACGGCAAGCCCAGGCAGTGCCAACAGCACCGCCGCGATACACGTCTTCATGGATCCCTGTCCCTATGGATGACTGCGACGCGCTGCATGTCCCCCATGCAGCGCGACCGATGCACCAACGCTTGCACGCGATGGCTTCCAACACTGCAGGGTTCGGATCGACAGGTAATGGCACAACGCACCCGCAGATCGTCCTGCAGGGATAGTGTGCCCGCACACGGCAGCCATCGCAGTCGGGGCGGTCCCGACGCCGATGTGGGGACCGTCCCTGCGCACGTTCACTGGTTACGCATGCAAGATCCCGCCAGCGCTCGGTTGCCAATCGTGTGGAGTGCGCAATGCAGCGAGTGTGCGCACCAGCTCGCGATAGCTGCCGGCCAGTTGTGCAAACAGACCTGCATCGCTGTAGCGGGTGTCGGCTACTTCGGAATACGCACCGCGCCCCAGGTCGATGAAGTAGTCCACGCTCAGCCGACGGCGCTGCGCCACGCCCGGGAACAGGCCCGCAATGAGCAGGCAACCGTCGCCGACGTCGCGCAATGCATCGGCCCGTACGCTGCCGACCTGATCCTGCGCATGCAACCATGCCAGCGCCTGCGTGCGCGACAGCAGATGCGCATCGCGCTGGAAACGCAACAACACAAACACCAGATAATGCTCACGCGACTCGTCCAGCGGACGTGCGATCCGCTGCCCCGCCTCGCGCACCAACGCCTGCCACAATTCCGCTGGCGCCCCCTGTTTGAAAGACTCGTGCATACGTCCTCCTGCGTGGTGTGACCCTTGCAAGAAGCTTATGCATAACCTGGGCCAAAGCGTTGGCAGCCTCGGAGCGCGGCTGCTAAGCGGCGTTACACGCAGCGGCCTTAACGAGGGCCCATCGCCTGGCTGCCCGAGGACGACGATCGCTACTCTCTTGAGCAGAAGCAGCGAGGCAGCCACGCAGCCTGGCTGTGCACCGCCGTTGTACAAGCTGCGGGCTCAGGCTTCGGTGCAGTGGCTCGATGCGGATATGGCACGCAGGTCGTCGGCCAGAGGCCGGCACCGGCAGCGCGCAAGCATTGCATTCCGGCGGCATAGACTCAGCCTAAACAACGCACTAGCCGCGCCTGCCCCAAGGCGGGCACGGTCGTCCCGCTCGCGCGCTTACTCCACCGTCACCGACTTGGCCAGATTGCGCGGCTTGTCCACATCGGTGCCGCGTGCCAGGGCGGTGTGATACGCCAGCAGCTGCACCGGGATGGTGTGGATCACCGGCGACAGCACGCCGGCGTGGCGTGGCGTGCGGATGACATGCACGCCCTCGGACTCGCTGAAGTGGCTGTCCTGGTCGGCGAACACGAACAGCTCACCGCCACGTGCGCGCACTTCCTGCATGTTGGATTTGACCTTCTCCAGCAGGCGGTCGTTCGGTGCGATCACCACCACCGGCATCGCCGCGTCCACCAGTGCCAGCGGGCCGTGCTTCAACTCGCCAGCCGGATACGCTTCGGCATGGATATAGGAGATTTCCTTGAGCTTGAGCGCGCCTTCCAGCGCGATCGGGTAGTGCAGGCCGCGGCCAAGAAACAGCGCATTTTCCTTGACCGAAAAACGCTCGGCCCAGGCCATGATTTGCGGTTCCAGATTCAGCGCGTGCTGCACGCTGCCCGGCAGGAAACGCAGCTGCTCCAGATAATCGGCTTCCTCGGTCTCGCTGATGCGGCCCTGCAGCTTGCCCAGCACCATGGTGAGCTGGAACAGCACCGCCAGCTGCGTGGTGAACGCCTTGGTCGAGGCCACGCCGATCTCGGCGCCGGCGCGCGTATAGCAGACCAGTTCGCTGGCGCGCGGGATGGCACTTTCGGGCACGTTGCAGATCGACAACGTATGCAGATGCCCCAGCGATTTGGCGTATTTCAGCGCTTCCATCGTGTCCAGCGTTTCGCCGGACTGCGAGATGGTGACGATCAGGTGCTTGGGGTTGGCATACGCGGCGCGGTAGCGGTATTCGCTGGCGATTTCCACGCTGCACGGCAGGCCGGCGATGGCTTCGATCCAGTAGCGCGCAGTCATGCCGGCGTAGTAGCTGGTGCCGCAGGCCAGGATCTGCACGCCTTCGATGTCGCGCAACACCGCTTCCGCGTTGGCACCGAACAGCGACGCCGGAAAACCCTTGGCATCGATGGCCGCTTCGATGGTGTCGGCCAGCGCACGCGGCTGCTCGTGGATTTCCTTCTGCATGAAATGGCGGAACGGGCCCAGTTCCAGCGACGCCAACGACACGTCCGACAGGTGCAACGGGCGCTCGACCGGGGCGTCGTTGCCATCGAAGATGCGCACGCCATCGCGACGCAGTTCGGCAGTGTCGCCTTCTTCGAGGAAGATCACCTGGCGGGTGGCCTGCACGATGGCCGACACATCGGAGGCGACGAAGTTCTCGCCCTCGCCCACCCCGATCAGCAACGGGCAGCCCATGCGCGCGCAGACGAAACGTTCCGGCTCGGCCTGGCTCATCACTGCCAGCGCGTAGGCACCGGTGAGCTCCTTGACGGTGCACTGCAGCGCAGTCAGCAGGTCGCCCGCGCTGCCCAGATGGTGATGGATCAGGTGCGCGATGACCTCGGTGTCGGTCTGCGACTCGAAGGTGTAGCCCAGCGCACGCAGTTTTTCGCGCTGCGCTTCATGGTTTTCGATGATGCCGTTGTGCACCAGCGCCACGCCGGCGCTGATATGCGGGTGCGCGTTGGCTTCGGTGACACCGCCATGCGTGGCCCAGCGGGTGTGGCCGATGCCCAACGTGGCGCCGAACTGTTCGGCCTGCGCGGCCTGGGCCATTTCGGCCACGCGCCCGGTGCGTCGCACCCGGCGCACCTGGTCGCCATCGAGCACCGCGATGCCGGAGGAATCGTAGCCGCGGTATTCCAGCCGCTTGAGTCCTTCGATCAGGACCGGGACCACATCGCGCCCGGCGATCGCTCCGACAATGCCGCACATAGGGACAGCTCTTTAGGAAGAAGACCGGCATTTTAGCGTGTGCGCTCTTGTCCACTGCATGACCGTCCCCGGACAGCGTGTCCGCGCAGGTGTCCGCGGACACTGCGGACACCTGCACTGCGGCCCTAAAGTGCAATCATTTCAGCCACTTGCCGGTTGGCACGCGTCCTGCTTTGTCACCGTGACGCCACCGAGCCCGCCGACCATGATTCGTGACACCTCTGCCCAGGACCAGGTTCTCCGCACCCCCACCCGGGGCACGCCGTGGCGCCGCTGGCTATGGCCCGGCATCGCGGCGGTCGCCGTGTTGGCCGGTATTGGCTGGGCGGTCACTGCATGGAGCGCCGGCAGCCGCTCGTTCGACGCCAGCCGGGTGCGCATCGCCACGGTCAGCCAGGGCGACCTGGTACGCGACATCGCCGCCGACGGCCGCGTGATCGCTGCCAACAGCCCCGTGCTGTACGCCATCTCCGCCGGCACGGTAACGCTGAGCGTGGTGGCCGGCGATGTGGTCAAGCAGGGCCAGGAGCTGGCGCGCATCGACAGCCCGGAGCTGCGCAGCAAGCTGGCGCAGGAGCAGGCCACGCTGGCCGGCCTGGAGGCCGAATCCAGCCGCGCCTCCCTGGATGCCACGCTTGCCCGCGCCAACGCCAGCAAGCTCACCGACCAGGCCCGGATCGACAAGCAGGCCGCCGCACGCGACCTGGAGCGCTACCAGCGTGGCTACGATGGCGGTGCGGTGCCGCAGGTGGAGCTGGCCAAGGCGCAGGACACCCTGAAGAAGACCGACATCGACCTGCAGCACGCCCAGCGCGATGCGGCGCTGAAGAGCCAGGGCGCAGATCTGGATTCGCGCAACAAGCGCCTGCTGGCCGACCGCCAACGCGCGGTGGTGGCCGAGGTGCAGCGCCAGGTGGACGCCCTCACGCTGCTGTCGCCGTTCGATGGCCAGGTCGGCCAGGTGCAGGCCGTGCAGCACACCCAGGTCGCCGCAAACGCGCCGATCCTGGGCGTGGTGGACCTGTCCAAGTTCGAAGTCGAGATCAAGGTGCCGGAAAGTTTCGCCCGCGATCTGGCGATCGGCATGCCAGCCCAGCTCACCAGCGGCAGCGGCGAACCGTTCCCCGGCGCCATCTCGGCGGTGTCGCCGGAAGTGGTCAACGGCGAAGTCACTGCGCGCATCCGCTTCACCGACAAGCAGCCGCCGGGCCTGCGCCAGAGCCAGCGCATGAGCGCACGCGTGGTGATGGACACGCGCCGCAACGTGCTCAAGGTCGAGCGCGGCCCCTTCGTCGAACAATCCGGCGGCAGCTACGCCTACGTGATGGATGGCAACACCGCAGTGCGCCGCCCGGTGCGCATGGGCGTCAGCAGCCTGGGCGAAGTGCAGGTGCTGTCCGGGCTGCAGGCCGGCGACCGCGTGGTGGTGTCCGGCGCAGACAACTTCGGCGATGCGCCGCGCGTCACCGTCCACTGATTCAGTCATTCCACCTCGTCGCACTCTCTCCTCGCAAAGGAATCGGCAATGCTCAAGATGCAAGCGGTCTCCAAGGTCTTCCGCACCGAACAGGTGGAAACGCACGCGCTGCGGTCGCTGGACCTGCATGTCCGCGAAGGCGAATTCGTCGCGGTCACCGGCCCCTCCGGCTCGGGCAAGACCACCTTCCTCAACCTGGCCGGGCTGCTGGAAACCTTCACCAGCGGCCAGTACCTGCTCGATGGCGAAGACGTCAGCCATCTGTCCGACGACGCGCGTTCGCGGCTGCGTAATCAAAAGATCGGTTTCATCTTCCAGGGCTTCAACCTGATTCCCGACCTCAACCTGTTCGACAACGTCGATGTGCCGCTGCGCTATCGCGGCATGGCCGCGGCCGAGCGCAAGCAGCGCATTGAAGAGGCATTGACCAAGGTCGGCCTGGGCTCGCGCCTGAAGCACTACCCCACCGAACTGTCCGGCGGCCAGCAGCAGCGCGCCGCGATCGCGCGCGCACTGGCCGGCAGCCCACGCCTGCTGCTGGCCGACGAACCCACCGGCAACCTCGACTCGCAAATGGCCCGCGGGGTGATGGAACTGCTGGAAGAGATCAACAGCCAGGGCACCACCATCGTCATGGTCACCCACGACCCGGAGCTGGCCGCACGCGCGCAGCGCAACGTGCATATCGTCGATGGGCAGGCCACCGATCTGGAACGCAACCCCAGCCTGATGCGCGCGCCCAGCGCCACTGCAACCCTGGCCGGCTAAGGAGCCCACTCATGTTCGGCTATTACTTCACTCTGGCGGTGCGCAGCTTCCGCCGCAACAAGGTGCTGACCGCACTGATGGTGCTGGCCATCGCGCTCGGCATCGGTGCCAGCATGACCACGCTGACGGTGTTCTATGTGTTGTCGGGCGACCCGATTCCGCAGAAGAGCGATCGATTGTTCCATGTGCAGGTGGATGCGGAACCGAAGTCCGGCTATCAGCCGGGAGACGAGCCCGATTACCAATCCACCCGCTTCGACGCCGAAGCGCTGCTGCGTGAGAAGCGCGCCATGCGTCAGGCAATCATGACTGGCGGATACGCCATACTCGAGCCGCAGCGCAATGGGCTGAGCCCGTTCCTGCTGAACTTGCGCTACACCTCGGCCGATTTCTTCGCGATGTTCGACACGCCGTTCCTTTACGGACAAGGATGGTCGAGCACCAGCGACGAGCGGCACGAACGCGTCGCGGTGATCACCAAGTCGCTGAACGAAAAGTTGTTCGACGGCGGCAACAGCGTAGGCCGCGAGGTCCGCGTGGACAAGAACACCTTCCGTATCGTCGGCGTACTGAATACCTGGAAGGTCGAACCACGCTTCTACGACATCACCAAGACCTACGGCTCCAAAGAACAGCTGTATGTCCCGTTCAGTGCAGCGATGGATCTGAAGTTGGGTCACTCCGGCGGCACCAACTGTTCCGGCAAGGTCGAGGGAGGGGACAGTACTGCGCTCAATGCCCCCTGCAACTGGGTGCAATATTGGGTGGAGCTGGAAAATGCCAAGCAGGCAGGCGACTACAAGGCCTACCTCGAAAACTATTCCGATCAACAACGTGCCGCCGGGCGCTTTACCCGGCCCAACAATGTGCGCCTGCGCAACGTGATGCAGTGGCTGGACTACAACAAGGTGGTGCCCAGCGACGTCCGCCTGCAGCTGTGGCTGGCCATGGGCTTTCTGCTGGTGTGCCTGCTCAACACGGTCGGCCTGCTGCTGGCGAAATTCCTGCGCCGCAGCGGAGAGATTGGCGTGCGGCGCGCGCTTGGCGCGTCGCGTGGCGCAATCTTTGCGCAGTGCCTGGTGGAGGCAGGGACCATCGGCTTGGCCGGCGGCATCGGCGGACTTGGGCTGGCGTGGCTGGGGCTGTGGGCCGTGCGTCAGCAACCGGTGGATTACGCCGCACTGGCACACCTGGATATCACGATGCTGCTGCTGACGTTCGCCATTGCGATCGCCGCGAGCCTGCTCGCCGGCATCCTGCCGTCCTGGCGCGCCATCCAGGTCGCACCGGCACTGCAGTTGAAGTCGTCCTGAACCTCCTGCCCGCTGCATCGCGGCGAGCCACGCTTCCTATCTTCAAGGTCAGCCCATGGACATCCGACCCATCATCTCCACCTTGCGCCGCCATAAGACGGCCGCTGCACTGATCGTGCTCGAGATCGCACTGGCTTGCGCCATCATCTGCAATTCGCTGTTTTTGATCGGCAATCGCCTGGACACGCTCCACAGCGCCAGCGGCATCGCCGAAAAGCAGCTGCTCAGCATCCAGGTGGACGGTATCGGCCCCCAGACCAATGCCGACGCCCGCACCCAGGAGGATCTGGCGGCGCTGCGCGCGGTGTCCGGGGTGCGCAGCGCGGTCATCATCAATCAGGTCCCATTCGACGATCCTTCATCCAACACGGGGCTGGCACTGACGGTCGAGCAGGAACGCCCCACGCTCAACGCCGCGCAGTATCTGGTCGGCGAAGGCAGCCTGAGCGCGCTGGGTCTGCAGTTGAATGCGGGGCGCGACTTCGCTCCGGAGGAGTACATCACCCAGGAAAAAGCCGACAACGACGATGAAGTCCGCAAGAAGGGCGCGGCGGTCATTCTGACGCAGGCGGCAGCGGACAAGCTGTTCCCCGATCACAGCGCTCTTGGCAAAACCATCTATTCCGGCGAAGTACCCTTGCGCATCGTTGGAATCGTGCAAACGCTGGCGCGACCGAACAACGTCAATGGGCTGTCGGAGAAAGACTATTCGATGCTGTTGCCCATCCGCACTCCCTATACCGATGGCCGATACATTCTGCGCGTCAGCGACACCTTGCGGCGAGGAGAAGTACTGCAGGCAGCGGTCGCAGCCTTGATGAAGGTGGACAATAGCCGACTGGTACGGGAGCAGCAGACCTATACGGAAATCCGCGATACGCATTTCCGCAACGATCGCGCAATGATCTGGCTACTCGGCGCAGTGTGCATCGCACTACTGATCGTCACCGCCTTGGGCATCGTCGGCCTGGCGAGTTTCTGGGTGCAGCAACGCACCAAGCAGATCGGCATTCGTCGCGCGCTGGGTGCAACGCGCAGCCAGATCCTGCGCTACTTCCAGATCGAGAATTTCCTGCTCGCCTCGATCGGCATCGTGCTCGGCATGCTGATGGCCTACTCGATCAACGTCTGGCTGATGGCACGCTATGAATTGCCGCGACTGCCGGCAATCTATCTGCCGATTGGCGCGTTGCTGCTATGGATGCTCGGCCAGCTGGCGGTGTTCTGGCCGGCCCGGCGCGCAGCCGCAGTGCCACCGGCTGTGGCCACCCGCAGTGCATGATGGCCGGCGTTGATTCCCCGTCGCTTGGCGGTGGGGAAGCAACCAGGCTTGCCATCCACCGTGCGTTTCTACCCTCGTTACGAACCGGATTCCCCCATGCCATGCTCCCTTGCATCATCGGCATTGATCGCCCTGACCGCCTGCTGCCTCTTTCACCCCGGCCAAGGTGTGGCAACGCGGGCGCACGCGGCGTCGGCCTCGTCCAGCACTTCGATGCAAGAGGTGCTCGCCATCGACGACACCCGGCTGGACTGGCGCCATAACGATCAAATTCTGGAGCTCGTCGCCAGCAGCGACGGATTGCTGGTGACCCAGGCCAGCGCGTCGCTCAGCCTGCAGTTGCAACGCGGCGACCGCGTGCACACCGCGGGCCGAGCCCAGATCACCACAGTCGCAACATTGCTGGCCGCACTGCGGGCTGCTGCAGGCAACCCCGTCGCCGTGGATGTCATGCGCGATGGTGTGCAGGTGCATCTGATCTGGACAGCGGCCACGTACACACCGCTGTTGCCGCCCGCGGCTCCATAACCAGCGTCGTGCCGGCACACAGGCGGTGCACCATGCGCCCGGCCGCTTGAGTCCGCCGACGTTCCCGCCCGACGATCTGCCGCACCCCTGCCGAGCGGCGCGTTGTCGCTGCGTGTTGCCGGTATTCTGTGCCGATCCCTTCCGCGCCTTCTTGAGCAATGCGATGCCGCACATCCTGATCATCGACGACAACACGGCCGTGGCCACTGCGTTGGAGGTGCTGTTTTCGTTGCACGACATCGAGGCACGGCATGCGCATTCGCCGCAGGCCGGATTGGCGCTGCTGGACGAGCAGGTGTTCGACCTGGTGATCCAGGACATGAACTTCACCGCCGACACCACCTCCGGCGAAGAAGGCGAGGCGCTGTTTAGCCAACTCCGTCAGCGCCACCCGGACCTGCCGGTGATCCTGCTCACCGCCTGGACCCATCTGGGCAGCGCGGTGGGCCTGGTCAAGGCCGGTGCGGCCGATTACATCGCCAAGCCCTGGGACGACACCAAGCTGCTGACCACGGTCAACAACCTGCTGGAGCTGTCCGAAGCGCGGCGCGAGCTGCAGCGCCGCCGCGAGCGCGAGCATCGCGGCCGCGAGCAACTCACCCAGCGCTATGACCTGCGCGGTGCGGTCTTCGCCGACCCGGCCAGCGAGCGCGCCATTGCGCTCGCCTGCCAGGTGGCACGCTCGAATCTTCCGGTGCTCATCACCGGCCCCAACGGCAGCGGCAAGGAAAAGATCGCCGAGATCATCCAGGCCAATTCCGCCGTCAGGCAGGGGCCGTTCATCGCCCTCAATTGCGGCGCCTTGCCAGGCGAGCTGATCGAAGCGGAACTGTTCGGCGCCGAGGCCGGTGCGTACACCGGCGCCAACAAGGCGCGCGAAGGCAAGTTCGAGGCGGCCGACGGCGGCACCTTATTCCTGGATGAAATCGGCAACCTGCCGCTGGCGGGGCAGATGAAACTGCTGCGCGTGCTGGAAACCGGCCGTTACGAACGCCTGGGCTCCAACCGCGAGCGCCACACCAAGGTACGCGTCATCAGCGCGACCAATGCCGATCTGCAGGGCATGATCCGCGAGGGCGGCTTTCGTGAGGACCTGTACTACCGCCTCAACACGGTGGAGATCGCACTGCCGGCACTGGCCGAGCGGCCAGGCGACATCGGTCCACTGGCCGATCACTTTCTCGCCGGCGAAAAGCCCTTGTCCGCACAGGCGCGCGACGCGTTGCAGCGGCACGCCTGGCCGGGCAATGTGCGCGAGCTGCGCAACGTGCTGCAACGTGCCGCACTGCTTGCGCAGGGCGCGCGCATCGAGGCCGGCGATCTGAATCTGCCACGGGCGCCCGCACCGCGCCCGGTGGCTGCAGTGGCCGGCGAGCCCGATCGCGCGCGCATCGAACAGGCGCTGGCCCGCGCGCAAGGCGTGATTGCACAAGCGGCCGCCGAGCTGGGCCTGAGCCGGCAGGCACTGTACCGGCGCATGGACCGCTATGGCATCACTGCCGAATGAGCCATCGCATGTGGAATCGCTCCTTCACCCTTGGCCTGTTCTTGCGGCTGTTGCCGGTACTCGCGCTGGCCGCTGCCCTGCCCTGGTTGATCGCGTACTGGCTGGACCGTAGCTGGGAGGTGGCCCTGGTCTCGGCCGTGGCGCTGCTGTCGGCCATGTGGTGGAGCCTGCGCCGCGCCACCGCGCCGATGCGCTCGCTGTTCCGGGCGCTGGCCGGCACCACCAGCAGTTACCGCGATGGCGAATACAACTTCGGTGTCCACTGGCGCGGCAATGACGAACTGGCGCAACTGGTGCACGCGCATGCCGAACTCGGCGACGTGCTGCGTGCGCAACGCCGCGACCTGGTGCAACGCGAACTGATGCTCGACACCATGCTGCAGAACACGCCGGTCGCGATGCTGCTGGTGGTGGCCGGCGGCGATGGCCTGCGACGGATCGGTTTCTCCAACAATGCCGCACGCAAACTGCTGCATGGCGGGCGCAAGCTCGAAGGCCAGCATCTGGACGATGTGCTGGAGCGCATGCCGGGCGAATTGCGCGATGCCCTGGCCCGCGGCGGCGACTGCCTGTTTGCGGTACGCGAAGAGGGTGACGACGAAGACGATGAGCAGATCTACCACCTGTCGCGGCGCAGCTTCCACCTCAATGGGCGCGGCCATGAGCTGCTGCTGATCCGCACCCTGACCACCGAGCTGCGCCGGCAGGAAGTGCAGACCTGGAAGAAGGTCATCCGGGTGATCAGCCACGAATTGAACAACTCGCTGGCTCCGATCGCCTCGCTGGCGCATTCCGGCGCCGAGCTGTTGCGCCGCGAACGCACCGACCGCCTGGGCACGGTGTTCGAAACCATCGAAGAACGCGCGCGCCATCTGGAAGGGTTTATCCGCGGCTATGCGCGATTTGCAAAGTTGCCGCAGCCGCAGCTGCAGACAATCGCCTGGGAACCATTTCTGGAACGCTTGCGGCAACAGATCCCGTTCCAGTTGCAGGGCGACCTCAGCGATGTCAGCAGCCGCATCGATGCCGCCCAGGTCGAACAGGCGCTGCTCAACCTGCTCAAGAACGCGCACGAAGCCTGCAGCGAAGCGCAGCCGGCCAATAGCGAGGTCGCCGTGCGCGTAAGCCGCGTGCCGCAATGGCTGCGCATCGAAGTGCTCGACCGCGGCAATGGCATGAACGAAGCGGTGCTGCACAATGCGCTGATGCCGTTTTACTCGACCAAGCGCAACGGCACCGGCCTGGGGCTCGCACTGACCCGCGAAATCGCAGAGGCGCACGGCGGGCGCATTTCGCTGCACAACCGCGCGCATGGCGGGCTGTGTGTGACCTTGCTGTTGCCACTGGCCGCGTGAAGGCAGCACTCCGTCCACGCTCGGTAGCGCCTGGGATCAGCACGCGTCATCGTTGCATCAGACCGTCCGCATCAGAACACCGTCGTTCAGCTGTAGGAGCGCACCCGGGCGCGACCAGGCTTCCCGGCATTGTCAGTCGCGCCTGGGTGCGCTCCTACGCAGTCGATCTGGGGCCGCAGCGCACTGTATTGTCCGCCAACAGGGCGGCCTACTTTTTAGCAGGTCGCTCCCATCCTTCGATCACGGTCTGCCGCGGACGCGACACACTGAGCTGGCCCGGCGGTGCATCGCGGGTGATCACCGACCCCGCGCCGATGGTCGCATTGGTGCCGATCTCGATGGGTGCCACCAACGCGCTGTTGGAGCCGACAAAGGCGCCATCGCCGATGGTGGTCTGCGATTTGTTCACCCCATCGTAATTGCAGGTGATGGTGCCGGCGCCGATGTTGACCTTGCTGCCGATGACCGCATCGCCCAGGTAGGTGAGGTGATTGGCCTTGCTGCCCACGCCCATCGTGACCTTTTTGGTCTCCACGAAATTGCCGATATGCACGCCATCGGCCAACACGGTGCCGGGGCGCAGCCGTGCGAACGGGCCCACCAGCACCGCACCTTCGGTGACCACGCCTTCCAGGTCGCAGTGCGCGCGCACCTGCGTACCCGCGCCCAGGTTTACGTCGCGCAACCGGACGAACGGACCGATCACCACGCCATCGCCCAGGGTCACATCGCCTTCCAGAATCACGTCGATATCCAGCTGCACGTCGCGGCCCACCTGCACGCTGCCGCGCTGCTCCACGCGCGCAGGGTCGGCCATGCGCACGCCCTGCAGGCATAGCGCCCGCGCCGCCCGTGTCTGCCACGCACGCTCCAGCTGGGCCAGCTGCCAGGGGTCGTTGGCGCCCTCCACATCCTGCGGGTCGGCCACGTAGACCATGTCGGCCGGCGTGAAATCGCTGGCCGCGCTGGCAAACACATCGGTGAGATAGAACTCGCCCTGCGCGTTGTCGTTGGACAGGCCACCCAGCCAACGGCGCAACGCGGTGGATTCGGCGGTGAGGATGCCGGTATTGATGGTGCGGATACGGCGCTGCTCCTCGCTGGCATCCTTCTGCTCGATGATCGCTGCCACCTTGCCTTCGGCATCGCGCAGGATGCGTCCATAACCGGTGGGGTTGGCGAGTTCGGCGACCAGCACCGCCATGCGCCCCGGCGCGTGCAGCAGTTCCAGCAGGCTCTCGCTGCGGATCAGCGGAACATCGCCGTACAGCACCAGCACCGTGGCCGCATCCGGAATCGCATCCATTGCCTGTTGCACTGCGTGGCCGGTGCCCAGTTGCTCGCGCTGCTCGGCCCATTGCAGATCCTGCTGCGCAGCGAATGCGTCCCGCACCTGGTCGCCGCCGTGCCCGTACACGATATGGATCGCCGCCGGCTGCAGCTGGCGTGCGGTGGCGATCACGTGCGCCAGCATCGGCCGGCCCGCCAGCGGCTGCAGCACCTTGGGCAGCGACGAGCGCATGCGCTTGCCCTCGCCTGCGGCCAGGATCACAACGTGCAAAGGCAGGGTCATCAACAGTTCCCGAGACGATAGATGCGTAAATTCTAGTCGCAGCAGTGCAACACGGCGTGCCCGTCACAGAGGATCGGCAGGCAATGACACACCGTTAAGCGCGGCGACCGCTAGGATGGGCGCCCTTTCTTCCTCTTCGGTCCGCATGAGCCTGTTCCGCCAAGGCAGCCAGTTCATCCTCATTGGCGCGCTGCAGTTGGCGGTGGATTGCGGCATCTTCATCGCGGCCACGGCCGCCGGCATGCCTGCGGTGCCGGCCAATCTGCTCGGGCGCGTCAGCGGCGCGGTGCTCGGCTTCTGGCTCAACGGCCGCTACACCTTTGCCCGGCAAGGCGATGCTCGCCTTGGCTGGCAGCGTTTCCGACGCTTTGCGGTGATGTGGCTGGCGCTGACGCTGATCAGCACTTGGCTGCTGTCGGTCACCGTCGATCTGGTCGGCCTGCGCCAGGCCTGGCTGGCCAAACCGCTGGTCGAAGGCGGGCTGGCAATCGTGTCGTTTTTTTTGGGCCGGCACGTGGTGTATCGCTGAGGCCAGGCAAGTGAGTACAGCGACCTGGCGCATGGAACGCGCCGCGCTGGCGCGACCTGTCCTGCACAATGCGCCTGCCTTCGCTTAGGGAGCGCTGGCGAACAGCCTCCATGCGACAGGCATGTCGTTCAGACCCCTGCCTTTCCCGTCGCAGACGACCGCCAGCGGCGCCCACGCGGACCTCAGGCTGACAACCGCGCACGAACCCGGCGTCGCCGTCGTTGGACGCTATTGGTAAACAACCGCGTCACCCACAGGTCGCCAGACCACGCGGCCGATCGCTGACCGCGCGGTTATCCACCTGATTGCAGATGCGGCCACTCGTTCCAGCACACGTTGCAAGCGCATAGACCCACACACGCCCCTGCATGGTCTGCTCGCCTGTCGAACCCGTCGCGCCGATTGCCGCCCGCTAGGTCTTGTTGCCCACCTGCTGGCAGAAGTCGCCCAGGCTACGCACCAGTGCCGCGCGATGCAGTGCGTCCAGTTGCCACTGCGCGGCATAGCGCGCAGCCGCGCGTGCGGTATCGGTCGGGCACTCCCGCGCCGCGCGTGCGGGACCTGCGGCGGCCAGTGCATCGAGCAACTCGCCTTGCAGCTGGTCCAGCCGTGCGCGCAACGCGGCCAGATCCGGCCGGGCGGTATCCGGCGCGCGGCCGCGCTCGTGCCAGCGATTCAGTAGTGCATATTGCACCGCCTTGTTGGCCTCGATCTGCGCGGCAAAAAAACGCACCGCGTCATCGGGCTCCAGCCCATGGTGGGATGCCTGATCGCGCACGCTCAGCAACACTGCGGCTTCGCGCGTCTGGTCCAGTACCGGCTTGCCGCTGTCCCACTTGCTCAACGCCACGGCATCGCCGATGGCATTGCGCGCCACGATGCGGTCCAGCAGCGGGTCCAGCGACGGCTGGCTGCGCGCCGGCCACGCGCACCCCAGCAGTGCGGCCGTCAGCATGCCGGTCATGACGTAACGACGGAAGCCATCCACCCAGTGGGTCATGTAACGATCCTCCACGACAGGTTGCCTGCGGCGATGACGCGCAGACGCCAACCAAGGCACACAAACCGTCGTAACGGCGCATCCCGCATCGCACCACGGCACAAGCGCGCAGTGTGCCTGTTACCCACAGAACATGGCGTGCTGTCCCGCAACCGCGGCTCCAGAAACGAAAACGCCGACACGAAGGTCGGCGTTTGCGGTCCACACCTGGGTGCGGCAGTACACGGGCATCGCGATGCCTGACCCTTGAAGGGCCAGGCACGCGCTCAGTGCTTGAGATTACGACGCAGGCGTTCGAGCGCCTGCAACTGCACCGTCGCCTCGGCCAGCTGACGCTGCGCCTGGGCCACGTCCACCGTGTCACCACGGTTGGCCAGCAGCCGCTCGGCTTCTTCCTTGACCTTGCGGACGGCGGCCTCGTCGATGTCCTGCGCACGCACCGCGGTGTCGACCAGCACGGTCACCACCTGCGGCTGCACTTCCAGGATGCCGCCGGAAATGGCGAAGTCCAGCTGTTCGCCACTGGCAGTGGTGACCACCACCTTGCCCGGCTTCAGGCGGGTGATCAGCGGTGCGTGCTTGGGCGCAATGCCCAGCTCGCCCAGCTCGCCGGTAGCCACGACCAGCGTCGCCTCACCGTGGAAGATTTCCTTCTCGGCGCTGACGATGTCGCAACGGATAGTGCTCATGGTGCCTCACTGTAGTGAGGCGGGGAATCGGGAATCGGGAATCAGGAATGGGAAGAGCGGCTGGCTGCACGCTTTTCCGATTCCGTTCAATTCCAATCCACCGATGACCCGCCTTTACGATTCCCGATTCCCGATTCCCGATTCCAGCCGCGTAGCGGCTGGGATCGCATCAGGCCTTGGCGCTCATCTTGTTGGCCTTCTCGACCGCTTCTTCGATGCTGCCGACCATGTAGAACGCCTGCTCCGGCAGGTGGTCGTATTCGCCGTCGCAGATCGCCTTGAAGCCGCGGATGGTGTCCTTCAACGAGACGTACTTGCCCGGCGAGCCGGTGAACACTTCGGCCACGTGGAAGGGCTGGCTGAAGAAGCGCTCGATCTTGCGTGCGCGCGACACCGACTGCTTGTCTTCTTCGCTCAGCTCGTCCATGCCCAGGATCGCGATGATGTCCTTCAGTTCCTTGTACTTCTGCAAGGTCTGCTGGACGCGCTGGGCGGTGTCGTAATGCTCGTGCCCGATCACCAGCGGGTCCATCTGGCGGCTGGTGGAATCCAGCGGATCCACGGCCGGGTAGATACCCAGCGAAGCGATGTTACGGCTCAGCGTAACGGTCGAGTCCAAGTGGGCGAAGGTGGTCGCCGGCGACGGGTCGGTCAGGTCGTCTGCGGGCACGTACACGGCCTGGATCGAGGTGATCGAACCACTCTTGGTCGAGGTGATGCGCTCCTGCAGCACGCCCATTTCTTCGGCCAGCGTCGGCTGGTAGCCCACTGCCGACGGCATGCGGCCGAGCAGTGCGGACACTTCGGTACCGGCCAGCGTGTAGCGGTAGATGTTGTCCACGAACAGCAGCACGTCCTTGCCCTTGCCGCTGGCGTCCTTCTCGTCGCGGAAGTACTCGGCCATGGTCAGGCCGGTCAGCGCCACGCGCAGACGGTTGCCCGGCGGCTCGTTCATCTGGCCGTACACCATTGCGACCTTGTCCAGGACGTTGGAGTCCTTCATCTCGTGGTAGAAGTCGTTGCCCTCACGGGTACGCTCGCCCACGCCGGCGAACACGGACAGACCGCTGTGCGCCTTGGCGATGTTGTTGATCAGTTCCATCATGTTGACGGTCTTGCCGACGCCGGCGCCGCCGAACAGGCCGACCTTGCCGCCCTTGGCGAACGGGCACATCAGGTCGATGACCTTGATGCCGGTTTCCAGCAATTCGGTGCTGGACGACTGGTCTTCATACGACGGTGCGCCGCGATGGATTTCCCAGTGATCCGAGGCCTGCACGTCACCGGCTTCGTCGATCGGGCGACCCAGCACGTCCATGATGCGGCCCAGCGTACCGGCACCGACCGGCACCGAAATGGCGCGTTCGGTGTTGGTGGCGACCAGGTTGCGCTTCAGGCCGTCGGTGGAGCCCAGCGCAATCGTGCGCACGACGCCGTCGCCCAGCTGCTGCTGCACTTCCAGGGTGATTTCGGTGCCGTCGACCTTGAGCGCGTGATACACCTTCGGCACTTCATTACGCGGGAATTCGACGTCGACGACCGCGCCGATGATCTGAACGATCTTGCCCTGACTCATTTGGATAACTCCACTAATGTCTGTTCGATTCTGGTGTCGGGAATGGGGAATCGAGAATGGGGAATGGGGAATGGGAAGATCAAGAGCACCGACGGCCTTGCCTATTCCCGTTTCCCGATTCTCCATTCCCGGCTACACAGCGGCCGCGCCGCTGACGATTTCCGAAATTTCCTGGGTGATCGCCGCCTGGCGCGCCTTGTTGTAGACCAGTTGCAAGGTGCCGATCATCTTGTTGGCGTTGTCGCTGGCGGCCTTCATCGCCACCATGCGCGCGGCATGTTCGGAGGCCACGTTTTCCAGCACCGCCTGGTACACCAGCGACTCGATGTAACGCGTCATCACGTGCTCCAGCACGGTGGCGGCATCGGGTTCGTACAGGTAGTCCCAATCGTGCTGCGCCACCTTGTGCTCGGCGGCCGGCAGCGGCAGCAGCTGATCGAAGCTGGCCTTCTGCGTCATGGTGTTCACGAAACGGTTGTAGACCAAGTACACGCGATCCACACGGCCCTCGATGAAGGCATCGATCATCACCTTGATCACGCCGATCAGCTGTTCCACCTGCGGGCTGTCGCCCAGGTGGGTCACGCTGCCGACCATGTTGACCTTGATGCGACGGAAGAACGCCGAGGCCTTCTGGCCGATGGTTACTACGTCGACCTCGGCGCCCTTGTCCTGCCATGGGCGCACTTCGCCCAGCATCTTGCGGAACAGGTTGTTGTTCAGACCACCGGCCAGGCCGCGGTCGGAAGAGATCACGATGTAGCCGACCCGCTTGACCTGCTCACGCTCGACCAGGAACGGATGCTGGAAATCGGTGCTGGCCTGCGCCAGATGCCCGATCACCTGCTTCATCGCCTGCGCATACGGACGCGAGGTCTTCATGCGGTCCTGCGCCTTGCGGATCTTGGAGGCCGAGACCATTTCGAGCGCGCGCGTCACCTTGCGGGTGTTCTGCACGCTCTTGATCTTGGTTTTGATTTCGCGTCCGCCTGCCATTTCTCTTCTCGGGACTCGGGACCCGGGACCCGGGACCCGGCAGGCCCCGCAATCACGCGTCGTTATTGTTTCCTGGTACCTGGGGCGGAGGACCGGGATCTCCGCTTGCGCGGGTCCCCGGTCCCAGGTCCCGGGTCCCGGCTCTTACCAGCTACCCGTGGTCTTGAACTCTGCGATGCCCTTCTTGAACGCCGCTTCGATGTCGTTGTCCCAACCGCCGGTGCTGTTGATCTTGCTGACCAACTCGCCCTGGGTGTTGGCGAAGTGCGCGTGCAGGCCTTCTTCAAACGCCAGCAACTTGTTGACCGGTACGTCGTCGAGGAAACCCTCGTTGACCGCGTAGATCGACAGCGCCTGGTTGGCGATGGACATCGGCGCGTACTGCTTCTGCTTCATCAGCTCGGTGACGCGCTGACCGCGCTCGAGCTGCTTGCGGGTGGCTTCGTCCAGGTCCGAGGCGAACTGCGCAAACGCCGCCAGCTCGCGGTACTGCGCCAGCGAGATACGGATGCCGCCGGACAGCTTCTTGATGATCTTGGTCTGGGCTGCACCACCGACGCGCGACACCGAGATGCCGGCGTTGACGGCCGGGCGGATACCGGCGTTGAACAGGTCGGTTTCCAGGAAGATCTGGCCGTCGGTGATCGAGATCACGTTGGTCGGCACGAATGCGGACACGTCGCCGGCCTGCGTTTCGATGATCGGCAGCGCGGTCAGCGAGCCGGTCTTGCCGGTCACCGCACCGTTGGTGAACTTCTCCACGTATTCCTCGGACACGCGCGCAGCGCGCTCGAGCAGGCGGGAGTGCAGATAGAACACGTCGCCCGGGTAGGCTTCGCGACCCGGCGGGCGCTTGAGCAGCAGCGAGATCTGGCGGTAGGCCACGGCCTGCTTGGACAGATCGTCGTACACGATCAGCGCGTCTTCGCCGCGGTCCATGAAGTACTCGCCCATGGTGCAGCCGGCGTACGGGCTGATGTACTGCATCGCGGCCGATTCGGACGCGGTCGCAGCCACCACCACGGTGTGCGCCAGCGCGCCGTTCTCTTCGAGCTTGCGCACGATGTTGGCAACGGTCGAGGCCTTCTGGCCGATCGCCACGTACACGCACTTGATGCCGGTGCCCTTCTGGTTGATCACCGCATCGATCGCCAGCGCGGTCTTGCCGGTCTGGCGGTCACCGATGACCAGCTCGCGCTGGCCGCGGCCGATCGGGATCATTGCATCGACCGACTTGTAACCGGTCTGCACCGGCTGGTCGACCGACTTGCGCCAGATCACGCCGGGCGCCACGCGCTCCACCGGTGCGGTCTGGGTGGCGCCCAGCGGGCCCTTGCCGTCGATCGGCTCGCCGAGTGCGTTGACCACGCGACCCAGCAGCTCCGGACCCACCGGCACTTCCAGGATGCGGCCGGTGGTCTTGGCCACGTCGCCTTCGCGCAGGCTCTCGTAGTCGCCCAGCACCACGGCGCCGACCGAATCGCGCTCCAGGTTCAATGCCAGGGCGAAGGTGTTGTTCGGCAGTTCGATCATTTCGCCCTGCATCACATCGGCCAGGCCGAAGATGCGCACGATGCCGTCGGACACGCTGGTCACGGAGCCTTCGTTGCGCGACTCCGCGGACAGCTTGACCGTCTCGATGCGGGTCTTGATCAGGTCGCTGATTTCGGAGGGGTTGAGCGTGGTTGCCATCGTTCAGTCCTAGGTGCCGGCCGCGAGGGCCATGCGTTTATGTGAATTCAGTGGGCGAGCGAGCTTTGCAGACGCGCAAGCTTGCCCTTCAGCGAGCCGTCGATGACCACGTCGCCGGTGTCGATCACCGCGCCGCCGATCAGCGACGCATCCACCGCGGTGGTGATGTCCACCTCGCGGCCGAAACGCTTCTTCAGCGCGACGGCAATCGTGTCCAGCTCGGCCGGGCTCATCTCGGTGGCCGAGGTCACGGTCGCCTTGACGACGTGTTCGGCTTCGGCGCGCAGCTGTTCGTACAGCCCCGCTACTTCCGGCAGCAGCGACAGCCGCTGCGCATCGGCCAGCAGGCCGAGGAAGCGCAGATAGTCTTCGCCTGCCTGCGGCGGCGCCAGCAGCGTCACTGCCTGTTCCTGGCCCAGGGCCGGGTTGAGCAGCAATGCAGCCACGCGCGGATCGCCAGCCACCTGCGCCGAAAACGCCAGCGCATCGGACCAGGGCGCGAATGTGCCGCCCTCACGCGCGATCGCAAACGCGGCACGGCCGTAGGGACGGGCAAGTGTGAGGGCCTGACTCATCGCTTAAATCTCCGCCGCCAGCTCGTCGAGCAGCGCCTTGTGGGCGTTGGCGTCGATTTCGCGCTTGAGCAGCTTTTCTGCGCCGCTGACGGCCAGCACCGAGACCTGCCTGCGCAGTTCTTCGCGGGCACGGGTGGCGGATGCGTCGATTTCGGTCTGGGCCAGATCCTTCTGACGGTTGGCTTCGGCGATTGCCTCCAGCTTGGCCGCTTCGATGATCTGGTTGGCGCGCGCATGGGCCTGATCGATGATCTCGTTGGCCTTGGTGCGTGCGTCCTTCAATGCTTCGTTGACCTTTTCCTGCGCCTGCGCCAGATCCTTCTGACTGCGATCGGCCGCAGCCAGACCTTCAGCGATCTTTTGCTGACGCTCTTCGATCGCCTGCAACAGCGGCGGCCAGATTTTGGTCGCGACGATCCAGATCAGACCGGCGAAGGCCAGCGCCTGGGCAAAGATGGTAAGGGTGATATCCATGGGTCGCTCAATCGCTGTTTAGGGGTGAAAGCGCCACCGCGCGGGCGGCGCTTTCCGACCTTCATCCGCGGATGCAACCGCATGCGGCCGCATCCACATCCTGCTACCGCTGGATCAGCCGGCGACCTGCGGAAGACGCTTGACGAACTCACCGACCAACGGGTTGGCAAAGGCAAACAGCAGGCCGACGGCGACGCTGATGATGAACGCGGCGTCGATCAGGCCGGCGGTGATGAACATACGAACCTGCAGCACCGGGATCAGTTCCGGCTGGCGCGCAGCCGATTCCAGGAACTTGCCAGCCATGATGGCCAGACCGAGGCCGGCACCCAGCGCGGCCAGGCCGATCATGATGCCGACGGCGAGGACGGTGGAGCTCTGGACTTGAGCGAGGTTGGTCAGGACGGCGAGGTACATGGTGATCTCCGAACGAAAGTTTCTAAGGGTGATGGATGAAGCGGAATGAAGCAGATGAAGGGTGACGCAAACTCAGTGGCTGTCTTCGGCCAGGCTCAGATACACGATCGACAGCATCATGAATATGAACGCCTGCAGCGGAATCACCAGCAGGTGGAACAGCATCCAGCCAAGGCCGAACGCGCCGCCAGCGACCATGCCGGCGATGCCCGCACCGCCCAGCACCCAGATCAGCAGGAAGACGATCTCTCCGCCGAACATGTTGCCGAACAGTCGCATCGCCAACGAAATCGGCTTGCTCAGCCACTCGACGATGTTCAAGAGCAGGTTGAACGGCATCATCCACTTGCCGAACGGCGCCGTGAGGAATTCCTTGGTCATGCCGCCCACGCCCTTGGAGCGCAGCGAGAACACGATCATCAGGAAGAACACGCTGATCGACATGCCCAAGGTGGCATTGACGTCGGCGGTGGGTACCGGCTTCCAGGCATGGATACCGGCCCAGCCCAGCGGAATGGCGATGAAATCGGCCGGAATCATCTTGATGAGGTTCATCAACAGGATCCAGAAGAAGATGGTGATCGCGATCGGCGTCACCAGCTTGCTGCTGCCGTGATAGGTGTCCTTGGCCTGGCGGTCGACGAACTCCAGGCAGATTTCCACGAATGCCTGCCACTTGCCCGGCACGCCGGCAGTGGCATTGCGGGTCGCCGTCCAGAATGCCAGCACCATCACCAGGCCCATCAACACGGCCATGACCAGGGTGTCGACGTGGATGGTCCAAAACGTGCCGCCACCCTCGCGAACCGGATAGATCAGGTTCTGCAAGTGGTGCTGGATATAGGAGGTAGGGGTTGCTGCCTCGCCCGCCATGTGTCTGGAGCCCTTTAAGTTCGAATCAACGTCTGGCCAGGGCCAGAACCTGAAAAATCAACCCGATGGCGATACCCGCCAACAGAGCCAGAGGAGGCAGCCGCCACAGGGCAAAGCCCAGCGACAACGCCGCAAATACCAACACCCACTTCAGCACCATCGCCAGCACCAGCCGCACCATGGCGATACCGGCTGCCTGGATGCCGCCACCGAGCGCGGTGCGTGCCGCCACCCAACCACCCAGCACCGTCGCAAACCCGGTCAATGCCAGACCGGCAGAGTAACGGGGACCGACCAACAGCAACCCCAGACTGGTTATAGCTACGGCAGCAAGCGGATATACCGCAGCGCGCAGCATCAACCGCCGACCCGCGTCAACGGAGTTCAGCACCACGGTTACCTTACGTGTGAATGAGTGGGAAGCGCAGTTGCGCCTCGTCGAGCCGCGAAAGTATAGCAATGGGACAAATTGCGAGACAACCGGCAAAGGTCATTCGTTGTTGCGATGCACCATGTGGCGATGGCGGCGACGGGTGGGAACTTTGCCACAAACCGACGGTCATAACCGGCGAGGCCTGCACATCCTCGTCGAAAGGTCGCGCCGCAGGCCGCGTCTGGGGGCCCCGGGAAACCGGGGCTCCTGCTTTTTACGCATTTTGTCGCACCCTGACACTTTCCCATCCGCGGTCCAATCCGCTGCGGTGCACGACCGCTCGCTTCGCCAGCGCGCGGAACGAGCATGGCCCGGCGACATCGAGAAGTCACTGCGCAGTCTGCGCAGTCTGCGCAGTCTGCGCAGTCTGCGCAGTCGAACGTACCGCAGGGTATGCACTGCCGCACATTTTGGGCCCATCGCGACCGGCAGCGTTTTCAGGGCTGGACAGCGGCGGCGCCTGTGCCTGCTGGCGTTGCGGACCGTTTTGTCCGATTGCTATATGCACCTTCACGGACATGCGACGGGTTCTTCACTTTTGGACGACGCCGCCTTATCGAACATGCGCCGCACTGGCTCAACGGCCTGACCATTCCAAGAATTCGGAGCTCCCCATGAAACACCTTCTCGCACTGGCGATCCCGTGCGTTCTGGCCGTCGGCTATGTCGCGCCCGCACACGCCGAAGATACCGACGACCGCTTCCAGCTTCGCCTCGGTGCGATGAACGTCGACAACGACAACACCATCCGTGGCAACACGCTGGTGGCTGGCAACAACGTGTCGGTCAACGAAGACTTCAAGCTCGGCGGCAAGGAATGGGAGCCGCGCGTGGATGGCGTGTTCCGCATCAGCACCCGTCAGCGCCTGATCTTCGATTACTTCAAGTACGACAAGGACCGCCGCGAGACCCTGACCCAGGATCTGAGCGCCGGTGGCGTGACCGTGCCGACCGGCAGCTTCATCAAGGGCGAGCTGAAGTACCAGGTTGCGACCCTGGTGTACGACTACTCGGTGATCGACACCCCCGAATTCAGCCTCGGCCTGCAGATCGGTGCCGAGTACGCCAAGGTCGAAGCCAATGCGTATGCCGATCTGGGCAGCGTGTTCTCCGGCGACGTGCTGGACGAAAGCGAAGACGGCGCCGCGCCGGTGGTGGGTATCCGCTTCACCGCACGCCCAAGCGAGCATTGGCTGTTCAACGTGCAGGGCCAGTACCTCAACACCAGCTGGGGCGACTTCGGTGATTACGAAGGCGATCTGAGCCGCGCCAACGCGATGGCCGAATACCGCTTCACCAAGAACTTCGGCATCTTCGCCGGCTACGACTGGTTCAAGCTCGACGTCGACCAGCGCGGCAGCGACGGCCTGATCGGCCTGAAGCAGGAGTTCAAGGGCCCGGTCGCAGGCGTGACGTTCGCGTTCTGATTCTTTCGGGCCCCGGTACCCGGGACCCGCAAAAGCAGCCTCATGCAGAACCCCGCAGCGATGCGGGGTTCTGTCGTTTTACGGATGCATGGCAAGTAACCGACGCGGCTGCAACCCATGGCAGCAGCGGACACACGCTCAGGGCGGCTTGGTCGCACCCGCGACCAACAGATGCCGGTGCGTGGTGCAGTAGCACTCGTCGTGCCAACCGTAGTGGGGATCGGTGCAGATCGCATGCTGCACCGTTGCCGGCAGCGACGCCGCGTCGCTGCGCAGGTCGCGCTTGAGCGAGACGAACACCGAGCCCGGATGTGGCCAGTCGGTTCGCTGCGGCGGCTCGGCGATACGGTTGCCACTGGCCAGTTCGCGCTGCAGCAGCGCCTGCAGTTCAGGACACAGATTGCCCTGCCCCATGACGACCTCCATGCGTCGACTCACCACCGCAACAACCGCACCACACGTGGCGGCACGGCCGTGCGGCACGGCGCTTACTTCTTCTTGGGGATGTACAGGTCGGTGATGGTGCCGTCGTAGACCTCGGCCGCCATGCCGACCGATTCGCTCAGGGTCGGATGCGCGTGGATGGTGTGGCCGATGTCTTCGGCTTCGGCGCCCATCTCGATGGCCAGGCCGATTTCGGCCAGCAGGTCACCGGCATGCACGCCGACGATGGCACCACCGATCACGCGATGGGTCTCTTCGTCGAAGATCAGCTTGGTGAAGCCTTCGGTGCGGCCGATGCCGATCGCACGACCGCTGGCGGCCCACGGGAACTTGGCTACGCCGACCTTCAGACCCTTAGCCTTGGCTTCGGTTTCGGTAACACCGACCCAGGCGATTTCCGGGTTGGTGTAGGCCACCGACGGAATCACCCGCGCCACCCATTCCTTCTTCTCGCCGGCAGCCACTTCGGCGGCCAGCTTGCCTTCGTGGGTGGCCTTGTGCGCCAGCATCGGGTTACCGACGATGTCGCCGATGGCGAAGATGTGCGGCACGTTGGTGCGCATCTGCCGGTCCACCGGGATGAAGCCGCGGTCGGTGATGGTGACGCCGGCCTTCTCCGCGCCGATCTTCTTGCCGTTGGGCGTACGGCCCACGGCGACCAGCACGCGATCGTAGGCGGTGGCCTGCAGACCCGGCTTTTCGCCTTCCACCGCCGCTTCGAACGACACGGTGATGCCGCTGGTATCGGCCTTGACGTCGGTGGCCTTGGTCTTGAGATGGACCTCCACGCCCTGCTTCTTCAGGCGGTCGGCCAGCGGCTTGACCAGGTCCTTGTCGGCGCCCGGCATCAGCTGGTCCATGAACTCGACCACGGTGACCTTGCTGCCGAGCGCGCTGTACACCGTGGCCATTTCCAGGCCGATGATGCCGCCGCCGACCACCAGCAGGGTCTTGGGAATGTCGTGCAGCTCCAGCGCGTCGGTGGAGTCCATCACGCGCTTGTCGTCCCACGGGAAGTTGGGCAGCTTCACCGCCTGCGAGCCGGCCGCGATGATGCAGTGCTCGAAGCGCAGCAGCTGGGTCTTGCCGTCGTCGCCGACGATCTCCAGCTCGTTGGGCGAGACGAAGCTGGCCACACCGGTGACGGTGCGTACCTTGCGCTGCTTGGCCATGCTGGCCAGGCCGCCGGTGAGCTTGCCGACCACTTTTTCCTTGTACTCGCGCAGCTTGTCCAGGGTGATCCTGGGCTGGCCGAAGTCCACGCCGAAGTCGCCGGCATGGGCGACCTCGTCGATTACCGCTGCCGCATGCAGCAGCGCCTTGGACGGAATGCAGCCCACGTTGAGGCAGACGCCGCCGAGGCTGGCGTAGCGTTCGATCAGCACCGTGTCCAGGCCCAGGTCGGCCGCGCGGAACGCGGCGGTATAACCACCGGGGCCGGCGCCGAGCACCACCATCTTGCATTCGATATCGGCGGGCTTGCCGCTGGCCAGCGCCGGCTTGGGCGCTGCCGGCTCGACCGGAGCGCGATGCGACGGCGTCACCGGCGGCTTGCTGCCCGGAGCGGCGGCAGGCGCTGCAGCGGCCGGGGCCGCCTTGGTGTCGGCCTTGGCAGGCGCTGCCGGCGCGGCGGCTTCGCCTTCGGTCTCGAGCAGCAGCACGACCGCACCTTCGGAAAGGTTGTCGCCCACCTTGACCTTGAGTTCCTTGACCACGCCGGCGGCCGAGGACGGCACTTCCAGCGTGGCCTTGTCCGATTCCAGTGTCACCAGGCCCTGGTCCTTGGCCACGCTGTCGCCCACGGCAACCAGCACTTCGATGACGGGGACATCGCTGTAATCGCCGATGTCGGGAACCTTGATTTCAATGACCGCCATTTGCTTCTCCTGTGGCTCAACCGGCCGTGCCGGCAAGCGTCTGCTGAAGTTCATCCAGCGACGATTCGATTTGGGTCCAGCGCTTGTCGCGCTTCTTTTCCTTGCCGTCGCTGGCTTCGATCAGCAGCGCGGCCTGTTGCAGCAGCAGCTCGCCGGCACCGCAGTTCGGGCGCGTGCCGCTGTAGCGCACGCCCTCCACCTGGAACGACACAACCTCGCCCTCGGTCACCGGCGCAGTACGGCCGGTCGGCGCCAGCTGGGTGAGTGCAGCGGTCCAGCTGCTGACCAGGCGCCTGGCCAGGGCCGCCGGAATCGGGATCTCGACCGTTTCCGGGGTCTGCTCGGTGCGGAACTGCACGCTGCCGCGATCGGCCTGACTGACCCAGCTGTAGACGCGCTCGTCGGCGCGGCTGTGCCGCAGGGTCCAGTCGGCGCCGTCCTTGCCCGGCACCAGCGACACGCCGCTCTCCACCCCACGTGTGGGCAGGGTCAGCAACGACAAGGCCGGCTTGCTGGCGCCATCGAGCAGCGTGGTCACCGCAGTGCCGTAGTTGCCCACTGCCGGCGGCCAGCCGCGCCCGAGCGTGCTGTCGCACTCGCGCGCCACGGCACAGGTCCACGGCAACGCGCCAAGCAGGGCGATCGTCAGCAGCGCAGGCTTCACAGCAGGACGCGACGCATGTCGGCCAGCACCTGGCTGAGGTAGGTGGTGAAACGGGCTGCCAAGGCGCCGTCGATGACGCGGTGGTCGTAGCTCAGCGACAACGGCAGCATCAGCTTGGGCGAGAAGTCCTTGCCGTTCCAGACCGGCTGCATCGCCGACTTGGACACGCCCAGGATCGCCACTTCCGGCGCATTGATGATGGGCGTGAACGCGGTGCCGCCGATGCCGCCGAGCGAGCTGATCGAGAAGCAGCCGCCGCTCATGTCGGCCGGGCCCAGCTTGCCGTCGCGCGCCTTCTTGGCCAGCTCGCCGCTTTCCTGGGCGATCTGCAGCACGCCCTTCTTGTCGACGTCGCGGATCACCGGCACCACCAGGCCGTTCGGCGTATCGGCGGCAAACCCGATGTGGAAGTACTTCTTCAGGGTGAGGTTTTCACCGGCCGCATCCAGCGAGGCGTTGAACTCGGGGAACTTCTTCAGCGCTGCGGCGCTGGCCTTGACCAGGAAGGCGAGCATGGTGAGCTTGATGCCGGCCTTCTCGTTCTCCTTGTTGAGGGCAACGCGCAGGGCTTCCAGGTCGGTGATGTCGGCCGATTCGAACTGGGTGACGTGCGGAATCATGGCCCAGTTGCGCGCCAGGTTTGCACCGGAAATCTTCTTGATGCGCGACAGCGGCTGGGTTTCGGTGTCACCGAACTTGCTGAAGTCCACCTTCGGCCAGGCCAGCAGGTTCAGGCCGTTGCCACCACCGGCCGGTGCGGCACCGGCTGCGGCAGGTGCGCCGCCGCTGAGTGCGGCCTTGACGAAGCGCTGCACGTCCTCACGGGTGATGCGGCCGCCCTTTTCACTGCCCTTGATCTGGCCCAGGTCCACGCCGAGTTCACGTGCAAACACGCGCACCACCGGGCTGGCATACGGCACCTTGGACGGCAGCACGCTGTCGGCATCGAAGGTCACCGGCGGGCTGCTCGGTTTGCCCGAGGACGGCTGGCCGCCCTGCGCTGCCTGCGTGCCAGCGCCGGAACGCGCGCCCTGCACCTGCGCGATTTCGCGCTGGGCCAACTTGTCCGGCTCGGCCGGGACGGCAACCGGCTCGACCTTGCCCGCGGTTTCGGCGGTGTCGGTGGTCGGCTTGGCCGGGGACTGCGCCGCACCGGTGCCGCCATCGCTGGCGGCAATGATCGCCACCACATTGCCCTGCGAGAGCGTGTCGCCGACCTTGACCTTGAGTTCCTTGACCACGCCTGCGGCCGAGGACGGCACTTCCATCGTGGCCTTGTCCGACTCCAGCGTGACCAGGCTCTGGTCCTTGGCAACGGTGTCGCCCACGGCGACCAGCACTTCGATCACCGGAATGTCGGTGTAGTCGCCGATGTCGGGCACGGTGGCCTCGATCAGGCCGCCTTCCGAACCGGCCGCCGGTGCAGCCGGCTCGGCCTTGGCGGCAGGTGCCGGCGCCGCAGCGGGCGCGGCCTTGGCGGGCGCGGCGGCGGGGGCCGGCTTGGCGGCGGTATCTGCGCCGGCATCGGCCACTTCGATCAGCGCCACCAGGGCGCCCTGCGACAGCGAATCGCCGACCTTGACCTTGATCTCCTTGACCACGCCGGCCACCGACGAAGGCACTTCCATCGTGGCCTTGTCCGATTCCAGCGTGACCAGGCTCTGGTCCTTGCTGACCGTATCGCCGACGGACACCAGCACCTCGATTACCGGGACGTCGCTGTAGTCACCGATATCGGGGACAAGTGCTTCCTTGATTTCGGCCATACGGGGAACTCCGGCAACAGATGGGGAAACCCCTATTGTGGCCGGCTGCGGGCCGCAGCGCCAACCATTGCCGCGGAAAAAATCGCGCGCCCGGCAGGATGCAGCGTCCGCGCGCGCACCTGTACGCTTATTTCGACATGCGCAGATCCACCCGCAACAGCTGCAGTAGCTCGCCCGAGGGCAAACGATACGCCAGCGCATTGTCCAGCGCATCGAGGGCGTCGACCCGTGTGCACAGCTGCTGCGCGCGAGGCCGCAATGCACGTGCCTGCGGCTCGACCATGCGCTCGATGCGCGCTTGCAGGCCATCGAGCGAGCGCAGCTGCGCGTCGTTTCCGGTCAGTGCCGACTGCACCGCCGCGGCGATCACATCACCGATCAGCTGCGGCAGCAGCTCGGCAACCAGCGCACCGATCTGCTGGTCGATATCGATGGGCGTGAGCTGGCGCTTGCTGAAGCTTCGCGTCAACCGCAGGTCCAGCTTCTCGCTCCCCCGTGTGCTGCCTGCACTGTGCCGCCGCTGCCTCCGCTGCACCTGTGCCAGAGGCTGGCGTGACTGATGGCGACAGCCGCCGTACCTGCGCGGTCTGTGTGTTGCACCGATTGCACACCAGCGGCGATACGCTGGCGAGCGGCTTACTTCAACGCATCACGCACGGGCTGCCATGCCTGACACAGGCGAGGCAACGACCAGGCAGCATTGGCCGGGCTGGTGGAAGGCAAGGCCAGCATCGGCACCGCGCGCGCCTGTTCCGGGAGCAGCCGGTGCACATGCCGCTGCCAGGCCTTGGCGGCGGCAGCGCCGTTGCAGGCCACCAGCCGCAGTTGCGGCAACGTGGACAACATCGTGGGCAGCGGGTTGATCACGATGCTGTCGGCAACGATGGCGGTGTCCAGGCTGCCGGGGCGCACGCACTGGCCGATCACGTCCCACAGACCGAGCCCGCCGTGGAGCAGTGCCTGCATGCGCAAGGCATAGGGAACGGCCGCATCGATGCCCAACAGGGCATGCATGACAGGCCAGAACCGATTACGCGGATGCGCGTAGTAGCGACCAGCATCCAGCGAGGCGATGCCGGGCATCGAGCCGAGCACCAGCACGCGACAATCGTTACGAACGTGCGCTGGCAAGCCCTCACATGTGCCGTTTTTCGTCACGGCACTCGCATCTGCGTGAATGTCTTTTTCTGCCTGCATCGTGCAACCACGGCCTTCTTGGGAACGTTCCTGAACAAACGAAATTTTAGCGAGCCGCAGGTGGGCGTGGATTCAGATTTTTAGGAATAGTTTTGGCGCGGCCCACTCCACGGGCCTAACAACAAGACGAGGAGATCCTCATGCGTTCCATTTCCATCCTGAGCCTGGCTGCTGTATCTGCACTTGCGATTGCACCGTCCGCGTTCGCGCAGGACACCACCTATTCCAGTGACACCTCCTCGACTTCTTCCACTGCTGAAACTGCCTCCGGCAAGCATTGGGCCGTGGTCGGTGGCGTGGCCCTGCTGAACCCGAAGAACGATCCGGCTCCGGGCCTGGACGTCGATGGCGGCCCGGCACCGACGCTGAGCGCCAGCTACTACATCAACGACAACTGGGCCGTTGAACTGTGGGGCGCTGCCGACAAGTTCAACCACCGCGTCAACGCCGATGGCGTGGGCAAGGTCGGTACCGTCGAGCAGCAGCCGATCGCCATCAGCGGCCAGTACCACTTCGGCGAAGCCGACAACGTGTTCCGTCCGTTCGTGGGCGTGGGCTACTACGAGTCGAACTTCAGCAACGAGAAGATCGACGCGGCCTCGCCGAGCGGCCAGCACGTCGGCGTGGATACCGCCAAGGGCGTGATCGGCACCGTCGGTGTGGACATGAACATCAACTCCACCTGGTTCGCCCGCGCCGACGCCCGCTACATGCGTTCGCGTCCGGAACTGCGGGTTGGCGGCCAGGGCACCGGCAGCGAGCTGGAACTGGATCCGTGGACCGTCGGCTTCGGCATCGGCGCGCGCTTCTAAGCACGCACCTGCCGTACGCAATGTGTCAGTTGACGAAAGACGGGCCGCAAGGCCCGTTTTTTGTGCGCGTCGCTTGCGCGTTGCGCGGGTCGCGGTACCTGCCCCGCGCGTGGGCTTAGCTGGCGGCGACATCGGGGTGCGCAATCAGTGACTGGTGCGCAGCTCGCCCATCAGCGCACGGGCGATGACCCTGGCCACACCGCAGCAGCGTTGATCGTCGCGCAGGCAGTCGAGCGTGGCGCTGCCTTCAACGCCAGTAGACGCTGCCGCGCAGGCGCGCGGTGCGCCACCGCCACCACAACAGAGTGGCGTAGGCCAGCGCGTAGCCGAGCAGCACGCCGGCTGCGCCGAGCAGGCTGGCGTGGCTGAGCCAGCCGTCCACCGGCCACGTGGCGCCCTGCCAGGTACTGCGCCAGCCCTGCACCATCCCGGCGATCACCCGCACCACCACCAACGCCGTCAAGCCCAGCACCAGCCACAGATTCGGCCGATAGAACAGGCCCTGCGCGGTGCGCTCGAAGCGGGTCAGGCGCAAGGCCAGCACGCCCAGCGCCAGCCCGCAGGCCCATCCGAACGCGGCATGGCTGATCGCGCCGGGCCAGAACGCCGCCGCAATCAAGCTAAAGATCGCAAACAGCACGCTGGAGATGCCGGCCGAGACCAGGTTGATCATCAGCAGCCAGCCACGTGCCTGCCGACGTGCGGTGCCCACGCGGAACCGCTGCAGCAGCGACAACGGGAACAACACCGCGAACACTGCCAGGGCAATGATCACGGCCAGCGGAATGGCAAGCAGCAAGGGCATCGGGACGTGGCCGGGGAAAGATGGCCGACCACGCTACTACGCAGGCGCGCAGCTGCGCGTGTTCGGCGCTATCGACGCCGCAGTTCCGGCATCGCAACCGCGCTTACCTGGCGGCTGCGTACGCCTTAGTGTCGGCCGCTCTTAAAAAGCGGGCAGCACCGCGCCTTTGTACTTCTGCTCGATGAAGGCCTTCACTTCCGGGCTGGTCAGCGCCTTGGCCAGTTTCTGCACGCGCGGATCGTCCTTGTTGTCCGCTCGCGCCACCAGGAAGTTGACGTAGGGCGACTCCTTGCTTTCGATCGCCAGGGCATCGCGGGTCGGATTGAGCCCGGCGTCCAGCGCGTAGTTGGTGTTGATCAGCGCCAGGTCGACCTGATCCAGCACGCGCGGCAGCATTGCCGAATCCAGCTCGCGGAATTTGAGCTGCTTGGGGTTGTCGACGATATCCCGCTGGGTCGACAGCGCATTGCTCGGGTCCTTGAGTTTGATCACGCCGGCCTTGTCGAGCAGGATCAGCGCGCGGCTATTGTTGCTGGGGTCGTTGGGGATCACCACATCGGCACCGGTGGGCAGGTCGGCCAGCGCCTTGAAGCGGCGCGAGTACGCACCGAACGGCTCGATATGCACGCCGACCACGGTCACCAGCTGGCTCTTGCGGTCGCGGTTGTACGCGTCCAGGTAGGGCTCGGTCTGGAAATAATTGACGTCGATCTGCTTCTGCACGACCTGGTCGTTGGGCTGTACGTAATCGTTGAACACGCGCACGTCCAGTGTCAGGCCCTGCTTGGCCAGCAGCGGTTCGACCACTTCCAGGATCTCGGCATGCGGCACCGCCGTGGCCGCCACGGTGAGGGTGTCGCCGCCACTGCTGCCGCCGGTGCCACCGCAGGACGCCAACGCCAGCGTGGCCGCAGCCAGGAGGGAACGAAACGCGAATGTGCTCATGTAGGGATCCGTGGGAGGAGGAGTGCGGAAAGGCCGCAGGCGTTAAACCTAGCAGACCGTGGCGGCGGCGGCGATGCAGCGCGCCGCCGCAACGCACGGCGCACGATGCCATGCAGACAGGCGCGCGGATTGCCCCACCGCGGCCAGCGCGGCCATGGCCAGGGCGCACGACCAGCGTCCGCCGCCCCGCCCCTGCCTTGCGCGGCTCAGCGCCGGCTGTAGTGCGCCACCAGGCGGTCGCCCAGCATCTGCAGCAGCTGCACCAGCACCAGCAGGGCGATGACGGTGATCAGCGCCACATCCGCATGCGAGCGCATGTAGCCCTCGCGGTAGGCCACATCGCCCAACCCGCCGGAACCGATCGCACCGCCCATGGCCGTGAAGCCGATCAGCGCGATGGTGGTGACGGTGGCGCCGGCGATCAGGCCGGGGCGCGCTTCGGGCAGCAGCACCCGCAGCACCAGCTGGCGGGTGGTGGCGCCCATCGCCTGGCTGGCTTCGATGATGCCGCGGTCCACCTCGCGCAGTGCGGTTTCCACCAGGCGCGCATAGAACGGCGCGGCACCGACCACCAGCGGCAGGATCGCACCGCGCACGCCCAGCGAGGTGCCCATCAGCATCAGCGTGAGCGGAATCATCGCGATCATCAGGATGATGAAAGGCACCGAGCGCAGCAGGTTGATCACCAGCGCCAGCGCGCCGTACAGCACCGGACGGCGGCGCAGCTGCGGCGCGCCGCACAGAAACAACGCCACGCCCAGCGGCAGGCCGATCAGCAAGGTCAGCGGCAACGCGCCGGCCAGCATCAGCAAGGTGTCCAGGGTCGCCTGCCCGATGTCGCCCCACTTGGCGGCATCGAGATTGCGGAAGAAGCCGCCGGCAGCGGCAACGATCGGGTTCATACGCGCAGATCCTCCACATGCACGCCGGCGGCGACAAAGCCGGCGCGTGCAGCGTTCTGGTCGCCGCCGGTCAGCGCGACGACGAGCTGACCGTAGGGGGTGTCCTTGATGCGATCCACGCGCCCGGACAGGATGTTGTAGTCCACCCCGGTCTCGCGGGCGATGCGGCCCAGCACGGGTTCGTAGGTGCCGTTGCCCAGGAAGGTGAGCCGCACGATGCGCCCGCCGACCGCGGCGAAATCGCGGTGTAGTTCGGCTTCGTCCACATGTTCGGCTTCGGACACGAAGCGCCGGGTGGTGGCGTGTTTGGGGTGCAAAAAGACCTCGGTGACCGGACCGGTTTCCACCAGATGGCCCGCATCCAGCACGGCCACGCGGTCGCAGACGCGGCGGATCACGTCCATCTCGTGGGTGATCAGCACGATGGTCAGGCCCAGCTCGCGGTTGATCTGCGCCAGCAGCTGCAGCACCGAGGCGGTGGTCTGCGGGTCCAGTGCGCTGGTGGCCTCGTCGCACAGCAGGATCTGCGGCCGGGTGGCCAGCGCGCGCGCAATGCCGACGCGCTGCTTCTGTCCGCCGGACAGTTGTGCCGGATACTTGTTGGCGTGGTCCTGCAGGCCCACCCGGGCCAGCAGCTCGGCCACCCGCGCATCGATCTCCGCGCGCGGCGTGCCGGCCAGTTCCAGCGGAAAGGCCACGTTGCCGGCCACGGTGCGTGAGGACAGCAGATTGAAGTGCTGGAAGATCATGCCGATGCGCCGGCGCAGGGCGCGCAGGCCCTGGCTGTCCAGCGCGGTGACGTCTTCGTCGCCGATCAGCAGGCGACCGCCGCTGGGTTCTTCCAGCCGGTTGATCAGCCGGATCAGGGTGGATTTGCCGGCACCGGAATGGCCGATGATGCCGAACACCTCGCCGGGGCCGATCCGCAGATCGAGCGGATGCAGCGCCACGATCTGGCGACCGTCAACGGAATAGGACTTGTGCAGGCGCTGAAACTGGATCACCGCGCGTGGCCGATTGGGGGGTCGTGAAGCCTACCAGTCAATGTTTAGGGCCGTCATTCCATTAGGTTCTAACGGTTGGGATTCGGGAGTCGGGATTTGCGCCCGCTATCTCCAGCTGCCAGGCGCTAGATCTGGGACTCATCGGAGCGCGCGCGCCTTGCTTTGCCGAATCCCCAATCCCCAATCCCGTTCTCACGGCCGCTCAAGCGGCAACGGGCGATCCGCCTTGCGAATCCGCTCCCGCCGCAACAAATACAGCCCGCTGGCGACGATGATGCCGGCGCCGGTCCAGGTCCAGCCGTCGGGCAGGGTCTGCCACAGCAGCCAGTCCCAGCCGATCACCCAGACCAGGCCGGTGTATTCCAGCGGTGCGATCATCGAGGCTTCGCCGCGCAGGAATGCCTGGGTCAGCGCGATCTGCCCCAGCGCCCCGGCCAGGCCCATGCCGGCGATCAGCCAGCCGTGGCGCGGCTGCAGCGGCACCCAGTCGGGGATGGCCAGCAGCCCGGCGCCGATCGCCATGAACAGCAGAAACCACACCACCATCGCCTGCGGGGTGTCGGTGCGGGTCAGCAGGCTCACCGTGACCGCGGCGATGGCATAGGCGGTGGCCGCCAGCAGCACCATCAGGCCAGGCAGCGAGATCAGCCCGTCCACGCCTGGGCGCAGCACCACGATCACCCCGACCAGGCCGATGCCGATCGCCGTCCAGCGCCGCGGCCCGACGTGTTCGCCCAGCAGCGGCACCGACAACGCCGCCACCAGCAATGGCGCCACGAAGTACAGCGTGTAGGCGGTGGACAGCGGCATGCGCTTCAGGCCGTAGACGAAGCAGCCGATCATCACCATGCCCAGCACCCCGCGCAGCAGATGCAGGCCCCAGCGCACCGGCACGATCGAGCGCGGCCCGGCCGTGGCGAACACCCACACCAGCACGAACGGCAACGAGGCCGCGCCCCGCAGCAAGGTGACCTGCAATGGCGGGTAATGGGCCGACAGCAGCTTCATTCCCGCATCCATCAGCGAGAAGCAGGCCACGGCGGCCACCATCCAGGCGATGGCGGGGAGCGGAGAACGGGTGGTGGGCATGGCCGCATTATCGCCGCCGCGCCCCATCGACCGCCACGCGCCGGTGACGGGCAGCCCGGTGCGATGCCCTAGAATGGCCGCTGTTTTCAGACAGCAGGAGCTTTGCATGCCTTCCTTCGACGTGGTGTCCGAAGTCGACAAGCACGAACTGACCAATGCGGTGGACCAGGCCAACCGTGAACTGGACACGCGTTTCGACTTCAAGGGAGTCGAGGCCAGGTTCGAGCTGGAAGACGGCAAGGTGATCAACCAGTCCGCACCCAGCGATTTCCAGGTCAAGCAAATGACCGACATCCTGCGCGCGCGGCTGCTGGCCCGCGGCATCGACATCCGCTGCCTGGAGTTTGGCGATGTGGAAACCAACCTGGCCGGCGCGCGGCAGAAGGTCACCGTCAAGCAGGGCATCGAGCAGAAGCAGGCCAAGCAGCTGGTGGCCAAGTTGAAGGAGGCCAAGCTGAAGGTCGAAGCGCAGATCAATGGCGACAAGCTGCGCGTGACCGGCAAGAAGCGCGACGACCTGCAGGACGCCATCGCACTGCTGAAAAAGGCCGATTTCGAGCTGCCGCTGCAGTTCGACAACTTCCGCGACTGAGCGCGGCGGGCATGCCGGTGAACGCGTCGAGCCGCCAGGCCATGCCCATGGTTGACGTCGGTCGCGTGACGGCGCACCGCCCCTGCCCGCCGCAGGCAGCGTGCGGCAACGCACGCTGCATCGGGCCGCTGGTCTAGCAGCCCGATGCGCGCGCTGCTCGGCCGTCTGTTGAATCGCCTGCGCGTCGCCCCACAGACGGGCGCGGCTGTCGCGAGCGGGGGGCAGGCGGCCGCCGTCCAGGCACAGCCCCGCATCGAAGCCGGCTCCACGCTGCACGCCATGGCCGGCCTTGACCCGGTGGCGGCGGCGTCCTTTGCCGATGCCTTCGCGGTGGAGATCGACCATGCCATCGCACGCTGCACGCTCGGCCAGGCCGCCACCAGCCGGCAGCAGGCGCTGGAGCAGATCCATGCGTTGAAGAACACGATCTCGCTGACCGGCTCGCAGCAACTGCTCAGGGCCTGCGACCAGCTGCGCCGCGACGTGGAGCGCGACGCCCTGAGCGACACGCTTGCGCACCGCTTCACCGCGGTGGCGACCGCCGCTGGTCTACTGGTCAGGCACTACCGGCGCACCCTTCCCCTCGACGACGCGGAACCTCATGCGTAGTACTTCCCACCGCGCTGCGCCCGGCCTGATTCCGGCGGCCAGGCAGTTGCGCAACGACAGGCTCGTGCAGCTGCTCGAGTCGTTCCTGGAATACCGGGCCTGCGTGGGCCGCGTGATCGTGCAGACCATCGTGATGCTGTGGTGCCTGGGCTGGCTGTACGGGCCGCAGCCGGTACTGGTGAAAGACGCGCACAACGTCTTTCTCACCGCGGTGCTGCTGTGGGTGGTGGCGGTGGCATGGATGGTGGTGGTGCGCAGCAAACGCATTGCGCCGGGCGAATGGATGGATGCCTTCGGCTTTGCGATGAGCCTGCTGTTCATCGGCATCCAGACCTCGCAGGCCTTCATCCTGCTGATGTCGTTGAACGCATTCCTGCCCTTCATCACCATCGCTGCCGTAGCGCGCTACGGGCAGCGCGCGATGGTCCCGGTGCTGCTGAGCACCTTCGTGCTGATGCTGCTGACCGCGCCCACCGGCTACTGGCTGTCGCGGCCTGCGTACTTTGTGTATGCGGTGGCGCTCAGCATGGTGCTGCCGTTCCTGGTGGCCCGCATCGTGATTGCGATGCAGGAAGTGGCGCTGCAGGCGCTGGCCTCGCGCGATGCGCAAAGCCGCTTCATCAGCACCATGAACCACGAACTGCGCACGCCGTTGAATGCGGTCATCAATTGCGCGCAGCTCATCGACACCCAGAGCATGCCGGCCGACCAGCGCGACCTGATGCAGGCGGTGACGGTCAACGCCACGGCGCTGCGCCATCGCGTCAACGAGGTGCTGGACGTGGCCAGCATCGACGGTGGACGGCTGCAGCTGCACAGCAAGCCAGTGAGCCTGCTGGACGTGCTGACAACGGTCAAGGCGGTGTGCACGACCGCCGCGTCCACCAAGGGCGTGTCGCTGGGCGTGCGCCTGGAGGCTGCGCAGCCGCCGCACGTGCTGGGCGACGAGGGCCGCATCGAGCAGGTGATCAGCAACCTGGTCATCAACGCGATCAAGTTCACTCCGACCGGCGGCGCGGTCGAGCTGCTGGTGGAGGCCACCCTGGCGCACGAGCGCTGGACCATCGAGGTGACCGTCACCGATACCGGCATCGGCGTGCCCGACGACAAGAAGGCCTACATCTTCACGCCGTTCACCCAGCTCAGCACCGGCTTCAATCGCGTCGAAGGCGGTGTGGGGCTGGGCTTGTACATCGCCTTGTCGGTGTCCGATGCGATGGGCGGCAGCCTGACGGTGAGCGACAACCCCGCAGGTGGCAGCATCTTCCGCTGGATCTTCGAATTGCCTGCCACCGCCGCCGAGGGCAGCCGCACGCTGGACCTGCGCGATGCGTTGGCGCAACACGCACAGACGGTGCCATCGTTGCACTGCCTGGTGTTCGAGGACCTGGATACCAACCGCCTGGTGATCGGCAACCTGCTGACCCGCGCCGGGCATCGCGTGAGTTTCCATGTCGATGGCACCGATGCGGTGCAACGCATCGCACAGGCCGCACCCGACATCGTGTTTCTGGATCTGCACATGCCCGGCACCTCCGGCTGGGATGCGCTGGGGCAGGCACGCGATGCGATCGCCACGCTGCCGCCGATCATCGTGCTGACTGCCGACACGCGTACCGACTCGATGCGCGAGGCGTCCGCCGCCGGCGTGGCCGGATACCTGTCCAAACCGATCAACGCGCACGAACTGCTCGCGCTGCTTGCCCGCCATGCCCACCGACCACCGCACTGAACTGAAACCGGGCAATGCGGCGCGCCGGCACTGGCGCACCGCCGCGCAGGCGCGCACCACGCTGGCGCTGCTCTACCTGCACGGGTTTTCCGCAAGCCCGGGCGAAGCCGGCACGCTACCCGAGCAGATGGCCGATGCGCTGCAGGCCAACTGCTACGTGCATCGCTGGCCCCGGCACGGGCACAGCGCAGCGGACGCGATGCACGGGCTCACCACAGCGGCCTTGCAGGCGTCGGCGGTGGAGGCGCTTGCGCAGGCGCAGCGCATGGGCGAGCGGGTGGCGATCGTGGGCTCGTCGATGGGCGGCACGCTGGGCCTGTGGCTGGCCGCACAGCATCCGGCGCACATCGCGGCCGTGGTCGCGTGGTCGCCCGGCGTGCAGCCTGCCAACCCGGGCTTTCTCGATCGGCTATGCGCTGCGGAGGTGCCGGTGACCGACCCGTACCCGCGCACGGCGGCGGCACTGGCGTACTGGTCGGACACCGTCCACCCCGACGGTTTTCGTGCATTGCGCGGCCTGTTCCACGCGGTGACCGCTGCGCCGCCGTGGCCGCAGGTGCGCTGCCCGGTGTTGCTTGGCTATTACCGCGCGCCCAACGGCGACGAAGATCAGATCGCCTCGGTGCCGGCAATGCTGGCCATGTTCGAGGCGCTGGGCACGCCGCCTTCGCACAAGCAGGCGATGGCATTCGATGCGGGCGCGCATGCGATCGGGTCGCCGCACAAGACGCCGCTGGCCGACCACGTCGCACAGGTGTCGGTGGAATTTCTGCGTACGCAGGTGGGCGCACCTCCCGGCGATGCGAGGCATGGCGAGCCCAGCAGCGCAAGCACGCGTTGATCTTCGCGCATGCGTTGGAGCATTGCCGCCCGCAGCGCGCTTGCGTCTGCCGGGTCATTCGCCGTGGATGGATGCGCCGCTGCGCCCACGGCGATCGCATACACTGGCGCGCCATCACGCCGCCGCCACGATGACCACCACGCCTGCCCCGACCGATCCGTTGACCGCCACGCGCACGTGGATCGAACGCGCAGTGATCGGCCTGAACCTGTGCCCGTTCGCCAAGGCGGTATACGTCAAGGAGCAGGTGCGGCTGGTGCTCAGCGATGCCAGCACGCCCGAGGCGTTGCTGGAGCAACTGGCCGAGGAGCTGGTGCTGCTGCGCGATACGCCGGCCGAGCAGATCGACACCACGCTGATCGTGCACCCGGACGTGCTCACCGATTTCCTGGACTACAACGACTTTCTCGACAACGCCGACGCGGCGGTGGAAGCGCTGGACCTGCAAGGTGTCCTGCAGGTTGCCAGCTTCCACCCCGACTACCAGTTTGCAGGCGCTGCGCCGGACGACGTGGCCAATTACACCAACCGCTCGCCCTTCCCCACCCTGCACCTGCTGCGCGAAGACAGCGTGGAGCGTGCGGTGGCCGCGTTCCCGGATCCGGACGTCATCGTCGAGCGCAACATCCAGACGCTGGAACGGCTGGGCCACGCTGGCTGGGAACGCGTCTTGAACGGCGCCGAGCACTGAGCCTGCAACGCGCCGCGCGCCGGCATGCAGCAGAGCCGAGCGCGCGCGGTGCCGTTCGGCAACTGTTGAAGCGCAAGGCCGGCGCGAGCGCATCGTGCGCGCCGGTGCACGCGGTGTTGCTACGACGCTGACAGCGTGCGCGCTACAGTGCCGCCTTCTTTCGCACGGTGCGCATGCCATGGCCCTGACTCCCGGCGTTTCCGCATGGAACCCTTCCCCCCTGCAGGACCGCGTGGTCGTGATCACCGGCGGTGCGCAAGGCATTGGGCGCGGCATTGCGCAGGCAGTGCTCGGTGCCGGCGGCACCGTGGTGATCGGCGATCTCGACGCCGAGGCCGGAAAGGCCTGCCTGCAGGAGTGGGCGCTGCCGCGACGCAGCGCCTTCGTGCGCTGCGATGCCGCGCGCGAGACGCACGCAGCGCGCTTGATCGCCACCGCGCTCAAACGCTTCGGCAGGCTCGATGGCCTGGTCAACAACGCCGGCGTCCCCGATCCGCACATCGCGCCCTTGCCGCAGTTGGCATGGGACGAGTGGAACCGGCGTCTTGCGAGTCTGCACGGCGCGTTTGTGTGCAGCAAACAGGCGCTGCCCGCGTTGGCCCAGGCCGAGGGCGGCGGTGCGATCGTCAACATCGCCTCCACCCGCGCCTGGCAGTCGGAACCGCATAGCGAGGCCTATGCCGCCGCCAAGGGTGGCCTGGTCGCCTTTACCCATGCGCTGGCGCTGAGCGAAGGCCCGCAGGTACGCGTCAACAGCATCAGCCCGGGCTGGATCAGTACCGATGCCTGGCGCGCACCGCAGCGCCGACGTGCGCCCAAGCTGTCGCGACGCGACCATGCGCAGCATCCGGCCGGACGCGTGGGAACTCCGGAAGATATCGCGCAGCTGGCGGTGTACCTGCTGTCGCCGCCGCTGTCCGGGTTTGTCACCGGGCAGGATTTCGTCGTCGACGGCGGTATGTCGCGCAAGATGCAGTACGTGTGAGGGCGTACCGTTCGTGTCGCCTGGCATCGAGCGCTGCGGTCCCGATGTGTGTCCGCGCTCCCGCCATCCGGCGATCAGCCCGCCAGCTGCGCTTCCAGCAGGTGCTGCGCATCGCTTAGCGAGGGCAGGATGCGATGACCGAGCGCGCGCACATCGGCATCGGGTTCGAGCAGGTCCGGGATCTGGATCGGCGTCATGCCGGCCGCCAGGGCGGCGCGCACGCCGGTGGGCGAGTCTTCCAGCACCAGGCACTGCGCAGGGTCCACGTCCAGCGTGCGCGCGGCCAGCAGGTAGATGTCCGGCGCCGGCTTGGGATGTCGCACGTCGCTGGCGGTGCACACCGCCGCGAAGCGCCACAACAGGTCCGCAGCCTCCAGCTTGCGCAAGGCCAGCGGGCGTTGGGTGGACGTGGCCACCGCACGCGGCAGCCCTTGCGCCGCCAGATACTCCAGCAGCGCGGTGATGCCGGGCCGGTGCGGGATACCGCGTTCCACCGCAGCTTCATACAACGGCTGGGCCCGCGCCAGCAGGTGCTCGGCAGCGGCATCGCCGACACGTTCGCCAAGCAGACGGCGGCACGCCGCATCGCCCGTGCCCACCATGCGCAGCCAGAAGGCCGGCTCGATCTGCAGCCCCTGCGCATCGGCCGCCTGTGCCAGGCAGGCGGTGATGGCGCGCTCGCTGTCGAGCATCAGGCCATCCATATCGAAGATCACCGCCTGCGGACGGAACGGCAGCGGTGCGACCGCCGTCATGCAGATGCTCCACGGCCGAACAATACCTCCAGATCGCTCGCCTCCAGCGCGCGCCACTGCCCGGACGGCAGCGCATCCAGCCCCAACCCGCCGATGCGGCTGCGATGCAGCGCCACCACGTGGTTGCCGGCGGCGGCAAACATGCGCCGCACCTGGTGATAGCGACCCTCGTGCAGGGTCAGGCGTGCCTGGCGGGGGCCGAGCACTTCCAGTTCGGCCGGCAGCAGCGGTTTGGTTTCGCCTTCCAGCAACACGCTGCCGCTGGCAAACAATGCCGCTTCATCGCCGCGCAGGTCATCTGCCAGCGTGATCTCGTAGACCTTGTCCAGCGCGGACTTGGGCGAAATGATCCGGTGCAGCAGCGCGCCGTCGTCGGTCATCAGCAACAGGCCGCTGGTTTCGCGGTCCAGCCGCCCAACCGGCGCCAGCACCGGCGCGCGCGAGCGGAAGCGTGGCGGCAGCAGCTCGTAGATCAGCCGGCCGGTGTCCTTGGTCGAGCAGGTGTAACCGCTGGGTTTATGCAGCAACAGGCTGAAACCCGGGGGCGGATCGAGCGGCTCGCCATCGATGCGGATGGCGTCGTGTTCCACCTGGTCGTCGGCGTACAGCACCTCGCCCTGCGCGTCGGTGACCGCGCCCTGGCGGAACAGCTGGGTCACCTGCTTGCGGCTGCCGTAGCCGAGATTGGCGATGTGCTTGACCAGTTTCATGCGCGCGCTCCGCGTCCACGGGTGGCGGCGATCAGCTTGAAGCCGTCGCGCTCGGCAGCCACGCGCACCTGCCCGAAGCTGTCGTTGAGCACCTGTTCGTAGGGCAGATGGCGATTGGCGACCAGCAACAGCTGCCCGCCCGGGCGCAGCGCCTGCGCGGCCACGGCAATGAAGCGCTGCCCGATATCCGGGCGATCGGCACGGGACGGCGTGTGGAACGGTGGATTGCTGACGATGAAGTCGTACTGCGCCTCCAGCCCGGCGGTGACATCGCGCCAGTGATAGTGCAGCTGCGCCGGATGCGCGAGGCCCTGCAGGTTGCGCTGCGCCAGCTGCAGCGCACGCGCTTCGGCCTCATACACATCCAGCGCAGTGACCTTGGGGCAGCGCGCCAGCACCTCGGCCGAGAGATACCCGAACCCGGCGCCCAGATCGGCGCCATGCCCGGCCAGGGTGGCGGGCAGGTGCTCGACCAGCAACGCCGATGCCGGGTCGATGCGATCCCAGGCGAACACTCCCGGGCGGCTGACAAAACGCCCGTCCAGGATCTTGCGTGGCGCATCCAGCGCCGCCCAACGCGCCTGCAGCGCCGCATCGGTCTCGGCAGGCAGCGGCGCAGTCCAGTAGGTGCGGCAGTGATGCTTGGTCAGGCTGCCGGCCAGGCCGGTGAGTTGGCGCAGATCGGCTTCGCCCGAACGCGCGCCCTCGTTGTTGGACTGGCAAGCGACCACGCGGCCGCCGGGCGCGGTCAGGGCCACCGCACGCGCGAACAGCGCACGCGCTTCGTCGCGCTGGCGCGGCGGCAGCACCAGCACCAGGGCATAACGGGTGGTGTCGGCCTCGATCTGGCTTTCTTCGCGCACGCTCCAGCCGCTGCGCTCCAGCGCCTGGGCGAAGGGACGGAAGCTCTGCTCGCAGATCAACGCCTCAGCGCTGGCATGTTCGCGCAGCGGAAAGCCGTCGCGTGCGCGCAGGAACAACACCGGGCCTTGCGGCCATGGCAGCGCGCCCTGGGCAAACGGCAGGAACAGGGCTTGAAGCGGGGCATCGGGCGGGCCAGCCATCGGATCATCGGGTCGGGAACAGGCCGCCATTGTAAGGGACCATTGCCGCCTGCCCGCCGCGCCCGACGCGAGGTTGCCTGCGTGTGTGCATCGCCGCCATGCGCCTTCCAATGTGTATACGGGCTATTGATGCGTACGCAACATCCGCCCGCCTAGGCTGGAATCCAAGCCCACACCGGAGAGACGCGATGCGAGCCTTGTTCGTAGGAGGAGTTGTCGACAACAGCGAAATGGATCTGGACGACACACCACCACCGATGCATTACCCCGAAAACACCGGCGCCGGCCGTCCCCGCTACCGGCTGCACCAGGTAGGTGAGCGCGAAGACGGCACCGTGGCGTATGCGGTCTACGGCGCTCCGGAAATGGCCGACGACGAGATCAACCGCATCATCGAAGAGCGCGACTACGCACGCCGTTTCAGTGCCACGCCCGAGGCGCCACGCTAACTTACAGTGGTGCCGCGCGTTCTCTCACGTTGCTCTGTGGAGCGTTCGCAGCGTGCAATGCCAATTTGTCGTCAGGCATGCCGCCGACTCGAACACATATTCAGTAGCTTGCCGCGTTCACGGACAAGCTCAAGGACTGGACGTCGAGCACGCATGTACAGCCAACCAGACCGGGCAGCCGCCCGGTTTTTTTCAGTCGATGCGTCAGCGCGTCTTCGGTGTCACACGCCAGATCACGTTGCCCACGTCATCGGCCACCAATAGCGCGCCGCTGTTGTCGGGCGCCACGCCGACCGGGCGCCCCTGGGCGTTGCCTTCGGCATCCAGAAAGCCGTCCAGCACCGTGATCGGCGTCCCGCTGGGCTTGCCGTTGGCGAACGGCACGAACAGCACCTTGTAGCCACTGGGCGGGTCGCGGTTCCACGAGCCGTGCTGCCCGATGAAGGCGCCCTGGCGAAAGCGCTCCGGCAGCAGCGTGCCGCTGGCAAAGCTCAGGCCGAGCGATGCGGTATGGGGGCCCAGCGCGTAGTCCGGCTTGATCGCCTTGGCCACCAGCTCGGCATTCTGCGGTTCGACCCGCTCGTCCACATGCTGGCCGTAATAGCTGTATGGCCAGCCATAGAAGCCGCCATCGCGCACCGAGGTCAGGTAATCCGGCACCAGATCGCTGCCGATCTCATCGCGCTCGTTCACCACCACCCACAGCGCCTTGCTCTGCGGCTCCCAGGCCGTGCCCACCGGGTTGCGCAGGCCGCTGGCAAAGACGCGGCTGTTGCCGGTGGCCGGGTCGATCTCCAGGATCGCAGCGCGATTGAGCTCGGCTTCCATCCCGTTTTCGGCCACGTTGCTGTTGGAGCCCACGCCCACGTACAGCTTGCTGCCGTCCGGGCTGGCCAGCAGCGACTTGGTCCAGTGATGGTTGAGTCCGCCCGGCAGATTGGCCACGAACGTGGGCTTGGCGGTGATATGCGTGTCGCCCGGCGTATATGGAAAGCTCACCAGTGCATCGGCATTGGCCACATAGAAGCGGTCGCCGACCAGGGCCATGCCGAATGGCGAGAACAGCCCGCTGATGAATTGGGTGCGCACCTCGGCCACGCCGTCGCCATCGGCGTCGCGCAACAAGGTGATGCGGTTGGCGCTGGACACCACCGCACCGGCCTTCTTCATCACCGCACCCTGCACCTTCTTGCGCAGCCCGCCGCCACTCTCGGCGTTTTCAGGCTTGGGCGGTTGCGCGGTCTCGGCGACCAGCACGTCGCCGTTGGGCAGCACATACACCCAGCGCGGGTGATCGAGGTCGCGCGCGAACGCGTTGACCTGCAGATCGTCGGCAGCGATCGGCTTGGCCGTGGCGGCCCAGCGCTTGACCGGCGCCACCTTCACCGTGGGGATCAGGCGTTTGACCGGCTCGGGCAATTGCGGGTTCGGGCCGGTGCCCTGTTCGATGGCAAGGGTGGCGGTGTCACCACAGCCGGCCAGAACGGCGACCGCCATCAGCGATAGCGGCCAGCGAATGTGAGAGCGCAGAAAGGCTGTCATTGCAGACGATTCCTGAACGGTTGCGGCAATCGGACATCATGCCGGCAACACGCCAGGGAGAAGTAAACACATCGTCAACACGCCGCCTTCACGGCATGACTTGCGGATCGGCCCCCAGGGGCAGCGGATGCACGGCCACGATGCGATCCATCCAGATCCACTGCGGCTCCTGCGAGGCGTCCAACTGATCCAGACGCAGTTGCCCGTTGAGCCCTTCGTTGTCGTTGTCGTCGAGATAGGTCTGGATGCTGGGGCGCACCGCAACCGTGCCGCTCAGCATGCTGCCGTCGTCCAGTTCGATCCGCACCCGCTCCTGCCCATCGAGCAAGGACACCCAATGCTCCAGCGTGGCGATCTGCACCTGTTCGGAATACACGTGTGGGGCGTACTTTGGCATTGCGATTTCTCCATCAACGGAGTTCCTCACGCTAGGCCACGCGGCGTGAAAGACACAGCAAACGCCTCGATGTCACGGTGAGCACGCCTGCAAGGCGATGCCAGCCTGCAGGCGTGCAGGTGATGGGCACCATGCAATGAGCGATCGGCGACAGGGCGCACGCCGATGCACCGGCAACTGCGAGCGTGGCACTGCGCGGCGTTACCGCCGCGCCCCGCGTCATTCCATCGCTTCGCGCGCCGCGCGCACTGCGGTGACCAGTTGCGCCACGCTGTACGGCTTGGCCAGATGCTCCTGGAACCCGGATTCCAGCGCGCGCTTGCGGTCGTCATCGCGCGCCAGCGCCGTCACCGCAACCGCCGGCAGGGCATTGGCATCCAACCCCAGGTTGTCGCGCACGGTGCGGATCAATCCGTAGCCATCCATGCCGGGCATGCCGATGTCGGTCAGCATCACATCGAAGCGCGCATGGCCGCGGTGGTCGATCAACGCCAGCGCATCGGTGGCGCTGCCGGCGGTAACCACTTCGGCGCCCTGCTCTTCGAGCAGACGGCGCAGGTAATCGAGCATGTCGGGCTGATCTTCGACCGCCAACAGGCGCAGGCCGTTGAGCGCACGCGCCTCGACGATCTGTTCGGACATCAGGCGGCGGCGCAGTTCGCGCCGCGGGCGCTTGGCCTGGTCGGGAACGTGCTCGGGCAAGCGCACGGTGAACGTGGCGCCCTTGCCGCGGCCGCCGCTGGTGGCGCCGACCTGGCCGCCATGCATTTCCACCAGTTGCTGCACGATCGCCAGGCCCAGCCCCAGGCCGCCATGCTGACGGGTGGTGGTGCCATCGGCCTGGCGGAAGCGGCCAAACAGGTGCGGCAGGAATTCGGCGGCAATGCCATCGCCCGAATCGCGCACCGCCACCAGCAGATGGCCGTCGTCGCGCTCGATGGTGACATCGATCCGGCCATGGGCCGGGGTAAACTTGATGGCATTGGAGAGCAGGTTCCACAGCACCTGCTGCAGCCGCGTTGCATCGCCCAGCACCAGGCACGGCGTTGGCGGTACGTGCAGCTCCAGCACCTGGTCCTTGCCTTCGGCGGCCAGTTCCTGGGTATTCAGGGCCTCGCGCACCTGCTCGGCCAGATCCAGCGATTCGACTTCCAGCTGCACCTTGCCCAGCAGCATACTGCTGAGGTCGAGCATGTCCGAGATCAGCCGCTTCTGCGCGCGTGCGCTGCTGGCGATCACCGACAGGCCCTTGAAGTTGGGGTGGCCTTCTTCGACCCGTTGCAGCAGCAATTCGCTCCAGCCCAGGATGGTGGTCAGCGGCGTGCGCAGTTCATGCGACAGCGTAGCCAGGAACTCGTCCTTCAGCCGGGCCATGCTCTCGGCTTCGTTGCGCGCGCTACGCTCTGACTCTAGCAATTGCTCGCGGGCCAGTTCGATTTCGCGCTGCTCGGTCACGTCCGGGCTGCTGCCGGCCAGACCGATGAACCGACCATCGGCCGAATAGCGCGGGGTGGCAGTCATTTCGATCCAGCGCCACTGCCCGTCGTGGCGGCGCGCACGTACCAGGGCGCGCAGGCCGTGTTGTTCTTCCAGTGCGGCCGATAGTTCAAACTGGAAGATCGGCAGGTCGTCCGGATGCAGCAACTCGCTCCAGGCCGACACGGTGCCGCTGGAAATGTCCAGGCCGAAGAACTCGCCATAGGCGCTGTTGACGAAGCGCACCACGCCTTGCGCATCCAGCACCCAGACCGGCATCGGCAGGCCGTCGGCCAGCGCACTGAAACGCGCCTCGCTCTCGGCCAGCTCGCGCTCCACGCGCTTGCGTTCGGTGATGTCCATGAACAACACCGCCACCCGCGCCTGCTCCGGTTGCCCGACCCGGAATGCGTCCACCGAATACCAGCGACGCAACGCCTTGGCCTGCATCTCGAAGTGGATACGGTTGCCGGTACGGGCAACCTGCCCGTAGCGGTCGAACCATTCCTGCTCATGCTCGGGCAGCATGTTGCGGATGGACACGTTGAGCGCGTTGGACAGACCGGTGTAGCGCTCAAAGGCGCCATTGGTCATGCGGATCAGGTAATCGACGGCCTGATCGCCTTCGAACACCATGTCGATGACGCAGAAGCCGGCATCGATGTTGTGGAAGATCTCGTGATACATCGCCGGGTCGAGAAACGGCTCGGCAATGGCGGCGGGCAGGCCGGCGCTTGGATCGAGGCTGCTCGGATCAAGGTTGGGGGGCGAAGGACGCAAATGGGGGGCCACGGGTGCTGCCAGTGCGGATGACGGACAGATGAAACCATGCCCTATGTCGTCAGCGGGTGCACGGGCGGCCGCAGGCGATCACGGCCCATCGCACGTCGGTCACCCCAGGCGGGCATTCACCACAAGGTGGCCGCCGCCACGGCGATGCAGGCGGTGATCAGCACGATGCCGGCAATCACGCCACGGAATACCCATTCGCCCTCGCGGCGCAGCTGTTCGTCCATCCAGCGCTGCGCTTCCTCGCGCCAGGCCGTGGAGCGCGCATAGTCGGCATCGAGCAGCAACAGGCGCACACGCGACAACCCGAGCGCGGCACATTCATTGCGGCAGCGCTGACTGAAGCCGTCCTCACCGCTGGCGACCTGCGCGCCGAGCGGCAGCTCCAGTTCGAGTTCATGCCTGGACATAACGGGGATGCTCCTGGTCTAACTCGTGTTCCAGCGCCATGCGCGCCAGCTGGGTGTAGTTGGCACGTGGCCCCTGCCCGCGACCGGTGAGCATTCCCTGGTAATCCAGGTCCTGCCAGACCCGTCCGGTCCACTCCACGCAGTCCTCGGCAATCACCAGCATCAGCGAATAGCGATACTCCAGGCCGTTGGCAGCGGTGTAGGCATACACCGGCGGAAATTGCACCGCCACATCCACCTGGTGTGACAGCTCGGCCAGATGCTCGCGCAGGACATCGCGCGGGTCGGCACCCGGTTCCAGGCGCAGCGTGCGCGTGGCCAGATCCAGATCCACATCGCTTTGCAGCGCGACGAAGGCGGCGGCCCCGGTGGCGGGGTTGTGGCCGTGCTGTTTTGCCCAGTCGATGAACTGCAGGCGCACGTCCGCCGGCATATGCGCCGGCGCCGAAGAAACTGACTTTGTGCGGAAAGAGTGGGTGTCCATGGCGCCGATCTTCCGGGCTGTGCCGTGAAGCGTGGGCGCAGGCGCAGTGAACCCGCCGTCATGGCTGCCACGGCGCGGATTAACCGTGCGGCAATGCCTTAGCGGCCCCGGGCGCAGCGCGCGTTGCGGGCGCTCTTGCGCACCCCCACACTGCTGGCACGCCCGGTACGCGACGTACCTACCGCTTGGAGGCTTTCCATGAAACTTTCCAGTGTTTCCGGCGCCGGCCTGTTGCTGGCAGGACTGCTCGCAGCGACCGGTGTGCAGGCCCGCGTACGCAACGTCACCGACCCGCAGGCGCCGCGCGCGCTGAGCAGCGACGGCAAGGTGGATGTGCGCTGGACCGACCCGGCCGAATTTTCCGAAGTGCGCTTCAGCGGCAATCGCTGGGAGGCGCAGCGCGGTGACTGGGTGACCCAGCTGGCCACCCACTTCCAGCAGAGCGCCGCACGTCAGCTGCCCGACGGCCAGCACCTGAGCGTGACCATCACCGACATCCGCCGCGCCGGCCAGTACGAGCCGTGGCACGGTCCACGCATGCAGGACGTCCGCGTGGTGAAGGACATCTACCCGCCGCGCTTGAGCTTCAGCTACACGCTGACCGGGGCCGATGGCCGGGTGATCGACCAGGGCGAACGCAAGCTGGTGGATTCGGCCTTCCTGATGAGCGGCCCGCGGCTGACCGACAGCGACCCGCTGCGCTTCGAGAAAGCCATGATCGACGACTGGCTGCGCAAACAGTTCCGTGGCGACCGCAGCACGGCCGGATTGTGATGGTTTGGCGCGGATATCGCCGCCAAACCAGCTAGGCATCGAAGGGTAAAGGCGCGTGGCAACGCGCCGTTTTTGTTTATGGACGCGCAACAATAGTGACGCATCCCCAACGCGAGATTTGCGTCCTAAAGCCCCGCTCCCTGCGGGGCGAGAAGGCATGGCTGGCGCGCCACAGACGCGTGTGCCTCGGAGCGCGCGCAGGCCGGGCGCGGAGCGGGGATTGAGGTGAGATACGTTGGGAAGCCATCGTGGCGTTCCAACTGCACGAGGCTGCGCCCGTACCCTCATCCGGCGCTACGCGCCACCTTCTCCCAGCGGGAGAAGGGAAGAACGGCGCAGCTACCGATCAAGTCCCTCTCCCGCCGGGAGAGGGGTCGGGGTGAGGGTACGGGGCGAAGCCCACGTGCCGTTCCAACCACACGGAGTTCGCCCGTACCCTCATCCGGCGCTACGCGCCACCTTCTCCCGATGGGAGAAGGGAAGAACGCCGCAGCTACCGAGAAGGGAATGCATCTAGGCCGAAATTTCGCTCACCGCCGCCTCGCCCGCATACACCCGCGGTACGCGCTTGAGCCCGCACAGCAGCTGATACGCACTGACGTTGCATTGCGCGGCCAGCGGGCTGACCTGGGGTGCATCGCCCCACAACTGCACCGGCGCGCCGATCCCGGCGTGCGGGTGATCGGTGAGGTCCACCGTCAACATGTCCATCGAAACGCGCCCGACCAATGGGCAGACCTGGCCGTCGACCAGCACCGGGGTGCCGTTGGGCGCGAATTGTGGGTAGCCGTCGGCATAGCCCATCGCGACCACGCCCACGCGCGTGGGGCGCTCGGCCACGAAGCGCGCGCCATACCCCACCGGTTCGCCAGCGGGCAGCTCGCGCACCGAGATGATGCGCGAGCGCAGCGTCATCACCGGACGCAGTTGCGCAGTGTTTTCGGTGTCCTGCGGGAACGGGTTGGCGCCGTACAACATCAGGCCCGGGCGCGACCAGTCGTTGCGCAGCGCCGGCCAGCCGAGCAGGCCGGGCGAATTGCGGATGCTAGTTTCCGCGCGCATGCCGCCGGCAGTCAGCGCGAATGCCACGGCCTGTTCGTCGGTGCGGCTGCAGTCCAGTTCGTCGGCGCGCGCCAGATGCGTCATCAACACCAGCGAAGCGATCTGCGGCAACCCGCGCAAGCGGAGCCAGGCGGCGCGGAAATCGTCCGGCGACAGGCCCAGCCGGTGCATGCCGCTGTCCATCTTCAACCAGACACGCAATGGGCGCGGGCTCTGGAACTCGGCCAGCGCGCGTACCTGTTGCGGGGTGGCCGCCACCATCCACAGATCATGCTCGGCGATCAGGCGCAGTTCGTCGTGTTCGAAAAAACCTTCCAGTAGCAGGATCGGTGCGCGGATACCTGCCTGGCGCAGCTCCAGCGCTTCTTCGATGCAGGCCACTGCGAAGCCGTCGGCCTCCGGCTCCAGCGCCTGCGCGCAGCGCACTGCTCCATGCCCATAGGCGTCGGCCTTGACCACCGCCAGCGCCTTGCTGCCGCCCAGGCGCTTGGCCAGGCGGTAGTTGTGGCGCAATGCATCCAGGTCGATCGACGCTTGCGCAGGACGCACTACGCGGCCTCCCGCTGCGGGCGCGCGCTGCGCGGCGACAGGTAACGGAACACGTCCAGGCCCTCGGTATCGATTTCCGGCGTGCGGCCCTGCATCAGGTCGGCCAGGTAGCGCCCGGAGCCGCAGGCCATGGTCCAGCCCAGGGTGCCGTGGCCGGTGTTCAGGAACAGGTTGGCGAACGGGGTAGCGCCCACCACCGGGGTGCCATCCGGGGTGGCCGGGCGCAGGCCGGTCCAGAACTCGGCCTGGGCCAGATCGCCGCCGCCGGGGAACAGGTCGTTGACCACCATTTCCAGGGTGGCGCGACGACGCGGATTCAAGGACATGTCGAAGCCGGCCACCTCGGCCATGCCGCCGACGCGGATGCGGTCGTCGAAGCGGGTCAGCGCGATCTTGTAGCTCTCGTCCAGCACCGTGGAGGTCGGCGCGCGCTGCGCATCGACGATCGGGATGGTCAGCGAATAGCCCTTGAGCGGGTACACCGGCAGATGCAGGCCGAGCGAGAGCAGCAGATCGGCCGAATAGCTGCCCAGCGCCAGCACGTAGCGGTCGGCGGTTTCGATGCGGCCGTCGATCTGTACGCCGGTGACCCGGCCGCCGGCATGCGCCAGGCGCTCGATCTGCTGCCCGTAGCGGAAGGTGACACCCGCCTGCGCAGCCAGCTCGGCCAGGCGCTGGGTGAACAGGCGGCAGTCGCCGGTCTGGTCTTCGGGCAGGCGCAGCGCGCCGGCCATCTGCGCGCCGCCGCCGGCAAGGCCGGGTTCGAATTGCGCGATCTGCGCCGGGCTCAGCAGCTCATACGGCACGCCGTACTGGGCCAGCACTTCGATGTCCTGGGCGGCCGCATCCAGCTGCTGCTGGGTGCGGAACAACTGGGTGGTCCCCAGCTGGCGGCCTTCGAATTCGATGCCGGTCTCGGCGCGCAATGCGTTGAGGCAATCGCGGCTGTAGTCGGACATGCGCACCATGCGCGCCTTGTTCACCGCATAGCGCTCGGCAGTGCAGTTGCGCAGCATCTGGCTCAGCCAGGCCAGCTGGCGCAGGTCACGGGTGGGGCGGATCGACAGCGGCGCATGCTGCTCGAACAGCCACTTCATCGCCTTGCCCGGGACGCCAGGCGCAGCCCACGGCGAGGTGTAGCCGAACGACAGCTGGCCGGCGTTGGCATAGCTGGTCTCCAGCGCCGCCGCCGGCTGGCGGTCGACCACGGTCACGTCGCAACCGGCCTGCGCCAGGTACCACGCACTGGTCACGCCAATGACGCCGCTGCCGAGAATGAGCACCCGCATGTCGTTCTCCTGAAAAGGGTATTCCCCCACAACAAGACACTGAGAGGGACAGTTAGCCGCAGTATATTGCGAGGCAGGCAGTGCCATTTCTGGAATCGGCACGCCTTTGTAGTGAAACTCCCTGCCAAACCCTGCCGAGACAGACCGCATGACCACCCGCACCCGCGAACTGGACAAGATCGACCGCAAGATCCTGCGCATCCTGCAGCAGGAGGGGCGGATCTCGTTCACAGAACTGGGCGAGCGGGTGGGCCTGTCGACCACGCCGTGCACCGAGCGCGTGCGCCGACTGGAGCGCGACGGCGCCATCACCGGCTACTACGCGCGGCTGGATCCGCACTATCTCAAGGCCAGCCTGTTGGTGTTCGTGGAGATCAGCCTGGCCTACAAATCCGGCGACATCTTCGAAGAATTCCGCCGCGCCGCGCTGAAGCTGCCCAACGTGCTGGAGTGCCATCTGGTCTCCGGCGACTTCGACTACCTGCTCAAGGCGCGCATCAGCGAAATGGCCTCCTATCGCAAGCTGCTCGGCAGCACCTTGCTGACCATGCCGCACGTGCGCGAATCCAAGAGCTACATCGTGATGGAGGAGGTCAAGGAGACGCTGGCGTTGCCGATTGCCGATTGAATCGGGAATGGGATTGGAGAATCGGAACTAGGGTTTGGACAGTTGTGGGTTGCCGGTACCGGTGGCATCGGGGGGAATCGCTAGCAGTGGTGGCTGGTGGCTGTGGTTGGTGGTTGGCGGTCGGCAATAGACCGGATCGCTGCCGTCAGCGCACAACGCGCATGCCATCGCCTGCCGGTACTGCGTCGTAGTAGCGGCCGGTCTTGGTATCCAGCACACGGTTCACGCCGGCCGGCTGCATGCCCTGCAGCAAGCGGCCATTGCGGTCGTAGACCATCGGCGTCGTCGGCGACACCTGGCTGCCGGCTGGCGCCACAGGTGTCTGCGCCGGACCACGGGTGGGGATGCTCGGCGCGACCGGGCGCTGCCCCAGCTGCGAGGGCACGGGGGCGGTCGAGTTAGCCGGCTGTAGCGCGCGCGGCGGCGTCACAGTGGGCTGAACCGGTGTCGGCGTGGTGATGGGCTGCAACGTGTTGGACGAACGCGTGGTGGTGGCCGACTGCGCCACCGCCGCGCCGGCCATCGCCAGCAGACCGCAGAACAGCAGGCCACGCGATGAGGAATGGATCGCCATGACAGGCACCGTGATTGATCGGGAGTGGGTAATCGATGGGGGCGCGACCAGGCGGCAGCAATGCACGCAACCGGCCGGGGGATGAACGCTTTGGTCAAGTCGTTGCACTGCGAAGACGCCAATCTCCCGCCGGGCCGTTCCCTTCTCCCATCGGGACATTGTCTTCCTTCATGGGGAGAAGGTGGCGCGCAGCGCCGGATGAGGGTACGGGCGCAGCCACGGGCTTCTCCAGCGCACGCGTGACTTGCTCGAACACGTCGACCGGTTGAACCACCCGCGCAGCGCCCACATCACTGGGGCAGGCGTCGGCACCCCGCCGGCGAGCGCATGCGAGAGCCTCATGAGCCAGTTCGATCTGACCCCTCCCTCCCCCGCCCAGCGCGACGCCCTGATCGCCGGGCTCAGCGATGAGGAACAGCGCGTGCTGCTGCACCACGGCACCGAAGCGCCGTTTTGCGGGGTCTTTCTAGACAACAAGCTGGACGGGGTCTACACCTGCCGCCTGTGCGGGCTGCCGTTGTTCCGCTCCAGCGCCAAGTTCGACTCCGGCACCGGCTGGCCGAGCTTCTTCGCGCCCTACGACACCGCCCATGTGCGCGAGATCCGCGATACCAGCTACGGCATGATCCGCACCGAGATCGTCTGCGCGCGTTGCGACAGCCACCTGGGCCACGTGTTCCCGGACGGCCCGCCGCCGACCGGCGAACGGCACTGTCTCAACTCGGTCTCGCTGGGCTTCACCGAGGACGGCCAGGCACTGCCCAACCCGTTGCACCGCGATGGCGCTGAGGCACAGCCGGCCTGAGGCCAGACCAGGTGCCGGTCGGCGGTGGCGCCGATCTGGCACCCACTGACGTCGCAGGGCACCATGCGCAGCGCCAGATCCCTTAAGCACTGGCCACACCATGTCCCAACCGTCGCCACGCCGGCGACGGCCTGTTCCAGGCAGGAGTACGCAGATGCACACGTCCTCGACCCTGATGCTCGCCGCAGTGCTGGCCGCCACCCTGGCCAGCTGCACCGCAGGCGATCGCTCTGCTGACACCGCACCTGCAGCCGCGACGGACCCACCGCCCATCGCAACCGCAGGCCCGGAAGACAGCCCGCCGCCGATGGCCACCGACGCCAGCGTGACCGGCCCGCTGCCCCATGCCGGCCATCCGGGGCCGGCCACGCCGCCACCCGCCCCGACCCAGGCCGCGGACACCGTAGCCTGGCGCTGCGGCGAGCGCGCCATCACCACCCGCTTCGACCCCGCCACCGATGCCCTGCGGCTGATCCTGGACGGCCGTGCGCTGACCCTGCTCAGTGCCCAGGCCGCCTCCGGCGCGCGGTTTGCCGACGCCCATGGCAACCAGTTCTGGGAGCATGCCGGCGAGGCGACGCTGTCGTTGGCAGGCGGCGATGCGGTCAAATGCGTGCATGAGGCCGCAACGACAATCGGCTGATCGTTCAGTCACAGCGCACATCTTCACGCCGTGCGCTTCAAGAATCCGCCGCGCAAGCCGAAACCACTAGCACTCCCAGATTGCTTTCGGCTTCGCCATGCTCATCATCGTTGGCTTCATCGTCGTCATCGTCAGCGTCCTCGGCGGCTATGTGCTGTCGCACGGAAAGCTGGGTGCGTTGTGGCAGCCGTACGAACTGATGATCATCGGCGGCGCGGCCCTGGGCGCGTTCCTGGTCAGTACGCCGGGCAAGATCGTCAAGGAAACGCTGACCGGCGTGCTGGGCGTGTTCAAGGGCCCGCAGTACAAGTCCGACGACTACAAGGACACCCTGAGCCTGATCTACGAGTTGCTGAACAAGGCCCGTCGCGACGGCTTCATGGCGCTGGAAGACCACGTCGAAAAGCCGCAGGACAGCACCATCTTCGGCAACTACCCCAAGGTGGTGGCCGACCATCACCTGCTGGACTTCATCACCGACTGCCTGCGCCTGATGATCGGCAGCAATATCGAGCCGCACGAACTGGAACCGCTGCTCGAACTGGAACTGGAAAAGCACCACCACGAGGCCCTGGCGCCAGCGCATGCGCTGAGCAAGGTCTCCGACGGCCTGCCCGGCTTCGGCATCGTGGCGGCAGTGCTCGGCATCGTGATCACCATGGGCTCGATCGGCGGGCCGATCGAAGAGATCGGCCACCACGTCGGCGCCGCGCTGGTGGGCACCTTCCTGGGCATCCTGCTGGCGTACGGCTTCGTGTCGCCGTTGTCGGCGGCGATGGAAGCGCGTGCCGAGCAGGACGGGCGCATCTACGAGGCGGTCAAGACCGCGCTGCTGGCCTGCCTGCGCGGCTACAACCCCAAGATTGCGCTGGAATTTGCGCGCAAGACCCTGCCCTCCAACGTGCGTCCGAGCTTCGGCGATTTCGAAACGCACCTGAAGACGATCAAGTAGGACCGCGGTCATGGCCGAGGGCAAATCCACCGTCGTCATCCGGCGGGTCAAGAAGGTGCAGGGCGGCGGCCATCACGGCGGCGCCTGGAAGGTGGCGTTTGCCGACTTCGTGACCGCGATGATGGCCTTCTTCCTGGTGCTGTGGCTGATGGCCGCCACCACCAAGGAGCAGCGCGCGGCGATCTCCGAATACTTCCGCAATCCCAGCCCGCTGTCCGGCAAGTCGCCGGCGCCCTCGCCGGGCATGAATGGCCCCGGCGGCGCCAGCACCTCGATGATCAAGCTCGGCGGCACCGCCGACATGGCCAAGGGGCAGAAGGACGAAATGGGCCGCAAGCGCGACAACGCGGCAGACACCGACGTGGACAGCCGCGCCAAGGACAAGCGGCGCCTGGAAGCGTTGATGCAGGACCTGAAAGAGGCCATCGACAAGAGCCAGGCGCTGGAGCCGTTCAAGGACCAGTTGCTGCTGGATCTCACGCCCGATGGCCTGCGCATCCAGATCGTGGACAAGCAGAACCGCCCGATGTTCGATATCGGCCGCGACCAGCTCAAGCCGTACACGGTGGACATCCTGCGCGAGCTGTCCAGCTTCATCAATCAGGTGCCCAACCACATCAGCATCACCGGTCACACCGACACCACCGCCTACAGCAGCGATGCCGGCTACACCAACTGGGAACTCAGCGCCGACCGTGCCAATGCTGCGCGCCGCGCCCTGGTGGGCGGTGGCATGGCCGATGCCAAGGTGACACGCGTGGTGGGGTTGTCGTCCTCGGTGCTGTTCGACAAGACCGACCCGCAGAACCCGATCAACCGCCGCATCAGCATCGTGGTGATGACCCAGGACGCCGAAGAAGCGGCCCTGGCCGGCGCCGGCCAGGGCGTGGCGCTGGGCAAGCCCGTCCATGACGCCGACACCCAGGTGCCGGACCTCAGCGGCGCCGCTGCCACCGCTACCGCGACGGTGGGTGCACCGGCCAGTAGCCCCACGCTGGGTGCTACGGCGCCAGCGGCTGCAGCGGCTGCGCCAGGTTCCGCGGCAGCGACAGGCGCCGCCGGCGGCTCGCCCGCGCGCCCGCCGGGCACCGCCTCTGCACGCCCGGCGGCACCGCGCGTGTCCACCAGCGCTCAGGTCGCCTCGGCCGCCGCACTCGCCAAGGCCGCCGAAGCCGCCGTGGCAGCGCCGCGCGTGGCGGTCGAAGCGCATTGATTGCGAGGCCGGGGTTGGAGTTCCAGATGCATGCCCGGTCTGCTTAACTGACGTATCGCTGCCGGCGGTATCGTCGAGCCGGTGATCTGCGGCTGACGTGCCTGGACGGCCGCATGCTCTGGTTGCCGGTCCACCAGACGTGCCTTGCCGAATCCATCGGCAACGCGGCGAACCCGATCTCCACGCCTGCTGCGGGGCCGGCGATGGGGAGGGTCTGGCACACGCGCCGCCTTCCCTGCAGGCCAGGCTGGCGCCCTGCCACCGGCCTGGCAGTTGCGGCGCTTGCCGAACCATCGGCGCGGCTGCCCGCTTCATCCAGGCTCGCGGCGAGCGGGGATTGCCGCGGCATCACGATCGACACTGTGATCGACAGCAGGCGGGACCGCCTGCGCCTGGTCCCCCCAAAGCCGGCTGCTCATCGCATCGTGCGGCGCACGCTCTAGAATGGCCGGCCATTCCCAGCGTCGAGAACACCGTGTCCCGTAATTCCAAGGCCAAGCGCGACAAGCGCAAGAAGCAGCAACCCAAGCGCCCCTTCGCCCGTCTGGGCCAGGCGCCCCAGGTCAGCAACCATGCCGTGCTGCAGGATGCCGACGGCCGCGTCGTCGCGGCGATCGGTCTGCAAGGTGGCAGCGAGTGGATGCTGTCGATCGGCGGCCAGACCATGGGCAGCGCCGACAACCCGGTGCCGATGCTGGCCATGCTCAAGCACCTGGCCAACCTGCAGGAAGCCGAAGGCAAGACCATCTCGCTGGAATATTCGACCCAGCTGCAGCAGATGATCGACGACCTGGCCGCCGACGAAGGCCAGACCGCCGAGGAATACCTGACCAAGCTGGTGTCCGAGTTCCAGAACGCCGATGCGGATGAAGACAGCGATGAAAACGCCGACGACGCCGATGCAACACCTGCGGCCGACAGCGATGCCGCTGCCGAAGATGCCGCGACGGCCGAAGACGACAGCACTGCAGACGAGGCGACCAGCGACGAGGCCGCCGACGCCGTCGCGGACGACGCCGACAGCGAGAGCGCCGGCAAGAAGCCGAAGAAGTCCAAGAAGCAGGACTGACCCGGCAAATGGCCGTCTACGTCGACGATGCGGTGCACCTGTGGCGCGACCAGCGCTGGGCGCACCTGCTCGGCGATACGCTGGACGAGCTGCATGCCATGGCGGCGCGGCTGGGCATTCCCCGCCGCGCCTTCCAGAACAAACTCAGCGGCGCGCACTACGACGTGCCCGCCTCGCTGCGTATCGAGGCGATCGCACTCGGTGCTATCGCGATCTCACGTCACACCGATCGCGTCCTGCTCAAGGCCTTGATCGCCAATGCGCGTGCGCAGGCACGGGGCGAGGCGCCTTGAGGCGGGGATTTGGGATTCGGGATTCGGGATTCGCAACGGCGGTGGCCGCAACCTGATTGGCGGCGCGCCTTAGTAGGCGCGCGCCTGAGCGCGAGGAGCTGTCCCGGTAACGCCTATCGCGCGCAGGCACGCTCCTACGTGGCCATCGCTGGGCCGTGTGAGCCTCCTGGTAAAGAGGCCTGCAACTTCACGACGGCGGCATCCCCCTCTGCACCATGACGCCACGCCGTTGTAGGAGCGCGCCCGAGCGCGAGGAGCTGTCCCGGTAACGCCCGATCGCGCGCCAGCACGCTCCTACGGGGCAGTCATCTGGCCGCGGACAATGCCTGCCAGACCCACGCACCCGGAGACCGCTCTCGCGACTCCCCACTCCCGGCGCTCAAAAGGCCTCGTTGCCCAGCCGGACTTCCACGCCCAGCAACGAGGTCAGCGCCAGCATGGCGTCGTCGTCGCGGCTGAGGGCGATCCAGCCGGCATAGGCGTCGCCGCCGGTGTTCCAGTTCCACAGCGAGTAGCCGTGTTCGCGCAGGCGGTCGAACGCCACGGCCATCAGGTCGGGCACGTCGAGATCGCGGGCGAAGTCTTCGTCGTCCAGGTCGCCGCCCCAGTCGATGCGCAGGTTCCAGCGCGCGCCGAGTTCGTCGATGGCGGCGATGAACGAGTCGGTGTCCTTCCAGTCCACATAAAATCCCGAGCGCCAGTCGATGACGTCTTTCAGCGTCCACAGCCACGCATCGTCGCCGTCGCCATCGTCTGCATCGGCCTGCGCTTCGCGCCAGGCATCGAACTGGGCCAGCGCGGTGTCTTCGTCGCCGGGGTTGATCAACACCAGCAGATTCCAGACCCGCGCCGGATGGTCGTCGACATCGTCTTCGTCGCTTTCGGGCTGCAGGCCTTCGTCGTCTTCGTAATCGGCACTGTTGTCGGGCATGGCGGTCTCGCTGAAGGATTGCAGACGCCAAGTGTGAGGCCTGCGGCGGCGCAAGCAAACCGAGGCCGGCCCGCCGCTGCGCCAGCAGGGCTGGTCTTCCCGGCGCAGGTCCGTATCCTGTGCGACCGAAGACGGCCATCCGGCCCGTCATGGCGCCTTCCCCATGAGCGATACCCCTCCCGATCACCTGGCCATCGACGCACGTAGTCCGTTCCACGATGCCGACGCCCTCAACCGCGGCATCGGCGTGCGCTTCAACGGTATCGAACGCGACAACGTGGAGGAATATTCGGTGAGCGAAGGCTGGATCAAGGTGCAGGTCGGCAAGGCCCGCGACCGCCGCGGCAATCCGATGACGATGAAGATCAAGGGCGAGGTGGTGGCGTATTACCTGGACACCAAGAACGACGCCGCGCCTGCTGCCGAGTAAGCGCGGCTGACCAAACGACTTCACGTTGCTCTATTGCGAAGCGGCTGAGCTGCGACCTGGCTGCAGGGCCCTTGCACGCCCACCATCGCGGGACACGCCGTGAATCCGTCCCTGGAGCAACTGTGTTGATCAGGATCTCGATCCGCGAGCTCTGATCGGTTTCCTTCAGACGTGTTCATCCATAGGTGGCGGCCGCTGGCCGGCACGCTTTTGCGTCTGCTCATGGCCATCGAGCATGCTCAGGCTGGCTGCGTGGCGGCTCTTTCATCGCGCACGCGCGCATTGAGGATGACCAGCATCTTGCGCATCACCGCCACGATCGCGACCTTGCCTTCCTTGCCGCGTGTCCGTAACGCTCTATAAAAATCACGCAGGCGGGGCTCGTGACGCGCCGAGGACATCGCCGCCATGTACAGCGCTTGCCGGATATCGGCACGGCCTCCGCCGATCCCTCGTTTCCCACGCATCTTGCCGCTGTCGCGCGATAGCGGGGCAACCCCCACCAATCGGGAGATCTGCTTTCCGTTGAGCGTCCCAAGCTCCGGCAACCGGCACGCCAACACGGCCAGCAATACCGGACCGACCCCTTTGAGCGTCTTCAACGCCGCCAGGTGCGGTTGCTCGATGAGCAGCGTCTTTAGCTGCCCGGCGATCAGTTCATCCAGCCGCGCCACACTGCGCACGAGCTGGTTCACGTTGGCCTGCAGCAGCTTGCGTAGCGGTTTGTCCGCCACCTGCAACAGCTGTTGTTTGGCCGTCTTCAGCAGATCGATGAGCTGGCGGCGGGCGCGGACATGCTCGCCCAGATGACGCTGCCACGGCGGCAGTGGAACATAGGGATGAAGCTCCATCTTCTCGGCCATACACGCCAGCATGCCCGCGTCCAGCCGATCGGTTTTTGCCAGTCCCAAGCCGTTGGCCAAGTGACGCGCCCGAGACGCATTGGCGCGTGCCACCGGGATTCCCGCCTGATGCAGCGCGTCCAGCGCGGCCAGCTCGTAGCCACCGGTCGCCTCCAGCACCACCTGCCTAACTGGCAGTGTCCTCAGCCAATGGACGAGCTTGCAGTGCCCGCTTGCCGTGTTGCTGAACTGGCGGGCCTCACCTTGAAAGACAGCCGCATCCAGGGACTTCTTGCACACATCGATCCCGATTCCGCTCATGGGAGATCTCCGCTAGGCTGGAAATGTCGAGAGCTCCCTCGCCTGCCCAGTCTTATCGTTTCGAGTGTCACCTCGGGCAACTGTTCGGGCGAAACAAGGGAGATTCCGGCGTGGGTGCCAAGCTCCAAGGCGATCGCTTAGATCCAGGCTCATACGGCAGCCCACGCCGGCTCTCGACACCTACGCTGCCACATTCCGAACAGATAAGGCTCTGGCGCAGCATCCATGCCGCTCAAGGTCCCGCGACGGTGAGCGCGCAAGGACCAGTCAAGTTGGTCGGTGCGCAGAGTCTTCAACAAGCGATTAGCTAACTTGCGACGCGGTGCCCTCGATCTTCAACAAAACCACCAGCCAACTATCTGGTGCGGTGTCCTCGCCGATTGCGGGACCGTTGGCGGCATGGATGCCGCCATCGAGCCCCCATGGACGGGTTAACAGCGTGTCCCGCGAGCGATGAGGGCACCGCGCACTCGACGCTGCGCCTTTGCTTCCGCCCACCCTCGCGGGACGTGTTGCAAGTACGGCCTTGTGAGCTCTGGCGCGGCATCCATGCCGCTCAAGATCCCGCGACGGTGAGCGGGCAAGGACCAGGCACGTTGGTCGGTGCGCATGGCTTTCGATCAGACAGCCAGCAAGCGGTGAGGACACCGCACACGCGACCCGCTCAGGCCTTGAGCCGGTAGCCGCTGCGGAAGATCGCCGCCACCACGCCCAGGCACACCAGCAGGAACAGGAACGTCATGCCGGTGCTCACCGCGATGTGCACGTCGGCCTTGCCGTAGAAACTCCAGCGGAACCCGCTGATCAGGTAGACCACCGGGTTGAACAGCGTGACCTTCTGCCACAGCGGCGGCAGCATGTTGATCGAATAGAAGCTGCCGCCCAGAAAGGTCAGCGGCGTCACCACCATCAGCGGGATGACCTGCAGCTTCTCGAAGCCGTCGGCCCAGATGCCGATGATGAAGCCGAACAGGCTGAAGGTCAGCGCGGTGAGCACCAGAAAGCCCAGCATCCACACCGGATGCGCGATCTCGTACGGAACAAACAGCCGTGCGGTGAGCAGGATCAGCAGGCCCAGCATCACCGACTTGGTGGCCGCCGCGCCCACGTAGCCGATGACGATCTCCCACCATGCCACCGGCGCGGACAGCACCTCGTAGATGGTGCCGGCCCAGCGCGGCATGTAGATGCCGAACGAGGCGTTGGAAATGCTTTCGTTGAGCAAGGACAGCATCACCAGGCCGGGAATGATGAAGGCGCCGTAGCTGATGCCGTCGATATCGCCCATGCGCGAGCCGATGGCTGCGCCGAACACCACGAAATACAGCGAGGTCGACAACACCGGCGAAGCGATCGACTGGGTCAGCGTGCGGAAGGCGCGCGCCATTTCGAAGCGATAAATCGCGGCAATCGCATGCATGTTCATGCGCGCATCTCCGGTTGACGGGCGCCATGCACGAGGGTGACGAAGATCTCTTCCAGCGAGCTCTCGCTGGAATGCAGGTCCTTGAAGTCGATGCCCTGCTCGTTGAGCCGGCGCAACACCGCCCCGATGCCGGTCTGCTCGGCCTGCGTGTCGAACGTGTAGATCAGGCTGCTGCCGTCGGCCGACAACTCCAGCGGCAGATCCGCCAGCCCGGCCGGCACCGCCTGCAGCGGCGATTGCAGGCTCAGGCTGAGCTGCTTCTTGCCGAGCTTGCGCATCAGCGTGTGCTTGTCTTCCACCAGTACCAGCTCGCCGCGGTTGATCACCCCGACCCGGTCGGCCATGTCTTCGGCCTCTTCGATGTAATGGGTGGTCAGGATGACCGTGGTGCCCTGCTCGCGCAGCCGGCGCACCATCTGCCACATCTCGTGGCGCAGCTCTACGTCCACGCCGGCAGTGGGCTCGTCCAGGAACAGGATGCGCGGCTCGTGCGCCAGGGCCTTGGCGATCAGCACGCGTCGCTTCATGCCGCCGGACAATGTGGAAATCTTGCTGTTGCGCTTGTCCCACAGCGACAGCTCGCGCAACACCGTTTCCAGGTACTGCGGGTTGGCCGGCTTGCCGAACAGCCCGCGGCTGAAACGCACCGTGGCCCACACCGTTTCGAAGGCGTCGGTGGCCAACTCCTGCGGCACCAGCCCGATGCTGGTACGTGCCGCGCGGTAGTCGCGCACGATGTCGTGACCATCGGCCAGCACGGTGCCGGTGCTGGGGTTGATCAACCCGCAGATGATGCTGATCAGCGTGGTCTTGCCGGCACCGTTGGGGCCAAGCAGCGCGAAGATCTCGCCGCGCTGGATCTGCAGATCCACCTGCTTGAGCGCCTGGAAACCGCCGGCGTAGGTCTTGCTCACTCCCTGGATGGAAACGATGGGCGTCATGGGTTGTGCACGGGGACCAGAAGCGCCACAGGGTAGGCGCTGCGCCGTGACGATGGGAGGGGGGCTGATGGGATGGTGTCTCCCGACGCGCGCCAAGGAGCGTCAGCGAACCCAGCCGCGCACGCTCGCTGCGTCCGTGTGATGGCGCATCTCCACGTAGGAGCGCGCTTGCGCGCGATGGGGCGTTGGCGGGAAAGCCCCATCGCGCGCAAGCGCGCTCCTACGCAACCACGACTGCACGAGCGCCGTGGCTTTACGATTCCCCAATCCCGATTCCCCATTCCCGCGCGCTCACGCGCGCTTGCGCGACTCGATCAGATCCAGGTTGCGCACCAGCCGCCGCGACAGGTCGTCGGAAATCTCGCGACGGCGCGCAAGCTTGAACAGCTCGTTGCGCTCGGCCACCAGGGCGGTGTGACGGAACTGGCGCAAGGCCTGCTCGTAGGCGCCGGCCTCTTCCGGATCGGTTTCGGCCATGTCCACGGCACCCAGCTTGCGCTGGTAACGCTGACTGACTTGATTGGCGGCGGCGTTGTAGCGCTCGGCATGCGCGCTGTCTTCCACCAGCCGCTGGCGCAGCTTTTCCACTGCCTCCAGGGCCGCCTGCGAGGCGGCCTTGACGGCCAGGTCTTCCTTTTGCTGTTCGTCTTCCTCTTCCGGCAACTCCAGCCCGCGCAACAGCCGCGGCAACGCCACGCTGGCCACCAGCAAGGAGACCAGGATCACCGAGGCCGCCAGGAAGATCGCCAGCTGGCGGGCCGGAAACGGCGAGCCGTCTTCCAGCATCAACGGCAGCGTCAGCACGCCGGCCAGGGTGATCGCCCCGCGCACGCCCGCCAGCGACACCGCCACCACGATTCGCCAGGGCGGGCTGACATGCGCCTCGCCCCGCCGTTGCGCCTTGAAGATGTTCCAGCGCAGCGACAGGAACACCCACACAAAGCGCAGCGCCATCAGGCTGGTGCTGATGGTGGCCACGTACACCGCCAGCCACCACGGATTGAGGTGCCCGGCCTCCTGCACGCTGCGCACCGCCCCGTCCAGGATGCCCGGCAACTGCTCGCCCAGCAGCACGAAGATGATGCCGTTGAAGGTGAACTGCACCGTGTCCCACACCGCCGAGCGCTGCAGGCGCATGTTGCCCGGCGCGTTGCCGGCCATTTCCACGTAGCTCATGGTGATGCCGGCGGCCACCGCGGCCAGGATTCCGGAGGCGTGGAAGGCTTCGGCCAGCAGGTACGCGGCGAACGGCGTGAGCAGGTTGACCAGGATCGCCGAGCCGGGCTCCTCGCCGAAATGGCGCCAGATCCAGGCCTGGATCCGGCTCAGGCCGAAGGTGGTGGCCACACCCAGCGCCAACCCGGCCAGCGCCACCCACAGGAAGGTGAGCGAAGCGGTCGCCACCGAGAACGTGCCGGTCAACACCGCGGCCACGGCGAACTGGAAGCACACCAGGCCGGAGGCGTCGTTGAGCAGTGACTCGCCTTCCAGGATGTGCATCAGGCGCTTGGGAATCGGCACCTTGGAGGCGATTGAGGACACTGCCACCGGGTCGGTCGGCGAAATGATGGCGGCCAGCGCGAACGCCACCGCCAGCGGCATGGCCGGGATCAGCCAATGGATCAACAGGCCGGCACCGATCACCGTGAACACCACCAGGCCCAGCGCCAGCTCCAGGATCGCCGCCTTGTCGCGGAACAGGCCTTGTTTGGGAATGCGCCATCCGTCCAGGAACAGCAGCGGCGGCAGGAACAGCAGGAAGAACAATTCCGGTTCCAGCTCGTGCCCGGCATCGAACACACCGGAGACCACCGCGCCCAGCGCGATCTGGACCAACGGCAACGGCAGCGAGAACGGCAGGATGCGGATCAGATAACCGCTGGCCGCGACCGCCAGCAACATGGCGAGGACGACATCGATCGAATGCATGTAAAACCCGGAAGAAGAAACGGCCGCACGTGCGGCATCATCTTGCGACGCACAACAACGCACTGACGGGAACATACCGGTTTGCAACCGGTGATGAAACCATCAGGCGCGATCGATTCGGCCCTGCCAGCCCATCGCGCCGCCTGTCCTCGGCCACGCGATCGCAGGTGACCTGCGCAGCGCCCGGATACGAATAGTCCGCCAATGCTGCGGGGACTGCCGCATCCCGGGACGTGAGACAGGCCACGCAACACCGATACCAATGGCGCAACCGGCGGCAGCGCACCTGATGCTGCACACGCGACCAGCCATCGCGTCGACAGCCAGGCGAAGCGATTCAACGTCGTTCCTGACGCCGCACTCACCACGCCAAACGCCGTAATGAACATCAAGACCACGTGATGCATCCGGCCCGCACCGGCAGGCGTATTGACCCTACGGTTGCCATCCAGGCGATCGCCAACCCAAAGGATCGATGCCTCATGAAGACGTCACTGCAGTCGCTTGCCATTGCTACCGCCATTGCCCTGACCAGCGCGATGGCTCCTGCTTACGCTGCGTCCAACCCGACGGTGGGTGGTGCGCCGATGCTGGTCACCAAGGACATCGTCGACAACGCCGCCAACTCCAAGGATCACACCACGTTGGTTGCCGCGGTGAAGGCCGCCGGACTGGTCGAGACCTTGAAGGGCCCGGGCCCGTTTACCGTGTTTGCGCCGACCAATGCGGCGTTTTCCGCACTGCCGGCCGGTACGGTGGACACCTTGCTGAAGCCCGAGTCCAAGGCGACCCTGACCAAGGTGCTCACCTATCACGTGGTGCCGGGCAAGGTGGACGCCGCCTCGCTGATCGCCAAGATCAAGGCCGGCGGCGGCAGCGCCACGCTGACCACGGTGCAGGGCGAGCCGCTCACCGCAAAGCTCAATGGCAAGAAGGTCACCCTCACCGACGTCAAGGGCAATACCGCCACAGTCACCATCGCCGATGTCAACCAGAGCAACGGCGTGATCCACGTGATCGACAAGGTGTTGATGCCGTAACGGCAGTTGCTGCACGCCTGCAAGTGGCTTGCGCGCGACGTCATCGGCGGAACGGAGCCACGTTCCGTCGATGGTCGACGCCGACCGTGCAGGCGGCACTTGCAGGGAGTTCAATCGTAACGAGCATCTAGCGGTCGTGGCTGTCCCGACAGATGCGCTCCAAACCGGAGCGCACCGGTGGTAAGCGCTGATCTCGACACCATTCGATGACGGCTCAGCAGCCACTGCCTGCACTTGAGTGACCTGTCTGGATGCGATGGCGTTGCACTCCGGCGCCATCGCGTCCGCTTCCCGCTACGACACATAGACACAAGTGAACAGCGAATCCGCACGCGTCCGGGCACCAGACGTCGGGCGGCGCCACCACACCGCGAAGCGGCGGTGCGGGACCACCGGTTCGCCAGTGGCCCCGATTTGGTGTCATCGTTCTCCGACACCATGCGCGTGCAGCTGCACGCGCATCTTTTATGCCCTCACGGTGCGATCTGCGGCGACCGGTGCATGCAGCAGCTGGCGCAGGTCGTCGACAAAGCCGCGGTAGCCTTCCTCGCGCGCGGCCTCCGAGCCTTGCCGCAGGACCCACGAGGGATGCACGGTGGCCAGCACCGGCGTGCCATCGTCCAGCACCTGCCACTGGCCGCGCTGCTGCATCAAGCGAAAGCGGCTTCCCAACACCGCCTGTGCGGCCGTCGCCCCCAGACAGACGATATGCGCCGGCCGCAGTTGCGCGCGCTCGGCGTGCAGCCAGCCGCTGCAGGCTTGCACATGCGAACGCTCCGGATTGCGATGCAGGCGGCGCTTGCCGCGCTGCTCGAACCGAAAGTGCTTGACCGCATTGGTCACGTAGAAGGTCGTGCGGTCCACACCCAACTCGCCCAGTGCCATCGTGAACAGACGCCCGGCCGGGCCGACGAACGGACGCCCACTCAGGTCCTCTTCGTCGCCCGGCTGCTCGCCGATGACCATCACCGCGGCATCGTCCGGCCCTTCGCCGAACACGGTCTGGGTGGCCGGTTGCCACAGCTCGCAGCGCCGGCAATCGCGCGCTGCCACACGCAGCTGCGCAAGGCTTTGGGTTGCCACTTCCACGGCTGGTACGGGTGCCACCGGCACCCGCCGTCGCACCGGCTCGGGGGCGCGCTCGGCCATCTCGCGCACCCGCACGCCGGCTTCGCGGATCAGCTCCGGCAGCAGTGCCGCTTCGGGCAGGTTCTTCCAGTATTTCTGCGGCATCTCCTGCCGCATCATGGTGGGATTGAGCCGCGCCGGATTGAAGATATGCGCGTAATAGGTGCGCCACAGGGCTTCCTGCGCATCGTCGGCCGGCACCTGCGTCCGCACCGCACCATCGCCGAACGACAATGCCTCGCCATCCCAGCGCACACTGCGATACGGCGTCAGGATCGCCCACTGCATGCCGGCAAACCGCCGCGCAAAAAACGGGGCGACGCGGTCCACGATGCAGTGATCGGGCTCGAACCAGGCAACGAAATCCTCCACCTCGCCCGGCAGGCGGCGAAACCGCACAAATGCCTTCATCTTGTGGGTATCGCGCTGCACCGCTTTCTGCCATTGCCGCAAACGATGCACATCCACGTCGGTGGCGCGCTCCAGCAGCGCCTTCTCGCCGGAGGCGATCCGCCACAGCAACCGATACAACACCGCATGCCGCTGCGGGTCACGATGGCATAGCACCGACGCCGCCAACTGCATGAAGTCCGCCGACACCCGTGGCGGTGCCACCACCACCGGCAGGTCCTGCAGCCGCTGCCCCATCAGCAACCCGCCCTGCGCCCCGCCGTTCCATGCCACGTCATCCGGCTCGGCCTGCGCACACCAGCCGGCCCGCGCCAACGCACGCCATGCCTCGAAACTCCACGGTGGATCCACCTCAGCGCTGAACATCACTCACACCCGATCATCCTGGTTCCCACGCAGCAACGCGCACTGGCCAACCAGCCTCCGACGCGGCTACACCCGATGCCGCCAGCGCTGCTCCGCGACCGTGACTGCGCCCACCCCTGAGGTTGCTGCCCCACCCCGCCTTGACGCAGGAGCGCCCCACGCCGCCCGGTGCCGCAGCGCCTGGGGCAGAGCGTGGGATGACGGGAGCGGGAATTTGCAAGGCAGCGCCATGTTGCTGCGTCAACACACGGCCGTGCGCCGCACGTCCGGCGAGCGGCCTGCCACTCATCCGCCTGTCGGGCACCCTCGTCCGGGGAGAAGGCAGCGCCCTGCCGACGATGAGGCATCACTCAAACAGGCTCGCCTGCCGCGGTGCAGGCGCCAGCTGCGCACGCAAGCGCACCGGGTCGTCCAGGCGTTGCCGCGGATGATGATCCAGCACACTCACAAACGGCAGCAGCTTCTTCATCGGTACCCGCAAGCGGGCAAGGTCGCCCACCCGCAACCGCGCGTGCCGCCGCGACAACAGCAGCCGCTCCACGTTTCGGGTGCCCAGCCCCGGCACCCGCAGCAACATCTCGCGCGGCGCCTGGTTCAGATCCACCGGAAACCGCTCCGGGTTGCGCAATGCCCATGCCAGCTTGGGGTCCACGTCCAGATCGAGCATGCCGCTGGACTGCGCGGGCGCAATTTCTTCCACGCTGAATTCGTAGAAGCGCAGCAACCAGTCGGCCTGGTAGAGCCGGTGCTCGCGCTGCAGCGGCGGTGCCTGCAAGGGCAGTTTCGACGAGGCATCGGGGATCGGGCTGAAGGCCGAGTAATACACCCGCCGCATGCGGTAATTGCCGTAAAGATTATGGCTGGTGTCCAGGATGCTGCGGTCGTTGGCATCATCGGCACCGACGATCATCTGCGTGCTCTGCCCGGCCGGGGCAAACCGCGGCGGCTTGGCCCGGCGTACCTTTTCGGCCTTGCGTTCGAGCTGGTTTTCTTCGATGCGCCAGCGCAGCTCGCCCATGGCCGAGCGGATGCCGCCGACGCTCTTCTCCGGTGCCAGCTGGGTCAGCCCCTGCTCGGTGGGCAACTCCACGTTGATGCTCAGACGGTCCGCATAGCGGCCGGCCGCCGCCAGCAGTTCGGGCGCTGCATCGGGAATGGTCTTGAGATGGATGTAGCCGGCAAAGTGATGCTCTTCACGCAGCTGGCGCGCCACTTCCACCAGCTGCTCCATGGTGTAGTCGGAGTTGCGGATGATGCCGCTGGAGAGGAACAGGCCTTCGATGTAATTGCGCTTGTAGAAGTCCAGCGTCAGCGTGACCACTTCTTCGGGCGTGAAACGTGCGCGGCGCACGTTGCTGGATACGCGGTTGACGCAGTACGCGCAGTCGAACACACAGAAGTTGGTCAGCAGGATCTTCAGCAGCGACACGCAGCGGCCGTCCGGCGTGTACGAGTGGCAGATGCCCATGCCCTCGGTGCTGCCGATCCCGCCGGTGCCGAGCGAGTTGCGCTTGTTCGCGCCACTGGAGGCGCAGGAGGCGTCGTATTTGGCGGCGTCGGCAAGGACGGCGAGCTTGTCGAGGATTTTCACGCAAGCAGCATGCAGCCGGGGCGTCTCAGCCTATGAGACTGCGCGGCAGCCGATCGTGAACGCTTCAGAGCGCAGCGCTGCCGGCCCACACGCCGGCACCGTCCTGCGGCCCGGTCAGGCCGCGGCGCCATCGAAGCGATAGAGATCCATCGCCAGAAACCCCGCATCGATGCCGGCATCGATGCGCTGCGCGCCGAGCTGGTCGCCCCCGGCCGCACCCATCGCGACGTAGAGCGGCAGCAGATGCTCGTCGCTGGGATGTGCGCGCGCTGCAAACGGTGCCTGGCGGCGGTAGTCCAGCAATGCCGGGATGTCGTTGTCCGCCAGTGCGCGCTCGGTCCATGCGATGAAGGGACGCACGTAGGGCGCTTCGCGCTCGGCGCTGTAGCCCTGGCCGAAGTCGTGCAGGTTATGGGTGATGCTGCCGGAGCCGATGACCAGCACGCCTTCATCGCGCAACGGCGCCAGCGCGCGGCCCAGCGCGAACTGGTGCGCCGGCCCGAGCTCGGGCTGGATCGACACCGACACCACCGGGATGTCGGCCGCCGGGTACAGCAGGCGCAGCGGCACCCACACGCCGTGGTCGAAACCGCGTTGCGGGTCCAGGTGCGGATGCAGCCCGGCCTGCTCCAGGCGGCGCACGACCTGTTGCGCCAATGCCGGCTCGCCCGGCGCCGGATAGTCCAGCGCATACAGCGGCGCAGGGAAGCCGCCGAAGTCGTGGATGGTCTGCGGCCGCGCTGCACCACTGACCAGCGGACGACGGCCCAGCCAATGCGCGCTGGCGACGATGATCGCGCGCGGCCGCGGCAGCTGCCGACGCAGTTCCTGCAGCCGCTGCCCCACCTGGCCCGGCTGCAACGCCGTCATGGGCGATCCATGCGAGATGTACAACGATGGCAGGCGGCTCATGCGCAACTCCATGCGCCCAGGCTGATGCGCAGCAAGGCCGCGCCGTAGGCCGCGGTGCGCGGGGGTGCAAGGGTGGTGGACATGCGAGCACTCCGTTGAGGACCGCCCTAGCCTATGACCCACGGCATTCGGATAAAGGGCGCGAGGTCGGATAATTTGTTGCACCACAAGCAATAATCGGAGCCCGGATGGATACCCTGGATGCGATGCGCGTCTTCACCGCCGTGGCCGAACGCAGTGGCTTCAGCGCCGCGGCCGACGCACTGGACCGCTCCACCGCCAGCGTCACCCGGCAGGTGGCTGCGCTAGAACAACGCCTGGGCACCCGCCTGCTCAATCGCACCACGCGCCGGGTCAGCCTGACCAGCGCCGGCGCCGCGTATTACCAGCGCTGCCTGCAATTGTTGGCCGACCTGGACGACCTGGAGGCCACCATCGGCGCGCAGGCGCTGGAGCCGGCCGGCGTGCTGCGGGTCAATGCCCCGGTGAGCTACGGGATCGAGCGCCTGGGTGCCTTGCTGCCGGGCTTTCGTGCGCGCTACCCGCAGGTAGAGCTGGACCTGTCGCTGACCGATCGCCTGGTCGATATGGTCGAGGAAGGCTTCGATGTCGCCATCCGGATCACCCGCGAGCCGGCACCGATGCTGATCGCCCGCCAGCTGGGCACGGTGCGGCTGGTGCCGTGCGCGGCGCCGGCCTACCTGGCGCGCGCGGGCACGCCGGCACACCCGGCCGATCTGGCTGGCCACGAGTGCCTGCTCTACCACTACTCGCCCACCGGCGACACGGTGCGCTTCCACGGGCCCGATGGCGATGTGGATGTGCGCCTGCACGGTGGGCTGCGCGCCAACAATGGCCATGTGCTCAATGCGGCGGCGCTGGCCAGCCAGGGCATCGTGATGCAGCCGGACTTCCTGGCCGACGCGCATCTGGCTGCAGGCCGCCTGGTGCGCATTCTCCCGGCGTACGAACTCGGCCAGATCGGCATCTTTGCCGTCTACACCAGCCGCAGCCACCTGGCACCGAAGGTGCGCAGCTTCATCGACTACCTGCTCGAGCACTTGGCCGCACCAGCACCCGGCTGAACGGGCCCGGCAACAGTTCGTCCCGCGCGTGGTCATTCTTCTGTCGCGGCCGGTATGCACACAATCCCCCTCCCCTCGTTGAGCAGGAGCATCCATGAGCAAGATTGCCATCGTGTATTTCAGTGGCTACGGCCACACCGTCAAGCAGGCCGAAGCCGTGCATGCGGGGGCCGCCAGTGTGGCCGAGGCCACGCTGTACCGCATCGACCAGGACGGCAACCTGCCTGACGACGCGTGGGACGCGATCAGTGCCGCCGATGCCATCATCTACGGCAGCCCCACCTACATGGGCGGGCCGGCGTGGCAGTTCAAGAAATTTGCCGACGGCAGCTCCAAGCCGTGGTTTACGCAGGCGTGGAAGGACAAGATCGCCGCCGGCTTCACCAACTCGGCCTCGGTCAATGGCGACAAGGCCACCACCATCCAGTATTTCTGGACCCTGTCGCAGCAGCACGGCCAGATCTGGGTGGGCACCGGTTTGCCGCCAGCCAACACCAAGGCGCACGGGCCGCAGGACGTGAACTGGACCGGTGGCTGGGGCGGCGCGCTGGCGATCTCGCCATCGGACGCTTCGCCGGACGAAGCCCCGCGCGCAGGCGATCTGGAAACCGCGCGGCTGCTGGGCAAGCGCGTCGCCGAATTCACCAACAAGCTCAAGGGCTAAGCTGGCATATCACCGCACCCGCGCGCGTGCCGAACAAGGCGATGCGCGCGGGTGCGGTTGAAGAGCATCGCCACGCCGCCATACGCCAACGCTGCCGCACCCCCCGTCACCAGCGCCACGCAAGACGTGTGCACGGCCCGGTCGCCAGCGCATCGCATGCGCCTGCCCATCGCAGCCGCTCCGCAATGGGCACAGGCTGGAGCCATGCAAACCACTTCGATTCGCACGGCACTCCCAGGCGTCGCGCGGCGCGCTCGTTGCCGTGCCGTGTCACACCTGCACCACCGCACACCGACCTCAGGCGTTAGCGCGTGGGCCACGCCGCGCTAACGCACACCGCGCCACTCTCCCCGCCTAACCTGCTGCACGGAGCCTCCCCCACCATGCAAACCCGTACCCTCGGCCGTTCCGGCCCCACCGTTTCCGCACTCGGCCTTGGCTGCATGGGCATGAGCGCGTTCTATGGCAACCGCAGCGACGAGGCTGCCTCGATCGCGGTGATCCATCGCGCGCTCGACCTTGGCATCAGCCTGCTCGATACCGCCGACATGTATGGCCCGCATACCAATGAAGTGCTGGTCGGCAAGGCCATCGCCTCGCGCCGGCATGAGGTGTTCCTGGCCACCAAGTTCGGCATCAAGCTCGACCCCGGCGATCCGTCGGTACGTGGCATCGATGGCAGCCCGGCCTATGTGCAATCTGCCTGCGAAGCCAGCCTGCGCCGCCTGGGCGTGGAGCACATCGACCTGTACTACCAGCACCGCGTCGATCCCAACGTGCCGATCGAAGACACCGTCGGTGCCATGTCGCGGCTGGTCGAACAGGGCAAGGTGCGTTTTCTCGGGCTGTCGGAAGCGGCCGCCGCCACCATCCGGCGCGCGCATGCGGTGCATCCGATCACTGCCGTGCAGACCGAGTATTCGCTGTGGTCGCGCGAGCCGGAAGACAACGGCGTGTTCGCCACCGTGCGCGAACTCGGCATCGGGTTCGTGCCGTACTCGCCCCTGGGGCGCGGCTTCCTGACCGGGGCATTCTCCTCGCCGGACGATTTCGACGCAGACGACTACCGCCGTCACTCGCCACGCTTCCAGGGCGAGAACTTCACCCGCAACCTGCAGCTGGTGGAGCAGGTCAAGGCGATCGCGGCGGACAAGGGCGTCACGCCCGGGCAACTGGCATTGGCCTGGGTCCTGGCACAGGGCCAGGATCTGGTTCCGATTCCCGGCACCAAGCGTCTGGCGTATCTGGAGGAAAACATCGCAGCGCTCGACGTGGCGCTGATGCCCGACGAACTGGCGCGCATCGATGCGATCTTCCCGCCGCAGGCCGCCGCCGGCACGCGCTACCCGGAAGCGATGATGGGCGCGGTCAACCGCTGAGCCGACGCGGCGTGATGGCACCTGGACCGCACGGCAGTGGTACCGGGCCGTGACAGAAACCGTCGCAACCGGTTGCCGGTTGCCGCCATCCGGCCGTAACGGCGCGCTGGGCCAGCGCGTCCATCGCAGCGCGCTCGAGCATGCAGGCGTGGGTGCCTGCCATCCGTGGAAGATGGCCGCGTTCCCGGTGCGGGTGCGCGGCCGTTGCGGTCGCTTCGCCGTCGCGCCGCCGGATTGACTGCGACTACTCACACCATCGCATCGCCGGCGCCTGCACACTTGGCAGTACCTCACACCACGCACGCCCATGCTGTCCTTCGTGATCCCCGCCCATGACGAGGCCGCGCTGATCGGCGACACGCTGCAGTGCCTGCACGCCTGCGCACGCGCGCTCCAGCTGGACTACGAAGTGATCGTGGTGGCCGACGCCTGCGCCGATGACACTGCCGTCATCGCACGCAGCAACGGCGCGCAGGTGCTGGAGGTCCAGCTGCGGCACATTGCGGCCACGCGCAACACCGGCGCACAGGCGGCGCAGGGCGAGCGGCTGCTGTTCCTGGATGCCGACACCCTGATCAACCCACAGGTGGTCGGCGCCGCACTGGCAGCGCTGGACGCCGGTGCGGTGGGCGGCGGCGCGCAAGTCCACCTGCACGGCAACCGGGTGTGGTCCGAACGCACCGCGCAAGCGGTGTTCGGCTGGTTCTTCCGCATTGCCGGCATCGCGCCGGGGTGTTTTCTGTTCTGCACACGCGCCGCCTTCGTCACGGCCGGTGGTTTCGACACGCGCTACTACGCCGGCGAAGATGTCGCGCTCAGCCGCGCGCTGGCACGCTGCGGGCGCTTTGTGATCCTGCGCCAGACCGTGCACACCTCCGATCGCAAGCTGCGCAGTTTTTCCAAACGCGAGCATCTGGGCCTGCTGCTGCGGTTTCTGTGGCGCGGACGGCGCATGTTGCAGACCCGCGATGCGCTGGGTTTCTGGTACCAACGACGGCGCTGAACCGAGCGTGTCCGCACCGGCGCGTGACGCGGCGGTGCCTGCCCTCAAATCGGGACGTGGCACCGCAGGCCACTTACACTGCGACACCTGTCCCGGTTTCGAGTCGCGCCGCATGGCCTCTTTGCATCGCCCTGTCCTGATCGCCGCCATGGCCGCTGCGGCATTGACCGCCGCAGCGTGTCACCGCGAGGGCGCGCAGCCTGCCGCCGACAATCACGCCGAGCACGCCCCCAGCACACCCAAGCTCGGCGATTTCGGCTTCGATGCGGCCGGCATGGACCGCAGCGTCGCGCCGGGTGATGACTTCTTCGGTTATGCCAGCGGCAACTGGGTCAGGACCACGCAGATTCCCGAGGACCGCTCCAGCTTCAACAGCTTCGTCAGCATCGCCATCGAGACCGAACGCCACAGCCGCGACATCATCGAAGGCGCGGCCGCCAACGACCGCGTCACCGGTGAAGACAAGCAGATCGGCGACTACTACGCCGCCTACATGGACGAGGCCAGCATCGAGACCAAGGGCGTGCGCCCGGTACAACCGGAACTGGAGGCCATCGCGCGACTGGGCGACAAGCAGGCGCTGGCGCGCACGCTGGGCGGGCAGTTGCGCGCCGACGTGGACCTGCTCAACGCGACCAACTTCTACACCGACCGCCTGTTCGGGCTGTGGGTGTCGCAGGATCTGCACCATCCCGGCCGCTACGCGCCGTATCTGGTGCAAGGCGGCCTGGGCATGCCCGAGCGCAGCTTCTACCTGGACGGCGGGCGCATGGCGGATCTGCGCGAGGCCTACCGCGCGCACATCGTCAAGGTGCTGGAGCTGGCCGGCATCGCCGACGCGGCGGCCAGGGCCGAGCGCATCGTCGCGCTCGAAACGGCCATGGCACGCGTGCATGCCACGCCCGAACGGACCAACAACGTGCAGGCCGGCGCAAACGCCTGGAAACAGGCCGATTTTGCGCACAATGCCCCCGGCCTGGAGTGGACGCTGTTCTTCGATGCCGCCGGGCTCAAGGCGCAGCAGGACTTCATCGTCTGGCAACCGGAGGCGGTGCGCGGCTTGTCGGCCCTGGTGCAATCGGAGCCGTTGCAGACCTGGAAGGACTACCTGAGCTTCCGTGCCCTGGACCGGGCTTCGCCGTATCTGTCCAAGGCCTTTGCCGATGAGCGCTTTGCGTTTTATGGCACCACCCTGGAAGGCACGCCGCAGCAGCGCCAGCGCTGGAAGCGCGGGATCGACGCCACCAACGCCGCGTTGGGCGAGGCGGTCGGCAAGCGCTATGTGCAGAAATACGTCAGCGCCCAGACCAAGACCCGCGCCGAAGAGATGGTCAAGAACCTGGTCACCGCATTCGGCCGGCGCATCGATGCGCTGGAATGGATGACCCCGGAGACCAAACAGCACGCCAAGGCCAAGATCGCCGGGCTGACGGTGGCGGTGGGCTACCCGGACAGCTGGCGCGACTACAGCGCGCTCGAGGTGCGTCGCGACGATGCGCTGGGCAACGTGGAACGCGCCCAGCTGTTCGAGTACCGCCGCAACCTCGCCAAGCTGGGCAAGGCGGTCGACCATCGCGAGTGGTACATGCTGCCGCAGGAAGTCAACGCGTTGAACGTGCCGTTGGAGAACCGGCTGATCTTTCCTGCCGCGATCCTGCAGCCGCCGTTCTTCGACCCGGCCGCCGACGATGCGGTGAACTACGGCGCGATCGGCGCGGTGATCGGGCATGAGATCAGCCACAGCTTCGACAACATGGGTGCGCTGTTCGACGAACACGGCGAGCTGCACAACTGGTGGACGCCGCAGGACCTGAAGAAATTCGAGGCCGCCGGCAATGCGCTGGCCGCCCAGTTCAGCGCATACAAGCCGTTCGACGACCTGAGCGTCAACGGCAAGCTGACGCTGGGCGAGAACATTGCCGATGTTGCCGGCCTGGCCACCGCCTACGACGCCTATCAGCTGTCGCTGCAGGGCAAGCAGTCACAGACCATCGATGGCTTCAGCCCGGACCAGCGCTTCTTCCTCGGCTTCGCGCAGGCCTGGCGTGGCAAGTATCGCGATGCAGCGCTGCGCAACGCCGTGCTGACCGATGTACACGCGCCTGGCCGCTTCCGTGCGCAGACGGTGCGCAATGTGGACGCGTGGTATCCGGCGTTCGACGTGAAGCCGGAGCAGCAGCTGTATCTGGCACCGGAGCAGCGGGTCAGGATCTGGTAAAAGGCGGCACGAACGATGCCTGTGCTGGAGTTCTTGCTTCGACACCCGTGATGCATGGACTGCTGCTCGACCTGCGCCCTACCCTCACCCCAATCCCTCTCCCGAGGGGAGAGGGGCGTTAGACCTCTGCTGCGGCTGCTACGTACAGCGCCGCGTGCCGCGTAGACGCGCCCCTCTCCCGCCGGGAGAGGGGTTGGGGAGAGGGTACGGTGTCGCTACACGCTGCCGCCCACGCATATCACCCTGCTTTTAAGCTAGACAACAACGCGATACATCGGTGCGTCAGTCCTGCACCGCAAACACGCGCGCGCGCCGCAACGCAGCTGCCGATGGCGCCCAAAAAACGGCACGCTTGCGCGCACGCTCCGATGAGCAGTGCTCCACGCCAAACACTTCGTCCGCACCTGCTCCACCACGCTGCAGCAGGCGTGTCAGCCACTCCTGGAACACGCCACGTCGCTTGCCGCAGTAGAACGCTCAGCCAACCCTGCCATGCAATATCAGACCTTGTCAGGCCACTTCAGCAACATCGCCGGGGGCAGCTGCATGCGCCTGCATGCGCGTGCCGAAAGGCCGTCGCGCAACGCAGTGCGGAACAGCGGCGCCAGGCCGCGCAGCACGCGCGCGGATGCCCGCGCCTGGAAGCGCTGCGTGGCGGTGCGGCCCAGCATGTCGCTCGCCCAGCCCGGCAACAGGGCGGTACCGGCACCGAGGAACACGCCGCGCGACAGGCCTGCTGCCGGCACCGGCAACTGGATGCTGGTGAGGATGTCGAGCACCTCGCGCGAGCGCGCGTCCATGCGCAGTTCGCCACGCACCGACGCAAAATACGCGTCCACCCCGGCCTCGCTGGCGGGCACGTCGCGGGCGCCCAATGCGTCGGCCACGCGGCGCGCCTCGTCGTAGTAGCGGTCGGCAATCGCGGTGGGCACGTCGCGGCAATAACGGCGGCAGCCCTGCAGGAACCCGTAGGCCTCGGTAACGTGCACCCAGGTCAGCAGCGCCGGATCGTTGGCCTCGTACGGCACGCCATCGGCGGTGTGGCCGCGGATATGCGAATGAATGCGCCGCACGCGCGCGATCAATTGCTCGGCTTCGGCCTGCGGCGCGTAGGTGGTGCCGGCAACGAAGTTGGTGGTGCGGCGCAGCCGCCCGACCAGGTCGGCACGAAAGTTGGAGTGGTCATAGACCCCGGCCAGTGCGCGCGGGTGCAGCAGCTGCAGCATCAAGGCGCATAACCCGCCCGACAGCATGCCGGGAAATTCGGAGTGCACGCGCCAGGTCACGCTGTCGGGGCCGAACAGGCCGGGGTCGCCCAGCGGCTGGTCGTATTCGATGATGCTCTGACCACGCGGAAATGCCCCAAGCACCCAGCGGCGGATCTGTTCGGCGGCGGGGGCGGTGAGGGTACGCAGGACGGCTGACATGCCGCAATGATACGCAGGCAGTCGCAACGCCACGTCAGTGTGCCCGGCACGGCATCGCGGCCTTCGACCGGTTCAATCGCGCGAATTCAATCGCGCGCGAAGCAACCCAGTGCGGCCCGAAGCAGGCTCGGCGAGTGCGCCAGGCAACACAGGCCACTTCGTCGCGACGATACCCGGCAATGCGGCTTGCCCACATTCGCCGCACCGCGTCATTGCCGCATCACCTGGTGTGCAGTGCAACAAGATCGGGCGAGCGAAACATGCGCGATGTAGCACCGCCGCGCCAAATTCGCCTGAATTCAGCGTTTTGTGCGCAGGTGCGCAGGATTTCGCGGCCACCGGTTCGCCTCGGGCATTGCCATGCACGGCGAAAGTGCTAGAACTAGGGCCGTCCGACAGCCGCACGCCGCGCGAGTGGCATACCGGTCGCTCCAGGGCACGGCAACCGCCGTTGCAGCAAGCCGTTCGTACCAGCCATCCGTCAGGAGCTTGTCATGATCGCTTTGTTCCAGGGTTTGGGCCTGCTATTGCAGGACAATGCACTCCATCGGCGCTCCTTCGACGAGCAGGTGGCCTACTGGCGCGACAAGACCGACGCGCAGCTCGACGAAGAGCTCGATCTGCTCAAGGTGGCCAAGAAGCAATGGGTGATCGCCTCGATCATCGGCTGGCAGGCGATCTCGCTGGTGCTGCTGGGCGTGATCACGCACCAGCTGTGGCAGAACGACTACCACCTCACCTTCAGTCGCATCGTCATCATCTTTACCTCGTGGGTGTCGATCCTGTTCATCATGTGGTACATCGCCGACCTGTTCGACCACAGCGCCGGTTTCGAGCGCTGGTTGCGCGCCTTCAACAGCCGCGCCCGGGTGACGCCGGACGCCGACTCGGTGGAATGTGTTGCCGACGCGCTGGACATGACCCGCCGCTACCCGGAAGTGCTGCGTTACAAGCAGGAAGTGACCTCCAAGCGCGAGCTGCGCCACGAAGACATCGTCAACATGCGCGAAATGGGCCGGCTGCGCCGCTATACGGAGCTGCTGCGCGACCTCGACCGCTTCGATGGCGCGCCACGGCTGGTGGTCAATTCCTGACCAGGGCCGCGATGGCGATGCAGCGACGCGTTGACCGATAAAACGCGCTGCCTGCAGCACTGATTCCGCTGCAAACAAGAACGGCCGGTGCGCACTGCACCGGCCGTTCTTGTTGAGTCCCAGCGGTCACTGCCAGCCGGTTGACGGGCGCCGGCTCCTGGCAGCGCAGCCGAACCTGTGAGCACTCACGCCTGTGCCACCGCCTTCTCCACCGAGGGGGTGCGCCAGCCGCTGCGCACGCCCCAGATGTAGAACACCGCGCCGACCGCGGCGACCACGGCCAGGTCGGTGCCGTAGCTGAGGTAGCCATGGCCACCGAAGTCGGTACTGCCAGCCCAGGACACCAGCGCGATGGTGGGCAGGTAGCAGATCATCCAGGCCGCGCCCTTGAGGTTGCGGCGCAGGTCCGGCCAGCCCTGCTTGGCCTGGTAGTAGCAGTACACCGGCAACGCCACGACCATCAGCAGGATGATCTCGCCGGTCAGCGGCCAGCGCGCCCAGTACAGCAGCTCGGTGGCCATCACGAACGCGACGCCGGCCAGCACCGGCAAGGCGGCGATGCGCAGCGGGCGATGCAGCTCCGGCGCATGGCGGCGCAGCGCCATCGCACTGATCGGCCCGGTGAGGTAGGAAATGATGGTCGCCACCGAGATCACCGCGGCCAGCGTGCCCCAACCGCGGAAGAAGAACAGGAACACGAACGACACCGCCAGGTTGAAGAACATCGCCATGCGCGGCACGCCCCACACCGGGTGCAGCTTGCCCAGCACGGCGGGCATGGTGCCGTTCTTTTCCATGCCGTAGACCATGCGCGCGGTGGTGGCGGTGTAGGTGATGCCGGTGCCGCTGGGGCTCACGAAGGCATCGATGTACAGCAGCATCGCCAGCCAATGCAGGTTGACGATGATGGCCAGCTCGGCGAACGGCGAGCGGAAATCGATGCCGTGCCAGCCGGCCTTGGCCAGCAGGTCCGGCGGCACCGCGCCGATGTAGGCCACCTGCAGGATCACGTAGACCACCGTGGCCAGCGCGATCGAACCGAGCACCGCGAACGGAATGCTGCGCCCGGGATTGCGCGCTTCGCCGGCCAGGTTCACCGGGCTCTGGAAGCCGTTGAAGCTGAAGACGATGCCTGCGGTGGCCACCGCGGTCAGCACCGCGGCCAGATCGATCACGTGCGCATCGCCGTGGATGCCCACGCTGAAGTTCTCGCTGTGGAAGCCGCTGGCGATCAGCGCCACGCCGGTCGCCGCGGGCACCACCAGCTTGAACACGGTGATCAGCGTGTTGGAACGCGCAAACAGCTTGACGCTCCAGAAATTCAGGAAGAAGTACACCAGCACCAGCACCGCCGAGATCAGCAGGCCCGGCACCGACAATTCACCGGCCCCGCCAGGTGCCTGCACGTAGAGCCCTTGCGCCCACGCCCAGGGCCAGGAGGCCATGTACTGCACCGAGGCCTCGGCTTCCACCGGGATCACCGACACGATGGCGATCCAGTTGGCCCAGCCGGCGATGAAGCCCACCAGCGAGCCATGCGAGTAATGGCTGTAGCGCACCATGCCGCCGGATTCGGGGAACATGGCGCCCAGCTCGGCATACGACAGCGCGATGGTGGTGATGATCGCCGCGCCCAGAATCCAGGCCCAGATCGCACCCGGGCCGGCCAGGCCGGCCGCGCGCCAGGCGCCGAACAGCCAGCCGGAACCAATGATCGAGCCCAGCCCGGTGAGCATGAGCGCAAAGGGGCCGACGTCGCGGCGCAACGAGTGTTCGGACATGAGTAGCCTGGCAGTGAGGGCGCCGTGAACCGGCAACAAGCCGGCAATGATCGCAGAAGCGGCCGCTGATCGTCAGTGCGTATTCAGGCTTGTCTCGAGACGGCTATGCGGCCGCGTGCCCGGAACGCGGCATCGGCCCCCCGGCGGACAGCAGACGCAGGCTGTGTGCTGCGGCTCAGCCGTGGCAATCGGCGCCGGGCACACTCAAATCCACGCAGGTGTGTGCCGCTGCCGGGATGCCACGCACTGCGCGGACCTGGCCCGGCGTCAGCGCAAAGCTGTCCAGGGTCCGGCGCACGCAGGCCGGCGCCGGCACGTTGCCGGCAACCGTGGCCGGCGGGCAGTGCTCCTCGTAGATCAGGTAGTGGCAGCGGCCACTGCTGCTGGCCAGGCAATGCACGTTGGTTTCGGTGGCGGTGACCAGGGTCTTGCTGAAGATCACCTCGCGGCCATCGCTGATGGCGCGGGTGATCGAGGTGGTGCCGTTGCGTTCGTGGCAACCGGCCAGGGCGAGCAGGCAATACACCAGGGAGGCGATCAGGCGCATGGAGGCAGTCCTTCGTATCGATGCGGGATGGGGGATGGGGGATGGGCGGGGTTACATGCCGCGGAACAGGCTCATGAACGGCTGGCTGACGGTGAGCGTCTCGCTGCGGCCGCGCAGCGCCAGCCGGCCCTTGCCGGTGTCCTCGCGCACCACCGAGGCCACCGCCTTCATGTTGACGATGGTCGAGCGGTGGATCTGCTTGAACACCTGCGGGTCCAGCACATCCAGCAGTTCGCGCAATGGCGTGCGCAACACCGCTTCGCCGGCCGCGGTCATCACCGTGGTGTATTTCTGATCGGCCTGGAAATACGCCACCTCATCCAGCGCGATCAGGCGCGTCTCGCGCCCGCTGCTGGCGGTGAGCCAGGCCAGCGGCGGAGCGGCCGCGGGCGCGGCGGGACGCGCGGACAGGCGTTGCAACAACGCCTCCAGCAGGCTGCTGTCCGGCTGGCCGGCGGCGGCACGTTGCTGCACGCGTTGCCAGGTGGCCTGCAGCCGCTCGCGGCTGATCGGTTTGAGCAGGTAGTCCACCGCGCCGTGTTCGAACGCATCGATGGCGTACTGGTCGTAGGCGGTGACGAACACCACCTGCGTGCGCGGGCTGACCTCGCGCATGCCACGCGCCACCTCGATGCCGGTGAGGCCGGGCATGCGGATATCCAGAAACACCACATCCGGTTGCTCGGTGGCGATGGTCTCCAGCGCGCCGGCACCGTCCTCGCATTCGCCCACCACCTGCAGCTGCGGGCACACCTCGCCCAGCAACGTCAGCAGCGACTGCCGCAGCAGCGCCTCGTCCTCGGCGATCACCGCACGCAGCGCGCTCATGCCTGCACCTGCGGGGCGGGTGCGGTTGCGGTGCCGGGCAACGGCGGCGGCGACCGCGTCGCGACCAGCTGCGCCGGCAGCGGCAGGGTGAGGGTGGCCGCCACGCCGCTGGGGAAATTGGACACGATGGCAAAGCTCGCCTTGCCGGCATAGATCAGCTGCAGGCGCTCGCGCAGGTTCTTCAGGCCGATGCCGGTGCCCTGGCTGTGCGTGTTGAAGCCCTGGCCGTCGTCGGCCACGGTTAGCGTGGCGTGGTCGTCCAGGCGACGCGCCAGGATCCACACCGTGCCACCGCCGGGCTTGGGCTCCAGGCCGTGCTTGATGGCGTTTTCCACCAGCGTCTGCAGCATCATCGACGGCAGCTGCAGGCCGCGTAGCTCGTACGGCACTTCCACCTGCAGGGCCAACCGCGTGCCCATGCGGATGCGCAGGATCTCCAGGTAGGCCTGGGTGCGCTCGAGTTCTTCGCCCAAGGTGGAGATGGCGCCGTCGGCGCTGGGCAGCGAGCTGCGCAGGTACTGGATCAGGTGCCCGAGCATGATGTCGGCGCGTGGCGGGTCGGTACGCGCCAGCACCTGCGCGCTGGCCAGGGTGTTGTACAGAAAGTGCGGTTCGACCTGGGCGTGCAGCAGGTTCAGGCGCGCCACCGCCAGTTCCTTCTCCATCACCGACTGCTCGGCTGCAGCCTGTTCGTCGCGACGCTGCTCGCCGACCCGGCGCACCACCGCGCGATTGATCGCCTCGGCGTTTTCGAAGTTGCTGCCCTCGTCCACCGCAAACAGGTCCACCCAGGCGCCGGCGTCGGGCTCGCACAGCACGGTGACGCTGCTGGTGCCCTGCCCTGGCGCAATCGTCACCAGCACCGTGTTGTGGGTGATGGCAAAGCGTGCAAACAGATTCCAGCGCGACGGCTGGCGGCCCTCGTACGGGTCGATGCGCCGGATCTTGGCGCGGATCAGCAGGCTGCCCGGCGCGCATTCGATGTCCTGCACGCGCGGCAGGGCGCGCACCGCCTCTTCCACCACCGCAAAGCTGGCCCGCACATCCAGCGGCACTTCGATCTGGCGCCGCTGGCGGGTGGACAAGGTGTCGTGATCCAGCCGCCCGGCGATCAGCCGCACGCGCCGCACATGCGTGATCGAACTCATCAACGCCAGCGTCAGCAGCACGGTGCAGATCAGGCCGAAGAACGCCCCGGTGGAACCGAACAGCTGCGCCCACATGATGGCAGCCACCACCAGGGCGGCAGCCCAGGCGAACACGATGCGTACGATCAGGAAGACGCTGGCAGACACGGACGGGCAACTCGCAGGGCTGGGACAGGAGCGAGCATAGCCGGCACCTGCCGTCGCCAACGCCCGAAGCGACGAATGGCCACCAGCGCCGCCTCAAGTGCCGCGATCGGGCGACGAACCCGGGCGGCGTACCCGCACGGCAGGCCCGGTGTGCGCAGCCAGCGCGGCCGTGTGGGTCGTCCGGTGCGGCCGCGCCAGCGCGCGTATCATGCTGGGCGGAGCGGCGTTGCCGCACGCTGCAGCGTGCCGCCCACACCCGATCAGATCGTAAGGAGTCGCATGGACCGCCGTCACTTCCTGCGCAGCGCCGGCGTGGCGCTTGCGGCTGCATCGACCGGCGGCTGGGCCGCGAGCCGCACGCCGGCGGCCGCAGCCCTGCCCTCTGCAGCGCTGCCGATCGGCGCACCGCTGCCCTTCGCCGCCGCACCTGCACTGGTACCGATCCGCGCCTCGGTCGATCGCATCATCGCCATCGATGGCTGCACGCGCCCGTTCCGGGCGCAGGGCCCGCGCATCGAGGCCGAGCGCATCGGGCGCAAGACGGTGGTGCACAACTACGGCCACGGTGGCAGCGGCTGGTCGCTGTCGTGGGGTGCTGCCGAGCACGCAGTGCGGTTGGTGCGCGCCGCCGATGCGGATGCGCGCGAGCTGGCGGTGATCGGGTGCGGCGCGATCGGGCTGACCACGGCGTTGGTGGCGCAACGCGCCGGGCTGCGCGTGCGCATCTATGCGCGCGAGCGCCTGCCGGACGTGCGCTCGTTCTATGCCACCGGCGTGTGGTCGCCGGATTCGCGTGTGTGCACCAGTGAGTACGCCACGACGGACTTCAAGACACGCTGGCAGGAGATGGCGCGGATTTCCTTTCGCCGATACCAGACCTTGCTGGGCCTGCCGGGCGAGCCGATCGAATGGCGCGATGGCTACGCCTTGTCGGATGTGCCGTTCGACCAACCGATCGCCTCGGCCGAGGCGCACGAGCCGGACTATCCCGCGCTGGAACGCACGCTATTGCACGATCTGGGCCCGCACTCGCAACCGGTCGCTGCCGGCAGCCATCCGTTTCCGGTACCATTCGTGCGCCGCTACAGCCAGCTGACCTTCAACATCAGCGCCTATGCACGCCTGTTGTTGCAGGACTTCCTGCAGGCCGGCGGCGAGCTGGTCACGCGCAACTTCGACAGTCCGCGCCAGTTCGGCGACCTGCGCGAAAAGATCCTCATCAACGCCACCGGCTATGGCGCACGCGCCTTGCTGGGCGACGAGAGCGTGATCCCGGTGCGCGGGCAGACCGCGCGCCTGATCCCGCAACCGGAAGTGACCTACGGGTTGGTCTGGCGCGGCCACAATCTCAACGTGGTGCCGCGGCGTGACGGGCTGCTGGTGCAGTCGCAAGGTGCCAACGACTTCAACAATGCCGATGCCGCACCGGACCGGGCCGCCTCCGAAGCGGCGGTACGCGAATTGGCGCGCCTGTTCGCATCGGGCTGAGCTGCCTGCGCGGCGGGCTCATGCCTCGCCCAGCGATGCCTGCAACGCGGTGGCCAGCGCCGCATCGCCACTGACCAGCGCGTCCCAGCGCAAGGTCACGCCCTTGCGCTTGCCTTTCTCCACCAGCTTCAGGCCGTCCGGATCGATGATCAGCGTATAGGCCTGCTCGCCGATCTGCAGCTCGCGGCGTAGCGGTTTATCCAGTGGCGTCATGCGCATCTCCCGTGCAAAGGAAACACGGTTGTAGCGCATCTGCGCGCGGCGTGCGCAGACATGTCCTCGACAAGACGTTCATTGCCGATGTACGCCGCGCGCATAGCCTGCCCACATCCCCAACGATGAGGTGCATGCGCAATGGTGTTCGATCTCACGCTGCACGCAGGCACGGCCCTGCCGACGCACGCAGCCACGTCCGCACGACACAACGCCAGCGCACCGCGTTGCGCCGGAAGTGCCGCATGAGCCTGTCACGCCCGGCCTTGCTGATCATCGACATGTTCAACCGCTTCGACTTCGACGGCGGCGAGCAGCTCGCACACCGTGCACAAGGTGCGGCCCACAGCATCCACGCACTGGCTGCGCGCTTCCGCCAGGCACAGCGGCCGGTGATCTACATCAACGACAACGTTTCAGACTGGCACGCCGACCTGCCGAGCATCATCGCCCTTGCTGCGCAGCCCGACGCGCGCGGTTGCGACATCGCACGGCTGCTGGCGCCGCAACCGCAGGACTACCGGATGCTCAAGCCCACGCATTCGGCGTTCGGGCATACGCCGCTGGCGCCCCTGTTGAAGGACCTGCAGGTCGACCAGGTGGTGATCACCGGCGTGGCACTGGACGTGTGCGTGCTGGCCACCGCCGTCGACGCCGTTGCGCGCGGCCTGTCCATTGCGGTGCCACGCGATTGCACGACGGCCGAGACCGATACGCGCGAGAGCTGCGCGCGCACCGTGCTTCAGGAGGGCTTCGAAGCCAGCCTCGCACGCTCCGGCTCGATCACCCTTGGGTGACGCGCATTGCGTCACGGCCCAGGCCGGCATCGCGTCGGGATCACCGTTTCCACCAATCGCGCTAACACTCGCAGGACTAGCTTAGCGATCACGCAGCAACGCTTCGAGTTTACGGCAGTCATCGTGCTTGCTTCTCGAACGCGCACAACAAGTCACGCGTCACCGCCAAGCGGTGAAGTGCCGCGTTTCAACCTCTGACCAACCGAAAGGAGCCATCCATGGCGATCAAGACTGTCGAAGAGCTTTTCATCCACGAACTGTCCGATATCTACAGCGCCGAGAAGCAGCTGACCAAGTCGCTGCCGCGGCTTGCACGTGCTGCCACCGAGCCGAAGCTGAAAGAGGCCTTTGAAACCCATCTGGAAGAAACCCAGGGTCAGATCGAACGCATCGACCAGGTGGTCGAGGTGTTGGGCATCAAGCTCAAGCGCATCAAGTGCGCCGCCATGGAAGGCCTGGTGGAAGAGAGCCGCGAAGTCATCGACGAAATCGAAGCCGGCCCGGTGCGCGATGCCGCGTTGATCGGCGGCGCGCAGAAGGTGGAGCATTACGAGATCGCCTCGTACGGCACCATCGCCGCGATGGCCAAGCAGCTGGGCTATGCCGATGCGCTGCCGCTGTTGCTGGCCACGCTGGAAGAAGAAAAAGCCACCGACGAGAAGCTGACCCTGCTTGCAGAGCAGGGCGGCAATCAGAAGGCATCCGGCAATCAGAAGGCATCCAAGGCCAGCAAAGCGGCCTGAGTCATCGCGCAGGGCGGCCCTGCCGCCCTGCGTTTGCCGCCCCGTGCGGTCATCCTGAAAGCCAAGCCCCACGTTTCTGCCCGCTCCCTGAGTGGTTGTAGTTGCTGGGCGCCAGCCATGGAGCATCTCTATGTTTATGCACAACAAGCGGTTGATGTACACCGTCCGCGTCGCCCAGCCCAATCCGGATCTGGCCACGCTGATGCTCGAACAGTTCGGCGGACCGCAAGGCGAACTCGCCGCCGCGATGCGCTATTTCACCCAGGCGCTGGGTGAAGACGATCCGGGCCGCAAGGACCTGTTGTTCGATATCGCCACCGAAGAAATCAGCCATCTGGAAATCATTGGCTCGATCATCGCCATGCTCAACAAGGGGCCGAAGGCGGTGCTGTCCGAAGGCATGGAAGAGGCCATGGAGATGCGTTCCATGACCCAGAACAGCACCAGCCACACTCAGCAGATTCTGTATGGTGGCGGCCCGGCGCTGGTCAATTCCAGCGGTGTGCCGTGGACGGCGGCGTATGTGGACAGCATCGGTTGCCCCACCGCCGACATGCGCTCCAACATCGCCGCCGAAGCACGCGCCAAGCTGGTCTACGAGCGCCTGATCAATGTCACCGACGACCCGGGCATCGTGGATGCGTTGCGCTTCCTGATGACGCGCGAAGTGGCGCACCAGAAGTCGTTCGAGAAGGCGCTGTATTCGATCGAACCCAACTTCCCGCCGGGCAAGTTGCCGGGCGACCCGCGCTTTACCGACAAGTACTACAACACCTCCCAAGGCGAAGGCGACATGGTTGGCCCATGGAATGCGGGCGAGCAGTGGGAAGTGGTGGCCGACCGCGAACAGCAGGCGGCCGTGGACGGTGGCGATGGCTCGGCGACGGTGGCATTGGACAAGACACAGACCGCTGCGCTGGATGCGATGTCGCAGCGTCTGCTGTCGAACCCGGAACTGGATCGCGTGACCGGTGCAGACCTGGGGGCAGGCCCGGGCGCCGGCTCCACCACCGGCGACATTCAGCGCTAGACCCGATGGGCGCCACCGCGCCCATCCCGGCCCGGGCCGTCAGCGACCCGGGCTTTTTATTGGCACACTTCAGGAGTTGGCATGAACGACAAGACCACACTCGATACGCACGACGCGCGTCAGTCGGCTTACCGCGGCAGCGGAACCGACGCATCCGAAGATGGCCGCGGCCGCGCCGATCCCTCTGCGTCGCAGACGGGCGACATGCCGCCGCCGCGTGACGGCAAGCCGGAAGAACTCACCCAGCGTGGCCATGGCCGTGGCGGCAGTCTGGGCGAAGGCGAGCCCGACGGGCACGCCGAGCGCGATGGCAGCACGCAGCCCAACTTTGGCCAGAGCGGCACCTATGGCAAGCAGCAGCACATCGACGCACAGCAGCGGGCGCGTGAGCAAACCGACGACGACACGTCGCAGACATAGCTGGGCGATGCGCGGGCGCACGGACCGATTGCGCGACGTCATCGCCTGAAGGACCGAGCGGATCGCTGTTGGTGATGACCGCTCGCTGTGGCAGGCGTCACTGCAAGGCATTACCGCAATCAACAAGGGGCCCGACGGGCCCCTTGTCGTTGTTGCGTGGCGGCAGGCTCACGCGCGAGCCACGGACGGCGGACGTGTTTCGTTCGCCCATTCCGGCCGCACGCCCGCCGCTGCCGTGCAACGCTCCAGCCGCCACGGCGCCAGATGCCGCATGGCCTCGGTGCCACCCATCTGCAACCATGACCGCACGTCGCCAGCGATGCAGAGCGGACGATGCGTGGGCATGCTCGCCGACGAGGCCACCAACAACGAAAATCCCATCTGGAGACGACCGCCGATGTCCATCACGTTGCGCAAGCCTGCCGCATACAGCGCGCCGCCATCCGGGCTCAGCCAGGTCGCTGCGGTGGTGCCATCGGCGGACGCCGTGCAGACAAATCCGCACAACGGAATGGCGCAGCGCTGGGTCTCCCAGATGGCCAGGTCGACACCGCCCAACCAGGCCGGCTCCTGCATATGGATCGAACGTTGTTGGCCGGGCGGACGCCGTCCGAAGGTGGCGCGCTCCTCGCGTTTGCCACCACGATCGGCGACCAGGATGTCGGCATCGGCCCCCACACCGACCTCGACCCACGCGTTGCTCGCCACACGGGCGGACAACTGAAAAATGCGGGTAATCATGACTACTCCACTGTGCATCTAGATGACATCAGTGCTTACGCACAATGCGCGCCAAGTTTTTGACTGGCGCAGACCTTGACGGTGCAGGCGTTTGCGCCTGCTTCACCCAGCACGCTGTCATTGCGAGGCGCGAATGGGTCGCAAGATATGCACCGCAGCGCAGGATTTTCCGCATCGAGCGCGCCTGCCGCGAGCAGGTGTGCCAGATTCGCGCAGCAGAGGTTGCTGTGGCGGATGGCAGCTGCAGGATCTGCCGTGGGCACCGGCACAACCGTACGTTGCATGTCGCTCCACCGCAGCGCCGAGCGCGACGGCAGCGCCTTGCAAAGCACATGCAGCAATGACGCAGCACAACCGTGCGCGGGCCTTGCCCGCAGCGCTTGCTGGCCTCGGCTGAGCAACGCGATGGCCAGGTTGCGGCATGCACGCGCGTCGTGCGTTCGCGTGCAGTCACGCACACCAAGGCAGGCAGCCTTTACCCCTGACGCGCACGGCTTCCCACCGGTCGCTCAGACAACCTGCGTTGCTGCACCCTCACCCGTCCACACGCAGCGAATGCCCGCCGGCTTACCCGTTCACGGGATTGAGCGGCAGCTGGATCTCGCACTCCAGCCGGGTGTCGCTGAGCTCGTAGCGGGTCTGCGCGCCGTGGCTGTAGGGCAGCGCTTTTTCGATCAGGCGGCGTCCGAACCCGCCGGCCTCGTCGCGGTCGTCGCGCAGCTGCTGGTTGGCACCTTCCTCGATCCACCGCAACACCAGGCGCGCCGGGATGTCGTCGGTCGTGACCACGTCCCAGCGGATCATCAAGGTGCCGGTGTCCACTGCCAGCGCACCGTACTTGAGCGCGTTGGTCGCCAGCTCGTGCAACGCCAACGCAAGCGTCTGCACGGTGGATTTGCGCAAGGCCACATCCGGGCCATCGACGATGATGCGATGCTGATCCGGTGCGGCGCCCAGCGCATCCAGCTCCATGCGCAGCAAGGCACCGATGGTGGTGGGCTCGTTGTCCGATTGCGACAACAACCCCTGCACGCGCGACAACGCCGATAGCCGGTCTTCGAACTTGGCAGCGAAGTCCGGCATGCCGTGGCTGCTCTGCATGGTCTGCTTGGCCACCGATTGCACCACGGTGATCAGGTTGCGGGTGCGATGCTGCAGCTCGGTCACCAGCACGCGCTGTTGTTCCTGCAGCCGGCGCAGGTTGTCCGATTCGGTGGACGTGCCCAGCCATTCCAGGACCCGGCCGCGCTCGTCACGCACCGCTGCACTGCGTGTATGAAACCAGCGATAGCCACGCTCGGCTGCATTGAACAGGCGGTGCTCCACATCCAGCCCGCCGGTCCGTGCACTGGCGTGCCACGCGTTCATGGTGAGCTCGCGCTCATCCGGGTGCACCGCCTGCAACCAGCCCAGCTCCAGGCTTTCGGCATCGCTCTGCCCGGTATAGCTGGACCACTGCGGGCTCGACCAGGTCCAGTGGCCTCCATCCAGCGAGCGCCAGACCAGCTGGGGGATGCCTTCCATCAAGGTTCGCAGGCGCTGCTCGCTGCTGCGCAGCGCGCGCTCGGCGCGCGTCAGCGGGGTGACATCCATGAAGGTGAGCACCGCGCCGCCGATGAAGTTGTCCACGGTGCGGTACGGCAGCACGCGCACCATGTAGCGCGCGCGCGTGGACGGATTCTCGACCTCGCGGTCGAGCACGGCCAGGGTGCGGATCACCCGTCGCACATCGTCCTGCAATTCGTCGTAGGCCACATGCAGCTTGATATGGCTGATCGGCCGGTGGATATCGCTTTCCACCAGCGGCAGGATGTCGGTCACCGCCGGGGTGAAGTTGGTCACGCGCAGGTCGTTGTCCAGGAACACCGTGGCGATCTGGGTACTTTCCAGCAGGTTCTTCAGGTCGCTGTTGGCATGCGCCAGCTCCTGCACGCGGTGCGCCAGCTCGCCATTGACGGTGGTGACTTCCTCGTTCACCGACTGCAGCTCTTCCTTGGAGGTTTCCAGCTCCTCGTTGGCGCTCTGCAGTTCTTCGTTGAGCGATTGATATTCTTCGTTGGAGGACTTGAGCTCTTCGTTGGTGCTCTCCAGCTCCTCGATCATCGACTGCAGCCGTTCACGGGTGATGCGCAGCTCGTTCTCGAGCACCTGCACGTGACCGCTGTCGGCAGCCGCATCGCGCGGGCCGGTCAGTTCCAGCAACTCGCGCGCTTCCACCTCCTGAAACAGCACCACATAGCCGCGCGGAACTTCCGAATCGGAGGTGGGCTCCACAAACAGGTCCACCGCCCATGCCGAGGCATCTTCGTGTATCTGGATGCCCCTGATCTGCACCGGCACCCTTTCTGCTTCGGCGCGGGTCAACGCACTGCGCAGGTCCAGCCGCAGGTCGCGATGGATGAGGTTGACCAGGTTGAGGCTGGGCGCGCCGCCGCCGGGACGGATGAAGCGCCCGGCCTGCGAGGAAAAATGCAGCACGTCGAAATGCTCGTCGAGCACTGCATACGCCGGCGCGTAACGGTCGGCGATCCGCTCGCCGGCTCGCACCAGCGCATTGCTGGAGCTGCGCTGAGGCTGCGGCGGTGCCAGCACCCGGCTGGCGGGCGCGTGCGGCAACGTGGGAAAGGTGGCATGCACACGGTTGTCGGCATCGATCTTCTGGAACACCCGAAAGCTGCGCTCCACCGGCGCGAACAGCTTGGCGTGCCGCGAGACGTTTTCCGCGTTGCCCAGGAACAGGTAGCCGCCTGGCTTGAGCGCAAAATGAAAGATCGGGATCACCCGGTTCTGCAACTCTGCATCCAGATAGATCAGCAGGTTGCGGCAGGACACCAGATCCAGCCGCGAGAAGGGCGGGTCCTTGACGATGCTGTGCTGGGAAAACACGCACAGCTCGCGCAACTCCTTGCGCACCACATAGGTATCGCCTTCCTTCACGAACCAGCGCCGCAGGCGCTCCGGTGCCACTTCGCCGACGATGCTCGACGAGTAGCGCCCTACCCGCGCGGTGGCCAGTGCCCGTCCGTCGATGTCGCTGGCGAAGATCTGGATGCGCGGCGGGGCGTCCAGCGTTTCGGCATGTTCGCGCAGCAGCATCGCCAGCGAATAGGCCTCCTCGCCGGTGGAGCATCCCAGCACCCACACGCGCAGATGATCGCCCAGGTGCTTGCCCTGGAACAGGCGCGGAATCACCTGCTCTTCGAGAAACTCGAACTCGCGACGATCGCGGAAGAACTGGGTCACCCCGATCAACAGATCGTTGAACAGCAGCAGCGGTTCATCGAAACGGTTGCGCAGCACCTCCAGGTAGTGCTCGAGCGCCTCGACCTGCACCACCTGCATGCGGCGCTGCACCCGCCGCAGGAAGGTCGCGCGCTTGTAGCCGTGGAAGTCGTGCCCGGTGGTGTTGCGCAGGATGCTGGCCACCTGGCTCAACTGATCGTTTTCGCTGCCGTTGCGCACGCCGACCGGCAGCGCATGCCCGAAACTGTGGTGGCGCTGCATGTGCGCGGCTATACGCGCAGCCACCCGTGGCAACGGCAGGATGTCGTCGGTGATTGCGGCCGGGTTGCTGGCGCTGCGCAGATCCAGTTCGTGCAGGGAGGGGTCGTCCACCGCCAGCGCCAGCCCACCGCACTCCTTGATCGCTGCGGTGCCCAGGGTGCCGTCGCCTTCGGTATTGCCCATGATCAGACCGATCACGTTGCCATCCTGGTCGTGCGCCATCGACACGAAGAAGCTGTCGATCAAGCCGTGCCCGCTTTCGCCATTGAGCGGCCGCAACCGCAGGCAGCCTTCTTCGAGGGTGACCACGGCGCCGTCGGGCGGCAGGTAGAAACGCCCCGGCTGCAGGCGGTCGCCATCGTCGGGGACCAGCAACAGACTGGCCTGCGCACCAAGCAGTTCGCGCAGGCGGACCGGGTCGAGCAGTTGCCGATCGCGCAGCAGCAGCATGACCGTGAGGTTGGCCGCGCCTGCAACCGCGTCGAGCAGTTCGGCCAGCCGTGTGGCGTCCAGGCCGGCCGCACCCACGCCAAGAATGAACAATGGCGCGTGCCTGGAGGACTCCGGCACGGTGTCGTCGGGAAAAGCGTCGTCTTCGATCATGTCCGCGTCGTATCGTCGGCGCCGGTGATCAAGCGCAAGCCGGGATGATCGCGCACACCCGGCACTTGCAGCAAACCTCAGGTGTGCCGGCTGCCTTGCACGGACCGGTCTTGGAAGTGCCTGCTTACGCACTGCGTTAACCGCCGCTGCGCGCACCATGTGCCGCGCATCGGCTGATCGCGCGTCGCTCAGGAGGTCACATGCTCGACAATCCGCTCAACGGCCGTCGCATCCTGGTGGTGGAAGACGATTACCTGTTGGCCGAATCGCTCAACGACCTGCTGGTGGAAGCCGGTGTCCGTGTGGTGGGGCCGGTGGGCAACGTCCCAGAAGCGCTGTCGCTGGTCGCCTCGGGCCAGGCCATCGATGGCGCGCTGCTGGACGTCAACGTGCGGGGGCAGGCGGTTTTTCCGGTGGCAGACGCCCTGCTCGAGCGTGGCGTGCCATTCTCGTTCTGCTCTGGCTACGACCGCTACACCCTGCCGCAGCGCTTTGCGCACCTGTCGTACTGCATGAAGCCCTACAACCCGCGCACCATCACCACGCTATTGAGCGACCAGGCGCAAGCGGCCGAGCATCACTGACCGGCGGCATCGTTGCGGGACATGTCGCCTGGCGGCATCTCCGCCTGGAGGCCGTCGGCGCGGTGCTGCGCGCGTTCTTCTTCGCCCAGCTGGTTGAGCAATTCGGTGGCCGATTGATGTGCGTTGCGCAGCGTCTCCAGCGGTTTGGAGGCCTCGCTGCGCAAGGCATACAACGCAAAGCCCATCACATTGAGCCGGTTGCGCAACTGATGCAGCAGCTCGCGCCGCCGTCCCCGCGAAGCGTCGACCACTAGGCGTCCTTGTCGCTGAGGCGATTGTGCAGGGTGCGCACGCTGATCCCCAGCTCGCGTGCGGCCGCCTTCTTGTTGAAGCGCGTGCGCGCCAGCGCCGACTCGATCATGGCGTCCTCGGCCTGGCGCATGGTCCAGCCGGCCGGAATCAGCAACCCGTCTTCGTCGGCCTGCGGCACGGTCTGCTCCACATCCGGTGCACTGAGCAGATCGCCGTCCGAGCGCAGGTACAGATAGTGGATGAACGAGCGCAGCTCGCGCACGTTGCCCGGCCAGGTGTGGTACGCCAGATAGCGCAGCAGCGACTTGGTCGGCAGCTTACGCTTGCCGTACTTGACGTTGAGCTCGTCGATCACCCGCAGCCCCAGCACGCGCGCATCGCCGCGCCGTTCGCGCAACGGCGGCACCTGGATGGGATACTCGTTGAGGCGATAGAACAGGTCCTCACGCAATACCGCCTGCTCGCGCTGCACATGCTGATGGGTGGCCGCCACCACGCGCGCGTCCAGCGGGATCTCTTCGTTCCCGCCCACGCGCATGAAGCTGCGCGACTCGATCGCGCGCAGCAGATACACCTGCAGCCGCTTGGGCATCTCGCCGATTTCATCCAGAAACAGCGTACCGCCCGCCGCCTGCTCCAGAAATCCGGCATGGCGGCGATCGGCACCGGTGAAGCTGCCGCGCTCGTGGCCGAACAACTGGCTGGCCAGCAGCTCTTCCGGGATCGCGCCACAGTTGACCGGCACGAAGCGGCCGCGACGGCCCGACACCCGATGGATGGCACGCGCCACCAGATCCTTGCCGGTGCCGGTTTCGCCGGTCACCAGCACATTCAGATCGGTTGGCGCCACTCGCACGATGTCCTTGCGCAGCATCACGATGCTGTCACTGTTGCCGACGATGCCGAGGTTGCCCTGCTGCGCTTCGCGCAGGCCACCGAGCACCCGCTCCAGGCGCTCGGGTGCAAACGGCTTGGTCAGGAACTCGCTGACACCGAACTGGTGGGCGCGGCCCTGGGTCTCGTAGGCGTAATCGCCCGAGACCACCACGATCTGCGGGGTGTGGTCCGGGTCGAGCCGTTCGATGAGATCGAAACCGCTGCCGTCGGGCAGGCCAACGTCCACGACCAGCAGGTCGGGAAAGTTGCTGTCCAGCCAACGGCTGGCTTCGCCAAGGGTGTGGATGCCCTTGGCACGGAAGCCGCTATCGGTGGCCAACTCCACCACCTGATCGCAGAACTCCACGTCGTCGTCGATGATGGCGCAGGAAAGACGGTCCATGAGCGCTTCTGTCCGCAATGCCTAATACATGTTCAGTTGAGAATTGTGACGGCGGCGCGAAAAAGCGCCTGCGCGTCACCACGAGATTGCACGTTGCGGTCACGACCATCGTGATCGTACGGCGCTCTTCCCCCAAGTCGAGCTCGCCGGAATGATGTGCCAGAAGTACGCACGGCTGCGCTGGAATTTGCCAGTGCCAAGGGTCATGGTTGGGTCCGGTCGCCGTACCGGGAGTGTCGAAACGCCAAACAGTGCAAGGTTTGCTGCCGCTGCAACGCGCGTCGGCGTCAGGTCGTGTGATCGAACCAGTGGATCAGCTCGCTGGTGCGTTGCGGGGCGACGGGATGTGGCCAGCGCCGACGCGAGTGGCCGCAGCTGCAGCCGGAACAGCCCGTTCGATGACGATGTCGGGCCCGCTGGGTTACCCACAGCCTACGCACACTGTGTGGAGAGCGCGTGCACGGCGCGCTCACGTGCCCGTTCCGTGTTGCCGCAGACATTGGCGCCATTGTGTCGCAAGAGGTGTCCCATGCAGGCAGTTTCCGCACATCGCCCGGCCGATGTGCAAGACCAATTGGAGTACTGGCGCGGCGAACATCGCCGCGGACAACTCGGGTATTACCCGTTCGACGGCGTGCCCGATGCCACCGTGCGCGCAGTGTGCGCGGCCTACAACGCCCGCCCGCAGCTCAGCGAACAGGAGGCGATCAAGGCAGTCCGCGATGCGCTGTGCCTGACCCCGGGTTCGATGAACGCTGCACTGGCGGACTGGCTGGCGCCACGCTGCCTGCGTCATCTGCGCAGCGCCTGAGGTCGCCGGCGCTGCGGTGTGGTCTTTGCGCGGTCACCGCCGATTCCCTGCCTTGCGGCTGCGTCCGGTGCGGCACGTCACGCTTTTTGCGGTCGCATGCGCGCACGCTGGCGACAGACGCCCCGACGGCGCGCGCAGCGCCCATGCAGACGGCAACGACGTGCCCCGGTGTCATCTCGCGCCTGCCCGGACCACTACGCCGTGACCACCTGACCGCGCTCACGCGCACCCGGCACTAGGGAGACCCCTGTGGAAGCGCTGCTGCTATCCCGTATCCAGTTTGCCTTTGTCATCTCGTTTCACGTGCTGTTCCCCGCGTTCACCATCGGGCTGGCCAATCTGCTCGGGTTTCTGGAGTGGCGCTGGCTGCGCACGCACGATGCGCTCTGGAAGCGGCTGTATTTCTTCTGGCTGCGCATCTTTGCGGTGTCCTTCGGCATGGGTGTGGTCAGCGGCATCGTGATGGCCTTCCAGTTCGGCGCGAACTGGCCCGAACTCAGCCGCATCGCCGGCAGTGTGATCGGGCCGCTGCTGAGCTACGAGGTGCTGACCGCGTTCTTCCTGGAGGCCAGCTTCCTGGGCGTGATGCTGTTCGGCTGGGGACGCGTCTCGGAGAAGCTGCACTTCTTTGCCACCTGCATGGTGGCGATCGGCACGCTGGTATCCACGTTCTGGATCCTGGCGTCCAACAGCTGGCTGCATACACCGCAGGGCTATGCGATGGTCAACGGCATCGTGCAGCCGGTACGCTGGATGCAGATCATCTTCAACCCCTCGTTTCCGTATCGTCTGGCGCACATGGCGCTGGGCTCGTTCATCACCACCTGCTTCGTGGTGGGCGGCGTGGGGGCGTATTACCTGCGTCGGGGCCTGCATGTGGACGCCGCGGCGCGCATGTTGCGGCTGGCAGTGGCGTTTGCGGCGATCGTGTTGCCGATCCAGGTACTGGTTGGTGACCAGCATGGCTTGAACACGCTCGAGCATCAGCCGTTGAAGGTGGCCGCGATGGAAGCGCACTGGCATCGGCAGGCCGATGGCGCCGGCGTCCCGCTGGTGGTGTTTGCCGTGCCCGATGCCGAGGCCGAGCGCAACGACTACGAGGTGGCGATTCCGCGGCTGGGCAGCGTGATCCTGACCCACACGACCGACGGCGACATCACGCCGTTGACCTCGGTGCCGCGCGATCAGCGACCGCCGGTGGCGCCGGTGTTCTTCGCCTTCCGCATCATGGTGGGATTGGGGATGGCGATGTTGTTGCTGGCCTGGGTGTCTGCGCTTGCCTGGTGGCGCGGGCGCTTGCATGCCAAGGCCCTGGTGCTGGCCTGGAACGTCATGCTGCCGGCCGGTTTCATCGCGCTGGTGGCCGGTTGGTTCGTCACCGAGATCGGGCGGCAACCGTGGGTGATCTATGGGCTGCTACGCACCGCCGACGCGGTGGGTGCGCAGTCCACCGCCACCGTGACGGTGTCGTTGCTGGTGTATGTGCTGGGCTACGCCTTCGTGTTCGGGTTCGGCATCTTCTATCTGGTCAAGCTGGTGCGTGCGGGCCCGCAAGCCAGCCGCGACGGCCCGGACGTGGCCGGCGGCGAGCACACGCCGGCGCGCCCGCTGTCGGCAGCAGATACCGCATTGGAACAGGAGAACACTCCATGGAACTGAGCTACTGGTTGCCGGTGGTGTGGTTCGGCGTGATCGGCTTTGGCGTACTGATGTACGTGGTGCTGGATGGCTTCGTCCTGGGGTTGGGCATGCTGGCACCGTTCGCACGCGACGAGCAGGAGGTGGATCTGATGATGAACACCGCCGCGCCGATCTGGGATGGCAACGAGACCTGGCTGGTGCTTGGCGGGGCCGGTTTGTTCGCCGCCTTTCCGGCGGCCTACGCGGTGATCCTGTCCGGGCTGTACCTGCCGGTGCTGCTGATGGTGATGGCGCTGGTGTTTCGTGGCGTGGCGTTCGAGTTCCGCTTCAAGGCGCAGCGCTCGCGCCGGCTGTGGACGCTGTCCTTCATCGGCGGCTCGATCCTCACCGCCTTCGCGCAGGGCCTCATCCTGGGGGCACTGGTGGAAGGCATGCCGCTGGACAACGGCCGCTACACGGCCGGGGTATTCGGCTGGTTCAGCCCGTTCACCATGCTCACCGGTGCGGCGCTGGTGTTCGGCTACGCCCTGCTCGGCAGCACCTGGCTGATCCTCAAGACCGACGGCCGCACCCACACCCTGGCACGGCAACTCACCAAGCCACTGGTCGGCGTGGTGGTGACATTCGTGGTGCTGGTCAGCGCCTGGCTGCCGTTTCTGAGCTCGCACGTGATGGCGCGCTGGTTCGCGCATGGCAACTTCTGGTGGCTGTCGCCGATTCCGGTGGTCACCGCAGCGGTAGCGCTGGCGTTGTGGCGCAGCAGCGACCGCTCACGCCATGATGCGGTGCCCTTCCTGCTCACGCTGGCCATCTTCGTCCTGGGCTTCATCGGGCTGGTGCTGGGCATGTGGCCGTATCTGGTACCACCGACCTACACCATCTGGCAGGCGGCCGCGCCCACCTCGTCGCAGATGTTTCCGATGGTCGGGCTGATCGTGCTGCTGCCGCTGGTGCTGGGCTATACGGTGTGGTCGTACCGCGTGTTCCGCGGCAAGATCGCGGCCGATGTGGGGTATCACCACCATCACTAAATGTGGCCGCTGAGTGCGGCCGCTGGGTGTGGCCGCAGTGCATCGATCCTGGGTACCGCAGGCATGGCGCCGGGGAATGGGCCCAAAACGCACGGTGCCCGCATCTGCGGGCACCGTGCATGCTGCGCGCTGTGCGGTGTCAGCGCTTTTCCGAGCCGTCCGGACGTTCGTAATCGTGCTCGGGGTCGGCCTTGTTCACATCCGGGTCCTCGTCGGGCATGTCGTGCACCTTCCACTCCACGTTCTCGTTGCGCTTTTCCTGCGGCGTAAACGGCTTGCTCTGATCATCGTCAGGGCCCCACGGCTTTTTCGGTTCGCTACCCACGTTCATCTCCTGCGCGTTCGTCGTGGCCCCAACCTAGGCAGGCGCGCATTGCAACGCGGTGAACGCCGCCGGGTGACGGCGTGAAGTGGTGCGTATCGGCACCAACGGCCGCGCCCGCCTGGCGGCGCCCTGCGAGGGTGCCGTTGCGGTTACCCGCCGGTCTGGGAATGCGGTGCCCGCACCGGCTTGGATTGCGGCGAATCCTTCTGCCGCAGCCAGATGGTCAACACCACCAGCGAGAACACCGCCAGGAATTCGCTCTGCCAGTTCTGCATCGACTCGAACCAGAAGCCGGCGTCGGTGAAATGCGCGAACACGCTGATCGGCGGCAAGCCTTTCTGCGCACGCTCCAGCAGCTCCAGCCGCCAGCTGCCGATCAGATGCAGCACAAAACTCATCAGAAACAGCGCGCCGAACGCAATCGCCAGCGAATGCTCGTACAACCTTAGCCATACGCCGCCTGCGCGTACCGGCCATGGCGCGGTGCCGGGTTTGATCTCGGTGCGCTCCTCTTCGGGATCGAGCGGACGTGATTCGGCCGACCCGACCTGACGCAGCTTGACGGTCAGTAGCACGTACATGCCCATCTGCAGGAATTCGCTCTCCCAGTTCTCGAACAGCGCAGACATGAAGTGCGGACTGTGCAGATAGGCCGCCAGCTGCAAGGTGGGCAGCCCCTGTTCGCGGAGTTCCGCGTTATAGGCATGCAGACCCGCGTAGATCTGACATCCGATAAAGAACAGCGTCAACGCAAGCAGACACAACGACAGCCCGTTACGGCGAAAGAACATGGGTGACCTCCTGCAGGTGCGCGCAGTATCGAGTGCTGCCGGCAAAAGCGCATGAAGGTTTGGTCAAGCGCCAGCAGTGCGTTGCGCGGTACGACCGATGGCGTGAATGCAGCGGCGCGTGTGGGGCTGCCAGCACACGCGCCGCTGACATCGCCTCACCCGGATGTTTACGTCTGCATATCCACACTGGCCGTCAACCCGCGCTTCCACCGCAACCGTCAGGAGACGACCATGCCCGTACCCAACTATCCGCGCCCGCCCTTCAAGCCGCAGCCGCAGAGCTTCCCCGGCCGCACCGACCAGATGGACCCGCGTCCGGACCATGGCGAAGACAGCTATGTCGGTCACGGGCAACTCAAGGGCAAGCGCGCCCTGATCACCGGTGGCGACAGCGGCATCGGCGCGGCGGTGGCCATTGCCTACGCCCGCGAAGGTGCAGACGTGGCAATCGCGTTCCTGCCCGACGAGCAGGAAGATGCGGCCAAGATCGGCGCGCTGATCGAGAAGGCCGGCGTCAAGGCGTTGCTGGTCGGTTGCGACATCAGCGACCCGAGCCAGGCGGCAGCGTTGGTCGACAAGGTCAACAGCACCTTCGGCGGGCTGGATATCCTGGTCAACAATGCCGGCTACCAGAAGTATTTCGAAACCTTCGAGGACATCACGCTGGACGAATGGCGCAAGACCTTCGACACCAACGTGCATGCCGTGTTCAACCTGGTGCGCCTGTCTGCGCCATTGATGACCGATGGTGGCTCCATCATCAACACCGCGTCGGTGCAGTCCAAGAAACCCACGCCGAACATCCTGCCCTATGCCGCCACCAAAGGGGCGCTGGCCAACCTCACCATCGGCCTGGCCGGCGTACTGGCGGAGAAGAACATCCGCGTCAACGCGGTACTGCCGGGGCCGATCTGGACCCCGTTCATTCCCTCCGGTATGGACGATGAGTCGGTAGAGAATTTCGGCTCGCAAACGCCGATGGGCCGGCCCGGTCAGCCGGTGGAACTGGCATCGGCCTACGTGATGCTGGCGTCCGACACGGCCAGCTACACCTCCGGCACCTTGCTGACCATCGCCGGCGGCGCCGTCACGCTCTGACGCCTGCGCGTTGCAGAGCCCGCATCACCGATGAGGTGATGCGGGCTTTTTTGTGTCTGCAGAGATTCATTCCACCCGGTCGCGGCTGCTCGCAACGTCGTGCCAAGCACAGGGCGCGCGCGATCATGCCGGCCCCTATCGACCACACAACCGGTGTACAGCCGGCTTGCGCGACCTGCACTGCATCGGTCGGCCGCTTAACACGGGCGATCGTCAACGCACCGTGCAGATGAGGTTCCGGTCGACGTCGCACTCGCGTGGCACACACCCATCGCTGCGACGGTTCTCACGCGCCGCGGCCTACCGTGGGTGGCGTTGGACAGTGATGCACACACCCCTTCCTCTTGCCCAGACCTGCCCGCCGATGTGCGTGGCACAGGTGCTCTGCACGGCTGGCGCGACATCACGCAACACGCATCGAGACATGCGAGGTGGTGCATCCGCGCCATAGGCAGGCCAGCGCATCCGCGCTCCCCACAAGGCAGACAACTATGAGAATTCTGGTCACCGGCGGCACCGGCTATATCGGCTCGCATACCTGCGTCGAACTGGCACGGCGCGGTCACGAGGTATGCATCGTCGACAACCTCAGCAATTCATCCGAGCGCGTGCTCGACCATCTGCAGCACCTGATGGGCTATCGGCCGGAATTCCACCGCATGGATGTGCGCGCGCCGGAGCTGGCCGAGCTGATGCGCAGCAAACGCATCGGGGCGGTGCTGCATTTTGCCGCGCTCAAGGCGGTGGGCGAATCGGTCCGCGAACCTTTGCTGTACTTCAACAACAACGTGACCGGCACGCTGGCGCTGCTGCGCGCGATGCGCACCGCCAAGGTGGCCAACCTGGTGTTCAGTTCGTCGGCGACGGTGTACGGCGACGCCAATACCAGCCCGATCGAGGAAAGCGCACCGCTGAAGGCGATCAACCCGTATGGCCGCACCAAGCTGATGATGGAAGAGATGATCGGCGACCTGAGTGCGGCCTGGCCGGAATTCAACGCCGCGCTGCTGCGCTACTTCAACCCGGTCGGCGCGCATCCCAGCGGCTACCTCGGCGAGGATCCGCGCGGGGTGCCGAACAACCTGATGCCCTACATTGCGCAGGTAGCGGTCGGTCGTCGCGACGCCTTGCAGGTCTTCGGCGACGACTACCCCACCAACGACGGCACCGGTGTACGCGACTACCTGCACGTGATGGACCTGGCCCGCGCACACGTGGATGCCATCGACTACCTGCAGCGCGAGCGCACGGGCCTGGTGGTGAACCTGGGCACCGGGCGCGGCTATAGCGTGCGCGAGGTGGCGGCCGCGTTCGAGCGCGCCAGTGGCCGGCGCATTCCACTGTGCATCGTGCCGCGCCGTGAGGGCGATGTGGCCGTGTACTTCGCCAGTACCGCACTGGCCAACCGGCTGCTGGGCTGGACGGCCGAGTACGATCTGGACCGCATGTGCCGCGACACCTGGCGTTGGCAGTCGATGCATCCACAGGGCTACGCCAACTCGCGTCTTGCGCGGCAACGCACGCCGTCTGCCATGCCGTCCGCATCGCCCGGGCGCGATGCCGCGCGTGAGCTGGCGGCCCCGGCATGCCGCGCCTTGCCGGCACCGGACACGCGCCGCCGCAGCGAGCCGACACGCGCACTGGTCCTCGCCGACGGCTTCTCCCGCGCATGAGGCGCAGTCACTTCTTTCCTAGCGAGGGCATTTCATGAGTTGGGCAGGTCAGTTTCAATACGCCATCGGCAAGACACGCCGTGCCGTCGCTTCCGACAGCGCACCGCAGTTCGATCCAGGCCGGCCGACGCTGTTATGTCTGTCGCACCTGCGCTGGAGTTTTGTCTATCAGCGCCCCCAGCATCTGATGTCGCGCTTTGCGCACGATGCCAACGTGCTGTTCTGGGAAGAACCCATCGCCTGCGACGAGCCCACCCCATGGCTGCAGGTGCGTGGCGAGGACGGGGGCGTGCACGTGCTGGTACCGCGCCTGCCGGCCGGCTGCGAGGGCGAGGCGGCGGTGCGTGTGCAACGCCAGTTGCTGGATGGCTACCTGGCCGAACTGGGCGTTGCCGATCTGTTGCTGTGGTACTACACGCCGATGAGCCTGGGCTTCAGCGCGCATCTGCAGCCGCGCATCACCGTGTACGACTGCATGGATGAGCTGTCGGCGTTCCGCGGTGCGCCACCGGAGCTGGTCGAACACGAACGCACGCTGTTGCAGCGTGCCGACGTGGTGTTTACCGGCGGCTACAGCATTTGGGAGGCCAAGCGCGCACTGCATGGCAACGCGCATGCCTTTCCCAGCAGCGTGGACGTGGCGCATTTTGCCGCCGCACGCGCGCCGCAACCCGAGCCCGCCGATCAGGCCGGCATCGCGCATCCGCGGCTCGGGTTTTACGGGGTGATCGACGAGCGTTTCGATGTCGCGCTGCTGCGCAGCCTGGCTGCGCAGCGCCCGCACTGGCAGCTGGTGATGATCGGCCCGGTGGTCAAGATCGACCCCTCCGAGCTGCCGCGCGCGGACAACATCCATTATCTGGGCGGCAAGACCTATGACGAACTGCCTGCGTATCTGTCTGGCTGGGACGTGGCACTGATGCCATTTGCGATGAACGCGTCCACACGCTTCATCAGCCCGACCAAGACGCCCGAATACCTGGCCGGCGGCTGCCCGGTGGTGTCCACGCCCATCCGCGACGTGGTGCGCACCTATGGCGATACCGGCGTGGTGCGCATTGCCGACACGGCCGACGCCTTCGTTGCCGCCTGCGAGGTCGCATTGCAGGACAGCGCCGACACCGAGCGCCTGTACGCGACCGCCGACCAGGTGCTGGGCGACATGTCCTGGGACCACACCTACGCATTGATGAAGGAGACACTCTCTTGGAACCAGTGATGCCTCACGGCAGCGCCACACCACCGCGCACCCGGGCGCGGCGCGGCTTCGATTACCTGATCGTCGGTGCGGGATTTGCCGGCAGCGTGCTCGCCGAACGCCTGGCCGCCGGGCTGGGCAAGCGCGTGCTGGTGGTCGACAAGCGCCCGCATATCGGCGGCAACGCCTACGATTTTCATGACGATGCCGGCGTGCTGATCCATCGCTATGGCCCGCACATCTTCCACACCAATGCACAGCGCATCGTCGATTACCTGTCCAACTTCACCCAGTGGCGCCCGTACGAACATCGCGTGCTCGCGCAGGTGGGCGAGCAACAGGTGCCGATTCCGATCAACATGACCACGCTCAATCGCCTGTACGGCTTGCAGCTGACCAGCGAGGACGAGGCGGCGGCGTTTCTGGCCAGCCGCGCCGAGCCGGTGGCGGACATCCGGACCAGCGAGGATGTGGTGATCAACCAGGTGGGGCGCGAGTTGTACGAGACGTTCTTCCGTGGCTATACGCGCAAGCAGTGGGGCCTGGACCCATCGCAGCTGGACAAGTCGGTGACTGCGCGCGTGCCCACGCGCACCAATGACGACGACCGCTATTTCACCGACACCTTTCAGCAGATGCCGCTGCATGGCTATACGCGCATGTTCGAGCGCATGCTCGATCACCCCAACATCAAGGTGATGCTCAATACCGATTTCCGCGAGATCCGCGACGAGCTGGAGTACGACCAGCTGGTGTACAGCGGTCCGGTGGACGAATACTTCGACTATTGCTACGGCAAGCTGCCGTACCGCTCGCTGCGCTTTGAACACAGCACGGTGGAGCAGGAACGGTTCCAGGCGGTGGCGACAGTCAATTATCCGGCCGAGGATGTGGCCTACACCCGCATCACCGAATACAAGCATCTCACCGGCCAGCAGCATCCCAGCACCAGCCTCACCCACGAATACCCGTCGGCCGAGGGCGACCCGTATTATCCGATCCCGCGTGCCGAGAACGCCGAGCTGTACCGCCGCTACGAGCGGCTGGCAGCGGAAACGCCCGATGTCACCTTCCTGGGGCGCCTGGGCACCTACAAGTACTACAACATGGATCAGGTGGTGGGCCAGGCGCTGGCGGTGTACAAGCGCATCGAAGAACGCGCGCAGCACGCGCCGGCCGCGCTGGCGGTCTGACTGGCTCCCCTGCCCTGCAGCAGTCCCGCTGCAGGGCCGTTATCGACGCGATGCCGCCACCAGCGGTGCGCGTGCAGCAGGATGGTAGATGCACACCCCCACAGTGTTCGACAGTTTCTTCATGGCGGGCTTCGAGTGTTCGAGCCACCGCCGTCGCGACGGCCGCCGGCTGGATCTGCTGGCCGGCACCCGGCACGACCGCTGGGCGGCCAACGACTATGCCGCCGTCGGCACGCACGGTCTGCGCACCGCACGCGACGGCCTGCGCTGGCACCTGATCGAGCAGCGTCCTGGCCACTACGACTGGTCCAGCTTCCTGCCGATGCTGCATGCCGCCCAGGCCACCGGCACCCAGGTCATCTGGGACCTGTGCCATTACGGCTGGCCGGACGATGTGGACATCTGGACCCCGCAGTTCGTCGAGCGCTTCGCACGGTTTGCCGCGGCAGCCGCGCAATGCATCAGGAACGAAACCGATGCGGTGCCGTTCTATGCGCCGCTCAACGAGATCTCGTTCTGGGCGTGGAATGGCGGCGATCACGCGCGCATGCATCCGATGGCACGCGGGCGCGGGTTCGAGCTCAAGCACCAGCTGGTGCGCGCCACCATCGCGGCCATCGATGCGGTGCGCCAGGTCGAGCCGCGCGCACGCTTCGTGCAGGTGGATCCGGCCATCCATGTGGCCGCCCCCAACGACCGCCCCGGCCCGCGCCGCGAAGCCGAACGTCTGCGTCTGGCGCAATTCGAGGCCTGGGACATGGTCTGCGGCCGGCAATGGCCGGGGCTGGGCGGTGCGCCGGAGTATCTGGACATCATCGGCGTCAATTACTACTCCGATAACCAGTGGTACCCCGGTGGCACGCCGATCCTGCGCAGTTCGCCGGATCACCGCGCGTTCTCGTCCATCCTGGGCGAGTTCTGGCAGCGCTACCAACGCCCGATGATCGTGGCTGAAACCGGTGCCGAGGCCGACCAACGCGCCCCCTGGCTTGCGCATGTCTGCGACGAAGTGGCGCTGGCCCTGCAGCACGGCGTGGCCATGGAAGGGATCTGCCTGTATCCGGTGCTGGACTACCCTGGCTGGGACAACTACCGGCATTGCCCCACCGGCCTGCTCGGCTACGCCGATGAACACGGCCAGCGCCCCGTCGATGCCCGCCTGGCGGCGCAGCTCAGGCGCGAACACGACCGCTTCGGCCTGCGTGCACCGCAGTTCCCGCTTGCGGACATGGCCACGTGAGCACATCCACCCGGCCGGACCTGTTGCGGGATACGCCGGCGCGCTTCCTGTGGCACTACATCTGCCAACGTCCCTGGCACTTCGGCGGCCTGCTGGTGCTGATCATCGGTGCGGCCGGTTGCGCGGTGACGGTGCAATACGGCATGAAGATGCTGGTCGATGCAATGGCCACCGAGCAGCGCGAGCACGCCGATGTGTGGCTGCCGCTGGGCTTGTTCATCGGCCTGATTGCAGTGGAAAACCTGTTCTGGCGGCTGGGCGGCTGGCTGGGGTGCCGCACCGTGGTGGCCAGCGTGGTGGATATCCGGGTAGACCTGTTCCGCCACCTCACCGGCCACCCGATGCGCTATTTCACCGAGCACTTTGCCGGCGCGCTGGGCAACCGCATCTCCGCACTTGGCGGCGCGGCCGGGCAGATCTACGGCGGGCTGGCCTGGAAGATCCTGCCGCCTATCGTGGATTTCATCGGAGCCGTCGTGTTGCTGTTGACCGTGGACTGGCGCATGGCGGCTACCTTGATCGGCTTTGTTGCGCTGGTGGCGGCCATCATCACCAGCTTCGGCATCCGCGGGCGTGCCAAGCATCAGCGGTTTGCCGCGCAGGCCGCGCGGGTGGGCGGCGAGCTGGTGGATGCGGTGTCCAATGTCTGGACGATTAAGGCATTTGCCGCACGCGATCGCGAAAGCGCGCGCCTGGCCGAACAGATCGGCCACGAAGCGGTCGCACATCGGCGCAGCTGGATGTACGTGGAAAAAGCCCGCGTGATCCACGACATCTGCCTGTCGCTGATGGCCGGCGGCATGCTGCTGTGGGCGATCAGCATGTGGCGCGGCGGCGCGGTCAGTGCCGGCGACGTGGTGCTGGTCAGCGCATTGACCTTCCGCATCCTGCACGGCTCGCGCGATCTGGCGTTGACCCTGGTGGACACCACCCAGCAGCTGGGCGCGATCGCCGACACCTTGCAGATCATCCTGCAGCCGCATGCCATCGTCGATACGGATGCGCCGCTGGCGCTGGCCGAAGGCGATGTGCGTTTCGAGCAGGTGCGCTTTGCCTATCCCGAGCGCGAGGCAGTGCTTGATGGGGTGGACCTGCATATTCCCGCCGGCCAGAAGGTGGGCATCGTCGGTCCGTCCGGTGCCGGTAAATCCACCCTGATCGCGCTGATCCAGCGTCTGGACGATGTGGAATCCGGCCGCGTGCTGATCGACGGGCAGGATATCCGCAGCGTCAGCCAGGACAGCCTGCGTGAAAAGATCGCGGTGGTGCCGCAGGAAACGGCGCTGTTCAACCGCAGCATCGGCGACAACATCCGCTATGGCCGTCCCGACGCCACCGACGCGGAGGTCCACCAGGCCGCGCGGCATGCGTTCTGCGATGGCTTCATCCGCCAGCTGCCGGAGGGCTACGACACCCAGGTCGGCGAGCGCGGGGTGATGCTCTCTGGTGGGCAGCGCCAGCGGCTGGGCATTGCGCGCGCATTTCTGAAGGATGCGCCGATCCTGATCCTCGACGAAGCCACCTCGGCGCTGGATACCGAGTCGGAAGCGGAAATCCAGGCGGCGCTGGATCACCTGATGCGCGACCGCACCGTGCTGGCAGTGGCGCACCGCCTGTCCACCGTGATCGGCTTCGACCGCATCGTGGTGCTGCAGGACGGCCGCGTGGTGGAAGACGGCGCACCGGCGGCGCTGCGTGGGCGTGGCGGTGTGTTCGATGGCCTCTGGCAGCGGCAGGCGGCCGGCTTCGAACAACTCTTGTCCGCAGCAACCTAGTGCGCTGCGGCAACGACTGCGGGCTGCTGCAGGGTGCTATCCCACTGAACATCGCACACACGACAGGCAGCCGAGGCTGCCTGTCGTGTGTGCATCGCTCCGCTCAGTGCGGTGGCCGGTAGTCGCGTAGCTGGGTGGTGACGTTGCCGATTTCCTGCACCGCTTTCTTGAGGTCGTCTTCGGACATCCCCAATTCGCGCGCCCAGTACTGCAACTCCCATTCCTCGCTGATGCTGACCGTGTGCATGTCGGTGGGTTGCCGGTTTGCGTCCTGTGGTTCGCCCATGGCGATCTCCGCTCTCGATCCCGCAGAAGGTGCGGGCCCGCCTCAGTGCGGCGGGGTCTGCTTGGTGCTCAGGGTCTTGGCATGTTCCAGATGCTCGGCGATGGTCTCGCGTGCACGCTGCAGTTCCTTGCCCAGGTCGCTGGAGCCAGGCTCGCTGCTCAGCTGTGCATCGAGTAGCGTCAACGCCTGCTCGTGACTGCTGATGGCGGTCTGCAGGTACTGCTTTTCGAACGCCTGGCCATGCAGCGATTCCAGCTGGTCGCGTGCTGCCTTGGAACGCACGGACGCTGCCTGCCCCAGGCTGCCGCTGCGATCGGGTGCGAACCGGCTGAGATCGGTCAGTGCGGCACTGTGCGCTTCGTCCATCTTGCGCGCAAAGTCCAGCACTTCGCCTTCCACGCCCTTGACTACGGCCAGCTGCGCCAGCGTGCGCTCCTGCTCGTTGAAGATCGCCAGTGCGCCCAGCGCCTGCTTGCGGTCTCGCGCATCGCCCACGCTGTCACGCAACGGGTCGCCATGCGGCGGCGTTGCGCCGATGGCGGCCTGCCCACTCTGTCGATCCTGCTGTGCGCCCTCGTTCGCCTGGCCCTGGCGGCGTTGCCACGCCTTGTAGGCCACATAGCCCACAGCGCCGGCGGTCACCATCTTGAAAAGTCCCATGCATGTCTCCTTGAGTGGTCGCCGTCTGGCGATCGTTGATTGTCGGTTTGCCCACTGCAGGCGGGCTCGCGTGCAGTACGGCGTGGACATCCAGCGTGCGAGTGCGTGGGTTATCCAGCCGTGACTTGCACATCAACGGCGCGTGGCCGCGGGCATCGTGCACACCATGCCCACGCACCGTGCTGACGTCCTTAACGCACGTGCCCGAACACTGTTGTGCGTTGCCGCAACCTACGGCTCAACAGGAGATCGATATGCTTGCCCTCAACTATCACGGCTCACGCGATGTGCGGGTCGAAACCGTGCCGGACCCGGTGCTGGTGGAACGCGATGACCTGATCCTGCGCGTCACCGCCACTGCCATCTGCGGATCGGATCTGCATCTGTACCGCGGCAAGATTCCGGATCTGCGGCATGGCGACATCCTCGGCCACGAATTCATGGGCATCGTCGAAGACGTCGGCCCGGACGTGACCGCTGTCAAACGCGGCGACCGGGTGGTGATTCCGTTCGTGGTGGCCTGCGGGCAGTGCTTCCATTGCATGCTGCAGGAATTTTCTGCCTGCGAAACCACCAACACCGGCAAGGGCGCCGCGCTCAACCACAAGGACATGCGCCCGCCTGCGGCCTTGTTCGGTTTCAGCCACCTGTATGGCGGGCTCTCCGGCGGCCAGGCCGAATATGTGCGCGTCCCCAAGGCCAATGTCGGGCCGCTGGTGGTGCCCGATGCACTGCACGACGAGCAGGTGCTGTTCCTGTCCGACATCCTGCCCACCGGCTATCAGGCTGTGGTCGATGCCGGGGTCAAGCAAGGCTCCACGGTGGCGATCTTCGGCGCCGGCCCGGTCGGCCTGATGGCCGCGGCATGCTGCCGCATGCTCGGCGCCGAGCGCATCTTCATGGTCGACCGGCATGCCTATCGCCTGGATTTCGCGTCCAAGGCCTATGGCGTGATTCCGATCAATTTCGATGAGATCGACGACCCGGCCGATGTGATCGTGTCGCAGACGGACGGCCGCGGTGTGGATGCCAGTATCGAAGCGGTCGGCTTCGAGGCCGAGGGCAGTGCGCTGGAAACCACGCTCACCAACTTGAAGCTGGAGGGCAGCAGCGGCGTGGCGATCCGCCAGTGCATCGCCGCCACCCGGCGCTGCGGCGTGGTCAGCGTGCCGGGTGTGTACGCCGGTTTCATCCACGCCTTCATGTTCGGCGATGCATTCGACAAGGGACTGAGCTTCAAGATGGGCCAGACCCACGTGCAGAAGCACATGCCGCATCTGCTCGAACGCATCGGCAATGGCGATCTCAAGCCCAGCGCCATCATCAGCCACCGCATGCCGCTGGCTGATGCAGCGCGCGGCTATGAGGTGTTCGACAGGAAGCAGGACGATTGCCGCAAGGTGGTGTTGACGCCGTAAACCTCGGCTAGACGGACGAACAAAGGCGCGGTCACCGACCGCGCCTTTGTTGTTTTCGCTCCTCAACTGGTGCCGTGCGATGCGGCGTAAAACTCGCTACGCAAACATCGGCATACCTGCATGCCGGGCGATGCGCACACGCCGCCTCGCGCAAGCGACGTCTGTGTGCAGTCGCTCAGTCCAGCGGTTTTGCAGGCACAAACGGCGATACCGGATCACTGGCCGGGAAGGTTTCTTCCACCGCCTCGTCCTGCAGCGCGTCCTGCTTCTTCTTGTCGCTGTGGTCCTGATCGTGGCCTGTGGCCTGATCGTGTGCAGACGGAATCTGATTGGATGGGCTCATACCTGTCTCCTGTGACGTGCATCGGTACTGCCCACGCTACGGCGCCGCAGCGATGGCACAGGTGAAAACCGTCTTCGCATGGGCGCGACAAAGGCAACCGTTGGCAACGCCGCCGCAGTGTGCGTTTCGGCTTCTGTGTGACAGACGGCATGACCAGCACGAACGGGCGTCAACGGTGCATCGCCAATATATTTGCCGAGATCGCGATGGACGCAGCAATCCCCAATGTGCGGCACGCTGGATGGGGCGATGTGTCCCTGACGTTGCGTTCTTGCCCGGCGTCGCTGCCGCCTGACACGCGCGGCACCAGGCGCAGGTTCACATCCTGGCGCGCCCAAGGTGTATGGTGCCAGTGCGCCTGACGCCCGGCGCCGCCCTCATTCTCTCTGGCCTCCCCATCAAGAATCTCTGCGAACGCTGCGACGCCGTCTGTTGCCGGCTCACCGTCATGGTCGATCCTTCCGACCGCATCCCCAACCACCTGACCAGCGTGACACCGGAAGGTTGGCACGTGATGGCGCGCGATGAAGAAGGGTGGTGCGTGGCGATCGATGCGGCGCGGATGTGCTGCTCGATCTACGACACGCGACCGGCCATCTGCCGGCGTTTCGTCATGTCCGGCCCGTATTGCCGCGACGTGCGTGCCACCTACGACGATCAACGCCGGCGGGGCATCCCCTTGACGCTCTACAACGCATGAGGATTCGCGATGAATAACTCCCGCCGCCAGTCGATGACCGTCAGCAATCAACCCGGCAAGCCGCGCCTGTCCGAACAGCGCCTGGCCGCCGATCTGGAAGCATTCCAGCAGTCCGGCGGTGCGATCGAACGCCTGGGCGATACCCCGCTGCGGCGCGAGAAGACGCGCGGTGCGTCGGCAGCGATACCAGCAACACCGGTCAAGTCGGGCGCTGACGCGGAATAGACCTGCGTTGGAGCACAGGCGGTGGGCGTCTCGCCACGCTGCGTTGTGGTTCCAGCGCTAGGGCCTGCTTGAGGGCCCACCGACTTATCCTGCGAATAGGTACTGCGCCGTAGCCGGTGCACGTATGCGTTGCAGGTGGGAGGGCGTGAACACCGGCATGTCGGTAAGGCCGCCATTGTTGACCCCCGAGTGCCTCACCAGGCGCGCCAGCGCAATGTCGGGCGACCACAGCGCGGCATGACAGACATGCATCGCGCCCTCGAGGCGCAGGCTGCGCGCGCCGATCCATCACATCACGCCATCACCCCTGGTCGATCAGCGGGCCTTACGCAAGCGCAGCGTCTGCACAGCCGCTGTTTACATCGCCGCCGCGCGACACAGCCGCCTGCTGCCGCCGCGTCGCCAGGTAATGCCGCCACCGCGCATTCAATGCATCACACAGCTGCTCGGCTACCACCGACTCGTGTGCACTGGCCAGATTGAACTCACGGTGCCAGTGGATGCCCGTCTGCCCGCCCGGCCAGGGTGCCATCCGGTAGCCTTGCGGCAGCGCAAGCTCGGGGAGCGTGGCGCCGCACAGCATCTGCCCGTCATGCGGCCCGCCAACCAGATGCACCCGCACGCCTTCTCCTGCTTCATTCACAACCAAGCTCCTCAACGAGGTGCCGGACGTCCGCATCCGGCACGGGTGTTGGGGGCGCCATTGCGGGGGGACTGCAACACCTCCGTGTGCAGCCTCACACTCAGCGCATCGCCCGATGGCGCCCCGATCGGCACTGCGTGATCGAACCAGACCACGTAATGCCATCGACGCCACTACGATAAAAACGGGCGCAGCAGCCGTGCGTGAACACGGCAGAAAAATTCAGTGATGGCGTGCCCGGATCGGTCGATCAAGTGGCACAACGCAGGCGACGCGCGGCACCAGGCGGTTACAGCAACTGCGCGTGATCGATCGCGCCCAGCCCTTGTGCCAGGGAGGCCATTTCGTTGGCCAGGTCGATCAGGTTGCCGCCAGCCTGCGCCGCGATGCCCATGATGCGTTGGTACGCATCTCAGAAGTCCGGGCCGCTGCCGTAGGCAGCATGGAACCCTTGCAGCTCCAAGACCAGCAGATCGGACACCTGCATGTCGGAGTGGTCCATTGCGTCACCTCGCTGGGGAATTCCCCGGCCCGCAGCTTATACCCGTTCATTTGACAGAACCGGGTCAGCCAGACGACCGGGCGGGCGGCGCTGAATCGGTCAGGCAGCGCGGCCGACGCCACCGTCGTGGCGGAACCTCCCATGCGCCACGCCATCCGCTGCGGCTCAGGCATGCATGCGTGCCGCCCGGGTGGCGCCGCGCAGCCCCTGCTCCAGACATTCCAGCAAGCGGCTCACCTTGGGCAGCAGCTGCCGTGCGCGCATCCACACCAGATGCAGCGGCAGGCCATCGGTATCGCACTGCGGCAGCACCGTGACCAGACTGCCGCGCTGCAGATGGTCATCGATCAGCCAGGTCGGCAATTGTGCGATGCCCAGGCCGGCGGCCACCGCATCCACCTGTGCCTCGGCATTGCCCAGCACCACGTGTCCGTGCATCGGCCGTTGTTCCACCGGTCCTTCGTCGTGGCGTAGCAGCCAGGGGCTGCTGCTGCCATCGGCCTTGGCGTAGATCACCGCCGCGTGGTTCACCACCTCGTCGATGCGCTGCGGCGTGCCGCGCTGCGCCAAGTACTGCGGCGCCGCGCAGAACACGTAGGTTTCGTGGCCGAGATAGCGGTGGCCCAGGCTGCCGGGCCACTGCTCCGGCCCGCCGATCCGCACGGCCACGTCGATGCCCTCCTCGGCCATGTCGACGAAGCGGTCGGTAAACGACAGGCTCGGCTGCAGGCCGGGATGCTGCTGAAAGAACGGCAACAGCACCGGCAGCACCTTGCGCCGGCCAAAGCTCACCGGCACATCCAGCCGCAACCGGCCGGTGGGCGCCTGGCCTTCGGCGCGCAGCACGTGCTCGGCGTCCTCCAGTTCGTCGAGCACCTTGACGCACACCCGATAGAACGCCGCGCCGGCATCGGTCAGCTCCAGCCGCCGGGTGGTCCGTGCGAACAGGCGCACGCCCAGGCGCGCCTCCAGCCGGGCAATCGCCTTGCCGACCGCTGAGCTAGTCAGGCTGAGGCGCTCGGCAGCGGCGGTGAAGCTGCCGGCGTCGGCAGCGCCGACGAAGACGTCGATGCCCTTGACGCGTTCGGAAGGATGCATGTTGACCTATTAAAGAAATTGAATCCGTAATGTACGGAAAATACTCCCGATATACGACTTCAGTTCTTTCTTACCATGGCCGGCCCCATTCCGGCCGATGCCATGCCTGCTCCCCCTTCCCTTCCAGCGACCAGCCCCGCCGCCACCGGGCGCAGCGGGCTGGCGATCTTCATCCTGGCGTTTGCCGCATTCGTGATCGTCACCACCGAGTACCTGATCGTCGGTCTGTTGCCCGGTCTGGCGCGCGACATGGGCATCTCGATCTCCGCTGCCGGCCAGCTGGTGACGTTGTTCGCCTTCACGGTGATGCTGTCCGGCCCGCCGCTGACCGCCTGGCTGTCGCACCTGGACCGCAAGCGCCTGTTCGTGGCGATCCTGCTGGTGTTCGCGGTGTCCAACGCCGTAGCTGCGCTGGCGCCCAACATCTGGGTGCTGGCGGTCGCGCGCTTTCTCCCGGCGCTGGCATTGCCGGTGTTCTGGGGCACTGCCAGCGACACCGCCGGGCAACTGGCCGGCCCGCAACAGGCCGGGCAAGCGGTGTCGCGGGTGTATCTGGGCATTTCGGCGGCGCTGCTGTTCGGCATCCCGCTGGGCACGGTGGCGGCCAACAGCATCGGCTGGCGCGGCGCGTTCTGGAGTCTGGCGGCGCTGTCGCTGGCGATGGCCGCCGCGTTGGCGCTGTGGATGCCGACGGTGGCGCGCACCGAACGGGTCAACCTGCGCCAGCAGGCCGGGATCTTCACCGAGCGCTTTTTCCTGGCCAATGTGGCGTTGTCGGTGGTGGTGTTCACCGCCATGTTCACCGCCTACACCTATCTGGCCGACCTGCTCGAACGCAACGTGGGCGTGCCGGCGGCAAACGTCGGCTGGTGGCTGATGGGGTTCGGTGCGGTCGGCCTGATCGGCAATTGGTTGGGTGGCCGGGTGGTGGACCGCTCACCGCTGCGCGCCACGGCGGTGTTCCTGCTGTTGCTCGCGTTGGGCATGGCGTTGTGCGTGCCGGTGGCCGGCACCGGCGTGCTGCTCTGTCTGACTCTGGCGATCTGGGGCATTGCGTATACCGCGCTGTTTCCGATCAGCCAGGTGCGGGTGATGCAGTCGGTCGGCCATTCGCAGGCATTGGCCGGCACCACCAACGTGTCCGCTGCCAATGCCGGCATCGGCGTCGGCGCCATCATCGGCGGGCTGGCGATTCCGGTCTGGGGCCTGGGCAGCATCGGCTACGTCGCCGCGGCGGTCGCCGCGCTGGGGGTGGTGCTGATTCCGCTGGTGCACCGCGCCCGGCGGTGAGTGGCGCCTGTGGCAAGGCTGCGCCCGGGCCATCAGGTGGCACGCGCCCCCCATGGCAGCGGGTGACGCGCTGATCGGCGCAGGTGGCGCGCATGTGCCCTGCCACCAGCGCGCCCGGCGACCTGGAGCTGCCCCGCAGCGCCCCCTGACAGCACTGCACGCCAGCCCCTGCTGAATGCCGCCAGCCCAGGCAGCGTGGGCCTGGGCGCGGCGGCGGTGGCGCGCGCATTCCCGTGTAAAATGCGCGGTCTTTGACCGGAACAATGGCGAAAGCTGCTCCACGGGCGCCCCTCTCGGGCCCGGCGTTCATTCGCCTGCTCGCACGCCTCAGCGATGTCCGCGTCGCCCAGTCCAACCACGCGCTGGCCGACCGGCTGAGCCAATGGATCGACTGGACGCGCGCAGTGGCCGTGTCCAAGGCGCTGGATGGCAAGCTGCCCGACACCGATGACCTGCCCGAGCCGCGCCCGCTCGATGCCGACGCCTGCGCCCGCGTGCGCGCCGGTCTGGCAACCAGCAGCGTGGCGGATCTGGATGCGCTGGTGGCACGTTTGCGCACCGAAGCACGTGCTGCCACCGAGGCGGGCGCGGCGCCGCCGGTGCCCGACTATGCCCCGTTCCGGCAGCATTACCTGGCCATGCAGCGCGCCATGCGCACCGCCACCGGCGATCTGCGCGGGCGGCTGCGCGACCTGCTGACGCTGGTCTCCAGCGAAATGGCTCGGCTGGCCGAAGTGGATGCGGTGATGGAGCTGACCCTGAGCCCGCGCGAGCAGACCCTGTTGAACACCGTGCCCAGCCTGCTCGGCGCGCATTTCGAACGCCTGCGCCATGCCGCGCAGGCGCATCACCCGCCAAGCGATGACCAGGCCGCCGCGCGCGCGGTGTCCGATGGCTGGCTGGATGTTTTTCGCAAGGACATGCAGAGCGTGTTGCTCGCCGAACTGGATGTTCGTTTTCACCCGATCGAAGGCCTGCTTGCAGCGCTTCGTACCCGCTAACTGGGACGTCATGTTCAAAACTCTTGTACACGTGTGTGTGTTTCTCGTCGGCCTGTTGGCGGTTTGCTGGGTCGGGTTCGGCTATCTGGGCTCCAATCCGTTGGGCGCCTGCATCGCCGCGGTGATCGGTGCCTGCTATCTGGCCGGTGCGCTGGAGCTGTATCGCTATCGCCAGGCCAGCGCCACGCTGGACACCGCGGTGTCCGGGCTGACCGCCGCGCCGTCGGCACTGGATGCGTGGCTGGCGCAGCTGCACCCGAGCCTGCGCAATGCGGTGCGTCTGCGCATCCAGGGCGCGCGCGTGGCGTTGCCGGCGCCCGTGCTGACCCCGTACCTGGTGGGCCTGCTGGTGCTGCTGGGCATGCTCGGCACCCTGCTCGGCATGATGGCCACGCTCAAGGGCACCGGCTTTGCCCTGCAGAGCGCCACCGACCTGCAGGCCATCCGCGGCTCGCTGGCCGCGCCGGTGGAAGGCCTGGCGTTTGCATTCGGCACATCCATCGCCGGCGTCGCCAGCTCGGCCATGCTGGGCCTGTTGTCGGCGCTGTGCCGGCGCGAGCGCCTGCAGGCGGTGCAGCGGCTGGACCTGAAGATCGCCGCCGAACTGCACCCGCATTCGGAAGCGCACCAGCGTGACGAAGCGTTCAAGCTGCAGCGGCAGCAGAGCGCGTTGATGCCGGCCCTGATCGACCGGATGCAGGCGCTGATGAGCAGCATCGAGCAGCACAGCATCGCGGCCGACCAACGCCTGGCCGCGCACCAGGCCGAGTTCCATGCCAGAACCGAGGCGGCGTACACGCGGCTGGCCACGTCGATGGAACAGTCGCTGCAGGCCGGCGTTGCCGACAGCGCGCGCGCGGTCGGCGCGGCATTGCAGCCGGCGATGGAAGCCACCATGGCCGGCATTGCACGCGACACCGCCGCGCTGCACGAACGCCTGACCCAGGCCGTGCAGCAGCAGCTGGACGGCATCAGCAGCGGCTTCGATCGCAGTGCGAGCAGTGCGGCCAGCCACTGGGCCAGCGCGCTTGCCGCGCAGGAACAGGCGCAGCGCGCGCTCCACACCCAGCTGCAGGACACCCTGGAGCAGGTCGCCCACCACAGCACCGCCGTGCAGGAAGGCGTGAGCACGGCCGTGCAGCAGCAGTTGCACGGGCTCAGCGCCGGCTTCCAGGACAGCGCACGCACCGCCGCCGACCAGTGGCAGGCCGCCCTGGCCGCGCAGGAGCGCGCGCAGCAGGCACTCACGGAACAAATGCAGTCACTGCTGGCGCAGGTCGATGAGCGCAGCAGCGCCGTGCAGGACAGCGTCACCCGCGCGGTGCAGCAGCAACTGAGCGCACTCGACGCCGGCCTTGCACGCAGCCATGCCGCCACCGCCGCGCACTGGGCCACGGTGCTTGACGAACAACAGCGCGCCACCCAATCGCTCAGCACCCAGCTGCAAGCCACGCTGGAACAGCTGGCCCGCCAGACCAGCGCCCTGCAGGACGGCGTGCAGCAGGCCGTGCAGCAGCAGCTGGAGGGCTTGAACAGCGGGTTCGAGACCAGCACGGCCGCGGCTGCGGCCAGCTGGACCGCTGCGGTGGCCGAGCAGCAGCGCAGCAACCACGCGCTCACGCAGGACCTGCAACATGCCTTGACCGAGTTCGCCAGTACCTTCCAGGCGCGCTCCGGCGCCCTGGTCGAAGCGGTGGCCACGCGCATGGACCAGTCCAGCAGCGAGGCCGCCACCGCGTGGACGGACGCACTGGCACAGCAGCAGCAGGCCAGCGCTACGCTGGCCACCCAGCACCAGGCCGCACTGGCCGCCGCCACCGCCAGCTTCGACGCACAGGCCGCATCGCTGGTGGGCACCTTGCAGCACGCGCATGGCGATCTGCAGGCCGCGCTGGAAGCGCGCGATGCGCAGCGTCTTGACCTGTGGAGCGAGCGCTTCACCGCGATGAGCGCCACGCTTACCGCGCAATGGGAACAGACCGGCGAGCGCGTCACCCGGCAACAGCAGGCCATCTGCGACACCCTGGCCAGCACCGCCAGCGAGTTGTCCACGCAGGCGCAGGCGCAGGCCAGCGCCACCATCAGCGAGGTCTCGCGCCTGATGCAGATCGCCGCCGAAGCGCCCAAGGCCGCCGCCGACGTGGTGGCCGAGCTGCGCCAGAACCTGTCCGAGAGCATGGTGCGCGACACCGCCATGCTGGAAGAACGCACCCGCCTGCTGGCCACGCTGGACACCTTGCTCGACGCGGTCAATCACGCTTCCACCGAACAACGCCAGGCCGTGGACGCGCTGGTCACCACCTCGGCAGACCTGCTGCACCGGGTGGGCACCCAGCTCACCGAGCAGATCGGCAGCGAAACCGGCAAGCTCGGCGCAGTGGCTGCGCACGTCAGCGGCAGCGCAGTGGAAGTGGCCAGCCTGGGCGAAGCCTTCGGCGTGGCGGTGCAGCTGTTCAGCGGCGCCACCGGCGAGCTCAACGAGCGCCTGCAGCACGTGGCCACCGCACTGGATGCCTCGCTCGCGCGCAGCGATGACCAGCTGGCGTACTACGTGGCGCAGGCGCGTGAGGTGGTGGACCTCAGCATGCTGTCGCAGAAGCAGATCATCGAAGAACTGCGTCAGTTCGACGGCCGCCGCAGCGATGCCGGCGCAGCGGAGCCGGCATGAGCGACGAGATCGAAAGCGACGGCGAGTCCGGCACGCCGATCTGGGCCGCCTTCGGCGACCTGATGTCGGTGCTGCTGGGCGCGTTCGTGCTGATCCTGGTCGGCGTGATCGGCGTGCAACTGCAGCTGTCCAGCCGCCTGGACCAGGAGGTCAGGCAGCGCCAGGCCGAAGCGCAGCGCCGCAAGACGCTGGAACAGGCGCTGGCCGCGCCGCTGGCCGCCGGCCGCGTGACGCTGGTGGATGGCCGCATCGGCATTCGCGGCAACGTGCTGTTTGCGTTCAACTCCGATGAATTGCAGCCGGACGGCCGCGAGGTCCTGAAGTCGCTTGCCGCCCCGTTGGCGCAGTACCTGCGCGCCCGCGAAGAGATCCTGATGGTCAGCGGCTTTACCGACGACCGCCCGGTACTGGGCGGCAACCGCCGCTATGCCGACAACTGGGAACTGTCTGCGCAGCGCGCGCTCACCGTGACCCGGGCGCTGATCGCCGACGGTGTGCCGGCCGCCTCGGTGTTCGCCGCCGCATTCGGCGCGCAGCAACCGGTGGATTCCAACGCCGACGAAGCGCGCCGCGCCAGGAACCGCCGCGTGGAAATCGCACCGATCGCACGCCCCTCGACCGCGCGTGCGCCCTCGTCCACAGCGCCGGCCCCGGCACCGGCCACGCGATGACCACCTCGGCGACATCCGCCTACGCGCGGCTGGCGCGCTGGCGCAACGAGGGTGCCGACCAGCTCGACCCGGCGCGCTTCCATCTGATGCAGGCATTGGCCGCACGCGCGCAGACGCAGGCCGATGCGGTGCGTGCGGTGCTGGAAGACAGGCTGGCTGCATTGGTCGATGCGTATGCGGCCACGCTGAAGGATGCGGCGCGTCGTCGTGCCACCGGCCCTGCCGATCCAGGTACCTTGCAACGCACTGCCCTGCGCGCAGTGACCGACCAGCTGGCAGGCCATGCCGCCTTGATGGAAGTGGACAGCAGAAAGACCGCAGCGCCCGATGCGCAGCTGTTCCCGGAACTGCCGGCGCTGGACGATTTCCGCCGTACCTGGACCACCGTGCGCACTGCCAGCCAGGTGCGGCAGTCGCTGCAGGATGCGCCCAAGGACGCCGGCCCGCTCAATTCCAGCGTGCTGGTGCACCGCTGCATCACCCTGATGCGCGAACGCTCACCCGGCTATCTGCAGCACTTCCTCGGCTATGTGGATGCGCTGTCGTGGCTGGAGCAGATGCAAAGCGGCGGCGTGCTGGCCGATGACGCCGCCGCGCCGCTGCCAGCGCCCAGGAAGCGCAGCCGCAGCGGCACCACCAAGCGGCGCAGCCCGGCTTAAGTTAGTGCGCGGTGCGGCAACCCGTGGGGGGCGATCCGCTTGTTCATCTAGCACGGCCGGCACCGGGTGTTCATCCTGCGCGCACTGCGCGCCATCTTGCGCATGCAGCCTGCGGCATGCTCCGCCAACACGACGCTGCACATCGCGTGCAACGCGGCATGGCCCTACGACGCCGGCTCGGCGATGGCATCGAAGCGCGGCGCGCGCTCGAAGTCCGCGCGCGTAAACGGGCGGTCGCGGAACAGGTAACCGTAGTAGAACGTGCGCAACCGCTGATGGTAGGCGCGGATGCGGTCCTGGTAGGCCAGTTGTGCACGCAGGTCGGTCTGCGCCAGCCGCGTCAACGCAGCCTGCAGCGCCACCGGCGGCAGCACCATGGCGGCACGCTGCGCGAGCGCTTCGCGGCGCACCAGCCCCTGGCGGTACGCGGCCACCTGCGTGGCCACGTACTGGTCGCCGTTTTCGTGGAAGGCGAAATACCACTTGTAGTGGAAGGCGTCGGTCAACGGCGCCGAATCGGCCCACTGCGGGTTGCGCGCGTAGAAGCGCTGCATGGTGGCCTGGCGCGGAATATCCCAGGCGTGGTTGACCGCCTCGCGCTGCAATCGTGCGATCTCGGTGCCCTGGGTGACCGGTACCGCCTCGTTGATCGCCACATGCGCCAGCGCCGGTGCCACCAGGGCCAGCAGCACCCAGCAGGTGGCCAGTGCCGTGGCATGCGCGGCGGGCCGCCAGCGCAGGCGGCCCACCACCACCGCCAGCAGTACCCAGAACAGCAGGTACGCGCAGGTCAGCGCCAGCACGGCCAGTTGCTGCAGCAGCGGTACGCCGTTGACGCCGGCGGCAATGACGAACGGCGCGGCCAGGCACAGCAGTACCGCCAATGCGCGCACCGTCACCCGTCGCATCCACACCCTGGCGCCGGCACCTGGCAGGGCCGCCAGCATGCGCGCGCGCCCGGCTTCGCGCTCGCCGGAGCGCAGGTCGAACAGCAGCGCAATCACGAACAGTGGCAGCAGGAACACCAGCACGAACGCGTAGTCGAAGCGGCCGGCCAGCGCCAGCTCGGGGTTGTAACTGTCGCCATCGTAGATCTGCGCCTCCAGCCCCAGCGCGCGCACGCGCAGGATGTACGGCGCCACATCGCGCATGCCCACCGCAGCAAATGCCAGCGGCGCGGGCGCATCCCAGGTCGGGTGAAAACTGTAGTAGGCCGCGCTGCCGGCATCGTTGCTGCGCGCGACATAGGCGGCCACCGCCGCGGTGTCTTCCTGCTGCAGCGCTGCAATGCGTGCGATGTTGGCGCGCTGCGCAGCGATGACGTGCTGCCCGGAGAGCAGGCTGCACACGGTCAACAACGCAAGCAGCACCAGGCCGGCCGCTGCAGCGCGCGCGCGCAGCAGCAACAGCAGTTCGTATTTCCACAGCAGCATCAGCGCGTCACTCCCACACGTCGGCCGGCGACGACCAGCATGCACAGCGCCACCAGCAACCACGCCCCGATCAGTCCCAGCGGGATGCGCGTCGCGCCGATCACCTCGTCGGTGGACGCCGGCACGAACGCGAATACCGGAATCGCATGCCAGTGCGCTGCGGAAATGCGCTTGCGCCGGTCCGCACCGGCATCCTGCGCGGTGTCGTCGGCCATGCGCACCGCATCGGCCTGCAACTGGTTGAGCTGTTGCACCAGCGTGTAGCGATAGCGCTCGGCCTGCGCCAGAAAGTGCGCGTGCGCGCGCAGATCGGTGCGTGCCAACGCCATCGACACCTCGCGCAGCGCCCCCGTCGGGCTCAGCACCGCGAAGCTGCGCACCAGCAGGTTCTGGTCCTGCTGGATGCGGGCATCGCGCGCGGCGTAGCGTTCGAACAGGCTGGCGCTGAGCCGCTCGCCTTCCAGTGCGAGCAGGCCCTTGTAATTGACCGGCAGGTCTTCCACGCGCTGGACACCGTAGCGGCGCAGCACCTGCTGCTTGAACTGCGCAAAGTGCGGGTCATCCGGGTTATGGCTGTCGCCGAGCGTGCGCAGATCGCGCTGGATGGCCACATCGGTTTCCAGCCGCGTGGGCAGCCGGTACGCCGCGCTGGCCACATCCGGTGCCACCCGCGGCACCAGCACGGCCAGCCACACCCACAGCGCCAGCGACACCAGCAGCGCATCGCGCCCGCGCCGGCACAGCATCGAGACCGCCAGCACCAACGCGCACCACAGCAGCAGATACGCCGCATACGCCAGCACCAGCAGCGCCACCGCCCCGGCCTGGCCGGGCACCAGGGCAATCGGTATCAGGCCGACCAGCGCCGGCAGCAGGCAGGCCCCGGCCACCGCAGCCAATGCCAGATACTTGCCGCCAAGCACTTGCCGGCGCGTGGCGCCCTGCAACAGCAACACGCGCAGCGTGCCGGCCTCCTGTTCGCGCGCCACCGCGCCATAGCCCAGGAACACCAGCAGCAACGGTGCCAGTACCTGCAACACGAACGCCGGAGTCAGCTGGCCGAACCGCACCAGCAACGAGCTCTGACGTACGTCGCCGAAGTTGGCGGTGTTCTGGCGATGGCCTTCCAGGAACATGCTGTTGCCGGTGAACGCATCCACGCCCGCATCGAAGGCGGCCAGCGCCGGCAACGGGCGATAGATGAAGTGGCCGTAATGCACCACGCGATGCGGATGCCGGTCCGGCTGGGCCTCGAAGGCCTGCTGCGCGGCCTGTTGCTGACGCGCGCGGAACTCGGTGACCTGGCGCTGGTGATGCGCGGCAGTCAGCGTGGCCGCCAGCGTCAGCAGCATCAGCAACACCACGCCGATGGCGGCGGAGCGATTGCGTGCCATGAAGCGCAGTTCTTCGCGGGCGACCAACCACACCGCCCTCATGCGCAGCGGCTCATGCAGCGTGATCCTGCGGACGCGCAAAGCGCGCATGCAGGGAGCGCACATCGAACCCGCTGTCGCCGGCGCCGATCTGTTCGGCAATGCGCCCGTCTTCGAGAAAACCGATACGGTCTGCAACGTCGACCGCGCCGAGCAGATCGTGCGTGACCATCAACACCGCACCGCCACGTTCGCGCACGCCGCCGACCAGGCGGTTGAAGTCGGCAATGGCGCGTGGGTCCAGCCCGGAGGTGGGCTCATCCAGCAGCAGCACCGGCACCTGGCGCAAGCTGGCGACGGCGATGGCCACCTTCTGGCGCATGCCCTTGGAGAACCCGGCCAGGCGCTGCGCCCACGCCTCGCGCTGCAGGCCTGCGGCGGCAAATGCCTGGCCGATCTCGGCGTGGGCGCAGCGCTGCCCGGCCAGCGCGAGCAGGTAGTCGGCGTTTTCCATGGCACTGAGATGCTCATAGAGCGCTACGTTTTCCGGCAGATAAGCCAGCCGCGCACGTGCCTTGCCGGGCGCGGACACCGGGTCGACACCATCCACCAGCAGCGTTCCCGATGCGGGTTTCACAAAGCCCAGCAAGGCAGACAAGGTCGAGGACTTGCCGGCACCGTTGCCACCGAGCAAGGCGTAGACGCTGCCGGCGGCGACCTGAAGCGTGAGGCCTTGCAGTACGGCACGTCCGCGGTAGGCGACATGCAGGTTGTCGATCGAGATCGCCGGCGCTGGCTGTGGAGATGGGGACATCGTGCCGATCATGGATAAAATGATACGTTATCACATTGCCGACCCGGGCCTGAGATGCCCGGCCGCACGCGACGCCCGCGTGGCCTTGCGCAGGCTGCAGCCGACCGTTGCGGCCAGTGCCGTACCCGCCACCCGACACTGGCGGCAGAGCGCACGGCCACTGCCTTCATCAGGCCCATCACTGTCACCACCTCCACACGAGATTGCACACGCCACATGAGTTCCGATCCACGCACCTGCCCCGACTCCACGCACGCCGGTCACCGCGTCGCCCCGCCGGGCTCCCCGCGCCCCGGCTTTCACCGCGCGACACGTGCCGCCTCTGCCTGCCTGCTCGCGGCCGCATGTCTTGCTGCAGCGCCGCTTGGCGCACAGCCACTGGAAACCACTGCCCTGTTGCCGCCGGTGCGCACCTGGCATGGGGCGAGCGAGGCGTTGATCGTGGCGCCGGGCGATCCGTGGATCACGCCGGCCGAGCGCAGCGATTTCGTCAGCACGCCCAGCTACGAAGAAACGCGTGCGTGGTTGCAGCGCCTGGTTGCGGCCTCGCCGCTGCTGTCGCTTGAAGTCTTCGGCAAGACCAGCGAAGGGCGCGACCTGCTGCTGGTGCGCGCACACAAGGGCAAGCCGGGCAAACCGGTGGTGCTGGCGCAGGCCGGCATCCATGGCGGCGAGATCGATGGCAAGGACGCCGGGCTGATGCTGCTGCGCGACATCGCCCAACGCGGCAAGGACGATCTACTGGATGCGGTGGACTTCGTGTTCGTGCCCATCCTCAACAGCGACGGCCACGAACAACGCGGCCCGCTGGTCGGCGCTGCATTGCGTGGCCCGCAACAGATGGGCTGGAACACCACCACGCGCGGCATCAACCTCAATCGCGATTATCTCAACCTGGAGGCGCCGGAGACGCGCGCGATGGTCACGTTGCTGCACACGCTCGACCCTGCGCTGTACATCGACCTGCATGTCAGCGGCGGGCTCGATCATCAGTACGACATCACCTTTACCTTCGCCGGTTGGGGCACGTATGCACGTTCGCGCGCCACTGCCGGCTGGCTGCAGCAACGCTTCACGCCGGCCGTCAACGCCGCGCTGCGCAACCAGGGCCACACACCTGCGATCTACCCCAGCCTGATCGACGAAGATGCGCCGCGCTCGGGCCTGCGCTATTCGCCGGAAGGCCCGCGTTATTCCACCGGCTACGGCGATTTCGCCGGCATTCCCACCGTGCTGGTGGAAAACCACCGGCTGAAGTCGTACCGGCAGCGCGTGCTCGGCGACTACGTCCTGCTCGAAGAAGCGCTGCGCCTGGTCGGTCGCGATGCAAACAAGATCGCTGCTGCCAAGCGGGCCGATCGTGCCGCACGTCCGCAGGAACTGATGGTGGCCTGGGAACGCCTGCCGCAGCCGATCGACCACATCGCGTTCAAGGGCGTGACCTATACCCGCGCGCTGTCGCCGGTTTCCGGCCGGCAGGAATTGCGCTGGGAAGGCCGCGATGAAACCTGGACGATGCCGGTGATCGGTTACCGCCAGACGCAGGCGGTGCAGTATCCGGTGGCCTGGTGGATCCCCCCCGGCTACGACGACGTGCTTGCGTTGCTCGACACGCATGGCATCCAGTACGAACGTCTGCAGCAGCCGCGCCAGCACACGGTGCAGCAGATTCGCATCACCAACACCAACACCAATACCGACGCCACCGGCAAGCAGGTCGCGCGCACAGACAGCGTGGACGAGCTCTTTCCTGCCGGCAGCATCCGCGTGCCCGCCGATCAACCGATGCGCATGTTGGCCGCCGCATTGCTGGAGCCGCTCAGCAGCGATTCCCTGCTGGCCAGCGGACGGTTCCGCAACGCCGGCAGCCCCGACAGCGGGCTATACGGCGCCGAGCTGGTGGACTTTACCGAACGCCTGTTGCGCAGCGACGCCGCGTTACGTCGCGAATTCGAGCACAAGCTGGCCAGCGATGCTGCGTTCCGCGCAGATGGCGATGCGCGACTGCAGTGGATCTACGCACGCTCACCCTACGCGGCGATCACTGGCTGGCGGTATCCGGTGCGGCGCGAAGTGACGCAATAGCGCCGCCCTTATGCGCAGCGCTTATCGCAGAGCGGGCGCCATCGGCGGCGCATGCTCGGCCATCAGCGCAATCACCCAATCGATGAACACCCGCAGCTTGGCGCTGACGTGGCGGTTGGGCGGGAACGCAATCGACAAGGGCATCGGCTCCAGTTGCCAGTCTGCAAAGACCGGAACCAGCTCGCCGCTGGCGACATGCGCGTTGGCCATGTACACCGGCAGCCACAGCACGCCCATTCCCGCCAGCCCGGCGGCGAGATACGCATTGCCATCGTCGGCGGCCACAACGTGCCGCCCGTGGACGCGCACCGCGTCGTCGCCCCGCTGCATCACATAGGGAACTGTCGTGGTAGTGCCCCAGCGCATGAAGCCGACGCAGCGATGCCGGGTGTTTTCCAGCTCGGACGGATGGGTGGGCATGCCCAGCCGCTGCAGATACGCGGGCGCGGCGTAGACGCCGGCCTGCAGGTCGGCCACGTGGCGCGCGATCAACGACTGGTCGGTGATGGTGCCGCCGCGTATCACGCAATCCACGTTCTCGCCGATCAGGTCCACGCGACGGTCGCTGACGCCCATGTCCAGCTGGATATCCGGATAGCGCGCATGAAAGGCCGGCACCGCCGGCATCAGGATCAGCCGCGCCAACGGGCTGGGCACATCCACGCGCAGGCGCCCGCGCGGCAGTGTCGAGGCATCGGACAGGCTGGTTTCCGCGTCGTCCATGTCGGCCAGCAGACGCACCACGCGGTCGTAGTAGGCCGCGCCATCGGCGGTCACCTGCACCCGGCGCGTGGTGCGGTGGAGCAGGGTCACCCGCAGGCGCGCTTCGAGCTGCTGCACCAGCTGGGTGACGCTGGCCCGGCTCATGTGCAGCGTGTCTGCGGCCTTGGTGAAACTGCCGGCCTCCACCACCCGCGCAAACGCCTGCATCGCATCGAACCGATCCATCGCCACTCCCGCACCCAGATTGTTTGGATTCTACAAACAGTGTTGATCAAGGCTGCGGATTTATCGCGCGCGGCCACGCGTTTAGGGTGGAGGTCCGTTCTGTCGCACTTCGAAGGAGACCTCCATGGCCACACGTGACGTTGTTTTACCGCCGGGCCGCCACGCCCTGTATGAGCGCCATCGCTATTCGCCGGCGGTACGTGCAGATGGCCTGCTCTTCGTCGCCGGCCAGGTCGGCAGCCGCGAAGACGGCTCGCCCGAGCCCGACCTGGACGCGGAGATCGCGCGCGCCTTCAGCAATCTGGACGCCATCCTCAGCGCGGCCGGCTGCACCTCGCAGGACGTGGTGGATGTCACCTTGTTCATGGTCGATCCCGAGGTGGTGTTCGACGCTGCCTGGAACCGGTGGGCCGATTACTGGGGCCCGGCCCCCTACCCCACCGTCACCGCCGTGGGGGTGACCTGGCTGGCCGGCTTCCGGTTCGAGATCAAGGTGATCGTCAAATTGCCGGCGACCGATCACGCGTCGGCGGCCTGATCCTGGCGTGGGCCCCCACGCCATGATGGCAACGAGCTGACGGCCGTCGAGCGCCAGGCGGGTGACCGCGACGATGCCAGCGACGCGGATGACTCCCGGTGGTTGGCCACCACACGACAACGCCACGCCCACGCGTGGCGTTGTCGTGTGCGACAGGCCGGCACGCTCAGGAGACGCCTGGTGGCGCCATCGCCCGCGATCTTCAACTCCTGCGCCATCGGCTGCGCTCAACATCGAAGCAGTGCCGGACAAAAACGTCCATCCAGCCGTGGCGATTGGGTAATCCAGGCATTCCGATAGCGCCGGACTATCGTTCATTTCGGTATTTTCCACGACGAATTAACCGTTTCTTAAATTCGTAAAAAACTCGCTAAAGCGATACCAGAGGCGGCCGCTACCGGGGATCAGCGCCACCAGATGCGCATCGCCGTTCTGCCCGCTGCGCTCCTGGCGCGGCGTCCATCATCTTCCTAGCGAGACCGCAATGAACCTGACCGTCAAACTGCTCAGTGGCGCCATCGCCCTGGCCTCGTCGACCTGCGCCTACGCGCAGGAGGACTCGATGTTTTCCTTCAGCGGCTTCGGCACGCTGGGCGTGGTGCACTCGACGGAGGATCAGGCCGACTTCACGCCCGACATCCAGACCGTGGAAGGCGTTGGCGCAAGCCACTCCACCTCCGCCCGCCCGGACTCGCGCATCGCCGGCCAGGTCAATGCCAACTTCACCGACAACTTCACCGGCGTGCTGCAGGTGACCAGCGAATACGCCGAGCGCGCCGACTACGCGCCCAAGGTGACCCTGGCCCACGTGAAGTACCAGTTCGGCCCGCAGTTCGCCGCACGTCTGGGCCGCATCACCGCGCCGTTGTACATGCTCTCCGAGTACCAGCGCGTGGGCTATGCCACCCCGTGGGTGCGCCCGCCCTACGAGGTCTACAACTACCTCCTGCCGATGGACGGCATCGAAGGCGTGTACACCGTCAACGTTGGCCAAAGCGTGGTCAGCGTGCAGGGCTTCTATGGCCGCATCGATTCCAAGAAGGCCGACGTAGACGCGCTGCGCGGGTTGGCCATCGGCCTGGAATCGGGCGCATCGACTTTCCGTGCCGGCTACATCGTCGGCACCAGCACCTTCGACACGCCATCGCTGGACCGCCTGTTCACCGCCTACCAGCGCATCAACCCGGCGCTGGCCAATCGCCTGACCACCTATGGCGTGGACGGCAGCTTCGCCAGCGTGGGCTACGCCTACGACCCGGGCAACTGGTTCCTGCGCACCGAGGTGATCCAGGCCGATTACTCGCCCTCGCTCAACGGCAAGACCACCTCCGGTTACCTCAGCGTCGGCGGCCGGTTCGGCACGCTGACCCCGTCGGTCACCTTCGGCAGCGTCGATCGCAAGGCCTCGCGCATCGCCCCGGGCCAGGACCCGGTCGGCATCATGACCCGTGCGCTGGCGCAGGCCGAAAGCGGCCGTCACAGCGTCACCGCCTCGCTGCGTTGGGATGCGCGCGAGAGCATGGCGTTCAAGCTGCAGGCCAGCCATATCAACAACAACGCCGGCTCGTTCGGCTCGTTGAACAACATCCAGCCGGGCTTCCGTCCGGGCGGCAGCTACAACCTGCTGTCGGCGTCCGTCGACTTCGTGTTCTAAGGGAGCCCCCATGAAACTTTCCAAGTATTCCGCAGGCTGCGCGCTTGCGCTGTTGTCGCTGGTTGCATTCTCGGCCAACGCCGATGTGGTGGTGGTGATGGCGGCCAAGGGCGGCCCGGACAGCCTGAGCGCGGCGCAGGTCTCGCAGATCTTCCTGGCCAAGTCCAACAGTCTGCCCGGCGGCGGCGCAGCGGTGCCGATCGACCAGGAAGAAGGTGCCGCCACGCGCGATGAGTTCTACAAGAAGGTCGCCTCGCGCGATGCGGCGCAGCTGAAGTCGTACTGGTCGCAGCTGATGTTCACCGGCAAGGCGCAACGCCCCAAGCGCGTCAGCGGCGACGACGCGGTCAAGAAGGCCGTGGCGGCCACGCCCGGCGCGATCGGCTACATCAGTGCCACAGCCGTGGACGCCAGCGTCAAGGTCGTCCTGAAGCCGTGACCCGCCACCTGCTCGAGAGCCCTCTCATGAGACGCATTCTGTCGCTACCGTTGTTCTGGAAAATCCTGATGCCGGCAGCGGTGGCAATCATTTGCCTATCGGGCTATGTGGCTTTCAGCACGCTGGTGTTCCATCGCAACAACGACCGCCTGGAAGCGGTGCGCGACGTGCATTTCCCGATGCTCGACGCGATGACGCGCAACGTGGCCGCGCTGGACAAGCTCATCAGCGGGCTCAATGGCGCAGCCGCGGCAGGCGATGCGGACATGTTGGCGGCCACCAAACCGGTGGCCGACGACATCCACAACTCCTACGTGAAACTGCAGAAGGCCGACCCGGCCAACGCCCAGGAACTGGCACGCCTGGGCAAGCAGTTCGATCAGTACTACAGCCTGGCGCATGGCGTGGCCGCGGCGTTCGTGGAGCAACGTGAACCCGATGCCGCACAGATGAGCGCCATGGCGCCGGCGCTGGAGACCTATCGCACCACGCTCACCGCCATGCAGAAGCGCGCCGATGCGCGTTTTCGCGGCACCGTGCAGGAAGCGGTGGACAGTTCGGTCACCGCCAGCATGACCGGCCTGCTGCTGGGCCTGGTCGGCGCGGTGGTGTGCATCGCGTTCGGCTGGATCGTGGCGCGTGCCATCACCCAGCCGCTCAACCGCGCGGTGGGCATTGCGCATGCGGTGTCGTCGGGCCGGCTGGACAACGCCATCTCGATCGACCGCAATGACGAGGTCGGCCAGCTGTTGCAGGCCATGGACAGCATGCAGCGCCAGCTGCGTCGCGTGATCCAGGCGCAAACCGACATGGGCGACAAGCACGAGGCCGGCATCGTCAGCCACCGCATCGCCGAGCAGGAGTTCCCCGGCGAGTTCGGCACCATGGTGCGCGCCAGCAACACGCTGGTGTCCAGCCATATCGCGGTCACCATGCAGATCGTGGCATTGACCGAGCGCTATGCGGCCGGCGACCTGTCGCAGCAACTGGAGGCATTGCCGGGCGAGAAGGCGGTGATCAGCCAGTCGATCAACGACGTGCGGGCCAGCCTGCTGTCGATCAATGGCGAGATCAAGCGCCTGGCGGCGGCCGCGGCGGCGGGCGACTTCAGCGCGCGTGGCGACGAGACCGCGTTCGAGTACGACTTCCGCCAGATCGTGGTGGACCTCAACCACCTGATGGGCACCTCCGACAAGAGCCTGGGTGCGTTGTCGCAGGTACTGCAGGCGATCGCCAACGGCGACCTGACCACGCGCATGCACGGCAACTTCGCCGGTGTGTTCGCGCGCATGCGCGACGATGCCAACACCACGGTGGAGCGCCTGACCGACATCGTCGCGCGCATCCAGCAGTCGTCGGCGGAAATCGATACCGCTGCCGGCGAGATTGCCGCCGGCAATCAGGACCTGTCGCGGCGCACCGAGCAGCAGGCAGCCAACCTGGAAGAAACCGCTGCCTCGATGGAAGAGCTCACCTCCACCGTCAAGCAGAACGCCGAACACGCGCATCAGGCCAACGAACTGGCACGTAGCGCCGCCGGCGTGGCGTCGAAGGGTGGCGAGGTGGTGAGCCAGGTGGTCGGCACCATGAGCGGCATCGAAGCGTCGTCCAAGAAGATCGCCGAGATCATCTCCGTCATCGATGGCATTGCCTTCCAGACCAACATCCTGGCCTTGAACGCGGCAGTGGAAGCGGCGCGCGCGGGCGAACAGGGCCGTGGCTTCGCGGTGGTGGCCAGCGAAGTGCGCACGCTGGCACAGCGCTCCTCCGGTGCCGCCAAGGAGATCAAGGAATTGATCGACGCCTCGGTGGGCAAGGTGGCCGAAGGCTCGGCGCTGGTGCACAAGGCCGGCACCACCATGACCGAGATCGTGGCCAGCGTGAATCGCGTCACCGACATCATGGGGCAGATCACTGCCGCTTCCAGCGAGCAGTCGGCCGGCATCGAGCAGGTCAATCAGACCGTCATCCAGATGGACGAAACCACCCAGCAGAACGCGGCATTGGTGGAAGAGGCCATGGCCGCCGCCCGCGCGATGGAAAAGCAGTCCAGCACCCTCACCCAGCTGGTGTCGCTGTTCCAGCTGGACGCGGCAACCCAACAAGAACGTGCGCTCGAAGAAGTCGCATAGCAGATCGCGATCCGCCGTGCGGATCGTTTCGCTGGATCGTCAACGACCCCCTGCTGCATCGATGCAGCAGGGGGTTTTTTTGTGTGCTGGATGACGACCGCGCGGCGACCGCGGCGACCAGAGCTGCGTGACCTGAGGGAGCGTTTGGCAAGTGCGTCGCGCAGGCGCTGCGGGCAGGCGCGGCGCGGGAGCACGGCGCCGGTTAGTGCCTACGCCATTCGACGTGACACGACGTCAGCCGCCTGCGCGGCAGCTGCGCAATGACCGGCAGCATCGCGCTGTTGCACCCATCCCGGCACATCAGTAGATGCCAAGTCCGTCACAGCCTGGCGCTGCGGCGCGCCTGGCGCAGGTGTGTTGTCACGTTCGTCACACGCAAGCAACATTGGCATGCGATAGCTGTCGCGCTCGCTAGGGGACGGGCGAGCCATTGACCTCTCTCAGCGCACTGCGCATCACGTCGGTCTGCTCCTGGCACATCGGCGGCGGCGTCGTGCGTCCGACCGATTCGAAGGAGATTTGCCGCATGCGTTTCAGGACCCTGCTTGCCGTTGTGCTTCTTACCGCGTTCAGTGCCGTTGCCCAGGCACAGGTCGTCACGCTCAACAAAGGCGGTTACACGCTGCGTTACGACTGTACCAACCACACCACGCTACGCTACGAATATGTGCTGCAGGCCGATACCGGCTCGGCCGCGCGCCCGTCCGGCTTCAATCTGGACACCGAGCTGCCCAGCGGCTGCGCCGGCCAGACCTCCACCGCCTCCTATGCCAGCGTGCGCAGCGGCTACGACCGCGGCCATCTGGTGACCTCCAACCACATGGACTACAACGCCACCTACATCCGTCGCGCCAACCTGATGTCCAACATCGTGCCGCAGGTGGCCAGCTTCAACCAGGGCATCTGGGTGCGCGCCGAAAACGTCGCCGAGTGCTACCGCGATATCGCCAGCGTGCAGGTCTATGGCGGGGTGATCTACAGCGACACCAGCAACGACTACTTCCTGACCAGCCACGGCATCCGCACCCCGGATTTCTTCTGGAAGACCATCATCACCGCCAATCCGGGCGGCGGCACGCGCGCCATCAGCTGGCTGATTCCCAATCGCGAAAATCTCGGCTCGCTGGACAGCTACATCGTCAGCATCGACGAACTCGAAGACCTGTACGGCGCCAGCACCATCGGCATCACCGCGCCGGCCGCCGTCAAGGCCATGCTGCCTGCCACCACCTGGCCGCAGCCGAGCAACTGCGACCTGGGCTGAGCCGCCCTGCCTCCACGCCACTGCACCCAGCCCGGCACGCGCCGGGTTGGGTCATGCGCCATCGCGTGCGGCAAACCATGCGGCGTAGGGCGTGTTCCTGACCAGATGCCGATTGAGATCGTCGGCACCGTCGGTCCACCACACCGGGCCGCGTTCTCCCAGGGCCACCTTGGCGGCATCGACCCGGCGACGTGCCGCCGTCAGGGCGTGTGCATCGTCAGCGCGTTTGGCCGCCTTGACCGCGCGCCGCGCATCCATCAATTCCCTCACCAGCGCCGCACGGGCATCTTCGCCTAGATGCGGATTGGCCGTGCGCCAGAGCCGGCCACGCACGATGACATAGCGCCCGTCCGGCGTCAGCAGCGGCGCCTCGGTCGTGCTCATTGCGGTGTCCGGGACACGGCGGTCGGCATGCCTGCTCAGGCAACCGGTGCGAAGCGCGGGCGCATAGCGCCATCCACGTCCACCTGTTGCAGAAACATCGCATACGGCCTGACCCACAGGCCAACGTCGTTGTCCAACGGCCGGTACAGCACCAGCGGTTCCAGCGTCTCGCTGCTGCGCACCACGCCAAGCACCTCGTAGCGGCCGCCCTTGAAGTGGCGATATTCGCCCAGTGCAATGGTCGGTAGCGGTGGCAGTGTCTGCATGGTCGTCAGCGCAAGCGAGGGCTGTGGAGTGTAGGCCGGGTAGCGGCTGCTGACGAGCCGGCGGGCGCGCATGCGCCGATCGTCGTGTACCTGCAGCATGTTCGTTCCATTGGCCCAACGAAGTCATGACGGCCGTGGCACCGGCACACACGCCATCGGGCAGGCATTCACTGACCCCGCAGGCGTGCGCACCCGGACCGGGCACGCACGCGGCTCCGGATGCCGCGACGCGGCACCTGGAGCGGCGTCTACGGTACCTATTCGTCTTCGTCCGCGTCGACGTCGTCTTCGATGCCATCGTCGTCGTCGATCTCGCTGTCCTGGGCAGGGCCATCCTGCAGCAGGTCTTCGTTCTTGCCCGGCGCCTTGACGCCATTGGGCGGGGTGGGGTCGTCGATCCGTGTCGCGCCGCTGTCTTGGGTACGCATGCTGCTCTCCTGCGGCAGAAGGCCGCGCAGCCACCTTCCCCCCGCCGCCGTGATGTGGACGTGTGCCGTACGCATGCGCAGCGCGCAGGCACGCATGGCCGTCACAACGCAGCTGCTTGGTAAACCAGCGCCATCAGGCGATGCCCGCACATCCGGCCGGCGCACGCACCCGGCCGGTCACGACAGCCGCAGCCTCGCGCTACGCCACGCGTCGGCAGGCTGCACGCGTCTGCGGCTGAACTGCGTCATCGCGCCGCGGGCCCGCCCTGCATCCGCGCGCCAGCTGCCTGCGTAGAGAGGAACACCCATCGAGACACCCACCATGCCGAGCCTGCACCGTGATCTGGAAGACCTGCTCGCCGCCTGGAAGGCGGAAGCACGCACCTTTGATGCCTGCGACATGCCCGCCTCTGCCCTGGCCTTGCGCGACTGCCATCGCCGGCTCTCGGCATTGCTGGGCAGCCACAGCGCGCACCCGCCAACGGCCGACGTGGCCGTGGCTGCCCACACGCATCCAATCGCCACCACCACGCTCTAATCAGGCGCGGCGGGTGGCGCCGGCCGAGGCGACCTGCCCTGGCGCGGTTGGCAGTCTCACCCCACCGCGCACAGCGGTGTTTCGCCGGGCCGTAACGTCAGCACACGCACACCGGTGCGCGTGACCGCCACGGTATGTTCAAACTGCGCCGACAGCTTGCCGTCGCGCGTGTACACCGGCCACTGGTCCGGCTGCGAGCGGATCGCCGCGCGTCCCTGATTGATCATCGGCTCGATGGTGAACACCATGCCCTCCTGCAGGGGCAGGCCGGTGCCCGGGCGGCTGTCATGCAGGATCTGCGGCTCTTCGTGCATCTGCCGCCCGATGCCGTGCCCGCAGTAGTCCTTGACCACGCTGTAGCCATGTTCGCGCGCATGCCGGGCAATGGCATGCCCGATATCGCCCACGTGCGCGCCCGGCCGCACCGCGGCAATGCCCTTCCACATCGCCCGGTACGCTGTGTGCACCAGCCGCCTGGCGGCATAGGACACCTCGCCCACCAGATAGGTAGTGCTGGAGTCGGCGATAAATCCGTGCTTTTCCAGCGTGATATCCAGGTTGACGATCTGCCCGCTGCGCAACACGTCATCGGCCGATGGCACACCGTGGCAGACCACATCGTCGATCGACGCGTTGAGCACGTACTCGAAGCCGTATTGGCCCTTGCTGGCGGGCCGCGCACCCAGCTCCTGCACGATCATGCGCTCGACCAGGGCATTGAGTTCCAGCGTGCTGCGTCCTTCCAGCGGCACCTGGTCCAGCGCATGAAACACCTGCGCCAACAGCTGGCCGGCCGTGGCCATCGCTGCGACCTCTTCCGGCTGCTTGATCATGCCCGTCCAGGCTTCAGAACCTGCGGCTTCAACGCCTGCGGCCGCACCCCCGCCGCGCGCAACTCCTGCGCCACGATGTCCTGGAACGACATCGCCGGATGCATCTCGCACAGCATGCCGACCTTGATCCAGAAATTGGCCTGCGCATTGATCGACCGGCTGCTCACCGTACAGGCGCGGCGCAGTTGGTCATGCAGCTCGTCGTCGATATTGACGATGCCCATCGGTAAGCTCCTGGTCGCGAATATACGCAACGTATATGAAACATATATTCGCAGCAAGCAGCCGCTACCGAACGTCGCTTCGGCCGCGTGCCCTGGCATCAGACAGGACACTGCACAAACTCCGCATCGCCACACGCCACCTACTGCGCGTCACTCCGGTGGGCACAACCTAACTGGCTCGATGGACACTCATCGTCTCGAGGGGCGCTCATCATCGAGCGTGCCCATGACTTCTTTGTCGGCAACCGCCTCACGCTGGCGTGTCTGGTAGTTGTCCGCGGCCACTGCCGGCTTCAACGAACCCAGCAGCACGCCGCGCAACAGGTCCGCATAGCTGCGGTATTCGGCCGCGCGGTCGGCATACATCGCCGCCACCGAGGGTTGGCGCCGGCCATCCTTGCTGGCCAGCCGCGTCACCAGATCGACACGCTCCTCGATCACGCGCAACGCCACCCGCAAGGCCTCGTCCACCGCACCTTCCTTTTCCATTTCCAGCGCCTGCGCAGAATACGCATGCCCCACCTGGCACCTGAAACGCAGCCCGCCGTCACCTGCGATCTGGCTCAGCACGCCGCCACAGGCCGGGCAACTCAGCGTGGAGGGGGATGCGATCTGTGCGATCAATTCTCCTGTCGACGGCCTGCCGAGCGCGATATCCACCTCCAGCGTCAGCGCACCCAGATCGGCCTGGTTCGGCGACGGGCGCTGCTGCAGCAATTGCACGATGGCCTCTGCCAATCCCGCGCCGCGGGCGATGCGATCGGGCCTCAGCCGCTGCAGGGCGGCACGCGGCATTTCGTCGGCATCGGCGTCGGCCGGATCCTGCACGATCACCGCACCACCGCAGGCCTGGATCGCCTCCAGCCCGGCGGCGCCGTCGCCCAGCATGCCGGACAGCAACACCCCCACCACGCGCGGGCCAAACGCGAGCGCGGCCGACCGGAACAACGCATCGATGGCCGGACGCGACATGTTCTCGCGCGGCCCCACACCCAGGGCAAGGCGCTCACCGTTGAGCATCAAATGCCGATCCGGCACCGCAACATAGATGTGCCCTGGCAGCAGCACCTGCCCGTCTTCGGCAACGTGTACGGCGAACTGCGGTGCGGCGCGACGCACCATGCTGCCCATGCCATCGCCGCGCGCAGAGAGATGCATGACGATCAGGATCGACGCGGGCAGATCGTGCGGCAGCTCGCCCAGAAACGCGCGCAATGCCGCGCCACTGCCCGCAGAGCCCCCGATGACCACGATATCGCGTTGCATTGTAGACCTCACACACAACCTGAGGTCACCAACCTGCACGCGTGGCCGTGCATGGCTTGTTAGATGTACGGCCAGCGCAGATCAGCGCCTGTGCAACACCATGACCTGGCAGCGCGTTGCAGCACGCGCAGTGCATTGGCACACCGCGCGCATGCGTGGTTCACACGCATGACATCGCTTGATCTTCTGCGGCGCGACATCGCAAAGGAAGCGAGGGCCGCCCGATCCGGACAGGCAGCAGCCTGCGCAGGCGCAGTCCGCTGGCGAAGCGGTCACCCAGGATGGCCCGGACGTGCATGCGGATCGTTGGCACCGGTGCCGGCGCAGTCCTGCACGGCAGCACCAACGGCACAGCCGCTGCACGTTCCACCTTCAACCGGCAAGCCTGGCACGGCGGCGATCGCTCGGGGACCTGATCAGTCGCGCACGGCGCCGCCCTGGACCTGCGGTTGACGCCGGCGCGTCTTGCCAATCAGCCGCCGCAGCGCCGGCCACAACGCAAAATGAGCAATTGCAGAGACGCTGGCGATCGCGACAAAGACGATGCAGGGCAGCACCGCCCCAAACACGAAGGTCATGCCCAACACGAAGCCGAACAGATATTCGGCACGGTACGCGCGGACCACCACTGCGCACAGCAGCAGCGTCACCAGCACACCGAACGCGACCGATTCGTTGCCGAGCACGAAGGCGACCGATAGCGACCCGCCAGCTGCCCACGCGCCGACCGCGCCTGCCACCGCGTTGCGGAACACCGCACCATCGCCAGCGGCCCGGCGTGCCACCACGCTGACGGCAAGCCAGCCCACCAGCGGCAAGCTGAGCAGCCCCCACCAGTTGGAGATGGCAGGCAGGTCTGCGCGGTTCAGCAGGTGATGGCTACGCACGCCGCCGTGGCTGTGCTCCCACGCCAGTTGCGCGATGGCGACCAGCACACCCAGCAACGGCATGCCCCAACGCCACCAAGATCTGTCCCGCTGTGCCATCCGTGCTCTCCTGGTGGTGGTCATTGCGCGCCCTGCGTCGCCATGCGCTGACGCACGACCACTTTGCCGCAGCCGTCGGCGCGCCACGTGTGCTGGGCGGCACCATGACTTCTGGACGTGATCATCGGCGCAATCGTGCACGCAAGGTCACCACCACGCACCGGCAAACGCTGCAGTGCGACTGCACACCGGCACCGGCCTCAGAGGTAGGCATGTGGACGGAGAGGTATCCATGCACGACATCCATGTCGATGTCGGCAGTGTCGGTGCTGATGCGCAGAGCGTGCATGTGGGTATCGTCCGGAAGGATCGGCTCAACGGCGCACGGTGGAACTGCGTGCCTTTTTCGAATGCATCACCGTGGCGGCGGCGTCGCGGATGGCGCTGGTGATGTGCTGGAGCGTGCTGGACCTGACCGCCGAATACTGCCAGTACAGCGGCACATCGATATGACGCGTGGGCGAAATCAACACCACATCCCCGGCATCCACGGCGGGTAATGCCAGTGCATCCGGCGCAAGACACCAGCCCATCCCGCTGGCAGCGGCACGGACGAAGCCGGTGGACGTGGGCAGGTAATGAATCGGTGGCTGCAGCCTGGCGCGCGTCACATGGCGGATGAATCGTGCCTGCAGGTCGTCCTTGCGGTTGAAGGCCAGCAACGGCGCCCGCGCCAGCGACGCGGCCGACACGCCGTCAGCGAAGTGCCGGCCTGCGAATGCCGGCGAAGCGATCGCCACGTACCGCATCACGCCCAGCGCATGCACGTTGCAGCCCTGGATGGGGCGAGGCTCGGATGTCACCGCGCCGAGCACCGTGCCGTCGCGCAGCAGGCGCAGCGTGTGGTCCTGATCATCCACCCGCACATCCAGCAGATAGCCATGCGCGGCGTGCAGCCCCGCAATGGCCGGGATCACCCAGGTGACGAGCGAATCGCCATTGACCGCGATTGCAATGGACTGGGTGCCACGACGTTTCTCAGAGCGCGCAAACACGTCTTCGACTTCGGACTCCAGCGCCTGCAACGGGCGCACGCGGCGCAACAACTGCTCGCCCGCCGCAGTGGGGCGGCAAGGCGCGTCTCGCACGATCAAGATCTGGCCCAGCCGGTCTTCGAGCGCCTTGATCCGCTGCGAGACCGCCGACTGGGTAATGGACAGGTGGCGCGCCGCCGCTTCGAAACTGCCCTCATCCAGAACCGCCGAAAATGCCGCAAGCTGTGGATGCATGAGGATCATCGTGGCGCTCCATTAGAAACGCTAATGCTGTAGAAGAATGGATCGTTTGTCTAATGCGCGACCTGCGCCAATGCTGGCACCTGTCATTGAGATCGGTGCCCTACATGTCCATCACTGCCCTGTTGGCCGGCTTCCTCGCCAGCGCCGGCCTGATCATCGCGATCGGCGCCCAGAACGCCTTCGTCCTGCGACAGGGGTTGAAGCAGCAGTACGTCGCACGCGTGGTGGCCATCTGTGCCCTGGGCGACATCCTGCTGATCGTGCTTGGCGTTGCCGGCATCGGTGCATTGGTCCACCGCTATGGCGGGTTGCTGGAGGTGCTGCGGGTGGGCGGCGCCTGTTTCCTGGCGGGCTATGGCGTGCTCGCCGCCAGGCGTGCCTGGCGCGGATCGGGCGGCCTGTCCGCGGCACCCGAAGCGCAAGCCGGCCCGTATCGCGTGCTGCTGACCTGCGCGGCGTTTACGTTTTTGAATCCACACGTCTACCTGGACACGATGGTGCTGCTGGGCAGCATTTCCACCCGTTATGCCGGCCAGCACCGCTGGTTCTTCGCGCTGGGCGCCTGCCTGGCGAGCGTGACCTGGTTCACCGCACTCGGCTTCGGTGCGAGGTGGCTGAGGCCCGTCTTCAACGCCCCACGGGCCTGGCGCGTCCTCGATGCAGGGATCGCCGTGTTCATGATCGGCCTGAGCGTTGCCCTGCTCACTCGCCCGCTGTGAATGCGCAGGGCATGGTGCACACGACGACGACGCCAGCGATCGGGCGTTCGGGCACTCCCGCGCACTGACGCCTGCTCGGTTCATAAAGTCGAGGGTGCATCCACTATAGCTCCGATCGATCCTGCCGCTATGGGTTGAATCAATGGAGCAAGCCTGCATGGCCAACGAACTCACAACCCAGGTGCCCTTCGCTGGCCTGGACGACACTGCCGGGGAACTGCTGCAGCGCCTTGCGGAGCTGACACCGCTGAAAACCTGGGTGCTCGCAGAAATCAAGAACGACCATTGGATCATCCGGGCCTGCACGGACGCGTCCTTCGGCCTGGCGGTGGACCAGTTCTTGAGTTGGCCCGAATCGGTCTGCCGCAGCATGATGGTCATGGGCGGGCCGCAGTTCGCACCGGACCTGCAGAAGTTCGAGCACCTGGCGCAGTCGCCGGTGGCCAGCAGACTCGGCATTGCAAGTTACCTGGGCGTTCCCATCCGCATCCCCGGCAGGGTGGAGGGCATGTTGTGCGGCCTGGACGATCGCGTCGTGGAGGGAAAGGTGGAGCATCTCCTGCCTCTGGTGGAGACCTTCGGGCGCGTCCTGGCCGGCTCCTGGGCCCAGCACCTCGGGGCGTTACCGCAGCCCGCGGCAGATGCCGCGGCCGTGGACGACACACAGACGCTGGCCGGCCTCTACGACCTCGGCGCCTTCCGTGAGCTGCTTCAGGCAGCGGCGGATCACCGCCATCGCACCGAACAGGGCGGCGTCCTGTTGTTCGATCTGGATACCAGCAGCTCGGGAAACCCGCTCGGCGCCGAGCAGGACGTCATGGCGGCCATCGGCGTGCTGAAACAGGCCACCCGGCCGCAAGACAGTCTGGCGCGGCTGGCGCATGGGGAGTTCGCGCTGTTCCTGCCGGGCAGCAGCGAATCCGGCCTGCTGTCGGTGGCACGACGCATCCAGTCGTCGCTGCGCTCCAAGGGCCTGAGCGCCAAGTGGGGCGCAAGCTGGTTCAAGGAGATGGGGCAGCTCAACAACATCGACCACCTCATCAAGGTCGGGCCGCTGCTGCCATCCAGCCCGGTCGGCGATGCGCCAGCCGTGGCGCCGGTCAACTGACGCGCAACGTTTCAGCATGCGCCAGGCACTGCGATGTCGAGCGCCCAACGTGGATCGATAAGAGCCCCTGCAAGCGGGCTCACCCACGCCGACAGAACCTTCATCCCCTCCCTTCGATACTGCGGCCTTGTCGCGCTCGCTACCGGGCGCTCATCCGCTGACGCTGCTGCACCGTCAGCGGCGGCCGCTGTCTTCAAGAGGGCTTGCTTTTGGATACCCCAACTGTCCGGGACGTGGGCGAGTATCTGCTCACCGCCCACGTCTGCCCACTGCATGGAAAGTTCGTGCCGGAGCTTCTGGTGTCCCGGCCCGGCGGCATCACCCTGCGTCGCCATTGCCTGCCCGGTGCTGCGTTTGCGGACCGCGACACGGCCTATGACTATGCCCGGCAATCGATGGCCTTGTGCCAGGTGTCGAGTACGGGCCTGGTGACCCTGTCGAACGTCAGCCTGGCCTGACGCTCCGACAACGGCGGGCTGCGACCAAGCGCCGGGAGTGCGCCTGTCCACACGAGCGGCGTGGGCCCTGTACGCCAGCGATGGCGGCCAACGCATTGTGCGCGCTCGAAGAAATCAGCAGGCGACCCACCTCCCCCATCGATATGGGACGACGGGCCAGGATCATCCCCGGCCGCGATCGCGCAGCCGCTGTCGCTGTCGCTGTCGCTGATCAAGAGTTCCTGCCGACAGCCGCTAATCCGTGTAGCCACCGGTATCAGTGCCAACCGGTGAAGCCGAACGCTGATGAGCCTCGCACCGGAGCGGACGACGCCTTCGGATGGTCAGTTGGTGGTCGTTGTTCCGACACGCAGATCCACCACTCACCAAGGTCCACCATGCTCGCTACCATCAAGCGCAAGTTCCTGCTGGCATTGCTGGGGACATTGATCCCAAGCATCCTGCTCTGCCTCTTCCTGCTGCATAGCCTGCATGGTTCGAAGGACCGGGTGGGCACGCTCTACAACCGGGATTTCACCGGTTCGGCCCTGGCGAGCAGCATCGATGGCCAGCTGACCCGCGTCGACATCAACATCCTGCGCATGATCGCCATCGGCACGCCGGACACGATCGCCCAGTGGAAGCAGGAGAACGAGACGCGCTTCACCCAGGTGGAATCCAACATCGCGCAGCTCAAGCGTCTGCTGAGCAATGAAAGCGACCACACTGCGCAGCTGCAGAAGATCACCGCCAGCTACGCCTTGATGCACGATGGCATGCGGCGCCAGGTCGAGCTGATCGAAGCCGGCGACATTCCGGCCGGCGCAGAGGTCAATCGCACCCAGGTCAAGGACAACGCCAACGCCACCTTCGCCGGGCTCTCCACCTTGCGCGACGAGCTGGGCAGGTCCGCCAAGCTCCGTTACGAGCAGCAGCAGGAAGCCAACACGCGCGCAATGATCCTCTCGGCCATTGCGTTGGCCCTGATCGCGGTGGGTGGCATCAGCGCTGCGCTGGTGTTGGGAAACACGATCTCCCGTGCCATCCGGCGCGCGGTCGGCGAAGTCGAAAAACTCTCCAATGGCGTCCTCGACGCAGATGCCGGCCCCAAGGCGACCGGCAAGGACGAGACCGTGCAACTGGCCAATGCCGTTGACCGCATTCGTGACCGGCTGAAGGCCGTCATCGCAGCACAGGTGGAAATGGCACGTCAGCACGATGCCGGCCAGATCAGCTACCGCATGGATGAAAGCGCGTTCCCGGGCCAATACGGCCACATGGTGCGCGATGCCAATGCATTGGCAAACTCGCATGTGCAGGTCATGACGCGCCTGGCCCAGATCACCGGCCGCTATGCGGTCGGCGACCTGTCCGAAGACATGGACCGGCTGCCTGGCGAGAAGGCAGTGCTGACCGAGACCATGGATCAGGTCAAGCGCAACCTGACCGCCATCAATCACGAAATCAGCCACCTGGCCGCGGCAGCGGCGGCCGGCGACTTTGGCGTACGTGGCGACACCGCGCGCTTCCAGCACGACTTCCGCACCATGGTCGAGCGCCTGAATGCCCTGATGTCCACCGCAGACGGAAATCTGCAGTCGTTGTCGGCCCTGCTGAAGTCCATCGCCGCCGGCGATCTCACCGCGCGGATGACGGGTAGCTTCCAGGGCGTGTTTGCGCAGATGCGCGACGACGCCAACACCACCGCGGCGCAGCTTGCAGAGATCGTCGGGCGCATCCAGCAGTCGGCCGGCGCCATCAACTTGGCCGCAAGCGAGATCGCGGCGGGCAATCAGGATCTGTCGCAACGCACCGAGCAGCAGGCGGCCAATCTCGAAGAGACGGCCGCATCGATGGAAGAGCTGACCTCCACCGTGCGCCAGAACGCCGAGCACGCACGCCAGGCCAACCAGCTGGCGATCAGCGCCGCAGGGGTGGCATCGCAGGGCGGCGAGATCGTCAGCAAGGTGGTCGGCACCATGGCCGGTATCGAAGCCTCGTCGAAGAAGATCGCCGACATCATCAGCGTCATCGACGGCATCTCCTTCCAGACCAACATCCTGGCGTTGAATGCCGCCGTGGAAGCGGCGCGTGCCGGCGAACAAGGGCGCGGGTTCGCGGTGGTGGCGTCGGAAGTGCGCACCCTGGCCCAGCGTTCCACCGCTGCCGCCAAGGAGATCAAGACACTGATCGATGACTCCGTGCAGCGCGTGGCCGAGGGCTCGACGCTGGTGCACTCTGCCGGGGCGACCATGTCCGACATCGTTGCCGGCGTGCAGCGGGTGACCGACATCATGGGTGAAATCTCTGCCGCATCGCAGGAACAATCCAAGGGGATCGAGCAGGTCAACCTCACCGTCACCCAGATGGACGAAACCACCCAGCAGAACGCTGCGCTGGTGGAAGAAGCGACCGCGGCTGCCCGCGCGATGGAGGAGCAGTCCGTCCAGCTGACCGAGGCCGTTGCAGTGTTCAAGGTCGATGGCGGCGTGACCAGGCCAGCGCACGCACTGGCGGCGGTCGCACCGGCGCGCAAGGCCGGCAGCGGCAAGGCAAAAACGACCGCCCCCGTCACCTCCAACCGACACGCGACCAAACAGACGCACGTGGCGGTGGCTGCATCCGATGGCGGCAACTGGCAGGAGTTTTAGGGCCGGCGCGCATGCGTGGGCCGCAACCGGGCCGCGACCGGCGCGGCCCGACTCGATCACATGATGCTGCTGGCCATCGGACCAGTGCAGCCAAGCGCGGGGCCGGTGTGCTTGCGGCTGCTCATCGCTGCAGGGCTCCGGACAACCAGGTAGTGACAATCGGTTTTTCGCATCGTCCGGCGCATCTCCAGGCGCCTGATCTGCAAGCGCCGCTCTGGTCAGACAGCGGCCGTGCAACGTCCAGCCGCGATGACAGCGTCTGGATGCACTGCAATCACCGCTCGACGCACCGCGCGAAGCAAGCCCGCTGACGGGGCGAACGGCACGACCATCACTTCTGGCATGCGACGCGCACAGCGTGTCGCCGCTAACGTCGATGACACCGTTCAACGTGTCATCAGGCATGCATCATCCAGATCCATCACGCCCCGCCGTACAACCGGGCCTTGCCGTGTTGCGACATCCTCTTTCGCGGCTTGTCATGGTCGCGGCCATCCTGTCCCTGGCGCACGTGCCTTGGCTACCGTTTCCCTGGCGGATGCCTCTGGTCGGTATCGCTGGTCTTGCGCTGGTCTGGGTCGAAACGCGCTCGGCGCGTGCGTGCGGACTGGCGCCAACCGCGTTTCGCGCCGTGCTGGGTTGGACACTATTGCTGCTGGCGTTGGTCATCGGACTGATCAATCCGGTGGTGCAGCCACTCATCGATACGTTGACCGCAACCCGGACCGACTACAGCGCCTACGGCGCGCTTCGCGGCAACATGGCGGCGGCCGTCCAGCTGGCCGGTGGCGCCTGGCTCAGTGCCGCAGTGGGCGAAGAACTGGTCTTTCGCGCGTTCCTGCTGCACCAGCTCGATCAGATGCTGGGCCGCCATCGCGGCGGGCGGCTGCTTGCGGCGCTGGCCGCAGGCGTGGTGTTTGGCCTGATGCACGCCGCGCAAGGCATCTCCGGCGTGCTGCTGACAGGAATCGTCGGCACGTTGCTGGGCGTTGTCTATCTGCGCTCCGGGCGCAACCTCTATGCGCTGGTAGTGGCGCATGGACTCATCGACACCTGGGGAATCGCCACCTTGTATCTGGGATGGTATTAACGCCATGCGTCGCAAACAGACGGGTGGCGACGCCAGGGCGGTGACCTGCGCGCTGGCGGCGTGAGAGCCATTGGATACGCCATGTACAACTACAAGGCTCGGCACGGCGGTGACCGAGCCTTGCCATGACGTGCCACGCAGATGACACCGGCGACGATGCGCGCAACCCACGCACATCGCCGCAATCGCTCACTCGATCAGCCCACCAGCGCCAGCGCCGGCTTGGCAGCGGTGCCGCGCCCACGGTCTGCCACGCTCTGCACCAGCAGCGAGGCCTGGTCTTCCAGCGCGCGTGCTGACGCAGCCATGGTGTCCACCAGCGACGCGTTCTGCTGGGTGGCGGTATCCATCTGGATGATGCTCTGGTTGATCTGCTCGATACCGGCGCTCTGCTCGGCGCTGGCATTGGCGATGTCGCCCATGATCTGGTTGACCCGGCTCACCGACGCGAGCAGCTCCTGCATGGTCTGGCCGGCCACCGCCACCTGCTCGGCGCCCTGCTTCACCTTTGCGCCGGAGTCGGCGATCAGGTCGCGGATCTCCTTGGCGGCATTGGTGCAGCGTTGCGCCAGGCTGCGCACTTCCGAGGCCACCACGGCAAACCCGCGGCCCTGCTCTCCCGCCCGTGCCGCTTCCACTGCTGCGTTGAGGGCGAGGATGTTGGTCTGGAAGGCGATGCCGTCGATGACGGTGATGATCTCGCCGATCTTGCGTGATGACGCCTCGATCTGTGTCATCGTGGCGACCACGCCATTGACCAGCTCACCGCCCTGCTGCGCCGTGCTGGCCGCGCCGCTGGCCAGCGTGTTGGCCTGGCGCGCGCCTTCGGCATTCTTGCGCACGATGCTGGTCATCTCCTCCATCGAGCTGGCCGTCTCTTCCAGTGCGGCGGCCTGCTGCTCGGTGCGGCGGGACAGGTTGTCGTTGCTCTGCACGATCTCGCCCGCGGCCTGACTCAGGGTCTGCGCCACTTCGCCCAGCTGGCGTCCGGACTGGATATCCATCAACGCGCCCACCGCACGCAGCGGCGTGCCGTCGGCCGCGCGCTTGGTCAGGCCACGCGCCCGGAACCAGCGGTACTGGCCATTCTTCAGCTGCAGGCGGTATTCGATATCGAAGCCGGTGCGGCCGCTACGGTCGTTCAGATGCGCCGCGAACGCATTGAGCGAGCGCGCCTTGTCTTCCGGATGCAGCCGCGAGGCCCAACTGTCGAGCACATTGGGAAACTCCTGCTCATTCTCGAACCCGAGCAGGTTACGGAACTGCGGCGACCACCAGAATTCGTTGCTGGGGTTGATCGGATCACCGGCGATCACGCTCATGTCCCACAAACCGTCGCTGAGCATCTGCGAGCCCAGCTCGAAGCGCGTCAGGGTGATATCCAGGAAGCGGTCGCGCTTGCGCCGCTCGGTGATGTCGGTAATGGAGCCGGCAACGCGTAACGGCGTGCCGTCTGCATCGCGCGCGGTCGTACCGAAGGCGCGGAACCACCGGTACTCGCCGGACTTCAGGCGGATGCGGTTTTCCACGTCGTAGGGCGTGCGGCCGCTGCGGTCGGTCAGGTGCGCCGCAAAGGCGTCCAGCGTGCGCTGCAGATCCTCCGGATGCAGGCGCTGCACCCAGCTGTCGAGCACATTGGGAAAGTCCTGCTCGGACGTGAAGCCAAGCAGCCGGCGCATCTGCGGCGACCACCACACCGGGTTGTCCGCATGCCCCGGGTCACCGGCCACGATGCCGATGTCCCACAGGCCATCGGTGGTGCCGTCGGCGACCAGGTCAAAGCGCCCCTGCAGATGCTGCAGTGCCCGTGTGGCGTCTTGCGCCATTGCCTGCGCCTGCGCGCGTTCGCGCTGCAGGGTGGCCACCTGTTCGGACAAGCGCCTGGCCACGCCCTCGGGCACCACCGACGGCCATTGCGGAGCGCCTGCCTGCTGCAGCGTGTCCAGTGCGCGGCCCCATTGCTCGGTGTTGGGTGTCTTGGCAAACCACATGGCGGTCTCTTCGATTGCTGGGGAAATTCCGCTAGCGGCAGCAGCCGCGTGGTTCTTGAGCGGGTGGAGCGCCACGAGTGGGCTGTCAGTCAGTCTGGTAGCAGGTGCCGCCCGCAGCGCCCACGCTGGCAAGATAGGCGCCTGGGTCAAACAGGAGCGGAACGTGGGACTGTATCTGCCGCGGCGCGTCTGGCTGGGGGCAACCGTGCTGGGATTCACCGCCGGCATCGTCAACGCTGCCGGCTATCTGGGATTCAAGCACCAGGCGCTGAGCCATCTGACCGGAACAGCGTCGCTTGGCGCGCTCGCCATGGGGGCTGGGCACTGGCGCCTGGCCGCGGAACTGGCCGCGATCGTCACCAGCTTCGTGGGCGGCGGGCTGCTGGTCGGGCTGGTCCTGCGCGGGCGCGCCCTCTCGTGGCGTTACGTCGGCCTGCTCTGCGTGCAGGCCGCCTTGCTGCTCGCCGCATGCGCGCTCCTCGGCAGTGGCCATGGCTGGGGTGGCTGCCTGGCGGCAGCGGCGTGCGGCCTGCAGAACGCGATGACCACCTTCTACAACGGCTCGGCGATCCGCACCACGCATCTCACCGGTTTTTTCACCGACCTGGGCTTGCTGCTGGGGCAAGGCCTGCGCGGCGATGCCCTGCCATGGCGCAGGTTGTCATTGGGCAGCCTGGTGCTGGCCGCATTCGTCGCAGGCGGCGTCTTTACCGCCACGGCCTTCGATTCCTTCGGCTTCCAGGTTCTCCTGGTTCCGGCAGCACTGGCGGCCAGCCTTGCCGCCGGCCTGGCGCTTCATCTCGCACGGCATGGCGGCGCAGAGCGCCCTGTGCCTGCATCCAAGTGAGCAACGTCGGCCTGCCCTGGCTGCCGGCCACCGGCAGACCAAGCCGGCAGACACGCTGCTCGAATCCGCACACGCGACAGCGCCTCGCAGCCGTGCAGCGGCACCGTTACACCAGGTCGCGGTAATCCTGCAGGATCACCATCACCAACTGGCTGCGCGAGCGCACATCGAGCTTGTTGAACAATTGCTGGAAGGTCGCCTTGATCGCGCTTTCCGAGCTGCCCAGCTGACGTGCGATCAATTTGTTGGACTGCCCGCGCAACAGCCCCCGCAATACCTCGCGCTCGCGATCGGTGAAACTGGGGCGGCTTTCCTGGGTGCCCTGCACCACCAGCGATTGCAGGTAGCGCTGGTCGATCAGTACCCGGCCCATCGCCACGGCATGGATGCTGTCGATGAGTTCATCGGTAGACACATCCTTGCGGCAGATGCCGGAGACGCCCAGGCGGATCAGGGCCAGCGCGTCGCGCTCGGGCAGGCCGGCCGTGACCACCAGCGTGGCCGGGCGGCGCGCCTGCTCGGCCTGGCGGCGCATGTAGTCCAGCGCGTTGTACTCACCCATGTCGTAGTCCAGGATCACCACGTCCGGCGCCAGCGATGCGATCTGCACGATGGCCTGCGCCAGCGCGCCGGACTGGCCCACCACCTCAAAGCGCGCATCGGCGCCGAGCAGGCGTAGCAGCCCCTCGCGGAACAGCGTGTGGTCGTCCAGCAGGTACAGCCGGACCGGTGGGCGCGGCGCCTCATCCATCGGGCAGCTCCGCATGCGGTGCGTGCGCCAGCGGCAGATGCAGCTCGAAACACGCGCCTTGCCCGCCGGGCGCGTAGCGTAGCAGGCCGCCCTGGTTGGCCATCAGCGCCCGCGAGATGTACAGCCCCAGCCCGGAGCCATCGCTGTCGCTGCGGAACGGCTGGAACAGGCGGGCCGGTTCGGCGATGCCCGGCCCGGTGTCACGCACGCTCACCACCGCACGGCCCTGCTCCAGGCGCGCACTCACGATCAACTGCCGGCGTTGCGGCGGCAGCCCCTGCACGGCGCGCAACGAATTGCGCGCCAGATTGAGCAGCACCTGCAGCAACGCATGGCGGTCGCCCTGCAGCGACGGAAACTCGGCCGGGATCTGGATGATCAGCTGGCCGTCGATGTCTTCCCAGTCGGAGCGGATGATCACGTCCAGCTCGCTGCACAGCGTCTGCAGCCGCGTTTCGTGCACCTCATCGGGCAGCTGCCGGCGCAGGTTGAACGACGCCAGCTCCATCAGCGCCGCCACCAGGCTGCGCAGCGCAGCCAGATCCGGGTCTGCACCGATGGCCGGATGTCGCGCCAGGTTGGAGGTGACCACGCCTGCGGCCGAACACAGGTTGCGGATCTCGTGCGACACCGCACCGGCCAACAGCCGGTTGTTCTTCAACACATCGTCAAAATGCGCGGACTCGCGCGCGCGCACTTCCTCGCTGGTATCGACCAGGATCGCGGCCAGATGGCGCTCCTGGCTATCTTCGTAAACCGAGAACCAGGTGGTGGCCGGAAACCGGGTGCCGTCGCTGCGGCAGCCCCAGGTGCTGGCCGAAGTACGCATGCCGTCCAGGTTGGCGCTCATGCTGAGCGCATCGTCGAGCAAGGGCAGGAACTCGCGCACCGCGCGGCCTTCCAGTCCACCGTCGTCGGCCATGTCCAGGATCTCGTGCGCGGCCCGGTTGGCGGCCACGATGCGGCCGTCGCCGGCCACGGTGAGCAGCGCTGCCGGGCTGCTTTCGGCCAGCAGGCGCAGTTGCCGCTCCAGCCGTCGGCGTAGCCGCTGCTCGGCACGCAGCTGCACGTAATGCGCAAGGATCACTCGCCGCGTGCGGCTGATCTCTGCCACCAGCAGACCGCAGCCGGCATAGGCGATCGTGGCCATGAAAAACCGCAGCGCCTGTTCGACCAGGGTCTCCTCGGTCACGAACAACCCGCGCAGCACGGCGCAGGCAATTGCGGCAATGACGATGTCGCGGCGTGACAACACCGTGGCGGCCAGCACCACAGGCAGGATGTACAGCAGCCCCAGCGAGACGCCCAGGTGCGAATACCACTCGGCCCACACCAGCGAGGCCAGCATCGCCAATGATGCCCACAGCGTCGGGCCGCGATTGAGTTTGACCACCTGCCCGCGCCACTTGAATGGCAGCCTCAGTCTGTCCATCGCCCACCGGTGCACTTGCGCTGCAAATTCGCTCCTCGCCACATTTTCAACGCCACAACATGCCGGCCTGGGGCACAGATTTCACCCTATCGAAAGATAGCCCGGCCACATCGTTCGGACCGCCTGCAGCCTGTCCGATGCCGGCGCAAGGATGGCAGACACAACCGTGCAGGCCGGGTGTAATGCGGCCACCCCACCTTGGCTGCCCCTCCATGATCACCCGCGATACGTTTCCGTTGCGGCGCATCTGGCCCAAGACCTACAAGCGCCTGCTGGTGCTGCTGGCCTTCGACTGCGCCGTGGCCGTGCTGTACACCTTCTTCGATTGGCATTGGCTGTCCATCGAAGCGCTGCCGCTGGCACAACTGGGCTCGGCGCTTACCATTTTCCTGGCATTTCGCGCCAATGCGGCCTATGGCCGCTGGTGGGAGGCACGCCAGCTATGGGGCGCGCTGGTCAATACCTCGCGTGCCATCGCACGCCAGGCGTTGACCGCACTGGATGTGGACCCCGACGACCCGCGCCAGCGCGCACTGCGCGATGACATCGTCGTCCACCAGGTCGCCTTCGTCCATGCGTTGCGCTGCCACCTGCGCCGACAGAATCCCTTCCCCGAAATCACCGGCCTGCTGGGGCAGGCACGTGCCGACGCATTGCGCAGCTACGCCAACATCCCCAACGCGCTCACCCTGCGCCTGGGCCAGCAGCTGCAGCAGGCGCGCGACCACGGCATGCTCGACAGCCTGCGCTGGTCGTCGCTGGACGCCAACCTCACTGGGCTGGCCAATATCCAGGGCGCCTGCGAGCGCATCAAGAACACCCCGTTGCCGCGGCAGTTTTCATCGCTGCCCAGGACGCTGGTGAACATGTACTGCTGGCTGGTGCCGCTGGGCCTGATCGCCGGCATGGGCCTGGCCATGCCGATCGCCTCGGTCCTGATCAGCTTCACCCTGATTGCCATCGACAGCGCCAGCAGCGCCATCGAAGACCCGTTCGAAAACACCGTGCACGACACCCCGATGACCGCATTGTCGCGCGGCATCGAGCTGACACTGCGCGAAATGCTGGGCCAGCGCGTGCCACTGCGCGAAGTGCGCGCCATCGACGGCTTCATCTACTGACCACGGAGAGTGCCATGCAGACCACGCCAACCCACCTGATCTTTGCGACCAACTTTTCCGAAACCTGCCACGCGGCCATTCCCACCGTGGCGCAACTGGTGGACCGCCTGCGCGCCCGCCTCACCATCCTGCACGTGCATGCCAAGGGCAAGCGCGCGCAGGCCCGGCAATCGCTGGACGCGTTCTTTGCCGAAGCCTCCAACTACCCGGGCTGCGAGCGCGCGCTTGCCAGCGGCCCGGCCGCCGCCGGCATCGTCTCGTTCTGCCGCAGCCGCGACGACGCACTGCTGATCATGCCGCCGTCCGAACGCACTGGGCTGCCACGGCCGCTGCATGTCTCGCTGCGTGCACGCGTGCTCGAACGCGTCGCCACCCCCATGCTCACCCTTCCCTACGCCGACGCCATCCCGCGCGACGGCGCAGGTGGCGGCCATGTCGCCTGCTGGATCACCGGCCGCGAGACCAGTCTCGACACATTGCGCGATGCCGCCGCCATGGCGCGCCGTCGCGGCGCGGACCTGCACCTGCTGCACGTCATGCCAGACATCAGCGAAGGCCTGCTGGTGGACAGCCTGTTCAACGACAAGCCCCTGACCGAAGCCGCAGCCGTCAGCTGGCTCAGCGACCTGGTCCTGCAACTGCGCGATGACGACCTGCGCGTACGGCTGCATGTGGCCGTGGGCAACCCACGCCGCGAGATCGCCGGCCTGCTCAAACGCGCCTGTGCCGACGTGCTCGTCGTCGAACACGACGCTGTCGTCCGCCGCGGTGTCTGGCGCTCCTCGCTGCAGGCCACCCTGGCCAAGACCCCCTGCGTGCTGATCTGCCTGCCACCGTCGCATCTACGCCGCCCGGCCATCGGCACCACACCCAACCAGGACACGCCGCGACGTCGCCGCGGCCGCACCAGGTGGTTGCTGCGTGCGTAAACGCCCTCTCTCCCGCCCCGGTGCGTGCATGCCGGCTGTCAAACCGCTTCGCTGTCTCACCTGCCACCCGCACGCAATAAGGCGAGACCGTGCACACATCGAAGGCGAGAGAATTTCAGCCCTGCACCGCTATTGGAATGGCCTGCGTCACCACCGCATCATGGCAGGGCGCGACGGCGGGTATCTCCGTCCAGCAATCAATGCGCGTTTGAGCAACGCCGGCGAACTCCGAGCACACCATCTCCGATCTGCCACACGGCAGCTTTCACGCGTTGCAGCGGCGGAGCGCCTCAACAACGACGTTGGGTCGGATTACGAAGTCCCCAACGGCAGATACAATGTCATCGCACTCTCAGCAGCCTCACGGAATCCGTAGCTCTTGTAAAACCCGGCTGCCTTCGTATGCAGGGCATCCACCAGCAGCACCCGCACGCCCAACTGCTCTCGCAAACTCAAGCAGCGAGCGACCGCATGTGCCAGCAGGTAATCCCCGTGCCCCCTACCCTGCTCTGCTGACGAAACCGCCAAGCGTCCCATCCGGATCGCGGGCACCGGGTAGTTGGGCAGGCGCTTGCGATCCTGCTCCTGTAACGCTGTCAGCAAGAGCTGAGCCGCTGACAAGGTGTAGTAGCCCAGAATGTTGACAGCAACCTCATCATCCACCAGGACATGGGTCGTGCTGATGCCATCGCGATGGTGCTGCACCGCCTGCCGTCGCAAATAAGCATCCAGTGTCGGCTCCCCACAGCTGAAGCTGTTGCGGTCATGCCGCTTTGCCTGGAGTTGCTCAACGATGAGCACGCACTCAGCCCTGCGCGACGCGGGCGAGCGCCTTCCTCAACTTGGCATTGGGCTGGAAGGGTGCATCCAATGCTTTCAGGAATCGCCTGGACTCCTCTGCCGACAACGTCACCGTCAACTCGGCAGCCATGACGCTCTCGGCCTCGCGCATGACCGCATCGCGCACAAAGGCCGAAAGCGGCACGCCACGCAGATCGGCGGCACGGGAAATCCGCGCCTTGTCGGCAGGGTCTAAGCGCAGATCGAGGCGGGCAGCGGCGTTGTTCATGGCAGGCTCCTATTTGTACGGAATATTACCGTACATGTCATTCATGTCAAATGACCTACCTGCCCCTGGCGGGCGTTGTGGTTGACCTTCAACGACCTGGGCAGCTTGGACAAGACAGCAGACAAGCGTTGCGCGTGACAGCCGTTAGCGGCAGACGGGCGCTTCGGCCAACGCTTGGCACAAGAGATTGGGCGACACGGCTGTCTGCGTTGAACTGCGCCGCGCGTGCTCGCCCGCTGGCTACAGCGTCCAGGCTGAAAGAGCGTCAGGCACGACCACGTCGTGCCGGAGATTCTCGAAATGAGCTACGCCGACTCCAACGCTTTCCCGTTGACACGCGCCGTGAGCCGGAGCGAGTATTTGGGCGTCGCCGCACAATCGGCGACCGGAATTGGCGTTCCGAACCAAAAGGCGCACCAGCGCCCATCGATCGATGCACGGCGCTTTTTTATCGCCCGCATCGCCGCGGGTGCATGCCGGCCAGCTTTATGGCGGGCGGTGCGCGGGGGCCGCAAGGCCCACCGGTTCCTTTTGGCCGGCACGCCAACCGCGCACCGTCCGTCACCCCGATTGGCGTCTGGGTGACGGATTCCAAAATACAAAAGGAGTCCAGCATGTCCTACGACACCCATGAAGTATCCGTGTCTGCGTTGCGCCAAGTCGACCAGCATGTCGACCTGATCGCCAACACCCTCGCATGCAGCCATTCCCCGTGGCTGCGCTTGAAGGCACGCCTCGCATTTACGAGCAAGGCCATCCACGGGCTAACGTTTGGCAACGGTGCTGCAGCAATCGTTGCTTTCAATGCCTTGTCTGCGCAGGTGCGGCAATGAGTACGAGCAAACACTTCCGCGTCTGCACCGGCATCACCCTCAGCTTCGAGATCATGCAGGGCTATGTGCTGGCCATGCTGCATTCCGATGCGCGGCCCGATCTACCGCCGATCCTGATCGCCTGCGAAGCAACTGGCTTTGATGACGTCTTGCCGGGCGGGGATGCGCAGAGCATTGTGCTAGGCCGGCTGCATGTCTGCATGCGCGTGGACCCGGCAATCGAGGTCCTCACGTGGCTGCGCAAGCAAGCGCATCGCGCTGGAGCGGAACGATGAACCCGGCACACGCAGTCACTCATCGAGAACACGCCGACACCGCGATCAGCAAAACAAAAGACCGTTTCCGATAGGTCTCTGAAGACTCTCGACAGTGTTCCGACGGCAACAAAAAAGTGACCCACCTCCGAAAAACCGTGCCAACGTAAAGTAGACACTTCGCCCCACATGGGCCCCGTGGATCACGAGGAATCAGGCGATGAAGAAGTCGCGTTTCACCGAAGAGCAGATCGCGTACGCGCTCAATTAGGTCGAGCTGGGGATGGCGGTTGGCGAGGTATGCCGCAAGATGAGCATCGCGGAGGCGACGTTCTATGTGTGGCGCAAGAAATACGGTGGGCTTGGCCCCTCCGAACTGAAGCGCCTGCGCGTGCTGGAAGAGGAAAACAGCAAGCTCAAGCAGCTGGTTGCCGACCTGAGCCTGGACAAGGCGATGCTCCAGGAGGTGGTAAAAAAAAACTCTAAGGGCGCCCCAGAAGCGCGGCTGGGTTGCCCGCTTGAGAGAGCGCTTCGGCGTGAGCGACGCGTTGCGGATCGTGGCGATGTCGCGCTCGGCGTTTTCGTACAAGGCCAAGGCGCGCGACTGCAGCGCCATCCGCTTGCGGATGCGCGAGATCACGCAGACGCGCATCCACTATGGCTGCGAACGCGCGTTGGTCATGCTGCGGCGCGAAGGCTGGCGGGACAACCACAAGCATGTGCATCGCATCTACAAGGAAGAAGGCCTGTCGTTGCGGCATTGTCGCCCGCGACGTAGTCGCAGTAGTCGTCGCCGGCAACCGATCAAGGTTGCCACGGCGTCCAACACGCTGTGGTGCATTGACTTCGTCAGTGACGCGCTGTTCGATGGCCGCCGCTTCCGGCTGCTGCCGGTGCTGGACCACTTCACGCATTGAAGGTGGAAATTGAGAGCTCACGGCGAACGACCTTTTGTTGGCGATGTCATTTCTGAACTTCACAAAAAAAATGAGTCGTCTTTAAGCATTGCTTTAAAGATTGATTCTTTCGATGGTGATTTTAAAGGGAGTGCCGATCCGGCTCTTCTTCTGGCGATCAGGAAGCAATTCTCAAGAGATCTTTCTGTCCCCCTTGAGTCGATAAGAGTAGCGGGGTCGGCCAGGTTTGGCGTGAGCCTCAAGCATAGTTCGCCTTTCGAGCGTGGAACCTCGGATCTAGATATAGCGATTACTAATGCTGATTTTTCAAGGAAATGTTTTGAGTCATCGAAGATGGCGACTTCAAACTTCAGCATGGTTCACGGCTTCCGAGCTCTTCACAATCCTGCTTCTCGGACTGCATATCAAATAAAGCAACGGTTTGCAGACTACAGCAGGCTGGGGATGATCTATCCCGAATACATGCCGGCTTGCGAGATAAAGGAGGAGATATTGCGCTCATGCCGCGCTCTCAGGGGTGATTACGCGAGTCAGTTTTCAGACATCTCTATAGTGTCATACAGCGGAAGCGGTGCATATCATCAGGCTCTTGCGAAAAGAATTGATATCTTCGTGTTAAAGTTCATCCGTTTTTCTGGTCAAGACGAGATGCCTGGTTGGATTTCGCCAAGTGATGATGTTTTGAAAGTTGACTTATGTGGGCCTAGGCCGTTTTCCATTTCTGAAGCCGTATGGTCTGCGTTAGGGGAAGTTTCTTCTCGTGTTAGGATAGTTGCGGCGCTCGTCGTGCCGCTTGGCGACGAAGCGGATTCGGTTCATAACGATGTTCTTGTGGTATTCGATAGCAGCTGTGGCAAGGATCTGTCTGAGCTCTGGCGTATTTCTGGAATCCTGTCCAGATCTGGCATGTTTATTAGATTCATTCCTGATTCCATATCTTTGGCTGGATTGATGAATATTATTGGATCGCATTCGCTGACGATGATGCGCGAGCTAGGCGAACGGGGAATAGGTCGGAAATTCTTAATTGAACCCATTTATCAGGACTGATTTATGGCGTGGCAAGATACGCTGATCAGTTTATGAAGGTAGGTCGCGCGTGCAGTTTGAGGAAAGCTCTCGTGAAGCAAAGTGCGCGCAGAGGCGGATCTCCGAAAGCTAATTTCAGGCACGACTGCCAGAGATGTACGACAGGCAGTAAGCTTCCGCCGACGACACCTACCCGACTGGCTATTCCCGCCGTAGCGGCAGCAATGTATCGATATCACGATCTGATACGCCCAGGGTTCCGTAAACACTCAATACCCTCGCTGCGCGTAGCGCCGTTCAAACTCTACAGGGGACTGTTGACTCCCCGTAAAATTTGTCGACTCCCCGTAAAGTTGATCCATCCACAGTTAGAGGTCTCCGGGCACTTGACCTACGCCCTCTTACTCGGCCCGGCCTGTTTCAATCCGGCGCCTTCATGGCTGCCGGTCAGCGCGCTTCTGATCTAGCTCGGCTTTCCGTGCCGTGGTTCAGCCATCCACAAGGCCAACAGCGGTGCGCCGCCGGCTTGCGCCGCGCTCGGCAAAGACCGATGAGGGCGGCCGGCGATTCTGTCACGTCCAGAAACGATCGGTACCAGCGCAATCTAGATAGTTTGCGCAGGCTGCTGCATATACCACTGCTCCAGGCGGATGTTGGCCTTCAATCTCCGCACCGGCGGAGGTTCCAACTGATTCAGCCCGTCGGACGCCACCATCGCCGGCGTTCAAAGTGCAATGAAGATATTCGGCTTGGCATCGCACATGGCCTTGCTCAGCTGCATCTTGGCGACGTTGACCTTGACGATGGCGTCACCTCGGTACAAGCGCTGGCCGTCGCGCTGAGGCCCGTGGTCACCAGCAAGCCCGGCAGCACAGAAGATTCGACCAGAAGTATGCAAAGAGACAGGTATGCCCCACGTGTGCAGTGCCTTTGCTCTGCCCATATCGACTCGCTGTTGAGCGGCTGAATACCTTGCCTGGCAAAAACATCGCTCCCTTGGGGCGACCCGAAACCGATTCAGCACTCGATGCTCAAGCATTGTTCTGGGCAGGCCTACGGCTATGCCTGCTGACGCTCCAGTCAATCGAACCGAGAGATAACACCTGAGTGCGACGGCAGCCCGATGGTCACGATGGCGCTCCACGCGCAAACCTTTCGCCCGGCTTGCATTGTATTGCCCCTACGCTCCTATGCTGCGATGTCGACCACGTTGGCATCGCCGTTAGCGCATCGCGAGCACAGCTGCTTTCGTGTGAGCGACGTTCTGCATAGCCGTCATTGAAAAACGCTGACCTGACTCACCTGAAGACGGCATGGCGTGTGCTGTCGCATTCGCGTGCTGCGTCAGATGCCTTGCCTTGGTATGGCGTCGGCATCATGCCCGGTGTCAGTGGACGGCGCTCCTGCCAGGCGCAGTAACCGCGCGATGTGACGATCCGCCTGAGTCATTCAGCATCGCCGCCATCGCAAGATGCTTGGCCTGTCAGCCTTTGGTACGTTGCTTCGACTTCCTTCACATCAGGACCGCGTCTTCGAGTAGGCACCCATGCCCATTTCGGGCAACATAAGCGGGCTCGGCACACGGTGATGCGATCTCCCGCAGCGGCAGTGCTGGTGTCGCTTCCGAGCTGCCGATCCTCAACCGTGTAGCAGCAGGAGCAGGCATTGTCGTCCGAATCAACTCTTGAGCCCGTCTTGGATCTGTCCAGCTGTGCCAGGGAGCCGATCCACATCCCGGGCGCGATCCAGCCTCACGGGATCTTGCTGGTCGTCGATCCATCCAGCTTGTGCGTCGTCGAGCGCGCCGTCTCCAATCCTGCGCTGCTCGAGCACTTCGGCGACCCGTTGGGCGCCGCGCTCTCGACCGTGCTGAACGGCGTACTCGCGTTTTCCTGCGCGCAACTCTCGGCGCTCCAGCCTGGCGCGTCGGTCTTCCTGGGCATGCTTGCGTTGGGCGAGTACGGCACGTATCCCGCCCTGGCCCACCGCTCCGACGCAGACATCCTGGTCGAACTCGAGGAACCGGTGGGAGGCGCACCTGGGGCGCTCGAAGATATGTATCCCACGATCCGTCAGTTCATCGAGACCATCGAGAAGGCGGCCACACCGACCGAGCTGTGCCAGGTCGCCGCCACACACATCCGCGCACTGACCGGCTTCGACCGGACCTTGATCTACAAATTCGACGACGAATGGAATGGCGCGGTCCTGGCGGAAGATCGCAACGATGTCCTGCCCTCCTATCTGGATCTGCGCTTTCCCGAGTCCGACATCCCCGCACAGGCGCGCGAGCTGTACCGGCGCAACCGGGTACGGCTGATCGCCAACAACGCCTATGTGCCGGTACCCCTGGTCGTCGCCCCTGGTCACGTGCGCGACAGACCGACCGATTTGAGCCTGGCCGTGCTTCGCAGTGTGTCGCCGGTGCATCTGCAGTACATGCGAAACATGGGCACCGGCGCATCGCTGTCGATTTCCATCGTGTGCGAAGGCCGCCTATGGGGCCTGATTTCCTGCCACCACCACACGCCCTTGCGGGTGTCCCATCCGGTGCGCACGGCGTGCGAGTTCATCGGGCAGATCTTCTCGCTGCAGGTGTCGCTCAAGGAGCGAGCGATGCGGGTGGAAGAGCGTGTGAGCCGGCGCGCAATCCAGGTGCAGCTGTTGGGCCGAATGGCAGGCGACGAAAACTTCATGGCCGCACTCGGCCGCGACCCGCAAAGCCTGCTGGCACTGACGCGCTCCAATGGCGCAGCCATCGTGCATCGCGACGAGTGCGTGCTGCTGGGCGAATGCCCCACCCAACCGCAGGTGCTGAAGCTGGTGCAGTGGCTGACCTCCCATCAGGGGAGCGAGGATCTGTTTCACACCGACCGGCTGCCTGCGGTATGGGACGACGCGGATGCGTTCTCCGATGTCGCCAGTGGCGTGCTCTCGCTATCGATCTCCCAGTTGCACGACAGCTTCGTGCTGTGGTTTCGGCCCGAGGTCGTGCGGACGGTTCGCTGGGGCGGCGACCCACGCAAGAAGGCATCCGGCCAGGTGCTGTCCCCTCGCATGTCGTTCGAGGCCTGGAAGGAAATCGTGCACAAGCAGGCCTTGCCCTGGGAGGACGTCGATCAGGACGCGGCGATGGAACTGCGTGTGGCCATCGTCGACATCGTGCTGCGCAAGGCCGAGGAAATGGCCGAGCTCAACGAGCAACTGCTCCGCAGCAACAAGGAACTGGAGGCGTTTTCGTATTCGGTCAGTCATGACCTGCGTGCGCCGTTCCGCCATATCGTCGGTTACTCCGAACTGCTTGGCTCCTCGGCAGCCGAGCGCCTGACCGACACCGAACGCCGCTATCTGGCGACCATTGCCGAATCGGCCAAGTCGGCCGGCATCCTGGTGGACGACCTGCTGAGCTTCTCGCAGATGGGCCGCTCCACGCTGGGGCGGCTGAGCATCGACATGCGCACGCTGGTCGACGATGTCCGCCATAAGCTGGAGATGGAATACAGCGGCCGCTCGATCGAATGGGTGTTGCCGCCCCTTCCCAGAGTGGATGCCGACCCGGCCATGCTGCGCCTGGTCTGGCAGAACCTGTTGACCAACGCGATCAAGTTCACCCGCGACAGCGCTACCCCGCGCATCGAGGTCGGGCACGAGCGCACCGACATCGAGGACGTTTTCTTCGTCCGTGATAATGGCTGTGGCTTCGATATGCGCTACGTCAACAAGTTGTTCGGGGTGTTCCAGCGCCTGCATCACTCCGACGAATACGAGGGCACGGGCATCGGGCTGGCCAACGTGCAACGGATCGTTGGCCGACATGGCGGCCGGACCTGGGCCCAGGGCGAGATCGGCACGGGCGCGACGTTCTATTTCACCATTCCCTTTTTCCTCGGAGGCAACTCGTGAGAGATCTTCGTCCCATTCTGCTCGTGGAGGACAATCCCAAGGACGCGGAGCTGACCATGGCGGCCCTGGCACGTTGCCAGCTGCTGAACGATGTCGCGCACGTGCGGGATGGCGCGGAGGCATTGGATTACCTGCGTTGTGAAGGTGCCTACGCCGGCGCGCAACATGGCGGGCCAGTGGTGGTGCTGCTGGACCTCAAGCTTCCGAAGGTGAACGGGCTCGAGGTGCTGGCTGAGGTTCGCGGCGATCCCGCGCTCAGCAGCACGCCGGTGGTGATGCTGACCTCCTCACGCGAGGAGCCGGACCTCATCAAGAGCTATCAGTTGGGCGTCAATGCCTTTGTGGTCAAGCCCGTCGACTTCAAGGAATTCTTCGAAGCCATCCAGGGGCTCGGCATGTTCTGGGGCATCACCAACCAGCCACCACCGCATCGTCCGCTACCGCCTGGCAAGAGCCCGAAGAATGACTGAGCCAAGGACGGACGCGCCGGTTCGCGTCCTGATGCTGGAAGACAATGCCCTCGATGCCGAACTCATCGGCGCGCAGCTGGCAGCCGCACGGCTGAAGGTCGACATCACCCGGGTGTGGACACGCGATGCGTTTGTGCAGGCGCTGGCCACGCAGCAGCACGACGTCATCCTGGCCGACCATGTCCTGCCCGGCTTCGACGGCGACGCTGCGCTGCAGATCGCCCAGACGCTCTACCCGCAGATACCCTTCATCTTCGTCTCCGGCACGCTGACCGAGGAGTTGGCCGTTCAGGCGCTGACGCGCGGCGCGCGCGACTACGTGGTGAAGCAGCGCCTGCAGCGCCTGCCTGATGCGATCATGCGATGCATCAGGGAAAGCGGCGAACAGACAAGGCTGCTTGCGGCCCAAAACGACCTGCAGGAAAGCCGTCAGCGCCTGCAGCTCATCACCGATTCGCTGCCGGCACTGATTGCACATCTGGACATCGAGCACCGCTATCGCTTCGTCAACAATGCCTACACCCTGTGGCATGGCCGTCAGGCGGAGCAGTTGGTGGGCATGCATGTGCGCGATATCGTCGGCCACACGATGTTCGATGAGATAGCGCCCTACCTGCGCAAGGCTTCGGAGGGCGAGCGCGTCCAGTTCGAGGCGCGTCTGCCGCGACAGGACGGCGGGTTTCGTTACGCACTGGTCGACTGCGTCCCCGAGACGGACCGCGATGGGCAGGTCAACGGGTATTACTCGCTGGTGCGGGATATCAGCGACCTGAAGGACGCGGAGATTTCGCTCCGAGAAGCCAACGAATCGCTCGAGCGTCAGGTGGAAGAACGCACGGCAGACTTGCGCAGCAGCGAGAGCCGCCTGCAAGCGGTGTTTGAATCCAGTTTCCAGCACCAGAATCTGCTCTCTCCAGACGGCTACATCCTCGATGCCAATCTCGCATCGCTTTCAGCGATCCTGGCGCACAAGGACGATGTCTGCGGCACGCTGTTTTGCGATGCCCCCTGGTTTTCCGAAACGCCGGACATCCGCAGTCTGGTCGCCGACGCGATTGCCGCTGCAGCAGCAGGAACCGCCTCGCAGCACGAGCTCAAACTGGTCCTTCCAACCGGGTTGCGGTCGTTCGACTTTTCCTTCCGCCCTCTGTCTGACTACCAGGGCACGATCACCGCTGTGGTATCGGAAGCTGTCGAGACCACTGCGCGACGTCAAGCCGAAGAAGCGCTAAGGCAAAGTCAGAAGATTGAGGCAGTGGGACAACTCACTGGTGGCATTGCGCATGACTTCAATAACATCCTGACCGTCATCGCCGGCAACGTCGAGCACGCCAAGCTCTACATCGACCGCATGGGTGAGGCGGCGGCCGTTCCGTCCAGGGCGATGGACAATGCGCTGAAGGGCGTGACACGTGCTGCCTCGTTGACCCAGCGCCTGTTGGCATTCGCCCGCAAGCAACCGCTGCAGAGCCAGGCAGTCGATCTCAATGAACAGTTGCTCGGGATGCAGGACATGCTGCGGCGGACCCTGGGCGAATTGGTGTACCTGGAAATCCTGACGGCCCCGGACGTCTGGTGCGTCGAGGTCGACCCAAGCCAGGTCGAGGCATCTGTACTGAATCTGGCGGTCAACGCCCGTGACGCCATGCCCAGTGGAGGGCAGTTGACCATCGAGGTCGGCAACGGGCATCTGGAGCATGACTACGCCAACGTACTCGCCGACGTGCCTCCGGGTGAGTACGTGATGTTGCGCATTCGCGATACCGGTCACGGGATGTCGGAAGAGGTGATATCGCGTGTCTTCGAGCCATTCTTCACGACCAAAGACGTCGGGCGCGGTACCGGGCTCGGGCTGTCGATGGTCTACGGCTTTGTGAAGCAATCGGGTGGTCATGTGCTGATCGAATCCACGCCTGGCCGCGGCACGCTCGTCACCATGCTGTTTCCACGCTCATCGCTGCCGCTGTCCGGCGTTGCATCGGCTGCCAGGCACGAGCACGACCGGTATCGCACGAGCGAGGAAACGGTTCTGGTCGCCGAAGACAACGATGACGTGCGCGCATACACCGTCGAAGCGTTGCGCCAGCTGGGCTATAAAGTGCTCGAGGCACACGATGGGGCCTCGGCAATGCGCTTGCTGGAGCGCCGCGATGTCAAGGTGGACCTGCTGCTTTCGGACATCGTGATGCCTGGAATGAGCGGCTGGGAGCTTGCACGCAAGGCGAAAGCCCAACTGCCGGCCTTACGCATCCTCTTTGCCTCCGGATACCCGCGCGACTTCAACGCCAAGGAAATCTCGCGAAGCGACGCGGCCATCCTCGTCAAGCCCTTCACCCGCAGCGACCTTGAACGCGCGGTTCGCTTGAGCATCGATGGATCTGACGCGGCGGCTTAGTTGCCGTTGGATAAGGCCATGTCCACCTGACGCGTAGAAGAAAATATTGGCAGTCGGTATTGCCCTTTCATGCAGTCTGGGAACTTGTTCACGACCTTCTGAGGATCGACCAAATTCCGCGCGATGCCTCGTTGAAGATGTAAGGCGGGAGGGCGCTCAAGCGCCCTCTTTTACCTCAGAGGTGGTGGAGACGCTCGCAGGTCACAGCGGCATATTGCTCCGTCATCTCAATGCCGACCGCTTCGAAGCCCTCCAGCTGCGCTGCGACCAATGTCGTGCCTGAGCCAGCAAAGAGGTCAAGTACACGACCATCCGACTCATGGATCACGCCGGGCAACACCGACGCGCGGCGATCAAGCGGCATGTGGCCCTTGCTTTTCCGAAGAAAAGATCATGGCTTCCTGCGCGAACGTAAGAGCGAGGGTGGTGACCGAAATCCACTTGGCTGCGCAAGCAAGCGCATTGCGCTGACGCGCGACGACGAACCCCGCACACGCAGCCGTTTATCGAGAACACGCCTACGCCGATTAGCTACGCAAAAAGACCTTCTCCGATAGGTCTCTGAAGACTATCGACAGTGTTCCGACGGCAACAAAAAAGGCACTTGGGCGGGCATCCCAAGTGCCTGCTATCTATTGGTGGGCCCACCAGGATTCGAACCTGGAACCAAAGGATTATGAGTCCTCTGCTCTAACCGTTGAGCTATAGGCCCTGCTGCACAGCACTCGCTGGTGCCGCATGCCATGCGTCGGGCCCACAGGAGTGGTGCAAGTTTACCTGTCCGCCAACAAGCTTGTCTGCTGGATGCCTGCTGCTACCTGCTTACTGCATCTTTCGTCGGCTTTCCGATAGCCTATCTAAGCGCGCTGCTCTAACCGCGCTGCACGCGAACCCAAGCGCGCCGCACACGCCTGCGGAGATAGGCGGGCCGCCCAAGCTGTACGTGCTGTTCGATCGGCACACATAAGCTGGCGGGCAACCATCACGCATCTGCGGTCTGCTGCTGCCTGTCGATCAGCTGGCGACCTTCGCGGAAGCCTTGCGCAATGGCGTCCTGGTAGGTATCCCAGGTCTGGGTCCGGTCGTTGATGCGGGGCAGGCGCGTGCTGCCTCCGTCGGCATAGACGTCCACCCAGAGCGTCCACTTGGCCGTTGGCGTGGCCTGTTCGGCACGCACGCGGATCTCGTGATCGCGGTACGTGGTGGTTTCGTAGCGGCTTTGTCTACTCATCGGATGGCCTCGTTCCTTTCGTGGACCAACTTAGAAGCGCCGGCTGGAATACCACGTGAGATTGAAAGAAACATCTACTTAATAGTGCGTTGCCGTGCGGCTTCGTCACCGAGGTGTGAAGCCGATCTCCTGCATCCAGTGCAGCCTGCAGCAGCATTGCCGGGTCAGCGCCTAAAACGCAACAGCCCCGCATGTGCGGGGCTGTTGTAGGACCACCGTGCGGATGCGACTGACAGGTCAGTCGATATCCAGGAACGAGCGCAGCTGTTCCGAGCGGCTGGGGTGACGCAGCTTGCGCAATGCCTTGGCCTCTATCTGACGAATCCGCTCGCGGGTGACGTCGAACTGCTTACCGACCTCTTCCAGCGTGTGATCGGTATTCATGTCGATACCGAAGCGCATCCGCAGCACCTTGGCCTCGCGTGGGGTGAGGCCGGCCAACACATCGCGCACCGTCTCGGAGAGATTGATGTTGGTGGTGTTGTCGATCGGGGACTCCACGTTGGTGTCCTCGATGAAGTCGCCCAGATGCGAATCCTCGTCGTCGCCGATCGGGGTTTCCATCGAGATCGGCTCCTTGGCGATTTTCATCACCTTGCGGATCTTGTCCTCGGGCATGTCCATTTCCTTGGCCAGTTCTTCCGGCGTGGCCTCGCGGCCGAACTGCTGGAGCATCTGGCGGGAAATGCGGTTCAACTTGTTGATCGTTTCGATCATGTGCACCGGAATACGGATGGTGCGCGCCTGATCGGCGATCGAACGGGTGATGGCCTGGCGGATCCACCAGGTTGCATACGTGGAGAACTTGTAACCGCGACGGTATTCGAACTTGTCCACGGCCTTCATCAGGCCGATGTTGCCTTCCTGGATCAGGTCCAGGAACTGCAGGCCGCGGTTGGTGTACTTCTTGGCGATGGAGATCACCAGGCGCAGGTTGGCCTCGACCATTTCCTTCTTGGCCTTGCGTGCCTTGGCTTCGCCGTAGGCCATCGCACGGCTGATTTCCTTGATCTCAGCCAGGGTCAGGTAGTTGGCCTTCTCCATCTCGATCGAGCCCTGCTGCTCGGAGACGATCTGGTCCTTGACGTCGCGCAGCGCCGACGACCACTTCTGCTTGCGCTTGAGTGCGTCTTCCACCCATTCCAGGTTGGTCTGGTTGCCTTCCCAGGAGCGGATGAAATCCTTGCGCGGCATGCGTGCCACGGTGGTGGCCAGGTGCAGCACCTTGCGCTCGTGGTCCTTGATGCCATTGACCACGCCACGCAGCTGGGTGACCAGCGCGTCGGTCAGCGGCAGCGGCAGCTTGAGCGTGGTGAAGATGGCGGCCATGTCTTCGCGCGCCTTGACCACCAGCTTGTGCTCGGCGCCGTTCTTGGCATAGATCTTCTTGAACTTTGCGTATTCGTTGGCCAGGTTCTCCATGCGCGTGGCGACTTCCACCGGGTCCGGACCGGTCGGGCCGGCCTCTTCTTCGGCCGCGTCGTCATCGCCGTCTTCGTCGTCGTCCTCATCGACGGCGTCTTCGTCCACGGCGACCGGGCCGGCGGCGGCCAGTGCAGCAGCAGCGGCATCGGCTTCTTCGATCAGGTCGTTGAAGCCGACCACGATCTCGGCCAAACGCTTCTTGCCTTCCTTGTGCGCTTCGTAATCGGCCAGCAGCATTTCGGTCGACAGCGGGAACACGCCCAGTGCTGCCTGGACCTGGCTGAGGCCTTCTTCGATACGCTTGGCGATGGCGATTTCGCCTTCGCGGGTCAGCAGCTCGACGGTACCCATTTCGCGCATGTACATGCGCACCGGGTCGGTGGTGCGACCACCTTCGGTGTCGAGCGCGGTCAGCGCGGCGGCGGCTTCTTCGGCGGCGGTGTCGTCAACCTCGCGGTTGCCGGTGTTGCCGTCGTTGAGCAGCAGGGTTTCGGCATCGGGTGCAACTTCATGGACATCGATGCCCATGCCGTTGATCATGCTGATGATGTCTTCGATCTGCTCCGGGTCGACGAGGTCGTCGGGCAGATGGTCATTGACTTCGGCGTAGGTCAGATAGCCCTGTTCCAGGCCCTTGCTGATCAGTAGCTTGATGTCGGATTGCTGGGCAGGACGTTCGTTGGCCATGAGTGCTCGCGCCACCGGCTTTGAGATTGGAAAGAGAACCTAGCATTATACCAGCGTGAAGCCCGGTCTGCCGGATTCAAGACGGGACCGCTGGTGGACGTGGTGTATCTAGGGTCTGAGAAGGAAGGTCACCGGGCCGTCGTTGACCAGGTCGACAACCATATGGGCCCCGAAGCGCCCGGTTTCCACCCCGCCGCGATGTTTTTCGCGGCAGATCGCCACCAATTGATTGAACGCCCGTTCAGCCTCCTGCGGCGGCGCGGCGGTGCTGAAGCCCGGCCGGTTGCCGGAGCTGGTGTCCGCAGCCAGGGTGAACTGGCTGACCAGCAGCAGGCCGCCGCCGGTGTCGGTGAGTGAGCGGTTCATCTTGCCGGCGTCGTCGCCAAATACCCGGTAGCCGAGCAGGCGCTCGGCCAGGCGTCGGATCTGCGCATCGCTGTCGCCGGGCTCCACCCCGACCAGGGCCAGCAGGCCGGGGCCGATCTGCCCGACGCTCTGGCCATCGACGGTGACCGAGGCCCGGGTAACGCGTTGGATCAAGGCAAGCATGGGCACCCCGGGCAGCAAACTGTGCCGCGCAGCATGCCCAGCGCTGCCCGCCCTGTCACCTGCGGGTCTTCACCGGCCGCGCTGTTTAGAATTGCGCGGATGACACCTGATCTTCGCGCTCGCCTGCTGTATGCCACCGCCGCCACCGTGGGCCGCCTGCCCTGGCCGCTGCTCAAACGCGTGGCCGATGCGCTGGCCTGGAGCTGGCGCAAGCTCAATGCACGCGAGGCGCGCGTGGCGTGGCGCAACCTGGAACTGGCGTACCCGGAGTTGAGCGCGGCACAGCGCGCGCAGCTGCATGCACAGGTCCTGCAATCGACCGCACGCCAGACGCTGGAAGTGCTGCGCACCTGGACCCGCCCGCCGGCAGACAACCTGGCGCGTCTGCAGCGCAATGGCCAGGAGCTCTACGACGCGGCCCTGGCCTCCGGCCGCGGGGTGATCGTGGCCGCGCCACACTTCGGCAACTGGGAGCTGCTCAACCAGTGGCTGTCCGAACGCGGGCCGATCGCGATTGTCTACCGGCCGCCGGAGTCCGAGGCGGTGGACGGCTTCCTGCAGCTGGCACGCGGCGGCGACAACGTGCGCCAGGTGCGCGCCGAAGGCCCGGCCGTGCGGCAGTTGTTCAAGGTGCTCAAGGACGGCGGCGCGGTCGGCATCCTGCCCGACCAGCAGCCGAAGATGGGCGATGGCGTGTTTGCGCCGTTCTTCGGCATGCAGGCGCTGACCATGACCCTGGTCAACCGGTTGGCCGAACGCACCGGCGCCACCGTGCTGTACGGCTGGTGCGAGCGCGCCGGCGACGACCTGCAGTTTGCGCTGCATGTGCAGCCGGCCGACCCGGCCGTGGCCGACCCGGACCCGGTGCGCGCCGCCAGCGCGCTCAATGCCGGCATCGAACAGATCGCCCGGCGCGACCCGGCGCAATATCAATGGACCTACAAGCGCTACACGCTGCGCCCGCCGGGCAGTGGCGAAGCCAATCCCTACGCGACCGAGCGGCATCCGCACTAGGCTACCGATCGCCAGTGGCCACTCGCCTTGCGAGACGGGCGCCGGTGCTGCCTGCACACCCATCCCATCGGCGCCCGGGCCGTCCCGTCGGCGGGGCACAGCTGCCGGGCGTGGATAGCGCGTTGTGCCAGATGCCGTGCAGCCACTGGAAACGACGCTGCAATCGGGTCCGGCGCATCACGCGTCCTGCGGCCCCGCACGCGCGGGCGCGCGCGTCACGGCGCGCTCTTCCATCAAGCGCTTGCGGCAGGTTCGCGCTCAGAACGTTTCACGCCGCATCACCACCACGCTCAATCGTCGTGCGGGTCCGCAGGCGTGGCCAGGATGCGCTGATAGAAGGCCAGATCCAGCCAGCGCCCGAACTTGAAGCCGGCCTCGCGCACGGTGCCGGCGTGGGTGAAGCCGAACTGTTCGTGCAAGGCGATGCTGGCCTGGTTGCTGGCATCGATGCCGCCCACCAGCACGTGCACGCCGCGCTGCTCGGCCGCGGCGATCAGGGCCTGCAGCAGCGTGCGCCCCAGCCCCTTGCCGCGATGGTCCTGGTGCACGTAGATCGAGTGTTCGACGCTGTATTTGAACGCCGGCCAGGCGCGGAAGGTGCCGTAACTGGCAAACCCCATCAGTGTGCCGTCGTCGTCTTCCACGCCGATCACCGGAAACCCGCCGGCGCGCTTGGTGGCGAACCAGCCGACCATGCTCTCCGGTGGCCGTGGCCGGTAGTCGTACAGCGCGGTCGAATGGGCGATGGCCTCGTTGAAGATGTCCAGAATCGCACTGGCATGACGCGCTTCGCTGCAGTCGATAAGACGCATGGGATCTGCTGGGCTGAAAGATCGCCCGATTAGAAAGCATTGCCGGGCGCTGAACAACGCGGCCGGTGCGCAACCAACCGGTACCCGCGGGGTCACTCATGCGCGGCCGCTGGATGCAGCGTTCCAGCCGGCGGTGGCAACTGGCGGCGGCGAAGCGCGCGACAATGGCGCCATGCGTCCGGTCGCGTCGCGGCGGCGTCCGCCTTGAAGCGACCGTGGCAATCCCCATCTGGAGTCGTGCATGAGCAGCCCCGTCCCCTCCCCCAGCGCACAGGCCTTCGGCGATCCGGCGGCGATCCGCTGCGAGCGCGCCGCGTCCGAACTGCGCGCCGGCCGGCCGGTGCTGCTGACCGCCGCAGGCGGGCGGTCGCGTGCGGTGCTGGCGCTGGACAGCAGCACGGCGCAGTCGTACGCCGCCTTCGCACGCGCCGCGCAGGGCCGCCACTATCTGTTTGTCACCCCGACCCGCGCCCAGGTGCTGGGGCTGACCGCGCCGCAGGGCGCACGGGTTGCGCTGGCCGACCAGAGCTACGACCAGCTGGCCGCGCTGGCCTATCTGCGCGACACCCCGGTACCGACACAGTGGACCGCCGGCGATGCGCTGGATGCCGGTGGCGCGGAGATCGCGCGGCTGGGTTTGCTGCTGCCGGCCATGCTGGCGGTGAAGCTGCGCGATGTGCACGACCATGCCGCCTTCGCCGGCTGCCAGTCGCTGGCCCTGGACGATCTGGGCAGCGGTTGCGCCACAGCGGCCGCCGCCGGCTTCGAGCTGGTCACCCGCACCCCGGTGCCGCTGCGCGGCCTGGGTATGAGCGAATTTGTGGTGTTCCGCGGCGGCGTGGCGCAGCGCGACCAGGTGGCGATCGTGGTCGGCCAGCCGGATCTGACCGCCGCCGTACCGGTGCGCGTGCATTCCTCCTGCCTTACCGGCGACCTGTTCGGCTCGCTCAAATGCGACTGCGGCGACCAGCTGCGGCACGGGCTGGCCAAGCTCAAGGAGCTGGGCGGCGGTGTGCTGCTGTATCTGGACCAGGAAGGCCGCGGAACCGGCATTGCCGCCAAGATGCGCGCCTACGGCTATCAACACGCCGGGCTGGACACCATCGACGCCGACGCGCAGCTGGGCTTCGGCCCGGACGAGCGCCGCTACGGCAGCGCGGTGGCGATGTTGCGCGGCCTGGGCATCGGCCGGATCCGGCTGCTGACCAACAACCCGGCCAAGGCCGAGCGCCTGCGCGCAGCCGGCATCGCCGTGGAGGACCGCATTCCGGTCACCGGCGACATCACGCCGGAAAACGAACACTACCTGCGCACCAAGGCCACCCGTGCCGGCCATGCGCTGGATGTGGATGCGCTGATCCTGGCGGCGCAATAGCGCGCCCGGCGCCGGGTGCGCCTGCACTCGGCGCCCGGCTATGCTTGCGAACCGCTTCTGCAGGCCCGCCTCGTGCACGACGTTCCACCGCCGCACCCCGACATCCTGGTCCCCGCCAGGCCTGCCCAGCTTGCGGCCGCGGACCACGCGCAGTGGCAGCAACTACCGCGGCGTGGCGCTTATGTGGCGGCGGCCAACGGTGTGCTCGGCGGCGGATGTGCCGGGCTGATCGCCACCGGCGTTGCGCTCACCGCGCTGCATGCCTGGCGCTATTGGCCGGTGGTGCCGGGCGTGATGCTGGTGCTCGCGTTGCTGTGCGCGTGGCTGGCGGTCAAACGGCATCGGCTCACGCTGTGGAAACTCGACCAGCATGGTCTGGCGCTGCAACGTGGCCACCTGTGGCAAAGCGATACGCGGGTGCCGATCTCGCGCGTGCAGCACGTGGACCTGCGCCGCGGCCCGATCGAACGCGCCACCCGGCTGACCACGCTGGTGGTACACACCGCCGGCAGCCGGCTCAACGCCGTGGCGGTGTCCGGGCTGGATCAGGCCGATGCCGAACAGCTGCGCGACCGCCTGGCCCGCCAGCTCGATCACCACGACGACGCGCTGTGAGCGCAGTGCAGCGCTCCGGCGATGACGAGCAGCGCCTGCATCCGCTGTCGTGGGTGTTCGTGCTGCTGCAGCAGATCCGCCAGTTCCTGATCCCGCTGGTGGCACTGATCGTGTTCGGCAGCCGCGATGGCAGCCGCGACGTTGCCGACCACATCGCCACCGGCGTGGTGATGGCCGTGCTGGTGGCGATCTCGGTGCTGCGCTATTTCACCTATCGCTACCGCATCGGCGAAGACAGCGTGGCGATCCGCAGCGGGCTGCTGGAGCGCAGCCGGCGCGATATTCCGTTCGCGCGCATCCATAACGTGGTGGTGCATCAGTCGCTGCTGCATCGGCTGGCCGGGGTGGCCGAAGTGCGGCTGGAGTCGGCGGGCGGGCACAAGCCGGAAGCGGAAATGCGCGTGCTGCGGCTGGATCAGGCCCTGGCCCTGGAAGACCTGATCCGCCGCCGTGCGCAGCACCCGCACACCGCGCAAGTGCAACTGCAGGCGCAGGACCGCAGCACCCTGCTACGTCTGCCGATGGCCGAAGTGATTCGCCTGGGCCTGATCTCCAACCGCGGCATGGTGGTGGTGGCCGCCAGTATCGGTGTGATCTACCAGATGATTCCGCGCCGCGTGGCCTCCACGTTCATCGAGACCAACGGCGAACTGGCCTACCGCTACGTCAGTCAGGTCCATCCGGGCGCAGCAGTCACCGCCACGCTGGTGGTGATCGCCATGCTGGCCGTGTTGCTGGCCATGCGCGCGCTCTCGGTGGCGCTGGCGATAACGCAATACCACGGGTTTCATCTCAGCGAATCGGAGCGGCGCCTGACCGTGGAGCGTGGTCTGCTGACGCGCATCCGCAGCAGCGTGGCATTGCGGCGCATCCAGTCGTGGACGCTGTACGAAAGCCGTCTGCACCGGCTGTTCGGCCGCCGCCAGTTGCGTGTGGACACCGCGGTGTCCGGCACCGGCGACACCCACGACAGCGCACTCAAGGAACTGGCACCCATCGCCCCACCGCAGCGCTGTGACGCCTTGCTGCAGCGCCTGTTGCCCGACATCGCCTGGCCGCCGCAGCATTGGCAGGCCGTTGCCACCCATTGCTGGTGGCGCCTGAGCCTGCCCACGGTGCTGATGCTGGTGCCGCTGGTGGCCGCGCTGGCATGGCAGATCGGCAGCCAGGCCGCATGGTTGCTGCTCTGGCTGCCGTGGAGCGGGTTCAAGGCGTATCGCCAGGTGCAGCGCATGGGCTATGCGGTGGACACGCGTTATGTGGCGGTGCGTGGCGGCTGGTGGAAACGCTGGTGGCGGCTGGCCGAACTGGACAAGCTGCAGGCGCTGCAATTGCGGCGTTCGCCGCTGGACCGGCTGACCGGCACCGCCACGCTGTGGCTGGATACCGCCGGTGCCAGCGCCACCGGCCCGGCGTTGCGGCTGCGCTTTGTGCCACTGGCGCAGGCGCAACGGCTGCAGGGGCAACTGGCCGCCGCACTGGCGCGTCGCACGCTGCGCTGGTAGCGCAAGCGCCAGCTAACGGTGCTCAGCGCTGCGCCGGCCCCCAATAACCGAGTTCGCGCCGGATCTGCAGGCCGCGCCAGAGCGCACCCAATGGTCTGGGTCGCAACGTCCCGAGCTTGCCGGCGATGAAGTCGTCGGTGGCGGCAATCACCCGCTGCGACGATTGCCCGTCGCGATACGGATGAATCGCATCGGCATAACTGGCCAGCGCACTGCGCAGCGCCGCATCCGGCGCCAACGCGCGCGCCAGCTGCTGCGGCAATTGCCCGGGCTGCTGGAAGTCCAGCATATGCGGCTGCGGCACGCGGTTGCGGAAGGTCACCACCGGTTTGTGCTGCACCACGAACTCGGACACGATCGACGAGGTATCGGACACAAGCACATCGGCCGCACGCTGCGCGGCAATCACCTCTTCGGGCTCGACGAACCGCGCGTTGGCACCGGCCAGCGCGCGATAGCGGTCAAACAGCTCCGGCGCGCACTTGGGATGCAGGGTGAGCAGCCAGTAGTGCGCACCGCGCGCGATGTCGGCGGCGATCTCGTCGTAGAGCACCGGTGCTGCACTGAGGCGCTCGGTGAAGGTGGAACCGAACAGCAGCACCGGGCGGCCATTGGCCGGCGCACGCAGCGCGGCGCTGTGCCCGCCATCGTCGCGGAACACCGGGTCGAGCTTGGGCCAGCCGGTTTCGGCCACGACAAAATGCCCTTCGCGCTCGGCCAGTGCGCGAAACGGCGCGGTGGTGGCCGGGCCTTGCGTGCAATACAGATCGAACAGCCCGCGCACACGGAAGTGGCCGCGGTTGTCTTCGCGTTTCTGCACGTTGAAGCCATGGAACAGCTGCACCTTGGCACCGGCGATGAATGGCGGCACCCAGTTGGCCGCGCTGAACACCGCGCGCGGGCGCAAGGCCAGCGCATCGCGCAGGCCGACCTCGCGCACTCCCGGCAGCACCAGCCCGCGGGCACCGCCTTCGTACCAGGCGGCCACGGTGTCGCCGCGGGCCTGTAATGCCTGCGCCAATGGCGCCAGAATAGGCAACGCGTAACGCTCCGTTGCGAACAGCAGGTAATCGGCCATCACATGTCCTCTTCGACCGCACCCGACGAACGGCCTCGCATCAGCGCCTGCATTATCGCGTTCAACGAGGCCGATCGCCTACGCGACTGTCTGACCTCGCTGGCGTTCTGCGATGAGATCGTGGTGGTGGACTCCGGCTCCACCGATGCCACTGCGGCCATTGCCGGCGCGCACGGTGCGCGCGTGGTGCAACGCGCCTTCGATGGCTACCGCAGCCAGAAGGCGTATTGCGTGCAGCAGGCCAGCCACGACTGGGTGCTGTGCCTGGATGCGGACGAGCGCATCAGCGAGCGCTTGCGCGCATCGATCATCGCCGCACGCGATGCCGGGTTTCCTGCTGCTGCCGGTTACCGCTTCGCGCGGCTGTCGGACTATTTCGGCCGCTTCCTGCGGCATGGCAACGCGTATCCGGACCGAGTGCTGCGCCTGTTCGATCGACGCCGCGGCGGCTGGCGCGGCAAGCGCGAGATCCACGAGGCGGCCAGCGTGGATGGTGCAGTGATCACGTTGCCCGGCGACCTGATCCACTACCCCTATCGCTCCTTGATGCAGCAGCTGTCCAAGACCCAGCGCTACGCACAGATGATGGCCGAGCACGATTACGCGCGCGGCAAGCGCGCCACCTGGAGCAAGCTGGTGCTGGCGCCGGCGTGGCGCTTCTGGCGCGGCTATCTGCTGCGCGGCGGCTTCCGCGACGGCTGGCACGGGCTGATCTACGCTTATGTGCGCGCCAACTACGTGCGCCAGAAGACCATCATGCTGTGGCTGTTGCAGCACCGGCAGCCGGTGCAGGACCCGCCGCGCGCAGCGGAACCGCGCGGCGACTGAGTGCGCGGGCGCTGCCGGGTCACACCCCGTTACGGGTGACCTGCAATCCCGTCGCGGCCTGCTGCGCCTGGCGCGCTGCCAGCCCCGCCAGCACGCCCACCATCGCGTTATAGAAACTGGCCGCCACCTGGTGCGCGAACATCGACTGGGTCAGCCCGCACAGCGCGTAGCTGATCACGAACATCACCCCGGCTGCGGCCGGTCCGCGGAACTGCACCTGCCCACTGCGCCGATGCAGGCGCACGAACAGCCACAGCGGCACGCCGTAGACCGCAATCAGCAACAGCAACCCGGGCACGCCCTGGGTGGCGCCCCATTCGGCCAGGTCGTTGTGCGCATGGCCCAGATGGCAACGAAACAGGGCGTTGTCGGCCGCGCACGCCGGCAGCTCATGCATCGCATCGTCGAAACGGCCAACGCCGACGCCGGCGAGCGGATGTGCACGCAAGGTGTCCCAGGCCACGTGCAGGCGTTCGATGCGCGCACCGGCGGAAGAATCGCTGTCGCCGACCTCATAACGCTGCAGATCGCGCTGCAACTCTCCCACGCGCATCTGGTCGGTCAAGGCGGGCACGCTGGCGATCACACCCACGGCCACGACCGCCCCACCGACGAAGGTGAGCAGGCGTATGCGCGCGCTGTGCCAGGGCGCGCCCCAGATCAGGACGCCCACGGTTGCCAGCAAGGCCAGCCAGACCCCGCGACTGCCGCTGAGCACGATCACCACCACCGTGGCGATGGCCGCGCCCACCAGCCAGCGCACGGCGCCGGTGGGCCGGCAGAACGCCACCACCACCAGCAGCATCATTGCGATGTCGGCAAAGACAATGGCGTTGGTGAAGCCTTCGGCACGGTCGGCGCCACGCATCACCTGCACGATCGCGATCACCATGGCCGCCGCCAAGCCGGCCAGCGCGCCCCGCCACAGCCAGATCTGGCGCGGCTGCAAGGCATAGGCCCACAACGCCGCCCACGGCAGCACCAGAAAGCGCGAACGGTTGCCTACATCGCGCAGGCCATGCTCGAACAAGGCGATCGACAGCAGCGACATCGCAATCACCGCCACCGTCAGCCATCCCAGCGTACGCAAGGTCACATCACGCGCGGCGATGCCGCCCCGCAGGCTGCGCCACCCCAGCAACGACCCAAGCAGCAGGCACAGGCCGAACGGCAACAGGCCGCTGGGCATGCTCACCACCAGGGCGGTGAGCGCAAACACGCCCAGCTCGGCCATCCCCACCCCCGCCCGTGATACGACGGGCGCAGTGATGTCACGCGAGGCAGGCGGGGTGTGCAAGGAAGTCATCGACAGATCGGCAGCAAAAGGGAGGTGGAACAGGCAGGGGGTGTCAGCGACGCCGGCCAAGCTAACGATGCGGCGCATGAATCCCTGCTAGACGGGCACCGGCGCGCGCATTGACGCAGCGCCTGCCGCACGGGCCGCGGGCATGCGCGCCTCACTCGACGTCCAGGTTGCCCTGCTCCTTTTCTTCGACCGCCTTCTCGGTGGAGCTGGCCACGCAGTCGCCCTGCACCGCATCGGCCGGCACCAGCCACCAGCGGCGGCGATTGGCCACGCCGACCAGTTGGCTGCGGCTGCGATCCACGCAGCCCAGCAAGGCGGTCTCCTGCACCATCAGCCAGCGCTGGCCCGGTTGCGCGGCCTGCCAGGCCACGCCGCGGCGCAGCTGTTCTTCCCACGGCACCTTGAAGCCGAAGGTCTGTGCCGGGCGGTCGGCCATCAGCAGGTTCTGCTCCTTCCAGGCCACCAGGCCGAGCTGTGCGTCCGGGCCGATGCGCCGGCCAACCTCGCGCATCACCGAACCGGCCGAACTGGAGTCGTTGAAGACGGGGTAGCAGACCAACCCGAACGCCACCCACCACGCGCCCAGCAGCGAGGCGGCCGCCAGCGCGGAGCGGCGCACGCGCAACAGCAGCAGGCTGGCCACGCCCCAACCGCCGACCGCCAGCAGCAGCCAGCCCAGCGGGTCGGTCGCTTCGCTGCCGACACCGCGGCTGTCCATGATCTTCTGCTCGAACCCCGGATGCCCGATCAGCATCGCCGCCCCACCCGCAGCGAAGGCCACCGTCAGCAGCACCACGAAGCCGAACAACAGCCGTTGCACGCCGGCCCGGCGCAGCAGCCCGGCCGCCAACGGTGCCAGCGCCAGGCAGAACATCGGCAGCGCCGGCAGGATGTAGACATCGCGCTTGCCGCTGGGAATGGTGAAGAACACCAGCACCAGCAGCCACCACGCCAGCGGCAGCAGATAACGCGCATCGCGTCGCCGCAACCGCCGCCGCCACGCCGGCACCGCCCACGGCAGCAGCAGGATGGTCGGCAGCCACATCGTGGCCATGCTCTGCAGGTGGTACCACACCGGCTGCGCATGGTCCCAGGAGCTGGCGTAGCGCTTGGCGGTCTGGCGCAGCAGGATGTCGTTGAGATACACGCGGTATTCGGGCTGGCCGGCAGTCAGCGCGGTGACCATCATCGGCACGAACCACAGCGCGATCGCCACGAAAAAGAACAGCGGCCCGAGCCAGAAGCGGCGGTCGCGCACATGCACGCGCACGCCCGGCCAGCCGCGCGCTGCGGCAATCCCGGCCGGGATCAGCATCAGCAGTGCGATGATGCCCACGCCCTTGGTGATCACCCCCAGCCCGGCGGCGAACCAGCCCAGCGTCCACCAGCGCCAGGCCGGGCCCATCAGCAGATGCCGCAGCAAGCCGTAATTGGCCAGGGTGATCCAGAACACCACCAGCGGGTCGATCTGCGCCTTCTTTGCCTGGAAGGTGAAGTGCAGCGTGAACAACAGCATCCAGGCCGCGTAAGCGCCCACCCGCCGCGTCCACAACCGCCGGCCCAGGTCGTAGACGCAGGCCAGGGTGCCCAGCGCCGCGAGCAGCGACGGCAGCAGAAACGCCACCCGCCAGTTGCCCAGCAGCGTGTAGAACAGCGCCTGCAGCCACATCAGCATGGGCGGCTTGTCCGAGTACAACTCGTTGCCGCGGTGCGGGAACAGCCAGTCCCCGCTCATCACCATCTGCTTGGCGACCAGCGCAAAGCGCGGCTCGTCCGACGGCCAGGGGTCACGCAATCCGAGGCCGGCACCGATCACCAGCACAGCGGTGATGGCCAGCAGCCAGAAATCCTTCGAGGCACGGGTCTTGAGCATGGCGGGCAGCAGCGGGATGCGGGAGGGGGCGCCGGAACCGGCGCGCGATCAGGAGGCTTTTAGCAAACGTGCGTAGAAGAACCCGTCGCAGTGCTGCTCGCCGGGGAAGCGCTGCCGCCCCGGCCCCGCCGCGTGGCCGAACTGCGCCCCCAGCGGCTGTGCCTGTGCATCGGGCGTGCGCTGCAGGAAGGCGTCGATCTGCGCCTGGTTTTCGCGCGCCAGCAGCGAGCAGGTGGTGTAGAGCAGTTGCCCGCCCGGCCGCAAGGTACGCCAGCTTGCATCCAGCAGGCGTGCCTGCAGCGCACACAGCGCATCGATGTCGTCGGCCCGGCGATGCAGCAGCACGTCCGGCTGACGCCGCACCACCCCGGTAGCCGAACACGGCGCATCCAGCAGCACCGCATCGAACGGCTGGCCGTCCCACCATGCGTCCGTATCGGCCGCGTCGGCCGCGTGCAATGCCACCTGCGCCGTCGGCACGGTGCGCTGCAGGGTCTGCTGCACGCGCTCCAGGCGGCGCGCATCCACGTCCAGCGCGGTGAGCTGCAGCGCCGGGTGCCGTTCCAGCAGATGCGCCGCCTTGCCACCGGGTGCGGCACAGGCATCGAGCACGCGCGCCGATGGCGCCAGCGGCAACGCATCGGCCACCTGCTGCGCCGACCCGTCCTGCACCGAGACCTCGCCTTCGGCAAAGCCGGGCAACTGGCTGACCGGCACGGCCATGGACAGGCGCACCGCATCCGGCAGCACCGGGTCGGCCTGCGCGGCGATGCCCGCGTCGGTCAGACGTGTCACATAGGTGGCCGGGTCGGTGCGCCCGCGATGGACCCGCAGCCACATCGGCGCCATCTGCGCGCTGGCGGTAAAAATGGCTTCGGCACGCTCACCCCAGTCCGCGCGCAACTGCTTGCGCAGCCACGACGGCCAACCGGCGTCGTCGGCCACCGCCGGAAATCCTTCGCGCTGGGCGCGCCGCAAGATCGCGTTGACCATGCCGGCCTGACGGGGCCGGCCCAGTGCGCGGCACGCCTCCACGGTGGCCGACAACGCCGCGTGCGCGGGCAATTGCAGCACGTCGAGTTGCGCAAAGCCGGCCATCAGCAACGCCTTGAGTTCGGCATCGCGGGGCGGTAACGGACGTTCCAGCCATTGCCGCAACGCCACGTCATACGCCGGGCGCCGGCGAATGACCGCAAAGCAGATCGCCTCCACCAGCGCGCGATCACGTGGATCGGCCACGCCGGGCAAGGTGGCGGCCAGCTCGGCCTTCAACGAGCGGCCCTGGTCGAATACCGCCGTCAGCACCCGCGCCGCAGCCAGGCGCGAGCCAACGCCCGCCGCCACCGTATCGGCCGACATCAGCGCAGCGCCGGCAGGTCGCGGCGCGCGTTGAGGTAATCGGCGGCGGTAATCGCCTTGCCGCCCTCACGCTGCAACACGCGCACCCGCAGCGCGCCCTGCCCGCAGGCGATGTCGATGCCCTGTTTGCTGGCGGCCAGCAGGGTGCCCGGCGGCTGTTGATGCGCCAGCTCCAGCGCCACCGCGCCATGCAGGCGCACCCGCTCGCCGGCCAGGACCGCCTCGGCCACCGGCCACGGGTTGAACGCGCGCACGCGCCGCGCCAGTTCCTGCGCCGGCTGCGCCCAGTCCAGCCGCGCCTGCGCCTTGTCCAGCTTGTGCGCATAGGTCACGCCCTCGGCCGGCTGCGGTTGCGCCACCGGACGGATGCCGGCGCGCAACAGACCCAGGCCGTCGGACAGCACCTGCGCGCCCAGCGCAGCCAGGCGGTCGTGCAGCTGCCCGCCGGTTTCCTGCTCGCCGATCTCGATGCGTTGCGACAACAGCACCGGGCCGGTATCCAGGCCGGCTTCCATCTGCATCAGGCACACACCGGTTTCGGTATCGCCGGCCTCGATGGCGCGCTGGATCGGCGCGGCGCCACGCCAGCGCGGCAACAGCGAGGCATGCACGTTCCAGCAGCCGTGGGTCGGCGCGGCCAGTACCGCCTTGGGCAGGATCAGCCCGTACGCCACTACCACCATCAGGTCCGCATCGAGCCCGCGCAGCGTGGCCAGCGCCTCGGGCGAGCGCAGGGTCTGCGGCTGGTAGACCGGAATGCCGCGCGCGATCGCTTCCAGCTTGACCGGCGAGGGGGTCAGCCCGCGCCCGCGCCCGGCCGGCCGATCCGGCTGTGTGTAGACCGCCACCACTTCATGCCGCTGCGCGGCCGCGCGCAAAGAGGCGACAGCGAAGTCCGGTGTACCGGCGAAGATAATTCTCATAGGGCGGGGATTCGGGATTTAGGATTCGGGATTGGCAACGGCGGGGGTGCTGGCCGGGGCGGGAGTAGCGTGGGGCTGAAAGGCGCAGAGCGGGATTTACGCTGGAGATTGGGCTAACCGGCGCCAGCACCCGCGTGCCCCATCATCGATCGGGTGCGCTGAGAAGCGGGAATTGCATCCAGGAATTCGAAGCCCGTAATAGGCAGCGGCTTGGCGGTCACGCATTCCGCGCCCGAGGTTTCAAGGCCATCCACCCCGGGACTTGCCGCAATGGCAATGTGCCGGCATAGCCCTCAAATCGCACCGAGATCAGCGCTCAACGATTTGAAACCAGCCGACTCACAGGCGTGCAAAAACCCGCGCTTACCAATCCCGAATCCCGAATCCCCAATCCCAGCCCTCAAGCCACATGCTTGCGCTGCTTGGCCAGCTTCTTGCGCACCATCTCGCGCTTGAGCGGAGACAGATAGTCCACGAACAGCTTGCCGTCTAGGTGGTCCATCTCGTGCTGGATGCACACCGCCAGCAGGCCGTCGGTGCTGAGCTCCTGTGCCTTGCCGTCGCGGTCCAGGTAACGCACGGTGATCGCATCGGCGCGGCTGACATCGGCAAAGATGCCCGGCACCGACAGGCAGCCTTCCTGGTACACCTGTTCGCCCTGGCGGGTGGCGATTTCAGGATTGATGAACACCTGCGGGGCGTTCTTCTCTTCGCTGACGTCGATCACCATGAAGCGCTTGTGCACGTCCACCTGACTGGCGGCCAGGCCGATGCCGGGCGCCTCGTACATGGTCTGGAACATGTCGTCGAGCAAGGTCTGGAACGCCGGGCTGGTGACCTCGGCCGCATCGACCGGCACGGCCTTGGTACGCAGCCGCGGATCGGGAAATTCGAGAATAGGGAGCAAAGCCATGGGGTTACCCGTCTGGGACACCGGCGCGGCGCCGGCAAGACGGTGTCATTCTAGCGCAATGCTTGCGTGGCGCCCCGGTTTCTGGACTATAGTGCGCGGACCTGTTGGGGAATCAGGCAAGAAGGCACTCATGTTGAACCGACTTCGTACGGTCGTCGCTGCGGCGATGCTGACCGTCGCGACCTACGCTGCCGCGCAAGCGGTGGGCGAGCATCCAGAGACCTATGTGGTCCGCAAGGGCGATACCTTGTGGGACATCGCCGGGCGTTTCCTGCAAAAACCATGGCTGTGGCCGGAAATCTGGCAGGCCAATCCGCAGATCCAGAATCCGCACCTGATCTATCCGGGTGACGTGATCAGCCTGGCCTATCTGGATCGCGTCGGCAAAGGCACCATCCAGCCCGGCCCGCGCCAGGAAGCGCCGATCAACGCCATTCCGCTGGCCGACGTCGAGCCATTCCTGAAGAACCTGCGCGTGGTCGACGACTTCGATCAGCTGCCCTACGTGGTGGGCCTGGAAGGCGGCCGCACGCGCGCCACCACCGGCCAGGTCGCTTACGTGGTCGGCCTGGAGAACGCGCAGCCGGGCCAGCGCTTTGCGGTGGTTCGCCCCACCGTGAAGTTCAGCCTGCCCAAGCACAACGAAGACCTGGACATGGCGGGCAACATCACCGCCGGCTCCGGCAACATCTGGAAGAACTTCATCGCGCCGAGCAAGCGCCGCGAGTTCCTCGGTTATGAGCTGGCGCAGGTCAACGTCGGCACCATCACCCGAAGCGCGGCAGGCGGCAACTCCAAGGCGGCGACCCTGCTGTTGCAGGACAGCGGCCGCGAGGTGCGCGCCGGCGATCGCATCGTCGCGGTCGAAGCACAGCCCTACGATCTGCAGTTCATCCCGCACCCGCCGTCCGAACAGGCGCTGCAGACCGAACTGCGCGTGCTGGCCATCTCCGACGCCTTCATCGTCGGCGGCACCCGCGACGTGATCGCCATCTCCGGCGGCGCCCGCGAAGGCATCAACAACGGCACCGTGTTCTCGATCTGGCGCAAGGGCCGCACGGTCAGCGACCGCGTCAAGCACGCGCGCTTCTCGCGGACCGACGACGATTTCAGCGGCCCGTCCGGCTCCACCGTCGGCCTGCCCGACGAATACGCCTCGCATGCGATGGTGTTCCGCACCTTCGACAAGGTGAGCTATGCGCTGGTGATGGAAAGCGTCAAGCCGACCGGCCTGGGGTACTTCGTCAAGCATCCCGACGCGCAGTAAGCGAAAATTCCGATGCATCAACGCGACGGCGCCCGAGGGCGCCGTCGTCGTTTGCGGCCTAGCCTGAATGCATGGCCCTGACTGCTCCCGACCTGCGCGCCCTGCTGATCCTGCTACTGGCAGGCGGCCGTAGCCCACCGCGAAAGGCATTGCTGACCACCTTCGCGTCGGCGGCCGAGATGCTGGCGGCCGGGCCCGAGGCGTGGCGCTCCGCCGGCTGCGACGAGGTGCAATCGCAGCGCCTGCACGCACCCGACCAGCAGGCGCTGGATGCGGCCCTGCACTGGTGCACACAGCCCGGGCACCACCTGATCGGCTGGCACGATCCGGACTACCCGGCCCTGCTGCGTCATATCGCCAATCCGCCCATGGCCCTGTTCGTGGACGGCGACCCCAACGCGCTCTGGCACCCGGGCGTGGCCGTGGTGGGCAGCCGCTCGGCCACCGCCGCCGGCCGCGACCATACCCGCGCGTTCGCCTCCAGCCTGGCGGGCGCCGGGCTGAGCATCGTCAGCGGCATGGCCGCAGGCGTGGACGCGATCGCACACGAAGCCGCGCTGACCCACCGCGAAGCCATCACCGTGGCAGTGGTCGGCACCGGCACCGACGTAGCCTATCCCGAGCGGCACCAAGGCTTGCGCGATCGCATCGCCGCACGTGGCGCGGTGGTCAGCGAATACCTGCCGGGCACCGGCCCGGTGGCGGCGCACTTCCCGGCCCGCAACCGGATCATCGCCGGGCTAGCCCTGGGCACGCTGGTGGTGGAAGCGGCGATGCGCTCCGGCGCCCTGATCACCGCACGCCTGGCGGCAGAAGCCGGCCGCGAGGTATTTGCCCTGCCCGGCTCGCTGCACAACCCGCTCGCCCGCGGCTGCCACCACCTGATCCGCCAGGGCGCCACGCTCGCGCAGGAACCGGCCCAGGTCATCGACGGGTTGGGCCTGCTGTCGGGCGAATTGGCCAGCGCCTTGCGCGAACGCCTGAGCGCCCCCGCTCAGGAGGCCAGGCCGGTGCGCACCACCACTTCCGTGCGCTCGGACCCGGACTACCAGCGCTTGTGGCAGGCGCTGGGCCACGACCCAACCCCTATGGATTCCCTGGTTCAGCGCACCGGATTGACGGCCGCCGCGCTGTCCTCCATGCTGCTCATCATGGAACTGGAGGGAGACGTGGTCACCGAGCACGGTCGCTATACCCGCAATCCTTAGTTTCTTCACCTCCACAGCGTCGCGCGACGCAGGCCGAGGGCAATGAAAGAGAGCATTCTCGATGTACTGCTGTACCTGTTCGAACATTACTTCAGCGAAGACGCGGACCTGGTCCGTGACCGTGACTCGCTACAAAATGGCCTGATCCAGGCCGGTTTCAGCCCCGCAGAAATCAGCAAAGCCTTCGATTGGCTGGACGCGCTCTCCGAGCAGCGGCCCAGCGTCGCGCGCCCGCATGTCGACGGGCCGGTGCGGATCTATCACGGGCCGGAGCTGGACAAGCTGGACGTGGACTGCCGTGGGTTCCTGCTGTTCCTCGAGCAACACCGCATTCTCGATGCCGATCAGCGCGAGCTGGTGCTGGACCGCGCCATGGCGCTGGACCAGGACGAGCTGGACCTGGACGACCTCAAATGGGTGGTGCTGATGGTGCTGTTCAACCAGCCCGGCGCCGAAGCGGCCTATGCCTGGATGGAAACCCAGATGTTCCTAGACGAGCCTGAACCCGTACACTGAGCCTTGAAGCCGCCACGGACGTGCGTGCAGGGGAACGGGGATGCGCAGTTGGTATTACGCCGATGGCAATCGCCATCGGCTCGGGCCGGTGGCCGAGGACGCCTTGCTGGGTCTGTATCGCGATCACCTGATCGCCCTGGATACGTTGGTCTGGCGAGAAGGACTGGACCAGTGGCTGCCCTTGTCCGCCTGCGCCGACACCCTTGGTCCGCCAATTTCCACTGATGTGCGTGCGGCATCGGTTCCGCCGCCATTGCCGCCCGCTGCGGCGCACGCTCCGCTTCCTCATGCGCCCGCACCGCCTCTGCACCCACGCGGCAATACCACTGGCTGGCCGTTGATTGCAGTGCTGGGCGCGGTGGCCGGCGTCTTCGTCGTGGTCGGCGTGATCGGGATCCTTGCCGCGATCGCGTTCCCGGCCTACAACGACTATCTGAACCGTGCCAGGGTGGCCGAGGCGATTGGCGAGTTGGCACCGTTAAAGCCGCAGATCGCCGAATTTCTTGCGAGCGAAGGTCGCTGCCCGGTCAACGATGACGCTGGCTTTAAGCCACCCGAGCAGTACGCGAGCGAGCGCTTGAGCAGCGTGCGCATTGGCCGTTTCGAGACGACCGAATGCGGCATCGAAGCGGTCATCCACGCGCCCAAGTCGGCCAGAATCGACGGCAAGGCGCTGTGGCTGGATCTGGATGCGGAGGCCGGGAGCTGGAACTGCAGTTCCGAGATCGACGACGCCCAACTTCCGCCGCATTGCCGCGGCTGACCGCCTGCGGCACGCCAATGGCTATACGTTAAGGGGACGACATGACGCAGTGGTATTACGCCGATGCACAGCGGCAACGCCAGGGACCGGTGGACACGGACACGCTTGCCGCGCGCCTGTCGCAGGGCATCATCGACCGCTCCAGCCTGGTCTGGCGCGAAGGCCTGCCGCAATGGGTGGCCCTGCACGAGGTCGCCGCTGAACTGGGCCTTGATGACGCGGGGCCTGCGGTGCCCGAGGCCGGCGGGCCGCCGCGCGTGGAAACACCGACCGATGCATCGCTGTCGGCTGCCGACAGCGCCGACGGCGCGCGTGCGATGGCGTCGCCAGTCGCGGCCCGGCCGGTCAATGACCACGCTGCCACGGCATCGCCCGCGCAGACGGCCGTTGCCGACGCCAGCGGCAGCGCCGTCGCTGGTGCCGCTGTGGCCACCGGCCTTGCCGGTCAATCTCCTTCGGTCGATTCTCCAGCCCACCCGCCACGCGACCACGCCCCATCACCGGACCGGCCGGCATGGTCTGCCCCGCCGGCAGACGCCACCGCCCCACCGCCAGCGTCGGGGCCGAGCCTGAGCGAGACCGCCGGAGCGGCTTCGGCACCCGGAAACGCACCGGCAAGTGCGACGACGCCGCTTCCCGACGCCTGGGGTGACCCGGCCCTCGCCGCGCCCGCGGCAAGCGGTGCACTGCAGGATGCGCCGGTCGTCTACGCCGGCCTGTGGCGGCGCGTGGCCGCCAGCATCCTCGACAGCCTGATCACCACCTTCGCGGTGTACCTGATCGTGATCCCGCTGGTGTTCGTGGTGGCGTTGATGACCACCCGCGGCGACTCCGGTTCGGCCCTGGACGACGGCAGCGCGCTCGGCATTGCGATCCTGGTGATGTCCTACGGCATCGGCCTGGCCATTCCCACGCTGTACTTTGCCTGGATGCAGTCCAGCCGGCTGCAGGCCAGCCTGGGCAAACTCGCCTGTGGCATCAAGGTGGTGCGCGCCGACAGCAACGGTGCCCGGGTCGGGTTCTGGCGCAACGTGCTGCGGTACCTGGCCTATATGCTGATCAGCGTCCTGACCTTGGGGATCGGCGCGGTCGTGGCGGCCTTCATGGCCGGCATGACCCAGCGCAAACAGACCCCGCACGACAAGATCTGCGACACCCTGGTGGTGGACCGCTGGGCCTTCACCGACCGCCCGGAGCTGCAGTCGCGGGGCCTGGACACGGTCACGATCGTGGTGCTGGCCATTTATGCGGTGCTGCTGGTGCTCTCCATCGTGGTCGTCGCGATCATGCTGGCAACCGTCGGAATGAGCCAGAGCTAGCAGTTCGCCGCGCCAGGCGCTTGACACGGCGGCGTCCGCCGTGATCTTTCTAATAAGACGACTGAACGCCCGGGACTACTCCCCGGGCGTTAACGTGTGGGAAACGGCCGATCTGCTTCCCTCGACCGGCCAATTAGGCCACGCTACCCGCCCCCCGGGCTCTGCCCCAAGAAGTTGCCACCATGCCCAAGCACCTGCTCATCGTCGAATCGCCCGCCAAGGCCAAGACGATCAATAAATACCTCGGCAAGGACTTCACCGTCCTGGCCTCGTATGGGCACGTGCGCGACCTCGTCCCCAAGGAGGGCGCGGTCGATCCGGACAACGGCTTTGCGATGCGTTACGACCTGATCGAGAAGAACGAGAAGCATGTCGAGGCCATCGCGCGCGCCGCCAAGGGCGCCGACGACATCTTCCTGGCGACCGACCCGGACCGCGAGGGCGAGGCGATCAGCTGGCACATCGCCGAGATCCTAAAAGAGCGCGGCCTGCTCAAGGACAAGCCGATGCAGCGGGTGGTATTCACCGAGATCACCCCGCGCGCGATCAAGGAAGCGATGCTCAAGCCGCGCGCGATCGCCGCCGACCTGGTGGATGCGCAGCAGGCCCGCCGCGCGCTCGACTACCTGGTGGGCTTCAACCTGTCGCCGGTGCTGTGGCGCAAGGTGCAGCGCGGCCTGTCCGCCGGCCGCGTGCAGTCGCCGGCCCTGCGCATGATCGTCGAGCGCGAAGAAGAGATCGAAGCCTTCATCCCGCGCGAATACTGGTCCATCGACGCGCACTGCCGGCATCCCTCGCAGGCATTCAACGCGCGACTGATCAAGCTGGACGGGCAGAAGTTCGAGCAGTTCACCGTCACCGACGGCGACACCGCCGAAGCGGCGCGCCTGCGCATCCAGCAGGCCGCGCAAGGCGTGCTGCATGTGACCGACGTGGCCAGCAAGGAGCGCAAGCGCCGCCCTGCCCCGCCGTTCACCACGTCCACGCTGCAGCAGGAAGCTTCGCGCAAGCTCGGCTTCACCACCCGCAAGACCATGCAGGTGGCGCAGAAGTTGTACGAAGGCGTGGCGCTGGGCGATGAAGGCTCGGTCGGCCTGATCAGCTATATGCGTACCGACTCGGTGAACCTGTCGCAGGACGCGCTGGCGGAAATCCGCGATGTGATCGCGCGCGATTTCGGCACCGCCTCGCTGCCCGACCAGCCCAACGCCTACACCACCAAATCCAAGAACGCGCAGGAAGCCCACGAAGCGGTGCGGCCGACCTCGGCATTGCGCACACCGGCCCAGGTGGCGCGCTTTCTGTCCGACGACGAGCGCCGCCTGTACGAGCTGATCTGGCGCCGCGCGGTGGCCTGCCAGATGATTCCGGCCACGCTCAATACCGTCAGCGTGGATCTGTCGGCCGGCAGCGAGCACGTGTTCCGCGCCAGCGGCACCACCGTGGTGGTGCCGGGTTTCCTGGCCGTCTACGAAGAAGGCAAGGACACCAAGAGCAGCGAGGACGAGGACGAAGGCCGTAAGCTGCCGCTGATGAAGGCCGGCGACAACATCCCGCTGGACCGCATCGTCACCGACCAGCACTTCACCCAGCCGCCGCCGCGCTTCACCGAAGCGGCGCTGGTCAAGGCGCTGGAGGAATACGGCATCGGCCGTCCGTCCACCTACGCCTCGATCATCCAGACCCTGCAGTTCCGCAAGTACGTCGAGATGGAAGGCCGCAGCTTCCGCCCGACCGACGTGGGCCGGGCGGTGTCCAAGTTCCTGTCCGGGCACTTCACCCGCTACGTGGATTACGACTTCACCGCCAACCTGGAAGACGATCTGGATGCGGTGTCGCGCGGCGAAGCCGAATGGATCCCGTTGATGGAGAAGTTCTGGGGCCCGTTCAAGGAACTGGTCGAGGACAAGAAGGATTCGCTGGACAAGACCGACGCCGGCAGCGTGCGCGTGCTCGGCACCGACCCGGTCAGCGGCAAAGAGGTGAGTGCGCGCATCGGCCGCTTCGGCCCGATGGTGCAGATCGGCACCGTCGAAGACGAAGAAAAGCCGACGTTTGCATCGCTGCGGCCGGGCCAGAGCATCTATTCGATCTCCATCGAGGATGCGCTGGAACTGTTCAAGATGCCGCGCGCGCTTGGCCAGAACAAAGATCAAGACGTCAGCGTCGGCATCGGTCGTTTCGGCCCGTTTGCGCGCCGTGGCAGCGTGTACGCCTCGCTGAAGAAAGAGGACGACCCGTACACCATCGATCTGGAACGCGCGGTATTCCTGATCGAAGAGAAGGAAGAGATCGCGCGCAACCGCGTGATCAAGGAATTCGAGGGCAGCGACATCCAGGTGCTCAACGGCCGCTTCGGCCCGTACATCAGCGATGGCAAGCTCAATGGCAAGATCCCCAAGGAGCGCGAGCCGTCGTCGTTGACGCTCGCCGAGGTGCAGCAACTGCTGGCCGACACCGGCAAGCCGGTGCGCAAGGGCTTTGGCGCCAAGAAGGCCACGCTGAAGAAGAATGCGGTCAAGGATTCGGCCAAGGAAGCGAAGGACGCCGCCAAGAAGACCACGGTCAAGAAAACCGCCACCAAGACGGCAGCGAAGAAAGCGCCGGCCAAGAAGGCCGCCACCAAGAAGGCGGCCAAGCGCGTGGTCAAGAAAACCGTGAGCAAGGCGGCAGGCTGAGGCAGCGCATGGACCACACGCTGAGCCCGAACAGCGCGGTCGCTACCCTGCAACGGGGCGGCGTGATCGCCTACCCGACCGAAGCGGTCTGGGGCCTGGGCTGCGATCCGGCACAGGAAGCGGCGGTACTGCGGCTGCTGGAGATCAAGCGGCGCCCCGTCGACAAGGGCGTGATCGTGGTGGCGTCCGCCATCGAGCGGCTGTACGACTGGATCGATCTCGATGCGCTGGCGCCGGCGCGCCGGCAGGACGTGCTGGCCAGCTGGCCCGGCCCGCATACCTGGATCCTGCCGGTCACGTCCCGCGCGCCGCGCTGGGTCACCGGCACGCACGACGGGCTGGCCGTGCGCATCAGCGCGCATCCGGTGGTGGCTGCGCTGTGCGCGGCCTGGGGCGGCCCGCTGGTGTCCACCAGCGCCAACCTGGCAGGCGAGCCCCCCGCGCGCAGCCGCGAGGCCCTGGACCCGGCCCTGCTGGCGACCATCGACGGCGTGGTGGCGGGCGATGTCGGCGGGCAGGCGCAACCCACCCAGATCCGCGACGCACGGACCGGCCAGGTGCTGCGCGACTGAGCCACCGCCGGCCGAACAAGCCGGCGTCATGCGCATGCTGCGGGTTGGTGTCATCTTTACTTTCCGTGTGCGTGCGTTGGCGCAAGGCACGGCGCCACCGCGTTTGGTCCAAGGTGCACTGGACAGCGCCCGTCTGGCGGTTGCTGCGCTGCCGTGCAGGCCGCATCAGGCACGCACCTGGCCCGGCCGCTCGACCACGCCGCGCCCGGTCCCGACGCCCCTCTTCCGTCTTCGGCGGCTGTGCCTCCCGCATGCGACGCATGCCAGCCCGCTTCGCCTGATCGGCAGGTCCTCGGTAACGACCCGGCGCGGCAGGCCCTGAGCTCTCGGCCGGGTATCGATCAACGAGCGGTCTCCTGGAGCGGCCGGGTTCCGCCACAAGCAGCACCCGGGCACCTGCGGCAGTGCCCAGCCTGGCAAGCTCAGCGCCTTCAGTGACGCTGCCATGCCGCGGCACGACGGCGTCGCAGGCGACCGCCAGCCACTTTGCGGCGCGGCCGCCGAGCGCGCACACTCAGGCCATGCGTACTCCCCTGACTCTTCTGTTGCTGGCCTGCGCACTGCCCGCAGCGGCAGCGAGCACGGCCAGCAAGCCCGACCCCAACGTGCGCGTGTACCGCTGCGTCAGCAGCACCGGTACCGTCGCCTTGCAGGATGCGCCGTGCAGCGGCGGCCGCCAGCAGGTGCTGGACATGCAGCGTCCGCAGGATCCGCCGCCACGCCCGGCACACGTTCAAGCGCCCGCCCCGGCCGCCGCCGCACCCGCGCGCGAGGTGCGCATCGTGACCGTGCAACCGCCGCAGCCGATGTACGAGTGCACCACCGAAGACGGCCAGCGCTATACCAGCGACAGCCCGGAAGGCAATCCGCGCTGGGTGCCGACCTGGGGGCCGGCCTATGTGGGAAATGGCATCGCCCCGCCTTCGCCCCCCGCTGGCACCCTGCGCCCGCCGCTACCGGTTAGCCCGCGCCCGGCGATCTCGGTGCAGGGTGGTTCCGGACGCGGCAGCCTGCGCGGCAGCGCCAGCTTTGGCGGTGGCAGCTATCAAGGTGGCTATCAGGGCGGATACCACGGTGGCGACTATGGCGGCACCGTGATCGTGCCCTACGGCAATGTGCAGGTCCGCGACGAATGCCACGCATTGCCGGAACAGGAAGTCTGCGCGCGGTTGGCAGACCGCCGCTGGGAGCTGATCCGTCGGTACAACAACGCACTGCAAAGCGAGCGCCAGGACCTCAGCCGCGAACAACGTGGCATCGAAGCGCGTCAGCAACGCGATTGCGGCGGCGCATGAACCGCACCCTGGTGGTATGCCTGCTATTGGGCGGGGTGTGGGGCGCCAGCGCCCAGGAGATGGCCATCTACCGTTGCACCGATCCCACCGGCGCGCTCACGGTGCAGAACATGCCGTGCCCGAAAGGCATGCAGCAACAGAAAAAGCTGATGACAGCCCCGGCCGCAGTGCCATTCGCGCCAGGCGGAGCGGCAACCGCTGCGCCTGCACGTGCCACGCAGCCACGCGCCGCTGCGCCAACCGCTGCGTCGGCGCCCGCCGCGCCAGCCGCGACGCCTCCCACCACGCCGGTGCCGGCAGCGACCTCCACCTCGACACTGCCACCGCCGCCGCTGTTCGAATGCACCGCGCACGATAACGGCCGCTATTTCACCGAAGACCGCGAACCGGCCACGCGTTGCCTGCCGATGCAGACCACCAATCTGGCCGGCGGGCCGGCCACCGGTGGCGGCAGCGCCTGCGAAGTGGTCACCGACCGCTGCGCACCGGTGCCGGACCAGAGCCTGTGCGAGGCCTGGCGCAAACGTGCCGAGCAGGCCGAATCCACCTGGCGCTTCTCCGATGAGGCGCAATCGGCCGAGCGCAAACAGCGCTACGACCAGATGCGGCGCGTGCTGGATGAAAGTCGCTGCGCCAATCCCGCCGCCACGCCCTGAGCGCGTGGCCTGATCACCGGCTGCAATGCGTTACGCAAACCGCGCTACGACCAGCTGCGGCGTGCGCGGGATGAAAACCGCCGCGCCAATCCTGCCGCGATGCCGTCAGCGCTGTTCCGATCATGGGCTGCACTGCATCGATGAAACGAACGTTGATCGGCATATATCGACAGGTGTTGCCAGGTAGTCCGCGCTGTATCTCGATCAGGCGCGAGGCGGTGCAGGCGCTGCGCGACGTGACCCATCGCCCCCATGTGCACTGCCGCCGGGCGGAACCTGGGCGCCGCACAGAACGCGACGCCGCGCAGCGACGCTGTGCCCTCGCCGCCAGTGCAACGACCGGCAACGTCGCCCTGCCGTGGCGCTGTGCTCAGAACCCGTAGCGCAGAAAGCCGCCATCCACCGCGATGCATTCGCCGGTGATGTAGCTGGCCGCCGGCAGGCATAAGAAGCCCACTGCGGCGGCCACTTCTTCGGGTTCGCCGATGCGGCGCATCGGGGTGCGCTCGATCACCTGCTCGTAGTAATCCGGATCCGCCAACGGCCCGGAGGTGCGGCGCGTGCGGATGTACCACGGCGCCACCGCGTTGACGCGGATGCCATCCTCGGCCCATTCCACTGCCAGGTTGCGCGTCATCTGCTGCAGGGCAGCCTTGGTCATGCCATACGGCGCACCGCTGCGCACATGGGTGATTCCGGACACGCTACCGACGTTGACGATGGCCGATGCGGCGTGCCGGGTCAGCAACGGATGCGCATAGCGCGACAGTTCGAACGCCGAAAACACGTTGGTTTCGAAGATGCCGCGCCACTCGTCCTCGGTGTAGTCGATCGCGGCGCGGGTGATGTTGCCGCCGGCGTTGTTGATCAACACATGCAGGCCGTCGGCATGATCTTCCACCCAGTCCAGGATCGCGCGGCGCTCCTCATCGTCGGCCACGTCGGCCGCCAGGCCATGCAGCTCGCGCTCGGGAAATTCCTCGGCCAGCTCATCGCGTGCCTGCGCCAGCGCATCGGCATCGCGCGCCACCATCAGCAGATCCGCGCCAAAACCCAGCAGCTCGCGTGCAATGGCCAGACCGATGCCGGCACTGGCGCCGGTGATGAGCGCGGTCTGTCCATCCAGCCGCCAGCGATGCATTGTCACGTGGGTGATCCTCTTCAAGACGCTGGGAAACGGCCGCTGCAGCGCAGTTGACGCGCATGCGTGGGCCGAGCGTTAGGATACCGCCACCCCGAGCGAGGTCACGACGATGAAGACGCATTGGATGCTTGCAGCCTGCCTGGCGGTGTCGCTGGGCGCCTGTCAGCGGCCGCAGCCCGCACCCACCGAACAGAAACCCGAACCGCAGGCCACCGCCTTGCGCGACCATATCCAGCAACCGCTGAACAAGGCGCACGCAGTGCAGGCCGCGACCGATCAGGCCGCCGAAGACCAGCGCAAGGCGATCGACGCAGCCACGCAGTAGAAACAACAACGCCGGCACATGGCCGGCGTTGTCGATACAGCAATCGCTGTCCAAGCGCGACGGCTCAGAACCCGCAGAAACAGTAGGCCAATGCCTTGACCGGCGTGCCGCCCGCCTTGCTGTCGTGCACGGCGCTTTCGACGAAGCGCAGCTGCGTGTCCACTTCCGGCAACGAGCGGGCCAGCAATGCACGTGCCATGCCCGAGTCGCCCAGCATCCACGCGCCCATGCGGCTGCCGGCGAACCCGCTCATGAACTGCGAAAACGGCGTCGCCGGTTTTTCCACATAGCGCACGCGGAACTTGCCACGGCCCAGCTTGGCGCGGTCGGCCGCATCGGCCACTGCGTCCTGCATGCCGCCGAAGGCATCCACCAGCCCATGTTGCTTGGCCTGCGCCCCGCTCCACACACGACCGCGCGCGACCTTGTCGATGGCCTCCACCGACTGGTGACGCGCCTGCGCCACCTTGCCGGTGAAGTCGGCATAACCCTTGTTGATCACGGCCTGGATCACCTGGCCAGCCGCCGGGTCCAACGGACGGGTGATGTCGAACGCACCGGCGAATCGCGTGGTGCCCACGCCGTCGGTGTGCACGCCGATCTTGTCCAGCGCGCGGGTCAGGTTGGGCACCATGCCGAAGATGCCGATGGAGCCGCTGATGGTCGACGGGTCGGCGTAGATGCGATCGGCATTCATGCTGATCCAGTAACCGCCGGACGCGGCCAGGTCGCCCATCGACACCACCACCGGCTTGCCGGCCTGCTTGAGCGCGACCACTTCACGGCGGATCTGTTCGGAGGCGAACACTTCGCCGCCGGGCGAATCCACCCGCAGCACCACCGCCTTGACCTCGTCGTCGTCGCGCGCCTGGCGCAGCAACGCCGCGGTGGACTCGCCACCGATGCGCCCGGCCGGCTGCTCGCCGCCACTGATTTCGCCGGCGGCCACCACCACGGCCACCTGCGGACGGCTGTCCATCGGCGAGCGCTGCGCCTGCAACTGGCTCAGGTAATCGTTGTAGCCGATGTTGCGGAAACCGCTGTCGGCATCGCTGTCGGCCACGCCGCGCTTGGTCAGCAGGGCATCGACGTCTTCGCGGGTCTTGAGCCCGTCCACCAGCTTCTGCTGCAGCGCGAACTTGGCCAGGTCGCCACCGGCGGCCACCACGCCCTCCGGCAGGGTGTCGATGCCGGCGGCCAGCTGCGCGGGCGTGAGCTTGCGCGCGGCGCCGACATCGGCCAGATAGCGCTGCCACACATCGTTCATCCAGAACAGGTCCGCTTCCTTGGCGTCGGCCGAGGCCGCGTCGAGGATGTACGGCTCGGCCGCAGACTTGTATTCGCCGACGCGGAACAGGTGCACGTCCACGCCGAGCTTGTCCTGCAGGCCTTCGCGGAAATACTGGCGATAGCGGCCAAGCCCTTCCATCAGCACGCTGCCCATCGGGTCCAGATAGACCTCGTTGGCCTGCGCGGCCAGCAGGTACTGGCCCTGGCTCATGCTTTCGCTGAAGGCCACGATCTGCTTGCCGGAGGCGCGCAGTTTCTGCAGCGCGGCGGCCACTTCGCGCTGCGAGGCGAAGCCGGCCGGCTGCAGCTTGTCCAGGTTCAACAGCACCCGCTCGATCTTGCGGTCCTTGCCGGCCGCCTCGATCACCCGCACCAGGTCGCGCAACTGCACTTCTTCGGCGCTCTTGTCGCCCACCGCCTTGGCCAGCGACCGGCTCACCGGGTCGGCGCTGAACTGCTCGACCAGGGTGCCTTCGGGGTTGATCACCAGGGTGGTGCGCTCGGCCAGGGGTTTGGTGCCGTCGCCGCGCGCGATCGCCACCACGAACAGCAGCAACAGCAGGAACAGAAAGCCAAAGAACACCAGGTTGAAGATCAGGCGCCGGGTGAAATTCATCACGTCCCACAGGCCGACGAAGAAGCTGGCGATGGGATTGCGACGCACGGGGTGGTTCATGGAAAACTCCGTCGAAAAGACGCTGCGTACAGATGATGGTGTGCAGCATACCGGCTGCGCTGCGCGCGCGGCATGCGCTGAAAGTCAGGGGGCCACGCGGGCGGTCAATCGCCGGCTGGTATGGCGGAAGCGCAAGCCCATCAGGACCGACGCCACGGTCAGGCCCAGGATCAACCCGATCCACATACCCTGCGGCCCCCAGCCCAGCCCCAGGCCGAGCCCGGCGCCGATCGGCATGCCCACGCCCCAGTACGACACCATCGCCAGGAACATCGGCACGCGGGTGTCCTTGAGCCCGCGCAGCGCGCCGGCCGACAGCACCTGGATGCCATCGGGAAACTGGAAGGTGGCGGCAAACAGCAGCAACACCGAGGCCAGCGCGGCCACTGCCACATCGTCGGTATACACGCTCACGATGGCGTCGTGCCCCAGCAACAGCGCGCTGGCCGACAGCGCCTGGGTGCCCAGCACGATGGCGTAACCGGCCCAGGTGGCGCGACGCATCGCCAGCGGGTCGCCGCGGCCCACCGCATGGCCGACGCGCACGGTGGTGGCCTCGGCCACGCCCATGGGCACCATGAAGCACAGCTGCGCGACGTTGATGGCGATCTGGTGTGCGGCCGCTTCGGTGGAGCCCAGCCGGCCGATCAACAGGGCGGTGACGATGAACAGGCCGCCCTCCATCAACACAGTGATACCGATGGGCAGGCCGGTACGCAACAGATCGCCGATGGCGCGCCAACGCGGCCCTTCCAGGTGGGTGAACAATTCCAGATGCGCAAAGCGCCGCGCCCGCCACAGGTACAGCGCAAAGACACCGGCCTGCACCCACATGGTGATCGCCGAGGCCATGCCCAGCCCTTCGGCGCCATGCTCGGCCAGGCCCCATTTGCCGTAGGTGAGCGCATAGCCCAGCGGCGCCAGCACCAGCAGCCCGCCAAACCCCAGCAGCATGGTCGGCAGCGTCCAGTGCATGCCTTCGCTGAGATAGCGCATGCAGAAATAGAACGTCAGCGCCGGCACGCCCCAGCGCACCGCATGCAGGAAGTCGGTGGCCCCCGGCACGATGTCCGGGGCAATGCCGAAGGTGGGCAGCAGCGGCGGCACCACGCTCAGAAACGCGAACATCAATGCGCTCAAGCCCAGCGACAGCCACAACGCCTGACGAAACAACGGGCCGATCTCGCGCTCGCGCCCGGCGCCGAGCAGTTGCGAGACCGAAGCGGTCAGCGAGATCAGCGTGCCGATCGGCACCAGCATCGGCAGCCACAGCAGCGAGGTCCCGATGGTGACCGCCGCCAGCGTGGCAGTGCCGTGGTGGCCGGCGATGACGTTGTCGGTGAAGCCGATCAGGCCGGTGGAGACGTGGCCGAGCACCAGCGGCAAGGCCAGCAGGCCGGTGGTGCGCACTTCCGCGGCGAAGCCTGGCGTCGCGGACGTGGGTGCAGAAGGAACAGACATGACAAACCGATCGCTGCGCGGACTACGGCCGTACCGGGAGGCGCTGGCACCGGGTCGCGTGGGGCCGCTATCTTACGCGCAGTTTCCGACAGCGGCCTGACGCGCGCCTGGGCACTGCCGCCGCGCTCGCTCGCGCAGGCGGGGCAATACAATGCGGCACGCCAATCCCGGCCAGCCGCGCGATCACGCTGTACCGTGCGCCTGACATGGCCCTTCGGGTGGCCGTGCCAGCCGCTGCGGCCCCTTGGAACCGCCAACAGGACCTGGCCATGCCCCTGCACCCGACCGCGCCGCACCCATCGGATTGCGAAAACTGTTCCACCGCCCTGCACGGTGACTTTTGCCACGCTTGCGGGCAGAGCGCCCACAACCCGGTGCGTAGCGTTGCGCATGCGGTGGAAGAAGTATTCGAGTCGTTCTGGCACCTGGACGGGCGCATCTTCCGCACCCTGCGCGACCTGCTGGTGCCCGGCCGCGTGGCACTGCGGTTTCTGAGCGGGCAACGCGTGCGCTATGTGGCACCGATGCGGCTGTTTCTGGTGCTGAGTCTGTTGACCTTCTTCATCGCACGCATCGCCGTGCACGCGTCCGACGAGGACACCGATGTCGCGGCGGGAGCGGCACCGCACAGCGCCACCCCGAAGGACTTCGCGCATGCGCGCACGCCGGCGCAGGTGGAAGCGGTGCGTGCACAGATGGTCGGTGCGCTGACCAGCACCCGCACGGTGGTGCCAGCCGGCATCGCACGCGACGGCGTGGATGCCGGCATTGCACGTGCCGAGAGCGAAGCGAGCAAGCGGCTGGCGCAACTGCACCAGGGCGCGCGCCTGAATAGTGCGGCCCCGGTGGTCGATGCACCCGACAACAGCACGTTCTTTTCGGTCGGCGGCACCCCCTGGGATCCGGTCAGCAATCCGTTGACCGTGGCGCCGTTGCCGCCGTTCGCCAACCGCTGGCTCAACACCCAGCTCGGCCATATCCGCGCCAACCTGCCGCGCCTGCGCAGCAACCCGCAGCTGCTCTACAACGCGTTCTTTGCGGCGGTGCCATCCACCTTGCTGGTGCTGGTGCCGCTGTTTGCGTTGCTGTTACGGGTGTTTTACCTGCGCAGCGGGCGGGTGTATTTGGAGCACCTGGTGGTGGCGCTCTACAGCCATGCGTTTCTGTGCCTGAACCTGCTGGCGATGCTACTGATGTCGCTGCTTGGCGACGCGGTGGCGCAGGTTGCCAGCCCGATTGCCTGGAGCATCGGGCTGGTGCAGTTTGGGCTGGCGCTGTGGATGCCGGTCTATCTGCTGTGGATGCAGCGACGGGTGTACGGACAGTCGTGGCCGGTGACCGTGCTGAAGTATCTCGGCCTGGGCAGCGTGTACTTCGTCGTCGTCGCGCTGGCAGCCGCATTCCTGATGGTGGCGAGCCTGGCGCGCCTGTGATCGAACACGGCGTGCGTGACATCGCCATGGTGCTCTGGTTGCCCAAGGTCTGACGCAGCGACGGCGACCTGGCCGCGGACGGTTCCGAATGGCGAGCCGCGCATGGGCGGTACCGCCTCGGTGACACCCACCAAGCCGAGACAGCCCGCTGGCCGTCGTGCAGTCGCACGGCGCAGGACGAGGCACGCGCCGCCTCCCGGCGCCCTGCGGCGATCAGCGCGCCAGTTGCCGCTTCAGCCAGGCACTGCGGGTGGCCGGGGCTTCGGCCAGCAAGGCCTCGCGCAGGCCATCGCGCTCCTGCGGCGGCGTGCGTTGTGCCAGCACCGCCAGCTGCTCCAGCTGGCCGGCATCCAGGCTGCGCAGGACCGCCAGCACACGCTCGCGCTGCCCCACCGGCACATAGCCGATCAGCGGCTGCAGCTGCGGGTAGAACGCCCCCAGCTGCGAGCCCAGACGCCAGCCGTCGCGGTGCAGGCGGTCCATCGCAGTGAACTGGGTCCGCAGCGCACGCTGCTGGTCGTCGGGCAGCCCATGCAGGCGCTCGCGCGCCTGCCGCAGCACCACCTTGTCGGTGGCGGTCAGATCCTTCCAGGCCGCGTAGCGCGCGCGCAGGTCGGCCTGTTGTGCCGGGGTCAGCGCCGCCCAACGGGCACGTTGCTGCGCGGCGCTGGGCGCGGCCGGGGCAGCCGCAGCACTGCCTTCGTCCAGTGCTGCGGGCAAGGCCTGCGCACAGGCAATGCCAGTCATCGCCAGCATCAACAGGCCGGACCACTTATTGATCGTCATCGACCGTCTCCAGTGGTGCAGAAGGCAGCTCGGCAGCGGTGGCATGCGCGCCGGACTCGTCCTTGGGGACCGGGTGGCCGGCGGCGTACCAGGCATAGAAGTCCGCCGAGCGCGCCAGCTCCAGGTCCGGGTCGGCCAGCATGGCCTGATCGCGCGGGTCCGGGCCGGCGGCCGCGGCGGAGTCCGGCAGGTCGGCGGCCGGAAGCTCCTCCACCAAGACTGGCGCGGCGTCGGTCACATGGAGCACGCCGGCGGGCGCCTGCGAGACCGGCTCGGGCGGCAGCGCCGGCCGGCGGTGCGTCCACCACCAGCCGACCACCGCCAGCAGCAGGGCCAGTGCCAGCACGCCCAGGCCGATGCCGGCGTGGCGGCGGGTGACCTGCGGCCAACGCCACGACCGCTGTGCGCGCACGCGCGGCGGGCGCTCCACTGCTGGTGCGGTTTGTGCCGGTGTGGCCGGGGTCTGCAACGGCACCCCGGCCAGGGCTGCATCGCGCAACTGGCTGAGCCGGGTCAGCTGGGCTGGACCGAGCTCGCGCAGTTCCTGCTGGGCCGCCTCCGCCAATACCCGCCAGGCCTGCGCGTCCGGGTTGCCGGCCGCATCGCGCGGGCAGGCCCGCGCCAGCGACTGCCGGTAGTCGGCCGCCGCGATGCCCTGCACCTCGCTGGCGGCGTCTTCTTCCAGCCCGGCCACGATCCGCAGCAACAACGCCAGGCGGTCGGTCGTCTGCATCCGGCCCAGCGCGGTGAACGGCGGCTGCCAGGTGCCGGGCATGGGTTCGCGGCGCAGCGGCGGCGCGGTGGCCAGCAGGCTCCAGAAGCGCATCGGCCAGCCGGCCATCGGGCGTCCCGCCGCCTGGCTGCTGAAGGCGCGCAAGGCGGCGGCCAGGGCCCGCTCGGCGGCGGCCACGTCGCCACATTGCAACTGCGCCAGCACCAGACCCCGGCGTTCCACGCCCCGTAGGAAGGCTGACAGCGCGGCAGGTGTCACGGGGGCGTCGGGGACTACGGTCATGTGAACTCCAGCATCGGCCGGCATGATACCGACGCAGGTCCGCCACGCCGACCGCTTGACAGATCGCGCCGCCGTTGCTCCGGTCGCGACCGCCGGTCACGCACGTTGTGCACAGCGGCAGGCATACCGATACGCCCCCGTCTGTCAACTGTTGTTTTTTCTTTGTTGCAATCGTGTTTCACGCCTAAGTGATTGATCCATATTGCATTTCACCGGATGGCGAAAAAATGTCCAACGGGTTGCCAAGGCAAGTGAATCCGCCTTCACGGCGTGGAGCACGCGGTTAATTCACAGGTTTATCCACAGGCAGTGTGGATAAACCCGTTTCCTCAGTCCTCACATAGGTTTACGTCGTATTTATCACTTGGGTCACAGAAAGACGCTGCAAGTGATCACGCGGCCTTCACGCTCCAAATTGCGCAGGAACAGGTTCACTGGACACAGTCGGTAGACTTGGTGGATGACTTCGACTGTGCCCACCTTGCGCGTCGCCCTGCCGGTGCCGCTGCCCCAGCTGTTCGATTACCTGCCCCCAGCCGACGTGCCCGTCGCCGATCCGGCGCGGGTCGGTTGCCGGCTGCGTGTGCCGTTCGGCTCGCGCGAGCTGATCGGGGTGGTGGTGGAAATCGGCCGGCAGCCGTCGGCCGAGGGCTTGCGCCCGGCACTGGCCTGGTGCGACGACGCGCCGCTGCTGGTGGATGAACTGGCTCGCTCGCTGCAGTGGCTGGCCCGCTATACCCATGCCCCGCTCGGCGAGGCCCAGGCCAGCGCCCTGCCCGGCCCGCTCCGCCGCGGCGAGCCCCTGGCCGACACCCACGCCTGGGCCTGGCAGCTGACCGAAGCCGGGCACACCGCCGCCAGCAGCCTGCGCGCCGGCAGCCTGCGCGCCGGCAGCCGGCCGGCGTTGCTGGCCGGCCTGCTGCAGGCCGGCGCCGTGGGCGAAGAGCAGCTGGACCCGTTGCTGCCGCAGTGGCGCGAGGCCGCCCGCAGCCTGGCCAAACGTGAGCTTGCCGAACGCGTGGCAGTGCCGGCCAACGCCATCCCGGCCCGCCCCGGCAGCGGGCCGGCGCTCAACGACGAGCAACAGGCGGCCGCCGCTGCCGTCCGCGCGCAGACCGGCTTTGCCACCTACCTGCTCGACGGCGTCACCGGCAGCGGCAAGACCGAGGTCTACCTGCAGGCGATCGCCGACTGCCTGGCGGCCGGCAGGCAGGCGCTGGTGCTGGTGCCGGAGATCGGCCTGACCCCGCAGACGCTGGGGCGCTTCCGCGCGCGCCTGGGCGTGCCGGTGCACGCGCTGCACTCGGGGCTCTCCGATGGCGAACGCGCCCGCGTCTGGGCTGCGGCCTGGCGCGGCGAGGCCAAGCTGATCGTGGGTACCCGCTCGGCGGTGTTCACCCCGCTGCCCAACGCCGGCCTGATCGTGATCGACGAAGAACACGACGGCAGCTACAAGCAGCAGGACGGCATCCGCTATCACGCCCGCGATTTCGCCCTGGTCCGCGGCAAGGCGCTGGACGTGCCGGTGATCCTGGGCAGCGCCACCCCCTCGCTGGAAAGCCTGCACAACGCCTATTCCGGCCGCTACCGGCACCTGCGGCTGTCGCGGCGTGCCGGCGAGGCGCGCCCGCCGCGGGTCCGGGTGCTGGACGTGCGCAAGCGCCCGCTCAAGGACGGATTGTCGCCAGAGGTGCTGGCTGGCATCGGCGCCACCCTGGCGCGTGGCGAGCAGGTGCTGGTGTTCAAGAACCGCCGCGGCTATGCACCGGTGCTGCTGTGCCACGACTGCGGCTGGACCGCCGCCTGCCAGCGCTGCAGCACGCCGCTGCACCAGACGCCCATGACCGTGCATGCCGGCGGCCGCCGCCTGCAATGCCACCACTGCGGCGCGCGCCAACCCGCACCGCTGGCCTGCCCGGCCTGCGCCAGCCTGGCGCTGCAGCCGCAGGGCATCGGCACCGAGCGGCTGGAAGAGCGCCTGACCGAGGCCTTCCCGGATGTCCCGGTGGTGCGCATCGACCGCAGCACCACCCAGCGCCGCGACGCACTGGAGACCCAGCTCGCCCGGCTCGGCAGCGACGCCGGCATCCTGGTCGGCACCCAGATCCTGGCCAAGGGTCACGACCTGCCGCGGTTGACCATGGTGGTGGTGGTCGGCATCGACGAAGGCCTGTTCTCGGCCGACTTCCGTGCCGCCGAAAAGCTGTCCCAGCAGCTGATCCAGGTGGCAGGGCGCGCCGGACGCGCCGACCGCCCCGGCGAGGTCTGGCTGCAGACCCATCACCCCGAACACCCCTTGCTGCAGACCCTGGTCAACGGCGGCTACCACGCCTTTGCCGATGCCGAACTGCAGCAGCGCGAAGCGGCCGGATTTCCACCGTTTGCGCATCTGGCGCTGTTCCGCGCCGAAGCAAAGGATGTCGCCGCCGCCAATCAGTTCCTGCTGGCGGTACGCGGGCTGACCGCCGACGAGAGCTCGGCGCAGTCGCCAGCGTTTGCCGCTGTGGAATGCTATGGCCCGATGCCTGCCCCGATGCCGCGCCGCGCCGGGTTCCAACGCACCCAGTTGCTGCTGTCCGCACAGCAACGCTCGGCGCTGCACCGGTTGCTCGACACCCAGTTGCCGGCGATCTACGCACTCCCGCAGGCACGCCGCGTGCGCTGGTCGCTGGATGTGGATCCGATCGATTTGTATTAGTGCAGACGTATCGCACACGGAGCTGACGCCAGACTCACGTTTTGCGCGGTGTGTTCACGTTTTGTAGGAGCGCGCTTGCGCGCGATGCGGCGTTACCGGCAATGCCCTCGCGCACAAGTGCGCTCCTACAGACAACGCAAGCTACCTGGCGCGCAATGTACAAGGCCCACGTACTGGAGCGACGTGTGGGTCGGCGTGTGCTGCCTGCAATGCACCACGCCAACCTGAGCGCGGACCCAAACTCAGGTCAGCGCCGTCATCACGCCACGCTGGTAGGCCGGCCGTGCACGCAAGCGCTGGTACCACGCCTGCAGATGCGGCAGCGCCGGTCGCTCGATCGGCATTTCGAACCAGGCGTAGATGAAACTGCCCAACGGAATGTCGCCCATCGCGAAGCGCTCGCCAGACAGATACGGCTGCTGCGCCAACGCCGCATCGGCACGTGCCAGCAGCTCGCCCGATTGCGCCAGCGCTGCGGCGATGTGCGCGCCATCGCGCTCGGCTGCGGGAGTGCGCAATACCCCCCAGAACAGATCGCGGAACACACCTGCAAACGTCGAGGTGGTCCAGTCCATCCAGCGGTCACCCAGCGCGCGCTCGGCTGGTGATTGCGGGTACAACGCCGGTGCGTACTGCGCCGCCAGGTAGCGCACGATCGCATTGGATTCCCATAACACCAGCGTGCCGTCCTGCAAGGTCGGCACCACGCCATTCGGGTTCAATGCGCGATACGCCGGCGTGTCGTTACCGCCGAATGCACCGCCCACCTCGATCGAGGCATAGGCCATGCCGGCTTCTTCCGCGCACCACAACACCTTGCGCACATTGCTTGAATTCCGACGTCCCCAAATCGTAATGGCGGGCACCGCGGCAGCGGGCACATTTGCGTCATGCGTCATGCTCAGCCCCCTGCTGCAGGTTTGGCTGGCGCGCGCGCCGGGCGCTTGGCAGCAGCCGCCGGTTGCGCCGTCGCAGTGGCGGGCTGCGTCGGTTTGCCGCGCCCACCCTTGGGGGTATCGCGCACCCACAATGCCTGCTCGTCTTGCTTGATGTCGAACAGGCCGATCGCGCGGACCAGGTCGCTGAGTTTGCGGTAGCCGTAATTGCGTGGATCGAACGAGGCCTGGTTGGCGACCTGCTTGCCCACCGCGCTCAGCAGCGCCCAGCCATCGTCTTCGCAAGCGCTGACGATCGCATTGCGCAGCATCTGCACCAGCCGCGTGTCGCTACGCAATGCAGTGGCGTCCTTGCGGCCGGCCGCGCTGTCGCTGGCGGCAGCAGCCTGCTCGCCCAGCGCTTCGACATAGGTGAACTTGGAACACGCATTGACGAACGGCGCCGGGGTTTTCTGCTCGCCAAAGCCATAGACCTTCATGCCGTCGGTCAGCAGGCGCATCACCAATGGGGTGAAATCGGCATCGCTGGAGACGATCGCAAAGCCGTCCAGATTGCGTGCATACAACAGGTCCATCGCATCGATCACCATCGCCATGTCCGAGGCGTTCTTGCCGGAGCTGTAGGCAAATTGCTGGATCGGCCGGATCGCGTAATCGTGCAACGCGGCCTCCCAGCCTTTCAGGTGCGGGCTCTTCCAGTTGCCGTAGGCACGGCGCACGTTGGCCACGCCATAGCGTGCCACTTCTGCCAGCACCACATCGATCTTGCCCGCCGGCGCGTTGTCGGCATCGATCAGCAAGGCGATCCGCTTGTCGGGATTGTCGGTCATGCTCATGGCTCCACTGTCGTCTCAGGGGCGGTATCGAGTGCGGGATCGGTGTCCATTTCTGATGGGGTACCGGGCGTCTCAACGTCTGTAGTCGCTGCCGCCGGCAAGGTGTACTCGGTGCCATCGCGCAGGGTCAGCACCCCATCGCTCAGGATCTCCTGATCGGCGCCGGCACTGACCCAGGTCGCCTTGACGCGCCCGGCGCCGCGGTCGCCTTCCACATCGAACACGAACTCTTCGCCGCCCGGTGCCATTCCCGTGCGCAGCAGATCCACCCGCATGCTGCGGATCTGGCCAATATGTTCCTGTACCACTGCATCGTCCTGCAGCGCAGTGCGCGCCTGGTCGACAAACATCGACCAGCCCGTGCCGACCAGCCACAGGCCCGCAGCCAGCACCACCACCCCGAACACGCTCGCACAGACCAGGATGCCGATCAGGCCGATGGCCACGCCACTGCGTGGCTGTCTGACCGCAGCCGCAGGAGCAATGTTTGCTGCTGCGCTGTGCGCCGGGGCAGGCGGCAGCGGTGGCAAGGGCGGTGGCAGTGAAGACATGCAATGACCGTCGGCAGCAGATGCGACATGATGCCGCAGGCGTGCGACGCCCACGCGTCATGTTCATTGGCGATTTGGCATGCTGTCTCGCCCGCGTCGTACTCCATCGGACCTGACGATGACCTCTTCCCCCTCTCCCGCTCCCTTGCATCTGGTCGTGGTCGGCGGCGGTTTCGCCGGCTTGTGGGCGACCCGTGCGCTCGACGACCCCGGCATCCGCATCACCCTGATCGATCGGCAGAACCACCATCTGTTCCAGCCGCTGTTGTATCAGGTGGCCACCGCCGGCCTGTCGGCACCGGACATCGCCGCACCGCTGCGGCACATCCTGCGCGAGCAGCGCAATGTCCAGGTGCTGCTCGGCGACGTCGCAGAGATTGCGCCGACCCGCCGGGAAGTGGTGCTCGCCGATGGCACGTCGCTGGGCTACGACATGTTGCTGCTGGCCACCGGCGCCACACATGCCTATTTCGGCAACGACCAGTGGGCCGAACACGCGCCCGGCCTGAAGACCCTGTACGACGCGCTGGTCCTGCGCCGCAAGCTGCTGCTCGCCTTCGAGCGCGCCGAGGCCGAATCCGACCCCGCGGCGCGCGCCGCCTGGCTGAGCTTCGCAGTCGTCGGTGGTGGCCCGACCGGGGTCGAGCTGGCCGGCACCCTTGCCGAGATCGCCCGCCACACGCTCAAGAACGAATTCCGCCATATCGATCCACGTCAGGCACGGGTGCGCCTGGTCGAAGCCGGCCCGCGCGTGCTGCCCTCGTTCCCGGACGACCTCACCGCCAAGGCGCGCAAGCAGCTGGAACGCCTGGGCGTGGAAGTGCACACCGGCACGCCGGTCAGCCATATCGATGCGCTGGGCTATCGGCTCGGCGAGACCTTCGTGCCGGCGCGCACCGTGGTGTGGGCGGCCGGCGTCGCCGCCTCGCCGCTGGCGCGCACGCTCGGCGTGCCACTGGATCGCGCCGGGCGCGTGCTGGTTGAGCCGGACCTGAGCGTGCCCGGCCATCCGGAGATCTTTGTCGGCGGCGACCTGGCGTCGGTGCAGCAGGGTGGCCGCCCGGTACCGGGTGTGGCACCGGCAGCCAAGCAGATGGGCAAGCACATCGCCAAGGCCATCCGCGCACGCCAGCGCGGCCAGGCCGCGGCCGCCTTCCGCTATCAGGACTTCGGCAACCTGGCCACCATCGGCCGCATGGCCGCCATCGTGCATGTCGGCAAGCTCAAGCTGTCCGGCATCGTCGCGTGGTGGTTCTGGTTGGCCGCGCACGTCTACTTCCTGATCGGCTTCCGCAACCGCTTCGTGGTGCTGGTGAACTGGGCAATGGCGTACTGGAGCTACCAGCGCGCCGCACGCATCATCTTCGGCGGCGCCACCGACGACCCGCCGCCCAGCAGCAAGGACGGATGACAGCGCCACAGGCCGTGCGCGATGCTGTGCGGCCTGATGCGACGACCTGACCGTGGCAACTGTCCTGTTCCTGCTGGATCTGCTCGGCACCTTCGTGTTCGCCCTGAGCGGCGCAACCGTGGCGGTGCGCAACCGCCTGGATTTGTTCGGCGTGCTGGTGCTGTCCTGCGCGGCGGCCGTGTCCGGCGGCATCGTGCGCGACGTGCTGATCGGCGCCACCCCGCCGGCTGCGCTAGTGCAGCCGCAGTATTTGCTGGTCGCCTGTCTGGCCGGCGTTGCCGGGTTTTACTGGCACGCAGCGGTGGAGCGGCTGCGCAACCCGGTGCAGATTTTCGACGCGGCCGGGCTGGCGTTGTTTGCGGTCTACGGCACCAGCAAGGCGCTGGACTATCAGCTCAGCCCGCTCAGTGCCACGCTGCTGGGCATGCTCAGTGGCATCGGCGGTGGCATTGCGCGCGATCTGTTGGTCGCACGCACGCCAGTGGTGCTGCAGGCCGAGTTGTACGCCGTCGCCGCGCTCGCCGGTGGCGGTCTGGTGGCCATCGGCCATGTGCTCGGCGTGCCGCAGGCCTGGTCGCTGGCGATCGGCGCCGGCGTATGTTTCGGACTGCGCTTCATGGCGATCCGCTACGGCTGGCATTTGCCGGTGGCGCGCCTGCCGGAGTAGCGCGGGCGGGCGCAGCGGGCGGTCGATCATTCGCGAACGAACACGATGAACAACCACGCGTCTTCGGACTCTGCGCAGCACCGGTAGCTCACATGCAAACGGCCCGGAAAACCGGGCCGTTTGTGCAGCACCTAGCGCGTGACCGAAGATCAGGCGACGAACAGCGCCTTCATCTTCTTCAGCGCGTTCGCTTCGATCTGGCGAATCCGCTCGGCCGACACGCCGTACTCGTCGGCCAGCTCCTGCAGCGTCACCTTGGATTCGGAATCCAGCCAGCGACGCTTGACGATGTCGCGCGAGCGCGTGTCCAGGCCAGCCATCCCTTCGCGCAGCAACTGCAGCTGGTTGTCTTCGCTGTCGTGCCGCTCGTAGGCCTGCGACGGATCTTCGTCGTTGGCCACCAGGTAGCTCACCGGCGACGGCGGACCGTGGTCGTCGTCTTCGTCGGAGGACGCGTCGAAACCGATATCGCGACCGGACAGGCGCGACTCCATCTCCATCACTTCCCGTTCGGAGACGTTCAGGTCCTTGGCGACCGCCGTCACCTCGGAGGCATTGAGCCAGCCCAGGCGGGTCTTGGACTTGCGCAGGTTAAAGAACAGCTTGCGCTGCGCCTTGGTCGTGGCGACCTTGACGATGCGCCAGTTCTTCAAAATGAACTCGTGCATTTCGGCACGGATCCAGTGCACTGCGAAGCTGACCAGGCGCACGCCCATGTCCGGGTCGAAGCGCTTGACCGCCTTCATCAGGCCGATATTGCCTTCCTGGATCAGGTCGCCCAGCGGCAGGCCGTAGCCGTTGTAGCCGCGGGCCACGTGCACCACGAAGCGCAGGTGGGAATGGACCAGTTCGCGCGCGGCGTCCAGATCGAGCTCGTCGCGGAAGCGGCGGGCCAGATTCTGCTCCTCATCGACCGACAGCACCGGAATCTGGTGCACGGCACCGATGTAGGCGTCCAGCGAACCGAGCGCACTGGGAATCGGGAGATTGTTTGCCACGAGGGCAGTCGAAGTAGTCTGGTTCATAGGCACCATCTTAGCAGTCGAACTATTGGACTGCCGGGTATAGAAAGAGTTCCCAGCGTTCCATTTATAGGACGTTCGGGCTTCCACGCTTGCCGGCGTTCTACCGTACAGCTCCCCGAATTCTGACGCCAAACTAGCACCCCACGCCTGCGCAGACCGTGACAAAACCCGCGACGATGCGGCGCCCGGCTAGGCTGTTCAGCCGCCGGCCGACGTTGTGTCCAACCCGTCGCGCGGCGGCAACGACCAGTCGATCGGAGAGAGGCCCCGGCGCTGCAGATGCTCGTTGGTCTTGGAGAACTGCTTGCAGCCCAGAAAACCGCGATGCGCCGACAACGGCGACGGGTGCGGCGCCTTGAACACCCGATGGCGCGCCTGGTCGATGACCTTGCCCTTGGACTGCGCGTAGCTGCCCCAGAGCAGAAACACCAGGCCCTCGCGCTCGCGGTTGAGGGTCTCCACCACATGGTCGGTGAAGCCTTCCCAGCCCTTGTTCTGGTGTGCACCCGCCCGGCCCTGCTCCACCGTCAGCACCGCGTTGAGCAGCAGCACACCGCGGCGCGCCCACGGCATCAGATAGCCGTGGTCCGGGCGCGGGATGCCCAGATCGTCCTGGATCTCCTTATAGATGTTGAGCAGCGACGGCGGCACCGGCACGCCGGGCAACACCGAAAAGCACAGCCCATGCGCCTGGCCTTCGCCGTGATACGGGTCCTGCCCCAGGATCACCACCTTGACCTGATCGAACGGGGTCGCGTCGAAAGCGGCAAAGATCTGCGGCCCCGGCGGAAACACCCTCGCCCCGGCCGCCTTGCGCTGGCGCAGGAAGGCGGACAGCTCCTGCATCTCCGGGCGCAGCAGCCAATCGCCCACCTTTGCCTTCCACGACGGTTCCAGCTGGATGCGCCCTTCCACTTCACTCATAGCGTGACGGCCTGATCCTCAAGTCGCGCCAGGCGCAGCTGGAACAACACCTTGGTCACCAGCAAGCGCTCCTCAATGGGCTTTTGCACCAGGTCATTGGCGCCGGCGCGCAGCAGTTCTGACTGGTTGCGCGGATTGGTGTCGCCGGTCATCACCAGCACCGGCAGGCGGCGCTTGCCGTAGGCGAAATCGATGCGGATACGTTCGACCACATCGCGGCCGTTGAGCTCGCCTTTGAGGGTGACGTCGGTCAGCACCACGTCGATACGACGCTCGGTCCGGCCCAGCGATTCGGCGGTCAGCAGCGCAAAGGCATCTTCGGCGGTCAATACATGCACCACCTTCAGGCTCTGGCGCTCGAGCATGCGCTTGGTCGCCTCGGCCACCACGCGGCTGTCTTCGATATAGAGCACGGTCGCGCCGACCACCGGCTCGGGCTGCACATAGCCACGGATGAAGGTAGCCAGGGCCTCATGGCCCAGCGCCTTGTCGAAATAGTCGGTGACGTATTCGGTGAAGCGGCGCTCGACCAAGTGCTGCTGCGCATCGCCGGACACCACGATGACCGGCACATACGCCTGCCCGGCCGCTTCGCGCACGCTGCGCGCCAGGGCCAGACCATCGCCATCGGGCAGCGACAACGAGGTCGTCACCAGATCCACCGCGCCCGCTTCCAGCGCATCGCGCGCTTCGGCGATGCTGGCGCAGCCAATCACCTGCACGTTTTGCAGCTCGCGCGTGAGCACGTCGGCAATGAGCTTGCGCACCAGCTTCGAACCATCGACGACCATCACGCGCGGTGCGTCGCTGATCAGGTGTTTGAGATCTGGTGGATGCATGGCAGGCCTCAGGTCTCGGTGGGACGGGTCTGGCGAAGGAAATGGCCGGTCACCAGCCAGGCGCCCAGCCAGCCCAGCACCAAGGTGCCGATGAGCACCATCACAGAATGCAGCAGATCCAGCCCGTGCAGCGTAAACGAACTGCCATAGCTGTCGGCCAGGGTCGCCAGCGGCGCACGCAACGCCAGGCCCGAAGCGGTGATCAGCGCAAGCGCCACGGCGCCAGCGCCCAGCCCGTACCACGCGCCCAGGTACAGGAACGGGCGCCGGATGAAGCCATCGCTGGCGCCGAGCAGCTGCAGCACGCCGATCTCTTCGCGCCGCGACTGGATGTCCAGCCGCACGGTGTTGCCGACCACCAGCACCGCACCGATGCCAAGCAGGGCCGACAGCACCTGTACCAGGCGCTCGCCGAAGTGCAGCCAGCCATCCAGGCGCTTGCGCCACAGCGCGTCGTGCTGCACCTGGTCGGTTTGCGGCAGGGCCTGCAGTGCACCGGCCAGCTGCGCGTCGTCGGCCGTGTCGGCGGGCGTGACGATCAGCAGCGTGGGCAGCGGGTTTTCGCCCAGCGCTTCGGCAGCTTCATCGAGCTTGGCGCTCTCACGCAACTCGGCCAGGCCCTGTTCGGGGGTGCGCAGCGTGACCTGCGCCACATCCGGGCGGGCTCGCAGCTCGGTGGCCAGCGCCTGCGCAGCCTCGGCCGCGACATCGACCTTCAGGAACAGATTGATCTCGCGCGATTGCTGCACGCTGCCGGCCAGCAGCTTGACGTTGTCCAGCGCGATCGACAGCCCCAGCGGCAAGGCCAGCGCCAAGGCCATCACCACGATGGTCAGCAGCGTGGCCCACGGCTTGCGCATGGCGCGGCCCAGGCTGAAGGCGATGCTGTGCAGATGGTGGTCGATCCAGACGCCGAAGCGCGACGGTGCCACCGCTTCGGTATTGGCAAGCTTGCTCATTCGGCCAGGTCCTGCGGCGAGATGTCGTCGACCAGGCGGCCGTGGTCTAGGATCAGTACGCGCTTGCGCATCTGCTTGAGCAGCGCCAGGTCGTGGCTGACCACCAGCACGCTGGTGCCGCGCGCAGGAAGCTCGGCAAACAATTGCATGATTTCGGCCGCCAGCGCCGGGTCGAGATTGCCCGTGGGCTCGTCGGCCACCAGCAGGCGCGGTTCGCCGACGATGGCGCGGGCGATGCCCACGCGTTGCTGCTCGCCCGCAGACAATTGCGATGGCAGGGCTTTTTCGCGATGGGCCAGGCCGATGCGTTCCAGCGCCGAGCGCACGCGCTTGCCGATCTCGGCGCGGCGGGTGCCGCGCAGGATCAACGGCAACGCCACGTTCTCGGCAATGCTGCGGTCGTTGAGCAGGCGGTGGTCCTGATAGACCGCACCCACCTGACGCCGATGCAGCGGAATCTGCCGGCCGCGCACCTTGAGCAGGTTGCGCTCACCCAGCAGCACCGCGCCCTGGCTGGGCCGCTCGCTGAGGTGGATCAATTTGAGCAAGGTACTTTTGCCGGCGCCGGAGTGGCCGGTCACGAACAGCATCTCGCCATCGGCCACCTCGAAGCTGACATCGGTCAGCGCCTGGTGGCCCCCGGCGTAGTGCTTGCTGACGTTGTCGAAACGCAGAACGGTCATCCGGCGATTATGCCGGAGCGCCCGTGCCTGCGTCGCATCGCCGCGTAACGGCGATGCGATTGCAGCGAAGCGATCGTCAGTTGCCCGAGACCAGCGACCGCAGGCGGCGACCGATGCGGCTCAGCAGCGACGGGCTGCCGGCCGGCTTGGCTGCGGCGCGCACCGGCTTGGCGACCACCTGGGTCGGCTTGCGCGGGGCAGCAGGTGCGGGCACCGGCGTGGACGCGACCGGCTCGGCACCGTCGACCGGACGGCCGTTGCGACGACGGCGACGCTTGCGCGGTGCACGCTCGGCATCGGCCGCGATGGTGGATGGTGCGTCCACCGCTGCAGCGGCAACCACCGGTGTTTCGCTCGGTGCAGCCGTCGCAGGCGTTTGCCCTTCCACACGCGGCTTGCGGCGCGGACGCGGCTTGCCGTCGGCACCGGCGCTGACGCCATCGCGGCGCCCGCCACCACTGCCGCTGCGCGAACCGCCGCCGGGACCACTGCGCCCGCCACCGCGACGCTGTTCTTCGGCGGCACGCTGCTCGCGCGCTTCACGGAAGATCGTGCCCACGCTGTCGCCAGCGTCGTCGCCGGCCCCTTCGCCTTCCACCGGCACGCGTGCTGCACGCGGCAGCGGGGTCAACAGCTCGGTGGTCACCGGTTCGACCGGGATCTTCTGCTCGATGTAGGCCTCGATATCCGGCAGGCTCATCGCATAGCGCTCGCAGGCGAAGCTGATCGCATCGCCCTCCTCGCCCAGACGCGCGGTGCGGCCGATGCGGTGCACGTAGTCTTCGGCGTCGAACGGCAGGTCGTAGTTGTAGACGTACTTGACCCCGTCGATATGCAGGCCGCGCGCGGCCACGTCGGTGGCGACCAGGATTTCGAGCTGGCCCTTCTGGAAGCGGTTGAGCAGCGACTCGCGCTTCTTCTGCGGTACATCGCCCGACAGCACACCAACGCGGTAGCCATGGCGCTCCAGGGTGCGCGCCACGCGCTCGACGAACGCCTTGGTGTTGACGAACACCATGGTGCGCGCGCCTTCGCTACGCGACAGCAGACCCAACAGCAGCGTCTGCTTCTCTTCGTCTGACGGGAAGTAGATGCGCTGGCGCACCCGCGCGGCGGTGATGGTCTCGGTCTCGACGACGAGCTTTTCCGGCTCGTTCATGTGCTCGTAGGCCAGCTCCAGCACGCGGTGGCTGAGCGTGGCCGAGAACAACAGCGTCTGACGGGTGCCGCGCTCGGGCATGCGCCGCAGCAGGAAGCGGATGTCCTTGATGAAGCCCAGGTCGAACATGCGGTCGGCTTCGTCCAGCACGCAGATCTCGCAGGCATGCAGCGAGACCACCTTGTGCTGCTTGACGTAGTCGATCAGCCGGCCCGGCGTGGCGATGATCACATCCACGCCCTGCTGCAGCAGCTCGCGCTGCTTGTCGTAATCCACTCCGCCGTAGACCAGCGCAAAGCGCAGCCCCAGGTCGGCGCCGAACTTGACTGCGTCTTTATGGATCTGGATCGCCAGCTCGCGGGTGGGCGCCAGGATCAGCGCGCGCGGGTCTTCCGGCTTGCGGTCGGCCAGCGCCGGGCGGACCAGCAGGCGGTTCATCACCGCCACCAGGAACGCCAGGGTCTTGCCGGTGCCGGTCTGGGCCTGGCCGGCGACATCGCCGCCCGGCAGCGCGACCGGCAGGGTCAGCGCCTGGATCGGGGTACAGCGGGTAAATCCGGCGCTCTCCAGCCCGGCGATCAGCGCCGGATGCAGGTCGAACGAGGAAAAGGTCAAATCGGTCAGCGGTTTGTCGCTCATTATTCCGTCTTCGTAAGGCGCCCTGGGCAGCCCGGGCGCGGCTTGCATCGATGCCGACAGCGTCGCAAACTGCGGCAGTTGTGGCGGACAGCGCGGCTTCAGGACTGACACTTGATTCAGTCGCGCAATGCCCCAGTTTAACGCAATGTGGCGGCCTGCCCGATCGGGTGGGCCGTTTGGTTTCCAGGAGACCCAACGTGAGCGACAAGGTTCAACATGTCGGCGATGCCGACTTCGAGACAGCTGTACTGCAATCCGGCGAACCGGTCCTGGTGGATTTCTGGGCCGAATGGTGTGGCCCGTGCAAGATGATCGCACCGGTGCTGGACGATCTGGCCGATACATACCAGGGTCGGCTCAAGGTTGCCAAGGTCAACGTGGACCAGAACCGCGCCCTGGCCATCAAGTACCACGTGCGCTCGATCCCGATGCTGTTGCTGTTCAAGGACGGAGAAGTCCAGGCCAGCCAGATCGGGGCGGTTGGCAAGGGCCAGCTGACCCAGATGATCGACAAGACCCTGGGCGGCGCGGCCGCCTGAGTGAGCGGGCGTCCAGCGATGGGCGCCTGCCGTGGTAGGCCGGCAGTTAAATCCGGCCAAGGCCGATGCTTGCGCGGTTGCGCGCCGCGGTGATAGTGTCAGTTGGTCCGGCACACGTTCGTGCGCCGCCGTACCCCTCTAGAACCCTCTTCTAGACTCCCATCTACCAATAGTTCGCCCCCCAGCCGGGCGCTCGCACCTTAGCGAGGAATCACGCACTTGTCCGATCATCCTTCCTCCGATACCGGGAGCAGCGTCGACGCTCCCGTCGAGAAGCGCGTGCGCAAGCCGCGCGTGAGCAAGACCGCCGTCGCCCATGACGATGCCGGCGCGCAGCAGCCCAACCTGCCCTTGCCCGCCAGTCCCGCACCCGACGCGCCACGCCCTCCGCAGGCACCGTCGCCCGCTGCCGAATCGGCACCGGCGCAGACGTCCGGCGATGGCGCAGGCACCAGCAGCGCTTCCAGCGCCAGCCAGGGCAGCGACAGCCACGGCGAGCCCCGCGAGGGCGGCCAGTCGCAGCAGCAGCGCTTCAATCAGGCGCAGCAACAGCAGAACCAGAATCAGGCGCAAAGCCAGGGCCAGAACCAGGGCCAAGGTCAGAATCAGGGCGGCCAGAATCAGCAGGGCCAGGGGCAGAACCAGCAGGGCAATCGCCGCGACCGGTTCCGCAACCGTCGCGACCGCGGTCCGCGCGACCGCTTCGGCAATGAAGGCGGTGGCATGCCGTCCTCCGACGGTAGCAACGAGCCCTTCATCGCGCGTCCGCATCCGGCCGTGCCGGAAGGCTTCCCGGTCTATTCGCTGAGCGACCTCAAGCGGATGCCGGCGCAGAAGCTGCTGGATATCGCCGACCAGCTCAACATCCAGGAAGGGGTGGCGCGCGCGCGCAAGCAGGACGTGATCTTCGCCCTGCTCAAGGTGCTGACCCGTCATGGCGAAGGCGTTGCCGCCGATGGCGTGCTGGAAATCCTGCCCGACGGCTTCGGTTTCCTGCGTGCGGCCGAAGCCAGCTACCTGGCCGGCCCGGACGATACCTATATCTCGCCCAGCCAGATCCGCCGTTTCAACCTGCGCACCGGCGATCACCTGTCCGGCCGCATTCGTTTCCCGAAGGATGGCGAGCGCTATTTCGCGCTGTCGATCGTGGACACCATCAACGGTGAGCCGCTGGAAGCGAGCAAGAACAAGGTCCTGTTCGAGAACCTGACCCCGCTGTTCCCGCGTCGTCGTTTCCGGCTGGAGCGTGGCGACGGGTCCACCGAGGACATCACCGGCCGCATCCTGGATCTGATGGCGCCGCAGGGCAAGGGCCAGCGCGCGCTGATCGTGTCCCCGCCCAAGGCCGGTAAGACGATGATGATGCAGCAGGTGGCCACGGCCATCACCACTAATCATCCCGAAGTGCACATGATCGTGCTGCTGATCGACGAGCGCCCGGAAGAAGTGACCGAAATGCAGCGCACCGTGCGCGGCGAGGTCATCTCCTCCACCTTCGACGAGCCGGCTGCGCGTCACGTGCAGGTTGCCGAGATGGTGATCGAGCGGGCCAAGCGCCTGGTCGAGCACAAGAAGGACGTGGTGATCCTGCTGGACTCCATCACCCGCCTGGCGCGCGCCTATAACAACGTGGTGCCCAGCTCCGGCAAGGTGCTCACCGGTGGTGTGGACGCCAATGCGTTGCACCGCCCCAAGCGCTTCTTCGGTGCGGCACGTAACGTGGAAGAAGGCGGCTCGCTGACCATCATCGCCACGGCGCTGGTGGAAACCGGCAGCAAGATGGACGAGGTGATCTACGAAGAGTTCAAGGGCACCGGCAACAGCGAAGTGCATCTGAACCGCCGTATCACCGAAAAGCGTGTGTACCCGGCGATCGACATCAACCGTTCGGGTACGCGCCGCGAAGACCTGCTGATCGAGCCGGAGCTGCTGCAGAAGATCTGGATCCTGCGCAAGCTGCTGCACCCGATGGACGAAATCGCGGCGATGGAATTCCTGCTGGACAAGATGAAGACCACCAAGTCCAACGACGAGTTCTTCAGCTCGATGAAGCGCTGATTCCGGTCTGCGTCACCGAGAAAAAAGCCCCGCATTGCGGGGCTTTTTTGTGGGTGTGCTGCCATAAGCTGGCGACAACGAGCACCGACAATGCCCGCCCATTTCAGTGACATTCGGCAGACCGGTCGATGCAGACAGACGCATCACGCCAGCCTGCGCGACTCCGCGTAGGGCGGCGTGTCCGGGTAATCGTCTTCGCGCAGCCGGGCCTGCAGGTTGCGCCACCATTGCGGGTCGAACAGCTCTGGGTGGATGTGCTTGACCGCTTCCAGTTGCGAGGGGGGCAAGCCCATGAACAAGGCGAAACGTTCGGGGAAGACGTCGCGCGGGCCGACGTGGAACCAGGGCTCGGCGGCCATCTGTTCTTCGTAGGTGGTGGGCGCGGGCCAGTCGCGGAACGTGCATTCGGTGATCAGGCACAGTTCGTCGTAGTCATAGAACACCGCGCGCTGGTGCCGGGTGATGCCGAAGTTCTTCAGCAGCATGTCGCCGGGAAAGATGTTGTTGCGCGCCATGTCCTTGATCGCCTGGCCGTAGTCCAGTGCGGCCGCATGCGCGGCCTCGGGCAGCTGTTCGCGCAGGTACAGATTGAGCGGGCGCAGGCGCCGTTGCACGTAGCACAGCGCGATCAGCACATCGTCGCCATCTTCGCTCAGGCTCATCGCGCAGCTGGTCTGCAGCTCTTCCAGCAGCGCCGGTGAAAAGCGCGACCTGGGAAACCGCAGGAACCGGTAAGGCTGTGCATCGAGCAGGCGGCCGATGCGATCCAGCTGGAACACCAGCTCGTATTTGCCTTCCACCTGCGCGCGGCTCATGGTCTTGGGATAGGCAAAGCGGTCGCGAATGAGCTTGAACACCAGCGGATAACTGGGCAGCGTAAACACGACCATGACCATGCCGGGCGTGCCGTCGGCATGCACCAGCTGCTCGGACGGCTGCGCCTGGAAATGGCTGAAGAACGTGCGATAGCGCTCGGTCTTGCCCTGCTTGGCACGGCCCAGCATCGTGTACAGCTCGTCGACCGGCTTGTGGGTGAGCAGGCTGCGCAGGAACACCACCGCATCGCCTACCGTCGACAGGTCGGCCTGGAAATAGCTGCGCGAATTGCTGAACAATTGCGCGACATCGCTGCGCCGGGTCAGCACCGCTTCGGCGCGCAGGCCGGCATCGTCGTTGATCAAGGCGATCACGCACGGCGAAAAGCGATGCTCGCCGAAGACGCGCCCGACCAGATAGGCGCGGCGCTCGCGATAAAACACGGTCTCCAGCAGCTCCACGCTGCGTACCGGATGCTCGCCCCAGTGCGCAAGATCGTCGAGCAGGCGCACCGCAATCGCAGCAGCGCAGCGGGTGCGATGCGCATACGGCACGGCGAATGCGTAGTCGCCCAGTACCCGTACCAGCATGTCGGTCAAGCGGCCTGGCGAAACCGCATAGGTGTGGCGCGCCACCGGCACGGTAATGGCATCGGTGGGCTCGATATCCAGCGCGATGAACTCGATGTCGGCGTCCACGCCATGGGTGCCGAAGTAACGCCGGGTCAGGGTGTTGTAGAAGGTCTTGTACAACTCCTGATCGATCAAGCCGCTCAGCAACGCGGCGTAATGATCGCGCGCGCGCATCCATAGCGCACGGTCGTGCGCCTGGCCCAGCAGTACTGCACGCAGCCGCAGCATGCACTCGGCGATGTATTGATCGTAGAGCGCGATGCGTGCAACTGCGTCGTCGCGCGCGCCGCTCCAATCGCGTGTTTCGAACCGCTGTTTGGCGCGTGCGGTGATCTCGGAAAACCGCGCGTGATAGTCCTCGAATGCTTCATACACGGCCTGGGCGATCGCCAGCGCGCGGCGCTCGGATTGCGGCGGCAATGGTGGGTGGCTCATGGTTGCACTGTCCGTGTGCGCTTGCGGCCGCGCGCGGCAAGTGGCACGGCGGTGGCCTGTTGCGCGTGCGCGGCGTGTTCGCGCGCCTGGCCCTGTAGCCAGGTACGAAATGCGAGAAACCCGCCATGCGTACTGGAACGCGGCGGATACACCAGGTAATGCGACCAACTGGTCTTGAGCCGATGCGTGGACAGCGTCACCAGTTGGCCGGACGCCAGCAACAGGCGCGCAGGCGTCACGCGGCCCAAGGCAACGCCGACGCCATCCAGCGCAGCGCGGTGGTGCGCCTCGGATTCGTCGAGCACGGCGACATAGCGCCGCGGCGCATCGCCGCCGAACGCGGCAAACCAGCGCAACCAGGCATCATCCGGGTCGCCCAGCAATGGCCAGTGGTGCAAGGGCGGCGCCTCCACGCCGCCCATGCGCGCGATCAGCGCCGGGCTTGCCATCGGCACCAGCCATTCGTCGAACAAGGGTTCGGCGATGACGCCCGGCCATTGCCCGGCACCGATGCGCATGGCGGCGTCCACCTGCTGCTGGCGTTCGAAATCCACCAGTCGCTCGCTCGACAGCAGGTTGATTTCGATGGTGGGATGGACCGCCAGGAATTCGCCCAGGCGTGGCACCAGCCAGGCCGATGCCATCGACGGCGTGATGCTTGGCGTCAGCGTGTCTTCGCGGCGCGCACCGAAGGGCTCGAACGCTTCGGCAATCGCATCCAGATGCGGTGCGATGCGATCGAGCAACTGCTGGCCCTGCGGTGTAGCGGTGACGCCACGCGCATGCCGCTGCAGCAGTGGATACCCCAGCCGTTGTTCAAGCGCGCGCATCTGATGACTGAGCGCGCTGACGGTGAGATGCATTGCGCTTGCGGCGCGCGACAGGTTGCCCAGGCGCACCGCGCTGACGAAACCCTGCAATGCGTGAAGCGGAGGACGCGCCATGGCCAACCCTTGAATAGGATTCAACACTCACTTGCAAAAGCATCGCTTTTACGCCCCTTAGCCTGCACCTACTGTGGGTTTCACTCAAGTGGAGGCCAGGGCATGCGCATCTTTACCGACTTGTTGTTCCAGCACGGCCACATTGCCGACGCGGCGCTCGCTCGATGCCTGGCAGAAGCCGACGCGCCAGTTGAATCGTTTGAATCGGTTGAGTCCGTGGAATCAACAACGCCCCTCGCGCCGACACTGCAAGGCGCCCAGCTGACGGCCGAAGCACGACAGCGCCTCCGGCGCGAACGGCGCATGGCGCGGCTCAGCCGACGCCTGCTTCGGGCCATGACGGCGCTGTCGCCGTTCCGTTGAAACAACAAAGCCCGCCTCTGACGAGACGGGCCTTGATGGCAGCGTGCTCCGCACCGACAGGCGGTGCGTGGACTCAGGCCTTCAGCGTCGCCAGCACATCGTTGAAGGTCTTGCTCGGGCGCATCGCTTCGCTGACTTTGGCCAGGTCAGGATAGTAATAACCGCCGATGTCCACCGGCTTGCCCTGCGCGCCGTTGAGCTCGGCCACGATGGTAGCTTCGTTCTCGGTCAGGGCCTTGGCCAGCGGTACGAACTTGGCCTGCAATGCGGTGTCTTCGGTCTGTGCTGCCAGGGCCTGGGCCCAGTACATCGCCAGATAGAAGTGGCTGCCGCGATTGTCGAGCTCGCCCACCTTGCGTGCCGGCGACTTGTTGTTGTCCAGGAACTGCCCGTTGGCCACATCCAACGCCTTGGCCAACACCGTGGCCGACGGATTGTCGTAGCGATTGCCCAGGTGTTCGAGCGAGGCCGCGAGCGCCAGGAACTCACCCAGCGAATCCCAGCGCAGGCAGTTCTCTTCGACGAACTGCTGCACATGCTTGGGTGCCGAGCCGCCGGCGCCGGTTTCGAACAGGCCACCACCGGCCATCAACGGCACGATGGAGAGCATCTTGGCGCTGGTGCCCAGTTCCATGATCGGGAACAGGTCGGTGAGGTAGTCGCGCAGCACGTTGCCGGTGACCGAGATGGTGTCCTGGCCCTTGCGGATGCGCTGCAACGAGAAGGTGGTCGCTTCCACCGGCGGCAGGATGCGGATATCCAGGCCGTTGGTGTCGTGATCCTTCAAATAGGTCTCGACCTTGGCGATCACCTGCGCGTCGTGCGCGCGGGCCTTGTCCAGCCAGAACACGGCCGGCGTGTCGCTCAGGCGTGCGCGCTCCACGGCCAGCTTCACCCAGTCCTGGATTGGCGCATCCTTGACCTGGCACATGCGCCACAGATCGCCGGCCTCCACTGCGTGCTCGAACACCGTCTTGCCATTGCCATCGGTGACCTTGACCGTGCCGGCAGCAGCGATCTGGAAGGTCTTGTCGTGCGAGCCGTACTCTTCGGCCTTCTGCGCCATCAACCCCACGTTGGGTACCGAGCCCATGGTGGCTGGATCGAACGCGCCGTGCGCCTTGCAGTCGTCGATCACCGCCTGATACACGCCGGCGTAGCAACGATCCGGGATCACTGCCTTGGTGTCCTGCAGCTTGCCGTCGGCATTCCACATCTGGCCGGAATCGCGAATCATCGCCGGCATCGATGCGTCGACGATCACGTCGCTGGGCACATGCAGGTTGGTGATGCCCTTGTCCGAATTGACCATCGCCAGGCCTGGGCGCTGTGCGTATTCGGCCTGGATATCGGCTTTGATCTGCGCCTGCTGGTCTTCCGGCAGCGTGCCGATGCGTGCGTACAGATCGCCGATGCCGTTGTTGGGATCGAAGCCGACCGACTTCAGCGCATCGGCATGCTTGCTCAGCGTCTCCTTGTAGAACTCGCCGACCACCACGCCGAACAGCACCGGGTCGGAGACCTTCATCATGGTGGCTTTCAGATGCACCGAGAACAGCACGTTCCTGGCCTTGGCATCGGCAATCTGCGCGTCAATGAAGCTGGCCAGCGCGCGCTTGCTCAACACGGCGGCATCGACGATCTCGCCGGCCTTGACCGCCACCTTGTCTTTCAGCACGGTGCTGCTGCCATCGGCAACGACGAGCTCGATCTTCAGGCTGCCGGCCTCGGACAGCGTGGCGGACTGCTCGCTGCCGAAGAAGTCGCCATCGTCCATGTGCGCCACGTGCGATTTGGACTCGCCACTCCACTTGCCCATGCGGTGCGGATGCTTGCGGGCATAGTTCTTCACCGACAGCGGTGCGCGGCGGTCGGAATTGCCTTCGCGCAGCACCGGATTCACCGCGCTGCCCTTGACCTTGTCGTAGCGCGCCTTGATGTCTTTTTCCGCGGCATCCTTGGGCTCGTCCGGATACGCCGGCAGTGCATAGCCCTGCCCTTGCAGTTCCTTGATCGCGGCCTTGAGCTGCGGCACCGATGCGCTGATGTTGGGCAGCTTGATGATGTTGGCTTCCGGCGTGGTGGCCAGTTCGCCGAGCTCGGCGAGGTCGTCGGCGATTTTCTGCTGCTCGCTCAGCTGCTCGGGAAACAGCGCCAGGATGCGACCTGCCAGCGAGATGTCGCGCGTCTCGACCACGATCCCGGCGGTGTCGGTGTAGGCATCGATGATCGGCAGCAGCGACTGCGTGGCCAGGAAGGGAGCTTCGTCAGTGAGCGTGTAGAGGATCTTCGGTGTCTTCGACATGAGGTGCGATGGCTCTTATGGTCGGGAGGAGCGCCGACGTCCGGCGATGGCGAGGTTGGCGTGCGCGACGGGGGTCGGTGATGGCACGCCGATCGGCCAGCGCATTGGACGCGGCATTGGATCAGCACGGCATTGTCGCGTCTGAGCCGCGCCTGGGTAAAGCGACCACGGGCGGACGCTTCATCCCGTCACGTGGCCAATGGGATGGATGCAGCTGTAACGAATGCGACGTGCATGGAAAAGGCGCGACCTTGCGGCCGCGCCCTGTCTGATTGCCCTGCAGAACCGGGTGTCTGCTACGAAGGTGTGCGATACAGCGCTGCACACCATCCGGTGCCTCAACCAGCGCCGCTTACTTGACGGTGATGGTCTGCGGATTGCCGGCAGGCTTGCCATCCACCATCACCTGCGCGGTGTAGGTGCCGGCCGGCCAACCATCGGGCTTGCTGAAGCTGAGATTGGTGGTCTCGGCCCCGGACGTGGTCAAGGTGGCGTTCTGTTCGCCCGCCACCTGACCATCCTGATAGGTGAGCTTGGCCGATACCGGCACGTTGCTCGCACTGCCGTCGGTCTTGACCGAGACGATGATGGTGTCCTTGGTGCCGATGTTGGCAGATGGTGTCACTGTCTTGTCGGCAGCTGCCTTGGTTCCTACCGCAACGCTGGAGACGGTGACGGCCTCGCCGGTGCTCGTTGCGGTATCGGTGCTTGCAGCGCCGGTCGCGGTGCTCTGCCCGGCCTGGTCGCTGGCCGGCGGCGTCGCGGCCGGGCCCGGCATGGCGTCGGTGGCAGCGCCGGAGGTGGGATCCTTCGACACGTTGGAATCGTCGTTGGCTTCTTTACGGCAGCCCGACAGGGCCAGCACGCCGGCAAGGGCGAGCACGAGGGAACTGGAAACGGCTTTGCTACGCATGGATCGTTCTCCAAAGAGCGAATGGGTGGTGGCGAATGACTCGCCTTGTCTAAATCGAATGCATGATTGACGCGGCAGCTGCTTAAGCCTTCGGTGGCAGGTGCAGCACCTGGCCCGGGAAGATCTTGTCCGGGTCCTTGAGCGTTTCGCGGTTGGCTTCGAAGATACGCGGCCACAATGCGCCATCACCCAGGTGACGTTTCGCGATGCTGGATAGCGTGTCGCCTGCCTGCACGGTGACCGACTCGTCGACCAGCTGCGCTGTGCTTTGCACGCTGGTGCGCACGTTGGAAAAATCCGCTGCCGGCGTTACCTCGGCCGTGCTGTCGACCGATGCGGTGACATTGGAAAAATCTGCTTTTTTATCGGCGCTCATTGCTGCAACCCTTGTGCCTCACGATGGCTGCAGGGTGCGCGGGCGGCTGTTAAGCGTGGATCGCGCCACCGTGAAGCCGGCGCGATCCTGTGCAGGCGCGATTTACTGGCGCAGGTCGCGGAAGATCGACAGCGGTGTTGGCACGCTGGGCGAGCTGCGCAGGGGGTTGATGTCCAACCCACCGCGACGGGTATAACGCGCTTCCACCACCAGCCATTCGGGTGCGCAACGGATCAGCACGTCATTGAAGATGCGCTCCACGCACTGCTCATGAAACTCGGCGTGGTCGCGGAAACTCACCAGATACCGCAGCAAGCCTTCGCGATCGATCGGCGCGCCGCGATAGCGCAGCGTGACGCTGGCCCAATCCGGCTGGCCGGTGACCGGGCAATTGGATTTGAGCAGCGCGGAGGTCAGAACTTCGTCCACCGCAGCGCCTGCGTGCGCACGCAGATAATCGGCATTGGGCGGGCCGTAGTCGTCGATGCTGACATCCAGCGTATCGATCGACTCGCCCTCGCCCACCGCATTGATCGGCGGCAGCCCGAACTCCACCGATACATCGGCACCCGCGCGCGTGGACAGGTCGGTGGCGATGCGTGTGCGCACCGCTTCGGCGCTATTGAAGCGGGTGGCATTGAGCGAGTTGAGATACAGCTTGAGCGACTTGGATTCGATCAGCGATGGCGACTCGCAGGGCACATGCACGGTGGCCGTGGCCACGCACGGCTTGCCTTGCGCATCGAGCCAGCTCAACTCATAGGCATGCCAGCGATCGCGGCCGATGAACGGCAGTGCGCCGGTCAGCCCGATCGCCTCGCGTCCGGCCGCACGCGGAATCGGAAACAGCAAGGACGGGTCGTAGCCGCTCGGGTAGGCAACCTCACGACCAAGGGTGGAATCTTCTGGGGTATTCATGCCGCCATTTTAGGCCGCACGGGCTGGCCGTGAGGTGTATGGCGGCCGCTGGAACACCGAGCCGACGAAAGGAGCAGCTGACCTCTTCACGCAGCCCATCGGCCTACTTGATCGCCAACGGAGTGGGGAATCGCGCAACTGCACCCGATTCCCCATTCCCCATTCCCCATTCCCCATTCCCCATTCCCGATTCAGCCCGCCTCACCCTGCTGCAGATAATCCAGCGACACCTGCAACAGCGCACGCAAGCCCACATCCAGCGAGGACTCATCCAGCAGGAACTGCGGCGAATGGTTGCTGGGCGCGGTGGCCGGGTCGATGCCCTTGGCGGTGGAGCCGACGAAGAAGAACATCGACGGCACCTGCTGGGCATAGAACGAGAAATCTTCCGCGCCCATCTGCAACGGCGGCTCGTACACATTCTCAGCGCCCACCACGGCCTGCAGGCTGGGCAGCATCCTGGCGGTCAGTGCGGGGTCGTTGACGGTGGCCGGGTTGCCGGGCTGGTCCGGCACCTGCGCCTCGACCTTGGCGCCATGGGCAGCGGCGGTGTGTTCGGCCACGTTCTTGAGATCGGCAAAGATCTGCTGGCGCATGCCCTCGTCGAAGGTGCGGATGGTGCCGACCATGTCCACATCGTCGGGGATGATGTTGTAGCGGATGCCGCCCTTGATCGCGCCGAAGCTGAGCACCGCCGGCTGCTTGGACAGGTTGGCGCGGCGGCTGATCACCGTCTGCGCGGCGCCGATCATGTCGGCGCTGGCCACGATCGGGTCGATGCCGTTCCAGGGCGCCGAACCATGCGTCTGGCGGCCGATCATCTTGATCGCAAACCGGTCCGAGGCCGCCATCAGCGGGCCGCTGCGCACCGCGATCTTGCCGGCCTGCACGCTGGAGAACACATGCAGGCCGAACACCGCCTGCGGCTTGAAGTCGGCGAACAGGCCTTCTTTGAGCATCAGCGAGGCGCCGCCTTCCTCGTTGCCGGGCGCGCCTTCTTCGGAGGGCTGGAAGATCAGCATCACTTCGCCGGGCAGCTGCTCGCGCATGCCCACCAGCGCCTCGGCCACGCCGAGCAGGATGGCGGTATGGGCATCGTGGCCGCAGGCGTGCATCACCCCGACCTGCTCGCCGCGGTACTCGGCGGTGGCCTTGGAGGCGAATGCCAGCCCGGTCTGCTCTTTCACCGGCAACGCGTCCATGTCCGCACGCAGGGCGATCTTCGGGCCGGGCTTGCCACCCTTGATGATGGCCACCACGCCGTGATGGGCAATGCCGGTGCGCGGCTTGAGGCCCAGCTTGCGCAGCTGCGCGGCCACGGTGGCGGCGGTGCGCTCCTCGCGGTTGGACAGCTCCGGGTGCTGGTGGAAGTCGCGGCGCCATTGCACCACCTTGGCCTGCAACGGGGCGGCGGCGGCCTGAACTTCGGGCCGTTGCGCAGTCTGCGCGGCGGCGAGCGTGGGCAGGGCGAGCAGCAGCGCGCTGGTCAGCAGGCGGGAGTGGCGCATCGGCAATCCTCTCAAGGTGGTTGCTTAATGTAGTGCAGGTGCGCTCCCGATGGGCTGCAGTGGGGCCCGATTCAGCCCGGCGGTCAACCGCTGCGGCCGTGGCGCGTTGCCGCTGCAGTGCCTCCATGACCGTTGCGGTCGTTTCGCCAGCCGAGCCGTTACTTCAGTAACGCTCAATTGGTGGAACGCAACGATATGCTGCGCATAGCCGCCCCACGGTCGCACCACGCGCCCGGCCCGCCATCAGGAGTTGTCGCATGTCGCGTTTTTGGAAGATCACACTGCTGGTTGTAGCGGTGCTTGTCGTGGTGTTCGTCGCAGTGCGGATGATGGGTGGGGGCAACCAGGGCAAGCGCGCAGGCGCACCGGACGGCAATGGCACCGAAAACAGCGGCCCGGTGCCGGTGACGGTGGTGGCCGCCACCACCCAGGATGTGCCGGTGTATGCCAGCGCGCTGGGCACGGTGACCGCGCTCAACACGGTCACGGTCAGCCCGCAGGTGGGTGGCCAGCTGATGAGCCTGAACTTCAAGGAAGGCCAGGAAGTGAAGAAGGGCGAGGTGCTGGCGCAGATCGACCCGCGCACGTTGCAGGCCAGCTACGACCAGGCGCTGGCGGCCAAGCGCCAGAACCAGGCGCTGCTGGCGACCTCGCGGGTGAATTACCAGCGCTCCAACGACCCGGCCTACAAGCAATATGTCTCGCGCACCGATCTGGACACGCAGCGCAACCAGGTGGCGCAGTACGAGGCCGCCGTGGCCGCCAACGATGCGCAGATGCGCTCGGCGCAGGTGCAATTGCAGTTCACCCGCGTCACCGCGCCGATCGACGGCATCGCCGGCATCCGTGGCGTGGACGTGGGCAATATCGTCAGCACCAGCTCCACCATCGTGACGCTGACCCAGATCCGCCCGATCTACGTGTCCTTCAACCTGCCCGAGCGCGAGCTGCAGGCCGTGCGCAGCGGCCAGGCGGCGGCACCGCTGGGCGTGGCGGCGCTGGACCGTGGCGATGCGCATGTGATCAGCGGCGACGGCAAGCTGGATGTGATCGACAACCGCATCGCTGCCGACAGCGGCACCTTCGGTGCGCGCGCGATCTTCGACAATACCGACAACGCGCTGTGGCCGGGCCAGTTCGTCAACGTGCGGTTGCAGCTGCGCACCATCTCCGGCGGCACCGTGGTCCCGACCCAGGCAGTGCAGCGCGGCCCGGATGGCGATTACGTCTACGTGGTGGGCAACGACAACACCGCACAGATGCGTACCGTGGTGCAGGGCGTGGAAGTGGACGACAGCCATGTGCAGCTCACCAAGGGGCTCAAGCCCGGCGAGCGGGTGGTGACCGAAGGCCAGTTCCGGCTCAAGCCAGGCAGCAAGGTCAGTGCGCTCAAGCCGGGCGAAACCCCGCCGGAGCCGACCGAAGCCGAGCTCAAGGCTGCCCAGAACAAGCAGGAGCGCGGCGGCGGCGGCGGCCGTCGCGGCGGCGGCCCGCGTTGATGCCGGCCTGACCGCTGGCGACGGGCCTGCCCCGTCGCCAGTGCGCGTCGGCGCCGTGCGCGCCGGCATCGATTGACGTCTTCAGCAAGGACACCCCCCGTGGGCTTTTCGACCATCTTCATCCGCCGCCCGATCGCCACCTCGTTGTTGATGGCGGGCGTCCTGCTGCTGGGCATCCTGGGCTACCGGCAGTTGCCGGTCTCGGCGTTGCCGGAAATCGACGCGCCCAGCCTGGTCGTCACCACCCAGTACCCCGGCGCCAACGCCACCACCATGGCCTCGCTGGTGACCACCCCGCTGGAGCGCCAGTTCGGGCAGATCTCCGGGTTGCAGATGATGACCTCCGACTCGTCGGCGGGGTTGTCCACGATCATCCTGCAGTTCTCGATGGACCGCGATATCGACATCGCCTCGCAGGACGTGCAGGCCGCGATCCGCCAGGCCACGCTGCCCTCGTCGCTGCCGTACCAGCCGGTCTACAACCGGGTCAATCCGGCCGATGCGGCGATCCTCACGCTCAAGCTCACCTCCGACTCGCTGCCGCTGCGCGAGGTCAACCGCTACGCCGATGCGATCCTGGCCCAGCGCCTGTCGCAGGTGCCGGGCGTGGGCCTGGTGTCGATCGCCGGCAACGTGCGCCCTGCGGTACGCATCCAGGTCAACCCGGCGCAGCTGTCGAACATGGGCCTGACCATGGAGTCGCTGCGCAGCGCGCTGACCCAGACCAACGTCAGCGCGCCCAAGGGCTCGCTCAACGGCAAGACCCAGTCCTACAGCATCGGCACCAACGACCAGCTGGTGGATGCCGCGCAATACCGCGACACCATCATCAGCTTCGCCAACGGCCGCCCGGTGCGGCTGGCCGATGTGGCCAAGGTGGTCGACGGGGTGGAGAACGACCAGCTCGCCGCCTGGGCCGATGGCAAGCCGGCGGTGCTGCTGGAAATCCGCCGCCAGCCCGGCGCCAATATCGTGCAGACGGTGGAGCAGATCCGCAGCATCCTGCCGCAGTTGCAATCGGTGCTGCCGGCCGACGTGCATCTGGAGGTGTTCTCCGACCGCACCGAAACCATCCGCGCCTCGGTGCACGAGGTGAAGTTCACCCTGGTGCTGACCATCGCGCTGGTGGTGGCGGTGATCTTCGTGTTCCTGCGCCGGCTGTGGGCCACCATCATTCCGTCGGTGGCGGTGCCGTTGTCGCTGGCCGGCACCTTCGGGGTGATGGCATTTGCGGGCATGTCGCTGGATAACCTCTCCTTGATGGCGCTGGTGGTGGCGACCGGTTTCGTGGTCGACGATGCGATCGTGATGATCGAAAACATCGTGCGCTACATCGAGCAGGGCAAGAGCGGGCCGGAAGCGGCGGAGATCGGTGCCAAGCAGATCGGCTTTACCGTGCTGTCGCTGACCGTGTCGCTGGTGGCGGTGTTCCTGCCGCTGCTGCTGATGCCCGGCGTCACCGGCCGGCTGTTCCACGAGTTTGCGTGGGTGCTGTCGATTGCGGTGGTGATCTCGATGCTGGTGTCGCTGACGCTGACGCCGATGATGTGCGCCTACCTGCTCAAGCCCGATGCGCTGCCCGAAGGCGAAGACGCGCACGAGCGCGCCGCAGCCGCCGGCAAGACCAACCTGTGGACGCGCACCGTCGGCACCTACGAGCGCAGCCTGGACTGGGTGCTGGCGCATCAGCCGCTGACCCTGGCGGTGGCGATCGGTGCGGTGGCACTGACCGTGGTGCTGTATGTGGCGATCCCCAAGGGCTTGCTGCCCGAGCAGGACACCGGCCTGATCACCGGCGTGGTGCAGGCCGACCAGAACGTGGCGTTCCCGCAGATGGAGCAACGCACCCAGGCGGTGGCCGCCGCATTGCAGAAGGACCCGGCGGTGACCGGCGTGGCCGCCTTCATCGGTGCCGGCACCATGAATCCGACCATCAACCAGGGCCAGCTGTCGATCGTGCTGAAGACGCGCGGCGACCGCGATGGACTGGATGAGGTGCTGCCGCGCCTGCAGGACGCGGTGGCCGGCATCCCCGGCGTGGCGCTGTTCCTCAAGCCGGTGCAGGACGTCACCCTGGACACGCGTGTGGCGGCCACCGAATACCAGTATTCGATGTCGGATGTGGACAGTACCGAACTGGCCACCTGGGCCGGGCGCATGACCGAGGCGATGCGCAAGCTGCCCGAGCTGGCGGATGTGGACAACAACCTGGCCAACCAGGGGCGTGCACTGGAACTGAGCATCGACCGCGACAAGGCCAGCATGCTCGGCGTGCCGATGCAGACCATCGACGATACCTTGTACGACGCGTTCGGCCAGCGCCAGATCTCCACCATCTTCACCGAGCTCAATCAGTACCGGGTGGTGCTGGAAGTGGCGCCGGAATTCCGCAGCAGCACCGCGTTGATGAACCAGCTGGCGGTGGCCAGCAATGGTAGCGGCGCGCTGACCGGCACCAACGCCACCAGCTTCGGCCAGGTGACCTCGTCCAACTCGTCCACTGCCACCGGCGTGGGCGCGCAGAACACCGGCATCGTGGTCGGCGCCGGCAACATCATTCCGCTGGCCGCGCTGGCCGAAGCCAAGGTCACCAACACGCCGTTGGTGGTGAGCCACCAGCAGCAGCTGCCGGCGGTGACCATCTCGTTCAACCTGGCGCCGGGGCATTCGCTGTCGCAGGCGGTGGCGGCAATCGAGAAGGCACGCGAAACTCTCGAGATCCCCAGCCAGGTGCATGCGCAGTTCGTCGGCAAGGCGGCCGAATTCACCGGCAGCCAGACCGACATCGTGTGGCTGCTGCTGGCGTCGATCGTGGTGATCTACATCGTGCTGGGCGTGCTGTACGAAAGCTACATCCACCCGCTCACCATCATCTCCACGCTGCCGCCGGCCGGCGTCGGTGCGTTGCTGGCCCTGATGATGTGCGGGCTGAGCCTGTCGGTGGACGGTATCGTCGGCATCGTGCTGCTGATCGGCATCGTCAAGAAGAACGCCATCATGATGATCGACTTCGCCATCGACGCACGCCGCGAAGGGGCGAACGCGCACGATGCGATCCGGCGCGCCTGTTTGCTGCGTTTCCGCCCGATCATGATGACCACCGCCGCCGCCATGCTGGGCGCATTGCCGCTGGCGCTGGGCACGGGCATCGGCTCGGAACTGCGCCGCCCGCTCGGCATCGCGATTGTGGGTGGCCTGCTGCTCTCGCAGCTGGTGACGCTGTACACCACCCCGGTGATCTATCTGTACATGGAACGCGCCGGCGAGCGCATGCGTGCCTGGCGCGCGCGGCGTGCGGCGGCGGCGCATCGGCATGTGGAGGGGCGGGTATGAATCTGAGCGCCGCTGTCGGGACCGGGGGCCACGTGAGCGGGACCCGGGACCCGGGACCCGGGACCCGTGGTGAAGCCAAGTACGCAAGCCGAGCACTTCGGGTCTGGGACGGAGCGGGCAGCGTGGGCATGCAGTTGCAGGCACAAGCGCCCTTGCATTTGCTTCTGCTTGCCCGGGTCCCGGGTCCCGGGTCCCGAGTCCCGGGATTTTCCCGATGAACATCTCCGCGCCCTTCATCAAGCGCCCGATCGGTACCTCGTTGCTGGCGATCGGTTTGTTCGTGATCGGATTGATGTGCTACCTGCGGCTGGGCGTGGCGGCGTTGCCGAACATCCAGATTCCGGTGATCTTCGTGCACGCTACCCAGTCCGGTGCCGATGCCAGCACCATGGCCTCCACCGTCACCGCGCCGCTGGAACGCCACCTGGGCCAGTTGCCCGGCATCGACCGCATGCGCTCCTCCAGTTCGGAGAGCAGCAGCATGGTGTTCATGGTGTTCCAGAGCAACCGCAACATCGATTCGGCCGCGCAGGACGTGCAGACCGCGATCAACGCTGCGCAATCGGATCTGCCATCCGGGCTCGGCACGCCGATGTACTCCAAGGCCAATCCGAACGACGACCCGGTCATCGCCATTGCGCTTACCTCGGACACGCAATCGGCCGATGAGCTGTACAACGTGGCCGACTCATTACTGGCGCAGCGGCTGCGCCAGATCACCGGCATCAGCTCGGTCGACATCGCCGGCGCCTCCACCCCTGCGGTACGCGTGGACGTGGACCTGCGTGCGCTCAACGCGCTGGGGCTGACCCCGGACGATCTGCGCAACGCGGTGCGCGCGGCCAACGTCACCTCGCCGACCGGATTCCTGTCCGACGGCAACACCACCATGGCGATCGTGGCCAACGATTCGGTGTCCAAGGCCGCCGATTTCGCCCAGCTGGCGATCTCCACCCAGTCCAACGGGCGCATCGTGCGGCTGGGCGATGTGGCCACCGTCTACGACGGCCAGCAGGATGCCTATCAAGCGGCCTGGTTCGACGGCAAACCGGCGGTGGTGATGTATGCCTTCACCCGCGCCGGCGCCAACATCGTCGAAACCGTGGACCAGGTCAAAGCGCAGATTCCCGAGCTGCGCAACTACCTGCAACCCGGCACCCGGCTCACGCCCTACTTCGACCGCACGCCCACCATTCGCGCGTCGTTGCACGAGGTGCAGGCCACGCTGATGATCAGCCTGGCGATGGTGGTCCTGACCATGGCGCTGTTCCTGCGCCGCCTGGCGCCAACGTTGATCGCGGCGGTCACCGTGCCGTTGTCGCTGGCCGGCTCGGCGCTGGTGATGTACGTGCTCGGCTTCACCTTGAACAACCTCAGCCTGCTGGCGCTGGTGATCGCCATTGGGTTCGTGGTCGACGATGCGATCGTGGTGATCGAAAACATCATGCGTCATCTCGATGAAGGCATGCCGCGCCTGGACGCGGCACTGGCCGGTGCGCGCGAGATCGGTTTCACCATCGTGTCGATCACCGCCTCGCTGGTGGCGGTGTTCATCCCGATGCTGTTTGCCAGCGGCATGATCGGCGCGTTCTTCCGCGAGTTCACCGTGACCCTGGTGGCGGCGATCGTGGTGTCGATGCTGGTGTCGCTGACCCTGACGCCGGCGCTGTGCAGCCGCTTTCTGTCCGCTCACACCGAACCGGAAAAACCTAGCCGTTTCGGCGCCTGGCTGGATCGCATGCACGAGCGCATGCTCGCGGTGTACACGGTGGCACTGGATTTCTCGCTGCGGCACGCCTTGCTGCTGTCGCTGACGCCGCTGCTGCTGATCGCCGCCACCATCTTCCTGGGTGGCGCGGTCAAGAAGGGGTCGTTCCCGCCGCAGGACACCGGCTTGATCTGGGGGCGCGCCAATTCCAGCGCCACGGTGTCGTTTGCCGACATGGTCAGCCGCCAGCGCCGCATCACCGACATGCTGATGGCCGACCCAGCCGTCAAGACCGTCGGCGCGCGCCTGGGCTCCGGCCGGCAGGGCTCCAGCGCGTCGTTCAATATCGAGCTGAAAAAGCGCGACGAGGGCCGCCGCGATACCACCGCGCAGGTGGTCGCGCGCCTGAGCGCCAAGGCCGACCGTTACCCGGACTTGGACCTGCGCCTGCGCGCGATCCAGGACCTGCCCAGCGACGGTGGCGGTGGCACCAGCCAGGGCGCGCAGTACAAGGTGTCGCTGCAGGGCAACGACCTGGCGCAGCTGCAGGAATGGCTGCCCAAGGTGCAGGCCGCGCTGAAGAAAAACCCGCGTCTGCGCGATGTGGGCACCGACGTGGACACCTCGGGCCTGCGCCAGAACATCGTGATCGACCGCGCCAGGGCAGCACGCCTGGGCATCTCGGTGGGCGCCATCGACGGCGCGCTGTACGGCGCGTTCGGCCAGCGCTCCATTTCCACCATCTATTCCGATCTCAACCAGTACAGCGTGGTGGTCAACGCACTGCCCTCGCAGACCGCCACGCCCAAGGCGCTGGATCAGGTCTTCGTGCCCAACCGTGCCGGTCAGATGGTGCCGATCACCGCGGTCGCCACCCAGCTGCCCGGGCTGGCGCCGCCGCAGATCACCCACGACAACCAGTACACCACGATGGACCTGAGCTATAACCTCGCACCGGGCGTGAGCACCGGCGAGGCGGACCTGATCATCAAGAACACGGTGGAAGGCCTGCGCCTGCCAGATGGCATCCGCATCAGCGATGGTGGCGGATTCAACGTGCAGCTGAGCCCCAATTCGATGGGCGTGCTGCTGCTGGCCGCGGTGCTCACCGTCTACATCGTGCTGGGCATGCTCTACGAGAGCCTGATCCACCCGGTGACCATCCTGTCCACGTTGCCGGCCGCCGGCGTCGGCGCGCTGCTGGCGTTGTTCCTGAGCAACACCGAGCTGTCGGTGATCTCGATGATCGCGTTGGTGCTGCTGATCGGCATCGTCAAGAAGAACGCCATCATGATGATCGACTTTGCGCTGGTGGCGCAGCGCGTGCACGGCATGGATGCACGCGCGGCCGCACGCGAAGCCTCGATCGTGCGCTTCCGCCCCATCATGATGACCACCATGGTGGCGATCCTGGCCGCGGTGCCGCTGGCAGTGGGCCTGGGCGAAGGCTCGGAGCTGCGCCGCCCGCTCGGCATCGCGATGATCGGCGGGCTGGTGTTCTCGCAGGGCCTGACCCTGCTCAGCACGCCGGCGTTGTACGTGATCTTCTCGTGCCTGAGCGAACGCTGGAAGGCGCGTCGCGCACGTGCGCGTGCACGCCGGGCAGAGCGCGCGGCGGCACGGCGCCCGGCCGCGTCGTCGGCGCGCTGAGGCGACGCAGCACACCAGCCGCCGCCGCACTGCGCGGCGACGTACGCGGGTTCAGGCCACCAAGGCCTGCAGCGAGGTGCGCTCCAGCTGCGCGTATAACGCGAACTCGTCGTGAACCTGGGCGCCCAGGGCCTGCTCAAAGCTGCGCTTGCTCGAATGCGCGGCATAGGCGCGCTGCTCGGCCCCACCCAGGTTGGACTGGAAGATACCGGCCGCGCTGACCGGCAGGAAGTCTTCGTAGATGATCGGGTCGGCACTCACCAGCCCCAGCGCGATCGCAGTTTCTGCCGGCATCGCGGCCACCTGCGCCGGATCGGCACGCCCGGCCTCGGTCAGTGTGTAGCGGAAATAGCCCAGCCCTTCCTGGCGCAGCAGCGCCTCGTCATCGGGAAAGGCCACAAACGCGGTCTGCAGGCGGGTGGCGTAATCGCTGCCCGTGCTGCCGGCACCATCGGCATCGCGCGCCTGCGCCAGCAGCGCGTCGTACAGCGCACGACCCTTGGGCGTCAGCGCAAGCCCGCGTTGCTCGATCTCGCCAAAGCGCGCGGTATGCGTGCCGTGTTCGGGCTGCCCGCCATCGCCGACAAACCGCACCGGCTCTTCCAGTGCCTTGAAACTGGTCTGGCGCAGCAGGATCGGCACGCGTCGACGCGGCGGGCCTTCGATCACCGCTTTCGCATCGATGCCGGCGCGCTGCATCTGCGCCTGCGCCGCATCGATATCCAGCGTGCGCGGAGTCAGATGGTTGATGTGCGGGCCGTGGAAGCTCACCACATCGGCAATCAACTTGTGCGCCTCGCTCAGCGCGCGATAGGTCGGCAGCGACACCGTGGCATCGCCATGCCAGCGGAAGGTCTCCAGCGCTTCGGCGACGAACTGCTGCGCCTGTGCGGCGTCCAGGCCGCCCACCTGTTCGCAGTGGTCGATCAGCTCCAGCGCGCCTGCGGTAAAGATCTGCCGTTGCTGCAGGATCTGCGCGGCCTGCGCGCGCAGCGCGGCATCCTCGATCAACTCCAGGCGCAGCAGCGAGGTGAACACACGGAACGGGTTGGCCGACAGCGCCGCATCGTCGATCGGGCGGAACGCGGTGGAATGCACCGGCACGCCGGCCACCGACAGGTCGTAATACCCCACCGGGTGCATGCCCATCACCGCAAACAGCCGACGCAAGGTGGCCAGTTCTGCGGCCGTGCCGACCCGGATGGCGCCATGCCGCTCCAGATCCAGCCGTGCCCGCTCGTCGTTGCGCTGCAGCCGCGTTGCCAGCGCGGGATCGGCCTGCAACGTCTGCGCGTTGACCTGCGCCACCAGCGTCATCAGGTCGCCGTATAACGGCACCTCGGCGCGATACATGTCCGACATCGCCTGGGCGAACAGGCTGCGGATGTGATCGGGAGAGACAAACACGGTATCGCGCATGGGCTGGTCTTGGCAGAGGCCGGCCAACGCCGGCGTTGGTCGCATTCTCGCCGACCGTGCCCTGCGGCGACCAGCTGCACGGCAGCATCACGTGCGCACGTTGGCAATGCAGACAGCCTTGCAAGACGTGTGCGCGCGCCGCCGGCGTTACAACCCGGCCTGCGCCGCCGCCTCGGCCGCTTCGCTGGCCTGACGCGCGGCCTCCAGCCGCTGCGCATGGTCGCCGAGCTGGCGACGCAACAGTGCGTCCAGGGTGATCGGCCGCTCCCACCGGTCGTAGCTGGCAACGATGGCGTGCCGCAACGCGCGCATGTGGGCATTGTCCGGCGCCACCGCCAGTCGCGTGATCACGCCTTGCCACCCATCGTGATGATCGCGGCTATAGGCCCGCACGCTGTCGCGACACGACAGCTGCACCGCCTGCGCCCAAACGCAGGCGAAGTAGATGTCCCCTGCGTGCCAGCCATGCACCTGCAGCAGCGCCTGCACGTAACCGCGCGGCGTGCCGGTGTAACGCGCCACCTCGTCGATGAAGCTGTCCGGGTAGCGTTGCGCGTAGCTGCCCATGTCGGCCAGATGCTGGTCCACCCACGCATCGCCGGTGCCGGGCATCACCGCAGGCACTGCCGCGTCCTGCGCGCCGCCGGCGGCCGGCGCAGCGGCAGCCTGGGCAAGCGCCAGCGACGGAACCAGCAACGCGGCCAGCAACGGCAGCGATCGCAACAGCAAGTAGCGCAGGGCAGACATGCCGCGATGATGCCGCATGCCCGTGCCGGTGTCAGGCATGCAGAGCAGGTCAGCGCAGGTCGTAGATGCCAAGGTAGTGCACCTCGCGGCAGCCGTTCAGATCGCAGGCGCCCACATAGCCGGGCCCGAGATAACGCTGGCGTGCATCGCGGTTGTGCGGGCTGCTGTACGGATCCGGGCCATACAGGCCGTTGCCGTAATAGATCTGGCCGTAGGGGCGGTTGCGCGACGCGCCCAGTCGCAGTGCGGAGCCGTAACCGTAGCCGCTGTAGGCACCGACATATCCCCCGTCGCGGTCGCCCACGAACGCAGTGCCGCGGTCACTTGCCCGTGGTCGCGACTGCAGGGTGGCGATGCTCTGCCCCTGCGCATCCACATAGCCTTGTTCGCGATCGAAGCGCACCGTGCGGAAATACACCACGTCATCGCCCATCCGCCGCGTGTGCAGGCGGACATGCTGGCCTGCATCGTCGTAATACGGCTGGCCATTGCGAAAGATCACCTCGCTGGGATTGATGACTTCTTCTTCCAGTTCGGCAGCCGCCAGCGGCGCAATGCCCGCCAGCGCACCCAGCGCGACGGCCAGCCCTGCACGACGGATCACGGACAACATGTTCATGGGCATTCCCTCCAAGGTCGGCCATGCATGCTGGCCGGAACGTCCTGTTACCGGGCGCCGTCGGGCGCCCGCATCGTCACTACATCAGCAATGGGCACTTCGCGCCAGAGCCGCCGGCCAGGCACCACTCTTGCGCGGCCGGTCCGCCGACGTTGCACCCTGCCAGGCCGGCGCGCCGGTGGCCGATGAAGACCACCGGCGTGGACATGCCGGCCCTGCCGCGGCCGCCTGATGCAGCCGCCGCAGCCGCCGCAGCCCTCAGCCTGGCAGCTGCTGCCGCGCCACCGCATCCAGCGCCTGCACCGCCGCCGGCCAGCCCGACGCATCGGGCACCTCGCGCATGCGCGGCTCGTCTGCAGCGACACCGTGCTCCTGCTCATGCGCCCAGGTCACCGCGTACGGTGTGTAAATCCCCCAGCCACCGATCGCCAGCACCGGCTCCACATCCGAGCGCAACGAGTTGCCGATCATCACGAAGCGCTGCGCCGGCAGGTCGAATTCGCCCAGCACGCGTGCGTAGGTCTTGGGGTCCTTTTCGGACACCACCTCGACCCGCGGAAACAGGTCGGCCAGACCGGACTGCTCGATCTTCTGCTCCTGGTGAAACAGGTCGCCCTTGGTGATCAACACCACCGCACAGTGGGCGGCAATGGCGCCAACCGCCTCGCGCACATCGGCAATCACCTCCACCGGGTGCTGCAAGGTGGCGCGGCCGATCTCCACGATGCGCTGGATGTCGCGCGCATCGATGCGCGCGTCGGTGAGTTCGATGGCGGTTTCGATCATCGACAGCGTCATGCCCTTGGCACCGTAGCCGAACACCTTGAGGTTGCGCCGTTCCACCGCCAGCAGATGCTGCTGCATGCGACTGTCGCCCAGGTCGAGATAGCGGGCCAGGATCGCTTCGAAATCCGCTTCTGCGGTGCGGTAGTAGTCCTCGCTTTTCCAGAGGGTATCGTCGCCGTCGAAGCCGACCAGTTGGATCGCCTGACCATCGCGCTGTGCAAGAGAAGTCATTGCGCAAGTCTAGCAGCGCGCTGAAGCGCAGCTGCAGTCAGTCGCCTGCCGCGTCGCCGGGGCCGGGCTGATAGCTGGCAAATTCATCACGCGACAGGCGCCCGTCGCCGTTGCTGTCGAAGCCGGCAAAGTTCTCGCGCAGGATCGGGTCGGCGCCGGCTTCGGCCGGGGTCAGCGAGCCGTCGGCATCGCTGTCCAGGCTGTCGAAGCTGCGCGGCGCCAACGTGCCGGCGGTGGGCGCCCCCGAAGGCGCAGCGCCCCCCTTGCCGCGGGACGGCCCGGACGGGTCGGCGGGCAACAACGGGGTCGTGGCAGGTGGCGGCGGCTCGATGGGCAAGGGCGCCATGCCCGCAGCGTTGGTGCCGCCGGTGAACGGTGCTGCTGTCTGCTGGGTGGCGGGCGGCAACTCCGGCGGCGCGGCAGACGCGAGCAGTGGACTGCACAGGACGGCGAGCAAGCTGAGGCGCGTTTGCAGCATGAAGACGAGACCAGAAGCGAATGGCGTCACCGTAACGCGCGCCACGTAAAGAAAACGGGAGCGGCCCTGGCAGGCCGCTCCCGTGTGTCCATCCTGATCAATCACGCGTGCCTGGCATGCAGACGCGCACTGTGGCGGTGCCAAGCCCTCCGCAGGTCCGTGTCCGGAGCACTACGGACGGCGACGGCCTTCAAGATACTCGATCAGTTACCTTGCGACCCCGTCGCGCCGCCGCTCTGCTGCTTGGCGACAAAGGCCTTGTATTCGTCCGGCGTCAGCTTGCCGTCGGTGTCGCCGTCGGCCTGGTCGAAAATCTGGACCAGCCCCGCGTTGACCTGCGCTTCCTGCTTGCTGATGGCGCCGTCGCTGTCGGTGTCCACGCTGGCCCAGGTCTGCCCGCCGCCGGAGCTGGCACCGCCCTGGGCAGAGGTCGCAGAACTCCCCGACTGTGCCGAGGCAGCAGGACTGCTCGCCTGCGCTGCGGCGTCCTGCGAGGTGCTCTGTGCCATGGCCGGCAGCGCCAGGGCGGCGGCAAGAGCGGCGGTGGCAGCGAGCAGCGAGGTGCGGTTGCGATTCTTCATTTGGGTGGTCTCCTTGGGCGTTGGAATGCGCGGTGTCGCCGCACATGGCACTACCGTACCGATCGCAAATGAACGCCCAACCCGGCGCAATTTCCTGCAAAACGTCCTCTTAACCACAACCTGCAACGTTGCCGCTAGCCGGGTGTTAGGCATGGGTGAGTCAAACAGAAGCAGAGCATTCAACGAGGAAATTTATGCGAACCACGCCGCCTTTTTTCAGCTATGGCTGCGCGCCGGGCGCCTCATCGTCCCAGCTTCCGGAACTGAACAGTTTCCAACCCACCACCACGCCTGCAAGTGCGCCGGCAATCTCGAGGATGACGCGCGAGCCCAGTTCGTTCGGGTCATGGATCCTGGCCAGTGCCAGACGTGCATACAACGGCGATTCCAGTCGCACGATGCTGGTGTACACCAAGTGCCAGATGTCGTAACCGGCGCCGACCGCCACCGCCAACAGACAGGCAATCCCCAGGGTGTGGCCATGGGTGAAGTGCAGACGCCGCCCGACATGTTCGATGACGGCGAAGATCAGGACACCGAGCACCAGCGCAATCAGGCCGGCCTCCAGCGAACCGAGCAGGCCGAAGTGCAGGGGCAGATTCATCGTGTTGATCCGGGCAGCTGGCGTGCCAGTCTAGCCGCTACGGCCATGGATCCGGCTGCAATCCAGATCGACACACGAAGGCGCGAATGGGCCAGCCGCCCTGGCCGCGCACACCGACGCATGACGACGCTCATGCCGGGGAACGAGCGCTGCACCATGCGCATGCAATCAACTGGAGGCCGTGAGGTGCGCCCTAATCGTCCTGCCCGCGCGCAGTCACCTGCGCCTCGCCCTCTTCATCCCAGCCCACGTTGACCGAGATCGGCTTGCAGCACACCTGGCAATCCTCGATGTACTGCTGATCGCCGCCGCTCAGGTCCAGTGTCAGCGTGATCCACTCCCCGCAGTACGGGCAGGCGACATCCACAAAGCGTTCCGGATCGGACATGAGGGGTTCCTCGGCAGCGGGCAGGCCGGATCGAATGCGCCAGATCGGCAATCACGACACGGGAGCGCAAGTGTACGAGCGTTCGGGCAGGTGCAGGCATCGGGCGCACGCACCCTTCCAATGCGAGCAACAAGGCCGCCGCGATCACTCTACCGGCACATCGTAGGCGGTGTCCGGCGTGGGCTCCGGCCGGAAGGTGAAGTGCCACCACTCCATCGGATAATTGGCGAATCCCTCGGCCGCCATGGCGCGCAGCAGGCGCCTGCGCTGGGCACGCTGCGCGTCGGTGATCTCGGGCGCATCGGTGTGTGCCCGGGTATCGAAAAAATCGAACGCGGTACCCATGTCCACCGCCGCACAGGCGCCGTGCCGGCAGTCCAGCAGTCCAAGATCCAGCGTCGCGCCACGGCTATGCCCGGACGTCTCGGCGATGTAGTCGCCCAACAGCGCGCGCTTGTCCACGCGCGGGTAATACTGGGCCTTGGTCGATTGATCGCCCAGGTCCGCTGCCCAGGCCACGAACGCCAGCACGGCCCGCACCGGCCGGTAACAGTCGAACACCTGCAAGCGGTAGCCACCGGATTCGAGCCGCTGCGCCACCCGCGCGAGCGCTTCGGCAGCCGGACGCAGCAGATAGCACCGCGGCGCAAGATATCCAGGCACCACGCGCCCGGTAAAGTTGTTGCTGCCCGCGTAGCGCAGGTCCACCGCGAGGTTGGGTGCAAGGCGCTGCACATCGATCAACCCGGCTTGTGCTGCGGTCGTTGCAGGTGAGACATGCGGCTGTGCCGCGCCCACGCCCGACAGCAGCATGGCCAGAAGCACCACTAAGGCGCGGGCACTGGAGCGCGGCAGGTCTGCTGCATGCTGGTTGTGGTGGATGTGATGCATGGCTGTTCCTCTACCGGGCCAGACACTCTTGCCGTCGTGGCGCTACGGGCTTTCGCCCTCGCCTGACGCCACACTACCGGGTGGCGTCGAGGGCCGCAGTGGCCCGGTCAACGCATGCAGGATCCGCAGATCCTCGGCATCCAGCGTGCTGGCGCTGTTGCCGCGATAGTGATGGTGGAAGGCCTGCAGGGTGGCGGCAGGGTCGTCGAGGCCGTAGCCGAGCAGGGCAAGCGCCTGCCAGGGATCGAAGCCTTCCGGTGCGGGCGGCGCAGCGGCAGCCGGCCAGCGGCCAAAACCGGCGTCGGCCAGGCGCTTCCAGGGAAAGCGCGGGCCGGGGTCGTTCTTGCGTGTCGGAGCCACGTCTTCATGGCCGACGATCTGCGTGCGTGGAATCCGCAGCCGCGTGCACAGGTCTTCCAGCAGGACCAGCAGGCTGTCGATCTGCGCCGGTGCGAACGGTTCGCTGCCGTCGTTGTCCAGCTCGATGCCGATCGAGGCCGAGTTGATATCGGTGATGGTGCCCCAGCGGCCGGCGCCGCCATGCCAGGCGCGTTGCTCGTCGCTGACCAGCTGGTAGCGACGCCCGTCCTCGCCGATCAGGTAATGCGCGCTCACGCGCCCCCCGCTGTTGCGCCCACGCAGCGTGCCCAGGCTCTGCCGGACCGAGTGCTGGTCGGTGAAGTGCAGCACGATCAGGATCGGGCGCCGGGCATCGAAGTTCGGCGACGGCACCCACTCGGCCAGGGCGTTGCGCTGCGGCGCATGGGCGCAGGCACCCAGCGACAACGCCACCGCGCAGATGGCTGCGCGCAGCCAGGCCGATGGGCGTAGAGGGAAGCTGGACAGCATCGTTGTCTCCTGGAGGAATCGCGCGGCCCGCGCCGTCGCTGTTGGCCGCGCTACGTCCGGCGCAGCCATTATCTGCCCAGTGTCGCCGCTGTGGCCGGCAACGCGGGCCTGCGCGTGGCAACGCAGCAACGCGCCGATTGCGCCGCACCCGCATCGCCGTTGATGGCGTGGCTGTGCACTGCGTCGGGATAGCGGCCAGCGGCGTCGGCGCCCGCATCCGCCTGCGCTGCGTTCGCAGCGCCAGGCGCCCCGCGTACACTGCGCCATGGTCGCCACCGCACAGTGCGGCCGTGCTGCCGCTTGCGTCACGTGCCTTGCAGTTCGCCCACGCCTGCCCTGATCCCGAGCTCTTCATGTTCCTGCCGCGCTGCCTGCTGACGTTGCTGTCGATCGCCCTTGCCCTGCCCTGCGGCGCAGCGACCACGCGTGCCAGCGTGCAGGCGCCTCCGGCCGCACCGTTTGCGGTCGGCGATGCGCAGCTGACGCCCGACCACTGGATCCGGCGCAGCCCCGACGCGCAGCGGCCGCATCTGAACGCCGCACAGATCGACGCGTTCACCACACGCTTGCTGCGCGACGATGCCTCCATGCGCGATCTGGCGCAGCTGCCCGCGCTGCTGACCGGCGCGACGGTGCGCGCGCAGATCGAGGCGCTGTCGGCGCCACCGACACGCACGCTCTACGCTGCAGACGGGCAGCTGATCCAGCCAGCGCAGTTGACGGAGCTGCGCCGCCTGCTCGCACTGGACACGCTCCCGGCCCAGGTCACGCCACGTTTTGCGCTGGTAGTAAAACGCGCCGCGTTACGGACCTTCCCCAGCACGCTGCGCGTGTTCAGCGGCCCCGACGAGCATGACATCGACCGCTTCCAGGAATCGGCGCTCTACCCCGGCACGCCGGTCGCGGTCCTGCACAGCAGTGCCGATGGCGCATGGGCGTTCGTGCTTGCGTCCAACTACGCCGCATGGATCGCCAGCGACCAGATTGCCGAAGGCCCGCGCGCGGACGTGTTGCAGTACGCGCAGCGCCGCCCACGCCTGATGGTGACCGGCGCACGCGTACAGACGGCCTACACGCCGGAGCTGCCGGCCGTCTCTGCCCTGTGGCTGGACATGGGCACCAGCCTGCCCTTGCAGCGCACCTGGCCACCGCAGCAGCCGGTCAACGGGCAGTTACCGCTGGCCGCCTATGTGGTGCAGCTGCCGCTGCGTGGCAGCGATGGCCGCTTGCAGTTGGTCCCTGCGCTGGTGCCGCGCGGTGCCGATGTGCGCATGGGTCCATTGCCGGTCACCGATGAGGCACTGCTGCGCCAGGCGTTCAAATTCCTGGGCGAGCGTTATGGCTGGGGCAACGATTACCACGCGCGCGATTGCAGCGGGTTCGTGCTGGATGTCTATCGCAGCGTGGGCATTGCGCTGCCGCGCAACACCGGCGACCAGGCACGCAGCCGCGTCCTGCGTGGCGTCGCGTTCACTGCCGACGCACCGCTGGAACAGCGGCTGCAACAGCTGGCGCAGTTGCGTATCGGCGACCTGATCTATATTCCCGGCCACGTGATGATGGTGATCGGGCACGCAGACGGTGCGCCCTGGGTGATTCACGATGTCGCCGGTGCCAGCTACCGCGCAGCGGACGGCAGCGTGCAGCGCGCGCGCCTGAATGGCGTGTCGGTGACGCCGCTGCTGCCCCTGCTGGCCACCGACGGCACCGCCTTCATCGACCACATCACCCGCATCCAGCGCATCGCACCGATCGATTCCCCATGAAGATCACCGGCTTCACCCTCGGCATGCTGCGCGTGCCGCTGCACACCCCGTTCAAGACCGCGCTGCGCACCGTGCACGCAATCGAGGACGTGGTGGTGCTGCTGCAGACCGATGGCGGCCAGATCGGCTACGGTTCCGCTCCGGCCACTGCTGCGATCACCGGCGAAACCCACGGCAGCATCGTCGCCGCGATCCGGCAGTGCATCGCCCCGCGCCTGATCGGCCAGGACGTGGCCGATTTGAATCGCCTGTGCGGGCTGGTGCAGCACGCACTGGAACGCAACACCAGCGCCAAGGCTGCAGTGGAGATCGCGCTGTACGACCTGTGGGCGCAGGCCTATGGCGCCCCGCTCTACCAGTTGCTGGGTGGCGGCACACCTCAGATCACCACCGATCTCACCATCAGCGCCGATGCCATCGACATCATGGTCGCGCAGGCGCAGCAGGCGCTTGCACGTGGCTACCGGGCGCTGAAGATCAAGGTCGGCAAGGACAGCGCTTCGGATGTCGAACGTATCAAGGCGATCCATGCGGCCGTCGATGGCCGCGCGACCTTGCGCCTGGATGCCAACCAGGGGTGGACGCCCAAGCAGGCGGTGCGCAGCATGCGGACGTTGGAAGACGCCGGCATCGCGCTGGAGCTGCTCGAACAGCCGGTCAAGGCAGCCGACGTCGACGGGCTCGCGTTCGTCACTGCGCGCATCGACACCCCGGTGATGGCCGACGAAAGCGTGTTCTCGCCATCGCAGGTGATCGACCTGATCCAGCGCCGCGCCGCCGATATCGTCAACATCAAACTGATGAAGACCGGCGGCCTGTCCAACGCGATGCGTATCGCCGATATCGCGGCCGTGTACGACGTGCCGTGCATGATCGGCTGCATGATCGAATCCAGTGTCAGCGTGGCCGCCGCCGTGCATCTGGCCGTGGCCAAGGCCCACAGCATCACCCTGGCCGACCTGGACGCGCCGGCACTTGGCCAGTTCGACCCCACCGATGGCGGCGTCCGGTTCGACCACGCGCAGATCCACATCGATGATTCGCCGGGGCTGGGCATCCGCCGCATCCGCGGGCTGGAGCTGTTGCCGGACTAAGCGCGTCCTTGGCGAGGTCGGTCATGCCGATACCGACGCCCATGAGCCACCAGCGCGGGCAAAGTGCAAGGCGGGGCCGTGCCAGCGGCGTGCCCGCCTGTCGCCGCAAACCACGCGTGCACGCTGCACGGGCATGCGCCACGCGGCCGCATTGCTGGGTACAGTAGCGCTCATCGGCACCTGCCCTGCGCGGTCTCTGCCTCGCGCGATCACACGGCGATCGGCACGGACGCACCGCGTTCGTTTCAGCTCACCCCCAGCCTCCGGAGCCTGCATGCGTCTTGCCATCCTGTTGCGATCCACCCTATTGATGGCCCTGACACTGTGCGGCAGCGCCGCCCACGCCGGTGAACCGATGCAGGCGCTGCAGCAGGCACGTGCGCTGATCGTGGTGACCACTCCCGACTGGAACAGCACCCAGGCGCGCCTGCAGACCTTTACGCGAGTGGCCGGTGGATGGGCACCGGCCGCGCCGGCATTTGCGGTGGCGCTCGGCCGGCACGGCAGCGCCTGGGGCGATGGCCTGCACCCCGCCCAGCCGCAGGGCCCGCAGAAGCGCGAAGGCGATGGCCGCAGCCCAGCCGGTGTCTTCGCCATCGGCCCGGCATTCGGTGATGCGGCCCGTATCGACAGCGCCATGCCATATCAGGCGATGAGCGCCACCCATTACTGCATGGATGTGCCCGACTCGCCGGTGTACAACCGCATCGTCGACGCCGCGCAGGTCGGCGAACGCGCCGTCGCCGGTTCCACCGAGCCGATGCGGCTGGACCTGCGGCAACCCGGCGATACGCGCTACCGCGAGGGCTTCGTCATCGCGCACAACCCCGGCAATGTGCCCGGCCGCGGCAGCTGCATCTTCGCGCATCTGTGGCGCACGCCGGGCCAGTTCACCGCCGGCTGCACTGCGATGGCGCCTGCCGACATGCAGCGCCTGCTGGCGTGGTTGAAACCGGAAGACCACCCGCTGTTCGTGTTGTTGCCGCGCGCCGACTACGCGCGCCTGCAGGCGCAGTGGCAGCTTCCCCTGCTGGCCGAGGCCGCACCATGAGCACGCCGCCCCCCGCACCCGATGCCACCGGCCTGGTACGGGTGGTCAGCCGTTGGCAGATCGTCGGCTTGTCGATCAACGACGTCATCGGCAGCGGCATCTATCTGTTGCCCGCGGCCACGGCTGCGCTGCTCGGTCCAATGAGCCTGTGGGCGGTGATGCTGGCCGGCCTGGCGGTCGCGCTGCTGGTGTTGTGCTACGCGCAGGCGGCGAGTTATTTCGACACGCCCGGCGGCAGCTATCTCTACACACGTGAAGCCTTCGGCCCGTTCGTCGGCTTCCAGATCGGCTGGATGATCTGGCTGACCCGCATCAGTTCGGCGGCAGCGCTGAGCAATGGATTGGCCGATGCGGTCGCGCGGTTCTGGCCGACCGCGTCCACCGAGACCTGGGCGCGCACGCTGGTGGTGGTCGGCTCGCTGGGCGTGCTGACCGCGATTAATGTCATTGGCGTCAAATCGGCCGCGCGCACCGGGATCGCCCTGGTGATCGGCAAGCTGGTGCCGTTGCTGCTGTTCGTGGCCATCGGCCTGTTCTATGTGGACTGGTCGTGGGCGTTTGCCGGCACTGCGCCGGACCTGCGCGACATGGGAAATCTCGGCGAGGCCGCATTGCTGCTGCTGTTTGCCTATGCCGGCTTCGAGAACATCCCCGCCGCAGCGGGCGAATACCGCAACCCGCGCCGCGACGTCCCGTTCGCCCTGATCACCATGATCGTCACGGTCACCTTGATCTATGCCGCCGTGCAGGTGGTGGCGCAAGGCACGCTGCCTAACCTGGCCGCTTCGCCCACGCCGTTGGCCGATGCGGCCAGCGGCTTCGGTGGCGAGGCGTTGGCGCTGATCCTTACCGTGGGCGCCACCATTTCCATCCTGGGCACCACCAGCAATACGGTGATGCTGGGCCCGCGCTTCCTGTTTGCGCTTGCGCAGGACGGGTATGGGCCGGCGTTTCTGGCCCGTGTGCACCCGCGCTTCCACACCCCGGCGGCGGCCGTGCTCACCCAGGGCGTGCTGTCGCTGGCACTGGCGTTGTCGGGCTCATTCACGCAGCTGGCGCTGTTGTCGATGGTCACGCGCCTGTTTGCCTACATCGGCACTGCCGCCGCCGTCATCGTGCTGGCGCGTCGCTATCGGCACCGCACCGACACCTTGCGCTTGCCAGGAGGCCCGCTCATTCCCGTCGCCGCGCTGGTGCTCTCGCTTGGGCTGCTGGCCAGCGCCAGCTGGCAGAATCTGGCAGCGGCCGGTGTGGCGGTGCTGGTGGGGTGGGCGTTTTATCTGTTCCCGCGCACACCTGCCTGACAGCTTCGCGATGCACTCGCGCCGCGCTCACGCACGCCTAACCGCGCACGCCCAACGCTGCGGCTCTCACTGCCTGGGAGCTTGCGATGAAACTGCGCCGCGTCTACAGCACACCCGATCTTGAAAGCGCGCAACGCGTGCTGCAGTCAGCGCGCAGTGCCGGTATCGACAACGACGCGCTGTCGCTGATCGCGCGTGCCGATATCGAACTGCATGATGTCCCGGACGAGCGCAAGGACGCCAAGACCGATTTCGTTCCGGCTGCGGCACGTGGCGCTGCAACCGGCGGTGCTGCCGGTCTGGTGGCAGGGCTGGTGGCGGTCGCCGTGCCGCCGATCGGTCTGACCCTGGCCGGCGTGGGGGTCATGGCATTGGCGGGCGCACTGGTGGGCAGCTGGTCGTCGGCACTGGTCGGCGCGACCGTGCCCGACCCGGTACGGCGCCAATTCGAAGATGAAATCGAATCCGGCCGCGTGTTGGTGGTCATCGACGCCGACGAGCAGACACTCCACGCGTCCGAGCCAGCGCTGCTGACCGCCGGAGCAACTCCCCTGCCGTATGAAGCGGCGTCTGCTGCGGTATGACGCCAATGCCGGGGGCTGGGCTGGCAACAAGGCGGCGGCTATCCGCCTGCAATGCAGCGTTGCCTTGATCCCGTCGTCACCTCGCGTGCCGCGCTGTTAACACCTCGCTGCCTAAGTTGATCTGCACATTCGCAATGATGGAGACGAGCATGAACGTGCCGTACCAGATTCCGGGCCGCGCACCGGACGAAGACCGCAGCCAAAACGTATCCAACTATTGGCGCGAGCGCTTCACCGAAGAACCGTATTACACCGAAGGCGACCGCTACGAAGATTATGAGGGCGCCTATTTGGCCGGGCACGAAGCGCGAATTCGCGAAAATGCCCGCGCCTATGATCAGGTGGAAGCCGAACTGCACCGTGATTGGGAAGCCAAGCGCGGCACCGAAGGCCTGAGTTGGAGCAAGGCCCGTCACGCGGTCAAGCGTGCCTGGGAAAACGCAGCCGACTTCGTCACCGGCGACAAGTCAAAACCGTAGACAAACACCGCCACCGTCGAGGTGGCGGTGTTTTTTGGCGTGTAAGAGCACCTCAGTGTCGGCGGCGCCACAGGTGAGTTGCACGTGGCGCCGCCGACCTCGATTGCATCGCATCGCACTGCATATGTTGTTGTGCACTGTCACTCACGCGAACGGACTCGGCACATATGCAGTGCAGCAAATCCTTTTCTGCTGGGCAGCAAGTTCGCATTGAGAGCATATCGCCAGCGGCACCCGCGAGATGCTCAGTGAACCAGTACGCAGCGCGAGTGTTGGGATTTCGTCACACGAGCACTCGTTACTGCTGCAATGCAGGGGCACATAGGCCGAACCAGCATTGGACAAGGCCATGGGTTTTTGGCCAAGCAACACCACGCATTCCCATGCGGACCGGGTCGGCAGCGTGATCACGCAACGCGACCAGCCGGATGGTGACAACGCATACAGGTTTGTACCGCCGTCAGAACCGCTTCATGAACTATCCGTTCGCGAACAACGATGTGCGACGTGCCTGCCCTGCAGAGAGTGATCTGCGACAAGGGTGAGGCGCGCAGCGTCGTGTAAGGTAATGAAAACCCGACGCGGAACACGTTGCGGGAGGGCTGCAGCGTGACCGTCCCATCCCCTGGAGGACCTCATGTCTATCCGTCGTCTGCTTGCCTTGGCCTGCTCGGCCACCCTGTTGACCTCCGGCGCCGCGCTGGCCGCGCCTGCCGCCGCACCGGCAGCATCCATTCCCAAGGCGCAATGGCCGTTCCAGGCCGCCACCGTTGCCGATTTCGACGAGCCCTGGGCAATGACCTTCCTGCCCGATGGCACGCTGCTGGTCAGTGAAAAACGCGGCGCGTTGATGCGGTTCGATCCAAAGACCAAGCGCAAGAGCGCGGTCACCGGCGTGCCTGCGGTTGCCTATGGCGGTCAGGGCGGATTTGGCGATGTGCTCGCGCACCCGCGCTTTGCGAAAAACGGCTTGGTCTATGTGAGTTATGCCGAACCGGGCCAGGGCGACACGCGCGGAGCGGCGGTTGCGCGTGCCAAGCTTACGCTGGATGCCACCGGGGGCGGCACCTTGTCCGGCCTGAAGGTGATCTGGCGACAGGAGCCCAAGGTCTCCGGCAACGGTCACTTCGGACATCGGCTTGCGTTCGACTCGAACGGAAAGCTGTGGATCACCTCCAGCGAGCGGCAGAAATTCGATCCCGCACAGGACATGAAGGCCAATCTCGGCAAGCTGATCCGCCTCAACGACGACGGCAGCGTGCCGGCCGACAATCCGTTCGCCGCGCAGGGCGGTGTGGCTGCGCAGGTCTGGTCGCTGGGTCACCGCAATATTCTGGGCATCGCCTTCGACAGCAAGGGCCGCCTGTGGGAACACGAGATGGGCCCGGCCGGCGGCGATGAGCTCAACCTGATCCAGCGCGGTGCCAACTATGGCTATCCGATCGTTTCCAACGGCGACCATTACGACGGCACGCCGATTCCCGACCACAACACCCGCCCGGAGTTTGCCGCGCCCAAGATCAGCTGGACCCCGGTGATCTCGCCGGCCGGCTTTGTGATCTACAGCGGCAAGCAATTCCCCGCGTGGCGCGGCAACGGCTTCATCGGTGGCTTGTCATCGATGGCGCTGGTGCAGGTCTCGTTGGGAGACCAGCCACGCGAGGTTGCCCGCTACGACATGGGGGCACGCATCCGCGAAGTGGAACAGGGACCGGACGGTGCCCTGTGGTTGCTGGAGGACGAAGCCAGCGGCAGTACCGGGCGCCTGCTCAAGTTGACCCCCAAGAGCAAGGCCGCAGTCGAAAACGACGCGTAAGCGTGGTGGGGTGCGGTCGTGCGACACGCACCGCGCGCATCCAGGAGTGCCTTGCAGCATCACCAGCGCTCGCTGAGCGCTGGTGATGTCGATGCAGGCGCGCGTATCTACGCCAGTTGACGCGCCTCAGGCGTCCAGCAGCTCGAACGTGACCGGGTCGCCGCTGGTAGCCGATGCACAGACCCACACATCGAACAGGCCCGGCTCTGCGCCGAACACGCCCTTGTGATTGGTAAACGCCAGCGCATCGCGCGTCAGCGTAAATGCCACGTCCACGCTCTCGCCCGGCTGCAGCAATATCTTGCGGAAGCCCTTGAGCTCGCGCACCGGCCGCACCCGGCTGGCCACGCGATCGTGCACGTACAGCTGCACCACTTCCTCACCTGCCACCGCACCGGTGTTGGTCACCCGGGTGGTGATGGTCAGCGTGTCGTCCCAACCCAGTTTCACGGTGCTCAGTTGTGGCTGCGCGTAGGCAAAGGTGGTGTAGCTCACGCCATGACCGAACGGATACAGCGGCTCATTGGGCATCTCGCGCCAGCGCGCCTTGTACTCGGACAACGTCGGCAACTCCGGACGGCCGGTGCGCAGATGGTTGTAGAAGTACGGCTGCTGGCCGGTCACCTGCGGAAAGCTGATCGGCAGCCGCGCCGACGGGTTGTAGTCGCCGAACAAGACATCGGCCACGGCGGTGCCGGTCTGGGTGCCCAGATACCAGGTCACGGCAATCGCATCGGCATCGCGCACGGCACCGCTCAGCGCCAGCGCGCGGCCGTTGCGCAGCAACACCACCACCGGCGTACCGGTCGCGGCCACCGCTTCTGCCAACGCCTGCTGCGCGGGCGGCAGGGTGATTTCGGTCCGCGACTGCGCCTCGCCGCTGAAACGCTGCGGCTCGCCCAGGGCCAGCACCACCACGTCGGCGGCCTGTGCGGCATCGATCGCGGCGGAAATGCCACCCGGCAGTGCTTCTTCCAGGCCGCAGCCCGCCACCACGCTCAGATCTTCGGTGCCGACCACCGCACGCACGCCCTGCTCCAGCGTCACGTAGCGTTCCTTGTCGCCGAACAGCGTCCAGCAGCCTTCGATATTTTCGCGGTCCTGCACGAACGGGCCGATCAAGGCGATGCGCTGGCCGTTCTTTTTCAGCGGCAGCACCGCGCCTTCGTTCTTGAGCAACACGATCGAGCGGCGCGCCGCATCGCGCGACAGCGCATCGTGCGCCGGCAGATGCGCGGTGTCGGCTTCGCGCGCCGGGTCCAGCGAGCGGTACGGATTGTCGAACAAGCCGATCGCTTCTTTCAGCTGCAGGATGCGGCGCACGCTGGCGTCCAGGGTCGCCATCGGCACCTCGCCGCTGTCCACCAGCGACGGCAGATGCGCGGCATAGAACCCGCTCTGCATGCTCAGGTCCAGCCCGGCCAGGAACGCCTTCTTGGTCGCATCGCGCTCATCGGCGGCGTAGCCGTGCGCGATCAGTTCCATGTCGGCGGTGTAATCGGAAATCACCACGCCGGGAAACTGCCACTCGCCGCGCAGGATCTCGGTCAGCAACTCGTGGTTGGCGCTGGCCGGCACGCCATTGATGTCGTTGAAGGACGACATCACGGTCAATGCGCCGGCATCGAAGGCCGCCTTGAACGGCGGCAGATGCACATCGTGCAGGGTCTGCGGCGCGATATCGACAGTGTTGTATTCCATGCCTGCGGCCACTGCGCCATAGGCGGCAAAGTGCTTGGGCGTGGCCAGCAACGCATCGTCGGCGGTGAGGTCGCTGCCCTGAAAACCGCGCACGCGCGCGGCGGCAAACGCCGCGCCCAGCACCACGTCTTCGCCGGCACCTTCGGCACCGCGGCCCCAGCGCTGGTCGCGCGCGATGTCCACGGCCGGTGCGTAAGTCCAATGCAGGCCGGCGGCGGTCGCCTCGATCGCGGTGGCGCGCGCGGTGCGCTCGGCCAGCTCCGGCTCGAAGCTGGCTGCCTCGCCCAGCGGGATCGGGAACACCGTGCGCATGCCGTGGATCACGTCCGCCGCCAGGATCACCGGGATGCCCAGCCGGCTTTCTTCCACAGCGACTTTCTGGATCTGCACGCCCAGCGCGGCGCCCACGCCATTGAACAGCGAGCCGACCCGGCCCTCGCGCACCTGCTGCAACACCTCGTCGGCATTGCGCACATTGGCTTCGGGATTCACGTCCGGCGCAAACGGCCGCACCATGTCGGCGAACACACCCAACTGTCCGACCTTCTCTTCGACGGTCATCCGGGCAATCAGGGTTTCGATGCGATCAGCAGCCATGAGATCCTTGAGAAAACGTTTACATGGCCGGCAATTCTAGCCTGACGCGGCTGCGGGAGGGCAAGTTTTGCAGGCCGGGATTCGAGATTGGGGTTTGTAGAGGCCGGTTGCACGGCATGTTGCCGTCGGAGCGGCAATGGCGCAGCGCCTGGTCCGCCGCAACCTTCGATACTCCGGGATCCAGGCATGCAAGCCAGGTGGGCGGTTCGCGACACTCAGGCGGCGCGTCCCCGCTCGATGATCACGCCCACTGCCTGCGCCCCGCGCACAGCACCGGGCTTGCTCAGCTTCAGCCGCAGCCACTGCACGCCGAATTCGTCCAGCACGATCGCCGCGCAGCGCTCGGCCAGGGTTTCGACCAGCCCGAAATCCGACGCCTGCACGAACTCGATCAGCCGCTTGCTCACCGCCTTGTAGTTCAGCGTGTCGGCGATGTCGTCGCTGGCAGCCGGGATGCGGTTGTCGAACCCCATCTCCAGATCGAACCGCAGCGTCTGGCGGATGCGCCGCTCCCAATCGTAGATGCCGATCAGCGCATCGATGTCGAGACCTTCAATAAACACTTTATCCATGGGGAATCGGGAGTCGGGAATGGAGAATGGGGAGAAGCAAGGGCAACAACACACGATACGGACAGGATCGGGGTAACGCTCTTCCTATTCCCGATTCCCCATTCCCGATTCCGCCGCCGCCAACAGCGGCAAGCTCGCCATATCCCAACGCGGCGTCACCTGCACCGCCGCGTCGGCGCGTTCGCCGGCCTTCAGCCGCAGCGCGCCGGCGAAGGCGATCATGGCGCCGTTGTCGGTGCACAAGGCCGGGCGCGGGAAGCAGACCCTGCCCCCACGGCGCTGCGCGGCCTCCTGCAGCTGCGCACGCAGGCGCTTGTTGGCGCCCACCCCGCCGGCCACCACCAGGGTGTCGCAACCGGCCGCATCCAGCGCGCGCAGGCATTTGATGGCCAGCGTCTCCACCACCGCGTCCTCGAAGCCGCGCGCGATGTCCGCCCGGGTAGTGTCTGACTGGTCGCTGTTGCGCCAGGCCAGCAGCACCTGGGTCTTGAGCCCGCTGAAACTGAAATCCAGCCCGGGCCGGTCGGTCATCGGCCGCGCAAACCTGTAGCGCCCCGACGTGCCGGTTTCGGCCAGCGCCGCCAGCTGCGGGCCACCGGGATACGGCAGACCCATCATCTTGGCGGTCTTGTCGAAGGCCTCGCCGGCCGCATCGTCCAGCGTCTCGCCCAGCACTTCGTAGCTGCCCAGCGCCTTCACCGACACCAATTGGGTATGCCCGCCCGACACCAGCAAGGCCACGAACGGCGGCTGCGGTGGGTCGTCTTCCATCAGCGGCGCCAGCAGATGACCTTCCATGTGATGCACGCCGATCGCCGGCACGTCCAGCGCCCAGGCCAGCGACCGCGCCACCCCGGCACCGACCAGCAGCGCGCCGACCAACCCGGGTCCAGCCGTGTAGGCCACGCCATCCAGTTCGTCGATCCGCAGCCCGGCCTCGCCCAGGGTCTGGCGGATCAGCGGCAGCAGCTTGCGCACGTGGTCGCGGCTGGCCAGCTCCGGCACCACGCCGCCATACTCGGCATGCAGCGCAATCTGGCTGTAGACCGCGTGGGCGCGCAGCGCCGGCACGCCGGACAAGGCCGTGTCATAGACCGCCACGCCGGTCTCATCGCACGATGATTCGATCCCAAGGACTTTCACGGCAACTCGGCAGACAAGGAACAGGCCCGTATTTTCGCAGCTTTTGAGTTGCGCAGATGCGCCGACCCGCAGGTGCGCAGCCGCCGCGTCGGCTGCCGGGAAACGCGCGCCGACGCACGCTCTGCCGCACCGTTCCCGGCAATTTTCACCCGGGGCTTGCAGGCCGCTTGCAAGTCGTTATAATGCGCGGCTCGCCGGGGCAACCCGGAAATTCCGTCACGCGAGTCCGCTCGCACCCGCCCGGGGCTCCCGGACGGAAATCCCACTTCTGGAGAACACATGCCCAGCGTTAAAGTCCGCGAGAACGAGCCCTTCGAATTTGCGCTCCGCCGTTTCAAGCGCACCTGCGAAAAGGCCGGCGTGCTGGCCGAGACCCGCAAGCGCGAGTTCTATGAAAAGCCGACCCAGGAGCGTAAGCGCAAGGCTGCCGCTGCCGTGAAGCGTCAGCTGCGTCGTTCCTCGCGCGACGTCACCAAGCGCCAGCGCTTGTACTGATCGAACGCGGTTCCTTGCCGCCGGGCATGCGCTGTAGGCGCGGCCCAGCGGGATTGAACCCAAGAGCCGGCACGCGCAAGCGTCGCCGGCTTTTTGTATTGGCCTGCGGCCGTCCCGCCAGGTACTCGGCGCGGGACGCCGCCGCCCCATTCCCTCTATGCCGACGCAGGCGCCCGACAGCGCGCGTCGACACCTCTCCTCACCTGCCACCCAGGAGTCACCCCATGCCCCTCAAGCAGCAGCTCACCGATGACATGAAGGCCGCGATGAAGTCCGGCGACAAGCACAGCCTGGGCGTGATCCGGCTGATCAACGCCGCGATCAAGCAGAAGGAAGTGGACGAGCGCATCGAGATGGACGATGCCGCCGTCATCGCCGTGCTCGACAAGATGGTCAAGCAGCGCAAGGACTCGGTCACCCAATACGAAGGCGCCGCGCGCGAAGACCTGGCGCAGATCGAGCGCGAGGAAATCGTGGTGATCGAGCGTTACCTGCCGGCCAAGATGGGCGAAGCCGAGATCGTGGCGGCCATCCAGGCCGCCATCGCCGAAACCGGCGCCAGCAGCCCGGCCGATATCGGCAAGCTGATGGGTGCGCTCAAGCCCAAGCTCGCCGGGCAGGCCGACATGGGCCTGGTCTCCACGCTGGTCAAGCAACAGCTGGCCGGCTGAGCCATGCCGTGTCGTGGTCGTTCGGCCGCGACACGGCACGATCGCCGTGACACTCGCCGGACGGTTGCAGGGTGCGCCTGCAATTGATGCGCAAGGCGTGATGCGCAGTGCACCTCTGCAGCTGATGCACGCGCCGTGTAGCTGATTGCTGGCGACCTGCGCGCAGTCCACCGGCAGGCGCAGCGCAGTGTTGCCCCGCGGCTGCGTGTAGCGTTGCGCGCAGATCGCTTGCAGATTCCATCACGGCTCATCCAGGGCCGCTCCATCGCGACAGTGCAGGCGCAGTGCAGCGGATCGAAACCGCCGTTTGCGCGCCAGAGCCGCGACGTGCAACAGGCAGGTGCAGGCCTGCTTGCGTACGCACACAGCAACACCACTGCCGGCGCTTTCACCAGACCTTCGATAGTGCCCTGCTAGAACGGGTCGCCAGCGCAGACGCGGGCGAGGCATGTCGCACCCGGGACTGCCTGACGACCTCTGCGCGCATGACCGTCTGCCTCAAGGACCCTCGCCGGTGACGAAGCTCTCGACCGAACACCTGCAGAAACATCTGGGCCGCCTGCAACGCAGTCTGCCGATGGCGCTGCTCAATCGCTTTCTCGAAATCGACGTGATGACGCAGGCCGCGTCGCTGTCGTTCTATGCCTTGTTGTCGCTGGCACCGCTGCTGGTGCTGCTGTTGTGGCTGACCGCATCGCTGTATCCGCCGGCGCAGGAAGCGCTGGTGCAGCAGATCGCGCAATTGGCCGGCGGCAGCGCCGCCGAGGTGGCCGATACGGTGATCCGCAACGCCACCGATCAACCCGGGGTCGGCTCGTTGGCGGGTCTGTGGAGCACGCTGTTGCTGTTCGTCGGTGCCACTGCGGTATTCGCGCAGCTGCAGAACGCCCTGAACCTGATCTTCCGTACCGACAAACAGCGCCTGGAAGGGCTCATGGCGTGGCTGAAGAAGCGCGTCTTTTCGTTCGGCGTGATCCTGGCGCTGGGCTTCCTGTTGATCGTGTCGATGATTGCGACCACCGCATTGCAGGTGGTGTTCGCGCGGCTGCCCTCGGTGCTGCCTGCGGTGGGGTATGTCACCACGCTGGCGCTGTACTCGCTGGCCTTTGCGTTCCTGTATCGCTACCTGCCCGATCGCACCGTGAACTGGCGACAGGCCTTTGTCGGTGGCGTCATCACGGCCTTGTTGTTTGCGCTGGGCCGCTATGCCATCGGCGTGTACATCGCCAAGGCCGCGCCCGGCAGCGCGTACGGGTCGATGGGCACGCTGGTGATCCTGCTGGTGTGGATGTACTACGCCTCGGTGGTGTTCTTCGTCGGCGCATTGCTGACCGCGGTGATCGACGAGCGCGTGCGCTCGCATCGCAAGCTGCGCGAGGCCGGGGTCGACCCGGAGCATCCGCCGCAGGTCATTGCAACGCCGGATACCGTGGTGCCGCCGAACCCGCCACAGGCAGCGCCGCGCCCCTGAGACCGCGCCGCACGCTGCCTCATGCCTGACTGCTGCGCCACCGGTAGACCGCTGGCGCCAGCCGGTGCCAGCTGCTGGGATATCCTAGCGGGATGGCCCGCATCCCCGACGCATTCATCGACGAACTGCTCGCACGCACCGACATCGTCGAGGTGGTGGGCGGCCGGGTGCCGCTCAAGCGCCAGGGCAAGGAATACTCGGCGCGCTGCCCGTTCCATGACGAGCGCTCGGCTTCGTTCACGGTCTCGCCCACCAAGCAGTTCTACCACTGCTTCGGCTGCGGCGCGCACGGCACCGCCATTAGTTTTCTGATGAATTACGACCGCCTCGAGTTTCTCGATGCGGTCGACGAGCTGGCCAAGCGTGCCGGCATGGACATCCCGCGCGACACCCAGCAGCGCACGCCGCAACAGCAGGACGACAGCCGCGAGCTGTATTCGGCACTGGAAGCGGCCACCAAGTTCTTTCAGCGCCAGCTCGAAGCCAGCGACCGCGCCCGCGATTACCTGGACGGGCGCGGCGTGGATGCCGACAACCAGGCACGCTTCCAGATCGGCTACGCTCCCGACGGCTACAGCGCCTTGAAGGACACCCTGGGCACCGATGCGCGCCGCATGAGCGTGCTCGAACGCGCCGGGCTGTTTTCCAAGAACGATCGCGGCCACGTCTACGACAAATTCCGCGACCGGGTGATGTTCCCGATCTTCGACCGCCGCGGCCGCGTGATCGCCTTCGGCGGCCGCATCATGGGCGCGCCGGCCGACGGCCGCGACCCGGGCCCGAAGTACCTCAACTCGCCGGAAACCGCCCTATTCCACAAGGGCCGCGAGCTGTATGGCCTGTGGCAGGTGCGCCAGGCCAACCAGAAGATCGAACGGCTGATCGTGGTCGAGGGCTACATGGACGTGGTCTCGCTGTTCCAGTTCGGCGTCACCCAGGCGGTGGCCACGCTGGGCACCGCCACCACACCCGAACATGCCGAGCTGCTGTTCCGCAACGCGCCGGATGTGTACTTCTGTTTCGACGGCGACAACGCCGGGCGCAAGGCCGGCTGGCGCGCGCTCGAATCGGTGCTGCCGCGCATGAAGGACGGCCGCCAGGCGTTCTTCCTGTTCCTGCCCGATGGCGAAGACCCCGACACCATCGTGCGCAAGGAAGGCGCGCAGGCCTTCGATCAGCGCCTGAAACAGGCCACCCCGCTGTCGCAGTTCTTCTTCGACGAGATGTCGCGCGAGATCAACCTGCACACGCTGGACGGCAAGGCACGCCTGGCCGAACGCGCACGTCCGATGCTGGCGCAGATCCCGGAAGGCGCATTCGGCGATCTGATGAAGCAGGAACTGGCGCGCATGACCGGCGTCGGCGCGAGCACCGCTGCGCAACAGTCCCCGGCCAAAGCGCGGCCACCCGCGCGTATGGTGGCCCCCACGCAGAAGCGCAGCCTGGTGCGTGCATCGATCGCGATCCTGCTGCAACAACCGTCGCTGGCGATGAGCCTGGAAGGCGACCACGATTTTTCCGGCCTGCGCCTGCCCGGCATCGAGTTGTTGATGGAGCTGCTGGCGCTGGTGCGGCAACGCCCGGAAATCAGCACCGGAGCGCTGCTGGAGCATTTCACCGACCGCGACGAGCTGCCGGCCCTGCAGAAACTGGCCGCGCAGGAGCTGCCCGGCGACGAGCACAGCTGGGCGATCGAACTGCACGACGTCGTTGCCCAGCTCGACAAGCAATTGCTGCGTCAGCGGGTGGAAGAACTGCAGGCCAAACAGCGCGCGCAAGGCCTGGACCACACCGATAAATACGAAATGCGCGAGTTGCTCAAGGCGCTCGCCGCACTGTGATGTCGTGGCTGCCGGCGTCGTGGCAGGCGACGCAGGGCGCATCACTGCACTGGCGCGCGTAGACGATGGTGACGCGGCGGCACAGGCTGCGCCCGCACGCGTCGTAGAATGGCCCGCTCCAGGCGCGTGATCGCGCGACACCTCCCACCTCGATGAAGAAGCTGCTGGCGCGGTTGCGCATTGATCCCTTCACCCTCGCGCTGCTGTGCACGGTCACGCTCGCCTCGTTTCTCCCGGTCTCGGGCACGGCCGCTGCGGTCATGGACGATGTCACCGATGTGGCCATCGCCGCGCTGTTCTTCCTGCATGGCGCGCGGTTGTCGCGCGAAGCGGTCAAGGCCGGCGCGCTGCACTGGCGGCTGCATCTGGTGATCCTGGCCTGCACGTTTGTGCTGTTTCCGCTACTGGGGCTGCTGTTCAAGCCGTTGGCGCATCTTGCGCTGACGCCGGAGCTGTACATCGGCGTGCTGTTCCTGTGCGCGTTGCCGTCCACGGTGCAATCGTCGATCGCCTTCACCTCGATGGCGCGCGGCAATGTGCCCGCCGCGGTCTGCGCGGCCTCGCTTTCCAGCCTGCTGGGCGTGTTCTTCACTCCGCTGCTGATGGGCGCGCTGGTCGGCAGCCAAGGGGCCATGGCGCATCCCGCCGAAGCCATCGGCAAGATCCTGCTGCAGTTGCTGGTGCCGTTTCTGGCCGGCCATTTCCTGCGCCCGTGGATCGGTGGCTGGGTCGAGCGGCATCGCGCCGTACTGCGCTACACCGATCAGGGCACCATCCTGCTGGTGGTCTACACCGCCTTCAGTGCATCGGTGAATGAAGGGCTGTGGCAGAAGACCCCGCTGCCGGCATTGCTCGCCGTCCTGGGCGCCGCCGCGCTGCTGCTAGCGGTGGCGATGCTATCGATCACCTTCATCGCACGGCGCCTGCGCTTCAACCGCGCCGACGAAATCGCCGTCGTCTTCTGCGGCTCGAAAAAGAGCCTGGCCACCGGCGTGCCGATGGCCAAGGTGATGTTCGCCGGCGGCGGGCTGGGAGCCATCGTGCTGCCGATCATGCTCTACCACCAGTTGCAGCTGATCGTGTGCGCCTTCGTGGCCGCCCGCTATGCGCGTACCGCGCCGGATGCCGCGCAGGGCCGGGCCGGCCATCATTGAGGATGGTGGGCGCGGCCCACTGCGCATTGCATGACACCGGTTCGCCTGGCCGGCTGCTGCCGGTTGTCAGCACAGATACAACGGTTATGACGCCCACGCGCCAGCGTGCGCTAGCGTAGGCGATCGACATTTGCCAACCCCACGGTGACTGCCATGACGTTGTCGTTCCGACGCCCTTCCCCGCGCGCGACCGCGCTGCTGGCAGCACTGGCGCTCCTGGCCGGCTGCAACAAGCCCGCGCCCCCGGTGGCACCGGCGACAGCGCCCAAGGCAGCCACAACGCCTGTTCCCGCGTCCGGCATCGCCTGGCGCGAGGGCGACGTGGACGATGCCTTCGCCGAAGCCAGGGATAGCGGCAAGCCGGTCCTGCTGTACTGGGGCGCGGCCTGGTGCCCGCCCTGCAATCGCCTCAAGGCCACCTTATTCAAGGACCCGGCGTTCATTGCGCGTACCCAGCAATTCGTTGCCGTGCACCTGGATGGCGATTCGGAAGGCGCGCAGGCCTGGGGCGAGCGTTTTGGCATCAAGGGCTATCCCACCATCATCGTGCTGCGCCCGGACCGCAGCGAGATCACCCGCCTGGCCGGCGACGCCGACACTGCCCGCCTGGTCGACGTATTGCGTGTGGCTGCACGCAGCACCAGCACCGCCAGACAGCTGCTGGACACCGCCCTGCATGCGCCGCAGACCCTGACTCCAGACGACTGGTCGGTGCTCGGCAACTACGCCTGGGGCACCGACGACCGTCTGCTCAAGCGCGAGGAGGCAGCGGACGTGCTGACCCGGCTGTCCAAGGTGGCGCCACAGCCGGCGCTGCAGCGCAGCTTTGCGCTGGCGGCGCTCACTGCCGCCAAGGACCCGCCCGCCCCCGCTCCGGGCTATCGCACGTTGCTCGAGTCGGTGCTGGCCGATCTGGCAGAGGTGCGCGCCAATCTCGGCACGCTGAACTACATGCCGGCACGCCTGGTCGCTGCCGCCAGCGCCGATGCCGGCGAACGCGCCCCCCTGTCCGCCGCAGTGATCAACGCCCTGGACAAGGCCTACGCCGACCCCACGCTGCCGGTCTCCGACAGGCTCGGCACCACGTTCGCACGCATCCAGCTGGCCCGCCTGGCGCAGGGCCAGCCAACCGAGACCGAGCCCAAAGATCCGCCGCCGCTTCCGCAGGAGCTCGTCGATACCGTTCGCCAGCGCGTGCAGTGGGCCAGCGAAACCGCCAGGACCGATGAAGAACGTCAGTCCACCATCAGCACGGCTGCGGCCCTGTTGAGCGAGGTGGGCGACCACAGCGGCGCCGAGCAGCTGCTGCTGGCAGAGCTCTCGCGGACCCGGACGCCGTACTACTACATGCCAGAACTGGCAAATCTGGCCGAACACCGTGGCGACAAGAAAACCGCGCTGGCATGGCTCAGGAAGGCCTATGAGGGCGCGCAGGGCCCGGCCACCCGCGTGCAATGGGGCGTGCTGTATGTCGATGGGCTGATCCGGCTCAGCCCGGACGACACGGCAGCCATCGAAACCGCCGCCACGCAGGTGATCGGCGAGCTGGCCGGGCAGCCGGATGGCTACCGCCAACGGACCCGGCAACGGTTCGACACGCTCGCCGCTGCCCTCAAAGGCTGGAGCAAGCAGCACCACCGGGACGGCAGCGCGGTCCTGGCCAGGTTGCAGAAGAAGATGCAGTCCAGCTGCGACAGCAAGAATGCCAGCGACTGCGCCGGCTGGCTGAGCTGAGAGCGGACGCCTGCAACAGCCTGCTGCCTGCCGCAGGCAGGCTGCAGGCCTGGCGCATGCCCTTTAGCGCACCCAGGGCAGCAGCAGGTGATCGACCATGAGGAACGCGAACAGCGCCATCAGGTAGACGATGGAATACCCGAACATCTTCATCGAAAACAGCTCGTCCGGTGGGTCCAGCATGCGCCACGCATACCAGAGGAACACCGCGTTGAGCACCACCGTCCCGCCGAGATAGAACATCCCGCTCATGCCCACCGCCACCGGCAGCAGGGTCACGATGGCCAGCAGCACCGTGTAGACCAGGATCTGCTTGCGCGTGTGCGGCACGCCGTGGGTCACCGGCAACATCGGAATCGCGGCCTTGGCGTAATCAGCGCGCCGGAAGATCGCCAGCGCCCAGAAATGCGGCGGCGTCCAGATGAAGATGATCAGTACCAGCAACGCGGAGTTGATCCAGTCGGCGCTGGTCGGCAGCCCGGTCACCGCCGCCCAGCCCAGCATCGGCGGTGTGGCACCCGCCAGCCCGCCGATCACGATGTTCTGCGAGGTCGCCCGCTTCAGGTAGACGGTGTAGATCACCGCGTAACCGATCATCGACGCAAACGTCAGCACCGCGGTGATCACATTCACCCACACCACCAGAATGGTCATGGAGATCACGATCAGCACGCCGGCAAAGACCAGCACCTGCCACGGCCGCACCTTGCCCACCACCAGCGGCCGCCACGAGGTGCGCGCCATCTGTGCATCGATCTTGGCATCGAGCAACTGGTTGATCGCCGCTGCCGCCGAGGCGGCAAGCCAGATGCCCAGGAAACCCAGCGTTCCGGCACGCACCTGCGCCCAGGTGGGCAGGCCGGGAACGGCCAGGAACATGCCGACCAACGCGGTGAACACGATCAGTGCCACCACCTTTGGCTTGGTCAGATCCCAGTAATCGCGTGCACTGACAGCCATGCTCACTCCGGCGCGCGCAGCCGCGCCAGCAGCGACACCAGCACGAACAGCAAGGCCACCGCGCCGCCGTTGTGCAGCACCGACACTTCCAGCGGCAGCGCCAGCTTGACGTTGAGCATGCCCAGCGTCACCTGCACGGCCACCAGCACCGCCAGCGCGCTGGCCCACACCCGCATCCCCGGCGAGCGCGACAGACGCCACGCCAGCCACCACAGGTACAGCGCGGTCGCAATCGCCCATAGCCGGTGCGCCATCTGGATGGCAATCCGCGCCGCGCCATCGAGCACGCCGCCTTCGTAATCCACGCCGATGCCGCGCCACAGCGTGAAGCCCTCGCGGAAGTCATGCGGTGGCCACCACTGGCTGACACAGCGCGGGAAGTTGTCGGCCGACCAGCTGCCGCCACCGCAGGCCAGCGCCGCATAGTTGGCACTGACCCAGCCGCCCAGCGCGATCTGCAGGCCCAGCACTGCCACACCCAGGCGCAGCAGCCATTTCAAGCGCGACGCGTCGGCCAACGTGATCGGCAGGTGCGTTGCGCGCCACGCCATCCACACCAGCAGCGAAAACATCAGCATGCCGCCGAGCAGATGTCCCATCACCACGATGGGCTTGAGCAGCAAGGTTACCGTCCACATGCCCAGCAACGCCTGGAAGATCACCACCGCCAGCGTCAGCACGGCCGCGCGCGCCAGATCGATATTGCTCCAGCGCAGGGCCGCCAGCAGCAGGATCGCCTCACCGGCAATCGCCACACCCATCGCCGGGATGTGCCAGCCGGACATGTACAACGGGATCGACAGCGCCACCAGCACCGCGGCCGAGACCACCTGGGCGATGCCCATGCGACGTCGGCGCGCGGCCAGCAGCGATAGCACCAGCACCTCCACACCCAGCGCACCGGCCAGGAAGCGGTGCACCTGCTCACGCCAGGCCTTGTGCGATTCCAGCGGGCGGATCTTGCTGGCCACGTGGGTGTTGGCTTCGTCGGTGGTCTGCGGCCAGGTCACGCGGCCGTAGCAGGTCGGCCAGTCCGGGCAACTCATGCCGGCATCGGACAGGCGCACGAACGACCCGAACAGGATCGTGCTCGCGGTGAACAACGCCGCCAGCCAGGCCATGCGGTGGAAGTGGCGGAACAACGCCGGTGGCGCAAACAGATTCATCGGGCTCACATCAGTTTCAGCAGCTTGACCAGATCCGCGCGCAAGCCGGCCGGGGCGAACCCGGGGGCATAGCGCAGGATCACGAAGCCATTGGGGTCGATCACATACACCGGCACGCCGGCGGCATCGTTGGCGCGCGGCAGCGCTTGCCGCAAGTGTGCGTCGTCGCGCAGTACACGCAGGGCGGGCATCGGCGGCAGGCCAGCCGGTGGCGCGCCGATCCACAGCACCTCCACCTTGTCGGCGCGATGCCCGAGCAATTGCCACACCTTGTCCAGCTCGGCGGCCAGCGCCACGCAGCGCTGCGCACAGTCTGCCGGCGGTGCCAGCGCAATCCGCCAGATGCGCTCGCCCGGCGCCCACAGGTACGGCTGCCCGTCCGCACGCAACGGCGTCATCGCCCGCAGGTCGGCAGGCGGATGCAGCAGTTCGCCGTTGTTGCGCATCGCCGCTGGCTGCCAACCGGAAAAGCGCAGCACGCCGGCCAGCAACATCGAGCCGAAGAACAGCACTGCCAGCGCAATCAGCATCCTGCGGCCGCGTTTGACCGAGTGCGGCGTGGCCGATGTGGAAGGGGTCATGGCGGCGATTTTCTCATGCCGCAGGCGTCAGTGCCCGCGCCGACGGCGGCGTCGCGCACGCCATGTCAGCAGCGTGGCCGCGGCCAGCACGGCAGCTGCCAACCCGAACCATTGCACCGCGTAACCCAAGTGCCGCGCGGGTGGCAGCGTGTTTGGCAGCACGTCCAGATCGCGCACGTAGCCCACCGGCAACGCCGGATCCAGGCGCAGGACCTGCGACGAAATGTCGCGCCTGCCCAACGCATCTCGCAGCGCCTGCGTATCCAGGCGCGTGGCCAGCCAGGTATGCGCTGCCGCGGTGGGCGCCATTGCAGGACCGATGGCCAGGCCCGCCGATGGGCGCGCGCTCAACAGACCCTGCACTGCCTGCACACCCTCATGTGCCGCGATGGGCGGCAACTGCCGATCGGCCGGCAGCGGCAGCCAGCCCAGATCGACCAGCAGCGTGCTGGCGGTGCCCTCTACGGCGGCCAGCTGATAGACGCGCAGGCCGGCACGCCCCGCATGTAACTGGTTGTCCAGCAACACCTGCGCCGGCAAAAACCGCACCCGACCGCTTACCCAACACAACCCGGGCTGAGCCTGCACGGCCTGGCGCAGGGTCAACGGCCTTTCGCGTACATGCGCGGCGCGTTCCAGCAGTGCTTCCTTGCCATGCATGCGTTGCAGCTGCCACTGCCCGAGCGCGGCGAATCCGGCACTCAGCAGCAGCGCCAGCACCCACCCGATCGCGGCGGTGTGCTTGCGCGTCATGACAAGCGGCGCAAAAAGGCGTGCAATGCCCACACCACGCCGACGACTCCCGGGGCTGCTGTGAACGATTCGCTCAAGACGCTGCTGATTGTCGCCTTCCTGATCGTGATCCTGTGGAACCTGGGTGCCGGTCTCTACTACCTGTTGACCGACCGCGGCGAGACCAAGCGCACCGTCAACGCACTCACCTGGCGCATCGGCTTATCGGTCGCGTTGATCGCCATCGTGATCATCGGCATCTACACCGGCTGGATCAAGCCGCATGGCATCGGCCGCTGACGCGGCCGACGGGATTGGGGATTCGGCATTGGGGATTCGTAAGGGCAAAAACGGATCGCGCTTGCAGATTGCTTTTGCGAATCCCGAATCACCAATCCCGAATCCCTGCCCTCAAAGTACATACACGAACAGGAACAGCGCCAGCCACACCACGTCGACGAAGTGCCAATACCAGGCAGCCGCTTCGAATGCGAAATGGTTGTCGCGGCTGAAGTGTCCCTTGGCAGCGCGTAGCCACATCACCGCCAGCATGATCGTGCCCAGCAGCACGTGCATGCCGTGGAAGCCGGTGAGCATGAAGAAGGTCGAGCCGTAGATACCCGACCCCAGCGTGAGATTGAGTTCGGTATAGGCGTGGATGTATTCCTCGGCCTGCAGGAACAGGAACACGCAGCCCAGCAGCACGGTCAGGCCCAGCCACAGCAACAGCGCCCCACGTCGCCCGCCCTTGAGCGCGTGATGGGCGATGGTCAAGGTCACGCCGGAGCTCAGCAGGATCAGTGTATTGATCAGCGGCAGGCCCCAGGCGGGAATGGTCTGGAATTGCCCGCCGATCGTGCCCGGGCCGTTGGTCGGCCATGCAGCGGAGTAGCCGTTCCACAACAGCTCATTGGTCATCACACCATCGCCTTCGCCACCCAACCAGGGCAAAGTCAGCACGCGTGTGTAGAACAAGGCGCCGAAGAAGGCGCCAAAGAACATCACCTCGGAAAAAATGAACCACACCATCCCCATGCGGAACGAGCCGTCCACCTGGCGGTTGTAATTGCCGGCGTTGGACTCGCGAATGACATCGCCGAACCACATGAACAAGGTCGCCAGCAACATCGCCATGCCGGCGAAAAAGGTCCAGCGCCCCCAGGCCGCATCGTTGAGCCAGCTGGCCACGCCAATCATCATCACGAACATCGCAATCGAGCCGACAAAGGGCCATTTGCTTTGCGTCGGGACGAAATACGCATCGGCGTTGGGACTGTGATCGGCCATGGCGTTGCTTCCGTGTCGTGGAGCGGTGGATGAAGGCTACGGTGCCGCGCGCGGCGCGCCGGATGCACTGCCGCCCGGCAATTGCGAAGTCAGCGCGTCGTTGCGGTAGAACGTGTACGACAAGGTGATCGTGGTGACTTCCGGCGGCAACGCAGGATCGACGATGAACCGCAGCGGCATGTCGCGCGTTTCACCGGCCTGCAGGGTTTGCGCGGTAAAGCAGAAACATTCGGTCTTGTTGAAATACCCGGACGCACGCGCAGGCGCCACCGACGGCACCGCGCTGCCGACCACCGCCCGCTTGCTGTCGTTGCGCGCGAAATACAACGCCTCGTTGAGTTCGCCGGGCACCACATCCATCGTCATCTGCTCGGGATGGAAGGTCCACGGCAACTTCGAGTTGACCCCCGCATCGAACTCCACGCGCACCGTGCGCCTGCCCGGCACCGCGACTGCACCACCTGCGCCAGCAGCACCCGCGCGCGTACTGCCCGGCGCACGCTCCATGCGGATACCGAACACCTTCTCGCAGGCGATGCGGTACAGCGGCACCAACGAAAAAGTCAGCACAAATACGCCCAGCACCACGCCGAGCAGCTTGAACAAGCCCGCTGTTGGCACGGGAGCTGGCGCGCGCGCATTCATCGCCCGATGACTCCCGACGCGATGAAGCCTGCGTAGATCAGCAACGCGATGATCCCCACCGTGATGGCAGTCCGTCGCACGGCACGGCGTTGCTGCGCCTGTCGTTCGGCAGCCGACAGCAGGCGCGTCACCGCCGGCTCCGATGCAGAGTCAGTGGCCGATGTCTTCATGCGCAAGATCTCCAGGCTTGATCACCGGCGGCACGGTGAAGGTATGCGCCGGCGCCGGCGATGGCACCGTCCATTCCAGCCCCTTGGCACCTTCCCACGCACGCGCATCGGCGCGGGCACCGCTGCGCAACGAAGCGAACAAGATCGCCGCCATCAGGAACGGGGTGGCGAACATGCCGAACGCACCGATCGAGCTGACCAGGTTCCAGTCGGCAAACACCACGTTGTAATCGGGAATACGCCGCGGCATGCCGGCCAGGCCCAGGAAGTGCTGCGGGAAGAACAGCAGGTTGACGAAAATCATCGTCCACCAGAAATGCACCTTGGCCCAGGTCTCGTTGTACATCCGGCCGGTCCATTTCGGCCACCAGTAGTACACCGCCGCGATCAACGCGAACACCGCGCCGGTCACCAACACGTAGTGGAAATGCGCGACCACGAAATAGGTGTCGTGATACTGGAAGTCGGCCGGCACGATTGCCAGCATCAGACCGGAGAACCCACCGATACTGAACAGGATCACGAACGCCACTGCCCACAGCATCGGCGATTCGAACGTCAGCGAGCCCTTCCACATCGTGCTGACCCAGTTGAACACCTTCACTCCGGTCGGAATGGAGATCAGCATGGTGGCGAACATGAAATAGATCTCGCCGCCCAGCGGCATGCCCACCGTGAACATGTGGTGCGCCCACACGATGAAGCTCAGGAACGCGATCGCCGCGATCGCATACACCATCGCCTGGTACCCGAACAGCGGCTTGCGGCTGAAGGTGGGGATGATTTCGCTGACCACGCCGAACGCCGGCAGGATCATGATGTAGACCTCCGGGTGCCCGAAAAACCAGAAGATGTGCTGGTACATCACCGGGTCGCCGCCGCCGGCTGCGTTGAAGAAGCTGGTGCCGAAGAACTTGTCGGTCAGCAACATGGTCACTGCACCGGCCAGTACCGGCATCACCGCAATCAGCAGGAAGGCGGTGATCAGCCAGGCCCAGCAGAAGATCGGCATCTTCAGCAGATCGATGCCCGGCGCACGCATATTGAGCACGGTGGCGATGATGTTGATCGCGCCCATGATCGAACTGACACCGGCCACGTGGATCGCAAACACGCTGAAGGCCACGTTGTAGCCGCCCTGCAGCGACAGCGGCGGATACAAGGTCCAGCCACCGGCTGGCGCACCACCCGGCAAAAACAGCGTCAGCAACAGCAGGGTAAAGGCGACGGGCAGCAGCCAGAACGACCAGTTGTTCATGCGCGGCAGCGCCATGTCCGGCGCGCCGATCTGCAGCGGGATCATCCAGTTGGCCAGACCGACGAACGCCGGCATCACGCCGCCGAAGATCATCACCAACGCATGCACGGTGGTCATCTGGTTGAAGAATTCCGGCTTGACGAACTGCAAGCCGGGCTGCATCAGTTCGGCGCGGATCACCACGCTCATCGCCGCGCCGATGATGAACATCACGAAGGAGAACAGCAGGTACAGCGTGCCGATGTCCTTGTGATTGGTCGAAAAGAACCAGCGCTCGACGAAGCCGGGCTGGTGGTGTCCGTGGTGATCGACTGCGGTGTGCGCCATGACGGAACGGCCTCTGCGAAGCGGTGCGGTTGCGAGCGGTGTTAGAGAGCGGCGGTCGGTGCGGCAGGTTGCGCTGCCGGCGCTGCGGCAGGCGCGGCTTCACCAGCAGGGGCGGCCGCTGGTGCCGGGGCGCCCGCGGGCACGGGCGCCGCCGCGGGTGCGGTACCAGCAGCGCGGCGCGCCGCCAGCCAACGCTGGAATTCGGCCTTGGGCAACGCCTCGACCACGATGGGCATGAAGCCATGATCCTTGCCGCACAATTCAGCGCACTGGCCGCGATACACGCCCGGTTGCTCGATATTGGTCCAGGCCTCGTTGACGATGCCCGGGATCGCATCCTGCTTCCAGCCAAGCGCCGGCACCCACCAGGCATGAATCACGTCGTCGGCGGTGATGACAAAGCGGATCTTGGTGTTGACCGGCAGCACCAGCCGATTGTCGACGTCCAACAGGTAGTGCGGCTGCGAAGCGACTGTGGGCCGCTCGCCGCTCTGGCGGATGCGGTCCGACTCACGCGCCAGGCGGCTGGTGAATTCCACCCCCTGGCCCAGATATTCGTACTTCCACATCCACTGGTAACCGGTCACCTTGACGGTCATTTCCGATTCGCGGGTGTCGTACATCGCAATCAACTTGGCGGTCGCCGGCCACGCCATCGCAATCAGCACCAGCACCGGAATCACGGTCCACAATACTTCGGCCTGCGTGTTGTGACTGAACTGCGCAGCCACAGCCCCCTTGGACTTGCGGAACTTGAACATCGCATAGCCCATCGCCGCAAACACGAGCGCGCCGATCACCACGCACACCCACAGCGCCACCATGTGCGCCTCGTAGGCCATGCGCGCAGTCTGGGTGACGCCGCGCCCCATATTGAGCTGCCACTCCTTTGGATCGGCCGACTGCGCCCACACGGCGGGTGCGCATGACAGCGCCGCCATCGCCAGGCCAAAGCGTGAATACGTCGACTTCCAGCTGCTGCGTTGCGTCATTGCCTAGACCCTTACGTCATCGGTGACGGCCATTGGCGGCCGCGAGCAAGCGTTTCAGCGTATCTGCCAGTTCCACACGTTCGGCCGGCCCGAGAAAGCTTCCGATCTCGATCTGCCTGCCGCTGCTCACCAGCAGCACCCTGTCGTCGCGCTCCATGCATAGCCGCACCCAGTGCGGATGTGCCTGAAACGCTGGTGGCGCCTGTCCGGACGGAAACACCTCAACGGCGGTCTCCCCCACCCGGATCGCTTCTTCGCGCTCGCCACTTCGCCACAACTGACGTAGCGCCAGCGCCACCACACCACTGTGCAACAGGGCGAATACCGGCGCGAATGCATTGCCGGTCCACCACCCCAGGCCCGCAAACAACCACATCGTTCCTGCCAGCACCGCAAACAACATCACGAACTGCCTGGCCGACAGCGCCCGCGGAGGCCGCAACCGCAATTGCGTCCCGACCCCTTCGGACATCAACGGCAGTACTTCGATCATGGCAACACGCAGCGGACTGCGGGAACAGCCCGATGGTAGACCCGCGCGAACGCATGCGGCAAGCATTTCCGGCGATCAAAAATTTGCTGCAGTGCAGCTAAAAACACGCGTAAATCAATCACTTCCGAAAACCCGCGACGACACAACCCGAGGACTGGGCCTGCCGTCACAGGCGATGGCGACCTGCACAAAACGGCGGGAAAGCTGCCGCTTCCACACAAGTGCGCGCGCGCCTTCGCTCTCTAGAATGGGCATGGATCTCCAGGCATCTTTCGCATGAACGCTCAGCTCGACCCGCTTGCCTCCGCCGCCGTTCCACATCCGCTGCTCGCCCCCGAATTGCCGGCCGCATCCGGCGCCTTGCGCGCCGCCATCACCGCTGCCTGGCTCAAGGACGAGGCCGAACACGTACGCGAACTGCTCGACCAGGCGCGCCTGCCCGCCGCCGAGCAGGCCAAGGTGCAGGCGCTGGCCGCCGATCTGGTCACCCGCGTGCGTGCACGTGCGCAGCACCAGGGCGCGATCGAAGCCTTCATGCGGCAGTACGATCTCGGCAGCGAGGAAGGCGTGCTGCTCATGTGCGTCGCCGAAGCGCTGCTGCGCATTCCGGACCAGGAGACCGCAGACAAGCTGATCCGCGACAAGCTCGGCGATGCGGACTGGAAAAAGCACATGGGCGGCAGCGATTCGGTGCTGGTCAATGCTTCGACCTGGGGACTGATGCTGACCGGCAGGCTGGTGCAGCTCAACGACCTTACCCGCGCCGATGTGCCCGGCGCCTTCAAGCGCTTGATCGGCCGCGTCGGCGAGCCGGTGATCCGCCTGGCAGTGCGCCAGGCAATGAAGATCATGGGCCACCAGTTCGTCATGGGCCGCACCATCGGCGAGGCGCTGTCGCGTTCGCGCAAGGGCGACAATGCCGACTACCGCTATTCGTTCGACATGCTCGGCGAAGGCGCGCTCACCATGAAGGATGCACAGCGCTATCTGCAGGCATATCGCGATGCCATCCATGCGATCGGCCGCAGCGGCAGCTTTGTCGGCACCGATGTGTTCGCTGCACCCAGCATCTCGATCAAGCTTTCCGCGCTCTACCCGCGCTACGAACACGCCAAGCGCGCGCGCGTCATGGCCGAACTGGTTCCAGGCGTGCTGGAACTCGCGCAGCTGGCCAAGTCCTACGGCATCGGCTACACCGTCGACGCCGAAGAGGCCGAACGTCTGGAGCTGTCGCTGGACATCATCGAAGCCACCTTCTCCGACCCGTCGCTGGAGGGCTGGGAAGGGTATGGCCTGGCGGTGCAGGCGTATCAGAAACGCACGCCGTACACGATCGATTTCCTGGCCGACCTGGCGCGTCGCATTGGCCGCCGCATTCCGGTGCGGCTGGTCAAGGGCGCGTACTGGGATGCGGAGATCAAGCGCGCCCAGATTGAAGGCCATTCTGGCTACCCGGTGTTTACCCGCAAGCAGAACACCGACGTGTCCTACCTGGCCTGCGCACGTCGCATGTTTGCGCACAGCGATGCGCTGTACCCGATGTTCGCCACGCATAACGCGCAGACGATTGCCGCTGTGCGCGCCATTTCCGCCGGCAAGACCTACGAGCACCAGAAGCTGCACGGCATGGGCGATGACCTGTATGCCGAAGTGATCCCGGCCGATCGCCTGGGCCTGCCGTGCCGTGTGTACGCGCCGGTCGGCTCGCACGAGGATCTGCTGCCTTACCTGGTCCGTCGCCTGCTCGAGAACGGCGCGAACTCCAGCTTCGTCAATCGTATTACCGATGAGGACGTTGCCATCGAAGACCTGATCCGCGATCCGGTCGAGGCTGTCGCGTCGTTCGCATCCATCCCGCATCCAAAGATCCCGCTGCCGACCGATCTGCTGCGCAGCCAGAACCAGAACAGGAAAAACTCCATGGGCGCCAACCTCGCCAACGACAACGATCTGCGGCAGCTGGCCGAGCAACTCAACGCCGCAATCAAGCCATGGACAGCCGCACCGCTGGTTCCAGGTGCGGTAATCAGCACGCCGCGCGAAGCTGTGCTCAATCCTGCAGATCGCCGCGAGACGGTGGGTCACTGGCAGCCAGCCGATCCGGCCACGGTGCAGAAGGCACTCGCTGCGGCCGCGGCTGCACAACCTGGGTGGAACCGCACGCCCGCGGCCAGCCGCGCCACCATCCTGGAGCACGCCGCCGACCTGCTAGAAGCGCGCATGCCCGAGTTCATGGCCATCTGTGTCAAGGAAGCGGGCAAGACCCTCCCTGATGCCGTGGCCGAAGTGCGCGAGGCGGTCGACTTCTTGCGTTACTACGCCGGCCAGGCGCGCGCGCAATTTGGTGCGCCCGAACGCCTGCCCGGACCGACCGGTGAATCCAACGAGCTGCAATTGCATGGCCGCGGCGTCTTCGTCTGCATCAGCCCCTGGAATTTCCCGCTCGCGATCTTCCTTGGCCAGGTGGCGGCCGCCTTGGCGGCCGGCAACAGCGTAATCGCCAAGCCCGCCGAACAGACCAATCTGATCGGCTATGCGGCAGTGAAGTTGCTGCACGACGCCGGCGTCCCGGAAGCCGCAGTGCAGTTCCTGCCTGGAGATGGCGCCACTGTCGGTGCAGCCTTGACCAACGACCCCCGGGTGGCTGGCGTGGCATTCACCGGTTCCACCGAGACCGCGCGCATCATCAATCGCACCCTGGCCGCGCGCGATGCGGCTATCGGCGTGTTGATTGCCGAGACCGGCGGGCAGAACGCCTTTATTGCCGATTCCTCCTCGCTGCCCGAAGCCGTCGTGAAAGACGCCATCTCCAGCGCGTTCATCTCAGCCGGACAGCGTTGCTCGGCCGCACGCGTCCTGTTCATCCAGGACGACATCGCCGACAAGGTCATGACCATGCTGGCCGGTGCTATGGGCGAGCTGAAGATCGGCGACCCCGGCCTGCTCTCAACCGACGTTGGGCCGGTGATCGACGCCGAAGCGCTCAAGATCCTCGACGATCACGCAGCACGCATGGACCGTGAGGCGCGCCTGATCGGAAGTACCAAGCTGGATGACGCTACCGCCCACGGCAGCTTCTTCGCCCCGCGCGCCTACGAGCTGGGCTCGCTGGCCCAGCTGCAGCGCGAGATTTTCGGGCCAGTCTTGCATGTCATCCGCTGGAAGGCCGACCAACTCGATGCTGTCATCGATCAGATCAACGCGACTGGCTACGGCCTGACCCTGGGCGTGCATTCGCGCATTGATGAGACCATCGAGCGCATCACCTCGCGGGTTGCAGTCGGCAACGTCTATGTCAACCGCAACCAGATTGGCGCCGTCGTCGGCGTCCAGCCGTTCGGCGGCCAAGGCCTGTCCGGTACCGGCCCCAAGGCCGGCGGCCCGCATTACCTGCTGCGCTTTGCAACCGAAAAGGTCGTCACCGTGAATACCACCGCAGCAGGTGGCAATGCATCGTTACTGACCCTGGGCGATTGATCAAAAAAGCCGCACGCAAAAAAGCCCCGCCTGGTGCGGGGTTTTTTGTGCGCGCGTGGCGGTGTGGAAACCGGGTGACTGACCAAAAACCACCCCCGCCGTTGAACAACGACAGATCCATGCACATTCCCTGCCGATCAGTAGTGCTGGTCGCCAAACGCCACGTTAGAACAGAACAGAACACAGATAGCATCGCACTGGGTGGATGTATCCAGTGCATCGCTTCTGTTGCAACAGCAGCTCTTTACGCCGGAATGCATCCAGCAAGGGCAAGGAGTAACTTCGGCTGCCGCCCCCTGCTAGCAGAGGTGACAGAAATCAGACCCGTGTGCTGGCACCAACTACGAGTCATCCAGCGCTGACGTCCTCCGCTCACGACCTCCACCGATGCCATTGTGTTTTAACGCATGCCCCCCTCTATCGGCTTCGGCTCGAGAGGTTGTCACCAAGCTCCAGTCCCAAGCGATCAGGCGAGCATCTATTGGCCGCTCACCACGGCACCTATGGCAGCCCCAGACCAGCGGTCCTGCGGTCGCCCCTCTCGATGCACGCAGTTTTCCACTCACAACTTCTGCCGATTCCCGATGACGCTTAGCGGCGCCTTTCAACATCAGCCCGTTTGGTGCCTGCGGAGACGGCTGTTGCTGTTTTAGGGGAAGTAGCGCACCGGACGAAGCATCGTAGATATGTATCAGCGTGCTGCAATTGCCGCTGTCTGAGAGGCGGCTTGGCCGAAGAGGCAGTGGCCGCGGTAGGCGCGGAGCAGGCGATGCGCGGGCAATCAGGCGTCCGTTGGACGCTGCGGGCGGCGTCGACTTGATGGCTAATCGCAGCTGCCGTAGTGCGCTATAAACTCAGGCTATGCCCACCATTCGGGCAAAAAGAAACCCTCAGTCCTTGTGGACTGAGGGTTTCGGGTAAAGCCCCTGGCGATGACCTACTCTCGCATGGCTTGAGCCACACTACCATCGGCGCAGCTGCGTTTCACTTCCGAGTTCGGGATGGGATCGGGTGGTTCCACAGCGCTAATTTCACCAGGGAGACGGTTGGAGCGTCGCCAGTTGCTGCTTCCTCAAACGTCTGCACGGGTGTGCAAGCGTTAGCGTATGGAAGCACCTACGGCGCTCAGCCTCGCATAGTTAACTTGTGACGTAGCTTGCATTTGATGATCTACCAACGTTCGTTGGGACCAAGGCAACTTGAGGTTATATGGTCAAGCCGCACGGATCATTAGTATCAGTTAGCTCAATACATTGCTGTACTTACACACCTGACCTATCAACCACGTAGTCTACATGGTTCCTTTAGGGGGCTTGTGCCCCGGGAAGTCTCATCTTGAGGCGCGCTTCCCGCTTAGATGCTTTCAGCGGTTATCGCTTCCGAACATAGCTACCCGGCAATGCCACTGGCGTGACAACCGGAACACCAGAGGTTCGTCCACTCCGGTCCTCTCGTACTAGGAGCAGCCCCTCTCAAACTTCCAACGCCCATGGCAGATAGGGACCGAACTGTCTCACGACGTTCTGAACCCAGCTCGCGTACCACTTTAAATGGCGAACAGCCATACCCTTGGGACCGACTACAGCCCCAGGATGTGATGAGCCGACATCGAGGTGCCAAACACCGCCGTCGATATGAACTCTTGGGCGGTATCAGCCTGTTATCCCCGGAGTACCTTTTATCCGTTGAGCGATGGCCCTTCCATACAGAACCACCGGATCACTAAGACCTACTTTCGTACCTGCTTGATCCGTCGATCTTGCAGTCAAGCACGCTTATGCCTTTGCACACAGTGCGCGATGTCCGACCGCGCTGAGCGTACCTTCGTGCTCCTCCGTTACTCTTTAGGAGGAGACCGCCCCAGTCAAACTACCCACCATACACGGTCCCTGATCCGGATAACGGACCTAGGTTAGAACGTCAAGCACGACAGGGTGGTATTTCAAGGATGGCTCCACTGCAGCTAGCGCCACAGTTTCATAGCCTCCCACCTATCCTACACAGACGAACTCAACGTTCAGTGTAAAGCTATAGTAAAGGTTCACGGGGTCTTTCCGTCTTGCCACGGGAACGCTGCATCTTCACAGCGATTTCAATTTCACTGAGTCTCGGGTGGAGACAGCGCCGCTGTCGTTACGCCATTCGTGCAGGTCGGAACTTACCCGACAAGGAATTTCGCTACCTTAGGACCGTTATAGTTACGGCCGCCGTTTACTGGGGCTTCGATCAAGAGCTTCGCCTTGCGGCTGACCCCATCAATTAACCTTCCAGCACCGGGCAGGCGTCACACCCTATACGTCCACTTTCGTGTTTGCAGAGTGCTGTGTTTTTGATAAACAGTCGCAGCGGCCTGGTTTCTGCGACCCTCTTCAGCTATAGCTCGCATGAGCCACCAAAAAGGGTGCACCTTCTCCCGAAGTTACGGTGCCATGTTGCCTAGTTCCTTCACCCGAGTTCTCTCAAGCGCCTGAGAATTCTCATCCTACCCACCTGTGTCGGTTTACGGTACGGTCTTCGTGAGCTGAAGCTTAGGAGCTTTTCCTGGAAGCGTGGTATCAGTGACTTCGCCATAAAGGCTCGTCTCGGTGCTCGGTCTTAAAGAATCCCGGATTTGCCAAAGATTCAAACCTACCGCCTTTCCCCGGGACAACCAACGCCCGGTACACCTAACCTTCTCCGTCCCTCCATCGCACTCACGCGAGGTGCAGGAATATTAACCTGCTTCCCATCGACTACGGCTTTCGCCCTCGCCTTAGGGACCGACTAACCCTGCGTCGATTAACGTTGCGCAAGGAAACCTTGGGCTTTCGGCGTGCGGGCTTTTCACCCGCATTATCGTTACTCATGTCAGCATTCGCACTTCCGATACCTCCAGCAGACTTCTCAATCTGCCTTCGCAGGCTTACGGAACGCTCCTCTACCGCGCATAAAACAAGTTTTATGCACCCCAAGCTTCGGTTCACTGCTTAGCCCCGTTAAATCTTCCGCGCAGACCGACTCGACCAGTGAGCTATTACGCTTTCTTTAAAGGGTGGCTGCTTCTAAGCCAACCTCCTGGCTGTCTATGCCTTTCCACATCGTTTTCCACTTAGCAGTGAATTTGGGACCTTAGCTGTGGGTCTGGGTTGTTTCCCTTTTCACGACGGACGTTAGCACCCGCCGTGTGTCTCCCGGATAGTACGTACTGGTATTCGGAGTTTGCAATGGTTTGGTAAGTCGCGATGACCCCCTAGCCATAACAGTGCTCTACCCCCAGTAGTATTCGTCCGAGGCGCTACCTAAATAGCTTTCGAGGAGAACCAGCTATCTCCGGGTTCGATTAGCTTTTCACTCCTAATCACAGCTCATCCCCGTCTTTTGCAACAGACGTGGGTTCGGGCCTCCAGTACCTGTTACGGCACCTTCACCCTGGCCATGACTAGATCACCCGGTTTCGGGTCTACTGCCCGCGACTATGCGCCCTTATCAGACTCGGTTTCCCTTCGCCTCCCCTATACGGTTAAGCTTGCCACGAACAGTAAGTCGCTGACCCATTATACAAAAGGTACGCAGTCACTCTTGCGAGCTCCTACTGCTTGTACGCACACGGTTTCAGGATCTATTTCACTCCCCTCTCCGGGGTTCTTTTCGCCTTTCCCTCACGGTACTGGTTCACTATCGGTCGGTCAGGAGTATTTAGCCTTGGAGGATGGTCCCCCCATATTCAGACAGGGTTTCACGTGCCCCGCCCTACTCGTCTTCACTGGAGTGGCCCTTTTAAATACAGGGCTATCACCTTCTATGGCCAATCTTTCCAGATTGTTTTTCTAAAGCCATTCCAGCTTAAGGGCTGTTCCCCGTTCGCTCGTCACTACTCAGGGAATCTCGGTTGATTTCTTTTCCTCCGGTTACTTAGATATTTCAGTTCACCGGGTTCGCTTCCAGCAGCTATGAATTCACTGCAGGATACTGCCGAAGCAGTGGGTTTCCCCATTCGGATATTGCCGGATCAAAGCTTGTTGCCAGCTCCCCGACACTTTTCGCAGGCTACCACGTCCTTCATCGCCTCTGACCGCCTAGGCATCCACCGTGTGCGCTTATTCGCTTGACCATATAACCCCAAGTTGCCTCGGAGTTACATGTACGTGTTGTGTGGGGTACAAAGCCACCAACGCGAACATACGACTCAATTATTTAGGGACTCGAAGTCCCCGCCTTAGCCTCAACGACACGTTTAGATAGATATCTCAAACGCTCGCTACGTCACAAGTTATAAAAGAACATGTATCAGCCTCAACGCTGATCCATATAAATTCTTAAGTGTGCACTACATTCAGAGTGGTGGGTCTGGGTAGACTCGAACTACCGACCTCACCCTTATCAGGGGTGCGCTCTAACCACCTGAGCTACAGACCCGAAGTCTTTTCACTCAATATGGTGGAGCCTGTCGGGATCGAACCGACGACCCCCTGCTTGCAAAGCAGGTGCTCTCCCAGCTGAGCTAAGGCCCCAAAAGGGACTTCGCATACCGACCTGTGC